>NZ_AP023354.1:0-4800000 GCF_018324685.1 Actinocatenispora sera | reverse complement strand
CGGCGGCCGGCTGCTGCTCGCCGAGCGGCTCGGTGCCGGCGCGGTCACGGCCGTGGCCGGTGCGGTGGTGGGCCTGTCGATCCTGGTCGCGGGCGGCGGGCCGGGCTCGGTCGCGGCGTCGGGCGTCGGCCTCGCGCTCGCCTCGGCGGCCGGCTACGCGGCGACCACCCTGGTCGGCCGGGAGCTCGGGCGGCGGCGGCTGGCCGACCCGTACACGCTGACGTTGGTGTCGTTCGGGGTGGCGGCGGTGCTGCTCGCGCCGCTGGCCTGGCTGACCGGCCCGCTACCGCACACGGCCCATCCGGGGGAACTGGCGTTGCTGCTGGGCTACGTGGTCGTGGTCACCACGGCGGTGGCCTACCCGCTGTACTTCGCCGGCACAAGCGCGGTACGGGCGGCGACCGCCGCGGTGGTCACGCTGACCGAACCGCTGTGTGCGGCGGTACTCGCGGTGACCGTGCTCGGCGAACGGCTCGGCGCGGCGAGCCTGGCCGGGATGGTGGTGCTGGCCGGTTCGATCGTCGCCCTGGCCCGCGCCGAGTCGGCGTCGGCACGTACCCGTCCGGCGCCCCGGCCCGCCGATCGGGCCGGGCGCCGCTGACCGATGCCCGGGTGCCGGGCGGCCGGTCTGATCGATGGCCCACCGGCACCCGTGGTAGTCTCTCCGACGACTGTGGCAACACGCGAGGAGGTGAGACCCGTGAACGTTCGATCGAAGTGGGTGCTCCCCTCGTCGTCACGGTCGCGCGGCTGAGGTGGTCGCCGCCGGGGAGCCTCGACATTCAGGCACTCGGCGAAAGGCACCACACCATGCATTCTGTTCGTTTCACCGCGGAGACCTCGTCGGACGGCGTGGTCGAACGCGACTTCCTGGTCGGCGAGATCCCCGGCGTCCTCTGGTCGCCGGCGGCCGGCTCCGCGCACGCACCGCTGGTCCTGATGGGCCACGGCGGCGGCCTGCACAAGAAGACCCCGGCACAGGCGGCGCGCGCCCGTGACCTGGTCACCTCGCACGGCTACACGGTCGCCGCGATCGACGCGCCCGGGCACGGCGAGCGCCCGTGCAGCGCCGACGACGAGCGGGCCCGTACCGAGATGCGGGAGGCGGTCACCGGCGGAGACGCCGACCGGTTCGAGTCGGTCAGCGTCCGCTACACCCTCGACCTGGCCCAGCGCGCGGTACCGGAATGGCAGGCCACCCTGGACGCCCTCCAGGAGTTGCCCGAGATCGGCGCCGACGCACCGATCGGCTACGGCGGCGGCATCTCCCTGGGTACCGCGATCGGGATCCCGCTGACCGCCGCCGATCCACGCATCCGCGCGGCGATCTTCGGCGGCGGCTTCTTCGTGTACGAGCAACTGCTCGCCGCGGCCCGCCAGATCACCGTCCCGGTGCAGTACCTGCTGCCCTGGGACGACCAGTACGTCGACCGGCAGTCCTGCATCGAGCTGTTCGACGCGTTCGCCTCGGAGGAGAAGACCCTGCACGCCAACCCCGGCGACCACCGCCGGATCCGCTGGGTCGGCCTCGACGAGGGGTTCCTGCCCCGCCACCTGAGCCGGGTCAACACCCCGGCCTGACCGCCCGGTGGCCGGCTCCGGGACAACCGGAGCCGGCCACCGGCCGTACCACCGGCGGTCAGGCCGCCGTCTCGGTGGCGTCGGCGAACTGGGTGGCGTGCAGCTGCGCGTACCGGCCGCCGGCGGTGAGCAGCTCGGCGTGGCTGCCGCGCTCCACGATCCGGCCGTCCTCGACCACCAGGATCACGTCCGCGGCGCGGATCGTGGACAGCCGGTGCGCGATCACGATCGCGGTACGCCCGGCCAGCGCCTCCCCCAGCGCCTCCTGTACGGCGGCCTCGGAGGTGGAGTCCAGGTGCGCGGTCGCCTCGTCCAGGATCACCACCCGCGGCTTCGCCAGCAGCAGCCGGGCGATCGTCAGCCGCTGCCGCTCGCCACCCGACAGCCGGTAGCCGCGTTCCCCGACGACGGTGTCCAGCCCGTCGGGCAGCGAGCCGATCAGCTCGTCGAGCCGGGCCCGGCGCAGCGCGTCCCACAGCTCCGCCTCGCTCGCCTCCGGCGCGGCCAGCAGCAGGTTCGCCCGTACCGACTCGTGGAACAGGTGCCCGTCCTGGGTGACCATGCCCACCGCGCCGCGGATCGTGTCGAACGACAGCTCCCGCACGTCCACCCCCGACAGCCGGATCGCCCCGCCGTCGGTGTCGTACAGCCGGGGGAGCAGCGAGGCCAGCGTCGACTTGCCGGCGCCGGACGACCCCACCAGCGCCACCAGCTGCCCCGGCTCGGCGGTGAACGACACGTCGTGCAACACCGTCTCACCGCCGCGCTCGTCGAGCCGGGCCACCTCCTCCAGCGACGCGAGCGACACCTTGTCGGCGGCCGGATAGCCGAACTCGACCCGGTCGTACTCGACCGACACCGGACCGTCCGGCAGCTTCGTCGGCTCCGCCGGCTCGGCGATCAGCGGCTTGAGGTCCAGCACCTCGAACACCCGCTCGAAGCTGACCAGCGCGCTCATCACCTCGACCCGCGCCGACGCCAGCGAGGTCAACGGCGCGTACAGCCGGGTCAGCAGCAGCGCCAGCGCCACCACCGCACCGGCCTGCAGCGTGCCGGCCAGCGCCAACACCCCGCCCACCCCGTACACCAGGGCCAACGCCAGCGCCGAGACCAGGGTCAGCGCCGCCACGAACACCCACTGCACCATCGCGGTGCGCACCCCGATGTCGCGCACCCGGCGGGCCCGGGTGGCGAACTCGGCCGACTCCCGGTCCGGCCGGCCGAACAGCTTGACCAGCGTGGCGCCCGGCGCGGAGAACCGTTCGGTCATCTGGTTGCTCATCGCCGCGTTGTGATCGGCCGCCTCCCGGCCCAGCTGCGCGATCCGACGGCCCATCCGCCGCGCCGGCAGCACGAAGATCGGCAACAACACCAGCGCCAACACCGTCACCTGCCACGACAGGGTGAGCATCACGGCCAGCGTCAGGATCAGCGTGACGATGTTGCTGACCACCCCGGACAGCGTGTCGGAGAACGCGCGCTGCGCGCCGAGCACGTCGTTGTTGAGCCGGCTGACCAGCGCCCCGGTCCTGGTCCGGGTGAAGAACGCGATCGGCATCCGCTGCACGTGGTCGTACACCGTGGTGCGCAGGTCCAGGATCAGCCCCTCACCGATGCGCGCCGACAGCAGCCGCGACGCGATCCCCACACCCGCCTCGGTGACCGCGATCGCCGCGATCGCCAGCGCCAACCCCACCACCACCCGGCTCGCCGCATGACCCACGATCGCGTCGACCACCCGGCCGGCCAGGATCGGGGTCAGCACCGCAGTGATCGCGGTGACCACGCTGAGCACCAGATAGGCCAGCACCCGCCGCCGGTGCGGCCGGGCGAACGCCAGCACCCGGCGCAGCGTGGCGGCCGAGAACGGTCTGGCCTGCTGCTGGTGCCGCACGTGGTACAGCTGGCTCCAGGCGGTCGATTCCATGCTCACCGTGGGGCTCCTTCTGCCTCGCACTGCTGGCGGCCGGGCATCCCGACCGGACCGCGCAACACTAAAACCTGATGTGAACTTCAAGTCAACCCGGCGGCGGACCCGCCACCATCACACCCCACCACACCGACAGAACGCGTCAGTGGTGGCCGACCCGGCAACACGAACGCGCCCGGCACCACCGTGCCGGGCGCGTTGCTCACCACCAGATCAGCGCGGCATCATCGCCACGACCGCCCAACCCAGGTACTCCCGCCGGTAGCGGGCATACCCCTCCGGCTGCGTCGACAGCTCGGCACGCATCTCCGCGGCCAACTCGTCGTCGGGGTTGGCAACCAGCCAGTCCCGGATGTTGCGCCACTGCGCCGCCTCGTACCGGTCCCAGCCGTCCTGATCGGCAACCACCAGCTCGACCACGTCGTAGCCGAGCTCACCCACATGACGCAGCAGACCCGGCAACGAACGAAACTCGTCATCGGGGCCCAGCCCGCAACCGGCCACGACCTCCGCATCCGGCTCCCGCCGCCAGTACGGCTCGCCCACCACGATCACACCCTCCGCCGCCAGACTGCGGCGCAGCAGCGCGACCGTACCGTCGAAGCCACCACCGATCCAGGTGGCACCCACACAACACGCCACCGCCACCGGCTCGGCCGCCACGAAACCGGCCGCATCGTCGTGCACGAACCGCACCCGGTCAACCACCCCGAGCTCCACCGCACGCGCCCGCGCCGCGGCCGTGAACACCGTACTGATGTCCACCCCCGTACCGGTGATGCCGTGATCACGCGCCCAGGTGCACAACAACTCGCCCGAACCACTGGCCAGATCCAACAGCCGGCTACCCGGCACCAACCGCAACACGCGACCCAACGTCGCCAGCTGCTCATCGGTCAACGGGTTGTGAATGCGATGACTGCTCTCACGAATGTGATACCTACGGGACAGATCCACGTCGAGGATTCCTCACGTCAACAGGAGCGAAACAGGGCACCGTCTGCGGCGCCACCGGCGCCGCAGAGACCCGAACAGCCATCCGTCTCACCCCTGCACGTCGTAGGTCCTCGACCCGACGACGCTAACCGCCCCACCCGCCGCCAGCGACCCGATATCACCGACGCCAGACGCAGCGGGGCGGCGCACCCGAAACCGGATGCGCCGCCCCGACGAACGCTCGAAACCCTCAGGCAGTACGCCCGCGCCGAGCCCGCAGCTCCTGCAGCCGCTCGGCGAGAATGTCCTCCAGCTCGCCCACGCTGCGCCGCTCCAACAGCATGTCCCAGTGCGTCCGCGGCGGCTTCTGCTTCTTCTGCTCCGGCTCCTCGCCGTCGACCAGCTTCGCCACCGTGCCGTCGAACTTGCACTCCCACGTCATCGGGATCTCGGCATCCACCGCGAACGGCACCGTGAACCGATGGTTCCTGGCGCAGACGTAGTCACGGTTCTGCCTCGGCGCCAGCTCGGTGTTGCGGTCAGACTCGTAGCTGACGGCTCCCAGGCGGCTGCCGCGCAACATCCGCTCGCCCATGGTCGGCTCTTCCCTCCGAGGTAGTTACAATCCACCGATCGAAACGACCGGGGACGTCGAATGATTCCCGCCCGCCGGCACACCCCACCCAGCCGGGGCGCACGACGCACGGTAACCCTTCCAGAGTGACACTATGACCGGCCAGCGGCCACAACGATGTCGCTTCCCACCAACGCACCACCACCGGCAGTACCCACACGCACACCACCGGCCACCCGGGCCCCACCGAACCGGACGACCAGCCCGACAACCCCGAACCGCGCCCACAGTACGTGACCAGTACCACCGGCGCCGCCGCGGCCCGCGCCCCGACCACCCCTCAGTCCGACACCCGCTCCGCATCCGCCGACAACTGCGCCACCACCCGATACGTCCGGTTCGCCCGCGCCGCCTCCCGCTGCGCCACCGCCGTCGACGCGATGTACCACTCGCTCGTCACCACCGACGCGTGCCCCAACAACCGGGCGATCTCCGTGATCGACGCACCGTCCTCGGCCAACCGCGTCGCGAACGTGTGCCGTAGCGCATGCACCAGCGCGCCGCGCTGCACCCGGTCCCGCACCCCCGCATGCCGGTAACACTGCTCCACCAGATAGCGCAGCTGGCTACGGGTCAACCCGGCACCCGACCCCGCCACGAACAACGGCGCACCCGGCACCACCGACCGCGCACCCAACCGCGAGCGCCGCGACCCCAGATACGCCGCCAGCAACACATCCAGCGGCTCCTCCACCGGCACGTACCGGAACCGGCCGCCCTTGCCCGCCACCGCCAACCGCCGCTCACCCGGCCGCCCCGACAACGACGACACCCGCAACGCCAGCAACTCCGCCGACCGCACCCCGGTCAGCAACAACACCGCCAACACCGCCAGATCCCGCTCCGGCCACGGATCCCGCGCCCGCCGCGCCCCGGCCGCCACCGCCGCCAACAACTCCTCCGGCGTGCCGTCACCCTGCAACGGCTTCGGCACCCGCTCCGGGCGCCGCGGCCGCGCCACCCCCGACATCGGGTTACCCGGCAACAACTCCTCGGCCACCAGGAACTCGCAGAACGTGCGCCACACCGACCACGCCCGGCCCACCGACGCCGCCGCCCGATCCGCGGCGAACACCGCGAACGCCGCCCGCAACACCGGCGCCGACAGATCCGACACCACCGGCTCCCGGCCCAACTGCTCCGCCACGATCGCCGACACCGCCGCCAGGTCCCGCCGGTACGCGGCGGTCGTGTGCGGCGAGTCCTTCCGCGGCGCGCGGGCCACGAAGAACGTCTGCACCGCCGCCGCCACGCTCGTCACCGTCACATGATCATCGTCGCCGGAGGCTACGACACATTGGCTTCCACCCCACGGCTGAAGCCGAGGGGATTCCAACCCGCTCATGCGGCAGGTTGGTACGTGCTCCCGCGCGGGGACGCTGGTTCCTGCTGCACAGACCGGACACCGCCGCGGTCTCCACAGGCTGACACGGCAGGCCCTGCCGCGAGGATGTTCTTGGCCGCGTTCACGTCCGCATGATCGGTGTAACGGGCCGCGCTGTGCAGGGCACGTTCCAGCCGGTGCCGGCCCTTGTCCAGGATCGCCCGGTTCAGCCCGGCCTTCTGGGCGACATACCGCACAGCTGCGTATTCGATGAGTCGACGCACTACAGGCGTCCGACCACCGACGGCAGGGGAGCGGTGCACGGACAGATCTCGATCGAGCGCCACAACCGAGCGGAACCTCCACCGGCACGCCCTAGCATCGAGCGCATGACCGGACAGCACACCACTGGACTCAGCATCGGCCAGGTCGCCGAACGTACCGGGCTCAGCGTGCACGCGCTGCGCTTCTACGAGCGCCAGGAACTCCTGCCCACCCCGGTACACCGGCAGGGCGAGCGTCGCGTCTACACCGAGGCCGACCTGGAGTGGTTGACCATCTGTGTCAGCCTGCGCGCGTCCGGCATGCCGGTCGACCAGATCCGCCGCTACACCGAACTGGTCCGCGACGGCGACGGCAACGAGACGGAGCGCCTCGAGCTGCTGCGCGAACACGAGGCCCGGGTCCTCGACCGCCTCGCCGAGCTGTCCCGCGCGCTGGAGCTGACCCGGTACAAGATCGGGATGTACGAGCGGCACCTCGCCGCCGGCACTGCCGACACGCTGTGGAACCCGCACCACGCCGGAGCCGCTCCGGACGACGACGGGGGACCGGTGTCCTGCACCGCCGCGCCCCGTGCCGACGAGGTCGGCGCGGCGGACCGGTAGGGGAGGGGCACCACCTCGCCCGGGCCGGCCGGCACGATGGCCGCACCGACGGCGATGACGGGCCGCCGGGGGCCGTTGGGCGGTGAGGCCACGCGGCGGGGGCCGCGACATCCAGGATTTGCACATAAGCGTTATTATGCGTACAAAATAGACATACGCCCATGATGGCGGCATGATCGAATTCGGTCGCGCGGTGCCGTCGACGTCGCTAGCCTGCGGCGACCAGCCCGACTCGATCGCCCAGGGGAGCAGACGATGCTGATCCGGCCCGCGAGCGCGGACGACCTGCCGATCCTGCGCGACATCGAGTGGGCCGCCGGCGAACAGTTCACCGCGATCGGCATGCCCGAGATCGCCGCCGACGAGCCGGCGTCGATCGACGAACTGGAGCGCTACCGCGCCGCCGGGTACGCCTGGGTGGCCGCCGATCCGCAGCCGGCGGCGTACCTGATCGCCGAGCCGGTCGACGGCAGCCTGCACATCGAACAGGTCTCGGTCCGACCCGAGTACGCCCACCGGGGCATCGGCCGGCAGCTGATCGACACCGCCGACGCCGCGGGCTTCCCGGCGCTGACCCTGACCACGTTTCGCGACGTGCCCTGGAACGCGCCGTACTACCGGCGGCTCGGATTCCGCGACCTGGCGGAAGCCGACGAGACGCCGGGGCTGCGGCGCATCCGCCGCACCGAGGCCGAACACGGTCTGGACCGCTGGCCCCGGCTGTGCATGCGCCGGGACAATCCACTCGCAGGCGGCCATCCCGGTCGCTAGCGTCCGGCGCATGGACCGAACCCGCAGCTACACCGAACACAACCGGGTCTGCTGGGACCAGATCGCGCCGGCGCGCGCACCGGAGCCGGCGGAGTTCTTCGCGGCGGGTGGGTCGACGCTCGACGACTGCGAGACAGAGGCGCTGCCGGACGTGGCCGGGCAGCGGCTACTGCACCTGCAGTGCGCGTCGGGCAATGAGTCGCTGTCCTGGGCGGTACGCGGTGCGCAGGTGGTCGGGGTGGACATCAGTGCGGTGGCGGTGCGGTTGGCCACCGAGCGCGCGGCGCAGACCGGGTTGGCCGCCCGGTTCGTCGCGGCCGACGTGTACGACCTGCCGGCCGAGCTGGTCGGTTTCGATGTCGTGTACGCGAGCAGTGGCGTGGTCTGCTGGCTGCCGAGCCTGGACCGCTGGGCGCGGACCGTCGCGGGTCGGCTACGGCCGGGCGGTCGGTTCCTGCTGTACGAGCACCATCCGGTGTGGGAGGCGACGGCCGGTGCGCCGGACGCGTTGCGGCCGGTGGCCGACTACTTCGGGCGTTCGACGCCGGTGGCGGGGTTGGATCCCACGCGGCGGCCGCGGGCGGCGGTGCCAGACCGTTCGTTCGTGTCGTTCCTGTGGCCGCTGGGTGACGTGGTGACCGCGTTGGCGCGTGCCGGCCTGCGCATCGAGTTGGTCGTCGAGCATCCGGTACCGGAGTTGTACGGTGCGGGCCCGGCGGCGGCCCGGTGGCCGGGGACGTACCTGATCCGCGCGGTGCGTTCATGACGGCCCGGGGAAGCCCCTTCCGTGACTCCCGTCGATTCTAGTTGACATAATGTTCATTATCGGCGCTTCGGGACAGTGCGGGGAAGCACCCCGATTCGCAGCTCAGCGAGCTTTGCGCCGTCGGTGCGGGGTGCGGACGGGCTGGCGCTCCGGCGCGGCCCGGTATCGAAACCCCGGCGGTCTCGTGTTCTCTCGGCGATCCGGTGAACGCGACGCGCTGGGCGCGCCGGGCGCTCGCCTGCCGTGCCGCGCCGTTGACGGTCCTGGTACGCAGGCGGGCTGGTGCTCCCCGTGTCCCGGACCACTCCCCCTGGCGAAATCGGACATAACGCCCGGTCAGGTGCCGATGTAGCCGGCGAGGTGTTGGCCGGTGAGGGTGCTTCGGTCGGCGACGAGGTCGGTCGGGGTGCCTTCGAACACGATGCGGCCGCCGTCGTGGCCGGCGCCCGGGCCGAGGTCGACGATCCAGTCGGCGTGTGCCATGACCGCCTGGTGGTGTTCGATGACGATCACCGACTTGCCGGCGTCGACCAGCCGGTCGAGCAGGGCGAGCAGTTGTTCGACGTCGGCGAGGTGCAGGCCGGTGGTGGGTTCGTCGAGGACGAGGATGCCGCCTTTCTCGCCGAGGTGGGTGGCGAGCTTGAGGCGTTGCCGTTCGCCGCCGGACAGGGTGGGCAGCGGCTGGCCGATGCGCAGGTATCCGAGGCCGACGTCGACGAGGTGGCCGAGGATCCTGTGCGCGGCCGGTACCCGGGAGTCGCCGGTGGCGAAGAACCGTTCGGCCTCCGTGACGGACATGGCGAGTACCTCGCTGATGTCGCGGCCGCCGAGGTGGTAGTCGAGCACGGCGGCCTGGAACCGCTTGCCCTCGCACTCCTCGCAGGTGGTGGCGACGCCGGCCATCATGGCCAGGTCGGTGTAGACGACTCCGGCGCCGTTGCAGGTGGGGCAGGCGCCTTCGGAGTTGGCGCTGAACAGGGCGGGTTTGACGCCGTTGGCGGTGGCGAACGCCTTGCGGATCGGTTCGAGCAGCCCGGTGTAGGTGGCGGGGTTGCTGCGCCGGGAGCCCCTGATGGGGCTCTGGTCGATGGTGACGACGCCGTCGCGGCCGGCGACCGACCCGTCGATCAGGGAGCTCTTGCCGGAGCCGGCGACGCCGGTGACCGCGACGAGGACGCCGAGCGGGATGTCGACGTCGACGCCGCGCAGGTTGTGGGTGTGCGCGTCGCGGATCTCCAGCGCGCCGGTGGCGGTACGGACGGTGGGTTTGAGGTGGGCGCGGTCGTCGAGGTGGCGTCCGGTGACGGTGTCGCTGTCCTTGAGCTCGGCGACGGTACCGGTGAAGCAGATGGTGCCGCCGTCGGTGCCGGCGCCGGGCCCGAGGTCGACGACGTGGTCGGCGATGGCGATGGTTTCCGGCTTGTGCTCGACGACCAGGACGGTGTTTCCCTTGTCGCGCAAGCGGAGTAGCAGGGTGTTCATCCGCTGGACGTCGTGCGGGTGCAGGCCGATGGTGGGTTCGTCGAACACGTAGGTGACGTCGGTGAGCGACGAGCCGAGGTGCCGGATCATCTTGGTGCGTTGGGCTTCGCCGCCGGACAGGGTGCCGGCGGGTCGGTCCAGGGACAGGTAGCCGAGGCCGATCTCGACGAACGAGTCGAGGGTCTCCCCCAGCGCGGCCAGCAGTGGCGCGGCGGTGGGCTCGTGCAGGTCGCGTACCCAGCCGGCGAGGTCGGAGATCTGCATGGCGCAGGCGTCGGCGATGCTGGTGCCGTTGATGGTGGCGGAGCGGGCGAGTTCGGACAGTCGGGTGCCGTGGCAGTCGGGGCAGGTGGCGAACGTGACGGCGCGGTCGACGAAGGCTCGGATGTGCGGCTGCATCGCCTCCTTGTCCTTGGCGAGCATCGACTTCTGGACCCGAGGGACGAGCCCCTCGTAGGTCATGTTGATGCCTTCGATCTTCATCCGGACCGGTTCGTGGTAGAGCAGGTCGTGCAGTTGTTTCTTGGTGTAGTTGCGGATCGGCTTGTCCGGGTCGACGAGGCCGGAGGCGGCGTAGAGGCGGTAGTTCCAGCCGCCGGCCTTGTAGCCGGGGATGGTGAGGGCGCCGTCGGCGAGTGACTTGCTCTCGTCGTAGAGCTGGGTGAGGTCGATGTCGGTGACGCTGCCCCGGCCCTCGCAGCGGGGGCACATGCCCCCGGTGATGCTGAAGCTGCGGCGTTCCTTCATCTTCTGGCCGGCGCGTTCGATGGTGACGGCGCCGGCGCCGGAGATGGAGGCGACGTTGAACGAGAACGCCTGGGGTGAGCCGATGTGCGGGGTGGCGAACCGGCTGAACAGGATGCGCAGCATGGCGTTGGCGTCGGTGGCGGTGCCGACGGTGGAGCGGGGGTCGGCGCCCATGCGTTCCTGGTCGACGATGATGGCGGTGGTCAGCCCGTCGAGGACGTCGACGTCGGGGCGGGCGAGGGTGGGCATGAAGCCCTGGATGAACGCGCTGTAGGTCTCGTTGATCATCCGTTGGGATTCGGCGGCGATGGTGCCGAACACCAGGGAGCTCTTGCCGGAGCCGGAGATGCCGGTGAAGGCGGTGAGGCGGCGTTTCGGGATCTCGACGTCGACGTTGCGCAGGTTGTTGACGCGCGCTCCGTGTACCCGGATCAGGTCGTGGCTGTCGGCGACGTGTCGTGCTGGCGGCGTGCGGTCTGTCCTGGTGGCGGTGCGCATCGTCTCCCCCTGCGTGTGCGCGGATGGTACGGCCGGCGGCGGTGCCGCCGGCCGTACCATCTTGCCTGGTTGGTGTGGGTCAGCTGTCCTGGAGCAGGCCGAGGATGTTGCCGTCGGGGTCGGTGACGGTGGCGACCAGGCGGCCGCCGCCGACGTCGTGCGCGGCTTCGGCGAGCGTGGCGCCGGCGGCGGTGACCTCGGCGATCTTGGCTTCGATGTCGGGTACGTGCCAGTAGGTGACGGGGCCGGTCATGCCCTGCTCGGCGCCGTTGGGTACCAGGCCGATGTGCTGGCCGGCGGCGTCGAATCCGACGTAGTAGGGCGCTTCGGCGGTGGGCGTGGTGCCGAGCAGCGCGGCGTAGACCTTGGTGGCGGCGGCGAGGTCGGTCACCGGGTGCAGAACGGTCTTGATGCCCTGGGTTTCGCTCATGATCGGTTCCTTTCGTTGTTTGTGCTGGTCAGCTGCCGGTTGGCGGGCTGGTATCGACGCTACGTGCGGGTGGCGGGTCGGGCTTCTCGATTCCTGACGGGCTGTCGGTGGCGGCGGGTGAGCAGCAGCACGCCGGCGGCGGCGGTACCGAGGGTGACGGTGGCGAGGCCGGAGGCGGCGAGGGTGTCGGCGGGGCCGAGGGCGGTGGTCAGTGGTCCGCCAAGGGCGGTGCCCAGGGGTGCGGCGGTGAGCAGGACGGCGCTGCGGGCGGCGAGCAGGGTGGCCAGGTGTTGTGGCGGTGCGGTCTGCTGCATCAGCGTCACCGACAGCGGGACGAACGGGCCGTAGATGGCGCCGCCGAGGGTGAAGCAGGCGATGGTGGCGGCGGTGGGCAGGTGGCCGGCGAACGGCAGCAGGGTCAGTCCCCAGCCGAGCACGATGGCCAGGGTGGTGGGCCACAGGGGCAGCCGGCGCAGGGTGCCGACGGTCAGGCCGCCGAGCAGGGCGCCGATGCCGAACAGCATCCAGTAGGTGCCGAGCAGGGTGCCGGGTGCGTGCAGGTCGGCGGTGACGTGCAGCGGTAGGGCGACCTCGACGGGGCCGTACAGCAGGTTGAACAGCCAGGTGAGGGCGAGCAGTCCGAGCAGGTGTGGGTGGGTGCGCAGCAGCCGGGCGCCGCCGTGGGTGGTGGCCGGATCGGGTGCGGGGGGTGTGGGGTGGTCGGGCCGGGTGCGCAGGACGGCGGCGGCGAGGGCGAGGTAGCTGGCCGCGTCGAGGCCGAGGACCAGGGCGGGGTGCAGGGAGGTGACGAGCAGCCCGGCGAGGGCGGGGCCGGCGATGGTGGCGGCGAAGGTCAGCGAGCTGACCAGGGTGTTGGCGGCGAGCCGGTGGTCGGCGGGGAGCAGTTCGGCAAGCAGCGTGTAGGTGCCGGCGCTGCCCCAGGCGTGCAGCAGCGAGGAGATCGCGAGCAGTGTCGCGTAGAGGGGCAGGGTGAGGTGCCCGGTCAGCCAGGTCAGCGGGATCAGGCCGAGGAACGCGGCGCGCAGGGTGGCGTCGGCGAGGACCAGCCGGCGGGCGGGGAGCCGGCGCAGGCGGCGGCCGAGCAGCAGCGCGCCGGCGACTCCGGGCAGGGTGTAGGCGGCGACGGTGCCGCCGACCCACAGTCCGGCGCTGGCCGGTGGGGCGAGGGTGAGGGCGAGCCAGGCGACGGCGACGAAGCTCATGCCGTCGCCGAGGGCGGAGACGGCGAGGCCGGCCAGCAGCCGCCGTACGGGCGGGTGGGCGAGCACCGGCCGGTACGCGGCGGGGACCGCGCTGTGCGGTCGGATGGTGGGCATCGGTGCTCCTGTCGGTGGACTGCGGTCAGCATCGCCGGCCGGTGGGGTGTCGCGCCTCCGTGCTGACCACGGATTCGTCCACGCAGCCGGGGCCGGTGGCCGCCGGTACGGGAGGATGGGCTGGTGAACACGGCGGTGTCGGCCCGGGAGGCGGAGGTGTTGCGGCTGCTCGGCGAGCATCTGAGCAACGCCGAGATCGCCGCCCGGCTGGTCATTTCGGTACGCACGGTGGAAAGTCACGTGTCGTCGCTGCTGCGCAAGTTGGATGCGCCGGACCGGCGGGCGTTGGCCCGGTACGCGCCCCCGGTGGGAGGCAGGGCACCGCTTCCCGCGCCGGTGACCTCGCTGGTTGGTCGGGGCCGGGAGCGTGCGGAGCTGGCGGGGCTGTTGGTCGAGCACCGGCAGGTGACGGCGGTCGGGCCGGGTGGGGTGGGCAAGACCCGGTTGGCGCTTTCGGTGGCGGCGCAGCTGGCCGACGGGTACGCCGACGGGGTCGGGTTCGTGGATCTGGTGCCGGTGACCGAGCCGGGGCTGGTGGCGGCGGCGGTGGCCGATGCATGCGGGCTGGGTGAGCGGCCTGGTGTCGGGATGGTCGAGTCGGTGCTGGCGGATCTGGCCGATCGGCGGATGCTGCTGGTGTTGGACAACTGCGAGCAGGTGCGCGAGGCGGTGGCTCCATTCGTGGAGCGGCTGCTGGCGGCCTGCCCGCGGGTGACGGTGCTGGCGACCAGTCGGGCGCCGCTGTCGGCGCCGTACGAGCAGGTGTACCGGGTGCCGCCGCTGTCGTTGGCCGGTGGGGCCGATTCCGAGGCGGTGGCCCTGTTTGTGGCGCGGGCTGGCGCGGCGGCCGGCCGGCGGCCGGGTCCGGAACTGGCGGCGGGCATCGCGGCGCTGTGTGGCCGGCTGGACGGGGTGGCGTTGGCGATCGAGCTGGCGGCGGTCCGGTGGCCGACGCTGGGGCTGGACGGGCTGACGGCGGGGTTGTCGGACCAGCTGCGGTTGCTCGCGGGCGGCCGGCGTGCCGCGGCGCGGCACGCCTCGGTGGCCGCGGCGTTGGACTGGAGCCACGATCTGCTGGCGCCGGCCGACCAGCAACTGCTGCACCGGGTGTCGGTGTTCGTCGGGCCGTTCGGCGTGCCGGCGGCGGCGCAGGTGTGCGGGTCCCCGGCCGGTGCGGTGGCGGACGGGCTGGGCCGGCTCGCCGAGCAGAGCCTGTTGCAGGTCACGACCGTGGCCGGCGGCACCGGGTACCGGGCGCTGGCGAGCATCCGCCAGTACGGGTTGCGGCGGCTCGCCGAGGCCGGTGGGGAGGTCGAGGCGCGCGACCGGCACCTGGACTGGTGTCTGGCGGTGGCCGGTGAGTTGACGGTGGTGGGGCCGGGCTGGCGGGCCCGGTTCGATGCGGTCGCCGACGAGTTGCGGGCGGCGCTGGGCTGGGCGGCGGGGCGGCCGGCGCGGCGCGCGGCGGCGTACCGGCTGGCCCGGGAGCTGGCCGGGCTCACGTTCGGGCGCAACCTGGTCGGCGAGTCGCAGGCGCTGTACGAGCAGGCCGCGGCGCTGGCCGACGATCCGGCGCTGGCCGCTGCGGCGCTGCGGTCGGCGGCCGCGGTGGCGGGTTGCCGGATGCGCGGCGACGATGCGTACCGGCTGCGGCTGGCCGCCGCGGCGGCGGCGCGCAGTGCCGGGGATGCGGCGGCCGCGGCCGTGGACACGGCGAGTGCGGCCAGTGACGCCTACCGCTTCGCGGGGTCGTTCGTGCGGCCGCCGGAGCCTGCCCGGGTGGTGGCGCTGGTCGATGCGGCGCGGGAGTCGGCGGGTGGTGATCCGGCGGCGCGGGCGGCGGTGGCGCTGGCCGAGGCGGGCGTGCTTGCCGACGCGTACGGGGGTGCGGACGGGCCGGCGACCATCGCGGTGCCGGAGGCGTTGTCCGCCGCACACCGGGCGGTGGGGCTTGCCGCGGCGACCGGCGACCCGCTGGCCGAGTCGGCCGCGCTGGAGGCGCTGCTGAGCGCGCAGAGCTGGGACGGGGCGCCGTTCGCTGCGGCCGACACCGCCCGGCGCCGGATCGTGCTGGTGACCGATCTGGCGGCGACTCCGGCGGCGGCGCACGAGCTGACCGATGCGCTGGGTGAGGCGGCGGAGGCGAGCCTCGGGGTGGGCGATCTGCCCGCCGCCCGCGGCTTCGCGCGGCGGCTGGCGGCGCATCCGCTGCTGGCCGAGGACGGTCACCGGGCGACCAGCCGGCTGCTGGTGGCCGGGTCGTTGGCCGTCGACGTCGACGAGGTACTCGCCGCGAGCGTGCGGTTCCGCGACGGCTGGCGGCGGGCCGGCAGCCCGGCGCAGCCGGCGCTGGGGTCGGCGGTGGCGGGGGTGGCGATGATCCATGGCCTGCGCGGCGATCGGGCCGCGGCCGACGAGTGGCGGGCGGTGCTGGGCCGGCTGGGTGCGGCGCCGGGCCGCAGCCACGGCTACGGGGCGGTGTTCGACGCGATGCTGCTGCTGCATCGCGGCGACGCCGCCGCGGCGGCCGAGCGGCTGGCGCCCGAGCCCGACCGGGTGTGGCGGTGGGTGACGTGGCTGTGGCTGCACTGGTATGTGGCGCTGCGAGCCGAGGCCGCGGTGCTCGCCGGCGCCGGCGAGGCCCGGGACCGGGTCGCTGCGGCCGCGCGGATCGTGACCGGCAACCCGGTCGCCGAGGCGATGGTGGCGCGTGCCGCGGCGCTGCTGGCCGGCGAGCGGGCGGCGGTGCTTGCCACCTCGGCCGCGCTGGCCGCGGCCGGCTGCCGGTACCAGGCGGCGCGCAGCCTGCTGCTGGCCGGCGGCGAGGACGCCGCACGGGGTGTCGCCGCGCTCGGCCGGCTGGGTGTCGCGGCGAGGTTCTGAGGCGGTTCAGCGCAGCTGGTTGATGCGGATCATGTTGCCGGCGGGGTCGCGGACCGCGCAGTCGCGGCGCCCGTACGGCTGCTCGATGGGTTCCTGCACGATCTCGACGTCGGCGGCGGCGAGCCGCTCGAACAGCCCGTCCAGGTCGGGGGTGGCCAGGTTGATCATCGTGAAGGTGCCCTTGGCCATCATCTCCTCGACAGTGCGGCGCTCCTGGTCGGTCAGGCCGGGGGTGGCGGCCGGCGGGTACAGCACGATCGAGGTGCCGGGCTGGCCGGGCGGGCCGACGGTGATCCAGTGCAGGCCGTTGTAGCCGACGTCGTTGCGTACCTCGAAGCCGAGCGTGTCGCGGTAGAACGCGAGCGCCTGGTCCGGGTCGTCGTGCGGCAGGAACGCCTCGGCGATGGTGATGTCCATGCCGGTCACGCTAGCGGCGTGAGGGTGCCGGTACTTCTCGATTCCTGACCGGCCGGGTGACCTGGGTGGCCACGCAGGACGGCATCCCTTCGGTGGCGTCGGCGTACTGCCGGCGGTAGACGCTGGGAGCCACCCCGACCAGTTCGGTGAACCGGGTGCTGAAGGTACCCAGCGACGAGCAGCCGACGGTGAAGCAGACGTCGGTGACGCTCAGGTCGCCGCGGCGCAGCAGCGCCATCGCCCGCTCGATCCGGCGGGTCATCAGGTAGGAGTAGGGCGACTCGCCGTACGCGGCGCGAAACTCGCGGCTGAGGTGGCCGGCCGACATGTTCACCCCGCGGGCGAGCGCCTCGACGTCCAGCGGCTGCGCGTACTCCCGGTCGATGCGGTCGCGCACCCGGCGTAGCCGGGCCAGGTCGCTGCGGCGCCGCGTGGCCGCGGATGTGCTGGTCACATCCGGAATCGTGCCACAGCGCGGGGGCGTCCGCGGCGGTGTGGGTGGCCCGGCCGGTCGCCCAGGGCGGGGGTGGGTCACGATGGTGCGGCAACGGGTGCGAGACGGCGGGAGGGCGCAACGGTGCCGAAGGCGTACTGGATCAACACGTTCCGGGTGATTCGCGACCCCGACCGGGTGGCCGCGTACGCGGAGCTCGGTGGTGCGGTGATGCTCGCCCATGGCGGACGGTTCCTCGCCCGCGGCCTACCGGCCGCGGCGTTCGAGGAAGGGGTGGCCGAGCGCACCACGCTGATCGAGTTTCCCAGCGTCGAGGACGCGGTCGCCGCCTACCGTAGCCCGGCCTACCAGCACGCGTTGACGGTGCTGGGGGACGCCGCGGTCCGCGACATCCGCATCATCGAGGCGTCCGGCTGACCGGTGCGCCGTTGCGGGCGGCGACCCAGATGCGGTCCAGAGTGCCGACCGAGTCGGTGAGGTTGCGCACGGTGGCGGCGAGCTCGGGACGGGTGGCGTCCTCGGCCAGCGCGGTCTGCACGTCCTCGACCGCGCAGCGCAGCGCGAACAGCCGGTCCTGCAGGTCCTGCAGCTCGCGGGCGCTGACCACGACGGCGTCGTCGTCGAGCCCGGCGCGGGAGGTGATGTGCCGGTGTTCGTAGGCGCGTTGCCGGCAGGGTTGGCCGCAGTAGCGGCGGGGGCGGCCGAGTTTGCCGGCGGCGGGTAGCTCTCCCCCGCACCAGCCACACCGCGATGGTTGCGTCACAGGACGAAAGTACGGGCTGGTACCGGTTGCGGCGAGGCCGACACGCCGGCGGGTCGCAGCCGGCCGTCGACCAGCTCGTACACCGCGTCGAACAGGTGCAGGTCGGTGCGCCGGTGGGTGAGCACCACGACGGTACGGCCGGCCGCGGCGGCCAGGATGTGCCGGGTCAGCGCGCCGGCGGTGTCCTCGTCGAGGTGTTCGGTGGCCTCGTCGCAGATCAGGATGTCCACGTCGGCCAGCAGTGCCCGGGCCAGCGCGAGGCGCTGCCGCTGCCCGCCGGACAGCTGCCGGCCGTGTTCGCCGGTGAACGTGTCGAGCCCGTCGGGCAGGCTGTCGACGAACCGGTCCAGCCGGGCCGCGGCGAGCGCGGCGTGCAGCGTGTCGGCGTCGGCGTCCGGGCGGGCGATGCGCAGGTTCTGCGCGATGGTGGTGTCGAACAGGTGCACGTCCTGCGCGCACAGCCCGATGTGCCGGCGCACCGTGTCGCCGGAAAGCTCGGCCAGCGCGGTACCGGCCAGCCGCAGCTCGCCGCGCGCCGGCAGGAACCGCAGCAGCACCGCGGCGAGGGTGGACTTGCCGGTACCGGAGGGGCCGGTGATCGCGATGTGCGCGCCGGCCGGGACCCGCAGGTCCAGCCCGCGCAGCACGTCGGGGCCGCCGGGCCAGCCGGCGTGCACGTCGCGCAGCAGCAGGTCGTACGGCCCGTCCGGGTCGGCGGCGGGGCGCTCCGGGTCGACGACCGGGTCGGGACGGTCGGTGACCGCGTACACCCGGCGGGCGGCGCCCCGCAGCCTCGGCAGCTGCGCGGCGGCGACCGGCAGTGCCGCGTACGCCTCGTGCACGGCGAGCGGGGTGAGCACCACGACAACGGCGAGGATGCCGGTGAGGGTGCCGCCGGCGACGGCCGGGGCGCTCAACGCCAGGCCGGCCCAGACGGCGGCGCCGCCGGCGGCGGTGGCGATCGCGGCGCCGATGCCGTGCCCGACCGCCGAGCGTGCCTCGGCCCGGGTCAGCGCCGCGTCCAGCTCGTCCAGCCGGTCGAGTGCGGCGTCGGCGGCGCCGTGCGCGGTCAGCTCGTCGGCCGCCTCGATGGTTTCCACCACGCCGGCCGACAGCGCACCGCGCAGCGGCGCGATGCGGGCCTGCGCGCGGCGGCTGTGCCGGGTGGCGACCAGCGGTGCGGCGATCGCGACGAGCAGCAGCGTGCCGGCCAGCGCGGCACCGGCGCCGGGCAGCAGCAGCGCGACCAGGGCGACGCTGCCGGCGCCGACCAGCCCGGCGGTCACGTACGGCAGCAGCAGCCGCAGCCACACGTCGGCGAGCCCGTCGATGTCGCCGACCAGCCGGGCGGTCAGGTCACCGGACCGGTCGGCGGTCAGCCCGGCCGGCGACAGCGCGGCGAGCCGCCGGTACACGCCGACCCGCAGCCGGGACAGCACCCGCAGCGCCGCGTCGTGCGAGGCGAGCCGTTCGGCGTAGCGCAGCACGCCACGAGACAGCCCGAACGCGCGGACCGCGACGATCGCCACCATCAGGTACAGCACGGGTGGGTGCTGGGCGGCGCGGGCGATCAGCCAGGCGGCGGTGGCGCCCAGCCCGACCGCCGACCCGGCAGCGCCCACGCCCGCGGCGCCGGCAAGCAGCAGCCGGCCGCGGCCGGTGCCGCCGGCGCGCAGCACCCGGCGCAGCGGCCCGCCCCGGTCCCCGGTGCGCGGCCGGCCGCCGTTCACCGGGCGCGGCTCGCCACTGTTTCGCGTAGGCGACCGGCCGGCGTTCCCTGTGCGCGGCTCGCCGCTGTTTCCCGTGCGCTCCCCGCTGTGGGGAGCCGGGCGTGGCCGTACGCGGTGCGTCACGAGCCGACCGCCGTGGCGGCGAGGGTGACGGTACGGTCGGCCGCGGCCAGCGCGCCGGGCCGGTGGCTGACGATCAGGACGATGCGCCCGGCGGCGGCGCGGGCCCGCAGCCGGGACAGCACGGCGGCCTCGGTGGCCGGGTCCAGGCCGGCGGTCGGCTCGTCCAGCAGCAGGATCGGGGTGTCGCGCAGCAGCGCCCGGGCCAGGCCGACCCGGCGGCGTTGCCCGGCGGAGAGCCCCGCGCCGTGCTCGCCGACCGGGGTGGACAGCGGCAGGTCCAGGCAGGCGTCGCGGGCCGCGGCGGCGACGAACACCTCGGGTGCGTCCGGCCGGCCGAGCCGGATGTTGTCGGCCAGCGTGCCGGGGTGCAGGTAGGGCTGCTGGGCGGCCCAGCCGATGCGGTGCCGCCAGGCGTCGGCGTCGAAGTCGGCCAGGTCGTACCCGTTGATCAGGACCCGCCCGGCGGTGGGTGCGGTGAACCCGAGCAGCACCGCGAGCAGCGTCGACTTGCCGGTACCGGACGGGCCGGCCAGTGCGACCAGCTCACCGGGCCGCAGGTGCAGCTCGACCGGCGGCGGGGTGGCGGCGGGCCGGCCGGGGTGGGTGACGCTGACGCCGTCGAGGTGGATGTCGGTGATCGTGTCGGGCGGGGCGGTGCCGCCGGTGGCGCGGGGGGTGGTGTCGAGCACGCGGAAGACCTCCTCGGCTGCGGCCAGGCCGTCGGCGCTGGCGTGGAAGTGGGTACCGACCGCGCGCAGCGGCAGGTACGCCTCGGGGGCGAGGATCAGCACCAGCAGGGCGGTGGCCAGCCCGATGTGCCCGTCGACCAGCCGCAGCCCGATGCCGACCGCCACCAGCGCCACCGACAGGGTGGCGAGCAGCTCCAGGACCAGCGCGGACAGGAACGCGATGCGCAGCGTGCGCATGGTGGCGCGGCGGTAGGAGTCGGTGATGGTGGCGATGGTGTGCGCCTGGTGGCCGGCGCGGCCGAACACCTTGAGGGTGGGCAGCCCGGCGACCACGTCCAGGAAGTGGTGCGACAGCCGGGTCAGCGCGGTGTAGCGGTTGCGGGTGGCGGCCCTGGTGGCCAGCCCGATCAGGATCATGAAGATCGGGATCAGCGGCAGGGTCACCGCGATGATCACGGCGGTGACCGGGTCGGTGACCGCGAGCCGCGCGAGGATCGCGCCCGGCACCAGCACGGCCAGTACCAGCTGCGGCAGGTACTTGGCGAAGTAGCCGTCGAGCGCGTCGATGCCGGTGGTGGCCAGGGTGGTGACGGTGGCGGTGGGCCGGTCGGCGGGCGGCAGCGCCACGGCGCGTGCGAGCAGCTTGCGCCGCAGCGCCGACTTGACCCGGGCGGCGGCGTGGTGGCCCTCGGCCTCGGTGGCCCAGGCGATCAGCGCGCGGGCGGCGAACACCGCGGCGAGCGCCGCCAGCGGCCGTACCAGCGTGCCGGGCGCGGCGCCGTGCACGATCGCGGCGAGGGTGTCGGCGATCAGCTGCGCGCCGGCGATCACGGTGACCGCGGTACCCACGCCCAGCGCCACCAGCGCCGCGAGGTGGCCGGCGGTGGCGCGGGCGTGCCGGATCAGCCGCGGATCCAGCGGCTTCACCCCGCTCATTCGGCCGCCCCGGCGATGTCGTGGCGGCCCAGCCGGCGGCGGAACACCCAGTAGCTCCACGCCTGGTAGGCGAGCACGAACGGGGTGAACGCCAGCGCCACCCAGGACATCACCCGCAGCGTGTACGGGGTGCTCGACGCGTTGTGGATGGTCAGGCTGTGGGCCGGGTCGGTGGCGGGCAGCACGTCGGGGTAGATCGCGGCGAACAGGCTGACCACCGCCAGCCCGATCGCCGCCGCGGTACCGGCGAACGCGATGCCGTCGCGGCCCATCCGGCTCGCGGTCAGCCCGGCCAGCAGGGCCACCGCCGCGCCGGTGGCGAGTACCGCCGACAGCACGGTGCCGGTGTGCAGCTGCGTCCAGGTCAGGAACACCACCGCGGCGACGGCGGCGACCAGCCCGACCGGTAGCGCGATGCGGCGGGCCCGGTCGCGCACCGGGCCGTGCGTCTTGAGCGCGAGGAAGATCGCCCCGTGCGTGGCGAACAGCGCCAGCGTGGTCAGCCCGAACAGCAGCGCGTACGGGTTGAGCAGGCTGCCGAGGCTGCCGACGAACTCGTGCCGGGCGTCCAGCGGTACGCCGCGCACGATGTTGCCGAACGCGACGCCCCACAGCAGGGCGGGTACCGCGGAGCCGGCGATGATCGCCGCGTCCCAGCCGGCCTTCCAGCGCGCCTCGGCGCGCTTGCCGCGGAACTCGAACGACACGGCGCGCACGATCAGCGCCAGCACGATCAGCAGCAGCGGCAGGTAGAACCCGGAGAACAGGGTCGCGTACCACTCAGGAAACGCGGCGAAGGTGCTCGCGCCGGCGACGATCAGCCACACCTCGTTGCCGTCCCAGACCGGGCCGATGGTGTTGATCGCCACCCGCCGGTCGGTCTCGTCGCGGCCGACGAGCGGCAGCAGCATGCCGACGCCGAAGTCGAAGCCTTCCAGTACGAAGTAGCCCAGCCACAGGAAGGCGATGATCAGGAACCAGAGTTCGGTGAGGGTCACAGCAGTCTCCGGATGCGTGCTCTAGTAGGCGAACGCGACGGCGTCGGTGTCGGCGTCGTCGGGTTCTGGTGGCCGTGCCTCGCCGACGCCGGCGCGGATGCCGCGCAGCATCAGCCCGATCTCCACCACGGCGAGCGCGGCGTACAGGGCGGCGAACGCGATCAGGGAGGTCAGCACCTCGCCGCCGGACACCCCGGGTGAGACGCCGTCGGCGGTGCGCAGCTGGCCGAACACCAGCCAGGGCTGGCGGCCCATCTCGGTGAAGATCCAGCCGAACGAGTTGGCCGCGAGCGGTAGCAGCGGCAGCGCGACGATCATCAGGTACAGCAGCCGGGAGCGCGGCGTGCGGCCCCGGCGCAGCGCCCACAGCGTCACCAGCGCGATGGCGGCGGCGAGCATCCCCAGCCCGATCATCAGCCGGAAGCTCCAGTACGTGACGGGGATGATGGGCGTGTAGGAGCCCGGCCCGTACAGCTTCTGGTACTCGGCCTGGATGTTGTCGATGCCCTTGACCTTGCCGTCGAGGCTGCCGGTGGCGAGGAACGACAGCAGCCGCGGCAGCTTCACCGCGTACACCTCGTGCTTGCCGTCCAGGCTGCCGATGGTGACGATCGAGAACGACGCGGGCTGCTCGGTGTGGTAGAGCGCTTCGGCGGCGGCCATCTTCATCGGCTGCTGCTGGGTCATGATCTTGCCCTGGATGTCGCCGGTGATCGCCAGCGCGAGCGCCGCGATCAGCACGGTGACGGTGCCGACCCGCGCCGCGGACCGGAAGGCGACCTGCTGGCCGTCGGCCGCGGCGTCGTCGTCGCGGCGTCGCTTGCGCAGGTGCCAGAACGCGATCGCGGCGAGCAGCCCGCCGCCGGTCAGGAACGAGGCGGCCATGGTGTGCGGGAAGGTGATCAGGTTGGTGGAGTTGGTCATCACCGCCCAGAAGTCGGTCAGCTCGGCGCGGTGGGTGGCCGGGTTGATCCGGTAGCCGACCGGGTGCTGCATGAACGAGTTCGCGGCGAGGATGAAGTAGGCGCTCAGCGCGGTGCCGATGGCGGCGAGCCAGATGCAGGCGAGGTGGATGCGCTTGGGCAGCCGGCCCCAGCCGAAGATCCACAGCCCGAGGAAGGTGGACTCCATGAAGAACGCGAGCAGCCCCTCGATGGCCAGCGGCGCGCCGAACACGTCGCCGACGAAGCGCGAGTAGTCGCTCCAGTTCATCCCGAACTGGAACTCCTGCACGATGCCGGTGGCCACACCCATCGCGAAGTTGATCAGGAACAGCTTGCCGTAGAACCGGGTCAGCTGGTACCAGCGGTCGTGGCCGGTGCGCACCCAGGCGGTCTGCATCCCGGCGACCAGGAACGACAGGCCGATGGTCAGCGGGACGAACAGGAAGTGGTAGATGGTGGTGACGCCGAACTGCCAGCGCGCCAGTTCCAGTGTGTCCACGGGTACCCCCGGACCATATCTTCTACACGACGTAGAAAATTCTACACGGCGTAGAGAATGGGCTCGGAGGGGTGGCCGCCAGTCCGGTCAAACCGCTCGAACTCAGCCCGGAAAGCCGCGCCGACCAGGGAAAACGGTCAGGCGGATTCGTCCCGGGTGGCGCGCAGGTAGGTCAGCACCGCCTCCCGGGTGGTACGCACCCCCAGCGCCTTGCGCGCCTCGGCGATGCGCCGGTTCGCGGTCCGCAGCGACAGGAACTCCGCCTCCGCCGCCGCCGCGATCGTCTCCCCCGCACCCAGCCGGTCCAGCAGCGAGCGCTGCTCGTCGGTCAGCGGCAACCCGTCGCCGCCCTGCGCCACGGCCTCGTCGACCGGGTCGACGTTGGGATCGCGCAGCACCGCCCCGATCCGGGACAGATCCGCCAGTACCGCCCGGCCCGCCTCGGAACGCTCGTCGGCGATGACCACCACCGCCGCGCCCCGCGCCGCGGCCAGCACCGCGAGCGCCGCGGTGTCCATGTCCGGTACCCGGCCGAACAGCATCAGCCGCTGCTCGGCCACGTCCCAGGCCGCCTCCGGCAGCGCGAACCCCTCCCGGGTGTGCCAGCCGGAGCGCGCCATCCGGCGCAGCACGGTCGTCGCCTCCGCCGCCGAGGCGACCAGGTAGCGCGGTGCCGGCCCGCTCATCGGCGTGCCCTTCTCGTCCCGGTCACGGTCATTGCAGCAGCTCCAACGCCAGGCCGGCCGCCTCGGTCCGGGTCTTCGCACCGAGCTTGCGCATCCCGGCCCGGATGTGCGTCTCCACCGTCTCCCGGGAGATGCCCAGCAGCCCGGCGATGCGGCGGGTCGGCTCGCCCTGCGCGACCAGCCGCAGCACCTCCCGCTCCCGGTCGGTCAGGTCCATGCCGGCCCGCGGGCCGCGGGTCTCGCGGCGCACCGCGTGCCGGCGCAGCGCGCGGCGGGTGCGGCCCAGCAGCACCACCAGCCCGGCCTGCTCGGCGACCTGCTCGGCGCGCAGCAGCGGCGGCACCGCGCGGGACGCGTCCGTCTCGTACAGCCCGTGCGCGAGCAGGCAGCGCACCTCCTCGCGGCGGGCCACGTCGTGCCAGGCGGTCGCCGCCGGATCGAACTCGGCGACCTTCGCCGGGTCGACCGTCACCGCCTGCCAGGCGGCCAGCGTCGCCTGCGCCGGGCCGACGAGGTCGGCGCCGTCGAGCGCGGGCAGCCCGTGGCCGTCCTCGGCGTCGTACGCCACCCACCGGCCGGTGATCTCCGCCAGTCCGGTCAGCAGCGGCGCCCGGCCGGCCGGGCGGGTCGGCGTCGCCGCCTCCGGCTGGCCGTCGAGCCAGGCGGCCTCGGCCGCAACCCAGTCCAGCAGCCCGGCGACGCTCGCCACCGGGCGGGCCGGTCGGTCCCCCAGCCGGGCCCGCGCCGAGGCGAGCAGCCCACCGTCGGCCTCGGCGAGCGCCGCCGCCGCGGTCGCGTAGCCGTGCGCGACCGCCGGCAGGGTCCGGTCGACCAGCGCCACCGCGCGGCGCACCACGTCGTCGAGCTGCTCGCCGCGCAGCGCGGTGCACCACAACTCCGCGGCGAGAAACCGGGTCTGCCACGAGTACGCCAGATCGCTCGCGCAGGCGTCGGCGGCCAGCCGGGCGTTCTCCGCCGCCTCGGCCAGCCGGCCGTCCGCGGCGAGCGTCTCCACCAGCAGCCAGGCGCTCCACCGGGCGGCGAGCGCGTCACCGCCGGCACCGGCCGCGGCCGCCGCGGTGGCCAGCTCGCGCTCCCAGCCGGCGTGGCGGGCGGCGGCATCCACCGCGGCCAGCGCGGCCCGCAGGCCGGTGTGCTCCGGCGGCCGGCCGTGGCGCTGGACGGTGGCCTCGGCCAGCTCCGCGGCCCGGGCCCGGTCGCGGGCCAGGGCGCCGAGCAGCAACACCCGGTCGCGGGCGGCGACCGCCTGACGGTCCGCGGCGTCGGGGACGACCGTCACCGCGGCGACCGCCTCGTCCACCTCGCCCAGCTGCAGCAGCGCCTCACCGCGCAGCACGGCGCTGTCGGCGTCGGCGGCATCGGCCAGGGCACGCAGCGCGGCGCGGGGCCGGCCGACGGCGAGCGCCGCCGCAGCGGTGTCCCGGCGTACCGCGGGGCGCGGGTGCGCGCCGTCCAATCCGCAGGCGAGCAGCAACAGGTCGGCGCGCTCCCCCGCCGTTTCGGCGGTGGCCGTCGCGGCGACGGCCCGCTCGTACGCCGGCTGGTCGTCGCCGGCCGCGGCCAGGTGCCGGGCCGCCTCGGCGTCGGGGACCAGCTCGGCCAGCCGGCGGTGCACTCCGGCCCGTTCCTCCGGGCTGAGCAGCCCCGCCGCGACCTCCGCCACGTACGGCGACACGGCGGCGACCTGCGAGCCCTCGGCGTCGTCGGGGGCGCGACCACCAGCCCGGCCTCGGCCAGCTCGGCGACGCCGGCACCCAGCAGGGTGCGTGCCGCCGGCCGGCGCAGCATGCCCAGCGCCGCCATCGCGGTCCGGGCCGGTCGGGTCAGGTCGGCCAGCGCCTCGGCGACCGCGTGCGCCACCGCGCCGGTGCTGCCGGCGTCGTCGGGCTCCGGCTGCCGCGACACCGACTCCGGGTGCGCCACCGCGTGCCGGGCGAGCGTCTCCACCGCCAGCGGTACGCCACCGGCGCGGGCCACCACCTCGGCCAGGCCGGCCGCACCCAACCCGGGTGCGATGCGCCGGGCCAGCTCGGTGGCCTGCTGCGGGGTCAGCGGCGGCAGCGCGAGCCAGGTGTCGCAGGCCGCCCGCAACGCCGCCAGCGCCGCGGCCGGCAGCCGGTGCGGGGTCCGCAGCGACACCAGCACCCGGCAGTGCGCCGCGAGCCCTGGCAGGGTGACGAGGGTGAGCGGGTCGGCCCACTGCAGGTCGTCGAGCACCAGCAGCCCGCCGCGGACCCGGGAGCGGACCGCCTCGGCGGTCAGCGCGCCGTCTTCGACCGGCAGCCGGGCCCGCACCGCGCGAGACAGCGCGAGGCCGGGCACGCCGCGCAGGATGGCCAGCCCGCCGCCGGTGAACACGGTGCCGCCGAACCGGTCGGCGACCGCGCGCAGCGCGCTGCTGCGCCCGGCACCGGGCGAGCCGGTGACCACCACCAGTCCCGGCCGGGCCAACCGCTCGGCCGCCGTCGCGACCGGGTCGGGTGCGGGCGCGGTCGGCCGCTGGTCGGGTCTCGGCGCGTCGGCGCCGGTCTGACCAGCAGTCGCGTCACGCACGTGGGCCTCCCCCCGCGGGCTGGCACGAATCCGGGATCCTAGGTCGGTGAGGATATGCCTAGTGTGAGTGCCGGCAGGCGTCGGCCACGCACACCAGGCCTGCCACCAGAGTAGTAGGAGGTACCACCGGCCATGACCGACATGGACGGCGCCGAGGGTTTCGCGGCACACCGTGTTCGAGTCGTCACACATGGCGATTCCGGGGTGTTGCGATGAGTTCGGGTCCCCTCAGTTCCCGGGTCCAGGCGCTGTGCGGCGAGTGCGGGCCGCGACTGGCCGGCAGTACTCAGGCCGCGGTGGTCGACATCTCGCGCCGCCTGAGCGAACCGCTGCGGGTGGCGATCGCCGGCCGGCTCAAGTCGGGCAAGTCGACGCTGGTCAACTCGCTCATCGGGCGGCGGGTGGCCCCCACCGAGGTCGGCGAGTGCACCCGGCTGGTCACCCAGTTCCGGTACGGCACCACCGATCGGATCGACGTCGTACGCCGGGACGGCTCGCGGGCCAGCCTGCCGCTGGACGAGTCCGGCATGATCCCGCAGAAGCTGGGCGTGCCCCGCGACGAGGTCGCCTTCGTCGACGTCACGCTCACCTCCGACCGGCTCGAGGACCTCACCGTCGTCGACACGCCCGGCCTGTCGTCGACCAACTCGTCGATCTCCGACGAGGCGCGCCGGTTCCTGTTCAACGAGGCGCCCATCGACGACGACATCGACGACGACTCCGCCGGCGCGCTGTCCGGCGCCGAGGCGATCGTGTACGTGTTCACCCAGTCGGTCCGCGAGGACGACCTGCAGGCGCTCAAGTCGTTCCAGTCGATGTCCTCGAAGCTGTCGAGCAACCCGATCAACTCGCTCGGGCTGTTCAACAAGGTCGACAAGCTCGCCGGTACCGGCGACCCGTGGCCGGTGGCCGAACCGCTGGCCACCAAGCAGGGCGAGGTGCTGCGCCGGGTGGTGTCCGACGTGGTCCCGGTGATCGGGCTGCTCGCCGAGACCACCGAGGCCGGCCGGCTGACCGCCGCCGACTGCGAGGCGCTGCGCACCATCGCGAGCATGTCCGACACCGAACGGCAGGTGCTGCTGGCCTCCGTCGACCTGTTCATCGCGCGCGACTGCGCGGTGTCCAAGGCGCAGCGGGAACGGTTGCTGCGGCTGCTGGACATCTACGGCGTGTCGTTCGCGGTCGCCCAGTTCGTCGCCAACCCGAAGCTGGCGACCGGCGAGCTGGTCAAGCAGCTGTTCCTGGCGTCCGGCTTCCCCCGCGCGCGCTCCACCCTGGAGCGGGCTTTCCGTTGGCGCACCGATGCGATCAAGGCCGGCTGGGCGCTGACCAGCCTGGAGAAGATCGCCAGCCACGCCGAGCGCCCCGCCGACCGGGAACTGCTGCGCGACGCGGTCGAACGGGTGCTGCAACAGCCCGAGTACCACCGGCTGCGGATGCTGGACGTCGCCCAGCAGGTCACCACCGGCTCGGTCGCCCTGCCCGAAGAGATGGAAAACGAGCTGACCCGGCTGGCGCTGTCCGACGACCCGCACTGGATCCTCGGCATGTCCGGCGCCACCGTCGAGCAACTCGCCAAGGCCGCGCTGGAGGCGGCGACCCGGTGGCGCGCGTTCGCCGTCGCCGGCGCCAGCCCCGCCCAGGCCCGGATCGCCCACGTCGTCCACCGCGGCTTCTTCCTGCTCTCCCAGCAGGTGCGAAAGAGTCAGCCCGCCTGAGTCGCGCGATGCGCTTTGGATAAAGGAGCCCCCCATGTCCTCGAGCAACCTCCGCGTCATCGCCGCCGGTGTCGCCGCCATAGTCGCCGTGCTCACCGGCCTCGTCGGCGGCTGGGTCGGTGCCAAGACCGGGACGTGCACCCTGCAGGTGCAGACCACCCCGGCCGACGGCTCCGCGCCGGGCAGCGCCGACGGCCGCGGGGTGATCGGCCGCAGCGCCGCCTGCGACGCCAGCTTCTCGGTGCAGACCGCCGCGGTCGGCTTCGTCGGCGCCGGGCTGGCCGGCGGCGTCGCCGTGGTGCTGCTGCTCGCCGCGCGCCGCGACGGCGCGAAGCTCGCCACGGTCACCTCGGCGCCGCCCGCCGCCGGCGCCGACCCGGGGCTCGCCCAGCGCGCCGAGCAGGCCGAGACCGAGCGCGGCAGCCTGATCCAGACCTGCGTGTACGTGCGCGACCGTGCCACCAGCAAGGCGATCGCCGACGTGCTCGGCCGCTCCCTGCAGGAGGTCGGCGTCAGCACCGTCGCGCCGGTCGGGGTGCGGTTCGACCCGGCGCACCACGAGGCCGGCGGCGCCACCCCCACCACCGACCCGGCGCTGGCCGGCACCATCGCCGCGGTCGAGGTACCCGGCTACGTCGACCGCGGCGTCGTGCTGCGCGCCCCCGTGGTCACCGTCTACAAGGAAGAGGGACGGCAGTGAGCGCACCGGCCAAGACCAACCAGGCCGCGAACACCGCCGCCCTGGAGAAGATGCTGCGCGGTGCCGTCGATGCCGGCCTGGCACACCTGCGCCGCATCGACCCCGACGCCGCGTCCGACCTGGACGTGCTGCGCCGCCGCGAGCAGACCGTGCCCAGCATCGTGGTGGTCGGCGAGACCAAGCGCGGCAAGAGCTCGCTGACCAACGCGCTGATCGGGGTGCCGAACCTGTCCCCGGTCGACGCCGCCGTCGCCACCAGCTCGTACCTGGAGTTCGTGCACGGCGCGCAGCCCGCCGCGCAGGCCTACATCCCGGGCCGGGAGGACCCGATCCCGGTGCGCATCGAGGACATCCGCGACTACGGCACGGTGCTCGGCCGGCTGCCCGAGGGGGTTCGGCCGCCGCGCCGGCTGGAGATCTTCCACCCCGCACCGATGCTGCAGTACGCGTCGCTGCTGGACACCCCCGGCGTCGGCGGCCTGGACTCGCTGCACGCCGAGGTGGCGCTGGACGCGGTGGAACGGGCGACCGCGCTGCTGTTCGTGGTCGACGCGTCCGCGCCGTTCTCCCGGCCCGAGCTGAACTTCCTGATCGAGGCCAGCAAGCGGGTCAACATGGTGCTGTTCGCGCTGACCAAGGTCGACGCGTACCCGGGCTGGCGGACCATCATGGACGACGACCGGTCGCTGCTGCGCGCGCACGCGCCGCGGTTCGCCACGGCGCCGTTCTTCCCGGTGTCGTCCAGGCTGGCCGAGCTGGCGCTGCAGATGCCGGCCGACGCCGCGGCCGAGATCGTCAAGGAGTCCCGGGTCGCCGAACTGCAGCACGGGCTGATCGGCCTGGCCGCCAAGGGCACCGCGCTCAAGACGGCCAACACGCTGCGCGCCGTGCGTACCGAGTTCGTCCGGCTCGACCTGGGGGTGGGCGACCGGATGAAGTCCGCCGACCCGGACCCGGCGCTGCTCGAGCGGCTCAAACAGGAGCGGCAGAAGGTCAACTCGCGCAAGCGCTCGGAGACCAAACAGTGGTCGCTGGCGCTCAACACCGAGACCCAGCGGGCCCGGGTGGACGCCCAGTCTCGGCTGCGCAAGTACATCACCCAGCTGCAGGACGACTTCGGCAAGACCATCGAGAAGGGCTCCGGCGGCGACATCAAGAAGCTGCCGTACGAGGTGGACCGCGCGCTGTACGCGGTGTCGATCCGGCTGTCGGCCGACCTGGAGCACCGGTTCCGGGTCATCGGCCAGCGCATCCTTGCCAGCGTGTTCAGCCCGCAGGAGCTCAACTACGTGCTGCGCCGGCTCAACGCCAAGCTGCGCACCGCGATGACCGCCAAGCCGCAGAAGGAGGGCTCCGGCGACCAGTCGCTCGTGGTGATGTCCGCGTTCAGCACCGGCCGCGGGCTGTACTCGCTGGCCAGCGCCGGCGGTGCCACCCTCGGCGCGTCCGCCCTGGCCGGCGGCATCGTGGTGCCGGTCGTCGGCGTCGGCATCGGCCTGGCGGCCGGCGCGTTCATGATGTGGCGGCGCAAGGTGCAGGCCAACCGCTCGCAGGCGAAGGTGTGGCTGCGCGAGGTACTGGGCGAGTCCCGGGCGGCGCTGTCGGACGAGATCGCGACCCGCTTCACCGACTTGCAGTACGCCCTGACACTGGCGTTGGACGAGGCGATCGAGCGGCGGCTCAAGCAACTCGACGGGCAGATCGCCGAGATCGACAAGACGATGGTCGAGGACAAGAACAGCCGGCAGAAGAAGCGTGCCGACCTGCAGAAGGAGCGCGAGCAGCTGCGGGCCCGGATCAAACAACTCGACGAGGTGCTGATCAAGGCGCGAGGAATCGCGCCGGCGGCCCCGTCGGACACGCAGGGGGATAGTCGGCCATGGACGAGCACGGCGGGCCGATCGACGAGTACGGCGACCACGACACCGGCGCCGACGACGGGTACGGGGCCGACCACACCGACGCCGGTGACGGGCTCACCGGTGGGCTGGACGGCGACGGGCTCGGCGACCACGACGGGTACGGCGACGAGCACCTCGACACCGACGGGCACGAACTGGACCTCGATCCCGACGCCGGCTCGCACGACGGCGACGACCTCGGGTTGGAGTACGGCGAGCTGTCCGACGGCGACGCGACCGACGGGCACGAAGCCGACGCGTTCAGCGACGTCGACGAGGACGATCAGCAGGCGCCCGCGCTCGACCCCGACCCGGTGCCCGGCACCGACCCGGATCTCGACCTGGTCGGCGACGACCCGGACTGGGCCGCCGAGGACGTGTTCCCCCCGCAGCTGGAGATCGGTGAACCGCCGGAGCCGGTGGACGGCTTCCCGTGGAGCGATCCCGCCGTGCTCGGCGAGCAGCACGACCTGTCCGTCCAGGGCCCCGGCGAGGCGGCTGCGCAGCCGAGTGGCTCGCCCGACGACCTGTTCGACTACGACGGCCAGTCGGCGCCCGAGGGCGTCGACCCGTGGCAGGCGCTCGCCGGCTCGGACGATCCGGCGACGAGCTCGCTGGCCCGCTTCTGGGCCCCCGGCAGCTGACCCGCCCAGCCGACGCTCATCCGGCCCACCCGCGGCATCCGCAGTCGAGCCGGCTCTGGAGTGTGCATCACGATCACTCCGAATGCTGAGCCAGCATGTCGCTGCGGCGCGAGCCAGGTCAGCGACGCCGCTGCCGGGTGGATGCCATTCGGTGACGCGCGCCACGCGCCTGCGCTGTCACGGGCCCGGCGGTACCGGCATCTGCATGAGCGCGGGCCGGCATCGCGGCCCGCGACGTGTCAGCCGCACGGAAGGGCATCCAGTTCATGGACAAGCAAGCGAAACAACGCCGGGTGGCACTGGTCACCGGGGCGAACAAGGGGATCGGCCGGGCGGCCGCCACGGGCCTGGCCGCGGCGGGGTTCCGCGTCGTGGTCGGCGCCCGCGACCCGCGGCGCGGTGGTGAGGCCGCAGCGGCGATCCGCGCCGTCGGCGGCGACGCCCACGCGGTCGAGCTGGACGTCACGGACCAGGCCACCGTCCGGGCGGCCGCGAGCTGGATCGACGAGCATCTCGGCCGGCTGGACGTACTGGTCAACAACGCCGGCATCACCGGGTCGGGCCAGGCGGCACCCCCGGACGCCCTCGACCGCGTCCCCAGCGCCGTCGACGTGGACCTGGTACGGGAGGTGTTCGACACCAACGTGTTCGCGGTGCTCAGGGTGACCAACGCCGTACTGCCGCTGCTGCGCCGATCCCCCGCCGCCCGGATCGTCAACGTCTCCAGCCACTCGGCGTCGCTGGCGCTGACCGCCGAGGTCGACGGGCCGATGTCGAGCCTGCTGTCGGCGGCCTACTCGCCGTCCAAGACGGCGCTCAACGCGCTGACCCTCCAGTACGCCAACGAGCTGCGTGCGGAGAACATCCTGGTCAACGCCGCAGCCCCGGGGTACGTCGACACCGACATCAACGGCCACAGCGGCGTGCTCACCCCGGAACAGGGCGCCGCGGTAGTGGTGCGGCTGGCCACCCTCGGTGCGGACGGCCCGACCGGCGGGTTCTTCAGCGCGGAGGGCCCGCTGCCCTGGTAGCGCCGGAAGGGTCGCGGTGCCGGCGTGCTGCCGGCACCGTGATCCGGTCCGGTCAGCGGGCGACCGCGTAGACCAGCAGGCCCACGAACGCCAGCACCAGCACGACCGCCACCACCAGGGTGCCGACCACCGCCGGCTCCTGGTACCAGTTGCGGCCGGAGCCGTCGTCGGCCGCGGCCGGGGCGGGCGCCGCCGGCATCGGCCGTTGCGGCGCCGCCATCGGCGCGGCAGCGGGTCGCAGCTGTGCCGGCTGCGGCGGACGCGGGCCGGGCTGCTGCACCGGTGGCCGGGGCGCCGGTGTCGGTGCCGGCCGCGGCGGGCTCGGGATCACCGGCCGGGCCGGTGGCCGGTTGCCGGCCGGGGCCGGACGCACCGGCGGCCGGTGCTGCGGTTGCACCGGCCGCGGCGGGATCGCCGGCCGCTGGTTGGGCGGGCCGCCCACGGCGAGCGAGCCCTCCACCACGACCGTTTCCGGCTGCTCCAGCGCGGTCGGCGCCACCCCCAGGGTGGTGTGCACCAGGTGGCCGGCCAGCGGGATCCGGCTGGACCCGCCGACCAGGAAGATGCCGACCAGGTCCCGGGGCGTCAGCCGGGCCTCGGAGATGGTGCGCTGCAGGCACTCGACCGTCCGCTCCAGGTGCGGGCGGATCAGCGACTCCAGCTCCTCGCGGGTGATGTGCGCATCCACCTCCAGCGCCGGCAGGTGGATGTCGGAACTGGAGGTGCGCGAGAGCATCTCCTTGGCGCCGCGCACGTCCTCGTACAGCATCCGGCGGTAGCGGCGGTCGCCGGACTCGCGCGGGTTGATCAGCCGGGCCCACAGGTCGGGATGCGACTGCGAGTACGTCTTGCCGAGGTGCTCGATGATCGCGTGGTCGAAGTCGAGGCCGCCGACATCGGGCAGCCCCTCCTCGGCCAGCACCTCGAAGCCGGACTGGGTGCGCCGCACCACGGTGGCGTCGAACGTGCCGCCGCCCAGGTCGTAGATGGCCAGCGACCGGCCCACCGGCACCGCGGTGCCCAGCACGGCGGTGAAGTAGGACGCGGCGCCGACCGGCTCGGCGATCAGCTGCGGCCGGGGCAGCCCGGCCAGCCGGGCACCCTCCACCAGCAGGCTGCGGCGCCGCTCCCCCCACCGGGCCGGGTGGGTCATCCGCAGCTGCTCGGGCATCCCGCCGATCTGCCGGCGGGCCTCGGTGATCACCTGCTCCAGCACGTAGGCGATCACCCGCGGCACCGGGATCTCCTGGTCGCCCAGGAACACCGTGCCGTCGTCGATGCGGCGCTTCGGGTTCGGCTCGAACCGGGTGGGGTCGACCCGGGCGTTACGCTCCGCGTCCCGCCCCACCAGCATCCGGCCATCGGGGGCCAGGTACACCGAGGAAGGCAGCAGCGGTGACCCGTCGAACAACAGTGGCCGAACCCGCCCATCGGGCATTCGGAGCATGGCCACCGTGTTCGACGTGCCGAAGTCGATTCCGAGCACGCGCATACAAGATCTCCCTCCTCGCCGGACACGATACTGCCCGTGCGCCCGTGCCCGGTGTGCCGGCGGGGCGGGTCGACAAACGAGGGTGTCGGACAGGGATACTCGGCGGGTGAACAGCCAGCAGGAGCCCAGAATCCACAGCGGTCGGTACCCGTACCTGGACGCACCGTCGCCGTTGGCGTTCGCGCACCGTGGCGGCGCGGCGGACGGTGACGAGAACACCGCCGCGGCGTTCCAGCGCTCCGCCGACCTCGGCTACCGGTACCTGGAGACCGACGTGCGGGCGACCGCCGACGGTGTGCCGGTGATCTTCCACGACGCCGACCTGACCCGCCTCGCCGGCCGCAACGTCGCGCTGGAGACGCTGCGGCTGGCCGACCTGGAGACCATCCGGGTCGGTGGCGAGCAGGCCGTCCCGAAGCTGGTCGACGTGCTCGACGCGTGGCCGGAGCTGCGGTTCAACCTGGACGTCAAGTCGTGGTCGGCGGTGCGGCCGCTGGTCGAGGCGATCCGGGCGACCGGCTCGGTGGAGCGGGTGCTGGTGGCGTCGTTCTCCGACCGGCGGCTCGCCGCGGTGCGCCGCGAGCTCGGCCCGCGGCTGGCGACCTCGCTCGGCCCGTCCGCGATCGCCCGGCTGCGCGCCGTGTCGGTGGCCGGGCGCAGCATGCTCGGGCTGACCCCGGGCGTGCCGGCCGCGCAGGTGCCGGTACGGATGGGGCCGCTGCGGGTGGTCGACCGCCGCTTCGTCACCTACGCGCACCGGCTCGGGGTGCAGGTGCACGTGTGGACCATCGACGAACCGGACGAGATGAACCGGCTGCTGGACCTCGGCGTCGACGGGATCATGACCGACCGCATCGAGGTACTGCGGGAAGTGTTACTCGCTCGTGGCCAATGGGACGCCTGAGAAGCTGGTGCGGGGCCTTCGAACGCGCCCGGCGCAGCCGATCATGAGGCCCCCACCAGTCTCTGGGCTTGACGGCACCCGCATGATCGACGCAGCGGCTGTCGGGAGGGGCCCGGTCCGGCACTTCCGGGCCGCTTCCCGGGTCCGCGGTGGCAGCCCCGGGTGGGCCGACGGCAGGAGACGGCGAGCATGAGCACCACCGCACCGGCGAGCGAGCTGACCAGCAGCCGCCGCGAACGCGTCGGCTGGTACTTCTACGACTGGGCCAACTCGGCGTTCGCCACCACGGTGATCACCGTGTTCCTCGGGCCGTTCCTGACCGCGGTCGCCAAGCAGGCGGCCGGCTGCGGTTCGGGCAGCTGTGCCGGGGTGCGGCTGCACCCGCTGGGCATCCCGGTCGCGCCGGGCGCGTTCTACGCCTACCTGGTGTCGCTGTCGGTGATCCTGACCGTGGTGGTACTGCCGATCGTCGGTGCGGTCGCCGACCGGTCGGCGCGCAAGAAGCGGCTGCTCGCCGTGTTCGCCTACCTCGGTGCGGCGGCCACCATCGGGATGGTCACGGTCGGCGGCGGCCGGTACCTGCTCGGCGGGGCGCTGTTTCTGGTCGCGAACATCAGCCTGGGCGCGAGCGTGGTGGTGTACAACTCGTTCCTGCCGCAGTTGGCCGGCGCCGACAAGCGCGACTCGATCTCGTCGATCGGCTGGGCGATCGGGTACCTGGGCGGCGGGCTGCTTCTGGCCGGCAACCTGGTCGCGGTGTTCGCCTTCGGCACCAACCTGACGGTGGCGCGCTGGTGCATCGTGTCGGCCGGGCTGTGGTGGGCGGTGTTCACCACGGTGCCGGTGCTGCTGCTGCTGCGGGAGCGGCCCGGTACCGCGCACACCGGACGCTCCGGCGGGCTGCTGGACGGGTTCCGGCAGCTGAGGCACACGCTGGCCGGGCTCCGGGCGTACCCGTTGACGTTGTTCTTCTGGGTGGCGTACCTGATCTACAACGACGGCATCCAGACGGTGCTCAGTCAGGCGAGCGTGTTCGCCACCGAGGAGCTCAAGCTCGGTACCGACACGCTGACCGCGACGATCCTGGTCATCCAGTTCCTCGCGTTCGGTGGGGCGCTGCTGCTGGGCTGGCTGGCGAAGCTGATCGGCGCGTGGAAGTCGGTGCTGCTGTCGCTCGTGCTGTGGGTGGTGGTCGTCGGCTGCGCGTACTTCGTCCCGGCGCACAACGTGGTGTTGTTCGTGGCGCTGGGCTCGGGTATCGGACTGGTGATGGGCGGCAGCCAGGCGCTGTCTCGCTCGCTGTACTCCCAGCTGGTGCCGGCCGGCCGGGAGGCGGAGTACTTCGGGCTGTACGAGATCGGCGACAAGGGCACCAGCTGGCTGGGCCCGCTGCTGTTCGGGCTGGTGTTCCAGCTGACCGGTAGCTACCGGCTGGGCGTGGTGTCGCTGCTGGTCTTCTTCGTGGCCGGGCTGATCCTGCTGGCGTTCGTGCCGATGCGCCGCGCCATCACCGCGGCCGGTAACACGCCGCCCCGGCTGCTGTGACCGACAGTCCGCATCGGCCCGCTGGAGCAGTCCCGATAAGGTTGCGGCTCGTGACATCCGACCTCGACGACCTCAGCGCGCTGGCCCGGCCGGTACCGCGGGGCGACACCTACCAGCCGGCCCGGCTGAAGTTCTTCCACGGTCCGATGGACTGCGGCAAGTCGACGCTGGCGCTGCAGATGGACCACAACCATGCCCGGCAGGGCCGCCGCGGGTTGCTGCTGACCCGGCTGGACCGGTCCGGCGCGGCGCGCATCTCGACCCGGATCGGGTTGGACCGCCGCGCCATCGAGGTCACCGACGAGCTGGACCTGCGGGAGTTGGTGCGCGGCAAGTGGGCGCTGGGCGCGCGGGTGGACTATCTGATCTGCGACGAGGTGCAGTTCTTCTCGCTGGATCAGGTCGAGCAGATGGCCGATCTGGTCGACCACGCCGACGTCGACGTGTACGCGTTCGGGCTGGCGACCGACTTCCGCAGCGAGCTGTTCCCGGCCACCAAGCGGCTGCTGGAGCTGGCCGACGGGGTGTACCAGCTGCAGGTGGAGGTGCTGTGCTGGTGCGGCCGGCGCGGCCAGCTCAACGCCCGCGTGGTCGGCAACCGGGTGGTACGCGAGGGTGAGCAGGTGCTGACCGGCGACACCGGACGCGACGACCCGGTGCACTACCAGGTGCTGTGCCGGGCGCACTACCGCTCCGGCGATCTGGGTCCGTCGGCGCCGGCGGCCGGTCAGCTTCCGTTGGGCTGAACCGGCGGCGCCACCAGGGCGCTCTGCTGCGGTCCCACCCGGTGCGAACCGGCGCGCAGGTACAGGTCGCGCAGCAGACCGATCTCGCCGCCGTGATGCGCGACCTCGTCCAGCGCGTGCACCGTGAGCGCCAGGTAGGTCTCGTCGGCCCAACCGCCGGGGCCGCGGCCCATCGGTTCCACCAGGCGCTTGTCGCCGAGAGCCGCGATGCGGGAGACGAAGCGCTCCCAGTCCTCGGCGAGCGCCTGGACGCCCCCTGTCGCGGTGCCCGGCCACGCGTGGCGGTCCCCGAGCTCGGGGACGTCGTCGAAGCAGTTGAGCACGTAGCCGCGCAGGCAGAGGCTGCCGATGTGCCAGCTGCGCCACGCGATCGTCGCGACGGGGTCCGGCACACCCGGGGCGGACTCCGGTATCGGTTCTGCGACCCGGAAGACGCCGTCGGCACCGGGGCGGATGCTGAGGCTGTCGCCGACCGGCTCCCACAGGTACTCGTCGTCGGTCAGGCCCTCGAGGCGCTCGAACAGCCGGCATCGCACGGCTTCGAAGATCGCGAGCACGTCGCGGGTCACGGGGTCATGCACGGCCACGTCAGCTCCAGGGCTCGGTGGTTACCGACCCCGCATCCTCTTGCCGCAGCCGGCAGCGGCGAGCGGTGTTGCTCAAGCCCCGTCCCGTTGCCGGTCACCCGGCTCGGGCGTCCCGCCGTCCGTCGTGGCGTCGTCGTCGGTCGGGGTGGTGCGCGACCTGGGGATGGTGGCGGTGCGCCGGGCCAGGAACCTGCGCGCCGCGGCGTGACCGGCCGTGTACAGCTTCTGCTGGGTTTCCCGGTCGATGTCGAAGTCGAGGGTGGACACCCCGTCGGTGTCGACGAACAGGGTGCGCGCCGTGGTGTCCTCGTCGTCGAGGTGGTAGGCGTCGTGCGCGTCCAGCAGCGTGTGCAGCGCGGCGAACGCGAGGTCGATCGGGCCGTCCACGCGGTGGCTGACCTGCCGGGCCGCCGGGCGGGCGGACAGCTTCACCCCGTAGGTCGGCCACCGGGTCGGCTTGCCGTCGGTGCGGTCGAACACGTCGATCGGGAAGTTCGACAGCATGCCGCCGTCGACCAGGGTGCACTCCCCCAGCCCGTGCCCGGCGGTCAGTGTCACCGGGCGGAAGAAGAACGGGTACGACATGGAGGCGCGCACCGCGAGCGCCACCGGCTGCTCGTCGGCGTCCAGGCCGTAGTGCCGGTAGTCCCAGGGCAGCCGGACGAGCTGGCCGCGGGACAGGTCCGAGGCGACGACCACCAGCCGGTACCGGCGGTCCGGCGGCAGCGAGGTGCCGGGGTCGTCGTCGATGCGCAGATCACCCCAGGTGCGCACGCCGCGCTGCGCGAGTTGCTGCTCGATCCAGTGCAGCGCCACGTCGCCCTTGTAGACACCGTCGTGCAGCAGCAGTTCGATGCCCTTGCCGAGCAGTCCGAACCGGTCGAGCACGGTCGGGTCGGCGAACGACCGGTAGTCCAGCGTCTCCATCACCTCGACCAGCTCCGAGACCGGCCGGCCGGACTGCTGGCAGGCGGCGCACAGCGCGCCGACGATTGCGCCGGCGGAGGCGCCGGCGATGCGCGGGAAGCTCAGGCCCTGATCGGCCAGTTCCTCGATCGCGCCGAGCAGCCCGATCCCCTTGACCCCGCCGCCCTCCAGTACCAGGTCCGCGTAGTGCGCGTCGTCGATCATGGTGGCCCTTCCGGCGTCTCGGTCCTACCCTGTCGAGACTAGTCGCCAGCTGCACAAACCGGTCAGTTCGCCGTGCGGTCTACTCGTCGGTAACCAGGCCTGGCACACTGCACCCATGAACCGGTACGTGCAGACCATGCCCGAGCTGCCCGACGTGTACGCCGCCGACCCGGTGCTGCGCAGCTGGTTGGACCGGCTGCTCGGCGCCGACGGGCACGCCGCCGCCCGCGGCCGCCTCACCGCGCTGTCCGCCGAGATCGGCGACAGCCTGCGCGCGGCACACACCGACGCCGAGACGCACCCGCCGGTGCTGCACCGGTACGGGCCGTTCGGCGCGCGCATCGACCGGATCGAGACCGCGCCCGGCTGGCAGGCGCTGCGCGCCGCAGCGGCGCGGCACGCCGTGGTGGCGCTGCCGTACCAGCCGCAGGCCCGGTCGGTGTGGGGCGCCGGAGCCCGGGTCGTGCAGTACGCGCTGCTCTACCTGTACGGGCCGGAGTCGGCGACGTTCAACTGCCCGCTGGCGATGGCCGACGGGGCGAGCGCGCTGCTGTCACGCCCGGAGGTCGACCCGGCGCTGCGGGAGTCCTGGCTGCCCCGGCTGACCGCCACTGACCCGGACGTCGCCATCACCTCCGGGCAGTGGATGACCGAGGCGCAGGGCGGCTCGGACGTCTCCGGCAGTACCACGGTGGCCCGCCGCGACGGCGACGGGTGGCGGCTGACCGGCGAGAAGTGGTTCTGCTCGGCGGCCGACTCGGCGATGGCGATCGCGCTCGCCACCCCGGAGGGCGGCACGGGCCTGAGCCCGTTCCTGGTACCGCGCTACGCCGCGGACTCGCCACTGGGCGCCGGGCTCGCCGCCGACGCGCCAGCGCCCGGGGTGCGGGTGCACCGGCTCAAGGACAAGCTCGGTACCCGGGCGCTGCCGACCGCGGAGATCGGCCTGACCGGCGCGTACGCGCTGCCGGTCGGGGAACCGGACGAGCACGGGGTGGCCCGGATGATGACGCTGCTGCGCATCGCCCGGCTGCACAACGCCGCCGCGTCGGCCGCCGGGATGCGTCGCGGCCTGTGGCTGGCCCGCGCCTACGCCGGCGAGCGGCGGGTGTTCGGCGCGCCGCTGGCCGAGGCGCCGCTGCACCGGGCCACGCTGGGCCGGCTCGCCGTGCACGCGGAGGCGGCGCACGCCCTCGCCGCGCACGGGTTCGCGCTGCTGGGCCGCATCGAGGTGGACGGCGACGCGGATGCCGCCGCCGAGCTGCGGCTCGCCGCCACGCTGGCGAAGCTTGCCACCGGCAAGCTCGCCGTCTCCTCCGCCTCGGAGTACGTCGAGTGCTTCGGCGGCGCCGGCTACGTCGAGGACACCGGCATCCCGCGGCTGATCCGCGACGCGCAGGTGTTGCCGATCTGGGAAGGCGCCACCAACGTACTGGCACTGGACCTGCCGCGCGCGATCGCCGGCCGCGGCGCGCACCGGCCGCTGCTGGCCCGTATCGCCGCCGCGGCATCCGACGCCGGCAAGGCGGGCGGGCGGTGGCTCGACCCGGCCGGTACGGCGCTGGCGGAGGCGCACGCCCGGTTGAGCGCCGCCACCGACGCGGTCGCCACCGATCCGACCGCCCGGCGCGTCGTCGTCGGCGCCCGTACCCTTGCCCTGCAGCTGGCGGATGCCTACGCGGCGGCGCTGCTGCTCGAGCAGGCGCTGTACGAGGCGGACCGGGGCGATCAGCGCGCCGCCGCGGTCGCGGCGCTGTGGTGCGCCGACCGGCTGTCCGGCGCCGATGTCAGCGCCGACGCCGACACCTACTTCGACGCCCTGGTCGACGGCGCCCCGCTGAGCTGACCGGCCCGCGCCGGCAGCCCCGACGGCCGGGCGCGTTGGTCAGGGCCACAGCAGGTCGGTGCGCCACCGGTCGCCGTCGCGCCGGTACCGCAGCCGGACGTGCCGGCGGGCCGCGTCGCCCTGCCAGAACTCCACCGTCACCGGCCGCACCAGGTAGACGGTGTGCTGCGGCGCCACCGTGTCGGGCGCGACGTCGAGTACGCGGTGGGCGGTGCGCAGCGCCTCGTCGAGCTCGGCCGGGTCGGCGAGAACCTCGCTTTGCCGGCCGAGCAGGCTCGCCGCCCGTGACCCGAGCGGCCGGGCGACGAAGTCGGCGCGGTTGGTGGCGGCGTCGGCGGGGTGCACGCGGCCGCGCACCCGGACCTGGCGGGCGGGCAGCTTCCAGTGGAAGCCCAGTGCGGCCTGCGGGTTCGCGGCCAGCTGCCGGCCCTTGGCGCTGCCGGACTCGGAGGCGAAGAAGAACCCGTCCGCGGTCAGGTCCTTGAGAATCAGCACCCGGCTGTCCGGCAGGCCGGACGCGTCGACGGTGGCGATGCTCATCGCGTGCGGTTCCGGCTCCCCCGCGTCGATCGCCGCGGTCAGCCAGTCCCGGAACAGCGCAGTGGGCTCGGCCGGCGCGGTGGACGGGTCGAAGGTGGGCAGCGGCCGGTCGAACACCGGCAGCGCGCGCAACAGCGGGCGAAGGCTCACCACCGCAGTCTGCCAGCCTGCGCCCTCGGCGCCGCGCCCAGTCAGCCTGCGCGCTCAGCGTTCCGTGTCGGCGAACAGCATGGCCAACCGGTGGGAGGGCGAGCGGTCCAGGTTGTGTCGGGCCCGGTCGTAGCGGCGGGTGGTGCGCGGGTCGGCGTGCCCGAGCAGATCCTGCACGTCGTGCAGGCTGGCGCCGGCCTCGAGGGCCAGCGTCGCGCAGGCGTGCCGCAGGTCGTGCGGGTGCAGCGAGTCGGCCAGGTGCGGCAGCGCGTCGGCGGCCAGGGTGCGCAGCAGCCGCCAGATCGCGTACCGGTCCAGCGCCCGGCCGGTGGCGGTGACCACCAGCGGCCCGCCGTCGCGGCCGGCGAGGTAGTCGTCCAGGATCGCCGCGGCGCGCGGCGGCACCACCATCCGCTGACTGCGGCCACCCTTGCGGGTCACCGTGAGCACCCGGTGCCCCCGCTCGTATCCGAGGTCGGCGACCGTGGCGCCGACCAGTTCGGAGACCCGGAGCCCGCACAGCAGCAGCAGGGTGACGACGACCTCGGCGCGAGGCGAGTGCCGGTGGGCGGCGCGCAGCAGCAGGCTCGCCTCGTCCGCGGACAGCCCGGTGGACTGCACGTTGTCACCGACCTTCGGCCGCCGCACGCGCTGCACCGGGTTGCGTGCGATCAGCTCCTCGTCCTGCCCGTACGCGTAGAAGCCGGACAGCGCGGAGAGCCGGCGTACCAGGGTGGCCGGTGCGACGCCGAGCTCGTCCAGGTGGGCGCGGTAGGCGTCCAGGTGCACCCGCCGGGCGGCGAGTACGTCGATGCCCTCGGTATCGCACCAGTCGAAGAAGTGTGCGAGGTCGCGGGTGTAGGCGGCCCGGGTGTTGCCGTGGTGCGACAGCAGGAACGCCGCGGCGAGCCGTTGCGCCGGGCTCGGTTGCGCGGCGGGCGCGGTGATCTGCGCGTCGACGACGACCAGTTCGGTGGCGGGTGCGGATGAGGCTTCGCTCACCTCCGCGAGCCTAGCCGGACCCGGGCCGGGCCAGGCTGCGTGTGGCCCGGCCCGCGGACCGGGCCGGGCATCCTGTTGGAACGACATCGCCTTCGGCGTCGTGCGGAGGCGGTCCGAACCCGAGGCGCGCGACGTGGTCGCCCGGCAGGTGATCGCGGGCGGCGGCCTGATCAGCGGGGTTCGACGATGTCGCCTTCCAGCGGCGCCTCGGTGTCGGCGGTCTCGTGCCGGTGCTGGCGGACCCGCACCGTGCGGGGGCCGAACACCTGGCCGGCGACATCGGGCGACAACCGTCGCTCGGCCGCGGCCTGCATGCCGCGCGCGGCCAGGTTACGCACCGGCGGGATCAGCAGCAACGCGCCCACCACGTCGCTGAGGTAGCCGGGGAAGGCGATCAACGCGGCGGCGGCCAGCGCCAGCAGCCCGTTGGTCGCCTCGGCGCCCGGCGGACGGCCCTCGTTCAGCGCGCCGCGGAACCGGCGCCAGGCACGCGGCCCGACCCGGCTGACGAGCACGACACCGACCGCCGAGGTGGCGAGCAGGATCAGCAGCGCCCAGCCCAGGCCGAGGAAATGAGCGACGCCCAGCAGCACGGCGAGCTCGGCGAGAGCCAGCAGCACCGGCGTCACGAGAGCGACGGCGACGAGCCGCACGGGTCACCTCCGGGTTCGGGTTCGGCCACTCCACCGTAGCCCGGCCGCGGCGACCAGGCCGGCCAGCGCAGCGGCGACGAGCACCATTTCGGGTATGGCGCCCAGCCGGGTGGCAAGCGTGGTGCCCTCCCCCAGCCGGGTGGTGGTCTCGATGACGCTGCGGGTGTTGAACCGGGTGGCGTCGTGCACGCTGCCGTCCGCGTCGACGAACGCCGACACCCCGACGGTGGAGGCCATCAGCGCCGGCCGGCCGTGCTCGACGGCCCGCTCCTGCACCATGGCGAGCTGCTGGCGGGACTCGGCGGTGTCGAAGTCGGCATTGTTGGTCTGCACCGTGAGCAGGTCGGCCCCGTGCGTGACCGTGTCGCGCACCAGCCCGTCGTAGGCGACCTCGAAACAGATCACGTCGCCGACCGTCGCCGGGCCCAGGCGCAGCGCACCGGTCCGGTGGCCTGCGACGAAGTCCGAGCGCACCAGGTCGACCTTCTTGGTGACCTTGCGGGCCAGCGAGCGCAGCGGGATGTACTCGGCGAACGGCACCGGGTGCTGCTTGACGTAGATCGGCTGCTGCGGCCCGCTCTTCGGGGTCCAGACGATGCCGGCGTTGCGGGCGTGGTCGCCGGGCCCCTCCAGTACCGCGCCGACCAGGATCGGTGCGCCGATGGCGGTGGCGGCCTGGTCGATGCGCTGGTAGGCGTCGGGGTTGCGGAACGGGTCGATGTCGGAGGAGTTCTCCGGCCACACCACCAGGTCGGGCCGCGCCCTGGTACCGGCGTCGACCTGCTTGGCCAGCGCCAGGGTGGCGTCGACGTGGTTGTCGAGCACGGCGCGGCGCTGGGCGTTGAACTCCAGGCCCAGCCGCGGCACGTTGCCCTGCACGACGGCGATGCGTACCTGCCGGCCATGCGGCGCCGTGGCCGGCACGGCCAGGCCGGCGAGCGCGACCAGGACGGCCGCCGCGGTCAGGGCGGCGGCCCGGGGCAGGGTGCCGGGCCGCCGGGCCCGCCAGCGGCGCCAGGCGGCGGTGGCCAGCAGCCCGCCGCAGGCGGCGACGGCGAAGGTGATCAGCGGGGCGCCGCCGAGCGCGGCGAGCCCGGCGAACGGCCCGTCCTGCTGGCTGAACGCCACCCTGCCCCACGGGAAGCCGCCCCACGGCGCCCGGCCGCGCAGCGCCTCCTGCGCCACCCACAGCGCACCGGTCAACAGCGGCCACATCCACCGGTACCGGTCGACCAGCCGGCTGGCGGCGGCCGCGGCGGCGCCCATCAGCGCCAGGTAGCAGGCCTCGACCAGGGCCAGCACGATCGGCCACGGCCAGTGCCCGATGACGATGCTGGTCCAGCTCAGCAGCGGGATGAACAGCGCGGCACCGGTGACCAGCCCGGCGAGCGCGCCGCCGCGGGCGCGGCGGCGGTGGCAGGCGACCGCGAGCAGGGCCACCCCGATCGGCGCGGCCCACCACATCCCGTACGGGGGGAAGGCGAGCAGCAGCGCGAACCCGGCGACCAGGGCGGCGGCGAGCGCGGCCGGCAGCGGCAGGCGGCGGGGCGCATCGACGGCCGGCGTCTCGTCTGGCGGGCTGGTCGTCTCGCCGGTCAGCTGCTCGGATGCGGTCACGCGCTCGATTGTGCCGCACCGCGCGGCCGGCGCCCGGTGCGCGGCCGCCGCGACGGTACGACTGCCGGCTTCGTGCGGTTTTGTGGCCAGGATGGGGGCCTGGGGACGGAAGAGGGGCGCGGCATCTGCCGCGCCCCGCGCTCCCAGGCCCTTCCCGGCCGGCACGTGCTCAGACGTTCCAACAGACCTTCGGACCGACCCGGTGTGGACTGGATGCCCATCCGTTGCCGTTGTCTACTGGCCGGCTGTTTCCCCCTGGCCCGTGTCGGTACGGCGACCGGTTCGCCCGCCCCGCCGACCCCCGCCCACGTAACCTGGCCGCGTAGCGGCGCGACCTGCCGCCAACTTGCCCGTGGGTGGGGGGACGAAGTGAAGCCGAGCCGCCCCCCGAGGTAGGACGTCAAGCACGGTACGCACCCGCCCCCCGACGCTGTCAACCGGTACCGGTGAATCCGCCCGGAGCCGACCCGGAAGTCCACCTTGCCTCGGCGTGTCGGCCCCCGGGTGTGTCGGGCTGTTCGGCGGATGGGCGCGGCCGGGCCGGCCTTGCGAGACTGCCCTGGTGACGACGCGACGGGTGGTGGGCGGGGTCAATCTCGGCGTGCGGTTCCTGCTGGAGCTGGCGAGCCTGGCATCGCTGGTGGCGTGGGGGCTGCGGCTGGACGCGGCCTGGCCGGTGCGATTGCTGGCCGGGGTGCTGCTGCCGCTCGCGGCGGCGTCGTGCTGGGGGTTGTTCGCCTCGCCCAAGGCGCGGTTCACGACCGCGGCGGGCCGGCTGGTCTGCGAGGTCGGACTGTTCGGCGGTGCGGCGGTGGCGTTGGTCGCCACCGGCTGGGTGCTGCCGGGGGTGGTGCTGGCCGTGGTCGCGGCGGCCAGCCTGACCGTCACGTACGCGCTGGGCCAGCACCGGCAGGCCGTGCAGCGCGCCCGCGGCTAGGGTCTGTTTCGGGGTTCCGCGTGCCGGCTGCGGCGGCCCGGTTTGCCCGCTCGCGGCGTTGTCGGACAGCTCGTGTGCAAGCCCGGCACACGAACTGCCCTCCGCCTTGCGAGCAGACAAACGGGACTCGCCTCGCTCGGCCGGGGGCTCCGAAACAGACCCTAGGGCCACGTGCGGTCGGCCGCGCCGGACCGGCGGGGCGCGACTCGCCGCAACGCCGGCGAGTACGGTGCGACTCCCGGCCCGGCAGGCGGCGATCCAGCGGGTGCCGATGCGGCGCGTGCGGCTCGCCGCAGTCGCCCTGCCGGGTCCGGTTCAAGGCGGGTCAGCGGGTGACGGCGAGGTCGGTGAGGTGGTGCGCGGCGAGCCGGGCGGCGGTGGTCGGCGCGTCGGTGGCGAGCAGCCCGACCGCGGCGAGTACGTACCGGTGGTCGACGACGCTCGCCGCGCGGGTCGGCAGCGGGTAGCCGCCGGCGTGGTCGGTCAGCGCCGCGGACAGGACGGTCGCGGCGTTCTCGTCGTGCCGCAGCACACCGCCGGAGCCGACGACCAGCCGCACCTGGCGCAGGTCTCGGCCGGGTCCGCGGCTGCCGTCGGCGCGGCGTTGGCCGCGGGCGTGCCGGCGCAGCGCGACGTGCAGGGCGAGGCCGGCGAGCCGTCGGTCGACGTCGCGGTCGGCGTCGCTGTCCGGCAGCAGGCCGGGTTGCGCGGCGCGCCGGTCGGCGTCGCCGGCCAGGGCCGCGACCTCGTCGTCGGTCAGCAGCCGTTCGTCCCGGGCGGCGGCGAGGATGCCGGGGGCGTTCCAGCGCATCCCGAGATCCCCCTCGACGGTACGGGAGCGCCACAGGGTGCCGGCGACCTCGCGGCGCGGCCCGTCGCGCTCGGCGTCGGGGACCAGCACCGAGTACACGTCGGTGGTGGCGCCACCGACGTCGACGGCGAGGATCTCGCCCGCGCCGGGGATCTCTCCGGCGCCGTCGGCGAGCAGTTCGACGCCGGCCAGTACCGCGTCGGGGGTGGCGGCCCGCACCAGCCGCGGGAACCGGGCGCCGCGGGACAGCTTCTTGCCGCCGATCACGTGCGACAGGAACACCTGCCGGATCGCCGCGCGCGCCGGCGCCGGGTTGAGCTGCCCGATGCGGGGCAGCACGTTGTCGGTGACGGTGACCGGTACCCCGGCGTCGGCGAGGCGTTGCGCGACGGCCGCGGCGGCGTCGGCGTTGCCGGCGGCCACCACCGGTACCCGCAGCCTCGTCCCGGCAAGCCTGGCCGCGTTGTGGGTCAGCACCGCGGCGTCGCCGCCGTCGGTGCCGCCGACCAGCAGCACCACGTCGGGCTTCGCGGCGCGCAGCGCGCGCACGCCGGCGGTGTCGAGCGGGCCGGCGGCGACGTGCACGACCCGGGCGCCGGCCGACAGCCCGACCCGGTGCCCGGCGTCGGCGGTCACCAGCGGTTCGTAGCCCACCACGGCCAGCCGCAGCCCTCCCCCGGCCGACGAGCACACGTACTGCGCCGACAGGTCGACGCCGGGCAGCTGCTCGGCCAGCGCGGCCAGGCAGGCGTCGTAGCCGCGCAGCACGTCGACCTCGACGGTGGTGCGGTGCTCGGCGCTGCCGGCGACCGTACCGGTGGCCAGGTCGACCGCGAGCAGCTTGGTGTAGGTGGAGCCGACGTCGCCGCACACCGCGACCGCCCGGCCGGCCGTCTCGGCGCCACTCGGCCGGTGCCCGGTCGTCTTCGCGCCGCCCGGTCGGGGCCCGATCGTTTCGCCGCCGCCGCCCCGCCGGGGTCCGGGGGTCGCGTCGGCGGCACCGGTCCCCCGTCCGGCGGCGGGCGTGGGGCGGCGGGGTGGGGTCACGGAACGACGACGGTGCCGGTGGCGGTGACCGCGACGACCGGTTCGGCCAGCGCCTCGGCGGCCGATGCGCCCCGGTCCGGCCGGCCCCGGCACACCACCCGCGAGGCGAACTCGATGCGGCGCGAGCGGCGGCCCCGCGCCACCAGGGTGGCGGTGACCTCCAGCACGTCGCCGGCCCGTACCGGGGCGCGGAACTGCACGTCGTCGTAGGAGGCGAACAGCCCCTCGTCGCCGTCGGTACGGATGCACAGCTCGGTGGCGGCGTCGCCGAACAGGCCCAGCGAGTACGCCCCGTCGACCAGGTTGCCGGCGTAGTGGGCGTGGCTGGCCGGCACGTACCGGCGGTGGACGACGGTGACCTGGTCGGCCGGTGCCAGCGGTTCAGGCATGCACGGTCTCCTTCGCGCGCTCGCGGCGGGTGATCAGGGCGTCGACGAGGTAGGAGGCGACCTCGCCGGGGGTGGTACTGCGGCCGAAGATGCGGTCGACGCCGAGTTCGGCGGCCATCAGTTCGTCGAACCGGGGGCCGCCGGCGACCAGCAGCGGCCGCTTGTCGGCGCCGAACGCCTCCCGGAACGCCGCGGACGCCTCCCGGGTGTTGTGCAGGTGCGCGTCGCGTTGCGTGACGACCTGGGAGATCAGCACCGCGTCGGCGCGTTCGGCGCGCGCGGCCTCGACCAGGTCGGGCACGGCGACCTGGGCACCGAGGTTGACCACCCGCATCTCCCGGTAGTACTCCAGGCCCTTGTGGCCGGCGGTGCCCTTGATGTTGAGGATGGCGTCGATGCCGACGGTGTGCGCGTCGGTGCCGATGCAGGCACCGATCACGACCAGCTTGCGGCGCAGCTTCTTGCGGATGGTCTGGTTGACCGCGGCGGCGCTCAGCTCGGGGAAATCGCGCTCGACGACCCGCACCGTGGACACGTCGACCAGGTGGTTGACGGTGCCGTACACGACGAAGAACGTGAAGTCCGGCCCCATCGCCTTGGCGTGTACCAGCATCGCCGGGTCCATGCCCATCTTGGCGGCGAGCTGCAGCGCGGCGCCCTCGGCGCGCTTGTCGTGCGGGATCGGCAGGGTGAACGACAGCTGCACCATCCCGTCGCCGGTGGTGTCGCCGTAGGGGCGGACGATCTGGTGCTCGCTCATGCGTCCGCCTCCAGGATGTCGGTGGCCGGGTTGTAGTAGGCGGTGTCCTTGCGGGCCACCCCGGACAGGCCCTTCCCGCCGTCCGGCGGGCGTTTCATGATGCCGAAGGTGCCGGCGCCGATCGCGTCCAGCAGCCCCTGCTCGCCGATGCGGTCCAGCAGGTCCAGCGCCTCGGACAGGACCTGGTTGGCGCGCTGCTGGATGAACCCGCCGGGGGCGGGCACGAAGTCCTCGTGCAGGTTGCCGGCGGCACCGAGCACGTACCGCACGTTGGCCAGGGCGATGTCGCGGTCCGACAGCCAGGGGGTGACGACGGCCTCGGTCATCATGCCGACCAGCAGGATCGACTGGCCGGTCATGGTGCCGGCGAGGTTGAAGAACCCGTCGAGCAGGTTGCCGCGGAACACGTCACCGGTCATGTGCTTGGTCGGCGGCATCCACTTCAGCGGCGCGTTCGGGAACAGCTCCCGGGCCAGCAGCGCGTGCGAGAGCTCCAGCCGGAACGAGTCGGGCAGATCGGGGTTGATCTCGAACGCGTGCCCCAGCCCCAGCTGCCAGTCGGCCAGCCCGGCCTCCTTGCCGAAGTACTCGTTGAGCAGCTGGGAGACGGTGACGGTGTGCGCCTCGTCGACCGCGTCGGCGGTGGTGAGGTAGTTGTCCTCGCCGGTGTTGATGATGATCCCGGCGCGGGCGTGCACCTGCCGGGAGAACCGCTGGTCGACGAACGTGCGGATCGGGTTGATGTCGCGAAACAGGATCCCGTACATCGAGTCGTTGAGCATCATGTCCAGGCGTTCCATCCCGGCCAACGCCGCGATCTCCGGCATGCACAGCCCGGACGCGTAGTTGGTGAGCCGGATGTAGCGGCCCACCTCCTTGGAGGTCTCGTCCAGCGCGGCGCGCATCAGCCGGAAGTTCTCCTGGGTGGCGTACGTGCCGGCGAACCCTTCCCGGGTGGCGCCCTCGGGCACGTAGTCCAGCAGCGACTGGCCGGTGGAGCGGATCACCGCGATGATGTCGGCGCCCTCCCGGGCGGCGGCCTGCGCCTGCGGGATGTCCTCGTAGATGTCGCCGGTCGCGACGATCAGGTACACCCAGGGCCGCTGCGGCGGGTCACCCAGCCGGCGCACCAGCCGCTCGCGGGCGACCCGGGCGGCGTCCATCCGCCGTACCCCGGCGGCGGCGGCGCGGCGGGCGGCCCGGCGGGCGGCGGTGGCCTGCTTGCCCTCCGGTACCTCGAAGCGCACCGAGCCGGCGCCGGCCTTCTGCGCCAGCGCCACCAGCGCGTCGCCGACCGGTACGTCGCGGCCGGCCAGGCCCAGTTCGGTCAGCGCGTGGAACACCGGCAGGGCGGCGCCGGCGGTCAGCCCGACGTCGGCGACCACGGCGTCGACCAGCCGGTTGACCCACGGGATGCCGTCCGGGTCGGCGCCGTGCATGCCGGCCAGCCGCAGCACGGCGCGCTCCACCGACACGGTGGTGTGCTCGCGGGCCAGCTTCACCACCGGCCGGCCGGCCCGGCGGGCCAGCGTCCGGGCCCGGCGTACCAGCGCCGGATCCAGGTCCAGCTTGCGACCGCGTCGGGGCCGCGCCGTTGCTGCCACCTCGATGACCTCCTGCTCGTGTGCGTACCGCCGGGGCGGCCATGGCTCGTGCCGCCGGCGGGCGGTGCTGCTCGTGCCACCCGGCGGGCGGTGTTCTCGTTGCGCCCGCCGGGCGGTGGTGCTCTCTGTGCCGCCGGTGGGCGGGTTGTGGGCCGGGCCGCGCCGTCGCGGTCAGGCCGTGTGGATCGTGACCCCGTCGCGCACGGTGCGCAGGCAGCGCGGGGTGGCGTCCGGGTCGTCGAGCAGCGGCAGGCCGTGCTCGTCCAGCCCGGCCGGGCAGTCCCACACCGCGAGCGTCGCCGGCGCCCCCGGGGCGAGGTAGCCGGCCTCGTCGTAGCGGGCGGCCCGCCATCCACCGCGGGTGTGCGCCGCGAACGCGGTGCGCACGCTGAGGCGCTGCGCCGGGTTGTGGTGGTGCACCGCGGCCCGCACCCCGCCCCACGGGTCGAGCGGGGTGACCGGCGAGTCGGACCCGAACGCCAGCGGCACACCCACCCCCGACAGCGACCCGAACGGGTTGGAGGCAAGCGAACGGTCCAGCCCCAGCCGCGTCTCGTACATCTGGCCGGCGCCACCCCACAGCCGGTCGAACGCCGGCTGTACGCTCGCGGTCAACCCGAACTCCACCAGCCCGGCGATCAGCGTCTTGGTGAGGATCTCGGCGTGCTCGACCCGGTGCCGGGCCGCGCGCAGCCGCTCGATGCCGACCACCTCGGCGGCGGCGGCGAACCCGGCCAGTACCGTCTCGACCGCCGCGTCGCCGATGGCGTGCATGCCGCCCTGCATGCCGTGCCCGGTGCAGTCGACGATGTGCGCGGCGACCTGCTCGGCGCTCAGCAGGGCGTGCCCGCAGCCCCCGGCGTCGGCGTACGGGACGCTCAGGTGCGCGTCGGTGGACCCGAGCGCGCCGTCGGCGTACAGGTCGCCGGCGGCGCCGGCGGCACCCAGCTCCCGCGCCTTGCTCGCCGCGCCCAGCTCCCCCCAGTACCCGATGACCTGCGGTACGGGTTGTTCGGCGGAGGCGGCGAGCAGCTCGGTGAAGTCGATCTCGGAGCTGGTGGTGGGCCCGCCGCACTCGTGCACGCAGCCGATGCCGACCGACGCGGCGGTGGCCAGCGCCAGCTGCTGCGCCCGGTGCCGGGTCGCCGCGTCCAGCTGGGCGAGCGCGGCGGCGTACAGCGCGTCGACCGCCTCCAGGGTGTGCCGGCCGTCGGCGTCGTAGCCGGGCATGCCGGTCACCCCCGGCACCGCGGCGCACAGCGCGCCGGTGGCCAGGGCGGCATGCCCGCTGACGTGCGAGACGTAGCAGGGCCGCCCGCCGACCGCGGACTCCAGCTCGGTGCGGTGCGGCAACGTGGCATCCGGCCAGGTCGACTGGTCGTAGCCGCGCGCGTACACCAGCGCGCCGGACGGCAGCGTGGCGGCGTGCGCGGCGAGCGCGTCGAGCAGCTGGGCGGCCGACCGCACCGGCGAGACGTCCAGCAACGTCATGGTCAGGCCGGTGTTGGTCAGGTGGGCGTGCGCGTCGACGAACGCGGGCGCCACCAGGGCCCCGGAAAGCTCGACGGTGATCTCGGCGGTGGGGGCGTCGTCGTCCGTACCGACCCAGCTGATCCGGTCGCCGTCGACGGCAAGGGCTGTGGCGTGCGGGTCGGCCGGGCTGTACACCCGGCCGCCGCGATACAGGGTTCGCACCATGCCCTCCAGTCTTCCCCGCGTGCCCGCCGGCGCGCCGGTCAGCCCGCGAGCCGGGCGCCGAACAGCTCCCGGACGCCGGGTTCGGTGCGCAGCAGCTCCAGCGCGAACGCGGCGTGGCCGGGCACGTAGCCGTTGCCCACCAGCATCGTGACGTCGGCGGCGAGGCCCTCGGCGCCCAGCGCGGCGGCGGCGAACGAGGTGGCCATGGAGAAGAAGATCACCGTGCCGCCCTCGGCGGTGGCGAGGATCGCGCCGTGCTCGCAGCCGGGTACGTCGACACACACGACGGTCACGTCGGCGCCGGTGCCCACCGCACTCGACAGGGCGACCGGGTCGGTGGCGTCGGCGATCACCACGGTGTCGGCGAGTCCGGCGGCGGCGAGCCGGTCGGCCTCGACCCGGGTGGGTACCACCCCGACGGTGCTCGCGCCGGCCCGGCGGGCGGCGGCCAGCGACAGGCTGCCGGACTTGCCGGCGCCGCCGAGTACCGCGACCCGCGGCGCGCCGCCGAGCCGGGCGGCGGCGGCCTCGACCACCCGGGCGGTCAGCGCCGGGGCGCCGCACACGTCCAGTACCGCAAGCGACAGTTCGGGGTCCTCGTCGTCGGGCAGCACCGCGGCGATCGAGCGGGCGAACAGGATGGCGTGGCCGGCGGCGGGCACCTGCTCGCCACGGCCGTCCCAGCCGGCGAGCCCGTCGGTGACCGAAAGCGGGGTCAGCGTCAGCGACACCAGCGTGGCGACCCGCTGGCCGACCCGCAGGCCCAGCGGCGACTTGTCGCCGACCGCCTCGACGGTGCCGATCAGCATGCCGCCGGAGCCGGTGACCGGATTGTGCATCTTGCCGCGGCTGGTGATGATCTCCAGGACCTCGGCGCGGATCGCGTCGCCGTCGCCGTGGTGCTTGGTGGCCAGCTGCCGGTAGCTCGCCGCGTCCAGGTTGAGCCGTTCCAGGATGATGCGTACCTCACCGGGCCGGATGTCGGGGCTGGTGTCCAGGCGCTCCGCCGCCTGCGGCAGCACCCCGGCGGGGCTCAGCACCCGATGCAGGCCGACCGGCGATTCGGTCGCCGTCACCTCGCTGCGTTCCGCGACCCCGCCCATGCGCCCCTCCACATCCGTGCCACCGCCGGAAATCCTTCGGCAGGATAATTACTCACCCGCAAGAATTCCACTATCCTTGCGCTAAGGTACCGGAGCACGCGGCACCGGCAAGCGAGGAGGCGACACCGTGGCGGAGCACGGCAGCGGTACAGGGGCGGAGCACGCCAGCGACACAGCGGCGGAGCAGGTCGAGAGCACCGTGGCGCACAGCGACGACACCGGCGGCCAGCCGTACGAGTACCGCCGGGTGGAGCTGGTCGAACCCGACTGGACCCGGCTGCCCGGTTTCGCCGACGTCACCGCCGCCCAGTGGCGCTCCGCGCAGTGGCAGCGCGCGCACTGCGTCAAGAACATCAAACAGCTGCGGCAGCTGATGGGCGATCTGCTCGACGAGAAGTTCTACGACGACCTCGCCGCCGACCAGAAACAGCACGCGACCATGTCGATGCTGCTCCCGCCGCAGATGCTCAACACCATCGTGCCTCGCGAGGTGCCCGACACCGACACGTTCTACGCCGACCCGGTCCGCCGGTACATGCTGCCGGTCGCCTCCGACCGGCGCGCCGACTGGCCCAGCCACCCGCACGCCACCCGCGACTCGCTGCACGAGCACGACATGTGGGTGGCAGAGGGCCTGACCCACCGGTACCCGACGAAGGTGCTCGCCGAGCTGCTGTCGACCTGCCCGCAGTACTGCGGGCACTGCACCCGGATGGACCTGGTCGGCAACTCCACCCCCACCATCGACAAGCTGCGGCTGTCCGGCAAGCCGGTCGACCGGTACGACGCGATCATCACCTACCTGCAGCAGCACCCCGAGGTGCGTGACGTGGTGGTCTCCGGCGGCGACGTGGCCAACGTGCCGTGGAAGAACCTCGAAGCGTTCCTGATGCGGCTGCTGGCCATCGACACCATCCGCGACATCCGGCTCGCCACCAAGGCACTGATGGGCATGCCGCAGCACTGGCTGGCCCCCGACGTGGTCGAGGGGCTGGAACGGGTCGCCCGCACCGCGCACCGGCGCGGCGTCAACCTCGCCATCCACACCCACGTCAACTACGTGAACTCGCTGACCCCGCTGGTCGCCGAGGCCGCCCGCACCGCACTGGACGTCGGCGTGCGCGACGTGCGCAACCAGGGCGTGCTGATGCGCGGCGTCAACGCCACCGACACCGACCTGCTCGACCTGTGCTTCGGGCTGCAGGGCGAGGCCAACATCCTGCCGTACTACTTCTACATGTGCGACATGATCCCCAACGCCGAACACTGGCGGGTCTCGGTCGCCGAGGCCCAGCACCTGCAGCACGCCATCATGGGCTACCTGCCCGGCTACGCCACCCCGCGCATCGTGTGCGACGTGCCGTTCGTCGGCAAACGCTGGGTGCACATGCTCGCCGACTACGACCGCGAGCGCGGCATCTCCTACTGGACGAAGAACTACCGCACCGGCATCGAGCTCGACGACCCCGACGCGCTGGAGCGCCGGTACCCGTTCTACGACCCGATCTACACCCTGCCCGAGGCCGGCCAGCAGTGGTGGCGGGAGAACTTCCCGCCGGACACCGCGGCCGCCGCCGATGCCGCGGCGGCGTCCCGCGCGGCGGCCGAACGCGACGCCGTACACGCCTGACCACCCGGCGCTGCGTCTCCGCCGCACCCGACAACGGCGTCGGGTGCGGCGGTGCCTTCCCGGTGGGTGGCGCGTCCGACACCGCACCGGGAACCCCGCGTACCGCTGGAGCCGATCGGGAAGACTGTGGCCATGGCAGAGATCGTCCTGATCCGGCACGGCGAAACCGCCTGGTCGGCCAGCGGCCAGCACACCTCCGTCACCGACCTGCCGCTCACCGAACGCGGTGAACGGCAGGCGAGCGACCTGGCCACCACCCTCGCCCGGCGCCGGTTCACCGCCGTGTACAGCTCGCCGCGCATCCGCGCCCAGCGCACCGCGCAGCTGGCCGGGCTGGCGGTCACCACGCTCGACGACGACCTCGCCGAATGGAACTACGGCGACTACGAGGGCCGCACCACCGCCGACATCCACACCGAGGTGCCCGACTGGGACCTGTGGACCGACGGCGCCCCCGGCGGCGAGAAACCCGCCGAGGTCGGCGCCCGGCTCGACCGGGTGCTGCAGCGCGCCCGCGAGCAGCTCTGCGACGGCGACGTCGCGCTGGTCGCGCACGGCCACGCGCTGCGGGTCGCCGGCGCCCGCTGGATCGGCCTGGCCGCCTCATGCGGCGGCCTGCTCAAGCTCGACACCGGCACCCTGTCCACCCTCGGCTTCGAACACGGCCGCCCGGTCATCACCAGCTGGAACGCCACCGTCACCGGCTGAGCGCTGCACCCCCGCGACAGCCACACCGCACAGCGACCGCCACGTCGGCCACGGGCACGTCGGCACCGGGCTCAGACCCGGCTACCGGGCCGCGGCGCCATCACCGCGCCGCCGGCCCGACGCGGCGCCCGCAGCCGCCGCGACACCGGCCGCAGGGCCCACGACAGCACCGTCAGCGCCGCCAAGCCGGTGAGCACCACGACCTCACCCGCCCCGTACGCCGAGCTCAGGTGCGAGACGATCGCGCCGGTGTAGACGAAGAACGCCCCCGCGTACGCCCACTCCTTCACCAGCGGCCACCGCGGCAGAAGCAACGCCGCCGCACCCGCCACCTTCCAGCACCCCAGCAACACCAGGAAGTACCCCGGGTAGCCCAGGTGCGCGACCACGTCGGCGACGAACGACAACCGGGCGAGGTCCCACGCCCCGCCGACCGCCAGCTCGGCCGCCACGATCCCGGTCGCCAGCCAGTACACCACCGGCCGCGCCGTGCCCCAGGAATCCATCGCCGGCACGTCCCTCCACCACTCGACCACGCTCGACCACCGAGCCGGCGGCCTGTCACCATGACGGACCGCCGGCGGCAAACGTGACCGGACACCGACCCCCTCGACCGCGATGCGCAAACTTGTCGCCCAACAGCACTTGTCGACCAACTTCACGCACCATAGGCTGCCTGCGACCCGATCGCCCCCGGCCGGAGGTCCCCATGACGCGACGCAGAACAGTCCTCGCCGCAGGCGCCGCAGGCGCCGGCCTGGCCGCCACCGGCCTCGCCGGCCCTGCCGCCGCCCAGGACGCCGTCGAACCCGCCCGCGCCGCGCTCCGCCGCCTCATCGGCCGCCGCGCCGACCAACTCGACCTCAGCCTCACCCCCCGCGGCGACACCGACACCTACCAGGTCTCCGGCGCCGGCGGACGGCTGCACATCCAGGCCACCACCCCGGCGACCATCCTCACCGGCTTCCGCCGCTACCTCGGTGACACCCTGCACGCCGGGATCTGGTGGGCCGGCACCAACCTCGACCACCTGCCCGCCCGGCTACCCGCACCCGCCGCCCCGATCACCGGCCGCGCCGACGTACCTCACCGGTTCGCGCTCAACGACACCAACGACGGCTACACCGGCCCCTACTGGGACCTCGACCGCTGGCGCCGCGAGGTCGACATCCTCGCACTGCACGGCTTCAACGAGATCCTCGTCTACCTCGGCGCCGACGCCGTCTACCGCGACACCCTGCGCGAGTTCGGCTACCCCGACGACGAGGTCCGCGCCTGGATCCCGGCACCCGCCCACCAACCCTGGTGGCTGCTGCAGAACATGTCCGGCTTCGGCAGCCCCGTCGCCGCCGACCTCATCGAGCACCGCGCGAACACCGCCGCCGCCCTGATCGACCACATCCGCGCCCTCGGCATGACCCCCGTCCTGCCCGGCTACTTCGGCACCGTCCCACCCGACTTCGCCGACCGCAACACCGGCGCCCACGTCGTACCCCAGGGCAGCTGGTGCGGCTTCACCCGCCCCGGCTGGCTCGACCCCCGCGACGACCACTTCACCCGCCTCGCCGCCGCCTTCTACCGCCACTCGGCCACCCGCTACGGCAACACCACCATGTACAAGATGGACCTGCTGCACGAGGGCGGCACCGCCGGCGACGTCCCCGTCGGCCCCGCCTCGAAGGCCGTCGAGACCGCGCTGCGCACCGCGCACCCCGACGCCACCTGGGTCATCCTCGGCTGGCAGGACAACCCCAAGAAGGACACCATCGCCGCCGTCGACACCAGCCGCATGCTCATCGTCGACGGGCTGTCCGAACACGCCGACAAGACCGACCGCGACACCGACTGGTCGCACACCCCGTACGCGTTCGGCACGATCTTCAACTACGGCGGCAAGTCCACCCTCGGCGCAGCCGGCGCCGCCTGGCTCGGCAAGTACCGGCAGTGGCGCGACAAACCGGGCGGCGCACTGTCCGGCATCGCCCTGATGCCCGAAGCCGGCGACAACAACGCCGCCGCACTCGACCTGTTCGCCTCGCTCGCCTGGACCGACCACACCATCGACGCCCGCGACTTCTACACCGACTACGCCACCCGCCGCTACGGCCGACCCGACCGGCACGCCACCGCCGCCTGGCAGACCCTGCGCGCCACCGCGTACGCCCTGGACGGCACCGTAAAGGGCGAACCGCAGGACAGCCTGTTCGCCGCCCAACCCAGCCTGTCCGCCACCTCCGGCGCCGGCTGGTCACCCGACACCATGCAGTACGACGGCGCCACCTTCGACCAGGCGCTGCCACTGCTGCTCGCCGCCCACCCCACCCTGCGCCACACCGACGCCTACCGCTACGACCTGGTCGACGTCGCCCGCCAGACCCTCACCAACCGCAGCCGCATCCTGCTGCCCCAGATCGCCGCCGCCTACCACGCCGGCGACACCGCCACCTTCGACGAACTCACCGCCCTGTGGCTGGACTGGATGCGGCTCCTGGAACAACTCGTCGCCAGCCGAGGCGAATTCCTGCTCGGCCCCGCCCTCACCACCGCCCGCCGCACCGCCGGCGACGCCGGCGAGTACGACCAGCGCACCATCCTCACCGTCTGGGGCGACCGCAACGCCAGCCAGGTCGGCGGCCTGCACGACTACGCCAACCGCGAATGGCACGGCCTGATCGGCGACGTCTACCTCGACCGCTGGCGCCGCTACTTCGACAGCCTGCGCACCGCCCTCGCCACCGGCCGCGCACCCACCCCGATCGACTGGTACGCCCTCACCGACGCCTGGACCCGCCGCACCAACACCTACCGCAGCCACCCCACCGGCGACGAACACGCCCTCGCCACCGCCGTGCACCGGGTGCTCACCGCCGACACCCACCAGGTACCGGTCGCCGTCACCGCCGACCCCGCCGTCCTCGTCGCCGGCGCCGCCACCACCCTGACCGCCCGCATCACCAACGCCAGCGGCCTGTCCGACGTCCACGCCGCCACCCTCACCCCCGCCGTACCCGACGGCGCCACCGCCACCGCACTCGACCCCACCGGCAGCACCACCCTCGGCGGCGGCGCCAGCGCCACCGTCCGCTGGCGCATCACCGCACCCACCGACTGGCACACCGACCAACCCACCGCCACCCTGACCGTACGAGCCGACTACCGTGCCGGCCGCACCACCGGCCACGCCACCGGAACCGCCCGGGTACTCGCCGGCGCCCCGATCACCGCCCCCTACACCACCGTCAACTTCAACGACGCCACCTTCGCCGCCGCCGGAACCGGCTTCGGCATCTTCGGCGGCGGCCGGGACATGTGGGGAAGCACCAACCAGTTCGCCGCCATCGTGCTACCCGGCGGGCTCCCCGACGGCGCCACCGCCACCGTCCGCGTCGTGCTCCAGGACCCCACCGGCCCCTGGGCCCGCGCCGGCCTGGTCGTACGCAACTCGCTCGCCACCAACGGATCGCTCGGCTACGCCAACCTCGCCGTCACCCCGCAACACGGCTGCGCCCTGTCGGTCGACGACAACAACGACGGCCGGCTCAACAAGGTCACCTCCGCCGCCGGACCCGTCGCACCCGTCACCCTGCGCCTCACCCGCGCCGGCGACAGCCTCACCGCCGCCTACTCCCCCGACGGCACCACCTGGAACACCCTCGGCACCGTGCGCCCCACCGGCCTCGCCGCCACCCCCGAGGTCGGGATCTTCATGACCGCCGCCAACGGCGGCTCCGGCGCCACCGGCCTCGCCACCTTCGACACCGTCAGCGTCCACTGAACCCACGGTCCGGGGCCCTGTTGGGCCCCGGACCGGTCAGTCGGTGTCCGCCGGCGGGACCGGCGGCCGCGCCGGACGCCCCTCGTACGGCGTGGACAACACGATCGTGGTGCGATGCGTGACCCCGGCCATCGACCGGATCCGCTGCAGCAGACCCTCCAGATCCACCGGCGAGGCCACCCGCACCTTCAACAGGTAGAAATCCTCACCGGCCACCGAATAGCACGACTCGATCTCCGGCAGGTGCGCCAACCGCTCCGGCGCATCGTCCGGCGCCGCCGGATCGGTCGGCCGGATCGCCACGAACGCCGTCAACGGCAACCCCAGCGCCTCGTAGTCGACCACCGCCGCGTACCCGCGGATCACGCCGCGCTGCTCCAACCGCCGCACCCGCTGGTGCACCGCCGACACCGACAGGCCCACCCGCTCGGCGAGATCGGTGAACGACAACCGGCCGTCGGCCGACAACGCGGCCACGATGGCCCGATCGATCTGCTCCACGCGGAAACGCTACACCGCCGGTCGCGACCGCCTCACGACGTCAGCGCACGCGAGATCACCAGCCGCTGGATCTGGTTGGTCCCCTCCACGATCTGCAGCACCTTCGCCTCCCGGAAGTACCGCTCGACCGGATGGTCGGCCACGTACCCGTACCCGCCGAGCACCTGCACCATGTCGGTGGTCACCCGCATCGCGGTGTCGGTGGCGAACAGCTTCGCCTTCGCCGCCTCCACCGTGTACGGCCGGCCCGCATCCCTCAACCGCGCCGCGGTCAGCAGCAACGCCCGCGCCGCAGCGACCTGCGTCGCCGCATCCGCCAGCATGAATCCGACCCCCTGGAACTGCGCGATCGGCCGGCCGAACTGCTCCCGCTCGGCGGCATACCCGCACGCGTAGTCCAGCGCCGCCTGCGCCACGCCGATCGCACACGCTGCGATCCCCAGCCGGCCGGAGTCCAGCGCCTGCATCGCGATCCGAAAACCGGCACCCTCGCCGCCGACCAGCCGTTCCGCCGGCACCACCGCGTCGTCGAACACGATCTGGGCGGTCACCTCAGCGGACAGCCCCATCTTGCGCTCCGGCCGCTGCGGCACCACTCCCGCGGTGGCCGGATCCACCAGCAGGCAGGAGATGCCGTTGGGCCCGGGTCCGCCGGTGCGCGCGAACACGTTGTAGAAGTCGGCCACGCCGGCGTGCGACACCCACGCCTTCGTCCCGGTCACCCGGTACGACTCGCCGTCGAGGCGGGCGCGGGTGGTCAGCGCGGCCGCGTCGGACCCGCCCGCCGGCTCGGACAGGCAGTACGCGCCGATCTGGTCGCCGCCGAGCATGTCCGGCAGGTACCGCTTGCGCTGCTGCTCGCTGCCGAACTCGGCGACCGGGAAGCACGCCAGCGTGTGCACGCTGACCCCGAGCGCCACCGACAGCCAGCGCCGCGCCAGCTCCTCCACCACCTGCAGGTACACCTCGTACGGCTGGGCTCCCCCGCCGTACTCCTCGGGGTAGGGCAGGCTCAGCAGCCCGGCCCGCCCCAGCGTGGCGAACACCGTACGCGGGAACTCCCCTCGCGCCTCGAAGCCGGCCGCGCGCGGGGCAAGTTCACGGTCCGCGATGTCGGCCGTCAACTCCAGCAGCGCCTCGGCCTCGTCGGTCGGCAGCAGCCGCTGCACCGCACTGACCGGGCCGGCGCCGGACTCGCCCATGATTCCCTCCCGAGGTTCCTGTCCTGCCACAACTGGCGGCAGCTTAACGCTCGTTCGGGTCGCTTGGGGAGTTGGCGAAGCTCCGGTTTGGGTTTGGGTGGCGGCGGTGACGCCGCCTAGTCCTTCCTAGGAAGCTAGAATATTGGGGATCGGGGATGATCGGGAGGTGCTCAGCGACGCCATCGACTACCTGCGCTGCCCGAACTGCGCCGGCGCCCTCACTCTGGACGACAGGCGGGTGCGGTGCCCGCACGGCCACAGCTTCGACGTCGCCCGGCACGGCTACCTGACCCTGCGCGCCGGCGGCGCCGGCCCTGGTACCGGCGACACCGCCGAGATGGTCGCCGCCCGGCAACGGTTCCTCGCCGCCGGCCACTACTCCCCCATCAGCGACGCGATCCGGACCGCGGCGCCGGCGGGCACCGAGCCGGTACTCGACCTGGGCGCCGGCACCGGCCACTACCTCGCGCAGCTGCTCACCGCCCAGCCCGACCGCGTCGGCCTCGCGGTCGACCTGTCCGGCTACGCGTTGCGCCGGGCCGCCCGCGCCCATCCGCGCATCGCCGCGATCGGCGCCGACGCCTGGCAGCCCCTGCCGGTACGCACCGGCTGCATCGGGCTGGTCCTCAACGTGTTCGCGCCGCGCAACGCCGCCGAGATCGCCCGGGTGCTGACCCCCGACGGGCTGCTGCTGGTCGTCACCCCGGCCGCCGACCACCTGGGCGAGCTCGTCGCGACGCTCGGCCTGGTCGGCGTGGACGCGGCCAAACCCGACCGGCTCGCCACCACCCTGGCCGACTTCGTACCGGCGGGCGCCGAGACGGTGCGCTTCGGCCTTCGGCTCGACCACGACGAGGTCGCCGCCGTCGTCGGGATGGGCCCCAGCGCCCATCACCTGCCGCCCGCCACGCTCGCCGAGCGCATCGCCACGCTGCCCGAGTCCACCGCCGCCACCGCCGCGGTCACCGTCGCCGGCTACCGTCCACGCCGCTGAACCCGAGCGGGTAGGTGGAACCGAGGAGGCGTTCGGCATCCGAGCACGCACGCCGCCGACCCGGGCCGCGCGGCGGGTCACGGCCGCACTGCACCGATTCGGGGCCGCGGAACGGCGCCCGACGCGTACGGTCGCAGCTGGCCCGACCGCACGATCACGAGGAGACACTGGTGCGCGCCGTCTACTACGAGTCCTTCGCCGACGACAACTCGACGCTACGGGTGGGCGAGCTGCCCGACCCGAAGGTCGGCCCCGGTCAGGTGCTCATCGAGGTGCGGGCCGCCGGCGTCAACCCGGTCGACTGGAAGGTCCTGGCCGGCGGTCTGGACCCGATGATCGACACCGTGTTCCCGGTCGTCCCCGGCTGGGACGTCGCCGGCGTGGTGGTCGACCGCGGCCCGGACACACCCGAGTTCGCGCCCGGCGACGAGGTCATGGCCTACGCCCGCAAGGAAGCGATCAGCGCCGGCACGTTCGCCCAGTACGTCGCGGTCTCGGCCCCCGCCGTGGCGGCGCGGCCGGCCACGCTCGACTGGCCCCAGGCCGGCGGCCTGCCCCTCGCCGGGCTGACCGCGAAGCGCTGCCTGGACCGCACCGACGTGCACGCCGGCGACGTCGTCCTGGTCCACGGCGCGGCCGGCGGGGTCGGCACCCTCGCCGTCCAGCTCGCCGCGGCCCGCGGCGCCCGGGTCCTCGGCACCGCGTCGGCGGCCAGCCACGACGCCGTGCGGGCGCTCGGCGCCACCCCGATCGAGTACGGCGACGGCCTGGCCGAACGGGTCCGCGACCTCACCCCGGACGGCGTGACCGTCGTCCTGGACCTGGTCGGCGGGCAGCTGCCCACCACCACCGCGGTACTGGCCGAGGGCGGGCGGCACGTCTCGATCGCGGACCCTACCGTCGAGGGGCACGGCGGAGCCTGGGTCTGGGTCCGGCCGGACGGCCCCGGGCTCGCCGAACTCGCACAGCTCGCCGACGCGGGCCGGCTGACGGTACCGGTGCAGGCCAGCTACCCGCTGACCGAGGTCGGCGCGGCGTTCGACGCCAGCCGCGGCGGCCACACCCACGGCAAGCTGGTCATCGTGCCGTGACCTGCCGCGCTCGTCGGGCACGAACGCGCAGCGCTTGTCGGGCACGAACGCGCAGCGCTCGTCGTGGTGAACGGACACGCAGCGCTCGTCGTCCGGCACGGACGCGCAGCGGTTGTCGTACCGGCATGGCAGGCTGGCACGGGTGAGCCGACCGCTGCTGCTCGTCGACGCCGCGAGCCTGTACTTCCGCGCCTTCCACGGCATCCCCGCCTCGATCACCGCACCCGACGGCAGCCCCGTCAACGCGGTCCGCGGCTTCCTCGACATGCTCGCCCAGCTCATCCGCACCCGCCGGCCGGACCGGATGGTCTGCTGCCTGGACGCAGACTGGCGGCCGGCCTGGCGGGTCGCGCTGATCGGGTCGTACAAGGCGCACCGGGTCGCCGCCGACGGCGGTGAGGAGGTGCCCGACGCGCTGAGCCCGCAGGTGCCGATCATCCTGGATGCGCTGCGGGCGGTCGGCATCGCCACCCTCGGCGCACCCGGCTGCGAGGCCGACGACATCATCGGTGCGCTCGCCGCCCGCGAGCCGGGCCCGATCGAGGTGGCCACCGGCGACCGTGACCTGTTCCAGGTCATCGACGACGACCGGCAGGTCCGGGTGCTCTACTGCGGCCGCGGCGTGGCCAAGCTGGAGGTCTACGACGACGCCGCCCTGCACGGCCGCTACGGCGTGCACCCGGCCCAGTACGTCGACTTCGCGGTGCTGCGCGGCGACCCGTCCGACGGGCTGCCCGGTGTGGCGGGCATCGGTGACAAGACCGCGGCCGGCCTGATCGCCCGGTACCAGACGCTCGACGCGCTGCTCGCCGCCGTCGACGCCGCCGACCCGGCGGTGCGCCCCGCGCAGGCCCGCAAGCTCGCCGCGGCCCGCGACTACCTCGCGGTGGCGCCCCGGGTGGTCGCGGCCGGCGCGGAGGCTCAGGTCCCGCCGGTCGACACCGCGCTGCCGGCCGTCCCGGCCGACGAGCGGCAGCTGCTGGCGCTCGCCGAGCGGTGGAACCTGGCGAGCCCGCTGACCCGGCTCACCGACGCGCTGGCGGAGACCGCATCGGCGTAGCGGTCACGCATCCCCGCAGAGCACCAGCGGGTCGGCGCGGGCCCGGTAGTCCTCGATGTCGATCCTGGCCTCGACCGCACAACCGAGCCGGGTGCACTCGCATACGAACGGCCCGGCGAGCGGCTTCGTCGCCCCGATCCAGTCTCGATGTGCGGTCAGGTTCGCCAGCACCGCCGCGTTCTCGGCCTGCCGCAACCGCTGCCGGGTGTCCCCGTCGGCCGCGCCGACCGGACCGGCACCGTCGGCCGCGCCGACCGGACCGGCACCGTCGGCCGCGCCGACCGGACCGGCACCGTCGGCCGCGCCGACCGGACCGGCACCGTCGGCCGCGCCGGCGCTCCCAGCACCGTCGGTGCGGCCGGCGATGCCGTCGGCGCCGGTGGCTGTGGGTGTGGGGGGAAGGCCGAAGTGTTCGGCGACCAGGTCGGTGAGGCGGTCCCAGTCGGCGTCCTCGTCGACCTCGACGCAATCGCCGCCGATCGCCCGGACCTGCGTGCCCAGATGCTCGGCGAGCAGCACGTCGCGGTCGATCAGCGTGTCCAGCACCCGGCGCTGGGTGGCCTCGTCGGCCGGGCCGGCGACGCCGCGCTGCCGGCGTGAGCGGCGGATCCGAGCCGGCGTCGGGATCAGCCAGAGCGCGGCGCCGCCGCTCGCGGCGACCTGCGCCGGGAGCAGCTGTGGCCCCTCCACGATCGTCAGCGTCCGGTCGGGCAGCGCCGCGAGGTCGTCGGCGAGCATCGCGAACTGCTCGGCAGCGTACCCGAGGAAGCGCGCCAGCTGGTCGTGTGGCGACGGCGCCAGCCAGCGCTCGGTGAAGTCCAGGCCGGCCGCGGCCCGTACGACCGGCCAGCCGGGTTCGATCGTCGCCCGCCGCTGGTGCGCGTAGCTGTAGGCGTCCACCGGCCACAACCGCAGGTCGTACCGGTAGGCCAGGCGCCGCGCCAGGGTGGTCTTGCCCGCCCCGCAGCCGCCACCCAGCCACACCATGTTCGCCATCGCCGCCTCCCTCTCGCCGGTACGGCCAGTGTGCCGGCGAGGGGGGTCGCAAAGATCATCATCGCCGCCGATGTGTGCGATGCGTCGAGGCACGTACGCTTCGGGGTGCGGGCGGACGTGATCGCGGGCTGGCGGCGCGCCGACGCTGCGCCGGCCGTACGGTACGAGGGTCGGCCGACAGCCACCGCCCGAGGAGCACCGCATGGCGAGCACGCCACCCGCAGCCCAGCACCCGCTCGCCCTGTTCGGGGTCGAGGAGCTGCTGACCGACGACGAGCGGGAGATCCGGGACACGGTGCGCGCGTTCGTCGCCGACCGGGTCCGGCCGCAGCTCGCAGAGTGGTACGAGGCGGGCCACGTGCCGGCCCGCGAACTCGCCGTGGAGCTGGGCAAGCTCGGCGTGCTGGGCATGCACCTGACCGGCTACGGCTGCGCCGGTACCAACGCGGTCAGCTACGGGCTGGCGTGCGCCGAGCTGGAGGCGGCCGACTCGGGGCTGCGCAGCCTGGTCTCGGTGCAGGGGTCGCTGGCCATGTACGCGATCCACGCGTTCGGGTCGGAGGCGCAGAAGCAGCGCTGGCTGCCGGAGCTGGCGGCCGGCCGGGCGATCGGCTGCTTCGGCCTGACCGAGCCGGACTTCGGCTCAAACCCGGGCGGGATGCGCACCCGGGCCCGGCGTGACGGCGACGACTGGGTGCTGTCCGGCAGCAAGATGTGGATCACCAACGGTACGGTCGCCGACGTCGCGGTGGTCTGGGCCCGCACCGACGACGGGGTGCGCGGCTTCCTGGTGCCGGCGGGTACGCCCGGATTCACCGCCACCGAGATCACCCGCAAGCTGTCGCTGCGCGCCTCGGTCACCGCCGAGCTCGCCTTCGACGACGTGCGGCTGCCCGCCGAGGCGATGCTGCCGGACGCGCGCGGCCTGCGCGCCCCGCTCAGTTGCCTGGACGAGGCGCGGTTCGGCATCGTGTTCGGCGCCACCGGCGCCGCCCGCGACTGCCTGGAGACCACGATCGCCTGGGCGGTCGACCGGCAGGCGTTCGACCGGCCGGTCGCCGGTTTCCAGCTGACCCAGCAGAAGCTGGTGGACATGACGCTGGAGCTGGGCAAGGCGACGCTGCTCGCGCTGCACCTGGGCCGGCGCAAGGACGCCGGCTCGCTGCGCAGCGAGCAGATCAGCCTGGGCAAGCTGAACAACGTCCGGGAGGCGCTCACGATCGCCCGCGAGTGCCGCACCATCCTCGCCGCCGCCGGCATCACGCTGGACTTCTCCCCGCTGCGGCACGCCAACAACCTCGAATCGGTGCTGACCTACGAAGGCACCAGCGAGGTGCACACCCTGGTGCTCGGCCAGGCGCTCACCGGCGTCCCCGCCTTCCGCTGAACCGCGCCGCTGAACCGCGCCTCCCCCTCCCGCGCGCTGAGCCGCACATGCCCCTCCCGCGGCGCTGAACCGCGCCTCCCCGTCACGCCCGCTGGTCCGTGCCGGTGAGGGCGCCTCCCGCGGCCCACCGTCCCGCACGCTCCCGCGCCTCCGGCGGCACCCTTCGTGGTGGTTGCGAGCCGGTTGCCGTCGACGGCAGTGCCGGATGTGTGATTGGTCCTGCTTCGTGCTCGGTCGCGTGAGCTGCGCCACGCTCCGCATTGCTTCCTAGGTAACTGACTCATGCTCGTCACGCCATGCAAGATCGCCCCCGGTGCAGGTCGGGCGACCGCGACGGGGCCGAGATCGGGCGATGGCCACCTCCCCGAACCGGCGGACGGCTAGATCACGGGGAGGCCACGGCGCACGGCGCGCCGCGCCACGACGTTCCAATCCCCCTGTTCGCCGTTACTATCGGTGCCGTGTTGGGGCTTCCGAACGGCGTCCGCGCCTGCCTGTTCGATCTTGACGGTGTGCTCACCCGCACCGCCGTGGTGCATGCCGAGGCGTGGCGGCAGATGTTCGACGCGTACCTCGAAGAGCGTGCGCGCCGTGAGCATGCCATCGCGCAGCCCTTCACACAGAGCGACTACGACCGGTACGTCGACGGGAAGCCGCGGCAGGACGGGACCCGTTCGTTCCTCGCTTCCCGCGGCATCACCCTGCCGGAGGGCTCGCCCGACGACCCGCCGAGCGCCGAGACCGTGCGCGGCCTGGGCAACCGGAAGAACGAGCTGGTGCTGCGGCTGATCCACGACCAGGGCGTGGACGCCTACCCCGGCTCGGTGCGGTACGTGCTGGCCGCGCGCCGGGCCGGCCTGCGCCGGGCCGTGGTGTCCTCCAGCGCGAACTGCCGCGACGTGCTGGCGGCGGCCGGCATCCAGGACCTGTTCGAGGAGATCGTGGACGGGGTCGTCGCCGCGCGCGACGGCCTGGCCGGCAAGCCGGCACCGGACACGTTCCTCGCCGCGGCCCGCACCCTGGGCGTGGCGCCCGGCGAGGCGGCCGTGTTCGAGGACGCGCTGTCCGGCGTCGCGGCCGGCCGGGCCGGCAGGTTCGGCCTGGTCATCGGGGTCGACCGGTCCGGCCAGGCCGACGCGCTGCGCGAGCACGGCGCCGACCTGGTCGTCGGCGACCTCGCCGAGCTCATCGACGCCGACATCCCCGAGGCAGAGCCGCATACCGCGCGGCACTGACCCGGACCGCAGCACCCGGGCGCCGTCGGCGATCCGGTGACACCGGGCGGACCGGCCACCGGACAACCACACCATCACCCATGCTTGCCGTAACGGCGTCGAATGGCGCCGGCGCCGGCGTACACCACGAACCATGAAGATCGGGGAACCATGACTACTGGCCGGGCGTTCACCGTGGAGCCCTGGTGCCTGCGCGAACTGAGCCTCGACCTGGACCGGATAGCCCAGTCGGAGTCGGTGTTCGCGCTGTCCAACGGGCACATCGGGCTGCGGGCCAACCTGGACGAGGGCGAGCCGCACGGGTTGCCGGGCACGTACCTCAACGGCGTGTTCGAGCTGCGCCCGCTGCCGTACGCCGAGGCCGGGTACGGCTATCCGGAGTCCGGGCAGACGGTCATCAACGTCACCAACGGCAAGCTGATCCGGTTGATGGTCGACGACGAGCCGTTCGACCTGCGGTACGGCACGCTGCGCGCGCACGAGCGCAACCTGGACTTCCGCGACGGCGTGCTGCGCCGCGACGTCACCTGGACCTCGCCGGCCGGCCGTACCGTGCAGGTGACCTCGACCCGGCTGGTCTCGTTCACCCAGCGGGCGATCGCGGCGATCTGCTACGAGGTGGAGCCGGTCGACGGCCCGGCCCGGGTGGTGCTGCAGTCCGAGCTGGTGGCCAACGAGCAGCTGCCCGAGCAGTCCGGTGACCCGCGCGCCGCCGCGGTACTGGAGGCGCCGCTGCGGGCCGAGCACAACGGCGTGTCCGGCGAGCGGGGCGCGATCCTGATCCACCAGACGGCGCGCTCCGGGCTGCGGGTGGCGGCCGGGATGGACCACCGGATCACGGTGCCCGAAGAGGTCAACCTGCACGTGGCGACCGAGTCGTTCGACGACCTGGCCCGGACCACCATCGCCACCGTGCTGCGCCCCGGGCAGAAGCTGCGGCTGGTCAAGTTCCTCGCCTACGGCTGGTCCTCGTACCGGTCGGTGCCGGCGGTGCGCGACCAGGTCGCCGCCGCCCTGTCGGCGGCCCGGTTCACCGGCTGGAACGGGCTGCTCGCCGAGCAGCGCAAGTACCTCGACGAGTTCTGGCAGGGTGCCTCGGTCGAGGTCGACGGCGACACCGAGATCGAGCAGGCGATCCGGTTCGCGCTGTTCCACGTCCTGCAGGCCAGTGCCCGGGCCGAGCAGCGGGCGATCCCGGCCAAGGGGTTGACCGGTCCCGGCTACGACGGGCACTCGTTCTGGGACACCGAGATCTTCGTGCTGCCGGTACTGACCTACAGCGTGCCGCAGGCCGTGGAGCAGGCGCTGCGCTGGCGGCACAACACGCTGCCGATGGCGCGGGACCGGGCCCAGCAACTGGGGCTGGCGGGCGCGGTGTTCCCGTGGCGCACCATCCGCGGCGAGGAGTGTTCCGGCTACTGGCCGGCCGGAACCGCCGCGTTCCACCTCGGCGCCGGCATCGCGCACGCTGTGGTGCGGTACGTGCAGGCCACCGACGACCGCGACTTCGAGCGCGAGGTGGGGCTGGAGCTGCTGGTGGAGACGGCGCGGATGTGGCGCTCGCTGGGCCACCACGACACGCACGGCCAGTTCCGCATCGACGGGGTGACCGGGCCGGACGAGTACTCGGCGATCTCCGACAACAACGTCTACACCAACCTGATGGCGCGGCGGAACCTGATCGCGGCGGCCGACGTGGCCGAACGCTATCCGGCGCAGGCGAACGAGCTCTCGGTCAACGTCGAGGAGATGGCGTCCTGGCGGGACGCGGCGAAGGCGATGACCATCCCGTACGACGAGACGCTCGGCGTGCATCCGCAGTCGGAGGGATTCACCAGCCACGAGCACTGGGACTTCGCCGCCACCGGCAGCCGGTACCCGTTGATGCTGAACTTCCCGTACTTCGACATCTACCGCAAGCAGGTGGTCAAGCAGGCCGACCTGGTGCTTGCGATGCAGACCTGCGGGGAGGCGTTCACTCCGGAGCAGAAGGCGCGCAACTTCGCCTACTACGAGCCGATCACGGTACGGGACTCGTCGCTGTCGGCGTGCAGCCAGGCGGTGATCGCCGCCGAGTGCGGCCACCTGGACCTGGCACTGGACTACCTCGCCGAGGCGGCCCTGACCGACCTGGACGACCTGCACGCCAACACCAAGGACGGGCTGCACATGGCCTCGCTGGGCGGGGCGTGCCTGGCGCTGGTGGCCGGGTTCGGCGGGCTGCGCGACTCCGAGGAGGGGCTGGCGTTCGCACCGCGGCTGCCGCGGGGGCTGTCCCGGGTGGCGTTCCGGATGCTGATCCGCGGCCATCACCTGCGGGTGGAGGTGACCGGCGAGACGGCCACGTACTCGCTCACCGACGGTCCGGCGATCCCGATCAGCCACCACGGTGAGCAGATGATGCTCGCTCCCGGCGATCCGGTGACCCGGTCGATCCCGCCGGCGCCGAACTGGCCGGCTCCGCTGCAGCCGCCGGGGCGGGCACCCCGGCGCCGGGAGCCCTGAGGTACCCGCGGCCGCCGTCCCGGTCCGAACCCGGGCGGCGGCACGGCGCCGCGGATTAGCCTGGCGCCACGGCCGTTCGTGCGCCGCGGCCCGGCCGTACGGCCGCGGGTGACGGGCGACCGGTGCGGCGCGGGGCGTTCGGCACGAACGGGAAGCGAGGGCGGATCGTGGCGTTCGATCCACTGGCGGCGACGCGGACCGCGGACGGCCCACAGTTCGACCTGTTCGTCTACGGCACCGTGTTCCTGGACATCGTGTTCACCGGGCTCGCCCAGCCGCCGGGCTCGGGTACCGAGGTGTGGGCCGAGGGCATGGGCTCGTGCCCCGGCGGCATCGCGAACCTCGCGATCGCCGCGTCCCGGCTGGGACTGCGCACCTCGCTCGCGGCGGCGTTCAGCTCCGACGACTACGGCGACTTCTGCTGGCGCACGCTGAACGAGCAGGAGGGCGTCGACCTGTCGCGGTCGCGCCGGTTCGAGGGTTGGCATTCGCCGGTGACGGTGTCGATGGCCTGCCACGGCGACCGGTCGATGGTCACCCACGGGCACGACGCGCCGGTGCCGGCGGCACGGATCGTCGGCACCCCACCGAGGTCCGCGACGATCTTCGTCGACCTGTCCAACGAGGACGGGTTCGGCCAGGCCGGCACGACCGGCTGGGCCGATCCGATGGTCGACGCCGGCGCGCTGGTGTTCGCCGACGTGGGCTGGGACGCGAGCGGCAGCTGGGACCGGCAGGTGCTGGACCGGCTGTCGCGCTGCCACGCGTTCGTGCCCAACGCGACCGAGGCGATGGCCTACACCCGTACCGACAGCGCCCAGGACGCGCTGTGGGCGCTGGCCGACCTGGTACCGCTCGCGGTGGTCACCGACGGCGCGAACGGCGCCCTGGCCATCGACTCCACCACCGGCGAGGAGGCCCGGGTACCGGCACCCCGGGTGGATGCGCTGGACGCGACCGGCGCCGGCGACGTGTTCGGCGCCGGCATGGTCCTCGGTACGCTCGCCGGCTGGCCGCTCGACGACCGGCTGGCGTTCGCCGGCGCCTGCTCGGCGCTGTCGGTGCAGCAGTTCGGCGGTTCGCTCGCCGCACCGGGCTGGGGCGACCTCGCCGACTGGTGGCACGCGGTACGCGACTGCGGCAGCACCGACGCCTACCACGCGTCGCTGCGCCGGCGGTACGCGTTCCTGGACGGCGTGGTCCCCTCGGCGCCGCCGGGTGCGGTGCGCCGCGCCGCCGCGACCATCGCCCGCCAGTCCGACCTGCATTGAGCCTGGTCGCGGTCAGTCCGCGGTGGCGACGAGGGTGGCCGCGTCCAGCACGCGCTGCCAGTCGCGGTCGGTGGCACCGCCGTCCGGGGCGAGCGTGCCGAGTCTGGTCATCGCCTCGATCAGCAGCTCGCGTACCGCCGGTTCGGCACGGCCGGTGTGCTCGGCGAGGCGGCGGGCGGTGGCGCGGAAGCGGGTCGACTGGGCGAACCGGGTGAGGCTCGCCGGCGGGCCGGCGGCGTCGTCGCCGGGCGCGGCGTCGGGCTCGGCGAGGACGACGACCAGCCGGGCGCCGAGCGCCGCGACGAGCCGGTCGAGGGCGGCGAGGGTCGGGTTGCCGCGCCCGTTCTCCAGGTTGGCGATGTAGGGCACCGACAGGCCGGCGCGTTCGGCGACCGCGGCGAGGGTGGCGTCGTGAGCGAGGCGGCGGGCGCGCAGCTGCCGACCGAGATCTTCTATCTCCACAGAAGTTATCTTGCCATATGATGTTCTGTGAAAATAGACTGCCGCGCCATGTGGATCCCCCTCGCCCGGTGGGCCGGCGGTGGCCAGCGCGACCTGCGGCTGCTGCTGACCGGCCGTACCGTGTCGCTCGTCGGCTCCTGGCTGCTCGTCGTGGCGGTGCCCTACCAGGTCTTCCGGATCACCGGGTCGACCCTGGCCACCAGCCTGACGCTGCTGCTGCAGGCCGCGCCGCCGCTGCTGGTCGGGCCGGTCGCCGGTGCGGTGGCCGACCGGATCGACCGGCGGACGATCCTCGTCGCCGCCGACCTCGGCGCCGCCGCCGGCGTGGCGCTGATGCTCTTCGCGACCACGCCGCAGCGGCTGCCGCTGCTCTACCTCGGGCTGTTCGTGGAGAGCGCCGCGACCTGCTTCTTCACCCCGGCGATCACCGCGGTACTGCCGATCGTCGCCGGCACCGGTCCGGGTCTGGTCCGGGCGAACGCGGCGCTCGCGTTCGTCGGCGGGGCCGTGCGGCTGGGCGGCCCGCCCGCCGGCACCGTCCTGCTGTCCGCGTTCGGCCCCACCGCCGTCGTCGCGATCGACCTGGCCAGCTACCTGGTCTCCGCGGCGCTGTCGGCGGCCCTGCGGCGCGCACCGACCGGGCCGCCGGCATCCGGCCGGCGGCTGTCCGGTGACCTGCGCGAAGGGGTACGGCTGGTGGCCCGCAGCCGGCTGCTGCGCGGGATGCTCGGCACCGCACTGGTCTTCGGCACCGCGAACGCCGCGCTGACCGCCCTGCTCGTACCGCTGGTCGCGGTGCGGCTCGGCAACCCGGGCTCGGACGTCGGGTACCTGCTCGGCGGGCTCGGGGTGGGATACCTCGCCGGCGCCGCGATCAGCCGGCGCATCGTCGCGCGCTACCCCACCCGTACCGTGCTCGCGGTCTGCTACCTGGCGATCGGGGCGGGGTATCTGGTGATGGTGGACGCGCCGACGCTGCTCGTGGCGACGATCGGTACCGCGCTGGCCGGCGCACCCGGCGCCACGATGCTGGTTGCCACGCAACACCGGCTGCAGGTCGAGACCCCCAACGCGGTACTCGGCCGGGCCCGCGCCGCCTTCTCCGCCGCCGACGCGCTCGGTCTGGTGGCCGGTTCGCTCGTCGCACCGGCCGCGGTCGCACTCACCGGACTGCCCGTCGCCCTCAACCTGTTCGCCCTGGCCACGGTCGCGACCGCCGTCGCGGTCCGGATCCTGATGCCCGAACCGGTCAGGCGGCTGCGTCGAGGAGGATCTTGAGGACCTGGTCGGGTGCGTCGCGCAGCAGGTCGTGCTCGCTGTCGAGCTCGTGCACCGTCCACTCCGGGTCGGTACGCAGCCGGCGCCAGGTCGGCTCGAACGGCGACGCCGTGGGCCAGCGCAGCGCGTAGGCGTAGTCGCGCCGGCGGAACGCGGACAGGTCGCGGGTCAGCCGGACGCGTTGCAGCAGCGAGGCGAGCGGGTGCGGGGTGGCCCGGCGGTCGTAGAACGGCAGCGGCGGCACCGCGAAGCCGGTCTCCCCGACATCCAGGTACCAGCTGCGCTGCTCCTCGGTGGTCAGCCGCCAGCAGGAGTCGCCGTCGTCGGGTACGAACGCGTCCAGGTAGACCAGCGCGTCCACCGACTCCGGTGCCCGGTCGGCCACGCCGCTGACGACCATCCCGCCGTAGCTGTGCCCGACCAGGATCGTCTCGCGCAGCTGCTCGGCCGCGAACACCGCCAGCACGTCCTCGATGTGGGTGTCGAGGTTGACGGTGCCGGACAGCAGGTGCGCCCGCTCCCCCAGGCCGGTCAGCGTCGGCGTGAAGACCCGGTGGCCGTACTCGCGCAGCCGGTGCGCCAGCGGGGCGTACCACCAGCCGCCGTGGCAGGCGCCGGCGATCAGCACGAAGGTCGCCATCGGATCCTCCCTACGCCGTTCCCCCATCATCGCCCCGCGCCGGGCTCGGTGGGGCCCGCCCGGGGCGAGCCATGTCCGTTCGGGTGGTCATGCCGCTCGCGCCGACGACTTCGCCGCCGCGAGCCGCGGCGCCCGCGACCGCTCCGGCGCGGCGGTCGGACGCCCGGTCGTGGCCGAGCGCCCCTCCACCGGGCGCCGGGCCGGACGGCGGCGGGGCCGGCACACCTCGACCCGGCTGGCGTCGCCGTCGATCCAGTCGCGCAGCCCGACCAGCGTCCGCGCGATCAGCCGGGACACGTGCATCTGGGACAGCCCCACCGCGGCGCCGATCTCGGCCTGCGTGCGCTGCTCGAAGAACCGCATCGCAAGCACCCGGCGCTCCCGCTCCGGCAGCCGCCGCAGCGCGGGCCGCAACGACACCCGGTCGGGTACCTGCTCGACCCGCTCGTCCGGTTCACCGAGCCGCTCGACGAGCTCGATCCCGTCGCCGCCGCCCGGCGCGTCCAGCGACACCGGCGCGTCCAGCGACACCGGCGTGTACGCGCTGGCCGTGGCCAGCGCGGCGGTCAGCTCACGGGTGGCGACACCCAGCTCGGCGGCGAGTTCGACGGTGCCGGGTTCCCGGCCGGTACGCTGCGCCATCCGTTCGGCGGCCGCGGCCGCCGCCAACCGCAGCTCCTGCAGCCGGCGCGGCACCCGCACGTTCCAGCACGCGTCCCGGAAGTACCGCTTCAACTCGCCCGCGACGGTGGGCACCGCATAGCCGAGGAACGGGCCGAGCTCCGGGTCGAAGCCGTCCACCGCCTTGATCAGGCCGAGCCGGGCCACCTGGGTCAGATCGTCGAGCCGCTCGCCCCGCTGCGCGTACCGTCGGGCGATGCGGTCGGCGACCGGCAGGTAGCCGAGGACCGCCGCGGAACGGGCCGCGGCCCGTCGCGGATCGCCCACCGGACACGACCGCATCACCGTGAGCTGTTCGTCCGCCTGCCGAAACGACGGGTCGTTCTGGTACGGCACGAGCCATCCACCCCCCGGATGTCGTCGGCCATCCGCTGCGGCTGGCGCGACGCTGCCCGTCCTCCCATGATGGCCCCGCTGCCGCCGGTGCGGTGGGTGTTTTGTCCGTACCCGCTCGCCGCCGCGCCGAAACGACCCCGCGTCGGGGTACCGCAGGGTCACCCGCGTGGTTCCGGCCGGGCAGATCGCCTCGACGTGGCCGACCGGGTGGCGCAGACTGGGGTCGAACGGGTACTGATCCGCCCGAGGGGGCAACGATGTCCATGACCCGTACGCCCGACCTGGTCCCCGTGCTGTCGCGCGGCCGGCACCGCAACCCGCGGCGCGGCGCCTGCTTCATGGAGATGGCGTCCTACCTGGCCGGCGAGCGCTGGAGCGACCACCCGGCCTGCACCCATCCGCTGCTGGCCGCGACCGCCCGCCAGGTCAACGACCGGATCAGCGACGCCGGCCGGGCCCGGCTCGCCGCGCTGATCCCGTCGGTGATCGGGTTGACCGGCGACGACATCCGGATCGAGGTGGGCATCGCGCTGCACTGCGCGATCACCGCGCTGCCGGTCGTCGCCGCCGAACGCCAGCGCGGCCTCGCGGTCGCCGTCCTGTCGGCGAACCGGCTCACCAACGCGCTCGACGACCGGCCGGAGGAGTACCTCGACGAGGCGAGCCGGGCGGCGCTGTCCGGGGTGCCGCACGCGTGGCGCTGGGCCCGCGAGTTCAGCCCCGGGTTCTCCCCCTCGGCCAAGGCGTTCCGCCGCTATGCGGCGCCGGCCACGGTGACCGGGGCGGTCGACGGCGTGGCCACCGCCTGCATCGCCGACCCGGACCCGATGCTGTACGAGCTGCTCGCCGGGTCGATCGAGATCACCGCGGCGCTGGCGGGGCCGGCGCCGAGCCGTCGCCCCGGGTGCCGGCCCGTCGCGCGGTGCGCCTGCCGGGCGCCGGGACCCGACGCTGAACCCGCTCGCGGGGACCCGGCGCTGATCGCTCGCCGGACCCGGCGCTGAGTTCGCTCGCCCGGGTCCGGCGCTGACCTCGCTTCGCCCCGCCGGGACGCCGTGCGGCGGTCGTGGCCCGCCGGTTCTCGGCACTGAGCTCGTCGCCCGCCGGCCTCCGGCGACGTAGCTCGCTGCCCGGCCAGGTGGCGATCTCGTCGACCCCGCGCCGGCGGGTCGCTGCGGTCAGCCGTTCCAGTCGACGAGCTGGACGATGACGCCGTTCGGGTCGCGCACCTGGAAGGCGCGCTCGCCCCACTCCTCCACCGTCAGCGGCATGGTGATCGGCACGCCCTCGGCTCGTAGCCTGGCCAACTCGGCGTCCAGGTCGGCCACGGTGAGGGCGAGAATGAGCCCGGCGGCGTGCTCGTCGCGCTGGTCGGCCGGCAGCGTCGGCAGCCCGCGGCGCAGGAAGATCACGTTCATCCCGACATCGGAGCGCGCCAGCGAGGCGAACCCGTCCGCCCCCATCTGTTCGGCGAAGCCGAAGTGGCGGCACAAGAACGCGCTCGAGGCGGCGACGTCGTTCACCGTCAATGACACCGCCGACGCGGTCACCTGCATGAAGACCCCTCCCGAGAACTCTATACGTTGTACAGCATAACGCCTCGGCTGGCGCTCTGCGAGGATCGGGCGGTGACGGAACGAACCGGCGGTGGCGATGCGGCGAAGACCCTGCGCCTGCTCTGGGGTGCGGTCGCGCCGCGGCGCCGGGGCCCGCGTCCCGGCCTCACCGTCGCCGACGTGGTCGCCGCTGCCACCACGCTCGCCGACACCGACGGACTCGCCGGGCTGACCATCCGGCGGGTCGGCGAACGGCTCGGCGTCTCCGCGATGACCGTCTACACCTACGTTCCGGGCAAGGCCGAGCTGCTGGACCTGATGCTGGACGCCGCGTACCAGGCGATGGACCGCACCGACAGCACCGGACGGCACTGGCGGGAGCGGCTCACCGCGATCGCCGCGGAGAACCGGCAGCTGTGCCGCGACCACCCGTGGGTGGCCGACGTCTACACCGCGCGGCCGCCGCTGGGCCCCGGGTTGATGGCCAAGTACGAGCACGAGCTGGCCGCCTTCGACGGGCTCGATCTGCCCGACGTGGCCCGCGACGACGCGCTGAGCTACCTGCTCGGCTTCGTGTACGCCAACGCCCGCGACGAGCGCGCCGGGGCCGCCGCGGGCGGTACCGATCGGCAGTGGTGGCAGCAGGCCGGGCCGCTGCTGTCGCGCATCCTCGACGAGTCCGCCTACCCGCGCGCGGTCCGCATCGGCGCCGCGGCCGGCGCCGAGCGGGGCAGCGCGTACGACCCGGCGCAGGCGTACGAGTTCGGGTTGGCCCGGGTGCTCGACGGGCTCGGCGTGCTGATCGATCAGGCCGCGTCGCGGCGCCGCCAGTAGGTCAGCAGGCCCAGCATCACCAGCACGCTGGGGAGATCGGCGAGCGCGCCGAACTGGCTGTCGGTGAAGTTGAACAGCTGGGTGACGAACAGGTTCACGTACAGCGCGGCGATCAGCCACCGGTAGCCGGAGGCCCGGTTCCGGCGCCAGCGCAGCGCGCCGATCACGCTCAGCACCGCCTCGGCGGTGCGGGTCAGCGCGCTCGCGAGCACCGCCCCGAACTCCCGGCCGAGCAGCGACTGGTCGTCGTTGGCCAGCGCCACGATGGCCTGCACCACGAACACCACCGCCACGACGACCCGCGACACGCTCAGCACGCCGATCAGGACCGGCGGCAGGAACCGCCAGTTCACCACGCGCCGGACGAAGCGGCGCAGCGGGTCGAGCCGACTCGCCGCGGGGCGCAGTTCCGATCGCGACGGTGCCGCCGCGATCAGGTACCGGACCCCGAGCGCCGCGGCGTCCTCGCGATCGGCGACCAGTCGCATCGCCTCGCTGCGCTGCCGTACCGTCAGCCCGCCGGTCAACCCGCCGGCGGCGAGCACCGCGGCCGCCGCGGCGTCGGCGGCGGGCCCGCCGCGCCGCCGGGTGCGTACCTTCAGCACCAGCAGCACCAGGGCGGCGAACAGCAGGTACATCACGCCGGCGGCCGGGGCGAAGAAGTAGTTGTTGGTCCGGGTGATGAACTTGCCGACCTCGTCGACGAACAGCCCGAGCCCGACGCCGCCGGCCAGCGCCGTCACCAGCCGGGCAGTCCGGTCGGCGAACAGCAGCGCGACGACCAGGCCGATCAGCATCAGCAGCCCGCCCCACAGCGCGTGCGCGATGTGCAGGCTGCCGCCGCCGATCTGCGGGTACCCGGTGGCGGCCAGGTACAGCCGGGTCACCAGCACGGTGACGATGCCGGCCAGCACCATCAGCTGCATGTTGCGGCCGCCGTCCAGCGCCCGGACCAGGCCGAGCGCCCGAACCGGCCGCGCCGCCTGCCACCAACCGGCCCGTGACGTGCTCTGCGCCATCCGCTCCCCCTCGCCCGACCCGCCTGTTACAGGCTAGGGGCGAGCGGGCGGCGGACACCGTACCGGCCGGGCCCCGGCGGGTCGGGGGGAACGGAGTCGCGCCGGCAGCGGTCAGTCGTCGACGGTCTCGGTGCGCAGCCGGGCGTTCCAGCGTTGCTCGATCCGACCGAACCGCCAGGTCAGCAGAGCGATGCCCCAGATCACCACGAACAGCCCGACGATCACGAACCCGACGTAGTTGAGGTCCAGCCCGGCGATCCAGGCCAGCGGGCCGGTCGATATCGACAGCTTCTCGGCCAGTACCGACAGCAGCTCGATGACGCCGATGATCAGCGCCACCGCCACCGACAGCGCGGTGATCGTGAGGTTGTAGTAGACCTTGCGCACCGGCTTGGCGAACGCCCAGCCGTACGCGAAGTTCATGAACGAGCCGTCGATCGAGTCCAGCAGGGACATGCCCGCGGCGAACAGGATCGGCAGCGTCAGGATCGCGTACCAGGGCAGCGCGAACGCCGCCGCGCCACCGGCGAGCACCAGCAGCGAGACCTCGGTCGCGGTGTCGAAGCCCAGCCCGAACAGCAGCCCGATCGGGTACATGTGCCACGGCTTGCGGACCGCCCGGGTGGCGCCGCCGAGGATCCGGTTGACGAAGCCGCGCTTGTCGAGCTGCTCCTCCAGCTCCGCCTCGTCGAAGTGGCCGGAGCGCATCCGGCGGAACACCTTCGCGATGCGGGTCAGCACGGCCAGGTTGAGCACCGCGATGATCACCAGGAACACGCCGGAGACCAGCGTGCCGATCAGGCCGGTGACGGTCTGCAGGGTGGACGAGTCGTTCTCCACCTGGCCGGCGAGGGTACGCACGCCGAACCCGAGCAGCGCGCACAGCCCGAACACCACCGAGGAGTGGCCGAGCGAGAACCAGAACCCGACCGACACCGGTCGCTGCCCGTCACCCATCAGCTTGCGGGTGGTGTTGTCGATCGCGGCGATGTGGTCGGCGTCGAACGCGTGCCGCATGCCCAGCGTGTACGCGGTGACGCCGAGGCCGATGCCGAAGATCTGGCCGCCGACCCGGTACTGCGCGGGCGCCACCAGGGTGACCAGCAGTCCCCAGCCGACGACGTGCAGGGCCAGCACGAACAGTCCCATGCCGATCAACCGCCGGCGCTCGCCGGCGGACAGCCGGCGGCGGGTGCGGGTCGGCGCTGCAGATGACGAACCGGTCATGACGCCCTCCGGCGGTGACCCGGCGCGTCGCGATGAAGTGTCGGCACGTCCAGACCCTAAAGCCGCAGTCTTGGTTCCTGCAAGAGATGTGCAATTAGCCACGCCTGGCACCGCGATCGGTGGCGGCCCGGCGGCCATCCCACCAGGCGCGACCGCCATTGACCTTTGCTACGTACTTCATTACGGTCATGGCCTCAAACAGGGTGGCAGCTCCCCGACATCCCGAAAGGGTGGCCCTCGTGTCTGCTCGGCGTGTTCGTACCGCTCCCCTCCTCGCCGCCGCCGTACTGGCGGTCTGTGCCCTCGTCGGCCCCGCGCAGGGCGCCGCCCGGGCCGCGCCGGCCGACCCCGGCGACCTGCTCATCGGCAACCACAGCTTCGAGTCCGGTACCGACGGGTGGACTTTCGGCCGAGCCGGAAAGGGCATCCCGCGGCCGGATCCCGCCTGCCACGGCACCACCGTGACCGACCGGCACACCGACGGCGCGGCCAGCCTGCGGCTCTCCCCCGCCGCGGACTGCCCCGCCCCGGCCGCCGTCGCCGACCCCGTCGACGCGCACGCCGGTACGACGTACCACGCGTTCCTGCAGGTCTCGGGTCCGCAGGCCAGTACCCGGCTGCGGTTGGTGTTCGCCGCCGCGGACGGCACCGTGCTCGACGTGTCCGGCGGCCCGGCCAGCAGCGCGGGCGCCGCCTGGTCGACCGTGTCTGCCGCCGCGACCGCGCCCACCGGTACCGCGACGGTCGCGGTGCGCCTCGACGTCGCCAAGGCGACGGTGTGGGCCGACGACGCGCTGATCACGGCGACCGACACCGATCTCGGCTCGCAGGTGGGCAAGGCGTCCATCAACGCGACGACGTTCGGGGTGGACGGCGCCGGCGTGCGCACCGCGTACCTGGTGGTCACCGGCGCGAGCAACTGGGACGCCCACCTGGTCGGAATCACCGAGGCCACCGGGGAGGTCAGCGTCGACCTGCCGTTGACCGGCGCCACCGGCGCGTGGAACGCCACCACCGCCACCGACGGGTCGATCTACGTCGGCAGCTACAACTTCGACGACACCACGAAGAACGGCCGGCTCTACCGGTACGTACCGGGCGCCGCATCGGTGCAGGACCTGGGGCAGCCGATCGAGGGCGACACGTTCGTCTGGGACGTCACCGCCGGACCGGACGGCAGCGTGTACGGCGGCACCTACCCGTCCGGCGGCGCCTTCCGCTACTCACCGGCCGACGGGTTCCGGCAGGTCGGCGACCGGCCGGTGATCGCGCCCGAGCAGTACGTGCGCAGCGTCGCGTACGACCCGACCAACGACGTGATGTACGCCGGGATCGGCTCGCACGCGCACCTGATGGCCTGCCCCGGCGGCGGCACGCATTGCACCGACATCCTGCCCGCCGAGTACGCCGCGGAGGAGTTCACCTACTCGCTGGAGGCCGGCGGCGGCTACGTGTTCGCGAACCTGTCGGACACCGGCGACGGGCACCTGCTGATCATGAAGGTGACCGCCAGCGGCGACACCGTGACCGCCACGAAGGTCACCGACATCCCCAAGGTGCGCTACCCCGGTGCGTCCCCGGTGGTCGACGGCGGCGTGTACTACCTGAGCGGCTCCAAGCTGATGCGCTACGACCTGGCGGCCGGCACGTCGGCCGCGGTGGCGAGCGGCCTGCCGGCCGCCGGCCGGTCCTGGAGCGTGGACACCAGCGGCCCGGCACCGGTACTGGAGGCCGCCGGCAACACCTCCACGGGCCCGGTGGTGATGCGCGTCGACACCGCAAGCGGCGAGGTGAGCTCGCAGCGCCCGGCCGGCGTACCGGCGGCGCCGACCAACCTGCAGACCCCGCTGCTCGGCCCGGACGGCAAGATCTACACCTCCGGCTTCCTGAGCGGCGGTACCGGCGTGTACACCCCGATGCGCTCCGACGCCGACGTCCAGTACACCGGGGTACCGCAGGTCGAGGGCGCCGCCGTCATCGGCGACACGATGTACTTCGGCGGCTACCCCGGCGCCAACATCTACGCCTACCGGCCGTCCCAGCCGTGGAAGTCCGGCACCAACCCGGTCAAGGTCTGCTCGCTGACCGACCAGGACCAGGATCGCCCGTACGGGATGGTGAACGCCGGCGGCACGCTCGTCATCGGCACCGAGGCCGGGTACGGCAAGCTCACCGGCGCGCTCGCCGTCTACGACCCGGCGACCGGCTCCTGCGTGACGCATCCGGACATCGCGCACGACCGCACCGTGGCGAGCCTGGCCTACCTGGACGGCATGGTGTACGGCGGGACGTCGATCTGGGGCGGGCTCGGGGTCGAGCCGTCGCAGCAGGAGGCGGTGCTGCTCGCGTACGACCCGAAGACCGGCGCGCACCACGAGATCGCGCTGCCCAGCCGCGGGCTGCGTACCGTGCTCGGGCTCACCGTCGGCCCCGACCACCGGCTCTGGATGATCGCCGAGGACCACGTGCTGGTGTACGACCCGTCCAGCGGGCGGTTCGTCGCGGACCAGCGGATCTTCCCGGAACTGGACGTGCCCGGCGCCGACCTGATCGACGCGCACGACGCGTACCTGCTCACCGGCGCGGACGGCGCCATCTACGGCACCATCCACGGCCGGTACGTGTTCCGGCTCGACCCGCGGACGATGCACGCCACGGTGCTGCGCGAGGGCACCGTGGAGGGGTTGACCGCCGACCGCTACGGCAACCTGTACTACGTCCAGGACGGGTACCGGCTGCACCGCCTGGTGCCGTAAAGGGTGTCCCGCGCGCGCCCGGGGGCGGGGCACCCCCGGACCCGGGCGCGCGGCCGTCGCTGCCCCGGGACGGTCGCCGATCGCCTACCGTCGAGCCGGAGGTACGCGATGCCCGAGACGATGAGCGCCTGGCAGGTGGTCGAACCGGCACCGATGGCGCGCCGGCCGCTGCGGGCGGCGACGCTGCCGGTGCCGACCCCGGCGGCGGACGAGTTGCTGGTGCGGGTGCTGGCGTGCGGGGTGTGCCGGACCGACCTGCACGTCGCGGAGGGCGACCTGCCGGTGCACCGGCCCGCCGTGGTGCCCGGGCACGAGGTGGTCGGGCGCGTCGTCGCGGTCGGCGCCGAGGTGACCGGCTGGGCGGTCGGCGAGCGGGCCGGCGTCGCCTGGCTGCGGCACACCTGCGGACGCTGCCGGTACTGCCGGGCCGGCGCGGAGAACCTGTGCCTGGCGTCGCGGTACACCGGGTGGGACGCCGACGGCGGGTACGCGCAGTACGCCACCGTGCCGGCCGGCTACGCCTACCGGCTGCCCGCCGGGTACTCCGACGTCGAGCTGGCCCCGCTGCTGTGCGCCGGGATCATCGGGTATCGGGCACTGCTGCGCGCCGAGTTGCCGGCCGGCGGCCGGCTCGGCATCTACGGGTTCGGCGCCTCCGCCCACCTCACCGCCCAGCTCGCCATCGCGCAGGGAGCCACGGTGCACGTACTGACCCGGGCCGCCGCGGCCCGGCAGCTGGCGCTGGAGCTCGGTGCCGCGTCCGCCGGGCCGGCCGACGCGGCACCGCCCGAACCGCTGGACGCGGCGATCCTGTTCGCCCCGGTGGGCACCCTGGTACCGGTGGCGCTGGCAGCGCTGGACGCCGGCGGCACCCTGTCGGTGGCCGGCATCCACCTCAGCGACATCCCGCCGCTGAACTACCAGCGGCACCTGTTTCGCGAACGCACCCTGCGCAGCGTCACGGCCAACACCCGGGACGACGGCCGCCGCTTTCTCGACCTGGCCGGCCGGCACCACCTGCACGTGACGACCACGCCGTACCCGCTGGCGCAGGCCGACCGAGCCCTCGCCGACCTGGCCGGCGACCGGGTCGAGGGCGCCGCGGTGCTGGTACCCGACCCCGCACCGGCCGAACCGGCGACGGAACGAGCCCGGTGATCGGCCGCATCGGGGCCGTCGACCGGGCCGTCGACCGGGCCGACGCGCGGGCCGTCGCGGGGCGCCCGACCGCGTTCGGCGCGGACCCGGTGCGGGCGGTGACCCAGGCTCAGCACAGCAACGGCCGGTACTCCCCGCAAGCTCCCAGTTACCGGCCAGCCGGGCCGCAGTGCACCGACGCACGCTCGATGCATGAGTACCGATCCGCGCATTCACCTCGAAAACGAGCCGCGGCCGACCGGCACCGAACCCGCCGCCTCGCCCGCAGCCGACCCGAAGCCGGCCGCACCGGCCGCCGCCGTGACTGCGGAGCCGACCCCGCCGGCCGGCGCCGTACCTCCGGAGCCGACCCGGCCCGCCGACGCCTGGCAGCAGGGGCCGGCCGCACCCGCGAAGGCCCGGCAGGCGGCTGACACCCCGCAGGGGTCGGCCGCGCCGTCCGGACCGCAGCCGGCGCCGGTGACGACCGGCGGCCCGCAGTGGCCCGCCCGGTACGACCCGGCCGGTGGGCACTGGCCCCCCGGCGGGGTGCCGGCATCCGCAGCGGTGCCGCCGCCCGGCGTGGTACCGGCACGGGGCGCGGTGCCACCGCCCGGTGGCGTGCCGCCACAGGGCGGTGCGGTGCCGCCCGGCGCGGTGCCCCCGGTGGCTGGGCGGCGGGGCCACCGCCCCGGCCGCCGCGGCGCTGGCGGCGGGGCGCGGCGGCCGGCGTCGCGGCGCTGGTCCTGGTCGTCGGCGGCGGCGCCGGCGGCGCGTACGCGGTGCGGGCGCTCACCGGGCCCGAGCCCACGCCGAGCAGCATCGCGGCGAGCACCGCGTCCAGCCGGACCTCGGCGGCCGACCTGGTGTCGAACGTGCAGCGCACGGTGGTGGACATCCAGGTCGCGGGCACCGACGGCAGCGGCAGCGAGGGCTCCGGGGTGCTGATCCGCTCGGACGGGATGATCCTCACCAACGCGCACGTGCTGGGCGACCGCCCCGGAAGCGTCACCGTCACGCTCGCCGACGGCAGCCGACACCGCGCCACGGTGATCGGCACCGACCCGACGCACGACCTCGCGGTCGTCCAGGTGTCGGTCGACTCGCCGCTGCCGGTGGCGACCTTCGCCAGCTCGTCCTCGGTGCGGGTCGGCGACACCGTGTACGCGCTGGGCAGCCCGCTGGGGCTGACCGGCACGGTCACCGAGGGCATCGTCAGCGCCCTGCACCGGACCATCTCGGCCGGTGAGAGCGACGGCAGCCGGGCCACGCGGTACACCAACATGATCCAGACCGACGCGGCGCTCAACTCCGGCAACTCGGGCGGGCCGCTGGTCAACACGGCCGGGCAGGTCGTCGGGATCAACACCGCCAACGAGGGAAGCTCCGGCAGCATCGGGCTGGGCTTCGCCATCCCGTCCGGTACCGCCCATTCGGTGGCGGACCAGCTGATCGCGGGGCGCTGAACCAGGGCAGGACGGCACCGGTCCGGCACGGGCCGGTGCCGTACGCCACATCCGGCGCCGGTCCGGCGCAGGATTGAACCATCGGCCGCCACGCATCCGTGCCAGTGGGGCGGGAGGTGGTGACGATGGTCGACCGGACCGGCTGGCGGGCCATGACAGGAACCGTCGGAATGGCGGTACTGCGAGCACTCACGGCGGCGGCGGTGCTGCTGTCCGCCGACATCCATCTGGAGATGTGGGCCACCGGGTTTCGCAACATCCCGGTGATCGGTCCGCTGTTCCTGCTCAACACGGCCGGCGGGCTGGTGCTGGGCATCGCGCTGCTCGTGGGCCGCTACCGGCTGGTCGCGCTCGCCGCGGCGCTCTTCGGCGCGGCGACCCTGGCGGCGTTCACGGTGGCCGCGACGACCGGGCTGTACGGCGTCCAGGAGAGTTTGTCCGGAGCGCCGGAGCGGCTGTCGGTGGTCGCGGAGTCGGTCGCGATCGTCGGCGGGGTCCTTCTGGCCACCCTGCCGCCCCGCCTCGGCCAGGGTGAGCTGCCACACCGCACCAAAAGGGCGGTGCTGCCGGCCGGCGGCGAGCACGGCGACCTGGCGGAGCGCACCGGGCGGGGCGGGCTGCCGGCCGGCGCGGACCCGAGCGCCTCGCGGCCACCCGGCAACCGGGACGCGCCGGCCACCGAACACGACACACCGATCGAGGCCGGTACGGCCGATGCCGACGGCGCCCGGTCGTCCTCGGCAGCGCTGGACGCCGAGGACGGAGGCAGATCCGGGCGCGCGACGAAGCACGGTGCCCGGACCGGGCACGGCTGGAGGCGTGGTGCCCGCCTCGGCCGATGACGAGCTGATGCGCTCGCTCTACCAGGAGCACGCCGGCCCGCTGTACGGGTACGTGCTGACCCTCACCGGCGACCGGGGCTGGGCGCAGGACATCGTGCAGGAGGTGCTGCTGCGGGCGTGGCAGCACCCGCTCGCCGCGGACGGCAGGCCGGTCCGCGGCTGGCTGCACACCGTCGCCCGGCACCTGGTGATCGACCAGTGGCGGGCCCGCAAGGTACGCCCGGAGGTGTCGTTCGCCGACCCACCGGAGCGTGGCGTGGCCGACGGTACCGACGAGGCGATGCAGTCCTGGCTGGTGGCCGAGGCGCTACAGCGGCTGTCGCCGGCGCACCGTGAGGTGTTGGTGGAGTGTTACTACCAGGGACGATCGGTACCGGAGGCGGCGCAACGCATCGGCGTACCGGCCGGCACGGTCAAGTCCCGGCTGCACTACGCGTTGCGGGCGCTGCGGCTGACGTTGCAAGAGATGGGGGTGGTGTGAGATGACGACACCGTTCGACCGGACGCTTCGCGGTGACGACTCGGACGCCGACATCCACCACGACGACGCCGCGTACGTGCTCGGTGCCCTCTCCCCCGCCGACCGGCACCGGTACGAGCAGCACCTCGCCGGCTGTGATCGGTGCCGGGAGTCGGTGCAGGAGCTGGCCGGTCTGCCCGGACTCCTGTCGCGGGTACCGGTCGAGCAGGTCACCGCCGAGCCGGTGGCGGCGCCGCCGGCGCTGGCCGACAACCTGTTCGTCGCGGCCCGCCGGGTACGCCGTCGGCGCCGGTTCGTCACGGTCGCGAGCGGCGCGGTCGCCGCGGCCGTCTGCCTGGTCCTCGCGCTGCTGCTGGCGTTCGGGCCGGGCCAGGGAGCCACGAGTACCCAGCCTCCGCCGGCGCAGGCGATGACCGCGCTGGTGCCGGCGCCGGTCACCGCGACCGCGGCACTCGCCACCCATCCGTGGGGTACCGACGTCACCGTGCGGTGCCGCTACCACGGCCCCGCGAACTACCCGATCGGCTACACGCTGGTGGTGGTCGACACCGGCGGCCACACCGAGCAGATCTCCAGCTGGTCGGTGGTACCGGACAAGACGATGGTGCTGAGCGGCACCACCGCCACCCGGCCGGCGCAGATCCGCGCGATCCAGGTACGCACCAGCGACGGCACCCCGGTGTTGTCGCTCACCCCCTGAACGATCCGGCGCCCACGGCCGTGTCCGACAACGAGAAACCCAACAACAGGGGGTAGCCACGATGTCTCGGCTTTCGTTGTCACAGCGTCGATCCCGCCGGCTGTGGTGGCTGGCACCGGCGGCCGCCGCGCCGCTGATCGCGGCCGGCTGCAGCGCCGGCTCGTCCAGCTCGACCGGGTCGTCCGGGGGTTCGACGAACCACTCGGCCGGCTCGTCGGCACCGGTGAGCGCGCGCAGTACCGGGCAGGGCAAGGTACTGGTCGACTCGGCCGGCCACGCGCTGTACAGCCCGGCGGGCGAGACCACCACGCACCTGATGTGCGACTCGGCGGCTTGCACGGCGATCTGGCCGGTGGCCACCGCGTCCGGCACGGTGCCCAGTACGGTGCCGGGCGCGAGCGGCACGCTCGGCACCCTGCACCGGTCCGACGGCAAGACCCAGCTGACGTACAACGGGCACCCGTTGTACCGGTTCTCGGCCGACCAGGGTGCCGGCTCGGTCACCGGGGACGGGACCAAGGACAGCTTCGGGGGGACGAAGCTGACCTGGCATGTGATCCGGCTGTCCGGCAAGCCGGCGAGCAGCCCGTCGTCGCAGAACGGCGGCGGCTACAACTACTGATCGACCGGCCAGAGGGTGACCGCGTCCGACGGGATCGCCAGCCGCACCGGCGTGCCCGGCTCGGAGGCCGGGCCGGTGCGGGCGGCGGTCAGCCGGTCGCCGGTGGGCAGCTCCAGCACCGTCTCGGTGAACGCGGCCAGCCGTACCACGTCGACCACCCGGCCGACCAGCTCGTCGCCGCCCGCACCGTCCATGGTGGACAGCGTGATCTGGTCCGGCCGGACACACCAGGTGACCGCGGTACCGGCGGGCAGGTCGCTGTCGCAGACCGCCGCGGCACCGCAGCGCAGCACCCCGTCGGCGCCGACGGTACCGGCGGTCAGGTTGCGGATGCCGAGCAACCGGGCCGCCTCCGGGTCGCACGGATGCGCGTACACCTGCTCCTGCCGGCCCTGCTGGCGCACCGTACCGGCGGACAGCAGCAGCACCTCGTCGGCCAGCAGCGCCGCCTCGTCCGGGTCGTGGGTGACCAGTACGGTGGCCATCCCGGTGTCGCGCTGCAGCGCCCGCAGCTCGTGCCGCAGCTCGTCGCGTACCGGCGTGTCGAGGCCGGCGAACGGCTCGTCGAGCAGCAGCAGCCGGGGCCGCCGGGCGAGCGCCCGGGCCAGCGCCACCCGGCGGCGCTGGCCCCCGGACAGCTGGTCCGGCCGGCGGTCGGCGAGTTCGGTCAACCCGAGCCGGTCCAGCCAGTACGCGGCGACGGCGGGGTCGGCGCCGACCCCGAACAGCACCTGCCGCCACACCGTCAGCTGGGGCAGCAGCGCCGGATCCTGCGGCAGGTACCCGATCTCGCGATGTTCCGGGGCCAGCCCGGCGAGCCGCTCCGGGCCACCGTCGCCGGTCAACGTCACGTCGCCGCGCGCCGCCAGCAGCCCGGCCAGCGCCCGCAGCGTCATCGACTTGCCCGCCCCGGACGGGCCGAGGATCGCGATGGTCCGGGCGCCCGGCGGGTGGGCCACCGACAGCGCGAACCCGCCGACGCGCGCCGCCAGGTCGAAGCCGACCAGCGGACCGGGCCGCCCGTTCGGCCGTACCGGCGGGGGAAGCTCGGCGCGGCCCCGGCGCCGGGGCAGCCGCAGGTGGTCGGCGGCGACCAGTACCAGCAGCGCGGCGAGCAGCGCCACCGCGACCGGCAGCACCGTCGCCGGCAGCCCGGTCGAGCCGAACTGCACGTAGGTGAACACCGGCAGGGTGTACGGGTGGTAGGCGAGGATCACCGTGGCGCCGAACTCGCCGAAAGCGCGCAGCCAGGACAGCAGCAGCCCGGCCCGGATCCCGCCACCGGCCACCGGCAGCGCCACCCGGACGAACCGGGACAGCCGGCCGTGCCCGAGCGTGGCCGCCACGTCGAGCAGTGCCGGATCCACCGCCGCGAACGCCGATCGCGCCGCCACCACCAGGAACGGCGCGGCGACGAACACCTGCGCGAGCACGATGCCGATCCGGGTGTCGGTGAGCCGCCCACCGGTCAGCTCACCGAGCGGCGCGTACGGCCCGACCAGGTAGACCAGCAACACGCCGGAGATCAGCGGCGGCAACGCCAGCGGCAGCTGCACCAGTACGCCCAGCGCGGCGGCGACGCGGCCCCGGCGCCGGGCGAGCAGGTAGCCCAGCGGGATGCCGAGTACCCCGATCACCACGGTCGAGATGGTGGCGGTGACCAGGGAGGTGGCCAGCGCTGCCCCGACGCCCGGCGCGGTCTGGGCGCCGCCGGCGCCGGCCAGCCGCACCGCGAACGCGACGATCGGCACCAGCAGGTAGGCCAGCAGCAGGCCGGCCAGCACCGGCAGCACGGGTACCCGGTTCATCCGTCACCGTCCCGCGGCGCTACGAACCGCCCACCGCCGAGCGCAGCGTGGCCGGCACCGCGGACCTGTCCCCGGTCAGCGTCACCGTCGCGGCCGGGTGCAGGCCGTGCCTGCGCATCAGCGCGACGCCCTTCGGGCCGAGCAGGTACTTCACGAACGCCGCCGCGGCGGCCGGCTGCGGCCCCCGGTTCAGCACGGTCACGGTGTACGTCGCGCCGAGCTCCACCGGCGCCAGCGAGATCGTCGGTACCTTCGCCTCGGTCGCCTCGGAGGTGTAGAAGAAGCCGGCGTCGAGCTGGCCGGCCTGCAACCGGCCCAGCAGCGTCTCCTCCGGGAACACGCCCGCATCGGTGTCGGCGAACTTGCCCAGCCCCATCTTGGTCAGCGCCTGCGCGCTCAGCCGGCCCTTCGGATCCAGCTTCGGGTCGGTCCGGCCCAGCCGGAACCCGGGCTCGACGACCACCTGCTGCCACGGCTTGCTCTTCAGCTGCGCGGCGAACCTGCTCTTCGGGTTGTAGCCGAGCACCAGCGGCGCGGTGGCGAACGTGGCGTACCAGGATTCCCAGTCGCCGTTGCCGCTGCCGCGCAGCTTGTCGTTGCTGGCGGTACTCGCGGACACGAACACGTCCGCCCTGGTCACCTTGCCCTTGATCTCGTTGACCAGCGCATCGGACCCCTTGCCCTCGCCGCGGAAGGTGTCGCCGCTGGCGGCCTCGAACGCCGGCTTGACGTCGTGCTCCATCAAATTCACCAGCGATCCCGCGTACAGCACGGTGACCGTGGCACCGGAGTCGTCGGTGCCCGAGCCGCCCGACGAGCCGCCCGTCCCCGAACCGGGCGAACCGCAGCCGGTCAGCAACGCGACGACGCCCAGCGCCACTGCCGCCAGCACCGCCCCGGCACGTACCCGGCGTGTCATGCCCGCGCCCCCGCCCTCGTCATGCCGTGGTCCGCGCCGGCACCGGCAGCTCCACCACGACCTGGGTCGACTTGACCGAGGCGGTGGCGACCGCGCCCACCGCCAGCCCCAACTCGTCGACCGAGTCGCGAGTCATCAGCGACACGACCCGGTGCGGCCCGGCCTGGATCTCCACCTGCGCCATCACCTCGTCGGTACGGATCGAGGTGACGATGCCGGTGAACCGGTTGCGGGCCGACGACCAGACGCCACCGGGTTCGTCGGTGGCGAGCGAGCGGGCGAAACGGGCGAGTTCGGCGCCCGCCACCACCCGGTGACCCTGCTGGTCCCGGGCGGCCGGAAGCCGGCCGGCGTCGACCCACCGGCGCAGCGTGTCGGCACTGACGCCGAGCAGTTGCGCGGCGCGCCCCATGCGATAGTTCGCCACGGACCCCACGATACGGGTCGCACGCGCGAACGCAACCCACCTGTCAAACTGGCAGATGCGGCCGTACGGCGCGCCTTCTCCCGCAACTGCGGTTGCCGGCCCGGGCTCGGGGCGCGCCTCATAGGGTGGACCCACGTGCGCACACCCTGGAGGTGCTCGATGTCCCAGCCGGCCGGCCGGATCCTCGCCCTGGATCTCGGGTCCAGTTCGGTACGAGCGGTCGTCCTCGACGGCGACGGCGACCGGTTGACCCCGCTGCCCGGTGCGGCGGTGCGCGAGCAGGCCCGCATCCACCAGAGCGCCGACGGCGCGGCCGAGCTCGACCTCGCCGCCTACCTCGGCGCCACCGTGTCGTGCCTGGACGAGCTGTCCGCCGACGGCCACCTGCGCGGCGTGCACACGGTCGGCATCTCGACCCAGTGGCACTCGCTGCTCGGCCTGGACGAACACGACGAACCGGTCGGACCGTGCCTGTCCTGGATGGATCTACGGCCGACCCTGCCCAAGCACCCGGCGCCGGCCGACGCCGGTGCGTTCCACGCCCGTACCGGCGCGTGGTGGCACCCGTTCTACTGGCCGGCCCGGATCGGCTGGCTGCGAGCCACCGTCGGGCCCGCGCGACGCTACGTCGGCCTGCCCGAGTACCTGGGCCTGGCGCTGTGGGGCGAGCCGACCGCGTCGGTGTCCTCGGCGTCGGGCACCGGTGCGCTGGACACCCGTACCTGCCGGTGGGACGACGAGGCGCTGTCGCTCGCCGGCGTGACCACCGAGCAGGTACCGCCGCTCGCCGACGACGACTGGCGCGGCCGGTTCACCGACGAGTACCGGAAGCGGTGGCCGGACCTCGCCGACGCGCGGATCGCGCCACCGCTCGGGGACGGGGCGGCGAGCGCCCTCGGGTCCGGCTGCTTTGACGCCGGGCACCTGTCCGTGACCGTCGGCACCTCCGCCGCGGTACGGCTGGTCACCGCCGACGCCGCGGACCCGGCGCCGGCGGTGTGGCGCTACCGGGTGGACCACCGGCGCGCGGTCTTCGGCGTCGCGTACTCCGGCGGCGGGGTACTGGACGAGTGGGTCACCGGGCTGCTCGACATCGATCCGGCCGCGCAGGGCGCGGCGCTCGCCGGGCTCGCCCCCGGCGAGCACGGGCTGGTCTGCCTGCCCTTCCACGCCGGCCACCGACCACCGGCCGCCGATCCGGCCGGCGCCGGCGGCACCCTGCACGGGCTGCGGCTGACCACCAGCGGTACCCACGTGCTCGCCGCGACGCTGGAGGGACTCTGCCACGAGATCACCGACGGGGCCCGGGCCGTCGACCCGGCCGGCAGCGCGCTGCCGATGCTCGGCGGCGGCGCGATCGCCGCGTCGAGCTGGCTGACCGGGCGGCTGACCGCCGGGCTCGGCGGCCGGGCGGAACGGGTCACCGATCCGGAGGTGGGCGCGCTCGGCGCCGCGGCCGGTGCCCTCGGCATCGACGTGGCACCGACCACCGAACCGGTCACCGCGACCGACACCGACGTGGCGGCGATGGCGGCCGCGGCCGCCCGCCACCGCACCCTGCGCGACCGGTTGGCCTGACCGGCCGGGCGGCCCGCCGCCGGCACCTCTCCGGTGCAGCCGGCGGACGCCGGCGCATCCGGCAGGCGGCGGTGCGTCGCCGCGCTGTCAGGCTCCGGCGGCGGGCAACCGCGGCCGGCGGGTTGCCGCACAGCCGCGGCCGGCGGGTTGCCGCGCCGTCGCGGTCAGGCGTCGGCGGGGCGCCGCGCCGTCGCGGTCAGGCGTCGGCGGCGGGCAGCTGCCGGGCGAAGACCGTGGCGGTGCGGCGCACCGACATGCCGACCTTGAGGTAGACATCGAGCGCACCGGTGTCCGAATGCGTCCACAACGTGACCCCGCGCCGGCCGAGCCGGTGGAACCGGTCGAACGCGGTGGCGAGCAGCAGCCGGGCGATCCCCCGGCCGCGCTGGTCGGCGCGCACCGCGACGCGCTCGACGTACCCCTCGTCCCGGCCCGGCTCGTCGGTGGCAATGACCACGCCGACCAGCTCGTCACCGGCGAACGCGAGCGGCGAGCAGTCCGGCGCGAACGAGGCGCGCGCCACCGTCGTCAGGGCCCACTCGTCGTAGTCCCGGCGGCGCTCCTGCCACTCGTCGAACGCGTCCTCGCTCACCCGGTGCGCGTCCCGCTCGTCCCCCGGCGCGAAGGTACGCACGGTGATCCCGGCCGGCGGCTGCGCCGGGGCCGCGGCGGGCAGCTCGATCCCGAGCAGCCAGGAGCGCACCATCGGCTCGTACCCGCGGGAGCGCAGCAGCGCCACGGCCGCCTCGTCGGACTCCTCGACGGTCTGCACGACCCGTGCGGTGCCGAGCTCGCCGGCCCGGGTGTCGATCCAGTCCAGCAGGGCGCCGCCGATGCCGCGACCGCGGTGGTCGGGGTGGACGTCGACCACCGAGCGGCGGTCCACCCAGGCCCAGGCGGCGAGCTCGCCCGCCGGGTCGTACACCAACGCGGTGTCGGTCGCCGGGGTCAGCCGCGGTCGGGCCAACTCGGCTGCGATCGTGTCGCGATCGGTCTCCGCCGATCCGAGCAGCGCGCGCTCGCACGCGGACACCAGCCGATGGATGTCCGCCACGTCGGCCGGTGTCGCCGGCCGCATCCGGTAGTCGTCGGGCAGTTTCGCCTGCATCGTGCCTCCGCCCTCTGTCCGCGTCGCACCGCCCGACCGGCGGTCGCCCTGGCCGCGACGCGGCCGATCAGCTTACCCGCCACCCGGACCGGTGGCGAAGGCGGCGATCTCGTCGAGCCCCGGCCGGTACCCGTCGGTGGTGTCGACGTCCAGCGTCGGCACCGGCATCGACACCGGCACGAACCAGCCGAACGGGTCCGGTTGCGCCAGCCGCTCGAGCTGCCCCGGTACGGTGTGCGCCCGGCGGGTCGAGGTGGTCGCACTGCGCCGGCGGATCCGCTCCACCGCAACCGATCCGTCCAGTACGCAGCGGACGATGCGCAGCCGCACGTGCGCGGCGAGCGGGGTCAGCCTCGGTCGCCACAGCCGGTCCTGGAACGCGGCCTCGGCGACCAGGCTGACCCCGTTGCGGCTCAACAGTTCCACCGTGGCGAAGAAGACCTCGAAGGTACGCACGGTGTACTCGTCGCCCTGCGCGGCGGTGTAGTCGGGCAGGCCGAGGACCATGCCCTCCTTGATCTCGTCCCGGCAGATCGCCGGGCAGCCCAGCCGGGCGGCGAGCCGGTGCGCGAGCGTGGTCTTGCCGCTGCCGGGGTGCCCGCTGACCACCAGCAGCATCGGGGACGTCATGGCACCTTCCTACCAACCGGCGCCCGCGTCGCCGGCGCCCACCAGGAGGCGGAGCCGATCCCGCACACCCGCATACTGGGTGGCGGGGCTCGGTGGGGCCGGGCGGCGCGCGGCCGGTCAGGTGGCGGCGAGGATCTCCCGGGCCACCGCGACGGTGGTCGGGGCCCGGTCGGCGCCGAGGGCGCGGACCACCGGGCCGGCGATCGCGTCCAGCTCCAGCGCGCGGCCGGACCGTCGGTCCTTGAGCATCGACGACAGCATGGTGGGCGGCAGCGCCGCGAGCCGCGAGCCGACGAAGTCCGGATCGATCCGCACGCCGGCGGTCCCGGCCGCCGCGGCGGTCTCCTCGACCAGCGCCCGCAGCCGCTGCGGCGCCGCGTCGCGGGCCGCGCCGATCGGCTGGTCGGCAGCGGTGGTGGCGAGGGCCAGCGGGGCGAGGAAACCAAGCTTGCGCCACAGCACGGAGGCCTCGTCGGACTGGGTGGCGACCGTCAGCCCGGCAGCTGCGAACAGTCCGACCGCGGCGGCCCCGGCCGGGGTGTCGTCGGCGAGCACGAGGTCGGCCATCGAGGTCAGCTGCTCGACCACGCCGGGCCGGTGCCGGGTCGCCTCGATCGAGATGCTCGCCGGAACCACCGTGGCCGCCGGGTACGCGGCGCGCAGCAGTGCCGGGTGGTCGATCCCGTTGAGGAACGGCACGATCGTCGCGGCGCCCAGCAGCGCCGCCGGCACCCGGGTCAGCGCGGGCAGCAGGTCGGTCGCCTTCACCGCGATGATCAGCAGGTCCACCGGTGCGGTCAGCCAGGGCCGAGCCACCGGGGCGGTGACCGTCTCGCCGTCCGGCGCGGTCAGCCGCAGCCCGGCCATCGTGATCGCGGCTGCGGTGCGCTCGGTGGCGAGCACGCTCACCTCGTGGCCCGCGGCACCGAGCCGGGCCGCCAGCACGCCACCGACCCCGCCCGGGCCGAGCACGCCGATCCTGGTCATCACCACTCCCTGTCAGTTGCTTCCATCGTGGAAGTGACAGTAGCCTGGTTGCTTCCATGATGGAAGTAGCGAAGGGCGAGTCGTGCGACACAAGAGCTTCGAGGGTATGGACTGCCCGATCGCGCTGACCCTGGACGCGGTGGGCGAATGGTGGAGCCTGCTGATCGTGCGCGACGCGCTGCACGGCCTGAGCCGGTTCGACGAGTTCCAGCAGAGTCTGGGCATCTCGTCGAACTCGCTGACCCGGCGGCTGGCCGCGCTGTGCGACGCGGGCCTGCTGACCCGGCACCGCTACCAGCTGCGGCCGCCCCGCGACGAGTACCGGCTGACCGCGCGCGGGCGCGACCTGCAGCCGGTGATCGAGGCGCTCGGCGGCTGGGGTCGCCGGCACGTCACCCGCGGCCGCGGTGGGGTTCGACTGGTCGACGTCGAAACAGGCGCCACGGCCGAGCCGATCCTGGTCGACCGCGAGACCGGGAAGCCGGTCAACACCACCGACTTCCGGTACGTGGCACAGCGCAACGCGCCGCCGATCAAGCGGGCCAAGCTGCCGACGTCCTGACCCGTGCCGGAACGACGTCAGGGCGTGATCAGGTCGCCGGTTTCGCTGTTGTACAGCAGGACCCGGCCGGCACGGGGCACCGCCCAGCCGGTGCTGCCGGCGGCCGGTTCGGCCTCCTCCGGCACGACCACGCCGAGTGGCCCACCCTCGGTCTCCAGCGTGACCAGCGACGAGGTCCCGAGATGTTCGACGATGCTCACCGTGCCGGACAGCGCATCCGGCACCGCGGCGGCGGAGAAGTCCAGGTACTCGGGCCGGATCCCGACCGTGACCTCGCGGCGGGCGCCGAGCCCGGCCGGTGCCGGCAGCGAGCCGGCGGCGAGCACCAGCCGCCCGTCGGTGACGCTGGCCGGCAGCAGGTTCATCGGGGTGGAACCGATGAAGTTCGCGACGAACGTGTTGGCCGGCCGTCCGAACACCTCCCGCGGGGTACCGACCTGCCGGATCCGGCCCGCCTCCATCACCGCGATCCGGTCGGCCATCGCGAGCGCCTCCGCCTGGTCATGCGTGACGAAGATGGTGGTGACGCCCAGTTCGCGCTGCAACCGCTTGAGGAAGCTACGGGCGGACAGCCGCAGCCGGGCATCCAGATTGGACAGTGGTTCGTCGAACAGGAACGCGGACGGGTGCGCGACCACCGCGCGGGCCAGCGCCACCCGCTGCTGCTGCCCACCGGACAGCTCGGCCGGGCGGCGCGCCATCAGCTCGGCCAGCTCCAGCCCGGCACCGGTCTGCCGCGCCCTGTCGTGCCGGGCCGAGCGCGCCACCCGCTTGATCCGCAGCGGGTAGGCGATGTTGTCCAGCACCGTCATGTGCGGGAACAGCGCGTAGTCCTGGAACACCATCGCCACGTCGCGCTGGCCCGGGGCAAGCCGGGTGACCTCCCGCTCGCCGATCGACAGCGACCCACCGGTCGCCTCCTCCAGCCCCGCGATGGTACGCAGCAGGGTCGTCTTGCCGCAGCCGGACGGGCCGAGCAGGGCGAAGAACTCGCCGTCGCCGATGGTCAGCGACAGCCCGTCCACCGCGCGTACCCCGCCCGGATAGGTCTTCTCCAGCGCAGCCAGCTCGATCGTGGCCATCAGCCCTTGATCCCTCCCTGGAACCGGAACCCGTACCGCCGGTTGACGATCAGGTAGGCCACCACCACCGGTACCGAGTACAGCAGCGAGAACGTGGAGATCAGCGCGAAGTTCGGCGTCCCGCCCTCGTCGTAGAACGTGTACATGATCACCGCGGCCGGTTGCTTGGTCTGGTCGTGCAGCAGGATGTAGGGCAGCAGGAAGTTGCCCCACACCTGCACGATCGCCCACACCGCGATCGTCGCGAGGCCCGGCCGCACCACCGGCGCGACCACGTGCCGCAGGATCTGCAGCGGGCTCGCCCCGAACACCCGGGCCGACTCCTCGTAGCTCTTGGGTACCGAGTCCATGAAGTCCTTGAGGATGAACATCGCCGAGGGCAGCAGCCCGCCGGTGAGCACCAGGATCAGCGCCAGCCGGTTGTCGATCATGTTCAGCTGGAACAGCATCAGGAAGATCGGCACCATCGCCGCGGTGCCGGTCACGATCGAGGACAGCAGCAGGATCGCGTACAGCAGGGCGTCTCGGCCGGGCAGCCGCACCCGGCTCAGCGCGTACGCGGCGGTGCCGGCGAACACCACCGCGAGCACCGCGGTACCCCCGGCGAGCACCAGCGAGTTGCCGATCGAGCGCAGCGCGAACGGGTTGTCCAGCAGCACCCGGAAGTTGTGCAGGGTGAAACTGGGCGCGGTGATCTGATAGGCCGGGGTGCGGGAGAACGGCGTGAGCACCAGCCACAGCAGCGGCAGCGCGAAGAACACCAGCACCACCCCGGCGAACACGTACAGCCCGATGCGCGACAGCGCGTGCCGCACCAGCTCGTCGCCGAAGATCCGCCGCATGTCAGCCTCCCCGCCGGCGCAGCAGGCGCAGGTAGAACAGCGCGATCACCAGGTTGATCACCAGCATGATCAGCGAGATCGCCGAGCCGAAGCCGAGCTGACCACCCTCGATGGACATCCGATACACGTACACCGGCAGCGTCTCCGACCGGTGTTCCGGCCCGCCGCCGGTGAGCATGTACGGGGTGAAGTCGTTGAACGTCCACAGCGTGATCAGCAGCGTGTTGGTCAGGATGTGCCCGCGGATGCGGGGCAGCACCACGTCGCGGAAGGTGCGCAGCGGCCCCGATCCGTACAGCCGGGCCGTCTCCAGGTGCGAGGTCGGCACGGCGTCGAGCGCGGCCGAGTAGAGCAGCATCGAGAACGCGGTGCCGCGCCACACGTTGAACACCACGATCGTGGCGAGCGGGTGGTCCAGCGTCCAGGCCGCACCGGGGGTGCCCAGCAGCGCGTTCAGGGTGCCGCCGTTGCGGTCCAGCAGCGCCTGCCACAGGAACACCACCACCGTGCCGGGCAGGATCCAGGACAGCAGCACCAGCCCGCTGACGAGCGTCCGTACCCAGCCGGCCGCTCGGCGCAGCGTCGCCGCCAGCACGAAACCCAGCCCGTTCTGCCCGATCACCGCGGACAGCCCCACGAACGCCAGCGTCAGCAGTACCGAGTTGGCGAACCGCGGGTCGGTCAGCGCGTCGGTGTAGTTGCCCAGCCCCACGAACTGCGGCGCCGCGGCGTTGCTCCCCGCCAGGTCGTACTTGAGCACCCCGAGATACAGCGTCCACAGCGCCGGGAACACCAGGAACGCGGCGATCAGCGCCAGCGCCGGTACGACGAACAGCACCGCCCGGCCGATCCCGAGCCCGGCGACGTCGCTCGCCGCGGCGCGGCCGGTACGGCGCGGCCGGGAGGTACCGGCCGCGCCGCTGCCGTCAGTCCGAGGCGACGTGGTCTGCGCCGACAAGCTTCACCACACCCCGCTGGTACTCCTTGGCGATCTGGTCGATCGGTTTGCCCGCGGCGGCCTGCCCGCTCGCCTCCTCCAACAGCGCGCCGACCGAGGAGTAGTGCTCCTCCGACGGCCGGAACCGGGTGATGGGCAGGACCTTGTCGGCGATGAAGGACAGGGCCGGGTCCTTCTTCAGGATCTCGCTGTTGACCTGCTTGTTCGCCGTGATCTGCACGGTGTCGCCGAGCTGCGCCTTGATCTGGGTCGGCGAGCGCATGAAGGTCAGTAGGTCCCACGCCTGCTGCGGGTACTTTGTGCGCGGGTTGATGGTGTAGCCGCCACCGCCGGACATCGAGACGAAGTCCTGGCCGGCCACTCCGGCGCCGGGCTTCTCGGCCGGGATCAGCGCGTACCCGACGGTGGAGTTGCGGTCCGGCATCGAGGTGGCGTTGCAGATGGACTTGTCCGGGCACACGATCGAGCGCCACAGGTAGTCGCTCTCGCCGATGATGCCGAGCTTGCCCTTCGAGAACTCGCTGAACGACTCGTCCCGGCCGTTCGGGTCCTGCTGCAGCTTCGGGTCACCGAGCTTGTCGGTGACGTACAGGCTGCGGTAGAAGCTCAGCACGTCGCGGATCGCCTTGGTGTCGCCCTGGTACTTGCCGGTCTTGGTGTCGTAGATCTGCTGTCCGGCACCGGCCAGCAGCGGCAGGAAGCCTTGCATCGTCGTCGCCTCGCCCATCGGGGTACCGGCGTCGATCTGGATCGGCGTCACCCCGGACAGCTTCTTCAGCTTCCGGCCGGCGGCGAGGATGTCCGCCCAGCTGGTCGGCTGCCAGTTCGCCGGCAGCCCGGCCTTCGCGAACAGCTTCTTGTTGTAGAACAGCACCCGGCCGTCCACACCGTTCGGCACGCCGTAGTACTTGCCGTCCATCGACACGTTCTGCTGCACCGACTTGTCGACCTGCTGCCAGCCCGACCAGCTGTCGACCTTGCTGCCGACGACCTTCTCCAGCGGCTCGACGTACCCGGCCTTGGCGTACCGGCTGATCGAGTCGCCGCCAATGATGTAGATGTCCGGGCCGCCGCCGGCCTTGAGCGACAGCTCCAGCTTCTCGCCGTACTTGGCGTCGTCGATGCCGTTCTGCTGGTACTTGACGGTGACGTCGCGGCCCTTGGCCTTCTCCGCCTTCTCGAACGCGGGGATCAGCGTCTTCGAGATCCAGGTGGCCTCCTGCGCGTTCTTGCCCCCGACGATCGCGTTGGTGGAGATGGTCAGCGTGGCGTGCTTGGCGTTGGCGTTGCGCTGCGGGTCGCCGCCGCCGCTGTCGTGCTTGGCACTGACGCAGCCGGTGGCGGTCAGCCCGACGGTGAGCAGCACCGCCACCGCCGCCGCCGATCGCGCTGCGATTGGTCCAGAACGCATGCTGTGTCGCCCCTTCCACAGACTGACGACGAATCGCCCCCCACGCCCGACGTGGTGATCGCGACAGGCACACGATGCCATGATTGTTGCGAACGCGACAGATCCGCTGGCAGAACTTTTCAGCAACCCCGGCGAACGGGGGCACGCCGTACGAGTGGCGGGCACCGGGCGCGCTCCGGCATCATTGCCGCGTGACCCGATGGGAATACGCGCGGCTCGAGTACTCCTCGACCGGCACGTTCGGCAACGACCGGTTCATGGACTGGTCGGCGAGCTTCTACTACTTCGGCGGCGTGTCCCGGTGGGGCACCGACGAACGCTTCGACGACCTGCGCCACCTCAACCGGGCCGGCAACGCCGGCTGGCAGGCGTACGACCGGGATCCGGTCTACGTCGGCACGCCACGCCGGCTGCACTCGGTGACCTACTCGCTGCGCCGCATCGCCCCGGACGAGCCACCCGCGCAGTAGGCCGCGGAGGCCGCCGGTGTGGGGCCGGCCGCGTGGGGCGGCCGGCGATGACTGCGGCGCCGCGCATCTTGACTTCGATCATGGTTGAAGTTCGATGATCACGCGGTGACGACGACAGCATCCGGGCGGCGCAGCGCGCTGTTCGCCGCCGACCGGCGCGGCGCGACGATCGGGATCGTGGCGCTCGTGACCTTCGCCACGTTCGAGGACCTGGGCGTCAACACCGCCATGCCGCAGATCGCGGCCGACCTGCACGCCGGCGCCGAGTACTCCTGGCCGTTCCTGGCGTTCCTCGCCGCCAGCGTGGTGGCGAGCGTCTTCGCCGGCCGGCTGTGTGACAGGTACGGCCCGGTGCCGGCGATGCTCGCCGGCCCGGCCGTGTTCGTGGTCGGGCTGGTGGTGTCGGGCACGGCCGGCGCGATGCCGGCGCTGCTCGCCGGCCGCACGTTGCAAGGGTTCGGCGCCGGTACCCAGGTCGTCGCCGTCACCGTGCTGATCGCCGCGGTGTACCCCGCCACGGACCGGCCAGCCGCCTACGCCGCGCTGTCCACCGCCTGTGTGGTGCCCGCGCTGCTCGGGCCGACGGCCTCCGGGCTGGTCGTGCAGCACGCCGGCTGGCGGTACGTGTTCCTCGGCCTGGTTCCGTTGGTACTGGCCGGAATCGCGGTGCTGGTGCCCGCGTTGCGGCGGCTGCCGAAGCACCTGCCGGACGACCCGGTGACGGTACGGCGCTGGCTGCCGCTGGCCGCGCTCGCCGCCGCGGCCAGCGTCGTCGTACTGGAGTTCGGCGCGCAGCATCCGTCGCCGCTCACCGTGGTCGCCGGCCTCGTCGCGCTGGCGGTCCTGGTGCCGTCGGTGCGCCGGCTGCTGCCCACCGGTACGCTCACCGCCCGCGCCGGCCTGCCCACCGCGGTGCTGTCCCGCGGCCTGCTGTCCGGCGCCTACTTCGCCGTCGCCGCGTACGTGCCGCTGACTCTCACCGCGGTGCACGGGTACTCGCCGGCGGCCGCCGGGCTCCCGCTGACCGTCGGCGCGCTCGGCTGGTGCGCGGCCGCCGCCTGGCAGGGGCGGCGCCGCGAGATCTCCCGGCGGGTCCTGCTGCGCACCGGTTTCGTGCTGGTGGCGGCGGGTCTCGCCGCCACCGCGCTGGCCGCGCCGGAGTGGGGGCCGTCCTGGCTCGTGCTCGCCACCTTGGCCGTGGCCGGCGCCGGCCTGGGGCTCGGCGCCTCCGCGGCGAGCGTACTGACTCTCGGCTTGTCCACCATCACCGACCGCGGCTTCAATTCCGCCGCCATGCAGATCAGCGACCTGCTCGGGCAGGTGGTGCTGATCGGCGCCGGTGGCGTGCTGATCACCGCGCTGGCCCCGGCGGCGCACCCGAGCGGCGGGGTGGCGGCACTGGATCTGGTCATGGCCGCGGTCGCGCTGCTCGGCGCGCTCGCCACCGGCCGCCGCAACGATTCGCCCGGAGGCCTCACCCGGTCGCGGCGACTCGCCCGGTGGGTTCGCCCCGTTGCACGGGCGCGGACCGATGCGTTGCGGCGCAGCTACCCGGCCGCTGTCGTCACGACGCCGCACCCGCCCGGCCCCGGCCAGCACGCCGGCGCCGGCCCCGAGGCATCGCGCCCGGTGGCCGAGGCGTAGGCGAAGCGGCACTGCGCCGGGCCGGGCGGCCGGGCCGAGGCCGTCGGTGCTGTCACAGCGGGGGCCTACGGTGCGGGTATGGATCTTCGACTGGCCGGCCGACCGGCGTTGGTGACCGCATCCAGCAGTGGCCTCGGGGCGGCGATCGCGCGGCGGCTGGCCGCCGAGGGCTGCCCGGTGCTGGTACACGGCCGCGACCGGGTCCGAGCGGAGGCTGCCGCCGACGAGCTCCGGTCGGCCGGCGGGGTGGCCGCGACGGTGCTCGGCGACGTGACCGATCCCGGCGACCTGGACCGGATCGCTGCCGCGGCAACCGAGTTCGGGGTGGCGATTCTGATCAACAACGCCGGACCGGTCGCCCAGCACGACTGGCGCACGGGCGACGAGCGGGTGTGGCGGGACAGCTGGGCGGGCAACGTACTGTCCGCGGTGGCGCTGATCCGCGCGCTGGTGCCGCCGATGCGCTCGGCCGGGTGGGGCCGGGTGATCAACCTGGGCAGCCGCACCGCCACCAGCCCGGTGCCGAACCTGGTCGACTACGGGGCCGCGAAGGCGGCGGTGGTCAACCTGACGACCGCGCTGGCCAAGGATCTCGCCGGCACCGGCGTGACCGCGAACTCGGTCAGTCCGGGCGTGATCGTCACCGAGGCGATGCGGGCGATGTTCCTCGCCGACGACCCGCAGGGCCGGGACTGGGCCAGCCTGGAACCCGAGCTGGCCCAGCGGTACGCGCCGAATCCCTCCGGCCGGCTCGGCACCCCGGACGACGTCGCGGCGACCGTGACGTTCCTGGCCAGCCCGCTCGCCGGCTATCTCAACGGCATCGACGTGCGCGTGGACGGCGGCCTCGTCGGCACCCCGTGACGACCGACCGACCAGCCGGCACCCCGCGACGACCGATCGACCAGTCGGCACCTCGCGACGACCGATCGACCAGTCGGCACCTCGCGACGACCGACCGACCAGCCGGCACCCCGGACGACCGACCAGCCGCCGGCACGCCGTGGCGATCGGTAGGTCAGTCGGCGGGGGCCAGGGCGGTGTCGAAGCTGACGGCGACGTCGTCGGCGAGCTTCAGCGCACCGAGGAACGCGGAGTAGGGCTTCACACCCCATCTGGTCTGCCGCACGGTGGCGGTGCCCCGGACCCGGTCGTCGGTGCCGACCGCGCCGGACACCGTGACGGTCTCGGTCGTGCCGGCAATGGTCAGCTCGCCGGTCAGCTCGAACCCCTCGGCGCCGCCGCTGAAGCCGGTCGAGGTGAACGTGATCGTCGGGTGCCGCTGGGCGTCGAGCAGCTTGCTGCTGCGCAGCTGGTGCACGATGTCCTGGCGGTCGTGATCGGTGAGCGGCTTGATCCCGCCGCTGCCCTCCCGTACCACCAGGGAGGCGACCTCGACCTCCACGGTGACCGCGCCCGCGGGCAGTTGGTCTCCCGCGCCGATCGTCGCGGTGCCCGACCAGCGGGTCGCCTCCAACAGCAGGTCGTGCCCGGCACGGCGGCCGAGCCCGGTGCGTTCGGTGCGCAGCCGCAGCCAGCCCACGTCGTTGCCGAACCGGTACTTTCCGGTTGATACGGCCATGATGGCCTCCCTTCCCGGCGTCCCGTCCTTCCGGGTACCCGGTGGGCGCCGGTTCAAAGCTGGAACGCGGCCCGCCGTTGCGCCGGAACCAGGTCGACGTAGTCGGGGTGGCGGGCGATCCAGCCGCGGATGAACGGGCAGTACGGCAGGACGGCGAGTCCCTGTTCGCGGGCGGCGTCGAGCACCCGCCGGGCCAGCACGCTGCCGAGGCCCTTGCCCTCGTACGCGGGGTCGATCTCGGTGTGCAGGAACGCGATCTCGCCCGGCGCCCGCCGGTAGGTGACGAAGCCCGCGACGCCGTCGCCGTCGACGTGCAGCTCGTACCGGTCGACGTCGGGTCGCTCCACCACGCTGGTGGTCATCGGGTCCTCCCCCGTGGCTTCAGCGGCGCCGCGGGCAGCGTCGGTGCGATCAGCCGATCGCCCTGGTAGCCGTGTACGACGCCGAACCGGTCGCCGGTGTTCCACTGCTCGCGGTAGGTCGCGATCTCGTCGCCGCTGCGGCCGACGAAGTTCCACCACATCACGATCTGCTCGTCGAACGGCTCACCGCCGAGCAGCAGCAGCCGGGCACCGGACTCGGCGCGCAGCCGCACCTCGCGGCGATCGGTACCGAGGTACATCAGGGCGCCAGGTGCCAACTCGGTGGCGTCGATCTCGGCGGCGCCGGACGCGGACAGCATCGCGTACTCGAAGTCGGGTTCCAGCGGCAACCGCACGTCGGCGCCCGGATCGAGGGTGACGTCCGCGCCGACCAGCGGCGAGTAGGTGGTGCCGGGCGAGGTGGCGCCGGCCAGCGTGCCGAGCAGTACGGTCGCGGCCAGGCCGCGGTCGGTGACCACGGGCAGATCTGGATGGTGGTCGAACGCCGGCGCGACCTCCCGGTACCGCTCGGGCAGCGCCACCCACAGCTGCGCGCCGTGCAGCAGCGCCGGGTGCGAGACGGGTGACTGTTCGGAGTGGGCGATGCCGTGCCCGGCGGTCATCAGGCCGAGCTGCCCGGGCGCGAGCAGCTGCTCGTGGCCGAGGCTGTCGCGGTGCTGGATGGTGCCCGACAGCAGCCAGCTCACCGTCTGCAGGCCGGTGTGCGGATGCGGCGCGACCTGCATGCCGGGCCGGTCGGCGATGTCGTCGGGGCCGTAGTGGTCCAGGAAGCACCAGGCGCCCACCAGCCGCCGGCCCAGCGTCGGCAGCAGCCGGCGCACCATCGTGCTCTCGCCCAGCGGCACCATCCGGCCGGGCAGCACCTCGTGCACCGGCTCGGCCGGCACGTCTCGACGGCCGCCGCAGACCAGCACGTCCGGCCGCGTGTCCAGGTTGCTCACGAACGCTCCTCCCCCGCCGCGACGGCCCGAGGCACCAACGGGCCTGATGCGTCGCTCGGTCCTGACCCGATGCTATGCCGGTACCGGGCGCAAACCGGCTCGTTCGGGCCGTGCCGGCGCGCCCGTGTCGCCGGGATCGTGCCGGCCGGTGAACCCGGGCCCGGGGCCCCGCCGAATCGCGCCCGATCCGGGCGCGTTCCGGCACCACCGGGCAACAAACGGGCGGAGCTGATGCCCGAACGGGCAGCGGTTACGGACCAATTACGCCTGATTGACGCGGTCCCCGGCGCCCGATCGGGCCGATCAACCGGGCACAATCGGACACAGATCGTGGTGTCCGAGCGGTGTTCGGCAGGTGCCGGCGATGTTAGACATACGTCACAACGCCGTTGCCGAGATGTCAAGGGAGGCGGGAGCCGATGCAGGCCGACGAACGACAGCACCGGATCCTGTCGCTGGCGCGCAGCAACGGCGGGGTCGAGGTCACCCGGCTGGCCGAGGAGCTCGCGGTCGCGCCGGAGACGGTCCGCCGGGACCTGAAGCTGCTGGAGCAGCACGGGCTGATCCGCCGCACCCACGGCGGTGCGTACCCGGTGGAGACGGCGACGTTCGAGACCACGCTGGCGATGCGTACCACCCGGCGGGTGCCGGAGAAGCGGCGCATCGCCGCGGCCGCGGTCGAGCAGCTCGGCGACGCGGCCACCGTGTTCGTCGACGAGGGGTTCACCCCGCAGCTGGTCGCCGAGGCGCTGCCCACCGACCGGGAGCTGACCGTACTGACCGCCTCGCTGTCCACCGCCGCCGCGGTCGCCGAGGCCGGCGCGGCGAACGTGCTGATGCTCGGCGGCCGGGTCCGCGGCCGGACCCTGGCCACCGTGGACCACTGGGTGACGAACATGCTGTCCGGGTTCGTCATCGACCTGGCCTTCATCGGCGCGAACGGCATCTCCCGGCAGCACGGCCTGACCACGCCGGATCCGGCGGTCGCGGCGGTCAAGGGGTGCGCGGTACGGGCGGCGCGCCGGCGCGTGTTCGTCGGCATCCACACGAAGTTCGGCGTCTCCAGCTTCTGCCGCTTCGCCGACATCGGTCAGTTCGAGGCGCTCATCACCGACACCGGGCTGCCGGCCACCGAGGCGCGCCGGCTGTCCATGCTCGGTCCGCAGGTGATGCGGGTCTGAGCCGCTAACACGGTTTCGTTGTCCGACAGAGAATCCGGGACAACCTCCGGATGTCCGACAAGCATCCGGGACAACCTCCGGATGTCCGACAAGCATCCGGGACAACCTCCGGATGTCCGACAAGCATCCGGAGATCACCCCGGAGGCGCGGGCGAGTCTGCCCGCAGACGAGGTGGAGGAGTCACACCATGTCCAGGTTCCTGCCGGGCCGCACCCGGCTGCTGGGTGCCGCGCTGGCGTTGGGGGTCACCGCGGCCGCACTGACCGCGTGTGGCGGTGCCGGCGGCGGCACCTCCGCCTCCGGCCACAGCATCAACGTGCTGATGGTCAACAACCCGCAGATGGTCGATCTGCAGAAGCTGACCGCCGCGAACTTCACCAAACAGACCGGCATCAAGGTCAACTTCACGGTGCTGCCGGAGAACGACGCCCGGGACAAGTTCACCCAGGACTTCTCCAGCCAGGCCGGCCGGTACGACGTCGCCACGATCAGCAACTACGAGGTGCCGTTCTACGCGAAGAACAACTGGATCACGCCGCTGGACTCGTACACGGCGAAGGACACCGCGTTCGACCAGTCCGACATCCTCAAGCCGATCCAGTCGTCGCTGTCGTCCGGCGGCAAGGTGTACGCCGAGCCGTTCTACGGCGAGTCGTCGTTCCTGATGTACCGCAAGGACGTGTTCGCGGCCAAGCACCTGACGATGCCGGCGCACCCCACCTGGCAGCAGGTGGCCGACCTCGCCGCGAAGGCCGACGGCGCCAAGCCCGGCCTCAAGGGCATCTGCCTGCGCGGGCAGCCCGGGTGGGGCGAGGTGATCGCGCCGCTGACCACCGTGGTGAACACGATGGGCGGTACCTGGTTCACCAAGGACTGGCAGGCACAGGTCGACACCGGGGGCTTCAAGAAGGCCACCCAGTTCTACGTCGACCTCGTGCGCAAGCACGGTGAGGCGGGCGCCGCGCAGGCCGGCTTCACCGAGTGCCTCAACGACTTCGAGCAGGGCAAGGTCGCCATGTGGTACGACGCCACGTCGGCGGCGGGCAGCCTGGAGGGCAGCGACTCGAAGGTCGCCGGCAAGGTCGGCTACGTGCCCGCGCCGGTGGACAAGACCAGCTCGTCGGGCTGGCTGTACTCGTGGGCGTTCGCGATCCAGAAGGCGTCGAAGCACACCGACGACGCGTGGAAGTTCATCTCCTGGGCCTGCGGCAAGGGCTACCTGAAGCTCGTCGGCAACAAGCTCGGCTGGGCCCAGGTGCCGCCCGGCACGCGTACCTCCACGTTCGCCAACCCGGAGTACCAGAAGGCGGCGAAGGCGTTCTACCCGGCGATGCAGACCGCGATCGACACGGCGAAGCCGACCGACCCGGGGGTGCAGCCGCGGCCGACGGTGGGCATCCAGTTCGTCGACATCCCCGAGTTCACCGACCTGGGTACCCAGGTGTCGCAACAGATCTCGTCGGCGATCGCCGGCAGGACGTCGGTCTCGGCGGCGCTGTCCCGCAGCCAGCAGCTGGCCGCCGCGGTGGCCAAGAAATACCAGTAGTCCGCTCGGTGCCGCCCGGCCGTCCGGGCGGCACCGCACCGAGGAGGATCCGCATGACGACCGTGTCGCTGCCGGCCCCCGCCGGCGTACGACCGCGCCGGGTGGCGGCTCGGTGGGCCCGCCGCGGTCCGCTGCTGCCGGCGCTGCTGTTCACGATCGTGGTCACCCAGCTGCCGTTCGCGGCCACGCTGGTCATCTCGTTCACCGACTGGAACGCGCTCTACCCGGACCGGCGCGGGTTCGCCGCGTTCGGCAACTACACCGCGGTACTCGGCGACCCGCAGCTGCGCTCCTCGATCCTGACGACCGTCATCCTCACCGTTTCGGTGGTGCTGGTCAGCCTGGTACTGGGCCTCGCGATCGCGCTGCTGCTGGACCGCAGGTTCCACGGCCGGGCGATCGTGCGCACCATGCTGATCGCGCCGTTCCTGGTGGTACCGGTCGCCGCGGCGCTGCTGTGGAAGCACGCCCTCTACAACCCCGAGTACGGGCTGTTCAACGGCATCCTGACCGGGATCTTCGGTCCGGGTGCCGCGCAGCCGGACTGGATCTCCGACGCGCCGATGTTCTCGGTGGTGTCCAGCCTGGTCTGGCAGTGGACGCCGTTCATGATGCTGATCCTGCTGGCCGGGCTGCAGTCGCGCTCGCCGGAGGTGCTGGAGGCGGCGCGGGTCGACGGCGCCGGCGCGTTGGCGGTGTTCCGGCACATCACGCTGCCGCACCTGCGGCAGTACCTGGAGCTCGGCGCGCTGCTCGGCTGCATCTACATCGTGCAGAACTTCGACGCGGTGTTCACCATCACCGCGGGCGGGCTCGGCACCGCGAACCTGCCCTACACCATCTACCAGACGTTCTACCAGGCACACGACTACGGACGCGCGTCGGCGGCCGGGGTGATCGTGGTGATCGGCTCGATGATCGTCGCCACCTTCGCGCTGCGGGTCGTGTCGTCGCTGTTGAAGCAGGAGGCGGACCGATGACGCAGACGCTTTCGGCGCCGACCGGCACCGCCGTGCCGCCGCCGGCCCGGCCCCGCCGGGTACGACGCGGCCGGGGCGGCGCCGTCCTCGGGGTGGTCGCCTGGATCGTGGGGATCGCGTTCTTCTTCCCGGTGGCGTGGATGGTGTTCACGTCGCTGCACTCCGAGCAGGCCGCCGCCACCAACCCTCCGGATCTCACCGCGCCGCTGACCACCGACGGGTACCGCGAGTTCTTCGCCACCAACCCGTGGCCGTACCTGATCAACTCGGCCACCGCGAGCGTCGTGTCCACCGCGCTGGTGGTGGTGCTCGCCCTGTTCGCCGGTTACGCGCTGGCGATCCGGCCGGTACGCAAGTGGTCGGACGTGCTGTTCTTCTTCCTGACCACGAAGATGCTGCCGGCGGTCGCCGGGCTGCTGCCGGTGTACCTGATCGCCCAGCACATCGGGCTGCTGGACAACATCTGGCTGATGGTCATCCTGTACACCGCGATGAACCTGCCGATCGCGGTGTGGATGATGCACTCGTTCCTGGCCGAGGTACCGGTGGCGATCCTGGAGGCGGCCGCGCTGGACGGGGCCCGGCTGCCGACCGTGATGCGCCGGGTGATCCTGCCGATCGCCTCCCCCGGCATCGCCGCCACCGCGCTGATCTGCTTCATCTTCGCCTGGAACGAGATGCTGTTCGCCCGGGTGCTCACCGGTGTGGTGGCCGGCACCGCGCCGGTGTTCCTGACCAGCTTCGTCACCACTCAGGGGCTGTTCCTCGCCAAGGTGTGCGCGGCGGCCACCGCGATCTCGATCCCGGTCCTGGTCGCCGGGTTCGCCGCACAGAACAAGCTGGTCCAGGGGCTGTCGCTCGGCGCCGTGAAGTGACCGGACGGCGCGGCGCGGGCGAGTGACGTGCGGTGCGGGGCGTCGAGGGGGCGCCCCGCGCCGGGCGGCCGCCGGGCGGTCAGCGGCGCCAGCGGGGCCGGGCCGCGTCCTGGTTGGCGAGGTAGCGGCGGTAGCCGTCCTCGTAGTACGACACCGCGGCCGGGTCCGGGTCGATGAGGCGGTCGGGCCGGGTCCACGCCGCGACCTCGACCGGCTCGCCGAGCGCGGCGAGGCCGGCGAGCACCGCGCCGCGGGCGCCGACCTCGGGGCTGCGGGCCAGCTCCAGCGGCCGGCCCAGCACCGAGGCGAAGATCTCCAGCCACGGCAGCGACCTGGTCCCGCCGCCGCACACCACCAGCCGGCCGGACAGCCCGGCGGCCTCCAGGCACTGCCGCGCCGCGTACCCGAGTCCCTCGCACAGCGCGCGCACCAGCTGCGCGCCGGTCGTGGTCAGCTCGATCCCGGTGAACTGGCCGCGGGCGGCCGGATCGACGAACGGTGCCCGCTCCCCCGACGGCGCCAGGTAGGGCAGTACCTCGACCCCGCCGGCGCCGGGCGCGGTCTCGCGCAGCATCCCGTCGAGCTGGTCGTGCCCGCGGCCGAGCAGGGCGAGCAGCCAGTCCAGCGACGCGGTACCGACCATCGCCGGCATCGCTCGCAGCCACCGCCCCGGCGTGCCGGTGGCCAGGTGCATCCCGGCCCGGGTACCCGACTTGTCCACAGTGGACACGAGCACCTGGCACGCCAGCGTGGTACCGAGCGTGAGCAGGCCGGCACCGAACTCGGTGACGCCGCCCCCGGCCGCGCACGCCGGCAGGTCGTAGGGTCCGCCGGTGACCGCGACGCCGGCCGGCAGCCCGGTGAGCGCCGCGGCGCCCGCGGTCACCGTGCCGGTCGGCAGCGGCGTCACGACCGGCGCGAGCAGCCCCGCCCGGTGCGCCAGCCCGCAGGCGTCGAGCACGCCGCTGTCGTACCGGCTGCCGGTCGCGTCGCCGAACGGCATCGAGGCATCGGAGGCGTCGGTGGCGCGCACCCCGGTCAGCCGGCCGAACACCATGTCCTTGCAGTACCCGGCGGTGGCGGCGCGGGCCAGCCGGTCCGGCTGGTGCTTGTCCAGCCAGGCCAGCAGCGGTGCCTGCGCGCCGGGAAACAGCGAGTTGCCGGTGCGCCGGTAGATCGCCTCGGTCACGCCCGCCCGGTCCCAGTCGGCCAGTACGTCGCCGGCCCGGGCGTCCAGCCAGGACAGCGCCGGTCCGACCGGCTGGGCGTCGTCGTCCAGCAGCCAGCAGCCGTCGCCCTGCCCGGTCACCGCGACCAGCCGCGGCGCGTCGGCCGGCGTCGGACACACCTCGCGAGCCAACTCGGCCACCGCGGCGAACACCGCGGCAGCGTCCTGCTCGACGTGACCCGGCGCCGGATGCTGCAGCGGCACGCTGCGGCCGGCGGTGCGCAGCACGGTGCCGTCCTCGTCGAACAGCGCCAGCTTCGCCACCGACGTACCGATGTCGACGCCCAGGTAGCGCGCCGGGCCCGCACCGTCCACTGTTCACCCACTCCGGTTGACACATCACGTGGTACACGATTGTCCGGGACGCATGGCCGGCCGCGCAATGCCGTCGCCCCGGCTGCAATCGTCCGCGCGGGTCAGCCGGTGAAGTCGGCCCGGTGCGCGGCCACCCAGTCCCGGTACGAGTGGGCCGGCCGACCGGTCAGGTCGGCGACGGTGCCGAGGACCGGCTCGGGGTTGTCCAGCTGTGCGGCCTGACCGGCGAGCACGCTGTCGGCGAAGTGTTCGCCCAACCCGACGGCGATCAGGTTGCGCCGCGCCTGCGCCCGGTCGATCTCGACGAACCGCAGCGGCCGGCCGAGTACCTCGCCGATGGTGGCGACCTGCTCGAGCTGACTCAGCGCCGCCGGACCGGTGAGCGGGTGGCGGGCCCCGTCGTGGCCGCCGGTGGTGAGCGCCTCGACCGCGACCGCGGCGATGTCCCGCTCGTCGATCAGCGGCCGGACCAGCCCCGGGTACGGCGCCCGCACCTCGTCGCCGCGGCGGATCTGGGCGGCCCAACCGAGCGTGTTGACGGCGAACCCGCAGGGCCGCAGCAGCGTCCAGGCCGGCCCGGCCGACTCCACCAGCTGCTCCAGCCGGCCGTGCATGCCGATGATGCCGTCCTCGCCGGTCGCCGCGCCGAGCGTGGACAGGTACACGATCCGCTCCGCCCGTTCGGCCATCGCGGCGACGGCCGCCTCGGCACCGCCCGGGTGCCCGAAGGGCCAGATCAGGAACACCGCGCCGACCCCGTCCAGCGCGGCGGTCAGGCTCGCCGGGTCGGCCAGGTCGCCGGCCACCGTCTCGACCGGCGCCGGCAGCGCCGCGGTCGCCGGGCTGCGGGTCATCGCCCGAACCGGATGCCCCGCGGCCACCAGCTGCTCGACCACCTGCCGACCGACGTGCCCGGTGGCGCCGGTGACCAGGATCTGCTCCATCGTCGTCCCCCTCCTCGTGCGCGTACCTCGACGACCGTAGGAGTTGAAGCAGGGTCGAAGTCAACCTCGCACCCCGGCTTGCACCATCCGCACCGCTCACGGCACGATCGGTACAACCAGGCTCGGCTTAAGGGGCGGTGCGGTGATCTCCACGGCGGGTGCGATCGTCGGGGTGCTGATTCTCGTCGGCGCGATCGGCTTGATCCTGTTCCGCGGCGAGAAGCAGGCGAAGATCCGCCGTCAGCTCTGGAAGCTGATCGGAATCTCGGTGCTCGTCCTGCTGATCATCGGCTACCTGCGCGGACACGCGCCGAAGTGACCAGCCCGGCGAACCGCACCACCAGCACCCCCTGGGCGAGCAGGTAGGTGAGCATCACCGCGAGGTCGTGCGCCGGCAGCCGCAACCCGCCGGTGTTCAGGGCGATCATCGTGTCCGACACCGCGAACAGCAGCCCGCCCAGGCCGAGCACCGCGTCCAGGCACGCCGCGCCGGACGCCATCGCGTACAGCACGACACCGTAGCAGCAGAGCGCGACCAGCAGCGGCACCGAGACGCGGTCGTGCATCACGACCAGCAGCGCCAGCCAACCCAGCGCGTACAGCACCGGGACCCAGGTGCGGCGGCGCAGCCCGGCGAGCGCGCCGGACCGCAGGAACGCCACCAGGTAGCACGCGTGCGTCACCGCGAACAGCCCCATGCCCAGCGCGAAGAACGCCGTGCCCGACACCAGCAGCGCGATGTCGCCGCCGCAGGCGAACGCGAGGCCGACCACCACCGGCAGCACCCGCAGCCGGGCACCGAGGCGGACCAGCAGGTACGCCGCGAGCAGCGGCATCAGCAGCGGCTTGCTCGCCCGGTCGACGAGCGTCCAGTGCTGCGCCACCGCGGTCAGCTCGACGACGGCACCCACCACGTACGCGGCGAGCAGCACCCGCGCCGCCCCGGACCCACCACCCGACCGCGTCATGGCTCGCACCCTAGCCACCCGGCACCACCGGCACGTCCGGATCGGCGAGGTACTCAGCCGGCCGTACGGTCCGGGGCGCCGAACCGCGCCACCAGGTGCCAGACCCGCTTGAGCTGTTGCGGGTCGTACCTGCCGGTGGCGGCCGCGGCGCCGAGTACGGCCGGGTCCAGCGCACCGTCGACCGCGATCTCGGCGCCCAGCTCGACGGCGTCGGCCCCGCGGTAGTCCGGGTGGCGGCGCAACTCGTCGACGCCGAGCCGGAAGCCGGGATGCCACTCGACCGGGCAGGGCAGCGTCGCCGCCAGCCGGGCCACCTCGGTGTCGCGGTAGCAGCGGTCGAGCACCAGCGCGGCCACGTCCCGGTCGAGCCGGACCCCGCCGTGCACGTGCGCCTCGACGTAGGAGTCCAGCAGCTCCAGATCGTCCGCCTCGGCCCGGGCGAGCAGCGACATGCACCGCGCCGTACCGACCTCGTCCGGTTCGAAGACGCTGTCGGGGTAGCAGAACGTGGTGCGCTCCAGCGTCTCCGGCGCCAACCGCAGGAACGAGGAGCCGAACCGGGGTGCGGCTCCGACGACCCGCGCCGGGGTCATGACCGCGCCGTACACCGGGCGGGCGTCCGGCGGCGCCGCGTCGTACGCGCCGCCGAACAGCCGGCTCTCCCAGCCCCACCGCGCGCCACCCCGGTACGCGCTCAGGCCGCCGTTGCTGACCCCGGTGACGAACTGCGACAGGTACCGGCCGGAGCGGGCCAGGCCGGCGAGCACCGTGTCGCCGGCCACCAGCCGGTCCGGATGGAAGTGCACCGTCACCGCGACGCCGGCGGCCAGCGGTGGACCGGCCGCACGCGCCGCGACCAGCCGCAACGCCCGGCGAGCGAAGTCGTCGAGCGCGGCCCCCGCGGTCAACTCAGGCGACGCCTTCCGGGCTCGCGCCGATGAAGTGGACGGCGTTCGCGGTGATCTCGTCGATGCGGGCGAGCTCGTCCGCGGTCAGGGTGAGGTCCGCGGCGGCCAGGCTGTCGGCGATGTTGCGGGGCCGGCGGGCGCCCACGATCGCCACGTCCACGCCGGGTCGGGCGAGCGTCCAGGCGATCGACAGCTGTGCCACCGAGACACCCTTGGCCGCGGCGAACTGCTTGAGCTGCTCGACGATCGCGAGGTTGCCGCGCAGCGCGTCACCGGTGAACGCGGTCGCCTTGGACCGCCAGTCGGTGTCGTCGAAGCTCACGTCCTCGGTCCAGGTGCCGGTCAACAGGCCGGACGCGAGCGGGCTGTACACCAGCACGCCGATGTCGTGCGCCTGGCAGTACGGCAGCACCTTCTCCTCGATCCCGCGCTGGAACAGGTGGTACGGCGGCTGCAGGCTCTCCACCGGTCGCACCGCGTCGAACGCGGCCAGCTGCTCCACGCCGTAGTTGGACACCCCGACGTGCCGGATCTTGCCCTCGTCGACCAGCTCCTGCAGCGCGGTCGCAGTCTCCTCCGCCGGGGTCGCCGCGTCCGGCCAGTGCACCTGGTACAGGTCGATGTACTCGACACCCAGCGCGCGCAGGCTCGACTCGACGCCGGCCCGCAGGTACTCGCGGCTGGCGTTGCGGGGCCGCGGCCCGCCCGGGTCGATGCCGCCCTTGGTGGCAATGACAACGCTGTCGCGGTCGCCGGAAAGCTCCGGCGCCAGGCCGCGGGCGAGCAGTTCCTCCGAGGCACCGAAGCCGTAGCCCTGCGCGGTGTCGAAGAACGTCACGCCGAGCTCCCGGGCTCGCCGGATGGCCGCCACCGCGTCGTCCGCGTCGAAGCTCCCCCACTCCCCGCCGAGTTGCCAGGTGCCGAACGCGATCCGGGAAACCTCCAGCCCGGTACGGCCCAGGGTCGTGTACCGCATGACGCTCCTTCCGTTCGATCGCCGGTCGGCCCGCGATCGGCGCGCCGCGCCGTTCGGTGCGGGCCTGTCGGGAACCCTATCGGTACCGGTCGGCGACGGCACGCGCCTCGGCGGCGAGCCGCTCGCGCAGCGACGCCGGCGCGAGCACCTCGATCCCGGCGCCGAGGCCCAGCAACGCGGTCGCCGCCCAGGCCAGACCCTCGAACGGAACCTCCAGCCGCACCGGTTCGGTGGCCGCCACGTCGACCAGATGCTGGCCGGCCACCGCGACCACCCGGTGCAGGCCCGGCAGTACCGCGGGGTCGGCGAGCACCGTGACGGTCACCAGCTCGTGCCGGGACTCCAGCTGGCTGCGCGCGTCGGCCCAGTCGGCGGCGAGATCGTAGCCGGCGGGGCGGTCGGCCGCCTCGTCCAGGGCCTGCGCGCCGAGCACCCGGGAGATCCGGTACGTGCGGCGCGCACCGTCCCGGCGGGCCACCAGGTACCAGTCGCCGGCGGCGAGCACCAGCCCGAGCGGGTCGACGACGCGCTCGCGGGCGGTGCCCCCGCGGGCCGCGTACCGCAATCGCAGCCGGCGGTCCAGCCACACCGCCTCGGCGACGCCGGCGAGCGCGGGCGTCGGCTCGGCACTGCCGTACCAGCGGACCGGGTCGAGGTGGAAGCGCTGGGCGGAGCGGTCGGCGTGCTCCCGGGCGTCGCCGGACAGCGCCGCCCACAGCTTGTGCTGCGCGGCGTCCAGCTGGTCGGACAGCCCGAGCGCCTCCGCCGCGCCGGACAGCCCGAGAAACGCGAGCGCCTGCGCCTCGGCCGCGCCCAGGCCGGTCAGCCGGGTGCGGTAGCCACCCGGCAACGAGTAGCCGCCGGCCGGGCCGCGCACCGAGCGGATCGGGATCCCGGCCGCGGCGAGCGCCTCCACGTCACGCTGCACGGTGCGCTCGCTGACCTGGAGCCGTGCGGCCAGCTCCGGACCGGTGACCTGACCCCGGACCTGGAGGTGGAGCAGCAGCGACAGCAGTCGGGAGGCGCGCACGTCCACCATTCTCACGTACCCGACACGAACTGACGGGAACAGCCGGCATCATGGTCGGCATGACAACGAACACCCAGCTCAACGACACTTCGTCCGCTGCCGTGGCCAGCCTGATCATGGTCAACCTGGACTGCGCCGACCCCGCCCGGCTCGCCGAGTTCTACCACGGCGTCCTCGGCTGGGAGATCACGTTCAACGAGGGCGACTACGCGATGATCTCCGACGGGCACACCTCGATCGGCTTCGGCCGGGTGCCCGACTACCAGCCGCCGGCGTGGCCGGACACCACCGGCACCAAGCGCTACCACCTGGACCTGTCGGTACCGGACGTGTCGGCCGCCGAGCAGGACTGCGTGCGGCTCGGCGCCACGGTGCCGGAGTTCCAGCCGGGCAGCACCTGGCAGGTGCTGCTGGACCCGGCGGGCCACCCGTTCTGCCTCTGCAAGGCGTCCTGACCGCGGGCACCGGACAGGTCGGGGCGATCAGGCCGCGGCGGGTTCCTCGACCTGTTCGGTGGCATCGGCGCGGGTGCTCCAGCGCTGCGCGAGCCAGGCACACACCATCAGCTGGATCTGGTGGAACAGCATCAGTGGCAGCACCGCGAGGCCGACCGCGCCGGCCGGGAACAGGACGCCGGCCATCGGCAGGCCGGAGGCGAGGCTCTTCTTCGAGCCGCAGAAGATGATGGTGACCCGGTCCGGCCAGCTGAACCCGAGCCGTTTCGAGCCGATCGCGGTGATCGCGAGCGCGAGCGCGAGCAGCACGCAGTCGACCACCAGCAGCACGCCGAGCCGCGGCAGCGACAGCCGGTGCCAGATCCCGGCGACGACACCCTCGGAGAACGCGGTGTAGACCACCAGCAGGATCGAGCCGCGGTCGACCAGCTTGAGCAGCGTGCTGTGCCGCTCGACGAAGCCGCCGATCCAGCGGCGCAGCAGCTGGCCGGCGGCGAACGGCACGAGCAGTTCCAGCACGATCTCGCTGATGGAGTGCAGCGACAGCCCGGTACCGTGCCCGGACAGCAGGACGGCGACCAGCAGCGGCGTGATCACGATCCCGACCAGGTTGGAGAACGAGGCGGAGCAGATCGCGGCGGCCACGTTGCCCCGGGCGATCGAGGTGAACGCGATCGACGACTGCACCGTCGAGGGCAGGCAGCACAGGAACAGCACCCCGACGTACAGGTCGGGTGACAGGATGGTCGGCACGAGCAGCCGGGCCGCGATCCCGAGCAGCGGGAACATCACGTAGGTGGCGCAGAACACGACGAGGTGCAGCCGCCAGTGCTTGGCGCCGGCGAGCGCGGTCTGCGGTGACAGGCGCGCCCCGTACAGGAAGAACAGCAGGCCGATGGCGATGTCGGTGGCATAGCCGAACCCGGTGGCGCCGACCCCGCGGGCCGGCAGCAGCGCGGCCAGCCCGACCATCGCCAGGATGGCCAGGATGTACGGGTCGATGCGCAGTCGAGACAGCACGGGGATGCGGGCCATGGCCGCCTTTCGTCGGTGATCCGTTCTCGATTCTCCGACTCCGCCGGGTCATTGTGAACCACGTTCACCGCTATTACTGTGATCGGTTAACGTGATATCCATGTTCGACCCGACGCTGCTGCGCACGTTCCTCGCCGTGGTGCAGACCCGCAACTTCACCCAGGCGGCACGCCGGCTCGGGCTGCGACAGTCCACCGTCAGCCAGCAGATCCGGCGGCTGGAGGCGACCACCGGCCGGCAGCTGTTCAGCCGGGACACCCACACCGTGGCGCTCACCGGCGACGGTGAGGCGCTGGTCCCGCTGGCCGACTCGATCCTCGCCGCGCACGCCCGGGCCGACAGCTACTTCGCCGGCGCACAGGTGCGCGGCCGGGTCCGGTTCGGCGCCTCGGAGGACTTCGTGCTCTCCCGGCTGCCGGAGATCCTGCGCAACTTCCGCGCCAGCCACCCGCTCGTCGACCTGGAGCTGACCGTCGGCCTGTCGGCGATCCTCTACGACGCGTTCGACGCCCGCGAGCTGGACCTGGTGTTCGCCAAGCGGCGCAGCGGCCAGCACCGCGGCCAGACCGTCTGGCGCGAGCGGCTCGCCTGGATCGGCGGCGAGACGAGCCGGCCGGAGCCGACCACCCCGGTACCGCTGATCGTCTACCCGCCGCCGTCGATCACCCGGGACCGGGCCATCGAGGCGCTGGAGCGGCACGACCGACCCTGGCGCATCGTGTGTACCAGCGGCAGCCTGTCCGGCCTGCGCGCGGCGGCGATGGCCGGCCTCGGCGTCACCGCGCACGCACACAGCCTGATCCCGCCCGGCCTGTCGGAGATCCGCGGCCGACACCGGCTGCCGGACCTGGGTGAGGTGGAGTTCGTCCTGCTCGGCGCCGAGGACGAGCCGGCCGACAGCCCGGTCGCCGCGCTGTCCGCGGCGATCCTCGCCGCCGGCGACCGGCTGCACCGCCCGCTCTGACCCGCCCGCCGGCACCGGCCGCACTGTCGGCACCGGCGGCCGCCCGGTCCGGCGGCAGCTCCGCCCGATCGGGCGAATCGCCTGGTCTACGGCCTTTCCGGCCGGCTGCACCGTACGTTCCCGGCCGACGCGCGGGGTGCTGCGATTCGTTGCCGAGTGTGACGGTCATTGCTTCCTGTGCTGCCGGCCTGTTCACCCGATCGGACCGGGCGGATCATGAACGGGTGACGATCGGAGTCATTCCGCGCGTCGGTCAGACGGTCTACCTCGGCGCCGAGGCCTCGCCCCAGTTCCGAGCCAGACCAATCCAGCTGCTGATCACCTCACCACCGCAGCCGTCGACGATCGACGCCGCCGAGCACCGCGCCGCGGCCGAGGCGCGGTGGTTGCTGCTGACCGGATGGGAGTTGGACCCGCGCGGCCAGCGGGTGCTGCACCGCACCGTCTCCGCCCGCGCCGCCGGCATCAGCATCCTTCCCGACCCCACCTAGGCTGTGCGCCGCTCCGGCCGGCAGTCGTACGCGCGCCGACGAGCCGCCGCACCGCACCGGCCGCGCTACTCGCGATCCAGCTCGTCGGCGTCCTCGGCGAGCAGCCGGGACGCCTGGGCCGCCGACTCCGGCGGCGCCGCGCCGTCGGTACGGGCCAGCTCGTGCGCCAGCTCCTCCAGCTCGGCGCCGCCGGCCATCAACCGGGTCAGCTCCGCCTGGTCGATCTCGTCCTTGCCGAAATCGCCCATGCTGCGGCCGCGGTTGAGCAGCAGGAACCGATCGCCGATCGGGTACGCGTGGTGCGGGTTGTGGGTGATGAACACGACCGCGAGACCACGGTCGCGGGCGGCCGCGATGTAGCGCAGCACCACACCGGCCTGCTTGACGCCGAGCGCGGAGGTCGGCTCGTCCAGGATCAGCACCCGGGCACCGAAGTACACCGCGCGGGCGATCGCCACCGCCTGCCGCTCGCCGCCGGACAGGGTGCCGACCGGCTGGTCGGTGTCGCGCACGTCGATGCCCATCGCGGCCAGCTGCTCGCGGGTGATCCGCCGCGCCGCCGCCACGTCGAACAGGCTGAACGGACCGAGCCGGCGGCGCGGCTCGGCGCCGAGGAAGAAGTTGCGCCACACCGACATCAGCGGGACCACGGCGAGGTCCTGGTAGACCGTGGCGATGCCGGCGTCCAGCGCCTCCCGCGGGCTACCGAACTCGGCCCGCGCGCCGTCCAGCCAGATCCCGCCCCGGTCCGGCCGGTGCACCCCGGCGAGCATCTTGATGAAGGTGGACTTGCCGGCACCGTTGTCGCCCAGCACGCAGGTGACCTCACCGGCCCGCGCGCTGGTCGACACCTCCGACAGCGCTATCACGCTGCCGAAGTACTTGCTCACCGACTCCACCGAGAGCAGCGGCGCACCGCCGCCGGGCACCGCTGGCGTCTCCTGCACGGGCACCTCCGGTTCGTCGCGTCGTTGCGGACCGCCCTGGGGATCGGACATGTCAGCCTCGCCGCCGTTCCGCGTACCGCCGGACCAACCGGTTGGCGAACACCGCGAGTAGCAGCATGGCGCCGAGGAACAGCTTGTACCAGTCGGCGTCCCAGCCGGCGTAGACGATGCCGACCGAGGTCATCCCGAAGATCAGCGCGCCGAACGTGGCGCCGATCGCCGAACCGAACCCGCCGGTCAGCAGGCAGCCGCCGATCACCGCCGCGACGATGAACGTCAGCTCGTCGCCCACACCGGCGTCGGCCTGCGCCGAGGTGTTGCGCAGCGCGGTGATCGTGCCGACCAGCCAGGCGGCGGTCGCGGTGGTCAGGAACAACAGCACCTTGGTCCGGGCCGCCGGCACCCCGACGTTGCGAGCCGCCACCTGGTCGCCGCCGACCGCGAACACCCAGTTGCCGAACCGGGTCCGCAACAGCACCACCGTGGCGAGCGCGGTGAGCACCAGCCACCACACGATCGACACCTTGAAGTAGGTTCCGCCAAGCACCACCGAGGACGAGAAGACCAGGTGCGCCGAGGAGAAGCCGTGCCGGCCAACCAGGCCGCCGACCAGCACGTTGCCGGTCAGTACCTTCGTCACGCCGAGATTGAGCCCCTGCAGGACCAGGTAGCTGCCGAGGGTCACGATGAAGCTCGGCAGCCCGGTGCGCACCACCAGCAGGCCGTTGAACAGCCCCACGACCAGCGCCAGTACCAGCGAGATCGCCACCGCGAGCCACACGTTCAGGCCGAACCGGGTGGCGATGATCGTCACCGCGAGGCCGGTGGTGCCGGTGAGCACCCCGGCGGACAGGTCGAACTCGCCGCCGATCATCAGCAGCGCCACCGCGACCGCCATGATGCCCAGCGTCGAGGCCGGGTCGAGCCAGTTCGCGATGCCGGCGGGCGACCGGAACGTCGGCGACAGTACGGCGAAGAACACGAACACCACGATCGCGCCGATCAGCGCACCCAGCTCCGGCCGGACCAGCAGCCGGCGCACCACCGAACTGCTCGCCAGCCGCTCGTCCGCGACCCCCTCGGCGGTACTCACGCCGCCTCCGCTGCGGCGATCACGTCGGCGGTACTCACGCCGCCTCCGCGGTAGCGATCACGTCGGCGGTACCCGTACCGCCTGCCTCGACGGCGTTCATCGCGTGCCCTCCTTGGCCAGCTGCGCGACCTTCGCGGCGTTGTCCTTGGTGACGAAGCCCGGCCCGGTCAGCACCGGCTTGCCGCCGCCGAGCGTGTTGTCGTTGTCGTGGTACAGCTTGATCAGCTGCACCGGCAGGTAGCCCTGCAGGTACGGCTGCTGGTCGACGGCGAACAGCACCCGGCCCTGCTCGATCGCCGAGGTGACGTCGCCGGACAGGTCGAAGGTGGCGATCTTCGCCTTCGATCCGGTACCCGACTCGGCCGCCACCGCCGCCATCGCCACCGCCGGGTTCAGCGCGAGCACCCCGTCGATGGAGTGATCGGCGGTCAGCTTCGCCCGGATCGTCGCCTGCACCTGGGCCAGGTTGTTGATGTTGACCTGCAACGTGTCGAGCGTGCCGGAAAGCCCCTTCGCCGCGCCCTGGCAGCGCTGCGTCAGGCCGATGTTGCCGGCCTCGTGGATCACGCACAGCACGTGGTGCGCACCGGATTTCGCCAGCCGCGCGCCGGCGGCCTCCCCCGCGACCGACTCGTCCTGCCCGACGTGGGTGATGGCGCCGAACGCGGCGGACTGCGCCTCGCCGGAGTTGATCGTGATGACCGGGATGCCCTGGCCCACCGCCCGCTGGATCGACGCCTTCAGCGCGTCCGGGTTGGCCATCGAGACCACCAGCCCGTCCACGTGCTGGTTGACCGCCGCGTCGATGTACTGCGCCTGGGTCTGGGGGACGCCCGAGCCCTGGTAGCTGACCCGTACGTGCAGGTCCTTGGCGGCCTGCACGGCGCCGTTCTTCACCACCGCCCAGAACGGGTCTCCCGGCGCGCCGTGGGTGACCACCGCCACCCGAAGGGTGTGGGTGCCGCCCCGCGCGGCCGGGGTGACGGTCGGGGCCGCGGTCGCGCCGCTGTCCACCCGGTTCGAACAGCCCGCCACCGCGGTCAGCGCCAGGGCGAGCAGCACCGCGCCGGCGAACCGGCGCCTCGCGTGCAGCATCCGACCTCCCTCACCAGGGCTCGCCGCCGGCCGCCGGACCGGCAGCCGAACGTGTCGCCGTCAGCATGCCCGGTTGACGGTCATTGGTCCAGAACATCGCCGCTTTCCGCGCTCGTCCGATCCGCACCGCCGACTCCGTGTCCGAGGCCACCCGATCGAGCCGGGCGCCGCCGCAACCGAACCCGGATTCCGGTACGGGGCAGCGGGTTTCGCCGCCGACTCGGGCAGACGGACGACCCCTTCGGGGCGAGGCGATCCAGATCACGGCGGCTGGAATATCCGCGCCCGGGGATGCGTACCTAGACTTGGCCATGCACGCTCCGAGGAGCCGTGCCCACACCCCCGTCCCGCCTTTCCGCACGGTCTTCCACGACCGGCGCAAGGTGCTGCCCACCACCCCCACCACCCCCGCAAAGGTTCGCCATGCCACAGACCCTTGAGCGCTTCGACGTCCGGCAGCTGCGTCGCGCCCGCACCGTGTGGGAGCGGATGCGCGAGCGCGCCATCGCCGGCACTCCGGCCACGCCGGAGGAGCCGGACGAGGCGGCGAACGCGGAGACCTACCGCGCCATGGATCTGGCGCTGCGGGTGGGCGAGCTGCTGCTCGCCTCGGGTGAGGCGACCGAGAACGTCAGCGAGGCGATGCGCGGCCTGTCCGTGGCCTACGGGCTGCCGCGCAGCGAGGCCACCGTCACGTTCACCTCGATCTCGCTGTCCTGCGTGCCGACCGACGGCGCGCCGCCGGCCACCGGCGAGCGCACCGTACGCCGCCGGCTGCCCGACTACGACCGGCTCGCCGCCACCCATCGGCTGGTACAGGACGCGGCGATCGGTCTGGTCGACCTGGACACCGCGTTCGACCGGCTGCGCGAGATCAAGCGGGCCCGCCCGCCGTACCCGGCGCTGTTGATCACGCTGTCGCTGCCGCTGATCTCCGCCTCCGCGTCGGTACTGGCCGGCGGTGGCGCGCTGGTCGCCGTGGTGGCCTTCCTCGCCACCCTGCTCGCCGACCGCACCGGGGCCTACCTCGCCCGCCGCGGCATCGCCGAGTTCTTCCAGCTGGCCGTGGGCGCGGCGATCGGATCGCTGCTGGCGGTGCTGGTGATCGCGGCCGGGCTGCCGGTGGTGGCCAGCGCGGTGGTGACCGGTTCGATCATGGCGCTGCTGCCCGGGCGACCGCTGGTGGCCGCCGTCCAGGACGGCATCTCCGGTGCGTACGTGTCGTCCGCGGCCCGGCTGCTGGAGGTGTTCTTCATCGTCGCGGCGCTGGTCAGCGGCGTCGGCCTCACCGTGTACGGCGCGGTCCACCTCGGTCTGCCGCTGCGGGTGGAGGACCTGCCGACCTCGCTCGCCTCGTTCGGGCCGCTGCAGGTGCTCGCCGCGGTGGCGATCTCGGTGGCGTTCGCGATCTCGCTGGCCGCACCGCTCAAGGCGCTGCCGACGGCGGCGATCGGCGGCGGCGCGATCTGGGTGGTCTACTCGGCACTGCGCACCGTCGACGTGATGCCGATTCTCTCCGCCGGCATCGCCGCGGCGCTGATCGGCTTCGCAGCACACCTGATGGCGGCGCGGCACCGGGCGCCGGCGATGGCCTACACGGTGCCGCTGATCGCGCCGCTGCTGCCGGGCACGCCGCTCTACCGGGGCCTGCTGCAGATCAGCCACAACTCGCTGAACACCGGGCTGGTCAGCCTGTTCACCGCGCTGGCGACCGCGTTCGCGCTGGCCGCCGGTATCGCGCTGGCCGGCGAGGTGGTGCGGGCCCGCAACCGCGGCGGCATCGTCGGAACGAGCCCGCGTCGCCGGCCGGCGGCCCGCCGCACCCGCGGCTACTGAGCCGAAGGCCGGGGCCGGCGTGCAGCCGGGCCCGGCTGGCACCTGCGGCTACCGAGCCGAGGGCCGGTTCCGGCGTCCAGCCGGCGGCCCGGTCCCGCCAGCGCCGGGCCGGCGGCCCGTCCGCCGCCGGCGGTCGCGTCAGCGGCGTTCGACCAGGCCGCGCAGGAAGGCGGCCTGGCCGGCGTGCTGGTTGTCCTCGGTGATCACGCTGACCAGCCGCACTCCCAGGCTGACCGGCGGATCCCAGCGCTCGTCGACGATCCGGTCCAGGTCGGCGTCGGACAGCCCGTCGAGGTAGTGGCGGCTGCGCTCGAACACCGCGTCGTGGTAGCCGGCCAGCAACTCGGCGCCGGCCCGCACCTGGGCGACCTGGTCGCTGCGGTGTCCGTAGCCGGTGTCGCCGACCGCCAGCCCCAGCCCGAACCGGTCGGCCCAACCCTCGGCCCACACCTGCCCGGTACCGGCGACGTCGGCGACGTGGTCGTCCTGCACCCGGGTCAGATGCCAGACCAGCCAGGCGATCGAGTTCGCCTGCGGGTCGGCCCGCCAGGCCAGCTGCTCGTCGGAGAGCCCCTCGACGGCGCCGTGTACGACCTCGCGGACCCGGTCGAGTGAGTCGATCAGCAGTTCAGCACTTCGCATTCGGCCAAGTCTAGGCAGCGTCGGGACGTGTCCCGTGCGGGCACGCGCGAGTCGGCGGAGTCAGGCTTCCGGAGTCCGGTCGCGGCGAGCGGCCGGGCTGCTGAGCCAGATCAGCTCGGTCGCGCCCCGGTGGCCGTGCACCGCGAGCACCTCGTCGACGCTGTTCCACAGGCCCAGCTGGTAGATGCCGGTGGTCAGGCCGCGCCACCTGGTCAGCACCGGGCCGCCGGGAAACGCCACCCCGAACAGCACGACGCCGGTACCGGACTGGCCGGTCGGGTCGCGGTGGCGCCACAGTGCGAACAACCGCGGCAGCTCATCGTCGGCCACTGGCGGCAGGCTCTGCCCGGCGCCGGCGGTGTCCGGCAGCAGCCCGCGCGCGGCGCCGGGATCGGCCGCACCGTCCGGGTGCAGGAAGCGGTCCCGCGCCACCGTGGCGCCGCGGTACGCGCCGGCGAGGACCGCGCCGACCTCACCGGCCAGGCCGACCGGGTCCGCGGTGGACGACCGGACCCGGTCGGCACCGGCCGCCGCCGCGAGCGCAAGCTGCTGCAGGGCGTCGGCGTACCGGTCGACCGCGGTCCGGTCGACCCCGGCCAGCCTCACTCGACCAGCCCCGCACGCAGCGCCAGCGCGACGGCCTGGGTGCGGCGGCGCGCGCCGAGCTTGTCGTACAGCCGGCGTACGTGCGTCTTGACCGTGTCGGCGCCGATGCACAACCGTTCGGCGATCTCCTCGTTCGTGGCACCGTCGCACAGCGCGTGCAGCACCTGCTGTTCGCGCCCGGTCAGCCGGATCGGTGGCCGCGGCGGCCGCCGCGGCGCCACCCGCAGCGCACCGGTCACGGCGCCGGCGACCGCCGCGAGCAACAGGTCTCCGTCGGCGCCGACGTCCACCACGATCACCGCGGTGTGCGGCGAGCGGCGCGGGCCGAGCACCGTGATCGGGTCCCGGGCGAACCGGTAGTCGACGAGCACCACGTCGGTGTGCTGCCGGGTGTAGCAGGTCAGCGCCTGCCGGGGCGTGGTGGCCAGCCGTACCAGGTGGCCGTTGCCGGTGGCGACGAGGCGTTCGGCGAGCAGTCGGGCGGCCGCGCCAGCCGGCACACAGGCCAGTACGGTACGGGTGGGACCAGGCGGGGAGTCGGGTCTGGCCGGGAGCGTGGCAACGCTCATCGCCATTCCTCCTCGATGTGGCACCCAGCCGCACGATGTCGATGATTCACTCGCTTACGCACGTTCATTGCGGGTCCCTTCCGAAAGCTGGGATCGGCCGGGGTCGCCCGGGCGGCGGCGCGGCACGGAGCGGAGACGGACGGCTCTGACTGGCGCGGCAGTGCCGCCGCCGTGGGTGGGCGCGAGCGCAGTGACACCGCGCGCGGGCCGTCCGCGCCGCGTGCGTGTCGACCCGTCACGGGTCGGCGCCTCGCCGAGCATTCCGGTTCTGAGCATCGGGATCGTGAGCATCCCGGTTTCGGACATCCCGGTTTCGGACATCCGGGTCCTGAGCATTCCGGTGCCGGGCATCGCGGTACCTCGCATCCCGGTACCTGATGTTCGGGCACCTGTGAGGTGGTACTGCTGCGCCCCCTCTCCGGGCGGCGATGCCGGCCGGCGGGCGCGCGGTCTTCTGCCTGCAACATCCACAACGCAACGCCCGGCGCCGAGATACGGCCGGGCGAGGATACGGGCCAGACGGCCCAGCCCGTCCGAGCCGGTCGGCCCACGCTGGCCGGCCGAACGCGTGAATCGGCCGGGTCGGCCGGGACGCCGGCCGGGATGCGCGAACCGGCGGTGGGCGCCTGCGCTACGAGGACACCGCCGGTGCGGGTGTCGATCCGCGCCTGTCGTCGTATCGGCCGGGGTCGTCGCCCAGCGCCACCAGCGCAGCCGCACCGCTGTGGCGCGCGATCACCCTCCGGCACAGCCGGGCGTGTTGCCGACCGGCCGCACCGGTACGCGCGGTATCGGTGGGCCGGCGCCGGAATGCATACCAGCGACGGCAAGACACAACCCCCGGGAGGGCACGGAGAACGTGATCCGACCGCTGGACGCGGTCGGAGCCACTGCCACCCATCGCCACCGGCAAAGGGCTTTCCGTGACCGTTCCGACACTGCCACCCGCAACTGTGCGTGGCAAGCGTGTCGGCGCAACGAAGCCGGCGTGTCGCCACAAAGGGTGAACACATAAAGACGGTGCGTCTTAGATGATCATGGCGCAAGCGGGCACATCCACCGTTTGTACGAGTCTGCAAGACCGCTGGCGACCGCCCCGGCGGGGCACTACGCTGGCGCCGGCAGCAGTCGTACATATCTCGACAAACAGGCTGAGACACCGCCGTTTCGGGAGTGACAGATGAGCAACCGCAGGAGCGGTTCGGACACACCGGTCGTACTGCGCGACACCCATCGGCCCGGCCCCGCCTCCGTACTGGTGGAGGCGAACGACCGGCTGCAGGATCTGCGCGCGCTGCTCGCCGGGGCGCTGACCGGCGACGGGCCGGACCGGGCGGACGAGCCCACCGGCAGCTGAGCCACCGGCGCGCTCCGGCCCGCGGGCCGGCATGTGTCATCGTTGCGGCGTGAGTGAGCAGACCATGCAGCTGCGGCCGCCGCGGCACCGGGTGCACCGACGCGCCATCTGGTACTGGACGGCGAGCGCCGCGCCGCTGTGGCTGGTGCTGGTCGCCGCGCAGGTCGTCGCGCTGGTGGTGGGCTGGGGCTGGCTGCGGCACTGGTGGGTGGTGACGCTGCCGGTCACCGTGCTGCTCGCCGCGGCGCACCTGATAGTCATGCCGCAGTGGCGGTACCGGGTGCACCGGTGGGAGGTGACCCCGGAGGCGGTGTACACCCAGTCCGGCTGGTTCAACCAGGAGCGGCGGATCGCACCGGTGTCCCGGATCCAGACCGTCGACACCGACCGCGGCCCGTTCGAGCAGATCTTCCGGCTGACCAACGTCACCGTCACCACCGCCTCGGCGGCCGGCCCGCTGCGCATCCACGGCCTGGACCGCGACGACGCGCTGCGGGTGGTCGACCAGCTCACCGCCGACACCCAGGCCGAGCGGGGCGACGCGACGTGACCACCCCCGCCGAGCCGCCCGACCCGCGCGACGACGCGGTGGCGCCGGACGGGCACACCGACCCGCCGGCCGACGGCGTACCGCCGGACGACCGCGACGTGCCCGCCGGCGCCGGGGGCGCGGTGCCCCGTGCCGACGACGTACCGGAGTGGCGCCGGCTGTCCAACCGCATGCTGCTGATCCACCCGGTGCAGTCGCTGCTGCAGTTCCTGCCGGCGCTGCTCGGCCTGCTGATCGCCGGTACCACCTCGGGCAACGGCCCGATCTACGGCCTCGTCGGCGCCGCGGCGGCGATCGCGTTCGGGATCCTGCGCTGGCTGACCACGAGCTACCGGATCTCGGCCGAGCAGGTACAGGTGCGCCGCGGGGTGCTCAACCGGCGGGTCCTGTCCGTCCGCCGGGACCGGATCCGCACCGTCGACGTCAGCGCGCCGGCGTTGCACCGGGTGCTCGGCCTGGCCCGCGTCACCGTCGGTACCGGGTTGTCCGACCGCAGCCGCACCGACGGGCTGCGGCTGGACGCGCTCAACGCGGCGACCGCCGCCGAGCTGCGCGAGGAACTGCTGCACCGGGCCGGGCCCGGCCCGGCCGCCGGGTCCGCGACAGCCGCGTCCGCGACCGCCGGGGCCACGGCTGCCGGGGACAGGGCGGACGGCTCGCCGGCGGCCGGGCCCGGAGCGCGGGCCGGGTCCGCAGCGCGCGGGTTCCCGTGGACGCCGCCGGCACCGCCGACCGGTACCGAGCTGGCCCGGTTGTCGCCGCGCTGGATCTCCTACGGTCCGTTCACGCTCTCCGGGTTGGTCACCGTCGGCGTCATCGGCGCGTTCCTGTCCCGGCTGGTCAACGAGTTCCACCTCGACCCCACCCGGTACGGCGCGACCCGCGAGCTCGCCGACCGGGTGCTGCACACCTCGCTGCCGCTGCTGGTCGGCGAGGTCGTACTCGGCCTGCTGGTGCTCGCCGCCATCGCCTCGACCTGCGGCTACGTGCTGGCGTTCTGGGGGTTCCGGCTGTCCCGGCTACCCGGCGGCACGCTGCACGTCACCCGCGGCCTGATCACCACCCGGGCGATCACCCTGGAGGAGCGGCGGCTGCGCGGCGTCGAGGTGTCCGAGCCGCTGCTGCTGCGCGCCGTCGGTGGGGCCCGGTGCATCGCGATCGCCACCGGGCTGCGGGTCGGCCGCGGCGCCGAACGCGGCGGCTCGCTGCTGCTGCCCTCCGCGCCCCGCGCCGAGGCACGGCGGGTGGCGATCGCCGTACTGGGGCGGGCAGAGCCGATCACGGTGCCGCTGACCCCGCACGGGCCGGCCGCCCGGCGCCGCCGGTACACCCGGGCGCTGGTGCCGTGCGCGCTGCTGGCGGTCGCCGCCGTGGTGGCGCACGCGCTGCTTCCGGTGCCCGACTGGGTCCCGGTCGCCACGGTGGTACTGCTCGTGCTGGCCGTCCTGGTGGCCGCGGACCGCTACCGGGGGCTCGGCCATGCGCTGGTCGACGGGACGCTCGTCGCCGGGCGCGGCAGCCTCGTCCGGCGGCGCAGTGCACTGCCCACCGACGGCATCATCGGCTGGAACCTGCGCCGGTCGTTCTTCCAGCGCCGCGCCGGGCTCGCCACGCTCACCGCCACCACCGCCGGCGGCGAGCAGGCCTATCCCGTACCAGACCTGCCGATCGACGAGGCCACCGGGCTGGCCGACGCCGCGCTGCCCGGCCTGCTCACCGCGTTCCTGGCGCCCGCCGGTAGCGGCTCCGACCACGGTCGTAGCCCGGTCCGACCGCGCTCCGATGCCGCCGGCCGGTCCGCGGGTTAGCGTCCGGTGGCGGACCTGGTGCGATCCGGTACCGGCCGGATCGTGAGCGCGGGAGGGCGGATGGGATGGCCGCGGGAGCGCCGCTGGGCGGCCGCGCTGGGCACGCTCGCCGTCGCGGTGGCGTTGTTCGCCGGTGCGTTCGCCGACATCCCGGTGGGCGCCCGGGTCGCGGTCACCGTGGCAGCGGTGCTCGCGGCGGCGATCTGGGCGGTGCTGGTCGTCTCGCGCTCCGCCGGGACCACCGGGCAGGCGCTGCTCGCCACCGGGTTCGGGCTGCTCGGGATCGCGTCGACCGCGATCGCGCCCGACGGGCTGGGCTACCTGATCAGCTACGTCGCCCTGATCCGGCTGGCCATGCGGCTGCCGGTACGGGTGTCCGGGCCGATCGCGGCGGCGTTGGTGGTGCTGCTCGGCGGTGTGCTGCTGCGGGCCGGCGTCCCCGTCGCCGTCACCGCGGTGTTCGCGCTCGGCGCCGGCTTCATGTACCTGGTGGGCGATCTGGCCGCGCTCGGTGCCGCGGCCCGGGACCGCGCCGAGCGGCTGGTCGAGCAGCAGGCGGCCACCCGCGCCGCCGTCGAACAGGCCGCGGTGCTGCGCGAACGCGGCGCACTGGCCCGGGAGGTACACGACATCGTGTCGCACACGTTCGCCGGGCTGGCGCTGCAGTTGGAGGCCGCGAAGGTGCTCGCCGAGCGTACCGGCGCCGACCCGCGGCTGCGGTCCGCGCTGGGCCGGGCGCACCAGCTGACCCGGTCGGGGATCGCCGACACCCGCCAGGTCGTCGCGGCGCTGCGCGGCGCCGCGCTGCCCGGCCCGGCGCTGGTGGCCACCCTCGCCGCCCGGGCGCGGCAGGAGCAGGGGCTGCCGGTGGAGTACACGGTGACCGGCGAACCGCGGCCGGTCGGCCCGGAGGTCGGCCTCGCGGTGTACCGGATGGTGCAGGAGGCGCTCACCAACACGGTGCGGCATGCCGGTGCCGGCGCCCGCGCGTCGGTGGCGGTGTGCTGGGCGGCCGAGCAGCTCACCGTGTCCGTGACCGACTCCGGTGGCGCCGCAACGAATCCGGTCGCGGACGACCCGGCAGCAGCCGCCAGGCGTGCCGGTACCCGACCGGAGGCGGCGGATGGCGGTGCCGGTACCCGACCGGAGGCGGCGGATGGCGGTGCCGGTACCGGGCCGGAGGCGGCGGGCGCGGGTGCCGGCGACGGGTCGGAGACGACGGCGGGCACGGGTGCCGGTACCGGATCGGAGGCGGCGGTGGGCGGGGACACGGCCGGTGCGGCTCCGTCGGGCGGGTGGGGGCTGGCGGGGATGGCCGAACGGGCCGAGCTGCTCGGCGGCGGGCTGGTCGCCCGGCCGACCGGCGACGGGTACTCGGTGGTGCTCCGGTTGCCGCTGACCACCGACGACGGACCGGGCGAGGCGCGGTGACGGCGGTACGGGTGCTGGTGGTCGACGATCAGCGGGTGGTCCGGGACGGGCTGACCATGCTGCTCGGGCTGCTGGACGGCATCGACGTCGTCGGGACCGCGGTCGACGGGCTGGACGCGATCGCGAGCGCCAGACGGCTGCGTCCCGACGTGGTGCTGATGGACCTGTCCATGCCGCGCTGCGACGGCCCGACCGCCACCCGGCGCATCCTGGCCGACCATCCGGAGATCCGGATCGTCGTGCTCACCACGTACTCCGACGACGAGTGGGTCTTCGCGGCGTTGCACGCCGGCGCCCGCGGCTTCGTCACCAAGGACGCCAAAGCCGCCGAGATCGAGCACGCGATCACCACGGTGGCGCGGGGCGAGGCGCTGCTGGACCCGAGCGTGCAGCGGCGGCTGCTCGACGCGTACGCCCGCGGGATCCCGGCCGGGGTCGCGGCGCCGGACGCGGCGGCGCTCACCGCGCGGGAGGCGGAGGTGCTCGCCCACATCGCGGGCGGCGAGTCCAACGCCGAGATCGCGGCCGCGCTGACGGTGTCGGCGGCCACCGTGAAGACGCACATCACCCACCTGCTCGCCAAGACCGGGAGCCGGGACCGCGCGCAGCTGGTGCGCTACGCGTACCGGCACGGCCACGCCCGGCCCTGACCGGCGGCGGGGCTCCGCCCGAGGTCGTAGGGGCCGGTTCGGAGCGTGCTCCGATGCGCCGCCACCACCCGCGCACCTAGCGTCGTCGGCGTGGATTCCGGGGTGGGAGGGACGGCGATGACGGCGATCAACGCGGCCGTGACGGTGGTGATCCTGGCGTTCGTGCTGGTGCGGCAGTTCGTGCCGCGACCGGTACGCGCCCGGCGACTGATCTGGGTCGTCGTGCTGCTGGTGTTCGGGTTGTTACCGCCCGGTCCGGCCGCGGCGACGCCGACCGGGATCGCGCTGCTGGTCGCCTCGCTCGCCGTCTCGGCGGCGCTCGCGATGCCCCGCGCGAGGTCGATGCGGCTCTGGCTGGACGAGCACGGCACACCCTGGCGGCGCGGCAACGCCCGCACGCTGCTGTGGTGGCTCACCGCGATCGCGGTACGGATCGGGTTCGCCGCCGGCGGTCAGCTCGCGTTCGGCGAACCGGAACGGGCCGGGTCGCTCTGGCTGGGACTCGCGATGACGCTCGGGGTGCAGCAGCTGGTGCTGGCGAAGCGGGTGCGGGCGCTGGGCTCTCCGGCCGGAACCGCGGAGCCCAGCGGCATCCGGTCACCGGGAGATGCTCTCGCCCGAGTTCGGCGATGAGTCCGGCGCACCCGGTCGGAGACCGGAGCCGGGGCACGCCGCCCGGCCCGGCGGCGTGCGCGGGTCAGGCGGTGACCGGAAGGAGGCGCCCGCCGGTGAGCCGGACCAGGTCGGCGGCCGTGGTGGCGAACACGGTGTGCGGGGTGCCGGCGGCGGCCCACACCACCGGGTAGCCGGTGAGCGCCTCGTCCACGACGGCCGGCAGGGCCCGGGGGTGGCCGACCGGTGCGACGCCGCCGATCGCCTGGCCGGTGGCCGCCCGTACCTGGTCGGGCGTGGCGCGGCGCAGCGGCCCGCGGCCCCAGCGGCGGGCCAGCGCCTCGGTGTCGACCCGGTGCGCGCCGCTGGTCATCACCAGTACCGGTTCGTCGTCGCTGACGAACACCAGGCTGTTGGCGATCGCACCGACCTCGCAGTCCAGCGCCGCCGCGGCCGCCGCGGCCGTCCGGGTCGAGTCGGCGAGCTGGCGGATCGTCGCGGCGACGCCGGCCGCGGCGAGCGCATCGGCAACCTGGCGGCTTCGTTCGGGCAGGGCGGTCGGATCGAGCTGAGTCATCTCCACCTCACTTTCGTTTCGTATATGGAACGGTAGCCAGTACGCTCCGGTACGGTCAAGCCGGTACCGGCGGCGACGAGGAGGGCGCATGGAGCTGGCCGAGCAGGTCGGGCACCGGTTGCGGGCGCTGCGCGAGGCCCGGGCGCTGAGCCTGTCCGCGCTGGCCCGGCGCTCCGGCATCGGCAAGGCGACACTGTCGCGGCTGGAGTCCGGGCAGCGCAACCCGACCCTCGCCACCCTGTACGCCCTCACCACCGCGCTCGACGCGCCGCTGTCGGCCGTGCTGCCCGGGCCCGCCGGCGACGCGCCCGCGGTGTCCGGCGCCGCGGTCGACGCCCGCCTCATCGAGCGGCGCACGGACGGTGACCTCGTCACCGAGGCGTACCGGGTGGACATCCGGGCCGGCGCCGACCAGCGCTCGGCCGCGCACTCCCCTGGCACCTACGAGCAACTGATCGTGCTGGCCGGGACGGTGCTGGTCGGGCCGGTGGACGCGCCGGTGACGGTGCACGCCGGCGGGCACGTCCGGTTCGCCGCCGACGTGGCCCACCGGTACCGCTGCACCGATGCCACCGCGCACGGGCTGCTGACCGTCCATTACCCGGCCTCCGCCGGCACCGGTCCCGGATGACGCCGGCCGCGACGGCCGGCGGTGGTTGGGCGAAACGGCGGACAGCGGCGGTGGCGCCGGCCAGACTGGGGCGCAAGGAGCGGCCGACACGGGGGCGACCATGGCCATTTGCGAGGTTTGCGGCAACGATTACTGGATGGCGTTCGAGATTCACACGCTGGGCGGTCAGACCCACGTGTTCGACTCGTTCGAGTGCGCGATCCAGCAGCTGGCGCCGATCTGCGAGCACTGCTCGTGCCGGGTGATCGGGCACGGCGTGGAGGTCGGCAGCCACCTGTACTGCTGCGCGCACTGCGCCCGCGCCGACGGCGGCGAGGCGGCCGAGTCGATCCGCGACACCGTCGGCGCGCATCCCGGCTGACCCACCGGGCACGCCGGGCAGGCCGGGCAGGCCGGGCAGGCCGGGCAGGCCCCGCGACGGTACGGTTCGGCCGCAGTCGGCGTGGCTCGGCCGCGCGGCAGGTCAACCGGCGGCGAGCCAGTCCAGGGTGACCGCGGCGGTCCACGACTGGTCCGGTGAGCCCAGCGGCTCGCCGGTGAACGGCTCGACGTACTCGGCGAACCCGGCGGTACGCACCTGCTCCAGCGACGCCGCCCGCAGTGCGGCCGCCGCGGGATGCTCGCCCAGCGAGCGCCACAGCAGCCAGCCGAGCACCGGCCAGCTCGGCCCCCGCCAGTACGTGCGGGGCCGAAACGCCGGGTCGGCGGGGCTGGTGGACGGCGGTACCGGCCAGCGCATCCGGGGATCGCCGGCAAACCGCGGTGAGGTCAGCTCGGCGACCAGCTCGGACCGGCGGTCACCCCCGGCGACGAGGCCGGCGAACCCGGCCACGGTGCGGCAGCGTACCGGAGTGGCCGCGCGGACGTCCTGGTCCAGGCACAGTCGCAGCCGCGGGTCCCAGCAGGCGTCGACGGCGGCGCGACCCCGGTCCCGCCAGCCGGCGATCGCCGCGCGGTCGGCCGCGGGCGCGCCGATTCGCGCCGCGATCCGGCCCAGCGCGTCGTTGGCGGCCACCAGGATCGCGCTGAACAGCACGTCCTTGAGCACGAACGGATGCGTCGCGGCGATCCGGTCGTCGGCGTAGCCGGCCCGCCGCAGCAGCTCGACCAGCCACAGGTACCGGTCGTACTCGGTGTCACTGGGCCGCTGCGCCGGATCGGCGACGTGCCCGGTGTCGCGCCGCCGGTACGGCGGCAGGTCGCCGACCTCGACCCGGGCCAGCGCCACGTCGAACCGTGGCGAGTTGTCGGTACCGGACTCCCACGGGTGGTAGATGCTGACCAGCCCGCTGCCCTGCGGGTCGCGCTCGGTGGCCAGGTAGCGGTGCCAGGCCAGCACCTTCGGGTACAGCTCGGTCAGCGCCGCGTCGACCGCCTCGGCGTCGCCGCGCGCCCCGGCCGGGCCCGCCGCGCCGGAGTTCGGCACCCCGGGACGGCCCGCCGACCCGCGGGCGCGGTCGGCCACCTCGGCGATGTGCGCCAGCGCGAGCGCGTGCACCGGCGGCTGGCAGATCCCGGACGTGGGCCGGTCCGGTGCGGCCGCGGCGACGCCGGTGCCCCAGCGGGCCGCATCCGGAAAGTACGCCTCGGCGGGCGCCGCCGGGTCGTACACGATGTGCGGCACCATCCCGTTCGCCCACTGGCCGGCGAACAGGCTGCGCAGCTCGGTCAGCGCGCGGGGCACCGACAGGTGCGCCCAGCCGACCGCGACGAAGGCCGAATCCCAGCTCCACTGGTGCGGGTACAGCTGTGGCGCCGCCCGGGTCCAGCCGCCCGCGTCGTTGCCGGTCAGTACCGCCGCCGCCGCGGACCACAGCCGCTCGTCCACGCCGTCCCCTCTCCTCGCCGCTCAGGCGTTCGCGTAGTCGCTGCCGGTCTCGGTGAGCCGGCCGGTACCGGCGGTCTGCTCGGCGACCAGGGTGCGTGCCGCCTCGACCCGATCCGGCGGGACCGCGAGGGTCAGCCGCACGCCGTCCGCGGTGTAGTCGACGGCGCGCACCGCGCCCGGGTCGGCGGCGCGCAGCGCGTGCTCCACCCCGCCCGCGTGCGCGTGGTCGACGGCCACGGCGAGCAGCGTCACCGGCCGGCGGACCAGGACCCCCGCGGCGTCGATCGCGCCGGCCACCGCCGACCGGTACGCGCGGGCGAGACCGCCGGTGCCCAGCAGCACCCCGCCGAACCAGCGGGTCACCACCGCGACGACGTCGGTCAGTTCCGCGCCGTGCAGCGCGGCGAGCATCGGGGCTCCGGCCGTACCGGCCGGCTCGCCGTCGTCGTTGGAGCGCTCCACCGCCGGCACGCGGCCCAGCACGTACGCGCTGCAGTGATGCCGGGCGTCCCAGTGCGCCCGGCGAACCTGCGCGATGACCTCCCGCGCGGCGTCCTCGTCGGCGACCCGGCGCAGCGTGCAGCGAAACAGCGACCGCTTCACCTCGACGTCGTACTCCACGTCGGCCGCCACGGTCCGGAACCCGCCCGTCGTCACGCCGCCCCCTCGAAAGGTCCGGACCCTCGTTCCGGCTCCACACTATCGGCGGACCGGTGCCCCGACCTTTCGCCCGACAGCGACCGGTTCGTCGGGCTCGGCCACCCCGGGGGTGTGGACCTGCGCGCACGGCCGCGGGACGGCGATGAGTTCCCGACGATGCACTCGTCAGTACCGGCAGACACCGTCACCGCGGCGCCGGCGATCGGGCGCCGGGCGATCCGGACACGAGGGGACGCACACCGATGAGCACCCGTACCGCGCCACCCCACGGCGCACCCTGCTGGCTCGACCTGTCCACCACCGACGAGGCGGCGAGCCGCCGCTTCTACACCGGCCTGTTCGGCTGGCAGGCGAACGAACCCGCCGCCGAGTTCGGTGGCTACAGCACCTTCGAACGCGGCGGCGCGCCGGTCGCCGGGATGATGCCGGCCACCGGCGCGGACGCCACCGACGCCTGGGGCGTCTACCTGGCCAGCGACGACGCCGCCGGCACGCTGGACGCCGCGGCGGGCAACGGCGGCACCGTCGTGTCGTCGGCGATGCAGGTCGCCGACCTGGGCACGATGGGACTGGTGACCGACCCGGACGGCGCCCTGATCGGGGTCTGGCAGCCGGAGCGGCACCAGGGCTTCCTGGAGTACGCGGTGGACGGTGCGCCGGGCTGGTTCGAGCTGCACACCGACCGGTACGACGACGTGCTCGGCTTCTACCGCACGGTGTTCGGCTGGCACACCGCGACCGAAGCCGACACCCCGCAGTTCCGGTACACCACGATGCGCGACGGGGACGAACAGCTCGCCGGCGTGATGGACGGCAGCGGCACGCCGGACGCGGACAAGGGCTGGTCGATCTACTTCGCCGCCGACGACGTGGACGCCACCGCGGCCCGCGCGGTCGAGCTCGGCGCGACGATCGTGCGCCCGGCCGAGGACACCCCGTACGGGCGGCTGGCGGTGCTGGACGATCCGAACGACGCCCGGTTCAAGCTGGCCGGCCCGAACAACGGGTGAGCGCCGGCGCTGCGCGCGCCGGGTCACGCCGATGGCGGGATCGGGGTTCCGGCGCGCATGACCGGCCCGGCGGCGGGAACCTGGAACGGGTACCCGAGCAGCACGCAGCGTGGAGGGCGAATCCCCATGAAACCCGGCATCCATCCCGATTACCACCCGGTCGTCTACCAGGACCGCAGTACCGGCGAGAGCTTCCTGACCCGCTCGACCGAGACGTCCGACCAGACCGTCGAGTGGCCCGACGGGAACCGCTACCCGCTCGTGGTGGTCGACATCAGCGCGGCGTCCCATCCGTTCTGGACGGGGCAGCGCCGCGTGCTCGACACCGCCGGCCAGGTGGAGAAGTTCCGCCGCCGTTACGGCGACCGGGCGACCCGCCGCCCCAGCTGAGCCGGCGACCCACCGCGGCTGCTTCGTGGCGCGGGCCCGTGACGCGCGCGGCTTTCTGCCCCGCAAGCCGGGTGTGCGCGCCACTAGCCTGCCGCCATGGACTCACCGACGGCGGACGAGGCCATGTCCGGCGCCGCGGCGCGCGCCGATCTCGACCACCTCGTCGAGGTACTGACCGATGCGCACCCGGACGCGTACCACGGGTTCGGCGGCGCCGTGGCGTTCTGGCGGGCGGTGTCCGAGACGCGGGCCGCCATACCGGCGTCCGGCCTGACCGCCACCGCCCTGTACGGGCGGCTGGCCCGGCTCGCCGCCGGCGTCCGGGACGCACACACCGCGCTGTTCCCGCCCGGCCGCCGGTCGTTCACCGATCCCGCGGCGCCCCGGTACGGGATCGACTGGGACGTGGTCGACGGGGCCCTCGTCGTCAGCGCCGTCCACACCGCCGGCCATCGGCCGCTGCTTCGCGCCCGGCTGCGCGCGGTCGACGGCGTCGCGTTCGACGAGCTGGTCGGGCGGATGCGGCGGCTGCGCGGGTACGACAACGCGCACGGCAACCTGGTCCACCTCGCCCAGGCGCTGGACGACCCGGCCGCGGCCAGCCTGCTGACCGGTGCGGCGGGCGACCGCCGGGTCGAGCTCGCCACCTCGGGTGGGCCGGCCGAGGTGACGCTGGCGCCGTGGCGGCCGCGACCGGCCGACCGGCTGGCGCCGACCTCGAGGTTGCCGCTGCCGGTACCGGGGCCGAGCGGGATCGCGACGGCGATGCTGGGCCCGGTCGGCTACCTGCGACTCGGCGAGCTCCTGGGCTACCGGGAGGTGTTCGAGAACGCCCGGGTCGACGGCGTCGACTGGCTGCTCGGCGAGCGACTGGACACCGCGCTGGAGCGGCTGGGTGTGACCGGTGCACCGCCGGGGGTCGACGAACGGATCGCGCTCGTGCCGTCGGCGAGCGAGGCCATCGGCGGGCTGCTCGAGCGGCTGCGCACCGCGGGAGGCGATCGGCTCGTGGTCGACCTTCGGCACTGTCCGGGCGGCAACTCGATCATCGGCGACATCCTCGCCACCCTGCTGTACGGAGTGGACGGCGTGCTCGACGGTGACGAGGGCTACCAGGTGCCGCGGTACTCGCCGCGGTACTTCCAGCACTACCGCGACAGCCCCGCCACCCCCGGCTACGACTTCGGTGCCGAACGCGACTGGCTCGCGACGCGCTCCGACCCGCACGCCCGCCGCCGACGGCGCCGGGCCGCACTGACCGAACTGCGGAGCCGGCTGCCCGCCTTCGACCGGCAGCTCGCCCGGGCCGCCATCCCGCCGGCGCCACGGGTGGCGGTGGTGGTCGACGCCTTCACGTTCTCGGCCGGGTTCGACGTACTGCTGGCGTTGCGCCGGCACGGCGCGACCGTGGTCGGCACCGCACCGGCGCAGGCGGCCAACTGTTTCATCGACATCCTGCCGTTCCAGCTCCACCATTCCGGACTTCGCGGCATGGTCTCCTTCAAATGGTCGGTGTCGCTGCCGGACGAACCGGACAACGGCACGCTGCTGCGCCCGGACGTGCCACTGACGGCTGCCGAGTACGACCTCGACCCGAACGCGGCGGTGCTGCTGGCGCTGGACCACCTCGACCACGACCGAGCGCGTACTGGGGCTGGCACCAGTACGGATCCGGGTGCGTGCGGCACTGCGCCGGCCCGGTGACTCGCGGAAGCTGGAGGCGCTGTCCCCCCGACCAGTCAGGAGCCGCGATGTCCGTACCGACCGTCGTCCGACGTGGCACCGGCAGTGACTACGCAGAGTTGTCCCGACGGATCGCGGCGGCGGGGCTGCTGCGCCGCAGGCCCGTCTACCAGGTGTTCGCGCTCGGTTCCACCGCCGCCCTGTACGTCGGCGCGTGGCTGCTGTTCGCGCTGGTCGGTGACTCGTGGTGGCAGTTGGGTACGGCCGCGCTGCTGGCCGTGGCGTTCACCCAGGTGGGGTTCGTCGGGCACGAGGTGGCGCACCGGCAGGTCGTGTCGTCGCGCCGCAGCGCGGAACGGATCGGGCTGGTCGCGGGCAACCTGCTGATCGGCCTCGGTCACGGATGGTGGGCGGACAAGCACAACCGGCACCACGCGCATCCCAACCAGGTCGGCGCCGATCCGGACGTGGCCGCAGGCGTGGTGCGCTGGACCGAGGAGCAGGCGGAGGACACCTCCGGCGTGCAGCGGTTCGTCACCCGCTGGCAGGGCATCCTGTTCCTGCCGATGCTGACGCTGGAGGGGCTCAACCTGCACGTGGCCGGGTTCCGGTCCGCGTTCGGCCGCAAGGTACGCCACCCCGTGTTGGAGGGCGTGGTGCTCGGCCTGCACGTGGTCGGCTACGTCGCCGTCGCCTTCACCGTGCTCTCGCCGGGCAAGGCGATCGCGTTCATGGCGCTGCACCAGGCGCTGTTCGGCGTCTACATGGGACTGTCGTTCGCACCGAACCACAAGGGCATGCCGGTACTGGGGCCGGACGTGCAGCTCGACTTCCTGCGCCGCCAGGTGCTCACCTCCCGCAACGTGCGCGGCGGACCGGTCACCGACTGGATGCTCGGCGGCCTCAACTACCAGATCGAGCATCACCTGTTCCCGTCGATGCCGCGACCGGCGTTGCGCCGGGCGCAACCGATCGTCGCCGCCTACTGCGCCGAACTCGGCGTCGACTACGAGCAGGAGTCGCTGCCCCGCTCGTACGCACGGGCCCTGCAGGCGCTGCACGAGGTTGGCGAACCACTACGCTCTTGACACCGCGTCCGGATGCCTGAAAGCGTTGCCGCATCGGGCATCTGGGGGTGGCGCACGTGACGGAACCGGTGCGGGTCGACGATCCGCGGGTGGAACGGCTCGTCGATCCGCTCGGGATCGACGAGCCGTCGCCGTTGCTGTCCTGGCGGCTGACCGGCTCCCGCCACGGCATCCGGCAGCGGGCGTACCGGATCGTCGTCGCCGCCGAGGCCGACCCGCTGACAGCGCCGGCGCACTGGGACAGCGGGCCGGTGGACTCCGGCGAGAGCGTCGGCGTCGCCTACCGCGGACCGCGGCTGGCGCCGCGCACCCGGTACCTGTTCCGGGTCCGGGTCACCGACGACCACGGCGTCGAGAGCGACTGGTCGCCGCCCGGCAGTTGGGAGACCGGCCAGCTCGACCCGGCACAGTGGACGGCGGGCTGGATCACCGCGGCGAGCGAGCGGGACGCGCCGCTGCCGCCGGACCTGGACACGACCGAGCCGCTGCACTCGCTGCACCGCATCGGTGCACCCGACGGCGGCCGGGCCGCGCCGGGCCCGGCCGGCGGTCCGGTCACGCTGCGCACCTCGTTCGAGCTGCCCGGCGGGCGCCGGATCGTGGCCGCCACCACCGCCTTCGCCGACGAGGCCACGGTGCGCGTCAACGGCACCGAGGTGCCCGCGGTGGGCTCCGCCGCCCGCGCACTTCGCCCGGGTACCAACGAGATCGCGGTCACCACACCGGCCGGGCACGCGGTCGGCCGGCTGGACGTCGCGCTGGACGGGCTGCCGCCGCGCACCATCGCCACCGACGACACCTGGCACACCGACGACGGCCGGCTCGCCGTGTCACTCGGCCCGCACGGCGCGCCACCGTGGGGCCGGACGGCGATCACCCACCGGCCCAGCCCGTACCTGCGGCGGGAGTTCCGGCTGGACGCCCCGGTGCGGCGGGCCCGGCTGTACGTCACCGCCGCCGGCCTCTACTCGATGCGGCTCAACGGGACCCGGGTGGGCAGCGACCACCTCGCGCCGGGCTGGACCGACTACGCCACCCGGGTGCCGTACCAGAGCCACGACGTGACCGGGCTGCTGCGGGCCGGCGACAACGTGCTCGGTGCGGTGCTCGCGGACGGCTGGTTCGCCGGCAGCGTCGGTTTCTGCCGGTCGTTCCACTACGGGCACGTCCGGGCCCTGCGGGCCGAACTGCACGTCTGGACCACCGACGGTGACCACCAGGTGATCGGTACCGACACCGGGTGGCGCGCCGGTACCGGCGCCGTCCGGTACGCCGACCTGCAGCACGGCACCGTCGTCGACGCCCGGGCCGAGCCGGTCGGCTGGGATGCCGCGGGGTTCGCCGGCGACTGGCCGGCGGCGGTACCGACCGACGGCCCGGCCGGCCGGGTCACCGCGGCGATCGCGCCGCCGGTCCGGGTCCGGCACGAGCTCGCGCCGCGGTCCGTCGACACCCGGCCGGACGGCCGGCGCATCATCGACTTCGGGCAGAACCTGGTCGGCTGGATCCGGTTGCGGGTGCGCGGCGAGGCCGGCCGGCGCATCATCGTCCGGCACGCCGAGGTGCTCGACCACAACGGCGAGCTGTACCTGGACGCGCTGCGCACCGCGCGCGCCACCGACGAGTACGTGCTGGCCGGGCACTCCGACGGCGAGGTGTTCGAGCCGGAGTTCACCAGTCACGGCTTCCGCTACTGCGAGCTGACCGGCTGCCCGGACGGCGCCGAGATCACCGCCCTGGTCGCGTACGCGGACATGGCCGCCACCGGCGAGTTCTCCTGCTCCGACGAGCGGATCAACCGGCTGCACGACAACATCCGGTGGAGCCAGCGGGGCAACTTCCTCGCGGTACCGACCGACTGCCCGCAGCGCGACGAGCGGCTCGGCTGGACCGGCGACGCGCAGGTGTTCGCGCCGACCGCGGCGTTCGGGTACGACGTGGCCGCGTTCCTGCGCAAGTGGCTGGTCGACGTGCGCGACGCGCAGCTCGCGGACGGCGCGATCACGCACGTCGCGCCGGACGTGCTCAGCGGCCAGCTGGACACCCCGCAGCACGGCAGCCCCGGCTGGGGCGACGCGATCGTGCTGGTGCCCGCCGCCCTGCACGCCGCGTACGGCGACACCCGGGTGGTGCGCGAGTGCCTGCCGGCGATGCTGCGTTGGCTGGACTACCTGGACCGCCCGGACGCGCCGCGCCATCCGCGCGGCGGGTTCGCCGACTGGCTCGCCGTCACGCCGACCGACAAGGACGTCGTGAACGCCGCGTACCTGGCGCGCTCCGCGCGGGTGGCGGCGCGGCTGGCCGCGGTGGTCGACGAGCCGGACGCGGCGGCGCACTGCACCGGCATCGCCGACCGGGCCACCGCGGCGTTCCGGGACGCGTACGTGGGCGGGGACGGGCGAATCGCCGGCGGCACCCAGACCGCCGCCGTGCTGGCGCTCCAGGCGGGGCTGGTCACGGAGGCCGAGCGGCCCGCGGTGGTGCGCCGGCTCGCCGCCGAGGTCGCCGCCCGCAACACGCACCTGAGCACCGGCTTTCTCGGTACCCCGTGGCTGCTGGACGCGCTCGCCAGCGGTGGCCGGCTGGACGTGGCGTACGCGCTGCTGCTGCGCGACACGTACCCGTCCTGGCTGTTCCCGGTGGTGCACGCCGACGCCACCACGATCTGGGAACGGTGGGACTCGTGGAGCGAGTCGCGCGGCTTCGCCGACGAGGGCATGACCTCCTTCAACCACTACGCGTACGGCGCGGTCGGCGACTTCCTGCACCGGGTGGTGGGCGGCCTGGCACCGGCCGAGCCCGGGTACCGGCGGATCACGGTACGGCCGCGTCCCGGCGGCGGCATCGACTCGGCCGGCGCCCGGTTGCACACCGGGTACGGCCTCGTGATGGTGCGATGGCAGGCCGAACCGTACCGGTTGGAGGTGGCGGTACCGCCGAACACCAGCGCCGACGTGCACCTGCCGCCCGGGGTCGCGCCGCCGTCGACCGACGATCCCGGCGTACGGTCGGTCGCGCCCGACGCCGAGGGCGGAACGGTCGCCTGGCTCGGCTCCGGCCACTACACGTTCTCCGCCTGACCGCCGACCGGGCGCGCGACGACGGATCGGGCGGCCGGACACCTGCTCCGCCCCGACCAACTTTACTGACCTGTTAGTCTGCTTCGCATGGCGACACGGACCAGGCGCGGCACCGCACGCGACCGACTCATCGAGACGACCGCCGCGGTGATCTACCGCCGGGGCGTCACCGCCACCGGGGTGGACACCATCACCGCGGCCGCCACCGTCTCCAAGCCCACGCTGTACGCGCACTTCCGGTCCAAGTCCGAGCTGGTCACCGCGGCGCTGGCGCGGCAGCACGGGGACCGGCGCGACGAGCTCGCCCGCCACCTCGACGGGCTCGCCGACCGCTCCCCCGCCGAGCGGATCCTCGCGATCTTCGACTGGCTGGGCGAAGGACAACGGGCCGCCGGCGCGCGCGGCTGCGCGTTCGTCAACGCCGCCGCCGAGCTGGTCGAGGACGACGACGCCGCGGCCCGGCAGGTCATCCGGGACCACAAGCGCTGGTGGGCGGACACGTTCACCGAACTGGCCCGGCAGGGCGGCGCAGACGACCCGGCCGTGGTCGGTGCGCAGCTGCTGCTCGTCCTCGACGGCGCGAACGCCCGGGTGCTGGTCGAGGGCGACACCGCACCGTTCGCCCTCGCCCGGCGGCTGGCGGAGCTGGTGCTCGCCGCCGGACTGTCGCGATGACGCGCACCGCGGTGCAGGCCCGGCCGCTGCTGATCGCGGTGGGGCTCGCCGCCGGCCCGGCGGTCGCGCTCGGGCTGGCCCGGTTCGCGTACGCGCTGGTGCTGCCGGCGATGCGCGCCGACCTGTCCCTGAGCTTCGCCACCGCCGGGGCGCTGAACACCGCCAACGCGGCCGGTTACCTGCTCGGCGCGCTGGTCGCGGCGCCGCTCGCGACCCGGCTGGGGCTGCGCACCGCGTACCTGGGCGGGCTGGTCGTCACCGCGGCAGCGGTGCTGGCGTCGGCCGGGACCGGCTCGGTACCGCTGCTCGCGGCGCTGCGACTGCTCTCCGGTGCCACCGGGGCGGTGGTGCTGGTGCTCGGCGGCGGCCTCGCCGCCCGCGCCGGCCGCGACGCCGGCGCCCAACAGGCCACCCGGCTGCTCGCGGTGTACTTCTGCGGCGGCGGCGCCGGAATCCTGCTGTCCGGGCTCGCGGTGCCGCCGGTGCTGGCCGCCGCCGGCTGGCGCGGCGCCTGGGTGGTCCTCGGCGTCCTCGCGTTCGCCGCGCTGGCCGCCGCGGTGCCGGCGGCCCGGGCCGTACCGGCCGACGATGCGCCGGCGTCCGACCGCCGGGCGGGACGGCTGCCGCTGCGACCGCTCGCGCCGCTGCTGGTGTGCTACGGGATGTTCGGCGCCGGCTACATCGCCTACATGACGTTCATCGTCGCCTACCTGCGATCCGAGGGTGCCGGTGCCGGTACCGTCACCGCGTTCTGGGCGTTGCTCGGCGCCGCCGCCACGGTTGCCGGGTTCCTGTGGGCGCCGCTGCTCGCACAACTGCGCGCCGGCCGGGGCATCGCCCTGATCCTCGGCGTGCTGGTGTTGGGGGCCGCGCTGCCGCTGCTACCCGGCGGGCTGCCGGTCGCCATGCTGTCGGCGGTGCCGTTCGGCGGCGCGTTCCTGACCGTGGTCGCCGCGGTCACCGCGGCGGCCCGGCAGTACCTGCAGCCACGCCACTGGACGGCCGCGATCGCCGCGCTGACCACCGCGTTCGCCGCCGGGCAGTGCATCGGGCCGGTGCTGTCCGGCACCCTGTCCGACGGCCCCGGCGGAGTACGCGCCGGGCTCGGGCTCGGCGCGGCGCTGCTCGCCGTCGCGATCGGCGTGGCGTTGCTGGTGCGCGACCGCCGGGCCGGGGCCCCGGCCGCCGAGCAGGCCCCGGCGCAGGCACGACCGCCGGCTCAGTCGGAGTAGGCCTCGAGTTCCAGCACACGGCTGTAGCCGTGGTCGTTGGTGTCGCTGATCGACAGCCGCACCGCGCTCGTCCACACGGCCGGGAACGTCGACTCGACGTGCCCGGCGGTGTTGCCGCGCACGCTCGCCACGGTGCGCCAGCCGCCGTCGGCGACGGCGACCTGCACGTCGTAGTCGCGCAGCCCGTACCGGCTCGCCGGGTACTGCACGCTGTCCAGCGTGTACACCACGACCCGGCGCACCGACACCGGATGCGACCAGCGCGCGGTCAGCGTGTCCGGGAACTGCTTGCTCGTTCCGTCGTTCCACCCGCCGACCCCGTTGTGCCAGTACGCGGAGTCGGTGCGGCCGTCGTTGGTGTAGGACGCGGCCGACCCGTTGTGGTCGCTGGACGAGGTCATCATCGCCAGCCGCGCCCAGTCGTCGGTCTGGGTCAGCGCCACCGCGGTGCGCGTGCCGGCGGCCGACAGGCTCAGCGTCCCCGACCGCACGCCCGGATCGGTACGGGTCACCGCCACCGGCACCGCCACCGTCTCCCCGCCGTGCAGCGTGACCCGGTGCTGCCCGACCTTCGCGGTGAAGCCGCCGGTGACGCTCACCCGCGGTGTCACGTGGACCGTCTGCGTACCGAGGTTGTGCAGCCGGAACTCGGCGGAGATCGGCTCGTCGCCGAGCACCGGGACATCGGTGCGCGGGCCGTTGACCGCCAGCTGCACCGGTCCGGGCCGCGGCGCCGCGCCGGCGGTCGCCGCGGTCAGCGTCCACTGCCCCGAACCCACCCGCCACCCGGCACCGTCCCGGCGGGCGTCGCGCGGCGGATGTACCGCGGCGGCGCCGGGCGGTGGCACCAGCAGCGCCGTGGTACCGATCGGAACCGTTGCGGCGATGCGGAACTCGCGTCCGTGCCACGACCACGCGACACCGGCCGGGCCGTACGGGGTGTGGTAGCGCACGTGCGCGGCGGTGAGGTCGCCCACCGGTACCGGCGCGACGACGAGGTCGTGGTAGCCGACGCTGCCGTCGGCCGCGGCCAGCCCGCCGACCCGGGTGTGGAACCACTCCTCGATCGCGCCGAGCATCCAGTGGTTCTGCGAACCGTACGCGGTCGGCCCGTCCCAGTACTCGGTGAGCGAGGTGGCGCCGCACACCAGCTGGTAGCCGTAGCTCGGATCGCCGGTGGTGGCGAGGATGTCGGCCACCACGTCGTCCCGGCCGCCCGCGGCCAGCGCCCGGAACACCGCGGGCAGCGCGATCTCGCCGACCGTCAGGTGGTTGCCGAACGCCCGGATCCGGCCGACCAGGTGCTCCAGCACCGCCACCCGGTCGGCGGCCGGTACCACGCCGGCATCGAGCGCGAACGCATCGGCCGCCTGGGTGCCGTTGGCGTACGTGTCGCCGTCCCGGTACTTCGCGTCGAAGGCAACGGCGATCCGGTCCGCGAGAGCGCCGTAACGACGCGCGTCGTCGTGCCGGTCCAGTGCGGTCGCCACCTCGGCCAGGCCACGCGCCGCCCGCAGGTAGCCGTAGCTTGCCGCCACGCCGGTCGGGGTGTTCTGGCCGAGCTCGCCCCAGTCGCCCAGCCCGTAGTCGAGCAGGTCGCCGGACGCCTTGCCGGACAGGTAGTCCAGGTAGCGCTGCATGGCCGGGTAGTTGTCCGCGAGCACCCGCTCGTCACCGTAGCTGCGCCAGGTGGCGAGCGCCGCGCGGATGATCGCGCTGCCCCAGTTCGGCTCGTCGTGGCTGCCGCCGGAGAAGTGCGCGTACTGCGGGGCGATGTCCGGGATCAGCCCGGTGTCCTCCTGCGCCTCCCGCACGGTACGCAGGAACTCGGCGAACCAGGCGCCGATGTCGTAGTTGCGGGACAGGGTGGCGAAGTTGAGGTGGGTCTCCTCCAGCCAGCCGAGCTTCTCCCGGTCCGGGCAGTCGGTCGGCACACTGAACATGTTGCCCTGCACCGACCGGTCGATGATGCGGTGCACCCCGTCGTACAGGTCGCTGGAGGTGCCGAACTCGCCGGCCGGCTCGTTGTCGGTCCGCAGCACGATGCCGCGCAGCATCGACCTGTCCGGCGCCGCCGGCAGCCCGGTCACCTGCAGGTAGCGCATGCCGTGGTAGCAGAAGCGCGGATGCCACACCTCCGTGCCGCTCCCGGCGAGCGTGTAGTGGTCGACGATCGGCGGCGAGGTTGCCCCGCCGGCGATCATGGTGCCCTGATCCACCAGCCCCTCGGCGGTCAGCCGCTCCCCCGGCAGGATCGCCACCTCGGTACCGGCCGGCCCGGCGACCCGCAGCTCCTCCCAGCCGGCGATGTTCACGCCCAGGTCGAACACGTAGGTACCGGGCTTCGGCTGCGTGATCGCGACCGTGGGCACGGTGTCGACCGGCCGGATCGGCGGGCAGCGCCGGGCGGTGAGCACGGTGTGTTCGCCCGGCGGATCCGTGGTCACCGCGGCCGTCCAGCCGGACAGGTCGGTGCCCGGCTGCTGCCAGCCCACGGGCTCGCGGCGCGCGTCGTGGTCCTCCCCGCCGTACCAGGTGGCGAACGTGGTGGGGCCCAGGGTGGTGCGCCAACTGGTGTCGGTGCCGATGACCTCGCCGTCGATCTCCAGCTGCGCGAGCAGCTTCGGCGGCCCCTGCACCCTGACGTACTTGCGGTACCGGTCGGGCGTGTCCGGCACGTTGAACGTCCCGTTGCCCAGGCGTACCGCGAGGGTGTTGGCGCCGTTCGCGATCAGCTCGGTGACGTCGTGGCAGGCGTAGGTCACCCGGGTCGCGTAGTCGGTGTTCGGCGGTTCCAGCACCGCGTCGGTGACCGGCCTGCCGTTCAGGCTCGCCTGGTAGATCCCGACGCCGGTGAGGTACAGCCGGGCCCGGCGCACGGTGCCGGCCCGGAACTGCTTGGCCAGCAACGGAAGCGGCACGTCGGTCGGCACCGAAAGCCAGTCCGGGTGGGTGATCCAGCGCGCCGTCCAGTCGTCGGCGGACAGCAGCCCCAGCTCGAACGATGCGACCTCGCTCCAGTCGCCGCGCCGCCCGTGCTCGTCCCAGACCCGTACCTGCCAGAAGACCCGGTCCCGGGAGCCCGGCGCGGGGCCGCCGTAACCGACCTGGGTGCTGTCGGCCGACTCGACGTGGCCGGAGTCCCACCGGTCCGGTGTGGCCAGTCCGGCCCGGGTCGACGCCGCCCGGATCTGGTAGCCGGTCTGCCGCCGGTCGGTACCCCCGCCGGCCAGCCACCAGGACAGCCGTGGTGCGGTGTCGTCGATGCCGAGCGGGTCGGCCAGCCCGTCGACCCGCAGCCGGTACGGTCGCAGCGGCGCGCCGGCCGGCATCGCGGTCGCCGAGGCCGGTGGCAGCGCGCCGAGGGCGGCGGCGCCGGTCCCGGCCGCCAGTGCGGTCAGAGCGGTACGTCTCTTCATGCCATCCCCTTCTCGGTCACCGGGTCGCCGTCGGCGGCCGGTTCGCTGCGCCATCCGCGGCTCGCCTCGATCTGCTCCAGCGTCTGCCCCGCGGTACGCGGGCCGAAGATCACCCCGATCAGCCCGCTGACCGCCTGCAGGATCACGAGGATCAGGGCCAGGTAGCGGAACCCGGCGTTCGCGGTGATCAGCGGGACGAAGAAGCTCCAGATGCCGAGCCCGATGCGCACCACCGCGAAGGTGAAGCCCTGCGCGGTGGAGCGCAGCACGGTCGGGAACAGCTCGCCGGACCACAGCTGGAAGAAGTGCTGCTGTCCGAACCCGGAGCCGAACCCGATCAGCAGCACGTACGCCAGCGCCACCGGCAGGTTCAGCGGCAGCACCACGAACAGCCCCATGCCGACGAACTGCAACACCACGCTGACGCCGAGCAGCACCCGGCGGTTCACCCGGTCGTTGAAGGGCATGTACACCAGCAGGGTGCCGATCACCGTCAGCCCGAAGCTGAGGCACTGCAGGCCGACGCTCGCCGCCTGGCTCTGCGCGCCGAACGTGCTCAGCAGGTACGGGAAGTAGAAGCCGTTGGTGCCGGCGAACAGGTTCCAGACGCCGTACATGCCGATGCAGAACAGCAGCGCGGTCGTGCCGCGCCGGGTGAACAGTGCGGCGATCCGGGCCCCGCCGCCCGCACGGTCCGGCGTGGAGGCGCGCGTCGCCTGTTGCCAGCGGGCCGACTCCGACACACCGTGCCGCAGCACCCAGGTGACGACCGCGACGAGCAAAAGGTGGATGAACACCAGGCGCACCCCGAGCATGCCCAGCGACGACAGCGCCAGGGACAGCAGCAGGGTCACCACCGGGCCGAGGTTCCAGAGCACCTGGGCCAGACCGCCCAGCCGGCCGCGTGTTCGCGCCGGGGCGAGCTCGGTGATCAGCGTCCAGGACGCCGGTACGTCCGCGCCCACCGCGAGACCGGCCAGGATGTACCCGACGAACAGCATCCAGGTGTTGACCGCGCAGATGATCCAGAGGATGCCGAACGCGTAGAGCAGCAGGTCCCAGGTGTAGATCTTCTTGCGGCCGAACCGGTCGCAGATCCAGCCGCCGATCAGCGCGCCGATGCCGGCCGAGATCGCGTTGGAGCTGAACGCGCCGAGCAGCCCCACGGTGCTGTCGGTCAGCCCGAACTTGTGCGTCCACAGGCTCAGCCCCACCGAGCCGGCCACGATCGAGCCGGCGTCGATGTAGCTGGCCATGCCGGCCACGGCCGTCCACTTCCAGTACCGGCGGCGCTCGGCGCCGTCGTCGAGCACCGCGTCTGCTTCCACGCTCATCGGTCGTCCTCCTTCGGCGCGACGGTTGCGGACTGTGCGGCAGTTCCGAGCAGCCGGACCGGGCCGAACAGCCCGGAGCGGCGTTGCCCGGCGAACACCCCGGCGGTCGGTGTGGTGTCCGCCAGGTACGGCGCGAGGGTGTTGCGTACGACGATCTCCAGCCGGTTCTCGCCGGCGCGCAGCCATCGGTCGACGCGCAGCCGGTACGGCGAGAGCAGCAGCTCGCCGACCGGCGCGCCGTTCAGCCGGACCTCGGCGGTGCCGCGTACCTCGCCGAGATCCAGCCAGGTGGGCCCATCCGGGCCGGACCAGGTGAACGTGTGCCCGTAGCGCACCGCCCCGGAGTACGAGCCGAGCCCGGCGTCGGCCCAGTCGCCGAGGTCGATCTCGCCGGTGCCGGTGCGGTAGCCGATCGGTCCGGTCAGCGCCGCACCACCCACCCCATCCGCGGTGGACACGGCAAGCACGGCTTCGCGCGCGTGCGGCGGCACGTCGACCGCGCCGGCGCGCACCGGCCACTCGGTGCCGTCCAGCCAGAGCCGCGCCGAGCCCCGCACCGGCACCGTCATTCGCTCGGCTCCCGGCGGCAGCAACCACCGCAGCCACTGCGTTCCCGCCGCCTCCGCCGCCGACTCGGCCGGCGTCACCGGCAGTACCGCGCCGCGGGGCCGCCCGTCCAGCCAGCCGGCGTCCGGCAGCGGGTGCGGCCGCGGCCACAGGCAAGCGGTACGCGGATCCAGCCACTGCTCGCGGCGGACCCGCGGTGCACCGATCGTCCAGTCCGGGGCGGAGACGAGGTCCACCCGGCCGGCGTCGGTCTCGATCACCCCGTCCACCCACAGCGCGGCGCCGGCCGGATCGACGAACTCGACCAGCAGCTCGTTCTCGCCGGCGAGCAGCCGGTCGGTGAGATCGAACGGGCGCACCCGCACGGCCCTGTTCTGCGCGTACGGGTCGAATCCGCCGTGCCGGCCGATCCGGTCACCGTTGAGCCGGATCTCCGCCGCCCCCTCGGTACCGATCTGCAGCACCGCGCGGCGCGGTCGGCCGGGCAGGGTGAACCGGTGCCCGATCCGGGCCGGCGACCGCGTCGGCACCAGCCACTCCGGCCGGCGCAGCTCGTCCGGGTCGCGGGTGAGCGCCCACCACAGCCGCACCGCACCGTCCACATCGGACCGTACGGCGACGGTCAGCTCGTGGTGGCCGGCGCCCACCGCGATCGGTTGCACGGTCAGGTAGCCGTCCCCTGCCGCCGGCAGGACGCCGCCGTCGAGGCCGATGCGCCGCTCCCCCGGGGCGCCGACCGCCAGCCACAGACCTGCTTCCAGCTCGTCGGGGCCGAGCCGGAAGCCGGTGCGCAGCGCCACCCACTGCCCGGCCCGGACGGCGTCGAGCTGCACGAACTCCTCGGGGACGTAGCCCTTCGGGCCGAGCGTCGCGTGGTGGCGCGGATCGTTCGGGATGCCGCGCGACAGCGAGTACACCGCGGGCCGCCACTCGGCACCGGCCAGTTCCTCGGCCGTGTCGCACGGGCCGGCCGCCGACCCGTACCGACCGAACGTGGCGACCACCTCCATCCAGCCGTGGGTGGGCAACGCGTCCGGCGTCACCTGCGGGCCGGCGGCCCGGTGGGCCAGCCGCCAGGTCTGCACCGGCGGGTCGACGCGGCCGGGGCCGACATCGCCCCACCGGTTGTCCAGCGTCGGTTCGACGCTCGCCTCCCAGCGATCCGGCAGCGTGGCGAGCACGCGGCCGGCGCGGGGGCCGGGCGGCGGGGCGGGGGTGGCGGCACCGAACACCACCACGGCGGCCGGACCGGACGCGAAGGGCACCCGGGCCGTCGCCCGGTCGCCGGTGATCGTCCGGTCCAGCGCGCTGCGGGTGCCAGCCACCGGGTCCCACAGCTGCGCCGGACCCCAGCCGGCCGGTACCGACAGGGTCGCGACCCGCTCGCCGTCGCCCGGCCGGAACGTGTACCCGCGCTCGCGCATGGTGCGGGTGTAGCGATCGAAGTCGAAGAAGCTGTGCGCGTCGAAGAACACCCAGTCGCCGTGCATCGGTTGCGCGGTACCGGTCCGGTCGTCGTGCGCGGTCAGCAACACCAGCCGGGTCTCGCCCGCGCGCCGCACCACCGTCGGTACGTCGCACCGCACCGCCGCCTCCGCCGCCAGCAGCGTCGCCACCTCGGCGGCCGTCGACGTCTCCACGGCACCGGCGGACAGGGCGGCGGCGAAGCGGACCCAGCCGGGGCCGTTGCCGGGCAGCGCGCCACGCGGGACGGCACCGACGCAGGCGACACGGCCGCCACCGGTGGCCAGCTCGGCGAGCCGGCCCGCGGTGTCGTCGGTCAGCCACGCGCAGCCGGGCACCAGCACCGTCCGGTATGCCTCGGCGGCGATCCGCAGCGCGCCACCGGCGACGGTGCCGCCGGCGATCGCCGCGTCGTCGACCACCTCGTGGTCCACCCCGGCCGCGGCCAGCGACCCCGGCACCTGGCGCAGCCAGGACGCGGAGCCGTTCAACTCCAGGTACGACTCCTGCGCCGCGCGCGCCGCCGGCAACGCCCGGCCGTCGAGGGTCAGCGCGGCCTGCACGGTGGCGGTGGGATGCAGCACGGCGACGTCGCACTCGTGCGTCCCGAGCGACAGCAGCTCGCACAGCCGGGACACCAGCCGGGCGAACGCCGGGTACTGCGGCCAGTACGGCTGGCGCCAGCAGGTGGACGGCGGCGCCCACTCCCACCAGCCGGCCCGGGTGGCGTAGTAGACCGCGTGCGGATCGTAGAGCGTGACGCCGGCGCGCAGCCACGGCAGCAGCCAGTCGAACGTCTCCTCCAGCGTGCCGCCCCAGCCGCTGGAGTGGAACCCCTCCAACCAGGTGCGGCTGCCACCGTGCAGGTGCGACAGTCCACTGTGCAGCTTCGGGTCGCCCCAGTGGTCGCTGCCCGGCGCGCCGTAGCGGGCCCCGATCCGCGGGTAGTCCGCGTACAGCTCGGTCGACCCGATCGGCTCGCCGGCCCGCGCCGGATGCTGCTGGTCGTACCCGCAGAGCAGCCCGTGCCGCTGGTGCCAGCGTTGCAGCGGGACGAAGAATGCCTCGTCGGCGAGCTCCGCCCGGGTGCGCTGGTAGTCGTACCGGATGCGGGCATGCTCCTGGCCCGTCCCGCCGAACAGCGCGGCGAGCCGCACCCCGGTCAGCGGGTAGCCGCGCCGGCGGGCGAACTCGGCCGCGAACCGGCCCGACCAGGTCGGCATCGCCGGCAGCTCGTCCTGGAACGAACCGACGAGCACGTCGCCGAAGTAGTCCGCGGCGTGCCGCTCGAACTCGCCGTGCACCCGCTCCAGCAACGCCGCGCACGCGGCCGGATCGCAGTAGTCGAACCCGCGCCGCACCGCGTGGTACAGGGTCAGCGTCGCCGCGGCGGGCCCCGCGTCGGCGGCGGCGCCCGAGGCATCCACCGCGACCTCGGCGACCGCGCCGGGAGCGGCGGCACCGGTGGCCGTGTCGTCCGCAGTGGACAGTGAGGCCGCCACCGGTACCGCGCCGGGCGGCGCGGTGACCCGCAGCGCACCGGGTCCCGTCACGCTGGAACGGCGCAGATCCCAGCCGGCGAACGCCGGCTCGGCGCTGACCAGGTCGGCCTGCAGGTTCGCGCCGGAGAACCCGATCTGGTCGTAGAACCAGAGCCGGAAGCCGATCCGGCGCGCCTCGGCACAGACCTCGGTGAAGATCTGCCACCAGGCCGGCGAGGCGAACGGCGGGTCGTCGGCGAGGCAGCCGTGCAGCGGCCCGGCCGGCGCCAGGTTCAGCACGACCGCCGCGCGGACCCCGCCGTCGTACAGCTGGTGCAGCTGCCAGCGAAGCCGGTCGGGATCGAGGCGGTCACCCGACCACCACCAGATCGGCACCGGGCCGTAGCTCGGATCAGGGTCGGTCAGCGCGCGTTCGGCGGCGGAGTGCGTCATGCCGGTACCTCGCAGGTTTACCCGGATGGCGGTGAGATGTCACGGTTCTCATTCGCCAGGAAACGTAGTAGCGTCGCGGCCAACAGTTCAAGAGGCGGAAAGAAAGTTCATGTAGATGAACTCACTGCCAGACCCGGTCAAGTCCGCGCGGCGCGCGCTGGCCATCCTGGAGGTGCTGACCGAGCACGAGGCGCCGATGGGATTCACCGAGCTCGCCGAGCGGCTCGGCTATCCCAAGTCGAGCCTGCACGGCCTGCTGCGCACGCTGGTCGACTCCGGCTGGGCCGGCTTCGACGAGCAGACCCGGCGGTACACGCTCGGCATCCGCACGCTGTCGGCAGGCAACGCGTACGGCCGGTCGCTGGCGCTGGGCGACCGCGCCCTGCCGCACATGCGCCGGATCCGGGACGAGCTCAACGAGACCGTCCAGCTCGCCGTGCTCGACGGCGTGCACAACGTGTACGTGGCGAAGGTCGACGGCCGGCAGGCGCTCGCGCTCGCCTCCGCGGTCGGCCGCCGGCTGCCCGCGCACACCACCGCGCTGGGCAAGGTGTTGCTGGCCGGACTGCCCGACGCGGAGCTGGCCCACCGGTACGCCGGCGGGTCGATGGCGGCGTTCACCGAACACACCATCACCTCGCTGCCGGCGCTGACCGAACAGCTGCACCAGGTCCGGCGGCGCGGCTACGGCACCGACACCGAGGAGTACACGGTCGGGGTTCGCTGCCTCGCCGTCCCGGTCCGGGACGCCACCGGCCACGTGGTCGCCGGGATGAGCGTCTCGGTGCCCACCATCCGGTACCGCCGGGAGCTGCGCACCCGCGGGCTGGAGCTGTTGCGCGAGGCCGGATCCGCACTGTCCGCCGAGCTCGGCTTCGGCGCCGACCAACCGAGGAGGACCAGCCCGTGAGCCGGTACCAGGTGGACCTGCTGTCGATGGGCCGCGGCGACGTGCCCGGCCCCGAGGCGTACTGGATGAGCCGGTGGGACGAGTGGATCGGGCTGCGGTTCCAGACCGCGCTGATCCGCGGCGACGGGGTCACCGCGCTCGTCAACACCGGACCGGCCGCCGACCTGGGCCCGATGAACGAGAAGTGGACCCAGGTGCTCGGTCCCCGCGCGGTGCTGCGCCGCGAACCCGGCGAGTACATCGTGGACGCGCTCGCCGCGCACGGCGTCACGCCGGCGGAGGTGACGCACGTCCTGCTCACCCCGCTCCAGCTGTACACGGTGAGCAACGTGCCGCTGTTCACCGCGGCGCAGCTCTGCCTGACCGCGCGGGGCTGGACGCACTTCCACACCACCCACGCGCACCCGCACGACGACCGCGCCACCTCGATCCCGGACGAGATCCTCGTCCACCTGGTCACCGAGGCGTGGCCGCGGGTACGGCTGCTCGCCGACGAGGACGAGGTCGCGCCGGGGCTGCGCACCTGGTTCAGCGGCGGGCACCACCGCGCGTCGATGGTGGTCGAGGCGGACACGGCCACCGGCACCGCGGCCATCTCCGACACGTACTTCCTGCTGGACAACGTGCTGTCCGACCACCCGATCGGGATCAGCGAGAACATCGACGAGTGCCTGGCGGCCTACGACCGGGTGCGCCGGACCGCGACGCACATCCTGCCGCTGTACGACCCGGCGAACTTCGACCGCTACCCGGGCGGGCGGATCGCATGAGCATGCACCAGGAGGGACGGTCGTGACGAACACCGACGAACCACAGCGGGTCCTGGTGACCGGGGCGGCCCGCGGCATCGGCCGGGCCACCGCGGTCCGCTTCGGCCGCGACCGCGCCCGGGTGGCGGTCAACTACCCGCCGGGCGAGCTCGAGCACGCGCAGCGCACCGCGGAGCTGGTCACCGCGGCCGGTGGCGAGCCGTATCTGGTGGCCGCCGACGTCGCCGACCCGGCCCAGGTGACCGCGATGGCCGAAGCGGTACACGCCGAGTTCGGGCCGCTGGACGTGCTGGTCAACAACGCCGGGATCTGCCCGTTCGCCGACTTCTTCGACATCGACGTGGAGCTGTGGGACCGCACCCACCAGGTGAACCTGCGCGGCGTGTTCCTGGTGACCCAGGCGTTCACCCGGCAGATGGTCGAGGCCGGCCGCGGCGGCCGGGTGGTGTCGGTGTCGTCGATCTCGGCCTGGGTGGGCGGCTCCCAGCAGGTGCACTACTGCGCGACCAAGGCGGGCATCAGCTCGCTGATGAAGTCGCTCGCCATCGTGCTGGCCCCGCACGGCATCACCTGCAACGCGGTACTGCCGGGCACCATCGAGACCGACATCAACCGCGACGACCTGGCCCGGCCGGGCAAGCGGGAGATGTTCGCCCAGCGCATCCCGGTCGGCCGCACCGGGGTGCCCGACGACGTCGCCGGCGCGATCTGGCTGCTGACCCGGCCGGAGGCCGGATACGTCAACGGCGCCGAACTGCTCGTCGACGGCGGCATGTTCGTCAACCTGCAATAGCTCAGCAGGCCCGGATCCTCGGGCCGGCACGACACGGGAGGCCGGGTTTGCGCGCACTGGTGTTGGACGACTTCTGGAGCCTGACGGTCGGGCAGCGACCCGACCCGGTACCGGGGCCGGGCGAGGTGGTGCTGCGCATCGCCGCCACCGGCATCTGCGGTTCGGACCTGCACGGGTTCACCGGCGACAGCGGCCGCCGCGTGCCGGGCCAGGTGATGGGCCACGAGACCGCCGGTACGGTCGAGGCGGTCGGCGTCGGCGTCGATCTGGCGCCGGGCACCCCGGCCACCGCGTACCCCGTGCTGGCCTGCGGTGAGTGCGCGGCCTGCCGGGCCGGCCGGTCGCAGATCTGCGCCCGGCGCACCGTGATCGGCGTCGACCCGAGCCGCAGTGCGGCGTTCGCCGACCGGCTGCTGCTGCCGGCCGCCAACGTGGTGGCGCTGCCGGCCGGGATGCCGCTGCCGCACGGCGCGCTGGTCGAACCGTTGTCGGTCGGCTACCACGCGGCTCGCCGGGGCGAGATCGGCACCGCCGATCGGGTGCTGATCCTCGGTGGCGGCCCGATCGGCCAGGCCGTCGCGCTCGCCGCGAAGCGGCTCGGTGCGGACGAGATCGTCGTCACCGAGCCCGATCCCGGCCGCCGCAGCCTGGTCGAGGCGCTGGGTGTGTCCACGGTGGAGCCCGGCGGCGCCCTCGGCGCGTTGAGCGCACCGGCGAGCGTCGCGGTCGACGCGGTCGGGATCGACGCCACGATCGCCGAGGCGCTGGCGGCCACCGACGCCGGAGCCCGGATCGTACTGGTCGGCATGGGCGCACCGCGCCTCGACCTCGCCGCGTACCCGGTCAGTACCGGGGAGCGCAGCCTGATCGGCAGCTTCTGCTACACCGCCGAGGAGTTCGCGGCCACCGCCGCCTGGGCGGGCACCGTACCGGAGCTGCTGTCGCCGCTGATCTCGGCACAGGTCCCCCTGGCGGAGGCGCCGGACGCCTTCACCCGGCTCGCCCGCGACGGCAGTACGGCGAGCAAGATCCTGGTCCGGTTCGACGAGGAGGGCTGAGATGTCCGCACCGACGGTCACCGACCTGCGCGCGTACGTGCTGCGCGGCGGCGGCGCCGACTACCACGACCAGGACGGTCCGCACTGGATCGACGACCACATCGCCACCCCGATGGCGCGCTACCCGGGCTATCGGGAGTCGCGGCAGAGCTTCGGGCTCAACGTGCTCGGCACCCTGGTGGTGGTCGCCGAGGCGAGCGACGGCAGTTCCGGGTTCGCGGTGACCACCGGCGGCGAGCCGGCCGCCTGGATCGTGGAGAAGCACCTGTCCCGGTTCGTGCTGGGCGCCGCGGTCACCGACCTGTCCCGGATCTGGGACCAGATGTACTCCTCGACCCTGTTCTACGGCCGCAAGGGCCTGGTACTCAACGCGATCAGCGGCGTCGACCTCGCGCTGTGGGACCTGCTCGGCCACGTCCGCGCCGAACCGGTGTACGCGATGATCGGCGGTGCGGTGCGCGACGAGCAGCCGTGCTACGCCACCGGCGCGCGGCCCGATCTCGCGGTGGAGCTGGGGTTTCTGGGCGGCAAGCTGCCGCTGCACCACGGGCCGGCCGAGGGCGCCGACGGCTTCACCGCGAACCTGCGGCTGCTCGCCGAGATGCGCGCCACGATGGGGCCGGACGCCTGGCTCGCCTACGACTGCTGGATGTCGCTGGATGTCGACTACGCGATCCGGTTGGCGCACGCCGCCGCCGAGCACGGGCTGCGCTGGATCGAGGAGCCGGTGCCGCCGGACGACTACTGGGGCCATGCGGCGATCCGCAAGGCGCTGCCGCCGGGCATGCTGCTGGCCACCGGCGAGCACGAGGCGACCCGGTGGGGCTTCCGGCTGCTGGCCGAGATGGGCTGTGCCGACATCCTGCAACCCGACGTCGGCTGGTGCGGCGGGCTGACCGAACTGTTGCGCATCAGTACGCTCGCCGACGCGCACGGCCTGCTCGTCGTGCCGCACGGCTCGAGCGTCTACTCGTACCATTTCGCGTTCGCGCAGCACAACAGTCCGTTCTCGGAGTTCCTGATGATGGCGCCCGCCGCTGACCGGGTGGTCCCGATGTTTCACCCGCAACTGCTCGGCGAGCCGGTACCCGAGCACGGCCGGTTGCGGATCGGGCAGCTCGACGCGCCCGGCTTCGGCGTCACGCTCAACCCCGATCTGGCGCTGGCCCGACCGTACCGACGGGGCTGACCGTCCGGTGTGGACGCTCAGCGCCGGGTGGCGCGCAGGCTCGTCGCCGTGACGACCCCGAGCACGGCGACGATGACCACCAGCGACAACCAGGTCGGTATCTCGGGGACGGCCGGCACGAGCGTGTGCACGTAGTGCAGGATCAGCTTGACGCCGATGAACAGGAGGATCACCGCGAGGCCGTAGTGCAGGTGCACCAACCGGTCCAGCAGCCCGATCAGCAGGAAGTAGAGCGCGCGCAACCCCAGCAGGGCGAACGCGTTCGCGGTGAACACCAGGTAGGCGCTCTCGGTGATGCCGAAGATGGCCGGGATCGAGTCGAGCGCGAACACGAGGTCGACCGACAGGATCGTGGCCGCGACGAGCAGCAGCGGTGTCGCCGCGCGCCGGCCGTCGCGCCGCACCGTCAGGCGCGACCCCGCGTACTCCCGGGTGACCGGCATGACCCGGCGCAGCAGCCGCACCGCCCGGGAGTCGAGCACGTCCGGCTCGTCCTGGGACGGCCGCAGCAACCGGATCCCGGTGTACAGCAGGAACGCACCGAACACCACGAACGCCACGGCGAACCGGCTGATCACCGCCGCGCCCACGGCGATGAACGCGCCGCGCAGCACCAGCGCGCCGATCACCCCGATCAGCAGCGCCCGCTGCTGGTGCTCCGGCGGCACCGCGAACCGGCCGAGGATGAGCGCGAAGATGAACAGGTTGTCGACCGACAGGCTCTTCTCCACCAGGAAACCGGTGAAGAACTCGGCGCCCGGCTCCCGGCCCGCGAACAGCAGCACGCCCAACCCGAACACCAGCGCGCCGCTCAGGTAGATGGCCGACCAGGTGACCGCCTCGCGGAAGCCGACCGGATGCGGGCTTCGGGCATGCCACACGTCCACGCCGATCAGCACCGCGATCCCCAGCACGGTGGCCAACCACACCCACACCGGTACGGCCATCGCTCCCCCCCGCCCTCGCCAGGTGACCAGGGCCCCCTGGTCTCGCCAGGTGACCAAGTATGCGGGAGGAACGATCAAGCGCCCAGCGTCCGCGCTGATCAGAGCGGACGCCGGCGCCGGTCAGCGCGCCCGGCCGGCGTTGCCGCGGTGGCAGGGCCCCCGTCCGTACGCGGGCTGCGACGAGCGCGGCGAGCGCCGGCTGCCGGGTGCTCCGCACGGCCGGCCCGCGGGCGGCCGCCGCTGCGCGGGCGGCACGGTCGCCGTCGTGCCCTCGGCCGACAGCAGGCCGCGCAGTTCGCGCAGGGTACGGGACAGGATGCCGGACACGTGTGCCTGCGAGATGCCGAGCCTCGCGGCGATCTCCTGCTGGGTGAGCTCGTCGAGGAACCGCATGCGGATGATGGCCTGTTCCCGGCCGGGCAGCGTGGTCAGCGCCTCGGCCAGTGCCAACCGGTCGACGACCGCGTCGATGCCGGGGTCGGCGCCGGGCAGCTGCTCGACCAGCGGCGACTGGGCCTCCCCGGCCGCGCCGTCCAGCGAGACGGCCATGTACGCCCGAAACGCCGCCATCGCGTGGCCGACCCGCTCGACCGGCTCGCCGACGCTGTCGGCCAGTTCGGTGACGCTCGGCGAGCGGCCGAGCCGGGCGCAGAGTGCCTCGGCGGCGTGGTGGGTGCGCAGCGCGAGCTCCTGCAGCCGCCGCGGCGGCCGCACGGCCCAGGCCCGGTCCCGCAGGTACCGGCGCAGCTCGCCGGTGATGGTCGGCACCGCGTAGGCGATGAACCGGCCCAGCTGTGGCCGGTAGCCGTCGACCGACTTGATCAGCCCGGTCGCGGCGACCTGGCGCAGGTCTTCCAGCGGCACGCCCAGCCCGCGGTAGCGGCGGGCCAGCCGGTCGGCCAGCGGCAGCAGCGACTCGATCACGGCCGCCCGGGCCGCGGCGCGGTCACCGCCAGCGGCGCCCGCCAGGGCCCGTACCCGGGCCGTCGGCCCGTCGCCGTCGGTGTCGCCGGCACACTGCTCGGTCTCGGTTACCGTCACGTCCCCCACCGAATCCCCGTCGGCCACGCGCGCGGTGACGTGGAGGTCCGGATCGGACCCCCTACCACCGCGACGGGTCGGCGACTAGCGCCCCACGACGCCGCACCACGAGGTGGACGGCACCGCCCGCTCGGTGTCTCGACCGCGCGTGGCGGGCCACGACGCGGCAGTCTTGCACTGACTGCAAACTATCGAAACCTTGCAGCCGCTGCAAAGATATTGGCCAAGATGGCACTGGCCACAGCGTTGCGGTGGGGGCGCTACCCGAGCGGGTGGGTCCCCGTGGTGCGACCCGGCGCCCGGTTCGGTGGTTGCCGGGCGCTTCGGTGGAGGTGAGGCGCGGATGAGCATCATTCGGGGCCGACGGGCACACCGGAAGATGGCGACCCGGGACGCGTTGCAGCGTGCCGCGCTGGAGCTGGTCCGCAGCCGCGACCCGGATTCGGTCACGGTGGAGGAGATCTGCGCCCGGGCGGGCGTGTCGCCGCGCACCTTCTTCAACTACTTCGCCAGCAAGGAGGAGGCGCTGATCGACTGGGACGCGGAGATCGACGCGTTCGTCACCAGTGCGGTGGCCAAGCGGCCGGCCTCCGAGTCGCCGCTGCGGGCGATCCGCGCGGTGCTCGGGTCGGCGGTGGCCGACGCGATGGGCATGGAGCTGTGGCAGGACCGGCTGGAGCTGATCCGGGAGCAGCCCGGGCTGATCGGCCGGTTCGTCGCGGTGATGGGCTCGGTGCAGCGGGCGCTCGCGGCCGGGGTGTCCCGGCGCACCGGGCTCGCCTCCGACCACCTGTACGTGGAGCTGACCGCCGCGGCGTCGGTGGCGGCGATCCGGACCGCGATCCAGGCCTGGACCGACGCGCCGGACGGGACCGACCCGGCCCGGCTGATCGACGACGCCTTCGCCTACCTCGAGTCGGGACTCGCGCCGCCGGGCGGCAGGAAATCGGGACTGGCGTCGCCGGGTGGCAGCCAGGCGGGACTCGCCCCGCCCGGCGGCGACGGCTGATCCGGTCGCGCTGCCCAGAAAGCTCCGTGTGCCTATTGTTTCGTGAAAATCAGTGCCATAATCGCCCGCGGATCGGTGAACGGCAGGTAAACCGGCGGGAGGGCGACAGATGGACGAAGCACCAGCATCCGGTCGACGGGCCAGGTGGGGTCGGCATCGGCGACGCACCGCGATCGCCGCGGCGGCCGTCGCGGTACTGACCGGCGCGGCGCTGACGTCCGCCGCCGCCTCCGGCGAGACCGCGCACCCGACCTGGTCGCACGCGTCCGCGCACACCGCGACCCCGATCAAGCACCTGGTGGTCATCTTCGACGAGAACATCTCCTTCGACCACTACTTCGGCACCTACCCGCACGCGACCAACGCCGACGGGACCCCGTTCCAGGCGAAGAAGCACACCCCGAAGGTGGACGGCCTCTCGCCGAAGCTGCTGCAGCACAACCCGAACCAGTACAACCCGAAGCGGCTGTCGCCCGACCACGCGCTCACCTGCGACCAGAACCACTCGTACGGGCCGGAGCAGAAGGCGTACAACGGCGGCAAGGCAGACAAGTTCGTCGAGTACACGGAGAAGGACACCTGCACCGGCCAGCCGATCCTGTTCGGTGAACCGGGCCTGGTGATGGACTACTTCGACGGCAACACGGTCACCGCGATGTGGAACTACGCCCAGCGCTACGCCATGGCCGACCACTCGTTCGACGCGATCTTCGGCCCGTCCACGCCCGGTGCGATCGACCTGGTGTCCGGCCAGACCCACGGCGTGTACGCGGTGGACCCGGTGACGCACGAGAAGGTCAGCGACCCGTTCGTGCACTCCCCCGACGCCAACGGGGTCGGCACCCTGATCAGCGACCCGGACCCGGCGTTCGACGACTGCTCGGACCGCAACCACACCGCCGACGAGAACCTCGCCGTGATGTCCGGCAAGAACATCGGCGACCGGCTCAACGAGGCGGGCGTGACCTGGGGCTGGTTCCAGGGCGGCTTCAAGCCGACCGGGACCGCAAACGGCTACTCGGTGTGCGGGGCCACGCACGCCAACATCGGTGGCAACCAGGTCGTCGACTACACGCCGCACCACGACCCGTTCCAGTACTACGAGTCGACGTCGAACCCGAAGCACCTGCCGCCGTCGTCGGTCGCCGCGATCGGCCACACCGACCAGGCGAACCACAACTACGACCTGAGCGACTTCCACGCCGCGCTGGGCGCGGACAACCTGCCGGCGGTCAGCTTCCTCAAGGCGCCGTCGTACCAGAACGGGCACGCCGGCAACTCCGACCCGCTGGACGAGCAGCGTTTTCTCGCCTCGACGCTGAACGACATCCAGTCGTCGAAGCAGTGGAAGTCCACGGCCGTGGTGATCGCCTACGACGACTCGGACGGCTGGTACGACCACGTGTCGCCGCCGATCGTCAACGGCTCCGCCGACGCCAGCCAGGACCAGCCGATGTGCCTGGCGAAGCCGGCGGCGGGCGGCTACGACGACCGGTGCGGCTACGGCGCGCGGCTGCCGATGCTGGTGCTCTCGCCGTACTCCAAGCGCAACTACGTCGACCACACCCGGCTCGACCAGACCTCGATCATCCGCTTCGTCGAGGACAACTGGGGCACCAAGCGGATCGGCGACCACTCGTACGATGGGCTCGCCACACCGCTGACGGGGATGCTCGACTTCCGGCACCGGCCGGACCCGCGACCGCTGCTGCTCGACCCGGGCACCGGCGCACCCCGGCACTGAGCCAGCCGGCGGGGGCGGTCCTCGACGAGGGCCGCCCCCGCCGCGCGCTCAGGCGTTGGCGTGTTCGGCGCTGCGGTGCCCCGCCTCGCGCCTGGCGGTGCGCAGCCAGTCGCGCACCCCGATCAGTACCAGTACCGCGAAGACCACGTAGACCGCGGCGGAGAAGTACAGGTGCGAGTGGATCTGCAGCGGCACGCCGACCACGTCGACCGCGAGCCACACCAGCCAGAACTCCACCAGCCCGAGGCCCTGGCCGGCGAAGGCGACGACGGTACCGACGAAGATCCAGGCGTCGGGCCACGGCGCCCAGGAGGCGTTCAGCACGTCGAGCAGCACCGCGACGCCGGCGGTACCGGCGGCCAGCACGGCGGCGATGGCCACCCGCTCGCGCCACGTCGCGGTACGCACCAGCACCCCGTGCACCGGGTCGCGGCGGCGCGACCAGGCCCACCAGCCGTAGACCGAGATCGCCAGGATGACCACCTGCCGGGCCGCGAGCCCGCCGAGGTCGGCCGAGGTGTACACGACGAACAGCAGCACCGTGGCGAGCACCTGGATCGGCCAGGTCCACAGGGTGCGCCGCTGCGCCAGGAACACCACCGCGAGGGCGGCGAGCTGGCCAAGGATCTCCGCGTACGAGATTCGTTGGCCGAGGATGGTGACGCCGTACTGCATCAGGCCGTGCCCCATCGGAGTCCCTTTCTGCGCCGGGGCATCCTGAACGCACGGCGAACGGCTCGATGCGCCGTCAGCCGCGTGCGCGTCCTCCCATCCGGACTGTCACCGTCGGTACCGGAGTTCCACCGGTTCAATCGCCGACACTGATCGGCGAGTCGCGGACTGTCACCGCCGGTTCGGACTTTCACCGAGCCCCGGAGCGCATGCTCTGTCTGCGATCAACCCTTTCATGCCACCGCTTGTTCCGGACCGGGATGTGACCGACCCGACCGGCTTGCCGGCCCGGCAGTGGCAAGTTAGTCTTCGCGCAGACCATCTTCACGCAGACCATCTTCACGCAGGCCAGGAGGCAGCGATGTGGCAACACGAGTACGTGGCGGAGACGCCGGCAGATCCGGAGCGGGTGTGGCAGGTGCTGCGCGACCTGGACCGCTGGGCCGACTGGGACACCTCGATGGAGTCCGTCCGACTGGACGGAGAGTTCCGGGTCGGCTCGCAGGTGGTCATGACACCGGTCGGGCAGGACGCGATCACCTCGACCATCGTCGAGATCAGCGACGGCGTTGCCTACGCCGACGTCACCCAGTTCGGCGGCGTCACGCTGCGGTTCCGGCACTCGCTGGAACCGTTGACGTCCGGCGGGACCAGGGTGCGGCACCGGCTGGAGATCACCGGCGACGCCGCCGACACCCTCGGCCCCGAGCTCGGGCCGCAGATCACCGAGGACTTCCCGGAGGCCATGGCCGGCCTGCTCGCCCGGGCCGAGCGGTGATCGCGGCCGACACCGTCGCGCCTAGGGTCTGTTTCGGAGCCCCCGGCCGAGCGAGGCGAGTCCCGTTTGTCTGCTCGCAAGGCGGAGGGCAGTTCGTGTGCCGGGCTTGCACACGGGCTGTCCGACAACGCCGCGAGCGGGCAAACGGGGCCGCCGCAGCCGGCACGCGGGACCCCGAAACAGACCCTAAGGCGGTACGGGCAGCGCCGCTACCGGCGCGGACCACGGTCCGGGCGACAGGGGCGGCGCGGTGACCGGCGACGAGCCTGCCGCGACCCGCTACCCCGGCGGCGCCGCGGACAGCCCCGGGTTCCTGCTCTGGCGGCTCACGCTGGACTGGCAGCGGTCGGTGACCGCGGCACTGGCGCGCTACGAGCTGACCCACGTGCAGTTCGTGCTGCTGGCGTGCGCCTGGTGGCTGGGCGAGCACGGACAGGCGCCGAACCAGCTGGGACTGGCCCGCCAGGCCGGTACCGACGTGAAGATGACCTCACAGGTCGTGCGCAAGCTGGCGGTCAAGGGGCTGCTGGAGCGCGAGGTCGACCCGGCCGACACCCGAGCCCGCCGGCTGCGGCTCACGCCCGCCGGTGCCGAGCTGGCCCGGCGGGCGGTGCGCGCGGTCGAGGCGGTCGACGCGGAGTTCTTCGGCCCGGACGAGCCCGCCGCGACCCGGCTGCTGACCCGGATGCTGCGTCGCCGCCCGGACCGGCCCGGCTGATCCCGCGGCCAGACGCCCCGGCCGGCTACCAGGCGCGGCCAGGTCACCGGGCGCTGACGCGCCGCCCCGGTGTCCACGATGGACACCGGGGCGGTCGTCGCGCTCGGGGTCGGTCAGCGGCCGGCCTTGCGGGTGGCCCGCAGGAACTCCCGGTTCATCTTCGCGATGCTCACCAGCGGGATGCCCTTCGGGCAGGCCGCCGCGCACTCGCCGGTGTTGGTGCAGCCGCCGAAGCCGGCCTCGTCCATCGTGGTGATCATGTTGAGCACCCGCGACTCGCGTTCCGGCTGCCCCTGCGGCAGCACGTTGAGGTGGTTGATCTTGGCCGAGGTGAACAGCATCGCCGAACCGTTCGGGCACGCTGCCACGCACGCACCGCAGCCGATGCAGGTGGCGTTCTCGAACGCGGAGTCCGCGTCCGGCTTCGGCACCGGTACCGCGTGCGCGTCCGGTGCGGTACCGGTCGGCGCGGTGATGTAGCCGCCCGCCTGGATGATCCGGTCGAACGCCGACCGGTCCACCACCAGGTCCTTGACCACCGGGAACGCCCCGGCGCGCCACGGCTCGATGTCGATCACGTCGCCGTCGGAGAAGTGCCGCATGTGCAGCTGGCAGGTCGTCGTGCGCTCCGGGCCGTGCGCCTGGCCGTTGATGACCATGCCGCACGCGCCGCAGATTCCCTCGCGGCAGTCGTGGTCGAACGCCACCGGCTCCTCACCGCGCAGGATCAGGTCCTCGTTGAGGATGTCGAGCATCTCCAGGAAGGACATGTCGCCACTGACATCGGCGACCTGGTAGGTCACCATCTGGCCTTCGGCGTCCGCGTTGGGCTGCCGCCAGATCCGCAGGGTGAGGTTCACGCGTAGCTCCGCAGGGTCGGGTGGACGTACTCGAAGTCCAGGTTTTCCTTGTGCAGCACCGGAGGTTCGCCAACGCCGGTGTACTCCCAGGCCGCGACGTAGCCGAACCGCTCGTCGTCGCGCTTGGCCTCACCGTCGTCGGTCTGCGACTCCTCCCGGAAGTGCCCGCCGCAGGACTCCTCGCGGTGCAGCGCGTCCAGGCACATCAGCTCGGCCAGCTCCAGGAAGTCGGCCACCCGGTTCGCCTTCTCCAGCGACTGGTTCAGCTCGAACCCGGTGCCCGGCACCTTGACCCGCTGCCAGAACTCCTCGCGCAGCTCCGGGATGCGCTTGAGCGCCCTGCGCAGCCCCTCGGCGTTGCGGGACATGCCACACTCGTCCCACACGAGCATGCCCAGCTCGCGGTGGAACGAGTCGACGGTACGGTCGCCGTCGACGGCGAGCAGGCGCTTGATCCGGTCCTGCACCTCGCCGACGGTGGCGGTGACCACCGGGTCGTCCGGCGACACCGGGTCGAACCCGCCGCGGGCCAGGTAGTCGTTGATCGTCGCCGGCAGCACGAAGTAGCCGTCGGCCAGCCCCTGCATCAGCGCCGAGGCACCGAGCCGGTTCGCGCCGTGGTCGGAGAAGTTGGCCTCACCGATCACGAACATGCCGGGGATGGTCGACTGCAGGTCGTAGTCGACCCACAGCCCACCCATCGTGTAGTGGATCGCCGGGTAGATGCGCATCGGTACCTGGTACGGGTCCTCGGCGGTGATCCGCTCGTACATCTCGAACAGGTTGCCGTACTTCTCGGCGACCTTGTCGCGGCCCATCCGCTTGATCGCGTCGGCGAAGTCGAGGTACACGCCGAGCCCGCCGGGGCCGACGCCGCGGCCCTCGTCGCAGACGTTCTTCGCCGCCCGGGAGGCGACGTCGCGCGGCACCAGGTTGCCGTACGACGGGTAGACCCGCTCCAGGTAGTAGTCGCGCTCGTCCTCGGGGATCTGGTCCGGCGGGCGGGTGTCGCCCTTCTTCTTCGGTACCCAGATCCGGCCGTCGTTGCGCAGCGACTCGCTCATCAGCGTCAGCTTCGACTGGTGCTCGCCGGAGCGCGGGATGCACGTCGGGTGGATCTGCGTGTAGCACGGGTTCGCGAAGTGCGCGCCGCGCTTGTGCGCCCGCCAGATCGCCGTGGCGTTGGACCCCTTGGCGTTGGTGGACAGGTAGAACGTGTTGCCGTACCCGCCGCTCGCGAGGACCACCGCGTCGGCGAGGTAGGTGGAGATCTCGCCGGTGATCAGGTCGCGGGCCACGATGCCGCGGGCCCGGCCGTCGACCACGATCAGGTCGAGCATCTCGGTACGCGGGTGCATCTCGATGTTGCCCGCGTCGATCTGCCGCTCCAGCGCCTGGTACGCGCCGAGCAGCAGCTGCTGCCCCGTCTGGCCGCGGGCGTAGAAGGTGCGGGAGACCTGCACGCCGCCGAACGACCGGTTGTCCAGCAGCCCGCCGTACTCCCGGGCGAACGGGACGCCCTGGGCGACGCACTGGTCGATGATCTCCACCGAGACCTGCGCCAACCGGTACACGTTGGACTCGCGGGAGCGGAAGTCGCCGCCCTTGACCGTGTCGTAGAACAGCCGGTAGATCGAGTCGCCGTCGTTGCGGTAGTTCTTCGCCGCGTTGATGCCGCCCTGCGCCGCCACCGAGTGCGCCCGCCGCGGCGAGTCCTGGTAGCAGAACTGGATGACGTGGTAGCCCTGCTCGGCCAGCGTCGCGCCGGCCGAACCGCCGGCGAGGCCGGTGCCGACCACGATGACCCGGTGCTTGCGCCGGTTCGCCGGGTTGACCAGCTTGGCGCCGAACCGGCGCTTGTCCCACCGGTCCTCGACCGGGCCGGACGGTGCCTTGGTGTCGACGATGTCGTCGCCGACCGTGTACGAACCAACCGTGTTCGACATGATCAACTCACCAGCCCGGTCATCACCGCGACCGGTACGGATAGGAAGCCCACCGTGATCACGAGCGCCAGGATGGTGGCGATCGTCTTGAAGGCCACGTTGCGGGCCGCGTTGTTGGCGCCGAGCGTCTGCGCCGCCGACCAGAAGCCGTGGTAGATGTGCAGGCACAGGGCGAGCATCGCGACGACGTAGATCAGCCCGATCCACCACACCCGGAAGTCGGCCACCACGTTCTGGTACGGGTGGCCCGCCTCGCCGCGCGGGTTCACCGCACCGACGGTCAGGTCCAGGATGTGCCAGACCACGAACAGCGCGAGGATCACGCCGCCGTAGCGCATCGTGTTGGTGGCGAAGGTGGCCCGCCACGGCCGCTTCGACCGGTACCGCTGCGGCCGGGCGTGGATGTCCCGGTGGGTCAGCTGGATCGCCGAGACCACGTGCGCCACCAGGCAGGCGACCAGCACCACCCGCTGGATCCACAGGTACCAGCTGTAGTGCAGGGCGGGTTCGCCGATCGTGCGCAGCCAGTGCGCGTAGCCGTTGAAGTCGGTCGGGCCGAAGAAGATCTTCAGGTTCCCGGCCATGTGCACGATCAGGAACAGCAGCATGATCACGCCGGTGGTGGCCATGACCGCCTTCTTGCCGACGGTCGAGTGCCACAGCGTGCGAAGAGGTGAGGGGCGGGCCGCCCGGGTCGCTATTGCCACGTCCGATAACGGTAGGACCGGTTGTGCTATGAGGTCCAAGACATGATCGCGCTGGACTCGATAGCCTGCGGCTATCGTGGGGCCGTGCAACTCCAGCAGCTCGCCTACTTCCTCGCCGTGGCGGAGACCCGGCACTTCACCCGCGCCGCCGAGGCGGTGCACGTCGCGCAACCCTCGCTGTCCAAGCAGATCCGGGCGCTGGAGCACGAACTGGGCGCGCCGCTGTTTAGCCGGGCCCGCGGCAACATCTCCCTCACCCCGGCCGGCGAGACGCTGTTGCCGCTGGCCAGGCGGATCCTGGCGGACGTCGACACGGCCCGGCTGGAGGTACAGGAGCTGGTCCAGCTGCGCTCCGGCCGGGTCCGGCTCGGCGCCACTCCGAGCCTGCTCACCGGCCTGCTGCCGGCCGTCCTGCGGGAGTACCGGCGGCAGTACCCGGGGATCCGGCTGACCATCGAGGAGTCCGGCTCCCGCGACCTGGTCCGCGACCTCGCCGAGGGCGAGCTGGACATGGCGTTGATCATCCTGCCGGTCGCGGCCCCCGGCCCGGCCCTCGCCACCACCCCGCTGCTGCGGGAGGAGCTCGTCGTCGCCTCCGCGATCGACGCGCCGCCACCGACCAGCGCCGACGCGATGCGCATCACCGACCTGGAGGACCAGCCGCTCGTGATGTTCCGCCGCGGGTACGACCTGCGTGAGTTCACCGTGACCGCCTGCCACGACGCCGGCTTCGAGCCCCGGTTCGCGATCGAGGGCGGCGAGATGGACGCGGTGCTCGGCTTCGTCTCGGCCGGCCTCGGCCTCGCGGTGGTGCCCAGCATGGTCGTCGCGGACAGCTTCCGGATCACCCCGTTCGCCCGGCCCGGTCTGTCGCGCACCATCGGGCTGGCACACCGCAAGGACGTCCAGCCGCCGCGCGCCGCCCGCGCCCTGCGCGACGTGCTGCTCGGCTACCTCGACCAGGCGGCGCGTGCCGGCACCCTGCCCCGCGGTACCCGGCCGGTCACCTGACGTCGGTCACCCGGGGGGCCGGGTCGCCCGGGTGGCGGCGATCACGAACAATCGCTGCATGAGCGACTACCCCGGTTGGCGGCCCGAGCAGAACCCGGGTCGGAACGTGCCCGCGGGCGGCTGGAGCTCCCCGGCGATGACACCACCGAAACCGCCACGCAACCGCCCCCGCTGGTTCCCGGCCGTGATCGCGGTCGGCGCCGCGGCGCTGGTCGGGATCGTCGTGGTCAGCATCACCCTCGCGGTCGGCGACGGTTCCGGCGGCACCGGCGGGCAGCCCGACGCGCACGGTTCGACTCCGTCGCGAGCGACCAGCGCGTCGGCGAAGCCGTCCCCGAGCACCTACGACACGCTGCCGGATCCGTGTTCGCTCGGCAGCCACAAGCCGAAGAAGGTCTCCGGGGCCAAGGCCGACGGCAGCCCCGGCGACGAACAGAGCCTGTGCTCGTTCGAGATCTTCTCCAGCGAGCGGACCGCGTACCTGCAGATCGAGCTGACCAAGTCGACCAGTTCGCGCGGCCCGATCGAGGACGCGAAGGACACGTACGGCGACGACAAGTCGTACGCCGACGACCCCGACAACAAGTACGACAAGGACCCGAAGGACATCTCCGGGCTCGGCGACCAGGCGTTCACCGCGAAGTACACCAACATCATCGTGTACGGCAAGAGCGAGTCGGACGCGAAGAACTATCACCTCGGCGGCGCCTGGGTCGAGGCACGCGCCGGCAACGTGATCGTCTCGGTCAAGTGGGGCGGCGCCAGCTACGACGGCATCGGCTCGGACGGCAAGACGTACGAGGGCACCAACTACACCTACTCGACCGCCGACAAGCAGGCCCGCGCGATCGTCAAGTATCTGCTCGACCAGCTGTCCTGACCGCCCGTCACCGCCCGTGGCCCGTCCCGGCCGGCGGCTGACGGCGGTCGAGACGGGCGACGACGCGCTGACAGCGCCGTGTGCGGGTGCGGTCAGCAGCCGGCGGCAGCATCGCCGGCATGGCGAACCTCTCCGACATCCGGCTCGGCGTCACCCGCGGCATCAGCTACGGGCTGCTGACCGAGCCCGAACCACTGGTACCGGCCGTCCTCGGCCTCGGTGGTCGGCTGCTGCGCGTCTTCCTGTACTGGCAGCAGTTGGAGCCACGACCCGGCGAGTACCGGTTCGACGACGTGGACGCGTTGCTGGCGACGCTGAACGACGACACCGAGCCGTGGCTGACGGTCTGCGCCAGCTCCCTGTGGGGTACCCGGGAGCGCACCGACCTGCTGCCGCCGTCACCACCCACCGACCCGGCAGCGTACGAGCGGATGGTCGGTGCGCTGGTCACGCACTGCGCCGGCCGGGTCCGGTACTGGCAGCCGGAGAACGAGCCGTGCTACCCGTACTTCTGGGCCGGCAGCCGGGACGAGTACGCCGACCACCTGGCCCGGTTCCACCGCGCCGTGAAGACCGCCGACCCGACCGCGACCGTGGTACTGGGCGGGGCGCCTCCCGGCGCGCTCGGCGCCGACGAGGACGACGAGGAGGCGCGCTGGTTCGCCGCATTGCTGCCGGGCGTCGGCGACCACTTCGACGCCCTGGACGTGCACCTGTACGGCGACGTGTACGCGACCGGACCGATGATCGAGCGCGGCCACGCGATGATGCGGGCCGCCGGCTACGACCGGCCGGTGGTCGTCGGCGAGTTCAACGGGCCGCTGCCGTTCGAGGACCCCGCGGTGGTCGCCGAACTCGGTGAGGTGTTCGCCGCCGGGGCGATGTCGAGCGAGGCGATCACCGGAACCGTGGCGCAGTACCGGGCGCACGCGGAGACCGAGACGCCGCCCCGCGCCGCCGTCCGCCGGCTGTACGAGCGGGCCGACGCCCTGCCCGACACGCTGCGGATGTTCCTGCGCGACTGCCCACCGGAGCTGGAGTCGCGCCGCCACCGGATCTCGGCCCGGCAGCTGGTGCAGCGCACCGTACTGGCGTTCGCCGCCGGGGTGCGCCGGGCGTCGTGCTGGAACCTCGCGCCGGAGGAACCGGAGAGCTTCGCCGACCGGTACGAGCTGATGGACCTGCTGTTCGGCAAGTTCGCTCTGCTGGACCGGGTGACGGAGCCGAACCGGACACCCGCGGCGGAGGCGTTCGCACTGCTCGCCACCCATCTGTCCACAGTAGACAGCGTGGTCCGGCTGAGCACCCCGGACCCGGACGCGTACGTGTACGCGCTGACCGGTCCGGCGACGCCACGGCTGATCGGCTGGGCCCGGCGGGACGCCTTCGCCGCCGACGACACGGACACCAACCCGGTCTCCGTACCGTGGCCGGCACCGGCGGACGCGACCGCGGTCGACGTGTTCGGCGACCCGGTGACCGTCACCGTCGACGACGGCCACCTGCACCTCGACCTCACCGGTACCCCGGTGCTGGTCACCGGCCGCTGACCGGCACGCCGCGGGTCAGTGCTTGCCGGACTTGTCCCCGCGGCGCTTACGCGGCCGCACCGACAGCTGGATCGGGCTGCCGACGAAGCCGAAGTCCTCGCGCAGCCGCCGCTCCACGTAGCGCACGTAGGCCGCGTCCAGCGCGCCCGTGGTGAACAGCACGAACCGCGGCGGGCAGACGCCGGCCTGGGTGGCGAACAGGATGCGCGGCTGCTTGCCCCCGCGCACCGGGTGCGGGTGCGCCTGCACCAGCTCGGTCGCCCACTGGTTGAGCCGCCCGGTCGGTACCCGGGTCTGCCACCCGGCCAGCGCCGTGCGCATCGCCGGTGCGAGCTTGTCCACCGCCCGGCCGGTCCGGGCCGAGATGTTGAGCCGCGGCGCCCAGGTGATGCGGCGCAGGTCGCGCTCGATCTCCCGGGCCAGGTAGTAGCGCCGGTCCTCGTCGACCAGGTCCCACTTGTTGAAGGCGATGACCAGCGACCGGCCGGACTCCTCGACCTTGGTCAGGATCCGCTGATCCTGCTCGGAGATCGGCTCGCTCGCGTCCAGCAGCACCACGACCACCTCGGCCGCGTCGATCGCGGCGTTGGTGCGCAGGCTCGCGTAGTACTCGGTGCCGCTCGCGGTGCCGACGCGCTTGCGCAGCCCGGCCGTGTCGACCAGCTGCCAGGTCTGTCCGCCGATCTCGGCGAGCGAGTCGACCGGGTCGACGGTGGTACCGGCGACGTTGTCGACGACCGCGCGCTCCTCCTTGGTCAGCTTGTTCAGCAGGCTGGACTTACCGACGTTCGGCCGGCCGACCAGGGCCACCCGGCGCGGCCCGCCGGCGCCCGGCTCGGCCGCGGCCGGCTGCTCCGGCAACTTCGCCACGACCAGGTCGAGCAGATCGCCGGAGCCGCGGCCGTGCAGCGCCGAGACCGGCAACGGCTCGCCCAGCCCGAGCGACCACAGCGCCGCAGCGTCCGACTCCAGCCGGGTGTTGTCGATCTTGTTGGCGACCAGCAGCACCGGCTTGCCGCCGCGCTGCAGCACCCGGGCGGCCGCCTCGTCGGTGTCGGTGCTGCCGACCACGCCGTCGACGACCAGGATCACCACGTCGGCGGCCTGCATCGCGGACTCGGCCTGGGCCGCGATCGCCGCCGCGCGGCCCTTCGCGTCCGGCTCCCAGCCGCCGGTGTCGACCACCGTGAACGGCCGGCCGTTCCAGGACGCGTCGTAGGCGACCCGGTCCCGGGTCACCCCGGGGGTGTCCTGCACGACCGCCTGCCGGCGGCCGATGATCCGGTTGACCAGCGTCGACTTGCCGACGTTCGGGCGGCCGACGACGGCCACCACCGGCACCGGGCCGGTCGGCTGGTCGGGCAGCGCCAGGCCCGGCGCACCGAACCCGTCGTCGGACAGCAGGTCGAACTCGCCGTACGCCGCCGGGTCCGGCGCGTCGCCGGCGTGTCGGGCGCCCGGCGGTACCGCGCCGGTCACGGCGCCTCGACCCCGGCCGCGGCGTGCTGCGCCAGCAGCCCGAGCAGCCGCTCGACGACCTGGTCGATCGACTCGTAGGTGGTGTCCACGACGGTCGCGTCCTCGGCCGCCTCCAGCGGCTTGGTCACCCTCGAGTCGGCGGTGTCGCGGCGGCGCAGGTCGGCGGCGGTGGCGTTGAGGTCCGCCGCGGTCTCGGCGCTGCGCCGGCGGGCCCGCTCGACCGGATCCGCGGTGAGGAACACCTTCAGCTCCGCGTCCGGCGCCACCACGGCGCCGATGTCCCGCCCCTCCACCACGATGCCGCCGGTGTCGCGCGCCGCGTCGATCAACCGGCGCTGCTCGGCGATCAGGTGTGCCCGCACCGCGGGCACCCCGGCCACTGCGGACACCGCGCCGGTGACCTCCGGGCCGCGGATCGCGGCGTCCACCGCGACGTCACCGACCCGGACCGACACCGCGGTCGGGTCGGTGGTGATGGTCAGCACGGCCGAGCGCACGCAGTCGGCGACCGCGTCCGGGTCGGACAGCTCGATCCCGGCGGACAGCACCGCCCAGGTGGCCGCCCGGTACATCGCGCCGGTGTCCAGGTAGCCGGCGCGAAGCGCGACGGCCAGCCGCCTGGCCACGGTCGACTTTCCGGAGCCGGACGGCCCGTCGATCGCGACCACGCCGTGGAACGGCGTCCGATTGCTGTCGGTCTGCACCGCTGTCCTCCCTGGACATGCCGTCACTCTGCCGGCGCCGGGTGCCGCCCGCACCGTCCCGTCGGGGCCATGGGCGCGCACCGGCGGGCCGGCGGTGGACGCCGGACACCACCAGCGAGTCTACGGAGCGCCCCGGAGGAACCGAGCACCGCGCCGCCGGGATGCCGCGCATGCCGATCCGGCAGGTACCGGCGACCAGGTGGCGAACCGGTTCACCTCAATGTTCGCCGAGCCGCGCGGGAGCCCAGTTTCAAAGCTCGAAGGCTCGCCGACCAAGTGTTGACGAAACCGCCACGAAAATTGACTTGCACAGGGATTGCGCCACACACCGCTCCGCTCTAATCTCCTTCTACCAGCTCAGGTCGGATCGCATCCGAGCACGTCTTTAGCCGTGCCCGACGCGGATTCGGTGGCGTGTCGTCATTTCTTGAAGCCACGATGACGCGGCGGAACCGGTGCTCGTGCACCCCCATCCCGCATTCATGGTGCTCTCATTCCAGCTCATTGCTGAACCGGTCAACCACAAAACGTAGCGGCTCCGCGGAGGAGGCAGCACGATGACCGAGAAATCCGCATCACAGACCACCCGCCGACAGTTTCTCGCCGGGGTGTCGTTGGCCGGTGCCGGCGCCGCGTTCGGCGGCACCCTGCTCACCGGATGCAGCAGCGACGGCGGCGCCGGCGGCGGCAAGCGCAGCAAGACCCTGTTCGTGGCCGGGTTCCAGTGGTCCCCGCCCACCACCTTCAACCCGCTCAATCCGAACGCCGGCTGGCCCACCGCCCAGGACAACATGCAGCTGGTGTTCGAGACGCTGTTCGCGTTCAACCTGCTCAACGGCAAGCTCGAACCCCAACTGGGCAGCAAGCTCACCGCGCCCGACGACCACACCCTGCAGATCGCGTTGCAACCGAAGGCGACCTGGCAGGACGGCAAACCGGTCACCGCCGACGACGTGGTCTACACGTTGGAGCTGGCCAAGAGCCACCCCGAGGTGCCGTTCGGATCGTTCTTCGAGTACGCGAAGTCGGTCACCGCCACCGACCCGCACACCGTGACGATCGAGCTGGACGCGAAGCAGCCCAACCCCGGCATGGTCAAGTCGTCGCTCACGACCATCTACATCATGCCCAAGCACATCTGGGCACCGATCGAGCAGAAGACCAAGCAGCTGACCGAGTACACGGTGACCAAGCCGGTCGGCTCGGGTCCGTACAAGCTGGACAAGTACTCCGCCTCGCAGCTCGCGTACACCCGCGACGAGAAGTACTGGGGCAAGGCGGTGCGCGGCAAGCTCCCCGCCCCGCAGTACCTGGTGCATCCGATCTTCAAGGACAACAGTGCCGGCAACCTCGCCTTCGAACGCGGTGAGGTGGACGCGATGCAGCAGTTCACGCCGGAGATCTGGAAGATGTGGCAGAACAAGCACGAGCCCGTCGCCACCTGGTACGACAAGGCGCCGTACCAGGTGCCCGGGTCGATCCCGATGCTGGTGATCAACACGACCAAGAAGGGGTTGGACAACCCGAAGGTGCGCCGGGCGCTCGCGTTCGCGATCGACTACGCCCGGATCGCGAAGACCGCGATGTCGCAGTACTCCGACCCGGCGAAATCCTCGGTGATCCTCCCCCGCGGCGTGGAGGAGGAGTACTTCGACGCGCAGAACGTCGCGCAGCACGGCTGGAAGTACGACCCGGCGCAGGCGCGGTCGATCCTGGAGAACGAGCTCGGCGCGAAGAAGGGCTCCGACGGGGTGTACAAGCTGCCCGACGGTACCCGGCTCGGGCCGTGGAGCGCGCAGACCCCGACCGGCTGGTCGGACTGGCAGACCGCGCTGCAGGTGGTGGCGGAGAGCACCAAGGAGGCCGGCTTCGACATCTCGACGAAGTTCCCGCAGCAGGCGCAGACCACCACCGCGGTGCAGAACGGCAACTTCGACCTGGCCTGCTGGTACGTGGCCGGGGTGAGCGCGGCGAGCCCGTGGCAGCGGTTCCGCGACGTGCTCGACTCGCGCGGGGTGGCGAAGCCGGGCACCTCGGCGTTCTACAACTACGGCCGGTTCCACGACTCGCGGGTGGCCCCGCTGCTGGACAAGGCGGCGACCCAGACCGGCGCCGAGGCCAAGCAGACCTACGGCGAGCTGGACCGCATCTTCATGGCGAACGCACCGATGATCCCGCTGATGTACCGGCCGCTGGACTTCTACGAGTTCAACACCGGCACCTGGAGCGGCTTCCCCACCGCCAAGCATCCGACGGGGCCGCCGCAGTTCCGTGGTGCCGGCATCGACTGGCTCTACGACCTCAAGCCCACCAAGAAGTGACGAGCGTTCCGGCGGCGGCGACGGAGGAGGAACGCTCATGAGCGAGCGGAAGCGAGCGAATCATAGGCATCGCGCCCGTTGGTGCCTCATGAGCGTTCCGACACAGGAGGAACGCTCATGAGCCTCCCGCGGTACCTGGGGCGCAAGGCGGCGTGGTACCTGGGCGCGCTGCTGGTGGCGATCCTGCTCAACTTCCTGCTGCCGCGGCTGATCCCGGGCAACCCGGTGGACACGATCGTCTCGTCGCTGTCGCGTGGGGGCGTGGAGGGCAGCCAGCTGCACGCCATCCACGCCCACTACGTGCACGAGTTCGGCCTGGACAAGCCGCTGTGGCAGCAGTTCCTGGTCTACCTGGGGCACCTGGCGCACGGTGACCTGGGCGTCTCGTTCGCCCAGTCGCCGGCGACGGTACAGGGGCTGATCGGGCAGGCGCTGCCGTGGAGCATCGCACTGCAGCTGCCGGCGATCGTGATCGGCTGGCTGGTCGGCAACGTGCTCGGCGCGCTGGCCGCCTACCGCGGCGGCTGGTTCGACCGCGGCGCGTTCCTCGGGTCGCTGTTCACCTCGTCGATGCCGTACTACTGCGTCGCGATCCTGCTGCTGTACCTGCTCGCGGTGGTGATCCCGGTGCTCCCGCCGTCCGGCGGGTACTCGTTCGGCAACGCGCCGGAGCTGTCCGCCGCGTTCGTGTCCGACGCGCTGACGCACTACTGGCTGCCGTTCCTGTCGCTGGTCATCGTGTTCGTCGGCGGCCAGGCGGTCGGCATGCGGTCGATGGCCGTGTACGAGCTGGGCAGCGACTACGTCAACTACGACCGCGGGTTGGGCCTGCGGGACCGCACGATCATCCGCTACATCTTCCGCAACGCGATGTTGCCGCAGGTCACCGGGCTGGCGTTGTCGATCGGGACGCTGGTGGGCGGGGCGCTGATCACCGAGATCGTGTTCTCCTACCCGGGCGTGGGCACCCTGCTGTTCACCGCGATCAGCCAGAACGACTATCCGGTGGTGACCGGCCTGACGCTGCTGATCGCGGTGGCGGTGCTGGTCGCGAACTTCTGCGTCGAGATCGCCTACGGCATCATCGATCCGCGCATCCGGGCCAGCAGCCGAGGTGAGCGCTGATGTCCACCGCACGCTTCTCCACCCGCTTCTACGTGGCGGCCGGGATCGTCGCCGCGGTCCTGCTGTTCGGCCTGGTCGCGCCGCTGGTGTTTCGCACCCACCAGGTCGGCGACGTGGTCGGCGGGCTCTACGACCATCCCAGCGCGCACGCCTGGCTGGGTACCGACAATCTCGGCCACGACGTGTTCACCAACCTGATGTACGGCACCCGTACCTCGCTGGTGATCGGCCTGGTGGCCGGCGCGATCGCGACCCTGCTCGGCGTCGCGATCGGTACCCTCGCCGGCTACCGCGGCGGCGCGGTCGAGGAAGGGTTGATGGGGTTCACCAACGTCATCCTGGCGATCCCGTCCATCGTGGTGCTGGTGCTGATCTCCATCGCGCTGGGCACCCGCTCCACCGTCACCCTCGCGGTGGTACTGGCGGTCACCAGCTGGCCGTGGACCGCCCGTGCGGTGCGCGCCCAGGCGTCCAGCGTGCGTACCCGCGAGCACCTGGACGTGGCCCGGCTGTCCGGCGCCGGGACGTTCTCGCTGATCTGCTACGACGTCGTGCCGTACATGCTGTCGTACATCTGCATGGCGTTCGTGCTGCAGGTCTCCGGCGCGGTGCTCAACGAGGCGGCGCTGTCGATGCTGGGGCTCGGCCCGTCCGGCGGGGTGTCGCTGGGCATCATGCTGCACTGGGCGCTCGCCTGGGAGTCGGTGCGCACCGGCGCCTGGTGGGCGTTCGTACCGCCCACCCTGCTGCTGACGTTGCTGGCGTTCGCACTGCTGATGCTGCAGTCCAGCCTGGACGAGGTGTTCAACCCGCGGCTGCGCCGGCACACCCGTACCGCACGCCGCCGGCGCACCGCCCGGCGCGTGGCGCCGGCGGCGCTGCCGGTACCGGAAGGAGCGGCGGAATGACCGACACCACACCGGCTGCGCCCCTGGTCCGCGCCCGGGGGTTGCGCGCGGCGTACCGCACCCAGCGCGGCACCGATGTCGTCGCGGTCGACGACGTGAGCCTGGAACTGTCCGGCGGGCAGGTGCTCGGCATCGCCGGCGAGTCCGGCAGCGGCAAGTCGACCCTGGCGGCCGTGCTGTCGCTGACCGCGCGGCCGCCGCTGTCGGTGCTCGGCGGCGAGCTGACCATCGACGGCGAGCAGCTCGACCTGTCCGGCGGCCGGCGCCCGCCGCGGACCTGGCGCGGCAGCGTCGTGTCGCTGCTGCCGCAGGGCGCGATGAACTCGCTGTCGGCGACCACCCGGGTCGGCGACCTCGCGGTCGACGTGGTGCGGGCGCACCGTGGCCGGATCCGCCGCTCTGACGCGCTCGATCTGCTCACCGACCGGCTGGACGCGCTGGACCTGCCGCGGCGGGTGGTGGACAGCTACCCGCACCAGCTGTCCGGCGGGATGCGGCAGCGGGTGGTCACGGTGCTGTCCACGCTGCTGGATCCGAAGCTGCTGATCGCCGACGAGCCGACCTCGGCGCTGGACGTGTCCACCCAGCGGGCACTCACCGAACTGCTGCGCGAGCTGCTGCACCGTGGTCTGGTCGGCGGCATCGTGTTCGTCACGCACGACCTGCCGGTGCTGCGCGCGGTCGCCGACCGCGTCGCCATCATGTACGCCGGTCAGCTGGTCGAGGTCGGCGACACGGCCGGGCTGATCGACGACCCGCGGCACCCGTACACCGCGGCGCTGCTCGCCTCGGTGCTGGTGCCGGAGCCGCGGATCCGTACCCGCCGGATCGGCGGGATCGCCGGCGCCCCACCGGATCTGTCCGCGCCACCGGCCGGCTGCCGGTTCCACCCGCGGTGCAGCCTCGCCACCGAGGTCTGCACCGAGCAGGTACCGCCGATGATCGGCGCGATCGGCGCCGGCTACACCACCTGCTGGTGGCGCGCCGAGCACCCTGACGAGCCGCTGGAGGCGAGGCTGTGAGCACCGAGGCGAGCCCGACCGGCGACGTCACATCGGACGGCGGCGGGGGCGACGCGCTGGTCGTGGGCGAGCACCTGACCCGGGTGTTCGGCCGCGGCGATGCGGCGGTACGGGCGGTCGACGACGTGTCGTTCGCGCTGCGCCGCAGCGAGATCACCACCGTGGTCGGCGAGAGCGGCAGCGGCAAGTCGACGCTGGCCCGGATGCTGCTCAAGCTGCTGCCGGTCACCTCCGGCCGGCTGGTCTTCGACGGTACCGACGTGACCGGCCGCACCGACACCACCGCGTACTGGCGGCAGGTGCAGGCGGTGTTCCAGGACCCGTTCAGCGCGTTCAACCAGTTCTTCACGGTACGACGGCTGCTCGCCCGCTCCCGCCGGCTGCTCGGCGCCGAGCTCACCGAACAGCGGATTGTCGAGGCGTTGGAACAGGTCGGGCTGCAGGCCGCGGACGTACTCGGCCGTTACCCGCACCAGCTGTCCGGCGGGCAGCGGCAGCGGGTGATGATCGCCCGCGCGCTGCTGATGCGGCCGAGCCTGCTGATCGCCGACGAGGCCACCTCGATGCTGGATGCGTCGCTGCGCGCCACCATCCTCAACGTGCTGACCGACCTGCGCGACCGGGCCGGGCTGACGATCCTGTTCATCACCCACGACATCGGGCAGGCCTGCTACGTCTCCGATCAGGTGCTGGTGCTCAGCAAGGGCCGGCTGGTCGAGTCCGGACCGGCCGAGCGGGTCATCTTCGACCCGCACCACGACTACACCCGCAAGCTGCTCGCCGACGTGCCCCGGCTGCACGACACCGGCTGACCGCGAGCGGCCGAGCCCCGGTTAGAGTTCCGGCATGCGTTTCTGGCACGCCGTCACCCCGCCGCCCGCGCGCTGAGGGCGCCGCGGCAGCACGCCACCGCCACCGGCCCGGAGCCGGTACGGCGGCGGTCACCGTGCGGTGCCGGCATCGAGCCGGCGTCGCCGCGCCCACCACGGTCCTGACCGATCTCGTCGTGGGAGCAGCGTCGTGTCCACCTCCACCGCGGAAACCTCCGTACCCTCCGCCGGCAGCGCCGGCGCGTTGTGTGTCCTCGCCGCGGCCGCCCTCTGGGGCAGCACCGGCACCATCAGTACGTTCGCGCCGGCGGGCGTGTCGCCGACCGTGGTCGGCTCGTCCGGCCTGGCGGTCGGCGGCCTGCTGCTGTACCTCACCGGGCGGCTCGCCGGCGCCGGACCGGCCGCGCGCGGTCGCCGGGAGTACCTGCTGGTCGCGCTCGGCGCCGGCACGGTCGCCGGCTACCCGCTGACGTTCTTCCCGGCGGTCGCCCGGGCCGGCGTGGCACCGGGCACGGTGATCATGCTGTGCTGCGCGCCGGTCTGCGCCGGGCTGTTCGACTGGCTGCTGCGCCGGCACCGACCGCAACGCCGGTGGCTGATCGCCACCGCCGGGTGCCTGGCCGGTGCCGTCCTGCTTGCCGTCGGCGGCGACGCCGGCGCGCAGATCGATCCGCTGGGCATCGCCCTCGCCGTCGCGGCCGGCGCGAGCTACGCCGCGTACACGGCGGTAGCGGGGTTGTTGATCTCCCGGGGCCGCGGCTCGGCGCCGGTGACCGGCGCGATGTTCGGCGGCGGCGCGCTGCTGGTACTGCCGGTGCAGCTCGCCGCCGGGCCGGCCTGGATGCTGCACGGCCACGGACCGCTGGTGGTGGCGCACCTGGCGCTGGTCACCACGTTCCTCGCGTACGTGCTCTACGGCCGCGGCCTGCGGACGGTCACCGCGGCGGTCGCCACCACGCTCGCGCTCGCCGAACCTGCCGTCGCGACCGTGCTGGGCGTCGTGGTCCTGCACGAGCGGCTCGCGGTGGCCGGCTGGGTCGGCGAGGCGCTCCTCGCCGCCGCGCTGCTGCTGCTCGCGCTCGGTCAGCGGGCGCCGGCCTCCACCGCCCGGTAGAGCCCGCCCAGCTCCTCCCGCCCCAGCGGCCGGGTCACCCCCGGCCGCAGGTCGCCCAGCGCCACCGGACCGATCCGGGTCCGGATCAGCCGCTCCACCGGATGCCCGACCTCGGCGAGCATCCGGCGCACGATGCGGTTACGCCCCTCGTGCAGCACCACCTCGACCAGCGCGCGGTCCCGGTCGGTGGACACCACCCGGAACCGGTCGACCGCGGCCGGCCCGTCCTCCAGCTGCACGCCGTCGCGCAGCCGGCGGCCCACCGCGGGCGGCACCGGTCCCGGCACCTGCGCCAGGTAGGTCTTCGCCACCTCGTACGACGGGTGCATCAGCCGGTGCGCCAGATCGCCGTCGTTGGTCAGCAGCAGCAGGCCCTCGCTGTCGGCGTCCAGCCGGCCGACGTGGAACAGCCGGGTCACGTCGCCCGGCACGTACTGCGCGAGGGTGCGCCGGCCGCGGTCGTCGGACATCGCCGACAGCACGCCGCGCGGTTTGTTCAGCGCGAGGTGCACCATCCGGTCGTCGGTGACCACCCGCAGCCCGTCCACGTACACCACCGAGACGCGCGGGTCGGCCCGGTCGCCCAGCTGCGCCTTCCGGCCGTCCACGGTCACCCGCCCGGCCGCGATCAGCTCCTCGCAGGCACGCCGCGACCCCAGCCCCGCGGCCGCCAACACCTTCTGCAACCGCTGGAGAGGCTCTGGTTCGGTCACGATGCTTCCTCGGGGAGTTCGTCGGGCAGGAACGGAGCCAGGTCGGGCAGCTCGTCGGTCGAGTTGAGGCCCATCCGCTCCAGGAACAGTGTCGTGGTGCGGTAGAGGTACGCGCCGGACTCCGGCTCGGCGCCGCACTCCTCGATCAGCCCGCGGGTGAGCAGGGTGCGCACCACCCCGTCGCAGTTGACGCCGCGGATCGCGGACACCCGCGAGCGGCTGACCGGCTGCTTGTACGCCACCACCGCGAGCGTCTCCAGCGCGGCCTGGGTCAGCCGCACCTGCTGGCCGTCCAGCACGAACCGCTCCACGTACGGCGCGAAGTCGTCCCGGGTGTAGATGCGCCAGCCGCCGGCGGCCTGGCGCAGCTCGAACCCGCGCCGCTCCCGCGTGTACGACTCGGCCAGCTCGCGCACCGCGGCCGCCACGGTGACCGTCGGGCGCTCCAGGACCTGCGCCAGCACCACCTCGCTGACCGGCTCGTCCACCACGATCAGGATCGCCTCCAGCGCCGCCCGCAGCGTCTCCGGATCGTCCAGCTCCGGCAGCGCGCGCGCCTCGCCCGCCGCGTCCGGGCCGGCCCCGGCGGCGGGCGCCGGCGGCTCGGCCGAGCCAAGCTCGCCCACCGGTTCCTCGGACACGACGGCCCCGCCGGCCTGATACTCGGGCTCGGCGTCCACAACCGGCACGGCGTCCGCGGTTGGCTCGCCATCCGGCTCCGCGAGCCGAGACGGTTCGGCCTCGTCGTTCGACCCGCGGTCCCGGAGCGCCGCAGGGGCCGCCTGCGGCTCCGCCTCGGCGACCGGCTCGTGGCCTCCGACGGGCTGGACGTCGTCGCTCGCCTCGAGATCACCGGCCACCTCGGCGGCCTCCGGCGACACACCGTGACCGGCGGAATCCAGATCGCCGGCCGGCGCTACGGCCCCGGCAGCCGACTCGCTGTCGCCGGCCGGCGCTGAGGCCCCGGTTGCCGGCTCGACGTCGTCCGCCGACACCGTGGCCCGCGCGTTCGGATCGAGCTCGTCGGCAGCCGGAACGGCATCGTCCGACGACGCCGCGGCCCCGGGCGCCGGCGTGACGTCACCGTCGCCGGTCGGCCTGCGGTCCGCGCTCGACGCGTCGTCCCGCGCGGCCGCTTCGGCGGCGGGTGCCGGGGCGTCGGCGTCGGTACCGGAGGGCGCGGGTTCGTCCGGCTGCGGTCGGGCCCAGGGTGGGGTCCAGGCGGCCACCCGGTCGGCCAGCGACGGCGCGTCGCCGCGCGCCGCGTCGTCTTCGCTGCCGGTCACGTGCTCTCCCCCTGTTGCTGCTGCGGCCGTTCGGCATCGGCGGGCTGCTCGCCAGCCGCCGGTGGCGTACCCGCGTACTCGTCCACGTCGATGGTGGCCGCCTCGGCACCGCCCTGCCACCGTACGGTCAGCTCGCCGAGCGCCTCCGGCTGCTCGAACCCGACCATGTTCTCCCGGTACATCTCCAGCAGGGCGAGGAACCGGGCCACCATCTCCAGCGTGTTCGCACAGTCGGAGCACAGCGACCGAAACGTACCGGTACCGATGCGTTGCAGCCGTTCGGCGAGGATCGCCGCGTGCTCCCGTACGCTGACCCGCACCATGTGCACGTGATCGATCGCCACCGTCGGCGGCGCCTTCGGCGTCATGCCGCGCACCGCGAGCTGGGCGAACCGCTCCAGCCCGATCGACAACACGATCTCCGGCAGCACCTCGGCGTACCGCGGCTCCAACCCGACCGTACGCGGATAGCGCCGGGCCGCGGTGCGCTCCAGGTCGTTGAGGTGCGCCGCCGCCTGCTTGAACGCCTTGTACTGCAGCAGCCGGGCGAACAGCAGGTCGCGCGCCTCCAGCAGGGCGAGATCCTCCTCGTCCTCCACCTGTGCCGACGGCAGCAGCCGGGCCGCCTTGAGATCCAGCAGGGTGGCCGCGATGATCAGGAACTCGCTCGCCTCGTCCAGGTCCCACTCGCTGCCCATCGCCCGGATGTGCGCGATGAACTCGTCGGTCACCTTGGACAGCGCGACCTCGGTGACATCCAGCTTGTGCTTGCTGATCAACTGCAGCAGCAGATCGAACGGGCCCTCGAAGTTGTCCAGCCGGACGCTGAACCCGCTCCTGCGGTCGCCCCCGTCGCCGGTCGCCCCGGCCACGTCGTCGGCCGACTCGCCCGCGCCCTCGGCACCGTCGTCGACGTACGGGGTCGCGGTGCCGTCGATCGCCCCGGGCACGGTGGGATCGGCGGTCCGTGACGGCTCGGGTTCGGACGGTACGGGCGTGCTCACCCGCGCAACGTTACCCACGCCGGGCCGGTCGGCCGCACCGGTCACCACACCGGCACCGGCTGGTGTCCGGGCAGCCGGCCGCCCCCTGTCGCCCCACGCACCGAACGACCGTACCTACATCCCCTGGCGCAGCGACTGCTGGCCGATGACCTCGCGGGCAAGCTGCCGGTACGCCCGGGCGCCGGACGACGAGGGCGCCCAGGTGGTGATCGGCTCACCGGCCACCGTGGTCTCCGGGAACCGCACCGTGCGGGTGATGACGGTCTGGTAGACCCGCTCACCGAACGCCTCGACCACGCGCTGCAGCACCTGCCGGCAGTGCGTGGTGCGCGAGTCGTACATGGTGGCGAGGATGCCTTCCAGCTCCAGGTCGAAGTTGAGCCGCTCGCGCACCTTGTCGATCGTGTCGAGCAGCAGCGCCACCCCGCGCAGGCTGAAGAACTCGCACTCCAGCGGGATCACCACGCCGTGCGCGGCGGTCAGCGCGTTGACCGTCAGCAGCCCGAGCGACGGCTGGCAGTCGATCAGGATGTAGTCGTACTCCTTGAGCGCCGGGCGCAGCACCCGGGTCAGCGTCTGCTCCCGCGCCACCTCGTTGACCAGCTGGATCTCGGCCGCGGACAGGTCGATGTTGGCCGGCAGCAGGTGCAGCCCGTCGACGTTGGTCTTGAACAGCACCTCGTCCAGCCCGACGTCACGCTGCATCAGCAGGTTGTAGATGGTCAGGTCGAGGTTGTGCGGGTTGACCCCGAACCCCACCGACAGCGCGCCCTGCGGGTCGAAGTCGACCATCAGCACCCGCCGCCCGTACTCCGCGAGCGCGGCGCCCAGGTTGATCGTGGTGGTCGTCTTGCCGACGCCACCCTTCTGGTTGGCCATCGCGATGATGCGGGCCGGCCCGTGCCGCTCGACCGGCGGCGGCTGCAGGATCGGACGCTTGATCGTGTACGCCGACGGGTCTGCCGGACCCAACTCCGCCTCAGCGCCGAGCTCCATGGGAGGTGGCTCCTGCCGGAGCTTGTCCCACGCGTCCCCGCTGAGACTCGTCATCCTCAACACCCTTCCCGCCGGCTGCCCGGAAATCCCGGCGCCGCCCCGGACCACCGGGGAAGAGGGGCGGCCGTGGCCCGACTGTACGCCACGGTGGGATCTTCTCGCCGCCATCATCCCCGGCGTGTCGCAACGACGGCACGCTCCTGTCCTGCACCGGACACCGTCTGATCGGGCACCGGCGCGTCGAGTCAAACGGTACGGGCCGACTCAAGCCCGCGCGCGCGGATGGGTCGTGGTGTACACCTCACGCAGTTTGTCGACCGTCACCAGCGTATAGACCTGCGTGGTCGTCACCGAGGCGTGCCCGAGCAGCTCCTGCACCACCCGGACGTCGGCGCCGCCGTCCAGCAGGTGGGTGGCGAACGAGTGACGCAGCGTGTGCGGCGAGACCGAGCCGTCCAGCTGTGCCCGCTGCGCCGCCCGGCGCAGGATCGACCACGCGCTCTGCCTCGACAGCGCACCCCCGCGGGCGTTGAGGAACAGCGCACCGTGCCCGCCACCGGCGCGGGCGAGCGCCGGCCGGGCCCGGGTCAGGTACGCCGAGACCGCCCGGCAGGCGTACCCGCCGACCGGCACCAGCCGGGTCTTGCCGCCCTTGCCGGACAGCCGCACCGTGCTGTCAGCCGTACCGTCCGTGCCGTCGGCCAGGTCCAGGTCGTCGACCGCGGCGCCGACCGCCTCGGAGATGCGCGCACCGGTGCCGTACAGGAACTCCAGCAGGGCGCGGTCCCGCAGCACCAGCGGATCGGGGTCGCTGTCCGAGCCGGTCGCGGCGAGCAACTGCTCCACCTCGTACACCGAGAGCGCCTTGGGCAGCCGCTTGCCCGGCGTCGGCGGGTGGACGTCGTGCGCCGGGTCGCCGGTCGTCAGCCCCTCCGCGGCGGCGAACCGGTGCAGCCCGCGCACCGCGCTGACCGTACGGGCGGCCGAGGACACCGACAGCGGCGGGTGCCGCTCGTCGCCGCCGCGCAGCGTGGCCAGGAACTGCGCGACGTGCCCGGTGCCCACCGCCTCCAGCGCCCCGACGCCGGCCGCGGCCAGCCACTGCTGGTAGCGGCCCAGATCCCGCCGGTACGAACTGAGCGTGTTGCCGGCCAGCGCGCGCTCCACCAGCAGGTGGTCCAGGTAGGCGCGGACCGCCGCGCGCAGCTCCGGCGCGACCTGCGGCTCCGCAGCGGGCGCCGGATCCGGCGCAGCGCCCGAGGTCGACATCTCGCCCGACACGTCGCTGGACACGCCACCTCCACTGGCCGCACCCCATCCTAGGAGGTACCGGCCGGCCGCGGGCCACCGTGCGTGATCATCCGGCGCGCGCCGGGGTGTGCTGGAGCGGAACGCTCAGACCACGCCACCGTTACGGTCGGTTTCCGGCCCCTCCATTGGCAGCGACGCCACCATTGGATAGCGTCGCCGCCATGACGTACGACCCAGGCGGTCCGTATCCTCCGTCCAACCAGGGTCCCGGCGGTGGAGACAACCAACCTGCCAGCGGGCCCGGCTACCCGACCAGCGGCGCCGCCCCGGGAAGCGGTGGGCCGTACCGACCGGCGCCCGGCGAGCCGTACCGGGGTGGCAGCCTGCCAAGCCCGGCCAGCGGCCCCGGCTACCCCGCGAGTGGGCCCGGCTATCCGGCGAGTGGACCCGGTTACCCGGGCGGCGGCGCCGACTACCCGGGCACGGCGTCCCCGGCGGGCGGCGGCCCCTACCAGCAGGGCTACCAGCAGGCGTACCAGGATCCCTACCAGCAGGATCCCTACCAGCAGGACCCGTACCAGCAGGGTTACGGCCAGCCCGGGTACCCGCCGGGCTACCAGCAGCAGGTGACACCCGGCTACGGGGCACCGGGCTACGGGCAGCCGGCGTTCGACCCGGTCACCGGGGAGCCGCTGTCGGACAAGACGAAGCTGATGGCCGGCCTGTTCAGCATCCTGCTCGGCGGTGTCGGCGTCGGCCGCTTCTACCTGGGCTACACCGGCCTCGGCGTGCTGCAGATCGTCGTCACGGTCTGCACCGGCGGCGTCGGCGGGATCTGGGGGATCATCGAGGGCATCATGATCCTCGCGAACAACTCGATCCCCGACGTCGAGGGCCGCAAGCTGCGCGACAACTGAGCGCACGACAGCGCGGCACGATCAGGCGAGGCGAACCAGACGGCTCTCGGCCACCGGCGCGACCGCCGGTGGCCGAGGCGTTTCCGGGCGCCGGTCAGGCCGGGCGCAGGCCGGTCCAGCCGTTCTCCCGGCTGCGGGCCGCGGCGAGCACCCCGGCCACGGCGGTGGCGTTGGTCAGCTCCCCGGTCGTCACCATCGCGACCGCATCCGCCAGCGGCACCCAGCGGGTCGTCAGGCCGGCCTCCTCGGCGGTGCGTTCGAACCGCTCGTGCGCCGGAACCGGCGCCACATCCCGCGCGAGGTACACCCGGATCCGCTCGTCCGAGCAGCCGGGCGTGGTGTGCAGCTCGGCGAGCAGCTGCCAGTCGCGGGCGGTCAGGTCGGCCTCCTCGGCCAGTTCCCGCCGCGCGGTGTCCACCGGCGCCTCCCCCGCCACGTCGGTCAGCCCGGCCGGCAACTCCCACATCGCCTGCCCGACCGGGTGCCGGTACTGCCGGATGAGCAGCACCGACCCGTCGGCGTCCACGGCCACGGCGGCGACGGCGCCGACGTGGTGCAGGAAGTCCCGCCGGGCGACCTCCCCGTCGGGCATCCGCACCTGGTCACTGACCAGGGAGAACACCGGGTTGACGGGCCGCTCGACGTGCTCGACGACCGGGTAGTCGGACCGCTGGCCGGCGCTCACGAGCTCGCCCCCGACACCGCCGCACGCGGCGCGGTCACGTGGGTGGCGGCCACGGGCGAGACATCGTCGTCGTCGGTGTCGGGCAGCGTCACCGGCAGCCGCTCGGCCTGCTCGTAGTCGACCGCGGCGGCGACGAACGCGCGGAACAGCGGGTGTGGCCGGGTCGGCCGGGACTTGAACTCCGGGTGCGCCTGGGTGGCGACGAAGAACGGGTGCACCTCCCGGCGCATCTCGACGAACTCCACCAGCCGGCCGTCCGGCGACGTACCGCTGATCTCGACGCCGGCCGCGGCCAGCTTGTCGCGGTAGGCGTTGTTCACCTCGTACCGGTGCCGGTGGCGCTCGCTGACCTCGGTCGTCTCGTACGCCTGGGCCACCTGCGAGCCGGCCGCGAGCGTCGCCGGGTACGCGCCGAGCCGCATGGTGCCGCCCATGTCGCGCTCACCGGCCACCACGTCTCGCTGGTCGGCCATGGTGGCGATCACCGGGTGCGCGGCGCGCTCGTCGAACTCGGCCGAGTCGGCGCCATCCAGACCGGCCACGTTGCGCAGCGTCTCGATGACCATGCACTGCAGCCCGAGGCACAACCCGAGTGTCGGGATCGCGTTCTCCCGCGCGTAGCGGACCGCGCCGATCTTCCCCTCGATGCCGCGCACCCCGAACCCGCCCGGGATCAGCACCCCGTCCACCCCGCGCAGCGCCGCCGCCGCACCGGCCGGGGTCTCGCAGTCGTCGCTGCCCACCCACCGGATGTCCACGTGTACCCGGTGCGCGAAGCCGCCGGCGCGCAACGCCTCGGTGACCGACAGGTACGCGTCGGGCAGGTCGACGTACTTGCCGACCAGCGCGATCGTCACGCTGCCGCGCGGCCGGTGCACCCGGTGCAGCAGGTCGTCCCAGCGGGTCCAGTCGACGTCCCGGAACGGCAGGTCCATCCGGCGCACCACGTACGCGTCCAGCCCCTCGCGGTGCAGCACCTTCGGGATGTCGTAGATGCTCGGCGCGTCCGGGCAGCCGATGACCGCCTCGGCCTCGACGTCGCAGTACAGCCCGATCTTCGCCTTGACGCCGGCCGGGATGTCGCGGTCGGAACGGCAGACGATCGCGTCCGGCTGGATGCCGATGTTGCGCAGCGCCGCCACCGAGTGCTGGGTCGGCTTGGTCTTCAGCTCGCCGGACGGTGCCAGGTAGGGCACCAGCGACACGTGCAGGTAGAAGCAGTTGTCCCGGCCGATGTCGTGCCGCAGCTGCCGGATCGCCTCCAGGAACGGCAGCGACTCGATGTCCCCGACGGTGCCACCGACCTCGGTGATCACCACGTCCGGCACCTGGCCGCCGGGGCCGGGCACCGCCATCGCCCGGATCCGTTCCTTGATCTCGTTGGTGATGTGCGGGATCACCTGGACGGTGTCACCCAGGTACTCGCCGCGGCGTTCCTTCGCGATCACCGTCGAGTAGACCTGGCCGGTGGTGACGTTGGCGTACGCGCCGAGCGGCGAGTCGAGGAACCGCTCGTAGTGGCCGACGTCCAGGTCGGTCTCCGCGCCGTCCTCGGTCACGAACACCTCGCCGTGCTGGAACGGGTTCATGGTGCCCGGATCCACGTTGAGGTACGGGTCGAGCTTCTGCATCACCACGCGCAGCCCGCGCGCGGTGAGCAGGTTACCGAGACTGGAGGCGGTCAGGCCCTTGCCGAGCGATGAGGCGACGCCCCCGGTGACGAAGATGTGTTTGGTCGTGCGCGCCGAGCCGGCCAAAACGGACTCCCGTGGTGTGTGCGGCGAATGCGACAGAAAGCTGCGGCGCCGATCGTTGCCGCAGGTGGTCGGGCCGTTCGCCGGCCAAGACAAGCAGGCCGTCCGAGAAGAATGCCACGCGATCCACGGGACTCCAGAGTAACAGCAGGCCCGGCCGGACCGAAGTGAACCACCCGGCGCGCCGTCGGGACGTGCGGGCAGGTACCGACCGAACCGGCAGGTACCACCCATCCGGCCGGGCCGGATCAGGAGGCCGGCTCGCCCCGCTCCGGCCTGCGCACCTGGAGGCAGTACTGCACCGCGAGCGGCACCGCCACCGACGCCGCCGCGCCGGCCACGATCAGCCCGGCCCCGTCGAACAGCCCCGCCAGTACCGCCGCGACGGTGGCACCGGCCAGCGCACCGCGCAGCGACGGGAACAGCCCGTGCACCCGGCGCAGCCCGGCGGCCGGCCCCAGCAGGACCAACCCGACGAACACCGCCGACACCGCCACGAGCAGGCTGAGCAGGCTGCCGACCGTGGCCATCGTGTTCGCCTGCATCACCCGGTGCAGCGCCGGCCCCGCGGTACCGCCGAACAGGTGGCCGACGAACCGGGCCAGGTGGCCGCGCTGCTCCGGCGGCCGGGTCAGATCCAGCAGCGCGAACGCACCGGTCACCCCGAGCCCGGCCACGATCGCCCAGCCCAGCCGGGTCACGGTGAGAAAGCCGCCACGCGACAGCACCGCCGCCACCGCGGCGCCGGCGGTCATCCCGATCGCCGCACCCGGATCGGCTCCGAAGAACGGACCGCCGACCGCCACCACCCCGGCCCCGCCCACCAACGCCATCAACACCGGCCGGTACCGGCGCGGCACCCGGACGGCGAGGCACCCGGCCAGTGCCAGTACCGCGGCGGCGAAGGCGCCGAGGCCGACCATGCCCAGGCCGGTGTAGCGGTCCCCGGTCACCGCGGCGTAGCCGACCACGTTGTCCAGCTCCAGGTGCGCGCCGCTCACCACGTCGACACCGATCACCGCCACCGCGACCGCCGCGGTCGCCGCCGGCTGACCGAGCCGCCAGCGGCGCCACGGGCCGAGCCGTACCACCGCGGTCGCGACCGCGAGCCAGCCGGCCACCACGGCGAGAAACGTCCAGCCGGGTGCGCCGGTGCGCCACCAGGGCACCACGTTGGCCAGCAGCATCGCCGGTACCACCAGGGCGGCCGCGGCGGCCGCGGTCGCGATCACCGCCCGGGTCCGGTCCGGCGCGTCCACCAGCCGGCTGAGGCCGAACCCGACCAGCAGGTACAGCACCAGCTGGCTGGCCACCAGCACCGCGACGAACCACCCCGCGACGCCCGCGGTGGCCACCGACGAGCGGTCCGCGTCGACCAGCCGGTCCCGGCTCACCGGCATCGTCGCGGTCCGCGCGGACCCGTGCTGCCACGGTTGCCCGGTGAACGCGGCCGGCCGGCGCAACCCGAGCGTGTCGGTCACCGTCGGCGCCACGTCGGCCAGCTGCACGTACCCGGTGCGGTTGGTACTGCCGGAGGTCAGCCACCCGCCGCGAAAGTCCGGCCCGTCCGCGATCGCCACGTGCAGCCGCGCCGGCGTACCGGTGTCGGAGACCCCGGCGACGAGCACCGTGGAGTCCGCGGCACGGGCCGCGACCACCTGCCCGACCAGCCGATCGACCGCCCGTACGGCAGCGCGCCGGGGCGCACTGGTGCCGGTGACCTGGCCGGCGTCGACCACGGTGAGCGGGCAGCGGGCCAGCACCGCCCGCAGGTGCGTCGGCAGCTTCGGCAGGTACTGCGTGATGCGGCCGACCGGACGGGCCGCCGCGATCGCCGCGCCGGACCCGATCGCGGTCGCGCAGCGCAGCGACTCAGCCAGCGCGCCCGGTCGCGCCTGCGCCGACGTGTTGCGCAGCACCACGTCCGGTTGGTCGTCCAGGACCGCCGAGCCGTCGGCGTGCAGCACCAGCCGTACCGGCGGATTCGGACAGGCCCGGGGCGTGGCCCGATGTGGCCCACGCTGGGCCCGGGCACCGGCACCGAGCGTCACCCAGCCGTCCTCCGGGCAGGACAGCGCCCGGGTCGAGCGGGCCGAGAGGGTACCGATCGAGCCGTTGCCGGCGAGCCGCCACAGCGCCGGGGTGTCCGCGGCGGACAGATCGTCCCAGCGCAGTCCCGGCACCCCGATCACGATCACCTGACCGCTGGAGCGCGCAGCGTGGGTCGGCGCCGCCGACGCCGGCGCCGCCAGTCCGAGCAGCACGCCGAGCGTGACCAGCAGCAACCCGGCGGCGCGCCGACCGGTCATTCGAGCAGCTCGGCGTAGACGGCCTCGACCTGCGCCACGGTGTCCGCCTCCGTCGGCCAGCTCGCCGCCTGCACGCCCGCCCGCGCGGCCAGCTCCGCCCGCCGAGCCGGGTCGTCCAGCAACGCCTCGACCGCACCGGCCAGCGCAGCACCGTCGCCGGCCGGTACCAGCGCCGCGGCGGCACCGACGAGCCCCGGCACCCCGCCCACCGCGGTACACACCAGCGGCCGGCCGGCACCCAGCGCCTCCTGCGCGAACAGCTGCCGCGCCTCCCACCGGCTCGACACCACCGCCACGTCGCACGCGGCGAGCAGGTCGGCCACGTCGCTGCGGTGGCCCAGCAGCGTCACCGGGGCACCGGACGCGGCGATCCGATCGGCCAACGCGGCCCGGTCCGGCCCGTCACCGGCGATCGCCAGCAGCGGCTGCGGGTCGCGGCCGCGCCACCGGGCGGCGACGTCGACGAGCAGGTCGTACCCCTTCTGCGGGTGCAGCCGGCCCACCGACAGCAGCAGCGGTCGGCCCACCGCACCGAGCTCCTCGCGTACCTGCGCCGGGGTCCGGCGCGGCGCCGGCAGCGACGGTGCGGCCACCGGCGCCGGGCGGACGTCCCGGCCGCCCAGCCGCAGCACCCGGTCGACCAGATCGTCGGAGGCGCACAGGTGCACGGTCGCCGAGCGGGCCAGCCACCGCTCCAGCGCCGCAAGCAGCCGCTGGCGCGGGCCGGTTCCGTTGTCCGGCAACAGGTTGTGCCAGGTCACCAGCAGCGGCGCCGAGCGCGGGCGGGCCAGCGCGGCGAGCACACCGGCCCGCATCCCGTGCGCGTGCACCACGTCCGCGCCGCGCAGACCGGCCGCGAGCGCCGCGAGCGCCGGCAGGTCACGCGCCGGGTCGAGCCCCGCCGAGATCTGCACCGGCCGGAACGCCGCACCGCCGAAGTCGAACAGCTCACCGACCTCGCGCGGGCCCAACACCCGCACCAGCCGGCCGTCCCGGACCAGCCCGGCGGCCAGCGAACCGACATGCCGGCCGATGCCGCCGCTGCTGGTGGGCAGCACCAGCGCGACCCGATCCCGTACGTCTGCCACGCTTCTCCCCACCGCGCGGCCCGGTGGCCGACCCGCCCCACGGGCCCGGCTGCATCGGGCGTCGCGCGTCCCCGTCGCTGTCGCCTCCGCCGCGGGACCCGCGTCCCGCCGGTTGGTCTTCGGGCATTGTTTCGCAATTCCGGCCGGCCACCCGGGAGTCGAAACACGCTCTAGCCTGACAGGTGGCTGCCACCGGGCGAACGCCGGGTTACGGGCGCTGATCGACTGGCGCCGCGGCCGGGGGCGGGGCGGCCGGCGCCGCCGGGAGGCGGCCCCAGCGATCGACCGCGGCGAGCGCCGGGTGGGACTCGATCACCGCGGTGAAGCTGACCTTCTCACTGGCCAGGGTGAGCCCGGCCATCCCGGCCAACAGGGCGATCCGGCCGGATCGCCCGAGCGTGCGGGTGGCGGCAAGGCCCAGCAGCGCGCCCAGCGCGTTCGCCCCGCCATCGCCCAGCATCACCCGCTCGTGCAGATCGTCCGGCAACAGCGCGCCGGCGGCACCGAGCGGACCGGCGGCAAGCCCACCGGCGCGACCGGCGAGCAGCGGTCCGCCGGCCAACAGACCGACCTTCACCGCCCGGCCGGGACGCAGATCGAACAGGTTCGCGAGGTTCGCCGCACCGGCGATGACGCCGGCCGACACCAGCGTGTCGGCCGGATGCGGGCCGCGACCACGATCGGCCAGCGACGCGGCGACCAGCGACGCGACACCGATCCCGCCGATCTTCACCAGGCCGCTGGTGATCCGGCCGGCCCGCAGCGCGGCGAGGTGCCCGCGAAACCCCTTGGCCTGGCGCTGGTCCGGGCGCTGCCCCACCACGTCGTCGTACAGCCCGACCGCGCCGGCCGACAGCCCCACCGTCAGTGCCGCCGCCCGGGCACCGCGGTCGGCCGCGCCCAGCGCCGCGGCACCGGCGGCCGCCGCCGCCAGCGCCGGACCGGCCGCAAGGCTCACGGTGGCACCGCGGTGATTCACCCGCTCCAGCGCCGCTGCGACCGGCGCGGCCCGTACCGCGCGCAGCGCCGCCCGGGCCGCGACCGCGCCGGCGCCGGCCACGGCCGCCCGGCGCAGCACGCCGCCCCACACCGAGCCGCGCCCGGACGACACCGCGGCCATCAGCCGCTCGCCGGCAGCAGCTGGCTCGCGCCGTCGCCCAGCCCGTACTGACCGACCGTGCCGGACAGTTGAGCCGACAGCGCCAGTACGGCGGTGATCTGGCCCTGGACCAGGTTCAGCGTGTCCACTGTGGACACTGTTGCGGTCAGGTTGCTGTCACCGCGCACCGCGCCGATCACGTTGCCCTGCCCCGAGGTACCGGGGCCGGCCAGCACCGTCTGCCCGGCCTTGGCGAACTGGCGCACCACGGTGACCGCGGCCGCGTTGCGCTTCGCCGCGTCCGGGTCGGTGGCCGGCGGCCCGCCGACCACCACGACCGCCTCGGCCGGCGTCTTGACCGCCTTGCCCACGATCAGGTTCTGCCCCGTCGCGTACGCGGTGAGCACCGTGGTGCGGGAGTCCTTCGACACCGCGTCGTGCCGCTTCACCAGCACCGCGGCGAGCAACGCGGAGGACGACTCGACGCCGTCGGCGTTGTTCGGCAGCGTGGTGTGGATGTCCACCGGCAGCTTCGCCGAGGCCAGATCGCTCAGCGCATCGTTGTTCTTCGGGTCGGTGAACGTGTTGGTCAGCCGCACCTCGCCGGCGAGCGTCGCCCCCGCGTAGCCGAGCATCTGCTCGGTGCCGCTGACCGCCTTGTCGTCGGCACCGGGCAGCGCGAGCACCAGCACCGACCGCTTGGTCAGCGTGCCGGCCAGGATCCGCGGCGCCAGCTGCCGGTCGAAGTCCTCCTTCTTGTTCGCCTCGCTGGTCAGGTGCTGCACCTGACCGCGGTACTGCTCGTTGGACTTGCGCAGCTCACCCACCTGGTCGTTCAGGTTGTCGGTGAGCGTGCCGTTGAGCGCCGCGGTGCCGAGCACCAGACCGACGGCGAGCGCGAGGAAGACCGCCGTCAAGGTGACGACGTGATAGCGAAAGTTGATCACGAGAACAGCCTCTGCACATGGAACAGCAAGTTGTCCCACCACTCGGCGAGGACCTGGAGATAGGAGCGGCTGATCGTCGACACCGCGACGGCCGCCGCCAGCGCCGCGATCGCCGCCAGCACCAGCAACAACAGCGACGAGGTCGACACGCCCTGCCGGTACAGCCGGGACACGCCCTTGGCGTCGACCAGCTTGCCGCCGACCTTGAGCCGGGTCAGGAACGTCGAGGCCATCCCGCCGCGGCCCTTGTCGAGGAACTCCACCAGCGTGGCGTGCGTGCCGACCGCCACGATCAGCGTGGAGCCCTTCTCGTCGGCCAGCAGCATCGCCAGATCCTCGCTGGTCGCGGCGGCCGGGAACAGCACCGCCGGCACGTCCAGCGACTCGACCCGGGCCAGGCCCGGCGCCCGCCCGTCCGCGTACGCGTGGACGATGACCTCGGCGCCGCAACGCAACACGTCGTCGGACACCGAGTCCATGTCACCGACGATCATGTCCGGCGTGTATCCGGCCTCCACCAAGGCATCCGCGCCGCCGTCCACGCCGATCAGCACCGGCTTGAACTCGCGGATGTAGGGCCGCAGCACCTCGAGGTCGGCCTTGTAGTCGTACCCGCGCACCACGATCAGGCAGTGCCGGCCGGCCAGGTCGGTCGCCACGTCCGGCACGCCGACCCCGTCGAGCAGCAGGTCACGCTCGCGCTTGAGGTACTCCATCGTGTTGCCGGCGAACGCCTCCAGCTGCGCCGACAGCCCCTGCCGCGCGTCGGCCATCGCCGCGGCCACCGTCTCGGCGTCCAGCCGGGCACCGGTGGCGACCTTGTCCTGGCCGAGGAACACGGTGCCGCCGTCGATCCGGACGACGGCGCCCTCGCGCACCTTCCGGAAGACGTCCTCGCCGACATCGTCGATGACCGGAATGCCGGCCTTGACCAGCACTTCCGGGCCGAGATTCGGGTACCGACCGGAGATCGACGGCTTCGCGTTGACCACCGCGGACACGCCGCAGCTCACCAACGAGTCCGCCGCGACCCGATCCAGGTCGAGGTGATCGATGACCGCGACGTCACCGGGCCGCAACCGACCGGTCAGCCTTTTCGTGCGCCGATCGAGTCGCGCCGGTCCGCTGACCGCGCCTGCTTCTGCCGTCCGAGCCCGACGGAGGGTGGGTAGCCGCATCGCTACCAATCTTGACACTCAGGGCCCGGCAACCCCGACCGCGACATGCATGTAAATCTATCAGCGTCGGGGCGACCGATCCGGCCAATCACCCCGATACCGCCCGCGGACGGCACACCAGGTGGCTCACCGCCGCCGGCCACGGCCGGACCGGGCCATCGCCAGCAGCTCCTCGGCGTGCGCCACACCCAGGTCGGAGTTGGGTAACCCGGCGAGCATCCGGGCCAGCTCGCGGGCCCGCTCGCTGTCCTCGACCACCCGCACCCCGGAGGTGGTCACCGACCCGCTGGAACCCTTCTGCACGACCAGATGACGATCCGCGAACGCGGCGACCTGCGGCAGGTGGGTGACCACCAGCACCTGGTGTCGCCGGGCGAGCAACGCCAGCCGCCGACCGATCTCCACCGCCGCCTCGCCACCGACCCCGGCATCGACCTCGTCGAACACCAGCGTCGGCGGCCCGCCCGCGCCGGCGAACACCACCTCCACGGCCAGCATCACCCGGGACAGCTCGCCGCCCGAGGCGCCCCGCTGCACCGGCAGCGCCGGCGCGCCGGGATGCGGGATCAGCTGCAGCTCGACCTCGTCCGCGCCGTCCGGACCGGCGCCGGCCGGCGCGCCGTCCACCGTGGCGGTCGGCGTCCCCGCCGCCGGCGGCCGGGCCAGCACCTGCGCCACCACCTTGGCATGCGGCATCGCGAGGCCGGTCAGCTCACCGCTGACCGCCACCCCGAACCGTTGCGCCGCCTCCCGCCGGGACACCGCCAGCCGACCGGCCAGCTCGGCCACCTCGTCGGCCAGCCGGTCGCGTTCCGCCTCCAGCGCCGCGAGCGTCTCGTCCGACGAGTCCAGCTCGGCGAGCTGCCGCTGCGCGTCATCGGCCCAGGCCAGCACGCCGTCGACGTCCTCGGCGTACTTGCGGGTCAGCGCGCGCAGCGCGGCCCGCCGCTCGTGCACCTGCGCCAGCCGAGCCGGGTCGGCGTCCAGATCCGCCGTGTAGCTCGCCAGCTCGCCGGCGACATCGGAAACCAGCCTGGCCGCCTGCTCGATCCGGCCGGACAGCTCGCCGAGCGCCTCGTCCACCTCGGCCTGCGCGTCCAGCTCGTGCCGGGCCGCGCCGAGCAGGGCGGACGCGTCGGTCCCGGCGGTCGGATCGTCGGCGTCACCGGCGAGCGCCTGCTGCGCCGCCGCGACCGCCGCCCGCAGCCCCTCGGTGTGCTCCAGACGCTGCGCCAACGCGCGCAGCTCGACATCCTCCCCCGGCTGCGGATCCACCTGGCCGATCTCGGCCAGGCCCAACCGGAGCAGGTCGGCCCGCTGGTTGCGCTCCCGGGCGTTCGCTCGCCGCTCGGCGAGCTCCGCGTCGTGCCGTCGCCAGGCGGCAAACACCTCCCGGTAGTGCGCCAGCAGCTTCTCGTGGTCGGCCCCCGCGTACCGGTCCAGGGTGGCCAACTGTTCCGCCGGCTGCAGCAGCCGCATCTGGTCGGACTGGCCGTGCACCGCGAGCACCCGCGCACCGATGTCGGCCAACACGCCGACCGGCACGGACCGCCCGCCGACATGCGCGCGGGATCGCCCCTCCGCGCTCACCGACCGGGCGAGCAGCACCGACCCGTCCTCGTCCGGCTCCGCGCCGGCCTCGCTCACCCGCGCGGCCACCGCCTTCGCCACCCGACCGGAGCAGCGCAGCCGGCCCTCGATCACGGCACGGCCAACATCGGCCCGGACCCGGCCGGCGTCGGCCCGGCCGCCGAACAGCAGACCCAGCCCGGCCACCACCATCGTCTTGCCGGCACCGGTCTCGCCGGTGATCACGGTCAGACCGGAGTCCAACGGCAGTGTCGCGTCGTCGATGACTCCCAGCCCGGTGATGCGCAGCTCCTCCAGCACACGACGACCATAGCCGCACCCGGCGACAGTTCGGTCGGTCGGTGACAGCCCCGCCGACCGACCCGCGCCGGGTCAGCGCTGCTGCGCGCGCCAGCCGTCGACCGGTAGGGCGAACTTCTTCACCAGCCGGTCGGTGAACGGCTGCGGTTGCAGTCGGACCACCCGAACCGGCTCGGCGCCCCGCCGTACCACCACCTTGCTGCCCGGATCCAGCTCGAACATCCGCCGGCCGTCGCAGTTGAGCAGCGCGAACGTGGTGTACGGCTCGACCGTGACGACGAACGTCGAGGTCGGTGCCGCCACCAGTGGCTTGCTGAACAGCGCGTGCGCGCTCACCGGTACCAGCAGTAGTGCCTCCACGCCGGGCCAGACGACCGGGCCACCGGCGGAGAACGCGTACGCCGTCGAGCCGGTCGGGGTCGCGCACACCACCCCGTCGCAGCCGTACCGGGACAGCGGCCGGCCGTCGACCTCGACCAGCACCTCGAGCATCCGTTCCCGGGAACCCTTCTCCACGCTCGCCTCGTTCAGCGCCCAGGAGCGGGCCACCACCTCGCCGTCCCGGATCACCTCCACGTCCAGCGTCAGCCGCTCCTCCACCACGTACGCGCCGCGGCACACGTCGCGGACCGCGGTGTCCAGGTCGTCGAACTCCGCCTCGGCGAGAAACCCGACCCGGCCCAGGTTGATGCCCAGCAGCGGCGCCCGTACCGGCCGGGCCAGCTCCGCGGCCCGCAGCAACGTCCCGTCACCGCCCAGCGCGAACACGATCTCCACCCCGTCGGCGGCCTCCTCGGCCCCGACCGGTACCAGCCCGGGCACGCCCAGGTCGCCGGCCTCGTCGGCGAGCACCCGGACCCGGAATCCGGCGCGCAGCAGATCCTGCGCGACGGTCTGGGCGTGTCCGGTACTCGCCCGCCGGCCGGTGTGGGTGATCAGCAACGCTTCCCGACTCACGGGTGCTCCCCTTCGGCCTGCGGCGGCGTCGCGCCGGCCGCGGCGTACACCTGGGCGGGCTCGACGCGCCCCGCGCCGCGCCGCAGCCACAGGAAGAACTCCACGTTGCCCGACGGTCCCGGCAGCGGGCTCCGGGTCACCCCGGCCACACCGAGCCCCAACTCGTCGGCCGCCGCCGCGACCGCCAAGACCGCCTCGGCACGCAGCGCCTCGTCCCGCACCACGCCGCCGGCACCGACCCGGTCCTTGCCGACCTCGAACTGCGGTTTCACCATCGGTACCAGATCGCCGTCCGGTTCCAGGCAGGCCACCAGCGCCGGCAGCACCAGCCGCAGCGAGATGAAGGACAGATCCGCGACGCACAGCTGCGCCGGCCCACCGATCGCGTCCGGTGTCAGGGTGCGGACGTTGGTGCGCTCGTGCACCGCGACCCGCTCGTCGGTACGCAGCGACCAGGCGAGCTGGCCGTACCCGACGTCGACCGCGGCCACCTCGCGCGCCCCGTGACGCAGCAACACGTCGGTGAACCCGCCGGTGGACGCGCCGGCATCCAGGCAGCGGCGGCCCTCGACGGTGAGTCCGTCGGGCTCGAACGCGGCCAGCGCACCGAGCAGCTTCGTCGCGCCGCGCGACACGTAGTGCGGGCCCGCGTCGGTCACCCGGATCGCGATGGCCGGATCGACCGCGGTGGCCGCCTTGCGCGCCACCACGCCGGCCACCTCGACCAGCCCGGCACCGACCAGCTCGCCCGCCTGCTCCCGGGACCGGGCCAGGCCACGGCGGACCAGCTCGGCGTCCAACCGCAACCTACGCGCCATACCGGGCCGATCCCGCGAAACCGATCATGCGTCGTCCACCGTGGCCAGCACGTCCTGCAGCGACCGGTGCACCCGCTCGTACCCGGCCACGTGCTCACCGGTCGGCCAACCCGTCAGCTCGTCGAGTACCGCGAGCGCCTCGTCGACCCGCGGCTCCCCGGTCGGCTCCAGCCCACCGTTCCTCGACGCCGGTACCTGGGATCCGGCCGGGTCGGGCCACGGCGCGTGAGACCCGGCCGCCGCCGCTCGCTCCGGATCGGCCCGGGCCGGCGTCACGTCGTGACCCGGTGCCCCGGGCACCGGGCGTACGGCCGGCGAGCCGGCACCGAACAGGTGCGGTCCCGGTCGCGGTGTCGCCGGTTGCTGTTCGTCTGTCATGCGCGCTCACTCACCGGTTCCGGGCGCGGACTCGGGCGCCCGCGCCGCCGCCGTCTTCTTCGTACCGGCCTTCTTTGCTCCGGCCTTCTTCGCTCCGGCCGTCTTGGCCGCGGCCGCTGTCGAGGCCGCGGTCTTCGTCGCCGCGCTCGTGGCGGCGGTCCTCGGTGCCGCGGCCTTGCCTGCTGCCGTGGTGGCGGCGTTCTTCTTCGCGGCGGTCTTCTTGGCCGTGGCCTTCTTGGCCGTGGCCTTCTTGGCCGTGGCCTTCTTGGCCGTGGCCTTCTTCGCCGCGGCCTTCTTGGCTGCGGCCTTCTTGGCCGCGGCCGTCTGCTTCGCGGCCATCGTCGCCGCGGTCGTCTTCTTCGCCGCTCCCGTCGACCGGGTCGCGGCCGAGCCGCCCGCCTCCGTCTCGGCGAGCCGGTGCTCCAGCTCGTCGATCCGGGACTGCATCTCGGTGAGCCGGTCGGCGTTGACCAGGCCGACCGCCCGTAGCGCCTTGTCCAGCTCGCTACGAACCAGCTTCGCGACCGCCTCCCGGTTCGCGACGCTGGTCTCGACCAGTTCCTCGGTCATCGAACGCAGCTGGTCGACGCTCGCGCCGCTCTGCGCGGCGAGCGTGTCGATGGCCTGCTTCGCCCGTTTACGGGGTTTCTCGGTCAGGCCCAGAGCGAGTTCCAGGTAGGTGCGCCAGGCGTCCTGCTGCATGCGTGCCCCCTCGAGTACAGGCAACGGATCCCGCACGTACGCCCTGAACGCTACCGGGCGATCCACCGGACCCGTGCGGTACCGTGCCGTTCGAGCGGCGGATCCCCATCGGAGGTGCCATGGCCACCGTCGAAGAGTGCCGGCAGGCGCTCGACACGCTGTCGGAGCGGATGGTCGCGCATGCCGCGGAGCTGAGCTCCACGGTCAACCTCGATCGGAGGATGGTGCTGCGACTGCGCGACCTCGGCGTGGCCTTCCGCGGCCGGATGAACGACGGCGCGATCACCGAGATCGAGCCGGGTGACGACCCGAAGGCCCGCATCCAGATCGAGCTGACCAGCGACGACCTGGTTGCCATGGTCGACGGGCAGCTCGATTTCGCCCGCTCCTGGGCCGCTGGCCGAGTGTCGGTCAAGGCAAACGTGCTCGATCTGCTCAAACTCCGCAAACTTCTCTGACCAACCCACCGCTCCTTGTACGCACGGTGACGCGTCACCGCACCGCCGACACGACCGGCCCGCTCCGCCACGGCGCGGCGTTTCCGGCATCTCGGGCAGACGTCTCCGCGCCGCGCTCCCGACCACCAGCGCATCGTGTCTCTGGTCGTCTGGCCGAACCGGGATGGCGACTCGCCGGCGCCAGCCCGACCGAATCCCTGGCTCGCCGCGGCCGCCGGACCACATCCCCGAACGGCAGCCGGACCTGGCCCCGGCTCAACCACACCGGGATGGCGACTCGCCGGCGCCAGCCGTGCCGCGCTCCCGACAATCGCGAATCGTGTCCCCGGGTCATCCGGCCAAACCGGGATGGCGACAGCCCGGCCCCGTTCCCGACTAGGGTCTGTTTCGGGGCCCCCGGCCGAGCGAGGCGAGTCCTGTTTGTCTGCTCGCAAGGCGGAGGGCAGTTCGTGTGCCGGGCTTGCACACGGGCTGTGCGACAACGCCGCGAGCGGGCAAACGGGGCCGCCGCAGCCGGCACGCGGGACTTGCGAAACAGACCCTAGCCCGTGCCAGCCGGGCCGCGTTCCGGCTCGCCGTGCCGGGCACACGGATCCGCCCGGCTCGAACAAGCTGCTGGCCAGGGCCGCAGCGCGCGGGATCGCGATTCGGCCAGGCTCAGCCGTTCAGGCCGAGTTCCGCCAGGACCGTTGCGGCCGACCGGTCACCCGCCCGGACCGGCAGCCCGGTACGCCAGACCGCGGCGCACAGCGCGGTCAGGGCGTCGATACCGGCACCCGGATCGGCGTCCGTTGCGGTCAGTTCCACCGCGCCGCCTGCGTAGCGCACCTGCCAACCGCCGACCCGTACCCCGGCGTCGTCCGACACCGGCTCCCGGCGCGGGGCGACCAGGCCGGACAGATCCGCCGCAACATAGCTCGGCCGTACCTGCGGCGGCGCCGCGATCAGTTCGGCCGGCGTCGTCACCCCGGTCAGCACCGCCAGGCTCGGCAGGCCGGCCCGATTCGCGCCCTCGATATCGGTGTCCAGCCGGTCACCGACCACCAGCGGCCGGCGCGCCGCACTCCGCCGCACGGCGAGTTCGAACAGTTCGGGCTCGGGCTTTCCCACTACCAGGTCCGGTTGCCGGCCGAGCGTCGCGGCGACGGCGGCGACCAGCGACCCGTTGCCCGGCAGCGGGCCTCGCTCGGACGGCAGCGTGGCGTCCAGGTTGGTGGCGATCCAGTCTGCGCCGTTGCGGATGGCGACGGCCGCCTCGGCCAGCTGCGGCCAGCCGAGCTCCGGCGCGTACCCCTGGACGACCGCCACCGGCCGCTCCCCGGCCGTGTCGGTCGGCACCAGACCCGCCCCGCGTACCTCGCCGGCCAGCGCCGACGACCCGACCACCAGCACCCGCGACCCGGCCGGGTACCGCTGGGCGAGCAGCCCGGCGGCCCCCTGCGCCGAGGTGACGACCTCGTCGCCGGCGGCATCCACCCCGAGCTTGCGCAACCGTTCGGCCACCTCGCCGGCCGTTCGCCGGGCGTTGTTGGTCACGAACTGCACCGCGACGCCCAGATCGCGCACCTGGCCCAGCGACTCGACGGCGGCCGGCACCACCCTGTCCCCGAGGTAGACCACACCGTCGAGATCCAGCAGTACCAGGTCGAACGCCGAGACCAGCGACTGCGCACCGGCCGACCGTGCGCCGTTGCTCACTCAGCGTCCCCGCCCCGGGCCGCCGCACCGGCACCCGGAGTACCCGGCGCCGCCGGGCCGCCGTCCGTGTCCGGGCCGGTCACCCGGCCCCCGGCGGTACGCCCGGCCGGCGGAGGCGAGATCGGCGTGTCGGTCGCCGAGGCGAGATCGGAGAACTGCGCGAGCGGCACCGTGCGGCCCGGGCGGGCCCCGTCGTCGGCCGTCCCGTTCTCGCCCGGCTGGCGGTCGGCCGCCTCCGCTCCGGTCACGTCCTCCGGCTCCGAACCCGCGTCGGCGGCCTGTCCAACCGCCCCGCGCTCGCCCGCGACGTCAGGGGCGACACCCGCGTGCCCAGCGCCTTGGCCGCCGTCATCGGCGTTGTGCGCGCCGTTGGCGTTGCGAGTGCCGTCGGCGTTGCGGCTGTCGTCCGCGTTGTGAGTGCCGTCGGCGCTGTGGGCGTCGTTCGCGGGCTGGGCGGAGGTGTCGGCTACCTGGGCGTCCTCGGCACCTCGATCGGTGTCGCCGACCGCCTGATCGACGTTCCCGCCGCCGTCGACGCCCCCAGTATCCGGAACGGCGGCGCCGGCGCCCCGATCGGCAACGGCGGTGTCACCCGCCACGCGGTCGGCGAGGCCCCCGTCAGCGCTCGGCTGATCAGCATCATCGGCATCGTCGCCGCCGGTGATCTCGCGGTCGATCGGGGCGTCGAGATCCGCGATGTCCGGATCGTCGGTCTCGGCACCTGCGGTGTCGAGATCGTCGGCCTCACCGTGCTCGGCCTGGTGGCCGGAGCCCCGGCCAGCCTCGTCGGTCGCCGTGGTGCCTGCGGCCGCCGGCCCGGCGTCGGCCGCGCCGTCGACGTCCCCGTCATCGGTGACCGGGAACTCGTCGTCCTCGTCGTCGTCCGGCAGCTCGTCACCGTCGATCGCGACGCCCTCCAACGCGAGCAACCGGTCGACCGCGTCGGTCAGTCCCTGCGGATCCAGCTCGATCGCCCGAGCGAACCAGCGGTACGCCTCCTCGATCCGGCCGGCCGCCTCCAGCGCGTCCGCGTACGCATACCGCAGCCGCGCGCGCCACTCCTCGGTCCCGTTCACCTCCAGCGGCGGTACCTGCAGCATCGTCACGCTCGCCGCGATCTGCCCCATGTCGCGCCGCGCACCGGCCGCAACGATCAACAGCTCGATCCACTCCGCCAGACCGACGGACTTCCGGTCGGTGTGCCGGAACAGGTCCACTGCACGCTCGGGCCGGCCGAGCCCGCGCTCGCAGTCGGCGAGCACCGCCAGGTGCGTGTTGTGCCCGGTGATCCGCTGGAACGCGCGCAGCTCCGCCATCGCCAGCTGCCACTGCCCGCACCGGTAGGCCGCGAGCCCGACCGCCTCGCGTACCGCGGGGATGCGCGAGGCGACCTTCCGCGCGGCCATGGCATGCCGCAGGGACAGCTCCGGATCGACGTTCAACAGCTCGCCGGAGGCCACCAACCTGCGCGCCACGATGTCCGCGCTCGCCTTCGACAACGCCCGCAGCTCGGCCCGCACGTCGCGGGACAACTCGTGCGCCGCCACCGCATCCGGCAGTGCCGGCTCCGGTCCGGCCAGCTCGCTTCGCCGCGGCGGCCGGGGCTCCACCATCCGCTCCGGACGTTGCCGACGATCACCCGATGGCCCGTCGGCCCGGGGCCTGTCGGACTGCCGCCGGTCGTACCCGCGGTCGCCCTGCCGGTCTGGCCGCTGCCGGTCGTACGGGCGGTCCGAACGCTGCCGGTCGTACGGGCGCCCGCCCTGCCGCGCACCACGGTGATCGCCGGTGTCGCGGTGGGATGACCCGGCGTCGCGTCGATCGCTGTCACGGCCGCCCGACCCGCCGCGCCGCTCACCGGTGGCGCCCCAGCCCTGCCGGAACCCACCGGACCGCTCCTCGTGGCGCGCGCCACCGCCGGCGCCTCGCGCACCGCGGTAGTCCCCGGCCGAGCCGCGTCGATCACCCTGATCATGCCGGGATCCGGCGCCACCGCCGCGCCGCTCGTCCGGCCGACCACCGGCACGCCGGTCCTCCCGGTATCCGGCACCGGTTCCCCGGTCGCTCCGTGCACCGGGCCCGGACCCACGGTCCTCCCGGTATCCGGCGCCCGACGAGCCGCGGTCGCCGCGATAGCCGGCACCCGCCGGCCGGGCGTCGCGATAACCGGCGCCCCGACGGTCGGTTCCCCGGCCATGGTCTCCGGTTCCCGAACTGCGCCGATCGTTCGAACCGGCGCCACGCCGATAGTCGCTCGGGCCGCCACTGCGGCGATCGTCGCGGTAGTCGGAACCGGAACGGCCGCCGTCCCGCGCTCCACCACGCCGGTCATCCCGGTGACCCGACCTGGCGCCGCGGTCGTCCCGCGCATAACCGCTGCCGCTTCGGTCGTACCTGCCCTCTCGGCGGTCGTCGCGGTACGGAGAGCGACCGTCGTCACCACCGCGGCGCCCCGCTGCGCCCGCCGCCGGCCGATCACCGCGAAACTCGCCGCGGCCACCGTCGCGCGCTGCGCTGCCTCGGGCCTGGCCGCCCTCCGGCCGGCCGCGATACTGCCCCGCGCCGCCACCCTGGTATCCAGCGCCGCGCCGTTCGGTGCTGTCGCCGTGCGGACGGTATCCGCCCGTGGCACGGCCGACGTCGGGCCGTCGGTCGCCGCCGCTCCAGCCGCCGCGACGAGGCTCATCGCCCCGCCGCTGGTCGCCACCCCGACGATCAGCGGGGCGACCGCCAAGGTCGTTGCGTCGGCCCTGGTCCCGGTGCCCGTCCTCCCGGCCTCCGTGGTCCCGCCGCCCCGCGTCCCGGCCGGATCCGCCGGTCGGTCGCCACTCGCGCCGCCCACGGTCGTCGCCCCCGGGCCGGCCGGACGCGCGGTCACCGCTGCCGGGCCGCCGGTCGCCGCGACCGTACTGCCGATCGTCCCGGCGCTGGCCGCCCCGGTCGCCGCTGCGCTGGTCGTCCCGGCCGCCGCGCTCGTTGCCCCAGCGGCGATCGCCCGAGCCACCCTGGCCAGCGCGATAGCCGCCGGTCGACCGGTACTGTCCCTGGCCGCCGCGCCGGGCATCGTCGCCCCGACCCTGCCCCCGCGCGGGCGAAGTGCCCCGTCGTGGGTTCCCGCTGGTGTTGCGGTCACGTTGGTCACGGTCGGAGTCTCGGGCCGGCTGGCGGCGTCGGTCGTCTGCATTCGATGGCACGGCAACATCTTCCTCTACGCGCCGGCGCCACGCCGTTGGGCTGTCATGCACCGGAATCAGGACACAGAAAAAGGGCGGGTGGAACAGCTTCCACTGTTCCACCCGCCCTCACGTGAGCTTCGGCGGCGACCTACTCTCCCACACCCTCCCGAGTGCAGTACCATCGGCGCTGTAAGGCTTAGCTACCGGGTTCGGAATGGGACCGGGCGTTTCCCTCACGCTACAACCACCGAAACATCTCACAAACCAGCCAGCCACAACCACCCCAACACAGGGATGCCCTGACCGTGGTTCCAGAACCACACAGTGGACGCACACAACCTTGTAGTCAAGCCCTCGGCCTATTAGTACCGGTCAGCTCAACACGTTACCGCGCTTACACCTCCGGCCTATCAACCCAGTCATCTCCTGGGGGCCTTACCCCCGTCTCCGGGGCAGCAGACCTCATCTTGAAGCAGGCTTCCCGCTTAGATGCTTTCAGCGGTTATCCCTTCCGAACGTAGCCAACCAGCCGTGCCCCTGGCAGGACAACTGGCACACCAGAGGTTCGTCCGTCCCGGTCCTCTCGTACTAGGGACAGCCCTTCTCAAATCTGCAACGCGCGCGGCGGATAGGGACCGAACTGTCTCACGACGTTCTAAACCCAGCTCGCGTACCGCTTTAATGGGCGAACAGCCCAACCCTTGGGACCTACTCCAGCCCCAGGATGCGACGAGCCGACATCGAGGTGCCAAACCATCCCGTCGATATGGACTCTTGGGGAAGATCAGCCTGTTATCCCCGGGGTACCTTTTATCCGATGAGCGACACCGCTTCCACACGCAAGTGCCGGATCACTAGTCCCGACTTTCGTCCCTGCTCGACCCGTCAGTCTCACAGTCAAGCCCGCTTCTACACTTACACTCACCACCTGATTGCCAACCAGGCTGAGCGGACCTTTGGGCGCCTCCGTTACTCTTTAGGAGGCAACCGCCCCAGTTAAACTACCCACCAGGCACTGTCCCTGAACCAGATCATGGCCCGAGGTTAGACATCCAGTACGACCAGAGTGGTATTTCAAGATTGCCTCCCCCTCAACTAGCGTCAAGGATTCAACGGCTCCCACCTATCCTACACAAGCCGAACCGAACACCAATACCAAGCTATAGTAAAGGTCCCGGGGTCTTTCCGTCCTGCCGCGCGTAACGAGCATCTTTACTCGTAATGCAATTTCGCCGGGCCTGTGGTTGAGACAGCGGGAAAGTCGTTACGCCATTCGTGCAGGTCGGAACTTACCCGACAAGGAATTTCGCTACCTTAGGATGGTTATAGTTACCACCGCCGTTTACTGGCGCTTAAGTTCTCAGCTTCGCCACGCCGAAACGCAACTAACCGGTCCCCTTAACGTTCCAGCACCGGGCAGGCGTCAGTCCGTATACATCGTCTTACAACTTCGCACGGACCTGTGTTTTTAGTAAACAGTCGCTTTCCCCTGGTCTCTGCGGCCATACCACGCTCCCACCGCAAGGGTGTTCACGCGTCCGGCCCCCCTTCTCCCAAAGTTACGGGGGCAATTTGCCGAGTTCCTTAACCACAGTTCACCCGAACGCCTCGGTATTCTCTACCTGTCCACCTGTGTCGGTTTAGGGTACGGGCCGCTCGAAGCTCGCTAGAGGCTTTTCTCGGTAGCATGGGATCACTGACTTCACCAAAATCGGCTCGGCTTCACGTCTCAGGCTATCTGCAGTGCGGATTTACCTACACCACGCCCTACACGCTTACCCCGGCACAACCACCGGCCGGGCTCAGCTACCCTCCTACGTCACCCCATCGCTTGACTACTCCCAACCAGGGTCCCCGATCCGCCACCATCAACCCGAAGGCCTCCAGCAACATCAAGGGTTAGCACAGAAAGTTTCATCAGGGACGCTTCTACGCGGGTACGGGAATATCAACCCGTTATCCATCGACTACGCCTCACGGCCTCGCCTTAGGCCCCGACTTACCCAGGGCAGAAAAGCTTGACCCTGGAACCCTTGGACATCCGGCGGCAGGGTTTCTCACCCTGCTATCGCTACTCATGCCTGCATTCTCACTCGCACCACGTCCACAACTCGGTCACCCGGCTGCTTCACCCGTGGCACGACGCTCCCCTACCCATCCACACACCTAGACAAAACCCCAAAAGATTTCGCCAGATACACGTGCGAATGCCACAGCTTCGGCGGTGTGCTTGAGCCCCGCTACATTGTCGGCGCGGAATCACTTGACCAGTGAGCTATTACGCACTCTTTCAAGGATGGCTGCTTCTAAGCCAACCTCCTGGTTGTCTCGGCAACCCCACATCCTTTTCCACTTAGCACACGCTTAGGGGCCTTAGCTGGTGATCTGGGCTGTTTCCCTCTCGACGACGAAGCTTATCCCCCGCCGTCTCACTGCCGCGCTCTCACTTACCGGCATTCGGAGTTTGGCTGACTTCAGTAAGCTGGTAAGCCCCCTAGGCCATCCAGTGCTCTACCTCCGGCAAGAAACACGCGACGCTGCACCTATATGCATTTCGGGGAGAACCAGCTATCACGGAGTTTGATTGGCCTTTCACCCCTACCCACAGGTCATCCCCCAGGTTTTCAACCCTGGTGGGTTCGGCCCTCCACACGGTCTTACCCGCGCTTCAGCCTGCCCATGGGTAGATCACCCCGCTTCGGGTCTAGGACACGCGACTCAACGCCCTTATCGGACTCGCTTTCGCTACGGCTCCCCCACACAGGTTAACCTCGCCACGCACCACTAACTCGCAGGCTCATTCTTCAAAAGGCACGCCATCACCACACCCAACGGTGCAGCCCTGACGGATTGTAGGCACACGGTTTCAGGTACTCTTTCACTCCCCTCCCGGGGTACTTTTCACCTTTCCCTCACGGTACTAGTCCGCTATCGGTCACCAGGGAGTATTTAGCCTTACCAGGTGGTCCTGGCAGATTCACGGCAGATTTCCGGGGTCCGCCGCTACTCGGGAACTCACATAGACAGGCCGCGCACTTTCGCCTACAGGACTCTCACCCTCTACGGCAGGCCTTTCCAGACCCTTCAGCTAGCACACGACTTTCTCACTGCCCGACCCCCCAGCGGGAGGATCACAGCAAGCCCCACAACCCCGAACACACAACGCCCGCTGGCTATCACATGCGCCCGGTTTAGGCTCATCCGCTTTCGCTCGCCACTACTCACGGAATCACTATTGTTTTCTCTTCCTACGGGTACTGAGATGTTTCACTTCCCCGCGTTACCTCCACACGCCCTATATATTCAAGCGCGGGTAACACCACATGACTGGTGCTGGGTTCCCCCATTCGGAAATCCTGGGATCACAGCTCGGTTGACAACTCCCCCAGGCATATCGCAGCCTCCCACGTCCTTCATCGGCTCCTGGTGCCAAGGCATCCACCATGCGCCCTTAAACACTTGACCACAAAGATGCTCGCGTCCACTGTGCAGTTCTCAAACAACGGGCAGAACCCCACACACCCCACCAACACCAAACCCCCGACACTCACATGCCGAAGCGGTATATTGGCCATGCAGGACCTGCAACCAACCCGAAAAAACAAGCAACCGCTTGTTCCTTCAGGACCCAACAGGGTGTCGACCATCCCAGCCGCATCCACGCCCCTTCCTGAACCACCCACCCACAGGCAGATGACAGTACTAACCACGCGAACCGTCGCCAGAACAGAACTAGCCAGCACTCCACCATCGAGCAACCAGCAGAAGACATCCGCTCCTGCCTGGCCCTGGACAACCCTTCGGCCGCCAGACGCTCCTTAGAAAGGAGGTGATCCAGCCGCACCTTCCGGTACGGCTACCTTGTTACGACTTCGTCCCAATCGCCAGTCCCACCTTCGACAGCTCCCTCCCACAAGGGGTTAGGCCACCGGCTTCGGGTGTTACCGACTTTCGTGACGTGACGGGCGGTGTGTACAAGGCCCGGGAACGTATTCACCGCAGCGTTGCTGATCTGCGATTACTAGCGACTCCGACTTCATGCAGTCGAGTTGCAGACTGCAATCCGAACTGAGACCGGCTTTAAGGGATTCGCTCCACCTCGCGGTATCGCAGCCCTCTGTACCGGCCATTGTAGCATGCGTGAAGCCCTGGACTTAAGGGGCATGATGACTTGACGTCATCCCCACCTTCCTCCGAGTTGACCCCGGCAGTCTCCGATGAGTCCCCGGCATAACCCGCTGGTAACATCGGACAAGGGTTGCGCTCGTTGCGGGACTTAACCCAACATCTCACGACACGAGCTGACGACAGCCATGCACCACCTGTCACCGGCCCCGAAGGACCCCACATCTCTGCAGGATTTCCGGCGATGTCAAACCCAGGTAAGGTTCTTCGCGTCGCATCGAATTAATCCGCATGCTCCGCCGCTTGTGCGGGCCCCCGTCAATTCCTTTGAGTTTTAGCCTTGCGGCCGTACTCCCCAGGCGGGGCGCTTAATGCGTTAGCTACGGCACGGAAACCGTGGAGTGGTCCCCACACCTAGCGCCCAACGTTTACGGCGTGGACTACCAGGGTATCTAATCCTGTTCGCTCCCCACGCTTTCGCTCCTCAGCGTCAGAACAGGTCCAGAGAGCCGCCTTCGCCACCGGTGTTCTTCCTGATATCTGCGCATTTCACCGCTACACCAGGAGTTCCACTCTCCCCTACCTGCCTCTAGCCCGCCCGTATCGGCTGCACGCCCACAGTTAAGCTGCAGGTTTTCACAACCGACGTGACAAGCCACCTACGAGCTCTTTACGCCCAATAAATCCGGACAACGCTCGCCCCCTACGTCTTACCGCGGCTGCTGGCACGTAGTTAGCCGGAGCTTCTTCTGCAGGTACCGTCACTTCCGCTTCGTCCCTGCTGAAAGAGGTTTACAACCCGAAGGCCGTCATCCCCCACGCGGCGTCGCTGCGTCAGGCTTCCGCCCATTGCGCAATATTCCCCACTGCTGCCTCCCGTAGGAGTCTGGGCCGTGTCTCAGTCCCAGTGTGGCCGGTCGCCCTCTCAGGCCGGCTACCCGTCGTCGCCTTGGTAGGCCACTACCCCACCAACAAGCTGATAGGCCGCGAGTCCATCCCCAGCCGGTAAACCCTTTCCACACCATCCCATGCGAAACAATGTGAATACCCGGTATTAGCCCCGGTTTCCCGGGGTTATCCCGAAGCTGAAGGCAGGTTACTCACGTGTTACTCACCCGTTCGCCGCTCGAGTACCCCCGAAAGGGCCTTTCCGCTCGACTTGCATGTGTTAAGCACGCCGCCAGCGTTCGTCCTGAGCCAGGATCAAACTCTCCACCAAAAACTTGAAGAAAATCCCAGCAACACACCCAGCCCCCCACTGACGAGAGACCAGGCGAACTGCATCAAAGGAACCCCACCACAACCAACCACAACAGTCAGCTGCGGCAACGGGGCAAAACTAATGCACTGGCTTTTCAACACCCTGTTGAGTTCTCAAGAAACAAACGCACACCTACGACAACCACTCACGTGGCAACCACAGGGGCTTGTTCCCATGTTGCTATATATGCCCGTAAGAAACCTGCCGCGCGAAGCGGCCTCGTTATCTCTTAGGCCTCCCCAGAGTAGCTCACCCGTTTCTGGGCTCTTCACTGGGGGTCGCAGACCGGCCTTCCAAGTCTCGAGCAAGATCAAGATCTCGCACGTAGACCGGCTCGTCCGGCTTCCTGCGGTGTTCCAGAGTACATGGTCGGTCTCGCGGATGCAAACCCGGCTTCCCGGACGCCTTCCGCACCGCCCGACGATCAGATCTTGCAATCCGATCGTCGCCCCGGGCCGGCCACCGGCCGCTTTCGCGTCCGGCCCTGTCCGTGTTCCCCGCGGGCAAGAAGTAAGTTACGCGATCCATGATCGGCTCGTCAAACCGGGGGACGGTGTCTCCGCTCACAGGCCGGCGCCGTCCATCCACACGGGACGGACGGCGCCCACGAGATGTCCCCGGCTCACCGGGTCAGCTGCACCCCGGCGACCGTCCGCTTTCCTCGACGCAGTACCAGGAAACGGTTGTGCAGCAAGCGATCTGGTGTCGGTACGGCGTCCGCTTCGGTGACCCGCTCGTTGTTGACGTAGGCGCCGCCCTCGGCTACCGCGCGGCGCGCCTCGGACAGGCTCGCGCACAGGCCCGCCTGCTTGAACAGCGTCGCCACGTTGGGCAGCTCGGTCACCTCGAGCAGTCCCGCCTCACGGAGGGCTGCGTCCACAGTGGACTCGTCCAGCTCGTCGAGCTGGCCGCGACCGAACAGGGCCTGGCTCGCGGCCACCACCTGGGCCGTCTCGTGCGCTCCGTGTACCAGCGTGGTGAGCTCCTCGGCCAGGGCACGCTGACCGGCGCGGGCCGCGGGTCGTTCGGCGGCGGCCGCCAGGATCTGCTCGATCTCGTCGTGAGACCGGAAGCTGAAACAGCGCAGGTACCGGTCGACGTCACCGTCGGCGGTGTTGAACCAGAACTGGTAGAACGCGTACGGGCTGGTCATGGCCGGGTCGAGCCACACCGACTGGCCGTCGGCGGTCTTACCGAACTTGGTGCCGTCGGCGCGGGTGATCAGTGGCGTGGTGAACGCCTGTACCGCGGCCCCCTGCCGGCGGCAGTAGTCGACCCCGGCGGTGATGTTGCCCCACTGGTCGGAGCCGCCGAACTGCATGGTGCAGCCGTACCGCCGGTGCAACTGGTAGAAGTCGTTGGACTGCAGCAGCTGGTAGCTGAACTCGGTGAAGCTGATGCCGCCGGCGGCGAGCCGGGTGCGGACGATCTCGCGGGAGAGCATCTGGTTGACCGGGAAGTGCTTGCCCACGTCGCGCAGGAACTCCACGACCGACATCTCGGCGGTCCAGTCGAGGTTGTTGACGGCCCGGGCCGCGAGCTCACCGGAGAACGTGACGAACGGGGCGAGTTGCCCCTGCAGCCGGTCCACCCAGCCGGCCACGACCTCCGGCGAGTTGAGGGTGCGCTCGCCGGCGTCCTTCGGGTCGCCGATCAGGCCGGTCGCCCCGCCGACGAGCACCAGCGGCCGGTGGCCGGCCTGCTGCAGGCGGCGCGCGGTGAGGATCTGCACCAGGTGGCCGATGTGCAGGCTCGGTCCGGTGGGGTCGAACCCGACATAGAACGTCACCGGCCCGTTGGCCAGATGCTTGGCCAGCTCGTCGGGGTCGGTGCTGTCCTTGATGAGACCTCTCCACTGGAGGTCGGCAACGATGTCGGTCACGGTGGTGATTGTTCCGCATCCGGCGCGGCGCCGGCGAGGTAGTTCGGCAGGTCGGTCAGCGCGGTACGGACAGGGCGAGACGGCCGAGCCCGCTGCCGCCGTGACCGGCCGCGACGGCCCGGTCGACCAGCGCGCGCGTCGCGTCGAGGGCACCGGTGTCGAGTTCGTGGGCCCGGGCCGTCTCGGTGATGTGCCGGATCGCCGTCGCGGCGGAGGCGATGGTCGACACCTCGCCGGGAAACTCCCCCGCCCGCAACTGCCGGGCCGCGCGCTCGATCATCTCGGGCAGCAGGTCGCCGATGCCGCGCGCGTACGGGGCGAGGTCGGTCGGCGCGATCTGCTCCGCGGCGGCGAGCGCGAACGAGTGCGCGATGCCGTGCACCGCGGTCGCGAACAGGTCGAGCAGGGACATCTCGTACGCCGCGGCCCGGCCGGGGTCGCTACCCAGGTGCACCGTACGGCCGCCCAGCGCGGCCAGCGCCGGCCGGTGCGCCGCGAAGATCTCCACGGGGCCGCTGTAGAGCACGGTGCCGGCTGCGGTCCCGATCGTGGGGGTCGGGGTGAGGATCGCGCCGTCCAGGTAGCTGATGCCGTGCTCGCCGGCCCAGGCGGCGAACGCACGCGCCTGGTCCGGCTGCCCGGAGCAGAGGTTGACCAGGGTACGGCCGGTCCAGTCGACCCGCTCCCCGGCGAGCACGGTGCGCAGTGCGGCGTAGTCGCGGACGCAGGCGACGACCAGCGGCGCCGCGGCGACCGCAGCGGGCACGGTGTCCGCCGGGGTGGCGCCGCCATCGGAGAGGGCGGCGGTACGGCCGGGCGTGCGGTTCCAGATCGTGGTGGGGTGGCCGGCGGCGAGGAACGCCGTCGCGAGCGCGCTGCCCATCGGGCCGAGCCCGAGGACGGTGACCGGTGCGGTGGTGGTGTCTGTCATGGCGCGACGCTAAGGGTTGACGTTGACGTGAAGGTCAAGAGTTGGTCGACTGGGTCACATGGAGATCGGAGACCTCGCCGCGCGCAGCGGCGTGAGCCGGCGCGCGCTGCGGTACTACGAGGAGCAGGGGCTGCTCGCCCCCGCGCGGCGCTCGAACGGGTACCGGGACTACCCGGAGACCGCGGTCCACACGGTGCGGCAGATCCAGGTGCTGCTGACCGCCGGGCTGGGTACCGCGGTGATCGCGGAGATCCTGCCGTGCATCGCCGACCCGACCGTCGTGCGGACACCGGTCTGCCCGGAGCTGATCGACGGGCTCGGCGCCGAGCGGGACCGCATCACCGCGTCGGTGGACCGGCTCCTCGCCGCCCGCGAGATCCTCGACGCGCTGATCACGAACCGGGACCGGCCGTTCGCCGCGTCACTGGCCGATCTCGACACGACCGGCGTCACCGCCTGACAGCCACCGGCGGGCGGGCGCCACTCGCTCGACGTGAAGCGGCGGCAACGGCGTCCGGCCGACGCGCCCGGCCGACGCGGGTGACGGTGGGCGGTGTCAGCGGCGGGGCACGTGCCGGCGGTACGGGCTGACGGTGCGGTCGCCGCTGATCCAGAAGCGCCAGGGCACGTCGTGGGCGGCGGCCACGCCGACCCGGGGGCCGGCCGAGACCGACTCCGGCGGTACCGGCGTGGTGGGCGGGGTGAGGTGCAGCGGGCCGGTGCCGTCGATCACCGAGGTCCCGTTGACCTCGGCACCGATCGCGAGGGCGCGGCCGAGCCGGGCCGGCCCGCGGGCCAGGTCTCGGTCGGTGGCGTTCGGCCGGCGTTCCCGGGCCAGCTCGACGCCGTCGACGACCTCGCCGGCGCGCAGCAGCACCGCGGCCGCCTCGCCGTCGGCGCCGCAGACGATGTTGAAGCACCAGTGCGCGCCGAACACGAAGTACGCGTAGGCGACGCCGGCCGGGCCGAACATCACCGCGTTGCGCGGCGTACGGCCACGGTGCGCGTGCGAGGCGGGGTCGCCGCCGGCCCCCGCGTACGCCTCGACCTCGGTGAGGCGCAGCCGCACCCCGTGCGCGGACAGCTCCCAGCCGAGCAGGGCGCGCGCGGTGGCGTCGACCTGCTCGGCCGGTGCGGACAGGAATCGGTAGCTCAGCGCGGTACCACCTGGGTGTCGGCCCAGCCCCGCCAGCCGGTGATCTTCGCGGACAGCGCGGTGAGCTGGTCGGTGACCGGGCCGGGGCCGGTGGAGCCGGGCGTGGTCCGGGCGGCGAGCGCACCCGGCACCGACAGCACCTCGCGTACCTGCGGGGTCAGCCGGTCGCTGACCGCGGCGAGGTCGGCGTCGGACACCTCGTCGAGGGCACAGCCGCGGGACAGGCACAGCGCGACCAGCGCGCCGGAGATCTCGTGCGCCTCGCGGAACGGCACTCCACCGCGCACCAGCCAGTCGGCGACCTCGGTGGCGAGCGTGTAGCCCTGCGGAGCGGCGGCGGCGAGCACGTCGGCCCGTACCGTCATGGTGGTGACGAGCCCGGTCAGCGCCGGCAGCAGCACCTCCAGGGTGTCGATCGCGTCGAAGACCGGTTCCTTGTCCTCCTGCAGGTCCCGGTCGTAGGCGAGCGGCAGCGACTTGAGCGTGGCGAGCAGTCCGGTCAGGTTGCCGATCAGCCGGCCGGCCTTGCCCCGGGCCAGCTCACCGACGTCGGGGTTCTTCTTCTGCGGCATGATCGACGAGCCGGTGGCGAACGCGTCGTCCAGCTCCACCCAGCCGAACTCCTGCGAGGTCCACAGCACGATCTCCTCGCCGAGCCGGGACAGGTGCACCCCGATCAGCGCCGCGGCGAACAGGAACTCGGCGGCGAAGTCGCGGTCGGAGACCGCGTCGATCGAGTTCGCGCAGGGCGCGTCGAAGCCGAGTTCGGTGGCGACCGCGGCCGGGTCCAGCGGCAGCGACGAGCCGGCGAGCGCGCCGGCGCCGAGCGGGCTGTACGCGGCGCGGGTGTCCCAGTCGGCGAGCCGGTCCAGGTCGCGGCCGAACGACTGAACGTGCGCGAGCAGCTGGTGGCCGAACGAGATCGGCTGCGCGTGCTGCAGGTGGGTCATGCCCGGCGCCGGGGTGTCGACGTTGAGGCGGGCCTGCTCGGTGAGCGCCTCGACCAGATCGACCAGCCGGCCGGCCAGCCCGCGGACGTGGTCGCGCAGGTAGAGCCGCAGGTCGGTGGCCACCTGGTCGTTGCGGCTGCGGCCGGCGCGCAGCTTGCCGCCGAGGGTGCCGAGCCGCTCCAGCAGGCCGCGCTCCAGCGCGGTGTGCACGTCCTCGTCCTCGACGGTCGGGGTGAACTCGCCGGCCGCGCAGGCCGCGGCGAGGTCGTCCAGGGCGGCGAGCATCCTGCCCAGCTCGTCCGCGTCGAGCAGGCCGGCCCGGGCCAGCACCCGGGCGTGCGCGCGGGAACCGGCGATGTCGTAGGGCGCGAGGCGCCAGTCGAAGTGCACCGACAGGCTCAGCCGGGCCAGCGCCTCGGCCGGGCCGCCGGCGAACCGGCCGCCCCACAGCCGGGTCGGTTCGGTCGCGTTCTGCTGCTGTTCGCTCACGCCGCCATTCTTCCTGGGTCGGGGGATGGGTACGAGCTGCCCTCGCGGCACCGCAGTGGCGCCGTGGACGGTTCCCGCTCAGCTCTCGGATTCCTCGGTGCCGCCCCAGCGCAACAGCTGGGCGGCCAGATCGGCGCCGGTCAGCGGCTCGCGGGCGATCACCGCGATGGTGTCGTCGCCGGCGATGGTGCCGACCACCTCGGGCAACCCGGACCGGTCCAGGGCGCTCGCGAGGAACTGCGCGGCGCCCGGCGGGGTACGCAGCACCGCCAGGTTGCCGCTCGCGTCGGCGCCGGTGAGCAGCTCGCGCAGCAGCCGCTGCAGCCGGGCGGGCGCCTGCTCGGCCGGCCGCATCGGCGGGCCGCCCTCCTCCGGCAGCAGGTAGCTGGACGCGCCGCCGTCGGTGCCGCGCACCTTCACCGCGCCGAGCTCTTCCAGGTCCCGGGACAGCGTGGCCTGGGTGACGGTGATGCCGCTGTCGGCCAGCAGCTGCACCAGCTCGGTCTGGGACCGCACCGTACGGGTGCGGATCAGCTCGGCGATGCGCGCGTGCCGGGCGGGCTTGGTCACCGGCCGCGGCGCGGCACCCGCGTCACCGTCCCCGGCGCCGGTCGTCACGTCACGCTCCCCGCACTGGGTTCACCGACGCTTCACTGGCCGGCGCCGCACCACCCGGCGCGCTGCTGGTCGGCGCGCCCGCACCCGGCGCGGTGCCGGCCGGCGCCGTGGTACCCGGCGCGGTGCCGGTCGGCGCGCTGGCGCCGGACTGCACGGCGTCGTCGAGCAGCCAGGCCAGCAGCGCCTTCTGCGCGTGCAGCCGGTTCTCCGCCTCGTCGAAGATCGCGCCGGCCGGGTCGTCCAGGACCTCGTCGGTGATCTCCTCGCCGCGGTGTGCCGGCAGGCAGTGCAGCGCGAAGGCGCCGTCCGCGGAGGCGGCCAGCAGCTCGGCGTTGACCTGGTACGGCAGGAACGGGGTGATGCGGTCCTTGCCGTCGTCCTCCTGGCCCATCGAGGTCCAGGTGTCGGTGACGAGCACGTCGGCGCCGTCGACGGCCTGCTTCGGGTCGCCGAGTACCGCCGTGGAACCGCCGGTGCCGGCGGCGATCCGGGTGGCCTCGGCGAGCACCGCCGGATCCGGCCGGTAGCCGTCCGGGCCGGCGATCCGTACGTGCATCCCGGCGGTGGCGCCGGCCAGCAGGAACGAGTGCGCCATGTTGTTCGCGCCGTCGCCGAGGTAGGTGACCGTGGTCCCGGCGAGGGTGCCGCGACGCTCCCGGATGGTCTGCAGGTCGGCGAGCAGCTGGCAGGGGTGGAAGCCGTCGGTGAGCGCGTTGACCACCGGCACCGACGAGGCGGCGGCGAGCTCGGCCAGCCGGTCGTCGCCGAAGGTACGGATCACGATCGCGTCCACGTAGCGGGACAGTACCCGGGCGGCGTCGGCGACGGTCTCCCCGCGCCCGAAATGGGTACCGCGGGCGTCGATGATCAGCGGCTGGCCGCCGAGCTGCGCGATTCCCACCTCGAACGAGCTGCGGGTGCGCAGCGACTGCTTCTCGAAGATCACCGCGACCGCGCGGTGCGCGAGCGGCGAGTACCCGTACCGGTCGGTCTTGTACGCCGCGGCAAGGTCGAGGACCTGCGCCTGTTCGGCCGGGCTGAGCGCGTCGTCGCGCAGGAAGTGACGGGTCACTGGGTACCTCCGGCGGTGTCGGTGGCGGTCTCGGTGGCGGCGCCCGCGCTGGCGGCGATGGCGCCCGCCGCGTCGAGGGCGGCCGGTAGGGCGGCCAGGAAGCCGTCTGCCTGCTCGGCGGTCAGGGTCAGCGGTGGTGCGAGCCGCAGCACGCCCGGCTGGCACGGGTTGATCAGGAAGCCGGCGTCACGCAGCGCGGCCGCCGTGGCCGGTGCGATCGCACCGGTCAGCACGATGCCGAGCAACAGCCCGGCGCCCCGAACCTCGGCGACCGCCGGATGCCCGAGCGCGGCGACGCCGTCCCGGATGCGTTCGCCGAGCGTCTTGACGTGATCGAGCAGGTGCTCGTCGGCGATCGTGGCGAGCACCGCGAGGCCGGCCGCGCAGCACACCGGGTTGCCGCCGAACGTCGACCCGTGCGCGCCGGGCGGCAGCAGCGCCGCGACGTCGCCGTACGCGGTGTCGGTGAAGGCGACGCAGGCGCCGAGCGGCAGGCCGCCGCCGAGCCCCTTGGCCAGGGTGACGACGTCCGGTCGTACGCCTTCGGCCTGGTGGGCGAACCAGTGGCCGGTGCGGCCGATGCCGGTCTGGATCTCGTCCAGGCACAGCAGCGCGCCGTGCGCCTCGGTGATCTCGCGGGCGGCGGTCAGGTAGCCCGGCGGCGCCGGGATCACCCCTGCCTCGCCCTGGATCGGCTCCAGGATGACCATCGCCGTGTCGCCGGTGACCGCGGCGGCGAGCGCACCGGCGTCCCCGTACGGCACGTGGGTGACCTCGCCGGGCAGCGGTGCGAACGCGGCGGCCTTGCTCGGCTGCCCGGTCAGCGCGAGCGCGCCCATGGTCCGGCCGTGGAAGGCATCCACCGTGGACACGATGTGGGTCCGGCCGGTGCGCCGGGACAGCTTGAACGCCGCCTCGTTGGCCTCGGTGCCGGAGTTGGCGAAGTACACCTGGCCGGGACGGTCGAACAGCGCCAGCAGCCGCTCGGCGAGCGCCACCTGCGGCGGGTTGGCGAAGAAGTTGCCGACGTGGCCGAGCGTCGCGATCTGCTCGCTGACCGCCGAGACGATCGCCGGATGCGCGTGCCCGAGCGCGTTGACCGCGATGCCGGCGAACAGGTCGACGTAGTCGCGGCCGTGCTCGTCGGTGACCACCGCGCCGTCGCCGCGCACCAGCGCCACCGCCGGGGTGCCGTAGTTGTGCAGCATCGCGGTGTCCCACCGCACGACGAGGTCGTCGTCGCTGGAAGCCGCCAGGTCGTCGGTCACGATGTCTCCCCGTTGTCGTCGCCGGGCACCACCATGGTGCCGAAACCGGCGGAGGTGAACACTTCCAGCAGGATCGAGTGCGCCACCCGACCGTCGATCACGTGCGCCTGCGGCACCCCGCCGCGCACCGCGCGCAGGCACGCCTCCATCTTCGGCACCATCCCGGCTTCCAGGTCGGGCAGCAGCGTGGCGAGCCGGCCGGCCGGCAGCCGGGAGATCAGGCTGTCGGTGTCCGGCCAGTTCGCGTACAGCCCGGGCACGTCGGTGAGCACCACGAACTTCTGCGCATCCAACGCCACCGCGAGTGCCGAGGCCGCGGTGTCGGCGTTGAGGTTGTGTACGACGCCGTCGGCGTCCGGCGCGACCGTCGAGACGACCGGGATCCGCCCGCTTGCCAGCAGGTCGTCCACGACCCCTGTATCCACAGTGGACACGTCACCGACCAGGCCGAGGTCCACCTCGTCGCCGTCGACCAGCGCGGTACGCCGGACCGCGGTGAACAGCCGCGCGTCCTCGCCGGAGATGCCGACCGCGAGCGGGCCGTGCTCGTTGATCAGCCCGACGAGCTCCCGGCCGACCTGACCGACCAGCACCATCCGCACCACGTCCAGCGACTCCGGCGTGGTGACCCGCAGGCCACCGCGAAACTCGCTCGGAATGTCCAGCCTGGACAGCATCGACGAGATCTGCGGACCGCCACCGTGCACCACCACCGGCCGCAGGCCGACCCGGCGCAGGAAGACCATGTCCGCGGCGAACGAGCGGCGCAGCTGCGGGTCGGCCATCGCGTGCCCGCCGTACTTGACCACGACGGTCGCGCCCTGGAACTCGGCCAACCACGGCAGTGCCTCGGTGAGCACCTCGGCCTTCGCCATCGCGACCGCGAGCTTGTTCCCGGTCGCGGTATCGCCCGCACCGGCGGGGAGCACCACGTCGGTCATGTCGAGTACGCCGAGTTCTCGTGCACGTAACCGTGCGTCAGGTCGTTGGTCCACACCGTCGCCGCCGCGCTGCCCGCACCCAGCCGGGCGGTGATCGTGACCGCCCGGTCGGACAGGTCGACGCCGCTCCGGTCGGCGGCGGCCGCGCCACCCCGGCAGATCCACACCCCGTTGATCGCCACGTCCAGCTCGTCCGGTCGGAAGACCGCCTCGGTGGTACCGATGGCGGCGAGGATGCGGCCCCAGTTCGGGTCGTTGCCGAACAGCGCGGTCTTGACCAGGTTGTTGCGGGCGATGGCCCGACCCACCTCGACGGCGTCGTCCTCGGTTGCCGCGTCGATCACCTCGATCGTGACGTCCTTGGTGGCGCCCTCGGCGTCGGAGAGCAACTGGCCGGCGAGATCGGCGCAGGCCGCGGTGACCAGGTCGGTCAGCTCCGCCGGGTCGGCGCCGACGCCGGACGCGCCGGACGCGAGCAGCAGCACGGTGTCGTTGGTGGACAGGCAGCCGTCCGAGTCGACCCGCTCGAACGTGACCCGGCACGCCTCGCGCAGCGCGTCGCCCAGCACGTCGGTGTCCGCGACCGCGTCGGTGGTCAGCACGCACAGCATCGTGGCGAGCGCCGGCGCGAGCATGCCGGCGCCCTTCGCCATGCCGCCCAGCACGTACCCGTCGCCGTCCAGCCGGACCTGCTTGGCCCGGGTGTCGGTGGTACGGATCGCCTCCGCCGCCTCGCCGCCGCCGGTGCGGGACAGCGCCTTCGCCGCGGTGTCGACCCCGGCGAGCAGCTTGTCGACCGGCAGCCGCTCGCCGATCAGGCCGGTGGAGCAGACCGCCACGTCGGCCGGCCCGATGCCGAGCCGGGCGGCCACGTGCTCGGCGGTGGCGTGGGTGTCACCGAACCCGGCCTTGCCGGTACAGGCGTTGGCGTTGCCGGAGTTGAGCACCACCGCCTTGACGATGCCGGCGGCGAGCACCCGCTCGCTCCACAGCACCGGCGCGGCCTTGACCCGGTTGCGGGTGAACACGCCGGCCGCGGTCGCGTCCGGCCCGTCGTTGACCACCAGCGCCACGTCCGGCGCGCCGGACGGCTTGATCCCGGCGGTGGCGCCGGCGGCGCGGAAGCCGGCCGGCGCGGTCACGCCGATCTCCAGCCGTTCGTCGTGCGCGTTCACGAACCCTCCTCCTGCGTCGCGGCGTCCCCGCCGCACCGATCCCGTCGGGCGTTGTTCCCGCCGGCTTCGCCCGTACCGCAACCGGTCACGGCGCCACCCCGTTCGCCGTCAGGCCGGCGGTCTCGGGCAGTCCGAGCATCAGGTTGGCGCACTGCACGGCCTGGCCGGCGGCGCCCTTGCCGAGGTTGTCGATCGCGCTGACGGCCACGATCCGGCCGGCGTCGGCATCGATGGTGATCTGCAGCTGGCAGCCGTTCGAGCCGAACGTGGCGGCGGTGTGCGGCCAGGTGCCGTCCGGCAGCAGTGACACGAACGGCTCGTCCGCGTACGCCTCGGCGAGCACCTGCCGCACCTCGCCGGCGCCCGCGGTACCGGTGGGTCGGGCGGTGACGGTGGCGAGGATGCCGCGCGGCATCGGCGCCAGCAGCGGCGTGAACGACAACGACCGGGCGCCGGTGGCCTGCTTGATCTCGGGCGTGTGCTGGTGGGTACCGACCTTGTAGGCCGACACGTCGTTCAGCACCTCGCTGCCGAGCAGGTGTGGCTTCGGCGATCGGCCGGCGCCGGAGGTACCCGAGGCGGCGACGACCACGACGTCGTCCGGATCGGCCACCCCGGCGGCGATCAGCGGAGCCAGCGGCAGGGTGCTCGCGACCACGTAGCAGCCGGTGGCCGCGACCCGGTCGGCGGCGGCGATCGCGGCCCGCTGGCCGGGCAGTTCGGGCAGCCCGTAGGTCCACCGGCCGGCGTGCTCGCCGGGGTAGTAGCGATGCCAGTCGGCGGGGTCGACCAACCGGTGGTCGGCGCCCAGGTCGACCACCTTGACCCCGGCCGGCAGTGCCGCGGCGAGGGCGGCGGAGTGTCCGTGTGGCAGCGCCAGGAACACCAGCTCGGCGTCGGCGAACTCCTCCGGCGCGGTGGGCCGCAGCGGTACCCCGGCGAGCGTCGCCAGGTGCGGGTGCAGGTCGGTGACCGCCCGGCCGGCGCTGCTGTCGCCGGTCGCGGCGACGAGGTCGAGGCCCGGATGCCCGGCGATCAGCCGCAGCAGCTCACCTCCGGCGTACCCGCTCGCTCCGGCCACAGCCACCCGTACACCCACGACAACCTCCCGCATGTCTATGCAGTGCACTGTATCACGATGCGGCCATGCTTCCCCGTTACCCACACCACGTCGGGTGCGGCCAGCAGCCACGGAGGAGGTACCCGGATCTCGGCAGCTCGCACCGCCGGTGCCCGCCTCGTGGTTACGATCAAGGCAGCGGCTCAACACGCAGAGTGCCGGTGAGTTCACCTCACGGGGTGCAGGGGAGGCCGTTCGTGTCCGGCCGGGACGCTGCCTCGGGCAGCCTGGAGACGCAAGGCCCGGCGAGCAATCGGTTGGGGTGTTTCCAGTGCGCCTGTCGATCCTGATGCCCGTCTACAACGAGGACGAACGGGTCATCACCGCCATCAAGCAGACCCTGGAGGTCAGCTACCCGTGCGAGGTGGAGCTGCTCGTCGTCGACGACGGCAGTACCGACCGCACCGGTGAGCTGCTCGACCACTTCGTCGACCCGCGGGTACGGGTCGTGCACCACACCGTGAACCAGGGCAAGGGTGCCGCCATCCACACCGGGGTCCGCGAGGCGACCGGCGACTACATGGTGGTCCTGGACGCCGATCTGGAATACGACCCGCGGGACATCCCGAAGCTGCTCAAGCCGGTACGCGACGGGCAGGGCACGGTGATCTACGGCAACCGCAACTTCGGCGGGCACGCGGCCTTCTCGTTCTGGTACGTGATGGGCAACAAGGCGATCACCACCGCGGCGAACATCCTGTACAACTGCTACCTGTCGGACCTGGAGACCTGCTTCAAGCTGATGCCCACCCGGCTGTACCGGGAGCTGGACATCTGCTCGCACGGCTTCGGGATGGAGGCCGAGGTGACCGGCAAGCTGCTGCGCCGCCACATCCGCCCGTACGAGGTGCCGATCAACTACTCCGCCCGCAGCCGGGCCGACGGCAAGAAGATCACCTGGCTGGACGGGGTGAAGGCGCTGGGGATCCTGGCCCGGCAGCGACTGACGCCGGTGCCGCGCGCGCGGTGAGTCACCGGCTGGCCGACGAACGCGCCCCGGACGCGTCCACCAAGGACCCGACCGGGGCGCCGGCGCGCCGTTGGCCGGGACACCTCACCGTCCTGGTCTGTTACGCGGCACTCGCCTACTGGGTCACCAGCCGGCTGTGGGTCGCGCCGCAGACCCGGCTGCTCGCCGACAACCGGAACGACCAGCCGCTGATGGAGTGGATGTTCGCGCACGGCGCGTACGCGCTGACGCACCTGAGCAACCCGCTGCTGACCGACTCGGTGCAGGTACCGCACGGCGCCAACCTGATGGCGAACTCGTCGGTCGTACTGCCCGCACTGATCCTCGCCCCGGTCACCCTCGCGTTCGGCGCGGCGACCACGTTCGTCCTGTTCAGCGGGCTGTGCCTGGCCGGCACCGCGGCCGCGTGGTACGTGCTGTTCCGGCGCCGGCTGACCGGCTCGGCGCTCGCCGCCGGGCTCGGCGCCGGGCTGATCGGCTTCGCGCCGGGCATGATCTCGCTGTCCAACGCCCACGTGCACATCACCGCACAGTTCCTGGTGCCGTTCGTGGTCGCCTGCGTGCTGCCCTCCCCCGGCCCACCGCGGCCGGTGCGCCGGGGCGCGCTGCTCGGCGTGCTGCTCACCGCGCAGCTGCTCACCGGTACCGAGGTGCTGCTGTTCACCGCGCTCGGGGTGGGGGTGTTCGTGCTGCTGTGGGCGGCCCTGAACCCCTGGGCGGTACGGCGTGCGCTGCCCGGCCTCGCCATCCGGCTCGGCGTGGCCGTCGCCGTGTTCGTACCGCTCGCCAGCTACCCGCTGTGGGTGCTGCTGGCCGGCCCGAACAGCTACCACGGCACCCCGTGGGACATCGGCGTGTACGGCACCGACGTCGCCTCCTGGCCCTGGTTCAACGCGTTCTCGCTGCTCGGCGGCGCCGCGCAGGCCGGCCGGGTCTACTCCGGCAACGTCACCGAGCAGACCGCGTTTCTCGGACCGGGGCTGCTGGTGCTTCTCGCCGCGCTGGTGTGGTGGCTACGCCGGCGCCGTACCGTAGTCGCGCTGGCCGCGACCGCCGTGCTGTTCGCGGTCTTCAGCTTCGGCACCGAGATCATCGTGCTGCGCACCCACACGGGGGTCACCGGGCCGTGGGCGGCGGTGGCCCGGCTACCGCTGATCGAACAGGCCATCCCGGACCGGCTCGCGCTGGTGAGCATCGCCGCGTTCGGCGCGATCCTGACGTTCGGCGCCGACCGTGCGGTCCGTACCGGCCTGCCCCGGCCGCTGTGGCTCGCCGGGTACGCGGCGGCGCTGGTGCCGCTGCTGCCGACCGCGCTGCCGGTCACCCACCGGCCGCCGATCCCGCAGTTCTTCACCGCCGGCAGCTGGCGCGACCACGTCCGCGCCGGGCACAGCGTCCTCGCGGTACCGACGACGTTCGCCACCGACCGGCTCTCCATGCGCTGGTCGTCCGGCACCAACGCCGAGATGGCGGTACCGGACGGCGCGGTGATGATCCCCGGCCCGAACGGCGAGGCCCAGTGGGGCACCCCGCGCAGCCGCCTCGCCACCACCGCGGCGTGGGCTTCCCGTACCGGTCGGGTACCGCGGGTCGACGCCGCCGCTCAGACCCGGGCGCACAGCGACCTCGCCGCCGGCCGGACCGACTGCGTCGTGCTGGATCCGGCCGCGCCGCACGGCGAGGCGGTCCGGCGCACGCTGGACCGGCTGCTGTCGGTACGGGCCCGCTACGCCGGCGGTGTCTGGTACTGGGACGTCCGCCCTGCCCGCTGAACGGCGCCGGGCGACCGGTCGGCTGAGCCGCGCAGGCGCCGGGCGACCCGGCCCCGCCGAACGACGCCGGTCGTCAGGCGGCCCGGCGGTCAGGCGGCCCGGTCGACGCGCGGGGCGAGCGGGAACAGCAGGGCGACACCGAGCAGCGCACTGACACCCAGGCTCACCACCGCGCCGACCTCGTCGAGCGTCGAGCCCACCAGGTGCGTGACGTGGAACCCGAAGTGGAACACCCCGAACACCACCCAGCCCAGGCCGGCGACGCGCCCGACCGTGGCCGTACGGGTCACGATCCCCGCGACGCTCACCGCGGTCAGCGCGAGGTACATGCTGCCGACGTCGCGGATCAGGTGCTCGTCGAAGGCGCCCGCGATGTCGATCCAGTGCAGGCCGAAACCGGGAAACGACGAGTAGAACGCGGCCGGGAAGAACTCCGCCCAGACGCCCACGTAGCCGCCGAGGATCGCGGTCGCGGCGAGCAGGCCGCGCCGCAGCGCTGTGTTGATGTACATACCCTCAGGACGACACGCTCCGCCCGGATGTCACGCGTCCTTCGCCGGATTCCACCGCGAGAGCTTGTCCGGGTTGAGCACCATCCTTACCTCGGTGACCGCTTCGCCGGCCACCGCGAGCGTGACGACACCGATCACGGTGGCGTCGGTCACCAGGGCGAAGCCGAGCCCGTCGGCGGTCTCCCGCTCGACGACCTCGACCTCCGGGCGCCCGGCGAGCGCGCCGAGCAGGAACCGGGCCACCCGGTCCGGGCCGTACACCGGGTTGCGCGCCGCGGTGACCCGGCCGCCGCCGTCGGAGCGCAGCACCACGTCCGGCGCCAGTACCGCGGCCAGCGCGCGCAGGTCGCCGCCGCGGTTGGCGGCCGCGAACGCCCGGACCACCCGGTCGTGCTGCTGCCGGGACACCCGGTAGGTCGGTTCGCGCCGGACGCGGGCCCGGGCCGAGCTGGCCAGCTGCCGGCACGCCGCCGACGACCGGCCGACGATCTCGGCGATCTCCGCGAACGGCACCGCGTACACGTCGTGCAGCACGAACGTCACCCGCTCCGCCGGCGTCATCGCCTCCAGCACCAGCAGCAGCGCGGTACTCACCGAGTCGTCCAGCGCCGTCCGGGCCGCCGGATCGGTGGCCGGGTCGCCGAACTCGGTGGCCGGGACCGGCTCGGGCAGCCACTGCCCGACGTAGCGTTCCCGCCGGGCCCGGGCCGACCCGAGCAGGTCCAGGCAGATCCGCCCGGCGACCCGGGTCAGCCAGCCACGCGCGCTGCGGATCTCGTCCCGCGCCGGCTGGTCCATCCGGTACCAGCGGGAGTAGGTCTCCTGCACCGCGTCCTCGGCCTCGGCGACCGTGCCGAGCATCCGGTACGCCAGCGCCAGCAGGTGCTGGCGTTCCCCGATCACCTCAGCGTCGACCGCCACGCCCTCATTCTGGCCGACGCCGCCGCGCCACCGCCGGTGACCGACACCGACGCCGACCAGGTCACCGCTCCCCGCCCCGAAGCACCTATCGAGGTGCCCGGACACGCCGGGTCCCGAGGCACGCGGCCGGGCCCGGCGTGGCGAGAGGTGGCGGGGTCAGGCGCCGCGCAGGGCGGCACCGACCCGGCGGGTCGCCTCGGCCACCGCCGCGTCCCGGGCGGCCACCGCCTCCTCGGCGGTCAGCGTCCGGTCACCGGCCCGGAACGTCAGCTTGTACGCGAGCGACTTGCGTCCCGCGCCGAGCTGGTCGCCGCGGAACACGTCGAACAGCCGGATCGACTCGAGCAGCTCCCCCGCGCCGGTGGCCAGCGCCGCCTGCACGTCGGCGGCCGGTACCGCGTCGTCGACCAGCAACGCCACGTCGATCAGCGCCGGCGGGTAGGTGGAGATCGACGGCGCCGGCACCGGCTCCCGGGCCGGCAGCGCGGACAGCTCCAGCTCCATCACCGCGGTACCGCGGGGCAGCTCCAGCGCCTGGCACACCTCCGGGTGCAGTTCCCCGGCGTGCCCGACCAGGACCCCGTCGACGCTCAACGCGGCGCAGCGACCCGGGTGCCACGGTGCGTGCCGGTCCGCCCGTACCGTCAGGGCCACGCCGGCGGTGCGCGCCACCAGCCGGGCCGCCGCGAGCGCGTCGGTCCAGTCGGCGCTGCGGCCGCCGCCCCACCAACCGGCCCGCTCCACCTCGCCGGTGACGACCGCGGCCACCCGGTACGGCTGGCGCGGCACCACGGCCAGCGCGGCCGCGAGCTCCGCATCGGTGGGCCGCCGGTCCACCGGCAGCGCCGGCACCTCGGTCGGGGTGTCGGTCGATGGCCGGAACACCAGCCCGGACTCGAACAGCGCCACGTCGCGCTGGCCGCGGGCCAGGTTGCGGCGCAGCGTGGCGAGCAGCGTCGGCAGCAACGTGGTGCGCAGCAACGGTTCCCGCTCCGAGATCGGGTTCGCCAGCCGCACCGCGAGCCGGCGCGGATCGTCGTCGGGCAGCCCCAGCGCGTCGTACGCATCCGGGCTGACGAACGGGTAGCTCAGCACCTCCACGTACCCGGCCTCGGCCAGCGCCCGCGCCACCGACCGGCGCCGCCGCTGCGCGTCGGTCAGCCCGTTGCCGGCCACCACGGGCGGCAGCACCGACGGCACCCTGCCGTACCCGTCGAGGCGGACGACCTCCTCGACCACGTCCACCGGGTCGACCAGGTCCGGCCGCCAGGTCGGCGGGGTCACCGCGAGCGTGTCACCGTCCACCGCCACCTGTGCGCCGACCGCCTCGACCAGTTCCACCACCCGCGGCAGCGGGTAGTCGACCCCGACGATCCGAGCCGGCAACGACGCGGGCAGCAGCACCGTCTCCGGCGGTACCACCTGGTTCACGTCGACGACCTCGGCGCCGGCGGTGCCCCCGCCGTACTCGACCAGCAGGTCGACCGCGCGCTGCAGCGCGACCAGGGTGATCGCCGGGTCGACGGCGCGTTCGAACCGCTTGGACGCCTCGGAGAGCAGCCGGTGCCGGCGCGCGGTGCGGCTGATCGACGCCGGGTCCCAGTGCGCCGCCTCTAGCAGCACGTCGGTGGTGGACTCGCCGACCTCGGTGGTCGCCCCGCCCATCACCGCCGCCAGCGAGATCACGCCGGTGTCGTCGCAGATGACCAGGTCCTCGGTGGACAGTGCCCGGTCGACGTGGTCGATCGTGGCCAGCCGTTCCCCGTCGCGGGCGCGGCGCACCACCAGGTCGCCGGTCAGCGTGGCCGCGTCGAACGCGTGCATCGGCTGGCCCAGCTCGACCATCACGTAGTTGGTGACATCGACCGGCAGCGAGATCGACCGGATGCCGGCGTGCGTCAGCCGCCGCACCATCCACTGTGGACTCGGCGCGGCCGGGTCGACGCCGGTCACCAACCGGGCGCTGAACCGGTCGCAGCCGGTCGCGTCCTCGACCAGGACCCGCCGGCCGGCCGACGCCTGCGCCGACCCGGCGGTCGCCGCCCGGTCCGCCGGGTCCCGGTACGGCGCGTCCAGCGCCCGGGCCAGTTCCCGGGCCAGGCCGCGGATCGACAGCTGGTAGCCGCGGTCCGGGGTGACCGACAGGTCGAACACCACCTCGTCCAGTCCGACCACCGGCCGCGCGTCCTCACCCGGCGCCGCGGCGGTGTCGGCGGGCAGCACGACGATGCCGTCGTGGTCGTCGCCCAGGCCCAGCTCGCGGGCCGAGCAGATCATCCCGGCCGACAGCTTGCCGTACGTCTTGCGCGCGCCGATGGTGAACTCGCCCGGCAGTACGCCACCGGGCAGGATCACCACGACCAGGTCGCCCACCGCGAAGTTGCGGGCACCGCACACGATGCTCTGCGGCTCGCCGGTGCCGTTGGCGGCGCCGACATCGACCTGGCAGTACCGGATCGGCTTCTTGAAGCCGGTCAGCTCCTCGATGTCGAGGACCTTGCCGACCACCAGCGGGCCGCGCACGCTCGCCGCCAGGTCGGTGATCTCCTCCACCTCGACGCCGAGGGCGGTGAACGCCGCACCGATCTCGTCGGGCGAGACGGCGGCCGGAACGTCCACGGCCTCCCGCAGCCATGACAGGGGTACCAGCACGGCTCAGACCTCCATCCCGTACGCGCGGCTGAACCGCACGTCGCCCTCGACGATGTCGTGCATGTCGCTCACCCCGTACCGGAACATCAACGACCGGTCGATGCCCATGCCGAACGCGAACCCGGAGTACCGCTGCGGGTCGATGCCGCAGGCGGTCAGCACCCGCGGGTTGACCATGCCGCAGCCACCCCACTCGACCCACTGCGGCCCGTCGCGATGCTCGGGGAACCAGATGTCGTACTCCGCCGACGGCTCGGTGAACGGGAAGTAGTGCGGCCGGAAGCGCGTCTTCGCGTCCGGGCCGAACACCGCGCCGGCGAAGTGGTCCAGCGTGCCGCGCAGGTGCGCCATCGTGATGCCCTCGGCCACCACCAACCCCTCCACCTGGTGGAACACCGGGGTGTGGGTGGCGTCCAGCTCGTCGGTGCGGTACACCCGGCCGGGGCAGATGATCGCGATCGGCGGCTGCCGGTCGAGCATCGTACGCACCTGCCCCGGCGAGGTGTGGGTGCGCAGCACCAGGCCCGGCGTCTCGGTGTAGAAGGTGTCCATCTCGCCGCGCACCGGGTTGTCGGGCCCGATGTTGAGCGCGTCGAAGTTGAACCAGCTCGACTCGGCCTCCGGCCCGTCGACCACCTCGTAGCCCATCGACACGAACAGGTCGCAGATGCGCTCGATGAGGACCGGCAGCGGATGCCGGGCGCCGAGCGGTGCGCGATCGGTCGGCAGCGTGACGTCGACGGTCTCCTCGTCGAGCACCCGTTGCCGCTCCGCCGCCTCGATCGCCGCGTGCCGGGCGTCGTACGCGGCCTGGATCGCGGTGCGGGCGGCGTTGACCCGCTTGCCCGCGTCGGACTTCGCCGCCGGTGGCAGGCTGCCGATCTCCCGGCGGGCCAGCAGTACCGGCGCCCGGTCGCCGAGGTGCGCCACCCGGGCGGCGGCCAGCTCGTCGGCGCGTTCGGCGGCCGCGAACGCCTTCTCCGCGGCGGTCACCGCCGCGTCGAGGGAGGCCGGATCGAGCAGCGTGGCCTCCTTCGGGTCGTACGGATCATTGCGATAGGACATGACTCTCCCGGTAAGGCCCCGATGCGGGGTAGCTGTCGCCCGGCGACCGCCCGTGTTCGACGGGGTACGCCAGCGCCAGAGTCTACGGACGCGGACCGCGCGGCTTCGCCGCAGCCCGCCCAGCGCGCCGGGCGAGGAGGCTCCTCGGCCCGCGCTAGGCGGGCCGGCTAAACGAGCGCTGCCGGAGGCGGGCAACCGTGCCGGGACCGGCCGGGCGCCGGTCGACGCCCTCCGGCGGGCACGCCGGTCGGGACGGACGTGCGGCCCGCGACTCGGCCATCGTCATCGCCCCTCGGCGTCGATACGGTTCGGTTCGGCGGCGCCCCGCGGGCGCTGCGCACGGGCCGAAGTGTACAGGCAGACGGCCGCGGCGGCAGCCAGGTTCAGGCTCTCCGCCCGGCCGTGGATCGGCACCCGCACCCGCGCGTCGGCGGCCGCGGACAGCTCGGCGGACAGGCCGTGCGCCTCGGTGCCGAACAGCCAGCCGGTCGGCACCCCGAACGCGCCGGCGTCGGCCAGCTCGTCCAGGTCCTGCGCCCCGCGCAGGTCCGTGGCCACCACCCACAACCCCGCCGCCCGCAGCGCCGCGACGACCGCCACCGGGTCACCACCGCGGACCACATCGAGGTGGAAGACGCTGCCGGCCGAGGACCGGACGCACTTGCCGTTGTAGACGTCGACGCTGTCGTCGGTGAACACCACCGCGTCGGCACCGGCCGCATCCGCGGTGCGCAGCACCGTACCGGCGTTACCGGGATCGGCGATGCCGGCCAGCACCGCGACCAGCCTCGGGCGGCGCGCCAGCACCGCGGTGAGCTCGACGTCGCGGTACCGGCAGACGGCGACGAGGCCCTGCGGGGTCCTGGTGTCCGCCAACGAGTCCAGCGCCCGGCCGGTCACTGTGGACACCCGTACCCCGGCGTCGGTCGCCGCCTCGACCAGCGCGGCGTACCGGGACAGCGCCTCCTCGGTACCGAACAGCTCCTCGGCCGCCGGCTCCCGGCCGGCAAGGGCCTCGGACACCGCCTGTGGCCCCTCGGCGAGAAACCGCCGCGCCTCGTCCCGGCGGGAGCGGCGCAGCAGGGCCCGGGCACGAACGACCCGGGGTGTCCGCTCGGTGTACACCGTGCCGACGTCCCCGGGTCGTTCGATCATGTAGCTGGCGCCGCTCAGGCGGCGTCGGCGGCGGGCACCGCCTGGTGCGCCACCGCGACCAGCGCGGTGAACGCCTTGGCGTCGCTGACCGCAAGCTCGGCCAGCACCTTGCGGTCGACCTCGACACCGGCCGCCTTCAGGCCCTGGATGAACCGGTTGTAGGTCATCCCGTTCGCGCGGGCCGCCGCGTTGATCCGGGTGATCCACAGCCGGCGGAAGTCACCCTTGCGCGCCCGGCGGTCCCGGTACGCGTAGGTCATCGAGTGGAGGACCTGCTCCTTGGCCTTGCGGTACAGCCGGGAGCGCTGGCCGCGGTAGCCGCTGGCCGTCTCCAGCATGGTCCTGCGCTTCTTCTGGGCATTCACTGCCCGCTTGACGCGTGCCACGGGTCTTCTCTCCTGCTCACTGCTCAGACGTCGACCACCGGCCGCCAGCGGCGGCGATGGTGACGCGGGGAGGCGGATCTGGGATGACTGGTCAGCGACCCAGCAGCCGCTTGATCCGATTCACGTCGTTCTTGGCGAACTCCTTGGTGCCAGCGAGCCGACGCATCATCGACGACGGCTTCCACTCTGCGTAGTGGCGCCGGTTCGCGCGCTCGTGGAGCAGCTTGCCGGACCCGGTCACCTTGACCCGCTTGGTCATGCCCGAGTGGCTCTTGTTCTTCGGCATCGAGGTTTGTCTCCTTGACGTCGTCCCCGCCGGAACCGGCGGGGACGGGTTACTAACTGGCGTCTGCGCCCGGTTCGTCCGGTGACGCCTGGCCGCCCTGGCGTGCGGCCTCCTTGGTGGCACGATGCGGCGCGACCACCATGATCATGTTTCGGCCGTCCTGCTTGGGGGCCGACTCCACGTAGCCCAGCTCGTCGATCTCCTCGGCGAGCTTGCGCAGCAGCCGGAACCCGAGCTCGGGCCGGCTCTGCTCGCGACCACGGAACATGATCGTGATCTTGACCTTGTCTCCGGCCTTGAGGAACCGCACGACGTGACCCTTCTTGGTCTCGTAGTCGTGCGAGTCGATCTTCGGTCGGAGCTTCATCTCCTTGATGACGGTCTGCTGCTGGTTGCGCCGCGCCTCGCGCGCCTTCAGTGCGCTCTCATACTTGAACTTGCCGTAGTCCATGAGCTTGCACACCGGAGGGCGCGCCATCGGCGCGACCTCGACCAGGTCCATGTCCACGTCCTGGGCCAGCTTGATCGCCTGGTCGAGCGGGACGATTCCGACCTGCTCTCCCTCGGGGCCGACCAACCGGACCTCGCGTGCGCGGATCTGGTCGTTGATGCGTGGCTCGGCGCTGATGTGGCCTCCTCAACTCGGTGCCTGCCAACCGCCGATGTCGGCGGTTCCGGCCCGCCGCGGCGCGGCGAGCCCACCAAGCGGCACCCGACCACACGAAAGGGCCCCGGCGATCACGCCGAGGCCCGCTCGAACCGGTCGTGCCGGCGGCAAGGCCGTCAGCAACCGCCCAACCACGCAGTGGCCGGACGATCGGACCGGACCCGGACGCCGCAACGGCGACTCGGGTGGGAGCGGGGCTCCACTTGGTGTCCTGTCAACACTACCTGTGACTTCACGAACCGACACCCGGTCGGCCACGAAGGCACGCCCGACCAGTGTAGCGGCCCGGCCGGGAACCCCGACGGCGCCCCCGCCGGCCGCCGTACCGGTCAGGAGGCGTGCGGTCCGGTGTCGGGCTGCCCGGTCGCACCCGGCCGGCCGCCGGGGTGCCCGCTGGCGCCGCCGTGCGCGGCGAGCAGGCGGCGCAGCGCCCGCACCGCGTCCAGCGCGTACTCCTTGTCGCTGGCCTGGATGGCCATCACGGCCACCTCGTCGTCGTCGGCGAGTTCCAGGCTCGCCCACGGCGAGCTGCGGTTGAACTTCACCGCGCGCACCACGTCCCAGGGCAGCTGGTAGCCGCCGATGATGTTGCGGATCCGCACGCCCTCGGCGTCGGCACGCACCCGGGGTCGGGCGATCGTCATGATCCCGAACCCGATCAGCGCCCCCAGGATCACCATCGCCACCTGGTCGCCGCGATGGAACACCCCGCCGCCCTCGGTCTTGCCGGTCAGTGCGGTCGCGGTCGACGCGAAGACGATGAAGATCGCGATCGCCGCGATCGTGCAGATCCAGCGCACCCGGCGCGGCCGCACGTCCACGTCCGGGGCGGGCGACGTGCCGGCGGCCGGCGAGATCGGATGACTCGCGTCAGCACTCACACGTCGAGTCTGCCTCGCCGCCCCCACCCGGTCACCGGCGGGTCCGGCCGGACGCGACTCCGGACAGCAGCACCGCCACCACCGTCAGCGCCGCCCCGGCCAGTACGGTCGGGGTCGGGTGCGCGCCGCCCGGGACGAACCGGTCCAGCAGCAGGCCGCCGATCAGCTGACCGGCGACCACCGCGAGGCCGGTACGCAGCACCCCCAGGGTGCGGATCGCGAGCAGGTTGGCGCCGGTCACCACCAGGGAGAGCACCCCGCCGAGATACAGCCACCAGGTGGCGCCGGGCGAGTGCGGCGCCAGCGCACCGAACGACGCGAACACACCGGTGGCAAGCGACAGCACCGTCGTCCCGACCAGCGCGTTGACCAGCGAGGCGGAGCCGACGTTGCGGGCGACGAGGTTGACCCGGCCGTTCAGTGCGGACTGCACCGCCAGTCCCAGCCCGAGCAGCAGCACGAACCCGACCAGCCCCACCGCGACCTGACCGACCGGCCGGCCCAGCTGGGCGACCGCCACCGCGACGACCGCGAGCGCCGCGCTGCCCAGCCGTACCGGGCTGACGGGCAGCCGACCGGTCGGGCCCAGGCCGATCCGATCGGTGACGATGCCGCCGACCGAGGTACCGCACACCTGGACCACGGTGACCATCGCGACGCCCAGGATCGGGACCGTCAGGGCCGAGCCGGCCACGAACAGCGCGCCGAACGCGCCACCCAGGTACTGCCAGGGCCGCAGCCGGTCGTGCCGCAGCCGGCGCAGCCCGGCGCGTACCGCCGGCAGCGCGCAGGCGGCCACCAGCAGCAGCACCGTGGCCAGGCCGTTGGAGATCAGCGCGGCGAGTACCGGGGTGCCGAGGCGCTGCGCGAGCGCGCCGTTGACCGTCCCCTGGGCGGCCGAGCCGGCGCCGCCGACCAGCGCGATCGCCACCGCCGCGGGCGCCGGCAGCAACCCCGCGGCCAGGCCGGCGAGCCGGCCTTCCAGCGGCCCGCCGTCATCCGGCTGCGGTCCGCGGCGGGCCCGCTGCGACGACCCGACGGGTTGTCCCGCGACCTCGGCACCGGCCCGGTGCGACGACCCGACCGGTTGCCCGGCGACCTCGGCACCAGCCGGGCGCGGCGCCCCGACCGGTTGTCCCGCGGCCTCGGCACCTGCCGCCGGCCGCGGCTCGTCGTCCCGGTGGGGCGATCCGGTCACAGCCGGCAGGCGCTGATGTCCGTGGCGAGGATCGCGCGGGCGCCCACCTCGTACAGCTCGTCCATCACCCGCTGCGCGTCGTCCCGGGCGATCATCGCCTGGACCGCCACCCAACCCTCGCGGTGCAGCGGCGAGACGGTCGGCGCCTCGATGCCCGGGGTCAGCTCGGACGCCCGGTCCAGGTGCTCGACCCGCACGTCGTAGGCGAGCATCACGTAGCGGCGGGCCACCAGCACGCCGGACAGCCGCCGGGTCAGCTGGGCGACCGCACCGTTGCCGGTCATCCCGGACCGGCGCACCAGTACCGCCTCGGAGCGCAGCAACGGCGCGCCGAACGGCTCCAGCCCGGCCTGGCGCAGGGTCGCGCCGGTGGACACCACGTCGGCGACGACGTCGGCGACACCGAGCGCCACCGCGTTCTCCACCGCGCCGTCGAGCCGGATCACGTGCGCCGACACGCCCGCCTCGGCGAGCTGGCGGTGCACCACCCCCGGGTACGAGGTGGCGATGCGCCGGTCGGCGAGCTCGGCCAGCTCGGTCACGGTGCCGGGGCGCGCGGCGTACCGGAAGACCGAGCCGCCGAAGCCCAGCTCGAGGATCTCCTCGGCCGGTGCGCCGGAGTCGATCAGCAGGTCGCGGCCGGTGATGCCGAGATCCAGGTCGCCGGAGCCGACGTAGGTGGCGATGTCACGCGGGCGCAGGTAGAAGAACTGCACCGAGTTCGCCTCGTCGGTGCAGGTCAGATCCTTCTCGGTGCGGCGCTGCCGGTAACCGGCCTCACGCAGCATCTCGATGGCGGGCGCGGACAGCGACCCCTTGTTCGGTATGGCGATGCGCAGCATGGGACTACTCCCGGAGGAAGGCGAAGGGCGGACGGACGAGGCAACCGGCTACAGATGTCGGTAGACGTCGTCGAGCGTCAGACCTTTCGCGATCATCAGCACCTGCGCGTGGTAGAGCAGCTGGGAGATCTCCTCGGCGGCCCGGTCGGCACCCTCGTGCTCGGCCGCCATCCACGACTCGGCCGCCTCCTCGACGACCTTCTTGCCGATCGCATGCACGCCGGCCTGCAGTGCCGCGACCGTCCCGGAGTCGGGATCGGCGGCGGCGGCCTTGGCCGACAGTTCCGCGAACAGCTGATCGAAGGTCTTCACGGGGTCCCATTCTGGCAGTTCCGCCCTGCGGGACGACGGCCGGTCCGCGGTACCGCTCCGGCCGGGCGGTACCGCGATCGGCCGGTGCCGCGCGCCGCGGCTCAGTGCCCGCCCGGCAGGGTCGGCATGCCGTTGCCCGGCTTCGGGCTGGTACCGCCGTTGCCGGGCATCGTGGACTGGCCGGGCTGCCCGCCGGTACCGGGGCTGGTGGACGGCTGACCGCCGCCGGGCTGCGCCGTCGACGCGCTGGGCGACGGCTGACCGCACGGCTGCCCGTCGGCCGGGCTCGGCGAGCCGGTGGCCGCCTGCTGCCCGCCACCGGTGCTGGGGCTCGCCCCGAGTCCGCCGCCGGTCGGGTTCTTGCCGCCGTTGAGCCCGCCGCCGTTGTCGCCGCCGTTCAAGCCGCCGTTGTCGCCGGTTCCGGTCTGCCCGCCGTTGTCCCCGCCGTTCAGGCCGCCGTTGTCCCCGCCGTTCTGGCCGTTATCGCCGCCGTTCTGGCCGCCGGCGGACGGGCTCGGTGCGCCGAGGCCACCGTTGCCGTCCTGGCTGCTCGCCGACGGCGAGGCGGAGGCCGAGGCGCAGGCGGACGAGGCGGACGCGCTCGGCCGGGCCTGCGCCTTCGCCGTGTCCTTGCTGTCCTTGCAGCCGGCCAGCGCTGCCATCGCCACGGCGGCAAACGCCACAATGCCGACGATTCGTCGAATACGCACGGAACTATCCAATCCCCCAGAAGACATCGCGACCGGAGGGTAGGTGGGCACCGCAACCGGGCCACCCGCGGCGCGAATGCGGTGGACCTGTTCAGTCCCGCGCGGTGCGGGTGCGGTGGCGCTGTTCAGTCCTGCGGCGGGGGTGCGGTGGCGCTGTTCAGTCGCGCAACGCGCGGATCGTCAGCGCCGCGTCCAGTGCGGCGACGGTGGCGTCGAACCCCTTGTCCTCCGGGGATCCGGGCAACCCGGCCCGGTCCCGCGCCTGCTGCTCGGTGTGCACCGTCAGCACCCCCTGCCCCACCGGTACCCCGGTGTCCAGGGCGACGCGGGTCAGCCCGTCGGTGACCGACCGGCACACCATCTCGAAATGCTCGGTCTCCCCCTTGACCACCACGCCGAACGCGGCCACCGCGTCGCAGCGGGCGGCCAGCGCGGCTGCCACGACCGGCAGCTCCACCGATCCGGCCACCCGTACCGAGGTCACGTCGGTGACGCCGCACGCGGCGGCGGCCGCCTCGGCCCGGGCGAGCAGCTGGTCGGTGAGCTTCTCGTGCCAGCGGGCGGCGACCAGACCGAGCCGCAACCCGGCCGCCTGCGGCAGCGCGTCGGACAGATCAGGTGCGGCATGCCCGGCCATCAGGCGTGTCCTTCCCGTAGTTCGTCGAAGTCGGGCAGGTCGGTGAGCAGGTGCCCGAGCCGGTCCCGCTTGGTCTTCAGGTAGTTGATGTTGTCCGGTCCGGCCGGCACCGGCAGCGCCACCCGGTCGGCGATGCGCAGCCCGTACCCGGCCAGTGCGGTCCACTTGTCCGGGTTGTTGGTGAGCAGCCGGATGCTGCGCACGCCGAGGTCGGCGAGGATCTGGGCGCCGATGCCGTAGTCGCGGGCGTCGGCGGGCAGCCCCAGCGCCAGGTTCGCGTCGACCGTGTCGGCCCCGCCGTCCTGCAACTCGTACGCCTGGAGCTTGGACAGCAGGCCGATGCCCCGGCCCTCGTGCCCGCGCAGGTACACCACGACGCCGCGGCCCTCGGCGGCCACCGCGTGCAGCGCCGCGTCCAGTTGCGGGCCGCAGTCGCAGCGCAGCGAGCCGAACACGTCCCCGGTCAGGCACTCCGAGTGCACCCGTACCAGCACGTCCTCGCCGTCGCCGATGTCGCCGGCGACCAGCGCGATCTGTTCCGAGTCGTCCAGCAGGCTGCGGTAGCCGACCGCCCGGAACTGCCCGTACCGGGTGGGCAGCCGGGTGCTGACCACCCGCTCGACCTGCTGCTCGTGCCGGCGCCGGTAGGCGATCAGGTCGGCGATGGTGATCAGGGTCAGCTCGTGCTCGGCGCAGAACACGCTCAGCTCGTCCACCCGGGCCATCCCGACGTCCTTCTGGCTGACCACCTCGCACAGCACGCCGACCGGCGGCAACCCGGCCAGCCGGGCCAGGTCGACCGCGGCCTCGGTGTGCCCGGGCCGGCGCAGCACGCCACCCTCCCGGGCCCGCAGCGGCACCACGTGGCCGGGCCGGCGGAAGTCGGTCGCCGTCGACGCCGGATCCGCGAGCAGCCGGATCGTCCGGGCCCGGTCGGTGGCGGAGATGCCGGTGCTCACCCCCTCCGAGGCGTCCACCGTCACCGTGTACGCGGTGCCGCGCCGGTCCTGGTTGACGTGGTACATCGGCGGCAGCGCGAGCCGGTCGCAGTCGGCGCCCGGCAGTGGTACGCAGATGTAGCCGGAGGTGTAGCGGACCATGAACGACAGCAGTTCCGGCGTCGCCTTGGCCGCGGCGAAGATCAGGTCGCCCTCGTTCTCCCGGTCCGGGTCGTCGATGACCACCACCGGTCGGCCGGCGGCGATGTCGGCGATCGCCTGCTCGACCGTGCCGAACCCGGTCACCGGTGCCTGCACGCCGGTCACAGCGCACGCTCCGGCGAGCCGACGAGCTTCTCCAGGTGCTTGCCGATCACGTCGACCTCCAGGTTGACCAGCCCGCCGACCGGCCGGCAGCCGAGCGTCGTGGCCCGCCGGGTGGTGGGGATCAGGCTGACCGCGAACGACACGTCGTCGACCTCGGTGACGGTCAGCGACACACCGTCCACCGCGATCGACCCCTTGACCACCACGTACCGGTTGAGGTCCGGCGGCAGCGCGATCCGCACGTCCTCCCAGTGCTGGGCCGGGCGGCGGTCGAGCACCGTACCGACGCCGTCGACGTGACCCTGCACCAGGTGCCCGCCGATCCGGCCGCCGAGCTTCGCGGCCCGCTCCAGGTTGACCCCGTCACCCGCTGCCAGACCGTCCAGCGTGGAGCGTTCCAGCGTCTCGCGCATCACGTCGGCGACGAAGGTACCGGCGTCGGTGTCGACCGACACCACGGTCAGGCACACGCCGTTGACGGCGATCGAGTCGCCGCGCGCCGCGTCGCTTGCCACCAGCGGCCCCCGCACCGTGAACAGAGCGGCGTCGGCCAGCCGCTCGACGGCGGTCAGCTCGCCCAACTCCTCGACGATCCCGGTGAACATGTGCCCCGCGCTCCTTCCTCGATGCGCGAGGCGGGCAGGGCAACATGCGGGCACACGGCGACGCGCACGCATCGCCGTGACGCCGGCACGGCACGCCGCGCCGACGCTGCCCGCGCGCTTGCTCCCTTCCGGACTTTGACCGTCGGCTCCGGACTCTCACCGGATCCACCGCCACCGTGGTCGTCGCCGTCCACAGTGCCGGGTCGCGGGCTTCACGGACTCGCCGTGTCACCGCCGGTTCGGAATTTCACCGAACCCCGCCAGCGCGCGTGCTGGTTTCGCACCACCAGTTTGGCACGCCGCGGCGGCGGCTCCGAGCGGTACCCGCGTCTCGTTGGTCACTGTGCCGCTCCGCTCAGCGCGGGTCGGCCGGCTCCGGGCGGTTGCGGCGCCGGTCGACCGCCACGTACGACCCGGGCCGGGACTTCGCGACCTGCTTCATCTCGGTGGCCACGGCGACCACCTCACGCGGGTCGCCGAACCTGCGATGCTGCGAGCTGGCCACCCCTATCGACAGAGTGACCAGCGGAAACGTATGAATCTCGCCGCGCCGGTCGGGCAGCCGGAGATGCCCCGCGGCGGCGTCGGCCGGGTCGTACAGCTCGACCACGCCGGCCTCGAACGCGGCGATCGCCTGCGCCGTGATCGCCTCGAGCTGGCCGGGCTGGCACAGCACCAGGAAGTCGTCTCCGCCGACGTGGCCGAGGAAGGGTACCGGGGGGCCGACGGCGACGACCGCCTCGTACAGCACGTGCGCGAGCAGGCTGATGAACTCGTCGCCGCGGACGAACCCGTACGCGTCGTTGACGCTCTTGAACCGGTCGATGTCGACATAGCAAAGGGCAAACCGGTCGTCTCGTCGTACCCGGCCGCCGATCTCCCGCAGGATCCGGGTGTTGCCGGGCAACCCGGTCAGCGGCGACGCCTCCCGCACCTCCCGGTTGCGGCGCAGCGTCGAGCGCACCCGGGCGACCAGCTCCAGGGTGTCGAACGGCTTGATGATGTAGTCGTCGGCGCCGGCGGTCAGCCCGGCCACCCGGTCGGCGCCGAGACCCTTGGCGGTCAGCATGATCACCGGCAACCCGGCGGTGAGCGGGTCGGCCCGGATCCGGCGGGTCACCTCGACCCCGTCGAGCTCGGGCATCATCACGTCCAGCAGCACCAGATCGGGCCGGTGCCGGGCGATCTCGGCCAGCGCCTGCGCGCCGTCCACGGCGACCGCCACCTCGAACCCCTCGAACCGCAGGTTCATCTCGACGAAGCGGACGATGTCCGGATCGTCGTCGACGACCAGCACCCGACCCGGCCCGGCCGACCGCTGGTCGGTCACGAGGCGGCGGCGCGGGCCCGTTCCCGCAGCGCGCGCGCCGCCGCGGCGGGGTCCTCGGCGCCGTAGATCGCGGTACCGGCGACGAACGCGTCCGCGCCGGCCTGCGCGGCCTGCTCGATGGTGTCGGCGTTGATGCCGCCGTCGACCTCGATCCGCACCGACAGCTCGCCCCGGGCGGCCTTGACCGCGCGCACCTTGTCCAGCAGCTCGGGCAGGAACTGCTGGCCGCCGAAACCGGCCTTGATGGTCATGACCAGCAGTGTGTCGAACTCGGGCAACAGGTCGAGGTACGGCTCGATCAGGGTGTCCCGGTCGATCGCCAGACCCGCCTTGCTGCCGGCCGCGCGCAGCCGGCGCGCCAGCGCCACCGGGTCGTCGGTCGCCTCCGCGTGGAACGTCACGTTGTACGCGCCGGCCTCGGCGTAGCCGATCGCCCACCGGTCCGGGTCGTCGATCATCAGGTGGCAGTCCAACGGCACGTCGGTGGCCCGGCGCAGGCTCTCCACCACCGGCAGCCCGATGGTCAGGTTGGGCACGAAGTGGTTGTCCATCACGTCGACGTGCAACCAGTCCACCGCATCGGCGACGGCGGCGGCCTCGTCGGCCAGCCGCGCGAAGTCGGCGGCCAGGATGCTCGGTGCGATCAGCGGCTCGATGTGCTCCACGGTCGGCAGTCTACGGCCGGCCGACCAGCCACCCCACCCGGCGCGGGCCGACCAGCCACCCCACCCGGCGCGGGCCGACCCGCCGAGCGCCCGGCGCGGCCGACCAGCCCGACCACCACCCGGCGCGGCCGATCAGCGACCGCGCCCGGCGCAGCCGACCAGCCGCACGCGACGTGGCCGGGCGAGTCGATCGGTGCCGGGCGCGCCGGCCGGTGCCGCGAGCGGTGGGTCAGCCGCCGGTACGGCCGTCGATGCGCTCGCGCAGGAAGTCGGCGTGGCCGTTGTGCCGCGCGTACTCCTCCAGCATGTGCGCGTAGCACCACCGCAGCGACATGGCGCCGAACTTGGGGTGCTCGAACGTGGCGTCCAGCGACAGGTCGGCGACCGCGGCTCGGGCGCCGTCCTGCTCGGCCAGCAGCGTCGCGTAGTCGTCCGCCGCGCCGGCCGGGTCGGCCTGCTCGAAGTCGACGTCGTTGCCCGGGAACAGCTCGGGCAGGTCGGCGCCGCCGAACCGGCGGCGGAACCACTGGCGTTCCACCTCCGCCATGTGCCGCACCAACCCGAGCAGCGACAGGTTGGACGGCGGCACCGCCCACCGGGCCAACTGCTCGCCGGTCAGGCCGGCGCACTGGTGCAGCAGGGTGGCACGATGCCACTCCAGCAGTCCTTCGAGGACGGCGCGCTCGTCACCGACGAACGGCTCGTCGACGCGCTTGATCTCCGGTGCGATCCACGACATCCGGTCATGATGCCGCAAAACCACGCCGCCGTGGGGTCGCCGTCCGGTGTGGCGCGACCGTGGGCGACCGCCGCGGGCCGGCCGAGCCGGATCAGCCGACCGAGGTGTAGGCGACGACGCCGCGGCGTAGCGCCTCGACCGCCTGGCGGCAGGTGCGCCGCAGCGTGTCGTCGGCCGGTACGGCGATCTGTTCGAGCAGGTCGATGACCTGACGGCACCAGCGGACGAAGTCGCCCGCCGGCATCTCGCCGTCCACCCCGGACGCGCTCGCGAGGACCTTCGCGAGCGGCTCGCCCCGGGCCCAGCGATACATCGGCCAGGCGAAGCCGAGATCCGGCTCGCGGGTCAGCCGCAGCCCGTACCGTTGCTCGGCGGCGAACAGTTCGCTGAACAGGCCGAGGCTGCGGCCGATCGCCGCCTCCGCGTTGCCGTGTGGCACGGCGACGCGGTCCTCGGACTCCCGGCGCGCCTCGTACACCAGGATCGAGGCGGCGGCGGCGAGTTCCGGGGCCGACAGCCCGGCCCAGACGTCCTGGCGCAGGCACTCGGCGACGAGCAGGTCGGTCTCCGACCAGATCCGCGCCAGGGTGCGGCCGGTGTCGGTCACGTCGTACCCGTGGTCGGCGGCAACCAGGTAGCCGCGCTCGGCGAGCATCGCGCACACGTCGTCGAACGTGCGCACCAGCGAACCCGTACGGCCGGCCACCTTGTCCTGCAGTGCCGCCGTCTCCTGCTGCAGCCGCGCGTACCGCTGGGCCCAGCGGGCGTGGTCCTCCCGGTCCGGGCACCGGTGGCAGGGGTGCGCGCGCAGCTGCCGGCGCAACTCGGTGAGCTTCTCGTCGTCTGCCGCGGCGGACCGGCCGCGCCGCGAACGCCGGTTGTCCTCGCCCACGGCGACCTCGGCCCGCGACAGCGCGACCGCGAGGTCGCGCCGGGCCTGCGGCGAGCGGTGGTTGAAGTGCTTGGGTACCCGGATGCGGCCCAGCGACGCCGCGTCGCCGAGTTCCGAGCCGGGCAGCCGGCCGGCCCACCGGTCCTCGGTGAGTACCAGCGGGCGCGGGTCGTCGCGGGCGCTGTCGCCGGGATCGAGCACCACGGCGAGCCCGGCCCGGCGCCCGTGCGGGATCCGGACGATGTCGCCGACCCGCAGCATCGCGAGCGCCTGCGCGGCCTGCGCGCGGCGGTTCGCCGAACTGCGCCGGCCGAGGGAACGCTCCCGCTCGGTGATCGCGGTACGCAGGGCGAAGTACTCGGCGAAGTCACCCTGCTCGCAGTGCATCCGCTCGGCCAGCCGCCGCGCGTTCTCCTCGTTGCGCTGGACCTGATGCGCCAGGCCGACCACCGAGCGGTCCGCCTGGAACTGCGCGAAACTGCGGGACAACACCTCGCGGGAGCGGTCGAAGCCGAGCATCTCGATGATGTTGACCGCCATGTTGTAGGACGGCCGGAAGCTGGAGCGCAGCGGGTAGGTACGGGTCGAGGCGAGGCCGGCGACGTGCCGCGGGTCGGTGTCGGGCGACCACAGCACCACCGCGTGGCCCTCGATGTCGATGCCGCGCCGCCCGGCCCGCCCGGTCAGCTGGGTGTACTCCCCCGGCGTGATGTCCACGTGCGCCTCGCCGTTGTACTTGACCAGGCGCTCGAGCACCACGCAGCGGGCCGGCATGTTGATGCCCAGCGCCAGCGTCTCGGTCGCGAACACCGCCTTTACCAGGCCGCGGACGAACAGCTCCTCGACGATCTCCTTGAACGTCGGCAGCATCCCGGCATGGTGGGCGGCGAGGCCCCGCTCCAACCCCTCCAGGAACTCCCAGTACCCCAGCACGGTGAGGTCCTCGCCGGCCAGCGCGGCGGTACGTTCCTCCACCAGGGCGCGGATCTCGGCACGTTCGGCCGGGGTGGTCAGTCGCAGCCCGGCGCGCAGGCACTGCGTCACCGCGGCATCGCAGCCGGCCCGGCTGAACACGAACAGGATCGCCGGCAGCAGCCCGGCGCCGTCGAGCCGGTCGATCACGTCCGGGCGCGCCGGTGGCTGCCAGCGGCGTGGCCGGCCCCGGCGCCCGCCGCCCCACTCCAACCGGCGCAGCTGCTCACGGGTGTTGCGCAACAGCTCCGGGTGCACCTCGTGCTTGCGCGCGGCGGCCTGGTCGTGGAACAGGTCGAACATCCGGCGGCCGACGAGCATGTGCTGCCACAGCGGTACCGGCCGGTGCTCGGAGACGACCACCTCGGTGCGGCCCCGTACGGTCACCAACCAGTCGGCGAACTCCTCGGCGTTGGACACGGTCGCCGACAGCGACACCAGCATCACCGACGCCGGCAGGTGGATGATGACCTCCTCCCAGACCGCGCCGCGGAACCGGTCGGCGAGGTAGTGCACCTCGTCCATCACCACGTACCCCAGACCGTCCAGAGTGGACGATCCGGCGTACAGCATGTTGCGCAGCACCTCGGTGGTCATCACGATCACCGGCGCGTCCGGGTTGATGGCGTTGTCGCCGGTCAACAGCCCGACGTTGGCCGACCCATGCCGGGCGGCCAGATCGTTGTACTTCTGGTTCGACAGCGCCTTGATCGGCGTGGTGTAGAAGCACTTGCGGCCCAGCCGCAGCGCGAGGAAGACCGCGAACTCGCCGACCACAGTCTTGCCGGCCCCGGTCGGCGCGCAGACCAGCACGCCGCTGCCGTCCTCGACCGCGGCGCAGGCGTCCACCTGGAACTCGTCGGGTTCGAAACCGAGGTCGGCGGCGAAGTCGGCGAACGCGGGCCGGCCGGGTGAGGTGCTCATACCCGCAAGGCTAGGCGCCCGGATGGCCCCGCCGCCCGCGCATATCCCGGTAGGGGTACACACACCATAATCCGATCGTGTCACCAGGTATCGGTATGTTGCCCCTCATACCAGCACCGTTGTCGAGCCGTCCGGCGCACTCGGTATCGTGCTGATGTGCCGGACGCCACGCCTCGTGACCCTTCCGCCGGATCCGCCGGCCCGCCCTCCGCCGCGCCGCTGCTCGACGGTCAGCGCCGTCCCCGCGCCGTCCTGCTCGACTTCCACGGCACGATCGTGCAGGTGGAGCCGGCCGAACGGTGGGTGCGACTGGCCGCGGCCGCCTGCGGGACCGACCTGGCCCCGGACCGGTGCGCCGGGCTCGCCGACGCCCTGGTCACCGCGGGCCGCGCCGGCGGCCCCCGCCCCGGCCGGATCCCGCCCGAGCTGGCCGAGGCGTACGCCGACCGGGACCTGTCCGAGCCGGCCCACCGCGCCGCGTACACGGGGCTCGCGGCCACCGTCGACACCGGCATCGACGGGCTGCCGGACGCGCTGTACGAGCGGCTGCTGGACCCGGACGGCTGGCGGCCGTACCCGGACACCCTGCCGATGCTGCGCGCGCTGCGCGCCGCCGGGGTCCCGGTCGCGGTGGTCAGCAACATCGGCTTCGACGTGCTGCCGATCGCCACCGCGCTCGGCTTCGCCGACCTGATCGACCACTGGCTGCTGTCCTACCAGCTCGGTACCTGCAAGCCGGATCCGGCGATCTTCCTGCGCGGCTGCGCCGCGGTGCGGCACGAACCCGAGCAGACGCTGATGGTCGGCGACACGCCGGCGGACGCGGCCGCCGCCGCGATCGGCTGCCCCACCCTGGTGCTGCCGGCCAGCGAGCCGGATCACGTGCACGGCCTCGCCGCGGTCCTGCACCTGCTCGGCCTCACCGCCTGACCCCCGGCCCGCGCCCGGCACCTGATCGGCACCGACGGCTGGCCGTTGATGCCGTGTCCGCACCTGCTCGGCCTCACCGGGCTGACCGCCGGCCCGGGGCTGGCGGTCAGGCCAGCAGCTGCAGCGAGCCCGGCACGCACTCCACCGTCACCGGCAGCGGCAGGCCCCGCTCACCGTCCGCGTACGTGCGGCGCGGCTCGCCGTGGATCTCCAGGGTGCGCACCCGGTGCGTGCTGACCGCCGGATGCTCGACGTGCTTCGCCTTGCGCATCAACGACTTCATCTTCACCGCGGTGGCCCGCCCGATCGGCCCGATGATGGTCAGGTCGAGCACCCCGTCGGTCGGGTCGGCGGTCGGGCAGACCGGCAGCCCGCCGCCGTAGCGCGCGGTGTTGCCGACGGCGACGATCATCGCCGTCAGCTCCCGGGTCTCCCCGTCCAGCACCAGCTTGTAGTCGTGCGGCGCCAGCTGCGCGATCTCCGCCAGGATCGACAGGTCGTACCGACGGGGGCCCTTCGGCCAGCGCAGCTGGTTGGCCCGCTCGTTGATCGAGGCGTCCAGGCCCGCCGACAGCACGGTGCCGAACCAGAGCGGATCGGCGCCCGGCCCGGTCGCCCGGCCCAGGTCGATGACGGTGCGCTGGCCCTGCGTGAGCGCAGCCACCAGCGCCTTGATCGCCGCCTCCGGCTCGAGCGGCAGGCCCAGCGCACCGACGAAGTCGTTGCCGGTACCGATCGGGACCACGCCCAGCGGTACGTCGGTGCCGGCGACCGCCTGCACCGCGAGGTGCACCGTGCCGTCCCCGCCGACCGCGACCAGCGCCGCCGGGGACCGGTCCACCGCGTCCCGGCAGGCCTGCTGCGCCCGCTCCCGGTCCGGCGCGGCGAGCACCCGGGGCACCAGCCGCGCGGCCCGCAGCCGGCCCACCACGTCGGCCAGCACCCCGCCCCGCCGACCCCGGCCGGCGGTCGGGTTCACCAGCACGGCCACCTCAGCGCCATCGTTCACGCGGATGACCGTACCGGTAGGCCGGGACGGGCGGCCAGACCGGTCGGCGCCGGCCCGGCCACCCGGTCAGATCGTGTCGTCGAAGTTGGACCGGCGGCGCGAGCGCGGCGCCTCGTCGTCCTCGATCGGTTCGGGTGCACCGACCGGCTCCAGATCGTCCACCGGCTCGGCGCTGTAGCCCAGCTCCGAGGCCTCGTCGTCGTCGACCGCGCCGTACTCGGCGGCCGCCTTGCGGGCCTTGCGCCGGTCGTTGACGAACGCGAACGCGACCGCGCCGAAGTAGAGCGCGACCATCGGGATGGCCAGGGCGGACATCCCGAACGGGTCCGGTGTCGGCGTCACGAACGCCGAGATGACGAACATCAGGAAGATCGCGATCCGCCACCAGCCCAGCAGCCGCTTCGCGCTGAGCACGCCGGCCGCGTTGAGCAGCGCCAGGATCAGCGGGAACTCCAGCGCCAGGCCGAAGACCACCATCAACTTGATCAGGAAGTCGAGGTACGCGCTGACGTCGAGCATCGCCTTGGTCTGATCGTCCATGCCGGGTAGCAGGAACGCCAGACCGCGGGAAACGACCAGGTAGGCGAGCAGCACGCCGCCGACGAACAGCGGCACCGCGACCGCGACGAAGCCGAACCCCCATCGCCGCTCGTTGCTGTGCAGCCCCGGAGCGATGAACGCCCACAGCTGGTAGAACCACACCGGGCAGGCCAGCACGAGCCCGACGTAGAGCGCGACCTTCAACCCGACCACGAAGTACGACGTGACCTGGTAGGTGATCAGATCACAGGACTTGCCGCTGCGGTGCGCCAGCGGAAGGCTGCAGTACGGGTCGGTCAGGAAGTGGATGACCTGCTTGTGTACGGCGTAGCCGATGATGAAGCCGACCAGGATAGCCAGGGCGGACTTGAACAGCCGGCTGCGCAGCTCCCGCAGGTGCTCCATGAGCGGCATGGAGCCGTCGGCCGCTCGTTGAAATTGTTCCGCCCGACGGCGGCGGAGAACCGGAGTCACGACTCGGTCGAGATCACAGGTCCGTGGTGGACTTCTTGGCCGACCTGGACTCCTGCACCGGAGACACCACGTCGTCAGACTCCAGCGGCTTGCGGCTGGCCTGAGCGTCGGCCTTCTCCGCCACGTCGCGATCCTCGTCGTCGCGCAGCGTCTTGGTCTCGGCCTTGATGATCCGCAACGAGCGGCCCAGGCCACGCGCGGCGTCCGGCAGCTTCTTCGCGCCGAACAGCAAGATCAGCACCACCACGAGAATCGCGATGTGCCATGGCCTGAGGGCACCCATCTAACTCCACCTCCCGGTGCGAAGACCTTCCCATCCTACGTTCCGCCGTAGGGAACGTCTTCGGCCCAGCAGTCTGCTGCACGGCCCGGCGCGCCAAGTCTCGCCGCCCGGACACGTCCCCGTCAACTGGGCACGGCCGAAACCCGACGCCGGACGCCATCTTACGGCTATGACCGGTGTCGACCGGCGACCGGCAGCTCGTCCCGTACCTCCGCGAGGCGAGAGCGGGCGGCCGCCAGTTCGAGGTTGAGCGTGCCGGAGCGCTCGGCCAGCAGGACGAGCTGGCCCCGCCGCTGCCGCACCGCGGAAAGGGCCGCCCGCAGCGCCGGCAGCCGGCGTCGCAGCTCCAGCAGGCCGGCCACCAGCATCGCCGCGCCGACCAGCACGATCGCCAGGACAACGAACCAGATGGCATGCACGTGGCCACCCTAGGTCATGGCGCGGGCAACCGGCAGGTACGGCACGCCGGCACGCCGATCCGCCGGAAACCGCCCCTGTCGAGGTCGGTGTACGAATCGGCGTCAGTCGATGCCGTAGGCGGCGAGGGCGGCACGCGCCTCCGCCGCGACGGCGCTGGCCAGCTCCGGCGGCCCGACGACCTCGACATCGGCGCCGAGCCCCAGCACCAGCCGGCGCGCCCAGGTCAGATCCGAGGCGCGCAACCGGACCCGCCAGCGGCCGTCCGGCTGCGGATCCACCTGCTCGCACGGGTAGTACTCGGTGATCCACCGCGCGCCGCGGTCGACCAGCAGCGTGACCTGCGGCTGGTCGGCGGTGGGCCGGAACGTGCCGCCGCGCAGGTCCGACGGTTGCGCCTGTGGCGGCGGCGCGGACGGCTCGGACAGCTCGGTCAGCTGGTCGATGCGGTCCAGCCGGAACAGCCGGACCGCCTCCGCCCGCCGGCACCAGGCCTCCAGATACGACCAGGCGCCGACGGTCAGCAGGCGCATCGGGTCGACCACCCGCTCGGTCGACACGTCGCGGCCGGCGGTGTAGTACCGGATCCGCAGGGCCCGGCCGCGGTCCAGCGCGCCGCGCACCTCCGCGGTCCGGTCGCTGTCGGCGGGGCCGCGCACGGCGACCCGGCCGGCGGTGTCGGCCGCCTCGCCGGCCGCCGACTCGATCTTCGCCAGGGCGCGCTCGACCGCGTCGCGGTGGGCCAGGCCGGGCGTCTCGGCCAGCGTGCGCAGCGCGACCATCAACGCCAACCCCTCGTCCGGGGTCAGCCGCAGCGGCCGGTCGATGCCGGCGTCGTAGGTGATCGTGACGGTGTCGCCGTCCAGTGACATGTCGATCAGGTCGCCCGGCCCGTACCCGGGCAGCCCGCACACCCACAGCAGTTGCAGATCGTCGCGCAGCTCCGCGGCGGTGACGCCCAGATCCTCGGCCGCGTCGGCGATCCGGATCCCCGGCCGCGCCAGCAGGTACGGCATCAGGTTGAGCACCCGGCCGAGCCGGTCGGTCGCCGCGCTCATCCAGCACACCTCCCACGACTGGCCCGCTGCCGCTCGCTCACGAGCTCACCTCCGACGCTCTGGCCGTACCGGCGCGCGACGCGATCGGCCGCAACCGGTCGATGACGGCCGCGCGCAGCTCCGGCGGGTCGAGCACCACCACGTCCGCGCCGTAGCCGACCAGCCGCGAGGCGAGCGACTCGACGTCGGAGTAGCGCAGCCGCACCACGTCGCCGTCGACGGCGTGTGCCTGGCGGCGGATGCCGTTGCCGCAGCCGGGCCGCAACCGCACCGTCGCGGTACGGGTGGCGGCCGGCTCGGCGAACGAGTGTGCCACGTAGTCGATCAGATCGACCTGCTCCGGCGGGCGGAACGCGTCGGGCTCGCCGACCAGCCGGACCGGGCTGGCGAACCGGGACAGCCGGAAGCACCGGGTCGCCCGCCGGTCCTCGTCGTGGCCCACCACGTACCACCGGCCGCGCAGCGACACCACACCCCACGGCTGCAACCGGCGGGTGGCCGGCTCGTCCGCGGCCGGGGTGCGGTAGTCGAACCGGACGGCGCGGCGCTCCCGGACCGCGCGGGTCAGCGGCTCGAACGCGGGCTCGGCGCTGACCACCGGCTCGACCCCGAGCGTCGCCTGCGGGTCGACCTCCACGCCGGCCGCGCGCAGCTTGCGCAGCCCCGAGGACGCCGCCTGGGCCAGACCGGCGTGTCGCCACAGCCGGGCCGCCAGACCGACCGCGGCGGCCTCGTCCGGCGCCAGCCGCACCTCCGGCAGCGCGTAGTCGCGGCGGCCGATCCGGTAGCCGGGCTCGGTGTCGAACACCGAGTCGGTCCCGGTCTCCAGCGGCACCCCGAGCTCGCGCAGGTCGGCCTTGTCCCGCTCGAACTTGCGCTGGAAGGCCTCGTGTTCGCGGGCGTCGGCGGGGTCGTGCCCGTAGCCGGGCACGGTCGCCGCGATCTGCGCGGCGGTCAGGAAGCGGCGCGTGGACAGCAGGCAGATGACCAGGTTGACCAGGCGTTCGGTGCGGGAGCGCGACACTCTGGCCAGGCTATCCCATCGCCGCCGGCCGCTCGTCGCACGACGGGTGTGGCGCCCGGCCTACATTCCCGGCGAAGGCGGGCAACGTTCGCAAACCACACGGTGCGGCCCCGGCCGGGACACCGCCCGCGGCGATGACTACCGTGAGCGCGTGGTGCGGTGGCGCAGCGGACGAGTGCTCGGCGAGCGGCGCCGCTGGCGCGGCGCGATCGAATACCAGGTGCGGCTGGACGCGCGCAGCCCGGACGACCCGGAGACGGTGCGCGCGCTCGCCTACCCCGACCTGGTCGGCACGGCGCAGGCCGGCGACCGGGTACTGCTCAACACCAACGCGCTCGCGCTGTCGCTCGGCACCGGCGGGTACGCGCTGGTCGTCGCCGTGCCCGACCGGCTGCCGGCCGACCCGACCAGCCCCGGGCACGTCGTCAAGGCGCGGTACACGCCGTTGCAGGCGATCGTGCAGGCGGTCGACGAGGACGGCGCGCCGCACCGGGACGCCGTCGCCGGCGCCGACGACCTCGGTGGCATGCCGGTGGTGCTGGCCGACCTGCACTCGGCGCTGCCCGCGGTGCTCGCCGCGATCCCGGCACGGATTCCCGTCGCGTACCTGATGACCGACGGTGGGGCGCTACCCGCCTGGTTCAGCCGCACCCTGGACGGGCTGTCCGACCGGTTGTGCGGCACCGTCACCGCCGGCCAGGCGTTCGGCGGCGACCTCGAGGCGGCCACCGTGCACGCCGGGCTGCTCGCCTGCCGGTACGCGCTCGGCGCCGCGATCACCATCGTCAGCCAGGGCCCCGGCAACCTCGGTACCGGCACCCGGTGGGGCTACTCCGGTGTCGCGGTCGGCGAGGCGGTCAACGCGGTCGCCGTGCTGGGTGGCCGGCCGGTCGGCTCGCTGCGCATCTCCGACGCCGATCCCCGGCCCCGGCACCGGGGGCTCAGCCACCACAGCCGCACCGCGTACGGCCGGGTCGCGCTCGCCGCCGCCGACCTGGTCGTACCGACCGGGCTCGCCCCGGCGCTCGCCGAGCGCGTCGCCGCCGACCTGCGCGAGCTGCCGGCCCGGCACCGGATCGTCGAGGTGGACGGCACCGGCCTGCTGGACGCGCTGCGGGCCAGCCCGGTCCGGCTGTCCACCATGGGCCGCGACCTCGACGCCGACACCGGCTACTTCCTCGCCGCCGCGGCCGCCGGCCGGCACGCCGTCGACCTGCTGGGCTGATCCGGGTCATCCGCCGGTCCCGGTCGGCGCCGGGCTCCCGGAGACATCCGCTGATCCCGGCCGGATCAGACGCCGGCGGGGATCTGCGGCTCGACCGGCGAGTCCGCCCGCGTCGCCGGATGGCCGGCACCGATCGTGCCGCGCAGCAGCCACAACAGCCCGGCCAGAACCAGTCCGACGCCGGCCGCGAGCAGGAACGCCGGCCGCGGACCGTGCGCCGCGGTCAGCTGCCCGCTGATCGACTGGCCACCGGCGAGCCCCAGCGTCACCGCGGTCACGATCCAGCCGAACGCCTCGGTGGCGGTACCGGCCGGCGCGACCAGCTCCACCGCCGCCGAGTGCGCCGTGGACTGCGGCGTGATCAGGCAGCCCGCCACCAGCAGCGCCACCGCCAACCCGACCAGCCCGGCCGGTACCGACAGCAGCGCCACCAGCGCGGCGAACCCGGCCAGCAGCGCCGGCAGCCGCAACCGCATCGCACGGGGCCACGGGCGCACCCCGTACACCAGGCCGAACGCCACCGAGCTGACCGAGGACAGGCTGAGCAGCAGACCGCCGGCCGCGCCGTGGCCGGCGGCGGTCGCCGACGCCGGTACCGCCACCTCCACGAAACCGACCACCGCACCGAAGCCGAACGCGGCGAGCGCGACCGTCCGCAGGCCGGGGCTGGCGAGGGCGCCCAGCACGCTACGGCCGCCGGCACCGCGGCGCGGGCGGTGCTCGCGGATCGTCGGGTTCAGCACGAACACCAACGACCCGGCGATCATCAGCGCCGCGCCGGCGACGAGGCCCGTCCCGGCCCACGGCGCCACCGCGAGCAGCCCGGCGATGCCCGGGCCGAGGATGAAGAAGACCTCCATGCTGATCGCCTCGTACGCCAGGGCGGCGTCCCGGTTCGGCCCGGCCGGCAGCAGCCGCGGCCACATCGCCCGCGAGGCCGAACCCACCTGCGGCTCGAACACGCCGATCCCCAACGCCAGCAGGACCAGCAGCGGAACCGGCCCGTGCGCCTCGATGGTCAGGCAGCCCACCGTCACGAACCCGGCGTACCCGGCAACCACCACCAGCATCGGGCGGGTCGCGCCGAACGCGTCCATCAGCCGGCCCTGCACCACCGAGCCGGCCGCGACGCCCACCAGGGTGCCGGCCGACACCAGCCCGGCCGGCCCGTACGAGCCGTACTCGCGCTGCACGTAGAGCAGCGCGGCCAGGCCGATCATCGCGATCGGCAGCCGGGCGAACAGCGAGGCCACCACCGGCCCGCGAGCGCCCGGGGTGCTCAGGGCACGCCGGTACGCGGCAACAGAAACGGACATGACCCCGAGTCTGCGGTCCGCGCCGGCGCCTTGCCCGGCCAATTTCCGGTAAGCTTCGTCACCCCGGCCGGGCCGTTACCCAAGCCAGCCGGGCCGGGCCCGCTCAGGCGAGCACGATCAGCAGCACCCAGCCGACCACCACGACGACCAGGATCAGCGCCAACACCCAGGTCGGCACCTTGTAGTCGCCGCGCCGGTTGCGCTCGATCTCGGCCCGGATCTTCTCCCGGCGCCGGTTCGCCCAGCGCCCGGCCACGCCGTACTGCGCGGCGGTACGCAGCTCGTCCCGCAGCGTGGGGATCTCGTCGTCGCTGCCGGCCGCCTCCGGCGGCTTCGCCGGCTCGTCCGGCTGCTTACCGTCGTCCATCGTCTGCACAGTCGTCTCGTCCGTGGCCCGTCACATGCTCGCGATCAGCTTGTCGACACGCTCGTCGACCGAGCGGAACGGGTCCTTGCACAGCACGGTGCGCTGCGCCTGATCGTTCAGCTTCAGGTGGACCCAGTCGACCGTGAAGTCACGCCGCTTCTCCTGCGCCCGCCGGATGAACTCACCGCGCAGCCGCGCCCGGGTGGTTTGCGGCGGCGTCTCCTTCGCCTCGAAGATCTCCACGTCGCTCGCCACCCGGTCGACCTCGCCCCGCCGCTCCATCAGCTGGTAGAGCCCGCGACCGCGACGCAGATCGTGGTACGCCAGATCCAGCTGCGCGACCCGCGGGTGCGCCAGCGGCAGGTCGTGCTTGCCGCGGTACCGCTCGATCAGGTCCAGCTTGCTGACCCAGTCGATCTCGCGCCGCACGCTGGACAGGTCACCCGACTCCACCGCGCCGAGCACCCGGCCCCACAGTTCCAGGATCCGCTTGGTCACCTCGTCGCCGCCGCGCTGCGCGACGAAGTCGACCGCCTTCGTGTAGTACTCCTGCTGGATGTCCAGCGCGCTGGCCTCCCGGCCGGACGCCAGCCGCACCGTCCGGCGGCCGGTCACGTCGTGGCTGACCTCGCGGATCGCCCGAATCGGGTTCTCCAGCGTCAGGTCGCGCATCACCACACCGGCCTCGATCATCCGCAGCACCAGATCGGCGGTACCGACCTTGAGCAGCGTGGTGACCTCGTTCATGTTCGAGTCGCCCACGATGACGTGCAGCCGGCGGTACCGCTCGGCGTCGGCGTGCGGCTCGTCCCGGGTGTTGATGATCGGTCGCGAGCGGGTGGTCGCGCTGGAGACGCCCTCCCAGATGTGCTCGGCCCGCTGGGACAGGCAGAACACCGCGCCGCGCGGAGTCTGCAGCACCTTGCCCGCGCCGCAGATCAGCTGCCTGGTCACCAGGAACGGGATCAGGATGTCGGCCAACCGGCCGAACTCGCCGTGCCGGGACACCAGGTAGTTCTCGTGGCATCCGTACGAGTTGCCCGCGGAGTCGGTGTTGTTCTTGAACAGGTAGATCTCCCCGGCGATGCCCTCGTCGTGCAGCCGCCGCTCCGCGTCGATCAGCAGCCCCTCCAGGGTCCGCTCACCGGCCCGGTCGTGCGTGACCAGATCCTGCACCGAGTCGCACTCCGGCGTCGCATACTCCGGGTGCGAACCGACATCGAGGTACAACCGGGCGCCGTTGCGCAGGAACACGTTGGACGAGCGCCCCCACGACACCACGCGGCGGAACAGATAGCGGGCGACCTCGTCCGGGGACAGCCGCCGCTGCCCGCGGAAGGTGCACGTCACCCCGTACTCGGTCTCAATCCCGAAGATGCGCCGATCCATGTACCGACATTAGCCTCACCGACCGCCTCCGCGCTGCCGTCGGACGGTCACGATCCCGGACGAGTTTTGCCACCCGACCGCACCGAAAGCGCGGCATGGCGCGATCGACGCGCGAACCCGCGCCGCCGCCGCAACACCCGGCCCACCGCGCCCGACCGTCCACAGTGGCCAGCCCGCGCCGTACGGTCCGGCCGCAGCCAGGCCACGGTGGGACGAAACCTCACTTGTCGTCGGCGTCACCCGCGGGCTTCTCGCCGCCCGCCTCGTCGGACTTCCCGGCGTCCTTGCCGGCCACCTCGCCGGTCGGCTCGGTGTCCACCGCCTCGCCCGCCGGCGCCTCGGCCGCCGCATCCCCGGACGGCTCGGCGTCGGCCGGGGCGCCCTGCGCCACCAACTCGTCCAGCGCGGCACCGGTGATCCGGCGGAACGTACGGCCGGCGCGACGCCGGTCCAGCACCGCCACCTCCAGCTGCGCCGCGGTCAGCTCACGCCGCTCGGTGCCGGTGCCGCTCAACGCGTCCACCGCCAGCCGCAGCGCCTCCGCCAGCGTCATGTCGTCGCGGTGCCGGTCCCGCAGCACCGCCGAGATCGCGTCCGCCTGGCCGCCCATCGCCACGTAGCCCGGCTCGTCACCCACCGAACCGTCGTAGGTCAACCGGTACAGCTGGTCGCGCTGCGGGCTGTCGCCCACCTCCGCGACACACACCTCCACCTCGAACGGCTTCGGCTGCTCGGTGAACAGCGTGCCCAGCGCCTGCGCGTACACGTTGGCCAGGCCCAGGCCGCGCACGTCGGCACGGTTGTTCGCGTACCCCTGCACGTCGGCGTAGCGGACGCCCGCCTTGCGCAGGTTCTCGAACTCGTTGTAGCGACCGACCGCGGCAAAGCCGATCCGGTCGTAGATCTCCGCCACCTTGTGCAGCGCGGTGGAGACGTTCTCCGCGACGAACAGCACGCCGTCCGCGTACGTCAGCACCACCACACTGCGGCCCCGCGCAATGCCCTTCCGCGCGTACTCGGACTTGTCGCGCATCAGCTGCTCGGGCGAGGCGTAGAACGGCATCGTCACGGCTGAGACTCTCCGGTTCCCATCGGCGCGCGCACCGGCGACCGGCGCGCGACTTGAGGCTCCAACACTGTTCGTACCTGGTGTGCGTGCGGCGCGATCAGCCGCCCGGGTGCTGCATCCGCTCCTCCACCACCGAGCGCACCACGCCGGCCACGTCCTCCTCCGGCAGCTCGCGGAACCCCTCCGCGTCCACCAGCGCCACGATCGGGAAGATGCTGCGGGCAAGGTCCGGGCCGCCGGTGGCGGTGTCGTCCTCGGCCGCGTCGTACAGCGCCTCGACCGCAAGGCGCACCGCACCGTCGGCGTCCACGTCGCGCGAGTAGCGCTTCTTCAACGCCGACTTGGCGAACAGCGAACCGGACCCGACCGCGTGGAAGTCACGCTCCTCGTACGGCCCGCCGGTCACGTCGTAGGAGTAGATGCGTCCGGCCGTCGCCGGATCCGCCGCATCCGGGTCGTAGCCGGTGAACAGCGGGACCACCGCGAGACCCTGAATCGCCGCACCGAGGTTGTCACGCACCATCGCGGCCAGCCGGTTCGCCTTCGCCGGCAGCGACAGCGAGGTGCCCTCGATCTTCTCGTAGTGCTCCAGCTCGACCCGGAACAGCCGCATCAGCTCCAGACCGATGCCGGCCGTGCCGGCGAACGCGATCGCCGAGTACGTGTCGGCCGGGAACACCTTGCGGATGTCGCGCTGCGCGATCAGGTTGCCCATCGTCGCGCGCCGGTCGCCGGCCAGCAGCACGCCACCCGAGTACGTCATCGCGATGATCGTCGTCCCGTGCGGGGCGAGGTCGCCGAGCGCCTCGGACGGCGGCAGCGGGCGACGGCCCGGCAGCATCTCGGGCGCCGCGACCCTCAGATAATCCGCGAACGACGGACCGCCGGTGTACGCGAATTCGACCGGTAGACGCCCGGGGAGATCTCGACCCACGGAGTGGTTCCTCTCAGGTAGCTGATCGCCTTGGCCAGGTGCTCGACGTCGTCCCGGAAGTGTCCGAGCCCGCCGTTGCAGTTGAAGCACAGAATGCCACGAACCCCGCCGGACACATGATCGTGGTCCACATGCTCCGGCGCGGCCCGCCCACAGATCGCGCAGACGCCGCCCTGCTCCGCGAGCATCCGCTCGAAGTCCGCCACCCCGATCCCGTACCGCCGCCGCAGGTGATACTCCCGCGAACCGCCGTACAACCGCTGCTTGGACTCCCGACCACGTTTGTTGTGGCAGGTCCTGCAATACGTGTGCACCTTCCGGCGGCGGCCCGCCGTCGGGAACTCCGTCACCTGCTTGATCTCGGCACAGTCGGGACACCACTTCATCCCCGCCGGGATCGCTTGTGAGGGGCGCTTCCGCGGGTTCGTCCCACGGCGGCGGCGGCTCGCTTCCTGCCGCAGGTTCGCGCAGGACTTGCAGTAGAAGGCGTAGCCGTCCCGACTACGGGAATTTCGATGGAACTCAGAGATCGGATGAGTCCTCTTACAGTCCTTGCAGAACTTGGACTCTATGTCCGATTTCTCCATCATTGTCCGCCTTTTTGCACGTAACCCTTCACGAACTCCTCGGCGTTCTCTTCCAGCACGCCGTCGATTTCGTCGAGGAGGTCGTCGACGTCCTCGGTGAGCTTCTCCTGCCGCTCGGCGACCTCCGGGTCGACCGCGGGGGCCTCGTCGACTGCGTCTTCCTCGGTGTGGCTGCGGTGGGACTGGGACTGCCCACCGCTGTCTCGCGTCGCCATCGGATGCTCCCCTCGCCGACGAACCCGTACACGCACCCCGGTCCGGTCGAGCCGACCGGACCGGTGCCGTTGAGCAAAATCTACCTCGCCGGGCGGACGAAACCCCGTGGCAAAACGGACGTCACGCCAGAGTGATGCGGACGGGTGCCTCGAACGCACCCCGCCGGGGCGTCGGCCAGCGCGCCCCGGTCAGTCGGCGGTCAGCTCGGCAAGCAGATCCTTGGCGCTGACGCACCGGTCGAACAGCTCACCGACGTGCCGCTTCGTGCCGCGCAGCGGCTCCATCATCGGTACCCGCACCAGCGACTCGCGGCCGACGTCGAAGATCACCGAGTCCCAGCTGGCCGCGACGACCTCGGCCGGGTAGTTCTTCAGGCAGCGGCCGCGGAAGAACGCCCTGGTGTCGGTCGGCGGCTCACCGACCGCGCGGACCACCTCGTCGTCGGTGAACAGCCGCCGCATCGCACCGCGCGCCACCAGCCGGTGGTAGAGCCCCTTGCCCGGCCGCACGTCGGAGTACTGCAGGTCGACCAGGGCGAGCTTCGGCGAGGACCAGTCGAGCTGCTCGCGCTGCCGGTAGCCGTTGAGCAGCCGCAGCTTGGCCACCCAGTCGAGCTGGTCGGCGAGCGTGTGGGGGTCCTCGCCGAGCTTGCGCAGCACCTCGTCCCAGCGGTCCAGCACGTCGGCGGTGATCTCGTCGAGGTCGTCGCCGTACTGCTGGGCGCAGAACGCGCGGGCGTGCTCCAGGTAGCCGCGCTGGATCTCCAGCGCGGTCAGCTCGCGGCCGTCGCGCATCCGGATCCGGTGGGTCAGCGACGGGTCGTGGCTGACGTTCTTCAGCTCGGTGACCGGGTCGGCGATGCCGAGGTCACCGGGCAGCGCCTTCGCCTCGATCATCGCGAGCACCAGCGCCGTGGTGCCGACCTTGAGGTAGGTGGCGATCTCGGACAGGTTGGCGTCGCCGATGATCACGTGCAGCCGGCGGTACTTGTCGGCGTCGGCGTGCGGCTCGTCCCGGGTGTTGATGATGGGCCGCTTCAGCGTGGTCTCCAGGCCGACCTCGACCTCGAAGAAGTCGGCGCGCTGGGAGAGCTGGAAGCCGGTACCGGAGCCGTCCTGGCCGATGCCGACCCGCCCGGCGCCGCAGAAGACCTGTCGCGTCACGAAGAACGGGGTCAGGTGCGCCACGATGTCGGCGAACGGCGTGTCGCGGCGCATCAGGTAGTTCTCGTGGGTGCCGTAGCTGGCGCCCTTGTTGTCGGTGTTGTTCTTGTACAGGTTGATCGCCTGGGCGCCGGGGATGGCGGAGGCGCGGCGGGCGGCCTCGGCCATCACGAGCTCGCCGGCCTTGTCCCACAGGGCGACGTCGCGGGCGTTGGTGCATTCCGGCGCGGAGTATTCGGGGTGCGCGTGGTCGACGTAGAGCCGGGCGCCGTTGGTGAGGATGACGTTGGCGAGGCCGAGGTCCTCGTCGGCCAGCGCCTCGGCCGGGTCGTACAGCGCGCCGGAGTAGCTGAAGCCACGGGCGTCGCGCAGCGGCGACTCCTCCTCGTAGTCCCACCGGGCGCGGCCACCGCGGTCGAGCTCGGGGCGGGCGCCGTAGGCGTTGACGATGGCCGAGGAGGTGACCATCGGGTTGGCGCCGGGCCGGCCGGGCACGGAGATGCCGTACTCGACCTCGGTGCCCATGACCCGTCGGCTGCTCATGCCCGCTCCCTGCTCGCGTGACTCGGTTCCTGGTGAATCGGCTCGCGTGTGCCGGCCGGGCCCCGGTGCGGACGCGGCCCGTCGGGCGATCGTGTTCTCGCGTCCGGTCCGGGGTGTCCGGATCGGCGGTACCCGCATCGAGCCTAGCCCCAATGTGGACGTGTCACGCCCGGTGGCCGGCATCGACCGGGCCGCGGCACCGGACCACCTGGTGGGCGGGGTCACGGTGCCGGTGCGACGAAGGCGTACCAGTGCCGGGCGTGGCCGGGGCGGGGCATCGGGTACCGCCGCCAGTCGAGGCCGGCGCGGCGGTCGTCGGGGTGCCAGGTGAGGAAGACGACCTGCTGGCGCCCCACGTAGCCGGGCATGCCGGCCGGGTTGGTGGTGGTGCAGCCGAGCCGGTAGGCCATCTGGGTGCGCCGGACCCCGACCAGTACGCAGGGGCGGTGGATGCCGAGGCGCCGCAGCTCGGCGGCGCCGGCCGCGGCGACGTCGGTCCGGTGCGCGACGCGGTGCAGGGTGGCGAGCTGGGCCGCCTCGTGCAGCACGCACAGCAGTACCAGGGTGGCGAGCAACGCCATCCGCCCGCGGTGCGCCGCCGACATCGCGGCCACCAGCACGCTCGCGACCGGCAGCGCCGCGAGACCATAGCCGGGCAGCAGGAACCGCGGTGCCGCGTAGCCGATGGTGAGCAGGTACGACAGCGCGATGCTCGCGCCGACCGCGGTGGGCAGCGCGATCGCGGCGAACCGGCGTTGCCGGCGGGCGACCACCAGCGCGGCGACCACCAGTACGGGTATCGCGAGCCACCAGGCCCGCAGCAGCCAGGCGTGCGGCGCGGCCAGGTGGTGCAGGCTGCACGGGCGGCACAGCAGCGGGCCGTTGAGCGCGCGCAGCTGGTACAGCACGCCGATCGGGTGCCAGCCCAGCCCGCCCTGCTGGCGGCTCGCCTCGTGCAACCGCGCCGCGAGCCCGCCGTACCGCAGGTGCGCCTCGACGATCCACTCGGCGGCGCCGGCGAGGCAGCCACCGGCGACCGCGAGCAGCGGGCCGGGCCGGCGCCAGCGGCGTACCAGCGCCATCGTGGCCAGCAACGGCAGCGCGACCCAGGCGGCGTCGGAGGGACGCAGCAGGGCGATCGCCGCGAGCCCGACCGCGACGCCGATCAGGGCACGCCGGTCAGACGGCCGCCCGGATCCCGCGACGAGCCGGTCGCCCGGGGACCGGCGGGACCCCGCGTCGAGCGACGTGCCCGGCGACCCGCCGGATTCCGAGGCGATGCGGGCGGGGTGCTGGCCGTACCGGGCGAACCAGCCGGTGGCGGCGACGGCGGCGAACGCCACCCAGGCGTTCGGCAGGTCCTCGGCGCCGTAGAGCAGCGTCGTCCAGAGCCCAGCGAACAGCGCGGCGGCGACCGGTACGGTGCCGGGTCGGCGCAGCGCGCGCAACCAGGGCCAGTACGCGGCGGTCAGGGCGGCACCGGCCAGCACCGCGAGGTAGCTGCGCAGCGCGACGACCGAGTCGGTGACCTGCACGATCGGCGCGATCAGGTACGTCATGCCGCGGGCCCGGGCGGCGGTCCAGGTCAGCGCCGGTACCCGGGGGCTGACCTGGGTGGCGTACAGCGACTCGTCGGCGCCGAGCGGCAGGTGCGGCGCGACCAGCACCAGCATCGCGACGCTGTACCCGGCGGCGACCACGACGAGCCAGAACCCGGCCCGGCGTACCAGCGGCGTGGGCGAGGGCGGCGCGGGCGAGGACGCGGGAACCGTGGTGTCGACGACCTCACCGCGCATTGCGCCCCTCCTCGGTCAACCCTGGCGGAGGGGGTTACACAGGGTGTTCTGTGTCTCCACGCAGATGATGGCAGGACGGTGGCAGCAGGTTGGCAAACGGCGACAAAAAAGCACCGGGGCAACCAGACTGGCTGGTCGCCCCGGTGCAAAAGACCGGTCGCCGGATCGGTCAGAGGTACTGACCGGTGTTGCTGACCGTGTCGATGGACCGGCCGGACTCGGCGCTCTTGCCCGACACCAGGGTGCGGATGTAGACGATCCGCTCGCCCTTCTTGCCGGAGATGCGCGCCCAGTCGTCCGGGTTGGTGGTGTTGGGCAGGTCCTCGTTCTCCTGGAACTCGTCGACGGTGGCGTCGAGCAGGTGAGCGAGCCGCAGGCCCTTGGTACCGGTGCTGAGGAAGTCCTTGATCGCCATCTTCTTGGCCCGGCCCACGATGTTCTCGATCATGGCGCCGGAGTTGAAGTCCTTGAAGTAGAGGACCTCCTTGTCGCCGTTGGCGTAGGTGACCTCCAGGAAGCGGTTCTCCTCGGTTTCGGTGTACATCCGCTCGACCGCTGCCTGCACCATCGCGGCGATGCAGGCCTGCCGCGAGTCGCCGTGCTCGGCCAGGTCGTCGGGGTGCAGCGGCAGGTCGGTGGTGAGGTACTTGGCGAAGATGTCCTTGGCCGACTCGGCGTCCGGACGCTCGATCTTGATCTTCACGTCGAGCCGGCCGGGCCGCAGGATCGCCGGGTCGATCATGTCTTCCCGGTTGGAGGCGCCGATGACGATGACGTTCTCCAGGCCCTCGACCCCGTCGATCTCGCTCAGCAGCTGCGGCACGATCGTGTTCTCCACGTCGGAGGACACGCCCGAGCCGCGGGTGCGGAAGATCGAGTCCATCTCGTCGAAGAACACGATCACCGGGACACCCTCGCCGGCCTTCTCCCGGGCGCGCTGGAAGATCAGCCGGATGTGCCGCTCGGTCTCACCCACGTACTTGTTGAGCAGCTCCGGGCCCTTGATGTTGAGGAAGAAGCTGCGCGCCCGCTCCCCCTCGCGGTGCTCCTGGACCTGCTTGGCCAGCGAGTTGGCGACCGCCTTGGCGATCAGGGTCTTGCCGCAGCCGGGCGGGCCGTAGAGCAGCACGCCCTTCGGTGGCCGCAGCTGGTGTTCCAGGAAAAGGTCGGCGTGCAGGAACGGCAGTTCCACCGCGTCGCGGATCTGCTCGATCTGCGAGTCCAGCCCGCCGATGTCGGTGTAGTTGATGTCGGGCACTTCCTCCAGCACCAGCTCTTCGACCTCGCTGCGGGGGATCCGCTCGAAGGCGTAGGAGCTGCGGGAGTCGATCAGCAGGGCGTCACCGGCCCGCAGCGGCGCGGCGATCAGCGTGTCGGCGAGGTGCACCACGCGCTCCTCGTCGGCATGCGAGACGACCAGGGCCCGGTCGGAACGGCCCTCCGGCCCCTCCAACAGCTCCTTGATCATGACGATGTCGCCGGCCCGCTCGAAGCCGAGGCTCTCGACCACGTTGAGCGCGTCGTTGAGCAGCACCTCCTGACCGCGCTGGAGGTCCTCGATCGGGACCGCCGGGGACACCGCGACGCGCAGCTTGCGCCCGCCGGTGAACACGTCGACGGTGCCGTCGTCGTAGCGACCGAGGAAGACGCCGTAGCCGCTGGGCGGCTGGGCCAACCGGTCGATCTCTTCCTTGAGGGTGACGATCTGCTCGCGGGCGTCCTTGAGCGTCGAGACCAGTCGTTCGTTCTGGTCACCGAGTCGTTGCACCTGGGCCTGTGCTGCGGCCAGGCGCTCTTCCAACAAACGGACCTGTCGTGGGCTCTCGGTCAGCCGGCGGCGAACGAGGGCCAGCTCCTCCTGCAGGAACGCGACCTGCGTGGAGAGGTCGTGGGCCTCCTTTTCCCAGCGCGCGGCGCGGCTCTCGGCGTCTTCGCTGCGTGCCACGTCTCCACCTCCCCTGGCTCGAGGTTTCCTCCTAAACCCTAACCGGTGATGCCCGGTTCGGGCTCGTCTCAACGCCGTCGGGTCGATGTGGAGATCATGACCACAGCGCCGCCCGGCGCCCGCGGCGGAACCGGGCGGCGGCCACCAGACCATCACGGGAGGGCGGCGGCCGCCGGCCGGCACCGGCCGGGGCGACCTACCGTACCGGTCGTTTCAGCTGGTCGTCTCGGTCGCGCGGCGGCGCGCCGCGTACGCCTCGGCGCCCTTGCTGGGCTTGCGTCGCCGGGCCGGCGCCACGACCCCGTCGGCCAGCCGGCGGGTGGTCACCAGGAACGCGGTGTGCGCGATCATCCGGTGTTCCGGCCGCACCGCGAGCCCCTCGGCGTGCCAGTCGCGCACCATCGACTCCCAGGCGTGCGGCTCGGTGAACCCGCCGTCCTCGCGCAGCGCCTCGACCAGCTCGGACAGCTGCGGGGTGGTCGCCACGTAGCCCACGAGCACCCCACCGGGCAGCAGCGCCCGCTTGACCATGGGCACCATCTCCCACGGCGTGAGCATGTCCAGCACGATGCGGTCGAGCTCGGTGTCGGTGGCGTCGGCGACATCGCCCACGGTCAGCTCCCAGGCGGGATGCTCGCCGCCGAAGAACCGTTCCACGTTGCGCCGGGCCACCTCGGCGAACTCGGGCCGCTGCTCGTACGAGTGGACCCGGCCGGTGGGGCCGACGGCCCGCAGCAGCGAGCAGGTCAGCGCACCGGAGCCGGCGCCGGCCTCCACCACCCGCGCGCCGGGGAAGATGTCACCCTGCGCGACGATCTGCGCGGAGTCCTTCGGGTAGATCACCTGGGCGCCGCGCGGCATGGACAGCACGTAGTCGGTCAGCAGCGGCCGCAACGCGAGGTACGGGGTGCCGCCGGAGGAGGTGACCACCGACCCGTCCGGGCGGCCGATCAGGTCGTCGTGTTCGACCCCGCCGCGGTGGGTGTGGAACACCTTGCCGGCGACCAGTTCGAGGGTGTGCATCCGACCCTTCGGGTCGGTGAGCTGGACCCGGTCACCGACGCCGAACGGCCCGCGGTGGGTGCCGGACGGTACTGCGGTCGGATCGGTCGGGGTGGCGGGCAGGGTCAACGGATCGTCCTCTTCGGGTCCAGCAGGTTGGCCAGGTCGTCGGCCGTGAGCACACCGACGATATGTGCCGCCGCCGGCTGCTGGCCGGGCGGGCCGTCCACCACCAGGTACTCGCTGGCCGGGGTGGCCTGGACGGCCCGGATCACGTCCTCGCGGGCCAGGTCCGCCGGCAGCACCAGCTCCGGGCGCAGCGTCGCGGCGACGGTGTCGACCGCCACCCACGGCGCGCGCTCGGCCGGGACGGCTGCCGCCGCGTGCTCGTTGACCAGGCCGACCGGGTTGCCGCCGCCGTCGAGCACCACCGCCGCGCCGGCACCGGTCTCGACCACGCGGCGGGTCACCTCCGCCAGCGGCATGCCGGCCGGCACCTGCAGCGCCGGACGCGCCAGCCGGCCGGCGTGCACCAGCTCGAACCGGGCGGCGAGCCGGCCGCCGCGGATCGCCTGGCCGGCACCGAACCACAGGAACATCCCGATCATCGCGCCGACCGCGACGATGTAGAAGCCGGTGAACCCGACGTACCAGTGGGCGTAGCTGTAGACCGAGCCGAGGATCGTCGCGACCGCGACACCGCGCCCGACGTAGCCGGCCACCCGGGTACCGAGGTAGCGGTCGGAGCTCGCCGCCCAGATCACCGCGCGCAGCGCCCGGCCGCCGTCCAGCGGCAGGCCCGGCAGCACGTTGAACACCGCGACGATCAGGTTGCTCGCGGTCAGCTGGAAGACCAGCTCGTGCGCCACCGTGCCGGCCGGCAGCACCAGCAGCAGCGCCCAGCTCAGCAGCCCGAGCACGGCGGAGACGGCCGGGCCGATCAGCGAGACCGCGAGCTCGATGCGCGGGGTCGGCGACTCGCGCTCCATCTCGGTGAACCCGCCGAGCATTTCCAGGCTGATCGCCCGCACCCCGATGCCGGACCGGCGGGAGACCACGGCGTGCCCCAGTTCGTGCAGGAACACCGAGATCATCAGGCAGACGACGAACCCGAACCCGACCGCGTAGGCGCCCAGGGTGGACAGACCGGGCAGGTTCGACTGGACGACCCTGCTGTAGAACAAGGTGATCAACACGGCCAGGATCAGCCAGGACATCGACACGTGCACCGGGATGCCCAACACCCGGCCGAGCCGGACGCCCGGCGGGGCGGGTGCCGAGGGCCGCGAGGTGTCATCCATCGCCACCATGCTACGCATCGGCCGGTACCACCGGCGCGCCGTGCAGCGCACCGCCGACCCCTCGGGCGGCCCGGTGGCGAGTGGCCCGGCGACGCGCCGCCGGGCCGTGCCAGCGGGTGAGCGTCGTACCCCTCGCCTAGGCTGCGGCCATGACGGTCGAGACCTCCCCTGCCGGTGTCCCTGCCCCCCGAGACGCCGGCCCGAACTCCGACGTCGACCGGCCCGGTGGCGAGGATGGCGGGGAGCGCGGGTCGCAGCATCCGCTGCGCCGGCACCGCACCAGCACGCTGTCCGCGGCCGAGCTGGCCGACGTGCGCGGGTCGCTGTCGCCGTCGCGCGCCGCGGACTTCAAGACCTGCCCGTTGCTCTATCGCTATCGCACCATCGACCGGCTGCCGGAGGTCCCGAGCACCGACCAGGTGCGTGGCACGCTGGTGCACGCGGTGTTGGAGAAGCTGTACGAGCTGCCTGCCGCGCAGCGCACCCCGGCCGCGGCGGCGGCGCTGCTGCAACCGGAGTGGCAGCGGCTGGCGGAGGCGGAGCCGGCGATGGCGGAGCTGTTCACCGGTGACGCCGCGGCCGATCTCGACGGCTGGCTGGCCTCGGCGGGTGAGCTGCTCGACGGCTACTTCACGGTGGAGGATCCGCAGCGGCTGGAGCCGGCCGAGCGGGAGAGCCTGATCGAGGTGGTGCTCGACACCGGGCTGCGGCTGCGGGGCTTCGTCGACCGGCTCGACGTGTCGCCGGCCGGTGACATCCGGGTGGTCGACTACAAGACCGGCGGCTCGCCGCGGGAGGCGTTCGAGGCGCGGGCGCTGTTCCAGCTGAAGTTCTACGCGCTGGTGCTGTGGCGCACCCGCGGCGTGGTGCCACGGTCGCTGCGGCTGCTCTACCTCAAGGACCGCGAGGCGTGCGACTACAGCCCGGACGCCGACGAGCTGGCCCGCTTCGAGCGCAACCTGGGTGCGCTGTGGGCGGCGATCGAGCGGGCGACCGCGGCCCGGCAGTTCCCGCCCAAACGCAGCCGGCTGTGCGACTGGTGTTCGCACCAGTCCAGGTGCCCGGAGTTCGGCGGCACTCCCCCGCCGTTCCCGGTCCCGGCCGAACCGGAATCCGCGCCGGTGGATCCGGCCGCGACCGGCGTGGGCGACCTCGGCGCCGCCGGGTAGCTCAGGGTGTCTCCTTCCCGCGGAGGAGGCACAGATCGGCCTGCACGACGACCCGGTGCCGGCAGGCCCCGATACGGTCGGTACGTGGCGGCGTTCGGCGCGGTGAAGCGGCGGCTGCGGCACGGCTCGCTGCTGGTCGACGCGGCCCTGCCGGCCGTCGTGCTGCTCGGCTACTGCCTGGTCCTGTCGGTTGCGCCGGCGTCGTCCGGGGTTCGGCTGACACCGGCGGCCGCGGTCTGGGCGGCGGTGGGGGTGCTGCCGATGGTCGGCCGGCGCCGCTGGCCGGCACCGGCCGTGTTGGCCACCCTGGCGCTGACGCTGCTCGGCCTGGCCTGGCCGGTGACGACGCAGACGCAGGGCATCGCGGTGATCGTGCTGACCTACGGGGCCGCCGTGCGGCGGCCGTGGCGGCGGGCCGCGCCGACGTTTCTCGTGCTGTGGCCGGCGTCGATGGTGGTGGGCGCGGTGCACCGGTCCGCGGCCAGCAGCGTGCTGTTCGCGCTTCTGGTCGACGTGCTGATCGCGATGATCTGCTTCGTGCTCGGGCAGTACCAGCGCACGCGCCGGGCCTACCTGCAGGCGCTGGAGGCGCGGGCCGCCGAGGCGGAGCGCAATCAGCGGGTGCTCGCCGGCCAGGCCGTGGCCGAGGAGCGCAGGCGCATCGCCCGCGAGCTGCACGACGTGGTGGCGCACCACGTCAGCGTGATGGGGGTGCTCGCCACCGGGGCACGGCGCAGCCTGGCCAAGGACCCGGCCGGCGCCACCGATGCGCTGGGCAGCATCGAGCAGACCGGCCGAACCACGCTGCGGGAGCTGCGCCGGCTGCTGGATGTGCTGCGCAACGACGAGGAGTCGACCGAGGAGTCCGGTGAGCTGGCCCCGGCGCCCGGGCTGCCGGCGATCGCCGGCCTGGTCGCGTCGGTACGGCAGGCGGGGCTGCCGGTCGACGTGCAGGTCGACGGCGAGCCGTACCCGGTGGATGCCGGGATCGGGCTCGCGGTGTACCGGCTGATCCAGGAGGCGCTGACCAACGCGGTGAAGCACGCCGGCCCGGCGAGTGCCCAGGTACGGCTGGGATTCGGGCCGAGCGCGCTGACCGTCGAGGTGTTCGACACCGGGCGCGGGCCGGCCGCGGACGCGGGCCGACGGGGCGGGCACGGCCTGGTCGGCATGCGCGAGCGCGTCGCCCTGTACGGCGGGGAGCTCGCCACCGGACCCCGGCCCGGCGGCGGGTTCCGGGTGTACGCGAGGATTCCCATGGACACTCTGGAGGGGCTGTCCCGGCTCCCCGACGCCGCCGGGCACCACCCGGCGGCCGACGCGCGGCCGCAGGGGCCGGCGTGAACACGCAGGATCGGTGGGTGGCGCAGGTGGAGCAGGCAACACGTCCGGTACGGGTGCTGCTTGTCGACGACCAGCCGCTGCTGCGGACCGGGTTCCGGATGGTGCTGGGCGCCGAGGACGACGTGGACGTGGTGGGCGAGGCCGGCGACGGCGTCGAGGGTGTCGAGCTGTCCCGCCGGCTGCTGCCCGACGTGGTGCTGATGGACATCCGGATGCCACGGATGGACGGGGTGGCCGCGACCCGGGCGATCGTGCAGGCCAAGCTGCCGGTCCGGGTGCTGATCCTGACCACCTTCGACCTGGACGAGTACGTGGTGGGTGCGCTGCGGGCGGGTGCCAGCGGCTTCCTCGCCAAGGACGTACCGGCGGAGGATCTGGTCACCGCGATTCACACGGTGGCGGCCGGCGAGGCGGTGGTGGCGCCGCGCATCCTGCGCCGGCTGCTGGACCAGTTCGGTACGTTCCTGCCCGACCCCGACGCGGCTCCCCCGGCACGCATCGACGTGCTGACCGAACGTGAGCGCGAGGTGTTGGTGTGGGTGGCCCGCGGGCTGTCCAACGCCGAGATCGCCAAGCAGCTGTCGGTGTCGGAGACGACCGTCAAGACGCATGTCGGGCATCTGCTGACGAAGCTCGACCTTCGAGACCGCGTGCAGGCGGTCGTCCTCGCGTACGAGACGGGCCTGGTCCGGCCCGGCAGCTGACCGGCCACCCGCCCGAGGGCGAGACGGGTCTCCTGCCTGAGGAGGAGTCGGGGTCATTCCCCGACCCGGCTTACGGGTCGCGCCGGATGAGATGCCGGGGCCCGCTTCCGCCGCTGGACGGAGCCGACGACAGTCCCCGTGTACGACGCATCGGGCCATCACCGCCCGTAACGTCAGGGGAAGGTGGCGGGGTCGGCCCGCCGAATCGGTGATGGGGGAGGATCGTGGCGACAACGGTCACCACGGCGACGGGCGTCGCGGCCCGAGCGGTGGACGTGTGGAAGCTGTACGGCACCGGCGAGGCCCAGATCGCGGCGCTGCGCAACATCAACGTCGAGTTCGAGCGGGGGCGCTTCACCGCGATCATGGGGCCGTCCGGCTCCGGCAAGTCGACGCTGATGCACTGCCTCGCCGGGCTGGACTCGACCAGCCGGGGCACGGTGTACATCGGGGAGACCGAGGTGACCCGCCTCGGCGACAAGGGCCTGACCGAGCTGCGGCGCGACAAGGTCGGCTTCATCTTCCAGCAGTTCAACCTGCTACCGACGCTGACCGCGCAGGAGAACATCCTGCTGCCGCTGTCGATCGCCGGCCGCAAGCCGGACCAGGCCTGGTTCGACACCATCGTGGACACGGTCGAGCTGCGGGACCGCCTGGGGCACCGTCCGACGCAGATGTCCGGCGGCCAGCAGCAGCGGGTGGCGTGCGCGCGGGCGCTGGTGTCGCGGCCCGAGGTGGTGTTCGCCGACGAGCCGACCGGAAACCTCGACTCCCGGTCCGGCCAGGAGGTGCTCGGGTTCCTGCGCGACTCGGTGCGCCAGTTCGGGCAGACCATCGTGATGGTCACGCACGACCCGAACGCCGCCTCGTACGCCGACCGGGTGGTGTTCCTGGCCGACGGCGCCATCGTGGACGAGCTGCACGACCCGAACGCCGACGCGGTCCTGGAGAAGATGAAGAACCTGGACAAGGTCGGCGAGCACCCGCGGGGTGACGCCTGATGTTCCGGGCAGTGCTGAAGAGCCTGCTCGCCCGCAAGATCCGACTCGTGCTGTCGGGCCTCGCGGTCGTGCTGGGCGTGATGTTCGTGGCCGGCTCGCTGGTGCTGACCACGTCGCTGGGCGACTCGTTCAGCAACCTGTTCGCCACCGCGTACCAGAACACCGACGTGCAGGTGGCGCCGAAGCCGGCGCCGGGGCAGAACGCCGACTCCGGGCCGTCCGCCGCGCGCGGCGCGACCGTACCCGAGTCGGTGGTGCGCACCGTGCGCGGTATCGACGGGGTCAAGGCAGCGCACGGCGAGGTGATGACCAACGGCACGATCCCGCTCGGCTCGGACGGCAAGGCGATCGCCTCCACGACCGGCCAGCAGTACGGCGGGAACTGGAGCGGCACCGACAGCGTGGTGCAGCTGCGCTCCGGGCGCGGGCCGCGGGCACCCGACGAGGTCGTGATCAACGCCGGGCTGGCCAAGACCGGTCACTTCGCGCTCGGCGACAGGATCAAGGCGATCATCAACGGCAAGCCCCACGCGTTCCGCGTGGTCGGCATCTACGGCTACTCGGGCGACCGGGACTCGCTCGGCGGCGAGACGAGCATGCAGTTCACCACGCCCACCGCACAGCGTCTGCTGCTCGGCCGCACCGGGGTGTACAGCGACGTCACGGTCACCGCGGCCGCCGGCGTGTCGCAGCAGACGCTCGCCGACCGGATCGGCAGCCGGCTGGGCGACGGGTACAAGGTGCAGACCGGCCAGGAACTGGCGAAGAAGACCACGGACTCGTTGAAGGAAGGGCTGAAGTTCCTCAACTACATCCTGCTCGGCTTCGCCGGGGTGGCGTTGTTCGTCGGCGCGTTCCTGATTCTCAACACGTTCTCGATCATCGTCGCGCAGCGCACCCGGGAACTCGCGCTGATGCGGGCGCTGGGCGCCAGCCGGCGGCAGATGATCGGCTCGGTGCTGCTGGAGGCGGTGGTGATCGGCGTCCTTGCCGGCGCGCTGGGCCTGCTGGCCGGTATCGGCGTCGGCGCCGCCCTGGGGTACGTGTTCACCCACGTCGGCGGCGGCAACCTGCAACTGTCGATCGGGGTACCGGCCAGCGCCGTCATCGCCTCGTTCGCGGTGGGCATCGTGATCACCGTGGTGGCGGCGCTGTTCCCGTCGCTGCGCGCCTCCCGGATCCCGCCGGTGGCGGCGATGCGGGACGCCGCGACGCCCGACCGGCCGCTGACCCGGATCAGCATCGCCGGCGGCGTGGTGTTCGTGGGCGGCGCGGTGGTGCTCGGGCTCGGCCTGTTCGGCTCGCTGTCGGGTACCGCGACGCTGTGGGCGATCCTCGCCGGTGTGCTGATCGCCTTCATCGGGGTGGCGCTGCTGACCCCGCTGATCGCCCGGCCGGTGGTCGGCGCGATCGGCCGGCTCATGTCGTTCAGCACGCCCGGCAAGCTGGGCCGGCGCAACTCGGCCCGCAACCCGCGGCGTACCGCGGTGACCGCGGCGGCCCTGATGGTCGGCATCGCGCTGATCACCGGCGTGTCCACGGTGCTCTCGTCGGTACAGACCAGCATCGACAAGCTGGCCAACGAGCAGATCAGGGCCGATCTGATCGTCTCCGGCCAGCAGACCTCCGAGGTACCGCCGAGCTTCGACACGGCACTGCTGGGCCAGATGCGCGACATCTCCGGGGTCTCCTCGGTCGCCGGCATCTACCGGTCGAGCGCGCAGGTCGACGGCAAGAACACCGCGGTGGCCGCGACCGACGACCTCGCGGCGCTCGGGACGTCGCTGAGCCTGCACCGCTCGTCGGGCTCGATCTCCGGCCTCGGTGACCACCAGGCGATCGTGGACAGCAAGACCGCGAGGTCCGACCACCTGAAGGTCGGCGACACGGTACGCGTGCGGCTGCCGCGCGGTGGTGGCACCTACACGGTGTCCGGGATCTACTCGTCCCGCGAGGGCGGCATGTCCGGCTGGTTGCTGCCGCACGCCGCGGTCGGCGGGTTCGGGCTCACCAACCCGACCTCGGCGTACGTCACGGTGTCCGGCTCCGCTTCGACCGCCTCGGTGAAGAAGCAGGTGGACGCGCTGCTCGCGGACAACCCGCTGATCACCGTGGCCGACCGCAGCGACTACGTGCACCAGCAGACGTCGACGTTCGACACGGTGCAGACGATGATCCAGATCCTGCTGACGCTCGCGATCATCATCGCCGCGCTCGGGGTGGTGAACACGCTGGCGCTGTCGGTGATCGAACGCACCCGGGAACTGGGGCTGTTGCGGGCCATCGGGATGAAGCGCCGGCAGGTGATGGGCATGATCACCGTGGAGTCGGTGACCATCTCGGTGTTCGGCGCGGTACTGGGGCTCGCGGTCGGCGCCGGGCTGGGTGCGGCGGTGGTGCGCGCCCTGCACGACCAGGGGATCACCCAGCTCAGCTTCTCCTGGGGGCTGATGGTGGCGTACCTGATCCTCGCGGCCGTGATCGGCGTGCTGGCGGCGATCCTGCCGTCGATCCGCGCCGCCCGGCTCAACGTGCTCAACGCCATCGCGTACGAGTAGGGGCGCGACCTGACCGCCGCCGACCGCCTCCCGGTCGGCGGCGGTCTCGTCCAGTCGGCCGGGCCCCAGCCGGCGGCGGCGGCCCGGCCACGCCGGCGGGCTACCTCGGCGTACCGCACGTCGAAGTCCACTGTGGATAGTCGGGGCGTCGGTGCCGCCCACGCGTCATCGGTGGCTGCTACGGTCACGCGATGAGCGAGAACACCCGGCGCCGGCTCGGCGTGATGTACGACCGGGATCGCCCGCCGGAAGGACTGCCCGCGTTCGCCCGCGGGCTCGACGAGCTGCCGGTCGACGATCTGTGGGTCGTCGAGGATCTGGGCTGGGCGGGCGGCGCCACCTCGGCGGCGATCGCGCTCGGCGCCAGCCGCCGGCTGCACGTCGGGTACGGCATCGCGCCGGCGCCGCTGCGCAACCCGGTCCTGCTGGCGATGGAGCTCGCCACCCTCGCCCGGGTGTACCCGGGGCGGCTGACCGCCGGCATCGGTCACGGCGTCGGGGGGTGGATGGCGCAGGTCGGCGCCGGCACGCCGAGCAAGCTGGCGCTGCTGGGCGAGACCATCACCGCGGTGCGTACTCTGCTGCGCGGCGAGACGCTGACCGTGCACGGCGAGGCGGTTCGCGTCGACGGGGTCCGGCTGGTGCACCCGCCCGAGGTAGTCCCGCCGGTGGTGGCCGGGGTGGTCGGGCCGCGCTCGCTGGCGCTGTCCGGCCGGGTCGCCGACGGCACGATCCTGCCGGAGGGCATCGGCCCCGACCGTGCCATCGCCGCCCGCACCCACATCGACGCACCCGGCCCGCACCAGCTGACCGTCTTCACCTACCTCGCACCCGACCCCGACCTTCCGGCGTTTCGCGAACTGGTCGCCGGTCAGGTGGGCTGGCTCAGCGTCGCGGAGGCCGACCTGTACTCCGCGGTGGGCGCGCCCGCCGTCACCGCCGAGCGGGTCCGCGCGCTGTGGGACGCCGGCGTCGACACGGTCGCGGTCCGCCCGCTCACCGCCGATCCGCTCGCCGAGATCCGCGCCCTCACCACCGCCCTGGCCCGCTGACCCGAGCCTCTGACGCGAACTGCGACAAAACTCGCCCGACGGAACCCGTCTGGCCCGAGCGTCCATCCCGCGCCGGCACCCGCCTTCCAGACGCTCAGGTTTAGTGATTGGTATACTTCGGCGATGTCCGCTGGCGGAGAATGGGAAATCTATGTCGTCAACGAGGTCCGCGAGTGGCTCGACGCACGCCAGCACGACGTTCGTCTTCGGGTGGCCGCAGCGATCGATCTACTGGCCGAGCATGGGCCGGGCCTGGGCAGACCGGCCGTCGATACGCTGCAGGCGTCGTGTTTACCCAACCTGAAGGAGCTGCGGGCCGGAAGCATCCGCGTGCTGTTCGTGTTCGATCCGTGGCGGTCGATCATTCTCCTGGTCGCCGGGGACAAAGCCGGACAATGGACCACCTGGTACCGCGAGTCGATTCCCTTGGCGGAGTTTCGGTACGACAGATACCTGTACGAACGCAGGCAGGAAGAGGGTGACGTCGATGAGTAGCCAGGTTCGGTGGAGCGACCTACGCGACGAGTACGTCGAGCAGGCCGGTGGCGAAGCGGCGTTCCGGTCGGAGAAGGAGCAGGTTCTCGCCGAACTCATCGGGTCGCGCCTCGCGGAGATCCGACGGCAGCGGGGCCTCACCCAGCAGCAGGTCGCCGACCGGATGGGGGTGACCAAGGGCAGAATCTCGCAGATCGAGCGGGGCAAGATCTCCGGACAGGACGTCGTCGCGAGGTTCGCCGTTGCGCTGGGTGGTCAGCTTCACCAGGCGATCTACTTCGACGATGGAAACATCGCCGCGATCGCCTGAGCCTCCGCCGGCGCCGCCGTACTGGGCAGGTGGGGCGCCGGTGGCAGACCCGTGCGTGGGACCCGGTACACGGACGCGGTCAGTGCGGGTCGGTGGTGAGGATGGCGCCGACGGCGGTGCGCTCGTAGCAGACGTGGCGGCCGGTGCGGTGCGCGGTGACCAGGCCGGCGTCGCGCAGTACCGCGAGATGCGCCGAGACCGACGAGACGGCCAGGCGCAGCCGCGCGGCGAGCGCCGTGGTGGTGGCCGGTTCGGTCAGAGCGGCGAGGATCGCGGCGCGGTTCGCGCCGAGCAGGCGGGCCAGCGACGCCGACGTGGTCGGCCCGGGCCGCCACAGCCCGTCGATGCCGCGGGCCGGGTAGATCACGGTCGGCTGCCACGGCGGCGCGAAGCCGCTGATCGGCTCCGGCCAGCAGAACACGCTGGGCATCAGCAGCAGGCCACGGCCGGCGAGTTCCTGGCGGCGCGGCGTGCCGTCGGCGGTCAGTACGCTCAGCGTGTCGTCGACGAACCGCAGCCGCGGATGCAGGTCGGCGAACAGCGCCTGTAGCCCACCGACCGCCAGCTTGCGTGCCCGGTGAGCGATGTCGGCCTCCAGCACGGTACGGATCCGGGGCCAGTCCGGGGCGACCAGCGCCCGCCACGCCTGCTCGGTGACGGCGGCGAGCCGGCGGATCGCGGCGGCGGGGTCGGCCAGCAGCCGGCGCCCCGCGACCGAGTCGGCGGCGCCCGGCGAGGTGTCGAGCGATCGCCGCAGCTCGGTACGCGCCAGCTCCGGGTCGGTGGCGGCCAGCCGGTCGAGTTCGTCCGCGAAGGAAGCCACCGTCGTGTACGGCGTCGCCGGCGGCGGGCCGAGGAAGTCCGGCGTGTAGCCGGCATCCGGCATCAGCAGCGACAGCTCGGTGAGGTCCAGGCCGCGCGCCGCGGCCCGGGTCCGCCGCAACCACGGCAGGTGGTAGGCGTGCCGCCCGGCGCGGCGCAGCGTCCGGACCGCCTCGTGCGTCTCGCACAGCGGTGAGAGCGCGAACCGGCACCGCGCCAGGTCGTCCACCCCGAACCGGATCCGCAACGGCACGGCCGCTCCCCCATCTTTCGGCTCCAGCCGAAACAGTAGGTCGCGCCGGCCGCGCCCGGCACGCTGCCCGCCATGTCGTCCGCGCGCAGTGCCGGCTACCGCTCCGTCTTCGCGGTACCGGAGTTCCGGGCCGTGTTCGCCGCCCACGTCCTGTCCATGCTGGGCGAGGTGCTCGCCGAGATCGCCCTGTCCGTCCTGGTGTACCGGCTGACCGGGTCACCGCTGCTCAGTGCGCTGAGCCTGGCACTCGGGCTGCTCCCGTACGCGCTCGGCGGCACCCTGCTGTCGTCGATCGCCGACCGCTTCCCCACCCGCCGGGTACTGGTCGGCTGCGACCTGCTGTGCGCCGCCGGCGCCGCGGGCCTGGTCGTACCGGGCATGCCGGTCGCCGCCCTGCTCGTGCTGCGGTGCCTGCTCGCTGCGGTGGCGCCGGTGTTCACCGGTACCCGGGCCGCGACGCTCACCGACATCCTCGGCACCGGCGACCGGTACGTGCTCGGCCGGTCGGTGATCCGGCTGGTGTCGCAGTCGGCGCAGCTGGCCGGGTTCGGGATCGGCGGACTGCTGCTGCTCGCGGTGTCGCCTCGCGGCGTCCTCGCGGTGACCACGGCGACGTTCCTCGCCTCGGCGACCGTGCTGCGGCTCGGTACCCGCGCCCGGCCGGCCGGCCCAGGGTACCACCGGCGCGCTGGTCGGTTCCTCGCTGGGCGCGGTGCGGCGGCTGCTCGCCGACGGGCGGATCCGGTCGCTGCTGGTCTTCGCCTGGGTACCGCCGATGTTCGTGGTGGTCGGCGAGGCGCTGCTGACCCCGCTCGCCGCCGCCGCGCACGCCTCGTCCGCCTGGCTCGGCCTGCTGATGTGCGGGATGCCGGTCGGCGCGGTGCTGGGCGAGACGCTCGCCGGCTCCCTGCTGGGGCCACGCGGGCGGGCGCGGCTGATGGCGCCGGCCGCGCTGTGGGCCGCGGTGCCCTCGCTGGCGTACGCGTTCGATCCACCGTTGTGGCTCTGCGTCGCCTGCCAGGTGGCGACCGGGCTCGCGATCACCTACAGCCTCGGGCTGGACCGGCGGTTCCTCGCCGCGGTGCCCGAGTCGTTGCGTGGCAGCGCCCTGACCCTGCTGACCGCCGGCCAGATGACCGCCCAGGGGCTCGCGATGACCGTGGCCGGCGCCGCCGCCGACGTACTGCCGGTACCGACGGTCATCGCGGCCGGCGGGGTGCTCGGCGTCGTGCTGCTGCCGTTCGTGCTGTGGCAGGTCCGGCTCGCCGACCGGTCCGGCGCCGACGCCGGGGTCCCGCTCGCCGGCCAGGCCTGACGCCCGCCAGCGCGGCCCATCTCCCCGCCAGGGCGGCGCGGCGTCCGTCGGCGCTCGCCCGCTGTGTCAGCACGATCCGGTGGCCACGTAGGTCTCGTCGGCGGGTGCGGCGAACCTCAGCGGGTGGCGGCGAGGCGGCGCAGGTAGTCGACGTCCACGTCGACCAGGCTGCCGACCAGGGTGACGCCGGCGATGCCGGACAGGTCCACCTCGCTGGGTACGCCGAGGACCACGCAGCCGGCGCCGCGGGCGCTCGCCAGGCCGGTCGGCGAGTCCTCGATCGCCACGCAGTGCGCGGGGTCGGCTCCGAGCAGCTGCGCGGCGTGCCGGTACGGCGCCGGGTCCGGCTTGGTCTCGGCGATGTCGTCGCCGCAGACCACCGCGGTGAAGAAGTCGCGGCCGATCGTGTCGAGCGCCTTCTCCACCAGGCGGCGGCGGGTCGCGGTGACCAGCGCCGCCGGTACACCGGCGGCCCGGACCGCGGCGAGCAGGTCGCGGGCGCCCGGCTTCCAGACCAGGCCCTCCGCGAACAGTTCGCCCATCCGGTCCTCCAGCCAGGCGACGCTGGCGGTGGTGTCGTCCAGCGGCAGGCCGAGATCCTCGTGCAGGATCACCATCGACCGGCTCATGTTGGTACCGACCATGTCGGCGCGGGCCCGGTCGGAGAGCCGGCCGCCGAGCTTGCCGGCCAGCTCGTACAGGGCGATGGTCCACACCTTCTCGCTGTCGACGAGGGTGCCGTCCATGTCGAACAGCACGGCGGCGAGATCGGTGGTCGTCTGCATGGCCCCGATCCTGCCGGTCGGCGCCGGCCGGCGCCGCAACCCGCCGGTCCGGCGTGGCGCGCGTCACTGCCCGCTATGCAGCCTAGGTAACTGAACCGATGCCGCCAGAACGGGCGGTACCCGTCGACCCAGGTGCCGCACGGGTCGACCCAGGTGGCGCCCGGGCCGGCGCCAGGACGGGTCGGAACCGGCCGTACCACTCGGTCCGTCGTGCCGCGCGGGCGGGCGCCGGGAAACAAGGGGCAGCGCCGGGAAGCGAGCGGCGGCCGTCACCCGTCCACGTACAGGCAGAAGGGGTGGCCGGCCGGGTCGAGCAGCACGCGCACCGACTCCTGCGGCTGGAACTCGGCGAGCCGGGCACCCAGCCGCCCCGCCGCCGCGACCGCGACGGGCAGATCGGACACCTCGAAGTCGAGATGCAGCATCATCTGCTGGGCGTCCCCGGCGGGCGGCCACACCGGCGGGCGGTACTCCGGTGAGCTCTGGCAGGCCAGGTAGGCGACGCCGTCCGGCGGGCCGACCGTCGCGAACTCCGGCCCACTCGAGGCGAGCTGCCAGCCGAGCAGATCGGCGTAGAAGCGGGCCAGCGCCGGGCCGTCCGGTGCGTCGAGCACGACGCCCCAGTAGTCGTGCCGGCTCTCTCGCGGGCCGCTTCCGTCGAGGCGTCCGTCCATGCGCCCATGGTGCACCGCGGGCCGCGCGGAAACTCGATGGCGTGCCGCTTTCATCGTTGATGGGCTACCCCGATGGACTGGGTAAGGGACTTCTACTCGACAACCGGCCGGTGGTGGGCGCCCGCGATGGCCGGCATCGGCCAGCGTGAGCGCCGTCGCGCCGCGCTGGTGGACCGCGTCTGCGGGGCCGGGCCGTACCGGGTTCTCGAACTCGGCGCCGGCTTCGGCAACACGGCCGCCGCGCTCGCCGAACACGGGCACGACGTGACCGCGGTGGAGATCAGCGACCGGGCCGAGCAGGCGCAGCGGTACGTGGGTCCGCGGCTGCAGGTGGTGCAGGAGGACTTCTACGCCGTCGAGCTGCCCGGCGGGTACGACGCGGTGTGCTACTTCAACGGTTTCGGCATCGGGACCGACACCGACCAGCGCCGGCTGCTGCGGCGCATCGCCACCGAGTGGCTGCGGCCGGGTGGCAGCGCGCTGATCGACGTGATGAACCCGTTCGTGTGGGCGCGGTGGGCCGGCGACCGGGAACACCAGGACGCCGACCCGGCCAACGGCTACGCGTACACGGTGGACGAGCGCACCGACTTCGACCCGGTGCGCAGCCGCTACACCGACACCTGGTGGGAGACCGACCGGCCGGACGAGGCGATCACCCAGGTCGGCCGGTGCTACAGCCCGGCCGACCTGGTGCTGCTGCTGGAGACCACCGGGCTGCGCCTCGACCAGCTGTGGGTCGACGGCGAGCCGCTGGAGCTCACCGCCGACCACGCCGGGAACGCCACGCTGCTGCACCGCGCGCACGAGTATCTCGCGGTGCTGCGGCACGCCGGGTCGGCGACGTCCCGGTAAGGACGCCGCCGACCGTCAGCGGGCGTTGAAGTAGCTCGCCTCGGGGTGGTGGACGACCAGCGCGTCGGTCGACTGCTCCGGGCTGAGCTGGTACTCCTCCGACAGCGAGACGTTGATCCGGTCCGGGTCGAGCAGCGAGACCACCTTCGCCCGCTCCTCCAGATCCGGGCAGGCCGAGTAGCCGAACGCGTACCGGCAGCCGCGGAACTCGGTCTTCAGCATGCCGGCGAGATCGCCCGGGTCGGAGTCGGCGACGGTGGTGCCGCCGGGCAGCACCAGCTCGGTGCGGATCCGGCGGTGCCAGTACTCCGCGAGCGCCTCGGCCAGCTGCACCGACAGCCCGTGCACCTCCAGGTAGTCGCGGTAGGCGTTGTCGGCGAACAGCTTCGCGGTGTAGTCGCTGATCGCCGGGCCCACCGTGACCAGCTGGAACGCCACCACATCGAGCTCGCCGGACTCCTTCGGGCGGAAGAAGTCGGCGATGCACAGCCGGCGGTCCCGACGCTGCCGCGGCAGGGTGAACCGGGCCCGCTCGGAGTGCCCGTTCTCGTCCAGCACGACGAGGTCGTTGCCCTCCGAGTAGCACGGGAAGTACCCGTACACCACGGCCGCCTCGATGAGCTTGTCGGTGGCGAGCCGCTCCAGCCAGTACCGCAGCCGGGGCCGGCCCTCGGACTCGGCCAGCTCCTCGTACGACGGGCCGTCACCGCCACGGGTGGGCTTGAGCCCCCACTGGCCGAGGAAGGTGGCCCGCTCGTCGAGCATCGCCGCGTAGTCGTTGAGCGGGATGCCCTTGGCCACCCTGGTCCCGAAGAACGGCGGCCGGGGCACGTCCACGTCGGTCGCGACGTCCGAGCGCACCGACGCGTCGTACAGGTCGGGGGCGGTGTCGGCGACCATGGACTGCTGCCGGGCCCGGCGCTCGCGCCGCTTCGCCAGCTGCGCCTCGCGCTCCGGGTCGATGACCGGTGCGCCGCCGCGGCGGGCCGCCATCACCTTGTCCATCAGCGACAGGCCCTCGAACGCGTCCTTGGCGTAGTGCACGTCGCCCTCGAACTGGCCGCGCAGGTCGTCCTCCACGTACGCCCGGGTCAGCGCGGCGCCGCCGAGCATCACCGGCCAGCGCGAGTGCAGCCCGCGGGCCATCATCTCGGCCAGGTTGTCCTTCATCACCACGGTCGACTTGACCAGCAGGCCGGACATGCCGATGACGTCGGCCTGGTGCTGCTCGGCCGCCTCCAGGATCGCCGCGATCGGCTGCTTGATGCCGATGTTGACGACCGTGTACCCGTTGTTGGACAGGATGATGTCGACCAGGTTCTTGCCGATGTCGTGCACGTCGCCCTTGACCGTGGCCAGCACGATCGTGCCCTTGCCGGCCTCGTCGGTGGCCTCCATGTGCGGCTCCAGGTAGGCCACCGCGGCCTTCATCACCTCGGCCGACTGGAGCACGAACGGCAGCTGCATCTGGCCGGACCCGAACAGGTCACCGACCACCTTCATGCCGTCCAGCAGGATGTCGTTGACGATGTCGAGCGCCCTGTACCCCTCGGCCAGCGCCGCGGCGAGATCGTCGTCCAGGCCGTTGCGCTCGCCGTCGATGATGCGCCGCTTGAGCCGTTCGACCAGCGGCAACGCGGCGAGCTCCTCCGCCCGGCTGGCCCGCGCGGACGCCGCGTCGACGCCCTCGAACATCTCGATCAGCTTCTGCAGCGGGTCGTAGCCCTCCCGGCGCCGGTCGTACACCAGGTCGAGGGCGACCTCGCGCTGGTCGTCCGGGATCTTCGACATCGGCAGGATCTTGCTCGCGTGCACGATCGCCGAGGACAACCCGGCCTGCACGCACTCGTGCAGGAACACCGAATTGAGCACCTGCCGGGCCGCCGGGTTCAGGCCGAACGACACGTTCGACACGCCGAGGGTGAAGTTGACCTCCGGGTACCGGGCGTGGATGCGCCGGATCGCCTCGATCGTCTCCAGCGCGTCGCGCCGGGTCTCCTCCTGCCCGGTGGACACCGGGAAGGTCAGGCAGTCGACCAGGATGTCGGCGGTGGACAGGCCCCAGTTGCCGGTCAGGTCCTCGATCATGCGGACCGCGACGCGTTCCTTCCACTCCGCGGTCCGCGCCTGGCCCTCCTCGTCGATGGTCAGCGCGACGACCGCGGCGCCGTGCTCGCGGATGATCGGCATGGCGCGGGCGAACCGGGACTCCGGCCCGTCGCCGTCCTCGTAGTTGACCGAGTTGACCACGCACCGGCCGCCGAGCGTCTCCAGGCCGGCCTCGATCACCGCCGGCTCGGTCGAGTCGAGCATGATCGGCAGCGTGCTCGCGGTGGCGAACCGGCCGGCGATCTCGCGCATGTCCACGCTGCCGTCCCGGCCGACGTAGTCGATGCACAGGTCGAGCAGGTGCGAACCGGACCGGGCCTGGTCCCGGGCGATCTCCACGCAGCCGGCGAAGTCGCCGGCGAGCATCTTGTCCCGGAACACCTTCGAGCCGTTGGCGTTGGTGCGCTCGGCGATCATCAGCACGCCGGCGTCCTGCCGGAACGGCACGTGGTGGTACATCGAGGACACGCCGGGCTCGGTGCTCGGCGTCCGCGAAGCCGGGGTCGTGCCGGCGACCCGCTCGGCCACCCGGGCGATGTGCTCCGGCGTGGTGCCGCAGCAGCCGCCGACCAGCGACGCACCGTAGTCGGACACGAACTCGTCCAGCGCGGCGGCCAGCTCGTCCGGGGTCAGCGGGTAGCGGGCGCCGTCCGGGGTCAGCTCCGGCAGGCCGGCGTTGGGCATCACCGACAGCCGCACCCGGGCGTGCTGGGACAGGTAGCGCAGGTGCTCGGCCATCTCGGCCGGGCCGGTCGCGCAGTTGAGGCCGATGAAGTCGACGCCCAGCGGCTCCAGCGCGGTCAGCGCCGCGCCGATCTCGCTGCCGACCAGCATGGTTCCGGTCGTCTCGACCGTGACGTGGCAGATCAGCGGCACCGTGACACCGGCCGCGGCCATCGCCCGCTTGGCCCCGATCACCGCGGACTTGGCCTGCAGCAGGTCCTGGCAGGTCTCCACGATCAGCGCGTCGGCGCCGCCGGTGATCAGGCCGGCCGCGGCCTGCTGGTACGAGTCGCGCAGGGTGGCGAACGGCGCGTGGCCGAGCGTGGGCAGCTTCGTGCCGGGCCCCATCGAGCCGAGCACGAACCGCGGCCGGTCCGGACTGGACCAGCCGTCGGCGACCTCGCGCGCCAGCCGGGCGCCGGCCTCGGCGAGCTCCGTGGTGCGCTCGACGATGCCGTACTCGCCCAGGTTGCCGAAGTTCGCGCCGAACGTGTTCGTCTCGACGCAGTCGGAACCGGCCGCGAAGTACGCGTCGTGGATGCCGCGCACCACCTCGGGCCTGGTCACGTTGAGGATCTCGTTGCAGCCCTCGTGGCCCTGGAAGTCGTCCAAGGTGGGGTCGGCGGCCTGCAGCATGGTGCCCATCCCGCCGTCGGCGAGCAGCACCCGGTCACGGACGATGTCCAACAGCTTCGCGTTTGCCACCCGCCAAGGCTAGCGGCGCGCCAGCCACGCCGCTCGACCGGCACTCCCCGCCCATCACCGGGTGGACCGGCGGCGGGACACCCAGCGTCGCCTAATGCGTAGATAATCCGGTTCATCCTTGTATCGGCGTGTCGCCGGAGCGCCCGCGGCCGGTGTCGGTGGCTCGACGTAGGCTGGCCGCGTGACCGAGTTCGACGGACTTCCCGTGCTGCGCTCCCCCGTGTTGATCGCCTCGTTCGAGGGCTGGAACGATGCCGCCGACGCCGCGACCGCGGTGGTGGACCACCTGCGTACCGCGTGGCAGGCGCGGCCGATCGACCAGATCGACCCGGAGAGCTACTACGACTTCCAGGTCACCCGGCCGACCGTGACGATGTCCGAATCCGGCCCGGACGTGATCGAGTGGCCGACCAGCCGGTTCTACCTGTGCCACCTGCCCGAGGCCGAGCACGACGTGGTGCTGCTGCGCGGCATCGAACCCAACATGCGGTGGAAGAGCTTCTGCGACGACATCCTCGACGTGTGCCACCGGCTGGAGATCGACCAGGTGGTGCTGCTCGGCGCGCTGCTCGCCGACGTGCCGTTCAGCCAGCCGCTGCCGATCACCGGCAGCACCCAGGACCCCGACCTGATGCGCCGGCTCTCGCTCGCCCCCACCAAGTACGAGGGGCCGACCGGCGTGGTCGGTGTCCTGCACGAGGCGGCCGAGCACGCCGAGCTGGACGTGATCTCGTTCTGGGCGCACGTGCCGCACTACGTCAGCCAGCCGCCCTGCCCGAAGGCAACCCTCGCGCTGCTGCACCGGGTCGAGGAGGTGCTCGACCTGCCGGTGCCGACCGGCAATCTGGAGGCCGACGCCGCCGACTGGGAGGAGCAGGTGCGCGAGCTGGTCGCCTCCGACTCCGAGATCGCCGAGTACGTGCAGTCGCTGGAGCAGCGCGACGACGAGCCCGGGCTGGAGCCGCTGTCCGGCGACGAGATCGCCAAGGAGTTCGAGAAGTACCTGCGGCGCCGCGGCGGCGGCCCCGCCGCCCGCTGACCTACCCTCGCCCACCCGCCCCGGCGCCGATCCCCGGCGCCGGGGCGCTGTGCGTGGCGTCGCCGGCTCGACCATCGGTGCGCCCCGCGGTCGAGTGCTCCGGCCGTCCAGCCGAACGCCGAACGTCCCGCGGTCGAGCGCTCCGGCCGGCGGGCCGGACGCCCGACCGGGTAGGGCCGGGGACCGTGGTGGCCGCGGCCGGCCTCGCGCTCGGTTGGTGACGCCCGGCGCGTCGTGCATGCCATCCTAGGAAGCTAGGGCTTATGCTGACCCGCAGCGACGCGAGGAGGCGAGCCGTGACGATCAACCCCGGTACGGCGGAGGCACCCAGCCGGCAGATCGCCGAACACCTGCGGGCGGCGATCCGGTCCGGTTCGCTGCAGCCCGGCGACCGGCTGCCGTCGATCCCGTCGCTGTCGGCGAGCTACGGGGTCGCCCGGCAGACCGTGCAGCGCGCGTTCGACCAGCTGCGCGTCGAGGGACTGGTGCTGACCAAGCCCGGCTCCGGCACGTTCGTGCGCGGCAGCCGCCGGCAGATGCACCGGCTGTCCCGCTCCCGGTACGGGCGGGCCCGCGGGTACCACCGCGACATGCCGGTGCGGTACCGGCAGCGGGTCATCTCGGCCGGCACCGAGGCCTGCCCGGACGACGTGGCCCGCGCGTTCGGCGTCGAGGTCGGCACCCCGCTCGTCCTGCGCCGGCACGTGCTCTACCTGGGCGACCAGCCGGCGGAGGTCGGGGCGAGCTGGCTGCGGCCGGCCGACGTCGCGGGCAGCGGGCTGGACACCCTGGACGCGCCGCGCGGGCCGCTCTACCTGGCCGTCGAGGAGGCCACCGGCCGGCGCTACACCAAGGCCAGCGACCACATCACCGCCAGGCAGCCGAGCCGTACCGAGGCGGAGCTGTTGCAGATCCGGCCGGACACGCCGGTGCTCGCGCTGCTGCACGTGGCCCGGGACGAGCGCGGCGAGGTGCTGGAGGTCAGCCAGGCCACCTGGCCGGGGCCGGGCACCATGCTGGTCGACGAGTACCCGGTGCCGCAGGGGCCGGAGCGCCCCGACCCGCGCGAGGACGACGGCGGCTTCGACATCGTGCTCGCCTGATGCTCCAGGTCTGCCTGAACGGCGCCCACAACCGGGACGAGTGCCCGGCGCTGCCGATCACTCCGGCCGAGCGGGCACGCGCGGCGCGCGGGGCGGTCGCCGCCGGCGCCCGGGTTGTGGTCGCAGACCCCGGCGCGCAACGGTTCCGCACCCGGACGGGGCGGCTGCCGGTGCTGCGGATCCCCGCCGAGGTCACCGACACCGACCCGGACAGCGCCGCGGGCACCGCGGTACGGCTGCTCGACGAGATCGCTGGCTCGCGCTTCCCGGTGCTGCCCGGCGAGGACGGTGGGGCCTGGCCGGTGCTGCGGCTGGCACTCCGCCGGGGCCTCGACACCCGCATCGGCCTGGAGGACACCCTGCGACTGCCCGACGGCTCGATCGCGGCCGACAACGCCGCGCTGGTGCGCGTCGCCGTCGCGACCGGTTGAGGCGGTCGGCTGACGTCGCCCGAGCGAGCGTCCGGCCGGCACCATGGGCGGCGGCGGGACCCCGCCGCATCGACCCACGGAAACGGGACCGGACATGACCAGTAGCAGTACCCACGTCGTCCTCGGCGGCAACGGCATCGTCGGCCGCGAGACCGTCCGCGCGTTGCTCGACCGAGGGCTGGACGCCGCGTCCGTCGGCCGCCGGCCCGCCAGCGTCGACGGCGTACGGAACATCCGCGCCGACCTGCTCGACGCCGGCGCCGTCAAGCGTGCCGTCGCGGGCGCCGACGTCGCCTACCTCACCGCCGGGCTGCCCTACTCCGCGCGGATCTGGGGCGAGCAGTGGCCGGTCATCGTGCGCAATGCGATCGCCGCGGCACTCGCACACGACACCCACCTGGTGTACTTCGACAACGTCTACGCCTACGGCCGGGTCGACGGCCCGATGACCGAGCAGACCCCGATCCGCCCCACCAGCCGCAAGGGTCGGGTACGGGCCGGCGCGATCGACCTGCTCGACCGGGCCGCGGCCGAGCAGGGGCTGGTGCGCACCGTCGCACGCAGCGCCGACTTCTACGGGCCCGGCGCGACCACCAGCGTGTTCAACACCTACGCGGTGGACCGGATCGTCGCGGGCAGGGCCGGCAGTTGGCTGTTCGACGGCGACCAGCCGCACTCGATGACCTACACCCCCGACATCGGTGCCGCGCTCGCCATCCTCGGTACGCAGCCCGCGGCCCGCGGACGGACCTGGCACCTGCCGACCGCGCCCGCGCTCACCGGCCGCCGGTACCTGGAGCTGGCCGGCGGGTCCGGCCGGATCATGGGCACCGGCACCATCCGGCTCGGCGCGCTGGTCAACAGCGGCGCCCGGGAGACGCTGGAGATGGCCTACCAGTACACCGCGCCGTACCTGTTCGACTCGACCGCGTTCGAGACGACGTTCGCGCTGGCACCGACCCCGTCGGTAGACGGCATCGCCGCCTCGCTCGACGCCGCCCGTGCCGCCCGGCCGGCCCGGTAGCAGCAGGGGGCCCGCAACGGAAGGCCGGGCGAGCAGCGAGAGACCGCCCGGTTGCCGGAGACCGGGTGGCGCGGCGGCCGACGCAGCAGCGGGAGACCGGCCCGGTAGCGAGACCGCACGGTAGCGCGGACGGCTCAGTACCGAGACCGGACCGGTGGCGGGAGGACAGCCCGGTTGCGCGGGCGGACGGTCAGAGGTGGATGCCGAGCAGCGCGTCGACGGCGTCGGCGACGAGCGCCGGCGCGGCAGTGTCGGTACCCTCGTCGCGACACCAGTCGTCGACCGCGGCGAGCGCTCCCGGGGTGTCCAGATCGTCGGCGACCCGCTCGCGCAGCCGCGCCACCAGCGCCGCACCGTCCGGTCCGGCCGGCCGGGCCACCCCGGCCCGCCAGGCGGCGAGCCGCTCGCGGGCGGTGTCGAGCTGCTGCTCGGTCCACTCCCGGTCATCGCGGTAGTGCCCGGACAGCAGGCTGAGCCGGATCGCCGCCGGCTCCTCGCCCCGGGCCAGCAAGGTGGAGACCAGCACGAGGTTGCCCTTGGACTTGGACATCTTCTCGCCCTGCCAGCCGATCATCCCGGCGTGCACGTAGTGCTCGGCGAACGGCCACGCCTCGGTGAGCGTCTCCGCGTGCGCGGCGGACATCTCGTGGTGCGGGAAGATCAGGTCGTTGCCCCCGCCCTGCACGTCGATCCGGTTGCCCAACTGCTGGAGCGCGATCACCGCGCACTCGATGTGCCAGCCCGGGCGGCCGGCGCCGAGTTCGGACTCCCAGCTCGGCTCGCCGTCGCGGGCGGTGCGCCACAGCAGCGGGTCGAGCGGGTCGCGCTTGCCCGGCCGTTCCGGGTCGCCGCCCCGCTCGGCGGACAGCGCGAGCATCGTCTCCCGGTCGTAGTTCGACTCGTACCCGAAGCGCTTCGCCGCGGCCACGTCGAAGTAGACGTCGCCGGTCCCGTCGTCGATCCGGTACGCGGCGTCGACGGCGAGCAGCCGGCCGACCAGCTCGGCGATGCGCGGGATCGACTCCACCGCACCCACGTAGTGGTCCGGCGGCAGCACCCGCAGCGTGGCCATGTCGGTACGGAACAGCTCGGTCTCCCGCTCCGCCAACGCCGTCCAGTCGATGCCGTCGCGCTCGGCCCGCTCCAGCAGCGGGTCGTCGACGTCGGTGACGTTCTGCACGTAGCGCACCGGGTGGCCGTTGTCCCGCCAGGCGCGGTTGATCAGGTCGAAGGCGATCATCGTGGCGGCATGGCCCAGATGGGTCGCGTCGTACGGCGTGATGCCGCACACGTAGATCCGGCCCGCGTCGGCCGGCGCGGCCGGGCGCACGGACCGGCTCGCCGTGTCGTACAGCCGCAGCTGCGTTCCGGAGCCGGGAAGACGGGGCAGCTCGGGCGCCGACCAGGTATCCATACCCGCCAGCGTAACGACAGCCACCGATGCCCACCCGGTACCGGGTGGGGGTGAGCGTGGGCACACTCCGCAGGGTGCGCCGGCGTCGGTGGGAAACAATCTTGCCGGACACAGGGAGGGTGGTTCATCGATGGCCGAGATCGCCGAGCTGGCGCGCTTCGTGGCGCTGCCGCCGGAGGAGTCCGCCTGGCTGGCCGAGCTGGCCGCGGCGACCGGGCCGGACCTTCCGCTGCCGGGCGAGACGCAGGCACGACGGTTGCTCACGCTGCTGGACATCCCCGCCGGCGACCACGCCGAGGCGCTCGCCGCCGCGCCGCACCCGGACCGTGACCCGCAGCTGTGGTGGCTGCTGCAGCACGGCCGGCGGCTGCTCGACCAGCGTCTCGGCGACCAGACCCCGCTGGCCAGCTGGCCCGAGCTGCCGGAACGGCTGGGCGCGGCGGGCCGCTGGTTCTACCTGTGGACGTTCCTCGCCGCGACGCCGCAGCTGCTGGACTACCACGAACGGCACGGCGTCGACTCCGCGGTGAGCGCCGCCACGCTGGCCGACCTCGGGTCGAAGGCGGCGCTGCGCCGGCGCACCCGGGGCGAGGCCGGGTTGGACAAGCAGGACTGGTTCACGCTGCACTACCGTGGCCTGCTGTACGCGCTGGGCCGGTTGCAGTTCAACGTCTCCCGGGTCCGCGACGAGGCGGACACGCTCGCCCCGGGCACGCCGTGTCTGGGCACCCACATCCCGGAGACCGGGCCGATGGCGCCGGCCGACTGCGACGCGTCGTTCGCCGCCGCGCCCGGGTTCTTCGCCGCGCACTTCGGCACCCGGTACCCGGTCGCGACCTGCACCTCGTGGCTGCTGGACGACCAGCTCGCCGACTACCTGCCGGCAGAGTCGAACATCCTGCGCTTCCAGCGGCGGTTCCGGCTGGTCGACGACGGGTTCGCGGACGGCCTGGACGGCGACGCGAACGTGCTGGAGTTCGTGTTCCGCCGGATCGGCCCGGACCTCGACCGGCTGCCCCGGGACACCACCCTGCAGCGCGCGGTCGTCGACCACCTGCGGGCCGGCCGGCACTGGCGGGTCCGCACCGGCTGGCTCCCCCTCGCCACCGGCTGACCGCCGCGGGCACCGTCGGCCGCCGACGCCGCCCGGGCGACCCGCGACACCGGGTCCGGCCGGTCGGCGAGCCGGTTGCTCAGACCGGGGGCCAGGGCAGCGCCGGCCAGTCGTCGCCGGGCAGCGGGAACCGACCGGCCGCGAGCAGCCGGTCGACCCGTACCCGGGTGGCCCGCACCTCGATGCGGGTCAGGTGCTCGGACAGGTGGTCGCCGAGGTCGGCAACCAGCGCGTCGCGCAGCTCGCGCAGGGTGTCGGTGACGCCGGCCGGCAGCCGTTCGCCGGCCCAGCCCCACAGCACGGTGCGCAGCTTGTCCTCGGCGTGGAAGCACACGCCGTGGTCCACCCCGTACAACTGGCCGTCGGTGCCGGGCAGCACGTGCCCGCCCTTGCGGTCGGCGTTGTTGACCACCACGTCGAACACCGCCATCCGGGCCAGCCGCTCGTCCGGCGCGTGTGCCAACACGTACGGCTCGCCCGCCTCGCCGCGGGCCGCCGCAATCGGCCGCCACCCGTCCGGTACCGCGTCGGCCGGCACGAAGCCGACCGGGTCGGCGTCGTCGTCGGTGTCGATCCACAGCTGGCAGGCGCCCGGGCCGAACGGGCCGTCCCGCAGCACCGTCGGCGGCACCACTCCCCAGCCGGTCGCCGCCGACACCAGGTACGCGCCGACCTCGCGACCGGCGAGCGTGCCGTCCGGGAAGTCCCACAGCGGGCGCTCGCCGCGCACCGGCTTGTACACGCAGCGGGCGCGCACGCCGTCGAGCGTGATCACCGCCCGCATGCTGGCGTTGGACGAGCCGGGCAGCAGCCCCTCCGGCTCGATCGACCCGTGCCGCAGCAGCCGCTGCGCCGCCTCGTCGTCCAGCCGCGGGGTACGGACCGGGTCGGCCACCGGGTCGCTCACCGGCACCGCCCCGCCGCGCGCGGTCCGGGCGCCCGCACCGCGCACGACCGGTACCGGTGGCCCGAGGTGGGTGCGCCGCGCCGCCAGCCCAGCACGGCGACGGGCCGCCGTCCTCCCGGTGCGGGAGCGCACCGTGCCATCCCGACCTCCCCAGTCAGATCGCCCGCGTGCTGCCATTGTGCCGCGCGGCGGGTCGGGCGAACCACGGACGCGGGCGGAGTCACTCGCCGCTCGGGACCATCCGGTGGTAGCCGTTCTGCCGCGGGCACAGGTGGCCGTCCGGATCGAGCGGCAGGCCGCACAGCGGGCACGGCGGCCGGCCGGCGGACACCACCCGCCGGGCCCGTTCGATGAACGCCCGCACCTGCCGGGGGCCGAGTCGCACCCGCAGCAGGTCGCGGGTCTCGTCGTCGAGGTCGGAGCCGGCCGGCTCGTCGTCCTCCTCGGCCGGCAGCTCACCCTCCGCACCGGCGGCGACGGCCTCGATCAGCACCGTGTTGTCGTCGGAGTCCCAGGCGAGGCCGAGCGTGCCGACCCGGAACTCCTCGTCGAGCGGGGTGTCCAGCGGCTCGTTGTCGGTGGTCAGCGGATCGGGCGAGTCGGGAATGTCGGCGTCGAACCGACGGGCCGCCTCGGCCAGCAACTCCTCCAGCTTGTCGGCGAGCAGCGTCACCTGGATCTTCTCCAGGGCGACGCTGATCACCCGGCCGCCCCCGCGGGCCTGCAGGAAGAACGTCCGGTCACCGGGCTCGCCGACCGTGCCGGCGACGAACCGCTCCGGTGGCTCGAAGTCAAAGACCTGGCGTGACATCCTTCGACCCTATCCGCCCGGTGCGGCGACCGCCCGCGCGCGCCCACCGGCGTGCCGCCCGAACCGCCCCCGGTTCCTCGACGATGCCGCGGTCAGGTCGCGCCGCCACCGACCGCCGCGTCGGAGCTCGGCTTGCGCCGCCGCCGCCGTTTCTTCGCCACCAGCCCGGACAGGTCGCTGCCGAGGTCGTTGAGGTGCATCACGAACGGGCGCAGCGGCGTGTACCGGATCACCGTCACCGAGCACGGCGAGGCGGTGATGCGCTGGAACTGGTCGAGGTGCAGGCCGAGCGCGTCGGCGGCGATGGCCTTGATCACATCACCGTGGCTGCAGGCCAGCCAGAGCGCGTCCGGCCCGTACTCGGCGGTGATCCGGCCGTCCCATTCGCGCACCGCGGCGACCGCGCGGGCCGAGGTCGCGGCGAGCGGTTCGCCACCGGGGAACACCGCCGCGGCCGGATGCGCCTGGACGACCTTCCACATCGGCTCCTTGGCCAGCTGCTTGAGCGGCCTGCCCTCCCAGTCGCCGTACCGGCACTCCCCGATCCGGTCGTCGGTGACCGGGGCCAGGTCGGCGCGGTCGCCCAGCACGACCTCCAGGGTCTCCCGGCAGCGCTGCAACGGGCTGCTGAGCACCGCGCGCCAGGGCAACGCACCGAGCCGGGTGGCCGCCGCCGCGGCCTGGGCACGTCCGGTGTCGTCCAGCCCGACGCCCGGGGTCCAGCCGGCCAGCACCCCCTCGGCGTTGGCGGTGGTGCGACCGTGCCGCAGCAGTACCAGGATCGCCATGGCGCAACCCTAACCGGGGCGTGGTCGGGCACCGGAGGTGCCGGCGCGGGGTCAGGCGCCCACGCCGGCGCGCTCCAGCGCCTCGACCAGTACCCGCAGGGTGTGGGTCGCGTGCGCCAGGATCTGCGCGGGCTCGGTCACCCCGGGCGGCGGGTACGGCGCGACGGTCAGCGTCGTCACCCCGGCCTCGGCGAACGCGACGAGGCGGTCGGCGATGCGGTCCGGGGTGCCGAGCAGCGAGGTGCGGTCGATGAACTCGAACGGCACCGCGGCCATCGCCTCCCGGTGCTTCTTCGCGAGGAACAGGTCCTGCACCTGCGCCGCGGCCTGCTCGTAGCCCATCCGTACCGCGAGCCGGTTGTAGAAGTTCTGCTCGCGCGAGCCCATCCCGCCGACGTAGAGCGCCGCGTACCCGCGGATCGGCTCGGCGCAGGCCTGCTCGTCGTCGCCGACCACCACCGGCACGGTGGGTACCACGTCGAAGCCGTCGAGGCTCTTGCCGACCTTGGCGCGACCGGCCTCGACGTGCCTGAGCTGCTCGGCGGCGAACTCCGGCGCGAGGAACACCGCGAGCCAGCCGTCGACGAGCTCGCCGGCGAGTTCCAGGTTGCGGGGGCCCACGGCGGCCAGGTACAGCGGGATCTCGCGGGTCGGGTGCACGGTGAGGCGCAGCGCCTTGCCCGGCCCGTCCGGCAGCGGCAGCTGGTAGAACTGCCCGTCGTAGGCGACCGGCTTGCGATGCAGCGCCAGCCGGACGATGTCGACGTACTCGCGGGTGCGGGCCAGCGGCTTGGCGAACCGGACCCCGTGCCAGCCCTCGGAGACCTGCGGGCCGGAGACGCCGAGACCGAGCCGGAACCGGCCGCCCGAGATGCCGTCGATGGTGGCCGCGGTCATCGCGGTCATCGCCGGGGATCGGGCCGGGATCTGCATGATCGCGCTGCCCAGGTCGATGCGTTCGGTCTGGCCGGCGAGCCAGGCGAGCATCGTCGGCGAGTCCGACCCGTACGCCTCGGCGGCCCAGAGCACCGAGTAGCCGAGCCGGTCGGCCTCCTGGGCCAGGGCCAGGTGGGCGCGCGGGTCGTTGCCGGCGCCCCAGTACCCGAGGTTGAGTCCGAGCCGCATCCCCATCGTGCCTCCGATCACCGACATGCCCGACATTACCGACAGGCCGTGCGATCCCGCGCTGCCCGGCGGCTCCTGAGCGTGCAGGGTACTGGCGCGGGCGCGGCGGGTCGCCGCCGGTGGGTGGATGCGCGCCGGTACCGTCCGCTGCATGGAGCAGCGCGCGCTCGGCCGCACCGGCCTGCGGGTGTCCCGGGTGGGGCTGGGCACCATGACCTGGGGACGCGACACCGACCCGGACGACGCCGCTGCGCAGCTCAAGTCGTTCGTGGACGCCGGCGGCACGCTGATCGACACCGCCGACGTGTATGCCGACGGCGACGCCGAGCAGATCGTCGGCAACCTGCTCGGCGCGCTGGTCCCCCGCTCCGAGCTGGTCATCGCCACCAAGGCCGGGCTGCGGCCGAGCACCAACCGGCGCCGCGACTCCAGCCGGGTGCACCTGCTGCGCACCCTGGACGCGTCCCTGGCCCGGCTCGGCACCGACTACGTCGACCTGTGGCAGTTGCACGGTTACGACCCGCTCACGCCCATGGAGGAGACGCTCGCGACGCTGGACCACGCGGTCTCCTCCGGCCGGGTCCGCTACGTGGGCATCTCCAACTTCTCCGGTTGGCAGACCGCGAAGTCGGCCACCTGGCAGCGGGCCTGGCCGGGCCGCACCCCGCTGGTGTCCGCGCAGGTGGAGTACTCGCTGGTGGAGCGCAGCGCGGAGCGCGAGGTGGTGCCGGCCTGCCAGGACCTCGGCATCGGCATCCTGCCCTGGTCGCCGCTCGGCCGCGGGGTGCTGACCGGCAAGTACCGGCACGGCACGCCGGCCGACTCGCGGGCCGCGTCGCCCCAGTTCGACCGGTTCGTGGAGCGCTACCTGGACGACACGTCGGCCGGCATCGTGGAGGCCGTCGCCACCGCCGCCGACGGGCTCGGCGTGTCCCCCCTTGCGGTGTCCCTCGCCTGGGTGCGCGACCAGCCCGGGGTGGTCGCCCCGATCGTCGGCGCCCGAACCGTCGGGCAGCTGCTCGGCTCGCTGCAGGCCGAGGCGCTCACCCTGCCGCCGGAGATCCAGTACGCGCTGGACGACGTCTCCTCCCCCGCCCTCGGCGGCATCGGCCCGGGGTGAGCACCCGATGAGTCCGGACTGGCGATCCGCCGACAGTATTGGGCAGGATCGGGGGGTGCCATCCGACTACGAGTACGTCCCGCTTCGGATCCCGCCGGACGTGGACCGGCTCACCGCGGCCGTCCGACTCGCCATCCAGGCCGAGTTCGGCGGCTGGGAGCTGGCCACGGTCCGGCTGTTCCGCGACGGCAGTCGCCAGGTGATGCTGCGCCGCCGGCGCAGACAGGCCGAGACCCCGCTGCCCGGCCTCTCCTACTGAAGCGGCCACCGTCCAGCGGCGACCCGCGACGGGGCCGCCGCCGGATCACCGTGGTTCGGGCGACTCCTCGACGTACTCGTCGAACCGGAACAGCGGCAGTTCGGCCGCATCGGCGACGAACGGGTCGTCCTCGTCCTCGTCGTCGGACTCCACCGCACCCGGCGGCAGCTGGCTGACCGTGACCACCCCGCGCAGCGGCTCCAACTCCGGCACGTCCAGCGAGCCGAGCGCCCCGTCACCGGACTGCATCAGCTCCGCCACCGCCGCCCCGACGGTCTCGATCGGTTCGGCCGAACCGTCGCCCCGGGGCGCCACCCGGCGGATCGTCTCCGCGGCGCGCAGCAGCGCGGCCACGCTGGGTACGGTGAAGTCCCGGCGCTGCCGGACCGAGATGGTGACCTGCTGGTCGGACTCGGCGTCGGGCACCGGCGCCCACTGCCGGTCCGCCTCGGTCGGATCGATCGGCTCCAGGTCCCACGGCGTGACCTCACCGAACGTGTCGAGCAGCAGTTCGTCGTAGCCGAACGAGGCGTTGTTGAGCGCCACGTAACTGCGCCACACCGCCTCGTCGTCCGAGCGCCCACCGGCGGCGCGGACCGCGGCGAGATGAGCCCGCGCGGCCTCGACCACCTGGTCCAGCGCGGCTTCGAGATCGGGGTCGGTCATCGACTCCTCCGATGGGTGCGGTCGGCGGCGGCCCGGCCGGCCGCCGCCGCGGGCTCAGCAGTGGGCGAAGAAGCGTTCCAGGACCCGGACGCCGAACCGCAGGGCGTCGACCGGTACCCGCTCGTCGACCCCGTGGAACAAGCCGGTGAAGTCCAGGTCGGCGGGCAGCTTCAGCGGCGCGAACCCGAAGTGCCGGATGCCCAGCCGGCTCAGCGCCTTGCCGTCGGTCCCGCCGAACATCATGTACGGCACCGGCCGGGCACCGGCGTCGTAATGCCGCAGCGACTCGGCCATCGCGTCCACCAGCGGCCCGTTGAAGTCGGTCTCCAGCGCCGGCTGGTGCTGCTCGTAGGCGATCTCGACGCCGGCTCCGGCCAGCCGCTGGATCTCGGCCAGGAAACGGTCCTCGTGCCCGGGCAGTGCCCGGCCGTCGACGGTGGCGTGCGCCTCGCCGGGCACCACGTTCGTCTTGTACCCGGCGGAGAGCATCGTCGGGTTGGCCGTGTTGCGCACGGTGGCGCCGATCGCCCGGGCCATCGGCCCGAGCGTGGCGATCACCTGCTCGGGCTTCTCCGGATCGAGCGGGACCCCGTACGCGTCGGACACCTCGTCGAGGAACCGGCGCACCGTCGGGGTCAGCTCGACCGGGAACTCGTGCGCGCTGATCCGGGCGACCGCCCGGCACAGCGCGGCGACCGCGTTGTCGTCGTGCACCATCGAGCCGTGCCCGGGCGCGCCGCGGGCGGTCAGCCGCATCCAGTTGAGACCCTTCTCGGCGGTCTGGATGAGGTAGAGCCGCAGGTCGTCGGAGACCGAGACGGAATAGCCGCCGACCTCGCCGATCGCCTCGGTGACGCCCTCGAACCAGCTGGCGTGGTGCTCGATGACGTGGTGCGCGCCGTAGGTCGAGCCCGCCTCCTCGTCGGCGAAGAACGCCAGCACGATGTCGCGCGGCGGCACCCAGCCGGTGCGCCGCCACTGGCGGACCAGCGCCAGCACCATCGCGTCGAAGTCCTTCATGTCCACGGCGCCGCGGCCCCACACGTACCCGTCGCGGACCTCCCCGGAGAACGGGTGTACCCGCCATTCGGACGGGTCGGCCGGCACCACGTCGAGGTGGCCGTGCACGAGCAGCGGCGGGCGGGAGGCATCGGCGCCCGGGATGCGCGCCAGCAGCGACGCGCGTCCCGGCGCGCTCTCGGTCAGGAACGAGTCGATGCCCACCTCGGCCAGCTGCGCCGCCCCGTACTCGGCCGCGGCCCGCTCGCCGACGCTGGTGTCGTTGTCGCCGGTGTTGGTGCTGTCGATGCGCAACAGCTCCTGGCAGATCCGCACCACCTCGTCGGTCGCGGCGGCCGGAATCGGCCCGGAATCGGTCGTGCTCAGGACCGTTCCTCCTTCATCGGAACTGTCCTGCGGCGCCACGTCGTTCATCCGCCCTTCATACCAGCACCGGCGGAACGGACGGGGACACGGCCCGGCGCCGTCCGGAGACCGGCCGCGCCACCGTGGTGGGGGTCATGTCCGGGCCGTGGCCGACGCCGGCCCGGCGATCGCCGCACCGCCGTATCGTTGCTCGTGGCGAACCGGCGCGGGACGCGCCGGCGGCGGGGAGGACCACCAGATGATCGATCGCCGAGCGGCGAAGCCGGTGCTGCTGACCGTGGACGACGATCCGGGCGTGTCCCGGGCGGTGGCGCGCGACCTGCGCCGGCGGTACGGCGAGGACTTCCGGATCGTCCGGGCCGATTCCGGCCGGGACGCGCTCGACGCGCTGAAGGAGCTCAAGCTGCGCGGCGAGCCGGTCGCCGCGATGCTCGCCGACTACCGGATGCCGGAAATGACCGGCATCGACTTTCTCGAGCAGGCGATGGACCTGTTTCCCCGGGCGCGCCGGGCGCTGCTCACCGCGTACGCGGACACCGACGCGGCGATCCAGGCGATCAACGTGGTCGACGTCGACCACTACCTGCTCAAGCCGTGGGACCCGCCCGAGGAGAAGCTGTACCCGGTGGTCGACGCGCTGATCGAGATGTGGCGCGCCACCGGTGAGTCGCCGGTCGACGAGGTGAAGGTCGTCGGGCACCGGTGGTCGGCGCCCTCGTTCGCCGCCCGCGAGTTCCTGGCCCGCAACACCGTGCCGTACCGGTGGTTCAGCGTCGACGAGCCGGAGGGTCAGCGGCTGCTGTCCGCGGCCGGCGCCACGCCCGACGACATCCCGGTGGTGATCACCCCGGACGGCCGCGTGCTGCGCACCCCGAGCGAGGTCGAACTGGCCGGCGCGGTCGGGCTGTCCACCGCACCGTCCGCCGACTTCTACGACCTGATCGTGATCGGCGCGGGTCCGGCCGGGCTCGGCGCCGCGGTCTACGGCGCCTCCGAGGGGCTGCGTACCGTGCTGGTCGAGCGGGAGGCGACCGGCGGCCAGGCCGGGCAGAGTTCCCGGATCGAGAACTACCTCGGCTTCCCGGACGGCGTCTCCGGCTCCCAGCTGACCGACCGGGCCCGCCGCCAGGCGGTCAAGTTCGGTACCGAGGTGCTCGCCGCCCGTGACGTGGTGGCGCTGGAGGCCCGCGGCTCGGCCCGGGTGGTCCGGTTCGGCGACGGTACCGAGGTCGCCGCGCACGCGGTCATCCTCGCCACCGGTGTCGCGTACCGCACGCTCGACGCGGACGGGTCCGACCGGCTCACCGGCCGCGGCGTCTACTACGGCTCGGCGAACACCGAGGCGCCGTCCTGCGCCGGGCAGGCGGTGTACGTGGTGGGCGGCGCCAACTCGGCCGGCCAGGCGGCGGTGTTCTTCTCCCGGCACGCCCGCTCGGTGACGATCCTGGTCCGCGGCGAGTCGTTGAAGCGCTCGATGTCGCACTACCTGATCGAGCAGATCGAGGCGATCGACACGATCGCGGTGCGGCCGAACACCATCGTCGACGAGGTGGTCGGCGACGACCACCTCGTCCGGCTGCGGCTGCGCGACCGGCTCACCGACGCCGTGGACGAGGTGGAGTCCAACCACCTGTTCGTGTTCATCGGCGCGCGACCGCACACCGACTGGCTCGACGGGGTCGTCGAACGCGATCCGCTGGGCTTCGTCCGCACCGGGCCCGACCTTCTGGTCAGCGGGGAGCGCCCGGCCGGCTGGACGCTCGACCGGGACCCCTACTACCTGGAGTCGAGCCTGCCGGGCGTGTTCGTCGCCGGCGACGTGCGGTCGGAGTCGGTGAAGCGGGTCGCCGCCGCCGTCGGCGAGGGCGCGATGGCCGTCACCCTGGTCCACCGGTACCTGGAGGACCAGTGACCCGGCCGGCGAGAAAGCGTGCCGGCGAGAAAGGACCGCTCATGAGCAAGCGACAGCGAGCGAGCCATGGGCATCGCGCATCGTGGTGCCTCCTGAGCGTTCCGACGAAGGAGGAACGCTCATGAGCATCGATCGGTCGCAGCTGGCCGGGATGGCGCTGTTCGAGCACCTCAGCGACGAGCAGACGGACTGGATCGCCGCACACGCCGACGAGGTACGGGTGGCGGCCGGCGAGATGCTGCTGAGGGAGGGCGAGCCGGCCCGGTGCTTCTACGTGCTGCGCTCCGGCACCCTGTCGCTGTTTCGCACCGTGCGCGGCGACGAGGTGGAGCTCAACCGCACCGCCCATGTCGGGTCGTACTGCGGAGCGGTGCGGTTCTACTTCGGCGACCAGATCGAACAGTCCTACGACAGCAGCGTGCGCGCGGTGACCGACTGCGTGTTCTACGCGCTGCCGGCGGACGAGTTCAACGCCGCGTTCGGCCGGTGGTTCCCGATGGCGGTGCACCTGCTGCAGGGCATGTTCGCCGGCAAGCGCAACACCGAGCAGCTGGTGACCCAGCGGGAACGGCTGCTGGCGCTGGGCAAGCTGACCGCCGGGCTGACGCACGAGCTGAACAATCCGGCCGCCGCCGCGGTACGGGCCACCGACGCGCTGCGCGAGCGGGTCGCCGGGATGCGGCACAAGCTGTCGCTGCTCGCTTCCGGGGATCTGCACGTCCAGCAGCTCAAGCACCTCACCGGCGTCCAGGAGGAGTTCGTCGCCCGGGTCGCGAAGGCGCCGGCGCTGACCGCGCTGGAGACCAGCGACCGCGAGGACGCCATCACCGACTGGCTCGACGACCACGAGATCGCCCGGGGCTGGGAGATGGCACCGGTGCTGACCGCGGCCGGCATCACCGTGGACGACCTGGACCTGCTGGCGGCCAGTACCGAGCCGGAATTCCTGGAACCGGCGCTGCGCTGGCTGGGCTACTCGGTGGAGACCGAGACGCTGATGAACGAGATCCAGCAGGCGGTCTCCCGGATCTCCGCGCTGGTCGGCTCGGCGAAGCAGTACTCGCAGCTCGACCGGGCGCCGCACGGGGTCGTCGACCTGACCGAGGGGCTCGATTCGACGCTGGTGATGATGGCGGTCAAGCTCGGCGAGAACGTCAGGGTGGTCAAGGAGTACGACCCGACGGTGCCGCCGGTGCCCGCCTACGCCGCCGAGCTCAACCAGGTGTGGACCAACATCATCGACAACGCGGTCGACGCGATGGACGGCGTCGGCACGCTGACCATCCGAACCGGGTTGGAGGGCGACCGGGCGGTCGTCGAGATCGGCGACACCGGGCCGGGCATCCCGGCGCAGCTGCAGCAGCAGATCTTCGAGCCGTTCTTCACCACCAAGCCGATCGGCCAGGGCACCGGTCTCGGTCTGGACGTCAGCTGGCGGATCGTGGTCAAGCGGCACGGCGGCGATCTGCAGGTCATCTCCCGCCCGGGCGACACCCGCTTCCGGATCAGCCTCCCGCTGGCCGCGCCGACCCGCTAGGGCCGCGGCCAGGGTCTGTTTCGGAGTCCCGCGTGCCGCAAGCCGGGGCTCCGAAACGGACCCTAGGGCGTCACCACGAGCCGCCTGCCGCGCAGGTCGGTGCGGCACCACGCGGCCTCGATGTCGCGCAGCGGCACGGTCTCCAGCTCAATGGTGAGCTCGCCGGCCCGGATCCAGGACAGCACCTGCTCGTACACCGCGGCGAAGGTGTCGGCGTCGAACCCGGTGGCCGCGCCGACGATCTGCAGTCCGGAGGTGCGCAGGCTGGCAGCGGGCAGCGCGACCTCGGCACCGGCCAGCTCGCCGATCTGGATCAGCCGGGTCCGCTGGCCGAGCGCGAACGTCTCCGGGATCAACGCGCGCAGCAGCAGGCCGGTGGGCCTGCCCCACAGGTAGTCGGCGATCACGTGGTAGCCGTCGCCCAGCGCGCCCCGGTAGGCCCGCAGCAGGTCGTCGTCGGGTACCGCGGTGTTGATCACCGTGTCGGCACCGAGCTCGCGCAGCTCGCGGAGTTGGTCGTCGTCGCGGCCGGTGGCCACGATGCGTCCGGCGCCGAGCAGTCTGGCGATCTTGATGCTGAGCCGGCCGGCCACCCCCGTCCCACCCTGCACCAGCACCGTCTGGCCACGGTCGAGTTCACCGGCCGTCCGGATCGACATGGCGGTGACCGCCGAGCTCAGCGCCGACAGCACGGCCGGGTCGATCCCGGCCGGAATCGGCCGGGTCAGCCGCGCGTCCACCGCGCACAGCTCGGCGAGCGCGCCGTACGGCGGGCGGAGGTCGCCGAAGGTCACCAGCGTCCCGTCCGCCAGCTCGCCGACGCCGTCGAACGTCGGGATCATGGGCAGCTCGGTCAGGTACCTCGCAGCGGCGTAGTGCTGGCCGGCGACGATCGCCCGGTCCACGTTCTCCACCGCGACCGCCCGTACCCGGACCACGACCTCACCCTCGCGCGGCACCGGATCCGGAAAGTCCTCGTACCGGGGGACGCCGCCGACCTCGTGCACCACCGCGGCCTTCATCACAGCGCCTGCCCGAAGACGGCGGCGATGCGCCGCTGCCAGGCCACGAGAACCCGGGGCGGCCGGGCCGGCGAGTGGTTCCGGCCGGGCGCACGACTGTCGGTGGTCGTGCGCGGCGCGCGGCCGTGGCGGGTTTCGCCCTGGTGCCCGGCCGCCCGCTCCCGGTGCAGTGGAACGCCGGGGGCGCGGTGGGTCGCCTGGTGTAGGGCGTCGAGCGGCGCCCGGGGGTCGGACATGGTGCCACTTCCCTTCGGTTCTCTATCGGTGATAGATGGACTCTATCATCGATAGAGAGGCTTCTCAATCGCTGATAGGGTGGCGCGGGGTGAGGCCGATGGCGTTGGACAAGCGGCAGATCGTGGCCGAGGCCGTCGCGCTGCTCGACGCGGACGGCCTGAGCGGCGTGACCCTGCGCAAGCTCGCCGCCCGGCTCGGCGTCCAGCAACCCACCCTCTACTGGCACCTGCCGAACAAGGCCGCCCTGCTCACCGCGGTCGCCGACGCCATCCTCGAGGAGCAGTTCCCCGAGCTGGCGCCGCCGCAGCCCGCGGAGCCCTGGCAGGAGTGGCTGGTCGGGCTGGCGGAGCGGTTGCGCCGGGCGCTGCTGGCCCATCCCGACGGTGCCCGGCTCATCTCCCTCTCACAGCTGTCTTTGCGCATGGCCGCCATCTCCGAGCTCGCGATCAGCACTCTGGTGGCCCGCGAGATCCCGCTGCGGCAGGCGCGGCTGATCGTCCTGACCGTGGAGCACTTCACGGTCGGCCACGTGCTGGAGGAACAGGCCGGGCGTCCGGCCGCGACCTCCGCACCGGACTTCGACCTCGAAGCCTTCACGCAAGCCCATCCGACCGTCGTCGCCGGGATCACCGAGTACTTCCAGGACGGCCGGACGCCCGACGACCTGTTCCGCGACTGCCTGAACGTGATCATCCGGGGTGCGGCGACCACCGCCAGCCGCGCCTGCTGATCGACGGAATGTTCCGCGGTTCGAACGGATGGCAGGGCCCAGCCGTGGGTAGTTGAGTAAGTGCGTCTCGGCGGTGCACCGACCGGCGGCCGGTGCACCGCCCGGGACCGGTCGACGACACCGTGGACGGACATCATGGGGTTGAGCATCAGCATCGCGGTCGGGGTGGTCAGCATCGTGCTCGGCGTGGTCATCCGGATCCTCGTGCCGCGCCCCCGGGTCGTGGAGGGCGCGATCACCGCGTTCGCCGGCCTCGTCGGCGGCGAACTCGGCGTGCTGATCGGCGCACAGACCGGCATCAGCCAGTTCCAGTGGATCGTCGGCATCGTGCTCGGTGCCGTGTTCGCGGGCGTCACGGCGGTCCTGTTGTCGCTGTGGCGCGCGCCGTACCCGCCGCACCATGCGCCGCCGCACCCGATGGACCGGCGCAACTACGGCGGGCGGCCGAGCACCTGACGGCACCGGTCCAGCGGATCCCCGGGAGGCAACAGCGGGCCGGCCGGCCGGCTGAGCCGCCCGCGGCGGCACGCCGGATCCGCCGGGCCCCGGCTCAGCTCCGCTCGCGCACGCCGCGGGCGGTGCGCAGCAACTCGGCCACGCCGTACCGCTCGGGATCGATGCTGACCGAAACCGCGACACCCGGGCGGACCAGCCAGAACACCCGGTCGTCGGTGCGCAGGCCGGGGTGGTGGCCGATCGACACCGGGGTCAGCCGCCAGTCCGGGCCCTGCTCCAGGTAGTCGGTCAGGTAGGCACGCAGCGCGGCCAGGCTGGCCAGCCGGTCGCCGCGCAACGTCTCGACGGTGAGCTCGACCCGCCAGCCGTCGCCGTACCGGCTCTCCCAGTCACGGGAGCAGAACGCGACGTCGTCCCACTCGTAGGCGAAGTCCGACGGGGTGCCGAGGCCCGCCGGCAGATGGGTGAGGCGGAAGCCGTCGAGCACCGGCGCCGGATGTGCGGCGGCCGGACGCGACGCCGCGGCGGCCGGCGTCCGGTCGGGGGCGCCGGAGGCGGCCGGACCGGCGTGGGCGGGCAGGGCCGGGGCGACCGCGCACACCGCGCCGACCGCCAGGCCGGCGATCGACAGGCGACGGGAGAGCTGCAGCGACATGACTGCTCCGTTTCGTTCGTGGTGGGACCCGCACGGCGGGTCGGACGGCATCCATCGTCGATCCGCCGTGGGCGAGATCGGCTGCGCCGCAACGGATCTGTGCACAACCGGCACCCCTGTGGACAACCTTGCCGATCCGCGCGACAGGTGGTAGGCGCCCGCTCGCCACCGGGCGAATTTGGCGGAAAATTACGAGATTCCGGTTAACAAGGGCAGCGAACTACATCCACCGCGAGATACCGTGAGAGCCCCATTTCGGCTCAGCGACAAGGGGTTCCGTCATGGCAGTCCGGAAGAGACTCGTGGCGCTCGCCGCCACCGGAGCGGTGCTGTTGGCCGGCGCGGCACTCACCGCCACCACGTCCACCGTCGCCTCCGCCGCGAGTGGCCCGACCACGTTGCCGACCAGCCAGTTCACGCTGACCTCCGACTACCACGCCTACGACGCGCTCGACTCGGCACTGGTGAGCAAGCTCGGCACCGCCTCGGTCGACACGGTGATGAAGAACGCCAACCACACCCGCACCGGCATCACCGACTCCCTCGGCATCGCCGGTTACCAGACCGGGTTCAGGTTCGACTCCGGCGACAACTCCGACTGCACCAACTACCCGCAGGGCATCACCACCAGCCGGGACGCCGTCGGTACCGCGAACAGTGGCAACTACGACGGTCACCAGCTGGTCCTCGTCAGCTGGTACACCAAGGCAGGTTGCGACGGCGCGCAGGCACGCAGCCGGATCACGCTGGTCGACTGGGACGCCACCTGGCCCAACACGTACCGCAAGATCCTGCTGGTGGAGCCGACCGGCACGGCCACCACGCCGAACTTCACCGACATCCCGATCCACGCCGGCGGCGTCTCGTGGTACGGCGACTACCTCTACGTCGCCGACACCGGGCACGGCATGCGGGTGTTCAACATGAAGAAGATCCTCAAGACCGACACCAGCGGCAGCGCGAGCGAGATCGGCCGCCAGTCCGACGGCACCTACCACGCGCACAACTACGCCTACGTGCTCCCGCAGGTCGGCACGATCACCTCGCACACCACCTCGGGCACCTCCGTGGTGTGGTCGACGATCTCGCTGGACCGGGTGAGCAAGTCGATCGTGATGACCGAGTACACCTGCGCCAGCTGCACGAACTACCCGCAGCGGGCACCGCGGGCGTTGCGCTTCCCGTTCGCGTCCGGCGCCACCACCTTCGCCGCGACGACCACCGCGAGCCAGGCGCTGCAACTGCCCTGGTACAACCTGAACGGGGTCGGTTCGCACAACGGGCGCTGGTGGTTCAACTCCTCGGGCGCGAAGAAGCTGTACTACTGGACACCGTCGACCGGCTCGCACACCTACAGCTGGCTCGGCGGCGGCGAGAGCCTCAGCTACTGGGAGGACGCGTCCGGTCCGGACCTGCTGTGGTCGCTGCAGGAGCCCAGCGGCCACCGCAACGTCTTCGCGGTCACCCAGGCCACCTACGGGCCCTGACCCGCACCGCGGTCCCGGCCGGAGCGGCTGCCGCCGAGGACCTCGTGATCGAGCCGGACCGGCAGACCGGTCCGGCTCGGTGTTTCACTGGGGGTCCAGTCGTCGTGAGGGGGGCCGATGTCGAACAGCGAGCCGTACGCCGGGCAGATCGTGACCGCCGGGCGCATCGTCGCCGGGGACGGGACCGAGCCCGAGGCGTTCGTCGTGGCCGGCGAGTGGATCAGGCAGACCGGGCCGGTCGCGGCGCTGCGGGCGGCCTGGCCGCGCGCGACGCTCGTCGACCTCGGCGCGGTGACCCTCGTACCCGGCTTCAACGACGCGCACAGTCACCCGACCGTCTGCGCCGAACAGCTGTTGCAGCTCGACCTCTCCCCGCAGCGGGTGCCGGACCGGGCGTCGATGCTGGCCACGCTCGCGCAGCGGGCCGCGGACACCCCGGCCGGCGAGTGGATCGTCGGGGTGGGGGTCGACCCGGCGCGCAGCCTCGGCGGCGTGCCGCTGTCCGCCGCCGAGCTGGACGCGGCCTGCCCGCACCAGCCGGTGCTGGTGGTCGACGTGACGCTGCACGCCGGCGTGCTCAACAGCGCCGGCCTGGCGCTCGCCGGGTACCGGCGGATCGACGACGCACCGAGCGGCGGTGAGCTGGGGCACGACGCGGCGGGGCGGTTGACCGGGGTGCTGGTCGACCAGGCGCTGTACGACGTGGCGTTCCCGGCGTTCACCCGGCGGGCGACCGTCGTGCCCCGGCCGGACCGGGCGGCGGCGCAGCGGGCCTTCGTGCGGTTCGCCGGCCGGCTGCACGCGGCCGGCATCACCTCGGTCGGCGACGCGATGGTCGGCCCCGAGTCGTGGGAGACGCTGGCCGGGCTGGCCGCCGCCGGCGAGCTGCCGCTGCGGGTCAACGCGCTGGTCGGCTACGAGCACTGGGAGTCGTTCCGGGCGCTGGAGCTGCCGGCTCCGGTACCGACCGACCGGCTGCGGGTAGGCGGGGTGAAGGCGTTCGCCGACGGTGCGGTCAACGGCGGCGTCGCCTGGACCAAGCAGCCGGTGCCGGCGGCGGAGGCGCCCGGCCAGCCGCGGATGTCACCGGCGCAGCTGCGCCAGGTGGTCGCGGACGTGCACGAGCGCGGCGGCACGATCGCGGTCCACGCCAACGGCGACCGGGCGATCGCGGAGGTGCTCGCGGCGGTCGAGGCGGCGCAGCAGCGCCGGCCGCGGCCACAGGTACGGCATCGCATCGAGCACGTCGCGATCGTCGACGACGAGATCGTCGCGGCGATGCGGGCGCTGCGGGTGGTCGCGGTGCCGTTCGGGCAGTACCCGGCGGCGCACGGCGACAAGCTGCGCCGGTTCTACGACGCCGACCGGATCGAGCGGATGTTCGCGCACCGCACGCTGCTGGACGCCGGGGTCCCGGTGGCCGGCTCCTCCGACCACCCGTGCGGGCCGTACGAGCCGCTCTACGCGCTGCAGAGCCTGGTCACCCGGCGGGACAGGACCGGCACCCCGTTCGGCGAGCGCCAGGCGATCACCGTCGACCAGGCCCTCGCCGTCTACACCACCGGCTCCGCGTACGCCTCCGGCGAGGAGGCGACGAAGGGTCGGATCGCGGCCGGCCAGCTCGCCGACTTCGTCGCGCTCGCCGAGGATCCGCGCACCGTACCGGCGGGACGGCTCGCCGACCTGGCGGTGGTCGGCACCTGGCTCGGCGGTACCCGGGTGTATCCGACGCCGGCCGACCCGGGAGGGGTCCCGCCCGAGGACCGGTAGACCTGTGCTGACCGGAGCCGCCCGGGGCGGCGCGGTCGCACGGCACGCGCCCCGACCCCACCGCGCGCCAGGCGAGACGAAGGGACAGCCATGGCCGACGAGTTCATCCCGCACTACCTGCCGTCGAGCACCCCGAGCCTGGCCCGGGGCGTACCGGCGGCCCCGCCCGGGACGCTGTTCGTGCTGTCCGAGCAGGGCGGCTACGCGATGCCGCCGCGCCGGTTCACGCTGCTGTTCGGCCGCGGTAGCGAGGACGGCGACGTGCACGTCCCGGTCGGTACCGACGATCCGTACATCAGTCGCTGCCACGGCCGACTGATGTGCGACGGCGAACGGTGGTGGCTGCGCAACGCCGGCCGGCTGCCGATCCGACTGCCGGCCGACGCGCTGTTGCTGTGCGGTCAGGAGATGCCGGTGGCTCCGGGCTACCTGCCGCTGCTGATCGGGCGGGGCAAGCGGTCGCACCTGGTGGAGCTGCGGCTGGTGGGCCGCGGGCCGGCCGACACCCGCGGTGTGCCGGGCGCCTCGACCCGGGCCGATCCGAGCGCCTACCCGCTGGACGACACCGAACGGGTACTGCTCGCCTCGCTGGCCCAGCGGTACCTGCGGGGTGAGCCGCACGCGGCGCCGGTGGCCTGGAAGCAGGTGGTCGACGACCTGAACGCGCTGCGGTTGCCGCGCGGCAACGGGCAGCCGTGGAACGAGCGGGCGGTCGCGAACGCGGTCGCCCGGATCCGGGCCGGCATCCCGGACCTGCCGTCGCCGGACGAGCTCGGTGTACCGCTGGGCAACGCGGTCAACGCGACCCTGATCCAGGCGTTGCTGCGCTCCGCCACGCTGACCCCGGCCGACCTGGCCCGGCTGGACGGCCCGGACGCTTGATCGGCGCGGTGCGGCGAGCCGGTGCGGGCCGAACCGGCGGGGTGAACCGGCGCGGGGCGGGCCGGCGCGGGCCCGACGGTGTGGTTGTGCCGCGGCCCGGCTGGGGTCGGTCAGCGCGGACCGGCGTCGAAGCGCCACCAGTCCAGCAGCACGTCGGGGCTGGTGGCGCCGAACGACAGGGCGAGGATCTCCAGGTGATCGTCGGTCCAGGCGAGCGTGTAGCTGCCCGCGTGCCGGGCACAGCCGAGCCGGCCGCGGGCGCCGTCGTTGTGGTACGGCGCGTCGCCGTGGAAGTCGGCCGGCGAGTCGGTGCAGCGCGGACCGCTGATGCCGACGTTCGCCGCGTACGCGGCATTCATCGACGCCGCATCGTCGAACTGGTAGTAGAACACGATGCTGGTGCCGCGGGTCGGGCCACACACCACCGCGGTCACCCGCGCGTCGCCGACGTTCGAGGTGATCTGGTCGGGGGGCGGGCGCATGCAGTCCACCCGGGAGGCGGCCGGTACGTGCCGGAGCAGCGCGCGCTCGGCCGCCGTCGGGAACACGGGGTCGGCATGCGCGTTCACCGTGGCGGCGATCGTCGCGGTCGGCGCGGCGAAACCGTAGTAGCCGCGCCACCAGCGGGCCAGCTCGGCGGCCTTGGTCCCGGTCGCGGTGGCGAGCAGGTTCAGCGGCTCGACGCTCCAGGTCAGCACCGGGGCGCCGTGCTCGCCGCGGTGGCACAGCAGCTGGCCGATCGGCACGCTGCGCAGGTCCAGCGACCGCACGCCGAGGAACCCGGGCGCCGCGCCGTCGCTGCAGTCGACGCCGCCCGGCGCCCGGACCGCGGTGGACCGGCGGCGCATCGCCGCGGTCAGCGCCGCGTCGCTGCCGAACTGGTAGTACGACACCGAGCTCGCGCCCTCATCGGGCGGATCGCAGGTGACGGCGGCGGTCAGGCCGGGCAGGTCGTCGGCGCTACCGGCGGCGGTGCGGCGACAGCCGGACAGTGCGATGAGGCTGGTCAGCGCGCGTTCCGCCGTGGTGGGGTAGGCGGCCAGCCGTACCCAGCCCGACCACGCCGCGCCGAGCGCGCGGGCATCGCCGCCGACGACCGTACCGACGGTGCGGGCGTGCACGTCGGTCCAGGTCAGCGCCGTCTCGCCGTACCCGGTGGCGCACAGCACCCGGCCGGCGCCGGTCCCGGTCGCCGGGTACCGGTGCTCGCCGTCGGTGCCGGTGGCGCAGTCCCCGCTACCGCTGGGCACCCGGGCCGCCCGGACCGCCGCCCGGTAGGCGGCATCCTGCGCGGACTTCGCGTCGTACAACCCGAACCGAACCGTGCGGGTACCGGAGCGGCAGGCCAGCGCGATCTCCGCGGCGGCGAGGCGGCCGGTCGGTGCGGCGAGGCGGCAGTCGGCCCGCAGCGCGCCGGGGATCCGGTGCAGCGTGGCGGAATCCGGCCGGTCACCGACCCGCGGCTCCAGGCCGTACCAGACCGCCCCGCCCACCGCCCCGACCAGTGCCACCGCGAGCAGGCCGGCGAGGACCCGGTACCGCCGGGCCGTTCCGCCGAGCCGCCGGACCGGCGCGAGCGGCCGGACCCGCGCGAGCGGAAGGACCCGCGCGAGCGGAAGGACCCGCGCGAGCCGGCGGGCCGGCGCGAGCCGGCGGGCCGGCGCGAACCGGCGCGGGCGGCGAACCGAGAGCGGGCCGCCCCGTCGGGTGCCGCGCCACGGCGACCGGTCGGCACGCCCCGCGGTACCGGTGGCGGCGGCGCGCAGTGCGGTGACGAACTCGCCGCAGGCCGGGTAGCGCTGCGCGGGGTCGCGCGCCATGGCCCGGGCCACGACCGCGTCCAGCGCCGGCGGCAGGCCGGCCACCCGCGACGAGACGGGTGGCGGATCGGTGCTCAGCTGGCTGGCCCGCACGGCGTGCGTGTCGGACGACTCGAACGGCGGGGTGCCGGCCAGACATGCGTAGACCACGGCGCCGAGCGAGTACACGTCACCGCGGCGGCCCGCGACCTGGTCCGGCGCGGAGAACCCGGGCGTGCCGAACGGCGCGCTGCCCGGCACGGTCAGTTGCTCGCCCGCGATCCTCGCGATGCCGAAGTCGCACAGGTAGGCATGGTCGGTACCGCCGGCGATCAGCACGTTGCGCGGCTTGACGTCCCGGTGCACCACACCGGCCTCGTGCGCGTAGTCCAGCGCGGAGGCCAGCTGGGCGGCGAGGTGCAGGGTGCGCTCCAGCCCGAGCGGACCGTCGGCGTCGAGCCTGGTCTGCAGGTCCGGCCCGCCCGGCCCGTCGCCCGGCACGTAGGGCATGACGAGGTAGCCCGGACGCTCGGTCGGACCGGCATCGGCGAGCAGCGGGATGATGTTCGGGTGGGTCAGCCGGGCCGCCACCGACACCTCGCGGGCGAACCGGGCCGGGTCGGCGCCGTCGGCCGGGATCTTCACCGCGACCAGCCGGTCGTGCAGGCCGGTGTCGCGGGCCAGGTACACCTCGCTCATCGCGGTCTGCGCCAGCCGCCGCACGATCCGGTACCGGGGGATCGCGCGGGCCACGTCGGCGGCGTCGCGGAACGGCGGAACGGTCGGATCCACCTCAACCTCCTGCCCACGCCCACCGCGCCGGCACCGGCGGCAGTCGCCGCGCCATCCTCATCGGTACCACGAATTCAACCAGAACGGCCGCATCGTGCGGCTCGCACCTCGGAGGTAACAATGTCCCGTCCGGTACTCCCCCTGCTGGTCGCGGCCGCCGCGACGGTCTCGGTCGCCGGTTGCGGCGGCTCCGGCGACGACACCGCAGCCGGCGCCCGCAGCCACCGGCCGTCCGCACCGGCCAGCTCGGCCGCCAGCCCCAGCGCGCCGAGCCCGAGCCGGACCGGGCCGACCCTGCCGGCCGCCGCCGACGGTACCGACATCCACGCCTGTTACGACGGGCGGTGCGAGGTCCGTGTTCGCGCGCCGCAACGCATCCCGCTGTCGCCGAAGACCGGCTTCGCCAAGCTGACGGTCACCTCGATCACCGCGCAGGGCATGCGGGTGGACACGGTCGGCACCAACGGCAGCACCGGTCAGGCGACGGTCTCCGCGCAGGGCGGCGGGTACGCCATCGCCACCCTCAACGGGCTGGAGATCGCCACCCTCGGGGTGCTCGACGGCGTCGCGGTCATCCGCCTCTCCCCCGCCGGCTGACCGCCCGCAGGACGTGACGGCCGTCCCCCGAAGCCGGCGCGGATCCCCGATTGGAGCGGGCCAAGGTTCGAGGACGGTTAAGCGTGGCTCGACTCGGCCACGAGCGCGGCGCGGCGCTTGACCCGGATTCCCGCCGAGAGTTTGCTGGCGGCGTCTGTTCGTTCCCGTGTCCTCAAGGAGGCACCGTATGGGAAGAACCGTGCGGCCCGGGCGGCTGATCGTCGGCTCGCTCGTCGCCACCACCGCACTCGGGCTCACCGTCCTGTCCGCACCGGCCTGGGCCGGGGGACGACACCAGATCGCCGACAGCACGCCTCGGTGGCTGCCCCACGCGCACGCGCTCGGTGACACCGCCGCGGCCAGCCGGGTCGACTTCGGCGTCCTGCTGCACATGCGCGACCATGCCGGCGCCGTCGACACACTGCGCGACGTGTCCGACCCGACCAGCGCGCACTACGGCAGGTGGCTGAGCTCGGCCCAGTTCCGGTCCCGGTACGCGCCGGCCGCGACCGACGTGTCCGCGGTGCGCAGCTGGCTGTCCGGCCAGGGCTTCCGGGTCGGCGACTCGCTCGGCGGCGGCATGTACGTCGAGGCCAGCGGCACCGCGAAGCAGGTCGAGCACGCGTTCGCCACCACCCTCAAGACCTACTCGTACCGCGGCGTGCGGGTGCGCTCCAACGACGGCGCGCTGTCGTTCCCGGCCGGTACGCCGGCGCAGGTCACCCACGCGGTGGCCGGCGTGCTCGGCGTCGACCAGGGCTCCCAGCTGCACAAGCCGGCCGACGAGGCGCCCGGCCCGCCGGACGGCGCCCGCTACGGGGTCGACGTCAAGCCCTGCTCGGCCTACTTCGGGCAGCAGACCGCCACCGACAAACCCGCCGCGTACGGGAAGAAGCAGCCGTACGCGTCCTGCGGCTACGGGCCCCAGCAACTGCAGTCGGCGTACGGGGAGAGCGCGCTGCTGCGCGCCGGCATCACCGGCCGCGGCGTCACCGTGGCGATCACCGACGCGTACGCGGCGCCGACGATCTACGCCGACGCCCAGCAGTACAACAGCGTGCACCACCAGCCGAAGTTCCGGCCCGGCCAGTTCCGGCAGATCACACCGGGGCCGGACGGCTACGACATGATCGACGAGTGCGGCGGCAACGGCTGGTACGGCGAGGAGACCCTCGACGTGGAGGCGGTGCACGCGATGGCGCCCGGCGCGAACATCGTGTACGTCGGCGCCAAGGACTGCTCGTCCGGGCTGGACGACGCGTGGGCGAGGACGATCGACGACCACGTCGCCGACGTCGTCACCAACTCGTGGACCGACGGCACCGACGACGTGTCGCTGCTCGGCCAGGACTACGTCGACTTCTACGACCAGTTCTCGCTGGAGGCGGCGCTGACCGGGATCACGGTCAACTTCTCCTCCGGTGACGCCGGCGACCACACCGCCGGCGGTACCGACCTGGGCGCGAAGACGGTCGAGTTCCCGGCCGACGTGCCGTACGTGACCGGCGTCGGTGGCACCAGCATCGGCATCGACTCGCACGGCCGGCGCATCTTCGAGCACGGCTGGCAGACCTCGTACGCCGACCTGACCGACGGTTCCTGGGGCGAGCTGCCCGGCCCGTACTCCTCCGGCGGTGGCGGCGGCACCAGCGTGCTGTTCGATCAGCCGTTCTACCAGCAGGGTCGGGTGCCGAGCTCGATCTCGCAGACCAACGGCGGCGCGCCGATGCGCGCGGTGCCGGACATCTCGATGGTGGGCGACCCGAACACCGGCATGGTCGTCGGCGAGACGCAGGTGTTCCCGGACGGTACCTACTGGGACCAGTACCGCATCGGCGGTACCAGCCTGTCCTCGCCGCTGCTCGCCGGCGTGGTCGCGATGGCCGACCAGCTGACGCACCGCTCGCTCGGGTTCGTCAACCCGGCCTACTACCGGCTGCTGCGCACCCCCGCGCTCTACGACGTGACCGCGCCGCGCGCCCCGCTCGCCGAGGTGCGCACCAACCTGGTCAACGGCGTGGACGCCACCGACGGCAAGAGCTACCAGCTGCAGACGATCGACGTGCAGACCAGCACCATCCACAGCACCCCCGGGTACGACGCCGAGACCGGTGTCGGCAGCCCCCGCGGGCCGCTGTTCTTCGCCGGCCTCGCCGTCACCTCGCACCGCTGACCGGGTTCCGGGTGGCCGCCATGCCGGCCACCCGGACGCCGGGACGCCCGGATGCCCGGACGCCGGGGCGCCGGACGCCGGGACGCCGGGACGCCGGGACGCCCGGATGCCCGGACGCCGGGGCGCCGGACGCCGGGACGCCGGGACGCCGGGAGGCCCGTCGGATCGTCGGTACGGTTCGTGCCGGCACCAACCACCCGCCGGTTCCGGCGCCGCACGGATCGGCCGGTTCGGGATCGCTACGCTCGGTGCAGGCGGCCGGGCACCCGGCGCGGAAGCGCGCCGCCCGACCGGTCGAGGGGGTGGCGAGGCGGTGCGGTTGTGGTCGCTGCATCCGCGCTACCTGGACCGGCAGGGCCTGCTCACCTGCTGGCGGGAGGCGCTGCTCGCGCAGCGGGTCCTGGTGCGTCCCGGCCGCGGCTACACCAACCACCCGCAGCTGCACCGGTTCCGGGCCCAACCGGACCCGGTGGCGGCGATCGGCCGGTACCTGGCCGGGCTCGCCGACGAGGCGGACCGGCGCGGCTACCGCTTCGACCGGGGCCGGATCGAACAGTGCGCCGGCACGGCGCCGACGATCCCGGTGACCCGCGGTCAGCTCGACCACGAGCGCCGGCACCTCGCCGCCAAGCTCGCCGACCGCAACCCCGACCGGGCGGTACTGCTGCCGGCGGTGGTGTCACCGCATCCGTCGTTCGTGGTGGTGGCCGGCCCCGTCGAGGACTGGGAACGCGCCGCCCCGCGGTAGCGCCCGCGCCCAGCTCACCCACCACGACGCGGTCCGATCCACCCGATCGCGGCGGTCAGGGGCGCGGAGGTCAGGGCCGCGGAACTCAGGGGCGGTGAGCTCAGGGGCGGTGAGCTCAGGGGCGGTGAGCTCAGGGCCGCGGGGCTCCGGGGTGCGGGGGTCGGCGGACGGCGAGGCGAGCAGCGAGATCGTCGACCGGCAGCGGTACCCGGGTCGGCCGGATCGCGAGCAGCAGCAGCGCGGCGCCGAGCCCGCACAGCGTGGCGAGCAGGTGCCCCAGGTCCCAGATCGTGCCGTGCACCAGTACCGGTGCGAGCACCCCGAGCGCGAGCACGACGGCACCGGCGACCCGCAGCCAGCCGGGCAGTACCAGGATCGCCGCCGCACAGCAGGCCACCATGACGTAGCTGACGCCGACGTCGGTGGACAGCGCGAGCGAGCGCGGCGCGGCACCGGTCCGGATCGCGTGCAACTCGACCACCGCGGTCAGCAGCGACCCCAGTACGTGCCCCGCGAGGCCGATCAGCACCAGCCGGGGCGTGCCGTAGCGGCGCTCGGCGTACGCGGCAACGACCGTGAACACGGCGAGGTAGCCGATCAGCCCGGCACCACGGTCGGCGACCCACAGCCCGCTTGCGACCAGCACGCTGATCGGCTTGGCGTGCAGCCCGACCAGGTTGGTGGACTGGATCGTCGTCAGCACGGTGATCAGCCGGGGCGGTGCGGCCCGCTGCACCAGCGTGGAGGCGGTGAAGATCGCGCAGTAGGCGAAGGTGGCGGGTGCGCTCAGCACCCAGGCATGCAGCCGGCCGGTCCACCGACCGAGGCGGCGCACCAGCCGGGCCGCCGGCGCGAAGATCCGGGCGACCGCGCGGAGCAGGTACCAGAGGATCGTGACGGCGAGCAGCACCGCGACCGTGATCATCCGCTCAGTGTGGTTGGCCGGTCCCGCCGCCGGCGCGGTTTCCGCCCAACAGCGCCGGTCGCACCGCCCGAACGGCACCGACCCGCGGAGTCCGTGGGTCGGTGCCGATGCCGATCGTCAGCCGGCGGCCCGGGCGCCCTGGGCGCGCGCGGCGTCCTGGGCCCGCTGCGAGACGTCGCGCAGATGCTGCTCGGCCTCGGTGCTCAGCGAGGTGTGCAGGATCTTGCCGCCGAACTGGTACTGGGCGAGCTCGGTGGCGACCTTGTCGATCGTCACCTGGTCGACCAGCACGAACAGCGCCGCGGTACCCGGGCGCAGCTCCGAGCCGACCTTCTTCATGAAGCCGTCGTCGACTCCGACGTCGGTGAACTTGCCGGCGACCGCGCCGCCGGCCGCGCCCAGCGCCATGCCCAGGAACGGCGCGAAGAACAGCAGCCCGATCAGGCCACCCCACAACGCCCCACCGGCCGCGCCGGCCCCGGTCATGTTGCGGGCCTGGTGCAGCTTGACCTTGCCGTCCGGTTGGGCCTCCACGATGGCCGCGTCCCGGATCGAGATCAACCCCTGTTTCTGCAGCTCGAACAGCTTCTCGCGGGCCTGCTCGGCTGTGCCCACGTCACGGTAGGCGATCGCCGCCAGATCACTCATTCGTCCCCCCGGATACGTCGTGACCGACGCGTCGATCCTAGGGCGGCCGGCCTTCCGGCAGATCGATACGCGGAAATCCGTCCGGCGCTTCGGCGGCGGTCGCGGACCGCATGATCGGCGCCGCCTCGGCGCCCGATCGGCAGCGCCTCACGGCTGGAAGCGGTAGCCCATGCCCGGTTCGGTGATCAGGTGCACCGGCCGGCTCGGGTCGGCCTCCAGCTTCCGGCGCAGCTGCGCCAGGTACTGCCGCAGGTACTGGGTCTCGTCGCGGTACGTCGGCCCCCACACCTGCTGCAGCAGCTGGCGCTGGCCGACGAGCTTGCCGGGCGAGCGCAGCAGCACCTCCAGCAGCTGCCACTCGGTCCTGGTCAGGTGCACCGTCCGCGCCGGGTCGTCGGTGCGGTACACCCGCCGTCCGACCAGATCGACGGTGTGCGCGCCGATCGGTACCGCCGGAGGCTCGTCGGCCGGCCCGAGCCGCCGGGTCACCGCGCGCAGCCGGGCCACCAGCTCCTCCATGCTGAACGGTTTCGTCACGTAGTCGTCCGCGCCGGCGTCCAGCGCCTCCACCTTGTCGATCGCGTCGGACCGGCCGGACAGCACCACGATCGGTACCGGTGTCCAGGTACGCAGGTCGCGGATCAGCTCGGCGCCGTCGATGTCGGGCAGCCCCAGGTCGAGAACTACCAGGTCGGGGTGCTCGTCGGCGGCGGCCCGCTGGGTCTGCGCGCCGTCGGCGGCCGTCACCACCTGGTAGCCGCGGGCGGTCAGGTTGATCCGCAACGCGCGTAGCAGCTGCGGCTCGTCGTCCACGATCAGCACCCGCGTCATGCCCGCTCCTCGTCGTCTCGTACCCGGGCCGCCTCGACGTCGCCGCGCCGCGCACCCCGGCCGCGCCGCGCATCAGCATCGCCGCCGGGCCGCGCATCAGCATCGCCGCCGAGGAGCGCAGCGGCGTCCGGGCCGAGCCGCGCGTCGACGTCCCGGCCGCGTCGCCAGGCGGCGACCCGGCGCAGCGCGGCGTCGGCCGGAGGCTGGTCCGCGCCGCCGAGCGCATCCTCGACCACCGGCAGCCGCAGGGTCATGGTCAGCCCCCCGCCCGGCGTGTGCTCCGGGTCGAGCGTGCCGTGCATCGCCTCGGCGAGCCCCCGCGACAGCGCCAGGCCAAGCCCGACACCGGTCTCGTTGTCCCGGTCGCCGAGCCGCTGGAACGGCAGGAACACGGTGTCCCACTTGCTCGCCGGAATGCCCGGGCCCCGGTCGACCACCCGCACCGCCACGTACCCGCCGTGCTCGCTGACCGACAGCTGCGGCGGCCGCTCCGCCGGGCTGTACCGCAGCGCGTTGCGCAGCAGGTTCGCCAGGATGCGCTCCACCAGGACCGGGTCGGCCAGTACCTCCGGGGTGTCGTCCGGGATCCGCACCGGTACCGGCCGGGCCGCGGCACCGACCTCGTCGAGCGCGGCGGCGGTGGCCTCGGCGACGCTCATCGGCTGCGGCCGCATGGCAAGCGCGCCGGCCTGCAGTCGGCTCATGTCCAGCAGGTTGTCGACCAGCCGGTGCAGCCGGCCCAGCGACTCGGCGACGGTGTCGACCAGCTCGGCCCGGTCGGCGGCCGACAGCGTGACACCGGGACTGCGCAGCCCGTCGACCGCGGCCATCGCCGCCGCCAGCGGGGTGCGCAGGTCGTGGCTGACGGCGGACAGCAGGGCGGTGCGCAGCCGGTCCACCTCGGCCATCGAGCCGGCGGTGGCGGCCTGCTCGGCGAGCCGCTGCTCGCGCAGCGCGAGCGCGGCCTGGGCAGCGAACGCCTGGACGACCCGGCGGTCGGCGGCGGCGAGCGGATGACCGCGCATCGCGAGGCACGTGTCGCCGTCGACCAGGATGTCCGCATCGGCCTCCCCCGGTGTCAGGCACGGCGGCGCGCCGACGGTGCCGGCGACCGACCAGGCCTGCCGGTCGTGCTGCACGTCCGGGCCGTCCGGTACGTCCGTGCGGCGCTCCAGCAGCGTCACCGCGGCGAACCGGTACGTCTCGCGCAGCTGGCCGAGCAGCGCTCGCACCGCCGGGGAGCCGCGCAGCACGCTGCCGGCCAGCGTGAACAGCGTCTCCGCCTCGGCCCGGGCACCGGCCGCCTCCCGGGTACGGCGGGCGGCGACGTCGACCGCGACGCTGACCGCCACCGCCATCGCGAGGAACACCGCGACTGCGAGGACGTTCTCCCGCTGGTTGATGGTGAGCGTGTGGTAGGGCGGCGCGAAGAAGTAGTTGACCAGCAGCGAGCCGAGCACCGCGGCGGTCAGCGCCGACCACAACCCGCCGACCAGAGCGACGACCACCACCCAGGCCAGGTACAGCAGGATGTCGCTGGTCAGGGTCAGCTCGCCGCGCAGCTGGGTCAGCGCCAGGGTCAGCAACGGCAGCCCGACCAGCGCGAACAGGAAGCCGAACAGCCGGCGCTGGGCGCTGAGCGCGGCCGGCGGTGCCGACCGGCCCCGACCGCGGTGCACCTGCTCGTGGGTGACCAGGTGCACGTCGATCGAGCCGGACGCGGCAGTCGTGGTCACCCCGACCCCACGGGACAGGATCTGGGCGAACCGGTTGCGCCGGCTGGCGCCGAGCACCAGCTGGGTGGCGTTGACGCCCCGGGCGAAGTCCAGCAGTGCGGTGGCGATGTCGTTACCGACGACCTGGTGGTACGTGCCGCCGAGGTCCTCGACCAGGGTGCGCTGCGCGGTCAGGTCGGCCGGGTCGGCGCCGCCGACCAGTCCGTCGTTGCGGGTGACGTGCACGGCGAGCAGGTCGGCGCCGGTGGTGCGTTCGGCGATCCGGGCGGCGCGGCGGATCACCGTGCCACCCTCCGGCCCTCCGGTCAGCGCCACCACCACCCGTTCCCGGGTCTCCCACGGTTGCGAGATGCGGTGCTCGGCCCGGTACCGGTCGAGCTGGTCGTCGACCTTGTCGGCGAGCCAGAGCAGCGCGAGCTCCCGCAGCGCGGTCAGGTTGCCGACCCGGAAGTAGTTGGCCAGCGCCGCGTCGATCTTCTCGGCCCGGTAGATGTTGCCGTGCGCCATCCGGCGCCGCAGGGCCTCCGGCGTCTGGTCGACCAGCTCGATCTGGTCAGCCCGGCGCACGATCGCGTCCGGCACCGTCTCGCGCTGCGGTACCCCGGTGATCTCGGTGACCACGTCGTTGATCGACTCGAGGTGCTGGATGTTGAGCGTGGTGATCACCACGATGCCGGCGGCCAGCAGCTCCTGGACGTCCTGCCAGCGCTTGGCGTTGCGCGAGCCGGGCACGTTGGTGTGCGCCAGCTCGTCGACCAGCACCGCCTCGGGCGAGCGGGCGAGCACCGCGTCGAGGTCCAGCTCGGTGAAGCTGGCCCCCCGGTACTCCAGCGTGGCCCGCGGCACCACCTCCAGCTCGCCGAGCATCGCCTCGGTCTGCGGCCGGCCGTGCGTCTCGACCAGGCCGACGACCACGTCGGTGCCGCGCTCGGCGCGCCGGCGGCCCTCCTCCAGCATCCGGTAGGTCTTGCCGACGCCCGGCGCGGCGCCGAGGTAGACGCGCAACAGTCCCTGCGTCATCGCCTGGCCGAGCCTCTCGCGTTCATGATCACTGTCGGTAAGGGTACTTCGCGTCTAGTGCGTGGTTGAGCTCAACCACGTCGACCGCCGACTCGCCCATGAACCCCAGCGCCCGCCCGGTGGTGTACCGGTCGACCAGCGCCCTGACGGTGGCCGGGGCGACGTGCCGCTCGCGGGCGATCCGGGGCACCTGCAGCTCCGCGTACCGGGTGCTGATCTGCGGGTCCAGGCCGCTGCCGCTGGCGGTGACGGCCTCCGCCGGTACCGCGGGGTGCGCCGGAGCGTCGCCCCGGACCGGCGTGACCACCGCGCGGGAGTAGTCGGCGCCGTACCGGGCACACGCCACCCGCACCCCGTGGTACCGGGTCAGGAACGGGGTCGCCGGGCACTGCTGGTCGAGGCTGACCACCCGGGTGACCGCGCCGCTGTCACCGTGCGTACGGAAGACCCCGAGCACCGCGCCGACCCCGGTGGAGGTGCAGTACGGCCGGGCGCCGTCCACGTGCTCCAGCCGCCCCACGGCGAGGCTGCGCGCGCAGACCTGGCTGAGCAGGCTGGGCGTACCGGTATCGTGCTTGTCGGCCGGGTTGCGCAAGGTGTCGACCACGCTCTCCGGCCCCAGGTTGGACGCGCCGGTCGCGGTCGGGTCGTAGCCGCCGGCCGACGGCCGGGACTGGAAGTACTGCACCAGCGGCCGGCCGTGCGCGTCGGTGAACGACTGGCCGATCAGCGAGCTGCCGACGGCACGGCCGTCCTGCCGGAGCAGCGACCCGTTCGCGGCGTCCCGCAGGCCGGGCAGTTGCACGAGGCCGGTGACCAGCAGCGGGTAGGCGACGCCGGTGAGGACGGTCAGCACGAGCACGGCGCGCAACGCGGCGACATGCGCTCTGATCCAGGACGGTACACGCATCACGAGATCCCCGGAACGAACTGGATGACAAGGTCGATGAGCTTGATCCCGACGAACGGCGCGACGATCCCGCCGAGGCCGTAGACCAGCAGGTTGCGTCGCAACATCGACGCCCCGTTGGCGGGCCGGTAGCGCACCCCGCGCAGCGCCAGCGGGATCAGCGCCACGATGACGAGCGCGTTGAAGATCACCGCGGACAGGATCGCCGAGGTCGGACTGTGCAGCCGCATGATGTTCAGCGCGTCCAGCCCCGGGTAGAGCGCGGCGAAGATCGCCGGGATGATCGCGAAGTACTTGGCGATGTCGTTCGCGATCGAGAACGTGGTGAGCGCGCCGCGGGTGATCAGCAGCTGCTTGCCGATCGCCACGACCTCGATCAGCTTGGTCGGGTCGGAGTCCAGGTCGACCATGTTGCCGGCCTCCTTGGCCGCCGAGGTACCGGTGTTCATCGCCACCCCGACGTCGGCCTGGGCCAGCGCCGGCGCGTCGTTGGTACCGTCGCCGGTCATCGCGACGAGCCGACCGCCCTGCTGCTCACGCCGGATCAGCGCGAGCTTGTCCTCCGGCGTCGCCTCGGCGAGGAAGTCGTCCACCCCGGCCTGCGTGGCGATCGCGGCCGCGGTACGCGGGTTGTCACCGGTGATCATCACGGTCCGGATGCCCATCCGGCGCAGCTGGTCTAACCGTTGCGCCATCCCCTGTTTGACCACGTCGGCGAGATGGATCACGCCGAGCACCCGGGCGACACCGCCGGTCAGCTCCCCCACCACCAGCGGGGTACCGCCGGCGGCGGAGACGTCGTCGACGATCGCGGCGACGCGGTCCGGCACCGCACCGCCGGCGGCGCGTACCCAGTCGGTGATCGCGGCGGCGGCGCCCTTGCGTAGCTGCCGGGTACCGGTGCCGGCCGGCAGGTCGACGCCGGACATCCGGGTCTGCGCGGTGAACGGCACCCACACCGCGCCGGTGAGCTCGCCGGCCGCGCGCTCGCGCAGCCCGTACTCGCTCTTCGCGTGCACCACCACCGACCTGCCCTCGGGCGTCTCGTCGGCGAGGCTGGACAGCTGTGCGGCGTCGGCCAGCTCGGCCGCCGACACCCCGTCGGCCGCCACGAAGCCGCTCGCCTGCCGGTTGCCCAGCGTGATGGTGCCGGTCTTGTCCAGCAGCAGCGTGTCCACGTCGCCGGCGGCCTCGACTGCCCGGCCGCTCATCGCGAGCACGTTGCGCTGCACCAGCCGGTCCATTCCGGCGATGCCGATCGCGGACAGCAGCGCGCCGATCGTGGTCGGGATCAGGCACACCACCAGCGCCACCAGGACGACCCCGGTCACGCCGTGCGCGTCGATGGTCGCACTGTCGGGTGCGAACGCCTGCGCGTGCCGGGCGAAGACCGCCATCGGCTGCATGGTCGCGACCGCGAGCAGGAACACGATCGTCAGCGTGGCGAGCAGGATGTTCAGCGCGATCTCGTTCGGCGTCTTCTGCCGGTTCGCGCCCTCGACCAGGCCGATCATCCGGTCGATGAAGCTGTCCCCGGGCCGCTGGGTGATCCGCACGACGATCCGATCGGACAGCACCCGGGTACCGCCGGTGACCGCGCACCGGTCGCCGCCGGACTCGCGGATCACCGGTGCCGACTCGCCGGTGACGGCCGACTCGTCGACGCTGGCGATGCCCTCGACGACGTCGCCGTCGCCGGGGATCACCTGGCCGGCCTCGACCAGTACCACATCGCCGCGGGCCAGCTGCGGCGCCGGCACCGGCTGCTCGGCAGGGTCGGTGGCACCCGGGCTCCAGTCGACGAGCCGACGGGCCAGGGTGTCGGTCTTCGCCCGGCGCAGCGCGTCGGCCTGCGCCTTGCCCCGGCCCTCGGCGACCGCCTCGGCCAGGTTCGCGAACAGCACGGTCAGCCACAGCCAGCCGGCGATCGCCCACCCGAACACGCTCGGCGACGCGGCGGCGAGCACCGTGGTGAACACCGAGCCGACCTCGACGACCAGCATCACCGGGTTGCGCCACAGGGTCAACGGGTCGAGCTTGCGCAACGCCTGCGGCAGCGCGGCGAGCAGTTGCCGGCGGTCCAGCAGCCCACCGGCCCGCACCCGTGGCGCCGGCCCGGTGACGGCCGGTACCGCGACTTCACGGACGGACATGACGTCCTTCTGTTGTGTCGTCTGGGGTTTCATCGCACACCTTCGGCCAGCGGGCCGAGCGCGAGCGCCGGCAGGAACGTCAGCGCCACCAGGATCACCGTGACGCCGACGAGCATCCCGACGAACAGCGGCTGGTGGGTGCGCAGCGTGCCGGGCGACTCCGGTACCGGGGACTGTTTCGCCAGCGAGCCGGCCAGCGCGAGCACGAACACGATCGGCAGGAACCGGCCGAACAGCATCGCCAGCCCGGTCGCGGTGTCGTACCAGCTGCTGCCGACGCTCAGGCCGGCGAACGCGGAGCCGTTGTTGTTGGCCGACGAGGCGAACGCGTACAGCACCTCGGACAGCCCGTGCGCGCCGGAGTTGAGGATGCCGGCCCGGCCGGAGGCGGTGGCGAGCGCAGCGGCGGTGCCGACCAGCACCAGCGCCGGCACGGTCAGGAAGTACAGGCTGGCGAGCTTGACCTCGCGGGCGCCGATCTTCTTGCCCAGGTACTCCGGGGTGCGGCCGACCATCAGCCCGGCCAGGAACACCGTGAGCACGGCGAGGATCAGCATCCCGTACAGGCCGGAGCCGACGCCGCCCGGCGCGACCTCACCGAGCAGCATGTTGCCGATCGTGATCCCGCCGCCGAGCGCGGTGTACGAGTCGTGGAACGAGTCGACCGCACCGGTCGAGGTGAGCGTCGTCGCCGCACCGAACGTGGCCGAGTTCAGCACCCCGAACCGGGTCTCGGTGCCCTCGGTGGCACCGCCGACCGCGGTCGGCACCGTACCGGGGTGCATGCCCTCGGCGACGTTGATCAGCACCACGCTGCCGATCGCGAGGACCGCCATCGCCGCGACGATCGCGTACCCCTGCCGGCGGTTGCCGACCATCCGACCGAACGTGCGCGGCAGGCTGAACGCGATCAGCAGGATCAGGAAGATCTCCACCCAGTTGGTCCATGACGTCGGGTTCTCGTACGGGTGCGCCGAGTTGGCGTTGTAGAACCCGCCGCCGTTGGTGCCGAGCTCCTTGATGACCTCCTGGCTCGCCACCGGGCCGCCGGTCAGGTGCTGGGCGCCACCGGCGATCGTGTGCACGTCGGTACCGGCGGAGAGGTTCTGGATCGCACCACCGGCGACGAGCACGACCGCGCCGAGCACCGCGATGGGCAGCAGGATACGGACGGTGATGCGCACCAGGTCGACCCAGAAGTTGCCCAGCTCGTCGGTGCGCCTGCGGGCGAACCCGCGGACCAGCGCCACCGCCACCGCGATCCCGGTCGCGGCGGACACGAAGTTCTGCACCGCCAGTCCGGCCATCTGCACCAGGTAGCCCAGCGTCGACTCGCCGGAGTACCACTGCCAGTTGGTGTTGGTGACGAAGCTGACCGCGGTGTTCCAGGCGCCGGCGGGTGCGACGGCGGGCATGCCCAGCGACAGCAGCAGCTGGTGCTGCAGCCGCAGCATCAGGTACAGGAACAGGATCGAGGCGGCGGCGAACGCGAGCACGCTGCGGGCGTACGCCGACCAGGTCTGCTCGCCGTCGGCGCGCACCCCGATCAGCCGGTACGCGAGGCGCTCGACGCGCAGGTGCCGGGTGCCGGTCACCACCCGGTACAGGTGGTCGCCGAGCGGCCGGTGCACCAGCGCCAGCGCGACGACCAGGGAAGCTGCGAACAGGATGCCCGCACCGGTGTCGCTCACGAGAAACGCTCCGGGCACAGCAGGGCGGCCACCAGGTACCCGACCAGCGCCACCACGACGACCAGGCCCACCACGTCGACGACGATCACAGCCGCGCCACCGCCCTGACCGTCAACGCCAGCAGTACGAACGACGCCAGCGTCACGAGCACGAAAGCCACGTCAGCCATCGCGCCTGGTCCCTCCCCTCGATCGGTTCGCGCCCCGATGGGCTTGCCGTGATCGAGTGAAGTACCGCCCGGGGCTGCGGGCCACGGTCCTTGACGCGAAAACAACGGCCCCAAGGGAGTTCCTGACGCGTTCTTGACGCGTACGGGCGGCGCCCGCGGTGCGGCGGCCCCGACGGGGGCACCGGCCGCCGCACCGCGGTGTCGACGGCCCGGCGCCGGGCGGAGGCTCGGCGGTGTCGCCGGCCCGGCGCCGGGTGGCGGGCGGTGTCAGTCGGCCGGCTTCGACAGGCCGTGGATCGTGCCACCGCCAACCGTCTTCTCGGTGGAGTGCGCCGCCACCCAGCTGTCGATCGAGCTGGTACCGCCGGGCCCGCCGCGGCCGCCGCCCATCCCGCCGGCGACGTAGTACCGGACCTCGCCGGCCGCGACGTATCGCCGGAACTGCGCCACCGTCGGGTGGGCGTCGCTGCCGGAGAGCCCGCCGATGCCGAGCACCGAAGCACTGTCCACGGCGAGCTCCAGTTCGGCCCGGTCGCACCGTCGAACATCGCGGTGCCACCGCCGCCCGGGCCGCCACCGCCGGTGCACACCTCCCGCACCGGCGTCACGCTGCCGCCGTCGGTGAATACCTCCCTCGCCGCGCCGGGCATGCCACCGCCGCCCGGGCCACCGCCGGAGCCACCGGTGAGCCGGCTCAGCCCGTTGTACCCGAGGGCCCGTTGCAGCAGACTGTTGTCGGTCGACCCGCCGATGTACAGCCGGGAGCCGGCCGGCCACAGCTCGACCAGCGCGACGTACCAGCGCCCCGGTTACCGCGCACGCTCCGGCCACCATCAGCAGCACCAGCAACGCGTCCGGGTCGTCGAACCGGAACGTCAGTACCGCCACCGGGGTCAGTGCGAGGATCGCGCCGGCGCCGAGGCCTGCCGCGTACCCGGCCACCGGGCGCACCGCCCCGTACAGCAGCGCCACCGACGCGACGCCGAGCAGCGCCTGCGGTACCGGCATGCTCCACGAGGAGAAGCCGAAGACGCGGCCGGACAGCGCCATCAGCCAGATCGAGGCGGGTGGCTTGTCCACGGTGATCCCGGAGCCCGCGTCGACCGCGCCGCACAGCAGCGCCTTCCAACTGATCGTGTCGGCCTGCCCGGCGCCGGCGTAGAACGAGTTGGCGTGGCCGTTCGCGGACAGGTTCACCAGGTACAGCGCGGCGGTGCCCGGCAGCAGCACCACGAGCGCCGGGCGGGCCCAGCCGGGCCGGTCGGCGGTACGGGCGAACGCCGCGCGTCGTCGCGCTCATATGCGCCCCTCCCCCGTCGCACCGTTCGCCGGGTACTGGTGGTGGGCTCGCGCGTGCTCGTTCTTGCCTGCTCCTCGACGTCGTCGGCACCCGGCGGCCGTTCGGTGCCGTCCGGCCGCGCGGGACGCACGCTCGTCTGGCGCGGCGGCACTTCGCCGGCTTCGGCGGGTGGTGCGGCGGTGCGGATCGGCTCGGGCCGGCCGAACACCCAGCCGCGCAGCGGCACGAACCGCAGCGCCGTCGCGACCAGGTTCGCGGCCACCAGGACCGCGAACTCCAGTACCCGGCCGGGCGTGGTCGCCGCGTGCAGCACCGCGAGCGCACCGCTGGTCAGCTCCAGCCCGAACGCGAACACCAGCAGCCCGGTAGCTGGTGCCGGCCGGCGTGCCGGCGGCCTTGGTGCCACCCATGAGGGCGGCCTGTGCCCTGTACGTCCTGGTCGTCGGCAGCTGCCGGGTTTCGCCCCGGCTGCGGGGTAGTCGCCGTGGCGCCGTGGCCGGAGTGCTTAACCGTTTGCGGCCCCGGATCGGGGGCGGTTAGCTTCGCCGGCATGAGACCGATCGCCGAGAGTGACATTCGCGCCTCGTTCGTCAACTGCACCAAGGGCGAGGCGAAGCGGTTGGCCCTCCCTCGCGACCTCGCCGCCGCCCCGTGGGACGACCTGGACTTCCTCGGCTGGCAGGACGGGGCCGCACCCGACCGGGCGTACCTGGTGGCCGAGTTCGGCGACGGACCGCTCGGCGTGGCGCTGCGGCGCGCGAGCGGTGGCGCCGGCCGGATGCGGCGCACCATGTGCTCGCTGTGCCTGACCACGCACACCGCCGGCGGCGTGTCGTTGCTGACCGCGCGGCGGGCGGGCAAGGCCGGCCAGCAGGGCAACTCGGTCGGGTTGTACGCCTGCAGCGACCTCGCCTGCTCGCTCTACCTGCGCGGCAAGAAGGAGATCTGGGCGGCCGGCAAGATCCAGGAGTCGCTGAGCGTGCCGGAGAAGGTCGACCGGCTCACCACCAACCTGACCGGTTTCCTCTCCCGCACCACCGCCTAGCCTCGGGTCCTCGGCGCCGCCAGCCGGATCGCCGGCCGTCACGACGTCGGTCGCCACCGCGCCTCGTCAGGGCGCGAGGTGGAAGTCCGCGAAGTCGAAGCCCGGGGTGACCACGCAACTGACCAGGGTCTCGGCCGGGCCGGCCGGGTTGGCCGACTGCCAGCAGCCCGGCGGCACCACCGCCTGCGGTCGCTGCCCCCGCCGGAGGTCACCACCCAACAGCACCGTGCGCGGCGAGGCGTCCGGGTTCTCACCGGTGCCGCCGAGGCGCAGCTCCAGCGGGCCGCCGCCGTGCCACAGCCACAGCTCGGCCGAGCGCACCGTGTGCCACCGGGACCGCTCGCCCGGACGCAGCAGGAAGTAGATCGCGGTGCCGGCCGGCCGCTCGCTGGGGTACCCGTCCGGACGCACCGGCACGTCGCTGCGCCAGGTCTCCCGGTACCACCCGCCCTCCGGGTGCGGGCGCAGGTCGAGCAGTTCGGCGGTCGCCGGTCGTTGGCCGTGAGCGGACACGGTCTCCTCCTCGTGGTCGGGCACCTCTCGGTACGGCCGGTCCAGCCTCGCACCGCCGCACACGACCGCAGCGGGCGCACCCCACCGGCGGTCGGATATACGATGGTCTCCAGCTGATTTGGGTGGAGCGGCTTCGGGCGACGGGGAGCGCATGGCGGTGCAGCAGGGCGGCGGGGCGGATCTGGCGCGGTTGCGCCGGTTCAACGAGCAGGCGGTGCTGACCGCGGTGCGCGCCGCGGGCGCGCGCCGGGTCGCCGAGATCGCCGCCGACACCGGCCTGTCCCGCGCCTCGGTCGAGGACGTGGTGCGCGGCCTGATCGAACGCGGATGGCTGGCCGAGCAGGCACCGGTCGCGGTGGGCCGTGGCCGACCGGCCCGCCGGTACCGGTTCCGCGGCGAGGCCGGTCGGCTGCTCGGCATCGACATCGGCGCGTACAACATCCGCGCGGCGGTGGCCGACCTGAACGGCACCGTGCTCGCGAGCGTGCGGACGGCCTCGACCCCGCGGTCCAGCCGGTCGCGCCGGCTGGCGGCGCTCGACGCCGCGGTCCGCGACTGCCTCGCCGCGGCCGACACGAACCCCGGCGCTGTCTGGGTGACCGGGGTCGGCACCACCGGCTGGGTCGACCGGGCCGGTCGGGTGGTGCTCGCCAACGCCATCCCCGACTGGTCCGGCGTCGACCTGGCCGGGCACCTGTCGGCCGCGCTGCCCGGCCCGGTGCTGGTGGAGAACGACAGCAAGCTCGCCGCGCTGGCCGAGCAGCGCCGCGGCGCGGGCCGCGGGGTGCCCGACATGGTGCTGCTGCAGGCGGGCCGGCGCACCGGTATCGGCCTGGTCATCGACGGCCGGCTGCACCGCGGCGCCGGCGGGGTGGCCGGCGACCTGTCGCTGCTGCCGACGCTGAAGTGGGAGTCGGCGGTGGAGTTCCTGCGGCAGTGCCCGCTGCCGCCGACCGGCGTGCTGGCCGGCAACCGGATCGACGCGGTACTGGCGGCGGCCGGTGCCGGCGACCCCGCCGCGACGCGCGCGGTGCGCCGCTACGTGCGAACGATGGCGGGCGCGGCCGCCGCGGCGGTGGCGATCGTGGACCCGGTCGCGCTGGTACTGGCCGGATCGCTGTCGCGCCGCGGTGATGTGCTGCTGCCGCCGCTGGTCGAGGAGCTCGCGCTGCTGTGCCTGCGCCCGCCGGAAGTACGGGTGTCCACGCTCGGCGCCGACGCGGTGGCGCTGGGTGGGGTGTGTCTCGCGCAGGACCGGCTGGAGTCGCACCTGGCCGGCACCGACCGTCCGCTGGCCGCACCGGCCGCTTCTTGACAGGCGGCTCACCACCTTCCTTTAATGGTGGACACTAGCGAAATAGCGGTGACCGGCCATCGCCGCGGACTCGGCGGTGCCCGGGTCGATCCGGCGCCCGCCATCCGGCGAGGAAGGTGGACCTGCGGTGACCACAACGGATTCGGCCGGCGCGAGCCGGCGCGAGGTCCTCTCGCTGGGCGCGGCGCTCGGCGCCGGGCTGGCCCTCGGTGCCGGCGCGACACTGCTTCCCGGCGCACCGGCGTCCGCCGCGCCGGGCCGGCCACGAACCGCCGGTGGGCTGCGGTACTGGCTGCCGGCGAACACCAGCAAGGTGCTGCGCGACGAGTCCCCCACCGGCGCGCCCGGGACGATCGAGCTCAGCGCCGCCGGCAACGAGTACGAGAGTGCCCAGCTGCTGCTGCGCGCCGCCGGCGACCCGCTGGAGGCCACCGTGTCGGTCAGCGGGTTGCGCGGGCCGCACGGCGCGCTGCCGGCCGACGCGGTGGAACTGTTCCGGCAGCACTACATCCAGGTGACCGCGCCGGAGAACACCCGCTACCCGGCCGGCTGGTACCCGGATGCACTGGTACCGCTGCGATCCGGCGGCACCGTGCCGGTCACCGCCGGGCAGAACCAGGGCCTGTGGCTGCGGGTGCGGGTGCCCGCCGGGCAGGCCGCCGGGCCGTACACGGGCGCGCTGAGCATCACCGCAGCCGGGACCACGCTGCGAATCCCGGTGCACCTGACGGTCCGCGACTTCGACCTGCCGGTCACCACGTCGGCGCCGACCGCGTTCACCATCTGGTACGACCAGGTCGCCTGGGCGCACGGCGTCACCGCCGGCACCGAGGAGTACGCGGCGCTGATGGACCGGTACTACTGGTTCCAGGTCGAGCAGCGGCTGTTCCCCGACGACCTGCCGATCGGCACCGACCTGGCGCCGGCCGAGTGGGCGGAGCGGGCCGAGCCGTACCTGACCGACGAGCGGGTCCGCTGCTTCCGGATCCCGTACTACGGCGGCGACATCCTCGGCAGGACCGCGCAGCTGGTCGGCATCCTGCGCGCGAAGGGGTTGCTGCACAAGGGTTTCTTCTACCTGGGTGGGCTGATCGACGAGCCGAAGCCGGCCGACTACGACCGGGTGCGCGAGCTGTGCCGGCAGGTCGAGCAGATCGCGCCGGAGGTGCCGCACGTGGTGACGACCACCCCGGTCGCCGCGCTCGCCGACGACGTGGCCACCTGGTGCGTGCCGTTCGGCCACTACGGGCAGCCGATGACCGACTGGGTGCGCTCCGCCGGCAAGCACGCCTGGTGGTACCCGCTGGTGGGCACGAGCTGGCCGCTGCCGAGCGTGTTCATCGACGACAGCCTGCTCGGTACCCGGCTGATCGGCTGGCTGCAGCACGACCTCGGCATCGAGGGGCTGCTCTACTGGTCGACGACGATCTTCGAGAAATGGAACGGCACGGCCTACGTCCCGCGCGACACCTGGGCCGACCCCACCGGGTACCCGAAGACCAACGGGGACGGGTTCCTGCTCTACCCGGGCAAGCAGGTCGGCATCGACGGGCCCGTCGGTACGCTGCGGGCCGAGGCGCTGCGCGACGGGCTGGAGGACCTGGAGTACCTGGTGCTGTGGGAGAGCCGGATCGCCGCGGTCACCGACCGGCTCGGCCTCGGCGACGCGCTGGACCACCGCGCGGTGACCCGGCCGGTGTTCGACCGGCTCTACACGGCGCTCAACGACTACACCGAGGATCCGGCCCGGCTCGCCGCCGCCCGGGACGAGGTCGCCGGGCAGATCGTCGACCTGGCCCGGGGCGTACCGGCGCTGGTGACGGTGCCGTCGGCGGTCGAACACGGCGTGCTGGTCGACGTGTACGCGGCGGCGACCACCCGGGTGCGGGTGAACGGCCGGCACGCGGTCCGGCACCGCGCCGCCGGGGACGCCGCGGTGTGGCGGGCCGCGCTGCCGCTGCCCGCGGGGGTGCACCAGCTCGACATCGAGCTCACCGACGGTGCGCGCCGCTCGCACCAGCACCGCCAGGTGCTCGTCGCGGCGCCCGAGCCGGCACTGCGGACGGTGCCGGTCAACGACTTCGAGACCGACGCCGACCTGACCCGGATGACGCTCAACCACGTCACGGTCACCCGCTCCGACCAGCACGCCACCAGCGGGTCGTGCAGCCTCGCCGCCACTTACCCGGCGAACGTCGCCTGGCCGGGCATCTCGTTCGACGCGGCGAAGCATCTCGGCGGCGCAGACTGGTCGGCCCACCACTACCTGGCGTTCGACGCGTACAACCCGAACGACGGGGTGCCGCCGGTGCTGTACGCGAAGTTCCACGGCGCCGACGGCAGCGCCGACGACAAGCATCCGGTCTGGTTCGCCCCCGGCGCCAACGAGATCCGGATCGACCTGCACCGGGTCACCATCGACCGCACCGCCGTCGGCCGGCTGGAACTGTACGGCTTCCAGTCCTTCGATCCGGTGCCGCTGTTCCTCGACAACCTCCGCTTCCTCGACGAGAGCTGACGGGGTGGGTGTCGCCCCGGGCGTCCACCGTGGACGGTGCGCGTACCGGCGGCGGCGCAAGCTCGACCACCGCCTATGATCATTCGCCTGGGCAGGCGGCGCGGGTCGCGACGCGCGGTCGATCGGGGCGGTGGCTATGAGGTTCGCCGTGCTGGGGCCGCTGTCGGTGCGGGCCGCCGACGGTACCGCCGTGCCGGTGCCCGGCGAGCGCTGCCGCGCGGTGCTCGCCGTCCTGCTGTGGCACGCGAACCGGCCGGTGCCGGTGTCGGTGTTGACCGAGGCGGTGTGGCACGGCGCGCCGCCGGACTCGGCCGCCTCCAACCTCCAGACGTACGTGTCCCGGCTGCGCCGGCTCCTACCGGCGGTGTCGCTGACCCACGCGTACGGCGCGTACCGGTTGACGGTGCCCGACGACGAGCTCGACCTGTCGGTGTACGCGGCCCGGGTCGAGGCCGGCCGAGCGGCACTGGCCGCCGGCGACGCGGCCGCCGCGGCGGCTGGACTGCGCGCCGCGCTCGGCCTGTGGCGGGACCGGCCGCTGGTCGACGTGGACGTGCCGCTGTTGGAACCGGACGCCGACGCGCTGGAGGACGACCGGCTCGCCGTCGTCGAGGACTGCATGGAGGCGGAGCTGGCCGGCGGCCGGCATGCCGACCTGGTCGGCGAGCTGCAGGCCCTGGTCGGCAAGCACCCGCTCCGGGAACGCCTGCGCGGCCAGCTGCTGCGTGCCCTCGCCGCGTCCGGGCGCACCGCCGAGGCGCTCGAGGCGTACGCGCGGGCGCGAGACGAGCTGGCCGACGCGCTCGGCACCGAGCCCGGCCCGCAGCTGCGCGAGCTGCACACCCGCATCCTGCGCGGCGAGATCGTCGCCGCGCCCGCGCCGCGGCCGACCCTGACACCGGCGTCGGTCTGCCAGCTGCCCGCGCAGGTACCGGACTTCACCGGCCGGCGAGACGAGCTCGCCGCGCTGACCGCGCTGCTGTCCGCCGCCACCGACACGGTGCCGGTCGCGGTCGTCACCGGCACGCCGGGCGGCGGAAAGACCGCCCTTGCGGTACGGGCGGCGCACTCGGTGCGGGCGCACTATCCCGACGGGCAGCTGTTCACGCACCTGGCCGGCGGTTCCGGGCGACCGCGTGATCCGGCCGACATCCTCGCCGAGCTGTTGCGCGCGCTCGGCGTGGCCGGGCCGAGCCTGCCGGACGGCCTGGCCGAACGCGCCGCCGCGTACCGGTCGTTGCTCGCCGGCCGGCGGGTGCTGGTCGTGCTCGACGACGCCACCGACGCCGCCCAGGTGCGGCCACTGCTGCCGGGCACCCCGGGCAGCGCCGTGCTGGTGACCGGCCGGCGCCAGCTGCCCGGGCTGTCCGGGCACGCCCACCCGGTACGGCTCGGCCCGCTCGGAGCCGCCGAGGCGCGGGCGATGCTGGCGGCGGCGGTCGGCGCCGACCGGCTTGCGGCGGAACCCGAGGCGACCGACCGGATCCTGGCCGCCTGCGGCCGGCTCCCGCTGGCGCTGCGGGTGGCCGGCGCCCGGCTCGCCGACCGACCGGACTGGGCGGTGGAGACGCTGGCCGACCGGCTCGACGACGAGCAGCGCCGGCTGGACGAGCTGGCCGTCGACGACGTCGAGGTACGGGCCAGCCTCTCGCTCAGCTACGCCGGCCTCGCCGCCCCGGTACGGCGGGGACTGCGCCTGCTGGCGCTGCTGGATCCGGTGACGGTCGCGGACTGGTCGATCGCCGCGCTGCTGGGCGGCGCGGATCCGACCGCCGAGCACGGCGAGGCGAGCGAGGCGGACACCGACCGGGTCGTCGGCGCCCTGCTCGCGGCGAACCTGCTCGACCCCGTCGGACGAGACCGGGCGGGGCAGCCCCGCTACCGGCTGCACGACCTGCTGCGCACCTACGGTCGGGAGCGGGCCCGGACCGAGGATCCGGTCGAGGCGCGGCGCGCCGCGATACGCCGGCTGTTCCACCGCGCCGCGACGCTGACCGTACTGGCCGACGAGGGCGTACCGCGGCAGGAACCGGTGCCGCGGCTGCCGGACGATCCGCCGGCACCCACCGCGACCGGGCCGCTGGTGCACCGGATCCGGCGCGACCCGCGGGCGTTCCTCGACGCCGAACGGGCGAACCTGATCGCCGCCGCGATCCACGTCGCCGGCCAGGGGCGTACCGGACAGGCGGCGTGGTTCGCCGGGCACCTGCATCCGCAACTGTGGCTGGACGGCCGCACCGAGGACCTGATCCGGCTGCACACCGCGATCCGCGACGCGGCGGGCGCCACCGGCGACGAACCCGCCCGGCTGCGCACCGAGTACCTGCTCGGCCGGGTGCTGACCCGGCGCGGCGAGCACGACGCCGCGCTGCGGGCGGTGACCCGCTGCGAGCACGAGGCCGAACGCCTCGGCCTGACGCACCTGTTCGCCTGCTGCCTAGCCACCCGCGGCCACCTGCTGCGCAGCACCGCGACCGACGCCGACGACAGCCTCGGGTACGCCCGGCGGGCGGTCGAACTGTTCGCCGAGCTCGGCGACCGTGCCGCGGCGACCGCGGCGCAGCGCGAGCTGGCATTGGCACTCAACCGGGCCGGCCGCTCCGACGAGGCGTTCGCGGTACTGGAGCAGGCCGTCGCCGGCGCCCGCGAGCTGGCCGACCCGGCACTGCAGGCATTGGTACTCAACGGATACGGCGTCTGGTCGATGGGCGCCGGCCGGTACGCGCAGGCCCGGGAGGCCGGGCTGGAGTGCCTGGCCGCGCTGCGCCGGCTCGACGACCGGGTCGGCGGGCTGCAGGCGCAGTGCCAGATCGGCCTGGCCGACCTCGCCCTCGGCCACCACGACGAGGCGGTACGCCGGTTCGCGTCGGCGCGCGCCGACGCCCTCGCGTACGGCGACGCGGAGATCGCCGCGTTCGGCACCGTGGTCGTCGCGACGAGCTGGATCGCCGACGGCCGGCCGGACGAGTCGGTACCGGTGCTGGAACGGTGCGTGCGCACGTTCCGGGAGCTGTCCCAGCCGCGGCGGGTCGCCCAGGGGCTGCGGGTGCTCGCCGCGGCCTACGACGCGCTGGACCGGGCCGCCGACGCCGAGCGGGCCCGGGCCGAGGCGGCCGGTCTCGACGGGTACGACGGGACCGGCGCGCCGCGCACCCTGTCCACCCGCCTGCTGCTGCGCCTGGCCGCCGGGAACACCACCGACTGACGCGCGCCGGCGCGTGTGGCGGCGATGTGGCGCCGGTGTGGCGGGCCCGTCGACACTCTGCGCACCCGGGGAGAACGACGTCTTCCCGACCATCATGTCTGGAGTTCACCGCAACCATGGCAACACAACAGCCGGCCTACACCGCGCCCATCGGTGGCGTCGTGCCCGCCGGGCCGCCGGTCGCACGACCCACCGTACTGCGCGTCGCGTGGTACGCGATGCTGGCCGCCGCGCTCGTCGCCGTCGTCGGTGCGGTCGTCGTCTTCGCGACCGGTCGCGACTTCGTCGAAAGTGCCGGCAGCTCCTATCTCAGCGAACACGCGGCCGGCGCGTTCGACCACGCCGACGCCGTCGACACCGCGTACGGGCTGCTGGTCAACCGGGCCGTCCTGGACCTGGTCGCGATCGGTTTCGCGCTGCTGTTCGCGGCCTTCGCCCGCAACGGCGCCACCTGGGCCCGGGTGCTCGTCACCCTGGTACTGCTGCTCAGCGACACGACCCGGCTGACCACCCTCGGCACCGGACCGGCCGGCTTCACCGTCACCACGGTGCTGCTGGTAATCCTGTCGCTCGCGATCCCGACGCTGCTGTTCCTTCCCGCAGTCGGCCGCTACGCGAAGGCCCGCAAGGCCGCGCGCAGGGCCACCCGTACCGCCTGACTCCCCCGAACCGAATCCCTCGAAAGGCACCATGATGCGCTCCACTCTCGTCCGTTCCGTCGTACTCACCGCCGTCGGTGTCGGCCTCGCGTTCGGCCTGACCGCCTGCGGCGGTGTCGACAAGTCGGACCTGACCGCCAAGCTGAAGACCGAGTCGGACTTCAAGGGCCTGCCCAGCTCGGTCACCGACTGCTTCGCCGACGCGATGCTCAAGTACGGCGACAAGGACGACCTGCAGAAGTACGTGGACGGCAAGATCCGAATCGACTACGTGGGCGGCATGGACAGCAAGGACGCCGAGGCCGCCGGCCAGAAGTGCGCCGACAAGGTCAAGTGACCCCGGTGGCCCGTACCCGCTGACCCGGGTGCGGGCCACCGTCGTGTCCGGCCGTCCCGGCCCGGACACGCGAGACCCCACGGCACCGGGCGCATCCTCGTACCGGGGCTCGATGCGCCCGCGCGGGTGCCCCACCGGATGGCGAGCAGCGGCCCCCCTGACGCAGAAAGCGGCGGGGCAGGTGCAAGGTATCGGAGGGCGTGGCGCGTCATTCCCGTGAGGGGGTGTCGATGGACTCGGTGGCAGAGCGGGAGTTCCTGGAGTTCGCGCGGACCCGGACCGTCGCGCTCCTTCGCTCCGCGTATGCGCTGAGCGGCCAGCAGCAGAGCGCCGAGGACCTGGTCCAGGCCGCGCTGGCGAAGACCGCCGCGAGCTGGCGACGCATCCGTACCGATCCCGAGCCGTACGCGCGCAAGGTGCTCTACCACGAGTTCGCCTCCTGGTGGCGGCGACGCTCGACGCACGAAACGCCGACCGGAGCGCTGCCGGACCGGCTGGCGCCGGACAGCACGACCGCGAGCACGATGCGGCTGGTGCTGTACGGCGGGCTGTCCCGGCTCGGCCATCGGCAGCGGGCGGTGCTCGTGCTGCGCTACCTGGAGGACCGGAGCGAACGGGAGGTGGCCGAGATCCTCGGCTGCCGCCCCGGCACCGTGGCGAGCCAGACCTCCCGCGCGCTCGCCCGGCTGCGGGTGGTCGCCCCCGAGCTGCGGGAGTTGTTGGACGCCGAGGGGGTCGGGCCGTGACACGCATGGACGAGGCGCTGCGGGACACGTTGCAGGCGGTGGCCGATCAGGCCAGGTCGGTGGACCTGGGCCCGGCCGCGCTGCGAACGGCGCGTCGGCGACGGCGCCGCCGGACCGTGGTGGCGGGCGTCGCGGTCGTGGTGGTCGCGCTCGCCGGGACCGTCCCGCTGGTACTCGACCGGCATCGTCCCGGTCCGTCCCGGCACGCCGCCCCGGCCCCGGCGGCGTCGAGGTCGCCGTCGGCGTCCGCCCCACCGCCGCGGGTGGTCGCGCCGGCGCAGACCGAGTACCCGCACCCCGGCTCGGTGCTGCTGCCGCAACGGCTCGTCACGGTCGGGCCGTACGCGGTGACCGGTTTCGCCAGCGCGCAGGGCACCCCGTCGCATCCGAGCGTGCTGTGGGACCAGGCGCACCACCGGTACGTGCGGGTCGGCTACGACGCGGCGGTGCCGTCGCCGGACGGCAAGCGCGCCGTCGTGCTCGGCCAGACCTTCCCGTACCGGCCGGGGATGTTGGACATCGCCACCGGGCAGCTGACGCCGCTGTCCATGGACGGCTACCAACCGTCGTCACCGCAGTGGTCACCGGACGGTTCGACGGTGCTGTTCACCGTGTCCGGCAAGATCGACCCGGCGCACTCCCTCGGGTTCGTCCTGATCGACGCCGTGAGCCTGCGGGCCACCGTGCACTGGGTCGACCATACGAAGTACGACACCAGCCAGGTGATGTTCACCTGGAACCGCGATGCCAGCCGGGTGGTCCTGACCATCGCCGACCGGGGCAACATGTCGGAGGCGACCCCGGACCTGGTCGACCACCTCCAGTTGTTCGACCGCAGCGGCCGACCCCGTGCCACGCTGCCGATCCGCGGCCTGGTGTACGGCACCGGCAGCTGGTCGCCGGACGGCCGGTACGTGCTCGTCCACGGGATCAGCAACCGCGCCGGCACCGGTCGCCCGCAGCTGCAGATCGTCGCGGTCGCGACCGGCAGGGTACGGGCCCGGATCGCCACCGATCTCGACGGCTGGGCCACCCCCGGCTGGTGGCTGGACGACGACCATGCGCTGATCCGTACCGCCGGCCTCGGACCGACCAGCGAGCCGGTGCAGGCGCTGACCACCGTCACCCTCGACGGCGTCGCGCAGACCGTCCGGTACCTGCCGAACGTCTACCCGCCGGTGACCGCCCCGGCCGAGCTGACCCTGCAAGCCCGCTGAAGCACCCGGGTCACTCGGTGAGTTCGTCGAGGCGGCGGGCGAGGTGGGCACGCTCGGCCGCGTTCCCGGTCAGCCGCAGCGCCTCCTCGTACGCAGCGCGGGCGTCCCGGATGCGCCCGAGCCGCGCGAGGAACTCGGCGCGGGCGGCGGCGAGGTAGCCGTAGCCGGCGAGCTGCCGCTCGTCGGCGAGCGGGTCGAGTGCGGCGAGCCCGGCGGCGGGGCCGTCGGCGAACCCGACCGCCACGGCGCGGTTGAGCGCGACCACCGGGGAGGGCCACAGGTCCACCAGCAGGTCGTAGAGGCCGACGATCTCGCGCCAGTCGGTGGCGTCCCAGCTCTCGGCCTCGTCGTGCACCGCGGCGATGGCGGCCATCAACGCGAACCGTCCCGGCGGCCGGGCGCGCAGGGCGTCGCGCGCCAGCGCCACCCCCTCCGTGATCGCGCCGTGGTCCCAGCGGCCCCGGTTCTGCTCGGCGAGTTGCACGGGCTGGCCGTGCTCGTCCAGCCGGGCGTCCCGGCGCGCGTCGGTGAGCAGGATCAGCGCCAGCAGCCCGGCGACGTCGGCGCTGCCGGGGAGCAGCGTGTGCAGCATCCGGGCCAGGTCGAGAGCCCGCTCGACCAGATCGCGGCGGATCAACTCGGTACCGGTCGGGGCGGCGTGGCCGGTGGTGAACAGCAGGTGCACCACCTCGCAGACCGACGCCACCCGGCCGGGGAGTTCCGCCGGCGCGGGCACCCGGTACGGGATCCGCGCCTGGGCGATCTTCTTCTTGGCGCGAGTGATCCGGGCGGACATGGTCGGCTCGCCGACCAGGAAGGCGCGGGCCACTTCCGCGGTGGACAGCCCGCACAGCAGCCGCAGGGTCAGGGCCACCTGGGCATCGCGGGAGAGGGTCGGGTGGCAGCAGACGAACACCAGCCGCAGCCGGTCGTCGGCGATGCCGCCGGTGCGCCGCTGCGGCTCGGCCTCGTCGAGGCTGTTCTCGACGAGCAGCGGCAGCGCGCGGGCCGCGGTGGCCTGCCGCCGCAGCAGGTCCAGCGCGCGGCGCCGCGCCGTCGTGGTCAGCCAGGCACCGGTGTTGCGCGGGATGCCCGTGGCCGGCCAGGCGGTCAGCGCCTTCGCGTAGGCGTCCTGGACGCACTCCTCGGCCAGGTCCAGATCGCGGGTGACCCGCACCGTCGCGGCGAGCACGAAGGCCCACTCGCGCCGGTGCGCATCCGCGACCGCGGCACCCACCCGCGGGTCCCCTCTCAGCACCTGGCGTCCCGGACGTCAGTCGAAGGTCAGCACGGGCCGGACCTCGACCCCGCCGGCCAACGTCGGTACCTGCTCGGCGATCGCCACCGCCTCGTCGAGGTCGTCGGCATCGACGAGGTAGTAGCCCACCAGCGCCTCCTTGGTCTCGGCGAACGGCGCGTCGGTGACGCTGAACCCGCCGGCGCCGTCCGGGCGGATCGAGGTCGCCGCCGCGGTCGGCTGGAGGGCGTTGCCGCCGCGCACGCTCGTCCCGTTCGCCGACGCGAAGCGCCGGTGCTCGGCGAGCAGCTCGTCGGACGCCTGCGGGTCGGCCGCCGCCAGCGTGTCCTCGTCGTCATAGATCAACACCAGGTACTGGGCCATCGATCCCATCCTTCCCTGCGCGGCCGCCGAGTGCGGCCCTGCACTGATTCCGACGCGCGACCCGCGGCGGAATCGACAACCACGCCGCGCCGAATTTCCCCGCCGCTGTCGATCCCGGCGGCCGGCGGACGTCGGAAGAGTGCGACCCGATCGCAGGCGGGTGCCAGCCAGCTCGGCGAACCGGGGCGTTTGCGACCGAACACTCCATCAACCGGGAAAGGCGCGATGTTGCGATGAACGAGGCGAGTTCCACCACGTACCTGGTCGTCGGGGCGGGCGGCAGCCATGGCGCGACGGGAAACCACGTGGCCCGCCAGCTGCTGGCACGGGGCCTGCCGACCCGGGCGTTCGTGCACCACGACGACGACCGCTCGGCCGCGCTCAAGCAGCTGGGCGCGCAGGTCGTCATCGGCGACCTCGGCGACTTCGAGACCGTACGCGCCGCGCTGGACGGAGTGCGGCGCGCCTACTTCACCTACCCGCTCGCCGACAGCCTGCTCACCGCGACGACGACCTTCGCCGCCGCCGGCAAGCAGGCGGGCGTCGAGTCGATCGTGAACATGTCGCAGCTGACCGCGCGGCCGGATCACACCAGCGCCGCCGCGCGCGGCCACTGGCTGGCCGAGCGGGTGTTCGACTGGTCCGGGATCGGCGTGAGTCACCTCCGCCCGCCGTACTTCCTGGAGAACCTGCTCACCATCGCCAACCCGGCGGCGATCCGCACCGACGACGCGATCTACCTACCGTACGGCGCGGGCAGGCACGCCCCGGTCGCCGGCGAGGACGTCGCGCGGGTGGCCGTCGGGCTGCTGACCAACCCGGCGCCGCCGCGCGGCGAGATCCTCTCACCGACCGGCCCGGTGGCGCTGTCGATGGCCGAGCAGGCCGAGGTCTTCAGCCGGGTGCTCGGCCGCCCGATCCGGTACGTCGAGGTGCCCGTCGAGACGTGGCGGCAGGCGCTCTCGCGAACCGGCGGCATTCCCGACTACCTGATCGAGCACCTGTGCCACGTGGCCGAAACCCACCGGCACGGCGAGCAGGACGTGGTCACCGACGTCGTCGAGGCGATCGGCGGCGGACCCCCGCAGTCCCTCGAGACGTTCCTCCACCACCACCGGGCCGCCTTCGACCACCCGGCCCCGGCAACGCGAAGGCCCCGTTCGGAGACGGTGCTCGACCTGCGTGAATGTTGAGCAATCAGGGTGTCCGAGGGGGGACTTGAACCCCCACGCCCTAAACCGGGCACTAGCACCTCAAGCTAGCGCGTCTGCCATTCCGCCACTCGGACCTGCTGCACCGACCCTACCTTCCGGCCGGCTCCGGCCTGCCTTCGGGGAAGGGCGCATGCGAGCGCTAACTGTACACGACCGGACTCGCTGGACCGGGCGGGGCCGACGGCGTCCGTCACGGCACCAGGTGCCGGTAGCTGTCCGGATGTTCGGCCAGGAAGTCGGCCAGCGTCCGGGCCGGGTACCCGGTCAGTTCCGGCACGGTGGGATGCACCGTTTCGAGCTCGCCGGCGGCGATCGCGAGGTACGAGCTGACCCAGCCGTCGACCGCCCAGGCGGGCGCGCCGTACCGGGCCCGCGACTCGTACGCCTGCTGTACGGTCTCGGCCTCGTAGCGCACCGGGCGGCCGGCGAAGCGGCCGATCGTCTCCGCCGCTTCGGCCAGGGTGAGCGCCTCCGGCCCGGTCACGTCGAACGTCGCCGCGTCGAAACCCTCCCCGGTCAGTACGGTGGTCGCGACGGCGGCGACGTCCTCGTGGGCCACCGCGGCCACCCGGCCGGTACCGCCGGGGCCGCGCAGTACGCCGTCGTCGCCGACCATGCCGGGCAGCGCGGCGAGGTACAGGTTGTCGCGCAGGATGGTGTACGCCACACCGCTCGCGGCCAGGTGCTGCTCGGTGTGCCAGTGGTCCCGGGCGAACGTGAAGGTGGCGTCCGGCGCGGCGCCGGCGAACGAGATGTAGACGATGCGCCGTACCCCGGCCCGTACCGCGGCGTCGACGGCGGCGGTGTGGCGTTCGACCCGGTCCGCCGCCTCGGTCGCCGACACCAGCAGCAGCGTCTCGACGCCGGCCAGCGCCCGGCCCATGGAGGCGGCGTCGGCGTAGTCGGTTACCGGCGCCGGCGTCCCGCCCGGCAGCACCGGCAGCCGGGCCGCGCTGCGGCCGATCAACCGGGTCCGCTCACCCGCCACCGACAGCAGCCGGGCGATCAGCCCGCCGAGATGCCCGCTTGCCCCGGTCACCGCGATCATGCTCGCCTCCCCCGGCCCGCGTGGCGCGCGCCGTCCCCGCCGAACCTACGAGATCCACCGGCCCCGCGCATCCCGATCGCGCCGGCGGGCCGCCCGGGCGTCAGTGACGGCTGGCCGCGACCGGCGGGGTGGCGGACAGGACGCCGGTCGGCGCCGGCAGCCGGGCCGGTACCGGCCGGGCCGAGTGCGGCGGCGCGGGTGTGGCGGCCGGGCCGGGACCGGCGGACAGCGTGCTGCCGAGCCAGTCCAGCGCGGTCGGGGTGACCGCCCGCCAGGTGACCATGTTGTGCCCGCCGGTCGGCAGTACCAGCCGGCGCAGCCGGATCGGCGCGTGCACGGCGGCGGCGAACGATCTGCCCTCGGCGCACGGCTGCGGGTCCGGGGTGGCGCACATGGCGAAGAACGACAGCGCGGGTAACCGCGCCGCGTGCCGGACCTGGTACAGCGGGTCGTTGGCGGCACGGGCGGCCCGGCTGCCGGCGAACAGGTTGCCGGTGGAGCGGTCGAGGTAGGGCTGGAAGTAGCCGGACAGGCTCGCCGCGGCGGCAAACCGGTATCCGGGCTGCAGGGCCAGGTTGTTCGCGCAGAACCCGCCGGTGGAGTACCCGATCAGGCCCCAGGACCGCCGCCCGGTGGCGACCCGCAGCCGGTGGGCGACGACGCTGCGTACGTCGTCGATCAGGTACGTCGCGTACTGCCGGCCGTGTACCTGGTTGACGCACTCGCTGTCGTGCAGGGCGTTCGTCGTCTGGGTCGGCAGCACGCCCACCACCGGCGGCATCCGTCCGGTACCGATCTGGCTGTCCAGCGTCTCGCGCAGCCGCAGCGCACCGAGCCAGCGCTGCGGGTTGCCGGGGAAGCCGTCCAGGAACTCGACCACCGGGAACCGGTGGTGCGCCCACCCCGGCTGGTCGTACTGCGGCGGCAGGTACACGTCCGCCGGCAGGTCCAGGTGGCTGCGCGGCCCCTTGATGCGCATCGCGTACACGTGGCCGGCGGGATCGGCGGCGTGCTGGTCGGGCCCGTTGCCGAGAGCCCGGGTGCCGGACGATCCGGTCGGCAGTGCCGGCACCTGCTGCTCGCCGAACAGGTCGGACCAGCTGGTGAAGAACTGCTGCTGCCGGTTGACGGCGAGCAGGAACGCGGAGGTGATCAGCAGCTGGCCGCACACCACCAACGCCGCGGTGCGGGTCAGCCGCAGCCGCCGCCAGCGCCAGCACCGCACCGCCGCGACCGGCAGGCCGACCGCCAGCACGGCGACCAGGATCAGCAACGGCACTCCGGTCAGGCTCATGCGGCACCCACCCGCACGGCTTTCACGACTCGCTCACTCATGGGGCCAACGCTATGTGCGCCAAGGCAAACAGGTGGTTAGCTCGCCGACAGTTCTCGATCGCGCGGCGGGGCGCCGGCTCGGGCCGACGGCGCCGGTGGGCAGCCGGTCAGGAGCGGCGGAACCGCCGGCGCCACCACGGTCGGTCGCTCGGCTGCGCCGCGGCCGGCTGCGCCCCGGCGTCCGGGGCCACGGCCTCCGGGGCTGCGGCATCCGGGGCTGCGGCATCCGGGGCTGCGGCGTCCTGGGCCGCGGGCGTGGCCGCGCGGCGCGAGCGGGCGGCGCGGTCGGCCCGCCACCGGGCCACCACGGCGTCCGGGTCGACCGGGGCGACCGGCAACGCCGGCCCGGACGGCGCCTTGAGGTAGTCGGCGATGCGCCGGTTGAGCGCGGCTGCCGCCTCCCGCACGTTCTGCTCGCTGAGCGCGCTGCGCACGGTCTCGGGCAGCCGCTCGATCTCGCGGCGCAGCTGCAGCGCCGGCGGCAGCAACGCGTCGCTGCTCAACCCCTCGCGGGCCATGTACTCCCGCAGCCACCACAGCTCGTCCTTGGTCGCGTCGAGGTTGCGCAACGGCTTGCCGGATCCGGGTAGGTCGGCGAACTCGCCGCGTTCGGTGGCCTCGCGAATCTGCTGGTCGATCAGCGACTCGTACTGCGAGCTGTCCATCGGCGCCGCCCTTCGCCTCGGCTTCCTCCACGGTAACCCGGCGCCGTGGCGGGCCCGCTGCGGGGCGATCGATACCGGTCACTGGTTGTGCCCGCGCCGCCGACCGTCCACTTCGGACCGGCGGTCGAGGTGGTCGAGCACGTACCGGACCCGGGCGGCGACACCGGTGCACGGCAGGCGCAGCGGCCGGTACCCCAGCTCGCGGTAGACCGCGACGATCGCGTCGTGGGTGGCGCGCGCCTCGGCGAGGTCCTGCCGGCGTTCGGTGTCGGTGCGGTAGATCGCCGGCCACGGCGGCGCCACGAAGATCCGCCCGTACCGGGCCCGCCGGGCCGCCGTGGTCAATCGTCGCGGTACCGGGAGGCCGGTGAGCCGCAGGTAGCCGATGGTGTCCGGAATGCCCCGATCGAAGATCACCATACCGGCGGGCACGGTCCGGTACGCGGCGATGTCGGCCTCGATCATCGCTTCGGCGAAGCGGGCCGCGTCACGCCACGGCAGGGCGTCGCCACCCGCGGCGACCTGGTCGCGGATGATGGCCCGGCCGGACTCCGGTACGACCGGCAGGCCGGTTGCGGCCAGCGCCTCGACCAGCGTGGTCTTGCCGGCACCGGGGCCGCCGGTCAGCACATGACGCATACTTCTCCCCCATCGTTGGTTGCTGTGGGCGGGCGCGCGCCCCGGGTCGCCGGTAGGGTGGCGAAAGCGCGGAAAATCGCCAGTAAACCGACAAGTTAGGACGGATCGACATGGCGCGACAGCGCGGCGACGGTACGGCGCGTACCGGAGGCGGGACGGCGCGAAAGCACGGGCGCCGCGGATGGCTGCTCGCGGCCGTCCTGGTGATCGCGGTCGCGGTGCCGGTCGGCCTGTTCCTCGGCCGCGGCTCGGGCGGCCGGGCGGCGTTCCTGCCCGCGGCCGGCGGCCACCCGTCGAGCGCCCGGCCCGCCCCGTCGGCCACCCGGACCGCGCTGACGCCGCGCCAGCTGGCCGGCGAGCGGGTCATCTGGTCCTACTCCGGGTTGACCCCGCCGGACAGCCTACTGACCGCGATCGGCAAGGGTGAGGTCGCCGGGGTGATCTTCTTCTCCGACAACGTCTCCAGCCTCGCCCAGGTGCACCGGGTGGCCGGCCGGCTGCAGGCCGCTGCGCGCAGGAGCCCGCTGGCGAAACCGTTGCTGCTGCTCACCGACCAGGAGGGCGGCGAGATCCGCCGGCTGCCCGGCGAACCGAACCTGTCGGCGAAGCAGATCGGGCAGGCGGCCGACCCGACCGCGGCGGCCAAGGCGGCCGGTACCGGCGCCGCCGACACCCTCACCACCGCCGGGCTCAACGTCAACCTGGCCCCGGTGCTCGACGTGCACCGCGGCCCCGGCGACCTGATGGACCAGTACGGCCGGTCGTACAGCTCGGATGCGGACCAGGTGGCGAAGCTCGGCTCGGCGTTCGTCACCGCGCAGGCCGCCGGCGGCGTGCTCGCCACCGCCAAGCACTTCCCGGGCCTGGGCCCGGCCGGCGCGGACGAGAACACCGACGAGGTACCGGTCACGCTGAACACCAGCGCGGCGCAGCTGCGGTCGGTCGACGAGAAGCCGTACCGGCAGGCGATCGCGGCCGGCGTGCCGCTGGTGATGGCGTCCTGGGCGACCTATCCGGCGCTCGACGCCCACCACCCGGCCGGCATGTCGCGCGCGATCATCGCCAACGAGCTGCGCGGCCGCCTCGGCTTCGACGGCGTGACGATGACCGACGCGATGGAGGCGGGTGCGTTGAAGTCGTACGGGGACACCCGACACCGCGCCGTCGCGGCCGCCGCGGCCGGGATGGACCTGCTGCTGTGCTCCGGGCGGGATCCGGCGCAGGGCGCCGACGCGGTCACCGCGCTCGCGGCCGGCTACCGGAACGGCTCGCTGGACCGGTCCGACTTCACCGCGGCCGCCGACCGCGTCACCGCCCTGCGCGGGGGCCTCGGCTGACCGATTCCCGATCATCGCCAGATTTACGGTGAGGTGGCCGAGACGTCGCTGGCGCCTCATACGCCGTGCCGAACCGCTCGGTCCCGGTTCGTCCGAGTCCGCCGACCACCGCCGGCTCCCGGCTGGCCGGAGGGTGCGGGCTGGCCGGCGGGTGCGGGCGCCGCGGCGATGGTCCCGGCGCCCTGCCGATCGCCCGGTTGCCCACGTTGTGCCGGTCTGTGGCGACTCACGGGCCCGCAGAACCGTTGCGCCGCAAGCGGCCACGACCGCGGCCGCGCATCGGCTATATTTGGCGCCCGCGATGACCACCGTCGACGCCGTGGTGCGGCCCGTCCCAGTGACAAGGAGCCGGGTGACCGACGAACTGCTGACCTCCGACGAGGATGCGGGCCGACTGTCCGCGATCGATCTGCTGACCGACTCGGCACTGGCCGAACTGGGCCTCAAGGACCTGCTTGCCGAGCTGCTGGATCGCACCTGCGAGGTGGTCGGGGCGGACACCGCCACGGTGCTGCTGCTCGACCGCGACTCCGGCGACCTCGTCGCCACCGCGAGCCGGGGACTCGACGAGGAGGTCCGGCTCGGCGTCCGGATCCCGACGGCGCAGGGGTTCGCCGGCCGGGTCGCCGCCTCGCGCAAACCGGTCTATCTGGACCGGGTCGACGCCACCAGCGTGATCAATCCGATCCTGTGGCAGGCCGGGCTGAGCACCCTGCTCGGTGTCCCGCTCATCAGCTTCGGCGAACTCATCGGGGTCCTGCACGTGGGCTGCTTCACCCGGCGCAGGTTCAGCGATGGCGACATCCGGCTGCTGCAGCTGGTCGCCGACCGGGTCGCGCTCGCCGCACAGTCGCGCCGCTCGCGGCTGGAACGCAGCGCCGCCGAAGCGCTCCAGCGAAGCCTGCTTCCGACCCGGCTGCCCCAGGTCGACGGCCTGGAGCTCGCCGCCCGCTACCTGCCGAGCGAGCAGACCGGCGTCAGCGGTGACTGGTACGACGCGTTCCTGTTCGACTCCGGCGCCCTGGGCGTCGTGATCGGCGACGTCGTCGGGCACGGGCTGCCGGCCGCGGTGGTGATGGGGCGGCTGCGCAGCGCGCTGCGGGCGTACGCGCTGGAGGTGGCGGATCCCGCGGAGGTCGTGACCCGGCTGGACCGCAAGATCCAGCACTTCGAGCCGGGTATCACCGCGACCGTGACCTACCTGGTGGTGGAGCCCTCGGGCGATGCGCTGCGGGTCAGCGTCGCGGGTCATCCACCGCCGCTGCTGTCGGTCGGCGGACGGCGCGCCGAACCGCTGACCGGCCCGACCGATCTGCCGCTGGGCATCGGCATCGATCGCGAGCGACACAGCATGCACGTCCCGCTGCCCGCCGGCGCCCTGCTCTGCCTGTACACCGACGGGCTGGTGGAGCGGCGCGACCAGTCGATCCGGGAAGGCATCGATGAGCTGTGCGCCCTGATCGACCCCAGCTCGGCGGTGGCGACCTGTGCCGCGGCGGTGGCCGGGATCGTAGGCAACCGGGTACTTGCCGACGACGCGGCCGTCTTCGGGCTGCGTCGCACCGGCGAGGCGGGCTAGCAGAACTGCTCGCACGCGAAGCTTTGCGGATACGCCCTGGCCGATCGCGCTCCGCGGCGGGCCGGGCGCCGCGGCAGGCGGCGAGCGCGAAGCCGGACGACCCGCTCGTCGCGGCCACGGCGAGGACCGCCCTCGCCGACCTCGGATGAGGTGAGGACCGCCCTCGCCGACCTCGGATGAAGTGAGGACCGCCCTCGCCGACCTCGGATGAAGTGAGGACCGCCCTCGCCGACCTCGGATGAAGTGAGGACCGCGCTCGCCGATCTCGAATGAGGCGTCAGGCAGCCTCGCAGTGCCGGCGCAGGCCGGCGGTCTCCATCCCGACATACTCGCGGATCATCTTGCCGTAGAACAGGTCGATCAGGCCGGCGAGCCCGCCGGTGTGATCGAACGTGAGCCGGGTGAGGGTGGCGTCGCCGTCGGGCTGCAGGTAGTGGCCGGCGAGCATCTCGGTGCCGCTGACCCGGGCGCGCCAGACGAACGACTCGCCGGGCGTCGACTCGGTGACCTCGAAGATCGCCGGCCGCAGCTTCGGCTGCTGCACCCGTGCGCGGCTGCCGACGGTGAACTCGCCGTCGTCGAGCCGCTCCACCCGCTGCATCGACGCGGTCCACTCCGGCCAGCGTTCGACGTCGGCCAACACCCGCCAGATCTCGTCGGCGGGTGCGGCGATCCGTACCGATTTCTCCACATGCATCGCTGCCTCCTGAGCTGATGTACCACATGGTACATGTACCATGTGGTACATGCCTGCCGCCCGCGACCCCCGCTCCGCGCTGGTGGAACGAGCCATCGACCACCTCGCCGAGCGCGGTACCACCGACCTGACGCTGCGCGGCCTCGCCGCCGGGCTCGGCACCAGCCACCGGATGCTCATCTACCACTTCGGCAGCAAGGACGGCCTGCTCGTCGCGGTCGCCCAGGAGATGGAGCGCCGCCAGCTCGCCGCGCTCGCCGCGCTGCGCGAGGCGCCCGGCGCCGACGCCGGCCAGGTGATGCGCGGCATGTACCGGCACCTGCACGATCCGGCGCTCGCCCCGTACATGCGGCTGTTCTTCGAGCTGTACGGGCGGGCGCTGCGCGCAAACGAGGCGACCCAACCGTTGCTCGCCGGTGTGGTCGAGTCGTGGCTCGAACCGCTGGTGGAGTTCGTCACCGCCGCCGGGGTGCCGCCGGCCGAGGCCGCCGCGGACGCCCGGCTGTGCCTCGCGGTGGCCCGCGGCCTCGCCCTGGACTGGCTCGCCACCGGCGACGACGCCGCGCTGGACGCCGCCGCCGAACGGTTCTTCACCGGTTTGGAGCAACGCTGGCACGATGCGGACCGGAACTGACCGCAGCCGGCGCTAGCGTCGCGGAATGAGCGAGCGAAGCATGGATATCGCGCGGTCGTGCCCGACGGGTGCTCCCGCGCGGGAGGAACGGCCATGAGCAGCGAAATCGACTGGACCGGCAACCTCGCCGACCAGCTCGGCTGGCACTGGGACCACCAGCTGCGGCCGCGGCTCGCCGGCCTCGGCGACGACGAGTACTTCTGGGAGCCGGTGCCCGGCTGCTGGAGCGTGCGGCCGGCGGGCACCGGCACCGCGGCGAGCACCGTCGGCACCGGCGCCTACACCGTCGACTTCGCCTACCCGGAGCCGGATCCGGCACCGGTCACCACGATCGCCTGGCGGCTGGCGCACGTGATCGTCGGGGTGTTCGCGATGCGCAACGCCCACCACTTCGGCGCCCCCGCGACCGACTACGACAGCTTCGCGTACGCCGGTGACGCCGGCACCGCGCTCGCCCAGCTCGACGAGCAGTACGCGACCTGGATGGCCGGCGTGCGCGGGCTGACCCCGGAGCGGCTCGCGCAACCCTGCGGCCCGGCCGAGGGCCCGTACGGGCAGCTGCCGATGGCGGCGCTGGTGCTGCACATCCACCGCGAGGCGATCCACCACGGCGCCGAGATCGCCCTGCTGCGCGACCTGTACCGGGCCCGGCCGGCAACCTGATCCCCGCCGCCCCCGCCACCCGCCGCCCGCCCGGCGAGGCATGATCGGAGCCGGTACGGGCCGAGCCGAGGGCAGGAGGAACCGGGATGGCCGTGGTGGGGATCGACTCGTCGACCCAGTCCTGCAAGGTGCTCACCGTCGACGACGACACCGGCCGGGTGTTGCGGGCCGGCCAGGCGCCGCACCCGGACGGTACCGAGGTCGACCCCGAGGCGTGGTGGCGGGCGCTGGCCGACGCCGGCGGTACGGCCGGGGGCGCGGCGGCGATCGGCGTGGGCGCCCAGCAGCACGGCATGGTGGCGCTCGACGACGCGGACCGGCCGGTCCGGCCGGCGCTGCTGTGGAACGACGTGCGGTCGGCGCCGCAGGCCGAGGCGCTGACCGAGAAGTACGGCGCGGACGGCTGGGCGGCGTCGGTCGGGCTGGTGCCGGTCGCCTCGTACACCGTCACCAAGCTCGCCTGGCTGGCCGAGCACGAGCCGGCCCACGCCGCCCGGGTGGCCCGGGTGCTGCTGCCGCACGACTGGCTGACCTGGCGGCTGCGCGGCGGCCGGGGCGAGCCGACCACCGACCGCAGCGACGCCTCCGGTACCGGCTACTTCTCCGCGGCGACCGGCGACTACCGGCACGATCTGCTCACCGCGGCGCTGGGCCACGACGCCGCACTGCCGACCGTGCTCGCCCCGGCCGCGGTCGCCGGCGAGACCGCCGACGGCGCGCTGCTCGCGGCCGGCGCCGGTGACAACGCGGCGGCCGCGCTCGGCCTCGGCCTGTCCCCCGGTCAGGCGGTCGTCTCGATCGGTACCAGCGGGGCGGTGTTCGCGCTGGCCGGCTCGCCGGTCACCGACCCGACCGGCGCGGTGGCGAGCTTCGCCGACGCCACCGGCCGGTTCCTGCCGCTGTCCTGCACGCTCAACGCCAGCCGGGTGCTCGCCGCCACGGCCCGGATGCTCGGTACCGATCTGGCCGGGTTGGACGCGCTCGCCACCAGCGCCGCGCCGGACGCCGGTGGCCTGACCCTGCTGCCGTACCTGGACGGCGAGCGGACCCCGAACCTGCCGGACGCCACCGGGTCGCTGCTCGGGCTGACCCGGGCCGCGATGACGCCGGAGAACCTCGCCCGGGCCAGCGTGCTCGGGGTGCTGTGCGGTCTGGCCGATGCGCTGGACGAGCTGCGCGCGCACGGCGCCGCGATCGACACCGTCCTGCTGATCGGCGGCGGCTCCCGGTCGGCGGCGATCCGCGTGGCCGCGCCGGACGTGTTCGGCGTACCGGTGCTGGTGCCGGAGCCGGCCGAGTACGTCGCGCTGGGCGCCGCCCGGCAGGCCGCCTGGGCGCTGTCCGGCGCCGCCGAGCCGCCGGCCTGGCCACGACCGGACGCCACCCGGTACGAGCCGGCCGGCGCCGGCTGGCCGGCGGAGCTGCGCGCCCGCTACCGCGCCGCCCGGCACCGCCTGCACGAGCGCTGACCGGCCACCGCCGCGACCGCCCGCCGCCGGGCGCGCACCCCGTGCGGCGGCCGGGGGCGGCTCGCGCTCGGCGCCGGGCGGCGGCCGGGGGCGGCTCGCGGTCAGCCTCGGGCGGCGGGGACGGCTCGCGCTCGGCGTCGGGCGGCGGCCGGGGCGGCGATCAGGTTCGGGCGGTGGCCGGGGCGCGGCGATCGCGGGTGGCACCGGCGAGGATCGCCATCACCGCGGCGAGCCCGCCGATCAGCCACAGCGCGTGTTCCAGCCCGGTGTGCTGGGCGAGCAGGCCGACCAGCGGCGGTCCGACCAGGAAGCCGGTGTAGCCGATCGGGGTGACCATCGAGATCGCCTGCGCGGCGCGGCCCGGCGCGGTGTCACCGGCCGCGCTGATCACCGCCGGGAACACGATCGCGGTGCCCAGGCCCCACAGCGCGGCGCCGGCGTACGCCAGGCCGGTGACCGGTGCGAGCAGCAGCACGGTCACGCCGGCGAGCGCGAGCAGGGCCGACGCCCGTACCGCCCGGCCCCGGCCGAGCCAGGCGATCGTCCAGGTACCGGCGCCGCGACTGGCGGCCATCGCGATCGCGAAGACCGTGTACGCCGCGGAGCTCGCCGCCGGAGACGCGTCCCGCACCGTGTTGAAGTAGATGCCGAGCCAGTCCGAGGCGGCGCCCTCCACCACCGTCGAGCACGCCATCACCACACCGAGCAGGACGAACGGCAGCGTCACGATCCGCCCCACCGGCACCGCCGGCGCCGCCCGTGCGAGATCGACCGGTACCGCGGGCGCCGGGAACGCCGGGTCGTTGGCGCCGCGGCCGTCGGCCCGGAACAGCGTCAGCAGCCCGAACACGCCGCCGGCCAGCAGCACCGCGGCCACCACGAAGTGCACCGGCACCGGTACGCGCGCGCCGGCCACCACCGACCCGAGCCCGGCGGCGACGAACCCGCCGACGCTCCACACGGCGTGGTAGCGCGGCATCCAGGCGCGGCCGGCGGCCGACTCGACGTGGTGGCCGTGGATGTTCATCGCCACGTCCCAGCCGCCGTAGCCGAACCCGAACAGCACCAGTACCAGGCCGAGCGCCGGTACCGAGTGCACCATCGACAGGCCAACCAGCCCGGCCAGGCTGACCACCGTCGCGCCCGCAACCACCGCCCGGCTGCCGTACCGGGCGGCGAGCCGACCGGTGAGCGGGGTCGACGCCACCGACCCGATGGCGGTGCCGAGCAGGGCCAGACCGAGCGAGCGCGGGTCGGCGTGCAGCGTGGTGCGTACCTCCGGCAGCCGCGACACCCAGGTCGCCTGGACCGCACCGGACAGCGCGAACACGCCACCGGTGGCGTAGGCGGCGCGGCGCAGCAGCCGGTGCGCGCCGGCGTCGACGGTGGTACTCATCCGGCCAGCCTGTCAGCCCGGCCGGGCCCGTCCGAAGCACCAGTGGGCGAGCTCACCGGTCGTTGCCGGTCCGGTTCCCGCAGGGTGGAACGCGGGCCGGTCAGGCGCCGTTCTGGCGCAGGTCGTCGCGCAGCGCCGGTACCGGCCGGGACAGGTCGTGGCTCGCGGCGCGGCTGCGACGCGGCTCGGCCCCACCCTCGGCGCTCGGCCGGGTCGGCCCGGCCGGGGCGTGCTCGGCATGGCCGGTGTGCTCGGCCCGGCTCCGGTCGGTACGGGCGGTGCGGCGTCGCCGGTTGCCCTTGCCGGCGCGCGCCTCGGCGTGGATGCGGTCCGCGTCCGCGCGGGCCGCGGCGAGCAACCGGTCGGCGGCCTCCTGCTGGCCGCGCCGCTGTTCGGCCAGGGCGACCTCGCAGTCCCGGCGGGCCCGGGCGGCCTCCTGCCTCGCGGCCGCGACGATGGCGGCGGCGTCCTCCCGCGCGGCAGCGAGGTACCGGTCGGCGCTGGTGCGCAGGTCGGTCGCCTCCTCCTCGGCCATCGCGAGGATCTGCTGCACCCGGGTTCCGACCGGATGCACCAGCGGAACCCCGGACAGCCGGGCCCGCAGGTCGGCGTTCTCGGCCCGCAGCCGCCGCAGTTCACCGGTCAGTTGCATGGCCTCGCGCTGCTCGTCGTAGAGCGCGGTGAGCTGCTCCTCCAGCTGGGTCATGCACGCCTCGACCTGCTTGCGGTCGTATCCCCAGAGCACGACCTCGAAGGTGCCCACTCGCGGCGATGTGCCCGACGCCTCCCCATTGACCCCCATGGCGCGAATGGTTGCACACCGCCGGGGCGCCCATGCGTATTTCGTCGGATCTGCTCCGTGCGGGGCATCGCGACCGGGGTGAGGCGCGCGACCCGCCGCGTTGCCCCGCGCGGTGGGTCGCGCCCGCCTGGGTAGGGTGCGGTGTCCCGCGAACCGAAGGATGTGCCGATGTCGAGCCTGGACGCCGTTCTCACCCACATCGGCCCGGCCGACGAGGCCGCCATGGCCGCGGCTCGGGCCCGGCAGGACCGGTTGACCAAGCCGCCCGGTTCGCTGGGCGTACTGGAGGAGCTGTCGGTACGGCTCGCCGGGGTCGCCGGCGCCTGCCCGCCGCCGCTACCCGAGCCGGTCGCGGTGGCGGTGTTCGCGGCCGACCACGGCGTGCACGCCCAGGGCGTCACCGCCTGGCCGCAGGAGGTCACCGCGCAGATGGTGGCGAACATGCGGGCCGGTGGCGCGGTGGTCAACGCGTTCGCCCGCCAGGTCGGTGCCGCCGTCCGTACCGTCGACATCGGGGTGGCGAGCGAGCTGCCGGCGGGGCCGGACCTGATCGCCGCCAAGGTCCGCCCCGGCACCGCGGACCTGACGCGGGAGCCGGCGATGAGCCGGGGCGAGGCCGAGCGGGCGCTGCTGGCCGGCGCCGAGATCGCCGGCCGGCTGGCCGACGAAGGGTACCGGCTGCTCGCCACCGGCGACATGGGGATCGCGAACACCACCGCCTCGGCGGCCTTGATCGCCGCGTTCACCGGCGCCGACGCCGAGGCGGTCACCGGCCGCGGTACCGGCGTGGACGACGCGATGCTGGCGCACAAGGTCGACGTGGTGCGCCGGGCGCTGGCCCGGCACCGGCCGGAGGCGGCCGACCCGGTCGGGGCACTCGCCGCCGTCGGCGGGCTGGAGCACGCCGGCATCGCCGGCTTCCTGCTGGGAGCCGCCGCGGCCCGGGTCCCGGTGGTCCTGGACGGGGTGATCGCCGGCGCGGCGGCGCTCGTCGCCGCGGCGCTGGCGCCGCGCGTCGCGGACGTGCTGATCGCCGGCCACCGGTCGGCCGAGCCGGGTCACGACGCCGCGCTGCGCCAGCTGGGGCTGCGACCGCTGATCGACCTCGACCTGCGGCTGGGCGAGGGCACCGGCGCGCTGCTCGCGGTACCGCTGGTGCAGGCGGCGGCGCGCACCCTGCGCGAGGTCGCCACGTTCGACGACGCGGCGGTCAGCGAGCGCTGAACATCGTCGTGGTACGAACTGATTCGTCCGGTTCTGCCGGCCCAGCGCCCGCTGCGGTCGGCGACGGCCGGCGGACGGTTCGTACCGATGTGCGGCCGGTGCGCCGTCCGCGTCCGACACGCTGCTAGGGTGGGCCGATGCGACGTGACGATGAGGTGCCAGCCGCCGCGCCAGACGCAACCTCGGTGCTGCATCTCGGTGACCTCGCCGCCGTCCTGGACGACCCGCGCACCGAGGTGGCCACCACCGACCTGGCCCGCAACCTGCCGCCCGGCGCGAAGATGCTGGTGGTCAAGAACGGGCCGAACGCACCGGCCCAGTTCCTGCTCGATGCGCCGAGCACGGTGGCCGGTCGGCACGCCGACAGCGACATCCTGCTCGACGACGCGACCGTGTCGCGCAAGCACGTCGAGTTCGCCCGCCACGGCGGCCGCATCGTGGCCCGTGATCTGGGCAGCCTCAACGGCACCTACCTGAACAAGGAACGCATCGACACCGCGACACTGGCCAGCGGTGACGAGGTGCAGATCGGCAAGTTCCGGCTGGTCTACGTGGCCTCCGAGCAGCCCGGTACCGAGCCGGAGCCGCCGGCCTCGGTGCCCGGCCCACCGCCGGTGACCCGCCGCGAGCCGGGCCCGTCCGGCCCGATCGGCCGGTTCTTCGCCCGCCTGTTCGGCCGTCGGTGACGCTGCGCCGCACCCGTTCCGGCCTACCGGCCGGGCCGTTCCGGTTCGTGTTGGAGAACGCCTTCGTGGTGCCGCTGCGCGGCGTCGCCGCCGCACCGGCCCCGACGCCGGTGCCGGCGGATGCCTGAGGGCCCGAACCCCGTCGCCGCGCTCGAGCGGCTGGGTCCGTTCTTCGCCGTACTGGGTTACCAACCCACCGCGCCGCCCGGCCCACCGTGGCGGCCGATGCGCGAACTCGTCGACGACCCGGCGACGCTCGCCGACCGGGTCGCTCGGGTGCGGGTCGCGCTGGCCACCGCCGCCGGCCGCGAGGCGGGCGAGGTCGAGGAACGAGTCGCGGTGTCGGTGGCACAGCTGGGCCTCGTCGCGCGGCTGGTGGCACCCGCGCTGGCGCTCGCGGTCGGTACCGGCGCGGTGGTATCGCTGTCGCTGTCGCGCCTGTACTGGGAACCGACGCTCGGCGGCCCGTTCCCGCTTGCGCTGCCGAACCCGGCCCCCGTCTCGCCCCGGCCCGCCGAGCTGGCCGGCGAGTTCCGGCGGGCGGTGCTCGACGCGGCGGTACGCGACCTGGTGGTCGCGGCCGGCCGCTGGCCGCTGTCGGTACGGATCCGTTGGGGCAACGTGGCTTCCGCGCTCGGCGGCGCGGCCGGCATGCTTGCCGCGGGCCGGCCGGAGCTGGCCGGAACGACCCGCACGCTGCTGTCCGCGCTGCTGCGGGCGGAGCCGCTGCGCGGCGCCGCGAGCCTGGACGGGGCCGGTCGGCTGCACCGCCGCAGCTGCTGCCTGATCTACCGGACGGCCGGCGCCGCACGACCGGAGAACCTCTGCGGCGACTGCGTTCTCGCGGCCCGACCCTGAACGACCTGGGGGGTGACGTCCGTGCCCGTGCCTGGGGGTGATGTGCGGGAGCCCGCCGAGGGGTGTCGGGCTCCCGCACATCCCCGCGGGGGTCAGCCAGGTTCCGGTGGGGTGCAGGACGCGACGGCGGCGACCGCGCGACGCATCCGGGCGATGGCCAGATCCGGATGGTCGCCGTACTCCTGCGCGACCCGTTCGAGGCAGCCACGCCGACCGAACAGCTGCAACGCGTCCCGGATCGCGGTGTTGATCTCGTCGGCGGCCAGCCGGCCGGCGAGCGGCAGCTCGGAGGCGAACAGCGCCTCGCACGCCACGGTCCGCACGGCGGCGCCGGCACCCGGCGCCGCGCCCCGTGCGGTGGCGATTGTCTGCTGGTGCCGCATCCGTCTCGCCTCCCCGAGGCCTCGGTCATGCATCGCCCACTGCATTCAGCCTGCCGCATCCGCACCTGGTGGGCAGCACCGGCAGCGCCCGTCTGCGGTACCGGCTGGCCGGTAGCTACGACTGCCGGCTACCAGGGGGGTCGTCGGTGATCGGGAGGATCACGGCGAGTTCGGTACCGGCACCGGGCGGACTGGTGAGCCGCAGCGTGCCGCCCAGCGCCTCGACCCGGTCGGTGAGACCGATCAGCCCGGACCCGCGCGCCGGCGTGGCGCCACCGACACCGTCGTCCCGGATCACCAGCCGCAGCTCGCGCGGATCGGCCTCGATCTCGACCCGTACCACGGTGGCGTCGGCGTGCTTGGCGACGTTGGTCAGCGCCTCGGCGACGAGGTAGTAGACCGCGATCTCGACCGGGTCCGCCAGCCGGCCCGGGACGTGGGCGTCCAGCTCGACCGCGAGACCGGACCGGCGGGCCAGCGCGCGCAGCGCCGCGGGCAGGCCGGCCTCGGTGAGGATCGCCGGGTGGATCCCGCGGGAGACCTCCCGCAGCTCGTCCAGCGCCTCGTTGAGGCCGGTGGCGATGGCCCGCAGGTCCCGGCGTACCGGTTCGGCGCCGGCCGGCAGGTCGGCCTCGATCACCCGGACGTCCAGGGTCAGCGCCACGAGCCGCTGCTGCACCCCGTCGTGCAGGTCGCGTTCGATCCGGTACCGGGCCCGGTCGGTGGCGGCGACGACCCGGGCCCGGGAGGCGATCAGCTCGGCGCGGTGCTGCTGCAGCGACCGGCCCATCGCGTTGAACGAGCGGGAAAGTACGCCGATCTCGCCGATGCCCTGCGCAGGCATCCGGACGCCGAGGTCACCCGCGGCGAGCCGGCCGGACATCTCGGCGGCCTGCCGCACCGGTGCCACGATGAACCGCATCAGGTAGCCGGCGAAGACCCCGATCAACAGCACCGAGCCGGTGGCCCCGGCGATCCCGCCGCCGACCAGCCAGCGAAACGTCCGCGCCGACTCGGTCGCCCGCGCGGCGCTGAGTTGCCGCTCCGCCGTGGCGAACTCGGTGAACTGGGCGCGGGCGCCGTCGATGCGGCGCTTGCCGTTGTCGAAGGTGGCGGGGCTGCGGGCGCTGGGGCCCCCCGCCCGCGCCTGCGCCACCACCGGCTCCGAGTGGTCGGTGATGTACGACTCGACGCTGCGGACGATGCGGTCCGCCCGGCGGTGCTGCTCCGGTGTGATCGACGAGCGTTCCAGCTGTTGGCCGACGACCGGGACCTCGGCCCGGGCCGCACGCCACGGTTCGAGGTATTTGTCCTGGCCGGTGAGCAGGTAGCCGCGCTCGCCGGTCTCGATGTCGACCAGTAGCCGTTCCAGCTGGTTCGCGGTCGCCAGGGCCTGCTGGGAGTGCAGGGCGAGGCGGGAGGTCTCGCGCTCCTCCGCGACGGCGAACGCCAGCGCGGCGAACACCCCGCCGATCACGCCCGCCAGCATCGCGCTGGCCGCCGTGATCCGCCGCCCGAGACCGCCCTGCATCAGCTCCACCCTGGGCCGACCGGGAAGTGCCGGTTCGGCCGACGGCGACCGCGCCGATCCCCCGCTAGCGTCGCAGGGGTGCGTGCAGTGACCGCGCAACCCACGTCGCGGCACCCCGAGACACCCCGGGTGGTGCTCGCCGACGACGACGTGCTGCTGCGGGAAAGCATCGCCAGCCTGCTCACCCGGTCCGGCTTCGACGTGGTCGCGCAGGTCGCCGACGGCGACCGGCTGCTGGAGCGGGTCCGGTCCGGCGCTCCGGATCTGATCATCACCGACATTCGGATGCCCCCCACGCACACGACCGAAGGCCTGGACGCCGCCCGGGCCATCCGCCGCGAGTTCCCACACGTCAGCGTCCTCGTACTGTCAGCGTATGCCGAGGTCAGCCACGCGATCGACCTTCTCGTCGGCGGACAAGGCGTCGGCTATCTGCTCAAAAGCAGGGTCACCGACGTCGGCGAATTCGTCGAAACTCTGCACCGATTGGTGGGTGGCGCCTCGGTGGTGGATCCGGCCGTGGTGCAGGAACTGGTGACCGCCCGCCGCCGTACCGACCGGCTCGCCGAGCTGACCGCCCGGGAGCGCGAGGTCCTGATGTCGATGGCCGAGGGGCGCTCCAACGCCGGCATCGCCCACCAGCTCTGGATCAGCGAGGGCACGGTGGAGAAGCACGTCCGCAGCATCTTCGGCAAGCTGAACCTGGCGGAGACCGACGACGACCACCGCCGGGTCCTCGCCGTCATCACGTACCTGGAGTCGCGCTGAGCCGGCCGCCTCACGACAGCAGCGCGCGGATCGCGTCCCCGGACAGCTCCGGTTTCTCCACGAATCCGAGCCCAGGCCCGGCCTCGACCAGCTCGGCGAAGTCCGCCGCCGCATGGTTGGACATCATGATCACCGCTGGCCGGGGGGCCGCCCGGTCGAGCTGCCGGGCCACCGCGAACCCGCTCTCGGTGCCGAGATCGACATCCACCAGGACCACGTCCGGCCGTACCCGGGTGACGACGGCCAGCGCCGCGGCGCCGTCGGCGGCGACAGCCACCACGTCGATGCCCTGACGGTTGAGCAGACCGGCCGCGGAGCGCAGGAACGGCACGTTGTCGTCCACCAGTACGCAACGCACAGCCATCACCCCAGGTTGCCGCCGGGTACCCGGCCGGCGCATCCCTGCTATCCGGAGTTTCCCGGCCCCGCGAGCAACCGGGACCCGACCGGGCGCCGTTCGGTTTCCGGGTGCCCGCGGGCGCCCGGAAACCTGGAGGTGCCGGGCACCGAGAGGTCGTCACCGGGCCTCGGTTTGACCGCCGGTCCGACCCGTTGCGCGGGCGCCGGGAAGGGGGTCGCCGGCGGTTGTTACCTTCGACCCGGCCCCGTGGGGGGCGGGACGGAGGCAGCCGGGGTGGATCGCATCGCATGCGAGTGGTGTCGGGTGCAGAACCCGCCGGGCGCCACGACGTGCCAGACCTGCGGCGCGCCGCTGGATGTCCGCAACAAGGTCAGCGACTCCGGTTGGCGGGAGGCGCCGCGGCTGCGCGACATGACCGAGTTCCGGTTCTCCGGCAGCGTCTGCCAGGTCGAGGGCGAGCTGGTGCCGGTGGCCGAGCTCGCCCTCGCCCCCAACGACTGGGTGTACTTCGAGCATCAGGTGATGCTGTGGAAGGACGAGGGCGTACCGCTGTCGGCGATGCAGACCGGCGGCGGGTTTCGGCGGATGCTCGGCGGGATGCCGTTCGTGCTGTCGGTGGCGAGCGGGCCGGGCCGGGTGGCGTTCTCCCGGGACGCGCCGGGCGAGCTGGTCGTGCTGCCGATGCCGCCGGGCATCGAGCTCGACGTGCGGGAGCACGCGTTCCTGCTGGCGGCCGGGTCGGTGGGCTACTCGTTCATCCGGATCAAGGGCCTGGCGAACATCCTGCACGGCGGCAACGGCATGTACCTGGACCGGTTCGTCACCGGCCCGGCGCCGGGCATCCTGATGCTGCACGGCAACGGCAACGTGATGGAGCGGATGCTGCGGCCGGGCGAGAAGATCCTGGTCGAGCCGGGCGGCTTCCTGTACAAGGACGCCAGCGTGCAGATGCAGGCGGTGCAGCAGGAGCTCAAGGTCGGCCTGATGCGCAGGATGTACCTGGCCGAGATGACCGGCCCGGGCCGGGTCGGCATCCAGTCGATGTACGTGCACCACAAGACCGGGTGAGCCGCCGATGACCGCACCCACGCACCACTACACCTGCCGGTACTGCCGGCACTCCAGCGACCCGACCGGGGTGTCGTGCCCGCGCTGCGGCGCGCCGGTGGACGTCACCGCCGCGGTCACCCGGTCCGGCTGGCAGCGCCAGGAGCCGATCACCGACATGGCGCGCATCCAGTTCGGCCAGTCGTACGTGCAGGTCGAGGGGACGCAGGTCCCAGTCGCCGACTTCGCGCTGGCCGGCGAGGAGTCGATCTACTTCTCGCACCACTCGCTGCTGTGGACCGATCCGCAGGCCCGGCTGTCCTCGATGGGACTGTCCGGCGGCTGGAAACGGGTCATGTCCGGGCTGCCGCTGTTCATGATCACCGGCCGCGGGCCGGGGCACATCGCGCTGTCGGACAACCACGCCGGCGACCTGGTCTGCCTGCCGCTGGAGCACGGCCAGGCGATCTGGACCCGGGAGCACCGGTTCGTCGCCGCAACCGGCAACGTGACCTACGACTGGCAAAACACCGGCATCTGGTTTCGCACCCGCAACGGCGACGAGACCGAGACGCACTACCCGATCGGCATGTTCGGCGACGTGTTCACCGCCCGCGACTCGCCGGGCCTGCTGCTGCTGCACTCGCCGGGCAACACGTTCATCCGCGACCTGGCGCCGAACCAGCCGCTGCTGATCCAGCCGTCCGCGCTGCTCTACCGCGACCTGTCGGTGCAGACGCACCTGCACCTGGAGTACCCGCGCAGCGACGGTGGCTTCTGGACCCGCAGCTACAGCTACCGGAACGTGTGGTTGCGGCTGATCGGGCCGGGCCGGGTGGCGGTGTCGTCGGTGACCGAGCCGCCGGAGGCCAGCAACCCGATCGTCCGTAGCTCGCCGGCCACCACCTGGCGCTGGTGAAACGTGCGCCTCGCGCCGGGCCCGGCGCGAGGCGGCGCAGCGGCGGGTGTCGAGAGTGCACCCGCAGCATGGCACAAAAACGACAGAGCCAAGAATATTCTGGAAGAATCCTTCAAACGGTCTTGAGACCTTCCGCCGGCAATGAGAATCTTTGCCGACCGAGCCGGCCATGTCCGGCCTGCCGTCTACGGGAGGTTCTGCATGATCGTCCGTATCCCCCGCATCATTGGACGTGCCGCGGTCGCCGCGGCAGCAGTGCTCGCCACCGGCGCCGCGTGCGTCGGGCTCGCCACGCCGGCCCAGGCCGCCACGTACGTCAACGGCTTCGACGTGTCGCACTACCAGGGCTCGATCAACTGGGCCAGCCAGTACAGCAAGGGCGCGCGGTTCGCCTACATGAAGGCGACCGAGGGCACCAGCTACCGCGACCCGAACTTCAACACCAACTACACCAACTCGTACAACGCGGGGTTCATCCGCGGCGCGTACCACTTCGCCCGGCCGAACATCTCCTCCGGCGCCACCCAGGCGGCGTACTTCGCCAGCCACGGCGGCGGTTGGTCGGCCGACGGCAAGACGCTGCCGCCGGCGCTGGACATCGAGTACAACCCCTACAGCGGTGGCACCTGCTACGGGCTGTCGCATTCCGGCATGGTCAGTTGGATCAAGTCGTTCTCCAACTACATCCACACCAAGTACGACAAGTACCCGATGATCTACACGACGTTCGACTGGTGGAAGACCTGCACCGGCAACTCCAGCGCGTTCGCTGCGACGAACCCGTTCTGGATCGCCATCTACCGCTCCACCCCGCCGACGTCCATCCCGGCCGGCACCGCCACCTGGACCATGTGGCAGAACGCCGACTCCGGCACGTTCCCCGGGGACCAGGACAAGTTCAACGGCAGCATGACCCGGCTCAAGGCACTCGCCACCAACCACGACTGAGCCGCCGCACCACCTCGTGACCGCCGGGCATCGGGCCCGGCGGTCACGCCGCTTTCCGTACCCGGGCGTCACCGCACCATCGCCGCATCGTTGTCCAAAGTTGACGATCAGTCGTCGTGCGGTCGCATCTCGTCGGTGTGGCGCTGCAACGGACGACCACGGCACCGATATGGTCGACCCGGATACCGGTATGGAGCGGGAATATGGGGCGAATCGTGCGTGCTCCCGAGAGGCGAAACGCAGTGCCGGTCGGCGCCGCCACGGTGCTGCTCACCGCGGCACTGACCGGCTGTACCGGGCCGGCCGCCGGCAACGATCCGGCACCGGCCAAGGTCGGCCCACCGGTACGGTCCGTGACCGTGCTCGACGACCCCGACCCGGCCACGCTGTCGGCCGCGGTCAGCCGGCACCTGTTCGCCTCGGCGCCCGCGGTGATCGTCGCCGCGGCGAGCGACCCGCAGGGGCTGCACCGCGCCGCCGACCTGGCCGAGCAGCGCCGGGTGCCGATGCTCGTCGCCGGCGGCGCGGCCGGTACCGGCCGCGCGGGCGGCGCACCCACCGGCGCCCCCTCGGCCACCACGTCACCCGCCGGCACGGCGAGCGACGGCGGCACCGCCGCGCTCGGCGCCGAACTGCGCCGGCTGCACCCGCAGAACGTGCTCACCGTCGACGCGGCGGCCCAGCGTGCCGTACGCGCGGCGCTGGGGTCGGCGTCGGACACCACCTCGGTGCGTACCGACCCCGCGGAGGTGCCGACCACCCGGCCGGCCCGCGGGCTGCCCGGGGTCACCGTGCTGGTGCACGCCGGCGGCGACGCGGCCACCCGGGCCGGCGCCACCGCGGCCACCGCGACCGCGACGGCCGCCGGCGCCACCGTGGTACCGGTCCACGGCGACGATCCGCGCGCGGACCGCACCGCGATCGCCGCGCTCGCGCACCGCGATCCGGCCGCGGTGCTCGCCGCCGGTACCGGCTTCGGGCCGGCCGACCGGCTCGGCGCGCGACTGGCGGTCGCCGTCGCCGGCCGCCAGTTGCCCGGCGGCGGCCAGGTGATGTTCCCGGGCCGCCGGCTCGTCGCCCTGTACGGCCACCCCGGCACCGCCGTGCTCGGCGCGCTCGGCGCCCAGGACCTGCCCGGGAGCATCGCCCGGGCCAAGCAGGTCGCCAAGCCGTACCGGACCGGCGGGGTACCGGTGGTGCCGACGTTCGAGATCATCGCCACCACCGCGCAGGCCTCCCCCGGCCCGGACGGCCGGTACTCGGCCGCCTCCAGCGTGGCGTCGCTGCGGCCGTGGGTGCGCGCGGCCGGCGCCGCCGGCATGTACGTGGTGCTCGACCTGCAGCCGGGCCGCGCCGACCTGCTCGACCAGGCCAAGCGGTACCGGTCGCTGCTGGCGCTGCCGTACGTCGGACTGGCGCTGGACCCGGAATGGAAGCTCGCGGCCGGGCAGAAGCCGCTGGAGCAGATCGGCACCGTGGACGCCAGCGAGATCAACCGGGTGAGCGACTGGCTGTCCGCGCTGACCGCCGCGCACCGGCTGCCGCAGAAGCTGCTGGTACTGCACCAGTTCCAGCTGTCGATGATCGGGCACGAGGACCGGCTCGACCTCGGCCACGACAACCTGTCGCTGCTGATCCACATGGATGGCCAGGGCAGCCCCAGCCTGAAGGACGAGACCTGGTCCGGAGTCGTCGGCGCCCGGCCGGACGGGGTGGCGCTGGGCTGGAAGAACTTCTACACCAAGGACCACCCGATGCTGACCCCGGCGCAGACACTCGCCCAGCGCCCCCGCCCGGACATGATCTCCTACCAGTAGGCTCGACCCCACCCGTGCGCGCCACGACGAGCCGGTCCGTCGACACCAGGAGAAGGCGATGATCTTCATCACGGCGAAGTTCTCGGTCCGCCCGGCCGACGCGGACCGCTGGCCGGACATCGTCGCCGACTTCACCGAGGCGACCCGGGCCGAGCCGGGTTGCCTGTGGTTCGAGTGGTCCCGCAGCCTGGCCGACCCGACCGAGTACGTGCTGGTGGAGGCGTTCCGGGACGACGCCGCCGGCGCGAGCCACGTGCAGTCGGCGCACTTTCGCGCCGCGCAGCGCACGCTGCCGCCGTACCTGACCGCGACCCCACGCATCGTCAACGCGACGGTGGACCAGGACGACTGGTCGCTGCTGGGTGAGATGGCGGTCGACTGAACCGGCGGCGCCGCCGTTGGCGAATCGGCGGATTCCAGGCCACCATTCCGACCATGAGCCAGCGGCGCGGGGTCGGACCGTCCACCACCATCCCCGCGTCGGGTTCCTGATCTGTGCCGTTCGGCCCAGGCGGATTTGCGAGACCCATCGAACCGAGGCGGTACGCACATGACCGAGGCACGGCAGGCCGGAGCCACCGCGCCGCGCGAAAGCCGCGAGGCCGGGCTGCCGCACGGCGACAACGCCCGGACGGCCGGTGCTGGCGGCGACGCCCGCTTGCTCGGCATCGACATCGGCGGTACCAAGATCGCGCTGGCGGTGTCCACCGTGGACGGTGCCGTGCTCGGCACCGACGTGGTACCGACCGGCGCGGCGGACGGCGCCGAGGCGATCCTGGCCCGGCTCGCCGCCGCCGGGCACGCACTGCTGTCCCGCGCCGGCGGGCCGGCCACCGCCGTCGGCGCGGTCGGCCCCGGAATCATCCGCCCGGACGGCGTTGCCCTGTCTCCCAACATCTCCGGCTGGCACCAGGTACGGCTGGCCGAGGAACTCGCGGACCGCTTCGGCACCCCGCGGGTCGCGGTCGACAACGACGTCAAGGCGGCCGGACTCGCCGAGCTGCGCCACGGCGCGCTGCGCGGCGCCGACCCCGGAGTCTTCGTCAGCCTCGGTACCGGCGTCGCGGCGGCGATCGCGATCGGCGGCCGCGTGCTCGCCGGGGCGCACGGCGCGGCCGGCGAGTTCGGCTACGACCTGCGCACCCCGGACGAGCCGCGCGCCGCCGCCGACGGGTACAGCCCGCTGGAACGTGCGGTCGGCGGCCGCGGCATCGCCGAACGCGCGCTCGCGGTACTGGGTGAGCCGGTCACCGCCGCGCGGCTGTTCGCGCGCACCGACCCGCCGGCCCGCCGACTCGCCGGCGAGGTACTGGCGGAGCTCGCGATGCACGTGGTGAACCTGTGCATCGCCGTGGACCCGCAGCGGGTCGCCGTCGGCGGCGGCCTCACCGGCATCGGTACCCCGCTGTTCACCGCGCTGCGCGCCCGCCTCGACGCCGCCGTACCGTTCCCACCCGAGCTGGTTCCGGCCCGGTTCCGCACCGACGGCGCCCTGCACGGCGCCCTCGCCCTTGCCACCGACGCCTACCGCTCCTGACCGGCCCGGATGAGGCGGCGTCGTATCCTGCTCGCGGCGTGCCGAACCGGCCGCGGGACTGCGGCGAGCCGTGTCGGCGGCGGTGACCCACCGGGCCGCTGCGGCGCCAGTACGGCGCGGGTCGTGTCGGAGCAAGCGCGGGAGTGGGCGTCGTGGGGGAACTGAACCGGCTGGCGCACGGGGTGTTGTTTCCCGGTGTGGGACGGGCGCGGCTGCCACGGTGGGCGGCCGAGCGGGTGGAGCGCGGCGTCGGCGGCTTCGTCGTGTACGGCAAGGACGTCGAGTCGGCCGAGCAGTTGCGGGCGCTGACCGACGCGGCGCACGGGCTGCGCGAGCACGTCGTGCTCGCCGCCGACGAGGAGGGCGGCGACGTCAGCCGGCTGGAGTACGCGGGCGGCACCTCGATGCCGGGCAACCTGGCGCTGGGCCGGATCGACGAGCCGGCGGTGACCGAATCGGCGGCGTACGAGATCGGGCTGTCGCTGCGCGACGCGGGCATCGACTGGAACCTGGCGCCGTCCGTGGACGTGGCGGTCAACCCGGCGAGCCCGCTGGGTACCCGCTGCTTCGGCGCCGACCGCGGCCGGGTCGCCACGCACGCCGCCGCGTGGGTACGCGGGCTGCAGGCCGCCGGGGCATCCGCCTGCGCGAAGCACTTTCCGGGGCACGGCGCCGACACCGCCGACGCGCACTTCGGCGCCACGACCGTCGACGTGCCGGCCGATGAGCTGGTGGCGAGCTACCTCGACCCGTTCCGGTCCGCGATCGACGCCGGGGTCGACTCGGTCATGGTGTCGCACGACCGGCTGCCCGCGGTGGATCCGGACCTGCCGGCGGCGATCAGCGCACCGGTGATCACCGGCCTGCTGCGCGGCGAGCTCGGCTACGACGGGGTGGTGTTCACCGACGCGCTGGAGATGGGCGGGATCGCGAAGGTCGCGGACCTGCCGACCGCTGCGGTACTGGCGATCGCGGCCGGCGCCGACGCGCTGTGCCTGGGCTCCTTCGCGTACGGCGAGGACGTCGACGTGGCCGCGGCGGCGCTGCAGGCCGCGGTACGCGACGGGCGGCTCACCGAGGAACGGCTGCGACAGGCCAACGACCGCATCGCCCGGCTGGGCACCCGGCCGCGCGGCACCGCCGAGCGTGACAGCGTCCTCGGCGTGCGGCTCGCCGAGCGGGCCCGGACTGTACGCGGCGACGCGCGGCTCCGCGGCCCGCACGTGCTGTCGGTACGGCTGACCGCGTCGGTGTCGCCCGCGGTGGGGCGGCCCGACTGGGGCGTGGAGGGCCTGCTGGCCGCCGCCGGGCGGGACGTGACCGCCGTCGTCGTGGACGGCGACACCTACCGCGGCGCGAGCATGGTCCGTGCCGAGATCGGCCAGTTCCGCAGCGAGTACGGTGCCGACGCACCGATCGTGATCCAGGTACGGGGCGCGCACCGGTACGAGTGGACCCGCCCGATCCTCGCCGACCTGCGCGACCGCTGCCCGGACGCGGTGGTGGTCGACATGGGGCTCCCGGCCGACTCGTTCGAGGCGTTCCGCGGCCGCGTGCAGACCTTCGGCGCCTCCCGCGCCTGCGCCCGGGCCGCCGCGACGGCGCTGCTCGACCCGGCCTGACCGCCGCTCGGGCTCACCTGCCCGGCCGCCGGTCCCAGCGACGGCGAGGTGTCTTCGCAGTCCGGACCTGATCGGGCGACCTGCCTCAGCCGTCGCACCGATCTCGTGGCGCGACGCCGAGGGCCCGGCCGCGGGCCGATCCGGACGGCGGCGCGGGCGGTCAGGCGGCCGGGCGGGACAGGATCGCGGCCAGCGCCGCCTCGAGGTCGGCGAGGTCGGTCAGGACCACGTCGGCGCCGGCGGCGGCGAGCTCGGCCGCCGGGGTGAACCCGGTGGCGACCGCGACGATCCGGACCCCGTTGTCCCGCGCGGTCTGCACGTCCAGCCGGGAGTCGCCGACCAGCACCGTCGGCGTCGCCGCGCCCGGCCCGTACACCGCTTCGGCCCGGGCGCGGGCGACCGGCACGAGTTCCGGCCGGTGCTCGCGGTCCGACCCGAACGCACCGACGGCGAGATCCAGCGGCGGCGCCAGACCGAACGCGGCCAGCTTGAGTTCGGTGGTGGCGCGCTGGTTGCCGGTCAGTACCGACTGCACGACGCCGGGGGTGGCCGCGAGCTCGTCGAGCACGGCCGGTACGCCGGGCAGCAGCCGGCCCCGGTCGGGCAGCCGGTCGGCGACCGCGGCGAGCCGGGTCGCCTCCTGCCGCAACGCCGCCGGCAGCAGCCGGTCGGCGGTCGCCTCGTCCGCACCGTACTCGCGCAGGATGGCGCGCAGGATCTGCCGGATCGTGCGACCCGGTACCACCGTGGCCGGCCGCGGCGGCACGCCGAGCAGCTCGCCGCACAGCGCGAACCACAGTTCCCGGTCGACCGCGCCGGCATCGAGCAGGGTCTGGTCGACGTCCCAGAGCACCAGTGTCATCGGCTATCGTGCCGCCGGCTCGACCGGTACCACCAGGCCGGCGCGCGCCGCGGTCACCGGGACCGGACCGGCCGCGGCCCGGGCGGCGGCGAACGACTTCTCGTCGTCGTACCCGAGCAGGTGGCTGACCACCAGCCGGCCGACGCCGGCCGCCTGGCCGAGCCTGCCGGTCAACTCCGCGGTGAGGTGGCCGTGCTCGGCGAGCATGGCCGGCTCGGCGTCCAGGTACGTGCACTCGCACACGAACACGTCCGCGCCGGTGGCGGCGGCGAGCACGCCGTCGCACCAGCCGGTGTCGGACGAGAACGCGAGCGTACGGTCGCCCAGCGCGAACCGCAGCGATGCGCTCGGCACCGCGTGCCGGGCCGCGAACGCGGTCACGCTCACCTCGCCGGCGAGCCGGACCGGGCTCGCGCCGTCCCGGACCAGCGGCGCGATCTCGAACGCGGTGGCAAGCGGCCGGCCGACGGCCGGGTCGGTGGGTACCGCGACCCAGTGGTCCAGGGCACGCAACGCCTCGATGCTGTCGTCAGGCACCAGCAGCGGGATCCGCGGCGGTGGCGTGGGCGTCAGCAGCCGGCTGAACGCCAGCGGTACCACGTCGAACATGTGGTCCTGGTGCAGGTGGGTGAGCACCACCGCGTCCAGCCGGTGTTCCAGGCCGCGGGCGAGCAGCTGGGTGGCGATGCCTGGCCCACAGTCCACCAGGATCCGGGTGTCACCGTGCTCGACCAGGTAGCCGGAGCAGGCCGACTCCGCGTCGGGTCGGCCGGCCCGGAAGCCCAGGACGGTCAGTCGGGTACTCGTCACTGCTGCTCCTTCGTGCCGGTGGTGGCGAGATCGGCGGTGCGGCCGCCGAACCGGCGGCGGATACCGGTGGTCTGTTCCAGGCTGCGGTTCTTGGTCTCCGGCGCCATCACGACGGTGACGATCAGGCCGAGCACGCCGGCGGCGACGAACAGCCACAGCGCGCCGCCCACGCCCCAGGCGTCGACCAGGTCGGGGAAGACCAGGACGCCGAGGATCGCGCCGACCCGGCTCACCGCCGTACCCAGGCCGGTGCCGGCGGCGCGCAGCTCGGTCGGGAACAGCTCGGTGCAGTAGACCATGTCCAGGGTGCCCGGACCCATGTTGGAGAACAGGATCGCGATCGCGAACAGCACCACGATCAGCGCCAGCGCCGGTGCATGCGCGAGCGCGAGGATCACCAGTACCGCGGTCTCGCCGGCGAACGCGGTGATCAGCACCGGCCGCCGGCCCCACGAGTCGACGAACATCACCGCGATCGCGGCGCCCACCACCCCGAGCAGGGCGATGATCGCGGACCCGATGTAGGCGGCGAGCTGGGTCGATCCGCCGAGCGAGGTGAGGATCGTCGGGCTGTACATCTGGATGCCGTAGTAGGCCACGTCGTGGGCGAACCAGAACATGCAGACGAAGAACGTCGCGCCGATCAGGCCGCGGGAGAACAGTCGCCGCCACTGGCCGGTATCGGTTCGCGCCGGCTCGCCGGCCGGCCGCTGCGTCAGCGACGGCAGGACGACCTGGCTCGGTCGGATGGCCGGTGCCGCGGACTCGCGGTTGACCAGGTCGGCGACCACCCGTCTCGCCTGGTCGATGCGACCGTGCGCCATCAGCCACCGGGGCGACTCCGGGATGGAAGTCCGGAAGACCAGGGTGATCAGCGCGAGCGCGGCGCCGACCAGCAGCATCCAGCGCCACGCGCTGGCCCCGACCGGCAGCAGGGCGACCCCGACCAGGTACGCGGCGAGCGCGCCGACGTTCCACATCAGGCTCAGCGCCACCACCAGCCGGCCGCGGTCGCGGATCGAGCCGAACTCGGCGGTCAGCGACGACGAGATCGGGTAGTCGGCACCGATGCACAGGCCGAGCAGGAACCGGAACGCGATCAGCTCCCAGACGTTCTGCGAGATCGCGGTGACGGCGGCGAAGACGACGAACCCGATCAGGTCGATCAGGTACATCTTCTTGCGGCCCAGGCGGTCGGCGATGCGGCCGAACACCAGCGCGCCGACGAACATCCCGACGATCGCCGAGCAGCTGGTGATCCCGGCGGTCAGCGGGGTGAAGGTCCAGGACTTCTTGAGTACCGGCAGCGCGACGGCGATGACGGTGAGGTCGAAGCCGTCGAGGAACATGCCGATCGAGGAGAGCAGCGTCAGCTTGCGGCGGAACCGGGACAGGTTCGCGGTGTCCAGCGTGGTGGCGGTCATCGGACGGCGCTCCGTCCGGGTGCGGGGCTGGTGGGCATGGCGGCACCTCGGTCTCGTGGCGGGTGGGATGTCCGCGGGCACGGGCACCCGAACCGAGCCGACTTGCGACGGGAAATTATCGCTGTGCGACGACAACTTACCATCAGATCCCTTAAATTTGGAGTGGCGATTTCATGAACCGGCGGTGCCTCGCCGGCAGGCACCACCGTGCCAGGCGGTAACGTACGGCTCGCACGAGCGGCGGAAGGAGCCGGATGACGCAGCGACGCAAGGATCCGGGATCGCGTCAGCAGGACGTCGCCGCGTACCTGATGCAGGTCGGTACGGCAAGCGCTCAGGATCTGGCCGACCGGTTCGACGTCAGCCTGGTCACCGCGCACCGCGACCTGGACGAGCTGGCCCGCCGCGGCCTGGTCCGCAAGTTCCACGGCGGCGTGACCGCGCAGCCCTCCAGCGTGTTCGAGAGCAACGTCGCCTACCGGCGCCAGCTCGCCGTCGAGGCCAAGCGCGAGATCGCCCGCGCCGCGGTCACCCTGATCGAGCCCGGCATGTCGGTGCTGTTCGACGACTCGACCACCACGCTGGAGCTGGCCGAGCTCGCTGCCGACATCGACCCGCTGACCGTGATCACCAACTTCGCCCCGATCGTGTCGCTGCTGCAGGGCCGCCGGAACGTGCGGCTGATCGCGCTCGGCGGCGAGTACAACGAGTCGCACGACTCGTTCCTCGGCGCCCCGTGCCACGCCGCGGCCCGCTCGCTGCACGCCGACCTCGGCTTCTTCTCCTTCGCCGGCGTCGCCGACGGCGGCGTGTACCACCAGGAGCAGGAGATCGTGGTGACCAAGCGGGCGCTGCTCGCCGTGCCGGGTCGGCGCGTGCTGCTCGTCGACCACGGCAAGCTGGGCCGCACCGCCCTGCACCGGGTCGCCGAACTGCCCGAGTTCGAGCGGCTCGTCACCGACTCCGGCGCCGACCCGGCGGCCGTCGGGGAGCTGACCGACGGCCGCGTCGCCGTCACCGTCGCGGCCGGCTAGATTTGGCGCCGTGATCGGGTACCGGTGCGCCAGCGGCGCGAACCTGCGGCGGGCCGTACCGCCGGTTGCGGCATGAGGGTGTTGGTGACCGGCGGCGCCGGGTTCATCGGCTCCGCCTACGTGCGGGCGGCGCTCGCCGGTGAGTACGGGCCGGCCGGCCCCACCGCGGTCACCGTGCTGGACCTGCTCACCTACGCCGGTCGCCGGGACAACCTGCCGGCGCACCACGACCGGCTGCGGTTCGTGCAGGGCGACGTCCGGGACGTCGCCACGCTGGCCGAGGTGGTGCCGGGCCACGACGCGGTCCTGCACTTCGCCGCAGAGTCGCATGTGGACAGATCGGTGTCGGACGCCGACGACTTCGTGTCCACCAACGTGCTCGGCACCCAGCGGCTGCTCGACGCCTGCCGCCGCGCCGGGGTGCGCACCGTGCTGTGCGTGTCCACCGACGAGGTGTACGGGTCGATCGACGTCGGCGCCTGGTCGGAGGAGGCGCCGCTCGCCCCCAACTCGCCGTACGCGGCGGCCAAGGCGGGCGCCGATCTGCTCGCCCGCGCGTACCACCGCACGCACGGCCTCGACGTGCGGATCACCCGCGGCTGCAACACCTACGGCCCGCACCAGAACGTCGAGAAGCTCATCCCGCGCTTCGTCACCAACCTGCTGTCCGGCGAGCCGGCCCCGCTGTACGGGGACGGCCGTAACCGGCGGGAGTGGCTGCACGTCGCCGACCACTGCGCGGCGATCCAGCTGGTGCTCACCGCCGGCGCGCCGGGTGGCGTCTACAACATCGGCAGCGGGGTGGAGTTGACCAACGCCGAGCTGGCCACGCGGCTGGTCCGGCTCTGCGCGGCCGATCCCGGGCTGATCCGGCACGTCACCGACCGCAAGGGGCACGACCTGCGCTACGCGCTGGACTCCACCCGGATCGCGACGCTGGGTTTCCGGCCCCGAACGGAGTTCGCCGCCGGCCTCGCCGCCACCGTCGACTGGTACCGCACCCACCGCGGCTGGTGGTGACCTCGACCGGCTGCCGGCGGTACCGGGGAGCGCACCGCCGCTCGGCGGCACGGAGAACGGTGCGCGCGCTCGCGTCGGCGCACCGGCCCCGGCCGCTCACCGCGGCGCGGTCAGGTTGTTGCGAAGGTCCAGACGGCGCGGGGGCCGGGGCCGACGACGAGGGCGGAGTGGCCGATCGTCTCGGTGTGCCGGCTGCCGGTGGGGTGGTTGAGCGACAGGGTGATCCGGCGCAGGCCGACCTGATCGACCGGTACCGCGTCGAGCCGGATGGTGGTGCCACCGCGCACCGCGACCGCGCCCGCAGCACCCGCCCGCACGACGAATCCGCCGGCCCGCAGCAGCGGCAGCGTGCTGTCCAGGTCGCCGCGGGTGATGGCCAGCTCGATGCCGGTCACGTCGCGCATCAGGTGGTCGCGGTAGTCGTCCGGGAGGTACCGGTCGCGGCTCACGTCGCCCGGGTACGCGGCGGGCGCGGTGCCGCTGCGCGGGTCGGCGAAGTACTCCGGCCGGTACTCCATCGCCCAGGCGCTGAACGTGTCGTACTGCTCGGTGGTGGAGACCGAGTCGAACCACGGCACCGGCACCCCGTCGCCGAAGTCGCGGGTCTGCTGGAAGGGGATCGGGTCCGGCACGCCCTCGGCCGGCAGCCGGTCGATGACGGTCTGCAGGTCGCCGGCGTGCTCGGTCGACACGCCCATCCCACCGGCACCGAGCTCGCCGTCCTTGCCAGGCACGTCACCGATGCCGAACAGTTCCAGGTAGGTCTGGTGCCCCAGCAGGTAGCGCCCGGTCCAGGTCTCGCCGCCCGCGCCGGTGGTGGTGCGCACCTGCAGGTTCGCGAAGTCGCGCAGGTAGTCGGAGTGCTCGATGGCATCCGCGGTGGCGCGGTCGAACACCCCGTAGGCGTGGTTGAAGAACAGCAGTTGCCGGCCGGGCCAGGGATGGTGCGCCGCGGCGCCGGCCCGGCCGGGCGCACCGACGACCGCGGTGGTCAGCGCCACCGCCAGTACCGCTGCGAGAACGAGGATCCGGCGCCCCAGCGCCCGCGACATCACCATGGCGAGATGGTAGTGGCGGGGCGCAACCGCACCCGCACGATTGGTCAGTACAGCAGCTGGTACCGGTGCGGGCTCCAGGCCAGTACCGCGTAGATCTGCACCATCGCCGCCTGCTGGATCGCCTGCGTTTCGCCGTTGTGGTCGAAGTCGAACAGCCCGGTGCCGCCGTCGCGGTTGGTGTCCCAGACGTCGTTGGCGTAGTCGCGCATCGCGTCCCGGTAGGTGTGCCCGCCGGTCACCGACTCCAGCAGCAGCAGGTTCTTGAAGAAGATCGCGTTGAAGTACGGGGGCTGCGCCGCGAGCCGCCCCTGCCCGACGTAGTAGTCGTACGCCGCCTCGGCGGTCCGGCGCGCCCGCGCCAGGTAGTCGCGGTCGTGCGTGACCTGGTAGAACAGCACGTCCACGCCGACCGGTACCCCCTGGTTGTACGACCAGTAGGTCTGCTCCACCGTGCCGGCGAGGTCGAGGTGGTCGTAGTACAACCCGTCCGGGCCGAGCAGGTGCGCGTTGGTCCAGTCGTACATCCGGCGGGCCCAGTCGAGGTAGGAACGCTGGCCGGTGATCTGGTAGAGCCGCAGGCCGAGCTCGGCGCCGGGCATGTTCGAGACCGTGTTGCGATCGTGGCTCCAGCTCGCCTGGGTCCAGAACACTCCGCCGGGGTCGGCGTGGCTGTCGTCGGTGTCCCAGCCGGACACGACCAGGTCGAAGATCCGGCGGGCGCGCCGCAGTGCCGCCCGGTCGCCGCCGGCGAGGTAGCGCTGGACGTCGAACAGCCCGACCCACTCGTTGTCGTCGTAGAAGAAGTCGCCGCCCCCGCCGTACGGCGCCACCGGGTAGGAGGCGTAGCCCGGCACCCCGGTGGTGCCGCCGGAGGCGAGCCAGTACCGCTGCTGGCCGGTGTCACGGTCGGCCAGGTCGTCGCGGTACCGGGCGCCGAGCGCGCCGGGCATGCCGGTCAGGTCCAGCGTCGCGCCGTGCACCTGCGAGTACGGCCACTCGTACGAGTAAACGTTGTCATTCGCCTGCACCGGGTACTGCTCGCGGTACAGGCCGGAGCCGTCCGCGGCGGCGAAGTAGGTCTGCAGCGCCCGGTAGCTCGCCGCGGCGCGAGCCGCGTCGGACGCCGGTGCCGCGGTCGCCGGGGCGCCCGCCAGGGCGATCAGGGCGGCGAGGCCGCCCGCCACGGCGGCGCGCACGATCCGCGCGCGTCGGCCTCTCCGGGTACCCGTCGCGGGCGGGGCGGTCGTTGGTCGCACGGCACTCTCCTGCGGTCGGCTCGGCCGGTCCGGGAGTCGCCCGGCCCGGCGGAAATCGCATCGCCGGCGACGATGACGGCGTCCGCGAACGAACGTAGGCAGACCGGCGCATTCCGTCAAGATCGGTCGCCCGTTCCGGCGCCGGCGCCCGGATCCGGGGATTCCCGGTGCGGCTGTTCTTGATTGATTCCAGAATTTGCGGCAGACTGCACAGGGTGCCCACGACATCGGAGTTCGAGCGCATGCTGCGCGGCGTCGCACTGCGCGTGACGCGGCCGCGGATGGCGGTGCTCGCCGCGGTGTACGAGCACCCGCACGCCGACACGGACTCGATCATCGGTGTCGTACGGGCGGGCCTCGGCGGCGTGTCCCACCAGGCGGTGTACGACGTGCTGCGGGCGCTGACCACGGCCGGGCTGATCCGACGCATCGAGCCACCGGGCTCGGTCGCCCGCTACGAGGCGCGCGTCGGCGACAACCACCACCACGTCGTCTGCCGCTCCTGCGGCATCATCGCCGACGTGGACTGCGCCATCGGCCCCGCACCCTGTCTGACCCCGTCGGACGATCACGGCTTCGTCATCGACGAGGCCGAGGTGGTCTACCGGGGGCTGTGCCCCGATTGTGTTACCGCATCGTCCAGGTAGTAAATCCGAAAGGAATACCGTGTCTGACAACTCTGACGCCGTCCTGAGCGACGTCAACGACGAAAGCGCCGGCGGGTGCCCCGTCGTACACGGCGGGCCGGTCGGTCCGGCTGGCGTCGGCGGCAACCGTGACTGGTGGCCGAACCGGCTCAACCTGGCGATCCTGCGCAAGCACACCGCGGCCGCCAACCCGATGGACGCCGACTTCGACTACCGGAACGAGTTCGCCTCGCTCGACCTCGACGCACTGGCCGCCGACGTCGACGCGCTGCTCACCAACTCGCAGGACTGGTGGCCGGCCGACTTCGGAAACTACGGCCCGCTGATGGTCCGGATGGCCTGGCACAGCGCCGGTACGTACCGGATCGACGACGGCCGCGGCGGGGCCGGTGGCGGGCAGCAGCGGTTCGCACCGCTCAACAGCTGGCCCGACAACGTCCTGCTGGACCGGGCCCGCCGGCTGCTGTGGCCGGTCAAGAAGAAGTACGGCAAGAAGATCTCGTGGGCCGACCTGTACGTCTTCACCGGCAACCGCGCGCTGGAGATCATGGGCTTCAAGACCTTCGGCTTCGCCGGCGGCCGTACCGACGTGTGGGAGCCCGACGAGGACGTGTACTGGGGCCCCGAGCGCACCTGGCTCGGCGACGAGCGGTACTCCGGCGACCGCGAGCTGGACAAGCCGCTGGCCGCCGTGCAGATGGGCCTGATCTACGTCAACCCGGAGGGCCCCAACGGCAACCCGGACCCGGTCGCCGCGGCCCGCGACATCCGCGAGACGTTCCGCCGGATGGCGATGAACGACGAGGAGACCGTCGCGCTGATCGCCGGTGGCCACACGTTCGGCAAGACGCACGGTGCCGCCGACGCCGACCAGTACGTCGGGCCCGAGCCGGAGGCCGCCCCGCTGGAGGAGATGGGGCTGGGCTGGAAGGGCAGCTACGGCTCCGGTAAGGGCCGCGACGCGATCGGCAGCGGCCTGGAGGTCACCTGGACGCCCACCCCGACCCGCTGGGACAACACGTTCTTCGAGACCCTGTTCGGCTACGAGTGGGAGCTGACCGACAGCCCCGCCGGCGCCAAGCAGTGGGTGGCGAAGGACGGCGCCGGCGCCAACACCTTCCCGGACCCGCAGGACGGTTCGCTGTCCCGGCCGCCGACGATGCTCACCACCGACCTGTCGCTGCGCTTCGACCCGATCTACGGGCCGATCTCGCGCCGCTTCTACGAGCACCCGGACGAGTTCGCGGACGCGTTCGCGCGGGCCTGGTTCAAGCTGACGCACCGCGACATGGGGCCGATCCAGCGCTACCTCGGCCCGCTGGTCCCGGGCGAGCGGCTGGTCTGGCAGGACCCGGTGCCGGCGGTCGACCACGAGCTGGTGTCGGCCGAGGACGTGGCCGCGCTCAAGCGGCAGATCCTCGACTCGGGGCTGACCGTGGCGCAGCTGGTGTCGACCGCGTGGGCGGCGGCGTCGACGTACCGCAACAGCGACAAGCGCGGCGGCGCGAACGGCGGCCGGATCCGGCTGGAGCCGCAGCGCGGCTGGGAGGTCAACGAGCCGGACTCGCTGGCGCAGGTGCTGGGCACGCTGTCGGGCATCAAGGAGTCGTTCGACGCCGCGCAGACCGGCGGCAAGAAGGTCTCGCTGGCCGACCTGATCGTGCTCGGCGGCGCCGCCGGCGTGGAGCAGGCCGCCAGGCAGGCCGGCGTCGAGGTCAAGGTGCCGTTCACCCCGGGCCGTACCGACGCCAGCCAGGAGCAGACCGACGTCGAGTCGTTCGTACCGCTGGAGCCGAAGGCCGACGGGTTCCGCAACTACCGGGGCAAGGCCAGCGGTCAGCTGCCGGCCGAGTACCTGCTGGTGGACCGGGCCAACCTGCTCAACCTGACCGCGCCGGAGATGACCGTGCTGGTCGGCGGGATGCGGGTGCTCGGCGCGAACTACCAGCAGTCGCCGCTGGGTGTGTTCACCGACCGGCCGGGCGCGCTGACCAACGACTTCTTCACCAACCTGCTCGACATGGGTACGGAGTGGAAGCCGACGGCCGACGACGCCCAGACGTTCGAGGGCCGCGACCGTGCCACCGGCGAGCTGAAGTGGACCGGCAGCCGGACCGACCTGATCTTCGGTTCGAACTCCGAGCTGCGTGCCGTCGCCGAGGTGTACGCGAGCGACGACGCGCGGGAGAAGTTCGTGCACGACTTCGTCGCCGCCTGGGACAAGGTCATGATGGCCGACCGGTACGACCTGGTCTGAGCCACCGTCCCGGCCGACCGGGGCAGCCCACCGGCCGCCGCACCGACCTCGGTGCGGCGGCCGGTTCACGCCCGGGGTGGCGCGGGGCTCCCCCGCCGGCGGGAGCCCCGCGTCGGCTCAGTCCGGCTTGCCGCCCGAGACGAACGCCTCCCGCGGATGCTCGACCGACTCCAGCGAGACGATGTCGCGGCCGAACATCGCCTGGGTCAGCCAGCCCGCGAACACCCGGACCTTGCGCTCCCAGGTCGGCACCGCGAGCACGTGGTACCCGCGGTGCATCAGCCACGCCGGCCAGCCCTTCACCACGATCCGGTGCCACTGGAAGATCCCGTTGCCGATGCCGAGGGTGGCGACCGCGCCGAGGCTGTGGTGCACATACGGCTTCGGCGCTCGGCCGTGCAGGTTCGCGGCGATGTTGCGGGCCAGCAGCTTGCCCTGCCGGAACGCGTTCTGCGCGTTCTGCACCACGTACGCGTCGGGAACCCCGGCGGCGAGGTCGGGCACCGCCGCGTCGTCGCCGGCGGCCCAGGCGTCGGCGACCGGCTCGGCGTCGGTACCCACCCGCAGGTCCGGACGGACCACGATCTGGCCGCGCTCGCCGATCGGCAGGTCGGTGTGGTTGCGCACCACCGGGTTCGCGTCGTTGCCGGTGGTCCACACGATCAGGCCGGAGTCGTACTCCTCGCCGGTGGACAGCACCACGTGGCCGTCGACGGCCGACAGCACCTTGGTGTCCAGGTGCACCTGCCCGCCGCGGTCGGTCAGCGACCGCACCACCCACCGGCTGGGCTCCTCGCCCACCTCCGGCAGGATCCGGCCGGACGCCTCGATCAGGTGGAACCGCAGCTCGCTGCGGTGCAACCGGCGGTACCGGCGGACCAGCGAGTTGGCCAGCGACAGCGTCTCGCCGAAGCCCTCCACGCCGGAGAAGCCACCGCCGACGAACGTGACCGTCAGCAGCCGCTTCCGGACCGGCCCGACCGGCAGCGACGCCGCCCGGTCGAACGAGGTCATCAGCCGGTCCCGGATCGCGACCGCCTCCTCGACGTACTTCATCCCGATCGCCTCGCTGGCGACGCCGGGCACCGGGAACTTGCGGGTGACCGCGCCGGCCGTCACGACGATGACGTCGTACTCCAGGTCGAACTCGGGGCCGAGGTCGGGCCGCACGGTCACCCGGCGGTGCTCGTGGTCGATGTTGGTCACCCAGCCCGGTACCACCCGGGTCCGGCGCAGGTGCCGGCGCAGCGACACCGCCGCATGCCGCGGTTCGATCGAGCCGGCCGCGACCTCCGGCAGGAACGGCTGGTAGGTCAGGTACGGACGCGGGTCGACGACGGTGAGCGCGGCCTCACGGGACCGCAGCCTCTTCTCCAGCTTCCACGCCGCGTAGAAGCCCGCGTACCCGCCGCCGACGATGAGGATCCGCTTCACGGTGCTCCCCCGATCTGATGGGTTCACCCTCTAAGACAACGTGACACGCCCGTTCGTGACCAGTGTGGGGCGTCTAGCCGCTCACAGCCCGGAAGGTGGCCAGTTTCTCCGGATTGATCTGCCACATCAGCCGCTCGATGCCGTCCGCGGACACGTCGAGCGCGACCAGCCCGACCGGTTCGCCGCCGTGGCGTACCAGCACCACCGGCTGGCCGTTCGCCTCGACCACGCTCACCTCGGTGCCGGGCCAGAACCGCGGCCCGATCGCCCGCACGTACTTCGCGACCCGGTCGACCCCCACCACCGGCATCCTGGTGGCCCGGGCCAGCCCACCGCCGTCGGAGGTGCTGACCACGTCCGCGCTCAGCATCTTCTCCAGCGCCGCCAGGTCGCCCGACCGGGCCGCCCCGACGAACGCGGTCAGCATCCGCTCGTGCTGTGCCCGGTCGACCGGCTTGCGCCGGTCCGCGGCGAGCCGGCGGCGGGCCCGGCTGACCAGCTGCCGGGCGGCCACCTCGGTGGTCTGCACGATGTCGGCGATCTGCCGGTACGGGTAGTCGAACGCCTCCCGCAGCACGTACGCGGCGCGCTCGGTCGGGGACAGCTTCTCCAGCAGCATCAGCACCGCAAGCTCCAGCGCGGCACCGCGCTCGGCGCCCAGCTGCGGATCGGCGGAGGTGTCCACCGGCTCCGGCAGCCACTGCCCCGGGTACGTCTCGTGCCGCGCCCGGGCGCTGCGGCTGGCGTTGATCGCAAGGCGGGTCACCGCGGTCGCCAGGTAGGCCGCCGGGTTCTCCACCGTGGACCGGTCGGTGCGCTGCCAGCGCAGCCACACCTCCTGCACCAGGTCCTCCGCGTCGGCGGCGCTGCCGAGCATCCGGTAGGCGATCCCGAACAGCCGTGGTCGTACGGCGAGGAACACCGCCGTGGCGTCCGACAGCTCCTCGTCGGGCGTCTCGATCTCGGGCATGCGGCGACGTCCCTTCCCCCTGCGTGCGCGATCTCCATCATCGACCGTCGCCGGCGGGCCCGCACGAGGTGTTCGCCACTTGGTACCGGGATCGGTGCGGCCGGGCCGGTCGGGTCAGGACGGGTCGGCAGGGAGAAACGGTGCCGGGGGCAGACTTTTCACCTCGATTCGCCCGGCTGGTCCCGGGTCGCCCGGTGAACCGCACGGTCCATCCGGCGGTCCGGCACGATCCACAGCACCGCGACGGCGACGTAGCAGGACAGCGCGATCCAGACCCCGCTCCGACCGTCTCGGTCGATGGTCAGCGCGGCCAGGACCCCGGCGAGGTACAGCACCGCCGAGACCTTGCCCTTGACGTCGGCGCCGATCGCCGCGCGCAGCGGCGATCCGGGGCCCTCCATGCGAATGATCACCCGCTGCAGCACCAGGTACGCGCCGGCGGCGCAGAGCAGGTCCACGCCGTACAGCACGACCGGGGTGGGAGCGAACCGGGAGTCGTCCATCCACGCGGTGGTGAACGGGAACAGCGACAGGAAGAACAGCATCGCCAGGTTGGCCCACAGCGCACCGCCGGTGATCTGCTTCGTCAGCTGGAACATGTGGTGGTGGTTGTTCCAGTAGATGCCGACGTAGACGAAGCTCAGCAGGTAGGTCAGCAGCCCGATCCCGGTGGCGTGCACCAGATCCGCGAGATGGTGGCCGGACGGTACGGTCAGCTCCAGCACCATGACGGTGATGATGATGGCCATCACCCCGTCGCTGAACGCCTCCAGCCGGTTGGTGCTCACCGCGTCGTCACCCTCCTGGTCGTGCCGTCCGGCAGTCTCGTGACACGTGACGCCCCGGGCGCCGCGCGATCGCGTACGCCCGGGGCCGGTACGGGTCAGGCGGTCGCCGGCACCCGGCGGTCCGCGCGCGCGGCCAGCTCGTCCTCGTCGACCAGGGTGAGCATCGGCGACCCGGGCGGGCACAGCATCGTGACCGTGTAGCGTACCGGCATGTCGTCCCGGTTGTTGCCGTTCTGGTAGTGGATGACGTCGCCGCCCGGCTCCCAGAACGCCTCGCCGGCGCGGACCACCCGCGGGGCCTCGCCCTCCAGTTCGAACAGCATCTCGCCGGACACCACGTACCCGAAGCACGGCCCGTTGTGCCGGTGCGGCGGGGTACCCGGGTCACCGGCCGGGAACTCGACGATCACCGTCATCGCGTGTGCGCCGGCCGGGATGGTCGGCGGCTCGACCTCCTGGATCATCGTCAGCGCCGACTGCCAGGCGCCCGCGCTCCGCTCGGTACTGGTTTCGCTGTCCGGCATCTGTTGCCTCCTTCGCCGTACGGGGCGTGCACCCCGCTGCTGTCCGCTCGACGGCCGCCCCGCAGCCGCCCCGAGGGCGATCGCCCCACCCGTGTGACAGGGCACCCAGCCGGGTTGTGACAGCGAAACCGTCACGTCCGGCCGGTCCGCGCTGTCGTAGCTGGCAGCGGTACCGACGAAAAGGGGACACGATGAGCAGCCCTACCGGCGACGACGCCACGCGGGACATCCGACGAAACCGCCTGCCGCACGACGGCTTCCTGCACGCGCTGGAGCACGACGTCGAGGCGGAGCTGGAACTGGCGGAGGACGGGCCCGACGGGCGGCCGGACCCCCGCCCGGTCGACGAGTGGCTCGACCCGGACGCCCAGCGGTACGAGATCGGCCTGCAGAACCTGCTCGGCGCGGTCGAGTCCGCCGAGGAGTCGGTACGCGAGGCGATGCCGGGCGCCGGCCACGCGTCCCGCCCGGCCGCGTCGACGGCCGGCACGCTCGGCCCGCCGCAGCCGACGGCGGCGCTGCCGCACCGGCACGGCAGCCAGGTACCCGCCCGCGACCACTGCCTGAGCCTGGTCCGGGCGGTGGACCGGCCGACCGCCGCGACCCGGTACGGGCGGATGTTCCCGCAGCTCGAACCGCTGGCCGGCGACCCGGAGTCGCTGCTGCGGGCCGGCGACCCCGGCGGCATCTGCGACGCCGGCGCCGCGCTGGACCGGCTGGCCGGTACCGCCGGCGACGACGCCACCCAGGCCGCCGGCTGGCCGTTCTTCGGCCAGCTGATCGCGCACGACATCACTGCCGACCGCTCCCCCATCGGCGGCGCGACCGGACCCGAGCAGCTGCGCAACGCGCGCGCCCCGAAGCTCAACCTGGAGCTGCTGTACGCCGACGGTCCGATCGGCTCCCCGTTCCTGTTCGACGTCGAGGATCCGGCGAAGTTCCTGCTCGGCCCGGACGGCCACGACGTGCCCCGCAACCAGCAGGGTGTCGCGCTGATCGGCGACCCACGCAACGACGTGCACCTGTTCTCGCTGAGCCTGCACGTCGCCCTGCTGCGGGCACACAACCGGATCGTCGACCGGCTGCGTACCGCCGGGGTCGCCGAGGCCGACCTGGTCGACGCCGCGCGGGTCGCGCTGACCTGGCACTACCAGTGGATCGTGGTGCACGACTTCCTGCCCCGGCTGGTCGGCGCCGAGCTGGTCGAGCAGGTACTCGCCGAGGGCGGCCGGTGGTTCGCACCCGAGCCCGGACACGGGTACATCCCGCTGGAGTTCGCCGACGCCGCCTACCGGTACGGGCACGGCCAGATCCGGCACAGCTACCGGCTCGTCGCCGACGGACCGGCGGTACCGCTGTTTCCCGACCTCACCGGCTTCGGACCGCTGCGGGCCGACCGCCGGCTCGACTTCGCACAGGTCTTCGACCTGCCCGGCCGGCCGCCGGCGCAGCGGGCGAAGCGGCTCGACGGTCGGCTCGCCACCAGCCTGATCGGCCTGCCCGAGCAGGTCACCGGCGAGCTGGCGACCGACGACTACCGCTCGCTCGCGGTCCGCGACCTGATCCGCGGCGAGACGACCGGGCTACCCAGCGGCGAAGCGGTCGCCCGGCTGCTCGGCGCCGCGCCGCTGACGGCCGACGAGCGGGGCCACGACTGGCCGCACGACACCCCCCTCTGGTACTACGTGCTCAAGGAGGCGCAGCACCGCGGCGACGGCGACCGGTTGGGCCCGGTGGGCGGGCGGATCGTGGCGGAGGTGCTGATCGGCCTGCTGCGCGCCGATCCGGCAAGCTACCTGAGCCTGGAACCGGGCTGGCGGCCGAACCTGCCGGCGGCGGGCGCGACGTACGCGCTGACCGACCTGCTCACCCTCGGCGACGACCGGGAGGAGTCATGACCGGCGGCGCCAGGATTCCGGCGCCGGCCGAGGGACTGCTCGTCTCGCTGTTTCTCACCGTGCGCGACGTCGAGCGCTCCCGCGACTTCTACTCGCGGATCCTCGGCGGCACCGTGGTGATGGCGGAGAACCCGTGCATCGTCCAGCTGTCCAACTCGTGGATCATCATGAACCCCGGCGGGCCGCCCACGCCGGACAAGCCGGGGATCTCGGTGGTCGACTACGAGCCGGGCGACACCACGTCGATCTTTTTGAACCTGCGAGTCGCCGACATCCACGCGTGCCACACCGGGTGGAGCGCGAAGGGGGCCACCTTCGTCACGCCGCCGCTGGACCGCGGCGCCGAGATCCGCTGCTACCTGCGGGATCCGGACGGCTACCTGATCGAGGTCGGTCAGTCCACCGGGCTGCTGCACGGCCAGCACGCCGACCCGTCGTCCGGGCGGTGAGGTTGGCAGCGATCGGTACGCTCGCCGCATGCAGCCCCAGCAGTCGGACGGCGTACCCGCCTTCACACCGCCGGACCCGACCGCCCGACGCCGCATCCCGGCCTGGTTGATCCTGGTGCTCGTGCTGGGTGTCGTCGTGGTGGTCGGCGGCACGATCACGGCCGTGGTGCTCGCCCGGCGCTCGTCCGGCGACGGCCCGATCGGCGTCGGCGACCACAGCGGGGCGCGCACGCTCGACCACTTCGTCGGGCTGCGGCCGGTCCGTGCCTCGCATCCCGCGCCCTGCAAGGGTGACGACCTGCCGGGCAAGGACACGAGCGGGAAGACGCTCTGCTACCGGCTCGGCTCCGGGATGAGCCTCAGCGCGGTGCGCGACCTGACGCTGGCGCCGAACTCGTACGGCGGCGGCGTGCTGATCCAGATCTCGCTGCGGTCCGCCGACACGACGCGGTTCGCCGACCTGACGAGGAGGATCGCGACCGCCTCACCGCCCGGGAACCAGCTCGCCATCGTGGTGCGCGACGAGGTGGTGGCCGCACCGGTTGTCGCCGAGCCGATCACCGGCGGCGAGCTGCAGATCGCCGGCGGGTTCGACGCCGACCAGGCCACCCGCCTCGCCGACCGCATCCTGCACTGAGACCGGGATCCGGGCGCCGGCTACGACGCAGCCAGCGAGCTCAGCCCGGACGTCAGGTCGTCGAGGCTCATCGCCGGCGTCACCTCGATGCGAGCGTGCAGCATCGTCCACAACGGTTCGGTCAGCGTCACCAGTTGCGACGGGTCTGCCAGGTCGAAGACGAGGAACCCGCCGCGACAGCCGTTGACCGGAAAGAAGTAGGCCGCCTCCGGCTTCAGCATCCCCAGCATCCGTTCCATGCCCTTCTGCATCTCGCCCGACCGGAGGAGCTCGTTGCCCGCCTCGGTGTCGACCTCGAACCGCAGCATCATACGCATCGCAACCACCGCCTTACCGATGGTTCACATGCTCCGCGCGTGAACCGGCCCCGTCCACCCACCGAGCGGCCGGTGCACGGGGCCGATCGGTCCCGCCCGATCGGGTGTCCGCCGCGACGCCCGACCCAGCCGGAGCCGAAGCGTCGCGGCGCTGCAACCACCGTCGCGACCGCTCACGCCGCCGGTTGGCGGTACCGGGCGACCATCCCGGTGTACTCGTACGGCGACTGTTGCACGCCGCTGCACGTGTCCGGCAGGTCGGACCCGTCCGCCTGGCACTGCCGGTCGCGGTTGACGTTCCAGAACGTCAGGCGCCCGATCTGGTGTCGGTGGGCATAGCCGAGCACCTGGCGGAAGTCCTGCAGCGTGATGACCTCGCCCGGGTCCTCGTTGACGCCGGCGAGGCTCGACAACCCGACGTGCCGGTACGCTTCGCGGTCGCTCATCCCGTACACGTCGCGAACGACCGTCTGCATGCCGTTCATCGCCCGGATCGACGCATCGCCCATGTCGATGGCGCCCTTGCCGAACCAGAACGCCATCCCCGCCCACGCGGTCACGTCCAGGTTCACCGCCTTGGCGTCGTCGACCAGCGCGATGCCGTTGCCGCTGAACCCGGTGTCGAACACCGGCACCGTCAGGTACACCTTCAGGCCGGGGTTGCGGTCCTGGAGCAGCTTGAGCGCGGCGACGTTGCGCTGCCGCGCCGCCGGGTCGGCAAACTCGGCGCCTTCGATGTCGAGGTCCACCGCCTTGAGCTCGTACGCATCCACCACCTGCTGGTACGCGGCGGCCAGGGCCTCGGTGGAGTCGCACGCCTGGCCCAGCTTGTACACGCCCCCACCGCCCAGGGACGGGATCACGTCCCCGCCCGCGGCGCGGATCGCGGCGATCGCCCTGCTCTGCGCCGAACCGGGGTCGAAGGAGCCGCCGCCGTCCCACTGCGGTGCACAGGTCGTCGCGTCCGGCGCGACCACGAACGCCAGCGTGAACCACCGGATCCCGGTGCGCCGCATGATGTCCACCGGATCGGGCCGGTTGTACGAGTCGAAGTAGTAGTACGGTGCCGCCGCGATCGAGCCCGGCGGAGTGCCGGCCGGCGCGTCCGACGCGTCGGCCGCGCCGGCGGCGGAGATCGGAAGGATGGCCGCGGCGACCGCCGCGACGGCGAGGCGCCGCAGCCACCGCAGGGTCCGGGTGCGCGGCGAGGAGGTCAGCCCCGGGTCGGGGCAACTAGTTTTCAACGCTCACCTTCCAACATGTTGGAAATATACGAGTGAGCGCAGTCTATGGTCCCGCGCAACCCCCGTCCCGCCCCGAGCACAAACCGCCCGAGCACGAAGAAACGGCCCGCGACCAGATCCTGGTCGCGGGCCGTTCGCCTGCTGGTGCGCGGTACAGGGATTGAACCTGTGACCTCTTCCGTGTCAGTTACAAGCAGTGAGGTCCGATGCAGTCTCCACCGCTGGTCAGCGGCTTGTAGTGCCATGATCAGGTCGCGTCTGGCTGGGCTCGTTGCTGTACTTCCCTGCTGTACGTCTGGCCCGCGGGCCTTCGCTCGCGGCGGCGCTCGGCACTCCACGCGGGCACAGGCATCGTCAGCTGGCCGCCAACATGACCAAGCTCGTCACGGTCGACACGAGTCCGCCGACCGACACCAGGGTGGCGAGCCCCTCCTTGGGAGACACCCACAGCCCCCGGTTCAGCGCACGCCACTGGTGCGGGATGACCGTCATCTTGAGCTTCTGCAGCTTGTGCTGCCGATAGCTGCACCCCAACAACAAGCCGCGCGAGTTGTTCCGGCACAGCGTTCCATCTCGGGTTACCGCACAGCAGAACACCGGCGCCCTGAACAGAAAGAACACCATGACCAGCACCGACAGCACGACTAGGGCCAACGGACCGACCGCAGACGTCCACCACGCCGTGATCAGCAGAAGCAACACAAGGTAACCCCAGTACTTCCCGATCCCCTTCATGGACCGGACCCTATCGACCAAACAGGACACCGAGTGCACTCAGTGTCTCCAACACGACACAAGAAGTACGGCTCGCCCGAGCAGTCTGCGGCCTCTACTAAGACCTGCCGGTTTCCGGATCCTCACTCTCAGCGTTGCCCACTGCTTCCCGTTACCCGTCCCCACCTGTGACGTTAGCCAACCATCGAACCTTCTGGTTGCCCTCGGTTCCCGTCACTTCCCATCCAAAAACATGAGTTAGCTATGGCGCGTCGAGACCCTGGCGGGAGAGTGGAGTCGTTGCGGGTCGTGTCCCGGCGGCCCTCCGACCTCGCGCCTTTCCCAACGTTGGGTGCGGACAAGTTGGGTCAGTGACTTCGATCAAACCCAAACAGGGCCCGAATCGGTGGTAAAAGACGTCCATGCGGCCCATAGACACCTAAAGGTTGTCCCGTAATCGTTGGTCCGCTCGGTCGTTGACCTTGGTGTGGAGCAGACGATCAGGTCCGATCAGCCGCAGTGGATCCCGGTGTTCACCGGCCTGTCAGCCCGGCAGTTCGGCAAGCTGGTGGCCATCGTGGCTGGTCGCGGCGGACAGCAGACCGGCGCTGGCCGCCGGTGGGGTCTGTCGCTGGCCGACCGGGTGTTGTTGGTGGCCACCTACTACCGCACCAACCTGACGCTGCGGCAGATCGCGCCGCTGTTCGGAGTATCGAAGTCGGCCGCCGGGCGCATCGTCGATCACCTGGCCCCACACCTGGTACTGGAGCCCCAGAGCCGCCGGCACCGACCCGACACGGTCCTGATCGTGGACGGCACGCTGGTGCCCACCCACGACCGGAACATGTCGGCCCGGTCGAAGAACTACCGGTACTCCACCAACCTGCAAGTGGCCATCGACGCCAACACCCGCCTGACCGTCGCGGTCGGAGATCCGTTGCCCGGCAACCGCAACGACTGCCGCGCCTACACCGACTCCGGCGTCGACCAACAGTGCGCCGGCGCGGCGGTAATGGCCGACGGCGGCTACCAGGGCAACCCGGAGGTAATCATGCCCTACCGCAAGCCGCGCGAGGGTGAACCGCCGCTGCCGCAGTGGAAACAGGACCTCAACACCGTCCACCGCCGTATCCGCGCCCGCGTCGAGCACTGCTTCGCCCACATGAAGTCCTGGAAGATCCTCCGCGACTGCCGCCGCAAACAACGAGGCGTCTGGTACGCCGCCGCCGGTATCGCGTTGATGCGCAACCTGACCATGGTCGTATGACCGGCCCGACGCGGCCGTGAAGTCCTTCCGCGTCAACCCATCAAGATCATTACGGGACAACCTTTAGCCGGCATGCGACTGCAATTGGACATACTGAGCCTTTTTCATCCTGCTGCGAGTTCGTGGTCTTGAAGGACGTGGATGGCTTTGGCGAGTCGGCCGGCGCGGTGGGGGCTGGAGCGTAGCTTGCGCAGGATGCGCCAGGTTTTGAGCTGGGCGTTGGCGCGTTCGCCGGGGCCACGCAGCCTCGCGTGCGCCCGGTTGGCAGCTTTCTGAGACTCGGGTTTACCCTTGCCCTTGTACGGAGTGATCACCGGCTCGCCGATCCCGTGATAGCCCTTGTCGCCCAGGGCGATCAGCCCGGCCTGGCGTAGCGCGGCGAGAATGTTCCAGATGCGGGCGGCGGCGGTGTCGTGCACGCTGCCGGGCAACGCACCCGACACCCACAGGATGGCCCCGTCGGGTGCCGAGATCACCTGCAGGTTCATCCCGTGCATCCGGTGCTTGCCGGAGTAGAACGGCCGGTCGGCGGCCACCCGATCGATCGGGACCAGGGTTCCGTCGATGATCACGTAGGCCATGCCGGCCCGCCTCGCGGTCTTCAGCGCCGCCTGCAGCTTCGGTGCCCGGTCGGCCAGCAGCTCCACCGTCTCGTTGACGTAGCGCCAGCAGGTGGCTGTGGACACCTCGAAACCCGCCCCGACCTGCGTGAACGGTTCACCTTTGCGCAGATACACCAGCACCAGCAGCGCCTGTTGCCCCGCATCCAGCGCCCGCCACCGCGAGCCGAGTTGCCGACGATGGCGGCGGATGAGTCCAGACACGAAGGTCAGGGTCTGAGATGACAACGGCAGCGCGGCACGGTAAAACAACATGAAGAAGCCCTTGCTGACGACAGCAGATCTTGGTCGATCGCCGTCATAGCAAGGGCTTCGCTACATCCCCGACCGCGACACGCCCCTCTCGGTCACGAACCCGTCTCGATCCCCAGCGGCCCAACACATCCCCACCACGATGAAAAGGGCTCACTGAGCACGTCTCACGGAGGGGATCTATGAAGTTATTTATAAGCTGGTCAAAACCTACAAGCAGGTCAATTGCTGGCATCCTACGAGACTGGCTTCCGGACGTTATACAACAAATCGAGCCGTGGATTTCAAGCGAAGATATCGACAAGGGTGCGAGATGGGCGACTGAAATTGGAGAAAAGCTCGATCAGTCGAATCAAGGAATTCTTTGTGTGACGCCGGAGAATATCCGAGAGCCGTGGCTTAACTTCGAAGCGGGCGCTCTCGCAAAATCGCTTGATAATGCAAGAGTGCGGCCTGTCTTGTTCAATGTCAGCCCTTCAGATGTCACCGGGCCCCTTACTCAGTTCCAAGCCACCGAAGCGTCCGATCATGACGACATGCTGCGTTTAATCGTGTCTTTGAACCAGTCATGCGGAGACCTTGCACTTGAGGCGCGACGCCTCGAGTCCGCATTTGAGCGCGTATGGAAAACGTACCTAGATAGGTTAGGGAAGATCGATACAAGACCACATCGTAAGACAGACAGTCGATCGACCGATGACGTTACCCGCGAAATATTGCTTAGAGTGAGAGATCTTCAAAGGCTAACCGAGGACACTCTGCACTCTCCCCGAAGAGAAAAGCCACAACTATCACTCATTGAGTTTGCCGATTCGAAGTTGGCACCAATCGGATCCTTCGCAGAGCATCCACGCTACGGTACAGGGCAGGTGATTAGGAAGCTTAACGGCGACACCGTTCTGGTAAGTTTCCCCGCAACCAAGGGAAACGTGGAAGTTCCGTCCGCCGAGCTAAACCTCATACAATTTATAAAAGGCGAGCAGATCGTATAGACAAAAAGCGGAGGTTTCCCCTCCCGTCGCCGTCGTCCCACCCTCCCCGGGAAGCGGACCGTCGCCGGCGCCGCCACCTGCCGACGGCCTGGACGTGCCCGCCCACGCTGGCGGCCCCGACGACGGTCTGCTCGGCTGTCCCTGGGGCTGCGGTGACGGGATGGCGGCCGGTGACCACCCCGCAACCCTCCGGCTGGCAATGCAGCCCATCAGGGCCCCGAAATCCCCGGAAGATCGATGACAACAGAGAGCATAGCCTGACAAACCTAAGACGGAGGAAGAATGCTGTAGTAAAACGTTGTCGCTTCGTCGAATGAATTATGCTTGTGATAAGTCTTCGGTGACTTTAAGAAGATCAGGACCGATGCTCTGACATTAATGTGACTGGTTCCGATTGCGAAGTCCCATTCGAACTCAGATCCCTCAGACGTAAAAACTGCACCCCTTCCATTAACGAACACCTCCCATGTGGGAATATCTCCATCCGGATCCCAGGCCCGTCCAGTAAAGTGAAGAGTGTCTCCAGCTCTTAAGGTAAGGCCAGTCTCGATACTGAGCGCGTCTCCACCTTCATTGCCAAAATTGTCTCTCAGATACTCAATCCTCGGGAAGTGCTCGCGCTCCAACCCTCCAGCCCCCTTCGAAAGATACAATGTAATCTGCTGCCGCAGCTCACCGCTCATTCCTACTACAAGACTTTCCTCAAATGGAAGCAGATCCCTTGAGTGCGCGTCTGGATTTCTAAATGCGCCAATTCTATCCAGATACACCTCTAGTCGTTTCTTATCTTGGAAGCATTCTTTGAATCCCAGCTGCCAGCTTTTATTGATCAGAGTGTAGAGGTCATGAAATTCCGAATACCACAAGAGCCTACGATCGACCTCCCCGCCTGGACGTCGCTTAGGTTCCTCGTCTCGCCGTTCTTCCCACCTCGAAACCTTTTCTTCGCTCACACCGCATTTCGCAACCCAGTCCGGTCCAAGTTCCCGAGACAACACGGTCTCAATCAGAGTACGAAGCGATTGCTCTAGAGTGTTAATAGATTTCCCGATATCAGGCACTTTTATCCCTTTGGGTTATCCGTGAAAAGCTAGCAGCAGAATAGCGACGTTTCCGCCATCCCGTCGCCGTCGTCCCACCCTTCTGGGGAGCGGGCCGGTGTCGGGGCCGCCACCTGCCGACGGCCTGGACGTGCCCGCCCACGCTGGCGGCCCCGGCGGCGGTCTGCTCGGCTGTGCCTGGGGCGGCGGTGACGGGATGGCGACGGTGACCACCCAGCAACCCGCCGGCCGGCCAACGGCCCCCAGCCATCCCGGAGCCTGAGCGCCCCCGCCGGAGGCGCCGTCACCGCAACCGCTCGACAATCCGCCGCCCAGCCGACCCGCCCGGCGTGCCCCCACCGTCCGGCGCCGGCGGTGACCGGCGCGGCCAGCGGCTCACGATTCGTGCGATGAGGCCGTCGCTCTCGGTGTGAACTTGCCGAGGGTGGCGGCCCTGTTGGTGTGCGCGCCTGCCGCGGGCCTGGAGCGTTCCGGCCGCGGGCGCCAGCAGAGCGGCCGGAACGCGGCCCGAACGGCGGCGCGCGCGGCCCGTCAGGGCCGCCTTGAACCCGTACAGAAAGTTCTCACCGGATCTGGACCCGGTGCTGTTGTCCTCCGTCGACTGATGCGCGACACTCGTCCGCCACTTGATGTGGGGTCTGTCAAACGTTCGGTGTATCTCAGGGTTGGGTGGGTTACTTCTTGCCGGCGGCCAGACGGCCGTCGAAGGCGATGTCGAACGCGTTGAGTGCGGGCTTCCACCGCATCATCCAGCGTTTGCGTCCGATGCCGGTCGGGTCCAGGCTCATCACCGCCATGTAGACACACTTGAGCGCGGCCTGTTCGTTGGGGAAGTGCCCGCGGGCCCGCACAGCGCGACGGATCCGGGCGTTGACCGACTCGATCGCGTTGGTCGAGCAGACCACCCGCCGGATCTCCGGGTCGAACGCCAGGAACGGCACGAACTCGGCCCAGGCGCGTTCCCAGAGCCGGACGATGGCCGGGTATCGGGTGCCCCACGCCTCGGTGAACTCGGCGAACCGCTCGGCCGCGGCGGCCTCGGTGGGCGCGGTGTAGACCGGCCGTAGCGCCTTGGCGATAGCGTCGAAGTGCTGCCGGCCGGCGTAACGGAAACTGTTGCGCAGCAGGTGCACCACGCAGGTCTGCGTCACCGTGGCTGGCCACACACTGGCGATCGCTTCCGGTAGCCCGGACAGCCCGTCGCAGACCATCATCAACACATCGGCCACGCCCCGGTTCTTCAGCTCAGTGAGCACATGCAGCCAGTACTTGGCGCCTTCACCGCCGTCACCGGCCCACAGCCCGAGGATGTCACGGTTGCCCTCGCAGGTGACCGCCAGCGCCACATAGATCGGCCGGTTCGCAACCTGACCATCACGGATCTTGACGTGGATAGCGTCGATGAACACCACCGGATACACTGCATCCAGCGGCCGGTTCTGCCACTCGACCATGCCCTCGATCACCTTGTCGGTGATCGTGGAGATCGTCTGGCGTGACACCTGCGCCCCATACACCTCAGCCAGATGGGCCTGGACCTCGCCGGTAGTCAATCCCTTGGCCGCCAGAGAGATCACCATCTCATCGACCCCGGACAGCCGCTTCTGTCGCTTCGCCACGATCCTCGGCTCGAAACTGCCATTGCGGTCCCGAGGAACATCCAGCTCGACCGGACCGACCTCGGTGAGCACGGTCTTGCTGCGGACGCCGTTGCGGGAGTTGCCGCTACCTCGACCAGCCGGATCGTGAGCCTGGTAGCCCAGATGGTCGGTAATCTCGCCCTCCAACGCCGACTCCAGCACCCGCTTGGTCAGCGCCGCCAGCAGCCCGCCCTCCCCGGTCAGCTGCAGCCCACCGGCCTTGGCCCGATCGACCAGCTGATCAATCAGCTGCTCATCCAGCCCGCCCAGGCCAGCCGCCCGTGTCGGATCGTCGGTGTTGTCCATACCAGACATCATCTCGGTCATCGATGTCACTTCCATGATCGGGAGTTACACCGAACGTCTTACAGTCCCACTGATCACACTGGACCCGGTGCTGTGTCCTGTCTCGGATGACGGTTGACAGTCGTGTGTCAGATGATGCTTGACGGACGGACGTCGTTGCTGGACAGGAGGCGTTGCGGGTGTATGTGAGGTGCGACGAAGACCCAGGCATATGAGCATCTGGGACGACCTGACCCGAGAAGAGCAGGTGGTCATGACGACGGCGCTGGAGGAGTGCTATCTCAACGGGGTGATCGGCGACTATCTCGGCCATGCCGAGAGTGGCGGAGCGGTGTGGATCTTCGGCAATGACGTCGAAGCGATTGAGGCGCTCATTCCACGGTTCGCCGAGGTGGTTCGGGGCATGATCCGTCGGGACCTGATCGAGATTCGGGAACCGATGGACGCTGTCTGGGACCATGCCCCAGCGATGACGACGGCCGAGATCGAGGCGACGCTTGCCGATCGGCGCACGTGGATCTGGGGCGACGGCGATGACACCCGGATGGTCATGTTGATGACCACAGACCTGGCGGACCGGCTGTTGGGACGATAGGTCTGTTGTGCGGCGTGGCGAGTCACGGCCCTCTAGCCGTCAGCGTCAGCCGACACAGATCCGGCAAGCATCACCTGAGCCACGACAGGGGCCTGCTGCGCCTCGTGGCCTGGTCGCGTAGCGTCAGGGCCATGGCTAGGGCTGGTTGAAGAGGTGCGGGCGAGCCGCGCAATTTCAGCCGGAGCTGGGAGTACCGGTGTGGCCGTGCCGGGGTGCGTCGAATCACCGTGCACGACGCTCGGCGGACCTGCGCCACGCTGCTGGTGGATCTCGACGTCCACCCTCGCGTGATCATGAGCGTCCTGCGGCACGCACAGATCTCGGTGACGATGAAGGTCTACGCGCAGGCCACCTCGGCGAAGACCCGCGACGCGCTCAAGCGACTTGGGGAGAGCCTGGGTGAGTGACCTACTGCTGTACTTCGTAGCTGGCAACGCCCCGATCCAAGATCGGACCGGGGCGTTTTGCCTGGTGCGCGGTACAGGGATTGAACCTGTGACCTCTTCCGTGTCAGGGAAGCGCTCTCCCGCTGAGCTAACCGCGCGAGGTGGGAGCGGGAATCGAACCCGCGTACAGGGCTTTGCAGGCCCTTGCCTAAGCCACTCGGCCACCCCACCGGGTGTCCCGGCACTGCCGGGCGAGGGACGAACGCCACGCGGGCGCCGCATCCGAGCGGACGACGGGATTCGAACCCGCGACCCTCACCTTGGCAAGGTGATGCGCTACCAGCTGCGCTACGTCCGCACGTCGCCGGTGCTCGTTGCCCCGGCGGCGAGTGAAACTGTAGCCGATCGCTCGGTACCGGCCAAACGCGGGGTCGTACCGCCTCCACCGGTATCGAACAGCACCGATGTGGCGGTTCAGCCCGCCGTGCCGGACAATCCGGTACAGCTGCGAAGATCGTCCACCTTGGTGGTGATGCGCCGCGCGGTCGAGCCGGTGGCCGGGATCGGCTGACCGGTACGGCGGGAGATCTCGGCCGGCAGGAACCGGGTGCCGGTCAGTTTGCCGCCGGTCAGCGTCAGCCGCAGTACCCCGGTGTCGTTGCTGAAGGCGTCGTCGCGCCACCACAGGAAGTTGCCCAGCCCGTAGTCGACGTACGTGTCACCCTCCCAGCCGGCGCCGAGCAGCAGGTGCGCGTGCGTGCCCACCACGGCGGTGGCGCCGGCCTTCGCCATCGCCGCGGCGAAGCTGCGCTGGTCGGCGATCGGGCAGTGGTTGCCCTCCTGGCCCCAGTGCGGGTAGACGATCACCACGTCGGCCTGCTTCCTCGCCGCCCGTACTGCGGCGACCGCGCGGGCGGTGTCGAACGTCTCGGCGATGCCGGACCGGTCGGGCGTCGCGAGCCACTGCTGCGCCAGCTCGGTGACCTGGCTGAAGGCCAGGAACGCGATCCGCACCCCGTGCACCGTGGTGATCCACGGCCGGTACGCGGCCGCCTCGTCGGCGCCGGCCCCGATCACCGGCATCCCGGCCGCCTTCGCGTAGCGCAGGGTGTCGGCAAGGCCGGTCCGGCCGTAGTCCATCGCGTGGTTGTTCGCCACCGTGACCACGTCCACACCGGCCGCCTTCACCGCGTCGAACGCGGCCGGCGGCGCCCGGAAGTGGAACTCCTTCGGCTCCGGCGTACCGCGAGTGGTGACCGCGGTCTCCAGGTTCACGATCGTCACGTCGGCCGCCGACAGCTGCTTCGCGACCGGGCCGAACGCGGTCTTCGGGTCCTTCAGCAGCCCAGCGGTACGGCCGGTGAAGTGCACGTCGCCGGCGAGCTCGATGCTGATCGTCGGCGGCCCGGTCGGGCTCGGGCTCGCGCTGGCACGGGTACGCGAGGATCGACGCTCGGCGGTCGACCGGTCACCGCTCGACGAGCACGCCGCCAGGGTGACCACCGCGACCGCGACGGCCAGGTACCGCAGGGCTGATCGCATCGGCCCAGGCTACGCAGCCCGGCCGGCCCGCACCGCACGCCATGCGGGCGGCCCTCAGGCGAGCGGGCCGAGAAGCTCCGCGTAGGCGGTGATGCCGGCGACGTGGTGGACGATCTGGCGGATCGTCCAGGCGCCCGGGTCCGACGCGCACGGCGCGTCGAGCTCGTCGGCCGACAGCCCGGCCAACCGGCCGCGATAGCAGAGCGCGAGGCGGCGCAGCCGGCTCGTCGCCTCGTCCAGGTCCGCCTCGGTGAACCGGGCGAAGTCCGCGTCCAGGGTGAGCCGGCGGCCGTGCCAACGGTCCGGTTCGGTGGGTACGCCGGCGAGCCGGCACTCGATCTCGGCGAGATGGTCGATCAGGTGGTCGGTCACCCGGCGCAGCGCCTTGTGCGGCGTCCAGGCGTTCCCTTCGCGGACGACCGGGTTGCCGGCGAAGGCCAGCCACGTCTCGGCCATCGCCAACACCTCGTCCACGGCGGCCGGGATCAGGGTGGTCACGTCACGTTCGTCGGTGTCCGGGACGGAATCGTCGTCGTCCTCGATGCTCAGGTAGCGGGTCACTCGCCAGACGCTAGGGCTCGGACGCTTCGCCGCTGGCCGAAACGTGCCCGCGCTAGCGTGCAGGGCATGAGTACCGAGTCGCTCGAGCCGTCCGCCGCCGTGGGCGAGACGGGCAGGGGCGCGAGGCCGCCGGCCGCCGAACAGGTGGCCGTCGCCGGGGCACCGTCGACCGCCGTGCCGGTGGCGGTGGGGGGCGCGGAATCCCCCGTGCCGGTGGCGGTCGGTGGCGCAGAACGCACCGTGCCGGTGGCCGTCGGGGACGTGGACGTCGCCGCGGCAGCGGTCGGGGGCGCGGAGTCTGCCGTACCGGAGGCCGTCGGGGAGGTGGACGTCGCCGCGGTGGCGCGGCTGATCGGTGAGCCGGCGCGGGCGGCCATGCTGGACGCGCTGCTCGCCGGCCGGGCGCTCGCCGCCGGCGAACTGGCCCGCATCGCCGGCGTGTCCCCCGGTACCGCGAGCGAGCACCTGGCCCGGCTGCGCGACGGCGGGCTGGTCGAGGTGGTGGCGGCGGGCCGGCACCGGTACCACCGGCTCGCGTCACCCGAGGTCGGCCAGGTACTGGAGGCGCTGGCACTGGTGAGCCGGCCCAAGCCGGTACGAACGCTGCGGCAGTCCCGGACCAACGCCGCACTGCTCGTCGCCCGTACCTGCTACGACCACTTGGCCGGCCAGATCGGGGTCGCCGTGCACGACGCCCTCGTTACCCGCCAGGCGCTGCACACCGTCCCGGCCGGATACGAGCTGACCCCGGCCGGGGTGGACCTGCTGACCGGCCTGGGCGTCGACGTGCCGGCCGCCCGGTCCGCGCGCCGCGCGTTCGCCCGCCCCTGCCTGGACTTCACCGAACGCCGCAGCCACCTCGCCGGTGCCCTCGGCGCGGCGATCTGCGCGCGCTTCCTCGCCCAGGGCTGGTTGGTGCGCCGTGCCACCGGTGACCGTGCCCTGCGACTCACCGACGGCGGCCGCCGAACGCTCGCGGACGCCTTCGGCATCACCGACGCCTGCTCCGGCTGAGCGTCGGTGCTACTCCGGGCGCGGGGACTGACGCAGCAGGCGGCTGACCGCGGACTCGACGTCGAGGTAGCGGCTCTCCTCGCCGGTCGGCACCGCGGCGAAGGTACGCCGCAGGAACCGGACGAGAATCTCCCGCGGCACCTCGAACAGCGCGTTACCGTCGGGCGATGACAGCGCCAGGGCGACCACGTCGCCGCGCGACGAGGACCACGGCCAGACCCGAACGTCGCCGATGCCGGTCGCCTCGGTCAGCCCGGACACCAACAGATCCCGGGCGAACGACCAGCTCACCGGGCCTCCAGTGACGCCGTCCGGATGGAACAACACGTGCACCGCGTACGGGTCGGTCGGGTCGTAGCGCAGGCTCGACCGGACCGGGAGCATCACCGAGTCAGGGGCAACAAGCTGGAGTGAGGCTTCGACTTCGACGGTCGTCGGGTGCATCGGCGTCTCCTGGCCTGCTCGGCGGGAACGGCTCGGTCCCGCACTGACGGTAAGACCGGGGCCGACCGTGGGTCATCGCAACCCGCCGACCAGTCCCGATCGTCGCTCTGTTCAGGTGATACCCCGTCTCCGGCCGGCGCATACGCCGTTGGCCACAACCTGGCAGAAGTTCGCCGGACGACCCATCTGCGGTCGGGACAAAAGCGGCAGTGTGCCGCCGCCATCCCGGTACCGTCGAGACAGTGCCGGCGACCCGCCGGCGATCGGTGAAGCGAGGTGAGCGGTGCCGGCGGAGATGCAGCAACACGATCAGCAGCCGGCGACGACCGCGCCCGGACACCCGCGCCGGGAACTGCACCGACCGCATCCGCTCGACCGGATCCGCGCCACGCCCGGCGGTCGGCTCGCGCTGAAGATCGGCGCCGGGGTGCTGGGCGGGGCGCTCGTGGTCCTCGGGTTGATCCTGGTGCCGCTGCCAGGCCCGGGATGGCTGATCGTGCTCGCCGGCCTCGCGGTGCTCGCCGTCGAGTACGCCTGGGCCCGTCACGTGCTGCGCTTCACCCGGCGCCAGCTACGCCGCTGGACCGATTGGCTGCTGCGCCGCTCCTGGCCGGTCCGCGCCCTGGTCGGTGTGGCGGGTTTCGTCCTGGTAGCGGCCGTGGTGTGGGCATCCGTACGGGTCAGTTTCGGCATCGACCTCGCCACCGCTGCCTGGGCGTATCTGAACACCTGACCCTGCCCTGCACCCCTGCCGGCACCGTCGGGTACAGTTCTCCACGTCCCGGGCGCGATTAGCTCAGCGGGAGAGCGCTTCGTTCACACCGAAGAGGTCACTGGTTCGATCCCAGTATCGCGCACCGCCACAGGCCCGGAGCTCCAGCTCCGGGCCTTGTTCGTACCCACAGTAGCCTCGGCGAAGAAGGCGCAGACCGCCCGGACGTGCGAGCGGCCGGCACCGGTACGTCGTTACTCCTTCTCCCACTTGTCGGTGAACGGGTCCTGACCGACCTGCGCCGAACAGATGTTGTAGCTGCCGGACGCGTGTCCGGTCGCGACCACCTTGCTACCGACGAGCACCTCACACGTGATGTCTCCGCCGCCGTTGAGTTGTGCGTTCACGAAGTAGTACAGGGTGTCGCCGGAGTCGTCGCGGGACAGCGTGGTCTGCCAGGGCACCTTGTCCGGCGCCTGGCGGTTGTCCGAGTCGGAGCCATACGTGGTGTCCACACTGGACGCAGTCCCCTCGACCCGGAACGTGACGGTCGGCTTCGATGCCGCATGGGCCTTCTGTTTCGTGGGCGCGGCGGCGCCCTTCTTTTGCGCTTGTTGCTTGGCGCTACCGAGGGGAGGCGGGGCACCGTTGTCGTTGCCGCCGCTGCCATCACTACCGCCGCCCATGACCAGGACGGTGCAACCGGCGATGGCACCTATCAGCACGACGAAGACTGCGGACAGGGTGATCAACACGGTTCGCCCGGTGTGCTTCTTCTTCGGTGGTTGCTGCGGCGGGTACGGATAGAACCCGGGCGGTGGTGTAGGTGGTTGCTGTGACATCTTTTCCTCCCCGATGGACAGGAGCCTTCGACCGCGGAGAGGCAGAGCGACTGCATTCGAGCGACAGCAAAGGGATCGGCTCGGCAATCGGCCACCCAGATCCGCTCGATCTGCGGGGGACAGAACACGGAAGGCAGGCGGCACGGTCGCTTCGAGCCGTGCCGAAGTCCGGTCTTGTTGGCTGTCGCCACCATCACGGACGAAGGATCCGCTACTCAGTGTGTTCTTGATGGTGACTGACGGTATCGGTCGGGCGGCCGACCGCCTGCGCCGAACCGTGGATGGTGGGCTGCCGGGTGGGCGGCTGCCGGCACACCGTCAGGGCAGGCGGGTGGGCCGAGAAGCCAGCCGCAGAACCCGATCGGTGCGCAGGTCCGGCCAGCGAGCCGTACTCCGTCGGACGGGTGGCGGCGGTCAGTCGCGGGCTTCGCGGAGGGTGTTGCGGGCGGTGCGGAGGATGGCTTCGTCGACGAAGCGGCCGTCGGGGAGCGCCGCTGCGCCCGTGGTCCCGAGCGCGAGTACGGCGCGGGCAGCGGCCAGTTCCGCCTCGGTCGGGGCGTACTCGGCGGCGATGACCGGCAGCTGTGCGGGGTGGATCGCGGCACGGCCGTGGAACCCCAGCCGCCGGCCGGCCCGGCAGGAGGCGGCGAGTCCGGCCAGATCCTTGACGTTGGCGTACACCGACTGGGCCGGTGCCGGCAGGCCCGCCGCCCGGGCCGCGACCAGTACCCGGGAGCGCGGGTAGGCCAGGCCGTCGTCGGCGTCGGCGGGCAGGCCGAGGTCGGCGCGCAGATCGGCCTCACCGAGCCCGATCGAGGCGACGGCCGGGTCCGCGGTCGCGATCCGGTACGCCGCCTCCACGCCCAACGCCGACTCCAGCAACGGATGCAGCGCCCGGCCGGGCAGCCGCTCGGCAACCGCCCGTACCGTGGCAGGGTCCTCGATCTTGGGTAGCCGTACCCCGATGGTGGCCGGCAGGTCGCCGAGCATGGTGAGGTCCGCCTCGCCGGCACCGGTCCGCACGTCGTTGACCCGTACCTGCACGGCGCGGTCGGTGACCTCGGCCAGCAGCCGGGCGGCCTGCTCGCGCGCGTGGTCCTTGCGGTCCGGGGCGACCGCGTCCTCCAGGTCGACCAGGACGACATCGGCGGGGCCGGCGAGGGCCTTGCCGATCCGGTCGGGCCGATCGGCCGGCACGTACAGCGCGGTCAGCATCCGACGCCCCGGTCCGGGAGCGGATTGCCGCCCTCCGCCTCGGCGCACGGCATCAGATCACCCCGGCGGCGCGGAACGCGGCGATCTCGTCGTCCGGGTAGCCGAGTTCGGCGAGGATCTCGTCGGTGTCGGCGCCCTGTCGCCGCCCGGTGAAGCGGATCGAGCCGGGAGTCGCGGACAGCCGGAACGGCACGTTCTGCATCGCGGTCGGGCCGAGGTCGGGGTCGTCGACCCGCACGATCGTGTGCAGCGCCGCGTACTGCGGGTCGGCCGCGATGTCGGATGCGTCGTAGATGGGTGCGACGGCGGCCTGCGCCCGTTCGAACGCGGCGACCACCTCGTCCCGGGTGCGCTGCGCGATCCAGGCGGCGACCGCGGAGTCCAGCTCGTCGGCGTGCGCGACCCGGCCGGCGCCGGTGGCGAACCAGTCCTGGCTCACCACGTCCGGCCGGCCGACCAGCCGCATCACCCGTTCGGCGATGCTCTGGGCGCTGGTGGACACCGCGACCCAGCGGCCGTCGGCGCACCGGTAGGTGTTGCGCGGGGCGTTGTTCGCCGACCGGTTGCCGGTGCGCGGCTGGACGGTGTGCAACTGGTCCCACTGGGTGATCTGCGGACCGAGCACGGCGAGCATCGGTTCCACGATGGACAGATCCACGACCTGGCCGGATCCGGTGGCGTGCCGGGCATGCACCGCGGCGAGCACCGCGTACGCGGCGGCGAACGAGGTGATGCCGTCGGCCAGGCCGAACGGCGGCAGCGTCGGCGGACCATCGGGGGTACCGGTCATCGCGGCGAACCCGCTCATCGCCTCGGCGAGGGTGCCGAACCCGGGTCGGCGCCGGTACGGGCCGACCTGACCGAAACCGGTGATCCGGGCCAGCACCAGACCCGGGTTGCCCGCCGACAGCTCGGCGTAGCCGAGGCCCCAGCGCTCCAGCGTGTCCGGGCGGAAGTTCTCCACCACCACGTCGGCGGTACCCGCCAGGCGGCGGAACACGTCCCGGCCGCCGTCGGTGGACAGGTCGAGGGTCATCGTCCGCTTGTTACGCCCGAGCGTCTTGTACCAGAGGTTGTGGCCGTCCTTGGCCGGACCGTGGCCCCGGGCCGGGTCCGGCCGGCGCGGGTGCTCGACCTTGACCACGTCGGCGCCGAGGTCCCCGAGGTGCATCGCGGTCAGCGGCCCGGCGAACAGCGTCGACGCGTCCACCACCCGCAGCCCGGCCAGCGGCCCGCGCCCCGGCCGCGCCGCCGCGCCGACGCCGGCGTCGAGCCCGGGATCCGGCGACGACGTGCTGGGAGCCGATGGCACGATCCCCTGGTCCCCGGGGCGGCTGGCGTCTCCGGGGCGGTTGACGCGGCGGGAGGTCGACGGCTCCGGGCGGGCCTCGGGGGTCATGCCGCGCCGCCGAGGAAGGCGTCGATCCGGGCTGCGGTGGGCGCCGAGTCGGACGCGCCGGGTTGCTGGACCGACAGCGCCGCGGCGGCCGATGCCCGGCGCATCGCGTCCGGCATCGCGGCGCCGGCCGCGAGCGCGACCGCGAGCACGCCGACGAACGTGTCGCCGGCCGCCGTGGTGTCCACCGCGGTGACCGGGAACGCCGGTACTGCAACGGGTTCGGCGTCGGCGGTGACGTGGACGGCGCCGCGCTCGCCGAGGGTCAGCAGCACGTCGCAGTGCTTCGCGAGCAGCTGCGCCGCCCGGTACGGGTCGTCGACGCCGGCGATGAGCGTCGCCTCGTGCTCGTTGGGTACCAGCAGGTCCACCGCGGCGAGCAGGTCGTCGCTCAGCGGGCGGGCCGGCGCCGGGGTGAGGATGGTCCGCACGCCGAGTGCGTGCGCGTGGGTCGCCGCCGCCTGCACCACCGGCAACGGCAGCTCCAGTTGCAGCAGCAGGGTGTCGGCGGTGGCGATCGCGTAGGCGTGCGCCGGCAGCAGGTCGGTCAGCGTCCCGTTCGCACCGGGTACCACCACGATCGTGTTGTCGCCGCCGGCCGCCACGGTGATGTGTGCGGTGCCGGTGGGTACGCCGGCACGTCCGACCGCGGTGGTGTCGACGCCGGCGGAGGCGAGCGCGGCGACGATCCGCCGGCCGAGGTCGTCGTCGCCGACCGCACCGGCGAACCGGACCGTACCGCCGGCGCGCGCCGCGGCGATCGCCTGGTTGGCGCCCTTGCCGCCGGGTACCTGGCGGAACGTGCCACCGGCGATCGTCTCGCCCCGGCCGGGCAGCCGGTCGGTGGTCACGACCAGGTCCATGTTGGCGCTGCCGAGCACCACGACATCGGCCATCAGATTTCCTTCCGTTGCGCGGCAAGGGATTTCGTGATCGTGACGGTGCGGCCCGCGAGCTCGTCGAAGCCGATGCCGTCGAAGCCGGGCAGGGTGGAGGCGAGCCGGTTGCGCAGCGGGGCGACCCAGCGGGTGGGCAGCGCCGCGGCCCCGGTCAGCGCACCGGCGATCGAGCCGGCGGTGGCGCCGTTGGAATCGGTGTCCCAGCCCCCGCGTACCGCGTAGCTGATGGTGGCGGTGAAGTCGCCGGCGCCGTAGACCAGCGCGGCGGTCAGCAGCGCCGCGTTGTTGAGCACGTGCACCCAGTGCAGCTGCCCGTACTCCCCGGCGATCGCGTCCACCGCGTCCTCGAAGTCGGCGTGCTCGGCGGGCAGCGCCCGGGCGAACCGGACCGCCCGCGCGTAGCGGGATTCCGGTGGTACGGCGGCCAGTCCCGCATCGAGCACCTCCTCGACGGTGTCCGCGACCGTCGCCGTGGCACAGGCCGCGGCGACGAACATCGCCCCGTACACGCCGTTGCGGGTGTGGCTGAGCACCGCGTCGCGCCAGGCCAGGTCGGCGGCGGCGATTGGTGCGCCGGGGTTCGCCCAGCCGTACACGTCGGCGCGGATCTGCGCCCCGATCCAGTCGGTGAACGGGTTGCGAACCGTGGCGGTCGCCGGCGGTACCTGGCCGAGCAGCAGGTTGCGGTAGGCCACCCGCTCGGCGGTGAACAGCCGGCCCGCCGGCAGCTCGGACAGCCAGGCCTGCGCGACGTCCTCGGTGGACAGGGCAACGCCGTGGCGCTCCAGCAGTTCCAGCGCCAGCAGCGCGAAGTTGAGGTCGTCGTCCTCGGGCATCCCGGCGATGTTCTCGGCCAGGCTGGTGGGGGCGCTGCGCCGGTTCCACGGCCAGCGCCGCGCCACCTCGGGCGGCAGCCCGTCGGCGGTGAACCAGTCGGCCAGCGGCCACCGGCCGGTCGCCTCGAGGATCTCCCGGATCCCGGCCCGTGGAATCTTCTCCACCGGCTTGCCCAGCAGGCACCCCGCCGCCCGGCCGAGCCACGCCCCGTGCACCCGGTCGTGGTGGTCGGACCCGCCGGCCGGCGGCGCCGTTCGGTCCGGTACCGCACCGGTGCGCAACCGGCGGATCGCGGCCAGCTCGGTCGGCTCGGTGCCGTCGAGGTCGGCGGGGCGGCGGTCCAGCTCGTCCAGGATGTCGCCGGCGAGCACCCGCAGGGGCGCAGGCGCCGGCCGGTCGGAGGCGCCGGCGTGCAACGGTTCCGGGTCGCCGCCGGCGGCCACCCAGGCGGCGCACAGGTCGGTGACGTCGACCCCGTCGAGTACCGCCTGGGCCAGGCCGTGCCCGACCAGATCCTCGGGTTGGACCCAGGTCAGGCGCATCACGACAGCAACCCGTCGTACCCGGCGTCGGCCGCGGCGCGCGCGGCCCGGTCCGCGGTACGGATCTGCCGGGTCACCGCGGCCAGCCGCTCCCCCGGCCCGACCAGATCGGTACGGCTCGCGGTCGCGACCGCGGCGGCGAGGTCGGCGTCGACCGCGTCCCGGCCGTGCAGCGCACCGGCGATCGCGCCGGCCATCGACGCGATCGAGTCCGCGTCCCGGCCGTAGTTGACGCTGCCCAGCACCGCCTCCCGCCAGTCTCCCTTGGCCACGACGAGCATGCCCAGCGCGAGCGGCAGCTCCTCGATGCTGTGCACCCGGCTCGGCCGGCGGGCGCCGAGCCCCTGGTCGCGGTAGTCGTCGCCGACGGTGTCGTACGGGCGGATCGCGGCCCGCAGCGCGCCGGACTCGATCGCCTCGGTCCAGTGCGTCACTGTGCCGGCGGCGGTGGTCACCGCATCCAGGGCGGCCCGGGTACCGTCCTTCGCCAGCCGCAGCGCGGCCGCCACGACGTCGTCGACCGTGGCGCCGGGGGTGGCCGCGGCGGCGACGCAGGCGGCGAGCACCCCGGCCGCCTCCCGGCCGTACGAGGCCTGGTGCGCGCCGGCGAGGTCGATCGCCTCCGCGTACGCGGCGTCCGGGTCGGCGGCGTTGACGATGCCCACCGGCGCCATGTACATCGCCGCGCCGCAGTTGACGGCGTTGCCGACGCCCGCCTCGCGCGGGTCGGCGTGCGCCCAGTGCAGCCGCAGCGCCAGGTACTTCTCGGCGAGGAACACCCGCTGCAGCGGCAGCGCGGCCTCCTCCAGCTCCGGCACCCAGCGGCGCTCGCCGAGCATCAGCGGTACCAGCCGGTTCGCCACGTCGTAGGCGGTCAGGTGGGTGCCGGCCTGCTCGTACACCTCGACGAGCAGGTGGGTCATCAACGTGTCGTCGGTGATGTGCCCGTCGCCCTTGTGGTACGGGGCGATCGGCCGCGCGTTGCGCCAGTCGGGGTAGTACGGCGGAACGATGCCGTCCACCCACCCGCCCCAGCGCTGCGCGATCTGCGCCGGACTCCAGCCCTCCGTCGCGCCGCCCAGCGCGTCACCGACGGCGGCGCCGACGAGGCAGCCGATCGCACGCGATTCGAGGCTCTCACTGGCCACGGGTGGTCCTTTCCACGATGTCGAGCAGATCGACCCCGGCGAGGGTGGGGTCGCAACAGCCGGCCAGGGTCCGACACGTCTCGGCCCAGGACGGCGGTAGTTCGGCGGCGCCGCGTACCGCGCCGAGCAGGGCGCCGGTCAGCGCCGGGGCGCTGTCGGCGAGCGACGGCAGCGCGGCCGCGGCGAGGATCGCGTCGATCGTCGGAGTACCGCTGCGCAGCGCCACCGCGGTCAGTGCCGCCGCGACCGGTACGGTCTGGGCCGCGGCGCAGCCGTAGCTGTACACCCGGTCCACCAGCTCGTCGAGCAGCGGTACGGCCTGCGCCGGGGTACCCGCGCCGGCCACGAGCGCGAGCGCCCGGCGCAGCGTGCGCCCGGCCAGCCGATCGATCGGCAGCTCGGCCTCCAGCGCGGCGAGCAGCTTCGACTCGGGTGCCGGGGAACCCGCTCCGGCGCCGGCCCGGCCCACCGGCACCGCGGCACCGGCCGCTCCGTCCGGCGCTGTCGCGGCACCGGCCCCGTACGGCGGGGCCGGGGCACCGGCCGACCCGTCCGCCAGTGCCGGGGCACCGGCGGGCCGGTCCGGATCCGGGCGCTGGGCCGGCCGTGGCGAAACCGCTGTGGCGATCGCGACGGCGACCGCGCGCGCGGTGGCGACCCCGTCGCCGGCGTGGGTCACCTCGGCGTCCCACTCCGCCAGCGTCGCCGCGTGTGCCGGGGTGGCGCCGAGGATGCCGAACGCCACGGCCCGGATCGCGGCGGCGTCGTCGAAGTGGTGCGGGTTGCGCCGCCCGGAGTCCGGCGGCAGCACCCCGCGCCGCAGGTTGTCGACCGCGGCAGCCACGGCGATCCGGCCCGCCGGGACAGTGCCCGCCGCCACGGCGGTCGACCATCGGGCGTGCATCGCCGCGCGGTCGGTCGGCAGCGGGGCCAACCCGGCCAGGGTCCAGGCGACCCATTCCGCGTCGTCGCCCGGACCGAGCCGCAGCGCTGTCGGGTCCTGGTTGAGCGCGAACGGCACCGGCAGCGTGGTGACCGCCTCGGTCTCGGCGAACGTGTCCAGCTCCCGGCGCAGCCGGCGGGTCCACCCCGGCAGCACCCGGGACCGGTGCACCCGTGCCGGCCAGCCGGCGGCGTCGCCGATCGCGAGCCCCAGGATCGCGCCGCGGCGACGATCCGCGCCGGTACGGTCGATCGGTTCGGTCATCGTCCGGTCCTCGTCTCCGGCCGCGCCGCCTCGGACCGCGCCGCCTCGGACCGCGCCGCCTCCGGCCGCGCCGCCCCGGGCCGCGCCGCCTCGGACCGCGCCGCCTCAGGCCGCGCCGCCTCGGACCGCGCCGCGACGAGGCGGTCGGCCAGGTCGGTCATGGTCAGTCCGGCGACGACCTCGCCCAGGCAGCGGCCCGTGACCGGGCCGACCGCGGCCGCCCAGTCGGCGGGGATGCCCGCCATGCCCTGGCTCGCGCCGCACAGCGCGCCGGCGATCGCCGCGGTGGTGTCCGCGTCGCGGCCCATCGCCACCGCACCCGGTACGGCCCGGCGCAGCTCGCCGCCGGCGGCAAGGAAGGCACCGAACGCCAGCCCGACCGCCTCCGGGGCGAGATCGGTCCACGGGTACGCGCGCACCACCAGCTCATCGAGCAGCGCGTCCGGCCCGGCGGCGGTACCGGCGGTGGCGAGCGCGGCCGCCGTCCACGACTCGGCCGGTACGCAGCGGCGGGCGGCCGCGAGCACCTCGACGGGGCCGGCGCCGGCCAGGGCCGCGGCGACGGCCACGGCGACCGCCTGACCGGCGTACACGCCCTCGCCGTCGTGGCTGACCGCGCCGTCCACGGCGGCCAGCCGGGCCGCGAGGGCGACGTCGCCCGCCGCGTACACGCCGTGTACCGCGGCACGCATGGCGAGGCCGTCGCTCCACGAGTGCAGGTGCTGGCCGGACGCGGGCGGTCGCAGCCCGGCTCGCAGGTTCTCGACGGTGCCCAGTTCGCTGAAGCCGGCGCCGGGGAAGCCGCCGGCTCGACCGGCGAGGTGCCGTACCCACGCGTCGGCGACCTGCTCGCTGGTGAGCGCCGCGCCGTGCTCGATCAGCAGCAGCGCGCTGAACGCGGCGTACTCGGTGTCGTCGGTACCGGCCGGTTCGTCGCGCAGGAACCCGGTCACCGGGCCCCACCGTTCGGCGATGGCGGCGGCGGTCATGTTCTCCGCCGGTGCGCCCATCGCGTCCCCGATCGCCAGGCCCAGCAGGCAGCCCCGAGCCCGGTCCCGGGCGGGATCGCCGGCGGCGACCGGGCCGGGTTCGGGCGCGGATGACCGGCCGGGCTCGGGGTGCCCGGCCGGCGCGTCGGCGTCGCGGTTCAGTGTCCGCCCCCGACCTGCTTCCACCCGCTGGTGAGCTGGTCGGCGAGCTTGCTGGCGGCGATGTCGTTCGCCAGGTACCGCTGCAGCGACGGGGTGGCGATCTGGTCCTTCCACTGCGGGTAGTTTTTGACGTGCAGGAACGGTGCATCCACGAGGTTCTCACCGGAGGTGAGGATCTGGTCCCAGCCGTCCTTGCCGCCGGTCTGCTCGCGCACCGCGGTGCGGGCGCTCGCGGTCGCCGGGATCAGCCAGTCGCTCTGCGCCAGCTTCGCCAGGTTCGCGTCGGCGACGAAGTAGTCGATGAACTGCGCCGCCTCCTTCACGTGCTTGGTCGCCTTGGACACCGACAGCGTCTGCGAGCTGGCCGGCTGGGCGCTGCTGGTACCGGCCAGCGGGGGCAGCACCGCCCACCTGAATCCCTTGGGAGCCTGCTCCTGGATCTGCTGTGCCACATACGATCCGGCGACCATCATCGCGTACTTCCCGGCGTAGAAGCCGGGCAGTACGTCGCCGCCGGACTGGGTCAGGCTGGTCGGGTCGATCGACTTGTCGTCGTAGGCCATCGCGTGGATGCGCCGCGGCACCTGCATCTCGGCGGTACCGACGGTGAGGCTCGCGTCGTCTCCGCTGGTGTGGAACCAGGTGCCGCCGAAGTTCGCGGACAGGTTGAGCACCGTGGCGGCCGGCTGCTTGAGACCCCACCCGACGCCGTGGCTGCCCTTGCCGGTCAGCTTCTTCGCCATCGCCCGGAAGTCGTCCCAGGACAGCGATTTTCCGGTCGGCACCGAGACACCGGCCTTGCCCAGCGCCGTGGTGTTGGCGAACACCACGTACGTCTGCTGCAGGGTGGGTACCGCGATCAGCTTGCCGTCGACGGTCAGCGAGTTCCACACCCCGTCGGCGACGTTGCCGCGCAGCGCACTGGACACGTACGGCTTGAGGTCGGCGAAGTAGCCCTGCTGGCCGAAGCCGATGATGTCGGCGTTCTCGTCGTGGATGATGTCCGGCGCGGTACCGCCGGCCAGCTGGGTGACGAGCTGGTCGTGCACGTTGTCCCAGCTGCCCTGGATCAGCTGGATCTGCACCTTGGGGTGCTTGGCGTTCCAGTCCTTGACCGCCTTCTTCGTCTGCGCCACGGTCGTGTCGGCGAAGGCCAGCGACTGGAACTTCAGGTGCACCGTACCGTTGGCGTCGGTGTCGTCGGAGCTGCTGCCGCCGCCGCTGGTCGCGCAGCCGGTCAGCGTCGCCGCCGTGGCCGCGAGCATCGCGGTCAGGGCCGTCCTTCTCTGCATGAGGGGTTTCCTTCCTTCACCTGTGGCGGGGTCAGCCCTTGACCGCGCCGGCCAGCAGGCCGGAGGTCAGTCGGCGCTGCATCAGTGCGAAGAAGACCAGGCTGGGGATCATCGACAGCAGCGATCCCGCGGCGAGCGGGCCGAGCTGCACCTGCCCCTCCTGGCCGACGAAGCGGGCGAGCGCCAACGGCAGGGTGTTGAGCTGGGGGTCCTGGATGAGCACGAGCGCGAAGAAGAACTCGTTCCAGGACAGGACGAACGCGAACATCGAGGTCGCCGCGATGCCCGGGAGCAGCAGCGGGAACACGATCCGGGTCAGGGTGCGCAGCCGGCTGGCGCCGTCGGTGGCCGCCGCCTCCTCCAGCTCGGCGGGAATCTTCGCGACGTACCCCTGGAGCATCCAGAGGGCAAACGGCAGCGACCAGACCAGGTCGACGAGGACCAGGCCGGCCAGCGAGTCGATCAGGCCGAACTGCTTGAGGATCAGGAACAGCGGGACCACGATCAGGATGATCGGGAACACCTGGGACACCAGGATCCAGCCCATCGCCACACCGCGCAGCCGGCTGCGGAACCGGGCCAGCGCGTACGAGGCGGGCACCGAGACGAGCACCACCAGCACCGTGGTGCAGCCGGCCACGATCAGGCTGTTCGCGCCGGCGCGAAGCAGGTCCTGCTGCTCGATCGCGGCCCGGAAGTTGGTCAGCGAGAACTCCTCGGGCAGCAGGCTCGGCGACAGCGAAGCCAGCTCGCGCGGGGTCTTGAACGACGTGGACAGCAGCCACACGAGCGGGAAGCCGAGCAGGACGACGTAGCCGGCGAGCGCCAGGTAGGACAGCGCCCGGCCGGGGGTGAGCCGACGTGAGGTCATGAGGCGGCCCGCCTTTGCGCACGCAGGTACACGAACATCAGCAGCACGATCACCGCGACGGTGACGACGCCCATCGCGGCCGCCAGCCCGAAGTTGCCGTACTTGAACGCCTCGTTGTAGGCGAACAGCATCGGCAGCATCGTCTTGCCGCCGGGCCCGCCCGCGGTCAGCACGTACACCAGGCCGAACTCGTTGAACGACCAGATGAAGTCGAGCGTGGTGATGGCGACGATCACCGGACGCAGGGACGGCAGGACGATGTGCCAGAACCGCTGCCAGCTGCTGGCCCCGTCGACCGAACCGGCCTCCAGTACGGCCGGGTCGACCGACTGCAGCCCCGCGAGCAGTACCACCGTGGTGGCGGGCATTCCGACCCAGACGCCGACGAAGATGACCGCCGGCAGCGCGGTGGAGAAGTCGCCCAGCCAGTTGACGTTGTGGTCGATGATGCCCAGCGTGGACAGGATCCCGTTCACCGGGCCGGACCGCGGGTCGTACATCAGCTTCCACATGATCGCGATGATCACCGGCGGCATCGCCCACGGGATCAGCGCGAGCACCCGGGCGAACGCGGCCCCGCGCAGCCGCATGTTGAGCAGCACGGCCAGGCCGAGGGCGAGCAGGAACTGCAGCACCGTCACCGAGACCGCCCAGATCAGCCCGATCGTGAACGAGTCCCAGAACAGTCCGTACGAGCCGAGGTCGGCGAAGTTGGCCAACCCGACGAACGCGCCCGGCCGCCCGGCCGTGGTGTCGGTGAACGCGAGGTAGATGCCCTGCAGCAGCGGCCACACCGACAGCAGCGCGACGGGGATCAGCGCCGGCAGTACCAGGATGGTGCCGCCGCGGTCGCGCCGCCGCCGTCGTGCGGCCGGCGCCGTCGGTGCCGGCACCGGCGGGTCCAGCGTCGCGTGCTGGCTCATCGGACTCCTTCCTGCCGTGCCGGCGTGGACGACTCGCGCACGGTCAGCCAGGGGTCGACGACGACCCGCTCGGCCGGCCGCTCCGGGTCGGCGATCCGGGCCAGCAGCAGCCGGGCGGCCGCCGCGCCGCGCTCGCCGGAGCCGAGGTTGACGCTGGTGAGGCCGGGCGAGACCACCGCGGCCAGGTCGGTGTCGTCGATGCCGACCACGGCGAGGTCGTCGGGCACCCGGATGCCGCGCGAGTGCGCCACCCGCATCACGCCGAAGGCGAGCAGGTCGTTGGCGCACAGCACCGCGTCCGGCCGGTCGTCGAGTACCCGTCCGGCGATCTCGCGGCCGGCGTCGACGGTGAAGGCGGCCGCCGCGTGGCGCCGGCCGGCGCCGGCCAGCAGCCGCGTGTCCGCCCGGTCGAACCCGCGTTGGCGGGCGACGCCCGGCACGGTGTCGACCGGACCGTTCACGAACGCGATCCGGTGCCGGCCGGTGTTGACCAGGTGCTGCATCGCCAGTTCGACCCCGGCGGCGGAGTCGGCCTGCACCGCGTCCACCGGTACCGCCGCGGGCGGGGTACCGATGACCACGGCCGGGTGCCGCAGCCGTTGCAGCGCGTCCAGGATCGGTTCGGTCATCCGCAGCGGGCTGATGATCACCCCGTCGGCGTAGCCGCTGGACAGGCCGTCCAGGATGGCGATCTCCTCGGCCACCTCGGAGTTGCCGGTGGACAGCAGCAGCCGGTACCCGGCGTCCTTGACCACCGCGGCGACCGCGCGCATCAGGCCGGTGTAGACCGGGTTGCCGACGTCGGGAACCACAAGGACGAGTTGCTCGGTGCGGCCGACCTTGAGCGACCGGGCCCGCGCGTCCGGGGTGTACCCGAGCGAGTCGACGGCGGCGCGGACCCGGGTGGTCATCTCGGGGCTCGCCGGCAGTCCGTTCAGGACCCGGGAGACCGAGGCGACGGACACCCCGGCCAGGTCGGCGACCTGACTGAGCGTAGGGCGTGCGGACAGCGTCAACCCACCGCTCCCCTCCGGACGGTCAGTTGCAAACGTTCTTGTAAACGACTACAGCGGCAAGCTACCGCACGCCTCCGGGCGCGTCAACGGTCGATTCTGCGGTAGAACATGCAGGTTGCGGCGGGTATCCGGCGACCGGAGGGACGACCGGCGGACGCGGCGCGGCACGCCGCCGTACGCGCCCGATCGCGAACTACCGTGCGTCATCGTCGCTCGCCGCGACCCTCGGCAGCACGCAGCGAACCGCGGCGGCGACCGGGTGGTCGCCGCCGCGGGCGTGGTCCGTTCGACGGCGGGTCAACGCCGTACCGGATCGGCGGCGCGCACCTCGTGGGCGGCCGCGACCAGGTTGCGCAGCGCGGCGGTCACCTCGGCATAACCACGAGTCTTCAGCCCGCAGTCGGGGTTGACCCACACCCGGCCGGCGGGCAGCGCGGCGAGCGCGGCCCGCAGCCCGGCGGCGATCTCGGCGGTCGCCGGCACCCGGCGCGAGTGGATGTCGTACACGCCGGGGCCGAGGCCGCGGGCGAAGGCGCGCACCGCGGGCTCGGCCAGGATCCGGCCGTGCGAGCGGGCCGACTCGACGCTCGTCACGTCGGCATCCAGCGCGTCGATCGCGGCGAGCACCTGATCGGCGTCGGAATAGCACAGGTGGGTGTGGATCTGGGTGGCGTCCCCGGCACCGGAGGTCGCCCGCCGGTACGCGGCGACCGCCCAGTCCAGGTAGTCGTCGCGCTGTTCGGCGCGCAGCGGCAGCAGCTCGCGCAGGGCCGGCTCGTCCACCTGCACGATGCCGATCCCGGCGGCCTCCAGGTCGGCGACCTCGCCCCGGATCGCGTCCGCCACCTGGTGCACGACCGTGCGCAGCGGCAGGTCGCGGCGCACGAACGACCAGGCCACGATGGTCACCGGCCCGGTCAGCATCCCCTTCACCGGCCGGTCGGTCCGCGACTGCGCGTACCGCGCCCAGCGCACCGTGATCGGCTCGGTGCGGCGCACGTCGCCGTGCAGGATCGGCGGCCGGGTGCAGCGCGACCCGTACGACTGGACCCAGCCGTTGCGGGTGACCGCGAAGCCGTCCAGGTGCTCGGCGAAGTACTGCACCATGTCGTTGCGTTCCGGCTCGCCGTGCACCAGCACGTCCAGGCCGAGCTCCTGCTGCAGCGCCAGGACCCGGTCGATCTCGGTCTCGATGATCCGGTCGTACCCGTCGGAGTCGAGCCGGCCCGCAGCCAGCGCGGCGCGCGCCGCCCGCAGCTCGCCGGTCTGCGGGAACGAGCCGATCGTGGTGGTCGGCAGGTCCGGCAGGCCCAGCCGAGCCGCCTGCGCCGCCGCTCGCACCGGGTACGGCGAGCGCTCCGTCACCGGCGGCGGCTCGGCCGGCGTGGCGACGGGTGCCGGCGCCGGCGCGGTACCGGTGTCGCCGGCGGCCAGCGCCACCACCTCGTCGACCTTCTGCGCCGCGAACGCGAGCCGCCCGGCCAGCTGGGCCGGCAACTCGGTCTCCGCGGCCAGGTCGTACGGCACGTGCAGCAGCGAGCACGACGTGCTCACCGCGACGGTCGCCGCCATCCCGCGCAGCCGCTCCAGCTGCCCGGCGGCGTGCCCCGCGTCGGTGCGCCAGACGTCCCGGCCGGACACCACACCCGCGACGATCACCTTGCCCCGCAAGGTATCCAGCTCGTCCGGCAGCTCGCCGCGGACCAGGTCCAGGCCGATCGCCTCGACCGGCGTGGCGGCCAGCACCGGCAGCGCCTCGCGCAGCGCACCGAAGTACGAGGCGACGAACAGCGCCGGGCGGTGCGCCAGCTCGCCGAGCCGCCGGTACGCGGTGGCCGTCACGGCGAGCTCGTCCGCGGTGCGGTCGGCGACGAGCGCCGGCTCGTCCAGCTGCACCCAGCCGACCCCGGCATCGGCCAGCGTGCCGAGGATCTGCTCGTACGCCTCCAGCACGGCATCGAGCCGGGACAGCGGTGCGAACCCGGCCGGCGCATCCGCGCTCGGCTCGGACAGCAGCAGGAACGTGACCGGCCCGAGCAGTACCGGGCGGGTCTCGACGCCGAGCGCCCGCGCCTCGGCGTGCTCGGCCAGCGGCTTGCTCGGGTCGGCCCGGAATCCGGTGTCCGGCCCGATCTCCGGTACCAGGTAGTGGTAGTTCGTGTCGAACCACTTCGTCATCCGCAACGGCGCCAGCCCGTCGCCGCCGCGACCGGCGGCGAACGCGGTGTCCTCCGGCGTGCCCCGCCGGTACCGCTCGGGCACCGCACCGAGCAGCAGCGCGGCGTCGAACACGTGGTCGTAGTCGGAGTACGTGTTGGACACCTGGCCGTCGAGGCCGCGCCGGGCCAGGTCGGCCCAGGTCTCTGCGCGCAGCCGGCGGCCGGTCTCGCGCAGCCCGGCGAGGTCGATGCGCCCGTCCCAGTACGCCTCCATCGCCCGCTTCAGCTCCCGCCGCGGCCCGATCCGCGGGTACCCGAGGATCGTCGCCGCCGGGAACCGGGGCGCGCGGGTGCCCGGCTCGGGTACCGGTGGTGCGACTGGCTGCGGCACGGCTGACTGGGGCACGGCTGGCTGCGGCACGGCTGGCTGGGGCACGGAGATCTCCTCGGGCCTTGCGAGGTACGGGTCCGGGCAGGCTAACGACCCGGGACGCCAGCACGGTGGACTGATTTACGATGCTTATGGATAGCGATAGGCCTGGAGGAACGATGGAGCGGTTGCCGGCGCTGCGGGACGTGCGTTGCTTCGTCACCGTGTCCGAGTTGCGCTCCTTCTCCGCCGCGGCCCGCTCGCTCGGCCTGTCCCAACCGGCGATCAGCCAGGCCGTCGGCCGGTTGGAGCGGGTGCTCGGCTGCCGGCTGCTGGAGCGCAGCAGCCGGTCGGTGCGACTGTCGGCCGCCGGCGAGGCGCTGCTGGCACCGGCCAGGTCGGTACTGACCGAGGCCGGCGCGCTACTCGCCGCCGCGGACCGGTGGGCGGCGCCGGCAGGCCCGACGATTACTCTTGCTTATCCATCGATCCTCGGCACGTTCGCGGCCCGGATCGCCCGCCGGCTGACCCGCCGGCAGCCCGGCGCCGAGGTGGTGCTGCGCTCGGCCGGCCAGCGGGAGGCCGCCGAACTGGCCGCCGCCGGTAGCGTCACCGCGGCGATCCTCACCGCACCGGTGCCGATCCAGCTGACCGCGATCCCCCTGTTCACGGTGGTGATCGACCGGCTCGCGGTGCCCGCGGGCGACCCGCTCGCCGGCCGTCGCGCGCTCGGGCTGGCGGCCCTGACCGGCCGCCGCGTGCTGGTACCGGCCCGGCGCCCGCCGGGCGGCCCGTGGCCCGCGCTGGTGGCGGCGTTGCCGCCGCGCTCGCCGTACCCGGTGACCGATGATCTGGAGGACCCGTCCGCGGCGCTGGATCTGGTCGCCGCCCGCATCGCGCTGCTGCCGCTACCGAGCCTGGTCGCCGACACCGTGCGGCGCCCCGACGTCCGGTTCGTGCCGCTGGCCGATCCGCCGCCACCGCTGCGGTTCCGGCTCGCCTGGTCGGCCGACAGCCCCGACCCGGCGGTCCTGCTTCTCGCCCAGTCCGTCCAGCAACTCCTGCAAACCCGCTGACGGGCCGGCACCACCGATCGGGCCGGCGAGCGTCCGCCGAGTCGACCCGAGATCGGGACGAACGGTCGGTGGCAACCAATCAACCGGACGATGGTGACCAATCACGCCACGTCCTAACGTTCCGGAGTCGGCCGCTCACATCTGACTGAGCGACCACCGACCCCGGGAGATGGCCATGACGCCACAGACTGCCCGCACCGGCCCGCGACACCGCCGCCTCCGACCGATGATGCGGGCGCTCCTTCTCACGCTCGCCCTGGGCCTCGCCGGTTGCGGTCCGGCCGCGGGGAACCAGCCGGGAATGTTCGCGAGCACCGCGCCGGACCCGGCCCCGAGCACGGCAGCGGCCACCGGTTCGACCACGACCTCCAGCTCGCCGGCACCGGCGACGACCTCGCCAGCCGCGTCGCAGCGCGCCCGTACCCCCGCCTCGGCGGCGCCGACCACCACGGCGGCGGCCCGGCCCACCGCACCGCACACCCCCGCCGCCTGCGGCAGGGACTACTACCGCAACTCCGACGGTCGCTGCGTGCACCGGCCGGTCAGCGCACCAGCGGCACCACCCGGTGCCACCGCCAAGTGCAACGACGGTACCTACAGCTACAGCCAGCACCGCCGGGGTACCTGTTCCGGCCATGGCGGCGTCGCGGTGTGGCTCTGATCGATCCGTCCACTGTGGACAACGCGGTGCCGGTGCGGGTGGACGGTCAGGCGCCGGTGCGCCGGGTGATGAGCAGTTCGACGCCGTCGAGGATGCGGGCCAGCCCGAAGTCGAGCGCCTGGTCGCTGCCGCCCTGCTCCACGGTGGCGTCGAGCGCGGCGGTGAGCGCCGGGTAGCGATCCCGGTGCTCGTGCAGCACGGTGGCGATGCCCTGTTGCAGGTCCTGCTCCGGGCCCGCCGAGCCCGCCGCCACGTCCTGCTGGGCGATCGAGCGGACGTGGCCGATCAGGGTCGCGGCGACATCGAGCATCTCGCTGCCGGTCAGGCCGGTACCGGCAAGCCGGGCACAGGCAACCTCCATCCAGGACAGTTCGTTCGGACCGACCGGCCGCGGACCGACGGTGGTGGCCAGCGCCCAGGGATGCCGCACGTACCCGGCGAAGATCTGCCGCGCCCACTCCCCCAGCGCCTGCCGCCAGGGCGCGGCCGGCAGCTCGGGCGCGGCGCCGAGCGCGGCCTCGGTCATCAGGGCGATCAGCTCGGCCTTGCCCGGAACGTACCGGTACAGCGCCATCTTGGTGACGTCCAGCGCCTCGGCGACGCGCTGCATGGTGACCGCGGTCAGCCCCTCGGCGTCGGCCAGTTCGATACCGGCGGCGGCGATCCGGGCGTGCGTGAGCGTTGGCTTCGGGCCGCGCCGGCCGGCCGGCGGCTGGTCCCAGAGCAACGCGAGCGCGTCCTTGCGTACGGCCATCGGCTTCCTCCCTGCCGTCGAACTGCCACTCAACCAGTTCCGCCCATCCGGCTTGCCCGCGGGCCAGATCTGTGTCTATAGTAATCTGTATCCAAAGGAAACAGATGAAGGAGCGGTCATGGCAGCGACGCTGAACGGCTATCGGGTCCTCGTCTCCGGCGGCGGCGTCGCCGGCCCCGCTCTCGCCTGGTGGCTCGCCCACCACGGCGCCGAGGTCACGGTGGTGGAGAAGGCGCGGGCGCTGCGGGAGAGCGGCTTCGCGGTCGACTTCCGCGGCCCGACCCACCTCGGCGTGCTGGCGAAGATGGGCGTGCTGGACGAGCTGCGGGAGATCCAGACCCACGGCAACGCCATGTGCAGCGTGGACGAGCAGGGCCGGGAGATCTTCACCCTGCCGGCCGAGTTCACCGGCGGCGAGCTCGAGGTGTACCGGCGCGACCTGTCCCGGGTGTTCTACGAGCACAGCCGCGGCAGCTGCCGGTACCTGTTCGGTGACGAGATCGTCGAGCTGACCGACGCCGCCGACGGCGTCCGGGTCAGCTTCGCCGGCGGCGACACCCAGCGGTACGACCTGGTCGTCGGCGCGGACGGGCTGCATTCGGCGGTGCGCCGGCTCGCGTTCGGGCCCGAGTCGCGGTTCGTGCGGCACCTCGGCTACCACATCGCCGGGTGGGAACTGCCCAACGACATCGGCGCCGACCGCACCTCGCGGCAGTTCAACCAGCCCGGGCGGATGGTGAGTGTCGCGGCCGACCTGCGGGTCGCGAACACCGCCGGGGCGATGGCCGTCTTCCGGTCGGGGGCCGCAAGCGTGGGGTGGCACGACCAGGACGCGCAGAAGGCGTTCGTCACCGCGGCGCTGGACGGGATGGGCTGGCACGTGCCCCGGCTGCTGGCCGGCCTCGCCGACGCCGACGAGCTGTACTTCGACGCGATCGCCCGGGTGCACGCGCCGCACTGGACCGCCGGGCGGGTCGCGCTGCTCGGTGACGCCGCCTGGGGCGTCACCCTCGGGGGAATGGGCGTGGGCACCGGCGTGGTCGGCGCGTACGTGCTGGCCGGCGAGCTGGCCGCGGCGCGGGGGGCACACGCCCCGGCGCTCGCCGCGTACGAGCAGCGGATGCGGCGGTTCGCCGGCCGCTGGCAGCGCGGCGCCCACCCGGGGCGGTTCCTCGCCCCGGCGACCGGGTACGGGCTGGCGCTGCGCAACGGCATGTTCGCCAACCGGATGGTGCGCAAGATGATGCTGTCCAGCACCCAGTCGCTCGCCACCGACGCCGGCCTGCCCGACTACGAGCCCGCGGCCTGACCGCCGGCGCCGGATGCCCGCCGCGCGCCGGGACTCGCGACCGAGCGATCCCGGCCCGGCGCCCCCGGCCCGACGATCCCGTGCCGGTGCGCCCGATCCCTTGCCACCGGCCCGACGATCCCGGCCCGGTACGGCCGGCCCGATCGCTGCCGGTCCGGTGCGATCGCTCAGGCGCGTCGGTAGCGGGTGCCGGCGGCGGCGACCAGGGCCCGTTCGACCGCGTCGAGCTGGGGCGCCCGCCAGGGGCCGACCCGCAACGGCATCGCGACCACCGGTTCGAGCGGGAAGGAGATCCGCCCGTCGGAGTACCGCCGGTCCTGGTCGATGGCGGGATCGGGCCGCCGGGCCGCGCGCAGTTGCAGCGAGACGTTGGCGTCGCGGCCCCGAGACATCGTCACCGTTCGGACGTCGCACCAGCGCACCGTCACCGAGGTCTTGAGCCGGCCCCGGCGGGTGCGCTCGGTGGCGGCGATGCCGGCGGCCGACACGGTGATCGTGTGGTCGCCGCCGAACACCAGTTCCAGCGTCGGCACGATGACGCCGAACAGCAGCGCGATCAGCAGCGCGATCAACAGCGCCCCGCCGACCTGGTCCGGGCCCAGGCCGTCGGCCAGCCACGTCGGGATCGAGACGAACGCGACCACGACGACGCCGGCGACCACCCCGTAGAGCGCGTACTCGGCCGCCACCGCGGCGGGATGCTTGCGGAAGCTGCGCTGCGAACCCCCGGTACCCGGCGATGACCCGCTCGGGTCGGCCGGCCCAGCGGTGCCGCTGAACCCCGGCCCGGCCGCCCCGGCCCCCAACGCCGGATCGGCACCAGGTGACGGCGCCGCAACCACACCGGACCCCGACACCTCCGCGGCACCCGCGGGAGACTGCAGCGCGGCGCCGGCCAGCGACCGCGAAGTGCCGCCCGGTGTGGCGCCCGCGGCGGCCGGCGGTGCGGCCGGTGCGGCGCGCGCGGGGGCGACCGGGGCCGCGATGCCGGGCGCCGGCCCGGCGGACGGCATCTCGAGCGCGCCGCGGGCGACCACGAGTTCGGGCTGCTCGGCCGGGGTCGGTGCGGTACCGAACCGGCGGTGCAGCATGGTCGCGACCAGCGGCATCCGGCTGCCGCCACCGACCAGGCAGAGCGGCCCGGGCGGCGGCAGCCGCAGCCCGGCGGCCACGATCGCGGCCCGGGTCGCGGTGACGGTACGGGCCAGCAACGGTTCGGCGATCGCCTCCACCTGCTCGCGGGTGATCGGCGCGTCCACCCCGACGAGCGGGATGTGCACGAACGTCTGCGCCGTGCGGGACAGCATCTCCTTCGCCGCCCGTACGTCGTCGGTCAGCTGTCGCCAGGCCCGCCGGTCGTCGGCCGTGCCGGGGTGGCGCAGCCGGTCCCACGCCGCTGGGTCCCGGTCCCGGTAGGTCGCCTGCACGTACGCGACCAGGGTGGAGTCGATGTCCAGGCCGCCGACGTCGGCGAGGCCCTCGGTCGCGGCCACCGTGCTGCCGTCGACCACGGACACGTCGAAGGTGCCCGCGCCGAGGTCGTAGACGATCACCGGCGCCGGGTCCTGCTCCCGACGCGCGCGGGCGAGCCGCATCGCCGCGGCCACCGGCTCGGGTACCAGCGTCGCGTCGGCCAACCCGGCCAGCCCGGCGGCCGAACGCAGGGTCTGCTGCCGCCGCGGGCCCCAGCTCGCCGGGTGGCTCAGTACGACCCGGTCCGGTCGCCTCGCCCGCGATGCCGACTCGGCCGCGACGCGGCGAAGCACCGCGGCGAACAGGTCGACCACGGTGACCTCGATGCCGAGCAGTACGGCGCCGTCGTCGATGCGCAGCTTCGGGTTCGGTTCGAACCGCTCCGGCGCGAGCCGCGCCGAGTGCACCGCGTCCCGGCCGGTCACCAGCGTGCCGTCGGGCTGTGCGTACACCGCGGAGGGCAGCAACGGCGAGCCGTCGAACAGCAGCGGCTCGGCCGGCTCGCCGGATCGCGCCGCCACGGCCACCGTGTTCGACGTACCGAAGTCGATCGCCAGCACGTCCGCCATCCGCACCACCATCTGGCCACCGGCGGGCACCGCTTGCCCAGCCATCGTCATCATCGGCGATGCGGGCAAGCCACGACGAGCCCCGGTGGCCGGGCGAACACCGAACGGTGGTGCTCTACCTGGTCGCCGCGCTGGTCAGCCACCTGGCCGACGCGGAGCTGTCCCGCCAGCTGCGACTACGGCTGGCCGACATCTCGCCGTACGCCGCTGGGCTGGTTCGCCGTTGGGTGGCGGGCCGGGTCAGGACCCCGGTCCAGGACGACGTCGCGGCGCTGCACCACGCCATCGTGCACGCCCGTGGCGAGCTGTACTCGGCGGTCGCCGGGCCGGCGGTCATCGTCCACTACCTGCTCTGGACCGATCCGTTGCTCGCGGTCGTCACCGTCGCCCTGGTCGCCGCGGCCCAGTCGGTTCGTATGCGGATGGCGCGCCGCTGGGCCGAACCCGTGGGCCGGATCGCCGCGGCGGCAAGCTAGGCCGACCGGGCCGACGACGCACAGCGCATCTTCGTCCGACAACGCAGCCGGGCCCGGGCGACCGTCGCACCTCCCAACTCGGCCGACGCCGGGACCAACCTCGCCTACCCGTTCCGGTTCGACGACACCTGGGGCGACGGGTACGCATCGTCGGCGTACCGGACGGCGCCGAGCACTTGACCTCGATCGCCGAGCTCGCCGTCCACTTCGACTGAACTGCAACGGATCCGGCGCGGGTGCTGGGCACCCGCGCCGGTCCGGTGGCCGCCACCGGGGGGATGGCGGCGGGCAGCTCACTTGAAGCCGGAGGTCTTGATGGACTCCACGATGCGGCGCTGGAAGATCACGAACAGACCGAGTGTCGGCAGCGCCGAGATCGTCGAGGCGGCCAGGCTGAAGTTCCAGTCCGCGGCGTGCTGCTGCTGGAACGCCGCGATGCCCACCTGCACCAGGGACAGGTCGGTGCTGGTGGTGACCACCATCGGCCACAGGAACGCGTTCCAGTTGGCCAGGAAGAACAGCACCGCGAGCGCGGCGAACACCGGCCGGGACAGCGGCAGGATGACCTTCCAGTACACCCGCCAGTAGCCGCAGCCGTCGACGATCGCCGCCTCCTCCAGCTCCCTGGGCAGCGACAGGTAGAACTGGCGCAGCAGGAAGATGCCGAACGCGTTGAAGATCGACGGGATGATGATTCCCGCGTAACTGTCCAGGATCCCCAGCGTGTGCACGATCAGGAACAGCGGCACCAGGATCACCGGGAAGGTGATCAGCAGGGTGGAGAAGATGAGGACGAAGATCGTGTCCCGGCCGGGGAACCGCAGCCGGGCCAGCGCGTAGGCGGCCATCGAGTGGAAGAACAGCGCCACCACGGTGACCACCACGGCCACGATCAGGCTGTTGAGCAGGTAGCGCGGGAACGCCACCTGGGTCAGCACGTACGAGAAGTTGTGCAGCGTCGGGTGGGCCGGCAGCAGCGACGGGGAGAACACGTCGTCCGGGGTGCGGAACGATCCGGAGAGCATCCACCCCAACGGGAACACCGCCGCCACCGCGAGCACCAGCGCGACGGCGAACCGCACCCAGCCGCGCCGGGTGGTACGGGCACGGGCGGGCCGGACCGGCGCGTCTGCGGCGGGACTCGTGTCAGTCGCGGGCATCGTTGAACCGACCTCCCCGGGTGAGCGCGAACAGGCCGACCGACCACACCAGCAGGATCGCCACGATGAACGCGCCGATCGCCGACGCGTAGCCGTACTCGCCGTAGACGAACGCCTGCTCGTAGATGTAGTAGATGATCAGCGAGGTGGAGTTGGCCGGGCCGCCCGAGGTCATCACGTAGATCAGGTCGATGCCGCCGGTAAGCATCGAGACCGTCGAGGTGAGCAGGATGAAGAAGCTGGTCGGCTTCAGCAGCGGCCAGGTGATGTGCCGGAACTGCTGCCACACGCCGGCGCCGTCGATCGTGGCGACCTCGTAGTACTCGCGCGGGATGTCCTGCAGGCCGGCCAGGAAGATCAGCATGTAGTAGCCCATCGCGAACCAGATCGTGACCGCGACGACCATCCACAGCGCGAGGTGCGGGTTGCCCAGCCAGCTCGGCGAGCTGATCCCGAAGAAGCCCAGCACCCGCACCACGAAGCCGGACTGGTCGGTGAGCATGAACTTCCAGATCAGGCCGATCACCACCAGGCTGATCACGTTCGGCGCGAAGAACGCCCCGCGGAACAACCCGACCAGTGGGAACTTCTGCCGGATCAGCAGCGCCAGTGCCAGGCTGACCACGAACAGCCCGGGGATCAGCACCACCAGGTACAGCAGGGTGGTCTTGAGGCTGCCCAGAAACAGCGGGTCGGCGAACATCCGGCGATAGTTGTCCAGCCCGATGAACGTGTAGCCGCCGAACCCGTCGACCTGGAAGAACCCGAGCACGATGCAGACCACCATCGGCACACCGACGAACAGCGCGAGGCCCAGCACGTCCGGGGCGAGGAACAGCCCGGCCGCGATGCGTTCCCGGCTGCGGCGAGACAGCCGCCGGGTCGTGCGGGTCGCCGACGCACCGCGCGCCGAGCGTTCACCTACGGCAAGACCGGTCACAGGATCGTCACCCCCCGGTAGCTGGTGAGGTACGCGTCGATGGTGTCGCCGGCGAGCCTGGCCTGGGCGGCGGGATCGGCGCCGGCGAACTCGCACTGCTGGATCGCGTCCGAGATCGCCTTGTACACCACGGGTGGGTACCGCGGCTCGCCCCGTCCGGTCGGGAAGATCTCGTCGGCGAACTTCTTCATCACCGGATGGTCGTACCCGCCGGAGGCGCGCCCGGCGGCGAGCGCCGAGGCGCGCGGCGCGATGTCGCTCTTGGCCACCGTGCACCAGTCGACGACCCGCTGGATCGACTCCTTGGCCATCGAACCGAGCGCCCAGACGCAGAATTTCGCCGCGGTCTCCGGGTCCCTTCCGCGCGCGTTCGCCACGAACGCCCACCCGCCCAGTGCGGTACGGGGCGTTCCGCCGGCCGGCGTCGGCAGCGGGATCACGCCGTACCGGTACTTCGGCTTGCGGTACTTGAACGCCGCCACGGTCCAGATGCCGCTCAGCGACATCGTCGCGTACCCGCCGCCGAGGCCGGCGACCGCGTCGCTGTCGGGAACCGGCGAGGTACGCGGGGCGATGCCGGTCTGGATGCAGTCCCGCCACAGTTGCAGCGCCGACCTCGCGCCGGCCGAGTCGAAGCCGGACCGGCCGTGGCGGACCGCGTCCGCGCCGGTCTGCCACAGGAACGGGTACCAGGTGAAGTTCTGGTAGTAGCCCGGCAGGTTGGGCAGCATGATCGGCGGTGCCTTGCGCGTCCTGAGCTTGTCGCCGAGGTCCAGCAGCTGGTCCCAGGTGCGCGGCAGGTCCGACTCGGCCAGGTGCGCGGACTCCATCGCCTGCTCGGAGTAGAACATCGCGAGCGGCTCGATCTCCATCGGCAGCCCGTACACCTTGCCGTCCGCGGTGCGGGTGGCCATGTTCGGCGCGAAGAAGTCCTTGACCGCCTCCGGCTCCATGTACGGGGTCAGCTCGGCGAGCACGCCGCCGTTGTAGTAGCGGGCGAAGTCGCCGGGCGACAGCAGGAAGATGTCCGGCCCCTCCCCGGCGGCGAAGGCGGTGGCGAGCTTCGGGTTGCCGAGCACGGTGACGTACTCCAGCCGGATCTTCGTCTCGTGCTGGGCGTTCCAGTCGTTCACCATCCTCGTGAACCACTGGCTCTGCTTCACCACGTCCGGCGAACCGCCGACCGGGGTCGGCGCGTAGAACTGCCAGAACACCAGCTCCTTGCGGCCCGAGACGGACGAGCCGCAGCCGGACAGCAGGGCCGGCGCGGCGAGCGCCCCGGCACCGGCGCGAAACAGCGACCGGCGGCTGACACCCATCGTCAACACACCTCCAGCGCGTCCGCGGTCAGCTCGTCTCCCGGCGTGCCACCCGCTTCGGCCTGGTACCACCAGGCGGTGGAGGCGATGTCGTCGGTCAGCGGCAGGTACCGGCCGCCGGAGCGCCAGCCGAGCGCCTGCACGGTGACCCGCAGGTCGGTGGCGAACCGGATCGGGTCGGGCAGGTGGAACCGGTACATGCCGAAGCGCTGCTGGCTGTCGTACAGCCCGTCGGGGCGGATCACCTGCGGCAGCCCCAGGTACGGCGTGGTGAAGGTGGTGTAGCCCGACCCGGGCACGTCGAAGTTCCAGGCGCCGCCGAAGTAGTCCTCGGTGCCGGTACCGCAGATGGTCGGGAACTCCTCGTCGCCGTCCAGGTGGAACTTCAGCTCGCCCTCGCCCCACCAGCCGCGCGAGTTGACGCCCCAGGCCAGGTAGGTACCGACGTAGTGGCCGGCGCCGCGCACCCCGGTCACGATCGGGTGCACCTCTCGGTACGGCAACGGGTTGCTGCGGTGGAACTGGGTGTGCAGGTAGCCGGCGTCGGCGTCGACCGCGTCGAGTTCGTAGTCGATCTGGAAGTAGACGACCGCCGGCTCGGCACCGATGTTGGTCAGCGTCAGCCGAGCGGAGCGGCGGAACGGCATCTCCCAGTAGCTGTTGAAGCCGCCGTGCGGGTTGACCGCCACCGGGACCGAGGACACCTGGGCGAACCGGCCCCAGCCGGAGCAGAAGAAGTCACCGACCGGCGTCTCGATCGCGGGCACCTCGGCGTCGTCCCAGGTGATGCGCAGGACCAGCGAGCGCCAGTGCTTCGAGTGGGTGGTCAGCCACAGGTGCCGGATCGTCGCCGGTCCCTCGATCTCGCCCAGTACGGCGGTGGCGCCGGCGGCGATCTCGATGCTCGGCGACACCTTCCAGCCGCGGCCGAGATCGCGCGCGGCGTGCGCCCCGGTGCCCTCGGTGGCCCGGCCGCCGGCGCCGGGTGCGCCCGTCGGGTTCTCCGGGCTGATCGATCGGGACCGGCCCGCGGTGAGTCGGGCCATCCCGGCCGTGCCTTGAGTGGTCATGATGTCCTCCGCGGCCCGCCCCGGCCGTCCGCTGATGTCCTCGGCGTCCCGCCGGCCGCGGTCCGCTGAACTGCACGGCGTCCCGCTGACGCGGTCCGCAGAACTGCACGGCGTCCCGCTGGCGCGGTCCGCTGAACTGCACGGCGTCCCGCTGGCGCGGTCCGCTGAACTGCACGGCGTCCCGCTGACGCGGTCCGCTGAACTGCACGGCGTCCCGCTGACGCGGTCCGCTGAACTGCACGGCGTCCCGCTGGCGCGGTCCGCTCTGTCACAAGAAACCGATTTCTCGTAAGGTAGGGCGAGGCTCCCCGGCAGTCAAGGGTCGGCTCGGCCTCCCTCGATGTCCGGGCCGGCGGACGCGGGGTGCGGGGTGCCTGGGCTCGCGATGGAGGACGATGATGGCCATGCCGACCATCTACGACGTGGCCCGCCGTGCCGGCGTCTCGCCGGCGACGGTGTCCCGGGTGCTGAACGGAAGATCCACAGTGGACGCCGGGCTGCGGGACCGGGTCAACGCCGCGGCGACACAGCTCGGCTACCGGCCCAACTCGCTGGCCCGCAACCTTCGTCGCAGCACCACCAACCTGTGGGCGGTGGTCATCTCCGACATCAACAACCCGTTCTTCACCGCGCTGGTCCGCGGCGTCGAGGACGTCGGCCAGGGCCTCGGCTACTCGGTGGTGCTGTGCAACTCCGACGAGAACCCGGACAAGGAGGCCGACTACCTGCAGGCGCTGCTGGCCGACCAGATCTCCGGCTTCATCGTCTCCCCCACCAGCCGGACCGAGAACCTCGCCGCGCTGCACGAGGCGGGCCGCGCCGTCGTGGCCATCGACCGGCGGCCCCGCAACCTCGCCGTCGACACCGTCCTGGTCGACAACGAACACGGCGCCAGGGAGGCCACCACCCACCTGATCGAGCAGGGGTTCCGCCGCATCGCGTGCATCACCGGCCCGGCCCGGCTGAGTACGGCCAGCCGCCGGCTGCGCGGCTACCGGTCCGCGTTGCGGGCGGCCGGCATCGAGCCGGACCCGGCGCTGGAGCGGCACGCCGACTTCCGGCAGCGCGGCGGGTACGCCGCGATGGCCACCCTGCTCGCCGCCCGCCCGGCACCGGACGCGGTGTTCGTGACCAACAACCTGATGACCGTCGGCGCGCTGGAATTCCTGGCGGACAACGACATCCGCATCCCGGACCAGGTCGGCGTCGTCGGCTTCGACGACGTACCGTGGGCCACCTTCATCCGGCCGCCGCTGTCCACGGTCACCCAGCCGACCTACGAGCTGGGGCGCACCGCCGCCACCCTGCTCAAGGCGCGCATCGAAGATCCGGACCGGCCGCCCGAGACCGCGACCCTGCGCACCACGTTGCACGCCCGGGCCAGCTCGCGGCGCCGCTGACCGCCCCCGCGGGCACCGTCCGTCGCGGGTTGGCGACGCCGCGACGGATTCAGCGGCCGCGGAAGGTGGCGCGGTAGGCGGACGGGGAGGTGTGCAGCGTGGCGGCAAGATGGGCGCGCAGCGACGCGGCGGTACCGAAGCCGGCCTGCGCGGCGACCCGATCCACCGGCAGGTCGCTACCCTCGAGCAGCTCGCGGGCCCGCTCCAGCCGGCGCTGCAGCAGCCACTCCCCGGGCGCGACGCCGACCTCGGCCCGGAACCGCCGGGTGAAGGTACGCACGCTCATCGAGCCGCGCCGGGCCAGCTCGGCGAGCGGCAGCGGCCGGTCCAGGTGCGCCAGCGCCCAGTCGCGTACCGCCGCGGTGGACGTCTCGGTCGCTGCCGGCACCGGCTGGCGGATGAACTGCGCCTGGCCACCCTCGCGGTGCGGCGCGACGACGGTGGCCCGGGCGACCTCGTTGGCGACGGCGGCGCCGTGGTCCCGGCGCACCAGGTGCAGGCACAGGTCGACGCCGGCCGCCGCGCCGGCCGAGGTGAGCACGTCGCCCTCGTCGACGTAGAGCACGTCCGGATCGAGCCGTACCGCCGGGAACAGCCGGCGGAACCGTTCCGCGTACCGCCAGTGCGTGGTCGCCCGCCGCCCGTCCAGCAGGCCGGCCGCGGCCAGCACGAACGCACCGGTACAGATGGAGGCGAGGCGGCTGCCGGGCCGGCGCCGGGCCAGCGCGGCGGCCAGCTCCGGCGACAGCTGCCCGGTCTCGTCCGTCGCGTCGGGCGCGTGCGCGGCGGGCAGCACCACCGTGTCGGCACTGCGCATGGTGCGCGCTCCGCGCTCGACCACGATCGGGATGTCGGTGTCGGTGCGCACCGGGCCGGGCGCCAGCGCGCAGGTGACCACCTGGTACAGCGGGGTGCCGGAGGCCGAGCGGGCCCGTCCGAACACCTGGTGCACCAGACCGAGGTCGAGCAGCTCCACCCCGTCGCGGACCAGCACGACCACCCGGTGCGGCCGGGCCGCCGAGCCGGCCGGCGCGTTCGAGAGCATGGCCCGATCCTTGCACATAGTGGCCGTCAGGCCAATCGCCGGATCGGCCGACCCGGACCAGGCTGGGGTCGTGAACGCAACGGAGCTGGGAGGTTCGTGGTGAAGATCCTGTGGGTGTCGGCGCATCCGGAGCCGCGGTCGCTGAACGGTGCGCTGCGCGCCGACGGACTGCGCACCCTCGCCGAGGCGGGCCACGCCTACCGGGAGTCCGACCTGTACGCGATGGGGTTCGATCCGGTGGTGCGGGGCAGTGACTATCCGGCCGAGCCGCCCGACGGCCGGCTGGACGTCGCCGGCGCGTCGCAGCGCGCGTACGACTCCGGTACCTTGCCGGCCGAGATCCGGGCCGAACAGGACAAACTGCGCTGGGCGGACACCGTCGTGGTGCAGTTCCCGCTCTGGTGGTACAGCATGCCCGCGATCCTCAAGGGCTGGTTCGACCGGGTGTTCGTCAAGGGGTTCGGTTACGGCGTCACCGATCCCGACACCGGCCGGATCCGGCGGTACGGGGACGGCACGCTCGTTGGCCGCCGCGCCCTCGCCGTGGTCACCGTCGGCGCCCGCGGCCCGAGCGTCGGGCCGCGCGGCATCCACGGGGAGCTGTCCGAGACGCTGTTCGGCCTGCTGCACGGCACCTTCTTCTACACCGGTATGCAGGTACTGCCGCCGCTGCTGCTCACCGGTTCGAACCGGGTCGGCCCCGAGCGCTACGAGGGCATGCGCGCCGAGTTGACCCACCGGTTGCGCACGCTGGCCGACACCCCGCCGGTGCCGTACCGGCCGGAGGCCGGCGGCGACTACGACGCCGACCTGGCGTTGCGCGCCGACCTGGCCCCGGGCCGCAGCGGCGCCGCCATCCACCGGAGCGGCCCCGGCCACGCGAGCACCGACCCGGCGGCGCCGGAGCGGCGCGACGCCGGCTCGCTCGCCGGCTGCCGCTGACCCCCCGGTGGCGGTCGCCGCGGCCCGCCGGGCCGACATCGCGGTGGTGCTGGTCGGCGACCGGCAGGGCGAGGGCAGCGACCGGCGCAGCCTCGCCCTGCCCGGCGGTCAGGACCGGCTGGTGCACGCGGTCGCCGCGGCGAAGCGGCTGCCCCTGACCGGCTCGGTGGCCGTCGCCCGGTAGTGAGGGTGACGGGGAGCACGCTGAGAAAGCCGTGTGTTTGCTGTGACTTCGCGACACGGGACCGTCCGATGTGGTCGATCCGGGCCCGATCGGGCATGCTGGGGAGCGTCCCAGCGGAGCCGGTGACGCCGGCTCCGCTGTCGACGGCGACGCCATCCGGCCAGCCCGGATGGTGGGGGTGCGATGCCACCGGGGGGCGGCAGCGGCGACGTGGCGTCTCCGGGTGGCTTTGGCGGTTCGGGCCGCAATGGGCGATTGCGCTCACGGCGAGTCCCGATGCCGCCACCGTTCGTTGGGCATGAATGTGACCTCGGCCCCGGCGGTTGGCCGCCCGCGGGTCCGGTTTGCGATGATGTCCTACCGTGCCTACGGCCGGGACTGCGGCCGTTGGCACCGCGACGGCTACGGGGGCCGGAGCACGACGGCGTGTGAGGGGCCATGACCACGGGAGGCAACCGGCTGGTGAGTCCGGGAACGCAGATTCCGCGACCGCGAGGTGCCGTTGGTGCGCACCGCGCCGTGCCGCCGCGGGTTCGGCCGTCCGGCTGGTGGTTCGACATCGTGCTGGTCGCCATCTTCGTGGCGATCACCATCCCGCTGATCTTCAACGACAGCCACATCCTCGCCGTCGACACCGCCGCGCTGAACTGGTCGGACAACCATCGCAACGCGCTGAGCTGGTGGACCGGGTACGCGCTGAGCTGCCTGGGCCAGGGCGGTCCGCTGACCTACGGCACGCTGACCATCGCGGTGTTCCTGGCCTGGCGCCGGCGCACCATCCGGCCGGTGTTCGTGCCGGCCACCGCGTTCCTGCTGACCTACCTGGTGATCGGCCCGATCAAGGTGTGGAGCAACCGCGCGGTGCCGCATCACGGTCCGGTCGAGATGTTCGCCCACCCCTCCGGGCCGTACAGCATGGCCTACCCGTCCGGGCACACCGGCAACGCGATCGTCTGGTACGGCGCGCTGATGCTGTTGATCGGGCCGTACCTGCCGCGGGTCATCTGCTGGCTGGTGCGGTTCGGCGCGCCCGCCACGGTCGCGGTCACCATGGTGTACATCGACTACCACTGGCTGACCGACGTGGTCGCGGCGATTCCGCTGGGGCTGTTCCTGAGCCGGGTGCTCTACCGCATCCCGTTCGACACGATCCCGCTGCCACCCTGGCGACGGCGGGCCGAACAGCCCAGCGCGGTCGAGTCCGAGGAACCGCGACGCAGTCTGCCCGCGCTCGTGCCGGCGGCCTGGGGCCAGCTGTCCGCCGGGCGGCGGCCGGGTCCGCTGGCGCGGATCTGGTCCACCACCCGGCCGGCCGGTCCCCCGGTCCGGTCCGACACGCCCGTGCAGCGCCGGCCCGCGGGTGCCCGGCGCGTCGCCCGGCACCCGCACGCGCGCAGCGGCGCGGTCCGGGTCCGCGACGACCACGACTAGACGATCACGACCCGCGGCCCACCACTGGCGTGGCCGCCGCGGGTGATCCCGCCGTAGCGTGGTGCGGGTGACGACTCCCATCGCACCCGAAGAACTGCCCCGCACGACCGGTGCGCTGCGCGCCTCGGGGCACCGGTACCGCAGCATTCGCACCGAGATTCGCGACAATCTGCTCACCCGGCTGCGCGCCGGGGACGACCCGTGGCCCGGCATCGTCGGGTTCGACACGACCGTTCTGCCCCAGTTGGAGCGGGCCCTGATCGCCGGGCACGACGTGGTACTGCTCGGTGAGCGCGGCCAGGGCAAGACTCGGCTGCTGCGCGCCCTGACCGGGCTGCTGGACGAGTGGTCCCCGGTCATCGACGGCGCGGAGCTGGGCGAACACCCGTACCGGCCGGTCACGCCGGCGTCGGTGCGCCGGGCCGCCGAACTCGGCGACGAGCTGCCGGTCGCCTGGCGCCACCGCTCGCAGCGCTACGCGGAGAAGCTGGCCACTCCGGACACCAGCGTGGCCGACCTGGTCGGCGACGTCGACCCGGTGAAGGTCGCCGCCGGCCGCAGCCTCGGCGACCCGGAGACCATCCACTACGGCCTGGTCCCGCGGGCGCACCGCGGCATCATCGCGGTCAACGAGCTGCCCGACCTCGCCGAGCGGATCCAGGTGGCGCTGCTCAACGTGATGGAGGAGCGCGACATCCAGGTTCGCGGGTACAACCTGCGGCTGCCGCTGGACGTGCTGCTGGTCGGCTCGGCCAACCCGGACGACTACACCAACCGGGGGCGGATCATCACGCCGCTCAAGGACCGGTTCGGCGCCGAGATCCGTACCCACTACCCGCCCACGGTGACCGCCGAGGTGGCGCTGGTCCGGCAGGAGGCGCACCTGGTCGCCGAGGTGCCGGAGACGCTGCTGGAGGTGGTCGCCCGGCTGTCCCGGCTGCTGCGCGAGTCGACCTCGATCGACCAGCGCTCCGGCGTGTCGGCCCGGTTCGCGATCGCCGCGGCGGAGACGGTGTCCGCCGCCGCGCTGCGCCGGGCCGCGCTGACCGGCGAGGATCCCGCCGTGGCCCGGCCGGTCGACCTGACCACGGTGCCCGGGGTGCTGCGGGGCAAGCTGGAGTTCGAGCCCGGTGAGGAGGGCCGGGAGGACGAGCTGCTGCACTACCTGCTGCGCCGCGCCGTCGCCGAGACCGGGCGGGCCCGGCTGGCGGGCCTGGATCTGACCGAACTCGCCGACGCGGTGTCCGACGGCCACCAGGTGCTGACCGGCGAGCGGGTACCGGCCGGTGCGGTGCTCGCCGCGCTGCCGAAGCTCGCGGTGCTGGACGAGCTGGTGACCCAGCTGCGGCTGCCGGCGGACGCCGGCGACGGGGCCCGCGCGGCCGCCGTCGAGCTGGCCCTGGAGCACCTGTACCTGACCCGCCGGCTGGCCAAGCAGCCGACCGACGCCGACCCCGACACCGTGGTGTACGGAGCGTGACCGACACCGAGGGAGGGGCGATGAGCTCCGATCCGTCGTTTCGTTACTCCCGGTTCCTGGGCGGGCCGGACCCGCTCGCCCCGCCGTACGATCCGCGGGCCGCGCTGGACGCCATCGGTGACGACGTGCTGGCCGGCGCGTCCCCGTCGGCGGCGCTGCGCGAGCTGCTGCGGCGCGGCCTGGGCGATCGAACCGGCCTGGACGAGCTGTCCCGCCAGGTGCACGAGCGGCGCCGCGAGCTGCGCTCCCGGTACCGGCTGGACGGCACGCTGCGCCAGGTCGACGAGCTGCTGCGGCAGGCGCTGGCCGACGAGCGGGAGGCGCTCGCCGCGGAGCGCTCCGACGATGCGCGGTTCCGGGAGATGCAACTGGACGCGCTGCCGAGCGACACCGCGGGTGCGGTGCGCGAGCTCGCCGGGTACGACTGGCGCAGCGCCGAGGGAGCCGCGGCGTACGCGGAGATCCAGCGACTGCTCGGCCGTGAGCTGTTGGACCAGCGGTTCGCCGGGATCCGGGACGCGATGCGGCAGGTCACCGACGCCGACGTGGCCCGGGTGGCGGACATGCTCGCCGACCTGAACGCGCTGCTCGCCGCGCACGCTCGCAACGAGCCGGACATCGACCGCCGGTTCGCCGAGTTCATGGACAAGCACGGCGAGTTCTTCCCGGAGCGGCCGGGCACCATCGACGAGCTGATCGAGTCGCTGGCGCAGCGCTCGGCGCAGGCGTCCCGGCTGCTCAACTCGCTGACCGAGCAGCAGCGGGCCGAGCTCGCCGAGCTGTCGGCGCAGGCGTTCGGTGACCCGCGCATCGGTGCCGCGCTGTCCCAGCTCGATGCCCAGCTGCAGGCGCTGCGGCCGGACCTGGACTGGTCCGGCGGGGCCGAGTTCGACGGCGACCAGCCGCTCGGGTTGGGCCAGGCCAGCCGGGCGATGGGCGAGCTGGCCGACCTGGACGCGCTGGCGGAGCAGCTGGCCCAGGCGTACCCGGGTGCCCAGCTGTCCGACATCGACCTGGAGGCACTGGAGCGTACCCTCGGGCCGCGGTCGGTGGCCGATGCCCGCCGGCTCGCCGAGCTGGAGCAGGCGCTGCGCGCGGACGGGCTGTTCGAACGGGCCGCCGACGGGTCGCTGCGGCTCTCCCCGCGGGCGCTGCGGCGGCTCGGCGAGACGGCCCTGCGCGACGTCGCACGGCAGCTGTCCGCCCGCGGCGGTCAGCGCGACACCCGGCTCGCCGGCGCCGCCGGGGAGCCGACCGGAGCCAGCCGCGAGTGGCGGTTCGGCGACACCGAGCCGTGGGACGTGCCGCGCACGCTGGGCAACGCGGTGCTGCGGCGGGCCGCCGATCCGACCGACGACGCCCCGTTTGCGCTGGCCGACGTGGCGATCACGGAGACCGAGGCGCGCAGCCGGGCCGCGGTCGCGCTGTGCGTCGACACGTCCTGGTCGATGGTGGCCGAGGGCCGCTGGGTGCCGATGAAACGCACCGCGCTGGCGCTGCATCAGCTGGTACGGACCAGGTTCCGGACCGACGCGCTGGAGCTGATCACGTTCGGCCGGCTGGCCCAGACCGTGTCGGCCGAGGAGCTGGTCGGTCTGGACGGGGCGTACGAGCAGGGCACCAACCTGCACCACGCGCTACTGCTCGCGGGCCGGCACCTGCGCAAGCACCCAGACGCGCAGCCGGTACTGCTCGTGGTGACCGACGGTGAGCCAACGGCCCGGCTGACCCCGGACGGCGAGGGGCTGTTCGACTACCCGCCGGATCCGGAGACGCTGCGGGTCACCGTCGCCGAGCTGGACCACCTGGGTCGGCTGGGCGCCGCGGTCACCGTGTTCATGCTCGGCGAGGACCCCAGCCTGCGGGCGTTCGTCGACCTGGTGGCCCGGCGTACCGGTGGCCGGGTGGTCGCGCCGGACCCGGACGGCCTGGGTGCCGCGGTGGTCAGCGACTACCTGCGTTCCCGGCGCCGATCCTGACAGCGGTCGTCCGGCTCGGGGCGCCCTGCGTCGCCGGGCCGGACGGCCGACTGACCGGCCGCCCTTCATCGACATCGACCCGCTCGCCGAGCCCCTGGTCGCCGCCGCCGACCGCACCCCGCTCGACCACCAGCTCGCGCACGCCGACCATCCGGTGCTGCGGGGTCGGCCGGCCTGCGCCCGGACCGGTCTACGTTCGTGCCGTGCCTCGGCGTCTCGATGTACCTCACGCTCGACGCGTACCGCCGCCTGCTGGGCCAGGTCGCGCGGCTCGCCGACACCGTCGAACTGGTCTGCGACGCAGATCCTGCCCGCGTCCCGCCGCAGCGCGCGGCCCGCGCGTACGCCGCCCCGCTCGGCCTGTCGGTGTACCTGGCCCGCCCGTACCGGCCGGTTGAGCGGGCGATCAGAGCCGGAACGCGGCGGCGACCCGGTCCGTGAGGTCCTGCTCGGTGACGCTGCCGTCGACGGTGATTCCCGGTAGGTCGAGCTCGCGCAGCTCGGCGGCGAGCCGGTCGGTGAACATCCGGTCCCGGGTGAGCAGGTTGTCCAGTGCCCGTCGCGGGTCACTGGTCCGGCCGGCGATGGTCCAGGTGCCGCCGCGGTGATCGAGCGCGCGCTCGCGAAACGCCGGCGTCGGCAGCAACCAGACCGCCTTCGACCGGTCCGCGAGCAGCGGCGCCACCAGCCGCGGCAGCAGCCGGAACCCCTCCACCACGATGCCCGGTGCGGCCGGCAGGGCGAGCAGGTCGTCGACGATGTGGTCGAACCCCTCCCCCTGGAACCAGTGGAAGGTTTCCAGCATCACCTCGGGGCTGCGGTGCAGCCACCGCTGGTCCATGTCCATCGCGACGAACTCGGCGAGCCGCGGGCTGTCCGCCGCGGTGCTGCGGGCGGCGTGGTCGGACATCACGTCGTCGGTGCCGTAGTAGCGCAGCCCGTACCGTGCGGCCAGGTGCCGGGCGACCGTCGACTTGGCGCCGCCGCTGCCGCCACCCAGCCAGTACACGTGCCGCAGCCGCTCGGCAACGGCGGCAGCGGCGCCTCCGGTCGCGCCGCTCATCGCGCGGGCTCCAGCAGGTCCCAGCGGTTGCCGTACCGGTCGGCGAACACCGCGACCGTGCCGTACGGCTCGTGCCGGGGCGCTTCGGCGAACCGGACCCCCGCGGCGAGCATCCGGGCGTGCCGGGCGGCGAAGTCGTCGGTGTAGAGGAAGAAGCCGACCCGGCCACCGGTCTGGTCGCCGATCCTGTCCCGCTGCCGGTCGTCGACCGCGCGGGCCAGCAGCAGCGCGGTACCGGCCTCCTCGCCCGGCGACACCACGACCCACCGCTTGCCGTCGCCGAGGTCGGTGTCCTCGACGAGCCGGAAGCCGAGGTCGCCGACGTAGTGGGTGATCGCCGCGTCGTAGTCGTCGACCACGATCGTCACCAGCGCGAGACGTGCCATCCCGCCATCATGCCCGGTGGCCGCCGCTCAGCGACGGCGGCGGGACAGCAGCCGGCGCAGCGGCCCCGGATGGGCGGCGCCACCGGGCAGCGGGCCGGCGACCGCGGGGTGGCCGGCGGCGCGCCAGGCCTTGGTGCCACCGCGCACCGACAGCGCGGTACGGCCGAGGGCGGCGAGCCGCTGCGCCGCCTGCCAGGACCGGCCCCCCGCTGGTACAGACGGTGATCAGCTGGCCGGGCGGCAGCTCGCGGGCCGCGGCCGGCAGCCGGGACAGCGGCACGTTGCGGGCGCCGGCGACGTGCCCGTTCGCGTACTCCTCCGGGGTGCGGACGTCGAGCACCAGGTCGCCTGCCGCCCACGCCGCGGCCGCCACCTCGACGTCGATCTCCTCCGCACTGCCCGCTGGCATCGTTCGACGGTACGCGCAGAAGGTTCGAGACGCTTGCAGGACGTCCATCGGATCTTCACATCGGCGCTCGATACTGCTGGCATGCGGATCCGGCGTGTGCGCGGCTATCTGATCGTGTTCATCATCGGCTTGGTGATCAGCGGGCTGACGGCGTTTCCACTGGTCAGCGAGTCGCGGTTGCTGGTGACGGTGCTGCACGCGCTGTCGGTGGACACGCTGCTGCCGGGGCCGGCGGCGTTCCTTTCCTCGGTGGCCGACGGGCTGCGCGACGCCAGCGTCCGCTACCCGTACCTGGCGTACGGGACCGACTGGCTCGCGTTCGCGCATCTGGTGATCGCGCTGGCGTTCGTCGGGCCGCTGCGCGACCCGGTCCGCAACGTCTGGGTGGTGCAGTGGGGCATGGTCGCCTGCGTGGCGGTGCTCCCGCTCGCGATGATCGCCGGCCCGATCCGGGACATCCCGCTGTACTGGCGGTTCGTCGACTGCTCGTTCGGTGTGGTCGGCATCGTCCCGCTACTGCTCGCCTACCGGCACCTGCGCCGAGCCGACACTGCGGCTCCCCAGCCGCTCGCCGTCGCCCAGCAGTGACCGTGGCCCCCGGGAGTAGCGTCCCGGGCCCTTTGCTCTGCTTCCCATGAGGAAGCGCACCTGCTTCCCATGAGAAAGCAGAGCAAAGGCTGCGGTGAACGGCTGGGTGGGTCGGCGCCGTCCACCGCGAGGGGGGTGAACGGCGCCGACCCAGCGGTCAGCGGTGCGACTGGTACTGGACCACCTGCTGGAAGGTGGGCCGGTTCTGCCAGCCGATCGTCGGGTCGGTGACGCCGCCCAGCGGGTGCTGGATGATCGAGTCGGCGCACCACTGGTCGCCGGCGTCGCAGCTGTCGTCACCGGGATACACCTGATCGGCCGGCTCGGCCGCGGCCTGCTGCAGGCTGTCCAGCAGGGCGGTACGGCACTTCGCCAGGTCACCGCCGCCGCAGAAGGTGGTGCCGAGACCGCCGGACACCGGCTTGCCCAGTACCGCACGCAGGTCCTTGTGCACGTAGCTCCACCAGCCGTACTGGAACGACGAGCCCTTGTGGCCCTGCGCTTCGTTGACCGAGGTACCGCCGCCGGTGTCGCCGTTCTGGCCGCCGGACGGCGACTCGTTGATCTGCAGCGCCGCGGCCTGCGCCGCGTAGAGCGAGTCGCCCATGCCGGGCCGGAACTCGGCGGAGACCAGCAGCGGCCACCAGGCGTCCATGATCCGGATGGTGTCACCATCCACATAGGACTTGTCGCCGGTGCGGGCGGAGACCCGGTGCGAGCCGGCCTGCTGCCAGGCCTTCAGCGCATTCACCACCGTGGCCAGGTCCGGGTCGGTGACCGGTGCGGTCTCGATGACCTGCAACGCCAGGGGCAGCACGTCCTCGCCGCGCAGGTCGGCGTTGGCGGCGTCCTCCATCGCCTTGGTCAGGTCGGCCCGGGTCACCTTCTGGCCGCTGTCGACCAGCGCCTTCACCCGATCGTCGAGCAGGTTCACCCGGTGCACCGGGCCGTCACCGGGCTGCGCGGTGCCGTAGTCGAGGGCCTGCTTGTTGTTCCAGCTGACGTAGTAGTCCTGGTTACGCGACTGCGGGTGCGCGTCGAAGGCCGTGTAGGCCGCGGTGTTGTCGGACGGGTCGAAGTCCGCCCACTCGTACTGCTGCGCCGCCCGGACCGGCAGGTCGAAGTCCACATCGGACGGACGCACCGGGTTGTCACCGGAGTTGAAGTACGCGGTGTCGGTCGAGTCGACGTAGAACCAGTTGAACGTGTAGTTCACGTCGGCCGCCGCGTGCTGGAAGTCGGACGCGGAGTGGATCGCGCCCGGGTCGTTGAACTCCTGGAACCCGATGATCGAATCGACCTCGTGCTGGTAGCTGGAACGCAACGAGGTGAACGCGACGGGCTTGCCGTCGACCATCGCGCGCGACTGCACCAGCCCGTACTTGGTCCGGTACATCACCAGCTTGTAGGAGCCGGCTGCGGTCTGGTCGGCGAGCGTCGGCGACCACGCGTCGTCGCGCTCCAGCCGCTGCATGGCCGTGCACCTGCCGTGGAACAGGTACGACTGGGACGCCTTCGTCGCGGGCGACCCGTCGGCGTTGCACAGCGGTACCGCGTAGGTGTCGGTGATGTCCTGGCCGGCCGAGGTGGCGCTCCACGAGTAGTCCTGGCCGCGGCCGAGCTCGACGTAGAAGCTCAGGCCGGCGAACGCGGCACCGCGGGCGCTGATCCCCGGCCCCTCCAGCTCCTCGAGCATCAGCAGCTGCGGGGCGAAGTAGCCGGTCTGCGGGCCGAACACCGCGACCGGGTGGCCGCCGGCCGCGTGCGCCGCGGAGACCACCAGCGCGTTGGACATCCCGTGCTTGGGCGAGTCCAGCAGGTCGGCGGGCAGCACGCCGTGGTTGTACATGCCGGCGACCGAGCGGTACTTCTTCGGCGCCACGGCGGCCTTCGACACCGCCGACGAGCCCGCGGACCCGGTCGGGTCGTAGACCAGCTGCTCGGGCGTCACCGAGCCCGGATCGGGCATCGCGACGCTGGGCGCGTCGGCGCCGGCCCCGCCGTACGGGAACTTCTGGCCGTCGTGCAGGGTCAGCACCGCCTCCGGGTCGTTCTGCTCCCGGAACGCCTGCCACATCGCGTCGCCCTTGGCCACCCCGTACTTGGCGTCGAACGCCTGCTTGGCCAGCGCGTTGGTGACCTCGTTGCCGCCGCCGGCGCCGAACAGCGCGCCGATCACCGCGGCGATCGCGACCAGGTCGGTCGGCTTGAAGTGGTCGATCCCGCCGGCGTTGGTGATCGGATCGACGTGTCCGGTCAGGTCGTACTCCCCGGGGAACGTGCGGGACGAGTACGCCTTGTCGATGTAGGCGTTGATGCCGTCGACGTAGTTGGTCACGTCCCGCAGCGCCTGCGCGCCGCGGGTACCGGAGTTCGCCACCCGGTCGACCTGGTCCTGCAGGTCCTGCTCGGTGTACGGGGCCTGCCGCCAGAACTGCTGCTCCAGCGCCCGGTTGCCCGGCGCGCCGCCGGCGAAGCCGGTCAGCTCGCCGCGGCCGACGTGCCGGAACAGGTCCATCAGCCACAGCCGGTCCTGCGCGGCGGCGTAGCCCGCGCCGTACTCGGTGCCGGCGCGGGTGGTGCCGTAGACGTGCGGTACCCCGGTCGCCTTGTCCCGCACGATCGTCACGTCGTCGCGCGGGGAGATGCTGCTCGCCACCTGGTCGCCGGGCACGCCCAGGGACGAGTCGTTGAAGTAGCTGCCGAGCTTGTCGTCGGTCAGCTGCTGGTAGCCGTTGACCAGGTCGGCGTACTTGCCGAGCTGGTCGTCGGTGTGTTTGGGCCGGGTGCCCAGGGTGCGGTTGAGCAGGATCTGCGCCAGCGTGGCGTTGCCGTTCTCGCCGGGCGGCAGGATGTCGTTGCAGTGCCCCTGGCAGTAGTCGGTGACGGAGTCGTCGGGCGAGTCGGCACCGGCGCTGGCCGGGCCGGCCACCAGCAACGCGGCCAGGCAGCCCAGCGCACCGACCAGGGACACCGTTCTGCGGGTCGACGGGCGGATTCGAATCATGCGCGATCCCCTCCACGGGTCATCGGCAGGTCGCGAGATTTTCTCGTGTTTGATGATCGCGCCGCGACACAGGACAGACAAGTCCCTGATGCCGGATTTTTTACTTGGCGGTAACCGGCCCACCCGATCCGCCGATCGGGCCGACCGGTCCGCCTCAGCCGATCTCGTCGACCAGGTCGGCGATCGAGTCCACCACCCGCGACGGCCGGTACGGGAATCGCTCGATCTCGTCGCGCTGGGTGATGCCGGTCAGCACCAGCACCGTCTCCAGCCCGGCCTCCATCCCGCACAGCACGTCGGTGTCCATCCGGTCGCCGATCATCACCGTGGACTCCGAGTGCGCCTGCACGGTGTTCAGCGCCGAGCGCATCATCATCGGGTTCGGCTTGCCGACGAAGTACGGCTCGACGCCGGTCGCCTTCGAGATCAGCGCCGCCACCGATCCGGTCGCCGGCAGTACCCCCTGGCCGGACGGGCCGGTCGGATCGGGGTTGGTGGCGAGGAACCGCGCCCCGTCGGCGACCAGCCGGATCGCCCGGGTGATCGCCTCGAAGCTGTACGTGCGGGTCTCCCCCAGGATCACGTAGTCCGGGTCGTGGTCACTGAGCACGTACCCGATCTGGTACAGCGCCGTGGTCAGCCCCGCCTCGCCGATCACGTACGCGGAGCCGCCCGGTCGCTGGTCGTTCAGGAACTGCGCGGTCGCCAGCGCCGAGGTGAAGATCGCCTGTTCCGGCACCGCGATGCCCATCCGGTCCAGCCGGGCCTGCAGGTCGCGCGGCGTCTGCATCGAGTTGTTGGTGAGCACCAGGTAGCGCTTGCCGGAGTCGCGGAGCCGCTTGATGAACTCCTGCGCGCCGGGCACCGGGGAACCCTCGTGGATGAGCACCCCGTCCATGTCGGTCAGCCAGCACTCGGTGGGCCGTCGTGTGGTCATACCCCATCCTGGCCGATCGCGGCCGGCATGCGGGTGCCGACGCGATGAAGATCGGCCGGCGGATCGGGCCGGCCCCCCGTGTGCGACCATGACCCGCGACGATGATCGGGCGCCGAGGAGGGCACACGTGACGGCAGCGAACGAGGCCGAACTGATCCAGCGGATGTGGTTCGGCACCGTCGAGGAGGCCATCGAGGCGGTCAACGCCGCCGCCACCCTCGGCTTCGGCGTCACCCTGCACAACGAGTCGGTGCCGGACGAGGAGGAGGGCACCACCGCCGAGCAGTGGATCGTCGCCCTCTACTCCGAGGCCCCCACGGCAGCCCCGGACCCCACCGAGTAACCCGGGCGCGCTGGGCGCCCGGGCGCTCGACCGTCAGGCCGTCTCGTCGTAGTGCGGGTTGGCGGTGACGCCGACGCCGCGGGTGTCGTCCCAGTGGTACACGTCGCGGCCGGCGACGAAGACCCGCAGGGCTCGGCTGGTGACATCCAGCGGGTCGCCGGACCACAGCACGACGTCGGCGTCGCGGCCGGCGGCGAGGGTACCGACCCGGTCGTCCAGGCCGAGCATCCGCGCCGGGTTGACGCTGATCGAGCGCAGCGCGGTACCGCGGTCCAGCCCCTCCTTCACCGACAGCGCGGCCTGGTAGATCAGGAAGTCGATCGGTACCACCGGGTGGTCGGTGATGATCGCGATCTCGACGCCGGCCCGGTCCAGGATGCCGGGGTTGCGCAGCGAACGCTGGGCCACCTCGACCTTCGACCGGTTGATGAACAGCGGGCCGATCATCACCGGGATCTGCTTGTCCGCCAACAGATCCGCCAGCAGGTGCGCCTCGGTACCGTGGTTGACCACCAGCCGGTAGCCGAACTCCTCGGACAGCCGTACCGCGGTCGCGATGTCGTCGGCCCGGTGGGTGTGCTGGCACCACGGGATCTCGCCGGACAGCACCCGGGCGAGCGTCTCGTACGTGGGATTGCGGTCGAACGGCTTGCCCTCGTCGGCGGCGTGCGAGCGGGCCGCGACGTAGTCCTGGGTGTGCAGGAACGCGTCTCGGATGACCGCGGCCACGCCGAGCCGGGTGGACGGCAGCTTCTTCTGCTCGCCGTACACCCGCTTCGGGTTCTCCCCGAGCGCGCTCTTCACGCTGGCCGGGTCGCGCACGACCATCTCGTCGACGGTGCGCCCCCAGGTCTTGATCGCGGCGGTCTGGCCGCCGATCGGGTTGCCCGAGCCGGGCTTGACCACCACCGTGGTGATGCCGCCGGCCAGGGCGTCGGCGAGGCCGATGTCGGCCGGGTTGATGCCGTCCAGCGCGCGCAGCCGGGCGCCGTTGGGGTCGGTCATCTCGTTGTAGTCGCGACCCTCCCAGCCGATGCCCTCCTCGCCGATGCCCGCGTGCACGTGCCCGTCGACGAACCCGGGCAGCACCCACTGGCCGGTCGCGTCGACGGTTCGGGCGCCGGCCGGTACGGTCACCTCGCCGGCCGGGCCGACCGCGGTGATGCGCCCGTCCTCGACGAGCACCACGCCGTCGTCGATCGGCTCGGCCCCGACCGGGACGACCCGGCCGCCGGTGATCGCCAGCTGTTCCGCCATGAAGCTCTCCCTTCGCCGGGCCGCGGCAACTGCCGGGCACCGGGCTGCGGACCTCGAGACTCCCCCAGCTTGCCGCACCGCCGACCCGGGTCCCGCACCGACCGGCGGCGCGGGACCGCTACGCCGTCCGGTTCTGCGCCGCGCTGGCCGCCGCGACGGGCACCGCGTCGACCGGAGCGCGACCGAGCAGCGCTTCGAGATCGCCGGTCGTCGTGCCGAGAAACCCGTGCCGGATGCTCGTGGCGATCGACGCGATCATCGGTGGCTGGAACGGCAGGAGCCCGTCGGTACGGAGCACTCCGGCGCGGTGCTCACCGAGGGAGATCGACCGGTGGCGGACGCCCAGGGCCGCGGCGACCTCGCCCGCCGTGATCGGAGTACCGACGAGGTCATAGCTTCGGTGCGCGTGCCGCACCGGCGCCGCCGCCACCGTTGCCGCCGCCCGGGCAAGGTCGTCTCGGGCCACGGCGGCGAGAGCCCCCTGGCCGAACGGGGTGACCAACTCGCCGGCGGCGTTCCACGCCATCAGGCTGCCGAACAGTTCGGCGTAGATGCCGTTGCGCAGCATGGTCCACGCCAGGCCACTGTCCATGATCAGCCGCTCGGTCGCCCGGTGCGCGAGAGCGAACCCGAGATGGTCGCCGGCGGTGACGAGACTGGTGTACACGACGTGCTCGACGCCGTCGCGGCGCGCGGCGTCGAGCACCGCCGCGTGGCGGGCGATGACCTGGTCGTCCTCGGCGTAGCCGGCGGAGACCAGGACGAGCACACCGACGCACGACAGATCGATGGTGTCCGGCCGGTCGAAGTCCATCGGGCGGATGCCCGTGCGCGTTCCGCGGCTGCCGCCGAGCGCGGGGACATCGCGCTGTCGAAGCGTGGCCAGGATGCGGGAGCCGAGGTGCCCGCCGGCGCCGGTGACCAGGATCATGGAGTGAGCCTCCCAGGTGGTTCTCATCAGTAACTAAGGTTCTGTTTGGTAACTATCATTCGGCCCCACCGGGCGCACAAGAAGGCAGTTCGATGTCACCCACGCACACGGCGGTAACCCCCACCGGGGTTCCGGCCGCCCAGTTGGAGCCCTGCGGCAAGGCCGACCATCCCGACTGCGGGATCCGAGACGTCCTCGACCGCGTCGGTGACAAGTGGTCGGTCCTGGTGATCGTCGAGCTGGCCAGCGGGCCGCGACGGTTCCGCGAGTTGCAACGGGCGATCGACGGAATCTCGCAGCGGATGCTGACGCTGACGGTTCGTCGGCTGGAGCGCGACGGCCTCGCCATCCGCACGGTGTATCCCACGGTTCCGGCGCAGGTCGACTACCGCCTCACCGACCGCGGTTCCTCGCTGACGCACCTCGTCCGGGCGCTGGCCGCGTGGTCGAGTGACAACAAGGAGGCCATCGCCGCCGCGCGGTCGGCGTACGACGCCGAACATCCCGACAACGAGATGCGGTAGCCGGGCCGCTGCCGCCGGACCCGATGCGCGGGGGCCGGTCCGGCGCCGGTACCGACCGGCGGATGGCATCGTGGGCGCATGGACACACGGCATGGCGTGATCTTCGATCTGGACGGCGTCCTGGTCGACTCCGAACAGTGGTGGGACGAGATCCGGCGCGGCGTGGTCGCCGAGTTCGGCGGCCGCTGGACCGACGAGGCGACCACCGCGATGCTCGGGATGTCCACCCCCGAGTGGGCCCGCTACCTGGTCGAGGCGCTCGGCGTACGGCTGCCGCCGGAGCAGGTCGCGGCCGCGGTCATCGACCGGATGGCCGACCGGTACGCGGCCGGGCCGCCACTGCTGCCGCACGCCGTCGAGGCGGTCCGGGAGGCGGCACGGCGGGCACCGGTCGCGATCGCCACCTCCTCGCCGCCGCGGATCATCGACGCGTTCCTGGCCGGTACCGCGCTGACCGGGACGGTGCGCGCCGCGATCTCGTCCGAGCAGGCCGGCGCCGGCAAGCCGGACCCGGCGGTGTACCTGGCCGCCGCGGCCGGCATCGACGTACCGGCCGGCGACTGCGTGGCGATCGAGGACTCCAGCAACGGGCTGCGCGCCGCGCTCGCCGCCGGGATGACCGTGGTCGCCGCGCCCAACCCGCACTTCCCGCCGGATCCCGGCGTGCTGGCCCGGGCCGGCTACCGGATCGGCTCGCTCACCGAACTGGCGCCGACGCTGGACACGATCTGGCCGGCGTGACCACCGCACCGCCGGCCCGGTCGTACCCCCGGGCCGGCCGCATCGTCAGCCGGTGAGCTGGTCCAGGTAGCAGACGGTCGCGATCTTGTGCGAGTCGGTGTCCGAGATGGTCTCGGCGAAGCCGAACGCCAGCCGCGGTGCGCCGCCCCGGCCGACCTGGATCGCCATGCCCTCCGGCTCGCGGAACCGCATGTCGTTCGCCACGGTCATCAGCTGCCGGCCCTCCACCACACCGTCGGTCCAGCGCACCCGGGTGACCACGGTGTTGCCGGTCGGCCGGTCCGATCCGGTGTGGCCGAAGGCGTTGCCCTCGATCAGGTACAGGTACCGGCCGTAGGTGGCGTAACCCTGGAAGTCAGTGGCGAGCACGTCCGGCTGGGCGACCTCGGCGATTGGCTTGACCACGCCGGCGCGCAGCTGCGGCAGCAGGTACAGCGCGTACCGGAAGTGGCCGTCGACGCGGTGCCGCATGGTGATCGTGTCGTGCACCGGGTCGGTCGACGCGGTGGTGCGGTCCGCGCCGGGCACCGGGGCGTACTGCCGCAGGCTCGGCGAGTCGGGGGTGAGGATCGCGCCGTCGACGAACGGGAACCGGCCGAGCACGCTGCCCCAGCCGTGCTTGCCGTCGTCGGCGATCGCCTTCGTCTCGGTCCACAGGTACGCGCCGTTCGGCGACGGCTCGACGCCGATCTGCACGCCGTGCCCGAACCCGGTGAGGAACATGTGGCCGAGCACCGTACCGGTGCTGTCCAGCCGGGTCAGGCACATGTCGCCGTGCAGGTCGCGGATGGCGCCGGCGACCGGCGCGTCCTCGCCCGGAAGTTGCTGCCCGCCCTGCATCAGCTGCACGGTGTACAGCTCGTCGCGGGTGTTGTCGAACGCCAGGGCCTGCAGCACGGTGTTGTTGAACAGCAGCTTGTCGCGCCACAGCACGTGCCCCGGTGCGTCCAGCGCGAACCGCGGCGACCGGGGCAGCGCCGGCCCGCCCGCGGCGGACGCGGTGCCGGTCGCGCCGGTGCCGGCGCTCGCGGTACCGACAGCGAGGGCGCCGATGCCGGCGCCGAGGGCCACGCCGCCGGCGGCCAGCAGTCCGCGTCGGCTGATCCGTCGGCTGGTCTGCCGGTGCCCGGCAGGAGTCTCGACCACGCCTGACCTCCCATCCACCTGCCGCGTCCGATACGCGGCAGGCACAGCATGACCGCGGCACGAACGGAAATCAACGGTACGTGGAGCTCAATCTCGCAAACTTACACGTGAAGTTCGCACCGAACTTCACGGTATCGACCGGCTCCCGCGACCGTGCGGCGTGGCGGCGGCACGGTACGGCGTGATGCCGGCGCCGTGACCGGCCGGGTGGGACGCGCATGGCACCATCACGGTCTCGGCTCACCGGCGAGAGAGGCGGCCCCGTGCACGGCTCGACGATCAGCGAGGTCTGGCATCAGGTCATCGGCACCCAGCCGACGGCGCCGCTGGCGTTGGTGCTGGTCACCGGCGTCATCACGCTGCTCGTCGTCGGGTACGGCCCGGTCTGGCGGGTGGCCCGCAACGCGATCACGATCGCGCACGAGGGTGGCCACGCCCTGATCGCGCTGCTGTCCGGGCGCCGACTGACCGGCATCCGGCTGCACTCCGACACCTCCGGAGTCACCGTGTCGGTGGGCAAGCCGACCGGCCCGGGCATGGTGTTCACCGGCCTCGCCGGCTACATAGCGCCGTCGCTGCTGGGCCTCGGCGCGGCGGCGATGGTCACCGCGGACCGCCTCACCGCGCTGCTGTGGCTGACCCTGTTGCTGCTGCTCGCGATGCTGATCATGATCCGCAACGCGTACGGGGTACTCACCGTCGTGGTCACCGGCGTGGCGCTGTTCGTCATCTCCTGGTTCGCCTCGCCGACGGTGCAGGCCGCCGCCGCGTACCTGATCACCTGGTTCCTGCTGCTCGGCGGGCTGCGGCCGATCTTCGAGCTGCAGACCAAGCGGTCGCGCCGGCAGGCACCCAGCTCCGACGCCGACCAGCTGCACCGCCTCACCGGCGTACCGGGCATCGTCTGGGTCGTGGTGTTCTTCCTGGTCGCCGCCGGCTGCCTGCTCGTCGGCGGCTACTGGCTCGTCCCCGAACTCCCGTCGATCGCCGGCGTCACCGGCTGACCCGGCTCAGCAGTCCACCACCGGCAGCGCGCGGCCCGCACCGGGGCCGTCGAGGATCTTCTCGACGGTACGGCCGAGCCGGTCGCGGTCCGCGGCGGACAGGTGACCGAGGAGGTCCTCCTCCGCCCGGTCGAGCACGTCCGCGGCCGTGCGCAGCGCGCCGGCGCCGCGGTCGGTGAGCTCGACCAGGTGGCGACGGCGGTCGGCCGGATCGCGCCGGCGCCGGACGTATCCGGCCCGCTCCAGGTCGTCGAGGATCGACACGATCGTGGTGCGGTCGATGCCGGACCGTGCGGACATCCCCTGCTGGGACGGCACGCCGGCGGCGGCGAGGGTCAGCACCCGCAGGTGCCGGCCGCTGAGTCGATGTTCGGCGAGCGCGGCGTCGGCCATCGCCATGGCCACCTTGCCCAGCTCCACGAGCCGGAACCCGGTACGCCCGAGCAGGTCGGCCTCGGCATCGGACGGCGCGCTGATCGACATGCGTCCAGCTTATTCCGCCCGCCCCGCTCGAGCAGGTAGGCTGATCGTCAGCACTGCTGACGATTTGGAGCTCTGATGGAATACCGAGGTACGACGGCGCTCGTCACCGGCGCGTCCGGCGGCATCGGTGCGGCCCTCGCCGAGCAGCTGGCCGCCCGCGGCGCCCACCTGGTCCTCGTTGCCCGCTCGACCGAGCGGCTCACCGCCCTCGCCGAGCAGCTGCGCGCCGAGCACGGCGTCCGGACCGAGGTGGTGAGCACCGACCTGACCGCGCCGGGCGCCGCCGAGGCGCTGCGCACCGAGCTCGACCGCCGCGGCGTCCGGATCGATCTGCTCGTCAACAATGCCGGCATGGCGAGCGCCGGCCGTTTCGCCGAGATCCCCGCCTCCCGCACCCGCACCGAACTCGCCCTCGACGTCTGCGCGCTCGTCGACCTGACCCACGCGTTCCTGCCCGACATGGTCCGGCGCGGTTCGGGCGGCGTCCTCAACGTCGCGTCCACCGCCGCCTTCCAGCCAGCCCCGTACATGGCGGTCTACGCGGCGGCGAAGTCCTTCGTGCTGTCCTTCAGCCGGGCGCTGTGGGCCGAGTACCGGTCTGCCGGCATCCGGGTCACCGTGGTCTGCCCCGGGCCGGTACGCACCGGGTTCGCCGTCCGGCTCGGGACCCCACAGCCGGAGATCGGGCAGCTGCGCACCCCGGCGCAGGTGGCGCGGGCGGCGCTCGACGGGTACCGGCGCGGCCGGCACACCGTGGTGCCCGGCGCGGCGAACGGGCTGATGCAGGGCATCCGGTTCCTGCCGACCCGGCTGGTACTGGCGATCGGCCGCCGCACGCTCGGCCGGGTACTCGGCACCGCGCACAGCCCGGAGCTGACCCCGGCCTGACCGACCACCGCAGGTCCGCGCGTCAGCGCGACGCGGACACCGCGAGCAGCGCGTCGGCGGTTTCGGTGCGGGCGTAGAGGACCACCCGGCCGGCCCGGTGCGCGGCGACCAGGCCGGCCGACCGCAGCAGGGTGAGCTGCTGGGAGACCGCGCCGGGGGTCAGGCCGGTACGGCGGGCGAGTTCGGTGGTGGACGCCGGCGCGACCAGTTCGGCCAGCAGCCGCGCCCGCGCGCGGCCGAGGACGGCGCCGAGCGCCTCCGGGCCGGCCGCGGTCCCGGTCTCCCACACCGTGGCGATGCCGCGGGGCGGGTACAGCAGGGTGGGCTGCCAGGGCCGCTGGCTGATCGTGTACACGCTGGGCCAGGCGAACACCGACGGGACCAGGACCAGCCCCGACCCGTCCAGGCTGCGGGAGGTGTGCCAGTGCGTGTGCCGCACGTACAGCCGGTCGTCGGCGAAGCTGACCCGCTCGTGCAGGTCGCCGAACAGCAGGTACGCGCCGCCCTCGGCGAGCCGGCGGGCCCGGTAGGCGATCTCGCCCTCCAGCAGGCCGCGCACCCGCGGCCAGTCCGGTGCGAGCGCGACCTCCCAGTACGCGGTGACGGTGTCGGTCAGCTCGGCGAGCCCCGACGCCGGGTCGTCGGCCAGCCGGGCGGCGAACGGACCGGCCGCGGTACCTAGCCGCTGCAGCCCGGCGCGCACCTCCTCCGGCGCGATCGCCCGGACCGCAGCGAGTTCGGCGGCGAAATCCGGCACCGGGGTGGTCGGCGGCGGGGTGAGGAAGTCCGGGATGTAGTGGGTCGGCGTGGGCACCAGGTCCAGCAACGGCCCGATGTCGACGCGGGCGGCGAACAGCGCGCGCCGGGCCCGCCGGATCCACGGCAGGTGCAGCGCCCGGTCGGCCGGGTGACGCAGCGCACGAACGCTCACCACCGCCTCCCACAGCGGCGAGAACGCGAACCGGATGCGCAGCACGTCTTCGGTGGAGAAGGCCAGCTCCAGCACGATGCCCCCGATCGCAGATTCAGCTCAGTCTAAATCTCTGGAAAGGAGCGAACGCGGTCAACGACAGTTACCCGCGTGACTCCGCACAGCACCGACCAACGCTCCCGCCCCGACACCGGTACCGCCACCATCCCGACCCAGCGCCGCTCCCGCCTCGCCACCGAGATGCACACCCACCTCGGCGGGCTGCCCCGTACCTTCTGGATCCTGTTCGGCGGGCAGCTGGTGAACCGGATCGGCGGCATGGTCGCCGCGTTCCTGGTGCTCTACCTCGGTGCGCAGGGGCTGTCGGCCGGCCAGATCGGCGCGGTACTGGCCGCGCGCGGCGTCGGTTCGCTGGTGTCCCAGCCGCTCGGCGGGCTGCTCGCCGACCGGGTCGGCCGCCGGTTCACGCTGCTGACCGGGCTGGTGGCGACCAGCGGTGCGCTGGTCCTGCTCGGCGCGGTGCACCCGCTGCCGGCGATGATCGCCGCGGCCGCGCTGCTCGGCTCGGTCAGCGAGCTGTACCGGCCGGCGTCCTCGGCACTGGTCGCCGACGTGGTGCCGCCCGCGGCCCGGGCCAAGGCGTACGGGCTGCTGTTCTGGGCGGTGAACCTCGGCTTCGCGGTGGCGAGCCTGCTCGCCGGCTTCCTCGCCGAGCACGGGTACTGGCTGCTGTTCGCCGTCGACGCGGGCACCGGGCTGGCGTTCGCGGTGATCATCGCGGTCGGCATCCCGCGCGGCACCGCGGGCCGGCCGAAGCCGGCCACCGGGGCCGACCGGGCCGGGTACCGCACCGCGCTGCGCGACCCGCTGCTGGTGGCGCTGGTGCTGCTCACCCTCGCCTACGCGACTCTGTACAACCAGGCGCAGGTGGCGATCCCGCTGGCGATCAGGGACCACGGCCTGCCCGCGACCGTCTACGGGACCGCCGCGGCGATCAACGGCATCGTGATCGTCGTGCTGCAGCCGGTACTGACCACCTGGCTGGCCCGGTTCGACCGGATGAAGGTACTCGCCGTGTCCTGGGCGCTGGTCGGCGGCGGCATGGCGCTCACCGGCCTCGCGCACACCGCCTGGCAGTACTGCCTGGTCGTGGTGGTGTGGACGATCGGCGAGGTGGGTACCGCCGGCTTCACCGCGGCGCTGGTCGCCGACCTGGCCCCGGCCCAGGCGCGCGGCCGGTACCAGGCGATGTTCGGCTGGGGGTGGTCGGCCGCGAGCCTCACCGGCCCGACCGCCGGTACGTTCGTCTACGGCACGCTCGGCCCGGCGGCGACCTGGCTCGGCTGCCTCGCGATCGGCGCGCTGTGCGGCGTCGGGGCGCTCGCGCTGGCCAGCCGGGTCGCCCGCCGCCGAGCCGCCGCGCTGGGCCTCTCGATCGCCTGACCCCCGATGTCGATCAAGGCATCGCCGCACGTTCGCCCAGGAGAGACTGCGCCGATCCCTTGATCGACCGGCGGGTGGTGGGGCTGGTGTGACGACTGCATCGTGGTACCGGCCACCCGGTGTGGTCGAGCACCCCGGCGGGGTCTCTAGGCTGGGTGCATCAGCCCGGGCCGTCGGCCGCGTCGCCGGCCCGGATGCCGAGCAGCGACGCACGGCCACCGCTCGAGCGAGAAAGGATGCTCGTGGTCATCGACAACGCCACCCAGCAACCCGTCCGTGCCCTGCTGTTGGAGGGCATTCATCCCGACGCGCAGAGCCGGCTGGAAAAGGCCGGCTACCAGGTGGAGACCCTGGGACGCGCGCTGGACTCCGACGAGCTGGCGAGCCGGCTGGGCGGCGTGCAGCTGCTCGGGATCCGCTCCAAGACGCAGGTCACCGAGCAGGTGCTGGACGCCGCACCGGACCTGCTCGCGGTCGGCGCGTTCTGCATCGGTACCAACCAGATCGACCTGCCGGCCGCCGCTGCACGCGGCGTCGCTGTCTTCAACGCGCCGTTCTCCAACACCCGCAGCGTGGTCGAGATCGCGCTGTCCGAGATCATCGCGCTGACCCGGCGGCTGACCGAGAAGAACGCGAGCCTGCACGCCGGCGTCTGGGACAAGTCGGCGTCCGGCGCGCACGAGGTGCGCGGCCGCCGGCTCGGCATCGTCGGCTACGGCAACATCGGTACCCAGCTGTCCGTGCTGGCCGAGAACCTCGGCATGTCGGTGTACTTCTACGACACCGCCGACAAGTTGGCGCTCGGCAACGCGCGCCGCTGCGGCTCGCTGGACGAGCTGCTCAGCGAGGTCGACGTGGTCACCCTGCACGTGGACGGCCGGCCCGGCAACAGCGGCATGTTCGGCGCCGACGAGTTCGCCCGGATGCGGCCCGGCAGCCTGTTTCTCAACCTGTCCCGCGGGTTCGTGGTCGACCACCTGGCCCTGCGCGACAACATCACGTCGGGACACCTGGCCGGCGCCGCGATCGACGTGTTCCCGACCGAACCGAAGGGCCGCGGCGACGAGTTCGTCTCCGAGCTGCAGGGCCTGCCGAACGTGATCCTCACCCCGCACATCGGCGGCTCCACCGAGGAGGCGCAGCAGGACATCGGCCAGTTCGTGGCCGGCAAGTTCCGCGACTTCATCGAGGCCGGCGCGACCGCGATGAGCGTCAACTTCCCGCAGCTGGACCTCGGCGAGCGGCCCGGCGCGCGACGGCTGGTGCACGTGCACCGCAACGTGCCCGGCGTGCTGGCGAAGATCAACGGTCTGCTCGGCGAGCACCACGTCAACGTCGACGGCCAGCTGCTCGGTACCCGCGGCGAGATCGGCTACGTGATCACCGACATCGGGTCCCGCAGCAGCGCGGAGGTGCTGGCCGGGCTGTCCGCGATGCCGGAGACGATCCGGCTCCGCGCGCTCGACTGACCTGCGGTCCGGGTGGGGCGGTTTGCCCCGCCCGGACGGACGCCGCGCCCGGCGTCAGTCTCCCGGCCGGGCCGTGAGGTTTCTCGCTCCGGTGATCGCGGCGATGGCGGTCACCGGCCGGATATCCTGGGCCCATCGGCGGTGGGGCCCGCCGTCCGGCATCGGCCGGAGAACCGCACCACCCGGTCGCCAACGGTCCCTACCAGGTGCGCAGCATGCCCGGTAGGCGAGGCGAGGAGCCCACAGATGTCACACGGCCACGGCGCCGCGATGGACGAGCACGCGTCGGCGCAGGGTACGACCGGTCCCGCTGGCGAGCCGGTACCCCAGAGCGCGACCGGCAACCCGGGACCGCCGCTCGCCACCGACCCGGACATCGACCTGCACGTCCCGCAGCAGCGTCAGGAACTGCGCCACCACCCCGCGGTACTGCTGGGCACGATCGCCGCCGGTGGCGTGCTCGGCGCGTTCGGGCGCTACGGGCTGTCCGTCGCGATACCGCACGCCCGCACCGGATTCCCCTGGTCGACGTTTCTGGCCAACGTGTCCGGTGCGTTCCTGATCGGCCTGCTGATGGTGCTGATCGCCGAGGTGCTACCGGCGCATCCGCTGATCCGGCCCTTTTTCGGAGTGGGCGTACTGGGCGGTTACACCACCTTCTCGACGTCCATCGTGGACACCCAGCAACTGGTCGCCGCGGGTGCGGCCCGGATCGCCCTGCTCTACCTGGTCGCAACCCTCGCCGGCGCGGTGCTCGCCACCCTGGCCGGGACGCTGGTGGCCCGTACCGTGGCCCGGCGCGGGGGGCGGCGGGCATGACACTGGTCCTGATCGCGATCGGCGCTGCCGTGGGTGCCCCGGCGCGCTATCTGGTCGACCGCTGCGTGCAGTCCCGGCACGACTCGGTGTTTCCGTGGGGCACGTTCACGGTGAACATGCTCGGCTCGTTCCTGCTCGGCCTGGTCGTCGGCGGCGCGGGGGCGATCTCGCCCGGGGTCACGGCGCTGCTGGGCACCGGCCTGTGCGGCGCGCTGACGACCTACTCGACGTTCAGCTACGAGACGCTGCGGCTGCTGTCCACCGGCGGCCGCAGCCTCGCGGTGCTCAACGTGGTGGCGAGCCTGGCCGGGGGGCTCGGCGCCGCGTTCGCGGGCTTCGCCGCCGCCACCGCGATCTGGGGATAGCCAGCCGACCGCGAAGCCGTGGTGGGGCCGCCGGGCGGCGGCCCCGGGCACGGGGAAGGCGTTCGGCGACCCCGGGGCAAGGGCCGCCGAACGATGTGACTCAGTTGCCGTAGGACGGGGAGTCGTCGACCGCGCCGAAGCTCTCCGAGTAGTCCTGACCGCCATGGTCCGAACCGTCCGAGCCGCCGTCCGATCCGTCGCCGGAGCCGCCGGTGGAGTCCGAACCGGACTGGTCGCCGGTCGAGGACGAGCCACCGGAGGAGTCCGCGCCGCCCGAGGAGTCGCCGCCGTCCGACCCATCGGCGCCCGGCACCGAGGTGAGGTCGGGGATCGACGCCGGGCCGCCGGAGCCGTGGTCTCCGCCGGACGAGTCGCCACCGGAGGTCGACGAGTCGCCACCGGAGGACGAGCCGCCACCGGAGGTCGAGTCACCGCCCGAGGTGGACGAGTCGCTGCCGTCACCGGAGCCACCGGCTGGCGGCTGCGCGGACGGGCCACCCGGCGCCGCCGCACCGCCCGGCGCCGCCGCACCGGAACCGTCGCCGTCGTGGCCGCCGGTGTCGCCGCTGCCACCGCCCGACCCACCGGTGACGTACGAGTCGTCGTGGCTGAAGTCGACGCCGCTGGCGGTGTCGTCCAGGTAGCCGTCGCCGTTCTCGTCGACCATCCGCTCGTCGAAGCTGCCGTCGTGGTTCTGGTCGTAGTCGGCGTATTCGACGATGCCGTCGCCGTTCTCGTCGTACGCGACGAAGTCGGTCTGACCGTCCCCGTTCGTGTCGGCCGTGTACTCCACGGAGCCGTCACTCTCGTAGTGGGCCGTCACGTCGTCGGCCTGGCCGTCACCGTCCGCGTCGATCCACACGTCGCTGTCGCTCATTCCGCTTCCCCCTAGACTCGGCCCCACCGGGGCCGTGCACCCCACCAGGCCTGTTGCATCACCTATGTTGGCGGCCGGTTCGCGCCGCGCCGTGCACCACGATAGGTCCCGCTCTCCAGTGCCGCCCTCCCCGTTCCGTGCCAGCAACCGATCGTCACGCACCGTGTTGACGTACTGGCATTTCCCGTCCGGTTCACCGCGCGGGCTGCCGGATGAATGCTGATGAATTCCACGAAGTCGCGCGTGTCAACCGAGCGCGAAGCATACTGATCGTGTATCGGACGAGCACGAGGGGTAAGCGATGATGACGACGTCGCCGGACCTGAGGAGCGTCCTGTCGCGGGTGACCGACGCGGTGGAGAACCTTCCGTGCGGGGCCGAGCACTCCTGCTCCGCCCAGCTGCGGCGGGACCTGTTCGCGCTGCGCGAGCGCGTGCGTTGGGCCGGCCGGCCCAGCGGCGACCTGCTCGCCGAGGCCGAGGGGCTGCTCGGCCGGATCAGCGAGTACCTGGCCGCCACCGGCCCGGCGGTGCGCTGAGCCAAGCGGGACATGTCGCGGCGCCCCGGCCGTCGGCCGGGGCGCCGCGCTGTCCGGTGCTACTTCACCGCGCCGGCAACCACCGAGCCGCGCAGCTGACGCTGGAAGATGATGTACACCACCAGCACCGGAGCCACGGTGATCACCACGGCGGCGAACAGCGCGCCGAAGTCCACCGCGTACCCGGCCTGCGACTGGAACTGCGACATCGCCTGGGTCAGCACCGAGTCGTCCGGCTTCAACACCGTCGGCAGCAGGAACTGGTTCCACAGGCCGAGGAAGTTGAAGATCGCCACCGAGGCCAGGCCGGGCCGGGCCATCGGCAACATCACCTGGAAGAACGTGCGCCACTCCCCCGCGCCGTCGACCTGGGCCGCCTCGTACACGTCGAACGGCAGCCGCTTGAAGAAGGCGTGCAGGAAGAACACCGTGAACGGCAGTGCGAACGCCACGTACGTGACGATCAGGCCGGTCAGCGTGTTCAACAGGCTGAGGTTCTTCAGGATCGAGAACAGCGGCACGATCGCCAGGAAGATCGGGAACGTCAATCCCGCGAGCATCAGGTAGTAGATGGCCCGGTTGCCGAAGAACTTGAACCGGGCCAGCACGTACGAGCACATCGCGCCCAGCACCATCACGATGACCAGCGAGAAGCCGACCACGATGATGGTGTTGATGAACGCCGGGCCGACCCCGGACTCGTTCCACGCGTTCGCGTAGTTCTGCCAGTGCAGGCTGTGCGGCCAGGTGAGCGGGTTGCCGAGCGCCTCCTTGGTCGTCTTGAACGAGGAGACGAACACCCACAACAGCGGCAGCACGACCAGCAGCGACCACAGGATCAGGATGATGTGCGCGACCACGTCGAACCCGACCGAACGGTCGTTGCTGCGGCGGCGCGGCCGGCCGGTGGACCTCGGCGTGTCGGTCGGCTCGGTGACAGCGGTCTGGGTCATCGCCGTCCCCCCTTCTCGCGTCCGCCGGTCACGGCGTTGACCACGAACACCACCGCCGCGAACACCAGTGTCACGACGGCGAGCATGACGCCCATCGCGGTGGCGTACCCGAACTGGCCCTTCGTGAAGGCCGTCGTGTACAGGTCCTGGGACATCACCAGGGTGGAGTTCTGCGGGCCGCCGTCGGGGTTCAACGCGGCCATGTAGACGAACGAGTCGAGCGCCGCGATGCCGACGTAGATGTAGGCGGTCTGGATGTTGTCCCGGATCAGCGGGACGACGATCGACACCGCCGTGCGCACCCGGCTGGCGCCGTCGAGCCGGGCGGACTCGAAGATTTCCGGGTCGATACCGCGGATGCCGGCGATGAACAGCACCATGTAGAACCCGACGAAGCTCCACACGATCACGAAGATCGTCGCCGCCATCGCGGTCCGCGAGTCACCGAGCCAGGCGTAGTTCTTCGCGCTGTCGAACCCGAGGTGGGTCAGCACGGCGTTCAGGATGCCGCTGCCCGGGTCGTAGATCTGGGCCCAGATGATGCCGATGACGATGGCGGGAACCGCGTACGGGAAGAACGAGACCACGCGGTAGAGGTTCGACTTCGTCAGGCCGCGCACCGCACCGGTACCGCTGCCGCCGACCGTGACCACCGTGGCCAGCGCGAGGGCGAGCACGATCGTCACGAACGGCACGACCAGGCCGAGGATGATGCTGTTGCGCATCGACTTCAGGAACGTGTCGTCCTGGAACAACTTCACGTAGTTGTCGATCCCGATGAAGTTCATCGTCGCGCTGAAGCCGCCCCAGTCGGTCAGCGAGTAGTAGATCGCCTGCACGAACGGCGACACGACGAACACCAGGAAGATGATCAGCGGCACGCCGAGGAACACCGCGAAGAAGCTCACCCGGTCGAAGGTGAGTCGCCGCCGGCGCCCCCGGCCGGCCGGCCGGGCAGGCCGGCCGGTCGAGGTGGTCGAAACGGTTGAACTCACGAAGAGACCTTGTTCTTCTTGATCGAGCTGTCGTTGGCGATCTTGTCGGTGATCTTCTGCAGCGCGGTGGTCAGCCCGGCGGCGTCGATCTTGCCGGACAGGAACGAGTTCCACGGCACCAGCTGGTCGGGGTTCATGCCGTAGAAATCGACGAACTGGTAGTTGAAGACGTTCGATCCGGCCTTGTCCAGCATCTGGGTCTGCGACTGCAGCGCGGTCGAGCCGAAGCCGTCCGCCGGGACCAGGCCCTTGACGATGGTCGGGGCGAGCCGGGTCTTGCTGAAGTTGGTCGCCGCGTCCTTCGACAGCATCGCCCGCATGATCTCCTTGCCGCCGGCGGGGTTCTTGCCGGTGCTCGGCACGATGTACGGCTCACCCGCGGCGCTGCGGATCGTCTCGTACGGCATCTGCGAGTTACTGGTGACCGTGAACTCCGGGATGCCCTTCATCTGGAAGCCGGACTTGGTGGCGTCCTTCATCTCGTTCTCGATCCAGCCACCGGACGGGTAGAGGATCGCCTGCTGGTCGTTGCTCCACTTGGCCTGCGCCTTGGTGAACTGGGTGCCGGCGCCGCCGGGGATGAAGTAGCCCTTCTTGACGCAGGTCTCCAGCGCCTGGAACACCTTCTGGATGTTCGGGTTCGACCAGCACTTCGGCTTCAGGTTCTCCAGCGCCAGACGGACGTCCGGGCCACCCTCCTTGATGGCGGAGTCGACCGCGAGCGTCTGGTAGTAGGTCGCGGCCTCCTTGCCCCAGACGAAGAGGTACTTGCCCTTCTTCTTCGCCTTGGCGCCCAGGTCGATCGCCTCGTCCCAGGTCTTCGGCGGGGTCCAACCGTTGGCGGAGAACAGCGAGCCCGAGTACCAGATGCCGTACACGGTCATCGCGTAGTTCATCGCCACGAACTTGCCGCTGAACGTCCCCGGGTCCTTCACGTGCGGGTACACGGTGTCGGCGATCTTCGTGCCCTCGTAGTTGTTGGCCTCGAAGACGTCGTCGAGCTCCGACAGGCTCTTGAGAATCGTGCTGAAACCGATTGCGTTGGCACCCGAGTTGTCGATCAGGTCCGGCGGGTTGCCGCCGGCGAAGCGCGGCTGCAGCTGCTGGGCGATCTTCGTCGACGGCTTCACCTTCGAGTTCGTGCCCTGCTTCTTGTCGGCTTCCTTGGCCGCGAAGGTCACGTAGTCGTAGCCGTAGCCGCCGTTGAAGATGACCGCGTCGATCGTGGAACCCTTGGCCACGCCGAACGGGTTGGTCGACGTCTTCTTCCCGGTCTTGGCCTTGTCTCCGCCGCCACCGCCCCCGGCGCAGCCAGCCAGTGCCGCGCCGAGTGGCGCGGCAGCGGCCACGGCCAGCGAACCCTGCAGCAGCCGCCGGCGACTGACCGGCTTGGTGTTCTCGTCCATGGTCTCAGGCGACCTTCCGTCGGAAACGGGACTCATGATGGTCCTCGCCTTCGCTGGCTCAGGCGGCACACCGGATCCTGCCGGCATGCCGCTGTTCAAGGATTCGGTTGTGCTGGTTCCCCACCGGGGACATTGGCGGAAAGGTACACCGGGGGTTGCGCCCCGGCACGGAGCAGTCGTTGTACCACTTCGGCAACAATCGACCGCCCAGGCAACGCCGCGACGCGCGAAGAGTTGGCTTCGTTCGCACCGCAGCCGGGCAGCACCGGCCGGGGAGTTTCGGCCAGCATGCCGTTGTCCGGCACGCGATCGGTGAGATCGGTGAAACGATGGCCGTTCGGACGCCACGACTGTGTCCGAACGGCGTCCTGCGCAGAGGTGATCCCCGGCCCGCGACGACGCCGCGACCGCGCAACCGTGCCCGGCCCGACCACGAGCGGGCGGGCTGGGCACCCGGCAGACCGGCGCCGCGTGGCGATCCGCCGGACCGCTGCGGACCGGACCGCCGTCGCAACGGCCGCACCGTCGACCCTCACCCAGCACCTCCCACCGATGTCGTCATCGGTTCACGCCCGACGGGGGGTGAGCGAACCGCGGTGTCCAGCAGTTCGCCGAGCCGGGACTGTGACGATTCTTATCTACGATCTCATGATGTCAAGTGCTCGAACGTAACGCTTTTCGATCAGACGTTGGCAAGGACTGCGCGCGACGTGCACGATCCGGCCTGAACGTACATATGCGGCGGCCGCAGTGGTCGGACCGACACGAGTCAACGTCGGCGGGTCCCCGCGCCGGTCAGTCGGTGCGGCACAGCTCCCAGCAGGCGACCGCGGCCGACGCGGCCACGTTGAGCGAATCGACCCCACCGCGCATCGGAATGCGCACCCGCACGTCACTGGCCGACAGCGCGGCACCGGACAGCCCCGGGCCCTCCGCACCGAACAGCAGGGCGGGCCGGCGGCGCTGCCCTTCGGTCAGGTCCTGCAGGCGGACCGCGTCCGGCGCCGGCGTCAGGGCGAGGACGGTGAACCCGGCCGCCCGCACCGCCGCGAGGCCGGTGGGCCAGGGCGTCAGGCGCGCGTACGGGACGGCGAACACCTCGCCCATGCTCACCCGCACGCTGCGCCGGTAGAGCGGATCGGCGCAGGACGGCGAGAGCAGTACCGCGTCCAGGCCGAGGCCGGCGGCGCCGCGGAAGACCGCTCCGACGTTGGTGTGGTTGTTGACGTCCTCGAGGATCAGCACCCGGCGCGCGCCGGCGAGCACCTGCTCGGCCGGCGGCAGCGGCCGGCGGTGGAACGAGGCGAGCACGCCCCGGTGCACGTGGAAACCGGTGACCGCCTCGAGCACGTCCTGCCCCGCGGTGTACACCGGCGAGTCGAGGGTCGCAGCGAGGTCGGCGACCTGCCCGTACCGCTTGGTGTCGACCAGGATCGACCTGGGCCGGTAGCCGGCCCGCAGCGCGCGGCGCAGCACGACCTCGCCCTCGGCGATGAACAGCCCGTGCGGCGGCTCGTACCGGGTGCGCAGCGCGACGTCGGTCAGTTCGCGGTAGTCGTCGAGTCGCGCGTCGGCGGCGTCGCCGACGGCGCTGTCGCCGGGCGCCGGAGCGGGCGGTTGCGCGTATGCCACGCGACGATTCAACCGCACCGCATCCGGCGCACCGACGAGGGAGTTACTGTCCGGCCGTCGGAGGCTGGCCGGACGAGCGGTACACCCCGGCTGCCGGCGGCGGGGTCTGGCCGGTCACCGGCTGCTGCGGTGCCGCCGGCGGCACCGGGCCCGACGAAGCCGGCGGTGCCGGCTGCTGCGGTGCAGCTGGCGGCGTCGCCTGCGCCGACGGAGCCGGCGGCGTGGCCTGCCCCGGCGGAGTCGCCGGAGCCGGAGCCGGCTCGCTTGCCGGCGCCGGGTCGGTCAGCCTGGAGGCTGGCACCGGTGCGGCCGGCAGCGCCGGCTGCTCGCTCTTGACGCCCTGATCGGGCCCGCTGACCTCCGCCGACGCCTCCGTTGCGGCCTCCGCGGCGGCCTGCGCCGCCTTCTCCGCCTCGGCCTCGGCCTCGGGCGCGAAGCCGGCGACCTCGTCGTCCGGCACGTACTCGGCGCTGGACTCGATGCCGTCGCTGCCCATCATCTTGCCGAACGCGCCGCCGAAGCCCTCCAACGCCTTGGTCAGCTCGGCCGGGATCACCCAGATCTTGTTCGACTGGCCGGCCGCGATCTGCGGGAGCGTCTGCAGGTACTGGTAGGCGAGCAGCTTCTGGTCCGGGTTGGCCCGGTGGATCGCGTCGGCGACCTGGCGGATCGCCTTCGCCTGGCCCTCGGCCTGCAGCACCCGGGACTCCCGGTCACCCTGGGCCCGCAGGATCGCCGACTGCTTCTCGCCCTCGGCGGTCAGGATCTGCGACTGCTTGTGCCCCTCGGCCGTCAGGATCGCCGCCCGGCGGTCCCGCTCGGCGCGCATCTGCTTCTCCATCGAGTCACGGATGCTCGGCGGCGGCTCGATCGCCTTGATCTCGACCCGGTTGACCCGGATCCCCCACTTGCCGGTGGCCTCGTCGAGCACCCCGCGCAGCTGCCGGTTGATGTCGTCCCGGCTGGTCAGGGTGCGCTCCAGGTCCATCGAGCCGATCACGTTACGCAACGTCGTGACGGTCAGCTGCTCGATGCCCTGCAGGAAGTTCGCGATCTCGTAGGTGGCGCGGGCCGGGTCGGTGATCTGGAAGTAGAGCACCGTGTCGATCGACACGACCAGGTTGTCGGAGGTGATCACCGGCTGCGGCGGGAAACTCACCACCTGCTCGCGCAGATCGACCTTGGTCCGCACCCGGTCGACGAACGGCGCGAGCAGGTTCAGGCCCGGCCCCAACGTCTTCAGGTACTTACCGAGTCGCTCCACGATGTATGCCTGTTGCTGCGGCACGATCCGCACCGAACGGATCAGCACGATCAGCACGATCAGCACGATGATGGCGACGATGACGCCGAGCACCGCGTCCATTACGGCATCCTCCACACCAGGGCGGTGGCGCCCTTGATCTTGATGATCTGCACCCGCTCACCGGGTTCGAATGTCTGCGTCGCGTCGAACGACCGGGCGGTCCACTCCTCGCCCTGGATCCGGACCAGGCCGTGGTGCTCGTCGACGCTCTCGAGCACCATCGCATCGGCGCCCTCCAGCGCCGCCACCCCCATCGGCTCGTGGTCCGAGCGCTCCGCCGAGGAGCGCTGGAAGCGGACGATCATCGGTCGCACCGCCGCCAGGGTCGCCGCCGTGACCAGGGCGAACACCAGGCCCTGCACCCACACCGGCGCACCGAGCGCGGCCGCCGCGGCCGCCGCGAAGGCGCCCGCGGCCACCATGATCGCCACGAAGCTCAGAGAAAAGGCCTCGGCGACGGCCAAGACCACACCGAGTGCCAACCATATGATCGCCGCCACAAGTCGATCGTGACATGCCCACGCACCTGATGACACCTTCGGCCCGCCGCGAACCGGTAACCGTTGGCCGATCGTGCCGTTCTCGACCGTGATAACGTCCGCCCGCCCGCCGTTGATCATGCCCCATACAGGAGGATTGCGTGGCTGTCGACCCGAACATCCGCCCCGGTACCGTCGCGCAGGTCGACGCCGCCGTCACCGCGGCGCAGGCCGCCGGCCGGGTGCCGTCGCTGATCGCCGGCGTCGTGCGGGACGGCGCACTGGTGCACGTTGCCGCCGCCGGCGAGACGCCCACGCCGACCGCGGACACCCAGTACCGGATCGGGTCGATCTCCAAGACGCTGACCGCCACGCTGGTGTTGCGGCTGCGCGACGCGGGCGGGCTCGCACTCGACGACCCGCTGGAGCGCCACCTGCCCGGTACGCCGGTCGGCCCGCTCACCGTGCGCCAGCTGCTCGGGCACGTGTCCGGGCTGCAGCGCGAGCCGGACGGCGAGTGGTGGGAGCGCTCCGCCGGCGGCGACGTGGACGCGCTGCTGGCCGGCCTGCACACCGGCAAGCTGGCTCGGCCGCCGTTCGCCGGCTACCACTACTCGAACCTCGCGTACGGGCTGCTCGGCGCGCTGCTGGAGCGGGCCACCGGGCGGCCGTGGTGGCAGCTGGTGCGCGAGCAGCTGTTGACGCCGCTGGGCATGACGCGCACCAGCTACCAGGCGACCGAGCCGTTCGCCCGCGGGTACGTGGTGCATCCCTGGGACGGCGTGCTGCGCGAGGAGCCGCGGCACGACGCCGGCGCGATGGCGCCGGCCGGCCAGCTGTGGAGCACGGTGACCGACCTCGCCCGGTGGGCCGGGTTCCTGGCCGACCCGGCGACGGCGGGCGGCGCGATCCTGTCCGCCTCGACCGGAGCCGAGATGACCGTGCCGGTCGCCATCAGCGACCTGGAGTCGTGGACCGCCGGCCACGGGCTCGGCGTGGAGCTGTGGCGCCGCGGCGAGCGGGTCTATCTCGGGCACACCGGCTCGATGCCCGGCTACCTCGCGGTGCTGGTCGCCCACCGGCGCAGCCGCACGGCCGTGGTGGCGTTCGCGAACGCGTACACGATGCTCGGTTCGGGCATGGGTAAGTTCGGCATCGACCTGCTGACCACGGTGCTGGACGCCGAGCCGAAACCGGAGCCGGTCACCGGCTGGCGGCCCGGCCTCGCGCCGCCGGCGGAGGTCGCGCCGCTGACCGGCCGCTGGTGGTGGATGGGCCGGGAGTACGAGGCGAGCTGGGCAGACGACGCGCTGGTGCTGCGGCCGGTGACGTTGCCCGCCGGTACCCCGTGGCGCTTCACCCGGGAGGCACCGGACGTGTGGCGCTGCCACACCGGGATGAACACCGGCGAGATCATGACCGTCCGGCGCGGCCCGGACGGCGCGGTCAGCGCCCTGGACATCGCCACGTTCGTGTTCCGGCGGGACGTGCTGCCGGCCGAGTGACCGCGGCGGTCAAGTCGGACCAACCGCGACGAGGTCGTGCAAACTGGTACCGGACACTCCGGACGGACGGGTGGCGACCGGGCGCGGTCTCGACACCCGATCGAGTTAACCTCGCCCGGTCCGTGGGTGCGTCGGTCGACATCACCCTTGACTGGTGCCACGTGCTCGCCTGGGAGGTGTCCGCAGTGCAGGCCGCTTCACCCCGTCAGCCGGCTTCGCGGCGTGTCCGGCGCCGCTGGCCGCAATCCGCCCGGCTGCCCCGGTCCGCGCTTCTCGTCGCCCTGGCCGTGCTGGCCGTTCTGTTCGCGCTGGTACCGGCCACCTCGGCGCCGGCCGCGCCCGGCGGCGTCCGGTCGACCGACGGCGTGGCGGCCCGGGTCGGGCAGCTCAGCGCGCAGCTGGCCCGGGCCGACGCCGACCTGCGCCAGGCGTCGGTGCGCGCGTCGGTGGCGATCGAGAAGTACGAGCGGGCCGCGGTGCGGCAGCGCAAGGCGGCCGACGCGCTCGCCGCCGCCCGGCGCAGGACCAGGTCGGCCGGCGACGCCGTCGACCGGCAGCAGGACCGGGTCGGCCTGATGGTGCGCCGCAACTACGAGCTCGGCGGGGTGCTGGGCACCACCGCGAGCGTGCTGGCGGGCGACCCGTCCGATCTGATCACCAACCTGGGCTACCTGCGCTACGTGGGCAACCGGCAGGCGGCCACGCTCAACCGGTACCGGCAGTCCAAGGGGCTCGCGGTGCTCGCCGAGGGCACCGCCCGCTCCGCGCTGAAGGCGGCGAACACCGCACGCCGGAAGGCGGCGAGCGCCAAGGCCGCCGCACAGCAGGCCGTCGACCAGCGGCACAAGCGGGTCGCGACGCTGAGCGCGCAGCGCGACAAGGTCCAGGGCCAGCTGGACTCGATCGAGGCGCACAACAAGTCGGTCCGGGCGGCTGCGACCGCCCGGGAGCGGCGGCAGGCCGCGGCGCGACGGCGCTCGGCGGCCACCGCGACCGAGGTCTCCGCATCGACCGGCGGCGGCGCCATGGTGGCGGTCCGCGCCGCGCTCGCCCAGCAGGGCAAGCCGTACGTGTGGGACGCGGCCGACCCGTCGGTCGGGTTCGACTGCTCCGGGCTCGCGCTCTACGCCTACCAACAGATCGGGATCGAGCTACCGCACTCGGCGGAGTACCAGTACCTGCAGGGCCGGCACGTGTCGTCGAACGCGCTGCGACCCGGCGACCTGCTGTTCTACTCGTACAACGGGCAGGTGTCGGGGATCCACCACGTCACCATGTACATCGGCAACGGGCAGATCGTGCAGGCCGCCGACTTCGGCATCCCGGTGCAGGTGGTGCCGGCGTACTTCAACTTCGGCTACATCGGCGCCACCCGGCTGGCCTGACCGGCGCCGCTCAGTCGGTCGGGGTGGTGACGAAGTCGATCAGGTGTTCGACGGCGCCCAGCAGCGGCGCCTCCACGTCGCGGTAGTCGCGCACCGAGGCGAGGATCCGGCGCCACAGCGCACCCGGGTCGCTGACCCCCAGCGCGGCGCAGACGCCCTCCTTCCAGGGCTGCCCCTTCGGTACCTCGGGCCACGCCCGGATGCCGACCTTCGCCGGCTTCACCGCCTGCCAGATGTCCACGTACGGGTGGCCGGTGACCAGCACGTACGGCGAGGTCACCTGCGCGACGATCCGGCTCTCCTTGCTGCCGGCAACCAGGTGGTCGACCAGCACGCCGAGCCGCCGGTCGGGGCCCGGCTCGAACTGCCCCACCGCACCGACCAGATCGTCCACCCCGGACAGCGGTTCGACCACGACACCCTCGACCCGCAGGTCGTCGCCCCAGATCTTCTCCACCAGCGCCGCATCGTGCAGGCCCTCCACCCAGATCCGGCTGGCCCGGGCCACCTTCGCCGGCGAGTCCGGTACCGCGATCGAGCCGGAGGCGGTGAGCCGGCGCACCGCGGGCGTCGCAGGCCGCGCCGGGCGGCGCAGCGTCACCACCTTGCCGTCGATCAGGAACCCGCCCGGCACCAGCGGAAACAGCCGCCGCCGGTTGTGCCGGTCGGCCAGCACCACCGCGTCGGCCTCGAACCCGACGACGGCGCCGCAGAAGCCGCCGTCGGCGTCCTCCACGACCAGCCCCGGCTCGGCGTCGACCACCGGCACCGTCCGGCGCCGGTTGCGGTCGCCCGCGAGCACGTCGGTGCCGTAACGGTCGGCCTGCCGGTCGTCCCGGCGGCGAAACGGACTGCGCACGTCGCGACCGTAACCGGCGGAGTGGATCCGGTCACGTCGGCACGCCGGGTACGTGGGCGGCAGCCGCCGGACGCTGCCTCTACCCTGGGAGGCATGTCCGCTGATCCGGTCCAGTCCGTGGCGACCAGTGTGCGGCCCACCGTGCGGCTCACCCCGTGGATCCGCTCGTGGCGGGCCGGGCTGGTGCCGTTCGACGACGCCGCCGTCGCGCTGGAGGACGGCACCGACCACGCGGTGCTGGACATGCCGGGCAGCGTCCGGGAGCAGACCCTGCGGGAGGCGTTGACCGCGCTGGCCAAGCTGCCACCCGAGCAGATCCGGCTGGTACTGCCGGCGCCCGGCGATCCGCGCGGCCTGCCCGGCCCCGGCGCCTTCACCTCCGCCGCGCTGCTCGCCGGCGAGGGGATCGTCGCCGGCGGCGTCGGCCTGGTCCCGGAGCCCCGGGAGTACACGTCCGGCTCCGGCGACACGTGGCTTGCGATCACCTGGCGCGGGTACGAGATCGCCCCCGGCGGTCTGCCGGCCGACCTGGTCACCCCGTCCGAGGCCGAAGCCGAGCTGGGGCTGGCGCTCGCGGCGTCCACCCAGGCGCTCGCCGAGCTGGACGTGGCGCGCTGGCGGCCGTCGCTCGCACCCGCGCTGACCGCGCTGCGCCGCGGTGGCGGCAGCGCCGACCTGCCCGCCGGGTACGACCCGCGCAGCCGCCGGCTCTATGCCCGGGCCGGAATGCTCGACCGGGTGTTGGCGCTCGCCGAGCACGACGAGCCGGGCGGTGCGATCAACGCGTACGAGGCGAACCAGCGGGCCGCCGCGCTGCGCCCGCTCGCCACGGCCTGTCGCCGCGCCCTCGTCGCCGCCTGCAACTCCCCCCTCCACTGACGGAGTGGATCAAGGGCTCCGCTCGTCGACCAAGGGGCCTCACGCGTTGATCAAGGGATCCGTACCCGGTGTCCCGCCAGAACGTGCCCAGATCCCTTGATCAACCGCCGGAGTGGCGCTGTCCGCGGCCTACCACCCCCGGTGCCCAGTGCGTCAGCGGCGGGGCGGCAGCGCGCAACAGCCGTCGGCGCAGGTGTCCCAGACCGGCAGTGTACCGAGGCGCCGACGCGGCGTCGCCGGGTCGATCCGCTCGGTGACCAGCTCGCGGATCATCGCGACGAACCGCGGGTCGGTCCCGGGCGTCGCGGCGCGGGCGTACCCCAGCCCGAGCCCCTTCGCGGTCTGGGCCGCCTCGTTGTCGAGGTCCCAGCGGACCTCCATGTGGTCGGAGACGAACCCGATCGGGCTGACCGCCACGTTCGCCACGCCCTGCGCCGCCAGCTCGGTCAGCCGGTCGTTGATGTCCGGTTCCAGCCACGGCACCTGCGGCGGGCCGGACCGCGACTGCCAGACCAGCTCGTACGGCACGTCGACGCCGGCCCGGTCGGCCACCAGGCCGGCCAGCTCGGTGAGCTGCTCGGTGTAGCGGTGCCCGGTCGGGCCCGCGGTGCGGTCCATCGCCAGCGGTACCGAGTGGGCGGTGAACAGCACCCGGGTCTGGCCCGCCGGCAGCGTCGCGAGCGCCGAACGCAGCGCGTCCGCGTGCGGCTCGACGAACCCGGGGTGATCGTAGAACTGGCGCAGCTTGTCGATCGCCGGCGCGCCCGGGCCGACCTTGGCCCGGGCCGCGACGATGTCCTCCAGGTACTGCCGGCAGGAGGAGTACGAGCCGAACGCGCTGGTGGCGAACGCGAGCGCGTGCCGCACCCCGTCGTCGCGCATCCGGGCCACGGTGTCGGCGAGGTACGGGTCCCAGTTGCGGTTGCCCCAGTAGATCGGCAGGTCGATGCCGTGCGCGCCGAACTCGACCCGGATCGCGTCGAGCAGGTCGCGGCACCGCTGGTTGATCGGCGAGACACCGTTGAAGTGCAGGTAGTGCTCGGCGACCTCGGCCAGCCGGGCGTCCGGGACGCCGCGGCCGGCGGTCACGTTGCGCAGGAACGGCATGACGTCGTCGGGGCCCTCCGGGCCACCGAACGACAGCAACAGGAAGGCGTCGTACACGCCTCTATCTTCTACTACCGGTAGATGGCAGCCTCAGGCGCCCACCGCGTGGAAGCCACCGTCGACGTGGATGACCGTCCCGGTGGTGGCGGGGAACCAGTCGGACAGCAGCGCGCAGATCGCCCGGCCGGCCGCGTCGGTGTCGGTCAGGTCCCAGCCCAGCGGCGCCCGTTCGACCCACTTGTCCTCGAACTGCTCGAAGCCCGGGATCGACTTCGCCGCCATGGTGCGCAGCGGGCCGGCCGACACCAGGTTGGACCGGATCCCCTGCTTGCCCAGGTGCAGCGCCAGGTAGCGGCTCGCCGACTCCAGGCCCGCCTTCGCCACGCCCATCCAGTCGTACACCGGCCAGGCCAGCGTCGCGTCGAACGTCAGCCCGACGATCGAGGAGCCGCGTCCCAGCAACGGCAGGCACGCCGTCGCGAGCGCCTTGTACGAGTAGGTGGAGATCTGCACCGCGGTGGCGACGTCGTCCCACTCCGCGTTGAGGAACTCGCCGCCCAACACCGACTGCGGCGCGAACCCGATCGAGTGCACCACCCCGTCGAGCCCGTCGACCTGCTCGCGCACCCGGTCGGCGAGCCCGGCGAGGTGCTCGGCGTTGCTCACGTCCAGCTCGATGATCTCGCCCACCGGCTTCGGCAGCCGCTTGGCGATCCGCTCCACCAGCGACATCCGCCCGTACCCGGTGAGCACGACCTGCGCGCCCTGCTCCTGGGCCAGCTTCGCCGCCGAGAACGCGATCGACTGGTCGGTCAGCACGCCGGTGATCAGCAGCCGCTTGCCGTCGAGAAGTCCACTCACGCTTGTCGTCTCCTAGCTCGTGTGCTCGGGCTCGGGTGGTCAGTGGCCCATGCCGAGGCCGCCGTCGACCGGCAGGACCGCGCCGGTGATGTAGCCGGCCTCGTCGGAGGCGAGGAAGCCGACCGCCGCGGCGACCTCGTCCGCCTGCGCGAACCGGCCACCCGGGATCTCACCGAGGATCTGCTTGCGCCGCGCCTCCGGCAGCTCGGCGGTCATGTCGGTCTCGATCATTCCGGGCGCGACCACGTTCGCGGTGATGTTGCGCGAGCCCAACTCGCGGGTGATCGAGCGGGCCAGCCCGACCAGGCCGGCCTTGCTCGCCGCGTAGTTCGTCTGGCCCGGGTTGCCGGACAGCCCGGCCACCGAGGAGATGAAGATCATCCGGCCCCAGCGGGCCCGCAGCATCTTCGTCGCGGCCCGCTTCGCGCACCGCCACGACCCGGCCAGGTTGGTCTCCAGCACCGAGGAGAACTGCTCCTCGCTCATCCGCAGCAGCAGCGTGTCGGCAGTGATGCCGGCGTTGGCCACCAGCACCTCGACCGGCCCCAGCTCCGCCTCGATCTGGCCGAACGCGGCGTCCACCTGCTCCGGGTCGGTGATGTCGCAGCGCACCCCGTACAGCCCGGCCGGCACCTCGCTGCCGCGGTGGGTGACCGCGACCCGGTCACCCTGCTTCGCGAACCGCTGCGCGATGGCCAGGCCGATCCCGCGATTGCCACCGGTGACCAGGACGGTACGAGGCATCTGCACTCCCTGTTGCGATCCTCGCCGGCCGCGAACAGCCGGCGCCTGCCATCTCGCCGGCCGCGAGCGGCCAGCGCTGCCATCTCGCCGGCCGTGAGCGGCCGGGCACGGCACCAGAGACTACCGTCGGGCCTCGCCCACCGGCCGGGCGAGGTCGGCCACCGTCACGGCATCCGGGACGACCACAGCAGGCTCATCGCCGCCGCCGCCAGCCCGAACAGCAACCCGAACCCGATGTACCACTGGGCGATCTCCTTCGCCATCGTGCGATGGCCGATCGACGAGCCCATGTCCTGGTACACCTGCTTGAGCTCGGTGGCACTCGCCGCCGCGTAGTAGTGGCCCTTGGTCATGTCGGCGAGCTTGTGCAGCGACTGCTTGTCCACCGGTACCGGGGTGGTCTGGCCGCCGATCGACACGTGCCCGTGGTCGGTGCCGAACGCGATCGTGGACACCGGGACGTTCGCCGCCGACGACGCCTTACCGGCGTCCTCGATGGTGCGGCCGTACGTGCGGAAGCCGTCCGACAGCAACACGATCCGGGCCGGCGGCGCACCGGACGCGCCGTCCGCCGGCACCGCGGCGATCGCCTGCAGCGAGGTGAACACCGCCTCGCCGGTGGCCGTCGACTCGGCCAACCGCAGCCCGTTGATCGCCGAGTACACCTGGTCGCGGTCCTTGGTCGGGGAAGCCACCACGTTCGCCGCCTTCGCGAACGAGACCACGCCGACGTTGAAGTTGCGCGGCAACTGCTTGACGAAGTCCTTCGCCGCGGACTGCGCGGCGCGCAGCCGGTTCGGCGCGACGTCGGTCGCCTCCATCGACAGCGACACGTCGATGGCGAGGATGACGGTGGCCCGCTCCATCGGCTGCTGCACGTCCACCGCCGGCCGGGCCATCCCCAGCGCCAGCGCCAGCAGCGACAGCACCAGCGCGCCGGCCGAGGCGTGCCGGCGCCAGCCGATCCCCCGCGGCGTCAGGCGCTGCAGCAGCTCCAGGTTGGAGAACCGCATCGCGAACGAGCGGCGGTGCAACTGCACCCACACGTACACCCCGGCCAGGGCCAGCACCGGGATGATGGCGAGCAGCCACCACGGCGACAGGAAGCGGATCATGCGGTGCCCCCGCGGAAGTGTGAAGCGAACCGGAACGGTGTCGTGCGGTGCCTCATGCGCGGCCCCCGCGGAAGAGCGAAACGGGGCGAAGCGGTGTGCCGTCCCCGCGAAGTCGGTCGGTCATCGGGTCGTCCCCCTCGTCCGGGCGTGCCGCTGCGCGGCCACGAACCGAACGATGTCCAGCAGCCAGTCGGAGTCGGTACGCAGCCGCAGATGGCCGACGCCGGCGTGCCGCAACGCCGCCGAGATCGCCGCGCGCTGCTCGCTCGCCGCCGCCGCGTACCGGGCCCGGACCGCCGGCGTGGTCTGCACCTCGTGCACCAGGCCGGTCTCCGGATCGACCAGTTCCAGCACGCCCACGTCGGGCAGTTCCAGCTCGCGCGGATCCAGCACCTCGACCGCCAGCACGTCGTGCCGCACCGCGAGGCGGCGCAGCGGCCGCTCCCAGCCGGTCGGAGCGAGGAAGTCGGAGATCACCACGGCCATCCCGCGCCGCCGCGGCGGCCGGTTCAGCGCGTCGATCAGCGCGGCCAGGTCGGTGCGCCCACCCGCCGCCGGCCGCTCGGTACGCGCCACGCTGCGCAGCAACGTCTGCGCGCCGCGCCGGCCGGGCCGCGCCGGCACCCGGTAGGTGTTCGAGCCGGTCCCGACCACCGCGCCGATCCGGTTCCCGCCGCGCACCGTCAGGTGCGACATCGCCGCCACCGCGGCGAGCGCGAGGTCACGTTTCAGGCAGTCCGCGGTACCGAAGTCCAGGCTCGCCGACAGGTCGACCGCCAGCCACGTCTCCAGTTCCCGGTCGACGATCGTCTGGCGCACGTGCGGCACCGTGGTCCGTGCGGTGACCGGCCAGTCCATCCGCCGCACGTCGTCGCCCGGCCGGTACTCCCGGGACTCTCCCGGCTCCGTGCCCGGCCCCGGCAGCAGGCCCAGGTAGTCACCCTGCAGCAGGCCGTCCAGCTTACGAGTCACCAGCAGCTGCAGCCGGGACAGCGTCACCTCGGAGCGGCCCACGTCCAGCTGCGGCGAGGCGACCCGCTCCCGGGTCGAGTGCCGTCGCAGCCGCCCCAGCGCGGCCAGGCTCCCCCGACTCACCCCGACTCACCCACCACCGGTGCGCGCGACCTCGCCCTCGAAACTGGTGTCACAGGCCACGCCCCGGCTGCGGCCAGGCACCGGCCGGCTGCGGCGCGCTGGAGGCCGGCGCGGCACTCGCCGGGGCATCCGCGTTCTGCCGCGGCGCCACCGTCGGCAGCGGCACGGTGGCGAGCACCCGGTCGACGATCTGCTCCGCCGGAATGCCGTCCGCCAGCGCGTCGTACGACAGCACCAGCCGGTGCCGCAGGATGTCCGGCGCAATGTCCTGGATGTCCGCCGGCAGCGCGTAGTCGCGGCCACGCAGCAGCGCCAGCGCCCGCGCCGCCCGCACGATGCCCAGCGACGCGCGCGGACTCGCGCCGTACTGCACCAGACCGGCGACATCGGGCATGCCGTACTCGGCGGGGGTACGGGTCGACAGCACCAGCCGCACCGCGTAGTCGACCAGCGCGTTGTGCACGAACACCTCGTCGGCCTTCGCCTGCAGGCCGATCAGGTCACTGGTGGAGAACACCGCGGTCGGCTCCGGCGTCGACACACCGACCCGGTAGACGATCTCCCGCTCCTCCACGTCGGTCGGGTAACCGACCTGGATCTTCAGCAGGAAGCGGTCGCGTTGCGCCTCGGGCAGCGGGTACACACCCTCCTGCTCGATCGGGTTCTGGGTGGCCATCACCAGGAACGGATGCGGCACCTCGTGCGTCTCGCCGCCGATCGACACCTGCTGCTCGGCCATGACCTCCAGCAGCGCCGACTGCACCTTCGCCGGCGCCCGGTTGATCTCGTCGGCGAGCAGGAAGTTGACGAACACCGGACCCAGCTCGACATCGAACTTCTCGCTGCCCTGCCGGTAGATCCGGGTGCCCACCACGTCGGCCGGCACCAGATCCGGAGTGAACTGGATGCGCGCGAACGAACCGCCGACCACCTTGGCCAACGTCTCCACCGCGAGCGTCTTCGCGACCCCCGGCACGCCCTCGATCAGGCAGTGCCCGCGGGCGAGCAACGAGACGAACATCCGCTCGATCATCCGGTCCTGCCCGACGATCACCCGCTTGACCTCGAACAGCGCCTTCTCGAGCAGGGTCGCATCCTGAGCTGGTGTGGTCTGCTGGGCCACCTGACCTCCACGGCACGTCACCGACTGCGCTTCGCCGCCGCCGCCCCCGGCGCCCGGCCGCCACCCATCGTCGCGCATCCTTGCGAGTCCAAGCCTCCCACGACAGGCTGGGTACGCGCTGGGCGGGTGCGCGCGCACCACCCCCCACCGTTGCGCTGCGATACCGCTCCACACCCGTACGCCATCACGGTGAAGAACACGCCGAAATCACTACGGACGGCCGTCCTGTCGGGTAGACAACCGCCTCTGCCTCGTGTGTACCATTGCACCGTCGCCGGGCGGCTTCCCCCGTGGTCGCCCGGCGGCTTCATCCCTCGGTGTTTCCTGCTCGCCGCTGCGCGGGCTCGCCCGGGGGATTTCGCATGCTTCCTGGGGGCGCAGCCCCCAGACCCCGCGCCGGACGGGGCTTCGCCCCCCGGCACCCCCCACACCTCCCCCACCGCAGCATGGGCGGGAACCTCACCATTTAGCGGGCCCACACCGCTCGGTACTTCTCGATTCCTCGGTGCTTCCTGCTCGCCGCTGCGCGGGCTCGGGCCGGGGGATTTCGCATGCTTGCTGCGGGCGCAGCCCCCAGAGCCCGCGCACCGGGCGGGTGCTCGCCTTTCTCGGTCGGCGGCGGCAGCGGGACGATCAGCGGGCGGGGAGGCCGACGAGGCGGGTGAGGAAGCGGTCGATCTGGGCGTCCAGCGGCGGCCAGTCGAGTTGCGGTTGGCTCAACCGCAACGCCACCGCCCCGTGTACCGCGGCGCGCAGGTCCAGGGCGACCAGCTCGGCGTCACCCTCGGGCGCGACACCGGCGTCCATGCAACGGCGCACGGCCGCCGTGGTCGCGTCGGCGACCTCGGCGCGAAACGCCATCTCGGGGCGACGGTTGACCGCGCTCTCGTGCAGTACCCGGTAGAGGCCCGGGTGGTGACGCGACCAGGTGCCGAGGACGAGCACCCGGGCGCGCAGCTGCTCGGCCGGGTCGTCGCTGCCGGCGGCGGCCTGGTCGGCGGCGCGCATCAGCTCGTCGTGGCAGCGGCGCAGGGTGGCCAGCACCAGCGCATCGCGGTCGGCGAAGTGCAGGTAGACCGAGGTCGCCGCGGTGCCGACCGCGCGGGCCACGGCGCGCATCGACAGCGCTTCGTCGTCGCCCAGCTCGTCGAGCAGCGCCAGGGTGGCGTCGATGATCTCGGCCCGCAGCCGGTCGCCCTGCCCGCGCGGGTTGCGGCCGCGCGGCGTCGCTTGCGTACCCATGGCCGACAGCTTAACTGAACACCTGTAACTGAACACTTGTATCTGTACGACTGTAGCGTTATGGTCTTGACACTACAGCCGTACAGAGACAAGGAGCGTGCCGATGTCCTCGGTGCAGGAACGAAACAAGCAGACGGTGCTGGCCTTCTACGAGGCGGCGATCAACCGCAAGGACGCCGACGCCGCGGTCCAGCTGGTCGGCGACCGGTACGTGCAGCACAACCCGCGGATCGCCGACGGCGTCGACGGGCTGCGGGCCTTCGTCGCCGAGCTGCGGGAGACCTTCCCGCAGCTGCACGCCGAGGTACGCAGCCTGCTCGCGGACGGCGACCGCGTCGTCGGCCACGTGTACGGGGTGCGGGTACCGGGCCAGCCCGGTACCGCCATCATCGACATCTTCCGGCTCGACGACGGCAAGCTGGTCGAGCACTGGGACGTGATGCAGCCCATCCCGGCGGAGTCGGCCAACGACAACGGGATGTTCTGACCGCCCGGCGCGCCCTCGCTCCCCGGTCGGGTGGCAGGCTGACCGGGTGGGTGGTGATCAGGTACCGGTGCAGTGTTCGGCGAAGGGGTGCCGGCGCTCGGCACGGTGGCAGCTGCGGTGGAGCAATCCGCGGATCCATTCCGGCGACCGGCGCAAGACGTGGCTGGCCTGCGACGAGCACCGCGGGTCGTTGAGCGAGTTCCTGTCGGCGCGCGACTTCCTGCGCGAGGTCGTCCCGATGGACGCCGACGGCTGATCGCCGGCGCCACTGCCGACGACGGCGGCGAACCGCCGCGCAGCCACCGGGCCCAGCGCGGGCCGACGGCGGGTCGCCGCGCCAGCCCGGGCCGCCGGTGGGCGGCCGCGCCGACCGCGGCCGGCGGCGGGCCGCCGAAGCGACCCGGGCAACCTGCGGGGCGCCGGTCCAACCGCCGGGTCAGCCGCGGGCGGGCGGGCCGCTGACGGGCGCGCCGGCCGCTTCCGGTTCGGCGGTCGACGTCGCCCCGGCAGCCGGCTCGGTACCGCCGGGGCGCTGCGCCGCGGTCTCACCGTCACGGCGTTCGGCGGATCCGACGCCGATCGGCTCGACCCGACTGCCGACCGGCCCGACATCGATCGCCTCGATGGCTTGGTCCGGGTCGACCGCCGCGCCGCTGGCCCCGTCGGTAGGCACGTCGACCGACCCGACGCTCGCGCCGCCGGCCGGGTCGAGTCGCGCGGCGTCGATCGGGGCGGTCGCGGCGGCGCGGCGGGCGCGGCGGCGGCGCCACAGGCGTTCGCCGACGGAGACGAGCACGAAGCTGGCCAGCACGTACAGGGCGCCGACGATCATGTCGGTGACGTGGTGCTCACCGCAGTAGCTGAGGGTGAACGCCATCGCGAGCGGGTACAGCGCGAGCAGCGGGATCCACCGTTTGCGCAGCCGGGTCATGAAGAAGCCGGCGACGCACAGGGAGAACGCGAAGTGCAGCGACGGCATCGCGGCCACCGGATTGGCGCCGAGTTGCGCGTGGTTGAGCATGTTGCCGGCGCCGTGCAGCCCGATCGCGTTGAAGCCACGCGACGACAGCCGCGCCACGGGCTCGATCAGCCCGTACTTGGCGGCCCACCACGGCGGCGCCGCCGGCCACAGGATGTAGGTGGACACCCCGGCGAAGGTCAGCAGCATCCACCGGCGCATGAACGCGCCCCAGGCGGCCCGGTTCCGCAGCCACAGCACCGCCGCCACGATGTAGACGGTGAGGAAGTGGGAGAAGTACACGAAGCTGACGCCGACGTCCCACGGGTAGATGTGGTTCGGGTCGTACAGGTGCTGCTGCAGCCACACCGTCGGGATGACGCCGAACAGCGCGCGGTCGATCGTGAGCATCTCGTAGACATGCGGCACCGTGGTCGACGTGTACGCCCAGCCGCGGCTGTAGCTGTAGAGCACCAGGAACACCAGCACCGGCAGCCAGTCGCGCAGGAACCGCAGATGGTGGGTCCAGTGCCGGCCGTTGTTCCAGCCGATGGTCAGCACCCACAGCCAGATGCTGGCGAGGACCGGGTCGGTCGGCAGGCCGACCGTGACGCACCAACCGACGAACAGCAGGCCGACGACCGTCAACCCGATGATCCGGCGCCGGCGGCTGGTTCCGTCCGGCTTCGGCGTTTCGGGACGCGGTGCCGGCGGGCCGGCCGAGTCACCTGCATCGGCCCGTGCCGAGATCGGCGGCTGCGTCATCGGCGACCCCCATCACCCTGTTACGTCGCGTGGTCGGATCAGATTAGCCGTTGGCCCGAAGCACCTCGCGCACGAGCGCCGGTACGACGACGCCGATGGGCGCGGCGAACCGTCGCGCGGCGATCTCGTCGTACGGGGTGGGCTCGGCGTTGACGATCACGATCCGGGCGCCGGCCGCCGCGGCGAGATCGACCAGGCCGGCGGCCGGATGCACGGTCAGCGAGGTGCCGATGGCGACGAACACGTCGGCGGCGGCCGCGGCGGCGGTGGCGGTGGACAGCACCGAGCGGTCCAGCTGCTGGCCGAACGCGATGGTGGCCGCCTTCTGCACGCCGCCGCACGCGGTACAGGCCGGGTCGGGGTCACCGGAGGCCACCCGGTCGAGTACCTCGGTCATCGGCACCCGCCGTTCGCACTGCAGGCACTCGGCCTGGTAGAGGGTGCCGTGCAGCTCGATGACGCGGCCCGGATCGGCACCGGCGCGCTGGTGCAGGCCGTCGATGTTCTGGGTGATGGTCGCCCACAGGCGGCCGGCGCGTTCCAGCTCGACCAGGGCGAGGTGCGCGGCGTTCGGGGTGGCGCGCCAGGCCGGATTGTCCCGTCTGGACAGCCAGGCGCGGCGCCGCACGTCCTCGTCGGCCAGGTAGTCGGGCAGCGACACCAGCCCGACCGCCGCCGGGTCGCGGGTCCAGACGCCGTCCGGGCCGCGGAAGTCGGGAATGCCGGATTCCGTGGAGATGCCGGCGCCGGTCAACACGGTGACCCGGCCAGCGGCACGTAACCAGCCGGCCGTCTCCTCGATCGCCGTGTCGCTCAGCTCCGGCCGCATCGGCCCAGTCAATCACGCGCCCGCGGGCCGCGGCCTCGGTGCACCGGCCGATCACACGCGCGGTCGGACCGGCGGCCGCGCTCCGGTCCGCCGGTCCCGCGGTGCCGGTCAGTAACCGAACTTCGCCAGGTAGGCGTCCAGGCCGGCCGGGTCGCGGCCGAGGAAGCCGACGTAGCCGTCCGGGCGGACCAGCACGAGCAGCGGCCGGTCGGGGTCCGCCCCGTACCCGGCGTGCGCGTGCCCGTCGGGGTCGACCAGCGCGCCGGGCACCGCGGCACCGGGCCGTACGACCCGAAGTACCGCCAGGCCGGCCCGTGCCGCCGGGAGCGGCCCGGCACCGAAGGCCAGCACCGTCGCGTGCGGGCCGGCGAACACCTCGAACAGCCGTACCGGGGCACCGGCGGTGTCGTGGCACGGCGCGTCCGGCGCCCGACCACCGGCCTGGATCCCGGCGTCGGCCAGCGCCCGGTCGTCCCCGGCAGCGGCCGGATCGCCACCGCCGGTCGGGGCGTCGAGGTCGGTGACCGACAGCGGCGAGTCGGGATAGCCGAGGGTGAGCTGGGCCAGTTCCGGGTCGTCCCGGCGCAGCGCGTCAGCGTCGCCGGCGATCCCACTGTCGTGCAGCGCCGTCGAGATGCCGAGCACGCCGGCCGCCACCGGCAGCCGCTCGCCCTGGTAGCTGTCCAGCAGCAACTCCGGCCCGCCGGCCAGCACGCCGGCGAGCTTCCAGCCCAGGTTGTAGGCGTCCTGGATGCTGGTGTTCAGACCCTGCCCGCCGGCCGGCGAGTGCACGTGCGCGGCGTCGCCGGCGAGCAGCACCCGGCCCACCCGGTACCGGTCGACCATCCGGAAGTTCGCCCGAAACACGGACGCCCAGACGACCTCGCCGAGGTCGAGTTCGACCCCGGCCCGGGCGGCGAACAGCGCGTGCACGCCGGCGGTGTCGGGTGTCGGAGTGCTGCCGTCCAGCAACGGCGCCTGCAGCTGGAACAGGTCGGTACCGCCGAGCGGGCACAGCCCGACGCCGGTGTCCGGGCCGTCGCCCCAGAAGTGCCAGTGCTCGCGGTCGAGTCCGGCGACCGGCAGGTCGGCCACGATGGACCGCTCCGCCTCGCGCGTCTCGCCGAGGAAACCGACACCCAGCGCCGACCGTACGGTGGAGCGGCCGCCGTCCGCGCCGACCAGGTACCGCGCGGTGATCGTCTCGCCGGTGGCCAGCTCGGCGTGGACCGCGGTCTCGTCCTGGTCGAAGGCGACGAGCGCGGTGTCGTACTCGACGGTGCCGCCGATCTCGCGCAGCCGGTCGGCGAGGATCCGCACGGTGCGGGCCTGCGGCAGCATCCAGACGTTCGGGTACGGCAGCTGCGGCGTCACGGCGCGCTCCGGCGCCATCCGGCCCTCGTACACCACGGTGTCTCCGCGGTAGGCGCGGATCGGCGGGTACGGCGAGCCGGCGGCGAACACGGTGTCGAGCACGCCGAGGTCCTCGAAGACCTCCAGGGTGCGCGGCTGCAGGCCCTTGCCACGGGAGCCCGGGAACGGGCCCGGGCCGGCGTCGACCAGCCGGTGCGGCACGCCGCGGCGGGCCAGTTCGATCGCCAGTGTCAGGCCGGCCGGGCCGGCTCCCACGATCACCACGTCGGTGTCGGTCATCTCGCGCTCCCCAGTTGAGTGAATTTCGATTCAGTGAATTTCAATTCAGCATGACCGCTGCTAGGTTCGCTGTCAAGTCCGTGCGAACCCGTCCCCACCCAGGACGGTGCCGGCCCGGTGCGGCAGGAGAGAGGGATCGTCGATGGCACAACGCAAGTCGGCACCCGCCGGCCGCGGCGCGACACCGGCCGACCCGGCGCCGGCGGGCCGCGGCGCGGGGCCGACCGATCCGCCGCCCGCCGGGCGCAAGGAGCAGGCGGCGGCCACCGCGGCGGCGCTCAAGGCGGCCGCGGTCCGGGTGTTCGACGAGCGCGGCTACCTGAACACCAAGATCACCGACATCACCGCCGCTGCCGGCCGCTCCGCCGGCTCGTTCTACAACCACTTCACCGGCAAGGAAGCGCTGCTGGAGGCGCTGCTCGCGGACATGCTCACCGCAGGTGACGAGCGGGTCGACCGGGAACACCCGTACGACCACGACCTGTCCGACCGGGAGGTCCTGCGGTGGCACGTCGCCGGCTTCTGGGCGGCGTTCCGGGACAACAAGGCGGTGTTCGTCGCGGTCACCCAGGCGGCCCTGATCGACGAGCACTTCGGCGCGCGGCTGGCGGAGCTGATGTCGCCGGACCAGGGCGCGATGCGGCAACACCTGGAACTGCTGGCGGACAAGGGGTACCCGTTGCCCGGCGAGCCCGCCGCCGTGGCGGTGGCGCTGACCGGCATGTGGTACCAGTTCGCCTACCAGCAGCTGGTCGGCGGCTTCCTGGGCACCGCTCCGGTGCTGCCCGAGGAGGCGGCGATCGACCTGCTGACCGAGTTCTCCCTGCGCGGGCTGATCGGCTGCCGGCACCGGACGAAGCCGGCCGGAAGTGCGTAGGCTGTGCGCATGGAGCTGCCAGCCGGTCTCACCGCCCGAGTCGAGCTGACCGTCACCGACGCGGACACCGCGCAGACGCTGGGCTCCGGCGACGTGCCGGTGCTCGGCACCCCGCGGGTGCTCGCGCTCGCCGAGGCGGCCACCGTGCTCGCCACCACGTCCCGGCTGCCGTCCGGTGCGACCACGGTCGGCACCTCGATCCAGCTCACCCACCTGCGCCCCACCCCGATCGGCGGTACGGTCGTCGCGGTGGCCCGGCTGTCCACAGTGGACGGAAAGCGGCTGCGGTTCGACGTCTCGGTGCGCGACGGCGAGATCGAGGTGGCCACCGGCACGGTCGAGCGGGTGCTGGTCGACCGGCACCGGTTCGTCACCGCGGCGCTCGGCGAGAGCTCCGCCGCCGAACCGGCATGACCGCGGCCTGGCAGCGCATCGCCGACGGCGTGCACGTCTGGCGCTACCCCGTCCTCGACGTCAACGTGACGGTGGTGTCCGGCGACGAGGCCACGCTGGTGGTCGACACGCTGTCCACCCCCGCACAGGCCGGCCGGCTGCGCCGCGCCCTGACCGAGCTCGAGCCGCGCCGCCTGGTGCTGGTCAACACGCACGCGCACTTCGACCACTGCTTCGGCAACGCGACCCTGGCCGGCCCGGACACCGAGATCTGGGCGCACGAGGCGACCCGACGCCGGCTGGCCGACCGGCCCGGGCAGGTCGTCGCCGAGGCTGCCGCACGGCACGCCGGCGACGATCCCGAGCTGGCCGGCCTGACCGCCGTCACGCTCCTGCCGCCCAACCGCACCGTGCACGAGCACGCCGAGCTCGACCTCGGCGGTCGCCGGGTTCAGCTGCGCTACGCCGGTCGCGGGCACAGCGACGGCGACCTCGCCGTGCACGTACCGGATGCCGGCGTGCTGGTGCTGGGCGACCTGCTGGAGGTGGATGCACCGCCGCAGTTCGACGACGCGTACCCGATCAGCTGGCCGGCGACGCTGGGCCGGCTGCTGACCGACGCGACCGGCCAGGTGGTGCCCGGCCACGGCGCGGTCGTCGATGCCCACCATGCCGAGCGGCAGCGCCGCGAGCTGGCCGAGCTGGCCGACCGGATCGCCGCCGGGTACGCCACCGGTGCCCCGCTCGAGCAGGTCTGGTCCACCGGTCCGTTCGACCTCGCCACCCGGCGCGAAGCCGCCGCCCGCGGCTACGCCGAGCTGACCGGCTGACCGTCCCGCCCGGCCGGTGCGTGAACCGGTGCCAGGCGTACCTGGTGGCGCGGTCGACGGCCGCTCGCCGCGGCTGACCGGCGCTGCGCCGGGCGTACTTCGCCGAGCCGGGACGCGGGGACAATTCGGTGGGCGGCGAACCGTCCCGGTTCTAGGCTCGCCCGATGAGCGAAGGTACGGGCCGGCAGCGGCTTCGGACGGCGGCGCCGGTGCTGGCCGCGGGCGTGACGGTACTGCTGTGGGCGTCGGCGTTCGTCGCCATCCGGCACGTGGGTAGTCAGCTGAGCGCCGGCCCGCTCGCGCTGGGGCGCCTGCTGGTGGGCAGTCTCGTGCTCGGCGTGCTCGTTGCCGGCCAGGCGCTGCGCCGGCGGGCGGCCGCCCGCCGTGCCGTGTTGGCGCCGGGCGCGGCCTCGGGTGGCACGGGGACCGCCGGTGGGCCGGCCCGCGCGACCGGCTGGCCGCGCGGCCGCGCCTGGCTGGGCGTGGTGGTGTGCGGGCTGGCCTGGTTCGGCATGTACAACGTGGCGCTGAACGCGGCGGAGCGCCGGGTCGACGCCGGTACCGCGGCGATGCTGGTGAACGTCGGGCCGATCCTGCTGGCGGTGCTGGCCGGAGTGTTCCTGCGCGAGGGTTTCCCCCGGATGCTGGTGATCGGTGTCCTGGTGGCATTCGCGGGCGCGCTGGTGATGGGGGTGGCAACCGCCCGGCCGGGCACCGGCGACCTGCCCGGGGTGCTGCTGTGCCTGCTCGCCGCGGTGGGCTACGCGATCGGCGTACTCAGCCAGAAACCGGTGCTCGCCACCACGTCTGCGTTGCGCACCACGTGGCTCGCCGCCACGGTCGGCGCGCTCGCCTGCCTGCCGTACGCGCCGCGGCTCGTGCACGAGCTTTCCGCGGCACCGGCCGGGGCGGTGCTGTGGACCGTCTACCTGGGCGCGCTGCCGACCGCGCTGGCGTTCACCACCTGGGCGTACGCGCTGGCCCGCACCGGCGCCGCCCGGATGGGTGCGACGACCTACCTGGTACCGCCGGCCGCGGTGCTGCTGGGTTGGCTGCTGCTGGCCGAGGCGCCGGCCGCGCTGGCGTTGGTCGGCGGCGCGATCTGCCTGGTCGGGGTCGCGATCACCCGCCGCGCCCCGCACCGGTCCCCGGCGCCGAGCGCCGATCGCACCCCGGTGCCGGCGGGCGACTGAGCCGCCACCGGCGGCGGCTGCGGTCACCAGCGGCGGCGGACGAGCGAGTCGCTGTCGGCGGCGGGCGTGCAGTCATCGGCGCGGCATCGGCGGCCGGGCAGGCCGGTCAGTTGGCGACCGTGGTCGCGGAGCGGCCGTGCAGCTCGCCGGCGCCGGCGACCTCGCGCAGCGCGGCCAGCCCGCGCTCGATCGCCGGCTGGTTCGCGCTGCCGCGCCGCACGCAGGTCAGGATGCGCCGGCGCGGCGCGTGCGTACCGCGCAACGGGATCCGGGCCACCGCGTCCTGCGCCGGCAGGTGTGTCATCCGCGGGATCAGCGACACACCCAGGCCGCGGCCCACGAGCGCGGCCACGGCGGTCCAGTCGGTGACGGTGTGCGCGATGTCCGGGGTGAACCCGGCCGCGGCGCAGGCGACCAGTACCAGCTGCTGCTGGTGCGAGCGGGCCGGGTTGCCGACGATCCAGCGCTCGTCGGCCGCCTCGGCGAGTTCCACGTTGTCCCGCCCGGCGAGCGGGTGGTCGGCGGGCAGCAACAGGTCCTGCATCTCGTCCAGCAGCCGGGCCAGGTCGAACTTGGCGTCCTCGACGCCGGCCGGCGCGTCCGGTGTCGGCACCACCACGGCCAGGTCGGCGTCACCGGCGAGCACCAGGTCGTACCCCTCGGCCAGCTCGGCCTCGTCGACCCGCACGGCCATCTCCGGGTACCGGGCGCGCAGCAGTGCGGCGGCCGGGGCGAGCAGGCTGACGATCGCGGTGGGGAAGCCACAGAGACGCAGCTCACCGGACGGATCGTCGGCGTACTGCGAGATCTCGGTCACTACCCGCTCCCAGTCGGCGGCCAACTGGTCGGCGTGGCGGACCAGCACACCCGCCGCGGCGGTGAGCACCACGCCCCGCCCGGCGGGCTCCAGCAGGGGCACTCCAAGCTCCCGGGAAAGCTGCTTGACCTGCTGCGATACCGCCGATGGGGTGAGGTGCAGGGCGTGCGCGGCGGCGGTCACCCCACCGTGCTGGCCGATCATCCGGAGGACCCCCACCCGGCGAATGTCGATCATGAAGGCTCTCCTACACGGTCGTTTCACACCTCGTTAATTGATTTTCAACGATAGTCGTCCCATTGTTGGAACCGGCAGGGCCCGACGCGGGCCGTGCCGACCCTCTGCCCCTCGGTTCCAAGGAACAACCATGAGCATCGAATGCCAGTACTGCCGTCGCCCCGAGCCGGGTACCTGCGAGGTCGTCTCCCGGCACACCACGTCCGAGGGCGTCGTGGTGTACGTCCGGTGCGCGTGCGGCACGCTGTCACGTCACCTGGTCAGCAACGCCGAGCTGCGCTCCTGGTACCAGCCGAGCCGCCCGGCGCCGGCCCCGGTGACCGCCGCCTGACCGGTTCTGTCGGTGGCCGGCCGTAGGGTGCCGGCCATGACGGATCATCGAGACACCGTCCGGCGCTACTGGGCGAGCGCCGACGCCCGTGACTGGGACGGCTTCGCCGCCGTGCTCGCCGACGACGTCCGCTACGAGCTGCCGCAGACCGGGGAGACCATCTCCGGTCTGGACCGCTACCTGCGGTTCAACCGGGAGTATCCGGGCGACTGGCATCTTGCCGTGCGCGAGGTGCTGGCCGACGGCGACCGGGTGGTCAGCCGGGCCGAGTTCACCGTCGGCGGCGAGACGCAGGACGCGATCACGTTCTTCGGCTTCGCCGCCGACGGCCGGATCGCCACCGTGCTCGACTACTGGCCGGAGCCCTACCAAGCACCGCCGGGCCGGGAGCACCTGATCGACTGATGCGGGTCAGCGGTGCTGGTAGGCGCCGGCGTCCCGGGTGCCGGACAGCTCGGTGCCGTCCAGATCCCACCGCAGCGCGTCGGCGTACCGGCTGTCCGGCTCCACCCGGCTGTCGCTCGCGGTGCCGCCGGGTCGGTGGCCGATCTCGGTGAACGTCTCGTTGTCGACGCTGGATCTGCGCCCCGTCGCCCAGTTCGGCGTCCGCCAGCAGCTCGGCACCGTTGCTGAGCCGGCATCGCGCACCCACCCGGACCGCCGCGGCGGGACCGGCCGCGCGGACGGTCACCCCGCCCTCGAACACGCAGCCGTCGCCGACGGTGATGGTGCCGCCGGCATCGGCCAGCAGCCGGGTACCGGGCCACAGCCGGCTCGCGCCGAGCTCGATCCGGCCGCCCGCCGCGGCGTGCAGGACGACGCCGGGGTAGAGCACGGCCCCCGGCGCGACCGACACGTTCGGCGCCACCATCGTGCCGGCCGGGTCGAGGACCAGCACCTCCGGTAGCGCCTCGACCAGCTCGGCCGCGGTCAGGCAGCCGGCGCGGCGACGCGCCTCGTCGCCGGTCATCGGTCGGCCGGCCCGCTCGACGGCGCGGTCACCAGGTGGCGCGCTGCACGACCGGCTTGGTGAGCAGGGCAGACTCGGCCGGCTTGGGCCGCGGGTCGATGGAGCGTTCCACGAAGATCGCGTGCCAGACGCAGAACACCAGCACGGTCCACACCTTGCGGCTGTTGTCGGCCTCGCCCTTGCGGTGCGCGTCGAGCAGCTTGCGCACGTACCCGAGGTCGATCAGCGCGCCGGCGCCGGAGCGGGCCAGGATGTTCGCGGCCCACTCGTACATGTCTCCCTTGAGCCAGACGCGGGTCGGGGTCGGGAAGCCCCACTTGCGGCGGTTGACGATGGCCGGCGGCACGATGTTGCGCATCGCCTGGCGCAGCGCGAACTTGGTGTGGTTGCCGCGCAGCGTGACCTTCAGCTCGGTCGGGATCGTCGCCGCCAGCTCGAACACCACCGGGTCCAGGAACGGCACCCGCACCTCCAGCGAGTGCGCCATGGACATCCGGTCGGCCTTGACCAGGATGTCGCCACGCAGCCAGGTGTACAGGTCGATGTACTGCATCCGGGTCACGTCGTCGAGGTGCGCGCACTCGGCGTAGAGCGGGGCGGTCACGTCGGTGTAGGCCACCGACGGGTCGTAGTGGCGCATCAGCACCTGCTTCTCCGCCTCGGAGAAGATCCGCGCGTTGCCGTAGTAGCGCTCCTCCAGCGGCACGGTGCCCCGGTCGATGAAGCTCTTGCCCTTGACACCCTCCGGCATCACGTTGGCCACCGACTTGAGGCCGCGCTTGATGCCGTCGGGCATCGACGAGATCGAGTGCAGCGACAGCGGCTCGCGGTAGATCGTGTAGCCGCCGAAGAACTCGTCCGCGCCCTCGCCGGACAGCACCGCGGTGACGTGCTGCGCCGCGGTGCGGTTGACGAAGTACAGCGGGACCAGCGCCGGGTCGGCGACCGGGTCGTCGAGGTGCCAGACGATCCGCGGCAGCGCCTCCATCATGTCCTGCGGGCCGATCTTGGTGGGGATCAGCTGCACGCCGAGGTGCTGCGCGGAGTCGGCGGCCACGTCGATCTCGGAGTAGCCGGGCACGTCGTAGCCGACGGTGAAGGTCAGCACGTTCGGGTTGAACTCGCGGGCCAGCGCGACGACCGCGGTCGAGTCGATGCCCGACGACAGCAGGCAGCCCAGCGGCACCTCGGAGCGCATGTGCAGCCGCACCGACTCGCGCAGGGTGTCCTCGATCTTCTTGTACAGCGCCTGCTCGTCGGCCACCGGGGCCGGCCGGAAGTCGGCCCGGTAGTACCGGGACAGCTGCACCGGCTCGCCGGGGCGGTAAGTGAACGCCTGCCCGCACTCGACCCGGCTGATGCCCAGCTGCATCGTGGTCGGCTCGGGCACGTACTGCAGGGTCAGGTAGTGCGACAGGTTGGCGTGGTCGATGCCGATGTTGCCGGCGTTCGCCGACGCGGCGAACGGCATCAGCGCCTTCTTCTCGCTGGACAGGTAGAGCCCGTCCGCGGTGAGCAGGTAGTGCAGCGGCTTGATCCCGAACGGGTCGCGGGCGCCGACGGCGCGCCGTTCCACCTTGTCCCAGATCACGAACGCGAACATGCCGCGCAGCCGGCGCAGTGCCGTCTCCAGGCCCCAGTGGTGGTACGCGGCGAGGATCACCTCGCCGTCGCCGTCGGTCTCGAACTTCGCCCCGCACTCCCGGCGCAGTTGCTCGCGCAGCTCGATGTAGTTGTAGATCTCACCGTTGAAGGTGAGCAGGTAGCGGTCGAGGTAGCGCAGCGGCTGGTGGCTGTGCGCCACGTCGATGAAGGCGAGCCGCTTGAACCCGCACACCACGTCGCCGCCGGGCGAGTCACCGAACGTTTCCACGCCGGTGTCGTCCGGACCGCGATGGTGCAGGTTCTCCAGCGCGTCGGCAATGTGGTCGCGATGCACGCCGGCGATGCCGTGGGCGCTGACGAAGGTGAGCAGTCCGCACATGGACGCCATCTTTTCACGCGCCCGCCCCGCGCCGCCGACTCACCGCCGGACGACACGGCCACCGAACCCCGGTGAGCCGGTTGGCCGGGCGGCGGCGGGCCGGGTCGGCCGGGCCTGGCGGCATGCTTACCCGACAAACGGGGTGATAACGCCGTCGTCGGTGCCAGCCAGCGCGGCCATCGGCGACGCGGATCACACCGGATGCTTCCCGGCCGGCCGGGAAGCAGGGTGTTGCTGCAGGCCGGTACAGCCGCGACCTCTAGAGTTTGGCGCACTGTGGGTGTCCGTACGTCGGCACCGACCTGTCCTCGGTGGAAAAGGAGACGCGTGTTCAGCCACTCAGCGCCGGCCACCGTGGACGCGGTGGTCGTCGGCGCCGGCCTGGTCGGCGCCTGCTGCGGCTACGAGCTGGCCGTACGCGGCCGGTCGGTCCTGATCGTCGACCGCGGCGCGGTCGCCGCCGGCGGCACCGGTACCGGGCTCGGCGCGGTCGCGGTCGGTCACCAGCCGGGCCCGCTGCTCGACCTCGCCCGACACTCCCGGCAGCGGTGGGACGGCCTCGCCGACCGGCTCGCCGCCGACCTCGACCACCGGCCCGACCTGGGGTTGACCGCCGACGGCGCGGTCAGCGTCGCGCGCGGTACGGCGGCCGCGAAGCAGCTGAGTACGCTCGCCGCCGAGCAGCGAGCCGCCGGACTGGCCGTCGAGCAGCTGTCCGACGCGGACCTGGCCGCGCTGGCGCCGGGGCTCGCCGACGACGTCACGAGCGCGGTCCGCTACCCCGGCCACGCCCGGGTCGCGCCGGTCGCCGCCACCCTCGCGGTGCTGGCGGCCGCGGTCGAGCGCGGTGCCGTCGTGGTACCGGCCGCGCCCGTCGCCGCGATCGAACCGGCCGGCACCGGGATGCGGGTCGACACCGCGGCCGGCACCGTCAGCACCGGGACACTGGTCCTCACCGCCGGCGCCTGGACGGCGCCGCTGGCCGACCTCGCCTCGGTCCGACTGCCGCTTCGCCCGGGCCGCGGCCACCTGCTCGTCACCGAGCAGCTGCCGCAGCCGCCGGGCCAGACCGTGTACGAGTCGGGCACCGACGCCGCGCCGCTGGTACTGGCGCCCACCGGCACCGGCGCGCTGGCGATCGCCACGACCGGCACCGAGACCGGCTTCGAGACGGCCGTGTCGGTGCCGGTGCTGCGCCGGCTCGCCGCCGACGCCGTCCGCCTGATGCCGGCGCTGCGCGCGGTGGCCGCACTGCGCGGCGCCGGGACGCTGTTCGGCCGGACCCCCGACGAGCTGCCGATCATCGGCGCCGACCCGCAGCACCCCGGCTTGTGGTACGCGACCGGGCACGGCGCCGCGGGTGTCGGGCTGGCGCCGGCGACCGGTGAGCTGCTCGCCGATCTGGTCACCGGGGCGACGCCGAGCCTCGACCCGGCACCGTACGCACCGGGCCGGCCCGGGCTCGCCGTGGCCGAACCGGAGGCCGACCGATGACCGCCGCGGCGGGCGATGCGGACGACGGGGTGACGCGAGGGAGCTGCGGATGAGCGACGACGAGGCGCAGGGTCCGTACCGGGTGGTCGACGACCCGGTGGAGCCGACCGCGGAGCCGATCGGCGAGATCGTGCTGGACGGCACCGCGGTGTCGTTGCGGCCCGGCGAGACGGTCGCCGCGGCGATGCTGGCCGCCGGCCGGGTCGGCTGGGACGGCGGTCGCGGCGCGGTGTTCTGCGGCATCGGCGTCTGCTACGGCTGCCTGGTGACCGTCAACGACATGCCGTCGATCCGCGCCTGCCGGTACGTGGCCCGGCCCAGCGACGTGGTCACGACGGCCCGGCACGGAGGTACGCGGTGATCCCGACCAGGGCGGCGGACGTGGTGGTGGTCGGCGCGGGTGCGGCCGGGCTGCACGCCGCGGTGCAGGCGGCGGACGGCGGCGCGAGCGTGCTGCTGCTGGACGCGGATGTGCGGCCGGGCGGGCAGTACCACCGGCAGCTACCGGTCGAGTTCGGCGCGGTGCGACCGGAGCGGGCGCACCACGAGCAGCCGGCCGCCGCCGACCTGATCGCCCGGCTGGCCCGGCACCGCCGGGTCACCCAGCGCCAGCAGGTCACCGTCTGGGCGGCCGAGCCGCGGGTGGGCGGCGGCGCGCTGCTCCACCTGGCGGACGTCTCGTCCGGCCGGGCCGTCGACGCCGGCGTGATCGCCGCGCCGCGGGTGGTGCTCGCGACCGGCGCGTACGACCGGACGTTGCCGTTCCCGGGCTCCGACCTGCCCGGCGTGTACACCCCGGGCGCGGCGCGGTCGCTGTTGCAGGGCGCCCGGATCGTACCGGGACACCGGGTGCTCGTCGCCGGTACCGGACCCTTCCTGCTGCCGGTGGCGGCCGGGCTGATCGAGGCCGGCGCGCGGCTGGCCGGAGTGCTGGAGGCCAACCACACCCGCGGCTGGGTACGCCGGCCCCGGGCGATGGCGTTCGCACCGGAGAAGGTGGCCGAGGCGGCCCGCTACACCGCGACACTGACCCGGCACCGGACCCGGGTGCGGGCCGGTCGGGCGGTCGTCGCGGTCCAGGGCGACGGCCGGGTCCAGACCGCGACGGTGGCGAAGCTGAAGCCGGACTGGACGATCGTGCCGGGCAGCGAGAAGACGATCGAGACCGACGCGATCGTCGTCGGGTACGGGTTCGTGCCGCAGCTGGAACTCGCGCTCGCGCTGGGCTGCGACACCGAGCCGGGCCCGGACGGCTCGCCGGTCGTCGCGGTCGACGACGCCCAGCTCACCAGCCGTCCCGGCGTGTACGCGGCGGGCGAGCTCACCGGCGTCGGCGGCGCGGTGCTGGCCGCCGCCGAGGGCGCCCTCGCCGGCCTCGCCACCGCGCTGGACCTCGGTACGCTCGGCGAGCGGGGTCACGCCGCCCGCGCCGCGGCCTGGCAGGGCGCCCGCGCCCGGTACCGCCGGTTCGCCGACGCGCTCGCCGCCGTCTACCCGGTACCGGACGGCTGGCAGAGCTGGCTGTCCGACGACACCGTGGTGTGCCGGTGCGAGCGGGTGCGCTACGGTGCGGTGCGCGACGCCGTCGCCGCCGGCGCGACCGGCCTCGGTACCGTGTGCGCCGCCACTGGCTGCGGCCAGGGCCGCTGCCAGGGTCGGAGCTGCGGCACGGGGATCGCCGAGCTGACCGCGACGCTGTCCGGTGTGGACGGTCCGGCCGAGCTGCCGGATCCGCTCGCCCTGTCGGTGCGCCCGGTCGACACGCCGATCCCGCTCGGCGAGCTCGCCGACGACCCGGACCGCCCGGAGTGACCCGCACCGACCATCCACACCGGACGGTCAGTCGAGGCGGGCGCGGAGGAAGGCGGCGATCCGTTCGGTGGCCTCGGCGGCTTCCGGGGTACCGAGCAGCAGCGGGTAGGCGTGCGGCAGGCCGTCGCCGACCGTCAGCGTGACGTCCACGCCGGCATCGCGCGCCGCCGCGGCCAGCCGCCGCGCGTCGTCGAACAGCACCTCGGCGGTACCGACCAGGATCAGCAGCGGCGGCAGCCCGTGCAGGTCGGCGAACAGCGGCGAGGCCAGCGGCTCGGTCGGATCGGCGCCCTGCAGGTAGCCGGCCGCGATGCCCCGGATCATCGCCGGGGTGAACAGCGGATCGTCGTTGGCCCGCTCGACGATCGAGGCACCCGACGAGGTCAGGTCGACATGCGGCGACAGCAGCACCGCCGCCGCGGCCAGACCCGCGATGGTCGGGTCGGCGGGGTGGCGGGCGGCGTCGCGCAGCCTGGCGAGCAGGCCGACGATCAGACCCGCCCCGGCCGAGTCACCGCACAGCGCAACCGATCCCGGCGCGACTCCGGCGCTACCGACCAGCCAGCGCCACAGCGTGCCCAGATCCTCGGCCGCGGCCGGGAACGGGTGCTCCGGGGCCAACCGGTACTCGCCGAACAGCACCCGGGTGCCGGCCGCCCGGCCGAGCCGGGCGGCCAGCTCGCCGTGGCTGCGCAGCGAGCCGCGGCTGAACCCGCCGCCGTGCACGAACAGCAGCACCCGGTCGGTCGCCACGCCGGGCGGATCGAGCCAGTACGCGCTCACCCCGTCGGCGTCGACCGGGGTGACGCGCACGTCGGTCGGGATCGGATGGATCTCCCCCGCCGGCGCGAACGCCTCCCGCGCCTGGTCCAGCCGCGCGGGCGGTTGCCCGGCACGATCCCGCTTGCGCACCCGGAACCGCTCGATCAGCCCGCGCATCTCGGCACTCGGCATGCCCACCTCCGTCCCCGAGTCTGGCATCGCCTCGCGCCCATCGCGCCCGGTTCCGGGCGGGCCCGCCGGCGATGTCGAGCCCAGCGTCAGGGTGCCTGCGGCCTGCGATGAGGTGAGCGGGGCCGGCCGGCCTGATGCTGGGCGATGCGGGGATCCGTCCTCGATGCCGGTCCTGCCTCGCCGGTCGACCACCGGTTCGACCGTTCGTGCACCGCGCGGCCGCCGCCGCGCGTCGTCACCGCGGCGGCACGGTCAGGGTGAGGCGCGCGAGGCGGACGGGATCTCCGACGATGTCGACGGCGCGGATCAGGCCGTCGGGGCCGAGGCCGAGGCGCAGCACGGCGCGGATCCGGCCGTGTGGCGCCAGCACGACGCCGGCTGCACCGTCCACGAGCAGCACCACGCCGGTGGCGGCGCGCCGGGTGAACAGGCGGCTCTCCTCGGCGACCGCGTCGGCACCGCGGACCTCGGTCGGCACCTGCCGGCCGACCAGGTTCGCATCGACGGTGCGGACCACGTCGGGGGCGAGCAGGCGAAGTAGCGCGGCGAGGTCGCCACCGCGCGCGGCGGCGAGGAACGCCTCGACCACGCGCAGGTGCTCGCGGGTGCGCTGCGGCGGGTCCGGCCGCGGGGCACGGATGCGGTCGCGGGCCCGGCTGGCGAGCTTCTTCGCCGCCACCGGCGAGCGGTCCAGCAGCCGGCCGACATCCTCGAACGGCAGTGCGAACACGTCGTGCAACACGAACGCGACGCGCTGCGCCGGGGACAGCCGGTCCAGGACGACCAGCAGCGCCCGGTCGACGCCGTCGGCCAGCAGCGCATCGTCCTCCGGCGACACCCACGAGGCGCGGCTGGCCAGTACCGGCGCGGCGTCGTCCAGCGGGAGTTCGGCCCGGCGGGTACGGGCCCGGAGCTGGTCGAGGCACTCGTGCACGGTGATCGTGGTCAGCCAGCCGTCGAGGTTGGCCACCTCGGTGTCGGCGGCGCTGGCCTTCAGCCACGCCGCTTGCACCGCGTCGTCGGCGTCGTCGGCCGAGCCGAGCAGGTGGTAGGCCACCCGCCGGAGCCGCTCGCGGCCCGCCGCGAACCGGTCGGTGAGATCGGCGCCGGTCACGAGGTCACCTTCCTGGGCCGGGAGACGTCAGACAGGTGATCGTCCGTGCCACGCTGCCCGAAGGGATCGGTTCCGCAGATGAGAGCAACGAGGTCAGGCTACCGCCGCGGCCCGGATCGCACCGCCGCCGGCAGGAGAGCCCGGGTCGGCCGGTTCGGCGGCCGCCGGGCAGATCACGAGGATCGTGCACCGCTGTCCCGCGGCCGCCTGGCCGGCGACCCGGCCGGGACCGCGCGGGCCGTCGGCGTGCCGCGCCGGTGCGGTGCGGGCGTCCCGACGGCGGGGGGACCGGCATGAGTACCGGGTATCTCGTCGTCGTGCTCGCCACGGCGGTGGCGACGGGGGCGATCGGCGCGGCCGCGGCCGCGCGGGCGTCGTTCGTGCGCGGGTTCATGACCGCGGTCGGCGTGCCGGACTCCTGGCTGCCGTGGCTCGCGACCGCGAAGCTCGCCGGCGCCGCCGGCCTGCTCGTCGGCATCGCGTACCGGCCGCTGGGCGTGGCCGCCGCGGTCGGCCTGGTGCTGTACTTCACCGGCGCGGTCGCCGCGCACCTGCGCGCGCACGGCTACACCACCATCGCCTTCCCGGCCACCTATCTCGGGCTGGCGCTCGCCTCGCTGGTGCTCACGCTGGCCTGAGGTTCGGCCGCGGCCGACGGCTACTGCCGCGGGTCTGGGCAGACCAGCCTCGCTCGCGACGACGAGCGGGCGATCATCACCCGGCTCCGATCGGTGCGAGCCGGTCGACGGCCTCTTCCAGCGCGACGCTGTCGGCCGCCGCCGCGAACGAGAGTCGTACGAACGGACCGTCGGCTTCGGCGGGAAAGAATCGCTGCCCGGACTCGATGTCGACGCCCTGCTCGGAGGCACGTCGCACGATCTCGGCCGGATCGGCGTTCGGCGGGAGGCGGACCCACAGGTAGAGCCCGCCGCCCTTGCCCGCAACCGGCTCCCACTCGGGCAGTCGCGCGCGAAGGGCATCGCTCAGAATCCGGTGTCGATCGCGGAGGGCGCGCTTCAGGCCGTTGAGGTGTCCAGCCCAGCGAGGAGAGCTCGTCAGCTCGAGGGCGGCCTCCTGCATCGGCCGGCTGACGAAGAAGTCGTCCACGCGACGTGATGCCTGCAGTCGCTCGGCGACAGGACCGCGGGCAACGATCGCACCGACGCGAAGGCTGGGCGCCGCGGGCTTCGTCAGTGACGTGACCTGCACGACGGTGCCGTGAACATCATGGCCGAGAAGGCTCCGGGTGGTGCCGCCATCGTGGGAGAGATGGCGGGCGTAGTCGTCCTCGACGATGAAGGCGCGGGCTGCGTGAGCAACCTCGAGGACCGCCTGGCGTCGCGACTCGGACAGGACGATCCCGGTCGGGTTGTGGAACGTCGGCTGGCAGTACAGGAGCTGGGATCCGGTGCGGGCGAACGCCTGCCGCAGGTCGTCAGGGTCGATCCCGTCAGGTCCGAGCGGGATCGGGATGGCACGGAGGCGTGCCGCGGCGAGGGCGGCGAGGGCGCCGGGATAGGTCGGGGACTCGACGAGCACCGCGTCGCCCGGTGCACCGATGGCGCGGAACGCCATGGCGAGCGCGTTCTGGCCGCCAGTCGTGATCAGGACGTCGTCGAGCCCGACGTCGGCCGCGGTGGCCTCGGCGAAGTACGAGCGCAGCGCCGGGAGGCCGCCGGCCGGCGCGCGGTCCCACGCGTCGGGCCGGCGGGCGGCTCGCGACATCGCCGAGGCCAGCGCGCTCAGCGGCTGCAGCGACCGGTGCAGGTATCCGCCGCTCAGGCTGATCGTGCCGGGGACCGGGTCGCGCGGCGCCTCACGCAGCGCGCCGAGATCGACGCTGCGGCCGGCCAGCACGAGTGACTGCCACGCCGTGTCCGGTCGGCGGGCGCGCGCCCGCGCCGGGGGCGCAGCGACGAACGTCCCGCTGCCGGGACGGGTGACGAGCACTCCGGCGGCGCTCAGGCGCGCGACCACTTTCCCGACCGTCACCGGGCTGACCTGGTGTCGCTCGACGATCTCCCGAACCGAGGGCAGGCGCGCTCCGGGCTCGAGGGTCCGGACAAGGTCGCGCAGTGTCGACTCGAGGGTGGCTGCGCTTCCGTCTCCGGCCATGCGTCGACGATAACACTATGCAGAAAGATCGAGCCGTCGCGCTTTGCTGAGGCAAGTGATATCGTTTCAGGTGAACACACCGAATAGCGTTACTCACCGATTCACTGATGCGCTTCTCGATCGGCTCCGCGCCGAGACCCCCGGCGTCGCGAACCGGGTCCACTTCAACAACGCCGGCTGCGGCCTGATCGCGGCACCGGTTCTCGAGACCGTTCAGCAGCACCTCGAGCTCGAGGCGCACATCGGCGGCTACGAGGCGTCGGCGGCCCGCGCCGAGAGTGTGCGCGGGTTCTACGAGGAGATCGGTGCCCTGATCGGGGCGAGCGGGGACCGCATCGCCTTCGCCAGCAGCGCGACGCACGCCTACGCCACCGCGCTCTCCGCCATCCCGTTCGAGCCCGGCGACGTCGTCCTCACCACCCGCAACGACTTCATCTCCAACCAGATCGCGTTCCTGTCGCTGCGCAAGCGGGTCGGGATCGAGGTCGTCCACGCGCCCGATGTGGCCGAGGGGGGCGTCGACGTCGACGCCATGGCGGCCCTCATGCGCAAGCACCGGCCGCGCCTGGTCGCGGCGACGCACGTACCGACCAACTCGGGCCTGGTCCAGCCCGTCGCCGAGATCGGGCGCGCGGCAAGAGAACTCGACCTGCTCTACCTCGTCGACGCCTGCCAGTCCGTGGGGCAGCTGCCGGTCGACGCCACCGAGATCGGGGCGGACTTCTTGACCTCCACCTGCCGCAAGTTCCTCCGCGGCCCGCGCGGCACCGGCTTCCTGCACGTTTCCGACCGCGTGCTCGCCTCCGGCCTGGAGCCCCTGTTCATCGACATGAACGGCGCGCGCTGGTCGAGCCCGGAGTCGTACACGCCGGTCGAGACCGCCGCGCGCTTCGAAGACTGGGAGCTCTCCTACGCCACGCTCCTGGGCTCGGCCGCCGCAGCCCGCTACGCCCGCGAGATCGGCATCGAGAACATCGCTGCTCGCACCACCGGCCTGGCGGCCGCGCTCAAGGACGGGCTCGACCGGATCGCTGGCGTGCGCACGCTCGAGACCGCGCCACAGGCCAGCGGCACCGTCACCTTCACCATCGCGGGCTGGGAGGCTGCACCGTTCAAGCAGGCGATGGATCGGGCCGGGATCAACTCGGCGCTGAGCTTCCGGGAATTCGCCCAGTACGACTTCGGTGACAAGGACGTCGACTGGTGCCTGCGGCTCTCACCGCACTACTACAACACCGACGAAGAGGTGGCGACGGTCGTCTCCGTGGTCGCCGACCTCGAACGCAGGCCACGTTGAGGGCGAGCCTGTGGCGCGACCGGGACTTCGTCCGCTTCTGGTTCGGCGAGACGATCTCCCTGCTCGGCGCCCAGATCTCGGCCCTGGCCATCCCGCTCACCGCGATCGACGTGCTGGGCGCCACCGAGGGCGATGTCGGCCTGCTGCGGTTCGCCCAGCTCGCCCCGTTCCTGTTCCTGGCACTCGTCTTCGGCGTGTGGGTCGACCGGGTACACCGGCGCCCGGTGATGATCGGCGCCAACCTCGCCCGACTCGCGTGCCTGCTCGCGCTGCCGCTGCTGCACTGGGCCGGACTGCTCACCCTGCCGCTGTTGATCGCCACCGCCTGCCTCATCGGCGTCGCGACCGTGGCCTTCGACGTCAGCTGGATGTCCTTCGTCCCCTCCCTTGTCCCCGAGAAGAACCGGTTCCCCGAGGCGACCGCGAGGATCAACGCCTCCTCCTCGGCAGCCGACGTTGCCGGCCCGGGCGCGGCCGGGTTCCTGCTGAGCGTGGTCAGCGCACCGACCGCCTTGCTGGCAGACGCTGCGTCGTACCTCGTCTCGATCGCCTGCCTGGCGGGGATCCGGACCCAGGAGCCACCCGTACCACCGACGCGGCGGCGGGTCGGCCAGGAGCTTCGGGAGGGACTCGCCTGGGTCTGGGCCAACCCGATCCTTCGGTGGCTCGCCGTGGTCGGCTTCTGCGTCAACCTGTCGATGACCGCGATGTGGACCATGTTCCTCACCTTCGGCGCCATCGACCTCGACCTCTCCCCCGGCGTACTCGGCCTGGTGTTCTCGGCGGCTTCGTGCGGCGGGTTCGTGGGAGCCCTGCTGGCGGGGCCACTCACCCGGCGCTTCGCGATCGGCCGCCTCTACGTCGTGTTCCAGACCGCGCTGCTGTCCGCACCGATCCTCATCCCTCTTGCCGGAGGGTCGTCTCCCGCGGGGATGGTGGCCGTCGTCGCAGGATTCTCCATCAGCTACTTCGGGCTCGGCGTCGCCAACGTCATCATCGTGAGCCTGCGGCAGTCGGTCACCCCGCTGTGGCTGATGGGCCGGATGACGTCGGTCTTCCGTACGCTCCTCTTCGGTGGCGGAGCGATCGGCGGCCTGGTCGCCGGTGCACTGTCCGCTGGACTCGGCTCGCATGCGGGCTTGCTGGTCGTCGCAACGGCGTCGCTGCTCGTCGTGCCGATCCTTCCGTTCACGCCGGCGGCACGCCTGGCGGCCTATCCCGCGGTGGAAGAGGTCACGGTGGACGAGCTCGCGGCGCGGCGGTAAAGGTGGGCCGGCGAGCCGGGGCCCCCTCGTGGGGCTACCCGACGTCGGGAGATGACCCGGCGTGGGTGCGCACCCGGAGGGCTTCGGCGGCGGTCGGTGCGCACCGACCGCCGCGGAAGCTCACTCGGCCAGGGCGCCCCAGGCGTGCCAGCGGTCGATGGTGATCCAGGCGTTGACCCGGCCGTGCTCCCGATCCGGGTACGCGTCCCCGCCGTAGTGCCGGGACAGGCTGTCGATACCGGACAGGTCGGGGTCGGCCGCCAGCTCGACCCGGCCCTGCAGGCTGACGTGCGTGTACCAGTTGCCCTCGTCGATCACCGTCAGCGAGACGCGCGGGTCCTCCCGCAGGTAGCGCAGCCGGGCCCGGCGCTCGTCCATGTTGACCAGGATCCGGTCGCCGTCCAGCCGGTACCAGGTGGCGACCGAGACCGGCTGGCCGTCGGGGCGCACCGTGGTGATCACCGCCGGGTTCGGCTTGGCCAGCATCTCGCGCACCCGTTCGGGCAGTGGTCCGGTGGGCATGGTGTTCATCCTCTCGCGTGTCGCGATCCGCGCCGGGCGGACGCCCGGCGCGGGGCCGGCACCGGTGCCGGTGCCGCAGCGGGGCCAGTCTGTCAGGTCGGGTAGGCGACGAAGGCGAACCTGGTGGAGTCCGGCGACCAGCTGTTGACGTTCATGGTGCCCTGACCGCCGAAGACCGCGGCGACGTCGCGAACGCCGGTACCGTCGGGTCGGCAGAGCCGGACCAGCACGTCGACGTTCTCCGGGTGCCCGAGGGTGCCGGGCGGGAAGCTCACGTAGGCGAGGTGGGTGCCGTCCGGCGAGGGGTGCGGGAACCAGTTGACCCGCTCGTCGTCGGTGAGCCGGACCGGCTGGCGCCCGTCCGGCCCCACCCGGTACAGCTGGGCGTGGCCCGGCACGTCGGCGCCCCGCTCCGAGTTGAAGTAGATGCCGCCGTCCGGCGCGAACTCGGGGCCGTCGGCCGGCGAGAACCCGCTACCGAGCAGCGTGTCGGTACCGGGGCCGGCGGGGCGGGTGAACAGCCGCCGCAACGCGCCCGCGTCCGCGCCGACCCGTTCGGTACCGACGAAGGCCAGCGTCGCACCGTCGGCGCTGATGCCGTGCAGGTAGTAGCGGAAGGCGCGGGCCGGCGCCTGGTCGTCGGTGAGCCGGGTCGCGACGCCCGCGGCCACCCGGTAGAGGTGCCCGTCCTGCGCGGAGACGTACACCGCGGTGCCGTCCGGCGCGAGCACGTGGTCGTTGTTGATCGGCGGCACGTCGCCCAGCTCGATCGGCTCGGGTTCGCCACCCTCGACCGGGATCCGGTACAGCCCGCCGTCGGCGTTGACGACCAGGTACCGCCCGTCTGCGCTCCAGTTCGGCGCCTCGAACAGCATCGTGGTCGAGGCGTACACCAGTTGCGGTTTCGTGTCGACGCCCGCCACGTACAGCTCGGCGCGCTGCCCCGGCGCCAACACCCTGCCCACGATGCCCCTCTCCGCGCCGGTCCGGCCGCCGGCTGCCCTCGATCGCCGACACACTACCGACGTACGGGTCGGGTGGCCCGGCGGCTCGACCGTTCGGGCGGCGTCGTAGCCACCCATCGGCCCGGTGGCGCGGCCGTGCGCCCGTGCCGCCAGCAGGAAGTAGCCGGACCGCAGCGCGGCGTTGAACCGTGCCATGTCCGACCGGTGCTCGTCGCCGGCCGCCTCCCACCGCTCGCGCAGTCCGGGCCGGGACGGGAAGAAGGTCGGCTGGTGCTGGTGGTGGTGGTCACGGTCCGCAGCGAGGATCGCGTTGACCGGCGCGCCCATCGTCTTGGCGCCGTTGAAACGATCACGCCCCGGATCGTCGAACGGTCCGGGGCGGGGTCGTTCAGCCGGCTTCGGCCGTCACAGGTCGCGGTGGCGCTGATGCACGCCGGGAGCGCCGTACGGGTAGTCCGCCATCACCGGCGCGCTCGCATCGGTGAGCGTCTGCTGCTCCCGCTCGGACAGCCGCAGGTCGTCCGCGGCCAGGTTGTCGGTGAGCTGCTCGACCGTACGGGCGCCGAGAATCACCGAGGTCACCGCCGGCCGGTCGCGCAGCCAGGCGAGCGCCACCTGCGCCATCGACACGCCGCGCTCCTCGGCCACCGACCGCACCGCGTCCACCACCCGCCAGGTGCGCTCCTGATCGTTGCGCCGCTGGTACGCCTCCTGGCCGCGCTCCGGGTTCTCCCCCAGCCGGGTCGCGCCGGTCGGCGTGGTGTCGCGCTGGTACTTGCCGGTCAGCCAGCCGCCACCGAGCGGCGACCAGGGCAGGATGCCGATGTTCTCGTTGCGGCACACATCGACCAGTTCGAACTCGATGTCGCGAACGAGCAGATTGTACTGCGGTTGCAGGGTGACGATCGGCGCGAGATGCAGGAACTCGGTCAGCAGCGCTGCCTTCTGCAACTGCCAGCCGAGGAAATTGCTCACCCCGACGTAGCGGATCTTGCCGGCGCGTACCGCGTCGTCGAAGAACCGCAGCGTCTCCGGAAGCGGCGTGAGCGCATCGAACGCGTGCGCCTGGTACAGGTCGATCGCGTCGGTGCCCAGCCGGCTCAGGCTCGCGTCCAGCGCGCGGGTCAGGTTGACCCGGCTCAACCCCAGGTCGTTCTTGCCCTCGCCCATCGGAAAGCGGCCCTTGGTGGCGAGCACCACGGCGTCGCGGGCGCCGGGTCGCTTGGCGAACCAGCGACCGATGATCTCCTCGGAGACGCCGCGCGAGTAGACGTTCGCGGTGTCGACGAAGTTGCCGCCCTGCTCCAGGTAGAAGTCCAGCTGCGCGTGCGCCACCTCCTCGCTGCTCTCCGCACCGAAGGTCATCGTGCCCAGACACATCGTCGACACCACGGTGCCGGTCCCGCCCAGCGTCCGGTACTGCATGCTTCGCCTCCTGCTCCCCCGCGACCCGGGTGGCCGCCGCCCTCCGTTGTACTTTGGTCCCGGCTGTTTGAGCTGTCCAACAGAAGAAAACGATGCGATCGATCACCACCGCTGCTGATTCGCGCGGTGCGCGGGAGTGTTGATGGAGCTGCGCCAGATCGAGTACTTCGTGGCCGTCGCCGAGGAACGGCACTTCACCCGCGCCGCGGCCCGGATGCACGTCGCCCAGTCCGGACTGTCCGCGTCGATCCGGGCACTGGAGCGCGACCTCGGCGCCGCGCTGTTCGTCCGCTCGACCCGGCGGGTGGAGCTGACCGAGGCCGGCCGGGCGCTGCTCGCCGAGGCCCGCCGCACCCTGCACACCGTCACCGCGGCGCGCGAGGCGGTCGCCGCGGTGCAGGGTCTGCTGCGCGGCAACCTCGCCGTCGGCACGATCCAGTGCCTCGGCGGCATCGACCTGCCCCGCGCCCTCGGCCGGTTCCGGACCGCCCACCCGGGCGTACGGATCGCGCTGCGCCAGGGCAGCTCACCCGACCTGATCGACCAGGTACGTGGTGGTGCGCTGGACCTCGCGTTCGTGTCCGAGCCGCCGGACGGCTCGGCCGCCGCGGTCACCCTCACCCCGTTGGAGCAGCAGCCGATGGTGCTCGCCTGCGCGCCCGGCCACCCGCTCGGTGCCGCCGGCGCGGTGGCGCTGGCCGAACTCGACACCGAGACGTACGTGGACTTCGCGCCCGGGTGGGTCACCCGCGACGTGACCGACCACGCGCTGCGGCGCGCCGGGCTGTCCCGGCGGGTCGCGCTGGAGGTCAACGACGTGCACACGCTGCTCGACCTGGTCGCCCAGGGCCTCGGCGTGGCGCTGGTACCGGAGTCGTTCCGGCACAAGCAGACCAGCGCGCGGTTCGTCCCGGTCGCCGGTACCGCACCGGTGTGGCGCACCGCGATCGCCACCACCACCGACCGCGACCCCAGCGCCGCCACCCGCGCCTTCCTCACCGCCGAGGGCATCGGGCGGATCGGCCCGGCGGCCACTACACGTTCGTGCGCACGCTGACACGACCGGTCCCGGGCACGCCCGGGTGAACCGGACGAGCCCGGGACCGACGCGCTACCGGTCGATCAGCCGCAGTGGCTCCACGCGCTGGTCCACGAGGAGCTCTGGTAGCTGCCGCCCCACTTCACGCAGGCCGAGGGCGCGTACTTGCGCACCGGCCCCGCGTACGAGACGTAGCTGCCGGTGTCCGATCCGGACGTACCGTTCTGCACGGCGAGATGGGCGCCCATCGACTTCGAGCCGTACGCGTTGTGCGCCAGGGTCACCACGCAGTTCTTCTTGGTCGAGCCGTTCCAGGACAGGTAGATCGTCGCGTACCCGAGGTTGTGCATCCCGATGTAGTAGTAGCCGGCACCGCACACCGTGGTCGGTGCGTAGGTGTTGGGGTGGCCGGCCGTGTGGTCGTTGACGATCTTGTTGTAGCGGTACGCGCCGTAGCCGGTGTGCCCGCTGAGGCTCCACTTGTAGTGGAGCATGTCGTTGGTCGGGTTGGCCTCCTCGATCACCCAGAACGTGCCCGCGCTCTTGTCGATCCACTTCTCGAACATCGCGGTGTGGTTGTTGGGGTCGTCGAGGATGTCGCCCGCCATCAGGTTGCTCTTGGAGATCTTCGTACTGACGTCCGGCAGCGTCCACGTGGTCCGGCTGGAGCCCAGGTGCCAGGCCATGGAGACGAAGCCGGAGCAGTCCTGCCGGTACGTCTTGCTGTGGCTCGGATCCTGGTGGTACGAGCTCTGGCTGTACTGGACGTTCTTGTCCAGCCAGTCACGGGCCCGCGCCATCACCTCGGAGCGGGTGATGCTCCCGCCGATCGACGACGCGTGCGCGGCGGTGGTGGCCAGCGGCGAGACGACCGCGAAGAACGACGCGGCCAGCGTGCCGAGAACGGCGAGCACCAGGATCCGGGCGGTCAGGGTACGGGGACGGGCTGATTCAGGCATGTGCACCATCTCCTCCGAACGAGAGATCTGCCCGAACGGGGCTGGCACCCAGGCAATCAGGCTCATAAAGTCCGGTCTAGATCTTCGGATGATCCCGGACGGATCCGTACGAGGTCGGAGGTGGCGCGTGTCCAGTCCAGCCGCGGTCCCGCAACACCGGCCGGATCCCGCCGGCCCGCCCGAAGCCACCGCCGACGACCTCGCCGCGGTCACCGACGTCGCCACGCTGGCCCGGGAACTGCACCGCGCCAAGGTCACCGCCGGCAACCCGTCGTTCGCCCAGCTGGCGAAGCGCTGCGGCCTGCCCCGGTCCACGATCGCCGACGCGTTCAGCCCGCAGCGGGCACACCCACCGGCGCTGACGGTGCTGCGGCACACCCTGCTGGCGCTGGGGGTCGACCCGACCCGGTTGGCCTGCTGGGAGGCTGCCTGGCGCCGGGCCAGCACGCCCGAGCAGCCGACCGAGGCGGTCGAGCAGCACCGGGTGGTGCCGCGGCAGCTGCCCGCCGACGTGCCCGGCTTCGTCGGGCGGGCGGACGCGCTCGCCGCACTCGACGCGGTGTCGGTCGCACCGGACACCGCCCGGCTGGCACTGGTCTGCGGCATGGGCGGGGTCGGCAAGACCGGGCTGGTCGGCCACTGGGCGCACCGCGCGGCGTCCCGGTTCCCGGGCGGCCAACTCTGGATCAACCTGCACGGCTTCGACGGCAGCGACCCGGTGACGCCCGCGGCGGCGCTGGGTCAGCTGCTGCGCGGGCTGCTGCCGGTGGATGCACCGATCCCCGGCGGCGAGCCGGAACGCGCTGCGCTGCTGCGCAGCCTGCTCGCCGACCGGCAGATCCTGCTGGTACTGGACAACGCGCACTCCGCCGACTGCGTCCGGGTGCTGCTGCCCGGCGATGCCGCCTGCATGACCGTGGTCACCAGCCGCAACGCGCTGGCCGGGCTGGTCGCCCGGGACGGGGCGCGGCGTACCGTGCTCCGGCCGTTGTCGGCCGGCGAGGCCACGGCGCTGCTCACCGGTGCACTCGGTGAGCCTCCCGCCGCCCAGCGGCCGGCGCTGACCCGGCTCGCCGCGCGCTGCGGGCGGCTGCCGCTGGCCATGCGGGTGGCCGCCGAGGTGGTGAGCGCCCAACCCGACCTGCCGCTCACCGAGCTGATCCGCGACCTCGAATCGCACGGCGCGCTGGCCTACCTGGACGCGACCGCCGACGCCGACACCTCGCTGCGGGCGGTGTTCGCCGCATCGTGCGCCCGGCTGCCGGCGGACGCCCGGCACGCCTTCCGGGTACTGGGCGGCTACCCGGGCCGCGACCTGGACCTGCACGCGATGGCGGCGCTGACCGACGGACCGCCGACCCGGGCCCGGCAGCTGCTGAACGTGCTGGCCCGCAGCCACCTGCTCGAACCGACCGGCCAGAACCGGTACGCGATGCACGACCTGACCCGGGCGTACGCCGGCGAGCTCGCCGACGACCAGACCGGCGAGCGGCCCGTCGACCGCGACGCCGCGCTGCACCGGCTGCTCGACCACTACCTCGTCGCCGCGGCGCAGGCGCGCCGGTCGGCGTTCCCGGACGACAGCCGCGAGGTGGGGGTACCGGCCGCGCCGGCCGCACCGCGGTTCGCCACCGCGGCGCAGGCGCTCGGCTGGTACGACACCGAGCTGCCGAACATCTGCGCGGCGCTGCACCGGCCCGGCGCGTCGACGCCGCAGGTGCTCGCGCTCGCCACCCTGCTCGACCAGTACCTGAGCCGGCAGGGGCACTGGGCCGAGGCGCTCGACGTGCACCGACTCGCGCACGCCCGCGCCGAGGCGGCCGGCGACCCGCTCGGGGCGGCCCGGGCCGAGGCCCGGATCGGCCGCACCCTGTGCCAGCTCGGCCACTACGACGAGGCGTACCGGCAGCTCACCCGGGCCCGCGAGGTCCTGCCGGAGGCCGAACGAGCGGTGGAGGCGGCCACCAGCACGCTGGGGATCGCCGCCGGCAAGCTCGGCAGCTTCGACGAGGCGGCGGAGCTGCACCGGCAGCAGATCGACGAGCACACCCGCTGCTTCGGGCTCACCCCACCGCTGGGCCGGCACTGGGCGAACCTGAGCTTCGCGCTCGCCCGCCTCGGCGAGCTGGACCAGGCGGAAGCGGCTCTGCACCAGGCGCTGACCGTCTCGCGCGGCACCCACGACCGCCGGGACGAGTGCTCGGTGTACGAGAACCTCGCCGTCGTGCACCTGCGTCGGCAGGACTTCGCCGGCGCGGTGCGGTGGGCCGAGCGGGCCGTGCGGATGTTCGAGTCGCTGCCCGGCTACCTCGACCTGATCACCGCGCTGAACACGTACGGCGTCGCGCTGGCCGGTGTCGGCCGCCGGGACGAGGCGCTCGCCAGCCACACCCGCGCGCTGCGGCTGTGCGAACGCATCGGCGACCGCTTCGAGGCCCAGCGGGCCCAGGACGCCATCCGGGCTCTGCATGCCAGCAGCGCGTCCCCACCGGCCGGCCCCGACGCGGATTGACCGTGGTCGGCGCCCCTGACGCCCTCCGCGGCGGTGTGTCCGGTGCGGCCGACTCGGGCCGCCGAGCCCGGCGACCCTCCGCGGCCGGGTATCCGCCGGCGGCGGTCAGCACCGTGCCGGCGCGACGCTCCGGCCGGCACGCGCGGTCCAGCGACCGTCCACCCGGTCGATCCGGACCGGGTGGTCGAAGCAGGCGCTGACGGGCTCGGTGCGCAGCACCTCCGCCACCGGCCCGGCGGCGACCAGCCGGCCGGCCCGGATCAGAGCCGCATGGGTGGTGCTGGCCGGCAGCTCCTCGAGATGATGGGTGACCAGGACGGTGGACAGCCAGGGATCGGTGTGCCGCAACGCATCCAGGCTCTCCAGCAGCTGCTCGCGGGCGGCCAGGTCGAGGCCGGTCGCCGGCTCGTCGAGCAGCAGCAGCTTCGGCTCGGCGACCAGCGCCCGGGCGATCAGAGCCCGGCCCCGCTCGCCCTGCGACAGGGTGGGCCAGCGCGCGTCCACCCGGTGGCGGAGGCCGAGATCGTCGACCAGCCGGCGCGCCCGGGCGAGCTGCGCGTCGCTGGGTCGCCACCGCGGCACCGGCTCGACCGTGTTCGTCACCCCGGTCAGTACCACCTCCAGCAGCGACAGCGGGGCGCCGGGGCGGTGTCGCGGATCGACGTGACCCAACTGGGTACGCAGCCAGCGCAGGTCGACGCGGCCCAGCCGCCGGCCGAGCACCTCGACGCGGCCCCGGGTCGGGTGCACCTGCGCGCCGAGCAGGCTGAGCATGGTGGACTTGCCGGCACCGTTCGCGCCGAGCAGCGCCCAGTGCTCCCCGGCCCGTACGGTCAGCGACACCGCGTCGAGCAGCAGGTTGCCGTCGCGGACCAGGTCCACCTCCGACATCCGCAGCACCGGCGCGTCCCCCGTCGTCATGCCCGGCAACGTACGCGGTGCCGGGCGTCCCACCGCGACCGGCGGGGACCGGTTCTCACCCCGTGATACCGCCCGTCCCACACCCGGATCGTGGCGGCCGCGGTGCCACGCCCCGGCTCGCCGGCAGCACCCGACCGGCCCGCAGGGTGGTCCCGAAACCTTCGGCGAACCGCCCGTACTCGTACACCACTCGGCCACCGACCACCGTTGCGGCGACCGCGTCGTCGTTGCGGTTGACCATCCGGCGCAACCCGCCGAACGCCGGCATCGGCTCCTCGTGGTACTCCTGCGGCAGGTCCGCGACCCCGGCCGGGTCCAGCACCGCGACGTCGGCGCGGCCGCCCACGCGCAGGTGCCCGGCGTCGATCCCGTACCAGTCGCCGAGCTCGCCGGTGAGCCGGTGCACGGCGGCCGGCAGTGGCAGGAACGGCGCGCCGGACCGCTGCGCCCGGTACACCCGCTGCAGCAGCCGCAGTCCGTGGTTGTAGAAGGCCATGTTGCGCAGGTGCGCGCCGGAGTCGGCGAAGCCGAGCTGGATCTGCGGACTGCGCGCGATCCGGTCCAGCACCGCCGGCCGGTGGTTGGCGATGGTGGTGCGCCAGCGCAACGCCGGGCCGTGCGCCACCACGAGGTCCAAAAACGCGTCGGTCGCGGCGATCCGCCGCCTGGCGCCGACGTCGGCGAACGAGAGACCGACCACCGAGTCGTCCGGGCAGCCGACGATCTCGGCGTCGGACAGGTCCCGGTGCCACACCCGGGCGCCGAACCGCTTCGCGCAGTCGCGCCGGAACCAGCGTCGGTAATCCTCGTCGGCGAGCAGCCGGCCACGGGCGATCTCGTCACGGACGTTCAGCGCCGCCGCGCCGGAGCCGAACTCCTCGAAGACCACCAGGTCGACCCCGTCCGCGTACACCTCGAACGGGACGGGCAGGTGCTGCCAGCGCACGTCGCAGCGCCCCAGCCGGTTCGCCGCCCGGGTGGCCGCGGTCAGCAACCGGATCAGGCCCGGGTTCGCCTTGATGTCGGCCGCCGACAGCAAGGAGGTGTGCAGCGGCGTGCGGTGCAGAAGCCCGGCGCTCTGGGCGAAGAACCGGGCGACCTCGGCCCGGCGGGTCAGGTTCGGCGTGCACTGCAGGACACGCCCCCGGTCCCGCAGGATCGCGTTGAGCGCCCCGTACTCGCGCCAGGTGGCGTACGTGGACGGCAGTTGCCGGGCCGGGTAGCGCACCCCGTCGAGCTTGGAGAAGCTGCTGCGGATGGTGGACAGCCCGGCGAATCCGGCGTCCAGTGCCGCGGTGAGCTTCTCGCGCATCGCGGCCAGTTCGGCTCCACTGGGCCGTTGGGTGGCATCGACTGCGCGCGCCAGGCCCAGCACCGCGACCCGCAGGTCGGAGTGGCCGATCAGGGCGGCCACGTTGGCGCCGAGCGGCCGGGCGCCCAGCGCGGCCAGGTACGAGGCGGGGTCGGCCCAGTCACGGTGCCGCTTGACCGCATCGTGCACGGCCTCCCACGGCACCGCCTCCACCCGGGCGAACAGGTCCGCGCAGTCCTGCGCGTCGGCGTACACGGTGGACAGCGAGCAGTTGCCGATCAGCACCGTGGTCACCCCGTGCCGGACCGACTCACCGAGACCCGGCTCGACCAGTACCTCGGCGTCGTAGTGGGTGTGCACGTCGAGCAGGCCCGGCAGTACCCACCTGCCCGTGCCGTCGAGCTCACGTGGCGCGGGCGGCAGCGGTACCGGGCTGATCGCGGTGATGCGGTCGGCGGTGACACCAAGGTCGGCACGTACCGGATCGGAGCCGGCGCCGTCGAACACCAGCCCGCCGCGGATCACCAGCTCGTGGTCGGACATCGCCACCTCGCAACTCGATACTGATCGGTATCCAATACCGAGCAGTATCCTCTTGCCATGGCCACCGTCAAGCCCCGCCAGCGCCGCACCCCACGCCATGAGGTACGCGACCGGGTCCTCGCCGCCGCCGCCCGGGTCTTCGCCGACCGCGGCTTCGCCGCCGCAAGCATCGACGAGGTCGCGGCCGCGGCCGGGTTCACCAAGGGCGCCGTCTACTCCAACTTCGGCAGCAAGGACGAGCTGTTCTTCGCGCTGCTGGACGAACAGATCGCGACCCGGACCGCGCTGGTCACCGAGCTGTCCGCCGATCCGCCGGCGGACCCCGGCGACCTGGTGCGCGCGGCCGGCGACCGGCTGACGGCGGCGATGGCCGGCAACCGCGAGTGGCAACTGCTGTTCTTGGAGTACTGGCTACGCGCGCTGCGGGACGAGCCCACCCGCCGCCGCTTCGTCGAGTACCGACGGGAGCTGCTGACCTCGCTGACGAGCGCGGTGGCCGACCTGCTCGGCGACGCCGGGATCACCGACCCCGCGCCAGCCCGCGAACTGGTGCTGCTCGCGATCGGGCTGTCCAACGGGCTGGCGTTGGAGGAGTTGCCCGCACCGGGCACCGTGCCGGCCGGGCTACTCGGTGACGCGCTCGCCGCCTACCTCGTCCGGCCGCGCCCCGCCGCCCGCTGACGGCGCGGTGGCGGGCACGTCGGATCGCTTGGTGGTGGGCAGGTCGCGCAGCCGGCGCACCGGCGACAGCACCAGGAACAGGCTGGCGGCGAGGACCGCGAGGCCGCTCACCAGCAGCGTGGTGCGCAACCCGAACAGGGTGCCGAGCGCCCCGCCGGCCAGCGCGCCGAGCGGCATCACGCCGTAGGTCATCAGTTGCATGGTGGCGTTGACCCGGCCGAGCAGGCGGTCCGGGCACAGCTGCTGGCGGGCGGTCACCGCCAGCACGTGCCGGGTGATGATCGTGAACGCGGTGAGCCCGCCGGCGAGGACATACCAGGCGAGGCCGAACCCGGGCCCGGTCAGCGGGTACAGCAGGAAGCCGACGCCGTTGAGCACGGTGGACAGCCACAGCGCGCGGGCGGTGCCGAGCCGGCGGGCGATGCGCCCGGTCAGCGCCGACGAGGCGAGTGCGCCGAGCAACCCGACGGTGCCCAGCAGCCCGATCACGCCGGGCGTCAGGTGTACCTCGCGGACCAGGAACACCATCATGATCGCCTGGTTCGCGGCCTGGAAGAACAGCACGGTCGCGGTGTTGCCGGCGATGGCGGCGAGGATCGGCTGGCCGAACACGAACCGGACCCCTTCCCCGATCTCACCCAGCAGCCGCGGCCGGGCGGGCCGGGCGGGGCGCGGTTCACCGGTGCGGATGGTGGCGAGCCACAGCGCCGACCACAGGTAGCTGACCGCGTCGATCGCGATCGCCACCGGCGCGGTGAACAGCTGCACCAGGTACCCGCCTCCGACCGAGCCGGCGACGGCGGCGATCGAGGTGTTGCTCGCCAGCCGCGAGTTGCCCTCGACCAGCTGCGCCCGGCCGATCAGCCGCGGCAGGTACGTGGTGTGCGCGGTGTCGAAGAAGACGGTGCCGATGCCGGCGGCGAACGCCACGAGGTAGAGCTGCGGCAGGCCGAGCACACCGAACAGCGCCGCCACCGGGATCGAGCCGAGCAGCGCGAACCGGGCCAGGTCGGCGACGAGCATCACCGGCCGGCAGCGCATCCGGTCGACCAGGGCACCGGCGAACAGGCCGAGCAGCAGCGAGGCGGCGGTCTCCGCGGCGGACAGCGCCGCGGCCTGGAAGGTACTGGCGTCCAGGGTGATCACGGCGAGCAGCGGCAGGGCCATCATGCTCAGCCGGGTGCCGAGCTGGCTGGCCAGGTCGGCGATCCACAGGTGGCGGAAGTCGTGCTCGCGGAGCAGGCCGCCGGGTCCTCTCTCGGTCACCCGAGAGATCCTCGCGATGAAGTTGAGTGCACTCAACTCAACCTTGAGATCCGATGCCAAAACTTGATAATGCCCGACTCAACTCTGCCGAAGTGACCGGTGAGTAACGACACGAAACCGCGCATCGCCGGCGCGCTCGCGCTAAGTTTTTGTACGGAGCGGTCAGTTTTTGGAGGCGACGGTGGCGCAGCATCGACAGCAGGACACCTCGCCCGGCGCCCGGATCAGGGCCGCCGGGTTGGGCCTCAACACCCGGCGCGGCTGGGTGTTCCGGGACGTCGAGCTGGACGTCGCGCCGGGCGAGCTCGTCGCGGTCACCGGCGCCGCCGGCAGCGGCCGGACCAGCCTGCTGCTCGCGGTCGCCGGCCGGTTCGCGATCAACCGTGGCAGCCTGTCGGTCGCCGGTCATCCGCTGCCGCGGACCGCGCCCGCGGTGCAGCGACTCGCCGCGCTCGGCCTGGTGCGCGGTGCGCACGAGCCGGAGCCGGCGCTGACCGTCACCGAACACGTGCGCGAGCGGCTGGCACTGCTCGGCCTCGGCCCGTGGCAGCCACGCCGGCGCCGGACGTACGCGCGCGAGCTGGTCACCGGGACCGGCGTCGACCTGGACCCCGACGCGCTCGGCCGCGACCTCGACCCGTACCGGCGGCAGCTGCTGTGCCTGCTGCTCGCCGAGCTGACGGCACCGCGGCTGATCGTGGCCGACGACGTGGACGGCGGTACCGACAGCACCGAGCGCGCCGAGCTGTGGCGGGTGCTGCGGGAGCGGGCCGACGCCGGGGTCACCGTGCTCGCCTCCTGCCGGGAGGCCGGCGAGGCCCCCGTCGACCAGACCGTCCGGCTGAGCCACCGACCGGCCGAACCGGCCGCCGACGACGCGGGATCCCCTGGAGCCGCCGACGACGAGCCCACCGCGCCGCAAGACCGGCCGGGCGGAGGGCCGACACCCGCCGTACCGGCGCAGGGCGAGCCCGCCACCGTCGAGCTCGACGCGCAGGGGGCGGCGTGATGCGTACCGCGGGGCTGGCCGGACTGGAGTTGCGGCGGTTCACCCGGGCGCCGCTGACCCGGGCCGCGATCGGTGCACTGGCGCTGATCCCCCTGCTGTACTCGGGGCTGTACCTGTGGGCTTTCTGGAACCCGTACGGCGAGCTGAAGCGCATCCCGGTCGCGGTGGTGAACCAGGACCGGCCGGCCCACCAGCCGGGCGGCAAGCCACTCGCCGCCGGTGACGAGCTGGTCGACCAGCTGGTCGACCGGCACGTCTTCGACTGGCACGCCACCAGCGCGGCGCAAGCCCGGAAGGGGCTCGCCGACGGCGACTACCTGATGACGTTCACCATCCCCGCCGGGTTCTCGACCGCGCTGGTCTCGCCGTCGCACGAGGCGCCGCCGCAGCGAGGCCGGCTGCGGCTGACCACCGACGACGCGAACAACTACCTGGCCGGGGTGATCGGCAAGAGCGCGTTCGCCGAGATCCGTACCGCGGCGGCCAACAGCGCGGCGAGCCGGTACTTCGACCAGATGTACCTGGCGTTCGGCACCCTGCACGACTCCACCGGTCAGGCCGCGGACGGTGCCGGCCAGCTCGCCGACGGCGCGGGCGACGCGAAGCACGGCGCCGACGCGCTCCGGGACGGATCGGCCAGCGCGAAGAAGGGAGCGGACAGCCTCGCCGACGGCATCGCGCAGGCACATCGCGGCGCCGCCGACCTGACCACCGGGCTGATCGCGCTCAACTCGGGCGCGGCGAAGCTGGACACCGGCGCCCGCCAGGCCGCCACCGGTACCCGGAAGCTCGCGTCCACTGTGGACAAAGTGACCGGCCGGGTGGAGCCGTTCCTGCGCGACAACGCCGGTTCGATCCACGACTCGGCGCTGCTGCTCGCCGACGGCGCCGACGCGGTCGCCAAACACATCGACGACCTCCCCGGGTACGTCGACGAGGCGGTGACCCGAACCGAGGCGGTGCGCGACGCGCTCGACGCGTACGCGAAGAAGCATCCGGAGGCGGCGAACGACCCGGAGTTCACCAAGGCACGGCAGGCGGCCGGCGATGCGGTCAAGGCGGCGAAGTCGGCGCAGCACGAGCTCGACGCCGACGCCGGCAGCCTCAAGAAGGTCAAGGCGGACGCGACGCAGGTCGCGAAGACCGCCCGCGAGGTGGCGAAGAAGGCACCGCAGCTGGCCGACGACGTCGCCGGTGCGCGGGACAAGATCGACAAGCTGGCCGACGGGGTGGGCGAGCTCGCCACCGGCGCGCACCAGCTGCACCAGGGCACCGCCAAGGCCGCCCGCGGCGGCAAGCAACTGCAGAGCGGGCTGTACCAGCTGTCCACCGGCGCGCAGCAGCTCGACGGCGGGCTCGGCAGCCTCTCGGCCGGCGCCGGACGGCTCGCCGGCGGGGTGTCGAAGCTGTCCGACGGGGCGACCACCCTCGCCGACGGGCTCGCCGACGGCGCGAAGCGGATCCCCGACTACGACGCCGCGCAGCGCGCGCAGCGCTCCGACGTGATAGCCGACCCGATCGACCTGCAGCGCGCCACCAGGCATGCCGCCGCGAGCTACGGCGAGGGCTTCGCCCCGTACTTCCTGGGTCTGTCGCTGTGGGTCGGCGCGATGGTCGGGTACATGCTGCTGCGGCCGGTGACCCGGCGGCACCTGGTGTCCGGTGCACCCGCCTGGCGGGTCGCCGCGGCCGGCTGGCTGCCGGCGGTGGGAGTCGGCGTGGTGCAGGCCGGCATCCTGGAGCTGGTGCTGTCCGCCACCCTCGGTCTTCATCCGGTACGGCCGGTCGCGATGCTCGCGTTCCTCGCCGCCGCGGTGGTCGCCTACACCGGGCTGCAGCAGCTGTTCGGCGCGGCGCTCGGGGCCGCCGGCCGGGTGCTCACGCTGGTACTGCTGATCACCCAGCTGGTCACCGCCGGCGGCACGTACCCGTTGCAGACCTCGCCGGCGATCCTCGGCGCGATCCACCCGTACCTGCCGATGTCGTACGTGGTCGACTGCCTGCGCCACCTGATCAGCGGCGGGTCGACGGGCATGGTGCTGCGCGGAGCCGGCATCCTGGTGGGGTTCGGGGCCGCCGCGTTCGCGGCGACCTGCCTGGTGGTCCGGCGCTCCCGCCGCCTGACCCCGACGAAGCTGCATCCCGATCTGGAGCTGTGAATGAAGCAGGCCGACCGCCGCGACGCCACCCGGGACAAGCTGTACGCGGCGGCGGTCGAGCTGATCGCCGAGCAGGGCTTCGCGGCCACCACGGTCGACGCGATCGCCGAGGCGGCCGGCGTCGCGAAGGGCACCGTCTACTACAACTTCGGCTCCAAGACCGCGCTGTTCGAGCAGTTGCTGACGCACGGGGTGGCTCGGCTCACCGAGCGGCTGCGGGAAGCTAGTGCCGGGCTGGCGCCCGGCGAAGCGGTCACCGCGCTGGTCGCCGCGCAGCTGGCGTACCTGCGCGACTACCGGGCGTTCGCGCAGCTGCTGCTCAGCGAGATGTGGCGGACCAACAACCAGTGGCACCAGACCGTGGCGCTGGTGCGCGGCGAGGTGATCGGCACGATCGGCGAGGTGATCGGGGCCGGGGTGGCGTCGGGCGAGTTCGCCGCCGACCTGGACGTCGGGCTCGCCGCGTCGGCGCTGTTCGGGGTGGCGCTGGTGGTCGGGGTCGACTGGCTGGTGTTCCAGCCGGAGCGCGACATCGACGACGTGCTGGCCGGGCTGTCCGCGATCGTGGCGAGCCGGCTGCGTCCGGCACCGGAGCCCGGCCGGCGTCACGCATCGGAGGACGGTCAGCGCCCCGGGACGCGGCCCGGGCCGCGTCCCGGATCAACGGCGGGCGATATACCGTCGGGGGATCCGACCCCGGGCGATACGGTCGGGTGATGGTGCACGTGAGGAGAGGCAGGGCATGAGCGACGAGCAGGCCAAGGGACGCAGCCACGACCCGGCATTCCCGGAGAATTACCTCAAGTTCATGCGGGAAGGCTGGGCCGACTCGGAGCTGACCGGCCTCGCCGCGCTCGACCAGGTGCCGTGCCACTCGCGCCGGCGCGAGCAGCTGTCCCGCGCGTTCCCCGGCGAGACGCTGGTGATCCCGACCGGCCGGGAGAAGGTCCGCAACAACGACTGCTTCTACCCGTTCCGGCCGGGCAGCGACTTCGCCTACCTGACCGGCGAGTTCGACCCGGACTCGGTGCTGGTCCTGCGGCCGGTCGCCGGCGGCCACGACGCCGTGCTGTACGGGCACCCCCGGTCGCCGCGCGACACCGACGAGTTCTTCCGCGACGCGCAGTACGGCGAGCTGTGGGTCGGGCGCCGGCACAGCCTGGCGGAGAAGTCCACCCTGCTCGGCGTGGAGACCGCCGACGTGAAGGACCTGGAGAAGGTGCTCGGCGACCTCGATCCGGCCCGCACCCGGGTGTTGCGCGGATACGACGCGGGCGTGGACGGCAGGATCGCGGTCACCGGCGACGGCGACGAGGCCGGCGCCCGTGACCGGGAACTGGCCCACACGCTGTCCGAGCTGCGACTGGTCAAGGACGAGTGGGAGATCGCCCAGCTGCAGGACGCGATCGACGCCACCGTGCTCGGCTTCGAGGACGTGGTGCGCGCGCTGCCGGCCGACCGGGGAGTACCGGAGCGGTTGCTGGAGGGGATCTTCGGGCTGCGCGCCCGCGTCGCCGGCAACGCCGTCGGCTACGACTCGATCGTCGCCGCCGGGTCGCACGCCACCACGCTGCACTGGGTGCGCAACGACGGCCGGACCGCGCCGGGCGACCTGCTGCTGATGGACATGGGCATCGAGAACAACCAGCTCTACACCGCCGACGTGACCCGCACGGTACCGGTGAACGGTCAGTTCACGCCGCTGCAGCGGGAGGTGTACTCGATCGTCTACGCCGCGCAGCAGGCCGGCATGGACCACGTCCGGCCCGGCGTGAAGTTCTCCGACGTGCACCTGACCGCGATGCGGGTGCTCGCCGAGGGGCTGGAGTCGCTCGGCATCCTGTCCTCGGCCGAGGAGGCGCTGGACAAGGAGAACATGTACTACCGGCGCTGGACCCTGCACGGCCTGAGCCACATGCTCGGCCTGGACGTGCACGACTGCGCCGCGGCACGCAAGGAGCACTACAAGGATGGCGAGCTGAAGGAGGGCTACGTGCTGACCGTCGAGCCGGGCCTCTACTTCCAGCCGGACGACGAGAAGGTGCCGGCCGAGCTGCGCGGTCTCGGCATCCGGATCGAGGACGACGTGCTGGTCACCGCGACCGGTGCGAAGAACCTGTCCGCCGGTCTGCCGCGCAAGGCCGACGAGGTCGAGGCCTGGGTCGCGCAGCAGCGCAACGCCGGCCCCCGCCTCCCGCTGTAGTCACCGCGGCCCGCTGACCGGAGCGATCCGGTCAGCGGGCCGGAAACCCGGCCGTCTCGATGGCGAACCCGAACGATCTCCGCGCGCCAACGGGTCGGGAGGCTCAGGTCCCACAGACATCCAGCAACCCTTCGACGTCACCGGCCTGGGGGGAACTGCGATGTGTCGATCTCCACATCGAACGGCGCGGGCAGCCGAATGCTCTTTCCGAACGGAACCCGGACGGATTCCGCGTAGTCACCGTTCTCAGGATCGGCGAACAGCGTCACCGTGGGGTTGGGCCTCTCCCAACGGTCGACCAGAAGGTAGAGCGGCACGTGCCCGTGCGCGTAGCCCCACCGCTTCGCCTTACGGTCGTGATCGGCGTTGTCCTTCGACGTGATCTCCACCGCGAGCAGTACGTGCTCGGCACTGATCTCTGGTTCGTCGGTGACCAGCGCAGCACGGGGCACGACGACAAGATCCGGGATGTACCCCTTGCCGATGGCGTCGATCCGCACACCCAGCGTCTGCAGGATCCCCGCGTCGGACGGTCGCCCCGACCGCAGCACGTCGTCGATCAGGTCGGCGATCAGGTTGTGCGGTGGCGACGGCGGTGGAGTCACCGTGATGCTCCCGTTGAAGATGACCTCAGCCCGCCAACCGGTCGGCAGGTCGATCTCGCGCCAGGCACGCAGCCACCTCTCCCCGTTGCCCGGGACATCGACGGCAGCGGTACTCATCCGTGCCACCACCTTCCGTCTCGTGGGCTCTCGGGAAGACTAACGACCTCACGCTACAACGAGCTTTGGCCGATGGGCTGGAGGAACTCGAGGCGGTTGCCGTGGCAGTCGGCGGTGTGGAACCGGCGCATGCCGGGGAAGTTGTCGTCCCAGTCGACCGGGCGGCCGGCGGCGGTGAGCCGGTCGGCGAGGGTGTCCAGGTCGGGCCAGATCAGGCCGGGATGCGCCTTGCGCGCCGGACGGAAGTCGACCTCGACGCCGAGGTGCAGTTCGATGCCGTGGCCGCGGAACCAGCAGCCGCCGCGGGCGGCCAGTACCGGCGGCTTGGGGATCTCGGCGAGCCCGAGCACGCCGGTGTAGAAGGCGCGCAGCGCGTCCTCCGAGCCGGCCGGGCAGGACAGCTGGACGTGGTGGATCATCGCGGCCTCCTCGGGCGTCCGAACCTGGTGTCGAACCTGGGTGTCGGATTCGGGCTGTCCGAACCAGGGTCGGAACCGGCTGTCGGAATCGGGCTGTCCGAACCTCGCGGAAGCAGCATGACCCGGGTTGCGCGAAATAGCAAGACGGACGTACGGTTTACTTCAGTGAACCGGCTGCCGACACACCCGCTGAGGCTTGCCTAAGTAGGGCGGTGACCGGCCAGTACGCGAGACTGCAAGACATACCTGAGCGAAGGAGTACGACGTGGCGAGCCTCGACACCTTCGGCGCGAAGAGCAGCCTGCAGGTAGGTGACGACACCTACGAGATCTATCGGTTGGACGCGGTCGACGGGCAGGCCCGCCTGCCGTACAGCCTGAAGATCCTGCTGGAGAACCTGCTGCGCACCGAGGACGGCGCGAACATCACCGCCGACCACATCCGGGCCCTGGCCGGCTGGGACCCCGACGCCCAGCCCAGCGTGGAGATCCAGTACACGCCGGCCCGGGTGCTGATGCAGGACTTCACCGGCGTGCCGTGCATCGTCGATCTCGCCACCATGCGCGAGGCGGTGCGCGAGCTGGGCGGCGACACCGGCAAGGTCAACCCGCTGGCCCCGTCCGAGCTGGTCATCGACCACTCGGTGATCGCCGACATCTTCGGCCGCGAGGACGCGTTCGAGCGCAACGTCGAGCTGGAGTACGGCCGCAACCGCGAGCGCTACCAGTTCCTGCGCTGGGGCCAGACCGCGTTCGACGACTTCAAGGTCGTGCCGCCGGGCACCGGCATCGTGCACCAGGTCAACATCGAGTACCTGGCGCGCACCGTGTTCGCCCGCGACGGGGTGGCCTACCCGGACACCCTGGTCGGTACCGACTCGCACACCACGATGGTCAACGGCCTCGGCGTGCTGGGCTGGGGCGTGGGCGGCATCGAGGCCGAGGCCGCGATGCTCGGCCAGCCGGTGTCGATGCTGATCCCGCGGGTGGTCGGGTTCAAGCTGTCCGGTCAGCTGCCGGACGGCGCGACCGCGACCGACCTGGTGCTGACCATCACCGAGATGCTGCGCAAGCACGGCGTGGTCGGCAAGTTCGTCGAGTTCTACGGGCCGGGCGTCTCGGCGGTCCCGCTGGCCAACCGGGCCACCATCGGCAACATGAGCCCCGAGTACGGGTCGACCTGCGCGATCTTCCCGATCGATGCGGAGACCGTGCGCTACCTGCGGCTGACCGGGCGGGACGAGAAGCAGATCGCCCTGGTCGAGTCGTACGCGCGGGAGCAGGGGCTGTGGCACGACCCGGCCGCCGAGCCGGACTACTCCGAGCGGCTGGAACTGGATCTGTCCACCGTGGAGCCCTCGCTCGCCGGGCCGAAGCGCCCGCAGGACCGGGTGCCGCTGGCGAGCGCGAAGTCGATGTTCCGCAACACGCTCAAGGACTACGTGACCGACGAGGCGACCGACGAGCAGCTCGGCGGGCAGGACGAGGCGGACGCCGAGTCGTTCCCGGCCAGCGACTCCCCCGCGTTCTCCGGTGACGACGCCTCCGGCGCACCGCGGGTGCCGTCCGCGGCCAAGGACGGCCGGCCGAGCAAGCCGGTGCGGGTGACCGACGAGAACGGTACCGAGTTCGAGCTGGACCACGGCGCGGTCGTGATCGCCGCGATCACCTCCTGCACCAACACGTCCAACCCACAGGTGATGGTCGGCGCCGCGCTGCTGGCGAAGGCCGCGGTCGAGCGCGGGCTGAACCGCAAGCCGTGGGTCAAGACCACGCTCGCGCCGGGCTCGAAGGTGGTCATGGACTACTACGAGCGCGCTGGCCTCACGCCCTACCTCGACAAGCTCGGCTTCAACCTGGTCGGGTACGGCTGCACCACCTGCATCGGCAACTCCGGCCCGCTGCCCGACGCGATCAGCGCCGCGGTCAACGACAACGACCTGACCGCCATCTCGGTGCTGTCCGGCAACCGCAACTTCGAGGGCCGGATCAACCCGGACGTCAAGATGAACTACCTGGCCTCGCCGCCGCTGGTGGTCGCGTACGCGCTCGCCGGCACGATGGACATCGACTTCGAGACCGAACCGGTCGGTACCGACACCGAGGGCAAGCCGGTGTTCCTGCGCGAGCTGTGGCCGTCCGGGATCGAGATCGAGAACGTGATCGGCACGGCGCTCGCGTCCGAGATGTTCTCCTCGGACTACGCCGACGTGTTCGCCGGCGACCAGCGCTGGCAGTCGCTGCCGACCCCGACCGGTGACACGTTCGCCTGGGCCGACGAGTCGACCTACGTGCGCAAGCCCCCGTACTTCGAGGGCATGGCCCGGGACCCGCAGCCGGTCGGCGACATCGCCGGCGCGCGGGTGCTGGCGAAGCTGGGCGACTCGGTGACCACCGACCACATCTCGCCGGCCGGCGCGATCAAGCCCGACTCCCCCGCCGGCAGGTACCTCACCGAGCACGGCGTCGAGCGGCGCGACTTCAACTCGTACGGGTCGCGGCGCGGCAACCACGAGGTGATGATCCGCGGCACGTTCGCGAACATCCGGCTGCGCAACCAGCTGGTGCCGGGCGTCGAGGGTGGGTTCACCAAGGACTTCACCACCGGCGAGCAGGCGACCATCTACGACGCCGCGCAGAGCTACGCGGCCGCGGGCACCCCGCTGGTCATCCTGGCCGGCAAGGAGTACGGCTCGGGTTCGTCCCGCGACTGGGCGGCGAAGGGCACCGTGCTGCTGGGCGTGCGGGCGGTCATCGCCGAGTCGTTCGAGCGCATCCACCGCTCCAACCTGATCGGCATGGGCGTGCTGCCGCTGCAGTTCCCGGAGGGGCAGAACGCCGACTCGCTCGGGCTGACCGGCGAGGAGACGTTCGCGATCAGCGGCATCACCGCGCTCAACGACGGTACGACGCCGGGCACGGTGCACGTGACCGCCGGCGACGTCGAGTTCGACGCGGTGGTGCGGATCGACACCCCCGGTGAGGCCGACTACTACCGGCACGGCGGCATCCTGCAGTACGTGCTGCGCAAGATGCTGACCCACTGATCCACCCGTACCACCGACGAGAGCGGCGGCCGTCCACACCGGACGGTCGCCGCTCTCGTCTGCATGCCGGTCGGCCCGTGCGCAGCGGGCCGGCCGGCGGGTACGGGACCGCGTCGACCCCGCACCACCACTCATCGGATGCCACGCTAGCTCACCGGCTCGGCGAGCGGATCTCCTCGGCGCGGAGTCCCGGTCGATGCGGCCAGGCCGGTGCGGGAGCCGGGCTGCCCGGTAGGGTCGGGGAATGGTGGATGTCGATGTCGACGTGCTCGCCGATCTGGCGCCGACCGGGGCGTTGCGGGCGTCGATCAACCTGGGGAACCCGGTGCTGGCGCAGGGTTCGGCGGACGCGCCCGGCGGGGTGACGGTGGAGATCGCGCGGGCGGTCGCCGACCGGCTCGGCGTGCCGGTGCGGTTCGTCTGCTTCGACGCGGCACGCAAGTCGTACCAGGCGATGGCATCCGGGGACGCGGACATCTGCTTCCTCGCCATCGAGCCGGCGCGCGAGGCGGAGGTGGCGTTCACCGCGCCGTACGTGGTGATCGAGGGCGTGTTCGCGGTGCCGCAGGGCTCGCCGCTGCACACCGTCGCCGACGTGGACGCGCCCGGCGTGCGGATCGCGGTCAAGCAGGGCTCCGCCTACGACCTCTACCTGACTCGCACGCTGCGGCACGCGACGCTGGTGCGCGGCGCGGAGTCGCTCGACGCGTTCCGCGCCGGCGGCGCCGAGGCGGTGGCCGGCATCCGGCAGCCGCTGACCGCCACAGTCGACGAGGACCCGTCCCTGCGGCTGATCGACGAGCGGTTCATGCAGATCCGGCAGGCGGTCGGCACCACCCGGGACCGGAAGCCGGGGACGGTCGAGTTCCTGCACTCGACCGTCGAGGCGCTCAAGGCCGACGGCACCGTCGCCGCCGCGCTGCGCCGCTCGGGCCAGTCGGAGAGCCTGCTCGCCCCACCGGCATAGCGGTTCGATCCGCTCGCTGTCCACAGTGGACAATCCAATCAGCGGGCGCGACGCGAGCGGTCAGGCGGCGGTGGCGGCCCAGTCGATCTGGTACGCGAACTGCCACGCCAGCTTCTCCGGCTTGGCGAGCGAGCGCATCGCGACCGGCATGACCAGGTCGCGGATCACCCGGGCGACGGGCCCGGCCGCCTTGTTGCTGTTGGTCCGGGCGCCGGCGGCGATGATGCGCTCCACCCGGGGCCGGCGCAGCCGCTCGTACGTGGCGAAGGCGCGCTGCGGCGGCAGGTCGCGCAGGCAGCGGGCCAGCTGCACCGCGGACTCCATCGCGAGCGACGCGCCCTGGCCGGAGGACGGCGAGGTGGCGTGCGCGGCGTCGCCGACGAGCACGACCCGGCCGCGATGCCAGGTCGGTACGGTCGGCAGGTCCTCGACCGGGCCGACGACGAGCAGGTCGTCCGGGTCGGTGCGGCCGATCAGGTCCGGGGCGAGGGTGCGGTCGCCGGCGAACGCCGACCGCAGCCGCGCCAGCCACTCGTCGTTGGGCACCGCGCGCTGCTCGGCGAGCGTCATCGGCTCGCTTCGCGGCAGGTTGACGAACCAGCCGCCGAGCCCGTCGTCGTACACCAGGTAGCCGCAGAAGGCGCGCTTGCCGAACACCATGTGCATCGCACCGCGGGTGGACTCGGCGGCGCCGGGCACCAGCGCGCCGAAGTTCAGCAGCCCGCCGTACCGGGGCGCCGGAGCGCCGGCGTCGATCAGGGTACGGGTGGTCGACCGGATGCCGTCCGCCCCGACCAGGATGTCGGCGGTCGCCTCGGTGCCGTCGGCGAACCGGGCGGTGACCGCGGACCCGTTGTCCGCCAGCGACACCAGCCGCTTGCCGTGCACCACGGCGATGCCCCGCGCGGCGGCCTCGTCGTACAGCGCGCGGTACAGCTCGGCGCGCTGCACCAGCTGCTGGTCCGGCAGCCCGGGCGGGGTGCCGAGCTCGGCCAGCACCTTGCCGGTCCAGCTGCGCAGCACCATCGCGGACATCGGGGTACCGATGTCGTAGAGCACGTGCGCGGCGTCCAGCACGTCGAGCGCGGCGCGCCCGTTGGGCGCGATGCTCAGCATGGCGCCGATCCCGTCGGCGGTGTCGTGGTACGCCTCGTACACGGTGGCGGCGATGCCGGCGCGCTGCAGCGCCATGGCGGTCACCGGCCCGGCGATGCCACCGCCGGCCACGATGGCGGTGCAGACCTCGGTCATGACTGTCCCTCCCCGGGTGCCGGCCGGCTCGCGTGGAACTGGGCCCACAGCGCACCCCAGTCGTTGTGCGGATCGGTGATGCGGTCGGCGAACGACTCGACGAACGACACCTCGGCATCGAGCAACGCGAGCCGGTACTCCTCCTCGACCAGAAACAGTCCCGGGATGCCGCGGGCCGTGGCGTCGTCGAGGATGTCGACGATCTCGACGCGCTGCTCGGCGAGCCGCGTCAGCCGTTGCGCCAGCAGCGTGCGCACCTCGTCCGGCGGCAGCGCCGAGACCAGCGACAGCGCCGTGACGAACTGCGGGTACTCGTGTTTCGGGTCGCCGACCAGCTCGCGCAGCCAGGCGCGTTGCTCGACCCGGCCGGCGTCGGACAGCGCGTAGACGGTGCGTTCTGGGCGCGCGCCGTCGCGGCTGGTCTCCTGCGCGGTGATGAAGCCGGCCCGCTCCAGCTGGCCGACCACCATGTAGAGCGAGCCGTGGGTGAACCTGATGCTGCGCACGTCGTCGTTGTCGCGCAGGGTGCGGCTCAGCTCGTACGGATGCATCGGGCGCTGGAGCAGGTAGCACAGCACGGCCAGGCCGAGCAGGTTGCCGACCTTGCGCTTCGTCGCCATCGCCACCCTCCGAGGTAGTAGTTGGTTTCAACTATTACCGATCGACTAGTCAGTGTCAACTATGACTGCGAAGTCGCTCGTCGTGCCGGGTGCGACCCGGTAGCTTGACCGCCGTGGCGACCTTCACCCAGATACGCACGGACCGGCTCGAGCTGCGGGCCGTCGCCGACACCGACCTCGACGAGCTGTACGTGCTGCACTCGGACCCCGACGGCTGGCACCACTTCCCCGCCGGCCGGCACACCGAGATCGGCACCACCCGCGCCTTCCTCGACCGGGTCCTCGGCGGCTGGGCCGCGGACGGCCTGAGCTACTGGGCGGTGCGCCGACCCGGCGACGAGACGCTGATCGGGCTCGGCGGCGTCCGCCGGCTTGCGGACGGCAGCTGGAACCTGGCGTACCGGTTCGCCACCGCACAGCGCGGGCACGGCTACGCGCAGGATGTCGCCCGGGCCGGCATCGCGGCGGCCGGCGCGGTCGATCCGTCGATACCGGTGATCGCCTGGATCGACGAGACGAACCCGGCGTCGATCCGGGTGGCCGAGCGGGTCGGCCTGGACTTCCAGGGACGCCGCCACGGCAGCGACGGCACCCTGCTGCTGGCCTATGCCGATCGGCCGCTGCCCCCGGAGGAGCCGGCGACGCCCGAGGAGTAGGCGCCGGCGCGGCTCAGGGGGCGAGGGTGAGCAGGAAGCGGCGCAGCGCCCGGCGGTACGGGCCGAGCGTCGCCAGGTCGGCGTACTCGGCGGGGCCGTGCTGGCCGTCGCCGCCGATCCCGAACGCCACCGCCGGGATGCCGACCGCGGCCAGGTGCCGGGAGTCGGCCGCGCCGTGTTTGCGCAGGAAGCCGCCCGGATAGCCCTCGGCCCGGACCGCGTCGCGCAGCGCCTGCACCTCGGCCAACTCCTCGTCGGCCCGGTGCGGCGGATCGAACCGGTCCAGTCGTACGGTCACCTCCGGGCCGACCAGCTCGCTCAGCGCCGCCGCCACCTGCTCGGCCGTGCGCCCGGCGAACCGGGTGTCCTCCGGCGGGTAGCGAATGTCCAGCCGGGCACTCGCCCGCGCCGGTACCTGGTTGATCGCGGTGTCGGCGGTCTCGATCGCGGCGAGGTTCACCGTGCTGCGCCACACCGGCTCGGCGGGCGGTGGGTACGCGACGAGCAGCCGGTCGAGCGCCCGCAGCAGCCGCAGCACCGCGTTGTCGCCGAGCCACGGGTACGCGCCGTGCGCCGCCCGGCCGACCGCGGTCACCGTCGCGTCCACGATGCCCTTGGACTCGGTCACCAGCTCCAGCCCGCTGTACTCGCCGACCACCGCGAAGTCGGCCCGCACGCCCCGCGCCACCTGGTGCGCGGTGCCGTGGTACCCGCCGAGTTCCTCGTCGGTCACCAGCTGCAGCCCGAGCGGGTAACGCACCACGTCGGCCAGCTCGCGAAACGCCGCCGCCTGCGCCAGCGCGGTGACCTTCATGTCCTGGGCGCCGCGCGCGTACAGCCGGTCGCCGCGGCGGCGCGCGACGAACTGGTCCGGAGTGCCCGGTACCACGTCCAGGTGCGCGTTGAGCAGCACCCGGAAGGCGGGCCGGTGCGGCGCCGGCCGGTACACCAGGGCGCTCGGCCGGCCGGCGGAGACGAACCGCTCGACCGTCCAGCCGGGGCCGAGCAGGTCCAGGACGATCTCGAGGGCGGCGTGCAGGGCGTCTGGATGTGCGGCGGTCGACTCGATCGCGAGCAGTCGACCGGCCACCGCGATCAGCTCGTCGTCGTCGATGTGCTCGCCCACCGCGTCAGCATCGCACCGCCGCCGGGCCCGGCCCACCGACACACCGCGGTGGGCGCACGGCAATGCCCCCGTGCACGGCAATGCCCCCGTGCCTCGACGTTGGCGCGGGGGTGACCGGCCCGAACCCGGTCGGTCGAGCCGCGAACGCGGGCGGCGCGCTACGGCAGCGTGTAGGGGTTGCCGGCGGAGATCGCCTCAGCGGCTCCGTCGACCAGATCCTTGCGGGGGGTGGTGCCGGCCTGGCGAAGTTCGTCCAGGATCGCCTGGCGTACCGCGGGGACCGGCCGGCGCGCGTGGCTGTCATGCACGCGGTCGAACACCCCCTGGTACTGGACCCGGACATATCGCTGGATCTCGGCCTCCAGATCGATCATGGGTCGAGGCTAGGGCACATGACGCAACAGACAAGATCGGCCGATCGGTCAGAGTCGATGAAGCCCGCGCAGTGGGTTAGGGTTGCCTCACTCGATCTTCGCGGAGGTACCTCTCGATGCCCGACCGATCCCGGCGCGGACAGCTGACCAGTCTCAACGTCGTCCGCACCGAGTGGCTCACGCCGCACCTGGTGCGGGTGACGGCCGGCGGCCCCGCCCTTGCGGCGTTCCGGCCCACCGAGTTCACCGACCAGTACGTCAAGGTGGTGTTCCGCCGGCCGGGGGTCGAATACCCGGAGCCGTTCGACCTCGCCGCGGCGCGCGAGCAGCTGCCCCGGGAACAGTGGCCGGTGCTGCGGACCTACACCGTGCGCGGCGTCGACGCCGACGGGCTGATCCTGGACTTCGTGTACCACGGCGAGCAGGGTCTGGCCGGCCCGTGGGCCGCCGGCCTCAAGCCGGGCGACGAGGTGTTGCTCGCCGGGCCGGGTGGTGCGTACGCGCCGGACCCGACCGCCGACTGGCACCTGCTGGCCGGCGACGAGTCGGCGCTGCCGGCGATCGCCGCCGCCCTGGAGCGCATCCCCGCCGCCACCCCGGCCTGGGCGTTCATCGAGGTCGACGGGCCGTCCGAGCAGATCGCCCTGGCGCACGGCGAGCGGACGACGGTGCAGTGGGTGTACCGCGGTGCCGGCCCCAGCCTGCCCGAGGCGGTCCGGGCACTGCCGGTGCCGGCCGGCCGCGGGCACGCGTTCGTGCACGGCGAGGCCGGCGACGTCCGTACCCTGCGCGGGTACCTGTTCGACGAGTTGCGCCTGTCCCGCGACCAGGTGTCGATCTCCGGCTACTGGCGGCGCGGGATGGACGACGAGGCGTGGCGCATCGCCAAGCGCGCCGAGCGCGAGGCCGACGAGGCCGCCGAGCAGGCCGCCGGGCGCGGTTCCGAAAACAAGGAGGAAACGGTGTCCGTACTGGATCTGCCGATCGGCACGCTGGAGGGTGCGCCGAGCTCGCTTCGCCAGCTCGCCGCGGGCAACGCGCTGCTGGTCGTCAACGTCGCGTCGAAGTGCGGCCTGACCCCGCAGTACACGGCGCTGGAGAAGCTGGCCGGCGAGTACGCCGACCGCGGCCTGACCGTCGTCGGCGTGCCGTGCAACCAGTTCGGTGAGCAGGAGCCGGGCAGCGCGGAGGAGATCCGCACGTTCTGCTCCACCACGTACGGGGTGAGCTTCCCGCTGACCGAGAAGATCGAGGTGAACGGCGCCGGCCGGCACCCGGTCTACGCCGCGCTGACCGAGGCGGCCGACGCCGACGGCACCGCCGGCGACGTGCAGTGGAACTTCGAGAAGTTCGTCCTCGGCGCGGACGGCTCGGTGATCGCCCGGCACCGCCCGACCACCGTGCCCGACGACCCGGCGGTACTGGCCAGCATCGACACCGCCCTCGCCACCCGCTGAGCACACCACCCACCGCGGCGCCGCCCGTCCGGCGGCGCCGCGCTGTCGTCTGCCCGTCCCGCGCGCTCTTCGACAGCCCAGGGCGTCGGTGGCTGCGTAGGAGACCCGCTACCTCGTGCCACGTGACAAGCGAGCATCAAGCACCATGATCGAATTCCGCGAGGTCGCCACCTATCGCGGCCTACCCGTCCAGGTCCCGAACGTGCTGCCGCGCCTCCCCGCCGAGCGAGCGCTAGCGACGGTCGTGCTGCCGCTGTCGCTGAACTGGTCCGACACCGGCCGCAGCTTCAATCTGGGTCGCCGGCGCGATCGGGCGTGGGTGTACGAGATCGTTCTCCGCGAAGGCACCCCGGAAGACGTGCTCACCTACGTCGATGGAGTGCTACTCGTCGACCTGTGGGACGAACTCGTCCTGCCGACCGCCATCCGCGAAGCATGGAACCCGCTCGTCGCCGGACACGCCACCGATGATCTCCCGGTACGGTGACGACGACGTCGGGCTGCTTCGAGTCGCGCACCGCGACGACCTCGCCGAGGTCGGCCACCTCGACGCAGCCTCCGTTGCTCGCTGACATGATGCTCTCGCGCCACACGGCGTTGGCGAGGTCGACGGTCACGATCCCGGCTCCAACCTGATCATCACGGGGTCCTCGGCCGGGAGCCGGGCGATCAGCTCCGCCGAGTCGGCCGGGCTGAGCGCCGCCGCGGTGAGGCGGTTGTCGGTCAGGTTAGCCCGCGCCAGCTCGGCCGACTTCTCCAGATAGAGGTTGCCCGCCTGCCCCTCCACGTAGGGCACCGGCGAGTGCAGTTCCTCGGGGAACTCGAAGATCGTGATGGCCCCGAGCGGGCCCAGGTGTGCGCCGCCACGCAACGGGATCACCTGCAGCTGGCACCGGTCGGACAGCTCGATCAGGTGCAGCAGCTGGGCATGCATCGTGGCACGAGAACCAACCGGGCGGCGCAGCGCCGCCTCGTCCAGGACGAACTCCAACGTCGGCGGCTCATCACGGGTCCAGACGTTCTGCTGCCGCCCCATGCGGATCTGCACCTGCCGCTCGACGGACTCCGGTGTCGAGTTGAGGGCAAGCCTGTCGATGGCTCGCGCATAGTCTTCGGTCTGCAGGAGTCCGTGCACCATCAGCGGCATCGAAGATGCTGATCCTGGTCGCGGCGCTCTCCAGCCCCAGAAACGTCGAGAACGAGCTGGTCACGGTGCCCAGTCCGGCCCGGCAACCGCGCTGGTTGCCCAGCTTCTGCAGGGTCAGCAGCTCGGACCGCAGCTCGGTGTCGGTGACCTGGTAAAAGTCGAGCAGGACACGCAGGCCGGACAGCTTCATCGGCACGTCGCCGGCCTACTGCTCGCAAAGGCGCCGCCCTTGACAATCGGCGTCAAGCAGCTTGACACTGGTCGTCAAGGAGGCGAGGCCGTGTCTGGACTTCCCGATCCCGACGACCTGCGGCGGCAGCTGACCGAGGTCGTCGGTACCCGGCTGCTCGACCCGCTGGAGATCCTGCTCGACGGCGACCGCACGGTCGACACGTTGCGCACCAGGGTGTACGAGCAGACGCAGGTGTGGACAGTACAACTGCTCGGCCCGGACGGCCGGCAGGCCAGGTTCACCGCCGCCCGGCTGGTCGCCACGCTGTACCCGGATGATGCCGCGTTCGACCCGCCGGCCGCCTGGTGGGCCACCCCGCTCGGCCGGGTCGTCGCCCGGCGGGTCGGGCATCCCGGCGCGCACCACGTGTCGTACGCGGTGGCCGGCGCGATGCTCGGCGTCACCCGGCAGGCGGTGCACGACCTGATCCAGCGCGGCAAGCTCGACCGGCACCCCGATGGCGGGGTCCGGGTCACCTCCGTCCGAGCTCGACTGTCCACTCTGGAGGCACCGCGATGAGCCCAGCCACACGGCACGACGACACGCCGGTCGGCGTACTGCCGGTCGAGGACCACGGCGGTGACGGGCCGCCGGTGCTGTTGCTGCACGGCGCGGGCGGCAGCCGGCACGACTGGTACCCGCTGGTGCCGGCGCTGCGGAAACGGCACCGGGTCGTCGCGGTCGACCTGCCCGGGCACGGTGCGGCGCCCGGCGGCACGTGGAACTGGGCGCGGGCCTGCGACGCGCTGGACGCCACCGTGACGGCGCTCGGCACCGGCACGCCGGCGGTGGTCGGCATGTCGCTGGGCGGGCTGCTCGCGGTGTACTGGGCGGGCCGGCGGCCGGACTGCCCGGCGGTGGTCAACCTGGACGGGCACCCGTCGGTACGCTCACCGCAACAGTGCCCGGGCCTCGCCGCGGACACGGCCGTGGAACTGCTCGCGAGGCTGGCGGGCCAGTTCGACGCGATGGAGGCGATGCTCGCCGGGCCGCTGCCCGAGCCGGCGGTACAGGCGATGGTGACCTCCCGGCGCAGCGCCGCGGAGGCGGCCGGGTTGTCGGCCGACGACGCCGAGACAGCGGTACGGGCGGGCCTGGTGACGCGCGCCGGCGAGACGTTCGCCCGACCGGGCGCCGGCGCACTGCGCGACATCCGGGCCGCCCTGCGCGAAGCCGACCCGTACCCGCTGTACCGGCGCGCGGTGCGGCCGACGCTGGTGGTGTCGGCCGAGCGCGACCTGCCCGAGCAGCAGGAGTTCGGCGCGCTGACCGAGGCGTACCGCCGGCACGTCGCCGCGCGGCTGGCCGGGCTGGCCAACCCGCTGGTCCGCGCCGTGTCACTCCCGGCCAGCCACGCCCTGCTGTACGAGCTGCCCGATCGCACCGCCGCCCTGATCACCGACTTCCTCGCCGAGACCGGAACCGGGGTACCCGGACGCTGACGCCCGGGACGGTGCCGCCCGTACCACCGACGGCATTCGGTGCGGACCTCCTAGCTGCGGCACCAGCCGAACGCGGCCGGGTCAGGACGGGACGGAGCAGGCCAGGCGGAAGCCGACGTCGTCGATGCGGAAGGTGGGGTGGCTGCGCCGGCGTACCGAGGCACGGCAGCTCCAGTGCTCGTCCGCCCAGCCGCCGCCGCGCAGCACCCGGTAGCTGCCGTACACCTGCGGGTCGTAGTGGTCGAAGCACCACTCCCACACGTTGCCGAGCAGGTCGGACAGGCCCCACGCGTTCGCCGACCGGGTGCCGACCGGGTGGCTGTGCCCGCCGGAGTTGCCGCGGTACCAGGCGATCTCGGCCAGTTCGCCGTAGCGCGGGCCGGTGCTGCCGGCCCGGCAGGCGAACTCCCACTCCGCCTCGGTCGGCAGCCGGTACCCGTCGGCGCCGGCGGCTACCGAGACGTCCTCGCCGTCGATCCGGTACACCGGAGTGAGCCCGGCGGCCCGGGAGTACGCGTTGCAGAACCGCACCGCGTCCCACCAGGAGACGCCGTCGACCGGGCGGTCCGGGTCGTCGACGGCGCTCGGCATGGCGCCGGTGACCGCCGCGTACCGGCGCTGGGTCACCGGTACCGGATCGAGCAGGTACCGGCGCAGCGGCACCTGCCAGGACCGCTGGGTGCGACGGTCGGACAGGGTCACCGTGCCGGGCCCGAGCGGCACCGGTACCGGATCGACCGCCGGGCCGCGAGCGGCCGACGTGGCCGCAGCCGCCGTCGAACCGCCGGCCGGGTCACCGGTGAGTGGCTCGACGGGTCGGCGACCAGCCGGTGCCGGGTCGTTGCCGGCCCGCACGGGATCGGCCATCAGCCGGCCACTGCGACGCGCTCAGCCCGGCGTTGCGCGGCCAGGTCGGGATCGAGTACCGGTACCGCGGCAAGCAGCGTGCGGGTGTAGTCGTGCTGCGGATCGGTGTAGACGGTGTCCGCGTCGGCCAGCTCGACGAGCTTCCCGCCGTGCATCACCGCGACCCGGTCGGACACCTGGCGTACCACCGCGAGGTCGTGCGCGACGAACACCACGGTCAGGTCCAGTTCGGCCCGCAGCTGCGCGAGCAGGTCGATGATCTGCGCCTGGGTGGAGACGTCCAGCGCCGACACCGGCTCGTCGCACACCACGAGCCGGGGCGAGCGGACCAGCGCGCGGGCGATGCCGATGCGCTGGCGCTGCCCGCCGGAGAACTCGTGCGGGTAGGCGTCGTAGCGGTCCGGGTCCAGCCCGACCCGCGCCAGCCACTCCCGCACCGTGGCCCGGATCCGGGCGTCGTCCCGGATCCCCGCGGTACGCAACGGATCGGCGATGCTCTCCCCCACGCTGCGGCGCGGGTTCAGCGCCGAGATCGGGTCCTGGAACACCATCTGCAGGTCCCGCCGGAAGGGCGCGAGCCGGCGATCGGACAGCCCGCCGATCTCGGTGCCGTCGAACTCGACCCGGCCGCCGGTGGGACGCAGCAGCCGCACCATCATCCGGGCCAGCGTCGTCTTGCCCGAGCCGGACTCGCCGACCACGCCGAGGACCTCGCCGCGCCGCACGTCCAGGCTCACCCCGTCGACCGCGGCGACGCTGCGGTGCCGGCCCGGCACGAGGCCGCGGCCGACCGGGAAGTCCTGCCGCACGTCCACCATCCGCACCAGCGGTTCGACCGGAGCCGCGCCGTCCGCCAGGGCGCGTTGGCGTGGCGCGTCGACCCGAGGTACCGCCGACAGCAGCGCCCGGGTGTAGTCGTGCTCCGGCGCGGACAGCACCTGGCGCACGCCGCCGCGCTCGACGATCCGGCCGCGCTGCATCACCAGTACCTCGTCGACGGTGCCGGCGATCACCCCGAGGTCGTGGGTGACCAGCAGCAGCGCCATCCCGGTCTCGGCGCGAAGCCCGTGCAGCAGGTCGAGGATCTGCGCCTGGACCGTCACGTCCAGCGCGGTGGTCGGCTCGTCGGCGATCAGCACCTTCGGCCGCAGCGCCAGCGCCATCGCGATCAGCGCCCGCTGCCGTTGCCCGCCGGAGAACTGGTGCGGCGGCTCGGACGCGCGCCGGGCTGCGTGCGGGATCCCGACGTGGTCGAGCACCTCCACCGCGCGGGACCACGCCGCGCGCCGGGACGCGCCGGTGTGCAGCCGGTACACCTCGGCGATCTGGCTGCCGACGCTGAAGTACGGGTCGAGCGCCGACATCGGGTCCTGGAACACCATCGCCGCGGTCGCGCCGCGCAGCCGCCGCAGCCGTTCCGGATCGGCGTCGTCCACGACGGTACCGGCGACCTCGACCCGGCCGGTGAGCCGCGCACCGGTGCCATGGTGCAGGCCGAGCAAGGCCAGCGCGGTCGCGCTCTTGCCCGACCCGGACTCCCCCACGATGCCGAGCGACGCGCCCGGCGCCAGGTCGAACGACACCCCGTCGACCGCCCGGGTACCGCCGGGGAACGTCACCGTCAGCCCGTCCACCGCGACGATCGGCGCGGCGGCCGGATCGCCGGACCGCGGGGCCGGCACGTGCGAGGACGGCTCCGGCGAAAGCTGGTCGGTCATGCCAGCGCCACCCTCCGGTCGGCCACCGAGTACAGGATGTCGGCGAACATGTTGGCCACCACGATGACCGTGCCGGCCAGGATCGTCACGCCGACCACCACGGGCAGGTCGATGTTGCGTACCGAGGTCACCAGCAGCTGCCCCAACCCGGGCAGGCCGAACAGGCTCTCGGTCAGCGTCGCCCCGGTCAGCGAGGTGGCCAGGTCGATGGTGCCGATCGTGATCAGCGGAGTCAGCGCGCCGCGCAGGGCGTGCCGGCGGATCACCCGCGACTCGCTCAGCCCGTACGCCCGGAACGTGCGGATGTGGTCCTCCGCCAGCGTTTCCAGCATCGAGGTGCGGGTCAGCCGGGTGTAGACGGCGGCCGACACCACCGACAGCGACACCCACGGCAGGATCAGGTTCTGCGCCCACAGCGCCGGGTTCGCGGTCAGCGGCTGGTAGCCGGGGAACGGCAGCCACCGCAGGTACACGCAGAACACGATCAGCAGCAGCAACCCGACCAGGAACACCGGTACCGAGTTGCCGGCGAGCGTCGCGGTGGTGACGACGCGGTCCAGGGCCCGGCCGCGGCGCAGCGCGGAGATCACGCCGAGCCCGACGCCGACCAGTACCCAGATGACGAAGCCACCGACGACCAGCGACGCCGACACCGGCAGCCGGTCGAGCAGCAGCGAGGTCACCGGCTCGCCGGTCTGGTACGAGTAGCCCAGGCACGGCGCCGCGCAGTGGATCGCCTCCGGCCCGCCGGAGAACGTCCGGCCGGCGAAGATGCCGATCAGGAAGTGCCAGTACTGCAGGTAGATCGGCTGGTCGAGGCCGAGCTCGGTCTCGATGCGGTGCAGCTGGTCGGGCTGGCAGGTCTTCGGGCCGCAGACCAGCTGCGCCGGGTTGCCGGGCAGCGCGTAGAAGATGACGTACACGGCGGCGGACAGCACGAGCAGCACCACCAGCGCGCCGAGCACCCGCCGGATCAGGTATGCGGCCACGCCGACTCCTGCCACTCGAGACCGACGAACACCGGCGCGGCGATGACGCCACGCCGGATCAGGTATGCGGCCACGGCTACTCCGCCCTCTTCGACAGCGACGTGCTGCGCGGATCCAGCGCGTTGCGCAGCCCGTCGCCGAACAGCGTGAACGACAGCACGGTGGCGAACAGCAGCACGCCGGGGATCGCCACGTACATCGGGTCACCGCTGAACCAGGTGGTCGCCGACGACAGCATCTGCCCCCAGGACGGGGTCGGCGGGTTGATGCCCACGCCGAGGAAGGACAGGCCGGCCTCGGCCACGATGTTGCCCGGCACCATCAGCGCCGCGTACGTGATTACCGGCGCGGCGAGGCCGGGCAGGATCTCCCGGCGGGCCAGCCGGGCACCGCGGCCGCCGGCGAGCCGGGCCGCCGCCACGTAGTCGCGGGTCTTGAGCGTCAGCGCCTGCCCGCGGGCGATGCGGGCCGTGCCGGCCCACCCGAACAGCGCCAACACCAGCACCAGCAGGACCGGCCGGGGGAACGACTGCGGCACGATGCCCAGCAGCGCGATCGAGAAGATCAGGGCCGGGAACGCCAGTACCAGGTCGGTCACCCGGGACAGCACCGCGTCGGCGATGCGGCCACCCAGCCCCGCGGCCAGCCCGATCGTCAGCCCGATCAGCAGTTGCAGGATCGTGGCCGAGATGGCGACCGTGAGCGAGACCCGGGCGCCGTACACGACCCGGGCGAACAGGTCGCGGCCGGTCTTGGGCTCCACCCCGAGCCAGTGCTGCGCGGAGATGCCGCCGAGGTCACCGGTCGGTACCCCGCCGCGGGCCGAGTCGAGCAGCCCGTCGTGGTAGCTGGTGTAGTCCTGTCCCTCCAGCGCGGTCAGCAGCGGCGCCGCGAGCGCCACCACGATCAGCAGCAGGACCACGATCAGCCCGACCAGCGCGGCCGGCTCGCGGCGCAACGCGCGCCACACCGACCGGGCGCCGGCGCCCCCCTCGGGCGCCGGCGCGGTGGCCTGGTCGGTCAGTGCGTCGGTACTCACTTGACCGAGAGCTGGGACAGGTCGTAGACGCCGGTCCAGTCCGAGACGAAGGCGTTCTTGACGTTCTTGCCGTACAGCGCCAGGTCCTTGCCATGGTAGAGCGGCACGTACCAGGCCTGCTTGCCCATCGAGGCGTCCAGCTCACCCCACGCCTTCGCGGCCTGCGCCGGGTCGGTGATCGCGTTGATCCGGTCGATCTGCTTGTTCACCGCCGGATCGTTCACCATCGCGGTGTTGAAGTTGCCGCCGGACGGGAAGATCTGCCGGCCGTCGAACAGCGGGATCAGGAACGGTCCGCCGCTCGGCCAGTCCGCACCCCAACCGGCGATCGCCACCTGCGGCTGGGTCTTCGGGTCGTTCAGCGTGTCGTAGTAGGAGTTGGAGTCGATGGTCTGCAGCTTGACGGTGATGCCGGCCTTCTTCAGCGCGTCCTGCACCGCGGTCGCCACCTCGGGGCCGCTCGGGTCGTCGGCGGTGTTGTTGTGCGCCAACGTGACCGTCAGTCCGTGCGGGTAGCCGGCCTGGGCCAGCAGCTGCTTGGCCTTCGCCGGGTTGCCGCTCTTGCCGGCCGGGAAGTAGTCGTACGGCTGGTAGCCCATCGACTTCTGCTTCGGCAGGAACGTGGTCGCCGGGTACCCCAGCGAGCTGCCGCCGATCGCGTTGATCACCGAGTTGCGGTTGACCGCGTAGCTGAACGCCTCGCGCACCTTCAGCTTGTCGAACGGCGCCTTCGTCGTGTCGTACGTCAGGTAGTACGTGTACGGGAAGTTGCCCTTGGCGACGCGCTTGGCCAGCTCCGGGTTGCCCTGCAGCTGGGAGATCTGCGCCGGGCCGAGGTCGGTGTCGGTGGTGACCGCGTTCGCGTCGTTGCCGGAGCTCGCCGCCAGCCGCTGGTTGATCACGTCCGGGTTGAGCCCGGAGGTGATGTCGATGGTGTCCGGGCAGGCCAGCCGCTCCGGGTCGATGCTGCGGGACCAGTTCTTGTTGCGGGTCAGCACCAGCTTCTTGTTCTTCTGGTACGTCTTGATCTGGTACGGGCCGCTGGAGACCGGGTGCTTCTCGTAGTTGACCCCGTCGTCCTTCGCCTTCGGTACCGGCGCGAACTGGGTCGCGGTGGCGAGGTACGGGAAGTCACCGTGCGGGCTGTTGAGGTGGAACACGATCGTCCTGGCGTCGGGCGTCTCGATCGCGCCCAGGCCCTTCGGGTCCTTGTACGGGCCGGCGTAGTTCTTCGCGCCGACCAGCCAGTCGCGCAGGTACGCGGCGCCGCCCGGCAGGTCCGGCGAGAACGAGCGCTCGATGCCGTACTTGATGTCGGCGCTGGTGATCGCGGTGCCGTCGGAGTACTTCAGGCCGGACCGCAGGTGGTAGGTCCAGCTCTTGGCGTTGTCGCTGGGCGTGCCGAGGTCGGTGGCGAGGTCCGGTACCACGTTGGCGCCGGCCGCCCCGGCGGCCCGGTTGCGCGTGGTCAGCGTCCGGAACAGCAGCGACGGGATGTTGCCGCCGCCGGAGGTGTAGATCCGGGCCGGGTCGAGGTGCGTGATGTCCCGCTGGTTCAGCACCTCCAGCGTGCCGCCCTGGCAGGTCTTCGGATCGAACGCGGTGGTGGACGACCCACCGCCGGTGTTGCCGCAGGCGGCGAGGGTGCCGGCCAGCAGCGCACCCGCGGCGATCGACAGGACGGGTTTGCGGTTCACGAGGGCTCCTTGAAACGCCGGAGGGGTACCGGCAGCCGAAAGCACACCGCTGCCGGTCGGCGGTATGACCGCAAATGACACTAGCCAGCGGAAATGCACAAGAAAAGGGGCAAGAAGCAACGGCTTCGTCCGACACGGACGGTCACCGGGCTGGGGTGGGGTCGGCGGGCTCGACGGCCCGACCGGACGGGTCGGTCAGCGACAGTGCACGTCGGCGACCGCGTGCTCGTGGTTCGCGAGCAGCGCGAGCTCGTAGCCGAGATGCAGGTGACCGTCCACGCAGCGAACCTAACGACGTTGTTCGCCGTCGGTCAACTTAACGCAGTGTGCATCACATCCCGGGCCGGTGAGCGGGGCCGGGCCGCCGGGTCACGGTCGCTGCGCGTGCAGCGTCTCGTACATCCGGTCGGCGAACTCGGCGTCGAGCCGGTCCGGCCGGGTCAGCACCAGGTACCAGAGGGTGCCGAACACCAGGTCGGCGGCGTACTCCGGGTCGAGTGCCGGAAGCTCGGCGCGGACCAGCGCGATCAGTGCCGCCCGCCGGCGGTCCAGGAACTCGGCCCGGAACCGGGCCGCGAACGCCGGGTCGAGCTGGGCGTGCGCCATCAGCCCGGACAGTGCCGGCACGTACCGCGGCGCGACGATGAACGTCTCGCGCACGAAGGCGGCCAGATCGGTCGCCGCGATCTCCAGCTCGGCCTGGGCGTTCATCGCCTCCAGCGCGACGTCGGCCTTGCCCTGCCACCACCGGTACACGGTCTGCCGGCCGACGCCGGCGCGCCGGGCGATGCCCTCGACGGTCAACGCGGCGTACCCGTCCTCGAGCAGCAGGTCCCGGGCCGCCCGCAGGATGGCCTTCCGGGCCCGCTCGTCCCGCGGCCGACCCCGCTTCGCGCTCACCTCGTCCATCCGGTCAGTTTACGAGACGCGCTGCCTCGGATATATTTCGAGACATGACGTCTCAGAATGAATTCCTGGCAGGCACCACCGTTCTTGTCGCCGGCGGCAGTTCCGGCATCGGGCTGGCCACCGCACGGGCCGCGCGGGCCGCCGGCGCCGAGGTCACCGTCACCGGCCGCAACGAGTCTCGGCTGCGCGCCGCCGGCGACGGCATCGCCTGGCGCATCGCCGACCTGCACGACCACGACACGATCGCCGCCGCGATGCCGGAACGGCTGGACCACCTGGTCCTCGCCGCCGGCGACGCCGCCGGCATCGGCCCCGTCGCCGGGCTCGACCTCGCCTCGGTCCGCAGCGGGCTCGACACCAAGGTGATCGGCTTCCTCGGTGCGATCCAGGCGGCGCTGCCGGCGCTGCGGCCGGGCGGCTCGATCACCCTGGTCGGCGCGGCCAGCGCCCGCAACGCGGCGCCCGGCGCGGTCGGCCTGGCGATGATCAACGGCGCGGTGGAGGCCGGGGTGGCCAGCCTCGCCGCCGAACTGGCCCCGGTCCGGGTCAACGCGGTCTCCCCCGGTGTCGTCGACACCGCCTGGTGGTCCGGCTTCCCCGCCGAGGCGCGCGAGGCGGTGTTCACCCAGTACGGCAAGGCCGCGACGATGGGCCGGATCGCCACCGCCGACGACGTCGCGCGGGCGATCCTCGCGCTGATGACCAACGCGTACCTCACCGGCACGGTGCTGCCGGTCGACGGCGGCCCCGCCGCGGCCTGACACCAGCCCCACCGGCCGCGGCCGCGGCCGCGGCCGCGGCCGCGGCCAGGGTCGCGGCGCCCGGGACCAACCCGCGTTGATCAAGGGATTGGTCCCGGCGTACCACCGAACCTCGATCAGTGCGGGCGGCGGCCCGGATCAGAACAGGTAGCGGGTGACCAGGTCCGCGACGCAGCAGGGCTTGGCGGCACCCGCGGCCTGGACGGTGGCGCGCAGCACCGTCTGCACGCCACCGTCGGCCGGGTCGGCGGACAGCAGGGTCGCGCTGGCGCGTACCCGGGAGCCCGCGGGTAGTGGTGCCGGGAAGCGGACCCGGTCCAGTCCGTAGTTGAGCGCGTGTGCGGCCCGCACCTCGACCACCTCGCGCAGCAACATCGGCAACAGCGACAGGGTCAGGAACCCGTGCGCCACCGTGGTACCGAAGGGCCCGGCCGCGGCCCGCTCGGCGTCGACGTGGATCCACTGCCGGTCGCCGGTGGCGTCGGCGAACGCGTCGATGCGGGCCTGGTTGACCGGCCGGGCACCACTGGTACCGAGATCGGTACCGACCGCGGCGAGCAGCTCGGCGGCGCTGCGGAACGTCCTCACACCAGCCCCACCTTCGTGTAGCCGCGCAGCAGGTCGCGGGCGAGGATCAGCCGCTGCATCTCGTCGGTGCCTTCGAAGATGCGAAACAGCCGCACCTCCCGGTACCAGCGTTCGATCGGCAGCTCCCGGGTGTAGCCCATGCCGCCGTGCACCTGCAGTACCCGGTCGATCACCCGGTTGACCATGGTGGCGCCGGACAGCTTCGCCATCGAGGACGCGTGCCGGGCGTCGGCACCGGTGTCGACCAGCCAGGCGGCCCGCAGCACCAGCAGCCGGGCCGCCTCCAGTTCCAGCTCGCTGTCCGCGATCATCCACTGGATCGCCTGGTTCGCGGCGATCGGTGCGCCGAACGTCTCCCGGGTGTTCGCGTACTCGACGGCCATCGACAGCGCCCGCTCGGCGATCCCGACCGCCCGCGCCGGGATCAGGTACCGGCCGCGGCCGATCCAGCGCATCGCGAGCCGCCAGCCCTGCCCGACCTCGCCGAGGATGTGCGAGGACGGCACCCGGACCTGGTCGAAGAACAGCGACGCCGGCTCGGCCGGGCCCATCGTGACGATCGGCGACGAGGTCCAGCCCATCGACCGGTCCACCAGGAACGCGGTCGAACCGCCGCGGGCGCCGGCGGCCGGGTCGGTGAGCGCGATGACGATGGCGAAGTCGGCGTCGTTGCCGTTGGTGATGAACGTCTTCTCGCCGGACAGCAGCCAGTCGTCGCCGTCGGCGCGGGCGGTGAGCCGGATGTTCGCCGCGTCCGAGCCGGCGCCCGGCTCGGTGATCGCGAAGCAGGAGATCCGGTCGCCCTCGATGGTGGGCAGCAGGTACTCGGCGCGCTGCGTGTCGTTCGCCTCGTACAGGATGTTGTCCGCCTCGCCGCCGAACACGAACGGGACGTACGTGCGGCCCAGCTCGGTGTGGATCAGCGCCTGGGTGACCGCGTCCAGGTCCATCCCGCCGTACTGCTCGGGGGTGGACAGGCCCCAGAAACCGAAACCGCGCGCCTTGTCCTGCAGCGCGGTCAGCTCGTCGCGGGTCAGGCCGGGCTCACCGCGCCGGTCGCGGGCCAGCACGTCGGGTTCGCGCGGCGTCAGCTCCTTGCGGACGAAGTCGCGCACCGTGTCCCGGATCGCGCGCTGCTCGTCGGTGAGGCCGAACTCCATCAGCGCAGCCCCCCGTTCACGTACAGGGTCTGGCCGCTGACGTAGCCGGCCTCCTCGGAGGCCAGGAACGCGATCGCGGCCGCGATGTCGTCCGGCCGGCCGACCCGGCGGACCGGGATCTGCTCGGCGGCGAGCCGCTGGTGCTCGGCCGGGTCCAGGCCGACCCGCCGCGCGGTCGCCGCGGTCATCGCGGTCGCCACGTAGCCGGGCGCCACCGCGTTCGCGGTGATCCCGTACCGGCCGAGCTCGATCGCGAGCGTCGCGGTCAGTCCCTGGATGCCGGCCTTCGCCGCGGCGTAGTTGGCCTGGCCGCGGTTGCCCAGCGCGGAGGTGGACGACAGCGACACGATCCGCCCGTACCCGGCCGGCACCATGTGCTGCTGCGCCGCCCGGCTGACCAGGTACGCGCCCTTGAGGTTGACGTCGAGAACGGTGTCCCAGTCGTCCTCGGCGAGCTTGTGCACCAGGTTGTCGCGGGTCACGCCGGCGTCGTTGACCAGCACGTCGATCCGCCCGTGCGCGCCGGCGACGGCGTCGATCGCCGCGGTCACCGAACCCGCGTCGGCGACATCCACGGCGTACCCGTCGGCGCTGCCGCCGGCCGCCCGGATGGTCGCGACGGTGTCGGCGGTGCGGTCGAGATCGAGGTCCAGTACCGCCACCGTCGCGCCCTCGGCCGCCAACCGGCGTGCGGTGGCCGCGCCGATGCCCTGCGCCGCGCCGGTGACCACGGCGACCCGCCCGGTGAACCTGTCCACACTGGACCTCTTTTCGTGTCGGCTGAACGGCACGCTACTGGTCGGTAAGGTAAGCCCATCGGCGAACCACGTCAACGCCGCGCATCGGACACCGCCCGGGACCTGCACGCCGGCCGGCCCGGTGCCGCGAAAGGGGCACGGATGGACACCGGACTGGCCGGGCGCAGCGCTCTGGTGACCGGCGCGTCGCGCGGGATCGGCGCCGCGATCGCGACCGCGCTGGCCGCCGAGGGCTGCCACGTGTTGCTCTCCTCGCGCCGGCAGCAGGCGCTCGACGAGGTCGCCGCGCGGGTGCGCGCCGCGTACCCCGGGGTCGAGGTCCGCACGCACGCCGCGCACGTGGGCGACCCGGACGCCGCCGCCGCCTGCGTCGCCGCCGCGGTCGAGGCGTTCGGCGGCGTCGACGTGCTGGTCAACAACGCCGGGACGAATCCGTACTACGGCCCGATGGTGGACCTGGACGTGGCCCGCGCCGAGAAGACGGTCCAGGTCAACCAGCTGTCGGTGGTGCTGTGGACGCAGGCGGTGTGGCGCGCGTCGATGCGCGAGCGCGGCGGCGCCATCGTCAACCTGGCCTCGGTCGGCGGGCTGCTGACCGAACCCGGCATCGGCTACTACAACGCGACGAAGGCCGCGGTCATCCATCTGACCAGGCAGTTCGCCGCGGAACTCGCGCCGCGGGTGCGGGTCAACGCGATCGCGCCCGGGATCGTCCGCACCCGGCTCGCCCGCGCCCTGTGGGAGGGCCGCGAGCCGGCGCTGAATGCGGCCATTCCGCTCGGCCGGATCGGCGAGCCGGCCGACATCGCCGCCACCGCGGTCTTCCTCGCCGGGGCGGCGTCGAGCTGGCTGACCGGCCAGACGCTGGTGGTCGACGGCGGCGCCGCGATCCGCCCCGCGCTGCTGCCCGACGACCGCTGACCCGCTTCCCGCCGGCTCGCGCGGGTGCCCGGACCGGCGCGGCCGAAACCGCGGGCGGCGACGCCCGCCGGGCCGTACGGTCAGCGCATGCGGAACGCGATTCTCATCCGTCCGGCGGTCGTCGACGACGCGGCGGGCATCGCCCGGGTGCACCGGCGGTCCCGGGCCGAAACCATGCCGTACCTGCCACCGCAGCGGCGCAGTCAGGAGCAGGTGACGGCGTGGGTACGAGATGCCGTCCTGCCGTCCCGGCGCGTACTGGTGGCGGAGGTGGACGGCACGCTCGCCGGTTACGCGGCGCTGGCCGGAACCCTGCTCGACGCCCTGTACCTGCTGCCCGAGCGGCGCCGGCGTGGCCTCGGCTCGCGGCTGTTGGCCGCGGTGCGCGAGTACAGCCCGGAGTGCCTGACGCTGCACGTGTTCGAGGCCAACGTCGAGGCGCGCGCGTTCTACGCCCGGCACGGCTTCGTCGAGGTCGGGCGCGGCGACGACAACATGGAGCGGCTGCCGGAGCTGACGCTGTGCTGGCGCCCCGGCGGTGGGGACCGTCACGTTGCTGCCGCATCACAGTGAGCTACTCTAACTTTTGTTAGAGGGTATAACTGAAGAGGCGGACGATCATGCGACGGATTCTGGTGACCGGCGCGACCGGCGCCACCGGCGGCGCGGTGCTGCAGGCGCTGGCCGGTCGCGACGTGACGGTGCGGGCGATGCAGCGCAAGGCCGGCGAGACCGCGCTGGCCAGTGCGGACGAGACGGCGGTGGCCGACTTCGACGACCGCGCTGCGCTGACTGCGGCGCTCGCCGACGTCGACGCGGCGTACCTGGTGACGCCGTCCTCGGAACAGGCGGCACAGCGGCAGATCCGGTTCCTCGACGCGGCCCGGGCGGCCGGCGTCGGCCAGGTCGCGATCCTGTCCCAGCTCGCCGCCACAGCCGACTCGCCGGTCCGGTTCCTGCGCTGGCACGCCGAGGTCGAGCGCTACGCGGCGGAGCACGGCCCGGCGCACACCATCCTGCGCCCCAACCTGTTCCTGCAGGGCACCCTGGCGTTCGCCGGCCTGATCCGGGCGACGGGTGGATTCGGCGCACCGATCGGCGACGCCACGGTCAGCGCCGTCGACGTGCGCGACATCGGCGACGCGGCCGCCGCCGTGCTGACCTCCGACGGCCACCAGGGCCGCACGTACGACCTCACCGGACCGGCGGCGATCACGCACGCCCGGCTGGCCGAGGCGATCTCGGCCGCCACCGGCCGGCCGGTGCACTTCGCCGACGTGTCGCCGGACGAGTTCGCCGCCCAGCTGCGCGGCGCGCTGCCCGACTGGCAGGTCGACGGCCTGCTGGAGGACTACGCGCACTACCGGCGCGGCGAGGCCGCCGCCGTCTCATCCGCGGTGCCGGACCTGACCGGGCACCCGGCGCGCAGCGTGGACGAGTTCGCGAGCGCCTACGCCGACGCCTTCCGCGCGTGACGCGACCGAGCGACCGCGCCCCCGCGCCGAGCGAGGCCGCGACGCCACCGGACGCGCCGAGCGGGGCATGGACGCCGAGCAGCGCCGGCACGCCGCGGAAAGCGCCGAGCGGGGCCGGGACGCCGAGCGGGGCCGGGACGCCGAGCGGGGCCGGGGCGCCGCGCGGGGCCGGGACGCCGCCGGACGCGCCGGCGCCCCCGGGCCGGCGGGAGCGGCAGCGCGCGGCGACCCGGGCGGAGATCGTGGCACGGGCCCGCACCCAGCTCGCACAGCGCGGCGTACCGGGGCTGTCGCTGAACGGCATCGCCCGCGCCATGGGCATGTCCGGCCCGGCGATCTACCGCTACTTCGACTCCCGCGCCGCGCTGGTGACCGCGCTCGCGACGGTCGGCTTCGAGGAACTGGCCGCGGCGGTGACCGCGGCCGCCGAGGCGGCGAGGCGGCGCCGGCCGGCCGGGCGGCTGCGGGCGGTGGCCGGCGCATACCGGGACTGGGCGCTCGCCGACCCGGCGGTCTACCGGGTGATGCTGGCCGACCCGTACGGGGACGGGCATCTTGCCGACCCGGCGGTGGTGACCGCGTCGCAGCAGGCCATGCGGGTACTGCTGGAGCTGGTCGCGGCGCTCGACCGGCCGCTGCCGCCGGCCCCGCCCCGGCTGCGCGGCGAGGTCGCCGAGTGGGCCCGCAGCCGGGACACGGCCGTCGAGCCCACGGTCGCCGCGGCCGCGATCCGGCTCTGGGTGCGGTTGCACGGGATCGTCGGGATGGAGCTGGAGGGCGTGCTCGCCGCGGTGGGCATCGACGCCGCGACCCTGGTCGACGCCGAGCTGGACCAGTTCCTCGGCGACGCGTGAACCGCACGGCCGTTCCGTGAATCGAACAGCAGCGCCGTGAGGTCGCCCGCCGGGCCGCCGGCGCTGCCGGACAAACAGCCAGCGGTACACCGAAGCCAGGGCGGCCGCATTGACCTGGGCGGGTCCGGTGCCTAGCGTGGGGTCGTTCGGCATACGGAACGCTGGGAGGCGTGATGGCCCGCGAGCAGTTCGCCACCGGCAGCCACGACTGGCCGCCGACCGAGGCGCTGGACGCGTTCATGAGTACCGGCTGGGCGGACACCGAGCGTCGCGAGCTGGCGCAGCTGCCGGTCGCCGGGTTCGCCGCCAAGCGCCGCGACCGGCTGCGGGCCGCGTTCCCCGGCGAGCGGATCGTGGTGCCGGCCGGGCGGCTCAAGACCCGCTCGGCCGACCAGGACTACCGGTTCCGGCCGCACTCCAACTACGTGTGGCTGTCCGGCGACCAGCACGCCGGCTCGGTACTGGTGGTCGAGCCGGACGGTGACACGCTGTTCGCGCCGCCGCGCTCGCGCCGGGACAACGGCGAGTTCTACCGCAGCCGGGCCGGCGAGCTGTGGGTGGGCCGCCGGCCGTCGCTCGCCGAGTCCGCCGCCGAACTCGGCCTGACCACCCGCGACGTGGCGGACCTGGAGTCCGCGCTGCGCGGCACGCTGCCCACCCGGGTGCTGCGCGGGGTCGACGCCGACGTGGACGCGCTGGTGCCGGCGCGCGACGACGGGTACGCCGAGGACGAGCTTGCCGCGGTGCTGGCCGAGCTGCGGCTGGTCAAGGACGCGTACGAGATCGAGCAACTCCAGCTGGCCTGCGACAGCACCGCCCGCGGCTTCGCCGACGTGGTGCGCGCGCTGGACCGGGCCAAGGCCACCTCGGAGCGGTACCTGGAGGGCACGTTCTGGCGGCGCGCCCGCACCGAGGGCAACGACGTCGGGTACCACTCGATCGTCGCGGCCGGCCCGCACGCGACCACGCTGCACTGGATCGCCAACGACGGCCCGGTCCGCGACGGCGACCTGCTGCTGCTCGATGCCGGGGTGGAGACCCGCTCGTTGTACACCGCGGACATCACCCGGGTGCTGCCGATCTCCGGCCACTTCACCCCGATCCAGCGCGACCTGTACGAGCTGAACCGGGCGGCGAACGACGCGGCGCTGGCGGAGCTGAAGCCGGGCGCGCCGTACCGCAACTTCCACCGCGCGGCGATGCGGGTCACCGCGTACGGCCTGGCCGACCTCGGCCTGCTGCCCTGCTCGGCGGAGGAGGCGCTGGATCCGGCCTCCACGATCTACCGGCGCTGGACGCTGTGCGGCTCCGGCCACATGCTCGGCCTGGACGTGCACGACTGCGCCTCGGCCCGGGCCGGCGAGTACCTGGACGGCACGCTCGCGCCCGGCCACGTGCTCACCGTCGAGCCCGGCCTGTACTTCCAGCCGGACGACGAGCTGGTGCCGGCCGCCTTCCGCGGTCTCGGGTACCGGATCGAGGAGAACGTGCTGATCACCGCGGACGGCTACCAGCTGCTGTCGCATGCGCTGCCCCGCACCGCCGCCGACGTCGAGTCCTGGATGTCCACAGTAGACACAACCCCCTGACCCCACCGCCCACCCCGGACCCCCCCGAGGTTGATCAAGGGATTCGGTCACGTCGTGCCGGGAACGGATGACCGAATCCCTTGATCAACGCGGGGCTGCGTGATCCGCCGGCTGGGGCGCGGAGCCAAACCGGCCGCCCGGTTTGCGTACCGAAATGATCGACGTGTCATGGGCCTCCGGAGTGCCCGTCGGCGTCGGGTTGTGATACGACAGGCGCATGGTCGATCAGCTGCGCCCGGTGTGCGCGCCCCAGGTCTCCGAGCCGATGCGACGGCGGCTGCTCGACGGTGCCGACTCCTCGATGGCGTTGCTCGCCGCGGTGCTGACCGCCCTGTTCGGCGCCGGCGCGGTGGCCGTGCTCGCCTCCAGCGGTCGGCCGGAGGGCGCCCCGCACACGTTCGACGAGCTGGTCGGGGGTGGCGGCCTGCTCGTCGCGGGCGCCGCCGGGCTGACCGTGGTGCACGGGGTGTTCTGTGCGCTGCGCCGGCGCTGGGCGCAGCGCACCGGAGTGTTCCTCAGCCGGCACCTGCTGGCCGACCTCGCGGTCCGCGATCCGCAGGCGGCGGCGTTGCTCGCCCTCGCCCAGCACGACATCGACCGGATCCGGGCCGCCTCGGTCCGCGACGACGAGCTCGCGCTGCGCCGGGCCGAGTGGGCGGTGAGCCGGGCCGCGCTGGACTGCGGCGGCGACGCCGGCCGCCGCAGCGAGCTGTCCGACCAGGTCGACCAGCTGTCTCGCTGGGCGGACTGGCAGGAGGAGTCACGCGACCGGCTCGACCACCCGCCGCGCAGCGAGCCAGCGCCCGGCCGCGGCACGCAGTGCGGCCCGCTCCGCCGGGTCCGGGTCCGCTGAGTCGCTGGCCCACGCCAGGTAGCAGTCCGGCCGCAGCAGCATCGCCGTCGGCGCCCCGTCGATCGGCGCCGCGCTGACCACCTCGACCCGACCCGTACCGGCGGCAAGCTCGGCCGCGAGGTCGTGGCCGCGGGTCAGGTCGACCAGCAGCGGGCGGCCCGCCGCGGTCAGCTCGGCCAGCCGCACCGGTCCGGTTTCGGTGCGCAGCACCAGGTCCGGCGCCCACCGACCGGCCAGCGGGTGCGCGTCCGGCTCCGCCGGGTACCGCACGTCGGCGCCGGCGAGCAGCTCGGCCAGCCGCAGCCTGGCCGGCCGGTCGGCGAGCAGCTCGGCCAGCACCGACCGCAGTGCGGTGGTCTGCGGTCCGGACGCGATCAGCGCGGACTGCGCCTGCGTGTGCGTCACGACCCGCTCCCCCACCGGACGCCGCTCCGCCTGGTAGGTCTCCAGCAGGTCGTCCCGCCCGCCCAGCGCGGCGGCGAGCTTCCAGCCCAGGTTGATCGCGTCCTGCAGGCCGAGGTTGAGCCCCGGGCCGCCGACCGCGGCGTGCACGTGCGCCGCGTCACCGACCAGCAGCACCCGGCCGGACCGGTACGTCTCGGCGATCCGGGTGTGGCCGCCGACCAGCCGGCGCAGCAGGTGCGGGCCCGGCCCGGTCGGCGCCGTGAAGCCCACGTCGACGCCGAGCACCCGCCGTACGCTCGCGTGCATTCCGGCGAGATCGAACTCACCCTCGGTGTCCAGATCGTTCCACTCCAGCGTGTTCAGCCCGGGCGGACCGCTCGGGAACGGCGCGTACACGAACAGGCCCTGCTCGGTGCGGTGGTACCCGAACGGCGGGACGACGCCGTGGCCGGGCACGCGCAGCCCGCCGGTGGCCGGGTCGCGCAGCTCGTCGGGGATGTGGACGTGCGCCGACCGGGAGACGCTGTCGTCCCGCGACACCCCCGGGAAGCCGATGCCGGCGAGCTTGCGGGTGGCGCTGTGCCCGCCGTCCGCGCCCACCAGGTACGCCGTGGCCAGCTCGTACTCACCGTCCGGGCCGGCGACCCGCGCGGTGGCCGCGTCGGCGGTCTGGCTCAGGCCGGTCAGCCGGTGCCCGAACCGGATCGGTACGCCGAGCTCGCGGGCCCGGGCCTCCAGCACGTCCTCGAGCTGCCGCTGCGGCACCGGCAGCAGGTACAGCGGGTTGTCGGGCAGGTCGGCGAGATCGAGGGGCAGCCCGCCGAACATGTACTGCGGGGCCGGTGCCGGCGGCCCCGGCGTGCCGGCGATCCGCTCGTACAGGCCGCGCCGGTCCAGCATCCGGACCACCTGGCCGACCAGGCCGTTGGCCCGGTTGTGCGGCAACCGTTCCGGCAGCGCCTCCAGTACCAGTGGCCGCACGCCGGCCAGGCTCAGTTCGATGGCGAGCAGCAGGCCGGTGGGGCCGGCGCCGGCGATGACGACGTCTTCGGACATGATTTCCTCCGAGCAGGATCGAGCGCGCGGCCCGGGCGGGCCACGAGTGGCATGGATGTGTTGCGGCACGGTCGATGCGCGGCCCGGTGGGCGGGCGTCGAGCGGGTCGATGTCGGGGTCGGTCGGTGGGTTCGAGGTCGGTGGGTTCGAGGTCGGTCGGGCGGCGGGTCGGTCGGGCGGCGGGTCGGCCGCTGCGCCCGGGTCGGCACGAGCGGGCCCGCCCGGTTCGGCGCGAGCGCCCGGGTTGGTCAGGGGGAACCGAGGCCGTTGGCGACCTGCGCCAGCGCGTCGGCGATCAGGTCGGCGATCGGCACCGACTGGTCGCGCAGCCACTGCTGCCGAGCGGTGCCGAGCACGACCCCGACCGTGCCGGCGACCAGTCGCGGGAACATGTCGCGGTCCGGGTCGGTACCGGTGCGGGCGGCGACGGCCGCGGCGAGTTGCTGCTCCGCGGCGGCGGACGCGGCGGCCAGGTCGCGCTGCACGGCCGGCTCGGCGATCATCAGCCGCACCCCCTCGACCCACCGCTGCCGGGCGGTCTCGTCGGCCTCCTCGTCGGCGCCGGCCTCACCGGTCAGCGCGTACCGCTCGCGCACGGCGGCGGTGATCGCCGGCCACAGTGGCTCGTCGGCCGGGCGCCCGCGCAGTGCGTCGGCGAACTGCCGGAACCGTTCCAGTTCCCGGTCGGCGATCGCCTCGCCCTTGCTGGCGAAGTAGTTGTTGAACGTGCGTGGCGACACGCCGACCTCGGCGGCGATGTCCTCCACCCGGACGTTGGCCAGGCCGCGATCGACGGCGAGCCGGATCGTGGCCCAGCTCAGCGCGATGCGCGTCTGTTCCTTCTTGCGAGCCCGCAGGCCGCTCGGGTCGGCTGCCATGCACCCACCATACAGATTTTTGCGCGACAAGCAACTTTTCCAGTCAGGCAATTTCTTCGCCTCAGGTGGGCCCCACGATCCGCCACGCCGACGAGCACGCCCGCATCGCTCCCGGCGGGCCCGCCGGGAGCGAACCGCTGTGGTACGACAGGGCACATGAGACAGCGGGACCATCCGCCGGCCCGGGTCGACGCGGGGCGACGCTCGTGACCGGGCGGCCACGAGCGGTCTGTGCACCCCAGGTGCCCGACCCGGTGCGGCGCCGACTTCTCGCCGCCGGTACGGAGCCCGCCACGGTGCTGCTGACCGCGATCGTCGCCGTGCTGTTCGGGATCGGCGGGCTCGCCATCCTGCTGTCCGGCGCCCGGCCGAACGGCGCGTCGCCGCTGTTCGGCGCGGTGGCCGGCGACGGCGGGCTGCTCGTCGCGCTGGTCGCCGGGCTGGTCGCGGTGCGCGGCGCGGTCAGCCTGCGCCGCGAGCGCGCGGCCGAGTCCGCCGGCGTCCTGTTCGGCCGCCGCCGACTCGCCGCGCTGACCGCCGCCGACCCGGCGGCGGCGGCGCTGCTGCTCGCCGCGCAGCAGACGATCGACGCGATCCGCGCCGGTTCGGAGACCCTCGACGAGGCGTCGCTGCGCCGGATCGAGTGGGCGGTGGTGACCACCGCCGCCGACTGCGGCGCCGATCCGGCCAGGCATGCCGCCCTCGCCGACGAGGTACGCCGGTTGGAACGGCTGGCGTCCACCGGGCCCGCGCCGTCCGGGTCGGCGCCGTCGCTCGCCGCGCTGTCCGACGAGCTGGACCGGGCCGGCCTCACCGCGAGCGAACTGCGGCGATTGACCGGTGGCGACCGGGACCGGACCGACTGACGTTGTCTGCGTCCTTTAGGGTGTAGCGACTTCGACGTCGTCGCAGCAAGGAGCCTGCCATGGCATCCGCACAGAGCCTGCTCGTGATCGAGCGCATCCTGCGAGACCGGTCCGGAGTCTGGGAGCAGATCCGGGACGACCGCGACCTCGGCCCGCTGATCGGGCAGCTGTTGGCCTCCGCGGCCATCTCCCTCGCCCTGTACGGCGCGGTGCTCGGCGCCTCCAACGGGGCGCTGCAGGCGGTCGCCTCCGCGGTGAAGCTGCCGATCCTGCTGCTCGTGACGCTGGTGATCTGCCTGCCGACGCTGTACCTGTTCAACCTGGTCTTCGGGGCCCGGCTGTCGATCCGGCAGGCGGTGGCGCTGGTCTCGGTCGCGGTCACGGTGATGTCCACGCTGTGCCTGGCGTTCGCGCCGATCAGCCTGTTCTTCCTGGTGACCGCGCCGCACTACTCCTTCTACAAGCTGCTCAACGTCGCGATCATGACGCTCACCGCGTTCGTGGGGCTGAAGTTCCTCGTCGGCGGCATGCGGTCGATGAACCAGCCGGTGGGGGTACCGGCCGTGTCCGTGCCCGCCGGGCAACCCGTTGCGGTGCAACCGGTCCCGGCGATGGCCGGCGCCGGGAACCACGGGGAGCCCGTGGCGTTGCCGGCCGCCGGCGCCCCGACACCGGCCAACGGCGCCGCCCCGGCGCGACCGGTACCACCGGCGCCGGAGCGGCAGGCGAGCATGGCGCTGCTGTACGTCTGGATCGTGGTGTTCGGCTTCGTCGGCACCCAACTGGCGTGGACGCTGCGGCCGTTCGTGGGCAGCCCGGGCGAGCCGTTCGCGATCTTCCGGCACATCGAGGGCAACTTCTACGTCGACATCGTGCGCACGTTGTTCGGCCTCTGAGCCAGGTGCGCCGCCCGCACCGGAGACGGTGCGGCGGGGACCACCCCGAGGTGACCCCCGCCGCCCCCGAGGTGACCCCCGCCGCCGTCGTCAGCTCAGGTGGCGGCCGTAGAAGTCGAGGATCTTCGACCACCCGTCCACCGCCGCCTCCGGCCGGTACCGGGGGCCGTCGACGGAGAAGAACGCGTGGCCGGCCCCGTCGTACGAGTGGAACTCGTGCGGTTTGCCGAGCCTGGCCAGCTCCTTCTCCAGGGTCGCCACCTGGTCGGGGGACGGATACTGGTCGTCGTTGCCGAACAGGCCCAGCAGCGGGCAGCGCAGGTTCGGCGCCTGGTCGAGGATCTCGGTGGCGCGCAACGGGGACCCCTCCGGCGGGTTGCCGACCACGAACGCGCCGTAGCAGTCCACCGCGGCGTCCAGGTCGACGTTGGCCGCGGCAAGGAATGCCTGCCGGCCGCCGGAGCAGAACCCGATGCACCCGACCTTGCCGTTGCTGCTGGTCTGCTCGCGCAGGTACGCGGCGGCGCCGGCGACATCGCCGATCAGCTGCTCGTCGGAGATCCCGCCGTCCTCGCGGACCAGCTTCGCCGCCTCCTCGTGGGACAGCCCGGCGCCCTGCCGCGAGTACAGGTTCGGGCAGACCGCGAGGTAGCCCTCGGTGGCGAACCGGCGCACCGTCTCCTTGGTCTCCCGGTCGTACCCGGGCAGGTGGTGGATCACCACCACGGCGCCGAACGGGCCGGGGCCGAGCGGGCGCGCCTGGTACGCCTCGATCCGGTCACCGCCGTCACCGCCGATGGTGACGGTCTCCGCCTGGATTGCGTCGTAGCTCAACTGCTACACCTCGTGTTCCGCTGCGTCGCGGGTGGCCCACTCGGTATGGAAGGTGCCCGGGCGGTCGACCCGCTGGTAGGTATGCGCCCCAAAGTAGTCCCGCTGGCCCTGCACCAGCGCGGCGGGCAGCCGCTGCGCCCGCAGAGCGTCGTAGTACGACAGGGCGGAGGAGAAACCGGGCGCCGGGATGCCGAGCCGGGCCGCGGCGGCGACCACGGACCGCCAGGAGTCCTGCGCGTCGCGTACCGCCTCGGCGAAGCCGCCGTCGGTCAGCAGCGTCGGCAGCGCCGGGTCCTTCGCGTACGCGGCGCGGATATCGTCCAGGAACGCGGCCCGGATGATGCAGCCGCCACGCCAGATGGTGGCCACCGCGCCCAGGTCGATCGGCCAGTCGTACTCCGCCGCGCCGGCCTGGATCTCGTTGAAGCCCTGCGCGTACGCGACCACCTTGGAGGCGTACAGCGCCTGCTCGATGTCGGCGGCCAGCGTCTCGGCGGCGGCGCCGGTGATCGGCGCGCGGACCGGGCCGGGCAGCCCGCGGGCCGCCTCGCGCAGCGCCGCACCGCCGGACAGCGACCGGGCGAACACCGCCTCGGCGATGCCGGTGGTCGGCACGCCCAGCTCCAGCGCGGTCTGCACGGTCCAGCGGCCGGTACCCTTCTGCTCCGCCTGGTCGACCACCACGTCGACGAACGGCTTGCCGGTCGCCGCGTCGACGTGCCCGAGCACCTGCGCGGTGATCTCGATCAGGTACGAGTCGAGCCGGCCGGTGTTCCAGTCGCGGAAGATGTCCGCGATCTGCGCCGGTTCCAGCCCGAGCGCGTGCCGCAGCAGGTCGTAGGCCTCGGCGATCAGCTGCATGTCGGCGTACTCGATGCCGTTGTGCACCATCTTGACGAAGTGGCCGGCGCCGTCCGGTCCGATGTGCGTGCAGCACGGGGTGCCGTCCACGTCGGCGGCGATGTCGGTCAGGATCGGCCCGAGCGACGCGTACGCCTGCTTCGATCCGCCGGGCATGATGCTCGGGCCGTGCAGCGCACCCTCCTCCCCGCCGGACACGCCGGTACCGACGAAGTGCAGGCCCTGCTCGCGCAGCGCCTTCTCCCGGCGCCGGGTGTCGGCGAAGTGCGCGTTGCCGCCGTCGACGATCATGTCGCCCTCGTCCAGCAGCGGGGTGAACTCGTCGATGACCGCGTCGGTCGGCCCACCCGCCTTGACCATCACGATCAGCTTGCGCGGCCGCTCCAGCGCGGCGACGAACTCCGCCGCCGAGCCGGTCGGGACGAAGGTCCCCTCGTCGCCGAACTGCGACACCAGGTCGTCGGTGCGTTGCTGGTGCCGGTTGTGCAGGGCCACCGTGTGTCCGTGCCGGGCCAGGTTGCGGGCCAGGTTTCGCCCCATCACGGCCAGGCCGGTCACCCCGATGTTGGCTTGCTCGCTCATCTCGTCGCGCCTTTCGCCGGCGTGGCCGGAGGTGCCGCGACCCCCGTCGACGCCGAGTCGTCCTGCCTGCGGTCGGTGTCGGGGCGGGCTCGGTGAGCCTGCCTCGTTGCGCTCCAGACGTCGATGTCTGCGGCGACCCTACCCAGGGTGCCGCGCGGGGTGGACGTGCTTCCCAGGATCCGGCTGCGGGGAAAATCACCGAATCGCCGCGGCGCGGCAATGGTGTCGGTACGGTTGGCCGATGTCGCGACGCGCCTGGACTGCCGCCCTGCGGGGTGCGGTCCCGACCGGGGCCAGCCGGGCGCGCCGGACCTGGCAGCGCAGCTGCACGATCGTCGCTGCTGCGGCGGCGGTGGTGGTCATCGCCGCCGCGGGTTGCGCGGCGGACGGGCCGCGGACGGTCTCCCCCGCCGCCTCCTCACCGGCACGCTCCGCCGCGCAGCCCTCTCCCTCCGGCCCGCGCCAGGTCACCGTGCTCGGCGCCGGTGACGTGCTGGTCCACCCGCCGGTGTGGCAGCAGGCCCGCGCCGACGGGCACGGCCGGATGGACTTCCGCGACATCTTCGCCGGGGTACGCCCGGCCGTGTCCGGGGCGGATCTCGCGATCTGCCACCTGGAGACGCCGCTCGCCGGCCCCGGCGCCGCGCCGCGGGGCTGGCCCCGGTTCGCCGCCCCGCCGCAGGTGCTCGACGCGGTACGGGCCACCGGGTTCGACGACTGCTCCACCGCCTCGAACCACTCGTACGACCAGGGCAGCGCGGGCGTGCGCGACACGCTCGCCGCACTGGACGCCGCGCACCTGCACCACGCCGGTACCGCACGCAGCGCCCGGGAGGCCGCCCGCACCGACCTGATCGACGTGCCCGGGGTGCGCATCGCGGACCTGTCGTACACGTTCGGGCTCAACACCGGCCTGTCGCTACCGGCCGGACAGCCGTGGTTGGTGAACATCACCGACGTGCACCGGATCCTGACCGCCGCGCACGCCGCCCGGGCCGCCGGCGCCGACATCGTGCTGCTGTCGCTGCACTGGGGCACCGAGTACCGGCAGCAGCCGACCGACGAGCAGCGCGCCCAGGCCCGTACCCTGCTCGCCTCGCCCGACGTGGACGCGATCCTCGGCTGCCACGCCCATGTGGTGCAACCGTTCCAGCGCATCGGCGGCAAGTGGGTCGTGTACGGGATGGGCAACGAGATCGCCCGGCACGAGGACCCGATCGCGGCCAGCCGGGAGGGTGTGATGCCGCGGCTGACGTTCACCGAGTCGGCCGACGGTCACTGGCGGGTCAGCCACGTCGACGCGGTGCCGACCTGGGTGGACATCTCCCCGAAGATCCGGCTGGTCACCCTGTCCACCGCGCTGGCCGGTCACCCGCCGGCCGCGCGACGCTCGGTCTACCAGCGCGAGTACGACCGGATCGGCGCCGCGGTGAACGCGCTCGGCGCGCACGTGCCGCTGGCCTGATCGCGCCAGGCTCGGTTACTCGAACAGCGAGTGGCGCTTGCCGTGCTCGGCGCGGCGGCGCTGGCGGCGCCGGTACTGCACCCAGGCGGCGTTGCCGAGGGCAACGACCGCGACGGCGGCGAGGACCACGCCGGGCAGTACCCGGCCCAGTACGAAGGCGGCGACCGCCGCGCCACCGGCGACGACGAACCCGAACAGCGCCAACGCCAGGCGCAGGTTCAAGGCACTGTGTGCCGGCGGCCCGAACGGCAGATCGCCCCGTGGCCGCGTCATACCTTGATGGTTCCCGAGAGCGCCGGGGGCAAACCTCGCGCCGGCCCCCGACCCCGCCTGTCCGGCGGGCGGTGCGGCAGACTGGCCGGATGCTGCCCGCCGAGCCCGACCTGCCGATCCGGTCGGTGCTTCGCGAGCTGACCGACACGCTGCGAGCGGCCGGGAGCGCGGTGCTGGTGGCGCCGCCCGGCACCGGCAAGACCACGCTGGCGCCGCTGGCGCTGGCGGACGCTCTCGAGGGTCGGGTCGTGGTGGCCGAACCGCGCCGGGTGGCGACCCGGGCCGCGGCCCGGCGGATGGCCGACCTGCTGGGCGAGCCGGTCGGCGATCGGATCGGGTACGCGGTGCGCGGCGAGCGCCGGGTCTCGGCTCGGACCCGGGTCGAGGTGGTCACCACCGGCCTGCTGGTACGCCGGCTGCTGCGCGACGAGGAGCTGCCCGGCGTCGCCGCGGTGATCCTGGACGAGTGCCACGAACGGGCCGTCGATTCGGACCTGGCGCTGGCGTTCACCACCGACGTGCGGGCCGTGCTGCGCGAGGATCTGTGGCTGCTCGCCACCTCGGCCACCGCGGACGTACCGGCGCTGCGCTCGGCGCTGTCCGCACCGGTGGTGACCGCGTCGGCGGCGCTGCATCCGGTGACCCCGGTATGGTGCCCGCCGCCGGCACCGGTCCGGCCGCCGCTCGGGCTGCGGGTCGATCCGGCCCTGCTCTCGCACGTGGCGGCCACGGTGCGCCGGGCGCTGGCCGAGACCACCGGCGACGTGCTGGTGTTCCTGCCCGGTACCGGTGAGATCCGCACCGTCCACTCCGCACTGTCCACTGTGGATGCCGAGGTGGCGGAGCTGCACGGGCGGCTCCCGGCGGCGGCCCAGGATGCGGTGCTGCGGGGTGGTTCCGGCCACCGTCGCGTGGTGCTCACCACCTCGGTCGCCGAGAGCAGCCTGACCGTCCCGGGGGTACGGGTCGTCGTCGACGCCGGCCTGGCCCGGGTGCCCCGGGTGGACCTGGCCCGCGGCCTCGGCTCGCTCGCGACCGTACCGGTGTCTCGCGCCGCCGCCGAGCAGCGGGCGGGCCGGGCCGGGCGCCAGGGCCCGGGTACCGTCTACCGGTGCTGGTCGGCGGCGCAGCACGAGCGGCTGCCGGCCCGGCCGGAGCCGGAGATCGCGGTCGCCGATCTCACCTCGTTCGCGCTGGACCTGGCCTGCTGGGGGCGGCCGGACGGGACCGGCCTGGCGCTGCCCGAGCCGCCACCGGCCGGTGCGATGGCGGTGGCCACCGAGACGCTCCTCGCGCTCGGCGCCGTCGACCCGCAGGGCCGGGTGACCGACCGGGGCCGTGCGCTCGCCGCCGCCGGTACCCACCCGCGGCTGGCCCGGGCGCTGCTCGACGGCGCGCCGCGACTGGGCAGCCGGCGTACCGCGGAGCTGGTGGCGCTGCTGGCCGAGCCGGACAGCGCCGGAGGCGACGACCTGGCCGCCGCCCGCCGAGCGGTCGAGCGGGACCGGCGCGCGTCCGGCTGGCGGGCCGAGGCGCACCGGTTGCAGCGGGCCGCGCCGCGCCACCCGGACACCGGCGTCAGCGCCGAGGCCGCGGCCGGAGTCGTTGCGGCACTGGCGTTCCCGGAACGGATCGCCCGGCGACGAGACGGCGAGACGGGCAGCTACCTGATGGCCGGCGGTACCGAGGCGCAGCTGTCGCCGGGCTCGGGACTGCACGGCGCCGAGTGGCTGGCGATCGCCGTCGCGGACCGCCCGGTCGGCCGGGCCGCCGCCCGGATCCGCCTCGCCGCGGCGATCGACGCGGACACCGCCGCCGAGATCGGCGCCGCGCTGCGACACACCGAACAGCGGATCGGCTGGTACGACGGCGATGTGCGCGCCGAACGGACCGAGCGGCTCGGCGCCATCCCGCTGTCGGTCCGGCCGATCCGGCACCCGGACCCCACCGCCGTGCACGACGCGCTGCTCGCCGGCCTGCGCGCAGAGGGACCGCAACTGCTCCGGTTCGGCCCGGGAGGCACCGCGCTGCGGGACCGGATCGCCTTCTGCCGCACCGTGTTCGGCGCGCCGTGGCCGGACGTCTCGGACGCCGGGCTGGTCGCCGACCCGGACCGGTGGCTGGGTCCCGAACTGGCTCGGGCCCGCCGCCGGGCCGACCTGGCCCGCGTCGACGCCGGTGCCGCGCTGCGCCGGCTGCTCGACTGGCGCCAGACCGCCGAGCTGGACCGGCTCGCGCCGGAGCGGGTCGCGGTGCCCAGCGGCTCGGCGATCCGGGTCGACTACACCGATCCGGCCGCGCCGGTACTCGCGGTGAAGGTACAGGAGATGTTCGGCGCGGCGGAGACCCCGCGCATCGCTGCCGGGCGGGTACCGCTGACGCTGCACCTGCTGTCCCCCGCCGGCCGCCCGACCGCGGTGACGAGCGACCTGGCGTCCTTCTGGCGAACCGGCTATCCGGCGGTACGGGCCGAGCTACGCGGACGCTACCCGCGGCACCCGTGGCCGGCGGACCCGACCACCGCACCGGCGACTCGCCGTACCAACCCGCGCCGGAGGTGACCGGCGGACGGCCTGCCACCCCGCGCGACCGGGTCGCATGGACGGCCGCCCGCCGGCGATGGCGCGCGCGACCCCGGGCCGAGGGCCCGATCTGCTGCGGTCAGTCGGGGAGCAGGCCGGCCTCGCGCAGCAGGGTGGACAGGCCGGCGCCGTCCGGGGCGGACAGCCAGGTCAGGTCCTGACCGTGCGGCGCGCCGTGCGGTGCGGGCAGGCCGCGGGCCAGCAGCGACTGGGTGGGCGACAGCCGCCGGATCGCCACCGCCGCCACGTGGTCGCCGAACTCGGCGGCGAACTCCGCGTACAGCTGCTCGTCGTGCTGGCCGTCGTCGCCGATCAGCAGCCACCGGATCGACGGGAACTCCGTCGTCAGCCGGCGCAGCGTGTCCCGCTTGTGCTCGCGCCCGCTGCGAAACCACGAGTCGGTGGTCGGGCCCCAGTCGGTCAGCAGCAGCGGGCCGGCCGGGAACAGGTGCCGGGACAGGAATCGGGACAGTGTCGGCGCCACGTTCCAGGCGCCGGTGGACAGGTAGAACACCGGCGCGCCGGGATGGCCGGTGGCGAGCCGCTCGTACAGCACGGCCATCCCGGGCACCGAGGCGCGCGCGTGCTCGTCCAGGACGAACGTGTTCCAGGCGGCGAGCAGCGGCCGGGGCAGCGCGGTCACCATCACCGTGTCGTCCACGTCGGACACGATGCCGAACCGGACGTCCGGGTCGACGACCCGGACCGGCGCCGGCACCGCGGCGGTGCCCTCGCTCTCCAGCATCACCTGGTCCCAGCCGGGCGTCAGCTCCGCGTCGACCCGCAGGTCGACGAACCCGCCGCGGTCGGTGAGCGCCTCGACCCGCCGCTGACCCGCCACGATCGTCACCGGCACGCCCTGCGCCGGGACCGACGTGAAGCTGCGCCAGCCGCGTACCTTGCGGTGCTTGGTGCGGGGCCGCGGCGGGCGGGGGTCCGGCGGGCGAAGCAGCACCCGGCAGATCACCCGGGCCCAGCCCGGCGCACCGTAGCCGGCGTAGGGCACGATCATCGTGCGCCAACCGCGCTGCCGGAGGCGACGCTCGGCGAGTGCACGCATCGAGTCCGACACCCGAGCGGCCCGGTGCATCGGCGTCTCGTCGGTCCTCGTCGACATCTGGTCAACCCTGCCACATCGACCTGAACGACCACCGCAACCCGCCGGCGGCCGGTCGATCGACGCGTACCGGCGAGCCTCAGGTGGCGTCCAGGACACCGTGCCGCAGGGCGAACAGGGCCACCTCGGTACGGGAGACGGCGCCGGTCTTGCGCAGCACGTTGGACACGTGCACGGTGGCGGTCCGTACCGAGATGTCCAGTGCGCGGGCCAGCTGGCGGTTGGTCATCCCGTCGGCGAGCAGCCGCACCACGTCGCGCTCCCGCGCGGTGAGCGACGCCCACCGGCGGGCGGCGTCGTCGTCGGGGTCGGAGCCGGCCGCGGCGGCCCGGGCGGCGGCCACCGCCGAGCGCAGCGACGGCAGCGCGGCGGCGGCCAGGCACTCGGCCAGGATCGGCTGCCCGAACCGCAGCCCGCCGTCCGCGTCGGAGCGCAGGACGCCGCTCTCGACCAGCCGGTCGACGGCGGTGTCGGCTGCCGCCGGAGCGTCGTGAGCCGGTACGAACCGGGCCAGCGTCGCCGGCTCCACCGGCTCGCCGAGCAGCGCCGCCGCCTGCGCGAGCCGGACCAGACCGGCCGGCACCCGGTCGGCGGCGAGCGCCATCAGCTGGTCACCGGGCGGGCCGGTCAGGTCGGCAGCGGCGACCAGCTCGGTCAACCAGAACGGGTTTCCGCTGGTCCGGCGCCACACGGTGGCGGCGAGATCCGCCCCGGCCGGATCCGGCAGGGCCGCCGCGACCTGCTGGACCGTCAGCGGCGCGAGGTGCAGCCGGGTGGTGCGGTCGGTGCCGCACAGCCGGGCCAGGACCCGGCCGGCGAGCCCGCGCGAGGTGCGGGCGGTGACGAGCAGCAGCACCGGCAGGTCGGGGGCGGTGGCCAGTTCGCCGACCACCTCCAGGCTGGCCGGGTCGAGGTCGTGCAGATCCTCCACCACCAGGACGCCGGGGCCGGTGCGGTGCAGCGCCCGGATCGCGTCGACCGCGGTGCGCAGCAGCGCCTCCGGCGCGAACCGGCGCGTGGCCGGCTCCGCCCGCTGGGTCAGCCAGGCGAGCGCATCGTCCGAGATGCCGAGTTCGCCCGCCGCGCGCCCGCTGAGCGCCGACGCGGTCAGATCGTACGGGGCGGGCCGGTGGGCGCGGGCCTGGCCGGTGAGCACCGAGCCCGGCGGCGGCGCCAGCGCGGTCACCGCCTCGGCGGCGAGCCGGCTCTTGCCGACACCGATCCCGCCGGTGACCACCACGATCCGGCAGCGGGTCGGTTCGCTGCGTAGCGAGCGCCAGGCGGCTGCCACCGCCCGCATCTCGTCCGTACGCCCGACCAACGGCAGCACCGGCCCACCTCCGCCCGTCCACTCTAGAAGGCCCACCGGGCCGCCCCAGAGGTCGCGGTACTCGGTCTCGCCTCGACTTGCGTACAGCGAGTACTCTCTACTACAGAGTTATCTGCGAGACCGAGAAGCCGACGCGAAGAAGGGCAGCCATGGAGAGCACCACCGACCCGGCCCAGCTCGTCCCCGAGCTGGGCCGGCTGCGCGCCCGGGTGCGCGCCGACCAGCGAGCCACCTCCGCACCACTGGTGGTGTTCGGCGTGCTCATCCTGCTCTACCCGGTGCTCGACGGACCGCTGACGGGCCAGCTCGCGGCCGGCGGCCGGCACCTCGCCCTGCTGGCGTACTGGCCGATCACGACGGCCGTCGGCCTCGGCGCGCTGTGGTTGGCGGCCCGGCGCCGGGCCCGGCGCGACGGCGTCGGCGAGGGCCGCCGCACCTACCGGCATGCCACCCGGCGGTACCTGATCGCGCTGCTGCTGGTCGTCCTGCTGTTCCTGCCGGTGCTGTTCGTCGGGGTGTTCGCCCCGCTGGTCTGGCCGGCCGCGGTGCTCGCCGCGCTCGGCTGGTGGCAGCACGACGCGCAGCTCGGCCGCTGGGCGGCGGTCACCGGCGTGCTCGGCGGTACCGCCGCGATTCTCGCGGTCGCCACCGCCGGCTCCGGCTGGCTGTGGCTGGCGTGGCTCGGCGACGGGCTGCTCGGCATGGCCATGATCGGCGGTGCCGCGCTGGCCCGGCGACGAGAGCTCGCCGCCGGATGAGCACCGACCCGGGCCCGCACCCGGCGCTCGACCTCGACGACGCGGTGCACCAGAAGACCCGGCTCGCCCTGCTCACCGTGCTCGACGAGGCGGAGCGGGCCGACTTCCCCTACCTGAAGCGCACCCTGGCGCTGACGGACGGGAACCTCGGCCGGCACCTCGACGTGCTCGCCAAGCAGGGGCTGGTCGAGCTCACCAAGGGGTACGAGGGACGGCGGCCGCGCACCTGGGCGGTGATCACCCCGGCCGGCCGGCGGGCCCTGGCCGCCGAGATGCAGGTACTGGAGGCCTTGCTGCAGCGGTTCCGCGGCACCGGGCCGACCGGTACTACGTAGAAGTACGTACAGACTCCGGGCGCGGCCGCCGGCAGGGTGGGGTGGTGCGACCTGCCACGCGTTCCGCGACCGCGAGCCACATCGGCCTGGTGTACGACCACAACGAAGACTGTGCGTACACCGGCCGCCGGCTGTTCGCGATCGCCGACGGGGTGGGCGGCGAGGCCGCGGGCGAGGTGGCGAGCGCGCTCGCGATCGAGGCGGTGCGCGCCGCCGACACCCGTACGCCACGGTTGGATGCGCTCGTCGCCGACGCCAGCCGCCGGCTCGCCGCCGCCGTCGACGCGGAACCGGCCCACGCCGGCATGGCCACCACCCTGACCGTGCTGGCGCCGGAGCGGGACGCGGTCCGGCTCGCGCACCTCGGCGACTCCCGCGCGTACCGGCTGCGCGACGCCGAGCTGACCCAGCTGACCAGGGACGACACGTTCGTCCAGCAGCTGGTGGAGAGCGGCCACCTGGCCGCGGCCGACATCCCGCGCCACCCGCACCGCTCGGTGGTCACCCGGGTGCTCGACGGCCGGCCGGTACCGGCCTGGCACGCCCGGCTGCCCGCCACGCCGGGCGACCGGTACCTGCTGTGCAGCGACGGGCTGTCGGACGCGGCGAGCGCCGACGACATCGCCGACGTGCTGCGGGACGAACCGTCGCCGCGCCGGGCCGCCGACCGGCTGATCGAACTGGCGCTCGCCGGCGGCGGCCCGGACAACGTCACCGTCGTGGTGGTCGACCTGGAGCCGGTCCGCCGCTGGCCGTGGCACCGTTGACCGGCCGACCGCCAGTGGCCGTCGCGTTGTCGACCGGCCGACCGCCGGTGGCCGTGGCGTCGTCGACCGGCGGGTCGACGGTACCGGCCGACCGCTCGGCGAGCAGCAGCGCAACCAGCTCGGCGATTGCGGTACCGCAGGGGCCGACGACGACGTCCGCGGCGCGCTGCGCGGCCGGGTCGCCGTCGCCGACCGCCGCGCCGAGCCCGGCGGCCCGAAGCAGCGGTACGTCGTTCGGGTTGTCGCCGATCGCCGCGACCCGGGCCAGCGGTACGCCGCAGCGATCGGCCAGGTGGCGCAGCGCGCTGCCCTTGTCGACCCCGGCCGGCAGCACCTCCAGGTAGGTTGGCTCGGACCGGACCAGCCCGACCGTACGGTCGATGTCGGACACCCGCCGCTCCAGCCCGGTCAGCTCCGCCGGCGAGGTGGCGACCAGCATCAGCTTGGTGACCGGCGGTCGCGGCGGCGCCAGCGCGATTCCGTTCGCCCGGGCATACCCGCGCCGCCGGCCGCCCGGAACTCCGCCACCGCCGCGGCGTCCCGCTCGGCGATCCGTTGCGAGCGGTCGACGAGCGTGCCGTCCAGGTCCGAGACCAGCCAGCGGTCACACGCCCCGTACATGGAGGAACCCCCTGTCCCACAACAGATCCCCGATCATCGCGGCGAGCCGTCCCTCGCGCGGCGGCCGGCCCGCGCGGCGACTCAGGGCGCCATCAGGGTCAGCTCGAAGGTGTACCGGGAGGCGCGGTAGAGATGCGAGCCGTACTCGACGGGCACCCCGCCGGCGTTGTAGGCCACCCGGGTCATCGCGAGCAGCGGCGCGCCCCGCGGCTCGTCCAGCACCCGCGCCTCGGCGGTGGTGGCGCGCCGGGCGCCGATGGTCTGGTCGGCCACCCGCAGCCGGATCCCCGCAGCCCGCAGGGCCGCGTACAGGCCGCCGGTGACGAGCTGCTTGCGGGTCAGGTCGGCCACCGCCACCGGCAGGTGGTTGCGCATCAGCGCGAGCGGCTCACCGGCCGCGAAGCGCAGCCGCTCCAGGTAGGTCACCTCGGCGCCGGGGTCGATCCGCAGCGCGGCCGCGACCTGCTCGTCGGCGGTGCGGCGCTCCAGCGTGAGCAGCTCGGTACGGGGCTGCTGGTGCGCGCCGTCCAGGTCCTCGTACAGGCTGGTCAGCTCCAGCCGGCGGCGCACCCGGTCGTGCACCACCTGGGTACCGACGCCGCGCTTGCGGGTGAGCATGCCGCGGTCCACCAGGTGCGCGATGGCCTGGCGCATCGTCGGGCGCGACAGGCCGAGCTCGTCGGCGAGTTGGATCTCGTTGTCCAACCGGCTGCCGGGGGCGAGCTCGCCGTTCTCGATCAGCTCCTCCAACCGTGACGCGACCTGGAAGTAGAGCGGGATCGGGCTGCTGCGGTCGATCGTGATCAGGTCGGTAACGCGGGTCACGTCGGGCTCCTCCTGCTGTCCGCGGCGGTTCGCACCGTCGCCTCCCACCTGTTCGGGATTACAGAATATTAGTACGTCCGTATGTCCTAACAAATGCTTGACGGGCCGGCTCCGGCCGGGATACAAACAGTCGCGGAACGGCAGCGGCCCGGCCGGCTGCCGCTCCGCCACCCTCAGGGCCCGCGAGCTCGCGGCACATCGCAGGAAGGCAGCAACGCATGCGCATCGGACTCGTCGGGGCGGGCCGTATCGGCGCCTGTCACGCCGACAGCCTCAGCCACCTGGACAGCGTCGACGAGGTCCTGCTCGCCGACCCCGATCCGGTCCGTCTCGAAGCCGTCGCCGCCGGCACCGGGGCCCACCCGGTACGGATGGCCGAACTGCTCGAACGCGCCGACGGCGTCGTCGTGGCGACCCCGACCGGGACCCATCCGGAGCTGATCCGGCGGGTTGCCGGCGCCGGCCTGCCGATCTTCTGCGAGAAGCCGGTCGCCGCCGACGTCGCCGAGACCCGGGCCGTGCTCTCGCACGTCGCCGCGGCCGGGGTCGCGCTGCACGTCGGCTTCCAGCGCCGGTTCGACGCCGGCTTCGTCGCGGTCCGCGAGGCGGTCCGGGCCGGCCGACTCGGCCCGCTGCACACCGTCCGCGCCTGCACCAGCGACCCGCGCCCGCCGAGCCCGGACTACCTCGCCCACTCCGGCGGCATCTTCCGGGACTGCGCGGTCCACGATTTCGACGCGGTCCGGTGGATCACCGGGCAGGAGGTGGTGGAGGTCAGCGCGGTCGGCGGCAACACCGGCGAGCCGCACTTCGCCGAGTACGGCGACGTGGACACCGCCATCGCCGTCCTCACGCTGTCCGACGGGTGCCTGGCCAGCTGCACCACCACCCGGTACAACGGCGCCGGCTACGACGTGCGGCTGGAGGCGTGCGGCCGGGACGGGACGCTCGTTGCCGGGCTGGACGGGCGCGCGCCGCTGCCGTCCGCCGAGCCGGGCGGACCCGTGCCGGCCGCGCCGTACCAGGGGTTCGCCGACCGGTTCGCCGCCGCGTACTGCGCCGAGCTGGCCGCGTTCGTCGAGCTGGTCCGGGGCGAGCGGGAGTCGCCCTGTACCGGCACCGAGGCGCTCGCCGCGCTGCTGGTGGCCGAGGCCGCCGAACGGTCCCGGCGGGAACACCGGCCGGTCGCGGTGAAGGAGGCGGCGTGACGCGGATCGCCGCGGCCCCGATCTCCTGGGGCGTCTGCGAGGTACCGGGCTGGGGGCACCAGCTCGCGCCCGACCGGGTACTGGCCGAGATGGCCGCGCTGGGGCTGACCGCCACCGAGTTCGGGCCGGACGGCTTCCTGCCGGTGGCCCCGGCCGAGCGCGCCGCGGTACTCGCCGAGTACGGGATGGTCGCGGTCGGCGGGTTCGTGCCGGTGCCCCTGCACACCGGCGAAGCGGTCGCCACCGCGACGGCGCACTTCCCGGCGTTCCGCGCGGCCGGCGCGGACACCCTGGTCCTGGCGGCGGCGACCGGCACCGACGGGTACGACACCCGGCCGCGGCTGACCGCCGAGCAGTGGCGCACGCTGCTGGCGAACCTGGACACGATCGCGGCGCGCGCCACCGACACCGGGCTGACAGCGACGCTGCACCCGCACGTCGGCACGCTGGTGGAGAACGCCGCCGAGGTCGACCGGGTGCTCGACGGCAGCACGATCGGGCTCTGCCTGGACACCGGCCACCTACTGGTCGGCGGGGTGGATCCGGTGGCGTTGAGCCGATCGGCGGCCGACCGCATCGCCCACGTGCACCTCAAGGACGTGGACGCCACGCTCGCCGCGGCGGTGCGCGCGGGCACGGTGCCCTACAGCACCGCGGTACGCGACGGGCTGTACCGGCCGCTCGGCGCCGGTGACGTGGACGTGCCGGCGATCGTCGCCGCGCTCGCCGGCTACACCGGCTGGTACGTGCTGGAGCAGGACGTGGTGCTCGCCGCCGAACCGGGACCGGGCGCCGGCCCGGCCGGCGACGTCGCGACCAGCCTGGACCACCTGCGAAAGGTACTCTCGTGACCGGATTCGAGGTGCTGGCGGTGGGCCGGCTCGGCGTCGATCTGTACCCGCAGCGCATCGCCACCCCGCTGGCGCAGGTGGAGCAGTTCGGCCGCTACCTCGGCGGTACCGCGGGGAACGTGGCGGTGGCCGCGGCCCGGCACGGCCGCCGGGTGGCGCTCGTCTCGCGCACCGGGGCGGACCCGTTCGGCGAGTTCCTGCACAGCGCGCTGCGCGGGTTCGGGGTGGACGACCGGTGGGTGACGCCGGTGGCCGGGCTGCCGACGCCGATCACGTTCTGCGAGATCTTCCCGCCGGACACCTTTCCGATCTGGTTCTACCGCTATCCGTCGGCACCGGATCTGCAGATCGAACCGGCCGAGCTCGACCTCGACGCGGTACGGGCGGCGCGGGTGCTGTGGCTGACCGGTACCGGACTGTCCGCGCAGCCGAGCCGGGCCGCGCATCACGCGATGCTCGCGACGCGGGACCGGCGGCCGTACACGGTGCTGGACCTGGACTACCGGCCGACGCTGTGGCCGGACGAGGACAGCGCGCGGCGCGAGATCGGTGCGGCGGTGCGACGCGTCGACGTCGCGGTGGGCAACCTGGCCGAATGCGAGATCGCGGTCGGTGAGAGCGACCCGGAGGCGGCGGCCGAGGCGCTGCTCGCCGCCGGGGTCCGGCTCGCGGTGGTCAAGCAGGGCCCGGCCGGCGTGCTGGCCCGTACCGCCACCGAGCGGGTGCAGTTGCCGCCGCTGCCGGTGGAGGTGGTGAACGGGCTCGGCGCCGGCGACGCGTTCGGCGGCGCGCTGTGCCACGGCCTGCTGGCCGGGTGGCCGCTCGCGGACACGATCGCGTTCGCCAACGCGGCCGGCGCGCTCGCCGCCGGGCGGCTCGCCTGCTCGGTCGACATGCCGTACCCCGCCGAGGTGACGGCGCTGCTGGAACGGATGACCCCGGATGCCTGACACCATGCGGGCCCGGCTGGTGCGTACCCGCGCCACCGCGCCGGACGCGGTGTGCACCGCCGCGGCGAACCGCCCCCGCGGGCCGGAACTGGCGCGGCGGGGCAGGTTCCTGCTCATCGCCGCCGACCACCCGGCGCGCGCGTCGCTGACCGTACGGGGGCGGGCGAACGCCATGGCCGACCGGGTCGACCTGCTCGACCGGCTGCTCGTCGCGCTGTCCCGGCCCGGAGTCGCCGGAGTGCTCGGTACCGCCGACATCCTGGAGGACCTGCTGCTGCTCGACGCGCTGGCGAACAAGATCGTGGTCGGCTCGATGAACCGGGGCGGCGTGCCCGGCACGGTGTTCGAGATCGACGACCGGTTCACCGCCTACGACGCGGACACGATCACCGCGATGCGCTTCGACGCCGGCAAGATGCTGCTGCGCATCGACCCGGACGACCCGGCCACGGCGGGCGCGCTGGAGCGCTGCTCGCAGGCCGTGTCGGCGCTCGCGGCGCGCCAGCTGGTCTCCATGGTGGAGCCCTTCTGGGTACGCCGGGACGCCGCCGGGGCGCGGGTCAACGACCTGTCCACCGACGCGGTGATCCGGTCCGTCGCGGTGGCGCAAGCGCTGGGCAGCCGGTCGGCGTACACCTGGCTGAAGCTGCCGGTGGTCGACGACATGCCGCGCGTACTGGCGGCGACCACGCTGCCGGTGGTGCTGCTCGGCGGCGACCCGCACGGCGACCCGGACCGGACGTACGCGGCGTGGCAGCGGGCGCTGACCGACGAGTCGGTGCGCGGCCTGGTCGTCGGCCGCGCCCTGCTGTACCCGCCGGACGACGACGTCGCCGCGGCCGTCGACACCGCCGTCGGACTGTTGTGAGGGGACCTGGAATGGACTGGTATCAACCGTTCGGCGCTACCGCGAGTCCACCGTGGACGGTCCGGACCGGGCTGTCGTACGCCGGGCTGTCGGTACTGGCGCTGGCACCCGGTGGCAGCGCCACGATCGACACCGGCGAGCAGGAGATGCTGGTACTCCCGCTGGCCGGCGCCGCGCACGTCGAGTGCGGCGGGCAGCGGTACGAGCTGGCCGGCCGGGCCGACGTGTTCGCCGGTCGCAGCGACTTCGCCTACCTGCCACGGCGATCGAGCGCCACCGTCGGTTCGGCCGCGGGCGGCCGGTTCGCCGTCGCCGCCGGCCCGTGCGAGCGCGACCTTCCCTTCCGGTACGGGCCGGCCGGGCAGGTGCCGGTGGAGCTGCGCGGCGCGGGCCGGTGCAGCCGGCAGGTCAACAACCTCGCTTCGGCCGACGGTTTCGAGTGCGACCGGCTGATCGTGGTCGAGGTGCTCACCCCGGACGGCAACTGGTCCAGCTACCCGCCACACAAGCACGACGAGCACTCCGCGGACGAGTCGGAGCTGGAGGAGCTCTACTACTTCGAGATCGGCGGCGACGGCGCGGGCTACCACCGGGTGTACGGCACCGGGCAGCGGCCGATCGACGTGCTCGCCGAGGTGCGCACCGGTGACGTGGTGCTGGTGCCGTACGGCTGGCACGGGCCGTCGATGGCCGCGCCGGGATACCCGATGTACTACCTGAACGTGATGGCCGGGCCGCGGCCGGAGCGGGCCTGGCGGATCCGCGACGATCCGGCGCACGCCTGGATACGGTCCACCTGGGACGGTGCGCCGATCGACGGGCGGCTGCCGATGGGCGACACGGAGGGGGCGTCATGACGCGGGCCACGGTGGCGCAGGCGCTGGTGAGCTTCCTGGCGAACCAGTACACCGAGCGGGACGGGGTGCGGCGGCGGCTGTTCGCCGGCTGCTTCGGCATCTTCGGGCACGGCAACATCGCCGGGATCGGCCAGGCGCTGCTGCAGGCGGGCGACGAGCTGCGTTACTACCAGGCCCGCAACGAGCAGGCGATGGTGCACACCGCGGCGGCGTACGCGCGGGTCAGCGACCGGCTGTCGACGTTCGCCTGCACCTCGTCGATCGGGCCGGGCGCGACGAACATGGTCACCGGGGCGGCCGGCGCCACCATCAACCGGCTGCCGGTACTGCTGCTGCCCGGCGACGTGTTCGCGACCCGGCCGGCCGACCCGGTGCTGCAGCAGCTGCAGACCTCGTCCGCCGGGGACGTGTCGGTGAACGACTGCCTGCGCCCGGTGTCGGTGTGGTTCGACCGGATCATGCGGCCGGAGCAGCTGCTCGACGCGGCACCCGCGGCGATGCGGGCGCTGACCGACCCGGCCGCGACCGGCGCGGTCACCCTGGCGCTGCCGCAGGACGTGCAGGCCGAGGCGTACGATTGGCCGGCCGCGTTCACCGCGCCCCGGGTCTGGCCGGTACGCCGCGCGGTGGCCGATCCGGAGTCGCTGGCCGAGGCGGTGGCGGCGATCCGGGCCGCCCACCGGCCGCTGATCGTCGCCGGTGGCGGCGTGCGGTACTCGGCCGCCACCGGCGCGCTCGCCGGGTTCGCCGCCGCGACCGGCATCCCGGTCGCCGAGACGCAGGCCGGCAAGGGGTCGCTGCGACACGACCACCCCGGCGCGGTCGGCGCGATCGGCGCCACCGGAAGCACCGCGGCGAACGCGCTGGCCGCCGAGGCCGACCTGGTGCTCGGCATCGGTACCCGGTTCGCCGACTTCACCACCGCCTCGCACACCGCGTTCGCCGATCCGGACGTACGGTTCGTCAACGTCAACGTGTGCGCCGCGGACGCGGTACGGCTGTCCGGCCTCGCGGTGCTCGCCGACGCGCGCCGGGCGCTGGAGCAGCTCACCGGCGCGCTCGCGGGCTGGCAGGTACCCGATGCGTACCGCCGGCGCGCGGCCGACCTCGCCGCCGCCTGGTCGTCCACTGTGGATCGTGCATACCGGTTGGGGCACGCCCCGCTGCCGGCGCAGAGCGAGGTGATCGGGGCGGTGAACGAGGCCGCCACCGACGCCGACATCGTGGTGTGCGCGGCCGGTTCGATGCCCGGCGACCTGCACAAGCTGTGGCGCGCCGGCGCGCCCCGGCAGTACCACGTGGAGTACGGGTACTCGTGCATGGGCTACGAGATCGCCGGCGGGCTCGGCGCCAAGCTCGCGATCGGCGCCGAGGGCGAGGTGTTCGTCCTGGTCGGTGACGGCTCGTACCTGATGATGGCGCAGGAGCTGGTGACCGCGGTCGCCGAGGGCGTCAAGCTGATCGTGGTACTGGTCGACAACGCCGGGTTCGCCTCCATCGGCGCGCTGTCCGAGACGGTCGGTGCGCCGCGCTTCGGCACCTGGTACCGCTACCGGGACGAGAGCGGCGGGCTGACCGGCGACGTGCTGCCGACCGACCTCGCCGCCAACGCCGCCAGCCTCGGCGCCGCGGTATGCGAGGTGTCCACTGTGGACGAACTGCGTTCGGCGCTGGCCGCCGCCCGCCGCGGCGAGCGCACCACCGTGATCCGGATCGCCACCGATCCACTCGTACCGGCGCCGGACTCGGCCGCCTGGTGGGACGTGCCGGTCGCCGAGACGGCGGGACTGGCCGCCACCGTCACCGCGCGCCGCGAGTACGAGCAGGCCAAGCAGGCGCAACGCCACTATCTGTAGGGGAAGCGGAACGATGCAGACGATCGAGCACTGGATCGACGGGACGAGCACCGCCGGCGACGGCACCCGCAGCGCACCGGTGTACAACCCGGCGACCGGCCAGGTGCAGTCGCGGGTACGGCTGGCCGAGAAGTCCGATGTGGACACCGCGGTTGCGTCCGCACGGGCGGCGTTCGACGACTGGCACGAGCTGTCACTCGCCAAGCGCACCGAGATCCTGTTCCGGTTCCGCGAGCTGCTCACCGCGCACACCGACGAGCTGGCCGGGGTGATCACCGACGAGCACGGCAAAACCCTCGACGACGCCCGCGGCGAGGTGGCCCGCGGCCGCGAGGTCGTCGACTTCGCCTGCGGGATCGCCCACCTGCTCAAGGGCGCGTACTCCGACCAGGTGTCCACCGGGGTCGACGCGTGGTCGCTGCGAGCGCCGCTCGGCGTGTGCGCCGGGATCACCCCGTTCAACTTCCCGGCGATGGTGCCGCTGTGGATGCATCCGATCGCGATCGCCGCGGGCAACACGTTCGTGCTCAAGCCCAGCGAGCGGGACCCGTCCGCGGCGCTGATCCTGGCCCGGCTGTGGCAGCGGGCCGGGCTGCCGGACGGGGTGTTCACGGTGCTGCACGGCGACGCGGTCGCGGTCGACGCGCTGCTCGACCACCCGGACGTGGCCGCGGTGTCGTTCGTCGGCTCCACCCCGATCGCCCGGCACGTGTACCAGCGGGGTACCGCCGCCGGCAAGCGGGTGCAGGCGCTCGGCGGCGCGAAGAACCACGCCGTCGTGCTGCCGGACGCCGACCTCGCCGATGCCGCCCGACAGATCACCGGCGCCGCGTACGGCTCGGCCGGCCAACGCTGCATGGCGATCTCGGCGGTGGTGGCGGTCGGTGACTGCGCCGACGACCTGGTTGCCGCGCTGGCCGAGCTGGCCCGCGGGGTCCGGGTCGGCGCCGGCCGGGACGCCGGTACCGAGCTGGGTCCGGTGATCACCGCGCAGGCGGCGGAGCGCATCGTCGGGCACGTCGAGCGGGCCACCGCGGACGGCGCGACGCTGGTGGTGGACCGGCGCGAGCAGCCCGGTGACGGCTTCTTCGTCGGCCCGTGCCTGCTCGACCACGTCGGCGTCGACCAGGAGATCTACCGTACCGAGGTGTTCGGGCCGGTCCTCGCGGTGCTGCGCGCGGCCACCCTGGACGAAGCGATCGCGCTGGTCAACGCGAACCCGTACGGAAACGGGGCGGCGATCTTCACCGGCAGCGGCGCGGCCGCCCGCCGGTTCGGCCGGGAGGTGACCGCGGGGATGGTCGGCATCAACGTGCCGATCCCGGTACCGATGGCCTACCACGCGTTCGGCGGCTGGAAGGACTCGCTGTTCGGCGACACGCACGTGTACGGCACCGAGGGGGTGGCGTTCTACACCCGCGCCAAGGCGGTCACCGCACGCTGGCCGCGCGGTGCGGCGGCTCCGCAGTACCACTTCCCCACCAGCTGAACGCGGCGACGACCCGGCGCGGCTGCCATGATCGTCGGTGGCCCGGGCGACCGCCCCGGCCACCGACGAACGCCGAGGTGGTTCGCATGTCCCGCATCCTCGCCCTGCCCGGCGCCGTACCGCACCTCGCTCCGGGCGTCGTGGTCCTGCCCGGCGCAACCGTGGTCGGCGACGTGAGCCTGGCCGACGACGTCGGCGTCTGGTACGGCGCGGTGCTGCGCGGCGACGTCGCGCCGGTGTCGATCGGCGCCGCCAGCAACGTCCAGGACACCGCCGTGCTGCACGCCGACCCCGGGTTCCCGGCGAGCATCGGTGCGCGGGTCACCATCGGCCACGGCGCGGTCGTGCACGGCGCGACCGTCGGCGACGACTGCCTGATCGGCATGCGCGCCACCGTGCTCAACGGCGCCCGGATCGAGCCGGGCTGCCTGATCGCCGCCGGCGCGGTGGTACCACCCGGCGCGCAGGTTCCGGCCGGTTCGCTGGTCGCCGGCGTACCGGGCAAGGTCCGCCGTCCGGTGAGCGACGCCGAAGCGGCGACGATCGCCGCCTCCTGGCAGCTGTACGTGGCCCTCGCCCACCGACACCGCGACGAAGTGACGCCCGCCTGAAGCAGCGTCCGAGCCCGCCGGTCGGGTGGACTTCAGGGGGTCGATACCGCGGCGTTACTGACTTGTCCGGCTCCGGGTGGTAGGCAGAAGGGCTGCCCACGCCCGGTGGTGCAGAGGTACCGACGGGACTGCCGACAAGGCTCGGGGCGCCGGCCGTCCCCCACGACCGATCCAGGAGGCTCCAGCGTGTTGTCCCGCATCACGGCCGCCGTGGCGAGACGGCGGCGCCGCGCCGTACTCGGCGGCGCGCTCGCTCTCGCCACGGCCGGTGGCCTGACCCTCGCCGCGGTCACGCCCGCGCAGGCCGCGTCCGACGACGTGGTGATCACCCAGGTGTACGGCGGTGGCGGCAACTCCGGCGCCACCCTCACCAACGACTACGTCCAGCTGCACAACCGCGGTGGCAGCGCCGTCGACGTGTCCGGCTGGAGCGTGCAGTACGCGTCCGCCACCGGCACCAGCTGGCAGGTCACGAAGCTGACCGGCGCCATCCCGGCCGGCGCCGACTACCTGGTCGCCGAGGCGGCCGGTGCCGGCGGCAGCACGCCGCTGACCGACCCGAACGTGACCGGCTCGATCGCGATGAGCGCCACCTCCGGCCGGGTCGCCCTGGTCACCGTCGGTACCGCGCTGGCCTGCGGCGCGTCCTGCGCCGGCACCGACGGCGTCCGCGACTTCGTCGGGTACGGGAACGTCACCGACGCCGAGGGCAGCCCGGTACCGGCGCTGTCCAACACCACCGCCGCGCTGCGCGGCGACGCCGCCGACTCCGACGACAACGCCACCGACTTCACCGTCGGTGACCCGGATCCGGCCGGTACCGGCAGCACCCCGCCGCCGACCGGCGAGCCGGCCCGCATCCACGACATCCAGGGCGCCGCGCACCACTCGCCGCTGACCGGCAAGCCGGTCACCGAGGTACCCGGTGTGGTCACCGCGGTCGGCCCGCAGGGCTTCTGGTTCCAGGACCCGCACCCGGACCGTGACCCGGCCACCAGCGAGGGCCTGTACGTGTTCACCTCGGCCAAGCCGACCGTGGCCCGCGGCGACAGCGTGACCGTGGCCGGCACGGTCAGCGAGTACCGGCCGGGCAACAGCGCCACCAACCTGTCCACCACCGAGCTGACCAGGCCGACCGTCACCGTCGTCGGCCACGACGCGCGGCTGCCGAAGGCCGTCGTACTCGGCCCCGCTGGCCTGCGGATCCCGCGCGCGGTGCGCACCGACTCGCCCGGCGACGTGGAGAAGAGCGCCACGTTCGACCCGCGGCACAACGCGCTCGACACGTACGAGTCGGTCGAGGGCATGCTCGTCGCGGTGCGGCACGCCACCGCCGTCGGCCCGACCAACTCGTACGGCGAGCTGCCGGTGCTGCCGGCCGGCGACCCGGGCGTGCGGACCCGCAACGGCGGCGTCAAGTACACCGGCTACGACAACGCGAACACCGGCCGGCTGATCCTGTCCTCGACGCTGGCGAAGGTGCCGGACGCGAACACCGGCGACCGGCTGACCGGCACCGTGTCCGGGCCGCTGGACTACCAGTTCGGCAACTACATGCTCTACCCGACCGCGAGCCCGACGGTCGTCTCCGGCGGCCTGCGGCCGGGCACCACCCGGCCGCAGCGGGCCGGTGAGCTGTCGATCGCCACGTACAACGTGGAGAACCTGGCGCCGGGCGACCCGCAGAGCAAGTTCGACAAGCTCGCCACCGGCATCGTGCACAACCTGTCCTCGCCGGACATCGTCGCGGTGGAGGAGATCCAGGACAACGACGGCGCCACCGACGACGGCGTGGTCGCCGCGGACGTGACCTGGAACAAGCTGATCGACGCCGTCACCGCGGCCGGCGGCCCGAAGTACCAGTGGCGCTCGATCGACCCGGTGAACGACCAGGACGGCGGGCAGCCCGGCGGCAACATCCGGGTCGGCTTCCTGTTCCGTACCGACCGTGGGCTGTCCTTCGTGGACCGCTCGCCCGGCGACTCGACCACACCGGAGTCGGTCACCTCGGTGCACGGGGTACCGCAGCTGACGCACTCGCCGGGCCGGGTGGCACCGGCCGACGACGCCTGGCAGGACTCGCGCAAGCCGCTCGCCGGCGAGTTCTCCTACCACGGCAAGCCGCTGTTCGTGCTCGCCAACCACTTCGCGTCCAAGGGCGGCGACGACCCGCTGATGGGCCGCTACCAGCCGCCGGCGCGCGGCTCGGAGACGCAGCGCGACCAGCAGGCGGTGCTGGTGCACCGGTTCGTCGGGCAGCTTCAGGCGATCGACCCGGCCGCGAGGATCGTGGTACTCGGTGACCTGAACGACTTCGAGTTCTCCGACACGGCGCACACCCTGACCGCCGACCACTCGCTCGTCGACCTGCCGGGCACGCTGCCGCTGCGGGACCGCTACACCTACGACTACGAGGGCAACTCGGAGGTACTGGACCACCTGATGGTCTCGCCGTCGCTGCTGCCGCGGCACGACTACCAGGTGGTGCACATCAACAGCGAGTTCGCCAACCAGACCAGCGACCACGACCCGCAGATCGCCCGGGTCCGGCCGTAGCCAGGTACCGTCCGGTGTCGCGCCAGACGCGGCGCCGGGCGGTGCGCACCGGTGGCGGAGGCGGCCCGGCGACGCGGTCAGTCGGTCGGGGTGAGGACGAAGACCGGGATGATCCGGTCGGTCTTCGTCTGGTAGTCCGCATAGTCCGGGTAGGCCTCGACCGCCCGACGCCACCAGGTCTCCCGCTCGGCGCCGGTCGCCTCGTGCGCCACCATCGCCCGTTTGACCGGCCCGTCCTGCAGTTCGACGTGTGGGTCGGCAACGAGGTTGTGGTACCAGACCGGGTGTTTCGGCGCGCCGCCGAGCGAGGCGACCACCGCGTAGTCGCCGTCGTGCTCGACCCGCATCAGCGGCGTCTTGCGGATCTTGCCGCTGCGGGCACCGCGGCTGGTGAGAATCACCACCGGGATGCCGCGCATCGTGGTGCCCTCGGTGCCGCCGGAACTCTCGTACCGCTCCACCTGGTCGCGCGAATGCTGCGACGGGCTCGGTGCGTACTCCCCCTGCAAGGCCATGCCGCCAGTCAACTCCTCCGTACCGCCGGTCGGGCTCGATTCGAACGATAGGGCGGCATCGCGCCGGCGGCCACGCGAGCACCGGAGCGGCTGGGCAGGCGACGTACCGTTGAAGCATGACTGAGCAGAGCACCAGCCGGCCGCTGCCGGCCACCGAGGACGAGTGGCGCGAGCGGTTGAGCCCCGAGGAGTTCGCGGTGCTGCGGGAGGCGGCCACCGAGCGTCCGTTCACCGGCGAATACGTCAACACCACCACCGAGGGTGTCTACCGGTGCCGGGCCTGCGGGGCGGAGCTGTTCCGCAGCGACACCAAGTTCGAGTCGCACTGCGGCTGGCCGTCGTTCTACACCCCGCTGGCCGGGGAGGCCGTGCGGCTGATCACCGACACCAGTCTCGGCATGACCCGCACCGAGGTGCGCTGCGCCACCTGCGACTCGCACCTCGGCCACGTGTTCGAGGGTGAGGGCTACGACACCCCCACCGACCAGCGGTACTGCATCAACTCCGTCTCGCTGACCCTGGAGCCGCGCGAACCCGCCTCCTGACCCGGCGAGATGGCACCCTGTCAGGGCGCGAAAACACTGCCCCGTAGGTAGTCGGGGCGTCGACCGGGTAACCGTCGTTGCCCGGTCGGCTGGTCTCCGCCGCCCGGTCCGATCCGGACGGATGTCCGGCGCGGATGACGCCTACCCGCCCGGAGCCGGCGCCGGACGCTGGTGGCCGTTCGATAGCGTCGGTCGGTCCAGTACGGTCCCGCCAGCGCGCAGTCCGCCGCTGCGACCGCCGCCGGCAGACCGAGGAGTACCGATGCAGCCGCCCGAACCACGCCGCCCACCGGCCGCCGGCGCCCCCGCCCCCGGTCCCGGAGTGCCCACACCCAGCGTCGGTGCACCCCCTGGGATGCCAGTGAGCGCGGTGCCGCCCGGGATGCCGGTGAGCGCGGTGCCGCCCGGGATGCCAGTGAGCGCGGTGCCGCCCGGGATGCCGGTGAGCACGGTGCCGCCGGGACGGGCGGCGGCGGGGCCGGGGCGGCGGCCGACCAGCGTCACGCTGGCCGGGGTCGGCGACCTGGTGGCCGCACTGCCGCTGCTGATCATCGCCGCGACGCTGGCGCTGCTGGGACTCGCGCTGCGCGGCGACATCCGGCCCGCCGCGTCCGCCGAGCTGCTGGCCGGGGCCGCCGTCGTGCTGCTGGTACTCGCCGCGATGGTGGTCTGCGGCGTCCTCACGCTGCGGGGCCACCCTGCTGGCCGGATCGGCACCTACCTGCTCGGCTGCCTGTTCGGGCTGGTCGGCGTGCTCGGCTGCCTCGGCGCGGTGGCGCGTTCGGTCGTGACCTTCGCCCCGGTCAACGTCATCGGCGGGCTCGCCGCGGTGCTGCTGATCGTGACCACTGTCGGGCCGGTGGTGCTGCTGTCGCTGCCGAGCTCCCGCGGCTACTTCGACGCCCGACGTCAGCCGCCCGTGGCCCCGCCTCCGGCCGCCCCGCCGCGCTGAGCCGAGCGCCGGAGGTCCGTGGCCGGTGTCGCGGTCGGCACAATAGGCTCGGCACCGTGAGTGATCTGACCTTGCGGCGGGCCCGGTTCGCCCAGCTGACCAGCGCCGATCTGTACGAGATCCTGCGGCTGCGGGTGGACGTGTTCGTGGTCGAACAGGACTGTCCGTACCCGGAGCTGGACGGCCGGGACACCGAACCGGACACCGTGCACCTGTGGTACGAGCGGGGCGGCGCGATCGCCTCGTACCTGCGCATCCTCGCCGAGCCGGGGGGCGCCGCCCGGATCGGCCGGGTGTGCACCACCGCGGACGCGCGCGGCGGCGGCCTCGCCGGCCGGTTGCTCGACCAGGCGCTGGTCGCCATCGGGCCACGCACCGTCGCGCTCAGCGCGCAGAGCCATCTGACCGGCTTCTACGCCCGGTACGGCTTTCGCCCGGACGGGGCGTCGTTCCTGGAAGATGGCATCCCGCACACACCCATGGTGCGTTCGCACGAACAGCCTCCGGCCACGTAGGGTCGGCATCGGCGCCGGTCGATCGGCGGGTCGCGGCGCCGTACGAGGTTCCGGCGGACGAGGCACCCCCTGCGGTCGGAACCTCCCAGCCCGACAGCCGGTGCAGCGATGCCCGGTGGAAAGGAAGCAGGCATGGACGCTGGCAGCCGGAACACCCTCGGTACCGACGAGCTGGAGTTGCTGCGCAAGCAGTTCGCCGCCAACCCGGCGAACCGGGTCGCGCAGAACGCCGTGGCCGCGACCCCGGTCGACCAGGTGGCGCTGGACCGGTCGGTGGGCAACGGCATCGACCATGCCGTGTCGCACCTGCTCGACGACTGGAAGGCGACCGACCAGCAGAAGAGCGGCCGGTGCTGGCTGTTCGCCGGGCTCAACCTGCTCCGGGTCGGTGCGAAGCGGAAGCTGAACCTCAAGGACTTCGAGTTCTCCCAGAACCACCTGATGTTCTGGGACAAGCTGGAGCGCGCCAACTACTTCCTGACCGCGGTGATCGAGACCGCCGGCGCCGACGTCGACGACCGTACCGTCGCGCACCTGCTCAGCCACGTCGCCGAGGACGGCGGCCAGTGGAACATGTTCGTCGCGCTGGTGGCCAAGCACGGGCTGGTGCCGAAGAGCGCGATGCCGGAGACCGACTCGTCCGGGCAGACCGCCCGGATGAACTCGATCCTGCAGAAGGTGCTGCGCGAAGGCGCGTACACGCTGCGCACCGCGGCGGCCGCCGGTGCCACCGAGGACGAGCTCGACGAGCAGCGGCGGGAGATCCTCACCGTGGTGTACCGGGTGCTCGCCATCCACCTGGGCAACCCGCCGGAGCGGTTCGAGTGGCAGTGGACCGACGCCGACCGGCAGTACCACCGGGACGGCGAGCTGACCCCGCAGCAGTTCGCGCAGCGTTACGTCGAGCTGCCGCTGGCCGACTACGTCTGCCTGGTGCACGACCCGCGCAACCCGACCGGCCGCACTTACACCGTCGAGTACCTCGGCAACGTGCTGGGTGGCGCCCCGGTGGTCTACCTCAACGTGGACATGGCGGTGCTCAAGGACGTCGCGGCGAAGACGATCACCGGCGGCGAGCCGGTCTGGTTCGGCTGCGACGTGGCGCAGCAGTTCGACAAGAAGCTCGGCGTGTGGGACGCGAAGCTGCTCGACTACCCGTCGGTCTACTCGACGACGTTCGCGCTGAGCAAGGCCGACCGGCTCACCTATCACGAGTCGGCGATGTCGCACGCGATGCTGTTCACCGGCGTGGACATCGCCGACGATGGCACGCCGCGGCGCTGGCGGGTGGAGAACTCCTGGGGGACCGACCTCGGCCAGGAGGGCTTCTTCACCATGACCGACTCGTGGTTCGACGAGTACGTGTTCGAGATCGCGGCCCGTGCCGACCTGCTGCCGGCGGAGCTGCAGGAGGCGCTGTCCGGCGAGCCGACCGTGCTGCCGGCCTGGGACCCGATGGGCGCCCTCGCCCGCTGACCGCGCACCGCCGGCCGGGCATCCGTCACCGCGACGGGTGCCCGGCCGGTCCGTTCGGTACGCGTCCGATTTCGTCAAGGGTCGACGCCGGCATCGCCGCTAGCGTGGCCGGCATGACTGCACAACTCGACTGCATCGACCTGGTCACCACCGACCTCGCCGCCTCGCTCGCCTTCTACCGGTCGCTCGGGCTCGACATCGCGCCCGACGCGGAGACCCAGCCGCACGTGGAGGCGCCGCTGCCCGGGGGCATGCGGCTGATGTGGGACACCCTGGACGTGGTCCGCTCGATGCACCCGGACTGGACGGCGCCGAGCGGCAGCCCGCGCGTCGGGCTGGCCTTCCGCTGCGCCGATCCGGCCGAGGTCGACGCCACCTACCGGCGGCTGGTCGCGGCCGGCCGGCCCGGGGTGGCGGAGCCGTTCGACGCGCCCTGGGGCCAGCGCTACGCGAGCCTGCTCGACCCGGACGGCAACGGCGTCGACCTCTACGCCGCGATCGCCTGACCGCGGCGAAACCGGCACCACCAGCCGGCGCCACCAGCCGACATCGCAGCTGGCACCACCCGGCCCGCACCACCGGCCGGGGCGAAGCCGGCACCACCGGCGGGTGAGCACCGGGGCCGGGCCCGCGGCCCGGCCCCGGTGCCCGGCGTGATCACTCCACGGTGATCGTGGCGGCCTCGATCGACCCGGTGAAGAAGTACGAGTCGGCGGTGCCGGTGGTGCCCTTGCCGAGATCCATCGGACCGTTGCCGACCGGCAGGTAGCCACCGTTCGGCGTCGCCGAGCCGGTACCGCTGCCCGCCCCGGACACCGTGACCGACAGCCGGGTCCCGTCCCAGCGGGCGGCGATGTCGTACCGCTGGCCCGCCTCGGCGTGCACCCCGGACTGGGCGATCGCGTAGGTCGATCCCGGGTGGTCGACCTGCGACATCCGGAAGGTGAACGTGCCGTCCGGGTTGAGGTACACCGTCCAGCCGGTCGAGTAGCTCGACGACAGGCTGCGGGCGTTCGCGACCGCCTGGTAGGCGCCGCCCACCTTGCCCGGGACGACACCGGTCAGCCGCAGCGTCCAGGTCTGCCCGGCGCCGATCGACTCCGGCTGGTACCGGTCGTCGTAGGGCACCGTGACCGCGCCGTCGGCGGTACCGTCGAACACCGCGCCGGTGTCGCTGAACGTCACCCCGGAGCCGGCGTGGCCGTCGTGCCCGGAGCCGGACAGGTCGGCTGCACACCCGCGGCCGAAGTCCCACTGCGCGCGGGTGCCCGGCTCGACCTGCGGTGGCGCACCGGTACAGACCACCATGGTGGTGGTCGCGTCGGCGCTGCCGGTGGTGTGGCCGGCCCACCGGTCGGTGCGCCAGCCGTACTCGGCGGTGGCGGTCAGCGTCGGCTGGGTGTCGGCCGGGTGCCCGTCCGGTGCGACGTGCCAGCGCACGGTCGCCGACTCCCCCGGCGCCACCGGGCCGGTCGCCGGCGAGGTGCGCTGCACCGACCAGCCGTCCGGCGCCGCCAGGGTGATGTCCACATCGGACAGTGGCGCGCAGCCCCGGTTGGTGATGGTTGCGGTGGCGGTCGCCGGCCCGTCGCCGTCCAGGAACGCCGCGGTCGCGTCGAGGCTCAGCGTGGCCGCCGGGGCGGACTGCGTCGGCACCATGGGCAGTACGGTCACCGCGACGGTCTTCGCCGGTGGCTGGTCACCGAGTCCGATGCCGACGGTGTGCCGGCCCGGCGAGCACACCGTGGTACCGAGCCCGACCGGTACCACGCCCTCGTCGTGCCGCTGGAACGAGATCACCTGCTTCGGTGTGGTGAAGCCGATCCCCTTGGCCAGCGACCGGTCGTCGGTACTCACCGGCGTGCCGTCGACGTAGAGCCGGACGCGCGGGTCGTCGAGGTAGCCGGCGCCGCCGGTGTTGACGACCTCGGCGGTGACCTGCAGCGGGTACCCGGCCCGCACGCTCGGGTGCCCGACCGCGGTGTCCGCGATCTCCACCTGCGGCGCGCCGGTCATCTTCCGGTAGTTCGCCTGGTAGTCCGAGACCGCGCGGGCGAACGAGTAGGCGGGGGCCGCCTCCTGCTGCCGCCAGCCGATCCGGATGTCGGCCGGGTCGGTCAGGGCGGGCAGCGTGATGCGGTTGGCGTGGAAGGTCCGCACGCTACGCCCGTTCACCGTGACCGAGGTGACGGTGTCGTTCTGCGGGATGCTGATCACGATGCTCTTCGGCGCGGTCCGGGTCGGCGGGTCGAGCCGCATCGTGGCGCCCGCGTCGCCGACCTCGATCGAGTACTCCAGGTGCCCGAAGTCGGTGTCGCCGGCGAACGCGATGCGCTGGCCGGGCCGCGCCCACTGCGGCGACCACACGTTGGCCAGGTGCAGCGAGTCGTCCTGCCCCTCGTACGCGAGCATGTCGTGCAGCATCGTCAGGTACTTGCCGGCGAACTCGCCGTGCGGCATCGTGTCGGTCTGCGGGTTGTGCCGCCCCCACCGCTCGACCGCCCGTACCGCCTCGGCGGCCATGTGCGTGGACGAGGTGTGCAGCAGCAGGCCGTACAGGTAGCGCAGCGCCGCCCACTGGTCGCCCCGGCGTACGTCGGTGATCGCGATCGAGGTCGTCGTGTAGCTGTGCAGCATGTTCTCCAGGCCGCCCTCCGGGTAGCCGAAGATGCCCTCGAAGGTCTTCTGCTCCCAGGCCTTCATGCTGGCGGTCACCCACGGGTCCTGCGGGTCGAGCGCGCCGGTCGGCCAGACCGCCTCCAGGTTGCCCCAGTCGATCCCGTACACGGCGCCGTACCAGCCGGTCCGCACGCCGGTGGCCTGCGCGCCCTCCAGCGTGGTGGGCAGGAAGCCGAGCTGGTCCACCGCCGGCTTCACCTTCTCCCGCAACAGGTCGACGTACTTCGTCCGGCGCTGCGTCCACTCGCCGGCGGTGGCGTCGTCCCCGACCGCCCGCGCGATCGCCGCCGCGCCCTGCTCGCCCGCGATGTTCCACAGGTCGTAGGTCAGCAGGTGGCCGCGCACCCCTTCGTTGTCGTGGTCCATCGCCGCCTCGGGCATCAGCCCGCCGTCGCGGAACTTCCACTCCCAGGCCATCGCCCGCTGGACCGCGGGCCACACCTGCCGGGCGAACGCCGCGTCGTGGGTGGCCGCGTAGTAGTTGCCGAACGCCCAGAGCGCCTGCCCGGTCGCGTCGAGCTGCCCGCTCTGCGAGTTGAACTGCCCGTCGTCGTGCTGGTAGTCCAGCATCGCCACGTCGACCCCGCGCACGATGTCGGGAAACCCGGCGTCGAGCATGCCGTCCATGTCGAACGCGGCGTCCCGCAGCCAGTAGCCGTCGTACACGGTGGGGTTGGCGTCCCAGAAGTACTTCCCGTCGACCCGGTCGAAGCTGAGCAGCGACAGCGCCAGGCTCGCCTTGTAGGTGTCCAGGATCTTGCTCTCGACCCCGGTACCGGGCACCTCGATCCGGGTTCCGGCGCGGTCGAGGGTGCGGTGCCAGAAGTCCGCGGTCCCGGTCAGATACTCCTGGTACGAGGCGCCGGAGATCGCGGCGAGGTCGGATTCCTGCGCGACGAAGTACGGCAGCTTGAACACCAGCGACCGGGTCTGGCCCGCCGCCAGGCGCACGTCGTAGTCGAGGTTCCCGCCGCTGGCCCGGTCGGGGCTCTGGTCGGCGGTGAACAGCAGCTTGCCGTCGCCGAGGTAGGCGTTGCGTGCCTCGTCCCAGGCCGCGCTCGCGGGCCGGGCCGGGCCGGTGGTACCGGCGGCACCCGCGACCTTGTCGTTGCCGAGCCCGACCGAGAACCGGTACGTGGTGGTCGCGTCGCCGGTGTTGGTCAGGTTCACCCGGACGAAGTTGACCATGTTGTCGACCGGCGCGTCGAGCCGCCGCTGCGGGTTGCCGTAGGTCTCCCGGTACGCGACCTGGGTGACGTCCGGGACCGTCGCCGCGTACATCTGGATCTCGTTGCGGACACCGTCGCGATCGAACCGCTCCCGCAGGATCGGCAGGTACCCGTCCTGCCAGGTCTTGACCCGCTGGTCGATCGGGGTGCGGTCGGCACCGGTGGCGAAGGTCAGGGTGCCGAACGCGGTCTGCAGGTCGCCCTTCGCGGTGACGACGGACTCCTCCGGCCCGCCGTACACACCGAGCACCGACACCGGGTTGCGGTACCAGTCGAACGGCTCGTTCGGGTCGTCGGAGACGGGCGGCAGCGCCGCCTGCTGCTGCGGCGAGGTGGTCACCCCGTACGGCGTGCGCAGGAAGTCGTTGTACGGGTTGCCGTACGGGTTGTGCACCGCCGGGGCCAGGGGCGTCGGTCCGGGCGCGGAGCCGTCGACCGGGGCGGGTGCGGCGAGCGCCGGGCCGGTGGGCGCGACCACCTGCGCGGCGACGGCGGCGACCAGCGCAAGGGCGACCGCCAGGACGAGGGATCGGGGACGTTTCGAATGCATGGTGACAGCTCCTGCCGTACGCGACCGCTACCGGTCGGCCACCGCCTGCGCCAATGTGCCACTTACGTAAGCTCTTTTCGAAACTTTGCTTCGGTACTATGCCCTGGTGACACGAGGTCGTCAAGAGCCGCCAGGAACGTCCGGTACGACGGGGCCGCCGCTGCTGCGACTGATCAACCAGGGCAAGGTGCTGGCCGTCCTGCGGGCCGGCGGGCCGCTGCGGGTGGGCGAGCTGGCCCGGCTCTCCGGCCTGTCCCGCCCCACCGTCAGCCACGTCATCGACCAGCTGTCCGAGGCCGGCTGGGTCGACTACCTGGACCGAGCGCCGGACGCGCAACGCCAGCTCGGCCGGCCCGCCCGGGTGGTGCGCTTCCGCGCCGACGCCGGCTACGTGCTGGGCATCGACATCGGACCGCACCAGACCGCCGTCCTGGTCGCCGACCTGGACGGCCGCACCGTCGGATCGGCCCGCCGGATCACCTCCTCGGCGCAGGACCAGCACCAGCTCCTCGCCGCCGTCCGGTCCGCGGTCGACACGGCGCTGAGCGCGGCCGGGATCGCCCACGATGCGGTGCTGTCGGTGGCGGTCGGCAGCCCCGGCATCATCGACCGGGACGCGGGCACCGTCGTGCAGGCGCCCGGGCTGCCGGGATGGACGACGCTCGACCTCAAGCAGCAACTGCGGCGCTTCTTCCGCTGCCCGGTCCTGGTCGACAACGACGTCAACCTGGCCGTCCTCGGCGAGCGGTGGCGCGGGGTGGCCCGCGACGCCGACACCGTCGTGTTCGTCCTGTGGGGCGAACGGGTCGGCGCCGGTATCTGCATCCGTGGCCAGCTGCACCGCGGCAAGGGCGACGCCGCCGGAGAGATCGGCTACCTCACCGTGCTCGGCGACGACGACGGCGCGCAACCCGACGACGAGGGCCGCGGGCCGTTCGAGCGCGAGGTCGGGGCCAGCGCGATCCTCCGCCTCGCCCGCACCCTCGCGGCCGACCCCGCCCGCGCGTCGGTGCTCGCCGACCGGCCGGATCTGGACGTACCGGAGGTGTTCGCGGCGGCCGGCGACGACCCCGTCGCCCGGGAGGTGGTGGACACCATCGCCGTACGGCTCGCCCGCGGACTCGCGCCGCTGCTGCTGACGCTCGACCCGGACGTCCTCGTCATCGGCGGCGGGATCTCGCGGGCCGGCCCGCGCATCCTCGACTCGGTCGACCAGCACCTGCAACGGTTGGTGCTCACGCCCACCCCGCTGCGGCTGTCCGCCCTCGGCGGGGACGCGGTCGTCACCGGCGCCATCCGCTACGCGCTCGACGACGTCCAGGCGCGGTTGCTCCCCAGCGCCGACGCCACCGACCCGGCGGCAGGCATCCGGCAACCGTGACGACCGCCGCGGGCCGCCCGGCGCAGGTACCCGGAGGCGGTTCAGTCGGCCAGCAGGACGGTCGGGGGGACGCCGGTGAGGGCGCGCACGTCGCGGCTGAGGTGGGCCTGGTCGGCGTACCCGAAGTCGGCCGCCACCACCACCAGCGATCGCCCGCCCCGGGCCGCGTCCAGCGCCCGGTTCATCCGCAGGATCCGGGCCAGGGTCTTCGGCCCGTACCCGAAGACGTCGCGGCAGCGCCGGTGCAGCTGCCGCTCGCTGAGGTACGAGTCGGCCGCGACGGTGCCGACCGGGGTACCACGGGCGAGCTCGGCGACGAGCCGGCGCAGCCGCGGATCGTTCGCGGTGAACAACGGTCCGGCCAGCGCCCGGGCGAGCTCGGTGGCCGGGTCGGGCGCGGCGGCGAGCCGGTCGGCCAGCGCGCGCACCCGGCGCGCCGGCCACAGGGCGGACAGCGGTACCCGGCTGTCGCGCAGCTCGCGGGCGGGGACACCGAGCACGGCGGGGCCGACGCCGGGGTCGAACCGTACGGCCGCGAGCCGCATGCCGGGCGGGCTGTCCGCCGGGTGCGCGTGGGTGTCCGGCCCGGCGACGATCAGCTCGCCGTCGACGGCGATGAGATCCATGCAGCCGTCCGGCAGGACCCGGCCGGTGGAGCCGGCCGGTCCGACCCGGCGGGTCCACAGCGTGGCCCCGGGTACGGCGGTCCGCCACTGCCGGTACGGGATCTCGTCCCCGGTGGTCGGGCTCGCGCCGCCCGAACCCGCAGCACCCGGGCCGACGCCGCTCGAACCGGCGGCACCCGGGCCGACGCCGCCCGAACCGGCGGCACCCGGGGAGACGCCGGCCGAGCCGGCACCGGCCGCGATGGTGGCGGCCGGTGCGGTCACGATCGGCATGGGCTCGACCACGGGCGTTCGACCGGCTACGGCAGGGCGGCGATGATCTCGGCGATGTCGCGCCGGCGGCCGGTGTGGAACGGGATCTCCAACCGGGTGTGCCGGCGCGCGGTCGCGGCCCGCAGCTCGCGCATCAGGTCCACGATGCGGTGCAGCTCGTCCGCCTCGAACGCGAGGATCCACTCGTAGTCGCCGAGCGCGAACGCGGGCACCGTGTTGGCCCGCACGTCCGGGTATGCGCGGGCCATCTTGCCGTGCTCGGCGAGCATGAAGCGGCGCTCGTCGTCGGGCAGCAGGTACCACTCGTACGACCGGTTGAAGGGGTAGACGGCGACGTAGTCGTGCGGTTGCTCGGACAGGAACGCCGGCAGGTGGCTCTTGTTGAACTCGGCCGGCCGGTGCACCGCCATCGACGACCAGGTGGGCGTCAGGTACCGGCCGAGCTGGGTACGGCGCACCGCACCGAACGCCTCCTGCAACGCGTCCGGATCGGCGGAGTGCCACCAGATCATCAGATCGGCGCCGGCCCGCAGTCCGGACACGTCGTACGTGCCGCGCACCTCGACGCCCTTGTCCGGCAACGCTTCCAGCAGCCCGGTCAGCTCACCGGTCAGCTCGTCGCGCAGCGTCGGCAGCGGCGCGGTCGCGGCGAACACCGACCACATGGTGTACCGCACGGTCGCGTTGAGTTCCCGGATCCGGGCGGCGTTGCTCGCGGTCTCGTCGGACATCGTCAATCTCCTGTGCTGATCTCGGCGGGTTCAACATCGGCTGCTGCGGCGCGGCGGCCGACTCCCGGCCCGGCCGCGGAACGGTCGGCCGCCGCCGCGGCGGGACGGTCGGCGGCCGGTGCGGCGGCAAGGCGGGCGGCGGCGGCAAGGCGGTCGGCGGCCGGCGTGGCGGCAAGGCGGTCGGCGGCGGCGAAGCCGGAACGGACGCAGACCGGAATGCCCACCCCGTCGTAGCCGGCGCCCGCCAGCGCCAGCGTCGGGTGCTCGGCGAGCCCGGCCCGGGCGCGGGCGATCCGGTCCAGGTGGCCCGGCCCGTACTGCGGGAGGGCGCCGCCCCAGCGCTGCACCCGGACCCCGACCGGGTCGGGCAGCCGGGTACCGAGGATCGCCGCGAGGTCGGCGCGGGCCAGCTCGGCCAGGTCGGCGTCGGCGCACTGTAGCACCCGGGTCTCGCCGTACCGGCCGAGCGAGAGCCGCACCAGCGAGACGTCCGGGGCGGCCAGGTGCGGCCACTTGTGCCCGACGAACGTGGCCGCCTTGATCGCGTACCCCTCGGTCGCCGGGACGAGGAACCCGGACGAGGCCGGCAGCACGTCACCGGGCAGGACCAGGGTGACCAGCGCGATGCTCGCGTAGTCGAGCACGCCGACCTCGGCCGCGACGGCCGGCGCGAACCCGGACAGCAACCGGGCGGCCGGCCGGGCCGGTACGGCGAGCACCACCGCGTCGGCGGTCAGGTGTTCCGGATCGCGGGTGGAGCCGACGGTCAGCCGCCAGCCGGACGGAGTGGGCGCGAGCTCGCGGACCGGCGCGTCCAGCCGGGCGGTCGCGCCGCTCGCCGCGGCCAGCGCGGTGGCGAACGCGGACAGCCCGCCGGCGGGCACACCGAACATCGGGCCGGTCGTCCTCGGCGCGGCGGCCTGCGCGGCGCGGACCGCGGCGGACAGGGTCCGCTCGTGCTGCGCGGCGGCGTGCAGGGCGGGCACCGTGACGGCGAGCGACAGGTCGTCGGCGCGGCCCGCGTACACCCCGCCGAGCAGCGGGTCGACCAGCCGGTCGACGACCTCGTCGCCGTACCGGGGGCGCACCAGCGCACCGACCGACACGTCGGCGCCGGCCGCCAGCAGCGGGTCCGGGCCGCCCGGCGGCTCCGGCGTCGCCCGCGCCGGGCCCGCACTGTCCAATGTGGATGGATCGGTCGGGATGCCGAGCAGGGTACCGCGCGGCACCGGTCGCGTCGCGCCGGCCGCGACGATGCCGGCCGGCAGCGGCGCCGGCTGCGCCAGCGCGCCGAGCCCGAGCGCACCGGCCAGCTCGGCGACCACCGGATCGCGCAGCAGCACCGACTCGGCGCCCTGCTCGACCCGGACGCCGGCCACCTCACCGGTGGTGAGCTTGCCGCCGAACCGGCCGGCCTGGTCCAGCAGGGTGATGTCCACACCGGCGCCGAGGCGGTGGCGCAGTCGCCACGCCGCGCTCAGGCCGCTGATCCCGGCACCCACGACCGCTACGTGCACGCCTCCATCATTGCCCGCGCGCCGCCGGCGGCTACGCCGGGGGCAGCTGGTGCACCAGATCGACCACCCTGGCCAGCATGTCCGGATCGGTCTCCGGCAGTACCCCGTGGCCGAGGTTGAACACGTGCCCGGCGGCCTGGTCACCCTCGGCGCAGATCCGCCGTACCTCGTCGGCCACCACCGGCCACGGCGCGAGCAGCAGCGCCGGGTCCAGGTTGCCCTGCACCGCCCGCTCCGGGCCGACCGCCTCGGCCGCGGCCGACAGCGGGGTACGCCAGTCGACGCCGACCACGTTCGCGCCGGCCGCGGCCATCGCCGGCAGCAGGTGACCGGTACCCACGCCGAAGTGGATCCGCGGCACCTGCGGCGCGGCCTGCGCGACGGTACGCAGCACCGCCGCCGAGTGCGGCGCGACGAACGTGGCGTAGTCGGCGGCGGAGAGCGCACCGGCCCACGAGTCGAACAGCTGCACCGCCGACGCCCCGGCCGCCACCTGTACCTTCAGGAACTCACCGGCGATCCCCGCGAGCCGGGAACACAGCTCGTGCCACACCTCGGGCTGCCCGTGCATCAACGCCTTGGTACGGGCGTGGCTGCGCGACGGTCCGCCCTCGATCAGGTAGCTGGCCAGCGTGAACGGCGCCCCGGCGAACCCGATCAGCGGGGTGTCACCGAGCTCGGCGACCAGCGCCCGCACCGCGGTGCGCACGTACCCGACATCGTCGGGGGCGAGCGGCCGGATCGCGGCGACCGCGGCAGCGTCCCGGACCGGCTCGGCGACGACCGGGCCGACCCCCGGCTGGATGTCCACGTCGATGCCCGCCGCGGCGAGCGGCACCACGATGTCGGAGAACAGGACCGCGGCGTCGACGCCGAGCCGGCGCACCGGCTGCAGGGTGATCTCGGTGATCAGCTCCGGCGTACGGCAGGCGGTCAGCATCGGCACGCCCTCGCGCAGCGCGCGGTACTCCGGCAGCGAGCGACCGGCCTGACGCATGAACCAGACCGGCCGGCGGCCGGTCGGGCGGCGCCGGCAGGCGGCAAGGAACGGGGACTCGGTACTCGTCGGCGTGCTCATCGCGGCCATCCTCGCACGCTGCCCGGCGGGCACCGCCGGGTGCCCGCGGCGTACGGCGGCGAAACGCCGCGGTGAGAAACCGGTGCGGTTGCCCACAATCCGGGCGATCAGTGGGTGCGACGGCCCGGACCGACGACGCGTTCGACCCGCGGTCGGGGCCGGCGTGGCCCGGCTGTCATCGCCGTCCCACCCGTTAGTCTCGTGGCATGGCGCCGTCGACCGTGCTGCCCCCCGAGACGTTCACGCGCGCCGTGCAGGGGCTCACCTCGGTCCGGCCGCGGGCGGAGATCGCGCTCGACCCGCTGCCGGCGCCGAAGCGGCTTGCGCCGTTCGCGCACGCGATCGGCGCCACGGTGCTGCGCGACGAGGACGAGGTGTCCACCGGCCGGCTGGTCCTGCTGTACGACCCGCAGGGCCATCCGGCCTGGCAGGGGACGCTGCGGCTGGTCAGTTACCTCACCGCCGAGATCGAGCCGGAACTCGCGGCCGACCCGCTGCTCCCGGCGGTCGGGTGGAGCTGGCTGATCGACGCGCTGGACGCACACGGCGCCGACTACACCGCGATCGGCGGCACCGTCACCCAGACGACGTCCACCCGGTTCGGCGAACTGGCCGGGCCACCGGCCGCCGCCGATCTGGAGATCCGCGCCTCCTGGACGCCGCTGTCCACCGAGCTGGGCGTCCACCTGGAAGCCTGGTGCGCGTTGCTGTCCTCGACCGCCGGGCTGCCACCGCCCGGCGTTGCCGACCTCGCCCGCTGACGGTGATGGGGAGGAGACGTCGTCTCCTCCCCATCACCTGCGATCGCCCGGCGGGCCACCCGGTCAGTTGCCGAGGTAGGCGTCCGCCTTGTTGCACGGCTCGTCGAGCTGCTTGAGCAGCTTGTTGACCTTCTTGTCGTCGTTCTTCGCCGCCGCGGCCAGTGCATCCTCCAGCAGCGTGAGGCACTTGCCGATGGTGTCGCGTTCCTTGGTCACGTCGGCGTTCTTGTCCTTGGCATCGGACAGGTCCGACTTGGCGTCGTCACGCTGCTTCTTGACCGACGTCAGCTCCTTGTTGAGCTTGTCGGCCTTGGTGTTCAGCGTGTCGATCGTCTCCTGGCGCGAGGCGGCGAGCTTCTTCTGCTGGTTGTAGTCGCCGTTCTTCGACACGTACAGCACGGTCATGGTCGCCGACAGGATCAGGAACACCGCGGCGACCGCGGCCAGAACCGGCAGCCACGGGCCCTTCTTGCGCTCGCTCGGTACCGGCGCGAACCGGTTCTCCGGCGGCATGCCACCGGGCCACCCGGGCCCATCGCCGGCAACGCCATGGTGTGCTGCGGACCCTCACCGACCGGCGGCAGCTGCTGTTCCGGCGGGTACGGGCCGGGGGGCGGCCCGTACCCGCCGGGGCCACTGGTCGGCTGCTCGCCGAAGCCGCCGGGACCGCTGGTCGGCGGCGTACCCGGCACCCCGCTCGTGGGCGGGCCGCCGAACCCGCCCTGCGGCGGCAGACCACCCTGTGGCGGCTGCTCGCCGAAACCGCCCATCGGCTGTGGCTGCCCGTACGGGTCGGGCGGCGGCTGGTTGTTCGGCGCTCCGGCGCCCCAACCCGGCTGCTGCGGGTTGTTGTCGGGCGGGAACGGACCACCGGGGTAGCCCGGTTGGCTCATCGTGACTCCTCCTCCATGGGGCGGTCGCCCCCTGCCTCAACGGACCCGGTGGAGGGACTACCAGCGGGCCCTTCCACCGACCCCCACGTGACGATCATCGCTGGTCCGGGCAACCGGGCCGGCATCACTTCCCGCACACCGAGAACTGGTCGCAGGGTACGGAGATCGGGATCGCGAGGCCGATCCCCTCCGCGTCCCTCGCCTTCTCGGTGGCGATACCGACGACCTGCCCGTTCGCGTTCACCACCGGACCACCCGAGTTGCCGGGGTTGATCGCCGCGTCGAACTGGATGAACTTGTCGTCGGTGCCCGGCACCGCACGCTCCGGCGAACTGACCACCCCGGTGGTCACCGATCCGCCCAGCCCCAACGGGGAGCCGACCGCCACGACCGGCTCGCCCGAGCGCACCGGCTTGTCGATCACCTGAAGCACGTGGAAACTCTCGTCGCACTCCAGCAGCGCGATGTCCTTGTCCGCGTCGTACTTGACCACCTTCGCCCGGTACGACCCGCCGGAACGCTCCAGCTTCACCGACTTGCTGCCGGAGTCCAGCAGGTGCTCCACGACGTGGTGGTTGGTCAGCAGGTAGGTGCCACCGCCGGGCGCGGCGCCGACCACGAAGCCGGTGCCCAGATATTCACCGGCGTCCACCTGGAAGACGCTGGGCAGCACCTTCGCCGCGACGCCGGCGGAGTCCAGCGACTTCTTCACCCGCTGTTGCAGGCCGTCGACGTGGTCCTCCAGCTTGGCGAGCCGGCGGTCGCTCTTCTTCTCCGCGGCCGCCGCCGCCTTCTTCTGATCGCCGAGCGCCGAGTTGGTCTCCACCAGCAACACCGTCTGTACGACCGTGACCACGACCAGCACGACCGCGATCACCGCGACCACGGTGCCGAGCCGGCTGCGCTGCGGGGACGGCGCCGGCCAGCCCGGCCCACCGGCCGGCATCGGCTGACCCGGCCCGCCACCGAGCGGCGGCTGACCGCCCGCCGGGGGCTGCACCGACCAGGACGAGGTGGCGTCCGACCACCGGGCGACGCCGTCCGCCGGCGGCTCTCCGCCCGGCATCGGCTGCTGCCCCGGCCCGGGCATCTGCTGGTACGGCCCGGCCGGCTGCGGCGCGGGGCCTGGATACGGCGCACCACCCGCGGCCGGTGGGTACGGCCCGCCGTCGGGCAACGGCGAGTACGGCGCGGCGCCTGGGACGGGTTCCGCGCCGGGGGCGCCAAGGTAGGGGCTCGACCCGCCGGGGTACCCCACCGGCTCCGACGACGGGGGGCCGGCGGGCGTGGCTGCGCCCGGCCCGGCCTCACCCGGCCCAGCCTCACCCGGCCCGGTCTCACCTGCCGCAGTCTCCGCGCCCGGCACGGCGGTCGGCGTCGCGGCGGGGCCCGCCGGGAGGGGTTCCGGAGCGGCCTGCGGGGTCGGCGGCGCCACGGCCGGCGGAGCCGGCGAGTGGGATGCAGCCGGCGGAGCCGGCGAGTGGGACGCGGCCGGCGGGCCGGGCGCGGCCGAGCTGGGGTTCGATACTTCCGGCTGGTCACCCGGGGTGGGCTCGGTCCGGCCGTCCGACGAGTACGGGTCGGTCATCTGACTGCGGTCCTCCACGCTGCGCTGCCCCGGGCGACTGGCGAACGGGGTGGGGTGGTGCCGGCTGAGGCCGGCACCGGCTCGTGCGGCACACGTCCGAGCCGCGGACACACCCGCTGGCACACCGTAGCCGCTGCCCGCCAGTACCGGGAAGAGCCGGTCGGGCGGGCGGAGAGTACCCGACGTCGCCCGGGACCGATACCAGCGGGCGGGTGGTGGCGAACCGGACGGAAACGGCCCCGCCCGAACGGGGTCGGGTCGCACAAAAACGCCCGCCACGGCCGGGGCGGCCGGCGATCGGCGACGGTTTGCCCGTACGGTGGGCGGGTGGTCGACGCATCAACGCCGGTACCGCAGGACGCCGCCGCCCCAGCGCCTGCGGACAGCACGCAGGAGACAGCGGTCGGTGACGCTCCGGCGCCGGTGCTGCTGCGCGAGCCCCGCGAGGGCATCCCCGAGCCGATCGCCGACGCCGCCGCGGTGCCAGAGCTCGCGGCCCGGTTCGCCGCCGGGACCGGCCCGGTCGCGCTGGACGCCGAGCGCGCCTCCGGCTACCGCTACAGCCAGCGGGCCTACCTGGTCCAACTGCGCCGGGCCGGCTCGGGTACGGCGCTGGTCGACCCGATCCCGATCACCGACGCGGGTAGCGATCTGTCTCCGCTGTCGGCCGCGCTGAGCGACACCGAGTGGGTGTTGCACGCCGCCAGCCAGGATCTGGCCTGCCTGGCCGAGCTGAACCTGCGCCCGCGACAACTGTTCGACACCGAGCTCGCCGCCCGGTTGGCCGGGTTCGAGCGAGTCGGGCTCGCGGCGATCACCGAGCGGCTGCTCGGTTTCGCCCTGGAGAAGCAGCACTCGGCGGCCGACTGGTCCACCCGGCCGCTGCCGGCGAGCTGGCTCGCCTACGCCGCGCTGGACGTCGAGCTGCTGGTGGAGCTGCGCGACGCGCTGGACGCCGAGCTGCACCGGCAGGGCAAGTCGCAGTGGGCCGCCGAGGAGTTCGCCGCGCTGGTGCACGGGCTGCCGACCCGGCCGCGGCCGGAGCCGTGGCGGCGCACCTCCGGTATCCACCGGGTCCGCGGTGCCCGCGGCCTGGCCCGGGTGCGCGCGCTGTGGACCGCGCGAGACGAGGTGGCCCGGCGCCGCGACACCGCGCCGGGCCGGGTGCTGCCGGACGCCGCCATCGTCGCGGCCGCCCAGGCCGACCCGGGCGACGAGCGGGAACTGACCGCCGTACCCGGCTTCACCGGCCGCGGCGCGCGCCGCCTCGGCGGTACCTGGTTGACCGCGTTGCAGCAGGCCAAGGCGCTGCCGGCGGGCGAGTTGCCGGCCGTGAGCGTGCCACCGGACGGCCCGCCGCCGACGCACCGGTGGGCCGAGCGCGACCCGGCCGCGGCGGCCCGGCTGTCCCGCGCCCGCGCCGCGGTCGGCGCCATCGCCGCGGACCACACGGTGCCGCCGGAGAACCTGCTCACCCCCGACACCCTGCGCCGGCTCGCCTGGAGCCCGCCGCAACCGGTGGACGCGGCCGCGGTGCAGGCGTTCCTGGCCGACCACGGTGCCCGAGAGTGGCAGATCGGGCTGACCCTGGACGCGTTGACCGAGTCGCTCACCGACGAGTGACGCCGGCCCGCCCACCGGCCAGACACCGAGTCGCCGGCTGGCCCGCTGCCAGCCCAACACACCACACGCACCGCCGGAGCGCCGAGCCGCCGACGGCGGGCCCGTTCTCACCTGCCGGGTCGCCGGTCGCCTGCGCCGGCCGTCGGCGCTGCCAAACCCGGGTATTGCTGTGACCGGTTGCACAGTCGGGGTTGCGTGCAAATCGTTCGTTACTGGCGAGTAGCATCGGGGTAGGAAGCCCGTACCTGCAAGGAGGCTCGCGTGCCCCGTAACGTCCGCGACGTCGTCTTCGTCGACGGCGTGCGCACCCCGTTCGGCAAGGCGGGTGGCATGTACGCGGAGACCCGCGCCGATGACCTGGTCATCCGGTGCATCCGCGAACTGATCCGCCGCCACCCGGAACTGCCGCCCGAGCGCATCGACGAGGTCGCCATCGCGGCGACCACCCAGATCGGAGACCAGGGCCTGACCATCGGCCGCACCGCGGCGCTGTTGGCCGGCCTGCCCAAGACCGTCCCCGGGTACGCGATCGACCGGATGTGCGCGGGCGCGATGACCGCGGTGACCACGGTCGCCTCCGGCATCGCGTTCGGCGCGTACGACGTGGCGCTCGCCGGCGGGGTGGAGCACATGGGCCGGCACCCGATGGGCGAGGGCGTCGACCCGAACCCGCGGATCATCGCCGAGAAGCTGGTCGACCCGTCCGCGCTGATCATGGGCGCCACCGCGGAGAACCTGCACGACCGGCTGCCGGGCATCACCAAGCAGCGCGCGGACGCGTTCGCGCTGGCCAGCCAGCAGAAGGTGGCCAAGGCGTACGCCGAGGGCAAGCTGCAGCCCGACCTGGTCACGATGGCCACCCGCTCGGTCGAGCAGGGCTGGGGCGTCGCCACCAGCGACGAGGCACCGCGCGACACCAGCCTGGAGAAGCTCGCCGGGCTCAAGACCCCGTTCCGACCGCACGGCCGGGTCACCGCGGGCAACGCGGCGGGCCTCAACGACGGCGCGACCTGCTCGATCGTCGCGGCCGAGGAGGTCGCCGCCGAGCTGGGGCTGCCAGCCGCGATGCGGCTGGTCAGCTACGGGTTCGCCGGCGTCGAGCCGGAGGTGATGGGCGTCGGGCCGATCCCGTCGACCGAGAAGGCGCTGCGGCTTGCCGGGCTGTCCATCGACGACATCGGCCTGTTCGAGCTGAACGAGGCGTTCGCGGTGCAGGTGCTCGCGTTCCTCGACCACTTCGGTGTCGCCGACGACGACCCGCGGGTCAACCAGTGGGGCGGCGCGATCGCGCTGGGCCACCCGCTCGCGTCCTCCGGGGTACGGCTGATGACCCAGCTGGCGCGCCAGTTCGCCGAGCACCCCGAGGTGCGCTACGGGCTGACCGCGATGTGCATCGGCATCGGCATGGGCGGCTCGGTCATCTGGGAGAACCCGGCTTGGGAGGGCAACAAGTGAGCGACATTCCGGTGTTCGACAACGAGGTCGTGACCTCGGCGCACGTGCGCTACGTGCCGGTGCCGGCACTGTCCGGCGAGGCCGCGCTGATCACGCTGGACAACGGGTTCGACCACAAGAAGCCGACCTCGCTCGGCCCGGCCGGCCTGGCCAACCTCGAGGCCGCGATGGACGAGATCGAGGCGCACTCCCCCGCGGTGCGGCTGATCGCGGTGACCGGCAAGCCGTTCATCTTCTGCGTCGGCGCCGACGTGACCGGCATGCACCTGCTGCGCGACCGCGAGCAGGCCAAGCTGATCACCAACTACGGCCACCGGGTGTTCGCCCGGTTCCGCGACTCGGCGATCCCGACGTTCGCGTTCGTCAACGGCGCGACGATGGGCGGCGGGCTGGAGCTCGCGCTGCACTGCGACTACCGCACGCTGTCGTCGGGCGTACCGGCGATCGCGTTCCCGGAGTGCTTCCTCGGCATCGTGCCGGCCTGGGGCGGCACCCAGCTGCTGGCCAACCTGATCGGCGCCGACAACGCGGTCAAGGTGATCATCGAGAACCCGCTCAACCAGAACAGGATGCTGCGCGCCAAGCAGGCGTACCAGCTGGGCATCGCCGACCTGCTGCTGGAGCCGGCCGACTTCATCGAGCGGTCGCTGGACTGGGCCGTCTCGGTGGTCGCCGGGCAGACGCAGGTGCAGCGGCGCGAGATCGAGCGCGGCGAGGCGTGGGCGGCGGCGCTGGCCCAGGGCAGGGCGATCGCCGACGTGCGGCTGCACGGCGGCGCACCCGCGCCGTACCGGGCGCTGGAGCTGATGGCGAAGGCGGAGACGGCGCCGTTCGCCGAGGGCACCGCGGCCGAGGACGAGGTCAACGCCGACCTGCTGATGAGCGAGGAGTTCCGCGCCGGGCTGTACTCGTTCGATCTGGTGCAGCGGCGCGCGAAGCGGCCGGCCGGTGCCCCGGACAAGTCGCTGGCCCGCCCGGTGACCAAGGTCGGCGTGCTCGGCGCCGGACTGATGGCAAGCCAGCTCGCGCTGCTGTTCGCCCGCCGGCTGGAGGTGCCGGTGGTGCTCACCGACCTGGACCAGTCCCGGGTCGACAAGGGCGTGGCGTACGTGCACACCGAGGTCGACAAGCTGCTCGGCAAGGGCCGGATCAGCGCCGACAAGGCGAACCGGCTGAAGGCGTCGGTGACCGGCTCGATCGACAAGTCGGTGTTCGCCGACGCGGACTTCCTGATCGAGGCCGTGTTCGAGGACATGGCGGTGAAGAAGGCGCTGTTCAGCGAGATCGAATCGGTGATCGAGTCCGATGCGATCCTCGCCACCAACACCTCGTCGCTGTCGATCACCGAGATGGCCGCGGACCTCAAGCACCCGGAACGGGTCGTCGGGTTCCACTTCTTCAACCCGGTGGCGGTGCTGCCGCTGCTGGAGATCGTCCGCGGCGAGACCACCGACGACGCGACCCTGGCCACCGCCTTCGCGGTCAGCAAGCAGCTGAAGAAGAACTCGGTGCTGTGCACCGACTCGCCGGCGTTCGTGGTGAACCGGCTGCTGACCCGGTTCCTCGGCGAGGTGTTCTCCACCGTGGACGAGGGCACCCCGGTCGAGGTGGCGGACTCCGCGCTGGAGCCGCTCGGGCTGCCGATGAGCCCGTTCGTGCTGCTGCAGTTCGTCGGGATGCCGGTCGCCCACCACGTCTCCGAGACGCTGCACGCGGCGTACCCGGACCGGTTCAAGGTGTCGGACAACCTGGCCCGGCTGATCGAGGCCGGCAAGCCGGGCGTGTACGTGTGGGACGAGCAGGGGCGGCAGTCGGTCGACCCGGATCTCGCCAAGCTGCTGAAGGTCGGCGACACCGTGCTGACCGCCGAGCAGGTACGCGACCGGGCCCTGTCCGCGCTCGCCCAGGAGGCGCGGCTGATGCTGGACGAGGGTGTCGTCGCCGAGGCGGCCGACCTCGACCTGTGCATGATCCTCGGCGCCGGCTGGCCGTTCCACCTGGGCGGCATCACGCCGTACCTGGACCGCACCGGCTACAGCGAGAAGGTCACCGGGAAGCGCTTCCAGCCTCGGGGCGTGGCGAGCCTTCCCGCCTGAGCCACGCCGCGACGTCGCGCGGCGCCCGGGTCGACCGACCGGGGCGCCGCGCTGGCGTGGCAGCGCGATCAGCGCCCGCCGGCGACCGGGGTGGCGCCGCGCCGGACCAGCCACACCGCCAGGGCCGCCACCGGCACGGTCACCGGCACGATCAGCACCGGCTCCCCCCACAGGCGGTAACTGATCAGTCCGGTCAGGATCTGCTCCGCCAGCAACCCGCCGGACAGCGCCGCCGCCGTACCGAACACCGCCAACAGCGCCCCTCCGGCGATCGTCGTACCGAGGCTTCGGGGGCGAAGGGGTCGCCGCCCATCCGACGGGCGAACCGCACCGTCACGGCAACGACCACCGCCAGGATCAGCACGATCTCGACCGGAAGCGGGAACCCGTCGTCCGTGCGGTACGCCAGCTCCAGGATCGTGCCGAGCAGCAGCGCCCAACCCAGACCCGCCCACCCGGGCAGCCGCGACGCCCGCCGACCCGGCCCGGCCGGCAGGTTCGCCACCGTCCGCTGCACCAGCGCGATCGCGCCGGCCGCGAACGCCGCCGACCCCAGCCAGATCACCGTGCTCACCGGATCCTCCACGAAGGGCGGCACCCCGTGGCGCAGCAGCGGCAGCAGGAGCCCGGTGGCGAGCGATCCGGTCGCACCGAACAGCGAGAGCACGACCGCGCCGGCGACCAGCTGCGCACGCGCCGGCCTCGGGGTACCCGGCGGCGGGCGCCAGCGAAGCCACGGCCGGACCCACCGCACGGCGGCGGCGACGGCCAGCGACAGCACACCCCCGAACGTGGCCGTGTAGAGCACCCACAGCGGAAGCACGAACCGTGGCTCCAACAGCCGCATGCCGAGCGCGGTCGCGATCGCGCCGGCGTAGAAGCGCCAGGCCGGCCACCGCAGCCGCACGTCCTCTGCCGCGTCCGTCCGCCCGGTGTTCGGCGGGGTGCCGACCGTCGCGACCGAACCGACCCCGGTCGACTCGGCTGCACCGGCGAGCCGCAACGCGGCGGCCGGATCCGTCCGGGGCTCAGTCGCCGCGGGGCCGACGGCGCGCCGCGGGTGCTCGGCCGGTACCGCCGTCGCACCGGACGGCGCGACCGCGTCGGTGTCCGGCACCGCGGCACCGTCACCGGCCACCACGACCGGCCCCGGACGGGCGGCGCGGTCGGCTCCCGGCCAGGCGCCGCGGTCGGCCTCCGGCGAGGCGGCCCGGTCGGCCTCCGGCCAGGCGGCGTCGGCTTCGGGCCGGGCGGCGGTGGTGCGCAGGGCGCCTTCGGCGACGACGGTTTCGGGCTGGTCCAGGGCATCCGGGGCGACCCGGGTGGCGCGGTGCACGGTGGTGGCGGCCAGCGGTACCCGGGACGAGCCGCCGACCAGGAAGATCCCGGCCAGGTCGGCGCGGCCGATGCCGACCCGCTCGATCAGCCGGGCGGTCAGCTCGGCCGCCTGGGCGAGCTTCGGGCCGGCCGCGGCCTCGAACTCCTCCCGGGCGATCTGCACGTCCCGGTCGAACAGCGGCACGAACAGGCCGGCGGAGCTGCGCCGGGACAGCATCTCCTTGGCCGCCCGGGCGTCGTCCCACAGCGTCCGGAAGGCGCGCCGGTCGGCGGCGCTGGCCGGATCGGTCAGCCGGCGCCACAGCTCCGGATCGCCGGCCGAGACGGCGGCGCCGACCCGCTGCACCACCACCTCGTCCAGGTCCAGCCCGCCGAGGGTGGCGAGCCCGTCCACGTCCACCACCTCGTAGCCGTCCGGGGTGCGGCGCACCGCCGAGACGTCGAACGTGCCGGCGCCCAGGTCGTACACGACGAGTTGCTGGCCCGGTCCGAGCCGGTGCCCCAGGACCGAGGTGAAGTACGCGGCGGCGGCGACCGGCTCGGGGACCAACCGGGGCGCGGGTAGCTCGGCCAGCGATGCGGCCTCGTGCAACACCCCGCGGCGCGGCGCCGCCCACGCGGCCGGGTAGGTGAGGATCAGCCGGTCCGGGGTCGTGCCGGCCGAACGCCGGGACTCGCCGGCGACCAGCCGCAGCGTGGCCGCCACCGCCTCGGCGACCGGTACCTCGGTGTCGCCCAGCAGCAGCGTGCCGTCGGCGGCGCGGCTCTTCGGGGACGGCTCGTAGCGGGCCGGGTCCAGCCGGGCGCTGTGCACGGCGTCCCGGCCGGCGAGCAGCGTGCCGTCGGCCTCCCGGTACACCGCGGAGGGCAGCAGCGGGGAGCCGTCGAACAGCACCGGCCGAACCCGGCCGTCCGGCCAGCGCAGCACGGCGACGGTGTTCGACGTTCCGTAGTCGATACCCAGCGCCACGCCGGTCAATGGATCTTGCATGGCCCGGAGTGTAAGGGCACCCGGAAAGGTGCGGAACCATCCCTTGTGGACAGTGGTCGGCGCGGGAGCGACCAACCCGTCCCGGTCAGTCCGGAAGCCGCCCGATCAGCCAGCGCAGCCAGTCGAGTACGTACCGCTCGGAGCCGATGCCGTTGAGCACCGTGGCGTAGTCGACGAACCGCTGGCTGGTCGGGTCTTCCGGCGTGCCGTCCGCCTCGAACTCCGCCTGCACCGCCAGGTAGTGCGCCAGCGACGCCTCGCGCCGCTCGAGCTCGGCGGTGAGCATCTCGCGCAGCGCCGCCGGATCGGCGAGCCAGCCGTTGTACACCCGCAGCAGCAGCTCGTCGTGCGGCTGCGGGGCCGGCAGCGGGCTCGCCGCCCACTCGGCGAGCGCGGCCCGGCCGGCCGGGGTCGCCGAGTACAGCTTCTTGTCGTGCGGCCCCGGGCCCGGCTCGGTGCGGTACTCGGCCCAGCCCGCCTCGACCAGCTTGCGCAGCGTTCCGTGGATCTGCGCGTGACCGGCGTTCCAGAAGAAGCCGATCGGCTCCCGCATCAGCTGCGCCACCCGGTAGCCGCTGAGCGGGCGGCGGGCGAGCAGACCGAGGATCGCGAATCCCAGCGTGTTCACCCGCCACATCCTGCCTGCCAGCAGCGCCGGCCGTGTCACCTGCCGGCAAGCCGGCCCGGGTCGGTCGGTTCCGGCGGCCGGCTCAGCCGACCGGGTCGGTCGTCCAGTCCGGGTGCCCGGGCATCGGCGGGGTGTGCGTGCCGTACAGCCAGGCGGTCAGGAAGCCGTGCAGGTCGCGGTGCGCGACCGAGCTGGCCAGCGCGATGAACTGCCGGGTGCTGCCGGTGCCGCCGGCGTACCGGGCGGCCCAGGCGCGTTCGATCGCGGTGAACCGGGCCGCGCCGACCTTCTCCCGCAGCGCGTAGAGCACCAGTGCGCCACCGTCGTACACGTTGTCGTTGAACAGGTTGGCCGCCGACGGTTGCGCGATGGGCCCGTACTGGCTGCGCCAGGTGTCGCCCTTCGTGTACGCGGTGTGCATCCGGTCGACGAAGCTCGCGTAGCCCTCGCGATCGGCCCAGCTCGCCTCGTAGTAACTGGCATGGCCCTCGTTGAGCCAGACGTCCGCCCAGCGCGCCGGGGCCACCGAGTCGCCGTACCACTGGTGGGCGAGCTCGTGCGCGAGCACCGGCGACCAGTACGACTGCGGCAGCGCACCGAACATCCCGGCCGAGGTGAGCGTCAGCGTCTGGCACTCCAGCGCGAAGCGGAAGTTCGCCGGCGCCGCGAGCACGCCGTAGGTGGCGAACGGGTAGCTGCCGGCCTGTTGCCGCATCCAGGCCAGCTGCGGCCCGGTCACGGCCAGGTCGTTGCCCAGCGTGCCGGCCATCGAGGTCGGCACCACGTTGCGGATCGTGGTGTGGTCCGGACCGGGCGCGGTCTGCACCGTGTAGTGGCCGACCGCGACCTGCACCAGCTCGGTGGCCATCGGTACCCGCTGCTGGTAGGTCCAGGTGGTCTCGCCGCCGTGCTCGTGGCGCCCGGCGGGCACGCCGTTGGCGACGGCGGTCAGCCCGTCGGGCGCGGTCACCCGGAACGTGTAGCCGGCCTTGTCGCTGGGATGGTCGCTGCCGGGAAACACCGACCGGGCGCAGCTGGGTTGGCCGGCGGTGACGAACCCGTCGCTGGTGGGCAGCCAGCCCGAGGTGATCGGGCTGTTCGGCGGCGCGCAGTGGTGGGTGGCGGCCGGGTCGGCCCGGTAGTCGACGGTGACCCGGAAGCGGTGACCGCGGTGCAGCGAGCGGGCCGGGGTGACGACCAGCTCGTCGCCGTCCCGCCGGTAGCCGGCCGCCCGGCCGTCGACGGTCAGGCCGGTGACCGTGTTGCCGTCGAAGTCCAGGTCGAACCGGGACAGCGACTGCGTCGCGCGGGCGGACACGGTGGCGCGGGCGGTCACCGTACGGTCGTCCGGCCGGTAGCGCATCGCGAGGTCGTAGTGCGTGACGTCGAAGCCGCCATTGCCCTCGTCCGGGAACAGCGGGTCGCCGATGCCGGCCGCGCCGGGGGTGCCACCACCGTTGGCGCCGGGCAGGTGTCCGGGCGGCGCGGCGCTCGCCGGAGTGACGGCCACCACCAGCGCGGCGGCCACCAGTACCGCGGCGTGTCCGGTGCCGCGGCGCCATCGTCCAGGTCTGTCGGCGGTCATGTGCGCCCCCTCGTCGTCGCCCGACGGACATCGCACCTCGCGACCGGATCAGCATGGTCCAGCCGACACCTGTATGTCAATGCCGACATAGTCGTCACGCATCGACCGAACGGCTATTCCCGCGCCGGCGCAGGTGTGGGTTACGAGACAAACCAGTTTCGTAATCTGGCTCGGCGGTCTAATTTCGTTACGACACAGTCTCGTATCTGAATCGGAGTGACATGGACACGGCCGAGAACAGTGGGCACCCCCGCCGCTGGCTGATCCTCGGGGTCATGGTCGTCAGCCTGCTGGTGGTCGTCCTCGACAACACGGTCCTGAACGTGGCGATGAAGGTCATCGCCGACCCCAAGGCCGGCCTGGGCGCCTCCCAGAGCCAGCTGGAGTGGGCCATCAACGCCTACACCCTCGTCTTCGCCGGGCTGCTGTTCAGCTTCGGTATCCTCGGCGACCGGCACGGCCGGCGCCGCATCCTCATCGCCGGCCTGGTGGTCTTCGGCCTCGCGTCGCTGGTCTCGGCGTACGCGACGTCGCCCGGCGCGCTGATCGCCGCCCGAGCGCTGATGGGTCTCGGTGGCGCCGCCGTCATGCCGGCGACGCTGTCGATCATCTCCAACGTGTTCGATCCGCGCGAGCGCGCCCGTGCCATCGGCATCTGGGGTGGCTCGGTCGGCCTCGCCATCGCGATCGGCCCGATCCTGGGCGGCTTCCTGCTGGAGCACTTCTGGTGGGGCTCGGTCTTCCTGATCAACGTGCCGATCGTGGCTCTCGGCCTGGTCGCGATCGTGACGCTGGTACCGGAGTCGCGCAACCCGAACCCGGGCAAGATCGACATCATCGGCGTGCTGATGTCCATCGTCGGCCTCGTCGCCCTGGTGTACGGCGTGGTGCACGGCGGTGACCACGGCGACTGGGGCAGCCCGACGGTCTGGGGTCCGCTCGCCGCCGGCGTGCTGATCCTCGCCGCCTTCATCGCGTACGAACGCCGGATCAGTTACCCGGCGCTGGACGTCAAGCTGTTCCGCGACCCGCGGTTCTCCGCCGCGGTCGGCGCCACCGGCCTGATGTTCTTCGCCGCGATGGGCACGTTCTTCTTCTCGGTGTTCTACATCCAGAACGTCCGCGGCTTCACACCGCTCGAGGCCGGCCTGCTGATGCTGCCGTTCGCCGCCGCCCAGGTGGTGTTCGCGCCGCTGAGCTCCCGGCTGGTCGCCCAGCGCGGGGCGAAGCTGGTCTGCAGCATCGGCATGGTGCTGGTGGCGATCTCGCTCGCCGGGTTCACCCAGCTGGACGCCGACACCCCGCTGTGGGTGCTGGAGGTGCTGTTCTTCGTCCAGGGCGTCGGGATGGCGAACGTGACCCCACCGGCCACCGAGGCGATCATGTCGGTACTGCCGCGGGAGCGCGCCGGCGTCGGCTCGGCGATCGGCAACACCGTCCGGCAGGTCGGCGGCGCACTCGGCGTCGCGGTCCTCGGCTCGGTGCTGGCCTCGGTCTACCGCGGTCAGATCACCCCGCACCTGACCGGGCTGCCGGACGCCGCCCGGGCCACCGCGGCGGAGTCGCTGCCGGCGACCGACGGTGTCGCCGCGGCGATGGGCCCGGCCGGCCGGGCCCTGATCGAACCGGCCAACCAGGCGTTCCTGTCCGCGATGCACGCCGCGGCCGCCGGCTCGGCCATCGTCGCGGTACTCGGCGCTGTGGTGGTACTGCGCTGGCTGCCCGGGCGCTACACCGCCCAGCACCGGCACGTACCCGCGCAGCGGTCGGCACCCGACCGGGTGGCCGAGACGGCGGGTAGCCGGCGAGAATAGTGACGTGAGCACGCGCGAGAGCACCGCTGCGCGGCCGCCCGGGCGGCCGCGCAGCGCCCGCGTCGACGAGGCGATCGTCGACGCGGTGCTCGATCTCATCGCCGAGGGCACCACGGTCGAGGCGCTCTCCATGGACGCGGTCGCGGCTCGGGCCGGCGTCGGTAAGGCCACCGTCTACCGCCGCTGGCCGAACAAGGAGGCACTGGTCTCCGACGCCATCGTCGCCCTCAAGGGCGACGTCCCGACGCCGCGGGGCGAATCGGTCCGGACCGACCTGATCTCGCTGCTCACGCTGGTGGGCCGGGCGAACAACCGGGCCGGCAAGATCATGCCGTGCCTGATGCCCGAGATCAAGCGCAATCCGGCCCTCTACCAGCGGTACATGGACTGGATGGAGAAGCGCCGCGAGGTGATCCGGGACGTGCTGCGCCGCGGCATCGCCACCGGCGAGCTCGACCCGGAGCTGGATGTCGAGCTGGCGCTCGCCGCGCTGACCGGCCCGATGACGCTGCAAAGCGCGCTGCGCTGGCATCCGCACCTGCCCAAGGAACGGCTGGCCGAGCGGCTGGTCGACATGATGCTGGCCGGCATCGCCGGCCCGGCCGACCGAGCCCGCAGCGCCGAAACGACCGACCGCGCCCGCAGCGCCGAAACGACCGACCGAGCCCGCAGCGCCGAAACGACCGACCGAGCGCACCCGGTCGACCGTTCCGCCGACCCCGCCGGCGCGCCCGTCACGCCATGACGACGAGCTTGCCGCGCACGTGCGTGCCGACCAGGTCGGCGTACGCGCGCGGCGCCTCCGACAGCCGGTAGCGCCGGCCGATGGTGGACGGCAGCGTGCCGTCCACCGCGTACCGGGCGAGCAGGTCCAGATCGCCCGGCCCGGCGGCGGCGTACACGTTGTCGACGTGCACCGCCATCCCGGCGAACGCGGCCGGGTCGGGGCTCGGGAACGCCGCGTTCAGCACCCTGCCGCCGGCCCGCAGCACCCGGCTCGTGGCCGGCAGCGCCGAGCCGGGCAGCGCCAGGTTGACCAGCACGTCGACGCCCTCCGGGTGGCGTCGCCGCAGCTCGGCGACCAGGTCGACGTCCCGGTAGCCGATCACCTCGGCCGCGCCGAGCGCGCGCAGGTACCCCTCGTCGGCGGCGACGCCGGTGGCGAGCACCCGCGCGCCGGCCGCCGCCAGCAGCGGCACCACCGCGCCGCCGACGCCGCCGGCCGCACCGATCACCAGTACCGTCCGGTCCTGCCCGGCGCGCGGGCGGGCCGGGCCGGAACCACCGGCCGGGTCGCCGGCGGACACCGGCTCGATGCCGGCGGCGCGCAGGATGGCGAGCGCGGTGAGACCGGCGATCGGCAGGGTGGCGGCGTGCTGCGGGTCGAGCCCGGCCGGGCGCCGGGCGATCGCCGCGGTGTCCGCCTCGAACACGGCGTACTCGGCCATGGTGCCGGTGGTCAGCGACGGCGGATCGGCGAGCATGGTGGCCATCCGGCCGGTGGCGCGCGGCAGCCCGACGCCGAAGACCTGCTCCCCCACCGCGTACCGGTCGACGCCGGGGCCGAGTTCGGTGACCGCGCCGGCGAAGTCGCTGCCCAGCACGTACGGGAACTGCAACGGTGTCAGGTCGCGGAGCACCCCGCTGAGCGTGCGCAGGTCCGCGGGATTGAGCGCGGTGGCCCCGATGCGTACCTGGATCTGCCCCGGGCCGGGCCGCGGCACCGCGACGTCGTCGACGGAAAGCGCGTCGGGTCCGCCGTACCCGTGAGCCACCACTGCCTTCATCTGTTCCTCCGAAACTTGACCGCACGGTCATGTTGTTTCGGACCCTAACACGGAACATGACCACGCGGTCAACTTGCGCTAGGGTGGGCGCATGCCCCGCGCCGACGCCGCCCGCAACCGACAGTCCGTGCTGAGCGCGGCGTCCGCAGAGCTCGCCGCCCACGGACTCGACGTCTCGATGGCCCGCATCGCGGCCCGGGCCGGCGTGGCCAAAGGCACCGTGTTCAACCACTTCCCCACCAAGGAGGACCTGGTCGCGGAGATCTTCGCCGACCGCATCGGCGGCCTGGTCGCGCTCGGCGCCGGGCTGCGCGGCGCGGACGACCCGGCGGACGCGCTGCTGCGGTTCATGGCCGCCGGCATCGAGTTGCAGGCCAACGACCGCTCGTTCTGCGAGGCGGCCACCTCGATCGTGCGGACCGACACCCGGGTACGGGCGGCGAGCGCCCGGCTGGCCGAGACCGCCGAGGAGCTGACCCGGCGGGCCCGCGACGCGGGCGCCATCCGTACCGACGTCACCGGGCACGACGTCGTGTTGCTGTTCAACGCCGCGGCCCAGGCCGCCGCACCCCTCGGCGCCGCGGTGCCCGGCCTGTGGCGGCGCTACCTGTACCTGATCTTCGACGGTCTCCGACCGGAGTCCGCCCGCACGCTACCCGTCGCGGCGCCCACGGCCGCCGACTTCACCGCCGCGGCCGCCGGCCGACCCCGGCCGAGCCGCTGAGGTCGGCCGGGGTCACCGCCGGGCTCTGTCGGGCCGGCGTCAGCCCTGGTTGGGCATGCCGGCCCGCACGTAGCGCTCGCCGGTCGCCTTGCCGTCGAAGGCGCCGGTCAACGCGCTCAGCTCGGCGTCGGTCAGCCGCAGCTGCGCGGCGCCGATGTTGTCGCGCAGGTACTTCGACCGCTTCGTACCGGGGATCGCGACGACGTTGTCGCCCTGGGCCAGCACCCAGGCGAGGGCGACCTGCGCCGACGTCGCGTCGTGCGCCTGCGCCACCCGGCGTACCTCGGCGAGCAGCGGCAGGTTCGCGTCCAGCGCACCGTCGGCGAACCGCGGGTTGCTGCGCCGGAAGTCGTCCGGCGCCAGGGTGTCCAGCCCGGCGATGGCGCCGGTCAGGAACCCGCGGCCGAGCGGCGAGTACGCCACCAGCGTGGTGCCCAGCTCGCGGGCGGTGTCGAGCAGGCCGTTGTGCAGCACGTCCTGGCTCCACAGCGACAGCTCCATCTGCGCCGCGGCGATCGGATGCACCGCGTTCGCCCGGCGCAGCAGATCCGGGCCGATCTCGGACAGGCCGAGCTGGGCCACCTTGCCGGCGGCGACCAGTTCGGCCATCGCGCCGACGGTGTCCTCGATCGGGGTCACGCCGTCCCAGCGGTGCATGTAGTACAGGTCGATCCGGTCGATGCCGAGCCGGTGCAGCGACGCGTCGACCGCGCGCCGCACGTACTCCGGCGACGTGTCGATGCGCCGGGTGTCCCCCTCGCGCACGATCGCGAACTTCGTGGCGAGCACGGCGTCGTCGCGGCGGTCCGCGAGCACCCGGCCGACCAGGCGTTCGTTGTGCCCCCTGCCGTACATGTCGGCGGTGTCGAGCAGCCGCACGCCGGCGTCCAGCGCCTCGTTGATCACCTGCTCGGACGCCGCGTCGTCGCCCTTGCCGTAGAACTCGCTCATCCCCATCAGGCCGAGCCCGACCACCGGGACCCGAGGGCCGTCGGTGCCGAGCTGGCGGGTCGGTTGTGCAGTCACGTGGACGTCCTTCCCTGCTGTCACGGCCGGTGCCGCGACCCTGCCATCGCGGCGAGCGCCGCGTTCTGGCACCACTCTGCGCCGGCCCGCGGCCCGGTGACAGGGCGAACCGTGACGAGCAACGCCGTTCCTGGGTGCCGCAGGGTCACCCACCGCCGGCGCGGCGCTGCCAGACTGGTCGGTATGGCAGCCGACAACCGTCGCCGAACGCAGGACCGCGCCGGGCTGGGGGAGTTCCTGCGGGCCCGCCGGGCCCGGGTGACCCCGGCCGAGGTCGGGCTCGCGCCGGGCCCCGGCCTGCGCCGCACTCCCGGGCTGCGGCGCGAGGAGCTGGCCGCGGTGGCCGGCGTCAGCGTCGACTACTACATCCGGCTGGAGCAGGGCAAGGAGACCCGGCCCAGCGCCGCGGTGCTGGACGCGCTGGCCCGGGCGCTGCGGCTGGACACCGACGAGCAGGCGCACCTGCACGCGCTCGCCGAGCAGGCGGCCCGGCACTCGACGGCGGCGCCGCAGCCGACCCCGGCGCGTACCGTCCGGCCGGTGCTGCGGCGGATGCTGACCAGCCTGCTGCCGGCCCCGGCGTACGTACTGAGCCGCACCAGTGACATCCTCGCGGCGAACCCGCCCGCGCTGCGGCTGTTCGCCGGTCTGGCCGAGTGGCCGGCCGAGCGGCGCAACACGGTGCGCTACCTGTTCCTGCATCCGGCGGCACGTTCGCTGTTCCCGCAGTGGGAGCGGGTCGCCGCGGAGAGCGTCGCGCACCTGCGCACCGTCGCCGGTACCGACCCGGACGCACCCGACCTGACCGCACTGGTCGGCGAGCTCGTCGTCAAGTCCGACGAGTTCGCCACCATGTGGCGCCGCTACGACGTGCGGATCAAGGCGACCGGCCGCAAGGAGTACGAGCACCCGGACGTCGGCCGCTTCGGCCTGGACTACGAGGTGCTCTCCCCTGCCCGCGCGGACGGCCAGCGGCTCGTCGCGTACCAGGCCGAGCCGGGGACACCGGACCACGACGCCATGCTGCTGCTGGCACTCGCCGCCGGCGCCGACGGCCCGGGACCGGCGACCACCACCCGGCACCGCGCCGCTCCGGCGCCCGACCCGGCCACCGGCCGGGGCACGGACGACTGATCGCGCTCGCCCCGCCCGACCCGGTCACGCGGTCCGGCCGGCCGCCCGGCGGTCGGTCGAACCGGTCGGTCAGTCCCGCCGGGGCGTCTCAGTCCCGCCGGGGCGTCGCGGCCACCTCGGCCGCGGAGCGCTCCACGCAGAACTCGTTGCCCTCCGGGTCGGCGAGCACGACGAAGCCGCGCCCGTCCTCCCGCCGGTGGTCGGCGAACAGCGTGGCACCGAGCGCGAGCGCCCGGTCGACCTCCTGGTCCCGGGTGCGGCCGCCGCTCGGCTGCAGGTCCAGGTGCACGCGGTTCTTGACCGTCTTGCCCTCCGGCACGGTGACGAACAGGATCGCCGGGCCGCCGTCCGGCGCCTCGACCAGCGCCTCCGGGTCACCGGGCAGGTCCTCGACACTCATCGGCCGGCCCAGCAGCGCCGACCAGAACCTGCCCAGCTGGTACGGGTCCGCCGCGTCGACGGTGATGTGACGTACTACGGGATGCATCCACAAGCTCCTTGTCCGGGTGCGCTTCCAGCCTCTATGTCGGGAAGCGCGGTGCGAAGACTCGACACGCTCACCACACCTCCTCTCGCCGGGGCCCGAAGCGCACTCGCACCGGACCTGCGCACTGTCTACCCGGCCGGCCCGGGCCCGACCAGGCAATTCGTCGACGACGAAGATCACACTGGAGTCTCCACCGACGGGAGAGGGCACGGTCGAGGACGTGAGCGAGCACGACCAGCCGGGCACCGGTACGGCGGCGCTGTCCATCGGGGCGTTGTCGCGGCGCACCGGGCTGCCGGTCAAGACCATCCGGTACTACTCCGACCTCGGCCTGCTGCCGGTCGCCGGGCGCACCAGCGCCGGGTACCGCCGGTACGACGAGGCGGCGGCGGCCCGGCTGGCGCTGATCCGCACCCTGCGCGAACTGGGGTTGGGCCTCGCGCCGATCCGCCGGGTACTGGACCGGCAGGCCGCGCTCGCCGACGTCGCCGCGGCGCACGCGGACGCGCTGGAGCAGCAGATCCGGATCCTCCGGCTGCACCGCTCGGTGCTGCGCGCGCTCGCGGTCCGCGAACCCGACCTCACGGAGGTGGAACGAATGAACGACATCGCCCGCGCGTCGGCCGCCGAGCGGCACCGGATCTCCGAGGAGTTCCTGGACCACGTGTTCGCCGGGCTGCGCGTCGACCCGCAGTTCGAGCAGCTGATGCGCCGGGCTCGACCCGACCTGCCGGACGATCCGACGCCGGAGCAGCTCGACGCCTGGATCGAACTGGCGGATCTGTTGGCCGACAACGACTTCCGGGCGCGGGTCAGGCAGATGGCCGAGCAGCACTCGGCCGACGAGCAGATGGTGGCCGGCCGGCGGGACTCCCGGTCCTCGGCCGAGGTGGCCGAACGGGTCGCCGCGCTGGCCGGGGCGGCGCTCGATGCCGGTGTCGACCCGGCGTCGGCCGCGGCGGCGCCGGTGGTGGCCGAGCTGGTCGGCGTGTTCGCCGCGCACGACGAGCGCACCGACACGCCCGAGTACCGGGCGTGGATCCGCGCCTCGATCGGGGGCGGCACCGACGCCCGCGCCGAGCGGTACTGGCAGTTGCTCGCGGTCATCAACGGCTGGCCGGCGGTGCCGACCCGGGTCCCGGCCTGGGAGTGGTTCGCCGCCGCCCTCGCCGTCCACACCGGATGATCTGGCGGGATCCGTTTCGCCACAACGGATCCCGTCACCGACACACGGTACCCCCGGTGGGCGCCGGTTTCCGCTATCGTGTCCGCGTGTCCACCTCCCCCTGGGGCGTCGTGCGCCGCCCGCCCATCGTGCTGGCGGCCCTGGTCGCCGCCTCCGTCGCCGGGCTCGCCGGGCTGGCCATGCTGGTCACCTACCCGGTCGCCCGGTCCGCCATCGGGACGATCGTGGTCGGCCCCGGCACGCACAACCCCCGCCTAGACCTGCGGGATGCTGCGGTCATCACCGCCGTGTTCGGCGCGGTGGCCCTGGTCGTCGCCGCCGCGTCGGTCTGGCTGCTGCTTCGGCCGCGCCGCAACGCCAAGACCTGGCTCGTGATCGGCTGGGTGGTTTCGGCCTGCGGCCAGCTGCTCGGCTTCGCCGGCGGTTCGGGCGACAACTTCCAGGGCGTGCTGCCCGCGTTCTACCCTCCCCTGCAGTACGGCACCGGCCTCGCCATCGTGGTGCTCGCGGTGCTGATGATCGTGCTGCTGGCGCTGCGCCCGACCACCGCCTACCTGGACGCGGCGACCCCGGCCACCCCCGGCGCCGACGAGCAGGTCTTCGACCTCAAGCGGGTCGGCCCGTCCAGCCGAGCCGGCGGGTCAGCGCGGCTCGTGGGCCGGGGCCGTTCTTGACTCAGGGCAGGTCGGTGGTGGCCGGCGGCGGGACCAGCGCCGCCGCACCCCGGGCCACCGGGGTGACGCCGGCGGCCGGCATGGTGCAGGTGACCTCCAGGCCGCCGCCGGACAGGGCGCGGGCGCTGACCGAGCCGCCGTGCGCGTCGATGACCGCCCGCACGATCGACAACCCCAGGCCGGAGCCGCGGGTACCGGTGCGCTCCCGGCCACCCCGGCGGAACGGTTCGAACAGCGCCGGTACCTCGCCCGGGTCCAGCTCGCCGCCCGAGTTGCCGACCACCAGGTAGGCGTGCTCGGCGTCGGTCGAGGTGCGTACCCACAGGGTGCCGCCGGCATGGTTGTAGCGCACCGCGTTCTCGATCAGGTTGCCGGCCAGCCGCTCCAGCAGGCTCGGATCGCCCACCACCGGCGCCGGCGGCGTCGCGACCTGCAACGACAGGTCCATCCGGGCCACGTCCGGCCGTACCGCCGACAGCGCCACCGCCACGCCGGCCGCGAGGTCGGCCGGTACCTTGCGGACCAGCCGACGCCCGGCCTGCGCCTCGGTGCGGGCCAGCAACAGCAGCGACTCGACCAGGGAGTTCGCCCGCTCGGACGCCTCGCGGACCACCCGACCCATCCGGCGCAGCTCCTCGGCGTCGGAGGCCGGATCGGCCAGCACCACGTCGACCTCGGTACGCATCACGGCCAGCGGCGTGCGCAGCTCGTGGCTGGCGTTCGCGACGAACCGGCGCTGCGAGGCGAACGCGTCGGTGATCCGGTCGAGCATCGCGTCGTAGGTGTTCGCCAGCTCGCGGATCTCGTCGTCCGGCCCGGCGTAGCGGATCCGCTGGTCCATCGTCTCGGTGGACAGCCGCCGGGCGGCCTGGGTGACCCGGGTCAGCGGCCGCAGCGCCCGGCCGGTGACGATGTAGCCGCCGATCACGCCGGCCGAGCTGATCACCACCAGCGCCGCGAGCCCCTTGAACACCACCTCCAGCTCGGTGTCGTGCGCGAGCCGGGCCTGGTAGCGCTTCGCGTCGACGACCTGACCGTCGGCCAGCGTGACCTGGGAGCCCGCCTGCAGCTGCTGGGCCGGTACCAGCGCCTGCCGGACCAGCAGCAGCGACAACCCGAGCAGCAGCGCGCCGGCGCCGACCAGCAGCACCCCGTTGAGCAGGGTCAGCCGCAACCGCAACGTCGGACGCGGCGAGTTGGCCCGAACCCGCCGGTACAGCCGGCCGCGCAGCCCGGGCGGCGGGGCGACGGTCTCGCCGGCAGGTGGGCGATCGCTCCGAGGGCCTCCGGTCATGCCGCGGTGATGCGGTAGCCGGCACCCACCACGGTCTCGATCAGCGGCGGGTCGCCGAGCTTGCGGCGCAGTGTCATCACGGTGACCCGCACGGTGGTGGTGAACGGATCCGCGTTGGCGTCCCAGACCCGCTCCAGCAGCTCCTCGCTGGACACCACGCCGCCGCGCGCCTTGATCAGCTCCTCCAGTACGCCGAACTCCTTGCGGGTGAGATCCAGCGTCCGGCCGTCGCGCTGCACGCCGCGCTTGGCCGGGTCGAGTTCGACGTCGGCGACCCGCAGCACCGGCGGCGCGGCCGGGGTCGCCCGCCGGCCCAGCGCCCGCACCCGGGCCACCAGCTCGTCGAAGGCGAACGGCTTGGCCAGGTAGTCGTCGGCGCCGAGTTCGAGACCCTCCACCCGCTCCGCGACGCTGCCGGACGCGGTGAGCATCAGTACCCGGGTGAGCAGCCCGGCCCGCACCAGGTCGATGCAGATCTCGTCGCCGTGCACCCCGGGCAGGTCGCGGTCCAGCACCACCACGTCGTAGCGCGTGGTGAGGGCCATCTCGTGGCCGTTGGTGCCGTCGTACGCGGTGTCCACCGCCATGCCCTCGCGGCGCAGCCCGCGGGCGACGGCGTCCGCCAGCGCACGCTCGTCCTCGATCACCAGGACCCGCACCGGCGGCGCCTCCCCTCGACCACGTCGGGTGACCGGCCCGTACGGCGCGTCGGGTCGGCCTGGTGCATCATCCCCGGTCGTCCCGGCGCGGAGCAAGCCAGGCGAACGGGCACAAGCCGACCGGTACACCCCGCCCCGGCGATCGGGGCGGGGTCGGGGTACGGGGTCACCGCGGCAACCGGGTGGCGGCAATCACTGAGTGGCGTCGCGAACGCTGTTCGCAACCTTCTGCACGTCGCTCTTGGCCGACGGCGGTGCGGTCAGCCGGAGGACCACCTGACGGTCCATCGGGCCGCCCGGCTTGCTGTGCCAGTACCGGACCAGAACCAGGCCGTACCCCGAACTGCCGTCGGGCGCGGTGACCTTGTCCGCCTGCGCCCACGAGGAGTTGCCACCGTCGCGCTCCCAGCGCAGACCGAACGCCTCCTCCTGCTCGCGCATGTGGATCTTCTTGGCCGCGTCGCACGGCTCACCACAGGTACGCACGATCACGTCGCCGCCCGCCTTGGTCTTCGAGCCGACGCAGTGGTAGTTCACGTAGCTCGTCGACTGGTCCTTCTTGGTGCAGGTCCAGTCGGACGGGGCGACGAAGTCGAACCCCAGCCCGGCCAGGCCGGACATCGACTTGGTCTTGTCACCGGAGCCGAACTTGGCGAACGAGGACGGCCAGGACGCGTCCTTCGGCGGCTCCTTGCCCGGGTGCTTGGGCGTGCTCGGGGCCGACTTCTGCGCGTGCGGCGTCGGCTCGCCCTGCGGCGCCGTGCTCTTGCCACCGGTGGGCTTGGCGCTCGCGGACTGCTTGGTCTCCGGGGTTTCGCTGCCGCGGGTGAAGTAGACCGCGCCGCCGATGCCGCCACCGAGCACCACGACGATCAGGATCACCAGTCCGATGAGCAACCCGGTCCGGCGCGGCTTCTCCTCCGGCTCGGCCGACAGGGGCGGGTACTGCTGCGGTGGCTGCGGGCCGCCGAACTGGTCGGGCTGCGGTGGGCGCGCGGTGAACTGTCCCGCCTGCTGACCGCCGAACGGCTCCGCCTGCTGCGCGGCGAACGGCTCGGCCTGCTGGCCGGCGAACCCCGACTGCTGCTGGCCCTGCGGCGCGAACGGGTCGGGCGCCGGCGCGGCCTGCTGGCCACCGGCGTTGAACGGGTCGACCGGCTCGAACGGGTTGGGCGCGGCGCCGAACCCCGCCGGCTGCTCGGCACCGAACTGGTCGGGCTGCTGCTGCACCGCGCCGAACTGGTTGGCCTGGTTGGCCTGCGGCACCGCACCGTGGGCATCCGGCCGGATGACCGTGGTCGCCGGCTCGCCGTCGCCACCGGCCGGTGGCTGGAACCCCGAACCCATCGGTGCACCGGATGCCGGCATCCCGGAGACCGGTGTCGGCATCGGCTGGCCGGGCACCGGCGGCACCGTGCCCGGCATCGGCTGGCCGGACGACGGCTGGCCGGACATCGGCTGCGCCGACATGGGCTGACCAGACATCGGCTGCGCCGACATGGGCTGACCCGACACGGGCTGGCCGGGCACCGGCTGACCGGACACGGGCGGCTGGCCGGGCGTCGGCTGGCCGGCGGGTGCGGTCACCGGCTGGCACGGCGCACCCATCGCGGCGAACACGTTCGCGGCGCTGGCGCCGCCGTCGTCGGGAAACGCCACCCACGGCTGCTGGCCGACCAGGTCGGCCGCCACCGGGCCGCCGACCGGCGCGGACTGGCGCACCTGTTCGACGGTCGCGCTGAACTGCCAGCGACTCTGTGGGTCGACCGCCGCCTGGCCCTCGAGCACGGCCATGGTGACCTGGTTGCCCTGCTGGTCGACTGCCCGCCAGACCCGCCCTGCCGGGCCCGCGCCGAGCAGGTCCCGCAACGCGTACGGGCCGATTGTCTGCATCTCACTCTCTCTCTTCCACGCCGCCGTGCTCTGCGACGGATGGTATAGCTCCGGTTCACCACCGGGGTACCGGCGTGGCCGCACCGCGGCGGCCGAGGTGCGCGGTCTCGCGTCGGCGGCGGCCGGCGTGGGAGTGTTGTTCTGGGGCGGTATCTTGGGGCACTCCACCCGCAACCCCCGTATCGGCTGCCCGCCCGACCGCCCGCGCGACCTGTCAGGTGCCCCTCCTTGCGATGAACCGTGACTGATCTCGACGATGCAGCGATGCCGCCCGGACCCGACGGCGGCGATCCCACCGACCGCACCCCGGTTCGGCACGGCCGGCGCCGGGGCGACACCGACGCGGCGGCGGATGCCGAGTCCTTCGCCGGTTGGCTGCCGGACGAGCGCGCCGACGCCGCCCGGCCAGCGGGTCGGGCCAGCGTCGCCGGCACCGCCAAGGCGGAGGTCCGGCGGATCGTGCCGCCGCCGCGCGGCGGCGACCGTCCCGCGAGCGACACCGACCACGGGGGCGACCGGCAGCAGGACGACGAGCGACAACGCAACTACCCCAAGCGATCAAGCGACAACGCGGAGCGAGTGTCCGGCGTGGCGGCACGGTCGGGGCGGGCCAGCGTGCCGAGCGTCGCCACCGCCCGGGTACCGGCGGCCGAGAGCCGTCCGGTGGAGCCGGACGACACGATGGACATCGCCCGCACCGACGTCGACCCGCGGCCCGGCGGCGACCCGGTCGACAGCGCGGCACCGGTGTCGCCGGGCGCCGTCGTCGGTACCGCGGTGGTCGCCGACGGGTTCCGCGGCACCAACCGGGCGCTGACCCAGTTGGCCTGGTTGGGTTCGGCCCTGCTCACCGCGGTCATCACGATCTTCCGGGTGGACCGCCCCGGGCTGTGGGCGGACGAGCTCGCCACCTGGGGCATGACCACCGTCTCGGCACACGAGCTGTGGCCGCTGCTGCGCTCCACCGACATGGTCAACGGCGCCTACTACGTGTTGATGTGGGGTTGGACGCACCTGCTCGGCAGCTCGGATCTGGCGCTACGACTGCCATCCGTGCTCGCGATGACGCTGACCGCGGCGTTGGTCGCCGCGCTCGGCTCGCGGTTCGGTGGTCCGCGCGGCGGTCTGCTTGCCGGCCTGCTGTTCGCGGTGGTGCCCTCGGTCTCCCGGTACGGGCAGGAGGCACGGGTCTACGCGCTGGTGGTGCTGTTCGCCGCGCTGTCCACGCTGCTGCTGGCCCGCGCGCTGGACCGGCCGCGGTTCACCCGCTTCCTGCCGTACGTGCTGGTCGTCGCGGTGCTCGGTGCGCTGAACCCGATCTCGATGCTGTTGCTGCTGGCCCACGGCGTGCTGGTGCTGGCGCAACACCGGCGCGCGTTCGGCGGCTGGCTCGCCGCGGCGGTCGTCGGCACGGCACCGGCCATCGCGGTCCTGGTGCTGTCTGCCGGGCAGCGTCACCAGATCAGCTGGATCCCGCAGTCGCGGCTGACCGACCTGTCCGCGTTGCCGTACGCCCTGTTCGGCGCGACCGCGATCGGCGGCGCGCTGTTGGTGCTCGCCGCCCTCTCGGTGTCGTACCGGCATCCCGCGCTGGTCTACAGCGCGTGGGCGCTGTTGCCGGCGGCGACGCTGTTCACGGTCGGCCACTTCACCGCGCTGTGGCAGCCGCGCTACGTGCTGTTCACCGTGCCGGCCTGGGTGCTGCTCGCGGCCGGCACCCTCGACCGGATCCCGTTGGTACGCGGGCTGCTCGTGGTCGCGGCGGTCGGGCTGGTGTCGCTGCCGGCGCAGATCACCATCCGCGGCGAGGCCGGGCACGACCAGGACACCCGCAAGCTCGCGACGATCGTCGCGAACAACGAGCAGCCCGGCGACGGCATCGTCTACGGCACCGACGATCCGGGCGGCGGCTGGGTGGGCCGCGACACCATCGCGCACTACCTGAGCCCCGGCTCGCGGCCGAAGGACCTGATGGTCACCCAGCCGCAGCGCACCAACGGCAAGGTGCTCGCGATCGAGTGCAAGGACGCGGCGAAGTGCCTGCCGGACAAGGTGAACCGGGTCTGGGTGGTGCGGCTCGGCTCGGTGTCGGATCCGTTGCGCAATCTCGGCGGCAGCAAGGAGGAGGCGCTGCGTACGGCGTTCCAGACGAGCAAGACGTGGCATCCGGCCGGCCTGACGCTGGCCCTGCTGACGCGCAAGCCGTCCTGACGCCGGAGGCATCGTGCTCGCGTTCCTGCTGCAGATCTCGGAGTGGCTGCACTCCGGCCACGTCTACCCGTTCGCCGTGTTCATGGCGGTCATCTGGCTGCTGTGGCTGACCAAGGCGATCCTGGCCCGGCAGTACCGGCCGTGGCAGGCCGACTGGCGCACCACCACCTCGGTGGTCATCCCGGTGGTGGACGAGGAGGAAGAGCTGTTCGTGTCGGTGCTCGAACGCATCGTGGTGCAGCATCCGACCGAGGTCATCGTCGTCATCAACGGCCCGCGCAACGAGACGTTGGAAAAGGTGTGCGAGCGCGTCGGAGTAGTGTGGACCTGGACCAAAACCCCCGGAAAGCGCAATGCGGTCGACATCGGGGTGAGCATGGCCCAGGGGGAGATCGTGGTGCTCGTTGACTCGGACACCATGTGGACCCGAGACACGCTGCGTGAGTTGGTGAAGCCGTTCCGCGACCCCGAGGTCGGCGGGGTCAGCACCCGGCAGCGCATCCTCAATCCCGAACGCGGCATGCTCACCCGCTGGGCCGACTGGCTGGAGAACATCCGCAACGAATACTCCATGCCGGCGATGAGCGTGCTCGGCACCGTCGGCTGCCTGCCCGGGCGCACGATCGCCTTCCGGACCTCGATCCTGCGCGACAACATGGAGAAGTTCCGCACCGAGCCGTTTCTCGGCGTGTTCATCGAGGTCTCCGACGACCGCACGCTGACCAACTACACGCTGATGGACGGCTACAAGACCGTGGTGCAGTCCACCTCGCTGGTCTACACCGACGCACCGACGAAGCTGACCAAGCTGGTCAAGCAGCAGTTCCGGTGGGCCCGCGGCTCGCAGTACAACACGCTGCGGATGCTCGGCTGGATGCTGCGCAACGCGCCCGTGCTGGCGCTGTTCTACGTCGCCGACATCGTGGTGCCGTTCATCCTGATCGGCTCGTACGTGTCGTGGATCGTGGCGCTGCTCGCCGGCAACAGGTCCGAGCTGTACGGGCGGCTGCCGCTGCCGGAGTCCGGCCTGCTGGCGCTGTTCTCGCTGCTGGTGTTCAGCGCGATGATGACGATCATGGGACTCGGCATCCGGTTCGGCCGGCACTTCGCGTACCGGCCGAACGACATGGCCTACCTGCCGATCTTCATGCTGATCAACACGTTCATCCTGATGCCGGTGCGCGTCGTCGGGTTCTTCCGGCTGGCGCACAACGCCTCCTGGGGCACTCGTGCCGGCGGCTTCGCCGGCAAGCGCGGGCGCAACGCGCAGGCGCTGATTCCCTATCTGTTGGGCGGTCTGCTGCTGGCGGCTACGGTGGTGAGCAGTGTCTAGGCATCGACTCATCTCGCGGCGCAGCTACCGGATCTGGATGGGCGTCAATGCCGTCCTGCTGCTGCTGTTCTCCGGCGGCGTGCTCTACTTCACCGTCGGCAACGGGTTCCGCAGCACCCAGGCGCAGGCCCGCTCGATGCAGACGCCGGATCCGACCGAGAGCGCGAAGCTCGCCGCGAAGATCCCCACCAAGCAGCAGGTGATGCACCCGCACGGCATCTACTTCGGACTGTCCACGCCGCAGGCGCCGTGGTCGGACAGCGAGATCGACGACATCTCCGACAAGGCGGGGATGCGACCCGACCTGTTGGAGTACTTCGTCAACTGGACCGAGGACTTCCGCGCCCAGGCCGTCGTCCAGTCGTACCGGCAGGGCGCCGTCCCGGCGATCACCTGGGAGCCGTGGTCCGGCCTGCAGCACGGCACCAGCCAGCCCGCCTACGCCCTGTCGCGAATCATCGACGGGAAGTACGACGGCTACATCACCCGGTTCGCCTCCGCGGTGCGCGACCAGAAGTGGCCGATCGTGCTGCGGTTCGGGCACGAGATGAACGGCGACTGGTACCCGTGGTCGGAGAGCAAGTCCGGCAACCACCCCGGCGAGTACGTGCGGGCCTGGCGGCACGTGCACGACATCTTCGGCAAGGTCGGCGCGAACAACGTGATCTGGGTGTGGAGCCCGAACATCACCCGCCCGGTGCCGAGCGTGGCGCTCGAACCGCTGTACCCGGGCGACAAGTACGTCGACTGGGTGGGCATGGTCGGCTACGCGGCCGACGAGCAGACCACCGCCACGCAGACCTTCCAGGACACGATCAAGCAGTTCCGCACGTTCACCCGCAAGCGGATCCTGATCACCGAGACCGGCGCCGGACCCGGCAAGAACCAGTCGACCTGGACCACCAGCCTGTTCAACTGGTTGAAGAGCCGCACCGACATCGTGGGCTTCGTCTGGTTCGAGTACGACCACAAGGCCACCGGGACCAAGGACTGGCGGTTCACCGTCAACCAGGAAACGCTGGACGCCTTCCGGTCCGGCATCACGAAGCTGCGGGTCGCGCGCCCGATCGAACGCTGACGGGACGCCACGTGGACACGACGAACCCGGACAACCCACCGCGCCCCGCGGCCGACACCCGGACGGCGGCGCCGCTGCGGCGGCGCACGCTGCTTGCCGGCGGTGCCGCCGGGCTCGCCTCGGTCGGGCTCGCGGCCGGCTGCGACAGCGACCATCCGACCGGCCGCAGCAGCGATCCGCCGCCGTCGATGATCGACGACGTCGACCCGTTGATCGGCACCGCCACGCCGGGCAACACCTACCCGGGCGCGCACCTGCCGTTCGGGTTCGTCGCGGCGAGCCCGGACACCGACAACCCGTCCAGCGCCGGGTACACGACGACCGATCCGATCGTCGGCTTCTCCCAGACGCACGTGTCCGGCACCGGCGGCGACAGCCGGTACGGCAACTTCCGGGTCACCCCGATCACCGGCCGGGTTCGGCTGGACGGGCTCGGCTCCGGCCGGTCCGGCGAGCACGCCGAGCCCGGCTACTACAAGGTGCTGTTGACCTACCCGAAGGTGCTCGCCGAGCTGACCGCGACCCGCCGGTGCGCGGTGCACCGGTACACGTTCCCCGATGACAAGGGCGGGCACCTGGTCATCGACGCCAGTTCGGTGATCATGACGGGGGGCGCGCAGCAGCCCAAGCACACCCGGCTCGCGGTGGTGGGCAACAACTCGGTCGAGGGATCGGTCACCGTCACCGGCGGCTGGGGCGACCGCGGCGGCCAGTACACGCTGCACTTCGCGGCGCGGCTGGACCAGCACTTCGCGGACGTGGCGACGTTCGTCGACGGCGCCGTCGACCACGGGTTCCGGGAGGTGACCGGCGGGGTCAAGCAGCGCGTCGGCGCGATCCTGTCGGTGCGCACCTCGCTGCGCCGGTCGGTGCAGCTGCGCATCGCCGTCTCGTTCGTCTCGGTTGCCCAGGCTCGGTCCACTTTGGACAAAGAGCTCGGGCTGCGGTCCTTCGACGCGGTCCGCGCGGACGCGAAGGCCGCCTGGCGGGACGCGCTGAGCCGGGCGGTGGTCTCCGGCGGTACCGCGGAGCAGCGCACCGTGTTCGCCACCGCGCTGTACCACTGCCAGCTGATGCCGCACGACGTGACCGGTGAGAACGTCTGGTGGCAGGGCAAGACGCCGCACTACGAGGACTTCTACACGCTCTGGGACACCCACCGCACGGTGCACCCGCTGCTGACGCTGATCCAGCCGAAACGGCAGGCCCAGATGGTCAACTCGCTGATCGAGACGTACCGGTACACCGGCTGGCTGCCGGACGCCCGGATCGCCGGGGTCAACTCCTACGTCCAGGGTGGTACCTCCGGCGACGTGGTGATCGCCGACGCGGTGGTGAAGAAGCTGCCCGGCATCGACGTCAAGACCGGCTACCGGGCGATCCGCAAGGACGGCGAGCAGAACTCGCCGAAGCCGCAGATCGAGGGCCGCGAGCTGGACGACTACCTGCGGCTGGGCTATCTCGCCATCGACCGGCACCGGCCGGACGACCCGCACGGCAGCCGGGTCGGCTCGCGCACCCTGGAGTACGCGTACGAGGACTTCTGCATCGGGCGGGTGGCCGAGCACGTCGGCGACGACGCGGTTGCGGCGAAGTACCACCAGCGCGCGAAGAACTGGGCGGAGCTGTGGGACTCGACCACCGGCGTGATCCGCCCCCGCTACTCCGACGGCCGGTTCCTGTCACCGTTCGATCCGAACGACGCGGGCACGCCGTACTTCTACGAGGGCAGCGCGTTCCAGTACACGACGATGGTGCCGCACGACGTGCCGGGGCTGATCGACCGGTTCGGCGGCGACAAGAAGTTCGTCGCGTTCCTCGACCGGCTGTTCAGCCGGGACCGCTACGACGCGTCCAACGAGCCGGACCTGCTCGCGCCCTTCCTCTACCTGCACGCCGGCCGGCCGGACCGCACCGCGGACATGACCCGCAAGCTGCTCGCCTCCGGCTACCACGCCGCCCCGGACGGCCTGCCCGGCAACGACGACGCCGGCGCGATGTCCGCCTGGTACGTGTGGACCGCACTGGGGCTCTACCCCAACCCCGGCCAGGACTGGTACTACCTGACCAGCCCGCTGTTCGAGCGCGCCGTGCTGCGGCTGGCCGGCGACCGAACGCTCACCATCACCGCGCCCGGCGCCTCGGACACCAACCGGTACGTGCAGTCCGTGCAGCTGGGCGGCAGGCCGGTGCCGGGCCCGTGGCTGCGGCACCGCGACCTGCTCCGCGGCGGCGAGCTGACGTTCCGGCTCGGCCCGAAGCCGTCCGGCTGGGGGGTCGGCAACCGCCCGCCCAAGTCCTGACCCGCCGTCGACGGCTCGGCGCCGACAGGCGACGCTCAGCGCAGACCGACGAGGCGGTACGTGCCGCCGTCGGTGACCGGCGCGCCGGTGCCAACCACCCAGGCGCCCGGTGCGGCGACCAGGAAAGACAGCTCGTCGACCGACCCGCCAAAGCGCTGGAACGGCCCGCCCACGTCGACCGGCACGCTGCGGCTGCGGCCGGAGAACTCCCGCACCTGGACTGTCTGCGTACCCTGCGCGGCGAACGAGTGGTCGATCGTGGTGCAGCCGACGGCGCCGGCCGCCACCACCCCGCCGTCGCCGATCAGGCACGACCCGGGCAGGGCGGCCCGCCGGGTGCCACCGTCGGGGTGGTGCACCAGCACGGCACCGTCCTCCCGCTCGTACCAGCTTCCGCCGGACAGCGGATGCCGGTGGTACGGCACGGATCGGCCGGTGCGCGGATCGAACCCGACCTGGTGCGCGCTACCGTCGCCGGCGTTGATCTGGGCACCGTAGGTCGAGCCGTCCGGTGCGAGCCGACCGATCACGGTCGGTGCGTTCGATCCCGGGGGGATCGCCACCCGGCGCTGCCACAGCGGCGTCGGCCCGGTGCCGTACGCGACGAACCGGATCGAGTCCTCGACGCCGTTCGCGCGGCAGCCGACCGCGAGGATCACCGCATGCGCGGTCGTGTCGTGGGACAGGAAGTCGCGGACCACGCAGTGCGCGGGCGTGCGGTACCGCCAGAGCAGCCGGTCGTCGCGCACCGACCAGGCGCTGATCCGGGCCCGCGGTTCCAGCAGGTCGTCGGACGACAGCCAGACGTCGTCGGTCATCGGCACGCTGTAGGAGAACAGCGGGGTGTCACCGTCCTCGGTGAACCGGATCCGGCCCGTGTCGGCGTCCAGGAACACCAGCTGGGTTCTGCCGTATCTGCCGGCCTTCCACTGCAGCAGCACGGTCGCCCCGTCCGGGCTGGCGGTCACCGAGGTGGCCACCGCGCCCCGGCGGCGGTGCAGCCAGCGGATCCGGCCGGTGCGCCCGTCGACGCCCGCGACCCCGTCGTCGAGCCGGGCCGCGACGCCCGTTCCGGCGGCCACCATCTCGTGCACCCGGGTGGGCATCGCCCGCGACCAGGCCACCCGCGAGACCGTCGCCGGTACGGCCGGGGCCGGTGCCCGGTCCGCCACGACAGACGTCGCGCTGGCGCCGGGAGCCAGGTTGCCGGCGCCGGCGCTGGCTCCCGCCACGACCACGGTCGTCAACGCCGCGACGCCGACCAGGGCGCGCCGCCGCGAGCCACCCCGGCCACCGCCACCGCGCCGGGCGCCGAACAGCACCAGCGCCGTGCCGACCAGGACGGCGACGGCCGCGACCCCCGCGACCGTCGTCGCCCGGCCGGGGAAGCCCCTGCCTGCCTCGACGCGCAGGCCGAGCACCGCACAGACCAGGACGCCCGCCGCGAGTACCGCGACGGCGCCGGGCGCGAGGTACCGGCCGTCCGGCGCCGGCCGCCACGCCCGTCGCCGCCGCCAGGCGGCGAGCGGCCACGCCAGTGCGGCGATCGCGAGCAGCACCCCGAGCGCCCGTAGCCAGCGCTGCCCGGTACTCGTCCCGGCCAGCCCGGCCGGCAGCAGCCACGCCGCGACCAGCACGATCGCGGTGCCGGCGGCGATGGCGGCGCACCCGGCCGACCGCCATCCGGATCGTGCGCCGCCCACCTCGTCCGGGCCGCCGTCGCCTCTCGCGACACCGGCATCGCCCGCACCACCGGCACCGCGCGCAGCGCCGGTGCCGGTGCCGGCACCGGCACCGGCACCGACGGCAGCGTCCGCACCGCCATGGCCCGCAGGATCGGCAGCGGCGATGCCGTCACCGCCGGTGATCTCATCGCCCACACGCCTCGCGGGATCGGCCGCCATGCCGCCACCGCCAGCAACCTCGGCAGCCTCATCGCCGACACGCCTCGCGGGGTCGGCCGCTATGCCCGCACCGGCAGTGTCGTCGCCGACGTGCCTCGTGGCTCCCGCGGCGGCGTCGTCACCGGGACGGTCCGCCGCGCTCACCTGGCGGGCCCCGATCGACGCAGGGCGTACCGCGGGCCGGATGGCCTCGTCGCTGCGTCGGGCATCGCGCCAGCCTCCTCGCGTTCGGTACCGGGCAGGGTGTCACAGCGGGGCAACCAGCGGCGGGCCCAGGCCGGCTACCGACCGGCGGTGACGATGCGGTCGATCATGGTCGTCGCTGCGGTACCGGCGTCGACCGCGGTGGCGACCCGCGCCCGACCGGCACCGGCGGTGAAGGTACTGGAGCCGTCGTCGGCGTCGACCGACACGGTGCCGCGGGCAAACTCGAACAGGCCGGGCACCAGCATCGTCAGTACCGTCACCGGGTCGTGCGGGACGTTGCCCTGCTCACCGGTGAACCGCCACCACCGCTGGATCTCCGCACGCAGCGCGGCACCCAGCGCCCCGGCAGCGCCGATCCGGTCGACCGCCGCGCGGCCCAGCCGTACCGTGGTGGTCACGTCCAGCCCGGTCGTGGTGCTTCGGATCCCGGCCGCGTGGACCAGGTGGGCGGCGGTCGCGTCGGACCGGAAGTTGTGCTCCGCCGTCCGCGGCCCGGGCCCGCCGTCCGGGGCGTGGCCGAAGCGGCCGCCCATCACGTAGAGGTGGCGCAGCGCGCCGGCGAAGCGGGGGTCGGCGCGGACCGCGGCGGCGACGTTGGTCAGCGGTCCGATCGCCACCAGGTCGATCTCGCCGGGCGCCGAGCGCACGGTGTCGACCAGGAAGTCCACCCCGTCGCCCGCGCTGATCGGCTCGTCGCCGAGATCGTCGAACGAACCGCCCTCGTGCCCGGCCCACCAGACGTCCCGGCCGGACAGCGGCTCCCGCTGCCCCGCCACGGCGACGACCTCGCGGCCCGCCAACCGGGCGAGCCGGGCCGCGAGCCGGGCCCGCAGCGCGGTGTCCCCGTAGACGGTGGTCACGCCGACCAGGTCGACCTCGGGCGAGCCGAGCAGGACAGCCAGGGCCAGCGCGTCGTCCACGTCGGACCCGATGTCGGTGTCCAGCACGACGCGATGAGTCATGTCGTGGTCCGAGCGGTGAGCCGGATGGTCGGCGGTCAGCGGGCCGGGCGGCGCAGCTGCCCGGTGGGCGTGCCGACGGTACCGGCGTGGTCCGAGTCGACGCCGGCGATCCAGCCGGTGACCTGGCGCGCGACATCCTGCGCGGTCAGGCCGAGCGCCGCGAGGATCTCGTTGCGGGTGCCCTGCTGGTGGAACCCGACCGGTACGGCGATGTCGCGCACCGGCACCGACACCTCGGCGTCGGACAGCGCCTGCACGACCGCGGTGCCGAAACCGCCGGCGCGTACCCCGTCCTCGACGGTGACGACCAGCCGGTGCTCGGCGGCGAGCGCCACGACGTGCGGCGACACCGGCCGGACCCAGCGCGGGTCGACCACGGTCACCCCGTAGCCCTGCCCGGCGAGCCGCTCGGCCACGTCCATCGCCAGGTGCGCGAAGGAGCCGACGGCGACGAGCAGCACGTCGGCGCGGGCGTCGCGGCGCAACACGTCGACGGCGCCGATGCCGTCGCCGAACCGTTCGACCGCGGGCAGCTCGGCCGGCAGCGAGCCGGTCGGGAACCGCACCACGGTCGGGCCGTCGTCGACCGCGACCGCCTCCCGGAACTCCTCCGCGACGCGGGCGCCGTCGCGTGGCGCGGCGAGCCGCAGACCGGGCACCACGCCGAGGATCGAGGTGTCCCAGATGCCGTAGTGGCTGGGGCCGTCCGGGCCGGTGATGCCGGACCGGTCCAGCACGAACGTGACCGGCAGCTCGTGCAGCGCGACGTCGAGCAGCAGCTGGTCGAACGCCCGGTTGAGGAACGTCGAGTACAGCGCGACGACCGGATGCATGCCACCCAGCGCCAGGCCGGCGGCCGAGGTGACCGCGTGCTGCTCGGCGATGCCGACATCGAACACCCGGTCCGGGTACACCTCGCGCAGCTTCTCGATGCCGGTCGGGCCGGCCATCGCGGCGGTGATGCCGACGATGTCGTTGCGCTCGCCGGCGACCTTGACCAGCTCCTCGGCGAACGCGCTGGTCCACTTCGCGCTCGGCTTGGCCAGCGGCTTGCCGGTCTTCGGGTCGAACGCGCCGGGGCCGTGCAGCCGGTCGGCGGCGTCGGTCTCGGCCGGCTGGTACCCCCGGCCCTTCTGGGTCATGGCGTGCACGATGACCGGCCCGCCGAACCGCTTCGCCTTCACCAGCGCGCTCTCCAGCGCGAGGATGTCGTGCCCGTCCACCGGCCCGACGTACTTGAGGCCCAGGTCCTCGAACATCGGCTGCGGCGCGAGCACGTCCTTGAGGCCTTTCTTCACCGCGTGCAGCACCTCGTACGCCGGCGGGCCGACCAGCGGGGTGCGGCTCAACGACTCCTTCACCCGCTCCAGCACCCGCTCGTACCCGGGGCTCAGGCGTAGCGAGGCGAGGTGGGTGGCGAGCCCGCCGATGGTCGGCGAGTACGACCGGCCGTTGTCGTTGACGACGATCACCAGGGGGCGGTCGGAGGCGGCGATGTTGTTCAGCGCCTCCCAGCACATGCCGCCGGTCAGCGCGCCGTCGCCGACCACGGCGACCACGTGCCGCCGCTCCCCCTTCAGCGCGTACGCCTTGGCCAGCCCGTCGGCGTAGGACAGCGCGGTGGAGGCGTGCGAGTTCTCGATGGTGTCGTGCTCGCTCTCGGCCCGGCACGGGTAGCCGGACAGCCCGTCGCGCTGCCGCAGCGAGTCGAAGCCGGCCTGCCGGCCGGTGAGCATCTTGTGCACGTAGGCCTGGTGCCCGGTGTCGAACAGGATCCGGTCGTCCGGCGAGTCGAACACCCGGTGCAGCGCCAGCGTCAGCTCCACCACACCGAGGTTCGGGCCGAGGTGGCCACCGGTCTTCGCCACCTTGGTGACAAGGAACTCGCGGATCTGGCTCGCCAGCTCGGGCAGCCGGTCGGCCGGCACGCGGCGCAGGTCGGCGGGGGATTGCACGGAGCCGAGCAGGCCGTCAGGCGATGTCATGGGCACGAAGTCTAGACCTGCCGGCCGGGTCACATCCGCGAGCGAGACGAGGAGGCGACGACATTCGCGCAGTCATTCCCCCACTCCTTCACAACTCCCCCACAAACCTCGGCCGAGCACCCAGCGCGGTCGATCAAGGACGTACGGTTCGCACCGCCACGCAGGTTCGCCGTTCCCCGGGCCGGCCCCGCCGGGCGGACGTACCGGTCACACCAGGCGCAACCGGGCGGGCATCGCGGCCGGCGGCGGGAGCCGCAGGGGGGACGTACCGGGGGTGATCGAGCCGAGGATCGCCGGCCGCTCGGCGCCGGTGACGCTGGGCAGCGCGCCGGGCAGGCCGTGCCAGGTCAGCCAGCCGAGCAGGGCGAACGCGTACGCCTCCTTCGCGTCGGGGTCGATGCCGTACGCGTCGATCGAGAGCAGCCGGCAGCCGGCCAGCGCGGCGATCCGGTCGGTCAGGACCGGGTTGCGCAGGCCGCCGCCGGCCGCCACGACCTCGGCGATGCGGTGCGTGCGCAGCTCGTCGGCCACCGTACGGGCGGTCAGCTCGGTCAGCGTGGCGACGACGTCCTCGCCGCGCTCGTCCCCGGTCAGGAAGCCGTCCAGGTAGCCGGGGTGGAACAGCTCCTTGCCGGTCGACTTCGGCGCCGGCGCCGCGTAGTACGGCTCGGCCAGCAGCGCGGCGAGCAGCTCGGGCAGCACCGTACCGGCGGCGGCGTGGCGGCCGGCCGCGTCGTACGGCTCGCCGAAGAACCGCTCGCACGCCACGTCGATCAGCGCGTTCGCCGGCCCGGTGTCGTAGCCGAGTACGCCCGCTACGGCGCCCCCGGTCGAGGTTGCGCCGAACGCTGCGGCGCCGCCCGGGGCCGCGGCATCGGAGGATGCGGCACCGCTCGGGGCGACACCGTCGGACCGGCCTGCGTTCGCGGAGGTCGCGCTCGGGGCAGCGGCTTCGGGCAGGACGGTGATGTTGGCGATACCGCCGAGGTTGAGCGCGGCCCGGCGCGGCCCGCCGGCGTCCGGGGTGAGCAGCAGCGCGTCGAACATGGGCACCAGCGGGGCACCCTGGCCGCCGGCGGCGAGGTCGGCGGACCGCACGTCGGAAACCACCGGCAGGCCGGTCGCGGCGGCGAGCCAGGCCGGCTCGCCCAGTTGCAGGGTGCCGAGGGCGCGGCCACCGTCGACCCAGTGGTACACGGTCTGGCCGTGCGAGCAGACCAGGTCGGCCCGGCCGCCGCACAGCTCGGTGACGGCGCGTTGCGCCGCCGCGGCGTACGCGTGGCCGAGGCGCGTGGTCAACCGGCAGACCGCCTCGATGGTGGTCGGTGCCGGCGGCAGGATCGCCCCGATCGCGGACCGCAGGCTCTCGTCGTACCCGACGCCGAGCGCGCCGAGCGGGCGCATCAGCAGGGTGTCGCCGGAGCGCTCGAACTCGGCGGCGGCCACGTCGATCGCGTCGTAGGAGGTGCCCGACATCAGGCCGACCACCCGGGTCGGGTGCCGGGCCGCGCCGTGGTCGCCGGCGGTGGTCGTGTCGTTGGTCATGTCTGCTCCCGGGCGGCGGTGAGGATGCGGTCCCAGTACGGGTTGAGGTCGAGCAGCCGGGTGCCGGTCGCGTGCACCCGGTTGGTCATCAGCAGCACGATGCGCTGCACGTCCGGCAGTACCCCGAACCGGATGCCGGTGAAGCCGCCGTGCCCGATCGCGCCGTGCTCCGGCCACCGCCAGAAGCCGAGCCCCTGGCCGGCGTCCGGGCCGGCGGCGGCGAACCGCCGTACCGTCTCGGGACGCCACGGGCCGTCGGCGGCGAGCAGCGCCCGGCCGAACGCCACGAGGTCGTCGGCGCCGCCGAACAGCCCGGCGTGCCCGGCGACCCCGCCGAAGCCGTGCCAGGCGTTCCCGTCGTGCACCTCACCGACGATGGTGTGCTCCCGCCAGCGGCCGAACGCCGACGGCTCGATGCCGGTGGGGTACGGCTGGCCGGTGGCGAGCATCCGCCGCTCGTACCAGTCGCCGTGCCCGGTCGCGACCAGCGGCACGGCCGGGCCACGACCGCCGGGGCGGTAGTGCGCGCCGGTCATGCCGGCCGGCTCCACCACCAGCCGGCGCACCGCGTCGTCCAGCGGCCGGCCGGCGGCCCGGGTCACGATCAGGCCGAGCAGCATGAACCCGAGGTCGGAGTAGTGCCGCTCGGCGTCGATCGGGTACCGCGCCGGCAGCGCCGCGATCGCCGCCGCCGGGTCGGCGTCCCCGGCGGCCGACGATCCGGCCATTGGTGACCCTGCGTACATCGGCCACCACTCGGCTAGACCGGCGCGGTGTCGCAGCAGGTCGCGCACCCGGATGTCGGGCGCGAGCGCCGGCAGCCAGTCACGGGCCGGGCCGTCCACGTCGACCGCGCCGGACTCGGCCAGCGTCATCAGCGCGGCGGTCGTGCCGGCGACCTTGCTCACCGAGGCGAGGTCGAACACCGCGTCCGGCGTCAGCGGTGCCGGGTCGGCAAGCCGTACCAGCGGGCGCCGCGGCTCGCCGCCGCTCTCGTCGGCGCGCGGGTGCCGGCCGGCGGGGCCGACACCCACCGGTGCCGGATCATCGCAGGGTGGCGTCGCCGCCGACACGGTCGGTGACGATTCCTCGGCCGGAAGCCAGCCCGAACCGGGCGCCATCCGGTATGTCTGGCGGTGGCCCGCGGTCAGCTCGGCGACCGTGCCGCGGTGGTCCGCGACGCGCAGCAACACGCCTGGTACGCCGGCTGCGGTCAGGTCGGCGACGATGTCACTGAGGTTCTCGGCCATCCCCGGACTGTAAATAACCTTCGACGACAAGCACACACCCGGTACCCCTTGACTAGGCACTTCGCGGGGAGGTTACTCTCTGTCGATCCCGAACTCCGAGTACGGAGGACCAGCCGTGACAAGGATTCCCGCCCGCCGATGGGGCGTCGCCACCGCGATCCTGGCACTGGGTGCCGGCGCGGTCGCCTGCAGCCCGAGCCCGAGCTCCGACACCAAGTCCGGGAGCAAGGCCGAGCTGGTCGTCGCCCGTACCGCGGACGTCGACGTGCTCGACCCGGCCCGCGCCACCGCGTTCGCGACCAACCAGACCCTCGCGCTGGTCTACGACCAGCTGGTCGACACCGACGCCAGCGGGAAGCTGGTGCCCGGCCTCGCCACCAAGTGGACCGTCGGCGACGATGGCAAGTCCGTCACGTTCGCGCTGCGCACCGGCGTGAAGTTCCACCACGGGCAGGCCTTCACCTCGGCCGACGCCAAGGCGACCCTGGACCGCATCCGCGACCCGAAGACCGCCTCGGTCGACGCGTCGTACCTGGCGAACGTGTCCGCGGTCGACGCGCCGGACGCGCACACCCTCAAGCTGACGCTCAAGCAGCCGGATGCGTCGCTGCTCACCGCGCTGTCCTACACCGGTACGTCGATCCTGTCCGCCGCCGACATCAAGGCCGGCACCGTGGACAAGAAGCCGGACGGCACCGGCCCGTACCAGTGGAAGACGTGGAAGCAAGGCCAGCAGCTGGACCTCACGGCGAACAAGCACTACTGGGGCGGCGCGCCGAAGAACGCCGGCGTGCAGTTCCGCGTCATCCCGGACGAGGCGTCGATCGTGTCCGGCATGAAGGCCGGCAGCTTCAGCCTCGGCATCGTCAGCGACCCGGCCCTGACCAAGCAGCTGACCAGCAACAAGCGGATGAAGCTCGTCGCCAACCCGACGCTGGACTACCACGTGCTGCAGCTCAACGGCCGCCGCGGCCCGCTCAAGAAGCAGGCGGTACGGCAGGCGATCGGGTGCGCGGTGAACCGCAAGGACGCGATCGACACCGTCTACTTCGGACAGGCGAAGCAGACCGGCCCGATCGTGAGCCCGGCCTACTCGTACGACCCGCTGGCGGGGCTCGGCTGCACCGACGGCGACACCGCCGCGGCCAAGAAGATGCTGGCCAAGGCCGGGTACGCCAAGGGATTCCACCTCAAGACGATCGTGATGACCGGGCAGTACTCGACGTCGACGAACCTGGCGCAGGTGCTGCAGGCGCAGCTGAAGAAGGTCAACATCACGCTCGACCTGGACCGGCAGCAGACCAACGTGTACGTGCCGAACTGGTCGAAGGCGAACTTCGACGCCGCGGTGGCGCTCAACGGCGGCAGCACCGACCCGTACCTGCAGTACAACCGGTACTTCACCACCGACGGCAGCCTGAAGGTGCCGGCCGGCCTGGCCGACAAGAAGCTCGACTCGCTGCTGCGCCAGGGCAACGCGACGACCGACGAGGCGACCCGCAAGCAGGTGTTCGGCGACCTGTCCAAGCAGCTCAACATCGATTCGCCATGGGTGTGGCTGTTCCGCAACCAGACCTACTACCTGCAGGCCAACAACCTGACCGGGTTCACCGCGACGCCGTCGGACTCGCTGGAGAACCTGCGCGTCGCGGGCCTGTCCTGACATGAGCGAGCGCCAGCGAGCGAATCATCGGTACCGGCCTTCGTGCCTCATCGACGTTCCGACGGAGGAGGCACGTCGATGAGTGTGCGTTACCTGGCCGGGCGGGTGACCGGCATGGCCGGCACCCTGCTCGGCGTGGCGGTGGTGGTGTTCGTCGTGCTGCGGGCGCTGCCCGGCGACACCATCACCGCGAAGCTCGGTACCCAGGCGGCGACACTCACCGCCGACCAGCGCGCCGCGCTGCGCCACTTCTACGGGCTGGACGCCTCCCCGGTCACCCAGTTCTTCCGCTGGTTCGGCGGGCTGCTGCGCGGCGACCTCGGCGTCTCGATGGACACCGGCGTACCGGTCACGCACCTGATCGGCCAGGCGCTGCCGGTCACCGTGGAACTCGCGGTACTGGCGATGGTGATCGCGGTACCGATCGGCGTGCTGTTCGGGATGCTCGCCGCGAGCCGCCCCGGCGGCGCCCGGGACTTCTCCGTCCAGGGCGTCGGGCTGCTCGGGCTGGCGCTGCCGGAGTTCGTGGTGGCGACGGTGACGGTGGCGTGGCTCGCGTCGGCGTTCGCGTACTCGCCGAGCGCCGGCACCTACGTCTCGCTCGGCGACTCGTTCGCCGGCAACCTGCGCCAGATGCTCTACCCCGCCCTGGTACTCGCGGTCGGGCTGGCCGCCACGGTGATGCGCACCACCCGGTCGGCGTACCTGGAGGCGGCCGGCTCGGACTTCGTGCGTACCGCCCGGGGCAAGGGGCTGACCGAGCTGCGGGTGCGGTTCCGGCACATCCTGCACAACGCCGGCATCCCGATCGTGACCATGGTCGGCATCCAGTTCGGCTACCTGCTCGGCGGCACCCTGGTGGTCGAGCAGGTCTTCGCGCTGCCCGGGCTGGGTCGGCTGCTGCTCGACGGGATCCTGCACCAGGACTACGCGATCGTGCAGGGCGTCACGCTGCTGGTGGCCGCGGCGTTCGTGCTCGTCAACTTCGCCGTGGACATCGTGTACCGGCTGCTCGACCCGCGGACCCGCTCCGAGGGGAGGCGGGCATGACGACCGAGATGCCGCCGGCCGCCGCGGCGGTCGCCCCGGCGGCGCCGCGTACCGCCGGCCAGCCGTCGCTGCCGCGCCGCATCGTCGCCGACCGCAACGGGGCGATCGGCGTGGTACTGATCGGCGTACTGGTGCTGGTCGCGCTCGTGTCGCTGCTGCACCTGGCGCAGGATCCGCTGGCACAGCACCAGTCCGGCCAGCTCGCCGGGCCGTCCGGCGCGCACTGGCTCGGTACCGATCAGTTCGGCCGGGACATCGCCGCCCGGGTCGCTGCCGGCATCTTCGCCTCGCTGCGGGTCGCGGCCGTGTCGGTCGCGATCGCCACCGTGATCGGCGGCCTGCTCGGGGTGCTGTCCGGCTTCGCCGGCGGCATCCTCGACGCCGTCGTCGGCCGCCTGACCGACGTGCTGTTCGCGTTCCCGGCCACGCTGCTGGCGCTGGCGCTGGTCGCCGCGCTCGGGCACGGCTGGTTCAACACCGCGGTGGCCATCGCCGTGGTGTACACCCCGATCTTCGTCCGGACCTCGCGCGGGCCGGTGCTGGCCGTGCGCGAGTCCGAGTACGTCCGGGCCGGCCGGGTGCTCGGCTTCTCCCGCTCCCGGCTGCTGTTCCGGCACGTGCTGCCGAACGTCTCGGCCCCGATCGCGGTACAGGTGGCGCTCGCGCTGTCCTGGGCGATCCTGACCGAGGCCGGGCTGTCCTTCCTCGGCCTCGGTACCCAGCCGCCGAGCCCGTCGCTGGGCCTGATGGTCGCCGACAGCCGCAACTTCTTCCCGGACGCCTGGTGGACGCTGCTGTTCCCGGCCCTGGCCGTGGTGGTCGCGGTGATCGGGCTCAACCTGATCGGCGACGGCCTGCGCAACGCCCTGGACCCGAGGACGGTACGCCGGTGAGCGGCCGGCGCGCCCCCCGGTGGCCGAGCGTTCCGGTGAGAAAGGCACGTTCGTGAGTGTGTTGGAGATCCAGGATCTGCACGCCGTCGTCGCGACCGACGGCGGGGAACTGCCGGTGGTACGCGGCATCTCGCTGTCCATCGACGCCGGCGAGATCGTCGGGCTGGTCGGCGAGTCTGGCAGCGGCAAGAGCTTCACCGCGCTGTCGGTACTGGGCCTGCTGCCCGACGGCGCCCGCGTGTCCGCCGGACGGATCCTGGTCGACGGAGAGGACCTGCTCTCGCTCAGGGCAGCCGAGCGGCGGACCCGGCGCGGCGGCACGGTCGCGATGATCTACCAGGATCCGATGACCGCGCTGAACCCGCTGATGACGGTCGGCGCGCAGATCGCCGAGGGGTTGCGGGCGCACGGTGTCGACGGCGCCGAGGCGAAGAAGCGCACCCTGTCGGCGATCGAGGAGGTCGGGCTGCCCAAGCCGGAGCGGATCGCGCGCAGCTACCCGCACCGGCTCTCCGGCGGGCAGCGCCAGCGGGTCGTGATCGCGAGCGCGCTTGCCCTGCGCCCCAAGGTACTCATCGCCGACGAGCCGACCACCGCGCTGGACGTGACCATTCAGCAGCAGATCCTCGCGCTGGTGGACGAGCTGCGCGTGGCGCACGACCTCGCCGTCCTGTGGATCACGCACGATCTCGGCGTGGTGGCGCGGATCGCGAACCGGGTCGCGGTGATGTACGCGGGCCGCATCGCCGAGGCGGCACCCACCCGGGGACTGTTCGCCGCCCCACAGCATCCGTACTCGGCCGCGCTGCTCGCGTCGATCCCGTCGCCGACCGACACGGTCCGCGGGCCGTTGCCGCAGATCGGCGGCGCGCCACCGGATCTTACCGCGCTGCCGGCGGGCTGCCCGTTCGAACCGCGCTGCCCGCAGCGTGAGCCCGGATGCGCGGTGGCCGAACCCGAGCCGGTCCGCCGCGGCGGCGCCGACACCGCCTGTTTCGTACCCCGGGAGCGCTGGACCGACGACGCGCTCTCTCCCGCGGAGGAGCCGAAATGACCGACGACGCGCTCTCTCCCGCGGAGGAGCCGAAATGACCGACGACGCGCTCTCTCCCGCGGAGGAGGCTCGATGATCGAGGTGACCGAGGCGGCGCGGCACTACCGGACCTCCGACGGGGTGGTGCGGGCGGTCGACGGGGTCAGCTTCGTGGTGGCCGAGGGCGAGACGCTGGGCCTGGTCGGCGAGTCGGGCTGCGGCAAGTCGACCACCGCCAAGCTGCTGGTCGCGCTGGAGCGGCCGACCGCCGGCAGGATCCTGGTGGACGGCATCGACGTGGCGACGGCCCGCGGCGCGCAACTGCGGCGGCTGCGCCGGACGATCCAGCTGGTGTTCCAGGACCCGTACGCGTCACTGAACCCGCGCCGCCGGATCACCGCCACGCTCGCCGAGGTACTGGCGGTGCACGACCTGGCGCGCGGCGCCGCCGCGACCCGCCGGGTCGGCGAGCTGCTGGAGATGGTGGGGCTGCCGGCCTCGGTCGGCGACCGGTACCCGCACCAGCTGTCCGGCGGGCAGCGCCAGCGGGTCGGCATCGCCCGGGCGCTGGCGGTCGAGCCACGGGTGCTGGTGCTGGACGAGCCGGTGTCCGCGCTCGACGTGTCGGTACGGGCCGAGGTGATGAACCTGCTCGCGTCGCTGCGCGCCTCGCTCGGCCTGACCTACCTGTTCATCTCGCACGACCTGGGCATGGTGCGGCACCTGTGCGACCGGATCGCGGTGATGTACCTGGGCAAGGTGGTGGAGGCCGGCGGCTGGCGGCAGGTGTCCGACGATCCGCTGCACCCCTACACCCGGTCGCTGCACGACGCGGTACCGGTCGCCGATCCCACCGTCGAGTCGGGCCGTGCCGGTCGCACCCTCACCGGTGAGGTGCCCGACCCGGCCGCCCCGCCGCCCGGGTGCCGGTTCCATCCGCGTTGTCCGATCGCCGAGGACCGCTGCCGGACCACCGAGCCGCCGCTGCTGCCGCGGCCGGACGGCGACCGCCTCGTCGCCTGTCACCTGGTCTGACCACGCCCGTCCGGGCCGGCGTACCGGAGCGCACGAACGAACCCGGCCGCACGAAACGAAACGGGCCGCCGTCCCCGGCAGGGACGGCGGCCCGTGGCGTGCAGCGGTACTCAGGCTCGGCCGGAGGCCTTCTGGCTGCGGCGCGACACCGAGTCGATGACCACGGCGGCGAGCAGCACGACACCGGTCACCATGTACTGCGCGTAGTTGGTGATGCCGAGCAGGTTCATCCCGGCCGAGATGGACTGGATGACCAGCACCCCGAGCAGCGCCGAGAACGCCGAGCCACGGCCACCGAACAGGCTGGTACCACCGATGACGGCCGCGGCGATCGCGTACATCAGGATCTGCTGGCCGGTACCGGACTGGGTGACGCCGCGGTTGACCGACGCGTAGAACACGCCGCCGATCGCGGCCATCGTGCCGGAGATCGCGAACACGCTGATCCGCACCGCGGCGACGTTGATGCCGGCCCGGCGGGCGGCCTCGATGCTGCCGCCGACCGCGAACACCTTCCGCCCGTACGAGGTGTGGTTCAGCACGAAGCCGGCGATCAGGATGAACGCCAGGAAGATCAGCGGCGCCAGCGGCAGGCCACGGGCCTGGTTGAACACCACCGCGACGGCCAACAGGACCACCGCGAGCACCGCGCTGCGAATGATCACCTCGGTGACGCTGCGGGCCGGGATCCCGGCCCGCCGGCGGGCGAGGCTGCCGCGCAGGCTGATCAGGAAGTAGACCACCGCGACGGCGATCGCCACCAGGTAGCCCCAGAACAGCTGTTCGAAGTAGGTGTTGGTGAGCCGGTCGATCAGCCCGTTGGCGTTGGTCAGGTTGTACGAGCCGGTCTTGCCCAGCACCCACAGCGAGACGCCGAGCCAGCCCAGCAGACCGGCCAGCGTGACGATGAACGCCGGCACCCCGACCTTGGCGAAGAAGAAGCCGTGGATCAGCCCCATCACCAGGCCGGCGGCCACCGCGAGCAGGATCGACAGTCCCTCGCTCAGCCCCCAGGTCTGGTTCGCCACCGCGACGATCGCGGCACAGGCACTCGACACCGACCCGATGGACAGGTCGATCTCGCCCAGCAGCAGGACGAACACGATGCCGAGGGCGAGCATGCCGGTGGCCACGATGTTGATCGACAGCTCGGTCAGGTAGCTCGGCGACAGGAAACCGGAGTTGAGCGACTGGAAGATCGCCCAGATCACGATCAGCCCGACGACCACCGGGATCGAGCCGAGCTCGCCGCCGCGGACCCGGCGCCAGAACTCCCGCAGGTACCCGCGCACCCCGCCCTGGGCGAGGACCAGTCGCGGATCCACCTGCGCCGCCGGCGCGGCGGTCTGGTCGGTGTCGCTCACTTCTCCCCCTCGCCGGCCGGTTCGGATCCGGTGTGCCGTGCCGCGCGCCGGGTGACAGCGTTGTCGCTTGCCCCGGTGATCGCGGAGATGATCTGCTCCTGAGTGGTGTCCTGCATGTCGAAGACGCCGTTGTTGCGGCCCAACCGCAGCACCGCCACCCGATCGGCCACCGCGCCCACGTCGGCCATGTTGTGGCTGATCAGGATCACCCCCAGGCCGCGCTCCCCGCGCAGCCGCTCCACCAGGTCGAGCACCTGTGCGGTCTGCTCGACGCCGAGCGCCGCGGTCGGCTCGTCCAGGATGACGACCTTGGGGTCGCCGAGCAGCGACCGGGAGATCGCCACCGTCTGCCGCTGCCCGCCGGACAGCGACGCCACCGGGATGCGCACGCTCGGGATCTTGATGGACAGCGTGTCCAGCAGTTCCCGGGAGCGGCGCTCCATCTCCACCTCGTCGAGCAGCCCGAACCGGCGGATCTCCCGGCCGAGGAACAGGTTGCTCACCACGTCCAGGTTGTCCGCGAGGGCCAGATCCTGGTACACCGTCGCGATGCCCAGGTTGGTCGCGTCGTGCGGCTTGCCGATTGAGACCGGCCGGCCCTGCCACTCGATCACGCCCGAGTCGATCGTCTCGACCCCGGCGATCGTCTTCACCAGGGTGGACTTGCCGGCGCCGTTGTCACCGACCAGCGCCACGACCTCGCCCGCGTGGACCTCCAGGTCCACGTCGGCCAGCGCCTGCACCGCGCCGAACCTCTTGCTGATGCCGCGCAGCGCGAGCACTGGTGTGTCCGTCTGCGCCGGTGCGCTTGTCACCTCAACCATCCCTTGCCGTACGTCGCCGGAACCTGAAGAACCGGCCCGGGAACCGTGTCGGTTCCCGGGCCGTGCTTCAGCGAGTTACTTGATGCCGGCCTTCGTGCAGTCGGCCTTGTACTTGGCGGTGCAGATCTCCGACGGCTTCCAGTAGCCGTCCTTGACCACCGTCGACTCGATGTTGTCGAACGTCACCGTGGTCGCCGGGACGATCTTCGCCGGCACCGACACGGTGCCGTTGTTGACCTTGTCGCTGCTGCCGGTCCACTTCTTGCCGGTGGCCACGTCGACCGCCATCTCGGCGGCGGCCTGCGCCTGCGGCTTGATCGACTTGTAGATCGTGGCGTACTGCTCACCGGTCAGGATCCGCTGGATGCCGGCGAGCTCGGCGTCCTGACCGGTCACCGGCGGCAGCGGGGTGACGTTCGCGGCCTTGAGCGCGGAGATCGCGCCGCCGGCCATGCCGTCGTTCGCGGCGTACACACCGATGATGTTCTTCGCGCCGACCTTGCTGATCGCGCCGGCGACCTCCTGCCGCGCCTGGTCCGGGCTCCAGTCCTGGGTGTCGTACTCGGCACCCACGTTGACCTTGCCGTCCAGGACGCTGTGCATGCCCTTCTTGAAGTCCGGCGCGTTCGGGTCGTCGGGCGAGCCGTTGACCAGGATCACCTTGCCGCGCTTCGGGCTGCCCTTGGCCGAGATGGCCTTCAGGAACGCCTCGCCCTGCTGCTTGCCGATGTCGACGTTGTTGAACGACGAGTAGCCGGAGATCGGCCCCTGGGCGAGCCGGTCGTACGCGATGACCTTGACGCCCTGGTCGTGCGCCTTCTGCACCGACGACTTGATCGACTTGTAGTCGACCGAGTCCAGGATCAGCACCTTGGCGCCGGCCGCCAGTACCGCGTCCACCTGCTGGCGCTGAGTGTCGGCGTCCTGGTTGGCGTTGCGGTACTCGATGGTGCATTTCGGGCACAGCTTCTTGATGTCCGCCGCCAGGAACGGGTGGTCGAACTTCTCGTACCGGGCGGTCTTGGACTCCGGCAGCAAGATGCCGATCTTGAAGCCCTTGTCGACGCTGAGTTTCTCGCCGCCGCTGCCGCCGCCGGCCTGCTTGGCCTTGCCGCACCCCGCGACGCCGATGGCGATCACGGCTACGGCGGCGACGGCGAGCCCGCGACGCAAGTAAGTCCTCACGTGCACGAAACCTCCCTGACACAGGCCGCACTCACGCGGCCAAGTTCACGACAGTCAACCGCTATGTGCTGGCGTCGTCAACAAGTGAAGATGGATCGGCGCAAAACCGCGCCCATTCGTTATCTACCCGAACATTGCCCCGGTCATCAGCCCGAACGTGGTCAACCGCCGGCCGCCACGCCCACCGCCTGATCGGTCTCGGCCATCGCCAACGCCAACGCACCCAGCACCTCCGCGCGGGCCCCGAGCGTGCCCGGCAGCACCCGCAGCTGCCGGGCCGCGCTCGGGATCGCATACCGCGCCACCGACTCCTGCAACGGGCCGATCAGCAGATCACCGGCCGCCGCAAGGTCTCCACCGATGATCGCGCACCGGGGGTTCAGCAGGTTGCACAACGCCGCAACGCCCACGCCAAGGTGACGACCCATGTCGGCGAGTACCCGCCGACAGCCCGGATCACCCTCGTGCGCGAGCCGGATCGCCCGGGCCACGGTCACGTCCTCGCCGTGGCTGTCGCGCAACAGCGACAGCAGGTACTTCGCGTTGGCCTGGGTCTCCAGGCAGCCGCGGTTGCCGCACCGGCAGACCGGCCCCGACTCGTCCAGGGTGATGTGCCCGATCTCGCCGGCCGTCCCGCCGGCGCCGTGGTAGATCCGGCCGCCGAGCACCAGCCCGGCACCGATGCCGGTGGAGACCTTCAGGTACATCAGATCGCCCTGGTTCCGGCCGGCCCCGAACACCAGCTCGCCCAGCGCGCCCAGGTTGGCGTCGTTGTCCGCGTGTACCGGCAGGTCGACCCGCCGCTGCAGGGCCTCCCTGGGCCGCACCCCGATCCAGCCGGGCAGCAGCGCGCTGGAACCGATCTCCCCGGTGTCCACGTCGATCGGCCCCGGCACGCCCAGGCCGACCCCGAGCACCCGGTCGCGCCCGGCCCCGGCGCGCCGCAGCAGCGTGTCGATCAGCTCCTCCGCGCGGTCCAGCGCCTGCTCGGCGGACGTGTCCACGTCGGCGGGCACCGCGTCGGAGGCGAGTACCCGGTGGGACAGGTCGCCGACCGCGACCCGCAGGTGGGAGTGGCCGAAGTCGACGCCGACCACCAGCCCGGTGGACCGGCTCAGCGCCACCCGGCGCACCCGGCGGCCGCCGGCCGAGCCGGTCCGTACCTCGACCGCGCCGCCGTCGGCCAGCTCGTGCACGATGTTGGACACCGTCGCGGCCGACAGGCCGGTGCGACGGGAGATCTCGGCCTGGCTGAGCGCACCGGCGTCCCGCACTGCGCGCAGTACCCGGGTCACGTTCGCCCGGTGCAGCGAGGACTGCGACCCCGGTGGGTGGACGTCGGCGCCACGGCCAGGCATGCATGCTCCCTGCGTCCAGCCGGTACCCCGGGCGGACGCGTGGGGATCGGCACGGGTTTCGGCTACGAGTACAAGAACTGAAGCTATGGTGCGCCTGTGACACGTACATCCGTCAAGAGCCGAATCCGAACCGAGGCCTTCGGCGTACCCGTGCGGCAGCTCACCGCGGGCCCCGGGGCGGTGAAGGTAACTGCCCGGTAACGTTGCCCGGGTGGAGCTGATCGCCGACGCACTGCTGTTCGATCTCGACGGCACCCTGGTGGACTCGCTGCCCGCGGTGATCCGGTCCTGGACCGCCTGGGCCGCCGAACGCGGCATCAGCGAGGCGCGGTTCGCCTCGATCCAGACACACGGCCGCACCTCGCGCTCGATCGTGGCCGACCTGGTCCCCGCCGACGAGGTCGACGCGGCCGACGCCCGCATCCAGGAACTGGAACTCGCCGACCTGACCGGCGTCACCGCACTGCCCGGCGCCGCCGAACTGCTGGCCCGGCTCGACCCGGCGCGCTGGGCGGTCGTCACCTCCGGGGTTCGGCGGCTCGCCGCGGCCCGGTTGGCCGCGGCCGGGCTGCCCGCACCGCGGGTCCTGGTCAGCGCCGACGACGTCCGGCACGGCAAGCCCGACCCGGAGCCGTACCTGGCCGGCGCCGCCGGGCTCGGCGTCGCACCGCGACGCTGCGTGGTCGTCGAGGACGCGCCGGCCGGGCTGACCGCAGCCCGGGCCGCCGGCATGGCGACCGTCGCGGTGGCCGGTACGCACCGGCCGGAGGAGTTGAAGGCCGACCTGGTGCTGCCGAACCTCGCGCACCTTTCCGTGACCGGTACCAGCCGACTCGTCCTCGGCGCGGCCTGAACCGGGTGTTCCGGCGCGCGCGGGCGGGCCGTCCGGCTCGGCTGTGACGGCGGCCCGGCGCACGGTCACCGGGTCTGGCCGGGCCCGGCCACATCGGCTACGCTGCGGCAACACCGCGTGAGCGGGCGACAGCCGGGACGCGCGGACACCCCTGACCGCTGCGCCGCGCCGACGGCGGGCCCGGCACGACCGAGAGGGCAAGCCGACCCATGTCCGATGCCCTGACCATCCACCTACCCGCGCTGGGCGTACACCTGCGGCACGGGGTCAAGCACCTGCTCGAAGCGACGCTCATCCCGCTCGGGCTGTTCTACCTGGTCATGGCGTTGGTGGGGCTGCACGGCGCGCTGTTCGCCGCGCTCGGCTGGTCGCTGGCGGCGCTGACCTGGCGACTGGTCACCCGGCGGCCGATCCCGACGGTGCTCGCGTTCATGACCGCGCTGCTGGTGGTGCGCACCGCCGTCGGGTACGTCACCAACAGCGTGTTCCTGTACTTCCTGTCCCCCTCGCTGCAGGACTTCGTGATCGGGCTGGCGTTCCTCGCCCTGCTGCCGTTCGGCAAGTCGCTGATCGCCAAGCTCGCCGCCGACTTCTGCGTGTTCCCGGCCGAGCTGACCGACAACCCGCGGGTGCGACGGTTCTTCCACCAGGTCTCGGTGCTGTGGTCGTCGGTGTTCCTGGTCAGCGGCGGGCTGACGCTGTGGATGCTCGCCCGTACCAGCCTCGGCAGCTACCTGCTGATCGGCACCGCCGCGTCGTACTCGCTGATCGGCGTCGCGATCGTCGTCTCGCTGGTGTGGTTCCGCCGCTCGCTCGGCCGTGAGGGCATCCGGCTGCACCTGCCCTTCCGCGCCACCGCCTGAGCCGGCGACCGCCCGGCCGGGACGCGTGAGCGCCACCGCGGTCAGCTGAGCAGGTCCGACCAGAACGGCACCGTGGGCCGGGCGCCGGCGACCAGTTCCGGCGTGCAGCCGTCCGGACCGAACTCGGCGCGCAGGTAGCGGGGCAGGTCGGCGCCGTAGACGATGATGTCGCTCTGGTGCATCGACAGCACCGGGTGACCGGCCCGCCCACCGACCCCCGGCAGGTACCGGTGCGAGTAGATCGGCACCATCGGCGGCACGGTGGCGAGCTCGCGACGGGCCAGGGCGAGTGCGTCGGCCGTGGCGGCCGGCCGGCCGCCCCAGGCCGGGTACCAGAAGGCGCCGTGCTCCACCGAGAGGAGCAGTCCTTCGACCGGCCAGGCGAGCCGCTCCCGCAGCTCCGCCTCGGCGCCGTTGCGCCAGTCGGGGAAGCGCGGGCCGACCGGCAGCACGGCGGCGAGCAACGCCCGGTGGTCGGCGGCGAACCGGAAGCCGAACCGTGCCTCGACCGCCGACAGCTCCGCCTCGGTCAGGCCCGGTGCGAGCGGCGCCGGCAGCCACGTGACCGGATCGGTCATCGTTCCTCCCCCGGTACGCCCTCGGGAAGTCCCGTGCCCGGCTGCGCGGGGCCGGTTCGCTCGGCCGAAGCCACCCCGCCCGGCTCGAACAGCGCGACGCACTCCAGGTGCTGGGTCATCGGGAACGCGTCGAAGCCGCGCAGCTGGCTCAGCCGCCAGCCCAGCGCGGTGAACGTCGCGGTGTCGCGGGCCAGCGCGGCCGGATCGCAGGCGACGTAACAGACCGCGCGCGGGGCGGCCGCCACGATCTGCTCCACCACGGTGGCGCCCGCGCCGGAGCGCGGCGGATCCAGCAGCACCAGGTCGGCGGGGCCGAGCGACGGGAGTACCCGTTCGACCCGGCCGGCGACGACCTCGACCCGGGGCAGCTCGCGCACGTTGTGCCGGGCGGCGTCGGCCGCGCCGGGGTGCGACTCGACCAGCGTCACCGACCCGTCGGTACCGACCTCACGAGCCAGCGCGACGGCGAACAGCCCGGCCCCGCCGTACAGGTCGAAGGCGCGCTCGCCGGCGCGCGGCTCGAGCAGCTCCAGTGCGGTCGCCGCGAACGTGTCCGCGGCGGCCGGATGCACCTGCCAGAACGCCTCGGCCGGCAGCTCGAACTCGGTACCGATGGCCCGCTCGATCACCGTGGCCTCGCCGTACACCAGCCGGGTCACGGTCCGGCTCCGGCGCCGGTCCCGGCCGCGCCCCGCGGGCACCTCGCGGTGTTCCAGCACCGCGGGGTCACCGGCGGTGGAGGACACCACGGTCAGCTCGCTGCCCGGCCGCCAGCCGCGGTCGGTGACGGGCAGCTCCCGTACCGCGGGGTGGCGATCGGGCAGGCGTCGATCTCGACGATCCGGTGCGAGCGGTGCGCGCGCAGCCCGGCGCGCCCGGCCCGGTCCACCGCGTACCGCACCCGGGTACGCCAGTCGAGCGGGCCGCCGGGCAGCTCGGCGACCGTGACCTCCAGCGCGTCGACCTGGGCCTGCGTCAGCTTGCCCAGCCGTACCAGCAGCTCGGCGAGCACGTCGGCCTTGAGCCGGCGCTGCGCGGCCGGCGTCGCGTGCTGCCAGTCGCAGCCGCCGCAGCGCCCGGGCCCCGCGTACGGGCAGGGTGGCGGCACCCGGTCGGCGGACGCGGTGTGCACCACCACCGCGTCGGCGCGCAGGAACCCGCGCTTGACCTCGGTGACGGTGGCGTCGACGACCTCGCCGGGCAGCGCGTGCCGGACGAAGACGACCTGCCCCTCGTACCGGGCGACGCAGTGGCCGCCGGCGGCCACCTTGCCGACGGTCAGCCGCAGCGTGTCGCCGACCGCCGGGCCGGCCGGGGGCGCGGTCACCGGACCACCCGGACCGTCGCAGCCGGGAACGCGGCGCCCTGCCCGAGCTCCGGCCGGGCGCCGTTGAACAGCCCGATCAGCCCCTGCTGCGCTGCCCGTACCGCGGTCATCGGCGCAGCACCAGGTCGTCGGCGGAACCCGGATCGTCGCCGTCGCCGCCGGGGCGGCGGGCCACGCCGCGCCGGACCCGGCGGGCGTCGTCCCGGTTCTCGCTGGAGGCCAGCTGCCACGGCACGCTGGTGACCATCACGCCCGGCTCGAACAGCAGCCGCGCCTTGATCCGCAGCGCGCTCTGGTTGTGCAGCAGGTGCTCCCACCACTTGCCCACCACGTACTCCGGGATGAACACGGTGACCACGTCGCGCGGCGAGGTGCGGCGCATGTTCTGCACGTACGCGATGATCGGCCGGGTGATCTCGCGGAACGGGGAGTCGATCACGGTCAGCGGCACCGGCAGGTCGCGCTCGTCCCACTCGGCCTGCAGCCGGCGGGTGTCGGTGTCGTCGACGTTGACGGTCACCGCGGTCAGCGTGTCCGGGCGGGTCGCCCGGGCGTACTGGACGGCCCGCAGGGTCGGCAGGTGCAGCTGGCTGACCAGCACCACCGCATGGTTACGGGCCGGCAGGACGGCCCGCTCGTCCGGCGGCGCGAGCTCCGCGGCCACCTTGTCGTAGTGCCGGCGGATGCCGAGCATCAGCGCGTAGATCACCGCCATCGCGGCGATCGCGATCCACGCGCCGGCCAGGAACTTGGTGACCAGCACGATGATCAGCACCACGCCGGTCAGGCAGGCACCGAACCCGTTGATCGCCCGGGACCGCATCATCCGGTGCCGGGCGGACGGATCGCGCTCGGTGCGCAGCAGCCGGTTCCAGTGCCGCAGCATGCCGGTCTGCGACAGCGTGAACGACACGAACACGCCCACGATGTACAGCTGGATCAGCCGGGTCGGGTTGGCCTGGAACGCCAGGATCAGCACGCAGGCGAACACCGCCAGGAACAGGATCCCGTTGGAGTACGCCAGCCGGTCGCCCCGGGTGTGCAGCTGGCGCGGCAGGTACCGGTCCTGGGCAAGGATCGAGCCGAGCACCGGGAAGCCGTTGAACGCCGTGTTCGCGGCCAGCAGCAGGATGATCGCGGTCACCGCAGCGACGAAGTAGAAGCCCGGGGTGAAGTGCGCGAACACCGCACTGGCCAGCTGCGCGGTGACGGTCTTCTGCACGTACCCGTCGGGCGCGTCGACCAGCTGGGTGGCCGGGTTGTCGACGTACTGCACGCCGGTCAGGCGGGCCAGCAGCACGATGCCGACCAGCATGGTGATCGCGATGACACCGAGCAGCAGCAGCGTGGTCGCGGCGTTCTTGCTCTTCGGCTTGCGGAACGCGGGCACGCCGTTGGAGATCGCCTCGACACCGGTCAGCGCGGCCGAGCCGGACGAGAACCCGCGCAGCAGCAGGAAGAAGAACGCGAAGCCGGTCAGCGAGTGCTCGGGTTTGAGCGTCAGCCCGGCGCTGTCGGCCTTCACGCTCTGGCCCAGGACGAAGATCCGGAACAGGCCCACCAGGATCATCCCGATGATCGCGACCATGAACGCGTAGGTCGGGATGGCGAACGCGGTGCCGGACTCCTTGAGCCCGCGCAGGTTCGCCGCGGTCAGCAGCAGCACGCAGATCACCGCGATGATGACCCGGTGCTGCTCCACGAACGGGATCGCCGACCCCAGGTTGGCGATGCCCGACGAGGTCGACACCGCGACGGTCAGCACGTAGTCGACCATCAGCGCGCTGCCCACCGCCAGGCCGAACCGGCTGCCGAGGTTGACCGTGGTCACCTCGTAGTCGCCGCCGCCGGACGGGTAGGCGTGCACGTTCTGCCGGTAGCTCGCCACCACGGTGATCATCACGACCGACACGCACAGCGCGATCCAGGGCGAGAACGCGAGGGCGGCACCACCGGCCACCGACAGCGTCAGGAGGATCTCGTCGGGTGCGTACGCGACCGAGGACAGGGCGTCGGAGGCGAACACCGGCAACGCGATCCGCTTGGGCAGCAGCGTGTGCTGTAGCCGATCGGAGCGAAACGGCCGCCCCAGGACCAGCCGTTTCAGCAGCGACGTCGGAGAAGTCACGGAGGATAAGCGTACGGGCCCCTCGCCCGCCGCGCGCTCCGAGGCGCCCGGATGTCTCATCCGCCCGCCGCGGGCCGCCCCACCGGTACCCGTCGGCGCCAGGTACGGTTCGTCCGGCGGCGGCGCGGGAGGGCACCCCTGCGGCGCGGATACCGGATACTCGACGGGGAACGGCCCGGCGGGCGGTACCTGGGAGGCGGAGGCCGATGCACGTCGTGATCATGGGATGTGGCCGGGTCGGCTCGACCCTGGCCCACAGCCTCGAGGCGCGCGGCCACTCGGTCGCCGTGATCGACCAGAACGCGGAGGCGTTCCGCCGGCTCGGCGACGACTTCGGTGGCGTGACCGTCAACGGCACCGGTTTCGACCAGCAGGTGCTGACCGAGGCCGGAATCGAACGGGCCGACGCGTTTGCCGCGGTCTCGTCCGGCGACAACTCGAACATCATCGCCGCCCGGGTCGCCCGCGAGACGTTCGGCGTCACCAGCGTGGTGGCCCGCATTTACGACCCGCGCCGGGCCGAGGTGTACGAGCGGCTCGGCATCCCCACCGTCGCCACCGTGCGGTGGACCGCCGACCGGATCCTGCGGCACATGCTGCCGGAGGGGCACATCGAGATGTGGCGCGACCCCACCAACTCGGTGGCGATCATCGAGGCGTCGCTGGATCCCGGCTGGGTGGCGTACCCGCTGCGCGCGCTGGAGGAGGCCACCGGCGCCCGGGTGGCGTACCTGATGCGCTTCGGAATCGGCACCCTGCCCACCGCATCCACCGTGTTGCAGGACGGTGACCAGGTGTTCTTTCTGGTCACCGACGACATGCAGGACACGGTGACGGCGACCGCCGGGGCCGCACCGGCCGACTCGGCGCACTAGGAGGTTCCCATGCGGATCGCGATCGCCGGTGCCGGCAACGTCGGCCGCTCCATCGCCCAGGAACTGCTCGACAAGGGCCACCAGGTCCTGCTGATCGAACGGGCACCGGCCGCCATCCGGCCCGAACGGGTGCCGGACGCCGAGTGGATGCTCGCCGACGCGTGCGAGCTGTCCAGCCTCACCGACGCCGAGCTGGACAGTTGCGACGTCGTGGTCGCCGCGACCGGCGACGACAAGTCCAACCTGGTCGTGTCGCTGCTGGCCAAGACCGAGTTCGCGGTCAACCGGGTGGTCGCCCGGGTCAACCGCGCCGAGAACGAGTGGCTGTTCACCGAGCAGTGGGGCGTCGACGTCTCGGTCTCCAAGCCGCGACTGATGGCCGCGCTGGTCGAGGAGGCGGTCAGCGTCGGCGACCTGGTCCGGCTGATGAGCTTCCGGCAGGGCCAGGCGAACCTGGTCGAGATCACCCTGCCGCCGCACGGGCCGCACGTCGGCAAGCCGGTACGGGAGGTGCCGCTGCCACACGACAGCGCGCTGGTGGGCATCGTCCGCGGCCGCCGGGTCCTGGTGCCCAGCCTGGACGACCCGATCGAGGCCGGCGACGAGCTGGTGTTCGTCTGCATTCCCGAGGTCGAGTCAGAGGTTCGCCGCGTCATCCTCGGCGCCGCCGAGCCCACCCCACCCACCGACGACTGACCCCCGTCCCTCCCGGCGCGGCCTCCCCCAGGCAAAGTTGATCAAGGGATTCGTTCGCGTCGACCGGGTGAAATGTGGCCGAATCCCTTGATCGACATCGTGCGCCCTTGATCGACACCCCCGGCGCCGGTTGTCCGGCGGATCAGGCCGCAGGACGTCTGCGGGCGTCGGCCGGGCAACCAGGGCGTCGGTTGTCCCGGCGAATCAGGCCGCGGGACGTCTGCGGCCGTCAGCCGGGCAACCAGGGCGTCGGTTGCCCGAGCGAATCAGGCCGCAGGACGTCTGCGGCCGTCGGCCGGGTAAGAGGCGCGCGCAAGAGCCGCCCGTACCGCGGCCGGGATCGTCTCCGGCCGCAGGGTGTCCTTCCAGGTGAACCGCAGCATCCGATACCCGGCAGCGACGAGCAGGTTCTGCCGCCGCCGATCGTGAAACAGCGCTTCCGGACCGCCGTGCGGCCCTTCGCCGTCCGCTTCCACCAGCAGCTTCTGTCGCCGCCAGGCGAAATCGGCGCGCGCCAGCAGCACACCGTCCCCGTCGAGGACCTCGTACTGCAGATCGGACGGTGGGACCCCACCATCGATGCAGCGAAGCCGCACCCGTGTTTCGAGCGGCGACTCGGCCACTGCCGTCTCTCCCAGCCACTGCCGGGCCCGGATGCATCCGCGTCGACCCCGCAGCAATGGCTCGACCTGGCCGACATCGTCGATCAGTCGTGCCTGCAGCGCGGAGTCAAGCAGCGCCACCGCGTCGTACCGCGACATTCGCAGGATCAGGTCCGCGACCGTGCGAACCGGGGTCGTACATGGCACACCGGCGACCGCCGTGCGGTCGGCGCGGTCATGGACGAGTTGATGGATCCGGAGTGTCCTGTCCCGCCGACGCTGAGCACGAACCTGATCCGGCGGGACCGAGACATGCAGTTGCCCCGGCGATCGCGGCACCGCCAGCCGGTGGAGCAGGGCGGCGGTCTGCAGCACGCACACGCTGCCCGCCGGGACCGAGGACACGGCAGCCTGCGCCAGCGCGACCGACTCGTCCTCGACCATGCGCTCGACCAGGTAGACACCGTGCAGCGCGCGGCGCCAGCGGCCGTGGCGGCAGGCGCCACGAACGTCGCCGATCGCGACGCCGAGTTTCCGACACTGCGCGGCGGTGATGACGCCGTGCCGACTCGCCGCGAGGTCTTCGGCATCTCGTAGTGCGGTCATGCGCCGAGACTCCCCGCTCCGAGCCCCCGCATCGACCCGACCGCCGTCCCCTGTGGACAACCGGGCCCCCTGTGGACACCCGACCACCCCGTCACCCCCACCGCCCCCGCCCTCGTTGATCAAGGGCCGCAGGAGTTGATCAAGGGATCGCGACAGCGCGTCCAGGCACAACGTGCCCAATTCCCTTGATCAACTCGGCGAGGCCTTGATCAACTCGGCGGGACCTTGATCAACGAGGGCGGGGGGACGGGCGGGGGTCAGGCGGGGGTGGGGCGGGGTCGGTTCGGGCGGCGCGACGGACCGCCCACAGCGTGATGGCGAGCTGGGCGACGTAGAGCGGCCAGGACAGGGCGACCCGGGACAGGCCCAGCAGCGTCGGCGCGTCGGCCCAGTAGAGGATGCCCTGGACGGCACCGCGCAGCACGAAGCAGGCGGCCCACAGCAGGGTCAGCCACTGGAACACCCGCAGCAGCCGGCCGCTCTCCCGCCAGGTGTGCTTGCCGCCGGTCATCACGATGCCCCAGACGTACCCGATGAGCGGGCGCCGGGCGACCATCGAGCCGAGCAGGATCGCCGCGTACCCGAACGCGATGAAGATGCCGGGTGCGTAGAAGTCCTTCGCCTGGCCGGTCTTCCAGGCGATGACCCCGCCGATGGCGATGCCGAACAGGCCGTTCACCGCGTGCCGGACCGGCTGATGCCGGATCAGCCGGTAGAGGCCGATCAGCACCGCGATGCCGACCGCCGCGATCAGCGCCGGGCGCAGCGACACCGCGATGTTGACGCCGATGAACACCAGGACCGGGATGCACGACTCGAGCACCCCGCGGATCCCGCCGAGCTGGGTCGACATCTGCTCGGAGAACGTCGGTACCGCCTCGTCGGCGGTGGTCGGGGCGGCCGACTCGGCGTGCTCGTCGGCGCTCACTCGATCACCTCGGCGTCTCCAGCTCGTAGTACGGGTTGTAGATGACCTTGCGGTCGTCGCGCATCGCGACCCGGCCCCGAACCGTGAGCATCCGCCCCGGTTCGATGCCGGCGATGTGCCGACGGCCCAGCCACACCAGCGTGACCACGTCGGTGCCGTCGAACAGATCGGCTTCCAGCGTGGGCAGGTTCGTGCGTGGCGTGTAGACCACAGTACGCAGTCGGCCGGTAACGGTGACAAGCTGGCCCCGCCCACAGGACCGGGCCGGGGTGCATCCCGACTCGGCACTTCCCCGTTGCAGGTCCTCCGCCTCCAGCTCCGCATCGCTCGCGGCGATGCGGCGCAGGAACCGTTTGATCGACGACTCGCGTTCGCCGGTCGTCATGACCGTTGTTGCACCTCCCTGGGCGTGCGCCCGCTCAGCAAGCGTACGCCGTTTCCACGACAAAACGATGACCCGAAAAGTCGGGTATCCGGCCTGCTGTGCGTACCGTCGGGACACCGGCCCGAGGAGACGGCCGGCGGCACGGTTTCGGTACGAGGAGGGTGTCCGGCGGTGCCCCGCAGCGGCTCCGTGGACGTGACGGCGGCGCGCTCCAGCGCCGCCGCCGGGATGGCATCGGTGATCGTCAGGGCTGGCCCGGCCGTACCGCCGGGCCCGGTATGCGGAGGCACCGCGGGCCTACCGACCCGCCCCGTCGGGCCCGTCGGGGCCGTCGACGTCCTGCTCCGCGGCGGCCTGCTGCTGCTCGACCGCCTCGGGCGGCAGCCGCAGCGGCAGCGGATCGCGGACCGGCATCGCCTCACCGCCGCGCTCCACCACGATCTTGCCCAGGCAGTCGAGCAGTTCCGGCGCCGCGGCCGGGTCGGCCGCCGCCTCGCCGTGGAAGACCGCCCGCAGGAACCACCGGGGACGGTCGATGCCGACGAACCTGACCTGCTGCGGCCCCTCCGGGGTGGTGATTCGGCCGACCAGCTCCGGACCGTAGGTCCCGCGCTTCTCGGTGACGGTGCCGCCCTCGGACTCGACGCCCTCGCGCAGTTCGGCGCGCACTTCGTCCCAGATGCCCTCGCTGCGTGGGGCCGCGAACGCGCCGACCTGCACCGCGCTGGGACCGGCGATCAGTGCGACGGCCGCGATCTCGCCCTGCTCGTTCGCCTGGATCTGCACCTCGACGCCGGGCAGCGCCGGGATCTTCAGGCTGCCCAGGTCGAGCCGCTCCAGCCCGTCGTCCGGGGCGTCGTCGATGTCGTACGGCCCGCGCTCGGCGTCCTCCTCGGCGTCATCGTCGCCGTCCTCGCCGTCATCGTCGCCGTCGCCGTCGCCGTCGTCATCGGCGTCATCCGCGTCGTCGGAGCCGGCCGCCGCGGTGTCGTCCGCGCCGGCAGCGGCCTCGTCCGCCTCGTCGCCGGTCGTGGACTCGTTGTCGCGCGTCTCGTCGACCGGCTCCGACTCGTCGGCCGATTCGTTGGCCTTGCGCCGCTTGAACAGGCTCACTCGGCCACCTCGCCGCACCCGTAGATGGTCACTGACTCTCCAGCGTCGTCTCGTCGATCCGGACCGGTGGGCGGTGCGGACCGGTCGGCCGGGGTGAACCCACCGGTCGAACCGTGCCCACCGGCGCCGCGGGACGACTCCGGCAACTGCTCGACCGGACGAAACCGGGCCCGTTCCACCCGCTGCACGACGAGTTGTGCGATCCGGTCGCCGCGATGCAGCCGGGCGGTCCGGGCCGGGTCGTGATTGACCAGGTTGACCAGAATCTCACCGCGGTAGCCGGCATCGACCGTACCCGGTGCGTTGAGCACCGTCACACCCAGCCGGGCCGCCAACCCGGAGCGGGGGTGCACCAGCCCGACGTACCCGTCCGGCAGCGCAATCGCCACCCCGGTCGGGACCAGCGCACGCTCACCCGGCGCGAGCGTGACGTCGCGCGACGCCACCAGATCGGCACCGGCGTCGCCGGGCTGCGCGTACGCCGGCAGCGGTAGTTCCTCGTCCAGCCGCTGAACCAGCACGTCCACCACGCCGGCGGCATCGACGGTGCCCACCAGGTCTCCTCCCGAGCTCGACCGCGCCGTACGCTCGGTCCGTGACCGACGAACCTACGCAACCGCGGTACCGGGAACGGTACGCGGTGCCGCTCTGGTTCTGGCCGGCCGGGCTGGCACTCGGCGCCCTGCTCGCCGCGCTGTTCGACGGCCCGCTCAGCCGCTACCCGGGCTGGCCCGCGTACGTGGTCGTGCTCGGCCTCGTCGTCGCCGGCCTGTGGTGGTGGGGACGGATCCGGCTGGCGGTGACCGACACCGAGTTCATCATCGACGACGCGCGGCTGCCGCGCTCGGTGATCGCCGCGGTCGAACCGCTCGGCGCGGACGACAAGCGGCGGCTGCTGTCGGTCGACGCGCACCCGCTCGCGTTCGTGATCCAGCGCCCGTGGATCTCCGGTGCGGTCCGAATCGTGCTCGACGACCCGCAGGACCCCACCCCGTACTGGATCGTCAGCTCCCGGCATCCGCAGCGGCTCGCCGACGCGCTGCACCGCACCGCCGACCAGCCGGCCTGACCCACCTGCCAGCCGACCGGGCCGGACGACCGCCCCGCCGGGCCGCGCTGCGTCGCCGCGGTCAGCGGGGTGGTGCGGCCGGGTGCCAACCCGGTGGGTACCCGCCGGGCGGCGGGGTCGGCCGGATCGCGTGGCGAGCCAGGTCGCGACGGACCGCACCGCCGACCGCGCGGGTGGCCCGCCGGTTCAGCTCGGCGCCGACCGCGGCGCCGGTCAGCAGCGGCCCGAGCGTGGTCAGGTTGCGGCCGAACCGGCGCAGCAACCGGTCGGCCAGTTCGCGCCGCGCGGCGAGGCCCAGCGAGGCGCCGAGCCCGCGGCCGGCGCTGGCCAGGGTGATGCCGCGGCGGCCGGCCCAGGAGCCGACCAGGGAGACCGCCCGGCTCGGGCCGCGCGGCACCGGAATGCGGTACACCTCGTGCAACTCACCGATCAGCTTCAGTTCCACCGCCACCACGGTCACCGTCTCGGCGGACAGCAGTACCGGCGCGGTGAGCAGGGTCGGTGGCGCGGTCCACTCGAGCGCGGACAGCCCGCCGCCTGCCGCGCCGATCGCGGCAGTCACCCGGCTGGCGTTGCGGACCAACCGCTCGGCGAGCGCCTCGCCGTCCAACCCCGGGTAGTGCCGCTGCAGCGTGGCCAGGTCACGGACCGGCAGGTGCGGCGCGACCTCGAGCACGGTCTCGCCGATCCAGCGCAGCGCACCGCGCGGCCGGGACAGCAGTCGCCAGCCGGTGCGGCCGGCCTGCCCGGCCAGCCGGCCGAGCAGCCGCCGGCGTTCGGTGGGCGGCAGATCGTCGGCGGTCAGGTCGGCGATGGTCGCGACGAGGTCGTCCTGGACGGACAGTTCGGCGACCGAGGCGACCGGGCTGCCGTCGGCGGCGACCACGTCGCCGGACAGCGCCGCGTCGGCGCGATCCTCGTCACCGCTCATCCGTGCCCACCCGCCTTCGCCCGGCGCCGCCGACCCGGCAGTCCGCCGCGGTCGGTGTCGCCGGTACGCGGGCCCGTCGGCCCGGCACACCGGCGGCACCGACCGCCGAGGAACTGCCGCTTTCACCATGGTGCCCCGGCGTGGTGCGCATCGGCATCACCTCGGGGCACGGTCGTGGGCGTAACCACCGGCGTCGGATCACCCGACGCCCGTGGTCATGCCGCGCATTCGACGCAGATCAGCTCCCCGTTCTTCTGGGCGGCGAGCTGGCTGCGGTGATGCACCAGGAAGCACCGCGAGCAGCGGAACTCGTCCTGCTGCATCGGCAGGACCTTGACGGTCAGTTCCTCGTCGGCGAGGTCCGCGCCGGGTAGCTCGAAGCTCTCGGCAACCTCGGTCTCGTCGACGTCGACACTGCCCGACTGCGCGTCCTGCCGACGTGCCTTGAGTTCCTCAAGGCTGTCCTCCCCCAGCTCGACCTCGTCGCGCCGTGGAGCGTCGTAGTCGGTGGCCATCGATTTCACTCTCCCGTTTTCACATCCGTGCGCCCGGTGTAACGCCGCGCGGACCGGTCGCAGTCCCGTACCGCATCCGCTTCCCCCCACGGATACCGGTGACCGGTCGTTCGGCCCTCCCCTACAAAGCCGAGTGGAAGGAAACGACCCCGCCGGGCCGGGAACCTTACCTTCCCTCTCGGAGGGATGTACGTCCTGCCTCCGTTCGTTGTTCCCGATGTGACCGAGGCGACACACTAAGCTGTCCGGGGGCGAGGTCACACACGCCGCGCCGGACGCCTGTACCGCACATTCGGGGTGCACACGTTAACCTCTGCGCGAGGCGCGTACGCGGGCGCGGCTCGGCGGGCAAATGGGGGGTCGGGGATGAGCCTGTCGCGGGTCCGGTCGCTGGCGATTCTCGGCGCCCTGATGCTCATCGCCGTGGTCGTGGTCACCTGGACCCTGCTCTCGGACAAACAGAGCAGCCAGGCGGACGGTGGCCACAGTTGCCCGCCCGGCGCCAAGCCGGCGAACACGACCATGCCCAAAGAGCAGGCGGTCAAACTCAACGTCTACAACTCCACCGACCGCGCCGGCCTGGCCGAGGGCACCTCGACCAAGCTGAAGGCGGTCGGTTTCCACGTCGTGTCGGTCAAGCAGGACCCCACCGGTACGGTCGTGCAGGGCTCGGCGCAGATCCGGTTCGGCCGCAAGGCGGTCGGCGCCGCGCAACTGATGCGCGCGTACGTTCCGGGCGCCACCATGCAGTACGACCCGGGTCGGGAAACCGACACGATCGACCTGGTGCTCGGCGAGAAGTTCCAGGCCATTCGCGGGCCGAGCGACGTGAAGGAGGCCGAGGTCACCCTCGGCGACCCGACCCCGCCGCCCGGCACCTGCTGAGCCGGCGCGACCGGGTCAGACCTTCTCGATGCCGAGCTCGACCAGGGTGTCGTGCAGCGTGTCGAACAGGGCCGGCGCGGCCGCCAGGACCAGTTCGCGGCCGGCGGGCGCGCCGCGCAGCCCGGCCACCCGTACGCCCGCCTCGGTCGCGACCAGGCCGCCGGCGGCGTGGTCCCAGGGCTGGATGCCGCGCTCGTAGTAGGCGTCGACGCGCCCCTCGGCCACCGCGCACAAATCGAGTGCCGCGGCGCCGAACCGGCGGATGTCGCGCGCCAGCGGCAGCAGCCCGGCGACGACCTGGGCCTGCCGGGCGCGCCGCTGCCGGTCGTAGGCGAAGCCGGTGGCCACCAGCGCCTGCGCCAGTTCGGTCCGGCCGGGGCCGGTGAGGCGGATGCCGTCCCGGTAGGCGCCGCCGCCGCGGATCGCCGTGTACACCTCGCCGGACACCGGGTTGCGCACCACCCCGACGACCATCTCGCCGTCGATCTGGGCGGCCAGCGAGACCGCGTACTGCGGGATGCCGTACAGGTAGTTCACGGTGCCGTCGATCGGGTCGAGGATCCAGCGCACGGTACCGGCGCCGACCTCCGTACCGGCGTGGTCACCGCTCTCCTCGCCCAGGATCGCGTCGCCGGGCCGCGCCGCCAGCAGGCCGTCGACCACCAGCCGCTCGGCCGCCTTGTCCGCCGCGGTCACCACGTCGGTGGAGCTGCTCTTGGTGTCGACCTCGGTGATCGCCCGGTCCCGGCTGTCTCGCACCAGCGTGCCGGCCTGGCCGGTCAGATCGATCGCCAATTCGAGCAGTTGTTGCAGATCCACCGACACCGGACACCTCCGCCATCCCCGCGGCCATTCTGCGGCCGCTGCTGGTCCGACCGTATCGGCAGCGGCGCGAGCGCGTCCCGGCGGTACCGGCACGGACGGTACGGGACCGGCCGGAGCAGCCGCGCGAATGACGAAGAGGATGGCGCGACGAGACGAGCGTTACAATTCACGCCTGCCCCACGTGTGACGTCCCACATAGGGCCGGCTGCGCGTGGCGGCCCGGCCGCGCCTCGCCGGATCGACCGTGCATGTGTCGCCGCTCGGGAAGGTCGTCTGTGACAGAAGCAGAGCACGCAACCGATCGCGACCCGAACAAGGCCCGGCGACGCGGGGCCACCCACGCCGCCCGCTCGGTGGCCCCCGCATCCCGCGCGGTCGTCGGCCCGGCCGCGACGCCGAAGCCGCCGCCCGCCGCGAAGAAGAGCGCGAAGCCCGCCGCGAGGCGGCCTACCGCGAGGAAGAACGCCAAGGCCGCCGAGAAGGCGGCGCCGGCCACCAGCGACAAGCCGGCCAGCGACAAGGAGCCGGGCCACTCCGACTTCGACTGGGACGACGAGGACTCCACCGCGTTGCGGCAGGCGCGCAAGGATGCCGAGCTGACCGCGTCCGCCGACTCGGTCCGCGCCTACCTCAAGCAGATCGGCAAGGTCCCGCTGCTCAACGCGGCGCAGGAGGTCGATCTGGCCAAGCGGATCGAGGCCGGGCTGTACGCGGCGGAGCGGCTGCGCTGCGCGAGCGACGACGAGCTGGACGCCCAGGCGCTGCGCGACCTGCGCTGGGTGCTCCGGGACGGCGAGCGGGCCAAGGACCACCTGCTGGAGGCGAACCTGCGGCTGGTGGTGAGCCTGGCGAAGCGCTACACCGGGCGGGGCATGGCCTTCCTCGACCTGATCCAGGAGGGCAACCTGGGGCTGATCCGGGCGGTCGAGAAGTTCGACTACACCAAGGGCTACAAGTTCTCCACCTACGCGACGTGGTGGATCCGACAGGCGATCACCCGGGCGATGGCCGACCAGGCCCGCACGATCCGCATTCCGGTGCACATGGTCGAGGTGATCAACAAGCTCGGCCGGATCCAGCGCGAGCTGCTGCAGGACCTCGGCCGCGAGCCGACCCCGCTGGAGCTGGCCCGGGAGATGGACATCGCGCCGGACAAGGTCGTCGAGATCCAGCAGTACGCGCGGGAGCCGATCTCGCTCGACCAGACCATCGGCGACGAGGGCGACAGCCAGCTCGGCGACTTCATCGAGGACTCCGAGGCCGTGGTGGCGGTGGACGCGGTGTCGTTCTCGCTGCTGCAGGACCAGCTGCAGCAGGTGCTGCAGACGCTGTCGGAGCGGGAGGCCGGCGTGGTCCGGCTGCGGTTCGGGCTCACCGACGGCCAGCCGCGCACCCTGGACGAGATCGGCCAGGTGTACGGGGTGACCCGGGAGCGGATCCGCCAGATCGAGTCCAAGACGATGTCCAAGTTGCGTCATCCGTCCCGCTCTCAGGTACTTCGGGACTATCTCGACTGAGCGCCGGGCACCGGTCCGTTTTCACTCAGAGCGTAATTCCGCGCCAACGGCCCGTCGAAGGCCGTTCGGAGTCGACGGAACCGGTGCGGGCATGGCAGTCTGGCGGCACGGTCGGCTGTGACGTTTCTCCCCGGCCCCGATGCGGGGAACGACCGAGCCGCCGTCCGTGTTGCAGCATGTGTGAAGCAAGCACAGTGCCTGGCAGCCGGTCGGGCATCGAAGGCAGATCGGGGTTCCGAGGCGGCTCAGGCCGTTGTCGAGCCTCGACCGGTGACGAGCAGAGGAGGAGGCGTATGACCCCGACCCTGACCCCGCCGTCGGAGACGGCGGTGCCGCCGGCCGCCGGCGAGCAGTGCGACCGGTGTGGCGCAGCAGGCAAGCTCCGGGTGGCCGTCGCTGGCGGCGGTGACCTGGTGTTCTGCGGCCACCACGCGAACAAGTACGCCGAGCAGCTCGTCAAGATCGCCACCGACGTCTCGGTCGACCCCGAGCTCGACTGGCGCGGCACACCCCTGATGAGCGAAAACTGACCCCACGAAAGCCATAACAACCGCGAAACGCCCCGGACCGGTGGTCCGGGGCGTTTTGCCTGTCGCCTGCGCCCGCGACCGGTGGCCCTACCGCGGGCGCTCGCGACTGGGAGCCGGATCGCCGGCCCCTGCGGCTACCAGGAGCGGATCGTCGCGATGCGCTCCTCCAGCTGCTCGACGGTGGCCTGGGCGCTCGGCGGACCACCACACCGCTTGCGCAGCTCGGCGTGTACCTGACCGTGTGGCCGGCCGGTGCGGTTGTGCTCGGCCGCGACCAGCGCGTTGAGCTGGCGGCGCAGGTGCACCCGGCGCTCCGCGGTACTCATCGGGGCGGCCGGGCCGGACGGCGGTGCCGCGGGCGGCTTCTGCGTGCGCTGCCGGGCCAGCTGCTCGGCCTGCCGCTTGGACAGCAACGTCTGCACCTGGTCGGGGGTGAGCAGCCCGGGCAGCCCGAGGAACTCCTCTTCCTCCGGCGTCCCGGCGGCGATCGGGGTGCCGAACGAGGTCCCGTCGTAGATCACCTGGTCCAGCTCGGCGGTCGCGGACAGGTGCTCGACCCCGCGCTCCAGCTCGCCGGACGCGTCCTCGGTGCGCTGCGCCTCGGCCAGCGCGTCGTCGTCCCAGCCCTCCTTCTTCGGGGCGCCCAGGATGTGGTCGCGCTCGGCCTCCATCGCGCTGGCGAGCTCCAGCAGCGGGGTCACCGAGGGCAGGAACACGTTCGCGGTCTCGCCGGGCCGCCGGGCCCGGACGAACCGGCCGATCGCCTGGGCGAAGAACAGCGGCGTGGACGCGCTCGTCGCGTACACCCCGACGGCCAGCCGCGGGATGTCCACCCCCTCCGACACCATCCGCACCGCGACCATCCAGCGGGCGTCGGACGCGGCGAACTGAGCGATCCGGCCGCTCGCGCCGTCGTCGTCGGACAGCACCACCACCGCCGGCTCGCCGGTGATCGTGTGCAGCAGCTTCGCGTACGACCGGGCGGCGTTCTGGTCGGTGGCGATCACCAGGCCGGCGGCGTCGGCCATCCCGCCGGCGCGCAGCACCCGGAGCCGGTTGTCGGCCGCCCGCAGCACCTGCGGCATCCACTCGCCGCGCGGGTCCAGGGCGGTACGCCAGGCCTGTGCGGTGAGGTCCTTGGTCAGCGGCTCGCCGAGCCGCACCGCGAGCTCGTCGCCGGCGCTGGTGCGCCAGCGCGCCTCCCCCGAGTACGCCAGGAACATCACCGGGCGCACCACGCCGTCGGCGAGGGCGTCGGAGTAGCCGTACACGCTGTCCGCGGCCGAGCGCAGCAGCCCGTCCGGGCCCGGCTCGTACGACACGAACGGGATGGGATTGTCGTCGGAGCGAAACGGGGTACCGGTCAGCGACAGCCGCCGCACCGCCGGCTCGAACGCGCTGCGCACCCCATCGCCCCAGCTGCGGGCGTCACCGGCGTGGTGGATCTCGTCCAGGATCACCAGCGTGCGGCGGGTCATGGTGCGCCGCCGGTGCACCGCCGGCGCGATGCCGACCTGCGCATACGTCACCGCGGCCCCGTGGAAGTCGCTCGCGGTGTGCACGTCGGCGTTGCGGAACGCCGCGTCGAGCTGGATGCCGACCCGGGCCGCGGACTGCGCCCACTGGGTCTTCAGGTGCTCGGTCGGGGTCACCACGGTGACCGCCTCGACGGTACCGTCGGCGAGCAGCTCGGCGGCGATGCGCAGGGCGAACGTGGTCTTGCCGGCGCCGGGGGTCGCGACCGCGAGGAAGTCCTCCCGCGGGCGCCGCAGGTAGGCCACGAGTGCCCTCCGCTGCCACTCCCGGAGAGCCGGTCCGGCCTCGGTGGACGGTCTTTCCCGCGGCACGATGCACTCCCCCCGTCTCCGGCCGGCCCGGGCAGGCTGAACCGGCCTGCCCGACCGGCCTGGTGAACTCGACCTCTGCATCCCGGCTGTCGCCGGCCGCGGCGTGCGAGACCTCGCACCGCACGCGACCCGGCTGCGCGGCGCCGATGCGCGCCGCGGCCCGACGAAAGCCGCGGGCAAGCCTAGCGGGGGTCACCGACAAGCGTCTGCGACACCCCGGAAGCCGGGGACCTGACGCACACTGGGAAGGGAGACAACGTACCGTCTTGTCGATGGCATCGCGTGCAGCACCCGATGATGCCACCGTCGGGGGGTCTGCGCCGGTGGTGGGGATGCCGCGTACGCTCAGACGTCGCGTTTTCGCCGGGGTGCGCGCAGGGTTCGCGATCCTCGGCCGGACGCTCAGCAAAGCCTGGCACGACCGGATTCTCGGGATGTCCGCGGAGTCCGCGTTCTGGCAGCTGCTGTCGCTCCCCTCGATCCTGATCGCGCTGCTCGGCGCGCTCGGCTACGCCGCCCGCTGGATCGGGCCGGACACCGTCGAGCAGATCCGTGACTGGGGCATCGACACCGCCGGCAAGGTCCTCAACCCGCGGGTGGTCGACCAGGTCGTGGCGCCGGTGATGAGCCAGATCCTGGAGGAGAACCGTACCGACGTGATCGGGATCGGCACGATCATCGCGCTGTGGTCCGGTTCGTCGGCGACCGCGACGTTCGTCAACACCATCACCATCGCATACGGCCAGCGGGACCTGCGCGGCGCGGTCCGCAGCCGGCTGGTGGCGCTGCGGCTGTACCTGTTCACGGTCACCGCCGGGGTGGTCGTGCTGCCGGCCGTGGTGTTCGGCCCCGGGGCGCTGGACCGGCTGTTCTCCGGCAGCTGGCACGCGGTGATCTCCGCGGTCGTGCACGTGCTGTACTGGCCGGTGCTCGGGGTGGTGGTGTTCGCCGGGATCAGCACCTTCTACCACCTCGCGACACCGATCCGGCTGCGCTGGCGGCGGGCGTTCCCCGGCGCGGCAGTCGCGCTGGTGCTGTTCCTGATCCTGTCCTACGGGCTGCAGGTCTACTTCTCGACGATCGCGAACAACCTGCGGGTCTACTCGACACTCGCCGCGCCGATCCTGACCCTGATGTACTTCTACGCGCTGGCGTTCGCGATCCTGCTCGGCGCCGAGTTCAACGCGGCACTGGAGGAGCGCTGGCCCCGCGGTACCCGGCCGCGGCCCGGTCAGTGGTTCCGCGACCAGGTGCTCGGCCGCCGGGGCGGCGACCAGTCGAACGACCAGCCGGACGAGGAAGACTCCAAGGGGCCGGCACCGGCGGACAACCGCGACATGGTCGATGAACCCGCCGCAGACGACCGAGGAGTTGGCGCCGGGTACGAAGGGGCCGGCGGCCGGGCGGCCGGTGCCGGGAACGAGCCGGGTGACGGCCAACGGGCCGGCGCCAAGAACGAGCCGGGTGACGGCCAACGGGCCGGCGCCGGGAGCGAGCCGGCCGCGAACCTGTCGAGTGCGCCGCACGAACCGGCGGAGGCTTCGGCCGAGGACACCGAAGCGACCGGTCGACGCCGCGATGCGGGCCGGCGCCGAGCGGCCGGCCAGCGACGCGCCGCGTCCTGAGTCACGCCCGGCCGGCCCGACCGCGATGGGGTCAGTGCGCCATCGACTCGTAGATCTCCTTGCACCGCGGGCACACCGGCGAGCCCGGCTTCGGTGTCTTGGTGACCGGGAACTTCTCCCCGCACAGGGCGCGGACGAAGGTACCCATCACCGCACTTTCGGCGATCTTGTCCTTCTTCACGTAGTGGAACATGTCCGGACCGGTGTCGGTGTCGCTCTCCTCCGGCCGCACCTCGGTCAGCGTGCTCACATCAGCCTCCATGTCGATCCGCGCCGGTCGCGTCGCGGCGCCGCCCGGCAGTCCGGTCCGGTCCGGGCGTCCGGTCCAGTGTCTCAGGTGCACCACCCGCGCCGCCAACGCTGGTACGGGATGCCGGTACCGCTCGCCGATGCCGGGCTCGCGGCGAGCCGGCGCACACTGCGGGCGGTCCTGCGGCCCGGTGCCGTCGGGGCACCGTACCGTGGCCGCGTGACGTACGAGATCAGCTACGGCGACGAGGTCGCCGACGCGCTGCGGGCCGGCCGGCCCGTGGTGGCCCTGGAAAGCACGATCATCTCGCACGGGCTGCCCCGCCCGGACAACCTGCGGGTGGCCCGCCAGATCGAGCAGCAGGTCCGCGCCGGTGGCGCGGTACCGGCGACGATCGGGATGCTCGCCGGCCGGATCGTGGTCGGCCTGGACGACGCCGGCGTCACCGAACTGGCCGAGCGCAACGACGTGGCGAAGCTGTCCGTACGCGATCTCGCCCCCGCCGCCGCCGCCGGCGCGCACGGCGCCACCACCGTCGCCGCGACCTCGGCGATCGCCGAGGCGGCCGGGATCGGCGTGTTCGCCACCGGTGGCCTGGGCGGCGTGCACCGGCAGGCCCGCGACACCTGGGACGAGTCGGCCGACCTCGCCGCCCTGTCGCGCACCTCGATCTGCGTGGTCAGCGCCGGGGTCAAGTCGATCCTGGACGTACCGGCGACGCTGGAGCGGCTGGAGACCCTCGGCGTGACGGTGCTCGGCTACCGCACCACCCGGTTCCCCGGCTTCTACCTCAGCGACTCCGGCCACCCGGTCGACTGGCGGGTCGACTCGGCCGAACAGATCGCCGCGGTCCTCGCCGCCCGCCGCCAGCAGGGCGTGCACCGCGGCGCGGTGCTCGTCACCAACCCGCTGCCGACCGACGAGCAGATCGATCCGGAGCTGCACGACCGGGTCCTGCACGAGGCGCTGGAGCGGCTCGACGCGGCCGGGGTGACCGGTCACGACGTCACCCCGTACCTGCTGTCGTACCTGCACGAGCACACCGGCGGGGAGAGTCTCGCGGTCAACGTACGGATCATCCTGCGCAACGCCGAACTGGCCGCGGCCATCGCCGTGGCGTCCGCCGATGCCGGCTGATCACCCCGCGGCACGCCCCGGAGCCGAAGCCACGGTCGGCGCCGGTGCATCCGTGGCCGGCCCCGGCGCCGGCGACTCCAGGGCCAAAGCTGGAGCCGGCGCGAACGACGCCGAGGCCCGAGCTGAGGCTGCCGAGGACGGGGGTGCGCCGGCGGGGCGGGTGCTGGTGGTCGGTGACATCGCCACCGACGTGGTAGCGGTACTGCCGGCGCCGCTCGCCGGTGGTCTCGCGCTCGGCACCGACACCGCGGTACGGATCGGGTTGACCCCCGGCGGCTCCGCGGCGAACACGGCGACCTGGCTCGCCGGTACCGGCACCCCGGTGACGCTGATCGCCGCGGTCGGTGCCGACTCGGCCGGCGACGCGCGGCTGGCCGAGCTGTCCGCCGCCGGGGTACGGCCGGCGGTCGCCCGGGTTGCCGCGGCGACCGGCGCGATCGTGGTGCTCAGCGACCCGCAGGAACGCACCATGCTGTGCGACCGGGGCGCGAACCAGTTGCTGCCGGTCGAGCACGTCGTCGCCGCGGTGCGCGCGGCCACCAGCGCCGGCTCCCCCCGCGACGCCGGCGGGTCCGGCTCGGCCGGCGATGCTGGTGCGACCGGCGGGGCCGGTGGGGCGGCGTGGCTGCACCTGTCCGCGTACCCGCTGTTCGATCCCGGTTCGGCGCCGGCCGCGCTGGCCGCGCTGGCGACGGCGCGGGCGGCTGGCCTGCGTGTCAGCGTGGACGCCGCGTCGGCCGGCCCGCTGGCCGCGGCCGGTACCGCCGCGCACGACTGGCTGCGCGGCATCGACCTGCTGTTCGCCAACCTCGACGAGGCACGGGTGCTGGTCGGCGACCCGGCCGCCGACCCGGTCGACGCCGGGCACCGCCTGACCCGCCTGGCCCGGACGGTGGTGGTGAAGCTGGGTTCCGCCGGGGCGATCCGGGTCGACGGCGACCGGGTGGTGCGCGTCGATGCGGTCCCGGTCGAGGTGGTGGATCCGACCGGCGCCGGCGATGCGTTCGCCGCCGGCCTGCTCGCGGCGGAGCTGGCCGGGGCCGACCCGGCGGCGGCACTGCGGGCCGGCGCCGCACTCGGCGCCCGGGCGGTGTCCCAGCTCGGCGCCCGCCCCTGACCGAGGCGGGCGGTGTCCCAGCTCGGCGCCCGCCCCTGACCGAGGCGGGCGGTGTCCCGGCTCGGCGCCCGTCCGGACCGGCGCCCGTGTCCTGCGCCCTTGATCGGCGAGGCAGCGGCGCACCGGCCATCGATCGGCACCGGGCGGCGGGGTTCTACCCCTACGTCCTCACGGGTTGTCGTCTGGGTCGAACGTGCGGTGCTCTGCCGTGGGCAGCGAGGCGGCGGTGGACTGCTCGTCGCCGGGCCGGCCCCGCCGCATCCGGCCGCGCAGGGTGTGCTCGCTGCGCGCTGGGCGGTCGTTGGCGATGATCACCGCCATCCACGGCAGCAGCACCATGCCGACCACGCACAGCGACGACCAGACACCCCAGAGCGGCACCCGGTAGTAGGCCAGCAGCGCGCCGGTGATCAGGCAGACCACTCGGAGCCCCATCATCACCGCGTATCGGATCTCACGCGAATGCAGCTGTTGGTCCTGGCTTTTCTCCGCGTCGGTGATCAGCACCGGCCGGGTCGCGGAGCGCTTCACCTGTGCCTCGATTCACCTCGGCGTTCGTCCCTTTCCGATCCTCCCACTTACCGCACCGATCAACACCCCGACCCCGGCAGCGAGTGGCACTGCGGCGAGGATGGGTGGGTGATCGAACCGTTGCTGGGTACCGACGGGGCCGCCCGCCTGCGGGCCGACCTGCTCGCTGCGGACTTCACCGACGCCGGGCTGACCGCGCGGCTGGACGCCGGTACCGCCGGAGCGGTGCGCCGGGGCGAGGCGGCCCGGGTCCGGCGCCGGCTGGCGACCGCCGACGATCCGCTGGCCGTCCTGGTTCGGCTGTTCCTGGCCGGCGCGCGGGTGCCGGTACCGGTCGCGGCGGCGGCGCTGCCGTCGGTACCGCTGGAGTCGGCGATCGCCGCCGGCCTGCTCGTCGCGGACGGCGACACGGTGCGCGCCGGGGTCGAGGTCCAGCCGTACGGCGACGTGGACGCCGCCGAGCCGTGGTGGATCGTGGCCGACCTGCCCGCCGCGCTGCGGGACGGGCCGCTCCCCCGAGACCACGTGCTCGGTGTCGGTGGCGCCTCGACCACGCTCGCCCTCGCCACCATGCGTACCCCGGTGCGCACCGCGCTGGATCTGGGCACCGGGTGCGGGGTGCAGGCGCTGCACCTGTCCCGGCATGCGGGCACGGTCACCGGTACCGACATCAGTACCCGCGCGCTGCGGTTCGCGGCGACCACCGCGGCGCTGTCCGGCCAGCGGTTCGAGCTGCTCGCCGGTGATCTGGTCGCGCCGGTCGCGGGCCGTCGGTACGACCTGGTGGTGAGCAACCCGCCGTTCATCGTCGGGCCGACCGAACGGGCGCACTACACCTACCGGGACTCCGGCCGGGCCGGCGACGCGGTCGTCGCCGAGCTGATCGCGGCACTGCCGGCGCTGCTCGCCGACGGCGGCCACGCCCAGTTCCTGGCCAACTGGATCCACCCGGCGCGCGGCGACTGGGCGCAGCGGCTCGCCGAGCTCATCGCGCCCACCGGCCTGGACGCCTGGGTGATCCAGCGCGAGGTCAGCACCCCCGAGGAGTACGTCCGGCTCTGGCTCGCCGACACCGGCGAGGACGGCACCCCGGCCGGTCTGACCGCGGCCTCCGCGGCGGGAAACACGTCGGCCGGTCTCCCTGCGGCCTCCGCGGCGGGAAACACGTCGGCCGACGACTGGCTGGACTGGTTCGCCGCGGAGGGTATCGAGGCGGTCGGGTTCGGGATCGTGTCGCTGCGCGCCGGTGGCCACGCCGACCCGACGATCCGCATCGAGGATCTGCGACAGCCCACCGATCCGATCGGCGGCCTGGTACCGGAGTGGTTCGCCCGGGCCGACTGGCTGCGCGCGCATCCGGGGACGGCGCTGCTGGGGGCCAGGCTGCGGCCGGCGGACACGCTCGCGCTGCACACCGAGTCGCGGTTGACCGACGACGGCTGGGCCGGACAGGTGCGCCGGTTCGCGCTGGACTCCGGCGCCCGGTACGTCGAGGAGACCGACGAGCTGGTGGCGGCGCTGGTGGCCGGGTGCCGCGGGTTGCCGCTCGGGGACGTGCTGGACCTGCTCGCCGCCGGCTACGGGCTGGACCGGGACCTGCTGGTCGCGACCGCGGTGCCGGTGGTGGCCGGGCTGATCGAGCGTGGCATCCTGCTTCCCGCGAACTGACCGGCCAGACCGACCACGAGCGGGCCGGGCCGGAGAACGGAGACATTCATGCGGGCCGTGGTGCAGACGGTGAGCCGGGCCGAGGTGACCGTGGACGGCGAGTCGGTCGGGAAGATCACCGACGGGCTGTTGATCCTGCTTGGCGTCACGCACACCGACACCGCGGCGGTGGCGGCGAAGCTCGCGGCGAAGGCGTACCGGATGCGGATCATGGACGGCGAGCGCTCCGCCGCCGACCTCGCCGCCCCGGTGCTGGTGGTCAGCCAGTTCACCCTCTACGCCGACACCCGCAAGGGCCGCCGGCCGTCCTGGAACGCCGCCGCGCCGGCCGAGCTGGCGGAACCGATGGTGGACGCGTTCGTCGCGGCGTTGCGGGACCTCGGCGCGACGGTGGCCACCGGCCGGTTCCAGGCGCACATGCTGGTCGACTCGACCAACGTCGGGCCTCGCACGATCCTGCTGGAGGAGGACGCCCCGGCCTGACCGGCCGGGTCACAGGGTGGTGGTCAGCAGCGCCAGGGTCGGCAGGACCAGCAGGGTCGCGGCGGCGGCGAGCAGCAGGGAGCGCAGCCGGGCGGAGCGGCGCGGCGGATCGAGCAGCCGGTCGACCCGGGCCAGCACGGCGCCGGTACCGGTGGCGGCCAGCGCACCGTCCGGCGCGTGTGCGGCCGCGCCGAACCGGGCCAGCGCGCAGGCGAGCACCGTACGGTCGCAGTCGGCGCAGGCGCGGTCGTCGGCGACCATCTCCACCAGCCGGTCGACCGCGGTCCGGGAGCGGCGCACGGTCGGCAGCCAGGGCAGCGCCTTCGACCAGGCGGCGAACGGCAACACCACCAGGTCGTGCCGCTCGGCCAGGTGGGCGCGCTCGTGCGCGAGCACCGCGGCGAGCTCCTCGTCGTCGAACAGCTCCACCGCGCCGGAGGTCAGCACCACCCGGGGCGTGCCGCCGGGCAGGCAGTATGCGGCCGGGGCCGGGTGATCGAGCACCAGCGACTCGCGTTCCGCCGCCCCGGCCGCGGGGCCGGGCTGCAGCGGCCGGCCGACCAGGTCGACCATCCGCCGGTGCCGGCCACGGGCGCGCACGGTGCGCCAGGTGGACAGCGCCAGCACGCCCAGCAGCCGGGCGGTCAGCACCAGCGCGACCAGCAGCACCACGGTGTGGAACGGACCGAGCCCGCCGGTCGGGTCACCCGCGAGCAGGTGGGCGAAGAAGACCCGGAACGCGCCGAGCAGCGTGTCGGACAGCGGCGCGACTGCCACCGCGGCGGCGGCGCCGAGCACCGCCAGCCCGGCCGACAGGCCCACCGCCTGCCACAGCACCAGGGTGGCCCGCGGTTCCGCGGCCGCCCACCGGGCTCGCGGCAGCAGGTGCGAGACCGGGCCGAGCAGGGCAACGGCGAGCAGCGTCAGCGCGACCACGGTCAGCGTCATGACTCAACCGTCTCGCGCCCCGGAGCGCCGCCGCAAGGCCTCGACCAGAGATGCCGCCAACTGTTCGGCCTCACCGGCGCTGACCTGCTCGGCGAACGAGGCGAGCGCGGCGGTGCGGTCCTCGGCGGTGTCCAGCGCCTCGTGCATCAGCATCGCGGCGTGCTGCTCGCGGGTCGCGGTCGGCCGGTACCGGTGGGCCCGGCCGTCCCGGTCCCGCGAGACGAGGTCCTTGCGCTCCAGCCGGGACAGCACGGTGAGCACCGTGGTCGCGGCGAGATCCCGGTCGGGCAGCGCCGCCACGATGTCGCGGGCGGTGCACGAGTCGGGTGCCGACCAGAGCACCTCCATCACCGCTCGCTCCAGCTCGCCGAGCCGAGCCATTCCGGTCCCCTTTCCGCCGGCGTGTACGAGCACGATTCTACGCACCGTAGAAAGATCGCGGCGAACCCGGGGCCTCGCGTTGCCCCTGGTACAAGATCCACGACCGGGGTTGCGCGGGCATGGTGCGATTGCCGTGCCGAGTCCATCCGCGCGACCTCACACGGATCTCACGTCCGCCTCACCGTGGTTTCACGCCACCGCCGGGACCCTGGAAGGGCAGAACCAGGCACACCGACACGGGGAGGCGAAAACCGGTGGCCCTTCCGCTGGCCGAGGAGTCCGCGACCATCTGGAACAACAGCACACCGGACCGCTCGGCGGACCGCGGCACGACCGGCGATCTGGTCCGGGCCTACCTGAACGGCATCGGCCGCACCCGGCTGCTCACCGCAGCCGAGGAGGTCGAGCTGGCCAAACAGATCGAGGCCGGACTGTTCGCCGAAGAGAAGCTCACCAACGGCCCGCTCGACGACGCCGACCTGCGCGCCGACCTGGCCACGCTCGTCGACGAGGGGCGTGCCGCGAAGAAGCGGCTGCTGTCGGCCAACCTGCGGCTGGTCGTCTCGATCGCCAAGCGCTACACCGGCCGCGGCATGCCGTTCCTCGACCTGATCCAGGAGGGCAACCTCGGGCTGATCCGGGCCGCGGAGAAGTTCGACTACACCAAGGGCTTCAAGTTCTCCACCTACGCGACCTGGTGGATCCGGCAGGCGATCACCCGCTCGATGGCCGACCAGGCCCGCACCATCCGCATCCCGGTGCACATGGTCGAGCAGGTCAACCGGATGGTCCGGGCCCGCCGCGAGCTGACCGCCTCGCTCGGCCGCGAGCCCAGTCACGACGAGATCGCCGCCGAGCTCGACATCACCCCGTTCCAGGTGCTGGAGCTCGCGTCGTACGACCGGGATCCGGTCAGCCTGGACCAGACGGTCGGCGAGGACGGCGAGTCCACCCTGGGCGACTTCCTCTGCCGCACCGAGGACGTCACCGACGACGACACCGTCTCCTACAGCCTGCTGCGGCACACGATGGAGCGGGTGATCGGCGCCCTGACCGACCGGGAGCGCACCGTCATCCGGCTGCGCTACGGGCTCGACGACGGCCGGCAGCGCACCCTCGACGAGGTGGGTCACGAGTTCGGCCTGTCCCGCGAGCGGATCCGCCAGATCGAGAAGCACACCCTGATCAAGCTGCGCGAGCCGGGCACCGCCGAGCTGCTCCGCGAGTACGTGTCCTGACCCGCACCACCACGATGCCCCGGACCATCTCCGGCCCGGGGCATCGCCGTTTCTCGCCCCGGCTGCGATCGTGGTGGCATGTCGACGTTCCCGATCCTCATGCACACCGCGATCGACACCACCGACTGCCGGGGCCTCGCCGAGTTCTACCGCCGGTTCCTCGGCCTGCGGTACCGACCGGGCGACGAGCTGCCCGCCGACGGCGCCGACGACGCGGACTGGTTGGTGCTGGTCGACTCCGCGGGTGGCCGGGTGCTGGCGATCAACAAGGTCGACGCGCTGGCGCCGGCGACGTGGCCGTCCGACGCGGTGCCGAAACAGCTGCACCACGACTTCCGGGTGTCCAGCGTGGCGGAACTGGAACGGCAGCGGCGCCGGGCCGAGGCGCTCGGGGCGACGTTGCGGTACGACCGCAGCGACGACCCGGACGAACCGCTGTACGTGCTCGCCGATCCGGCCGGCCACCCGTTCTGCTTGCTCGTCGGCCAGGCGTAGCGGCCCGTTCCGCTGGCCTGCGTCGGCCGGGCGTAGCGGCGCTCTCCGCTGGTCTGTTGCCGGACGGGCGAAGCGGCCCGCTCCGCTGGCCTGGGTCGACCGGGCGTAGCGGCGCCCTCCTTGGAGCCGGGCGTCGCGGCGCGCTCCCCCGGCCAGACGTCCGCGCCTCCGGACGGGTACGGCGGTCCCGGACAGTGCAGCACCGGCGGGCGCAGGTCGACCGACCGGCGTTCAGCGCAGCCGGCGGGGGCCGGTGTCGGGGCGGGAGCCGGGCGGGCCGACGTGCACGGTGGCATGCAGGGTGGCCACCCCGTCGGCACCGGCGAGCACCGGGTTGAGCTGCACCGCGCGTACCTCGGGCTGCTCGTCGGCGAGCAGGCCGAGCCGGACCAGCAGGTCGGTGAGCGCGCCGAGATCGGCGTCGGTGCCCCGCGCGGGCAACGGGTCGTCCGGGGACACCGGCCGGCCGAACAGCAGCGGGGCCGCGAGCGGCGCCCGTACCAGCGCCTCGGCGTCCGAGCTGGACAGCGGCGCGGCCCGCCAGGCGTGGTCGCCGAACAGGTCGGTGGCGACGCCGGCCAGGCCGAACCCGACGACCGGCCCGAACGCCGGGTCCTCCACCAGATCCACCACGCAGGCCACGCCCGGCGGGCGCATCCGCTGCACCATCACCGCGATCCCGGTGCCGAAGCGGGTGGCCATGTCGGCGTACGCGCGGCGCACGTCGCCGGCGTCGGACAGCTCCAGCCGCACCCCGCCGAGATCGAGCCGGTGCCGCAGCGGACCCTCCGCCACCTTCAGCGCGACCGGGTAGCCGAGCCGGTCGGCGGCGGCGATGGCGCCGGCGCCGTCGGTGGCGCGGATGGAGGGCTCCACGGCGATGCCGTACCGGGCGAGGATCGGTGCGGCGGCGTCGTCGGGAAGCGCGACCCCGGCCGGGTACTCGGCGAGCGCGGTGGCGATCAGCCGGCGGGCGGCGGCCGGGTCGGTATCGGGCAGCACCGGCACCCGACCGGCGGGCTGGCGACGCCACTGCGCGTACCGGGCGACCCGGGCCAGCGCGCGCACCGCCTCCTCGACCGAGTCGTACGCCGGGACGGTGCCGGGGCCGGGGCCGCCGTCCGGCCCGGGGCGGACGAGCTTGGCCTGGGCCGGCTCGCCCGCGGTGGCGCGGCCCGCGGTGGCGGCGACATCGCCGGCGACGAAGGTGGCGACGACCGGCTTGCTGCCACCGGCGGTCTCGGCGACCAGTACCTCGGCGTAGGCGGCCGAGGGCACCGCGAGCGGTGGCACGAACACCGCGACGAGCGCGTCGATCGTCTCGTCGGCGACGGCGCGGCGCAGCGCGGTGGCGAACTGGTTCGCGGTGGCGGACGGACCCACGTCGACCGGATAGCCCGCCGGTACGGTCAGGTCGGCGGCGGTGAGCGCCTCGACCGCGAGCACGCCCAGCGCGGTGGAGTTGCCGACCACGCCGACCCGGCGGCCGCCGGGCAGCGGCTGGTGGGCGAGCAGCAGCCCGACGTCGAACAGTTCCGGCACGGTGTCGACCCGGATCACGCCGGAGCGGGCGAACAGCGCCTCGACCGAGCGTTCGTCCGGTGCCGGGCCGACCCCGGCCAGCGCCGGCGGCCGGGACCGGCCGGCGACCGCCACCACCGGTTTGCGCCGGGCCAGCCGGCGGGCCAGCCGGGCGAACTTGCGCGGGTTGCCGAACGTCTCCAGGTACAGCAGCACCAGGTCGGTGCCCGGGTCGTCCAGCCAGTACTGCAGCAGGTCGTTGCCGGACACGTCGGCCCGGTTGCCGGCGGACACGAAGCTCGACAGGCCGAGCCGGCGACGGTGCGCCTCGGCCAGCAGCGCCACCCCGAGCGCGCCGGACTGGCAGAAGAACCCGGCCCGGCCGCGGTCCGGCAGCGCCGGCGCGAGTGTCGCGTTGAGCCGCAGGTCGGGGTCGGTGTTGGCGATGCCGAGGCAGTTGGGGCCGACGATGCGCATCCCGTTGGCGCGCGCGGCGGTGACCACCTCGCGCTGCCGGGCGAGGCCCTCGGCGCCCTGCTCGCCGAACCCGGCCGAGACGATGACCAGCGCGTACACCCCGGCGTGGGCGCAGTCGGCGACGACCGCGCCGACCGCCTCGGCCGGTACCGCGACCAGCGCCAGGTCGATGGGCTCCGGCGCGGCCGCCACCGACGGGTACGCGCGCAGCCCGCGGACCGTCTTGGCGGTCGGGTGGATCGGCACGATCGTGCCGGTGTAGCTGCCCGCGGTCAGGTTGCGCAGCAGCGTGTGCCCGATCGTGCCCGGCCGGGTGGAGGCGCCGACCACGGCGACGCTGCGCGGGGTCAGCAGCCGGCGGATCGCGGCCGCCTCGGTGCGCTGCTCGCGGTCGCGGGCCACCTCGACGGACCGTTCGGTCGGCGCGACCTCGAACGTCAGGTGCACCACGCCGTCGGCGTAGCTGCGGTCCACCGTGTACCCGGCGTCGGAGAAGACGCGCAGCATGGTGCCGTTCTCCGGGAGCACCTCGGCGACGAACCGTGCGATGTGCTCCTGCCCGGCCGCCGCGGTCAGGTGCTCGAGCAGGACCGAGCCGAGTCCCCGACCCTGGTGGGCGTCCTCGACCACGAAGGCCACCTCGGCCTCGTCGGCGTCGATCCGCTCGTACCGGCCGACCGCGATCAGCTCGCCGCCGAGCTCGGCGACGAACGCCTCCCGGTCGTGGTGGTCGACGGTGGTGAACCGGCGCAGGTCGCGTTCCGGGATCCGCGGGTACGGCGAGAAGTAGCGCAGGTACCGGGTGCGTTCGGAGAACCGGGAGTGCATCGCGACGATGCGCGGCGCATCCTCGGGGCGGATCGGCCGCAGGTGCACGGTGCCGCCGTCGGCGAGCACGACGTCGGCCGCACGGTCGGCCGGGTAACCGTCGGCGGTCTCGTCGGCCGGGCGATCGACCGGGTGGTCGTCGGCCGGGCGGTGGGCCGGGTGGTCGTCGGCGACCATCGCGGCTCAGTCCCTCGGGTCGTACGGGTCGAGGCCGAGCAGCGGGAACACCGCGCGCCGGGTGGCGAGCACGGCCCGGTCGACCGCGTCGGCCGGCTCCCCCGGATCCCACGGGCGGTGCGGTACGGTCGCCGCCGCGGCGCCCGGGAAGTCGCTCATGGTGGCCGGCGGGTGTCCCTGCGGGCAGCGGGCCTCGGCCAGCGCGCGCCAGGTCGCCGGGGTCGGGGTGTCCGGCTCGATCGGGGTGCCGGTGAGGATCGCGAGCAGGTGCGTCCAGGCCCGCGGTACCGCCTCGACCAGCGCGTACCCGCCTCCGCCGAACGCGAGCCAGCGGCCGCCGCAGACGGTCTCGGCCAGCTGCTCCAGCGCCAGGTAGGCGGTGCGCTGGCAGTCCACCGACAGTCGCAGGTCGGCCAGCGGATCGGCCCGGTGCGCGTCGGCGCCGCACTGGGTGACGAGCAGCTGCGGCTTGAACGCCCGGACCGCGCCGGGCACCACGGCGTGGAAGGCGCGCAGCCAGCCGCCGTCGCCGGTACCGGGGGGCAGGGCGACGTTGACCGCGCTGCCGGGGGCGCGTTCCCCGCCGGTCTCGGTGGGGAAACCGGTGCCGGGGAACAGCGCGTACGGGCTCTCGTGCAGGCTGATCGTCAGTACCCGGGGGTCGTCGTAGAACACGTGCTGCACGCCGTCGCCGTGGTGCACGTCGACGTCCACGTACGCGATGGACTCGGCGCCGGCGTCCAGCAGGGTGCGGATCGCGATCGCCGGGTCGTTGTAGACGCAGAAGCCGCTGGCGTGGTCGGGCATCGCGTGGTGCAGCCCGCCGGCGATGTTGACCGCGCGCCGGGTGGGGCCGGACCAGACCGCCTGCGCGGCGGCCACGCTGGCGCCCACGATCAGCGCGCTCGCCTCGTGCATCTGGGGGAACACCGGATCGTCGGCGGTGTTGAGGCCGTGCCCGGTGACGGCCGGGTCGACGGACGCCGCCCGTACCGCGGCGAGGTAGTCGTCGGTGTGCACCAGCCGCAGCGTGGCGTCGTCGGCGGGGGTCGGCGCGAGCAGCCGGACACCGGGGCGGTCCAGCACGCCGAGCTCGCGCGCCAGTGCCATGGTCAGCTCGACCCGGACCGGGTTCAGCGGGTGGTCGCCGAAGTCGTAGCGCAGCAGCTCCGGTGCCCACATCACGGTGGTCTGCGGCGGCGCCGCGCCGGCCGTGTCCGCGTTGTCCCGCATTGCCACATCCCTCGCCTCACCGACCTCCTCATCGTGTCATGCGATCGGGCCGCCGGGCCCGATGGTCCGCGCCGTCGAGGCATGCCGGGCGGCGCGGCGGGCATCCGAAGGGACCGGGTGCCTGCGTCGGGTACGGCGCGGGCCGGGCGCCCGGCGCTAGAGTGTGAGGAATTCTCACATCGGCGGGCCGAGGGAGGATGTCATGGCAGGGCAGTTTCCGACCGACTTCGTCTGGGGCGTGTCCACGTCCGCCTACCAGATCGAGGGCGCGGTGGACGCCGACGGCCGCGGCCGGTCGATCTGGGACACCTTCTGCGCCGAGCCGAACCGGATCGCCAACGGCGAGACCGGGGAGACCGCCTGCGACCACTACCACCGGTACCGCGACGACGTGGCGCTGATGGCCGACCTCGGCGTCGGCGCCTACCGGTTCTCGGTCGCGTGGCCGCGGGTGCAGCCAACCGGCAGCGGCCCGGTCAACGCCGCCGGCCTGGACTTCTACGACCGGCTTGTGGACGAGCTGCGCGCGCACGACATCGCCCCGATGCTCACCCTGTACCACTGGGACACGCCGCAGCCGGTCGAGGACGCCGGCGGCTGGACCACGCGCGACACCGCGCGCCGGTTCGCCGACTACGCCGCGCTGGTCGCGGACCGGCTCGGCGACCGGGTGGCGTACTGGGTGACGCTGAACGAACCGGCGATGATGACCATGCTCGGCTACGGGGTCGGCGTGCACGCGCCGGGCCGGCAGCTGCTGCTCGACGCGCTGCCCACCGCCCACCACCAGCTGTACGGGCACGGTCTGGCGGTCGCCGCGCTGCGCGCCGCGGGCGTGGCCGGCCGGATCGGCATCGCGAACAACCACACCCCGGTGGTACCGGCCGGGGCGACGCCGGGCGCCGAGCCGGGGCCCGCCGATCGCGCCGCGGCCGACGCGTACGACGTGCTGCACAACCGGCTGTTCGCCGACCCGGTGCTGCTCGGCCGCTACCCGAGCGCGCCGGCCGGCTTCGCGTCGCTGGACGAGCTGGCCGCCGACACCGCGGCGCTCGCCACGATCGCCGCTCCGCTGGACTTCTACGGCGTCAACTACTACCAGCCGACCCGGATCTGCGCGCCGGACGCGCTGGCCGCGGAGCTTCCGCCGGAGTTGACCGACTCGCTACCGCCGCTGCCGTTCGGGTTCGCCCCGTTCGACGACTCCGTGCCGCGCACCGGGTTCGGCTGGCCGTCGGTACCGCCCGGCCTGACCGACCTGCTCACCGGGCTGACGGAGCGGTACGGCACCCGGCTGCCCCCGCTGTACGTGACCGAGAACGGCGCGAGCTACCCGGACGAGCCGGCCGCCGACGGCACGGTGGCCGACCCAGAGCGGGTCGAGTACCTGACCGGCCACGTGGCCGCGCTCGCCGCGGCCCGCGACGCCGGGGTCGACGTCCGCGGCTACTTCGTCTGGTCGCTGCTGGACAACTTCGAGTGGGCCGCCGGTTACGGGCAGCGGTTCGGCCTGGTGCACGTCGACTATCCGACTCAGCGCCGCACCCCGAAGTCCTCGTACCACTGGTACCGCGACCTGATCGCCACCGACCGTCCACAGTAGACATATCAGCACCGCCGGGCGGCCTCAGGCGAGCAGTACCGGTGCTCGACCGCGGTCGAGCACGACCACCCGCCCGGACAGCGTGTCATCCACGACGAGCCGCTCGACCTGTTCGGTGATCCGCGCCAGCGGTATCGGCGGCGGCTCGGTGGCGAGTTCGGCCGCCGTCAACCGCTCGGTGGCGATCCAGTCCGGGGCGAGGCAGTTGATCCGCACCCGCGGATCGAAGTCACGCATCGCGGTCGTGAAGCGCAGCAGCCCCGCCTTGGCCACGGCGTACTCCGGCCAGCGGTGCGCGTCCGGCCCCCACGCCGCCGACGAGGCGAGGTTCACCACCGCACCGGCGCCGGCGGCACGCATGCCGGGCAACGCCGCCTGGGTGGCGCGCATGGCGGCCACCAGGTTGACCGTCAGGGTCAGCTCCCACAGCTCCGAGGCGGCATCGGGGTAACGCCACGGTGCCCGCGCGCCGCCACCCGCGTTGTTGACCAGGATCGTCGGGGCGACGTCTCCGACCAGCTTGCCGAGCCCGTCGCCGTCCGCGACGTCGAGGTGGACGTAACGCACCGCGCTGCCACCGAGTCGCTGGGTCTCGCGACCGCCCGGGTCGTCGATGTCGGCGGCGACCACGGTGGCGCCCCGCCGGGCCAGGGCGAGTGCGATGGCCCGGCCGGTTCCTACGGCAGCCCCGGTGACCAGGGTCGTGCTGTCCGCGATGTCCATACCCCAGTGCTACCCCGGTGCCCTGACAGAACACGGCAGGGCGGCGGAGGGCACCCGAATGGTGGCCCGGGTCCGCACGGCGTCCCGGCAACGCGGCCGGCTGGTCAGCCGATGCGGGCGAGGAGGGCGCGGACGCCGGTGTTGAAGCGTTCCGGCGCCTCGACCGGGGTGAGGTGGCCGGCGCCGGGAATCCGGCGCAGCCGGGCGCCCGGGATCGCGTCGGCCATCCGGGCTGCCTCGGCCGGTCCGGCCAGCGCGTCGTCCTCCCCGACCACCACCAGCGTCGGCACCGTGACGCCGGCGAGCAGGTCGGTGGCGTCGCGGCGTACCGCCATCGCGCGCTCGGCCCACGCCACCGCCGCCGGTGGCGCCGCGACCGCGGTGGCGGCGACCCGCTCGTACACGTCGGGGCGCTGCCAGCGGGTGGTCCCGCCGATCAGGTTCGGCACCACCTCGCGGCGTAGCGGCTCGCTGGAGCCGGCCCGTTCGACCGCATCGGCGATGCGCCGCCGGTTCGCCGCCGCCTCGTCGGTGTCCGCGGTCGCCTTGGTGTCGGCAAGCAGCAGGCCGGCCAGCCGCTCCGGGTACCGGCGCAGGAACGCCAGCGCCACGTAGCCGCCCATCGAGATGCCGCCGAGCACCACGGTCTCCAGGGACAGCGCATCGAGCAGCTCGCGAAGATCGTCGACCACCACGTCCAGGTCCGGGTCGGCCCGGCCCAGCTCGGTGCTGTCGCCGAAGCCGCGCTGGTCGGGGGTGATGACTCGGGCGTGGGCGGCCAGCCCGTCGCGTTGCGCCGCCCACATCGCCGCGTTCAGGGGAAACGCGTGCAGCAGGACGAGCGGTACGCCGTGGCCGGCCTCGGTATGTCCGATCCGCATCGTCCTATCCTGCCGGTACCGGTCCGCTTCGTGCAGCGCAGGGGCCGGGTGGCCGGTCCACCGGTTCCGGCGGGCCGGCCTCGGCGGCGGCCGGCCGGTGCCGCCTCACCGGCGGGGTCACTCGCCGGGCGCGGCGTCGCCCGGGGTCGGGTCGGGCAGCGGCTTGCCGGCGAACGCGGCGACGGTGCGGTTCGCGTACGCGGAGGCGTCGCCGAACTCCATCGGGCCGTCGAAGGAGCGGGGCAGCGGCGCGGACTCGGGCGCGACCCGGCGCACGATCTCGTCCAGGATCAGCTCCGAGTGACCCACCCACAGGTGCTTGCCGCCGGGCACGCCGACCACCTCGGCCTGCGGGATCGCGGCGAACCGCCGCCTGGCCTCGGCCGGCCGCAGGTAGTCGTCGAACTCCGGCACCAGCGCGGTCACCGGCCGGCCGGACGCCGCCCAGGCGGCCAGGTGCTCGGGCTTCGCGTACCGCAGCGGCGGGGACAGCAGGATCAGCCCGCGCACGGCCGGGTCACATCCGTACATCAGGGCCAGATCGGTGCCGAACGACCAGCCCACCAGCCACAGTTCCGGCAGATCGTGAAACTCCGCGTACTCGATCGCGGCGGCCACGTCGTACCGCTCCGCCACTCCGTTGTCGAAGCTGCCGCCGGAGGTGCCGCGCAGGCTGCTGGTGCCCCGGGTGTTGAACCGCAGCACCGCGACGCCGGCCAGCGCGGGCAGCCGCCAAGCCGCCTTGCGGTACAGGTGGGAGTCCATCATGCCGCCGTGGGTGGGCAGCGGATGCAGGCAGATCAGCGTCGCCACCGGCGGCCGGTCGACCGGGGTGGCGAGCTCGCCGACCAGCGTCACGCCGTCGGCGGTGGTCAGCTCGATGTCGGTCCGGGTGGCCGGCAGGATCGAATTGGCCCGGATCACAGCACTCACGATCCCCCAGTCTGTCACGCGCCGTCGCCCGGCCGGCTGCTGCGCCGGGCGACGGTGGCGCAGGTCGTACCGACCGGTCAGCCGCCGGTGAAGGGCCTGGTCGACCACGTCTCCGGCCGGTCCGGTACGCCGGTGACGTGCAGGCCGTTCGCCACTGCGAGCAGCGGGCCGTCGGGGGCGTTGCCCCCGACCTCGACGGTGTTGAAACCGTGCAGCCCGGTGACCCGCATCGTGGTGAAGCCGTTGCGGCGCAGCACGATGCCCGACCGGCCCTGGATCGTGCAGGTGCCGTCGGCCTCGTCGGCGGGCATCTGCGAGTGCATGTCGGAGAACGAGACGTCGATGGTCCGCTCCGCGGCATGCACGTACAGCTTCGCGGCGTAGTGCGGCGCACCGTCGTACCAGTCGACGCCGATCTCGCAGCTGCGCAGCGCGGCGCCGGCCGGGGCACTGCCCAACCGGGCCGGCAACGAGCACTGGTACACCGCGTCGAGCCGCACCCCGGCGGCGATCCGGACGGCTTCCGCCCGGCTGCGGCCGGTGGCGTCGATCCACACGCCGGGCCGCGGCTGCCACACCACCGACCACTGGCCGGGCTCGCGGTACAGCGTCGCCTGGTGGCCGCCGATCGTGGTCGTGCCGGACCGGTCCGCGGCCCGCAGGTTGCCGACGGCTTTCCGGCTGTGTGCCGCGGTCACCGCGAGCTGCAGCCCGCCCGCGTCCACCCGGACGGTCTCCACGCCGGTGTTGATGCGATCGCTCTGCCAGGTCATCGAATGGGTCGCGGGCGGGGTCCAGGTCAGGCCCAGGTGGATCAGCATCGGATCGCTGGCCAGTACGGACGGATCGGCCTGGACGGTCTTCTGCCCGGTCGCCGCCGGCGGGGCGAGGATCCGGCCGCTCGGTGCCTCGCTCGGCGACGCCCCGACCGAGGCCGTGGCCGACGGTGCGCCACCGGGCATCGCCCGGTGGTCGCTCGGCCGGTCGAGGACGGTCGGCGCGCCGGCCACCGCCACGACCGCCACGACCGCCGCGGTCGTGGCGCCGAACGCCACGCGACGCCGCCGGCGCAGGCGCCGACCCCGGTCGGTGACGGTGGGCAGCAGGTCCAGGCCCGGCCCGGTCTCGGCGGCCTCGGTGAGTGTGCGGGTGATCCGGTCTTCCAGGTCGTCGGTCACGACGCCCTCCTGTCTCGGGCGAGCGCACGGTCCGGCTCCGCGACCGCGGAACGCAGGGCAGCCAGCGCCCGCATGGCATGGGTGCGTACGGTGACGGCCGAACAGTTGAGGATCTTCGCGATGCGCGCGTCGTCGAGGTCCTCGTAGTAGCGCAGCACCACCACGGCGCGCTGCTGCCGGGGCAGCCGGATGATCTCGCGCCACAGCGCGTCCCGCTCCGCGGCCCGGGCTTCCGGCCCGGCGACCGACTCGTACCCGCCGCCGCCGGTCTCGACCTCCGCCGGTCTCTCCCGGTTCGACCGCCGTCGCCACCAGGACGCCCGCGCGTTGATCACGCACCGCCGAACGTACTCGTCCGGTGCGTCGTTGCGCACGATGTGTCGCCACCGGACGTACGCCCGGGCCAGCGCCTCCTGGGTGAGATCCTCGGCGAGCCGCCGGTCCCCGGTCAGCAGGTGCGCGAATCGAACCAGCGCCGCACCACGGGCCCGCACGTACTCCTCGAACTCCACCGCGACCTCCATCCACCGGTCCTGCCGTCGGATGGTTGACGCGGTGCCGGCCGTGTTCTGTTGACCTGGTGGCGCGATCCGCCGGTCAGCCGTACCGCGGGGCGTTGCGGGAGCGCTGGATCACCGGGCCGCGCCGCAGCCGGGCCCGCCAGCAGGCGGTGTGCCAGTGCCTCCGGTCGTCGATCCGCCCCTCGGGCCAGCAGACCAGGTGGCCGGCCCCGGCACGGATCTCCTGGTCGCAGCCGGGACAGCGGTACGTCTTGCCGCTGCTGCCGCTGACCGCGCGCACCCGCCACTGCCCGTCCGGCCAGTTCTCCAGGGTGTCGACTCCGTGCCGGGACCGGTCGATATCGACCGGCGTCACCGCCGGATGGCGTCGGTTGCGTCGCGGACTCACGCCGTCAAGCGTATTTGAGCCCACCGCCCGGGCCACCCGACGGCCGGTCGGCGGGTGGCACCACGGGGCCCCGAGGTCTAGTGGCGGCGCATGCCGTACACGACGTTGATCAGGACCAGGCCGGCCCAGATGATCACGATGCCGATCAGGGTCGAGCCTTGCAGCTGGGTGGCGATGCCGGTCAGCGGGATGCCCGCGCCGATCGAGACGATCGCCAGGACGAACGGGGTGTGGTCGACGCCGCTGGGCTGGCGCTGCGGCGGGGGCGGCGCTGGTGCTGGCATCGGCGGCGGCACGGGCTGGGTGCGGGCCAGCCGCTCGTCCACCCGGCGGTCGATCTCCTGCCCGGTGCGCTCCAGGAACGCCCGGATGACCGCCTCCTCGGCGTCCGGTCCCAGCGCCCTGCGGGCTGCGATCGAGCCCGCCACGTCATCCATCGAAGGCCCCTCGGCCTCGGCACCCTCCGGCATGCCCACCAGCATAGGACGGCACCGTCCCGGCGCGGGCACCCGCGCCACGGCCCGCGCACCGGTCGGTCCACCCGCCGGCCGGTGCAGCGTTCCCGCCCGGCCGGCGGTCAACCGCGGGCGCCCCGGCCGGCCGGCGGTCAACCGCGGGCGCTCCGGCCGGTCGGCGGTCAGCCGCGGGCGCCGCGGCCGGCGGCGACCAGCTGGGCGAGCAGTGGGGACGGCGCGCGACTCGGCTCACCGGACTCCGCGTACAGTGCCCGCGCGGCGGCGAGCACCGCGGCCGGGCCGAGCCGGTCGATCGCGGCGATCGGCCCCTCCGGGTACCCGCAGCCCAGCGTCATGGCGTGGTCGATGCCGTCGGCGTCGGCGTACCCGCTGGCGAGCATGCCGATCGCGTCGTTGAGGTAGGGCACCAGCAGCGCCTCGACGACCAACCCGGCCCGCTCGTCGACCACGATCGCGCGCCGCCCGAGCGCCTCGGCCAGCCCGCGCGCCGCCGAGACCGCGGCGTCGTCGGTGCCGACGGTACGGGCGATCTCGACGAGCTCGCCGACCAGGTGCAGGCCGACGACCGAGCCGGGCCGGCCGCTCGCCGCGCCGGCGGCGGCGAGCGCCTCGGTGGCCGAGTCGACCGCGAGCACCGCGTCGGTCGCCGCCCCGAGCGCCGCGTAGGTCGCGGCGTCGGCACCGGCGCCGACCACGACCACCTCGACCCCGGCCAGCGCGGTCTTGTCCACATCGGACAGTTCGCGGACCGTGACGCCGGCGCCGGCCAGCGCCGCGGCGGCGGCCGGATCGGCCAGTACCGCAACGGTCGCCGGCACGGTGACCGGCGGCGCGTCGGTACGCGTCCCGGCCGCCGCGGTTGCCGCCACTGCCCCCGAACCGGCCTTGGCGTACGGGTAGAAGCCGTGCCCGGACTTGCGCCCGTACCGGCCGGCGGAGACGAGCTGGCGCAGCAGCGGGGCGCAGGCGTGCCGGCGGCTGGCCCCGCCGTACGCGTGGATCACGTCGAGGATCTCCACGATGGTGTCGAGGCCGATCAGGTCCATCAGGGTCAGCGGGCCCATCGGCAGGCCGGCGCCGTCGTGCATCGCGGTGTCCAGGTCGGCGGCCGAGACGTAGCCGTCGGAGACCATCCAGGCCGCCTGGTTGAGGTAGCCGAGCAGCAGGTAGTTGGCGACGAAGCCGGGCCGGTCGCCGACCGCGACCGGGGTCTTGCGCAGCCGCTGACACAGCGCCACCACGGTGTCCACCGCGTCCTGGTCGGCGACGACCGTGGAGATCACCTCGACCAGCTTCATCACCGGCGCCGGGTTGAAGAAGTGCATCCCGACGACGCGGTGCGGGCGGGTGGTGTGGTGGGCGATCTCGGTGACCGACAGCGAGCTGGTGTTGGTGGCGAGGATGGCGTGCGGCGGGCAGATGCGGTCCAGCTCGGTGAACACCGCGCGCTTGATCGCCATCCGCTCCGGCGCGGCCTCGACGACCAGGTCGGCACCGGACAGCGCGGCGTAGTCGGTGGTGAACGTGATCCGGTCCAGGATTCCCGCCGCCTGCTCGGCGGTGAGCTTGCCCTTGCGTACCGCCCGGTCGGTGGAGGCGCGCAGGGTGTCGCGGCCGCGGGCCAGCGCCGCGTCGTCGATCTCCAGCGCGGTCACCGGCAGCCCGCTGCGGGCGAACACCTCGACGATGCCGGCACCCATCGTGCCCAGCCCGACCACCCCGACGGTACCGATCTCGTCAGCCACCCATGACCTCCTGTGTTCGCGGCGTCCCGGCCACGCTGCCGGCCGCCGTTTCGTAGCATCGGCTGGTCGTACCGGCCCCGAAGGAAGGCACCGACCATGACCGCCACCGTACTGACCGGGGTGTCTCGCGGGCTGGGCCGGGCACTGTTCGACGAACTGTACGGGCGGGGTGACCGGCTGTTCGCGATCGGCCGGCGCTTCACCGCCGAGCAGCAGGCCGCGGACCCGGCGCGGGTCCGGCTCTGCCCGGCCGACCTGTCCGGGCCCGACCTGGACCTGCCGGACCTGCCCGGCTTCCTGTCCGCCGGGCCCGCCGACGAGCCGGTCGTCCTGATCCACAACGCCGGGTCGGTGGAGCCGATCGGCGCGATCGGCACCCTGGACACGGCCCGTACCGCGGCGAGCGTGCACGTCAACCTGCTCGCCCCGATGCTGCTGACGGGCGCGGTACTGGCCGCCGCCGGCAACCGGCCGACCACGGTGCTGTTCGTCTCGTCCGGCGCGGCGCACCGGGTGATCGACGGCTGGGCCACCTACTGCGCCACCAAGGCCGGCGGCGAGATGTACTTCGCCGCACTCGCCCAGCAGTACGCCGACGACGACCGGGTGCGGGTGGCGAGCGTCAACCCGGGCGTGATGGACACCGAGATGCAGGCGCTGATCCGGGCCAGCGACGACGCCTGGTTCCCCGACCGGGCCCGCTACCGCGGCCTGGCCGAGCGCGGCGAGCTCCCCTCCCCCGAGTCCGTCGCCCGCCGCATCGTCGCCGACCAGCTGAGCTGACCCGGCCGGTGCCGCGTTGCGGCTCGGGCCGGGGTTCGGTAGACAGGCACGATGATCATCGCGTTGTGGAGCGCGCCGCGGTCCAGGTCCACCGCGTTCTTCCGGGCCATGGTCGAGCGCGGCGACCTGCTCGCGCTGCACGAACCGTTCTGCAACGTCGCCGACCACGGCGAGACCGACGGGCCGGCCGGACCGGTACGCAGCCACGCCGAGCTGATCGCGGCGCTGCGGACGGCGTCGGCCACCGACCGGGTGTTCTTCAAGGACACCACCGACAACCGGTACCCGGCCGTGCTCGCCGACGACCGCTTCCTCGCGCAGGTGCGGCACACGTTCCTGATCCGCGACCCGGCCGAGATCGCCGCGTCGTTCTACGCGATCGACCCGGGCATGTGCCGCGCCGACATCGGGCTGGAGCACCTGGCCGAGCTGTACGACGCGGCCGCCGCGCACGCCGACAGCGCGCCGGTGGTGGTCGACGCGGCCGATCTCGCCGCGCACCCGGACGCGACGATGGCCGCGTACTGTGCCGCGGTCGGGCTGAGTTTCCGGCCCGAGGCGCTGCGCTGGCCCGCCGGCGAGCGCAGCGAATGGCGGCGCACCGCGCAGTGGCACGCGGACGTGGCCGCCTCCACCGGTCTGTCGGCGACCGCCACCCGGTACCCGCACACGGTGCACGACACGCCGCAGCTCGCCGAGTTCGCCGCGCACCACCGCCCCTACTACGACCGCCTGCGCGCGCACCGGCTCGTCCCGGCATGATCGTCGGCCTCGCCGACCGACCCCGGGCCGGCAGGACGCTGGCGGCGGCGCTCGCCGACCCGCTCGGGCTCGCGGTGCTGCCGCTGGCGGCAGCACTCGCCGATCCGCTCGGGCGCGCGGTGCTGCCGCTGGCGGCCCGGCTCGCCACCGCCGAGCGGGCTGTCGCGATACCACATGATCGACCGGACACGGCCTGCTCGTCCCGTGCGTCCGGTTGCCGACGCTGAGTACCGTTCAGCGGACCGGCGCCGAGCGCAGCAGGAGGACCAGAAGCATGGCCGTGAACAACGTCCGGGCGCGTCCACGGCGCGACGGTGCCCGGCGCGACCTGCGCGCGTGGGCGATCTCCGAGGTGCGCGCGTTCGGCGAGCGGCCGCCGTCGTACTTTCGCTGCGCCGACCCGTCCGGCACGATCCGGGTCACGCTCGGGGCCGACGACCGGGTGGTCGACGTCGAGCTCGACCCCGACTGGCGGGACAGGTTCGGCCCGGAGTACTTCGACACCGCGCTGCTGGTCGCCTACCGCGGGGCCCTGCACGACTCCCGGTACGTGCGGGGCCTCGTCCGGCTCGCCGCCGGAACCGTGGGCAGCCCCGCGACCGACGCCGCCGTACCGGCCGGGTGCGGCGACGCGGTGGTCCGCAGCCCGGCGGGTTACCTGCGGCTGGTCCGGCGCGGCGGGTCGATCCGCAGCGCGCACGCCGACACCCGGCGCATCTGCGCCGCCGCGCCGCCGGCGCTGCGCCACGACGTCCTGGCCGTCTTCCAGCTCGCACTGGGCGCCTGAACCCGGCACCGCTGCGCCGGCGCCCTGCCACGACACACCGGCCATCGGCGTCCTCGGCGCCTGAACCGGCACTCTCCCCCGGCGCCGGGCCGCGACGTCCTGGCCGTCTTCCCGCCCGCACTCGGCGCCTGAACCGCCGCCGTGCCACGGCGCCCGGCTGGCTGCCCGACGCCCGGGCGGGCCGATCGGCGTCGCCTCTGCGCTGGGCGCCGGGCCACGACGGGCCGGCCATCGTCCGCCGGCGCGGCGGGGCCCGATCGACGGCGGGCGGGCGGGCCGCGGGACGGTTACCGCCCGGTACGGTTTCGGCCTACACTCGCCGCATGACCGCCGAGGTGCACAAGTCAGCGGATACCGAGACGCCGGGGCTGCCGGTGGTGGTGGGCGGGCGGCTACGGTCCACCCACCCGGCGACCGGTGCGGTTGTGGGCGAGTTCCCGGTGGCCGACGACGCCGACGTCCGGGCCGCGGTGCGGCGGGCCGGCGAGGCGGCCCGCTGGTGGGCCGGGCTGGGCTTCGGCGGCCGGGCCGAGCGACTCGGCCGGTGGCGCGCCGCTCTGGCCCGCCGGATGCCGGAGCTGGCCCGGGTGGTGCACGACGAGGGCGGCAAGCCGGTCGCCGACGCGGTCATCGAGATCACCGCGGCGATCGACCACGTCGCGTGGGCGGCCCGGCACGCCCGCCGGGTGCTCGGCCCGCGCCGGGTCGGCGGCAACATCCTGCTGCCCGACCAGGGCGCCCTGGTGACCTACCAGCCGTTCGGCGTGGTCGGCGTGATCGGCCCGTGGAACTACCCGGTCTTCACCCCGATGGGCTCCATCGCCTACGCACTCGCCGCCGGCAACGCGGTCGTGTTCAAACCCAGCGAGTACACCCCGGCGGTCGGGCAGTGGCTGGTCGACTCGTTCGCCGAGGTGGTCGGCGACGAGCCGGTGTTCCAGGTGGTGCACGGGCTCGGCGACACCGGGGCGGCGCTGTGCGCGGCCGGTGTCGACAAGCTCGCGTTCACCGGCTCCACCGGTACCGGCAAGAAGGTCATGGCGGCCTGCAGCGAGACGCTGACCCCGGTACTGGTGGAGTGCGGCGGCAAGGACGCGATGATCGTCGCCGCCGACGCCGACCTCGACGACGCGGCCGACGCCGCCTGCTGGGCCGGGATGAGCAACGCCGGCCAGACCTGCATCGGCATCGAGCGGGTGTACGTGCACGAGGCGGTCGCGGACGCGTTCGTCGACAAGCTGGTGGCCAAGGCGAAGGCACTGCGGGTCGGTTCGGACGACGGGGCGGACATCGGCCCGATCACCATGCCCGGCCAGCTCGGCGTGATCCGCCGGCACATCGCCGACGCGCTCGAACGGGGCGGCACCGCGGTGCTCGGCGGCAACGACGCCGTCGACCCGCCGTACGTGCATCCCACGATCCTGCTCGACGTGCCGGAGGACTCGGCCGCGGTGCGCGAGGAGACGTTCGGGCCGACCCTGACGGTCACCCGGGTACCGGACCTGGACGAGGCGGTCCGCCGCGCCAACGCCACCCCGTACGGGCTGGGTTCGGCGGTGTTCTCCCGCCGTTCCGGGATGGACGTGGCGACCCGGCTGCGGTCCGGGATGACCTCGATCAACGGCGGGATGAGCTTCGTCGGGCTGCCGGCGCTGCCGTTCGGCGGCGTCGGCGACTCCGGTTTCGGCCGCATCCACGGCGCCGACGGGCTGCGCGAGTTCGCCCGGCCGAAGGCGATCGCGCGCCGCCGGTTCCGCACCCCGATGCCGATCATGTCGTTCCGTCGCGGCCCGCGCACCGACGCCCTGATCCCCAAGCTCGTCCGCCTCCTGCACGGCCGCGGCTGACCCCCGATCGCAGGCCTCCGCCGCGGCCGGCCCCGAGCGCGGACACGTCGGCGCGGCCGGACCCGGGCCGCGGGCACCGGTCGCGGCTGACCTCCGACCGCGGGCATCCGCCGCGGGGTGGTCCCGGGCCTCGCGGTCGGCCCGCTGGGGTCAGCGGGCGGTGCGGTAGCGGCGGACCGAGAGCGGGACGAAGACCGCGAGCAGCAGGGCGGACCAGCCCAGCGTGGCGAGGACCGGGTGCTCCATCGGCCAGGCGCCGTGTGCGGCCACGGTCGGGTTGCCGAACAGATCCCGGCTGGCGGCGGCGACGGCGCTGACCGGGTTCCAGTCGGCCACGGTGCGCAGCCAGGCCGGCATCCCGTCGGTGGGCACGAACGTGTTGGCGAGCATGCCGATCGGCATCACCAGCATGGACAGCTGCCCGGCGGCCGCCTCGTTGCGTACCGACAGGCCGAGGAACACGCCGACCCAGCTCACCGCGTACCGGAAGAGCAGCAGCAGGGCAAAGCCGGTGACCGCATCGAGCACCCCGCCGCGGATCCGCCAGCCGACGGCGAGGCCGCAGAGTGCCATGCCGGCGAACCCGATCGCGCCGCCGATGGAGTCGGCGCCGGCGTGCCCGAACGGTACGGCGAGGCGGGAGGCGGGCAACGACCGGAACCGGTCCATCACGCCGCGTCCGGCGTCGGTGGCGACCACGGACGCGGCGCCGATGACCCCGTTCGCGGCGACCATCGCGAACAGCCCGGGCACCAGGAACTCCCGGTAGTCGCCGCCGCCGGGCAGCTGGATGGCGCTGCCGAACACGTACCCGAACAGCAGGGTGAGCACGATCGGCGCGGCGACCATCAGGATCACCAGGCCGGGCGCGTGCCGCAGGTAGAGCACGTTGCGCCGGACGATGGTCATCCCGTCGCGCACCGCCCAGCTCAACCGGGCGGGGCCGCTGTCGGTACCGCTGAGCTGGCTCATGTCGGACTCCCTTCGAGGACAGGCGCATGCGGGAGGAACCGCGGCGCGCTCGCGCGGCTCCCTTCGACGGTGCCCGTCGACCGGGCCGACGGGTGCGTCTGTTGCCCGTGCGAGGGCGGGTCGGCGGTCATGCGAGGCTCGCTTCCGGCGCGGTGAGGTGCAGGAAGACGTCGTCGAGGGTCGGCTTGTGCACGCTCGCGTCCACCACCGGCACGCCGGCGGCGTCGAGCTCGCGCACGACGGCGGGCAGCCCGAGCGGCGTACCGGCGCGCGCGGTGAGCCGCAGCGTGTCCGGCTCGACGTCGGGTTCGGCGCCGGTGAGCCCGGCCAGCACCCGGGTCGCCGCGGGGAGCGCGGACGGGGCGGCGACGACGACCTCGACGGTGCTGCCGAGCCCGTGCTTGAGCGCCTCCGGGCTGTCCTCGGCCAGGGCGCGCCCGGCGGCGAGCACCACCACCCGGTCGGCGAGCCGGTCCGCCTCCTCCAGGTACTGCGTGGTCAGCAGCACGGTGGTGCCGGCGGCGACGAGGTCGGCGACGCGCTCCCAGATCGCGTTGCGGCTGCGCGGATCCAGCCCGGTGGTCGGCTCGTCGAGGAACAGTACGGGTGGCCGCACGATCAGGCTGGCGGCGAGGTCCAGGCGCCGCCGCATGCCGCCGGACCAGCCGGAGACGACCCGGTCGGCCGCGTCGGCGAGGTCGAGTTCGGCGAGCAGCTCGTCGGCGCGGGTGCGCGCGGCGCGGCCGCTGAGCCGGTACAGCCGGCCGAAGATCGCGAGGTTCTCCCGGCCGGTCAGTTTGTCATCGACCGCGGCGTGCTGGCCGGTGAGCCCGATCCGCCGGCGCACCTGCTCGGGCGCGCGCACCACGTCGTACCCGGCGATCGTCGCCTCGCCGGCGTCCGGCCTGGTCAGGGTGGTGAGGATCTTGACCGCGGTGGTCTTGCCGGCGCCGTTGACGCCGAGCAGGCCGGTCACTGTCCCCGCCGGTACGCGCAGGTCGAGCCCGCGCAGCGCCTCGGTGTCGCCGTAGCGCTTGCGCAGCCCGCGGGCCACGACGGTGGCGTCGTCGTTCATGCCGCCCTCCACTAGGTACGTCGTACGTTGTTTCTGCCCCCAGAATACTACGTACTCTGTACGTTGCTATGGCGGGTCTCCTAGGCTGTCGCCGAGGAGGTGGTGGGCGGTGTCGTCCGAACATCCGGCGGTGATCTGGCTGCGGCCCGAGCGGGGCGCGCGCGGCCCGCGGCCGACCCACACCCGCGGCGACATCGCCCGCGCCGCCGTCGCCATCGCCGACGCGGACGGGCTGGACGCGGTGTCGATGCGCCGCATCGCCGGCCGGATCGGCGCCGGCACGATGTCGCTGTACAACTACGTGCCGGGCAAGCACCAGCTGTACGACCTGATGATCGACGAGGTGGCCGGCGAGCTGGCGCTGCCCGAACCGACCGACGACTGGCGGGCCGACCTGCGCGCCACCGTGCGCAGCCAGTACCAGACCGCGAAGCGGCACCCGTGGCTGTCCGCGGCGCTGCGCCGACTGCCGTCGCTGGGCCCGAACGGCTTGCGGTACCTGGACTTCGCACTGTCCATACTGGAGCGTGCCGGGGTGACGCCGGCGGCCGGGATGGAGATCGTGCCGCTGCTCAACGGCTTCGCGTACACCTACGCCGAGACGGCCGGCGCCGGCACCGACGGCGGCGACTTCATCGAACGCTGGCGCGCCGACCAGGCCAGCTACCTCGCCGGCGTGCTCGCCAGCGGCGACTACCCGCACCTGGCCCGGGCGATGTCGACCCCGGCCCAGCCGACCGACGCCGACGAGGTCTTCGACCGCAACCTGGACCGCCTCATCGACGGCCTCGTCCACCCCTGATCGCCACGTCGGAGGGTCAGCCGTCGACTCGGCTCGGCGTCAGCTGGACAGGCCGGCCACGATCAGGATCACGCCGAACAGCCACTGCATGACCAGCAGCCCGGTCGTCGCCGGCCCGCCGGTGTCGTCCCGGATGATCCGCAGCCCGGTGATCGCCTTGCCCAGCGTCGCCGAGGTCAGCCGTTGCACCGCGATCCGGTGCACCGCCGACGCGACCACGAACCCGACCAGTCCGGCGACCGCGCAGACCACGGCCGGCTGCCCGAGCTGGAGCAACGCCGCCGCGACGCCCACCCCGATCGCGAGGTGCAGCACCAGATCCAGCACGAACGACAGCACCTTGCGCAGCTCCCGCGGCGACGGGTACCGCGGGTCCCCGGCCGCACCGTGCACCGTACGACCGGCGCCGCCCGCACGGTGTGCCGCACCGTGCGCCGCACCGCCCGCCGTGCCGTGCGCCGCACCGCCGGCCGCACCGCCGGCCGCGCCGCCGGCCGCGCCGTGCAGGCCGACGCCGAGGGTGCCGGCCGCGCGGCGCACCAACCGCCACGCGTCGCCTTCCGCCGTACCGGTCAGCCGCCGGCCGGCCGCGGCCCCGCCGGACACCAACCCCGGCATGTCCCACAATCGCGGCAGGTCACAACGCCGCACGACCGCTAGATCGGCAGTACGCCGGTCTGATCGCGGCCCCTTCGATGTCGTCACCACCGTCAGATCATGAGCCACCCCGGCAACCACCCGCCGGCCCCGGTCCGTCCCGCCAGCCCCTTGCCGCGCCACCCCCGTTGATCAAGGGAGGGGAGAGTTGATCAAGGGATCCGAGGGTTGATCAAGGGATCGGGACACGTCGTCCCAGGTCGCGGTGGCACGATCCCTTGATCAAGATCGCGATCCCTTGATCAACACGCCGGAGGGGGCGCCGGAATGGCTCGCGACGATCGAGCCGTCAGAAGAGGGTGAGTTCGTCGGAGCCGATGCCGCGCAGCTTGTGGTAGTCGACGGTGACGCAGCGGATGCCGCGGTCGGTGGCGAGCACCTTGGCCTGCGGCTTGATCTCCTGCGCGGCGAAGATGCCGGCGACCGGGGCGAGCAGCGGGTCGCGGTTGAGCAGTTCCAGGTAGCGGGTCAGCTGCTCGACGCCGTCGATCTCGCCGCGCCGCTTGATCTCCACCGCCACCGACGCACCGGACGCGTCCCGGCACATCAGGTCGACCGGGCCGATCGCCGTCGGGTACTCCCGGCGTACCAGGGTGAAGCCGGCGCCGAAGGTGTCCGGGTGCTCGGCCAGCAGCTCCTGCAGGTGCGCCTCGACGCCGTCCTTCTGCAGCCCGGGATCCTTGCCGAGGGTGTGCTCGGAGTCGTGCAGCACCTCGTCGATGGTGATGCGCAGCTCCTCACCGGCCTTGTTGATGACGCGCCACAGGCCGGGCTCCTCGGTCAGCCGGCACGGCGGGCTCATCCAGTTGAGCGGCTTGTACGCCCGGTCGTCGGCGTGCACCGACACCGAACCGTCCGCCTTCACGAGGATCAGCCGCGGCGCCATCGGCAGGTGGGCGGTCAGCCGCCCGATGTAGTCGACCTGACAAACCGCAATGAGCAGACGCACCGCACCACCCTACCCAGCCGGGTGCGGCCGGACTTCGGGGCGTCAGTACCGCGTCTTCACCGCGGCGACGAACGCCCGGAACGCCCGCGGCGACACGCTCAACGTCCCGCCGTCACGATCTTTCGTGTCCCGCACCAACACCGGCCCGGCGCCGGTACCCACCTCGACGCAGTTGTTCCCGGCCCCGCCACCGGACCGCGTCGACTTCCGCCAGCTGATCTCACCCATCGCGCAGTTCCTTCGCTAGCTTTCTGAGGAGCTTGATGCTGTCGGCCGGCTTCAGCGCTTCTGCCGACAGCCGGTCCCAGCGAAGTGATGCTTGATCGACCTCGCTGCCCCGCTCAAGCCAATTACCCTGCCCCCACTTCTCCGTGTAGGCCAGAGTCGGATGGTCCTCGTACTCCAGTACGGCGAAGCCACCCTCCATGCTGACGTGGGCACCAGCATCGAACGTGAGGACCTGCACCTGTACCTCGGGCAGTTGCTCGGCGCGATCCGCCAGGTGCTCGACCTGAGCGGCCATCACGCCACGGTCAGCAACGATGCGACGGAGCGCCCCTTCGTCAACGACGGTCCACAATTTCAGCCCGTCAGCCAGCAGCTCAGAGCGCTGAGACCGAACTGAAACACGCTGCGACACAACGGCTTCATCCGCGTCTGGATCGGTCCGGCGAATGATTTCCGCGGAGTACTCCGGCGTCTGCAACAGACCGGAGATGACGCCATGATCGAAGCTACGGATGCGCGCTGCAGCCGCCTCAAGGTCGACGTATGAGCCGGCCGGTACACCCATGCCCTGCCACCAGGCTGGCTGCTTGAGCGTCTGGTGCAACAGCATCAGCTCGGCGCGCTTGCTCTCATCGACCTTGTAGATGGAGAGCAGCGCAAGCAGCTGAGCCTTGTTCACGCTCCGATGCGCGTGCTCCATCTGCGACAGATGGCCCTGGCCCACACCCAGCTCGTCGGCAGCCTTCTCGCTGGTCAGCCCGGCAGCACGACGCAGTCGCGCGAGCTGGAGCCCCAGTACGCGCTTGCGCACGGTCGGGCTGAACCGATCTGCCACGTCCTCATCGTTCCACGCCTGCGTTGCCATCCTTAGCGACCCCTGGTGTTTGCGATATCGCTCTTGCCATACATAACGAATAGCATGATAGCTTCTCACTCATATCACCCGGCACGGAGCGTCAGGCAAGAATCACGGGAGGCAGTCATGTCGAGTGGGGTGGATCCGGTACGTCCCGGGTACGAGCTGGTGTTGGGGGCGACGCCGACGCCGGGCGAGCGGGTGTGGTTGACCAACCGGGCGGGCGACCAGTTCACCTACCGATCGCGCTGGTACCAGGTGATCCGGGTGGACGACGCCTGGCTGCCGGGTCACTCGTACCTGGTCGGCTTCTATCCGGAGTCGCCGCGCGAGATCCGCCGCGAGTACGTCATCGACGGCGGCGTACGGGTGGAGCGGCGGTGCCGGCCGTGACCACGAATGCGCGCGAAACGGGCCGCGGCGCGGACCAACCGCAACCCGGCGATCACGTGTTCATCTGCCCGACCGCGGGCATCCACGGCCACGGCTGCTGGTGGGCGAGGGTCGTGTCGGTACTTCCGGCGCTCGTCGAGGGCGCCGTCTACCTGCGAGTCGTCCCCGCCGACGACGACCAGGCGCCGGTACGGGTCTTCTTCGCGCGCACCGCCACCCTGCTCATCCGGCGGCAGCCGTGACCGTCTCGATCGCGCTCGGCTGGCTGTTCACCCTGGTACTGGCGTTCGTGCTCGGCGCCGCATACTCGCACCGCCACTGATCCGTCGTACGGCGTTGCGCGGAAGGCCAATCGCCTTCGGCCCTCGGGAGCATCACACGGCCGAGCAGGTGTCTACGGCCTGACGTAGGTTCCCTTGCCATTGGTCGTCTCGGCGATGCCTTCGGCGACGAGATGCTGCAAGGCGTGCCGTACCGTGCCGCGGGCAACCCCGAACTCCTGCTGCAGACTGACTTCGGACGGAAGCCGGCCGCCCTTGCGGTACGTCCCATCCTCGATCCGAGCAACCAGCACATCGACTAACTGCCGCCAGAGCGGCGTACTGATGTCGGGATCCAGGGTCATGATCCAACGCTAGACAGGCGTGCTGACCTGCATCATCGCTGAGACAGGTGTAGGGCACCATGGACAGGTAGGTATAGGGCGCGTACGGTAGCCGGTAGCACACAGAGCAGGCCCCCGTCGCTGGCGAGCAGCAATGAGTGCCCCGACCGGAAACGGAGGCTCCGGCCGATGACCCGGTCCACGGTCCACCGCACCGCCAAGACTCCCCCAGCAGGCTCCGAAGTGTTCATCTCCCCCGCGGCCGGCGTGCACGGGCACGGATCCTTCTGGGCGCTGTTGATGTCCAGCACCGACGGAGTCCCGAAAGGCACTGGTAGTTGACCGCTTCACGCATACTTGCCGGCTCACTGGATCCAGGCCAGGAGATTGAGCAAAATTCAGAACCTGCCGTCTCGGCGTCCTCGAATTCCAACCCACCCGCACCGAGAGACTCGACGACTCCACTGAGCCCTTTTCATCGTGGTGGGGATGTGTTGGGCCGCTGGGGATCGAGACGGGTTCGTGACCGAGAGGGGCGTGTCGCGGTCGGGGATGTAGCGAAGCCCTTGCTATGACGGCGATCGACCAAGATCTGCTGTCGTCAGCAAGGGCTTCTTCATGTTGTTTTACCGTGCCGCGCTGCCGTTGTCATCTCAGACCCTGACCTTCGTGTCTGGACTCATCCGCCGCCATCGTCGGCAACTCGGCTCGCGGTGGCGGGCGCTGGATGCGGGGCAACAGGCGCTGCTGGTGCTGGTGTATCTGCGCAAAGGTGAACCGTTCACGCAGGTCGGGGCGGGTTTCGAGGTGTCCACAGCCACCTGCTGGCGCTACGTCAACGAGACGGTGGAGCTGCTGGCCGACCGGGCACCGAAGCTGCAGGCGGCGCTGAAGACCGCGAGGCGGGCCGGCATGGCCTACGTGATCATCGACGGAACCCTGGTCCCGATCGATCGGGTGGCCGCCGACCGGCCGTTCTACTCCGGCAAGCACCGGATGCACGGGATGAACCTGCAGGTGATCTCGGCACCCGACGGGGCCATCCTGTGGGTGTCGGGTGCGTTGCCCGGCAGCGTGCACGACACCGCCGCCGCCCGCATCTGGAACATTCTCGCCGCGCTACGCCAGGCCGGGCTGATCGCCCTGGGCGACAAGGGCTATCACGGGATCGGCGAGCCGGTGATCACTCCGTACAAGGGCAAGGGTAAACCCGAGTCTCAGAAAGCTGCCAACCGGGCGCACGCGAGGCTGCGTGGCCCCGGCGAACGCGCCAACGCCCAGCTCAAAACCTGGCGCATCCTGCGCAAGCTACGCTCCAGCCCCCACCGCGCCGGCCGACTCGCCAAAGCCATCCACGTCCTTCAAGACCACGAACTCGCAGCAGGATGAAAAAGGCTCACTGGTGCGAGTTCCACCGATACCACAGCGGTGAATAATGGACCCGATACGCTAGGAATCTTCAAGAAATCTCAGAACACCCCTCAACGGGACTTTGATGTCCCGACGATCAATTCCAGCACCTTCTAGATGCAGTAGAATGCGGGCCTCTTCTCCGCGATTCGGGAATTTCGATCTGAAGGCAGAGATGCAAGATTCGATGACGCCTTGCACATGACTCTCGATCTCAGCGTCGCTGGGCTCTGCGGCAGCCACGTCAGCCCTGATTGGAGCCGCCGCCAGGATAACTGCGGGAGCTCCGTCATCACGACGGTTGATCAGAGTCTGAACGTGCCCAATCTGAGGCGTACCCCCGTAACGCTCGTGACCAAGGGGGGAGTTTAGGATCGCGGCATCACAGTCAAAGCCTGTTTCAGGAATCGAACCCATCCGAAAACTAACGCCGGCGAGGAATCCCAACATTTCCCGACACATCTGAACAACGCTTTCCGATGATGAGGCGATAACGTATTCCATCACCATCACCCACAGCCCATAGAAGGCATCAACTGTGGCCTACTCAGCTTCGGAAGCACGTCGTCCTGAAGGGCGACGCCACCGTCCACGACATCTGCCGTGTATGCCATTCTTGCAGATTCAGGAAGATCTGCCAGGTTGACTTTGGTGCGCACCATTGTATTTCTACCCTCTTTCGGATAGGCGGCGTACGCCCTTCTAGCATATTCCGCCGACCCCCTTTCCGTGAAAGAGAAATACTTGACTCCCTGGGTGCTCTTGAAGACACAGTTCTTCAGGAGATCATCACGCTCCATTCCCTTGACACCACGCCAAAGGAATACTTCGCCCGGCCCAAGTTCGCCACCTGCATTATGCACAAGAACTGGCGTATTTCCAGCGAGTACATAGTAGGTGTGGGGGCTGCGGATGGTGAGGTTGTAGGTGATCTGGGGTTTGGTGTAGCGGGTGAGCGCGGTGATGCGGCTGGTGCGGTGGGTGGTTTGGAGTCGGTCGCCTGTTTTCAGGTTGGTGGCTTCGGTCCAGCGGTGGGTGGTGTGGTCCCAGAATCGGTGATGGGCGGTCGCGGTGATCTTCTGCCGGCCGCTGCCATCCTTGAGGGTGATCTGGACGAAGTCGTGGTCGGTGGTGGTGCGGATGACGCCGTCAACGCGGTGCTTCTGCGTGCCGTGAGCGTCTGGTTTCGCGTTGGTGACACGGTCACCGATGTGAATTTTCGCGATAGGTTTGGTGCTGCCGTCTGCAAGGAGGACTCTGGTGTCGCCGGGGAAGCTGTTGCATCCCTTCGGGCGGCCACCGCCATGTGAAGGCTCGGCCACCACGTTCGAGGGTGCGAGCGTCGCCGGACGAGACAGGCCGAAGTCGAACGGCACTCGACCTCACCTCCAACGTGGCGCACGCTACTACACCGCAGCCCGCAGCCCCCACGCCGCAAGCCGGAAGCGAGGAGGCGGTGCGGTAGGGGAAGAGTTCGTGGCGGGGGCGGCGACGTAGCCGGGGAACGCCAGCGGTAGCCCGGGGAACGCCGGCGGTGGCCGGGGACGGCACCGCCGGGTGCGCACGCGCACGGCGACGGCTCAGTGTTACCGGCGGGTGGGCCAGGCAACGTGGTCGAGGGCGAGGAACGGGGACGCCGCGACCTCGGTCGGAGTGGCGCCGGCGAACGAGGTCACCTCCCGGTGCAGGTGCGACTGGTCGACGTAACCGCAGTCGATCGCGACCGATGCCGCGGGGTGGCCGGCGGCGAGGCGGTGCACCGCGCGGTCGAACCGGATCAGCCGCCCGGCCCGCTTCGGGGTGATGCCGACCTGCGCGCCGAACCGGGACCACAGCCGGGTACGGCTCCAGCCGACCTCGGCGGCGAGCCGGTCGACTCGCACCCGGCCGCCGGTGGCGGTCAGCCGGCGCCAGCAGTGCGCGACCTCGGGGTCGACCGTACGAACCGCGTCGCGGTGCCGGCGGGCCAGCGCGGCGGCGACGACCGCGAACCGGTCCGGCCACGTGCGGGCGGCCCGCAACCGCTCCTGGATGCGTACCGCCTCGCGGCCCCACAGGTCGTCCAGGGCGACGACCGCGCCGCGCAGGTCGGCGGCGGCGCCGAGCAGCGGGTACCCCAGCAGCGGGGAGAGCCGCAGTTGGAGGCACTCGGAGCGGCCGGCGAGCCCGCGGCCACGGGCTCGGACCGGAGCCAGACCGGCCACGACGCGGTCCCGCTGCCGGGCGCCGCCGGCGTCCTCGACCACGAACGGCCGCTCGCCGAGGTCGAACAGTACGGTCAGCGTCGGGTGCGGGATCAGCGCGATGTCGCCGAACTCGTTCGCCTCGTCGCCGTAGCCGGCCATCGCGACGCCGGGCCGGGCGTACGTCTCGATCTGCCAGCCCGGCACCGCGACCTTGCACCGGTCTCCTCCCGCGCTCACCCGACACCTCCTCGCACCCGTCCGGCCGCCGGCCCACGTCCGCCTCGCACCCACCCGGCCGTCCGCTTCCGCGTCGCCGCCACCCGGAGGCCGTCCCACTTCCGCGTCGCAGTCACCTCAGCGCCGGCCCACTTCCGCGTCGCAGTCACCTGGCCGCCGGCCCGCTTCCGGCTCGCGTCGGTCGGGCGCATCCAGGGCCACCCCGCCACGATCCGGCCGCGGCACGCCGGTCGTCCCCCGACCCGGCCGGTCCGTCGGCCACCGGCTGCGGCACCACCCGTTCGGCCTCCGGCCGCCGTTCGCACCGGAGCCGGGCATCCTGCTCCAGTATCGGCCCGGCCGCGCAGCCCCCGGCGAGGGACGGCATCCTGTTGCCTTGTCAGTCCGGCCAGCCGGCGCGTTCCGCGCCGTCGGGGTCGGCGACGACGGTGATCGCCGCGTCGAGCAGCGCGGTGTTGCGGCTGGCCAGGTCATAGCGGGGCCAACCCGGATCGCCGTCGGTGACGAACCGGACCCAGGCGCCGTGCACCGTCCGCGCCACGGCGGCCGAGGGATCGGCGCCGATCAGCGGCCGGGCCGACTCGTCGTCCAGCAGGTCGAACACGTACGGGAGTTCCACCGCGTGCGCGGCACCGAGCCGGCCGTCGAAGCTCGTGGAGCCGTGGTCGAAGCGGTACAACCAGTTCCCGCCCGCGCCGCCGGCCAGCCGTACCTCCACGCCCCGGGTGATCGGCAGTCGCAGCGACCGGTCGGTGGTCACGGCGGCCAGCAGCTCGCCGCTGCCCGCCCCGGGCCGGGCCGACCGGTAGCGCTGGACCGTACCGTCGGGTCCGCCGAGCGCGGCCACGACTCCGGCCAGCATGGTCTCGTCGACCGCGTCGATCATCCCGGTGGGTACCAACCCGATCCGGGTGTCGTCCCGGTTCCAGCCGGTGAGCAGCCGCACCCCGCGACCGGCCCCGCCGCGTACCGCGTCGAACGGGTGCGCGGGCAGCGTGTCGCCGTCGACCACCGGGGCGAAGGGCAGCACGTCCCAGCTGGTCGGATCGTGCGGTACCTGGCTCGCCGCCACCAGCGCGGTCGACGCCCGGGCGAGCGCGTCGGCCGGTACCTCGCGGAAGGCGGCCCGCGTCGGTGGGACGCCCAGCGCGTCGGCCAACCGGGCCGCGACGTCGGTGGCGGCGTCCGGGGTCAGGGTCCGGGCGGCCGACCCGCTCTGCGCGATCGCCTGGCCGAACAGGCCGGCCGAGCGCGGCATGGCGAGCAGGGTGGCGACGCTGACCGCGCCGGCGGACTGGCCGGCGACGCTGACCCGGTCCGGATCCCCGCCGAACGCGGCGATGTTGTCGCGCACCCACGCCAGCGCGGCGAGCTGGTCGCGCAGCCCCAGGTTCGCGACCCCGTTGCCGAGGTAGAGGAACCCCTCGGCGCCGAGCCGGTAGTTGATCGTCACGCACACCACGCCGTCCCGGGCGAACGAGCTGCCCCGGTAGCCGGGCAGCGAGCCGGCGCCGGTGGTGAACGCGCCGCCGTGGATCCACACCAGTACCGGCAGCCCGGTGGCCTGCGGATCGGGGGTCCAGACGTTGAGGTTGAGGCAGCCTTCGCCGTCGATCACGGTCTCCGGGAACAGCGGCGTGCCCGGCGTCTTGGGGCAGGTCGGCCCGTACCGGCCGGCGTCGCGCACGCCCGCCCACGGCACCGGTGGTGCGGGCGGCAGCAGCCGACGGGCGCCGAACGGCGGTGCGGCGTACGGGATGCCGAGAAACGCGGCGACTCCCCGGTCGATCCGCCCGACCACCCGACCGCCGGTCACCCGCACCGTCGGCGCCTCGCCCACGACCGTCATCGCCCACCCCTCACCTGGTCGGTACGGGTCGAGCATGGTCGCGGCGGCGCCGGCGCGTCTTGGACGAATGTTTCGTCCGGTGCACGGCCCGGCGGCGAGGCGACCACCTTACCGGACAGGAACAAGCCGCGGTGTCGCGTATCGCACCTTCCGTCGCCGCGGGATGCCGGCACATACTTGTCGCAAAGGAGGAGAGGTGGCGCGAGAGAGGCCGAAAAGTGGACAGCGCTCGCCGGATATGCGACTGTCAGTTACGACACAGGCACGAAATGTTGTGGTTTTCCTGGTGTCCTTTTGTCGTTCTTGACATGATTGATGCGCCCGAGCGCGCAGAGGAGTCGCGGCAGTCCTGTTACCCGACCGGGCATCCCCTGAGAGGTCCTTCCTGTGCAGGCCTCCCAGGACCTGCCTGTCGTACCAGCGCCCGTGAGGAGGGTCTACGTGACGATCAACGTGGCCGAGGTCAAGTCGGCGATCCACGCCGCCGTGGCCGAGGTACAGGACGGCCAGCAGGCGGTCCAGCTCGCCAACGAGAAGCTGGACGCCGCCCAGCAGAACCTCGCCCTCGCGGTCGAGGGCTCCGGCGCCGAGGCGGTGCAGACCGCGCAGGCCGCCCTGGTCGCCGCCCGTGACGACCTGGACAACTGCCTGGCCACCACGATCGGCGCGGTGGAGCAGGCCCAGACCTACCTCGCCAGCCTGTAGCGCCGTGCCGTCCCTCGTCGAGTCGCTCGGTGCCCGGCTGCGCGAGATCGGGCAGCAACTGCCGCTGCCCGAACTGACCCACGCCGCCGGCGCGTTGCGCGACGCCACCGAACGCTGCGGGTACGTCATGCGCGAGTCCGGCCACGCCGAGTGGCTCGGCCAGCTCACCCTCGCCGGCAGCCACCTGGACAGCGCGATCGCGGCGACCCGGTCGGTGCTCACCGAACTCGACGGGTACCTGACCGGGATCGGGGTCGCCGGCGTCGCGGCCCCGGACGCCGCCCCGGCGCCGGCCCGCGCCGTCGTCGCGCCGGGCGGCGCCGACCTCGCCACGCAGCCGATCCTCGCGCTGCGGTCCTGGTGGCAGCGGCGGGTCGACGAGCTCACCGGGCGGCCGGCCGACGAGCAGCGGCCCGAGACGGTCCGCTCCGACGGGGATCGGGACGACCACGCCACGCCGGAGGAGCCGGCCGAGGCGCTGCGCCGGCTCAGCAGCGCGGCCCGCGGCGGCCGGGACGCCTACCGCGACGCGCTGCTCGCCACCCACCCGGCCACCGGGATGGCGCTCGCCGCGCCGGCCGACCGGGCCGCCCGCCGGCTCGGTACCGAGCTGGTCGGCCACCCGCTGTGCCCCGACGACGCCGCGACGCTCACCACCCGCGGTACCGGCCGGATCCGCGACCTGCTGCCCGCGCTGCCGCCGGAGCTGCCGGCCGAGCTGGTCGGGCAGCTGTGCGACCCGTTCGGCGCCCGGCGCGCCGCAAGCCAGCGGCACCCGGTCGACGCCGTCGTCGGCTGGCCGGTCCTGGTCGGCGAGCTGCTGCGGGCGCTCGGCGGCACCGAGGACCGGCTGCCCGAACTGACCGCCACGGCGCCCCAGCGCCCCGACGAGACGCTGCGCCGCGATGGCCGGTAGCCGCCGCGAGCTGATCGAGCAGCTCCGGCAGACCCTCTCGTACGCCCGGGGCTCGGCGCGCGCCGATCTCGCCGCGGCGCAGGCGGCGGCGGACGCGATGCGCGACGAGCATGCCAGGGCCGAGCGCGAGGCGCAACGTTGCGGACAGCGACTGCTGGCCGCGCACGCTACCCGCCGTGGCGAGGTCGACCGGCAGTCGCTGCACCGGCTGCGCGCCGCCGCCGACCAGCTCACCGCGCTCGCGATCGAGCAGGCGCCCGGCGCCGCCGGCCTGGACTGGCCGCACTGGGCGCCGACGCTGCCGGCCCGCGCCCAGCCGCCCGGGCTGTACCGGATCGGCCGGCTGCTGGCCCGCGACGTGGTCGCCGGCTCCGAGCCGCCGCTGCCGGCGCTGGTCGCCGTGCTGGACGAGGCGCACCTGCTGATCGAGGACCCCGGCCACGAGCGGGCCGAGCTGGCCGTCCGGGCGCCGGCACCGGAACCGACCACGCCGGTCACCCACCGGCCGACCGAGCGGGTACACCGGTTCGTCGGCTCGCTGCTGCTGCGGATCCTCGGCTCGACCGTGCCCGGTTCGGTGCAGCTGACCGTGTACGACCCGGAACGGCTCGGCGGCAGCCTGGCCGCGTTCGCCCCGCTGGCGCAGGCCGGGCTGCTCACGTTCGTCGGCCCCGGCGGGCTCGGCGACGTGCTGGACGGGCTGGTCGAGCAGGTACGCCGGATCAACGAGACGGTGCTCGCCGGCGACTACGCGGCGCTGCGCGAGCTGCACGCGGCGACCGGTCGCCGGCCGGAACCCTGGCGGATCGCCGTACTGCTCGGCGAAGGCGACGGCGCCGAACTGACCAACGCGCAGCAGGCCCAGCTCGACCGGCTGGTCCGCACCGGGCCGGCCTGCGGGGTGCACCTGCTGATCGCCGGCATCGGGCCGGCCGGCGAGTGGTGCCGGCACCCGCAGCTCGACCGGATCGTGCTCTGGGGAGACCGGGCCTGGACCTCCCTGACGGGCAACCAGTTCCTGGTACAGCTCGACCCACCGCCGTCGATCGAGCTGGCCACCGGCACCAGCCGGGCGATCGCGGCCAAGGTACTGGCCGGGCCCGACCCGGCCGTGTTCGCCGACCTGCTGCCCGCCAAGGAGTGGACCGAGTCGTCGGCCGACCGGCTGGCCGCGCCGGTCGGCGCCGGGCCGGACGGGCGTCTGGTCGAGGTCGAGCTCGGCGACTCGCCGCCGCACGCGCTCGTCGGCGGCCCGTCCGGTACCGGCAAGACGAACCTGCTGTACGCGCTGATCGGGTCGCTCGCCGCGCGCTACTCCCCCGACGAGCTCGCGCTCTACCTGCTGGACTTCAAGGAGGGCGTGTCGTTCGCCCGGTTCGCGCCCGGCCGGCGCGACCCGAGCTGGCTGCCGCACGTCCGGCTGGTCGGGGTCAACGTCAACACCGACCGCGAGTACGGCCTGGCGCTGCTCGCGTTCCTGCACCAGCAGCTGCGCGAGCGGGCCGAGGCGGCCAAGGCGTACGAGGCGACCAAGCTCGCCGAGCTTCGCGCCGAGGACCCGGCCGGGCAGTGGCCGCGCATCGTCGCGGTGATCGACGAGTTCCAGGTGTTGCTGGACGGCCGGGACGCGGTCGCGCTGGAAGCCGCCCGGCTGCTGGAGGATCTGGCCCGGCGCGGCCGGTCGCAGGGCATCCACCTGATCCTCGCCAGCCAGGACCTGTCCGGCATCGACGCGCTGTGGGGCCGCGCCTCGATGGTCGCCCAGTTCACCCTGCGCATCGCGCTGCCGAAGGCGCGCCGGATCCTCGCCGAGGGCAACCTCGCCGCCGACACGGTGCCCCGGCACCACGCGGTGATCAACCCGGACTCCGGCGCCGAGCCGGCGAACCGGGTCGCGCACATCCCCGACGCCGGCCGCCGCGGCACCCTGGACGTGCTGCAACAGCGGCTCTGGCAGCGGCGCGATCCGGACGCCGCACCGCCGGTGCTGTTCGACGGCGGCCGGGTGCCGCTGCTGTCCGAGGCGGCCGACCTGGCCGCGCTGGTACCGGGACCGGAACCCAGCCGTACCCCGGTGGCGCTGGTCGGGCACACCATAGACGTGACCGGCCGCTCCGCCGGCGTGCGGCTGTCCCGCTCCCCCGGCCGCAACCTCGCGGTGCTCGGCGCCCGCGCGGTGGAGGCCTGCGACGTGCTCGCCACCGCGGCCGTCTCGCTGGCGGCGCAGTACCGGCCGGGCGCGGTGCGGTTCAGCCTGGTCTGCCTGGACGACGACGCGGTCGAGGCGGCGAAGCGGCTGCACGACGAGCTGGGCGCGGGCGGCCACGACGTCGACTGGTACGACCGGGACGGGGTGTGCGGGCTGTTCGCGGCGACGGCGCGGGCGCTGCGCGACGGCGGCGACCAGCCGGCCCGGCCGCACGTGCTGCTGGCGTACGCGGTCGACGCGGCGGCGACCCGGCTGGAGCGCAAGGACCCGGCCACCCGGCGCAGCGCCCGCGACGACCTCAAGGACATTCTCGGTCGCGGCCCCGAGCTGCGTACCCACCTGCTCGGCTGGTGGCGCTCGGTACCGCGGCTGCGCGACGACCTGGGCGGCCTCGGCGCCCGGTTCGACGCGTTCGGTGCGTGGCTCGCGCTCGACGTGCAGGGCGCCGAGCTGGCGCCGCTGTCCACCGAACCCGGCGGCCCGCACTGGTACCCGCGGGAGCGCCGGGCGCTGTTCTTCGACCGTGCCGTGGACCGCCGCCCACGGGTGGTCATCCCGTACCGCACCGAGGAGCAGCGATGAGCCAGCTGGCCGACGCCCGGCCGGTCGCCGGCACCGGGTCGCCGCGGGAGCGCTACCGGCTGGCGGTCGCGGCGCTCGCGCTGCCGCTGCACGACCAGGTCGCCGGCCAGGACCGGACCGACCAGGCACTGGTCACCGGGCGACGGCAGATCACCGACCGGCTGGAGGAGTCGGCAGGCCGGGTGCGCGCGGCCCGGTCCGCGGTCGCCGCGGCGGCCGAGGCGGTCGAGGCGGTCGACCGGCGGGTCCGGCGGATCTGGCGGGAGCTCGCCGCGCTGCCCGTCCGGCGCCGTGACCTCGGGCCCGCGCCGGCGCCGCGGGCGGTGACCGCGCAGCCGGCGATCACGGCCACCGAGCTGCTCGACCGGGCCGAGCGCACCGTGACCGCCGCACGGCTGGGCGAACTGCCGCTGCGGCCACCGGTACCGATCTGGGTGGCGATGCTGATCGCCGGCGTGGCGGGCGCCGTGGTCTGCGCCGGTATCGGCACCGCGCTGCTGGTCGCCGCGCCCGGTATGCCGGTCGGCGAACGTGCCGCGGCGCGGGTGATCGCCGACGTCGCCTTCGCGCTCGGCACCCTCGCCGGCGTACCGGCCGGGTTGAGCTGGCTGTCCCGGTACGGCCAGCCGATGACCGCGCGCGCGTTCGGCGCGGTATTCGGTACCGGTGTCCTCGTCACGATCGGGCTGTTCGTCCTCCTCGGGCATTGACCGAACGACGCTGTCAGGAAATTCCCATCTTGGTGCCCCTAGGATGACATTCACCGAGCGCGGCCGGAGCCGGCGATCGCAGTATGCGAATTCGGACGGTATTCCCCTGGCTGGGTAATTGTGCTTGACTTGCCCCACCGCTTTGCCACGCGGCGATACGCACATCGCGCATACACGTCGCGATCCGCACATCGGAACACACGCACGAGGACGCCGATGGACGACATGCAGGGCCTGAGTTTGACCGAGGCTGCTCGCGAGGCATACATGCAGCTGATCATGTGCGAGCTACCCAGCTCAGGCACCGAAGTCGAAGCGTGGATCCCGGCGATGAAGGCGGTCAGCCGGATGAATGCGGTCGCCCTGCATCCCGCGCTGATCGCGATCGCCGATCAGCTGGAGGCCGGTTTCCACGACGCGGTCTGCGCGCAGGACCCGGACCGCCTGCGGGTTGCGTTCGACGCCGCGGCGAAGCGGCTGCGCCCGCACACCGGCGCCGTTTGACGATCCGTTTCACTGACGGTCACCGCGGTCCCGCGTGGGATTCCGGCGGCGACCACTATCCGTCATTCCATTCGGGAATCCCGCTCGGCATTTTCCGACAGACGTTCGAGAACGCGTCGTAAATAATGCACCATCCGCGCGCCGATCAAGGACTCGCGCCGGCTCCGAGAGCGCGCGTTGCTCAGGCGGCGGTGAAGTGGGAACCGTCCGGGCGCCAGGCGCTCATCGGCGAGGCGGTGGCCGACGGTACCGGGACGGTCGGCAGGAAGCGGTCCAGCCGGGTCAGGTGCAGCAGCCTGGTCAGCCGGGCCGGGGTACCGCGCAGCGCGAGCCGCCGGCCGGCCTGCTCGGCCAGCCGGTGGGTACCGACCAGCACACCCAACCCGGTGGCGTCGAAGGTGTCCACAGTGGACATGTCGATCAGCAGCAGACCGTCACCGTGGCGTACCGCGGCGTGCAGGCGTTCCCGAATGGCGGCGGCGGTGTGGGTATCGAACCGGCCGGAGACGTGCACCACGATCGGCGTCTCCGCCGAACCGTTCGGCCCGTTGTCGCTACGTGACTCCGGTGTGGCCACCCGCTCGCTGGTGTCGCACTGCTCCTTCGTGCAGTGCAATGCGCGCTCACCCGCCACGACCATCCCCCCAACGGTCCCCGGACCCGGCCGCGCGCCGGCTCGCCACCCCCATGACGAAACCGGCCCGGGCCGGGTCCGACGCCTCCCCGCTCCCCCAGCGGTACCACCGACGGTACGGCCCTGCCGGCCGCGGCGGGACCGGGGAACACCCTGAACTATGCCAGGGGCGACACCCTGACAACCTCCTCCGCCGCGGCGATATCCATCTCCGCCCTGAGTCGTACCCCTTGGCTAGTCCTCCCCCAGCCGGCGGCGAACCGGGTCGAGGTCGCGCGCGTGCCGGCCCAGCCCGGCCCACGGATCATCCACGGTGGACAGACGGTCGGCCAGGTCCGGGATCCGGTACCGTTGGGCGCTGGTGAGCGTCTCGTCGGCGAGCTCGTCCCAGGACAGCGGGGTGGCCACCGGAGCGCCGGGCAGCGGCCGCGGCGAGTACGGCGCGATCGCATGCTGCGCGTACGCGTTGCGCAGCGTGTCCACGAACAGCCGGCCGTGCCGCTGCTCCTTGCGTACCTGGGTGGTCAACTCGTCCGGATACCGCGCCGCCAGGCGATCGGCGATGGCGCCGGCGACCGCGCGTACCTCGTCGACGTCCTGCCGGGCGGCCAGCGGGACCACCACGTGCACGCCACGGGAACCGGTCGTCATCGGGTAGCCGGACAGTTCCAGCTCGGCCAGCAGGTCGTGCAGGGCGAGCGCGGCCCGGCGGACCACCGCGAAGTCGTCCGCGCCGGGCGGGTCCAGATCGAAGATCAGCCTGACCGGGCGGCGCGGTGCCGCCGCCCGGCTCGGCCACGGATGCAGCGCCAGCGCGGCCAGATCGGCGAGGTAGACCAGGGTGGCGACATCGTCGGCGCACAGCATCGTCACGCTGCCGCCGGTGACCCGGTCCACGGTGACGGTGTGCACCCAGTCCGGGGCCGACTCGGGTACCTTCTTGGCGAAGAAGCCGGACCCGCCGGTGCCGTCCGGGAACCGTTGCAGCGCAAGCGGATGCTCCCGCACGTGCGGCAGCATCCGGTCGGCCACCAGCCGGAGGTAGTCGGCCAGACCGGCCTTGTCGATCCCGGATCCGGACGACCCGTCCGCCGGTGGGAACAGGATCTTGTCCGGGTGCGTCAGCGGCACCCGGCGGCGACCCACCTGCACGGTCACCGGGCCTCCGCCGCGATCTGGTCCAGGTCACGGCCGGAGCGCACCGACTCGGTCTGGGTCGACACCGGGTTGCGGCGCGCGTCGGCGCCCTCCCCGTCCTGCTTGACCAGGAGCCACGCCTCGTGGTCGCCGCCGCGGAACCGGGTCAGCGCGTACCCGCCGGTCAGCTTCGTGCCGTCCAGGCGGAACGTGACGTGCCCGCGCACCAGCCCGTCGGCCATCGACACGGCGGTCCCGCCGCGCCGCGTCGTGTTGGTGTAACCGCCGGTGTCCCACACCAGTACGGTGCCGCCGCCGTACTCGCCGGCCGGGATGGTGCCCTCGAAGTCGGCGTAGTCGAGCGGATGGTCCTCGGTCGGTACGGCGAGCCGCCGGTCCCGCGGATCGGTGGACGGGCCCTTCGGCACCGCCCAGGACTTCAGTACCCCGTCGACCTCCAGCCGGAAGTCGTAGTGGTCGGTCGACGCGGCGTGGTGCTGAATGACGAACAGCCCGTCGCCGGCCGCCGGATCGCGCGAGCCGCCGGATCGTCCGGACGGTTCGGCGGTCCGGTCGAAGCGCCGGCGGCGCTGGTACTCGGTCAACGGGTGACGTGTCGTCGCGGCCATCGCGCCTCCCCGGGTCGCTGCGGTCAGGCGTACCCGGGGGCGACGGCGGCAAACCCGGCCGCTTACTCGTACGAGTAGAAGCCCTGCCGCGACTTGCGGCCCAGGTGCCCGGCGGCGACCATCCGCAGCAGCGACTCGGGCGGGGCGAACTTCGGATCCTTGCTGTCGGCGTAGATGTTCTCGGTGGCGTGCACCAGCACGTCGACGCCGGTCAGGTCGGTGGTGGCCAGCGGACCCATCGCGTGCCCGAAGCCGAGCTTGCAGGCGGTGTCCAGATCGGCCGCGCTGATCACACCGTTCTCCACCAGCCGGGCCGCCTCCATCGCCAGCGCGCAGATCAGCCGGGTGGTCACGAAGCCGGCGATGTCCCGGTTGACGGTCACCACGGTCTTGCCGATCTCCTCGGCGAACGCGGTCGCGCGGGCCATCGTCTCGTCGCTCGTCTGGTACCCGCGAACCAGCTCGACCAGCGCCATCATCGGCACCGGCGAGAAGAAGTGGGTGCCGACCACGTACTCGGGCCGCTTGGTCACCGAGGCGATCGTGGTGATCGGGATGGCGGAGGTGTTGGTGGCGAGCACCGCGCCGTCCGCGGCGAGCCGGTCCAGCTCCATGAAGACCCGCTGCTTGATCTCGACCTGCTCGAACACCGCCTCGACGACGATGTCGGCCTCGGACACCACGCCGAGGTCGGTGGTGGTGGCGATCCGGCCGAGCGCGGTCGCCGCGTCCGGCTCGCTGACCTTCTGCTTCTCGACGAACTTGTTCAGCGACCTCTCGATGCCGGCCATCCCGCGCGCCAGCGCCGCGTCGTCGACGTCGCGCATGCTGACCCGCCAACCGGCCTGGGCCGCCACCTGAGCGATGCCCGAGCCCATCAGCCCGGCGCCGACCACCGCGAGCCGTCCCGCCATGTCCGTCCCCTTCCTCGGAGCAAAGCTACCGTTCAGTAGCGAACTCTACCCAGGGGTGCGGACCGGGTGGCGGCGGATGGCCGTGCCGCCCTGACCGGTACCTGGTTGTTGCGGGCAGGAGGTTCGTGACGGTCCACGCGGCGTCTCGAACTTCGAGGTGGACGTTATGGATTCTGGGATCCAAAACAGCGTAGAGTCTCCCGCATGGCGCGACCACGCATGTTCGACGAGGCGGCGGTGCTCGACGCGGCAGCGCGTGAATTCCGGGTGCACGGATTCGCCGAGACCTCGACCGAGCAACTCTGCGCGGCGGCGGGCGTGCGCCGCAGCAGCCTGTACAACACCTTCGTCTCCAAGGACGAACTGTTCGTGCGCGCTCTGGAGCGCTATGTCGTGACGACCGGAGCGCGCCAGGCGTCGATCCTCGCTGACGACGCGCTCCCCGGCGCGGAGAGGCTGCGAGCCCTGATCGACGTCGTCGTTGACGAGGAGCTGCAGGCGTCGAGCCGAGGCCACGCAGCCGGCTGCATGGTCGTGCAGAGCTTCATGAGTCCAGATCTGCGCGACCGGGACGAGCGCGTCGCCCGGATCCTCGACCGCGACCTCCGCGAGAGGCTCTCCCTCCTGTCCGGAGCGATCCGGGCCGGTCAGATCGACGGCTCGATCGCCGAAGGCATCGACGCCGACGACGGGGCCGTGCTCGTCAGCACCGTCATCTCCGGACTGCGCGTGACCGCACAGACCGGCGTCGACACCGAGACGCTCCGCCGGATCGCCCTGGCCGGAATGAAATCCCTCCTGAACTGAGAGCGCCGCTGCCCGGCGGCGTTTCTTCGCGGCCACGTTTTGGATAATCAAGTACAGAAAGGCTCTCACTTGAGCGCAGCAACAGCACCCGCCACGAAGAAGGCCGTCCCGCCCGCGGTGTACGTGCTCGCCGCCGGGGTGTTCGCGATGGTGACCAGCGAGTTCACCGTCGCAGGCCTCATGCCCCAGCTCGCAGAGGGTCTCGGCACCGGGATCCCGCAGATCGGCTACCTCGTGACGATCTTCGCCGTCGCAATGTCCGTCGGAGGCCCACCGCTCACCTTCGCCCTGCTCAAGGTCCCGCCGAAAGCCGCGCTCATGATCGTCTTCGCGATCTTCCTCGTCGGCAACGTCATCGCCGCGCTCGCGACCGGGTATCCGATGATGATCCTCGCCCGGATCATCAGCGGAGCCGCCTCGCAGGCGTTCTTCGGCATCGCGGTCTCGATGGGCGTCCAACTCGTCGACGAGCACGTGCGTGGACGCGGGGTCGCAGTCGTGATGAACGGGCTGATGCTGGGCACCCTCCTCGGGCTGCCCCTCGCGACCTTCGTCGGCAGCAGATTCGGCTGGCAGTCCGCGTTCTGGGCGATCTCCGCGATCACCGTGCTCGCTGCCGCCCTGACCCACACCATGGTGCGCAACCCGGCCGCCACGAAGGCGAGCGATGGCGTTGAACCCTCCGCGACGCCCGGTTCGGACCTCGCGGTGCTCCGCCGACCGCAGTTCCTGCTCGCCCTCGCCTCCAGCACGCTGATCATCGGCGCGACGTTCTCGGCGTTCAGCTTCTTCACCCCGATCCTCACCGAGATCACCGGGTTCCCCGAGGGCGTCGTGCCCGTGCTCCTCCTCGTCTACGGAGCAGCCACGCTGGTGGGCAACGTCATCGTAGGACGCCTGGCCGACCGGCACACCGTCTCGACGCTCCTGGTCGGCACCGGCCTGAACGCGCTCTTCCTGACCGGGTTCGCGCTCTCCACCGATGCGCCCCCGTTGGCGGTGGCGTTCATCCTCGGCATCGGCCTCGTCGGGGTCACCATGAATCCCGCGATGGCGGTGCGCATCCAGCGCAGCGGGAGCACCGCGCCGCTGGTGAACAGCATCCACGGCTCGTTCATCACTCTCGGAGTCATCATCGGCTCGGCCGTCGGCTCAGCGCTCATCCCGCAGTACGGTCTGCGTGCCCCCGTCGTCCTCGGCATCGGCCTGGCAGTCCTGGCGATCGTCGCGATCATGCCCGCCCTGGCGAGCCCCTACCTCCGTTGCGGCGCATCCGATGACGCGTCAGCAGCAGCGTCGGAGCGGTCGCAAACCCTTTGCACCGTGACCGAGAAATCGGAACTGGGCAGTACTCGACGATGACTTGCGTCCGCGCAAACCGCTCCGACGAGCGCAATCGACCACACTCGAGGCCGGCGGCCGGCCACCAGCATCCCGATTGCGAGAAGGCGTGGCCAACGTTCAGCCCTCACACACCTAGTCGTCTCGCCGGACGGTCAGCCCGGCGACCCGGACGAACACCGTCACCTCGGTGATCTCCAGGCCCTCGGCCAGCTCCCAGCCGTCCAGGTAGGCCCAGCCGGGCACCGTCGGGGACGGTCGCACGCCGATCACCCGGAACCAGAGGGGCCGCTCGAACTGCGAGCTCGCCGCGGCGTCCAGTCGGACCAGGTCGCCGATGCGGGGGGTCACACCGGTGGTCGCCATGGTCATCGCGCCGTCACCGCGGCCGCGGGGCCGACGGCCGGCGACACCGGCCGGGGCCGCCGTACCCGTCCTGCCTGTCTCGTCGCCTCGGTGGCCACTCGCGCGGTCTCGCACGGGTACGGCCGGCGGCAGCGCGGATGCGCGCACCGGTCCGGGTTCGCCTCGTCGGGGTGGTGCGACCGGAGCAGCCGGGTCGCGACGTCGGAGAGAAGTGGGTTTGCTGATTGCGGGTCCATGACCGTCTCCCGGCAGGACTGGTGGCCTCTGCTTCGAAGGGTGTTGACAGCACGTGTCCGGCTGCCCGTCTCGCCCGCCCGATGAGCCGGCGCTCCGGCCCATCGGGCGTCGACGGGAATGCAACTGAACGCAATCACAAGGCTACTTTCCGAGCAGCCGGAAAAGTTCAGCAGAGTGAACTCTGTCCAAGCCGCCTACTGCGCGCGGATTCCACCGGCCGATGCCCTGCTGCTCCGAATGACGCGATCACGTGGATCGATGGGTTCGCCGCCAGTCGCGCGGAGATCACCTCGCTGAGTGTCAGATACAAATCACCCTCTGGCAGGTCTATCGCCTCCGGCAAACCGTCTATACCGTGAAATTCATGGCTCGGGAGTCGTACCTCCCCGATGACCGGCCGATTGTCGGGGAACGCATTCGCACCTGGCGGCGCTACCGCGGCATGCCGCTCAAGACGCTTGCCGGGCTGGCCGGCATCTCCGTCGGGCTGTTGTCGGAGGTGGAGAACGGCAAGCGCATCCTCGACCGGCGTTCCCAGCTGACCGCCGTCGCCACCGCGCTGCAGGTGTCCACCGCCGACCTGACCGACCAGCCCGGTGCTCCGCTGTTCCCCGAGCACGCCGCGGCACTCGCCACCGTCCCCGCCGTACGGTCGGCGCTGGTGCTGCTCGCGCTCGACGACGAGCACACCGCCGGCCGAGACCTCGCCGCGCTGCGCCGCGACACCGACGCGCTGCAACCGCTGCGCGCCGCCGCGCGGTACGACAAGCTCGGGCCGCTGCTGCCCGACCTGCTGCGCGACCTGGGCGCCCGGTGCCGCACCGGTACCGCGGCGCAGCGCCGCGACGCGCTGCGGCTGATGGTGCGGGCCACCTACTGCGCCACCTACACGCTGAAGTACCTGGGCCACCGCGACCTCGCGATGACCGCCGCGGAGGCGTGCGGGCGGGCCGCCACCGAACTGGCCGAGCCGGCCTACCTCGGCCTCGCCGCGTTCACCCGGCTGCACTCGCTGCCGCCGGAGACCAAGGCACTCACCGGCCGGCTCGCCGGCGAGGCCGCCGACCGGCTACAACCACACCTCGCCGACGCCGACACCGCCCAGGTGTACGGGATGCTGCACCTGTCCGCGGCGTTCGCCGCCGCGGTGACCGAACGCGCCGACGACACCCACGCCCACCTGGCCGAGGCCGACGCGGTCGCCACGCGTACCGGCGAGGGCGAGTTCGCGGGGCTGTGCTTCGGGCCCACCAACATCGGGTTCTGGCGGGTGGCGATCGCCGTCGAGCTGGGCGAGGGCGGCCGGGTCGACGAGATCGCCCGGCAGATCCGGCCGGAGGTCGTCGACTCGGCGTCCCGGCGCGCCTCGTTCTTCGCCGACCTCGGCCGCGGGTATGCGCAGGGCGGCACCGACGACCGCGCGGTGGAGGCGTTCTGCGTGGCCGAACGGCTGGCGCCGCAACGCATCCGAGCGTCCACGGCGGTGCGGGAGACGGTCGGCGACATCCTGCGCCGGGCCCGCCGGGAGGCCGGCGGGCAGCAGCTGCGCGCGCTGGCCCGACGAGTCGGCGTGGTCTGACCGCCCGACCCCGTCACCGAGCCGCCCCGCGGGCAACCGGACCGGTCCGGGATCTGCCCGGCCCGCTGGTCTTGGTGTTCGCCGGCGGCGATGATCGGCGGTTCCGGACACGCGGGGATATCGGTCGCCGGGGCACCGATGTCGAAGCTGGCTTGGCAGTGGCAGACTGACGGACGTGCCTGCCCCAGTCAGCATCCTGATTGCGTTCGGCCTCATCGCCGGGTTGGCGATCGTGCTCCGCTGGACCTATGGAAGCGACCTGACCGAGCGTCGCTACCACGTGTCGCCGAACGACGACGATCCGGCTGCACCGACCCCGCTCGGCCCCCCGGTCGCCGCGCCGTCGGTGCCCGACGGGACGCACGAGGCGATCGAGCCGGCCGCGCAGGACCAGGTGGTGGACGCCCCGGAATCGCTCGACGAGGGGTACGGCCTGCTCCGGACCGTGCTGGTCGCCGAGAACCAGCGGCAGGCGACGCTGGTGCGCGAGGTGCTGGCCGATGCCGGCATCCGGTCCACCATCTCGACCGACGGCAACAGCGCACGGGTGCTGGTCTTCGTCGACCAGCTCGACAAGGCCCGCCGCCTGGTCGGCTAGACCTCGGCACGCAGATGGCCGGGCGCGGGGTGACCCCGCGGGGCTGGCGTCGCGTTCGGCGCCTCGGGCGGGCGCCTCAGTAGCCGAAGTCGTCGTCGGGTACGGTGCAGCGCTCCGCCTTGACGCCCAGCGCGCGCAGCTGCTCGACGAAGTGCGGGTACCCGCGATCGATGTGGTGCACGTGGCTGACCTCGGTGGTGCCCTCCGCGCACAGGCCCGCGATGGCGAGCCCGGCACCGGCCCGGATGTCGGAGGCGCGCACCGGGGCGCCGGACAGCCGCTCCCGGCCGCGGACCACCGCGTGGTGGCCGTCGGTACGGATGTCGGCGCCGAGCCGGGACATCTCGTTCACGAACATGAACCGGCCGTCGAAGATGTTCTCGGTGATCAGCGAGACGCCGCCGGACACCGCGCCGAGCCCGATCGCCATCGGCAGCAGGTCGGTGGCGAACCCGGGGTACGGCAGCGTGACCACGTCGACCGCGGTCGGCCGGCGGTCGATGGTGACGCGGAACGCGGGTACGCCGTCGGTGTCGGGCAGCTCCGCGATCGCGGCACCGGCGTCGGTCAGCTTGTCCAGCGCGACGCTCAGGTTCGCCGCCCGTACGCCCTGGACGGTCACGTCGCCGCGGGTCATCACCGCACCGAACGCCCAGGTACCGGCGACGATCCGGTCGCCGACGGTGCGGTGCGTGGTGGGGTGCATCGACTCGACGCCGGTGACCTCCAGGGTGGCGGTACCGGCACCGGAGACCTGCGCGCCCATCGAGTTGAGCATGTCCGCGAGGTCCACGATCTCCGGCTCGCGCGCCGCGTTGTCGATCACCGTGGTGCCGCGCGCCAGTACGGCCGCCATCAGGATGTTCTCGGTGGCGCCCACGCTCGGGAAGTCGAGCCAGATCTGCGCGCCGGTCAGCTGGGCGGCCCGGGCCACCACGAAGCCGTGCTCGGAGCCGATGTCGGCGCCCATCCGGGACAGCCCGGCGACGTGCATGTCCAGGCCGCGGGAGCCGATGGCGTCGCCGCCCGGGTGCGCCACGCGGGCGTGGCGGCAGCGGGCCAGCAGGGGGCCGAGCACGCAGATCGACGCGCGCAACCGGCGGACCAGGTTGTAGTCGGCCTCCGGCGAAAGCTCCTCCGGCGTGTCGATCGTGATGTCGCCGCCGTCCACCTCGACCTGGCAGCCGAGCCGGCGCAACACCTCGGCCATGATCGAGATGTCGGTGATGCCCGGCGCGTTCGTGATGGTGGTACGGCCCGGCGCGAGCAGTGCCGCCGCCATCAGCTTGAGTGCGCTGTTCTTGGCGCCGGCCACCGGCACCTCGCCGGCCAGCCGCGTACCGCCGTAGACCCGGATGACATCCACGCGCGTCATCGTAGGCGCGGCACCGGATCCGCTCGCGCCCCGGGGCGGTGTGCCGGAGTCGGCCGCCACCCGCCGCCGGACGCAGGAATAGGGTGGTCCGATGGCGGTACATCTGACCAGGATCTACACCCGAACCGGCGACGACGGGACGACCGGGCTGAACGACTTCAGCCGGGTGCCCAAGACCGACCCGCGCATCGCCGCGTACGCCGACTGTGACGAGACCAACGCCGTGCTGGGCACCGCGCTCGCGCTCGGCCGGCTCGACGACGAGCTGACCGGGGTGCTCACCCGAGTCCAGAACGACCTGTTCGATGTCGGCGCCGACCTCGCCACCCCGATCACCCCGGAGCCGAAGAACCCGGAGCTGCGGGTCACCGGCGACTACGTCGAGCGGCTGGAGGGCTGGTGTGACGAGTTCAACGAGCGCTGCGCCAAGCTCGACTCGTTCATCCTGCCCGGCGGCACCCCGGGCGCCGCGTTGCTGCACCACGCCCGTACCGTCGCGCGGCGAGCCGAGCGCTCAGCATGGGCGCTGCTGGAGCACGACCCCGAGCGGACCAACGTGCTCGCAGCGAAGTACCTGAACCGGCTGAGCGACCTGCTGTTCATCCTGGCCCGGCTGGCGAACCCGGACGGCGACGTGAAGTGGGTGCCGGGCGGCCAGCGGTGAGCCGGGGCGCGCTGCACCACGTCGAGCTCTGGGTACCGGATCTGGCCCGGGCGGCGCGCTCCTGGGGCTGGCTGTTCGGCGAGCTGGGCTACGCGCCGTACCAGCAGTGGCCGGCGGGGCGCTCCTGGATGGCCGACCAGGACGGCTACGAGGTCGAGCTGGTCGCCGACTGAGCCACGACCTGGCTCGTCGCGGTGCTCCGCATCGTCGGCGGGTCGCACGGGCAGACAGGCCCGATGCGGCCCGCCGGTTCGGTCCTCACTCCACCCGGTCCCCACCGAGCCCGGCCGTCAGCGGGCCTGGTCCTCAGCCGACCCCGGCCGTCAGATGGCCTGGTCGTCGGCGGGGAGGCCGAAACGACGCGAGGCCGCCCCGGGCGGGGCGGCCTCGAGCCAGGACAGGAAGCCGGTCAGCGCGCCTTCGGTCATCGCGACCTCGACGACGTCCCGGTCGTTCGCGCAACACAGCACGAGCGCGTCGGGCGGCAGGACGAGCAGTTCCGGGCCGCCCGGTGGGCGGCGGGACCGGATCGCCAGCGTCCGCCGGGAGAGCACCTCACGCGGCCGCATCGCCAGGCTGAACATCCGGTACCACAGCAGCTGGTCGCCGGCGAACCGGCCGAAGCCCGGCGCCCAACCGCGGCCCGGGATCCGCGCGGTCACCCGGACGCTGACCTCGATCGTGCCGCCGCGGCGCGCGATCAGTGCCCGGCGCACGAACAGCAGGCCGAGCGCGACGAGCACGAGCAGGACACCGACGCCGATCGCCTCGAAGACTCGCATCGGTGCCCGGCTCTCGCTAGTGCGCGCCGGCCTCGGCCGGCTCGCCCAGCTCGACCGTCTCGGCGAGCACCGTGACGCCGCGGCCGGTGACGGAGAGGAATCCGCCGTTGACCGTGTAGACCAGCTCTTCCTCGCCGTCGCGCTGGATCCGGACCGTACCCGGGTCGGCCAGCTCACCGAGCAACGGTGCATGGCCGGGCAGAACGCCCAGCTCGCCCTCGGTGGTGCGGGCGATGAGCATCTTCGCCTCGCCGGTCCAGACTTTCTGCTCGACCGCGACGAGCTCGACGTGCAGTGGGTCGGCCACCGGCTTCTCCTAGGCGCAACGGGGATTTGAAGAAGAAGTCTAATGCGTGACGGCTGGCACGCCGCGCGCACCCCAGACACGGAAACAGTGACGCACCGCACTTTCCACCACCACCCACGGTGTCGTGCTCGCCCGGTTCAGCCGCCGGTGCCGGCAGCGGAGAACCCGGCAGCGAAGAACGCGGTGCCGACGCAGTTCGGGCCGGTGTCCACGAGGGACACCGGCCCGAACCGGGTGGTACGGCTGCGACCTACTCGTTCTTGGCGAGCTCGTGCGCGTTGCGCTCCAGGTCCTCCAGGCCACCGCACATGAAGAAGGCCTGCTCGGGGAAGTGGTCGTACTCCCCCTCGGCGAGCTTCTTGAACGCCTCGATGGTCTCCTTCAGCGGAACGAACGAACCGGCCAGGCCGGTGAACTTCTCCGCCATGAAGGTGTTCTGGGACAGGAACCGCTCGATCCGGCGCGCCCGCTGCACCGTCACCTTGTCCTCTTCGGACAGCTCGTCCATACCGAGGATGGCGATGATGTCCTGCAGATCCTTGTACTTCTGCAGGATCTGCTTGACGGTCTCCGCCACCTGGTAGTGCTCGGCGCCCACGAACGAGGGGGCGAGCAGCCGGGACGTCGACGCCAGCGGGTCCACCGCCGGGTAGATGCCCTTGTCGGAGATCGACCGCTCCAGGTTGGTGGTCGCGTCCAGGTGGGCGAACGTGGTCGCCGGCGCCGGGTCGGTGTAGTCGTCGGCCGGCACGTAGATCGCCTGCATCGAGGTGATCGCGTGGCCGCGGACCGAGGTGATGCGCTCCTGCAGCACGCCCATCTCGTCGGCCAGCGTCGGCTGGTAACCCACCGCGGACGGCATCCGGCCCAGCAGGGTGGACACCTCCGAACCGGCCTGGGTGAACCGGAAGATGTTGTCGATGAACAGCAGCACTTCCTGGTTCTGCACGTCCCGGAAGTACTCCGCCATGGTCAGGGCGGACAGCGCCACCCGGAGCCGGGTGCCCGGCGGCTCGTCCATCTGGCCGAAGACGAGCGCCGTCTTGTCGAAGACGTTCATCTCGGTCATCTCACCGATCAGGTCGTTGCCCTCACGGGTGCGCTCGCCGACGCCGGCGAACACCGAGGTACCACCGAAGTTCTGGGCGACGCGGTAGATCATCTCCTGGATGAGCACCGTCTTGCCCACGCCGGCACCGCCGAACAGGCCGATCTTGCCGCCACGCACGTACGGCGTGAGCAGGTCGATGACCTTGATGCCGGTCTCCAACATCTCGGTCTTCGGCTCCAGGTCGGCGAACGCCGGCGGCTCGCGGTGGATGCCCCACCGGTCGGCCGGCTCGAACTTCTCGCCGTCCTTGAGGTTCAACACGTTGCCGGTCACGTCGAACACGTGGCCCTTGGTCGCCTCGCCGACCGGCACCGAGATCGGGTCGCCGGTGTCGCGCACCTCGGCGCCCCGGACCATGCCGTCGGTCGGCTTCAGCGAGATCGCCCGCACCATGTTGTCGCCCAGGTGCTGCGCGACCTCCAGGGTGATCTCCTGCTTGCCGGCCGACAGCTCGACGTCGACCTTGAGCGCGTTGTAGATGCCGGGCATCGCCTCGCGCGGGAACTCGACGTCGACCACGGCGCCGATCACCCGGGCGACGCGGCCGACGGCAGTCGCGTGATCTTCAGCAGTCGCGGCCTGAGTAGTCATAGCCATTACTCTTCACTTCCTGACGCGGCCAGCGCGTCCACGCCGCCGACGATCTCGCTGATCTCCTGGGTGATCGCGGCCTGCCGGGCCGCGTTCATCTCACGGGTAAGGGTCCGGGCGATGTCGTTCGCGTTGTCGGAGGCGGCCTTCATGGCCGCCCGCCGAGCCGCCGACTCGCTCGCCGCGGAGTCCAACAGCGCCGCGTAGATGCGGGTGTTGATGTACTTCGGCAGCAGCGAGTCCAACAGCGAGGCGGCATCCGGCTCGAACTCGTACGCCGGGGGGATGCCGGTGGACGGCTTGTCGGTCTCCTCGATCTCCATCGGGGCGACCCGGGTCACCGTCGGCACCTGCGACACCATCGACGCCAGGTGCGTGTACACCGCGTACAGCTCGTCGATGCCGGGCAGGCCGTCGGGGCCGAAGCCGCCGTCGGTGTCGTCGGCACCGGCGTTGAACGCGTCGATCAGCGTCTGGCCGGCCTCCCGGGCATCGTCGAACGCCGGCTGCTCGGAGAAGCCGGTCCAGCTCTCGGCGATGTCCCGGTTGCGGAACCGGTAGTAGGTGACGCCCTTGCGGCCGATCACGTACAGCACCGGCTCGATGCCGTCCGACCGCAGCCGGGCGATCAACTGCTCGGCGGTGCGGATCACGTTGGCGTTGTAGCCACCGCACATGCCCCGGTCGCTGGTCACGACCAGGACACCGGCGCGCCGCACCCGCTCACGCGGGGTCAGCAGCGGGTGCTCGATGTTGGCACCGGACGCCAGTGCCGTGAGCACGCCGGTGATGGCGTGCGCGTACGGCTGGGCCGCGGCGACGCGCTCCTGCGCCTTCGCGATGCGGCTCGTGGCGATGAGCTCCTGCGCCTTGGTGATCTTGCCGGTCGACTTGACCGACCGGATCCGGCGGCGGAGTACCCGTAGCTGAGCGGCCATGGGTTACTTCTTCTCCACCGACGGCACGTACTTCTGCACCGTCTCCTGGCCCTCGGCGCCCTCGGCCAGCGCCTCGGCGGGCGCCTCGTTCACCTTCAGCTCGTCGCTACCGGCGAGGAAGTTCTGGGTGAACTTGGCGACCGCGGACTCCAGCGTGCTCACCGCGTCGTCGGACATCGCACCGGTGCTCGCGATCTCGTCCAGCACGACCTTGTGGTTGTGCCGCAGGTAGCCGAGGAACTCGCGCTCGAACCGGCCCACGTCGGAGACCGGGACGCTGTCCAGCTTGCCAGTGGTGCCGGTCCAGATCGAGACGACCTCCTCCTCGTACGGGAAGGGGTTCGACTCGTCCTGCTTGAGCAGCTCGGTCAGCCGGGCACCGCGGTCCAGCTGCGCCCGCGAGGTGCGGTCCAGATCGGACGCGAAGGCGGCGAACGCCTCCAGGTCGCGGTACTGCGCCAGGTCGAGCTTGAGCCGGCCGGACACCTTCTTGATCGCCTTGCGCTGCGCGGCCGTGCCGACCCGGGACACCGAGGTACCGACGTTGATCGCCGGCTTGGTGCCCGCGTTGAACAGGTCGGCCTCGAGGTAGATCTGGCCGTCGGTGATCGAAATGACATTGGTCGGGATGTACGCGGAGACGTCGCCGGCCTTCGTCTCGATGATCGGCAGCCCGGTCATCGAACCCGCGCCCAGGTCGTCGGACAGCTTCGCGCACCGCTCCAGCAGCCGGGAGTGCAGGTAGAACACGTCGCCCGGGTAGGCCTCGCGGCCCGGCGGGCGGCGCAGCAGCAGCGACACCGCGCGGTACGCCTCGGCCTGCTTGGTCAGGTCGTCGAACACGATCAGCACGTGCTTGCCGTTGTACATCCAGTGCTGGCCGATGCTCGACCCGGTGTAGGGCGCGATGTACTTGAAGCCGGCCGGGTCGGATGCGGGGGCCGCCACGATCGTGGTGTACTCCAGCGCGCCGGCCTCTTCCAGCTTGCCCTTGACCGTGGCGATCGTGGACGCCTTCTGGCCGATCGCGACGTAGATGCAGCGCACCTGCTGCTGCGGGTCGCCGGTCTTCCAGTTGGCGCGCTGGTTGATGATCGTGTCGATGGCGACCGTGGTCTTGCCGGTCTGCCGGTCGCCGATGATCAGCTCACGCTGGCCCCGGCCGACCGGGATCATGCCGTCGATCGCCTTGATGCCGGTCTGCAGCGGCTCCTCGACCGGCTGCCGCGACATCACGTTCGGAGCCTGCAGCTCCAGCTCGCGGAAGCCCTCGTTCTCGACGTCGCCGAGGCCGTCCATGGGGCGACCCAGCGGGTCCACCACGCGACCGAGGAACGCGTCGCCGACCGGCACCGACAGCACCCGGCCGGTGCGCCGGACCGTCTGGCCCTCCTCGATCCCGGCGTACTCGCCGAGCACGACCACGCCGATCTCGCGCGTCTCCAGGTTCAGCGCCAGACCCAGCGTGCCGTCCTCGAACTCGAGCAGCTCGTTGGCCATGGTCGAGGGCAGACCCTCGACCTGGGCGATGCCATCACCGGCAGTGGTGACGACACCGACTTCCTCGCGGGAGATCTCCGGTGTATAGGAGGAGACGTAGCGCTCGAGCGCGCCACGGATCTCCTCCGAGGAGATGGTCAGCTCGGCCATCTTTGCCAGTCCTCGTCCCTTGGTCTATCGATGGGTCCGGCCGCGGCTCCGAAGCTCGGCACCGGACTCGGTCGGCTGTGCGGGTGATACATCGCCAAACGTGGTGACCCGGGGGCCACCGATGCCGGTGGCCGGGGCCACCGGATTTGTCGTCGGCCGGCGGCCTCCCGGCCGCCGGTGTTCTGCACCACGCGGCCCGGTCAGCGCCGGGTCAACGCGGTGCGTGTCTCGTTGATGCGCCGAAGGATCGTCCCGTCGTACAGGTCGGAACCGACCTGCACGCTCATCCCACCGAGAATCCTCGGGTCGACGGACACCTTCAGCGCGATCTCTCGACCGTATATCCGCCGCAGGGCGGCAGCCAGCCGATCGAGATCGCCATCGGTCAGCTCCGCCGCGACCGTCACGTACCCGATCTCGTGGTCCCGCCGGGCCGCGGCCAGCTCGACCAGCCGGGTCAGGGCCGACTCGAACCCGCGTCCACCGAAACCGGTCAGGGCCAGCTCGGCCAGCCGCAAGGTGACCGCGGAGACCTTGCCGGACAACAGCGACGACACCAGCTCGGTGCGCTGCGCCAGGTCGGCGGTGACGTCACCGAGCACGGCGGCGAGGCGCTCCTGGCCGGCCACGATCTGGCCGAACCGGAACAACTCGTCCTCCACCTCGGCCAGCGCACCGTCCCGCTCCGCCGAGGCGAGCAACGCCTCGACGCCGAGCAGCTCGGTGCCGTCAAGCAGCGCGCTCGCGCTCGACCAGCGGCCGGCGACGAGCACCCCGAACAGGGTCCGGGTGCCTTCCGACAGCTGCTTGCCCAGCAGCGAGTTCGCCAGCCCGGCGCGGTCGTCGCCCGGCCGGGCGGGGTCGGACAGCGCCCGGCGCAGCCGCGGCTCGCCGGCCAGCAGCTTCGCGATCGCGAGCAGCTCGTCGGCGACCGTGGCCAGCGTCTCCGCCTTGGCCCGCTTGGCGTACGTGTTCAGCCGGTCGGCCGCCGCGCCGAACGCCTCACGGCTCGCCGCCTCCATCAGCGACGCCCCGCGGCGCCGGTGCTGGCCCGGCCGTCCGCCTCGATCTCGGTCAGGAACCGATCGACGGTGCCGCGCCGCTGTGCCTCGTCGGCGAGCGACTCGCCGACGATCCGGCCGGCCAGATCGACTGCGAGCGAGCCGATGTCGGAGCGAAGCTCGCGGATCAGCGTCTGCCGCTCGGCGGCGAGCTGCTCCTTGCCGACCGCGATCACGCGGTCGCGCTCCTCGTTCGCCTTGGCCAGCATCTCGTCCCGGATCGCCGCGGCGTCGGCACGCGCCTCGTCACGGATCCCGGCGGCCTCGGTGCGGGCCTCGGCCAGCTGCTCGCGGTACTGCTCGAGGAGCTGGTTGGCCTCGGCCTGGGCCTGCTCGGCCCGCTTCAGTCCGCCCTCGATCGCGTCCACGCGGGCCCGGAAGGTCTCTTCCATCCGCGGGAACACGAACTTCATGAGGACGAAGCAGACTGCGGCGAACGCGATCAGCCCGACGATGATCTCGGACCAGACCGGCATCAGGATCTGAGCGCCGCCCTCTGCTGCGAGGTGTTTCATGGCTTACTCCCGATGGGATTGTCGGACGGTCTGGACGTCAGCCCGCCCAGATGAAGCCGAGCACCAGGCCGAACAGAGCGAGCGCCTCGACGATCGCGAAGCCGAGGAACATGTAGGTACGGGTCAGACCCGCCGACTCCGGCTGCCGAGCGGTCGAGGTGATGTAGGCGGCGAACACGATGCCAACACCGATACCCGGGCCGATCGCGGCGAGGCCGTAGCCGATGGAGCTGAGGCTACCGGTGACAGCTGCGAGGTCCATCTGGGGATTCCTCCTGGTCTACCCGCGTGACCTTCACGCGGAGGCTTGATGTGATCTGTCGGTGGTACAGGGTGGAACGAGGCGCCGGTGCGGCGCTGCGGAGCTCACATGCGAATCAGTGCTCGTCCGCGAGCGAGCTCTCGACGTAGCTCGCGGTCAGGATCACGAACACGTATGCCTGCAGGGCGGCGACGATCAACTCGAAGAACGTCATGATGATCGCCATTGCCCAGGAGATGACGGACAGCGGCCGGAACAGCACGGTCTGGGCGTTCAGCAGGGCGACGCCGCCGAGCGTGAACACCAGCAGGAGCAGGTGACCGGCGAACATGTTGGCGAACAACCGGACCGCCAGGGTGACCGGCCGGGTCAGGAAGTTCTGCACGAACTCGATCGGCACCAGCAGAATGTGCATCGGCCACGGCACGCCCGGCAGGATCAGGGTGTGCTTGATGTACCCGAAGAAGCCGTGCTTGCGGATGCCCAGGTACAGGAACATCACGTAGGTGATGGCCGTCAGGAACATCGGGAACGAGATGTGCGAGTTCGGCGAGATCTGCAGGAACGGAATGATCCCGAAGAAGTTCATCACGATGATGAAGAGGAACAGCGTCGTCAGGTAGGGCGCGAAGCGCAGCCCTTTCTTCGCACCGATCACCTCGGTCGCAACCCCGTCGCGCACGAACCCGTACATCGACTCGGCCATCCACTGTGTCTTAGTAGGCACGAGCTTGGGCTTGCGATATGCCACGAGGAAGAACACGATGATGAGCGCCGCTGCCAACCAAGCCAGGATCGTCACCTTCGTGACGGCTTGGCCGAGCCCTGGAACGAGACCCTCGAAGTCGAAGTCCTTGACGCCAGGTGGGAAATCACTGGCCAGGATCGCCGGCTCTCCAGCCACCGAACCACCCTTCGCTAACTGCTGCCAAGTCGTTTGACGATCAGGTAGATCGCCGCGGCTGCGCCGACCAGCATGCCGACCACGAGGCCGATATGGGAGGGAATCCCGAGCCACCAGTCGACGAGGCCACCGATCACTGCCCAGACGGCGACGCCGCTGAGCAGGTGACCCGTGGCCATCCAGCCGGTCTCCATGCCCGCGGCTGCGCCTTCGGGCTTGGTGGCAGGCTGCTTGCTGGTCATGATGTGGATGACGGTATCAGCCGGTCAGCGGCGCACCGCATCGACCCCCGGTGATGGGACCAGGGGTTACTCAGCGGTTGGTGGTCGGCGTGACCGAGGGGTCGGAAGCCGGCTCCACGTATGGGATCTTGGCGTGCCACGTCCAGGCGGCCTGAGCCGCGGACCACGTTAGCGCAGCGGCGACGATCGCAAGGCCCATCGGCGCAAGCCCTAACCATCCCGTTGCACTCAGGCCGAGCAGGAACATCCCGAGAAACAGGAATTTCACCACATACACGGTCAGGCCAACCGGCAGGACGAGCCTCGGGTTGACCCGGTCGGCCCACGCGATGGCCAGACTGGACAGCACGTAGCTGACCGCCACCAGCCCGACGCCGGCCGCCACTCCGGCCACGCCGACCGGGCCGCGCAGCGGCGCGGCGACCACCGCACCGACGATCAGCAGACCCGCCATCGCCAGCAACGGCACCGGCAGATGACGCAGCCGGGGCAGTCGACTGCCACCCGGCCGGGAAGAACGTGCGGTGTTGCGGCCCGCCACCTCACTGCTCAGCACAATGCCGCCAGCGTACCCGCCCGCCCGGGCCGGCCCGGTGCGCCGGCCCACGCCTGCTCACCGACCGGTGAGCAGGCGGACCAGCTTGCGCAGCGGCAGTTCGATGTCGTCGGCGATCCGGTCGAAGAACCGGTCACCCAGGCCCCACGGGTCGTCGAGGTCGTCCTCCGGGCCGGGACCGGTGCCGCCGCGCGCCTTGTTCGCGGCGGCGACGAGCGCCACTCCCCGGGTCATGGTCTGCGCCGGGGTCGGCGCCGCCGGCGGCAGCTGGTGGGTGTCCACGTCGTGCAGCAGCCGGCCGAACTCGCAGACGGTGAACGTGCGGTCGGCGGCGTCCGGCCGCAACGCCGCCACGTAGCTCGCCTGCTCGCCGGTGGCGGTCAGGATCAGTTCGGACGCGTCGATGTGCTCGCCGTGCAGCTGCCGCGCGGTGAACCCGGACGGGTCGCCACCGCGCGCGGCGACCTGCCGGGCCGCCGGCGGGTTCATCTGCTCGCCGGCGTGCCAGCCACCGGTGCCGGCGCTGTGACTGTAGAGCAGGTCCGGCGGGGCCGGGTCGGTCGGGCCGAGCAGGTCGGCCAGCCGGGCGGTCAGCAGCCGCTCCGCCATCGGCGAGCGGCAGATGTTGCCCATACACACGTGCAGCACCGAGAACGGCGGCTGCCTCACCTCGGGATCGGCCACGTCATCCTCCTGTCCTCACACCGGCACTCCATCCTGCCCCGCACCGGGCCGCTACGAGGCGGACACCGAGTCGGTCAGATCGGGCAGCAGTTCACGCAGTTCGGCGGCCGGGACGGCGCCGGCCCGGACCAGCCGCGGCGGCGACGAGGCGAGATCGAGCACCGTGGAGGCGACCCCGCCGGTACTCGCGCCCGCCTCCAGGTAGGTGGCCACCGCGTCGCCCAGCTGGTCGCGGGCGTCGGCAGCGGTCGCCGCGGGGGCGACGCCGGTGCGGTTGGCGCTGGAGGTGGCGAGCGGGCCGGTGCGGCGCAGCAGCTCCAGGGCGATCTCGTCGGCCGGCATCCGCACCCCGACGGTACCGCCGGTGTCGCCGATGTCCCAGGTCAGCTCGGGCGCGTGCGGCACCACGACGGTCAACCCGCCCGGCCAGTACCGGTCCGCGAGCGCGTGCGCGACCGGGTGCGCGGCGGGCGCCAGCCTCGCCAGCTGCTCCGGCTCGCCGACCAGGACCGGCGGCGGCATGGTCCGGCCGCGCCCCTTCGCGGCGAGCAGCGCGCGCACCGCGGCCGGGTCGAACGCATCGGCGGAGATCCCGTACACCGTGTCGGTGGGCAGCACCACCAGCCCGCCGGCGCGGATGGTGGCGGCCGCGGCGGTCAGGCCGGCGGCGCGGCCCGCCTCGGTACGGCAGTCGTACAACGTCACGAGGGTGCAGTCTTCCACCCCGCCGGCGGGCGCCGAGCGGTGGAGTACCGGTCCCGGCCGGCGAGGTCGCGGTGGTCGGCGACCTCGGCGTACCCGGCGGCGACCAGCAGCCGCGGCACCGCCGTGCCGTGCGTGTCGTCGTGCTCGATGACCAGCGCGCCGCCGGGCCGCAGCAGCCGGGCCGCGGCCCGGACCAGCGGGCGGATCACCGCGAGGCCGTCGGCCCCGCCGTACAGCGCACGGTCCGGGTCGGCGCCGGCCACGTCGGGCGGCAGCGGAGTGCCGGTCGGCACGTACGGCGGGTTGGTCAGCACCAGGTCGACGGTGCCGGTCAGGTCGGGCAGCAGCGGGTCGGCGGTGACGTCCGCGTCGACCAGCCGTACCGCCGGGTCGCCGGCCGCCTGCCGGGACTCCGCGTTCCGGCGCAGGTAGCGCAGCGCGGCCGGATCGTGCTCGACCAGTACCACCCGGGCGGTGGGCAGTTCGTTCGCGACGGCCAGGCCGAGCGCGCCGGACCCGGCGCACAGGTCGACCACGAGCGGGTCGGGCCGGCTCAGCAGCGCGCGACCGGCGTCGACCAGCAGCTCGGTCTCGGGTCGCGGGACGAACACGCCGGGGCCGACCGCAAGCTCCAGGTGCCGGAACGCGGCGACCCCGGTCAGGTGTTGCAGCGGGGTGCCGGCGGCGCGGCGCGCCACCAGCGCGTCGATCTTGTCCCGATCGGTCCGGTCCACCCCGTCCAGCAGCACCAGCCGGCCCCGCGACACCCCCAGCACGTGCGCCGCGAGCAGCTCGGCGTCCACCCGCGGACTGGCCACGCCGGCGGCCGCGAGAAGTCGGGCAGCGCTGGCCAGAACGACCCTTGCTGGCGTACGGTCTGGCGTATCCGGAGCGCTACCGATCCGGTCTTCTCGTTGCACGCATCCATCATCCACGCCGGACCGCGCCGGGCCGTGCGGCAGGTCGGATGGACAGCCGGGGGAGGTCGCAGCGTGGCATGGCCGAGTGCCGGCTTGGCGGCGCGGGCCGACGACTATCGAGACGAGGTGCGCCGGCTCATCCGAGCCGGCCGATCCGACGAGGCGGAACGCCTCGTCGACCGCGTGCTCGGCGAGTCGCGTGACACCCGGACGTTGGCGTACGCGATCCTCGCCAAGATCGGCTGCCTGATCAACCTCGGCCGGTACAACGAGTGCCCGGCGGCGCTGGACCGGGCGTTCGAGCTGATCCGCGACTACCCCGAACCGAGCCACCTGGGCGAGCTGCACGCGCACGCCGCGTACGTGGCCTACCTGGGCGGTTCGCTGGATCGCTGCGTGACCCATCTGGTGCGCAGCTCCCGCTCGCTGGGCCTGGTGAGCCGACCGGTACCGGAGGCGGCGGACGCCTGGATCGACCTCGCCACCACGTACTCGCTGATCGGGTTCCACGGGCACGCCCTCGGCGCGGTCGACCGGGGCCGGCGGATGGCGGCGGCCGCCGGGCTGCCCGGCGCCGAGTACGTGATCCCGGAGGTACGGGTGCGGCTCGCGGTGTCGCTGGACCACCGCGGCGACGCGGAGGGCTGCATCCGGATCCTGCGCGACGTGCTCGGCCAGCTACCCGGCGCGCCGCAGCAGGCGCAGGCCCAGCTGCCCGAGATGGACCGGCCCTACGTCGGTTACGCGCTCGCGCGGCTCACCGCGTTCGGCGAACCCGCGCCGATGCCGGCGTACCCGTGGCTCGGCGAGCCGCGCAGCCACGACCCGCTGGTGGGTGACCTGCGCGCGCTCGGCGCGGTCTGCCTGGACATCGCCGACGGCCGGCCGGAACAGGCGGTGACCCGGCTGGAGCGGATCAGCGTGGACGCCCGCACCCTCGGCGCCTCGGAGCCGCCGCGACTGCGCGCCCTCGCGTACGCGGCGGCCGGCGACCACGCCGCCGCGCACCAGGCCGACCGGGAGGCGTTCCGGCTCACCGCGCAGGCCATCGACCGGCTGCGCGACCTGTTCATCGACGGGGTCGAAGCCCGGCTGGACCACGACGATCTGCGGGCCACCGTCGCCCGCTACGCCGACGAGGCGCTCACCGACCCGCTCACCGGCCTGCCGAACCGGCGGCACCTGGAGCAGCACGTCGCCGCGATGGCCGACCGCAGCGAGCGCGGCGTGATCGGGGTGCTCGACCTCGACTCGTTCAAGGCGGTCAACACCGTGCACGGCCACCTCACCGGCGACGCGGTACTGCAACGTGCCGCCGGGCTGCTCGCCCGGGTGATGCGCCGCGGCGACTTCGTCGCCCGCTACGGCGGGGACGAGTTCGTGGTGGTGTTGCCCGGCGCGCAGCTGCCCGAGGCGTACGAGGTGGGCAACCGGGTGATCGGCACGTTCGGCACCGAGGACTGGGACGCCCTGGTGCCCGGCACCCCGATCACCGTCAGCATCGGCTGGGCCGAGCTCGACCTGCGCTCCGGCGTCCAGAACGGCTTCGAACTGGCCGACCGCGCCATGTACGCCGCCAAGCACGCCGCCCGCGCCTCGTGACCCCGGCCCCCTCAAGTTGATCAAGGGATGCCGACGTCGATCGTTGATCAAGGGATGCCGACGTCGATCAAGGGAATCGGGCACATCGCGGCAGGACCCGATGACCGGATCCCTTGATCAACGTTCGGATCCCTTGATCAACGTTCGCGGCCGGGGCGGGCGGGGGCGCCCCTAACGTCGGAGTTCGGTTCCTGTCAGGCGGGCGGCGCGGTCGGCTTCGGCGAGGGCGTCGAGGACTGCGTCCAGGTCGCCGTCGAGTACCTGGTCGAGGTTGTAGGCGGTGAAGCCGATGCGGTGGTCGGTGATCCGGCTCTGCGGGAAGTTGTAGGTGCGGATCCGCTCCGACCGGTCTACGGTACGCACCTGCGAGCGCCGGGCGTCGGATGCGGCGGCGTCGGCCTCCTCCTGCGCGGCGGCGAGCAGCCGGGCCCGCAGGATGCGCAGCGCCTGCTCCTTGTTCTGCAGCTGCGACTTCTCGTTCTGGCAGGACACCACGATGCCGGTCGGCAGGTGCGTGATGCGCACCGCGGAGTCGGTGGTGTTGACCGACTGGCCACCCGGCCCGGACGAGCGGTACACGTCGATGCGCAGGTCGTTCGGGTCGATCGTGACGTCGACGTCCTCGGCCTCGGGCAGTACCAGCACGCCGGCCGCCGAGGTGTGGATGCGGCCCTGCGACTCGGTCACCGGTACCCGCTGGACCCGGTGCACGCCGCCCTCGAACTTCAGCCGCGCCCAGACACCGATGCCGCCCTCGGGGATGCCCTTGGTCTTGATCGCGACCGACAGGTCCTTGTAACCGCCCAGGTCGGTCTCCTCGGCGTCGATGACCTCGGCGACCCAGCCGTGCCGCTCCGCATACCGCAGGTACATCCGGAGCAGGTCGCCGGCGAACAGCGCCGACTCGTCGCCGCCCTCCCCCGCCTTGATCTCCAGGATGACGTCCTTGCCGTCGTTGGGGTCGCGCGGCGCGAGCAGCTCGGCCAGCCGCTCCTCCAGCTTGGGGATCACCGTGGTCAGCGCGTCGACCTCGGGCGCGAACGACGCGTCCTCGGTGGCGAGCTCGGTGGCCGCGGACAGGTCGGCACGGGCGGTGTCCAGCTCGCCGGCGGTGCGCACGATCGGGCCCAGCTCGGCGTAGCGGCGGCCCACCCGGCGCGCCTCGTTGGCGTCGGCGTGCAACGCGGGATCGGCCAGCCGCTGCTCCAGCTGCTGGTACTCGTCGCGCAGCTCACCGAGCCGGTCACCACCGGGCGTGTCCATCGCCATCGCTCCCCTTCACCGTCACGCGGACCGGGGCCGGGTCGACCGACCCCGTGGACAGACGAAACGGCGCCCACCGCCCGATCCGTCACGGATCGGGCGGCGAGCGCCGTCGTGGTCGCTACTTGCCGGCCTTGGCCTGCGCGGCGCGGGCCTTGGCGTACTTCTGCTGGAACTTGGCGACCCGGCCGCCGGTGTCCAGAATGCGCTGCTTGCCGGTGTAGAACGGGTGGCAGGCGTTGCACGTCTCGACGTGAATCGAGCCGCCCGACGCGGTGCTGCGCGTGGTGAACGAGTTGCCGCAGGAACAGGTCACCTCGGTTGCCTGGTACTGCGGGTGAATGCCACTCTTCATGGGGGTCCTCTCCAGGTAGGTCGCCGGGTCGCCAGGCGCCTGTCGCCACGGCGTGAACCGGAACCTCAAACGGGCCGTCGTACCAGTGTGGCACGTGCTCCCACAACCACACCGCCTGGGTAACGCCCCCACCCCGCCACTTATGCCCGCCCGTACCGGACACTTCCTGGACGGCGCCACGATGCCGGACCGCCGCCCGGTGACGCCGAGGCGTCACGACCGCCAGTCGCGGCCCGAGCCCGCCGGCCGACCGTCAGGTAGCGGCTCCGCGGCACCGCCGGATGCCCGCTCCGCTTCGACCATCCGACCGAGCAGGACGAGCCGAACCACCCGTTCCACCACGGTCAGGACGATCAGCGCGAGACCGAACGACACCAGCGCGGCCACCCCGGCCGCGACGGCAGCCCACGCCGGCCGCACCGCGTCGACCAGCAGGTGTCCCTGGCCGGCAGGGCCGAGCAGGACGCGGACCGCGGCCCCCGGTACGAGCAGCACGGCGATCCGGGCCGCGACCGCGAACCCGAGCCGCCGCGCCGCGACCAGCCAGGTCACCAGCCCCAGCGCGGCCGCCCCGAGCGCCGTCAGGCTCAGCGGATCGATCCCGATCGGCGCGATCCAGAACCACTCGAACGGCAGCGGCCGGCGGGCGAGCTGCACGAGTCCGGGGGTGACAGCCACGGCGACCCCGAGGGCGACGCCGAGGAGGCGGTGCGGCGGCACGGGGGAAGGCCGGATCGCCACGGCGACAGTGGCGGTGGCGCCGAACACGACGAGGTACCAGCCGGAGATCGACAGCCGTTCGGCGATCCCCTCATCGAGCAGCATGCCCGCTGCACCGGCGACAGTCAGCGCGCCCGCCACGGCGGTGGCCGGCGCTCGCCGGCCGCCGAGCGACAGCGCTACGACCGCGAGCCAGGCCAGGGAGCCGGCAGCGGACGTCAGCAGCGTGGACCGCCAGCCAAGCGGGCCGCCCACCGCCGTTGCAGCCAGCCCGAGCACCGGCACCGCACGAGCCGCGAGCAGCAGGCAGACCAGCTTCGCGGCGAGCGGCGCGGCGCGGCGCCAGGCGTCGCCGGCGAGCCAGCGGCGGGCGGTGCGTAGCCGGACGGTGGCGGCGCCGAGCAGGAGGTCGGCAATGGTGGCGACCGATGGGCGGTCGCGGCCCGGTGCGGTGTCGGCGAGCAGGACGGTGACCATCTCGTCCTCGTACTCGCGGCGGTGGGCGGGCGGGTAGAGGGCGAGCAGCCGGCGGTAGCGCCGCTCCAGCGGGGTCATGCGGTGCCACCCGCGAACCGGCCGAGGCGGCGGGCGGCGGCGGTGGCGTGCCGGCGCATCCGGGCCGCGTCCGCGGCGAGGCGGCGGGCGCCCTCGGCGGTGATCCGGTAGTACCGGCGCAACCGGGTCTGCACGACCTCCTCGCGGTCGACCTCGATCAGGCCGTCGGCGCGCAGCCGGTCGAGCGCCGCGTACAGGGTGCCGGCGCGCAGCCGGACCGAGCCGGCGGAGATGTGGTCGACCTCCTCGATCACCGCGTAGCCGTGCCGGGGCTCGTCGGCCAGCGCGGTCAGGATCAGGAACGTCGGTTCGCGCAGCGGCGGCTCGCTCATGCTGGCACTATATACCGGTAGGCGATATATATCGGGTGCCGGACGCGCCGGAGGGCCGGAGTGGTGGCTCCGGCCCTCCGGCGTGTTGCGGTCAGGCGACGGTGATGGTCACCGTGTCGCGGACGCCGTTGACATCCACGGTGAGCGTGGCCGTACCGCGGCGCAGCCCGGTCAGCGTGCCGGACACCGGGTCGTACGCGACGACGTCGCTCCCGCCGCGCCGGTCACCGAACCGGACACCGCGGGAGGCGGACCAGTCGGCGCTGACCGGGTACGCCACCGGCACGGTGTTGTCCTGCTGGGTCAGCGACGCCGAGGCGGTCCCGGTCTTGCCCACCGCGAGGTGGTCCGGCGCGGTGAGCGTGACGGTGTCGGTCTGCGGCCGGATCCGGGCGGCGAGCCAGTCGGACGGCCCGGCGCCGTACGGGTCGGCCCGCCGCTGCGCCTGCTCGTGCGCGGAGACCGGGTTCACCCCGAACTCGGTCCAGCCGATGAACCCGCCCTGGTCCGCCGGCGCCGCCGGGTTCTTGCCCGAGTTGCCGTTGATCAGGTAGGGCACGCCGTCGACGTGGGAGGCGTGGAACACGCCGACGTGGCCGCCGACGAAGCCGACGCCCTTGCCGGTACGGCGGCCGAAGTCGGCCAGCCAGGACTCGACCAGCGCCGCCTCCTTGCGGTCGGACAGCTGGCTGCCCTGCTGCGGCAGCGGGTCCCGCGGGGGTACGTGCTCGACCAGCACCACCGACGACACGGAGCGGTCGGTGGCCGCCGCATCCAACTGCTGGCGCAGCAGCTCGATCTGGTCGAACCCACCGGTACGGATGCCCAGGCTGGAGGTGTCCAGGGTGATGAACCGGGTGCCCGTGTGGTCGAACACCTGCTGCGCCGGGCCGAACTCGGCGGTGAAGTCGGCGATCTTGCCGCCCATCACCTCGTGGTTGCCCGGTACGTAGTACCAGGGCACGGCGTCGCCGAGCTCCTCGGTGAGCACCTGGTGGGCGAACGCCAGATCCGCCGGCGAACCCTCGTCGACCAGGTCACCGTCGATGATCAGGAAGTCCGGCTTGGCCGCCTTGATCTCGCGCAGCGTGCGGCGGGCCGAGGCGACGATCGCCGAATCCGGGTCGCGGGCGACGAACTGCGCGTCGGACATCACCGCGAACCGCCAGTGCCGGCCGGCGAGCGTACCGTCCTGGATCACCACGGGGTCGCGCACAGTCGGCGGGGCCGAGGTGTCCACCGCCGGCGGTACCTTCGCCACCAGGTCGTCGAGCATCAGCGACCCCTGGTACTGGGTGTCCGCGCGGGTCTCGGCGACGTAGAACCGGCTCAGCGTCAACGGATACGCCACTCCGGCGGGTACCCCGATCTCGATGTACTTCCAGCCGGTCCAGGTCATGTAGTCACCGCGCAGCAGCTGGTGGGTGCCCTGCGCGTCGATGAAGTCCAGCGTCGGCCACTCGCCGTGCCCGTTGCCGTACAGCCACATCCCGAACGCCTGCGGCTGGCCCGGCACGGTGATCGGCGCCGGCGGCTTCGCGTAGGCGGCGCGGGTGCCGGTCGACTGGGTGAAGTCGTACGACATCGACAGCGCGGTGCCGGTGTGCCCGTCCGCGGCAGCCGACAGCGAACCGGTGGCGCGGGCGGCGCTGAAGCTCCACTGCGCCGCGTCGTCGAAGTTCGCGACCGGCTCGTCGGTCAGCCCAACCGTCACCGGCACCTGGGTGGTGAACCGTCCGACGTGGACGGTCACCAGGGCGGCCCCGGAGTCCTTCTTCGCCTTGACGGTGAAGTTGCCGTCCGCGTCGGTACCGATGGACAGCAGCGAGTGGTCGTAGTCGAGGGTGGCGTCGGCCGGCTCGATCGGCGCGGTGTAGCCGGACGCGTCGTACCCGACGACGCCGAAGTCACCGGTCGCCGAGCCGTCGGCGAGCCCGACCCGGCCGGTGTCCGCGCCGATCCGGGTCAGCGATCCCAGCACGTGCAGCTTCACCTTTCCGCGGGCGGCGCCGCGATGGGCGGTCACCGTGACGGTGCCGGAGTGGCGGGCGTGGAACACGCCGGCGCGGTCGACGCTGCCGACCGTACCGGGTGCGGCGAGCCAGGCGGGCGTCCCGGCGGCCGGACCGTACGTCTCGTCGTAGCCGGCGGCGGACAGCCGGCGGGTCAGGCCGGGGAACACCCGGTCGGGGTGGCCGCCGGGCTGCGGGTCGACGGTCGGCGCGTTCTCCGGATCCGCCTTCGTGCTGACCCAGAACCCGGTCAGCTTCCCGGATCCGGCTGGCGCGGTGATCGCGAGACCGTTGGCGACCGGGCGCTCGGAGCCGTCCGACGGGCTGTTCTCCAGGGCGAGCTCAGAGCTGCCGACCTTGCGGGCGAACAGCGTCGAGGAGCCGCCGCCGTCGATGTTGATCGCGTTGTAGGCGCCCAGCTCCTGCATCATCTTCGCCAGCTCGGCGACGTAGATGCCGGCGCTGTTGGTCTGCTTGCCGTCCACGGTCAGCAGGTACATCTTCGAGCCGTCCCGGTTGAACCCGACCGCGCCGCGCGCCGCGTACTGGTCGTCCGGCGGCGACTGCACCGCACCATCCTTGATCAGGATCTGGTTGCCGCCGATCGCCGTGCGCAGCGTCGAGCCGTCGCTGGTGCGCGGCGAGTACGAGACCGAGACCGGGTCACCGACCTTGAGCGCCCGCAACGAGTCCGCCCCGGCCTCCCGGCCGACCAGCACGTAGTCGCCCTTCGCGATCTCGCCCGCGCCGGGCGCGGTGGCCGCGGTCGCGACGTGTCCATCGTGGACGGTCACCTCCGCGGTGTCGGCGGAGGCCTGCACCGGCCGGGTGCGCGACATCGCACCCCAGGCGCTGGTGTACTCCCCGATCCCGTCCTTGCCGATCCGGGTTCCGTTGTACTGCGCCAGCTGCACCGTGCCGGACGGCAGCGTCAGGGTGCCGTCGAAGTACACCTGGAGGATGCGGCCGGCGCCGCTCGCGTCGATGCCGACGGCGTTGTGCCAGTCGTCGTTGGGCGACTTGACCAGCGTGCCGCCGGAGATGCCGACGCCCTCCGGCGCACCGGTGTCGTTGATGTCGAAGAAGTCGCCGTTGATCGCGGCGACCGCGCGCGGCTGCACCTTCACCTGCTCGCGGATCGTCTGGTCGCTCGCGACCGGGTCGGCCGACAGGTAGTCGACGCCGTTGCCGCCGGACAGGTCCACCGACAGCGACTGCGCCCGCAGCCACCCCTCCGACTCGTACCGGTCGAACGAGGCGAGCGTGACGCCCGGCGCGACCGGCCGGGTGGTGCGGTTGATCTCGACCGAGTTCGGCACCGTGTCGACGGCCGCGACGGTGCGGACCGGCGGTGCCGAACGGGCCGGCTGGGTCAGGCCGGGCGCGGTGAGACCGAGCGCGACGGTCGACGCCACCGCGAGCGCGGCGATCCCGCGCCGCCGCCGCGATGGCCTGGCCACGGGTGTCCCGGGGACGGACACGATGACTCCTCCAGGTGACTGTCGGCACCTCGTCCGCCGACGAAGTGCCCAGTCAATCGCACCCGGATGACTTTCTACAAGACCACACCATGACGCGGAGGAAAACTCCAACCGGGCCGGGCCCGCCGGAGTCGGCCATCCGGGGCGTACCGCCGGTCAGGACAGCTCGACGACCACCTTGACGTCGCCGGGCTGCCGGGTGAGCGCGTCCGGCCAGGAGGCGATCGGCACCCGCCGGGTGATCAGCCGCTCCAGCCAGCGCACGTCCGCGTTCTCCAGCGCCGTCGCCGCCTGCTCGTAGTGCGTCCGGTTCGCGTTCACCGAGCCGACGATCGCGTCGTTGCCCATCACCATCCGCGCGTTCAGCTCGTCCGCGCCGACCTGGATGTCCCGGGTACCCGACGAGATGCCGGTCAGGCAGATCACCGCGTTCGGCGCGGTCATCTCGCTGATCGCGAACACCAGCGCCCCGACACCGGTCGCCTCGACGACCGCGTCCGGCGCGAGCTTGAGGTCGGCCAGCTCCCCCGAGTGGTACGTGGCGCCCAGATCGGCCACCAGCTGCGGTTTCGGCCCGTCCGAGACCCGGTCGTACACGTGCGTGTCGTAGCCGCGCTGCACCGCGAGCAGCGCCGCCAGCAGCCCGATCGGCCCGGCGCCGGTGATCAGCGCGACCGGGTTCGGCAGGGCGGGAACCCGGGCCCGGACCAGGTCGATCTGCTCCCAGGCCTTCGCGACCACGGTGGTCGGCTCGAGCAGCACCCCGGTGCTCGCGAGACTGTCGGCCACCCGTACCGCGAACTTCGCCGGCACCCGCCACTGCTGCGCGCCGTAGCCGTCGGCGCCCTTGATGCCGCGCTCGACGTAGTTGCCGGTCCGGCAGTAGTCCCACAGCCCGGCCCGGCAGCAGTCGCAGTCGTCGGGCCGGCGCACGATGCCCACCACCAGATCACCGGCGTGCAGCCCGGAATCGTCCGGCGCCGACACCACCCGGCCCAGCGACTCGTGCCCGATCACCAGATCCGAGCGGCCGGCCGGCGGTGCCCCGTGCGCGCCGGCGACCACCTCGTGGTCGGTACCGCAGATCCCCACCGCCAGGCCCTGCACGAGCACGTCGCCCTCGGCGGGCGCGGGTTGCTCGCGCTCGGTTGCGGCGGCGCTGTCCGGCTGTCCCGGCACCACGGTCATCGCTAGCACGCTCTACCTGCTTCCCGACGCACTGCTGTGTACGGACCGTTCCACGGTACGGCGGACCGAACAGCATCGCAGGTCGCTCGTCCACACCGGACGGTCTGCGTGCGCAGGCGTTCAGTCCTCGCCGACGGCCGCGCCGCGGCGCCCGCCGCCGCGGGTGGCGCCGATGCTCGCCACGATCACGCAGCCGATCGCCACCCACTGCCGTACCCGCAGCAGCTCGCCCAGCGCGATCAGCCCGACCAGCGCGGCCACCGCCGGCTCCAGGCTCATCAGGATGCTGAACACCCGCGGCGGCATCCGCCGCAGCGCCTCCAGCTCCAGCGCGTACGGCAGGGCCGAGGACAGCAGGCCGACCCCGGCGCCGAACGCGAGCAGCTTCGGATCCAGGAACGCCGCACCGCCCTGCGCCACCCCCAGCGGCGCGGCGGCCACCGCACCCACCGACATCGCCACCGCGAGCCCGCCGGTACCGGGGAATCGTCGTCCGGTCTGCGCCGACAGGCCGATGTAGCCGGCCCAGGCCGCCGCGGCCAGCAGCGCGAATCCGATGCCGAGCGCGTCGACGCCACCGCCGCCCTCCGCGAGCAGCACGACGCCGCCGCCGGCGAGCGCCACCCAGGCGAGGTCGCGCACCCGGCGCGAGCCGACCACCGCCACCACCAGCGGGCCGAGAAACTCCACGGTGACCGCCACGCCCATCGGGATGCGCGCCATCGACTGGTAGATGGCGGAGTTCATCACCGCGATGGTCAACCCGAACACGGCCACCATGGCCAGATCGGCGCGGCTGTGGCCGCGCAGGCTGGGCCGGGCCACGCAGACCAGCACCACGGCCGCCGCGAGCAGCCGGACCGCGACCACCGCGCTCGGCGGGAACACCCCGAACAGGTTCTTCGCCAGGGCCGCGCCCACCTGGATGGACACGATGCCGAGCAGGATGAGCATCGTCGGCGGCACCGCGCCGACGGCCGAGCGCGCCAGGCGGGCCGGCAGCGCAGCCCCGCCCGGGCCCGGCGACCCGGTGCTGACGAGCAGACTCATGGCCTCCAGCCTGCCGGATCGCGCCCCGCCTGGCGGCCCGGGAGGCGGCGACGTGGCGGACCACACCCGCGCCGACCACATGCTGGGACGGCGGAACGCACCGCGGCCCGCCACCGGTACCGGTGGCGGGCCGCGGTGGGGCCGGTCCGGGGCTACTCCCCCGGCGTCGACTTCTGGATCTGCATCAGGAACTCGACGTTGGTCTTCGTCTTCTTCATCTGGTCGAGCAGCAGGTCGATCGCCTGCTGCGGGTCGAGCGCGTGCAGCACCCGGCGCAGCTTGTGCACGATCGCCAGCTCGTCCGGCGCCAGCAGGATCTCCTCGCGCCGGGTGCTCGAGGCGTTCACGTCGACCGCGGGGAAGATCCGCTTGTCGGCGATCTTGCGATCGAGCTTGAGCTCCGAGTTACCGGTGCCCTTGAACTCCTCGAAGATGACCGTGTCCATCACCGAGCCGGTCTCGACCAGCGCGGTGGCGATGATGGTCAGCGAGCCGCCGTTCTCGATGTTGCGGGCCGCGCCCAGGAACCGCTTCGGTGGGTACAGCGCGGTCGAGTCCAGACCGCCGGACATGATGCGCCCGGACGCCGGCGCGGCCAGGTTGTACGACCGGCCGAGGCGGGTGATCGAGTCGAGCAGCACGACCACGTCGTGGCCCAGCTCCACCATCCGCTTCGCCCGCTCGATGGACAGCTCGGCGACCGTGGTGTGGTCCGACGGCGGGCGGTCGAACGTGGCCGCGATGACCTCGCCCTTCACCGACCGCTGCATGTCGGTGACCTCTTCCGGCCGCTCGTCCACCAGCACCACCATCAGCAGCGCTTCCGGGTTGTTGGTGGTGATGCCGTTCGCGATCGCCTGCAGCACCATCGTCTTGCCGGCCTTCGGCGGGCTCATGATGAGCGCCCGCTGGCCCTTACCGATCGGGGTGATCAGGTCGATGATGCGGGTGGTGAAGATGTTCGGCTCGGTCTCCAGTCGCAACCGCTCCTGCGGGTACAGCGGGGTGAGCTTGTAGAACTCCGGGCGCCGCTTCGACTCCTCGGGGTCCATCCCGTTGATCGTGTCCAGCCGAACGAGCGGGTTGTACTTGTCGCGGCGCTGCTCGCCCTCCCGGGGCTGGCGCACCGCGCCGGTGACCGCGTCGCCGCGGCGCAGACCGTACTTCCGGATCTGCGAGTTGGAGACGTAGACGTCGTTCGCGCCGGCCAGGTAGCCGCTGGTGCGGATGAACGCGTAGTTGTCCAGCACGTCGACGATGCCGGCGACCGGCAGCAGCACGTCGTCCTCGGACAGCTGCGGCTCGTTCTCGCCGGTGCGCTCGCGGCCGCTGCCGCCGCGCCGGCGGTCCCGGAACCGGCGGCCCCGGCGCCGGCCGCTGCCGTCACCGTCGTCGTCGTGCCGGCCGCCCCGGTCGTTGCCGCCCCGGTCGCTGCCGCCGCGGTCGTTGCCGCCCCGGTCGTTCTGGTGTCGGTCACCGCGCGGCCGGTCGTTGCTCCGGTCGCTCCGGTTGCCGCCGTCGCGGCCGGACTGCTCGCCGCGGTTGCCGTCGCGACCGCCCTGCTCGGCGCGGTTGCCGTCGCCCCGGCCGCCCTCGCCGCGACCGGACTGCTCGCCACGGCCGGACTGCTCGCCGCGGGACTGGTCGGCGCGCTCCGCCGCCGCGCGCTCGGGCTGGGCGGACTCGCTCGACTCGCCGCGCGCCTTGGTGTCTCGCTCACCGCGGGACTCGGTCGCACCGGCGGACCGGGTGGTCCGCTGCCGGGTGCGGCCACCGGTGCCGGTGGACGCCGAGGCAGTGGTACCTGGCAGTGCCTGCTGGTCGGCCATGGCCACCTCCGGCTGGGTCGCGCCGGTCGTCCGCTCCGCCTGGCGCGGCACCCGGCTCTCGGCGGCGGCCGCGCCACCGCCCTGCTTCTCCTGGATGGCGGCGATCAGCTCGCCCTTGCGCATCCGGCCAGTACCCGATATGCCGAGCGACGAAGCCAGGGTCTGCAGTTCCGACAGGAGCATGGCCGACAGGCCGGTGCCGGAGCGCCGACGCCGAGTGGTGCCGGTGCCGGTCGAAGGCTGACCGGCGTCCGCACTCGCCTCGGCGGAACCCGACTTCAGGTCGGTGGTGTCGCTCAATGGATTCCTTCCCTCGTTCTGACCGGGCCTCGGCGGTGGTGCTGTCGTCTCACACCGAGCCTCGGGTGCACCTTCGTCGCTCGCGTCGAAGGTTGGTACTGCCCTGGCTGCCGAACCGGCTCCGCTGTGCTGCGGGACCGGACCTGCCGCCATGATGAACCGCGGGTGCGACACCTCCCAGCTCGCAGCCCCGGCCCGCGACCGGCCCTGCGGGTACGTGCTACCCACCGAGGGCCGCTGGCTTTGGGGAGGAACCGGACCATCGGGAGTCTGTCTCTCGGGAAGCCCGCCCGGTGGGATCGGCCTCGCGACGGTCGACTGTTCAGATGCATTGATCTGCACAGATGCACTGCCGACAAAGAACGTGTCCTTGGGGAGCACTTGCCCGGGGAGATCGCGACGGGCGGCTGTACCACCGTTGAGCGTAGTCGTCGGTGCCTACCTGGGGCAACAACATCCGGGTGGGATGTGTTCCCGTGTGTCGCGCGCCGCGCCTGGCTGGCCGCGACGACGCCACCGCAGCGGACACCGCCGACGGTCACGTGGACGCGACGCGCGGCTCGAAACGCCGGCCCCCCGACCACGGGACCACTCAGCTGCAAACTCTAGCGCCTGCCGCATCCACCGCCAGCGGCAGTGTCACAAATCCCGCACCGGCCTCCGCCAGTACCTCGCCAACACGCCGTTGACCTGCAGTAACGTCGCCGCTCAGGAGAGCGAGGACGGTCGGCCCGGCGCCGGAGAGCACGGCCGGCACGCCCGCCGTACGCAAGGAGTCGACCAGGGCCAGGCTGGCCGGCATCGCCGGCTCGCGGTAGCGCTGGTGCAGCCGGTCCTCGGTCGCCGCCAGCAGCAGCTCCGGCGCCACGGTCAGCGCATGGACCAGCAGCGCCGCCCGGCCGGCGGTGGCGGCCGCGTCGGCGTGCGGTACCTGCGCCGGCAGCAGCGCCCGGGCCTGCGCCGTGCGGCCCTGCACCGCCGGCACCAGGGCCACCGGCTGCAGGCCGGCGACCGGCTCCAGCCGTACCGCGCGGGCGCCGTCGACGGGGTCGGTCCAGGCGATGGTGGCCCCGCCGTACAGGCAGGGGGCAACGTTGTCCGGATGGCCCTCGGCGGCCGCCGCCCAGCGCAGCGCTGTCGCGGTCGGCAGGTCGGTACCGGTCAGGGCGGCGGCGAGGAGGACGCCGGCGACGATCGCGGCGGACGAGGAGCCGAGCCCGCGCGCGTGCGGGATCCGGTTGGTACAGCGCAGCTCCAGCCCCGGCGGCCGGCCGCCGAGCCGGTCGAACGTGGCCAGCGCGGTCGCCGCGACCAGGTGGCTGCCGTCGGTCGGCACCGCGCCGGCACCCTCGCCGGTGGCGGTGACCCGGACGCCGTCGTCGCTGATACGCGCCGCGACCTCGTCGTAGCGGGCGAGCGACAGGCCGAGCGCATCGAAGCCGGGACCGAGGTTGGCGCTGGTGGCCGGCACCCGGACCCGGACCCAGCCGTCACCGGCCACCGGCTCCGGCGCCGGCCCGTGCTCGCCGGGCGGCCGCTGATCAGGCAACTGCTGGTCAGGCACCTGCTGGCCGGGCTGATGCGCATCGGACATGACGTCATCTCACCATCGCGCACTCGCAGCGGTGCCGACGGGCCAGGCGTGTCCCACGGCCGTACCAACCGGACGGCGGGTCCGGGCGGTCAACCGGACTTCCGATGACATTTCCCCGACCTGCCTTGTGACCGGCGCCTCGTCTGGTGCACTCTGCCTCGGGCGGACCGACTTATCCCCCGTGTCTGCCGTTCCATCGACCTCAGAACAAGGGGTGCAGATGTCAACACCATCCCGATCAGCCGCTGGCCGGCGGCGCCGGCTGCTGCCCGTCCTCGCCGGCCTCAGCGGTGCGCTGCTGCTCGCCGCCGCGGCGCCCGCGCAGTCGGCACCCGCCGGCCACGCCGCGCCGGGCGGCGCGGCCGCCTCGGCCGACGCGCTGCCGCTGGCCAACTACGACGCCCGGACCGACGACCCCGGCGCGCGCCGCACCCTGACCGCGCGTGACGCCCGTACCGCGGCGAAGCCGGCCGCCGGGGTGACCGCGCTGCGCCACCAGCTCGGTACCGAGGGGATCGTCGACATCGACCCGCTCACCGGTACCGCCCGGGAGGTGGCGAACACCGACGGGTACCTGACCGGTACCTCGTGGGCGAAGGCCACCGACGTCGCGCTGGGCTACGTGCGCGCCCACCGCGACGTGTTCGGCCTGTCGGACGCGGCGGTGGCCAACCTGACCCTGCGCCGCGACTACGTGGACATCACCGGCACCCACCACCTCTCGTACACCCAGAACGTGGCCGGGGTGCCGGTATTCGGCAACGGGCTGCAGGCCAACGTGTCGCGCACCGGCCGGTTGATCAACGTGCTCGGCTCGCCGGTCGCCTCGCTGCCGGCCACGGTCGGTACGGCGAGCCTGTCGGCCGCCGCGGCCCGCCGCGCCGCGGTGCGCAACACCGGCCGCACCGCGACGAAGCGGCCGGCCAAGATCGCCGGCGGCGAGACCACCTTCAGCGGCGGGGACACCGCCCGCCAGGTGGTGTTCGAGACGGTGCACGGCCCGCGGCTCGCCTGGCAGACCGTCACCACGCCGGCCAAGGGCCAGATGTACCTGCACGTGCTCGACGCCCGCACCGGCCGGGTGCTGTACCGCCAGGACCTGGTCGACAACGAGTCGGCCCGCGCCACCGTCTGGGACAACTACCCGGGCGCGCCGCGCGGCGGGACGGCGCGCAACCGCAGCCTGACCGCGCCCGGCTGGCTGTCGCCCGGCGCCAGCACGCTGAACGGCACCAACGCGCACGTCTACTCCGATCTCAACGACAACGACCAGCCGGACGCCGGCGAGGAGGTGCCGGCCAACGCGAACGGCTCGTTCGCCTTCGGCTTCACCAACTTCGACGCGCAGAACCCCGGCAAGGGCTGCTCGGCGGCGTACGCGTGCTCGTGGGATCCGAACACGCCGAACTCGTGGCAGGCCAACCGGAAGCAGAACGCCGCGCAGGTGTTCTACTTCCTCGGCAAGTACCACGACCACCTGGCGGCGCGGCCGATCGGGTTCACCCGCGCGGCCGGCAACTTCGATGCCCGCGACGGCGACGCGGTCCAGGCCGAACCGGACGACGGCGCCAACACCGCCGACGGGCTGCCGGACCCCAACCACGTCGACAACGCGAACATGGCCACCCCGCCCGACGGCCAGTCGCCGCGGATGCAGATGTACCTGTGGAACGACCCGGCCGACCAGACCGACGGGTTCATCCCGTCCAACGGCGGCGACGAGGCGGACGTGGTGTACCACGAGTACACCCACGGGCTGTCCAACCGGCTGGTGGTGGATGCGAACGGGCTGTCCACGCTGGGCAACGTGCAGGCCGGTTCGATGGGCGAGGCGTGGAGCGACTTCTACGCCTACGACTTCCTCGTCGACGACCACTACTTCGTCGACCACCCGGGCCGCTCGGGCGACCTGAACATCGGCATCTACGTCGGGCACGGGCAGACGATCCGGACCCAGCCGCTGGACTGCGCGGTCGGCGCCCCGGCGACGGTGTGCCCGGGCACGAAGGCCGCCGGGCCGGGCGGCTACACGTACGGCGACTTCGGCAAGATCTCCTCGCGCGGCGTGGAAGTGCACGCCGACGGCGAGATCTGGGCCGAGACGCTGTGGGACCTGCGGTCGAAGCTGGGCAGCCGGCTCGCCGAGTCGCTGGTGACCCGGGCGATGGAGCTGTCCGCGAACAACCCGTCGTTCCTGGACGAGCGCAACGCCATCCTGATGGCCGACACCGTGGTCAACCACGGCAAGGCGCACAAGGCGATCTGGCAGGTGTTCGCACACCGCGGGATGGGCTACTTCGCCGGCTCCCTGTCGGGCGACGACACGCAGCCGGTGGAGGACTACTCGATGCCACCGGCCAAGGGCACCCCGACCGGTACCGTCTCCGGCACCGTCACCGACGCGCACGGCGGCGCGGTGACCGGGGCGACGGTCGCGTTCGGCGGGCACGCCTCCGGCTACCTCGGCGACTTCGCCGGCGTGACCGACGCGGACGGGCACTACTCGATCGGCGGGATCCCGGCCGGTACGTACCCGAAGGTGTTCGCCAGCGGACCCGGGTACGAGCAGTCGGCCGAACGGTCGATCTCGGTGTCGTCCAACGGCACCACCGCCGACTGGTCGCTCACCCGCGACTGGGCGGCGGTGTCCGGCGGCGCCAGCATCGCCGACTTCAACGGCCCCGACTTCACCCCCGACTGCGGCCCGGACGGGCTGTACGACGCGACGCAGGGGCACGGTTGGGGTTCCGACGTGGTCGGCGGCACCGACGGTGTCGGGATCGACCCGCGGCACGTCACGGTGGCGCTGCCCACCGCGGTGGACATCTCCGAGCTACGCATCGACCCGTCCGCGACCTGCGGGGACGACCAGTCGGCGTCGGCCGGCGACTACCAGGTGGAGACGTCGACCGACGGCAAGACCTGGACGGTGGCGGCCCAGGGCCACTTCGGCCCGGACGCGTTCCGGAAGTACACGACGGTGTCGCTGACCGCGGGCGCGACCGGGGTGAAGTACCTGCGCTACACGATCCTCGGCTCGCAGGTGACCGACTACGGCATCAGTTGCGCGAAGCAGCCGGTCTCCGGTTGCTTCTACGTCGACAGCACCGAGGTGCTGGTGCACGGCGCGCCGAGCTGACCCGCCGCTTCGCCGCGTAACGGGGCGCGACCCGACCGGGGTCGCGCCCCGTTGCGTGTGGCCCGACCGGCGGCTGCCCGCCGCGGGAGCGGGAGCCGGCGCGACCGTCCGGCCCAGCCGACGGATGCCTGGTCACCGTGGTGCCGGGCGCACCGCGCCAGGCAGCCTAGGTAGCTGGACCAATTCTGTTCCGGCCGGGCGGCCCGGGCGGGATCGACGTACCGTCCCCGCGCGTCCGGTTGTCACCGTGGTGTTAGGTCGGGCGCGGCATGCTGAGGCGATGGCACGTCGCGCGCTCCGCCGCACCGTCCGGGTCCGGTTCACCGCCCTGTACACCGGGCTGTTCCTGGGCTCCGGCGCGCTGCTGCTGGCGCTCGCGTACGGGTTCGGGACGCAGACCCACCGGGCGGTCTCGCAGCGGGTGCCGGGCACCGACAGCACAGCGGCCACCGAGCAGGTGCGCCAGCTGCAGGCCCAGCTGGCCGAGGCGCACACCAGCCAGACCCGGCAGCTGCTGCTCGGCTGCCTGATCGCGTTCGCGGTGCTGGCGGTGCTGTCGGTACCGCTGGGTACCGGCATGGCGCGGCGGGTGCTGCGCCCGCTCCGCGAGATCACCGCGGCCACGCAGGCCATCTCCGCGGCGAACCTGGACCGGCGGCTGGCCGTACCGGGGCCGGACGACGAGGTGAAGGAGCTGGCCGACACGATCGACGGGCTGCTCGCCCGGCTGGAGGCGTCGTTCGCCGCCCAGCGCCGGTTCGTCGCCGACGCGTCGCACGAGCTGCGTACCCCGCTGACCACCATGCGCGCCTCGCTGGACGTCGCCGTCGCCAAGCCCGATCCGGCGCCGCAGACCGTGGCGCTCGCCGGCCGGATCCGGACCGAACTGGACCGGGTCGACGGGCTGCTGTCCGGCCTGCTGGCGCTGGCCCGCGCCGAGCACGGCGCGCTGCGCGAGCGCACCGCGGTCCCGCTCGCCGCGCTGGTCGCGGACACGCTGGCCGACCGCGCCGACCAGATCGCGGTACGCCGGCTGACGGTGACGCTCGACGGCACCGACGACGCGGTCGGCGCGGGAGACCGCACGCTGCTCGCCCGGCTGGTGGCAAACCTGGTCGACAACGCGGTCGTGCACAACGCGCCGGACGGCTGGATCCGGATCACCACCGCGGCCACCGACGGCGAGGCGCGGCTGACGGTCGCCACCGGCGGCCCGGTGCTCGATGCGGCGCAGCTGGGCGAGCTGACCCGGCCGTTCCGGCGACTCGCCGCCGACCGGACCGGCTCGGACACCGGCTCCGGCCTCGGCCTGTCGATCGTCGCGGCGATCGCCGCCGCGCACCACGGCCGGCTCGACCTCGACGCCCCGGCGACCGGCGGCCTGACCGCGACCGTACGACTGCCGCGGAGCGCGACGTGAGGGTGCTCGTGGTGGAGGACGCGCGGGCACTCGCCGAGGTGATCGCCGAGGGGCTGCGCGACGCCGGGATGGCGGTCGACGTGGCGTACGACGGGATCGAGGGCGCCGCCCGGCTGGACCGCAACCGGTACGAGGTGGTGGTCCTCGACCGCGACCTGCCCGGCATCCACGGCGACGCGCTGTGCCGGATGATCACCGACGGCCGGCCGGCCCGGACGATCGCCGACGAGCCGGGCGAGCGCGCGATGGTACTGATGCTCACCGCCGCCGGCTCGCCGGACGACCGGGTGGACGGGCTGTCGGCCGGCGCCGACGACTACCTCACCAAGCCGTTCCACTTCCCCGAGCTGATCCTGCGCATCCACGCGCTCGCCCGGCGGCGGCCGCAGGCCCGGCCGCGCACCCTGCGGGCCGCCGGGATCGAGCTGGATCCGGTGCGCCGCACCGTGTCGCGCGCCGGGCGGCGGGTCGAGCTGTCGGTCAAGGAGTTCGCCGTACTGGCCGCGCTGCTGCGCGCGAGCCCCGGCTACCTGAGCGCCGAGGACCTGCTCGACCGGGTGTGGGACGAGCACGCCGACCCGTTCACCAACACCGTGACAGTGACCATCGGCCGGTTGCGCCGCAAGCTCGGCGACCCACCGGTGCTCACCACCCTGCCCGGCGTCGGCTACCGGATCGCCTGAGCGCGCGGTGCCCGCCGGAGTCAGGAGATGATCGAGACGTCGATCCGGTAGTCGGGGCTGGCGCTGGACAGTTTCAGCTCGACGTTGGCCGGCGCCTGGTCGTCCAGGTAGAAGGTGCGGCCGTGCGCGAACGCGTCCTGCACGTCCTGCTGGCTCGGCGGGTTCTTGCTGTGCTTGCCCAGCCAGTCGGTGGCCGCACCGACCAGGTCGTCGCCCTGCTCCGACCGGCCGGTCCAGGTCGCGGTCAGCGCGGTGTGGTGCGGCTTCTGCGGCTCGCCCTGCGGGTCGAACCCGTCTGGACGGCCGATCCGCTGGTAGATCGCGAGCGTCGCCTGCTCCTGCTGATGGTGCTGCCAGACGTTGAAACCCGCGATCGCGCAGCCGATCAGCACCAGCACGCAGAACCCGCCGACCAGGCCGATGATCAGCCCCTTGTGGGACCTGCGCGGTGCGCGGCGGGGTGGCGTCGGTGCCGGCCAACCGGCCGGGCCACCGGGGTGGCCGACCGGCGGCCCCGGCGGGTAGCCGGCGCCCGGCTCGTCGGCGATCAGCGGCACGTTCGGCCCGACCGGCGGCGGGTAGTCGGCGCCCGGCTGGTCGGCGATCAACGGCACGTTCGGGCCGACCGGGCCCGGCGGAGCGCCGAAGGGCCCCGATCCGTACGGCGAGGCGCCCGGGCCGGCCGGCGGCTGGCCGTACCCCGGTGCGCCGGACCGGCCGTGCGGTGACCAGCCGTCCGGTGGCGGAGCCCCGTTCATCGCCATCTCGCCCTCTCCCCCACCGACGCCGCGTCACACCGTGCGGCCGGCAGCATAACCGGTCGGCGCACCCGGAACCGGTCGAGCACGCCGGGCCCGGCCAGCCCCACGAGCAGGCCGCTCGCCACCAGGGCCGCACCGGCCAGTTGCCCCGCGCCGAGCCGGCCGGTACCCAGCAGCGGCGCCAGCGCCGCGGCGACCAGCGGGGTGACCCCGGAGTACAGCGTGGCGCGGGCGGCGCCGAGCCGACCGAGCGCGGTGTACCAGGCGAGGAACGCGAGCACGGTGACCGGCAGCGTGAGCCAGGCCAGCCCGGCCGCCTCGACCCCGGTGGGCAGCCGCACCACGCCGCCCCCGTCCATCACCAGGCCCGCCGCCAGCGCCTCGACGGCGGCCAGCGCGCAGCCGTACCCAGCGACCCGGACCGCGCCGAGCCGGGGCAGCAGCGGCGCCGCCTGGGCCGAGAACGCCACCTCGCCCACCAGCGCCAGCAGTGACCAGCCGAGCCCGGCGAGGTCGCTGTGGCCGAAGCCCTGCACCACCGCCGCCCCGGCCACGACCAGCGCGGCGGCGACGAGCGGCCGCCGCCGGCCACCCGACCGCCCGCCGCGCACCGCCGCGACCAGCGCGAACACGATCGGGCTGGCGGCGATGAACACGCCCGGTACCGCGGGCTCGGCGGTGCGCAGGGCAGCCAGGATCGCCAGGTTGAACCCGACCATGCCGGTGGCCGCAAGCAGCGCGAGGCGCACCAGGTCGCCCGCGGTGACGGCGACCCGCGGACCGCGCCGGGCGGCGAGCGGCAGGAGGATCACCGCGGCCCCGCCGTACCGCAGCGCCTGCCCACCGGCATACGGGTAGTGCGGAAGCAGGCTGGAGGCGACCACCGAGGTACCGATCAGGGCCATCGCGCCGGCGGCGAGCAGGTGCGGAGCCGGCGTACCGGCGGAGCGGCGGGTGCTGGTTCGCGCGAGCATGACGGCACGCTAGCCAGCCAAGCGGTCCGCGATTAAGGTCCAATTCGATGGAGGATTCGTGGACCAGTCCGGCGTGGGAACTGCTGCTGCCCGCGCTCCGGGCACCGCGCCGGCAGCGCCGGCGGCTGCTGGAGTCCGCGCTGCGCGACGCGGTCCGCACCGGCGTCATCGCCGCCGGCACCCGGCTGCCCGCCTCCCGTGCCCTCGCCGCCGATCTGGGGGTCTCCCGCGGCCTGGTCACCGGCGTGTACGACCAGCTGCGCGCGGAGGGCTACCTGGCCGGCCGGCCCGGTGCCGGCACCTACGCCGCCGGCGGCCTCGCCCCACCCGGGCCGGAACCGCGACCGGGTGCCGCCTCCGGTACCGCTGCGGCGGCCGGGCGAGCCGACGGCGCGGCGCGGCCGGCGGTCCGGTTCGACTTCCGGCCCGGGCAGGCCGATCCGCGACTGTTCCCGCGCGCCGGTTGGGGCAGCCTGTACCGGCAGGTGCTGGCCGGCGCCCCGGACTCGGCCCTGAGCTACGGCGACTCCCGCGGGGTGCCCGAGCTGCGGGCCGCGCTCGCCGAGGTGCTGGCCCGCCGGCGCGGAGTGGTCGCCGACCCGGACCGGATCATCGTCTGCGGCGGCGTCGCCCAGGCAGTCAGCCTGCTGACCCGGGTACTGGGGGCTGCCGGGCACGGCACGATCGCGGTCGAGGACCCGGGCGCGCCGGAGCACGCGATGCTGGTCGGTACCAACGGGCTGCGGCCGCTGGCGGTGCCGGTCGGCGACGCCGGGCCGGACCTGTCCGCGGTCGCGACGCGGGCCGCGCTCGTCACCCCGGCCCACCAGTTCCCGACCGGCATCGCGTACCCGCCCGAGGTCCGGTCCCGCCTCGTCGCCTGGGCGTCCACGGTGGACGGTCTGGTGATCGAGGACGACTACGACGGCGACTTCCGGTACGACCGGGCGCCGGTCGGCGCGCTGCAGGGGCTCGCGCCGGATCGGGTGGCGTACACCGGATCGGTGTCCAAGTCGCTCGCCTCCGGGCTGCGGCTCGGCTGGCTGGTCGTGCCGCAGCGGCTGGTACCGGCCATCGTCGAGCGCAAGCGCGCCGACGACCTCTGCGGCCCGGTACTGGAGCAGCGGACCCTCGCCGCGTTCCTCACCTCCGGGCGCTACGACGCGCACCTGCGCCGCTGCCAACGGATCTACCGCGCCCGGCGGGACAGCCTGGTCGCCGCGGTCGGGCGGTACCTGCCGGCCGCGCGGATCACCGGCGTCGCCGCCGGCCTGCACGCCGTGCTCACCCTGCCCGGCGGTGACGAGGTGGCGTTGGCCGACGCGGCCCGGCGCGGCGGCGTGCGGCTGCGTGGCCTGCGGCACTACGGTTCGGCCGCCGCGCCCGGGTTCGTGTTCGGCTACGCACACCTGACCCCGGACACGATCACTGCGGGCATCGCCGCCCTCGCCGCCGCCTGGCGCGACTGACCTCCGCCCGCGCGCACCGACCGGCGCCGCCGGACCCCGGCCGGTACAGCTGGCCGGGCCGGCGCGCGCCGGCCGGATCCGCGCGGGCCGCCGCGGCGGCGGATCAGGTGAGGCCGAGGGAGGCGGCGGCGGCGTGCGCGTCGACCGGGATGGTGGTCGGCGCCGGAGCGGTCGACACCGCCCAGTCCGGGTCCTTGAGCCCGTGCCCGGTCACCGTGCAGACCACCGTGCTGCCGCGCTCGATCAGGCCGGCCCGCACCGACTGCAGCAGCCCGGCCACGCTGGCCGCGCTGGCCAGCTCCACGAACACGCCCTCCGTGCGGGCGAGCAGCTTGTACGCGGCGAGGATCTCCCGGTCGGTGACCGCATCGATGCGCCCGTTCGAGGCGTCCCGCGCGTCGACCGCCTTGGTCCAGCTGGCCGGGTTGCCGATCCGGATCGCGGTGGCGATGGTCTGCGGCTGCCGGACCACCTCGCCGCGCACGATCGGCGCCGACTCGGACGCCTGGAAACCGAACATCCGCGGCGTGCGCGTCGCGTTGCCGGCGCGGTGGTCCTCGACGTAGCCCTTCCAGTACGCGGTGATGTTGCCGGCGTTGCCGACCGGCAGGCAGTGGATGTCCGGCGCGTCGCCGAGCGCCTCGACCACCTCGAACGCGGCCGTCTTCTGTCCCTCGATCCGGTAGGGGTTGACCGAGTTCATCAGCGCGACCGGGTAGTCGATCGACAGCTTCGAGGCGAGCGCCAGGCAGTCGTCGAAGTTGCCGTCGACCTGCAGCAGCCTCGCCCCGTGCACCAGCCCCTGGGCCAGCTTGCCGAGCGCGACCTTGCCCTGCGGGATCAGCACCGCGCACAGCACCCCGGCCCGGGCCGCGTACGCCGCCGCGCTGGCCGACGTGTTGCCGGTGGAGGCGCAGATGACCGCCTTCGCGCCGTCCTCGATGGCCTTGGACATCGCCACCGTCATCCCGCGGTCCTTGAACGACCCGGTCGGGTTCATCCCCTCGACCTTGAGGTACACCGTGCAGCCGGTGCGGGCCGACAGCGACTCGGCCGGCACCAGCGGCGTGCCGCCCTCGTACAGCGTGACGACCGGGGTGGTGTCGGTGACCGGGAGCCGGTCGGCGAACTCGTTGATCACGCCACGCCAGGTGCGCACGTCTACTCTCCCTCTACCCGCATCACGCTGGCGACCTGCCGCACGATGTCCAGCTCCGCCAGGGCGTCCACAGTGGAGCGCAACGCTGCGTCCGGCGCCCGGTGCGTGACGATCACCAGCAGCGCGTCGCCGCCGGTACCGGCCGCGCCGCCGCGGCCCTCCTGCCGCACGGTCTGGATGCTCACCCCGTGCTCGGCGAACAGCGCCGCCACCTGGGCCAGCACGCCGGCCCGGTCGGCCACGTCCAGCGAGATGTGGTAGCGGGTGGCCACCTCGCCCATCGGCCGCACCCGCAGGTTCGCGTACGCCGAGTCGGCGACCGCGGACCGGCCCAACCGCCGGTTGCGGGCCACCGCGACCACGTCGCCGAGCACCGCCGAGGCGGTCGGTGCGCCCCCGGCACCCGCGCCGTAGAACATCAGCCGGCCGGCCGCCTGCGCCTCGACGAACACCGCGTTGTACGCGTCGCCGACGCTGGCGAGCGGGTGGCTGCGCGGGATCATCGCCGGGTGCACCCGGGCCGAGACCGACTCCGAGCCGTCGGCGTCCCGGCGCAGCTCGGCGATGCACAGCAGCTTGACCACGCAGCCCATCTCCTGGGCGCTGGCCACGTCGGCCGCGGTCACCTCGGTGATGCCCACCCGGTACACGTCGGCGGCGGTGACCCGGGTGTGGAAGCCGAGCGAGGCGAGGATCGCCGCCTTCGCCGCGGCGTCGAACCCCTCCACGTCGGCGGTCGGGTCGGCCTCGGCGTAGCCGAGCTCGGTCGCCTCGTCCAGCGCCTCGGCGAACCCGGCGCCGGTACTGTCCATCTTGGACAGGATGTAGTTGGTGGTGCCGTTGACGATCCCGGTGATCCGGGTGATCCGGTCACCGTGCAGCGACTCGCGCAGCGGTCGCAGCAGCGGGATCGCCCCGGCCACCGCGGCCTCGTAGTACAGGTCGGCGTTGCCGTCGGCGGCCGCGGCGGCGAGCGTCGCGGTGTCCTCGGCCAGCAGCGCCTTGTTCGCGGTGACCACGCTCTTGCCGGACTGCAGCGCCTGCACCAGCCAGCCGCGGGCGGGTTCCAGCCCACCGACGACCTCGACCACGATGTCCACGTCGTCGCGCTTGATCAACCCGGCCGCGTCGGCGGTGAACAGCTCCCGCGGCACCGGCAGCGGGCCGCGGTCGCGGTCCGGCCGGCGCACGGCGATGCCGGCCAGCTCCAGCGGTGCGCCGATCCGGGCGGCGAGATCGTCGGCCTGCTCGTCCAGCAGCCGGACCACCTCGGCGCCCACCGTGCCGCAGCCCAGCAGCGCGATCCGCACCGGTTCCGATGCGCCGGCGTCGGGGTCCGCGCGAATGTCGATGGGTTTGACCGGCTCCGCCGTGTTGCCCGGGTTCGTCGTCATCCCACATCCAGCCGCAGCAGGTCGTCCTCGGTCTCGGCGCGCACGATCACCCGGGCCGTACCGTCGGCGACGGCGACCACGCCCGGCCGCGGCACGTGGTTGTAGTTGCTCGCCATCGCCCGCCCGTACGCCCCGGTGCCGGGCACCACGATCAGGTCGCCGGGGCTCACGTCCGCCGGCAGGAACTCGTCGCGCACCACGATGTCGCCGGACTCGCAGTGCTTGCCGACCACCCGGGCCAGCGCCGGCGGCGCGGCCGACGCGCGGGAGGCGAGCGTGCACGAGTACGACGCGTCGTACAGCGCGGTGCGGATGTTGTCGCTCATCCCGCCGTCGACCGAGACGTACTTGCGGGTGGCGCCGCCGTCCAGCTCGACCTGCTTGACCGTGCCCACCTCGTACAGCGTGCAGGCGGCCGGGCCGCTGATCGACCGGCCCGGCTCGACCGACACGCGCGGCACGGCCAACCCGTACGCGGCGCACTCGTGCTCGACGATCTTCGCCAGCGCGGTGGCGATCTCGATCGGCTCGAACACCTCGTCCTGCGTGGTGTACGCGATGCCGAAGCCGCCGCCGAGATCCAGCTCGGGCAGCTCGATGCCGTGCTCGGCGCGGATCTGCGCGGCCAGCTCCAGCACCCGGCGGGTGGACACCTCGAACCCGGCCGCGTCGTAGATCTGCGACCCGATGTGCGAGTGCAGCCCCAGCAGGCGCAGCGACGGTGCGGCGAGCACCCGGCGCACCGCCTCCGCCGCGGCGCCGCCCGGCGCACCGGTGTTGCCGCGGTTGAGCGAGAAGCCGAACTTCTGGTCCTCGTGCGCCGTCGCGATGTACTCGTGGGTGTGCGCCTCGACCCCGACCGTCACCCGGATCATCACCGGCGCCCGGACCCCGCGTTCGGCGGCGAGCCCGGCGAGCCGGTCGATCTCGTCGAACGAGTCGAGCACGATCCGGCCGACCCCGGCCGAGATCGCACGGTCCAGTTCGGACAGTGACTTGTTGTTGCCGTGGAATCCGATCAGGGCCGGGTCGATCCCGGCGGCCAGCGCGACGGCGAGCTCCCCGCCGGTGCACACGTCCAGCCGCAAGCCCTCCTCGGCGATCCAGCGCGCGACCGCCTTGGACAGGAACGACTTGCCGGCGTAGTACACGTCGGCGCCGGCCAGGCCGTCGAACGCGGCCGCGAACGCGTCCCGGTACGCCGCCGCCCGCGCGCGCAGGTCGGCCTCGTCCAGCAGGAACACCGGGGTACCGAACTCGGCGGCGAGCTCGGTGACCGGAATGCCGGCGATGCGCAGCACGCCGTCGGAACCGCGGGTCACTGTGCGCGGCCACAACTGCGGCAGCAGGTCGTTGACGTCGGCCGGCTCGCGAAGCCATTCCGGGCCGTGCTGACCGATGTCGGCATGCAGGGCACCGGCCTCGTGGGCGCGCACGACTACATCCGCTCCGGCGCCGAGACGCCGAGCAGGTGCAGGCCGTTGGCCAGCACGATCCGGGTGGCCTCGACCAGCCACAGCCGGGCCACGGTCAGGTCGGTCGGCTTCTCGTCACCCTGCGGCAGGATCCGACAGGCGTCGTAGAACCGGTGGTACGTCCCGGCGAGCGCGTGCAGGTAGCGGGCCACCCGGTGCGGCTCGCGCAGCTCGGCCGCGCCGGCCACCACCGCCGGGAACTCGCCGAGCGCCTTGAGCAGGTCGCCCTCCCGCGGGGTGGACAGCAACGCGGCGTCGAAGTCGGCGCCGCGGCCGATGCCCAGCTCGGCGGCGTTGCGGCCGAGCGAGGCGATCCGGGCGTGCGCGTACTGCACGTAGAAGACCGGGTTGTCCTGGCTGCGCTTGGCCCAGGCGTCCAGGTCGAGATCGATCTGCGAGTCGACGGAGTACCAGGCGAGCGAGAACCGGGCCGCATCCACGCCGACCGCGGAGACCAGGTCGGACAGCAGCACGACGGTACCGGCGCGCTTGCTCATCCGGACCGGCGCTCCGTCCGAGACCAGGTTCACCATCTGGCCGATCAGGATCTCCAGCGTCTGGTCCGGGTCGTCGCCGAAGCAGGCCGCCATCGCCCGCATCCGGCCGATGTAGCCGTGATGGTCGGCGCCCAGCATGATCACGACCTTGTCGAAGCCGCGCTGCCGCTTGTCCAGGTAGTACGCGCAGTCGGCGGCGAAGTAGGTCCACTCGCCGTCGGACTTGATCAGCGGCCGGTCCTTGTCGTCGCCGTGCTCGCTGGTACGCAGCCAGGTCGCGCCGTCGCGCTCGTAGATCGCGCCCTGCTCGCGCAGCCGCTGCACCGCCGCGGTCAGCTCGCCCGCGTCGTGCAGGTCCTTCTCGTTGAAGTACCGGTCGAAGTGCACGCCGAACTCGACCAGCGACGTCTTGATCTCGTCGAACATCAGCGTCACGCCGTCGACCCGGAAGATCTCCAGCGCGTCGTCGGCCGGCTTGTCCAGCACGCCCGGGTTGCGGGTCACCACGTCGGCGGCGATCTCCGCGATGTACTCGCCGTGGTAGCCGTCCGGCGGGATCTCGGCGCCGGTGGCCGCCGCGTACAGCGAGCGGGCGAACCGGTTGATCTGCGAACCGGCGTCGTTGAAGTAGTACTCGGTGCCGACCTGCGCACCGGTGGCCCGCAGCAGCCGGGCCAGCGCGTCGCCCACCGCGGCCCACCGCACCGCACCGATGTGCACCGGTCCGGTCGGGTTGGCCGACACGAACTCCAGGTTGAGCCGCTGACCGGTCAGCGTGTCGGAGTGCCCGTACCGCTCGCCGGCGTCGACCACCACCCGGGCCAGCTCGCCGGCGGCGGCCGCGGACAGCCGGATGTTCAGGAAGCCGGGGCCGGCGATGTCGACCGACGCGACACCGGTTGCCGCACCGAGCTGCTCGGCGATCCAGCCGGCCAGCTCCCGCGGGTTCGCCCCGACCTTCTTCGCGACCTGCAGCGCCAGGTTGGACGCGTAGTCACCGTGGTCGCGATTGCGGGGTCGCTCCACGCTGGTCGTCGTGGGCAGGACGGCGGCGTCCAACCCGTGCGCAGCGAACGCGCCGCGCGCGGCGGCAAGAACTGTCTCGGCAAGCTCGGCGGGAGTCACCCGACCATGCTATCCAGCGGCGACGGCAGCACCCGGCCCTGGCCCGCCGCACCGACCACCACGTGGTACACGACATTCGACCACGATGCGGGCGACCGTCCTGGCCGCGCACCGGACCGCGTGGTATCAACCATGTCGGGTAGCTTTTGTGCGCAGAGGTGCGGCCATTGGCTGGGACCTTCGAGTGTCGTCCAGGCGACGGCCGCGACGCGGCGGCCCCGCGATGCGTCGGTGCGACGCTCCGGGGCGAATCCGGAAGGCGAGCGCGGGCAATGTCGATGATGATCAATCCGAGCGGCAAGAGCGGCCAGGTCATTTCGACCGGCGAGCCGTTCACGCTGCGGCTGAAAAAGAAGAAGCGGCCGGACGACGGCACCGAGCCGGACGCGCAGCCCGACGCCGGGGCCGAACCCGACACCCAGGACGAGGACCGGGCCGACACCAAGGACGGGGACCCGGCCGAGCCCGAGACGGACACGGCCGAGGACGAGAACGCGGCCGAGCGCGAGGACGGGGCCGCGTCCGAGGCGGCCGAGGCGGGTCAGGACGAGGCAGTCGAGGCCAAGGCGGACCAGGACGAGGCGGACGGGGCCGAGGCGGACGGGGCCGACGCGGTGGAGGCCACCGGGAAGACCAGCCGCTGGGCCCGCCGCCGGGCCGCCCGGCAGGCCCGCAAGGCGGCGCAGCGCGACGCCGACGCCGGGGACGCCGACACGGACGGTTGACCCGGCAGAACCTCGTGCGCGAAGCCCGATCGCCCAAACTCGCTGGCGTGGCGTACTTCCACACTTACCGCGCGTTTGCCTGCACCCGATTACGCTGAGAGACGATCGCGCCCCGACGATGCGGGGACGCCGACGGCGCCACCGTCCATCCCTGACCGCAGGCACGGCGGACGCCGCCGCCGGGCCGTACCGGCCCGATCCGCTGCGCGTAGGGCTGGAGCAAAGGTGACGAACGAGGCGACCGGCACCAGGTGGGACCGGCTGCGACCACGGGTACCCACCGTGTTCGCCACCTACCTGGGCCTGCTCGCGCTGTACGGGCTGATCCGGGCCGCGGTCCCGCCGCTGCGCGACTACCTGTACTGGCCGACCGCGTTGATCGAGACGCTCGGTCTGCCGGCGTCGGTCAACCTCGCCTGGGTGGCGTTCCTGATCATCCTTGCCGGCGCGGTGGCCAGGCGGAAACGCGTCGCCGGCGTCCTGCTCGGGGTGCTGCTCGGGCTCGCCCTGGTCATCGACCTGATCGCCGACGGGTACGTGCTCACCACCCTGGCCGCCGGCCACGACCTGCCCGACGTGTACAGCGCGGACATCGTGTTCGCCGCGGTGGGCACCGTGTTCGTGGCGATCGAGGTGATCGTACTGGTGCGGGCCCGGCACGAGTTCTACGCGCGGGTGCAGCGCGGCAGCTTCCGCAAGGCGACCGCCACCCTGGTGCTGGGGCTGGTCGCCACCGCCGGCATCGGCTACCTGCTCGTCACCCTCGACCCGGGCACGCTCGCCGGGCGCCGCAAGCGCGCCTCCTGGGTGGGACACCGGCTGCTGGACTCCAGCGACCCGCTGCACGGACCGGCCGGCGCGCCGCACTGGATCGCGATGGTCACCGGGCTGTGCGTGGCGGCGACGCTGTTCGCCGCGCTGCTGGTGCTGCTCGCCTCGCAACGCACCGCCGCGGTACTTCCGCCGGACGACGAGGCGCGCATCCGGGCCCTGCTCGACCGGTACGGCGAGCGCGACTCGCTGGGCTACTTCGCCACCCGGCGGGACAAGTCGGCGATCTTCTCCGAGTCGGGCAAGGCGGCGATCACCTACCGGGTGGTCGGCGGGGTCATCCTCGCCTCCGGCGACCCGATCGGCGACCCGGAGGCGTGGGCGCCGGCGATCGCGGCGTGGCACGCCTTCGCCCGCCGGTACGCCTGGACGCCGGCGGTGATGGGGGCGAGCGAGCAGGGGGCGACGGCGTACGCGCGGGCCGGGCTGCGGGCGTTGCAGCTGGGCGACGAGGCGGTGCTGCACGTCGCCGACTTCACCCTGGACGGCCGGGAGATGCGCGGCGTGCGGCAGGCGGTCCGCCGGGTGCAGCGGGCCGGCTACACCACCCGGATCCGGCGGCACGCCGACGTGCCGGCCGAGGAGATGGCCCAGATCGTCGCGCGGGCCGAGGCGTGGCGCGACACCGAGTCCGAGCGGGGCTTCTCGATGGCGCTCGGCCGGCTCGGCGACCCGGCCGACGCCCGCTGCGTGCTGGTCGAGGCGATGGCACCGGACGGCACCCCGGCCGCCCTGCTCTCCTTCGTACCGTGGGGCCGGCACGGGCTGTCGCTGGATCTGATGCGCCGCGACCCGGACGCCGACAACGGGCTGATGGAGTTCATGGTCGCCGCGGTGGTCGCCGCGGCCGCGGGGCTGTCGGTGTCGCGGATCTCGCTGAACTTCGCGGTGTTTCGCGCCGCCTTCGAGGAGGGTGCCCGGATCGGCGCCGGGCCGATCCTGCGGCTGTGGCGCAAGCTGCTGCTGTTCTTCTCCCGGTGGTGGCAGATCGAGTCGCTCTACCGGTCGAACGTCAAGTACCGGCCGGTCTGGCTGCCGCGCTACCTGTGCTTCGGCGACACCCGGGACGTGGCAAGAGTCGGTCTCGCCTCGGCGATGGCCGAGGGGTTCGTCACCGTGCCCCGGCTGTCGGCGCTGCTCAACCGGGGCCGGGACCGGGCGATCAGCGCGCCCCCACCGCAGCCGCCGGCCACCGGTCCCACGGTCGGCCCGCCGGACGAGCCGGACGAGCCGATCGCCCCGACCCGGCCGCCGGTGCCGGAGCAGGTCGCTGTACGGCTGGCCACGATGGAGAAGATGCGCGCGGCCGGCACCGACCCGTACCCGGTGGTCGCGCCGGTCACCGACGCCTGCGGCGAGCTGGCACGGCGCGCCGCCGGCCTGCCCGCCGACCACCGCACCGGCGAGACGGTACGGGTGGCCGGCCGGGTGCTGCTCGACCGCGACCACGGCGGGGTCCGGTTCGTCCTGCTGCGCGACGCCACCGGCGACCTGCAGGCGATGCTCACCGCCACGGACACCGGCGCCGCCGCGATGCGCCGCTGGTCCACCGAGGTCGATCTGGGCGACCAGCTCGCCCTCGACGGTGAGCTGGTCACCAGCCGGCGGGGCGAGCCGTCGGTACTGGTGCGCTCGTTCACCATCACCGCCAAGTGCCTGCATCCGTTGCCCAACAAGCATCGTGGCCTCACCGACCCGGAGGCGCGGGTCCGGGCGCGGCACCTGGACCTCGCCCTGCGGCCGGCCGCGCGGCGGCTGCTCGCGGTGCGCGCGGCGGCGATCGGCTCGCTGCGCGCCACGCTGACCGGGCGCGGGTTCCTCGAGGTGGAGACGCCGATCCTGCAGCGGGTGCACGGCGGCGCGAACGCCCGGCCGTTCCGCACCCGCTCCAACGCCTACGACCTCGACCTGTACCTGCGGATCGCGCCCGAGCTGTTCCTCAAGCGGCTGTGCGTCGGCGGCATGGGCGCGGTGTTCGAGCTGGGGCGCGACTTCCGCAACGAGGGCGTGGACGCCACCCACAACCCCGAGTTCACCATGCTGGAGGCCTACCAGCCGTACACCGACTACCACGACGTCGCCGAGCTCGCGCAGACGCTGATCCAGTCCGCGGCGACCGCGGCGTTCGGCGCCCCGGTGCTGCGGCGTACCGCCGCGGACGGATCGGTGTCCGAAGTGGACATCGGCGGCCGGTGGCGGCGGTGCACGGTGCACGAGGCGGTGTCGGCGGCGGTCGGTGCGCCGGTCACGGTGGACACGCCGGTCGCCGAGCTGGCCGCCCACGCCGACCGACTGCACGTGCCGTACGAGGACGGCGAGAGCCACGGTGAGCTGCTGCTCGACCTGTACGACCGGCTGGTCGAGCGCACCACCGTCGAGCCGACGTTCTACCTCGACTTCCCGGCGGACGTGTCGCCGCTGACCCGGCAGCACCGGCGCGACGACCGGCTCGCCGAACGCTTCGACCTGGTCGCGTTCGGTGCCGAGATCGGCACCGGCTACACCGAGCTGACCGACCCGGTCGAGCAGCGGCGCCGGCTGACCGAGCAGTCGCTGCGGGCTTCCGGCGGCGACCCGGAGGCGATGGAACTCGACGAGGACTTCCTCACCGCCCTGGAGTACGGCATGCCGCCCACCGGCGGCCTCGGCCTCGGCGTGGACCGGCTGGTGATGCTGCTGACCGGACTGTCCATCCGGGACACCCTGGCGTTCCCGATGGTGCGCCCCGGCGGGCGGTCCTGATGCCGGGTGGGTGGCATTCGCGGTCGGAGCTTCGCACCCTCGACGGCGAGCTGGTGCACGTGGTCGACGGCGGTACCGGGCCGGTGGTGCTGTTCTGCTGCGGCCTCGGGCAGAGCTGGTTCGACTGGGACGCCGTGGTGCCGCTGCTGCGCGGGTACCGCCTGGTCCGGCTCGACCGCCCCGGCCTCGGCCTCTCCCCGCGCTCGGCCCGACCGTCCACACTGGACGTGGAGGCGGCCCGGATCGCCGCCGCCGCGGACCGCTTCTCCCCCGCCGCGCCGGTCACCGTGGTGGCGCACTCGGCCGCCGCGCTGCACGCGGAGGCGTACGCGCGGACCGCACCGGACCGCCTCGCCGGCCTGGTGCTCGTCGACCCCAGCTACGAACCCGACGCGGTAGCGAGCGAGCAGCCGCTGCGCGGGCTCGAGACGCTGGCCCGGCAGGCCGACGCGCCGCTGTCCGCGCTGCTCGCGGCGGTCCCGGTCGCCCGGTTGATCGGCCCGCCCGCGGTGCGGCTGGCGTACCGGCTCGGCACCGCGCGCCGGCTCACCGGCCCGGACCGGCCGGGCTGGCCGCCCCGGCCCGACCCGGTGCCCGACGCGCTCGATGCCGTGCACTCGTCGGGCGAGACGCTGGCGAGCATCGTCGCCGAGCTCGCCGCGTACCGGGGTCAGGCGGTGGCGCTGCGGGCGATGCGCGCCGCGCCGTTCCCGCCGGTACCGGTGCGGGTGCTCGCCGCGACGTACGGTCTGGGCACCGACCGGGCCGCCGCGTGGTCGGCGGCCACCGCCGCGCTCGCCGCCGAACTGTCCGCCGGACACCAGGCACTGCCGGACGCGGCGCACCTTGCCATGCTCGACCGCCCGGACGCCGTCGCCACCGCCGTCCGCTCCCTCGCCCCGGCACACCCCTGAACCGCCGGTCACCGGACCGCAGCGCCATCCGAGCCCGGCCACACCCCCTGAACCGCCCGGTCACCGGACCCCAGGGCCATCCGAGCTCCGCCACACCCTGAACCGCCCGGTCACCGGACCTCGGGGCCGTACGACCCGTCCGCGGCACTGCCCCGGGTACCGGTCGTCGGTCGGTCAGCCCGGCGTGGTGCCGGTGTCGGGGTTGCGCCGGGTCACGCAGTACGGCAGACCAGCCGGGTCGCGCAGGGTGATCCAGTCGGCGGTGCGGTGGCTGCGCCGGGCGCCCCGGGCGGCGTGCCAGGCCGCCTCCGCCTCGAGGTCGTCGCACGCCAGGTCGAGATGCGCGGCGGCCGGCCGGGCATCGCCCAACCGCTGCAGCAGCAACCGCAGCGGCATCCCGGCCGGCCGGACCAGGTAGTGGAACTCGGGCCGGGATCCGGGCCGCAGCTGCCAGCCGGTCAGTGCCGACCAGAAGTCGCACTCCCGCTCGTAGCCGCCGGCCGGCAGGTCCAGGCAAAGCTGGTCGACCACGCTGCGGCTGCCGTCGTCGCGGGTGACCGGCGCGGGGCGTACCGCCTCGCCGCGCGCCGCGACGACGCAGAACGCCAGCCCGGCCGGCGACTCGAGCACGACGAGCCCGGGCTCCTGGTACCGCACCGTCGCGCCGAGCGACCGGGCGTGTGCCGCCAGCGCCTCGGGCTCGTCCGCGTGCAGGTCCAGGTGGCTGCCGCCATCGCCGGCGAACACCGTCTGCGCACGCAGGTACGCGTCGCCGGTGGGCGGTAGCAGCGTGACGAACTGGGCCCGGTCGCCCCGGCGGGCCGAGAGCGTCGAACCGGTGACCGCCTGCCAGAACGCGACGTCGCGGTCGGCAAAGGGGGCCGGTACATCCACGAATGCGGTCAGCCAGCGCAACATCCGACCAGCCTACGACCGCGCCGCCGACCGGCCAGCGCCCGATGCCCGGTTCGCAGCCGCCAACGCGACCCCGGGTCGGTCACGGTCAGGCCGGCTCGCCGAAGCGGGCCAGCAGTACCGCCGAGACGACGGCGAGCGCGAACCCGCCGGCCGCGACCGGCCAGTACCCGGCCCGGGTGGTGTCGCCGAGCAGCAGCACCCCGACCGCGGACGGCACGACCGATTCGCCGAGCACCAGCGCGGCGGTTGCCGCAGCGACCGCGCCGGTCTGCAGCGCGGTGGTGAACGACGCGAACGCGGTCACCCCGGCGACGATCACCAGGTACGCGGCCGGGTCGCGGACCAGGTGCGCCGGCGCGAGGTCGGGCAGGATGCGGGCCGCGATGGCGACGATGCCGAAGCCGAGACCGCCGGCCAGGCCGAGCGCGGTGCACCGGGCCCGGCTCGGCAACCGGCTCGCCGCCAGCGCCGCGACGATCAGCAGCCCGGTCGCCACGACCAGCCCCCACCGGAACGCGCCGCCGACCGTCGGCGTCCCCTCGGCGCCGGCCGAGACCCCGATCGAGGCGAGGCCCACGCACACCCCGGCGACGGCGATCCACTCGTTGGACGACAGCCGGGCCGACAGCAGCGGCACGGCCACGACCGCGGTCACCGCGAGCGAGCCGGCGACGGCCGCCTGCACCGCGAACAGCGGCAGCCCGCGCAGCGCGACGATCTCGGCGGCGAACCCGGCCAGGTCGCAGCCCAGCCCGAGCAGGTACGGCAGCCGCAGGACCACTCGGAGCAGGCCGCGCAGACCGGAGCCGGGCGGTTCGGTGCGTGCCGCGTAGGCCTGCAGCGCGGACGCGACGCCGAACAACACCGCGGCGCCGAGGGCCGCCGGCAGGCTGATGATCACCGGCTCAGGCTACGGGGCGGGCGCGAACGCGCGGTGCCGGCTACGCGACGATGCTCGCGTCGACCACGAGCGCGGCGTGGTCGGAGTAGAAGCTGCCCGGGCCGTGCCGGTCGAGCCGCTGCCAGACGGTCCTCGCCGCCCGCACCCGGACCCGCCGCTCGTCGACGAACACGTAGTCGATCCGGTGCGGCAGCCGCTGCCCGCCGTCCGCCCGGTCGAAGGTACCGCCGGGCTCGGCCGCCGCGTCCGGGTGCGCGAGCCGGTACGCGTCGGCGAAGCCGGCCTTCGCCAGCCGAGCGGTGACCTGCCACTGCGGTCGTACGTGCCGGCGGTACGCAGGGTCGCCGGCGGCGAGGTCGAGGTGCGACTCGGTGTTGAAGCCGCCGGCGAGCAGCACCGGCACGTCGGAGTCGGCCAGTGCAGTGGGCAGGTGCTCGGTGAGGATCTCCTCGATGTTGGCGAGCTGCGGCAGTTCCAGCAGGGCCAGCTGCTCGTCGTTGCGGGTGCGTTCGGCGCCGTCGACCAGTTCGGCGACGGTGGCCTCCAGCGCGTCGGCGATCGCCACGTCGAACCGCAGCCACGTGTCGAACACCGCGACCTCGCCGCCGCCGGGCAACCGCAGCCGGAGCCCGCCGAAGTTGTAGCTGTCCACGGTGCGCCCGGCCGGCGCCGGCAACAGCTCGAGCACCGGCAGCCGGGTGACGATGGCGAGGTTGTCGTCGGTCCCGTCGACGGCGAGCCGGTGTCCGCGGTAGTCGGCGTGCCCGGCGGCGTGCAGCCCGGCGACGATCCGGTCGGTGGCGCCCTCCGTCTCCACGCAGCACAGCACGTCGGGCGCGACGTCGCCGATCAGGTCGGTCATCTGGTCGAGCACGTCGCCGGCCGGGCTACCGGTGCCACCGCGGCACAGGTTCCACACCATCAGCCGCAGATCGGACCTCGGGCCTGTCATCCGTCACACCTCCGCTGCGGGCGCGGACCCGGTGTCCTCGCGACACGAGGTGTCCGCACCCGATGGGTGCCGGGTAGGGCCGCCGCCACGGCCTGTCAGGCTACCGCGACCGCGCGCGGCGCGATGCCGGATATGGCAACCGCCATACCGTTCGTCCGCTACCGGGCGGTCATCCCGGGCGAGCGGAGGGCCACCCTGGCCCACCGCTCGCCGGGCGTCCGTCACTGCGCCCCGGCGGCGGCCGGCTCGCACCGCGCGTCCGGCGTCGCCTCGGCCGCCTCCCGGCGCAGCCGGCGCTTCTCCCGCCGGCCCTCCACCATCGTGTAGAGCGCCGGCACCAGCAGCAACGTCAGCAGCGTCGAGGACACCAGGCCGCCGATCACCACGATCGCCAGCGGCTGCGAGATGAACCCGCCCTTGCCGGTCAACCCGAGCGACATCGGGATCAGCGCGCAGATCGTCGCCGCGGCGGTCATCAGGATCGGCCGCAGCCGGCGCCGGCCGCCCTCGACCACCGCCTCGGCCACGGTCATCCCCTGCCGCCGGTACTGGTTGATCAGGTCCATCAGCACGATCGCGTTGGTGACCACGATGCCGATCAGCATCAGCAGACCGATCAGCGACGCGACACCCAGCGCGGTGTTGCTGGCCAGCAGCGCCACGATCGCGCCGGTCGCCGCGAACGGCACCGACACCAGCAGGATCAGCGGCTGCAGCAGCGACCGGAACGTCGCCACCATGATGATGAACACGATCGCGATCGCGGCGAGCAGCGCGATCCCGAGCGCCCTGAACGCGTCGGACTGGTCCGACCCCACGCCGCCCATGCTCCAGTCGGCACCGGTGGGCAGCTTCAACGCGTCCAGCTTCTTGGTCAGGTCGCTGGTGACCTGGCCGGTGTTGCTGCTGGTCGCCGTCGCGGAGACGGTCGCGCTGCGATTCCGGTCGGTGTGCGAGATGGTGACCGGACCGTTGACCCGCTTGACCGTCGCCACCGCCGACAGCGGCACCGTGCCGGTCGCCGTCGGTACTGGCAGCGCCTTGAGCTTGTCCATCGTGGCCGGCGCCGCCCCGGTACGGACGATCACGTTGCGGTCGGCCCCGTCCAGCTCGATCTTCGCGGCCGGCGCGCCCTGGAAGGCCTGCTGCACGAGCTGGGTGATCGTGGTGTCGGTCAGCCCGTACTGCGCGGCCCGGCGGTGGTCGACGGTGACCTGCACCTGCGGGTTGGTCGGCGACAGGTCGCTCTCCACGTCGCGCAGCTGCCCGGTGCGCTTGAACGCGCCCTCGACCTGGCTCGCCGCCGTGCGCAGTGTCGCGTCGTCCGGGGCGGTCACCACCACCTGCACGTTGCTCGCGCCGAAACCGGTGACGTCGCCGAAGGTCACCTCGCCGACGCCGGACAGCTCGTCGATGTCGTGCCGCAGCGAGTCGGACAGCGCGTCGGTGTCGGTGCCCTCGGTCACGGTGACCTGGAAGCTCGCCTGGTTGGAGCTGCCGGTACCGAAGCCGGTCGAGCCGACGGTCGCCTGGTACGACTTGATGTCGCCGTGCCGGCGCAGCACGCCCTCGATCTTCTCCGCCGCGTCGCTGGTCGCCGAGAGGCTGGTACCGACCGGCATCTTCTCCGACAGGCTCAGCGTGTCCTGGCCGGACGAGTCGAGCAGGTTGGTCTTGAGCCCGGGTGCCAGCGCCAGCGTGCCGACGAACACCACGACCGCGATCAACACCGTGACGAACCGGTGGCGGGTGGCGAACCGGATGACCGGCACGTACGCCCGCTGCAGCGGACTGCGCCGCTCCTTCTCCAGCGCCTTCTGCCGGGCCAGCTCGGCCTCCGCCGGCGAGACCCGCTTCGGCGCCTTGAGGAACCAGTACGCGAGCACCGGGGTGATGGTCAGCGCCACCAGCAGCGAGGCCAGCAGCGCCACCACCACGGTGATCGCGAACGGTGCGAACAGCTCGCCGACCATGCCGCCGACCAGCCCGATCGGCAGGAACACCGCGACCGTGGTCAGCGTCGACGAGGTGACCGCGCCGGCCACCTCGCGCACCCCGGACAGCACCGCGTCCCGCTTGGACTCGCCGTAGCCGAGATGTCGTTTGACGTTCTCCAGCACGACGATGGAGTCGTCCACCACCCGGCCGATCGCGATCGTCAGCCCGCCCAGCGTCAGCAGGTTGAGGGTGTCGCCCTTCAGCCACATCACCAGCAGCGCGATCATCACCGACACCGGGATGCTGACCACGGTGACCAGCGTCGCCCGTACCGACAGCAGGAAGATCAGGATCACCACGACGGCGAAGACCAGACCCAGCATGCCCTCGGTGAACAGGTCCTTGATCGACTTCTGCACGTACGGCGCCTGGTCGGAGACGATGGTCAGCTCGCCGCCGGGGCCGAGGTCGGACTTCAGGTCGGACAGCTCGTCGCGGACCTTCTTCGAGATCGCGACCGCGTTGCCGTCCGGCTTCATGGTGATCGACACGCCGAGGCTCGGCTTGCCATTGGTCCGGGTCAGCGAGGTGGCCGCCGATTCGGTGACCTTGACGCTCGCCACGTCGCCCAGCCGTACCGGCTTCGCGGCCTTCTGCGGCCCGCCCTGCTGCCCGGTCGCACCGGACGAGCCGGTGCCCTGCTGACCCGGGTTGCCGGGCTGGCCGGCACCCTGCGGGCCGGCACCGGCCGCCGCGGCCGGCGACAGGTACAGGTTCTTGATCTGCTGGACCGAGTCGAACTTGCCGCCGACCTGCACCGACAGGCTCTTGTCGCCCTCGGTGAGGGTACCGGCCGACGCCCGCGCACCGGCGCCCTGCAGGGCGGTGACGACCGCCGTCGGCGGCACGCCCGCCTTGGCCAGCTTCGCCGCGTCCGGGGTGATCGTGACCTGCTGGTCGCGTACCCCGGTGATGTCGGCGTCCTTGACCCCGTCGATCTTGCGCAGCTTCGGCGCGACGGTGTCGGTGAGCCGCTGCCCGAGCTGCTGCTGGGACAGCGATCCGGACGCGGCCAGCGTGACCACCGGCAGCGAGTCGGTGCTACCGGCGAACACGCTGGTCTGCGCGTTGTCCGGCAGCTGCGCGTCGATCCGGTTGACCGCCTGCTCGATCTTGTTGGTCGCGTCGTCCAGGTCGGTGCCGTACTCGAACTGGGCGAGCACGGTGGCCGACCCGGACTGCGAGGTCGAGGTGACGCTCTCCAGATTCGGTACCGCCTGGATGGCGTCCTCGATCGGCGTGGTGACCTGCTCCTCGACCACCTGGGGCGAGGCGCCCTGATCGGTGATCAGGACCGCGGCGATCGGGAACTCCAGCGACGGCAGCAGTTGCTGGCGCAGCGATGGAATGGAGAACGCCCCGAAGCCGATGATCACGACGGTGATCAGGGCGACGAGACTACGGTTGGCAAGACTGAGCCGGGACAGCAGCCACATACTGGCTTTCCCCTCGTTGTCCGGGGCCTTCGGGCGGCGATGCCCTCATATGGTCTGACCGGGGTGATCGCGGCGCCGCTCGGACCCGCCAGTCCGGCGCACAGCCGCGATCACTAGTACGGTTCAGAAAAACAGTTTGGCTGACCCGAAGTATCCGGCCGGCACCGGCCCCCGACCGTGCACGGACAGTGGCTCGCCGGATACGAAATGACTGGGGAGACGGACGTGGTCACCGGCGACGAGCTGATCGGCAGGATCCTGGCGGACGGGCAGCGGCTCCAGCAGGCGGCGACCCGGCTGCGGCCGAGCCCCCTGCTCGACCTCAACCTGACGATGCAGCAGCTCAAGGTCCTGATCGCGCTGGCGCGCGGGGCAAGCTCCGGTCAGGCGCTCACCGACGTGCTCGGCGTCCGGCTCGCCACCGTCACCGGCATCGTCGACCGGCTCGCCGCTCAGCACCTGGTCAGCCGGCGCGAGGACCCGAACGACCGCCGGGTGCGCCGGGTCGAGCTGACCGCTACCGGCCGGCGGCTGCTGGACCGGCTCAACGAGGCCGGCGAGTTCGCCACCCGGCGGTTGCTGGAACGGCTGGACACCGACGGCCTGCGTACCGTCGCCGCGGCGGTCCGGCTGCTCTGCGAGGCCGCCGAGGACGAGGCCACCGATCGCGGACCGGCCGGCGAGGCACGACCCGGCAAAGACTCGGCCGGCACCGCCGCGCACGACTCGGCCGGCAGCGACTCGACCGGCACCGCCGGCAATGACTCGACCGGCAGCCAATCGGCCGGCAGCGCCGCCGGCGGCTGACGAACCGCGCCGGCACCGGACGGTACGGCGTTCGGGGCCGAAGACGAAACGACGGCCGACCCCCTCGGGGTCGGCCGTCGTTCGTGCTGGTGGATGCGGTCAGGCGGCGTCCAGGCCGCCGGAACCGGCCAGCTCGCGCAGCCGGTGCAGCGCCTGGATCTCCAGCTGCCGGATCCGCTCCCGGGACAGCGAGAACCGCTGCGCCACCTCGGTGAGCGAGTGCTCCCGCCCGTCGTCCAGCCCGTACCGGGCGCGGACGATGCCGGCGGACCGGTCGTCCAGGTGGCCGAGCAGCCCGTCCACCCGGTCGCGCTCCATCCCGGCCAGCACCAGATCCTCCGGGCTGGGCGAGTCGGTGTCGGCGACCAGGTCGCCGAGGTTGGTGTCGCCGTCGTCGCCGACCGGGGTGTCCAGCGACACCGTGTCCTGCGACCAGCGCTTGAGTTCGTTGATCCGCTCGACGCTGACGCCCAGCCCCTTCGCCAGCTGCTCGGCCTCGGGCTCCTGGCCCAGCTCACGGGTGAGCTGGCGGGTCATGTTGCGCATCCGGTTGACGTCCTCGACCAGGTGCACCGGCAGTCGCACGGTGCGCTCCTGCTGCGCGATGGCCCGGCTGATCGCCTGCCGGATCCACCAGGTCGCGTAGGTGGAGAACTTGAAGCCGCGCTCGTAGTCGAACTTCTCGACCGCGCGGACCAGACCGGTGTTGCCCTCCTGGATGAGGTCGAGCATCGGCATGCCGCTGCGCACGTACCGCCGGGCGATGGAGACGACGAGCCGCAGGTTCGCCTTGACGAACTGCTCCTTGGCCCGCTGCCCCTCGACCACCAGCCGAGTCAGCTCCGCCTTCGAGGCGCCGTGCACCGTCTGTCCGGCTTCGAGCAGCTTGTCGGCGTAGAGCCCGGCCTCGACCGCCTTCGCGATGTCGACCTCGCCGGCCGCGTCCAACAACGGCGTCCTGGAAATTTCGTGCAGGTACACACCGACCAGGTCGCGCTCCTCGGCGACTTTGTCGGTGCGGATACCCGTGTCGTTCGCCACGTTCGCCGTCCTCCCGTTGTGCTGAGCTGCCCGCTGTGCGCCCTGCCACTGCGTACAACGTCCTACCGACCGGAGTGATTCCGAGCTAGGGTGTATGGCCAATCACCGCAACCGGCTGCCCCCGCGGCCGATCCGGTAGTCCCCCGGTCCCTTCATGTAACCGTCCTCGCCTGCGGCCAACCCTGGTAGAGACTGGGAGAAAGCTGAAAACCTCTCCGACACCCCCACCACGGCGTCCGGCGCACCACACTGTTGCCAGGCTCGCCGGCCGCTCGCCGGCTTCCCTGATCATCGAGCCCACCTGATCATCGAGCCCACCCGCAACACTGGTGAGACGTCCGAGAGGGGCGCGCATGGCACACAGTGAGACGACCACCACTCCAACCGGTGACGGCACGGCGTTATTCCGCGCGGCCCGAGACTTCCTGCTGGCGGCCGAAGAGGACTACGACCGGGCCTACCGCGAGTTCTCCTGGCCGGAGTTGACCAGCTTCAACTGGGCCCGGGACTGGTTCGACGCGGTACTCACCGCGCAACGGCCGGACCAGATCGCGCTGCGGGTCATCGAGGAGGACGGCAGCGACACCGAACTGACCTTCGCCGACCTGACCGAGCGGTCCACCCAGCTCGCGGCGTGGCTCGCCGCCGAGGGGGTGGCCCGCAACGAGCGCGTCATCGTGATGCTCGGCAACCAGATCGAGCTGTGGGAGACGCTGCTCGCGCTGCTGCGGCTGGGCGCCGTGGTCATCCCCGCCACCACCCTGCTCGGGCCCGCCGACCTGCGCGACCGGGTACACCGGGGCGAGGCCCGGCACGTGGTGGCCCGCTCCGCCGACGCGGCGAAGTTCGCCGACGTGCCCGGGTCGTACACCCGGATCGCGGTCGGCGAACCGGTCGAGGGCTGGCTGCGCTACGCCGACGCGTACGGGTTCGGCGGCCTGCCGCCGGAGCCGGACACCGCGGCGACCGACCCGCTGCTGCTCTACTTCACCTCCGGCACCACCGCGCAGCCCAAGCTGGTCGAGCACACCCACCAGAGCTACCCGGTCGGGCACCTGTCGACGATGTACTGGCTCGGGCTGCGGCCGGGCGACGTGCACCTCAACATCTCCTCGCCGGGCTGGGCCAAGCACGCCTGGAGCAACCTGTTCGCGCCGTGGAACGCCGGCGCCACCGTGCTGGTCTACAACTACCAACGGTTCGACCCGGCGGCGTTGCTGGGCGTGCTGCGCGACGCGGCGGTGACCACGTTCTGCGCGCCACCGACCGTGTGGCGGATGCTCATCCAGGCCGACCTGTCGGCAGCGCGGCTGAGCCTGCGCGAGGTGGCCAGCGCCGGCGAGCCGCTCAACCCCGAGGTCATCGAACAGGTCCGGCGTGCCTGGGGGCTGACCATCCGGGACGGGTACGGCCAGACCGAGACCACCTGCCAGATCGGGAACCCGCCCGGCGCGCCGCTCAAGCTCGGCTCGATGGGGCGGCCGCTGCCCGGGTACCAGATCACCCTGGTCGACCCGGCCACCGACACGGTGGTGACCGAGCCCGGGGTCGAGGGCGAGATCTGCATCGACCTGGACCGCCGACCGGTGCCGCTGATGACCGGGTACCGCGACGACGCGGAGCGCAACGCGGACGCGATGCGCGGCCGGCGGTACCACACCGGCGACGTGGCGAGCCGGGACACCGACGGCTACCTGACCTACGTGGGCCGCGCCGACGACGTGTTCAAGGCGGCGGACTACCGGATCTCCCCGTTCGAGCTGGAGAGCGTACTGCTGGAGCACCCGGCGGTGGCCGAGGCCGCGGTGGTGCCGGGCCCGGACCCGGTGCGCCTCGCGGTACCCAAGGCGTACGTGGTGCTCGCCGCCGGCGTGGCACCCGATGCGGCGACCGCCCGCGACATCCTGCGCTACGCCCGGGAGCACCTGGCGCCGTACAAGCGGGTGCGACGGCTGGAGTTCGCCGAGCTGCCGAAGACCATCTCCGGCAAGATCCGCCGGGTCGACCTGCGCAAGCGCGAGGAGCAGGTGCACGGCAGCGGCACCGACGCCGCGGTGCGCTCGACCCACGAGTACTGGGAAGAGGACCTCACCGACACCCCGTGAGATCCCACGCCGCCGGTGCCCGGTGTCATCCCCGGGCTCCGGCGGCGCTGGCGATGCCCGGATCCGGCGGCGCTGGCGGGGCCCCGGATCCGGCGGCGCTGGCGGGGCCCGGACCAGGCCGACCCCGACGTTCCCGGCGGGGTGGCGTCAGCCGCCGGCGGGGCCGGAACCCGACGCCAGCGGGCCGACGGTGATCGCGCCGTGGCCGCAGACCGGCCCGTACGACCAGGCCGCGTGCGCCGTACCGGAGGCGCCGGGTAGCGCCACCTGCAGCCCGTGCGGCGCGGGCTCGCAGTTTCCGGTCTGCGACTCGCCGCTGCTTGCCACCGCGCCCCAGCTGGCCGGCGCGTACATGGTGGCGTGCGCCTTGAGCGTCACGGTGCGGGGCCGCTGCGCGGTGTCGTGCAGGACCGAGGTGGCGATCTTGCCGTTGGAGGCGGACACCAGTTGCAGCCCGACGTAGCCGGACGACTGGCAGCTGCCGCCGGTGTTGGTCAGGATGATCGACGCGTGGTGGGTGCCGGCGGCGGCACCGAGCGGCCGTACCGTCGCCTTGAGCTGGCCGGGCCGGCAGCGCTTCGATGCGGGCACCGCGCCGCCCCCGGAGGCGGCGGTCGATCCGGAGCCGGAGCCCTTGCCGCCGGTGCTCTTCCCGCCGGACGAGGTACCGCCGGAGCCCGACTTCCCAGACGAGCCGGGGTCGGCCGAGATCTGCAGGCTGCCGCTCGGGGCGGGGCTGCCGCTGCCGTGCGCCGAGTGCCCGCCGGTACCGCTCGGGCCCGAACCGGCCGCGTCGTCGTGCGACGAGCCGCAGCCGGCCAGCAGCACGGCGGCGGCCGCCACGGCGCCGAGGGCGAACGCCCGCCTGTCCGACCACCAGTGACGAGTACCCATCGGTGCCTCCCCGGCCGTGCCCGAACCGAAATGAAGTGCCCGTCGATCGTAGGTTCTGTGGTGGTTTTCCGCAGCCCGGCCCGAAATGCGGCACCCGATCGACCGACGCGCCGTCTGACCGACCCACGGCGGTCTCCGCGGCACCGGTCACGCGGGCACCCAGCCACGGCGACTCGCGACAGCGGCCCGCCGCGGCAGTCAGCGCGGCGGCGGTCAGCCGCGGCAGCGGTCAGCCGCGGCGGCGGTTGGCGGTCGCCCGGCGGGACGCGACCGCCTCGGCGGTGGCCTCCAGGTTGCGCTTGGTGCGGGTCCGGTTCTTCGCCGCGACGCCGACGAACAGGCAGTCGACCACGGTCAGCTGGGCCAGCCGGCTCGCCATCGCACCGGAACGGTACGTGGTCTCCCGCGCCGCGGTGGTCAGCACCACGTCGGCCACCTCGGCGATCGGCGAGCGCGGGTAGTTGGTCAGCGCGATCGTGGTGGCGCCCTGCCGCCGGGCCTGGTCGAGCACGTCGACGCAGTCGGTGGTGGTACCGGTGTGCGAGATGCCGAGCGCGACGTCGCCCTTGCCCAGCAGCGCCGCGCTGGTCAGCGCGGTGTGGGTGTCCGGCCAGTAGAACGCGGTCCGGCCGATGCGGTGCAGCTTCTGCTGGAAGTCGGCCGCCACCGAACCGCTCGCACCGACGCCGAACACGTCGACCCGGCCGGCCGCGGACAGCACCGCCACCGCCTGCTCGCAGGCGGCGACGTCGAGCTGCTCGGCGGTCTCCTCCACCGCCCGCGCGTCGTTGAACGAGATCGTCGCGATGATCTGCGCCATGTCCGCGCCGGGCGGGATGTCGCCGCCGACCACGCGGGCGTCCGGCGGCTCGACCCGGCGCGCCGCCTCGGCCGCCAGCCGGATCCGCAGCTGCGGGTACCCGCTCATGCCGACCGAACGGCAGAACCGGATCACCGTGGCCTCGGAGGTACCGGCGGCCGACGCCAGCTCGGTGATGGTCTGCCGCGCGGCGGCGGCCGGATCTGCGATGACGAGGCGGGCGACTCGCTGTTCGGCCGGTGACAGCGCCGGCAGCAGCCCGCTGACGTGCACGATCAGGCCGCCGGGCGCGGCATCGTTGGCAGTCTTGGACACTGGCGAGGCACCTCGATCTCTCCGGCGGTTCGGTCAGCCGGTGCTGGGACCAGTGTCGCAGTCGACGGTTGCGCGGGCTCCGACACCGATGCTGGTACGCCTCGGCCGGCGCTCAGTAAAACTCATCGTCCCGGACCGGAGTACAGCAGGTAGCGACGACGCTGGGCGCGGAACGCGGACAATTCACCCGACCATGCATGTATCACATCGGACGCGCCGGCGCCGTCGTCGATCATCGTGCGCAGCCGGGGCGAGCCGGTCAGCTTGTCGATCCAGTACGGCCGCACCGGGTCGTAGTCGTCGTAGCGCCAGGCGAACCCGTCGTACTTCTTCGCCTCCACCAGCATGTGCACCGCGGTGGCGATCGGGTCGTACCGCGCCGGGTCGACGATCTCCACCTCCAAGCCGTTGCACAGCGTGTTGGCGTACTTGTTGAACGTCGGCGTGAAGTAGGCCTCGCGGAACCGCACCCCGGGCAGGTCGGCGGCGTTGAGCCGGTCGCTCCAGTGGTAGTCCAGGTACGGCGCGCCGATCAGCTCGAACGGCCGGGTGGTGCCGCGTCCCTCGGCGGCGTTGGTGCCCTCGAACATGCAGGTACCGGGGTAGACCAGGGCGGAGGTCTGGGTCGGCATGTTCGGGCTGGGCAGCACCCACGGCAGGTAGGTCAGGTCGGTGCCGAGCTGGTCGGTGCGCCAGTTGCTGACCTGCACCACGGACAGGTCCACCGACCGGCCGGCGGCGCTTGGCAGGAACTCGCCGTTGTAGAAACGGGCCAGCTCGCCGGTGGTCATCCCGTGCTGCTGGACGATCTCCTTCTTGCCCACGCCGGACTCGTAGCCGGCGGTCATCATCGGGCCGTACGCCTTGCCGCCACAGGGATTCGGCCGGTCCAGCACCACGTAGCGCAGGCCCAGCTTCGCGGCCGCCACCATCGAGTCGTACAGCGTCCAGATGTAGGTGTAGAACCGCGCACCGACGTCCTGGATGTCGTAGACGACGGTGTCGATGCCGGCCTTGCCGAACATCGACGCCCAGTCGTCCTGGGTCGCGCCGTACGCGTCGTAGACGGTCAGGCCGGTGCGCGGATCGGTGCTGGTGCCCTCCGAGCTGCCGGCCTGGGCCGAGCCGCGGAACCCGTGCTCGGGGCCGAACACCCCGACGATGTCCACGGTGCCGCCCTCGACCATCAGGTCGACCGCGTGCCGGTACGCGGAGTCGACGCCGGTCGGGTTGGACACCATGCCGACCTTCGCGCCGGCGAGCGCCTGCCAGCCGTCGTCGATCAGGTTCTGCAGGCCGGTCCGCACCTGCTTGCGGCCGCCCGGATGCGCGGCCGCGGGTGCGGCACCGGCGCCGATCGTGGTGGCGCCGACCGCCACCGTCCCGGCCGCCGCCGACAGCAACGCTCGTCGTCTCATCGACCTCACCCACATTCCGCCCGGCCGGCCCGATGCCGACGCCGTTTCGGAAATTACAATCACCATGGGTACAGGTCAAGAAAATCGCTTTCACGAACCTGCGCGTCGTACCGCCCGGATCCCCAGGTCCCCGGCGCAGGCCCGCCCCCGGTACCCGAGACGATGCCACAGGCGCCAGGTCGCGCCTCGGTGGCGATCCCGCCGATTTCGGCCCATCGGGCCGGTTGGCACGCAAAGATCTGTAGACATGATCGAGGTCAAGCGCGTGTACGACGAATCGGCCAGCACCGACGGCACCCGCGTGTTGGTCGACCGGCTCTGGCCGCGTGGCGTCGCGAAGGCGGACGCCGACTTCGAATGGGAGAAGGTGGTGGCTCCGTCCGATGCGCTGCGGATGTGGTACGCCCACATACCCGAACGATTCGAGGAGTTCAGCCGTCGCTACCGCGGCGAGCTGACCGACGCCGAGCGGACGGCGGCGCTGGAGCGGCTCTCCGGCATCGCCCGAAAAGGCACGTTGACCCTGCTCACCGCCACCAAGGACCCGGAGCACAGCCAGGCCGCCGTGCTCCAGCAGGTCATCGCCGAGCGGGTCTGACCGGGACCATCCGCGGTCCGCGAGCGGCCGACACGCGCCCGATCCGGGCCGGCCGGCCGCTCGCGGACGGCATAGGGTGTGCGATGTGACAGGACACCTCGTCTGGATCGACTGTGAAATGACCGGCCTCGATCTGCGCCGCGACGCGCTGATCGAGGTCGCGGTGCTCGTCACCGACTCCGAGCTCAACGTGCTCGGCGACGGTGTGGACATCGTGATCAAGGCCGACGACGCCCTGCTGGACTCGATGACCGAGGTCGTCCGGGACATGCATGCCAAGTCCGGGCTGACCGACGAGGTACGCGCGTCCAGCGTGTCGATGGCCGAGGCCGAGGACGCGGTCCTCGACTACGTTCGGACGTTCGTCCCGGACCGGCGCACCGCGCCGCTGTGCGGCAACTCCATCGCGACCGACCGGGGCTTCCTCGCCCGGGACATGCCGCGACTGGACGACTTCCTGCACTACCGGATGGTCGACGTCTCGTCGATCAAGGAGCTGTGCCGCCGGTGGTACCCGCGGGCCTACTTCGGCCAACCGCAGAAGGGGCTGGCACACCGGGCGCTCGCCGACATCGAGGAGAGCATCCGGGAGCTCGCGTACTACCGGAAGGCGATCTTCGTGCCGCCGCCCGGGCCGGACGTGGACACCGCGAAGCAGATCGCCGCATCGCTGTCCACCGGCCCGGAAACCGCCCCCGAAACCCCGTAGTCGGGCCCACCGCGGCACCCGCTACTATGAACCGGCACGCCGAGCCCGGCGTGCGATGGTGGCTGTAGCTCAGCTGGTAGAGCACCGGGTTGTGGTCCCGGGTGTCGTGGGTTCAAGTCCCATCAGTCACCCCACACGAGCGGCCTCGGTCCTGCGGGACCGGGGCCTTCGTCGTCTCCCTTCCCTGTCCCACACCCCCGTCCCACCCTCCCGCCCCACACCGAGCACCGCGGCGGCACCGATCGCCAGGCAGCCGATACCGCCGGGCGGCACGCGTTCGGGCGAAGCGGGGACGAAGCACGACGGCCGCCCGGTGACGTTCCGGTTCCGGCGAACGGGTCGAACACGACCGCCGGGCGGGTGTCTCGCGGTCCCGCGACGGGAGTCCCGTCCGGCCGTGGACGGGGGCACCGCTGGCGATCCGCGGCACCCCGGGTCCGCCGTGCAGGTGACACAGCGGCGGCCGGCAGACCCTTCCGGTGGCGGTCGGTAGTGTCGCGACCGCGAGTCGCAATTGACCGACGTCGATCGGTGGCGCGACGAACAGCGGTACCGATCGACCAACGCCGAGCCTGGATTGGTCATGACACACCGTGCGGACGGCCGCGAACCGGCCGACTACGACAGCAACGGGTACGACTACCGCAGCTACTGGCGTGGCCGCGACTACGAGTCGCACGCCGAACAGCACGCGCTGGGTCGCCTGCTACCACGTTTCGGGCACGTCGAGTGGTTCGCCGACCTCGGCGGCGGGTTCGGCCGCAACCTCGCGCACTACGCCGACATCGCCGAGCACGCGGTACTGGTCGACTACTCGGCGAACAACCTACGCGCGGCCGAGGCGCGACACTACGCCGCGGTGGACCGCGGCCGGCTGCACCTGGTCCGCGCCGACCTGCGCGCCCTGCCGTTCATCGACGACGCGTTCGACGCCGCCATGGTGGTCCGGGTGCTGCACCACCTGACCGAACTCGACCGGTACCTGGCGGAGATGAGCCGCACCATCCGGGCCCGCTGGCTGCTGGACATACCGATCAAGCACCACCTGCTGGCCCGGCTGCGCGCCCTGCGGTACGGCTCGGCGGTGCCGCTGAGCGACCCGACACCGCAGATCACCGGTACCACCGCGGGCGCGTTCCGGCTGTACCACTTGGGCGCGGTGCGCGGTTCGCTGGACGCGCTGGGCTGGGACACCACCGAGGTGGCTAGCGTGAACAACCTGCGCCGCTGGGACCGGCGGCTGCCCCCACGGCTCACCGAGGCGCTGCAGACGCCGGCGGCCGGCATCGAGGCACTCGCCCAGCGGGTCGGCCGCGGCTGGTGGGGGCCGAGCCAGTTCGTCCTGGCCCGCCGGCGGCACCCGGCCCGGCCCCGGCTGCGGCCGGTACCGGAGCAGACCCAGCCGCACACCCGCGGGCTCGCCGCGCGGATGGCGTGCCCGTCCTGCCGCGGCGGGCTGGACTGGACCGACTTCGCCGCGTTCTGCCGGCGCTGTGGCGTCTGCTACCGGCACCACGACGGGTTCTGGGACTTCGCGGCCGGCGTACCGGCGCCGGTGCCGGCCGAGGCGATCGCCTGAGCGAGCCGGGGTACGGAAACGGCGGATGGCCCGGCGCGGGACTGCGCCGGGCCAGCCGCCACGTAACCGGCTGATGCGCCAGGGGGTTGCGAACCAACCTCGTGCGGCGTTGGCGCACCGGGGCGTGCACCAACCGCTCGTACCAGGCCGGTGCACCAGGGGTTGCGCACCGACCTTCGTGCCGCGCCGGTGCACCAGGGGGTCGTGCACCAACCGCTCGTACCAGGCCGGTGCACCAGGGGGTTGCACACCGACCGCTCGTACCAGGCTGATGCGCCAGGGGGTTGCGCACCAGCCGCGCCGCGCTCGTGCACCAGGGGGTCGTGCACCAGCATCGGCTACCGACAGTAACGGTACGCCGAGTAACCACGATCGACCGCCATCTGGCCTCTGATCTGCGGGTGCGGTATCCCACATGAACGCGAGGGCAACTCACAATAACTCTCTGTAGAGAATCGAGCCGACTTCTGACACCGTTATCGGACCGATGCCGGGTCTCGCCGGCGACACGCGCTTCCCACCGCTCCGCGTGGTAGCGCAGGGTCTTTGGTCCTACCCGATCGGGGCCGAAGGGGCGAGGCTACAGAGCGCTTTCTGCGGATACGCTGTGTGCAGCGGGTACGGAAACGAACGCCTCTGGGGGGTGTGCGTTCGGCCGGCCCGCAGGGTCCGAACCCGGGCTCGCGACGGCTCGCTGCCGATCTCGGCGGGGCCGCCCGGCGTGAGTGATCCGCCGATCCGGGGGACGACCGGACGTGGCTCGCCTCCCGTTGTTCTGGGGGGTGCATCGGGAGGCGAGCCTCTCTCGCTCACCGCACCGGCCGTCAGCGTGCCGGACGGTGCACCGGGCCGTGGCTGCGCTCGCAGTACGGCTCGGCCGCGGGCGCCGCGGCGGCCGGCTGGTGGTCCACCTGCAGGGTGCTGTGGTCGACCTGGTACTCCTCCCGCAGCAGCCGTTCCATCTCGCGTCGCACCCGGTGACAGTCGTACCCGGGACGCACCAGCACGTGCGCGGACAGCGCCGGCTCGCCCGAGGTGATCGTCCACAGGTGCAGGTCGTGCACCTCGGCCACGCCGTCGCAGCCGGCGAGCCGCTCCCCCAGCGCGCCGGTGTCGGTTCCGGCCGGGGCCGCCTCCAGGAAGATCCGGGCGGAGTCGCGCAACAGCCCGATGCCGGCCTTCGCCATCAGCGCCACGACGACGAGCGTGGCGATGCCGTCCGCCCGGTCGAAGCCGGTGAACAGCATGACCGCGCCGGCCACCGCGGTGGCGACGAACGCGAACAGGTCGGTCAGGATGTGCTGGTACGCGCCGCGGATGTTCAGGCTGGTCCGGTTGGCGCGGCCGATCAGCCAGGTGGCGACCAGGTTGACCACGATGCCGACCAGCGCCGTACCGAGCACCAGCCCACCGGCGACCGGCGGTGGCTCGATCAGCCGGCGGACCGCCTCGTAGCCGAGCCAGACCGCGAGCAGAAGCAGGGTCAGCCCGTTGGCCTGGGCGGAGAGGATCTCGACCCGGCGCAGGCCGTAGGTGAAGCTGCCGCGCGGCGGCCGCGCCGCGAGCCGCATCGCGATCAGGGCGAGCACGATCGAGGCGGCGTCGGTGAGCATGTGCGCGGCGTCGGACAGCAGGGCCAGCGACGACGCGAACACACCGACCACGACCTCGCCCGCCATGTACGCGACGATCAGGCACAGCGCGGCGGTCAGCAGCCGGCGGTCGGCGTTCACGGAGACCGCGTGCGTGTGTTGGTGTTCCCCAGCCACCCGGCCAATATATAAACACATTGCTATGTATGCAAGTCATGGTCGCGCGACCACATATCGCGAGATCCGGCAAAGGCTCCCGCAGCGCGGGATTGAGGTACTACGGTCACGAGTCAGGGCGTCACCGTAGTGACGCGCTCAGTATCGATGTCGATGCGCGGAGGACCGGGCAATGACCCTCACCACTCCGAAGCCGCCGAGTGGCGACATCAGTCCGCGGCCGATCGTGACCCGGCCCTGGCCGGTACACATCCCCCCGCACGGTTCGTGGTTGGCGCGCACGCTGCGGACCACGGACGCGAAGCAGATCGGGATCATGTACATGGTCACCGCCTTCGCCTTCTTCGCCGTCGGTGGGTTCCTGGCGCTGCTGATGCGCGCCGAGCTGGCCCGGCCGGGCATGCAGTTCCTGTCGCCGGAGCAGTACAACCAGCTGTTCACCATGCACGGCACGATCATGCTGCTGCTGTTCGCCACGCCGATCGTGTTCGCGTTCGCCAACTACGTCGTGCCGCTGCAGATCGGTGCGCCGGACGTGGCGTTCCCGCGCCTGAACGCCTTCGCGTACTGGTTGTTCCTGTTCGGCGGGATCCTGGTGCTCAGCGGGTTCCTCATGCCGGGTGGTGCGGCCGACTTCGGCTGGACCGCGTACCAGCCGCTCGCCGACGTCACCAACTCTCCCGGCGCCGGAGCCAACATCTGGTACGTCGGGCTGATCATTTCCGGTCTGGGCACGATTCTCGGCGCGGTCAACATGGTCACCACCATCCTGACGCTCCGGGCGCCGGGCATGACGATGTTCCGGATGCCGATCTTCACCTGGAACATCCTGATCACCAGCCTGATGGTGCTGCTGGTCTTCCCGATCCTCGCCGCGGCCCTGTCCGCCGCCCTGGCCGACCGCGTGATCGGTGCGCACGTGTACGACTCCGACACCGGCGGCGCGATGCTCTGGCAGCACCTGTTCTGGTTCTTCGGCCACCCCGAGGTCTACATCGTCGCGATCCCGTTCTTCGGAATCGTCACCGAGGTCATCCCGGTGTTCAGCCGCAAGCCGCTGTTCGGCTACAAGGGCATGGTCGGCGCCACCACCGCCATCGCCGCCCTGTCGATGACGGTGTGGGCGCACCACATGTTCGCCACCGGACAGGTACTGCTGCCGTTCTTCTCGTTCCTCAGCTTCCTGATCGCCGTGCCGACCGGGCTGAAGTTCTTCAACTGGATCGGCACCATGTGGCGCGGCCAACTCACGTTCCAGACGCCGATGATGTTCGCGTTGGGCTTCCTGGTCACGTTCCTGCTCGGTGGGTTGTCCGGCGTGCTGCTCGCCTCGCCGCCGATCGACTTCCACGTCCACGACACGTACTTCGTGGTGGCCCACTTCCACTACGTGCTGTTCGGCACGATCGTGTTCGCCGTCTATGCCGGGGTCTACTTCTGGTTCCCGAAGATGACCGGCCGGATGATGGACGACAGACTCGGCAAGCTGCACTTCTGGCTGACCTTCATCGGCTTCCACACCACCTTCCTGGTGCAGCACTGGCTCGGCGCCGAGGGCATGCCCCGCCGCTACGCCGACTACCAGGCCACGGACGGCTTCACCACGCTCAACATGGTCTCCACCATCGGCGCGTTCATCCTCGGCATCTCGATGCTTCCCTTCGCCTGGAACGTGTACAGGTCATGGAAGTCCGGACCGATCGTCGAGGTCGACGATCCCTGGGGGTACGGGAACGCGTTGGAGTGGGCGACGAGTTGCCCGCCGCCGCTGCGCAACTTCGACCGGATGGTACGCATCCGCAGCGAGCGCCCGGCCTTCGACCTGAAGTACCCGGAGCTGGTGGACGAGCCGCCGACCACCACGCCGACCATCGACGACGCGCTGGCGGCCGAGCGGGCCCTGGCCGGCGAGCGCGGCACGTCGGCCGGCGACGAGGACGACGGCTCCGGCCGGTCCGGCGGCGCGCATCGCGCCGACCGCTAGCGACGACGGCTCGAACGTGGCGGGTACCCGGCCGGGTACCCGCCACGTTCGTGTCCCCACCGGACCGACGGCGCCGGGTCCCCGCCACCGTCCTGTTCGGACCGTCCATACCGGACTGTCTGATGTGGACAGTTAGGCCGGTCCGGAAGAGGTGCTGGGGCGCCGGCTCGTCGGCCGTCGCTACCAGACCGTTCTGTCCGGTCTCGAGCGGTTTGTCATCACCACATCGTGCTCGATTGCGCACCTTCTGAAGTTTCTTTGTAGAAAATTTCCATCTAGTACCGTATTGACGGATGACATCTCCGTTGACAGGATTTGTTCGTTAGCCCCTCTCCTGTCGCTCCACCGATGACCACAGCGGAGGTCAGATGCGGCAGCACCCACCCCCAGCACCCGAGGTCGGCTGACCTCGCAGATCGGCGAGCCCGGCGCCGGCGCCGGCTCGTGTCGCACCGTCGTCGGTTCGACGGTGCACCCCCCGGTCGCGCGCTCCCCCACGGGCGGCCGGCATCCTCGCGGTTCCGCGTCCGAGCGCACCCGCCCGCGCCGCTCGACGGCGCCCCGGTACGGCCGCCAGGCGCGGATCGCCCGTCGTACGAAGGGAGTCCGTCATGGGCTGTTCCAACAGCAGCGCACCGGCGTACGGGGAGATGTCCTGGTTCTGTTGCGGCGCGTCCTGGGGACCGTGTTCCTCGGCCGGCGGCGGCGCCTGCGGCACCTGCAACTCCGGCTCGCACCAGTGCGCCTGGCCGCACGCCTCGGACGCGTGCTACTCGATCACCCAGCCGTACAACTGCGGGCACAACCTCGCCCTGCGCGGCTGCGGCCACGTCTTCTACATCACCAACCAGTGCACCGGCGGCTGCGTGTCGGCCAGCGTCGCCGACTGCGGACCGAACACCCACCTGTTCTGCGGCGAGCGGCACTGCTGCGGCTCGACCTGCGGTACCGATCGGTTGATCGACCTGACGCCGTCGGCGTTCAGCGCGATCGCCAGCCTGTCCAGCGGCCTGTTGCCGTGCCGGATCGACAGCTGAGGAGGCATCTGATGACCACCGCCATGGACCGCCGCCGGCTGCTCACCTCCGCCGTACTGGGCAGTGCCGGCATCGCCGGTGCCACCGCGCTCGGCTCGCTCGCCCCGGAGACGGCGCACGCCGCACCGGCACAGTTCACGCCGGGCGAGGTCGACCCGAACTTCGCCGAGGGCCGGGTCACCGGCATCAAGGACCACGTTCTGCTCGTCACCGGCTCGGACAACGTGCTGCACCGCATCCAGGTCACCAGCGGTACCAGCATCTGGAAGCTGCACCCGACCACGTTCGACCAGGTCGCCGTCGGCGACGGGCTCTACGCCCGGGGCGTACCGCTGCCGGGCGGCGCGCTCGGCGCGGACTCGTTGTGGGTCAACATCGTCAGCATGTCGGTGGAGATCACCGCCATCGGCCACTCGTGGCTGCACCTCAACCACGACGGCAACAAGGTGATCGGGCACGTCGTGCCGGGCCGTACCGCCGCGGTGTACCGGGACGCGCCGACCACCGGCGACCTGTCCAAGCTGCGGATCGGCCGGCACGTGCACATCATCGGGGCCTGGCGGCCGGACACCAACGAGGTGGACCTCGCGACCATCTACGCGGGCACGGTGGCGGCATGACCCCCGCCGACCGCTCGACCGGGGATGCGCCATGAGCACCGCCGGCGCGTTCACTCCCGCGGAGGCGGCGTGAGTACCCCGGCGGTGGCCGCCGTCGCGGGCGCGGCGCCGGTGCTGCTGGCCGGGGTGTTCGCGGTGTCCGGCCGGGTCAAGCTGACCAGCCGCACCGCCCGCGCGCGGTCCGCCGCTTCCGCGCTCGGCACCCTGGTCGGCAAGGACCGGGCCCCCACCGTGTACGGCGGCGTCGGCGTCGCGGAGGTCACGATCGCCGCGCTGCTGCTCGCCGGCGGCCTGGCCACCTGGTGGCCGGCGCTGACCGTGCCGGCGCGGGTCGTGGCCGGCGCCACGGCGGTGGCGGCGGCCGGGTTCCTCGGCTACCTCGCCTACTCACGGGTGGCCGCGCCCGGCTCGTCGTGCGGGTGCGTCAGTGCCCGGTCGGCGCCGGTGACCTGGCGCAGCTTCGTCCGGGCCGGGCTGCTGCTGGCGGTGGCACTGGTCGCGCTGGTGGCCCCCGTGGCGTGGCCGACCGCGGTCGCGAGCCACCCGTACCCGGTGGTCGCGGCGCTGCTGGCCGGTGGCGCGGCGATGGTGTTGCTGTCGCCGGAGGCCGACCACGAGTGGCTGCTGCCGCTGCGCCGGCTGTACGCCCGGATGCGGCCGCACCCGCTCGCCGGCCTGGCGTACGACCTGCCGCTGGCGTCGACGCTGCGCCAGCTGGAGGCGAGCGACGCCTATCGCGGCATCGGCACCCGGCTGCGCAGCGACGTGCTGGAGCACTGGGACTCCGGTGCGTGGCGGATCGTGTGCTACCACGCCGACGGCGGCCAGACCGCGGTGTTCGCCGTGCCCCGGCTGCGGTACGACCCCGACGCGGTACGGCTCGCGCTGGTCGATGATCCGCTGGTGGCCACGGCCTGACGGTGCGATGGGCCGGTGTGGTGGGGCGGACGCCTCGCCACGCCGGCCTCTTTCGTGTCCTCCGGATCTACTTGTCTAGCGGAATATTGCGAAAGCAACTAAGGTTGTGGGCGACAGGCGCCGGGACCCACCGGCGCAGCAACCGCAAGGAGTACGCCATGCCAGCCGTCACCGTGGCCAACCCGCTGGTGCTGCCCCGGGTGCCGGAGACCGCACCGACCGCGGTGCCGCGACCGGTGCGGTCGGTGACCACCGCACCGTCCGGCTTCGAGGGCGAGGGCTTCCCCGTCCATCGGGCGTTCGCCGGGGTCGACCTGCGCGACCTCGACCCGTTCATCCACATGGACCAGATGGGCGAGGTCGAGTACGCGCCGGGCGAGCCCAAGGGCACGCCGTGGCACCCGCACCGCGGCTTCGAGACCGTCACCTACATGATCGACGGCACCTTCCAGCACCGGGACTCCAACGGCGGCGGCGGCCTGATCACCGACGGCGACACCCAGTGGATGACCGCGGGCGGCGGCATCCTGCACATCGAGAAGCCGCCGGAGGAGCTGGTCGTGTCCGGCGGGCTGTTCCACGGCATCCAGCTGTGGGTCAACCTGCCGAAGCGGCTGAAGATGACCGACCCGCGCTACCAGGACATCCGCGGCGGTGAGGTCGCGCTGCTGTCCTCGCCCGACGGCGGCGCGCTGGTCCGGGTCATCGCCGGCGACGTCGCCGGCCACCCCGGCCCGGGCATCACGCACACGCCGATCTCGTTGGTACACGCCACCGTCGCGGCCGGCGCCCAGCTGCGGCTGCCGTGGCGCCAGGACTTCAACGCCCTGGTGTACGTGCTCGCCGGTCGCGGGAGCGTCGGCGCCGAGCGGCGCCCGGTGCAGTCCGGCCAGCTCGCCGTGTACGGACCGGGCGACGCGATCACCGTCGCCGCCGCCGAGGCGCAGGAGTCGCGCAGTCCGGCGCTGGAGGTGTTGGTACTGGGCGGTCAGCCGATCCGGGAGCCGATCGCGGCGTACGGGCCGTTCGTGATGAACACCCGGCGCGAACTGGTCGAGGCGTTCGAGGACTTCCAGGCCGGAAAGCTCGGCACGATTCCGGCCGAACCTCACCCGGGCCACGACGTGCTCTGACCAGACCGCACGACGATCGGGGCCATCGAGCAGCTACTCGATGGCCCCGATCGCGTCGTTGCCGCTGGGTCGCTCGCCGGTCAGCGCTTGCGCGGCGACCGGCGGGTCGTCGCACCGGTCGTCTTGCGGGCCGCGGTCTTGCGGGTGGCGGCACCCTTCTTGGCCACCGCGCGCTTGGCGGTCGTCTTCTTTGCCGCGGTCTTGCGCGCCGTGGTCTTCTTCGCTGCCGCCTTCGCGGTGGTCTTCTTCGCACCGGTCGTCTTCTTCGCACCGGTCGTCTTCTTCGCCGCGGTGGTCTTCCGCGCCGTTGCCTTCTTGGCGCCGGTGGTCTTCTTTGCCGTGGTCTTCTTGGCCGGGGTCGCCTTCCTGGCCGGGGACGTCTTCTTGGCCGCGGTCGTCTTCTTGGCGGCGGTCGTCTTCTTGGCGGCGGTCGTCTTCTTCGCAGCCGACTTCTTCGCCGCGGTCTTGGTCGCGGCCGCCTTCTTCGCGGTCGTCTTCGTCACCGCGGAGACCTTCTTCTTGCCCGTCACCACGTCCTTGAAGGCCTGGCCCGGGCGAAACGCCGGGACCGAGGTCTTGCGCACCTTCACCGTCTCTCCGGTGCGCGGATTGCGGGCGGTGCGCGCCGCCCTGGCCCGCTTCTCGAAGACACCGAAACCGGCCAGCGAAATCTTTCCACCCTTGGACACCGTGCGCTGGATCTCGTCGAGCACCGCATCAAGCGCCGTGGCGGCCTGTTTCCGGTCGCCGATGCGCGCGGTCAGCGCCTCGATCAGCTCTGCCTTGTTCACGACAACTCCCGTCAGCTATGGGCATCTGACTGCCTCGCGTTCACAGTATGCACGCCAAAGCGCCACTGACCAAACAGGACTAGCGACATTCCTGCTACGCAGCAGCGCTTTTGCATTCGGCCGGACCGTCCTATCCAGACAATGATTCGAGCGAATCTGTTGGGCGCCAACCAATTGCCGGTTCACCGATGTTCGCGCAGGTGGCTGCGGGTGCGGCCGAGAAAATTTCTCCGATCGGGACGGCGCGCCGACCGATTCGAGCCCGCAATCCCGGGCGCACCGGCGATCCGCGGCGGACGATTGACCGCTGTCGTCCGGATCCACTGCCGCAGTTGATGATCGGCGATCGCCGCGCGGCGGGCCCCCGGATACGCGGCGAGGCCACCCGTCGATCGGCTGTCGCGCAGTGAAACCCCCGGCGTCTCGGGGTGCACCGGTAGGCAGAGCGGACCACCCGATCGCGGCGTGCCGCGCCGCGAGAATCCGGTCGGCAACAGCACACCGACCGCGTCCGGCACCCCGACAGCCGGGTGAGGCTCCGGCGGCCGGCACTCAGCTGGTCGCGGGCAACAGCCAGGGCGGGCGGGACGGGCCGGAGTGCAGCGTGCCGATCCGGCGGCCGGGCCGACCGTCCACAATGGCCAGCGGCCCGTAGGTGGCGCCGGCCGGCACCCGCGTTCCGGCGCGGACCAGCGTGCCGGGGCCCAGATGAGCACCCGCCTCCACCACCACACCGGGCTCCAGCACGCTGCGCGCGCCGATCCGGGCACCGGTGATCCGGACACCGGGGCCGACCACCGCACCGTCCTGGATCACCAGATCCTCGTCGCCGTCCGCACGCAGGAGCGCGTGCTCCAACGCCTGCACGCCGGAGCCGAGCCGGATCTGCCCACCCTCACCGGCGACCAGCCGGGCGGCGATGCCGAGCACGCAACCGGTACCGAGCTCGACGTCGCCGACGACCTGGGTGGCGTCCGCGTCGGACCGGACCGCGTCGTGCCCGTCGATCGGCGGTACCGCGACGGGCACCCGGACCGGCCGGCCGACCCGGCGATGCAGCGGAAGATCGGTGAGCGGGAACCACCGGGGGGCTCCGTCGGCATCGGAGGCCGACCGCACCGCGTGCGGCGTGCGCCCGGACATCACGGTACCGGCGGGAACCACCGTGCCGGCCGGCACCAGCGTGCCGTCGGCCAGCACGCACCCGTCGCCCAGCCAGGCACCCGGCAGCAGGACGCAACCGGCACCGAGCTGGCAGAGGTCGCCGATCCGGGCGCCGAGCACGGTGACACCGGCACCGAGGACGGTGCCCTGGCCGACGGAGGTCGGATGGCTGCCGTCGCCCCACACCGTCGCGTGCGCGCCGATCCGGGCGTGATGGCCCAGCCGTACCGCCGCGTCGTGCGAGCGCACCACGCTGCCGGCCGCGAACCGTACTCCTACCCCGAGCCACAGCTCGCCGACGATCACCGCCGACTCGGCCACCTCGACACGGGAATCCGCCGAACTCAGACTCATCGGAGTTCCTCCTTCGTCGGAACTCCGACGAGGCACGACGCAGAACGCCCACGATTCACTCGCTGACGCTCGCTCATGGGGAGTCCCTCCTTCGTCGGAACTCCGACGAGGCACGACGCAGAACGCCCACGATTCACTCGCTGACGCTCGCTCATGGGGAGTCCCTCCTTCGTCGGAACTCCGACGAGGCACGACGCAGAACGCCCACGATTCACTCGCTGACGCTCGCTCATGGGGAGTCCCTCCTTCGTCGGAACTCCGACGAGGCACGACGCAGAACGCCCACGATTCACTCGCTGACGCTCGCTCATGGGGAGTCCCTCCTTCGTCGGAACTCCGACGAGGCACGACGCAGAACGCCCACGATTCACTCGCTGACGCTCGCTCATGGGGAGTCCCTCCTTCGTCGGGACTCCGACGAAGCACGACGCAGAACGCCCACGATTCACTCGCTGACGCTCGCTCATGGGGAGTTCCTCCTTCGTCGGAACTCCGACGAGGCAACGTGCAGATGCCCACTGCTCGCTCACTTGGCATCACCCCCGGCTCCCACGAGACCGGTTCCGACTCGGTCGGCGCTGTCGGATCGGACCCCTGCGGCCGGTACGGGCGGTGCTCGACGCCGTCGGCGAGCCGGCCTACCACGACGGTAATCCACCGAAAGCCTTGGCGTGACGCGGATCGAACATCCCGTACCCGGTCGAGTCGGGCAGCGGCCCGCGGCCGGAAGGCCGGTCACGCTGCGCACCACCACGCAGCGGCGTCCACAAGGGACGGTCGAGCGCTGTCAGGGCGTGGCGCTGAGCCGGTCCAGCAGGTCGGTCAGCCGGCGTAGCAGCGGAATGCAGCTGTCCTGTTCGGTGCCGGACATGTCGCTCCAGGCCTGCCCGAGCAGGTCGCGGAACAGCCCGCCGGCGTGCTGCAGCGTCCGCTCGCCACGCTCGGTGAGCCGCAGCACCGAACCGCGCGCGTCGCTCGGGTCGGCGGCGCGGACCACCAGCCCGCGGCTCACCAGCGTTCGTACCGTGCGGGTGGCGGTCGGCTGGGCCACCCCGATGACTCCCGCGACCGCCCCGACCCCCTTCACCCCGGCCTGCGCGACCGCGTCCAGCGCGACCAGCTGCGCCGCGGACAGGTCGGACAGCTGGCTCTGCACCCGGCCGCGGGTGCGCCGGGCCGCCTGGATCAGCGCGATCAGCGCCGCCGCGAACTCGTCGACACCCGGCTCGGCCGGTGCCGCACTACCCCGTTTCGTAGGCACGGTCTCGATGATCCCGCATTGCCGTGCGCCACCGGTTGCGGGCGCCGGCGCAGATGCATAGCCTCCTATGCACATGGCACGCAGACGCGGCGTAAGAGGTCCAGACAGGAAGGGCGTCGGATGGCTGTCGAGGCTCAGCGCGGGGCCTGCCAGGGCGCGGATGGGAGTGCACACCGGTGCCGTCGGCACTCGTGCCGCCAGCGCCGGCAGCCTCGTCGCGAGTCCGGCAGGCGCCGACCGGCCGTTCAGTGACAACCTCCACCAGGCCCGCACCGGACGGCATCGGCAGTCCTCCGGTCCGGACCCCAGGCACTCGGCGAAGCGGGTGGTCGACATGACGGTGGGCAGCGAGGGCCGGCACGACACGGCGGCCCCGACGGGAACCCCGACACGGATCATGGTCGGTGTCGACGGCAGCAGCGCCGGCCAGGCGGCGCTGCTTGCCGCGCAGGCGGAGGCGGCCGCGACCGGCCTGCACGTGCTGGCCGTGCACGTCCGCCGAGGGCTGACGCCGCTGGAGGCGTTGGGTTCCGGGTTCGCCGGCCTGGCCGGCGCGTGCTGGCTGAACTGCCGGGACGACGCCGAACTGTCCGCCTGGCTGGACTGCGTGCAGATGCTCGACGCCGCCGGGCTGCCCTGGACGTTCCTGGTACGCGAGGGCCAGCCGGCCGAGCAGTTGCGGGCGGTGGCGGCCGAGCTACCGGTGCGGTCGATCTACCTCGCCGCGCGATCGCGGCCGTGGTGGCGGCGCGGCCTGCATCACTGCCCGGCCCGGGCGCTGTCGCGCCGGGCTCGCTGCCCCGTTCGGGTGGTCAGCTACTCGGGCGGGTGAATCCCCGACCGATCCCCGCCCACTCGGCAGGTTCCCAGCTGGGGCGGGTATCTTGCCCTCCAGCCCGCGTCGAGGCCTCACCCCTCGGCGCGAGACGTACCGTTTTGGGTGGTGGGCCGGCTCGATCCGCGGGAGCGCGCCGGCCCACCGAACCGCGCGGGAGCGCAGAGGGAGGTACCGGTGGGCCGACATCATCCGTCCGACGCACCGGCGCCGGATCCGTCCGTCGCGCCGCCCCGGCGGACCAAGCGCCGGCACGCGCCCTGGTGGGCGCGGTTGTCGCTGGTCCTGGGCGTGATCCTGGTCGTGCTGAGCGGCGGCAGCCTCGCCGCCGGCTCGATCGTGCTCACGCGCGTGAACCACGCCCTGCCGAGCAACAACCTGATCGGTGACGGTGCCCGCAAGCACAAGGCCGGCTCGGACGTGAAGGGGCCGCTGGACATCCTGCTGGCCGGCTCGGACCTGCGCGACTCGTGGAAGACCGACGGGCAGAAGCCGCGGACCGACTCGATCATGTGGCTGCACATCCCGGCCTCGATGGACTACGCGTACCTGCTGTCGCTGCCGCGCGACCTGCGGGTACAGATCCCGGCCGACAAGCACACCGGCTTCCTGGGCGGCCAGGACCGGCTGAACGCCTCGTTCCCGGACGGGATGAAGGACGTCAACGACACCGCCGGCGGCATGAGCCTGCTCAGCCGTACCGTGTCGAACCTGACCGGGGCCGAGTGGGACATGGCCGGTCTGGTCAACTGGGACGGCTTCAAGGACATCACCAAGGCGCTCGGCGGCGTCACGATGTGCCTGGACAAGGGGTTCACCAGCCACCAGCCGGGCTTCACCAACGGACCACCGCTGACCTTCCCGGAGGGCTGCCACCACTACGACGCGGACAAGGCGCTCAAGCTGGTCCGTCAGCGCGACGACCTGCCCGACGGCGACTACGGCCGGCAGAAGCTGCAGCAGCAGTTCATCAAGCAGATCCTCAAGCAGGCCACCAGCAAGGGCGTGGTGGGCAACCCGAGCAAGGTGAACGACCTGATCGGCGCGGCCGGCAAGTCCATCACCCTCGACCTCGGCGGGTACCAGCTGGTCGACGTGGCGCTGGCGCTGCGCGGTATCACCGCCGACAAGATCGTCACGCTGCAGATCCCGCACTACTCGATCGGCCAGGGCGACCAGTACCAGGGTGAGGGGTTGCAGAAGCCGCTCGGGCCGCAGCTGTTCCGGGCGATGCGCGACGACACCATCTCCGATCTGCTGGCGGCCCATCCCGAGCTGGCCTCCAAGGTTCCGGACGGTTCCTGACCCAGGTAGGGCGCTGTTTGCGGTCAGGAGTCGACCGCAGTGACTGGCACACTGGCGTGGTGACCGTACTGACGCCGCGGGCGCTCAACCGTGCCCTGCTCGCCCGCCAGCACCTGCTGCACCGCACCGACCGGGCGGTACCCGAGACGGTGCGGCACCTCGTCGGGTTGCAGGCGCAGCTGCCGTCCGCCCCCTACCCGGGGCTGTGGTCCCGGATCGCCGGCTTCACCCCCGACCAGCTCGCCGGGCCGATGGCCGACCGGACCGTCCTGCGGATCCCGGCCATGCGGGGCACGATCCACACCCTGACCGCCGCCGACTGCCTCGACCTGCGGCCACGGCTCGCACCGGTCCTCGACCGGTTCCTGCGCACGCTGCGGGCCCGGCTCGACGGGCTGGATCTGAACAAGGTGGCCGAGACCGCGCGGGAGCTGGTCGAGCAACGGCCCCGCACCTACCACGACCTCGGTCGCGAGCTCGCGGACCGCTGGCCGGGGTACGACGCCACGGCGCTGGGGCACGTGGCGCGCTGCCGGCTCGCGCTGGTACAGGTCACCCCGCGCGGATTGTGGGGCCGCAGCGGCCCGGCCGCGCACACCACCGCCGAACACTGGGTGGGCGCGCCACTGGGTACCGACACCGCGCCGGATCCGCTGGTGCTGCGCTACCTCGCCGCGTTCGGCCCGGCCACCGCGGCCGACGTGCAGACCTGGTCCGGGCTGACCGGGCTGCGCGCGGTGCTGGACCGGCTGCGGCCGCAGCTGGTCACCTTCCGTACCGCCGATGGCGCCGAGCTGTTCGACCTCCCCGACGCGCCGCGCCCGGACCCGGACACCCCGGCGCCGGTGCGGCTCCTGCCGCCGCTGGACAACCTGCTGCTGTCGCACGCCGACCGCAGCCGGGTCGTTCCCGCCGAGTACCGGCACCACCTGCAGAGGCCCAACGGGCTGCTCCCCGGCGTCCTGCTGGTGGCCGGTACGGTGCGCGGCAGCTGGGCCGACGAGACCGGCCGGGACGGCGCCCGGCTGACCGTGACACCGTTCCGGGCGCTGTCGGTACGTGACACGGCAGCGGTCACCGCCGAGGCCCGGCGGTTGCTCGCCTTCCTGTCCCCCGACGCCGACACCCGCGAGGTGCGCATCGCCCCGGTACCGTAGCCGCCGGGCCGGCGCATGGCCGGGCGGCAGCGCGGGCCGGCACCCGGGTGAGCCGGCCAAGGCGCCCGGCCGTCGCGGGACCAGCGGCCGGCCCGGTCAGCGGCGGTGGGTGGCCAGTCGCGGCGGGGTGGCCGACGGGGCCACCTTGCGGACGAACGACTCGCGGGCGGCGTGGAATCCGGACCGGTCGTCGAAGATGTCCTGCGCCATCTCCGCGAGCTCCAGCGTCTCGTGGTAGTCCAGCGGCCGCGGTACCGGCTTGCGCGCGGCGCGGATGTCGCGCCAGGTGCCGGGTTCGGCGTACTGCTGGGCCAGGTCCGACAGCCAGGCGCCGAACTCGGCCGGGTTGCCGGGGCCGGTCAGGTCGACCAGCCCGAGCCGCGCGGCGGTACCGGAGCCGATCGGCAGGCAGTCGTTGAGCAGCTGGTCGGCGCGCTCGACGCCGATCCGCCGAGGCAGCGCATAGCTGTGCAGCTCCGAGCCGTACAGCCCCATGTCGTAGTACGGGTTGAGCACGACGCCGGCCCGCGCGGCCACCACGTCCGCGCCCAGCCCGAGCATCACGCCGCCGGCGCCGGCGTTGCCGCTGAACGCGGCGATCGTGACCTGGTCCTCGGCCGCCTCGATCAGTTCCCGGCAGACCAGGTTGATCGCCTTGATGTTCTCCCAGGCCTGCGCGGCCGGATCGGCCGCCGCGGAGATCTCGTTGAGGTGGATGCCATTGCAGAACACGTCGTCGCCGCCGCGCAGCACCAGCACGGTGGTGTCCTGCCGGGCGGCCCGGTGCAGCTCCCGGCGCAGCCGGCGGCACTGGTCGACGCCGGCCGCCCCGTTGTAGAACCGGAACGTCAGCTCGCCGACCGAACCGTGCCGCCGGTAGCTGATCTCCGCCGGCCCGTCGGTGCGCTGCGGCACCCGGTCGAGCGCGTCGGCCAGCACCGTGGCGGCGGGCAGCTTCACCCCGCCGCGCCGGCGCAGGTGGCCCAGCCACACCGCACCCTCGCCGGCGGCGACGAGCAGGTAGCCGTCCTGGCGGCCGATGATCTCGCCGGGCGTACCGGTGCCCTCGCCCAGGTGCGCGTCGAACGCGCTGACCGGCTGGCCGGCCAGTTCGGTACGCACGCCGGGGAAGCCGTCCGCGGCGCGGATCCGGCGGACGATGTCGGTGGCGTTGTCGCCCCAGTCGAAGGCGCGCTCGGCCTGCTTCATCAGCGGGCGCTCCCGGGTGTCCGGGATCGGTCGCGGCGCCGACTCCAGCGGTACCGGCCGGAAGTCGGGGTCGGCGGCGTGCTCGACGACCTCCAGCGCGCAGGCGACGGCGGCGTCGGCGACCGGCCCGGTGTACAGGGTCGACTTGCGCACCGGTTCGGCCGGCAGCGGGAACTCGCGGTGCGCCCAGATCGGGCCGGCGTCCATCTCCTCGACCGCTTGCAGCGCGGTGACGCCCCACGCCGGCGCCCCCTCGGTGATCGCCCAGTCCAGCGAGGACGGGCCGCGATCGCCGATCGGGCCGGGGTGGATGATCACCGTCCGCCACTTCGTCCACACCTCTGTCGGCACCCGTTCCTTCAGGTACGGGCAGAGGATCAGGTCCGGTTGGGCCTGGTAGACACCGTCACAGATCGTGCGCTCGTCGAGGGCGAACTCGACGGCGACGTCATGTCCGCGGTCCCTGAGTTCGTCCCAGATCCGTTGGGTCAGGCCGTTGAAGGCCGACACGAGCAGTAGCAGGCGCACGAGGTGAGACGCTAGCGAGATCCGGTGCCACCACGCAAATCTAGTTATTAACACCACGTTGCCGGTGACTGTACGAAGTTGCCGGATCTACCGAAAGCCCACAATGGTGCCGTCGCCGTGGATCGTCTAAAGTCCCGACAAATCCGCGTAACGCCGCGCGCTGAAGATTCGAAACTCTCCGTGTCACGGTGACCTTCACCGGGCCGGGTCCGCGGCGACGCGGCCGTCCAGCGAAAGGCGGCACCAGCCGTGTCGATGCATCACTTCAGCTACGGACTGTTAACGCCGATCCTGGCGTACGCAGCATCCTACGTCGGCTGCCTGCTCGGCCTGATGTGCGCGGCCCGGGCCCGGGTGCTGACCGGCGGCGGACGCCGCGGCTGGCTGCTGATCGCCGCCGTCTCGCTCGGCGGTACCGGCATCTGGGTCATGCACTTCATCGCGATGCTCGGCTTCACGGTCAACGACGCGACGATCCGCTACAACATGCCGCTGACCGTGATCAGCGCGCTGGTGGCGATCGTGGCGGTCGGCGCCGGGCTCGCCGTGGTCGGCAACGACGCCCGCAAGCTGCACCGGATCGCGCTCGGCGGCGTACTCACGGGGGTCGGCGTGGCGGGCATGCACTACCTGGGCATGGCGGCGATGGTGATGCCGGCGACGATGAGCTTCGAGCCGATCCTGTTCACGCTGTCGGTCCTGATCGCGGTCGTCGCGGCGACGGTGGCGCTGTGGTTCACGCTGGTCATCCGGGGTCGGGCCGCCACGCTCGCCGCCGCGGCGGTGATGGGGGTGGCCGTGTGCGGCATGCACTACACCGGGATGGCGGCGATGCGGCTGACTCCCGACCCCGCCGGTGGCATCGGCGGCACGTCGTTCACCGGCCTGCTCCCGCCGGTGCTGCTGGTGGTCAGCGTGGTGACCGTGGTGCTGCTGATCTTCGTGGCGTTTTCCGCCTCGCCGGCGGAGCTGGTCGAGGACGCCGAGTTCGCCGCCCGGATGCGGCGCACCGCGCAGGAGCGGCAGGAGCGCGTGGACGCCCTGGGTCCCCGGCCGCAGTCGGAGTCGATCGTGGCGCCGTCGGCCGGTGCGGCGGTGGCCGGCCAACCGCGGATCCCGTCGCGCCCGTCGCCGTCCCCCACGCCGAACCCGCACCGGCTGGGCCGTCGGGCGACCACCCGGCCGGGCAACGACTGAACCCACGGGCAACCACAGCGGCCCGCATCGACGGCGGCCAACCGGCACCGTCGATGCGGGCCGAACTGCGCTGAGTGAGCGAAACCGGGGCCGGGTAACGAATTGGCATTGGTCGGATCGCGCAAACTTGCCTCTTGCTCCGACGCAGTGCAATGTCACATGCTACCGAGGCAAAGGGGGGTGCTGATGCGCAGCCCGGCACGACCGAGACGCGTGACCACACGGGCCGTCGCATCGTCGTCGAGCATCCCGACCTGAGCCCGGCCGACGGCCACATCCGTTGCCGCCCTTGAACTTCGTACCCGAGTTCGGTCGGCGACCAGGCCTCGGCGACCGGGCCCGTCGGCGACCGGGCCCGTGGGCGACCGGGCCTGTCGGCACGCCCCGCGGCGCACGGCGCCGGCGCACGGCACCCGACCGGACCGGCCACGCCCGCGGCCCGGGGAACCTGCACGACACCAGCCGGCGGAGCCACTCCGTCGCACCTACCAGAGGGGTTCATCGCATGCGGAAGACGAAGCTCGCCGTCGCGCTCGTCGCGGTGTCGACGCTTGCCCTGAGCGGCTGTCAGGGCGTGTTCGGTGGTAGCGACAAGAGCGGTTCGGACGGCCCGATCACGCTCGGGATGGCCATCCCCATGTCCGGCAGCAGCTCGGCGATCGGCCCGTACATGAAGAACGGCGCCCAGCTCGCGGTCGACGAGATCAACGCCAAGGGCGGGGTGCTCGGCCGCAAACTCAAGCTCAACGTGCAGGACGGCGCCTGCGATCCCAAGACCGCGAGTACCGCGGCGAACAAGCTGGTCGCGGCCGGCGTGACGATGTCGATCGGCGGCTACTGCTCGTCCGCCACGCTGCCGACACTGTCGGTGTTCAACAAGGCGAACATCCCGATGATCATCCCGGCCGCGAACTCGGCCGACCTGGTCTCGCAGCACCTGCCGAACGTGTTCCTGATCAACGGTACCGGCGTGCAGCAGGCGCAGTCCGCGGTCACCTGGCTGACCAAGCAGCAGGCCAAGCGGGTCGCGCTGGTCGACGACAGCACCAGCTACTCCACCGACATCACCAAGCGCACCAAGGCCGACATCGCCAAGGCGGGCGGCAGCATGAAGACGGTGCTGCACGAGTCGGTGAACGCCGGGGAGAGCGACTACAGCTCCAACGTGCACGACATCGTGTCGGCCCGCCCCGACTTCGTCTACTGGACCGGCTACTACCAGGAGGGCGGGCTGATCATCCGGCAGCTGCGCCAGGCCGGCTACAAGGGGAAGGTCATGGTCGCCGACGGCAGCGTCGACGGCAAGCTGATCAGCGTGGCCGGGCAGTCCACCGCCCAGGGCGTGTACGCCACGATGACCGAGACGCCCGACACGATGCCGGGTGCCGGTGACTGGATCGCCTCGTACAAGAAGAAGTTCGGCGCCGAACCCGGACCGTACTCGCCGCAGTCGTACGACGCGGTGCGGGTGGCGGCCAAGGCGATGAAGGACGCGAAGAGCACGGACGGCAAGAAGATCGAGGCCGCCCTGATGAAGATCGACGGGTTCCCGCTGTTCTCCGGCAAGCTCAAGTTCACCGCCGATCACACCCTCACCGAGGGCGGATTCGTGATCCTGGAGGTGAAGGGCGCCAAGTTCACCCTCGCCGACGACCTCAAGAACTAGCCAGCACGAAGGCGGGCCCGAACCGCGGGCCCGCCTTCCGGCCCGATCGGGACGGAACTCATGACACAGATCATCTGGAACGGTCTGTTCGTCGGCTCGTTCTACGCGCTGGTCGCGCTGGGCTACAGCATGGTCTACGGGATCATGAAGCTGCTCAACTTCGCCCACGGTGACCTCTACATGCTCGGCGCGTTCATCGGTTTCGCGCTGCTCACCTCGTTCAGCGGATTCACCGCCACGCTGTCGCTCGTCGCGCTGCTCGTGGTGCTGCTGCTGTCGATGGTCGGTACGGGCCTCGCCGGCGTGGCGATCGAACGCATCGCGTACCGGCCACTGCGCAGCGCGCCCCGGTTGTCGCTGCTGATCACCGCGGTCGGCGCATCGTTCGCGCTGGAGTACGGGATGCGCATCATCGCCGGCCCGAACCCGCAGGTGTACCCGGTGCGGTTGGGCGGCTCCTCGGTGCACGTGCTCGGCGCCCGGATCGGCGTCGCGCAGCTGGTCCTCATCGGTGTCGCGATCGCGCTGATGGTCACGCTCAACGCGATGGTGATGCGCTCCCGGCAGGGCCGGGCGATGCGCGCCATCGCGCTGGATCCGGTGGCCGCCCGGCTGATGGGCGTGGACGTCAACCGGGTGATCGCGCAGGCGTTCTTCATCGGCTCGGCGCTGGCCGGCGCGGCCGGCGTGATGGCCGGCTCGTACTACGGCAGCATCAACTTCCTGATGGGCTTCATCATCGGGCTCAAGGCGTTCACCGCCGCGGTGATCGGCGGGATCGGCAGCTTCAAGGGCGCCATGCTCGGCGGTGTCGTGCTCGGCCTGCTCGAGTCGTTCGGTACGCACTTCCTCGGCGGGCAGTGGCGCGACGTGTTCGCGTTCGCCTTCCTGATCCTGTTCCTGACCGTGCGGCCGACCGGCCTGCTCGGCGAGCGCGTCACGGAGCGTGTGTGATGACCACGACCAAGACGGCGAAGCCGCCGAACCCGCCCACCGGGGGCGGTCTCGGCAACGCCGCGAAGACCGTCCTGCGCAGCCGCTGGATCGGCCCGATCGGGCTGTTGATCGGCGCGATCGCGCCGATCCTGATCGCCACCCCGTACGCGATGAACGTGATGACCAGTGCGCTGATCTTCGTGATGCTCGCGGTCGGGCTCAACATCGTGGTCGGCCAGTGCGGCCTGCTCGACCTCGGGTATGCGGCGTTCTTCGCGGTCGGCGCCTACACCAGCGGCATCCTCGCCACCCGGCTGCACTGGCCGCTGCTCGCGACGATCCCGGCCGTGATCGTGGTGACCGTACTGGCCGGCATCGTGGTCGGCGGCCCCACCCTGCGGCTGCGCAGCGACTACCTGGCCATCGTGACGCTGGGGTTCGGCGAGATCATCCGGGTCACCGCGAACAACCTGTCCATCACCGGCGGCCCGGAAGGCATCTACGGCATCCCGAGCCTGTCGGTCGGCGGCGTCGACCTGAGCAACTCGGTCGTCTTCTACTACGTGGTGCTCGCCATCGTCGCCTGCGCGGTACTGGGCGCCAACCGGCTGATCCGTTCCCGGCTGGGGCGCGCGTGGCGGTTCATCCGGGAGGACGAGGACGCCGCCGAGGCGATGGGCGTGCACACCTACCGGGTCAAGATGGCCGCCTACATCGCCGGCGCCGTCTGGGGCGGGCTGGCCGGCGTGCTGTTCGGCGCGCAGCTGTCCGCGATCTCGCCCGCGAGCTTCACGTTCCTGCAGTCGGCCCTGGTGCTGATGGCCGTGGTACTGGGCGGGATGGGCTCCACCCCCGGCGTGGTGATCGGCGCGCTGTTCGTCACCATGCTGCCGGAGGCGTTGCGCGGGCTGTCGGACTACCGGTACTTCGCCTTCGGCGCGCTGCTGATCATCGTGATGGTGCTGCGGCCGCAGGGACTGTGGCCCGCCCGTACCCGGGAAACGGCCCGCACCGCCCGCCGGTCGGCCACGTTCGACGGCGAGGTGCGGATCCGATGAGCGCGAGTCCTCGATGCTGCGCGGCCCGACGCCCCCGCCGGGCTGCGGCGAAGGAGGAAGGCCGATGAGCGCGCTGCTGGAGGTGGCGGACCTGCACCTCGCGTTCGGCGGGGTGAAGGCGGTCGACGGGCTCAGCTTCCAGGTGCACGAGGCCGAGATCGTGTCGGTGATCGGGCCGAACGGCGCCGGCAAGACGTCCGCGTTCAACTGCATCACCGGGTTCTACCGGGCCACCAGCGGGGCCATCACCATCGACGGCACCGACGTGACCCGGCTGCGGCCGTCGGCCGTCGCCGCCCGCGGCGTGTCCCGCACGTTCCAGAACGTCCGGCTGTTCGGTGACCTGCCCGTGCTGGACAACGTGCGCGCCGGCACCCACCTGTGGTTGCGCCAGCACGTGTTCGATGCGTTGCTGCACACCCCGCGGTATCGCCGCACCGAGCAGGTCGCCACCGACGAGGCGCACCGGTGGCTGGACTTCGTCGGGCTGCGCGCCGACCGGACCGGGCCGGCGCGCGCCCTGCCGTACGGGGAGCAGCGGCGGGTGGAGATCGCCCGGGCGCTGGCCCGGCACCCGAAGTTGCTGCTGCTCGACGAGCCGGCCGCCGGCCTCAACCACGGCGAGAAGCTCGAACTGCTGGAGCTGATCCGGCGCATCCGGGACCTCGGCATCGCGATCGTGCTGATCGAGCACGACATGGGCCTGGTCATGGAGGTGTCCCAGCGGGTGGTCGTGCTCAACTTCGGCAAGGAGATCGCGGACGGCTCCCCCGAGGCCGTGCGGCGCGACCCGGCGGTGATCGAGGCGTACCTCGGCAGCGACGACGAACCGTCCGGGGCGACCGGCGACGAACCGGCGGGGCAGACCGGCGACGAGGAGCGGTCCGGGGCGACCGGCGACGGCGGGCCGTCCGGGCAGACCGGCGACGGCGGGCCGTCCGGGCTTACGGAGGAGAGGACCGCCGATGCTTGAGATCGACGGGATCGACGTGTCGTACGGCGGGGTGCAGGCACTGCACGGCATGTCGCTGACGGTGGCCGACGGCGAGGTCGTCGCGCTGCTCGGCAACAACGGTGCCGGCAAGACCAGTACCCTGTCCGCGGTGTCCGGGCTGGTGCGCCCGACCGGCGGCCGGATCGTCTTCGACGGCCACGACATCACCCGGGCCAGCCCGCCGGAGATCGTCGGGCTGGGGCTGGTGCACGTACCGGAGGGCCGGCGGATCTTCTCCACCCTCACCGTGCAGGAGAACCTGCAGATGGGCGGCTACCTGGTCCGCGATCCGGCGGAGACCAGGCGCCGCATCGACCGGGTGTACGGGCTGCTGCCCCGGCTGCGCGAGCGGCGCGACCAGCAGGGCGGCACGCTGTCCGGCGGCGAGCAGCAGATGCTCGCGGTCGGCCGGGCGATCGTGGCCGGGCCGCGGCTGCTGATGCTCGACGAGCCCTCGATGGGGCTCGCCCCGCTGGTGGTGACCGCGGTGATGGAGCTGATCGCGGAGATCAACGCCGACGGCACCTCGGTACTGCTGGTCGAGCAGAATGCGAAGGCCGCGCTGAAGATCGCCACCCGCGGCTACGTGGTCGAGAACGGCCGGTGCGTGCTCGACGCACCGGCCGGGCAACTGGCCGACGACAGCCGGGTGGTCGAGGCGTACCTCGGCGGCGTGTGAGCGGCCGGTCCAGCATGGCGTCGCGCTCCGGGCCGACCGTCCATTCTGGACCGACCGCCTGAGCCCGCCGGCGTCCCGGAACGAAGCAGGAGGACCCAGAAGGATGCCGCGATACACGACGGTCGACTACCACACGGCCGGCGAGCCGTTTCGCATCGTCACCGGCGGGCTGACCGAGATCGCCGGTACGACGGTGGCGCAGCGTCGGGTGACGGCGGCCGCGAGCGAGCCGGTCGACCGGGTGCGGCAGCTGCTGTGCCACGAGCCGCGCGGCCACGCCGACATGTACGGCTGCTTCCTGGTACCGCCGGACGACGCCGGCGCCGATCTCGGCGTGCTGTTCTGGCACCGGGACGGGTTCTCGACCGCCTGCGGGCACGGCACGATCGCGCTCGGCGCCTGGGCGGTGGAGTCCGGCCGGGTCGCCGCCGACCCGGACGGGGTCACCGACGTACGCATCGACGTACCGTCCGGGCGGGTCACCGCCCGGGTGCGCTGCCGTGCCGGCGCGGTCGAGTCGGTGACGTTTCGCAACGTGCCGTCCTACGTGCTGGCCCGCGGGCTGGAGCTGGACACCGATCTGGGCACGGTGACCGTCGACGTGTCGTACGGCGGGGCGATCTACGCCAGCGTGCCGGCCGCGGCGTTCGGCCTGACGGTGACGCCGGACCGGCACCACGAGCTGGTCGCGGCCGGCCGCGCGGTGCAGCTCGCGCTCGCCGGTACCGCCGCGGCCCGGCACCCCGGCGACGACCGGCTGTCCGGCGTGTACGGCACGATCCTGTACGACGAGCTGCCGGCGACGGCGTCCGGGCCACGGCAGCGCAACGTGACGGTGTTCGCCGACGGCCAGGTGGACCGCTCCCCGTGCGGTTCGGGTACCTCGGCCCGGCTGGCGCTGCTCGCCGACGAGCTGGCCGGCGGGGCGGTGCTGACGCACGACTCGATCGTCGGCAGCACGTTCCTCGGCCGGGTGGTCGGCACCACCGAGGCCGGCGGGCGGCCCGCGGTGCACACCGAGATCGACGGCTGCGCGTACCGGACCGGCGAGCACGTGTTCACGCTCGACCCCCGCGACCCGCTGCCCGGCTTCGTCCTGCGATGAGGCAACGCCGGCGAGCGCATCAGCGGCACCGTGCGTCCCGGTGGATCGTCCGGCCGCCGACCGAGGAGGAACTGCGATGAGCGAGACGGCGCCGGTCCCCCGGCACCTGACCGCCGAGGCGTTGCGCACCGTGCTGCCGATGGACGCCGCGATCGCGGCCATCGACGCCGCACTCGCCGCCGGCCTGGATCCGGAGGCGGACCCGGCACGTACGGCCGTCGACGTGCCGGCCGGGCAGCTGCTGCTGATGCCCGCGTCGTCCGCCCGGTACGCGGGGGTCAAGATCGCCGGGGTGGCCCCGGCCAACCCGGCCCGCGGCCTGCCCCGGATCACCGGGACCTACCTGCTGCTGGACGGCGCCACGTTGCAGCCGCTCGCCACGTTCGACGGGCCGGCGCTGACCGCGCTGCGTACCCCGGCGGTGTCGGCGGTCGCGATCGCCGCGCTCACCGAGGACCGGCCGCTGGACGTGCTGCTGTACGGCACGGGGCCGCAGGCGGCCGGGCACGTCGAGGCGGTTCGGGCGGTACGGACGATCCGCCGGCTGCGGGTGGCGGGGCGCGACCCGGCCCGTACCGCCGGGTTCGTCGACCGGTGCGTCGAGGCCGGGATGCCGGCCGAGGTCGCGGACGCCGCGGCGGTCGGCGCCGCCGATCTGGTCGTCTGCTGCACCAGCTCCCGCACGCCGCTGTTCGACGGCGCGCTGCTCGCCGAGCACGCGACCGTGGTCGCGATGGGCTCGCACGAACCGGCCGTGCGGGAGGTCGACACCGCGACGGTGCGCCGCGCGCTGCTGTACGTGGAGGCCCGGTCGGCGGCGCTGCGCGAGGCGGGCGACCTGCTGCTGGCCGGCGTCGACGAGCGGCGGACGCTGGTCAACCTGGCCGAGCTGCGCACCGCGACCGTCCGCCGCGACGTGCCGCGGCTGTTCAAGAGCGTCGGGATGGCCTGGCAGGACATCGCTGTCGCCGCGGCGGCGCAGGCGCGCCTGGCCGCGGCCGAACCGGGGAGGGTGGTCGAGCGGTGAGTCGATCGGGCCACGACGGGCTGGGGGCGCTGCCCTCGTTCGAACCGCCGCGCAGCGTACGGGAGCGGATCGCCGACGCGCTGCGCGCCGCCGTGATCACCGGCGAGCTGCGGCCGGGTGAACTGCACTCGGCGCCGGTGCTGGCCGAACGGTTCGGTGTCTCCGCCACCCCGGTCCGCGAGGCGATGCTGGACCTGGTCCGCGAGGGCATGGTGGAACCGGTACGCAACAAGGGATTCCGGGTCACCGAGCTGTCCGACGCGCAGCTCGACGAGTACAGCGAGATCCGCGCCCTGATCGAGGCGCCCGCGGTGCGCAAGGTCGCCGAGACCGTCGATCCGCAGACCATCGAGCGGCTGCGTCCGCTGGCCGAGCAGGTGGTGGCGGCGGCGACCAGCGGCGACGTGCTCGCCTACATCGAGGCGGACCGCCGGTTCCACCTGGCGTTGCTCGCGCTGGCCGGCAACGCGCACCTGGTCGAGGTGGTCCGCGACCTGCGCAACAGGTCGCGATTGTACGGGGTGCCGGTGCTGGCCGAACGCGACGAGCTGGCCGCATCGTCGCGCAACCACATCGAGTTGCTCGACGCGATCGTCAGCGGGGACGGTCCGCTGGCCGAACGGTTGATGGTCGGCCACATCCACGACGTGCGCGGAATCTGGGCCCGCCCGGACGAGGAGTCCCCGGCGTGACCACCGGATCCTCGCCGGGGCGACCGGATCGCGGGCCGCGCGATGGGCGGGCCGCGATCCGGCGCGGGCTCAGCTCAACGCCCTGGTGAAGTCGAGCGGGTTCTGGTCCACCCCGCTGCAGGTCGACGATGCGTCCGGGTGCACCTCGCCGGCGACCGAGCCGCAGGACTGGTCCCGGCTGATCGACCAGAACGACAGCCGGCCGACCCCCTTGTCCGCCGCCCAGCTCGCCACCGAGCGGGCGTCGTCCAGGGTGAACACCGAACCGTCGTCGTTGACCCCGATCATCGGGGTGATGCCGAGGTTCGCGTACGAGTAACTGCCGTCGATGCCCCGCAGCTGGCCGAGCGTCGCGTCGGTCGCCTGCTCGGCGGCCTGGCCCATGTCCTGGTCGCCCTGGTAGTAGTCCATCGTCATCAGGTTGACGATGTCGATCTTGACGCCCGCGTCGTGCGCCGCCCGCACCAGGTTCACCCCGTCACCGGTGAGCCCGCTCGGCAGTACCGGCAGGGTGACCGAGACGGTGAGCCCCGGATTGTTCGCCTGGAGCGTCTCGACCGCGGCGAAGTGGCGCTGGATCGACGCGGTGTCGGCGATCGCGGCGCCCTCGATGTCGAAGTCGAGCGAGGTCACCTGGTAGATGTCCAGCAGCGCCTGGTAGCCGGCGACGATCGTGCTCTGGTCGGTGCAGGTCCAGGCGAGCGGCAGGCCGGCCGCGCCGCCGGACGAGATGATCGGTTCGGCGCCCTCCGACCGGGCCTTGTCGATCTCCCCGTCGACGTGGGGGTCGTTGCCGACCGGCAGCGTGTCGCCCCAGATCTGGTTGCAGCCGGACCCGATCACGAACGCCGCGGTGTAGTGGGTCAGCCCCGCCCCGGCCGCCTGGTCGAGCAGGCCGACCTGGGAGTTGGACATGTCCACGTACGGCGCGGCGCCGCCCACCGCGGCCCGGCTCGGCGTCGAGGCTCCGAGCACCGTGGCGCCGACCATGCCGACCGTCGCCGCCACGCCGAGCAGCGATCGTTTCCAGCGTCCGTCCCCCATGGTGTCTCCCTCCTCGATACCCGGTATGCGGGACGAAACCCGCATTTAATGTAAAGGTTGTTTACCGGATCGAGGTCGACACGTCAACACCATCAGGGCAATTCAGGCAGGACCGGGCGTGGCCGTACCGCGCTCGGGCGGGAACCGGGGTCAGGGGGCGTCGAACAGGGCGCTGACCGACTCGCCGTTGTGGATGCGGCGCACCGCCTCGGCCAGTACCGGTGCCACGGACAGCACCGTCAGCTTGTCGGTCACCGACTCGTGCGGTACCGGAACCGTGTTGGTGCAGACGATCTCGGTGACGTCGGGCTGTGCGGCGAGCCGGTCCAGCGCGCCCGCGGCGAACAGTCCGTGCGTGCAGGCGACCCGGATGCTGCGGGCGCCCTGCTCGCGCAGCCGGGCCAGCAGCTCCAGGATCGTGCTGCCCTTGGCGATCTCGTCGTCGAGCACGATCACGTCCCGGTCGGCGACCTCGCCGATCACCGAGGTGATCTCCACCCGGTCGTCGGAGAACCGCTGCTTCGCGCCGGCGGCGACCGGCACGTCCAGCAGCCGGGCGAACGCCGACGCGGACTTCGCGTACCCCAGATCGGGCGACACGACGGTGGCGCGGGACAAATCGTAGCCGCGGAAGTGCTCGGCGAGCTCGCGCAGCGCGTGCAGATGGTCGACCGGTACCGCGAAGAAGCCGTGCACCTGCGGCGAGTGCAACGCCATCGTCAGCACCCGGTTGGCGCCGGCGGTGACGAGCAGGTCGGCCACCAGCCGACCGCCGATGGAGATGCGCGGCGCGTCCTTCTTGTCCGACCGCGCGTACGCGAAGTGCGGCATCACCACGGTGATCCGGGCGGCCGAGGCACCCCGGGCCGCGTCGGCCATCAGCAGCAGCTCGACCAGGTGCTCCTGTACCGGCGCGACCAGCGGCTGGACCAGGTAGACGTCACGCTCCCGGCAGTTCGCCTGCAGCTGGACCTCGAGGCAGTCGTTCGCGAACCGGTTCACCCGGGCCGGCTGCAGCGGCACCGCCAGGTGCTCGCAGATCTCGGCGGCGAGCGCCGGATGGGCCGTACCGGTGAACACCGCGATGTCGTGCACGGCCTGACACTCCTGGACTCGGCGGACGGCATCGACACCGTACCCGGCGCGACGGTGGCCGCCCGGCCGAGGTCGCCGCACAGTGACCCGCTCGGCTTGCGCGCGTCGGGGATGATGCGCGCATGCAGCCAACAACGGTCACGTACCGGACCGGCCGCGGCCGGTGGATGCTCCGGACCGTTTCCTCGGTCGTCCCGCCGCTGTTCCTGTTCGCCCTGCTGGTCTCGGTGGGGATCAGCTTCCTGTCCCAGCTCAGCGGTCTGGTGGAGGTTCGGCTGCTGGCATGGCTGTGCGCGCTGGTGCTGGTGGCGAGCCTCGTGCTGGCGGCGCTCGCCAGCCTGGTACAGGGCCAGACCCGTACCACGCTGGGCCCGCACTCGATCGCGACCGACGGCGGTCTCGCCAACCCGGTCACGGTGGCCCGGCAGGACATCAGCCGCATCGCCCCCCGCTGGCGATACTCGGGCTGGTCGGTCCGGGTGGATCGATGGTCCAGCCCGCCGGTCCACCTGCGCGCACCGCTGTGCGCCCCATGGTGGCCGAGCCGGCGGTTCCGGCGCGAGCTGGCCGAACTCCAGGGGTACGCGCCGCCGAACGCGGCGCGGCCCCGGCTGCGGCCGGTGGCGGCCCTGCCGGCGCTACTGGTCCTGCTGATCCTCGGCGGTCCCGCGGTGGGTTGGATTGCCACGCACGCTGAGGGCTGGCCCGGGGAACCCACCGTGACCGCGACGCCGGACGCGTGCCGGCTGCTCGACTCCGCCGGGCTGGACCACCAGTTCCCGAAGCGGCTGCGTACCCGCACCGACGCCTCGACCGAGTCGGACTCGTCCAACTGCGTCTGGGAGGCGACCAAGGACGATCGTGAGGGCGGGATCGATCGGGTGCGGGCGATCGTGACCCGCGGCGACGGCACCCTGCTCGCATCGCCGACCCGCTCGGCACGCAACGGCCTCCACACCCTGTGCCGCAATGCAAGCCCGCTGACCGGCATCGGAGATGCGGCGTGTCTGCACTCCGGTGCCGGGTCCACCATGGCGGTGGCACGGCGCGCCAACGTACTGATCGCGGTGCGGGTGTCGGGAGATTCGGCCGACTCGGTCGCGACCGACCTGGTGCGCGGCGCGATCGCATCGGTCGACCTGAACTGAGCGCCGCGATCGGCCGACCCGGACCGAGCGGCGTGCCGCGGAGTCAGGCGGGGTGCGCGGACCCGGCCCGGCGGCCGGCCCGGATCGACACCACCAGCAGGATCGCGACCAGGGCGGCGATCACCGCGACGCTGGCCGGCAGGCCGAGCGCCCCCGCGACCGCCGCGGTGGCGAGGATCAGCACGATCGTCGCCGCCAGCGTCACCACCGGTACCGAGCCGGGCAGCAGTAGCCCGTGCAGGTAGGCGCTGGTGGCGAGGTAGCAGCAGGTCGGTATCGCGATGGCGAACGCCACCACCGTCGCCGGCGTCTCGCCGTCGGCGGCCAGGGTCAGCCCGGTACCCACCGCGGCGACCGACGCGAACACCACGTAGTGCGAGTACCCCCAGAGCAGGTTCTGGCTCTGCCTGATCTTGAGGCCGGCGGTGGCCTCGTGCTTGAAGTACAGCCACCACATCGAGAACAGCAACACCAGCCCACCGCCCGCGGTGACCAGCAGGCCGGCGGACAGGCCGCGGTCGGTGATCGCCGACTGCACGCCGACGGCCGCCGCCGCCACGCACTCGCCGAGCACGATGAGGGTGAACAGCCCGTACCGCTCGTTGATGTGACCGGGATGCCACGGCGTCTCGCGGCCGTGCGCCTCGGCGACCGCGGGCACCGCGAGCTCGGCGACGAACAGCACCAGGAACCCGACCAGCCCGGCGGTGCCCGGCAGCAGCAGCCGCAGCACCCAGCCGAGCTGCACCACGCCGACCCCCACCGCGTACCGCACCGTGGCGCCGCGGCTGGCCGGGTCCTGCCGGGCCGCCCGCAGCCACTGCCCCACCATCGCCACCCGCATCACCACGTACCCGACCGTGACGACGGCGAAGTCGTAGTCGTGGAACACGCTCGGCACGCCGGCGGCGAGCACCAGCCCGCCGGCGATCTGCAACAGCGTCAGCAGCCGGTACGGCACGTCGTCGGTGTCGTAGGCGGACGCGAACCAGGTGAAGTTCATCCAGGCCCACCAGATCGCGAAGAACACCATCGCGTACTGGAGGATCGCGACCCGGTGTCCGTCCGCGATGCCGTGGTGCAGCTGGGCCGAGGCGGCCGCCACCGCGACCACGAAACACAGGTCGAACAGCAGCTCCAGCGGCGTGGAGACACGGTGCTCCTCGCCCGGGTCGCGGCCCACCATCCGCCGCAGGTACAGACCGACGTCGCTCACGCCAGCCGATGCTGCCACACCGGCCGGCCGGATCGGGTCGGGTCAGGCCGGGTCGCGGATCAGCGGGCAGGTCATGCAGTGGCCGCCGCCGCGGCCGCGGCCCAGCTCGGCGCCGACGATCGGGATCACCTCGACGCCGGCGGCGCGCAGCAGTGAGTTGGTCGTGGTGTTCCGGTCGTAGGTGAACACCACGCCGGGTTCCACCGCGACGGCGTTGTTGCCGGAGTCCCACTGCTGGCGCTCGGAGGCGTACACGTCGCCGCCGGTCTCCACCACTCGCAGCGCGGGCAGCCCGAGCGACTCGGCCACCACGTCGACGAACGAGCGCTTCTCGGTCGTCACCTCCACCCCGACCGGGGCGTCCGACGGCCGCAACGAGAACGTGTGGATGCCGTCGACGATCGTCGGGTAGAGCGTGACGAGGTCCCGGTCGGCGAACGTGAACACGGTGTCCAGGTGCATCGCGGCGCGCAGCTTCGGCATCCCCGCCACCACCACCCGCTGCGCCGCACCGGCGTCGAACAGCGCCCTCGCCACCTGGGTGATCGCCTGCCGCGAGGTCCGCTCGCTCATCCCGACGAGCACCACCCCGTTGCCGATCGGCATCACGTCGCCGCCCTCGAAGGTCGCGTTGCCCCAGTACCGCTCCGGGTCGCCCCACCAGACCCGGGAGCCGACGAAGTCGGGATGGAAGCCGTAGATCGCCTTCATCAGCAGGGTCTCGTCGTGCCGGGCCGGCCAGTACAACGGGTTGAGCGTGACCCCGCCGTACAGCCAGCAGGTCGTGTCGCGGGTGTAGAGCGTGTTGGGCAGCGGCGGCATCAGGTACTCCCGGGCGCCGGTCTGCTCCCGGGCCAGGTCCAGGTAGCCGGACCGGTAGTCGGCCGGCAGGTCGCTCGTGGCAAGCCCGCCGATCAGGTACTCGGCGAGCCGGTCCGGCGGCAGCGACTCCAGGAAGGCGCGAGTGTCGTCGATCAGCCCGGTGCCCACCTCGTTGGCCACGATCTTGCGGTCCAGCAGCCACTTCCGCGCCTCGTCCAGCGCCATCGTGGTGGCCAGCAGCTCGTGCAGTTCCACCACCTCCACGCCGCGCGCGGTCAGCTGGGCGACGAAGTCGGCGTGGTCGCGACGCGCGTTGTCCACCCACATCACGTCGTCGAACAGCAGCTCGTCGGCGTTGGTGGGGGTCAGCCGGTGGTGCGCCAGGCCAGGGGCACACACCAGTACCTTGCGCAGCCGGCCGACCTCGGAGTGGACGCCGTAGCCGGCGGGCGATGATGTCATGGCAGTTCCTTTCCTCGAACGACGACGGCCGGGTGCGGCTCCGCGCCGCGGCATCCGGCGCACACCTCAGATCGATATCCAGCCCAGCGCCAGCGCCACGACCCCGACGACCGCGCCCGCCACCGAGACGGCGAGCACCACGAGCTCCGCGGGGCTGAACACCCGGCGGCCCTGCTCCCGCCGCGCCATCGCGAACAGCACCGATGCCGGTGCGTAGATGATCAGGGAGACCAGGATGAACTTGACTCCCGCGGCATACAGCAGGAACGCGGTGTAGATGGTGGCGAGGCTGCCGATGATCAGGTCCCGGCGCAGACCGGTGCGGGCGGCGTCGTAGCCGTCCCCGGTCACGGCGATGCGCACCGCGTAGCCGGCCACGAGCAGGAACGGGATCAGGGTCAGCGCGCTCGTCAGGTCCAGCACGAAGTCGAACGCGTTCTCCGAGAACAACGTGACCACCAGGACGATCTGGGACAGGATCGTCGTCATCAGCAGCGACGCGGTCGGTACGTCGGCGGCGTTGGCGCGGCCGAGGAACCGGGGCATGTCGTCGTCCTTGGCCGCGACGAACAGCACCTCGGCGGCCATCAGCGTCCACGCCAGGTAGGCGCCGAGCACCGAGATGATCAGGCCGACGCTGACGAACACCTTGCCCCAGGTGCCGACGGCCTCCTCCAGCACGCCCGCCATCGACGGCTGACGCAGGTGCGCGATCTGATCGAGCGGAAGGATGCCGTACGAGACGATCGTGACCGAGGCGAAGACGGCGAGCACGCCGAGGAATCCCAGTACCGTCGCCCGGCCCACGTCCTCCCGGCGCCGGGCGTGCCGGGAGTAGACGCTCGCGCCCTCCACGCCGAGGAAGACGAACACCGTCACCAGCATCGTGCCGGTCACCTGGTGGTACAGCGAGCCGAGGTGCGGGGCACCGGCCAGGTTGTCGACGAACACGGCCGGCTTGAGAAACACCACCGCGAGGACGATGAAGACCAGGATCGGCACCAGCTTGGCGACGGTGACGATCCGGTTGATCGCGGTCGCCTCCTTGACCCCGCGCCGGATCAGGAAGAAGAACAGCCACAGCCCGACGGAGGACAGCAGCACCGCGAGAAGCGTGTCGCCGTGGCCGAGCGGCGCGGCGACGGCGCCGATCGTCGACATGATCAGCACCCAGTACAAGACGTTGCCCACGCAGGCGCTGGCCCAGTAGCCGAACGCCGAGAAGAACCCGATGTACTGGCCGAATCCCGCCTTGGCGTAGGCGTACACACCGGCGTCCAGCTTCGGCTTGCGCACGGCGAGGCTCTGGAAGACGAAGGCCAGCATCAGCATGCCGGCGCCCGCGATCCCCCAGGCGATCAGCGCGCCCCAGATGCCGGTCGCCTCACCGAACCGGGCCGGCAGCGAGAACACCCCGGCACCGACCATCGAGCCGACCACCATCATCGACAGCGTGCCGAACGAGACCTTCGCGGTCTTCTGCGGCGCCTGCGCAGTGTCCGCGGCCATCGGCGCCTCCTTCCGGTCGATGGTGCCTGTCAGGAATCTGGTGCCGCGGGCTCGGGCGGTTGCCCGGCAACGGGATCGACCGGCTCCGCGGTCGCCTCGATGCGGTTGATCCGGAACCCGGTGAAGCCGTACAGGACGGTGAGCAGCGGGCTGGCGAGGCAGAACACGGCGAAGGGCAGGTACCGGGGTACGGCGACGCCGAGCACGGCGCCCATGAACGCACCGCAGGAGTTCCACGGCACGAGCGGCGAGGTGACCGTGCCGCAGTCGGCCGCGAGCCGGGACAGGTTGGTGGGCGCCAGGCCGCGGCGGGCGAACTCGGACCGGAACAGCCGCGCCGGCAGTACGAGCGCGATGTACTGGTCGCCCGCGACGATGTTGAGTCCGATCCCGGACCCGGCGACGGTGAGGTAGAGCCGACCGGTGCCGCGCGCGGCGTGCAGGATCGGATCGATCAGCCGGGAGATCAGGCCGAACTCCTCCAGCAACGTACCGAACGTGACCGCACCGATGATCAGCCACAGCGTCGGCAGCATGCTGTCCATCCCGCCCCGCGACAGCAACTGGTCCACATCGGACACGCCGGAGTTCTTCTCGAACCCGGTGGCCATGGCCGACCAGATGCCCTTGAGCGACACGACGACCAGGCCACCGGACGGATCACCGACGAACCCGGCGACGATCCGGTACTGCAGGATCGCGCCCAGCACGCCGGCGAACAGCGCCGAGCTCAGCAGCGCGATCGACGCCGGCACCCTCTTGATGGACAGGAATCCGAGCAGTACCAGGGGTAGCAGGTTCAGCGGCGTGATGTGGAAGATCTCGCCCAGCTCGTGCAGGTCGACCGAGGCGGTCTGGGCAGCACCGGGCTGGGGCCCCCGGGCCAGCCCCAGCACGACGAACACCACCACCGCGATCCCGAACGCCGGCACCGAGGTCCACGCCTGCTGCCGGATGTGCCGGTAGGTGTCGACCTTGACCAGCTGCGCGGTGAGCACCGTGGTCTCCGACAGCGGGGACAGCTTGTCGCCGAGGTAGGCACCGGAGATGACCGCACCGGCGGTGATCGCCGGCGAGACGCCGAGCATGATCGCCACCCCGACCAGACCCACCCCGATGGTGCCCGCGGTCGTCCACGAGCTACCGATCGACATCGCGATCACGCCGCAGATCAGGGCCGTCGCCGCGTAGTACCAGCCGGGCGAGAGCACCTGCAGGCCGTAGTACACCAGGGTCGGGATGGTGCCGGACATGTTCCAGGTGCCGATCAACGCGCCGACCGCGAGCAGGATGAAGATCGCGCTGCTGATGGAGGACAGCGCGGACTGTTCGGCGCGCTGGATCGCCGGCAACGAGTTGCCGTTCTTGAGTGCGATCAGCGCCGCGACCATGCAGCACAGCACCAGCGCCACCTGGATCGGCCCGTCCAGCGCGTCCAGGCCGAACAGCACCAGCGCGCCACCGATCAGGATCACCAGCGCGCCCAGCGGCAGGAGCGCGTCCAGCAGCGATGGTGGTCGGACCGGTCGGCCGGGCCGTCCCGGTGTGTCCGGTGTGGACGCCACGCCGCCTCCCGAAGGGGCCACAGCGCGGCAGCGTCCCGGGCCGCCGAGGAGCTCCCCGGCGTGGCCCTCGGCCCGCGCACGTTCGAGGCGGTCGCCGCACGGTCCGTGTACGGCGACCCGAACCCAGTTTGCCCGGGCCGTCCCGTGATCGGGCCGGAACCGGAAGACTGCCGTACCTGCTACCGGTCGCAGCGTCCGGACGATGGAGTTCCGAATCGCCGGAGCCCTCCCCGGCTACCGCGCCCCGCGCCCGCCCGGCGTCGATGCCCGCCGGCACGGATCTGGCGCGGTTTCGCCGGTTTCGACGGTGGTGGCCGCGGCGCGGACCGATACTGGGCACGAATCGCGGACGACACCGCGATCCGCCGGCGGACCGGAGGTGTGGTGATGAGCGCCGCGGCACCGAGCGAGGGGTATCGGGTTCGTCGGCACGTGCGACCGAGCGTCGCACTCGCCGGGATGTTGCTCATCGTCCTGGCGGTGATGAACGGGCTGGACGGTATCGCCGCGATCGCCCACTCGCGCGTGTTCGTACCCTCCGCGAGCCTGGTGTTCGGACCGCTGAACGCCTGGGGTTGGGCGCTGCTCGCGATCGCGGTGGTGCAGGCCGGTTGCGGTGTGCTGCTGCTGTTCCGGATCTCCTCGGTGCGTTGGCTCGCGGCGGTGATGATCGTGCTGGACATCTTCACCCAGATGGTCGTGATGCCGGCCTACCCGTTCTGGGCCATCATGATCATCGGCGTGAACATCGTCGCGTTGTACGTGCTGTTCGCGCACGGCGGCTCGGCCCCGCAGGAGGTGCTGGCACGCGGCGAGCTGCGACCGAGCATGCCGCGCGACACCGGTAACCTGCCCTACCCGCGCTGAGCGGCGCCACCGCCGCTGCGTCCACTGTGGTCACCGCGGCCGCGTGGTCACCCGGCCGAGAACGTGTCGCACCGGTCCGGGTCGCCCTCGGTGAAGCCGGTGGCGAGCCACTGCCGGCGCTGCGCCGCCGAACCGTGGGTCCACTCGTCGGGCCGTACCGTGCCGGTCTGGCGATGCTGCTGGAAGTCGTCCGCGATCACCGTCGCGGCATGCAGTGCGTCGTTCAGGTCGGATTCGCTGACCAGATCGCGGGTGTAGCTGCTGTGGATCCACACCCCGGCGTAGCAGTCGGCCTGCAGCTCCTGCCGGATCGACAGCTGGTTCTTCTGCTCCGGCGCCGCCTGCTGCGCGGCCCGCACGCTCGCCAACGTGCCGACCAGGTTCTGCACGTGGTGGCCCATCTCGTGCCCCACCACGTACGCGGGGGGCAGGCCGCCCTGCACGCCGAACTTCTGTTGCAGCGCGGTGAAGAACGAGGTGTCCAGGTACACGCCGTGGTCGGCCGGGCAGTAGAAGGGACCGAGTTCGCTTCCCGCCTCGCCGCAGCCGGTCTGGACGCCGCCGCTGAAGATGGTCAGTTTCGCCTTCTGGTAGTGCATTCCGCTGTTCGCGAAGATCTTCGCCCACATGTCCTGCGCGTCGTCGAACACCGCGGTCAGCAGCTGCCGGCGGCCGGCCTCGCTGGTCGGCGCCGGGAACTTCGGCGAGGCGCTCGGTTGCGGCGCGGATTCCAGGTGCGGCGGCCGGCTCGCCAGTCCCGCCGGGGTGGACCGGTGCGCCGACGGACTCGCCGACGAGCCGCCGTAGCCCCCGCCGCCGTAGCCACCGCATCCGGCCGCCGCCAGTACCAGCGCCGCCACGGCGGCCAGAGCGCCCAGCGCACGGCGGGCCTGCAGTCCTGCCATCGTCTCAGGCTGCCACGCGGGCCGCCGGCGCGAGCGGCAATGCGCCATGTCACTCAGCGTCAGCGACCGGTCGGCGGGTCAGTCGGCGGCGGTGGCGAGCAGCTCGGCGAGGTGCACGACCTTGGTGCGGCTGCCCTTCAGGGCGCCGGCGAGCTGCCGGTAGCAGCCCGGGTTGACGACGGCGAGGTAGTCCAGGTCGAGCTCGGCGAGCGCGTCGAGCTTGGGCGCCAGGACGGCGCGCGAATCGCCCGGCCGCAACACCGAGTACGAGCCGGCCGCACCGCAGCAGCCCGCCGCGTTGGGCACCTCGACGTACTCACCGAGGTGCGCGATCAGCTCGCGCGGCTGCCGCCAGACGCCCACCGCGTTGCGCAGGTGGCAGGAGTCCTGCAGGCCGATCCGCGCCGGCCGGCCACCGGATGCGTGGCGCGGCAAGGGCTTCCCCCGCTCGTCCAGCATGATCGGGCGCAGCGAGGCGGGATCGGGGCCGTTGCCGGCGGCGATCCAGGCGGAGAACTCGACCACCCGGTCCGCGCCGAGCTCGTGGGTCAGGTGCGCGGAGCAGCCGCCGGAGGTGGTGACGATCGTGCCGGGCAGCTGCTTGCCGAGCCGCTGCGCCATCCGGCGGCCCTGCGCCGATTCGCCGTTGTGCGCGTGCAGCGCGCCGCAGCACCCCTGCACGGCCGGCGCGCGCAACGCCGGTACCAGCCGGCGGGCCGACCGGGACACCCGGGGATAGAGCACCCGTTCGACGCAGCCGAGCATCAGGTGTGGTGCGGCGGCGCTGCCGCGGCGGGTGACGGCGGCGCCCCGTACCAGGCCGAGCAGGGTGATGCCGGCCATGCCGAGCCAGGACATCATCGCCATCAGCGCGCGGGCCAGCAGCGGCCGGCGCCGGCCCTGCCACTCGGTGTCCCGCCACTGCTCCAGCAACTGTCCATACTGGACACCGGCCGGGCAGACCGGCTCGCAGGCGCGGCAACCCAGGCAGAACTGCGACTGCGCCAGCACGGTCGGGTCGGTCACGTCGAGCCGATCCTCCTGTACCGCGCGCATCAACGTGATGCGGCCGCGCGGGGACGACGCCTCCTCCCCGGTCAGCTGGTACGTCGGGCAGCTCGGCAGGCAGAACCCGCACGACATGCACCGGCTCAGCAGGTCGTCGTCGAAGATCTTGTCGCCGGCCATCAGGAACCGAGCTTTCCGGGGTTGAGGATGCCCGCAGGATCGAACGCGGCCTTGATCCGGCGCAGCAGCGCCAGCTGGTCGGCGCCGAGCCGGCGCTCCAGGTACGGCAGCTTCGCCGCGCCGACGCCGTGCTCGCCGGTGATGGTGCCGCCCAGCTCGAGCGCGGCGGCGAAGATCTCGCCGAACGCGGCGTGCGAGCGCTCGATCGCGTCGAGGTCGTGCACGTCCAGCACGCACGTGGGGTGCAGGTTGCCGTCTCCGGCGTGACCGAAGGTACCGATGGTGAGCTCGTGTCGCGCGGCGATGGCGGCGATCCGGTCGGCCATCTCGGCGAGCTTCGGCCGCGGCACCGTGGCGTCCTCCAGGATGGTGAGCGAACCGAGCCGGGACAGCGCGGGCAGCGAACAGCGCCGGGCGGCGAGCAGCTCCTCGCTGGCCGCGACGCTCTCGGCGAGCGTCACCCCGGTGGCGCCGTGCTCGGTGCACACCTGGCCGATGCGGGTCAGGCTCGCCTGCACCATCTCCGGATCGCCGTCGTCGCCGAACAGCAGCAGCGCACCAGCCTGCGTGTCGAGCCCCAGGTGGGCGTAGTCCTCGACCGCCGCCACGCAGGTGCGGTCGAGGAACTCGCAGGTCGCGGGCGTGATGCCGGCCTCGATCACGGCAGCGACGGCACGACCGGCCGCGGCCAGGTCGGCGAAGTACGCGACGCCGGTGCGGGCGGCCGCGGGCTTGGGCACCAGGGCGACGGTGACCTCGGTGATCACCCCGAGGGTGCCCTCCGAGCCGGTGAGCAGCCGGGTCAGGTCGTAGCCGGCGACGTCCTTCCACAGCCGGCCGCCGGTGCGGATGATCTCGCCGGTGGGCAGCACCACCTCCAGGCCCAGCACGTAGTTGCGGGTCACCCCGTACTTGAGGCCGCGCAGCCCGCCGGCACAGGTGGCGACGTTGCCGCCGATGGTCGACACCACCTGGGAGCCCGGATCGGGCACGTACAGCAGGCCGCGCCCGGCGGCCGCCTCGGCCAGCGCCCTGGTCGACACCCCGGGCTGGACCCGGGCCAGCAGCTCCGGCGCGGAGATTTCCAGGATCTCGGTCAGCCGGGTGAGTACCAGCACGATGCCGCCGGCCAACGGCACGGTGGCGGCGGCCAGGTTGGATCCGGCGCCGCGCGGAACCACTGGTACCGACAGCTCGGTGGCCAGCTTGAGCACCGCGGCGACCTCGGCGGCGTCGCCGGGGAAGACCACCACGTCGGGGCGGTGCCGGAACAGCGGGGTGGCGTCTCGCGCGTACGCCTCCAGGTCGCCCTCGGCGGTACGGACGTGCCGCTCGCCGACGATCTCGGCGAGCCGCCCGGCCAGCTCGGTGCTGTCCACTCGGCCTCCTGTTCCCGGCCAGCGCCGCTTCCCGGCCGGCGCCGCTTCCCGGCCGGCGCCACTGGCGTAGCTAAATTACCCTCCCTGACCCTACGACGGCACTAACCTTCAACAGCGGTGGGCCTGCCGCGGTGCGAAGCCGCTGGAGATCCGGTAGCGGCCAGGCCTGTTCACCGTGACCTCCACCCAACCCTCGCGAGCCCGGCCGAAACAGGCATCCGGGCCGGACAGCGTCAACCAGCGGCTCCACCGCACCCGGACCAGCACCCGGCCCGCGTCCGTCGTGTCGAACACCAACCCGGTCGGATTCGAGTCGACCAGCACGCCCACCCCGGACACCAGTTGCTGGGCGTTACGTACCCGGTAGAGCCGCCAGTCGGAGTTCGACCAGACCCGCTGGAGGAACGGCAGCCCGGCGGCGATCAGGTCCGCCTCCTGCCGACCGTACTTGTCCAGCTTGGTGCCCTGCGGCACGGCCACGTAGCCGACCGCATTGCGGTACAGCCAGTCCAGGTAGTCGCCCGGGGCCACGGTGTCGCGGTAGAACAGCGGGTTGCGGTGCACGTCGACCTGTCGCTCCCAGCCCCGGGCCAGCGGCACCGCCTCCGCCACGTACGTCGACTCCCAGTGGTCGTACAGCGGGACGACCTCGATCCGGCCGACCGGCTTGCGCCGGTCCAACTCGGCGATCAGCGGCTGGTAGAACGCCGACTGCGCGGCCCGGTTGCCCGCGCTGCCCAGATCACCGGTCACCAGCGGCGGCTGCCACCAGGTCAGCGCCACCACCGCACCAGCGAGCAGCCGGCGGTCGACGGTGCCGACCGCGACGATCAGCGGCGTCGCGTACAGCATCGGCAGCCGGGTGATGTTCGACCCGATCGGGCTCGGTACCAGGTACGCGAACAGCACCATCGCCACCATCAGTACCGCGCCGATGCGCAGCGCCCGGTAGCGCGCCGGGATCAGGAAGAACGTGACCACCCCGCCGGCCAGGAAGACCTTCATCGAGTCGCCGTTGAACGGCTGCACCCCGCCGTCCGGGAACAGCATGCTCGGCACCAGGCCGACCAGCGCGCCCACGCACAGCACCAGCCCCTCGCGCCACCTGCCGGTCAGATACCGGGTGACCTGGGCGATCGGCCCGGGCCGGCCCGCCGCCGGGGGCGGGTGCCGCAGCCCAGCGAGCAGCAGGGCGCCGCCGGCCAGCCCGACGAACAGGCCGGCGAGCGGGCTGCCGGCCACCGACAGCGCGGCGAGCACCCCGCCCAGCGCCAGCCGCAGCCACCGCGGTACCCGGCCCGGCAGCGACACCCCGACCAGCGCCGCCATCCCGATCGCGATGCCCAGCGCGAACGTGGTCCGCCCGCTGACCAGGTTGAACACCCCGACCATCGCGGCCAGTACGCCGCCGAGGGTGGGCCGGCGCACGGCGAACCGGGCCAGCAGGAACGCGAACGCCGCCGACGCCAGCACGCAGGAGACGGCACCGACGCCGCGCGATCCGATCGCCGCGTTGAGCGGCCCGGCGAGCACGCTGTACCCGAACGGGTAGATCCCCCCGTACCAGCGGAAATCGATGGTGTACCAGCCGTGCGCGGAGAAGAAGTGGCCGCGCGCCACCTGCGCGGCGAGATCGGTACCGGCCAGCGGCAGGAACAGGAAGGCCACGGTCAGCGCCAGCGAGGTCGCGGTGGTGGCGATCATCGGCACCCGGTAGCGCTCCGGGAACCAGGTGTCCACCAGGTCGACCCAGTCCCGCTGGCGGCCGATCCGCGGGATCAGGGCCGGCGAGGTCGTCTCCACGTACACCCCGGGTCGATCCTCGCCGCCCCGGGGCGGGTTGCCGGCGCTCGGGTGCGGCACCTCGCTCCGGCTCCGGCGCCGATCCGACGCGGTCCGGGATGCGGCCGTACGGGACGGCGTCCGGCCGGCCGCGTCCGGGCCGTCGGCCACCGCCTCGATCGGCTGGGTGGACGCCAGCACGTCGGCATCCCGGTCCGGCTCGTCGGTCATCCCCCCGCTGCGCCTCCCGTACCATCCACCGTCATCCGCGCCTCGACCACCTGCCGGGCGTGCCGCGCGGTGCGCAGGTACTCGTCGACGAACTCGCCCGGATCGTCGGTGGCGAACCCGAGCGCGCGCACCACGCCGGCCAGCTCGACCCCGTGCCGGGGCAGCTGGTCGGAGCCACGCCCGCGCACCAACATCATCGCGTTGCGCACCGAGCCGGCCAGCCGCCACGCCTGGTCCAGCGCGTCCGCCTCGGCGGCGCCGAGCAGGCCGGCGTCGACCGCGGCCGACATCGCCTCGAGCGTACCGGTGACCCGCATGGCCGGGGTGTGCGCGGCGTGCCGCAACTGCAGCAGCTGCACCGTCCACTCCACGTCGGCGAGGCCACCCCGGCCGAGCTTGGTGTGGGTGGCCGGATCGGCCCCCCGGGGCAGCCGCTCGGCGTCCACCCGCGCCTTGATCCGCAGGATCTCCACCACCTGCTCGCGGCTCAGGCCGCGGGCCGGGTAGCGAACCGGATCGATCAGGGCGGTGAACCGGGCGCCCAGGCCGGCGTCGCCGGCCACGAACCTGGCCCGCAGCAGTGCCTGCGCCTCCCACACCCGCGACCAGCGGCGGTAGTAGCTGCGGTACGCCTCCAGGCTGCGCACCAGCGGTCCCTGCCGCCCCTCCGGCCGCAGGTCGGCGTCGATCACCAGCGGCGGGTCGGGTGCCGGCGCGGCCAGCAGCCCGCGCAGCGTCTCGGCTACCTGGTGCGCCTGTTCGGCCGCGCCGGGCGCGTCGTCGTACACGAACAGCACGTCGGCATCGGAGCCGAAGCCGAGCTCGGCCCCGCCGTACCGGCCCATCCCGATCACCGCGAACGACAGCGCCTCGGGTACGCCGGCAGCACGCCGGGCGACCGCGAGCGCGGCGGCCAGTACCGCGTCGGTGACCTCGGTGAGCGCCGCACCCACGGCGACCACGTCGAGCCGGCCGAGCAGGTCGGCGCAGGCGATCCGGAACAGCTCCCGGCGGCGCAGCGCGCGCAGCGCGGCGACCGCGTCGGCCGGCCGGTCGTACCGGGCCACCGCCGCCGCCATCGCCTCGGCCAGCACCCCCGGATCGCGCGGCACCAGTTCGGCGTCTGCGGCGAGCAGCCGCAGCGCCTCCGGGTCGCGGGTGAGCAGGTCGGTGACGTACCGGCTGGTGCCGAGCAGCCGCGCCAGCCGGATCGCCACCGGCCCCGAATCGCGCAGCAGCCGCAGGTACCACGGGGTGCGGCCGAGCTTCTCCGAGACCTGCCGGTACGCGAGCAGGCCGTGGTCGGGCTCCGGCGCGTCGGCGAACTCGGGCAGCAGCGCCGGTAGCAGGGTGCGCTGGATCGCCGCCGAGCGCGACACCCCGCCGGTCAGCGCGCCGATGTGGCGCAGCGCGCCGGCCGGATCGTCGAAGCCCAGGGCGGCCAGCCGGGACTCGGCCGCGCCCGAGGTCAGCCGCAGCGAGTCGGTCGGCACCCGGGCGACCGCCTCCAGCAGCGGCCGGTACAGCAGCTTCTCGTGCAGCCGCCGTACGTGGTGGGCGAGCTTGGTCCAGTCGGCGAGGAACCCCTGGACCGCGGTGCGCTTCGGCTCGCCGCGGTAGCCGAGCGACTGGGCCAGCCAGCGCAGCCCGGGCTCGGCGTCCGGGATGCGGTGGGTGCGGCGCAGGTGCTGCAGCTGCAGCCGGTGCTCGATGGTCCGCAGGAACCGGTAGCCGGCGGCCAGCTCCTCGCCGTCGGCCCGACCGACGTACCCGCCGGCGGTCAGCGCGGCGAGCGCCCGCAGCGTGTTGGTGCCGCGCAGCTCCGGGTCGGAGCGGCCGTGCACCAACTGCAGCAGCTGCACGGCGAACTCGATGTCGCGCAACCCGCCCCGGCCCAGCTTGATCTCCCGCTCGGCGTCCACAGTGGACAGCTGGTCCTCGACCCGGCGGCGCATCGCGCGCACCTCGGCGACCATGGACGGGCGTTCGGTGCCGCCGGCGGTCTGCCACAGCAACGGGTGCACCCGGGCCAGCCACTCGTCGGCCAGCTGCGCGTCGCCCGCCGCGTACCGCGCCTTGAGCAGCGCCTGGAACTCCCAGCCCTTCGCCCACCGCCGGTAGTACGCGTCGTAGCTCGCCACCGTGCGCACCAGCGGGCCGTCCCGGCCCTCCGGCCGCAGCCCGGCGTCCAGCTGCCAGGCGACCTGCCGGCACACGTCGATCACCCGCACCGCGAGCGCGGTCGCCACCCGCAGCGCCGACGCCGAGTCGGTCGGCCCGGTCGGCGCCGGACCGTCCACGATCTGCGGCTCGGCGACGAACAGCACGTCCACGTCGCTGAGGTAGTTGAGTTCCCGGCCACCGGTCTTGCCCATCGCGACGATCGCCAGCCGTGCCTCGTCCGCGTCGTCGCGCTCGGCCCGGGCGATCTCCAGCGCCGCAGCCAGGGTCGCGTCGGCCAGGTCGGTCAGCTCGGCCATCACGTCGTCGACCGCACGCACCCCGGTCAGGTCGGCCGCCGCCACCCGCAGCAGCACCCGCCGGTACGAGCGCCGCAGCTGCTCGACCGCCGCGGCACCGCCGGCCGGCCCCGCCGGGGCGAGCGCGCCGCGCAGCGCGCTGACGCCACGCCGGTCGTCCGGGTCGGCGGAACTCGCCAGCACCACCCAGTCGTCCGGACTGCCGACCAGGTGGTCACCGAGCGCCGCGGACGCGCCGAGCACCGCGAACAGCCGCCGGGCGAGCCCATGGTCGGCCCGCAACGCCGCCGGCAGCTCCGGTACGACCGCCACCAGCCGGTGCAGCTGGTGCAGCGCCAGGTCGGGGTCGGCGCTGGCAGCAACGGCCCGCACCAGCTCCTCGGCCCGCTCGTCGACCGGGCCGCCCGGCTCGGCCCGCCACCAGCCGAGGCCGCCGTCGGCCGGCCCCAGCAGCAGGAAAGCCCGGTCGGCCTCGGCGAAACCGAGCCGGCTCAGCCGTGCCAGCCCTCGCCGATCGGAAGCCGGCCGGTCCCCCGTCGACCGATCCGAAGCCGATCCGTCCGCACCCGGCCGTTCCCCGGGCGACCGATCCGAAGCCGATCCGTCCGCACCCGGCCGTTCCCCGGGCGACCGATCCGAAGCCGGCCCGTCCGCACCCGGCCGTTCCCGAGCCACCGGACCCGGAGCCTTCCGCTGCGACGCCGCCCGGTCCTCAGCCAGTCGATCCGAAGCCGCCCGGTCCTCGGCAGCCGGGTCCACGGCTGGCCGGTTCGGGGCCGGCCCGTCCGGAGCCACCGGATCTGGAGCCGGCCGGTCTGCGGGCGACCGGTCCCCGGCGCTCACCTGCTCGGAGTCCCGCCGCGGCACCGGGGTCAACCCTCCAGCAGCGGCAACGAGGTGCGCGCCGAGCTGCGCCCGGCGACCAGATCGGCGAACCGGTGCGCGAACGGCCGCCAGGTCGCCGCCACGTCCGGCAGCACCTGCACGCACTGGGCCAGCAGCGCCTCCCGGTCGAGCCCGGCCGCGGCCACGTCGGCCGAGTCGGCGATCCAGCCGGCGAGCATGTCCCGGTCACACTCGATGTGGAACTGCAGCCCCCACATCCGGTCGCCGTACCGGAAGGCCTGGTGCGGGTACGACGGGGACGCGGCGAGCAGGGTGGCGCCCTCGGGCAGCTCGGTGACCTCGTCGTGGTGGAAGGCGATCACGTCGGGCATCAGCGGCACGTCGGCGAACAGCGGGTCGAGGCCGGCCGCGTCGCGCTTGGCGACGAGCTTCGGTCCGATCTCCGGGCCGGCCGCCGCCCGCTCGACGTAGCCGCCGAACGCGAGCGCGAGCAGTTGCGCGCCCAGGCACACCGCGAGTGTCGGGATCCGCTGCCGGCCGGCGACGCGCAGCAGCGACTGCTCCCGCTCGTACCACGAGGTGTCGGGCAGGCCGCCGCCGAGCACGACCAGGCCGGCGTAGCCGGACAGATCGTCCGGCAGCGGTTCGCCGGCGTGCGGTCGCACCACCTCGAGGGTCAGCCCGGCCTCGGTGAGCCAGTCGCCGAGCAGCCGCACATCGTCGGTCGGGTCGTTCTCCACCACAAGCGTTCGTGCATCACTCACGACTGAAAGGCTATCCGCAGGCTGTCGGCCGGCGCCGCTCGCGCCGGCCGACAGACTGTCACCTCACCCCGCGACCTCCGCACCGCTCTCCCCGCCGACGGTCGTCGCGCCAGCCGGCGCCGGGTCGGCCGGCGAGCCGTGGTGGGCCGAGACGGTCGCCGCCCGGCTGGCAGGCGCGCGGCGTTGGGCCGGAATGTCCGGCTCGGTGGGGATCAGGCCGGGGACGTGCAGTTCGGCCAGCGCTCGCCGGGCCGGCACCCGCTCGGTGCCGAGCCGGGCCCGGCGGATCCGGTCGATCCGGAAGCCGCGCACCCCGTGCCGCAGCCGGCACCAGGCGAGCAGCAGCCAGTGCGGGCCGTCGTCGCCGGGTGCGGTGAGCACGCCGATCGGTTCGACGACGCGCCGGCTGGGCCGGCCGTTGGCGTCGGTGTAGTCGAGTTCCAGCACCCGCTCGGTGGCGAGCGCCCGCTGCAGCACCACCGGTATCGCCGGGAACTGGTCGCCGCCGGGCGGCAGGTCGAGACCGTCTCCGGTGGTGACCGCCTCGGCCGCGGCGCCGATCAGCCCCGGATAGCGGGCGGTCAGCTTGACCAGCACCGCATCGGCGGAGCCGTGGAACGCCGATCCGGTCAGCTGGGCGAGGCCGACCGCGACGGCGATCGCCTCGTCCGGGGTGAGCGCCACCGGCGGCAGCTCGCGATCGCCGGTGTCGTCGATGGCGAACCCGCCCTGCGGGCCGGGCACCGCAAACAGCGGGACGCCCGATTCGGCGAGCGCGGCGGTGTCGCGCTCGATGGTGCGCACGCTCACCGAGAAACGCTCGGCGAGCCATCGTGTGGAGCGCGGCTCGGGGGCCACCGCGCGGAGTGCGTCGACGAGGGCGTGCAAACGTTCGGTCCGGTTCATACCCCGACGTTACGGCCTGGGTATGACATTTTCGGCCGCCCGAAACCGGCTCGTCCGGTACCGGCGAATACCGCCCGGTGCGTACCGCTTCGCGCCCCCGCGGCGGTCACTGCTCCGGTTGCAGGGCAACCTCGAAGTTGACGTTCCCGTCGCTGTCCACCGAGGCGTCCAGCGCCTTGTCGTCGAGGAAGTCGGCGGCCGAGCCGTCCAGGAACAGCCGGGCGCCGCCGGCGTCGAGCACCTGGTCGCCCTCCTGCGGTGCCTCGGACATCAGCAGCCGCAGCGTCTGGTCGGCGTCCGCCGGCCCCGTCGGTTCGGTGGCGATCCGCAGGCCGGAGGAATCCGGCGCCTGGGACTGTTCGGTGAGCGTACGGATGACTGTCACCGCGTTCTCGGTCAGCGCGAGCACTGCGGACTCCTCACTCGGGTAGGTACGGACGTCCCACCCCCGTACCCACCAGCCACGGCCGGAAACGTGGGCGTCAGGCGGCGGTGGAGTTGCGCCGCGCGATCGCGTACCGCACCAGCGCGTGCAGTACCTCGCGGGCGGGTCGGGGCCGGTCGGACTCGGTCAGCAGCACCGGCACCTCGGCGCCGACGGCGAGCGCCTGCCGCACCTCGGCCAGCTGGTACCGGTGGGCGCCGGTCACCGCGACCAGGTGCGGCAGGCGGCGAGCGGCGACGTAGTCCAGCGCCGGGTAGCAGTCGCCGAGCCGGCTCGCGTCGGCCAGCACCAGCGCGGCGACCGCGCCCGCGGACAGCGCGTCCCACATGAACCAGTACCGCTGCTGCGGCGGCATCCCGTACAGGTGCACGGCGAGGCGGTCGGAGAACCCGCACTGCCCGTACCGCAGCATCGAACCGGCACTGTCCACATCGGACACGAGGTCGACGAAGCGGTCCTCGACGCGGGCCAGCCCCGCCGCGCGACCGCCGCCCAACACGACCACCTTCAGCGCGCACGGCGAGGCCTGCCGTACGCGACCCGGTGCTTGCATGACAGCGGTACTCACTCGCACAGCCCCCCGGCTTGGTCAGCGTGTCGACACGCTCGGTATACGTGCCTGCCGGATACAACGCCCGAAACCGCGATCGGTGACCCGACCGCGGACTCTCCGGCTTAGGGCGTGTCTTCATAGCCAGCCACCCGGCTGCGCCGGGCCCGTTCGCCCGCTCGCCGCGTTGTCGGCACGGGCGCATACAACACCGGTATGCACCCGCACCTCCGCCTTGCGAGCGAACAAACGGACTCCGGCTCGCACGGGCGGAGCCATGAAGACACGCCCTAACGGCGCAGCGGCCGATCCGACCGCCGCACCGCCCGGCCGGTCGGTTACCGGCCGGTCACCCGGTGGCCAGCTCCGGCGGCAGGTCGACCGGCCCTACCGCGTTGGCCTGCGCCAACCGGTCCGCGACCGCGGCACCGATCGCACCGGCCGCGGTGGCCAGCGGTACCGGCCAGGACCCGCCGGTCGCCCGGTCGCGCAGCTCGACCTCGCCGCGTTCCAGCGACCGCGCGCCGATCGTGGCCCGCAGCGGCGCGCCGATCAGGTCCGCGTCGGCGAACTGGCTGCCGGCCCGCTGCCCGCGGTCGTCGTACAGCACCTCGACCCCCGCCGCGCCCAGCCGCTCGTACAGGGTCTGCGCGGCCGCCGCGGCCACGTCACCGAGCTGGCACAGGTGCACCTGGTACGGCGCGATCGTGATCGGCAGCGTCAGTCCGCGCTCGTCGTGGTGCGCCTCCGCGGCGCAACCGAGCAGCCGCCCCACCCCGATGCCGTAACAGCCCATCTGCACCGGCCGGCGCACCCCGTCGGCGTCGGTGAACGTGGCGCCGAGCGCCGCAGAGTACCGGTCGCCGAGCTTGAAGATCTGCCCGACCTCGACGCCGCGGGTGGTACGCAGCGCGGCACCGCACCGCGGGCAGCCGTCACCGGCACGCGCCGCGACGATGTCGCGCACCGTCTCCGGGGTGAAGTCGCGGCCCACGTTGACGTCGCGCAGGTGGTACCCGTCGAGGTTGGCGCCGGCGAGCAGGTTCGGCGTCGCCGCCACGAGCTCGTCGACCACCACCCGGACGCCGGTGAGGCCGACCGGCGAGCCGTAGCCGGCGACCGCGCCGATCGCGGTGATCTCGTCGGTGGTCATCGGCCGCAGGTCGGCGGCGCCCAGCGCGGCGGCGAGCTTGGCCTCGTTGAGGTCCATGTCGCCGCGGACCACCCCGATCACCGGCTCCTCGGTCGCGCCGAGGTCGGCCTGGACGAACACCGCCTTGGCGATCCGGTCCGGGCCCACCCCGGCCGCCGCGGCGAGCTCGGCGACGGTCGCCGCGTTCGGCGTGGCGACGCGCCGCATCGGCCGCGGCGCCTCGGCCGGCGGGGTCGGCTTGGCGAACGTCGCGACCTGCCGGTTGGCCCGGTAGCCGCAGGCGTCGCAGAGCAGCAGGGTGTCCTCGCCGATCGGCGTCGGGTACATGAACTCGTGCGCCAGCTCGCCGCCCATCATCCCGACCTCGGAGGCCACCGCGAGCGCCGGCACCCCGCACCGGCCGAACACCCGAAAGTAGGCGCGGTACTGGTTGGCGTACTGCCGGGCCAGCCCCGCGGCGTCGCGGTCCAGGCTGTACGCGTCCTTCATCACGAACTCGCGGACCCGGATCAGCCCGGCCCGCGGCCGCGCGTCGTCCCGGAACTTCGTCTGCAGCTGGAAGACCATCCGCGGCAGATCCCGGTACGAGCCGACCTCGGTACGGGCCAGCTCGGTCACCGCCTCCTCGTGCGTCATCGCGAGCACCATGCCGCGGCCACGCCGATCGGCGAACCGGGCCAGCTCCGCGCCGACCGTGTCGTACCGGCCGGAGGCCTGCCACAGCTCGGCCGGCTGGGCGACCGGCATGGACAGTTCCTGGCCGCCGACCGCGGCCATCTCCTCGCGCAGGATCCGTTCGATCTTGCGGACGCTGCGCCAGCCGAGCGGCAGGTAGGAGAAGATCCCCTGCGCCAGTTGTCGCACCATCCCGGCGCGCAGCATCTGCCGATGCCCCGCCGACTCGCTGCTGCCCGGCGCGGTGTGCAGAGTCGCGCCGAACAGTCCGGACATCTTCATCGTGGGTACTCCCTGGCAACGTGACCGGGCGCGGATCCGTCAGTCGGATCCGCGGTGGACGAACGAGTCGCCGGTCGGTCACGGCCGCAACGGGCTCGTGCCAGGGCTGGCGCCGGGCCGTACGGCCGGGCCGGGAGCCGGGGCGGGACGCCTGTCAGGCCACGCCGACCGGCCGGCGAGGTCGCCGGTCGGCCCGCCGCGGGCCCGTCGATCGCAGGCTGGTCGGTCGCAGGCTGGTCGGTCGCGGCGCAGCCGGCAGCGGGCGCCGCAGCGCCACCGACCCGGCCGTCCGCCTCATGCCGACTCCCCCATCACGTGTCCGCGCAGCGTACCCTGCCGCGCGGACCCTTCCGCAACGCGATAACCACCCGCCGCGATCAGCGCATCGCGAGCGAGCGGGCGTAGTTGACCTGCTGGTGCACCTGCGCGGAGCCGGCCTGGCTGCTGATCGGGACCTGGGTGACGAACCCGGAGCCGTTCGCGCCGGACACCGCGACCTCCATGAAGCCGCTGTGCTTGGTCTCCTTGAACAGCAGGAACAGCAGGCTGAACACGGTGAGGCAGAAGAACCCCACGATCGCGCAGACGATGGCCCAGGTGGCGATCTTCTGGGTGGTGTACACGTGGTCGTTGACCACCCACTGCGAGCCGCGCAGCGGGAACGACCCGTTCGGCGTGTGCACGGTCGTCGCGGTGACGGTGATCTGGCCGATCTGCACCAGGGTCTGCTCCGACCCGTACGGCGCGGTGCCGTCGCTGCCGTAGGACGCGGCCGGGTCGGTGACCGGGACCAGGTCGCTGGTCGGCTGCGGCGCCACCGCCGGCTGGTATCCGGGCGGCCCGGACTGCGGCACGACCGCCGGCGGCGAGGACCGCGGGTAGGCGGGCGTCTGCGGGTACGCCGGGGGCGCCGACTGCGGGTAGGCAGGCGGGGCGGACTGCGGGTAGGCAGGCTGGCCGGACTGGGGGTGGCCGGGCAGCGCCGGCGGGGCAGGTGCCGGCGTCGGCGCGGTCGGGTTGTACTGCGGCTGCGCGTTCGCCGGATCGCCGGCTGAACCGTCGGGATACATGCCGAAACCGTAGCGAACGCATGCACGTCCCGGCACCCCACCCGCCGACGTTTACCGTTCGGTGTTCACCGCCGGTTCGACGGCGCGCGACGGCCGACCGACCACCACCGGTCCGTCACCCTCCGTCACTCTCCGTGATCATCCGCGCCACGGCGCCGGGCTCAGAAGATGTTGAGGTAGCGGCGGCGCTCGTACGGGGTGACCCGGCGGGCGTAGGCCTCCCACTCGGCGCGCTTGTTCTTCAGGAAGAAGTCGAAGACGCTCTCGCCGAGCGTCTCGGCGACGAAGTCGCTGCCGGCCATCACGTCCAGCGCCTCGGCCAGGTCCTGCGGCAGCGGCTCGAAGCCCAGCGCGCGGCGCTCGGCGTCGGACAGCGCCCACACGTCGTCCTCGGCACCGGGCGGCAGGTCGTACTTCTCCTCGATGCCCTTCATGCCGGCGGCGAGCAGCACCGCGTACGCCAGGTACGGGTTGCAGGCGGTGTCCATCGAGCGGATCTCCACCCGCGCGGAGTTCGGCTTGCCGTACGCGGGAACCCGCACCAGCGCCGACCGGTTCAGGTGCCCCCAGGAGACGAACGCCGGGACCTCGTTGATGTTGTCCGCCATCGGTTCGGGGAACAGCCGCTTGTACGAGTTGACCCACTGGTTGGTGATCGCCGTGTACTCCCGGGCGTGCCGCAGCAGCCCGGCGATGAACGAGCGCGCCACCGGCGACAGCTTCATCGGGTCGGTCGGGTCGTGGAACGCGTTGCGCTCACCCTCGAACAGCGACAGGTGGGTGTGCATGCCGCTGCCCGGCTGGTGGGTGAACGGCTTGGGCATGAACGTGGCGCGCACCCCCTGCGACAGCGCCACCTCCTTGACCACGTGCCGGAACGTCATCACGTTGTCGGCGGTGGTCAGCGCGTCCGCGTACCGCAGGTCGATCTCCTGCTGGCCGGGCGCCACCTCGTGGTGGCTGAACTCCACCGAGATGCCGATGCGCTCCAGCGCGAGCACGGTCTGCCGGCGGAAGTCCCGGGCGACCGGGTGGGTGGTGTTGTCGAAGTAGCCGCCGCTGTCGACCGGCCGCGGCTCGCTGCCGTCCGCCGGCAGGTCCTCCAGCAGGAAGAACTCGATCTCCGGGTGGGTGTAGAAGGTGAAGCCGCGCTCGGCGGCCTTCGCCAGCGTGCGGCGCAGCACGTGCCGGGGATCGGCCCAGGCGGGCGATCCGTCCGGCATGGCGATGTCGCAGAACATCCGCGCCGACTCGCCCGAGGCCCCACCCTCGAACGGAAACACCTGGAACGTCCCCGGATCGGGCACGGCGACCATGTCCGACTCGTGCACCCGAGCGAACCCCTCGATCGCCGAACCGTCGAACCCGATGCCCTCCTCGAACGCGGCCTCCAGCTCGGCCGGCGCCACCGACACGCTCTTGAGCGTGCCGAGCACGTCGGTGAACCACAGGCGGAGGAACCGGATGTCGCGCTCCTCCAGGGTGCGCAACACGAACTCCTGCTGACGATCCATGTGGGAAGTGTGCCTCGCCGTACCGCTCGGTGGGCACTCGGCACGCGAATTCGGCGGTGTGACAATCTGTCGGTACCGGCGGTCACCGGTGGGTTCGAGCATCTCCTGGAGGAGCGCATGCGGCTGCTGGTCATCGGCGGCGCGGGGTATGTCGGCCGCATGGTCCTGCCCGGCCTGACGGAGCGTCACCAGGTCCGGGTGCTCGACCTGCACCCGCCGGCCGCCGACTGCGAGTACCGGCAGGGCGACGCCACCGACCCGACCGACCTGGCGCGCGCCTGCGCCGGGATGGACGCGGTGATCCACATGGCGATGGCGCCGACCACGCCGGACGACCGGGTCGACCCGCGCACCGCGTTCGACGTGCACGTCAAGTCGGCGTACCTGACGGTGCTCGCGGCGGCGAAGGCGGACGTGCGGCACGTGGTGTTCGTGTCCAGCCTGTCGGTGTTCGCCGCGCTGGGCAGCCGGCAGCTGCACGCCGACGACGAACCGGACGCGACCGACCCGTACGGGCTGACGAAGCGGCTCGGCGAGCAGGCGGTCCGGGCCGCCGCGACAGCCACCGGTACCGACCTGACGATCCTGCGGCTGGCCTGGCCGACGCCGGACGACGTGTGGCCGGCCTGGGAGGTCGGGCTGGCGCAGACCGACTACACCAACACCCAGACCGCGCTGCGACGCGACCGGGCCACCGCGGCGGACCCGCACCCGCCGCTGCGGTTCGCCGACGGACGGCCGCTGCCGGCGCTGGCCGGCTCGGACCTGGCCGCCGCGCTGCTGGGCGCGCTGGACACCCCGGACGGCATCCGTACCCTGCCGCTGACCGGCGATACCGCCGGGAACCTGATCGACCTGTCCCCCACCATGGCCGCCCTGTCCTGGTCGCCCACCCGCACGCTCTGAGCCCGCCGGCGGGGCGTGACCGACTCCACGGCGTGCCGGGCCGGGGGACGATCGGCGGTTCGGTTCGGGTGCGCGAGGATGGGGGCATGCCGACGTTGCGTCTTGCTCTTGCCCAGGTGGATCCGACCGTGGGCGACCTGACCGGGAACGCGCGGATCGTTCGGGACACCACCCGGCGGGCCGCGGACGCGGGGGCCCAACTCGTTGCGTTCCCCGAGATGATGCTCACCGGGTACCCGGTGGAGGACCTGGTGTTCCGGGAGTCCTTCGTGCGCTCCAGCCGGGCCGCGCTGGAGGCGCTCGCGGCCGACCTCGACACCGACGGCCTGGGCGGGCTCGCGGTGCTGGTCGGCTACCTGGACGCGGACGGCCCGTCCCGGATGAGCGCCGAGGCCGATCCGGCGCGCGGCCCGCGCAACGCGCTGGCGCTGCTGTCCGGCGGCCGGGTCGTCACCCGCTACTTCAAGCACCACCTGCCCAACTACGGCGTGTTCGACGAGGACCGGTACTTCGTGCCCGGCAACACCCTCCAGGTCGTCCGCATCGGCGGCGTCGACGTGGCGCTGACGATCTGCGAGGACCTGTGGCAGGCCGGTGGCCCGTTCGCCGCGGCCCGGATCGCCGGCGCGGGGCTGGTCGTCAACGTCAACGGCTCCCCGTACGAGCTGAACAAGGACGACGTGCGCGCGCAGCTGTGCGCCCGGCGCGCGGCGGAGGCCGGCGCGACGCTGGCGTACGTGAACATGGTCGGCGCCCAGGACGAGCTGGTGTTCGACGGCGACTCGATCGTGGTCGGCGCCGACGGGGTGCCGCTCGCGCGGGCGGCCCAGTTCGCCGAGGAGCTGATGGTGCTCGACCTGGACCTGCCTGCGGCGACCGGTACCCCGCCGGCCGAGGGCGCCGGGATGGCGATCGAGCACACGGTGCTGTCCGAGCAGCTGCCGACGCCGCCGGCACCGCGCGCCAGGTACGGGATCGCCGACCGCATCGCCGACGAGGAGGAGGTGTGGGCGGCGCTGGTCACCGGACTGCGCGACTACGTGCTCAAGCAGCGGTTCTCCTCGGTGGTGATCGCGCTGTCGGGCGGTATCGACTCGACCGTGGTCGCCGCGATCGCGTGCGACGCGATCGGCGCCGAGAACGTGCACGGCGTGTCGATGCCCAGCGAGTACTCCTCGGAGCACTCGAAGTCCGACGCCGCGGACCTGGCCGAGCGCACCGGGCTGCACTACCGGGTGCAGCCGATCGCGCCGATGGTCGACACGTTCCTGGCGAACCTGGAGCTGTCCGGGATGGCGGTGGAGAACCTGCAGGCCCGGGTGCGCGGGGTGATCCTGATGGCGCTGTCCAACCAGGAGGGTCACCTGGTGCTGACCACCGGGAACAAGAGCGAGCTCGCGGTCGGCTACTCCACCCTGTACGGCGACTCGGTCGGCGGGTTCAACCCGCTCAAGGACGTGCCGAAGACGCTGGTGTGGCAGCTCGCCCGGTGGCGCAACGCGGACGCGAAGCGGCGCGGGCGCACCGAACCGATCCCGGCGAACTCGATCAGCAAGCCGCCGTCGGCGGAGCTGCGTCCCGGCCAGCTCGACACCGACTCGCTGCCCGAGTACGACGAGCTGGACGCGATCCTCGCCCGCTACGTCGACGGGGACGCGAGCCGCGCCGACCTGATCGCCGGCGGGCACGACGCGGCGGTGGTCGACCGGGTCATCGGCATGGTCGACCGGGCCGAGTACAAGCGGCGCCAGTCCGCACCCGGCCCCAAGATCAGCCCGAAGGCGTTCGGCCGGGACCGCCGGCTGCCCATCACCAACCGCTACCGGGAGGCGTGAGCCGGCGGACTCCGGTGTGAATTTGTCAACCGGGGTCTGCCGCGATGCGACACTCGGATGTGAAGATCCCTGCGGGAGCACGCCAGCGTCGGCGGGCACACCGTCGATGGCGGCTTCCGTACCCAGGGACCCGAACGGGCCTTGAGGAGGGAGAACGCACGTCATGACGGACAAGAGCGCCGACGGGACACCGAGCCTGTACGGCGGGCCCGGCATCAAGCGGGTACGCGTCGCGCACCTGCGCGAGGCCAAGGAGCGCGGCGAGCGGTGGCCGATGCTCACCGCGTACGACCAGTACGCGGCGCGGATCTTCGACGAGGTGGGCATCCCGGTGCTGCTCGTCGGCGACTCCGCGGCGAACAACGTGTACGGCTACGACACCACCGTACGGGTCAGCCTGGACGAACTGTTGCCACTGGTGGCGGCGGTGACCCGGTCGACGACCCGGACGCTGGTGGTGGCCGACCTGCCGTTCGGCAGCTACGAGGCGTCGCCGCAGCAGGCGCTCGCCTCGGCGGTACGGCTGATGAAGGAGGGCGGCGCGCAGGCGGTCAAGCTGGAGGGCGGCGTCCGGATGAAGCCGCAGATCGAGGCGCTGACCCATGCCGGCATCCCGGTGATGGGGCACATCGGCTTCACCCCGCAGTCCGAACACCTGCTCGGCGGGTACCGGGTGCAGGGGCGCGGCGAGGCGGCCGACGCGGTGGTCGCCGACGCCCGCGCGGTGTGCGAGGCGGGCGCCTTCGCGGTGGTACTGGAGATGGTGCCCGGCCAGGTGGCCAAGCGGATCACGCACGAACTGGCGATCCCGACCATCGGCATCGGCGCCGGACCCGAGTGCGACGCGCAGGTGATGGTGTGGCAGGACATGGCCGGCCTGCGGGCCGGGCGCACGCCGCGCTTCGTCAAGCAGTACGCGAACCTGCACGACGTGCTGGCCGACGCGGCGAGGGCCTACGCCGCCGACGTCACCGCCGGGACGTTCCCGGCCGAGGAGCACACCTTCTGACCCACCGAGCGCGCTGAGGGTGGGCCCGATCGCAACCGCGGCCGGGCCCACCTGCGTACGGCGCCTTCGGGTGTCGTTCAACCTGCTGCACAGCCAGCAGCCGACCTCGTCATCGCCAACGTGGCGATCCACTGGCTCACCGGTACCGCGGGCTCGGCGATCCGGTTCTCCCACGAGGAGGCGCACTCCGCGACGGCGCCGCCGGGCGGCCCGACGACCGTGCCGCCCGGGCTGGCGAGGTTCGCCGGTGACTGCCAGTCGATCCGCCGGTTCGCCGAGCGCGACCACGCCAACATCGTCTGCTGGAACTCCCACGACCCTGAGATCCCGGCCGGCGGCCCGCACGACGCCCGCGGCCACTACGCCGCGCACGAGGCCACCGGCGTACTGGTCGGCGACCTGCGACGGTTCGTCACCGCCCTGACCTGAGCGTCAGGCGGGCGGCAGGGCGGCCGACAGGTGCCGGGGCGCCTCGGCGAGAGACGGGCCGTACCAGGTGAGGTGGCGGCCGGAGACCAGCGCCGTCGGCAGACCGTCGAACGCCTCGGGGCCGTCCGTGGCGGTGAACCGGTACGGCTCGTCCGGCAGTACCACCAGATCCGGCTCGGCCTGCTCGATCGCCGCCGGCACGTCGAGCCGCGGGTACCGCTGCGCCGGGTCCGCACCGAGCTGCGGCACCGTGACACCGAGGCAGCGCAACACGTCGGCGGCGAATGTGTCGGTGCCCAGCCAGATCCACGGCCGCCGCCACACCGGTACCAGTGCGCGCCGGGGCACGGCGCCGCCGGAGCATGCCGCTGAATGGCGCCCGGCGGCGGTGGCGGGTGGCAGCGCGGCCCAGGCGCGCTCCGCCGCGTCCAGCCAGGCCGGCCGTGGCACGCCCAGTACCGTCACCAACTCGTCCAGTGTGGACAATGCACTCTCGACGGTGCGCGGGAAGCAGATCCAGACCTCGATGCCGGCGGCGCGCAGCGCCTCGACGTCGGCCAGCCGGTTCTCCTCCTCGTTGGCCAGCACCAGATCCGGTGCCAGCGCGACCACGTCGTCGACCCGGGGGTACTTGCTGCCGCCCACCCGCGGCACGTCCAGCCAGGCCGGCTCGGTGCACCAGTCGGTGGCGCCGACCAACAGCTCCGGCGCCGTCAGCGCGACCGATTCGGTCAACGACGGGACCAGCGACACCACCCGGGACGGCATCGGCTTCAGACGTCGGTGATGCGGATGCCGGCGTGCGCCTTGTACCGCCGGTTGATCGCGATCAGGTTCGCCGTCAGCGCCTCGACCTGCCCGGCGTTGCGCAGCCGACCGGCGAACACGCCGCGCACCCCGGTGATCCGGCTCGCCAGCGCCTGCACCGTCTCCGCGGCCGGCCGGTCGTCGCCCAGCACCAGCACGTCGGTGTCCACCGAGGAGACCGCCGGGTCGGTCAGCAGCACCGCGCTGACGTGATGGAACGCCGCGGTGACCCGGGTGTCCGGCAGCAACGTCGCGGCCTGCTCGGCGGCGCTGCCCTCCGGTACCGCCACCGCATGCGGGCCGCGCTGGTCGAACCCGAGCGGGTTCACGCAGTCGACCAGGATCCGGCCGGCCAGCTCGCCGCGCAGCGCGGTCAACGTCTCGGCATGCCCCTCGTACGGCAACGCGGCGATCACGATGTCACAGCTCGCCGCCGCCGCGTTGTCGCCGCCGGACACCTCGCCCGCGGCCGCACCCGGCAGTTCCGCCAGCTCGGCCGCCGCGGTGATACCGCGCTCGGCGTTGCGCGACCCCACCACGATGCGCTGGCCGGCCCGCGCCAACCGGTAGGCCAGGCCCCTCCCCTGCGGCCCGGTGCCGCCGAGGACACCCACCGTCAGTCCGGACACATCGGGCAGCACACCTGCATCAAACGCCATGCCACCATTCAACCGCACCACCGGTACGGCACCCGCCCGGCTCCCGACGTGGCCTTCCGCACGCTCCGACGGAACGCCATCGTGGCGTGGCACGGTCCCGGACCCACTCGCGAGCCGGACGCCCGTGCCGGTACCGACGAGCCGGTGAGCTGGCACCTACGTTTCGGCGGGCTGCGGAGTGGGGCCCCGGCGGTTCGAGCTGGCACCTACGTGTCAGCGGGCGGCGAAGTGGGGCCCGGGCGGTTCGCTCGGGCCCCACTTCGGCTACTGCAATGCGTCGAGACCTACCGCCCGGCGCGGCCTCGGTCAGCCGCGCCGGGCGGCCACCGCACGGGGCCGCCGGGCCGCGCCCGCGCCACGGGCCCCCGCCGCACCGCTGCTGCGGCGGCTCGGTCGAGCCGGCACCCTGGTCGCCGGTCGCCCGCTACCGGCACTCGGCCGGGTCACCGAGCGCGCCGCCGATGATCGCCGGGCCCCGGGCTGCCGGGACGAGGCGGCACCGGTACCACCGGCGCGCCGCACCGTTCGGCCACCAGCCGAACCACGCGTACCGCTTGCCGGGCGCGCCGTCCGCGGCCGACCCGCGCGCACCGCCGCGGGCCGAGCCCCCGTCGCGCGGGTGTTCGCCGTACGGGCACCCGTTGCCCGCGGACCCGCCGCCGTCGCCCGCGTGCTCGCGGCACGCACCGTCGACCGCTTGGCCGCTGGCCGCGCGGTGCGCGCGGCGACGGTACGGGCCGGAGCCCGCTTCGCCACCCCCCGCCGCGAGGCGCGCGCCCGGGTCGCGGGGGAAGCCGTACGGCTCACCGCCGACGGGCGCCGGGCCGCCGAGCTTGGCGCCGCGGTGGCCCGACCCGCCGACTTCCGCGCCGGAGCACGCGTGGCGACACCCCGGCCGCCGGCCCGCTTCGCCGCCGATTTCCGCCCAGGAGCCCGCTTTGCCGCCGACTCCCGCACAGCACGCTCTGCCGGCGACTTCCGCGCCGGAGCCCGCTTCGCGGCGCCGCCCGCGGCACGCTTAGTCACCGCCTTGCGGGCCGTGGTCCCGCGTGCCGCCGACGTGCCGGCCGCCTTCGCCCGAGCAGTGGTCTTGCGGGCCGCCGCCCTGCTCGCCGGAGCACGCTTGACAGCCGACTTGCGCGCCGGAGCACGCTTGGCGACACTCCGGCCACCGGCCCGCTTCGCCGCCGACTTCCGCGCCGGAGCCCGCTTCGCGGCGCCACCCGCGGCACGATTCGTCACCGCCTTGCGCGCCGTGGACTTGCGGGCCGTGGACTTGCGAGCCGCCGACGAGCGCGCCGTAGTCGCCCGAGCAATGGTTTTGCGGGCGGCCGCCTTCGTCGCCGGCGCACGCTTGACCGCCGGCTTCCGCGCCGGGGCTCGCTTCGCGGCGCCACCCGCGGCACGCTTCGTCACCGCCTTGCGCGCCGTGGACTTGCGGGCCGTGGACTTGCGAGCCGCCGACGAGCGCGCCGTGGTCGTCCGAGCTGCGGTCTTGCGGGCTGCGGTCTTTCGGGCTGTGGTCTTGCGGGCTGCGGTCTTGCGGGCTGCCGCCCTGGTCGCCGGCGCACGCTTCACCGCCGACTTGCGCGCCGGAGCACGCTTGGCGACACTCCGGGCACCGGCTCGCTTCGCCGTCGACTTCCGGGCCGGAGCACGCGTCGCGACGCTCCGGCTGCCGGCCCGCTTCGTCACCGTCCTGCGGGCCGCCGTCTGACGAGCGGTCGTCCTGCGGGCGGCCGTCTTCGTCGCGGGCGCCCGCTTGGCCGTCGACTTGCGGGCCGGTGCGCGCTTGGCGGCCGCCGTTCGCGTGCTGCTCGTCCGCCCCGTGGCGGCCTTCCGCGCGGTGGCGGTCTTCCGTGCGGTCGTCCGGCGCGCCGGTGTGCTCTTCCGAGCTGCCGCTGTCTTCCGAGTCGCCGGCGCTTTCCGAGTCGCCGCGACCTTTCGGGTGGCCGTACGCGACGTCGTGCTCCGCGACGCGGTCTTCGTCGCCGGTGCACGTTTCGCCGTGGTCTTGCGCGCGGTCGTGCGCTTCGCGGCGGTGGTGCGCCTGGCCGTCGAGCGCGCCGTGCTTCGGGTCGTCGCGGTCGTGCGCTTCGCAGCCGTCGCACGCTTGGCCGGCGTGGCGCGCTTCGCAGCCGTCGCACGCTTGGCCGGCGTGGCGCGCTTCGCAGCCGTCGCACGCTTGGCCGGCGTGGCGCGCTTGGCCGGCGTGGCGCGCTTCGTTGCGGTGGCCCGCTTGGCCGTGGTCTTGCGCGCGGTCGTCTTGCGTGGCGTCGCCGTGCGCGCGGTGCCCGACCGGGTGGCGGTCTTGCGCGCCGTAGCCGGCCGGGTCGTCGACTTGCGGGCCGCGGAGGTGCGCGCGGTCGTCTTGCGGGCGGTGGTGGCGCGCTTGGCCGGCGTGGCCCGCTTGGCGGTGGTGCGCTTCGCGGCGGTCTTGCGGGCCGTCGTGGCGCGGCTCGTCGTGCTCCGCGTGGCCGGCGCCCGCTTCGTCGTGCCGCGCTTGGCCGGCGCGGCTCGCTTCGCCGTGCTGCGTTTCGCCGCCGCGGCGCGCGTGGCCGGCGTCGCCCGCTTCGTTGCGGTGGCCCGCCTGGTCGCGGTGGACGTCTTGGCGGCCGTCGCGCGCTTGGTCGCGGCGGGCCGCTTGGCGGCTGTCGCGCGCTTGGTTGCGGTGGCCCGCGTTGCTGCGGTGGACCGCTTCGCCGGCGTGGCGCGCTTCGTCGTGGTCCGCGTCGCGGAGGTCTTGCGCGCCGGCGCGGTACGAGTGGTGGCCGCGCGCTTGGTCGCGGTCGTGCGAGCGGTACCGGTACGAGCGGAGGCCGTCTTGCGGCTCGTGGTCGCGGACCGGGTACCGGTGGACTTTCGGGCACCGCTGCGGGCGGTGCTTCGTGTCGTTGTCGCCATGTTCCCGTCTCCCCCTGGTGAACCTCCGCACCGCATCGGCGTAATTGCCGGGGCGAAGGTCCGTGACGAGTTGCCTATTCGGCTTGGTGACCGTGTTGAGTTGTCGTTATGTTCGCCGGGCGGCAGGGCATCGGGACGTCGTTGGGATGCGTGCTGTCACGATGCGCCGACGCGCGGCCGATCAGTTCGCCTCGCCGCGCCAGCGGGCGTCTTCGGCGTCCCATTCCTCGTTACGCTCGTGCACCTGTTGCAGCGCATCGGCAGCCGCCTGCCGGGTCTCGAACGGCCCGAGCAGGAAACGCGCCGGGCACTTCGTCGCGTCGTCCTCGACGCGCTGGTGCCGCAGGCACCAGTAGAAGCGCGGCTCGTCTTCGCTCATGAGCGCTCCCGCGTCGGCACACTCACGAGGCACCACGTCGCGCGATGCTCAGGAGGCATCACGTCGCACGATGCCTGGTGATTCGCTCGCTGACGCTCGTTCATGCGTCCACTGTGCACCTTGTTTTCGCAGCGCGCCACCTGTTCGCGACATTCGCGATGCGATGCCGGATCGCCGCCCGGTACGATTCCTTGCCGCGAAAGGGCATTCGCCGGCGTCGATGTGGCCGGCGTCTGGTGCAAAATCCGCGGACGCCGCGACGGCTCAACCCAATGCGGTGCCGAGTTCGGCGGCGAGTCGACGCAGTTGCGGGGTGAAGCGGGTGATCGCGGCGTCGCTGATGCGGCCGAGCGGACCGGACACCGATATCGCCATCTGGTTCGGTGCGGTCGGCAGCGCCACCGCAAAGCAGCGCACGCCGGCCTCCTGTTCCTCGTCGTCGACGGCGTATCCGCGCCGGCGCACCAGGTGCAGCTGGGCGAGCAGCCGGTCGGGGTCGGTGAGCGTGGCGGGCGTGTAGGCGGGCATGCCGGTACGGGCGAGCAGTGCACGCACCGATGCCTCGGGCAGCCGAGCGAGCAGCGCCTTGCCGACGGCGGTGGCGTGCGGCAGGACCCGCCGGCCCGGTTCGGTGAACATGCGCATCTGGTGCCGGCCGGCCGCCTGGGTCAGGTAGACCATCTCGTCGCCGTCGAGCATGGCGAGGTTGGTGGTCTCGCCGGTGAGGTCGCGCAGTTCGGTCAGCCACGGTTGCGCCCAGCCACCGAGCAGCCGGGTGGCGCGTTCGCCGAGGACCACCAGGCGCGGGCCCAGCGTGTACCGGCGGGAGGGTTCCTGCCGGACGTACCCGTAGCGGACCAGGCTGGCGATGAGCCGGTGCGCGGTGGGGGCGGCGAGTCCGGTGGCGGCGGCGAGTTCGGACAGCGTGCAGGGGCCGTCGGCGGCGCCGATCGTGTCGAGCAGTTGCAGGGTGCGGTCGACGGACTGGGCGCCGGCGCGACCCGCGCCGCCGCGCGCCGTCCTCGACGGCTCGCCGCCGCGGCTGTCCGCCGACGGTTCGCCACCGCGGGCCGCATCTGCCGGCGGTACGGCGTCGAAGGCCGGATCCTGGGTGTCGTACGAGGTCATCGGCGTGGTCCTTCCGGTTGCCCGGCCACCGCCGGTTCGGTACGTTGACCAGGAGTATTCCATATCAAGGAATCCAATTCCACATCACGAAATGCGAGGTCGCCATGACGACGCTGACGACGCCCGACGGGGTGGCGGTCACCGGCCCCGTCCTCGACCGGTACGAGCAGGTGCTCAGTCCCGCGGCGCTGGCGCTGGTGGCCGAGCTGCACCGGCGCTTCGACCAGCGCCGGCGCGAGCTGCTCGCGGCCCGCACCGAGCAGCAGCGGCGGCTGCACGCCGGCGGCACGCTGGAGTTCCCGGCCGAGGCGGCGCAGGTGCGCGGCGGCGACTGGCGGGTGGCGCCGCCCGCGCCGGGGCTGGTCGACCGGCGGGTCGAGATCACCGGACCGACCGACGCCAAGATGACGATCAACGCGCTCAACTCGGGCGCGCAGGTGTGGCTGGCCGACTTCGAGGACGCGAACACGCCGCTGTGGGAGAACATGGTCGGCGGCCAGCTCAACCTGCGCGACGCGCTGACCGGCACGCTGAGCTTCACCGGGCCCAACGGCAAGCGGTACGAGCTGGGCGAGCGCCAGCCGACGATCGTGGTGCGGCCGCGCGGCTGGCACCTGCCGGAGAAGCACGTCACGGTGGACGGCGAGCGGGTCTCCGGCAGCCTGTTCGACTTCGCGCTCTACCTGGTCAACTGCGGCCGGCTGCAGCTCGACCGTGGCCTCGGCCCGTACTACTACCTGCCGAAGATGGAGAGCCACCTCGAGGCGCGGCTGTGGAACGACGTGTTCGCGCACGCCGAGTCGACGCTCGGGATGCCCACCGGTACGATCCGGGCCACCGTGCTGATCGAGACCATCCCGGCCGCGTTCTGCATGGAGGAGATCCTGTACGAGCTGCGCGCGCACTCGGCGGGCCTGAACGCCGGCCGTTGGGACTACCTGTTCAGCATCATCAAGAAGTTCCGCAGCCGGGGGGCTGCGTTCCTGCTGCCGGACCGCAACGCGGTGACGATGACCGCGCCGTTCATGCGCGCCTACACCGAGCTCTTGGTGCGTACCTGCCACAAGCGGGGCGCGCACGCGATCGGTGGGATGGCCGCGTTCATCCCGAGCCGGCGCGACCCGCAGGTCAACGAGACCGCGTTGGCGAAGGTCCGGGACGACAAGACCCGGGAGGCCGGCGACGGGTTCGACGGTTCCTGGGTGGCCCACCCCGACCTGGTACCGGTCTGCCGGGAGGTGTTCGACGGCGTGCTGGGCGAGGCACCCAACCAGCTCGGCCGCACCCGCGACGAGGTGTCGGTGACGCCCGAGCAGCTGCTGAACGTCGCGGCGACGCCGGGCGACAAGACGCTCGACGGGCTGCGCAACGCGGTCGGCGTCGGCCTGCGCTACCTCGCCGCCTGGCTGCGCGGTTCCGGCGCGGTGGGCATCGACAACCTGATGGAGGACGCCGCGACCGCGGAGATCTCCCGCTCCCAGGTGTGGCAGTGGCTGCACAACGACGTGACGCTGGCCGGCGGCGAGAAGGTCACCCGCGCGCTGGTCGAGCAGATCCTGGCCGAGCAGCTCGACGCGATCCGCGCTGGCTACGGCGAGGCGTACGACGAGGCCGCCTTCGACGCCGCCCGCGAGCTGTTCGTCGAGGTGGCGCTCGCCGACGAGTTCGTCGACTTTCTCACCCTGCCCGCGTACGAGCGGATGCCCTGACGCGGAGGGCCCGCCCCACCGACCCAGCAGGTACGGCGGGGCGGGCCCCAGTTGCGGGTGATCAGTGCCGGCGGAACAGCCGGGTGACCCGGGTACGCAGCACGATGCCGGCCGCGATCAGCGCCGCCGCCACGCCGGCGAGGATGCCGAGCGGGGCGCCGGTCACCGGCAGCGAGCTGCCGGCCTCGCTCGGCGACGCCGACGGCGTACCGGCCCCGGCGCCGCCCTCGGACGGGCTCGCGCTGGGCCCGCCGGAGCTGGGCGTACCGCTCGGCGCCGGGCCGGTGCTGCTCGGCGCCGTGCTGGGCGAGCTACCGGTGCTCGGCGAGGTGCCGCCGCCCGGGGTGCTCGGCGATGGGGACGCCGAGGCGCAGTCGACCCAGAACACCTTGTGCTTCGCCTTGCCGTGCTCACCGGCGAAGTTCCAGTACAGCTTGTAGTGACCGTCCGGCAACCGGAGGTCGTCGGTGTGGCCGGTACCGTCGGCGAGCGTGATGGTGCCGGTCTCGACGTTCTCGGCCCGCCCGGTCGGCGGCTGCTGGTCGATGTGCCAGCTGACCGACTGCGCGGTGTCGAACCCGAACGCGTCGAGGTAGAACACGCACACGTGCGGCTGGTTGCGGTGGTCGTCGACGGGGGTGCCGGCGGCATGGATCTTCACCGTGCCGTTGTCACCCGGTGCGGTGGCGAACGCCGCCGCCGGTGCGCCGGCGGCGAGCGCCGCCGCCGACACTGCGAGTACCGCGCGCGGTACCCAGCGAATTTTGCGAGTCATCAGCCCTCTCGCTGTGGAGTCGGCAGGCGTTCCCCAGGTGACGCCTGAAGCGGGGTAAGGTCCGGAACCCGGAACGATGCCGCGCAGGCGCGGCGCGATCATCCTCGCCAGCCGCACCGTCACCGGTCAAGCTCCGGACCGGGATGCGCGTGGGGTTCGTCCCGATCGTTACCCGTTCCGGGCGGCCCGGCTCGCGGCGGCGGTAGGGTCGGCGGCATGAGCGGACCTCGGGTGGCGGTCGTGACCGGTGCGGCGCAAGGGATCGGCCGGCAGATCGCCGAGCAACTGGCCAGCGAGGGCTACGCGCTGGCGCTGACCGACCTGCGCGAGCCGACCGACACCCTCACCGCGGTGCTCCGGCACGGCGTCGAGGCGATCGCGGTGACCGGAGACGTCGCCGACGAGGCGTCGGTGGCGCGGCTCGCCGACGGAGTCGCCGACCGGTACGGGCGGGTCGACGTGCTGGTCAACAACGCCGGCATCTCGCTGCTGGAGCCGGCCGAGACGACCAGCGTCGAGCAGTGGCGCCGGGTGCTCGCGGTGAACCTGACCGGCCCGTTCCTGACCTGCCAGGCGTTCGGCCGGCCGATGCTCGCCGCCGGTTCCGGCGCGATCGTCAACATCGCCTCCATCGCCGGGCTGCACGCCGTGTCCGACCGCGCGGCGTACAACACGTCCAAGCACGGGCTGGTGGGGCTGACCCGTACCCTCGCCGCGGAGTGGGGCGGCCGGGGCGTGCGGGTCAACGCGGTCTGCCCGGGTTGGGTGAAGACCGAGATGGACGCCGCCGACCAGGCCTCCGGCGGCTACACCGACGACGACATCGAGCAGCGGGTACCGATGGGCCGGTTCGCCGTGCCCGGCGACATCGCGACCGCGGTGGCGTTCCTCGCCGACCCGGAGCGGTCGGGGTTCGTCAACGGGGTCGCGCTGCCGGTCGACGGCGGCTGGACCGCCGACGCCAGCTGGACCAGCCTGCGGCTGCGCAAGCGCTGACGTCGTCCACCAGGGACGGGTTGCGGCGCACGTCGATCAGCGGCTGAGCACGAACCCCTCGGCGGCGAGGAAGGCGCGTACCCCGTCCTCCAGTTCGGTCGGCCAGGCGACGCCGGTCGCGGTGGCGATCGCGCGGGCCTCGCGCAGGAACACCGTCATCGCCGCCTCCCGGGCCCGCTCGACCGAGTCCGGGTCGGCGGTCGGCTGGGGCAGCGCCGCCAGCAGGTCGCGCTGCGCGGCGGTCAGCTTCGCGCTCCACTGCTTCGGCCCCATGCCCGGCATCGGCTGGTTCGCCTCCGCGCACAGCTCGTACAGATAGAGCTGGACCTGCTGCACGCCGACCTGGCCGAGCAGCCAGTCGCGCCGCACGTACACGGTCGGCCAGTTCGCCTGCTGGCGCAGCACCTCCTCGATGATCCAGGCGATCCGCTCGGGGTCCGGGCCCGGATCCGCGGGCGCGGGCACCAGCGCGTCCAACCCGTCCCGGTCCAGTACGGCGACGCGCCGGCGCAGCGTGTGCCCGGTGTCCGGGACCGCCGACACCCGGGTGGAGATCACGTCGAGCCGGGCGCAGTCGGTGGTCAGGCAGTAGAAACTGCCGGGCGCGATCGGGCGCGCCACGAGCGTCGGGGTGATCGCGGCGAGCCAGTCGCGCCACTGTGCGGCGAACGCGTCGAAGTCCTCGTCCCGCACGGCCACGGACAGGTCCAGATCCGACCCGGCGTCGGCGGCGCCGCGACCGCACGCGCCGTGTAGCCACACCGCGCGCACCCGCTCGTCGGCGGCGAACACCGCGATCGCCGCGTCGTACAGCGGCAGGTACCGGTCCGGCAGACCGGCCAGGGCAGGCGGTCGGGTGGTCATGTCGGCCATGATGCTCCGTCGCCGAGCGTCACCTCGGCCGCCCCGGCGTCACCTCACAGGCCGACCCGGCGCTCCGCGTTCACCCGCCGGGTCTGTGCCGGCAGCGTGAACAGGTCGATGAGCCAACCGATGCCCAGCACACCGCCGGTGAGCAGGTAAAGAACGCCGCGGCCGATCTTGCCCAGATAGAACTGGTGGATCCCCAGCAGCCCGAGGAAGAACCACAACACGTACGCCAGTCCGAGCGACCTGTCCCGCATCGAAGCCTCCCCCGCCCCGGGCTCACACCACTGCCAGTGATCGTACGGCACGGCACAGACCGGACATGCGGCCAACCCCGGCCACCCACCTCCCGGGTGACCTCGCGGCACCTGCGACGTGCTCCCCGGCGCCTGCGTGCGGGCCCGCTGGGCAGTCCGCGGTCGGCGGCTCAGGACAGCACGGCGTCGAGGGTGCGCTCGCCGATCCCGGCCATCGTCGGGTTGTCCGCCGAGAACGTCACGAATACCAGCGCCAGTACCAGCGCCCAGCCCCGCGCCCGCTGCCACGTGTGGTCGTCGGCCGCCCCGTACGCGGCGCGGAACCTCGCCCGGTGCTCGGCGTCGAACAGCATCCAGGCCACCGACAGGTCGCCGGCCGGATCGCCGGCGGTCAGGTCGCCGAAGTCGACCACTGCGCTGAGCTCACCGCGGTGCACCAGGATGTTCGCCGGATGCAGATCGCCGTGCAGCCACTGCGGCGGACCCGGCCAGCCGGGCACGTCCAGTACCGCCTGCCACAGCCCCGCCGCCGCCACCCGCCGGGACCGGTCGTCGAGCCGCGCCAGTTGCTCGGCGACGCCCTCCGCCCGCCGGGGCAGCGGGATGCCGCGCGAGGTGTGCGGCGGCGCGTCCGGCGGTGCCGGCGTGTGCAGCGCGGCGAGGAACCCGCCCAGCGCCACCGCCGCGGCGGCCGGGCTCACCGGCGGCTTCTCCGCGGCAACGTGGCCCGGCAGGTACGGCACGATGCTCCAGGACCACGGGTAGCCGAGCGCCGGTCGGCCCACGAACATCGGCGCCGGGACCGGCAGCGGCAGTCGCGGCGCCAGTTCCGGCAGCCAGCGCTGCTCGTGCTCGACCAGTTCGGCCGCCATCGCCCGGCGCGGCAACCGCACCAGCAGCCGCTCGCCCAGCCGGCAGACCAGGTTGTCCCACCCGTTCGCCAGTACCGACACGGCCAGACCCGCGAGGTCCGGCCGCTGCTCGGCCACCAACCGCCGCACCAACTCGACCGAGACCGGCACCTCCGCGGCCGGCATCCGCTGCGCACTCACCGCCGCACCGTACGCCACGAAGGCGACCCGCCCCAACCCGCCGGCCGCTCGCCGACCCCTCGCGCGAACCCGAGACACGCCGAGCCGTCCGAGTCGAGGATCACCGGCGGCGGGCCAGCCATGGCCGGGTACGGCGGTGGGAGGATCTCCGGATGACCGATGCCGCCTGGCTGCCGAAGCCGCTGACCACCGACCGGCTCGTGCTGCGCGCCTTCACCGCGTCCGACGAGCAGTTCCTGGTCGAGCTGGGTGGTGATCCGCAGACCTGGCAGTACCTCGGCGGGGTCCGGCCGGTCGAGGAACGGCGCCGGTCGATCGTCAAGGCGTTCGGCACGCCCAACGTGTTCATCGCCTGCACCGACACGGCACCGATCGGGTTCGTCAGCCTCCGCCCGTGCGACCGGGAGAGCGCCGGCGGCGTACCCGAGGTCGGGTACGTGTTCGCCCGCGCGCACTGGGGCCACGGCTACGCGCGCGAGGCCGTCGCCGCGATCCTGGACTGGGGCTTCGAGCAGTACCCGGCGGTGGAGGCGCCGCGCATCGTCGCCCTCACCCAGGAAGCGAACGACCGGTCCCGCCGGCTGCTGGAGTCGCTCGGCATGCACCTCGTCGAGCGCTACTTCGCCTGGGACGCCCGGCAGACCATGTACGCGATCGACCGCCCCTGAACACCGACCGCAGCACCGAGGTCGTCCCGCCCGCCCGCGCGGCCGTCGTGGCTCAGGCCATGAGCCAGCGCAGCACCTGGTCGGCGGTGTCGGGTCCCGGCTCGTGACCGCCCGCGTAGCGGTGCCCCTCGGCCCGTTCGACGGCGGCGAGCAGCCACTCGCCGTGGCCGGGCGGGCTGTTGCGGTCGTCGGGGCTGTACCAGACACCGACCGGTACGGCGATGTCGCGCACGGCGAAACCCCACGGGCGCACCAGCGACACCATGTCGTCGGTCCAGCCGTCGCGCCCGTCCAGCAGCATCGCCCGCATCCGGGCGAGCCGACCGCCGTCCGGCGCGGCGGCGGCCAGCTCCGCGAGTACCTCTGCCGCCACCCGGTCGGTACGCGCCCGGAAATCCCCCGCGCCACGGGTGGCCAGCCGGAAGCCGTCGGCATTGTCCGGCGACATGCCGGCGAAGAAGTCCAGCCCCGGCGCGTCGTAGGGAGCGGTTCCCGCCACCACCGCGCACCGCGTCACCCGGCCTCGTAACAACACCCCGCAGGCCAGCGCGGGTGCCCCGCCGCCGGAGAAGCCGGTGACCGCGAACCGGTCCCAGCCCTGCGCGTCGGCCAGCGCCGCCACGTCGGATGCGGCATCGGCGACGGTACGACCGGGCTGCCGAGACGATCCGCCGTACCCGGGCCGGTCGTACGACAGGACCCGGACCCCGACCCGGTGGTACGCCTCGATCACGTCCGGGCGCTCCCACCGGATGTGCGGCGTCGGATTCGACGACACCACCGGTACGCCGTCGTCCGGCCCGTAGAGGCAGTAGGTCAGCCGCCGACCGTCCGGCAGATCCAGCCCGTGGGTGGCCGGCGGCACCCATTCGCTCAGCGTCGTCATCCCCCCATTCAACCGTCCCCCGCCCCCACCAGAAAAAGCTGGGCCTCGGCCGCAGCGCCACGCACCGAGCACACGGCCGGGCCGGGGTGGGGCGGACGAGTCGGCCGGTACGCCGGGGACTGTCACGAGATTGCCTCTGACCAGGCAAAACACCCGAGCAACACGGCCCCGGGGGTCGCGTGGGGGTTACTCGTCTCCGCCCAGCACACTGTCGATCGCGCGACGCGCCCTGTCCTCGCTCGACGGCATCAGGTGCGTGTACACCCGCAGCGTGAAGCCGGGATCGTGGTGCCCGAGGTAGCTCGACAGGCTCTTGATGTTCTCCCCCGCGTCCAGCAGCGCCGAGGCGTAGAAGTGCCGCAGCGCGTGGACACCGGTCGCGCGCGACCGTTCGATGCCCGCCAGGGCCAAGGCGGGATGCCACATCTTGCTGTCGAACGTCGACCGGTTGAGCGCACCGTTCCGGGTCGTCGTCAACAGCAGGTCCACCGTGGTCGGCTTCCCGGTCAGCGGGTTCTCCCACGGCAGCGTGATCGAGGTCGGGCCGAACCGACCACCGTCGATGTGGTCCTCGATTCGGCGCGCGATCATGCTAGGAAGCGGCACGTGCCGGTCGCGATCGTTCTTGGGCAGGCCGAAGACCAACCGCGAGCGGACCCGCTTGACCTGCCTCCGCACATGGATCACTCCGGCGTCCAGGTCCACATCATCGGGAGACAAGCCGAAGATCTCGCCCTGACGCAGGCCGCAACCGGCGCCGAGGTCCACCACCAGTCGGTACCGCTCAGGGACCGCCCGGCGGATCGCGGCCACCTGTTCGCGAGTCCAAGGAACGACGCGCCGTTCAGTGGGCCGCGGTTGCCGCACAGAGCGCGCTGTGCATGGGTTCTTGACGATCTTCTCGTCATCGACAGCCGCGCCGAGGATGGCGCGTAGGTGAGCAAACACGACCGAGCGCGTGGACGCCGACAACACGTCGTACAGCGAGCGGTCCCAATCCCGGATCAATCCAGGGTTGATCTTGCTCAGCGGACGATCCCCAAGCATCGGATAGAGGTGCTTGCGAACGCGGTACTCGACCGATTCGCGGGTCGACTCATCGAACGTCTGTCCGCGCATCCACTGCTCCGCGTAGTCGCGGAACAAGACCTTGCCGGCGGTGGGATCGACGTAGGTCCCTCGCCGCTTCTCGGACTCAACGGTGATGAGGAACGCCTCAGCATCGCCCTTCTGCTTGTCCGCGAAGGACTTGCTCCGCCGCTCCCCCGCGGGGGTCAGGTAGCGAACGCGGTACCGATCCCCCTTGCCGTACCTCTCCGTCCGCTCCATCACCGGCTTGCCGCGGCCGTTGACGACCACCTTGCCGAACTCGTCTTGCGTCGGTCGGTACCAACGATCCTCGATGTGCGCCACGTCCCGCCGCCCTACGCCACGTCGCTCGAACTGAGCCACGCCCGAACGGCTACCGGGTCGTAGCGAAGGTGTTTGCCGCAGCGACGAGCCGGCGGGCCAGTGCGCTTCTTGCGCCAGGTCCGCAGCGTCTCGACCGGCACCCGGAGGTACGCCGCCACGTCGTCAATCGTCCAAGCAGGTTCGAGCCGAACCGCGTCCTTCGTGGACACAGCGATCCTCCCCAGATCCTTATGCCGCAACGGTTTGCGTTGCCAAAAGCTGCTGCTGTGCCTGTTGTTTCGCCGCGTCGAGTTGTGCCCGCCAGGCTTGCCGTTCGGCGATCTTGCGCAGGAAATGCACATGCGGCGGAGGCACGTCCGGGTCGTCCCGGGACGCCAACTCGTACTCGAACGGCGGAGGGTCGCCGGCCGCCTGGTCGTGCTCGCCGATCGTGGTTTCCCCGGTTGCCGAAAGCGCGAGGAGAGCTTTGACCCAGGCTTTGCGGTCGGCCCGGTGATCGGACAGGGTCTTGTTCGACCACTGCCGGGAGACCAGCACCCGCCGCCCGGTGAACCCGAGGGTGCGCCGCTGATGCACCTTGCCCTTGCACCGTCCCGGCCGCGCCGTAGCCTTCGCGTTCTTGGGCTGCACCCCGTACAGCAGCCAGTTCGCACAGGTCGGAGAGCACGGCAGGGTTTGCAGCTCGGCCGCCAGGCGGGCGAGGTGGTCTTCCTGCGCCCGCGACCCCGGAGCCACCGCGTCGGTGATGTCCTTCGCGATGTACTTGGTGATGTAGCGGATGGTCTTCTCGGCGCTCTCCGAGCCGCCCCGCACCCCGGCAAGGTGCACGCTGCCGAGCCGCACCACGTGCGCAGGTTCCGCGTCCGGGTCCTCATCCAAGGCGTCCAGCGCCTCATCCCAGGTCGGCAGCGCCGCCGAGGTTTCCGGGTCCCGGTAGGTCTTGGCGTCCGGGTCCCACACCGGCACTGCCCCGTCCGGGTCGTACACGATCTTGTCGTGGGCGGGCCACCACACCTGGTGGTAGGTCGCCGCCGCCACCTGCCGCACCAGTGCCCGCGGGAGTGCTCCCCGGACGGCGAAGTGCCCGTGTGGGGCCAGCCGCTTTTGCATCTCGACCGACCCGGCGTACTGGACGTTCCACCCGACCGCGCGGCGGAGGTTCTGCCAGAACCGGTCGAGCACCTTCGCGAAGTGGATCGCGTCCAGCGCCGCGGCCCGGTAGTCGTAGCTGTCCGGGTCCACCGGGGTCCCGACCCTGGGGTCGTGGGGGCTGTGCAGCTCCCCGCACTCGCACACCTCCACCGCGCCGCGACGCCGGTAGGCGGAGTGGATCGGCCCGTAGCTGCCGAGCGTCAAGGTCAGGAACACCGAGTCCCGGTGCTCCCGGCCGTCGGTGCCGATGTGTGGGTGCGGGATGGTCCGGTTGGCGACGGGCAGGCGAGGAAGGTCCGGCGCGTCCTGCCGCCGTTTCGTGGACCGCTTCCGCGACGGGGCCGACTCGTCCGGATCGGTCCCGTCCTTCCGGCCGCCGGGCAGGACCGAGCCGCGCACACCGGCCGCGGTGATCTGCTCATCCACCCGGTCAATCTCCGCGTCCAGCTCGCGCACCTGGTCCCACTCGGCCGCCATCACCACCGACGTGCGGGCGAACTCCAGGACAGCCCGGTACTCCACCAAATCCCGCTGTTCATCGGTCGGGGCATCCGGGGTGGTGACCGGCTCTTCGGTAAGGTGCCAGCCTTCCCGGATCTGCTGCATGCGCAGCCTGCGGTTGGCTTCCGCGCACGGCTCACACTTCGCCGCCGACGTAGCCCCGCAGGGCACCGGCACCAGCTCGGTTTCCCCGGTCGCGGTGTTGGTACGGCGAAGCCACACCGGTTTGACGCACACCCCGAACTTCTTCGCCAGCTCAACCGCTACATCCTTCGCGATCGGCTGCAGCATCCGAGCTGCCCGCGACCCCGGACGCGGTTGGTCGTCCTGCCCGAGACCGGGCAGCATCATCGTGTCCACGGTGGTGGTCATCGGCCGATCACCACCGGACGGCCGTTAGCGCGGCCCGGCACGACCGGACCCGACGGGACCACCGGAGCAGCCGGGACCGTGGACGACACCGGACGAGTCACCGCAGGAACGCCAGGCACCGGAGCGGCAGGCACCGAGGGAGGTACCGGAGCGGCAGGCTCGACCTCCGCAGGGGCCGGGTCGGTGACTCGCTCCCGTTGTGGGACAACAGCTTCCGTGTCATTCGTGGTCTTCGGGAGGCCGGAGAACACGAGCTTGACCAGCAGCATGAACGCCACCGCCGGCAGCGCCGCCAGACCCTTCGAGGTGAGGGAGTCTCCGGCTTGCGAGACCTGGGCGCCCAGTGAGAGCAGGCCGGAGGCGACCAGCAGCGCGACCGGGTAGGTGATCGAGCCGCCGGCCCGGCGCTTGCGGCGGATCTCCAACAGCGCACACGTGGGCATCAGCTCGGAGGCGACCGCGTTCGCCCAGCCGAACCAGTCGGCCGTCCCGTGCGGGAGCGCCTGCATCGTCCAGTCGTGCATGTGCGTGAACGACGCGGCACCGGCCATGACGCCGATCGCGCCCATGATCCCGAGCCGAGCGACATCCTCTACCCGCTGCGACTTGCTTGCCTCAGCCACCACAGGTCACCCCCTACTTGGTGTCGCGGTGGACGGGACGAGACAGGAACGCCGGCGGATCCCCAGCCGTATCCAGCGCATCGGCCAGGGCCTTGAACAACGCCCACGCCTCCGGCACGGTCAGCGGAAGCCGACGATGCCGAGCCCCGATCGCGATCCACGCCGACTCGTCGGTCATCCGCACCGTCACCGCCGTCGACTTGTCCGACCCGGGGACCCGGATCCGGAACAGCCGCGCCCCGTCGTTGTCTGCCGGTACCGCACTCATCACGCCGCCTCCGTCCCGTCCGAGCCGTCCGCTGCCGGCAGGTTGCGCAGCTTGGCCAGCAGCGAGTCCGGCACCACCGGCGTCACATCGGCCGGCGGGCACTCCTCCAGGTCGACCACTTCCACCGGCTCCGGCCGCTTGGCCTCGTCCGCCTGGCCCTCGTTGCGGTTGCCAGCCATGGGGGCAGCCGGGATGTCTTCGACGTCGTTGGCGTCGGTGGTGATCGGTGCGTACTCGGCGGCCATGTCGCGGATCTGGTCGTCATCGACGTAGGCGGCACGCACCCGGAACGGGTTCTTCTCGAACTCCGACAGCGCGTAGCCCATGCCCGGCGCCGTCAACGGGATCTGATCGGCCAGCGCACCGAGGTCACGCATCCCGTCGCCCAACACCATGTCCACCTGCGACGGGGTGTCGAGCCCGAGGGCGATGCGGTAGGTGAACAGCCCGCGCATCGGGATGATGTCCTTCGACGGCTCCTGCACGCACCCGAGCACCACCCAGCCGACCGCCGCGCCCTTGGTCAGCAGCCGCCCCAACGCGTACTCAGCCCGGCGCCGCACATCCATCGGCGCGTACGCGGTCAGCGTCGCCAACTCGTCCACGATCACCAGATGCAGCGGGTGGGTCATCGACGGGGTGAACTTGCGGACATTGCCCGCCAGCTCCAACGCCACGCAGTCCATATGATCGGCTTCCGCTTCCAGCAGCGCGACCATGGCTTCGGCCCGGTCCGCCTCATACCGGGTGAACAACGGGCGCCCGATGGACAGCTCCATGCCGCCCTTCGGGTCGATCCCGGTCACCTTCACCAGCCCGGCCCGGATCGCCGGCGCCAGGTAGCGCAGCACCGACCAGATCAGCGAGCCCTTACCCGACCGGGACCGGCCCGCCACCAGCACATGCCGGGCCAGCAGCGGGATCGTCCAGCCGGTCCCGTCCTCGCGCATGCCGACCGGGACGGCCGCCAGGTCCACCGGCACCATCCCGGATTCGTCGGCTTGCGGGATCGGCAGCGCTGGCACCGTGGAGATCAGGATGTCCGTGTGCTGGAACTCCACCCACGCCTCACCCGGGCTACCCGGCACTTCCCACACCCTGCACGCCAACGCCCGCGCTGCGTTCGCCAACTCCCCCGTCTTGGCCCGGAGGGCGTCGACCGTCATCCCGACCGGCACGTCCACCAGCAGCCGATCGGCCGCCGGCAGCACCTCCACCTTGCGGATGCCGGGGATGACCTCCCCGTCGTGATCCCGCACGGTCAGCTTGCACCGGGTCATCCACCGATCCCAGCGACGCCCGTACCGGATCCAGCGACGCTGCCACCGCAGGATGCGGGGCGTGACCCGCTGCTTGAACGAGACGGGCCAGGCGATGCGCCACACCACGCCGGCCACGACCGGGGCCAGGACCACACCGGCCAGCGCCCACCGGCCACCCACCAGCCCGGCCGTGCCCAGCGTGGCCACCACACCGGTCGTGCGGGGGTGCTGGACCGCGAGCTTGATCACCCGGTACGCCCCGACGCCCACCGCTACCGGGATCTGCACCACCAGCGGCATCGCGTCCCACAACCGCTGGCCCATCGACTCCCGGTAGACCTGCGTGGCCACCATCCGCTTAGCCATGACCCCCAACCCCTCCGATAACCGTCCGTGACCGCGTTTGGGCATGAAGAAGGCCGCCCGCATGCTGTGTGCGTGACGGGCGGCCCTCGCCCTACCTTCCCTGACTTGCCGCGACGCCTACTGGCCGGCGGACAGCTTGCGCGCCAAGTGATCCAGGTTCTCCGACAACCGGGTCAACCAGCTAAACGACTGCTGCGCCGGACGGTCCAAGAACTCATCCTCAGCCACCGACAACTTCCGCTGCACCGACGCCACCTCGTCCGCCGCCGACCGCACCGACGCCGCCCACGAGCGAACCAGCGCCAAGCCCTCACCGTTGCCCACCTTGCCCTGCAACGCCGTCCGGACCTGCGCCAACGCCTCGTCTGCCATTGCTGCTCTCCTCACCTGTTGCCGGACATTCCGTTGACCTGCCGGATGAGCTGGCCGACTCATCGCCGGCCGACTCACCCCCGAGCGGCCCGCCGGACGACGAGCGAACCCCGTCCGGCCACTCGACCGCCGTACCGCCACCACGCCCCGCTGCGGCAGCCCGTAGCGCATCGACGCCACGGTCTTGCCGGTCCGGTAGGTCGCCCGCATCCACGCCCGTACCGGCACCGAGGCCATCACCGTTTCCCGTACCTGCCACCGAGCCCGTTGCGACGCCGCCACCGCCTGCCGGAGCGGCCGAGACAACTGCATCGCCGCCGCCCTTCACCGGTTCGCGTTCAGATGCCGCCGCACCTGCGCCAGCCACGCCGACATCTCGTCCATCGGCCGCTGCGCCTCCGCCACCCACCGCGACAACCGGTCATCGCCCAGACCACCCAGCGAACGCGACAGGCGCGCCAACGCCACCTGCACGTCCCCGCACGCATCCGCCCAACCGGCCACCAGCTCATCGGCCGCCGCAGCCGAGTCACGCCGCGCCATCACCAGCCACCCCGCTCCCGCGCCGCCAGCACCCGCACGAACTGCCTCGCCGTCACCGACACCACACGCAGCCGCTCACCCGCAACGGACATCGCGTCCACGTCCCGAGCCGCCACCGCACCCCGCAACGCCCGCAACTCCGCGTCCGCCAGCTCCACCACCGCCGCCAGGTCATCCCAATCCAGAGCCATCACCGACCACCGCCGGAGCCCGACGCATCCCGGTCCCGAGCAGCCAACCGACGACGGAAGGCCCTGATCTCGGCGCGCTCGTGTGCGTCAAACGACGCCTTCACCGCGTGCGCGACCCCGACGACGACAGCCACTACCACTGCGATCAGCGCCACGAGTAACCCGGCCTGCGCAATCTCGCGGATCATGCGACACGGCCCCCTTCCGGGATCGACAGCCGCGCCAGTCGGGCCGTTTCATCCAGCACCGACCGCGCGTCCTCGATCGCCCGTAGAGCCAGCGGGTAGTCCTGATCCGCGATCGCCGTGGAGATCCGCCGGAACGCGCACGGGATGTCGAACACCCCGGCCGACACCAACGCCACATGCCGCCCGCGAAACGAGTCCTCGCCGTTCACGCCGCACCGTCCACGTCCGCGAACAGCTCCGGCTGAATCACCGCCGGCACCGGCACCGTGGATGTGTTGCTACGGCCGCGAATCCGCCGCTTGCCCGGGGCCGGCACGTGGTAGGTCATCGTGGGCAACCACTGCCCGCGGCCCAGCACCGGCAGCACGTCCGAGCGCCGCGATACCAGCTCGAACAGCTCTACCCGATCCACGTGCCGGAACCGGGCCACCGTCCGCGCCAGTGCCGCCGCAGCACCGGCAATCTCGATCAACGCTGCCACCCGCTGCGCATCCGACCCACCCGTCAGGTACGCATCCCGGATCGCGTCGATCCCCGGCGCCGCCAACGCAGCCGCCTCATGCTTTCTGGTCACCGCCCGCTCCCTCCGCATCCACCCGTGGTCGACGCAGGCCGGGCCGGGAACATGCCGCAGCCCGGCCCACGTCACGAATCAGGCCGCCTTGTCCGAACGAGCCGCCTTGCCGCCAGCCACAGCCGGGCGGTAGCCCTCCGCGCGGAAGATGTAGCCCAGGTACTTGAACTCGCCCTGACCCATCACCCGCGGCTCCGCCGTCAGGCCCTCCAGCTCGATGAGCCGCATGTCGGTACCCGGCACCAGCTCGGGCGTCTCCGGCACCGGCTGCACCGCCGCGACGAACAGCAGCGCGAACGACGCCCGCTTGGCGTTGGTCTCCGACGGGTCCGTCACGTTCGCCTTCCACTGAAGAAGGCCCGTCGCCTCGTCGCGCTTCTGCACCTTCGGCGCGTTCTTGTTCGGGTTGTACTCGTAGTCCGGCACCACCGGGCCGGACTGCATCAGGCCCTTCGGGAAGGCGACCTCAAACGGAGTCCCGAACCGCGTACCACGTCCCAGCACAACAACCACTCCTCTACTCGATGCCCCATTGGCCGCTCTCGACCGGGCTACTTTGTGACTAGCTTGGCTAGTCGTGCGCCGAGATCAGCATGACTCGCTTGGCTAGCCATGTCAACCATGTCGGGCAGATTTAGCCATCCTGGCTAGTCAGCCCGTACCCTGTGGCAATGACGCAGACGGATGCGCTGTCCGATCTGGACCCGGACGACCCCCGGTCGCCGGCACAGCAGATCGCGAACGCGCTACGAGCAGCGATCCTGACCGGCCGGTTCCCGCCCGGCAACAAGCTCCCCTCACAGAACGACCTCGCGGCCCGGTACAACGTCGCCCGTGAGACCGTCAAGCGCGCCCTGGCGCAGCTGCACGCCGAGCACCTCACGGTCAGCCGGCAGGGCAGCGGCGTGTTCGTACGGCAGCGAACCGAGCGGGCAGTCGGACTCCGGCCCCACATCGAAGCCGCGTTCGACCGGGCGCACGTGTCGATCGACTTCGCCGGATTCTCCGGCGAGACGCTGGCCGGTGCGATCACCGAACCGCTGGACAAGGTCCGCGCCGGACGCCTCACCCCGCAGTCCATCGCGATCCGACTGCTACTGACCGACGTCAGCCGACCCACGACGCTGCCGTCCAACGCCGAGACCGGCCAGGACGACCCCGCCGTACGAGCCCGCGCCGACCGGATCATCCGCCGGTCGGTCGAGAGCATCGCCGAGCCCGTGCGCGAACTTGCCGCGATGGGGCTGGTGCCCAGCGCCCGCGTCGAGGTCCGCACCCACGACATGCCACCCTCGTTCAAGCTCTACGTCATCAACCACGCCGAAGCGTTCTTCGGCCTGTACTCGGTGATCGACAACCGAGTCAGCATCGACGGCACCCCGACCGTCATCCGCGACGTGCTCGGCAAGGACTCGACCCTGTTCCACTTCGCCGACACCGACGGAGACACCTCGATCTCCCGCGAGTTCATCGAGCAGGCACAACAGTGGTTCGACACCCGCTGGGACACCATCGCCCAGGACTACCCGCTATGACCCCCGCACAGGTCCTCGCCTCTGCCAGCCTGATCTTGCTCGACTTCGACGGGCCGACCGCCCACCTGTTCGCCGGCGCATCCGCCCGCACCGTCGCCGATCGACTCGCCGCCCAACTCGCCGCCGCCGGCGTCCCGCTACCCGACGACGCCGACCAGTACGGACCACCCGAACTCGGCGCCGAACTCATCCGCCAGCACCGCGACCAGGCCGACACCATCGAAGCCCTCGTCAGTGCCGCCGAGACCGAAGCCGCCCGCACCGCCGAGCCGACCCCCGGATGTCGAGACATGCTCGATGCCGCCCAACGCACCGGCCGCCCCGTCGTCATTGTCAGCAACAACTCAGCCGCCGCCGTCTGCGCCTACCTCGACAAACACCACCTCACCGACTACATCGCCGAGGTCATCGGCCGGCCCCACGCCGCACCTGAACTCATGAAGCCCAACCCGTGGCCCGTGCACGAGGCAGCACGACGTCACCACGTCCCGGCCGCGGACTGCGTACTGATCGGCGACTCAGCCACCGACATCGAGGCAGCGCAGGCCGCGGGAGCAGCCAGCATCGGCTACGTGAATAAGCCTGGCAAAGCCGAATGTCTCAACAACGCCGGTGCGACGGTCACGATTGCCGACATGCATGACCTCGCCGACGCGATCCACAGGATCCACGATCCTAGCCGCGGAGCCTGACCGTGTTCGAGCCCATCGCTGTAAGCACCCATGTCCTTGCGGGCATCAGCGCCCGCTGGCCAGAACTCGCCGAGCCCTGGTCGATGTCGGTAGCTGGGGAGCTGCACGAGCTGTGCGTCCGGTACAACGCAGAACCGATCGCCGTACTCCCGGCCCGATTCGGCCTCGTCGTCAAAGCGAACACCCCGGATGGCCAGATCGTCCTACGATCCAGCCCCGACCCGAACGGCCGCCATCAAGGCGCCATTAGCGTTGCACTTGCGCAGATCGGGGTATCGCCTCAGGTCCACGAGGTCAGCACCACCGATCACGGCACATGGACAGTCATGGACATGATCGAGCCCGGAACACCACTCGGCGACCAGAACGTTCTTCCAGAGCCCGAGCAAGTCGCTGCGATGCTCGGCCCTCTCATAGGTCAGCCAGCGCCCACGTCGGACTTACCGAACCTCGTCGACTGGCTCCGCGACCGACTCACCGACGATCGCCTCCGAGACCTCGCGCCCGGGTGTCAGGTTGCTTCCACAAAAGAACGCCGCGCCGCCCTGGCGGATCTAGACACACTGGCCCTCAACCACGTGCCTGGACTGTGCCACGCTGATGCTTCACCCTGGAACGTCCTCGCCGGCAAACACGAGCGCCTCTACCTCATTGACCCCCGGGGTATCAGTGGCGAAGTTTCCTATGATGCTGCGATCATCGCACTTAAGGCAGCACCACACCGCCCCGTGAAACTCACTGCAAAGGCGATTAGCACTACTCTCAACATTGATGCACGACGGGTGCTGGCGTGGGCATCCATTGCCGCAATTGCTCGCGTCTAGCCAGCGCAATTCAAAGCCTTTGCACCAGAACGGCCAAACCCGAAAGAATCATCCCCGCGCCGAGCAAATAGATTGCCAATGCGACATGTTGAAATTTACGTCGAGCGACACAGCTGTTCGCCCAGATCTGTTCGACCACTTGTTCAGCAACCAAGTTATCCTTGGCTGACAGCCTCACGAAGCGGCGGATGTAAAGCTCCTTGTCCGAGCCGTAACGGCGCGCAATATGATCAAAATAGATCATTGAGTCGGGTTCGCCGAGAGATCGCAACCTTGGAGCCAGCGTACGTAAGCTAATAACGGCGCTCGCACCAATGCATACGATCGCAAGAGAAAGAACAATGGCATGAATGGCGTGAATTGCATCGTGATGAAAGTCCGAAGCCCGCGGGATCGATCGGACAAGAATTCCCCCCAACACGCTGCTCCCGGCAAGAGTTGCCGCAGCCTTCGTGTCTGCGAATCGAATCCATTCGTTGACCTGCCCGAGTGGTCGCCAAGCATCGTCAGCCTTCACAATATCCGATGATCTGCGCCGATTGCGCCACCGGGATCAGTCTTTCGGTCAAGATTACCCACGAAACGCCTGAGTGCCCGTCATACAGACGATCGACGCAGCAGAGCATGGTTTCCTCCTAAGATCCGAGAATCCGGTGAGCGGAGGGGCCATGACTGCGGTTGACCTGGATGATTTCCTGGCCGATATCGACAAGAGTGTTTCGGTTGAACTCGGGACAAACCCTGATGTTATAGACAGTGGACACTCGCTCGATGTCGAGAAGCTTCCCATCGAGGCCAGAACCTGGCATCGACTCACCGATGCAGTGGCAGTGGTGGCAGACATGCGCAACTCCACGCAGCTTGGAGTAAACAAATACCCGCAGTCCACGGCGAGCATTTATCAAGCATCGACAGGCAACATTGCACAGGTCTTCGACAAGTTTGATGCCGACTTCGTTGCGATACAAGGCGATGGCGCTTTCGGGTTGTTTTGGGGCGACCACAGATACGCGCGAGCTATTTGCGCGGGTATCACCATCAAGACATTCAGTTATCGATATCTCGTACCGCGATTGGAGAAGCGATGGCCCGACCTTCCTGAGACCGGTCTGAAGGTCGGCCTTGCAGCGAGTCCCCTATTGGTCAAGCGAGTCGGTGTGCCACGCACCAAACATCAAGAGCCAGTCTGGGCCGGGAAAGCCGTCAACTACGCAGCAAAGGCGGCACAGCAGGCCGACCGGCATCAGATGATTGTGGCAGGAAGTATATGGGACTGGGCGAATAAGAGCGACTACTTGGCCGCAACCTGCGGCTGCGATGGCGCCCCTAGCACCTCGATCTGGGAAGACGTGACAATCGCGAAAATTCCCGACGACGATGGCGAGCGCGAAGGTAAGCTTCTCAAATCGTATTGGTGCGTGGTTCATGGAAACGAATTCTGCAACGCAGTCCTTGCGGGCAAGCGCACGCGTGCGGACGTAACGAAGCTTCATCAAGAGGCAATTAAGGCCGAATACGCCAAGGCGCTACGCGTTAACGCAGCCCGCCAACGCGAGGAACATCGGGCTCGCATCAATGGCATGCGCCAGTGACCTCTCCCTGGAGTCGGTTACAATGTCTTGACTCAGGTGATGGTTGACGGATCTGTGTCAAGTGATGGTTGACGCTGGGTCTAGGAAATTTGGGGGACCGCCCGCGGCCGGTCGGCTTTGATGTTACGGACCGGTTGGGTGGTGGTGCGCCGCACGATCTTGGTGTCGCCGTCGTCGAGGTCGATGGCCAGAGTCGTGTCGGACACCGCGATGGTGAGCGTCTGGTGGCGGTGGGCGCGGCCCAGGGCGATCTTCTGCCCGCAGACCATGACCACCCCGGTGTTGGAGGCCCGTCGTTGGACCCGGACCGGTTCCAGCGAGGGGCGTGGTGGTGGTCCTGCTTTCCGCGCTGCGCGTAGCCGGCCGACCTCGGCGGTGGTCAGCGGGTTGGGTCGGGTGCGCAGCAGTTCGCGGGTGTCGAGATCGAACATCATCAGCGTGGTGGGTTCGATGCGGATCCCGACCCGCCGCCCGGCGAGGATCTCGGCGGCCAGCACGATGTGTTGTCCCAGCGAGACGGTGCCGGCGGCGCTGACGGTGCGATCGACCTCGATCGCGTCGGTGTGGTCGGGTGCCGGCAAGGGTGGTGGCCCGGCGGGCACCGCGCCCGCCCGGACCAGGCGGGCCAGGTCGTTGACCGTCAGGTGCGATCGCAGCGACTTGATACGGCCGCCCGCGGCGCTCAGGTGGATCACGTCGGTGTCTGCCCAGAAACTGACCGTGATCCCGGCGCGGGCCGGTCCGAGCCAGAACTGTTTGCCGGCGACCATCAGGTTGCCTGACGGCGGCACCACCCGGTCGAAAGCGATCGGCCCACCGGTCCAGCCCGCTGCCGGCTCGTCTGCCGCTGTGACAGCCGCGCCCGTGGACTGCCCGCAGGCCGCAGATGCCGGTGCCGGACAGGCGGCGACCGCCGGCGGCAGCCACAGGTCAATCAGCGTCCGCTGCTGGTTCTCGACCGGGACGAACCGCTCGGCGGGAGTGACCGGCAGCGTGTCGTCCAACGCCTGATGGGGCCGGTCGGTGTTGTAGTCGGCCACCCACGCATCCACCGCCGCCTGCGCCTGCGCCACGCTGGTGAACGCCTCAGCCTGGTCCAGAAAGTCCGGTCGGAACGTGCCGTGGAAACGTTCCACCTTCCCGTTCTGGTTGGGCGAGGCCGGCTGAGTGAGCCGATGCGTGATGCCGTTCTTGCGGCAGATCTTGTCGAACAACACCTCCCCGCCCTTACCGAACCGGTCGGTGAACTGCTTTCCGTTGTCGCTCAACACCTCTTCGGGCACCCCGAACCGGGCCAGGGCCTGCGCGAACGCCAGACACACCGCCCGGCTGGTGGCCCGTTCCACCACCGCCGCCATCACACAAAACCGGGAATGATCATCGACGCCGGTGACCACCTTCGCCTCCCGACGCGCACCGGTGGCCGGGTTGATCAGCCAGATCCCACCAACGATGTCGACACCCCACAACTGCATCGGCCCAGGCCGCTGCCACCGCACATACGAGTCACGAGGACGCTTCCGCGGCCGAGGCCGCACCAAACCCTGCCGCGTCAGGATCCGGTTGATCGTGGCCGTCGACGGCACCACCACATCCTCCAGCGGGCGACGCAACAGCTGCATCCGGATCCGCTTGGCACCCCACCGCGGATGCGCCCGACGCATCTCCGCCACTACCACCTCAACATCGGGCCCGACCCGATGCGGACACGACACCGGCCGATGAGACCGATCCGCCAACCCGCTCACGCCCTCGGCCAGATACCGGCCCACCCAGACATGCACCGTCTGCCGCGACACACCCACCGAGGCCGCGATCTCCGTGACCGCAGCGCCCGCCAACACCGCCCGCACCGCGTCCAACCGCCGCTCAACAACCGACAACGCAACCAGCGCCAACCCCGGCCTCCCTGACTCGATGACGCCCGCGGAGCGCCGCCGAACAGGACCACCGAACACGACCCGATGTCAACCATCAGCCGATACACGACTGTCAACCATCACCCGAGACAGGACATGGAGTCGGTTACAAGGATTGCCGAATTAGTCTCTACTGGATCAAGGCGCCGCTGGCGCGGCGCAGGCGCCGGGCACGGTCCGGGAAGGGCCGCCCGCCTACGGCCTCCGGCCTCGGCGGGCGGTAGGCCGGCCCGCGCCCGGCGCCGCCGTCGACGAGCACCGCCAGGACCAGGGCGAGCTGTTGGGCACGGCCTTACGCTCGCCTCTGCGTGGTCACCGTTTCGCCGTGCTTGCGGGCGAGCGCTGCCGCGATGGCCCAGGACCGGGGCCATCTTGCCCCCGAGTCAGCTGGGCACGAGCCGTGGCCGCAAGCGCTGCCTGCCGAAAGGCACTGCCTCAGCTCGCCGTGGTCGGGCCGACCCGATGGAAGCGCCCCGCGTCCTGCCGGTACACGCAGCTCATGCCCGCCGAGGTCACCAGATCCACCAGGTCATCCGAGGGACGAGCAGGTAGCAGCACGGCCAGCGCGGCGCCCGGCACCGGCACGTGGCGGCGGTAGTCGAGCAGCTGTCCGATCGCCATGCGGATGCTCTCCCGCGCGATCGAGCCCTTCGCCTCGTAGATCTCGCTAACGGTGGCGTCAAACAGGTCCGTACGGAGCGCGGCGACCTGTCCAGGCAGCGTCAGCTTCCACTGCATGACCTGGTGGCCCTGAGCCTCCAACCACGCCCGGTACTGCTCGGTGAGCTCAGCCTCACGCCTGCGCGCCTTGCCACCCGGAGTTGCCTTGCGATCTGACTCCACCGCCACCACGCGTTCCACAGCCACCAGCTCGGCACGCGGACCGGCCTCCACGACGTCGCGACGGCTGGCATCCGACTCGCGATACTCGACCGCCCCACCGGACGCAGCCGGAACACCCAAACCGATCGGGTCTCGCCCAACGCATCCGGCGCATCTTCCTGAGCACACGGCGAGTCATGGTCCACTTCGAACTCGCCCACGTAGCGATGCAACTTGCCGCCGCGCTGCTTGCCCGAGGCCGCAATGAACAACCGCAGCGCCCGACCCTGCTTGCGATGCTCCAACAGCGACAGGTTCCCCTGCTGGAGCTGCTGGTCACCCTCGCTGCCCTCGCCGGTATACAGGAACACGTCGCCGCCCGGCGCCCACCCATCGACGTAGCCGAACTTGCCTGCCTCCGCCGGATCCGCGTACAGAAACACGTTCGGTGTGCGCGTCGATGGCTCAATCCCCCGCTGAGTGCCACCGCCCCACCGGGCAGCCCGATCGCCTCGCGTCAACACCGCACCCGGATCAAGATCGAACAACTCGTCCACGCCGACACGCTAGCCACCCGCTGCGACATCACCCGACAAGCACGCCTCCGGCGGGGGCGCTCAGGCTCCGGGATGGACGGGGACCCGAGCGAGTACGGGTCGTGGGTGGCGGTCCATCCCGCCCGCCGACGGCCCAGGCGATGCCGTAGCAGACCTGTCCTGTCTGGCGAAGGTCGTACGTCCGGTCGGGCGCTCCACCTTCACCAGACAGGACAGCCCCGCTACCCCGGAGGGTGGGCCGACGGCAGACGGGATGGACAAGATCTCGGGGTTCCTGGGGGCTCTGGGGGTTCGCTGGGGGCTCTGACGACGACCGACGACGACCATTCATGACCAGAGTCGACCAGCGTTGTCGCGGGTCAACGCCATGATCAGCGCCGGGAGCTGGGGTGGGGTGGACGAGTCGGCCGGTACGCCGGGGACTGTCACGAGATTGCCTCTGACCAGGCAAAACACCCGAGCAACACGGCCCCGGGGGTCGCGTGGGGGTTACTCGTCTCCGCCCAGCACACTGTCGATCGCGCGACGCGCCCTGTCCTCGCTCGACGGCATCAGGTGCGTGTACACCCGCAGCGTGAAGCCGGGATCGTGGTGCCCGAGGTAGCTCGACAGGCTCTTGATGTTCTCCCCCGCGTCCAGCAGCGCCGAGGCGTAGAAGTGCCGCAGCGCGTGGACACCGGTCGCGCGCGACCGTTCGATGCCCGCCAGGGCCAAGGCGGGATGCCACATCTTGCTGTCGAACGTCGACCGGTTGAGCGCACCGTTCCGGGTCGTCGTCAACAGCAGGTCCACCGTGGTCGGCTTCCCGGTCAGCGGGTTCTCCCACGGCAGCGTGATCGAGGTCGGGCCGAACCGACCACCGTCGATGTGGTCCTCGATTCGGCGCGCGATCATGCTAGGAAGCGGCACGTGCCGGTCGCGATCGTTCTTGGGCAGGCCGAAGACCAACCGCGAGCGGACCCGCTTGACCTGCCTCCGCACATGGATCACTCCGGCGTCCAGGTCCACATCATCGGGAGACAAGCCGAAGATCTCGCCCTGACGCAGGCCGCAACCGGCGCCGAGGTCCACCACCAGTCGGTACCGCTCAGGGACCGCCCGGCGGATCGCGGCCACCTGTTCGCGAGTCCAAGGAACGACGCGCCGTTCAGTGCCGCGGTTGCCGCACAGAGCGCGCTGTGCATGGGTTCTTGACGATCTTCTCGTCATCGACAGCCGCGCCGAGGATGGCGCGTAGGTGAGCAAACACGACCGAGCGCGTGGACGCCGACAACACGTCGTACAGCGAGCGGTCCCAATCCCGGATCAATCCAGGGTTGATCTTGCTCAGCGGACGATCCCCAAGCATCGGATAGAGGTGCTTGCGAACGCGGTACTCGACCGATTCGCGGGTCGACTCATCGAACGTCTGTCCGCGCATCCACTGCTCCGCGTAGTCGCGGAACAACCTTGCCGGCGGTGGGATCGACGTAGGTCCCTCGCCGCTTCTCGGACTCAACGGTGATGAGGAACGCCTCAGCATCGCCCTTCTGCTTGTCCGCGAAGGACTTGCTCCGCCGCTCCCCCGCAGGTAGGGCGACCGATCCCTTGGCCGTACCTCTCCGTCCTCCATCACCGGCTTGCCGCGGCCGTTGACGACCACCTTGCCGAACTCGTCTTGCGTCGGTCGGTACCAACGATCCTCGATGTGCGCCACGTCCCGCCGCCCTACGCCACGTCGCTCGAACTGAGCCACGCCCGAACGGCTACCGGGTCGTAGCGAAGGTGTTTGCCGCAGCGACGAGCCGGCGGGCCAGTGCGCTTCTTGCGCCAGGTCCGCAGCGTCTCGACCGGCACCCGGAGGTACGCCGCCACGTCGTCAATCCAAGCAGGTTCGAGCCGAACCGCGTCCTGTGGACACAGCGATCCTCCCCAGATGCCGCAACGGTTTGCGTTGCCAAAAGCTGCTGCTGTGCCTGTTGTTTCGCGCGCGTCGAGTGTGCCGCCAGGCTTGCCGTTCGGCGATCTTGCGCAGGAAATGCACATGCGGCGGAGGCACGTCCGGGTCGTCCCGGGACGCCAACTCGTACTCGAACGGCGGAGGGTCGCCGGCCGCCTGGTCGTGCTCGCCGATCGTGGTTTCCCCGGTTGCCGAAAGCGCGAGGAGAGCTTTGACCCAGGCTTTGCGGTCGGCCCGGTGATCGGACAGGGTCTTGTTCGACCACTGCCGGGAGACCAGCACCGCCGCCCGGTGAACCCGAGGGTGCGCCGCTGATGCACCTTGCCTTGCACCGTCCCGGCCGCGCCGTAGCCTTCGCGTTCTTGGGCTGCACCCGTACAGCAGCCAGTTCGCACAGGTCGGAGAGCACGGCAGGGTTTGCAGCTCGGCCGCCAGGCGGGCGAGGTGGTCTTCCTGCGCCCGCGACCCCGGAGCCACCGCGTCGGTGATGTCCTTCGCGATGTACTTGGTGATGTAGCGGATGGTCTTCTCGGCGCTCTCCGAGCCGCCCGCACCCGGCAAGGTGCACGCTGCCGAGCCGCACCACGTGCGCAGGTTCCGCGTCCGGGTCCTCATCCAAGGCGTCCAGCGCCTCATCCCAGGTCGGCAGCGCCGCCGAGGTTTCCGGGTCCCGGTAGGTCTTGGCGTCCGGGTCCCACACGGCACTGCCCCGTCCGGGTCGTACACGATCTTGTCGTGGCGGGCCACCACACCTGGTGGTAGGTCGCCGCCGCCACCTGCCGCACCAGTGCCCGCGGGAGTGCTCCCCGGACGGCGAAGTGCCCGTGTGGGGCCAGCCGCTTTTGCATCTCGACCGACCGGCGTACTGGACGTTCCACCCGACCGCGCGGCGGAGGTTCTGCCAGAACCGGTCGAGCACCTTCGCGAAGTGGATCGCGTCCAGCGCCGCGGCCCGGTAGTCGTAGCTGTCCGGGTCCACCGGGGTCCGACCCTGGGGTCGTGGGGGCTGTGCAGCTCCCCCACTCGCACACCTCCACCGCGCCGCGACGCCGGTAGGCGGAGTGGATCGGCCCGTAGCTGCCGAGCGTCAAGGTCAGGAACACCGAGTCCCGGTGCTCCCGGCGTCGGTGCCGATGTGTGGGTGCGGGATGGTCCGGTTGGCGACGGGCAGGCGAGGAAGGTCCGGCGCGTCCTGCCGCCGTTTCGTGGACCGTTCCGCGACGGGGCCGACTCGTCCGGATCGGTCCCGTCCTTCCGGCCGCGGGCAGACCGAGCCGCGCACACCGGCCGCGGTGATCTGCTCATCCACCCGGTCAATCTCCGCGTCCAGCTCGCGCACCTGGTCCCACTCGGCCGCCATCACACCGACGTGCGGGCGAACTCCAGGACAGCCCGGTACTCCACCAAATCCGCTGTTCATCGGTCGGGGCATCCGGGGTGGTGACCGGCTCTTCGGTAAGGTGCCAGCCTTCCCGGATCTGCTGCATGCGCAGCCTGCGGTTGGCTTCCGCGCACGGCTCACACTTCGCCGCCGACGTAGCCCCGCAGGGCACCGGCACCAGCTCGGTTTCCCCGGTCGCGGTGTTGGTACGGCGAAGCACACCGGTTTGACGCACACCCCGAACTTCTTCGCCAGCTCAACCGCTACATCCTTCGCGATCGGCTGCAGCATCCGAGCTGCCCGCGACCCCGGACGCGGTTGGTCGTCCTGCCGAGACCGGGCAGCATCATCGTGTCCACGGTGGTGGTCATCGGCCGATCACCACCGGACGGCCGTTAGCGCGGCCGGCACGACCGGACCCGACGGGACCACCGGAGCAGCCGGGACCGTGGACGACACCGGACGAGTCACCGCAGGAACGCCAGGCACCGGAGCGGCAGGCACCGAGGGAGGTACCGGAGCGGCAGGCTCGACCTCCGCAGGGGCCGGGTCGGTGACTCGCTCCCGTTGTGGGACAACAGCTTCCGTGTCATTCGTGGTCTTCGGGAGGCGGAGAACACGAGCTTGACAGCAGCATGAACGCCACCGCGGCAGCGCCGCCAGACCCTTCGAGGTGAGGGAGTCTCCGGCTTGCGAGACCTGGGCGCCCAGTGAGAGCAGGCCGGAGGCGACCAGCAGCGCGACCGGGTAGGTGATCGAGCCGCCGGCCCGGCGCTTGCGGCGGATCTCCAACAGCGCACACGTGGGCATCAGCTCGGAGGCGACCGCGTTCGCCCAGCCGAACCAGTCGGCCGTCCCGTGCGGGAGCGCCTGCATCGTCCAGTCGTGCATGTGCGTGAACGACGCGGCACCGGCCATGACGCCGATCGCGCCCATGATCCGAGCCGAGCGACATCCTCTACCCGCTGCGACTTGCTTGCCTCAGCCACCACAGGTCACCCCCTACTTGGTGTCGCGGTGGACGGGACGAGACAGGAACGCCGGCGGATCCCAGCCGTATCCAGCGCATCGGCCAGGGCCTTGAACAACGCCCACGCCTCCGGCACGGTCAGCGGAAGCCGACGATGCCGAGCCCCGATCGCGATCCACGCCGACTCGTCGGTCATCCGCACCGTCACCGCCGTCGACTTGTCCGACCCGGGGACCCGGATCCGGAACAGCCGCGCCCCGTCGTTGTCTGCGGTACCGCACTCATCACGCCGCCTCCGTCCCGTCCGAGCCGTCCGCTGCCGGCAGGTTGCGCAGCTTGGCCAGCAGCGAGTCCGGCACCACCGGCGTCACATCGGCCGGCGGGCACTCCTCCAGGTCGACCACTTCCACCGGCTCCGGCCGCTTGGCCTCGTCCGCCTGGCCCTCGTTGCGGTTGCCAGCCATGGGGGCAGCCGGGATGTCTTCGACGTCGTTGGCGTCGGTGGTGATCGGTGCGTACTCGGCGGCCATGTCGCGGATCTGGTCGTCATCGACGTAGGCGGCACGCACCCGGAACGGGTTCTTCTCGAACTCCGACAGCGCGTAGCCCATGCCCGGCGCCGTCAACGGGATCTGATCGGCCAGCGCACCGAGGTCACGCATCCCGTCGCCCAACACCATGTCCACCTGCGACGGGGTGTCGAGCCCGAGGGCGATGCGGTAGGTGAACAGCCCGCGCATCGGGATGATGTCCTTCGACGGCTCCTGCACGCACCCGAGCACCACCCAGCCGACCGCCGCGCCCTTGGTCAGCAGCCGCCCCAACGCGTACTCAGCCCGGCGCCGCACATCCATCGGCGCGTACGCGGTCAGCGTCGCCAACTCGTCCACGATCACCAGATGCAGCGGGTGGGTCATCGACGGGGTGAACTTGCGGACATTGCCCGCCAGCTCCAACGCCACGCAGTCCATATGATCGGCTTCCGCTTCCAGCAGCGCGACCATGGCTTCGGCCCGGTCCGCCTCATACCGGGTGAACAACGGGCGCCCGATGGACAGCTCCATGCCGCCCTTCGGGTCGATCCCGGTCACCTTCACCAGCCCGGCCCGGATCGCCGGCGCCAGGTAGCGCAGCACCGACCAGATCAGCGAGCCCTTACCCGACCGGGACCGGCCCGCCACCAGCACATGCCGGGCCAGCAGCGGGATCGTCCAGCCGGTCCCGTCCTCGCGCATGCCGACCGGGACGGCCGCCAGGTCCACCGGCACCATCCCGGATTCGTCGGCTTGCGGGATCGGCAGCGCTGGCACCGTGGAGATCAGGATGTCCGTGTGCTGGAACTCCACCCACGCCTCACCCGGGCTACCCGGCACTTCCCACACCCTGCACGCCAACGCCCGCGCTGCGTTCGCCAACTCCCCCGTCTTGGCCCGGAGGGCGTCGACCGTCATCCCGACCGGCACGTCCACCAGCAGCCGATCGGCCGCCGGCAGCACCTCCACCTTGCGGATGCCGGGGATGACCTCCCCGTCGTGATCCCGCACGGTCAGCTTGCACCGGGTCATCCACCGATCCAGCGACGCCCGTACCGGATCCAGCGACGCTGCCACCGCAGGATGCGGGCGTGACCCGCTGCTTGAACGAGACGGGCCAGGCGATGCGCCACACCACGCCGGCCACGACCGGGGCCAGGACCACACCGGCCAGCGCCCACCGGCCACCCACCAGCCCGGCCGTGCCCAGCGTGGCCACCACACCGGTCGTGCGGGGTGCTGGACCGCGAGCTTGATCACCCGGTACGCCCCGACGCCCACCGCTACCGGGATCTGCACCACCAGCGGCATCGCGTCCCACAACCGCTGGCCCATCGACTCCGGTAGACCTGCGTGGCCACCATCCGCTTAGCCATGACCCCCAACCCTCCGATAACCGTCCGTGACCGCGTTTGGGCATGAAGAAGGCCGCCCGCATGCTGTGTGCGTGACGGGCGGCCCTCGCCCTACCTTCCCTGACTTGCCGCGACGCCTACTGGCCGGCGGACAGCTTGCGCGCCAAGTGATCCAGGTTCTCCGACAACCGGGTCAACCAGCTAAACGACTGCTGCGCCGGACGGTCCAAGAACTCATCCTCAGCCACCGACAACTTCCGCTGCACCGACGCCACCTCGTCCGCCGCCGACCGCACCGACGCCGCCCACGAGCGAACCAGCGCCAAGCCCTCACCGTTGCCCACCTTGCCCTGCAACGCCGTCCGGACCTGCGCCAACGCCTCGTCTGCCATTGCTGCTCTCCTCACCTGTTGCCGGACATTCCGTTGACCTGCCGGATGAGCTGGCCGACTCATCGCCGGCCGACTCACCCCCGAGCGGCCCGCCGGACGACGAGCGAACCCCGTCCGGCCACTCGACCGCCGTACCGCCACCACGCCCCGCTGCGGCAGCCGTAGCGCATCGACGCCACGGTCTTGCCGGTCCGGTAGGTCGCCCGCATCCACGCCCGTACCGGCACCGAGGCCATCACCGTTTCCCGTACCTGCCACCGAGCCCGTTGCGACGCCGCCACCGCCTGCCGGAGCGGCCGAGACAACTGCATCGCCGCCGCCTTCACCGGTTCGCGTTCAGATGCCGCCGCACCTGCGCCAGCCACGCCGACATCTCGTCCATCGGCCGCTGCGCCTCCGCCACCCACCGCGACAACCGGTCATCGCCCAGACCACCCAGCGAACGCGACAGGCGCGCCAACGCCACCTGCACGTCCCCGCACGCATCCGCCCAACCGGCCACCAGCTCATCGGCCGCCGCAGCCGAGTCACGCCGCGCCATCACCAGCCACCCCGCTCCCGCGCCGCCAGCACCCGCACGAACTGCCTCGCCGTCACCGACACCACACGCAGCCGCTCACCCGCAACGGACATCGCGTCCACGTCCCGAGCCGCCACCGCACCCCGCAACGCCCGCAACTCCGCGTCCGCCAGCTCCACCACCGCCGCCAGGTCATCCCAATCCAGAGCCATCACCGACCACCGCCGGAGCCCGACGCATCCCGGTCCCGAGCAGCCAACCGACGACGGAAGGCCCTGATCTCGGCGCGCTCGTGTGCGTCAAACGACGCCTTCACCGCGTGCGCGACCCGACGACGACAGCCACTACCACTGCGATCAGCGCCACGAGTAACCCGGCCTGCGCAATCTCGCGGATCATGCGACACGGCCCCTTCCGGGATCGACAGCCGCGCCAGTCGGGCCGTTTCATCCAGCACCGACCGCGCGTCCTCGATCGCCCGTAGAGCCAGCGGGTAGTCCTGATCCGCGATCGCCGTGGAGATCCGCCGGAACGCGCACGGGATGTCGAACACCCGGCCGACACCAACGCCACATGCCGCCCGCGAAACGAGTCCTCGCCGTTCACGCCGCACCGTCCACGTCCGCGAACAGCTCCGGCTGAATCACCGCCGGCACCGGCACCGTGGATGTGTTGCTACGGCCGCGAATCCGCCGCTTGCCCGGGGCCGGCACGTGGTAGGTCATCGTGGGCAACCACTGCCCGCGGCCCAGCACCGGCAGCACGTCCGAGCGCCGCGATACCAGCTCGAACAGCTCTACCCGATCCACGTGCCGGAACCGGGCCACCGTCCGCGCCAGTGCCGCCGCAGCACCGGCAATCTCGATCAACGCTGCCACCCGCTGCGCATCCGACCCACCCGTCAGGTACGCATCCCGGATCGCGTCGATCCCCGGCGCCGCCAACGCAGCCGCCTCATGCTTTCTGGTCACCGCCCGCTCCCTCCGCATCCACCCGTGGTCGACGCAGGCCGGGCCGGGAACATGCCGCAGCCCGGCCCACGTCACGAATCAGGCCGCCTTGTCCGAACGAGCCGCCTTGCCGCCAGCCACAGCCGGGCGGTAGCCCTCCGCGCGGAAGATGTAGCCCAGGTACTTGAACTCGCCCTGACCCATCACCCGCGGCTCCGCCGTCAGGCCCTCCAGCTCGATGAGCCGCATGTCGGTACCCGGCACCAGCTCGGGCGTCTCCGGCACCGGCTGCACCGCCGCGACGAACAGCAGCGCGAACGACGCCCGCTTGGCGTTGGTCTCCGACGGGTCCGTCACGTTCGCCTTCCACTGAAGAAGGCCCGTCGCCTCGTCGCGCTTCTGCACCTTCGGCGCGTTCTTGTTCGGGTTGTACTCGTAGTCCGGCACCACCGGGCCGGACTGCATCAGGCCCTTCGGGAAGGCGACCTCAAACGGAGTCCCGAACCGCGTACCACGTCCCAGCACAACAACCACTCCTCTACTCGATGCCCCATTGGCCGCTCTCGACCGGGCTACTTTGTGACTAGCTTGGCTAGTCGTGCGCCGAGATCAGCATGACTCGCTTGGCTCGCCATGTCAACCATGTCGGGCAGATTTAGCCATCCTGGCTAGTCAGCCCGTACCCTGTGGCAATGACGCAGACGGATGCGCTGTCCGATCTGGACCCGGACGACCCCCGGTCGCCGGCACAGCAGATCGCGAACGCGCTACGAGCAGCGATCCTGACCGGCCGGTTCCCGCCCGGCAACAAGCTCCCCTCACAGAACGACCTCGCGGCCCGGTACAACGTCGCCCGTGAGACCGTCAAGCGCGCCCTGGCGCAGCTGCACGCCGAGCACCTCACGGTCAGCCGGCAGGGCAGCGGCGTGTTCGTACGGCAGCGAACCGAGCGGGCAGTCGGACTCCGGCCCCACATCGAAGCCGCGTTCGACCGGGCGCACGTGTCGATCGACTTCGCCGGATTCTCCGGCGAGACGCTGGCCGGTGCGATCACCGAACCGCTGGACAAGGTCCGCGCCGGACGCCTCACCCCGCAGTCCATCGCGATCCGACTGCTACTGACCGACGTCAGCCGACCCACGACGCTGCCGTCCAACGCCGAGACCGGCCAGGACGACCCCGCCGTACGAGCCCGCGCCGACCGGATCATCCGCCGGTCGGTCGAGAGCATCGCCGAGCCCGTGCGCGAACTTGCCGCGATGGGGCTGGTGCCCAGCGCCCGCGTCGAGGTCCGCACCCACGACATGCCACCCTCGTTCAAGCTCTACGTCATCAACCACGCCGAAGCGTTCTTCGGCCTGTACTCGGTGATCGACAACCGAGTCAGCATCGACGGCACCCCGACCGTCATCCGCGACGTGCTCGGCAAGGACTCGACCCTGTTCCACTTCGCCGACACCGACGGAGACACCTCGATCTCCCGCGAGTTCATCGAGCAGGCACAACAGTGGTTCGACACCCGCTGGGACACCATCGCCCAGGACTACCCGCTATGACCCCCGCACAGGTCCTCGCCTCTGCCAGCCTGATCTTGCTCGACTTCGACGGGCCGACCGCCCACCTGTTCGCCGGCGCATCCGCCCGCACCGTCGCCGATCGACTCGCCGCCCAACTCGCCGCCGCCGGCGTCCCGCTACCCGACGACGCCGACCAGTACGGACCACCCGAACTCGGCGCCGAACTCATCCGCCAGCACCGCGACCAGGCCGACACCATCGAAGCCCTCGTCAGTGCCGCCGAGACCGAAGCCGCCCGCACCGCCGAGCCGACCCCCGGATGTCGAGACATGCTCGATGCCGCCCAACGCACCGGCCGCCCCGTCGTCATTGTCAGCAACAACTCAGCCGCCGCCGTCTGCGCCTACCTCGACAAACACCACCTCACCGACTACATCGCCGAGGTCATCGGCCGGCCCCACGCCGCACCTGAACTCATGAAGCCCAACCCGTGGCCCGTGCACGAGGCAGCACGACGTCACCACGTCCCGGCCGCGGACTGCGTACTGATCGGCGACTCAGCCACCGACATCGAGGCAGCGCAGGCCGCGGGAGCAGCCAGCATCGGCTACGTGAATAAGCCTGGCAAAGCCGAATGTCTCAACAACGCCGGTGCGACGGTCACGATTGCCGACATGCATGACCTCGCCGACGCGATCCACAGGATCCACGATCCTAGCCGCGGAGCCTGACCGTGTTCGAGCCCATCGCTGTAAGCACCCATGTCCTTGCGGGCATCAGCGCCCGCTGGCCAGAACTCGCCGAGCCCTGGTCGATGTCGGTAGCTGGGGAGCTGCACGAGCTGTGCGTCCGGTACAACGCAGAACCGATCGCCGTACTCCCGGCCCGATTCGGCCTCGTCGTCAAAGCGAACACCCCGGATGGCCAGATCGTCCTACGATCCAGCCCCGACCCGAACGGCCGCCATCAAGGCGCCATTAGCGTTGCACTTGCGCAGATCGGGGTATCGCCTCAGGTCCACGAGGTCAGCACCACCGATCACGGCACATGGACAGTCATGGACATGATCGAGCCCGGAACACCACTCGGCGACCAGAACGTTCTTCCAGAGCCCGAGCAAGTCGCTGCGATGCTCGGCCCTCTCATAGGTCAGCCAGCGCCCACGTCGGACTTACCGAACCTCGTCGACTGGCTCCGCGACCGACTCACCGACGATCGCCTCCGAGACCTCGCGCCCGGGTGTCAGGTTGCTTCCACAAAAGAACGCCGCGCCGCCCTGGCGGATCTAGACACACTGGCCCTCAACCACGTGCCTGGACTGTGCCACGCTGATGCTTCACCCTGGAACGTCCTCGCCGGCAAACACGAGCGCCTCTACCTCATTGACCCCCGGGGTATCAGTGGCGAAGTTTCCTATGATGCTGCGATCATCGCACTTAAGGCAGCACCACACCGCCCCGTGAAACTCACTGCAAAGGCGATTAGCACTACTCTCAACATTGATGCACGACGGGTGCTGGCGTGGGCATCCATTGCCGCAATTGCTCGCGTCTAGCCAGCGCAATTCAAAGCCTTTGCACCAGAACGGCCAAACCCGAAAGAATCATCCCCGCGCCGAGCAAATAGATTGCCAATGCGACATGTTGAAATTTACGTCGAGCGACACAGCTGTTCGCCCAGATCTGTTCGACCACTTGTTCAGCAACCAAGTTATCCTTGGCTGACAGCCTCACGAAGCGGCGGATGTAAAGCTCCTTGTCCGAGCCGTAACGGCGCGCAATATGATCAAAATAGATCATTGAGTCGGGTTCGCCGAGAGATCGCAACCTTGGAGCCAGCGTACGTAAGCTAATAACGGCGCTCGCACCAATGCATACGATCGCAAGAGAAAGAACAATGGCATGAATGGCGTGAATTGCATCGTGATGAAAGTCCGAAGCCCGCGGGATCGATCGGACAAGAATTCCCCCCAACACGCTGCTCCCGGCAAGAGTTGCCGCAGCCTTCGTGTCTGCGAATCGAATCCATTCGTTGACCTGCCCGAGTGGTCGCCAAGCATCGTCAGCCTTCACAATATCCGATGATCTGCGCCGATTGCGCCACCGGGATCAGTCTTTCGGTCAAGATTACCCACGAAACGCCTGAGTGCCCGTCATACAGACGATCGACGCAGCAGAGCATGGTTTCCTCCTAAGATCCGAGAATCCGGTGAGCGGAGGGGCCATGACTGCGGTTGACCTGGATGATTTCCTGGCCGATATCGACAAGAGTGTTTCGGTTGAACTCGGGACAAACCCTGATGTTATAGACAGTGGACACTCGCTCGATGTCGAGAAGCTTCCCATCGAGGCCAGAACCTGGCATCGACTCACCGATGCAGTGGCAGTGGTGGCAGACATGCGCAACTCCACGCAGCTTGGAGTAAACAAATACCCGCAGTCCACGGCGAGCATTTATCAAGCATCGACAGGCAACATTGCACAGGTCTTCGACAAGTTTGATGCCGACTTCGTTGCGATACAAGGCGATGGCGCTTTCGGGTTGTTTTGGGGCGACCACAGATACGCGCGAGCTATTTGCGCGGGTATCACCATCAAGACATTCAGTTATCGATATCTCGTACCGCGATTGGAGAAGCGATGGCCCGACCTTCCTGAGACCGGTCTGAAGGTCGGCCTTGCAGCGAGTCCCCTATTGGTCAAGCGAGTCGGTGTGCCACGCACCAAACATCAAGAGCCAGTCTGGGCCGGGAAAGCCGTCAACTACGCAGCAAAGGCGGCACAGCAGGCCGACCGGCATCAGATGATTGTGGCAGGAAGTATATGGGACTGGGCGAATAAGAGCGACTACTTGGCCGCAACCTGCGGCTGCGATGGCGCCCCTAGCACCTCGATCTGGGAAGACGTGACAATCGCGAAAATTCCCGACGACGATGGCGAGCGCGAAGGTAAGCTTCTCAAATCGTATTGGTGCGTGGTTCATGGAAACGAATTCTGCAACGCAGTCCTTGCGGGCAAGCGCACGCGTGCGGACGTAACGAAGCTTCATCAAGAGGCAATTAAGGCCGAATACGCCAAGGCGCTACGCGTTAACGCAGCCCGCCAACGCGAGGAACATCGGGCTCGCATCAATGGCATGCGCCAGTGACCTCTCCCTGGAGTCGGTTACAATGTCTTGACTCAGGTGATGGTTGACGGATCTGTGTCAAGTGATGGTTGACGCTGGGTCTAGGAAATTTGGGGGACCGCCCGCGGCCGGTCGGCTTTGATGTTACGGACCGGTTGGGTGGTGGTGCGCCGCACGATCTTGGTGTCGCCGTCGTCGAGGTCGATGGCCAGAGTCGTGTCGGACACCGCGATGGTGAGCGTCTGGTGGCGGTGGGCGCGGCCCAGGGCGATCTTCTGCCCGCAGACCATGACCACCCCGGTGTTGGAGGCCCGTCGTTGGACCCGGACCGGTTCCAGCGAGGGGCGTGGTGGTGGTCCTGCTTTCCGCGCTGCGCGTAGCCGGCCGACCTCGGCGGTGGTCAGCGGGTTGGGTCGGGTGCGCAGCAGTTCGCGGGTGTCGAGATCGAACATCATCAGCGTGGTGGGTTCGATGCGGATCCCGACCCGCCGCCCGGCGAGGATCTCGGCGGCCAGCACGATGTGTTGTCCCAGCGAGACGGTGCCGGCGGCGCTGACGGTGCGATCGACCTCGATCGCGTCGGTGTGGTCGGGTGCCGGCAAGGGTGGTGGCCCGGCGGGCACCGCGCCCGCCCGGACCAGGCGGGCCAGGTCGTTGACCGTCAGGTGCGATCGCAGCGACTTGATACGGCCGCCCGCGGCGCTCAGGTGGATCACGTCGGTGTCTGCCCAGAAACTGACCGTGATCCCGGCGCGGGCCGGTCCGAGCCAGAACTGTTTGCCGGCGACCATCAGGTTGCCTGACGGCGGCACCACCCGGTCGAAAGCGATCGGCCCACCGGTCCAGCCCGCTGCCGGCTCGTCTGCCGCTGTGACAGCCGCGCCCGTGGACTGCCCGCAGGCCGCAGATGCCGGTGCCGGACAGGCGGCGACCGCCGGCGGCAGCCACAGGTCAATCAGCGTCCGCTGCTGGTTCTCGACCGGGACGAACCGCTCGGCGGGAGTGACCGGCAGCGTGTCGTCCAACGCCTGATGGGGCCGGTCGGTGTTGTAGTCGGCCACCCACGCATCCACCGCCGCCTGCGCCTGCGCCACGCTGGTGAACGCCTCAGCCTGGTCCAGAAAGTCCGGTCGGAACGTGCCGTGGAAACGTTCCACCTTCCCGTTCTGGTTGGGCGAGGCCGGCTGAGTGAGCCGATGCGTGATGCCGTTCTTGCGGCAGATCTTGTCGAACAACACCTCCCCGCCCTTACCGAACCGGTCGGTGAACTGCTTTCCGTTGTCGCTCAACACCTCTTCGGGCACCCCGAACCGGGCCAGGGCCTGCGCGAACGCCAGACACACCGCCCGGCTGGTGGCCCGTTCCACCACCGCCGCCATCACACAAAACCGGGAATGATCATCGACGCCGGTGACCACCTTCGCCTCCCGACGCGCACCGGTGGCCGGGTTGATCAGCCAGATCCCACCAACGATGTCGACACCCCACAACTGCATCGGCCCAGGCCGCTGCCACCGCACATACGAGTCACGAGGACGCTTCCGCGGCCGAGGCCGCACCAAACCCTGCCGCGTCAGGATCCGGTTGATCGTGGCCGTCGACGGCACCACCACATCCTCCAGCGGGCGACGCAACAGCTGCATCCGGATCCGCTTGGCACCCCACCGCGGATGCGCCCGACGCATCTCCGCCACTACCACCTCAACATCGGGCCCGACCCGATGCGGACACGACACCGGCCGATGAGACCGATCCGCCAACCCGCTCACGCCCTCGGCCAGATACCGGCCCACCCAGACATGCACCGTCTGCCGCGACACACCCACCGAGGCCGCGATCTCCGTGACCGCAGCGCCCGCCAACACCGCCCGCACCGCGTCCAACCGCCGCTCAACAACCGACAACGCAACCAGCGCCAACCCCGGCCTCCCTGACTCGATGACGCCCGCGGAGCGCCGCCGAACAGGACCACCGAACACGACCCGATGTCAACCATCAGCCGATACACGACTGTCAACCATCACCCGAGACAGGACATGGAGTCGGTTACAAGGATTGCCGAATTAGTCTCTACTGGATCAAGGCGCCGCTGGCGCGGCGCAGGCGCCGGGCACGGTCCGGGAAGGGCCGCCCGCCTACGGCCTCCGGCCTCGGCGGGCGGTAGGCCGGCCCGCGCCCGGCGCCGCCGTCGACGAGCACCGCCAGGACCAGGGCGAGCTGTTGGGCACGGCCTTACGCTCGCCTCTGCGTGGTCACCGTTTCGCCGTGCTTGCGGGCGAGCGCTGCCGCGATGGCCCAGGACCGGGGCCATCTTGCCCCCGAGTCAGCTGGGCACGAGCCGTGGCCGCAAGCGCTGCCTGCCGAAAGGCACTGCCTCAGCTCGCCGTGGTCGGGCCGACCCGATGGAAGCGCCCCGCGTCCTGCCGGTACACGCAGCTCATGCCCGCCGAGGTCACCAGATCCACCAGGTCATCCGAGGGACGAGCAGGTAGCAGCACGGCCAGCGCGGCGCCCGGCACCGGCACGTGGCGGCGGTAGTCGAGCAGCTGTCCGATCGCCATGCGGATGCTCTCCCGCGCGATCGAGCCCTTCGCCTCGTAGATCTCGCTAACGGTGGCGTCAAACAGGTCCGTACGGAGCGCGGCGACCTGTCCAGGCAGCGTCAGCTTCCACTGCATGACCTGGTGGCCCTGAGCCTCCAACCACGCCCGGTACTGCTCGGTGAGCTCAGCCTCACGCCTGCGCGCCTTGCCACCCGGAGTTGCCTTGCGATCTGACTCCACCGCCACCACGCGTTCCACAGCCACCAGCTCGGCACGCGGACCGGCCTCCACGACGTCGCGACGGCTGGCATCCGACTCGCGATACTCGACCGCCCCCACCGGACGCAGCCGGAACACCCAAACCGATCGGGTCTCGCCCAACGCATCCGGCGCATCTTCCTGAGCACACGGCGAGTCATGGTCCACTTCGAACTCGCCCACGTAGCGATGCAACTTGCCGCCGCGCTGCTTGCCCGAGGCCGCAATGAACAACCGCAGCGCCCGACCCTGCTTGCGATGCTCCAACAGCGACAGGTTCCCCTGCTGGAGCTGCTGGTCACCCTCGCTGCCCTCGCCGGTATACAGGAACACGTCGCCGCCCGGCGCCCACCCATCGACGTAGCCGAACTTGCCTGCCTCCGCCGGATCCGCGTACAGAAACACGTTCGGTGTGCGCGTCGATGGCTCAATCCCCCGCTGAGTGCCACCGCCCCACCGGGCAGCCCGATCGCCTCGCGTCAACACCGCACCCGGATCAAGATCGAACAACTCGTCCACGCCGACACGCTAGCCACCCGCTGCGACATCACCCGACAAGCACGCCTCCGGCGGGGGCGCTCAGGCTCCGGGATGGACGGGGACCCGAGCGAGTACGGGTCGTGGGTGGCGGTCCATCCCGCCCGCCGACGGCCCAGGCGATGCCGTAGCAGACCTGTCCTGTCTGGCGAAGGTCGTACGTCCGGTCGGGCGCTCCACCTTCACCAGACAGGACAGCCCCGCTACCCCGGAGGGTGGGCCGACGGCAGACGGGATGGACAAGATCTCGGGGGTTCCTGGGGGGCTCTGGGGGTTCGCTGGGGGCTCTGACGACGACCGACGACGACCATTCATGACCAGAGTCGACCAGCGTTGTCGCGGGTCAACGCCATGATCAGCGCCGGGAGCTGGGGTGGGGTGGACGAGTCGGCCGGTACGCCGGGGACTGTCACGAGATTGCCTCTGACCAGGCAAAACACCCGAGCAACACGGCCCCGGGGGTCGCGTGGGGGTTACTCGTCTCCGCCCAGCACACTGTCGATCGCGCGACGCGCCCTGTCCTCGCTCGACGGCATCAGGTGCGTGTACACCCGCAGCGTGAAGCCGGGATCGTGGTGCCCGAGGTAGCTCGACAGGCTCTTGATGTTCTCCCCCGCGTCCAGCAGCGCCGAGGCGTAGAAGTGCCGCAGCGCGTGGACACCGGTCGCGCGCGACCGTTCGATGCCCGCCAGGGCCAAGGCGGGATGCCACATCTTGCTGTCGAACGTCGACCGGTTGAGCGCACCGTTCCGGGTCGTCGTCAACAGCAGGTCCACCGTGGTCGGCTTCCCGGTCAGCGGGTTCTCCCACGGCAGCGTGATCGAGGTCGGGCCGAACCGACCACCGTCGATGTGGTCCTCGATTCGGCGCGCGATCATGCTAGGAAGCGGCACGTGCCGGTCGCGATCGTTCTTGGGCAGGCCGAAGACCAACCGCGAGCGGACCCGCTTGACCTGCCTCCGCACATGGATCACTCCGGCGTCCAGGTCCACATCATCGGGAGACAAGCCGAAGATCTCGCCCTGACGCAGGCCGCAACCGGCGCCGAGGTCCACCACCAGTCGGTACCGCTCAGGGACCGCCCGGCGGATCGCGGCCACCTGTTCGCGAGTCCAAGGAACGACGCGCCGTTCAGTGGGCCGCGGTTGCCGCACAGAGCGCGCTGTGCATGGGTTCTTGACGATCTTCTCGTCATCGACAGCCGCGCCGAGGATGGCGCGTAGGTGAGCAAACACGACCGAGCGCGTGGACGCCGACAACACGTCGTACAGCGAGCGGTCCCAATCCCGGATCAATCCAGGGTTGATCTTGCTCAGCGGACGATCCCCAAGCATCGGATAGAGGTGCTTGCGAACGCGGTACTCGACCGATTCGCGGGTCGACTCATCGAACGTCTGTCCGCGCATCCACTGCTCCGCGTAGTCGCGGAACAAGACCTTGCCGGCGGTGGGATCGACGTAGGTCCCTCGCCGCTTCTCGGACTCAACGGTGATGAGGAACGCCTCAGCATCGCCCTTCTGCTTGTCCGCGAAGGACTTGCTCCGCCGCTCCCCCGCGGGGGTCAGGTAGCGAACGCGGTACCGATCCCCCTTGCCGTACCTCTCCGTCCGCTCCATCACCGGCTTGCCGCGGCCGTTGACGACCACCTTGCCGAACTCGTCTTGCGTCGGTCGGTACCAACGATCCTCGATGTGCGCCACGTCCCGCCGCCCTACGCCACGTCGCTCGAACTGAGCCACGCCCGAACGGCTACCGGGTCGTAGCGAAGGTGTTTGCCGCAGCGACGAGCCGGCGGGCCAGTGCGCTTCTTGCGCCAGGTCCGCAGCGTCTCGACCGGCACCCGGAGGTACGCCGCCACGTCGTCAATCGTCCAAGCAGGTTCGAGCCGAACCGCGTCCTTCGTGGACACAGCGATCCTCCCCAGATCCTTATGCCGCAACGGTTTGCGTTGCCAAAAGCTGCTGCTGTGCCTGTTGTTTCGCCGCGTCGAGTTGTGCCCGCCAGGCTTGCCGTTCGGCGATCTTGCGCAGGAAATGCACATGCGGCGGAGGCACGTCCGGGTCGTCCCGGGACGCCAACTCGTACTCGAACGGCGGAGGGTCGCCGGCCGCCTGGTCGTGCTCGCCGATCGTGGTTTCCCCGGTTGCCGAAAGCGCGAGGAGAGCTTTGACCCAGGCTTTGCGGTCGGCCCGGTGATCGGACAGGGTCTTGTTCGACCACTGCCGGGAGACCAGCACCCGCCGCCCGGTGAACCCGAGGGTGCGCCGCTGATGCACCTTGCCCTTGCACCGTCCCGGCCGCGCCGTAGCCTTCGCGTTCTTGGGCTGCACCCCGTACAGCAGCCAGTTCGCACAGGTCGGAGAGCACGGCAGGGTTTGCAGCTCGGCCGCCAGGCGGGCGAGGTGGTCTTCCTGCGCCCGCGACCCCGGAGCCACCGCGTCGGTGATGTCCTTCGCGATGTACTTGGTGATGTAGCGGATGGTCTTCTCGGCGCTCTCCGAGCCGCCCCGCACCCCGGCAAGGTGCACGCTGCCGAGCCGCACCACGTGCGCAGGTTCCGCGTCCGGGTCCTCATCCAAGGCGTCCAGCGCCTCATCCCAGGTCGGCAGCGCCGCCGAGGTTTCCGGGTCCCGGTAGGTCTTGGCGTCCGGGTCCCACACCGGCACTGCCCCGTCCGGGTCGTACACGATCTTGTCGTGGGCGGGCCACCACACCTGGTGGTAGGTCGCCGCCGCCACCTGCCGCACCAGTGCCCGCGGGAGTGCTCCCCGGACGGCGAAGTGCCCGTGTGGGGCCAGCCGCTTTTGCATCTCGACCGACCCGGCGTACTGGACGTTCCACCCGACCGCGCGGCGGAGGTTCTGCCAGAACCGGTCGAGCACCTTCGCGAAGTGGATCGCGTCCAGCGCCGCGGCCCGGTAGTCGTAGCTGTCCGGGTCCACCGGGGTCCCGACCCTGGGGTCGTGGGGGCTGTGCAGCTCCCCGCACTCGCACACCTCCACCGCGCCGCGACGCCGGTAGGCGGAGTGGATCGGCCCGTAGCTGCCGAGCGTCAAGGTCAGGAACACCGAGTCCCGGTGCTCCCGGCCGTCGGTGCCGATGTGTGGGTGCGGGATGGTCCGGTTGGCGACGGGCAGGCGAGGAAGGTCCGGCGCGTCCTGCCGCCGTTTCGTGGACCGCTTCCGCGACGGGGCCGACTCGTCCGGATCGGTCCCGTCCTTCCGGCCGCCGGGCAGGACCGAGCCGCGCACACCGGCCGCGGTGATCTGCTCATCCACCCGGTCAATCTCCGCGTCCAGCTCGCGCACCTGGTCCCACTCGGCCGCCATCACCACCGACGTGCGGGCGAACTCCAGGACAGCCCGGTACTCCACCAAATCCCGCTGTTCATCGGTCGGGGCATCCGGGGTGGTGACCGGCTCTTCGGTAAGGTGCCAGCCTTCCCGGATCTGCTGCATGCGCAGCCTGCGGTTGGCTTCCGCGCACGGCTCACACTTCGCCGCCGACGTAGCCCCGCAGGGCACCGGCACCAGCTCGGTTTCCCCGGTCGCGGTGTTGGTACGGCGAAGCCACACCGGTTTGACGCACACCCCGAACTTCTTCGCCAGCTCAACCGCTACATCCTTCGCGATCGGCTGCAGCATCCGAGCTGCCCGCGACCCCGGACGCGGTTGGTCGTCCTGCCCGAGACCGGGCAGCATCATCGTGTCCACGGTGGTGGTCATCGGCCGATCACCACCGGACGGCCGTTAGCGCGGCCCGGCACGACCGGACCCGACGGGACCACCGGAGCAGCCGGGACCGTGGACGACACCGGACGAGTCACCGCAGGAACGCCAGGCACCGGAGCGGCAGGCACCGAGGGAGGTACCGGAGCGGCAGGCTCGACCTCCGCAGGGGCCGGGTCGGTGACTCGCTCCCGTTGTGGGACAACAGCTTCCGTGTCATTCGTGGTCTTCGGGAGGCCGGAGAACACGAGCTTGACCAGCAGCATGAACGCCACCGCCGGCAGCGCCGCCAGACCCTTCGAGGTGAGGGAGTCTCCGGCTTGCGAGACCTGGGCGCCCAGTGAGAGCAGGCCGGAGGCGACCAGCAGCGCGACCGGGTAGGTGATCGAGCCGCCGGCCCGGCGCTTGCGGCGGATCTCCAACAGCGCACACGTGGGCATCAGCTCGGAGGCGACCGCGTTCGCCCAGCCGAACCAGTCGGCCGTCCCGTGCGGGAGCGCCTGCATCGTCCAGTCGTGCATGTGCGTGAACGACGCGGCACCGGCCATGACGCCGATCGCGCCCATGATCCCGAGCCGAGCGACATCCTCTACCCGCTGCGACTTGCTTGCCTCAGCCACCACAGGTCACCCCCTACTTGGTGTCGCGGTGGACGGGACGAGACAGGAACGCCGGCGGATCCCCAGCCGTATCCAGCGCATCGGCCAGGGCCTTGAACAACGCCCACGCCTCCGGCACGGTCAGCGGAAGCCGACGATGCCGAGCCCCGATCGCGATCCACGCCGACTCGTCGGTCATCCGCACCGTCACCGCCGTCGACTTGTCCGACCCGGGGACCCGGATCCGGAACAGCCGCGCCCCGTCGTTGTCTGCCGGTACCGCACTCATCACGCCGCCTCCGTCCCGTCCGAGCCGTCCGCTGCCGGCAGGTTGCGCAGCTTGGCCAGCAGCGAGTCCGGCACCACCGGCGTCACATCGGCCGGCGGGCACTCCTCCAGGTCGACCACTTCCACCGGCTCCGGCCGCTTGGCCTCGTCCGCCTGGCCCTCGTTGCGGTTGCCAGCCATGGGGGCAGCCGGGATGTCTTCGACGTCGTTGGCGTCGGTGGTGATCGGTGCGTACTCGGCGGCCATGTCGCGGATCTGGTCGTCATCGACGTAGGCGGCACGCACCCGGAACGGGTTCTTCTCGAACTCCGACAGCGCGTAGCCCATGCCCGGCGCCGTCAACGGGATCTGATCGGCCAGCGCACCGAGGTCACGCATCCCGTCGCCCAACACCATGTCCACCTGCGACGGGGTGTCGAGCCCGAGGGCGATGCGGTAGGTGAACAGCCCGCGCATCGGGATGATGTCCTTCGACGGCTCCTGCACGCACCCGAGCACCACCCAGCCGACCGCCGCGCCCTTGGTCAGCAGCCGCCCCAACGCGTACTCAGCCCGGCGCCGCACATCCATCGGCGCGTACGCGGTCAGCGTCGCCAACTCGTCCACGATCACCAGATGCAGCGGGTGGGTCATCGACGGGGTGAACTTGCGGACATTGCCCGCCAGCTCCAACGCCACGCAGTCCATATGATCGGCTTCCGCTTCCAGCAGCGCGACCATGGCTTCGGCCCGGTCCGCCTCATACCGGGTGAACAACGGGCGCCCGATGGACAGCTCCATGCCGCCCTTCGGGTCGATCCCGGTCACCTTCACCAGCCCGGCCCGGATCGCCGGCGCCAGGTAGCGCAGCACCGACCAGATCAGCGAGCCCTTACCCGACCGGGACCGGCCCGCCACCAGCACATGCCGGGCCAGCAGCGGGATCGTCCAGCCGGTCCCGTCCTCGCGCATGCCGACCGGGACGGCCGCCAGGTCCACCGGCACCATCCCGGATTCGTCGGCTTGCGGGATCGGCAGCGCTGGCACCGTGGAGATCAGGATGTCCGTGTGCTGGAACTCCACCCACGCCTCACCCGGGCTACCCGGCACTTCCCACACCCTGCACGCCAACGCCCGCGCTGCGTTCGCCAACTCCCCCGTCTTGGCCCGGAGGGCGTCGACCGTCATCCCGACCGGCACGTCCACCAGCAGCCGATCGGCCGCCGGCAGCACCTCCACCTTGCGGATGCCGGGGATGACCTCCCCGTCGTGATCCCGCACGGTCAGCTTGCACCGGGTCATCCACCGATCCCAGCGACGCCCGTACCGGATCCAGCGACGCTGCCACCGCAGGATGCGGGGCGTGACCCGCTGCTTGAACGAGACGGGCCAGGCGATGCGCCACACCACGCCGGCCACGACCGGGGCCAGGACCACACCGGCCAGCGCCCACCGGCCACCCACCAGCCCGGCCGTGCCCAGCGTGGCCACCACACCGGTCGTGCGGGGGTGCTGGACCGCGAGCTTGATCACCCGGTACGCCCCGACGCCCACCGCTACCGGGATCTGCACCACCAGCGGCATCGCGTCCCACAACCGCTGGCCCATCGACTCCCGGTAGACCTGCGTGGCCACCATCCGCTTAGCCATGACCCCCAACCCCTCCGATAACCGTCCGTGACCGCGTTTGGGCATGAAGAAGGCCGCCCGCATGCTGTGTGCGTGACGGGCGGCCCTCGCCCTACCTTCCCTGACTTGCCGCGACGCCTACTGGCCGGCGGACAGCTTGCGCGCCAAGTGATCCAGGTTCTCCGACAACCGGGTCAACCAGCTAAACGACTGCTGCGCCGGACGGTCCAAGAACTCATCCTCAGCCACCGACAACTTCCGCTGCACCGACGCCACCTCGTCCGCCGCCGACCGCACCGACGCCGCCCACGAGCGAACCAGCGCCAAGCCCTCACCGTTGCCCACCTTGCCCTGCAACGCCGTCCGGACCTGCGCCAACGCCTCGTCTGCCATTGCTGCTCTCCTCACCTGTTGCCGGACATTCCGTTGACCTGCCGGATGAGCTGGCCGACTCATCGCCGGCCGACTCACCCCCGAGCGGCCCGCCGGACGACGAGCGAACCCCGTCCGGCCACTCGACCGCCGTACCGCCACCACGCCCCGCTGCGGCAGCCCGTAGCGCATCGACGCCACGGTCTTGCCGGTCCGGTAGGTCGCCCGCATCCACGCCCGTACCGGCACCGAGGCCATCACCGTTTCCCGTACCTGCCACCGAGCCCGTTGCGACGCCGCCACCGCCTGCCGGAGCGGCCGAGACAACTGCATCGCCGCCGCCCTTCACCGGTTCGCGTTCAGATGCCGCCGCACCTGCGCCAGCCACGCCGACATCTCGTCCATCGGCCGCTGCGCCTCCGCCACCCACCGCGACAACCGGTCATCGCCCAGACCACCCAGCGAACGCGACAGGCGCGCCAACGCCACCTGCACGTCCCCGCACGCATCCGCCCAACCGGCCACCAGCTCATCGGCCGCCGCAGCCGAGTCACGCCGCGCCATCACCAGCCACCCCGCTCCCGCGCCGCCAGCACCCGCACGAACTGCCTCGCCGTCACCGACACCACACGCAGCCGCTCACCCGCAACGGACATCGCGTCCACGTCCCGAGCCGCCACCGCACCCCGCAACGCCCGCAACTCCGCGTCCGCCAGCTCCACCACCGCCGCCAGGTCATCCCAATCCAGAGCCATCACCGACCACCGCCGGAGCCCGACGCATCCCGGTCCCGAGCAGCCAACCGACGACGGAAGGCCCTGATCTCGGCGCGCTCGTGTGCGTCAAACGACGCCTTCACCGCGTGCGCGACCCCGACGACGACAGCCACTACCACTGCGATCAGCGCCACGAGTAACCCGGCCTGCGCAATCTCGCGGATCATGCGACACGGCCCCCTTCCGGGATCGACAGCCGCGCCAGTCGGGCCGTTTCATCCAGCACCGACCGCGCGTCCTCGATCGCCCGTAGAGCCAGCGGGTAGTCCTGATCCGCGATCGCCGTGGAGATCCGCCGGAACGCGCACGGGATGTCGAACACCCCGGCCGACACCAACGCCACATGCCGCCCGCGAAACGAGTCCTCGCCGTTCACGCCGCACCGTCCACGTCCGCGAACAGCTCCGGCTGAATCACCGCCGGCACCGGCACCGTGGATGTGTTGCTACGGCCGCGAATCCGCCGCTTGCCCGGGGCCGGCACGTGGTAGGTCATCGTGGGCAACCACTGCCCGCGGCCCAGCACCGGCAGCACGTCCGAGCGCCGCGATACCAGCTCGAACAGCTCTACCCGATCCACGTGCCGGAACCGGGCCACCGTCCGCGCCAGTGCCGCCGCAGCACCGGCAATCTCGATCAACGCTGCCACCCGCTGCGCATCCGACCCACCCGTCAGGTACGCATCCCGGATCGCGTCGATCCCCGGCGCCGCCAACGCAGCCGCCTCATGCTTTCTGGTCACCGCCCGCTCCCTCCGCATCCACCCGTGGTCGACGCAGGCCGGGCCGGGAACATGCCGCAGCCCGGCCCACGTCACGAATCAGGCCGCCTTGTCCGAACGAGCCGCCTTGCCGCCAGCCACAGCCGGGCGGTAGCCCTCCGCGCGGAAGATGTAGCCCAGGTACTTGAACTCGCCCTGACCCATCACCCGCGGCTCCGCCGTCAGGCCCTCCAGCTCGATGAGCCGCATGTCGGTACCCGGCACCAGCTCGGGCGTCTCCGGCACCGGCTGCACCGCCGCGACGAACAGCAGCGCGAACGACGCCCGCTTGGCGTTGGTCTCCGACGGGTCCGTCACGTTCGCCTTCCACTGAAGAAGGCCCGTCGCCTCGTCGCGCTTCTGCACCTTCGGCGCGTTCTTGTTCGGGTTGTACTCGTAGTCCGGCACCACCGGGCCGGACTGCATCAGGCCCTTCGGGAAGGCGACCTCAAACGGAGTCCCGAACCGCGTACCACGTCCCAGCACAACAACCACTCCTCTACTCGATGCCCCATTGGCCGCTCTCGACCGGGCTACTTTGTGACTAGCTTGGCTAGTCGTGCGCCGAGATCAGCATGACTCGCTTGGCTCGCCATGTCAACCATGTCGGGCAGATTTAGCCATCCTGGCTAGTCAGCCCGTACCCTGTGGCAATGACGCAGACGGATGCGCTGTCCGATCTGGACCCGGACGACCCCCGGTCGCCGGCACAGCAGATCGCGAACGCGCTACGAGCAGCGATCCTGACCGGCCGGTTCCCGCCCGGCAACAAGCTCCCCTCACAGAACGACCTCGCGGCCCGGTACAACGTCGCCCGTGAGACCGTCAAGCGCGCCCTGGCGCAGCTGCACGCCGAGCACCTCACGGTCAGCCGGCAGGGCAGCGGCGTGTTCGTACGGCAGCGAACCGAGCGGGCAGTCGGACTCCGGCCCCACATCGAAGCCGCGTTCGACCGGGCGCACGTGTCGATCGACTTCGCCGGATTCTCCGGCGAGACGCTGGCCGGTGCGATCACCGAACCGCTGGACAAGGTCCGCGCCGGACGCCTCACCCCGCAGTCCATCGCGATCCGACTGCTACTGACCGACGTCAGCCGACCCACGACGCTGCCGTCCAACGCCGAGACCGGCCAGGACGACCCCGCCGTACGAGCCCGCGCCGACCGGATCATCCGCCGGTCGGTCGAGAGCATCGCCGAGCCCGTGCGCGAACTTGCCGCGATGGGGCTGGTGCCCAGCGCCCGCGTCGAGGTCCGCACCCACGACATGCCACCCTCGTTCAAGCTCTACGTCATCAACCACGCCGAAGCGTTCTTCGGCCTGTACTCGGTGATCGACAACCGAGTCAGCATCGACGGCACCCCGACCGTCATCCGCGACGTGCTCGGCAAGGACTCGACCCTGTTCCACTTCGCCGACACCGACGGAGACACCTCGATCTCCCGCGAGTTCATCGAGCAGGCACAACAGTGGTTCGACACCCGCTGGGACACCATCGCCCAGGACTACCCGCTATGACCCCCGCACAGGTCCTCGCCTCTGCCAGCCTGATCTTGCTCGACTTCGACGGGCCGACCGCCCACCTGTTCGCCGGCGCATCCGCCCGCACCGTCGCCGATCGACTCGCCGCCCAACTCGCCGCCGCCGGCGTCCCGCTACCCGACGACGCCGACCAGTACGGACCACCCGAACTCGGCGCCGAACTCATCCGCCAGCACCGCGACCAGGCCGACACCATCGAAGCCCTCGTCAGTGCCGCCGAGACCGAAGCCGCCCGCACCGCCGAGCCGACCCCCGGATGTCGAGACATGCTCGATGCCGCCCAACGCACCGGCCGCCCCGTCGTCATTGTCAGCAACAACTCAGCCGCCGCCGTCTGCGCCTACCTCGACAAACACCACCTCACCGACTACATCGCCGAGGTCATCGGCCGGCCCCACGCCGCACCTGAACTCATGAAGCCCAACCCGTGGCCCGTGCACGAGGCAGCACGACGTCACCACGTCCCGGCCGCGGACTGCGTACTGATCGGCGACTCAGCCACCGACATCGAGGCAGCGCAGGCCGCGGGAGCAGCCAGCATCGGCTACGTGAATAAGCCTGGCAAAGCCGAATGTCTCAACAACGCCGGTGCGACGGTCACGATTGCCGACATGCATGACCTCGCCGACGCGATCCACAGGATCCACGATCCTAGCCGCGGAGCCTGACCGTGTTCGAGCCCATCGCTGTAAGCACCCATGTCCTTGCGGGCATCAGCGCCCGCTGGCCAGAACTCGCCGAGCCCTGGTCGATGTCGGTAGCTGGGGAGCTGCACGAGCTGTGCGTCCGGTACAACGCAGAACCGATCGCCGTACTCCCGGCCCGATTCGGCCTCGTCGTCAAAGCGAACACCCCGGATGGCCAGATCGTCCTACGATCCAGCCCCGACCCGAACGGCCGCCATCAAGGCGCCATTAGCGTTGCACTTGCGCAGATCGGGGTATCGCCTCAGGTCCACGAGGTCAGCACCACCGATCACGGCACATGGACAGTCATGGACATGATCGAGCCCGGAACACCACTCGGCGACCAGAACGTTCTTCCAGAGCCCGAGCAAGTCGCTGCGATGCTCGGCCCTCTCATAGGTCAGCCAGCGCCCACGTCGGACTTACCGAACCTCGTCGACTGGCTCCGCGACCGACTCACCGACGATCGCCTCCGAGACCTCGCGCCCGGGTGTCAGGTTGCTTCCACAAAAGAACGCCGCGCCGCCCTGGCGGATCTAGACACACTGGCCCTCAACCACGTGCCTGGACTGTGCCACGCTGATGCTTCACCCTGGAACGTCCTCGCCGGCAAACACGAGCGCCTCTACCTCATTGACCCCCGGGGTATCAGTGGCGAAGTTTCCTATGATGCTGCGATCATCGCACTTAAGGCAGCACCACACCGCCCCGTGAAACTCACTGCAAAGGCGATTAGCACTACTCTCAACATTGATGCACGACGGGTGCTGGCGTGGGCATCCATTGCCGCAATTGCTCGCGTCTAGCCAGCGCAATTCAAAGCCTTTGCACCAGAACGGCCAAACCCGAAAGAATCATCCCCGCGCCGAGCAAATAGATTGCCAATGCGACATGTTGAAATTTACGTCGAGCGACACAGCTGTTCGCCCAGATCTGTTCGACCACTTGTTCAGCAACCAAGTTATCCTTGGCTGACAGCCTCACGAAGCGGCGGATGTAAAGCTCCTTGTCCGAGCCGTAACGGCGCGCAATATGATCAAAATAGATCATTGAGTCGGGTTCGCCGAGAGATCGCAACCTTGGAGCCAGCGTACGTAAGCTAATAACGGCGCTCGCACCAATGCATACGATCGCAAGAGAAAGAACAATGGCATGAATGGCGTGAATTGCATCGTGATGAAAGTCCGAAGCCCGCGGGATCGATCGGACAAGAATTCCCCCCAACACGCTGCTCCCGGCAAGAGTTGCCGCAGCCTTCGTGTCTGCGAATCGAATCCATTCGTTGACCTGCCCGAGTGGTCGCCAAGCATCGTCAGCCTTCACAATATCCGATGATCTGCGCCGATTGCGCCACCGGGATCAGTCTTTCGGTCAAGATTACCCACGAAACGCCTGAGTGCCCGTCATACAGACGATCGACGCAGCAGAGCATGGTTTCCTCCTAAGATCCGAGAATCCGGTGAGCGGAGGGGCCATGACTGCGGTTGACCTGGATGATTTCCTGGCCGATATCGACAAGAGTGTTTCGGTTGAACTCGGGACAAACCCTGATGTTATAGACAGTGGACACTCGCTCGATGTCGAGAAGCTTCCCATCGAGGCCAGAACCTGGCATCGACTCACCGATGCAGTGGCAGTGGTGGCAGACATGCGCAACTCCACGCAGCTTGGAGTAAACAAATACCCGCAGTCCACGGCGAGCATTTATCAAGCATCGACAGGCAACATTGCACAGGTCTTCGACAAGTTTGATGCCGACTTCGTTGCGATACAAGGCGATGGCGCTTTCGGGTTGTTTTGGGGCGACCACAGATACGCGCGAGCTATTTGCGCGGGTATCACCATCAAGACATTCAGTTATCGATATCTCGTACCGCGATTGGAGAAGCGATGGCCCGACCTTCCTGAGACCGGTCTGAAGGTCGGCCTTGCAGCGAGTCCCCTATTGGTCAAGCGAGTCGGTGTGCCACGCACCAAACATCAAGAGCCAGTCTGGGCCGGGAAAGCCGTCAACTACGCAGCAAAGGCGGCACAGCAGGCCGACCGGCATCAGATGATTGTGGCAGGAAGTATATGGGACTGGGCGAATAAGAGCGACTACTTGGCCGCAACCTGCGGCTGCGATGGCGCCCCTAGCACCTCGATCTGGGAAGACGTGACAATCGCGAAAATTCCCGACGACGATGGCGAGCGCGAAGGTAAGCTTCTCAAATCGTATTGGTGCGTGGTTCATGGAAACGAATTCTGCAACGCAGTCCTTGCGGGCAAGCGCACGCGTGCGGACGTAACGAAGCTTCATCAAGAGGCAATTAAGGCCGAATACGCCAAGGCGCTACGCGTTAACGCAGCCCGCCAACGCGAGGAACATCGGGCTCGCATCAATGGCATGCGCCAGTGACCTCTCCCTGGAGTCGGTTACAATGTCTTGACTCAGGTGATGGTTGACGGATCTGTGTCAAGTGATGGTTGACGCTGGGTCTAGGAAATTTGGGGGACCGCCCGCGGCCGGTCGGCTTTGATGTTACGGACCGGTTGGGTGGTGGTGCGCCGCACGATCTTGGTGTCGCCGTCGTCGAGGTCGATGGCCAGAGTCGTGTCGGACACCGCGATGGTGAGCGTCTGGTGGCGGTGGGCGCGGCCCAGGGCGATCTTCTGCCCGCAGACCATGACCACCCCGGTGTTGGAGGCCCGTCGTTGGACCCGGACCGGTTCCAGCGAGGGGCGTGGTGGTGGTCCTGCTTTCCGCGCTGCGCGTAGCCGGCCGACCTCGGCGGTGGTCAGCGGGTTGGGTCGGGTGCGCAGCAGTTCGCGGGTGTCGAGATCGAACATCATCAGCGTGGTGGGTTCGATGCGGATCCCGACCCGCCGCCCGGCGAGGATCTCGGCGGCCAGCACGATGTGTTGTCCCAGCGAGACGGTGCCGGCGGCGCTGACGGTGCGATCGACCTCGATCGCGTCGGTGTGGTCGGGTGCCGGCAAGGGTGGTGGCCCGGCGGGCACCGCGCCCGCCCGGACCAGGCGGGCCAGGTCGTTGACCGTCAGGTGCGATCGCAGCGACTTGATACGGCCGCCCGCGGCGCTCAGGTGGATCACGTCGGTGTCTGCCCAGAAACTGACCGTGATCCCGGCGCGGGCCGGTCCGAGCCAGAACTGTTTGCCGGCGACCATCAGGTTGCCTGACGGCGGCACCACCCGGTCGAAAGCGATCGGCCCACCGGTCCAGCCCGCTGCCGGCTCGTCTGCCGCTGTGACAGCCGCGCCCGTGGACTGCCCGCAGGCCGCAGATGCCGGTGCCGGACAGGCGGCGACCGCCGGCGGCAGCCACAGGTCAATCAGCGTCCGCTGCTGGTTCTCGACCGGGACGAACCGCTCGGCGGGAGTGACCGGCAGCGTGTCGTCCAACGCCTGATGGGGCCGGTCGGTGTTGTAGTCGGCCACCCACGCATCCACCGCCGCCTGCGCCTGCGCCACGCTGGTGAACGCCTCAGCCTGGTCCAGAAAGTCCGGTCGGAACGTGCCGTGGAAACGTTCCACCTTCCCGTTCTGGTTGGGCGAGGCCGGCTGAGTGAGCCGATGCGTGATGCCGTTCTTGCGGCAGATCTTGTCGAACAACACCTCCCCGCCCTTACCGAACCGGTCGGTGAACTGCTTTCCGTTGTCGCTCAACACCTCTTCGGGCACCCCGAACCGGGCCAGGGCCTGCGCGAACGCCAGACACACCGCCCGGCTGGTGGCCCGTTCCACCACCGCCGCCATCACACAAAACCGGGAATGATCATCGACGCCGGTGACCACCTTCGCCTCCCGACGCGCACCGGTGGCCGGGTTGATCAGCCAGATCCCACCAACGATGTCGACACCCCACAACTGCATCGGCCCAGGCCGCTGCCACCGCACATACGAGTCACGAGGACGCTTCCGCGGCCGAGGCCGCACCAAACCCTGCCGCGTCAGGATCCGGTTGATCGTGGCCGTCGACGGCACCACCACATCCTCCAGCGGGCGACGCAACAGCTGCATCCGGATCCGCTTGGCACCCCACCGCGGATGCGCCCGACGCATCTCCGCCACTACCACCTCAACATCGGGCCCGACCCGATGCGGACACGACACCGGCCGATGAGACCGATCCGCCAACCCGCTCACGCCCTCGGCCAGATACCGGCCCACCCAGACATGCACCGTCTGCCGCGACACACCCACCGAGGCCGCGATCTCCGTGACCGCAGCGCCCGCCAACACCGCCCGCACCGCGTCCAACCGCCGCTCAACAACCGACAACGCAACCAGCGCCAACCCCGGCCTCCCTGACTCGATGACGCCCGCGGAGCGCCGCCGAACAGGACCACCGAACACGACCCGATGTCAACCATCAGCCGATACACGACTGTCAACCATCACCCGAGACAGGACATGGAGTCGGTTACAAGGATTGCCGAATTAGTCTCTACTGGATCAAGGCGCCGCTGGCGCGGCGCAGGCGCCGGGCACGGTCCGGGAAGGGCCGCCCGCCTACGGCCTCCGGCCTCGGCGGGCGGTAGGCCGGCCCGCGCCCGGCGCCGCCGTCGACGAGCACCGCCAGGACCAGGGCGAGCTGTTGGGCACGGCCTTACGCTCGCCTCTGCGTGGTCACCGTTTCGCCGTGCTTGCGGGCGAGCGCTGCCGCGATGGCCCAGGACCGGGGCCATCTTGCCCCCGAGTCAGCTGGGCACGAGCCGTGGCCGCAAGCGCTGCCTGCCGAAAGGCACTGCCTCAGCTCGCCGTGGTCGGGCCGACCCGATGGAAGCGCCCCGCGTCCTGCCGGTACACGCAGCTCATGCCCGCCGAGGTCACCAGATCCACCAGGTCATCCGAGGGACGAGCAGGTAGCAGCACGGCCAGCGCGGCGCCCGGCACCGGCACGTGGCGGCGGTAGTCGAGCAGCTGTCCGATCGCCATGCGGATGCTCTCCCGCGCGATCGAGCCCTTCGCCTCGTAGATCTCGCTAACGGTGGCGTCAAACAGGTCCGTACGGAGCGCGGCGACCTGTCCAGGCAGCGTCAGCTTCCACTGCATGACCTGGTGGCCCTGAGCCTCCAACCACGCCCGGTACTGCTCGGTGAGCTCAGCCTCACGCCTGCGCGCCTTGCCACCCGGAGTTGCCTTGCGATCTGACTCCACCGCCACCACGCGTTCCACAGCCACCAGCTCGGCACGCGGACCGGCCTCCACGACGTCGCGACGGCTGGCATCCGACTCGCGATACTCGACCGCCCCCACCGGACGCAGCCGGAACACCCAAACCGATCGGGTCTCGCCCAACGCATCCGGCGCATCTTCCTGAGCACACGGCGAGTCATGGTCCACTTCGAACTCGCCCACGTAGCGATGCAACTTGCCGCCGCGCTGCTTGCCCGAGGCCGCAATGAACAACCGCAGCGCCCGACCCTGCTTGCGATGCTCCAACAGCGACAGGTTCCCCTGCTGGAGCTGCTGGTCACCCTCGCTGCCCTCGCCGGTATACAGGAACACGTCGCCGCCCGGCGCCCACCCATCGACGTAGCCGAACTTGCCTGCCTCCGCCGGATCCGCGTACAGAAACACGTTCGGTGTGCGCGTCGATGGCTCAATCCCCCGCTGAGTGCCACCGCCCCACCGGGCAGCCCGATCGCCTCGCGTCAACACCGCACCCGGATCAAGATCGAACAACTCGTCCACGCCGACACGCTAGCCACCCGCTGCGACATCACCCGACAAGCACGCCTCCGGCGGGGGCGCTCAGGCTCCGGGATGGACGGGGACCCGAGCGAGTACGGGTCGTGGGTGGCGGTCCATCCCGCCCGCCGACGGCCCAGGCGATGCCGTAGCAGACCTGTCCTGTCTGGCGAAGGTCGTACGTCCGGTCGGGCGCTCCACCTTCACCAGACAGGACAGCCCCGCTACCCCGGAGGGTGGGCCGACGGCAGACGGGATGGACAAGATCTCGGGGGTTCCTGGGGGCTCTGGGGGTTCGCTGGGGGCTCTGACGACGACCGACGACGACCATTCATGACCAGAGTCGACCAGCGTTGTCGCGGGTCAACGCCATGATCAGCGCCGGGAGCTGGGGTGGGGTGGACGAGTCGGCCGGTACGCCGGGGACTGTCACGAGATTGCCTCTGACCAGGCAAAACACCCGAGCAACACGGCCCCGGGGGTCGCGTGGGGGTTACTCGTCTCCGCCCAGCACACTGTCGATCGCGCGACGCGCCCTGTCCTCGCTCGACGGCATCAGGTGCGTGTACACCCGCAGCGTGAAGCCGGGATCGTGGTGCCCGAGGTAGCTCGACAGGCTCTTGATGTTCTCCCCCGCGTCCAGCAGCGCCGAGGCGTAGAAGTGCCGCAGCGCGTGGACACCGGTCGCGCGCGACCGTTCGATGCCCGCCAGGGCCAAGGCGGGATGCCACATCTTGCTGTCGAACGTCGACCGGTTGAGCGCACCGTTCCGGGTCGTCGTCAACAGCAGGTCCACCGTGGTCGGCTTCCCGGTCAGCGGGTTCTCCCACGGCAGCGTGATCGAGGTCGGGCCGAACCGACCACCGTCGATGTGGTCCTCGATTCGGCGCGCGATCATGCTAGGAAGCGGCACGTGCCGGTCGCGATCGTTCTTGGGCAGGCCGAAGACCAACCGCGAGCGGACCCGCTTGACCTGCCTCCGCACATGGATCACTCCGGCGTCCAGGTCCACATCATCGGGAGACAAGCCGAAGATCTCGCCCTGACGCAGGCCGCAACCGGCGCCGAGGTCCACCACCAGTCGGTACCGCTCAGGGACCGCCCGGCGGATCGCGGCCACCTGTTCGCGAGTCCAAGGAACGACGCGCCGTTCAGTGGGCCGCGGTTGCCGCACAGAGCGCGCTGTGCATGGGTTCTTGACGATCTTCTCGTCATCGACAGCCGCGCCGAGGATGGCGCGTAGGTGAGCAAACACGACCGAGCGCGTGGACGCCGACAACACGTCGTACAGCGAGCGGTCCCAATCCCGGATCAATCCAGGGTTGATCTTGCTCAGCGGACGATCCCCAAGCATCGGATAGAGGTGCTTGCGAACGCGGTACTCGACCGATTCGCGGGTCGACTCATCGAACGTCTGTCCGCGCATCCACTGCTCCGCGTAGTCGCGGAACAAGACCTTGCCGGCGGTGGGATCGACGTAGGTCCCTCGCCGCTTCTCGGACTCAACGGTGATGAGGAACGCCTCAGCATCGCCCTTCTGCTTGTCCGCGAAGGACTTGCTCCGCCGCTCCCCCGCGGGGGTCAGGTAGCGAACGCGGTACCGATCCCCCTTGCCGTACCTCTCCGTCCGCTCCATCACCGGCTTGCCGCGGCCGTTGACGACCACCTTGCCGAACTCGTCTTGCGTCGGTCGGTACCAACGATCCTCGATGTGCGCCACGTCCCGCCGCCCTACGCCACGTCGCTCGAACTGAGCCACGCCCGAACGGCTACCGGGTCGTAGCGAAGGTGTTTGCCGCAGCGACGAGCCGGCGGGCCAGTGCGCTTCTTGCGCCAGGTCCGCAGCGTCTCGACCGGCACCCGGAGGTACGCCGCCACGTCGTCAATCGTCCAAGCAGGTTCGAGCCGAACCGCGTCCTTCGTGGACACAGCGATCCTCCCCAGATCCTTATGCCGCAACGGTTTGCGTTGCCAAAAGCTGCTGCTGTGCCTGTTGTTTCGCCGCGTCGAGTTGTGCCCGCCAGGCTTGCCGTTCGGCGATCTTGCGCAGGAAATGCACATGCGGCGGAGGCACGTCCGGGTCGTCCCGGGACGCCAACTCGTACTCGAACGGCGGAGGGTCGCCGGCCGCCTGGTCGTGCTCGCCGATCGTGGTTTCCCCGGTTGCCGAAAGCGCGAGGAGAGCTTTGACCCAGGCTTTGCGGTCGGCCCGGTGATCGGACAGGGTCTTGTTCGACCACTGCCGGGAGACCAGCACCCGCCGCCCGGTGAACCCGAGGGTGCGCCGCTGATGCACCTTGCCCTTGCACCGTCCCGGCCGCGCCGTAGCCTTCGCGTTCTTGGGCTGCACCCCGTACAGCAGCCAGTTCGCACAGGTCGGAGAGCACGGCAGGGTTTGCAGCTCGGCCGCCAGGCGGGCGAGGTGGTCTTCCTGCGCCCGCGACCCCGGAGCCACCGCGTCGGTGATGTCCTTCGCGATGTACTTGGTGATGTAGCGGATGGTCTTCTCGGCGCTCTCCGAGCCGCCCCGCACCCCGGCAAGGTGCACGCTGCCGAGCCGCACCACGTGCGCAGGTTCCGCGTCCGGGTCCTCATCCAAGGCGTCCAGCGCCTCATCCCAGGTCGGCAGCGCCGCCGAGGTTTCCGGGTCCCGGTAGGTCTTGGCGTCCGGGTCCCACACCGGCACTGCCCCGTCCGGGTCGTACACGATCTTGTCGTGGGCGGGCCACCACACCTGGTGGTAGGTCGCCGCCGCCACCTGCCGCACCAGTGCCCGCGGGAGTGCTCCCCGGACGGCGAAGTGCCCGTGTGGGGCCAGCCGCTTTTGCATCTCGACCGACCCGGCGTACTGGACGTTCCACCCGACCGCGCGGCGGAGGTTCTGCCAGAACCGGTCGAGCACCTTCGCGAAGTGGATCGCGTCCAGCGCCGCGGCCCGGTAGTCGTAGCTGTCCGGGTCCACCGGGGTCCCGACCCTGGGGTCGTGGGGGCTGTGCAGCTCCCCGCACTCGCACACCTCCACCGCGCCGCGACGCCGGTAGGCGGAGTGGATCGGCCCGTAGCTGCCGAGCGTCAAGGTCAGGAACACCGAGTCCCGGTGCTCCCGGCCGTCGGTGCCGATGTGTGGGTGCGGGATGGTCCGGTTGGCGACGGGCAGGCGAGGAAGGTCCGGCGCGTCCTGCCGCCGTTTCGTGGACCGCTTCCGCGACGGGGCCGACTCGTCCGGATCGGTCCCGTCCTTCCGGCCGCCGGGCAGGACCGAGCCGCGCACACCGGCCGCGGTGATCTGCTCATCCACCCGGTCAATCTCCGCGTCCAGCTCGCGCACCTGGTCCCACTCGGCCGCCATCACCACCGACGTGCGGGCGAACTCCAGGACAGCCCGGTACTCCACCAAATCCCGCTGTTCATCGGTCGGGGCATCCGGGGTGGTGACCGGCTCTTCGGTAAGGTGCCAGCCTTCCCGGATCTGCTGCATGCGCAGCCTGCGGTTGGCTTCCGCGCACGGCTCACACTTCGCCGCCGACGTAGCCCCGCAGGGCACCGGCACCAGCTCGGTTTCCCCGGTCGCGGTGTTGGTACGGCGAAGCCACACCGGTTTGACGCACACCCCGAACTTCTTCGCCAGCTCAACCGCTACATCCTTCGCGATCGGCTGCAGCATCCGAGCTGCCCGCGACCCCGGACGCGGTTGGTCGTCCTGCCCGAGACCGGGCAGCATCATCGTGTCCACGGTGGTGGTCATCGGCCGATCACCACCGGACGGCCGTTAGCGCGGCCCGGCACGACCGGACCCGACGGGACCACCGGAGCAGCCGGGACCGTGGACGACACCGGACGAGTCACCGCAGGAACGCCAGGCACCGGAGCGGCAGGCACCGAGGGAGGTACCGGAGCGGCAGGCTCGACCTCCGCAGGGGCCGGGTCGGTGACTCGCTCCCGTTGTGGGACAACAGCTTCCGTGTCATTCGTGGTCTTCGGAGGCCGGAGAACACGAGCTTGACCAGCAGCATGAACGCCACCGCCGGCAGCGCCGCCAGACCCTTCGAGGTGAGGGAGTCTCCGGCTTGCGAGACCTGGGCGCCCAGTGAGAGCAGGCCGGAGGCGACCAGCAGCGCGACCGGGTAGGTGATCGAGCCGCCGGCCCGGCGCTTGCGGCGGATCTCCAACAGCGCACACGTGGGCATCAGCTCGGAGGCGACCGCGTTCGCCCAGCCGAACCAGTCGGCCGTCCCGTGCGGGAGCGCCTGCATCGTCCAGTCGTGCATGTGCGTGAACGACGCGGCACCGGCCATGACGCCGATCGCGCCCATGATCCCGAGCCGAGCGACATCCTCTACCCGCTGCGACTTGCTTGCCTCAGCCACCACAGGTCACCCCCTACTTGGTGTCGCGGTGGACGGACGAGACAGGAACGCCGGCGGATCCCCAGCCGTATCCAGCGCATCGGCCAGGCCTTGAACAACGCCCACGCCTCCGGCACGGTCAGCGGAAGCCGACGATGCCGAGCCCCGATCGCGATCCACGCCGACTCGTCGGTCATCCGCACCGTCACCGCCGTCGACTTGTCCGACCCGGGACCCGGATCCGGAACAGCCGCGCCCCGTCGTTGTCTGCCGGTACCGCACTCATCACGCCGCCTCCGTCCCGTCCGAGCCGTCCGCTGCCGGCAGGTTGCGCAGCTTGGCCAGCAGCGAGTCCGGCACCACCGGCGTCACATCGGCCGGCGGGCACTCCTCCAGGTCGACCACTTCCACCGGCTCCGGCCGCTTGGCCTCGTCCGCCTGGCCCTCGTTGCGGTTGCCAGCCATGGGGCAGCCGGGATGTCTTCGACGTCGTTGGCGTCGGTGGTGATCGGTGCGTACTCGGCGGCCATGTCGCGGATCTGGTCGTCATCGACGTAGGCGGCACGCACCCGGAACGGGTTCTTCTCGAACTCCGACAGCGCGTAGCCCATGCCCGGCGCCGTCAACGGGATCTGATCGGCCAGCGCACCGAGGTCACGCATCCCGTCGCCCAACACCATGTCCACCTGCGACGGGTGTCGAGCCCGAGGGCGATGCGGTAGGTGAACAGCCCGCGCATCGGGATGATGTCCTTCGACGGCTCCTGCACGCACCCGAGCACCACCCAGCCGACCGCCGCGCCCTTGGTCAGCAGCCGCCCCAACGCGTACTCAGCCCGGCGCCGCACATCCATCGGCGCGTACGCGGTCAGCGTCGCCAACTCGTCCACGATCACCAGATGCAGCGGGTGGGTCATCGACGGGTGAACTTGCGGACATTGCCCGCCAGCTCCAACGCCACGCAGTCCATATGATCGGCTTCCGCTTCCAGCAGCGCGACCATGGCTTCGGCCCGGTCCGCCTCATACCGGGTGAACAACGGGCGCCCGATGGACAGCTCCATGCCGCCCTTCGGGTCGATCCCGGTCACCTTCACCAGCCCGGCCCGGATCGCCGGCGCCAGGTAGCGCAGCACCGACCAGATCAGCGAGCCCTTACCCGACCGGGACCGGCCCGCCACCAGCACATGCCGGCCAGCAGCGGGATCGTCCAGCCGGTCCCGTCCTCGCGCATGCCGACCGGGACGGCCGCCAGGTCCACCGGCACCATCCCGGATTCGTCGGCTTGCGGGATCGGCAGCGCTGGCACCGTGGAGATCAGGATGTCCGTGTGCTGGAACTCCACCCACGCCTCACCCGGGCTACCCGGCACTTCCCACACCCTGCACGCCAACGCCCGCGCTGCGTTCGCCAACTCCCCCGTCTTGGCCCGGAGGCGTCGACCGTCATCCCGACCGGCACGTCCACCAGCAGCCGATCGGCCGCCGGCAGCACCTCCACCTTGCGGATGCCGGGATGACCTCCCCGTCGTGATCCCGCACGGTCAGCTTGCACCGGGTCATCCACCGATCCCAGCGACGCCCGTACCGGATCCAGCGACGCTGCCACCGCAGGATGCGGGCGTGACCCGCTGCTTGAACGAGACGGGCCAGGCGATGCGCCACACCACGCCGGCCACGACCGGGGCCAGGACCACACCGGCCAGCGCCCACCGGCCACCCACCAGCCCGGCCGTGCCCAGCGTGGCCACCACACCGTCGTGCGGGGGTGCTGGACCGCGAGCTTGATCACCCGGTACGCCCCGACGCCCACCGCTACCGGATCTGCACCACCAGCGGCATCGCGTCCCACAACCGCTGGCCCATCGACTCCCGGTAGACCTGCGTGGCCACCATCCGCTTAGCCATGACCCCCAACCCTCCGATAACCGTCCGTGACCGCGTTTGGGCATGAAGAAGGCCGCCCGCATGCTGTGTGCGTGACGGGCGGCCCTCGCCCTACCTTCCCTGACTTGCCGCGACGCCTACTGGCCGGCGGACAGCTTGCGCGCCAAGTGATCCAGGTTCTCCGACAACCGGGTCAACCAGCTAAACGACTGCTGCGCCGGACGGTCCAAGAACTCATCCTCAGCCACCGACAACTTCCGCTGCACCGACGCCACCTCGTCCGCCGCCGACCGCACCGACGCCGCCCACGAGCGAACCAGCGCCAAGCCCTCACCGTTGCCCACCTTGCCCTGCAACGCCGTCCGGACCTGCGCCAACGCCTCGTCTGCCATTGCTGCTCTCCTCACCTGTTGCCGGACATTCCGTTGACCTGCCGGATGAGCTGGCCGACTCATCGCCGGCCGACTCACCCCCGAGCGGCCCGCCGGACGACGAGCGAACCCCGTCCGGCCACTCGACCGCCGTACCGCCACCACGCCCGCTGCGGCAGCCCGTAGCGCATCGACGCCACGTCTTGCCGGTCCGGTAGGTCGCCCGCATCCACGCCCGTACCGGCACCGAGGCCATCACCGTTTCCCGTACCTGCCACCGAGCCCGTTGCGACGCCGCCACCGCCTGCCGGAGCGGCCGAGACAACTGCATCGCCGCCGCCCTTCACCGGTTCGCGTTCAGATGCCGCCGCACCTGCGCCAGCCACGCCGACATCTCGTCCATCGGCCGCTGCGCCTCCGCCACCCACCGCGACAACCGGTCATCGCCCAGACCACCCAGCGAACGCGACAGGCGCGCCAACGCCACCTGCACGTCCCCGCACGCATCCGCCCAACCGGCCACCAGCTCATCGGCCGCCGCAGCCGAGTCACGCCGCGCCATCACCAGCCACCCGCTCCCGCGCCGCCAGCACCCGCACGAACTGCCTCGCCGTCACCGACACCACACGCAGCCGCTCACCCGCAACGGACATCGCGTCCACGTCCCGAGCCGCCACCGCACCCCGCAACGCCCGCAACTCCGCGTCCGCCAGCTCCACCACCGCCGCCAGGTCATCCCAATCCAGAGCCATCACCGACCACCGCCGGAGCCCGACGCATCCCGGTCCCGAGCAGCCAACCGACGACGGAAGGCCCTGATCTCGGCGCGCTCGTGTGCGTCAAACGACGCCTTCACCGCGTGCGCGACCCCGACGACGACAGCCACTACCACTGCGATCAGCGCCACGAGTAACCCGGCCTGCGCAATCTCGCGATCATGCGACACGGCCCCCTTCCGGATCGACAGCCGCGCCAGTCGGCCGTTTCATCCAGCACCGACCGCGCGTCCTCGATCGCCCGTAGAGCCAGCGGGTAGTCCTGATCCGCGATCGCCGTGGAGATCCGCCGGAACGCGCACGGATGTCGAACACCCCGGCCGACACCAACGCCACATGCCGCCGCGAAACGAGTCCTCGCCGTTCACGCCGCACCGTCCACGTCCGCGAACAGCTCCGGCTGAATCACCGCCGGCACCGGCACCGTGGATGTGTTGCTACGGCCGCGAATCCGCCGCTTGCCCGGGCCGGCACGTGGTAGGTCATCGTGGGCAACCACTGCCCGCGGCCCAGCACCGGCAGCACGTCCGAGCGCCGCGATACCAGCTCGAACAGCTCTACCCGATCCACGTGCCGGAACCGGCCACCGTCCGCGCCAGTGCCGCCGCAGCACCGGCAATCTCGATCAACGCTGCCACCCGCTGCGCATCCGACCCACCCGTCAGGTACGCATCCCGGATCGCGTCGATCCCCGGCGCCGCCAACGCAGCCGCCTCATGCTTTCTGGTCACCGCCCGCTCCCTCCGCATCCACCCGTGGTCGACGCAGCCGGCCGGGAACATGCCGCAGCCCGGCCCACGTCACGAATCAGGCCGCCTTGTCCGAACGAGCCGCCTTGCCGCCAGCCACAGCCGGGCGGTAGCCCTCCGCGCGGAAGATGTAGCCCAGGTACTTGAACTCGCCCTGACCCATCACCCCGGCTCCGCCGTCAGGCCCTCCAGCTCGATGAGCCGCATGTCGGTACCCGCACCAGCTCGGCGTCTCCGGCACCGGCTGCACCGCCGCGACGAACAGCAGCGCGAACGACGCCCGCTTGGCGTTGGTCTCCGACGGGTCCGTCACGTTCGCCTTCCACTGAAGAAGGCCCGTCGCCTCGTCGCGCTTCTGCACCTTCGGCGCGTTCTTGTTCGGTTGTACTCGTAGTCCGCACCACCGGGCCGGACTGCATCAGGCCCTTCGGGAAGGCGACCTCAAACGGAGTCCCGAACCGCGTACCACGTCCCAGCACAACAACCACTCCTCTACTCGATGCCCCATTGGCCGCTCTCGACCGGGCTACTTTGTGACTAGCTTGGCTAGTCGTGCGCCGAGATCAGCATGACTCGCTTGGCTCGCCATGTCAACCATGTCGGGCAGATTTAGCCATCCTGGCTAGTCAGCCCGTACCCTGTGGCAATGACGCAGACGGATGCGCTGTCCGATCTGGACCCGGACGACCCCCGTCGCCGGCACAGCAGATCGCGAACGCGCTACGAGCAGCGATCCTGACCGGCCGGTTCCCGCCCGGCAACAAGCTCCCCTCACAGAACGACCTCGCGGCCCGGTACAACGTCGCCCGTGAGACCGTCAAGCGCGCCCTGGCGCAGCTGCACGCCGAGCACCTCACGGTCAGCCGGCAGGGCAGCGGCGTGTTCGTACGGCAGCGAACCGAGCGGCAGTCGGACTCCGGCCCCACATCGAAGCCGCGTTCGACCGGGCGCACGTGTCGATCGACTTCGCCGGATTCTCCGGCGAGACGCTGGCCGGTGCGATCACCGAACCGCTGGACAAGGTCCGCGCCGGACGCCTCACCCCGCAGTCCATCGCGATCCGACTGCTACTGACCGACGTCAGCCGACCCACGACGCTGCCGTCCAACGCCGAGACCGGCCAGGACGACCCCGCCGTACGAGCCCGCGCCGACCGGATCATCCGCCGGTCGTCGAGAGCATCGCCGAGCCCGTGCGCGAACTTGCCGCGATGGGCTGGTGCCCAGCGCCCGCGTCGAGGTCCGCACCCACGACATGCCACCCTCGTTCAAGCTCTACGTCATCAACCACGCCGAAGCGTTCTTCGGCCTGTACTCGGTGATCGACAACCGAGTCAGCATCGACGGCACCCCGACCGTCATCCGCGACGTGCTCGGCAAGGACTCGACCCTGTTCCACTTCGCCGACACCGACGGAGACACCTCGATCTCCCGCGAGTTCATCGAGCAGGCACAACAGTGGTTCGACACCCGCTGGACACCATCGCCCAGGACTACCCGCTATGACCCCCGCACAGGTCCTCGCCTCTGCCAGCCTGATCTTGCTCGACTTCGACGGGCCGACCGCCCACCTGTTCGCCGGCGCATCCGCCCGCACCGTCGCCGATCGACTCGCCGCCCAACTCGCCGCCGCCGGCGTCCGCTACCCGACGACGCCGACCAGTACGGACCACCCGAACTCGGCGCCGAACTCATCCGCCAGCACCGCGACCAGGCCGACACCATCGAAGCCCTCGTCAGTGCCGCCGAGACCGAAGCCGCCCGCACCGCCGAGCCGACCCCCGGATGTCGAGACATGCTCGATGCCGCCCAACGCACCGGCCGCCCCGTCGTCATTGTCAGCAACAACTCAGCCGCCGCCGTCTGCGCCTACCTCGACAAACACCACCTCACCGACTACATCGCCGAGGTCATCGGCCGGCCCCACGCCGCACCTGAACTCATGAAGCCCAACCCGTGCCCGTGCACGAGGCAGCACGACGTCACCACGTCCCGGCCGCGGACTGCGTACTGATCGGCGACTCAGCCACCGACATCGAGGCAGCGCAGGCCGCGGAGCAGCCAGCATCGGCTACGTGAATAAGCCTGGCAAAGCCGAATGTCTCAACAACGCCGGTGCGACGGTCACGATTGCCGACATGCATGACCTCGCCGACGCGATCCACAGGATCCACGATCCTAGCCGCGGAGCCTGACCGTGTTCGAGCCCATCGCTGTAAGCACCCATGTCCTTGCGGGCATCAGCGCCCGCTGCCAGAACTCGCCGAGCCCTGGTCGATGTCGGTAGCTGGGGAGCTGCACGAGCTGTGCGTCCGGTACAACGCAGAACCGATCGCCGTACTCCCGGCCCGATTCGGCCTCGTCGTCAAAGCGAACACCCCGGATGGCCAGATCGTCCTACGATCCAGCCCGACCCGAACGGCCGCCATCAAGGCGCCATTAGCGTTGCACTTGCGCAGATCGGGGTATCGCCTCAGGTCCACGAGGTCAGCACCACCGATCACGGCACATGGACAGTCATGGACATGATCGAGCCCGGAACACCACTCGGCGACCAGAACGTTCTTCCAGAGCCCGAGCAAGTCGCTGCGATGCTCGCCCTCTCATAGGTCAGCCAGCGCCCACGTCGGACTTACCGAAACCTCGTCGACTGGCTCCGCGACCGACTCACCGACGATCGCCTCCGAGACCTCGCGCCCGGTGTCAGGTTGCTTCCACAAAAGAACGCCGCGCCGCCCTGGCGGATCTAGACACACTGGCCCTCAACCACGTGCCTGGACTGTGCCACGCTGATGCTTCACCCTGGAACGTCCTCGCCGGCAAACACGAGCGCCTCTACCTCATTGACCCCCGGGGTATCAGTGGCGAAGTTTCCTATGATGCTGCGATCATCGCACTTAAGGCAGCACCACACCGCCCGTGAAACTCACTGCAAAGGCGATTAGCACTACTCTCAACATTATGCACGACGGGTGCTGCGTGGGCATCCATTGCCGCAATTGCTCGCGTCTAGCCAGCGCAATTCAAAGCCTTGCACCAGAACGCCAAACCCGAAAGAATCATCCCCGCGCCGAGCAAAATAGATTGCCAATGCGACATGTTGAAATTTACGTCGAGCGACACAGCTGTTCGCCCAGATCTTTCGACCACTTGTTCAGCAACCAAGTTATCCTTGGCTGACAGCCTCACCGAAGCGGCGGATGTAAAGCTCCTTGTCCGAGCCGTAACGGCGCGCAATATGATCAAAATAGATCATTGAGTCGGTTCGCCGAGAGATCGCAACCTTGGAGCCAGCGTACGTAAGCTAATAACGGCGCTCGCACCAATGCATACGATCGCAAGAGAAAGAACAATGCATGAATGGCGTGAATTGCATCGTGATGAAAGTCCGAAGCCCGCGGATCGATCGGACAAGAATTCCCCCCAACACGCTGCTCCCGCAAGAGTTGCCGCAGCCTTCGTGTCTGCGAATCGAATCCATCGTTGACCTGCCCGACGTGTCGCCAAGCATCGTCAGCCTTCACAATATCCGATGATCTGCGCCGATTGCGCCACCGATCAGTCTTTCGGTCAAGATTACCCACGAAACGCCTGAGTGCCCGTCATACAGACGATCGACGCAGCAGAGCATGGTTTCCTCCTAAGATCCGAGAATCCGGTGAGCGGAGGCCATGACTGCGGTTGACCTGGATGATTTCCTGCCGATATCGACAAGAGTGTTTCGGTTGAACTCGGACAAAACCCTGATTTATAGACAGTGGACACTCGCTCGATGTCGAGAAGCTTCCATCGAGGCCAGAACCTGCATCGACTCACCGATGCAGTGGCAGTGTGCAGACATGCGCAACTCCACGCAGCTTGGAGTAAACAAATACCCGCAGTCCACGGCGAGCATTTATCAAGCATCGACAGGCAACATTGCACAGGTCTTCGACAAGTTTGATGCCGACTTCGTTGCGATACAAGGCGATGGCGCTTTCGGTTGTTTTTGGGGCGACCACAGATACGCGCGAGCTATTTGCGCGGGTATCACCATCAAGACATTCAGTTATCGATATCTCTACCGCGATTGGAGAAGCGATGGCCCGACCTTCCTGAGACCGTCTGAAGTCGGCCTTGCAGCGAGTCCCCTATTGGTCAAGCGAGTCGGTGTGCCACGCACCAAACATCAAGCAGTCTGGGCCGGGAAAGCCGTCAACTACGCAGCAAAGCGGCACAGCAGGCCGACCGCATCAGATGATTGTGCAGGAAGTATATGGACTGGGCGAATAAGAGCGACTACTTGCCGCAACCTGCGGCTGCGATGGCGCCCCTAGCACCTCGATCTGGAAGACGTGACAATCGCGAAAATTCCGACGACGATGGCGAGCGCGAAGGTAAGCTCTCAAATCTATTGGTGCTGCGTGTCATGGAAACGAATTCTGCAACGCAGTCCTTGCGGGCAAGCGCACGCGTGCGACCGTAACGAAGCTTCATCAAGAGGCAATTAAGGCCGAATACGCCAAGGCGCTACGCGTTAACGCAGCCCGCCAACGCGAGGAACATCGGGCTCGCATCAATGGCATGCGCCAGTGACCTCTCCCTGGAGTCGGTTACAATGTCTTGACTCAGGTGATGGTTGGACGGATCTGTGTCAAGTGATGGTTGACGCTGGGTCTAGGAAATTTGGGGGACCGCCCGCGGCCGGTCGGCTTTGATGTTACGGACCGTTGGGTGGTGGTGCGCCGCACGATCTTGGTGTCGCCGTCGTCGAGGTCGATGGCCAGAGTCGTGTCGGACACCGCGATGGTGAGCGTCTGTGGCGGTGGCGCGGCCCAGGGCGATCTGCTGCCCGCAGACCATGACCACCCCGGTGTTGGAGGCCCGTCGTTGGACCCGGACCGGTTCCAGCGAGGGGCGTGGTGGTGGTCCTGCTTTCCGCGCTGCGCGTAGCCGGCCGACCTCGGCGGTGGTCAGCGGTTGGGTCGGTTGCGCAGCAGTTCGCGGGTGTCGAGATCGAACATCATCAGCGTGGTGGGTTCGATGCGGATCCCGACCCGCCGCCCGGCGAGGATCTCGGCGGCCAGCACGATGTGTTGTCCCAGCGAGACGGTGCCGGCGGCGCTGACGTGCGATCGACCTCGATCGCGTCGGTTGTGGCGGTGCCGCAAGGGTGGTGCCGCGGGCACCGCGCCCGCCCGGACCAGGCGGGCCAGGTCGTTGACCGTCAGGTCGATCGCAGCGACTTGATACGGCCGCCCCGGCGCTCAGGTGGATCACGTCGTGTCTGCCCAGAAACTGACCGTGATCCCGCGCGGGCCGGTCCGAGCCAGAACTGTTTGCCGGCGACCATCAGGTTGCCTGACGGCGGCACCACCCGGTCGAAAGCGATCGGCCCACGGTCCAGCCGCTGCCGGCTCGTTGCGCCTGTGACAGCCGCGCCCGTGGACTGCCGCAGGCCGCAGATGCCGGGTGCCGGACAGGCGGCGACCGCCGGCGGCAGCCACAGGTCAATCAGCGTCCGCTGCTGGTTCTCGACCGGACGAACCGCTCGGCGGAGTGACCGGCAGCGTGTCGTCCAACGCCTGATGGGGCGGTCGGTGTTGTAGTCGGCCACGCACGCATCCACGCCGCCTGCGCCTGCGCCACGCTGGGTGAACGCCTCAGCCTGGTCCAGAAAGTCCGGTCGGAACGTGCCGTGGAAACGTTCCACCTTCCCGTTCTGGTTGGGCGAGGCCGGCTGAGTGAGCCGATGCGTGATGCCGTTCTTGCGGCAGATCTTGTCGAACAACACCTCCCGCCCTTACCGAACCGGTCGGTGAACTGCTTTCCGTTGTCGCTCAACACCTCTTCGGGCACCCCGACCGGGCCAGGGCCTGCGCGAACGCCAGACACACCGCCCGGCTGGTGGCCGTTCCACCACCGCCGCCATCACACAAAACCGGGAATGATCATCGACGCCGGTGACCACCTTCGCCTCCCGACGCGCACCGGTGGCCGGGTTGATCAGCCAGATCCCACCAACGATGTCGACACCCACAACTGCATCGGCCCAGGCCGCTGCCACCGCAATACGAGTCACGAGGACGCTTCCGCGGCCGAGGCCGCACCAAACCTGCCGCGTCAGGATCCGGTTGATCGTGGCGTCGACGGCACCACCACATCCTCCAGCGGGCGACGCAACAGCTGCATCCGGATCCGCTTGGCACCCCACCGCGGATGCGCCGACGCATCTCCGCCACTACCACCTCAAATCGGGCCCGACCCGATGCGGACACGACACCGGCCGATGAGACCGATCCGCCACCGCTCACGCCCTCGGCCAGATACCGGCCACCCAGACATGCACCGTCTGCCGCGACACACCCACCGAGGCCGCGATCTCCGTGACCGCAGCGCCCGCCAACACCGCCCGCACCGCGTCCAACCGCCGCTCAACAACCGACAACGCAACCAGCGCCAACCCCGGCCTCCCTGACTCGATGACGCCCGCGGAGCGCCGCCGAACAGGACCACCGAACACGACCCGATGTCAACCATCAGCCGATACACGACTGTCAACCATCACCGAGACAGGACATGGAGTCGGTTACAAGGATTGCCGAATAGTCTCTACTGGATCAAGGCGCCGCTGGCGCGGCGCAGGCGCCGGGCACGGTCCGGGAAGGGCCGCCGCCTACGGCCTCCGGCTCGGCGGGCGGTAGGCCGGCCCGCGCCCGGCGCCGCCGTCGACGAGCACCGCCAGGACCAGGGCGAGCTGTTGGCACGGCCTTACGCTCGCCTCTGCGTGGTCACCGTTTCGCCGTGCTTGCGGGCGAGCGCTGCCGCGATGGCCCAGGACGGGGCCATCTTGCCCCCGAGTCAGCTGGGCACGAGCCGTGGCGCAAGCGCTGCCTGCCGAAAGGCACTGCTCAGCTCGCCGTGGTCGGGCCGACCCGATGGAAGCGCCCCGCGTCCTGCCGGTACACGCAGCTCATGCCGCCGAGGTCACCAGATCCACCAGGTCATCCGAGGGACGAGCAGGTAGCAGCACGGCCAGCGCGGCGCCGGCACCGGCACGTGGCGGCGGTAGTCGAGCAGCTGTCCGATCGCCATGCGGATGCTCTCCCGCGCGATCGAGCCCTTCGCCTCGTAGATCTCGCTAACGGTGGCGTCAAACAGGTCCGTACGGAGCGCGGCGACCTGTCCAGGCAGCGTCAGCTTCCACTGCATGACCTGGTGGCCCTGAGCTCCAACCACGCCCGGTACTGCTCGGTGAGCTCAGCCTCACGCCTGCGCGCCTTGCCACCCGGAGTTGCCTTGCGATCTGACTCCACCGCCACACGCGTTCCACAGCCACCAGCTCGGCACGCGGACCGGCTCCACGACGTCGCGACGGCTGGCATCCGACTCGCGATACTCGACCCGCCCCACCGGACGCAGCCGGAACACCCAAACCGATCGGGTCTCGCCCAACGCATCCGGCGCATCTTCCTGAGCACACGGCGAGTCATGTCCACTTCGAACTCGCCCACGTAGCGATGCAACTTGCCGCCGCGCTGCTTGCCCGAGGCCGCAATGAACAACCGCAGCGCCGACCTGCTTGCGATGCTCCAACAGCGACAGGTTCCCCTGCTGGAGCTGCTGGTCACCCTCGCTGCCCTCGCCGGTATACAGGAACACGTCGCCGCCCGGCGCCACCCATCGACGTAGCCGAACTTGCCTGCCTCCGCCGGATCCGCGTACAGAAACACGTTCGGTGTGCGCGTCGATGGCTCAATCCCCGCTGAGTGCCACCGCCCCACCGGGCAGCCCGATCGCCTCGCGTCAACACCGCACCCGGATCAAGATCGAACAACTCGTCCACGCCGACACGCTAGCCACCCGCTGCGACATCACCCGACAAGCACGCCTCCGGCGGGGCGCTCAGGCTCCGGGATGGACGGGGACCCGAGCGAGTACGGGTCGTGGGTGGCGGTCCATCCCGCCCGCCGACGCCCAGGCGATGCCGTAGCAGACCTGTCCTGTCTGGCGAAGGTCGTACGTCCGGTCGGGCGCTCCACCTTCACCAGACAGGACAGCCCCGCTACCCGGAGGTGGCCGACGGCAGACGGGATGGACAAGATCTCGGGGGTTCCTGGGGGCTCTGGGGGTTCGCTGGGGGCTCTGACGACGACCGACGACGACCATTCATGACCAGAGTCGACCAGCGTTGTCGCGGTCAACGCCATGATCAGCGCCGGAGCTGGGGTGGGGTGGACGAGTCGGCCGGTACGCCGGGGACTGTCACGAGATTGCCTCTGACCAGGCAAAACACCCGAGCAACACGGCCCCGGGGTCGCGTGGGGGTTACTCGTCTCCGCCCAGCACACTGTCGATCGCGCGACGCGCCCTGTCCTCGCTCGACGGCATCAGGTGCGTGTACACCCGCAGCGTGAAGCCGGGATCGTGGTGCCCGAGGTAGCTCGACAGGCTCTTGATGTTCTCCCCCGCGTCCAGCAGCGCCGAGGCGTAGAAGTGCCGCAGCGCGTGGACACCGGTCGCGCGCGACCGTTCGATGCCCGCCAGGCCAAGGCGGGATGCCACATCTTGCTGTCGAACGTCGACCGGTTGAGCGCACCGTTCCGGGTCGTCGTCAACAGCAGGTCCACCGTGGTCGGCTTCCCGGTCAGCGGGTTCTCCCACGGCAGCGTGATCGAGGTCGGGCCGAACCGACCACCGTCGATGTGGTCCTCGATTCGGCGCGCGATCATGCTAGGAAGCGGCACGTGCCGGTCGCGATCGTTCTTGGGCAGGCCGAAGACCAACCGCGAGCGGACCCGCTTGACCTGCCTCCGCACATGGATCACTCCGGCGTCCAGGTCCACATCATCGGGAGACAAGCCGAAGATCTCGCCCTGACGCAGGCCGCAACCGGCGCCGAGGTCCACCACCAGTCGGTACCGCTCAGGGACCGCCCGGCGGATCGCGGCCACCTGTTCGCGAGTCCAAGGAACGACGCGCCGTTCAGTGGGCCGCGGTTGCCGCACAGAGCGCGCTGTGCATGGGTTCTTGACGATCTTCTCGTCATCGACAGCCGCGCCGAGGATGGCGCGTAGGTGAGCAAACACGACCGAGCGCGTGGACGCCGACAACACGTCGTACAGCGAGCGGTCCCAATCCCGGATCAATCCAGGGTTGATCTTGCTCAGCGGACGATCCCCAAGCATCGGATAGAGGTGCTTGCGAACGCGGTACTCGACCGATTCGCGGGTCGACTCATCGAACGTCTGTCCGCGCATCCACTGCTCCGCGTAGTCGCGGAACAAGACCTTGCCGGCGGTGGGATCGACGTAGGTCCCTCGCCGCTTCTCGGACTCAACGGTGATGAGGAACGCCTCAGCATCGCCCTTCTGCTTGTCCGCGAAGGACTTGCTCCGCCGCTCCCCCGCGGGGGTCAGGTAGCGAACGCGGTACCGATCCCCTTGCCGTACCTCTCCGTCCGCTCCATCACCGGCTTGCCGCGGCCGTTGACGACCACCTTGCCGAACTCGTCTTGCGTCGGTCGGTACCAACGATCCTCGATGTGCGCCACGTCCCGCCGCCCTACGCCACGTCGCTCGAACTGAGCCACGCCCGAACGGCTACCGGGTCGTAGCGAAGGTGTTTGCCGCAGCGACGAGCCGGCGGGCCAGTGCGCTTCTTGCGCCAGGTCCGCAGCGTCTCGACCGGCACCCGGAGGTACGCCGCCACGTCGTCAATCGTCCAAGCAGGTTCGAGCCGAACCGCGTCCTTCGTGGACACAGCGATCCTCCCCAGATCCTTATGCCGCAACGGTTTGCGTTGCCAAAAGCTGCTGCTGTGCCTGTTGTTTCGCCGCGTCGAGTTGTGCCCGCCAGGCTTGCCGTTCGGCGATCTTGCGCAGGAAATGCACATGCGGCGGAGGCACGTCCGGGTCGTCCCGGGACGCCAACTCGTACTCGAACGGCGGAGGGTCGCCGGCCGCCTGGTCGTGCTCGCCGATCGTGGTTTCCCCGGTTGCCGAAAGCGCGAGGAGAGCTTTGACCCAGGCTTTGCGGTCGGCCCGGTGATCGGACAGGGTCTTGTTCGACCACTGCCGGGAGACCAGCACCCGCCGCCCGGTGAACCCGAGGGTGCGCCGCTGATGCACCTTGCCCTTGCACCGTCCCGGCCGCGCCGTAGCCTTCGCGTTCTTGGGCTGCACCCCGTACAGCAGCCAGTTCGCACAGGTCGGAGAGCACGGCAGGGTTTGCAGCTCGGCCGCCAGGCGGGCGAGGTGGTCTTCCTGCGCCCGCGACCCCGGAGCCACCGCGTCGGTGATGTCCTTCGCGATGTACTTGGTGATGTAGCGGATGGTCTTCTCGGCGCTCTCCGAGCCGCCCCGCACCCCGGCAAGGTGCACGCTGCCGAGCCGCACCACGTGCGCAGGTTCCGCGTCCGGGTCCTCATCCAAGGCGTCCAGCGCCTCATCCCAGGTCGGCAGCGCCGCCGAGGTTTCCGGGTCCCGGTAGGTCTTGGCGTCCGGGTCCCACACCGGCACTGCCCCGTCCGGGTCGTACACGATCTTGTCGTGGGCGGGCCACCACACCTGGTGGTAGGTCGCCGCCGCCACCTGCCGCACCAGTGCCCGCGGGAGTGCTCCCCGGACGGCGAAGTGCCCGTGTGGGGCCAGCCGCTTTTGCATCTCGACCGACCCGGCGTACTGGACGTTCCACCCGACCGCGCGGCGGAGGTTCTGCCAGAACCGGTCGAGCACCTTCGCGAAGTGGATCGCGTCCAGCGCCGCGGCCCGGTAGTCGTAGCTGTCCGGGTCCACCGGGGTCCCGACCCTGGGGTCGTGGGGCTGTGCAGCTCCCCGCACTCGCACACCTCCACCGCGCCGCGACGCCGGTAGGCGGAGTGGATCGGCCCGTAGCTGCCGAGCGTCAAGGTCAGGAACACCGAGTCCCGGTGCTCCCGGCCGTCGGTGCCGATGTGTGGGTGCGGGATGGTCCGGTTGGCGACGGGCAGGCGAGGAAGGTCCGGCGCGTCCTGCCGCCGTTTCGTGGACCGCTTCCGCGACGGGGCCGACTCGTCCGGATCGGTCCCGTCCTTCCGGCCGCCGGGCAGGACCGAGCCGCGCACACCGGCCGCGGTGATCTGCTCATCCACCCGGTCAATCTCCGCGTCCAGCTCGCGCACCTGGTCCCACTCGGCCGCCATCACCACCGACGTGCGGGCGAACTCCAGGACAGCCCGGTACTCCACCAAATCCCGCTGTTCATCGGTCGGGGCATCCGGGGTGGTGACCGGCTCTTCGGTAAGGTGCCAGCCTTCCCGGATCTGCTGCATGCGCAGCCTGCGGTTGGCTTCCGCGCACGGCTCACACTTCGCCGCCGACGTAGCCCCGCAGGGCACCGGCACCAGCTCGGTTTCCCCGGTCGCGGTGTTGGTACGGCGAAGCCACACCGGTTTGACGCACACCCCGAACTTCTTCGCCAGCTCAACCGCTACATCCTTCGCGATCGGCTGCAGCATCCGAGCTGCCCGCGACCCCGGACGCGGTTGGTCGTCCTGCCCGAGACCGGGCAGCATCATCGTGTCCACGGTGGTGGTCATCGGCCGATCACCACCGGACGGCCGTTAGCGCGGCCCGGCACGACCGGACCCGACGGGACCACCGGAGCAGCCGGGACCGTGGACGACACCGGACGAGTCACCGCAGGAACGCCAGGCACCGGAGCGGCAGGCACCGAGGGAGGTACCGGAGCGGCAGGCTCGACCTCCGCAGGGGCCGGGTCGGTGACTCGCTCCCGTTGTGGGACAACAGCTTCCGTGTCATTCGTGGTCTTCGGGAGGCCGGAGAACACGAGCTTGACCAGCAGCATGAACGCCACCGCCGGCAGCGCCGCCAGACCCTTCGAGGTGAGGGAGTCTCCGGCTTGCGAGACCTGGGCGCCCAGTGAGAGCAGGCCGGAGGCGACCAGCAGCGCGACCGGGTAGGTGATCGAGCCGCCGGCCCGGCGCTTGCGGCGGATCTCCAACAGCGCACACGTGGGCATCAGCTCGGAGGCGACCGCGTTCGCCCAGCCGAACCAGTCGGCCGTCCCGTGCGGGAGCGCCTGCATCGTCCAGTCGTGCATGTGCGTGAACGACGCGGCACCGGCCATGACGCCGATCGCGCCCATGATCCCGAGCCGAGCGACATCCTCTACCCGCTGCGACTTGCTTGCCTCAGCCACCACAGGTCACCCCCTACTTGGTGTCGCGGTGGACGGGACGAGACAGGAACGCCGGCGGATCCCCAGCCGTATCCAGCGCATCGGCCAGGGCCTTGAACAACGCCCACGCCTCCGGCACGGTCAGCGGAAGCCGACGATGCCGAGCCCCGATCGCGATCCACGCCGACTCGTCGGTCATCCGCACCGTCACCGCCGTCGACTTGTCCGACCCGGGGACCCGGATCCGGAACAGCCGCGCCCCGTCGTTGTCTGCCGGTACCGCACTCATCACGCCGCCTCCGTCCCGTCCGAGCCGTCCGCTGCCGGCAGGTTGCGCAGCTTGGCCAGCAGCGAGTCCGGCACCACCGGCGTCACATCGGCCGGCGGGCACTCCTCCAGGTCGACCACTTCCACCGGCTCCGGCCGCTTGGCCTCGTCCGCCTGGCCCTCGTTGCGGTTGCCAGCCATGGGGGCAGCCGGGATGTCTTCGACGTCGTTGGCGTCGGTGGTGATCGGTGCGTACTCGGCGGCCATGTCGCGGATCTGGTCGTCATCGACGTAGGCGGCACGCACCCGGAACGGGTTCTTCTCGAACTCCGACAGCGCGTAGCCCATGCCCGGCGCCGTCAACGGGATCTGATCGGCCAGCGCACCGAGGTCACGCATCCCGTCGCCCAACACCATGTCCACCTGCGACGGGGTGTCGAGCCCGAGGGCGATGCGGTAGGTGAACAGCCCGCGCATCGGGATGATGTCCTTCGACGGCTCCTGCACGCACCCGAGCACCACCCAGCCGACCGCCGCGCCCTTGGTCAGCAGCCGCCCCAACGCGTACTCAGCCCGGCGCCGCACATCCATCGGCGCGTACGCGGTCAGCGTCGCCAACTCGTCCACGATCACCAGATGCAGCGGGTGGGTCATCGACGGGGTGAACTTGCGGACATTGCCCGCCAGCTCCAACGCCACGCAGTCCATATGATCGGCTTCCGCTTCCAGCAGCGCGACCATGGCTTCGGCCCGGTCCGCCTCATACCGGGTGAACAACGGGCGCCCGATGGACAGCTCCATGCCGCCCTTCGGGTCGATCCCGGTCACCTTCACCAGCCCGGCCCGGATCGCCGGCGCCAGGTAGCGCAGCACCGACCAGATCAGCGAGCCCTTACCCGACCGGGACCGGCCCGCCACCAGCACATGCCGGGCCAGCAGCGGGATCGTCCAGCCGGTCCCGTCCTCGCGCATGCCGACCGGGACGGCCGCCAGGTCCACCGGCACCATCCCGGATTCGTCGGCTTGCGGGATCGGCAGCGCTGGCACCGTGGAGATCAGGATGTCCGTGTGCTGGAACTCCACCCACGCCTCACCCGGGCTACCCGGCACTTCCCACACCCTGCACGCCAACGCCCGCGCTGCGTTCGCCAACTCCCCCGTCTTGGCCCGGAGGGCGTCGACCGTCATCCCGACCGGCACGTCCACCAGCAGCCGATCGGCCGCCGGCAGCACCTCCACCTTGCGGATGCCGGGGATGACCTCCCCGTCGTGATCCCGCACGGTCAGCTTGCACCGGGTCATCCACCGATCCCAGCGACGCCCGTACCGGATCCAGCGACGCTGCCACCGCAGGATGCGGGGCGTGACCCGCTGCTTGAACGAGACGGGCCAGGCGATGCGCCACACCACGCCGGCCACGACCGGGGCCAGGACCACACCGGCCAGCGCCCACCGGCCACCCACCAGCCCGGCCGTGCCCAGCGTGGCCACCACACCGGTCGTGCGGGGGTGCTGGACCGCGAGCTTGATCACCCGGTACGCCCCGACGCCCACCGCTACCGGGATCTGCACCACCAGCGGCATCGCGTCCCACAACCGCTGGCCCATCGACTCCCGGTAGACCTGCGTGGCCACCATCCGCTTAGCCATGACCCCCAACCCCTCCGATAACCGTCCGTGACCGCGTTTGGGCATGAAGAAGGCCGCCCGCATGCTGTGTGCGTGACGGGCGGCCCTCGCCCTACCTTCCCTGACTTGCCGCGACGCCTACTGGCCGGCGGACAGCTTGCGCGCCAAGTGATCCAGGTTCTCCGACAACCGGGTCAACCAGCTAAACGACTGCTGCGCCGGACGGTCCAAGAACTCATCCTCAGCCACCGACAACTTCCGCTGCACCGACGCCACCTCGTCCGCCGCCGACCGCACCGACGCCGCCCACGAGCGAACCAGCGCCAAGCCCTCACCGTTGCCCACCTTGCCCTGCAACGCCGTCCGGACCTGCGCCAACGCCTCGTCTGCCATTGCTGCTCTCCTCACCTGTTGCCGGACATTCCGTTGACCTGCCGGATGAGCTGGCCGACTCATCGCCGGCCGACTCACCCCCGAGCGGCCCGCCGGACGACGAGCGAACCCCGTCCGGCCACTCGACCGCCGTACCGCCACCACGCCCCGCTGCGGCAGCCCGTAGCGCATCGACGCCACGGTCTTGCCGGTCCGGTAGGTCGCCCGCATCCACGCCCGTACCGGCACCGAGGCCATCACCGTTTCCCGTACCTGCCACCGAGCCCGTTGCGACGCCGCCACCGCCTGCCGGAGCGGCCGAGACAACTGCATCGCCGCCGCCCTTCACCGGTTCGCGTTCAGATGCCGCCGCACCTGCGCCAGCCACGCCGACATCTCGTCCATCGGCCGCTGCGCCTCCGCCACCCACCGCGACAACCGGTCATCGCCCAGACCACCCAGCGAACGCGACAGGCGCGCCAACGCCACCTGCACGTCCCCGCACGCATCCGCCCAACCGGCCACCAGCTCATCGGCCGCCGCAGCCGAGTCACGCCGCGCCATCACCAGCCACCCCGCTCCCGCGCCGCCAGCACCCGCACGAACTGCCTCGCCGTCACCGACACCACACGCAGCCGCTCACCCGCAACGGACATCGCGTCCACGTCCCGAGCCGCCACCGCACCCCGCAACGCCCGCAACTCCGCGTCCGCCAGCTCCACCACCGCCGCCAGGTCATCCCAATCCAGAGCCATCACCGACCACCGCCGGAGCCCGACGCATCCCGGTCCCGAGCAGCCAACCGACGACGGAAGGCCCTGATCTCGGCGCGCTCGTGTGCGTCAAACGACGCCTTCACCGCGTGCGCGACCCCGACGACGACAGCCACTACCACTGCGATCAGCGCCACGAGTAACCCGGCCTGCGCAATCTCGCGGATCATGCGACACGGCCCCCTTCCGGGATCGACAGCCGCGCCAGTCGGGCCGTTTCATCCAGCACCGACCGCGCGTCCTCGATCGCCCGTAGAGCCAGCGGGTAGTCCTGATCCGCGATCGCCGTGGAGATCCGCCGGAACGCGCACGGGATGTCGAACACCCCGGCCGACACCAACGCCACATGCCGCCCGCGAAACGAGTCCTCGCCGTTCACGCCGCACCGTCCACGTCCGCGAACAGCTCCGGCTGAATCACCGCCGGCACCGGCACCGTGGATGTGTTGCTACGGCCGCGAATCCGCCGCTTGCCCGGGGCCGGCACGTGGTAGGTCATCGTGGGCAACCACTGCCCGCGGCCCAGCACCGGCAGCACGTCCGAGCGCCGCGATACCAGCTCGAACAGCTCTACCCGATCCACGTGCCGGAACCGGGCCACCGTCCGCGCCAGTGCCGCCGCAGCACCGGCAATCTCGATCAACGCTGCCACCCGCTGCGCATCCGACCCACCCGTCAGGTACGCATCCCGGATCGCGTCGATCCCCGGCGCCGCCAACGCAGCCGCCTCATGCTTTCTGGTCACCGCCCGCTCCCTCCGCATCCACCCGTGGTCGACGCAGGCCGGGCCGGGAACATGCCGCAGCCCGGCCCACGTCACGAATCAGGCCGCCTTGTCCGAACGAGCCGCCTTGCCGCCAGCCACAGCCGGGCGGTAGCCCTCCGCGCGGAAGATGTAGCCCAGGTACTTGAACTCGCCCTGACCCATCACCCGCGGCTCCGCCGTCAGGCCCTCCAGCTCGATGAGCCGCATGTCGGTACCCGGCACCAGCTCGGGCGTCTCCGGCACCGGCTGCACCGCCGCGACGAACAGCAGCGCGAACGACGCCCGCTTGGCGTTGGTCTCCGACGGGTCCGTCACGTTCGCCTTCCACTGAAGAAGGCCCGTCGCCTCGTCGCGCTTCTGCACCTTCGGCGCGTTCTTGTTCGGGTTGTACTCGTAGTCCGGCACCACCGGGCCGGACTGCATCAGGCCCTTCGGGAAGGCGACCTCAAACGGAGTCCCGAACCGCGTACCACGTCCCAGCACAACAACCACTCCTCTACTCGATGCCCCATTGGCCGCTCTCGACCGGGCTACTTTGTGACTAGCTTGGCTAGTCGTGCGCCGAGATCAGCATGACTCGCTTGGCTAGCCATGTCAACCATGTCGGGCAGATTTAGCCATCCTGGCTAGTCAGCCCGTACCCTGTGGCAATGACGCAGACGGATGCGCTGTCCGATCTGGACCCGGACGACCCCCGGTCGCCGGCACAGCAGATCGCGAACGCGCTACGAGCAGCGATCCTGACCGGCCGGTTCCCGCCCGGCAACAAGCTCCCCTCACAGAACGACCTCGCGGCCCGGTACAACGTCGCCCGTGAGACCGTCAAGCGCGCCCTGGCGCAGCTGCACGCCGAGCACCTCACGGTCAGCCGGCAGGGCAGCGGCGTGTTCGTACGGCAGCGAACCGAGCGGGCAGTCGGACTCCGGCCCCACATCGAAGCCGCGTTCGACCGGGCGCACGTGTCGATCGACTTCGCCGGATTCTCCGGCGAGACGCTGGCCGGTGCGATCACCGAACCGCTGGACAAGGTCCGCGCCGGACGCCTCACCCCGCAGTCCATCGCGATCCGACTGCTACTGACCGACGTCAGCCGACCCACGACGCTGCCGTCCAACGCCGAGACCGGCCAGGACGACCCCGCCGTACGAGCCCGCGCCGACCGGATCATCCGCCGGTCGGTCGAGAGCATCGCCGAGCCCGTGCGCGAACTTGCCGCGATGGGGCTGGTGCCCAGCGCCCGCGTCGAGGTCCGCACCCACGACATGCCACCCTCGTTCAAGCTCTACGTCATCAACCACGCCGAAGCGTTCTTCGGCCTGTACTCGGTGATCGACAACCGAGTCAGCATCGACGGCACCCCGACCGTCATCCGCGACGTGCTCGGCAAGGACTCGACCCTGTTCCACTTCGCCGACACCGACGGAGACACCTCGATCTCCCGCGAGTTCATCGAGCAGGCACAACAGTGGTTCGACACCCGCTGGGACACCATCGCCCAGGACTACCCGCTATGACCCCCGCACAGGTCCTCGCCTCTGCCAGCCTGATCTTGCTCGACTTCGACGGGCCGACCGCCCACCTGTTCGCCGGCGCATCCGCCCGCACCGTCGCCGATCGACTCGCCGCCCAACTCGCCGCCGCCGGCGTCCCGCTACCCGACGACGCCGACCAGTACGGACCACCCGAACTCGGCGCCGAACTCATCCGCCAGCACCGCGACCAGGCCGACACCATCGAAGCCCTCGTCAGTGCCGCCGAGACCGAAGCCGCCCGCACCGCCGAGCCGACCCCCGGATGTCGAGACATGCTCGATGCCGCCCAACGCACCGGCCGCCCCGTCGTCATTGTCAGCAACAACTCAGCCGCCGCCGTCTGCGCCTACCTCGACAAACACCACCTCACCGACTACATCGCCGAGGTCATCGGCCGGCCCCACGCCGCACCTGAACTCATGAAGCCCAACCCGTGGCCCGTGCACGAGGCAGCACGACGTCACCACGTCCCGGCCGCGGACTGCGTACTGATCGGCGACTCAGCCACCGACATCGAGGCAGCGCAGGCCGCGGGAGCAGCCAGCATCGGCTACGTGAATAAGCCTGGCAAAGCCGAATGTCTCAACAACGCCGGTGCGACGGTCACGATTGCCGACATGCATGACCTCGCCGACGCGATCCACAGGATCCACGATCCTAGCCGCGGAGCCTGACCGTGTTCGAGCCCATCGCTGTAAGCACCCATGTCCTTGCGGGCATCAGCGCCCGCTGGCCAGAACTCGCCGAGCCCTGGTCGATGTCGGTAGCTGGGGAGCTGCACGAGCTGTGCGTCCGGTACAACGCAGAACCGATCGCCGTACTCCCGGCCCGATTCGGCCTCGTCGTCAAAGCGAACACCCCGGATGGCCAGATCGTCCTACGATCCAGCCCCGACCCGAACGGCCGCCATCAAGGCGCCATTAGCGTTGCACTTGCGCAGATCGGGGTATCGCCTCAGGTCCACGAGGTCAGCACCACCGATCACGGCACATGGACAGTCATGGACATGATCGAGCCCGGAACACCACTCGGCGACCAGAACGTTCTTCCAGAGCCCGAGCAAGTCGCTGCGATGCTCGGCCCTCTCATAGGTCAGCCAGCGCCCACGTCGGACTTACCGAACCTCGTCGACTGGCTCCGCGACCGACTCACCGACGATCGCCTCCGAGACCTCGCGCCCGGGTGTCAGGTTGCTTCCACAAAAGAACGCCGCGCCGCCCTGGCGGATCTAGACACACTGGCCCTCAACCACGTGCCTGGACTGTGCCACGCTGATGCTTCACCCTGGAACGTCCTCGCCGGCAAACACGAGCGCCTCTACCTCATTGACCCCCGGGGTATCAGTGGCGAAGTTTCCTATGATGCTGCGATCATCGCACTTAAGGCAGCACCACACCGCCCCGTGAAACTCACTGCAAAGGCGATTAGCACTACTCTCAACATTGATGCACGACGGGTGCTGGCGTGGGCATCCATTGCCGCAATTGCTCGCGTCTAGCCAGCGCAATTCAAAGCCTTTGCACCAGAACGGCCAAACCCGAAAGAATCATCCCCGCGCCGAGCAAATAGATTGCCAATGCGACATGTTGAAATTTACGTCGAGCGACACAGCTGTTCGCCCAGATCTGTTCGACCACTTGTTCAGCAACCAAGTTATCCTTGGCTGACAGCCTCACGAAGCGGCGGATGTAAAGCTCCTTGTCCGAGCCGTAACGGCGCGCAATATGATCAAAATAGATCATTGAGTCGGGTTCGCCGAGAGATCGCAACCTTGGAGCCAGCGTACGTAAGCTAATAACGGCGCTCGCACCAATGCATACGATCGCAAGAGAAAGAACAATGGCATGAATGGCGTGAATTGCATCGTGATGAAAGTCCGAAGCCCGCGGGATCGATCGGACAAGAATTCCCCCCAACACGCTGCTCCCGGCAAGAGTTGCCGCAGCCTTCGTGTCTGCGAATCGAATCCATTCGTTGACCTGCCCGAGTGGTCGCCAAGCATCGTCAGCCTTCACAATATCCGATGATCTGCGCCGATTGCGCCACCGGGATCAGTCTTTCGGTCAAGATTACCCACGAAACGCCTGAGTGCCCGTCATACAGACGATCGACGCAGCAGAGCATGGTTTCCTCCTAAGATCCGAGAATCCGGTGAGCGGAGGGGCCATGACTGCGGTTGACCTGGATGATTTCCTGGCCGATATCGACAAGAGTGTTTCGGTTGAACTCGGGACAAACCCTGATGTTATAGACAGTGGACACTCGCTCGATGTCGAGAAGCTTCCCATCGAGGCCAGAACCTGGCATCGACTCACCGATGCAGTGGCAGTGGTGGCAGACATGCGCAACTCCACGCAGCTTGGAGTAAACAAATACCCGCAGTCCACGGCGAGCATTTATCAAGCATCGACAGGCAACATTGCACAGGTCTTCGACAAGTTTGATGCCGACTTCGTTGCGATACAAGGCGATGGCGCTTTCGGGTTGTTTTGGGGCGACCACAGATACGCGCGAGCTATTTGCGCGGGTATCACCATCAAGACATTCAGTTATCGATATCTCGTACCGCGATTGGAGAAGCGATGGCCCGACCTTCCTGAGACCGGTCTGAAGGTCGGCCTTGCAGCGAGTCCCCTATTGGTCAAGCGAGTCGGTGTGCCACGCACCAAACATCAAGAGCCAGTCTGGGCCGGGAAAGCCGTCAACTACGCAGCAAAGGCGGCACAGCAGGCCGACCGGCATCAGATGATTGTGGCAGGAAGTATATGGGACTGGGCGAATAAGAGCGACTACTTGGCCGCAACCTGCGGCTGCGATGGCGCCCCTAGCACCTCGATCTGGGAAGACGTGACAATCGCGAAAATTCCCGACGACGATGGCGAGCGCGAAGGTAAGCTTCTCAAATCGTATTGGTGCGTGGTTCATGGAAACGAATTCTGCAACGCAGTCCTTGCGGGCAAGCGCACGCGTGCGGACGTAACGAAGCTTCATCAAGAGGCAATTAAGGCCGAATACGCCAAGGCGCTACGCGTTAACGCAGCCCGCCAACGCGAGGAACATCGGGCTCGCATCAATGGCATGCGCCAGTGACCTCTCCCTGGAGTCGGTTACAATGTCTTGACTCAGGTGATGGTTGACGGATCTGTGTCAAGTGATGGTTGACGCTGGGTCTAGGAAATTTGGGGGACCGCCCGCGGCCGGTCGGCTTTGATGTTACGGACCGGTTGGGTGGTGGTGCGCCGCACGATCTTGGTGTCGCCGTCGTCGAGGTCGATGGCCAGAGTCGTGTCGGACACCGCGATGGTGAGCGTCTGGTGGCGGTGGGCGCGGCCCAGGGCGATCTTCTGCCCGCAGACCATGACCACCCCGGTGTTGGAGGCCCGTCGTTGGACCCGGACCGGTTCCAGCGAGGGGCGTGGTGGTGGTCCTGCTTTCCGCGCTGCGCGTAGCCGGCCGACCTCGGCGGTGGTCAGCGGGTTGGGTCGGGTGCGCAGCAGTTCGCGGGTGTCGAGATCGAACATCATCAGCGTGGTGGGTTCGATGCGGATCCCGACCCGCCGCCCGGCGAGGATCTCGGCGGCCAGCACGATGTGTTGTCCCAGCGAGACGGTGCCGGCGGCGCTGACGGTGCGATCGACCTCGATCGCGTCGGTGTGGTCGGGTGCCGGCAAGGGTGGTGGCCCGGCGGGCACCGCGCCCGCCCGGACCAGGCGGGCCAGGTCGTTGACCGTCAGGTGCGATCGCAGCGACTTGATACGGCCGCCCGCGGCGCTCAGGTGGATCACGTCGGTGTCTGCCCAGAAACTGACCGTGATCCCGGCGCGGGCCGGTCCGAGCCAGAACTGTTTGCCGGCGACCATCAGGTTGCCTGACGGCGGCACCACCCGGTCGAAAGCGATCGGCCCACCGGTCCAGCCCGCTGCCGGCTCGTCTGCCGCTGTGACAGCCGCGCCCGTGGACTGCCCGCAGGCCGCAGATGCCGGTGCCGGACAGGCGGCGACCGCCGGCGGCAGCCACAGGTCAATCAGCGTCCGCTGCTGGTTCTCGACCGGGACGAACCGCTCGGCGGGAGTGACCGGCAGCGTGTCGTCCAACGCCTGATGGGGCCGGTCGGTGTTGTAGTCGGCCACCCACGCATCCACCGCCGCCTGCGCCTGCGCCACGCTGGTGAACGCCTCAGCCTGGTCCAGAAAGTCCGGTCGGAACGTGCCGTGGAAACGTTCCACCTTCCCGTTCTGGTTGGGCGAGGCCGGCTGAGTGAGCCGATGCGTGATGCCGTTCTTGCGGCAGATCTTGTCGAACAACACCTCCCCGCCCTTACCGAACCGGTCGGTGAACTGCTTTCCGTTGTCGCTCAACACCTCTTCGGGCACCCCGAACCGGGCCAGGGCCTGCGCGAACGCCAGACACACCGCCCGGCTGGTGGCCCGTTCCACCACCGCCGCCATCACACAAAACCGGGAATGATCATCGACGCCGGTGACCACCTTCGCCTCCCGACGCGCACCGGTGGCCGGGTTGATCAGCCAGATCCCACCAACGATGTCGACACCCCACAACTGCATCGGCCCAGGCCGCTGCCACCGCACATACGAGTCACGAGGACGCTTCCGCGGCCGAGGCCGCACCAAACCCTGCCGCGTCAGGATCCGGTTGATCGTGGCCGTCGACGGCACCACCACATCCTCCAGCGGGCGACGCAACAGCTGCATCCGGATCCGCTTGGCACCCCACCGCGGATGCGCCCGACGCATCTCCGCCACTACCACCTCAACATCGGGCCCGACCCGATGCGGACACGACACCGGCCGATGAGACCGATCCGCCAACCCGCTCACGCCCTCGGCCAGATACCGGCCCACCCAGACATGCACCGTCTGCCGCGACACACCCACCGAGGCCGCGATCTCCGTGACCGCAGCGCCCGCCAACACCGCCCGCACCGCGTCCAACCGCCGCTCAACAACCGACAACGCAACCAGCGCCAACCCCGGCCTCCCTGACTCGATGACGCCCGCGGAGCGCCGCCGAACAGGACCACCGAACACGACCCGATGTCAACCATCAGCCGATACACGACTGTCAACCATCACCCGAGACAGGACATGGAGTCGGTTACAAGGATTGCCGAATTAGTCTCTACTGGATCAAGGCGCCGCTGGCGCGGCGCAGGCGCCGGGCACGGTCCGGGAAGGGCCGCCCGCCTACGGCCTCCGGCCTCGGCGGGCGGTAGGCCGGCCCGCGCCCGGCGCCGCCGTCGACGAGCACCGCCAGGACCAGGGCGAGCTGTTGGGCACGGCCTTACGCTCGCCTCTGCGTGGTCACCGTTTCGCCGTGCTTGCGGGCGAGCGCTGCCGCGATGGCCCAGGACCGGGGCCATCTTGCCCCCGAGTCAGCTGGGCACGAGCCGTGGCCGCAAGCGCTGCCTGCCGAAAGGCACTGCCTCAGCTCGCCGTGGTCGGGCCGACCCGATGGAAGCGCCCCGCGTCCTGCCGGTACACGCAGCTCATGCCCGCCGAGGTCACCAGATCCACCAGGTCATCCGAGGGACGAGCAGGTAGCAGCACGGCCAGCGCGGCGCCCGGCACCGGCACGTGGCGGCGGTAGTCGAGCAGCTGTCCGATCGCCATGCGGATGCTCTCCCGCGCGATCGAGCCCTTCGCCTCGTAGATCTCGCTAACGGTGGCGTCAAACAGGTCCGTACGGAGCGCGGCGACCTGTCCAGGCAGCGTCAGCTTCCACTGCATGACCTGGTGGCCCTGAGCCTCCAACCACGCCCGGTACTGCTCGGTGAGCTCAGCCTCACGCCTGCGCGCCTTGCCACCCGGAGTTGCCTTGCGATCTGACTCCACCGCCACCACGCGTTCCACAGCCACCAGCTCGGCACGCGGACCGGCCTCCACGACGTCGCGACGGCTGGCATCCGACTCGCGATACTCGACCGCCCCCACCGGACGCAGCCGGAACACCCAAACCGATCGGGTCTCGCCCAACGCATCCGGCGCATCTTCCTGAGCACACGGCGAGTCATGGTCCACTTCGAACTCGCCCACGTAGCGATGCAACTTGCCGCCGCGCTGCTTGCCCGAGGCCGCAATGAACAACCGCAGCGCCCGACCCTGCTTGCGATGCTCCAACAGCGACAGGTTCCCCTGCTGGAGCTGCTGGTCACCCTCGCTGCCCTCGCCGGTATACAGGAACACGTCGCCGCCCGGCGCCCACCCATCGACGTAGCCGAACTTGCCTGCCTCCGCCGGATCCGCGTACAGAAACACGTTCGGTGTGCGCGTCGATGGCTCAATCCCCCGCTGAGTGCCACCGCCCCACCGGGCAGCCCGATCGCCTCGCGTCAACACCGCACCCGGATCAAGATCGAACAACTCGTCCACGCCGACACGCTAGCCACCCGCTGCGACATCACCCGACAAGCACGCCTCCGGCGGGGGCGCTCAGGCTCCGGGATGGACGGGGACCCGAGCGAGTACGGGTCGTGGGTGGCGGTCCATCCCGCCCGCCGACGGCCCAGGCGATGCCGTAGCAGACCTGTCCTGTCTGGCGAAGGTCGTACGTCCGGTCGGGCGCTCCACCTTCACCAGACAGGACAGCCCCGCTACCCCGGAGGGTGGGCCGACGGCAGACGGGATGGACAAGATCTCGGGGGTTCCTGGGGGGCTCTGGGGGTTCGCTGGGGGCTCTGACGACGACCGACGACGACCATTCATGACCAGAGTCGACCAGCGTTGTCGCGGGTCAACGCCATGATCAGCGCCGGGAGCTGGGGTGGGGTGGACGAGTCGGCCGGTACGCCGGGTTCTGTGCCCGGGGCGCCTTGCGGCACTGCCCCGGGTGACGGCCATCCATCTAGGCCCGCCGTTGCCGACGGGCTCGAGCGGTCTACCCGCAGGCTCGGGCGGGCTACCCTCGAACGCCTGCGCAGGCCGTGTCGCCACGGCCCTTGTGACCTTGCTCCGGGTGGGGTTTACCGAGCCGCCCCGGTCACCCGGGGCGCTGGTGGTCTCTTACACCACCGTTTCACCCTTACCGCGGTCGCCGAAGCGGCCGTGGCGGTCTGTTTTCTGTGGCACTGTCCCGCGGGTCACCCCGGGTTGCCGTTGACAACCACCCTGCCCTGTGGAGCCCGGACGTTCCTCGGCGCCGGGATCGCTCCCGGCGACGCGACCGTCTGGCCGGCTCGTCCACCGCGGCCATCGTACGTCGGCGCCCGGTACCGATGATCACCCGGTGGCGCACGAGGCGATGAGCGCGTCGGCGAGCGAGGTCTGCCGGTACCGCACCTCGTGCCGGTGCCGGTCAGCGGTGACCAGGCCGGCCGACCGCAGTACGGCGAGATGCGCCGAGACGGTCGCCGGGGCGAGCCGCAGCCGGTGCGCGAGCGCGGTGGTGGTGGCCGGTTCGGACAGCGCGACCAGTACCCGGCCGCGGCCGCGGCCGAGCAGCCGGGCGAGCGGCTCGTCGGGTCGGTCGGCCGGGCGCCACAGCGTCGCCGCGCCGCGTACCGGGTACACCAGGGTCGGTTGCCAGGGTGGCGGGAAGCCGGTGGCGATCCGGTCGCCGAGGAAGGCGCTGGGCATCAGCAGCAGGCCGGCGCCGTCGAGGTGCCGGTCGTGGCCCCAGTGCGCGGCGAACGTGAGCACGCCGTCGGCGTACGACAGGCGCGGGTGCAGGTCGTCGAGCAGCCGGGCGAGGCCGTGGTCGGCGAGCATGGCGGCCCGGTACGCGATGTCGGCCTGCAGCAGCCCGCGAAGCCGGGGCCAGTCGGGTTCGACCGCGGCCCGCCAGACCGAGTCGAGCAGGGTGGCGAGGCGGCTGATGGTGGCGGGTACGTCGGCGAGCAGGTCCGGCGCGGCCCGGGCGGCCTCCGGGTCGCCGGGGCGGTCGAGGCTGCGCGCGAGCTCGCGGGCGGCGACGTCCGGTGCGCTCTCCCGCACCCGGGCCAGTTCGGCGTCGAACGTCTCGGCCGGGCCGGCCGGCGGTGGCGCGACGAAGTCCGGCGTGTACCCGCGGACCGGCAGCACCGCGTACAGCGGGGACAGGTCGACGTCGGCGAGCGCGGCGCGGGCCCGGCGCACCCACGGCAGGTGGTGCGCCTCGGTGGCGTCGCGCAGCGTGTACAGCGCAGCGTGCGTTTCCCACAGCGGCGAGATGGCGAACCGGCAGCGCAGCGCGTCGTCCGACCCGAACCGCAGCGTCACCGCCATCATTCGCTCCTCACCGAATCTCTCGCCGGTGACGGTACCGGCCGCGAGGCTGCCGGGCATGGCAGTCACCCGGTACGGGGCGGTGTTCGCGGTGCGCGAGTACCGCCCGATGTTCGTCGCGCACGTGATCTCGATGCTCGGCACGATGGTCGCCGAGGTCGCGCTGTCGGTCCTGGTGTACCGGTCGACCGGGTCGCCGTTCCTGACCGCGGCGACGTTCGCCGTCGGGTTCGTCCCGTACGCGCTGGGCGGCACCCTCCTCGCCTCCATCGCCGACCGCTACCCCACCCGGACGGTCCTGGTCTGGTGCAACCTGGTGTCCGCGGCGCTGATCGCGACCATGGCGGTACCGGGGCTGCCGGTCGTCGCCCTGCTCGGGTTGCGGTTCGCCAGCGCCACGGTGGCGCCGATCTTCGGCGCGGCTCGCGCGGCGAGCATCCCGGAGATCGTGCCGGGTCCGGCCGCGGTGCTGGCGCGCTCGCTGATCCGGGTGGTCACGCAGTCCGCCCAGCTGGTCGGGTTCGCGGTCGGCGGGCTGCTGCTCGTCGTGGTGTCGCCGCGGTTCGCGCTGGCCGGCGAGGCCGCCGGCTTCGTGCTGTCCGCGCTGCTGCTGCGGCTCGGGACCCGCTGGCGCCCGGCGCGCGGTGGCACCGGCGGCAGCATGCTGGGCGACTCGGTACGCGGGCTGCGCGCGGTGTTCGGCGCGCCGCGGATCCGGGCCCTGCTGGCGTTGTGGTGGGTGCCGCCGGTGTTCGCGGTGGCACCGGAGGCGCTCGCCGCCCCGTACGCGCACGGCATCGGGCGAGGGTCGGTCGGGCTCGGCCTGCTGATGACCGCGGTGCCGGCCGGCGCGGTGTGCGGCGAGCTCGGCGCGGGGCTGCTGTCCGCACGGCTGCGGTCCCGGCTGGTACTGCCGCTCGCGACCGGTTCGCTGCTGCCGCTGACGGTGTTCGTGGTGCACCCCGGCCTGCTGGTCGCGGTGCTGGCGCTGTTCGCTGCCGGGCTGTGCTCGGCCTACCTGGTCGGGCTCGACCAGTGGTTTCTCGCCGCGGTACCGGAGCCGCTGGCGGGGCAGGCGATGGCGGTCAACTCCGGCGGGCTGATGCTCGGCCAGGCGATCGGGATGGCGGCGGCCGGAGCCGCGGCCGAGTACGTCGCGCCGCACCGGGTGGTGGTGATCGCCGCCCTGTTGGGGCTCGGCGCCACCGCGGCCACCGTGCATCGGGTACGCCGCAGCGCCACCGCCCCGGCCGACCGCACGCTGGCCGGCGCCCCAACCTGCTGACCGGGCCGCGACGGCACGCAGCCGATGGCACGGCTCCGCCGGCGCGAGGTGGTCAGGCGGGGAGGTGGTGGAGCAGGCGGGTGACGAGGGCGGTGAGTTGGCCTTCGGCGGTGGCCCAGGTGGTCTGCGGCGGATGGGTGGTCAGTACCACGATCAGGTAGCGGCCGTCGACGATGCCGGTGGTGTGCAGGGCGCGGCCCGGGCGGCAGCACGCCCAGCCCTGCTTGACGGCCCAGGAACGGCCCTCGGCGGCGGCCGGAATTCCGAAGTACTGGTAGAAGCCGTCCGCACCGAGGCGGGTGGCGTCGGCCAGCGCGGTGACGACGACGTCGGTCGCGGCGGGCGGCGCGGAATGCAGCAGGTACCGGTAGAGCGTGATCAGGTCGTCCGCGGTGGTGCGGGTGTCGCCCCACATGTACCCGATGTCGGGCGGGCTGGTGTGCGCGAGCCCGATCCGTTGGGCCATCCGGGTCACGATCTGCGGGCCACCGTTGCGGTCCCACAGTTGGGTGGCGGTCTGGTCGTCGGAGCGGGACAACATCTCGGCGACCACCCCGGCGGAGTCACCGTGGCGCAGCGCGTCGAGCGCGATGAGCAGCTTGACCACCGATTCGGTGGGGAACGCCTGCCGTGCGCCGCTGTGGGCGAGCACCGTGTCGGTCCGCAGGTCGTACACGGCGAGGCCGACCCGGCCGCCCACGACGGCGCCGAGCGCGTGCCGCACGACGCGGTCGGGCAGTACGGCCGGCCCCGGAGTCGCCGCGGCGCTGCGGGTGGACGGTGCCGGTACGGTCCGGACGGGCGGGCCGGCCGGCGTGGGCATGGCGACCGAGGCGCGTCTGCTGGGTGCGGCGGCCGCAGCCGGGGTGGAGTCGGCGGTGTGGCCGGGGGCGACCCACAGCCCGACGCCGGTCAACAGCACCCCGACGGCGATCGCGGCGACGATCAGGAGTGTCCGTCTCATACCCCTTACACGGCGCGGGAACGGCGAAAAGCTGGCCGGGCCGGATGGCAACCTTTCGGCCCGCCGGGAGCGTCGTACCAAGGGATGCCGGCAGACGACGGCGCCCGCTCCGGCCACGGAGCGTGCGCCGCACGAGGGTGCCCGACGGCCCGGGGATCAGGCCGCCGGCCCCGGTGTGGCCGGCGCCGGCACCACGGAAACCACCGCGGTCGGGCCGGCACCGGCCCGTCGGAACCACCACGGTCACACGGCCACGGGTACCTCCGAGACCTTCGGGTCGCCCTCGTCCGCCGTGTAGTCGTCCGGCTTGGTGGCGTCGGCCCCGTCGGGTGCCTTGGCCGCCTTGAGGATCAGCGTGGCGATCGCCGCGACGAGCAGGTTGACGATGACCGCGACGAACCCGGTGTAGATCGTCCAGTCGGTGTCGAAGCCGAGCTTGGACAACGCGAACGCCGACCCACCGAAATGCAGGTGCCCGGTCTTCGGGTTCGGGATCGTGTAGAGCATCCACATCCCGATCGCCATCCCGGCCGCCCAACCGACCACCAGCGCCCAGCGGTGGAACCACCGGGTGAGCAGCCCCAGCGCCACCGACGGCAGCGTCTGCAGGATGATCACGCCGCCGATCAGCTGCAGATCGATGGAGAACTGCGGGTTCAGGAACACGATGAACAGCAGCGCGCCGAACTTCACCAGCAGCGACACGATCTTGCTCACCCACGCCTCGTGCCGCGGTGAGGCGTCCTTCTTGATGTACTCGCGCCAGATGTTGCGGGTGAACAGGTTGGCTGCCGCGATCGACATGATCGCCGCCGGTACCAGCGCGCCGATGCCGACGGCGGCGAACGCGATGCCGGCGAACCAGCTCGGGAACATCTGGTCGAACAGCCGCGGCACGATCGTGTTGCCGTCCTTGCCGATCGGCGTGGTGCCGGCCGCGATCGCCATGAAACCGAGCAGCGCGATCAGCCCGAGCAGGAACGAGTACGCCGGCAGCGCGGACATGTTGCGCTTGATCACGTTGCGGCTCTTGGACGCCAGTACCCCGGTCACGCTGTGCGGGTACAGGAACAGGGCGAGCGCCGAGCCGAACGCCAGGGTGGCGTAGTTGAGCTGGTTGTTGGCGCCCAGCACGATCGAGCCGGTCGGCGGCGTCGTCGAGCTGAAGTGCTTGCTCGCCGCGTCGAAGATGTGGCCGAACCCGCCGAGCTTGTAGGGGATGTAGATGACGGTGACGATGATGACCGCGTAGATGAGCAGGTCCTTGACGAACGCGATCAGCGCCGGCGCCCGCAGCCCGGACTGGAACGTGTACGCCGCGAGCACCAGGAACGCGATGACCAGCGGCCAGTGCGAGCCGAAGCCCATCGTCTTGAGCACCGCCTGGATGCCGACCAGCTGCAGCGCGATGTACGGCATCGTCGCGACGATGCCGGTGATCGCCACCAGCAACGCGAGCGTCGGCGACCCGAACCGGGCCCGGACGAAGTCGGCCGGGGTGACGAAGCCGTGCCGGTGCGACACCGACCAGAGCCGGATGAGTACCAGGAACACCAACGGGTAGACGACCACGGTGTAGGGCACCGCGAAGAAGCCCATCGCGCCGGCACCGAACACCAGCGCCGGCACCGCGACGAACGTGTACGCGGTGTAGAGGTCGCCGCCGACCAGGAACCAGGTGATCCAGGTGCCGAAGCTGCGGCCGCCCAGACCCCACTCGTTCAGGTGCATCATGTCGCCGGGCTTGCGCCACCGCGCGGCCCAGAAGCCGATCACCGCGACGGCGGCGAACAGCACGATGAAGATGACCAGTTCGGTCACATGCCCGCCGCTCATCCCTTCCTCCGCTTTCCGACCTGGTAGACGATCGTGGTGCCGCCGACGCCGAGGATGATGAACGCGATCTGGAGCCAGTAGAACATCGGGATCCCGCCCAGCCGCGGGTGATCCCGGTTGAACAGCGGTGTGATCAGTGGGATGACGATGGGCAACAGCAGCAGCCAGTTCCAGGCGCTGCGATCGGACCGGCGGGGCACGTCGCCGGACGTCGTCTCCCTGGCGGTGCCGTCCGAGCCGGACGCGCCGCCTGATTCAGGTTCGGTCACTGTGAGACCGCCTCCTCCTCCCGGAACGGTGTGGCTGGGGTTCAGCCGCACCGAGCGGTATGACGCCCGTCACGCGACGGGCAGGCGCATCGTAAGCCCGCGCCCGGCCTGGCGAAACCCATCCGAAGCACCGACTCTTCCGCCGAACGTCGACCGGTACGTCGCGTAACCTGCCGGCATGCGGACGGTGGGGGCGGTGGGGTTGCTGCTCGCCGTTCTCGCGTTCGCGATCGTGCGGCCGCGCCGGCTGCCGGAGGCGGTGGCCGCGGTACCGGCGGCGCTGCTCGCCGTCGCCCTCGGGCTGGTGCCGGTCCGGCTTGCGGTGCACGAGCTCGGTGCGCTCGGCCCCACCGTCGGCTTCCTCGCCGCGGTACTGGTGCTCGCCCAGCTCGCCGCCGACGCCGGCGTGTTCGACCTCGCTGGCACGCTCGCCGCCCGGGCCAGCCGCGGTTCGCCGCGCCGGCTGCTGGCCGTGGTGTTCGCGGTGGCCGCGGTGGTGACGGCGGCGCTGAGCCTGGACGCCACCGTGGTGCTGCTGACACCGGTGGTGTTCCGCACCGCCGCGCTGCTGTCGGTGCGGGCCCGGCCGCACGTGTACGCCTGCACCCACCTGGCCAACTCGGCCTCGCTGCTGCTGCCGGTCTCGAACCTGACCAACCTGCTCGCGTTCGCCGCGTCGGGCTTGAGCTTCGTGTCGTTCACCGGGCTGATGGCGGTACCGTGGCTGGCCGTCATCGCGGTGGAGTACCTGGTGTTCCGCCGGTTCTTCGCCGCCGATCTGGGCACCCCGACCCATGCGGTGGCGCCGCCGGCCGGCACGCCGCCGCCGGTGTACGCGCTGAGCGTCCTGGCCGCGACGCTGGTCGGGTTCGCGGTGGCGGAGCCGTTCGGGATCGCGCCGGCCTGGGTGGCCGCGGCCGGCGCGGTGGTCCTCGCCGCGCGCCGGGTACGCCGGCCGGCCGACCTGCTGCACCTGCTCCGGGCGGCGAACCCCGGCTTCCTCGCGTTCGTGTTCGGGCTCGGCGTGGTGGTCCTCGCGGTGCGCCGGGCCGGGCTCGCCGACCTGGTGGGCACCCTGGTACCCGGCGCCACCGGGCTGCTCGCGCTGCTCGCCGTCGCGCTGCTCGCCGCGGTCCTCGCCAACCTGGTCAACAACCTGCCGGCCACGCTGATCCTGGTACCGGTCGTGGCGACCCGACCGGGTCTGGTGCTCGCGGTGCTGCTGGGCGTCAACATCGGGCCGAACCTGACCTACGTCGGTTCGCTCGCCACCCTGCTGTGGCGCCGGATCCTGCACGCGCACGACGCCCGCCCGGCCGCGGGCGAGTTCCTCCGCCTGGGCGCCTCGACGGTACCGGCGGGCCTGGTCGTGGCCACCGTCGCGCTATGGTGCGGGCTACGGCTGACCGGAATCGGGTGATTCGATGCGCATCGTGGCCTGGCTGCTGCCCGGTACCTGGGAGTCCGTGGTCGACGCGGCCGGCGCCGTCGCGGCCGCCGACGACGACGTCGTGCTGCTCGCCACCGCCGACGACCGGCTGGTCGAGCTGGCCGACGGGGCCGACGGGGCGCTGCTCGGCCGCGGCGGCCCGGACCCGCTGGAGCGACTCGGCGCCGAGCAGGACCGTGCCGCCGGCCTGCTGCTGGCCGCCGCGGCGACGCGGTTGGGCCGCGCTGCCGACCGGCAGGCCCGCCGGTCCGGGCAGCCGGAACGCGACGTGGTGGCCGCCTGCGAGCGCGCCGGCCTGCTGGTGCTGGCCCGAGACGGCGACCACACCCGGCTCGGCCCGCCCAGCATCGCGCCGCCGACCCGGTTCGTCCTGGACCACGCGCCCTGCCGGGTCCTGCTGGTCTGGCCGGACGAACCACCCGACCTCACCACGCTGCCGCCCCCTCCCCGCACCACCCGCCCGCGCCGCCGCCACCGACCCCGCCGGTACCGCCGGGGTCGTGACGGGGCGATCGGTCTCCGAGCCGCATGGCGGATCGCCGTCGCCGGGCGGCGCGGTGTCGGGGTGGGACTCCCGCCCCCGCGGCCCGGGCGCGGTGCCGGATTCGGCACGGTACGGTGCCGGGATGGGTGAGCAACAGGCGGCGCCGCGGCAGGACGCGTTGCGGGAACCGGGCACGTCGGTGGACGATCCGAACGAGCTGCTGGTCGGGTTCCTCGACGGTTACCGGGAAGCGTTGGGGCGCAAGCTGGCCGGGTTGAGCGAGGAGCAGCTGGTGGTCAGCCGGGTGCCGTCCGGGTGGTCGCCGCTCGGGCTGTTGTGGCACCTGACCAACGTGGAGCGCCGCTGGCTGCGCTGGGGCTTCGCCGGCGAGCAGCTCGACGACGTGTGGGCAGATGCCGACCCGGACGAGACGGACGCGCCGTGGCGGGTGCCGGCCGGCGCGACCGCGGCGAGCCTGCTCGCCGGGCACCGGGACGAGGTCGACCGGTGCCGGGCCGCGGTCGCCGGGCACGACATCGCCGAACGCGGCGCGCCGACCGGCCGGTTCGCCGGCGAGGAGGAGGCGCCGACGCTCGGCTGGATCTACTGCCACCTGATCCAGGAGTATGCCCGGCACCTCGGCCACCTCGACATCACCCGGGAACTCGCCGACGGCCGCACCGGCGAGTAGCGGTCACCGCGGCGGGCCACCGCGGCGGGTCAGCGGCCGGTGAAGGTGGGCGCGCGCTTGGCCCGGAAGGCGGCGATGCCCTCCCGGCCGTCGGCGGAGGCGAACAGCCGGGCCAGCGCGGCCTGTTCGGCGCTCAGCGCGGCGTCCAGCTCCTGCCGGACCCCCTCGTCGATCACCCGCTTGGCCTCCCGTACCGCGAGTGGCGCTCCGGCGGCCAGCTGCGCGGCGAACTCCGCGGCGGCGCCCGCCAGCTCGTCCGGCGGTACCAGCCGGGTGAGCAGGCCGCGCCGGTCGGCCTCGTCCGGATACAGCGTGCGGCCGGTGAGCACCAGCTCCTTGGCCAGCCGGGTACCCAGCGCGCGGGCCAGCCGCTGGGTGCCGCCACCGCCGGGGATCAGGCCGAGCTTCACCTCCGGCAGCGCGAACCGGGCCCGCTCGGAGGCGACGATGAAGTCGCAGCACAGCGCGAGCTCGAAGCCGCCGCCGAACGCGTACCCGTTGACCGCGGCCACGGTGGGCTGTGGCAGCGCGGCGAGCTCGCCGAACACCGAGCGGGACAGCCGCTGGTAGGCGTCGAACTCGGCGGTGCTGGCCCCGTCGTACTCGCCGATGTCGGCGCCGGCGACGAAGCCGCGACCGGTGCCGGTCAGGACCACCGCGCGCACCGTGTCGTCGGCCCGGACCGCGCGCAGCCGCTCCCCGAGTTCGGCGACCATCGCCCGAGACAGCGCGCCGAGCGCCTCCTCGCGGTCGATCCGGATCGTGAGTACCGCGTCGGCGCGGTCGACCACCAGGTGACTCATCCGACCGCTCCCTGCGCCCGCAGCGTCGCCAGCTCGTCGCCGGTGAGTACCTCGCCGAGCACCTCGTCGGTGTGCTGGCCGGCGATCGGCGGCGGCAGCCGCAGCTGCCAGGGCGTGCCGGACAGCCGTACCGGGCAGCCGATCAGCTCCAGCCGGCCGTGGCTCGGGTGGTCGACGGTGACGACCAGGTCGTGGCCCTGGTCGCGCAGTTCGTCGACCGCCTCCGCGGTGGTACGCACCCGGGCGCACCAGATGCCCGCCGCGAGCAGCGAGTCGACCAGCCCGTCCGCCGGCCGCAGCGCGGTGACCGCCTCCAGTGCCGTCTTGATCGCGTCGCGGTCGGCCCACGCGTCGGCGTCGTCGAGGCCGGTCACGCCGAGCAGCTGGGCGACCTCCGCTACCGGTGCCATCGCGATCGCAACGTGCCCGTCGGCGGTGGCGTACACCCCGAACGGTGCGGACAGCCACGCCTGGCCGACCCCGGCGGCCGACCGGTGCCACCGCTCGTGCTGGTTGACCATCGCGGAGATCTCCTGGCACTGCAACGCGATCGCGGTCGAGTACAGGTCGACCTCGACGCGCTGCCCGATGCCGTGCCGCTCCCGCGCGACGAGGGCGGCGAGGATGCCGTTGGACAGCGTCAGCGCGGTCGACGCGTCCACGATGGACGTACCGGCCGGGGTCGGCGGGTCGCCCGCACGACCGCCAGCCGCGGCGAGCCCGGACATGGCCTGGATGAGCAGGTCCTGGCCCGGCCGACCCTGTTTCGCGAACACCGTGTCCTGCCCCCACCCGGAGCCGGAGCAGTAGATGATGTCCGGCCGCACCGCGCGCATCTCGTCGTAGCCGAGGCCGAGCCGGGCCAGCACGCCGGGCCGGAAGTTCTCCACCACCACGTCGCAGGTCGCGGCGAGTCGCAGCAGCGCGTCCCGGCCGGCCGGCGACTTCAGGTCGACCGCCACCGACCGCTTGTTCCGGTTCATGGCAAGGAACGCGGCCGAGTCCGGCGCGCCGTTGCCGGGGGCGCCGACGAGTTCGCCCATCATCTCCAGCCGGCGCTCCCACTCGCCCTCCCGGCGCTCGACCTTGATCACGTCGGCGCCGAGATCGGCGAGCAGCTGGGTGGCGTACGGGCCGAGCATCATCTGGGTGAAGTCCAGGATGCGGATCCCGTCCAGTGCCCCGGGCATCAGCGGTCCCCTCTCGACGGCGCCGCCGCGGCGGCGGGTTCGGTGCTCGGCGCGTCCCTGCGGCGGTCCCGGCCGAGTACGGCGAGCAGGATGGCCGGTACCGCGACGACGATCGCGGACACCACGAACGACAGCTCCCAGGAGTCGGTGGCGTCCACCACGTAGCCCAGCACGATCGGCGCGATGATGCCGGCGATGTTCGCGATGAAGTGCACGAACCCGGACACCGTGCCGAACCGGCGGAACGGGATCACCGGGCCGATGATGGCGAAGAACTGCGCCCCGACGATGTACAGGATGAACACGGTGACGGCCATCAACGCCACCGCGCCGTAGGCGGAGCGGACGATGCCGACCGGGCCGAACGCGCAGGCGACCAGCAGCAGCCCGACGACCGTGGTCCACTTGCGGGAGTTGAACAGGCCGATCCGGCGGCCCAGCGCGTCGGTGAACACGCCGCCCAGCGCCAGCCCGACGAACCCGCACAGCCACGGGATCGAGCCGGTCAGCGCGATCTGCGACAGGTCCAGGTGGTGCGCCTCGTGCAGGAAGTCGGGGAACCAGGTGAGGAACGTGAACAGCACCCAGCTGTAGCCGAAGTAGGTCAGCGCGGTGGCGAGCACGATCGGCATCCGCAGGTACCCGAACAGGCTGCGCTCCGGCTCGTCGGCACCGACCGCGGCCTGCTCGTGCGCCGCGGCGTCGGTCCGCATCTCCTCGACCTCGACCGGCCGTACCCACGGGTGCGCCTCCGGGCGGTCCCGGACGACGACCCACCAGCCGATCAGGAACAGGATCCCGATCGCGCCGAGGATGATGAACGGAGCGCGCCAGTTGCCGCCGAACGCCTCGATCAGCGCCACCACGATCGGGGTGCCGACCGCCCCGCCAAGCGGCGTGGACGCCTGCGACAGCCCCAGCGAGGTGCCGAGCTTGCGCTGCGGGAACCAGTTCGACATGGTCTTCGCGGTCACCGACGCCTGCGGCCCCTCACCGAAGCCGAACAGGAACCGGATGATCATGAAGCTGACGAAGCCGAACCCGGCCGCGGTCAGCGCGGTGAACAGCGACCACCAGCCGACCGCGAGTGCCATCACCTTGCGCGGCCCGAACCGGTCCGAGGTGGCGCCGCCGACGAAGCAGAACGGGGCGTAGCCGAGCGAGAACACCGCGGCGATCCAGCCCCAGGTGCCCTTGCTGAAGCCGTACTTGGCGATGATCAGCGGTGCGGCCACACCGATCGCCGCCCGGTCGGCGTAGTTGAGCCCGAGCACCAGGAAGTTCATGCTCAGTACCGCCCAGCGGTACCGGAACCGGCTCTCGCCGGCGGCTACCGGGGTCCTTGCTGTCATGACAGCACCTTTCGGTGACGGAGGGGGTCACTCGCCGACGTGTCGCTCGTGCCGGGCCCAGGCCGCGGCGCGCAGCGCGCGGCGGGCGACCTTGCCGGTACTGGAGGTGGGCAGCGCCGCGGCGATCTCGACCTGCAACGGTTTCTTGTAGCTCGCCAACCGGTCCCGGCAGGCCTGGACGACGTCCGCCGTGGACAGTCGGGTGCCGGCGCCGGGTACCACCAGCGCCGCGACGGCCTCGCCCCACCGCTCGTGCGGTATCCCGAAGACGACCACGTCGGCGACCTCGGGCAGTTCGGCGATGGCACGCTCCACTTCGGACGGATAGACGGTGAAGCCGCCGGACACGATCACGTCCGAGATCCGGTCGACCAGGTACAGGTAGCCGGCCGCGTCGATGCGGCCGATGTCGCCGGTACGAAACCAGCCATCCGCGGTGCGTGCCGCGGCGGTCGCCGCCGGCCGGTCCCAGTAGCCGGGCAGCACGCAGGCACCGCGCAGCCACACCTCGCCGACCACACCGTCCACACCGGACGCTGCCGGAGCGTCGGGCGGACCGGGGTTTGCACCCGGTTCGGCGCCGGCGGGAGGCCCGGTCGGCGGATCCGGCTCGACCGGGACGATGCGGAGCTCGACCTCGGGTGTCGGGCGACCGGCCGAGGCCAGCCGGTCGCCGCCGGCGGCGTGGTCGCGGGCGTCCAGCACGGTGACCGGGGCGAGCGCCTCGCTCAGGCCGTAGCACTGGTAGAGCACCGCGCCGAACGCCTGGTGCGCCCGCGCCGCGGCGGGCGCCGAGATGCCCGACCCGCCGTACGGGATCGCGCGCAGCGAACCGAGATCGGTGCGCCCGGCGGCCGCCTCGGTGAGCGCCTTGAGTATCGTCGGCACGCTGGGCAGTACCGTCGCCCGGTGCCGTGCCACCGTGTCCAGCACCGACCCGGCGTCGAACCGGCGTACCGGCACCGACGCGCCGCCGCGCAACGCGACCGCGGTGCCGACCGACCCGCCGAAGTGGCTCATCGGCGCCGCGTGTACCGCGACGTCACCGGGCCCGAGCGGCGGCAGCGCGGTCCAGAACCCGCGCAGCATGGCCACCCAGCCGCGCTGACTGACCATCGCGCCCTTCGGCTGCCCGGTCGAGCCGGACGTGTACATCAACGCGGCAAGGTCGTCGACGCCGGGCAGCGGCCAGTCCGGCCACCGGTCCGGTACGCCGGGCGCCGCCAGCTCGGCGGCCTCGTCCGCCGTGAGCACCACCGGGCCGCGAGCCCCGCCCGCCGCTCCGGGACCGCCCTTCGCCGGTGGTTCACCGTCGCGGTGCCCGGCCGGCGTTCCGGTCCCGGGCGGTGCCGGCGCAACCAGCGCGCGGACCGCTGCCGCGGCGCCGTCCTCGCAGATCACCAGCGCCGCCGCGCAGTCGGCCGCGATGCCGGCGATCTCGCGCGGGTGCAGCCGCTCGGACACCGCCACCCGGACCACACCGCTGCCGAACAGGGCGTGCTCGCAGACCATCAGCACCGCGGAGTTGGCGAGCGCGAGCAGCACCCGGTCGCCGGGCCGCAACCCGAGCCGCGCCAACCGGTACGCGGTGCGCCGGGCCGCCGCGCCCAGCTCGGCGAAGCCCCACCAGCCGGCGGGGGTGAGCAGCGCCGGGGCCGCCGCGTACCGCTCGTGCGCGCGCCGGGTCAGCCCGGCCAGCGTCGTTTCGCTCATCGGCGCTGCCACCGTTGCCGGATCGCGGCGAGGATCTTGCGGTCGCCGTCGCCGCGCCGGATCCCGGCATGCAACGCCTCGCCGGCGGCGCGCTGGAAGGCCGGATAACCGGCGTCCCGGCCGCGCAGGAACGATCTGTCCAGTGTGGACAGCGTGGCGACGAAGAAGTCGGTACTGGCGGCGTTGACGGCCGGGTCGGTCCACGCCGCGCGGTGGCCGGGCTGCCCGCCGGCGCTCGCGTACCCGCCGGCCTGGAACGCCGGATCGACCACCGCGGCGGCGAACCGCAGCGCGGCGTCCGGGTCGGCGCAGCGGGCCGAGACGGCCAGCCCGACGCCGCCGAGCATGGTGCCGACCGGGGCGCCGCTGGCGCTGGGCGCGTCGGCGAACCGGACCAGCCGCCGTCCGGCGGTCGGCCGGGCGTAGTTGACGTAGCCGAAGATCAGTGGCGCGTAGCCGATCCGGTCGCCGGTCGCCATCTCGTCCAGCACCTGGATCGGATCGCTGTCCAGCGACGCCGGGTCGGCGACCGCGAGTACCGCGCGCAGCTGGGTCAACGCGCCGGCGGCGACGTCCGGCTCGATCCCGTCGGCCGGCCACCAGTCCGGCCGCGAGTCGGGCCCGGCCGTATCGACCACGCCGGGTCCGCCGGACGGGCCGGAGCCACCGGAGACCGCCGGACCGGCGGCGAGTGACGCGTGCTGGTGGCACAGCGACAGGAAGCTCGACCACAGGTGGGTCGGGTTCGCCGGCAGCAGGCCGGTCACCGCCCCGTCGCGCAGCAGCTCCAGCGCCTCGTCCCAGCGCCTCGGCGGTGCCGGCAGCAGATCCGGCCGGTACGCGCTGACCTGCGCCGCGGCGTCCATCGGTAGCGCCCACTGCCGGCCCTGCCAGGTGTAGCTGGCGAAGCTGGGCCCGACGCTGCCGGCCCGCTGCGCGTCGAGCACGCCCGCCGGCAGCGCCCCGTCCAGCGGCAGGAACGCACCGGTGGCGGCGGCCTGACCGACGTGCGGGTGGTCGACGGCGATCAGGTCGTACCTCGCGGCGAGGTCGGCCACCGGTACGTCCTCGAACTCGCGCAGCGACCGCGCCTCCCAGCGGATCGGTACGCCGAACCGTTCGGTCGCCGCGAGCAGCGGCGCCAGGCCGCGGCGGTGGTTCCAGGTCATGCCGCGCAACACGGGTCAGCGCATCCCTTCGGGTCGGGTGGTGGAGCCACGGACCAGCAGCTTCGGCGGCGGGTCGGCGAGCACGATTCCCCGCTCGGTGGCGGGATCGCCCGCGGGGGCGGGGCCGGCCTCGCCGGACAGCAGCCGCTGGACCGCCTCCGCGCCGAGCCGGTCCAGCGGCAGCCGCACGGTGGTCAGCGGCGGCGCGCCGTGCGCGACGAACCAGGCGTCGTGCACGGCGATCACCGACAGCTGTTCGGGTACCGCGACGCCGGCCTCCCGCGCGGCGGCGAGCGCGCCGACCGCGACCACCACGTTCGCCACGAACACCGCGGTCGGCCGCGGATCGGCGGCGAGCAGCTGGGCCATCGCGGCGTGCCCGGCCGGTGCGTCCCACTCCCGCTCGACCGTCCACTCCGGACGGACCGACAGGTCGTGGTCGCGGAGCGCGCCGACGTAGCCGGCGTACCGCCGCTCGGTCAGGTCGGCGCCGGGCCGGCCGCCGACGTAGGCGATGTGGCGGTGGCCCAGCTCGATCAGGTGCTCGACCGCCAGCCACGCGGCGGCCTCGTCGTCCAGCCGCAGCGCCGGTACGCCGGCCCGCGGCCGGCTGTTGACCAGTACCGTCGGCAGCTGCCGGGCGGCGCGGGCGACCAGCTCGTCGTCGTAGTCCTCGCCGCTGCCCTGCCACATCAACCCGTCGATCCGGCCGGTACCGACCAGCTGGGCGAAGGCGTCGGCGTTGGCGGCGAGCTCCGGCGCGTCCGACAGCAGCAGTACCTGGCCGGCGGCGGTCGCGGCGGCCTGCGCGCCGCGGATGATCTCGGCGTGGATCGGGTTGGACACCTCGTGGACGACCAACCCCAGCGCACCGGCCCGGGACAGCCGCAGCGCCCGGGCCGCGCCGTGCGGCTGGTACCCCAGCTCGGCGGCGACCTCGTGCACCCGCTGCTGCGTCTCGGGACGCGCCCGTACCGTGGCGTCGCCGGACAGGATGCGCGACACCAGCGACACCGACACCTCGGCCCGCTTCGCCACGTCGGACAGGCTGGGTCGGCGGCTCATCGCCGTTCCTCCTTCGCCGGAGCGCCGCCGGAGCACCGCACACGATGCCCGTGCTTCGCTCGCTGGCGCGCGCTCATGCGGGGTCCCCGGCCGGCCGCCGCTGCACCAGGTAGAGGTGCGTGAGCACGAGCACCACCGCCTCGTGCTGGTTGGTGACGGTGACCAGCTCGTCGACGAAGCCGACGTCGGTGCGGCTGCGGTGGTCGCGCAACTCGGTGATCCGGGCCTCGACGTGGATCGTGTCGCCGATGAACACCGGCGCGACGAACCGGATCCGGTCGTAGCCGTAGCTGACCGAGGCCGGGTTGATGTCGCCGGCGGTCATCCCGACCGCGACCGACAGGATCAGGGTGCCGTGCGCGATCCGCTGGCCGAACTCCTGCTCGGCGCACCACTGCGCGTCGACGTGGTGCGGGAACCAGTCGCCGGTCTGCCCGGCGTGCAGGACGATGTCCGACTCGGTGATCGTCCGGCCGGTGCTCACCCGCCGATCCCCGACCGCGTGGTCCTCGAAGTACCGCGTGACTGTCTGCACGGCGCCCTTCTCCGTCGGGTGAACAAACGTTTTACCTGAGTGGTTCAACGTTTTACCGGACGGCGGCCGACCCGGTCAAGACTCCGTACGGGGGTATCCCGCGACGAGCGGCGGGCGCCGCTCGTCGCACCCCGGCGCTACGGTCGGGGCATGTGCCGAAGCATCAAGACCCTGCGCCCGCCGTACGCGACCGAGGTCACCGACGCCGACGTGCGCGCCGCCGCTCTGCAGTACGTGCGGAAGATCAGCGGCTTCCGCGCCCCGGCGGCGCACAACCAGGAGGCGTTCGACCGGGCCGTCGCCGAGATCGCGCACGCCACCCAGCACCTGCTCGACCACCTCGAAATCCGCGGTCAGGCCGCCTCCTGACCCTCCCACCGCGCATCGGCCTCGCCCGTCCCGCGCCGCCGGCGTCCTGGTCAGGCGGTGCCGACGATCCGGTCCCGGGGCAGGGCGGCGAGTGTGCGCAACGATCGCAGCAGCGCCCGGCGGTCGGCGGGCGGTAGCGCGGCGAGCAGGCGCTCCTCGTTGCGCTGGATCGCGGCGCTGGCGGTGTCGCGCAACCGGCGACCGGCCGCGGTCAGCGACAGCAGCCGCACCCGGCGGTCGGTCGGGTCGGGTTCGCGCCGGATGAGCCCGCGCTGCTGCAACTCGTCCAGTACCCCGATGATCCGGGTGCGGTCGGCGCCGATCGCGTCGGCGAGCGCCGCCTGGGTCCGGGTCGGGGTGCCGCGCAGGTGGCTGAGCACCACGTAGCCCCACATCGTCAGGTCGTGCGCGGCGAGGATCGGCTGTTCGGCCGCCATCAGGGACCTGCCGAGCGGCACGATCATCGCGGCCAGGTCGGGTCGGTTCGCGGGCTCGGCCATACCGGGAATCTATCGCCTTGACAAATCATGTGTGTGCGCACATCGTAAGCACATGCACATTGATTCGCTGGTCGAGCTGGACCGCCGCGCCGTCCGTGCCAGTGCCGAGGTCGTCCGCCGGGTGACACCGGCCGACCTGATCCGGCCCACCCCGTGCGGCGACTGGGACCTCGCCGCGCTGCTGGCTCACATGACCGGGCAGCACCGCGGCTTCGCGGCGGCCGCCGCCGGACGCGGCGACGACCTCGCGGCCTGGCGACCGGTGCTCGCGGCTGACCCCGTCGCCGCCCACCTGGCCGCCGCCGACCAGGTGCTCACCGCCTTCGCGGCGCCCGGTCTCGACCGCCGGCGGTTCACCCTGCCGGAGATCACCCGCGCGCCGGACTTCCCTGCCACGCAGGCGATCGGCTTCCACCTGGTCGACTACGTCGTGCACGGCTGGGACGTCGCCACCGCCCTCGGCCTCGACACCCCGCCGCTCGACGACGCGGTGCTCGCGGCCGCGCTGCGCATCGCCCGCGCGGTACCGGACGGGTCCGAGCGGCTCGCGCCCGGCGCCGCATTCGCCCCGGCCCATCAGGTACCCGCCGGGACGGCGACGTTCGACGAGATCCTGCTGCTCCTCGGCCGCCGGCCCGGGCCGGCCTGACCGCTCGGTGGGCGGGCGTGGCGCCGCACCCACCGGTACGGCACGGGCGCGGCGCCACGGTCGACGGTTCACCGGGCGCGGTTCACAGGGCGCGGTTCACAGGGCGCGGTTCACAGGCGCATGGTGTCCGGGAAGACGAAGTAGTAGAGCAGGCCGACCAGCACCAGCCAGACCAGGATCACCAGCGTCCAGCCCAGGTTGTACCGGATGACCTCGCCCTCGTTGCGGACGAACTTGGTGGTGGACACCCCGACGCTCGCGGTCTGCGGCGCCACCGGCTTGCCGACCTCGGCGCCGACCGAGTTCAGCGACGGGAACAGCAGCGGCGGCGCGCCCAGGATGCGCGCCACGGACAGCTGGAACGCGCCGAACACGGCGTTGGACGAGGTGTTCGAGCCGGACAGGGCGACCGCGATCCAGCCCAGCAGCGGCGCGACGATGATGAACGCGACGCCGAGCTTGGCGAACCCGTTCGCCATCGAGTTGGCCATGCCGGCGAAGTTGAACACGTACGCCAGGCCGAACACCAGCGGCCCGACCAGCAGCGCGCCCCACATCTGCCGGAACGTGTCGGCGAACACGGTACGGATCTGCGCCGGCCGCGGCCGCAGGACCGCGGCGATGATCAGCGCCGCCACGAGGATCGCGGTCCCGGCGATCGCCGGGGCGAACGACCAGTTCACCGACAGCGGCTTGCCGTCCAGCGAACCGATCGCCTCGATGGCCGGCTTGAACGGCACCCACTTGGGCAGCGGCGACCACGGCCCGGTCCACGCCACCACGACCACGATCAGGATCCCGAACGGGAGGAGCCCGCGCACCGCGGTGCGGATCCCGGGCCCCTGAGACTCCATAGTGGACGCCGGCAGCTCGACCCCGCCGTAGCCGAGGGTCCGCTTCGGCCGCCAGAACCTCAGCAGTACCAGCAACGCGGCGAAGCAGACCAGCGAACCGGTGATGTCCGGCAGGTACGGGCCGACCCACTGCGACACCGGGAACTGGCCGGCGATGTAGGCGAGCGAGCCGACCACGGCGAGGGGCCAGCCGTCCCGCAACCCGCGCTTGCCCGCCACCAGGTAGATCAGGATCCACGGCGGCAGCAGCGCCAGTACCGCGACGATCTTGCCGATGGAGGCGGACAGGTCCATCAGCGGCAGCCCGGTGACCGCGGCCAGTCCGACGATCGGGGCGCCGAGCGCGCCGAACGAGACCGGCGCGTTGTTCGCGATGGCGGCGACCCGGATCGCGGCGAGGTCGGCCACGCCCAGGCCGATCAGGATCGGCGCCACCACCGCCCACGGGTAGCCGAAGCCGACCAGCCCCTCCATCAGCGCGCCGAACGCCCAGGCGAGCAGGATCGTCTGCACCCGGATGTCGGCGGTCGCCTGGTGCACCAGCCAGTCCTTGAACGCACCGAACGCGCCGGTGACCCGCATGATGTTGTAGATGATCACGCCCCAGAACACGATCCAGTCGACCGCCCAGACACCGCTCGCGGCGCCGAGGCCGTACGCGGCGAACACGTCGCCGACCGGGGCGTGCCAGGCGAAGATCGCGAGCAGCACGGTGACCACGGAGCCGACCAGTACCGCGCGCCAGGCGGACATGCGTACCACCGCGAGCAGCACCAGCAGCACCGCGACCGGCACGAGTGCGACCAGGGTGGATCCCAGGACCCCGCCGAGCGGGGTCAACGGTTGGTGGAAGGACTGCGCAAGAGCGTCCATGGGCCTCTCCCTGCCCTCGGGCGTCCCCCGCAGTCGCCGCGAATGAGGATCTTGCCCATCGTGCACCCGGACACACAGCGGGCGAAAGACCCGCAGACCGCTTGATTCCGGTCTGGCCCGGCGCAGCCGGTTCCGGTCGCGACGCCCGGCGATCGGCGCGACGATGGCCGTATGACCGAGCCGGAGAGCGCCGCAGAGTTCGTCCCGGACGGCGCCGATCTCGCGGCGTTGCGCGCCGCGGCGGCCGGCTGCCGGGGCTGCGAGCTGTACCGGGACGCCACCCAGACGGTGTTCGGCGACGGCGCCGCGGCAGCCCGGGTGATGCTCGTCGGCGAGCAGCCCGGCGACAAGGAGGACCGGGCCGGCGAGCCGTTCGTCGGGCCGGCCGGGCGGTTGCTGGACCGCGCGCTCGCCGACGCCGGGCTCGACCGGGACCGGTGCTACCTGACGAACGCGGTGAAGCACTTCCGGTTCACCCGCGCGCCGGGCAAGCCGCGGCTGCACAAGAAGCCGTCGGTGGGCCAGATCAACGCCTGCGCGCCGTGGCTGACCGCCGAGTACGCGGCGGTACGGCCGGCCGTGGTGGTGGCGCTCGGCGCGACCGCGGTCCGGGCGGTGCTCGGCACCCGGTACCGGGTGACCGCCGATCGAGGCCGGCTGCTGCCGTGCCCGCAGGCGGGCGACGGGGCGCAGGCCGTCATCAGTACCCACCCGTCGGCGATCCTGCGGGCACCCGACGACGCGCGCGCCGAGGCGCTCGCCGCGCTGGTGTCCGACCTGCGGGTGGTCGTCGGCGCGATTGACCGGCGGTGAGCCGGGTAGGCGAAGGGACGGAGGTGAGCAGGATGAGCGAGCAGCAACCGGAACCGGTGGCACGCACCGGCGCCGACCAGCCGTGGGACCCGGAGGATCTGGCCGAGGCCGAAGGCGAGGACCCGACGCCGGAGAACGTGCGTCGGGCGGCCGAGGAACTCGACGAGGAGGGCCCGGCCGCGATCGAGAAGACGGTGCCCTGAGGTGGTCGACCCGATCGCGACGCGGTGCCTGCGGCTGGCGTGGCAGGGCTGGTGCGCGGGCACCCTGCCGGTCGGCGCGGTCGTCACCGATGCCACCGGTACGGTCGTCGCGGCCGAACGCGGCCGGATGTTCGAGCCCGCACCGGTCGCCGGACGGCTCGCCGGCTGCGCGGTCGCGCACGCGGAGATCAACGCGCTGGCGCAGCTGCCGGCCGCCGGCCAGCGCCCGGACCACACCCTGCACGTGAGCCTGGAGCCGTGCCTGATGTGTGTCGGCGCCGCCGGCATGACCGCGGTGGGGCGGCTGCGGTTCCTCGGCGCCGACCCGTACGCCGGGGCGAGCCGGCACTACCGGCACACGCCGTACCTGGCGGAGCTGCCGCTGCGGGTGGACGGTCCGATGCGCGGCGGCGCCGGCGCGCTCGGCAGCGCGCTGCACCTGGCGTACTACCTGCGTACCGCGCCGGACGCACCCGCCGTCGCGGTGCACCGCCGGAGCATGCCGGAGGCGTTCGACCTGGCCCGGCGGATCGTCGAGCTGGACGCGCGGCAGCCCGACGCCGCGGCCGCCGGACTGTTCGACCTGCTCACCGAGCCGGCACCCACCCGCCCCGCCGGCGCGAAGACCACCGACGCACCGGCCGGCGGCGGAGAGCCGGCCGGCATGGAAGCGGAGCGGACGTGACCGGCATGGAAGCGGAGCGGACGTGACCGGCATGGAAGCGGAGCGGACGTGACCGGCATGGAAGCGGAGCGGACGTGACCGGCATGGAAGCGGAGCGGACGTGACCGGCACGGACGCGGTGCTCGTGGTCGACGCCGGTTCGGCCAGCCTGCACGTGTCGGTCGTGGACCGGGACGGCCGCGTCGGGCAGACCCACGACCTGGCCGCGCCGGACGAGCTGACCGGGCTGGTGCCGCGGCTGCCCGCGGTGACGGCGGTCGGTCACCGGCTGGTGCACGGCGGTCCGGAGCTGACGGCGCCGGTCCGGGTGGACGACACGGTACGGGCCGGGTTGGCCGCGGCGGCCCGGCTCGCGCCGCTGCACGTGCCGCCGGCTCTCGCCGCGCTCGACGCAGCCCGTACCGCGCTGCCGGACCTGCCGCACGTCGTGTGCCTGGACACCGCGTTCCACGCCGAGCTGCCGGCGGCGGCGCGCACGTATCCGCTGCCGCACGGCTGGGACACCCGGTACGGGCTGCGCCGGTACGGCTTCCACGGCCTGTCGTACGCCTGGGCGCTGCGGCGGACCGCCGCGCTGCTGTACCGGCCGGCCGACGACCTGCAGGTGGTGCTGGCGCACCTGGGCGGCGGCTGCTCGGCCTGCGCGGTCCGGGACGGGCACAGCGTCGACACCACCATGGGCTTCACCCCGCTGGAGGGCCTCGCGATGAGCCGGCGCAGCGGCTCGGTCGATCCGGGTCTGCTGCTGTGGTTGCAGACCGAGCACGGCCTGTCCGCGGCCGAGCTGGACGACGCGTTGCAGCACCGGTCCGGGCTGCTCGGGCTGTCCGGCAGCTCGGGTGACACCCGGGACCTGGTTCGCGCCCGTACCCGTGGGGACCGTGCGGCGCAGCTCGCGCTCGCCGTGTTCACCCACCGGGTCCGGGCCGGGGTCGCCGCGATGGCCGCGAGCCTGGACCGCCTCGACGCGGTCGTGTTCACCGGCGAGATCGGCACCGATCAGCCGGAGGTCCGGGCCGAGGTGACGGCCGGCCTGCGGGTACTCGGCCTGCCCCGGACGCTGCACGGCCCGGACGAGCCGGCGGAGGCGACGATCGTGTCGCCGGTCGGCGCGCAGGTGCCGGTGCTCGTGGTACCGACCGGGGAGATCCAGCAGATCGCCGCCGAGACGCGGGCGACGCTCGCCCACCGCTGACCGACCGGGGTCAGAACCGGCGGCTGTCGTCCTCGGTGCGGTGCCCGAGCGCCGTCCACACCTCCGAGACGGTGCGGTACCGGCGATCCGGCGGCAGCGCCCGCAGCGCCGCGACGGTGGCGTCGTCGGCCTGGTGCCGGGCCGCGGTGGCGGCGAGGCGCTGCGCGTCCGCCGGGAACTCGCCGGGGTCCAGCAGCCGCGCCAGGTCGCTGCGGCCGGCCACGTCGTCACCGTCCATCCCGGGCGGGGTGCCGCCGACACCCTCCGCGGCGGGCGGTACCTCGTCCTGCGGCCCACCGCCGTCGGTCGGTGCGGTCTCCCGCCACGGCTCGGCCCGCGAGCTGTGCCCGGCCTCGACGTACTCGCGGGTCTCGCGGGCCAGCTCGCTGTCCCGGTGCTGCGCGTGCTTGCTGTTGCCCAGTTCCATGCCGACTCCTCGCTGGTCGCCGACCGCGATGGCCACTCGGCCATCGCGGGGTACGGGCGAGGTCAGGAACCGGCCGCCGCCGGTTGGCCCACCCGGATGCTCAGGTGCCCGTCGACCGCGTCGACGGTGGCGTGCTGGCCGGTCGACAGCTCGCCGGCCAGCAACATCGCCGACAGCCGGTTCTCCACCTCGCGCTGGATCGTGCGGCGCATCGGCCGGGCGCCGAACGCCGGTTCGTACCCGTGTTCGGCGAGCCAGTCCACCGCCGCCGGCGTGACGTCCATCGTCACGCCCTGACCGTGTACCCGGCGGGCCGTCTGGTCCAACATCAGCTCGGTGACCTGCCGCAGCTGCTCGGTACCGAGCCGGCGGAAGACGATGATCTCGTCGATCCGGTTCAGGAACTCGGGCCGGAACGACTCGCGCAGGCGGCGCATCAGCCGGTCGCGCAGCCCGGCGTCGATCGGCTCGTCGGCGCCGCCGGTGCCGGACTGCCCGGTGCCGGCCTGCCCGGAGCCGAAGCCCAGCGCGGCGCCCTGCCCGGAGATCAGGTCCGAGCCGAGGTTGCTGGTCATGATCAGCACGGTGTTCTTGAAGTCGACCGTCCGGCCCTGGCCGTCGGTGAGCCGGCCGTCGTCGAGCACCTGCAGCAGCATGTTGAACACGTCCGGGTGCGCCTTCTCGATCTCGTCGAGCAGCAGCACCGAGTACGGGTGCCGGCGTACCGCCTCGGTCAGCTGCCCCGCCTCCTCGTACCCGACGTACCCGGGTGGGGCACCGACCAGCCGGGACACCGTGTGCCGCTCGGAGAACTCGCTCATGTCCAGCCGTACCATCCGGTCCTCGGAACCGAACAGCGCCTCGGCGAGGGCCCGGGCCAGTTCCGTCTTGCCCACGCCGGTCGGGCCGAGGAACAGGAAGCTGCCGATCGGCCGGTTCGGGTCGGCGAGACCGGCGCGAGAGCGGCGGACCGCCTCGGCGACCGCCTCCACCGCGTCGTGCTGGCCCACCACCCGGGCGTGCAGCCGCTGCTCGAGCTTCAGCAGCCGGTCGCGCTCCTCCTCGGTCAGCTCCGCCACCGGGATGCCGGTTGACCGGGACACCACCTCGGCGATGTCGGCGGTGGTCACCTCGGGTACCGAGCCGCCGGTGGCGGCGCTGCCGCGTACCTCGTCGATCTGCTTCTCCAGTGCCACGATCGCATCGCGCAGCTCGGTGGCCCGCTCGTACTCCTCGCCGGCGACGGCCTGGTCCTTGTCCCGGCGCAGCGCCTCGACCTGCTCGGTCAGCTCCCGCACGTCGGTGTCCGGGGCCAGCGCGCGCAGCCGCACCCGGGCGCCGGCCTGGTCCATCAGGTCGATGGCCTTGTCCGGCAGGAACCGATCGGTCAGGTACCGGTCGGACAGCTCGGCGGCCGCCACCAGCGCCTCGTCGGTGAACCGCACCTGGTGGTGCGCCTCGTACCGGTCCCGCAGGCCGCGCAGGATCGCCACCGTGTCGTCCACGCTCGGCTCCGGCACCATCACCGGCTGGAACCGCCGGGCCAGCGCGGCGTCCTTCTCGATGTACCGGCGGTACTCGTCCAGCGTGGTCGCGCCGACCACGTGCAGCTCACCGCGGGCCAGCGCCGGCTTGAGCATGTTGGAGGCGTCCATGCTGCCGCCGCCCTCGCCGCCACCACCACCGGCACCGACCATGGTGTGCAGCTCGTCGATGAACACGATCAGCTCGTCGGCGTGCGACCGGATCTCGTCGATCGCCTGCTTCATCCGCTCCTCGAAGTCACCGCGGTAGCGGGTGCCAGCGACCATCGACGACAGGTCCAGCTGCATCACCCGGCGACCGGCAAGCACCTTCGGTACGTCACCGTCGACGATGCGCTGCGCCAGCCCCTCCACGATCGCGGTCTTGCCGACACCGGCCTCGCCCACCAGTACCGGGTTGTTCTTGGTCCGGCGGGAGAGCACCTCGACGGTCTGCTCGATCTCCTCGGTCCGGCCGACCACCGGGTCGACTCGGCCGTCGCGCGCCTCCTCGGTCAGATCCCGGCCGTACTGGTCCAGCGTCGGGGTGGACGACCCGCCACCGCGCATGCCGGATCCGCCACGCATGCCGGGCTCGCCGCCGCGCTCCATGCCGGGACGCGGACCGGCGCCGGACGCCAGCTCGGCCGGCCCGATCCGCAGGCTGCCGAGCACCCGGCCGGCCGGCGACTCCGGGTTCGCCGACAGGGCCAGCAGTACGTGCTCGGGGCCGATGTAGGTGGCGCCCATGCTGCGGGCGATCTGGTGCGAGTCCAGCAGCGCGCGCTTGGTCGCCGGGGTCAGCGACTCCGGCCCGCCGCCCGCGCCCGGCCTGGACGGCTGCGCCTCGATCCGCTGGGCGATCGCGTCCGGGTCGCCCCCGGCCGCCGCGAGCAGCTGCCGGGTCCGGTCCTGCTGGGTCGCCGCCCACAGCAGGTGGTCGGTGTCCAGTTCGGCGTCGCCGTGCCGCTGCGCCTCCCGGCCGGCCGCGGCGACCATCTCGCGGGTCTCGGCGCTCATCAGCCGCCCGATGTCGATCCGCCGCGCCGGCCGGCGCAGCCCGCCGCCGAGGAACTGGGACAGCAGCTGGCTCAGCGGATCGGGCACCTCGCCCGGTCCCAGGTAACTGTTCGACACGTCTCCCCCTTCGCCGGGGCCGTCGGGGATCCCGTCCGGACCTCCGGCCGGACACCGGTGTGCCACGCCAGGGCCACCGGGCCGCCCCCGCAGGCGGCATCCCGCCGGCACGGCCGGTACGCCGGCCCGTGACGTCCACGATCGACGCTAGCGGGGTACCCGAGAACGGCGTGGGCATTCGGCCAGCCTGACCGCCGCCGCGCTGCCAGACTTGTCGGAGTGGATGCCGAACTGGCCGAACTGGCGGACGCGGCCGGAGTCGCCACCGAGTACCGGGACGATCTCGATCGTCCGGTTGCGGTCGACCCCGAGGTCGTCGTCGCGGTACTCGCCGGGCTCGGCCTCGACGCGGCCAACCCGCGGGCGGTCCGGGCCGCCCGGGCCGAGCTGGCGCACCGGCAGGCCGCCCCGGTGCCGGCCACGCTGACCGTCCCGGCCGGTACCGCCTATCCGGTACCGCCGGGCACGTTGACGGCGGCGGACGGCAGCCGGTGGCGGATCGGCGACGCGCTGCCGGCCAGCCTGCCGCCCGGCTGGTACTCGCTGCGCTACACCGGCGGCGAGTCGACCGTGCTGGTGGCGCCGGGGGCGCTCGCTCCGGTGCCACCGTGCTGGGGGCTGGCCGTCCAGCCGTACGCGCTGCACTCGGCCCGGTCCTGGGCCATCGGCGAGTACGCCGACCTGCGCGAGCTGGTCGCCGCCAGCCGCGCCCAGCTGTGCGCGGACGTGCTCGTCGCCGGGCCGCTGTGCGCGCCGCGGCTGGGGCCGCCGGTCGAACCGTCGCCGTACTCGCCGGCCAGCCGCCGCTACGCCAACCCGCTGTATTTGCGCATCGACGAGCTGCCCGAGTACGCGGCCGCCGACGGCCCGACGCGGCGGCAGGTGGACGCGCTGCGACCGGCGGCGACGCCGCTGATCGACCACGACGCGGTCTGGGCGGCCAAGCAGGCCGCGCTGAGCCTGCTGTGGCGCCACCGGCTGCCGACCGCGCCGCCCGACCCGGCGCTGGTGCAGTACGCGACCTGGTGCGCGCTGGCGGAGCGGTACGGCGCCGACTGGCGGCGCTGGCCGAGTGAGCTGCGCCGCCCCGACTCCCCGGCGGTACGCCGCGCCGCCGCGGGGCTCGCCGACCGGGTCGGCTTCCACGCCTGGGTGCAGCGGCGCTGCGCCGACCAGCTCGCCGCCGTCGACGCGACCGCCGGGGCGATGGCGGTCGGCGTGCTGCACGACCTGCCGGTCGGCGTCGACCCGGCCGGCGCGGACGCCTGGGCGCTGCAGGACGTGCTGGCCGGCGGCGTCTCGGTCGGCGCCCCGCCGGACGCGTTCACCGCAGCCGGGCAGGACTGGGGTTTTCCGCCCTGGCGGCCGGACCGACTCGCCGAGGTCGGCTACCGGCCGTACCGGCAGATGCTCGACGCGCTGCTCGCGCACGGCGGCGGGCTGCGCGTCGACCACGTCGCCGGGCTGTTCCGGCTGTGGTGGATCCCGCGCGGCGGCTCGCCCGCGGACGGTACGTACGTGCGCTACGACGCGGCGGCGATGCTCGGTGCGCTGACCCTCGCCGCGTACCGGGCGAACGCGGTCGTGGTGGGTGAGGACCTCGGTACGGTCGAGCCCGCGGTGACCGCCGCCCTGGCGCAGCGCGGGATGCTCGGCTGCGAGGTGCTCTGGTTCGCCCGCGACGACGACGGCCGGCCGCTGCCGCCCGAGGCGTGGCCGGAGCGCGCGATGGCGAGCATCTCCACCCACGACCTGCCCACCGCCGCCGGGTTCCTCACCGGCGAGGCCGTGCGGGTACGCGAACGGCTCGGGCTGCTCGCCGATCCGGCCGCGGCCCGGCACGCCGCCGACGCCGAACGCACCACGCTGCTGGCGCACCTGACCCGGCGCGGGCTGCTCGCACCGGGCGCCGACCTGGACGACGCCATCCTCGCGATGCACACGCTGCTGCACCGCACGCCGTGCCGGATCAAGGTGGTCGCGCCGGCCGACGTGCTCGGCGAGCTGCGCGCACCGAACCTGCCGGGCACCACCGACCGGTACCCGAACTGGCGCATCCCGCTGCCAGCCACGGTGACCGAGCTGGTCGGCGATCTCCGGTTGCGCCGGGTCGCCGCCCTGCTGCGTCCGGCCACCACCGCGCCGCTGCCGGACGACCCGGCCGGCGCGGACGCCCGGCCGGCGCCCGCGATGCCGGCGCCGGATGCGGTGCCGGACAACCGAACCAGGGAGGACTGACCCGTGGACCACGCAATGGCCGGTGCGCTGGCCGATCTCGATCCGTTCGCGCTGTACGACGGGGAGGCCCGCCGGCTGGACGAGCACTTCGCCGGGCTCGCCGGCGCCGACTGGGACCGGCCGTCACGCTGCGCCGGCTGGTCGGTCCGGGACGTGCTGGCCCACCTGGCCGGCGAGGAGCTGTACAACCACGCCTGCCTGGACGATGACCTGGCCGGACTCAACCGGCTGCTCACCGAGGCCGGGGTGGACGGGCTGGACGGCTTCAACCAGTGGACCGTCGACGAACGCCGGGACGTACCGGTGGAGACGGTGCTGTCGGAGTGGCGCGCGGCGAACGGCCGGACCCGCGGCGAGCTGCGGGCCCGCGGCGCCGACGCGCTGCTGCCGACCCAGGCCGGCCCGTACCCGGTGGGGCTGCAGGCGATGCACCTCGCATCGGAGCTGGCCACGCACGCCGACGACGTCGGCTGCCGGACGCCGCCGGTCGACGAGCCGGAGCGCACCGACTGGCGGGCCCGGTTCGGCGCGTTCGCCCTCGCCGAGCAGGACCGGCCGGTGCTGGTCCGGGAGGCCGACAACCGCTGGTACGTGGAGGCCGACGGCACCGGGGCGGTCACCGCCCAGCTGTCGCCGGCCGAGTTCGTCGAGGCGACCGTGGACCGGCTGCCCGCCGACCATCCGCTGCCCGCGGCACTGCGCACCGCCCTCGCCTGCCTGGCCTGACCGCCGACCGGTCGGCGCTGCGGGGTGACGATCGCCTTGATCTGGCCTGACCGGCGACCGGTCAGCGCTGCGGGGTGACGATCGCCTTGATCGCGGTCGGGTCCGCCGAGGCGGCCAGCGCGGCGCTGACGTCGTCCAGCCCGAAGTGGCCGGTGACCAGCGCGTCCAGGTCGACCCGGCCGGCCGCTGCGAGCGCGATCGCGAGCGGCCAGGTGTTCGCGTACCGGAACGTTCCGGTCAGCCGCAGCTCCCGGCCCTGGATCACCGGCACCGGTACCGGTATCGCGTCCGCGCCCATCCCGACCAGCACCACCGAGCCGGCCGGCCGTACCGACCGGATCCCGGCGTCGACCGCCGGCGCGGCGCCGGAGCAGTCGATGAACGCGTCGACCGCGTCGCCGTCGGCCAGCACCGTACCGGCCGGGACGGTACCGGTGGCGCCGAGGCGCCGGGCCGCGTCCAGGCGCGGCGCCGCCACGTCGGTCGCGATCACCTCGATCGCCCCGAACGCGGCCGCCACCTGCGCGGTCACCAGCCCGATCGGCCCGGCACCGGCGATCAGCACCCGGCTGCCCGGTCCGACGCCCGCCTTGCGGCAGGACCAGATGCCCACCGACAGCGGCTCCAGCAGGCCGGCCGCGTCGTCCGAGACCGCCTCCGGCACCGGGTACGCGAAGTCCGCGGGCACCGCGACGTACTGGCAGAACGCACCGTCGACCGGCGGGGTGGCGAAGAACCGCACGTCCGGGCAGAGGTTGTACCGGCCGTGCCGGCACTGGTCGCAGCGCCGGCACGGGATCCCGGGCTCCAGCGAGACCCGCTGGCCGAGCCGCTGCTGCGGCACGCCCGCGCCGAGGCCGACGACCCGGCCGCCCGCCTCGTGCCCCAACACCAGCGGGGCCCGCACCACGAAGTCGCCGATCCGGCCGTGCTGGTAGTAATGCACGTCGGAGCCGCACACCCCGACCGAGCCCACCTCGACCAGCACCTCGTCGGGGGCGGGCACCGGCACCGGCCGTTCCTCCACGCCGAGCTCACCCACCCCGTACAGCACGCTGGCGCGCATGGTGGTCGGCAGCGTTCCCGCGGTACGCACGTCGGTCATCGGCCCCTCGCCTTCTCGTCGCCGGCCCGAATCGCCACCGCGCGTCGGGCCTTGCTGCGATTGTGCCGGTCCGGACCGGTCTGCGACACGCCGGTGCCCTTGCCGGGCCGGGAAGGGGCTATGTAGGTTTCCGGCATGGCCCAGCTTCGCATCACCACGTCGGTCGCCGCCGTGCTCACCGTGTTCCTCGCCGAGCCGGGCAGTCCGCGCTACGGGCTGGAGCTGATGCACGCCACCGGCCAGCCCAGCGGGACTCTCTATCCGATCCTGACCCGGCTGCAGCAGGCCGGCTGGGTGGCGGCGGAGTGGGAGACCGCCGACCCCAGCGAGCTGGGCCGGCCACCCCGGCGCTACTACCGGCTGACCCCCGACGGCGCCGCCTCCGCCCGATCCGCGCTCGCCGCACTGCGGCGCTCGCTCGGCATCACCGGCAATCCCGCGACGGGCCTGGCCTGATGCCCGGGTCGAACGGGCCGGCCCGGCGCGACCGCGGCATCGACCTGCTGCTGCGGTTCGCCGCCGGCCGGTGGGCGGCCGCCGGCCATCCCGATCCGTACCGCGAGTGGTGTGCCGAGCTGTCCGCCGCGGACCCCGCCGGCCGGCTGAGGTTCGCGGCGAGCCTCGCCGTCGCGCGCATCCCCGCCGCCGGCGACGTGACGGTCCAGGAGCGGTGGGCCGGCCGGTGGGCCGCGGTCGTTCCGGTGCTGACGCTGATGCTGCTGCCGGCGTTCGCCACGCTGCTGATCTCGTTGCAGGCACGGTTCCTGACGGGCCTGGTCCCCGCCGGGCGCGGGGTGGCGGCGGCCACCGGCGCCGTCCTGCTGGCGGGCTCGCTGCTGCTGCTCGTCGTCGCCGGGCGGGCCCTGGGGCGCGCCCGGCCGGTGACCCGAGCCCCCGCCGGGCCTTACCGGACCGTGCTGACCGTGCTGGTCACCCTGGCGCCGCTGGTCCTCGGCTGCGCGCTGGTGCTGGCCTGGTCCGGCCGCTCCGCGCCGAGCGATCACCGGCTGGCCGGAGTGCTCGGCTGGGGCGTTCTGCTGGTGCCGTTGACCGTGCTGCTCTGCAGCCGGGGCCGCCGGACACCGTGGCGCCGCCGGCTGGCCGCGACGGCCGGCGGTTACCTCGCCACCGCGGTCGGCGTGTCGGTGGCGGCCCTGCCCGCGCTGATCCGGGTGCCGGGCGCGCTCGCCGCGATGCCGCTCTGGTTGCCCGCCGCGCTGTTGGCCCATTCCCGGTTCGCCCTCGATGCTCCCGGGCCGGGCTGGGTCCCGTCGCTGACCGGCGTGGTCGGCTCGATGCCGGCCTTGTTGCTCGCCGCCACCGCGCTCGGCCTGCCCTACTCGACAGCCGCCGCGCGCAGCGTGGCCGGCCACGGCGAGGCAGCGGCGGTGCGGGGGCAAACGGCCGCGGCGGCCGGCGACGCCCCACCGCTCCCGACCGCAGCCAACGCCCCGGCACGCCGGCTGACCGGCGAGAGCCCGGCAGGCTGGCACGCGGGTACGTCCCGGGTCGCGGGCTGGGCCGCTGCCGTGGTCGGTGCCGCGCTCTGGTCGCTGGTGACGGGGTGGGGCACCGGTGCGATCCGACCGCTCGCGGAGTGGCTGGGCGAGCACCGCGACGCCGACGACCGGGCGGTCCTGCTGGTCGGGATGTACGAGCTGCGCCAGCTCGCGATCGTCGTGACCGGCTTCGGCGTGCTGCTGGCAACGCGACGACGCGGCCCGGCCTGGCCGGTGCTGGCCGCCGTGCCCGCGGCACTGGTCGTCGATGCGGCGTCCCTGCACTGGCCCGGCGCCGGACCGGCCGGCCTGCTGGCCGCAACGGTGAGCCTCGGCCTCTTCGGGCTGGCCCTGCTGGTGCAACGCCGGGTGCCGAGGGGCGAGCCGAGCCGCCACCGGAACGTGCCGGTGGTGGTCGCCGTGGTGACCTCGACCTGCCTGCCCGCCGTGCTGACCCGGTTCGACCCGGCGTTGCCGGCGCCGCATTCGCTGCCGCTGACGGTCGTGTGCACGGCGTTCGGCATCGCGCTGGGAGCCCTGGCGGCCTACTGCATCGGGCTGGCGGCGGGCTGGAACCGCGCGGTCCGCCTGCTGGTCGTGCTGGCGGCCGCCGCGCTGTTCGGCGCCTGGGGCCTGCTCGGGGTCGGTGGCGGGGCGGTGCCCCAGTGGCTGCGGCTGACCGGGCCTGGCCTCGCCGTACTCGCGGTGTTGCTGGCCCACCCGCGACCGTGGCGCCGGTGGGCACTCGCCGCGGCCACGATCCCGCTCGGGGTCGGTGCCGCGGCCGTCGGCCCGCTGCCCAGCATCATGATCGACCTGGTCACGATGCCTGCGGGTGCCGACGCGGTCGATTCGGCGCCGGCCGTCCCCGGCGCGCTGCTGCTCGGCGTGGCGCTGGCCGCCGCGTTGCGGCCCTGGTACCGGCCTCCCGCGACCGCACCGGCGGGGGTGCCGTCGCCGCCCGCCACGGCGCCGACCGGCGCGGCGAGCCGGCCCAACACCGGGTGATCGGTGAGAGCGGCGCCGGGCGGGCCGGATGGCAGCTTCGCTCTCAGCAAAATCGGCCGTGGGCGAACACTGCGGACGCCACCGCACCGCGGCCCGTAGGGTCGAAGCGTCACGTGATCAGGTCAGGGCAGAAGGAGCAGGTGGTACGAGATGGTCGACCTCGGCATGCACGGGCGGTCCGCCGAGACGCCCGGCACCGGCATCGACGGCGAGCTGTTCCAGCGGCTGCTGCGCAACCGGATCATCTTCCTCGGTGACGAGGTCAAGCAGGAGAACGCGAACATGATCTGCGGCCAGCTGTTGCTGCTGGACGCCGAGAATTCCGACCGCGACATCCACCTGTACATCAACTCACCGGGTGGCTCGGTGACCGCGGGCATGGCGGTGTACGACACGATGCAGCTGATTCGTGCCGATGTGGCCACCTACGCGATGGGCATGGCGGCGTCGATGGCGCAGACCCTGCTGTGCGCCGGGGCACCGGGCAAGCGGTTCGCATTGCCGCACGCCCGGGTGATGATGCACCAGATCTCCGGCGGGGTCGGCGGCACCGCGGCCGACGTGGCCATCCAGGCGGAGAACATGATGGCGATGAAGCGGGAGAACCAGGAGGTCATCGCTCGGCACACCGGCCAGCCGGTGGAGCGCATCGCCGAGGACGCCGACCGCGACCGCTGGTTCACCGCCGACGAGGCCCGGGAGTACGGCATGGTCGACCGCGTCCTCGCCACGATGCCGACCCCCTGATCGACGTCGTCCGCTGCCGTCCGGCGGGGCCACGATCGGCCCGAACCAGGTCGGACGGCAGCGCGATGTCGGTGCCCGGCCTTACAGTGACCCGACGCGACGTCTCTGGGTCGAGGTGAGGACATGACCACGCTGGACAACCGGCCGAACACCGCGCTGCTGGTCCTGGACGTGCAGAACGGCGTCGTCGAGGGCACCTACCAGCGCGACGCCGTGCTCGCGAACGTCGGCCGGCTGCTCGATCGGGCCCGCCGCGGCGGCACTCCGGTGGTGTGGATGCAGCACTCCGACGACGAGCGGCTGGTCCGGGGCAGCGACAGCTGGCAGTTCGTGCCAGAGCTGGCCCGCGACGAGACCGAGCATCTGGTCGAGAAGCGGTACGCGGACGCGTTCGAGCAGACCACGCTGGAGGACGTGCTGGCCGGCCTGCGCGTGGGACGGGTGTTCGTGGCCGGCGCGCAGACCGACGAGTGCATCCGCTCGACGCTGCACGGCGCCGTCGTCCGGGGGTACGACGCGACCCTGGTCAGCGACGCGCACACCACCGAAGACCTGAGCGAGTGGGGCGCGCCGGCACCGGAGCTGGTCATCGCGCACACCAATCTGTACTGGTCGAACCACGCCGCGCCGGGCCGCACCGCCGGCACGGTGGAGACCGCCGACGTCGATTTCGGCGCGCCGGCCTGACCCACACCCGGCGGCGCGACCTCCGCCGCCCCGGTCCGCCGACCCCACACCGCCGGCAGGTGGCCCCGCTACGCCTCCCCCGGGCTCGACCGCGCCGCCCCCCGGGCCTGGTCATGCCGCCCCGCCGGGTAGTACCGCGCCGGCACGCGACCGTGTGCACCGTGCGCCGGCGCAGCAGTGCGCGCGGCGTGGTCACCACGACCGGACGCGGCGCGGCCTCGCGTGCCCGCCTCCTCCGGTTGCGCCGGTCGGTCCAGCACCGGGCCACTCCGATATTCCGCCTGAACCAGCTCATACCGGGATGTCAGGAGTCGCGACACAGACACACACAACCAAAAGCGCTTCGACAAATATTGACATCGAAGTCGGTCCACCAGTACGAATAAGGGCCATGCCGGACCGTCGCCCCAGCCGGCGGTGCGGGCAGCTCCACCGATCCCCCGTCGGGCCAGATCCCGGTCACGACGGCCGTTCGAGGAACGGAGTCCCCCAGGCATGTCCTCCGCACACCAGCCCCCCGCAGCCCAGCCCCCCGCAGCTCAGTCCCCCACGCCCGAGTCCGCGACAGCCGAGCACGCGTCGCCTCCCGTACCGATCCGCCGCCGGACCCTGCTCACCGGCGGCGCCGTCGCCCTCGGCGCGGCCGCGCTGCCGTCGGTCGCCGCACCGGGCGCGGCCCACGCCGCGCCCGCGACCTCACCGGACACCCCGACGCCGGCGTGGACCGACCCGCCCAACGGGTTCCCCGAGTGGAACAACAACATCGGCATCTTCGACGTGAACTCGGAACCGCCGCACGCCACGCTGATGCCGTACGCGGGGCTCGGCCAGGCGTTGGACGCCGACCGCCGCAACTCGCCGTGGCGCCAGAACCTCGACGGCGACTGGAAGTTCGCGCACGCCGACACGCCGGACGCGCGGATCACCGACTTCCACCGCACCGACTTCGACGACCGCGACTGGCCGACGATCCCGGTGCCGTCCGACTGGCAGCTGCACGGCTACGACCACCCGATCTACGTCAACATCACGTATCCGTGGTGGGGTGCGAACGGGAAGAACGAGAACGCCCAGCCGCCGGCGGCGCCGACGAAGTTCAACCCGGTCGGCCAGTACCGTCGCAGCTTCACACTGCCCGGCAACTGGTCGGGCCGGCGGATCTTCCTGCACTTCGAGGGGGTCAAGTCGGCGTTCTACCTGTGGATCAACGGCACCAAGGTGGGGTACCGGGAGGACTCGTTCGTGCCGAGCGAGTTCGACGTCACGCCCTACCTGGTCGAGGGGCGCAACCAGGTCGCGGTCGAGGTGTACCGGTTCTCCGACGGTGACTGGATGGAAGACCAGGACATGATCCGGCTGTCCGGGATCTTCCGCTCGGTGTACCTGTTCGCCACGCCGACGGTGCACCTGCGGGACTTCTGGCTGCGCACGCCGCTGTCGGCCGGCTACACCGCGGGCGAGCTGGACGTGACCGCGAGCGTGCGCAACTACGGCGACGCGGCGACCGGCACGTACACGGTCGAGACCCAGCTGTACGACGCGCACCGCCGGCCGGTGTGGGCGGCGCCGCTGCGCCAGTCGGTGGACATCGGCTCGCAGCCCGCCGGCACGGACGTGACGGTGCGCGACGCGAAGGCGGTGTCGAAGCCGAAGCTGTGGTCGGCCGAGCACCCGAACCTGTACACCGCAGTGCTGGTGCTGCGTGACCCGCACGGCCGGGTGATCGAGACGCTGTCCAGCCGGATCGGGTTCCGCGAGTTCGCCATGGTCGACGGGCTGATGTGCATCAACGGCAAGCCGATCTCGATCCGTGGCACGAACCGGCACGAGATCGTGCCGGACCGCGGCGCCGCGCTCACCCGCGAGGATCTGGTCGGCGACATCACCCTGATGAAGCGGATGAACATCAACGCGCACCGCACCTCGCACTACCCGAACAACCCGCTGTGGTACGAGCTGGCCGACGAGTACGGCCTCTACGTGCTGGACGAGACGAACCTGGAGACGCACGGGGTGCGCGACCAGTTCCCCGACTCCAAGCCGGACTGGGCTGCCGCGGTGGTCGCCCGCGCACAGCACATGGTGCACCGGGACAAGAACCACGCCTGCGTGGTCATCTGGTCGCTGGGCAACGAGGCGGGCGGCGGCTCCAACTTCGTCGCGATGCACGACTGGATCCGCTCGTACGACACCACCCGGCTGATCCACTACGAGGGCGACAACCGCGTCGAGGTCTCCGACATGCGCTCGCACATGTACGAGAGCCCGGCGCGGATCGCCGACCGGGCCGCGGACAGCAACGACACCCGGCCGTACATCATGTGCGAGTACGCGCACTCGATGGGCAACTCGACCGGCAACCTGGCCGACTACTGGGACGTCATCCGCGCCCACGACGTGCTGCAGGGCGGGTTCATCTGGGACTTCGTGGACCAGGCGTTGACCTGGCCGACCCCGAAGCGCCGGCAGGTCACCGAGACGGGCCCGGCCAAGCTGAGCAGCGAACTCGCCCCGGCGGCGAGCTTCGACGCCGACGACGGGTTGTCCGGCGGCGCGGTGTTCGACACCGATCCGGGGCTCGACCTGACCGGCTCGCTGACCACCGAGGCATGGATCACCGCGACCGCACCGGGCGGCCACCAGCCGCTCGTGGCCAAGGGTGACACCGCCTACTCGCTGAAGCAGACCGACGAGACGATCGAGTTCTTCATCCACGCCGGGTCCAGCTGGATCGCCGCGACCACCGACCTGCCGGACGGTTGGGTGGGCACCGAGCACCACGTCGCCGGCGTGTTCGACCACGCCGCCGGCACGCTCACCGTCTACCTGGACGGGGTGGCGGCCGCCACCCGCACCACCACCGCGGTACCGGACGTGATCGCCGCGCCGATCGCGATCGGGGCGGACGCGGACCACGACGAGCGCATCTTCGCCGGGACGATCCGCGCGGCACGGGTGTACGCCCGGGCGCTGAGCGCCGAGGAGCTGGCCGACACCGGCCGCGGCGTGGACGACCCGGACGTGCGGCTGTGGTTCGACGCGGCGACCGCCGGCTACACCGAGCAGCAGCCGGCCGAGAAGACCTACCTCGCCTACGGCGGCGACTGGGGCGACAACCCCAACGACGGCAACTTCTGCGCGAACGGCATCCTGCCGGCCAGCCGCAAGCCGAACGGCAAGGCGGTCGAGGTCAAGAAGGTGTACCAACAGATTCTGGTGGCGGCGACCGACGGCCTGGCGCGCGGCGAGGTACGGCTGACCAACGAGATGCTGTTCACCAACGTCGACGCCTACGACGGGCACTGGAGCCTGGCCGTGGACGGCCGGGTGATCCAGCACGGGCGACTGTCCGCCGGCCAGCTCGACCTGGCGCCGCTCGCGAGCACGACGATCACGCTGCCGCTGACGGCGCCGGCACACCCGGCACCGGGCAGCGAGTACTTCCTGCGCGTGTGGTTCACCACCCGCGGCCACACCGCCTGGGCCGGGCCCGGATTCGAAGTGGCAGCGCAGCAGCTGCCGGTCGACTTCGGCAGCCCGGCGGTCACCCCGGTGCCGGTGTCGACGCTGCCGAAGCTGACCGTCGACGAGGGCGCCGATTCGGTGACGGTCACCGGCGACGGGTTCCGACTGAGCGTGGACAAGAGCTCCGGCGTGCTCAGCTCGTACCGGGCGAACGGGATCGAGCTGGTCACCGGCGGCCCGGCGCCGGAGTTCTGGCGTGGCCCCACCGACAACGACAACGGCAACGGGCAGCCATCGCGCAACGGCACCTGGCGGCGTGCCGGCGCGGACCGCACCGTCACCGGGGTGACGGTGAGCCGGCCAGCCGACCAGGCGGTCCGGATCGCCGTGACCGGCACGCTGCCCACGAGCACCCGCTCGGACTACACCACCACGTACACGGTGTTCGGCAGCGGCGAGATCGCGGTCGACAACACCCTGCATCCGGGCGCCGCGAGCCTGCCGTACATCCCGGTCGTCGGGACCATGCTCACGGTGCCGCGGGGACTGTCGAACGTCGACTACGTCGGCCGCGGGCCCGGCGAGAACTACTGGGATCGCAAGTCCGGTTCGGAGGTCGGCCGCTACTCGTCCAGCGTGGACTCGCTCTGGACCGAGTACGTCCGGCCGCAGGAGAACGGCAATCGGACCGACGTGCGCTGGGTGGCGCTGACCAACCGGAACGGCGCCGGACTGCTCGCCGTCGGCGACCCGCTGCTGGAGTTCTCCGCGCTGCGCTACACGCCAGAGGACCTGTCCGCCGGGGCCCGGCACAGCTACCAGCTGACCCCGCGCGACGCGGTGATGCTGCGGCTCAACCACCGGCAGATGGGCGTCGGCGGGGACAACAGCTGGGGCGCGCAGACGCACGACGAGTACAAGCTGTTCGCCGACCGGGACTACGCCTGGTCGTACCGGCTGCGCCCGCTGCGGCACGTCGCGGACGCACCGACCCTCGCGCGTCGCCCGGCCGCCATGCCGTGACCGTGGCCCGCCGGCCGGACCGCCCCCGTGGCGGCCGGCCGGCGCGTTCCCCGCGCGGCGTCGGGCCCGGGCCGGGGTTGCGGTGCGGCGCCCGTCGGGCTCCGGCGGGTCGACGGTCGTGGTCGGCGCGAGACGCCGCTGCGGTACCCGGTCGGCGTGAAACGCCGCAGCGGTACGGATCGGCGTGAAACGCCGCAGCGGTACCCTTCGGCCGCCGCGCCGGCATCGCGCGGTCAGCCGGCCGGCGGGTACGGCTGCCGGTTCGGGTACTGGATCGCGGTGTGCGCGGTGCCCTGCACCAGCACGGTGATCGCGATGCCGAGGACCAGGTTGGCCGCCGCGGTGGCGCCCTTGACGTCCCAGTGCTGGGTGGTGATCAGCGGGATCAGCACCGCGATCACGGTGCACAGCCCGCCGATCCAGCCGAAGTAGAAGAACGGCCGCGGGGTGCCGAGCATCAGCAGGTGCATCACCGCGGTCGCGAGCAGCGCGGCGACGCCGGCGCCGACGGCGTAGCCGCCCATGGTGGCGGACACCGCGCCGCCGTCGGGCCGCACGCCGAGCATCGGCAGGTTGAAGATGCCGTGGATCACCAGGTACGCCACGATCGCCAGGCCCGCCGCGATCAGCGCGCTGACCAGTCCGCCGGTCCACAGCCGCGCCGCGTTCACCCGCGGCTTGGTCGATCGACGGCTGGATGCCGGCGCGTAGTCGCCGGGCGCCTGCGGCATCGGCGGTCCGAAGTCGTGTCCGGAGCTGCTGGCGCGCCCGCCGGTACCGGCCGGGCCGGCGCCGGTCCCCGGCATCGGTGTGGTGGGATCCTCCGGCCGGTGCGGCTTGGCCGATCCGTACCAGGTCACGTCGCTCACCCCCGGTGTGAGGGGCGCCGCGGCGGATGCGCCGCGAGCGCCCGGGCAGGCACCACTTCAGCATCGTGGAGGGTTTGCGCCCGGCGCAGGCGAACGCGCCGATCGGTCGAACACGGTGCGTGGTCGGCGTCGGTCAGGTGAGCAGGAACGCCGCATAGCCGACGGACAGCCAGAAGCCGACCCCGTGGTACGCGCGGATCGGCGTGCTGCGCAGCGCGTGCAGCCGCACCGACCCGGACCAGCCCGCGGCGTACGAGACGATCAGCGGGAACGCGACACCGAGCGTACCGGCGAGCGCCAGCAGCGCCGCCGCGGCGAGCTGCGCCGACAAGCCGCCCGGTGTGGCGGCCAGCGCCACCGCCGCGGCGGTGAGAACGAGCAGGTGCAGCGGATCGGTGTAGAGCACCCGCACCGCGAACGGCCCGGCCCGGTTGGTCGGCAGCGTACCGATCCGCCACAGCCACGCCGGCGATCGCCAGGTGCTGCGGCAGCGGCACCCGACCAGCCCGGACCCGCGCACCAGCGCGAGAGCCACCAGCGCCACCGCGAGCAGCAGGCTGGCCAGCCGGTCGGCGTGGTCCGGCAGCCGGACACCGGGGGTCGACAGCCGCAGCGCCAGGCCGGCGGCGAGGCAGCCCAGCAGTACCGCGCACCACCAGTAGAGGATGAACAGCCGCGCGCGGCGACGCCCGTCGTCGGCGATGGCCAGCATGCTCGCCGCGACCGGCGGCAACGGGGACAGCAGCAGTCCGGGCGCGAAGGGCAGTACCGCGAGGATCGCACCACCCATCGCCGCCTCCCCCGGGTGTCCGGCACCGCAGCACCGGTGCCGTACCCGTCCGACGGTAGGCACCGCGATCCGCGCGGTCACCGGTACCGGCACCCGATCGGTTGGCCCGCAACGATTCTCATCCGATCGAGCCGCATCGATGGGTACGCTTCCGTCGGTTCCCAACAGTCGCTGGGGCCCGGCCGCGGCGAGATGGGGTGGCCATGGCGCAGTTGACGGTCCTCTGGTTCGACCGGTACGACGATGCGCGTGCGGTGTGGCGGCGACGGCCCCGGCAGGTCGATGCGGCCCTGGTGTGGGTCGATGACGACCGGCGGGTACGGATCGACCGCGACGAGCGCGACGGCATCGACTGGGCGATGGTGGTCGGCGCGCTGTTCGTGGTGCCGGTCTCGTCGGCGCTGCACCCGATGCCGATCCGCCGGCCGCCGCAACTCGGGCTCACCGACGCGACGGTGCGTCGTACCGCCGGAAGTCTGGCACCGGGTTCGGCCGCGATCGTCGGGCTGGCCGGGGCCGGCAACCGGCTGGTCTGGCTGGCCGGGCTGCATCACGGGCGCCGGCTGTCGGTGCCGCTGACCGCCGCCGAGCGAGACCGTCTCGCCCACCCGCTCCCCGCCTGACCCCGTCCCGCCGGACCGCCGTCCCGGCCTGACCCCGTCCCGCCGGACCGCCGTCCCGGCCTGATCGCCGTCCCCGGCCGGCCCGCCGTCCCGGCCTGATCGCCGTCCCCGGCCGGCCCGGCGGCGCCCGCGCACCGGCGCACCGGCGGGGACGTCCGGCCGGTCACGGCGTGGGGTGTTGCTCCGGCCGGTTCTCGTTGCCCGGGAGCGGCTGGTCGGCCGCGGTGTGGCCGGTCGGCCGGGTACCCGCCGGTGGCCGGTTCACCGGCCAGGACGGTTGCTGTTGCGGCGATTCCGGCACCGGCGTGCCGGCGGTCAGCGCGGCCCGCACGTCGAAGGCGAACACGATCTCGGTGATGCCGCGCATCATCGCCCCGATCCCGACCCAGGCCACCAGCAGCAGCGCGGACCGGCCGGTGTAGCTGACCGCCCAGAACGCCAGCGCGATCTCCAGCGCGCCGGCGATCAGCCGCAGCCACCACAGCTCGACCCGCACCGCGAGCGAGTCGATCACGTCGAAGACGCCCTTGAACAGCAGGAACCAGGCGAGGATGCGCGACAGCGCGACGAAGGTCGGCCCCGGCCAGACGAACGCGGCGACCGCGCCGGCGACGAACAGCACGCCGAGCGCCACGTGTACCCACCGCCAGTGCCGGTGCAGCGCGGCGACCAGGAACTCGTTCAGGCCGGCGGCGAGCAGCACCGCGCCGAACAGCACCGCGATCGCGGCGACACTGGCCAGGCTGAACTGCAGCACGGCGAGCGCGAGCAGGGCCCAGGCGATGCCGGTGACGAGGAACAGCCACCACGGACCGACCGCCTCCCGGCGCTGCCGGTTGCGCTGCATCGTCGACACGGCGGCCCCCTCCCGTCGTACGGCCGGGTGCCGCGCGGTGGCCGCGGCGCACCGTCCGTCTGAACTGGACGGTATCCCGCAGCCGAGGCACAACACGGGAAAACGGGGGAACCGGTCACCCTGGTGGGATGTCCGGCACCGCGGCGCGACGCCACCGCCGCACCCGCAGTGCCACCAGCGCGGCCAGCGCGGCGAGCGCCAGCACGCCGAGCGCCACCGCCCCGCCGGTACCGAGCAGGCCCGCCACCCGGCGGTACGAGGCGCCGGCCAGGTAGCCGACCGCGACGAAGCCGGCGCCCCACACCGCGCCGGCCGGCCCGCTGAACGCGAGGAACCGGCGGTACGGCATGCCGGACAGCCCACCGAGCCGCGGCACCAGGGTGCGCAGTCCGGTCAGGAACCGCGCCGCCACCACCGCGAGCCCGCCGAACCGCAGCACGAACGACTCGGCACGGTCCCACCGCCGGGCGCCGACCAGACCGCGCAGCCGGTCCCGCCGGCGCGACCAGCGGCGGCCCGCCAGGTACCCCAGCGAGTCGCCGATGGTCGCGCCGGCGACGCCACACGCCATCGCCGGCACCAGCGGCACCGCGCCGGCATGCGCCAGGAAGCCGAGCAGCAGCATCGATCCGACGCTGGGCAGGACGACGCCGGCCAGCAGCGCCGGTTCGGCCAGCACCACCAGCGCCGGCACCGCGCACATCAGGTACGGCGGCAGGCTCAGTACCCAGCGGGTCAGCAGGTGCACGACGAGGCCGGGGCCACAGAGTCGATCATGGCAGCAGCCTCACCGATCGGACACCCGAGAAGCATCCGGGCAACTCCCCCGGGCTCCCCTGAGGCGCCAGGTACGGGTGTCTGCGCATGTCAGGGGCGTCAACCCGGACCCCACTCAGGGCTAGCCGGGGTGATCGGACTCGGGGTAGCACCAGGCCAAGATCAGGGGAAGCCAGCATGTCCGCGGGCCGCCGAACCTGAGAGCGTGATGAGAGCCGGATGTCCGGTCCGGAGGTCCTGGCAGCCCTTCCTGCCAGGACTTCTTGGTCACCGTTTCGACCTCGTCTTGGAGTCCCCAGATGCCCAGCGCGGCAACGTTGCCTGCCCACTCCCGCCCCGGTAACCGGGGAGGCGCGCGTCTCGCCCGGCTGCCGCGGCGCCGCCGGACCGCCACCCCGCCGGCGCCGTGCAGCGGCGCCGACTCCGGCGCCCGGATCGTCATCGTGTCGGCCGGCATCGGCGGCGGCCACAACGCCTGCGCCGACGAGCTCGGCCGCCGGCTGCGGGCGAGCGGATTCACCGTCGACACGCACGACTTCATGGACCAGTTCCCAGGCCGTACCGGTGCCCTGCTGCGCCTGCTGTACGCCGGCCAGCTGTCGGTGCTGCCGGCCAGCTGGGGAATGGTCTGCGCGCTGCTGCGGGCCCGGCCGGTCTGCTGGCTGGTGTCGGTGCTGTGCTTCGTGCTGACCGGCCGCGCGCTGCGCCGCCGGACCGCGGGCGCGGCGGCGGTGCTGTCCACCTACCCGCTCGCCACCCTGGTACTGGGCCGGTTGCGGCGGCGGGGCTGGCTCGCCGCACCGGTGCTGACCTACCTGACCGACGTGTCGGTCCATCCACTGTGGATGGATCGCGGCTGCGACTGCTACCTCGCCGCGCACCGGGTCACCGCCGAGCAGATCACTGCGCTCGGTGCCCGGCGGGTGCGCCGGGTGGACGCGGCGGTACGCAGCCAGTTCCGGTCCGGCGCGCAGCCGAGCCAGGCGGCGGCCAGGCGCCGGCTCGGGCTGCCCGCCACCGGCCGGCTGGCGCTCGTCGCCGGCGGTGCCTGGGCGGTGGGCGACGTCGCCCGCACCGCGCGGGAGATCGCGGCGACCGGTACGGCGGTACCGGTGGTGGTCTGCGCGACGAACGAGGCGTTGCGGGCCGAGCTGTCCGCCGCGGGGGTGGGCATCACCCTGGGCTGGGTGGACGAGATGGCCACGCTGATGCGCGCCTGCGACGCGGTGGTCACCAACGGCGGCGGCATCACCTCGGTGGAGGCGACCGAGCTGGGCGTGCCGGTGCTGATCCACCGGCCGTTGCCGGGGCACGGCCGTACCAACGCCGAGGCGTTCGACGCGGCGGGTCTGGCGTACTGGGTGCGCGACGCGAACGAGCTGGCCGCGGCGCTGCACGAGCCGCGCCGCCCGGCGACCGAGCCGGCCAAGGCGGACCCGGCGACGGTGATCGCGGAGCTCGCGGCGGTGGCCGCGCCCGCCTCGGCGCTGCGGCGGATCGCATGACCGGGCGAGGTAGCAGCGGCACGGTGTCCCGATCCGCGACCGGTCTGCCGGCACGACGCGGGCGCGCCGGCCGGCGGGTCGCCGGTACGGCCGCCGTCGCACTCGCCGGGGCGGCCGCGCTGCACGCGGCGCCCGCGGTACTCGCGCTGGCCGGGCCGCGGCGGATGTTCGCGCCGGCGCTGGCCGGCACCGGCCGCGGCGACCACGTCGCGCTCACCTTCGACGACGGGCCGGACCCGGTCTCGACCCCGAAGGTGCTGCAACTGCTCGCCGACCGGGGGGTCACCGCGACGTTCTTCCTGGTCGGCGCGAACGTCGCGCGCCACCCGCGGCTCGCCGCCGAGATCGCCGCGGCCGGCCACGAACTCGCGGTGCACGGCCTGCAGCACAAGCTGCTGCTGCGGTACCCGCCGCGCCGGGTCGCCGACCACCTGGCCCGGGCGCACGACCTGGTCGCGACCGCCGCCGGCACGGCGCCCCGGTTCTTCCGCCCGCCGTACGGGGTGCTCAGCAGCGCGGCGTGGGCCGCGGCGCACCGGCTGGGGATGCGTACCGTGCTGTGGACCGCCTGGGGTAGGGACTGGACGGCGCGCGCCACCGGCTCCTCGGTGTACCGGACCGTGGCCGCCGACCTGCGCGGCGGCGGCACGATCCTGCTGCACGACACCGCGAGCGCCACGGCCGCGCCCGAGTCGTGGCGGGCGACGCTCGCCGCGGTCCCGACCATCCTCGACCTGTGCCACGACGCCGGGTGGAAGGTCGGCCCGCTGCACGAGCACGGCCTGGTCGACCCTCGGTGACCGGTACCGGAGCGGACGGTACCGAAGCGGACGGTACCGACAGGAACACGTGACCGGCCTATGCTGTCGCGAACCTAGGAAAATGCGGTAGAAAGTGGCAAGTACCGGTGTCGGTCGCCCCGCCGATGCCGTCCACGCGCGTTGCGAGGTGGTCGCATGCTTGCCCGCCGTTGGTCCGCCATCCTGGCCTCCCTGGCCGTCGTCGCCGCCCTGCTGGTGGGCGCCGCGCCGGCTGCGGCGGCACCGGAACGCGCGGCGGTCGCCGGCGACGGCGCCCGGGTCGTCGCCGAGCACGAGGTGGCCGACCGGCAACTGGACCTGACGATCTCGTCGCCGGCGCTGGGCACCACGGCGCCGGTCCGGCTGCTGACCCCGGACGGCTGGTCGGCGGCGAGCCACCGGCACTGGCCCACGCTGTGGCTGCTGCACGGCTGCTGCGGCGACTACACCAGCTGGACCGCGCTGACCGATGTCGCGAGCATCCCGGAGCTGCGACACGTGCTGGTCGCCATGCCGGAGGCCGGCGTCACCGGCTGGTACTCGAACTGGTGGAACAACGGCGCCGGCGGCACCCCGGCCTGGGAGACCTTCCACCTCCGCGAGGTGCGCCAGATCGTCGAGCGCGGCTACGGGGCGAGCAGCGACCGGGTGATCGCCGGGCTGTCGATGGGCGGCTTCGGCGCCCTGTCGTACGCCGGCCGGCATCCGGGCATGTTCCGCGCCGCCGCGTCGTACTCCGGCGTGGTCGACCCGCTCTACTCCCCCGGCGGCCCGGAGAACGTGCTGCAGATCAGCGCCGGCCAGGGCGCCGACCCGCTGGCGCTGTGGGGCGACCCGGTCGCGCAGCGCGACATCTGGGCCGCGCACGACCCGTACTACCTGGCGAACGCGCTGCGCCGGATCCCGGTGTTCCTGTCGTCGGGTGACGGCACCGCCGGGCCCTACGACAAGCCGGGGGCGACCAGCGCGTACGAGACGCTGTTCGACGCCGAGAACCACCACCTCGCCGCCCGGCTCACCGCACTGCACGCCCGGCACCTGGTCACCGACTTCTACGGGCCCGGCACCCACTCCTGGCCGTACTGGCAGCGCGAGCTGCACCGGTCGCTGCCGATGCTGCTCGGCGCCCTGCACCGTCCCGCCGTCGCCGCTTAGGAAACTGACCGTGACCTGCGCAGCTACCCCGAGTGCCGAGCCGGACAAAAGACGAGCTGGCGGCCGGTCTCGGCGTGGTGCGGGTGCACGGCGCAGGCATCGATCCGGCACGATGTGTCCGTGACGGCAGACCCGGAGGCCGTGCTCTCGGCCCTCCCGTGGCGCCTCGACCCGGAGACGCTGCGCGAGTCGATCGACGACCGGGAGTCGATCGACGCTGCCCGCGCGGCACTCACCAGCCAGCTCGCCCTGCCCGGCAGCGACGCCGCGCGGTCCCGGCAGTACGGGCTGCGATCGGTCGCGCACCGGCTGCTCGGCGAGCTGGATGCGGCGCTGGAGGACGGCAAGCGCGCGGTGGAGGCGGCCGAGCTGACCGGCAGCATGCGCCGCACCGCGATCGCCCGGACCCGGCTCGCGCACGCGTACCAGGCGGCCGGGCAGCACGCCGCCGCCGACCGGGAGTACGCGCTGGCCGCCTCCGACGATCTGCCCGACCGGCTGCGGGCCGCGATCCACCTGCAGACCGGTACCTGCTGCTTCGAGCAGGGCCGCAACATCGAGGCGTGCGAGCACTTCGAGAAGGCGCTCGCGCTGCGGCCGGACGCCGGCTCGGAGTTCGTCCAGACGGTCGAGGTCGCGCTGGAGGCGGTGCTGACGCACGCCACGCTGGGCGGCTGGGGGCCCTACCGGCGCACCAGGCCGGAGCTGCTCGGCCAGGAGCCGGTGCCGGTCTGCGTGCGGGACAAGTCCACCGGGCGGTGGAGCTACCGGGATCCGGCCGGCGAGCAGGTGATCGGGCCGCTGTTCGACGAGGCGAAGCCGTTCCACGACGGGAAGGCGTGGGTGCGGCGGGCCGGCGCGCTCGGCTGGGAGGTGATCGACCAGCGCGGCGAGCCGCTGTCCCGGCCGTTGCGGCTGCGCGAGGCGGCCCCGTTCAGCGAGGGGCTGGCCTGGGTCCAGCCCACCGACGAGCCGGACAGCTGGCAGGCGATCACCGTGGACGGCGAGGTCGCGGTGCCGGCCGACGGTTACCTCGATCCGCGGCCGTTCCGGTTCGGCCTGTCGCTGCTGCGCCGCGGTGACGGCGTCTTCGGCGCCATCGACCGGTACGGCGAGGTCGCGATCCCGTTCGACTACGACCAGGTGCTGACCGCGACCGCGGACGGCCGGCACATCCTCGGTTTCACCGCCGAACGGCTCGCGGTGGTCGACCGGATCGGCCGCCGCGGCGTGCTCGACACCACCGGCCGGCTGATCGTCCCGGCGTGCTACGCCGACGTCAACATCCACCCGGTCGGGTTCCTGATCAAGCTGGACGACTCGGTGTACCCGCACCCGTCCGACGCCGACAAGGTACCCGGTGAGCCCGGCAGCTGGGGCGCGCTGAAGCGGGACGGCAGCCTGCTGATCGAGCCGCACCACGAGACCCGCGAGGGCATCCTGCGCGACATCGACAGCCGGCTGCGCGACTCCCGCGCCGTCCTCTGACCCACCCCGACCCGCGCGGTGGTGGGGTCAGAGGGGGTACTCGCGGCGTTGGCCGGCGGGGCGCGGCGGGGCCGGCTCGATCGTGGCGGGGGGCTCACCGGCAGCGGCGAGTCGGGCCAGCAGCCGGTCGCGGAGCCGGTCGGCGAGCCCGCGATGGGAGGCGAGGCCGGCCAGGTTGGCCAGCTGATGCGGGTCGGACACGTTGTCGTACAGGACGTCCTCGACGTAGCGGGTGGCGGTCGGCTGGTGCCAGCCGTCCGCGTCCGGCGCGGTCACTCCGTAGGTGTAACGACGGGTCCGGATCGCCCGGCCCACCTGGGATTCGGAGATCTGCACGTACACCTCCTCGGGCCAGTCGGTGGCGCCGCGCACCGCGTCGCGGACCGACCGGCCGGGCAGGTCGTCGTGCGGCAGCCCGGCCGCGTCCAGCAGGGTCGGTGCGACGTCGAGCAGGCTCACCAGCTCCGGTCGCCGGCCGCCCGCGACGAAGCCGGGCCCGTTGAACGCCAGCGGGATCCGGATCGAGGCGTCGTGCGCCGACCGCTTGTACTCGCCGTTGCGGGTCTTGAAGTGGCAGCCGTGGTCGGTGGTGTAGCAGACGACCGTGTCGTCGAGCCGGCCGAGGCTGCGCAGCGCGTCCAGCAGTCGGCCGAAACCCTCGTCGACCCGCTTGACCATGCCCCAGTAGCCGCCCAGGTGCTGCTGGGCCGACCCGCCGAGCGCGGCGAGATCGGCTGGCATCCAACGGTTCTCGTACCGCTCGCGGTAGCCGTCCGGGGCCGGGTAGGCGTCCCGGCTGTTCTGGTGGTGCGGCTCGATCACCGACACGAACAGCAGGAACGGCCGGTCGTGCGGGCGGGACAGCCAGCGGATCGCGGCGTCCACGAACGCGTCCGACCGGTACCCGGGCAGCTCGTGCAGCACCCCGTCACCGTCGTACAGCTTGGCGTCGTAGGCGTCCGACATCAGCTCGACCGCGTCGGCGGCGAACCAGTGCTCGTACCCGCCGCGCAGCTCTCGCGGCACCGGTGCGTCGTCCATCTCCGCCAGGTGCCACTTGCCCACGTACGCGGTCTCGTACCCGCCGGCGGCGAACCGGCGTGCGATGGTGTCGGCGTCGGCGGGTAGCGGGATCTCGTTGCGGTACACCCCGGTCTGGGTGGGCCACCGGCCGGTCTGCAGGCAGGCCCGGGTCGGCGCGCACACCGGCTGGTTGGTGAACGCGTACTCGCAGAAGGTGCCGCGCTCGGCGAACCGGTCGAGGTTGGGCGTCAGCTCCAGCGGGTTGCCGTGCAGGCCCATCGTGTCCCACCGCTGCTGGTCGGTCAGGAACACCACGACGTTGGTCATCAGATCTCCTTCGTGGGTACTCCCGGCTTCAGCCGGGGGAGCAAGCAAAGCCATTGCGGAGCAGGGCGGGCCTGGAAGCGCCTCGCAGAGTGGATCACAGCATCCTGGCCAGTGGGTTTGATTCTCACCAGTAGCAACGCTAATTTGTGGGCATGACCACGGATCGTGTGAAGCGGGCGTTCAAGTACCGCTTCTATCCGACCGATGCACAGGCAGCCGAGCTGTCGCGCACCTTCGGGTGTGTGCGCAAGGTCTACAACATGGCACTCGCCGCCCGAACCGAAGCGTGGACACGGCAGGAGCGGGTTAACTACAACCAGACCTCGGCGATGCTGACCACCTGGAAGAAGACCGAGGAACTGTCTTACCTGAACGGTGTGTCGTCGGTTCCGCTCCAGCAGACGCTGCGGCACCTGCAGGTGGCGTTCACCAACTTTTTCACCAAGCGCGCCAAGTACCCGCGCTTCAAATCCAAGCGCAAGTCTCGCAAGTCCGCTGAATACACCACTTCTGGATTCCGGTACCGTGACGGGCAGCTCACGCTGGCGAAGATGTCCGAACCGCTGGATATCCGTTGGTCCAGGCCTCTTCCCGATGGCGCTTCGCCGTCCACGGTGACGGTGTCGCAGGATGCGGCCGGGCGGTGGTTCGTGTCCCTGCTGTGCGAGGACCCGACCGTCAAGTCGCTGCCCGTTGTTGAGGCGGCAGTCCCCATCGATGTCGGGCTGACTCATCTGCTCACCCTCTCCACCGGGGAGAAGATCAGCAATCCCCGACATGAGCGCAGGGAGCGCGAACGTCTCGTCAAGGCGCAGCGGACGCTTTCCCACAAGGCAAACGGATCGGCGAACCGGAGCAAGGCCCGGCGCAAGGTGGCCAAGATCTACACCCGTATTGCCGACCGGCGCCGGGACGGCCTGCACAAACTCACCTCGAAGCTCGTGCGCGAAAACCAAACGCTCGTGATCGAGGACCTGACCGTACGCAACATGGTCACAAACCATTCCCTGGCCCGCGCCATTAGTGATGCGGCGTGGGCCGAGTTCCGGGGCATGCTGGAGTACAAGGCCACCTGGTACGGGCGGAAAGTGGTCGCCGTGGACCGGTGGTTCCCCTCCTCCAAACTGCGTTCCAAGCCGGGATGCGGGCATCTCAACGAGAAGATGCCACTGAACGTCCGCACCTGGACGCGCCCGTGCTGCGGAGCGACCCATGACCGGGACGTGAACGCGGCGAACAATCTTCTGGCCGCCGGGCTGGCGGTTTCTGTCTGTGGAGCTGGCGTAACACCTCAACGGAGTTCTCCGGGCAGGCAGTCGGCGACGAAGCAGAAAGTCTCACGGCGTGAGCCGTAAGAATCCCTCCTTCGGAGGGAGAGAAGTCAACGAGCCTCACTTCAGTCCGGTCAGGGCGACACCGCGGACGAGGTATCGCTGGGTGAAGAAGAACAGCACCGCGGTGGGCACGAACAGCACCACGGCACCGGCCGCGGTCAGGTTCCACTGGGTGAAGAACTCCTGGTTGAACATGGTCAGCCCGACCGGCATCGTGCGCATGTCGGTGGTGGAGGTGGCCAGCAGCGGCCACAGGAAGTTGTTCCACTGGAACACGAAGGTGAACAGCGCCAGCACCGCGAGCGCCGGCTTCGCCTGCGGCAGCACGATTCTCACGAAGATGCGCAGCTCGCCGGCGCCGTCGGCGCGGCCGGCGTCGATCAGCTCGTCCGGCAGCGCGGCGAGGAACTGCCGCATCAGGAAGATGCCGTAGGCGTCGCACAGGAACGGCACGACCAGCCCCTGGTAGCTGTTGAGCCAGCCCAGCTGCGAGAACAGCACGTACACCGGGATCATCCGCACGAAGAACGGCACCATCAGCGTGGCCAGCACCGCGATGAACAGCGTCCGCTTGAACGGGAAGGAGAACTTGGCGAAGGCGTACCCGGCGAGCGGGTCGAGGACCAGATGGGCGACGGTGATCGTGCCGGCCATCACGACGCTGTTGACGAAGAACCGCGCGTACGGCACCTCGTCGAACAGCCGCTGGTAGTTGTCGAAGTGCAGGTGTGCCGGCCACAGCACCGGGTTGCCGGCCAGGATCTCGCCGTCGGACTGTAGCGACAGCGAGATCATGTACGCCAGCGGGATCACCGTCAGCACGCAGACCACCAGCACCACGGCGTAGCCGACACCGCGGGCGCCCGGGAACAGCCGGTCGTTGCGGTTGCGCTCAGGACTCGCCACGAGAACCCACCTTGAGCTGGACGAGCGACAGCACCAGGATCACGATCAGCAGCAGGTAGGACAGCGCCGAGGCGTACCCGAAGTCGCGGAAGCCGAACGCGGTCTTCCACACCTGGTACACGTACAGGTCGCTGGCGTTGTCCGGGCCGCCCTGGGTGACCAGGTAGGGCAGCGCGAACTCCTGCATCGCCGAGATGACGCCGATCACCGACACGAACAGCGTGGTCGGCGCCAGCAGCGGCAGCGTCACGTGCCGGAACCGGCGCCACACCGAGGCACCGTCCACCTCCGCCGCCTCGTAGTACAGCTCCGGGATGCCCTGCAGGCCGGCCAGGAACAGCACCGTGGTGTAGCCGACCTGCTGCCAGATCGCGACCCCCACCAGGGTGGCCAGCGGGTGCTGCGCGAGCAGGTTCTGGGTCGGCAGGCCGAGGCTGTGCAGCACCCGGTTGAGAATGCCGGTGTCCGGGTCGAGGATGTTGCGCCACAACAGCCCCACGATCGCGATCGAGGTCAGGTACGGCACCAGCAGGATGCCGCGGAACACCGACCGGCCCCGCATCCGCTGGTTCAGGATGACCGCGAGCACCAGCCCCAGCGCGATCGCACCGACCACGACCCCGAGCCCGTACTGGACGGTCACCCAGAACGCGTGCCGCGCCACCGGATCGCCGAACGCCTTGGTGTAGTTGCCGACCCCGGCGTACACGTCGGCCCGGGGGCCGCTGAACAGGCTGGTGTACAGCTCCCGCAGCAGCGGGTAGAAGAACAGCAGCGCGAAGAACAGCAGCGCCGGGGCGAGGAAGGCGAGCGCGGTGCGGGCCTGCCGGCGCCGCATCGGCGCGCGCCGACGTACCGGCGCCAGGGCGGGGGCGCGCTCGACGGTGGCGACCACGGCTCAGCCCCCGACGAGCTTGGCCGCGGCGGCCCGGAAGTTGCGCACCGCGGCGGCCGGGTCACCGTTCTTGACGATGGTCGACTGGTACGCCGAGCGCAGCGCGTCGTCCAGCTGCGGCGCCTTGCCGGTGGCGTCGATCCCGTTCGGCCAGCTCGTCCCGTACGCCAGTGCCCGGGCCACCGCGCCGACCTGCTTGTCCTGCTGCACCCAGGACTGCTTCGCCCAGGTCTTGCGCGGCATCGTCACGCCGGTCTCCCGGGTCACCGCGTTCTCCACGCTGAGCGAGGTGAGCCGCTTGATCAGGTCCCAGGCGAGGTCCTTGTGCCTGGCCTTGGCCGGGATGAACACGCCGCTGCCGGCGAAGTTGGTGGCCCGCACGTCCCGCTTGAGCGGCAGCGCGAGGCCGTAGTCCAGGTCCGGCGCGGTCTTCTTGATCGGCACGAAGTCCCACGGCCCGCTGATCATCATCGCGGCCCGCTTGGCCACGAACAGCTTCTCCGGGCCCTCGTAGTCGGCGGTCGCCGACGGCGCCGGCGACACCTTGTACCGGTAGATCAGGTCGTGCTGGAAGCGCATCGCCTCGATCGCCTTCGGTACCGGTGTCATGACCTTCCTGGTCGACGGATCCCAGTACTGCACGCCGTTCTGCAGCATCCACGGGGACAGGTAGCCGGGGTCGGAGTTGAGCGCCACGCCGTACTGGTCGCCCCTGGTCAGCTTGCGCGCCACGGCGAGGAACTCGTCCCAGGTGGACGGTGGCGCCTCGATGCCGGCGGCGGCGAACATGGTCTTGTTGTAGAACAGCAGGTTGCAGGTCAGGTGCAACGGGATGCCGTACGTCTTGCCCTGGTACCGGCTGTTGCGCAGCGCGTTGGCCTGCCAGTCGTTCGGGTAGCCGATCTTCTCGCCGTCGGCGGCGATGAACTCGTCCAGCGGGTACGCGTCGCCGGTCGCGGCGTAGGACAGCGGCCAGCCGCTGCCGTCGTCCTCGACCAGGTCCGCCACCTGGCCCGACTGCATGTCCGCGGCCAGCTTGGTCTGCAGGTCCGGCCACTGGAACTTCTGCCAGTTGACCGTGATCCCGTGGTCGGACTCGAACTTCTCGATCAGCTTCGTGTAGGCGGCGTAGCCGTGCCCGGCGTTCCAGTACAGCGTGAAGGTCCTGTCCCCGCTGCCGCCGCCGCGGTCGCTCGGTGCGTTGCCGCCGCACGCCGTCAGCGCGCCGGCGCCCAGCGCCGCCGCGGACCCGAGCACGCCACGCCGGGTCCAGCCCGCCGCGCGGCCCGGCCCCGCGGAGTCGGGACTCCCGGCGTGCCACGAATGCTCCGGCCCGGTCGGTGCCGGGGCCGCGGTGGCGTGCTCTGCTCGATGCCGCTCACTCATCGTGTGACTCCTTCGTCCGGTGCGCCGGGCGGTGCGATCGGCCGTGGGGTCAGGTCGACTCCCGCACGATCAGCTGCCACGGCTGGGGTATCCGGTCGCCCGGCAGTTCGTCCGGCGCCGTGATGCGCTCGAACAGCCGGGTCACCGGGACGGTGAAGTCGAGCCTCGGCAGCCCGACGGTGGTCAGTGCCGGCCGGATGGCCGACCCCTCGGTACCGTTGCCGATGCCGGCGATCGCGAGGTCGCCCGGCACCGAGGCGCCCAGGTCACGGGCGGCCCAGATGGCGTCGATCGCGCCGCGGTCGGAAGAGGAGATCAGCGCGGTCGGCGGCCTTTCGTTGCGCAGCAACCGCTGCGTCTCGACGTACGCGCGTTCCCGCACGTCCGCGCCGGGCACGACCAGGCGCGGGTCCAGCGGTGCACCGGCCGCGGCGAGCGCCGCCGCGACCGTCCGGTACTTCAGCGACTGCACCTCGTCGTCCGGCGCGGCGAGCTCCACATCGTGGGCGAGGTACCCGATCCGGGTGTGCCCCCGGTCGAGCAGGTGGGCGACCAGATCGGTCAGCGCGGCCCGCTGGGCCAGGTCGACCACGTCGAACCCGGCCGGCGGCAACGCGTCGTGGAACACCACCAGCGACAGGCCGCCCGCGGCGAGCCGGCGCAGCTCGTCCGGCTCGATCAGGGTGCCGTTCGCAACGATCGCCCCGTCCACGTACCGCTCCCGCAGCACCCGCAGCGCCGACGGCTGCGGCACCTGCTCCGGCCCGGCCGGCGGGCTCGACGGCAGCGGGAGCGCGATCATCGAGTAGCCGGACCGTGCGCCGATCGCCTGCACCTGCTCGGCGAGCCGTTCGACCCACGGGCTGTCCGGCATCCGGTACACCACGCAGACCAGTTCGGTGCGCCGGCGCCGCAGTGACCTCGCGGAGTGGTCGAGCCGGTAGCCGAGCTGCTCCACCGCCCGCAGCACCCTGTCCCGGGTCTCCGGTGTCACCGGCGTGACGCGGTCGCGCCGGCCGCTGAGGATGTACGACACCGTCGCGGTCGAGACACCGGCCGCGGCGGCGACGTCGCGCTGGGTGGGCGCGCGGCCCGTCTTCTCCGACATCGCACCCCCTCGCCGGTTGGTCCGCGATGGCTGGTTACACGATTACCCACTCGCCGCCCGGGAGTCAATACCCTACTTGTTTCATAGGGAACTCTCCCCGCGTCGGCGGGCCGGAAGCGAGACCGGAAAGGGGGATGCGGTGCGCGCATCATACGACGGGCGTCGAACCAAACGGGGGGCGGCGGCCGCGGCGATGGGAACGGTCACGACCGCCTGAGCCGGCAGCACGACGGCGATAGGGTCGGGTTCATGGAGTTCCGACACCTTGGCCGATCCGGCCTGATCGTTTCCGAGATCTCGTACGGCAACTGGCTCACGCACGGCTCCCAGGTCGAGGAGGACGCCGCCCTCGCCTGCGTGCGGGCCGCACTCGACGAGGGCATCACCACCTTCGACACCGCCGACGTGTACGCCGGTACCCGGGCCGAGACCGTGCTCGGCAAGGCGCTCGCCGGCGAGCGGCGCGAGGGGCTGGAGATCTTCACCAAGGTCTACTGGCCGACCGGGCCCGGCAAGAACGACCGCGGCCTGTCGCGCAAGCACATCCTGGAGTCGATCAACGGCTCGCTGCGCCGGCTCGGCACCGACCACGTCGACCTGTACCAGGCCCACCGGTACGACTACGACACGCCGCTGGAAGAGACCATGACCGCGTTCGCGGACGTGGTGCGGTCCGGCAAGGCGCTCTACATCGGCGTGTCCGAGTGGCGGGCCGAGGAGATCCGCGCCGCGGCGAAGCTCGCCGCCGAGCTGCGCATCCCGCTGGTGTCCAACCAGCCGCAGTACAACGCGATCTGGCGGGTGATCGAGTCCGAGGTCGTACCGACCTGTGAGGACCTCGGACTCAGCCAGATCGTCTTCTCCCCGATCGCGCAGGGCGTGCTGACCGGCAAGTACAAGGTGGGTCAGCAGCCGCCGGCCGGCTCCCGGGCGACCGACGACAAGGGCGGGAAAGACATGATCTCCCGCTGGATGCGCGACGACGTGCTGTCCCGGGTCGAGCAGCTGGAGCCGGTCGCGGCCGAAGCCGGACTCAGCCTGGCGCAGCTCGCCGTCGCCTGGGTGCTGCAGAACCCGAACGTGGCCAGCGCGATCGTCGGCGCCTCGCGGCCCGAGCAGGTGCGCGACAACGTCAAGGCCGCCGGCGTCAAGCTGGACAAGGGTCTGCTCGCCAAGATCGACGAGATCCTCGACCCGGTGATCGAGCGCGACCCGGCCCGCACCCAGAGCCCGGCGTCTCGTCCCTGAGCCCCGGCCGGACCACCGCGGCCGCCGCCCCCATCGCGAGCGCCGCGCCGAGAATCACCGCCTGCGCCGCCGTGCCCCGGCACGGCGGCGCAGCCGTCTCGGCGGTCAGTTCGCGCCGGTCGGGCGCAGGCTCATCTCGTACTCCTGGCGGTCGTCCTCGACCAGCCGGACGGTGGTGACACCCTTCTCGGACAGCTCACGCCAGCACTGGCCGAGCCACGACTCGGCGTCCGACTGGCTGCCGAAGACCTCGGTCGGCCCCTCGACGGGCTCACCGGCCTGGTCCAGGTACCGCCACATCCATGCCATCGGCCACGCTCCTCGTCACTGGACTGCCGCTGGTCTGCGCGTGACTCCGCCGGGTCGCCGCCGGAATCTTCCGTAAGAGTACGGTCCCGCGGCGACGACGGCAGCGGGCCGGCGCGCGGTGGCAGCCATTCATGGGTCAAGATGTCTCCCGTGACCACCGAGCAGCGGGTACTGGTACTGGGCGGGATCAGCTCCGGCAAGTCGAGCCTGGCCGAACGGATGCTGGCCGACGCATCCGGCGAGCGACGCTATCTGGCCACCGGCCGGGAGAATCCCGACGACCCGGACTGGCAGCGCCGGATCGCCGCACACCGCGAGCGCCGCGGCGACGCCTGGCAGACCGTCGACTGCTCCACCGGCCCGGACGCGCTGATCGAGGCGCTCGCCGACGCACCGGCCGGCGCCGCGGTGCTGGTCGACGATCTCGGCGGCTGGGCCGGGCTGCTGCTCGAGGCGGCCGGCATCGTCGACGACGCACCGGCGAAGCCGAAGCGCCCCACCAAGCGCACCTCGGCGGCGACCCGCAAGCGCAGTAGCGCCACCGCCCGCGCCACGACCGACGCCGACCCGGCGACCGGTACCGGTGGCGACGCCGACCCGGCGAGCGGTACCGACAAGGCCGTCCCGGCGACGGGCGACGACGACGCCGTCCCGGCGACGGGGACCGGCAGTGCGTCCGGCACGGAGCCGGCGACGGGCACCGGTACGGCGGGTGCGGGCCCGGGGTCGGACGCCGCGGCGCCGGCGACCGGCAGCGATGCGCCGGCTGAGCCGGTCGCCACCGGCACCGGGGCGGTCGAGACCGGCGCCGCCGGTACGACCGTGCTCGCGGACGCGCCGGCGCGGCTGGCCGCGGCGGTCGCGGCGAGCCCGGCCGCCACTCTCGTCCTGGTCAGCCCGGAGGTCGGCCTGACCGTGGTGCCCGCGTCACGGACCGGGCGGCACTTCGCCGACCTGCTCGGCGCGATCAACCGGGCGGTCGCCGACGTCAGCGACCGAGTCGCGCTGGTCGTCGCCGGCCGTACCCTGTGGCTGCCCGCCGACGGTGACGCCGCCGCGGCCGTCCCGGCGACCTCGGCGGCACCGGCCGCGGCCACCGCCAAGGCTCGGACCGAACCGGTCGGCTCGGCATCGACGCCGGCCGCGGCGCCGGACAGCGCCGACATGCCGGAGCCGGTCGACGCCGGGCCGGCCGAGCTGGACGACGACATCATCGGCATCCGGCCGCCGGACCGGATCGCCATCAACGCCGCCGAGGAGCGGCTGACCGCGCTCGCCACCGGTGGTGCCGGGCTCGGCGCGCTGACCGAGCCGGTCGCCTGGGCGCTCGGCGCCGGCGACCTGGCCGGCGAGTGGGACTCGATCCGGGTGGTCGTCGTCGGCGCCGACCACGACGGCGGCGCCCGGGCCGGTGACCCGCCGGCGCAGCGCACGATCGACCGGGTCCGCGCCGGTACGGCACCGCTGGCCCGGCTCGCCGACCGGGTCGGCGCCGCGGTGACCGTGGCGGACCTGCCCGCCGAAGCCGAGGCGGTGCCGGCGATGGAGACCACCGACGTGCTGACCGCCGAGCAGGTCGACGCGGCGTTCGAGCTGGGTCGCTCGCTCGCCGAGCGGGCCGCCGACGAGGGCGTGCAGCTGCTCGTACCGGCGGCCTGCGGGGCCGGGGTGCAGACGGTGTCGGCGGCGGTGCTCGCGGCGGCGACCGGCAACGAGCCGGCCAGCCTGCTCGGCCGGGTGGTGGGCGAGTCCGGCCGGGTCGACGACGCGGCCTGGATCGAGCGCTGTGTCGCCGCGCGGGACGCGCTGCACCGGGTCCGGCTGCGGTCCCGCGACAGCCGGTCGCTGCTGGCGATGCTCGGCGGGCCGGACCTCGCGGCGCTGACCGGGCTGATCATCGGCGCGGCGGTCCGGCACGTACCGGTGGTGGTCGACAACCCGGCGGCGGCGACCGCGATGGTGCTGGCGCGCGACATCGCGCCGAGCTCGCCGTGGTGGTGCCTGATCCCCGACCACGGCCGCTCCCCCGCGGTGCGTACCGTCGCCGACCTGCTCGGTTTCGACACCGTGCTGGACCTCGGCCTGGGCCTCGGCGACGGCTGCACCGCGCTGACCGCGGTCGGCGTGCTGCAACCGGCGCTCGCGCTCGCCGCCACCCTGCGCGAGCCGGGCGCCGCCGAAGCGGTACATGCCTGATCCGACCCCGCACGATCCGACCGCGCCGCCGGATCCGGCAGGCGGCGGGCCGAGCGGCGCCGTGCTGCTCGCCGCGGCCCGCCTGTCGGTGAGCACGTTCACGGTGCTGCCGGTACCGGTCGGCCGGGTGGACCGCGCGACGGCGCGCGGCGCGATGGCGCTGGCGCCGACGGTGGGCGCGGCGCTCGGTGCGGTACTGACCGGGCTCGCACTGCTGCTCCGGCTGGCCGGCGCACCGGTCGGCGTGCTCGCGGTGGCGGTGGTGCTCGGCGCCGTGCTCGCGACCCGCGCGCTGCATCTCGACGGGCTGGCCGACACCGTCGACGCGCTCGGCTCCTACGCCGACCGGGACCGTGCGCTCGCCATCATGAAACGCTCCGACATCGGGCCGTTCGGCGTGGTGGCGCTGGTCCTGGCCCTGGCCGGGCAGGTCGCGGCGGTGGTGGCGGTCGGCGACCGGCCACCGCTGGCGCTGCTCGCCACGCTGCTGGTGGCGGCCGGTACCGGCCGGCTCGCGGTAACGGCGGCCTGCCGCCGCGGCGTCCCGGCGGCCCGGCCGGAGGGGCTCGGCGCCCTGGTCGCCGGCACCGTACCGGCGTGGCTGGTGGCGGTGGGCGCGGTGCCGCTGGCCGCGATCGGCCTGGCCGCCGACCCAACCCGGCCGTGGCTCGGTCCGCTCGCGGTGGTGCTCGGCCTGGCCGCCGCGCTGCTGCTGGTCCGGCACGTCACCCGCCGGCTCGGTGGCATCACCGGTGACGTGCTCGGCGCCTGCGTCGAGCTGGCCGGGACGGTCGCCCTCGCCGTGCTCAGCTGCTGACCCCACGGCTGCACACCGATCCGGCCCGGCTCGGTTCGGTCAGTCGGCGCGCCACCACACCTCGGCGCGGGTGGTGAGGTTGTACGCACCGTCGTTGAGGACCACCTGGAACGGGTTGCTGCCGATCACGGCCCAGCCGTACCCGGCGTGACCGGCCGGGAAGTCGTCCGCCGTGACCACCTCGAACAGCTCGTCGAACGCGGCACTGAACGCGGCGCTGAGCGCCGCACCGTTACGGTCGTACGCGCCGTCGCGCAGCTGGCCGGCAAGCGCGGCCAGGTCGACCGCGTCGATCGCCGCGCCCAGACCGGCGCTGTCGCGCCGCAACACCCGCTCCGCCTTCTCCCGCTGCTTCCGCAGGCAACGGGTCAGGTCGGTTCGGTGTCGTAGCCGGTGGTCAGGCGGCGCGGGGCGGCCGCCCGCCAGGCCGCGACCAGCAGCGCCCGCAGCGCGGCGGGGTCCACCCGGGCCAGCTCGACCCGTACCCAGCCGAACCGGCCGGTCGTCGGCGCCACCGCGTACGTGTCGGGGTCGCGCGCCACCAGCGACGCCTGCTCGTCCGGGGTCGACTTGACCGTGGCGTGCGGTTCGTCCGGTGCGGCCACCGCGAACATCTTTCCGCCGACCTGGAACACCGTTTCGGTGCCCCAGGTACTGACCTCCTCGGCGCCGGGCAGCCCGAGCGCGATCCCACGGACCTGCTCGAACGTGGCACCGGCCATCATTTCACCGAGGACGGCACGAATGGCGGTTTGACCACCTTCATCGGCGCCCGCCGGCCGCGGACGTCCACCTCCACCTCGGCACCGGAGTCCAGCCCGGCGGCGGTGTCCAGCAGCGCCAGGCCGATCCCGCGCTTCAACGTCGGGGAGAACGTGCCCGAGGTGACCACACCGACCTGCTGCTCCCCCACGTACACGGCCATGCCGGGGCGCGGGATGCCCTTGCCCGCGGCCGACAGCCCCCACAACCGCCGGGCCGGGCCCGCCTCCTTCTCCGCGAGCAGCTTGTCCCGCCCCCAGAACGCCGGCTTCTTCCAGCCGACCGCCCAGCCGGCCCGCGCCTGCACCGGGCTGATCTGCATGGACAGGTCCTGCCCGTGCAGCGGGTACCCCATCTCGGTACGCAGCGTGTCGCGCGCGGCGAGCCCGGCCGGCCGGACCGCGAGGTCGGCACCCTCCTCCACCAGCGCATCCCACACCGCACCCGCGTAGTGCGCCTCGACGACCAGCTCGTACCCGTGCTCGCCGGTGTAGCCGGTGCGGCAGACGACCAGCGGCCGGCCGCCGATCGTGCCCTGCTCGAAGCTCATGTACCCGTGCCGGGTCGGCGCGCCGAGCCGGGCGAGCAGGTCGGCCGACATCGGGCCCTGGACCGCGATGATCGCGTAGTCCTCATGCCGGTTGGTGACCTCGATGCCGTCCGGCGCCGCGGCGGCCAGCCGGCGCACCACCTCGGCCGTGTTCGCCGCGTTCGGGATGAGGAACACGTCGTCGTCGGCGAACCGGTACGCGATCAGGTCGTCGACCACTCCCCCCGTCGCGTCGTCACAGCACAACGTGTACTGCGCCTGGCCGGCGGTGATCTTGTCCAGATCGCCGGCCAGGCAGGAGTTGACGAACTCGACCGCCCCGGCGCCGCGCACCGTCGCCTTGCCCAGATGCGACACGTCGAACACGCCGACCGTGTTGCGCACCGCATTGTGCTCGGCCAGCACGCCGCCACCGGCGTACTCCAGGGGCATCTCCCAGCCACCGAACGCTGCGAACTTCGCACCGAGCGCCCGGTGCCGGTCGTGCAACGGAGAATGCTTGAGGTCGGTCATGGGTGGCAACCTACCCGCCGGCCGTCGACCTCTAGCATCGACTCCGGCCCGGCCGCGACGGCGTCACGACGCACCGCGATCCGGGTACCGCCACAACGACGTGGTCACCCCTGTGACCGTTACGGAGGCTTCGCGTGAGTTCGCTTGCTCTCGCCGACACCAACCCTGCCAGTCTGTCCACCGACGCCGTCGTCGTCGGGCTGTACCAGTCGGCCGCCGGCGCGCCGACGCTGGCGCCCGGCGCGGTGGAGCTGGACGCCGCCTTCGACCACCGGCTGGTCGACACGCTGGTCCTGCTCGGCGCCACCGGTGCGGTCGGCGAGGTGACGCGGCTGGCCAGCCTCGGTACGGTGCCGGCGCCGCTGGTCGCCGCGGTCGGGCTGGGCCCGGCCGACGCCGCCGACGACGAGGCGGTACGCCGGGCCGCCGGTGCCGCGGCCCGCGCCCTGGCCGGGTCGGCCACCGTCGCGCTGGCACTGCCGGCGCTGCGGCCGGCCGCGGAGGGCGCCGCCCTCGGCGGGTACCGGTTCACCCGCTACCGCGCGGCGTCCGGCGCCGACCGGGCACCGGTGGCGAAGATCGTGCTGCTCGTGCCGGACGCGAAGGACAAGGCGGCGCGGGCGGAGCTGAAGCGGGCCACCGCGCTCGCCGACGCGGCCACCTTCACCCGCGACTGCGTCAACACCCCCGGCAACGACCTGCACCCGCCGGCGTTCGCCGACACGGTGGCGAAGGCGGCCACCAAGGCCGGCCTCGCGGTCGAGGTACTCGACGAGAAGGCGCTGCGCAAGGGCGGCTACGGTGGCATCCTCGCGGTCGGGCTCGGCTCCGCCAAGCCGCCCCGGCTGGTCCGGCTGGCGTACTCGCCGCGCGGCAAGGCCACGGCGAAGGTGGCGCTGGTCGGCAAGGGCATCACGTTCGACACCGGCGGCCTGTCGATCAAGCCGCCCAAGGGCATGTGGGAGATGAAGAGCGACATGGCCGGCGCCGCCGCGGTCGCCGGCGCCATGCTCGCCATCGCCGCGCTCAAGCCCAAGGTCGAGGTCGTCGCGTACCTGCCGATGGCGGAGAACATGCCGTCCGGCTCCGCGTACCGGCCGGGCGACGTCGTCACCATGTACTCCGGGACGAAGGTCGAGGTGCTCAACACCGACGCCGAGGGCCGGATGGTGCTCGCCGACGCGATCGCCCGGGCCTGCGAGGACGACCCCGACTACCTGTTCGAGACCTCCACCCTCACCGGCGGCCAGGTCACCTCGCTGGGCAACCGGATCGGCGGCGTGATGGGCTCCGAGTCGCTGCACGAGCGGGTACGCGCGGCCGGCGAGCGGGTCGGCGAGCCGATGTGGCCGATGCCGCTGCCGGAGGAGATCGCCAAGCTGATGACCTCCGACGTCGCGGACCTGTCCCAGGTCGCCACCGGGATGGACCGCTCCGGCCACATGCTGCAGGGCGGCTACTTCCTCTCCCGGTTCGTCGCCGACGGCGTCGACTGGGCGCACCTGGACGTGGCCGGGCCCGCGTACCACGAGTCCGAGGAGTACGGCTACCTGCCGAAGGGCGCCACCGCCGTTCCGCTTCGTACGTTGGTCGAGCTGGTCGGCGACGTCGCTGAGAACGGCTGAGGCGGGGGTCCACCTCTTGCGCTGAGGTGCTCCCGAAGCGCTGCCGGGGGTGCTGGGGTAAAGGCCACCTCTGTTTTCTCTTTTCACCCCTCGTGGGGGAACCGTGGGGAGCGGGCTTCGCCCCTCCCCACACCCCTCCCCATCAAGGGGGCAGCCGCCCCCTTGACAATCCCCCACCGGAAAACCAGAGACGAGATCCTGACCCCGCCTGGCCCGCCTCGGAACTACAGGGTGTCGGTACGGCCTACCCATCGCCGCCAAGCCCGCCACACCAAACCAACCCCCACCCGCGTGCCGCCCGGACGCGAGGCGACTCGATGCGTTGCGAGGCGGGCGTTGTCGTGGTGGGAAGGCCGGGCCGGTTCCCCGGTTCTGGCCTTTGCGCCAGCACTCCGAACGCACGCTGAGCGGGGCCGGCGCTTCGGGTTCACCTCGGCGCAGAGAGGTGACTCACCAGGTTCAGTGGGAGGTGCGTTGGCGGGCGTTGTAGTCGCGCATGCGTTGGGGGTAGCCGAGCTTGCCGACGTCGTACACGGGGATGCCGACGCGGCGGCCGAAGGCGAGGGCGGCGGGATGGGTGAGGCGCCGGCGGGTCCACTCACCGTCGTGCCCGATCAGGATCACCGTCTGCCCGGTCATCAACGTCGCCGGCTCCAGGTATGCCTCGACGCCGATGCGACTGGCCACGAACCGTTCCAGGTGCGCCACGTCCGCCGGATCCGCGGCCCGCTCGGCCCGTACTCCGCGACCGCGCTGAACGCGCCGCCCGAACCGTCCCACCGTTCCTCCTCCTTCGCCGTACCCAGCACGGTCGCCGCACAGCGTACGGCCAGCGAACGGCCCAGCGCTCGCCGCACGTCGACAACACCGCATACCGGCCGGAACAACCCCATCGGGGTCGAGCCGACCGCTATGACGAGACTCATGAACGGGCGTTCGTGTCCGGATGCCAAGATGGCCGGGGCACGCAACGTTGCGGCACGGTGAGGCGGGAGATGACGTGAGCGAGGCAACCGACAGCTATGACGTGGTCGTCCTCGGTGGCGGCAGCGGCGGGTACGCGACCGCGCTGCGCGCCGGCAGCCTCGGGCTGACCGTCGCGGTCGTCGAGCAGGACAAGGTCGGCGGCACCTGCCTGCACCGCGGCTGCATCCCGACCAAGGCGCTGCTGCACGCCGGCGAGGTCGCCGACGCCGCCCGCGAGGCGGCCCAGTTCGGCGTGCGGGCCAGCCTGGACGGCATCGACATGGCCGGCGTCAACAAGTACAAGGACGGTGTCGTCACCCGGCTGTACAAGGGATTGCAGTCGACGCTGGCCGCGCGCGGCGGCATCACCACGATCGAGGGCACCGGCCGGCTGGTCGCCCCGGACACCGTGGACGTCGACGGCCGGCGCGTCACCGGCCGGCACGTGGTGCTCGCGACCGGGTCGTACTCGAAGTCGCTGCCCGGGCTCGCCGTGGACGGCGATCGGGTGATCACCTCCGAGCACGCGCTGTCGCTGGACCGGCTGCCGGAGCGGGCGGTGATCCTGGGCGGCGGCGTGATCGGGGTCGAGTTCGCCAGCGCCTGGCGCTCGTTCGGGGTCGACGTGACGATCGTCGAGGCGCTGCCCCGGCTGGTCGCGGCCGAGGACGAGGACGTGTCGAAGGCGGTCGAGCGCGCGTTCCGCCGCCGTGGCATCGGCTACGTCACCGGCAGCCCGTTCACCGGAGTCGAGAAGACCACCGACGGCGTGCGGGTCAGCGTCGAGGGCGGCACGACGTTCGACGCGGACGTGTTGCTGGTCGCGGTGGGGCGCGGCCCGGTCACCGCCGACCTCGGGTTCGAGCAGCTCGGTCTGACCATGGACCGCGGGTACGTGCCCACCGACGAGCGGCTGCGCACCAACCTGCCCGGGGTGTACGCGGTGGGCGACATCGTGCCCGGCCTGCAGCTCGCGCACCGGGGTTTCCAGCAGGGCATCTTCGTCGCCGAGGACATCGCCGGCCTCGCTCCGCGGCCGATCGACGAGACCGGCATCCCGCGGGTCACCTACTGCGAACCGGAGGTCGCCTCGGTGGGGCTCACCGAAACCGCAGCCCGCGAGCGGTACGGGGCCGACGGGGTGGAGACTCTCACCTACAACCTGGGCGCCAACGGCAAGAGCCAGATCCTCAAGACCCAGGGCTTCGTCAAACTGGTCCGGGCCAGCGACGGGCCGGTCGTGGGTATCCACATGGTGGGTTCCCGGGTCGGTGAGCTGATCGGTGAGGCACAGTTGATCTACAACTGGGAGGCGTTCCCGTCCGACGTCGCTCCGTTCGTCCACATGCACCCGACCCAGAACGAGGCGCTCGGCGAGGCACACATGGCGCTCGCCGGCAAGCCGTTGCACGTCCACAGCTGAGCGCGCCCGAGTTCGACGCCCCAGCGAAGAATCGCAAGCGAGGAGTCCTACCCATGCCGACCTCGGTCACCATGCCGCAGCTCGGAGAAAGCGTCACCGAGGGCACCGTCACCCGGTGGCTCAAGCAGGAGGGCGACCGGGTGGAGGTCGACGAGCCGCTGCTCGAAGTCTCCACCGACAAGGTCGACACCGAGATCCCGTCGCCGGCCGCCGGCGTGCTGTCCCGCATCGTCGTACCCGAGGACGAGACCGTCGACGTGGGCGCCGAGCTGGCGCAGATCTCCGGCGACGGCGAGTCCGCTCCGGCACAGCCGGCCGCGGAACCGCAGCAGGCGCCGTCCGAGCAGCCGGCACCCGAGGCGGCGCAGCCCGCCGCGCCAGAGCAGTCCCCGAGCCGGCGCAGTCCCCCGAGCCGGCGCAGCCCGCCGCGGCACCGGCGCAGCCCGAGCAGCCGGCCGCGGCGCCGGCGCCGACCGGCGGCGCCGCCGAGGGCACCGAGGTGGCGATGCCGGCACTGGGCGAGTCGGTCACCGAGGGCACCGTGACCCGGTGGTTGAAGCAGGTCGGCGAATCCGTCGAGGTGGACGAGCCGCTGCTGGAGGTGTCCACCGACAAGGTCGACACCGAGATCCCGTCGCCGGCCGCCGGCACCGTGCTGGACATCAAGGTGCAGGAGGACGAGACCGTCGACGTCGGCACCGTCCTGGCGATCGTCGGTTCGGGTTCGCCGTCGGCAGCGCCCAGCCAGCCCGCGCCGAGCCAGCCCGCACCGGCCCAGCCGGTCGCGCCGAGCCAGCCCGCGCCTAGCCAGCCGGCGCCGAGCGAACCGGCCGGCCAGCCCGCTGCGGCGACGCCCGCACCGGCCCAGCCGGTCGCGCCGAGCCAGCCCGTCCAGCGGGCGCAGACCGCGGAGCCCGTGCAGCAGACCGCGCCGGCGGCATCGCCGCAGGTGGAGCAGCCCGCCTCGACCGGCCAGCAGCCGAGCGGCGACGGTCCGTCCGGCTATGTCACGCCGCTGGTGCGCAAGCTCGCCGCCGAGCACGACATCGACCTCGGGTCGCTGTCCGGCACCGGTGTCGGTGGCCGGATCCGCAAGCAGGACGTGCTGGACGCCGCCGAGGCGAAGAAGCGGGCGGCCGCGAAGCCGGCCGCGCCGGCGGCGGCTTCGGCACCGGCGGCGCCCACTGCGGCGCCGAGCCCGCTGCGCGGCCGGACCGAGAAGCTGCCCCGGATGCGGCAGGTCATCGCGAAGCGGATGGTCGAGTCGCTGCAGACCGCGGCGCAGCTGACCACGGTGATCGAGGTCGACGTGACCCGGATCGCGCAGTTGCGCGCCCGGGCCAAGGACGAGTTCCTGGCGCGGCACGGGGTCAAGCTGACGTTCCTGCCGTTCTTCGCGATGGCCGCGGTCGAGGCGCTGCGGGAGCACCCGAAGCTCAACGCGTCGATCGACACCGAGCAGAAGACGGTCACCTACCACGACACCGAGAACCTGGCGATCGCCGTGGACACCAACCGTGGGCTGATCGTGCCGGTCATCCACAACGCCGGTGACCTCAACCTGGCCGGCCTGGCCCGGCACATCGCCGACCTGGCCGGGCGCACCCGCGACAACACGGTCAGCCCGGACGACCTGGCCGGCGGTACCTTCACGCTGACCAACACCGGCAGCGTCGGCGTCCTGTTCGACACGCCGATCTTCCCGCAGCCGCAGGTGGCGATGCTCGGTGCCGGCGCCGTGGTGAAGCGGGCGGTGGTGGTCGACGACGCGAACCTGGGCGAGATCATCGTGCCGCGCTCGATGGTCTACCTTTCCCTGTCGTACGACCACCGGCTGGTCGACGGTGCCGACGCGGCCCGCTACCTGGCCACGGTCAAGGAGCGGCTGGAGGCCGGCGACTTCGAGTCCTCGCTCGGCCTGTAGGAGGCCGGTGGGGACAGCCAACCGACACCCGATCCAGCCGCCGGGGCGGCCCGCCGCAGTGCGGGCCGCCCCGGCGGCGTTCGCCCTCGGTTCGCCACGACCGGTCGACGGCGCGGGATCACCGCCGCCGGGTGGATGCAGCGCGATGGTCAGCGGCGCAACGACCCGGCGGCGACGACCAGGCCGGTACCGCTGAGCCGGACGGTGTCACCGGCCACCTGGACCGTGAGCCGGCTGGGCCGGCCGACGGAGTGTCCCTGCGCGACGACCACCGGGCGCGCCGGATCGACCAGCCCGTCCCGGACCAGTACCACCGCGAGCGGGCCGGCCGCGGTACCGGTGGCCGGGTCCTCGTCGATGCCCATCCGCGGGTTGACGAAGCGCAGGTGCGCGTGCGCGTCCGGCTCGGCCGGATCGAGGCTGAACACCGCGCAGCCCTCCCCGCCGACCGCGTCGAGCACCGGCAGCAACCGCTCGGGTACCGGCCGGATCCGGTCGACGGCGGCCCGGTCGACCGCCTGGACGAGCAGATGCCCGGCGCCGGTGGACACCACCTCGGCGATGCCGTCCGGCGCCAGGTCGGCCGGATCGAGGCCGAGCGCGGCGGCCAGCGCGGTACGGTCGGCGACCACGCCGCCGAACTCGGGCGCCGCCTGGCCGATCGTCACCGTGGCCCGGCCGTCACCGGCCGCCGTCACCTCGGTCGGGTAGCTGCCGGTCCCGATCTGCTGCACGTAGCCGGTGCGGCCGGCCGGCAGCCGGCCACGCTCGGCGAGCAGCGCCGCGGCGCCGAGCGCGAAGTGGCCGACGCCGTACACCTCCGCTCCGGTCGGGGTGAACGCCCGTAGCCGCCAGTCGGCCCCCGCCGCGCCGGCCAGGACGAACGCGGTCTCGGACTGGTTGAACTCGCGGGCCACCGCGCGCATGGTCGCCTCGTCCGCGTCGTCGGCGTCCAGCACGACGGTGGCGGGGTTGCCGGTGAAGGGCGCCGTCGCGAAGACGTCCACGTAGCCGAATTCCATCCGCCCATCCTGCACCACACCGGCCGGCCGCCCCGCGGTCAGTCGGGCGCGGCGAGGGCGGTACGGGCGAGTTCGGCGGCGCCCGCCGGTGAGCGGGCCGGCCGGTGGCGGGACTTCGCGTAGCCGGCGCCGATACCCGCGTGCGACGATGTGCCGGTGCCGGACCGCGCGTTGTTGATCATCGACCTGCAGTCCGCGTGCTGGGCTCGATCGGGTACGCACGTCACGCGGTGACGCTGGCGCGCGCCGAGGAGGTGACGTTCCGGCCGTGACCGGCGGGAGCGCCACGGACTCCGACAGCGGGCTCGGACACACGACGTGGATCTGGGTATCGTGGGCCGGCGGCGCGGCGGGAGGGCCGGTGACGGTTCCGAACGGCCCGCGCAGAAGGGACTGCGGGCCCGCGTGTGCGCGTCCGGCGCCGAGCCGATCCGGTGAGCCCGCGCGAACTGCATACGCGTACAAAAGGTACGGTCAACGTCACGTTCGGAGCCCGCGACGCGACGAGCGCGTCAACAGCTGGGAGAGCCAACCGTGAGGAGGGGCCGAATCGCACCCCGTGGGCCCAACGTCGCACTCCGCGACGCGCCGTCCACGATCACGCCCACGTAGGGAAGTCGCCAGCTCACCCAGCGCAGCGCGACCGCCCAGGCCGAGGGGCCGGAGCGCCCGCTGTATCTTAATCTTGGCGGTTGACCCGGCGGCATCGCGAGCGTGACCCTAACCGAACGCGACCCGCGGGCCCGATGTCCGTCCATCACCGAAACCCGTGTCTGGGAGGTGCCCACCCTTGGCACTGTTGAGCATCGTCGTGCCGGCATACAACGTCGAGGCGTATCTGGGTCCGTGCCTCGACTCGTTGCTGGACCAGACCTTCACCGACATCGAGCTGATCGGCGTCGACGACCGCTCTCCGGACCGCTGCGGCGCCATCCTCGACGAGTACGCGGCGCGCGACCCCCGGGTCCGCGTCGTGCACCTGGCCGAGAACGCCGGTCTGGGTGGCGCGCGCAACGCGGGACTGGCCGAGGCCACCGGTGAGTACGTCTGGTTCATCGACAGCGACGACTGGGTCGCCCCCAACTGCCTCGCCACGATCGCCCGGCGGCTCGACGCCGAGAAGCCCGACGTGCTGATGCTCGGACACGTCAAGTCGCGGTGGGACGGTTCGACCGGCCGGGACGGGTACAACTGGCTGCTGCGGCGGATGCCCGAGGAGCCGTTCAAGGCCGAGGACTTCCCGCGAATCGTCTACGTCTTCCCCTCCGCCTGGAACAAGGTGATTCGCCGGGAGCTGCTGACCCGGCTCGACATCCCGTTCCCCAAGGGCTACTACGAGGACATCCCGGTCACCTTCCCGCTGCTGCTGGCCGCCGAGAAGATCTCGGTGCTCAACATGACCTGCGTCTACTACCGGCAGCGGCGCGACTCGATCCTGCGCAGCGGCGGCGAGCGGCACATGGAGCTGGTCGACCAGTACCGGCTGGTGTGGGACCGGGTGCAGGCGCTCGGCAAGCTGCCCGAAGCGCTGACCTCCGAGCTGTACCTGCGGATGGTGCGGCACCTGTTCTACATCATCGGCTCCGGCCGACTCGGCCGCCACCAGCAGGAGTACTTCACCCGGGCGGGCGCGCTGGTGCGCGACACCCGGCCGGCCGGCTTCCCGACGCCGGAGGGTGTGGTCGGGATCCGCTACCGGCTGTTGCTGAGCGGCTCCTGGCCGGCGGCGGTCATCCTGCGGCGCGGCTGGCGGATGTACAAGAAGGTCAAGCAGAAGGCCCGCAAGGCGTACCGCAGGACCCGTCGCGTCGGCGGCGGCGTCAAGGGTTGGCTGCGTCAGCGCGCACTCATGACGCACTACGCGGTGCAGCGTCGCCGGCCGCTGGACGACAAGCTCGCGCTGTACTGCGCGAACTGGGGCCGCGGCTACACCTGCAACCCGAAGGCGATCTACGAGAAAGCCCGCGAACTCGTCCCGGACGTGCGCGGGGTGTGGGCGGTCCGGCCCGAGTCGGTGGACGAGATGCCGGCGGGTGTGCCGTACGTCGTGTTCGACACCCCGGCGTTCTACTCGGTGCTGGCCCGGGCCAAGTACATCGTCAACAACAACAACTTCGGCAACGAGTACGTCAAGCGCTCCGGCTCGGTGTACGTGCAGACCCACCACGGCACGCCGCTGAAGCGGATGGGCGTGGACGAGCGGGCGCTGGGCCAGCCGGCCGCCGAGCACCGCGACGCGCTCAAACGGCTGATGTCGCGGTGCGACAAGTGGGACCTCAACGTCAGCTCCAACCTGTACAGCACGGCAGTGTGGCGGCGCGCCTACCCGTGCTCGTTCAGCACCCTGGAGTACGGCTACCCGCGCAACGACGTGCTGAGCACGGCGACGCCGGAGCGGATCGCGGAGATCCGCGCCGGCCTGGGGATCGAGGCGGACGAGCGGGTCATCCTGTACGCGCCGACGCACCGCGACTACCAGGGCCGGCTCAACCCGTTCCTGGACCCGTCCGAGCTCGCCGACCGGCTCGGCCCCGGAAACCGCGTGCTGGTGCGGGCGCACTACTTCTACAACGGCGTGTTCAAGGGGCACGGGCCGATCACCTCGCCGTACATGCAGGACGTCTCCACCTACCCCAGCGTGGAGGAGCTCTACCTCGCGGCGGACGTGCTGATCACCGACTTCTCCTCGACCATGTTCGACTACGCGGTGCTGGACCGGCCGATCGTGATCTACGCCCCGGACTGGCCGGTCTACCAGGTCACCCGCGGGGTGTACTTCGACCTCGCCGCCGAGCCGCCCGGACTGTTCGTGACCAGTGCCGACGACCTGGTCGGCGGGCTGCGCAGCGGCGCGTACGACTCGGCCGAGACGACGGCGCTGCGGGCGGCGTTCCGGCGCCGGTTCGCCGCCATCGACGACGGGCACGCCGCCGAGCGGGTGGTGCGGTCGGTCCTGCTCGGCGAGCAGGTCATCGCGCCGAACGCGATCCCGACCCGGCCGACGCCGCCGAACGGCTCGGCGATCGACGATGCCGAGGAGGAGGCCGGCGTCGACGACGCGGCGATCGGCGAGCGGCCGATGTCGGAGGAGGAGCGCCGTGCCGATCCGGTGCCGGAGACCGTGAGCGACTGACGCCGGAGGAGATGTGCGCACGGTGCCCCTGCTCAGCGTCGTCGTGCCGGCCTTCGACGTGCAGGACTACCTCGTCGAGTGCCTGGACTCGCTGTTCACTCAGCGGTTCGACGACCTCGAGGTGATCGGCGTCGACGACTGCTCGCCGGACGGCTCCGGCCGCATCCTGGACGAGTACGCGGCCCGCGAGCCGCGGCTGCGGGTGTTGCACCTGCCGGCCAACCGGGGGTTGGGTGGAGCCCGCAACGCCGGGTTGGCCGAGGCGACCGGTGACTACGTGTGGTTCGTCGACAGCGACGACTGGGTGGACGAGCGGTCGCTGGCCCGGGTCGCCGCGCGGCTGGCGGCCACCGAGCCGGACGTGCTGCTGCTCGGCCACGAGATCAACCATCCCGACGGGCGGATCCAGCGCGACCCGGGCGATGCCCTGCTGGCCGGGCTGCCGGAGCGCTGCACCGCGATCGACCGGCCGGAGGTCTTCCGGGTCTTCCCGTCCGCCTGGAACCGGGTGGTGCGGCGCGAGTTCCTGCTGAGGCTCGGAATCGACTACCCCACCGGGTGGTACGAGGACCTGCCGGTGAGCTATCCGATGCTCGCCGCGGCCGGCTCGATCGCCGCCACCGACGCGGTCTGCTACCACTACCGGCAGCGCGGCGGGTCGATCCTCGCCACCGGCGGCGCCCGCAACCTCGACCTGATCCGGCAGTACGAGCTGGTGTTCGCCCGGCTGGCCGCGCTCGGTGAGGCCGCCGCGCCGCTGGTACCGGTGCTGTACCGGGTGATGGTCAAGCACCTGTTCGTGCTGCTGGGTTCCGGCCGGCTCGGTGCCGCCGACCGCCGCGAGTACTTCCGGCAGGCGTCCGCGCTGGCCCGGCGATCGAAACCGACCGGGTTCGTGCCGCCGGGCGGCGGCGACGGCGTCCGGTACCGGCTGCTGGTGTCCGGGTCGTGGCCGGCGGTCGCCGCGGTACGGGCGGCGTACCGCGGCGCGCGGGACGGCCGGCGGGTCGTCCGCCGGGCGCGCCGGGCCGCGCACCGCGGCCGCAGCCTGGCCGGCAAGAGCCTGCTGCGCGGCTACTACCACGCGCAGCTGCGCCGCCCGGTCGACGAACACCTGGCGCTCTACTGCGCGTACTGGGGCCGCGGGTACGCCTGCAACCCGAAGGCGATCTACGAGAAGGCCCGGGAGCTCGCGCCGGACGTGCGCGGGGTGTGGGTGGTCACCGCGGAGGGCGCACGGTCGATGCCATCCGGCGTGGAGTACGTCGTGCAGGACACGCCGGCGTTCTTCCGCGCCCTGGCCACCGCGAAATACCTGGTCAACAACAACAACTTCGGCAACTATCTGGTGAAGCGGCCGGGCACGGTGTTCCTGCAGACCCACCACGGCACCCCGTTGAAGTCGATGGGAGTGGACGAGCGGCCGAACCCGCTCGCACCGGCCGGCAAGCACGCCACCAGGCAGAGCCTGCTGGCCCGCTGCACGGCCTGGGACTACGACCTGAGCTCCAACGGCTACAGCAGCACGATCTGGCACCAGGCGTACCCGGTCGACTTCCGCACCCTGGAATACGGTTACCCGCGCAACGACACCCTCGTCGGCGCGACGGCGGCCCGGGTCAGCGCGCTGCGCGCGCGGCTCGGCATCGGCCCGGACGAGACCGTCGTGCTGTACGCACCGACCCATCGCGAGTTCCAGCCCGACTACCGGCCGCTGTTCGATCCGGCCGAGTTCGTCGCCGCGCTCGGCCCGCGACACCGGCTGCTGACCCGGGCGCACTACTTCTACGCCGAGGGCACCGGCGGCGAGCCGGACGGCGCGGTGCTGGACGTCTCGGCGTACCCGGTGGTCGAGGAGCTGTACCTGGTCGCCGACGTGCTGGTCACCGACTACTCGTCGGCGATGTTCGACTATGCGGTGCTGGACCGGCCGATCGTGATCTACGCGCCGGACTGGGACGCCTACCGGGACACCCGGGGCGTCTACTTCGACCTGGCGGCGGCGCCACCCGGGCTGTTCACCCGCGACTACGCCGAGCTGGTCGAGGCGTTCCGCACCGGCGCGGTGGACACCCCGGCGACCCGGGAGCTGCTCGCCGCGTTCCGGGACAGGTTCTGCGGTTTCGACGACGGCCGGGCGGCGGAACGGGTGGTACGCAAGCTGATGTTGGGCGAGGAGCCGGAGCTGCCGGCCGGGGCGCGCGGGGCCGCCGCCGACCGGGCCGGGCGCTGACCGCGGCGCGGCAGTGCCGTCGCCGCGTCAGCGCCGGCGGGCGGCGCCGGGTATCCCGAGCAGTCGCGTGGGCGCCGCCCCGATCGCGTCCGTGGCGGCCGCGACGGCCGCGGTCGAACGGTGCGGCGCCGGCCGGGTGCGGGCCGCGCCGATCGCCTGGTAGAACTGCTGTACCGCCTCGGCGTTGTAGGCCTCGTAGTCGAACGGCGGATTCGGTACGGCTCCGCGCAGCTGGGCCCGCATCCCGTCGGCGAGCCCGTCCTCGGTGCGCGGCACCACCAGGCCGACGCCGTCCGGCAGCGAGCCCCGGACCGAGGCGAAGTCGGTCGACACGACCGGCAGGCCGAGCACCCGCGCCTCCAGGATCACCATCGGCTGCCCCTCGTAGTCGCTGGACAGCACGAAGCAGTCGCCGCGCCGCAGGATCGCGTGCGGGTTGTTCTGCTGGCCGGTCAGGATCACCGAGTCGGTCAACCCCAGCTGCCCGACCAGCTGCTCCAGCTGGTGGTACAGCGGGCCGCTGCCGACGAGGATCAGCCGGGTCGCCGGTTCCTCCGCGTGCACCTGGGCGAACGCCCGGATCAGCCGCGCGTGGTTCTTCTCCGGCGAGCAGCGGCCGACGGTGACGAACGTGGTGACCCCCGGTGGTGGGGCGATGATGCGCTCGATCAGCGCGCGCCGCTCCGCCGCCTGCCGCCGCGACTCCTGCCGCTTCGCCTCCACGACCGGGTCGTCGCCCATGTCGGGGACGACGCTCTCCTCGCCGCCGGCCTCGCCGCCCTCCGGCGCCGGCAGCTCGGCCAGCAGGTCGGCGTCGGCCTGGGCCAGGATGGCGCGGTAGTTGATGGTGTTGACCGCGGCGGTGAACTCGGCGTTGCCAGCGATCGCGCCGAGCTTGGCCCGGTTGATCGCGGCCAGTGCCGGCGACACCGACACCAGCCGGTCGAAGTACCGGTACGTGGTGGCCACCGCGCCGAGACCGGCCTCCAGCGGCCGGCGCCCGTTCACCTCGCGCAGCCGGTCGGCGGCCATGTCGTTGTGCATCCAGATCGACTTGCAACGCGCCGGCGCGGTCAGGAACACGTAGTCCCAGAACGGCCCGTACCCGCTGAAGTCGACGACGTAGTCGAATCGGGCATCGCCGAACACCCGGCGGAACTCGTCGGCGAACAGCCGGTTCTGCGCGTCAAGGTCGACCCGCGGCGCGGTCAGTCCCCGGGCGAGCAGCCGCCGGCGCGCGAGGGTGAACCGCTTGCTGCCGTTGATGCCCCCGATGTACGGGAACAGCCGGACGTTCGGGTTGAGCTGGGCCTCGTTCTTCACCCGGTCCTGGCTGCGCCGCCGGTAGCTGTACAGCGCGGACACGTCGAACCGGTCGTAGTCGATGTTGTCGAGCAGGTTGAGCATCGAGGTGGTGATGCCGTTGGTCCGCATGCCGCCCAGGTAGATCAGGATCGACTCACGCCCGTCGGTCAGGTCGGTACGCACGTCGTAGCCGTCCCGGCGGCCCCGGAACACCACGTCGACCACCCGCGCGGCCGCTCCCCCGTCGTCGCGCGGCACGTAGTCGGCGGCGGCCTTGGCGTACCGGGACTGGCTGGCGGCGGTGACGTCGTGGTCGGTGCCCAGGCTGTCGAGCGCGGCGGCGAGCTCGTCGATCCGGTCGGTCACCGGCCCGGGCCACGCCTCGGTACCGACGTAGAGCCCGCGCTCGCCGTCGTAGTCGGCGAGATCCGGTGCGTAGAACAGGATCGGCCGGCCGGTCGCGAGGAAGTCGTAGAAGATGCTGGAGTAGTCGGTGACGAGCACGTCGGTGATGCCGAGCGCGACGTTGGCCGGCACGTCGTTGGGTACCAGCAGGCCGCGCAGCTCGGGTCGGTCCATCGCGTACCTGTAGACCTGCTGGTGCACCTTGAGCAGCACCCGGTAACGACTGGTGTCGATCCGCGCGTTGAGCTCGCTGATCCGCGCGAGCAGCTCATCCGCATCGTCCTGCGGCCGGTGGAAGGAGTTGCCCTTCCAGGTCGGTGCGTACAGCACGATCTGCTGGCCGGGGTCGATCACGACGCCGCGATCGCGCAGCTGGCCGCGGATCCGGCGAGCCTGCTCCGGGGTGCAGAACTGCCGGTCGATGCGCGGGAAGCCCTCCTGGACGATCGATCCGCGGTAGATGCCGCGCAGCTTGTACGCGGTCTGGTACATCTGCTGGGTCATGAACTCGCTGCCGGACAGCAGGTAGTCGGCCATCACGAAGTTGCGGATGACGTTGCGCGTTTCCGGCCCACCGCCCTCGATGTCGTACCCCATCTTCTTCAGCGGCGTGCCGTGCCAGGTGTTGAGGTAGACCTGCCCGTCCCGCTTGCCGAACTGTGGCGGGAAGGTGGCGTTGTTGATCAGGTACTTCGAGGTCGCGAGCGCGCGGTAGTAGGCGCGGGAGTTGGTCTTGACGAAGCTGACGTTCGGGTAGCCGGCGAAGCGCTGGATCGTCTGGCGGTAGCGGTGGAAGTCCGACAGCGCCCAGACGTGCTGCAGGTGCTGCTGGTCGGGCGCGGCGAGCAGTTCGGTGAAGATCGCCTCCGGGTTACACAGCATCCCGTTGCCGGAGAACGACTCGTACAGCACGGTGTCGTGCTGGATCGGCGCGGCGCGCCAGTGCGCGTGCGACTCGAAGTCTTTGATGATCTTGATGCGGTGCCGGATCCGGCGAAACTTCGCGCTGAACCTCGATCGCGCCATCTCTCTCCCACCCGCGCCCCACCGGCCGAGCGCAGCACCCCACTGCGCAGGGTCACTCGGCGATTTCTGCACGTTGCAGTCGCTACACGTCCAGCCACGTCCGGACGTGGCACGTCCCGGCGAACCGGGCGGCCGGCTGCCCGATGCCACCCCCGCGGCACCGGTCGCCCCGGCAGGGCAAACCGACCTGATTACAATAACGGACTCATTTAAGTACTTTGAGTCACCTCCCCTGGTAAGGCCGGTGCCAGTGGAGCGTGAACTACCCCGTGGGGCCGGCAAAAGCTCCGCCAACCGTCGGCCAATTCCCACGTTCCGCTGCTGACCGACCACGCGCTGAGACATTCTCGAAAACGACCCGAGAGGTGGCGGGAAACGGGGAACGGCCCATCCCGGGCACCCTCTCGACGCAGTACGGCCGCGGCGCGGCGAGGAGGGCGCATGGCAGGCGTGCCGTCCGCAGCGGTCTCCAGCCGTCCGGACGCCGATGGGACCGCAGCACCCGGGCGCCGGCTCGCCACCCTCGCGCCGGTGATCGCCCTGTACGTCCTCGCCGCGGCGTTCGGCCTGCTGGTCGCGCGGCGGCCGCCGTGGAGCGGTGACACCGGGATACATCTGGCGGTCATCGAACAGTTCAGCCGCAACCTGCACGATCCACCCGACCCGATGACCGGCGTCGCGGAGCCGGGCAGCGTCTACTACTCGCCGTTCACGCTGCTACAGGCGCTCGGGTTCCGGTTCGGCGGGCTCGACCCGTGGACGATCTTCCGGATCAGTGCGGTGGTCAACGCGCTGCTGGTCGCGAGCGGCATGCACCACTTCGTCCGCCGGCTCAGCCGCGCCCCCGCGGCGCCCTTGTGCGCGCTTGCCGCGGTCGTCCTGGTCAACGGCACCCAGCTGCTGCTCTGGTCCGGCGCGTACGGTCTGGCCTCGCTCGGCCAGACCCTCTACTACCCGAGCACCTTCGCGCTCGGCATCACCCTGCACCTGTGGGGTGTCCTCGCGTACGCGCTCGCCGGTGGCCGCGGCTGGTGGCCGTACCCGGTGGCCGCGGTGCTCGGGGCCGACGTCCTGCTCGACCACCAGTTCACCGCGCTGGGCGCCGGGTTCGGCGCCATCGCGCTGCTCGTCGCCCACCGGCGCCGGCTCACCCTGCGCCGGATGCTCGCGCTGGCCGGCGCCGCGGTCGGCGCCGCGGTGCTCGTCGCGGCCTGGCCGTACTTCTCGATCACGTCGCTGCTGGGCGACACCGGCCAGCTCGACGCCATCCACCGCCCGCTCTACCGCAACATGTTCGACCTGTACGGGCTCGGCCTGGTCGTCGGCGTCCCGGCGCTGGCGCTGCGGTTTCGCCGCAGCCGCACCGACCCGCTGGTGCTGCTCGCACTGCTGTCCGCCGTGCCGGTCGGCTACGGGCTGCTGACCGGCGCGTACGCCTGGGGCCGGGCCTGGCCGATGCTCCTGCTCGCCGGCCAGATCGCGGCCGGGATCGAGCTCGTCACGGTGCTGTCGAGCGGCACCCGGACGGCCCGGCTGTACGCGGGCGCGCTGGCCGTCACGGTGTTCGCGGTCGGCGGCTGGACCCAGGCCGGGGTGGCCGAGCTCGGCACCCCGATCCCGGCGGCGCTCGCGACCCGGATGCAGGTCAAGCACAGCTGGGGGGACTACCGCTGGCTGGCCCGGGAGCTGCCGGCCGGGACCCGGATCCTCGCCGACACCTACCACGCCAAGCGGATGGCCCCGGCGTACCGGATCTACCCGGTGGCGTCGGTGTATCCGGAGCCGTGGCTGCCCGGCGACGAGCGCCGCCGCGACGATGCGGCGACGATGCTCGACCCGGCCACGCCACCGGCGCGCCGGGCCGCGCTGCTGCGCGCCTACCGGGTGCACTGGCTGGTCGCCTACCCCAGCCACGCGGCCCGGCTGCGCGCCGCCGGGTTGCGGCTGACCTCGGTGGCGCACAGCCTGCTGTTTCCGCGCGACGGGCTCTACCGGATCGGCTGACCGGGCCGGCGCGGGGCCGGGCCGGCGTGCTCAGGCCTTGGCGTAGTCGTGGTACTCGTCCAGGACCGACTCGATCGGGCCGTCGGAGATCAGCTCACCCTTGCGCAGGTAGATGCCACGCTTGCAGAACCGGCGCAGATCCTTGTCGGAGTGCGAGACGAGCACCAGGGTGCGGCCCTCGGCGAGCATCCCCTCGATGGTCTTGTAGCACTTCTCCCGGAACTTGCGGTCGCCCACCGCGAGCGCCTCGTCGACCAGCATCACCGGGTGCTCCAGCTGGGTGAGCACGGCGAACCCGAGCCGCACCTTCATCCCGGAGGAGTAGTGCCGGATCGGCGTGTCGATGAACTCGGCCACGTCGGCGTACTCGACGATCGCGTCGAACCGCTTCCGGATCTGCTGCTGGCTCAGGCCGTGCATGGCCGCGACGATCTGCACGTTCTCCCGGCCGGTCAGGTCGCCGGAGAAGCCGGCGGACAGGGCCAGCAGCGGAGCCACCTTGCCCCGGCACTCCACCCAGCCCTCGTCCGGGCTGAGCACGCCGGCGATCATCCGCAGCAGGGTCGACTTGCCCGTACCGTTCGCGCCGATCAGGCCGACGGCCTCGCCCTCTTCGATGCTGAAGTTGATGTGCCGCAACGCCCAGAAGTCGTGGCTGATCTTCGGGCCGCGGTTCTTGCCACGGAAGATGAACATCTCCCGCAGCTTGCGCTGCCGCTTCCGGTTCTTGCTGAACCGGATGCCCAGGTCGTGCGCCTCGATGATGGTGCTCATCGTCTTCCTACAGCTCCTTGAGCACGGCCGACTCGGCCCGGTTGAAGACCCACCAGCCAAGGATGAACACGATCAGCGAACCGGTCGCCGACATGATCACCAACTGTGCGCTGGGGAACATCGGCGCGATCCACGCGCCGTGCTGCAACTCCATGATCCCCACCAGCGGGTTGCACTGGTAGAGGAACTGGAACCAGCCGGGCAGGGAGGACGGATCTCCCGGCGCGCCGATCACCCGGGCGAGCGGGTAGATGACCGGCGCCGAGTACATCAGGATGCGCACGATCAGCCGGGTCATCCGCTCCACGTCGCGGAACAGCACGTTGAGCGGGGCGAGGATCAGCGCCACCCCGATCAGCAGCACGCCCTGGATCACCATGGCCAGCGGGATGGCGAGCAGCCGCCAGGTGAAGTAGCCGTGGAAGATCAGCGCGAACACCAGCACCACCGGGATGCCGACCAGGAACTCGACCGACCGGGCGAACACCTTCGAGATCGGGAAGATCTGCCGGTGCACCCGCATCGTGGTGATCAGCCGGGACTGCGAGCTCAACGCGTGCGCCGACTCGGTGATGCCGGCCGACATCCACATCCAGGCGAAGATGCCGGAGACGATGAACAGCGGATAGCCGGCGTGGCCGAGCATGTTCTCGTCGCCGCTGCGGTGGTAGAGCACCCCGAAGATGAACCAGTAGATCAGCGCCTGCACGAGCGGATCGATCAGCGACCACAGGTACCCGAGCATCGAGGACTGGTACTTGACCGCCAGGTCCCGGCGCACCAACATCCCCATGACGCTGCGTTGTCGCCAGAGCGTTCCGACTTCCACCGTCAAGATGTCCTCCGATTTCGCCTGCCCGTGGGCCGTCGGCCGGCGAAGGGGTGCCGGCGAGGGGATCGAGTCGACCCGGAGCATCACGCGCCCGAGGTGGCGGCGCAGAGTATCACCGCGGAGCCCGAGATGTTCCAGAATCGTATAGCGCCCATTCGGCGGGCGGTCAGCCAGCACCATGTTCGCCGCGGATGATTCAACCGTAGGCCCAAGATCGTTTACGCGCCGGCCGCCCGATCGCGGGTCGGCGCGTCGCGACACCCGCCTCGTACGGCCGCATCCACCAGCGGGAAAGGCTAACCGGCACCCGGCCGGCGCGGCCAGTCGACCCGAATTCGACCGTACTGTCCTGGTACGTACCGCAGGCCCTCGGCGGGAACCCGTCTGCTGGCGCACACTGCCCGGCCGGTACCGGGTAGCGAGACTAGGCTCGCAGCGTGACCGACATCGCGCTGCGGGAGCAGGCAGCTCCCGCCGAACGGCTGGAAATCGTCCGCGCCGGCCTCGTCGACTACCGCGTCGCGTGGGACCAGCAGCGCCGCATCCAGCAGGCCCGCATCGACGACACCGGCCCGGACACGCTGCTGCTGCTGGAGCATCCCAGCGTGTACACGGCCGGCAAGCGCACCGAACCGCTGGACCGCCCGACCGACGGCACCCCGGTCATCGACGTCGACCGCGGCGGCAAGATCACCTGGCACGGCCCCGGGCAGCTCGTCGGCTACCCGATCATCAAGCTGCCCGACCCGGTCGACGTGATCGCGTTCGTGCACCGGGTGGAAGACCTCGTCATGTCGGTGTGCGCCGAGTTCGGCGTGCCGACCACCCGGATCACCACCCGCAAGGACATGCGCGGCGGGGTGTGGGTGCTCGCCGACGACCGCGGACCGACCCGCAAGATCGCCGCCCTCGGGATGCGCGTCTCGCACGGGGTCACCGAGCACGGCTTCGCGCTCAACTGCAACTCCGACCTCACCGGGTACGACCGGATCGTGCCGTGCGGCATCCGGGACGCCGGGGTGACCTCGCTGAGCTACGAGCTGGGCCGCGAGGTGACCGTCGCCGAGGTGCTCCCGATGGTCGAGTCCCGCGTCCACATGCTCTTCCCGTAACCGCCGCCCGCCCGCCGCCCGCCGCCCGCCCGCCCGACGATGTTGATCAAGGGATCCGTTCCCGCCGTCCTGGCGAAACGTGCCTGGATCCCTTGATCAACTTCCGCGGGGGCGGCGGGCGTCAGGGTGTGAGGCGGTGGAGGTCGCGCGGGAACAGCGTGACCTCGCGCACGTTCGCGGCGCCGGTGAGCCGGGCCACGAACCGTTCCAGCCCGATCGCGAACCCGCCGTGCGGCGGCATCCCGTGCCGGAAGAACTCCAGGTACGACGCGTACGGCTCGATGCTCTCGCCGCGGGCGGTGATCGCCGCCACGTAGTCGGCGTACCGGTGCAGCCGCTGCGCGCCGCTGATCAGCTCCAGTCCACGAAACAGCAGGTCGAAGCCGCGCGAGTAGCCGGGCCGGGCCGGGTCCGGGTGGGTGTAGAAGGCGCGCTTCGCCGTCGGGTACCCCTCGACGATCAGCCACTCCGAGCCGTGCTCGCGCTGTGCCCAGGCCGACAGCCACCGTTCGTGGGCCGGCGCCAGGTCCTGCTCGCCCGACAGGTCCTCCCCCGCCGCCGCGCCGATGCGCTCCAGCGCCTCGGCGAAGTGCACCACGGGCAGCTCGGCCGGTACCTCCGGCAGGGCGATCCCGGCCGCGGCGACCGCGCCGCCGGCCGAGCCGGCCATCGCCTCCACCATCCCGGCGAACACGTCCCGGATCACGCCGATCACGTCCCGGTGGTCCTCGATGAACCCCAGCTCGGCGTCCAGCGAGGTGTACTCGGCCAGGTGCCGGGCGGTGTCGTGCGGCTCGGCCCGGAACACCGGGCCCACCTCGTACACCCGCTCGAACACGCCGACCATCGCCTGCTTGTAGAACTGCGGGCTCTGCGCCAGGTAGGCCCGGCGGCCGAAGTAGTCGACGCCGAACACGTTCGCACCCGACTCGGTCGCGTAGCCGACCAGCTTCGGCGTGTGCACCTCGGTGAAGCCGAGGCCGTCCAGGGTGGCGCGGAACCCGCGCACCCCGGCGGCGGCCAGCTCGATCGGCGCCCGCTGCCGCGCGTTGCGCAGCGCGAACGGCGCCGCGTCGAGCACCGTCGGCAGGCTCACCCGAAGCTCCGGCCGGTACAGCTCGAACGGCAGCGGTTCGGCCGGCTCGGACAGCGGTTCCCAGCCCGGCTCGACGACCTCGATCCCGCCCGGGGCGTCCGGGTTCGCGACCGCGCGGCCGGTCACCTCGACGACCGTCTCCTCCGGCAGCTGCGCCAAGCGCTGCCGCGCGGCCGGGTCGGACACCACGACCTGGGCGAGGCCCGCCCGGTCACGCAGGATCAGGAACGCCACGGACTTCAGCAGCCGCCGCCGGTGTACCCAGCCGGCCAGCCGAACCTGCTCGCCGGCGTGCGCGGCGAGCTCGGTGGACAGAATGCGTTGCACCACAACACCTCCTCGTACGGATACGCGGACCCCTGGCGAGGGCTGCGGCCCGGAGGTGTGCGAACGGTGGAGAGGTGCCTCGCCGACCAACACGCCGCCTGTCGCAGCCCTGTTGGTGTGGGCGATGGGGCAAGGTCGCGGTGCCACCACACCTTCGCCGCCACGAGGCGGCCTTGCGCGACGCCGGCGAACCGGCATCGCTGGCCCGATCACGGGGGCCGGCCGGCGGGGCTTGGGGCGCAGCCCCGGACCGGGCCGGTCGCGCCGTTGTTCCCCGCGGCTCGGGAGGGTCTTCACGCGTGGTCCGGAGGCCGCCGTCACAGCAGCAGGCGGCTCTCTCGGCTCCGGGGTCCACGTGCTACTTGGCTCCGTCAGTGCCGTTGCCGCAGACCATAGCGCGCACGCACCAGGTACCGGCAACCAGATTGCCGGCGGGCTGTTACCTTTCCCGGACACATCGACGACGATCGACGGCCGGGGGTACGAGTGCGGCGGCGGACGTGCATCGCGGCGGGGATACTGGCGCTCGGCGCGCTGGCGGTCACCGGCTGCGGCCCGGACGGTGCCCCGCCGGCCACGCACGGCGCCTCGGCGTCGCCGCACCCCGGATCGCCCAGCGCGGCGCCGGACGCGATCCGCGGGTTCGAATTCGGTTCGGCGGCCTGGCACCACCCGATGCTCAACGCGATGCTGCGGGCCCGGACCCAGCGCGGTGACCGGACGCTGACGCTGCACGACGGCCGGGGCAAGGGCAGCACCCCCGACGGTGGACCGGTCAGCTGCCGCGGCGCCGGTGCCCCGGTGTACGGCGACATCGGCGGTGGCAGCCAGGTGGCCGCGGCCGGGCTGGTCTGCGCCGCCGGGGTCAACGAGTACACCGCGTACTACGTGTGGCGCTGGGACGCCGCGAGGCGCACCGCGGTGCAGGACGACCAGCCGCTGGTGGTGGGCGAGCACTGCGGCTCCGACGTGCGGACGGTCGCCTACCGCGACCACGCGTTCGCGATCACCGTGGGGCTCGGCATTCCGGACAGCAGCTGCGCGGACTCCGACCGCGGCCGCACCCCGTACAGCTACACGGTGGTCGAGCGGGACGGCTTCCTGATGCGCAGCACGCCGGAGAAGGGCGCGGTGCGCGAGTGCGCGCTGAACGACGGCGACATGCGTCAGCTCGAGGGCGTCACCCTGTACGCGGACCGGGACGCCTCGTCGCCGGTGGTGTACCGGCCGAAGGGGCTCGCGACGCTGTGGACGGTCGGCGAGCACGACTACTACGAGTCGACCGACGACCTGACCGGCAAGAAGACCCGGTGGCAGTTCGTCCGGGCCAACCTGCCGCACGGCTACGTCTGCGGCTACCGCCGGGTCGGCTGACCGCCGCCGCGGTCACGGACGGGCGAAGCACCGCGGGCCGCCGGCAGCGACACGGGCCGAGCGGGACGCAAGGGCCGGGTGAAGCCGGTACCAGCGGGTCACAAACCGGGCAGCCCGCCGGAGACGTGAGGCACCTCACGTAACGTGCGGTGAGTGACGTCACGGACCGCCGTGCGTACCGGTTCGCGGCGTTAGGCTGGCCGGCGTGACCGTGGTTCAGCCAGAGGGCCGACGACTTCTGCGCATCGAGGCCCGCAACTCCGAAACGCCCATCGAGCGCAAGCCGCCGTGGATCAAGGTGCGCGCCAAGATGGGTCCCGAGTACACGGATCTGAAGGGCCTGGTGAAACGCGAGGGCCTGCACACCGTGTGCGAGGAGGCCGGCTGCCCCAACATCTACGAGTGTTGGGAGGACCGCGAGGCCACCTTCCTCATCGGCGGTGACCAGTGCACCCGCCGGTGCGACTTCTGCCAGATCGACACCGGGCGGCCGGCCGAGTTCGACGCCGACGAGCCGCGCCGGGTGGCCGACTCGGTCGCCACCATGGGCCTGAAGTACGCGACGATCACCGGCGTGGCCCGCGACGACCTGCCCGACGGCGGCGCCTGGCTGTACGCCGAGACCGTCCGGCAGATCCACAAGCACGTGCCCGGCTGCGGCGTCGAGCTGCTGATTCCCGACTTCAACGCCAAGCCCGACCAGCTGGCCGAGGTGTTCTCGTCCCGGCCGGAGGTGCTCGCGCACAACATCGAGACGGTGCCGCGCATCTTCAAGCGGATCCGCCCCGGCTTCCGGTACGAGCGGTCGCTGGAGGTGATCACCAAGGCGCGCGAGGACGGCCTGGTCACCAAGTCCAACCTGATCCTCGGCATGGGTGAGGAGTTCGACGAGGTCGTGCAGGCGATGCGGGACCTGTTCGACGCCGGTTGCGAGCTGCTCACCATCACCCAGTACCTGCGCCCGTCGGTGCGACACCACCCGATCGACCGGTGGGTCAAGCCGGAGGAGTTCGTGGCGCTGCGCGAGGAGGCCGAGCGGATCGGCTTCGCCGGCGTGCTGGCCGGGCCGCTGGTGCGCTCGTCGTACCGCGCCGGCCGGCTGTTCCGGCAGGCCAAGACGGCGCGCGGCGAGGCGCTGCCGCCCGAGCTCGCGATCCAGTCCGTCTGATCGGGTCGACGCCGGCGCCCGGTCAGTAGTACTCGTACCGGGGGCCGGCGAACGACCCGATCGCGCAGAGCAGGTAGCCGAAGCCGGCCAGCCCGACCCCGGCGGCGAGCACGCCGGAGTACCGCGCCAGGCCGACCGCGCCGAGAGTGAACGCTCCGGCGGCGAACAGCAGCAACAACCCGGACACGACCCGCAGCGCCAGGCCGCGCAGGAACGCGTACCCGACGAACCAGCACAGCAGCAGCACGCCGACGATCACCGACACACCGATCCCGGCGGTGGGCAGCTGGTACCCGTTGGCGCTGGCCACGCCGCCGGCCGCGATCTCGACGATCGTCAGCACGATCAGCCACAGCACGCCGAGCACCGCGTACAGCACCCGGCAGACCGTCGAGTCGAGCGTTCCGGCCAGCGCCACCAGCAGCGCCGGCACCAGCATCACGCACTGCACCAGCACGAACGCGCCGACGCCGACGGCGCTCGCCGAGGTGGTCACGCCGCCCAACGAGGTGTCGTGCAGGTCGAGCTGGTCGGCACCGAACCACGGCAGGCCGGCACCGCCCACCACGATCAGGACGAACCCGACCAGTGTGACGCCCAGGCTGCCCCGGGCACGGGGCCGACGCCGGGTCGGGGCGTAGCCGACCGGTCCGTACGCCATCCGCGCTGCCTCCCGTTCCACCCCGCGCCCGCCGCGCGATCGTCGACCGACGGTAGCGAGCGCGCGCCAGCCGGCCCGACACTCCGCCGGTACGTCGCTGCGCGGGAGACGTCGATAGACTCACGGCATGGCCAAAGCTGAGCCGGAGAAGGCATCGTTCCTCGAACGCCTGAAGCAGATCCGCACCGCGTTCGTGTTCACCGCCAAGCGCGACACCCTGTTCCTGCCGCTGGTGATCGTCGCGGTGGTGATCCCGCTCGCGGCCGGCGTGATCGCGTTCCTGCTGCTCGGCTCGCCGGTCTGGATCGCGGTCGGCGTGGTGCTCGCGCTGCTCGCGGTGCTGATCGTGATGAACCTGCGGGCCAACACCGCGATGCTCAACGAGGCCGAGGGCAAGGTGGGTGCCGCCGCGGCGATCCTGCAGACGATGCGCGGCGACTGGAAGGTCACCCCCGCGGTGCAGGCGACCACGCAGGAGGACTTCGTGCACCGGGCGGTCTGCCGCGCCGGCGTCGTGCTGATCGGCGAGGGCAACCCCGGCCGGCTGCGCAGCCTGCTCGGCCAGGAGAAGAAGCGCACCTCCCGGGTCGCCGGTGACACCCCGATCTACGACATCCAGGTCGGTGACGAGGAGGGCCAGGTCAGCCTGCGCAAGCTGCGCAGCCATCTGCTGAAGCTGCCCCGCAACATCACCGCCAAGCAGGTCTCCGCGCTGGACACCCGGCTCGGCGCGATCGGTTCCCGGCCGCCGATGCCGAAGGGCCCGATGCCCCGGAACGCCCGCCCGCCCAAGGGCGCCTACAAGGCGATGCGCGGCCGGTAGGACCCGCTAGGTCCGGCTTGCCGGCGCCTCGTCGCCCAGGTGCAGGGCGAGGGTGCGCAGCAGGTCGGCGAGCTGGTCGCGCTGCGCCGCCGACAGGCCGGCAAGCAGCCGGTCCTCGTTGGCGACGTGGCCGGTCACCGCGCGGTCGATGAGCGTGCGCCCCTCCTCGGTCAGCGCGATCAGCACGCTGCGCCGGTTGCCCGGATCGACCCGGCGGGTCACCAGCCCGCGCGAGGTCAGCCGGTCGATCCGGTTGGTCATCGCACCCGACGTGATCATCGAGGAGGCCACCAGCGCGCCGGCGGTCAGCTGGTAGGGCGGGCCGCTGCGGCGCAGCGTGGCGAGGATGTCGAACTCCCACGACTGCAGGTCGTGCTGGGCGAAGTACTCCCCGAGGCCGTGCTCCAGCAGCCGGCCGACCCGCTTGATCCGGCCGACGATGCCCATCGGGCTGGCGTCCAGATCGGGCCGCTCGGCCTGCCACTGCGCGAGAATCCGATCGACCGCGTCCGGCATCACACACTCCTCGACATTGAACTGTTTGACACCAAGATAGCTCGCGGCCTAGATTTCTCGACGTTGAACATTTCAACGTCGAGGAGTTTGCCATGGCCGACACCGCCACCGGCGCCCGGACCCGTACCGCGCAGGCCGCCGGTGCCCTCGCGGCGCCGGCGGGATCCGTCGCGGCACGCACCGCGCTGACCGCCCTCGCCCCCGTCGTCTGGGGCACCACCTACCTGGTCGCCAGCCAATGGCTGCCGCCCGGCCATCCGCTCTGGTCGGCGACCCTGCGCGCGCTGCCGGCCGGTCTGATCGCCCTCGCCCTCGGCCGCCGGCTACCGCGCGGCGCGTGGTGGTGGCGCGCTGCCCTGCTGGGCACGCTCAACATCGGCGCCTTCTTCGCGCTGCTGTTCGTCGCCGCGTACCGGCTGCCCGGCGGCGTCGCCGCGATCCTCGGCGCACTGCAACCGCTCGCCGTCGCCGCCCTCGCGTACGGGCTGCTCCGGGAGCGACCGACGCTGTGGCGGCTCGGCTGGGCGATCGCCGGAGCCGGCGGGGTGGCGGTGATCGTGCTGCGCGCCGGCGCCGCCCTCGATCCGGTCGGCATCGTCGCCGGCAGCCTCGGTACCGCCGGGATGGCGGCCGGCGTGGTCCTGTCGAAGCGGTGGCGACGACCGGTCGGCGTCCTCGCGTACACCGGCTGGCAGCTCACCGCCGGCGGGCTCCTGCTGCTCCCCCTCGCCGTACTGGTCGAGGGAGCGCTGCCACCGCTGGACCTGCCCGCGCTCGGCGGCTACCTGTGGCTCGGCGGCGTCGGCACACTGCTCGCGTACGGCCTCTGGTTCACCGGCATCGGCCGGCTGCCGGTCACCGCGCTGTCGTTCCTGCCCCTGCTCTCCCCCGTCGTCGCCGCGGCCGTGGGCTGGCTGGTGCTGGGCCAGTCCCTGGGCCCGCTGCAGGTGGCCGGCTTCGTCCTCGCGCTCGGCGCCATCGCCGCCGCACAGTTCGCCCCCCGTCGGCGCACCGCCCGCCCCACGCCGGAGGACAACCCGTCCGCCTGACCGCCGTCGGCCCTGGTCGGCGACCGACCGGCACCGTCCGGGCGCTCGGATCAGGTGTGCACCATGATCGAGCGGGCGGCGCGGTCGTGCAGGCCGCGGCCACCCGGGCCGATCACGAGCGGCGGCACGATCAGGCAGAGCAGGAAGCCGCGCAGCAGGGCCCGCGGCACGCCGACCCGGCCATGATCCGACACCCGCAGGCAGGCGATCCGGGCCAGACGCATGCCCACCGTCTGGCCGAAGACCCCGATGAAGACCCCGTACTCGACGATCAGCACCGGGTAGGCCCAGAAGCCGACCATGGTCTGGTTGGAGAACACCCCGGTCAGGCGGGCCAGCACGGTTCCGACCAGCAGGCAGAGGATCCAGTCGAGGACCAGCGCGACGAACCGCTTGCCCCAGGTGGCGGGGCTGCCCGGCTCGGCCGGCGCGTTCGGGTCGGCGGGCCGGCCGGTGGTCTGCTGGGACGAGCGCTCGCTCACCGGCCCAGCTTACGGCGACTCGCCGGTACCGGCGCCCCCGGGTCCGCGCCCGTACCGCGGGTCGGCGCGCTCAGGTGGGTGTTGCGGGGGCGGTTCCGCCCAGCCGTGGTCGTGGTCAGGGGGGCGGAAAGCCGGCGGGCACGTAACAGCGGCGAAACAATGCAGATACGGCCGGGCAACGGCGGGTACCTACCCTGTCCGGGTACCCGGGGGTACGCATCGAGACGCGAGACGACGGAGGACACGTGTTCGACAACTCCGAGGCACTGCTGAAGTATCTGGCCGACGACGGCGTGCGGTTCGTCGACGTCCGGTTCTGCGACCTGCCGGGGGTGATGCAGCACTTCACGGTGCCGGTCGAGTCGTTCGACGCGGACGTGTTCACCGACGGTCTGGCGTTCGACGGTTCCTCGATCCGCGGCTTCCAGCAGATCCACGAGTCGGACATGCTGCTGCTGCCCGACCCGGCGACGGCGTTCGTCGACCCGTTCCGGGCCGAGAAGACGCTGGCGCTCAACTTCTTCGTGCACGACCCGTTCACGCGCGAGCCGTACAGCCGGGACCCGCGCAACATCGCCCGCAAGGCCGAGACCTACCTCGCCGCGAGCGGCATCGCCGACACCGCCTACTTCGGCGCCGAGGCCGAGTTCTACCTGTTCGACTCGATCCGGTACGACACGGCCACCCAGCACGGCTTCTACCACATCGACTCGATCGAGGGCGCCTGGAACTCGGGCTCGGTCGAGGGCGGCGCCAACCTGGGCCACAAGATCACTCCGAAGGGCGGCTACTTCCCGGTGTCGCCGGTCGACCAGACCGCCGACCTGCGCGACACGATCACCCGGAACCTGCTCCGGGCCGGACTGGTCGTGGAGCGGGCCCACCACGAGGTCGGTACCGCCGGGCAGGCCGAGATCAACTACCGGTTCTCCACCCTGCTGCACTCCGGCGACCAGGTGCAGCTGTTCAAGTACATCGTGAAGAACACCGCGCACGCCGCCGGCAAGACCGCCACGTTCATGCCGAAGCCGCTGTTCGGCGACAACGGGTCGGGCATGCACACCCACCAGAGCCTGTGGGCCGGCGGCGACCCGCTCTTCTACGACGAGACCGGGTACGCGGGCCTGTCCGACGTCGCCCGCTGGTACATCGGCGGCCTGCTGCACCACGCGCCGAGCCTGCTGGCGTTCACCAACCCGACGGTCAACTCGTACCGGCGGCTGGTGCCCGGGTTCGAGGCGCCGGTCAACCTGGTGTACTCGCAGCGCAACCGCTCGGCGTGCACCCGCATCCCGGTGACCGGCACGAACCCGAAGGCCAAGCGGGTCGAGTTCCGGGTGCCGGACCCGTCGTCCAACCCGTACCTGGCGTTCTCGTCGATGCTGATGGCCGGGCTCGACGGAGTGCGCAACAAGATCGAGCCGCCGGAGCCGGTCGACAAGGACCTGTACGAGCTGCCGCCGGAGGAGTTCGCCGGCGTCAAGCAGGTACCGGGGTCGCTGCCGGAGGTGCTCGACGCACTGGAGGCCGACAACGAGTACCTGCTCGCCGGCGACGTGTTCACCAGCGACCTGATCGAGTCGTGGGTGGACTACAAGCGCGCCAACGAGGTCGACCCGATCCGCCTGCGCCCCACCCCGCACGAGTTCGCCCTCTACTACGACGTCTGACCGCCCCCGGCAACGTGACGTCTGATCGCCTCCGGCAACGCGACGTCTGATCGCCTCCGGCAACGTGACGTCTGATCGCCCCCGGCAATGCGACGTCTGATCGTCTGATCGCCCCAGGGCAACCCGAACAGCGCCCGCCGCCGGACCACCGGTGGCGGGCGCTGCCGCGTACCGGCGGCGTCGAACGTCAGCCGGATGGCGGTGGTGGATGGTGCGGACGCGGGCAGTCGGCACCCGATCCTCGGTGACGACGACATCTGTTCCCAGCAACGGGTACGAGCGGCTACGCCGGCTTGCGCCAGGACTCCCGGGGCGCCGCGTAGACGCCCTGCCGTGGCCGCACCCGGACCATGCCCCACTCCACGAGCCCGGCGATCGCCCGGCGAGCGGTCCCGCGGGCGACTCCGTACGCCTGGGCGATGGTGTTCTCCGACATCACCCGCTGGCCGGGCTGATACGCCCCGGAGCGGATCTGCTTCTCGACGTCGAGGGCGATCTGCTCCCACTTCGGCACTTCGATGTCCGGCACGGCCTCCATCCCCTCACCTTGACGATGCCAAGGTGCTCGCGAGCCAGCATATACACACCTACATACCCATGGGTGAGACTGTACAAGAATGGTTCAGACAAGTAGCCTGGCTGCACTCCGCAAACAGGGCCGGGTGGCGTCCAGTCCACGCCGCCCGGCCCCTGACCGCTCGCGAAGGGAGCGGCTATGACGAACCTTGTCCGGCGGCCCGATCGCCTTCCCCGCGCCGGACAGCTGGTGCACATCAGCCCGGCCGCCGGGGTGTACGGGGCGGGCTCCGCCTGGTGGCACGTGATCACCGCCGAACCGGCGCTCACCGACGGGATGTGCTACCTGACCGCCGGCCCGCTCGACCCGAACGACCACGACGGCCGCGCCCGGGTCTTCTTCTGCCGCATCGACGGACTGCTCGTCCAGGACGTGCGGTGATGCTCGCACGTCTGGGGTCCCGCAGCGGGCTGCCACCGAATCCGTCGCGCGCAGCAGGCGCCGAGAGCCCCTTGTCCTCGTCACCCCTTGCTCGCTAGCGTCGAGACGAAGCGCGGTCGACGAACGGAGACGGCCATGTACCCCGGTGGCACGAACGGGCAGTGGGTGCGCAGCCGTAACCAGGAAAGTGTCGAGGCGCTCCAGGCCGGGCAACAGGTGCGGTCCGGCCTGGAGCGCGAACAGCTGGAGCGGTGGCACGAGTTCCGCGGCCGGCTGTGGCACAGGATCCTCAGCTGGTTCCACCGCTGACGGCCGGCCACCCGCCGAGCCTCGGCGTCGTCACCGGCCCGTGGTCGTGTCAGTAGGTGTCGTGCGGAGGTGGGTGAGGAGGACGTCGAAGACGGCGGCGAGGTGGTCGATGCGGCCGGTGGAGCGGAGCACCTGAACGCCGCCCTGGATGCCGGCGACGAAGGCGGCGGCCGTACGGTCGGGGTCCAGTTCGGGGCGGATCCGGCCGGCGGCCTGCATCGCCTCGATGCCCACCCGGATGTGCTGCTGCCACTGGGCGAGCAGCGCGCGCACCACCTCGGTGGCCCCCGGAGTGGTGGTGAGTTGACTCATCAGCGCACTCAGCGGGCAGTGCGAGCCCTGCGCCTGGTACCGGGCGAGCACCGCGTCGCGCCAGCGCTGCCAGGCCGGCCAGGAGGTGAGCGCACCGAGGTGCGGCTGCTGGTCGTCGAGCACCCGGTCGGCCTCGTGTTGCGCGACGGCGAGCAGCAGTTCCTCCTTGCCGCCGGGAAAGTAGTGGAACAGCTGGCCCTTGCTGGTCCCGGTGATGGCGCGGACGTCGTCGAGGGTCATCTCCCCCGGCTCGGCGCTGTGCAGGTGAGCCGCCGCACCATCGATGATGCGTTGCCGGGTCGCGCGCCCCTTCGCCGTGATCCTCACCCGCTGAGCCTAGTCCATGCTGGACTCGCCGGTCCACAATCAGCCGCCGCTGCCGCGAGACACCGGGAAGTGGAAGCGGATCCCCGCCATCACACCCGAGTCATGTTTGGACTGGTGGGTCCAGAATTAGCGGCCTAGCGTCCAGGGCATGACACAACGACTGCAGGGCCGCACGGCCCTGGTGACCGGCTCGACCAGCAACATCGGCCGCGCGATCGCGCGCGCGTTCGCCGCCGAGGGGGCGCACGTGGTGGTGTCCGGCCGGGACGACAACCGTGGCGACGCCGTGGTCGCCGAGATCGAGCGGGCCGGCGGCCGGGCCAGCTTCGTCCGAGCCGACCTGGACGGTACGGCCGAGGCCAGCCAGGCGCTCGCCGCCGAGGCGACCCGCCGGCTGGGCGGGCGGCTCGACATCCTGGTCAACAACGCCGGGATCTACCCGCCCGGTACGACGTCGACGACCGATCCGGCGACCTTCGACCGGGTGTACGCGGTGAACGTCAAGGCGCCGTTCTTCCTCACCCAGGTGGTGGCGCCCGCGATGGTGGCCGCCGGCGGTGGCGTGATCATCAACCTCGGGTCCTGGATCGCGCGGCGAGGCGTGCCGACGGGCGCACTGTACGCGTCGACCAAGGGCGCCCTGGAGACGCTCACCCGCGCCTGGTCCGCCGAGTTCGGCGGCCGGGGCGTGCGGGTCGACGCGATCTCGCCGGGCGTCGTCCGGGACCCGGCGCTCGACCCGGCCGGCACGTTCCCCGGCCAGACCCTGATGCAGGGCACCCCGGCCGGTACCGCCGGGCACCCGGACGCGATCGCCGCCGCCGCGGTGTACCTCGCCTCCGACGACGCCGCATTCGTGCACGGCGCCGTGCTCGACATCGACGGCGGCCGTACCGGCGTCACCACCACCGGCGTCACCACCACCCGGCCCACCACCACCGGCGGCACGACCACCGACGGCGGGTGACCGGCCGGTGCGCCGTCACCCGACGGGCGCCGCCACCCGACTCGCCTGGTACCAGGCGGTGAGCGGGGCGGCGGCCTTCAGGGTCACCTCGTCGAACTCGGCCGCGGCGTCGGAGTCGAGGACGATCGCGCCGCCGGCGCCGATGTGCAGCTCGTCGCCGTACCGCACCGCGGTACGGATGACGATGCTCAGGTCGGCGCCGCCGGTCAGGCCGAAGTAGCCGAGCGTGCCGGAGTAGACGCCGCGGGCGGCCGGTTCGAGCCGGTCGAGGATCTCCATCGTGCGCTGCTTCGGGGCGCCGGTCATCGAGCCGCCCGGGAAGCAGTGCCGCACGCAGTCGACCGCGCCGACGTCCGGCCGCAGCTGCCCGGACACCGTCGACACCAGCTGGTGCATCGTCCGGTACGACTCGACCGCGAGGTACCGGTCGACTGAGACCGAGCCGACCCGGCACACCTGGCCGAGGTCGTTGCGCAGCAGGTCGACGATCATCAGACTCTCGGCCCGGGTCTTCGCGTCGCCGGCCAGCCGGGCGGCGAGTTCGGCGTCCCGGACCGGATCGGGGTCGCGCGGCGCGGTGCCCTTGATCGGCCTGGTCTCGACCCGGCCGGCCGGGGTCACGCGCAGGAACCGTTCCGGCGAGGAGCCGTACACGCAGACACCGCCGGTGCGCAGCAGCACCGCGTACGGGGCCGGGTTGAGCCGCCGCAGCCGGCGGTACAGGGCGAGGTCGTCGCCGGTGTAGGGCACCCGGGCGGCGTTCGTCAGGCAGATCTCGTAGCTCTCACCGCGCCGCAGCTCGCGCTGGCACTCGCCGATCCGGTCCAGGTAGGCCGCCCGGTCCAGCACCAGATGCGGTACCGGATCCGGCGCCGCCCCGGCGCCGTTCCCGGGCCCGTCGGCGTGCGCGGCGGGGCGCGGCGGCCCGGGGATAGCGGCGAGCCGGGCACGGGTCGCGGTGACCCAGGCGCGGGCGGCGCGGTCGTCGCCGCGGTGCAGAGCGATCAGGTGGGTGACGCCGCGCTCGTGATCGACGGCGACGAGCCGGTCGGCGAAGATCCAGCAGGAGTCCGGTGTCGGGGAGCGGTGTGCCGCGGCGGCACCGCAGTCCGCCTTCACCTCGTAGCCGAACCAGCCGACGTAGCCGCCGGCAAGGTCGAACGGCAGGCCCGGATCGTCGATCCGGCGCCGCGCGAGCTGGCGCCGCAGTACGTCGAACACGGTGCCCGGCTCGACCCGCGATCCGGCCGCCGACCGTATCGTCACGCCGGCCTCGCCGACCCGGTAGCTCAGCGTCTCCGCGAGCGGCCCGGACGCGTCGCCGAGGAACGAGAACCGGGACAGCCCCGGCTCGACCCGGCTGCTGTCCAGCCAGAAGCAGTCCGGCGAGCCGGCGAACAGCGTCTCGAACGCCGCCTCGGCGTCCACCGACACCGGCAGCTCGGCGTGCAGCAGGCGCAACCGTGGCTCGTCCGCCGATACCGGCTCTCCCAGCCCACTCCGGCTCGCCGGGACCGGCTCTCCGGACTCATCCCGGCTCGCCGGGATCCCCAACCCGGACGGCACGCGCGGCGCCGTCGGGCCGCCGGGCTCGGCCGTCGCGTCGAGCGTGCGTCCCGCCGAGACCGCGCCCGGGTCGAGCGGCGCGGCAGCGGACCGATCGGTCGGCGTGCCTTTCGTGCTCGGTCGGGGGCGGGCGGTGGTCGACAGGTCGCGGAAGTTCGTCAGCAGCTCTCGGCCGAAGGTCGAGGCGACCGACTCCGGGTGGAACTGGACTCCCCAGCGCGGGCGGGCGCGGTGCCGTATCGCCATGACGACGCCGTCGTCCGCCCACGCGGTCGCGACGTAGTCGGGTGGCAGCGGCTCGGCGACGCACAGCGAGTGGTAGCGGACCGCGACGAACTCGGCCGGTACGCCGGCGAACAGCTCGTCGCCGCGATGGGTGATGCGGGCGAGCCGGCCGTGTTCAGGCCGCGGCGCCGGCCGGACGGTACCGCCGGACAGCCAGGCGAGCGCCTGGTGACCGAGGCAGACACCGAGCACCGGCAGGTCGGTACCGGCCAGCAGCGCCGGCACCCGCCCGAGGTCGCGGGCCACGGCGGGATGTCCGGGGCCGGGTGAGACGACGATGTTGTCGAAGCCGGCGAGATCGACGGTGGCGAGCGCGTCGTCGTCGTTCGCGAGTACCACCGGGTCGGTGCCGTTGACCTCGGCGAGCAGCTGGAACAGGTTGAACGTGTACGAGTCGTGGTTGTCCACCAACAGCGTGCGCACGATGGCTCCCCCGGGATCGACAGCTGCCGCAGCGGTCGGGGCGCACCGTGGCCCGCGCGGCCGGGTCCGGCGGCACCGGTACGACCGCGGCATCAGTACACGGTGGTCGGTTCCGGCTGTCAACAGCAGGGGGAGGTGGCGGCGGCCACGATCCGCCGCCACCACCGAGCCGATCCGTGATCAGCCGCGGTCGGCGATCATCGGCGACCGGGCTCAGGCCTCGACCAGCGCGATCGCGAACCCGTCGTACCCCTTGGTACCGACGGTCTGCAGCGCGGTCGCCGACAGCCGCGGCTCCGCGGCGACCCGGGCGAGAAACTCGCGCACGCCCCGCACCCGGGGGTCGGCGTGGTCCGGCTCGATCACCCCACCGTTACGGACCACGTTGTCCGCCACCAGGACCGTGCCCGGCCGCGATAGCCGCAGCGACCAGTCGAGGTAGCCGGGATAGTTGTCCTTGTCCGCGTCGATGAAGATCAGGTCGAACGGGCCGGCGCCACCGGCGGCCAGCTCCGGCAGCGTGTCCAGCGCGGCACCGACGACGATCTCGACCCGGTCGGCCAACCCGGCCCGGGCGATGTTGGCCCGGGCCACCTCGGCGTGCCGCGGCTCGTACTCCAGGCTCGTCAGCCGGCCGCCGTCGGGCAGCGCGCGGGCCAGCCAGATCGTGCTGTAGCCGCCGAGCGTGCCGATCTCCAGGATCCGGCGCGCGCCGCACATCCGGGCCAGCAGCTCCAGCAGCCGGCCCTGGTTCGGCGCGACCGCGATCTCGGGCAGTCCGGCCGCGCGCGAGTCCGCCAGCGCCGCCGCGAGCGCCGGATCGGCCGGCACCAACAGCTCGCTGAGGTAGTCGTCGACGGCGTCCCATGTATGTTCGCTCATGCCGCCGACGCTAGTACCGCCGCGCGCCGGGCTCGGGCGATCACGCAGTCGCGTCCGCCACGCCGGCGATCACGGCGTGCTGGCGGGGGAGCCCTGCACGCCCGTCCGACCCGCGTCGGCGCCGGCCCGTCCGGCCGCGCTTCCCCCGGCCGCGCCCCCGACGACGTGTCCTCCGGCCGCGCCTCGGACGACGTTTCCGTCGCCTGGGGCGCCCGTGGCGGTTCCGTCGGCCGGGCCGACGTTTCCCCGGCCCGGGGCGCTGTGGACGGCCTCGTCGGCCGGGCGCGCGCCGGTGGCCGCGTGGGTCGCGGCGCCGAGCAGCGCGGCGGCCTCGCCGTCGGGAAGCACCACGACCGTGTCGACGCCGAGCGCGGCGAGCAGCGGCGGTCCCACGATCGGCCAGGCGGCGGTGATCGAGCCGCCGAAGACCACCACGTCGGGGCCGAACCCGGCCAGCCACGGCGCCAGCGCGGTCCCGAGCGCGGTCATCGCCGCGTGCACGGTCTCGGTGGCGATCTCGTCGCCCGCCGCGGCCAGCGCGGTCAGCTCGCGCAGGCCGTCGACCTGCCGCCCGGTGCGCTGCGCGTACCGGGCGGTCATCGCGCGGGTGGAGGCGGTGTCCTCCAGCGGGCGGCCGGCGATGGTGAGCCGGTCGGCGCGGCCCTCCGGCGGCACCAGCGGACCGTCCTCGACGACCTGGTCGCCGTCCAGGAACGCCGATCCGACACCGGTACCGAGGGTGAACGCGGCGAGCCGACCGGCGTCCGGCGCCTGCAGCCGGCGGGCGCCGAGCGCGAACGCCGAGGCGTCGTTGAGGAACCGCAGCCGGTCCGGTCGCACGCCGAGCCGCTCTGCGAGCCGGTCCCCCACCGGTACGTCGCGCAGCGAGGCGAACTTGCCCACCCCGCGGTAGCGCGCGATCCCGGTGGCGTAGTCGAACGGCCCCGGTACGGCGAGGCCCCACCGATCGGCGATCCGGCCCGGGCAGCGGTCGACCAGTTCGCGTGCGGTGGCGGCGATCGCGGCCAGCAGGGTGTCGGCGTCCGCGGCCGGGTCCAGCGCGGCCCGGCACCGGCTGCCGGCGACGACGGTGCCGGCGACCAGGTCCACCGCCGCGGCGGTCACGTGCGAGCCGCCGACCTCGACCGCCGGCCGGTACCCGGTCGCCGGCCCGGCGCTTCTGCCGTCGCCGCTGGTGGCGTGGCTGGCCGGTGGCACGCTGGCCCGCCCGGTGGCGGCGGCTCCCTCGGTCGGCGCCGCGGTGCGGTGCTCGGTCATCGGGGCTGCCCCGCCGTCGCCCGGACCGGTCGCGGTCGACGCTGCGTCGCGTAGTCGACCAGCGTGGTCGGCACGGTGACCCGGCGGGATCGGTGCTGTGCCACCGGGTCGGTCCCGGACAGCTGGTCGAACAGCAGCGTGGCGGCCGAGCGGCCGATCTCGATCGGGTCGTAGGAGACGACGGTCAGCGGCAGGTGCAACACGTCGGCAAGCTCCACATCGTCGAATCCGGCCAGTTCCACCCGCGGCGCATCGGCGTCTCGAGACCGCAGCGCGCGCAGCGCACCCACGGTGTTGCGGTTGTTGGCGGTCAGCAGCGCGGTCGGCGGCTCCGGCTGGTCGATCAGCTCGTGCGCGGCGGCCTCTATGGCGTCCACGTCACCGCGCAGCCGCCGCACGTACCGCTCGTCGACCTCGATACCCGCCTCATCCAGCGCGAACGCGTACCCGCGGAACCGCTCCGAACCGGTCCACAGCGCCGCGGGCAGGCCGAGAAACCCGATCCGGCGGTGGCCGTGCTCGATCAGCCGGCGGCAGGCGTCCCGGGTACCACCGAAGTCGTCGACCAGCACGCAGTCGACGTCGGCACCCATCGGCGGGCTGGCCGCAAGCACCACCGGGGTCCCGCGCCGCTGCACCGCACCGAGATGGCCGTGCTCGTGCCCGGCCGGTACCACCACCAGCCCGTCCACGCCGCGCTCCAGCAGGTCGTCGACGACCTCGTGCTCGGAGTCCGGGTCGGCGCCGGTCGAGCCGAGCATCACCCGGGCCCCATAGCCCACCGCGACCTGCTCGACCCCGACCGCCAGCTGCGAGTAGAACGGGTTGCCCAGGTTGGTGACCAGCAGGCCGATCAACTCGTGCGGGCCGCCGGAACGCAGGCCGCGGGCGAGCTTGTTCGGCCGGTACCCGAGCGCCGCGACCTCAGCAAGCACCCGCTCCCGGGTGGCCGCACCGATACCCGGCCGGCCACGCAGCGCGCGCGAGACGGTCATCGGACTGACCCCGAGCCGCTCGGCCACGTCCCGCATCGTCAGCCCGGTCTCCGGCCCCGACCCCGAGGACCTCATGAGCGTTCCTCCCGCGTCGAAACGCCCATGCGGCACCGGGTCGCGCGATGCCCATGGCTCGTTCGCCGACGCCCGCTCATGGCTTGCTCATTGCCCTCATGACACCATCGCCTTCACCAGCCGGACCCGGCCCGTACCGAGGTTGCGCACCTGGTAGCTGCCGACGCTCGCCGGAATCGCCAGCGTTTCAGCGTAGTTCAACCGGTGCTCGTCCCCGGCGGCGGTGCTGATCCGGACGGCATCGCCATCGACGACGGTGAGCACGTGGAACCGGTCGTCGGTGCGCTGCGGTCCGGTGCCGCCCGGTTCGACCACGATCCGCCGGACCTGGAAGAACATCTCGGGCAGCGCGCCGATCAGCTCCTCGCACCAGCCGTCGCCGCCCGCCAGCGCGCGCGGCTGCTGGACCAGCTGGTCGGCGACGGCGTCGCCGGCGCGGGCCGGATCGAGGTTGCGGAACGCGTGCTCGACGTGCACCGCGCGCTGCCGGCCGGCGGCGTCGCGGCGCAGCCAGTCGTAGAACCGCAGCGAGTACAGGTACGGGGTGGCGCTGACCTCCAGCACCACGTTGCCCTCGCCGCTGCCGTGCGGGGTACCGGCCGGCACCAGGTACAGCTGGCCGGCCCGCGCCGGGAACGTCTGCACGTACTGCTCGATGTCGAAGCCGATGCCGTGCGCGTCGGCGTCGTGCGCGGCGTGCTGGAACCGGTCCAGGTCGGCGTCGCCGCGCAGGCCGAGGAACACCTTGCTCTGCTCGCCGGCGACCATCAGGTAGTAGCTCTCGTGCTGGGTGTACGGCCAGCCGAACAGCTCGCGCATCGTCTCCGGCTGCGGGTGGCAGTGCACCGACAGGTTGCCGCCGCCGACGGTGTCGAGGTAGTCGAACCGGATCGGGAACGAGGTGCCGAACAGCTCGTGCACGCGGCCACCGAGCACCTCGGCCGGGGCGAGCCCGACGACGAGCTGGAACGGGATCTCCACGCAGGTCTGGGCGTCGTCGCCGAGCAGCACGCCGCTTTCCGGCGCGATCAGCTCGTAGCCCAGCGCGGTGCTCGGCGCGTCCGGGTTGTGGCCGAGTTCGCGCTGGCCCCAGTGCCCGCCCCACGGCGTGCTGTTGAACGTCGGCCTGGTCCGGAACGGGGCGCCGGCGAGCCGGCGGGCGGTCGCCCGTACCGCGTCGCCGCCGACCGACGTCACCGCTTCGGTATCGGTAACGTCGACCCACCGGTCGATCCGGCCGGCGAGCGCGTCACGGTGCCGGTCCAGCAGCGGCCAGTCGATGTAGAACAGCCGGCGGGTGCTGGTGGGCTCGTCGGCGGGCGCGGCCAGGTGTCGGCCGTGGCCGGCGGCGACGGCCGCCTCCTGGTAGCGCTTGGGGATCTCGGCCCACCACAGCAGGTCGGCGGCGGCCAGCCCGGCGCCCGGCCCGTACAGCACCCGCAGCCCGTCGCCGCCGGTCTCGCCGAGGCGGGTCAGCGCGGCCGGGTCGAGCAGGTCGCCGAGGGTACCGCCGGCGAGTCGGGCGAAGTCCGGGTCGTGTTGCAGCTGAGCGGTTTCGGTCCGTTCGAGCACCTCGGGCCAGGGCCGCGCGGCGGTGCGCACGTCGGCCAGCTCGACGGTACGCCCGGTCGCCGCGAGCGCGGCCTGCAGCTGCTCGGCGACCGCCGGCCAGTTCAGCGCCGCCGGGCCGTCGAGGGCGAGAACGTGGGCGGTGGCGGGCACGGTGGCCGCGGCGGCGGCCCACCCGGCGGCGACCGCGTCGCCGTGCACCGGGTAGTGCGGGGCGGGCTCGTACTGCCGGGTCCGCGGGCGCCGTTGTTCCGTGTCCATCTCACCAACCTCACCGCGGTAACGGGCGATCAGCTATCGCAAACGTTACCTCTTGTTAAATGACCAGTCCACGCGTACGTTATCGATAACTTAGCAGCCCGAGGCTCCCGGTACGAGGAGGGCACGGCGTGCAAACGAGCGACACAGGACACTCACCGACCCGGCGGACGGTGCTGGCCGCGGCACTGGCCGGCGCGGTCGGGCTGGCCACCGCGGGCTGCGCCCGGGGTACCCAGACCCGGCCGGCCGCGGGCGACGTGGTGTCGTTGTTCAACGACAACCCGACCTGGGCCACCGGCTACGCCGCCGCCGGCACGGCGCTGCACCGGCTGGTCGGCTACCGGCTGTCGGCCCGGGCCTCGCCGGACACCAGCAGCTACCAGCAGATCGTGCGGATGTCCGCCCAGACCGACTCGACCACCGACCTGATCAAGTGGTGGAACGGCTACCGGCTCCAGGACATCGCCCGCTCCGGCATCCTGCAGGACGTGTCGTCGGCCTGGGACCTCGCCGCCAAGAACGGCTGGTCGAACGACAAGGAGCTGCGCGACTCGTTCAGCTACGAGGGCAAGCAGTACGGCGTCCCGCTGTACAAGTCGTACTGGGCGGTCTTCTACAACAAGCCGCTGTTCGCCAAGCTGAAGCTCGACGTACCGACCGACTGGGACGAGTTCCGGCGGGTGGTCGCGACACTCAAGGCCAAGCACATCACCCCGATCGCGTCCGGCGGCGCCACCACCTTCGAGTCGCTGACCTGGTTCCAGCAACTGGTCAACGGGCTCGATCACCAGTTCTACCTGGATCTCACCGCCGGCAAGGCGTCGTACACCGACCCGGTGTGCCGGCAGGCGATGAAGCTCTGGATCGAGCTGTTCGCGGCGGGCGCGTTCTCCGCGCCGGACTTCAACACCGCGACCGTTCCCGCGCAGTTCGTCCAGGGCAAGATGGGCATGCACCTGTACGGCAGCTGGAACACCGGCGCCTACCTCTCCAACGGCGTCAAGGACGCGAACCTCGGCCTGTTCCTCCTCCCGCCGCCGCCCGGCGGCAACGACTCGGTCGTCGTCGAGTCCGGCGTGCTGTCGGTGTCGAAGAAGGCACACAAGCTCGGCGCCGCCCGCAAGGTCGCCGACGCCTGGCTCGACCCGTCGGTACAGCGGGCCTGGACCGGCTTTCTGAAGGACACCTCGGCCGACCCCGGCGTGGTACCGAAGGTCGGCGCGATCACCGAGCTCGCCGCCACGGTGCGCCGGCAGAAGCCGAGCCAGGCCATCCGGTACTGGGAGGCGTCCCCGCCGGTGCTCATCGAGGGCAACGTGCAGGACCTGAGCGCCTTCATGATCAACCCGACCGCAGCGAACGCGACCCGCACGCTGTCGTCCATGCAGCGTCGCGCCGACAAGGAATGGAAGGTGTGGCGGTCGTGACGACGACGGAGAAGGTGCCGGTCGCGACGCGGACGGCGGCGCACGAGCCGCGGCAGGGCTTCCGGTGGCGGCGGGCGCTCTGGGTCGGCGGGTTCCTGCTGCCGGCGGTGGCGCTGATCGTGGTGCTGCTGGTGGTGCCGTTCCTGGTCACCGCGTACCGCAGCCTGTTCGACGACAACGGCGTCAGCTCCCGGTTCATCGGCCTGGCGAACTACGTCGCGCTGTTCACCGACCCCGACTTCGGCCGGTCGCTGCTCAACACCGTGTTCTGGGTGATCGGCACGCTGGTGCTGCCGGTACTGCTCGGGCTGCTGATCGCGGTGCTGACCAACTCGGTGAAATGGGGCTCGGTCGCGCGCACCGTGGTGGTCATCCCGTACGCGCTGTCCGGCTCGGCCACCGCGCTGCTGTGGACGTTCCTGCTGCAGTCCGACGGCGCGATCAACCAGACGCTGGCCTCGATCGGTCTCGGTGGGTTGCAACAGGAGTGGCTGCTGCACTGGCCGCTGAACACCGTGGTGATGATCCTCGCGACCACCTGGCAGGCCACCGGCGCGTCGATGATCCTCTTCCTGGTCGGGCTGCAGACGATCCCGCCGGAGACGCTGGAGGCGGCCAAGCTCGACGGCGCGACCGGCTTCCGGCTGTTCTGGAGCATCGTCGTCCCGCAGCTGCGGCCGATGACGATCGTGGTCGTCGGCATGTCGATCGTCAACAGCCTCAAGACGTTCGACATCGTGTGGCTGCTGACCCGGGGCGGGCCCGGCACCGCGTCGGAGACGCTCGCGCTGACCATGTACCGCGAGACGTTCACGCTCAGCCGCTACGGGTACGGCGCGGCCGTGTCCGTGGTGCTCACCATCGTCGTACTCGCCGCCTCCTGGCTCTACCTGCGTCGCCAGGCGACGCAGCGGTGAAGGGGAATCCGATGGCATCACGCATCGTGCGCAACGTGTTGGTCGTGCTGGTCTCGGTGGTCTGGCTGGTACCGACCTGGCTGGTGGTGGTGAACGCGTTCACCCCGTCCGCCCAGTACACCGGGTCGCCGCGCTGGTGGTTCGCCTCCGCCGACATCGCGACCAACATCAGGACCGCGTTCAGTACCGCCGGCGTCGGGCAGGGCATGCTCAACACGCTGATCTACGCGGCGCTCGGCGCGGCGATCGCGGTACTGATCTCGGCGCTGGCCGGGTTCGCGGTGACGGTGATGCCGGTGAAGCGGCCGGCGATCTGGTTCTGGGGCATCTACATCGGCACCGTGCTGCCGCTGCAGACGTTCCTGTCCCCGCTGTTCACCGGCTACGCGAAGACCGGACTGTACGACACCCAGTACGGGATGCTGCTGATCTACGTGGCGATGACGATCCCGTTCGCGTTCTTCGTCAACCGCAACTTCCTGATGACGGTGCCACGGGAGGTCGCCGAGGCGGCGCAGCTGGACGGCGCGAACTGGCTGCGGATGTTCGTCCGGGTGCACCTGCCGCTGGCCCGCAGCGCGCTGCTCGCCACGTTCGTGTTCCAGTTCACCTGGATCTGGAACGACCTGCTGTTCGGCATCACGCTGTCGCTGAGCCCCAACGTGCGGCCGGTGATGGCCACGCTCGCCGACCTGTCCGGCAGCTACGGTACGGCCGGTCCGCCGGTGATCCTGGCCGGCGCGCTGGTCGCGTCGATCCCGACCGTCCTGCTGTTCTTCGTCTTCCAACGCTTCTTCGTCAACAGCCTGCGGCTGACATCCTGAACGTCGGCCGTACCAGCACCATCACCACATCGGTTCGAGGGGGACATTCCACATGACGACGCGCGCCCTGGTGGCCGACCGACCCTGGTCGACCGAGAAGGCCCGGGCCGGCACCGTCGGGCTGGCCGTCGCGGCCACCGCGAGCCTCGGCGGTACCGAGCTGCGGGCGATGCCGGAGCACCTGGTGCGGCGCGGCCCGGACGGCCCGCAGCGCGCGCTGCGGGTACTGATCGCCGGTGCCGCGGCCGATCCGGCGCAGTGGCGGTTCGACGTCGAGGTGGCGGGCCGCGGCCGGGTACCGGTCGAGGTGCTGCCGGCGACCGGCGGCGCCCGGCTGCTGCTGCCGGCGGAGGCCGAGACCCGCAACGTCCGGATCGAGGCGAGCCGCGCGGGCGGCGCCGACCAGACCGCGACGCTGGAGTTTCCGCTGCCGCCGGCCCGGGACTGGACCATCCACCTGGTGCACCACTCGCACCTGGACATCGGCTACACCGACCCGCAGGGCACGGTGCTCAACGAGCACGTCGCGTTCCTCGACTCGTGCCTGGACCTGACCCGTACCACCGACGGCTGGCCGGACGACGCGAAGTTCCGCTGGGCGGTGGAATCGCTGTGGTCGTTCGAGCAGTGGGTGGCCGCGCGCCCACCGGAGCGCATCGCCGAGTTCCTGGAGCGGGTACGGGCCGGGCAGATCGAGCTGACCGCGATGCCGTACAACCTGCACACCGACACCTGCTCGACCGAGGAGCTGCACGAGCTGCTGCGGCTGGCCCGTACGGTCCGGGAGAAGTACGGGGTGTCGTTCCGCTCGGCGATGCAGACCGACGTGCCCGGTACCGTCGCCGGGCTGCCGGACGCGCTGGCGCCGCTGGACGTGAAGTACCTGTCGGTGGCGCACAACTGGGCCGGCCGGTCGGTGCCGAACACCAACGGCGGGCACAAGCTGCCGCGGCTGTTCCGGTGGCGCTCCCCCGCCGGCAACGAGCTGCTGGTGTGGATGACCGACAGCCCGCACGGCCTGGCCTACATGGAGGGCCCGGTGCTCGGCTTCGACACCTCGTACGAGATGGTCGACGACCTGCTGCCGGCCTACCTGACCTCGCTCGCCACCAACCCGTACCCGTTCCCGCCGGGGATGTTCGGCTGGCACGGGCCCGCGGTGACCGACCGCGAGCCGTACCCGCACGACATCCTGCACCTGCGGGTGCAGGGCCACTTCGGCGACAACGCGCCGCCGCGGCTGATCCTGGCCGAGACGGTGAAGCGGTGGAACGAGACGTGGGACAGCCCGCGGCTGCGGCTGTCCACCAACACCGACTTCTTCACCGATGCCGAGCAGCGGCTCGGCGACGCGATCCCGGTGTTCGAGGGCGACTGGGGCGACTGGTGGGTCGAGGGCGTCGGCTCCGGCGCCCGCCCGCAGGCGATGGTACGGCGGGCACAGGCCACCGTGACCTCGGCGCAGAGTTTGTACGGGCTGGCCGCGCTGTTGGATCCGGCCGCCCGCAACGCAAAGCACGCGGCCGACGCGCAGGCCGGGGCGAGCCAGGTGTACTCGTCGGTGTCGCTGTTCAACGAGCACACCTGGGGCGCCGCCGACCCGTGGACGCACGGCGACGAGGGCATGCAGTCCGGCGAACAGCAGTGGCACTGGAAGTACGGTCACGCCCTGCACGGCGAGCACGACGCCGAGGTGTACCTGGACCACGCGTCCGCCGCACTCGGCGGGGTGCTGCCGCCGGCGCAATCGGCCGACCTGTCGTTCTGGGCGGTGAACACGGCGCCGGCCACCCGCACCGCGCCGGTGCGCTGCTTCGTCCGGGAGTCCCGCATCCCGCTCGACCGGCCGCTGACCGTGGTCGACGCCCGTACCGGCGCCAAGCTGGAGGCGCTGGTCGAGCCGCAGGTCAACCCGGTGCACCGGGATGCCGGCCGATGGGTCTCGGTCGAGGTCGCCGACATCGGCCCGTACGGGCTGGTCCGGCTCGACGTGACCGCCGGGCCGGCGGATGCGGACGTCGCGACCGATGCCGGCGAGCTGCACATCAGCGCGGCCGACGGCGGGGCGGGCGGTTCGGTGCCGCTGCCGACCGAGGACGACGTGACGCTGGAGAACGAGCACCTGCGCGTGGTCGTCGACCTGACCCGGGCCTGCGTGTCGAGCCTGGTGGCGAAGTCGACCGGCCGAGAGCTGGTGGACCCGGACGCGGTGGTCGGCTTCAACGGCTACGTGTACGACACGTACACGACCGCCGGCGGTTACAACCACCAGGCGAACAAGACGGCGGTCAGCCCGGAGCTGGAGCTGCTCGGCTCGCGCTCGCTCGCCCGGCCGGCGGTGCTGGTGGAGCGGGTCGACGACGCCCTCGGCCAGCGGCTGACCTACGAGTACTCGGCCGACGGCGTGCGCACAGCGCGGACCACGATCCGGCTGGGCCGCAACGCCTCGCACGTCGAGTTCGACAACCGGTTCGACAAGCCGACCACGATGACCAAGGAGAGCGCGTACCTGGCGTTCCCGTTCGCCGTGACCGATCCGACCGTGCACTACGAGATCACCGGCGCGCTGACCGGTGACGGCATCGAGCACGTACCCGGTGCGCCGCAGCACATGCGGGCGGTCCGCTCGTTCGTCTCGGTGTCGGACGCGGGCGGCCCGGTGGCCTGGGTGACCCGGGACGCGCCGCTGGTGGAGCCGGAGACGATCCCGCTGCCGTACGCGCCGTTCCCGGACTCGACCGCGCCGCGGCAGCCCGGCACGATCTACTCCTGGGTGCACAACAACCTGTGGGACACCAACTTCCCGTCCGCGCAGGCGTTCGACACGGTGTTCCGGTACGCGGTGGGCGTGCCGCGGGCCGGCGAGGACGTCGAGGCCGACGTGCTGGCGCTGCGCACCGCGTACGAGGTCGACCGGCCGCTGGTCGGTGTGGTGGCGCACGGCACCGGCGAGCGGGCCGCCGAATCGTCCCTGCTGTCGGTCGACGACCCGCGGATCACCGTGCTCGATGCCGTGCCGGTCGCCGCCGACGCGGACGACGACGCCGACCTGCTGGTCCGGCTCCAGTCGTACGCGCCGGCCGCGACCACGGTGCGGCTGCGCTGCGCGGTACCGGTGGCCGCGGCGTCGCTCGCCACCCTGCTCGGCGACCCGACCGGCGCCGCCGAGGTCGACGGCGCCGAGGTGGTGCTGCCGGTACCGCGGATGGGCACCGTCGCGGTGCGGCTGCGCGTTGCCGGCATCTCCGGCGCGAGCGGCGAGGCCGGGCGGTGATCGTGGTCGATCGGTCCTGACCCACCCCCAACCCCCCAGGGTGGCCCGCAACGCTCCACCCCCGTGCCTTGCGGGCGCCCAGGGCCGGCCGGCAGCGCACGCGCCGGCCGGCCCGTTTCGTTCGCCGACGGCGGATGTTGGCCGGATCGGCCCCGCCGGGCCGGTGCGGGTGCCAGTATCGGCGGTGAGGCGCCCGCGGCGGGTGCTTCGCAGGCATGCCCGGCCGGCCGGTCACCGGACGAAAGAGGCGATCGATGACGCAGGCGGACGACGACCCGGATGCGCGGCAGAGCGACGAGGTCTCCGACGACGGCGTCCTGGACGCCGACGAGACGTTGCTGTCCGACCAGCCGTCCGGCGACCCGCTCGACACCGGCATCGAACCGCCCGACCACTGGTCCGAGGTCAACCGGTTCGGCATGACGCCGGCCGAGGAGCGTCGCGGCGAGTCGCTGGACCAGTTGCTGTCGGAGGAGGAGCCGGACATCCAGCCGGATGCGGTCGACGACCGCTGGCCGGACGGCCCCGAGCCCCGGGCCGGCCGGCTGCGTGACAACGGCGAGGAGATGGTCGGCGTCGACGTGGGCGTCGACTGCGGCGCCGCCAGCGCCGAGGAGGCGGCGGTGCACTGGGTCGACGAGGACACCGACCGGGCCGCGGTCCCCGACGACGCCGACGAGTACGAGTCGCTGCCCGACGCGGTCCGCAACACCGACCTGGACCAGCAGCGCGACCGCGACCCGGACCCGGACGACCCGTACCGGCCCTGACCGGGCCGCCGTGGCTCGTTAGTACGGCTAATGGCTGCGGTACGGTGGGCGGGTGGACAACGACCCGGCGCTGCTGCCCGAGCGGTTGCGCACCATGCCCAGCCGGCTGCTCGCCCAGGCGGGCGGGTACGCGCAGCGCACCTCGGCCGACGCGCTCGCCGCGTTCGGGTTGCGCCACCACCACTACGCGCTGCTCGCGGCGCTGACGGAGTTCGGTCCGGCGAGCCAGTCCGCCCTCAGCGACCGCACCGGCATCTACCGCAGCGACCTGGTCGGTGCGCTCAACGAGCTCGCCGAGCGCGGCCTCGTGGCCCGCTCCCCCGACCCGGACGACCGGCGCCGCAACGTGGTGAACATCAGCACCGCCGGCCGCCAGCAGCTGCGCCGGCTGGACACCGCGTTGCGGCGCGCGCAGGAGCAGCTGCTGGCCCCGCTGTCCGGGCCCGACCGGCAACGCCTGCTCGACCTGCTCGGCCGGGTACTCGCCGGCCGAGCACACTAGGGTCTGTCTCGGAGCCCGGCTCGGGCATGCCTCGGGCCCGGTGGCCGCGGGCCGTGAGGTGGTTCACGTCCGCGGGCGGGACCGGAGCCGATACGGTCACCGGGTGGACCGACGTGCGCTGGTGTTGGTCGCCGTGCTGCTGTCCACGGTGACGTTTCCGCTGACCATCACCGGGGCGTCGGTGGCGCTGCCGGACATCCGTACCGACCTCGGCGCCGGGCTGGCGGGCACCCAGTGGGTGGTCAACGGGTACAACGCGACGTTCGCCGCGTTCCTGGTGGTGACCGGCTCGCTCGCCGACCTGCTCGGCCGCCGGCGGGTCTACCTGGCCGGTCTCGTGCTGTACGTGGCGACCGGGGTGGCGAGCGCACTGTCCGGCAACGTCGTGCTGCTCGACGCGGTCCGGCTGCTCGGCGGGGTCGGCGCGGCCGCGGCGGTCACCGGCGGCGCGGCACTGCTGTCGGCGGCGTTCCCCGGCCCGGCCCGGGCCCGCGCGTTCGGGCTGCTCGGCACGATGCTCGGCGCCGGGCTGGCGTTCGGCCCGTCGATCGGCGGGCTGCTCGTGACGCACCTGGGGTGGCGCGGTGTCTTCGCGGTACCGGCCGGGATCGCGAGCTGCGCGCTGCTGCTCGCGCTCGCGATCCCCCGGCCGGCCGAACGGCCGACGGCCCGCCGCATCGACTGGGCCGGCGGCGCGCTGTTCACCGGCGCGCTGCTGACCGTGATCGCGGTCCTGGTCGAGTCGCCGGAGGCCGGCTTCGGCCACCCGGCAGTGATCGCCGGCTGGATGCTCGCCGCGGTACTCGCGGCCGGTTTCGTCGCGGTGGAGCGCCGCGCCGACGATCCGGTCGTCGAGCTGCGGCTGCTCACCAACCCGCGCTTCGCCTCGTACGCGACGGCCGCCGCCACCCTGGTCGTCGTGCTGGTGCCGCTGCTGGTGTACCTGCCGTCCTACCTGATCTCGGTGACCGGTGTCGGCGCCGGTACCGCCGGGCTGTGGCTGCTGCTGCTCACCGGACCGACGGTACTGCTGCCGACGGTCAGCGGGCTGGTCGCGCGGTGGGTGCCCACGGTGGTGATCGCCGTCGGCGCGATCGTCGTCTGCGGGGTCGGTGCCCTGCTGGTGAGCCGGATCGGACCGCACACCGGGCCGGCCGGGCTCGCCGCGCCGCTGATCCTGGTCGGCGCCGGTACCGGGCTGACCCAGGGGTTGCTGGACGGCCGGGCGATCGACACCGTGCGGCCGGAGGCGGCCGGTGCCGCGTCCGGGCTGTTCCAGACCTCCCGGCTGGCGTCCGAGACGATCGGGATCGCGGTGGTCGGCGCGATCCTCGCCGCGCTGTCCGGCGACCGGCTGGCCGGCGCCGGCTACACCCGGGCGCTGCACGTGGTCGGCGTCGTGCTCGCCGGCGTGTGCGTGGCCGGCGCGATCGGCGTCCTCGCCCTGTCCCGCCGCCGGGTCCGGATCCCCAGTGCCGCAACCGAAACCTCACGCTGCTGAGGCCACCCGCGGCGCCGTCAGTGCCGCGCGCGCAGCGCGGTGACGAGGCGGGACAGGTCGTCGCGGCCGGGGCGGGTCGCCACGTAGACGCCGCGGCGGGGCGCGTCGCGCAACGCGAGCAGCCGCACGTCGCCGCGCAGCGCCGGTCCGACGCTGCGCGGTACCAGCGCGACCCCGTGCCCGGCCGCCACCAGCGCGACCTTGATCATCAGGGCACCGACGCTGCGGTCGACGCGCAGGGTCAGGTCGTACCGGGCGGCGAGCTGGTGCAGCAGCGCCTCGGAGCCCGCGTTGTCCTCGATCCAGTACTCGTCGGCGAGGTCGGCGATGCTCACCCGCCGGCGCCGCGCCAGCCGGTGGTCGTCGGGCACCACCACGCTCATCGGATCGGCGAACAGGTGGCGCAGCAGCACGTCCCGGCGGGTCGGCAGCCCGGGTGGCGCGTCGGTGACCACGGCGAGGTCGAGCTCGCCGCCAGCGACGCGGTCGATCAGCCGATCGGTCGAGTCCGTCAGCATCGACCACGACGGTGGATCGGGCACCCGCCGCAGCGCACCCGGCACCAGGGCCATCGCCGCCGACTGGACCGCGCCCACGCTGACGTGCGGCGCTGGAGCGGGCGCCGCCGCCGCACGCGCGGCCCGGTCGGCCTCGGCGACGAGCGCCCGGGCGTGCGGCAGTACCGCGGCGCCGGCCGGGGTGGGCCGCACCCCGCGCGGCTCGCGCGCGAGCAGCCGGGCCCCGAGGTCGCGCTCCAGCGTGGCGATCTGCCGCGAGACGGCCGACTGGGTGTAGCCGAGCGCCTCGGCCACCGCGGACAGGCTGCCGGCCCGGCACGCCTCGACGAACGCGACCCAGGGCGCCAGCGACGTCGGCCGAGCATGCGTGACAGGCATGGCTGCCATGCTAATCCTGCACTGGTCGCATGGCTGCGCTGGCGCCAGACTGGGCCCATGAACTCCGCTTCGCAGCCGGTGTCGGTCCTCGGCCTCGGCCGGATGGGCACCGCGCTCGCCCGCAGGCTCGCCGATCTCGGCTTCCCGGTGACCGGCTGGTCCCGGTCCGGCGTCGCGCTCGACGGCGTGCGGGCCGCCGGCTCGCCGGCCGCCGCGGTCGCCGGCGCCGACGTCGTCCTGCTCGCCCTGTACGACGCGACCGCCTGCCGGCAGGTGCTCGCCCGCTGCGCCGCGAGCCTGCGGCCCGGCGCCACGGTGCTCAACCTGGCAACCATCGCCCCGGCCGAGGCCACCGAACTGCACCGCGACACGCCGGTCCGGTACGTGCAGTGCCCGGTGCTCGGATCCGCGCCGGCCGCGGCGACCGGCACGCTCACCCTGCTGTACGGCGGGGCCGCACCGGCGCCCGCCGAGGCCGAGGTGCTGGCCGCTCTGGGCACCGTGCTCGGCTGCGGCGACGCGGCCACCGCCGCGGCGTTCAAGCTGGTCGCGAACGGCGCGCTCGGCGACGCGATCGTCGCGCTCGGCCAGTCGTTGGGCCGCGCGCGCCGGCTCGGCCTGGGCCCCGAGGCCACGCTGGATGTGTTGGCGCGCACGGCCCTGGGCGGCCTGGTGGCCCGCAAGCGCGACCGGCTCACCGGTGGCGCGCACGCTCCCGCCGACTTCACCGCCGGCGCGCTCGGCAAGGACGCCGACCTGCTCGCGGCCGTCGACCCGGACAGCGCCGTACTTCCCCTGCTGCTGGCGTCCGCCGGCGTACCGGCCGACGCCGATGTCGCCGCGATCGTCATCGGGCTGGCGGACACCGGCCACCGGGTCGTCGACGCCGCCGCCCGCCTGTACGCCGCACCCGGCGTCCCCACCGACGACGAGCTGATGGCGCCGCTGATCAGCTACGCGCGCGGCCACGCGAGCGGCGACCCCGCGCACTTCGGCGCCGCGTTCCGGCCGACCGCGCACGTGGAGGGGATCCGCGACGACGGGTTCGTCTCCTGGGACCTCGACCGCTACCGGGCGAACTTCACCGGGACGCCGGCGGCGGACGAGCCGGCCCGGACGCGTACCGTCACCGAGCTGGGCCGCACCGGCACCGTCGGGCACGCCACGATGGTGCTACGCCACGGGTCCGACACCTTCACCGACCTGTTCGTCCTGGTGTGCGAGCACGGCGAGTGGCGCATCGCGAACAAGGTCTACCACCGCTGCTGACCCGCCGGGCCCCGCTTCGCGCCCGTCCGGGCGCGGTCAGTCCGGCTGGTGGGCGGTCGGCGCCGGCGCGGCGGTCTCCACCTGGTACGAGGTGAGCAGGGCCAGCTTCTCCGCGTCCGCGCTGCCCCGGTCGGCGTGGTAGACAGCGAGCACCTGGCCGCTGGTACCGCCGATCGCGAGCTTCTCCCGGTACAGGGTGATCTCGCCGACCTGTGGATGCTCCAGCAGCACCGCGGAACCCTCCCACGGGCCCACGTCGTGCCGGGCCCACAGCCGCCGGAACCGGCCGCTGCCCAGCGACAGCTCACCGACGAGTTCGATGAACCGCGGGTCGTCGGTGTCGGTACCGACCGCCTGCCGGAACCCGGCGACCAGGCCCGCGGTGGCGCGGTCCCAGTCCGGGTACATCGCCTGCTCGGCCGGGTCGAGGAAGACGTCGAGCAGCCGGTTGTGACCGACCGCGAACCGTGGCGAGATCGTCGCCGCGAGCGGGTTCGCCGCCAACACGTCGAAGTAGCGGCCCTCGACGAACGCCGGCAGCCCCAGCGTGTCGAGCAGCTTGCGCACGCCGACGGGCACGCTCTCCCGGCGGGGCCGCCGGCGTGTCCGCCGCGGCCGCTCCGCCGCCAGGCTGATCAGGTACCCGGTCGCCGCCTCGTCGAGCTGCAGCACCCGGGCGAGCGACTCCAGCACCTGCACCGACGGGTTGCGGTCGCGGCCCTGCTCCAGCCGCAGGTAGTAGTCGGCGCTGATGCCGGCGAGCATCGCCACCTCCTCGCGGCGCAGCCCGGGCACCCGGCGCACGCCGACCTGGGGCAGCCCGAGGCTGTCCGGCGAGACCAGTTCGCGCCGCGCGCGCAGGTACTCGCCGAGCCGGTTCGTGTCGTCGGTCATGACTTCAGCGTAGGCAGCCCGGCGGCGTCCTGGCTGGTCCTGGCACCCCCAGGATCATCGGGGCGCTGTCTCGCGCGCCGCCGGGGACGCACGCTGGGCTCGCCGACGTCCAGACCCGGTCGTCCGGCAGCCGGCGGCCACCGGCCCCGCCCGGCCAGACACCGGCCGTGCATCCGCGTTCGAAGGAGTACCGACATGACCATCACGCTCGTCACCGGCGCGAACCGGGGACTCGGGTACGAAACCGCCCGCCGGCTGGTCGAGGCCGGACAGACCGTGTATCTCGGTGCCCGCGACCCCGAACGTGGCGCGAAGGCGGCGGCCGAGCTCGGCGCCCGGTACGTGCAGCTCGACGTCACCGACGACGGCTCGGTACGCGCCGCCCTGCGCACCATCGCCGACGACGCCGGCGGGCTGGACGTGCTCGTCAACAACGCCGGCATCGCCGAGCTGCGTGGCCCGTCCGAGGCCGACGCGGTCACCGGCGAGTCCGCGCTGCGCCAGTTCGACACCAACGCCGTCGGCGTCGTCCGGGTCACCACGGCCGCGCTGCCGCTGCTGCGCGCCTCCGCCAACCCGGTCGTGGTCAACGTGTCCAGCGCGCTCGGCTCGTTCTGGGCGGTCACCAACCCGCAGCGCCGCCAGTTCCACTACCCGTCGATCGTGTACGGGGCAACCAAGGCCGCCGTCTCGATGCTCACCGTGCAGTACGCGAAGGCGGTACCGGAGGTGAAGTTCAACGCCGTCGAGCCCGGCTTCACCGCCACCGACTTCACCGCCGGGATCGAGGGCGGCCGCCCGGTCGAGCAGAGCGCCGAGGTCATCGTCCGCCTCGCCACCATCGGCCCCGACGGCCCCACCGGCACCTTCACCGAGGACGACCACCCCCTCCCCTGGTGACCCGGACACCACCCGACCGCGCCCACCCGCCGATCGAGGTCTCGCGCCGGCCGCCAGTCCTCGGTCGCCGGCACGCCGGCGACCAGTCCGCGATCGGCGGTGGGAGGGGACGGCCGCCAGTTCTCGATCGGCGCGGATGCGGCGCTTCGCCTCGACCCGCGATCGACGGGGTGCCGGCAGCTCGGTAGCCTCGCGCGATGACCCTGCCTTCTGACACACCACGGCTGCGTTGCGGGATCGTGCTCCGGGTACGGCAAGGCGACTGCGAGGTCCTCGCGGACGACGGGCCCGCGACGGTCGGCTACGCGACCCCGTTCCCCACCCCGCACGTCGAACGGGTCTCCCCCGGCAACCTGGTCGCGCTGGCGACAGGCCCTGGCGGTACCGAAGTCGTCGTGTGGCGCTGGTACGACGCGATCGTGCTCGCCGACGATCCCGACGCCGTGACCCTGTGGGAAGCCGCCCACGGGGAGAACCGCGCCCGACGCCGCTCGCCGTCCCGGCGCGACCAGCCGGGGACCCGCGCGTACCTCTGCGCCGGGCTGCCCGGCGCCGACTGGTGGGTCGCCGGCCCCGCGATCAGCGATCCGAAGGCCGCGGACGTCGAGCTGACCGAGGTCGCCCGCCTGTACACCGAGCACGACCTCGGGCCTACCGCCTTCCCCCCACTGACCCCTGGCTCGATCGCGGTCCGGCTCGCCGTCGCCTTCCGCCACGCACCCCGACCCGTTGCCCCCGCGCGCATCTCGGGTTCTAGGACTCCCACGCTCGCCCCGCGGTCGGCGCACCCGGGCCGCTCGATCAAACCAGCGCCCCAAACTAAAGTTTTCTTTTGGTTTCGCGCGCGCACTCGACGCCAAACTAAAGATTTCTTTTAGTTTGACGTCGACGCGCATCGGGCGCTTCCCGCTCGTCCTGGACCACGGCCGCCTACACGGTAAATCCGATCGACGAACCAGGCGAGCCGAAGACCTACTACGTCCCGACCTCTGGCTCGAGGTCAGGCGGCAGGCGAATGAACCCCGTCAGCGGTCTCGGTTGGACCTTCTCACTGGTGATCGCGCGCGGCGGGGGTCAGGCAGGTTCGACATAGGTGCCACGTTGCGGGATGGTGCGTACCAGGCCCTCCTCGGCCAGCAGCCGGTACGCCTTGCGGACCGTCAGCCGAGCGACACCGGTCTGCTGCGCGATGTCGGTCTCGGAGGGTAGACGGGTACCGGCACCGTACTCACCGGCCTCGATGGCTGCCTTCATCACATCGCGTAGCTGCACGTACAGCGGAGTCGCCGCGCCCGGCCGGAGCCCGCTGAGATCCACCATGGTGCCGACGCTAACCAAGCAGGCGGCAGCGCTCCGGGCAATCTCTAGACGTCTCCTCTAGTTCCCAGACGTCTCTACGAGGCGTATGGTCAGACCCGTGAGCAGTCGTGAACAGGGCCGTCACGTGCCGGCCGAGACGGAGGACCCAGCCATGCGAGAACCGACAGCGGCCTACGTGCGGGCGGCGGAGGAGATCAGGGCGGGCGATCAGGTGTTCATCTCGCCGGCGGCCGGCGTGCACGGGCGCGGATGTTGGTGGGCCATGGTCGTGTCACGGATGCCCGCCCTCGTCCAGGGCGCGGTGTACCTGCGGGTCGTGCCGGTCGACGCGATCGGGTCCGACGAGGTGACCCCGATGGTGTGCTACGCCAACCTCTCGGGCCTCCTGGTCCGCCGCGCGTCATGACCATCGGGATCGCGATCGGCTGGGTGCTCTCGCTGGTGGTCGCGTTCGTGCTGGGCGCGGCCTGGTCGTACCGTGGGCACTGAGCCGGGCCGTCCATCATGGACTGACGCGGCTCGCGGCGGTCAGCTGGAGATGGGGACAGCGGCTTCGGTGGTGTAGTGCAGGAACGTGAAGGACTGGATGAAGTAGAGCTCGATCGAGTCGGCATCGTGTGCGGTGTAACCGATCGAGAGGTCCTGGCCGAGGTGCAGCTCGAAATCGCCGCCGCGGGTGGAGAGCAGGAACGCGCCGCTGATCGCCGGCGCCCAGATGATGTCGCCGTCGAGGAGCCGGCGCAGGTGCTCCTGGATCGGGTAGCCGTGGTCGGAGGTCTCGTTGACCTGGGTGTAGGCATCCGCGCTGAGCAGCAGTGAGTAGGGCCCGGCGACGCCGGCGAGGCGCAGTTCGCTGACCGCGCGGCTGATCGTGTCGGGGTAGTCGCGTACCTCCCCGGGCAGCGTCAGGGCGGGATTGGAGGCACCGGCACGGATGCCGCCGATGCCGGCGGCGGCGTACCCCTCGAAGATGGCGCGGTCCTCGGCGAACGCCATCCGCTTCGCGGCGTCCTTGACCGGCTGCCAGTCGGCGTCCTTGGCACCGCGCTCGACCGCGTCGACCTCGTCGCGCGAGATGGTGAACGGGACCCGCAGCTCGACCAGCGGCTGCGCGACCCGGCGGTGCGCGCGCACCCCGTCGGGCGCGTCGATGCGCTCGCGGCGACCGGTACCGACAGCGGCGAGTTCGGTGCCGTCGGGCCCGGACACGTCGACGACGCGGCGGCCGGCGAGGTGCCGGGTGAAGGTACGCCGGGCCTCCTGCGACAGGTCGTCCCAGGCGGCGTCCGAGATCGGGGCCAGTTCGCGGTGCAGGTTGTTCATTCGCTCATTCCCCTCGCATGTCGCCGATCGCCAGCGATCCGTCCGGCAGGCCGCCGGTCGGTTCCGGCGGATCGTCCAGGAAGTCGACGGTCGGGATGTAGAACAGGCTGCCGGTGACCGCGGTGGAGAAGTCGAGGATCCGGTCGTAGTTGCCGGGCGGGTCGCCGAGGAACATCCGCCGCAGCATCAGCTCGGTGACCCCGGGATCCGCCGCGTACCCGACGAAGTAGGTACCGGACTCGCCTCGGGACGGGGAGCCGAACGGCATGTTGGACCGGACGATCTGGTGCTCGGTGCCGTCCGCGTCGACGATCGTGTTGAGCGCCACGTGCGAGTTGCTCGGCTGCACGTCGTCGGGCAGCTCGACGTCGGCGAGCTTGGTCCGGCCGATCACCCGCTCCTGGTCCTCTGTGGACAGTGCGGTCCACGCGCTCATGTCGTGCAGGTACTTCTGCACGATCAGGTAGCTGCCGCCGGCGAAGTCCGGGTCCTCGTCGCCGATCAGCACGGCGCGGGCGGCACCGATCCCGGTCGGGTTCTCCGTGCCGTCGACGAAGCCGAGCAGGTCGCGCTGCTCGAAGTAACGGAAGCCCATCGTCTCGTCCTCGACCACGACCAGGCCGGCGAGCCGGTCGAGGATCAGCACACCCAGCTCGTAGCACAGGTCGTAGCGGCCGGCGCGGATGTGCAGCAGCAGGTCACCCGGGGTGGCCGGGGCGTGGTGCCGGGGCCCGCGCAGCGGCCGGAACGGGTGCAGCTTCGCCGGTCGCGGGGAGCCGAACAGCCGGTCCCAGATCGCCGAGCCGACCCCGACCACGCAGCTCAGCTCGCCGTGCGCGGACCGGAAACCGACCGAACGCACCAGGCCGGACACGTCGGCGAGCACGTCGCGTACCGCCGCCTCGGACCCCGGCCGTACCGACAGCACCAGGAACAGCGCCGCCGGCGACAGTGGATCGAGTACCGGCTGCGGCTGCGTCATGTCCGGCAGGATCGCACGATCGGGGTAGCTACCGGTAGGTAAACCGCCGATTCCGTGTCGGTGATCTGGCCCGCACCCCGGCTCGTGTACCTTGCTGTCCGATACGCGTACCGACTCAGGGATTCGGACGTTCAGCGCGATGAGCTGGACACGGGGAGGATTCGAATGACTTCCGAGCAGGACGAGAACGCGAGCGAGCGCTCCACCGGCCGGCACGCGGCCCCCGACGGCGCGCCGCGCGACCCGCGGATCGACCTCAGCCGCGACCCGCACCCGGGGGTCCCGGACCACGCCGCGCCCGAAGAGGACTGAGCACCCGGCACCGGTACCCCGGCCCCGGGGCGCCGGTGCGGTGGACTGCCGGTACCGCCCCGGACGCGTCGGTCATGCTGGGTCCATGCCGAACGCACAGCCCGATCCCACCGGGGTGACCAGCCCGAACGCGGCGCCCGGCCGGTACGAGGGGACCGCCGCCAGCGCGGTGTCCGCTCCGGCCGACGGGTTCGTCCGGGTCTTCGACGCCCACGAGCACAACCTGGCGCACGTCGACGTCGCGGTACCGCGGGACGTGCTGGCGGTGTTCACCGGGGTGTCCGGTTCCGGCAAGTCGTCGCTGGCGTTCGGCACCATCTACGGTGAGGCGCAACGGCGCTACCTGGAGTCGGTCGCGCCGTACGCGCGGCGGCTGATCCAGCAGGCGGGTGTGCCGCACGTCGACGAGATCACCGGGCTGCCGCCGGCGGTGGCGCTGGAGCAGCGCCGGGCGGCCGGCTCGTCCCGGTCCTCGGTCGGCACCCTGACCACGCTGTCCAACCTGTTGCGGATGCTGTTCTCCCGGGCCGGCGACTACCCGCCCGGGATCGCGTTCATGGACTCCGACTCGTTCTCGCCCAACACCGCGGTCGGCGCCTGCCCCCGCTGCCACGGACTGGGTACGGTGCACGAGGTCACCGAGGCCTCGCTGGTACCGGATCCGTCGCTGTCGATCCGGGAGCACGCGATCGCCGCCTGGCCCGGCGCCTGGCTGGGCAAGAACCTGCGCGACATCGTCGCCACCCTCGGCTACGACATCGACAAGCCGTGGCGCGAGCTGGATCAGGCCGACCGCGACTGGATCCTGTTCACCGACGACCAACCCGTCGTCACCGTGCATCCGGAGCGCGAGGCGGGCCGGATCCAGCGGCCGTACCAGGGCAAGTACCAGAGCGCGAAACGCTACGTGCTGCACACGTTCGCGGACTCCAAGTCGGCCACGATGCGGCGCCGGATGGAGCGTTTCCTGGTGTCCGGGCCCTGCCCGACCTGCCACGGCGCCCGGCTCAAGCCCGAGGCGCTCGCCGTCACGTACGCCGGCCGTACCATCGCGCAGCTGACCGGCGAGCCGCTGTCGGAGCTGGCGGAACTGTTGCGCCTCACCGCGGAACACGGTTCGCCGGACCACCCGGCCCAGCCGATCGCGGCCGACCTGGTGGCCCGCGTCGACGTGCTGTCGAAGATGGGGATCGGTTACCTGAGCATGGATCGGGCCACCCCGACGCTGTCCGCCGGTGAGTTGCAGCGGCTGCGCCTGGCCACCCAGCTGCGATCCGGGCTGTTCGGTGTGGTGTACGTGCTGGACGAGCCGTCGGCGGGCCTGCACCCCGCGGACACCGAGGCGCTGCTCGCGGTGCTGGACGAGCTGCGCGCCGCCGGCAACTCGCTGTTCGTCGTCGAGCACGACCTCGACGTGGTGCGCCGCGCCGACTGGGTGGTGGACGTCGGCCCCGGCCCCGGCGAGTACGGCGGCCGGATCCTTTACTCCGGGCCCGTTTCCGGGCTCGCCGGCGCGGCCGGGTCGGTCACCCGGCGGTACCTGTTCGACGGGGCCGGCGAGCGCCGCACCACGCGCCGCGACCCGTCGTCCTGGCTGACGCTCACCGGGGTACGCCGGCACAATCTGGCAGACCTGACCGTCTCCCTGCCGCTGGGCGTGTTCACCGCGATCACCGGGCTCTCCGGTGCCGGCAAGTCGACGCTGCTGCAGGTCCTCGCCGAGGTGGTACGGGCCAAGCTCGGCGACGAACCGGCGGACGACCTGCCCGACGCCGACGGGCTCGAGCCGGTCGGCCGGTTGGTGCAGGTCGACCAGAAGCCGATCGGCCGCACCCCGCGGTCCAACCTCGCCACCTACACCGGCCTGTTCGACGTGGTACGCAAGGCGTTCGCGGACACCCCGCAGGCGCGCGAGCTCGGGTACGCCGCGGGCCGGTTCTCCTTCAACGTGCCCGGCGGCCGGTGCGAGACCTGCCAGGGCGACGGGTATGTGGCGGTGGAGCTGCTGTTCCTGCCCGGCACGTACGCGCCGTGCCCGACCTGCCACGGCGCCCGCTACACCCCGGAGACGCTGGAGATCACCTACCATGGCCGGAACATCGCCGCGGTACTCGACCTGTCCGTCGACGCGGCCACCGAGTTCTTCGCCGACCTGCCGGTGGCGTTGCGCAGCCTGCGCGCGCTGCGCCGGGTCGGACTGGGTTACCTGCGGTTGGGCCAGCCCGCGACCGAGCTGTCCGGCGGTGAGGCGCAACGGATCAAGCTCGCCACCGAGCTGCAGCGACCGGCCCGCGGGCACACGATCTACCTGCTCGACGAGCCGACCACCGGGCTGCACCCGGCCGACATCGAACTGCTCGACGCCCAGCTGCACGAGCTGGTCGATGCCGGCAACACGGTGGTCGTGGTCGAGCAGGACCTCGCCACGATCGCCGGCGCCGACTGGGTGATCGACCTCGGCCCGGCCGGCGGCCACCGGGGCGGCCACGTCGTCGCCACCGGCACCCCCGAACAGCTCACCACCAACGCCACCAGCCCGACCGCCCCCTACCTACGCCCCCACCTCCACTGACCGGCAGCCCGGCCAGCAACACCAGCCCGGCACCACGCGCGCCCAGGCTGACCCGGCAACGATCACCGCACCCAGTGGTTGCCGTGCGGGTTGACCCGGCGCCACTCCCGCTCCCACGCCGCCAATCGGGCCCGATCCAGCAGCCAGCGCAGCACCAGCCACGCCGCCCCCACGCCGGCCACGATCGCGAACAGCAGCCCCAACCCGGTACCGGCACTCGACATGGTGACCTGGGTGGTGGACGGCGGCGCCGCGACGGGCCGGCCGCGGTGGTCGAGCCAGATCGGTACCTGGGCGCCGCGATGCAGCCCCGGCGTCGCGTAGACGGTACCGGTGCGGGCCTGGTCACCGACGTGCCAGCGGGCCCGGACCGGAACGGAACCGGCGGCGCCGTCGGCCGCTGCGACGCCGATCGAGTCGGGCGCGTTGGCCAGCAGTACCGCGGTGGCCGGCTGGCGCTCGGCCCGCTCTCGGGCGGCGGCCGAGCTGCGGCTGGCCGCGATGTTCAGCCCGATCAGGATCGTCACCGGTACGGCGACGAGGAGCAGCAGGACGGCGAACAGCGCGCAGATGCCCTCGGCGCGGTCCGAGCCGCGCCGCAGCGGATTGCCGTTGCGCAGCCTGCAGCCCAGCCAGCGGGCCGGATGGAGGTGGGCCCGGGGGCGACGGTGACGGGTGGCACCCATACGGCCGATGATGCGCCGCCGGCCACGGCTCTACCGCGGTTATCAAGCCGAATCTCTCGTTCGTGGCGCCGTTGGACCGGCGCGGTCACTGGACGCGGCCGGGCGGCGCGGCGCGCATCGGCGTGCTCATCGCCTCGACCACGGTCCGGGCGTACAGGTCGGCGCCGGCGCCGGGCCGCGGGTGGATCCGGTCCGGCCAGAGCAGGTTCTGGTGGGCCCCGGCGGCGCTGCGCCAGTCGATCAGGTGCACGTTGGTGTGCCCGGAGGCCACCTTGGTCAGCGTGTGGTTGACCTCGCCGCCCCAGGGGCGGGTCGGCAGGTACACGTTGACCAGGTACAACGTCCGGTCCGGGCCGAGCTGGCCGATGATGCCCTCCAGCATGTCGGCCGGGAACGGGCCGTTGGTGCCGAGCCCGAGCAGGACCACCGGCCGCAGCGCGCCGCGATGCGCCCAACCCGAGATGATCCCCGGGCCCTTCTGCATCGCCCGGCTGACCTTCGCGTCGATCTGGATGCCGGGCAGCTGGTGCCGCAGCGCGGGCGAGGCGGCGAGCATGACCGAGTCTCCGAGCGCGCTGATCTGGTTGCCGGGCGGCGGCCCGGCGGGGCTCGGCGACGCGGACGGGCTGGGCGCCACGGCGTCCGGCGTCGGTTCGACGGCGGGCGGCTGCTTGGCCGCGAGCTGCGCGGCGGCGAGCTGCCGGTCCAGACCGCTGACCGGCGCCGCCGGCGCGTGCAGCAGCGTGACGACGGCGAACACGCACAGCGCGGCGGTCGCGCCGGCGGCGGTGATCAGCCCACCGCGCCGCGCGGAGGTACGTCCCTGCACCGAGCGCCACGCCCGGCTCAGCGCACCCCGGTACCCGTGGGTGAGCACCGGCCGTTCGATGAACCGGTACGAACCGGCGGCGAGCAGGACGGCGACCGACACCTCGATCGCGCCGACGATCACGGTGCGCTGGGCGAAGATCCGGTCGCCGAGCACCAGTACCGGCCAGTGCCACAGGTACAGCCCGTACGAGCGGGCGCCGAGCCAGCGCACCGGCCGCAACGCGAGCAGCGCGCCGATCGGGGTGCGGCCGTGGCCGGTGCCGACGATCAGTACCGCGGTGGCCGCCGAGACGGCGAGGATGCCGCCCCGGTAGGTCGCGTCGCTGTACTGGCCGAGCAGCCAGAAACCGAGGCCGATACCGGCGGCGCCCAGCCCGGCGGCGGTCGCGGTCGCGGCGAGGCGGCGGCGCGGCCAGGGCCCGGGTGCGGCGCTCGCAGCCGGCCAGGCGATGGCCAGTACCGCGCCGATCAGCAGCCCGGAGGCGTGCGTGTCGGTACCGAAGTAGACCCGGGAGGGATCGCCGCCGGGCTGGAACAGGGCGGCCATCGCGGCCGCGGAGCCGATCGCGCCGAGCCCGGCGACGAGCGCCAGCCGGCGCCGGCCACGCAGCAGGATCAGGACCACCACCAGCGGCCAGATCAGGTAGAACTGCTCCTCCACGGCGAGCGACCACAGGTGTTGCAGCACCGACGGGTCGCCGAACTTCGCGAAGTACGAATGGTGTTCGGCGATCTGCACCCAGTTGCTGGTGTAGGTCAGCGCGCCGAGCACCTCGGTACGCAGCTGGTGCAGCGCCGAGCGGTGCACCAGCGCGGTGAGCACCACGGTGGCGAGCAGCATCGGGAACAGCGGCGGCAGGATCCGCCGGGCCCGCCGCAACCAGAAGTGCCGCAGGCTGATCCGGCCGGTACCGGCACGCTCGGCTACCAGCAGCCGGGTGATCAGGTAGCCGCTGATGACGAAGAAGACATCGACGCCGAGATAGCCGCCGGGCAGCCAGGACGCGCTCAGGTGGTACACGAGGACCGCAGTGACCGCGAGGGCTCGAATCCCGTCCACTCCGGGCAGGCGGGCGGTGCGGCGACCAGGCGGGCCGGGCGGCGTGGTCTCGACAGGACGCACCTGCGTCGCGTTCGCCATCGCTGCCACCCCCGTACCGGCCACCGGGCAGAGTCCACACTGGACAGTGAGATACCCGGGTCGGTTTCAGGTTAGGTGGCGTGACCGGCATCGCATGGGATAACAGGACAATCGGAGATATCGAGGTTGATCTATTGATCTGAGAACCTCGCGCGTTCCGTACGTTTTGGTGCCGGATCGGCGTGGCGTCCGCGTCCCCGCGGACGGGCTCCGGTATGCTGCCGGGCCGATCAGTCCACTGTGGATGATTCCGCTGCACTGCCCGGAAAACGATCCGGCGCGGCGACCGTGCTGGTCACCGCGCCGGATGTCGCTGGTACCACCGGAAGCCCGGCGGCCGGATGGCTCAGTAGCGGTAGTGGTCCGCCTTGTACGGGCCGTCGACCGGGACGCCGAGGTAGGACGCCTGCTGGTCGGTCAGCTCGGTGAGCCGGACGCCCAGCGCGTCCAGGTGCAGCCGCGCCACCTTCTCGTCCAGCACCTTGGGCAGCCGGTACACGCCGATCGGGTACTCGGCGGGCTTGGTGTGCAGCTCGATCTGCGCGATCGTCTGGTTCGCGAACGAGTTGGACATCACGAAGCTCGGGTGCCCGGTCGCGTTGCCCAGGTTCAGCAGCCGGCCCTCGCTCAGCACGATGATGGTGTGCCCGTCCGGGAACTCCCAGACGTCGACCTGCGGCTTGATGTTGTCGCGGCTGATGCCGTCGATCTTCATCAGGCCGGCCATGTCGATCTCGTTGTCGAAGTGGCCGATGTTGCCGACGATCGCCTGGTGCTTCATCCGGGCCATGTGCGCCGCGGTGATCACGTGGAAGTTGCCGGTCGCGGTGACGAAGATGTCGGCCTGCTCGACCACGTCGTCCAGCCGCGCGACCTGGTAGCCGTCCATCGCCGCCTGCAGCGCGTTGATCGGGTCGATCTCGGTGACGATCACCCGGGCGCCCTGGCCGCGCAACGACTCCGCGCAACCCTTGCCGACGTCGCCGTAGCCGCAGATCACCGCGGTCTTGCCGCCGATCAGCGTGTCGGTGGCACGGTTGATGCCGTCGATCAGCGAGTGCCGGCAACCGTACTTGTTGTCGAACTTCGACTTGGTCACCGAGTCGTTCACGTTGATCGCCGGGAACAGCAGCTCACCGCGCTCGGCCAGCTGGTACAGCCGGTGCACGCCGGTGGTGGTCTCCTCGGTGACGCCCTTGATGCCGGCGGCGATGCCGGTCCACTTCTGCGGCTGCGCGGCGACCGAGGCGGCGAGCAGCTTGAGGATCTCCGCCTCCTCCTCGCTCTCCGCGGTCTCCACCGCCGGCACGGCGCCGGCCTTCTCGAACTCCAGCCCCTTGTGCACCAGCAGCGTGGCGTCGCCGCCGTCGTCCAGGATCAGATTCGGGCCACCGGCCTCGCCGGGCCAGGTAAGGGCGCGCTCGGTGCACTGCCAGTACTCCTCGAGCGACTCGCCCTTCCAGGCGAAGACCGGCACACCGGCCGGCTTCTCCGGGGTGCCGTGCGGGCCGACCGCGACCGCGGCGGCGGCGTGGTCCTGGGTGGAGAAGATGTTGCAGGACGCCCAGCGCACCTGCGCACCCAGCGAGGTCAGCGTCTCGATCAGCACCGCGGTCTGCACCGTCATGTGCAGCGAGCCGGTGATGCGGGCGCCGGCCAGCGGCTGGCTCTCCGCGTACTCGGCGCGCAGCGACATCAGGCCGGGCATCTCGTGCTCGGCGAGCCGGATCTCCTTGCGACCGAACTCGGCGAGGCTCAGATCGGCGACCTTGAAGTCGTCGTTCGGCTTGTCAACGGACACGTCATCTCCTACTTGTCGATTCGAGGCGACCGCACACCTGCCGCGGACCTCGGAGCCTGCCGGCGAGTCTAGGTGGGTACTCTGGCCCGCTGCATCCGAGGCCGGCTGTTCCTGACACAAGAATGTCAAGATTGGACGCATGCGCATCACACAGGCCGCCGCCCGGCTCGGACTCACCCCGCGGATGCTGCGCTACCGCGAGCGCCTCGGCCTGCTGCCACCCGCTCACGACGGCCGGGCCGGCGGCGCGCACCGCCGTTACACCGACGCCGACCTCGCCACCGTGGCGCTCACCCTGGCGATCGAACGACAGTACGACGTGAGCCCGGCGGCGCTCGCCTTCGCGGTCCGCGTGCTCGCCGACCCGGAGGTGGCCCGCCGGGTCCGCGACCTCGGCCAGCGGCTCGGCCGGCTCACCCCACCACCCACCCGCGCCCTCGACTTCGAGAAGCAACGAGCCCTCCGCTGGCTCAACGGCGGCCCCACGCGCGGTTGATCAAGGGGTTCTGTAGTTGATCAAGGGATTTCGTGGTTGATCAAGGGATCGCGGCACAACGACCGAGAAGGACGTGCACGGATCCCTTGATCAACGCAGCTTGGGCGGAGCTCAACGTGTCGGGTTGCTGATGGGCTCGGCGGGGGTGGGGGCGTCGGCAGCCGCGGCGCGGTCGGCGCCGCGCAACGCGACCACCGCGTACAGGCCGCCGATCAGGACGAGCACCCCGGACGCCAACAGGATCGTGTCGAGCCGGCCGAGGTGCACACCGGCCACGTCGACGTGGAAGCCGAGCAGCACCGTACTGGCCAGCCAGCCGGCCACCGCGACTCCGGCGAGCGACGCCACCTGCTGTACCGGGGTGAGCACCGAGATGACCCGGCCCAGCAGCCGGGCCGGTGTGGCGTCGAGCACGATGGGGCTCAGCACCGCGTTGATCGCGCCGAGCGGGATCGCCAGCACGGACACCACCACCAGCGCGGCCAGCAGTACCGGCATCCGCGCGTAGACCATGGTTCCGAGGCCGACCACGACGAGGCCGACCGCGAAGACGCGCGCGTTGCCCAGCCGCGCGGCGATCGCCGCGGCGACCAGCGCGCCGACCACCGACCCGAGCCCCTCGGCCATGCCGATCGTGCCGTACCAGTGCGCCGCCGCGTGCAGGTTGTCGGTGACGAAGAAGACGTTCAGCGCGTTGAGGGCGCCGGTGCCGACGGTCACCACGCAGACCGCGATCAGCACGGTGCGCAACACCCGGTTGGTCGCCACGTACCGGATGCCGGCGAGGAACTCGGCACGAAAGCTGCGCGGCCCGGCGCCCGGCGGCTCCGGCACCGGCTCGACCCGGACGGAGCGGACCGCGAGGAACGAGAACAGGAACGAGGCGGCGTTGAGCAGCAGTGACCAGCGCACCCCGACCGCGAACAGCAGCGGCGCCGCGAGCGGCGGGCCGACGATCGCGGCGATGGAGTTGGTCGCCTGGCCGATGCCGCCGGCGCGGGAGCGGTCCGGGCCCTCCGATACCACCGCGCCGATCATCGCGAACCGGGCCGGGTTGAAGAACTGGCCGGCCGCGGTCGAGCATGCCACCACCGCGTACGCGAGGACCACCAGGGCGAGGTTGGACAGCATGCCCGCGGGCAGGAACGCCACCACGGTCAGCCCGCCGACCAGCACGACGCGGATCAGGTCGGTGGCGAGCATGGTGCGCCGGCGGTCCCAGCGGTCGACGAACACCCCCGCGATCGGCGCGACCACCATCGTCACCACGGCCACCACGATCAGCAGCCCGGACACCGCCGCCGGCGCGAACGTCCTGCCATGCAAGAGCACCACCCCGATCCACAGGGTCAGCGTGGTGTCGAAGACGAAGTCGCCGATGATCGAGACGGCCTGCCCGGCCCACAGCCGGGTGAAGTTCCGATTACGCCAGAGCACCTGCGCAGTCTGCTGGCGCCGATCACCGGCCGCCACCCCGTCGCGGCTCGGCGTCGCGGCTCGGCGTCGCCAACCCGAGCGCCCCGTCTCGCGACGCCCCGTTGATCAAGGGATCGCGACACAACGACCGCGATGGATGCGCCCCGAGCCCTTGATCAACGCTCCCAGCCCTTGGTCAACGCCCCCGGCGCTTGATCAACGCCATCAGCCCTTGATCAACGCACCGACCCTTGATCGACGCGGGGCAGGGCGGCCCTTCGCGATCAGGCGGGATCGGCGCTGCGCCAAGAGCTCAGGTAGGCGCGCTGGCTGTCGGTGAGGGTGTCGAGGTGGATGTCGCTCGCCGCCAGCCGCAGGTCGGCGACCTGCCGGTCCAGCTCGGCCGGTACCGGATGGACGCCGATCGGTAGCGGGTCGCCGGTGGCCAGCCAGGCCGCGGTGAGCGCCTGGCCGGCGAACGCGAGGTCCATCACCGAGGCCGGGTTGCCCTCGGCGGCGGTGAGGTTGACGACCCGCCCCTCGGCGAGAAGTTGCAGCCGCCGGCCGTCGGCGAGCACGTACTCGTCGATGTGGGTGCGCTCGCCGATGCGCCGCTCGACCGCGAGGTCGGTCAGTGCCGGGATGTCGATCTCGACGTCGAAGTGGCCGGCGTTGGCGAGTACCGCACCGTCCGGCATCACCGCGAAGTGCTCGGCGCGCAGCACGTCCCGGTTACCGGTGGCGGTCACGAACACCTCGCCGACCTGCGCCGCCTGCGCCATCGGTAGCACCTGGTAGCCCTGCAGTGTCGCGTCCAGCGCGCGCAGCGGATCGACCTCGGTGACCACCACCCGGGCGCCCAGACCGCGGGCCCGCTCGGCGATGCCGGTACCGCACTGGCCGTAGCCGGCGACCACCACGGTGCGGCCGGCGAGCAGCAGGTTGGTGGCCCGGACGATACCGTCCACAGTGGACTGGCCGGTGCCGTACCGGTTGTCGACCAGCCGCCGGGTCGGGGTCGCGTCGACCGCCACCATCGGGAACCGCAGCACGCCCTCCCGGTACATCTGCCGGGCCCGCAGCACGCCGGACGCGGTCGACTCGCACCCCGCCCGTACCGCCGCGGCGAGCCCGGTGCGCTCGGTGTGCAGCGTGTTGACCAGGTCGCCGCCCTCGTCGATGACCAGCGTCGGGCCGAGCTCCAGCGCGCCGGACAGGTGCCGCCGGTAGGTCTCGGTGTCGACGCCGGAGCGCGCGTACACGCCGACACCGTGGTCGGCCACCAGCGCGGCGGCGGTGTCGTCCTGGGTGGACAGCGGGTTGGAGGCGGCCAGCCGCACCTGGGCGCCACCGGCGACCAGGGTGCCCAGCAATACCGCGGTTTCGGCGGTGACCTGCAGGCACGCGGCGATGCGTTGACCCTCGAACGGGCGCTCGGCAACGAACCGGTCGCGCACCGACAGCAGCGCCGGCATCGCCCGCTCCGCCCACGCGATCCGGCGGCCGCCGGCCGGGGCCAACGCCAGGTCGGCCACCTCGTACGTGTCACCCGCGTGCATGCCGCCACCTCATGCCCGCACCCTACGTGCCGCCCGCCCCCGGTACCGGCCGCGCACCGCGGCCCGGTCGCGGGTCGGCCCCGCCACCGCGGCCCGGTCGCGGGTCGGCCCCGCCACCGCGGCCCGGTCGCGGGGCGGCCCCGCCACCGCGGCCCGGTCGCGGGCGGCCCCGCGCCCGGGACGGCCGGTACGAAACCGGCGTCGTCACCCGGAAGGGGACGCGTCCACCCGTCGCCGGCCTCGTTGGACGTCTTGCCGCGACGCCGTGATCAGGTCGTCCGCCGCGGCGAGCGGGCCGGGCGACGGCAAGAACCGGACACCGCGCTACGTGAAACCCTCTGTGGTCGTTAACGCACAGAGAGGCGTATTGGGTGCCGACGTTCGTGGCGGCGTCCGCGCGTGGGTGAGCCGCCCGCCGCCTCGTCGACCGCGACGGCACGTACTTGGGAGGCGAGAGTGGCCGCACCGGCCCGCACCGGGCAAGCCCCGAACAGACCGCTACCGGCCAGCCGACCCGGCCCGGCACGCACCACGGCCGCGCCCCGGCCGCTGCCGGCGAGCTTCGCCACGGCGCTGGCCGCGCTCGCGGCGTACGCGGCGGCGCACGGGCACTGCTACCCGACCCGTGACACGCTGATGCCCGACGGCCGCAACCTCGCCACCTGGGTCAGCAACGTGCGCTACGCGTACCACCGGGGCACCCTCGCCGCCGACCGCGCCGCCGCGCTGGCCGCGGTACCGGGGTGGGTGTGGCGCAGCAAGCGGCCCCGGCGGCGGCTGGACACCGGGCTGTCCCGCTGGGCGGTCGGCTACCCGGCGCTGGTGGCGTGGATGCGCGCCCGCGGCACGATCCCGCCGGTCGGTGCGGTCGACGCGGCCGGCTACCGGGTCGGCCGGTTCGCCCGCAACTGCCGCCAGCACCGCGACCGGCTCACCATCGAGCAGCGGGCCGCGCTGGTCGCCCTGCCCGGCTGGCGGTGGGACGTCTCCGCCGCCCGCCGCAAGGACCGCACCGACCGGCTGGAGGCGCTGCGGGCCTTCGTCGCGAGCCACCACCACCTGCCCCAGCTCGACGCCGCCGACCCGGCCGAACGGGTGCTCGCCGGCTGGGCCCGCCGCTCGCACCTCGGCATCGCGGGCGAGCTGGCGGCGATCCGGCGCACCGCGGTACCCGATACCTGGCTGCGCCGGTACCGGTTGGCCGCCGCCGGCGACACCTCCAAGTCCACCGTGGAGTGGATGAGCCGGCAGCGGGCCGCACTGCGCGCCGGCACCATGCCCGAGCCGCACCGCGCCCTGTTCGGGCGGATCCGCGGCCGCCAGGAGCAGCGCTGGTACCAGCGGGTCGAGCAGCTGCGCGGGCTGCTCGCCGCCGGCCGGCACCCGGACGAGTCGGCGCAGGGCTGGCTCACCCGGCAGCACCGGCGCGCCGCGAACGGCACGCTGACCGCCGAGCAGGCCGCCGTACTGGCCGCGCTCGCCGGCGAGGTGGCGGCGTTCCGGGCCGCCCACCCGCGCCGGCGCGGCGCCGTCGACTGCCAGCGCCCGGGCTGCACCGCGCGGATCCAGCCGCCGGCGCGGGGCCGCGCGCCGCGCTACTGCGGCCCGGCCTGCGCCGCCGCCGCCCGTAGCCGGCCTGCCGCCACCTCGCCGGCGGCGCGGTCGGCGGCCGCGCTGATCCGGCTGGTACCGGCGCTGGAACGGGTGGCCGCCGGCCAGCTGTCCGGGCTGCCGGCGCTGACCCGGCGGGTGCAGCGGGCCACCGACTCGCTGGCCGGTACGCACCCGGGCCCGCCCGCCACCGCCCGCCGCCGGCTGCGCCGCCGCTGGCGCACCCGTACCACCGGCTCGTTGCGGGTCGGCCAGGGCTGACCGGAATTCGGTTGCGAGCCGAACGGGGCGCCGCTAACGTGCCGGTCGGTCGAGTGCCTGCCGGTCGAGCGGGCGCCGCCAGGGTGTCGGGCAGTGGCCCGACGGACGAAGGGAGGGGTGACCGATGGCCGTCTTTGTGCTGCCACGCGCCCTGCGGGGCGCCCTCGACGCCCTTCCCATCGCCTCGCCCACCGGCTGACCACACGCCACGGTGGGCGCCGTCAAGGAGACCCACCACAGTGGACGAGCAGGACAGCTTCACCCCGATGCGCCGCCATGGCCGCAAGTCGCGCCTGGACGACGCGCCCCAGTACGACCTCGACGCCGCGTTCGCCGAGTTCGCCGACCGGTTCGGCGTGGCGGACGACGGGCCGGTGTCCGACGGACCGCCCTTCGGGGACCGGTGGACCACCTGGGACCAGTCGCAGCCGCTGCAACGCGGCCCGAAACCGTACCCGGACTGGGTGATCACCGACCTCGGCGCGGTCGACACCGAGCTCGGCATCCTGAAGACCGGCAAGGAGGCCGACGTCTTCCTGATCGAACGCGCCGTACCCGACACCGACCGGGCGGTACTGCTTGCGGCCAAGCGGTACCGCGACTCCAAGCACCGGATGTTCCACCGCGACGCCGGGTACCTGGAGGGCCGCAAGGTGCGCGAGTCCCGGGTCAACCGGGCCATCGCCAAGCGCACCTCGTTCGGCATGGAGGCGATCGCCGGTACCTGGGCGGCCGCCGAGTTCGACGCGCTGTGCCGGATGTGGCGCGACGGCATGGCGGTCCCCTACCCGGTCCAGATCGTCGGCACCGAGCTGCTGATGGAGTTCATCGGCGAGCCGGACGGTGCCGCTGCCCCGCGGCTGGCCCAGTTGCGGCCGGCCGGCGACGAGCTGCGCGATCTGTGGCAACAGCTGCGCGACGGGCTGCTCGTACTGGCCCGCGACGGGTACGCGCACGGCGACCTGTCGGCCTACAACCTGCTGGTGCACGACGGCCGGCTGGTGTTCATCGACGTACCGCAGATCGTCGAGGTGATCGGGCATCCGCGTGGCCAGGAGCTGTTGACGCGCGACGTTCGCAACGTCGGCAACTGGTTCACCGCCCGCGGGTTGCCGGCCGCGGCGGTCGAGGCGTTGGCGGCCGACGTGGTAGCCGACGCCGGGCTCGTCGGCTGACCGGGCTGCGTGCTCCGAGAGGGAGGGCGCCTCTGTTCGCCGCCTGCCCGCCGGTGTGCTGGTGTGAAGGCCACCTCGTACGGCGTCGCCGGGCGCTGGCGGTGTAAAGGCCACCTCTGTACACGCCTGGACCCCGCGTGGGGGGATGCGAGGAGAGGGCTTCGCCCCCTCCTCGCGCTCCTTCCCCGTCAAGGGGGTCGCCCCCTTGACCATCCCCGGCCGGGGACGCGGAGACGAGGTCCTGACGCCGCCTGGCCGCATCGGAACGTCGGGGGACGGTGAGCGGGTCGGACGCCGCCTGGCTCGCTTCGGAACGTCGGGGGCCGGTGATCGCCGTCGGGGAGCCAGGCCGTCTCGGCGGGTCGGCGGCTCGGCGGGTCGGCGGCGCGGGGGACTCGGGGGGCTCGGCGGTCTCGGGTGGCGGGTGGGGGTGCGGTGGACATTAATGTGTGGCGCACAGTATTGTGTGGGCGTGGATACCGGCGAAGCGATCGCGAGCCAGGCGCAGGAGCTGCGCCGGGGCACCGTCGTGCTGGCCTGCCTCGCCCTGCTCACCACCCCGCAGTACGGGTACGCGCTGCTGGAGACGCTCGACGCGGCCGGCGTCGCGGTCGACGGCAACACGCTCTATCCGCTGCTGCGCCGGCTGGAGAAGCAGGGGCTGCTGACCAGCGAGTGGAACACCGACGAGTCCCGGCCGCGCAAGTTCTACCGGATCAGCGCGCAGGGAGCCGCGGTCCGAGACGGGCTGATCGGCGAGTGGCACGACCTGGTCGACACGATCGACCGCCTGACCAAGGAGGCCTGATGGACACCCTGACCGAGCGGTACGTGCAGGAGGTAATCCGCCGGATCCCCGCCGCCAGCCGGGAGGACGTCGGCCGCGAGCTGCGCGCCACGATCGCCGACACGCTGGAGGCGCGGGACGAGCCCGACCGCGCGGGCGCCGAGCGGGCCGTGCTGACCGAGATGGGCGACCCGATCCGGCTGGCGGCGCGCTACGCCGACCGGCCGCTCGCGCTGATCGGCCCCGACGTCTACCCGATGTACGTGCGGGTGCTCACGATGCTGCTGGCCACCGTGCTGCCGGTGGTCGTGGTGGTCAGCATGGTCGCCGACCTGGTGGAGCACAACGACCTCGGCAGCGCGATCGGATCGGGAATCGGCTCGGTGATCACGGTCGGCGCCCAGCTGTTCGCCTGGTCGACGCTGGCGTTCTTCCTGCTCTCGCGGTACCAGCGCCGCGACGAACGGGCCCGCACCACCGCCTGGACGCCGGACGCGCTGCGGTCGGTGCGCCGGGCGGACCGCTCGACCGCGGGGCCGATCGCCTCGGCCGCCTGGCACGCGGTGCTCGCCGGGCTGCTCGTCTGGCAGCAGCTCGCCGTGCCGTACCGGGCGGCGAACGGCGACCGGCTGCCGGTGCTCGACCCCGCGCTGTGGTCCGGCCCGGCCTGGCCGATCCTGCTCGGGCTGCTCGGGCTGGTCGCGCTGGACCTCCACCGCGCCTTCGGCCGGGTGCGCGACGCCCGGTCGGTGGTCGGCTACCTGGTCGCCGAGGCCGCCTTCACCCTGCCGCTGGCGTGGGTCGTCCGGGACCGGTCGATCTTCGATCCGCGGTTCCTCGCCGAGGTCAACGGCCACTGGACCGCGCCGGCCGCGTGGTACTCCGGCGCGGCCGTGATCATCCTCGCCATCGGCGTCCTCGAGGTGGTGAAGCGGGTCCGCGAGAGCCGGCAGGCGGGGCAGGACTGCTGACCGGTCGCCGGCCGCCGATACCATCGATTTCGCCGTCCGCGGCCCGCCCGCGGGATAGCGTTCGGCGAGGAGGTCCCGGCCGCGCACGAGGGTGCCGAAGCCACGGCTACGTGCCCAGTTCGGCCGAGACCCGGTCGACGGGAGGACCGCGATGGCACTCGACCAGGCGCAGCAGCACGAACTGCTGGCCGCGCCGCTGGTGGCGACGCTCGCGGTGGAGGACGGTACCCATCGCGGGCCGCTGGTCGTGCCGGTCTGGTACGCCTACCGACCGGGCGGTGACCTCGTCATGTTCACCGGTGCCGCGTCCCGCAAGGCGGCCGCGATCCGGCTCGCCGGCCGCTGCTCGCTGCTGGTGCAGCGGGACCGGCCGACCTACCGGTACGTCGGGATCGAGGGCCCGGCGGGCCTCACCCCGGTCGACGCGGACGTGGTGCGCGAGATCGCGGGGCGCTACCTGACGGGCGCCGCGCTGGACGACTACGTCGCGCAGATCGTCGCCGACCCGGGCGCCTTCGTGACGGTCACGCTCACGCCGCGGCACTGGGTCTCCGCCGAGATCGCGCTCGCCTGAACCGCGCCACCGCGCGGTCCCGGTGCGACGCACCGGCACGGCGAAACGCGGTGATCCGCGTACAACGTCACCGTCGTGACCCGAACCGGCGGCGTGTCCTGGTGACGCGGCCTGTCGTTGCACCAGGAGAGGGAACTGCACCGCGCGACTCGCCCGCCGGCCCCGGGCGGGCCGCGCAGCGGCAACCTCGGCCGAATGTCCCCGCCCCCGAACGGACATGACGTGGCAACTCTGCGATCGGCACGGCTGAAGACCCGGTTGAGGTTGGCGATCGCCGGAGTACTGGTCGTGCTCGCACTGCTCGTGTCGTACGCGACGGCGATCACCTGGTACGCCGCCACCCGCCTGGACGACGGCACGCTGCACACCGTGACCTGGCTGGTCGCCGCCATCGGTACCGCACTGACCGCCGTAGTGACGGTGGTCTGGGTCCGGCTCGCACCCGCGCACGTGCTGGCCCAGCTGCGCACGCTGGCCGACAACGCGCACCAGCTGTCCGCGGACCTGGCCCGGTTCGTGCGCCGGCTGCGGCGCGGCGAGCACGTCGACCCGAAGTCGGTGTTGCGCCCGATCCAGCACGGTACCGACGAGTTCGGCGCGGTCGCCCGGGCGCAGCAGACGCTCGCGACCGACGTGGTGGCCGCGACCCTGGAGGAGGCGCGGCGGGAGAACGACCTGAACCTCGCGCTCGGGCTGGCGCACCGGTTCGCCGAGCCGACCAGGGCGCTGCGCGCGACGATCGTCGAGTGGCTGCGGTCGACCGAACTGACGCCGGACGACACCGCCCGGCTGTACGCGCTGGAAGCCCAGGCGCAGCGCATCCAGCGCGCGGTGGACAACATCATCATCGCGATGGGCGACCGGCCGCCGGCCGTCCACCGGCGACCGCAGCGGATGGTCGACGTGCTGCAGGCCGCCGTGCAGGAGACCACCGACCACCTGCGGGTGTCGTTCCTGCCGGTACAGGACTGCCAGGTCGCGCCCGATGCGCTCGCCGAGCTGATCCACGTGCTCGCCGAGCTGGTGGAGAACGCGACCCGGTTCTCGCCGCCCGGTACGCCGGTCACGGTGGCCGGCAGCCTGGGCTCGCACGGGTACTGCGTGGAGATCGAGGACCGGGGCGACGGGCCGGGCCCGGAGATGCTGGCCGAGCTGACCGCCACCGCGCGCGACCCCGATCCGCCGGTACTGCACGCGGCCCGGCTCGGGCTGACCGTGGTCGGCCGGTTGGCCGCCGCGCGCGGGATCGGCGTCACGCTGCGCCCCAGCCCGTACGGCGGGACCACCGCGATCGTGCTGATCCCGCCCGAGCTGCTGCACGACGTGGACGCCGCGGCGCTGCTGCCCGCCCGGGGCGGCGCGTGATGACCGCGGGCGAACCGGTCAGCCACCGGCATCGCGCGCCGTGGCCGCCCGACGACGCGATCCCCGGCTGGCAGCACACCGACCCGACACCGCCCAACGGCTGGCAGCACACCGACCCGGCGGCGCCCAACGGCTGGCACCACACCGACCCGGCGGCGCCGAAGGGCTGGCACGCCGGCGCGAACGGCTGGGCGGCCGGCGGGGCGCACCAGGCCGAGTCACCCGGCCACGCGGACGACGACGACCTGCCGATCGTCGCGGCGTACATGGTGGCCCGCGGCCGGGTGGCGGCCACCCCGTACAACCGGACCGCGACCGTGTACGGGCGGCCCGGTGACACCGCCGCGGTCTACGGGCTGGATCCGGCACACCTGCGGCTGCTGGACCTCGTCAACGTGCGGCCCAGCGCGGTCGCCGAGATCGCCGCGCTGATGAACGTGCCGGTGGTGGCGGTACGGGTGCTGCTCGACGAGCTGGTCGACCGGCGGCTGGTCGCGGTCACCGGCCCGGACGGGCCGCCGCCGAGCCCGGCGATACTGGTCCGCGCGCTGTCCGGGCTCCGTACGATCTGACCCGCCCGGTACCGCCGCTCGGGCGCACCCGGGACGGTTGGGTAGGTTCGGCGCATGGACTTCGACGCGGCGCGATGGCGGGATCGGTTGGCGCAGTTGAGCTCCGCGGCCGAGGTGCCCGGGGCGGTACTGGCGGTGCTGGCCGACGGCGCGGTGCACGAGGTGGCGACCGGCGTGCTCAACGTCGACACCGGCGCGCCGGTGTCGACCGACTCGCTGTTCCAGCTCGGTTCGCTGAGCAAGGTGTACACCGCGACGATCGTGCAGCGGCTCGTCGCCGCCGGCCGGCTCGACCTGGACACCCCGGTACGCGCGATCCTGCCCGAGTTCCGGCTGTCCGAGGCGGCGGCGACCGGCGCGGTGACGGTGCGGCACCTGCTGACCCACACCAGCGGCATCGACGGCGACTTCTTCCACGACACCGGCCGCGGCGACGACTGCCTGGCCCGCTACGTCGCGGCCTGTGCGGACCTGCCGCTGGTGCACCCGGTGGGCGCCGGCACCTCGTACTCCAACGCCGCGTTCAGCATCGCCGGCCGGGTGGTCGAGGCGCTCACCGGTACCACCTGGGACGCGGCGCTGTCGTCGGTGGTGCTCGCGCCGCTCGGCGTGTCGCACACCGTGACGCTGCCGGAACAGGCGCTGCGGTACGCGACGGCGATCGGGCACGAGGACTGCGAGCCGGTGCCGCAGTGGGGGTTCCCGCGGTCGACCGGACCGGCCGGCGGGGTGCTCGCCCGCGCCGCGGACGTGCTCGCGTTCGTCGCGGAGCACCTGCGCGACGGTGCGCTCGCGCCGATGCGCGAGCCGAAGGCGGAGGTGCCGACCGGCTGGGCCGGGCAGCGGCGCGGGCTCGGCTGGCAGCTGTACGACTGGGCCGGGCGCACGGTGGTCGGGCACGACGGCGAGACGCTCGGCCAGTACGCCTACCTTCGGGTCTTGCCGGACCGGGAGGTGGCGGCGGTGCTGCTGACCAACGGCGGCGAGCCGAACCCGCTCTACCAGACGCTGTTCACGGAGTTGCTCGGTGAGCTGGCCGGAGCGACGCCGCCCCGGCTCGCCGTACCGGCCGCGCCGCCGCGGGTCGACGCGGCCCGCTTCGCCGGGACCTACCGCAACGTGGTGCGGACGGTACGGGTCGAGGCACTCGACGGCGGGCTGCGGGTGCACAGCCGGTACGCGAGCGAGCTGTCCGCGCCGCAGGAACGCGAGGTGACGCTGGTTTCGTTGCGCGACACCGTGTTCGTCGACACCGAGCCGTCGCCGTCGGCGTGGCACTTCGTGCCCGGCCGGCACGGGTACGACCTGTTCCAGGGTGGCCGGCTGCTCCCCCGCGCCGACTGATTGCGGGACCGGCGAGGGCGTGCTCCGCGCCGGGCCTCGGCTGGGTGCCAGAGCGTCCCGTCGGCGCGCCGCATCGCCCGATGCCAGCCGCGGGCCGCTGTGGCGGTCGTGCCGGCGGCACCCGGCTACGAGCGCGCGAGGTACCGGCGGGAGGCGGGTGGCGGATGCGGGTACGCTGGTGAACCGAGCTCCGGCCGCTGGGCTTTTGTGGTAATCCGTCCGGTTTTGCCGGCAGGTCGGCGCCGAGGCCACTTCCGGCGGGCCCACGTGGTCGCCCGGAATGACCCTCGGCTAGACTGACGAAGATTCTGTGCCCTAGTGGCGCCTGAGAGCACCCCACCATACGCAGGAGAATGACCGTGTCTATGCGTTGCGACGTCTGCGGCAAAGAGCCCGGCTACGGCAAGAGCGTTCAACGGCTCGGCCGCAACGCGCTGGTGCGCCGGGTGAAGTCACGCACGTCCCGCCGCTTCAACCCGAACATCCAGCCGGTGCGCACCGTGGTCAACGGCACCCCGAAGCGGCTGAAGGTGTGCACCTCCTGCCTGAAGAAGGGCAAGGTTCTGCGCCGCGCATAGTGGCCCCCGGCCCGGTCCTCCTGCGTCCGGGTCGACCCGAGCCATCGCACTGGCCCCGCCGGACGGTGAAGTCGATCTTCGCCACCGCGGGGCCATTGTTTCGTTCACGGGGTGCTGAGAACCCCAGGTAGTTCCTCGGACACCGCGCGGCCCGCCGACCCGGGCCGGTCGCGGTGGGCGAGCGCGGAGAGGTGTGAGCGCGGCGTGAGCGACGACAGCGGGCGGGTCGTGTTCTCCGCCGCCGAGGAGAGCTTCGGCGCCGCCGCCCGCGAGCTGCAGCGAACCCTGCAGTCCCCCGCCGTCGAGCGGATCGGCCCGGACCTGGGCGTACTGTCGGCCGGCCCGACCGCCGCCGAGGTCGCCGCGGCCTGCCGGAGCCGGCCCGTGGTGTTCGTCCGGCACCTGACCGTCGAGCTGGCACGCCTACCGCGGCCCGACGCGGACGATCCCGACCGGGTCGCGGCCCGGGTACGGGCGGTGCTGGACGGCCCGCTGCCGGGCGAGCTGGCCGAGGCGGCCCGCGCCGACGAGCTCGCCGTGCAGGCGTGGATCAGCGAGCCGGACACCGTCGGGTACGGCTCGCGGCAGCTGTTCGAGGCGGTCGCGGCGGCGCTGCGAGACGCCGGCCGGACGGTACGGCGGGCCGGCGTCGACACCGTGGTGTCCTGCGTGGTGACCCGCGACGGGGTGCTGATCGGACTCAACCGGACGCCGGACAGCCTCAGCGACTGGCCCGGCGGCCGGGTCCGACTGTCCCGCGGCCCCGACCAGGTCTCCCGGGCCGAGTTCAAGCTGGAGGAGCTGTTCCAGGCGTACCCGGTGCCGCTGCCGGAGCGCGGGCGGGCGGTCGACCTCGGCGCGGCGCCCGGCGGCTGGACCCGCATCCTGCGCGAGCGCGGCCTGGACGTGTGGGCGATCGACCCGGGCGCGCTCGCCGAGTCGCTGACCGCCGATCCGCGGGTGCACCACGTCGCGACCACCGTCGGGGAGTTCTTCCGGTACAACCGGACCCGGTTCGACCTGGCCGTGAACGACCTGCGGATGGAGCCGCGGCTGAGCACCCGGGTGATGCTGGACGCGGCCGGGCAGCTTCGTCCCGGCGCGCACATCGTGCTCACCCTCAAGACCGGTACCCGCCGACCGCTGGACACCGTACGCGACTGTCTGCGGCTGCTGCGGGAGCGATACCAGGTGCTGTTCGCCCGACAGCTCTACCACAACCGCAAGGAAGTCACCGTTCTCGCCCGGCTGCGCTGAGCACCCGCCGCCACGGCGGCGCCGGCCGATTCGAGCCGCTTTCCCGCACGGCTCGGCACCCTCGGCACCCTGGGCACCCTGGGCACGCTTGCACCCCGCGCCCGGCACTCTGGCACCTCGGCACCTCGGCACCTCGGCACCTCGGCACGACAACGCTCCGGCAGCCGGAACGACGGCGCTCCCACAGCCCGGGACGACGGCGCTCCTGCAGCGCGTGCGCACGACCGCGGCCCGGCGCGAGTGCGCCGGGCCGCCGTGGGTGTTGCGTCGTTACTCCTGGTTCGCCGCCTCGTCGGTCGACTCCGCCGGGCTCTCCCCCGCGGCCACCGCCGCCGGCTGCCCGGTCGTCACCGCGATGCGGCGGGTCGCCGGCTGCGCGTACGCACCGGCCACCCGCACGGTGAGCACGCCGGCGTCGTAGCTGGCGGTCACCGCATCCGGACCGAGGTGCCGGGGCAACCCGAAGGTGCGCCGGAACGCGCCGTAGCGCACCTCGCGCCGGCCGCGCCCACCGTCGGTGGTCTCGTCGCGGCGCTCGCCGCGCACCACCAGGCGGTCGCCGTCGACCTCGACGGTCACATCGTCCTCGACGCGCACGCCCGGCAGCTCGATGCGGATCACCGCGTCCTCACCGTCGGACACCACGTCGGCGGCCGGGGTGAACCCGGCTCGCTGCGCCGGCCAGCCCGCGCTGTCCCCGAACGCGCTGCGCACCAGCGCGTCGAACTCGGCGAACGGGTTGGTCCGGGACCACAACGACACACTGTTCATCGAAATTCTCCTTCGGCACTACCACTCACTCCCGGCCCGGCAGCACCGGGCGTCACCCTCTACAACTTGAGTCGACCCCGCTCAATTCCCGCGGCGGGCAAATCGGTACCGGTAGGGTGCCGGCGTGCCGAACCTCCTCGCCTCCGTGGCCGCCCGCCTGCGCCGACGCCGCCCCGGTGTACCCGCTCCGGCCCGGCCCGCCCGCCCCCGCCAGGTCGCCGCGCTGCGGCGCCGCACCCTCGCATACGCCCCGGAACTGGACGGCCGGGCCGATCCGGGCGAGATCGTCTGGACCTGGGTGCCGTACGAGGAGGATCCGCGCCAGGGCAAGGACCGGCCGGTGCTGGTCGTCGGCCGTTCCGGCCGGCGCACCCTGTACGGGCTGATGCTGTCCAGCAACGCCCGCCGGGACGGCCAGCACAACTGGTACGCGCTCGGCCCCGGCGACTGGGACCGACAGCACCGGCCCAGCTGGCTGCGGCTGGACCGGGTACTGACCATGCGCGAGGACGGCATCCGGCGCGAGGGCGCCATCCTGGACCAGCCCAGCTTCGGCCGGGTCGCCGCCGTGCTGCGCGGCAAGTACGGGTGGAGCTGACCCGCCGGCGCGCAATTCGCCCCCTCGGCGCCGGCAGGTCCCGAGCCGTGGCGACCGCCGCCTCGATCGAGGTCTCGAACCGGATCGGCACCCCGCCGCGCGGCCAGTCGTTCGGTGGCCGATGCGTCACCACCACCATCGGCACCTCGCCCGCCGGGTGGCCGCCCCAACCGTCGGTCAGGTCGTACAGCCGGCGGCCGGGCCCGGCCTGGCCACCGCGCCGGTCAGCACCTCCGCGGTACGCCGCGAGACGGGCAACTCGGGAAGGCCGGCGCTGAGCTGCAGCCGCGTGTCCCGGTGGCGTAGAAGCCGAACAGCTCGTCGCAGCCGTCGTCCGGGTCCGCGACGAGCCCGTCCACCGACCTCGCCAGATGCGCGATCACCCTTCGTTGCTGGGCAGGCGGCGCGGTGGGCGGAAACTCATCGCCCGCGGCACGGACATCCGGACGGGGTTCGTCCGGAACCTGCCCTACCGTGGGCCACCACGACCCATCGGCGGACGGAGCATCATGGACGACCAGCAGCGGCTGACGGCCGAACAACTCGTCGAGGCCGGCCTCGACGACTGGCGGCCGATCCTCGGCCGGCTCAAGGCCCGCTTCCGCACCGGCGACCCCGCCACCGGGTACGCGCTGGCGAACGCGATCGGGCAAGCCGCCACCGCCGCCGGCCACTACCCGGACCTGACCCTCACCGGTACGGCCGTGGTCGTGGCGCTGACCAGCCCCGACGTACCCGGCATCACCGGCCGCGACGTCGACCTCGCCCGCGCGATCAGCCGGCGCGCCGCGCAGCTCGGGGTGACAGCCGACGCCGGCGGCCTGACCCAGCTCGAACTCGGCCTCGACACCGCCGCCAGCTCGCGGCTCGCCCCGTACTACGCGGCGCTGTTCGGCGGCGAGGTCACCAACGGCGAACCAGTCGATCCCAGCGGCCAGGTACCCACCGTGTGGTGGCAGGACCCGACCGAGACCGGCGGACCGGCGCTGCCCGCGCAGCCGTTCGAACAGCGCTGGCATTTCGACGTCTGGGTCAGCCACGACGAGGGCGAACGGCGCCTCCAGGCCGTCCTCGCCGCCGGCGGGCGCCTGGTCAGCGACGCCGCCGCCCCGTCGTACTGGGTGGTCGAGGACGCCGACGGCAACCGCTCCTGCATCTGCACCCCGGCCGGCCGCTGACTCGGGCGGCTCCTGGTGGTGGGGCGGGCGGGACTCGAACCCGCGGCCAAAGGATTATGAGTCCCCTGCTCTAACCGGCTGAGCTACCGCCCCCAGCCGTCAGCACCCTATCCGACGCCCCGCATCGGGAACCGCCCGGTAGCCCCCAAACCGCCCCCGACCTGCACCGACGTCGCGTGTGCCCTTTGCCGGCTCCGGCCGGCCCGCTCGGTGCCCGTAGCGATCATTGGCGTCGTCTGGCGTCGGTTGAGGGCCGTTTGGTTCACGCGCTCGGAGCATCAAGGGAGCACCACACCACCGGAGTTGCCGATGAAGTCGACTGCCCGATCGCAGCGCCACGATCAGTCACAACATCGTCCCCAGCGTCCCGTGGACCCGGGCTTAGCCGGCCGCGTGCTCCAGCGTGCTCCGCACCCGGCGCTCACCAGGACCGTAAAATACACCTCCTCGCAACCAGGCGATCCTGCCGTGCCTTGAGCGACACCGCAGTCCCCTTCTCGAGGGCCTCCGCCAGGAGAAGGCGTAGACGCCGACGACCACATCCCCGTAGCACGCCTGTCGGCCGACGGGGCCGCGCACGGGTCGGGCACCACGTCGGAGTAAGGGCGTAGGTCAGCGATCCGGACGGTGCCCAGCGGGCCCAGTTTCACCAGCACCGCAGGGATGGCAGAGGATGCAGCAGCAGACACGGTCCATCTCATGATCATCTGGCTTGGACACCACCTGTCATGCGCCCAACCGGTCTCAACCAGGCCCTCTAAACAACCACGGAACTTGATCAAGCCCTAGCCGTCGGGATCCACACAGAGCTCGCGGCCGGCCACATCCCCTTGAACGACGTGCCGAGCCCCTGGGATCTGAGGGAGCCGGGAGAAAAGTTCCTCTCAGCTACCCGCCCCACCGACTGTCCGGAGAATGCGGAGCCGATCACCGATCACAGACCCATTAGGGATGGACGCTCGACATCCGTGCAAAATTCTACAATCCGTCGGATCACTCGGCGAAAAAGTGCTGCTGTTGACGTGGGTTTCGAACGCGCCGAGGGTCAGATTAGCGGTGTCGCGTTGCAGGTTGGCGATTGCGGTCTTCGCGTTGTTCCATACGTGTTCGAAGGGGATCTTGTCCGACGCGTCCGGCGGCATCTGGATCAGGGTGATGTTGGCGAAACTGGTTCCCGTCGCCGAAGCATGCCCTCAGCGCCTTCGACGTGTGCCAGCCGGCGTTGTCCCACATGATCGCGAGTTTCTTCCCGGATGGTGCGTTGGACTCGGGCCAGCACCCCGATCGTCTGAGCAGTGTTCTGCTGCCCGTCGATCCATTCGATTCCGACCTTGCCTGTCTTCAGGTTCAGCGCCTCGAAAAACGACATCGCCTCCCGCTGCCGGTCCACGTACAGCTTCGTGCGCTGCCCGACCAGCGACCACATGCGCCGGGCCTCGGCCTCGTGCTCCACCCGAACCTCGTCGGCCGCGAACACCTCGACCCGGTCGGGCCAGCAAGCCTGCGCCCTGGTCACGGATCTGCGCCATACGCGCTGTGATCGCCTCCTCATCACGCCGCTTGTCAAACGGATCGGGCAGCTTGAAACTCATTCCCGCGAATGCATCAACACGTGATAGCACGACGCCGGATCGTACCCCACACCGAAACGGAACTCCACCACATCAGCCAACGCCGGAACATCCCAGATCCCAGAACGCCACCGGAACACCATTCTGGGACGGAGGCACGGCCACCAGATCCGCCACATCGGCCTTCTGCTCCCGCGCCAACTTCGCCGCGTTCTCGTTTTCCGCATGCCCGATCACCACCGAACCCAACCGTCGGGTACCCAGTCGCGCAGCCAAACCCTGCACCGTCTTCGCCGACCGCTCCACCATCCGGCCGATGACCTCCGACGGAACACCTTCCGACGCATACCACACGGCCTCCGCCTTCATCCGCACCAGCGTGAAGGTGTCGATCCGTTTTTCCACCGCATCAACATAGCGCGTTCGTCGGGCTCGACCGAAATCACTACACGGCCATCATACCGCGTGAAACAGAACACGAAATCTGGTTTTGTTTTAATTTCGGCCATAATCGACAGTCTTGATGAGGCTCCGCGCAACCTCGCGAACGCCCGAACTCGCGTTCGGATTGTTCTTGAGTCAATTATGCATGTTCTGTTGTACGCAGCTGACGAGTTACGTCTTCGGATTCTTCTCTACGGTAGCGCTGACACATTCCATCCAATCCGACCATGCAGCCAGATCCGTGGGCTGTCCGTCCGCTTCGATTGCGATATCGCCCAGCAATGTAAGGAGATCGTCTCCCGCCCGATTGGCAAATTTCCAAAGGAATTTAGACATGGCTTCGAATGCTTCGCGCTCATTCATTACATAGTCGCCCACAATGCCCTCCCTATCGGGGACTCTGATTCAGCCCGCCATTGGTAATGGTCGTTCCATTCCTTACTTCCGCCCACACTTGAGTGCCATTCGGCAGTGTCATAAAGTATTTGTCAAGAGTACCAGCACCGTTGGGAAGTGTAATGGTAGTACGGAGATTGCCGGGCCGAATTGCGCTCTTTATTAATGCGCGATTCTGTGGCGTGTCCGTAGTCAGATGCCCAGGATGCCCACTGCGGAAAATATGTGATGTATCGTTCCGGAATTCCGGCCCACAAGTGTCGGCACATAGGCCCGCCGGCACCTCTTCTTCCGCGCCTGCTGGTACTTCGCCGTCGCCTTGGCCGTAGCTGGAGTTGAAGACTCGAAGGACAGTTCCGGCGGCGGTGCAGATAGTGACGCAGGCGACGAACAGTTCGGGGCCGAAGTAGATCGCGACGCCGACGGCGAGGATGACGCCGACCCCCAGTCCGATGTAGGCGAGCTGGGTACCTGCAGATAGACCCTTACCCTTTGCGCTTTCGATCTCGTCATAGGCTGTCAGCAGTTTCTGGCGGTAGCTGCTGCTGCAGTGCACTGCCGAGTCGGGCATGGAGCAGGAGCCAAGAATTCCGCCAATGGTGGTTTGCACATCAGTGTGTCGCCCGTTGTAGGCCAGACCTGATTGGGGGTGCGTGACCATGTACCGAGCCATGGAGTACGGATTGGTCCCGTCGGGCACCCGGACTCCGTTGATGCTGTAATGCCGACCGCCATCTGACCCAATTGAACTGTCGACGAAGACTTTTTCGGTTCCGTTGTCGTTGGTGACCGGGTCGTGTTCCGGCTTTCCCTCGGCCACCGCCCAACGCTTGTTGCCGGCCTGGAGCTGGGAGACGGTGCCATATCCTTGCCCGTCGTCCCCCTGCATGAACTGCCCGCTGGGGTCGGAGCCGGTGACTGGGTCGTTGCCGGAGTAGTCGTAGCCGCCGAGTTGTTGGGGGCTACTCGCCTCCAAGACCGAGTCGGCGGAAAGGAACCGCCCGGTTGCGGGGTCGTACTCGCGGGCGCCGAGGTTTTCCATGCCGGTGCTGGTGTCGGGGGTGCCGCCGACGTATCCGGTGTCGCCCGGCCAGTCGTTCGGTGTGACTCCCCGGGGCTGGCCGAACGGCTTGTACTGGCGGCGGGTGACGGTTTGGTCGTTGTCGTTGATGGCCAGCTGGTCGGTGCCTTGCCGGTCCGGGACCAGTTCGTACCAGGCGCTGGCCGAGGTTCGTACCGCCACCGTGGTGCCGCCGAGGCTGTAGTAGCGGCTGCCGGTGACCGCGCCGGTGGAGGTGTCCAGGGTCAGTTGCTCGTCACCGATGAACACGGTGGTCGAGCCGGGGTCACGGCGCACGGCCAGGGACCCGTCGGCGTTGTAGACGTAGCTGGTGTCCCCCGCGGCGGTGGTGTCGGTGGCCAACTGGCCGAGGCTGTTCCAGCTCAGGGCCTGGTCGCCCTGTGCACCGCCAGTGATGGCGGTGGTGTTGCCGGCAGCGTCGTAGTCGTAGGAGGCGGACTGTGCGTCAGCGTCCGGTCCGGTGGCCGAAGTGGAAGTCAGCGTGTCCGGCTGATCGGTGCCCGAGCCTTGCGCGGGGTAGGCGTAACTGGTGGTCGTGTCGCCAGACGGCTGGCCGGTCGTGTCGTGATCGGTCTGCGTAGCGCGGTCCCCGCCGGCGGTGAACGTCCACGACTGCCAGTACGGCTCCGCACCACCCACCATGGACGAGTTGCCGGTGCTCGGTGCTCCCGCACAATCGTCGGTGGCGGTCCATGCCGATGAAAGCCGTTGGGCGTAGTCGTAAGTGAAGCACTGGGTGTCCACGCTCGCTGCGGCGTTCTGCTTGTCGACAATCTTGGTGACCAGCCCGGCACCCTCGGACACCGTGCTGTTGCCGTAGCTGTAAGTGAGGTTGTCGACGTCGCCGGAGAACGTGGAGTCGGTGGTGCGCACACCGGTCAGCGCGTGGGTCTGTTCGTTGTAGGTCAGGGTCGCCCACACGGTGCCGGCGGTGCCCATCGTGTACTGCAACGGCTGACCGAGCTCGCTGTAGCCCACCGCGTTGACGTAGTGGGCCGACACACCACCACCGGCGCTGGTCAACGAGACAGGCTGATCAAGGTTGTCGAGCCCAGTGGTGATGGACTCCGAGGGTAGCCCGCTGCCGGCCGGGTCGTTCTCGACGTTGGCCTGCCCATTGAGCGTGTAGCCGTAGGTGAACATCAGACCGCCGGAAGGAACCAGGCTGGTCCCCTCGCCGGTCAGGGTCACCCGCTGGGCGCCGACCTTCTCGTACTGGTTGTAGGCCATCACGGTGGAGGTCAGCGTGTCGCCACCCGAGTAGGAGGTCACCGAGGTGGGCAGGCCCTTCTTGACCGTGTCATAGGTCCAGGCGGCCAGTTGGTTCGATGCCGAGAGCGTCTGGGTGCTGGTCGTGTCGTACTCGGCGGTTTTGCGGCCGTCGACGTCGTAGGCGAAGGTGGTCTGCGCGCCGCGGGCGTCGGTGGTGGTCAGCAGTTGCCCGGCAGTGTCGTAGCTACTGGCGGTGTGGCCGGTGTCTGGATCGGTGGCATCGGTCTGCTGCCCGAGCAGGTTGTACTTCCACGTCCACGTGTTGCCGGCCGGGTTGGTCAACGACGCGCGCTGCCCCGCGGGGGTGTAGGTGTAGCGGGTGTCGTCATAGTTGGATGCAGCGTCGTTGACGTAGTCGGGGTCGGCGCCGGAGTGGTACTGGATCAGGTCAGTGGTGTTGCCGCGGGCGTCGACCACCGCGGTGGTCGCGGTTGCGCCGGCCGGCGGAACAGTGGTCGAGAAGTTACCGCCATACGTGTAGGCGGTGCGCCAGGTTTCGGTCGCGTACTTGTACGAGATCGCCGCGGTCTTGCGGCCCGCCCCGTCGTAGATGTAACCCGTCTCGGAGGAGATCTTGCCCGGCTGCACCTGCGCCATCGTCGGGTTGACGGCGGTGGGCGTGTAGTAGGGACCAGCGGTCTCGGAAACCCACCCGTCGGTGTTGTAGATCGTGTCGGTGATGTCGGCGCCATTGTCCGGCGTCTGAGTCTGGGTTTCCCGGGCCCGCAGCAGGCTGTCGTACAGCGTTTCCGATAACTCGTAGCTGCCGTCATGGAGAAGCGTGTACGCATCCACCACCGACGGACCACTGTTGGAAACCGCGTAGGTGTATTTCGCGTTAGCCGATGAGGTACTGCTGGGCAGCCACACCCCGGTCAACCGGCCCAATGCGTCGTACTGCTTCTTGGTCTTGTAACCGGCCGGATCGGTAGTCGACAATGCCAGCCCACGCAGCGGGTCGTAGCTGATCGTGGTCGCGAACCCCTTCGGGTCGGTGACTGTTGTCGAAGTCGGCGCTGCCTCGGTCGCAGGGGTGTAGGAGGTTCTCGTGGTGCGGCTGTCCGCATCTGTGACGGTCAGCGTCCGTCCGTAGACGTCCAGCGTCGACGAACCGATCGTGGTCCAGGTGGGGGTACCGGCATTGTAGGCGGTGACCTCCTGGGTCTTGGTGATGTCGCCGACGCTGGGGGCGGTGCCGAAGGTGGCAGCCCCATCGTAGAAGCTGCGCACGTCCGACACCGCATCGTCGGGCAGGCTCGGCGTCGTGCCGCAGGCGACAGCGACGGTCGCGGTTTCAGACGCTGCGTTGAGGATCCAGGCAGTGGTGTTGTCGAGGTAGCTGGTGGTGGTGCACAAGTCATCGGCGGAGCTCGAAACATCGCCCTGGTCGTCAATCTGGGCGATGCGACCGTAGGAGTCGTGCGAGTCGACGGTCTTGGTTTCTCGTGTCGATCCGGACGCGAGGGGGGTGTAGACGCGTTGCTCGGCGCTGGCCAGATGGAATGCTTTCTGATCTGGCAGGCCGGACACCGCGTGACTTGCGGTCGCAGCCGACGACCAGGGCAGGTTGACTGTGTCGGTGACCAGATCCGAGCCGTTGAAGTTGCGGGTCTCGACCGTCGCCCCGGCGTACTGGTTCTTGTCGGTGATGCTGTCGCCACGGGTGTCAGACACCGTCACCGACCGGGTACCCCCGTCCGGCAGGGTGTCTCCATCCATCCCGCGCAGGTATGTGCTGGTGGTCTTCGTGATGGGGTCGGGGACGGTGCCGGTGGACACGGTCATGCCGCCGAACCCGCGCCACTGGTCCCAGGTCCGCCGCGACGACGGGATCAACGGGTTGTCGTTGTAGTGCCAGGCGCCACCGCCGACGGGGGTGTAGGTGGTGACGATGTCGTCGTTGGCCGACCCGCCGTACGGATCCTGTTCGGTCACGTGCGTGACCACATACTTGTTGAACCAGTCGATCGTCGGCGAGGTCTGGCCCGGCCGGGTCCAGTAGTCGGGGTAGGCCAGCGTCGTGTTGTGCGCGGGGTCGCTGGGCTCGTCGGCCGGGGTCAGTGCTGTGGAGTAGTTGACGGAGACCTTCTCGCCGGTCTCGGTGACGATGGAGTCCATCCGGTGCCGGGTGATTGGCGGGTATCCGTCGGTCACATCGACGCGATTGGACATCGCCTTACCGGCGAAGGTCACCTTGGGCAGAGTGATCGACGAGCTCGACCCGCCGGCGGTGGTGTCCTGGCCGGTGTGGCTGATGGAGTCCAGCCACACCGACGGCGTCGTGCTGTCCCCGGTTGTCGGGAAACTGTGCTTGAGGCTCCACGAGTCGACCGTGGTCTCCGTACTTCCGACCAGCACCTTGGTGCTGATGCCGGTGAGCATCCGGTCCGACCAGAACGACGGGGATTGGCTGGCGCAGGCATCGCCGTTTGCGCAATGCAGGTCGTAGGGCACGTCCGGCCAGTCGGTGGCCGTCGAGCTGGACAACGTCGACGGGTCGCATCCATCCGCGGAGGTCTTGCACCGACCGTTGGTCGAGAACAGGACCTCCGCAGCCGGTGAGGTGGAGTACACGGCGCCGTCGCGTTGCCCGTACCAGATTTTGGCCAGCTGGCCGCTGCGGATGTAGCTGGTGTTGGCGGTGGAGCCGAGGTCGCGGGCGTAGTAGTCGGTGTGGGTGGCGTAAAAGTAGGCGACTGTGTCGTGGTGGGTGTCCACGACGTAGTCGAGGTTCCACCGGTAGGCCTGCTGGCACCAGGAGTCGGCGAACGTCGCGTTGTAGCAGGGCTGTCCGGACTTGGTGGCATAGACGGGTTCGGTGAGCACCGAGTCGGTGGCGGTGTCGCCGGATGCGTAGCCGGGCAGTTGGTTCTTGCCGAAGTAGTACTGGGTGCCATCATCGGTGGTGATCCGCCAGTACTCCCCGCCGTGCGCACCGTTGGGGGCACCGGTCAGGTGCTCGATCCTCTCGTTGCCATCGGTGACCGCGTGCCAGTCGCCGCTGGCATCGTCCTGCACCAGCTGGGTGCTGGATCCGTTCAACGACAGGTTGATCGTGTTGTTGTTCGACCAGCAGTTGTCGGACGTCTTGGTCGTTCCAGTCGGGTTGTCGTGGCAGGAGGCGTAGGAGCGTTCGACGAAGCCGGGGCTGTAGTTCCAGCCGTCGCCGATCCAGGACGCCTGGTTGTTGGTCGAGGAGGTCAGGCCGTCCTGCGACTGCGAGTCGTAGGCCAAGCTCACGCTCGGTGACAGCCCACCGGGGACGTCGGGCACGTCGATGGGGTACGACCAGGAGAACGCGTCGGTGCTTCCGCCGGCCTGCCACGACCCGGACGGCTTCAACGAGGTCGCCGCGAAGTCCCCACCCCCGCCGCTGTCGGTCGAGTCGGCCGCGAGCACTACGCTCGGGTCCGCTGTGCCGTGGGCGGCAAGGGTGACGGTCGCGGTGAGCTGCTTGGTCTTGGTGTTGGTCGTGAACGGGATCGGGGTCTGGCGCCGGCACGCCGCAGTGCCCGGGGTGGCGGTGGCGCAGGCAGGCAGGGTCGTCAGCCGCAGCCGGGACGCCCAGTCGGCACCGTAGGCGTCCCGGAAACCGGCATACCCGATCGACACCTGTACCTGCGCCGACGACGCCTTACCGTCGTCTCGCGAGATGGTCACCAGCGCACCCGTTACACCGGCGGAGGTCGCGGCGCGGTGTGATGCGACATGCACCGTCACCTTCGACGGCGTCGGCTGATGCGAAGCCTTCGCCCGGTGGCTGGTCGGCGGGCCGACCCACACGGGCAGGTGACCTGCGCGGCGAGCCGCGGCGCCGGGGTGGAACGAGAGTGAGACCACGGCAGTACCGGACGGCCACTTCGTCTTGGTGGCATGCCAGGCGGGCATGCGTTTCTGCTTGACCGGGTGGAAGGTCACCGGCTTGGTGTTCACTGCCGCGACATCGTGCGTCTGCGGGGCCGACGGCCCGGACAGAGCATGGTCGGCAGCGGGCGCGACCAGCGTGGCCGCGGTCATCACCACCACGGCCAACCACACCATCGGCCGCGAACCGACCTGTCTCCGGACGGCCGCCACCCTGCGGGCGACGAATCGGGAAACGCGGGAAGCGTTGCAGCGCAAGCGAAACGTCATGAGTTCTCCCGGAGGGGGCAGGAGTGGATCACCACGAGCCGCGCGAACGCTAGCAGTCGGCAAGAGTCATAAGAAAGGCCAAACAAACTCACAGTGCAAGACCTTGGTAAAAAGCCGGCCGCAATAGGCGCGAATCCACCGAAAGCCATGATGGTGATCCACGTCACGCCTTGCGGGGAGGTTTTCGATTGCTCTAGGTTGCCTGCCGGTGCACCGAACGCAGTCGCCGGTCGGGAGTGCGGATCCCCGCGGCACCACTTCACCGACCCCGGCATACCGCTGGAGAGGGTGGTGTCCTGGTGCCCACACATCGTCTGTCCCGCAAGCGATCCGCACGCCGCATCCGCCGCGGGCTGGTTCTCACGGCGGCAGCAGCAGCCCTGCTGATCGGCCTGTTCCTGATGCCGAACGCTGCCGTCGCGCAGGTTCCCTCCGCAACGGCGAGCAGTAGCGCGGCCCACGCTTCCGGCGACCCGGCGAACGCTCCGGCGACCCCGGACCAGCCGGATGACCTCAACCCCATGTCCAATGGCTACGACGAGACCCAGGCGCAGGCTTCCGCCGAGCAGTCGGCGGCCACGACCGCCGACGCCACCGGCAAGCCGGCCGTCGTGTCGGCCTTGACCACCCCGACGCAGCAGGTCGTGGCGATGCCCGACGGGGGAATGCGGCTGACGCAGAACACCGAGCCCGTGCGCACCAAGCGGCACGGCCGTTGGATCCCGGTCGACACCACCCTGCACCGCAACGCCGACGGAAGCCTGTCGCCGGGCGCGACAGCCTACGGCACCGTCCGGTTCTCCGGCGGCAACACCACCTGGTTGGCGACCTCGACCGCCGGCGGCACCAGCTACACTCTGTCCTGGCCGCACCCGGTGCCTGCACCCAGAATCGACAAGGGCAGCGCCACCTACCGCGACGTGTTCACCGGCGTAGACCTGGTCGTGTCAGCGACCGTCAGCAGCGGATTCTCCGAGGTACTGGTCGTGCACTCGGCCAAAGCCGCCCGCAACCCGGCCCTGCACCAGCTACACCTGCACGCCACCACCAGCAGCAAGACCAAGCACATCAAGAACTCCGGCGGCACCCTTGAACTCCGCAGCGCTCACGGCGGGCTCACGCTCGAGTCGAGCGTGCCGTTGATGTGGGATTCGAACACCGCCCCTACCCACACTGCCAAGCACCAAGGCAAAGGTGGCCCGGATGCCTCCGACGCCACGCATGCCGGCGCCGCCGCCCACGTCGCCGCAATCCGGTCGTCGGTGACCAGCTCGGCGATGAGCTTGACGCCCTCCCACGGGATGCTGACCGGCACGCACACGGTGTGGCCGGTCTACATCGACCCCACCTTCAGCTGGCACCCCACCTCGGCGAGCAAGCCCGCGTTCGACGAACTCAAGCAAGGCTCGCCGTGCAACGGGGTATCGCTGTACAACAGCACCTCAGCCGAGGGCGACTACGGGCACCTCGGTGTCGGAGTCAACGCCTGGGACGGCTGTGTGGGCATCATGCGCGCCTACTACCAGTGGACGATTCCGAAGGTGATCTGGGGCGCCCACATCAACACCGCCACCGTCGAGGCCACCGAAGTCTACGCCGCCTACTGCACCTCCACTGCCACGATCAACCTGCACGCCACGGGAGCAATCGGGTCCAAGACCAGCTGGAACAACCGGCCCGGCTACTGGAAGTTCCACACCAGCACCTCGTTCGGCCCGACCTACAACCCGCAGTACTGCCCGAGCAGCGGGGCCGTCTCCCACGGGTTCAACGTGCAGTCCGCAGTGGTGAAGGCTGCCGCCGGGCACTGGTCGCACTTGACCGCCGCGTTGGCTGAGGACAGCGACGAGTCGTCGCACTCCTCGGCTGGGTTCCGGCGGTTCTCTGACAACCCGTCGCTGCAGATCTTCTACAATCGCGCCCCGCGTACCGTGGGCGCCAGCCAGTCGCTGGCCACGGTCGGCGCTGACAAGGCCGCCTGCGATTCAACGACGCCGTTCCCCTACATCGGCAAGACGATCGTCACGAACCCTCCGGTGCTGTCGGCGAAGATCTCCGACCCCGATGGCGACAAGCTGCAGGCCACGTTCCACTACTGGTTGAAGGTCGACGGCACCACGGTTCACTCCGGAACCTCGGGAGACAGTCTGGCTTCCGGGTCGACGGCCAAGTTCAGCATCCCGGCCAGTTTCATCAGCTCGCTGGGTAACGGGGACACCGTCGGCTGGCACGTGCAGGTCACCGACCATGAGGACACGTCGCACTGGTCGACCAGTTGCTACTTCACGGTTGAGCCGGACGCGCCCGGGCCGCCGACCATCACCCCAGAGCCAGGTAGTGACGGCACGGTGCCGTTTCCGGACACCACCGATGGCGGAGGCACCGGCGCGCCGGCCGGCACCCAGGCCACCTTCGATGTCGCCAACACCCAGGCCGGCACCACCGCCACGGCTTTCATCTACCGTCTGGACGCGCCGCCCCCGACGGTCGACACGCCCTCGTACGAGAAGGTGACCGCCGCCAACAACGCGGCCACCATCACGATCGCCCCGTATGCTCCTGGCCCGCACGTACTCTGGGTCGGCGCGCTGGATGCGGCTGGCGACGCCTCCGGGATGAAGAGCTACCAGTTCGAAGCAGACCACGACGCCAACACGACCTGCGCCAGCCTGTCCGCCTGCTACAACAACACCGCAATCAGCCCAGACTCCGACCCTAGCAAGGCAGCCGCTGACGGCTCGGCATCCTATTCCGCCACCGACCTGACCAACGCGGGCTGGACCCCCGGCGGCATTGTCACGGTCGACGGGGCGGCCATCCACCTCCCGAGCTTCGGAGCAGGGCAGGCCGACAACGTGCTGGCCGCCAATCAAACCATCACCTACAGCTACCAGGTCCCGGCATCCGGACCGAACGCCCTGGTGGTACTCGCGTCGTCGACACATGCCACGGCTGCCGACCCCGGCGCAATCAACGGCAACACCACAGCGCCCTACGTTCCAGCCGGTATCGCGATCACCGGGACCTCTTGCTTCATCGCCACCGACCCAGACGCCTACTGCGCCGCCAGTGGCGGCATCAAGTACGCAGGCGACGACGAAGCGCAGCCATTCGACCTGACCGTTCCGGACTGGGTCACCGGCCCATCCTCACTCGCCGCCGTCACCCTGCCGCACGAGAACAAACCCGCTGGGCAGACCAGCACCAACCTCAAGATCTACGCCTTCTCGATCCCCCTGCAACCAGGCAAAACCATCGAGTCCATCACCCTGCCCGACGTCGGCAACAACGCCGGAAAGTCCACCCCCGCCCTGCACATCTTCGGCATGGCCCCCCGTAACACCACCACCGCCACCGTCACACCCGCGGGAACCAGCACGGCCGCCCCCGCCGGCCAGTCCTGGACCGGGACGTGGGGAAGCCCGACCGAAGGCAACTACAACTACCAGGGCGGCAACTTCTCCAACCAGACTTTCCGCGTCGACCTGCGGCCCTCCACCGGCGGCAACACCGTCCGCATCAAACTCGACAACGCCCTCGGCACCAGCAAACTGTCCATCGGGCACGCCACCATCGCTACCTCCCCCGGCCCCAGCTGGGCCGTCCCCGATGGCGCCCCCACCGCGCTGACGTTCGGCGGCAGCCCCTCGGTCACCATCCCCGAAGGCGGCATGGTCTACAGCGACCCGCTGCCGTTCACCGTCGACCCCAGCAAGTACCTCATGGTCTCCTACCAGCTGGCCAACTCGGTGCCCTATCTGGTGCAGCACTCCTGGACCATCACCCAGGACGCCCACCAGTTCGTCACCGCCACCGGATCCGGCGACCACACCGCCGACACCACCGACACCGCCTTCACCGCCACGGGCAGCTTCAACGGCGACTTCACCGACCTGCTCACCAACGTCGACGTCACCACCACCGGCACCGGAACCCAGGCCGTACTCGGCGACGGCCTGATCGACGCCTGGCAACCCAATAGCGTCGTCGACGGCTCCACCGGCCTCGCCGACGACCTCGCCGCAGCAGCCCCCACCACCCCGACCGGCTACGGCACCGTCTCCGAAGGCATCGAAGCCAACCAGATCGCCACCGACTACCCCGAATCCTCCGCCAGCGGCCTCGACGTCGGCGGACCCTCCGCACTGGCCCGCATCGACCGCGACATCCTCGACCAACCCGGCCTGACCACCGTCGTCCTCGACGAAGGCCTCGAAGACATCCTCAACGGCCACAGCGCCGACGACATCACCTCCAATAGCTACACCGAACTCCTCGAATACCTGAAAGCCAATAACATCGACATCGTCGTCGTCGGCCTGTCCCCATGCACCGGATACTCCGGCGACGGCGCGACTGGTAACAGCGCCAACGACCCCTGCACTACCGCCGTCGATACCGAACGCACCAACACCAACGAGTGGCTGTCCTACGCACCACTCGGCTTGTACCCCTGGCCCACAACAGATCCAGACAACCCCGACGGCCTCCCTCTGCCCCGCCTGTTCTACATCGACCCCGACGCCGCCGTCGGCGTCACCGACGCCACCAGCGGTGCCGTCTCACTCGACGCGCACGCCGACAACAGCGACCACGTCAACCTCACCAACCCCGGCTACGCCGCCCTCACCACCGCCTACCTCGCCCCCCACGACACCTGGCCACTCAACGACGGCGCCGGCACCGCCGTCAGCGACACCGCCGAAAGCTTCACCAACCCCTACCTCGCCAACGACCCCACCGCCGGCACCAACCCCGCCACCCTGGCCGGCGGCGCCACCTGGACCAGCGACAGCACCCGCGGCAACGCCCTGACCCTCGACGGCACCACCGGCTACGCCGCCACCACCGGCCCCGTCCTCGACACCACCCGCAGCTTCTCGATCTCCACCTGGGTCAACCTCACCAGCACACCGGCCACCAACGCCACCATCGCCGGCCAAGACGGCACCACCGTCTCCGGCTTCTACCTCCAGTACAACCACACCCACACCGGCAACCCCGGCTGGGCCTTCAACATCCCCACCACCGACACCGCCAGCCCCACCTGGCACACCGCCTACACCGACGGCGCCACCACCGGCTGGACCCACCTCGTCGGCGTCTACAACGCCACCACCCACACCTCCAGCCTCTACGTCAACGGCACCCTCGCCGACACCGCCACCGGCGCCACCACCATCAACGCCACCGGCCCCTTCACTCTCGGCCGCGGCCAATACAACACCGCCCCCACCGACTACCTCCCCGGCACCATCAGCACCACCCAAACCTTCAACTACGCGCTCACCCCCTACCAGATCACCGCCCTGTATCAACAGATCTCCTAACACCGGATCCCCGCCACTTCGAACGGTCGCCGGCCGATCCTGCCGCCCAGGCAGGATCGGCCGCGCTGCGTCCACTGACTGCACGGCGTCGTGCGAGGGCCGGAGCGTGTTCCGGCTCACGAGAAACCAGCTCGTATGCCCCGAACACCGCATCACGTATCCCGTTTGGACCCAACGCCTGCTTCCAGCTTTGTCGTCTGCCGACAGCGACCGTGCGATCGCGGCCATGTGCCACCACACGCCGCGATGGACGGCGAGAGCCGGCCACGAGCCCCCGGGTCAGGTGCTCGCCGCTCCACATCGGTAGGCGGCGGTGCACTCTGATACGTCTCCTGCGACCGGGTGATCCTCGTGTGAGCTGGACAACATGGCTGTCCCATTCGGCGGGGCCCGGTGGCAATAGAGCGTATGACCACCACCGACAGCGCACCCGTATACCCGTCGTCGAGCCCACCCACCGGCCAATCACTGAATGGGCCAACAACCGCCTCCTCATCGGAGCCGGCCTCGATACCGTCGTGGCCTCTCGGCCCGGTCCTCCGTGTCGGCACAGCCACCCACGCGCGCAGCGCGGCTCGCGTGTGGGACGTGGACGACGCCCGCCGCCTCGCCTGCACCGGTGCCTTCCCGATCCCCGTCCGGCACGCCGGCCGCCGCGCTCGAGTCACGCCGGTTCTCCAGGCGTTCGAGAGAGCCTCCCGGCACGGCGATCGCGCGCCAGCTCCGCCGGCCACGCCACGGTCACCTGGTCGCGATGTCCACGCCGCCGTACGTTGCTTCGCGGCCGTCGCTGCCCGCCGATCACGCGTTCGACTTGACTTCGCCGGCGAGTCGAGCGGTCATTGCTCCCACCGTCCCCCACCACCGGCGTCACGACGCATGCCGCTGGCTGCGGACAGTCGGGGCGTGCATCGGGAAGGGGTACTGGCTGGTGAAGGGTTCGGTCTACAAACGCTGCAACTGCCGCGACCAGGACACCGGCCGTCTCCTCGGCCGGCGCTGCCCGCAGCTCAAGCGGGCCAACGGATCCTGGAACCCACGACACGGCGCCTGGCACATCCAATGCGACCTGCCCCGCCGCGCCGACGGCACACGCCGCACGCTGCGCCACGCCGGCTACCTGACCCAGGACGACGCGACGGCCGATCTGTTGCAGCTCAAGACGCTGCTGGCGATCCCGGACCGCAGCGACACCACCAGCCAGGTCGGCCTCGGCGACCTGATCGAACACACCATCTCCACCGACGGCCGGCTCCCCGACATCGACACCGTCCGCCGCGCCCTCCAGACCGGGACGCGGTTGATCGGGCAGCCGACCGTCGCCGAATGGCTCGACCAATGGCTCGCCGGCAAGCGCAACCTGGCCGACTCGACCCGCAGCAAGTACGCCGAGCACATCCGCCGGCATCTGATCCCGCACCTCGGGCAGCTGCGGCTCGACCGGCTGCGCCGGCAGCACATCGCCGCAATGATCGAAGCAATCATCGAACGCGCCGACTACGTCCAGGCCATCCGAGAATCCGGCGACAAGGAAGCCGCGCTCGCACTGCGCGGGGAGAAGGTCACCGGCGCCACCACCCTGCACCGCATCCGCGCCACCCTGCGCGCCGCGCTCAACGCCGCGATCCGTGAAGATCTGATCGCCGCGAACCCCGCCACCCACATCGAACTACCTTCCCCGCGCCGGCCGCGTCCACTCGTCTGGACGCCCGAACGAGTCCGGCGCTGGGCGGCGGATGGAACGGTCCCGGGGCCGGTGATGGTGTGGACCGCCGAACAAACCGGCCGGTTCCTGGACGCGATCCTCGACGACCCGCTCTACCCGCTGTTTCATCTGGTCGCCTACCGCGGGCTCCGCCGCGGCGAGGCTTGCGGCCTGCACGACGACGACCTCGACCTGACTGCCGGCGAGATCACCATCCGCTGGCAACTGCTGGGTGAACACAGGACCCCGACACTGGCACGTACGAAGACCGAATCGTCGGACTCCACCATCGCCCTCGACGACGACACCATCACCGTCCTGCGCCACCACCGCACGGCCCAAGCCAAACGACGCCTCGCCGCCCGCGAGCCGTGGCCCACCCACGGACTGCTGTTCACCGACCCCGACGGCCAACCACTCCAACCCGGCCGGGTCACCGCACACTTCCAACGCCTCATCCCCCCAGCCGGGCTACCACCGATCCGGCTGCACGACCTGCGCCACGGCGCCGCGACCCTCGCCCTCGCCGCGGGGGTCGACCTCAAGGTCGTGCAGGCCATGCTGCGCCACTCCACCATCACCCTGACCGCCGACACCTACAGCAGCGTGCTCCCCCAACTCGCCAAAGACGCCGCCAACGCCACCGCAGCCACCATCCCCCGCGCCCAACGCCAGTAGCCGCCATGACCCACCGCAAGAAGACCAGCCAGCTATGTGAGCGGAGCCCGGGCGCCCACCGCGCCACACCAGGCTGTCGCAGATCATGTCCCGGTGGTGCGGCGTCCAGTCCCGCCCCTGCCAGGATGAGCATCCGCGTGGTAGCCGCAGAGATGACAAGGTCTTGACACCATCTGGGCAACGCGATCGTCGTCTCGGGCAGCCCGGCTCGGGAGCCACGAGACGCCCAGCGCCTCTGCGATCGCGAGAGCTGGGCCATGCCGCGGGCAGATCGCGTGGAACATGCGCGGGACGTTCCGGACCGGTGCGGAACGATCCACTGCTACGTGCGGAGCCCTGTGCTGGTGTCCAGGATCGAGATGGCGTTACCAAACGGGTCCTCCAGCACCGCGCACCAGTCGTTCGCGATCGCGAACGGCTCGCGGCGCACGACACAGCCCTGGCTGCGGCACTGTTCGACGGTGGTCGGCACATCGTCGACCAGGTAGTGCACGCCCTGGCCGGGCGGCAGGTCCAGGGTGTGCAGCACGATCTCCGCGTCGGTCTCCGGCATACCCATACCCACCGACACCTCATCACGCCACAACTGCCCAAGCCCGAACACCCGCCCGTGGTACCCGACGGCAGCATCGAGATCCGGCACCCGCAGCATCACACAGTCGATCTTTCGCAGCATCCGCCCGATGGTGCCACCGCGCTTGCCCCAGCGCATCCGACGGCGCCAAGCACTGATTTCGCGGCAGGCGCACGGCATCCCGATCTCGACTGCAGCGCGCGCCAGCGCCGTTCGAGCCTGGGCCTCCTGCTGCACGGCGGTGATGCCGGGCCGGTCTGAAAGCGGGAGCTCGTCGCCCGTTCGGAGGGATCGATCGGCGCGTGCGGGTGAATCCAGCCCGACGCCTGCCCGATCTGGTCCTCCCGCTGGCAATAGAAGGCAGCGGGTCTTACGCCGGGTGGCCGACCGTCGCCTCGTGCCGCATCATCGGCCGACGGAACGGCGGCGTACCCGGACCACACGCCGACCCACTCCGGAACGATCCACCCCCGCTGTGCGGCAGCCGGAACCGTTCCGGATCGTTCCGCGGAACAGACCCGCCCCTCCGCCGGGACGCGGCGGCAAGCCACGCCACCCGCGGCCCCCGCTGCGGCATCACCGCCACAGCAGACACCCGCAACGCGCCGACTTGCGCCCGAAACCCGACTTTCCCACGGCCCGTCGAGGCCGAACCCTGTGACAGGAGACCACCATGCCCCGCCACCACAGCGCCACGCAGTGCCCCGCACCGGTAGCAGCGCCAACCCTCGCGACCAGTACAGCAAGCGGTCCAGCGAGCAGGCCATCCCGCGGTCCCGCAAGCGCTTTGACCGCTCGGGGTCGCCAGCCGCAAACCCCCAGCACAGCCGCCGTCTCCACCGACCCAGAAGGGACCCGGACTCAACTATGACTTCCCCTCAACGAAAAACACGGCCGCTCACGCACGACCGGCTCCTGGACATCACCGCCCGCGCCGGCACCCGCGATCGCCTGATCGCCGGGCTGGTCGACGCCCACCGCGTCCTGACCACCCGACAGATCACGCAGCTGTGCTTCGGGTCCGAAGCCACCGCTCGCACCCGCCTCCACACCCTCACCTCCCTGCGCGTCCTGGCCCGGTTCCGGCCCCGCCGAGACACCGGCTCCCACCCCGGCCACTACGTGCTGGACACCGGCGGAGCGTTCCTGCTCGAGCACGACATCCCCGACCGCGACCACCGCCGGCACCGCGTCGACAAACGCCTCGCCTGGGCCACCAGCCAACGCCTGCCCCACCTGACCGGCACTAACAGCTTCTTCACCACCCTGGCCGCCACCGCCCGCCATCACCCCGACACCTTTCTACCGACGTGGGCTCCCGGTCACTGGTGCGAGAAGTGGCTGTCGCTGATCAACCTCGCGCCCGACGGCTTCGGAACCTGGGTCAAGGACCAGCAGCTGGTCGACTTCTTCCTCGAATACGACACCGGCACCGAACACCTCGCCCAGCTGACCAAGAAACTCACCCAATACCAACGCCTGGCCAACGGCGCCACCGGAGCGCCAGGACCGCCCACGCCCTGCGCCCTGTTCGTGTTCGCCAGCTCCGGACGCGAAACGCACGCCCGCCACGCGCTCACCCACGCCGCGCACGGCAAGAATCTGCCACTGATCGCCACCGCCGCCTACCCGGCCGAGGCCCACCCGGCCGGCTGCTGCTGGCTGCCCTTGCCAACCAACCCTGACAACCAGCCCCGCCGCCACACCCTCGCAGACCTCGGCCGACTCGCCGGCCACCCCCGCCAACCTGCCGACTACATCCCGACCGCCCCCAATGACCTGCGCCTGGCCCCCGCCTGGCCGCCACTGCCCACCGCACCCATCAGCCTCACGGCCGACCCCCGTCCCACCGGCCGCTGGGCCCCTCGACCCGACAACCACAACCACAACAGCGGAAATGACTGGGGCGGCCGATGAGACGCCGGCAACGCCTCGCTCAAGCCACAGTCGCCGTGCTCGGCCTCCTGGCCGCCGCCATCTCCTACGACCACATTCGCCACCTCGCTCAAACCCATGCCGAAACCGGATGGACCGCCCTCGCCATCCCCCTCACCATCGACGGCATCGAAGTCGTCGCCACCCTCGCCGTGCTCGCCCCGCGACACCACAGCCGGGCCGGCATCAGGCTCGCCTGGGCGGCGTTGATCGCCGGCACTCTCGCCTCGATCGCGGCCAACATCGCCGCCGCGCCACCCGACCCCATCGCCCGTACCATCGCCGCCTGGCCCGCCGCCGCCTTCGCCACCGCCATCAAACTGCTCACCCCCCTGCTCGACCCACCCGACCCGACATCAGAACCGCGCACCGCCCCATCGCCGGACCAGCCCGCCCACCCACTGCGGCTGCCCAAGACCGCCCGCGCCCGCACCAGCTGGAGCACCACCTGGCGCGACCACCTCACCACAGGCGACAACACCGCAGAACTTGCCCAGCGACACCACATCAGCCCCCGGCAGGTCCGCGCCGTCCTCGCCGCCGGTCGCGCCGGGAAGCTCGACCCATCGCCCACCGACTCGGCAGAGCCATCGGCGAAACGAGCAGAACTCACCTGCCCATCCGACGAGTGAGACCTCGGCACGCGCGCACAGGCTCAGCGCGACGCAACCCAGACAGCTCGACCACCGCGGCTACCCGCCCAGATGACTTGACTCCTAGCCGTATACAGATAACGTAGATCTGTAGACAGCTAGGAGGTGAAGTCGTGTCCGTTTCGACCCTAGCGCCCGCATTCACCCTCGACGATGCACGTGCAGCAGGTCTCCGTAAGGACCAGGTCTACGCGTTACTCACCGCCGGCCGGATCGAACGGCTCGGGCGCTCCGTGTACGTGCGCACCGGGACAATCGACCCCGCCTTTGCGGCGCTGGCGGCCGCTACCGCACTGCGCAACGCGGCCACCCTGTGCCTGACCAGTGCACTGGCGCACCACGACCTGACCGACCAGATCCCGTTCGGCACCGACATCGCCCTGCCACGCGGGCAGCGCCATCCCGCCGGATTCGAGTACGTCACCTGGCACAGCTTCGACGCCGCCACCTTCACCATCGGCCGCGAGACCTTCGACGCAGCCGACGGGCTGCAGCTGGCCGCCTATTCAGCCGAACGCACCATCGTCGACAGCTTCCGCCTCGCCCACCACGAAGGCCCAGACCTCGCCTACACGGCCCTACGCCGCTGGCTACAGCGGCGTGGAAGCTCCCCAGCATCGTTGCTACAGGTCGCGGCGTCGTTCCCGAAAGCACTTCCCAGAATCCGGCAAGCGCTGGAGGCCCTGCTGTGACCCCACCGGCACCCACCCGCGGCACCGCTGCCGGCCGCGCCTACCTCAACCTGCGTCACCTCGCCCAGCGCGACCGACGCGACTCGCTGGAATACTTCACCCTCTATGCGCTGGAAGGATTCCTCACTCGACTTGCCGCCTCCCAGTACGCGGAAGACTTCGCGCTCAAGGGTGGTGTGCTGATGGCGGCATTCGCCGCCCGGCGACCCACTCGCGACATCGACCTGGCCGCATCCGGCTTCCCCAATGACATCTCCGATGTCGAGCGGCGGATCCGATCGATCGTCAGCTACGACAACGGCGACGGCCTCGTGTTCGACCCCGCCACGGTGTCCGGTGCGGCCATCCGCGACGAAGCCACCTACGCGGGAGTCCGCGTCCAGATGGCCGCGACCCTGGCCACAGCCCGCATCCGGTTGCACGCCGACGTGAACTTCGGGGACCCGATCTGGCCCGCACCCGCCACCGCGGACCTGCCCCTGCTGCTGGGTGGTCACCTACGACTACGCGGCTACCCCGACCACATGGTGCTCGCGGAGAAGATCGTCACTGCCGTCGATCGTGGCGACCAGAACACTCGGTGGCGCGATTTCGTGGACATCGCGGCGATCACCGCCAGCCGCCGCATCCTCGGGACCGACCTACACCACGCCATCGACACGGTCGCCGCCTACCGCGCCGTCGTCCCCCAGCCACTCGCCGACATACTCGACGGGTATCCGTTACTCGCGCAGTCCCGCTGGCGAGCCTGGCGGCGAAAACAACGCCTCGAAGACTCCACACCCGAGCGCTTCGCGGACCTCCTCGACGCCTGCATAGCCTTCGCCGATCCCGCGCTCCAAGGCGCCGCAAGCGGACTCACCTGGGAGCCCGAACAGCAAGCATGGCGTCCACCAACGCGATGACCGTCCCCCCTGCCACACGGCTCAATGGTCATGCCAGCCATCGACGCAGCGTCGGACGCAGGCCTCGCACCACGCCTCCACCCGTCGCGCCGCCGTGGTCAAGGCGCAGCCGCCGACGGCTACGATCGATGGTCGACTCTCCTGCAAGATCTCACCAGCCAGCGCGAAGTCCTCACCGCGCTCGGCATACCCGTTGAGCGGATCTGTCTGGACAAGGGACTGACCGGTATCAACCGTGCCCGCATCAGCCTCGACCAGACCCTCGCCGCCGTGCCCGCCGGCGACACGGGTCTGTCAAACGTTCGGTGTATCTCAGGGTTGGGTGGGTTACTTCTTGCCGGCGGCCAGACGGCCGTCGAAGGCGATGTCGAACGCGTTGAGTGCGGGCTTCCACCGCATCATCCAGCGTTTGCGTCCGATGCCGGTCGGGTCCAGGCTCATCACCGCCATGTAGACACACTTGAGCGCGGCCTGTTCGTTGGGGAAGTGCCCGCGGGCCCGCACAGCGCGACGGATCCGGGCGTTGACCGACTCGATCGCGTTGGTCGAGCAGACCACCCGCCGGATCTCCGGGTCGAACGCCAGGAACGGCACGAACTCGGCCCAGGCGCGTTCCCAGAGCCGGACGATGGCCGGGTATCGGGTGCCCCACGCCTCGGTGAACTCGGCGAACCGCTCGGCCGCGGCGGCCTCGGTGGGCGCGGTGTAGACCGGCCGTAGCGCCTTGGCGATAGCGTCGAAGTGCTGCCGGCCGGCGTAACGGAAACTGTTGCGCAGCAGGTGCACCACGCAGGTCTGCGTCACCGTGGCTGGCCACACACTGGCGATCGCTTCCGGTAGCCCGGACAGCCCGTCGCAGACCATCATCAACACATCGGCCACAGCTCGGCGACACGCCGACCGCGAACGAGGCGGCCTGGCCACTGATGCCCTGGCGGATCAACTCAAAGAACCGGCGCTTGGTCTGCAGCGAAGCCTTGTTCCACGCGTAACGGGCCACGGCGAGTCCTTCCGATCAGGATTCGCAACGATCGCTAAAGGTTGTCCCGTAATGATCTTGATGGGTTGACGCGGAAGGACTTCACGGCCGCGTCGGGCCGGTCATACGACCATGGTCAGGTTGCGCATCAACGCGATACCGGCGGCGGCGTACCAGACGCCTCGTTGTTTGCGGCGGCAGTCGCGGAGGATCTTCCAGGACTTCATGTGGGCGAAGCAGTGCTCGACGCGGGCGCGGATACGGCGGTGGACGGTGTTGAGGTCCTGTTTCCACTGCGGCAGCGGCGGTTCACCCTCGCGCGGCTTGCGGTAGGGCATGATTACCTCCGGGTTGCCCTGGTAGCCGCCGTCGGCCATTACCGCCGCGCCGGCGCACTGTTGGTCGACGCCGGAGTCGGTGTAGGCGCGGCAGTCGTTGCGGTTGCCGGGCAACGGATCTCCGACCGCGACGGTCAGGCGGGTGTTGGCGTCGATGGCCACTTGCAGGTTGGTGGAGTACCGGTAGTTCTTCGACCGGGCCGACATGTTCCGGTCGTGGGTGGGCGCCAGCGTGCCGTCCACGATCAGGACCGTGTCGGGTCGGTGCCGGCGGCTCTGGGGCTCCAGTACCAGGTGTGGGGCCAGGTGATCGACGATGCGCCCGGCGGCCGACTTCGATACTCCGAACAGCGGCGCGATCTGCCGCAGGGTCAGGTTGGTGCGGTAGTAGGTGGCCACCAACAGCACCCGGTCGGCCAGCGGGAGCCCCCACCGGCGGCCAGCGCCGGTCTGCTGTCCGCCGCGACCAGCCACGATGGCCACCAGCTTGCCGAACTGCCGGGCTGACAGGCCGGTGAACACCGGGATCCACTGCGGCTGATCGGACCTGATCGTCTGCTCCACACCAAGGTCAACGACCGAGCGGACCAACGATTACGGGACAACCTTTAGAACCTGCCCCGCATCCAGCGGCCGGTTCTGCCACTCGACCATGCCCTCGATCACCTTGTCGGTGATCGTGGAGATCGTCTGCCGTGACACCTGCGCCCTATATACCTCGACCAGATGGGCCTGGACCTCGCCGGTAGTCAATCCCTTGGCCGCCAGAGAGATCACCATCTCATCGACCCCGGACAGCCGCTTCTGTCGCTTCGCCACGATCCTCGGCTCGAAACTGCCATTGCGGTCCCGAGGAACATCCAGCTCGACCGGACCGACCTCGGTGAGCACGGTCTTGCTGCGGACGCCGTTGCGGGAGTTGCCGCTACCTCGACCAGCCGGATCGTGAGCCTGGTAGCCCAGATGGTCGGTAATCTCGCCCTCCAACGCCGACTCCAGCACCCGCTTGGTCAGCGCCGCCAGCAGCCCGCCCTCCCCGGTCAGCTGCAGCCCACCGGCCTTGGCCCGATCGACCAGCTGATCAATCAGCTGCTCATCCAGCCCGCCCAGGCCAGCCGCCCGTGTCGGATCGTCGGTGTTGTCCATACCAGACATCATCTCGGTCATCGATGTCACTTCCATGATCGGGAGTTACACCGAACGTCTTACAGTCCCTCCACCCGTCGCTGGGCGGCAGCATTTACGACCCGGCCGACCCGATGTCGAAGATGTTCTTCAAGATGCGGCTGTGTTCGCCGAGCTCGAGGCCGACCTGCTGAAGATGCGCGCCCCCGTGAGGGCGTGGCGGTGCGTTCCAATGGCAAACTGAAGGATAAGAAACCCAAGTTGACCGCTCGGCGGCGGGCCGAGCTGATCCGGATGCGCGCCAGCGGCGAGTACTCCACCGCCGATCCGATGGAGATCTTCTCCGTCGGTCGAGCAACGGTCTGCCGCGTCCTCGGCCGCGCCGGCGATGTCCGTGTTGGTGAGGTGGTATGAACCGGCGCGAGACCCGACTCGATCGGGACATAGCCGCGATGCTGGCGGCCAAGGCGTTCACCGAGATTCGGTATCTGGCCGGGGACGCTCGACGCAGTTCGCAGGACACATCCGCCGAGGAAGACCTGGAGCGCATCAGGTTCCTGGCAGATCTGTGTCACAACCTGCCAGGGATCGCCCAGCCGCGCCCGTGGAGGCCGTCCCGCCGGGGAGCTCCCGGCGGCAGCCGTGAGCAGGCGATGGCCGAGCGGCCGATAGGCTGGACCTGGCACACCACCGGTCCAGAAGGGCGCGCCTGGATGCTGCGCCACATCGAGCAAGACGGGCGCCACTGGACACCGCCACCGCCACTGCCGGCGCACCGCACAGACCCGTCACCGATGGCGCTGTGGCAGCAGATCACCGTTCTGCTGGGGCGCTGGCCAGTTCGGGCCCCGGCCGGGCGTCAGCCGTTGCCCGCGGAAGCGCACGTTCTCAAAGCCCTCGACACCGACGCGGTCTGCGCTCTGTACGCAGAAGCCGGACGGCTGCGACTCGGCCTCGGTAAAAGCGGACCATGGCTACGAGCCCATCTGGAGCCCCATGGTATCCACTATCTCGTGCCGGACCCAGCCAACTACTACTGGCCCGGCAGCTCCGACGGCAAAGGTGGCACGATCCGCTGGTGGCAGTGCACCGCACTGTTGCGGATGTACGACGGCGAGCAAGTGAGCGCCATGGTCGCCGTACTCCCGGCAACCTTCGCAGCGTTGCGCTCAACCCTGCCGCGACGGGAACAACTGCGACTCGTTCACCGCGCTCGCGCCACAGAACGTGACACATACCTCTGGGGTCGAGATCACAAGGCCAACTGCGGACCACAGCTCTGCGGCTACCTCCCCGAGGACACCACCGAACCTCCACCGGAGAACTGACGAGCGGACACCGGCCATCGCCGTATCCCCTGGCCATGTCAGCTGGCCTCTGCGTCCAGGTCGCGTAGAGGACGCAGCCGCTGCTCGGCGGCGGGGAAGGGGCCGGCATGCTGGGGCATCCTGGACCGCATCACGCCCATCGGCAACGTCTGCTTCGGCTTCGGTCAGCTCAGCAAACACTCCTGGTAAGGGAAGCAGCGTGCTGCCTCATCAATCAAGCGGCGACGGGGTGCGTGCCGGCACGGTGGTCCAGTCCCGCAGCGCGCCCAGCGGCATTGGTTCGATCCTGTACGGGTGCGTCGGCAGGCCAGCGGTCAGTCGGTCCTGTTGGGTGGTCAGCCATGCTGCGGTCACCGCGGTAGATGTCGGGTAGACGGCGACGCAGGAGGGGTTGGTGGTTTCGTCGAGCCACCAGGACTGTAGGGCGGTGCAGAATCCGGCGGGGTCGGCGTCGCCGCACCAGTACCGGTCGGGTTGGGCGGTGTCGGCGGCGCGGGCTATGCCGATGTAGCCGCTCCGGTCGTCCAGCCGTAGCCGTTCCCACGGCTGCGACCAGACGACAGGCGCTCCAATCCGGCCGCACGCCGCTTCGGTGGTGGATGCTGGTGCCGTCGTGCGCATGAACAGTCCAACCCTTCCATGGGATGGTGCGACGCGGCCGTCTGGCCGGCCGGATGTGCCGCGTGCAGCATCAGTCGGTGGGCGGCGGGGTGCGCCACATGCGGTACATCGATCCGCCCGCCAGGAGTCGCAGTTCGTAGCGCGCGCCGGGCAGTGGCCGGTAGCCGTGTCGGGCGTAGAGGCGTGCGCTGTGCTGGTTGGAGGCGACCAGGTAGGCGGGTCTTGCCTGGTGGTCGAGCCGGTGGTGGTGCTCGCGCAGGAGGCGGCTGCCGATGCCTCGTGCTTGGTGTTCGGGGGCGACGGCCAGGAATCCGAGGTAGTCGTGTTCGGTGGCCGGTGTGTGGTGGTGCAGCAGTTCGTCGAACTCCTGGAATCGTTGCCGCCTTGGCTCGCCGACGATCGAGGCGACGCGCTGGTCGTAGTCGGCTGGTCCGGGATCGTCGCTGGCGTACCAGAGTGCGACGCCGACGATCGCGCTGGATGTGTCGTCGAGGGGCGACTTGGGCGGCGGCGCCGTGGGACAGGGCGTGGTCGACGTGGATGGCGAAGTAGCCGCGCATGATCGCCGACCGCTGCGCCGCTTCCGGGACGAGCCAGCGGTTGGCGTCGAGGTGGAAGAAGCTGGTGTCGATCAGCTCGACGATCCGGTCGCGGTCCGGTTCGTGGGCGGCGCGCACGATCGTCATGCCAGGGCTCCTTCGGTCTGGGTGTCGTCGGCGAGGTCGGCGTCGGTGCCGAGTCCGATGCGCCGCCATCGCTGCGGCCGGGTGCGGCGCAGTACCAGGCCGAGTGTGCCGAGCGCGAGGAGCAGGGCGAAGGGGATTGCGGGCAGGATCCAGCGCAGCGGGCTGCCCGGCGCGACGCCGAGCATGACGTCGTAGTTGATCACCGACAGGACGACCATCACGCCCAGCAGTACGAACGCAAGCAGCGGCAGCACCGCGCGAACCAGGCGCGACTCGGTATCGCGTTCCCCGGCGCGGTGGCGGCGGCGGAAGTACACGAACACCGACAGGCTCACCAGTGCGAACAGGACCATGACCATGAATCCGCCGAGGGTGCCGCCGTAGTAGAACAGGGTCACCAGCGGGTCCCAGGCGGCCACGTACCAGACGCCGATGGCCGCCAGCCCGATCCCGGCCTGCAGGAACGCCGCGGTGGCCGGTACGCCCTGCCGGATGCTGGGGCGCCCGACCGCTGCGGGGAACCAGAAGCCCTCCCGGGCGAGGGAGAACGCGTACCGGTTGCAGGTCATCGCGAACGTGATCAGCGCGATCAGCACCGACGTGCCGAACAGCGCGTTCGCGGCGTCGATGACCGCCGGGCCGACGTAGGGGCGGGCGAGGTCGAACAGCAGGTTCTGCGCTTCGACCTGCGCGCGGTGCACCAGGTGGTGGTCGCCGGCGACCCAGCCCATCAGCCAGGACGTCAGCGAGTACAGGGCGGTGATGAGAAGCATCGCGGTCACGGTGCCGCGCAGGATGGCCCGTTTGCGGTTGCGGGTCTCGGACTGCATCACCACGCCAAGCTCGACGCCGACGAAGGCGAGGAACGCGATGCACACCGTGGTCGCGACCCCGCCGGCCGTGCCGCCGAGCAGGTGCGCCGGATTCAGCGTCCCCCACTGCGGCACGCCCTGGTACGGGTGCGGGGCGAGGAAGGCGTCCAGCACGACCACGAGGGCGACCTCGCACAGCATCAACGTCGAGACGAACCAGCCAGTGATCTTGATCCGGAACAGCCCGGAGAGCAGTACCAGCGCCCAGGCGGGGAGTTGCACCTGCAGGGTGGTGATGTGCAGCCCGGTCCAGCCCGACAGCACCCCGGAGGCGAACGGGCCGATCAGCCCGTACAGGCCGATCTGCAGCGCGACGTAGGCGAGGTAGGCGATCGGGCCGGCGGCCAGCGCGACCGATCGGGACAGTCCTTGGGCGATGATCGAGTAGAAGGCGCCGGGGTTGGCGGTGCGTTTGCTCATCGCCAGATAGCCGGGCAGGAACAGGCCGATCACGCCGGCCACCACGGCGAACGCCCACGGGACCGCGGTGACCTGCGTCGCGGCGTACATGGTGGTGACCACGCCGCACAGCACCGTCAACGGCGCCTGCTCATGATGAACACGGTCGTGTGCACGGTGGACAGCTGGTTGGGTCTCAGTACCGCCGGATGCGCCATTGCCGCTCCTTCACAAAGAGACAGTCAAGAACAAGAATGGATGAAAGGGGCTATATTGCGGTAGCGGCGTCGCGGGCGAACGCCGCGTACGCGTGCTGCACGAGTCGCCGCAGGTCCGCCGGGAGCAGCGGCAGGGTCGAGGCGAGGCTGACGGTGCGGTAGGTGGTGTCGCGGCGGATCCGACGCGAGAGCCCGACCCGGTCCATCAGCGCGGCGATCACGGCATCTTCGGTGGACAGGGTGGCGCCATGCGAAATCATGCGCGGGATCCGGACGGTTGCGTTGAGCGCTCCGGTCAGGTGCCCGTCGGCCGGCAGCAGACGAGTCTGGCCGCGGGGACCGCGTTCACGGCGCGCCACGCCAGCCCTGACGAGCCGGTCGGCGACCAGATCCTCGACGGCGTAGTCCAGCCGCGGATCGCCGCGGGTGCGGCTCGGAGTGCGATGCTCGGCCAGCTCAACGATCCAGTCCCGGGCACTGCGCGGCTGCCGCTGGCTCAGCACGCACTCCACCACCCAGCGATGTGCCGCGTCCGGCCTACGGGACACCGCCAACACACTGTCGGTGTCCCGGCGCGTGTCCACGAACACCGCGCCCGGCACCCGCCGTTGCCGGCGGCGCCCAGACGGAACCGGATCGGCCGCGCTGGCGTCCATACAGCTCGCCCAGCCGGCCAACACCAGCTCGGCCAAGACACCCGCCACCAGCGCCATCCGCAACGTCTGCGAGCACGCCTCATGCCGGCCATCGAACGGGTTGGTCAGAATCCGCAGCAGCTCACCGGCAACTCCCCACTGGCCGTAGATCCGACGCGAACCAAGCCGGTACGACGCAATGCTGGCCGCCAGCTCATCCAGCAGCCGCCGCTCCCGCTCGTACGCGGCCTCAAGCTCACTCACCGCTTTCCGCCTGACTCGCCCGGACCACGAACGAGCAACGGACCGCGCCCCTCCAGCACCACGCCCGCGGCCCGCGGGATGCTCGAACGCTCGCAAGCCACACAGGCGGGCCCTCCGTGCTTCGGAGCCACTGACAGTTCCTTCCGATCAAGGGCCCGCAATGCGGGTTGTCGTCGTGGACGGCGCCGGGGCGGGCGGGTTGTTCGATCACCCGTCACGGGGAGGTACCGGGCTCGCCGCGCCCGCCCCGGGCCAGTTCATGAGGTGCTGACCATCACCGGCCAGCACCATGGGGAGCATGGAAGCGTTGCCGGGCAACGCTCTCGGCGGCTCCTGCCTCGACGATGGCCCAGGTCCGCGCGGCGGTCGAGGGGCTCGGCGCGGACAACGGCGCTGTCCGCATCGCCCGGCCTGTGTCCGCTTCGGAAAGATGTACGCAACCGGTAAGCTCGAAAGCTGTCTGTCCAGGTTCAACCAGCCGACCCGAACCCGAGGAGCAGAAGTCGTGTCAGACCGCGCCCGGCGCCGTGGCCGGGTGAGCTGAGGAGCGCGCCGATGGGTCAAGCGCCCCGCCACCTGGTGCCGTCGCGTTCGGCGGCGGACTACTTCGGCGCGCAGCTGCGGCACTGGCGACAACTGCGCGGGCTGTCCCAGCAGCAGCTCGGCCGCTTGACGTTGCACAGCGGCTCGCTGATCGGCAAGGTCGAGAAGGCCGAACGCACACCGCCACCGGACCTGGCGCGCCGGTGCGACGACATTCTGGAGACCGGCGGTGCGCTGCAGCGCCTGGACCCGCGGGCCAGCGTCGACGCCCAGCATGAGCGCAACGCAGTCTCCGTCGTACCGTCCGAGGTTGGCCTTGCGTGGTCATCCGATCTGGCCGATACGGTGGAGGTCGCTGGTCAACTGTGGAGGGCTGACGTGCAACGGCGCAAGGTGGTGATCGGCGCGGCCTGGTCGGCCGCCGCGTTCGCCGCACCCGCCCGCGACTGGCTCGCCGCCTGGGCCGCACCGAACCCGACGCGTGCCGATGGCCGGCGGGTGGGTGCGGCCGAGGTGGGCGTCGTCTGGTCGATGTGCGGCACCTTCGCCAACCTCGATCACCAGCTCGGCGGCGGCCACGCCCGCACGACGCTCGCGCACTACCTGAGCACTGCGGTGCTGCCGATGCTCAAGGGCAGCTACAGCCAACGCACCGGCAGACAGCTGTTGGCGGCTACCGCGCGGCTGTGCGACATCGGCGGGTTCATGGCCTTCGACTGCCGCCGACCCGGCCTCGCGCAGCGCTACTACGTCCAGGCGCTGCGGCTGGCAAAGGACAGCGGCGACCGCAGCATCGGCGCACACATCCTGGCCGACATGTCCATGCAGGCCCAGTACATGGGCGACGGACCGGAAGCGCTCGCGCTGGCCCGAGCCGGTCAACGCACTGCGCGCGACTGCGGGTCGTCGCTGTCGATGGCGCGCTGCTGCGCCCTGGAAGCCCGAGCGCACGCGCTGCTCGGCGACGGCGGCTCGTGCGGTCAGGCCATGAGCCGCGCCGAACGGGCCCTGACCGCGGCCACCGACGAGGAACCGTCCTGGGTCACCTTCTTCACCTCCGAACAACTCGCGGCGGAGTTCATGTACGCCGCGGGCGAGCTGGGTCGACACGCCGACGTGCAGCGGTTCGCACCCGCCGTGCTCGCGTCGTCAGCAGGCATGCAACGGCGCCTGGCCCTGGCGACGACCGCCCTCGCCTCCTCTTACCTGCCGGGCAGCGGCACCGGCAACCACACCGCGGACATCGACCAAGCATGCGAGGTACTGCGCACCGCCGTCCCGGTGGCTGCGACGCTCGCGAGCCCGCGAACGGTCAACATGCTGCACGCGGTTCGAGCGCAGCTTCGCGCCCACCGCTCCCGACCCGCTGTCGAGCAACTGGACAGCGAGATGGAGAGCGTTCTCGGTGCCGCATCCTGACCTGACCGCCACGCCGGCCGCCGTCGATCTCACCGAGACGCTGCGCGGTGCATGCGCCCTACGTGGTGTCTCAGCCGACGGCGCGCGTCTGCTCCATCATTCCAGCAACGCTGTGTTCCACCTGCCAGGCGCCGACATCGTCGCGCGGCTGACTCCCGGCGACGATGTCGGTGATCGGCTTCGCACCACCCAAGCCATCACCCGCTGGCTGGTGACCGAGCATCAATTCCCGGCCACCAGGCCGGCAGACATCGAACCCGTCGAAACCAAGACCGCCACGGTCACCTTCTGGCAGTACTACCCGCAGCCCGACCCGGCCCCGAATCCCACCGCGACAGACCTGGCCCGGCTGCTGCGCCGACTGCACCACCTCGACCAGGCGCCGCCGGCGACGCTGGAGGCGTGGGTACCTCTCGAATCACTGGACACCGCGCTCCACGACACGACCGTCAAAACCCCGCTGACCTCCGAAGAACGGCGCTGGCTTCTCGACGAGGTCAAGCGCGTCCGCGACGAATGTCTCAGCCTGGACTACCAGCTTAATCGGGGGCTGATTCACGGCGACGCCTGGGCCGGCAACCTGCTACGCGGCGCCGACGGCTACCTGTTGGGCGACTGGGACTGGCTGGCCTGGGGCCGCGGGAAATCGACCTGATCCCCACCTGGCACGCCGCGACCCGCTACGGACGAGGCGCCTCCTGGTCTGCCGCTTTCGCCGCCGAGTACGGCTACGACCTGTCGCGCTGGCCCGGCTTCGCGTCCCTGCTCCACATGCGCGACCTGGTCCAACTCACCGGCCCCCTACGCCGCGGCGCCACCAGCAACCGCCATCACCGCGTGCTGCGCCAGCGTTTCGACGCCATCCGCGCCGGCGACCCCACCAGCTGGACCGCCTTCCAGCCCGGTGCAAGCACGACGTAGCCGCCAAGCCGGCGAAGCGTTCCACCGCGCGGCGCAATGTCATCTGCCGCGCTCAGGCAGCCACGGCTCGCATCGCCGCCGCGGCCGGGTAATCAGGGAGGCAATCTCGATGGCTGACGATGCCGACAGCGAGGTGCTTCTCACCGGCGGAAGGATTACTCCCGGGGTGGTGCGAGTCGGCGACACGGTTCGTCGTCCCAGACTCCCGACCTCGGACTTGGTCGCCGAGTTGTTGGTTCACTTGGAGCGGCAGCAATTCACCGGAGCACCTCGATACCTCGGCGTCGACTCGTACGGGCGCGACGTGCTGACCTACCTACCCGGCAAGGTACCCGCCCGCCTGCAGACGTTCACCGATGCTCAGATCAACGATGCAGGCGCGTTACTCCGCCGCTTACATGACGCGACCCGCGGCTGTCATTTGACCGGGCCGCGGCAGGTCGTCTGTCACCATGATCCCGGGCCCAACAACGTGGTCTTCCGCAATGAGCGGCCGGTCGCGTTCATCGACTTCGACACTGCCGCGCCTGGCGATCCCCTGGACGACCTCGGCTACATGGCCTGGCTGTGGTGCTGGACTGCCAAGCACACGGCACCGCCCGTTCCGGTCCAGGCACGCCAGGTGCGTCTGCTCGCCGACACCTACCACTTGGACGCGGACACCCGCCGCTGCGGGCTCGTTGACGCGATGCTGGCCAGTCAACTGCGCAACATCGACTTCTGGTGTCAGCGGGCCGCCACCACGGACGACCACGAACAAGCCGAGCGCATGATCGCCTGGACCAAGCGCCAATACGACCACACCACTCGTCACCGCGACGCGCTCGACCTGGCCCTGCGCCGGTAGATGGAGCGCAGGACCGGGCCTAGCTTGCCGTCTCGTTGACGGTCGCCGAATGCCCCGGACCGTGCCACCGCCTCCTCCGTCGATGGCGGCTTCGCCTCTGCGCCTTCAATTCCCGGCCCGGCCGCATTCGTCGCGCACCGGGATGCGGACAGCCGGGTCGTCCGCATCGGTCGTCTGGCGTGGCTCGGATTCCCGATGGGTCAATGGATCCAGTGTCAGCCGACGAGATGAGGCGGGACCATGATCCGTTCGCAGAACGAGGTGCTTGGCAGTTGCGTGGTCGTCGAGTCCGGTATCCCGGAGCCGACCGACCTCACGATCGTGTCACGCAAGGTCCGGGGACATCCGGACACGCTCGCCGATCAGCTGGCTGAGCGCCTGTCGCGGGAGCACAGCACCGCGCCGGACCTGCACATCCTGTGATGGGACTGGTCGGTGGCCTCCCGACGGAGCGCCCCACCCGGCGCGGGACGAGCAGGCAGTGCCCTTGTCGTTGGTGAGCCTGCGTCGCGAGAGTCTGGCCCTGGAGCATCTGCCGCGGCTACGCCGGCGCACCGGCGGCTCGGTTCGTCCCGTACCGATCGGCGCCGCGGGCTGGAGGCCAACACCCTGCCGCAGTACCGGCCACCCCGGCCCGGCTGCCGCCGGACCCGGCTTGCGGCGTGGTGAGTCGTGAGCGCCGTGTACGCGCTGGGCGTGCTGCCGCGGCCCGGCGACCAGGTACACATCACCCGCTCGGTAGCGCCGACGACGGTCGCCGAGGGTGTCTTGACGGTGGCCTGGACCGAGCCGTGCGACACCGACGGCTGGGCGTACCTGGTCGGCCGGTGGCCAGACGGGCGCCCTGGCAGGGCGATGGTCTGGATCGACCGGATCGTCGTCCGGCGCAGCGAACACGCCACTCCGTGCAGCAGAAGGGTGGACAGCCTTCCGGCGCCCGGCGCCGGCCGACCCGCAACACCGTGAACGAAGGAGGTACCCCATGTCAACCGATCTGTCGTTCATGTGGCTGGAGATCACCGGCCGCTGCCAGCTGTCGTGCGCCCACTGCTATGCCGACTCCGGCCCGTCCGGTGACCACGGCACCATGACCGCCGCCGACTGGCGGCGCGTCATCGACCAGGCCGCCGCACTCGGCGTCGGCACCGTCCAGTTCATCGGCGGCGAGCCGACCCTGCACCCCGAGCTACCTGCCCTGATCAAGCATGCCCTGAACGTCGGCGTCAGCGTCGAGGTGTACACCAACCTGGTCCACGTCACGCCGCGGCTGTGGGAGGCGTTCGCCGCGCCCGGTGTGTCGCTGGCGTGCTCGTACTACTCCGACCGGCCCGAGCAGCACGCGGTGATCACCGGTACGGCCGGGTCGCACGCGCGTACTCGCGCGAACATCGCCGAAGCCGTGCGCCGTTCGATCCCGCTGCGCGTCGGGGTGGTCGACCTGGACGACGCGCAGCGCACCGAGCAGGCGGTCGCCGAGCTGCGTTCGCTCGGGGTCGCCGAGGTCGGGTACGACCGGCTACGGCAGGTCGGCCGTGGCATCCGCGACCAGGCGCCCAGCGTCGACCAGCTGTGCGGGCACTGCGCGTCCGGCGTGCTCGCGGTCTCCCCGTCCGGTGAGGTGTGGCCGTGCGTGTTCTCCCGCTGGCTACCGGTCGGCAACGTACGTACCGCGCCGCTGGCCGACATCCTGACCGGCCCGGGCGCTGCTGAGGTTCGGGGAGAGCTGGCCGAGCGGTTCGGCAGCCGGCAGACACCGTGCGTGCCCAACATGTGCAACCCACAGTGCGGGCCGTCGTGTAGCCCGGCCTGCAACCCGACCGGTACCTGCCGGCCGGCCGGGGGCTGCACGCCGATCTACCGGTAGCCGCGGACCCCGAGCCGGGCCAGGTGATGCCGCACCGGCTCGGCCAGCTGCGGATAGTCGCCGCCCGCGATGCGAGCCAACATCCGGGCGGCGACGGCCATCTGCGCCACCCGACCGTCATCGGTGTCGAGCACGTCAGCGAACAGCTCGGCGACCCGCTCGGCGACCGCCGGTACCGGCAGCGCACACAGCAGCAGCGTCGCGGCGTCGGTGCCGGCCGGGCCGCGGCCCCACAACTCCCAGTCCAGAATCCCGAACGGGCGCATCAGGTTGCCCCAGTGCAGATCCCCGTGCACCGTCTCCCACCGCTGGACCCGCACCGCGGCACCGAGCATCGACTCCGTCCGGGCAGCCACCGCCTCGGCGCCCTGGTGCACCCGCGTCGTCGGCGTGGCCCGGAGCGCATCGAGCCGGCTCCGCATCGTCGTCCACCAGTCCTCCGATAGGCCGGGGTCGTCGGCGAGTACGTCGGTCGTTGACACGACCGCGCCGGGCAGCAGCGTCGATGCCTCGGCTCGCTGCACCCGCCCTTCGGCCTGCCACTGCCACACCTCCACCACCCGGGGGATCTCCGGCAACGGCAGTGCGCTGGCGTCCGCGTTGCCGGTCAGGGCATCGCCGCCGGCGTACTCCGGATACTCCGACACCACCCGCAGCCACCGCGGCCCGTCGGGACCGTCAGCGCGTGCGCCGATCGACCGCAGCCGCCAACCCAGCACCGGCGCGCCGGCCAGCCGCAGCCCGAACCGCTTGGCCGCCTGGTCGAGGTTGGTGCGCATCCACGCGGTGAACACCTCGTCGGATGCCTCGACGGCCAGCACCGGCCGGCTCACGTCTGCGCCTGCTCCCCGATCAGGTGCCGCAGGTACGCCTGCGGCCTGTCCAGGTACCGTCGCCAGTTGTCCACCAATTCCAGCTCCGACCACGACGACCGGCGAAACCCCCACTCACCAACCTCGACGATGTCCGCCCCGGGCGTGGAGGCCAGGATCGGCGAGTGCGTCGCGCACACCACCTGCGCGCCCGACTCGCCCAGCTCGTGCATCAGCGCCACCAGCTGCAAGCTCGCCGCGAACGACAACGCCGACTCCGGCTCATCCATCACGTAGAAGCCCGGCTCCGCCATCATCGTCCGGAACATGGTCAGAAAGCCTTCACCGTGCGACATGGCCGTGGTGTCCTCATCCCAGTACCCGGCCCGGCCACCGAGCCGCTCGGTGAGCTGGAACGCGGTCTCCGCCCGCAGGAAGAACCCCTTCTTCTGCAACCGCGGACCCTGCACCATGCGCGAGCCCGGCGGGGCCAGATCCAGCCGCAGCACCTCACCCAGCGGAGTACGCGTCGACTTGGCATGCGGCGAATACTTCCGGCCAGCCTTCCCACCGTAAGAATCCAGCCCGAACCCCTCGGCGATCGCCTCCACCAGCGTCGACTTGCCCGAACCGTTGTCGCCCACCAGAAACGTCACCGGCGCGGTGAACCGCAGCGGCCCATCATCGAGCAGCTGCGCCACCGCCGGCACCGACCACGGCCACCGCGACCGCTGCGCCGAGCCGACCGCGCCGCTCGACACGTACGCACCATCGACGAACACACCACCACGATACGCAGCGCACGCTGTACACGAGTCCGACATCAACCGCCGGCAACCCGCAACGACCAGATCGTCGCGACGCTCACCTCCGGCCCGGTCGAACGACGGGGACGCGCCGCATACGTGCGCACCGGGTCCCTTCGAGCCCGCGCTCACACCGCTCCACGCCGCCGCTGTCCCCGCAGAACCACGCGTGCCCAGGGATGCCGGAGTCGCGGACCCCTGCACTTTGGTACGGGCCATTGCGGCGCGACGACGGCCGCATCGACGAGCTGTGGGCAGTCTGGGACGGCCAGCCAAGCCCGCGGCTACGGCCGCACCGCTGACGTTGTCGCACGGGCCCGCTAGCGCGATGTGCCGGTCACCGTGTTCTGGCCAGAAGGCGCAACCCGCGACCGAAATTTCTCCCCAATACCGGTCCTAAGCCTTCAACTGAGGACAGGTGGAACGGTAGTGGCCAGCGCCTCGGCAGTACCCGCATCGGCGTGGTCGGGCTGCTCTCTTGGCTGTCGGCTCGACCGAGTTGGGTGGGGGGTCGGATCTCAGATCGTCGAAGTAGTCGGGGACGGCGAGCGCTCTGGCCGCAGTCCGTAGCTGTTTCAGCTCCGCCGCAGCCAAGATGCCATCTTCGAACGCGGCCTCGCGCAACGATTCGAGGAATCGCTGGTTGAGCTCTGCGAGCTGCGAAGCACCGAGTCCCGCCGCACCGGCAAGGTCAGCCAGAGCACGGGCTTCATCACCGACGATCCGACCGTCGTCCAGCGCGGTTGACAACGCAGACAGATACGCCTCAGTGTCCGCATCGCCTGCATCGGCGGCGCTCATCGGTAGCCGAGCCAGGATGCTGGCCATCCAGCCGTCACCACCATGACGCAGGTTGACTGCGCGGGTACGGAGGCTCGCGACCGAGACGGGAACGTCTGCATGGGCGGCGGGCACCAACGGCGGGCAGGGGTACGCGAGTGGCCGCGTTATCCGCCCCAGCATCAGCGGCAACAGAGCTGCCACCGTGCGGACATCCCGAGCGCCGCGTGTGCATCGGGCATCGCCACACCGGCGTGCCGCGCAAGGGTGGCAAGCTTGAAGTTGGGGGCAGTTAGCGTCTGTTGGGCAAGCCACAGCGTGCACAAGGCAGGAAGCGGCCCGACGGTGATGCCCGTCCGGCGCAGTTCGGCGGCCAGGAATCCTTCCTCGAACGCCGCGTTGTGGGCCACGACAACGCACCCGTCGAGCCGGTTCAGCACCTCGTCCACGACCTCACGGAAGCGCGGCGCATCCCGGACCTGATCATTGCTGATGCCGTGGATGAAGACAGGACCAGTGTCACGCCCATCCGGGTTGATCAGGGTGGCGTACTCGTCCTCGATCCGACCAGAGGCATCGACGCGAGCGATCGCAAGCTCGACAACTCGATCCCCTCGCGCAGCGGACAGGCCGGTTGTTTCCAGATCGATGACGGCGTACGGACCGCCGACTCTGACCAGCCCGTCGGCGTGATCCAGATCGCCGTAGGCAAAGAGGATGCCGGACTTACCAGGCCTGGCGAATCGCGTCCGCTCGTGCACCTCGCTGGACGGCTGCACAGGGATCCGCGGTGGCGCCGGCGGCGCGACGGACGGCGTCAAGACGGAGACCGATGGTCGCGGCCGGATCGGTGGTCGCGGTTGGAGCCCCGGCGCAGGGCGAGAAGCCGGCGAGGCGGGCGGCGCCGGAGGAACGGCAGGCCCGGCAACTGCAACGACCGACGACAGCCACCTCGCCGCGTCGACCCGCGAGCAATCGATGATCCATCGCAGGCCGGTCGTCGACCAGAACTCCAGCGTGCCGTAGAGCATGACCGGAAGCTGTCGATTGTTCTTGTAGCGACGATCCGGGCCACCCTTGACGTTCACGTACCGCCAGGTCGAGCCGACCCGGGTGCCGTCACGCGGTACGCCGCCACTCTCGATGAAGCGTGTCGGGTTCATCGACACACGCAGCTCGCCGTACGCCACATCGCTCCAGGATCGCCCCGAACAAACCAGGACCCGATCGGGAAGAAACAACAGCGCGTCTCGACCGCACCGCACAGAAGGCACCGCGATGTTCGTGACCAAGGTGGTGCGCGGCGCCAGCGTGAAAGAGGCGGCTACCCGCCTCACGACATTGCTGGCACCGCTGTTGATCTTGTACTGATATGTACCCGTCACTGTGCCGGAAGCCTGGATCCGCCAAGCCCCGGCCATCCCGACCAGCGGTGGATACCCGTCGACGAGCCCCTGGAACCACGTCGCTGCCGGCCCGGTCACGTCGTAGAAGGCAACTGCGGTGCGACGCGCCCGTTCCCAGAGCGCCAACCACACGACGCCCACCGCACCGAGGGGCAGCACAACAAGCCCGCCGACACCCGACACCGCAGCAACGATGACGACCGCCGCAGCCACCCACGGCCACCACAGGTGCCTGCGCCCAGCCTGGTTAAGCTGTTCCACCAGATCCCCGGGGCCAGTCGGCTCCAACCTCGTGGCATCGGTGCCGGTCGTTTCGAGCATGATCACGTCGCTTGGCACGGGCGACGGTGCCGCGGGCGATACCCGCGGCGTGGAGCCGCTCCGCCCACGCCGCTTCGTGCTGAATGAGGTCTGGTAATGGACCCCGGCTACGTCGACGCGAACATAGTTTCCCCGCGGCCCGCTACCTACCCGAAAGCCCGGAAGACCTGCACTGACACCGATACCCGAACGCGAGAGGTTGAAGCGAAACGGCCCGGCACGAAGGCTCTTTCGCACGTAGAAGCTCACGTCAACCTCCCAGGACGAGGCGGAACGAATGCCGGCCCGGTCAGGCAATTTCACCGGCTGACTTGGTCAAACCTGGACCGTGGCATCGCACATGGGCCACGAGCTCGATCGACCACGCCCGGATCTTAATAACGGACTCCGGAGCGTCACATTGTCCGCACGGCTGGCCTACCTCGCCGAAAGAGACGATCAGAATTACCCGACCAGCCAGCCGGGCCCGCCGACGAGATCACTCTCGCCCTCGCTCTACAGACCCTGGCATCTGATTCAGCGGGCTGATCCCGCTGCACCAGCTCGCCAAGGTCAAGATGGTGCGGCTGTGCCAGCCCGAGGACTCCCAGGCGCGCTGGCGGCGATGGTCGAACACGCCGAAGCCTGGCTGGCCGCCCTCGAGCTCGCCTGCTGGGTGGTGCTGCTGCCGGCCGGGGACATGGGCTTCTCCGCCCAGCTCACCTACGACCTGAAGGTCTGGCCGCCGGGAGATCTCCTCGGTCTCCGACTGCGGCGCCTTCCGAGGACGCCGCGCCAACATCCGCACCCACGACGCCGACGGCAAGCGCCGCTCCCTTGTCACCCTCAACGGCTCTGACCTGCCGATCGGCCGCACCGTGGCCGCGGTACTCGAACTGCACGAGCGCCAGGACGGCTCAGTCGTACTGCTCAAAACGCTCACCACCACACCAGTTTCCGGGTACGGAGAACTTGGTCCTCAGCCTCGCGGTTCACAAGACCAGCGGCCGGTCGGGACACGTCGGGGGCTTCGCCCAACCTCCGTTACAGTGTCACCTAATTCGCGACCTCGGCGGTGACGAAGACATGGGCGAGATTGAGCTGACCGCCGCATTGTCGCGATTCATGAGGCTGTGGCATCAGGCGAGCAATGGGGGGCGTTACTGCTCGCGCTTAATCTCAACGTGCTGGTCAAGCTGCTGTTGCCGCTTGGCCTGCTCATCGCGCAGCTGCTCAACAACGGAGGCAAACAAAGCGAATGCCTCGGGCTCGGAGCGATTGGCGTATTTTCCGACCCGCAACTCAACGGACTGGTACTCACGCTCGATTGCGTCTGATGTCCACTGAAGATTGAAGCTTCGTTCCCGGTACTTAAAGTACCCAGTGAACCCGGCAGCCAACCCCACGATGAAGCTGACGACCACGGCAACCCAGCGGACGTAGCCGAAGCTGACCGAGGCTGTTGTGATTGCAGAGGTCAGGACAGAACCAATAATGATCACGCTTTGCCAGCGGTTATGAACCGACCGATACTTGTTGGCGCCCTCTCGGAAATCGGCGATGATGTCTGGCATCTCATCACGATACTGCTTTTGATGTGCTAGTACGGGATCTGACTGTGTTTCCTCCTCATCGCCAGACAGATGCTTGTTTTTCCTGAGCACCAGGTTCAGCTTTTTAATGAAGAGGCGGACGTTTCTGGATCTCTTGTACTGGTAGTAGATCAGGAACGGCGATCCGGCCAATGAGAGGATGGTTAGTACGTACGCATAAATGCGGAGGCGTTCGATAGCGTCGCCTTCAAGAAGGCTCACCACAACCGTAGCGGCGACCAGGATAACGTTTCCGAAGATCGCCCAGATCAACCCGACTCTACGCCAGATCCTTTGTAGTGCCTGCTGTTCTTCAGCGTCCAATATCCTGCTTCTGATGTGGTCTGGATGCCATGGGCGGTCGTCATGGTCGATGATGTTCTGCCACTCGGCTTGCCGCCCACGCATCCTGGGCCTTGGCTGCTCGCCCACGCTTGATGCACTTTCGTCCTGGTTCATGTGCGAAAATTATCGAAGACCTCGATGACCGAAGAGTCGTGTACTGGACAGTTTGCACAATGAGACCCAGTACGCTCTCAGCTCTTGACATCTGACGAGGGCCGGCGCAGGGCGCCGGCTCGTGAGCTGCCAGCGTCCTGGCGCTACGCCTGCTGTCGACATTCTGTGGACCTCTTGGCACCAAACCTCATCAACTGGGGACGACAGGGAGATCCGGAGGCGCGGGGAAACGGCCATGCGCCGCCAACTTCGCCTGACCGCGGCGGATACGCGGTGAAGTTCTGACCTTCGATGGTGTTGTTAAAGGTCATCGTGGTGGGTGTATCGCTCTTGAAACTGCTGAGGCGGTATCCCCGTCTCCGTGGGTTCGAATCCCACGCCCTCCGCACCACCAGGTGTTTTCCCAGGCCAGTCCCACTGGTGGGCCGGTGGATCCCACTGGTTCGCAGCGTTCGTACGAAATCCGTGCGAACGATCTTGGCGCTGTTCGCCCGGCCCAGGGCGGGGCCCGATGAGCATAGAGGCGATGTCGTACGCCCTGTCGCTCGACGTCGGACACCCCACCCGCAAGCAGATCCTTCTCGGCTACGCGAACCACGCCCACGCCGACGGCACCGTCTCCTACGCGAAGCCGGCCACCATCGCCCGGTACGCCAACTGCTCGGAACGCACCGTCCAACGCCACCGGAACGACCTGCTCCAGTCCGGGCTCCTCCGCGAAGGCGACCAACGACTGGTCGACCACCTGCCCCGCCACGGCCGCCCGATCGTGTGGCGGGCCGCGTCCCAGCAGGCGGCGGCCGCTTCCAGGGGGCGCCGTCGGGGCCGGCCGTGTCCCGGTCGATCAGGACGGCGCCGTGGTCCCGGGTCACCAGTACGTTGTGCGGCACCAGATTCGCGGTGGGTGCGGACGTGGTCGCCGATGCTCCGGTACGCGGCGTCGATGCGCCGGGTCAGCTCGTCGACCAGGCGGCGGTGGCGTCGCAGCGGCGCGGCCCAGGCCAGTCGCTGGGCGGTACCGGCCGCGCGCCACCGCTCCCACGCCTCGGGCGGGTTGACGCCGTACCAGAGGTGCCGGGCGGCGTCGACCGCTTCGGCGGCGGGCGCGAGCGTGTGCAGCGCCGCGCGCATCCCGCCCCACCACTGCGGGGTCGCGGTGCCGTCGGGCACGGCGTCCAGCCACTCGTGCACGCGGATCACCCCGTCACCGTCGCCGAGATCGGCGCCGAGCCCGAACGCGGCCTCGGCTGGCTCGACCGGTACCGCGACGGGCAGACCGGCCCTCGCGGCGCGTCGCTCCAGGTCCATCGCCCGGGTCAGCAGCTCCCGCCACCCGTCGATGGCCAGCCGTTTCACCAGGTACCGGCCGCGTTCGGTGTCGAGCCGCCCGGTCTCGCTGCGGGCGTACCGGACCGGAACCAGGGGCGCTGTGGGTGCGGCCAGCCGGAATGCGCGGGCGACCGTACCGGCGTCGGGTGCGGGAGGCGTCCCCGAAATCTAGGCCGTCCTGGGGTGTCTCCCGGCGGCGTGGGCCTGGACCGCTCGCGTAGCCCTCGCGATCAGCCCAGCTCGCGTGCCTCCCGGCGGCGTGGGCCTGGACCCCGCCTCCTGGCGGCGTGGGCCTGGAACCGTGCAGTCATCGCCATATCGGCATGCGTCCATTTGTTATTGAAAATCGTTGTCATTAGCATCCAGGGCGACCTCACGGTACGAAGGAGCTTCGGTGAACCATCAGCAACGATCCCGCCGCCACCGCGCCCGCTCGATGGCACTGGCACTGGCCGGCGTCGCGCTCGCCACCCTCGCCGCCGGCTGTTCCACCGCCGCCCCGCCCTCCGGTACGGGCGGATCCGCCGACCGCATCCGGGTGGTCGCGGCCGAGAACTTCTGGGGCAGCCTCGCCGGCCAGCTGGGCGGCAGCCACGTCACCGTGCGAAGCGTCATCGACAGCCCCGGCGCCGACCCGCACGACTACGAGCCCACCGCGGCCGACGGCCGGGCCGTGGCGGGCGCCCAGCTCGCCATCGTCAACGGGGTCGGGTACGACGCGTGGGCCGGCAAGCTGGTGTCCGCCAACCCGAACGAGCACCGCACCGTACTCACCGTCGGCGAGCTGGTTGGCGTCGCGCCGGGCGGCAACCCGCACCGGTGGTACTCGCCGAGCGACGTGCGCACCGTGCTCGACCGCATCACCGCCGACTACCAGAAGATCGATCCGCAGCACGCGAGCTTCTACGGCAAGCAACACGACAAGGTCGTCGACACGAACCTCAAGCAGTACTTCGCCCTGGTCGACCGGATCAAGTCGACGTACGCCGGCACCCCGGTCGGCGCGTCGGAGTCGATCTTCGCGCCGCTGGCCGACGCGACCGGGCTGGATCTGCGGACGCCCGCATCGTTCCTGAACGCGATCAGCGAGGGCACCGACCCAACCGCCGCGGACAAGCAGGTCATCGACCGGCAGATCGCCCGCCGGCAGATCAAGGTGTACGTGTACAACTCGCAGAACGCCACGCCGGACGTGCGGGCGCAGGTGACGACGGCCCGGGCGCACGGCATCCCCGTCGCGACCGTCACCGAGACGCTCACCCCGGCCGGCGCCTCGTTCCAGCAGTGGCAGGTGGCACAGCTCAGGTCGCTGATCTCCGCCCTGCACCAGGGAACCGGCAAGTGAGCGCCGACCCGGCCGCCCACCCCGGACCGGTGATCGAGGTACGGGACGCGGCGGTCGAGCTGGCGGGGCGTCGGGTCTGGCACGACGTCCGGGTCGACGTGGCGGCGGGCGAGTTCGTCGCCATCCTGGGCCCGAACGGGGTGGGCAAGTCGACGCTGCTCAAGGCGATGCTCGGGCTGCAACCGTTGGCAGCCGGGCAGATCCGGGTACTGGCCACGTCACCGGCCCGGGCCCGCCGGGCGATCGGTTACCTGCCGCAGCGTCGCAGCTTCGACGCGGGTACCCGGATCCGCGGGGTGGACCTGATCCGGCTGGGCGTCGACGGGCACCGGTGGGGCCTGCCGCTGCCCGGTCGCCCGGCCCGGCAGCGGAAGCAGCGCGTCGCCGAGCTCGTCGAGCTGGTCGGGGCCGGCCGGTACGCGCACCGCCCGGTCGGCGCGCTCTCCGGTGGCGAGCAGCAACGGATCCTGATCGCGCAGGCGCTGGCCCACCGTCCCCGGATCCTGCTGCTGGACGAGCCGCTGGACAGCCTGGATCTGCCCAACCAGGCGGCGGTCGCGGCGCTGGTCGGCCGGATCAGCCGCGACCAGGGCGTCGCGGTGGTGATGGTGGCGCACGACGTGAACCCGATCGTGGCGCACCTGGACCGTGTGGTGTACCTCGGTCCGGCCGGATCGGTCGTCGGCGCGCCGGAACGGGTGCTGCGCAGCGAGTCGCTGACCGCGCTGTACGGCACGCCGGTCGAGGTGCTGCGCACCACCGGCGGTCGGATCGTCGTCGTCGGGGTGCCCGACTCCCCCGTCGGCCACGACCACCAGCCGGTGGGCGGCTGACATGAACGACGTCCGCTTCTCGGTCGACCTGGTCGCCGACGTGGTGCAGATGTGGTCGCAGCCGTTCATGGTCACCGCGTTCCGCGCGGGCACCATCGTGGCCGTGCTCAGCGCACTGACCGGCTGGCTGGTCGTGCTGCGCCGGCAGACGTTCGTCGCGCACACGCTGTCCGCGGTGGGGTTCCCTGGCGCGGCCGGCGCCACCCTGCTCGGCGTCGGCGCGCTCACCGGGTACTTCGCGTTCTGCCTCGCCGCCGCCGCCGTCATCGCGCTGCTCGGCGGGCGCGGCGTCGGACGGCACGGCCACGAGTCCGCGCTCGTCGGTACGATCCAGGGCTTCCTGCTGGCCTGCGGGTTCGTGTTCGTCGCGCTGTACCGGGGATTCCTCAACGGCACCAACGCCCTGCTGTTCGGCAGCTTCCTGGGCATCACCGGCGGCCAGGTCACCGTCCTTGCCGTACTGGCGGTGCCGGTGCTGGCGCTGCTCGCGGTGGCCGGACGGCCGCTGCTGTTCGCCTCCACCGACCCCGAGACCGCCCGGGCCGCCGGCGTGCCGGTACGCGCGCTCGACCTCGGTTTCCTGCTGGTACTGGGCGCCACCGTCGCCGCGGTCGCCTCCATCACCGGCGCGCTGCTGGTGTTCGCGTTGCTGGTGCTACCGGCGGCGACCGCACAGCGCATCACCGCTCGCCCGGCCCGCGGCCTCGCCCTGTCCGTCCTGTTCGGTCTCGTCGCCGTGTGGAGCGCCCTGACCGCCACCTACTACTCGCCGTGCCCGCTCGGGTTCTGGCTGACCAGCATCGCCTTCGCCGGTTTCGTGGCCGCCGCGGGTATTCGCGCCGGGCTCGACCGCCGGCACCGCAGAGGTCGCCCGGTGCGGACGTTCCCGCGCGACGGCCTGCCCGGCTCCGAGAGGATCGCCCAGTGACTTCGTTTGCGGCCATGCTCGCGCAGGCCGAGCCGCACCGCTTCCGGAGGGTCGCCCGGTGAGCGCGCTCGCGGCCGTGTTCTCGCACGACTACCTGCGGGAGGCATTCCTCGCCGGTACGTTCGTCGCTCTCGCCGCCGGGCTGGTCGGCTACCTGCTCGTGCTGCGCGCCCAGGTGTTCACCGCGGACGCGCTGAGCCACGTCTCGTTCACCGGCGCCCTCGCGGCCCTCGCCCTCGGCCTGGACCTGCGGGCCGGGCTGTTCGCGACGACCGTACTGGTCGCGGTCGGGATGGCCGCCGCCGGCCGCCGCGGCAAACCCGACGACGTGGCCATCGGCGGCGCCTTCGCCTGGGTACTCGGGTTGGGCGTGCTGCTGTTGACCGTCTACACGACTCGCCGCAGCGCCGGCAACGGTGCGGCGTCGGTGACCGTACTGTTCGGGTCGGTGTTCGGGATCGGCCACGGCCGGGCGATCACCGCGGCCGCGATCGGCCTCGGCGTCTGCCTGCTGCTCGCGCTCGTGGCCCGTCCGCTGATCTTCGCCAGCCTCGACGAGACCGTCGCCGCGGTGCGCGGCGTGCCGGTACGGCTGCTGGGGTTCGGGTTCCTCGCCCTGACGGCCGTCGCCGCCGCCGAGGCCACCCAGGTCGTCGGGTCGCTGCTGATCCTGGGGCTGGTCGCGGCGCCGGCCGGGGCCGCCGCCCGGCTCGTCGGCAACCCGTACCGGGCGATGCCGCTGTCGGGTGCGCTCGCGGTCGGGTCGGTGTGGCTCGGCCTCACCGTCTCCTCCCTGCTGCCGGTACTGCCGCCCAGCTTCGCCATCCTCGCCGTCGCCAGCGCCCTGCTGCTCGCCGCCCTGGCCGCCGATCGCCTCCGCCACCGGTGGTCCGCACGATCGCATCCTGCCGCCGGTGGGCACTGCGCGCAGCCACCGCCCGCACGGCTCCGGCACGCGCCCGTCCGTGATCGCCCGTCCTGCGTCGACACATCTCGACTGGCGGGCCGATGACCAGCGCCCCCGAGCCGGCGTCGGGACCGCCGGCGTACCCGGCGTGGATGGCGACCGCGTCGAGGCAGGTCAGTTGCTGTCGGTGGCGAACCAGCGGGCCCGGTAGATCCGCGCGCCGGGCAGCGTCTTCGACACCCGGGGTTCCTCGCCGACGAAGAAGTCGACCCGGTCGGTGCCCCAGCCGCACTCCTCGTCCGGCTGGGGCGTCGTCTGCAGCACCGCACCGGACCGCCGGTCGGTACCGACGCTCTTGACGTCCGGTCGATCCCACGCGGGTGCCCCGGCCACGAACTCCCCGGCGACGGTGTCGAACCGGTACACCCCGTGGCGCGTGGTCACCCACAGCAGTCCGGGTTCGCCGGCGTCCGGCTGCAGGTCGTGGCCGCCCGCGGTCGGCAGGTCGTGGCTGGCCGCGCGCCGCAGCGTCGGGGCCGCGGCTGGCCCACCCACCTCGTACCGGACGAGCAGGGTGTCACCGATCGCCCACAGGCCACCATCATCGGCGCGCCACAGCACCTCGTGCGCGCCGGGCAACCGATCCTCGGCGTACCCGGTCGCGTCCGGCTGGCTCGCCGGGTAGATCCGGACCCAGCCGCCGGTACTCGCCGCGGCGGCGATGTTGCCGCCCGGCAGCAGCTCGATACCGTGCGGGTTCGCCGCCGCGCCGGCGTGCACCGACCAGGCCGCCGCGCCGCCCTCCGGGTAGCGCACCATGGCCAGAAGCCCGTAGGAATCGGCGACGAGCAGGTACTGCTGCCCCGACGCGTCGCGCCGCAGCCGCGCGTCGGTCGGGCATCGCCACGGCCGGTCCGGGTCGTCGGCCTCGACCTCCGGCCGCCAGGACCAGCGCACCGCCGACTCCGTCGCCCAGTCCTGGTCGGTGTCCAGTACCAGGATGCCTCCGCTCGCCTGCTCGGTGACCACCACCGGCGTCGAGGCGCCCGGCAGCATCGAGGCACCCGGCGCCGGATCGTTGACGACCGCCGGCGTCGAGGCACGCTGCGCCGCATCGGTGGCGACCGCCGGGGTCAAGGCACCCGGCGCCGGATCGGTGCGGGCCGCCCGGTGCTCACCGCGGGTCTGGTACGGCGCGGTCGCCTGCCCGGCGAGCGTCAGCAGCCGGTTCGCCTGGCCCGCGCGCCGCTGCGAAACCCGTACGTAGAGCGCGTCGGTGACGAACAGCTGCGCGTGCCGGCCGGCCGTGCCGCGGTAGCGCGCGGTCGTGCTGCGCGCCGTGGTGACCAGGGTCAGATCGGCCTCGGTGACCAGCGGTGCGTGCATGCTGCTGGTGATCCCGGCGGTGAACGCGCCGCGCTCGCGGGCCACCGACAGCAGGTCGAGGGCGTGCTGCGCGGTACCCGAGTGGCTGATCGCGATCGCCACATCGCCGGGCCCGAGGGTGACCGCGTGCGCGGCCGCGGTGGTCACGTCGGGCGAGGTGAGCGTGACGACGCCGATGCCGACGAGCTGGTCGGCGAGATAGCGCGCGATCTGCGCGCTGCCACCGAAGGCGAAGATCTGCACCTGCCGGGCCTCGTCGACGGCGACCGCGAGCCGGTTCAGCGCCTCGGTGTCCAGCAGCGTGGCGGTACGGCGGATGGCGTTGACGCTGGACGCGGCGATCAGCTTGACGGTGTCCCGGGCGCTCGCGGACGGCTCGATCTCTCCGGTGGGATCGGCGTCCAGATCGGCTGCCGCCTGCCCGAGCTCGGTGGCGAGTGCCAGCCGCAGCGCGGTGTACCCGTCGAGGCCGATCACCCGGCAGAACCGGGTCACGGTACCCACCGAGGTGCCCGCCGCCTGGGCAAGCTCGACGATCCCGATGTTCGCCGTCAGTTCGGGGCTGCGCGAGATCGCGTCGGCCACCCGGATCAGGCCGGCCGAGAACGTGGGTCGTGCCGCCGCGATCCGTTCGAGCACCGTCGGCACCTCGGCCCCCGGCGTGGAGCCGTCCTGCATCATGTTCCCCCCGATCGCGACGGTCCGGACCGCCGGGCCGTGGCATCCACCGCGGCCCGGCGAGGGTCCGAGACCTCTACTGTGCCCGACCGGTGCGGCGGCCCGCGCAGGGAGCCACTACGGCGTCACCGTCATGGCGAACACGTGGAGCTGGCCGTTGTCCGGCAGCGTCACCGAATCGACCGTCCTGCCCGCCGGCACGGGCACGCTGAGCAGGTACAGATCGTAGGTGTAGGCGGTGTTCACCAGGCCGGTGCTCTTGTTCCGGCCGAAGGTCTGCACGACCGGCACGGCGTCGCCGGTCGCCTGCCCGTGGAAGTACCAACTCGGCACGGACACCTGCGTCGACGACGTCGTCTCGTCGGTGTAGGTCACGGTGACCGTTCCGGTCGCGGCTCCGGCGCCGGAGGCGAGCAGGGCCACGGCCGATCCCGTACCGGAGATCTTGATCGTCTGGCCGGCCGCCACGACGTTGTCCACCTCGCCCGCCGGCACGTCGGGCATCGTCAGCGCCGTCCCGCCGTACGTGATCGTGGCGCCCGGTGACGCGCCGTCGGAGAGGGTGGCCCCGTCAAGGCCGGTGGCCGCGTTCAGCGCCTGCTGGGAGAAGGTGCTTCCCCCGCCGTCGAAGCCGCCGTTGAGCGCGGGTGGGTTCGGGGCCGCCTCGTCGGTGATCGCGATGTTGTCGTAGGCCTGTTCGACACTGGCGAAGACCGGCTTCACCGGCGCCCGGGCGGCAAGCGCGAGGTCGAACACGTGCAGCTTCCGGTTGTCGGGCAGCACGACGGACGCGACCGTCCTACCCTGGGCGATCGGCGCCGTCACCTCGTACAGATCGAAGCTGTAGTTCGGGTGGACGTGGCCCTTGCCGGCGTTGCGGCCCAGCGTCTGCACCACCGGTACCGCGCTCCCGGTGGCCTGGCCGCTGTAGTACCAGCTCGGCACGGAGATGGTCGCGGCCGACGAGCTGCCGTCGGTGTAGTTGATCGTGATGGTGCCCGAGGCCGCGCCCGCGCCGGCCGCGAGGAGCGCGACCGCCTCCCCGGTGCCGTGGAGCGAGATGATCTGACCGGCCGAGGCGAGGTTGTCCTTCCTGCTCGCCGGCACGTCGGGCATGGTGAACCGCGTGCCCTGGTAGTCGATGGTGGCACCGGGCGAGGCGCCGTCGGACAGCACCGCGCCGTTCAACCCGGTCGCGGCGTCCAACGACTCCTGGCTGTAGGTGCCGCCGCTGCCGTCGAAGCCACCGTCCAACCCCGCCGGGACCGTGTCGGAGTCGGAGGTGATGCCGACGTTGTCGAACCCGTCGGACAGGTGCGCGTACGGGGTCAGCGAGGGCGAGAACCCCGCCCCGTGCGATCGCCGCTTCGGCCCGGACGGCGCGGACGGTGTCGGCGGGACCCGGTAGACCGCGGTTGCGTCGATCTCGACCTCGCCGCCCGCGGGGCAGCAGCGACGGTGACCGTGAACGTGGCCCGCCACGAGGCTCCCGGCGCGATCTCCGGTACGGCCACCGGTGAGGTGGGGGTGACCGTGCCACCGGAGGGCAGCGTCACCGACAGCGTGACGTGCTTGAGCGACTGGACGCCGTCGTTGGTGACGGTCACGGTGACCGGTCCGGTGCTTCCGGTGCTGAATCCGGAACCGCGCACCGCGAGGTCGGTGGCGGGCGCCGCGGTGGGTGCCGCCTTGCGCAGCGGCGTCACCCGGTACATCACGACGCCGTGCGGCGGCACGTCGGCCGAGATGGTACCGGCCGACTGGGTCTTCGTGCCCGTCCACAGGTTGTCGAGCGAGTAGGCGGGGGCGTCGATGGAGAAGCCCGCCTGCGCCGCGGTCAGGCTGGCCCGCTCGCTGGTGTCGCCGTTGTTGGAGAACAGGACGCTGATGTCGCCGTTGGCGAGCGGCTTGGACCGCACCTGCACGTCGCCCTGGTGGCCGACCGAGGTGCCCTGCGCGCCGTACGGGTCCTGATCGACACCGATCACCGCGGGGTTGGCGAGGACCTTGGCCTGGGCGGCCGTCAACGTCGCCATGTCGGCGCTGAAGACCAGCGGGGACGCGAGTTCGGCCGCCATGCTGACCGCTGCCCGCTTCTCGGCGAGGCTAGACGAGAGCTGCGGTGCCAGGGTCGTGGCGAAGTTCCAGTGCCCTGGTCCGGCGTACCGCGCCGACTCGACGCTTCCGTTGGCCGGGTTGTACCAGAGGTTGCCGATCCGGCTCGCCCACTCCAGCGCGGCGGGAAGATCGTGGGCGTACCAGGGGGCGGACTCGAAGTAGGCGATCGGGCGACCGCTCGCCCGCAGCGCCTCCGCCATCCGCGTGTAGGCCGTCTCGAGCACCTGGTCGGCGGTCTGGCCGGCGATCGACGGCAGGTTGCATCCGTCGAACTTCAACAGGTCGACACCCCACGACGCGAAGGTGTCGGCATCCTGCTGGAAGTGGCCCCAGCTGCCGGGATAGCCGGCGCACGTGGTGGTGCCGGCGTCCTCGTAGATCCCGAACTTGAGTCCGCGCGCGTGGAGGTAGTCACCGAGCCACCGCATTCCGTTGGGGAACTTGGCGGGGTCTGCCACGAGGTTGCCGTCGGCGTCGCGTTCGGCGGCCGACCAGCAGTCGTCGATGGCGACGTAGTCGTAGCCCGCGGCGGCCAGGCCCGAGTCGACCAGCGTGTTCGCGGCGTCGACGAACGTCTGCTGGGAGATGTTGCAGCCCTTGGTCATCCACGCGTTGAAGATCATCGGCGGGGTCAGCGCCAGACCGTTGTCCGGCGGGGTCTCGTTGGGCTGGGGAAGCCAGCTGTCGGCCGGGCTGCCCCAGCCCGGCGAGCCGGACCTCCCGGGGGACGCCTGTGCGGGGGCCGTGGCCAGGCTGCCCGCCAGCAGCACCGCCATGATCAGGCCCAGGGCGGAGCGTTTCGGCAGTGCTCGACGGCGAGAGATCGTCGGTGACCTTCTCCAGGACATGCCAACCCCCTCGGCAGCGGCTGCGGCCGATCGTTGCACGCCGGGCCGCGGTCGTCAATACTTTCAAAACCTAGCTAAAACTCTGGCAATTTTTCAATGAAGATCGGATGACCGCCCATGAACCACCAGCACCATCGCCCAGCACCGAGCGCCGTGCGCCGGGCCCTGCTCGTCGACGTGGGTGGGGTGCTGCTGCTCCCCAACGCCGAGCTCCTGACCCCGGTGATCGCCCGCCACGGCGGCGTCGACACCCCCGAGAAGTTCCTCCGGGTGCACTTCGCCGCCTACAACGCGGCGTTCCCGAGCCGTGGCGAGCCGCGCGACTACTACGAACTGCTCCCCCGGTACGCGGGCGTGCCCGAGCAGCGGTGGCGCACCTGCGCCGAGGAGTACCTGGCGATCTCCCGCACCCGCAACATGTGGCACGCGCCGGATCCGGCGTCGAGGCAGGCGCTCGCCGCGGCGACCGAGGCCGGCCTGCGCGTCGCGGTGGTCTCCCAGGCCGACGGCAGAATCGCGCAGATGCTGCTCGACGCCCGGATGTGCCAGGAGGGCGACGGCCCTGGTGTACCGGTCGACGCGGTGCTCGACAGCGCGATCGTCGGCTTCGACAAGCCGGACCCGCGGCTGTTTCGCGCCGCGCTGGAGCGGGTCGGCGTCGACGCCGCGCACGCGGTACACGTCGGGGACACCGTGCCGGCCGACGTGCGGGGCGCACAGGCGGCCGGCATCCGGGCGGTCCACTACGATCCGTACGACGACTGCGACGACCCGGGCGACCACGAGCACGTCCACCGGCTGCGGGAGGTGCTCGCGCTCGTCCCGCGGTAGCCGCGGTCGCCCGGTGGCACGCTCCCCCGGGGCCAGGTGAAGGAGATCGATGAGTCCTGCGGCACACGGCGTTGATCTGGTCGTCCCGATCAAGCGGCTGGACGCGGCCAAGACCCGGCTGCGCGGGGTGGTCGGAAGCGACGAGCATCCCGGCCTGGTCCTCGCGCTGCTGCTGGACACCGTGACCGCGGCCGCGCGGGCCGCCGGGGTGCACCGGATCCTGGTGATCTGCGAGGACAAGCGGGTGCCGGACGCGCTGTCGGGTACGGGAGTCGAGTGCGTCGACGAGCGCGGGCTGCCGGGGCTCAACGCGGCGCTGGCGTTCGGCGCCGAGCGGCTGCGCAGCCCGGCCGGTACGGTCGGGGCGCTGCAGGCCGACCTGCCCGCACTGCGCCCGGCCGAGCTGGCGGCGGCGATCGCCGAGGCGGACGGCCGGCGCGCGTTCTGCGCCGACCGGCCCGGCGTCGGTACCACCCTGCTGCTCGCCGCGCCCGGACAGCCGCTCGACCCGCACTTCGGCGTCGGCTCCGCGGCCGCGCACGCGGCCACCGGCGCGGTACGCATCGGCGCCGGGTCACCGTCGTTGCGCTGCGACGTGGACACCGGCGACGACCTCGCCGTCGCGGCCGGACTCGGGCTCGGCCCGGCCACCCGCCGGCTCACCGGCCGGCCCGAACCCGCCTGACCCGACGGCCGCGCCGACCCGAGCCCGCCTGACCCGACGGCCCCGTCGACCCGAGCCCGCCTGACCGGTGGCCCCGCCGGCCCGCCCGACGCACGCCGGACAGTCGGCGATCGTGACGGTCAGCGGCGGAGCGGTGGATCAGTGCAGGCGGCGGCGCAGGCCGATGACCCGCTCCAGCGCCTGGTTGGCCTGGCCGCGGTTGAGCCGGCGACTCGCGATCGCCTCGTGCAGCGCGTCCACCGCGTCCTGGCCCTGGCTGACGTCGCGGGCGGAGCACAGCAGGATGTCCATGCCGGCGGCCGCGGCGAGCACCGCGCGCTCCCCGGTACCGCCGAACGCGTCCAGCGCGCCGGCCTCGATCGCGTCGGTGATGGTGACGCCGCGGAACTTCAGCCGGTGCCGCAGCTCGCCCTGCACGATGCTGGGCGACAGGCCGGACGGCAGGTCCGGGTCCAGCGCCGGGTAGGTCGCCCAGGACGTCATGACCATGTCCACCTGGGCGCCGATGGCGTACTGGAACGGCAGCTCGTCGATGCTGCGCAGGTCGGACCGGGACAGGTTCAGCGTGACCGGGCCGAGGTCGGTGTTCGCGTCCCTGGTCGCGGCGCCGAGGCCGGGGAAGTGCTTGGCCGTGGTGACCACGCCGAGCCGCTGCTGGGCGACGATCGACGCGGCACCGCAGGCGCCGCAGACGGCCGGATCCATGCTGTACGAGCGGCCGAACCGGTCGTCGAAGTTCCCCGCCTCGCGGTAGACGTCCAGTACCGGGGCGAGGTTGCAGTTCATCCCGGCGTCCAGCAGATTCTCCGCCGCGCCGGTGCCCGCCGAGGTCGCGGTGGCCACCGGGTCGGCCGACTCACCGATCTGCTTCTCGGAGATGCCGGGCGCACCGGGCAGCCGCTGGACGATGCCGCCCTCCTGGTCGGTCATGATCAGCATCGGGTACCGGATGCCGCTGTCGACCTGTGCCTGGGCCAGCGCGCTGGTCACGCCCTGGATCTGGCTGCGGTCGTTCCGGTCGATGTTCTCACCGAAGAAGATGACGCCGCCGACCAGCCCGGCCCGGATCGCGTCGAACAGCTCCTGCGGCGGCGTGAGCCCCGGGTACGACCAGATCACCCGCTGGCCGGCCTGCTGCCGGGGCGACAGATCGTGCGAGCCGGAGCGGGTCGCGTCGGCCGGGTCGTCGGCGTACGCGGGGGCCGCGCCCAGCAGCCCCGCGCCGGCGACGAGGGCGGCACCGCCGACGAGGGCGCTGCGCCGGGTGACCCCCTGCCTGCCGATTCCGCGTTCGCCGCCGTCCCGATGCTCGATACCGGGTGCCGCACCGTTGCCCGGCGTCGTCTCGCCCGGGCCGCCACCGATCGCCATGCCGTCCTCCTCGCGTCGTACCGGATCACTCGGAGCGGGCCGCGGCCGCGACGTGGTGCCGGCCGGAATGTGGGGGCCCGGTTCGGTTCGTGCTCACCCTGGCATCGGCCGTTGCGGCCGTCAAGACTCCGAACGGCGCGCGATCCCGGGCATCGGATCGCTTGCCCGGCTTGGTGTTCAGGATCCGATGACGGTTGTTTTGCCCCTAACATCCGCACCGCACGGCCCCGGCGACCGCGCGTCCGTTGCCGGAATGCCGGGTACCGGTGGCGCGGTGGCGCGGTGGCGCGGTGGCGCGGTGGCGCGCGATCCTCGCGCCGGGGTGGCACGCCCGCATCCCGTGCGCCGGCCGGCCCGGTGCGGTTACGACGGCGGGTCCGGCCCGGGGTCGCAGCCGTGGCGGTCCGCGGCACGGGCGCGGATGTCGGCGTCCGAGCAGAAGCCGGTACGGCTGCGCTTGAGGCACAGCAGCCCGAGCAACCGCCCGGAGCCGTCCACGACGGCCAACCGGCGGCGCTGCTGGCGCGCCAGGATCGCCGCCGCCCGCTCCACCGGATCGTCCGGGCCGACGGTACGGCCGGCGAGCGTCCCGACCGACCGGGCCACGGTGGCGTCGGGCAGCGCCGCGGGCAGGTCGGCGCGTTCCACCGTGCTGACCAGCCGGCCGTCCGCCGCGACGATCAGCGCCAGGTGCACGTGGTCGTCGGCGAAGTACCGGCGCAGCTGCGCCACCGTGGTGGCGGTGCCGTGCGTGCTCGGCGCGGTGACCATCGCCTGCGCGACCCGCTGCGTCGTGGTCACGTCTCCGGGCATCCGCACCTCCCGCACCGGTACCGCCGGTCAGCCGGCCGCCGGCTCGGCACGCTGCGCGTGCAGGTCGGTCGGCTCGCGCTGCAGCGCCTCCCGCTCGCTGGCGCTGATCGGTTCGGGCTCGTCGCTCATCGCTCTCCCTGGCGCCGCACGGTCGCCGGTGCCGCCGACAGCACCGCCGCACGCCTCGAGACTAGTGCGCGCCCGGCCCCGAACCGAACCGATCGTCCAACTCGGGTCTGCCGGGACAACCGCGCTGGTACCCGGCGACCGGCCGCTCCGGTGACGCCCCGGTCCATGTGCCACCGGGTCGGCCGGCGGTAGTCCGCGGCCCGGACGCCGGTCGGCTCAGGGCGGGTGCGGGGCGGTGCGGTCGGTGCGCAGGTCCAGCAGGTCGAACCGGCGCAGCCAGCCGTTGGTGGTGGCCGCGCAGGTCAGCGGGCGGCCGGCGGCCACGTGCCGCTCGCGCAGCAGCACCGTGCAGTCCGGGTCGGCCAGCGTGACCCGCCAGCCCGCCTCCCCGACCTGCTCGACCGCGACCACCCGCACCGCGTCCACCCCGGTGGCCCCGGTGGCGGCCCGGGCATGGTGCTGGGCGGCCTGCGCCGCCGGCGGCAGCGAGGTACGGCCGCGTAACCAGTGCGGGTCGAGCGTGCCGGCGCGGTAGTCCCGCACGATGCGCACCGCGTCGGGGGGCGGGACACCGCCGAGAGTGTAGCCGTGCGGCAGCAGCACCAGTACCGGCGCGAAGCGGCACCCGCCGACGTGGCTGCACTCCCAGGTACCGGCTGGGTCGGCGGCGGCGAGCGCCGCGGCCAGCACCCGCCCGCGCACGGCGCAGCAGGGGTCGTGCCGGCCGTGCGCGCAGACCAGCTGCAGCGGGCCGGCGACGCGCTCGCCGGGCGCGGCGAGCGCGGCGACCAGGTCGGCGTCGGTACCGAACGAGCCGGCCCGGATCTCCTCGTGGCCCGGCCGCGAGTCGACCCGGAACCAGCGGCGGGCCGCTCCCGACCGAACCCGCCGACCCGGCCGGCGGATCAGCGTCACCCGGGCCCCCTGCGCGCCGGCCCAGCCGCTCAGCGCGCTCACGGTGCCGGCGCCCAGACCGGACTGGGTGAGCGCGTTGCGGCCCCACGGTCCGGGATGTTCGATCAGCAGCCAGCGGTCCGCCGGCGGCGCGGTCCCTTCCCGCGGATCACCGGCCGCCTCGGAAAGAAACGAGCAGCGCGGCCAGGTGCGCACGTCACGACCCGGTCGACGGCACCAGCACGCCCTCCCGCAACAACCTGCGCACCAGTACCAGCTGGTCCGCCTCGGTCAGCTCCGGCAGCGCACCGATCCGGGCGGTACCGCCGGCGAGCAGCACCCGCAGCGCCGGGGTCGTCGACGCCGGCAGCCGGATCTGCCGGTCCGCCAGCTCCAGTACCGCGTGCTCGTCGCCCTCGACCAGCCGGTGCGGCAGCCCGGCCCGCCGCCGTACCGCATCGCCGGGCGACAGGTTCGCGGCGAACTGCGCGGCGGCCACCGGGCGCACCGGTTCCGGCCGACCGGCGGACCAGACCCGGGCGCGCACCCGGCGGGCCACCGCCTCCGCCGGCACGTCCGGTACCGCCTTCGCCAGCGCGATCCGGACCGCGGCGAGGTGCGGGGCGAGTTGGGCGGGGTCGGTCGCGTCGATGCCGAGCGGCAGCGAGCGGCGCAGGTCCGGCTCCTGCGCGACGCTCGCGACCAGCGCCTCCAGCAGTGCGAACCGGGTCAGTACGTGCACCCCGACGGTCAGGTGCGCGGACACGTCGCCGAGCGCGGTGGCCGCGTGCAGCCAGCCGCGGGGCAGGTACATCGCGTCGCCGGGCGCGAGCACCGTGTCGATCTCCGGTACGCCGTTGGCGGCCCGGTCGGCCACCGCGGCGGCATGATCGTTCCACGGCTGGTCGCGCAGCGGGTCGACGTGTACCGGCGGGTGCACCCGCCAGTGCTTGCGGCCGGCCAGTTGCAGCACGAACACATCGTGCACGTCGTAGTGCGCGGCGAAGCCCCGCGACGACGGAGGCGTCACGTAGGCGTTGGCCTGTACCGGATGGCCGAGTTCGGCGGCCAGCGCGGTACCGAAGTCCACGATCGGCGCCCAGGTGCGGTGCAGCGCCTGCAACACCAGCGTGCAGCCGTCGGCGAACAGCGCGGCGACCCGGTCGTCGCGCACCTGGTCGCCGATCTCCGCACCGACCCCGCCGGGACCGGTGAACGAGGCGGAGTCGACCACCGAGCCCTCCCGTGCCACCCGCAGGAACGGGGTCCGCAGGCCGCGGTACGACAGCAGTTCGTCGACGCCGTCGAGATCGAGCAGGTCGCGGAAGGCGTCCGGGTCGGCGCCGCGGACCAGCAGCGGCCGGCGCGACCAGTACGAGCCGGCGAACGCGTCGACGTCGGTGCCGACCAGCCGGGCGAGCGGGCCGGTGGGCCGGGCCGGACGGTCCGCCGTGGACCGCCCGACACCGCCGATCGAGCCGGTCGGCTCAGCGGGCACCGGAGTCGGCCCCGCCGTCCGCGCCACCGTCGTGCATGCCCGGCGTACCACCACCGGCCCCGGAATCCGCCGGACCCTCGGCACCGGAATCGGCCCCGCCGTCCGCGCCGCCGTCGTGCATCCCCGGGGTACCGCCACCGGCGCCGGAATCCGCCGGACCCTGCGCACCGGAATCGGCGCCGCCGTCCGCGCCACCGTCGTGCATCCCCGGCGTACCACCACCGGCCCCGGAATCCGCCGGACCTTCCGCACCCGAATCGGCGCCGCCGTCGTGCATGCCGGGCGTACCGCCACCCGCGCCCGAGTCCGCCGGACCCTCCGCACCGGAATCGGCGCCACCGTCCGCGCCACCGTCATGCATGCCCGGCGTACCACCACCCGCACCGGAGTCCGCCGGGCCCTCGCCGCCGCCAGCTGCCGTCGTGTTCATGTCATCGTCGTCGAGTGCCATGGAGTCCCCCGTACGTCGTCGCCGCGCGCCCCGGTGGGCGCCGTCCCCTGCGAGCGGTACCCGGATTCGGGCGAACCATGCCCGGCCCGAAGTGCCGCGCGCGCCGGCCCGGCAAAACCCGGGGCAACACAGGCCAAACTACCTCGCGTACGGGTCGAGTCCGGCCGATTCCGGCGTTCTGGCACCATCCACGTCCGGCCGCGGGGGCACCGGAACGCGAGGTGTGCCGACCGGACGCCGAGCGGTCATGCTGGAGGCGGGCGGGCACGAGGAAGGGAGCGTGCGATGAGCGAGCGGTTCGCGGCGCCGACGAGGATCCCGTGACGGCCGATCGAAGCACCGGCGCACCACCGAACCCGGTACACACCATCGGGCACTCGACCCGCGGGTTCGACGAGGTGCTCGCCATGCTGCGGAGCAACGAGATCACCGACCTGGTGGACGTGCGGTCGTACCCGTCGTCGCGGAAGTTCCCGCAGTGGAACCGGGATGCGATCGCCGCGCAGCTGCCGCCCGACATCGGCTACCGCTGGCTGCCGAAGCTGGGTGGCCGGCGCTACACCCCGGCCGGTACCCCGACCGAGAACGGCGCCTGGCGGGTCAAGGCGTTCCGCGACTACGCCGACTACATGGCCGGCGACGAGTTCGCCGCCGGGCTGGCCGAACTGCGCGAGCTGGCCCGGCACGGACAGCCGGCGATCATGTGCAGCGAGGCGGTGCCGTGGCGCTGCCACCGCCGGCTGATCACCGACGCGCTGATCGCCTCCGGCGTCGAGGTCCGGCACATCCTGTCGCCGACCACGACGCGCATCGCGCCCCTGGACGAGAAGGCACGCGTCCACAATGGACGGATCAGCTACCCGCGATGAGCATCGTCGACGAGGTACGCGCGGTGGTGGCCGCCATCCCGCCCGGCCGGGTCATGTCGTACGGCGACATCGCCGCCCGCATCGGCGCCGGGCCGCGCCAGGTGGGCCGGGCCATGACCCTGCTCGACGACGCGGTGCCCTGGTGGCGCGTCGTGCACGCCGACGGCACCCCGGCAACCTGCCACGGCGGTACCGCGCCGGCCCTGCTCCGGGCCGAGGGCACCCCGCTGACCCGTACCCGGGTCGACATGCCCCGCGCCCGCCTCCCCCGCCCCAGCACGACCTGACCCGTCGGTGCCGGGTACGGCCATGCGGGTTCCGGGTCCGCGGCGGCAGCGGGGTCCGATCACCACAGACCGGCCCGGATTCCGTCGTACCGACGGTCACGGTGCGGTGGACCTCGGCGGGGCGGGGAACGCGATCGTGATGGTGAGCCCGCCGTCCGGGCGGGCGGCAGGGGCCAGTTCCCCACCGTGCGCGTCGGTGACGGCCCGGACGATGGCGAGGCCCAGACCGTGCCCGCCGCGCCGCACCCGGTTGCCGTCGAGCCGCTGGAACGGCCGGAACAGCCGTGGCAGTTCGTCCGGCGGGACCGCCGGTCCGGTGTTGGCCACCCGCAGGCGGGCCCGGCCGGCTCCGTCGAGGCAGGTCCCGACCTCGACCCGGCCGCCGGTTCGGTTGTACCGCAGCGCGTTGTCGACCAGGTTGGTCACCAGGCTGGCGAGCAGCGCGCGGTCGCCCCGGGCCGGCGCGCCGTCGAGATCGGTACACAGGACGATCCTCCGGGTACCGGCGTCACCGGCTGCGGCGGACACCACCCGCGCGGCGACGTCGGCCAGGTCGACCGGTTCGGCCCGCGCCACGCCCTGCTCGCCGGTCGCCAGCGTGAGCAGCGCGTCGACCAGGTGCTCCTGCGCCACGTTGAGCTCCAGCAGCTCCCGGCAGGTCTCGCGCAGCGTCTCGACGGTGGCGTCGGGGTCGTCGAGGGCCAGTTGCAGCAGCGCGCGCTCGGCCGACAGCGGGGTACGCAGCTCGTGCGAGGCGTTCGCGACGAAGTGCCGCTGCGATTCGAACGACGCGCGCAGCCGTCCGTACAGCTCGTCCAGGGTCGCCGCGAGCTCGCCGAACTCGTCCCGGCCGGGTAGCGCCAGCCTGCGGTCCAGGCTGCTGGCCGAGATCTCCCGGGCGGTGGCGGTGATCGCGTGCAGCGGCCGCAGGTACCGGCCGGCGACGAACCAGCCGAGCAGCAGCGCGATCAGCGCCACCAGCGGTAGGCCGACCACCACCCAGACCAGGTGCACGCCGACGCCGACGCCGGGGCGACCGCTGCCGGCCCCGGCCGGCTCGGTGTCGTCGACCGAGATCGTCGGCACCAGCAGCAGGATCGCACCGACGGCGAAGAACGGTACCGCGTAGAGCAGCGTGAGCCGGGTTCGCACGCTGCGCCGGGCCCGGGTCGTCACGGCTGGCCCACCCGGTAGCCGCCCTCGCGAACGGTGTGAATCGCGGGCGGCTCGCCGAGCTTGGCCCGCAGCCGGCGGATCGTGGTCTTCACCGTGGTGGTGAACGGATCCGCCGCGGAGTCCCAGACCGACTCCAGCAGTTGCTCGGTGGACATCAGCCGGCCGTCGGCGGCGAGCAGGCACTCCAGTACGCCGAACTCCTTCGGGGTCAGCGCGAGCGGGCGGCCGGCCCGGGTGGCGGTGCGCCGGCTCGGGTCCAGCCGGATGCCGTCGCGCTCCAGTACCGGGGGCAGCGCGGCGGCGGCCGAGGGCGCGCACCCGGGCCACCAGCTCGCCCAGGTCGAACGGCTTCGGCAGGTAGTCGTCGGCGCCGAGGTCGAGCCCCTCGATCCGGTCGGCGACCGAACCGGCGGCCGTCAGCATCAGCACCCGGGTACCGGCGTCGCCGGCCATGATCTGCCGGCACACTTCGTCGCCGGGCACGCCAGGCAGGTCGCGGTCCAGGACGACCACGTCGTAGCCGGTGACCGCCAGGTGTTCCAGCGCGTCGGCACCGTCCAGAACGACGTCGACCGCCAGCCCCGCCCGGCGCAGCCCCGCCCCGACCGCCCGGGCCAGCACCGCGAAGTCCTCGACGACCAGCACCCGCATCTCGCCCCGCCCTCCTCGCGCCGACCACCGCCAGCCTGCCAGGCCGCCGGTGTCGCGGCGGTGACACCGGGCTGACACGTACCGCCGGGTACACCTCTCTCCCAGACACCACGAGCGGAGGGGCACGATGCAACAGACCGCCATCACCGTCACCGGGCTGCGCAAGCGGTACGGGTCGGTCGTCGCGCTGGACGGGATGTCGTTCAGCGCGCAACCGGGCCGGGTGACCGGCTTCGTCGGCCCCAACGGCGCCGGCAAGTCCACCACGATGCGGGTGATCCTCGGCCTGGACCGGGTGAGCGCCGGGGAAGCCACGGTGGGCGACCGGCCGTACCGGAGCCTGCGCGATCCGCTGCGCCGGCTCGGCGCGCTGCTGGACGCCGGCGCGCTGCACCCGGCCCGCAGCGGCCGCAACCACCTGCTCTGGCTGGCCCGCTGCGCCGGGCTACCGGCCAGCCGCGTCGACGCGGTACTCGACCTGGTCGGGCTGCGGTCCGCGGCCCGGCGCCGGGCCGGCGGGTACTCGCTGGGTATGCGGCAGCGGCTCGGCATCGCCGCGGCGCTGCTGGGCGACCCGCCGGCGCTGCTGCTCGACGAGCCGTTCAACGGGATGGACCCGGAGGGCATCGTCTGGTTGCGCGGCTTCCTGCGCGCCATGGCCGGGCAGGGCCGGACGGTGCTGGTGTCCAGCCACCTGATGGGTGAGCTGGAGGGCACCGCGGAGCACGTGGTCGTGGTCGGCCGCGGCCGTGTCCTCGCCGACGCCCCGGTCGCCGGGCTGGTGGCGGCCGAGTCCGGCGACCGGGTCGTGCTGCGCACGCCGGCGATCGACCGGGCCGCCGCCGCGCTCACCGGCGCCGGCGGCGACGTGGCCGTGGCCGGCCCGGACGCACTGGTCGTCACGGGGCTGGCCGCCGAGCGGGTGAGCGCGCTGCTCGCCGCCGCCGCGGTACCGGTGAGCCAGCTCGCGCCGCACCGCGCCACGCTGGAGGACGCGTACCTGCGGCTGACCCGCGAGGCCACCCAGTACCGCGGCGCCGCCGGGCCGGCCACGGACGCGACCGCCCGACCGGGCGAGGTGCGGCGATGAGCGCGCGGGCCGAGCAGGAGAGCCGTGCGGCGGGCCCCGCGGGGCGGGACGGCGCGGGAGGAACGGCGGCGGGGCGGGACCGGGTGCGCCGGCCGGGCTTCGGGCGACTGGTGTGGGCCGAGTGGACCAAGCTGCGCAGCGTGCCCGCCTGGCTGGTCGGGCTGGCCGTGGCGGCGCTGCTCACCGCCGCGATCGGGCTGCTGATCTGCGGCGCCTCGGTGTGCAGCCGGCAGGATGCGCACGGCCGGGAGGTGGCCTGCACGGCCACGATCGGGCCGGACGGCCGCAACGTCACCGACCGGTTCTATTTCGTGCACCGGCCGATGACCGGCGACGGAAGCCTCACCGTACGGCTGACCGCGCTGGACGCGACCCTGCCGTGGGCGAAGGCCGGGATCATGGTCAAGAACGGCGTCCGGCCCGGCGCAGGCTACGCCGCGGTGCTGGTCACACCCGGCCACGGCGCCCGGCTGCAGTACGACTTCGAACACGACGTCGCCGGCCCACCCGGCGCGGTGTCGCCCGGCCGGCCGCGCTGGCTGCGACTGACCCGGGCAGGTGACGGGGTGACCGGCTCGGTGTCGCCCGACGGCCACCACTGGACCACGGTCGGCACCGCCCGGCTGGCCGGGCTGCCCCGGACCGCGCAGGTCGGCGTGTTCGCCGCGACCCCGCTCGACCTCGGGCGCACCGACTCGATGACCCAGTCGACGGTGCACCCGGAGCCCACCGTCGCCACCGCCACGTTCGACCGGGTGCGGGCGACCGGTGGGGCGGCCGGCGCGTCCTGGACCGGTACCCGGATCGGGGACAGCGGGCCGCTGCGCACGGCCGCCGGCGGGTACCACGACACCGGCGGCACGCTGCGGGTGCGCGGCTCGGGGGACATTGCGCCGGCGGTCAGCTCGATCGCCTCGATCACGCCGATCGAGCGCACCCTGCTCGGTACCTTCGCCGGCCTGGTCGCCATCGCGGTGGTGGCCAGCTCGTCGATCGGCGCCGAGTACCGGCGCGGGACGATCCGGCTGACCCTGCTCGCCAGCCCGCGGCGCGGCCGGGTGCTCGCGGCCAAGGCGGTGGTGGTCGGCGGTGTGGTGTTCGTGGTCGGCCTCGCCACCTCGCTCGCGGCCGTGGCACTCGGGACGAGGCTGTTGCGCGCCAACGGCAACGTGGTCGCCGCGGTACCCGCCGCGACCGAGGCGCGGGTCGTGGTCGGCACCGCGGCGCTGCTCGCGGTCGCAGCCGTCCTGGCGCTCGCGGTCGCCGCGATCGTGCGGCACGCGGTCGGCGCGATCGTCGCCGTCCTGGCCGGGCTGGTCCTGCCGTACCTGCTGGCCGCGGTGCTGCCGGTGCTGCCGGCGCCGGCGGCCGAGTGGCTGCTGCGGGTCAGCCCGGCGGCCGGCTTCGCGGTGCAGCAGACGATGCTGGCCTATCCGCAGGTGGACACCTCGTACACGCCGTTCGACGGCTACTACCCGCTCGCGCCGTGGCTGGGCTTCGCGGTGCTGTGCGGGTGGACGGTGGTCGCGCTCACCGCGGCCGGGCTGCTGCTGCGCCGGCGGGACGCATGACCGGGTGGTGGCGGCTGCTGCGGGCGGAGTGGACGAAGGCCCGCACCGTGGCGAGCACCGGAGCTCTGGTGGCCGGCACGGTGCTGACCACGGTCGCGCTGGGCGGTGCGGTCGCGGCCGCGACGCACTGCCCGGCCACCGGGTGCACCGGCGATCCGGTGCGGACCAGCCTGACCGGGGTGCAGCTGGGCCAGATCGCGGTCGTGGTGCTCGCGGTGCTGCTGGTCGGCACCGAGTACGGCACCGGCACCATCCAGGTCACGCTGGCCGCGGCGCCCCGGCGCGGCGCGGTACTGGCGGCCAAGGCCACCGTACTCAGCGCGCTCGTGGCGGTGGCCGGTACCGTCGCGGTGGTTCTCTCGCTGCTGCTCGGCCAGGCGCTGCTGCCCGGCGGCCCACTGCCGGGCAGCGCCACGGTGCTCCGCGCGGCCGGCGGTACGGTGCTCTACCTGGTACTGGTCGGGCTGCTCGCCCTCGGCGTCGCCGTTGCGGTGCGCCACTCGGCGGCGGCGATCGGCGTCGTGCTGGGCGTGCTGTACCTGCTGCCGGTGGTCGCCGGCGCGGTCGACGATCCGGACTGGCAACGGCACCTGGTGCAGGTCGCGCCGATGAGCGCCGGGCTCGCCGTGCAGGTCACCGCCGGCACGGCCGACCTGCCCATCGGCCCGTGGCCGGGCCTTGCCGTACTGATCGGCTGGGCCGCCGCCGCCCTGCTCACCGGCGCCCTGCTGTTCCGGCTGCGCGACGCCTGACCGCATCCGCGTAACGCGGCGCCGGCGACCTGCTCGCCGGCGGGCAGCTGGCGGCCGCGATCCTGGCCGGTGAGTGCGTGTTCTGGGGCTCCCGCTGGCTCTGCCAGTTCGCCGCGTTCACTCCGTCGATCTGGCGCGGTTCGCGACTGCGTACCGCCGGGCACCTCGGTTTCGCCGTGCTGTGGACCGGCATCACCGCGACCTTCGCCACCGCCCTGGTCGCTGCGACGGCGTGATCCGGTTAGGCTTCGCCTCCGGCGGTACGGAGCGTGGGGAGCGAGGGTCGATGGCGAAACGGGCGGCGACGGGGGTACTGCTGGGCCTGGCGATCGGCGACGCGATGGGGTTCCCGACCGAGTTCGACGACGTCGCCCGGATCGCCGCGAAGTGCGGGCCGTGGCGCGAGATGGCGCTGGCGCTCTCCGGCGGGGTCGCGGTCGTCAGCGACGACACGCAGATGACGCTCGCGCTGGGCGAGGCGCTGCGCGAGGCGACCGCGGCGGGGCCGCTGACGGCGGCGCGGATGGAACCGCCAACCCGCGCGCACTTCCTCGAGTGGTGGGCGTCCCCGGACAACAACCGCGCGCCCGGCGCGACCTGCCTGCGCGCCTGCGAGAACCTCAGCCGCGGCGGTCGCTGGCAGGCGGCGAGCCAGCTCGGCTCGAAGGGGTGCGGCGCCAACATGCGGGTCGCACCGGTCGCGCTGGTACCCGGGCTCGATCCGGTGCAGCGGTCCGGCGCCGCCCAGTTGCAGTCCGCGCTCACCCACGGGCACCCGACGGCGCTCGCCGCGAGCGATCTGACCATGCAGGCGATCTGGCTGCTCGCGCAGGGCACCGAGCCGGGCGAGCTGGTGAGCCGGCTGCGTGAGTACGCGGGGACGAACCGGTCGACCTACCGGGCCGACTGGCTGGGCGATCTCGCCGAGCACGGCCACGACCCGGATCCAGCGTCGTTCGTCGCCCGCGGCTTCGACGAGTGCCTGGCCGCGCTGGACCGGCTCGACGCGGCGCTCGCCTCCCCCGATCCGGATGCCGACCCGTGCCTGGCCACCGGTGCCGGCTGGATCGCCGAGGAGGCGCTCGCCACCGCGCTGTACTGCTTCCTCCTGCTCGCCGACGATCCGCCCGCGGTGGTCCGGCGCGCGGCATACTCCTCCGGCGACTCCGACTCGATCGCCGCACTGGCCGGCGCCTTCGCCGGCGCGTACCGCGGCGCCGACGGTTGGCCGGCCGAGTGGGCCGCGGCGATCGAGTACCGCGAGCGGCTGCTTGCCCTCGGCGCGGCCTGGGACGCCTGAACCTCGGCCCGCCCCCGCGCCGCGACCGTCCACGCCGGACGGTCCTCGATCCGGGCGGCCGGATGTGGGGGCTGGCCGGTCCAGCGACGCCCGGCCGCGTCGGGGCGGGTGGTCGAGCGACCCGGCCCGACGCGTCCCGGCGGTGAGGGTCAGCGGCGCGGCCGGAAACGTCGGGCGGTGAGGGTCAGCGGCGCGGGGTGAGTTGGACGCAGCAGCCGCCGTCGGCCGGCGGGGTCAGCGTCGCGGTGAGGCTGTCCGCCTCGACGCCGTCGAGGATGCCGGCGATGAACGCGTGGTTGATCGCGCACACCAGCTCCGGCGCCCGGTCGGTCAGCGGATGGAACGGGCAGTTGCGCAGCCGCAGGCAGGTCGGTGTCGGCCGGACCGGTTCGTACCCGTAGCGGGCGAGCAGCTGCGCGGCGAGGTGCAGGGCCCGCTCGGCACCGAGCCGGCCGGGACGCCGCTCGGCCCGTACCGCCGCGCCCAGTTCGACGCCGCGCCGGTGCGCGACCCGGGTCGCGGCCTCGACGGCGCCACCGGGGGCGTCTCCCGCCAGTACGGTGTCGAGCAGGATCGTGGCGAGCAGGTCGTGCTGCCGGGCCGGGATGTTGATCCGCACCTCGACGTCGGTCGGCTCGTACACCTTCGGGCGGCGGCCGACCCGCGGCTCGCCGGCGGCCTCCTGGTCGCGCACCCGCAGCAGGCCGGTCGCGACCAGTTTGTCCAGGTGGAACGCGGCCAGCTTGCGGGAGATGCCGACGGCGGCACCCGCCTGTTCCCGGGTCACCGGTCGGTGCTCGGCGCGGACGAAGGCGTAGATGCGGGCGCGCTGTTCGTCGTCGAGCGCGGCGACGGCCCGGACCGCCGGATCTGTGCTCACCGTCTCACCGTAACTCCGATGAGCGTGTCCGAAAACCCGTCGCCCGATAGATCTGCCACTCACTCTTGACCACGGCGCCAAATATGACCAACACTTGTTAGCGAAATGGAGAGGAGTCCGATGACCACCACGAGCGGCGCACTGCGGGTCGTCAAGCAGCCGGAGGCGGGCATGGATCTCGCCGCGGCCGAGCAAGCCGCAGCGGACTTCATCGCGGCGCTGGGCGTCGACCTGGACGCGGAGAGCCTGCAGGACACCCCCGGCCGAATGGCCCGCGCCTATGCCGAACTGTTCACCCCCCGCCCTTTCGATCTGACCACGTTCCCCAACGACGAGGGCTATGACGAGCTGGTGCTCGCCCGTTCCATCCCGATCCGGTCGGTGTGCGAGCATCACCTGCTGCCGTTCGTCGGCGTCGCGCACGTGGGATACCTCCCGGGCAGCCGGATCCTCGGGCTGTCCAAGCTGGCCCGCATCGTGGAGCACTTCGCCTGCCGGCCCCAGGTGCAGGAGCGGCTGACCAAGCAGATCGCCGACTGGCTGGACGAGCAGCTGCACCCCAAGGGTGTCGGCGTCGTCATCGATGCCGAGCACACCTGCATGACGCTGCGCGGCGTGCAGGCGACCGGCAGTACCACCGTCACCTCCACCCTGCTCGGCACGCTGCGGGCCGACCCGCGGTCCCGGCAGGAGTTCTTCTCCCTCACCGGCGTGAACGGCTAGACCTGGTCAGGAATCGAGAAGCGGCGGCATCGCGGGCCTGGTTAGCGTGATCGTGACGGGCATCGGCGGTGCCCCGACCTCGGCGGTACCGCGATGACCGGCTCGCGCAAACCTCGCCGCACCGGTACGAGCGTGGCGGCGTCGACATCCGGAGGTACCGCATCATGGCGGACAAGAAGCCCGCAAAGGCCGCTACCGGGAAGGCGGCCGCCAAGACCGCGCCCCGGTTCACCGCCGAGGAACGCGCCGCGATGCGCGAACGCAGCCGGGAGCTGAAGCAGAGCAAGTCGAGGGCGGACGGCGAGGCCGACCTGCTCGCCAAGATCGCCGAAATGACCGGATCGGACCGGCAGATCGCCGAGCGGTTGCACGCCCTGATCACCGCGACCGCCCCCGACCTGGAACCCAAGACCTGGTACGGGATGCCGGCGTACGCCCGGGACGGCGCGGTGCTGTGCTTCTTCCAGCCGGCGGCGAAGTTCAAGGCGCGGTACGCCACGCTGGGCTTCAACGACAAGGCGATGCTGGACGACGGGTCGATGTGGCCCACCACGTTCGCCATCACCGCACTCACGCCCGAGGGCGAGAAGCGCGTCGTCGAGCTGATCGAGCGCGCCGTCGGCTGACCGGACCGCCACGCAACGGGTCGGCGGCCGAGCGTCGCCGACCCGCATCGACGGCACCCCGGATTTGCCATCCCGGCAAGGAAAGTTGTCACCCGGATCGGCCGTCGGCACGCTGCGGTCATGACCGAGCAGAACGCGACCGGAGTGACGATGGACCGCGAGTACTGGGACGGGCGGTACCGCGAGCGCGGCCAGCTGTGGAGCGGGCGGCCCAACGGGGTGCTCGTCGAGGAGGCGTCGGCGCTGCCGCCCGGCCGGGCGCTCGACGTGGGGTGCGGCGAGGGCGCCGACGCGCGGTGGCTCGCGCAGCGCGGCTGGCAGGTCACCGCGATCGACATCTCCCAGGTCGCGCTGGACCGGGCCGCCGCCGGCACCGGCGGGTCGGCCGTCACCTTCACCCGGCTCGACCTCGCCGGCACCGCGCCGCCGGGCAGCTACCAGCTGGTGTCCGCGCAGTACTTCCCGCTGCCCCGGCAGGCCGACCACGCGGCGCTGCACCGGCTGCTGGCCGCCGTCGCACCCGGCGGCACGCTGCTGGTCGCCGGGCACGACCTGGCAGACCTGCCGGCGCAGCACCACGGCGGTCCCGACCCCGCCGACTTCTACCGACCCGACGAGATCGCCGCCGTCCTGGACGGCGACTGGACGGTACTGGTCGACGAGATCCGGCCGCGGGTCTCCGCCGCACCGCCCGGTACCGCACATGTCAGGGACGCGGTACTCGTCGCCCGCCGCCGCTGACCCCTGCGTACTGCGTCACACCCTCGCCCGGGCGCGTGACGACCTGGTGTTTCGTGCGTTGCACGGGTTGCGTCCCGTCCCCCGGGACGCGCTCGGCCGCTGCCGGCCGGTTGTCCTTCCTCGGTTCCCGGCCGGCAGCCCGTGGCCCGCCTCCCGCCGATGGCCGGTGTCCCGCCGTTTCCGGCCCACGGGTGGGCTACGCGCACCACTGCCGGGTCAGCGAGTCCAGAAGTTCCCAGCCTTGCTGCCACGCGCCCAGCTCGCTGGCGGAGTTGAGGTGTCCGTACGCGCCCGCCAGGTGCCAGCGCGCCGCCCACCGCGTCGCGAACTCGGCGGCTGCCTCGGCGGTGCAGTACGGGTCGGTGGTGCTGCCCACCACCAGCGCCGGGCACGGCAACGGTTGTGCCGACAGCTCGGTGAACGTCGCGGCTGCCCGGCGCGGGAACGCCGGCCCGTGCGGGTCCGGCGGTGCCACCAGGAACGCCCCGCCTGCCGGGTTGGACGGGTACCTACCCAGCCAGCTGGCCGCCGCCCAGCAGCCCAGGCTGTGTGCCACCAACACAATGTCACTGTCCTGCCGGGCGGCGTCGTCGTACGCCTCCTGGACGGCGTCGACCCAGTCGTCCAGGTCGGGGGCGGACCACGAGGCAGGGGAGATCCGCACCGCGGAGCTGCCCCACTGCCGCTGCCACAGGCTCTGCCAGTGCGCCTCGTCCGAGCCGTCGATGCCCGGGATGATGACGTACGCGACCACTGCCCACCACCGTTTCACTCGTCGCTCCCTGCGATCCTGGGAGCCCTGACGCAGATTCTGTTGGACGCATCAGGGCAGCGGCAGAGACGCAAGTGATCTCAACGGAAACGGTGCGCACGACAATGGAATCACTCGACCGGATAGACCGAGACATCCTCACCCTGCTCCAGACCGACGGCCGGCTGACCGGCGCGGAGGTGGGGCGCCGCGTCGGACTCTCGCAGCCCGCGGCCAGCGCGCGCATCCAGCGGTTGGAGAAGAACGGCGTCATCACCGGTTACCGAGCCGTGGTCGATCCAGCAGCCCTCGGGCTCAACATTCACGCGGTGGTCCGGCTACGCACCACCCACGCCCAGCTGTCACGCGCCCTGGGGCTCGCCTCCCGCACACCCGAGATCGCCGCCATTCTCCGAGTCACCGGGGAAGACTGCCTCCTGTTCGACGTCTACTGCCCGCAGGCGGGACGGCTCGAAGAGGTCGTCGACGCGCTTGCCCGTCACGGCCCGGTCACCACATCCCTCGTGCTTCACGCCTACCCCCGGAAGCCGCTGACCGAAGCGTCCGGGTACACATCGAGCCGTCCGCGCTGACCGGCTTCGAGGCGCTCGAGGTCCCACCGCCTGACCCGGCGGGATTCGGGTCGGTCAACGGGCGCGTGGCGCGGCGTGGCCGGTCGGAGCGTCGGTGGCGTCGCCGAGGCTGCCGGGGCCGTCAGCGGCGGGTGACGGTGCGGGCCAGTACCCAGGCGATGGCGGCGGTGCCGAGCGCGGCGGCGAACACGGCGGCGGTACCGGCGAGCGGATGCGCCGCACCGACGGCGTAGCACAGCAGCGACGCGGCGAGCCCGACCCCGCACAGTACGGCGGAGCGCAGCACCCGGCGGGCCGGCAGCGCCGGGTCGGTGCCGGCGCCGCGCTGCTCCCAGCTCCAGGCGCACAGCTCGGCGGCGGCGAACAGCAGCACCCCGAGCGGGCCGAGCAGCCAGGTCCGATCGGTACCGAGCAACCCGAGCACCGGGGGCACGCTCGCCAGCAGCGCCAGGCCGAACCTGTCGTGGCGCACCAGCACCGCGAAGACCGCCGCGCCCAGCGCCAGCACCGCGCAGATCGCGAACAGCGGACGCCCGCGCGCCGGCCCGAGCGCGAGCGCCACCGCGTTCGCGGCGACCACGCCGGTCAGCGAGCCGGCGGCGAGACCCAGCCGCAGCCCGGTCACCGGGCTGCCCGTACGGTGCGGGCCTGGCCGAGGCGGCGCAGCCCACCGACCACGGAGCGGGCCAGCCCGCCGGGGCCGACGGTGACCACCGGGATGCCGACGCCGGCCAGCATGGCCCGGCGCCGGTCGATCTCCAGCCGCCACAGCCGCCGGGCGATCACCTCGGTGGCCGACGCCGGCGCCGGCAGCGCGTCGCCGGCGTCCAGCACCGCGACCGCGACCGCGCGTCCCTTGGCCCGCCAGTCCTGGCAGAACCGGACCACGCTGCGCTGGTACAGCGAGGTCAGCGCGATCACCAGCGCGGACTCCGGTACCGGCAGCCGGTGCGAGACCCAGTTGTGGCTGGTGGTGTCCACCGCGTCGGCTCCCATCTCCAGCAACGTCTCCAGCAGCTGGTACTTCGCGCGCTCGCCGCCGGCCGGGTGCAGCGTGCGCCAGCCGCCGCCGAGCCCGATCAGCCCGACCCGGTCGCCGGCCTGCAGGTGTACCGAGACGATCGCCCAGGCCGCCCGGGCGGCGCGGGCGAGTACCTCGGTGGTGCCGTCGGTGTAGGTGTCGAGCACGACGACGACCTCGCCGGACAGCTCCGGATGGTGCCGGTTGACGTACGGGCGGCCGTGGCGTGCGGTGGCACCCCAGTTCAGGTCGCGCAGCCGGTCGCCCGGCTCGTACGGGCGCAGTTCGGCGAACTCGTAGCCCTCGCCGATCCGGCGCGCCTGGTGCACGCCGGCCACGGTGCGCGACTCGGCCGGGTCGAGCAGCCGGTTCAGCCGCTCCACCTGCGGCAGCACCCGCAGCGACGGGCCGGTCGCGACCCGGCCCTGCCACACCAGCAGGCCGCGCGGTGCCCGGGCCCGTACCCACACCTCGCCGGCCAGGTGCCGGCCCCAGTGCGCGGCGCGCAGCACCACCGGCAGCCGGAGCGGGCCGGTGGCGGCCGGGATCGCCCACCTGGTCGGGTACGGCGGCACGCCGACCAGCCCGCGCGGGGTCCGGATCAGCACCTCGAGGTCCAGCGGACCGGTCCAGTCGAGCGCGATCTCGCCGCGGACCAGGTCGCCCTCCAGCAACTGGCTGGTGTCCACGGTGAGGGTCGCGGTGACCGCCAGCGTGCCGGTGCGGACCAGACCGACGCCGAGGGCCAGCAGGAACGGCACGGCGAACGCGACCACCGCCGGCTGGCCGGCCAGCACCGCGACGACCAGCGCGCCGATCACGATCGCCAGGTACGGCAGGAGCCGGCCGTCGCGGCGCGGCGGCAGCAGCGTGGGCTGCCCGGTGGGTGCGCTCATCGCCAGTTCGGCGCCGGGACTCGGTCGACGATCTGGCGTACCACGTCGTCGGAGGAGACCCGGCGGGCCCACGCCTCGGAGCGCAGCACCACCCGGTGCGCCAACGCCGGTACCGCGATCGCGCGCATGTCGTCCGGGGTGGTGAAGTCACGGCCGGCGAGCACCGCGATCGCCCGGGACAGCTTGATCAGCGCCAGCGAACCGCGCGGGCTGGACCCGACCTCCAGCTGCTTGTCCGCGCGGGTCGCGGTGACCAGTGCGACCGCGTACTGCGCGATGCTGCGGTCCACGTGCACCTGCTCCAGGCTGGCCTGCATGGCGCGGAACTGCTCGGCGGTGACCACCGGGCTCAACACCACGTCGTCGTGGCCCCGGGTGAGCCGCTGGGCCAGCAGTTCCAGCTCGTCGTCGGGGGTGGGGTAGCCGACGCCGGTGCGCAGCAGGAAGCGGTCCAGCTGCGCCTCCGGCAGCGGGTAGGTGCCCTCCGACTCGATCGGGTTCTGGGTGGCGATGGTCAGGAACGGCCGCGGCAGCGGGTGCGTGCTGCCGTCCATCGTCACCTGCCGCTCCTGCATCGCCTCCAGCAGCGCGGCCTGCGTCTTGGCCGGCGCCCGGTTGATCTCGTCGGCGAGTACCAGCTGGGCGAACACCGGGCCGGGCCGGAACACCGGCGTGGTGGTGGCGAGGTCGAGCACCATCGTGCCGGTGATGTCGGCGGGCAGCACGTCCGGGGTCAGCTGCAGCCGGCGGAACTCCAACCCGGCGACGGTCGCGAACGACCGTGCCAGCAGCGTCTTCGCCACCCCGGGCAGGTCGTCGAGCAGCACGTGCCCGTCGGCGAGCAGCCCGGCGAGTACCAGTTCCAGCACGTGCCGCTTGCCGACGACGGCGCGCTCCACCTCGGCGAGGATCCGCTTGGCCGCGGCGGCCGTACCGGCGACCCCCGGTCCCGCCGCCTCGCCGCCGATCGAAGGTTGCTCGGTCACAGTCGCTCCACATCGTCGAGGATCATGCTCAGGTACTGCAGGTGTACGGGTGTGTCGGTGAGCTGGCCGGGGTGTCGCGACTGCAGCAGCGCCCACGACGGCGGCGAGATCAGCGACTGGATCCGCGGGACGTGCTCGGGTACCCGCGGGTCGAGGCCGTGACTGTCGGCCAGCCGGCGGCGCAGCTCGTCGTGCAGCGTGCCGCGCGCGGCGAACGGGATCGGGCCGTTCGGCGTGGTCCGGAACGTGGCCGCCAGGTCGTCGGTGAGATCGCGCAGGCCGGTCGGGACCTGGCGGCCGTCGGTGTCGCCGTCGACGGTCCGCAGCGGCGAGGCGGACAGGTCCGAGCCGGCCGGCCAGGCGACCCGGGTGAGCAGCCAGCCGGCCGCGCCGGCGGCGAGCAGCACCAGCAGCACCCGCAGCACGGTCTCGGCGGCGGCCGGCCAGGCCAGCGCGAGCAGCACCGCGGCCACGCTCGCCAGCACGGCGAGGGTGACTCCCCGGCGCAGCAACAGGTTCCCGGTCGCGGGCGGCCCGGCCATCACACCGCCCCGGTCGGTGCCATCGCGGCCAGGTCGGCCGCGGCCTGGCGCAGCGCGGCGAGCGCCGCGTCCCGGTCGGCGGCGGTGAGCGGGTGCGGCGAGAACCGGGCCCGCTCGAACAGCTCGGTGAGCGCGTGCAGCGGCTCCGGCCGTACCCGCAGGCCGAGCAGTACCCGGTGCAGGTGCTCCATCGGCGCCTCGTGCTCGTAGCGGGCCAGGCCGCAGGCGGCGAGCCCTTCCAGCAGCCGCGCGTACGCGCCGATGACGGCGGTACGCGGATCCGGGTCGGCGAGCATCGCGTCGATACTGCCCACCACGGTCGCCGCCATCGCCTCCCGGGCCTGCGCGAACCCGTCCGGCGCCGCGGCCGGGGCGGTGCGCTGCCGCCGGCCCGCGCTGCGGCCGACGACGACCGCGACCGCCACCACGGCGGCCAGAACCACGGCGCCGACCAGCGCGATCAGGATCCAGCCCAGCGCGGCGAGGTTCAGCCCGGCAAGCGCGCCGGGGTGCGGCGTACCGGTCGCCGCCGGGGTCACCTCGGCCGGCGTCGGATCGAGCGGCGGCGCGGACGGCGAGGTGGGCAGGCTGTTCAGGTACCGGTCGACGTCGCCGTGCGACATCCCGGCACCGCCGCCGTCGTCGAGCGTGACGTAGCCGTCGATCGTGCCGTCGCCGTCGGTGTCGATCGCGCCAACCCAGCGGCCGTCGCGGCGCACCACGTAGAGCCGGCTCGGGCCGAGTTGCGAGGTCGCGTCCTGCTGCCGAACGAAGATGCCGTCGATGGTGCCGTCGCCGTCGGTGTCGACGCCGATGTCGGGCTTGCCGTCGTGGTCGAAGTCGCCGACCCGCGCGGTACCGGCCGGATGCGCGAGCGTGCCGCCGGCGGTACCGCCGACGCCGGTCGCTGCCGTCGAGGTCGGTGGCGCGCTCGGCGCCGGGGTCGGCCGCGTCGCCGTCGCCGGCGGCAGCCCGGTGCGGGCGATGCCGGCCAGGGCCAGCAGCGCCAGCGCGACGACCGCGGCCGGTACCGCGATGCGCAGCGTGTGCCGCAGCCCGCGGTCACCGGGCCGGCCCCGCAACACCAACCGCAGCACCACGATCACCAGTACCGTCGCGACGACGCCCGCGCCGGCCACGATGCCGGCGGTCACCAGGATGGCCAGCCGATCGGGGCGGCCGTGCCGCAGCGGCGCCAGTACCGAGGTGGTGGACGCGGCGACGGCGAGCATCGCCACCAGCACCACCGCGCCGAGCAGCAGCCAGCCGAGCCGGCCGGGACCCGTACCGGGGGGCGGCGGGGACGGCGGTGCCGGGCTCACCGGCCGGACCGCGGCGTCGACGCGGCGCGGTCGAGCGGGCACGCCGCATCGACCGCGGCAAGGGGAATCGGCATGCGCCTCATTCTCCGGATCCGCCCAACCGCGCGCGATCCCGCGGGCAGAGAAGAATGTCACGCCGTCTCGTTGTGGTTTGCCCGGCTCTGCCGCGATCTGCCACCGCCGCTGCCGGCCGGACGGCGACCGGCCGAACGCGACCGGTTCGTGCATGGTGTCGACCGGGACGGCCCCGGTACGGTGCGAGTCAGGCCGGGCGAAGGGGTTGCCATGCGCTGGATCCGGACCGCAGTCGTCATCGCCGCCGCGTTGCTCGCGGGCGGCAGCCTCCCCGCCGCGTTGCTCGCCGGCGGCAGCCTCCCCGCCACCGCGGGGGCGTCACCGGACCGCATCGTGTCGCCGCAGGCGGCGGCGTTCACGCCGATCGACGCCTCCGGCTTCACCCTCGATCCGACCGGCACCGCGGCCACCTACCAGGGCCTGGTGTCCCGGCTGGAATCGGATTCCCGGATCCACCGGGCGACGCTGTCCGGCGTGCTGTCCGCCGGGGTGGTGCGCACCGGCACCTGGCCGCTGTGCCACCCGACCCACCTGTCCTCGACGTACTCGCCGTCCGGCTTCTGCTGGGACCACGACGACGACACCACCGACCAGTGGGTACCGCAGGGCATCACCGGCTCCGGCGACGCCTCGGCGACCGGGTACGTGGACGGCAAACGGCTGCTCGCGGCGAGCTGGCACGCACCGGCCGACGCGCTCGCTCGGGTCAGCATCGCCGACTACACCAAGCCGTCCGCCGGCGTGCCCTACCACCACCTGCTGCTGATCGAGCCGTACCTGGACTCGACCGGGGCGCCGAACTTCCGCACCGTGCAGAACGTGCACGCCGACGGCCTGCTGTGGTACGGGAACCGGCTGTTTCTCGCCACCGGCACCCGGCTGCAGGTGTTCAGCCTCGACCACATCTGGCAGACGGTCACCAGCGGTGGCAACGCCGGCAACATCGGCCTGTACGCCGACGGCGCGCACGCCCGGTGGCACGCCTGGGCGCTGCCGATGATCGCCGAGTACCGCACGGTGTGGGGCGCCGACGGCGGCTGGGTCTCGTGCAACTCGAAGACCGGTACGAAGCCGTGCCTGAACTCGATCAGCCTGGCGCCGGACCGGACCTCGTTCGTCACCGCGGAGTACTTCGCCCCGACCGACGGCAGCTCGCCGGCCGGTGCGCGGGTGATCCGCTGGCCCCTCACCGACTCGTCCACCGGGCTGCCGGAGACCGGTGTGGTGCACGCGAGCGAGGCCTACTCCTCGCCCGTATGGCACCTGCAGGGCGCCGCGACGGACGGCACCGCGTTCTACCTCACCGGCGACTGCCCCGGCACGCCGCCGGCCGGTACCGATCCGAACGACTGGGTCTGCCTTCACCGGGCGCTGCCGGGTCAGCCGCCGCACGTGCTCACCCAGGGCCCGCCGCTGACCCAGAACCTGTCGTACTGGCCGCAGACCGGCGAACTGTGGGGCATCAACGAGCGGACCAACACCTCGACCGGCGCCCGCGTCGTTTTCAAGATCATCCCGAATCCCTGACGTCACAGGCGTCGGGCCGGCGCCGGGCTACCGGCGCGGCGGCCGTGCCGCCCGGGTTTCGGTGACATCCCTTGCCCCGCAGCGGATCCCGCACCGCCGGCTACCGAGGTGCGGGATCCGGTGGCCGGTCAGGCCGGGATCAGGACGGTCCGGCCCGGCAGCCGACCCGCGGCGTAGTCGGCGTGCACCGCCGCCGTGTCGGCCAGCGGCCGGCGCTCGGCCACGTCGATGCGCAGGGTACCGGCGTCCACCCGGCCGACGAGGTCCGCGAGCTGCGCGGCGTCGCTGCGGGAGAACACCTGAGCGGCACGCACGCCGCGGGCCGGGTCCGGCTGCGCCGGCGTCGTCGCGCTGACCAGCACTCCCCGTCGGCGACCAGGCCGACGAGCGCGGCGTTGCGCTCCGGCGTGGTGGGTACCAGGTTGAGCAGCACGTCGAACGGCGCGCCGGGCACGGCGGCCGGATCCTCGATGTGGTCGATGATCCGGTCGGCGCCGAACGACCGGAGCCGGTCGGCGCTGCGGGCGGCGGCGGTCGCGGTGACCTCGGCGCCGAGCTGCTTCGCCAGCTGCACCGCGTACCCGCCGACCGCGCCGCCCGCCCCGTTGACGAGGATCCGCTGCCCCGCGGTGAGCTCCGCAACCTCGGTCAGCGCCTGCCAGGCGGTCAGCCCGACGGCGGGCAGCGCGGCGGCGTCGGCCAGCGGTACGGTCCGCGGCGCCGCGGCGAGCGTCTCCGCCGGCGCGAGCACGTACTCGGCGGCGGCGCCGTCGTCGGTCATCGGCAGGTAGGCGAGGACGGCGTCGCCGGGCTGCCAGCCGGTCACGTCGGGGCCGAGTTCGGCGACCGTGCCGGCGACCTCGACGCCGGGCACGTGCGGGAACCGGACCGGGAACACCTCGGCGAGGTTGCCCGCCCGGATCGACGCGTCGATCGGGTTGAACGCGCTGCCGGCGACGCGCACGAGCACCTGCCCGGCTGCGGGTGCCGGGCGTGGCGCGTCCTCGTAGGCCAGGACGTCGGTGTCGCCGTACCGGTGGAAACGTACTGCCTTCATGGCTCCCCCTGGAGTAGTTGCTTCGACTTCGAAGTGGTCCCACCATGACACTGCTTCGAAGTCGAAGCAATACCAGCACCGGGTGAGGGTCGTCACACTGCTTCGAATTCGAAACAACTAGACTGGCGACATGGCGAAAGCCCTGAACCCCGAGCAGCTGCGCACCTACTTCGCGCTGATGGAGTCGGTGACCCTGCTCCAGCACGCCGTCGAGCGACAGCTGCGCGCCGACGGGGGCATCAGCTACGTGCAGTTCCAGCTGCTCGCCCGGCTCGCCCAGGCCAGGCAGCTGACCATGACCGAGCTCGCCGACGGCGTCGTGTACAGCCGCAGCGGCCTCACCCATCAGGCGAAACTCCTCGAGCAGGCCGGGCTCATCACCCGCACCGGTTGCCCGGACGACCAGCGCGCCACCATGGTGACCATCACCGACGCCGGCCTCGCACTCATCCAGCGGTTGATGCCCGGCCACATCGAGGTGGTTCGCGACCTGATGTTCGACGCCATGTCCGACCGCGACCTGCACGCCCTGGCCGAGATCATGACCCGGGCCCGCGACCACATGCGGGCGCAGCCACCCCGGTCGGCCACCATCCGCCGCCGGCGCACCGCCGACTAGCCACGCGCCGCCCGGACCTACCGCCGGCGCACCGCCAACCGACAACCGGCCGCCCGGGCCCACGGCAGGCCCGCCGCCGACCAGAAACGGGCCGTCCGGGCCACCGCCCGCCGCCGACCGACAACCGGCCGCCCGGGCCCACCGGTGATGATCGTGCTGACCTGGCCAGGCCGCCACTCGGCGCCGCAGACCGCACCCCGGGTACCGGAACTGCCCGGCCGGTAGCAGTGACCGCGCGGCCGGATCGGCGGTGCCGATCGCCCGCGCGACCCGGGCGGCGGGGCCGGCGGTCGTGCACACTGGTGGCGTGACGCATCCCGAGCTGGCGCAACGACCGCGGTGGCGGTTCACCGGCGACGGGCGGTTCCCGGTCGCCGCGCGGTTCGACGACCGCTGGTGGGTACTGCGGATCAACGGCTTCCCCGACCATCCACTGTGGACACTGTTCGTGGCCGGGGTGGCCCGGTTCGACCTGGACGACGTCCCGACCGGCTGGGGCCGGCCGCTGGACCGGTCGGCGCCGACGCTGCCGGACGACACCGCCGCCGCGGTCCTGGCACCGGTACGCCGGTTCACCGCGTACGGCAGCGAGCACGGCCGCCCCTGCGACGGCCCGTTCTGCTGCGACGGTTGAGCCCGCGCCCCCGCTGCGGGCCCCTGGCCTCGGCCGAACTGCGACGGCCGGCTGACCGGCGACCGTCGGCCGCAACGATGGCGGAATGCTGCTGATGCCGTCCGACGTGCTGCACCCCGCCGGGTCGACGAGCACGTCGCCGCCGAGGCCGACGCCGCCCGTCCCGCCGGGATCGAGGTGTCCCTGGTCGACCACGACGCGCTGGCCGCCGGCTCGGCCGAACCGGGGATCGCCCGGGCCGACGGCAGCGGTCCCGCGCTCTACCACGGCTGGATGCTGCGCAGCGAGCACTACGCCGGCCTGGCCGCCGCGCTGCGTCGCCGCGGCGTGCAGCCGCGTACCGGCGCCGTCCAGTACCGGCGCGCGCACGAACTGCCCGGCTGCCGCCTGGTACCGGCGGGTTCGGTGCGGTTTGCGGCCGGTACGGCGCGGTGCCCACCGAACGGCCGATCCCGGCTGACCGAACCGGCGGATTCGGCCGCACTGGGTAGCGAACCGAATGCGGGTGGCGAAGACCAAGCTGCCCGCGCTCCCGCCGGCCCTTTCGTGCCGCGGCGCGGGCTCGCTCGGTACGTGCTGCCGGCGGCTCGGCGACCCCGAGCCGCCGGCGGAGTCGCATCGGGCGACTCGGGAAGCAAGGGATGTGGTACATGCACAGGAAGTTTCTGGCGATGGCCGCGGTCGCGACCGTCGCCGGTGGCCTGCTCGCCGCGGGCGCCGCGAACGCCGCACCGACTCCGCAGGACAACACGGTTCGTACCGTCGACAAGAAGCTGTTCATCCCCGGCAACACGATGAACGGCGACTTCTCGACCGCGACGTTGAGCCGGCGCGGGGTCACGCTGGCGGTCTCGGCGCCGGGCGACCAGGCGGGCTATCTGCGGCCGCTGGCCGCCCGGACGCCGCTGGCCAACGTGGCGTCGTTCGGGTACACGACCATCCAGCTGGCGGCCCGTCCGGCGAACGCGGCGCTGCTGCCGACGCTGCAGCTCGGGGTGTACGACACCGCCGGCGACTGGGACGGCACCCTGGTGTACGACCCGGCCCAGGGTGGCAGCGATATCGACGGCACCCGGTTCGACACCTCGCAGACCAGCGGTGGCTGGTGGTGGACGAAGAACCCGGATGCCGCGTACAAGGTCTCCGACCGGCGCACCCTGGCCGGCTGGGGATCCGCCGATCTGAAGGGCTTCACCGTCGGCTACTACGGTGTCGAGCTCGGCACGTACCCGGCGCCGCAGGCGGTGAAGGCGTCGGTCGACGACGTCCACATCGTCACCGACACCCAGGACGTCACCGACCACTTCACCTCGCAGGCGGCGCCGCCGGCATTCCAGCCGAGCGTGCTCAAGCCGGCGAACCTGTGCCGGGTGTCCAGCACCGACAAGCACAACGTGTGGCAGGTGACCAACGTGTCGGGCGGCCGGGACCGGACGTTCCACGCCGGTGTCACCTACGACGGCAAGACGACCTGGTTCGGGTGGCCGCACACGGTCAAGGCCGGGCAGTCGACGGCCATCGTCTCGCCGTACGGCGGCAAGCTGACGATCCAGTGGTACGACGGCGCGGGCAACAAGGAGCTCGCGTACGCCACCAGCAACCACAAGATCCTCTGCTGACCGCCTGGTGACAGCGCCGGGCCGGCACGGACGACTCCCGTGCCGGCCCGGACTCGTCAGCCGATCGGACGGACCCTCACTTCCTGCTGAGGGTGACGTCCACCGGCGGCAGGTCGTACGGGGTGTCGGTCACGAAGGCCAGCCGGGCCGAGTAGGTCCCGCGCGACGAGGTGGCGGATGTGTCGACCACCACCTGTACCGTCACCGTCCGGCCGGCCGGGATCGTCACCTCGCTGTGGTTGGTCGACAGCCAGCCGACGTCGGAGCCCGTGACGCAGTCGCCCTGCCCCGGCAGGCGCTCGGCGTACGGCACCGGCGTGAACGAGCCGATCGAGCCACCGACCGCGGTCAGGCCGCATGCCGCGCCGCCGCGGAACACCGCGTACCGCGCGTTCGGCAGCGCAGACCAGGCGCCGGTCTCGGGATCGAACTCGATCGCCTGGTTGGTGCTGGTGTAGGAGGCACCGGTGTTGTGGTCGTAGGTGGCGATGCCACCGACCAGCTGCAGCTTGCCGCCCGACCCGGCGTAGGACGCACCCCAGACGCCGTAGGGCATGCTGGCGATCTGGGTCCAGGCGTCGGATCCGGCATCGTACCGGTAGGCCGTGGACGCGATCTCCTCCGAGAACGGCGCGGGATTGCGCCCGCCCGCGCACACCAGGCCCTCGCCCGACGCCGCACACGCGAGCAGTACCTCATCCTCCGGATAGCTCGCCGACCGGGACCACGTGGCGGTGTGCGGGTCGTAGGCGTAGACCGACGACGCGCTGTCACAGGTCACCGTGGTGCAGCCGGCGACCACGTAGAGCCGCCCGCCCGACACCGCACCAGCCGCAGCCGTCTTGGGCGCCGGCAGGTCCGGCGCCGTCGACCAGTGGTCGGTTGCCGGGTCGTACACGAACGTGCTCGCCGACGGGTTGCCCTGCCCGTCCCAGCCGCCGGCGACGTACAGCCTGCCGTTGACGAACCCGCCCACGGCGTTCTCCCGGGCCGCCGGCAGCGGCGCGATGGCCTGCCACTTCCCGACCGCGGAGTCGTAGGCGTAGGCCTCGCGCGTGATGCCCGAGTCGTCGAGCCCGCCCACCGAGTAGACGATCCCGTCCTCGGTCGCGACCACGCTGTCCTGGATCGGCCTCGGCAAGGTGGGCAGATCGTCCCAGGCGGGATCGACCGCCGCCTCCCGCGGGGGAAGGTCATGGCCGCCGACGTGGCCGGATGGGCCGAACGCGAACGGATTCGCGTCGACCTTGACGCGCTGCGCCGGCGCTCCCGGCGACGCGGCCCGGCGTTTCCCGTCGGGCGACGTGAAGCCGCGGTCCTGCTCGACGATGCGCACCGTGGCAGGCGCCCGACCGGTGTTGCGCAGCCGCAGGGTACGGGTGTTGCCACGCTGCCCGCCGCGATCGGCGGACGCGGTGACGTCGATGGCGCCGGGCGTGGCTTGCACGCGACCGGCACGCAACCGCCAGTCCTGCCGCACGACGCGATGGGCGGCCGTACGCACCGACGCGGCGCTGTCGACGTAGTGCCGACCGGCAGCGGTGATCCGCGTCGTGCCGGTGCCCGGCACGTACAACCAGTAGAAGCCGTCGTCCACCGCCGCATCGCCCACCGTCGGCTGGGTCACGGTGGCGACACCGCCCGGTGCCGTCACCTCGGCACCGGTCAGCGGCGCTCCGGTGTTGTCGTCGTGCACCGTCCCCACGACGAGCCCGCCCTTGGTCGCATCGCAGGATCGCGAGCCGGCGAAGACGTCGTCCAACTCCCAGTAGTTGTCGAAGGATCCGGTGAACCGGAAGCGGAACCGGACGTCGGGCTTCCCGGCGGCCTGCGGTACGGGGATCCGAACCGGGCCCTGCACCATCGTGTCCGGGGCGTGCCAGACGTTCGTCCAGGTGGAACCGCCATCCAGGCTCAGGTCGACGTCACCGTCCTGGTTGCCGAATCCGTAGTCGTAGTAATAGGTGTCGAAGCCGATCTCGGGGCTGGTCTGATCGGAGAAGTCGAGCGCCGGGGAGACCAGGCTGCTGTCGTGCGTGGTGGAGTTGACCCAGTTGTCGACGATGGCGAACTGACCGCCACCGCCGGTGCGGTTGCCCTTGCCCCCCGGATCGTCGAAGACCCAGGTCTTCCCGGTCCCGGCCTCGTCGGTCACCTGCCAGCCGTCCGCGGCGCCCGACCAGCCCTCGAAGTCGGCGGCGACCCCGTCGTAGGTGTACGCGTAGCCCGGTGCCGTGCAGGTGGTGGCGTCGACCGCCAGCCCGATGTCGTGGGTGACCCGGCCGTGCCCGGTACGCAGGTCGACCGTCGTCCGCCGGGTCTGGTAGCCCGGCATGTCGACCGGCTCGACGCCGAGCGAGTACCGCGAGCCGACCGGCAGCTCGACGCTGTACCGGCCGGTGACCGGATCGGTGTAGACCGCGCCGTTCGGGTCGCCGTCGATGGTGATCTTCGCGTAGATCGGCCATCGCTGACCGGACCCGTCGCGCACCACCCCGCTGACCCGCCGGTTTGCGAGCCGGTCGAGGGCGAATCCGCGCGTGACGGTCTTCCCCGCGGCCACGGACAGCTTGTCGACCCCCGCCGAGCCGTACCCGAACTCCGAGACCGTCAGCTGGTAGGTGCCCGCGGCGACCGGGACGTGGTACCGGCCGTGCGCGTCGGTGACACCGTGAAAGCGGTACCCGCTCGAGGCCGTCAGGGTCACCCGCGCGCCGGCGAGCGGCTTGCGACCGGCAGTGACGGTGCCGGCGACCGCGGCCGCGGGCCCCAGCGTGAGTGCCGACAGGCCGTTCGGCGTGCCGACCCCGGTGGGGCCGTCCCAGCCGGCTCCGGCGGTGCACTCGATGGTGCCGCAGTTCTGGTTGGCGCCCTTGGTCACGTCGAACAGTGACGCGCCCGCGCGGTACACGTAGCTGGCCGGGTAGGTGCCGGGGATCGCCGGGCCGGCGAGCGCGTACATCGCCGCGACGAGCGGCGAGGACAGCGAGGTGCCGCCGTACTGCGACCAGCCGTCCTGTCCCAGCGTGTTGTAGACCGCGAGGCCGGTCGCGCTGTCCGCGTCGGCCGCGACGTCCGCGGTCGCGCGCTTGCCCGCGCATCCGGTCACGTCGGGCTGCTGGAAGTCCGGCGCCGCTTCGTACCGCGAGCATCCGCTGCCGCCACCGGCCCAGGCGGTCTCCGTCCAGCCGCGAGCGGTCGAGGGATCCCGGGTGAGGGTCGTGCCGCCCACGGCGACGACGTCGGGAGAGGTGGCCGGGTAGCTCTGCACGCCCCCGGTGTCGCCGGTCGACACCGTCACCGCGATGCCGGGGTGGTCGTAGTACTGGTCGTAGTAGGCGGCCTCGTACGGGATCTCGCCGTCGACGCCGTACGAGTTCGAGATCGCCGCCGGGTGCCGGGCTGCCGCCGTGTCGACCGCCTGCCCGAGATTGGGGAAGCCGTTGTCATCGGCCTGCACGAGGAGGATGTCGCAGGAGGGACAGGCCGCGGAGACCGCGTCCAGGTCGAGGGCCGTCTCGATCGACCAGCCCGGGTCTTCGACCTTCGGATAGTCGTCGCCGCCCCGCTGATCCAGCTTGGTGAAGCAGCCGTTCTCCGTCGTGCACGGCGGGAGCCCGTAGTGGGCGCGGAAGACGGCCAGATCCGACTCGGCAGCGCGGTAGCCGAACGCGTCCACCACCGCGACGGTGCCGCCCTGGCCGGTGTCGGTCAGGCCGTAGGCACTCTGGATGTCCGCCGGGCCGAGTGCACCCGGTACGGGCTCGTCGGTCTGCTCGACGAGCTTGCCGTCGGAGGTGGCCAGACCCGCCGCGAAGCACCGGGCGAACGGCGTGTCGTCGCTGGGATCGGGGTCGGTGTCGGCGGCACAACCCGCCGCAACCGACTGCTTGCTCCACGTCGGCTGCCCGGAGGCGGGAGCGGCGGGCGTCGCTGGCCGCGCCGCAGCCGGCGAACCCGGAACGATCGCGGCGACCAGGACGATGGCCAGAGCCGTGGAGTATCTGGCGATGCGGCGAGCCAGGACTTTTCGCCGCCTTGGGGGATCCTGCATCTGGAGGGGCTCCGATCGAGTCAACCGGTCTGTCTCATACCTGACAGCATTGGCAGATTGCAGGATCCTGCCAGAAGGTAGAGTGCGGCGACAACCGCTTCAAGGTGCGAGTTCCTGCCACCTGTCCGGTTCCTGACGAGGGAGTACGCGATGTGGGACGCCGTCGGCGTGTCCGGCACCGAGGCCACCGCCTACGAAGCGCTCGTCCATCGTGGACAGGCCGACGCGGAGGCGCTGGCCGGGGCCGTCGGGGTGTCGAAGGGGCAGGTCGCCCGCGTCCTTCGACGGCTGGTCCAGCGCGGTCTCGCCACCCGGTTGCCGGGTGCGCCGGCGCGGTACGTGGCAGTCCCCCCGGATCTCGCGGCAGGATCGCTCATCGCCGAGCGGGAGCGGGAACTGTCGCGGCTGCGAACGCATGCCGACCAGCTCGCGGCCGAACATGCCCGGCAGCGGCCCCAGGAACACGACCCTGCCTCCCTCGTCGAGATCATCGACGGCGCCAGCAACGTGCAGAGCGCCTTCGTCCGGCTCCAGCGCACGGCGCGACACGAGATCCGGACGTTCGACCGGCCGCCGTACCTGGAAGATCCGATCGCCGGCAACGAGGAGCAGTACATCCAGTCCGAGCGGCGGAAGCTCGTCTACCGGGTCGTGTACCACTCCAGCGCGCTGGAGATCCCCGGCCGCCTCGAGGACGTCCGGCGGCGTGTCCAGCACGGCGAGCGGGCGCGGGTTTCGCGCCACGTACCGATGAAGATGGCGTTGTGCGACGACCAGCTCGCACTCATCCCGGTGACGACCGGCAGCAATGCGGCCGAAGCCGCGTACCTCGTGCATCCCTCCTCGATGCTCGACGCGTTCAGCGAGCTGTTCGAGGCGCTCTGGCACCGGGCGGTCCGGCTGAACGACCGGGACCGGGACCGGGCGGTCGAATCCGACCGCCCGATCGACGACCGGTTGCTCGGCCTGCTCTCCGGCGGCGCCACCGACGAGACCATCGCGCGGGCCCTCGGCTGGAGTCCCCGTACCGTTCATCGCCACATTCACCGGATGATGGCGGAGGTGGGCGCGGAAACCCGGTTCCAGGCCGGCATGGAGGTGGTCCGTCGGGGCTGGGCCTGAGGTCCGGTTCTGGCTCGACGCCGACCGCGAACCGCTCCGTTCCCCAGGCACCGGAGCGCGCGCCGCGACCCACCGGCGGTGACAGGGATGCCGGTTTCGACGGGCCGAAACTCGGCGGTACGGCGGGGCGCGGTGTGGCACGCTGGCGGTTTCTCGACGGACCGGAGGAGACCGGGTATGACCGGCGTGGCGTCGCTCGCGCAGCAGGTGGAACAGGCAGTCGGTACCGCGATCGGCGCGGTGCTGCCGGAACGACGCGACGCCGACCCGCTGATCCGACGCTCCGACCGCCCCGGCGTGGACGTCCAGTCGAACGCGGCCCTGTCGCTCGCCGGCGCGGCGCACCGGTCACCGGCGCAACTCGCCGGTCGGCTCGTCGAGCAGCTGACCGCGAACCCCGGCGGGCTGTCTGCGACCGTTTCCGTTGCCGGGCCCGGGTTTCTCAACGTCACGTTCACCGATGCGGCGCTGTGGGGTCAGGTCGCCGCGCGGCTGGCCGACGACCGGCTCGGCGTGGGCACCCCGCAGGCCGGGGTGCGTACCGTCGTGGACTACCCGTCGGTCAACGTGGCCAAGCAGCTGCACGTGGGGCACCTGCGATCGACGGTGATCGGCGACGCGCTGGTCCGGGTGCTGGGTTTCCTCGGCGCCGAGGTGATCCGGGAGAACCACCTGGGCGACTGGGGCACCCAGTTCGGGATGCTGATCCAGTACCTGCTCGAGCATCCCGAGGCGCCGTGGCAGCACGAGCGGTTGGCCGCCGGCACCACCGCCGTCGCCGCCCTGGACGAGCTGTACCGGGTGGCCCGGGCCGCATTCGACGCCGATCCGGCGTTCGCGGGCCGGGCCCGCACGCGGGTGGTGGCGCTGCAGTCCGGCGATCCGGACACGCTGGCGGTCTGGCGGCAGATCGTCGCCGAGTCACAGCACGCCTTCCAGCAGGTGTTCGACCGGCTCGGCCTGCTGCTCACCGAGGCGGACGCGGCCGGCGAGTCACGCTACAACGACGCGCTGCCGGGCGTGGTCGACGAGCTGGTACGGCAGGAGATCGCGGTGCCCTCCGCCGGCGCGCTGTGCGTGTTCGACCCCGCGTTCACCGGCCGCGACGGCGCGCCGGTGCCGCTGATCGTGCGCAAGAGCGACGGCGGATTCGGCTACGCCGCAACGGATCTGGCCACCATACGGGACCGGGTCGGTCGCCTGCACGCGGACCGGGTGCTGTACGTGGTGGACGCCCGGCAGGCGCTGCACTTCCGGCAGGTGTTCGCCGCCGCTCGTCGGGCCGGCTGGCTACCCGACACCGTCGACGTCGAGCACATCGCGTTCGGGACGGTGCTCGGCGCCGACGGCCGGCCGTTTCGCACCCGGGACGGCGGTACCGCGCTGCTGACCGACCTGCTCGACGCCGCGGTCCGGAGCGCCCGCCGGGTGGTGCAGGCGAAGAACCCGGCAATGCCGGGCACCGAGGCCGACCGCATCGCCGAGCTGTGCGGGATCGCCGCCGTCAAGTACGCCGACCTGGCGACCTCGCGTCAACAGGACTACCGGTTCGATCCGGACCGGATGGTGGCGTTCACCGGCAACACCGGCGTCTACCTGCTGTACGCGCACACCCGCGTCGCCGCGATCCTGCGTCGCGCCGCAGACCCGGCGAAGCTCGCGGACGCACCGGCCCTCGACCCGGCGGTACCGGTGTCGGCGGCGGAACGCGCGCTGGTCCTGGCGCTCGACGGGTTCGGTGCGGTGGCGGCCGAGGTGGGCGAGTCGCTGGAGCCGCACCGGCTGTGCGGCTACCTGTACGAGCTGGCCCGCGCGTTCACCGCCTTCTACGAGAGCTGCCCGGTACTCGGGGCCGCGGAGCCGGTGCGCACCAACCGGCTGGCGCTGTGCGACCTCGCCCGCCGCACCCTCGCGCAGGGACTGTCGCTGCTCGGCCTGCCGGCCCCCGACCGCCTGTGACCCCGCCCTGCCGCCTCGATCGCGGCGCCGCCGCGGTCGAGGAGCCGTCCCGGTCGAGGAGCCGCCCCGGTCGAGGAGCCGCCCCGGTCGAGGAGCCGCGTTGATCAAGGGATCGTGGCGCTGCCTCCTGGGACGACGTGACCGGATCCCTTGATCAACTTTGCTCGGGGCGGGCGCGGTATCGTTCGGTGGAACGAACGGGGCGCGCGGCCCCGGTGCGTACGGTGAAGCGAACGGGGGAGGCGACGGTGCACGCGTCGGACGGGTCGATCCGGGGTCACCTGGCCGCGAACCTGCGGCGGGCCCGGTCCGGCCTGGGCCTGTCGATCTCCGAACTGTCCCGGTTGTCCGGCATCGGCAAGGCGACCCTGTCGCAGCTGGAATCCGGCGCCGGCAACCCGACCATCGAGACCGTGTTCAGCCTGTCGCGGACGTTGCGGATGCCGATCTCGGACCTGCTCGACGCCAGTACGGCCGAGCCCACGGTGGTCCGCGGCGCCGACGTGGAGGTGCTGCGCGGCGCCGGCGTCGATCTGCGGCCGCTGTCCCGGCTGGAGACCGGCGAGAGCATCGTCGAGCTCTACGACCAGCGGGTTCGGGCCGGCCGGCGGCAGGACTCGGACGGCCATGTCGGCATCGAGCACACCAGCGTGCAGGTCGGCACGCTGCTGGTACATCTGGACGGCCGGATCACCCGGCTGGAGGCCGGCGACTACATCCGGTTCGATGCGACCGTGCCGCACAGCTACGAGGCGCCCGACGGCGAGGTGCGCTCGGTGCTGCTCCTGCAGTACCGGCCGGACCGCGCCGGGGCGACCATCACCCCGCACTGACCGGCAGCCGATCCGTCCGCAGTTCGTCGTTCGGCGAGCGGAACGCGCTTGCCGCGTGACATCGACCGTGGCCCGGTTGTACCCTCGGATCGTTCGGTTTAATGAACGGGAGGCTCCATGCGGGTGGTGGTGATCGGTGCCGGCATCATCGGCGCCGCGTGCGCCCGCGAGCTGGCCCGGGCGGGCTGCGAGGTGGTGCTGCTCGACCGGGGCGGCGCCGCGGCCGGGACCACCTCGCACGGCGAGGGCAACATCCTGATCTCCGACAAGGAACCCGGCCCGGAGCTGGCCCTCGCGCAGCTGTCCCGCGACCTGTGGCCGCAGGTACTCGCCGAGCCGCGAACCGGCTCCCTCCCCGCCGGCGGAGCCGGCCACGCGAACACCGCCGGCGGAGCCGGCCACGCGAACACCGCCGGCGGAGCCAGCCACGCAAACGCCGCCGGCCGAGCGGGCAGCAGCGACGCTGCGGGCCGAGCCGGCGCCGCCGGACGTGCAAGCAGACGCAGTGCCGCCGGCGCTGGCGGCCCCGGCCGGCGGGCACCCCGCGCCGAGGCCGAGGTCGCCGAGTGGGAGCCGAAGGGCGGCATCGTGGTGGCCACGACCGCGGCCGGTGCCACCGCGCTGGCGGCGTTCGCCGCGGCGCAGCGGGCGGCCGGGGTGACCGCGGTCGAGCTGGACGACGACGCCGTGCGCGCGGCCGAGCCGCACCTGACCCGGGAGTACACCGCCGCAGTGCACTACCCGGACGACGCGCAGGTGCAGCCGGCCGGCGCGGCGACCCTGCTGCTGGGCGACGCGGTCGCGGCCGGCGCGCAACTGCGGACCGGCTGCGCGGTCACCGGCCCGGTGTGCACCGGCGGCCGGCTGGCCGCGGTACGCACCGAGCACGGCACGGTCGGCGGCGACGCGTTCGTGAACGCGACCGGCCCGTGGGCCGGCGCGGTGTCGGCCGCGCTGGGCGCCCCGATCGACGTCCGGCCGCGCCGCGGCGAGGTGCTCGTCACGACGCCGCAGCCACCGACGGTGTTCCACAAGGTGTACGACGCGGACTACGTCGGCGCGGTCGCGAGCGACGAGGCGGCGGTGCAGACCTCGGCGGTGGTCGAGTCGACCCGCGGCGGCACCGTACTGCTGGGCTCGTCGCGGCGCCGGGTCGGGTTCGCCGACGCGATGCCGGTCGCGGTCTGGTCGGCGATCGCGGCGAAGGCGCTCCGGCTGTTCCCGGGCCTCGCCGGGGTGCCGGTGATGCGGGCGTACGGCGGGTTCCGGCCGTTCGTTCCCGACCACCTGCCGGTGATCGGGGCGGACGGGCGGCTGCCCGGGCTGTGGCACGCCACCGGGCACGAGGGTGCGGGCATCGGCCTGTCGGTCGGCACCGGCCGGATCCTCGCCGACCTGATCTGCGGCCGCACCCCACCGATCGACCCGGTTCCCTTCTCCCCCAACCGGTCCGCGATCGGAGGGCTGCGATGACCCCCAGGCTGATCCGGCCCGACGACGACGTGCTCGACCGCGACGACCGGCCGGTCACCATCACGGTGGACGGCACGCCGGTGACCGGGGTCGCCGGGCAGTCGATCGCCGGCGTGCTGCTCGCCGCCGCCCGCACCGCCTGGCGGTACGGGCACGCCGGCGCCGGCCGGGGAGTGTTCTGCGGCATCGGGGTGTGCTTCGACTGCCTGGTCACCGTCAACGGCGTCCCGGACGTGCGCGCCTGCCGGCGCCGCGCCCGCGACGGTGACGCGGTCACCACCCAGACCCGCCTACCGGCCGACGGGGACGGTGACCGGTGACGCGGGTGGTGGTGATCGGGGCCGGGCCGGCCGGGCTGTCCGCGGCGGCCACCGCACTCGGCGCCGGTGCGCAGGTCACCCTGATCGAGGCGGCCGAGCAGCCGGGCGGCCAGTACCACCGGGCACCGGTCGCCGAGTTCGGCGTGGCGCGGCGGGAGGCGCTGCAGCACGGCTGGCGCGATTTCGCCGCCCGGCGCGACCACGTGCTGAGCCATCCGCGCTGCCGGTTCCTGCCGGAGACCACGGTGTGGGCGCTGGAGGACCCCGGCGCGACGCCGGCGCGCGGTGGGCCACCGCTGGTGCACGTGCTCACCGGCCAGGCGGACGGTGCCGACCGCCGGCGGCGGGTGATCGAGTCGGACGCGCTGGTGCTCGCGGTCGGCGCGCACGACACGATGCTGCCGTTCCCCGGCTGGGAGCTGCCCGGGGTGGTCACCGCCGGCGCCGCGCAGGCGCTGGTGAAGGGCGAGCGGGTGGCCATCGGCGATCGCGTCGTGGTCGCCGGGACCGGCCCGTTCCTGCTGCCGGTGGCCGCCGCGCTGCTCGGTGCCGGCTCGACCGTCCGGCAGGTGCTGGAGGCGAACCGGCCGGGCCGGATCGCGGCCGGCTGGGGCGCCCGGCCGTGGCAGCTCGCTGGGCAGGCCGGCAAGCTGCCCGAACTCGCCGAGTACGCGGCGACGCTGGCTCGGCACCGGGTTCCGGTGCTGCTGGGCCGTACCGTGGTCGAAGCTCGCGGCGACGGCCGGGTCGAGGAGGTCGTCACCGCCCGGCTGCGCGCCGACTGGTCGGTGGTACCGGGCAGCGAGCGCACCGTCGCGGTCGACGCGGCGTGCGTCGGGCACGGGTTCACGCCGCAGCTGGAGCTGCCCGTCGCCGCCGGCTGCGCGCTGCGGACCGAGCCGGACGGCCGCCGGTTCGTCGCTGTCGACACCGACCTGCGCACCAGCCGCCCCGGGGTGTACGCGGTGGGCGAGCTCACCGGCATCGCCGGCGCACCGGCCGCTCGGGCCGAGGGCGCGCTCGCCGGCTGGCTCGCCGCCGGCGGACCGGACCGCCCGGCGGTACGGGCGTTGCGCCGCCAGGTCGCCGCGGGCCGGCGGTTCGCCACCCGGCTGGCCGCCGCGCACCCGATCGGGCCCGCCTGGCCGGACTGGCTGCGCGACGACACCGTGGTCTGCCGCTGCGAGGAGGTCTGCTACGGCGCGCTGCGGGCCGCCGCCGGGCAGGATCCGCGGGTGTCGAAACTGGGTACCCGGGCCGGGATGGGCCCGTGCCAGGGTCGCATCTGCGGACCGACGGTGGCGGCGCTGCGCGCGCTCGGGGCCCCGCCTCCCGGCAGCGACGGCCTGGACCGGCCGGACGACGGTGCCCGCCGCGCGAGCCCGTACCACCGCCCCATCGCCCAACCGATCCGTCTCGGCGAGCTTGCCGCGTCCACCGCACCGGACGTTGCGCCGCCGCAACCCGTACCGGACAAGGAGAACCCGTGAAGAACACGACGCGTGGACTGGGTGGTGTCGTGGTGGCGACGCCGGTGTTCTACCGCGAGCAGGCCGGCGCACCGGCCGGCCTCGCGCTCGACTTCGACGCCTACGCCGAGCACTGCCGGTGGCTGGTGGACAACGGCTGCGACGGGGTCGGCCCGAACGGGTCGCTCGGTGAGTACTCGTCGCTGACCGACGAGGAGCGCCGCCGGGTGGCGCGGACCGCGATCGCCGCGGTCGGTGCGGACGCGACCGTCATCGTCGGCGTGCACGGCGTCGGCAGCCACCAGGCGGTGCGCTGGGCCGAGGCCGCGGCCGAGGACGGCGCGGCCGGCGTGCTGTGCCTGCCGCCCACCATGTACCGGGCGAACGAGTCCGAGGTGATCGCGCACTACCAGGCGGTCGCCGCGGTCGGGCTGCCGGTGATGGTCTACAACAACCCGTACGACACGAAGGTGGACCTGACGCCGCGGCTGCTGGGCGAGATCGCCGCGATCGACAACGTGGTCGCGGTCAAGGAGTTCTCCGGCGACGTGCGCCGGGTGCTGGAGATCAAGGAGCACGCCCCGGACCTGCAGGTCGTGGCCGGCGCCGACGACGTCCTGCTGGAGGCGGTCCTGATGGGCGCCACCGGCTGGTTCGCCGGGTTCCCCAACGTGTTCCCGGCCGAGACGAGCCGGCTGTACGCGCTCGCCACGGCCGGCAAGCTGGACGAGGCGCGGGCACTGTACGAGCCGATCGTCGCGACGCTGCGCTGGGACAGCCGCACCGAGTTCGTTCAGGCGATCAAGTTCGGGCTGGACCGGATCGGCCGGTTCGGCGGGCCGTGCCGACCGCCGCGCGGCCCGCTGACCGCCGCGCACATCGAGCAGCTCACCGCGGACCTGGACCGGGCGATCGCGGCGCTACGGGAGTCCTGATGCGGGCCGCACGCGCCATCACCGCGGTCGACTCGCACACCGAGGGCATGCCGACCCGGGTCGTGACCGGTGGGGTGGCACCGATCCCGGGCGCCACCATGGCGCAGCGCCGGCGGTACGCGATGGAGCACCTGGACGAGCTGCGCCGGTTCCTGGTCGACGAGCCCCGCGGGCATGGCGCGATGAGCGGGGCGATCCTGCAGCCGCCGACCCGCGACGACGCCGACTGGGGCGTGCTGTACATCGAGGTCAGCGGGTTCCTGCCGATGTGCGGGCACGGCACCATCGGGGTCGCCACGGTACTGGTGGAGACCGGCATGGTGCCGGTCACGGAGCCGGAGACGGTGGTTCGGCTGGACACCCCGGCCGGGCTGGTGATCGCTCGGGTGGCGGTCCGGGACGGCGCGGTACAGCAGGTCACGCTGCGCAACGTGGCCGCGTTCTGCCTGGAGCAGGACGCCGCCGTGGAGGTGCCGGGGCTCGGCGAGGTGCGCTACGACCTCGCCTACGGCGGGAACTTCTACGCGATCCTGCCGATCGAGCGGATCGGCCTGCCGTTCGACCGGGCCCGCAAGGGCGAGATCCTGGCCGCCGGACTGTCCATCATGGACAGCATCAACGTGCAGCGCCGGCCGGTGCATCCGACCGATCCGGACGTGTCCGGCTGCAAGCACGTGCAGTTCCTCGCGCCGGGCTCGGACGCGCGGCACTCGCGCAACGCGATGGCGATCCACCCGGGCTGGTTCGACCGGTCCCCGTGCGGCACCGGTACCTGTGCCCGGATGGCCCAGCTGCACGCCCGCGGCGAGCTCGCGCTCGACACCGACTTCGTCAACGAGTCCTTCATCGGGACCCGGTTCACCGGCCGGCTGCTGCGCACCAGCGAGGTCGGCGGCGTGCCGGCGGTGGTGCCGGAGTTCTCCGGCCGGGCCTGGATCACCGGTACCGCCACCTACCTGCTCGACCCGACCGACCCGTTCCCGCACGGCTTCGTGCTCTGAGCCCCGCCCGGGGCCGAGCGCGGTCGGCCCCGGGCGGTCGGGACGCGTGCACGGGCGGAGCCGGGCCCCGCGCCGAGACGCGCACGCATGCGGCTGAGCGTCGTGACCATGGCCCGGCGTCCCGCCGTACGGTGGACTGACGTCATGACGATCTCGACGACCCCGCCCCGCACCCGCCGGTACGCCACCTCCGGCACCACGATGCTGATGCTGTCGCTGCTGAGCGTCGGCCTGGTCGCCGGCGTGTACTTCGCGTTCCAGGTCGCCGTGATCCCCGGCCTGTCCCGCGCGTCGGACGCCACCTTCGCGGAGGCGCTGGACCGGATCAACGAGTCCATCGAGAACCCGGTGTTCTTCGCGGCGTTCTTCGGCGCGCTGGTGGTCACCGCGATCGCCGGGACGCAGCAGTGGCGCCGCGGCAACGGCGCCGCGGCGCTGTTCGCGCTGGCCGCGCTCGGGCTGTACCTCGTCGGTTTCGGGGCCACGATCGTCGGCGACATCCCGCTCAACGAGCAGCTCGCCGCCGTCGCGCCCGCCCACGCCGGCCCGGTGATCGACCGCATCCGGACCCCGTGGCTGGCCTGGAACGTGGTTCGCACGCTCGCCTCCGTCGCGGCGCTGCTGTGCCTCGGCCGCGCGCTGGCGGTGTCCGGCCGGCACCGCTGAGGGCACCGCACACCCCCGTCCGTGACCCGCCGGGGCCTCGGCCAGGGTGCCGTTCGCGCCGCTGCCGGCGGTCCGGCGAGCGTGCTAGGTTGACGCCCGTTCGTATCGGTGCCGGGCGGGCTGGCCACCCGGCCGAGCGCGGGGAGCCGGCATGGTGGCAACGGACCGGATCGCGCTGCGGCGCCAGGTGATGCGCAAGGTGGCGGTGCGGCTGTCGCCGTTTCTGATCCTGCTCTACTTCATCAACTATCTGGACCGGACGAACATCAGCTTCGCCGCGCCGCACGGCATGAACGAGGCGCTCGGCTTCAGCAAGGCCGGTTTCGGCCTGGCCTCGGGCCTGTTCTTCATCGGCTACCTGGTGCTGGAGGTACCGAGCAACCTCGCGCTGCACCGGTTCGGCGCGCGCCGCTGGCTGGCCCGGATCATGGTCAGCTGGGGCGTGGTCGCCTCGGCGATGGCCTTCGTACCCAACGCCGGCACCATGTACCTGCTGCGCTTCGTGCTCGGCGTCGCGGAGGCCGGCTTCTTCCCGGGCATCATCCTGTACCTCACGTTCTGGTTCCCGAAGCGGGAGCGGGCGAAGGCGGTCGCGTTCTTCATGCTCGCGGTGCCGCTGTCGTCGATGATCGGCTCGCCGCTGTCCGGGTGGCTGATCTCGACCGGGCACGACGTGCTGTTCGGCCTGTCCGGCTGGCGGTTCATGTTCCTGGTCGAGGGGCTGCCGGCGATCGTGGTCGGGGTGGCCTGCTGGTTCTACCTGACCGACCGGCCGAGCCAGGCCCGCTGGCTCGCCGCCGACGAGCGTGACTGGCTGCAACGCGAGATGGACGCCGAGCACGAGCGGACGGGCCAGCGCTACCACGTTCCGCTGCGCCGGGCGCTGCGGCACCCCCGGGTGCTCGCGCTGGCGTTCGTCTACTTCGGCATCGTCTACGGCCTGTACGCGGTGGGTTTCTTCCTGCCGACCATCATCGCCGGCTTCCAGGGCACCTTCCACACCAGCTACACGGTGTTCCAGCAGGGCCTGATCGTCGCCGTGCCGTACGCGTTCGGCTGCGTGGCGATGGTGCTGTGGGCGCGGCACGGCGACCGTACCGGTGAGCGGGTGTGGCACGTGGCGATCCCGGCGGTCGTCGGCGGCGTCGCGATCCCGGTCGCGCTGTACCTGCAGTCCCCGTTCACCACGATGATCGCGGTGACCGTGTGCACGATGGGCATCTGCGCGGCGCTGCCGACGTTCTGGCCGCTGCCGACCATGTTCCTCACCGGCGCCGCCGCGGCCGGCGGCATCGCGCTGGTCAACTCGCTGGGCAACCTGGCCGGGTTCGCCGGGCCGTACGTCACCGGCTGGCTGACCGACGCGACCGGCACCGAGAAGGCCGGGCTGTGGGTGGTCGGCGGGTTCATGATCGCCGCCGGCGTGGTCGCCGTCGCGCTGCGGGCCGCGCCGGCCCCCGACGACGCCGGGGCCGACTGAGCTCGGCACGGGCAGCGCCCGTCCGGTCCACGCGTCGTGAACACCTGCTGATGCTGCGGCGAACAAGCAGTGTGACCGACATCAGGATCGACGGGAGGAAGGACGTGGTGCACAGATGACCAGCCCCGCCGGCGCATCGCCGGTGCAATCCGACGCTGGCGACCTGGACCGGCCCAACCTCGCCGCGCTCACCGACACCGCGCTGACCGAACGGTTCGGCCGGCTGTTCGCCGAACACGGCCCCGGGCTGCAGCGATACCTGGCCCGTCGGGTCGGCGCGGCGACCGCCGAGGACATCGTGGCCGAGACGTTCCTCGCCGCGCTGCGCCGCCGGGCCAGCTACGACCCGGACCGGGCCGGCATCCGGGCGTGGCTCTACGGCATCGCCGGCAACCTTCTCAAGCAACACGAGCGCACCGAAATGCGCAGGTTCCGGGCCACTGCGCGACTGGCCGCCGGCGGCACGTCCGGCATCGACCACGCCGACGCGGTCGGCGAGCGGGTGGACGCGGCGTACCAGGTGGGCCAGCTCGCCGCGGCGCTGAGCCAGCTGTCGCCGGGCGACCGGGACGTGCTGCTGCTGACCAGCTGGGCCGGCCTGGACGCCACCGAGATCGGCCAGGTGCTGCGCATCCCGTCGGGCACCGTGCGCTCCCGCCTGCACCGGACCCGCCGCTGGCTGCGCCGCCAGTGCCCCACCACGACCCTGCACGACGAGGACGGCACCGATGACTGACCACCGTACCGAACCAGCCCGTCCACTGTGGACGGATGAGGACCTGGACCGGGCGCTCGACGCGCTGCACACCGACGAGGCCGGGCAGCTTGGCACCGCCCGCGCCACCCTGGACGACGCGCTGGCGCACCAGGGCGTACCGATGCTCACCGCCTCGCGCGGCCACGACGCCCCGCCACCGCGGCCGGCTCGCACCCGACGCTGGGCGTACGGGGCGGTCGCCGCCGGTGTCGCCGTCGTCGCGGCCGCTGCGGTCGCCTTCACCGGCCCGTTCGGCGCGCACTCACCGCAACACAAGCACAAGGCTGCGCCGGCGAAGACGACCGTGGCGACCGTACCGGGCGGCGACGCCATGCGGGCGGCGGCGGCGAAGGTCCGGACGTTCAAGCCGGTCCAGCCCGGCCCCGGCCAGTACCTGTACGTCAAGGAGATCAGCTCCGACCTGTACACCACCGCCGACACCACGTGGAGCCTCTCCTACCGGCGCAAGACGCAGCTCGAGACCTGGATCCCCTACGACCAGGCGGGCACCTGGACCCAGCACTTCACCCGGATCGGCAAGGACCAGTGGGTCGTCGGTGACAAGAAGACGATCGCCAAGCACGGCAAGTTCGCGAAGGGCGGTTTCGGCGAGCCACCGGCCTGGGCGACGGCCACCTGTGGCGACTTCCATCACGCGGAGCAGGGCGGCACCCAGTCCTGCCTGGACAACGAGGTGAAAAAGGAGCCGAACAAGTTCCTGATCGCCAGGAAGGTACCGAACGACCCGCGGAAGTTCCTGGCCTGGGCCGCGGACGGCGACTCGGTCCGGGGCGCGGACATCGAGCAGCGCGTACTACACAACGCGACCATGCTGCTGCGCAGCGGCGTGGTGAGCGCCGACCTGGAGTCCACCATCTACCAGGCGCTCGCCATGCTGCCCGATCTGAAGGTCACCGAGCGGGTGGCCAACCTGGCGGGCAAGCGCGGCATCGCGCTCGGCATCGACGCCTACGGCGACCGCCAGGAACTGATCCTCGATCCGAAGACCGGACAGTACCTGGGTACGCGAATCGTCTCCCTCACCGCCGACGACACCGGCGTACCGGCCGGGACGATCCGCAACTACAGCGCGGTGCAGTTCGCCGTGGTGGACAAGCCGCGCGAGCGGCCCTGACCGACACCCTGCCGGTCGTGCCGGAAGCCCGGCACGGCCGGCGCACCGTGCCGGCCATGCCGCCCGCCCCGGGCGGCGGGCCGGCACGGTGCCATCGCTGCCTGCCGCGGGCGCTACGCCGCGTCGGCGCAACGCCCGCGCGAGCGGCTCAGGCCGCAGGCCGGCGGAGCCGGTCGAGCATGCGACGCAGCCAGCCACCGGAGCGTGGCGCGGCCGGGGGCCGGCTGCCCCGGGCGGGCCGGGCGCTCGGACGGCTACCGGCGGCGTCCACCGTGGCCGGCTGATCGGTACCGGCGGTGACGTCCGCGTCCTTCCCGTCGGCCGGGTCGGCGGCGGCCACCTCGGCCGGCTCGTCGTCCTCGGCCGCCACCGCGGCCGGCTGGTCGGTACCGACGGTGACGTCCGCGTCCTTCTCCTCCACCGGCTCGTCCCCGGCGGACTCGGCGTTGGCCGGCTGGGCGGCACCCTTCTCGGCGTTCCCCGGCTTCGACCCGGCCGTGGCCGGCACCGACTCGCCGGCCTCGGACGCGGCGGGCTCGGACGCGGCGGGCTCGGACGCGGCGGCCTCGGCCAGGGCCGGCTCCGCCGTCGCGGACTCCGTCTCGAGCGGCTCCGCGGTCGCCGCTGCCGTCTCGGCCGGCTGCTGGGCCGCGACCGGCTCGGCAGCCGCAGCGACCGCCGGCTCGGCGGCGGGCGGCTCGGTCGCGTCCAGGCGCCAGGCGTCGATCGACAGCTCGGTGAGGGCGAGCGCGGTGGCGTCAGCGCCCGCGTCGGCCCGCCCGACCAGCCCGAGGAACGGGTTGAGCCAGCCGATCGTGGCGCCGTCGGCGAGCGCCGCCGGCACCGGCGCGGCCGGGCGGTACAGGTCGGTACCGGCGGCCTTCTTGGCGAAGGCACCGGTGTGGGCGACCAGCCAGACGGCGGCGACGCCGGCCTCGCGGTGCGCGTCGGCCTGCGCCCGCCAGTCCGCGTCGGACACCTTGTCGGACAGCAGATGCACCGCGATCCGATCGCCGTCGGCGGTGGTGACGAGCACGTCCGGCGTCGGCGTCAGGTCGATGTCGGCGGCCTCGACCGTGGCGCCCGGGTAGGCCTGCCGGGCCCAGCCGGCCACCGCCTGCCGACCGGCGAGCCGCCACAGCTGCAGCTTGGCCTGCTTGTCGGTGTGCGTGGTCTCGGTCTTGGGGTGCACGAAGGCGACCCGGCCGGCACCCTTGCGGACGCCGGAGAATGCGGCACCACAGCCCGGGTACGGGCAGCGCAGCGCACCGGCCTTGGTCAGCGCGCGCCAGGACTCGCCGCCGGCGTCGGCCGCGGCGTCCGGGCTGGCGTCGGCGGGCAGGTAGTGCCAGCCGCCGTCGGCGTCGATCGCCCAGGCCTGGTAGAGCGTGGTGTCGAACAGATGGCCACGGCCGGCGACCTCGCGGGTCACGGTCGGGGCGGTGTGGGGTGATTCGTCGTTGCGATCGGGCGTATCGCTCATGGGCGGCAACAGTAAAGGACGCGTCGGACCTTTGGGAAGCCGACCCGCATGCGTGTCGTCGATGTCCTGCCGCACCAGTTTCCTCCCGCGCTCGTCCCGGCGGCACCTCCGTACCCAACGACCGCGACCGGGTGAACGTCACGCTGCCCACTGTCCGAAGTGGACCAGCCACTACTCGTGTCGAGCCTCCGCGCCGCCCCGGCACGCTGACCAAGGGATCCGGTCGCACCCGTCCGCCGACCTGGCCGGCCGGTCCGAACGCGCCGGGGCCCGTCGGACCGCAGATGGTGTGGCCAGCGCGGACGGGCCCGCACGACGGCGGCCCCGGTGATCCCCGCGGCCCGGATCTGTCCATTGTGGAGGATTCGCCGCGCCGGCTGCGGGCCACGCTCGCCGCGGCACCGGCCCGGAGCTGCGCCGCTCGCCGGCACCGTGTCGACCGGGTGCGCCCGGGTGCGGCGCCTGCCGGTCGGTTCAGGCGAAGTCGGCGGCGTACGAGGCGGCCTCGTCATACGACGGGAGGCCGGCCGGCAGCGGCGCACCGGCGGCGACGGCGCGCGCGGTGTCCAGCGCGGCACCCAGCGCGGCGCGGAACAGCAGCGAGCCGGTACTGACCCGGCGCACCCCCAACTCGGCGAGCCGGGCGACCGGGAGCTCCGGCATCGCCAGCACGTTCAGCGGCAGCGCAAACTCGCGGGCCAGCCCGGCGATGGTCGCCGGATCGCGCAGGCCGGGAACGAACAGCCCGTCCGCGCCGGCGTCCCGGTAGGCGGCGAGCCGGCGCCCGGTCTGCCCGACCGGCGCGCCGGCCAGCCAGTACGTGTCGGTCCGGGCGTTGACGAACAGCCCGCTGGAGCCGGCCGCCCGCACCAGCTCGCACTGGTCCGCCAGCGGGGCGAGCGTGCCGTCCGGCCGGCCGTCCTCGATGTTGACGCCGGCCACCCCGGCGTCGGCCAGCTCCGCGACGAGGGCGGCGACGTCCTCCGGCCGGCTGCCGAAACCTGCCTCGATGTCCACCGTGACCAGTACTGGCAGCCGGGCCAGCCGGCGCGCCAGGTGCAGCGTGGTCGACCGGGTGGCGCCGGTCGCGTCGGCGCTGCCGGCCGCCGCGGCAACTCCGAGGCTGGTGGTACCGATGGCGGCGAAGCCGGCCCGGGCCAGCGCCGTGCCCGACGCGTGGTCCCAGGCGTTCGGCAACACCAGCGGCGCCCCGGCCCGGTGCAGCTGCCGGAACCGTTCCACCCGGTCGATCATCGCCGGCCCCCCATCGCAACCTCGGTCATGACCCGCACCGTATGCGGGCGAAGCTTCGGCCCCGGCCGTACCGTCCCCGCCCGCGGTGCTGCGAGCGAACCGGCGCGGTCAGTGCATCCGGAAGTCGTACTCGGGGGGAACCGGGCGGTCCGGGAACGCGGCGCGCCACAGCCCGTCGAGCGAGGTCTCGCCCTCGCGCAGGTCGGCGACCTCCAGCCCGTCGGACAGGATCGAGCGGGCCCGGTCGGGCTGCCCGGCCGCCAGCGCGGCCCGTACGGTCAGCAGCCGGATCCGGCCGTGCTCGCGTACCCCGGTCGGCGCGGCGTCCAGGTGCGCCAGGCACTCGGCGGCCCGGTCCGCGGCGAGCAGCGCCTCACCGGCCTCGGCGGCGAGCTGCCGGCACCACCTCGCCGACCGGTACGCGCGGACGAGCAGGTCGGCGGCCTCGCCGGCCCGGCCGTCGGCCGCGGCGAGCAGGCCGAGCCCGCGCACCGCCCAGGCCGACTCGGCGGCGGCCACCGACGCCGCGTACTCGCGCGCCGCCGTCTCACCGTCGCCCTGCTGGTGCGCCAGCACCCCCCGGTGGTACGCGGCGAGCCAGCCGGTGTCCGCGGCCAGCCGGGCCGCCCAGTCCGGTTCGCTGCCGGCGCCGCCCACGTACGAGGCGGGCGGGATCGCCGGGTCGGCCGGCGCCAGCGCGCCGCCGGCCAGTACCGCGAGCCACGGCCGCTGCTCCGGCCCCAGCGTGTCGTCGCCGAACGGGGTACCGGTCTCGTCGCACCAGCCGGCCCCGCGCCGGTGCCGCTCCAGCGCGCCCCAGCCGGAGCCGGACCACACCCGCTCGGCCGGCGGCGCGTCGGCCAGCGCCACCGCCTCGGCGAGCTCGGCGTCCAGCCGCGCCGGCGGTACCGCGGCGGCCAGCTGACCGTCCACATGAGACACCGCCGCGGCCCAGTCGCCGTGCGCGACCGCCGGGTCCACGGTGACCGGCCCGTAGGTCTCCAGCCAGCTCCACGACGCGCCCGCCGGCATCGGCAGGTGCTCGTACTGGGTGGCGGCCAGGCCGGCCTGAATCTCGGCGTACCCGGCGTTTCCGGGCGACAGCCAGTCGGCCCAGTGCCGGCCACCGGTCGAGGTGCCCCAGACGAACAGCTTGCGGCCGACCAGCCGGGCGGTCGAGGTCTGCGCCAGCCCGTTGCCCCGCTCGTCGAGCGCGACGATCCACGGCCGTGCCACCCCGGCGGTGTCGAAGAAGTAGTCGGCCGCGTGCTCGTTGCGCAGCGGGTACGACCGGTCGACACCGTCCTGCACCGGTACCGGCCGGGCCCGGATCGTGCCGTCGTAGCTGGTGCAGAACGCGCGGTCGGCCGGGGCGAGCACCCGCACGTCCTCCGGCACCGCGGTGTTGGACCACCAGTACATGAAGGTCGGATCGGGTGCAGTAGCACGAATCCGGACATGTACCCGCAGGGCGTCGGCGCCGTCCGGCAGCCACGCGTCGACCTGGAACACCGCCCCGCGCAGCCGCTCGTACTCCCACATCCGCAGCATCGGGGCCCCGCCCGGCCCGGTCAGCAGCGCGGCGTGCAGCGGTGCACAGGTCGTCGGGCTGTGCCCGCGGGTACCGATGTTCCACTCCACCCCGCCGGCGAACCAGGCGTTGCGCAGCGCGAGGTTCGCCGGCTGCCACACCGGGTTGCGGTAGAGCAGCTCGCGATCCTCGCGCAGGTCGACCAGCGACCAGAGCCGCCCGCCGAGCTCCGGCACGAACGTGGCACGCAGCACCCCGTTGTCGAGCACGACGGTGGCCAGCTCCCCCGGCGCCCGCGACCGAGAGTAACCGTCCTGGGTGAGGTACGGCAGGAGCGTGCGCGGCGTGCCGTGCCCGGCGTTGCGCACCACGGCGGCCGGCAGCTCCTCAATGGACAGTCGGTACGGCGTGGCGGGCGGCCCCGCTACCGGCGGCAGCGGGTTCACCGGCCCGATATCGGCCTTCGGCAGCGAGAGTGACTCGATTCGTACGCGGCTCACCCGGGTGAGCCTACGAGCCGCCCCGACACGGCCGCGAGCGGCGGCGACGTGCACGCTGAGTACCGGCCGGAGACTGGTGATCTTGCGTCGGGGTGACTCAGCTCCACCCACTGTTCGGGGACACCGACGCCACCGATCGGACCCGGTACCGATGCGTCGACGGGCCGCCTGGCCTTTACCTCGTTATACTTCACGCCGGTCCCCGCGGTGGCTCGCCGCGAAGCCAGTGGCCCTGCTGGAGAGCCCGACCGGCCGAGTCCGACCGGGCGGTGTTCTCGTCTTCTCTGGAAGGTCGTTTGTGTCCGAAGCCGCTTCCTCCGCCGGTTCCGACGTTCGCGCCGTCACCGACTCGCTCGTCGCGCAGGCCGATTCGTCCGGCCATCTCACCTCAGCTGACGTGGCCCGGGTGCTGGCCGCCGCCGAGGTGACCCCGGCCCAGGGTCGCAAGATCCTCAAGGCGCTCGCCCAGGCCGGCGTGACCGTGGTGGTGGACGGCTCCGCCGGCACCGCCAAGCGTCGCCGCGCCACCCCGACCCGCCCGGCCACCGCCGGCAAGGCCGCGTCCTCGACGCGCCCCGCGGTGACCCGGTCGACCCCGGCCGCCACCCAGCCGTCCCCGGCCACGGTGACCGAGCCGGTCCCCGCCGCCGAACCGGCCGCGGCCGCCGAGCCGGCGGAGACCGAGCCGGCCGCGGAGCCGGCCAAGAAGGCGCCGGCGAAGAAGGCGGCCAAGAAGGCGGCCGCGGCGAAGAAGCCGGTCGCGAAGGCGGCGAAGCCCGCGGACGAACCGACCACCGACGACGCCGGCCCGGACGCGGAGGTCGACCTGACCGCCGACGAGCCGCCCGCGCCGGCGAGAAGGACAGCCAAGAAGACGGCGAAGAAGACGGCCGCGAAGAAGACCGCGCGCGGCAAGAAGGACGGCGACGGCGAGCAGTCCGAGGACTTCGACTGGGACGACGAGGACTCCGAGGCACTCCGGCAGGCCCGCAAGGACGCCGAGCTGACCACCTCCGCCGACTCGGTCCGGGCGTACCTCAAGCAGATCGGCCGGGTGCCGCTGCTCAACGCCGAGCAGGAGGTCGACCTCGCCAAGCGGATCGAGGCCGGGCTGTACGCGGCGGAGCTGCTCCGACAGAAGGAGGAGTCGGGCGAAGAGGTCACCATCGAGCTGCGGCGCGAGCTGAAGCAGATCGAGCGGGACGGCGTCCGCGCCAAGGACCACCTGCTGGAGGCGAACCTGCGGCTGGTCGTCTCGATCGCCAAGCGCTACACCGGCCGCGGGATGGCCTTCCTCGACCTGATCCAGGACGGCAACCTCGGCCTGGTCCGCGCGGTGGAGAAGTTCGACTACACCAAGGGCTTCAAGTTCTCCACCTACGCGACCTGGTGGATCCGGCAGGCGATCACCCGGGCGATGGCCGACCAGGCCCGGACCATCCGCATTCCGGTGCACATGGTCGAGGTGATCAACAAGCTGGGTCGCCTGCAGCGCGAGCTGCTCCAGTCGATGGGCCGCGAGCCCACCCCGGAGGAGCTGGCCAAGGAAATGGACATCACCCCCGAAAAGGTGATGGAGATCCAGCAGTACGCGCGGGAGCCGATCTCGCTCGACCAGACCATCGGCGACGAGGGCGACAGCCAGCTCGGCGACTTCATCGAGGACTCCGAGGCGGTGTCGGCGGTCGAGGCGGTGTCGTTCTCGCTGTTCCAGACCGAGCTGCAGCAGGTGCTCGGCACGCTGTCCGAGCGGGAGGCTGGCGTGGTCCGGCTGCGGTTCGGGCTCACCGACGGCCAGCCGCGCACCCTGGACGAGATCGGCCAGGCGTTCGGGGTGACCCGGGAGCGGATCCGCCAGATCGAGTCGAAGACGATGTCGAAGCTGCGCCACCCGTCCCGGTCGCAGCTGCTGCGCGACTACCTCGAATAGACCGACACACCGACGACGAGGGCGCCCGACCGGTACCGGTCGGGCGCCCTCGTCGTACTGGCCGCTGTGGCCGGTCGAGCGCCCTTGTGCCGCTGGCTGCCGTGGCCGGCCGGGCGCCACCGCCGTGCTGGCCGGAGCGGCGCCCTGCCGTCGCGGTACGGGCCGGGGCGGTCGGTCCCGGCGGGCGGGGCGGGGCGCGGCCGGTCAGGCGGCGACCGCGCGGGTGAGCATGTTCGCGCTGCGCATGCGGCCGTCCGGGGTGAACCGGCCGAAGAAGCACACCTCGACGGCGAGGTCACGGCCGCGCTGCCGGGCGTGCAGCGTGTACCGCGCGGCGATCAGCTCGCCGTCGGCGACCGCGTCGTGCACCTCGACGCGGATCGTCGGCCGGTTCTTGCGCACTGGACGGGTGTGCGCGATCAGCTTGTCCCGGTCGATCACGTTGCCGTCGGCGACCTGAACGACGTCGGCGGTGTGGTACCGGTCGACGATCAGCGCCGGGTCCGCGTCGTCGCGCAGCAGGTCGGCGGTGAACGAGGTGAAGAAGTCGGCGACGAACCGCGCCGGATCGGTCCCGGTGAGCGAGCGCATGGCAGTACCGCCAGTTCCCTGATCGAGATGATCTCTTACATGTTGTAAGGTATAGCCGCCGCTCAATTTTGACAAGGTGTAAGAGATGACCTCGTTACCGCCTCGCCGGGCCGACGCGCGCCGGAGCCGGGCCGCGATCCTCACCGCCGCCGTGGAGGTGCTCGATGCGCACCCGGACGCCGGCCTGGCCGCCGTGGCCCGCGCCGCCGGCGTCACCCGGCAGACGATCTACGCGCACTTCTCCTCCCGGGAACATCTGCTCGCCGCCGTCGTCGACCGGCTCACCGAGCAGGCCGTCGCCGCGATGGACGCCGTCGAGACCGACTCCGGTACCGCCGGCGACGCGTTGCTGCGGCTGCTCGCCGCCGGCCGGCAGAGCACCGACCGCTACCCGGCCCTGCTCCAGCAGATCGCCACGCAGCCGGTCGGGCCGGACACCGACCGGCTGCGGCACGCGCCCGTCGCCGACCGGATCGAGCGGGTGATCCGGCGCGGCCAGCGCACCGGGGAGTTCGACGACCGGCTGCCCGCCGACTGGCTCGCCGCCGCCGTCATCGCCCTCGCGCACGCCGCCGCCGACCACCCGTCCGGTATCGACGAGGCGGTCCTGTCGCGCACCGTCCGCAACACGCTCACCCGGACCGAAAGAGCTTGAGCTAGACCGCGGTCCAGGTCGTAGCGTCCCGTGCATGGACCTTCGTTTTCTCGGCCGAACCGGGCTTCAGGTCAGCGAGCTGTGCCTGGGCACGATGATGTTCGGCGACCGCGCCGACGAGCAGACCAGCCACCGCATCCTCGACGAGTTCACCGCTGCCGGCGGCACCTTCATCGACACCGCCGACGTGTACGCCTCCGGCCGTTCCGAGGAGATCATCGGCCGCTGGCTCGCCGTCCACGACCGCGACGACCTGGTCATCGCGACCAAGGTGTACGGCGAGAAGGCGCCCGGCGAGCCGGTGCGAGGCGCCGGCCGCAAGCACATCCTGCGCGAGGTCGAGGCGAGCCTGCGCCGGCTGCGCACCGACTACCTCGACCTGTACCAGATCCACGTGTTCGACGACGCCACCCCGATGGAGGAGACGCTGTCGACGCTCGACACGCTGGTCCGGGACGGCAAGGTGCGGTTCGTCGGCGCCTCCAACTACACCGGCTGGCAGTTCCAGAAGTCGATCGACCTGGCCCGGCAGCACGGCTGGGAACCCTTCACCTGCCTGCAGCCCACCTACAACCTGCTCACCCGCGAAGCCGAGTGGGAACTGATCCCGGTCTGCCAGCAGGAGGGCGCCGGGCTGGTGGCCTGGAGCCCGCTGGCCGGCGGCTGGCTGTCCGGCAAGTACGAGCGGACGATGGGCGAGCCGCCCGCAGGCACCCGCGCACACGACGACGGCAGCTGGCAGGCGCACGACACCGACGCCACGTGGCAGGTCCTCGACGCGGTACGGGCGGTCGCCGCCGAGGTCGGCCACACCCCGGCGCAGGTCGCGCTGCGCTGGCTGCTGCAGCGCCCCGGCGTCACCGCACCGATCGTCGGCGTACGCACGGTCGAGCAGTTGCGCGACAACCTCGGCGCGGCCGGCTGGTCGCTCGACGAGAAGCAACTCGCCCGCCTCACCGAGGCCAGCGACCGCCCCCTGCCCTACCCGTACGACCTGCAGCAGCTCCCCCAGTTCCAACGCCGCTCCGCCGGCTGAACCGGAGACCGGCCCGGTCGGCGTCGCGCCGGCCGGGCTCACCGGACCTCGATCGGGCCGAGGAGACGACCCTCGACGTCAGCAGCGGGTGGATCCGGTGACGCACTCGCTCGAGGTGCTGCGGCGACGAGCCGCAGTGCGGCCGGGATGCTGTTGGCTGACCCGCACGGCGCCCCGAAACACCGCAGGTCGGCAGGTTCCCGCAGCGGTTGCGGCGGGTGCGTACGGTTCGGGGATGGATTGGGTGGGCTGGCACGAGCAGTACGAGCGGCCGGAGTCGACGCTGGCACGGCGGTTGGCAGCGATCCAGGGCCAGATCCGTACCTTTCTCGACGAGAGCCCGTCGGGGCCGCTACGGGTGCTCAGCCTCTGCGCGGGGCAGGGCGACGACCTGCTCAGCGTGCTCGCCGACCATCCGCGCCGCACCGACGTGCGGGCCCGGCTGGTGGAGCTCGACGCCGGCAACACCGCGGTCGCGGCGCAGCGGGCCTGGTCGGCCGGCCTGCCCGACGTCGAGGTGGTCACCGGCGACGCGGGCCGCGCCGACCAGTACGCGGACCTGGCGCCGGCGCACCTGGTACTGCTGTGCGGGATCTTCGGCAACATCCTCGACGACGACCTGGCCCGCACCATCGAGTGCTGCCCGCAGCTGTGCACGCGGGGCGGGACGGTGATCTGGACCCGCGCTCGGGGCGAGCCCGATCGGATACCGCAGATCTGCGACCGGTTCGAACGGCAGGGTTTCGAGCGCCGCTGGCTGTCCGCGCCGGACGCCGGCTTCGGTGTCGGCGTCCACCGCTTCACCGGAACGCCGCAACCGCTGGTCACCGGTACTCGGCTGTTTCGCTTCGCCAGCTACGAAGACCTGCAACGACTCGACGACCGCTGAGGGCCGTGCGCACCTCGTCGAACGGTACTGACACCACGCCGGGTCGGCCCTGGTGGCCGGCTCCACCAGTGCCCGGCCCGCCACGCCAGTTGAGCGCCGCCGAGCCCTTTCCGGCCCCGCGACGTGGGGCGCGAGAGAGCGCAGCCGAGGCTACCATCGGCGCTGACTCCGGCCGCCGCCGACGGGAACGTTCGGTCGCGACGAGCCTTCGATCGAGGCGAGGAGAGCAACGGTGTCGACCGGTGGATTCTCGACGAAGCGGTTGGTTCGAGTGCGCGACCTGCTGGAGCGGCACGTCGGCGCCGGGTTCGTTCCCGGGGCGCTGATGGTTCTCGCCCGGCACGGCGAGACGCATGTCGAGGCCGTCGGGTCGCTGGCGTTCGAGGGCGCGGGCGCGGCGACCCCGATGGCCGGGGACACGATCGTCCGGATGGCGTCGATGACCAAGCCGGTCGTCGCCGCGTGCGCGATGACGCTGGTGGAAGACTGCACGCTCCGGCTCGACGACCCGGTGGACGACCTGCTCCCCGAGCTGGCCGACATGCGAGTGCTCGCCGATCCCACCGGCCCGCTGACCGACACCGTGCCCGCGAAGCGCCCGATCACGCTGCGAGACCTGCTGACCTTCACCCTCGGCACCGGCATGGTCGTCGCCGAACCGGGCACCGCCCCGATCGCCGAAGCCCTGGACGCGCTCGGGTCGCCGCAGCTGGACGAGTGGGTACGCCGGCTCGGCGCGCTCCCGCTGGTACACCAGCCGGGCGAACGCTGGATGTACGAGACCGGTGCCGACGTGACGGGTGCACTCATCGCGCGGGCCACCGGCACGTCGTTCGGGGAGGCGTTGCGCGAGCGCATCTTCGAGCCGCTCGGGATGAAGGACACCGGCTTCCACGTCGACGCCCCGAACCTCGCGCGGTTCGCGACCGCGTACCAGCGCGACGACGGTCCCGGTGGCGAGGCGGTCGTAGCCGATCCGCCGGATGGGTGGTTCAGCCGGCCGGCGACGTTCGAGAGCGGCGGCGGCGGTCTCGTCTCCACCGCCGACGACTACCTCGCGTTCGCCTCGGCGCTCCTCGCCGGCGGTACCCACCGCGGCGAGCGGGTGCTCTCCCGGCCGTCGACGTCGCTGATGTCGACCGACCATCTGACCCCCGCGCAGAAGGCGGTCTCCGGATTCGAGCCCGGCTACTTCGACGCCAAGGGCTGGGGTTTCGGGATGTCCGTCGTCACCCGGCGCACCCACCTCGGCCCCTCGGTCGGCAGCTACGGCTGGGCCGGGTTCTGGGGCACCGCCTGGTACAACGACCCGGCCGAGGATCTGACCGCCATCGTCCTCCTGCAGCGCGCGCACCTGGGCGACCAGACCCTGCCGATGTGGAACGACTTCTGGACCACCGCCTACCAGGCGATCGACGACTGATCCACCGGCCCTCGGTCGTGCGGCCACCGCACCTGTTCGACGATCGGCTCACACGGGCAGCCACTACCGAGACCGTCCAACAGGTCGAAGACCCGGATGCCCAACAGCACGACCAGCACCAGCCCCACTGCCATGCCGGCGAGCAGGCCCACCGCGAACCGCAGGCTGCTGCGACGCTACCGGGTGACCAGCCACACACTCCGCTAGGCGGCGGCGACGCATGGGCGCCGGACTCAACCCGCGGACGACGGCCGATCAGCTCGCGCACGAGCGGCCGTCGATGCCCCAGGACGTCTATCTCGCCCGCAACACCGTTAACCCACGGATCGCGGCGGCGCCGGAAGACGGGTACGCCACCCAGATCGAAAAGTGAGGGTAAAGCGATGGTCTTGATCTTGGGCGGTGCCGCCGTCAAGCCTCTGACCTGGGGTGGAAGCTCCCGCGCTTGGACTCGAACCAAGAACCTGCCGGTTAACAGCCGGCTGCTCTGCCAATTGAGCTACGCGGGATCGAGTACGCCGTCGTGCGCCGTACCGACGCGGACAAGGGTACATGAGCGGATCCGGGGGTAGTACATGGGCCGGGGGGTGGCACCTGCGGTGGTTCGCGTCTCGCCGGTCACGCTGGGCAGGCAGGATGGTACGCAGGAGCGCGAAGCGCCGGTACGAGGGCAGACGAGAGGAGTCGACGATGCGCGCCAAGTGGGCTTTCCTGGCCGGTCTGGGCGTCGGGTACGTGCTCGGCAGCCGGGCTGGTCGAGCGCGGTACGAGCAGATCGCCGCCGCGGCCCGCCGGGTGAAGGAGAACCCGACGGTGCAGGAGGCGGCCGGGCTGGTGCAGGCGCAGGCCGGCCGGCTGGCCTCGACCGGCAAGGACGTCATTTCGGACCGGCTGGCCGACAGCCGGATCGGGCACACGCGGGTGGCGGAGCGGCTGTTCGGCACGATGCCGTACACGCCGGAGCACGAGCCGGCCGAGCACCATCGGCGGCGCCGCAACGGCGTCAGCCACGGCTGAGACGCGCCTCGGGCCGTGCGGGTGACGCACGGCCCGAGATCGCGCCGCGAGATGCCGGGCCGCGCTCGCCTTGGGTGGTCAGCACCCGCCACGGGTGCGGCGGGTCAGGGCTCCGCCGTGGGGGCGGGTCAGCGGGTGCGGAAGTAGTGGCCCTCGTCGAGGTCGGCGAGCAGGCCGGGGCGGGTCGGCTTCCAGTCCAGTAGCTCTCGGGTCACCTCGGCGGAGGCGGGGATGTCCAGGCCGACCATCCCGGCGAGCCAGCCGAAGTGCGCGGCGGCGTCGGCTGCGGCGATCGGCGCCACGGCGAGGTTCAGGTGTCGGCCGATGACCTCGGCGACCTCGCGCAGGGATACCCCCTCGTCGCCGATCGCGTGAAGCACCGTGCCGGCGGGTGCGTGGTCGAGGGCGAGCCGGAACAGGTGCGCGGCGTCGAGGCGGTGCACGGCGGGCCAGCGGTTGTCGCCGGTACCCAGGTAGCCCGCGACACCCTTGCCGCGGGCGACGTCGACCAGGCCGGGGACGAAGCCGCGGTCCCCGTCGCCGTGCACGGTCGGGGGCAGCCGCAGTACCGACGACCGTATGCCGCGGTCGGCGAACGAGAGGGTCAGCTGCGCGGTGGCCATCCGGGCGCTCGGGCCGTCCTGGCCGCCGGCCAGACCGGACACGCCGTCGCGTTCGGTCAGCACCCGGCCGGGCGCCAGGCCGGCGATGCCGGAGGCGAGCACGAACGGCCGGTCGGACCCGGCGAGCGCGTCGCCGAAGACCTCGACGGCGCGCCGGTCGGCCGCGGCGGCGCCGGCGAAGTCACCGCTGAACGCGATGTCGTGCTTGAAGGCGAGGTGCACCACACCGTCGGATTCGGCGGCCGCGGTGCGCAGCACGTCGAGGTCGTCGAGGGTGCCCCGGCGTACCTGGGCGCCGGCGGCGGCGAGCGCCGCGGCGGAGGCGTCCGTACGGGCCAGCCCGACGACCTGGTGTCCGGCGTCCAGCAGTTCGGGGACGAGGGCGGAGCCGATCCAGCCGGACGCCCCGGTGACGAATACGCGCATGAGAAGTACCTCCGAGAGGGGCCGGGCGGGCGAACCGACCAGCCATGTCAGTCACTGTCATCACGCTAACACCTGATGTCAGTCACTGTCATCACTATGATCGGAGTCATGAGTCGTTGGGAGCCGAACGCCCGTGGCCGGCTGGAGCAGGCGGCGCTCGCGCTCTACGGCGAGCGCGGGTACGAAAGGGTCACCGTGGCCGAGATCGCCGCGCGGGCCGGTCTGACCGAGCGGACCTTCTTCCGGCACTACGCCGACAAGCGCGAGGTGCTGTTCGACGGGACGAACCGGCTACAGCAGACGCTGACCGGCGCGGTCGCCGACGCGCCGGCCGACCAGACCCCGATCGAGCTGGTCCGCACCGCGCTCACCGCGGTCGGCGAGCTGTTCGAGGCGGGCGAACGGCGCGAGCCGGCCCGGCAGCGACAGGCCGTCATCGACAAGAATCCCGAGCTGCAGGAGCGCGAACTCGTCAAGCTCGCCCGGCTCGGCACCGCGCTCACCGACGCGCTGCACGGGCACGGCGTCCCGGCACCGGCCGCGAGCCTGGCCGCGCAGGTCGGCATCGCCGTGTTCCGGGTGACGTTCCCGCGCTGGCTCGACGATCCGCACCGACGACCGTTCCCGGACCTGATCCGCGCCGGCTTCGACGAGCTGCGGGCCATGACCTGCTGACCCGGGCAAGTACTCGCCCGCGTCGGCACCGGTGATGCCTCGACCACCGACCATCCACCCCGGTCACGCCCGCGACCACCCGAGCCGATGGCGCCGCCACCCCCGACCGGGTCATGCCTGCGGGCACCCACGTCGGTCACCGAGCCGGTTGCCCGCGACGGCCGCGGCCGGCAGGGTCAGGGTTGCAGCAGGCGGCCGAGGCGGCGGGCGGCGACCCAGAGGCCGAGAACGCAGCAGCCCACCAGGTATGCGGCGTGGCCCAGCATGGCGAGGTCGAGGTGGCCGAGCGACAGACCGCGGGTGATCGCGACCCCGTGGTACAGCGGGGTCAGCTCGACCAGCGGCCGGGCCCACGCCGGGTACGCGTCGAGCGGGGTGAAGGTGCCGGCGAACATGAACATCACCATCATGATGATCATCACGTAGTCGAAGTCCTGCCAGCTGCGCAGGAACGTGGTCAGCGCCATCCCCAGCGCGGCGAACGCGAAGCCGATCAGGACCGCCGCCGGCCAGGCCAGGATCGCCCACCCGGACGGGGTGAGCCCGAGCAGCGCCATCAACCCGAGGAACGCCCCGGAGTAGAGCCCGGAGCGGGCCAGGCACCAGCCGATCTCGCCGAGCGCCAGCTCCAGCGGGGTGACCGGGGTGGCGAGCACCGCGTCGTACAGCCGCATGTACTTGAGCTTGCCGAACACGTTGAACGTGGTTTCGGTCAGCGCCGCGTTCATCGCCTGCACGGCGAGCATCGCCGGGGCGAGGAACACCGGATAGGCGACGCTCTCGCCGGCGAACGGCACCCGGCCGACCAGCGCGCCCAGGCCGATGCCCAGCGACAGCAGGTAGAGCAGCGGTTCGAAGAAGCCGGAGGCGAGCACCACCCAGCCGCGGCGGTGCACCAGCACGTTGCGCTCCACCACGGCACCGGCCCGGCGCGGCGAGACCCGCAGCAGCAGCGTGGTCAGCATCAGACCACCAGCCTGCGGCGGAACGCGCGGTGCGCGAGCAGCAGACCGGCCGCCGCCCACGCCACGAGGTAGCCCAGGTGCCCCAGGACCGGCCACAGCCGCGGGGTACCGAGGGTCAGCGACCGGCACACCTCGACGCCGTGCCACAGCGGCGAGAGCCAGGCGAGGACCCGTACCCCGGCGGGCAGCTGGGCGATCGGGAAGAACACACCGGAGAACAGCTGCACCGGGATCACGACGAACCGGGTGAGCACCGCGAAGCTGGAGTCGGTGTGCTGGGTCGCGGTGAACGCGAACGTCGGCGCCGCGCAGGCCAGCGCGAGCAGCATCGCGGTGGGCAGCACGCCGACCGCCCAGCCCGAGTGCACCGTCCCGAACGCGGCCATGACCAGCAGGAACACCGTCACCGCGACCAGCGCACGAAACACCACGAAGGCGAGCTGGCCGAGCACGATGTCGACGATGCGCAGCGGCGTGTTGAGCATCCCCTCGTAGGTGCGGTCCCAGGCGAACTGCGAGTAGACCCGGTACATCGACTCGTCGATGGCGATGCTCAGCCCGGTCGCGGCGAGCACGCCCGGCGCGAGGAAGCTCAGGTAGTCCACGCCGAGCTGGTGGCCGCGGTCGACGTAGCCCCCGACGCCGAGGCCGATGCCGGCCAGGTAGATCAGCGGCAGCAGGAAGCTGGAGAACGCGGTGCCCCACCAGGTGCGGCGGTAGCCGGTCAGGTGGTACGCGAACACGTGCAGCGCGCCGCGGCCCGGCGCGGCGAGGGCGCTCGCCATCAGTCCACCAGGGTCCGGCCGGTCAGGTGCAGGAACACGTCCTCCAGGGTGCTGCGGCGCACCAGCACCGAGGTCGGCTCGATGTGGCGAGCGGACACCGCGGCGGTCGTCGCGTCGCCGTCGTCGGTGTAGAGCAGCAGCCGGTCGGGCAGCGGCTCGACCCGGTCGGCGAGCCCGTCGAGCGCCTTCACCAGCTCGGCGCCGGCCGGCCCGGCCAGGTCGTCGAGGCCGAACCGCAGCTCCACCACCTCACGGCTGGAGTACCGGGCGATCAGCTGGGACGGGGAGCCCTCGGCGACGATGCGGCCGGCGTCCATCACCACCAACCGGTCGCACAGCTGCTCGGCCTCGTCCATGTAGTGGGTGGTCAGCACGAGGGTGACGCCGCGCTGCTTGAGCCGGTAGAGCCGCTCCCAGACCAGGTGCCGGGCCTGCGGGTCGAGGCCGGTGGTCGGCTCGTCGAGCAGCACCAGGTCGGGCTCGTTGACCAGGGCGCGGGCGATCGTCAGCCGCCGCTTCATGCCGCCGGACAGCGGCTCGACCTTGCTGTCGGCCCGGTCGGTCAGCTGGACGAACTCCAGCAGCTCGGCAGCCCGGTCGCGGGCCACCTGGCGCGGGATGCCGAAGTACCGGGCGTAGACGGTGAGGTTCTCGACCAGCGACAGCTCGACGTCGAGCGAGTCCTGCTGCGGGACGACCCCGAGCCGGGACCGGATCGCCGGGCCGTGGGTCGCCGCGTCGAGCCCGAGGATGGACAGGCGGCCCTCGGTCGGTGGCGACACGCAGCCGATCATGCGCATCGTGGAACTCTTGCCCGCGCCGTTCGGCCCGAGGAAACCGAACGCCTCCCCCCGCTGCACGCCCACGTCGATGCCGGCGACCGCGGTGAACGAGCCGAACCGCTTCACCAGCCCGGTCGCCGAGATCATCAGATCAGAGGACATGCCGGCGACCCTATCGCCCACCCCCGACAGGACCGGGCCCCATTTCGTACCGTAGCGCCGGTCCGGGTGGCGCGAACCGCCACGCGGGCCGGGGGCGGTTGGGTAGCTTGACCGCATGGCTGGTCAGGCACGGGATCCGCAGTCCCTCCTGCGCGAGGCGGCGGCGATCGCCTCGCTCGCCCCGTCCATCCACAACACGCAGCCGTGGCAGTGGCTGGTGCACGAGCATGACACCGAGCTGTACGCGGACCGGACCCGGCAGCTGCTCGCCACCGACCCGGACGGCCGGTCGCTGACCCTGTCCTGCGGGGTGGCGTTGCAGCACGCGCAGGTCGCGCTGCGCGCCGCCGGGTACCTGCCGGACGTGGTGCGGCTGCCCGATCCCGAGGACGGGGACCTGCTCGCCCGGGTCAGGCTGGGCGGCGCGACGGCGCCGAGCGCCGAGTGTGTCCGGGACTACCAGTCGATGCTGATCCGGCACATGGACCGGCGCCCGTTCGCCGACCAGCCGCCGAGCGACGAGGCGTTGCGGCAGCTCACCGCGGCGGCCGACGCCGGCGGCGCGCACCTGCACCTGGTTCGGCCCGAGCAGGTGACGACGGTGACGATGGCGGTCGGCCGGGCCGGCGAGCTCGAGCGGGCCGAGCCGGCGTACCAGCGGGAGCTGCACGACTGGACCCACCGCGACCTCGACAGCGGCGAGGGGCTGCCCGCCGGCGTACTGCCGGAGCCGGCCGCGCGGCGGGTGCCGATCCGCGACTTCGCCCCGGACCAGGACGCCGCGCTGCCGGACGAGCCGGAACTTGCCGACCGGTACGCGCGGTATGCGGTGCTCTACGGCGACCGGGACGATCCGGCGCACTGGCTGCGCGGCGGTGAGGCGCTCGGCTCGGTGCTGCTGACCGTGGTGCGGCTCGGTCTCGCCGTGTCGCCCTACTCCGACCCGATCGAAGTGCTGGCCACCCGGCAGCTGATCGCCCGCGAGGTGCTGGCCGGGCTGGGCGCGCCGTACCTGGTGTTGCGGCTCGGCGTGGCGAGCCCCGAGCAGCCACCCCGGGCCCGTACCGGGCGGCGTCCGGTGGCCGACACCGTCGTCCCGGTCCCCCGCGACTGACGCCGCCGAGCGCCGCGGTCCACCTGGAGCGCGCCACCAGGCGCCGCGGTCCACCCGAGGTGCGCCGCCAGGCGCCGCGGTCCACCGACGTGCACCCTCGATCGAGGACCCCGGCGGGTCAGCCGGTTTCGACGGTGTTGCGGGCCTGGGCGAGGAACTCGGCGACCAGGTCGTGGTCCGGGCCGATCAGCACGGTGCCCTCGTCGTACCGCAGCGCCCAGTGCAGCCCGTCCACGCCCGGGATGCGCCGGGCCACCACCCGCACTCCCCCGTTCGGCAGCTCGTGGTGGGTGGAGAACGCCACGCTCTTGGTCACCCGGACCCGGACCTGGTACGGCAGCTCGCCCGGGTCACCGATCCGGTAGCTCACCGGCTCGTCGTCGGTGAACACGTCGGCCGGCGCGTCCGGCGCCTCGCCGGCGGACCGGACGAGCCTGGCCGGTGTGACGACCAGCTCGCGGCCCGACCAGGTGGCCTTGTGGATCTCGTGCCAGCCGAGCCGCTCGTCGCGGCCCGGCAGCCACAGCCCGCGGTTGGTGGCCACCAGGTACCCGTCGCCGGCGGATCCACCGGTGGCGTGCCCGTTGCCCACCGGCGCCCAGGCCACCAGGTGCTCGGACGCCGCGAAGGGCCGCTTCGCCTCGACCGGCAGCCGGCTGCGCCGGATGCGCGCGAGAATCCCCATCACAACCCCCCGGTCGCCTGTTCGCGCAGCGCCTGCGCGTGCTGCTCCAGCGAGGCCACCTCACCGAACAGCGACAGGTACTCGTCCTTGTGCTGCACCGGATTGGTGCGCTGCAGCTTCGACTTCACGGCCTTGATCCGCTGCTCGATCACCGGCAGTTGCAGCGAGGCGAGCGTGACCGACACGTACCGCGGGTCGGGCTCGCCGTCGTAGCGCAGCGGCTCCACCGCCAGCTCGGTGACCAGCGCCTGGCCGGCCAGGTCGGTACAGCCGGACCGGACCTGCTCGATCCAGGTCGGCCCGCCGGCGGCGGCCGCCGCTCCCCCGGCCGCGGCGATCGCCTCCCGGATCGCCGCGTGCACCGGGTGCCCGTACGGAGTGGCGTCGACGGCGTCGAACAGCGGGCCGGCGAGCTGCGGGTGCTGCACGGCGAGCTTCAGCGCCTCCCGCTCGACCAGGGCCCGGCGCGAGTTCGGGACCACCGCGGGGGCGACGGCCCGAGTCGGACGGGACGGGGCGGCGGGGCGCCGGCCGCCGTGCCGCAGCGCGTCGCCGACCGCGGCCCGGGCCTCCTCGGTGTCGACCCCGACGTGCCGGGCCAGGAACCCGACGTACCGGTCGCGCAGGTCACGCTGCTTGATGTCGGCGACCATCCGGGCGCCGGCCCGCAGTGCGCCGGCCTGGCCCTCCGCGCTGTCCAGATCGTAGCCCTGCACGGTGGTGCGCAGCGCGAAGTTGATCAGCCGTTCGCTGTCCGCGATCAGGTCGCGGACCGCGGCGTCGCCCTTGGCCAGCCGCAGCTCACACGGGTCCATGTTGTCGGCGCCGATGGCCACCATGCTGCGGGCGGCGAACTTGTGGTCGTCGGCGAACGCGCGTAGCGCCGCCTTCTGCCCGGCCGCGTCGCCGTCGAAGGTGAACACGATGGTGCCGGCGTCGGAGTCCAGCAGCAGCCGCCGCAACACCGAGATGTGCCCGTCGCCGAACGCGGTGCCGCAGGTGGCGACCGCGGTCGGTACGCCGGCGAGGTGGCAGGCCATCACGTCGGTGTAGCCCTCGACGATGACCGCCTTGTTCTGCTTGGCGATCTCCCGTTTCGCCTGGTCGATGCCGTACAGCACGTGCGACTTCTTGTAGATCGGCGTCTCGGGGGTGTTCAGGTACTTGGGGCCGTCGTCATGGTCGAACAGCTTGCGCGCGCCGAACCCGATCACGTCGCCGGACAGGTCGCGGATCGGCCAGATCAGCCGCCCGCGGAACCGGTCGATCAGGTTGCCGGACCTCGCCTCCCGGATCAGCCCGGCGGTGATCAGATCCTTCGCCGCGTACCCCTTGGCGCGCAGGTGCTTGCCCAGCGCGTCCCACGAGTCGGGGGCGAAGCCGCAGCCGAACCGCAGCGCCGCGTCCCGGTCGAACCCGCGCTGCGCCAGGAACTCCCGGGCGGTACGGGCTCCGGCCGAGCCGAGCTGCTCGGCGTAGAACGCGGCCGCCTCGGCGTGCGCGGCGACCAGGGTGCGGCGGCTGCCGGTGTCCTCCCGGCGCCGGGGCGAGCCGTCACCGGACTCCTCGTACCGCAGGGTGATGCCGACCATGCCGGCGAGCCGCTCGACCGACTCGGAGAAGGTGAGGTGATCGGTCTCCATCAGGAAACTGATCGCGTCGCCGCCCTTACCGCAGCCGAAGCAGTAGAAGACACCCCGCTCCGGGGTGACGTTGAAGCTCGGCGACTTCTCCTCGTGGAACGGGCACAGGCCCTTGAGGTTGCCGCCACCGGCCGGACGCAGGGTCACCTGACCGCCGATGACCTCGACGATCGACACCCGTTCCCGTACCGCGGCGATGTCCGCCGCCACGATCCGACCCGCCATCTGAGTCTGGCCACCTCCCACACGCGCCGCCTCCATCCTGCCGCGCCGCGCGGGGACCCGCGCCGGCGCCCACCCCGGACCCCGTTTCACCTGCCCGGTACGGCCGGATCGGCGGACGAACGAGCCGACCGACCCGCCGAGCCCGCCCGGTTTCTCCCGGTACGGCCTCGATCGGGCGACGGCGCGGCGCCGTCTCGCGGCTCAGTCGGCCGGAGGCTGCCAGTCGGCGAGCCGGATCATCAGGTCACCGGCGACCCGCAGCACGTCACGTTCGGCGGTGGTCAGCTCGGCGTCCATCGCCGCCGCGAGCCAGGCCCGCCTGGTCCGGGTGTCCTCGTCGAACACCCGGCGGCCCGCCTCGGTCATCGAGACCAGGATCTGGCGCCGGTCGTCCGGGTCGGGGGTTCGGTCGATCAGCCCGTTCTCGGCCATGCCCGCCACGATCCGGGTCATCGACTGGGGCGCCACCTTCAGCGAGGCGGCCAGCGCGCCGGTGGTCATGGTGCCGCGCACCGACAGCCGCAACAACACGCCGAGCACGGCGAGCGACGGTCCGGTGCGCGGCCGTTCGGCGCGCATCCGGCTGCCGAGCCGGCTCACCCCGGCCAGCACCCGGTCCGCCGCCGCCACGCTGGCCCGATCCGGCCCGACCCTCGCCATGCCCGCGAGCCTATCCGCCGGCCCCGCCCGCTGCCGGACGCTGGACCGGCGCGCGGGACCGGTCAGGATGCCGGGCATGGTCGGCCGCTCCGACGAGCACGGCGAACCGGCCACCGGCGGACGCTGGACCGGCACGCCGGGCCGGTCAGGATGCCGGGGCGTGGTCGGCGTCCGCGACGAGTGCGGCGTACCGGCCGCCGGCGGCGACCAGGTCGGCGTGCCGGCCGCGTTCGACGACCGAACCGGCGTGCAGGACGACGATCTCGTCGGCGTCGCGGACGGTGGACAACCGGTGCGCGATGGCGATCGTGGTACGGCCGGCGGCGGCCACGTCCAGCGCCAGCTGCACCTCCCGCTCGGTACCGGTGTCCAGCGCGCTGGTCGCCTCGTCCAGTACCAGTACCGGCGGGTCGCGCAGCAGTACCCGAGCGATCGCGAGCCGCTGCCGCTCGCCGCCGGAGAAGCGGAAACCGCGCTCGCCGACGACCGTGTCGTACCCGTCGGGCAGCGCCGCGACCGCCTCGTGGATGCGGGCCGCCCGGCACGCCGCGACGAGATCGGCGTCGGTGGCCTCCGGCCGGGCGAAGCGCAGGTTCGCCGCCACCGTGTCGTGGAACAGGTAGGTCTCCTGGGACACCAGCCCGACCACGTCGGCGAGCGAGTCGAGCGTGACGGTCCGCACGTCGGTACCGCCGATGGTCACCGCACCGCGCTGCGGGTCGTAGAGCCGGGCGATCAGGTACGCCAGGCTGGTCTTGCCGGAGCCGGTGGCGCCGACGATCGCGAGCCGCCGGCCCGCCGGTACGGTCAGGTCGATCCCGCGCAGCGTCCACCCGCCGCCCCGGTCCTCGCTCGCCCGGTCACGGACGCTGTCGCCGCTGGCGTCGCGATGGCCGTCCGCGGCGCCCGCGTGGCCGTCCGCAACGCCGGCGTGGCCGTTTGCGGCGCTGGCGTGGTCGCTGCCCGGGCCGTCGTAGCGGAACCAGACGTCACGCAGCGCCACCTCGGCGCTGCCGGTGGTCCGCAGCGGGGTTGCGCCGGGTGCGTCGGCCACCTCCACGGGCAGGTCGAGCACCTCGAAGATGCGGCCGAACAGCGCCATCGAGCTGGACACGCCCGCGCCGATGCCCTGCATGGTGCCGATCGGCGAGACCAGCCGGTTCAGCATGCTGGTGAAGGCGACCACGGTGCCGAGCGTGCTCGGGTGGATGCCGTGCGCGAACTGGACACCGGCCAGCCAGTACACGACGGCCGGGACGGCGACCAGGCTGGCCCGGCGCGACGCGGTCGACCAGCGGCCCATCATCGACGCGGCGATCTCCAGCCGGGACACCTCGCGCGACTCGGCCGCGAACCGGTCGCGCAGCTCGTCCCGGTTGCCCATGGTCTTCGCGAGCAGGATGCCGGACACCGACAGCGACTCGGTGATCAGAGAGGTCAGCCTGCCCATCCGCCGCTGCCGGTTGCCGACCACGGCGCGCCGGCGGCGCCCCAGCCGCGGGGTGAGCAGCAGCATCCCCGGCACCACCACGAGCGCGACCAGGGCCAGCTGCCAGTTGAGTACGACCAGCGCGACCGCCACCGCGAGCGCCGAGACTCCACTTTGGACCATGGCGGTGACGGTGTTGGTCAGCACCGCGTCGACGCCGGCGATGTCGCTGGTGATGCGGGACAGCGTGTCGCCGGCGCGGGTCCTGGTGAACCAGCCGAGCGACATCCGTTGCAGGTGGTCGTAGACGGCGACCCGGACGTCGTGCATGATGCCCTGGCCGATCACGTTCGACAGCCGGTTGGTGACCGCCGACAGGGCCGCGGTACCGGCCGCCGAGGCGAGCATGCCGAGCGCGAGCAGGCTCAGCAGCGGCACGTCGCGCGCCGGTATCGCCCGGTCCAGGATCTCTCGCAGCAGGAACGGCGCGCTGACGCTCACCCCGGCCTGCAGCACCAGCAGCGCCACCAACCCGGCCAGCCGTCGCCGGTACCCGACGAACAGCCCGGCCACCCGCCGTACCGGCACCACGGGCGCATCTTCGCTCGAATTATTACGCACACGTTGACTATCTTCCGTCCCTACGCTGCTGGCAAATCCATTTGCGACAGCGCGCAGACCCACTGCCAGGCGTACAGCCATTCAGCAAATGTTGATCGTTTTCTCGATCGCAGGAGTCAGCGCGGTGCCGCGAACGGCAGGGCCCTCGGTGGGCGGTACGACCCGACATATCGGCCGAACGGTGGTAGTCGGCCCAGTGAACGCACCGGTAACATCGCCTCGCTCTCAGCCCAGAAAGGCCCCCGGATGTCGCAACCGACGCACCGCCTCACCGACGAACGGCTCGCCTGGCTCGCCGTCCGCGACCACTTCGGCGCGCTGTCCCGCAAGCGAGGAGTGCTTCGTACCGCCGGGTTGATCCTGGCATTCATGGGTGGCGGCGGACGCAGCCGAGGCGCGATGGTCGCCGAGGACCAGCGCGACGCCATGACCGGCAAGCTCGGCGACTACGCGTTCGCGGTGGACGATGCGGCCCGCACGTTGAGCAGGGACGAACGCGTCCGGCTGCGGGCCACCGGCCAGGTCCCGGACTGGTTCGTCCCTGACGTGGAGCGGCGCTGCGCCCAGTTGCGCAAGCGCTGAGCCGACCTGCGCGAGCGCTGAGCCGACCTGCGCGCGCAGCAGCCGACCTGCACGAGCACCGAGCGGCCGCCGCACCCGGAGGCACCGCGGCATCGACCTCAGGCCGAACCCGCCGGCCGCTCAGGCGTGGATCGAGGTGCGGTCCGGCGCGAGGTAGCTGTGCACGACCGGGCGTTCGGCGTCCGGGCCGGACCACCAGGACGCGGACGTGGTGGCGACCCGGCGCCAGCCGAGCCGCTCGTACAGCGCGGTCGGGCCACCCCAGCGGGCGTCCAGCACGTCCAACGCGCAGCGCCGACCCTGCTCGGCCGCGGCGGCGACGGCGGTGTCGATCAGCCGCGCGGCCAGGCCGGTACCGCGGGCCCGTGGCGCCACGAACAGCCGGCTGACGCTCGCCAGCCGGTCGGCCGGCAGCCCGGCCGCGCCAGCAACGGTGTCGCGCAGTTCCAGGTCGCCGCCGTCGCGCAGCAGCAGCTGGCCGACCACCTCGTCCTCGGCGGTGCACACCCAGGCGTCGAGCGCGCCCTTCGGGCACAGCCAGCCGACCGGGTCGGCCGGCCAGACCAGCGGGTACGCGTCCTGCCGCTGCACGATGCGCAGCGCGGCGACGCAGCCGGGCAGATCGTCGTCGCGGCGCGGCCGAATGTTCGTCTGCACGGCGCAACGGTACGACCCGGTCCGGATCGGCCAGCCGCGACACCACTGTGCCGGTACGCCGGCACCTCGACCCGACCATCGGTGCCAATCGGTGCCACGCGTGTGCCGCAGCACTCCCCAGCACCGGACACGCTCCCCGAGCAGCCGCCCATCATCCGTCTACCTGAGAAAACATCGCCCACCTCGGATCTCGGCAAGAGCGGAAGGCTCCTACGCCACGGCGCTGCGGAAGGCCAAGAGCCAGACGCGTGCCAAGATGGCACTTGTCATGACGTCACCTCTGTGCCATGCTGACGTCATGGAGTTGAGCACCTATGTACGGCAGCTGCACGACCAGCTCGTGGCCGTGGCCGAGACCGGGGATCCCGCCGCCCGCGCGTTCCTCGACCGGCTGGTCGTGGCGCTGGAGCCGGCCGCGCGGCTGGCGCTGCTGGACGCGCTGTCCGCCGCGGCGGCCGAGATCACCCAGGATCTCGCGCCCGGGTCGGTCGAGGTGCGGCTACGGGCCGGCGAGCCCGAGTTCGCGGTGACCGCGCCGCCCGCCGAACCGGCGGCGGCCGAGCCCCCGCCGGCCCCGGGGCCGGGCATCGACGATGCCGACGACGGGCCGATGGCCCGGCTCAACCTGCGACTGTCCGAGCAGCTCAAGGCGCGGATCGAGCGGGCCGCCACGCGCCAGGGCAGGTCCGCCAACTCCTGGCTGGCCCGGGCCGCCAACGCCGCGCTGGCGGCCGAGGAATTCGACCCGCCGACCGTGCAGCCGGCCACCGGCCGCGGTGGGCGCCGACGACAGACCGGCTGGGTGCGCTGACACCCGCACCGTCCACCACGACCCAGCAACGGAGCCCACCATGCCCAGCTACGACACACCCGAACCGATCGCGGTGATCGCCGAACTGTTCGTCGGCAACCTCACCGTGCACGCCTCCGATCGCCACACCACCGTCGTCGAGGTCGTACCGACCGACCCGGACGACGACTCGAACGTCCGCGCCGCCGAACAGGCCCGGGTCGAGTTCGCCGACGGCGAGCTGCACATCCGCAGCACCCGGCTGCGCAACTGGATCTCCTGGAGCAACAAGACCTGGTCGGTCGACGTGACGATCGAGCTGCCCACCGGATCGGCGGTGCGCAGCAGCGCCTCGATGGGCGACGTCGTCACCACCGGCACGCTCGGCGACTGCCAGGTCAAGTCCGGTACCGGACGGCTGCGGCTGGAGCACACCGGTGCGCTGCGCGCCCGTACCGTCGGGGACATCGGCATCGGCCGCATCGACGGCACGGCCGAGGTGTCCACCGGCTCCGGCGCGATCCGGATCGGCACACTCGGCGGCAACGCGACCGTCAAGAACTCCAACGGGACGACCGAGGTCGACTCGGTGACCGGCGACGTGCAGGTCCGCTCGTCCAACGGCGACGTCTCCGTCGGCGACGCGGGCGGCGACGTGCAGGCGCGTACCTCGGCAGGCTCGGTGCGGGTGGCGCGGGCGATCCGCGGCCGGATCGACGCCGAGACGGGGTTCGGCAACGTCCGCGTCGGGTTGGCCGACGGCACCGCCGCCAAGCTCGACCTGGAAACGAAGTTCGGCCGGATCGACAACACGCTCGACAGCACCGCCGGCCCGGCGCCGTCCGACGAGGTGGTCACCGTGCGGTGCCGCACCTCGTACGGCGACATCACGCTGCGCCGGGCCTGATTCCGCACCCTCCCACGAACCTGACAACCAGAAAGGAGTCGGGGCGATGACCGCTGCGCCGGCTATCCAGGTCACCGGACTGCGCAAGTCCTACCAGAAACTGGAGGTGCTCAAGGGCGTCGACTTCGAGGTACCGCGCGGGAGCATCTTCGCGCTGCTGGGCTCGAACGGCGCCGGCAAGACCACCGTGGTCCGCATCCTCGCCACCCTGCTGGCACCCGACGACGGCGTGCTCCGCGTCAACGGGTTCGACGTGACGGCGACGCCGGGCAAGGTACGCGACTCGATCAGTCTCACCGGGCAGTTCGCCGCGGTCGACGAGATCCTCACCGGCCGGGAGAACCTGGTCATGATCGCCCGGCTGCGCCGGGTCGCCGACCCTCGAAAGGTCGCCGACGACCTGCTCGATCGGTTCCGGCTCACCGAGGCCGGCGGGCGCCGCGTCGCGACGTACTCCGGCGGCATGCGGCGCCGGCTGGACATCGCGATGAGCCTCATCGGCGACCCGGCGGTCATCTTCCTCGACGAGCCCAGTACCGGCCTGGATCCGCAGGCCCGGCTCGAGGTCTGGCAGGTGATCCAGGACCTCGCCGACAGCGGCACCACGGTGCTGCTGACCACCCAGTACCTGGACGAGGCGGAGAAGCTCGCGGACCGGATCGCGATCCTGCACGAGGGCACCATCATCGTCTCCGGCACCCTCGCCGAGCTGCGGCAGCTGCTGCCGCCGGCACAGGTGGAGTACGTGGAGCGGCAGCCCACGCTCGAGGAGATCTTCCTGGCGATCGTCGACGACGACCACACCAACCACCAGCAGAAGCAGGAGCAGCAGTCATGACCGCGCACACCCTCAGCGACACCGGTGTGATGCTCGGCCGCTCGATGCGGCACATCACCCGCAGCCTGGACACCATCATCACCGTCACGATCATGCCGATCGGGTTCATGCTGCTGTTCGTCTTCGTGTTCGGTGGCGCGATCCGGGCCGGCACCGACCACTACGTCAACTACCTGATGCCCGGCATCCTGCTGATCGCGATCGCGAGCGGCATCTCCTACACCGCGTTCCGGCTGTTCAACGATCTGAAGGGCGGCATCTTCGAGCGGTTCCACTCGATGCCGATCGCCCGCTCATCGGTGCTGTGGGGACACGTACTGACCTCGCTGGTGTCCAACCTGGTCTCGGTGGCGATCATCATCGGGGTCGGCTTCGCCATCGGGTTCCGCTCCTCGGCCGGGGTGCTGGACTGGCTATCGGTGGTCGGCATCCTGGTGCTGTTCACCCTCGCGCTGACCTGGATCGCGGTGATCGCCGGGCTGTCGGCGTCCTCCCCCGACGGGGCGACCGCATTCTCCTACCCGATCATCTTCCTGCCGTTCGTCAGCTCGGCGTTCGTGCCCACCGACACGATGCCCGGCCCGGTACGGGCGTTCGCGGAGAACCAGCCGGTCACCTCGATCGTCAACGCGCTCCGGGCGCTGCTGCAGGGGCAGCCGGTCGGCCACGACATCTGGATCGCGCTCGCCTGGTGCGTCGGCATCCTGCTCGCCGCCTACGCGGCGGCGATGGTCATCTACCGGCGCAAGTTCGCCTGAGCACACCGGCGGCCGGCCGTACCGATCCCTTCGGTACGGCCGGTTGCGTGCGCAGGTCAACCGGCCGGGGCGTCCAGCAGCTCGACCAGGTGCCGGCCGGGGCGGTCGGCGAGATCGGCCAGCTGGGTACGGCAGGAGAAGCCGTCGGCGAGGACCACCGTGTCGCGCTCCGCCTCGCGTACCGCGGGCAGCAGCGCCGACTCGGCCACCGCGACCGACACCTCGTAGTGGCCGCGCTCCATCCCGAAGTTGCCGGCCAGCCCGCAGCACCCGCCGACCGAGGTCACCGTCGCACCGGCCCGCTCCAGCAGCGCCCGGTCGGCGTCCCAACCCATGACCGCGTGCTGGTGGCAGTGCGGCTGGGCGAGCACCTCGACCCCGGACAGGTCCGGCGGCTGCCAGCCGGGCCGCTCGCCGAGCAGTTCGGCGAGCGTGTGGCTGGCGTCCGCGACCCTGCGGGCGACGTCGTGGTCGAGCAGCTCCACCGCATCGCTGCGCAGCACCGCGGTGCACGACGGCTCCAGCCCCACGATCGGTACGCCGCTGCGGGCGTGCGGAGCGAGGGTGGCCACCGAGCGGCGCAGGATGCGCTTCGCCGCGTCCAGCTGGCCGGTGGAGATCCAGGTCAGCCCGCAGCACAGCCCGGGATCCGACAGCCGCACGGCGAACCCGGCCCGTTCCAGTACCCGGACCGCGGCCGCACCGACCGCCGGGGTGAAGTGGTTGGTGAACGTGTCCACCCACAGCAGCACCGGATCCCCGTCCGTCCGATGTGGACGGTTGTTGAACCAGTGCCGGAACGTGCGGGCCGCGAACCGCGGCACCGAGCGCCGGGTGTCCACCCCGGCCAGCCGCTTGGCCACCGACGCCACGCCCGGCGCGGCGAGCGCGGCGTTCGCCAGCGCCGGCACCCGGGACGCCAGCCGGGACCACCGCGGCAGCATCCCCAGCGTGTAGTGCGACACCGGCCGCAACCGCCCGCGGTACGACTGGTACAGCACCTCGGCCTTGTAGCTCGCCATGTCCACCCCGGCGGGGCAGTCGCTCGCGCATCCCTTGCAGGACAGGCACAGATCCAGCGCCTCGTGCACCTCCGGCGAGCGCCAGCCGTCGCGCACCAGGGTGCCGTTCAGCATCTCCTGCAGCACCCGGGACCGGCCCCGGGTGGAGTCCTTCTCGTCCCGGGTCGCCACGTACGACGGGCACATCACCCCGCCGCCACCGGTGTTGTCGGCGCGGCACACCCCCACCCCGGTACACCGGTGTACGGCGGTGCCGAAGTCGCCGTGGTCGTGCCGCAACGCCAGCGCCAGCCGCTCGGTGACCGGTCGGGCCGCCGGTACCCGCAGGTCGGCGTCGACCGGGCGGGGCCGCACGATCACCCCGGGGTTGAGCACGCCGTCCGGGTCGAACACGTCCTTGACCGCGGCGAACGCCGACAGGGCGGCCGGCGAGTACATCAGCGGCAGCAGCTCTCCGCGGGCCCGCCCGTCACCGTGCTCGCCGGACATCGACCCGCCGTAGGAGGCGACCAGCTTCGCCGCCTCGGTCAGGAACTCCCGGAACCGGCGCACCCCGGGATCGCCGTCGGACAGCGGGAAGTCGATCCGCACGTGCAGGCAGCCGTCGCCGAAGTGCCCGTACGGCATGCCGGTCAGGCCCTGCGCCGCCAGCAGCTCGTCGAACTCCCGCAGGTAGGCGCCGAGCTTCTCCGGCGGCACCGCGGAATCCTCCCAACCCGCGTACGCCGGGCGGTTGTCCACCGACCGCTGGGACAGCGCGGCGCCCGCCTCCCGGATCCGCCACACCGCCGCCGCATCGGTCACCACCGCGGCGTCCAGCGCACCGGCGTCCGCGATCAGCGCCTGCGCCGCGGCCGCGAGCTCCGCCGCCGACCCGCCGGCCAGCTCGGCGAAGAGCCACCCCTCCCCGTCCGGCAGCGGCGGTACGGCGGCGGCGCCGCGCCGGGTGCGCACCACGTCGACGATCCGGAGGTCCAGGCCCTCCAGCGCGATCGGCTGGTGCGGCAGCAGCGCCGGTACCGCGTCGGCGGCCTCGGCCATGCTCGGATAGCCCAGCGCGACCAGGATCGTCGCCGGCGGCACCGGCACCAGCGAGACGGTGCCGCGCAGCAACACCGCGCAGCCGCCCTCGGTGCCGACCAGGGCGCGGGCCACGTCGAAGTCGCGCTCCGGCAGCAGGTGCTCCAGCGAGTAACCGGACACCTGCCGGCCGAACCGGCCCAGCTCGGTACGGATGGTCGCCAGGTGCTCCCGGGTGACCTGGTGCAGCGCGGACAGCACCGGCGAGGACGCCGGATCGGCGCCCCGGCCCGCGGTGAGCCGCTCCCCGGTACCGGCAAGAACGTCCAGGTCCAGCACGCTGTCCGCGGTCCGCCCGTACGCCAGCGCCCGGGAGCCGCACGAGTTGTTGCCGATCATGCCGCCGAACGTGCAGCGGCTGTGTGTCGAGGGCTCCGGCCCGAACCGCAGCCGGTGCGGCGCGACCTCGCGCTGCAGCTGGTCGAGCACCACCCCGGGCTGCACCACGGCGGTCCGGGCGTCCGGATCGACCGACTCGATCCGGTTGAGGTGCCGGGAGAAGTCGAGCACCAGGCCGGTGCCGACCGCGTTACCGGCGATCGAGGTACCGGCGCCGCGGGCGGTCAGCGGCACGCCCAGCTCGCGACAGACCGACAGCGCCGCGGCGACCTCGTCGGCATGGCGCGGGAAGGCCACCGCGGTGGGCGGCACCCGGTACAGCGAGGCGTCGGTGGAGTACTCGGCGCGGCGGCGGGTGGAGGCGTCCACCTCGGGCACCCCGGCCCGCGCCAGCGCCGCCACCAGATCCTGCGTGTCGACCATCCCGCCATCCTCCCCCACCGGCCCCGTCCGGCCGCGGCAGGTGACCACCGTCCCACGCAGCGGCGCCCGGATTGGGCACTACCAGGCCTGGCTGAAACGGCGGCTGGCGGCGACACGGCCTTGGTCCGACAAACCACGTTGCCGAGGCGATGCCCACCATCGAACCGATCCTTCGCCCGGCGCCCATGCGCATCGACAGGGGTCACGAGATCGTTTACTCGTGTCGGAGGCGCCAGCGACGAAGGTTCACGCTCTGTTTGGTACGGCCGAGCCGCTCGGCGGCTTCAGAAGTGGATAGGGCGAGAACCACGTCGTCTTCTTCCGGCGTCCAGCGCCGTGGCGACGATCGCCTGCGCATCCCGGCGGGTCGAGTCCAGGTCGCGATCGATCGAGCCGCTGCCGCCTTCCGGGGTAGCGCCAGGCAGTCTTCGGGGTACAACGTGGCGGCGAGTTCAGCGGCGGGGTCCGACATCACCATGAGGTTGTACACGCCGTCGCGGGCGTTCGCTCTGGCGGACCGCATCGCACCAGTGATCCGTTTGATCTCGGCGCAGAAGAACGCGGCCAGGTCGTCGCTCGCTGTCGTGAAGCTGACGAACGGATACCCGCGAGCGGTCGTTCCAACCGAGCCGTCACCATCGATCAGGCCACGTAGGTAGTCGTTGTGACTGAACGAACCGTCGGGCGGGCGAGACGCGGTCGACTTCCGGCCGGCGATGAGCCCAAGAGACACCAGTTCCTGTCGCGCGGTCAATGAGGACAGTGTCCAGACCGCGGAGCGGTACCCGACCGCGAAGTTGGTGTCGCGTGTTCGAAAGATGATCGAACTGTTGAATGGCAGCAACCGTTGAAACCGTTTGAGCATGTCGACATCGTGCGCCTGCAGTTCGATGGACAGTTTCCCCTTTTGCCCCTTCCCCGCGTACAGCGAACCGTCGGTCTGCACGAACCCGAAGAAATAGGCATGGTCCGGGTTCGTTAGGTCGAAGAACATGGGCGGAGGGTAGAGGCAAGGTCCGACATTTCCCCGTGCGACGCGAATGTGGCAGCAGGCATGGCGCAGCAGTCGGATCTGGTCGAGGTGGTCCAGCGGCTGCGCCAGGTGATCTGCATCAAGGGCTGACCGCCGCGCGGCCGCCCGAGTACCTACCGCCAGGCGGCCGTCCGAGGGCTTGCCGCCGGGCGGCCGGCGTCGGTCCGTGCGCGGGCCGCCCGGCCCCCGGTGCCGGTCAGTGCGCGGCCGGCACCGGGTAGTCCGGCAGCTCGATGGCGTTGACCGCCTTGTCGATGCCGCCCATCAGCTTCCCGGCGCCGGGCAGCTTGGTCATCATCCGCATCGACCAGTCCCGCATCCGGATGCCGCGGGCGGTCGCCGGCAGGAACCCCTTGACCCCGCCGGGCAGCGGCTTGCGGTTCGCCGCCACGTAGTCGGCCATCCGCGCCTGGTACGCCGGGAACGCGCTGCGGGGGTCGCCACCGGCCGCGGCGAGCTCGCCGGCCAGCACGTACCCGCCGACGATCGCCATCGAGGTGCCCATCCCGACCGAGCCGGCGAAGCACGAGTCGCCGAGCAGGATCACCCGGCCCGTGTACCAGCGGTCCATCTCGATCTTGCCGACGCGGTCGAAGTAGAAGTCGGGCGCCTCGGCCATCGAGTCGAGCAGCTCCGGCACCTGCCAGCCCTCGCCGGCGAAGGTGCGCGCCACGATCGCCTTCTGCGCCTCGACGTCGCGCCGGTCGTACTCGATCGGGTCGCAGGCGAAGTGGAACATCGCCCGCGCCTCACCGTGCGCCGGGTAGAGCAGCACGTTGCGACCGCCGCTGGTGCCGTTGCCGGCCGGCATCGAGTACATCAGCTCCCAGCCGTCCAGCCGCAGCGAGGTGCGCGCGGTGAACACGGCCCGGTGGTACCCGGAGTCGGCCATGCGCCACCGGTCGGCGCCGAAGGCGATCCGCCGGGTCGTCGAGAAGATCCCGTCGGCGCCGACCACCAGGTCGAACCATCGCGCACCGGCCCGCTCGAACGTCACGTCCACACCGTCGTCGTGCTGATCCAGCGCGGTGATCGTGTCGTCGAACAGGTACTCGACCCCGTCGCTCGCGTCGACCAGGATCCGCGCCAGGTCGGCGCGCAGTATCTCCAGGTCGGCGACGATGCCGCCGGAGTCGCCGAACGCGTCCGCCGGCATCTCCGCCGTGCGCCGGTTGTGCGCGTCGACGTTGGCGATGCCGCGGGTGCCGGTGTGCGCGGCGCGCACCTGCGCCATCAGCCCCATCCGCTCGATCACGGTACGGGCGGCGCCGCGCACGTCGATGCCCTGCCCGCCGGGCCGCAGCGCCGGCGCCCGCTCCACCACCGTGACGTCCATCCCGTACCGGCGCAGCCAGTACGCGAGGGCCGGGCCGGCGATGCTCGCCCCACTGATCAACACCTGGGTCATGGTTCGCTCCCTCGTCCGTACACCGGCACGGGTTTGTCGCCGGCGCTGTCGGTACACTGTACATACACCGCCGTGAAGCACCAAGTCGTTGTGCTGCAATCGAATTGATGACACGCAACGCACTAGTGCACTAGGTGGCGTATGATCCGGTGCACTAGTGCGGAGGTGGCGATGGCGGCGACGTACCGGCAGATCGTGACGGACATCCGGGCCCGCATCGAGTCCGGCGAGCTGGTACCCGGCGCTCCCGTACCGTCGACCCGGCGGCTGGTCGCCGACTACGGCGTGGCGATGGCGACCGCCACCAAGGCGCTGACCGCGCTGCGCCAGGCCGGCCTGGTCCACCCGGTTCCCGGCGTCGGCACCGTCGTCGCCGATCGGCCCCGCTCCGCCGCGCACACCGGCGCCGCGGACCGACAGAGCGGGCGGCACCCGGTACGGTCGGCCGCACGCGCGACGACCGCGGTCGGCCGGGACGAGGTGGTGCGCGCGGCCATCGCCCTCGCCGACGCGGACGGCCTGGCCGGCGTGTCCATGCGGCGGGTCGCCACCGAACTCGGCATCGCCACCATGTCGGTGTACCGGTACGTGGCGAGCCGGGACGAGCTGGTCAACCTGATGCTCGACGCCGCGATCGGCGCCCGGTCGCTGCCCGATCCGCCGCCGGCCGGCTGGCGAGACCGGTGCGAGGTCGCCGCCCGGGTCATGTGGGGGTTCTGCCAGCGGCATCCCTGGGCCGCGCAGGCGCTGTCGATGACCCGCCCGCAGTCGATCCCGAACGGGATGGACTACAGCGAATGGCTGCTGGCCGCCTTCGACGGGTACGGCCTGGATCTCGGCACCCGGTTCCAGCTCGGGCTCAGCGTGCTGATGTACACCCGGGGGCTGGCGGTCAACATCGAGCCGGAGCTGCGGGCGCGGGAGGACACCGGGCTCACCGACGAGGAGTGGATGGCGCAACAGAAGCCGTCGATGCTGGCGATCGCCGACCCCGAGCGGTTCCCGCAGCTGTCGGTGGCGATGCACGACGAGGTGGACGCCGACCTCGACTCGATGTTCGAGTTCGGGCTGGCCCGGCTGCTCGACGGCATCGACGCCTTCCTGGCGGCGCATCGCCGGCGCGCGCCCGCCTCGCGGCGGACCCGGGCCGCGGGCACCGACCGCTGAGCCGGCATCACCGTCCGGGTACGGCCACGGCTCGGCGCACCCGGGCGGCCGGCACCGACGGCTGAGCCGGCGGCACCCTCCGACGCGCCGACGAGGGCGGCCGGCCGCCGCGCCCGGTCAGCCGGCGAGCGACTCCAGCGGTACCGACGGGTCGGTCAGCCGAGCCACGTCGACCGGCCGGCCCGCCTTCACGATCGCCTCGATGTGGCCGCTGACGTCCCAGACGTTGACGTTCATGCCGGCGAGCAGCCGGTCGCCGCGCAACCAGAACGCGATGAACTCGCGGCTGGCCGGATCGCCCCGGTACACCACCCGCACGTCCGGCGCGGCCACGTCGTCGACGAAGCCCGAGTACTCCAACCCCAGGTCGTACTGGTCGGAGAAGAAGAACGGCACCTGGTCGTACACGTGGTCGTGGCCGAGCATCGAGTGCGCCGCGGCGACCCCGCCGTCCTGCGCGTTCGACCAGTGTTCGACCCGCAGCCGGCGCCCCAGCCACGGCCGGTACGAGTCGGCGACGTCGCCGGCGGCGAACACGTCCTGCGCGGAGGTACGCAGCCGCTCGTCGGTGACGATGCCGTCGTCGACCGCGATCCCGGCGGCGACCGCGAGCTCGACCGCGGGTCGGACGCCGATGCCGACCACCACCAGCTCGGCCGGCAGCTCGGTCCCGTCGGACAGCCGGACCCCGGCGACGCCGCCACGCTCGCCGCGGATCTCCTCGACGCTGGCGCCGAAGCGGAAGTCGACGCCGTGGTCGGTGTGCAGCGCGGTGAAGAACCCGCCGAGCTCGTCACCGAGCACCCGGCGCAGCGGGCAGGGTTCGGGTTCGACCACGGTCACCGACAGCCCGTGCGAGATGCCGGCGGCGGCCACCTCCAGCCCGATCCAGCCGGCGCCGACGACCACCATCCGCCGGCCGCCGCCGGCGGCCCGCAACAGCGCGAGCAGGTCGTCGGAGTCGTCCAGGGTGCGCAGGTAGCGGACCCCGGGCAGCTGCGCGCCGGGCACGTCGAGGGTGCGCACCCGGGAGCCGGTGGCGAGCAGCAACTGGTCGTAGCGCAGCTCGTGGTAGCCGTCCAGGGTGAGCAGGTGCTCGGTGGTGTCGAGCATGGTGGCCCGCACACCGCGGCGCACCTCGACCCGGTTCTGCGCGTACCAGGACTCGTCGTGGCAGAACACGACGCTGCGCGGGTCGTTGCCGAGCAGGTAGCCCTTCGACAGCGGCGGACGCTCGTACGGCAGCTCCTCCTCGTCGGTGAGCAGCACGATGCGGCCCTCGTACCCGTCGGAGCGCAACGTCTCCACCGCCCGGCCGGCGGTGAGGCCGCCGCCGACCACCACGAACGTTTCCGGAGTGTTGCTGCCCGGCGGGCGACCGACCTCGCGCGCCTCGTCGCGTTCGGTCTCGCCGTCCGGGGTGATCGGTTCGGTCATGGCCCCAGCCTGCCCCCACCGACCGACCCGGACAACCCGAACGCGCCGACCTGACGGGTCAGGCGGTGACACCGGACAGTCCGGAACCGTCGAACACCGCGGGAGCGCACGATGGACCGGTGCCCGCGGACCGCGTGGCGATCCGGACCGGCGCCGCTCGTCAGAGGGCGATGGTGGGGCTGCCGGTGAGGCGGTGGTACCAGGCCACCGCGGACGTGTCGGTGAGGCTCGCCACCTGGTCGATCACCACCCGCAGCCGGGCCGCGTCGTCGACCGCCGCCCGCCACCGCGGCGCGAACAGCGCGTCCAGCGCGTCCGGGGCGCGCACCACGAGTTCGGTGACCAGGTCGTGCAGCAGCTCCCGCTGCCGCTGGTACCGGCGGGCGGCGTCCGGCCGGGCCAGCACGTAGCGCCAGGCCATCCCCTTCAGCAGCGCGCACTCGGCGCGGGTACGCCGCGGTACCACCAGCTCCGCCGCGTACCGGCGCAGCGGCCCGGTGCCGTACCGGCAGCGCGTCTCGCCGACCGCGGCGTCGACGAACCGGCCGATCAGCGCCGACGCCGCCCGCTTCAGCGCGATCGTCGCGCCCGGCCCGCCGTCGTAGCCCGACAGCGGGGCCACCACCGGGTCGGTGAGCAACTCGGCCAGCACGCCGGCCAGATCGACCGGCTTCTCGGTCGAGTACTCCGCCGCGACCAGCTGGCACAGCGCGGCCCGTTCGTCCGGGTCGGCCAGCAGCTCGGGCCGCAGGTACCCGCCGTGCACGCCGTCCTCGATGTCGTGCACCGAGTAGGCGACGTCGTCGGCCCAGTCCATCACCTGCGCTTCCAGGCAGGGCCGCCGGTCCGGCGCGCCGGCCCGCAGCCAGTCGAACACCGGCCGGTCGTCGGCGTACACGCCGAACTTGCCGCCGCCGTCGGGCGCACCGCCGCGTGGCCACGGGTACTTGCCGGCCGCGTCCAGGGTGGCCCGGGTCAGGTTGAGGCCGACCGAGGCGCCGGCGCCGTCGACCACCTTGACCTCCAGCCGGGTCACCACCCGCAGCGTCTGCGCGTTGCCCTCGAAGCCGCCGCAGCCGCGCGCCAGCTCGTCCAGCGCGGCCTCACCGTTGTGCCCGAACGGCGGGTGTCCCAGGTCGTGCGCCAGGCCGGCGGAGTCGACCACGTCGGCGTCGCAGCCGAGCCGCTGCCCCATCTCCCGGGCGATCTGCGCGACCTCCAGCGAGTGCGTCAGCCGGGTCCGCGGGAAGTCGTCCACCCCGGCCGGCGCCGGGCCGGCCTGGTGCACCTGGGTCTTCGCGGCGAGCCGGCGAAACGCCGCGCTGTGCAGAATCCGGGCCCGGTCCCGGGCGAACGGGCTGCGCGCCGCGCCGCTGTCCTTCGGCGGCTCCTCCGCGTACCGGGCCATCGCGGCCGGCTCGTAGCCCGCCGCGGCGTACCCATCGACGTCGGTCATGCCGCCAGCCTAGGGTCTGTTTCGGAGCCCCCGCGGTCGGCCGGCGGTGGGAACCGGCTGGCCAGGGCGGCGCCGGGGCTCGTACCGTTTGCGTATGGGGGCGGGGGAGACGGCGCGGTTCTGGCGGCATCCGGCGCTGCCGGACGTCGACCTGCTGCGGGCCCGGTTCGTCGACCACCGGTACGCCCGGCACACGCACGACGCGTACGCCATCGCGCTGATCCGGGACGGCGTCGAGCAGTGGTGGTACCGCGGCGACGTGGTGCGCGCGGGTGCCGGCGGCATCGGGCTGGTCAACCCGGACACCGTGCACACCGGTGAACCCGGCGTGCCGGGAGGCTGGGCCTACCGCGTGCTCTACCCGTCGGTACCGGCGCTGCGGTCGGTCGCCGACGAGCTGCGGCTGCCGCCCGGCACGCCGTGGTTTCCCGAGCCGGTGGTGGACGACCCGCAGCTGGCCCGGTTGCTGCTGTCCGCGCACCAGGCGGCCGAGACCGGCGACGCGCTGGCCGCCTCCGAGCTCACGCGCGAGCTGTTCGCCGGGCTGCTGACCCGCTACGCCGGGCGCCGGCCGACGCTGGCCACCCCGGCCCGGCGCAACGCCCATCTCGCGGTACGCGCCCGTGACCTGCTGCTCGACCGGATCGCCGCACCGCCGAGCCTGGACGAGCTGGCTGCCCAGGTCGGTACCGGGCCGTTCGCGCTAACCCGCACCTTCCGGTCGCATTTCGGGCTGCCGCCGCATGCGTTTCTCACCCAGCACCGGGTCGGCGTGGCGCGCCGGCTGCTGGACGGCGGCGCCACGCCGGCCGAGGTCGCCGCCACCGTCGGGTTCGTCGACCAGGCGCACCTGACCCGGCACTTCCGCCGCATCGTCGGCGTCCCGCCGGGCGCCTACCGGCGGCAGCACGCGGGCTGATCCGCACCGGCGGCGCTGCCTCGTCCGCGCGGTGCAGCCTGGTCCGCGCGGTGCAGCCTGGTCCGCGCGGTGCTGCCTCGTCCGCGCGGCGCAGGAACGTACAAGACCCGGGGCGGGGTGGGCTCGTAGCGTGGTCGCGTGACGGTGTGTGAGAGCCCGACCCGGCCGCGCCGGGCGGTGCTGCGTGACTCGCTCGGTGTCGGCATCGCGGTGGGCGTGTCCGGCGTGGCGTTCGGCGGTACCGCGGTGGCCGGCGGGCTGAGCGTGGCGCAGGCCGGCGTGCTGAGCCTGCTCGCGTTCACCGGCGCGTCGCAGTTCGCGCTGGTGGCGGCGGTGGCCGCGGGCGGCAACCCGCTACCCGGCGCGGTCGGTGCGCTGCTGCTCGGCTCCCGCAACGCGCTGTACGGGCTGCGCGTCGGCCCGCTGCTCGGCCTGACCCGGACCCGGCAGCGGCTCGCCGCGGCGCAGTTCGTCATCGACGAGACGACCGCGGTGACGCTGGCGCAGCCGGACCGCCGGTCGGCCCGGCTCGGCTTCTCCGCCACCGCGGCGACCCTGTTCGTGCTGTGGAACGCCACCACGCTGGCCGGCGCCGTGGGCGCCACCGCTCTCGGCGACCCGTCCCGGTACGGGCTGGACGTGGCCGGGCCCGCCTGCTTCCTCGCGCTGCTCGTCCCGCAACTGCGCGGTGCCCGCGAGCGGTACTGGGTGGCCGGCGTCGCGGTGGTCCTCGCGCTGGCGACCAGCCCGTACCTGCCGTCCGGGGTACCGATCCTGCTCGCCACCCCCGCCGTACCGCTGGTGCTGCTCGCCGGCCGCCGGCCCGACCGCGGCGCCCCGGTCGCGGCACAGGGATCCGGGGAGGAGGTCCGATGAGCCACGACCTGCTGGTGTGGCTGGCGATCCTCGGGATGGCGGCCGGCTGCTTCGGCTGGAAGATCCTCGGCCTGTCCGTGCCGGCCGGCGTGCTGGAACGCCCCTGGGTACGGCGCGGTGCGGCGCTGCTGCCGGTGGCGCTGCTCGCCGCGCTGACGGCGGTGCAGACCCTCACCACCGACAGCGGTCAGTTGACCGTCGATGCCCGGCTGGCCGGGCTCGCCGCCGCCGGTGTCGCGTTGCTGCTGCGCGCCCCGTTCCTGGTCGTGGTCGGCGCCGCGGTCGCCGTCACCGCGCTGCTGCGCCTGACCGGCATTGCCTGACGCCGTGCCGGTTGGGCACCTGTCCGGCCGGCCGCACGGGGGGACGAACCGGCCGGACAGGTGGTCAGCGGGCGGGCAGGCAGATCGAGCCCGGCACCGGTCCGGCGGTGAACCGGCCGGCCGTGGGGAACGGCGCGCCGCCCCGCGCCGGGGGCGCGAGGACCGGGGCGAGCGGTGTGCCGGAGGCCCGGCGTACCGCCGTGTCGACGGCACCGGCCGCGGACGCGTCGACCCGCTCGGGCCGCCCGGTGGCGGCGCCGTCGAGCAGCGTGCTGGGCGGGGCGACCGCCAGGCTGCCGCCACCGGCGCCGCCGGCCGGCGCCTCGTCGGTCGCGACCGGCGCCTCGTCGTCCCAGGTGCTCGCGTGCGCCACCGGGATGCACTGGCGGGCCAGGCCGATGGTGGTCCGGCCGACGCCGCACTCGATGTAGTTGCGGACGCCGTGGATCGACAGGTCCTGGATCGCGCCGAGCAGGTTCACCGGGGACAGGAACTGCTCGACCAGCAGTCCGCCCAGGTCGTCGTTGTCCAGCACGTAGCGTCCGAGCAACGGCGAGTACACCCGGTGCAGCAACGGGCCGGGCCGGATGCCGGCCAGCTCGGCCTGGAACGGCTCGACCGCGCGTGCCATCAGCGGGCCGTGCAGCGCGTAGGGCGCCTCCAGCCGGGTGCAGTCCACGTCGATGCCGCGGGCCAGGTCGGCCAGCTTGGACAGGGCGAGATCGGAGCCGGAGATCACGGTCTGCGTCGGCGCGTTCATCGAGGCGACGGCCAGCGTCGGGTCGTCGACCAGCCGGATCGCCGCCGCCGCGCGGCTCGCGTCGAGGCTGAGCGCGACCATCCCACCACGCCAGGGGCCGAGCTGCGCCAGTGCCTCGTTGCGGGCCAGCACGATGCGGGTACCGTCCGCGACCGAGTACCCGCCGGCGCAGGTCAGTGCGGCGATCTCGCCGAGGCCGTGGCCCAACATCACCGACCCGGCGGGCACGCCGCCCTCGTTCGCCGCCCAGGTGGCGACGGACGCGGCGAAGATGGCGAGTTGCAGCAGACCGGGATCGGCGTCGGCCAACTCGCCCGCGGAGCGGCCCGGATCGTCGCTGAGCAGCGGGTCGAGCCGCCCCTCGGCGGCGACGGAGATCCGCTCCAGCGCCCACGCGGACGCCGCGGACCGCTGTCGCAGCGCGGTCAGCGCACCGGGCCGGTACGCGCCCTGATCCGGGAACAGGATCGCGGTGAGTCCCTGCAACGCAGACTCCCTTCAACGTTCGGCTGGTCCTGCGTGCGGCGGCCCGCCAATGGCCACGACACAGCGGACCGAAACAATGGAAAAGAATGGTGGGTGGGCGGCACGGTCATGCACTCGCAGCGCCGGTGGATTTCCGGTCCGGTGCCAATTCCTGGACACGATTTCCCGCCGATCGTGCGCGAGCGGCCCGGCGCCGTGACCCCTCGGTCATACGGTGTCGCACCCTGCGCCACGATCACCGAGCGTGAGGCCTCCGCCGCGTCACTCCGCGCCGTACAAATCCGATCTTGTCGCCGAATCGGAGCGCAGCCGCGCCGGCAGAGGAGTGAACCAACCCAGGTACATAAACGCTCCGTAAACAGTCGTGAGCAGACCACCCCGCAGCGCGTCTACTCGACGAGTCACAGTCACCCGGCGGTCCCCCGATCGCCGCGGTACGCAGAATTTAGCCGCTGTACCGTCGGATCGGAAAGCTCGGTGGCCAAATCTTGAGCCCCGCTTGAGGATTGTCCGGGCTGCCGGGAACACCGGCAAACTGCGACGTGCACGCCGGTTCGATTCCGGTTCACCGAGGGTCGGCGCTACCGGCGGACGAGTCCACCGGCACCCGCCGGGGGACGCGACCGGTCCGGGCGACCGGCGTCACGTGGCGCGGCGGGTCGCGCGGAACCAGAAATGCTGGCGGCGGACCTCGGCCGGCCCGTCGGCGTCGATGCGGTGCTGCACCGCGCGCAGCCGCTCGGCGTCGCGGGCCGGGTCGAAGCCCGGCACCGCCCACGGCACCTGGCGCAGGTACCAGGCCAGCGGTGCGACATCGTGGTAGGCGGTGACGTCGGTGCCGACCCCACCGTCGAGCACGGTGAGCCCGCCCTCGGCGGCCTGGTTCACCGCGTACCGCAGGGTCCAGTCACCGGCCTCCGGCTCCGGCAGGTCGAGCAGCCGGTGCAGGTCGCTCTCGCCGCACGCGACCTGCTGGGTCAGGAACGTGCCGCCCGGCCGCAGCACCCGCGCCACCTCGGAGGCCCGGTACGACTCGTGCCGGTTGATGACCACGTCGACGCTGCGGTCGGCCAGCGGCAACCGGCCGGACCGGTCCGCCGGCCCCTGCTCGACGTTGTCCTGTGCGCCGTCCGCGGCCACCACGAGCACCCCGTGCCGGGCCAGCCGGCGGGCGGCGACCGGGACGTTCGGCGGCCAGCACTCGATCGCGAGCACCCGGCGCGGCTGCCGGTCGGCGGGGCGGCCGGACAGCCAGCCGGACAGCCACTCGCCGCCGCCGGTACCGAGGTCGAGCAGGGTGTCCGTGCCGGCGTCGACCGCGGCGTCCACGAGCCGGCCGTACCGCCAGGGCGGCGGGGTGGTGCTCATCCGGCTGGCGAACCGGTCGAAGTCCCAGCCGGCGGTGTCGGCGGCCAGCCCCTCGGCGATGTACGCGTCGGCCATGTCGATGCTCATCGTGCCCGCCCTCGAACCGCGCCCGAGCCGTTCGAGTCGGCCGCGCTCTGCTCGCGCCTGCTAGACATAACGCCTCATTCTGCCGGCTGACCCGCGGATTCGCTCGTCGAGCGGGTACGGCGAACGGGCGACGAACCGGGCGCCGTGGGTGGCGCCCGGTTCGTCGGGCAGAGCGCGTTCCGCCGGGTTCGGAAACCCGGCTCGGGTCAGCGGGTGTCGGAGTCGCTGCTCTGCAGCGCGGCGCGGCCGGCTTCCAGCCGCGCCACCGGTACCCGGAACGGCGAGCAGGACACGTAGTCCAGCCCGACCTGGTGGAAGAAGTGCACCGAGTCGGGGTCGCCGCCGTGCTCGCCGCAGACGCCGACCTTCAGCTCCGGCCGGGCGGCGCGGCCCTCCTCGGTGGCCAGCCGGACCAGCCGGCCGACGCCGTCGGTGTCGAGCGTCTCGAACGGCGACACCCCGAAGATGCCCTTCTCCAGGTAGGCGGAGAAGAACGCCGCCTCCACGTCGTCCCGGGAGAAGCCCCACACCGTCTGGGTCAGATCGTTGGTACCGAAGGAGAAGAACTCGGCGGCGCCGGCGATCTGCCCGGCGGTCAGCGCGGCGCGCGGCAGCTCGATCATGGTGCCGATCAGGCAGTGCAGGTCCGCGCCGGACTCGCGGGACACCTCGGCCAGCACCTCCTCGGCCTCCGCCCGGATGATCTCCAGCTCCTGCACCGTACCGACCAGCGGGATCATGATCTCCGCGTGTGGGTTGCCGCCGGCTGCCCGGCACTGCGCGGCGGCCTCGGCGATCGCCCGTACCTGCATGGTGAACAGGCCGGGGATGACCAGGCCCAACCGCACCCCGCGCAGCCCCAACATCGGGTTCTGCTCGTGCAGCTTGTGTACCGCCTGGAGCAGCCGCAGGTCGTTCTCGTTGGCGTCGCCGCGGGCCTCGGCGAGCGCGACCCGTACCGACAGCTCGGTGATGTCGGGCAGGAACTCGTGCAGCGGCGGGTCGAGCAGCCGCACCGTGACCGGCAGCCCGTTCATCGCGGTGAAGATGCCCACGAAGTCCTCGCGCTGCAGCGGCAGCAGCGCCGCGAGCGCGGACTCGCGTTCGGTCTCGGTGTCGGCCAGGATCAGCCGCTCGACGTGCTGCCGGCGGTCCCCGAGGAACATGTGCTCGGTCCGGCACAACCCGACGCCCTGCGCCCCGAACCGGCGGGCCCGGGCGGCGTCCTCGGGGGTGTCGGCGTTGGCGCGCACGCCCAGGCAGCGCACCTCGTCGGCCCGGGTCATGATCCGGTGCACCGCCTTGACCAGTACGTCGGACTCGACGGCGGTCGTCTCCTGCCGGCCCTCGAAGTACTCGACCACCGGGGAGGACACCACCGGCACCTCGCCGCGGTAGACCATGCCGTTCGAGCCGTCGATGGACAGCACGTCGCCCTCCTCGACGACCAGGCCGTCCCGGGTGGTCAGCCGGCGGCCCTTGGTGTCGACGTCGAGCTCCTCGGCGCCGCACACGCAGGTCTTGCCCATCCCGCGGGCCACCACCGCGGCGTGCGAGGTCTTGCCGCCGCGGCTGGTCAGGATGCCCTCGGCGGCGATCATGCCGTTCAGGTCGTCCGGGTTGGTCTCACGCCGGACCAGGATGACCTTCTCCCCCGACCGGGACCACTTCACCGCGGTGTACGAGTCGAACACGACCTTGCCGACGGCGGCGCCGGGCGAGGCGTTCATGCCGCGCGCGATGCGTTCCTTCTTCGCCTCGGTGTCGAAGCGGGGGAACATCAGCTGGGCGAGCTGGGCGCCGTTGACCCGGCGTACCGCCTCGTCCAGGTCGATCATGCCCTCGTCGACGAGCTGGTTGGCGATCACGTACGCGGCGGCGGCGGTGCGCTTGCCGACCCGGGTCTGCAGCATCCACAGCTTGCCGCGTTCGATGGTGAACTCGATGTCGCACAGGTCGCGGTAGTGCCGTTCGAGCGTGGCCATGATCTCGAGCAGCTGGTCGTAGGACGCGCGGTCGATCTCGGCGAGCTGTTGCAGCGGCACGGTGTTGCGGATGCCGGCCACCACGTCCTCGCCCTGCGCGTTCTGCAGGTAGTCGCCGTAGATGCCCTGCGCGCCGGACGCCGGATCCCGGGTGAACGCGACGCCGGTACCGGAGTCCATGCCGAGGTTTCCGAACACCATCGCGACGATGTTGACCGCGGTACCGAGGTCGGCCGGGATGCGCTCCTGCCGGCGGTACAGAATGGCACGTTCGGCGTTCCAGGAGTCGAACACCGCACGAACCGCCTGACTCATTTGTTCGGCGGGATCCTGCGGAAAGTCACGGCCGGTCGCGTCTCGCACGATCTTTTTGTATGCGGTCACCAGGGTACGGAAATCGTCGGTGGTCAGATCCAGGTCGGAATCGGAACCGCGGGCGCGCTTCTTGTCCTCCAGCGCGTCGTCGAAACGCTCCGGATCGATGCCCAGCACGATCTTGCCGAACATCTGGATCAGGCGCCGGTAGGAATCCCAGGCGAACCGTTCGCTGCCGGATTGGGCGGCCAGGCCGTGCACCGATTCGTCGTTGAGCCCCACATTGAGCACCGTCTCCATCATTCCCGGCATGGAGAACTTCGCGCCGGACCGCACCGACACCAGCAGCGGGTCGGCCGGGTCGCCGAGCCGGCGGCCGATGCCCGCCTCCAGCCTGGCCAGGTGGTCGGCGACCTCGGCGCGCAACCCGTCCGGCTCGGCGCCGTCGACCAGGTAGGCCCGGCAGGCCTCGGTGGTGATGGTGAACCCGGGTGGCACCGGCAACCCGATGTTGGTCATCTCGGCCAGGTTCGCGCCCTTGCCGCCCAGCAGGTCCTTGAGGTCCTTGTTGCCCTCGGCGAAGTCGTACACGTACTTCGTCACGCCGGCCCCTCTCGCAAGGTCGCAGCCGTCGCCGCGCCTGAAGTGGATGTGTCTGCCCGCAGGTTAACGAATGTTCACCCGACTTCTGAATGCCATCGTGACACTTTGCACGTCGGCCGGCCAACCACTGATCCACCTGGTGCGGGATCTCGTTTGTCCGCGCACGAACGCGCACGCGGCGACGCCTCGAAAAGCGATCAAGAAATGGGAAAACGTATGCCGAGAACGAGGCGAACAATTGGGCAAACGTTATTTCGCCCGATGCCCCCTTTCGGCAAACGTATGCCGAACCGCGGCGCGGGTGCGATCAGCGGGAAAACCGGGCGATGGCCTGCTCGGTGACCGGGGTGAAGAGGTTGACCAGGTTGCCGTCGGGGTCACGAAACAGCAGCGACCGGTTGCCCCACGGCATCGTGGTCGGCTCGGCCACCACGTCGGTCAACACGCCCGCGAGCCGGCGGTACTGCGCGTCCACGTCGTCGACCAGGAACTCGACGATCGCCGTACGGTTCGCCGCCGGTTCGGCGGACCCCGGGGCGAACAGCGGCACCGTGCGGGTACTGCCGAGGGCAAGGGTCCCCGCCGCGGTACGCAGTTCGGCGAAGTCCGAGGTGGCCCAGTCGGCGGCCACGCCGGTGACCAGTTCGTAGAACGCGACCAGCCGGGCCATGTCGGCGGTGATGATCCGGATCGAAACCAGGTTCATGGTGCTGCTCCCTCTCGTGTTTGCGCTGGCAGGAAGGCTAGGATCGATACCGGACAGCTTCCGCCCGGTATTGGAGGCGGTGTGACCCGACCGACGGCACGCGTGCTCGCGCTGCTGGAGATCCTGCAGGCCGGCGGCACCCGTACCGTCCGCGAGCTGGCTACGCGCCTCGGCGTCGACGAGCGCACCGTCCGCCGCTATGCGGCGCACCTGGTCGACCTCGGCATCCCGGTCCGGTCCATCCGCGGCCGCTACGGCGGGTACCGGTTGTCGCCGGGGTACCGGCTGCCGCCGCTGATGTTCACCGACGACGAGGCGCTCGCCGTACTGCTGGGCCTGCTCACCGGCCGGCACGCCGCCGCGCCGGCCGCCGAGAGCGCCGCGGCCAAGCTGCACCGGGTCCTGCCGGCGCAGCTCGCCGACCGGCTCGCCGCCCTGCGCGACACCGCGGACCTCGCCCCGCCACCCACCGCGACGCCACCCGGGACCGAGGTGCTGCTGGTGCTCGCGGCTGCGGCCCGGGACCGGCAGCCGGTCGAGATCGGCTACACCGCACGCGACGGCCGGACCGGCCGGCGCACCGTCCAGCCGTACGGGATCGTCGCGCTCGGCGGCCGGTGGTACCTGACCGGGCCGGACTCGGCCAGCGGCGCGCTGCGCACGTTCCGGCTGGACCGGATCGACGCACCCCGGGTGCTGCCCGGCCGGTTCGAGGTTCCGGACGCGTTCGATCCGGCCGCTCACGTGACGGCCACGCTCGCCCGCACGCCCTGGCGGTACCGGGTGTCGCTGCGGGTGCGCGCGCCGGTCGAGCGGATCCGTACCCGGTTGCCCGCCTCGCTCGCGGTCCTGCACCCGGCCGATGACGGTTGGGTACGGGTCGAGCTGCGCGCCGAGCGGCTGGACTGGCTCCCCGCCGTACTCGCCGGGTTGGACGCGCCGTTCACCGTCGACCGGCCGGCCGAACTGCGCGAGCTGGTCCGCGACCTCGGCACCCGGCTGCTCGCGGCCGCGGCCGATCCCGACGAGGCCGGCGCGGCCACCGAAGCCGAGACGGCCACCGAAGCCGGCGTGCCCGGGGCGGCGGTCGGCGGCGGTGGGACCGGCCGTACCGCCGACGGAGCGGAAGGCGACAGGAAACCGCGAAACGGCGCCGACCGGCACGGCGAGTGACGACGGCATGGCAGCTGGGCCGGGGTCGGTAGGTTGTCCGCGTGACCGAAGCACAACCCGAAAAGCGGGTCAGCTGGGCCGAACTGTTCTTCGATCTGGTGTTCGTGTTCGCCATCACCGAGGTCTCGGAGCTGGTGCACGAACACCATTCGTGGTTCGGCGTGCTGCGCGCCCTGACCGTGTTCGTCCCCCTGTACTGGACCTGGGTGGGCGCGTCGATGCAGGCGAACCTGCGCGATCTGGGCCCGATCAGGTACCGGCTGGCGCTGTTCGCGGTGGGGCTGACCGGCCTGTTCATGGCGCTTGCGGTACCGGCGGCGTACGGCGAGCGCGGCCTGCTGTTCGCCACCTCGTACTGGGTCGGCCGGTTGCTGCTGGCCGGCATCGCGTTCGCCGGTCGCGGCCGGAGATCCAACCCGCCGTTCCTGATCGCGGCGGTGGTCTCCGGTCCGCTGCTGGTGATCGGCGGAGCGCTGGACGGTCCGGCCCGGCTCGCGCTGTGGGCGATCGCCGCGGTGATCGACCTGGCCGCGCCGACGCTCACCCGCGCCCGGCTGCGCGCGCTGCACTTCGACGCGCCGCACCTGACCGAGCGGTTCGGGCTGCTGGTCCTGATCGCGCTGGGCGAGTCGGTGGTCGCGATCGGCGCGCCGGCGGCCGCCGAGCACGAGCTGTCGGCCGGCGTGCTGGGGGCGGTGGCCGCCGCGTTCGCGCTCAGTTGCGGGTTGTGGTGGGTCTACTTCCAGTACGCGCAGGACGCGATGCGGTTCTCGATGGCCACCGCGCAGGTGCAGAACGACGTCGCCCGGCACGTGCTGTCGTACGCGCACCTGTCGTTCGTCGGCGCCATCATCGCGGCGGCCGTCGGTATGCGGGAGGCGGTCGCCCACCCCGGCGAGCACCTGAACTGGGCGGTGACCGGACTGCTGTACGGCGGCGCCGCGCTGTATCTCGCCACGTTCGGCTACACCCGCTGGCAGATGTTCCGGCTCGTGTCGACGACCCGGCTCGCCGCCGCCGGGGTGGTACTGGCGCTGCTGCCGATCGCGCCGTTCCTGCCCGCGCTCGCCGCGCTGGTACTGCTCGCCGCCGCGCTCGCCGCCCTCAACGCGATCGAGCACCGCCGCGTCCGCAAGGCCGAACTCGCCGCCGCAGAGCAGGCCGGCTAGGGTCTGTTTCGGAGTCCCCGGCCGAGCGAGGCGAGTGCCGTTTGTCTGCTCGCAAGGCGGAGGGCAGTTCGTGTGCCGGGCTTGCACACGGGCTGTGCGACAACGCCGCGAGCGGGCAAACGGGGCCGCCGCAGCCGGCACGCGGGACTTGCGAAACAGACCCTAGCTTGAGTTTTAACCTGTTCGTCGGGGTCGTGGCGTGGCCGACGGCTTCTTAGGTTTGTGGCGATGCGGTTTGGGTCGGTCCGGTCTGGACGCCGTGTGCACGTCATGGCGGGCGGCTGGCCGTTGGTTGGGGTGCCCGGCTGGGCGTCCTGGCCCGGGCCGGCAGAGTTTCGGCGCAGCCGCTAGAGGAGGCAGCCGCGGGTGCAGGTATCGAAACCCTCGCCGGAGGCGTGCCGGGGTCACCCGCTGTGGCGGGAGGGGTTTCTCCCACGGCCGACGCAGGTCCGCCGCGACGTTTCGTGCGAGGCGTAGTTGGGTGTAGGCGGCCAGCACCAGCCATGTCCAGCGTTCGGCCGCGGCCGGGTCGCGTAGTTTCGGGCAGGTCCAGCCCAGGGTCTGTTTGAGCATGCGGAAGGTGTGCTCGATGTCGAAGCGGCGCAGGAACGCCTGCCATGCCAGGTCGACCTGCCCAGGGTCCAGGTCGGTGGCCGAATGCCACAGCCACACCGGTTTCGGGATCGCGCCCGAGGGCAGCCTCTCGACGTCGAGGCGGATGACGGTGCCTTCCAGCACCGGCAGATCGCCGGTATGCGCGGCCCAGGCGGTGCGGTGCGTCAACCGCGGATGCAGACGGTCCCAAGCACGGATACGCGCCGGCCCGTAATGCCTGGTGTCGGTGGAGATCTGGACATCGGGCTCGCCCCAGGTTGCCGTCTGGCCGAACACGAACTCGCTGCCGTGCCGGCACGGCCGGCCCACCGTATGCCGACGATCAGACAGAGCCGCTCGGCGTAGGACCCGGTCGGAACGCATCCGCACCAGCACCCGCACCGGCAGATCGGCCAGCACGAACGACAGGCGGGGACCGTCGTAGCCGGCGTCGGCCACGATCAGGATCTCCGGATCACCGGCATCCCAATGCCCTGCCTCGATCAGGCCGGTCACGACCCGCCGTAGCTGGTAAGCGGTCACGGCCGCCGCGTCCTCACCCGGAGCCAACCGGACCGCGTCCAACGGCGCGGTCCATGACGACCGTCCGGTCTCCAACGCCACCACCACCGACCACGGCCAGCCCGGCACCCCGATGTGCTGATCCTTGCCACGACCGTAGGTATGACACATCATCCGGCCGGGACTGGTATGTGCCTCGGGCCGCAACCAACACGTCACGTCCACCGCCAGCACGATCCGCCCATCACCCGCCCGCGGCAACGTGCACCCCAACATCGCTTGCCGCAACCGATCGGAGTCGATACGGCCAGCCGCCAGCGCGCCATACAGACCACCGTGACCACGGCGGTGGACTCCGGCCAGCGACAACTCCGGCAACGACCGCACCGGCCCATCGACACACAACAAGGCGTCACACGCCTCGAACAGGCCATCGGCCCGGGACGTCAAACACGCATAAAAGTCCCGCCGGAACCGGCTCAACTGCCCGCCGACGACCCGACGATATGGTTGAGGCACACTGATCACCGCAGCCCTTGCTGTTGATCTTCCTACTGTCGCAAGAGGAATGATCAACCAAGGGCTGCTTCCATGATCAACCAGGGTGCCCCACACCGCCCACCAAGGTTAAAACTCAAGCTAGCTGCCAGCGGCCGTGTCGACGCCGCCGGTACCCCTGGTGCGACGCGGCCACGCAGCGGGTGCTGGACTCACCGCCGCTCGTGCCGGGCCACGCCGTTCGCCGTGCTGTCCATGGTGGACGAAGGTCAGGATTCGGCGCAGTACAGGCTGATCCGGTGCAGGTGCACGGCGGCCCGGGAGCCGAGGACGCGCAGCCGTATCGCGTCGGTGTCGATCGGCCGGTCGAGTACGACGATGCGCCGCGCGCCGACCGTGCCGACGGTGGCGACCGCGGACCAGCCGCCTGCGCCGTCGGGTTCCTCCAGTACCGCCCGCACCAGCTGCTGGCCGTGCCGGAGGTCCTCGGCCAGCACCACCCGCTCGATCCTGGTGGCGGCGGGCAGGGTGAGGGTGAGCGTGCCGGTGTCCGGCCCGGGCGCGGTCCAGTCGCTGCCGTCCCTGCCGTCGACCACGGCGCCGGGCGAGCTGCCGTCGCCGGTCACCCGGGCGCCGCGGGCCAGGTCGGCCGGCATCAGCCGGTGCAGTTCCGCCTGCCACTCGGCGAGCCGGGTCCCGTCCGCGGCATTGATCCGGCCATCGGTGTCCGGAGGCACGTTGAACAGCAGCACCGCGTTGCGGCCGACCGACCGGTGGTGGAGGTCCACCAGCCGCGCCACCGACTTCGGCGCCTGGTCGGGATGGAAGAACCAGCCGTCGCGCAGCGACACGTCGCACTCCGCCGGCCACCAGGACAGCTCGGTGGCGCCGGCGTCCCGGCCGGCGAGCAGCGCGGCATCGCTGCCCTGGTCCGGCGCGGCGAATCCGAGCGCGTAGTCCGGCGCACCGTCGGCGCGGGTGACGGTCGGCAACACGCTCCACTCGTTCTGCCGGGCGACGCCGTTCTCGTTGCCGACCCAGCGCACGTCCGGGCCGGTCACCGAGATCACCGCGCGCGGCGCCAGCGACCGGATCAGCGAGTACCAGCTGGCGAAGTCGTACGGCTCGACCGCGTCCGGCGGGATCCGCCCCGGCGCGCCGTCGAACCACACCTGGTCGATCGGGCCGTACTCGGTCAGCACCTCGTACAGCTGGTCGAGCATGTAGGTGCCGTAGTCGTCGGCGGTGAGGTGGAAGGTGGGCAGGCTGCCGTCGGCGACCCGGGCCGCCCGGTCGTCCCCGTCCACCAGGGTCGGGATCGTCCGCCTGGTCCGCGCGCTGCCGTTGGCGTACACCCCGTCGTGGTACTGGTTCTCATCCGCCGGCGACAGGTAGACGCCGGCCTTGAGGCCGTGGGAGTGCATCGAGTTCACGAACTCGCGCAGCACGTCACCGGCGCCACCGCGCCAGGCACTCGACGCGACGCTGTGCCCGGTGTGGCGCGACGGGTAGAGCACGAAACCGTCGTGGTGCTTGACCACCAGGATCGCGAGCTCGAACCCGCTGTCCCGCAACGTCCTCGCCCACTGGTCGGTGTCCAGGTCCCGCGGCGCGAACAGGTCCGGATCCTCGGTGCCCGTACCCCACTCCTGGCCGGTGAAGGTGTTCATGCCGAAGTGCAGGAACGCGGTCCGGCCCAGCCGCTGCCAGTCCAGTTGCCGCTGCGACGGCCGCAGCGCGGATGCCTTGGCCACCAAGGAGTTCAGGGGCTCCCCCGGCGTGATCGCCAGCCGCTGCGCCGGCGCGTACTTCGCCGCCGCGCGCGGGGCCGTGCCGCGCGCGGCGGGGCCGGCGTCGGCGCCGGCCCGAGTCGCGGCCGGCCGGAAGCGTTGCAGCGCAAGGTCCGCGGCCGTGAACGGTCCGGGGAGGGCGGCGAGGCGGACCCGGCGCACCGACCCGGCCAGGCCGCCGGCCCCACCGGGGCTGACCTCGCTGCCGAGGCTCACGGTGCTCCCCGGCGCACCGGGCGCCCAGCTCGCCGCCCCGGCCGTACTCACCGCATCCGGCAGCCGGTCGCCGTCCAGGAACGCGTGCAGCGTCGCCCCACCGTCGCCCGGCTCGTACGCGAGCGACAGCACGTGCGGCCCGCCCGCCGCCGGCGCGGCCACGGTACGGCTCACGTCGGTCCGGCCGCCGCCGGCGAGCACCGAGAACCCGTACTGCAGCTGGTTTCCGGCGTAGCGGGCGAACAGGGCACCGCCGACCGCGAGCACCGTCGCCGGCGATCCCTGGCGGCCGGTCGAAGTGACGGCGGCCTCGACGACGATCGCAGTGAAGGCGGCCTCGACGACGAAGGGACGCTGCAGGCGGCCGCCGCTGACCGGCGCGGCCGGCACGAAGGCCAGCCCGTCCGCGCCGCCGTGCAGCACGGCACCGTGCTCCGCGTCGATCGACTCGGCACCGGTACGGCGGGTCAGCGCACCGGCCATCGTCTCACCGGTGGCGGCGGTGTACGCGTCGCCGGCGGAGAACGACCCGCCGAACGACACGTCCAGCAACGGTGCGGGAATCGTGCGCCGCGGTCCTCGTGGCACGGGTATCACGGCCTTCCGGTCGGCCCGGCTCAGCCGCCCGAGACGTCGAGTTCCGCCGCGGACGGGACGGTCAGCGCGTCCCGGTCGGCCAGCCAGCCCTCGGGCAGCACCACCCGGCCCGGCGCCGAGGTGCGGCCACGCGGCTTGCCCAGCTCCGCCACCGGGAACGGTTCGGTCGGGTCCAGCTGCGCGAGCAGGCCGTCCAGCTCGGACAGCGACGAGGACATCGCCAGGGCGCGCCGCAGCGCGCTGCCCACCGGGAACCCCTTGAGGTACCAGGCGACGTGCTTGCGGAAGTCGACGCAGCCGTCCCGCTCCGATCCGAGCCACTCGCCCAGCAGTACCGCGTGCCGGCGCATCGTCGCGGCCACCTCGCCCAGGGTCGGCAGCACCCGGCCGGTGCCACCGGCGAACGCCGTGGCCAGGTCGGCGAACAGCCACGGCCGGCCGAGGCAGCCGCGGCCGACGACCACGCCGTCGCAGCCGGTCTGGCGCACCATCCGCAGCGCGTCGTCGGCCTCCCAGATGTCGCCGTTGCCGAGCACCGGCACCGACAGCGCGCCCTTCAGCTCGGCGATCGACGCCCAGTCGGCGGTACCGGAGTAGCGCTGTGCGGCCGTCCGCCCGTGCAACGCCACCCAGGCGACGCCGGCGTCCTGCGCGATCCGCCCCGCGTCCAGGAAGGTGAGGTGCTCGTCGTCGATGCCGCGGCGCAGCTTCACCGTCACCGGCACCCCGGCCGGCGCGGCCGCCTCGACCGCCCCGCGCACGATCGCCTCGAACAGCCGGCGGCGCCACGGCAGCGCCGAGCCGCCGCCCTTGCGGGTCACCTTCGGTACCGGGCAGCCGAAGTTCAGGTCGATGTGATCGGCGAGCCCCTCGCCCACCACCATCCGCACCGCGTCCGCGGTGACCCGCGGGTCCACCCCGTACAGCTGGAGGCTGCGCGGGCGCTCGGTCGCGCCGAACTCGATCATGCGCAGCGTCTTGGGGTTCCGTTCGACCAGCGCGCGGGTGGTGACCATCTCGCACTCGTACAGCCCGCCGCCGTGCTCGGCGCACAGCGCCCGGAACGCCACGTTGGTGATGCCGGCCATCGGCGCCAGCACCACCGGTGCGGGCAGCTCGTACGGGCCGAGCCGCAGCGGCCCGGGCAGCCCCGTCGGGGGCTGGCCGGTACGGGCTGGTTCAGGGTCGGTGCACTCACCCGACGAGCATGGCACGCACCGCCGCCCGCCGCGCGCTCGGCGCGGCCCGGCGCAGGTCAGGTCACACCGGCGGGAATCGGCCGTTCGGCCGAGTCCCGGACGATCGGCACATCCCTACGATCACGCCGTGCCCCCACCTCTGCGGTTGCCCCGCCGCATTCCGCCCAAAATCAACCTCGTCCTCGCCCTGCTCGTCAGCGTGCTGTGGTGGAACGGAAGCCTCGGCGATCACTGGCTCGACGGACCGGTACTGCTGCGTGGCGTGGCGTGCGTCGCGATGGTGCAGCTGGGCTTTTTGTGCACCACGCTGATCGGCGGATTGCTCGCTGGCCTGGACGTGGCGGTCCTGGACATCGGTACCGGGCGGATTCGCGGTCGCTGGCTGATCGGGCGGTACGCCGTGCTGCTGCGGACGATCCCGCTGCCGATCCGGTTCGGCTTCAACCAACCACGCGGCGGGGTGGCCACGGCACGTCGCTGGCTGCTCGCCTTCGTCCCCGCGCTGGCCAGTACCGCGGCGATGGTCTGGGTCCTGTGGCAACTACTGAACTTCGACCGGTCGGTCGGGCCGATCCCGGTGCCCTGGCTGCGCCCGGCGGCCACCATCGCACTGTTCGTCTTCGGCTGGCTCGTGCTGTGGGGTGGCCAGCTGAACGTGCCGTCGCAGCTGCCGACCCGGATCGCCCTGTGGCGCCCGCGTCGCTTCGCACCCACGAAGTGGGCGGTCGCCAAGGCCGGCCGGGCCACCGCCCAGCGGCTCAGCCGGGCGGAGTCGCGCGGCGACCACGAGGCGATGCAGGTCTCGCTGGATGCGTTGGCGGACAACATATCCGAGCGCGACGCCGCCCTGGTGCGCATCGCGATCCGGTACCACCGGGGCGAGTACGCCGCCGCCAGCGCCGCGGCCGCCGCCCACCTCGATGTCGTCGGCATCGACGACATGATGGCCCGCGGTTCCTTCTGCCTGTACACCGGGCTTGCCGTGCTCGCCGACCAGCCGGTGGCGCCGGAAGCGGCCGCTCGGGCCCGCGAGCTTTGCCCCGCTGTCGCGTTCACGCTGCGACGCGACTTCGCGGCGGTCGTCCTGGCGCTGTTCGCGCTGTACGACCGGGACACCGACCTGGCTCTCCAGTTCTGCCAGCAGGCGATCCGCTGGTCGATCAACCAGTACGACGCCGGCGAGGCCGAGTTGATAGCCGCGATCGCGGCGGCGACGGCCGGGGACCGGCGGGAGGCGCAGCGGTCGCTGCGGCGGGGTCGGCGGCGGGCTCCGACGTCGCCGCTGGCGGCGGTGGTGGAGCGGCGGCTGGCCGAGCCGCCCGCAATCACCGTGACGGTGGACGCGGCCGCCGACGATTGAGTGAGCCGGCTCACACGGCTGCGGCCGCGGCGGCTCCGGTTGCGTGTCTGCGCCGCGGGCAACCCCGCAGACGGGCGGGCAAACGACTGCCCGAGCCGCAGCATGATTACCGAGAGTGCTGAAACGGGCACGGGAGTTGTGAGGCAGGCTCGCGTACCGGTGTGCTCCGCACGCCGCCGTGACAACACGACTCGGCGTGACTGGGCGGTTCCGTAACGCACGCCGGACTTGTCAACCCAGCAGTTTCATGATCACTGTGGGTTACGCCATGAAAGACGCGCAGAGGCTGGCCAGCAGCGACTGCGGAGTGTTACCCAGGTTCAAGCGCCGCGAACCATCGTGGGTAGGCCACCCGCCGGCAAGCGACGCGCAGGCCGCCCGGTAGCACCAGCCACCGGGTCCAGGCGGATCGAGCTCCCACTCGATCAGCCCCGGCGTTAGAGGCGTCGAGGCGCGGCACGTCCCCCCGGCGTGCCAGACCCCCCAAACCCCCTATACCGAAGGACTGCCATGAATCGCGCGCGTCTGCGCGTGGTGCTGGCTGCGGTGATTGCGTGCTCCCCCGCGCTGTTTGGTGCATCGCTGGCCAGTGCCTCCCCCACATCTGACACGTCCAGTCACGAGAAGCCCGTCGCGGCAACCACCGAGGCCAAGCCTGCGGTGGACCTGTCCGGGCAGCGGATCCAGGCCTCCGGCCAGCGGGTCTCGGCCAACATGGTCCGGGCCCGGCAGGCTGCGGCCCAGGCCGAAGCCGACAAGAAGAAGGCGGCCGAGGACGCCGCGGCCAAGAAGAAGGCCGACGACGCCAAGAAGAAGGCCGACGACGCCGCGCGCAAGAAGAAGGCGGCCGAGGCCTCGCGCAGCGCCAAGCGGTGCACCGCGCCGGCTCGGGTCACCGACCTGTCCAGGCTGCAGACCCAGAACGCCCGCGCCATCATGCGGGCCGGCCGGAAGATGCACATCAGCAAGCGCGGCCAGATCATCGCGTTGTCGACGGCGCTGCAGGAGAGCCAGCTGCGCAACTACGCCAACGTGAACCTGCCGGCGTCGATGCGGATGGCGCACCAGGCGGTCGGCTCCGACCACCTGTCGGTCGGGCTGTTCCAGCAGCAGCCGAACTGGGGTTCGCTGAACCAGCTGATGAACCCGGAGATCTCGGCGACCAAGTTCTACCAGGCGCTGCTGCGCATCCCCGGCTGGCAGCACCTGCCGGTGACCGTGGCGGCCCAGCGGGTCCAGGTGTCGGCGTTCCCGTCGGCGTACGCGGACGACGAGGTGCGGGCGACCGCGATCGTCAACGCGCTGCCCTGCCCGTAGCAGTACCGCGGTTCCCCCCCCCCCCCCCCCCCCCCCCCCCAACCGCAGCACGTCCCCCCACAGCGAGGGCCCGACACCGCACGGTGTCGGGCCCTCGCCGCGTCGTCGCTCAGCAGCCGGGCAGCCGCTCCGCGAGGTATGCCTCCGCGTGGTCGAGACTGACCCGTTCCTGCTTCATCGAGTCGCGGTCGCGAACCGTGACCGCGTTGTCGGACAGCGTGTCGAAGTCGACCGTCACGCAGTACGGGGTACCGATCTCGTCCTGCCGCCGGTACCGCCGGCCGATCGCACCGGCGTCGTCGAACTCCACGCTCCACCGCCGGCGCAGGTCGGTGGCCAGCCCGCGGGCCTTCGGTGACAGCTGTGGGTTGCGCGACAACGGAAGTACCGCAACCTTCACCGGCGCCAGCCGCGGGTCGAACCGCAGCACCGTCCGGGAGTCCATGCCGCCCTTGGTGTTCGGCGCCTTGTCCACGTCGTGCGCCTCCAGCAGGAAGGCGAGCACCGCGCGGGTCAGGCCCGCGGCCGGCTCGATCACGTACGGGAACCAGCGTTCGCCGTTCTCCTGGTCGAAGTAGGACAGGTCCGTGCCGGACGCGGTGGAGTGGGTGCGCAGGTCGAAGTCGGACCTGTTCGACACGCCCTCCAGCTCGTCGAAGTCCTTACCACCGAAGCCGAAGCGGTACTCGATGTCGACGGTGCGCTTGGCGTAGTGCGCCAGCTTCGCCGCCGGATGCTCGTTGCGACGCAGGTTGCGCTCGGACAGTCCGAGATCGGTCCACCAGCGCCACCGCTCGGCGAGCCAATGCTCGTGCCACTGCTCGTCCTCCCCCGGCTTGCAGAAGAACTCCAGCTCCATCTGCTCGAACTCGCGGGTGCGGAAGATGAAGTTGCCGGGGGTGATCTCGTTCCGGAACGACTTGCCGACCTGCGCGATGCCGAACGGCGGCTTGCGCCGGGACGACTGCATCACGTTGAGGAAGTTGACGAAGATCCCCTGCGCCGTCTCCGGCCGCAGGTAGTGGGTCGACGAGCTGTCCTCCACCGGGCCGAGGGAGGTGCGCACCAGCCCGTTGAAGTTGCGCGGCGGGCTGAAGGTGCCGCGGTTGCCGCAGTTGGCGCAGGTCAGGTCGGCCAGGCTGGCCGGCGCGGCGCCGTGCCGGGCGGTGTGTTCCTCGGTGAGATGGTCGGCGCGGTACCGCTTGTGGCAGGACTGGCACTCGGTGAGCGGGTCGACGAACTCGGTCAGGTGACCGGACGCGGCCCACACCTCCGGCGCCAGGATCACCGCCGAATCGAGCCCCACCACGTCGTCCCGGAACGTCACCATGGAGCGCCACCACGCCCGCCGCACGTTCTCCTTCAGCTCGACGCCGAGCGGACCGTAGTCCCAGGCGGATTTCGACCCGCCGTAGATCTCGCTGGAGGGGAAGACGAAGCCACGGCGCTTGGCCAGGCTCACGATCGCATCGATGCGGTCCACAGGCACAGCTCCTCCATCCGGCTGGCGGTCGGCGGGGACATTGACGTCACCGAGCACAACGCTCGTCGGTGCCGCTGGTTACCGTCCGTCGGAGCTGTTCAGAGTACTCGCCGGCAGAAATCGGATCGAGCCGGATTCGGCCCGCCCCGGCGCCGGTCGGGACCGGTCAGCCGGTGGTACCGCAGACCTGCCAGCCGACGCCGCCACCGGCGCTGCTGCCCACCACGATGACGTCCAGCGACCGGGACTGGCCGCCCTCGTACTGCAGGGTGGCGGGCACCTCGAACACGGTGTTGCCCTGGTACTGCCGCGGGGTCGACAGCTGGTGCGACTCCAGCCGGGGCTGGTTGTCCAGCCGGCTGACGAACTCGTGCTCGCTCTCCTGTGCCCGCGCCTGCTGGCACTGCATCCGGTACGCCTGCGCGTACTGCTGGTCCTCCAGCGCGACGAGGAACTTGTCGGCGGCGGCGGAGATCTGGTGTTCCTGGTAGGTGCCGTAGCCGAAGATCCCGGCGATCCCACCGCCGCAGCACAGCACGACCAGGAAGGCAACCACGCCGAGGCCGATCCAGACCCGCGGGTTGCGCTCCCGCGGCGCGGCGGTGAACGGCACGACCGCACCGGGTCCGGCCGGCGGTGGCGGCCCGGCCGGCTCGGACGGCGGTGCGGGTGGCCCGGCCGGCGGCATCCCGGACGGCTGGGCACCAGCAGGCGGCATCCCGGGCGGCTGGGCACCAGCAGGCGGCATCCCGGGCGGCTGGGCTCCGGCCGGCGGCATCCCGCCGGTCCATGGCGGCGCACCGGCCGGGGGCCGTGCCGGCGGCGACGCGGCCGGTGGCGCACCTGGCGCGCCGGCCGGCGGGGCCGGGGGCGGTGGCTGGCTGCCGGGCGGCGGGACGGGCCGCGGCTGGCCGGGCGCGGGGGGCCGGGCGACGACGGCGGGGTCCACGCCGGCTGCCCGCCTGGTGGGGTGGGCGGCGTCCAGCCCGGCGGCGCCGCGGGGCGGTCCGGCTCGGGAGAGTCACCGGTGGGGCCGGTCATCCGCACGCTCCCCACGCCCCGCTGACGATCATGTTCGGTCGGCTCCCCCGGTCTGCTGGTTTGCGGTGATCGTAACCAGCCGGGGCATCACTCGCCGATCCTGACCGATGCGTGGTCACCGCGCCACTCGCGGTCGATCATGGCCGGTCTGCCGCAGCCGGCCGAGGCTGGCGAGTGAACATTCGCGCCGGCGGTCCATGTCGTTACCGCCGCGGCGGGCGGTTGGCCTCGCCCGGCGCCCGATCGCTGTGTTCGACGCGGATGCCGTCGGCGTCGGCGCCGCGCAGCACCTCGTACCCGGCGGGCTCCTCGACCGCCTCGGCCAGCAGCGCGGTCGCGGCGATCTTCACCTGGTACGAGCCGAGCGCCCGCCGGTACGCGCCGATGGACGCCCACCGGGTCACCAGGCACCAGCGGGTCGGATCGTCGACCGCGCGCCCCAGCTCGCCGTGCACGAAGCCGGTGCAGCCGGCCAGCGCCGCGAGCGCCGGTTCGGCCCGGCTGAGAAAGTCGCGCTCGGCATCCGCGTCCGGCCCGGTCACGTCCCGCTCGTCGAGTTGGCCGGCGCCCAGCACGAATCGGTTGACCACCAGCACGACGTCCCCCACGCATCGATCCGTACCTCGTTTCCGGCAACGCTACCGGTACCGCCCGGCGCCGGTACGCGGCACCGGAGGGTTGTGGCAGGCATGCCGGGAGGAGTTTCGTCGGGGCGCGGCCCCACCGGGCGGCGCCGACGGCGCTAGGGTCGGTGACTATGTCGGAAGGTTCACCGGTGGCACGGCGGGCGCAGGTGCTGCTCGCCTGGCTGGCCGGGCTGCCGCGTACCGGAGTGTTCCTTTTCGCCCTGGCCGTGGTGTTGGTCGGACTGTTCGCCCCGGGTCTGGTCGGCGCGATCATGTTGCTGCTGATCGCGGCCGGGCTGGTCGCGGTGCTGCGGGTGACCTGGCCACGGCTGCTCGCGGCCCGCCGGGCGATGCAGCTGCTGCTGATCGCCGTGCTCGTGATCATCGCGGTGGTCAAGCTGGCCTGACCGGCCGGGCCGCGGTCTCGCGGGTGACCGTCGGCCCGCTCGGGCGCCGCCGCGGGAGCGATACGGTGGTGACATGACCGCTGTTGTCGCGTGCTGCCCGTGGTGCGGCCGATGAGCATGCCCAACGCGTCCGAGAACTACCAGGCGGCGGGCGAGCTGCTGCGCGCGCTGGCCGCGCCGCTGCGCATCGCGGTGGTCACCGAGCTCGCCGCGGGGCCGCGCTGCGTGCACGAGCTGGTCGATGCGATCGGTGCGCCGCAGCCGCTGGTCTCCCAGCACCTGCGGGTGCTCAAGGGTGCCGGCGTGGTGCGTGGCCGGCGCCGCGGCCGCGAGATCGCGTACTCGCTGGCCGACCAGCACGTGGCGCACATCGTCGCCGACGCGGTCAGCCATTCGCGCGAGCCGGAGCCGATCAACCGGGACGCCGCCGAGCCGGCCGTCACCGCCGAGCCGGCCGTCGCCGCCGGGGAGGGCTCGTGACCCAGGGGCGGCCGATGGGGCGGGCCACCCGGCAGCGGGCGGCGGTGGTGCAGCTGCTGTCGGAGGTCGACGAGTTCCGCAGCGCGCAGGACCTGCACGCGATGCTGCGCGGCCAGGGCGACGCCGTCGGCCTGACCACGGTGTACCGCACCCTCCAGGCGCTCGCCGACGCCGGTGAGGTGGACACCATGCGCCCGCCCAACGGCGAGCACCTGTACCGGCGGTGCCGGCAGGGGGACCACCACCATCACCTGGTCTGCCGGCGGTGCGGCGCGACGGTCGAGGTGGCCGGTCCGGCGGTCGAGCAGTGGGCCGCGAAGGTCGCTGCCGAGCACGGGTACCGGCAGGTCTCGCACACCGTGGAGATCTTCGGTGACTGCCCGTCCTGCGCCGGCTGACGGGCTCGCCGCGACCTACGCGCGGTGTACCGGGGCGGCCGGCGGGCGCTGGCACTCGTACCTGACGGTGTTCGGCGAGACGGTGCTCGATGCGGACCCGGACGCGGTGGTGGTCGCGGCGAGCGTGCAGAAGGTGGCGATCGCGGCCGCTGCGCTCGCCGCCGTCGACCGCCGCGAGCTGGCGCTGACCGACACCGTCGAGCTGACCGCGGAGCTGGTCGCAGGCGGCACCGGCACGCTGCACCTGCAGGCGGCCTTCGGTGACCGGCTGACCGTCGCGCACCTGGTGGTGGCGCTGGTGAACGGCTCCGACAACACCGCGGTCCGGTTGCTCGGCCGGCTGCTGCCCGGTCCCCGCATCAACGACTTCCTTGCCGCGCAAGGGTTCCGGCACACCCGGGTGCAGCCGCTGCCGGCCGACGAGCGGCACTTCTTTCTCGGTACCACCACCGCCCGGGAGACGCACGAGCTGCTGCGCCGGCTCGCGACCGGCGCGCTGCTCTCCCCGGCCGGTACCGACACGGTGCTGCGGGCGATGCGCTGGGCGCAGCCCGGGTACTGCGACGGGGTGCGCCGGTACCTGTCGTCGGCGCAGCGCCGGCGGGCGGCGGTCAAGCACGGCGCGGACGAGGACCGCCGGCACGAGGTGGGCATCGTGTTCGACCTCGACGGCGCGCCGGCGGCCACGTTCGCGTTCCTCGCCGACGGGCTGAGCGACCCGGACGACTACGGCGGAACCCACCCGGCGGTACGCGCGCACGCCGCGCTCGGCCGCGCCCTGCTCGACGCGGTGGGCGGGTGAGGCCGGGCCAATGCGGTTGCGACGCGGCCGACGCTCCGCTTAGCGTGGCCTTCCTCACAGCTGGGGTACCGCCCCGGCCAGAATGGATCGGAGCTTTCGCCATGGCCCGCCTCGACGCGCTCTGTTTCGACGCGCACGACCCTGCCGATCTGGCCCGCTTCTGGGCCGGCGTACTCGGCTGGGATCCGGCCGACGACCCGGCCGGCGCCGCGCTGACACCCACCGACGACACCGGGTTCCGGATCCGATGTCTGGCCTCGGACGAGCCCAAACGCGGGCAGAACCAGATCCACTTCGACCTCACCAGCGCCTCGGCCGAGCAGCAGGAGCAGACCGTGGCCCGGGTGCTGGAACTCGGCGGCCGGCACATCGACATCGGGCAGGGCCCTGACGCCGACCACGCGGTCATGGCCGACCCGGACGGCAACGAGTTCTGCGTGCTGCCGGCCGGCAACCGCTTCCTCGCCGACTGCGGCTTCCTCGGCGCGTTGTCCTGTGACGGTTCCCAGGCCGTCGGGTACTTCTGGAGCAAGGCGCTGGGCTGGCCGCTGGTGTGGGACCAGGACGAGGAGACGGCCATCCGGTCGCCGCACGGCGGGCCCAAGGTGACCTGGGGCGGCCCGCCCGTCGCGCCCAAGCTGGGCAAGAACCGGCTGCACTTCGACCTCGCGCCGGACGGCGATCCGGCGGCCGAGCTCGACCGGCTGCTCGCGCTCGGCGCGACCCGGCTCGACTCGGAACAGGGTGCCGCCGACCGGACCGTACTGGCCGACCCGGACGGCAACGAGTTCTGCCTGCTGTCCCGCTGACCCGACGCCGACCCCGGCGTCGATCATGGCGTCATGTCGAGGAGAGGCGCTCGTCTCGACACCGGACACCATGATCGACGCGGCCGGGCGGTGGGTGCAGCATCAGCGCGGTACGTGGCGGCGGACGCTGGGTACGGTGGCCGGCCCGGGTTCGTGGTGGGCGACCCAGGGGCCGTCGTCGCTCGGCGGCAGGATGCCCTCCTCCAGGAACGCGTACCGGCCGTCGAGCACCCGCGCGGCGGCCCGCCGTGCCAGCTCGTCGTCGTTGCGCCACAACGCATCGAACAGCGCCTCGGCCCGCGCGGTGGCCTGCACGCAGAACAGGTCGGCGAGCTCGGCCGAGGCCGCCGCGTGCGGCGAGCCGGCGCGCTCGTCCCGGCTGGCGCGCACGCAGGCGGCGGTCATCGCGAACAGCTCCGCGCCGATGTCGACGATGCGGCCGAGGAACCGTTCCTTGCGTTCCAGTCCGCCCTGCCAGCGCGCCATCGCGTAGAACGTGGACCGGGCCAGGCGCCGGCTGGCCCGCTCCACGTACCGCAGGTGCCGGGCCAGCGGCCCGAACTCGGTGTACGAGGCGGGGTTCTGGCCGCGGCCGACGGTCAGGCCCGGCAGCCAGCGCGCGTAGAACGCGCCGGCCCGGGCACCGGCCCGCGCCTTGCCCGGCAGTGCCACCTTCGGGTCGATCAGCTCGCCGGCGACCGACAGGTGCTGGTCGACCGCCTCGCGGGCGATGAACAGCCGCATGATCTCGCTGGAGCCCTCGAAGATCCGGTTGATCCGCATGTCCCGCAGCAACTGCTCGGTACGGATCGGTCGCTCGCCGCGGGCAGCCAGCGAGTCGGCCGTCTCGTAGCCGCGGCCGCCGCGAATCTGCATCGCGGCGTCGACGATGCGCCAGCCGAGCTCGGAGGCGTACAGCTTGGCGATCGCGGCCTCGATCCGGATGTCGTTGCGGTCGTCGTCGGCCAGCAGGTCGCACAGATCCAGCACCGCCTCCATCCCGTACGTGCCGGCGGCCAGCTCGGCGAGCTGGCCGGCCACCGCCTCGTGCGCGCCGACCGGCTTGCCCCACTGCACCCGGGCGGCGGCGAACTGTCGCGTGACCGCCAGGCTGTACTTCGCCGCGCCTACGCACGGCGCCGGCAGCGCCAGCCGGCCGGTGTTCAGCGTGGTGAGGGCGATCTTGAGGCCCTGGCCCTCGGCGCCGATCCGGTCGGCGGCCGGCACGTACACCCGGTCGAACCGGGTGACGCTGTTCTCCAGGCCGCGCAGGCCCATGAACGAGTTGCGCCGCTCGACCGTGATGCCCTCGGCGTCGGCGGGGACGACGAACGCGGTGATCCCGGCGTCGGGCACCCGGGCGAGCACCACCAGCAGGTCGGCGAGCACGCCGTTGGTGGCCCACAGCTTCACCCCGTCGATGCGGTACCCGCCGTCGTCGGTACGGGTGGCGCTGGTCGCCAGCCGGGCCGGGTCGGAGCCGACGTCCGGCTCGGTGAGCAGGAAGGCGCTGATCTCGCCGGCCGCGAGGCGCGGCAGGTACCGGCGCTTCTGCGCCTCGGTGCCGAACAGCTTGAGCGGCTGCGGTACGCCGATCGACTGGTGCGCGGACAGCAGCGCGGCGACCGCCGGGGACGCCGAGGAGATGATCATCAGCGCCCGGCCGTAGTAGTACTGCGAGAGGCCGACCCCGCCGTACGCCGGGTCGATCTTCATCCCGAACGCGCCCAGCTCGCGCAGGCCGCGCAGGGTGTCGTCGTCGATCCGGTCCTCGCGCTCGATCCGGCGCCCGTCGATGCGGGTCGCGGTGAACTCGCGGACCCTCGCGAGGTAGGCCTCGCCGCGTTCGACGTCGGCCGGGTCCGGCTCGGGGTGCGGGTGGACCAGGTCCAACCGCAGCCGGCCGAGGAACAGCTCCCTGCCGAAGCTCGGCTTGCGCCATTCGGTCTCGCGGGCCTGCTCGGCCGTCTCGCGGGCGGTCGCCTCGTCGACGTGTCCGCCCGGGTGCTCGTCGCGTACGGTCGCCGTCATCTCGGCCCCCTTGCTCCGGCTGCACTCTCGAGGCTACTCGTCGGTGTTACCCACTGGTAGCCAAATCACACACAGCGTGCCGGAGCTGGCCGGACGGGCGATCAGTCGCTGGCCGGAAGGGTCGGCGTCACCTCGGCCGGCATGGTGAAGCCGTGGAACGTGCCGGAACCGCCGATTCCGGCCAGCCGGCCGGTACCCGCCAGCAACCGGAAATCGCCGGCGACCAGCGCGTCGTACCGCTGCGGCAGGTCACGCGCGGCCTGCTGGACGCCGCCGAGCGGCATCAGCAGGCCGGTCGACCCGGTGATCTCGGCCGGCGTCGACGGGCCGGGCCGCTGGTCCCGGGCGACGCCGCGGAACTGGTACCGGATGGTGTCGGCGCCGAAGGCCAGGTCCCAGATGCCGCGGAAGCCACCGGTCGCCTCGTCGGCGGCGAAGTCGACGACCCGGGCGGTGCCGAAGCCGTTGATCGGGCCGCGCGCGGTCACCCGGATCACCGGGCCGGCGAGGTCGGGTGTGCGGGCGAAGGTGATGGTCTGGTTGGGCCGCCCGGATGTGGTGTGGTGGCGGGTCCGCGGAACGTTGCTGCTCGCCGCGGCCGGTGTGCCCACCGCCACGGTGAGCCCGGCCGCCGCCATCAGGACGGCTCCCCAGCGCCTGATCATTCGTCCTCCCGATCCGGGGGGTGCGATGTCAACGCGTTCGAGGCTGTCACGCCAACCCGGCGCCCACCGGCCAACAGCCTGCGAACACGCTGTGAATCATCTCCCCCGGCCCGCCTCGGCAACGGGCCGCGCGTACCGCCGGCGTCTGTTAGGGCGGGCACACCGTCGACGCGAGCGATTGAGCTGCGCGCGGCTGGGCACTAGGGTCGAGGTCGACAACATGAGGGCCGGCTGGTCCTCGCATATCGACAGGGGAGCGCACGACGCTGAGAGTGCGACACCGGTGCCGCCGGTTCGCAGACCCTCGAACCTGATCTGGGTAATGCCAGCGCAGGGAGTTCGGTTGGATCTCACGCAGTTCGGCGTGCCGTCGACGTCTCGTCGCGGCACGTCGCCGTGTCCGGCATGGCCGGGTACGGGTGGCTCCTCCTGGTTCACGGACTGGGAGGTACAGCGATGGGTGACACGACACGCAGCCTGAGATGGCGCACGATCGACATCGTCGTGGCGGCGGTCCTCGGCGTCGCGATCGGCGTCGTGTTCTGGGCGTGGTCGCTGCTGTGGGGCGTGTTCGGGACCGCGTTCGACTTCTTCAAGCCGGCCGGCGGCCTGGGCATCGGCATCTGGATGCTCGGCGCGGTACTCGGCGGGTTGATCATTCGCAAGCCGGGCGCGGCGCTGTTCGTCGAGGTGATCGCGGCGCTGGTGGAGTCGCTGATCGGGAACCAGTGGGGCCTCACCTCGGTACTGGAGGGCTTCGTCGAGGCGCTCGGCGCGGAACTGATCTTCGCGCTGTTCGCCTACCGGGTGTTCAAGCTGCCGGTGGCCATGCTGGCGGGCGCCGCGGCGGCGGTGTTCGCGACCGTCTGGGAGTGGTTCACCTACTACCCGAGCTGGGCGTGGGGCTGGAAGCTCGCCTACACCGGCTTCGGCGCGGTCAGCGGGCTGCTGCTCGCCGGGCTGCTCGGCTGGGCGCTGGTACGGGCGATGGCCGGCACCGGGGTGCTCGACCGGTTCGGCGCCGGCCGCGAGCGCGCGAGCACCGTGTGACGCCATGACCACCCTTGCGGTACGCGGCTTCTCCTGGCGGCACGCCGGCCGCTCGGCCTGGGCCGTCCGCGACGTCGACCTGCACGTCGAGCCAGGCGAGCGGGTGCTGCTGCTCGGCGCCTCCGGTGCCGGAAAGTCGACGCTGCTGGCCGGCATCGCCGGCCTGCTGCCCACCGACACCGGCGAGTCGGCCGGCGAGATCCTGCTCGACGGCCGGCCGCCCGGCGGTACGCACCGGCCCGGGATCCTGTTCCAGGACCCGGAGACGCAGCTGGTGATGGCGCGCAGCGGCGACGACGTCGCGTTCGGGCTGGAGTGCCGCGGCGTACCACCGGCGGCGATCTGGCCTCGGGTGGACAAGACGCTGCGTACCGTCGGGTTCGGCTACCCGCGCGACCGGGCCACCGATGCGCTGTCCGGCGGGGAGAAGCAACGGCTCGCGCTGGCCGGGGTGCTCGCGCCCGACCCCGAGCTGCTGCTGCTCGACGAGCCGACCGCCAACCTCGACCCGGCGGGCGCCGAGCTGGTGCGCGCCGCGATCGCCGGCGCGCTGGCCGACCGGCGGCGCAGCATGATCCTGGTGGAGCACCGGGTCGCCGAGGCACTGCCGCTGATCGACCGGGTGGTGGTGCTGGCCGCCGGCGGCGGCGTCGCGGTCGACGGCCCGCCGGCGAAGGTGTTCGCCGAGCACGGCGAAACCCTGGCCGCGCAGGGGGTGTGGGTGCCCGGCTCGGTGCACGCCGGATCGCACCCGGCCCGTACGGCGGGGCCGACGCTGCTGCGCGCCGAGCGGCTCGGCTACACGCACCGCGACCGCAGCACCCCGGCACTGTCCGATGTGGACCTTTCGGTACCGGCCGGGCAGGTGCTGGCGGTGCTGGGGCACAACGGATCCGGCAAGTCGACGCTGGCGCTGCTGCTCGGCGGGCTGCTCGCACCGGGTACCGGCCGGGTGGTCGCCGAACCGGCGCTGACCGACCCGTCGGCGGCGCGGGGGCCGATCCGATCGACCGGACGGTGGCCGAACCGCTCGACCGCGACGCCCGCGCGAAACGGTCGGTCGGCGGCGAGGCCGCCGCACCGGTGGCGGGCCGCGGCGCTGGCTGGCCGGATCGGCTCGGTGTTCCAGAACCCGGAACACCAGTTCGTCGCCGCCCGGGTGCGCGACGAGCTTGCGCTGGGTCCGCGCCGGCTGCACCGACCGGCGGCCGAGATCGCCGCCACCGTGGACGAGCTGCTCGACCGGTTGCGGTTGAGCCGCCTTGCCGACGCCAACCCGTACTCGCTGTCCGGCGGGGAGCAGCGCCGGCTGTCGGTGGCGACCGCGCTGTCGGCCGCCCCCCGGCTGCTGGTGCTCGACGAGCCGACGTTCGGCCAGGATCTGCGTACCTGGCGGGAGACGGTGGCGCTGCTGGGCGAGCTTGCCGACGGCGGCCGCGGCCTCGCGGTCGTCACGCACGACACCGATCTGGTCGACGCGCTCGCCGACCGTACCGTCACGCTGGCCGGCGGCCGGCTGACCGCACCGGCCGAGGTGGCGTGATGCGCATCGCGCCGGCCGCCGCACCGCCGGACGCCCCGGTCTCCCGGCTCAACCCGCTCGCCAAGCTCGGCGCCGCGCTGGCGGTGTCGCTCGCCGTACTCGCCTCGATCGACCCGGTGACCCCGACGGTCGCGCTGCTCGGGGTGCTGGCGGCGCTTCCGTTCGGCGGGTTGCACTACGGCCGGCTGCTGCGCCGCGGCTGGCCGGTGCTGGTCGGCGCGGTCCTGGTCGGCAGCGCGAACATGCTGTTCGCCGCCGATCAGGGCGGGACGACCTACCTGCAGCTCGGGCCGCTGCACCTGTCGTCGGTGAGCCTGGCCGTCGGCGGCGCGCTCGGGTTGCGGGTACTCGCGATCGCGCTACCCGGGGTGGTCGCGTTCGCCACCATCGACCCGACCGACCTCGCCGACTGCCTGGTACAGCAGCTGCGGGTACCGGCCCGGTTCGCGATCGGCGCGCTCGCCGCGTACCGGCTGCTGCCGCTGCTGGCCGACGAGTGGGAGCTGCTCGGTCTTGCCCGCCGGGCCCGCGGCATCGACGGCGGCGCGAACCCGCTGGCCCGCTTCCGGCTGTTCGCCGCCACCATGTTCGCGCTGCTGGTCGGCGCGGTACGGCGGGGCGGCCGGCTGGCCACGGCGATGGACGCGCGCGGCTTCGACGCCGGCACCCCGCGCACCTTCGCCCGCCGGCACCCGTTCACCGGTGCCGACCGGCTGGTCCTGGCGTTCGGGGTGCTGCTCGCCGCCGCGGCGCTCGCGGTGAGTATCGGCACCAGTACCTTCGTCCCGCTGGTCGGCTGACCCGCACCGCACGCCGGGGCCGAACCGTGGCACGACCCCGCGCCCGACCAGCCGGCGCCGCGGTCAGCCGGCGACGAGACCCTCCAACGTGGCGCGGGCGCCGACGGTGTGCAGGGAGTCGAGGGTGGCCCGATAGGAGGCGGTGAACCGCTCGTCGTCGATCAGGTCGCCGAAGATGCTGCGGTCGGCGAGGAACGCGAGCGGCTCGCTGCGCTGCCGTTTCGCCGCCGCGGTGAGCCGGTCGGCGAGCGGGTCGACGACGGTGATCTGTTCGCCCTGCTCGTCCACGCCCTCGGCGTAGCGGGCCCAGCTCGCCACGACCGCGGTGGCGTGGTCGATCGGGCCGCCGGCCTTCAGCTGCGCGCGGATCACCGGCAGCACCCACTTCGGGATCCGGTCGGAGCTCTCCGCACACAGCCGGGCGATCGTGTCACGGACCTCGGGGTTCGCGAACCGCTCCAGCAGGCTCGCCTGGTACGCGTCGAGGTCGACGCCGGGCACCGGGGCGAGCGTGGGGGTGCCCTCGCGGTCCATGTACTGCCGCAGGAACGTGGCGAACAGCGGGTCGGCGGCCGCCCTGTCCACCAGCCGGTAGCCGGCGAGGTGGCCGAAGTAGGCCAGCGCCTGGTGGCTGGCGTTGAGCAGCCGCAGCTTCATCAGCTCGTACGGCTCGACGTCGTCGACGACCTGCACGCCGACCTTCTCGTAGCCGGGTCGGCCGGCGCCGAAGTCGTCGGCCAGCACCCACTGGGTGAACGGTTCGCACACCACCGGCCAGCGGTCCTCGACACCGAACCGGCGGGCGATCTCGGCCCGGTCGGCGTCGGTGGTCACCGGCGTGATCCGGTCCACCATCGAGTTCGGGAACCGGACGTTCGCGTCAATCCAGTCGGCCAGCTGCGGGTCGCGCAGCCGGGCGAACGCGGTGAACACCCGCCGGGACAGGTCGCCGTTGCCCTGCAGGTTGTCGCACGACATCACGGTGAACGGCGCGATGCCGCGGTCGCGCCGCCGCGCCAGCGCCTCGACGATCAGCCCGAAGCTGGTCTTCGGCGCCACCCCGGGCACGAGATCGTGCTGCACGTCGGGGTTGTCGGCGGCGAACTGCCCGGTAACGTGGTGCAGATTGTACCCACCCTCGGTCACGGTCAGCGAGACGATCCGGGTGGCCGGTGCGGCCAGCTTCTCGATGACCGCCTCCGGGTCGTCCGGGGCGAACAGGTAGTCCACGATCGACCCGATCACCCGCGGCTCGTACCGCCCGTCCGGGTGCTTGACCACCAGGGTGTACAGGTGGTCCTGGGCGGCGAGCGCGTCGGCCATCGCCCGGTCCGCCGGCAGCACCCCGACGCCGCAGATGCCCCAGTCCAGCGCCTCGCCGGCGGCCATCAGCCGGTCCAGGTACATCGCCTGGTGCGCGCGGTGGAAGCCGCCAACGCCCAGGTGCACGATGCCCACCGTCACCCGGCTGCGGTCGTACCCCGGCACGACCACCTCGTCGGGCAGCCGCCGGACCGTCTTCGCGTTCAGGGCAACCACGCCATACCTCCGATCTCCCACGCTCAGCAGCACGGTACGGCAGCGGCGCCGGTAGCGGAGGGCGGACGCCGATCGGGCAGCCTGCCGGGCCGGACCGGGCACCGGCACGGCCGGATTCGGTCAGCCGCGGCGCAGCAGGCGGCCGACCGCGGACATCATCTCCTCGGTCATCTCGTCCGCGCGGCCCTCCTCGGCGCCCTCCTGCATGCAGTGGTGGGCGTGCCCGTCGAGCAGGCCGAGGCCCACCTTGTCCAGTGCGGCCTGGATCGCGGCGATCTGGGTCAGGATGTCGATGCAGTACCGGTCCTCGTCCACCATCCGCTCGATGCCGCGGATCTGGCCCTCGATGCGGCGCAGCCGGGTCAGCAGCTGCGGTTTGGTCGCCGTGTAGCCGCGCGTGGTCATGCGGCACATCATAAGGTGCGGTGGTCCGGCGGCCGGCCGGCGCCATGATCGTCCACTATGGACATTCAGCGGCCGTCCGGACGGTACAGCTCACACGTCGGCCCGGTCACAGTACGCGGCCGCCCGGTCGCGCTGCTGGCACACTGACAGCGGCGGTACCGGGCGTCACGGCCCGAGGAGCGCCCACAGTCACGCGACGTCCACGAGGCAGGGCCATGTCGTTGACCGAGTACGAGCGGCGGCAACTGGAGATCATCGCACGATCCGTCGAGCAGGACGATCCGGGGCTCGCCGACCGGCTCGGCCGCCTCGCGCCGGTCAGCCAGCAGGCCGGGCGGCTCTGCCGCACCGCGATCGGCGCCCTGCTGGCCTGCGTGGTCACCCTGGTCGGCATGGGCGCCGCGGTGAACCCGACGTTCTGCCTGGCGGCGGCCGCGATCGCCGGCGCGGCGGCGGCCACCGTCGGCGCCGGCTGGCGGTGGCACCTGCGCCGCCGCTCGCCGCGCACCACTCCGCCGCGGTACCGCGCCACTCCGCCGGCCCTCGGCCGCCGCTGACCGACCGCGAGGACGTCCCCCGGCCTCCGGGCTCCAGCGCCGGCCCCCGAGCTCCGGGCACCGGGCTCCGGGCACCGGGTTCCGGGCTCCAAGGCACCGGACACCGGACCCCGGTTACGGGCACCGGGCTACGAAGACGCTTCCTGGGCCGCGCGGACGGCGGCGACGATGGCGTCCGCGTCGATGCCGGCCGCGTGCATCAGCTCGGCCGGTGTCCCGGACCCCGGCATCCCCCGTACCGCAAGGCGACGCACGGTCGGGTGGCGGTTGGCGTCGGCGAGCGTGGCCAGTACCGCCTCGCCGAGACCGCCCTCCGACCAGTGGTCCTCGACCGTGACCAGCAGCGCGCACTCGTCGGCCGCGGCGAGCACCGCGTCGCGATCCAGCGGCTTGATCGAGTAGCAGTCCAGCACCCGGACGCGCACCCCCTCGGCGGCCAGCCGCTGCGCCGCGTCGATCGCCCCGGGCAGGGTGATGCCGCAGGCCAGTACCGCCGCGCCGGTGGCGTCGGGGCCGAGCGCGACGCGGCTGCCGCCGATGTGCACCGGTTCGTCCGCCGGGGTGCGTACCTCGGTCGCGGCGCGCAGCGTGCGCAGGTAGCTGATGCCGCGCCGGTCGGCCATCTCCGCCACCAGCTGCACGGTCTGGTTGGCGTCGGAGGGGTGCAGCACGCAGGAGCCGTGCACCGCCCGGATCGCGGCGAAGTCCTCCAGCGCCATCTGCGACGGCCCGTCCTGGCCGATGGACACCCCCGCGTGCGAGCCGACCAGCCGCAGGTTGGCCTGGGAGATCGCGGCCATCCGGATGAAGTCGTACGCGCGGGACAGGAATGCGGCGAACGTCGACGCGTACGGCACCCAGCCCCGTACCTGGATGCCGACCGCGGCGGCGATCATCTGCTGCTCGGCGATGAACATCTCGAAGTACCGGTCCGGATGGGCGGCGCGGAAGTCCTCGGCGTGCGTCGAGTTGGACACCTCGCCGTCGAGCGCGACGATGTCGCCGCGGGCCGAGCCGAGCGCCGCGAGCGCCTTGCCGTACGCGGCCCGGGTGGCGACCTGCTCCCCCAGCTCGTACCGGGGCGGGGCGGCACCGGGCGCGGCGAAGCTGTGCGGCGTCGCCTTCTCCGGGTGCGGTACCGACACCCGCAGGTCGCGCTCGCCACCCAGCTCGGCGATCGCGGCGTCCGGATCGTCCAGCGGTTTGCCGTGCTTGCCGGGCTGGTCGGCGACCGCCGCCACCCCCTTGCCCTTCACCGTACGGGCGAGGATCACGCTCGGCCGGTCGGTAGTGGCCTGCGCCTCGTCGTACGCGCGGTCGATGGCGTCCACATCGTGCCCGTCCACCTCGATCGGGTGCCAGCCGAACGCGAGCGCCCGGTCCCGGTAGACGTCCAGGTCCCAGCCGAACATCGTCTCGCGGGTCTGGCCGAGCCGGTTCACGTCGACGATCGCAGTCAGGTTCGCGAGCTTCGCCCAGCCGGCGTAGTTGAACGCCTCCCAGATCGACCCCTCGGCGAGTTCGGAGTCGCCGCACAGCACCCACGTCCGGTACCCGGTGCGGTCCAGCCGGGCACCGGCGAGCGCCAGGCCGACACCGATCGGCAGGCCCTGGCCGAGCGAGCCGGTCGCCACATCGGTCGGGGGGATGCGCGGCGTCGGGTGGCCCTCCAGCCGGGAGCCGAACTTGCGGAAGGTGAGCAGTTCGGCGTCGTCGATCGCGCCGACCGCCTTCAGTACCGCGTAGTAGAGCGGCGATGCGTGGCCCTTGGAGAAGATCAGGTGGTCGTTGTCCGGGTTGCCCGGATCGGTGTAGTCGAGCCGCAGGTGGCCGTCGACGAGCACGGCAAGCAGGTCGGCGGCCGACATCGACGAGGTCGGGTGGCCGGAACCGGCCGCCGCCGACGCCCGTACCGAGTCGACCCGCAGCTGTTGACCGAGCTCGCGGCGAAACCGGCTGTCATGGGGCATGGTGGCGCCTCCGCAGGTACGAGTGGGTTCCCGGGCTGCGCTTACCCGATGCCGGCCCGGCGAAACGGGCGGCGACGGGTGGCCGGCGACATCGGGATGGCATTGCCGACAGGGTGCGCAGGTGGTAGGACCCCTGCCATGTCACCCTTCTTTCGCCGACGCCGGCGCGTACCGATCGGCGCCGTCGCGCTCGCCGCGATCCTGTCCGCCGTCGCCGCACCGGCCGCGGCACATTCCGACACCCACCGGCCGGGGCTCCCGCTCGGCGCCGCCGACCTGCCCGAGTCCCGGCAGACCCAGCAACTGCAGCCGGGCGTCACGCTGACCACCATCACCCGGGGCGTTCCGGACACCACCGACTTCTGGACGATCGAGGTGTCGGCGCCGGACGCCGGCAACCCGGACCCGGACGCACCGAAGACCGCCATCACCACCTCGCACGCCGCGGCGCAGGAGACCTGGCAGACGCTGCACGACGCCGGCATCGACGCGCGGCTGGAGACGGTGGACACCCCGGCCACCGCCGACACCGGCGGGTTCCTCGGCTACCGGGTCCGGGTCGGCCGGGCGGCCAGCTCCGCCGCGCTGTCCGCGCAGCTCAAGGCGGTCAAGGCGACCGGACTGGGCGGCAGCGCCGTCTACACCGGCTGGGACGGCGACGTGGGCGCGGCGCCCTCCCGCGGCACCTGGCACCTGCAGGTGCTCACGATCGACCCGCGCCGGTTCCACGGGCGGCTGCTCGACTCGTACGGGCCGGACTTCGTCGGGCGCGAGACGACCAGTTCGCTGGCCGCGGCCACCGGCGCGTTCGCCGGGGTCAACGCCGGCTTCTTCGTGCTGGACCCGAAGGCCGGCGCGCCGGGGGATCCGGCCGGCATCGGTGTCTACGACGGGAAGGTGGAGAGCGAGGCGACGAACGGCCGGCCCGCGCTCGTGGTGCACGACGACGCCGCCAACACCGGGATCGAGCGGCTGTGGTGGCGCGGCGACGTCCGGCACGGCACGGCGACCCTGACGCTGGACGGGCTGAACCGGGTCCCCGGCCTGATCCGCAACTGCGGCGGCACGCCGGACGACTCGTACACCGACGCGCCGCAGCAGGACATCACGTGCACCGATCCGGACGAGGTGATCGCGTTCGACGCCGCGTACGGCGCGCAGTTGCCCACCGGTGACGGCGCCCAGGTGGTACTGGACGCCCGGGACCGGGTGGTCTCGGTGGCGGACGAGCGCGGCGGCGCGGTGCCGGCCGGCGGCCGGGTGCTGCAGGCGACCGGTACCGAGGCCGCCGCGCTGCGGGCGCTGGCCCCGGTCGGGGCGCACCTGGCGATCGACTCCCGGGTGGTCGACGCGCGCGGCCACACGGTACGGCCGTCCCGGCACACCTCGATCGTCAACGGCGGCCCGCTGCTGGTCCGCAACGGGCGGCTGGACGTGACGGTGGCGCAGGACGGGATGGTGGAGCCGGCCGGGCCGAGCTTCTACTACGGCTGGGTGCACAAGCGCAATCCGCGCACGGTGGCCGGGGTCGACGCGCACGGCCGGCTGGTGCTGATCACCGCCGACGGCCGCAGTACCGGCAGCCTCGGGTTGAGCATCCCGGAGACCGCGGCGGTGGCGAAGTCGCTGGGCCTGCGGCAGGCGATGAACCTGGACGGCGGCGGCTCGACCACCATGGTGGTGAACGGTGCGGTGATCAACTCCCCGTCCGACGCCGCCGGGGAGCGCCCGATCGGCGACGCGCTGCTGTTGCTGCCGAACCGGAACTGACCGGCGACCCGGCGCCGCGCGGCGCGGTCCCGCCGGACCGCGCGGCGCCGGAGAGGTCGGATTCGCCGGGGTCGATACTTGGCCCCATGACAGACTGGAACCAACAGATCATCGACGAGTTCCGCGGGAACGACGGCACCGTCGAGACCATGGGGTTCGGGCGCGGCCTCGTGCTCGTGCACCATCGAGGCGCCAGGACGGGGACCGAGCGGGTCAACCCGGTCGCGGCGATCCGGGAGTCGGCCGACAGCTGGCTGATCGCCGCGTCGGCCGGCGGCGCCGACCGCAATCCGGACTGGTACCACAACCTGGTCGCGCATCCCGACGTGTCGATCGAGACCCCGGACGACGGCGTCGTGCCGGTTCGCGCGGAGGATCTGGCTCGGCCCGAGCGGGACGCCGCGTGGGACCGGTTCAAGGCGATGTCGGACGGTTTCGCCGGCTACGAGAAGAAGACCGCGCGGATCATCCCGGTACTGCGCCTGACCCGGCGCTGAGTTCCGGCGCCCACCCCGGCCGGCGACGGGCAGTGGGGCGGGACACCATGCGGGGCGTTGCATGGACATGCAGTCGTGTGCATATACTCTTACTCGTGTCCAAGGTGCTGACGTCTCTGCCTGTTGGTGAACGGGTCGGGATCGCCTTCTCCGGCGGTCTCGACACGTCGGTCGCGGTCGCGTGGATGCGCGAGAAGGGTGCCGTGCCGTGCACCTACACCGCCGACCTCGGCCAGTACGACGAGCCCGACATCGCGTCGGTGCCCGGCCGTGCCCACGCGTACGGGGCGGAGGTCGCCCGGCTGGTCGACTGCCGCGCGGCGCTCGTCGAGGAGGGGCTCGCGGCGCTCGCCTGCGGCGCGTTCCACATCCGCTCCGGCGGCCGCACGTACTTCAACACCACGCCGCTGGGGCGTGCGGTGACCGGCACCCTGCTGGTGCGCGCGATGCTCGCGGACAACGTGCAGATCTGGGGCGACGGCTCCACCTTCAAGGGCAACGACATCGAGCGGTTCTACCGGTACGGGCTGCTCACCAACCCCGCCCTGCGCATCTACAAGCCCTGGCTGGACGCCGACTTCGTCGGCGAGCTGGGCGGCCGGACCGAGATGTCGGAGTGGCTCGCCGCCCGTGACCTGCCGTACCGGGCGAGCACCGAGAAGGCGTACTCGACCGACGCGAACATCTGGGGCGCCACCCACGAGGCCAAGGCGCTGGAGCACCTGGACGCCGGGATCGAGCTGGTCGACCCGATCATGGGCGTCCGGTTCTGGGACCCCGCCGTCGAGGTGGCCAGCGAGGACGTCACGATCGGGTTCGAGCAGGGCCGGCCGATCACCATCAACGGCACCAAGTTCGCCACCGCCGTCGACCTCGTGCTGGAGGCCAACGCGATCGGCGGCCGGCACGGCCTGGGCATGTCCGACCAGATCGAGAACCGGATCATCGAGGCGAAGAGCCGCGGCATCTACGAGGCGCCGGGCATGGCGCTGCTGCACGCCGCGTACGAGCGGCTGGTCAACGCGATCCACAACGAGGACACCGTCGCGAGCTACCACAACGAGGGCCGCCGCCTCGGCCGGCTGATGTACGAGGGGCGCTGGCTCGACCCGCAGTCGCTGATGCTGCGCGAGTCGTTGCAGCGCTGGGTGGCCACCGCGGTGACCGGCGAGGTGACGCTGCGGCTGCGCCGCGGCGAGGACTACTCGATCATCGACACCACCGGCCCGGCGTTCAGCTACCACCCGGACAAGCTGTCCATGGAGCGCACCGAGGACTCCGCGTTCGGTCCGCTGGACCGGATCGGCCAGCTGACCATGCGCAACCTCGACATCGCCGACTCCCGCGCCAAGCTGGAGCAGTACGCCGGGATCGGGATCGTCGGCGCCGCCTCGCAGCCGGCGCTGATCGGCGCCGAGCAGGCCGCCTCCACCGGGTTGATCGGCGCGATGCCGGCCGGCGGCGCCCAGGCGATCGCCTCCCGCGGCACCGCCTCGGCCGACGACGCCCTCCTCGACCAGGCCGCCATGGAAGCCGGCACCGACTGACCGCTTCGCGCCGAGGTGGTCGTCCCACCGCGGCCGCGGCGAGATGTCGAGGCACGTCCGTCCGACGGGGCTCGTGCCCGGCGTCCGGGTCTTCGCCGGGTCAGCTGTCCCGGGAGAGGACGAGGGCAGGTGGCCGCCGGTCGTCGCCCGGCACCGGCACCACCCACTTCCGGGTGATCCGGCCGGACAGGGTCGCCAGGCAGAGCCGGATGGCACCGTGCTCGCCGGTGGAGCGGACCAGCAGGTGGGTGGCGTCCGACCACCAGGCGGCGGCTCCGGGAACGTTGCCGGCCGGCAGCGTGGCGACCACGGTGCCGGTGTCGGTCGCCACCACCCGGTTGCCGCGCGCCGTGTGCACGACGACGTGCCGCAGGTCGGGTGACCAGCTGCCGGCACCGGACACCGTGCCACGCACCGGAACCGTGTCCCCCGCGCTGCCGTCGAGGTCGTACAGCTGGATCGCGCTCCCGTCGGCCACCGTCGCGGCGACCTTCGTACCGTCGCCGTACCAGCTGAAGTAGGGCGCCCGCAGCTTCATCCCCGGCCACTGGGCGGCGACGGTACCGCTGGCCGGATCCACCACCGCGAACCCGGACCGGCCGGCGCTGTCGGACACGGAGACGAGCACCCGTTTGGCATCCGGCGACCACTGCGGCGCCGCGACCGCTGCGGCGGGCAGCGTGAGCGAGCGGTCACCGGAGCCGTCCACGTGCGTCAGCCGGAGCACGTTCGGGAAGCCGGAACCCATATCGACGTACGCCACCAGGCTCGCGCCCGGCTGCGGGCTGATCATCGGGTGCGGCACGTCTCCGTAGGCGTGGTGATCCCAGTCGTACGCGATGCTCGGCGAGACCGGTGACCTGGGCGAGCCGGTCCACGCATCGAGCCCGAGGCCGGCGAAGGTCAGCCGGTGGGTCGGCAGGGTCCCGCCGCTCTGCGGCTCGGCGCAACGAATCCGCACCGGTCCACCGGTGGACGCGTGCCCGGTCGCCACCGAGCATCCGGTCACGCCGAGCGCAAGGGCGACCGCGAAGACCGTGACGGGGATTGGCTTCCGCATTCGATCTCCCGGTGGGTGCGCTCCAGCAGCATCGACATGCTACGGGGCTCGGCCGACGGCAACGCGCCGGGCCGTCGGCGCCGAGCCTGGCCGCCGCGCGGGGCGGTCGGCCGACCCGGTTGCCGCGCCCGTGGTCAGCGGTCGAGTGACCGTACGGCCGCCAGCAGGTCCTCGCGGGACGGGAAGCTCAGCCCCACCAGGCCGACGTGCCGCCACCGCACGATGCCCGCCACGTCCACCAGGAACACCGACCGGCGCAGGCCCAGGCCGGGCACCGCGATGCCGTACGCGGCGGTGACGGTGCCGTCGAGGTCCGACAGCAGTGGCAGCTCGATCCCCCGGCCACTCGCGAAACTCTCGTGCGAGTCCAGATCCTGCCGGCTGATCGCCCACACGTCCGTTCCGACGGACGCGAAGCCGTCCAGCCCTGCGGAGTACGAACACAGCTGGCGGGTGCACACCGGGGTGTCGTCGCCGGGATAGAAGGCGAGCAGCAGTGGCCGTGCGGGCCGCTCGGACAGCCGGTACGTACCCCGACGGATCTCCGGCGCCGGCGAGGTCGACAGGACGATGCCGGGAAGCTCGAAGTCCGGCGCGGCGGCGCCGACGGCAGGAGGTCTGGGCATCGGACGGGTCCTTCCGGCTGACGGTGTGGTCGTTCGGTGGTGGTGCCCTTGCGCTGACATCGACGGTACGGCTCGGTTCACCCGGGCGCTGCCGCGCCACCGGCGACGGGGGTCGTGCGTGTAACGGATACGTCCGCCGCTGGCGCGACCGCCCCGACCACCTCGACCACCTCGAAAGGGACTCGATGAAGCTTCGTACCTTCGCCGTCACCGCGCTGGTCGGCGGTGCGCTCGCCCTGACCGCGGCGGCACCGGCGCTCGCGGATGCCACCAGCGATCCCGGCCCCAGCGCGAGCCCGGCGCCGAACGGCACGATCGCGGTGTCGGCCAGCTTCGACACGAAGGTCGCCTACGCCGGCGACACGGTGACGCTGACCGTCACCTCCCGCCAGTCCAGCACCGCGAACCCCGCCGGCAGCTTCGCGCTGTACTGGACCGGCCCGATCAGCTTCACCGGGCACGGCAGCGACGGCACGTGCAAGGCCAACGCGTCGTACGTGTACTGCCCGGAGACGACCGACCAGCTGGTGGTCACCGACACGTTCACGTTCGCCGTGTACGGGCCGTTGCGGCACAACGTGGTGACCAGGATGCAGGTGAAGGCGAGCTCCGGCGCGCAGTCGGCGCGCACCACCGCGGCGCTGAACACCTGCATCGACGTCTCCGCGTCGCCGTCTCCGTCGGAGTCGGCCCCGGACTCGCCGTCGCCCTCGCCGAGCGACGAGCCGACCTCCCCGTCGGCGTCGGTATCGGCGTCGGCGTCGCCGTCCGGCTCGGCCTCCGAGTCGCCGTCCACCGAGCCGAGCGTCACGCTGGCCGCGGGCGGCAGCGGCGGGCTGCCGGTGACCGGCACCTCGCTCGGCCTGATCGGCGGGGCCGCCGCGGTGCTGCTGGCCGCCGGCACGGTGCTCACCCTGGCGGCGCGGCGCCGCCGTACCCGCCCCTGACGTCGGGTACGCACGGCCCCGGTACCCCGGTACCCCGGTACCCCGGTACCCCGCCCCCGGTGCCGGGGCCGTGCCACGTCCGGCGGGCGACCGCCCGCGCGGTACGGTGCGGCAGATCGCGAAGGCAGCATGAGACTGGGTGGCGGCATGAGGCTGGTGGCGGCATGAAGCTGGTGGCGGCGACCTACGGCACCGAGGGCGACACCCGGCCGATCGCCGCGCTCTGCGCGGCGCTGCGCGACGCCGGGCACGAGGTGACGTTGCTGGCCGACGGCGGTACCTTGCGCAGCGCCCGGGAGCTCGGGGTGCGCAGCGTGGCGTTGGCCGGCGACATCCGCACCGCGCTGCGGCCCGGCAGCGACGTGGTCTCGGCCGTGACCCGGCGCAACGGTCTGCAGTCCACCACCCGGGCGCTGGCCCGGCTCGCGAACGACAACACCGGCGCCTGGCTGGACCAGGTGCTCGACACGGCGGCCGGCTGCGACGCGCTGATCGTCGCCGGCCTCGCCGCGTACGTGGGGTTCTCCGCCGCGGAGAAGCTCCACCTGCCAGCGCTCGGCGCCGGGATGATCCCGCTCACCGCCACCGCCGCGTTCCCGTCGCCGTTCCTGCCACCGCGGCGGCTGCCCGGCCGGCTCAACCGGGCCAGTTACCGCCTGGTCGAGGCCGTGCTGTGGCGCTCGTTTCGCGGCGCCACCAACGCCGCGCGGGCGTCCGTCGGCCTGCCGCCGGGACGCAAGCCGTGGGCCGGTCATCCCATGCTGTACGGGATCTCGCCGACGTTGCTGCCGCGGCCGGCGGACTGGCCGGCCGACGCCCGGCTGTGCGGGCAGTGGTTCCGGCCCGCCGACGAGTGGTCGCCACCGGCGGCGCTGGCCGAGTTCCTCGCCGCCGGCGACGCACCGATCTACGTCGGGTTCGGCAGCATGGCCGGGTTCGACCAGCGTGCCCTGCTCGACGTCGTGGTCACCGCCGCGGCCGGCGAGCGGGTGGTCTTCGCGCCGGGCTGGAGCGGCGCCGATGCCCTGGAGCTGCCGGCGAACTTCTGCGTCGTCGGGGACGTCCCGCACGACTGGCTGTTTCCCCGTACCGCGGTGGTGGTGCACCACGGCGGCTCCGGCACCACGCACACGGCGGCGCGGGCCGGGGTGCCCTCGGTGGTCCTGCCGTTCGCCGCCGACCAGTTCTTCTGGGCGCGGCAACTGCAGCGACTGGGTACCGCACCCGCCGCGAGCGGCATCCGCCGGATCACCGCCGCCGGGCTGGCCCGCGCGATCGCCGCCGCTCGTACGGCACGCTACCGGGGCCGGGCCGCGACCGTCGGCGCGGCGATGCGCGCCGAGGACGGGCTGACCACCGCCGTCGACGCGATCCACACCCTGCTCGCCGCCCGGTAGACCCGCCCTGCGGCGCCGAGCACTCGGACGGTGGCGCGCACAGCGTCCGCACCAGACCGTCCTGCCGCCAAGACCCTCGGAACCGGGCCACCGGGCTCGTACCGTCCCGCCGCCCGGACCGGCCGGAACCTGGGCTCACCCCGGGCCAGGCCGTCCGGAATCCGGGCTCACCCGGCTCAGACCATCCGGCGCAGGACGGCCGCCACCGCGTCGATCAGCGGATCGCCGTCGGTGCGCGGGTGCCGGGTCAGGCCCAGCTCGACGTCGGGCAGCGCCGGCAGGGCTGCCTGGTCGTGGCAGACCATGCCCGGCTCGAGGTTGGCCGGCAGCAGCGCCGAGACGCCCAGCCCGGCCCGCAGCGCGGCCAGCACGCCGGCCAGGCTGTCGCTCTCGAACGCGATCCGCCAGCGCCGGTCCACCTGGGACAACGCCTCCAGTACCGAGCTGCGCCAGGTGCAGGTGCCGGAGAACAGCACGACCGGCAGCGGATCCGCGGTCAGCTCGACGCCGTGGCCGACCGCCCAGGCGAGAGGGCGGCGCACCGTCCACCGCGGCGGGCCCGGCAGGTACGGCAGCTCGTCCAGGACGAGCTGGACCCGGCCCGCGTCGTACGCCTCGCGCATCGTCGCGCTGGACAGGCTGAGCACCTCCAGCGTCGCGTCCGGGTGCAGCCGGGCGAGGTCGGCGAGCGCCTGCGGCAGGTGCGAGGCGGCCAGGTCCTCCAGCAGCCCGATGCCGCAGTGGCCGCTGAGCGCGTGCCCGGTTTCGGCGAGCGCCTGGGTGGCGAGCGCGAGGATGCGCTCCGCGTACGGCAGGAGTTCCTCGCCGGCGCGCGTCGGCGCGACGCCCGCCGACGACCGGTGCAGCAGCGGATGGCCGACGGCGCGTTCGAGCTTGCGCAGCTGCTGGCTGATTCCGGGCTGGGTCTGCCCGAGCTGGGTCGCGGCGCGGCTGATGCTGCCGGCCCGCACCGCGGTGACGAACGAGCGCAGCAGTGCGGTCTCCAACTCTCGTGCCATAACAATCAGTTATAGCACGCCTAATCAGATCGCCAGTTCCTATGGCTTCGGGTCTGATCTAGCGTCACGGAGGTGACCGGATACCGACAGGTGCTCGGGGTGCCGGGAATGGCACCGCTGCTCGCCGTCTCGCTGCTCGCCCGCACCGCGATCACGGCGGCCGGCATGGCCCTGACCCTGTACGTGGTGCTCGGCCTGCACCTCGGCTACGCGGCCGCCGGCGCCGTCCCGGCCTCCCTCACCGCCGGCCTGGCGCTGGGCGGGCCGCTGCTCGGCCGGCTCATCGACCGGCGCGGCCTGCGTACCGCGCTGCTGGCCACCGTCGTCACGCAGGCCGGGTTCTGGCTGGCCTTACCGGCCCTGCGGTACCCGGTGCTGCTGGGCGCCGCGTTCGTCGCCGGCCTGCTGATGGTCCCGGCGCAGGCGGTGACCCGGCAGGCGATCGCCGCGCTGAGCACCGGCGGGCAGCGCCGGCCGGCGTTCGCGCTGGAGTCGGTCCAGGGCGAGCTGTCGTACCTGGTGGGCCCGGCCGCGGTGATCCTCGCCGCGGCGACGCTGTCCCCCGCCACGATGGCGTGGGGAATCGGCGGCGCCATCGTGGTCGGCGGCGCCGCGCTCGCCGCCCTGGACCCGCCGCTGCGCTCGCCCGACGAGGCACCCGCCGGTACGGCACCGCGGCCGCCGCGCCGCGAGTGGCTCGGGGCCGGGATGATCGCCGTACTCGTGCTGGCGTTCGGCATCGCCCTGCTGCTCGGCGGCATCGACCTCGCCATCGTGGCCACGCTGCGCCAGGCCGGCCAGGTCTCCTGGGCCTCCCTCGTGGTCGCCGTCTGTGGCCTCGCCTCGGTCACCGGCGGGCTCTGCTACGGCATGCTGAACCGGCCACTGCCGACCTGGCTGCTGCTCGGCCTGCTCGGCGTCGCGACCGTACTGGCCGGGCTCGCCCCCAGCTGGCCCTGGCTGTGCCTGGCCGTCGTCGGTACCGGTCTGCTCACCGCACCGACGCTGTCCACCGTGGCCGACGCGGTGAGCCGGCTGGCCCCGGCCGGGGTGCGCGGCGAGGCGACCGGGCTGCAGGCGTCGGCGATGAGCGCCGGCGTCGCGCTCGGCGCCCCGGTCGTCGGCTGGACGATCGATGCCTCCGCTCCGGCGGCCGGTTTCGCGGCGGCCGGACTCGCCGGCCTCCTCGCGGCCCTGGCCGGCCACCTGCTGTCCCGCCGGGCCCGGCGGCCGCGTCACCGCGACATCCACCCCGAGATCGCCGCGCCCCGGCCCGAACCGTGCCAGGCCAAGCTCTGAGCGCCGGCCGACCGGCTCCGTGCGGCCTCGTCGCCGGCCGGAAAAGCGTTGCCACCGGCGGGAGCCGCGGTTAGCGTCGCGGCCCATGCGAACCACCCTGCGCCGCGATCTGACCGCCGCACTCAAGGCCCGGGACCGGGTCGCCGTCTCCGCGCTGCGGTCGGCCCTGGCCGCGATCGACAATGCCGAGGCGGTACCGGCACCGGACTCGCCGACCTCCGACGCCGAGCACGTGGCGGGCGCGGTGGTCGGCGTCGGCGCGGCCGAGGCGGCGCGCCGGGAGCTGACGGCGGACGACCTGCACGCCATCGTCGCCGCCGAGGTGGCCGAGCGGGTGGACGCGGCGACCGGGTACGCCCGGAGCGGGCGCGCCGAGGCGGCCGACCGGCTGCGGGCGGAGGCCGACGTGCTCCGCCGGTACCTGCGACCGGAGTAGCCGACCGGCACCGCCGAGGTACGCGGCCAGCCGCGTCCGCGTAGCCGCCCCGCCCGCCGGAGCGCGAACCTGCGTCCACGAGCGCGGTGGGCCGGGGTTGACAGGGCTTCGGTAAGGGTTCTTTACTGGACCGGAAGCGCTTACGTCGGTTATGTCGGGAGTGCGTCCTGTGGACATCGACGAGCTCGCCCGCCGCAGCGGCGTCTCGGCCGCGACCGTGTCGCGCGCGCTCAACGGCCGACCCGAGGTCAGCGCCGCGACCCGGGCCCGCATCGTCGCACTCGCCGCCGAACTCGGCTACCGCCCCAACGCGTCCGCGCGCACCCTGGCCAGCCGCCGGTCCGGGCTGATCGGGCTGCTGTGGGACACCGGCTACCGCAGCGGCGGGCGACAGCACCCGTTCCTGCAGGAGGTGCTGATCGGGCTCAAGGCGGCGCTCAGCGACCGCGGCCAGGGGCTGATCCTCCTGCCGATCGTGCCGCCCGACGACGAGGACGGCTACGTCCGGCTCGCCCGGCAGTACACCCTGGACGGCATCGTGATGATGGGCGTCGACCAGCACACCCCGCAGGTACGGGCGCTGCTGGCAACGCCGGTCCCGTGCGTCGGGCTCGACCTCGCGCTCGACGGTCCGCGTACCGCGAGCGTCGGATCGGACAACCGCACCGCCGCGGCCGACGCGGTGGCGCACCTGCATGCGTTGGGGCACCGGCGGATCGCCACCATCACCGGCCCGCTGGACCTGTGGCCGGCGGCGGAACGGCTCGCCGGCTTCCGGGCCGAGCTCGCCCGGCGGCGGCTGCGCCGGCGGCCCGGGTACGAGGTGACCGGCGACTTCTTCGCCGCCTCCGGTGCCGCCGGCATGCGCCGGCTGCTCGACCTGCCGACCCCGCCGACCGCGGTGTTCGTCGCCGGCGACGCGATGGCGATCGCGGCGATGCGGGCCGCGGCCGACGCCGGCCGTACGCTTCCGGGCGACGTCGCGGTGGTCGGCTTCGACGACATCGACGCGGCGGCGATGGTCCGGCCCGGCCTGACCACGATCGCCCAGGACTACCGGCGCTTCGGCACCACCGCGGCGGCCGTACTGGCCGAGCTCGCCGCCGCACCGGCCACCGAACCGTCCCGCTCGGTCCTGCTGCCGACCCGGCTGGTGGTCCGCGAATCCAGTGGTGGCACAGCAACCTGACAAGTCCCCTGTGGACAGACAAGCGAAAGGAGCGGGCATGTCCGACACCCCCGTACCCCGCCGATCGCTGCTGCGCGGCCTCGCGCTCGGCGCGATCGGAGCGCCGCTGGTCGCCGCGTTCGGCGCGCCGTCGGTGGCTGCCGCCGGTACCCGGGGACCGTTCGCGGACGGCACCCTGGCGGTCACCGTCACCAACGACTCCGGCGCGGCCGGCAACGACGCCGTCCGGCTGTACGTGGTGGGCACCGACCTCGCCACCGGCGCCCAGGCGCACGCCGACGCGGGCGGCAACCTGATCCCGGTGTCGCTGTCCGACAACGGATCCGACGGCTACACCGACTACTCGATCCCGCTCGCCGGCAGCGGCGACACGACGATCGCGCTGCCGCACATGTCCGGCCGGATCTACTTCGCGCTCGGCGACCCGCTGAGGTTCAAGGCGGTGCCGGACGGCAACGGCAACCCGGCGCTGGCGTACCCGGCCGGCTGGGTCGAGTCGGACCCGAACTACCCGGTGCTGCACGACTTCTTCGAGTTCACCTACGACGGCTCCGGGATGCACTGCAACAACACCCAGGTCGACATGTTCGGCGTGCCGTCGTCGGTGCACCTGGTCGGCGCCGCCGACCAGACCACCGGGACGCTGGAAGCCGGCGGACGAGGAAGGATCTTCGCCGAGGTGGCCGCCCAGGCCGGGTTCGGCTCGCTGGTGCTCGACGACCTGCGCGTCATCGCGCCCGGGCACGGGATCGAGGTCGGCCGGTTCGCCGCCGACTACTTCGACGGCTACCTCGACGACGTCTGGTCGAAGTACGCCGGCGAGACGCTCACCGTGCACACCGGCGGCGCCGACCGGACCGGCCGGGTCACCGGCGGTGTGTTCACCTTCGACGGCGCGGTCGCCCCCATCTCGAAGCCGACCACCTCGGACGTGTTCTTCTGCGCCGGCGCGCTCGCCGCACCGAACGACGGGTTGACCGGCCCGGTGGCCGCGGCGCTCGGCGCCGGCTTCAACCGCTCCACCCTGCTCGCCTCGGCCAGCCAGCCGACCGACGACCCGGCCGGCTTCTACGCCACCGACCCGACCAACCACTACGCGCGGATCATGCACGCGCACATGACCGACGGCAGGGCGTACGGGTTCCCGTTCGACGACGTCGGCGGCTTCGCCTCGTACATCGAGGACGGCGCGCCGACCGCCCTGCACCTGACCCTCACCGCCTTCAGCTAGGAGCGGCCTCGTCCCGCCGGCATCCGACCCGACTCCCACCAGCCGAAACGTCCGCTGGTACCGGATTCGGAGTGAGCTGACAGCGGACCGAAAGCCGGCAGTGGCATCCATGACTGGACCCACCAGGACTGGTTGCGGGAGATGGTCTCGATGAGCTCAGCCACACCAGAACGAGCAGGTCCGTCGGCACGCCGGCTCACCCGTCGTGCCCTGTTGGCTGCCACCGCCGCGATGACGACCGCCGTGGCGGTCGGCACGGGCGGAGCGCCGGCCGACGCGTCGGCCGGCGCTCTGTCCGCCGAACAGTGCGAGATGGTGCTACGAATCGCAGCAGCCGGCGCGGTGTACCCGATCCCGTTCCCGTCGTTCGCGGAGTCGGGCTCTGCCGTGTCCCGGGCCACCATGGCACGGTTGCAGACCGCGTGGGGAAAGGTCGGTAGCGCCCGGTCGAAACTCGTTCAGGCCGGCGCAAACGCACTGATCGAGGCCGATCCGGCCGACGACCCGGCGCTGCGCGGCGCGATCACCGCGCTCGCCAGAGGCGACCAGGCCACCACGGTGACCGCCACGGTCGCGTTGGCTGTCGCCACCATCAGTACCCACTTCGACCCGAACTCCGATTCCGCTGCGCAGCTGTGGATCGGCGGGCTGCGGCGCCTACCGGCTGGACCCGACCGCGTGCCGAGCCCGGCCAGGAGGATCCGATGAAACTGGAACCGATGGTGTTCGACGCCGACGTACAGGCGTCGCTGATCCGCGCGCAGCGCAAGTTGTTCCGGGTCTTCCGGGACGACCCGCACTTCACCGGTGCGGCGATCGGGATGCGGCACCGCGCCGGCGACTACGTCGACGAACCTGTCGTGATCGCCATGGTGCGCAAGAAGCTGGCGGAGGGGCAGATCCCGCTGCACCGCATGGTGCCGGCGACGATCGAGGTCGACGGGCGCCGGTGGGGCGTCGACGTGGTCGAGGTCCGCCCGCTGCGGCATCCCGGCCTGCCCGCGGTGGCGAACGCGTCCTATCGGCCCGGCCCGGATGCCGGAGCGGCGAAACCGAACGCGGTGAACGACCCGATCCGGAAGAAGTTCACCGACCCGGTCCAGGGTGCGGGGATCTCCAACGCGACCGGCTCGCTGTCCGGCACGTTGGGCTGCTTCGTCCGGGACCTCGACAACAACGACGGCAGGATCTGCTTCCTGTCATCGAACTCGGTGCTCGCCCGGGTCGATCAGCCGGCCTTCGGCGAGGCGATCTACCAGCCGGCCAGGCAGGACGGTGGGGGCAGTAACGACGCGATCGGCACCGTACGCCGGTTCAGCGAGCTGGGCACGACCGCCACCGTCGACGCGGCGATCGGGGTACTCAACTCCGGCGTCACCGCCGACCTCGGCGTCGCCGACGGCCTGATGGCGCCGATCTCCGCCACCCATCCGGCTATCGGCATGATCACCGCCAGCGACACCGACCCCCTACAACGACACGTCAACTCGTTCATCTCCCGGATGGATCACATCGTCGACGCGCTGCACGTCGAACTGTCGGTCGCCGACGACGAGCACAGCTGCATCGCGGCACCGCAACTGTTCTCGCACATCGAGAAGGTGGGCCACGCGTCCGGTTACACCTCGAGCATGGTGACCGCGCTCGCAGCCATCGTGAAGATCGACTACGGCTTCAAGTACGTCACTCTCACCGACCAGATCTGGTCCCAGGCGTTCTGCCTACCCGGCGACTCCGGCGCCCTCGTTCTCGCCGGCGGCAACGGGCGAACATTCGTTCAGGAGCCCGAGCCGCCCACGTCGAACTGCGAGCTGCTCGCCACCGTCGGCCACTACTACGACCTGCCGCTGGCTGACGACAACGACCTGACCTCACAGGCCAGGGACCAGTTTCTCGCCCAGAGCCCGCTGGGCAACCTGCTCATCGGCGCGATCTATCTCAACCAGCAGACCGTCATCGACCGGCTCGGTGGAAAGGAGGCCGAGGGCGTCGCGATCGGATACGCCAAGGAGTACTACGACAAGTACCGCACCCTGGTCGCCACCGTCCTGGCCAACCCTGACTCCGGCGCCACGATGACCCAGGAGAACATCGACGACCTCGAGTTCATGTTCGCCGGGATGACCGGCGGCGCCGGCATCCAACCGGTGCTGGACCAGGACGAGGCGCAGGTGGCCTACACCCTCCTGACCGGCGTCGTCGCTAACACCGTGGGCATGAACTACCAGCAGATCATCGACTACATGAACGACCCGGGCGTGTTCCAGACCGTCTACGACCAGCTCGCAACATTGCCGTCGGTGAACATCGTCGGCCCGGTCGTCGCGGGCTGAGCGCTGGTGCGCACCGGCGGTCCCGGTGCGCACCACCCATCACTCCTGGAACGCGGCCACGCCGTGGGGCGTGCCGTACCCGGTCGGGCCGTCGTATCCCGGCCCGGCGTTGCACAGATACTCGGGAGAGCAGTTCTCGAAGCTGTTGGTACCGCCGACGATGTCGTTGAGCTGGGTGAACTTCGCGTACGGGTAGGTCGATGGGATCGTGCCGGGCAACACCTTCGCACCGAGCGCGTACACCCCGGCGATGATTGGTGACGCGGCGCTGGTACCACCGTTGACCAGCCATGGACCGTTGTAGTCAACCGTCTCGTAGCTGTCGTACATGTCGACCCCGGTAGTGGGATCGGCGACTGCGGCGACGTCTGCGACACTGCGGCCACTGCACCCGCCGTCGTGCTGCCACGCCGGCTTCGCCACGTATGTCGAGCACCCGGAACCGCCGTAGAGCCAGGCGATCTCGTCCCAGCCGCGGGCGTTGTCCGCGGGCAGTAACGAGGTCCCGCCCACGGCCGTCACCCACTTCGACGACGCCGGATACTCCACCCCGTAACCGCTGTCGCCGGACGACACCGTGTAGACCGTCCCCTTGTCCGATCTGTACGAGTCGTCGACACTGGCGCTGAAGCCCGCCTCGGGACCGCCGTAGCTGTTGGACACGTACCGCGCGCCGTAGTTGGTGCCGGCCGGCGAGGTGCAGTCGCAACCGGCCAGGTGGGCGGCAGCCGCCAGATCCTCCTGCGAGGCTTGATCCGCCTCCCACAACACTATGTGGCACCGGGGGCAGATCGCCGAGACCATGTCAAGGTCGAGCGAGATCTCCATTCCCCAGTGCCTGTCGGGCGCGGGGTAGTTCTTCGTCTCACCACGCTGGTTGACCTTGTGGAAGCAGCCGTTGGCGGTCGTGCACGGCGGCAGCCCGAAGGCTGCCCGGTAGACCGCCAGATCCGACTCCGCCTTGGGATCGTCGTATGCGTCGACGACCGCGACGGTCTGCCCGCCGCCGGCCGTGGCCGACGGGAGGCCGTAGGCGTCCTGCAGGTCCGCCGGTCGGTACGCGCTGGGTACCGGTTCCCCGGCCGCCGGTTCTTGCGGGTCGGTGGGATCGGACCCTGCACTGTCGGTGCGTACGAACGCGTCGCAGTGCACGTAGCCGGGCAGCACGGGACCGCACACCGGCCGTGCGTTGTCGGGCAGCTGCGGCGGCGCTACGAGCGGCATCGGTGGCGGCGCCGCCGACGCCGAAGGCGGCGCGACGGCGAGCCCGACGACGGCGAGCAGCGCAGCTGCAGCCATCGTCATCACCCGGAACGGGACTCTCGGTCGGAGGTTTCGTCGCACTGTTTCTCCTTTCGGCCGGCCGAACGCGCCGATTGTGTGCCGGCACGCTGCCAGGCGACTGTCAGTGCGCCGTCGGTACCGGCGCCGCCCGCCCCCACCCGTCGACAGCCGGGAGAGATCCGACAGCGAACGGACAGAGCCGGTTGGTGTGCTCGCAACCGGCGTCGTCCCGACGCGGCAGAAGGGCGGTCGGATGGACGTGACGGCAACGGTCTCAGCGCGGGCGCGCGCGGAGTTCATCGCGCTGACGGGGGCCCGGCTCGGCGAACTTACCGCGGCAGTGCCCGAACCACTGGGTACACCAGTGCGCGCGCTCGCCGAGCGCCCGGGCAAGCGGCTGCGCTCGGTGCTCCTGCACGCCGCCGCGGTCGGCGCCACGAACCCTCATCTCGTCCGGCTCGCGGCGCTGGTGGAACTGCTCCACTTGGCATCGCTGCTGCACGACGACGTGGTCGACCGGGGTACGAGCCGGCGCGGTGCGCCGAGCGCCCGAGCGACGGTGGGCGACGAGCTCGCGACCCTCGCCGGTCTGGCGTGCTTCGCGCTGGCCGGCCGGGAGGCGGCGGAACTCGGTGACGGCCTCGAAACGGTGGTCGCACGCGCCGCGGCCGGACTCGCGTACGGGGAGATCCTCGACGTGGAGCGGGCCTTCGACATCGACCTGTCCCTCCCGGACTACCTGGAACTGGTCGAACGCAAGACGGGCGACCTGTTCCGGCTCAGCTGTTCGCTCGGTGCCGCTGCAGCGGGCGCGGACTCCGGCACGCTGGCCGCGTCCGGGCGCTTCGGCGCCGAGCTCGGTGTGGCGTTCCAGATCCTCGACGACTGTCTGGACCTGGCGACGATCGAGTCCGGCAAGCCCGTTGGGACCGATCATCTGCTCGGCTTGTTCGGTGCGCCGACCCTGTTCGCGCTGGCCGCTGACGGTACCGGCGAACTTGCCACGCTGCTTCTCGATCCGGCGTTCGACCGTGACGACCTGCCCGCGGTGCGGGCGCACGTGACCGCGAGTGGTGGCCTCGCCGCGGCGCATGAGCTTGCCCAGGACCGCTACCAGATCGCGCTGGCCGCGCTCGACGGCGTCGACTCGCCGCGGCGTACCTCGCTGACTGAGGTGGCGGCCATGATCTGGCCCGAATCGGCATGATCGCCGACGTCGCCGTCCTCGGCGCCGGCCCGGCCGGATGTGTCCTCGCGACGGTGCTCGCCCGGGCCGGGCGGTCGGTGTTGCTGATCGACCACCCCCCGGCGCCCGCCGATCATGACCTCTACGTGAGTGGTCCAGCGGAGGCCGATCTGTCGTCGCTGGACATCGAGCTCGCGGGGCATCACGTCGATGCGGTCGATCTGCGGCTGCGACCGGATTCGTGCCGGCGGGTCACCGGCACCGGCGGCCGTGTCATGCCGGTCGGTGCGTTGCGAGCGACCCTGCGCACGGCTGCGATCGAGGCAGGTGCCCAGCCCCTCCCCGGCGTGGGAACTGTCACTGGCCAGCTCGACGGTGTGCATCGAATCCGGGTCGATGGCCTCTCCGTGCTGGTGTCGGTTCAGGCCCGGCACCTGGTACTCGCCGTCGGGTGCGCACCGAACGGCGGTCGGGAGGGCGCGGCGAACTCCCCCAGCGGGGGCGGCCAACCGACCGGCTCGATGGTGTCGGTCCGGGTGTCGGGCATGCCGGATGACACCGACGCCGTGCTTCTGGCGCTGGCCGTGCCGACCATGCAGCAACGAGTACCGGTGAGTGTCTGGTTGTTGCCGACCGGTGCCGGAGCCGGGACGCTCGGGGTGGCCTGCCCGGTGCCGACGACTCGGCCGCTGGATCCGGCGCAGTTGCTGGCCGTCGGCCGGGCCACACTGACCGAGCTGGATGCCCGGTACGCCGGACTGACCGACGCGGGAAAGGCCCAGGCCGGTCGGCTACACACCGGCTTTTCCCGGCAACGGCTCGTCGCGGCGAACGGACTCCTGATCGGCGCGGCGGCCGGCTTGGCCAACCCGTTTACTGGTGAAACCCTGGGTTACGCGGTGCACAGCGCACGCCTCGCTGCCGCCGCGATCGGCACGCATCCGGACGATCCCGCAGCGGCGCGACGCCACTACGTGCAACGCGCCGCCGCCAGGTTCCTGGGTCGCTTCGAGATCGCCCGACATGCGACCCGGCGACATCACCTGACCTGGCGCGTGCTGTCCGCCGCCGCCGACAGCGACCAGCCGTTCTTCGCCAAGACGCGGCGAGCCGTCCTGCTGCCGTCCGGGGTCACCGGCGCCGTGGCCACGGGTGCAGACCTCGACCCCGTCGACGCGTCGTTTGCCATGCCGTTTCTGCTCGCCTGCGACGAGGTGTTGGTCCGAACGGTGCAGACCACCTGGCCGTTCTTGGCCCAGCTGGCCACATCCGACGGCACGTTGGGAGGTCAGCAACTCCGCCCCGCGCTGCTGTTTCTGGCCGGGCTGACGGCCTCGACCCGGGTACCGCCGTCCCGCCGGGCCACCACCGCCGCCGCGGTGGAGCTCGCCATGCTCGGTGCCTTGGCGTTCCTCTGGCAGCCCGGCGCCCGACCCTCCGGTCGCGGTATCGACTGGGCGCAGACCGCTACGGTGCTGTCCGGCGACTTTCTGCTTGCGCAGGCGTCGCGCCTGATCGCCGAGTCGGCGCCCGAAGTGTCCTGGGCATTCGCCGACTGGCTCGCCGACCTGACGCACCTACGGGCGCGCGGTCGCGGGCCCGAGGTGGCACTGGACGTCTACGGCTCCCTGTTCGAGTTCCCCGCCCGCATCGGGACGTACCTCGGCGGCGGCGTGGCCAGCACCGTGCGGGCGATGCAGGAGTTCGGGAATCGCTACGGCCGGGCGTTCCTGCACACCGAGGACGTACTCGCGGTTCGCGGCGAACCCACGCGGCTCGACACCACCTGGGCGGCGATGCGATCCGGCGGGTTCACCGCGGTACCCGCACAGGTCGGCGGGGTTCACGTCTCCGAATCGACGCTCCGCGACGACCCCGGCCTACGCGCAGCCGTACTCGCGCGCGCCAGGGCAGCCGGCCGGCGGGAGGCCGCCGCCGCGGCGGCCGCGGCGGACCTGACCGACGAGACAGCACGGCGCCTGGCCACACACAGCCTTGCGGCCCTCACCTCGCCACTTCGTCATGAATCAGGCACATCTGGCACATAGCGCGCTGCCCGCTTTCATCCACGTGGTGCGCACGAAACGCAGACTTTCCCCCGAGGATGATGGTGCCGTGGCAGAGCTGGAATTCAGGGTTCTCGGACCGGTCCAGGCCTGGCGTGCCGGCCAGCCGGTACCCCTGGGCGGCAACCGTGTCCTGACGCTGCTCGCCGGGCTTCTGTTGTCGCCCAACGAGGTCGTCTCCTGGCACCGGCTTGCGGAGTGGGTGTGGGGCGACCAGCCACCGAGTCATCCCCGCTCCGCGCTGCACAACGGCATCTCACGGGTCCGCCAGCTGCTCGGCCGCTCCGTCATCCAGACCCAGGGTTCCGGGTATCAGCTGGTTACCGACGCGGCGCATCACGACCTGTTGCTGTTTGACCAGCTCACCACCGCCGCCGCGGACGCGGAACTGCGTGGCGCCACGGAGGCCGCGGTGGACCTGCTGAGCGAGGCGCTCGCCCTGTGGCGCCCGCCACTGCTCGGCAACCTCGACGCGTCGGCGCTGTACCGGCACACGATCGACCACCTCACCGACCGGTACCTGGATGCCCACGAAGAACGGGCCCGACTCTGCCTGCGGCTCGGTCGCCACGCCGAGCTCATCGTCGAACTGTCGGATCTGGTGCGCGCCAACCCGTTCCGCGAGACCCTGGCCGGCCAGTTGATGCTCGCGCTGTTCCGCAGCGGTCGGCGGGCCGACGCGCTCATGGTCTACCAGCAGCTGCGGCAGGTGCTGCGCGACGAGCTGGGCGTCGATCCTGGCACCACGATTCGCGATCTGCACTCGGAGATCCTGCGCACCGAATCGGCCGTACCAGCCCGGGAGCCGGGTCCGCCGATGCCGGTGCACTGCACCTCCGGTTCGACGCCGGTCGCGCAGGTTCCACCGCGCCAGCTGCCCGCGCCGAGCGGTCGGCTGATCGGGCGGGACCCTCAACTGGCGGCGCTCGACGACTGGTTGGCGGCCGGGGACAGCACCCTGGCAGCCGTGGTCGGTCCGGCGGGCGCTGGCAAGACGGCGCTTGCGCTCTGGTGGGCCAACAGGATCCGGGGCCGGTTCCCGGACGGACAGCTCTACCTCGATCTCGGCGGTTACGGTGACGCACCGCCCCTGCGGGTGGAGGACTCGCTCGCCATCCTGCTCGGCGCACTGGGTGTACCGACCGACGCGGTACCGACCGAGATCCGGTCGGCCGGGGCCCTGCTGCGCAGCATGCTCGCCGAGCGCCAGGTCCTCGTCGTCCTCGACAACGCCCGCGACAGCGACCAGATCCGACCGTTGCTGCCCGGCGGCGGGTCCACCGCCGCCACCGTGGTCACCAGCCGCAAGCAGCTGCGCGGTCTGGTCGCCCGGGACGGCGCGCACCGCGTCGAGGTGGCCGAGCTGGAGGCGGACGCGGCTGCCGAGTTGCTGTGCGCCGCCGCAGGTCTCTCCCCTGGATCACTAACCCCGCAGGTCACAACCGATCTCGTGCAACGGTGCGCCGGGCTGCCGCTGGCACTGCGCATCATCGGTGAACGAATCGCCCGTACCGGGGTCGCCATGCCGGGCGAGCCAACGACGGTGAGCGGCCTCGACGTGCTGTCGACGCACGAAGGCACCGACACCGATCTCGCCGCCGTCCTGGACTGGTCGTACCGGGCGCTCGACGCGAAGACCGCCGCCGCGTACCGGCAGCTGGGCCGCTACCCGGGCACCGAACTGCGGGTCGAGGATGCGCCAGCGGTGTTCGGTGGGTCAGCGGACGTTGCGTCCCGGATGCTCGACACGCTGGCGGCGATGTACCTGGTCCAGCAGCGCGGCGCGGGCCGCTACGAGTGGAACGATCTGATCCGACGACACGCCGCCCGCTGCGCCGACCTCGCCTGAACGTCGGCCGGCGGACGCCCCGCACGCCGGGTCAGCGGCGCTCGGCGATCGCCGCATACGAGGCGGCCCGGTCGGCCTCGGCGCCGGCCACGATCGTGTCGGGGTGCCAGTCGCCCAGCCGCACCAGTCCCGGCGGTACCAGCGGGAACCCGTCCAGCAGCGCCGCGATCTCCGCCTTCGAACGCGGGTACAGCCGATCGGTGGTGTGCTGGTAGAGCGTCCGGACCTGCTCGCTGTGCTCGTTCGGCGTCACGTGCGAGATGGCCAGGTACGAGCCCGGCGCGGTACGGGCCAGGTAGTCGGCGACGAGCGCACCGGGTCGCTGCTCGTCGCCGAAGAAGTGCAGCACCGAGACGAGCAGGATCGCGATCGGCCGGTCGAGGTCGAGCAGCCCGGTCACCTCCGGCGAGGTGAACACCGCGGCCGGGTCGAGCAGGTCCGCCTGCAGCACCGCGACGTGCGGGGCATCGGCCAGCAACAGCTTGCTGTGCGAGACCGCGACCGGCTCGGTGTCCACGTACACCACCCGGCTGTTCGGGTCGAGCCGCTGGGCGATCTCGTGCACGTTGCCGGCGGTCGGGATCCCGGAGCCGAGATCGAGGAACTGGTCGATCCCGGCCGCCGCCAGCCACCGCACCGCACGCTGCAGGAACGCCCGGTTGGCCCGGGCGATGTCGCGGATCTCCGGCGCGATGCTCAGCAGCGTGTCCGCCAGTTGCCGGTCCGGTTCGAAGTTGTGCGCCCCGCCGAGGAAGTAGTCGTACATCCGGGCCGCGTTCGGGCGGGAGTCGTCCACCCCGTCCGGCGTCCAGTCGGAGCCCTGTCCGCTCATCGTCCGCCCTCCGTCGTGCCCGACCACGGTGACCGAGCAGCCACGGTACCGACGGTAGCCCGTGCGCCACGGTGCCGGGGGCACGGTGGGCAGCGGCCCCGCGACGCGCGCCGAGCCCGGGGACGGCGCCGGGTGTGGTCAGCGGACCGCCCTGCGATCGAAGACCAGCAGGCGGTCCCGGTGCGCCGGGTCGGGCCAGGCGATCAGGCAGGTCTCCTGGCTCACCGCCGTGTACCGGACACCGAAGCTGACAAGCCGCCCGGTCCTGTTGCATCGGCCGGCGGGACGGGTCAGCTCGCCAGCCGGAAGTGCCCCTAGCTTGAGTTTTAACCTGTTCGTCGGGGTCGTGGCGTGGCCGACGGCTTCTTAGGTTTGTGGCGATGCGGTTTGGGTCGGTCCGGTCTGGACGCCGTGTGCACGTCATGGCGGGCGGCTGGCCGTTGGTTGGGGTGCCCGGCTGGGCGTCCTGGCCCGGGCCGGCAGAGTTTCGGCGCAGCCGCTAGAGGAGGCAGCCGCGGGTGCAGGTATCGAAACCCTCGCCGGAGGCGTGCCGGGGTCACCCGCTGTGGCGGGAGGGGTTTCTCCCACGGCCGACGCAGGTCCGCCGCGACGTTTCGTGCGAGGCGTAGTTGGGTGTAGGCGGCCAGCACCAGCCATGTCCAGCGTTCGGCCGCGGCCGGGTCGCGTAGTTTCGGGCAGGTCCAGCCCAGGGTCTGTTTGAGCATGCGGAAGGTGTGCTCGATGTCGAAGCGGCGCAGGAACGCCTGCCATGCCAGGTCGACCTGCCCAGGGTCCAGGTCGGTGGCCGAATGCCACAGCCACACCGGTTTCGGGATCGCGCCCGAGGGCAGCCTCTCGACGTCGAGGCGGATGACGGTGCCTTCCAGCACCGGCAGATCGCCGGTATGCGCGGCCCAGGCGGTGCGGTGCGTCAACCGCGGATGCAGACGGTCCCAAGCACGGATACGCGCCGGCCCGTAATGCCTGGTGTCGGTGGAGATCTGGACATCGGGCTCGCCCCAGGTTGCCGTCTGGCCGAACACGAACTCGCTGCCGTGCCGGCACGGCCGGCCCACCGTATGCCGACGATCAGACAGAGCCGCTCGGCGTAGGACCCGGTCGGAACGCATCCGCACCAGCACCCGCACCGGCAGATCGGCCAGCACGAACGACAGGCGGGGACCGTCGTAGCCGGCGTCGGCCACGATCAGGATCTCCGGATCACCGGCATCCCAATGCCCTGCCTCGATCAGGCCGGTCACGACCCGCCGTAGCTGGTAAGCGGTCACGGCCGCCGCGTCCTCACCCGGAGCCAACCGGACCGCGTCCAACGGCGCGGTCCATGACGACCGTCCGGTCTCCAACGCCACCACCACCGACCACGGCCAGCCCGGCACCCCGATGTGCTGATCCTTGCCACGACCGTAGGTATGACACATCATCCGGCCGGGACTGGTATGTGCCTCGGGCCGCAACCAACACGTCACGTCCACCGCCAGCACGATCCGCCCATCACCCGCCCGCGGCAACGTGCACCCCAACATCGCTTGCCGCAACCGATCGGAGTCGATACGGCCAGCCGCCAGCGCGCCATACAGACCACCGTGACCACGGCGGTGGACTCCGGCCAGCGACAACTCCGGCAACGACCGCACCGGCCCATCGACACACAACAAGGCGTCACACGCCTCGAACAGGCCATCGGCCCGGGACGTCAAACACGCATAAAAGTCCCGCCGGAACCGGCTCAACTGCCCGCCGACGACCCGACGATATGGTTGAGGCACACTGATCACCGCAGCCCTTGCTGTTGATCTTCCTACTGTCGCAAGAGGAATGATCAACCAAGGGCTGCTTCCATGATCAACCAGGGTGCCCCACACCGCCCACCAAGGTTAAAACTCAAGCTAGGGTCTGTTTCGGAGCCCCCGGCCGAGCGAGGCGAGTCGCGTTTGTCTGCTCGCAAGGCGGAGGGCAGTTCGTGTGCCGGGCTTGCACACGGGCTGTCCGACAACGCCGCGAGCGGGCAAACGGGGCCGCCGCAGCCGGCACGCGGGACTTGCGAAACAGACCCTAGGCAGGGATGCGCTTCCAGGCCGCCGAGGTCGCGCCGGGTCGGTACGGGGCGTCGCGGCGCTTGGCGACGATGCCGGGCAGGCCGCGTTCCCGGGCCGTCGCGCGAACCGCGGCGGGGTCGTCGAACCGGGGCGCGAGCTGGCAACTGCCGCCCCACCAGGGCAGCGCGTCGAGCCGGTCCCACCGCTGCTGCTGCGGCCACCCGGTCAGGTCGATCCCGTCGTCGTACAGCAGGTCGAAGCCGACGAACACCCGGTCGGCCGCGAGCGTGACCAGCTCCCCGTCGAGTACCACCGGTCGCGCGCCCAGCCGCCGGGCGGCGCGGGGCAGGCCGGCCGGCGACTCGATCTCGGTACCGTCCGCGCCGTGCAGCCGGATCCGCCCTCCCGACACGAACGCGACCGCCCGCTTGCCGCCCCAGTCGAACTCGTAGGCGTACCGGTCCGCCTCGCGCGGCGGGTGGGCCTGCCGGACCGGCTGCATCGGCTCGATCTCGCGCGGCATCGGCGCTCGGTCCGGATCCTGCGGCGGGTCGAGCCGGCGGATCAGCCAGTTCTTGCCGTCGGTGGCGAACAGCGTGTACCGGCCCTGCACCCGGCTGCCGGCCAGCGCCACGGTGACCTTGTCGGCGCGCCACTCCTCGGTCTGGTACGTCCCCGTGTCCCAGATCGTCATCGTGCCGCCGCCGTACTCGCCGGCCGGGATCGTGCCCTCGAACGTCGAGTACTCCAGCGGGTGGTCCTCGGTGTGCACGGCGAGCCGGTTGACCCCCGGCTCGGCCGGCAGGCCGCGCGGCACCGCCCAGGACACCAGCACGCCGTCGCGCTCCAACCGCAGGTCCCAGTGCAGGCTGGTGGCGTCGTGCTGCTGGATCACGAACGTGTCGCCGTGGCCGCCGGCCGGTGTGGCGGTGGGCATCGGCTCCGGCGTACGGGTCGGGTCGCGGCGTCGCCGGTACTCCCGCATCGGCTGGTCGGTGCCCGCACTCCGCCGTCGCGGCATCCCGTCCCCCCTCCACGGGCTCGGGCGCCGCCGGGCGCCCCGCCTTCAGGGTACGGTCAGGCGCGGCGGCGGCGGGCCAGCAACCAGACGCAGCCGCCGGCGGCGAGCAGCACCGCGGCGGCCCCGGCGAGCAGCCCGATGCCGCCACCGGTGACCGGCAACGTGGGCGTCGACGGGCTGGTCGACGGCACCGTGCTGACCGAGGCCGACGGTGAGGCACTGCCGCTCGGGGAGGCACTGCCGCTCGGGGAAGCACTGCTGCTGGGTGACGGGCTGGCGCTGGTGGTCGACGGCGACGGGCTCGGCGACCCGTACCCGCCGGGCGAGGACGGGCTGGGCGAGGACGGCATCGACGGGCTCGGCGAGCCGTAACCGCCGGGCGTCGACGGACCGGGCGTCGACGGGCAGGACGGGTGGCCGTAGCCGTTGCCGGCGCAGGGCGGCGTCGAATAACCGGCGACGGCCGGCGACCCCAGTGCGAGGACGGTCCCGGCGGCCAGTGCGGCCACCGCCAGCGCGCGGGACGTACGCATACTTCTCCTTGATCAGGCCGTTGATCTCACCGAACGCAACGAAGCACGCCACGAATGGTTACTCAGGGTCGACGTATGTCGTGGTCTGCGGGGTGTGCACCCGGGACGGTGCCGCGCGATGGGCAAATTCGGTGCCGTTCGACGCCGCCGTCGGGTAGGAAGCGGTCATGTTGCGAGGTACGAAGGTGAGCCTGCGCGCCCGGCACGAGGCCGACGTCGCCGTCCTGCACGCCGAGCTGTACGACGACGTCGCGATCCGATCCCGTGCCGACACCCGGCCCTGGCGCCCGGCCGCCGACACCGCCTCCCCGTTCGCGGTGTCCGAGCCCTCGGCGGACGCGGCCCGGTTCTCGGTCGTCGAACTGGCCAGCGACGAGCTCGCCGGTTCCGCCCTGCTGTGGGGCATCGACCCGCACAACCGCCGGGCGCACCTGGGCATGTCGCTGCGCCCGGGGTATCGCGGCCGGGGTCTCGGTACCGACGTGGTCCGGGTGCTGTGCCGGTACGGCTTCGAGACGCTCGGCCTGCAGCGGCTCCAGGTCGAGACGCTCGCCGACAACGCCGGGATGCTCCACGCCGCCGAGCGCGTCGGCTTCGTCCGGGAAGGGCTGCTCCGCCGGTCGCTGTGGGTGGCCGGCGACTTCGCCGACGAGGTACTGCTCGGCCTGCTCGCCGCCGAGTACGACCCCGGCCGAACTCCCGGCTCGCCGCCGGCCACCGAAGACCCCGGCGAGCACCGATGAGTTCCCGGCCCGCCGGTCGTCTGTTCAGCCGTCGCCCGCGCCCCGGCGGGTGACTCCGGCCGGAACCGCGGGAGGAACGATGCGTTCGATCAGCGTCACCATGTTCATCAGCCTGGACGGGGTCGTCCAGGGCCTCGGCCGGCCCGACGAGGACACCCGCGGCGGCTTCACCCACGGCGGCTGGGGCCCCCGGTACACCGACGAGGTGATGAGCCGGGAACTCGCCCAGGGCATGGCCAGGCCCGGCGACATGCTGTTCGGCCGCCGCACCTGGGAGGACTTCACCGCCGCGTGGGGGCGGGCGACCGACGGCAACCCGTTCACCGCGCACATGAACGCGGCGACCAAGTACGTGGTGTCCCGGTCGCTGCCCGACGCGAACGCCTGGCAGAACTCGATCCTGCTGCGCGGCGAGGCCGTCGAGACGGTCGGCGCGCTGAAGGAGCAGCCCGGCACCGACCTGAGCATCAACGGCAGCGCCTCGCTGGTCCGCAGCCTGCACGCGGCCGGCCTGATCGACCGCTACACCCTGCTGATCCACCCGCTCACGCTCGGCAGCGGCATGCGGCTGTTCGACGGTCCCGCGCCGCTCACCGAGCTCGAACTCACCGGCAGCGTCACCACCGGTACCGGCGTGATCATCGCGCACTACGCCCGGCGCTGACCGCGTCCCGACCCGGTCGGTCCGTCGTTCGCCACCGTGCCCACCGACCCGATCGCCGGCGGGCAGCGGCCGTCAGCGGGCGGCGGGTCGGCGGCCGGCGGCCCTCAGCGGTGGCGGTCGGCGGGCGGCGGTCGGCGGATGGCGGGCGTCAGTGATCGGCGGCCAGCAGGGCGGCCAGGCGATCGAGATCGCCGCGCAGCGTCCGGGCGAGCAGCGGCCGCAACAGCGGGGCCAGCAGCCGCTGCGCGCCCACCGGCCGTACCGTGGCGCGCAGCGTCACCCGCGCCGACCGCGCGCCGAGCGGCCGCACCGTCCGACTGCCGTGCGCGACCAGGCCCGAGGTCGTCCGCCAGGCGAAGTTGCGCCCCTCGTCGACCTCGGTGACCAGCCCGCCGCTGCGGTACGTGCGGCCGGCGAACCGGAGCACCTCCGCGGTGGTGGTACCGACCGCGACCGGGCCGGGTGGCTGCGGCGCCATCGTGCGCACGCCACGGCGCCATCGCGGGTCGTGGCCGTAGTCGGCCACCACCGCCCAGGCCCGTTCCGCCGTGACCGGCACCTCGCGGGACGCCGTCACCTCGATCACCGGCACACCCTACGATGCGACCGGCACCGGCGCCGACAGGGCGGTCACCGCGCCGGCCGGGTTGCGGGCCGTCACCACGCAGGCAACCTGCTCCCCGGCCAGGTCCGCGCCGAGGGCGAGGGTGTCGGTGCCGGCACCCTCGATCGGCGTCGGCAGCTCGAACGGGCCGGCCCACGTCACCGTCGCCCAGCCGTACCCGATCGACTCGGGCCGGCCGCCCCGGGACCGGCTCCACTCCGGCGGCGTGCAGTGCAGCGTGCCGCCCACCGTCGCCGAGCCGCTCACGCCGGGCGCACTCGCCGGGTACGGCTCGAGCGACGGGCGCGGTGCGAACAGCCACCGGCGCAGGCCGGTCGTGTCCGCGGCGTACTGTGCCGACGGCGTACCGCAGGTCTTGCCCGCGGTCTCACCGCCGAAGCTGAACAGCCCCACCAACCGCGCTCCGTCCCCGGTCCAGGCCACCAGCGGGCTGCCGCTGTCCTGGAAGCAGCCGGTGACGCCGGTACCGGCGGTGTCCTGCGCGCACCACACCGACGCCGTGTCGACCGGGCCGGGCGTCCGCGCCGTACAGTCTCCGGCGGGCAGCGTGGTCAGGTCGCCGCGGTGCAGCACGTCGTCGCGGAAGTCCGCGCCGGCATGTCCGGTGGTGCCGTGCGCGAACAGCGACACCTGCGTACCGGGGTTGGGCCGCCGGTCGGCCACCGGCAGCGGCGCGATGTCGGTGACCGGGCGGTCCAGCAGGACCAGGGCGAGATCGTCGGCGGCGGTCGAGTCGTTCGGGTCGTCCGGGTTGGCCGGCGACGGGATGATCCGGTAGCCGGGCCGCACGCTGACGCCGGCGATGCGGCGCGTCTCCCCCGGGTCGGTCGACAGCACCCGCGCGCCGACGTGCACCTCCTGGCTGCTGGGATCCACCTGGTCGACGCAGTGGGCGGCGGTGACCACCCGGTCCGGCGCGATCAGCGCGGCACCGCAGCCGGCCCGCTGCAGCAACGACCCGTCCCCGGTCAGGGCAAGGGTGGCGACCCATGGTGCCGGATCCGGTGCCGGCACCGGTTGCCCGCCGGACATCGCCGCCGCCGGTCCAGCCAGCAACACCGTCGTCATCGCGGCCGCGCCGGCCGCCATGGCCGGAATTCGTTTCCTCATGCGGACCGACCCTAGGAGCCGGGCCCGGTCGCGCGCATCGAACCAGCGAGCGAACCGCCGTCCACCACCCGGCGTACGGGTCTCCCCCCAGGCGTCATCCCCTACCGGTACGCCGTCCATCGTGGACAGAGAGCCGCGGCGTCCGGGCCCGGCACGCCCGCCCGTCGCGGCCCCGCCCGCACATCCAGGTGCCCCGGCGCCGGCTCAGTCGAACAGTGCGGCGATCGCGGCGGCGGTGGCGGGATGCTCGGTGAGCAGCCCGGTCGGTGGCGCGGATGCCGTGCCGGACCAGGGATCGGTGCTGCCCAGCAGGGCGGCGACGGCGTTGCAGGTGTCCGGCCGGTCGGCGAGCAGGTCGACCACCGGCCCCGCCACCACCGGTACCGACGCCTCCGGTGCCGGCGGCGCCCCGACCCACGGCGGGGTCCACGTGTCGAGAGCAGGCAGCGAACCGGGGAACGTGCGACCTGCCTCGCGCACCAGCAGCGGCATCAGCTCGGCCGCCTCCGCCCGCAGCGTGGTCAGCAGCCTCGGCAGCCAGGGCAGCAGCACCTCGTCGGGCAGCCGGGCGAACGCGCCGGACAGCGCCTCCACCACAAACCCGGTCAGCGCGGGCGCCGGGTCGAGCGCCTGCACGAACCCGCTCAGGTACGCCGGGAACGACGGCACCGTCAGCGGGTTGCCGAGCAGCTCGTCGCAGCGGGAGCGCAGGTCGGCCAGGGTGAGCAGGCCGAGCTGGTACCGCGCGGCCCAGAGCAGCGCGATCGTGGCCGGCGTCTCCGGATGCGACTGCGCCACCGCCAGCTCCAGCTGGGCCCGGTCGCAGCCGAGCGACAGCGCCAGGCTCTCCATGCTGAACAGGAAGCCGAGCATCGCGGCGACCTGCCGGACCGAGGTGTCCTCGTCGACGGTGGCGACCGGCAGCAGCGTGCAGTAGTGGGCGTAGCCGGCGGTGACGAACTCCTGCACCCAGTCCGGCAGCACCGACCCGGCACCCCGGTAGTACGTGAGCAGGCGCCGGATGCGGCGCAGCACGTCGGGGGCGCCGGCGACGGTGCGCTCGGCGGCGAGCAGGCCGACCGCGCGGGCGCCGAGCTCTTCGGTGAACCGGCGGTTGGCGAGGAACAGGATCGAGTCCTCGACGGCGGCGAGCGCGGTACCGGCGGTGGCCATGGGGTCCCAGGCGGCGCGGCGCAGCCGTTGTTCGAGCACCTGCTCGACGGTGACCCCGTCGTAGCCGAGCTCGATCAGCGACCGCTGGTTGCGGCCCAGCGCCAGGTCCCAGCTCTCCTGAACCGAACTCTCGCCCAGGGTGCGCTCGCCCATGATCGGCCGGACCGCACCGTCCGGCAGCAGCCGGCGCAACAGCCACAGCAGGTCCGAGCAGGGCCGCAGTTCGGGCTGCCCGGCCAGATCGAGCAGGGCCCGCTTCTGGGTGCGGGCGGCCAGATCGAGCCCGAGCGGGATGAGCCGGTCGTACACGTCGCGAGCCAGTGGCGGCAGCGCGTCGTAGCCGACCCGGCCGATCCGGTCGCCACCGAGCAGGATCCCGCACAGCGTCGCGACGTCGCGGCGGCCGGGCACGGTGTCCTTCTCGATGCAGGTGACCGCCGCGTCGGTGAAGTCGTACGGGGTGGGCCGGTGCCGGCCGCGGATCCCGGCCAGCAGCACCGAGGTCTCGAACACCGCGATCGCGTCGGCGGTACTGGCCAGGTAGCCGTTGCGGCGGGCCAGCCGGACCAGGTCGACGCACCAGCCGCGCAGCTCGTCTTCGTCCAGGCCGCCGGGCCGGGACGGCGCGGCCAGGAAGCCGGACAGCATGTCGCCGACCGGCTCGCCCGACGCGGGAGCCGCTCCGGTCGCACTCGACGTGGCCGCCTTCGCCGCCCGCGGCGTGGCCGCCTTCGCCGCCCGCGGCGTGGCCGCCTTCGCCGCCCGCGGCGTGGCCGCCTTCTTCCCCGTGCCGGACTTCGCCGAACTCAGCCGGTACGGCCGGACCGCGCCGCGGCCGCTGGTGGCGCGGGACCAGATGGCCGCGGCGATCGACACCGAGCCCGGCGCGAGCCCGAACTGCGCCTCGATCGCCGAGTGGCTGGACGGGATCAGCCCGTAGAGCCAGCTCGTGGCGGTGCGCGGGACGATCCGGTACGCCGCGGTCGAGTCGACGCCGAACTGGTCGACCCGGCTCGCCGCGTGGAACGCACCGCACACGTACAGGCAGTCGTCCACGTCCACAGTGGACTGTGCGCGGTGGTCCCGGATCCGGGTCCACATGTACCGCTCGCGCGCCTCGTCCTCCGACAGCCGGGCTGGGTCGGGGGTCAGCCGCCGGAACAGGCTGCCGATCAGCACCATGACCTGCCGGTAGGTGGCGTGGTCGGCGCCGACGAGCGGCTGCTCGACGTACTGGTCCCACCACTCCGACCAGTGCCGCACCTTGCCGTGGTGCAGCAGGAACGCCTCCAGCTCGGCGAACCGTGGCCGCAGGTCGCCGAGCTGCACGCCGACCGCGTCGCCGTGCAGCGCGCCGTCCTCCGGCATGAGTTCTGCCGTGGCGCGCTCGGGTGGCTTCTGCTGGAAGACGTGATCGGTCGAGTGGTCCACGCAGACCAGCTCGACCCCGGGCGTGGTCAGCGCGTACGAGATCGCCTGGTACTCGGCGGATGCCTCGGTGATCGGCGCGACCACCGACAGCGGGCCCCATTCGGCCGGGAACCCGTCCAGCTCCGATGCGTATGCCTGCAACGCGACCGGCAGGGTGCAGTTGGCCAGCTCGCCCAGCAGCGGTTGCAGGTCCTCGCACAGTTCCAGGTAGATGACCCTGGGCTGCTTGGCATGCAACCGCCGGGCCATCGCCACCGCGGAGGCCGGCGAGTGGTGGCAGACCGGGAAGATCTCCAGCCGCTCGCGCAACGCCCGGTCGACGTCGTCGACCAGCCCGGTCAGGATGTCGGCCGTGACCTCGCCGCCACCGAACTCACCGGCCGCATCGCGAAGCTGCCCGCGCAGCGCCGCGAACGGCGCGCCGGCCGGCATCCCGCTCCCGGCAGCCCCGGTCATGACAGCGTCGCGATGGTGTCACGGCCACCGTCGAGAAACGCCGGCCACTCGCCGCCCTCGGCCTGGCTGCGCGGCTCGACCACCCCGTGCCAGTACTTGTTGAGGATCGCCAGGTCCTCCGGGCTGCGCCGGGCCAGCGAACCGACCAGCGAGGAGGCGAGCCGCTGCGCGGTCAGGGTGCGGTCGCCGAAGAAGTGGCTGGACAGGATCGCATCCTCCAGCACGCCGATCTGCTCGGCGGTGGACAGCGCCGACTCCAGCTTCTCGTCGTCGCTGGCCGCCGACTGCGCCGCGGCGCGCAGGTCGGCGAAACTCTGCAGCAGGATCGACAGCAGCGACGGCGGCACGTCCAGCTCGATCGCGTGCCGGCGCAGCAGCTCCTCGGTGCGGAACCGGACGATCTCGGTCTCGCTCTTCCTGTTCGTCACCACCGGGATGCGGACGAAGTTGAACCGCCGCTTCAACGCCGACGACAGGTCGTTCACGCCACGGTCGCGGCTGTTCGCGGTGGCGATGATGGAGAAGCCGGGCTGGGCGAACACGATGTTGTCGTCGTCCAGCTCCGGGATCGACACGTACTTCTCGGACAGGATCGAGATCAGCGCGTCCTGCACGTCGCTGGTGGAGCGGGTCAGCTCCTCGAACCGGCCGATCACGCCGCGTTCCATCGCGGTCATGATCGGCGACGCGATCATCGACTCGCGCGACTGCCCCTTCGCGATCACCATCGACACGTTCCACGAGTACTTGATGTGGTCCTCGGTGGTACCGGCGGTGCCCTGCACCACCAGCGTCGAGTTGCGGCAGATCGCGGCCGACAGCAGCTCGGCCAGCCAGCTCTTGCCGGTGCCGGGGTCGCCGATCAGCAGCAGGCCCCGGTCGGAGGCGAGCGTGACGATCGCGCGCTCGACGAAGCTGCGGTCGCCGAACCACTTCTGCGGTATCTCGCGCTCCAGCCCGTCGGCGCGCTCGGAGCCGAGAATGAACAGCCGCACCATCTTGGGCGACAGCCGCCACGAGAACGGCTTGGGCCCGTCGTCCACCGACTCCAGCCAGTCCAGCTCGTCGGCGTACTTGACCTCGGCGGGCGCGCGCAGCAGGTCGTCGGTCACGATGTGTCTCCTAGCCTTAGCCGAGGAAGTTCTTGAGTTCGGTCACGAGCTTGCGGATGTGCCCCGAGATCACCGGGGTGCCAAGGTCCTTGAACTTCTGCCGGAACCGCGGATTGACCTCCTGCCGGCCGGAGCTGGTCACCGAGCCGACCGGGATCAGCCGAACTCCCGAGCGGTGCGCCGCCTGCAGCCCGTCGAACAGCGGTTGGGACCGGTCGAACTCGTAGAAGTCGGAGATCCACACCAGCACCGTGTTGCGCGGGTCTGCGATCTTGGGTTGGGCCATGGCCAGCGCGACCGGCCCGTCGTTGCCGCCGCCCAGGTTGGTGCGCAGCAGCACCTCGAACGGGTCGTGCACCCACGGCGTGAGGTCGAGCGAGCGCGTGTCGTACGCGATCAGGTGCACGTCGACCTTCGGCAACCCGGCGAAGATCGACGCGAGAATCGTGCAGTTCACCATCGAGTCGACCATCGAGCCGGACTGGTCGACCACCACGATCATCCGCGCCGGGGTGGTGCGCCGCGCGGTGTGCCGGTAGAACAGCCGGTCGACGTAGAGCCGCTCGTCGTCCGGGTTCCAGTTGGTCAGGTTCTGCCAGATGGTGCGGTCGATGTCGAGGTTGCGGAACACCCGCTTGGGCGGCACCGAACGGTCGACCGTGCCGGCGCTGGTCTTCTCCACCTGGGTGCGCAACACCTGCGCGACCTCGTCGACGTACCGCCGGATCAGCGCCTTGGCGTTGGCCAGCGCGACGCCCGACAGGTTCGACTTGTCCCGCAGCAGCTGCTCGATCAGCGACATGCTCGGCGTCAGCTGCTTGGCCAGCACCGGGTCGGCGAGCACCTCGCGCAGCCGCATCCGGTTGACCAGGTCACCCTCGATGCCGGCGAGCACCCAGCCCAGCTCGCTGCCGTTCGGCTGGCCGCGCAGCTGGCCCGGCTCGCAGCCGAGCGCGCGTTCGAACCACCCCGCGTCGGACTGCCAGCCGGCGAGCTGGGTGGCACTGACGTTGCCGCTGCCGGTGGCGAACACGTTGAGCAGCAGCTTTCCGGCCAGAGCGGCCCGGCGCACCTCGGCGGCGGTGTCGCGCTCCCCGGCCGGCGCGGGTCGGAACAGGTCGTCGAACTCCGCAGCCAGCTCCGGGAACCGTTGCACCACGGTGTCGAGACTCACCGACGGGTCGGTCAACGCCGGTGGCAGCCCGAGCTCCTCGACCAGTTGCACGCTGGTCGTCTCCAGGGCGGGCTGCTCGTCGGCGCCGAACACCCGCGACAGCAGCCGCCAGTAGAGCACCTGGCGCCGCGCGGCATCGCGACCGGCGTCCGTCGGGCGCTCGTCGTTGCCGGACACCGCATCCCTCGGTCGATCGTCCTCGACCGACCGCGCGCCCATCGGGCTTTCGTCGTTTGCGGACCCGCCCGTCGAGCCTTCGTCGTAGCCAGACCCGCCCGTCGGGCCTTCGTCGTAGCCAGACCCGTCCGTCGGGACTTCGTCGTCGGCGGGTACCGCAGCCGCGTCGGCGTGCGCCGGTTCGTGGTCGGTCATGAGCGCAGCAGCCGTCCCGCGCGCTCCCGCAGCACGGAAACCGCGTCGTTCTTCGCCTCCGCCTTGGCCACCTTGGGATCGGTCGGGCCGTGCGCCCAGTCACCGGTGGCCGCCACCACGGGTTTGCGCCGCACCGTGGCCTGCACCGCGAGCGGCTGCAACAGCCACTCGCCGGCGTCCCACCGCAGCAGGCCGATGCACCGGGTCGAGCCCTCGACCAGGGCCGGGGTCAGCGGGCCGCAGCCGGGCAGCCGGTCGAGGTCGAACCGCAGCCGGTGCCCGTCGAGCACGGCCGCACCGTCGATCACCTGGTAGTCCTCCACCAGCACCGGCTCGGCCAGCCGGGCCGGATGCCGGTCCAGCGGTGGTGGTGCCGCGGCGGTCGCGGTCGGCAGGATCAGCCGGGCGGTGGTGAACGGGTCGGCCGGCTCACCTGGCCGCGCCGCACCCTCCCGCCAGAGCAGGTCACCGCCGGGCAGCAGCGGCATGTCGGTCAGCGCCAGCGCGCGATGCTCGGCGAGCGCACCGAGCAGCACCGGGGCGTCGAACAGGCTCCACACCGCGGGGCCGACGATCGTGTCGACCTTCGCCGCGACCAGCGAGGTGCGCACCGACCGGACGCCGTCCGCGCTCTCCAGCACGCCGTGCACCTGCAACTGCACCGCGGTGGCGTGCTCGTGCACGTCGACGCCGAGCGGCAGCAGCCGGCCGGAGACCGGCGCCGGCTCGGCGGGCCCCGGCCAGGTGTCCTGCGCCAGCAGCACCGCGCGCGACCACAGGTCGCCCCACCGGCGCACCGGCACCAGCTCCATCGTGGCGACCGGCGCGCACGCGCGAAGCTCGGCGCCGAACCCGTCGAGCAGCACCGCGAGCCGCCGGGTGCGCGGCTCGACCAGCAGCGCGGCGACGACCGGCGCACACGCTGCGGCCAGGTCCTCGTCCACCCCGCGCCAGCCGGCCACCGCCAGCTCGGTGAGCCAGGACCGGGCCGCGGCCAGCGGCACGGCCGCCGCGTCGGTGCCGGCACCCGTCCACTCGACGCGCTGCCGGCCGAGCGCATGGTCCAGCCGGGCCAGCAGCGCGTCGTGTGCGGCGCCGAACAGCGCTGCCCGGGCGCCCGCGAGCGCCGCCAGGTATTCGTCGGCCACGGTGCCCGCGGCGAGCTTCCCGACCGCGTCGCCGACCGAGGTCGCGAGCGGCGAGCCGCCGACCGCCGCGGCCAGCGCGGTCAGCACCGCGCGCCCCGGGTCGCCGAGCCGGCCCAGCCCGTTGGCCAGCGCGTCGTCCAGGCCGTCCGTGACGTCGAGGGCCGCGGCGAGGCCGTCGCCGTCGCCGTCGCCGTCGCCGTCGCCGTCGAGCAGCGTGCTCAGCTGTGCAGCCAGCATCAGTCGACCGCCCTCGTCCCGCCGAACCAGTGCAGTTCCGGCACCGGCTCGGTGACCTCGGGAAGCTCCAGATAGGACAGATGGCGCAGGAATCGACTGAAGACGGTGGCGGCCGGGGTCGGCTCGTGGTGCGGGTCGAGCGCGGACTCCAGGGCACCGTCCGGCTCGACCTCGACCCGCAGGTAGCGGGCGACCCGCGGCAGCCCGTACTGCCGGGTCGCCTCGGCGAGCATCAGGCTGATGTGCTTGCACGGGTACGGTCCATGCAGCGCGCCGCACGGCCGGTTGTTGTTGGTGCTGCAGCTCAGGCCGTGCCCGGCCGCGGCCACCGACGACACGTACACCCGAGCGATGTCCGAGCCGCTGGACACCACGCCCTGCACCCGTCCGTCGGCCAGCTCCACGAACGGGACCTTCGCCAGCTTGCGCATCGGCACCGGTCGGACCAGCACGGTGCCGCTGCGTCGCGCGCGGTCGGCGCCGGTCTGCCCGCCGACCGGGATCGGCTCTGTATCGTCCATCGACGCGGTGTGCCTCCCTGTCGACCCGACACCGATCTGGTGCCGTGTTTTGACTGCGGCGTCACGATAGCCGGCCGGTACGACAAGACCGCGCCATCGGCATCGACCTGCGAGGACGTCCGCGGCCATCGGAGAGGCGGCGGTGCGCGCCGGCCGGGAGCGCTCAGTTCGGGGTGCGCCAGCGGGGCCGCTCGCCGGCCGGGCCGGTGCACACCATCGCGGTACCGCCGGCGGTGCGGCCACGCGCATCCGGTGTGCCGCACCAGGACCCGGGGTGCACGGTCGGCACCGACGAGCCCGACGCACCCGGTGACGACGTACCCCGGGTCGAGGCAGTCGGCGCCGGTGCGCCCCCGCAGCCGTGCAGGATGCGGGCGATCGCGTCGTGTTCGGCCCGCGTCACCCACAGTCCGTAGGTGGTCTTCACGCGCACCTGCGCCGCCACGTACGCGCAGCGGTAGCCGGCGGCCGGGGGCAGCCAGGTGGAGGCGTCCTGGTCGCCCTTGGACTCGTTCGCCGGGCCGTCGACCGCGAGCAGGTTGGCCGGGTCGTTGGCGAGCCGGCGCCGCTTGTCGGCGGTCCAGCCGCGGGCGCCGGTGCGCCACGCGTTCGCCAGCGCCACCAGGTGGTCGATCTGCACCGCCGCCGAGGTGCGCACGCCGCGCCGGAACGCGATGGTACGGCCGGTGTACGGGTCGGGCAGGCTGCCGGAGCGCACGGTGCACCCGTCGGAGTCCCGGCGCACCCCGGTGAGGTCTCGGGCCAGGATGTCGTCCCGGGTGTCGCAGCCGTTGTGGTCCACGTCGGCCCAGGCCGGACCGAACCGGTCGCGGCGGTACCCGGCCATGCTCGCCGGCGCCCGGACGGTGAGCTTCGCCAGCTGCGCCAGGGCAACCGCGTTCGGTGAGCTGGTCGGCCCGGGGTCGGCGCCGGACGCGGCCGGTCCGCACCCGGCCGCGGCCAGCGCGAGCACGACGGCGACGACGAGGGCGGCGCGGCGGGGGGTCGTCTGCTGTGTCGACACACCGGACATGCTTCCGTACCACCAGCCGCACCGCCGCCGCCGCCTACCTTCCCCGCGAGCCTGCGACGGTACGGCCCGGAGCCGTCACGCTGTGCTGGTCAGAGCAACGAACCGCCGCTCGCGTCGATCCACTGGCCGGTGACCCATCGCGCGTCCGGCGAGGCCAGGAACGCGACGACGGCGGCGATGTCGTCCGGCGTCGCGACGCGGCCCAGCGGCGAGAGCGCGGCGATCTCGGCCCGGCCCTGCTCGGTACCGAGCCGGGCCGCGTTCATGTCGGTGTCGGTGGCGCCGGGGCCGACCGCGTTGACGGTGATGCCGCGGCCGCCGAGCTGCTTGGCCAGGGTGGCGGTGAGCGCGTCGAGCGCCGCCTTCGACATCGTGTACGCGAGCAGGTCCGGGTTGCGCGCGCCGTGCGTGAACCGGGTCGAGACGTTGACGATCCGGCCGCCGTCGCGCAGCCGGGACAGCCCCTGCTGGATCAGGAAGAACGGCGCCCGGGTGTTCACCGCGAAGACGTGGTCGTAGCTCGCCGCGTCGAGCAGTTCGTACGGCGTCCGCCCGCCCAGCACGCCGGCGTTGTTGACCAGGATGTCCACGCCGTCCGCGTGCCGGTCGTACGCCGCCCACAGCGCCGCGGTGTCGCCGGGCACGCCGAGTTCGGCGCCGAACCCGAACGCCTGCCCGCCGCCGGCCTCGATCGCGGCGACGGTCTGCGCGGCCGCGTCGGCGCTCGTGCCGTAATGCACGCCGACCCGGGCGCCGTCGGCTGCCAGCCGCAGCGCGATCGCCCGCCCGATCCCTCGGCCGGCGCCGGTCACCAGCGCCGTGCGCCCCGTCAGGTCACCCATCACTTGTGCCTTTCTCTAACGGTCGTTACAGATCGGGACCCTAGCATATTGTCTAACTATCGCTATACAATTGTGGGCATGGGAACAGCAGCGCGCGGCCGGCCGCGCTCGTTCGACCGGGACGCCGCGCTCGACCAGGCGGTCCGGCTGTTCTGGCGGCACGGCTACGAGGCCACCACGATGCGCGACCTGACCGACGAGCTCGGCATCGGCGCACCCAGCCTCTACCACGCCTTCGGCGACAAGAAGCAGCTGTTCGCCGAGGCGCTGCGGCGCTACGACACGCGGTACGGGGAGTTCATCGACCGGGCCCTGGCCGAGGAGCCCACCGCCCGGGCCGCCGCGGCGCGGGTGCTGCGCGAAGGCCCCAGTCGCTACACCCGTCGCGGCCTGCCCGCTGGCTGCCTGATCGCCAGCGGCGACGCGAGCACCGGCAACACCGAGGTGCACGACCTGCTGCGGCGGGTGCGCAACGCCAAGGCCGCCGCGTTCGCCGCGAAGATCCGGGCCGACGTCGCCGCCGGTCGGCTGCCCGCCGACACCGACGCCACCGCCCTCGGCCGGTACCTGCTGACCACGCTCACCGGCATCGCCCAGGCCGCCCGCGACGGCGTCGGCCGGGCGCAGCTCGAACGGGTCGCGGCGCTCGCGCTGCGGGCCTGGCCGGCAGACGGATGACGGGCTCGCGGGCGCCGCTTCGTGCGGCGCCGGGCCCGAGGGCGCCGCTTCGTGCGGCGCCGGGCTCGCGGGCGCCGCTTCGTGCGGCGCCGGGCTCGCGGGCGCCGCTTCGTGCGGCGCCGGGCCCGTGTGCCGCGCTCGCCGGGGCCGACCGGTCTGCCGTTCCCCGTCACCCCGGCGGCCAGGGCCGGCTGGGAATCGCACACGGTAGCCGGGTCGCCGGCCCACTGATGCCGGTATCCCGGCCTTCAGCCCGTTTCTTCCGGCAAGACCGCTGTCGCTGACTATTACCAAGATCATGATGGCATCGCCCTGATACAACATGCACGTCCGTTTAACGACGTGCATGGGGGATTCATGGACGTGCAGACCCGGGGTGCTGACCTGCGCAGACGCAGCAGCGCCCGGTCGCCGATGCCTCGCCTCACCCGGTTGCTGGCCGCAGTGGTCGCGGTGCTGTGCGTGGTGCTGTGCGCACCGGCCACCGCCGCCGCCGCGGCCGACACCGGCGGCGGGCCCGGCAAGTGGTACGCGGCGCCGAACAAGGCCGGCGGCGCCAAACCCGGCAGCCAGGCCTGGAAGTACGAGCAGCAGTTCAAGAGCGCGGGCCACGAGGGCATGGGCTACTGGGTGCCGAAGCCGGAGACCCGGAGCAGGCCGGGCTTCGACATCGACACCTGGACGCCGAAGCGCTTCGCCAACGGCACCTGGGACGGGGTCGAGTTCGACGGGTACGACCCGAACGCCGACAACGGGGCGGGCAAGCCGCGCGGCGCGCTGCTCGACGCCAAGGCCGCCCGGTACGCCTACCTGTTGGACTACCAGAAGAAGAACGGCGAGTACCTGAAGGCCCGGCGCGGGCTGATGGCGGAGGCGACCCGGCAGATCGACGCCGCCGGGCCGACCAAGACCCCGATCAACTGGCACTTCGCCGAGCAAGAAGCGCACCAGAAGATGACCGACCCGCTCGGCCGGATGGGGATCCGGTCGAACTTCACCGATCCGAAGAGCCCGCCGGTGTTCGACGCGCCGGGCAGCCCGGCCGACCCCGAGGGTGCGGGGGTGCAGCGCGGCGCGATCCCGACCAGCAAACCGGGCGGCATCGACCTGTCCTCGGTGCAGCTGAACTACCTGTCCGCGAACGACACGCACGGGGCACGGGGCATCAAGTACTCGTTCAACTCCGGTACCGGGTCGCTCAGCGGCAAGGCGCTGCAGCAGGCCCGGGAGCAGTCGGACGCGTTCTTCGTCTGGCTGGAACTGCAGCCGTCGACGTTCTGGGTCAACCTGAACCCGGCCCAGCCCGACAAGATCATCGACCCGCAGTTGGCCCGGACCGACGTCGGCAAGGTGCTGCTCTCCTCCGACCTGGACCTCAAGCGAGAGTTCACCAAGCTGCAGAACCCGGACACCCCGATCGGGGCGGAGTTCTTCCGCAAGACCTACCTGGCCGGCCCGGACTCCGACCACTGCCTGTCCTACCGGGCGTGGATCTCGCCGAAGCCGGCGAGCGTGCGGCAGACCAACGGCTCGCTGTACATCCTGGACGCGCCGTTGCAGGTGCAGACCGCGACGCTCTACACCACCGACCCCAGGACCGGCAAGCGCACCTGCCCCGGCCAGACCAAGGCCCGCGCCGACTACAACCAGCAGGTGTTGCGGCAGCTGCTGGTGCCCAAGGTCGAACAGGCGATCAACTCCGACAGCCGGTTCGCCGCGCTGCGGCGGGTGTACCTGAGCCGGGTCGCCGCGGAGTGGTACCGCCAGGTCAGCGCCCAGCACGACACCATGTACCGGCGCCTGATCGACCAGGGCATCCTCGGCCCGTGGGTGTCCCGGACGCCGTGGAACCCGCGGGACATCTACAACCAGTACCTGAAGGAGTACAACGCCACCACCGGCAGCATCGTCGTCGGGAGCACGACGTACTCGTTCCACTACGGCGGCGTGGACTTCTCCCGGGCACCGTCGACCCCGGTGTCGCAGCAGCAGTTCACCGCGAAGCACCCGCAGCTGCCGAAGACCGTCGACAAGTCCATCGACACGCCGACCCGGGACCCGGACGACGACACGACCTGGGCCGGCGGCACGGTGACCGTCGCTCAGGCCGGCGATGGCGCCTCGCCGCCGCCGGAGGGCCAGGGCGGTGGCGGCCCGGTGCTGCCGGTGACCGGCACCCCGCTGTGGTCGTCGATCCTGGTCGGGCTGGTGCTGCTGGCGGCCGGGTTCGCCCTGGTGTACCTGTTCCGGCGGCGCCGGCAGGGCCGCCACGCGGCCTGATCCACCCGGTGGTGCCGGTGCGCCTGCCGGGGCGCACCGGCATCGTCTAGCGTGCACGGCACGGGGTGTTCGCGTCCCGTGCCGTGCACGCCGACCCGCGAACGAGGAGTGAGATGAGCGCGACCCGGTCCCGCTGGCCGCAGGGCGTCGAGCTGAGCACCGACACCTGGACGCTCGACGGCGTGCGCCGCGGCCGCACCGAGGATCCCGCGTCCTGCGCCGACCGACTCGGCCGGTTCCTGCTTGGCCTCGCGGCGACCGACCCCACCCTGTCCCGGTGGTACGACGAGGACGACGAGCCGGTGGCCCTCGACCCGGCGGCAGTGCACGCCCTGGTCCAGCACGGCCGGCAGGACGACGATCCGCACGGCCGGTTCGGCTCGATCGTGCTGCTGCACAACGGGCAGGACGACGAGCGCAGCTCCACCGTGGTCGAGGTCGTCTGTGGCGCCGGCTCCGAGTACGTGCCGGACACCTTCGCGGTGACGCTCCCCCAACCCGGCGCCGCGCCCGAGCTGTACCAGCGGGACCGGATGCTCGGGCTGCTCGACCTCGCCGTCGGCGCCTGGCAGCCGCACTGGTGCCGGGCCCGCCCGCAGAGCCTCGGCAGCGCGGCCGGCGACGTCACCGCGCTGGCGTCCTGGCTCGTCTACCTCGACCGGGCGGTGTACACGCGCGCCGGCGAGCCACCCGCCGGCGTCGAGGCCCTCGGCCGCGAGCACGGCGAGCTGTTCGTCCTCGCCGACACGCCGCAGCAGCTGAGCCTGCGCACCATCGACGCGCTGCGTGCCGCGGTCACCTTCACCCCCGACTGGACCGACCTGGCCTAGGAATCGGCGCGTGGTCGGCCGGCGGCGGAGGCGCGTGTCCTTCCGCCCCGGACAGCGGGGCCGGTCACGCCGGCGCGGTGCGGCGGATTGACCTGCGGCTCGGGGCTCTCGTCCGATCGGATGGCACCGGTGGGCCGATCGGCGGCCGGTACCGACGACCGGCCACTACTCCCTGGTAGCTGATACGGCGCATCTGGCCAGCCCGATGCAGACCGTGAAGCACTCTCACCAGAAAGGGAGTCCGTTGAAGATTCGAACCCTGACCGTCGGCGCGCTCGCGGGGGGCGCGCTCGCCCTCACTGCCGCCGCACCCGCATTGGCCGACACCAGCGGTACCGTCAAGGACACCGTCCACATCGTCAACGACGTCGACAGCGGCCATCACGGCTACTGGGCCCGGTTGAACCTGCACCGGTCGGTCACCATCACCCCGGGCGACACCGACACCACCTGGACCGTGCAGCTGCACGACGAGGGCACCTTCGCCACCATCGGCGGCGCGGCGAACTCGCCCCGCGAGGGCAACCGGGTGCGCGGCGTGAAGGGCACCGTGTCCGGCGACTACACGCTGACCGTCAGCAGCGCGACGCCACCGTCGACGAAGGGCGTCGACAACCGGTACGACTACGCCTGCAACGTGCACGGCACCGGCCCCCGCGCCACCGACTGCCCCGGCATGCCGGCGTCGACGTCGGACTGGCCGAAGCTCTACTTCGGCCCCGACGCGCAGGTCACCGGCGACGCGTACCAGTGGACGTACCACACCGACAGCTGCGGCGGGCAGACCTGGACCGACGCGTCCACCGACGGTGACGGTACCGACGCGGACGCGGGCGACATCACCGGCTGCAAGCCGTGCCCGCCGTCGACCTCGCCCAGCAACTCACCGTCCGAGTCGCCCTCGCAGTCGCCGAGCGAGGAGCCGACGTCGCCGTCGGCATCGCCGTCGCAGTCCGGCAGTACCGCGCCGTCGTCGTCGGCCTCGGCGCAGCCGTCCGTGACCCTGGCCGGCAACGGCGCCGGCTCCGGCAGCCTGCCGGTGACGGGCACGTCGCTGGGCCTGCTCGCGGGCGGAGCGCTCGCCCTGCTCGGCGGCGGTGCCGCACTGCTGGTCCTGACGCGGCGGCGGCGCGCCCAGTCCTGACCGGCCCGTGCCGGACGCCCAGCGTCGGGCGTCCGGCACCAGCGTCCAGTACCGGCGGTACCGGTAGTCCGGTACCGCCGGTCCACGGCGATGCCGGCTCAGCGGAGGTGGCGGCCGGTGAGGGCGCGGGCGATGACCAGGCGTTGGATCTCGGCGGTGCCTTCGAAGATCTGGTAGATCTTGGCGTCGCGGTGCATGCGTTCGACCGGGTGTTCGCGGCTGTAGCCGGCGCCGCCGAGGATCTGGATCGCGCGTTCGGTGGCCCAGACCGCGACGTCACCGGCCTTCAGCTTGGACATCGAGCCCTGCGCGGCGTCGAACGTCTTGTCGTTGCGCCCCATCCAGGCCGCGCGCCACACCAGCAGCCGGGCCGCGTCGATCTCGGTGCGCATGTCCGCGAGGGTGAAGGCGATCGCCTGGTTGTCGACGATGGGCCGGCCGAACTGCTCGCGGGTGCCGGCGTAGTCCAGCGCGTACTCGTAGGCGGCGCGGGCGATGCCGATCGCCTGGGCGCCGACGGTCGGTCGGCTCATCTCGAACGTCCCGAACGCCGCGTGCCCGCGACCACCCTGCGCCTCGCGGGCCCGGGCCAGGCGGGCGTCGAGCTTCTCCCGGCCGCCCAGCACGCAGCGGCCCGGCACCCGGACGTCGTCGAAGAAGACGTCGGCGGTGTGCGAGGCGTGCAGGCCGTGCTTGCGGATCTTGCGGGTGGCCACCACGCCGGCGGTGCCCGGCGGTACCACGAAGGCGGCCTGGCCGCGGCTGCCGAGCTCCGGGTCGACCGATGCCATCACCACGTGCACGTTGGCGATGCCGCCGTTGGTGATCCACGCCTTCTGGCCGCTGATCACCCACTCGTCGCTCGCCTCGTCGTAGCGCGCCCGGGTACGCATGGCGCCGACGTCGCTGCCCGCCTCGGGCTCGGAGACGCAGTACGCGGCGAGCTTCGGGTCGTCGGCGTCACCGAAGCAGTCCGGTACCCACTCGGCGAGCTGGTCGGGGGTGCCGGCGGTGAAGATGCCGGCGACCGCCAGGGTGGTACCGAAGATGGACATGCCGATGCCGCCGTCGCCCCAGAACAGCTCCTCGTTGGCGATCGGCATGGACAGCCCGGTCGGGTCGGCCCACAGCTCGGCGATCGTCTCGAAGCCGTACAGGCCGATCTTCGCCGCCTCGCGGATGATCTCCCACGGGGTCTCTTCGCGCTCGTCCCACTCGGCGGCGGCCGGCCGCACCACGTCGGCGGCGAAGCCGTGCACCCAGTCGCGCAGGTCGCGCTGTTCCTCGGTCAGTTCCATCGAGAACATGGGCTGCCTCAGGCCTTCGGGATGTCGAAGTAGCTGGTCAGGCCGGCACCGAGGGCGAGGTCGCCGGCCAGCTTGAGCTTGCGGGTCATGAACAGCGCCGGGCCGGACGCGTTGCCGGACACCAGCTTCAGGAACGAGACCGGGTCGGTGCTGATGGACAGCCGCGGCGCGGCGCCGGTGGGCACGCCGACGGTGCAGGTGCCGCTGTCGATCACCTGCTCGTACTCGTCGGCCGGCTCGCCGGTGATGGTCCACCGGATCACCGCGGACAGCGTGCCGGCGCGCTCGGCGCGCAGCCGGCTGGACATCCGGCCGAACACCTCGTCGAGCACCGCGCGCCGGTGCGGCCCGCGCATCGCGGCCTCCAGCTCGCCCTTGGACGCCTGCTTGACCATCCGGGCGAACTCCTCCGGTGTCATGCCGCCGAAGTCCACCGTGGACAGATCCAGGACCATCGATCTCTCCCCACTTACTCACAAGTAACCCTACTTTTGAGTAAGGTTAGTGGTCGGACCGCTAAGCTCGCAAGAGTGAGCGGGGAGGCGACCACCAAGCGCAAGCGGCTGCCGCGTGCGGTGCGCGAGCAACAGATGATGGACGCGGCCGTGACCGTGTTCGCCCGGCAGGGCTTCCACGCCGCGTCGATGGACGAGGTGGCCGAGCGGGCCGGCATCTCCAAGCCGATGCTCTACCTCTACCTGGGCAGCAAGGAAGACCTGTTCCTCGCCTGCATCAGGCGCGAGGCCGACCGGGTACGCACGGCGATCGTCTCCGCCCTCGACGACGAGCACGGCGCCGACCTGCCACCCGACCGCGCCTTGTGGTACGGGCTGAGCGCGTTCTTCGCCGTCGTCGCGCAGCACCGGGACGCCTGGCGGGTGCTGCACCAGCAGGCGCCGGCGCACGGCGAACCGTTCGCCGGCGAGGTCGCCGCGCTGCGGTCGGCCATCGTCGAGTTCGTCGCGGTACTGATCGAGCGGGCGGTCGCCGAGCGCCACCCGCGCGGCCGGCGGCGCCCCACCGCGGACGATCTCGGCGCGCTGGCGCACAGCCTGATCGGCGCCTGCGAGGCACTCGCCGACTGGTCGGTCACCCGACCGGACGAGGATCCCGACGTCACCGCGGCCCGGTTGATGAACTTCGCCTGGCTCGGCCTGGACAACCTGCTCCGCGGCACCCACTGGCCGCGCCCGCGCTGACCCCCGGCGCGTTCGGCCGTACCGGCGCCCGAGCTCGGACTCGGCCCGGCGACGAGTGGACGCCGCGCCCGAGCGCGGCCTCAGCCCAGCGGGGTGACCCGCCCGGCGAGCAGCAGCCGGTCGGCCGCGTCGACGAGCGTGAACGTGGCGGCGGTACCGATCCGGGCGCCGAACCCGACCCGGCCGGGCAGCCGTACCGGCCGGCGGAACGTCACGGTGGCCTCGCCGCGCTCGGGCAGCCGGCCGCCCAGCGTCGCCAGGCATCGCGCCGCCGACCACATCCCGTGCGCGATCGCGCCATGGAAGCCGAACACCCGCGCGCTCAGCGCGGACAGGTGGATCGGGTTGCGGTCTCCCGACACCGCCGCGTACCGGCGACCCAGCCCGGCCGGCAGCCGCCACCAGGTGTCCGCCGGAAGCGGCTCGACCTCCGGCACCTCCAGGCTGTCCACTGTGGACGAAAGATGAACGGCACGGCTCAAATAGGTCGAACGGCCGAGCCAGACCTCGTCGGCGCCGGCGCGCACCCGGGTGAGCACGTCGATCGTGGCGCCGCGGTGGTGGGCGGCCAGGTTCGCCGCGGACACCTCGACCTCGAGCACCTCGTCGACCTCGACCGGGCGGTACCAGGTGAGCACCTGGCGGGTGTGCACCAGGCCGGGCAGCCGGAACGGGAAGTCGCGGCGGGCCATCAGCTCCAGCGCGGGCGCGAAGCCGAGCAGGTGCGGGTAGCTCGGCGGCAGCGGCCCGGTCAGGGTGAAGCCGCACACCCGCGCGTAGCGCAGCAGATGCGCGGCATCGATCCGGACGCCGTCCCGGCGTACCACCGTGGCCGGTGCGGTCGTGGCGGCCGGCCGAGGCAACAGGCCGCGCAGGTACGAGGCGGCGACGCCCATCGCTGGTTCCCTTCTCCCGAAGGCGATCTGCGGCCGGGCGCCCGTCAGGCGCCGAGCAGGCTCTGGCCGCAGACCCGGACGGTCTGGCCGGTGATGCCGCCCGAACCCGGCGCGGCGAGCCAGCTGACCGCCTCGGCGACATCGACCGGCAGGCCACCCTGGGCGAGGCTGTTGGCCCGCCGACCCACCTCCCGCACGGTCAGCGGCATGCTCGCGGTCATCCGGGTCTCGATGAATCCCGGCGCGACCGCGTTGATGGTGACGCCGCGCTGCGCGAGTACCGGCGCGTACGCCTCGACCAGGCCGATCACGCCGGCCTTGCTGGCAGCGTAGTTGGTCTGGCCGGCCGCCCCGGCGATGCCGTTGAGCGAGGACAGGCAGACGATCCGGGCACCGGGCCGAAGCGCCGCCGGGGCGTCGAGCAGCGCGGCGGTGAGCCGCTGCGGCGCGAGCAGGTTGACCGACAGTACGGTGTCCCACTCCCCTTCGGTCATCTTCGCCAGCGTCCGGTCCCGCAGCACGCCGGCGTTGTGCACCACGATGTCGGCCCCGTCGTACCGCTGGGTCAGGTACTCGACGAGCTCGCGCGGCGCACCCTCGGCGGTGATGTCCAGGTGCAGCGAGCTGCCACCCACCCGGTTGGCGACCGCCGCCAGGGTTTCCCCCTGTGCCGGTACGTCGAGGCAGACCACGGTGGCGCCGTCGGCCGCGAGCGTCTCGGCGATCGCCGCCCCGATCCCCTGCGCGGCACCCGTGACCAGCGCGGTACGCCCGGCCAGCGGCCGCTCGAGATCGTCGACACCCGAGCCGGACCGACCGGCACCGCCGGCCGAGCCGGACCGACCCGCACCGCCGGCCGACTCGGCACCTAGGACCGAGGCGGCCGACTCGACCCCGCCGGTCGACCGGGCCCGACTCGCCCGCTCGCCCGGGGCGGCCGAGTCGGCGCCGCCGGCCGAGGCCGGGCCGATGTCGATGACCTGGCCGGAGACGTACGCGGAGCGCGGCGACAGCAGGAAGCGCAGGGTGCTGTCCAGCGACGACTCGCCGCCGGCGGCGACGCGCAGCAGCGAGACGGTGACGCCGCGGCCGACCTCCTTGCCCAGCGACCGGACGAACCCGGTCAGGGCCCGGCGCGCCACGTGCGACGCGACGTCCGGCGCCTCGGCGGGCGGGCGGGACAGCACCAGCACCCGGCCACCGGTGCACACCGACCGCACCCGCGGACCGAGGAACTCGCGGAGCCCGCCGAGTTGGGTCGCATCGGCCAGCCCGGACGCGTCGTACACCAGGGCGGCGGGATGTTCGGCGGCGGCGACGAGCTCGACGCCGGTTCCGGCGAGTGCCGCCCGCACCGCGTCCGCCAGCTCGCCCCCTCCTTCGGCCGCGCCGCCGCCGGCGCCCGCCCTGCCACCGCTACTCTCGTCGGCCCCGGCCCCGGCCCCGGCCCCGGTCGCCCCGGCCCCGCCCGCGCGGGCGCCGGCTGCGCCGCCGGCGACGTCGCCGGCCGCCGCGCCGGCAACGTCGCCGGCCGGGCCGGGCGTGGGCCGGCCGGTAGCGTCGCCGGTCGTAGCGGAGTCGCTGTCGGCGGGGCCGTGCGGTCCGGCGGGGCCGGCGAGCACGATCGGGCCGGGCACCGCGGCCGGCCGCGCCGGGTCGCGGCGGGGCAGCACCGCGGGGCGGGGCAGGCCGAGGCGCCGGGCGATCGCCCGCCCGGGGCCGGCGGAGGTGAGGCGCTGATATCGGTCGACCATGCCGAACATCCTTACTTGCGAGTAAGTCTACCCGCAAGTATGGTCTGCGCCGTGAAGGTCGGCGTGCTCGGCGGCAACCGCATCCCGTTCGCGAAGGCGAACGGGCACTATGCCACCGCCACCAACCAGGACATGCTCACCGCCGCGCTGGACGGGCTGGTGGCACGGTTCGGGCTGGCCGGCGAACGGTTGGACGAGGTGGTCGGCGGCGCGGTGCTCAAGCACAGCCGCGACTTCAACCTGACCCGGGAGGCGGTGCTCGGGTCCCGCCTGGACCCGGCGACCCCCGCGTACGACCTGCAACGGGCCTGCACGACGAGCCTGGAGGCGGCCGTCGCGGTGGCGAACAAGATCGAGCTGGGCCAGGCCTCGGCCGGCATCGCCTGCGGCACCGACACCACCTCGAACGTACCGATCGAGCTGAACGACGACCTGCGAGCGGTGCTGCTCGCCGCGAACCGCGCCCGCGGCGTGCTGGGCAAGGCGCGGGCACTGGCCGGGCTGCGGCCCGGCCAGGTCGTACCGGCGGTCCCGCGCAACGCCGAGCCGCGGACCGGGCTGTCGATGGGCGAGCACGCCGCGCGCACCGCGCAGCACTGGCGCATCGGCCGTACCGAGCAGGACGAGCTGGCGGCGGCGAGCCACCGCAACCTGGCCGCGGCGTACGACGCGGGGCTGTTCGACCACGAGGTGACGCCCTACCTCGGGTTGCGGCGAGACGAGATCCTGCGGCCGGACGCGAGCGTCGCGACGCTGGCGAGGCTGCGGACCGTGTTCGGCTCGGACACGATGACCGCCGGCAACTCCACGCCGCTCTCCGACGGCGCCGCCGCGGTGCTGCTCGCCTCCGACGACTGGGCGAAGGCGCACCGCATCCCGGTCCTGGCGCACCTGGTCGACGCGGCGAGCGGTGCGGTCGACTTCGTGCACGGCGCCGACGGGCTGCTCACCGCACCGGTGTATCTGGTACCGAAGCTGCTGGCACGCAACGGGTTGATGCTCGCCGACATCGACCTGTTCGAGATCCACGAGGCGTTCGCCGCGCAGGTGCTGGCCGCCCTCGCGGCCTGGCGCGACCCGGAGTTCGGCATCGAACGGCTCGGGCTCGACGGCGCGTTCGGCGAGCTGGACCGCGATCGGCTCAACGTGGCCGGATCCTCGCTCGCGACCGGCCACCCGTTCGCCGCGACCGGGGCCCGGATCGTCGCGACGATGGCCCGGTTGCTGGCCGAGCGCGGCGCGCGGCGCGGCCTGATCTCGATCTGCGCGGCCGGCGGCCAGGGCGTGGTGGCGCTGCTGGAACGGCCGGCACCGGCCCGCAAGCGCACGAGCCGGCGGGCCGCGCGCTAGGAGGTACGTGATGGTGGCGGAGTGCAGCATCCCGGCGCTGGCCGAGCCGCCGAGCACGGGCGGCCTGGCCGACAGCGTGTACGCCACCGCCGCGCGCTCCCCGCAACTGGTGCTGTTTCGCCGCCGTACCGGCACCGGCTGGACCGACGTGACCGCCGCGGAGTTCTGCACCGAGGTACGGGAGGTCGCCGCCGGCCTGGTCGCGATCGGGGTACGGCCGGGTGACCGGGTCGCGCTGATGTCGCGCAACCGGTACGAATGGGCGGTGCTCGACTACGCGATCGCCTCGGTGGCGGCGGTCAGCGTGCCGATCTACCCGACCTCGTCGGCCGTCCAGGTCGCCTGGATCCTGCGCGACTCCGGCGCGGCCTGCTGCCTCACCGAGACCGCCGAGCACACCGCCACCGTCGCTGCCGCCGACCGCATCGCCGCCGAGCACACCGCCACCGTGACCGCCGCCGAGCACACCGCCGCGGTCGTCGCCGCCGAACGTACGGCCAGCGCCGATGTCGCCGATGCGGGCGGCGCGACGGGCGCCTGCCGCGACCGGAGCGCAGCGGGCCACGGTTCGGCGGCGACCGGCGGGCTGCCCGCACTGGCGCACCGGTACGAGCTGGACTCGGGCGGGCTGGAGGAGTTGCGCCGGCGCGGCGCCGAGACCGACGCATCCACTGTGGACACCCGACGGGCGTCGGTGGCCCCGGGCGATCCGGCGACGATCATCTACACCTCCGGCACCACCGGGCGGCCCAAGGGCTGCGTGCTCAGCCACGCGAACCTGATGGCGGAGGCGGACAACGCCACCGCGCTGCTGTACCCGGTGTTCCGGGCGGTGTCCAAGCGGCCGGCGAGCACCGTGCTGTTCCTGCCGCTGGCGCACGTGTTCGGCCGGGTGATCCAGGTCGGCTGCGTGCGGGCCGAGGTGTGCGTCGGCCACTCCCCCAGCGTGAAACCGTCCGACCTGCTGCCCGACCTGGCGTCGTTTCGGCCCACCTTCCTGCTGGCCGTGCCGTACGTGTTCGAGAAGGTGTTCCACACCGCCCGGGCCACCGCCGAGGACATCGGCCGGGCCGCCTCGTTCGATCGCGCCGCGCGCATCGCCACCGCGTACGGGGAGGCGATGGAGCGGCGGGTCAACTCCGCCGGGCGCGGGCCGGGGCTGCGGTTGCGGGCCGCGCACGCGCTCTACGACCTGCTGGTGTACCGGCGGGTGCGGGCGGCGCTGGGCGGGCGCGTGCGGTACGCGATCAGCGGTGGGGCGATGCTCGGCCGCCGCCTCGCGCTGTTCTTCGCCGGCGCCGGCATCGTCGTGTACGAGGGGTACGGGCTGACCGAGACGACCGCGGCGGTGACCGTCAACCCGCCCCTCGCGCCCCGGTTCGGCAGCGTCGGCCGGCCGCTGCCCGGTACCACCGTGCGCGTCGACGAGCGCGGCGAGGTGCTGGTGCGCGGCCCGCAGGTCTTCGACCGGTACTGGGGTGGCGACGCACCGGTGCGCGCCGACCGCTTCCTCGCCACCGGTGACCTCGGCGAGCTGGACGCCGACGGGTACCTGACGATCACCGGGCGGGCCAAGGAGATCCTCGTCACCACCGGCGGCAAGAACGTCGCGCCGGGTCCGCTGGAGGACGCGGTGCGGGCCGATCCGCTGGTCAGCCAGTGCCTGGTGGTCGGTGACGCCCGGCCGTACGTGGCGGCGCTGATCACCCTGGATCCCGAGGCGGTGCAACGGTTCACCGAGCGCGGCGGCGACGTCGAGGCGGCGGTGCAGCGGGCGGTCGACCGCGCCAACGAGACGGTGTCGCGGGCCGAGTCGATCCGCCGGTTCCGATTACTCGACGAGGACTTCACCGAGCAGAACGGCCTGCTCACCCCGTCGCTGAAGATGCGCCGGGACCGTATCGTCGCCGCGTACGCGCGGCAGCTGGACGAACTGTATGCAGCACGAGCCGACTCCGTTGGCGCCCAACGGCAGCCGGCGAATTCAGGGGACGACCTCAGACACACCTAAGGGTGGTGGTCCGCGTGGACCCGAGGCAACCGGACGGCGATCTGGTCGGCGAGACGCGGGTGACCGTGTGGCCGGCGGCGAAACCGTGGGGCTCGGGCGGCCGCGCGTTCCTCGGGCTGTGCTTCATCCTGCTGGTCGCCGCGCTGCTCGCGGTGTCGGTCGGCGCGTACCGGCAGGTGTTCACCCCGGCCGTCACGGTCACCGTGGTGACCGACCACACCGGGCTGCAGCTGGACCGCCACGCGGACGTGAAGCTGCGCGGCGTGGTCGTCGGCCAGGTACGCGACATCGCGGCGGACGGGCGCACCGCCCGGCTCACCGTCGCGCTCGATCCCGGTTCGGTACCGCGGATCCCGGCCAACGTGTCGGCGTCGATGCTGCCCAAGACGCTGTTCGGGCAGAAGTACGTGTCGCTCACCCCGCCGGCGCACCCGGCCGGCACCCCGATCGCCGCCGGTGCGGTCGTACACCAGGACCGCTCCGCGTCCGCGGTGGAGCTGGAGCGGGTGCTCGATCGCGCGCTGCCGCTGCTCAAGGCGGTACCGCCGGAGAAGGTCTCGGCCACGCTGACCGCGCTGGCGGCGGCGCTGCGCGGGCGCGGCGACCAGCTCGGCGACACCCTGGTCACGCTGGACAGGTACCTCAGGACGGTGAACGCGAACATGCCGGCGATCCGCGCCGACGTGCGCAAGCTCGCCGGCGTGCTCGACACCTACACCGGTGCGCTGCCCGACCTGATGGCGGTGCTGGCGAACCTGACCGTGACCGCCTCGACCGTGTCCGAGCAGCGGGCCGCACTGGCCGAGTTCTGGTCCGAGACCACCGGGCTGGCCGACACGGCGACGCCGTTCCTGCAGCGGCACGAGGGCCGGCTGATCCAGCTCGGCCAGGTCAGCCGGCCGCTGCTGGACGTGCTCGCCGAGTACTCGCCGGAGTACCCGTGCCTGACCGCCGCGGCCGTCAAGCTGCAGAGCAACATCGAGGGCGCGTTCGACACCGGCCGGCTGCACATCACGCTGGAGATCACCCGCGACTCGGGCAAGTACCTGCCGGGCGACGAGCCGGTCTCCGGCGCCGACATCGGGCCGAAGTGCTGGGGGCTGCCCGACCACCCGCCGGTGCCGGCCCCGGAAGCGCCCATCGACGACGGGTACGACCGGGGCGCCCAGCACGGTGGCGTGGTGAGCGGGCTGCCGCAGATACCGATCGTGCAGGGCAAGGACGTGCCGCCGGACTCGTTCGGCCAGGGCGGCGGCACCGGCAGCGTCGAGATGGGCTACGCCGGTACCGCCGAGGAGCGTGCGGTGGTCAACCCGCTGGTCGCCGCGGCCACCGCCCGCAACGTCACCGACCTCGGCGACATCACCGACCTGCTGTGGGGGCCGCTGCTGCGCGGCGCCACCGTCGACGCCCGCTGACCGGCGACGCCGCGCGAGCCGCGGCGAGCCGGGCCGGTACGCCGACGCGGCGAGGGTGCGACGCGGCGCACCGGGTCAGGCCAGCACGGCGCGGTAGAACGACGACTCCAGGAACTCGGTGAGCCGCTCCCGCGGTACCGGGCCGCCCGGCGTCCAGGAGATGATCGCCTCCTCGGTGAAGGCCAGCCAGGAGCGGACGGCGATCGGCAGCAACGGATCGTCGGGGTCGCCGCCGAGCTCGGCGATACCGCCCATGATCCGGTCGACCAGCGCGCTGCGGGTGCGGTCGAAGATCGCCTGCATCGCCGAGTCGCCGCTCGCGGCGCCGCGAACCAGGGAGAGGTACAGATCGCGGCGGGACGAGACGTAGTCGACCGAGTCCTCGATCGAGGCGCGCAGTTGCCGGTCCGCCGGCAGCGCCGGATCCGGGTCGGTGCCCTGCAGCAGCCCGGCGGCCGCGGCCTGCACCACGGCGAGCTGGAAGCGCCGCTTGGAGCCGAAGTAGTGGAACAGCAGGGATCGGGAGATGCCCGCCGCGGCGGCGATCTCGTCCAGGTTGACGTCGTACAGGCTGGCCCTCGACAGCGCTCGCACGCCCAGCTCGACCAGCTGGGCGCGGCGCGCGTCCGGGTCGAGCCGGGTACGGCGGGGCGCGGTCACGACATGCCTCCCTCTCCAGCACGGGTGCGCGGGGCGGTGCGGGCAAATCGGACCCGCTCGCCCTTGACGCCGCGGCAACGCCAGCCTAGCTTATTGACTAACGGTCAATAGCGGGAAGCGTAGGCCATCGATGGACGAACACCACGACGTGCTGATCGTCGGCGCCGGATTCTCCGGCCTCGGCGCGGCGGTCCGGCTGCGCCAGGCCGGCCGGCACGACTTCGTCGTCCTGGAGCGTGCCGACGACGTCGGCGGCACCTGGCGCGACAACGACTACCCCGGCGCCGCCTGCGACGTGCCGTCGCACCTCTACTCGCTGTCGTTCGCGCCGAACCCGCGATGGAGCCGCTCGTTCTCCCCGCAACCGGAGATCCAGCAGTACCTGCAGGGCCTGGTCACCCGCTACGACCTGGCCCCGCACCTGCGGCTCGGGCACGAGCTGGTCGAGGCACGGTGGGACGAGGCCACCGCGCGCTGGCACGTGCGTACCGGGCGGGGCAGCTTCACCGGGCGGGTGCTGGTGATCGGCACCGGGCCGCTGTCGGCACCGAAGCTGCCGGCCATCGACGGGCTCGCCGACTTCGCCGGTACCACGTTCCACTCCGCCCGCTGGCGGCACGACCACGACCTGGCCGGCCGGCGTGTCGCGGTGATCGGCACCGGCGCCTCGGCCATCCAGTTCGTGCCGCGCATCGCCGAGGAGGTCGAGCACCTCACCGTCTTCCAGCGCACCCCGCCGTGGATCATCCCGCGCAACGACCGGCCGATCAGCGCCCTGGAACACTGGCTGTACGAGCACCTGCCACCGACCCGGCTGGCCGCCCGCGCCGGGATCTACACCGCCCGGGAGACGCTCGCCGTGGGCATGACGCTGCGGCCCCGGCTGCTCGACGCGGTCGCCGCCATGGCCCGCGGGCACCTGCAGCGCCAGGTCGCCGACCCGGCGCTACGCGAGCGGCTGCTGCCCGACTACCGGATCGGCTGCAAGCGCATCCTGCTGTCCAACGACTTCTACCCGGCGCTGGCTCGCGACAACGTCGAGCTGGTCACCGAGGGGATCGAGCGGATCGAGCCGCACGCGGTGCGGACCGCCGACGGGGTCGACCACCCGGTCGACACGATCGTGTTCGGTACCGGCTTCGAGGCGACCCGCCCGCCGGTCGCCGACGCCGTCACCGGCCGCGACGGGGCGCGGCTCGCCGACGCCTGGGCCGACGGGATGACCGCCTACCGGGGCACCACGGTGGCCGGCTTCCCCAACCTGTTCCTGCTCATCGGCCCGAACACCGGGCTCGGCCACAACTCGATGATCTACATCATCGAGTCGCAGCTCAACTACCTGGTGACCGCACTGTCCAAGATGGACGAGCACGGGATCGTCGCGGTGGAGGTCGACGCCGGCGCGCAGCACGCGTACAACGAGGGGCTGCAACGGCGGCTCGACGGCACCGTGTGGAACACCGGTGGCTGCGCCAGCTGGTACCTGGACGCCAACGGGCGCAACACGACCCTGTGGCCGTCGTTCACCTGGCGGTTCCGGCAGCTGACCCGGCGCTTCGACCCGCGCGGCTACCACCTGCGCACCGCACAGGAGGTGACGAGCGCGTGCCCGCCGCAGACCCCCGTACCGTGATCGCCGCCGACGGGACCCGGCTCGCGGCACACGTCAGCGGGCCGGCCGACGCACACACCACGCTGATCCTCGCGCACGGCTGGACCCTCAACTCCGCGGCCTGGCGTCCGGTGACCGCCCAGCTGCACCGGATCGCGCCGTGGCTGCGCGTCGTCGCGTACGACCAGCGGCACCACGGCGGCTCCGGACGCGGCGACACCGCGCTGTCGATCGACCTGCTCGGCGCCGACCTCGGCGCGGTCGTCGACCAGCTGGCGCCGCACGGCCGGCTGCTGCTCGGCGGCCACTCGATGGGCGGCATGACGGTGCTGGCACTCGCCGCCACCCGACCCGAGCTGATCGCCGACCGGGTCGACGGCGTCCTGCTGGTCGGCACCTCCGCCGGCGACCTGGCCGCGGACCGCGGCGGGCTGCTGACCCTGTTCGGCGGTCCGGTCGGCACCGTGCTGGCCACCTGTTCGTCCATCGTGGACGGTGCCCGCCGGTTCGCCGCACCGGTCCTGCCCGCGTACCGGCGGGCGCTGGCGCCGTTGCTGTTCGGGCCGATCACCGCGCCGGAGGTGGTCCGGGTCGGCACCGAACTGATCTTCGGCTGCCAGATCCGTACCGTGGTCGAGTTCGTCCCGGCGCTGCGAGAGCACGACAAGCGGACCGACCTCGGCGCGCTGGACGCGGTCCCGGTGCACGTCATGGTCGGCCGGTACGACCGGCTCACCCCACCGCGGCACGCCCGGTACCTGGCCGAACACATCGACGGCGCCCAGCTCACGGTGCTGCCGCACTGCGGGCACATGCTCACCCTGGAGTGCCCGCAGCTGCTCGCCCGCAGCATCGTCGCGCTGGCGACCGGAGGGAAGGGAGACCGGGATGCGTCGATCCCTGCGTGACGCGGTCGTGCTCGTCACCGGGCCGGCCCGCGGCATCGGCGAGCGCATCGCCCGCCTCGCCGCCGCCCGCGGCGCCCGGCTGGCACTCGTCGGGTTGGAGACCGACCGCCTCGCCGCCCTCGCCGCCGAGCTCGGCAGCGAGCACTGCTGGTTCGGCTGCGACGTGACGAACCAGGCCGAGCTGGAGGCCGCGGCGGCCGGCGCGATCGGGCGGTACGGCCGGATCGACGTCGTCGTCGCGAACGCCGGCATCGCCAACAACGGCACGGTCGCGGTCAACCCCGCGGACGCGCTCGCCCGGACCGTCGAGGTGAACCTGATCGGGGTGATGCGTACCGTCTCGGCCACCCTGCCGGCGCTGCTGGACAGTCGCGGGTACGCGCTGCTGGTCTCCTCGGCCGCCGCGTTCACCGTGCTGCCCGGGATGGCGGCGTACTGCGCGTCCAAAGCCGGCGTCGAGCAGTTCGGCAACGCGCTACGGCTGGAGGTGGCGCACCGCGGGGTGGCGGTCGGCACCGCGCACCCGATCTGGGTCGACACCGACCTGGTCCGCGACCAGCGACAGGACCTGCGCACGTTCCGCGCCGTGGTGCGCAAGCTGCCCTACCCGCTCAACACCACCATCACCGTCGAGCGCTGCGCGCGGTCGATCGTGGACGGCATCGAACGCCGGGCCCGCAAGGTGTACGCGCCGCGCTCGCTCGCCGCCGTGCAGGCGCTGCGCACGCTCTACACCGGCCCGATCGCCGGCGCGGTCCTGGCACACGGAGCCCGCACCATGGTGCCCGAGCTGGAGGCCGAGGTACGCGCGCTGGGCCGCTCGTTCGGCACCCGCAGCGCCGCCGATCGCTAGCCAGCCCGGCAACATCCGGCACCCGCAGCGCCGCGGACCGCCAGCCAGCCCGGCAACGTTCGGCACCCGCAGCGCCGTGGACCGCTGGGCCGCCGGCAGCGAGGGCCGGGTGATGCCGCGGCCGGCCGGGAGGGGTAGGAGCCGGCCGCGGCACCGGTCATCCCGCCATCAGTGCGGTGCGCACGATGCCGCCGGACAGCGCACACCAGGTCTCGAGCCCGACCAGCCCGTTCACCGTCACGTGGTGCAGCCCCTGCAGGTTCGCGATCGCCGCGGCGGTGGCGGTGTCGTACGTGCCGCTCGCCGACACCTGGTCGTACCCCTTGTGCTGCAACAGTTGCTGGACCCCGAGGACCCGCTCGCCGGTGTCGCCGGGCGCCAGCGGCGCGACCAGCGTCTCCCACGTCCTGGTGGTCAGCGTCGCGTCCTGGTCGACCGGCAGCGAGTTCCTGGCCTGCCAGTCCTGCACCGCGGACACGGTGTCGGCACCGAAGACGCCGTCCGCGGCGAGCTGGTAGCCGCGCGCGTTGAGCAGGTGCTGGGCCAGCTTGACGACCGGCCCGCCGACGAACTTCCAGATGTCGGGCCAGCGCCGGGCCGGTGCCGACGACGCGGACTCCCCGAGTCCGGCCTGCACCGAGCGGCGGATGCCGGGGAACATCCGGTAGAACGCGATGCCGGGGCACTCGGTGTCCCGGAAGTCCCAGTGCCCGAAGATGTCGTACGCGTGCAGCCCGTACTGCTGGCACACGGTGACGCACAGCGCGGTCAGCGACGTGACGAGCGCCGCCGGCGGCGTGACGGTCACGTACGTGCCCTCGTTCTCGATGCCGATCGCGTTGCCGTTCTCGCCCGGGCAGTGCGCCGCGACCACCTGCTGCTTGCCGGCGGTCAGCGTCTCCAGGCTGCGGTGCCGGCCCTCCAGCACGTACCCGCCGCGGCTGACGGTGAAGTGCTGGCCGGTGTCGGCCCAGCCGTTGGTGTCCATGTGCAGGTCCTGGCAGTCCCGGGCAAGCTGCTTCGCGTGCGCCTCGGAGTAGTCGGTGCTGTTCGGGAACGCCATGTGGTGCACGATGATCTTGTTGGTGACGTTGCCGCTCAGCTGGATCGCGCTGGACGGTGGCCGCGCGCCCCACTCGTCGCAACCGATGATCGTGTCCAGCTCGCTGTTCGGCCGGATCGCCGCCGCGCTCGTACGGCGCGTCGACGCCGGATCGGCACCCGCGGCGGCCGCACTGGCCAGCCCCAGCCCACCGCCGACCACCGCGACCGTCGCGGTACCCAGGGTGGCCTTCAGCAGCGTCCGGCGATCCAGCTCGGCTCGGTCGTGCGACATACCGCCTCCACACATAGGCAAGAGTTTGCAGAAATGTCGGATCCGACCGAAGAATATTGCCGCCACCCGCGCCGCGCCACCCGGCAAATCACTCGACTTCCACCGCCCGTACCGAGGCGCCGGCGCACTGCTCGCCGTTGCCGCGCCGCGTCGGCGTCGCTCCGGCGGGACACCGACGCGGCACGGGTCAGCGTGCCGGCCGCTGTCGGCGCAGGTACAGCTCCATGACCAGCACGTTCGGGATCCAGGCGAGGACGCTGGACGCCACGTACGCGGTGCTGTACAGGTGCCCGAACGACCCGTGGTAGAGCGGCCCGAGCAGCGGTAGCTGCAACGCGATCAGGACGCCGAGCCACAGCCGCAGCATGACCGCAGAGAACGCGCCGGCGAAGCTGCGGCGCATCCAGCGCTCGTGCGACCGGAACCGGCGCGCCCGCGCGGCCCGGTAGCCGGCAATGGTGGTGCCCAGCCAGTACACGTCGAGCAGGACGAACGAAGTCGCCGCGATCGGCCCGGAGGTCGTCAGCACCGCCACCACCATCCCGGCCAGCCCGGCGACCAGCACGGCCGGTACGTAGACGCGGCCGATGACCCGGTGCACCCGGGGCGCTCGGCGGCGCAGCCGGGCGCTGAACTGCAGCGGCCCGATCAGCAGCGCGAGGCCGGCGGTGATCGCGTGCACCGCGAGCGCCGGGTAGTGGAACGGGACGTCGGTGCGGATGCCGACGCGCGCCTCGGACGCGTCGAAGCCGAGGTAGCGCGGCACGAAGGAGAGCACGATACCGGCGCTGAACAGCGCGATCAGCGCGAACCGGACGCGGTGCGACCGGCGCGGCGGGCTGATCGGCGGGGCGGGTGTCACCACGGACGTCATGGAGTTTCGTCTCCCGTTGTCTACATCAACTCTATCGATAGCTCCGCTATCCATAGCGGATAGTGTGAGTATTGATAGCTGCCATGTCAACCCGGTCGGCGATGCGGTATGAAGGAGCCGTGCGGATCGGAGAGCTGAGCAAGGACACCGGCATCCCGGTGCCGACCATCAAGTACTACCTGCGCGAGGGGCTGCTACCGGCGGGCGAGCGCACCCACGCCAACCAGGTGTCGTACACCGCCGAGCACGCCCGGCGGCTGCGGCTGATCCGCGCCATGGTCCAGGTCGGCGACCTGCCCATCGGTACCGTCCGCACCATGCTGGCCGAGATCGATTCGGCCGAGCGACCGACCGACAGCATGCTCGGACGACTGTCCGGTGCGCTGGTCGCGCCGCGGTCCCACGGCCCGCACGCCGACGAGGACGAAGTCGCCGAGACCGCCGCCCTGCTCCGGCGGCACGGCTACACCCGCACTGATTCGGTGCACGTCCAGATGATCGCCGACGTGCTGGCGATGCTGCGCCGGCTCGGTCGACCCGAACTGGCCGCCATCGTCGACGACTACGCCGACCTTGCGCTGCGGATGGCCGAGACCGACCTGGCCACGCTCACCGCCCTCGAGGACCGCGACAACCTGGCCGAATCCATGATCATCGGCTCCGTGCTCGGCGAGGCGCTGTTCGCCGCGCTGCGCCGCGCCGCCCACGCCACCGTCTCCGGCCGCGTCTTCCCCGAGGACAAGTTCGATACATCTCCGCCCAGCTAGAAGAACACCTCGAACTCGACCGGCGGGGAGCCGTGGTGACGTGGTACGAGGGTCGCCGGGCGGGTCAGAGGGCGTCGAGGGCGCGTTCGATCCGGCGGTCGGAGATCGGGTACGGGGTGCCGAGGCTCTGCGCGAAGTAGGAGACACGCAGCTCCTCCAGCATCCACCGGATCGCGGTCAGCTCCGCGCTCGGCGGCCGCTGCGCGCGAGCGTCCTCGTACTCGGCGGCGAGTTCACGCACCCGGGTCATCTGCTCCCGGTCGCGCTGCGGTTTGGCGGGCAACCGATCCAGCCGCTTGTCCACCGCGGACAGGTACCGCGGCAGGTCGGCGAGCCGCTGCCAGCCGGTCTCGGCGACGAACCCGGCGTGGACCAGCCCGGCCAGCTGCTGCTTGATGTCGGCGAGTGCGGCAACCAGCAGCACGTTGTTGGTGTTGGACACGCGGGCGAGCACCCGGCGGTGCGCGGCGAGGATCTTCTCCACCGCGGTCAGCGCGCCGAGCACCATCGGGTTCAGGTGGGCGCGCACCGCGTCGCGCAGCCGGCCGAACCCCTCCTCGTCGTACGCGGGGCCGCCGGCGTCGGCGATCAGCTTGTCGGCGGCGCAGTCGGTACAGTCGGCGAGCAGCGCCGGTACGCTACCGTCCGGGTTCGTGGACAGCGCCAGCTTGCTGGTGTTCGACAGGTTGGCCAGCACGTACTTCGCGGGCGACGGGATCGAGAGCAGGATCAGCCGGCGGGTGCCGCGCCACATCTGGTCCCGCTGCGCGGCAACGCTTTCCGCCAACCGTACCGACACCGAGTCGCCGTCGTCGTGCAGCGTCGGGTAGGCCCGCACGTGCTGGCCACCGACGCTCTGCTCGTACAGCTGGGGCAGCTCGCCGATGGTCCAGTCGGTCAGCCCGCTGCGCTCGATCCCCCGGACCGAGGCGGTCAGCGCGGTCCGGGCCTGCTCGGCGAGCTGGTCCTTCAGGGCGCCGAGGTCGCGGCCGGTGGCGATCGGATCGCCGGCACCGTCCTCGACGACGTAGTGCGGGCGCAGGTGCGCCGGCAGCGCGTCGAGCTGCCAGGCGTCGCGCGGCACGTGCACGCCGAGCAGGTCGCGCAGGCCGCGTTCGATCGCGGTCAGCAGCGGGCCGTCGGCCGGCGAGATGCGGGCCAGCAGCGCCCGGGCGGTGTCCGGCACCGGCACCAGGTTGCGGCGCAGCTGCTTCGGCAATCCCTTGAGCAGCGCGGTGACGAGCTCCTCGCGCAGCCCCGGCACCTGCCAGTCGAGCTGCTCGCCGCGCACCTGCCCGAGTACCGCGAGCGGCACGTGCACGGTGACCCCGTCGTCGGCGGTACCGGGCTCGAACGCGTACGACAGCGGCAGTCGCAGCCCGTCGGAGTGCCACTCGTCCGGGTACTGCTCGGGGCTGACCGCGCCGGCCGCGTCGGTGACGAGCATGTCCGGGGTGAACGTCAGCAGCTCCGGCTGCTCGCGCCGGGTCTTCTTCCACCACGCGTCGAAGTGCCGGCCGCTGACCACCTCGGCCGGAATCCGGGCGTCGTAGAACTCGTACAGGGTGTCGTCGTCGACGACGATGTCGCGGCGCCGGGACCGGTTCTCCAGATCCTCCACATCGGAGCGCAGCCGCTGGTTGTCGCTGAAGAACTGGTGGTGGGTCTCCCAGTCGCCGTCGACCAGCGCGTGCCGGATGAACAGGTCGCGGGCGATCTCCGGATCGATCCGGCCGTAGTTCACCTTGCGCCGCGGCACGATCGGCACCCCGTAGAGCGTGACCTTCTCGTACCCGACGACCGCGGCCTGGCGCTTCTCCCAGTGCGGCTCGGAGTAGGTGCGCTTGACCAGGTGCGCGGCCAGCGCCTCCACTGTGGACGGGTCGATGCCGGCGACGACCCGGGCCCACAGCCGGGACGTCTCGACCAGTTCGGCCGCCATCACGAACTGCGGTTGCTTGCGGGCGAGCGCCGATCCGGGGAAGATGGCGAACTTGGCGCCGCGCGCGCCCAGGTACTCCACCGAGCCGCGCGCCTTCTGCTGCTTCTTGCGCTCGGTGTCCTTCAGGCCGATGTGCGACAGCAGGCCGGACAGCAGCGCTGTGTGCACCCGGTCGGCCGGCGCATCGAGCGTGTTGCGGTTGATGCCCATCCCGCGGATCACCTGGCGCAGCTGGGAATGCAGATCCTGCCACTCCCGTACCCGGAGGTAGTTGAGGTATTCCGACCGGCACAGCTTGCGGAACTGGTTGCCGGACAGCTCCTTCTGCTTGTCCCGCAGGTATTTCCACAAGCGAAGGTACGCGAGGAAGTCGGATTCCTTGTCGACGAACCGGGCATGCGCCTGCGACGCCTGCTGCTGCGCGTCCGCCGGCCGCTCCCGCGGGTCCTGAATGGACAGTGCCGCGGTGATGACCAGGATCTCGCGCACGCAGTCGTTCGCATCCGCCTCCAGGATCATCCGGGCCAGCCGCGGATCGATGGGCAACTCGGCGATCCGGCGGCCGAGCTTCGTCAGCTCACCGGCGGCGTCGAGCGCACTCAACTCCTCCAGCAGCTGCACACCGGCGCGTACCTGCCGCGAGTCCGGCGGGTCGATGAACGGGAAGTCGGCGATGTCGCCCAACCGCGCCGCCGCCATCTGCAACAGCACGGACGCCAAGTTGGTACGCAGGATCTCCGGATCGGTGTACTCGGGCCGGGAGAGGAAGTCGTCGGAGTCGTAGAGGCGGATGCAGATCCCGTCGGAGGTACGGCCGCACCGTCCCATCCGCTGGTTCGCCGACGCCTGCGAGACCGGCTCGATCGGCAGGCGCTGCACCTTCAACCGGTGGCTGTAGCGGGAGATGCGCGCCGTCCCGGTGTCGATCACGTACCGGATGCCCGGCACCGTCAGCGACGTCTCCGCGACGTTGGTCGCGAGTACCACCCGGCGACCGCGGTGCGGCTGGAACACCCGATGCTGCTCGGCGCTCGACAGCCGCGCGTACAGCGGCAGGATCTCCAGCGTCTCGCTGCCGGGTCGGCTGCCCCGCTGCTGTTCGCGCTTCGCCAGCGCATCCGCGGCGTCCCGGATCTCCCGCTCGCCGGACAGGAACACCAGGATGTCGCCGCCACCCTCGGCGCGCAGCTCGTCGACGGCCGCGCCGATCGCGCTCACCTGGTCGCGGTCCGGGTCGTCGGCGGTGATCGGCCGGTACCGCACCTCCACCGGGTAGGTGCGGCCGGACACCTCGATCACCGGCGCCGGCTCGTCCGCGGTACCGAAGTGGCGGGCGAACCGTTCGGTCTCGATCGTGGCCGAGGTGATGATCACCTTCAGGTCGGGCCGGCGCGGCAGCAGCCGCTTCAGGTACCCGAGCAGGAAGTCGATGTTGAGGCTGCGCTCGTGCGCCTCGTCGATGATGATCGTGTCGTAGCGCCGGAGCATCCGGTCGCGCTGGATCTCGGCCAGCAGGATGCCGTCGGTCATCAGCTTGACCAGCGTGTTCGGCCCCACCTGGTCGGTGAACCGGACCTGGTAGCCGACCGCGCCGCCGAGCGGCGTCGCCAGCTCCTCGGCGATGCGCTCCGCGACGGTACGGGCGGCGATGCGGCGCGGCTGGGTGTGGCCGATCGTGCCGTGGATGCCGCGCCCCAGCTCCAGGCAGATCTTCGGGATCTGGGTGGTCTTGCCCGACCCCGTCTCGCCAGCGACGATGACGACCTGGTGGTCCCGGATCGCCGCGGCGATCTGTTCCCGATGCTCGCTGACCGGCAGCTCCGGCGGGTACGTCACCGCCGGTACCGCGGCGCGCCGGTTCGCGATCCGCTGCTCGCCGGCCGTGACCTGCTCGGCCACCCGGTCCAGCTGCGCCGCGTCGGCCGTGCCGCGCACCTGGTCCAGCCGCCGCCCCAGCCGGTACCGGTCGAGCACGCTCAGCGCCGCCACCCGCTCCCGCAGCTCGCGCTCGGCCGGCCGTACCGGGGTGGCGGCCCCGCCGGGGCGCCGCGGTCCACGGCGTCGCTGGCCGCGTCCCCGGCCGGACGAGCCGCGAGGCACCGAACCCTCGCCCGGCGACCCTGCGGCGGCCGAGCCGTGCGGTGCGGCGGTGGAATCGGACGGCGGGGCGGAAAGCGGGGAGTCTCCACCCGCGGGCACGGTGCGGTCGGTGGCGGGCGGCGTATCCATCTCGCGCACCAGGATAGGCATGCCCCCACCCGACCCGCCTCCCGGTTTCCCGCGGGCGGCCGTCCGGCCCCGCCTCGCGGCCCGGCCCGGTTGTCGGGGTGGTCGGTTAGCGTGCGGGGATGGGTGCGGACTGGCTGGCGCGGACGCGGGCGTCGTACGACGCGGAGGCGGCCGGTTATGCCGAGGTGGTGCGCGACATCCTGGGTGGCCGGCTGCCGTACCTGAACGCGGCGCTGGACGTGTTCGCCGGCCAGGTGCGCGCGGCCGGCGGCGGGCCGGTCGCCGACGTCGGGTGCGGTCCCGGGCACGTCACCGCGCACCTGCACGGGCTCGGCGTCGACGCGTTCGGCATCGACCTGGCGCCGGGGATGATCGAGGTGGCCCGGTCGAACCACCCGGGGCTGCGGTTCGAGGTGGGTTCGATGACCGACCTGCGGCTGCCGGCGGGCTCGGTGGGCGGGCTGCTCGCCTGGTGGTCGCTCATTCACGTCCCGGACGACACGGTGCCCGCCGTGCTGGGCCAGTTCCACCGGGTGGTGCGTCCCGGCGGGCCGGTGCAGGTCGGCTTCCACGTCGGCGACCCGGACCGCCCGGTACCGCCCGGCCGCAGCGGGGACGCGCCGGTCCACCGGCGCCGCGCGGAGCAGGTTGCGGGCTGGCTCGGCGACGCCGGGTTCACGGTCGCGGCGCGGTGGGAGTTCAACCTGGACACCGACCGGCCGGGCGCGATCCTGTTCGCCCGGCGCTAGCGGGCGTCTGCCCAGCCGACCACCGCACAGCCAGCCACCGCCGGCACGGCCAACCACCGCCGGAACGGCCAGCCACGGTCTGTGCAACCAGCCACCGCTCTGCACGGCGAGCCACGGTCCGCCTAGCCGCCCGCTCGGAGCATACCGTTGCCCACTCAACCTAGTCATATTTTGGTCAATAAGGTCTTTTTTATCTTTATTACGGGCGTAACCTACCTCCGTGGCCCCGGTTCGTTCGCGGGGATCCCCTACCAGCGCCGGTCCCAGCAACCGCACCGGCGAAGAACGGAGAGTGTGTCGTGTTCAGATCCGGCAAGGCACGTGTCGCCATCCTCACCGCGACTCTCGCCGGCGCCCTGACGCTGGCCGGTACCACCGCGCCCGCACAGGCGTCGCCCCAGACCGGCGCGGCCACGGTAAAAGCCGGCAGCCACGGCGGGATGAGCCCCAACAACTCACCGATCGCCCCGTCGGTGATCACCCAGAACGAGCAGGCCGCGTTCAACTACTTCGTCGCCAAGGGCCTGACGGCGCAGCAGTCGGCCGGCATCATCGGCAACCTCGACCAGGAGTCCGGCATGGACCCGACCATCTGGGAGTACGGCGGGGGCCCGGGCCGGGGCATCGCGCAGTGGAGTGCCGGCGGCCGGTGGGACACCGACCCGGGCGACAACGTGGCCGAGTTCGCCGCCGGCGGCAACGTCTACGACCTGACGTTGCAGCTGAACTTCATCTGGTTCGAGCTGACGAGCTTCCCCGGCTACGGGCTCGGCGACCTCCAGGCGGCGGGCACCATCGACGACGCCGTCCTCGCCTTCCAGAACAAGTACGAGATCTGCGGCGCGTGCAACAGCACCAACCGGATCAACTTCGCCTACGCCGCGTACAACGCCTACGCCGGCTGAGCACGGCGGCGCGGCACCTACCTACGGGGCCTTCTGCTCGCGGTAGAACCGTTCGGCACCAGGATGCAGCGGGACGGGGTAGGTGCCGAGGGCGGAGCGCGGGTCGAGCTGCCGGCCCTCCGGGTGCGCGGCGGACAGCCGGGGCTTGGCGACGAACAGCAGCCGGGTCAGCTGGTACGCCGCGGACTCGCTCATCGCCGCCGGCACCGCGAGCACGTTGGCGATCGCCACGGTGCTCACCGAGGTGAGGGTGTAGATCGAGTTCGGGATCCAGCCGGTGCTGTACACCTCGCCGTACTGGCTCTGCAGGGTCGGCACGTAGCTGCTCAGATCGATCAGGCCGACCTCCAGGTCACCGGAGGCGACCAGCTCGGCGATCGCCGTGCAGGGCAGGCCGCTGGAGAAGAAGAACGCGTCGATGATGCCGGCCCGCAGCGCCGCGATCGAGTCGCGCAGCCCCAGCTTGTGCTGTTCGAACCCGCGCAGGGTGATCCCGGCCGCGGCGAACAACCGGGTCGCGACCACCTCGGTACCGGAGCCGGCGGCTCCGGTGGAGACCGGCCGGCCGGCGAGCCCGTCCACCCCGTACGCGCCGCGGTTGGTGGCGATCAGCAGGTGTACGTGATCGGCGTAGAGCTCGCCGAGCGCCCGCAGCTGGTACTTGGAGCCGAACGAGCCGAGCCCGTCCAGATCCTGTGCGGCGACGTCGACGCTGGTGAACGCGACCTGCGCGCGGCCGGTGCGCAGCCGTTCGAGGTTCTCCACCGAGCCGGCGGTCGGGGCCGCCTCGACCCGCCAGCGGGAGTCGAGCGTCGTCCCGAGCGCCCGGCCGAGCGGCTGGTAGACGCCGCCGTTCTCGCCGGTCGCCAGGGACAGTCGCGGTCGCGGTCCGGGGTCCTCGGTACAGCCGGCGAGCAGCGGCGCGGCGCCGGTCAGGGCGGCGCCGGCGAGGGCCGTGAGCACGCTGCGGCGCCTCATTCGGCCGGCTCCGTGACGCGGGCCGGGGCGCCGGCCAGCCAGACCCCGGCGTCCAGTCCGCCGGCGGCGGAGCGGCGCAGCCGCAGCGTTCCGCCGGAGGCGGTGACCAGGGCGTTCGCGATGGCGAGGCCGAGCCCGGCGCCGGCCTGGCCGCGGTCGGGGTGCCGCCAGAACGGCCGCATCGCCTGCGCCATCTGCTCCTCGGTCATCCCCGGCCCGTCGTCGCAGACCGCGATGCGCACCCCGCCGGCGTCCCGGTCGACCACCACCTGCACCGCCGCGCCGGGGCCACCGTTCTTGATCGCGTTGTGTACCAGCACATCCAGCACCTGATCGAGGGTCTGCGCGGCGGCCCGGGCGGCGGCGGTGTCGACGCCAGCCCGGGTCAGCCGCACCCCGGCCGCGTCCGCCATCGCCTGCCACGCCACCACCCGGTCGTCCGCGATGGCGCCGGCGTCGATGTCGGTCAGCTCGGCGGATTCGGTGTCCGCCCGGGCGAACGTCAGCACCGCCTCGAAGATCGCGGACAGCCGGTCCACCTCGTCGACCACCAGCCGGTACTCGGCCGCGTCGGCCGGCGGTGCCGCGTCGGCGAGGTTCTCCACCCGCAACCGCACCGAGGCGAGCGGGGTGCGCAGCTGGTGGCTGGCGTACGAGATGAAGCCGCGTTGCCGGTCGATCAGCGCGGACAGCCGCGCCGCCATGATGTTGAACGAGCTGGCTAGCCGGCGCAGTTCCGGCGGCCCGACGTCGTCGTGTACCCGTTCGGTCAGCTCGCCGCGGCTGATCGCGTGCGTGACCTCGTCCAGCTCGTTGAGCGGGCGGGCGAACCAGCGCCCGATCGGGATCGCCAGCGCCGCACCGACCGCGAGCAGCATCAGCCCGATCGCCGCCAGTACGGCCCACTGCTGGCCGATCGAGGTGCGCAGCCCGTCGGTCGGCGACACCGTCACCACCGCGCCGTCGATCGCGCCGGAGTTGCCGATCGGCTCGGCGACCACCATCGGCCGGTCCTGCCACGGCCAGATCACGCCGGCCGGCTGGGCCCGCGAGCCGGACAGCGCCGCACGTATCTCGTCGCGCAGCAGCGGCGCGTCGGGGTCGATGCCGGCCCGGGACGCGATGCGGACCACGCCGTCGGGCAGCACCACCGCCACGCCGATCCCGTACAGCCGGTCGTACTCGGCGATCTCGCTCTGCAGGGTGGACAGCCGGCCGCCGCGCAGCCAGGTGCCGGCGACGGTGGCGAACCGGGTGGTGTCGTCGACCCGGTCGATGAACATGCCCTGGTTCTCCCGGGACGCGATCGTCACCGACAGCGGCAGCAGGAACGCCACCACCGCAACACCCAGCAACGACAGGTAGGTGATCAGCAGCCGGCGACGCACACTGCCCCCTCGGCGTCGGAGCGACGCACTATGCCTCCCGCACGTCGTAGCGGTAGCCGACGCCGTGGACCGCCTCGATCCGGCCGGCCGCGGCGATCTTGCCGCGCAGCGACCCGACGTGCACCTCGAGGGTACGGGCGGCGCCCGGCCAGGTGGAGCGCCAGACCTCCATGATCAGCCGCTGCCGCGGCACCACCGCGCCGGCCTGCCTCGCCAGCACGACGAGCAGCTCGTACTCCTTGGGACGCAAGGCAACCGGCTCCGCACCGATGTGCACCTGGCGTGCCTCGGTGTCGATCCGCAGCGTACCGACGGTGACCGGTCCGGCGGGCCGGGGCCGGTGCCGGCGCAGCACCGCCTCGATCCGCGCGGTCAGCTCGGCCATGCTGAACGGCTTCACCAGGTAGTCGTCCGCACCCGTGCGCAGCCCGAGCACCCGGTCACGTTCCTCGCCGCGCGCGGTGAGCACGATGACCGCCACGTCGGACCGCTCCTGCAACTGCTTGCACACCGTCAGACCGTCCATGTCGGGCAGCCCGAGGTCGAGCAGGACCAGGTCGCAGTCCGGTGCGGCGAGCGCCTGTTCACCGGTACCGACGTGGGTCACGCCGTAGCCGCGACGGTGCAGCGCCACGCACAACGCATCGGCGAGGCGCGCGTCGTCCTCCACGACGAGAATCTCCACATCACCCTCCGCCTACGCACAATCACCGTGCTCGCCGGCTCCTCAATGTTTGCTCAACGATCCTCGCCGAGCGCCGCCGAGCAGTCCAGACCGACCTATCGTCACGCACACCGGCAGTGCGCGATGCCCGCGAGAGACCGGGTGACCCACCACGCGGCCAGGAGAGGGAGGACACCATGCTTCCGGATCTGACGGCGTTGCGGCGACGACTGCAGCTCGGACCGATCGACCACCGTACCGCCGGCGCCGAGGCGGCCGTGCTGCACCGTGCGGTGACCGTACCGGTGCCGGCCACCCGCCGCAGCGCCAGCAGTGTCGGCCTGCTGACCGAGGCCGACACCCTCACCTCGTTCGACACGGTGGCCGCGGCCGCCCGTTTCGCCGGTACGCTGCACGCCGCGACCGGTGTCGCGGTCGAGATCGAGAGCCGCACGCTGGGCATCCGGCACCGGCACGAGATGCACTTCGTCCGGGTGGCCCCGTCCGAGCAGGACGCGGTACTCGCGGCGCTCGCCACCGGCTGGCACGCCGCGCGGGCCGCCGTCGCCGCCGCCCCGGTCGGCGGCATCGCCACCGAGGTGCGTACCGGACCGGCCATCGCGGCGGCGATCTGGCGCGCCCTGCTGCTCACCACCGCGCCCGTCCGCAACACCGCCGACCTGCGGCTGCGGATCCGCGACACCGAGCTGCTGGCGCTCGCGGTGCGCTCCGCCCAGGTACTCGGGGTGCCGACGCAGGCCCGCGCCACCGGCACCCTCGGCGTGCTCAGCGTGTCCGCCACCGACGGCGTGTACCGGCTGCTGGACCGGCTGGTGCCACGGCTGCCGGCGACTCGTCGACCCGTCGGCAGCCGACCCGCCGGTACCACCAGGCCGGCGCGGGCCGTCGCGGCGGCGGGTCCCCGCCGGCCGATGCCCGTCCGCTGACCTGCTCCCGCGAGGGCGATAGTCTGCCCTGTTGCCCACATCGCGGGAGGACTTGAAGGATGGGACATCGACGAACGGTCGCGGCGCTCGCCACGGCATGTTGCCTGACCGGAGCCGTGCTGAGCGCCGCGGCCGCGCCGGCGGCGGCCGCGCCGAAAGACGTCACGCTGACCGTGCTCGGCACCAGCGACGTGCACGGCCACGCGCTCGACTGGGACTACTACAAGGACAAGCCGTACTCCGACGCGGCCGGCAACTCGGTCGGGCTGGCGCAGGTGTCCACCGTGGTCGACCAGGTACGCCGGGAGAACCCCAACACGCTGCTGGTCGACGACGGCGACGTCATCCAGGGCACCCCGCTCGACTCGTACTACGCCACGGTCGAGCCGATCACGAAGACCGGCGCCACGCACCCGATGGCCGCGGCGATGAACCAGATGGGTTACGTCGCCGGCGCGGTCGGCAACCACGAGTTCAACTACGGCGTCGACTATCTCGGCGCGTACCGCAAGCAGTTGAACTTCCCGCTGCTCGCCGCGAACGTCACCGACCACCGCACCGGCGCGCCGGCGTTCGAGCCGTACGTCATCCGCACGGTGAAGCCCGCGCGCGGCGGCAAGCCGGTGCACGTCGGCTTCCTCGGCCTGACCACGCCCGGCTCGGCGATCTGGGACAAGCCGCGGGTCGCCGACCGCCTCGACTTCACCGGCGTACTGGAGTCCGCCAAGCACTGGGTGCCGCGGGTGCGGGCCGCCGGCGCCGACGTGGTCGTCGTGCTGGCGCACTCCGGCATCGAGACCAGCTCGTCCTACGGTGACGCGCTGCCCTGGCCGGAGAACGACATGCGCCAGGTCGCCGAGCAGGTGCCGGGGATCGACGCGATCCTGTCCGGCCACACCCACCTGAACAACCCCGAGGTGGACGTCACCAACAAGCAGACCGGCCGCACGGTGGTCATCTCGCAGCCCGGTCTGTGGGGCGAGCGGGTGTCCCGCTTCGACCTCAAGCTCCAGCTGGTACGCGGCCACTACCAGGTGGCGGACGCCAGTTCCTCGCTGCTGAACCCGGCCAGCGCGGCGCCGGATCCGAAGGTGGTCGCGGCGACGAGGACGCAGCACACCACCACGGTGTCCTACGTCAACTCGGTGATCGGACAGTCCACTGCGGACATGCCCGCCGGCCCGTGCCGCTGGTCCGACTGTGCCGCACTGGATTTCATCAACCAGGTGCAGACCGAGACGGTACGTCGGGCGCTCACCGGTGACGATGCGAACCTGCCGGTGCTGTCGGCGGCCGCGCCGTTCAACCGGGACGGCGGGATCACCGCCGGCGACGTGACGGTACGCGACATCGCCGGCATCTACGAGTTCGACAACACGCTGCTCGGCATCAGGCTGACCGGCGCCCAGGTCAAGGCGTACCTGGAGAAGTCGGCGGAGTACTTCAAGCAGGTGTCCGGCACCGGGCCGTACCCGGCGGACGACGTGACGAACGCGCCGACCACCGACTCGCCCAACGGCACCCCGGACTACCTGTACGACGTGCTGTCCGGCGTCACCTACGACATCGACATCGCGAAGGCGCCCGGCAGCCGGATCGAGAACCTGTCGTACGACGGGAAGCCGATCACCGACGACCAGCAGTTCGTGCTGGCGATCAACAACTACCGGCAGTCCGGTGGCGGGAACTTCCCGGGCGTCACCACCGCACCGGTCGTGTACGACCAGCAGGTCGCGATCCGCGAGTCGCTGATCGACTGGGTGCAGCAGGCGGGCACCATCGACCCGGCGCAGTTCTCGGCGGACGACTGGAAGCTCGTCGCGAACGGTCAGCCGGTTCAGATCACCGGCTGAGCCTCGGCCGGGCGGCGCGGCCGAGTGCCGTACCGCCCGGCGGCCGTTGCCGCTGTCGGATACCTGCACCGGCAAATCATGAAATGACCGACATCGATCTTCACTTAGAGTAGGTTCATGGGTACCGACGGTGACTTACCGCGGTACACCTCTCTCAAGGAGACGATCATGCTGGCGATCTTCACCGATGGTCTGGCCGTCATCATCAGCCACTGCTGGTGGTGGTAGGCCGCTCCGGCACCGCAGCGCACCGGGCGCCCGGCCACCCGCCGGGCGCCCGACGCATTCGTCCCGATCCATACCCTGACGTACCCACCTGCCGGCTCCATCACTCGACCGAGCCGGTCAGCCCGCCGGACAGCGTCCCGCGGATGTTGCGGAAACCCACGGCAACACCGGCAACCGCGACGTAACGTCGAGCCAGACGGGCGGAGTCGCGCTCCGCACGTCTACCCACACGCCGGTCGAGGGCCATCGGTCGGAGTGGTTGGGCGCCCGGCAGCCAGCCGGGCGCCTTTTCGCACCCACCCCGCGGATCGCCGCGGTGTTCCGGATCGCCTACCGGCCGCGCTGGGTGCGGTAGCGGGCGATCAGCGCCGCCGTCGACGGGTCGGTGTCGCCGGGCTCACCGGCCAGCAGCGGCGCCAGCTGCTTGGCCATCTCCTTGCCCAGCTCCACCCCCCACTGGTCGAACGAGTCGATCCCCCAGATGGTGCCCTCGGTGAACGTGACGTGCTCGTACAGCGCGACCAGCTGGCCCAGGGTCGCCGGCGTCAGCTTCGGCGCCAGGATCGAGGTCGTCGGGTGGTTACCCGGCATCACCTTGTGCGGCACCACGTCCGCGCCGACCCCGGTGGCCTCGACCTCCGCCGCGGTACGGCCGAACGCCAGCGCCGCGGTCTGCGCGAAGAAGTTCGCCATGAACGCGTCGTGCATCTCGTCGAGCTCGTAGTTGGGCTCGCTGAACCCGATGAAGTCGGCCGGGATGAGCTTCGTGCCCTGGTGGATCAGCTGGTAGAACGCGTGCTGCCCGTTCGTGCCCGGCTCACCCCAGAACACCTCACCGGTCTGGTAGGTGACCGGCTCACCGTCGCGGGTCACCGACTTGCCGTTGGACTCCATCGTCAACTGCTGCAGGTACGCCGGGAACCGGTGCAGCAGCTGGGAGTACGGCAGCACCGCGTGCGTCTGCGCGCCGAGGAAGTTGTTGTACCAGACGTTGAGCAGCCCCAGCAGCGCCGGCACGTTCTGCTCGATCGGCGTGGTGCGGAAGTGCTCGTCGACGACGTGGAACCCGGCCAGCATCTCGCCGAACGCATCCCGCCCGATCGCGAGCATCAGCGACAGCCCCACCGCCGAGTCGAACGAGTAGCGCCCGCCGACCCAGTCCCAGAAGCCGAACATGTTGTCGGTGTCGATGCCGAACTCGCCCACCAGCTTCGCGTTCGTGCTCACCGCGACGAAGTGCTTCGCCACCGCCGCCGGGTCGTCGCCCAGCCCGGACAGCAGCCAGGCCCGCGCCTGCCGCGCGTTGGTCAGCGTCTCCAGCGTGGAGAACGTCTTCGACGCGACCACGAACAGCGTCGAGGCCGGGTCCAGGTCGGCCAGCGTCTGCGACAGGTCGGTCGGGTCGATGTTGGAGATGAACCGGCAGGCGATGCCGGCGTCCCGCCACGGCGCGAGCGCCTCGTACGCCATCACCGGGCCCAGGTCGGAGCCGCCGATGCCGATGTTCACCACGGTACGGATCTTCTCGCCGGTGTGCCCGCGCCAGTCACCGGACCGGACCCGCTCGGCGAAATCGCCCATCCGGTCCAACACCGCGTGCACGTCGGCCACCACGTCCTGGCCGTCCACCACCAGCTCCGCCGAGCGCGGCAGCCGCAGCGCGGTGTGCAGCACCGCCCGGTCCTCGGAGGTGTTGATGTGCTCGCCGGCGAACATCGCGGCGATCCGGTCGGCCAGCCCGACCCGCCGCGCCAACGCCGTCAGCAGCTCGATCGTCTCGTCCGTGACCAGGTTCTTGCTGTAGTCGACGAACAGGTCGCCGGCCTGCGCGGACAGCCGCTCCGGCCGCTTCGGGTCCCGCTCGAACTCGGCCCGCAGCCGCAGCGCCCGCGCCTGCTCGGCATGCGCCGCGAGGGCACGCCACTCGTCGGTGCTGGTGACATCCGTGCTCATCGATCGCTCCAAGATCTCATCGATCGCTCCCCCGACACCGTCCACGGCCGCTGGCCCACCCCGCACGGCCGCGGCCCCGGTGTCGCATCGTTTCGATCATGCCTCACCGGGGGCCGCGGCCCGGACGCACCGGGGTCAGGCCGCCGCCACCGGCGCCGACAGGATGAGTCGCACCTCGGTGTTGCGGTACCCGGCCCGATCGAACGCGCGCTGCATCGGCACGTTCACCAGGTCGGTGGTCGCGGTGACCCGCTCCGCCCCGGCCGCCGCGTGGAACCGGGTGATGTCCGCCAGCACCTCGTCGATGTAGCCGTTGCCGCGATGCTCCGGCAACACACCCAGGTAGCCGACGTTGCGCCCGTACGGGTTGCGCCACGGAATGCCGAACCCGACCAGCGTGCCGTCCTTCGTGTACGCCAGCCGCCACCAGCCGCGCGTCTCCGGCACGCTGCCGTACACGGCCAGCTCGTCCCGGGCCGCCGCGTCGGCACCCCACGCGGCCACGTTCCGGGAGCTGGTCGTGTCCAGCGAGCCGACCGACACCCGGCGGAAGACGTCGAGGAACGCCTCGTCGTCCGGCTCCGGCCGGAACACCAGCCGCTCCCCGGCCGCCGGCGCACCGGACGCGGGCGTCCAGGCGTACTGGAGCCGTTCGAGATCCTCGGTCATGCCCGCCCTCGCGGCGGCGTCCTGCCGCAACGACACCGCGGCCACGGCCGCCGGCTGCGCCCGCCAGCCGACCGCCAGCCGCAGGTGAAAGTCGGGCTTCGCGTCGAACGCCCGGTGCGCGGCGGCGAGGACCCCGGCTCCGACCCCGGCCGGATCGTCGACCCGATCGGACACCCACAGGTGGTCCAGGGCCAGCGGCGACTCCCCCGGCCGCGACCACCAGACGCCGAGCGCGGCCGGCACACCGTGCTCCTCGGCGAGCCAGATCCGATCCGGCCGGTAGCGGCCGGCGGTGAGCTCGTCGTCGAACCTCGCGCCGTCGAGCCGGGACACCGGGTCCGGCGCGATCAGCGACCTGATCCGGCCGAGTTCCGACTCGGCCACGCTACGAAACATCATGAATGGTGCCTCCACACTGGTGGCGCCACCGTACGCGTCAGGACCGTGCGGCCTGACCCGGAAGCGCCGAGATTCCGCTGGTCATCACCGGTGCCTCCCTCCTGTCATGATCGCCGACCGGTCGCCGGCGAACCCGCGCAGACCGTACGCGACCGTCCCGGCGGTGGCAATCACGTTTGCCCGCGGACCGGGCACGGCGGCGACGGTCAGTGCCGCCCGCGGCGAGCAGCGGGGCCGCCTGCCAGCAGGGCCGAGACGGTACCGCCGAGGACCCGATCACGAAGCTCTCCCGGTCCGGTCACCCGTTCGACCGCGGCCCGGGAGAGCACCGGATCACCGTACGGCGCGTCGGAGCCGAACATCGTCCGCTCCGGGACCTCCCGCACCGCCAGCCGCAGCGCGAACACCACGCAGGCGGTCGACAGGTCCAGGTACATCGAGGGGTGCTCGCGCACCAGGTCGATCGCGGTCAGCCAGTTCAACCCACCGAGCTGGCTGACCACCACCGGCACCGACCGGTACCGCGAGGACAGCGCGGCAAGCGTTCTCAGGTCGCCGTCGGTCGTCGGAGCGAAGCCGTGCACCACCACCGGCAGCCCGGCGTGGTCGGTGGCCGCCCGCAGCACCGGCTCCAACAGCTCGAACCGTCCCGGCGGCGGCGACAGCTCACCTCCATTTCGTGGCGCCACTGGTGCCGGGCGCCGTCGGAGCTACTGTCGATCCCTGACACTGTGCGAAGGTCAAGACCCGGGAGCGATGTCACGATGCTGATCGGAAAGCTGGCCGCCCGCACCGGCGCCGCCGAGCGGCAACTCCGCCACTACGAGCGCGTCGGCCTGCTCACCGCGGCCCGCCGCCACAACGGCTACCGGGAGTACGACGACTCCGCGGTCGACACGGTTCGCCGAATCCGAGCCCTGCTCGCCGCCGGCCTCCCGACGCGAACCATCCGCACGGTCCTGCCGTGCGCCACCGGCGACGGCACGGTGCACCCCTGCCCGGGGGTGCTGGACCTGCTCCGCAACCGGCTCGCCACGCTGGACCAGCGAGCCGCCGAGCTGGCCACGGCACGGCAGGCGCTGCTGGACTCCATCACCGTGGCGGAACGCGCCGCAGGCTGACCGGCGCGCGGCCGGGTGTCACACCCGGCTGGTAGATCTCCCGGCATGGACGATCCGGCAGAGTTCCTCCGTCGGTACGAGCGGGCCACCAACAGCCACGACATCGCGCGGCTGGCGCCGCTGATCGCGGCGGACGCGAGCTACTGGTTCACCGATGGCTCGCACCACGGGCGCGACGACGTGCTGGCCGCGATCGCGCGCACCTTTCGCACGATCACCGACGAGACGTACTCGCTGAGCGAGGTGGCCTGGCTGTACCGCGACGCCGACCACGTGGCGTGCCGCTACCGTTTCCGTTGGTCCGGCACCGTCGACGGCCGGAGCGCCAGTGGCGCCGGCCGCGGTACCGCCGTGCTGATCCGCTCCGCGGACGGCTGGCAGGTCCAGCACGAGCACCTCAGCCACTGATCACGGTTCCGGCGCGACCGGCCGTGGCCACCCGCCCTCCGGCGGCACGGACGACGGCGGGGTGCCGGCACGTTCGCCGGCACCCCGCCGTTCGGGGGTCCTCCCGGGGGTCAGCTGCAGCCGGAGGTGGAGCCGCAGCCCTCGCAGACGTAGCAGCTACCGGCCGGGCGCATCTTCGTCCCGCAGGTGAAGCAGAGCGGCGCGTCAGCCGCCTTGCCCTGCACCGCCTCCAGCAGCTCGGTGGACGAACCGGCCTGGGTCGACGGGGCCACCGCGGGCTCCGGCGCCGGCTCGGCCCGGCGCCGCGCGACCGGTGCCGAGGAGGCCATCGCCGCGAAGTCCACCGGCTCGTCGGTGTGCACCGACGCCGGGTCCTCGCCGCGCACCTCGGCGGCGCGCTCCGGGTTGGTCAGGATGCCCATCTCGGCCCGGCGCTCGAACGGCAGGAAGTCCAGCGCCAGCCGGCGGAACACGTAGTCCAGCACCGACGCGGCAATCCGCACGTCCGGGTCGTCAGTCATGCCGGCCGGCTCGAACCGCATGTTGACGAACTTCTCGACGTAGGTCTCCAGCGGCACCCCGTATTGCAGGGCCACCGAGATCGCCACCGAGAACGCGTCCATCACGCCGGCGAGGGTCGACCCCTGCTTGCCCAGCTTGAGGAACACCTCGCCGATCCCGTCGTCCGGGTAGCTGGACGCGGTCAGGTAGCCCTTCGCCCCCGCCACCGAGAACGACGTGGTGCGGCTGGGCCGCGACTTCGGCATCCGCTTGCGCACCGGCCGGTACTCGACGACCTCCTTGACCTGCTCGGTCGCCTGCTCCGGCGCCTTCTTCTTCGCCGACAGCGGCTGACCGACCTTGCAGTTGTCCCGGTAGATCGCGAGCGCCTTCAGGCCGAGCTTCCAGCCCTGCAGGTACACGTCCTCGATGTCGGCGACGGTCGCCGACTCCGGCAGGTTGACCGTCTTGGAGATCGCGCCGGACAGGAACGGCTGCAGTGCCGCCATCATCCGCACGTGCCCCATCGGCCGGATGGACCGCTCGCCCATCGCGCAGTCGAACACCTCGTAGTGTTCCGGCCGCAGCCCCGGCGCGTCCACCACGTGGCCGTGCTCGGCGATGTACTCCACGATCGCCTCGATCTGCTCCTCCTGGTAGCCCAGGCGGCGCAGCGCGCGCGGCACGGTCTGGTTGACGATTTGCATCGAGCCGCCACCGACCAGCTTCTTGAACTTGACCAGCGCGAGATCCGGCTCGACCCCGGTGGTGTCGCAGTCCATCGCCAGGCCGATCGTGCCGGTCGGCGCCAGCAGCGACGCCTGCGCGTTGCGCCAGCCGCTCTTCTCGCCGATCTCGAGGCCCTTGCGCCACTCGGCGCCGGCCGCCTCGAAGATCCGCCGGTCCTCGGCGCCCACGGTGTGCGCGGTGTCGTTCGCGGCGGCGTGCTTGCGCATCACCCGGGTGTGCGCGGACGCGTTGCGGGCGTACCCGTCGTACGGGCCGACGACGCCGGCGAGCTCCGCGGAGCGCCGGTACGACACGCCGGTCATCAGCGAGGTGATCGCCGCCGCCACGGCCCGGCCACCGTCCGAGTCGTACGCGTGCGCGGTCGCCATCAGCAGCGCGCCCAGGTTGGCGTAGCCGATGCCGAGCTGCCGGTACGCCCGGGTGGTGTCACCGATCGCCTCGGTCGGGAAGTCGGCGAAGCAGATCGAGATGTCCATCGCGGTGAACACCAGCTCGACCGACTTGACGAACTTCGCCACGTCGAACGTGTTGTCGTCGCGCAGGAACTTCATCAGGTTCATCGACGCGAGGTTGCACGACGAGTTGTCCAGCGACAGGTACTCCGAGCACGGGTTGGATGCGGTGATCCGGCCGGTCTCCGGGTTGGTGTGCCAGTCGTTGATGGTGTCGTCGTACTGCAGGCCCGGGTCGGCGCACTCCCACGCGGCCTTCGCGATCTTGCCGAACAGCTGCCTGGCCTTGATCGTCTCGACCACCTCACCGGTGGTGCGGGCCCGCAACGCGAACTCCTCGTCGCCCTCGACCGCGCGCATGAACTCGTCGGTCACCCGGACCGAGTTGTTCGCGTTCTGGTACTGGACGCTGGTGATGTCCTTGCCACCGAGGTCCATGTCGAAGCCGGCGTCGCGCAGCGCGCGGATCTTGTCCTCCTCGCGCGCCTTGGTCTCGACGAACTCCTCCACGTCCGGGTGGTCCACGTCGAGCACCACCATCTTCGCCGCCCGCCGGGTCGCCCCGCCGGACTTGATGGTGCCGGCGCTGGCGTCCGCCCCGCGCATGAAGCTGACCGGTCCGGACGCGGTGCCGCCGGAGGTCAGCAGCTCCTTGGAGGACCGGATCCGGGACAGGTTCAGCCCGGCGCCGGAGCCGCCCTTGAAGATCAGCCCCTCTTCCCGGTACCAGTTGAGGATCGAGTCCATCGAGTCGTCGACCGACAGGATGAAGCACGCGCTGACCTGCTGCGGCGAGCTGGTGCCGACGTTGAACCAGACCGGCGAGTTGAAGCTGAAGTACTGGTGGGCGAGCATCCAGGTCAGCTCGTGCTCGAACACCTCCGCGTCGGCCGGCGAGGCGAAGTAGCCGTGCTGCTCACCGGCGACCCGGTAGGTCTTCACCACCCGGTTGATCAGTTGCTTGAGGCTCCACTCGCGCTCCGGCGTGCCGACCGCGCCCCGGAAGTACTTCGAGGTGACGATGTTGGTGGCGTTGATGCTCCAGAAGTCGGGGAACTCCACGCCGCGCTGCTCGAAGTTGACCGAGCCGTCCCGCCAGTTCGTCATCACGACGTCCCGGCGCTCCCAGGTGATCTCCTCGTACGGGTGCACACCCTCCGTCGTCCACACCCGCTCGATGCGCAGACCCTTACCGGGCCGCTGGTCCTTCTTCTTCGCCCCCCGCTGGCCCCTGCCGGCCGCTGAATCGGACGACGTGCCCACCGCCTCGGTCATCTCTTCCCCCTCTGCGTGGCCCCCACACCGGGTGCCACCGCGTCGTGTCGCCCACCCCGTCGTACCGGCCGGGCGGACTGCTGGCCGCTGTGCGTCGTGCGTTGTCCGGCGTCACGCGTCGTCGCCGACGGGCACCGGTAGCGACCACGCCCGGTCACCGCGGTCGATGCCGCGGTCCGTTCGCCTCGGTCGTCTGTGCTCTGGCTGTGCTGTCGGGGTCGTACCCCGAGGTCCGTGCCACCCGCGCGAGTCGTGACCCGGGCGGGTCGTCTGCTGGCGCCGTGCGGTTCAGTCGCCGCCGACCCGCACCTGCGCGCCGCCCGGGGTGTCCACCGATCGGCCGGCCGGCGCTCTGCGCCGGGCCGCGTCGGGATCCGCCGGGCCCTCCCGCTCGCCCGAGCCACCGCCTCCGCCGTCCCGCGTCTCGCGCAGGCTGGAGATCTCCTTCTCGAAGTCGTCCAGCGTGTCGAACGCGCGGTAGACGCTCGCGAACCGCAGGTAGGCCACCAGGTCGAGGTCGCGCAGCGGACCGAGGATGGCGAGCCCCACGTCGTGGCTGGGCACCTCGGCCGCGCCGCGGCCGCGGACGCTGTCCTCCACCCGCTGGGCGAGCAGGGCCAGGTCGTCGTCGTCGACCGGCCGCCCCTGGCAGGCCTTGCGCACGCCGGACATCACCTTCGCCCGGCTGAACGGCTCGGTGACGCCGCTGCGCTTGACGACGGCGAGGACCGCCTCCTCGACCGTGGTGAACCGCTTGCCGCACTCCTGGCAGGCGCGCCGTCGCCGGATGAGCTGGCCGTCCTCCGCCTCGCGGGAATCGACCACCCGGGACTCGGTGTGCCGACAGTACGGACAACGCATGTCGAGCACCTCCTCCACGATCTGCACAGCCAAGCGGCGCCGGGCGTTTCCGGGCAGCACGAAGCTGCCCGGCGAGGGCCCGACGACCTGTGTACGGAGCGAACCGGTGAGGCCACTAACCCCAACCAGTGGTCATCTTACAGCGCTGTAACTACTAGATGTTGGGTCTGACGCTATTCCGTCGGCCCAGTTATCGCAAGCTGATCGACAGTTCGGCGTGTCACTGTCGCCCCTCGACTGAACCCGGCAGACGGGGCCGCAACACGGCACCGCGACGCCCGAAGACCTCATCGGTCACCGGCCGGGACGCTCAGCTCCTGTCCCGGATAGATGGTGTATCCGGACAGGTGGTTGAGGTGGCGGATTCGCTCGATCGTGGTCACCGGATCGCGGGAGGCAGAGTACCGGTCGGCGATCGACCAGAGCGTGTCGCCCCGGTGCACCTCGACCCGGCGAACCGGCGGCTCGGCGTCGCCCGAACTGGCCGCCGCCGCCCCCAGCCCGGCCGCCAACACCAACACCGCCACGGTGCGCACGAGCCGGCCGCGCCGGGTCAACCGCACCGGTCGGTGAACGCTCGGTTCTGCGGGCACCGCCCGCCGCTCTGCAGGCACCGCCCGCCGCTCTCCGGGCACCGCCCGCCCACCCTGGATCAGCCGCAGCGGTGGACGGCCGCGGTTGCCGGTCGCCCGGGTTCTCGAGCTTGCCGCCGGATTTCCCACCACCGGCTTTCGCATCACGTTGCGCCGTGCCGTCACGATTGCCCCCATGTGTCGCGCACCACCGCGGGCGGCCCGCCGCGGCGAACGCGCGGCGGCGGGTCGACCCGAAGGAACGACTGCCCGCATGATCGAACACAAGTTCGATCGAACGCACGTACGATTCATACCAGCGGACGAGGCCGATTTCGAGAGTTTGCCGGCGTGTCTATCGAACACATGTTTGGTGTCGCGCCCGGTTGGCCGATACGGTCAACGGTGACAAGGATGCGCGGGCGTTGCCGTTCCGGTCGTGATCGGCCGACCGCGCGGGTCGCGCGCCGGGCTGCGCCCCGGCGTGTCGGCGCAGCCTCGCGGCCGCCGCGGGGCCGACCGAAGGGATGCCGTTGTGGACGCCGACCAGAGCCACCAGACCAGCACCGGCCGGGGCCGCCGGTCGAGCACCGGCGGGCGCGGCGGCGTGACTCCGCTGCCGAAGGTGGGCAGCCGCCGCGGTGGGCAGCGAGACAGCGGAGCGAGCGGCGAGTCGGGTGCCTCGGCACCCACGGCCCTGACCGACGCGACCCGCAAGTCCGGCGCGACCCGCAAGTCCGGCGCGGCCGGCAAGCCCGGCGCGGCGGGCAAGGGTCGCCGCGGCGGCAGCGCAACGTCCGGGCGATCCGGCGCCTCGGCCGAGCCGCCGGCCGCCCCCACGGTGGTGGCGACCTTCCCGGACCAGCCGGAGGCCGATCTGACCGTCCGGCAGCGACGCATCCTCGACGTCATCCGCGACTCGGTGGAACGGCGCGGCTATCCGCCGAGCGTCCGCGAGATCGGCGAGGCGGTCGGGCTCACCTCGCCGTCCTCGGTGGCGTACCAGATGGGCATCCTGCAGCGGCGCGGCTACCTGCGCCGCGATCCGAACCGTCCGCGCGCGCTGGACGTGCGCCCGCCCCGCGAGCAGCCGCGGTCCGGCGAGGCCGCGGACGGCAGCCCGCTCAGTTCGATGCCGGAGGCGACCTACGTGCCGATGGTCGGTCGCATCGCCGCCGGCGGCCCGATCCTCGCCGAGCAGGCCATCGAGGATGTCTTCCCGCTGCCCAAGGAGCTGGTCGGCGAGGGCACGTTGTTCCTGCTGCGGGTCAGCGGCAACTCGATGATCGACGCGGCGATCTGCGACGGCGACTGGGTCGTCGTGCGGCAGCAGCCGGTGGCCGAGTCCGGTGACGTGGTGGCCGCCATGATCGACGGCGAGGCGACCGTCAAGACCTACCGACGCCGCGACGGTCACGTCACCCTCGTCCCCCACAACCCTGCGTACGAGCCCATCCCCGGCGACGAGGCCACGATCCTCGGCCGCGTGGTGACGGTGCTGCGCCGGATGTGACGCACGCGCGGCGCGGCGGGTCCGGCTCGCCGCGCCGCCAGCAGGCCAGTGGCGCGGCCGGCCCGCCGGGTGCCCGCTCAGCGCAGGTCGTCGAGCCAGTCGATCTCGTGATCGTCGTCGCTCGGTCGGCGCGACCGGCCGGACGACGGCGGCGTCCCGCGTCCCCGATCGGCCGGTGGCTGCGGTCGGGTGCGCCCGTGGTCCTGCCCCGAGCGGCGATCGGCGGGTGGCGGGCCAGCCGGGCCACGCCCGCGCGGCTCGTCCCGGACCTTGTCGATCACGGCCGTGTCCACGTCCGGTTCGGGGCGGTGCCGGGACCGGGGCGGCGCCGGTTCGTCGCCCGGCCGACCGTGCGGGCGTGACCGTGGCGGCAGCGTCGGCTCGTCGCCCGGGTCGTACCGGCGGCGCGCGGCCGGCGCCGGCTCACCCGCCTCGTACCGGCGGCGGGCCGGCTCGTCGTCCGGCCGCCGCCCGTACTGCCGGGACTTCGACGCCTCCTCGTCCGGCCGACCACCGTACTGGCGGGCTCGGGGCGGCTCCTCCGGCCGCCGCCCGTACTGCCGGGACCGGGACGCCTCCTGGTCCGGCCGACCCCCGGGCTGGCGGGACGGCGGCTGCTCGGTGTCGGGCCGACCGCCGCGGGACCGGGGCGGCAGCGTCGGCTCGTCCGCCGCGTCGCGCCGGCGGCGGGAGGTCGGCGGCAGGGTCGGCTCGTCGTCGGGGCCGGTTCGCCGGCGGCCCCGCATCGAGGCCTCCACCGGCGGCACGTACGGCCGGGCGCGGGACGGCTCGGGCGGCTCGTCGGCGTACGGCGGCTGCTGGGCGCGCGGCGGGGTGCGCCGATCCGGCGCCTCGCTTCCCATCCGGCTCTCCCGGCGTTCGTCGACGCGCGGGATGTATGCGGTCTCGACGTCGTCGTCGCGGGCTCCGCGCCGGCGGTCCGGGCCGGAGCCGGAGGGATGCGGCCGGTCGTCGCCCCGATCCCCGTCGTCCGGGTCGGCCGGCCCGCCGCGCCGTCGGGCCCGCCGGATGCCGACGATGCCGACGATCACCAGCGCCAGGCCGAGCACGCCGACGACGATGACCAGTTCCTTGATGTCGCTCAGACTGATGTTGCCGGAGAGCAGGCCACCGCCGCCCTCATCGGTGGCCTTGGCGGCGGCCGGGGACTTCGTCGGCGCCGGCGCGGCGGCCGGCGTGTACCTGAGGATCTTCGGTGCGGCGCTGCCGCTGTCCGAGACGGTCAGGAACGAGCCGCCGTCCGCGCTGTAGGTGATCGCCTCGCCGGACGGCTCGTTCGGCAGCGGGGTCCGCACCGGCTTGCCCGACACGATGCTCTTCGCGACGTCGCCGCCGGTGACCTTCCACTGGTACGCGTCGGTGAAGGTACGCAGGACCGCCCGGGTGCCGTCCGGGGACACGGCGCCGCCGGTGAACACCCGCTGCGCGCCGGGGCCGACCGAGCCGCCCGGGGTGTCGGTCCTCTCGAGCTTGATCGAGCCGATCGCCTTCATCGGGGTGGTGGCGTTGGCGGACAGCTTGGCGGTCGGCTCGTACACCTTGCCGACGCCGGCCTCGTAGGTGACCACGATCGGGGTGCCGTCCGGCTGCATCAGCAACGACCGGGCGTCGGCCGGGCCGGCGCCGGACGGGTAGCTCATCCGGTACAGCTGGGTGGGGCCGTTGCCGGCGGGGAGCTTCCAGACGGCGATCGTCTGGCGGGACTTGTCCGCGTCGCCGGTGTCGGCGACCCACAGCGTGCCGTCCTTGGTGGCCGCGATGTCCTGCGGCGAGGAGGCGCCCCGCCCCTGCGAGTCGCTCACCACATCACCGGTGACGTTGCAGTGCGAGTCGAGCTGGTAGATGGCCAGCGGTTCACCGGGGCCGGCATTGTTGACCACCGCGTAGCCCTTGCCCGTGGCGGTCAGCCCGGTGATCGCGTCGATGCGCTGGTCGGAGATGGTGCACACCTGGTGGCCTGCGGCGGCGGACGGCTTCGCGGACGGTGCCGCCGCCACCGGCGCACCGGCCATCACGGCGAGCGCCAGGCCCGCCAGCACCGACCCGAGCACCCCGCGACCGCGCACGCGCAGCGGTCGCAGTGCCCCCGGCGAGCGGAACGTCGACACAGGCCCTCGCAGATTCACGGCGCAAGTGTGGCAGAGCCGGCCGCCGTTCGGGGAGGTGGCCCGCCGTGACCAACCGACGGTTTATCGGGAATTGACCGAGTGTCGTTACCAAGGGGTAGCTAGGAGGAAGGTCACACTCCACCAGCGGGGCTGGTCACGGCGCGCATCGACGCCGGCGGATCTTCCGCCAGCGTCGACGAACGGTAAACCGGGGGTAAACCCGGCGGTACCGGATCAGCCGGTCGGCGCCGGCTCGGGCTCGGGCGCCGCAAGCGCGAACGGAGCCAGCTCGTTGGCCAGCACCGGGTCGACCCGGACCCGCAGCACGGTGCCCTCGGCGGTGTGCTCGAGCTCGAGCACCTCACCGTGCTCCCGGGCCCGGTTGACCAGATCACCCCGGTCGTACGGGACGCGCACCAGCATCGGCACCGGCGGCCGCGGCAGCCGGGCCTCGAGCGCCGCCCGCAGCTCGTCGATGCCGGCGCCGCTGTGTGCGGAGCAGAACACCGCGTCCGGCCAGATCCGGCGCAGCCGCAGCAGCGTCTCCGGATCGGCGGCATCGATCTTGTTCACCGCGAGCAGCTCGGGCCGGCTCGCCGCGTCGATCTCCGCCAGGACCTCCCGGACCGCGGCGACCTGAGCCTCCGGGTCGGGGTCGGAACCGTCCACCACGTGCAGCACCAGGTCGGCGTCGGCCACCTCCTCCAGGGTGGAGCGGAACGCCTCCACCAGCTGGTGCGGCAGGTGCCGGACGAACCCGACGGTGTCGGACAGCGTGTAGATGCGCCCGTCGCCGGTGCGGGCCCGCCGGGTGGTCGGATCGAGGGTGGCGAACAGCGCGTCCTCGACCAGCACACCGGCGCCGGTGATCCGGTTGAGCAGGCTGGACTTGCCGGCGTTGGTGTAGCCGGCGATCGCCACACCGGGCACGTCGTGCCGGCGCCGGTCGGCCCGCTTGGTGTCCCGGGCCGCCCGCATCGCCTTGATCTCGCGGCGCAGCTTCGCCACCCGCTGCCGGATGCGCCGGCGGTCGGTCTCCAGCTTCGTCTCACCGGGGCCACGGGTACCGACGCCGCCGCTGGCACCACCGGCCCGCCCGCCGGCCTGCCGGGACAGGCTCTCGCCCCAGCCGCGCAGCCGCGGGATCAGGTATTCCAGCTGGGCCAGCTCGACCTGCGCCTTGCCCTCCCGGCTCTTCGCGTGCTGGGCGAAGATGTCCAGGATCAGCGCGGTGCGGTCGATGACCTTGACCTTGACCCGGGTCTCCAGGTTGCGCAGCTGGCTCGGGGACAGCTCGCCGTCGCAGACCACGGTGTCGGCGCCGCTCTCCACGACCACGTCGCGCAGCTCGTCGACCTTGCCGCGGCCGACGTAGGTGGCCGGGTCCGGACGGCCGCGGCGCTGGATCAGCCCCTCCAGCACCTGCGAACCGGCGGTCTCGGCGAGCGCGGCCAGCTCGGCCAGCGACTGCTCGGCCGAGGCCAGGGTGCCCTCGGTCCAGACGCCGACCAGCACGACCCGTTCGAGTCGCAACCGCCGGTACTCGACCTCGGTGACGTCGGTGAGTTCGGTGGACAGTCCGGCGACGCGACGCAGCGCGTGCCGGTCGGCGAGTTCCAGCTCGCCGGTCGTGGCGTCCTCGGCGAGCACCGAGCCGTCCGCCAGGGCCGAGCCGCCGGGCAGCGGCGAGTCGTCGAGCGGCGCCGGCTCGGCGAGCTCGGGTTCGGCGAGGATGGCATCGGCGGTGAGCTTCGGCTCACCGGGCTCGACGCCGGCCGGGGCGGGATCGGTCGCGTACCGCTCGTCGTCGGGTGCCCCGCCCCGGAGCTGCCCGTCGAGTGCGGTAGAGGTATGTGTTTCAGCCATTGCCTCGATCGTGGCACGCGAAACCCGTCGATCGCACCCCCATTAGCGGCGGGTCGGCGGGACACGCGCCTTACCGGCCGGTAGCCCGCGGCCGGCGGCGGGCGGAACCTCGTGGCCCGCCCCGCAGGGTCCCCAGGGCGATCGCGCAGAGATACTGTCCGGATCAGGGAGTTCGGTACGAACGGGCGACCGGGCGAGGCCGCGCCGGGCACCGGACACCAGTACGCAGTACGTGTCAACGACGACATGATGTGACCGCGTCCGGGGGTGCGCCCGGGGCGGCCGCGACCCGGAGAGGACCGATCCGTGACCACCCGTAGCCTGCCGAGCGCCGGCTTTTCGATCACCGTGCGGGTCTCGGTACCCGCCGACTCCACCTCGATCGGCCGGCTGACCACCGCGGTCGGTGACGCCGACGCCATCGTCACGGCGCTCGACGTCGTCGACTCCGACCACCAGACGGTCACGGTCGACCTCACCTGCGACACCGCCGACGCGGCGCACGCGGAGAGCGTGGTGCACCACCTCGAGTCGCTCGACGGCGTGCAGGTACGCAAGGTGTCCGACCGGACGTTCCTGCTGCACCTCGGCGGCAAGATCGAGGTGTCCTCGAAGGTGAGCCTGCGCAACCGGGACGAGCTGTCCCGGGCGTACACGCCGGGCGTGGCCCGGGTGTGCATGGCGATCGCGGAGAACCCGGAGGACGCCCGCCGGCTGACCATCAAGCGCAACACGATCGCGGTCGTCTCGGACGGCTCCGCGGTGCTGGGCCTGGGCAACATCGGGCCGGCCGCGGCGATGCCGGTGATGGAGGGCAAGGCGGCGCTGTTCAAGCGGTTCGGCCGGGTCGATGCCTGGCCGGTCGTACTGGACACCCAGGACAGCGACGAGATCGTGTCGATCGTCAAGGCGCTCGCCCCGGCGTACGGCGGGATCAACCTGGAGGACATCGCCGCGCCGCGCTGCTTCGAGATCGAGGCCAAGCTGCGCGACGCGCTGGACATCCCGGTGTTCCACGACGACCAGCACGGTACGGCGATCTGCGTGCTCGCCGCGCTCACCAACGCGCTGCGCGTCGTGGGCAAGCAGATGAGCGACGTGCGGGTGGTCGTGTCCGGCTCCGGCGCCGCCGGTACCGCGATCATGAAGCTGCTGCTCAAGCAGGGCGTCGGCGACATCATCGCGTGCGACCGGCCGGGCGCGCTGCACCGCGGCATGCCCGGTCTGAGCGGCAGCTGGGAGTGGCTGGTCGAGCACACCAACTCCTCGAACTACTCCGGTTCGCTCGCCGGCGCGCTGGCCGGCGCCGACGTGTTCATCGGGGTGTCCGCGCCGAACCTGTTGGAGGGCAAGGACATCGCCACGATGAACGACGACGCCATCGTGTTCGCGCTGGCCAACCCGGACCCGGAGGTCGACCCGCGGGAGGCCCGGCAGTACGCGAAGGTCGTCGCCACCGGTCGCTCCGACCAACCGAACCAGATCAACAACCTGCTGGCGTTTCCCGGCGTGTTCCGCGGGCTGCTCGACGCGCAGGCGCCGAAGTGGACCGACGGCATGGCGCTGGCCGCGGCGAAGGCGATCGCCGACTCGGTCGGCGAGGAGAGCCTCAACGCCAGCGTGATCGTGCCGAGCGTGTTCGACCCGAAGGTCTCGCCCGCGGTCGCGGCGGCGGTCCGCGCCGTCGCGAAGGGCGCCGAGGACCCGAACCCGGACAGCGACAAGGCACCGCTGTCACTCCGCTGATCAGCCGGCCCGGTACCGCAGTCCCGGTACCGGGCCGTCGTCGCCCGCCGGGCCGGCCCGGCCGCCCGGGCCCGTCCGGCCGGCGGCCGGAGCTGGCTGGCCGGTCGGGTCCGCGGAGCGGCCGGGGGTCGGTCAGGCGGAGTAGCGGTCGGCGATGGCGGCGAAGGCGGCCTTGGGCTCCCAGGGCAGCCCTGGATAGGTCTCACCGAGCCGCCCGTCCAGGACCTTGACCACCCCGCCGCTCGCCAGGTCGAGGTCGTCGCGCGGGTCCCCGTCCGGCCGGTGCGGCAGGTTGTACAGCGCGAACAGGTGCACGAAGGTGCTGTCGACGCCCTCGGTGTCGAACAGCTCCAGCAGCTCGCGCAGGTAGTGCGCCTGGCCCGCCTCGTCGCGGTCGAGCACCTCGGTGAGCCGCAGCTCGCCGGTCGCCGGGTCGCGGCCGAGGATCTCCATGCTGCGCGGCGCGACGTCGCCGGAGCCACGCCAGGTCGCGGTGCCGAACCCGCTGATCGCCAGCGGTTTGGGCTGGGCGACGAGGGTACGCACGCCGTCCCGGAACCGGTCGGCCACCTCCGCGGACCGGATCAGTTCCACCGTGACGATGTCGAACAGGTCCCAGTCGACGCCCTCGTACTGGATCGCCGCGTACGTGACGGGGCCGTGGAACGCGGCCCGGATCGCCGGCACCAGGTCGCGGAGGAACTCACCGAGCCGCACCTGTACCCGGGCGATGCGGGCCGGGCGGGCGGCCGGGTCGGCGAACAGGTACCCGAGGCGCTCCGCGACGGTGTCGCCGTCGAGGAAGCCGCGGTTCATCATGGTCAGCTCGACCCCGGCGACGAACACGACCTCGGCACCGGTTGCGCGCAGCCGCTCGGCCCGATCGGCGCAGTCCAGCAGCAGCGACCGGATCCGGTCGGGCGGCTGCTCCAGCGGGTACGGCGAGAACCAGACCGCGAGGCCGAGTCCGGCGGCGCAGCGGGCGGCGAGGTCGAGCCGGTCGGGGTCGCCGCCGACCACCTGGACCGCGGTGCAGTGCAGGTCGTCACGGATGATCGTCAACTCGCGCCGGACCAGGTCCGGGTCGAACGGCTCGCGGGACGTGGTCTGGTCGTGAGGGTCGAGGAAGCCGGTGTCGTAGCAGATGCCCTTGGTACGCATGGTCGTCTCCTTCTTGTTCGTCGACCGGCCCGAACCCAATCACAAAACATGCGTGCACGCAATTTTGCGCGCACGTATGATCTGTGCGAGGATGCTGCCGTGACGACGAGGCGCGCCGGGCTGCGCGAGCAGAAGAAGCAGGCCACCCGCGAGGCGCTGCGGGTCGCCGCGCTGCGGCTGGCCATGGCACACGGGCCGGAGAACGTCCGGGTCGACGACATCGCCGAGGCCGCCGGCGTGGCGCCGCGCACGTACAACAACTACTTCGCCAGCCGGGAGCAGGCGATCGTCGCCGCGGTCACCGCCGACCGGGAGGCCCGGGTCGCCGCGGCGGTGGCCGGTCGGCCGGCGGCACCGCTGGCCGAGGCGATCGCCGACGCGATCGCCACCGAGTACACCGAGCCGAGCGAGGACACCCGCGACGCGCTGCTGATGATCACCACCCGGCCGGCACTGCGGCAGGCGTACCTCGACGCGGCGACCGCGATCGAGGCACCGCTGTCCGACGTGCTCACCGAGCGGCTCGGCGACCCGGACACCGCCCGGGTACTGGCCGCGAGCGTCGCCGCCGCGGTCCGCATCGCGCTCGACCGCTGGGTACGACCCACCGGCAGCGGCCTCGTCGTGGTCCGTGACTCGCTCGCCGACCACCTGCGCACCGCACTCGCGCCGCTCGCCCCCGCCCTCGACGCCGCCGACGAACGCCGTTGACCGCGGCCCCGCCGTTGATCGCCGGCCCCGTGAGCGAACGGTTCCCGCCGAGGCACGAAGCCAGCCGGGCGAACGGTCGCACGCGCCGCTGGCCGCCCGCAGCCCGGCACCATCAGGCTGCGAACGGAATCCGTACGGTCAGGCGAGGGTGCCGGTGGCGACGATGACGGCGGGGCCGGCGAGGATCAGCGAGTCGCCGTCCACGGTGGCGGTCAGGCGCCCACCGAGTACGTCGACCGCGACGGTGCCGGCGGTCTCGCCGGCCTCGCCCAGCACGACCGCGGCGACCGCGCACACGCCGGAACCGCAGGAGCGCGTCTCGCCCGCACCCCGCTCGTACACGCGCATCGCGACGTGCCGGTCGGCACCCGGGACCGGCTCGGGCACCTCGGTGACGAACTCGACGTTGGCGCCGTGCGGGAACACCACCGGATCGATCCCGGGCGGCGCGGTCAGGTCCAGCCCGGCGAGCTCCCCGGCCGGTACCGGGCAGACCAGGTGCGGGTTGCCGGCATCGGCGGCGACGCCCGGGTAGCCGACGCCACCGAGCTGCGCGCCGGTGGTGCCGAGCAGTGCCGGGGTGCCCATCTGCACCGCGATCGTCTCCCCCATCCGGCCGGTACGCAGGCCGGACCGGGTGGCGATGGTGATCTCGGCGCCAGCGGTGCCGGCCGAGCCGGCGGCGAGCCCCGCCTCGGTCAGGTAGCGCAGGAAGACCCGGATGCCGTTGCCGCACATCTCGGCGATGGAGCCGTCGGCGTTCCAGTAGTCCATGAACCACTCGGCCGCATCGGCCTGGGCGGCCGCATCCGGGTGCTTGGCGCTGCGCACCACCCGCAGCACGCCGTCCGCGCCGATGCCGGCGCGCCGGTCGCACAGCGCGGCGACCCGCTCCGCGGTCAGCGGCAGCGCGCCGTCCGGGTCGGGAAGGATCACGAAGTCGTTCTCGGTGCCGTGGCCCTTGGCGAACGCCGCGCCGGCGAGCGTCGTACTCATGCCACCCACTCTGACACGGCACCGTGGCCGCGCCGGCGCCGGCCACGACCGCGTCCCGGGATCCGGTGGCGCATTCCGGATGGACCGCCACGGACAAGACTTCGGGTTTTCTTTCGGTGCCAGCCGGTCAGCGCGCTGCCAGACTTGCGTGGCCACGGATCGGCGGAGCGTTCGGGAGGACGGGTGGAGCTTGCGCACTGGCTGTCTCGAGCCGTGGCCGCGAACGAGGAATGGTCCGCCCGCTTCGGGTCGTACTCGCCGCATCCGGCCACCGAGATCGGCGACCCGGCGTTCGCCGCGGCGTTCGAGGAGTTCGCCGCGCGGTTGGCGGACAACTACCCGTTCTTCCACCCCCGGTACGCCGGACAGATGGTCAAACCGCCGCACCCGGCCGCGGTCGTCGGCTACCTGGCGGCGATGCTGCGCAACCCGAACAACCACGCCCGTGAGGGCGGCCCGGCCACCTGCGACATGGAGGTCGAGGTCGTCGCGCAACTCGCCGGGATGTTCGGCCTCACCACGCATCTGGGTCACCTGACCGGCGGCGGCACGATGGCCAACCTGGAGGCGCTGTACGTGGCACGGCAGAGCCACCCGGACCTGGGCGTGGCGTACAGCGTGGACAGTCACTTCAGCCACGCGCGGATGTGCGAGGTCCTGCGGATGCCCGGCCACCCGGTCGCCGTCGACGCGGCCGGCCGGATGGACCTGGCGGCGTTGCGCGCGGTCCTGCGCGACGAGCGGATCGGCACCGTCGTGGTGACCGCCGGTACCACCGGCACCGGTGCGGTCGACCCGATCCACGAGGTGGTCGAGATCGCCCGGCGGCACCGGGCCCGGGTGCACGTCGATGCCGCGTACGGCGGGTTCTTCGCGCTGCTCGCCGGCGCCGAGGGCATCCCCGCCGAGCCCTGGCAGGCGATCCGGCGGTGCGACTCGGTGGTGGTGGATCCGCACAAGCACGGCCTGCAGCCGTACGGGTGCGGCGCCGTGCTGTTCACCGACCCCACGGTGGCCCGCCACTTCCGGCACGATTCGAGCTACACCTACTTCACCCCGGCCGACCTGCACCTGGGCGAGATCAGCCTGGAGTGCTCCCGGGCCGGGGCCGCCGCGGCGGCCCTGTGGCTGACGTTCCGGGTACTACCGCCCACCCGCGACGGGCTGGGCCGGGTCCTCGCGGCCAGCCGGCGCGCCGCGACCGGCTGGGCGGAGCGGATCGAGGGCTCGTCCCGGCTGCGGCTCTACCAGCGGCCGGACCTCGACATCGTGACCTACCTGGCGGCGCGGCCGACACTGTCCGAAGTGGACAGTGCGACCGAGCGGATGCTGCGGGAGGGCATGACCGACCCGGACGACCCGGTGTACCTGAGCGTGCTGCGCGCCGACGCGGACGCGTTCCGGCGACGCCATCCGGACCTGGTCCGGGACCGGCCGGACGCCCGGGTGCTGCGCAGCGTCCTGATCAAACCCGAAGCCGAGACGGAGCTGGCCGGGCTGCACGAGCGCATCGAGCGGCTGGCCGGCGAGAGGAGCACCCGATGCCCGACACCAGCGTGACCGACACCGCCGTACCTGCCCTGGCCGCGGACGAGGGGGTGCTGGTCGACCTGCTGGCCCGGGTGTTCCGGACCGACCCGATAGCGGAGTGGGTGTTCCCGGACACCGACCGGCGCGACGCGGTCCTCCCCCGGTTCTTCGGGATCCTGTACTCCGCCGCGGTCGCCAGCGGCGGTGCCTACACCAACGCCGCCCGTACCGGGGTGTTGCTGTCGCTGCCGGCGGACGCCACCGAGCCGCCGGAGCTGGTCGGCGCGCTGATCGAGGCCGTGGGCGAGGACGCCGCCCGGTTCGGGGCGGTGGCCCAGGCTCAGGCCGAGCGACGGCCGGACCGGCCGCACCACTACTTCACCTTCGGGGGCTGGACCCGGCGGCGCGGGGCCACGGTGTGGCGGGGGCGCTGTTCGCCTCCGTGCTGCGGCAGTGCGACGCCGCCGGGGTCGGCGGCTACCTGGAAGCGAGCTCGCCGGCGGGGCTCGCGGTGGCCCACCGGCACGGGTTCACCGAGTTCGGCGACGAGATCCGGATGCCCGACAGCCCGGCGCTGCAGCCGATGTGGCGGGATGCCCGTGCCCTCGACTGATCCACCGTTGTGGTCGGCGGCCGACATCGACGCCGGGCGCTCCGACGACGAGCGGCTGCGTACCGTGCTGGCCTGGAGCCGGCGGTTCCTGACCACCGGGCACGCCGAGCTGGGTCGCAGCGGCCCGGTCTGCCCGTACGCGGGCCCGTCGCTGCGCCGGGACCTGTTCCGGCTGTCGGTCGTGCCCGGCGCGGCCGACGCCGGCCAGGTGGGCGGGCTGCTCGACCGCTACCGGGAACGGTTCCAGGAACTGGCCGCCGCGGTACCGGACCGGGACGCGGAGCTGGTCGCGGTGCTCGTCGTGCTGCCCGACTTCGACCACGCGGACTCGGGCCCGCTCGACGAGCTGCAGCGCTCGGTCAAGCAGCGGTTCGTCTCGGCCGGGCTGATGGTCGGCCAGTTCCATCCGCGCTGCCCGGAACCGGGACTGTGGCGGCGCAGCTTCCGGCCGCTGCGCTCGCCGGTACCGCTGATCGCGATCCGCCGGATGATGGCGGGCGACCTGCCGTTCATGCTCCGCTCCGAGCAGCATCTGACCGCCTACCTGGCCCGGTTCGCGCCGCAGATCCCGGCTCGGGTGCGCGACCAGCTGAGTGCCCGCGCGGTGCACAGCCCGCCGGCGGGCTGACGCCGCGACCGGCCGTTTGTCGGACCGATTCCGTGGCGCGGCTGCCGGTGCTGCTGCGCGATGGCCCGTGCCAGCGCGGTCCGGCCTCTGGTGGTGGCTCAGCGGTGGGCGGCGAACGCCGCCTCGACGCCGGTACGCTCGGCGCCGGCGGCGAGCAGGCACCGCAGCAGCACCCGGGCCCGGTACGGGGAGAGCAGCCCGCCGCCGATCAGCCCGCGCCGGGCCAGGTCGGTCTCCGATCCGATCGCGCCGTACGTGTGGGCGAGGACCGATCCGCCGCCGGTACGCGAGGTGAGCACGACCGGGATGGTCTCGGCGAGGCCGCCGAACACCGGCGCCAGCGCACCCGGCACGTGGCCCACGCCGTACCCGGCGACGACCAGTCCCTGGTAGCGGTCCGCGAGGTGCGGCAGCAGCGCACCGTCGTCGTCCAGCGTCGCGGTGTGCAGCGCCACCCGCACCCGGTCGAACGCGGCGGGCTCGACGGCCAGCGCCGGCAGCCGGGCCGGCCGGGCGAGCACGCGTACCCGGCCCTCGATCACGTGGCCGAGCGGGCCGGTGTCCGGCGAGACGAAGGCGCCGGTCGCGGTGGCGTGTGCCTTGCGGACGAAGCGCGCGGCGTGGATCTCGTCGTCGAGTACCGCGAGCGCGCCGAGGCCGCGGGCGACCTCGGCGGCGGCCACGCGTACCGCGGCGAGCAGGTTGGCCGGGCCGTCCGGGCCGGCGATCGTCGGGTTGCGCATGGCGCCGGTGAACACCAGCGGCTCGTCCCGCTGCCAGAGCAGGTCGGCCAGGTACGCGGTCTCCTCGAGGGTGTCGGTGCCCTGGGTGACGACCACGCCGGCGGCGCCGTCGCGTACCGCGGCGTCGGCGGCGGCGACCAGCTCGGCGATCCGGCGGAAGGTCAGGTCGGCGCTGGGCACCGGCTCGGTGTCGCGCACCACCAGCTCGGCGTCGACCCCGGCGAGCCCCGGTACCGCGGCGGTCAGCTCGGCGCCACCCAGGCGGGCCACGACCCCGGCACCGCCGCTGCCGGCCATCGCGATGGTGCCGCCCACCGTGTACAGCACGATCCGCACCGCAACCCCCCGAAGTGCTCGACTGCGGCGACGCTACCCAACCCGGCCGAGCGCCGCGGCTCCGGACCGCCGCCGCGAAGTTGATCATGGGGTTGAGTAAGAGGAAATCGATGTCTCCTCCACACAACCCCATGATCAACTACACAATCCCATGATCAACACGGGGCGGGACTCAGGCGAGTCCGATCGAGAAGATGTGCATCGTCGCGGACGGGTTGGGCAGGGTGACGCTCGCGACGGTCTTGCCGGCGGTCAGGTCACCGGACGTGGCGAACACGTACGTGCCGACGTTCTCCTTCCCACCGGAGGTGGAGTTGCGGTACGGCATCGACGCGACCGTGGTGTCGCCGGGCAGCGGGTCGAAACCCCCGGCACCGAGCGTCCAGTCGCTGAACCCGAGCGTCAGCTGCTGCGTGCTGCCGTCGGTGTAGTGCACGACCAGGTCGCCGACCGCACCGTCCTCGCCGGCGTTGGTCGCCGAGCCGATGATGCCCAGCTTGGCCGCCCCGGACGGCGCCACCAGCGGGATGGTCTGGCCGGCCGCCTCGATGTTGTCCAGCTCGCCGGAACCGGCATCCGGCCAGGTGTAGCTGATCCCGTTCACCGTGACCGGCTCGCCGGCCTTCAGGCCGTCGGCGGCGAGCGCCTGCGCGGAGTACGCGTAGCCGCTGGTGTCCAGGCTGGCGGAGCTGGGCTTGCCGTCGTCGGAGATGCCGGCGTTGGTGTAGTACGGCCACAGCTCACCCTTCTTGGCCACCGCCAGGTGCGCGGATGCCGGATCCAGCTCAGTGCCGTCGGCGGTCTTCAGGTCGAACGACACCGTGTACCGGCCCTCGGTCTGCCCGGCGGTCACGGTGACCGGCGCGCTCGCCGTGGACCGCGCGGCGACGTCCAGGCTGCCGGAGGTCGGCGCGATGCTGACCCCGTCGTCGCCCTTGCCGGTCCACGAGACGGAGATCGGCTGGTCGGACACGTTGGTGACCTTGACCTGCAGCTGGCCGGTACCGCCGGGCTCGATCACCGTGCCGTCGGACGGGCTCACCGCGGTGAACGTGGCCTGCTGGCCGGTGCCGTCCGACGGCGGCGCGTCGGCCGGATCGGCACCCCAGGCCTTGTTCGCCACGGCGGACAGGTCGTAGTTCAGGGTGCCACCGTTCGCCAGGTCGCCGTAGCGCAGCCACGGCTTGTCGACCGACCTGCCGCCGAGCGTCAGCCCGTTCACGTACGCGTTCTCGACCGAGGCGTTCGGTGCGCTGATGGTCAGCTTCCTGCCACTGGGCAGCGACACCACGGCCTTCGGGAACACCGGGCTGCCGAGCGCGAGCACGTCGGTACCGGGCGTCTCCGGGTACATGCCGAGCTCGCTGAACACGTACCAGGAGCTCATCGCGCCGAGGTCGTCGTTGCCGAACTGGCCGACGGGCGCGTCGAAGTACAGCGTGCGCTGCGCCTCGCGGACCACCCGCTGGGTCTTCCACGGTGCACCGACGTAGTCGTACTCCCAGGGGATCTCGATGCTGGGCTCGTTGGACAGGTCGGCGTTGGTCGGGCCGGGGTGGTCGATCGAGGTGAACAGGCTGTCCAGGTACTTCTCGTAGCCGGCGGCGCCACCCTTGGCCAGGATCAGCGCGTTCAGGTTGTGCGGCACCATCGGCGTGTACTGCGCGGCCGTGCCCTCGACCATGCCGGTACCGGTGCCCGGCGAGAAGCCCGGCACCCACTCGCCGTTGGACTGGCGTGCCTGCACGTATCCGGAGCCGGCGTTGAAGGTGTGCTGCCAGTTCTGCGACCGGGTGGCGAACGTCGTGTAGGTGTCGTCGTCGCCCAGCGCCTTCGCGTACGCGGCGATCGCGTAGTCGGCGCTGTCGTACTCCAGCTGGGTGGACACCGGACCGTAGAAGTTGCAGCAGCCGTACGTCAGGTCGTACGGCAGGTAGCCGTACTGGTCCAGGGTCGCCTGGCCGGGCCGGATGTTGCTGGGGTTGGTGGCCTCGTCGACCATCGCGGACAGCGCGTGCCGGTGGTCGAAGTCGCGGGCCCCGAACGCGTACGCGTCGGCGATGATCGCGTCGGCCGGGTCACCGACCATCACGTAGCTCTCGCCGTTCGCGAGCGACCACTTCGGCAGCATGCCGGACTGGTCGTAGTCGTTGAGCATCGACCGGATCGAGTCGCTGGTCTGCCGCGGTGCCACGATCGAGGCGAGCTGCACCTGCGAGCGGTAGATGTCCCAGCCGGAGTAGTTGGCGTACTGCGCGTGCCCGCGCGCCGCCGTGTGCACCGTGCCGTCCATCCCGAGGTACTCGCCGTCGACGTCGGAGAACACGTTCGGGTGCAGCAGCACGTGGTAGAGCGCGGTGTAGAACTGCTGCTGCTGGGCGGCCGAGCCGCCGCTGACGGCGATCCGGTTCAGCAGCGCGTTCCAGTCGGCGTGCGTCTGGTCGCGCACCTTGTCGAAGTTCCAGCCGTGGATCTCGCTGGCCAGGTTCTTCTTCGCGTTGGCGTCGCTGGTGAACGAGATGCCCACCTTCGCGGTGACCCGCTGGTCGGCGGACGCGTCGAACGTCAGGTACACGCCGCCGGGGCCGGTGGTCTTCGCCGCCGGCTGCTTCGCGTGTACGGTCGGCGCCTCGTGCAGCGAGCTGACCGACGGCTTGGCGTTGCCGTGGAACGGCTTCGCCGCCTTGCCGGTCGCGGCGGCCGCCGCCGGCGGCGCCGGCGTGGCCGGCGCCTTCTTGGTGGCGTGCTGGCGCAGCGTCGCGTCCCCGGCCGTGGTGCCGTCGGCGTCCCAGGTTCCGTAGCCGGCGAACGGGCGGTCGAACTGGATGTCGAAGTGCAGCGTGTAGTCGTTCTCCAGGTCCGTGGACTGGCCGCAGAAGTGGCCGGAGGTGACCGACCCGGTGACCTCGTGGTCGCTGACCACCGTCGCCGAGGTGGCGTCGACCGTGCTGGCCGAGCCCGCCACCTTCAGCAGCAGGTTCGCCTTGCTGGTACGGGGGAAGTCGAAGGTGCCGATGCCCGACCGGGTCCGGGCGGTCAGCGACGTGGTGACCCCGGCGCCCTGGGTCACCGTGTAGTAACCGGCGTCGGCCTTCTCGTTGAGGTGCGAGTACGTGTCGGTGGCCGAGCCCGGCTTCGCGCCGATGCCGCCGACGGTCGGCAGGATCGGTACGTCGCCGAGCGCGCCGCAGCCCGGCCCGGAGATGTGCGTGAGGCTGAACCCGGTCAGCGTGGAGTCGTTGTACTCGTAGCCACCGCCCGGCGTGCGGTGCGGGCTGGTGTCCGGGCTCCACTGCAGCATGCCGAACGGCGCGTCCGCGCCGGGGAACGTGTCGACCGCGCCGGAGGTACCGATCAGCGGGTTGACCAGCGACGCCGGGTCGGTGGCCGGCCGCGGTGCGGCGAACGCCTGGCCGGCGAACGGTACCGCCGCGGCGAGTACCGCGACGATCGTCGTCGCGGCGCGTGCCGCGCGACGGCGGGGTGGATGTGTCATTGCCCGTCCTTTCCGGTGGCCGCGAGCTGACCCGCGACCGGAGGGGTCCGAGGAACAGGCCCGGGGCGCGGCAGAGCTGGGGTGCGGCCCGGGTGGTGCCGATGACATCGTTGTCAGGCGGGAATGCGTCACCCGACTGAAACCGGATGCTAGGCCCCTGGTGTACCTGGTATCAAGATCTGTCCGACTTGGAGTCTCTGACGGGAACGCCCGGCACGCTCCCGTTGCGGCGCTTGTCACCCGAATGCGGCGGCTCGCACCAGTTCGATCGCCGCCTCGGTCAGGTCCGGCCGGTCCGCGGCCAGCCAGTGGATCCGGCGGTCCCGGCGGAACCAGGATCGCTGCCGGCGCACGAACCGCCGAGTCGCCCGGACCGTCTCGTCGCGCGCCGCGGCCTCGGTGCACTCCCCCGCCAGGTACCGCAGCACCTGCTGGTAGCCGAGCGCCCGGCTGGCGGTACGCCCGTCGGCCAGCCCCCGTGCCGCGAGCGCGCGGACCTCGTCGACCAGGCCGGCCGCCCACATCCGGTCCACCCGGCGCTCGACCCGTTCGTCCAGCACCTCGGTCGGCAGGTCCAGCCCGATCCGTACCGCGTCGTACACCGGGGTCGCCTCGGCCGGCAGCGCCGCCACGAACGGGCCGCCGGTCAGCGCGATCACCTCCAGCGCGCGCACGATCCGCCGCCCGTTGCCGGGCAGGATCCGCGCCGCCGCCTCCGGATCCCGCTCCCGCAGCCGCCGGTACAGCGGGTCCGGGCCGTGCTGAGCCAGCTCCTGCTCCAGCTCGGCCCGCAGCGCCGGATCGGTACCGGGGAACTCCATCGCGTCCAACACCGCCTGCACGTACAGCCCGGAGCCGCCGACCAGCACCGCGGTCCGCCCGGCGGAGCGCAACCGGTCGATCGCCGCCCGCGCCAGCCGCTGGTACGCCGCCACGCTGGCCGGTTCGGTCACCGGCCAGACGTCCAGCAGGTGATGCGGCACCCCGGCCGCCTCCGCCGCCGTCACCTTCGCGGTACCGATGTCCATCCCCGCGTACAGCTGCATCGAGTCGGCGTTGACCACCTCGCCGGACAGCTCCCGGGCCAGCGCGATGCCCAGCGCCGACTTGCCCACCGCGGTCGGCCCCACCACCGCCACCACCGGGGAGGTGGCGGACGGGTCGGTCACCGCGGCCGCCAGGTCGCGACCAGGTAGGTCACCTCGGCCGGGGTACCCGCGTAGTGCATCCGGGCCGACCAGCGCCGCCCGGCCACCGCGCCGGCCAGCACCTGCCAGGGCGCCCGGCCGACCGCCGACAGCGCCCACGCGCGAGCCGGATCCAGCGCCCGCAAGGCATCCGGGTCACCGGCCGCGAGCGCCTGCTCGGCCGCCGCGTCGAACCCGTCCGCCTCGGCGTCCACCGCGCCCGGCTCCGCCAACGCCCGCCGGGCCGCCGCGTCGCCCATCACCAGCAGACCGATCGGCCGGTTGCCGCTGTCGGCGGCGATCCGGCGGCCGGTGGCCAGGCACTCGTCCGTGGAGGCCCCCGCCGGCACCGTCACCGCCAGCCGTGGCACCGCCACGTCGGCCAGCAGCCAGGCCGCCACCAGCAGCGACAGGTCACCGAACGTCCGGCCGCTGCCGTCGCCGCCGAACCCGACCGGCACGTCGCGCCCGTACCCGGCGAAGCTGCCGTGGTCGTTCGGGCCCCAGCTGTCCGCCCGGTCGCCGGCCCCCACCACGAGCACCTGCTCGACCGGCGCTCGCACCAGCTCGCGGACCGCGGTGGCGCAGGCCGCCCGTACCGGGGCGAGGTCGGCCGCGGCTCCGGTCGCCAGCTCGGGCAGCAGCAGCGGCGGCTGCGGGCAGGCCGCGACGGAAACGATCACGCACCAACGGTAGCGGCGACACCGCCGGCCCCTCCCGGCGGAGGCCGCTGCGACGTCCCGGAGTCCGGGAGCATCCGGACGGCGGATCGGGCTGTAACACTCGCCAGGGTCACGGTTCGGCGTCGACCCGTTCCCGCAGGGCTGGACACACCTGTGACAATGCTCCGAGACACACGAGACTGTTGAGCCGGTACATGCGGCAGGCGGCCCGGGACGACACGGTGCCGGGACCGGAAGGATCTGAGGGTGGATTCGATGAGCGGTGACGGGCGCGACTGGACGACATTCGGTCGGGTCGACGCGAACGGCACGGTCTATGTCAAGACGGCCGCCGGCGAACGGCCGGTCGGTTCCTGGCAGGCCGGCACACCCGAGGAGGGACTCGCCCTGTTCGCCCGCCGGTTCGCCGATCTGGTGACCGAGGTCGAGCTGCTGGCGAACCGGCTGTCCTCCGGCAAGGCCGACGCGGCGCACTCGGTGGCGACCATCCGGCGGCTGCGCAACGAGCTGTCCACCGCGCACGTGGTGGGCGACCTGGACATGCTCGCCGGCCGGCTGGACGAGCTGTCCGTGATCGCGCAGAAGAAGAGCGAGGAAGCCAAGGTCGCCCGCGAGGCGGCCAAGGCCGCCGCCGTCGAGCGCAAGCAGCAGCTGGTCGCCGAGGCCGAGCAGCTCGCCACCGAGTCCACCCAGTGGAAGGTGGCCGGCGACCGGCTCAAGGAGATCGTCGAGGAGTGGAAGACGATCCACGGCGTCGACCGCAAGACCGACGGCGAGCTGTGGAAGCGGTACGCCGCGGCCCGGGACGCGTTCGCCCGCCGCCGCGGTACCCACTTCGCGAGCCTCGACGCCGGCCGCAAGGAGGTGCAGACGGTCAAGGAGAAGCTCGTCGCCGAGGCCGAGTCGCTCTCCGGCTCGGACGACTGGGGCCCGACCGCGGCCCGGCTCAAGCAGCTGATGGCCGACTGGAAGGCCGCCGGTCGCGCCTCCAAGGAGGCCGAGCAGCGGCTGTGGGAGCGGTTCCGCGGCGCCCAGGACGCGTTCTTCTCCCGGCGCAGCGAGGTGTTCAACGCCCGCGACGCCGAGCAGCAGGAGCACCTGACCGCCAAGCGCGCGCTGCTCGCCGAGGCCGAGGCGCTCGACGTGGACGCCGACCCGAAGGCCGCCCAGCAGAAGCTGCGCGACATCCAGGGCCGCTGGCACGAGATCGGCCGGGTACCGCGGGACGCGGTGTCCGGGCTGGAGCGCCGGCTGCGCGCGGTGGACGAGAAGGTGCGCGCCGCGATGGACACCGCCTGGCGCCGTACCCCGATCGAGCAGAACCCGCTGCTGGTGCAGATGCGCGAGCAGGTCGCCGAGGCGGAGGAGCGGCTGGAGCGGGCGAAGGCGGCCGGCGACGCCCGGCGGATCAAGCAGGCCGAGGAGTCCCTGGAGGGCAAGCGCCGGTTCCTGGAGCTGGCCGAGCACACCGGCTGATCGCGGCGGGCGCGCCAGCGCGCGCACCGCATCCGCGCGCCGCCGGGTGCCTGGCGGGTGCTCGGCGGGCGAGCAGTCGCCGACGTCGTCGCAGGTCAGCGTCCGGGTCGAACGGGACTGTCCGACCCGGACGGTACGTTATACGGCATGGATCGGGATCGATACGTGCCGTTCACGACCGTGTTCAACTTCCGCGATCTCGGCGGCTACCCGGCCGCCGACGGCCGGCGGGTGCGCACCGGGGTGCTCTACCGTTCCGACGGGCTGCACCGGCTGGTCGAGGCCGACCTCGGCCGGTTCGCCGCGCTCGACGTGCGCCGGGTGGTCGACCTGCGCCGCGCCGACGAGGTCGCCAACTACGGCCGGATCCCCGAGTCGCCAGGGCTGGATTACCACAACGTCTGCCTGCAGACGCTGGCCTGGACGGCGGCCGAGGTGGCGCCGGGCGAGCTCGCCGGCTACCTCGCCCAGCGGTACGCGGAGATCGCCGACGAGGCGGTCGGCGGCGCCATGGCACGGGTGCTGCGACTGATCGCCGAGGACACCGCCGGCGGCACCGTGTTCCACTGCATGGCCGGCAAGGACCGCACCGGCGTGGTGGCCGCGGTGGTGCTCTCGCTGCTCGGGGTCGACGACGACACCATCGCCGGCGACTACGCGGCGAGCCGGTTCTCCGAGCAGCGCTACCTGGCTTGGCGGGCGAGCGTCGCGCCGGACTCCCCGCGGTACCTGCCGTCGTCGGGCGATCCGGCCCCGGCCGAGACCATGCTGACGTTCCTCGCCGGGCTGCGCTCCCGGTACGGCTCGATCGCCGGCTACGTGGACGCCGCCGGGTTCGGCCCGGCCGACCGCGAGCTGCTCCGCGCCCGGCTACTCGCCCCGAACTGACCGACCCGACCACCCCGACGCCGCCGGGCTCGCCCCAGCCGACCACGAGCAGCTGCACGCCCGGCCACTCGCCCCGAACCGACCGACCCGGACACCCCTACGCCGCCGGGCTCGCCCCAGCCGACCACGAGCAGCTGCACGCCCGGCCACTCGCCCCGAACCGACCGACCCGACCACCCCGACGCCGCCGGTACGACCGACCGGCTCGCGCCGATCGTCCGGGGCCGCGCCGGCCGACCCGCAACGTCGGCGCGGCTCCGCGGGCCGGCGCGGCGCGGGCTACGGTGACGGGGTGGGAGGGGCGACAGGCGAGCGGCGGGCGCCGACCATCGCCGACGTGGCCCGGCTGGCCGGGGTGTCCACCGGCGCGGTGTCCTATGCGATGAACGACCGGCCGGGGGTCAGCGCGAGCACCCGGGAGCGGATCCGGCAGGCCGCCGCAGAACTCGGCTGGGAGCCGAGCGGCGCGGCGCGGGCACTGATGCGGCAGAGCTCGCAGGCGGTCGGGCTGGTGGTGGCGGCCACCCACCTGCTGACCGGCAACGGCTTCTTCGCCTCCTTCGTCACCGGGCTGGAGCAGGCGCTGTCCCGGCGCGACTTCGCGCTGCTGCTGCGGGCGGTGGGTGCCGAGCCGCAGGCGGAGCTGCTCGCGTACCGGCGGATGTGGCAGCAGCACCAGGTGGACGGGGTGATCGTCGGCGACGTCCGGACCGACGACCCGCGGCTGGCGTTCCTGGCCGAGGTGGGCATGCCGGCGGTCGTGGTGGACCGGCTCGCCGCCGGCCCGACCGGGTTTCGCACCCTCGACTCCGATCATCCGGCCGGCGTGCGGCACGCGGTACGGCACCTGGTCGGGCTGGGGCACCGGCGGGTGGCGTTCGTCGGCGGCCCGCCGCGGCTGCGGCACGTCGCCGACCGGTACTCGGCCTGGCGAGCGGCGCTGGCCGGGGCCGGCGAGGAGCCCGGCCCGGTGGCGTACGAGGAGGCGACCGAGCGCGGCGGCATCCGGGCCACCCGGGCGGTGCTCGCCGCCCACCCCCGCCCGACGGCGATCGTGTACACCTCGGACCTGATGGCGATCGCCGGGCTCGGCGCGATCCGGGCCGCCGGCCTCGCGGTACCCCGCGACGTATCGGTGGTCGGCTTCGACGACGTGCGGCTCGCCGCGTACCTGACCCCGCCGCTGACCACGGTGCGGGTCGACTACGTACGGCTCGGCCGCTCCTGCGCCGACCTGCTGCTCGAGGTGCTGGCCGGCGAGGACCCGGCCACGCCGCCGCCGGTCCCCGCCGAGCTTGTCGTCCGCGGCACCACCGCCCCGCCCCCACCCCGTTGATCAAGGGCCAGCGAAGTTGATCAAGGCCCGGCGAAGTTGATCAAGGGATCGGTGCACGGAGTCCTGGCGCAATGTGTACGGATCCCTTGATCAACGGACGGATCCCTTGATCAACGGGGATCCCTTGACCGGCGCGCGGATCCCTTGATCAACGCGGGGATGCCTTGATCAACGCGGGGATGCCTTGATCAACGCGGGTGGTGGTCCGGGTTGCGGGAGGGCGGGGTTGACATGGTGACTGCTTAAGCCCTTAAGTATGGCGAAGTCGTCAAGCCATGGAGGACGAATGCCCTTCCCCGAAATCGGCCGCCGGCGCCGGCGGCTCCGCCTGTTCGGCGCCGGTACCGCCGGCGTCCTGCTCGCCGCCGCGCTCGTCGCGGCCGGGACCGCACCGGCCGCCGCGGCGCCGGCGTGCTCCGTCGGTACCGTCTGCCAGGCCGAGACGGCGCAGCTGTCCGGCGGCGCGCACGCCAACACCAACCACAGCGGCTACACCGGCAGCGGGTTCGTCGACGGGTACGGGAGCCAGGCGCACCCGGTCGTCGGTGCCGACACCCGCTGGTCGGTGACCGGAGCGAACGCCGGCGACTACGTCGCGACGGTCCGGTACGCCAACGCCGACCCGGGCGACGGCAGCTCCGCCGCCCGCACGATCGGCGTCTACGCCGACGACACCCGGCTGGGCACCCTCACCCTGCCGCCCACCGCCAGCTGGGACAGCTGGGCGACCGCGCAGGCCACCGTGTCGCTGCCGGCGAACTCCGGTACCGTCGCGCTGCGCTGCGGCGAGACCGACTCCTGCATGGTCAACCTGGACTACCTGGCACTGTCCGCGCCGGGCGCGCCGGTGCCGACGCCCCCGGAGCAGTGCACCGCGCGCGGCGGCAGCTACACCGACGCCGGCCTGATCGGCTGGGAGGGCGACACCGACGGCGTGGTGGTCTGCCAGAACGGCTCGTTCTTCCTGCGGGACGGCAAGAACACCGCCGAGGGGTTCGGCGTCGCCGCCGCACCGAGCCGGCTGACCTGGTCCAACGTGGACGGTTACCTGCCCGCGCTGGCGACCGCGTTCGACACCGCGGACGGCGCGAAGGTCACCGTCACCGACTTCGCCGACAAGTTGACCATCGGCGGGCACGACTACGTCGCCGTGTACAGCCGGGTCGCGGTGCACAACCCGACGCGCTCGACGCTGACCGTGGACCCGGCGCCGACCGACGGGCTGCTCGCCCTGGACCACCACGCGAACACGGTACGGCCCGGAGCCACGGTGACGCACGACTACGTGGTGGGCGCGGACCGGTTCGGCGCCGACGTGGCGTGGCCGTCGGCCGCGCAGCTCACCGCCGCCGGCGGGTACGACCGGCACTTCGACCACATGAAGTCGTACTGGGACGGCCGGCTGGCGAGCCTGGCCCACCTGGACATGCTGCCGGACCGCACCCTGGTCGACGCGTACCGGTCGGGCTACGTGTACACGCTGATCGCCAAGGACGGGCTGCGCCTCAACACCGGCGAGAACGGGTACGACGAGGAGTACAGCCACGACAGCATCGGCATCCTCGCCACCCAGTTCAGCCTCGGCGACACGAGCCAGGCGACCGACCTGCTGCTGCGCCTGCGCGACCTGATCGGCGGCCAGCCGCAGTACGTCGACGGGGTCTGGAAGTACTCCTGGCCGTGGGCGGTCTACCTGGCCAAGACCGGTGACCTCGACACGGTGCGGGCGCACTTCGACACCGAGGGGCCGGCCGGGCGGAGCCAACCGTCGATCGCCGACACCGCGCACCAGATCGCGGCCGACCGTACCGGTCCTGGCGGCATCATGAAGATGACCAACGACATCGACTCCAACGGGTACTGGACGATCGACGACTACTCGGCACTGATGGGGCTGGCGTCGTACCGGTACCTGGCGCAGCGGCTCGGTGAGCAGGCCGAGGTCGACTGGGCCGACCAGCAGTACGACTCGCTGCTCGCCGCGACCAACGCCACCCTGGCGAAGACCATGGCCGACAACGACCTGGACTACCTGCCCTGCTCGATGGTCGAATCCAACACCGCCAACCGGTGCACGGTCGCCACCGACGCGAACTGGGCCGCGCCGTTCCTGTTCGGCCGGTGGGCCTGGGACGGGTACCTGCTCGGTGCCCGCCAGGAGGGCCCGGCGCTCACCGCGATCGACTCGACCTACGCCTACGGCTTCGGCCGGATCGGCGACAGCCTGCCGGCGCACGACTTCGGCGGCTACCCCGGCGCGCTCTACGCCTCGGCGTACAACGCCGGGTACGGGGCGGCCGGGCTGCGCGGCGACGCGTACCGGGACGAGTCGATCCGCGCCTACCAGATGATGATCGCGCACACCCAGTCCGGCCCGTACTCGTGGTGGGAGTCGGCGTCCGCGCCGAACCCGGAGCAGCCCTGGGTCGGCTCGCATCCCGCGCACGGCAACGGATCCGCGCCGCACGCCTGGGGCATCTCCACCGCCAACAAGGCGCTGCTGGACTCGCTCGTCGCCCAGCGCGTCGACGGTGACCTGCTCGTCGGCCGCGGGGTACCGAACTCGTGGCTGGGCAAGCCGATCCGGGTGTCGAACGTACCGACGCTGAACGGCGGACGGGTCGCCGTGACCATCGGGGGGCACGGCCGGACGGTGACGCTCACCGTCACCGGTGCCGGGACATCGCGGGTGCTGTTCCAGTTGCCGGCGTTCGCGGGCAACGTCGCCGCGGTCAGCGCCGGACACGCCGACGCCGCCGGTACGGTGACGTTGCTCGCCGGTACCCGCCACGTGACGGTGACCCTGACGCACGAAGTCCAGGCGGGTACCTCTCTGCGCTGAGGTACACCCGAAGCGCCGGTGCTCGGCTGGCGTGCGCTCGGGGGTGGGGGTGTGAACCCCCACCCCCGTTCCCCCGCTCGCTTGTGCTGGCGCTGTCGCCCCGCCTCCTCGCCGCTGCGCTCGCTTTTGTTGGCGGTGTAAACCCTGTTCGCGCCGGCGCGCTCGTGCTGGCGGTGTAAAGGCCACCTCTGTTTCCTCTTTTCACCCCTCGTGGGGGAACCGTGGGGAGCGGGCTTCGCCCCTCCCCACACCCCTCCCCGTCAAGGGGCAGTCGCCCCTTGACAATCCCCCACCGGAAAACCAGAGACGAGATCCTGACCCCGCCTGGCCCGTTTCGGAACGACGGGGTGTCGGTGCGGCCTACCCATCGCCGCCGAGCCCGCCACGACAAACCAAACCCCCCACCCGTCTGTGGGCCGCCGGGACACGAAGCGACGCGACGCGTTGCGAGGCGGGCGTTGCCGTGATGGACATGCCGGGCCGGGCCCCGGTCTTCTTCGACACGCACTCGGCGTCGATGGGCATCGTCACCGGGCCTGCCAAGGGGATGGCCAAGGGGAATCCCCTTGGCGGGGAAGGAGCGCGAGGAGGGGGCGAAGCCCTCTCCTCGCATTCCCCCACGCGGGGTCAAAGCGCGAACAGAGGTGGCCTTTACACCCACACGCCGAGCGCGCCGCGGCAGAGGGAGCCTTCACCCCAGCACGCCGGAAGCGCAGCGCCGGACAGGGGTGGGCTTTACGCCGCCAGCACCCAGCGGCGCCGCGGGCAAGGAGGGCGGGAGCCGGGCGGCAGCCCGGTGGGCGGGTGGTGGTCGTGCGAGCATGGGCGGGTGGTGCAGGGTGAGCCGGCGACGCGCGCCGATCGGCCGGGGTGGTGGGGCACCGAGGCGGTCCGGGGACGGGTGATCGGGCTTGCCGGGGCGGTGCTGCTCGCGGTGGCCGGGTACACGGTCGGCGCGGTCGAGGGCGGGGTGCCGTACGGGCGGTTGCCGTCGGCGCACCTGCTGGCGCAGCCGCGGTACGCGATCGGGACGGCGTGCTGGATCGTCGGGCTGGCCGGACTGCTGATCGGCTGGCTGATACTGCGCCGGCCGGCCCGCGCCGGGCTGTTGAGCGCGCGCTGGGTGGTGGTCACGACGCTGTCGTGGGCGGTGCCGCTGCTGCTGGCGCCGCCGCTGGCCAGCCGGGACGTGTACGCCTACGCCGCGCAGGGTGAGCTGTACGCGCACGGGCTCGACCCGTACCACTCGGGGCCGGCGGCACTGCCGTCGCGCTGGCTGGCCGAGATGTCACCGTCCTGGCGGGACAGCCCCGCGCCGTACGGGCCGCTGGCGCTGCTGATCGCCCGGCTCGCCGCGGTCGTCTCCGGCGGCCACCTGACGATCGCCCTCGGGGTACTGCGGATCGTCGCGCTGCTCGGTGTGCTGCTGCTTGCGGTGTACCTACCGCGACTGGCCCGGCTCGCCGGGGTCGACCCGGGTGCTGCCTGCTGGCTGGGGTTGGCGAGCCCGCTGGTCGCGATCCATCTGGTGTCCGGCGCGCACAGCGACGCGCTGATGCTCGGGCTGCTGGTGACCGGCCTGGCCCTGGCGGCGCAGCGCCGGCCCGTCGTGGGTGGTTCGGGATCCCGCGCGCCACGGGTCTCGAAACGCGCGGTGCTGGCGGGGGTGGCGCTGGGGTTGGCCGCCGCGGTGAAGGTGACCGCGCTGCTTGCGGTGCCGTTCGCGGTGTTGCTGGTGCTGCCGGCGCTGACCGGGCGGGTACGGCTGGCGCGCGCGGCGGTGTCGGTGGTCGCCGGGGCGGTCGTGGCGTTCGGTGCGACGACCGCGGCGGCGGGGCTCGGGTTCGGCTGGGCGTCGGCGGCGTTCGGCGCCGAGGCGAGCGTGCAGTGGACCTCGCTGTCCACCGGCGTCGGCATGGCGCTGGGGTTCCCGCTGCGGGTGCTCGGGCTGCCCGGTGCCGGCGGCGTGCTGACCGTCAGCCGGGACCTCGCCCTGTTCGTCCTGCTGCCGATCGTGCTCGTCGCGCTGTGGTGGCCGATCCGGCGGGGTGCGGACACCCGGACCGCGCTGGCCCGTACCGGCTGGGCGTTCGCGGCGCTGCTCGCGGCCTCGCCGACGGTGCACCCGTGGTACCTGCTGTGGCCGGTCGTGATCCTCGCCGCGGCGGTGCGCGACCGGCGGGTGGTGGCCGGGATGGTGGCGGTCACCGTGCTGATGACGGTGCTGGTGCTGCCCGACGGGTACAACCTGGCCCGGGTCACCGCGTGGCTCGGCGCGCCGCTGGATGTGGCGATCGTGGTCGGGCTGACCTGGCTCGCGGTGCGCCGGCGCCGGCGGGTGACGGCGGTATGAACATTTTCACCCACGCCATGTGCAAGAAGTGAGCAGGCGATCGCGCAACGCCGGCCCACGGTCGGGCCGACGCGCGGCGGCGACGCGGCAGGTCAGCGTCAGAAACCGAGGGCCTGGGCGCGGCGCTTCACCTCGGTCGCGCGATTGTCACGCAGCGCTTCCGCGGGTGCACCAGGGAGGGAATCATCCGGGGTGTACAGCCACCGGAAGGCCTCCTCGTCGTTGTACCCCGCGTCGTGCAGCAGGGTGAGCACCCCCGGGAGGTGTTTGAGCACCATGGGCGAGTCGATCAGGTCGACCGGCGTCTTCAGCACGCCCTCGCGCCGCAGCGCGAGCAGCCTGCCCTCCCGGATCAGCTGCCGCACCCGGTTCACGGGCATGTCGAGCCGCTCGGCGACGTCGGGCAGGGGCAGCCAGGAGGCCGGTTCGTTCGGTGTATCGGTCACCCGCACAGACTGCCACGGTCGGACGGGATTTCCCGCGCACCCCACCGACGGCTATCGTCTTGCCGGGCGCGTCAGGCATCCGTCGTACCGGTACAATTCCGGCGCGGCCGGCTGGCCCCACCGGAGCACCCCCCGGATCCTGACCATCGACGCGGCCGAGCGCGGCCGCGGCAGACGTTGCGCGGCCACCCCCACCGCCACCCCTGCGGGTTCCGCGCTGACGAAGGGACACAGGTGAGCTTCTGGCAGGCAGCACGCCGCGAGGCGTCCGGCGCGCTGCGTTCGGTCCGATACGACTTCGTCCAGGTACTGTTCGGCGAGTCCGGTTCCCGTCGCGTCATGGCGGTCACCGGCCTGACCGCGCTGGTCGCGGCCGGCGGCGTCGGTACCGCGTTCGCAGTCGCCGACAACCATCACGCACCACCGAGCCGGCCGCCGGCAGCGGAGTCCAGCGCCACGCCGGGCTCCGTCGCCGACACGCTGAGCCCGGCCCCGACCAGCGAATCCCCCAGCGCCCGGTCCAAGTCGCCGTCGGCGTCGCCGAGCGGCACCACCGGCGCGCCGGCGCCGACCGGCACCGGTCGCACCACACCGTCGAGGACGCCGTCGCACAGGCCGCCGACCCGCCGGCCCACGCCGGGCCCCGGTCCGACGACACACAAGCCGTCGCCGACTCCGACGAAGAACTCCCCGACGCCCTCGCCGACCCCGAGCGCGAGCGACCCGGTGAGCGAGAGCGTCTCGCCCAGCGAGTCGAAGGCGGGCAGCGCCTCGCCGAGCGTGCCGACGACCGAGACCGTCGCGCCGAGCGCGTCGAATACCACGCAGTGGAGTACCACGGAGCAGTAGCGGCAACCACGACGGCCGCGGCGCCATGGGGTGCCGCGGCCGTCGCGCGTCACCACCCGCCGCGGCCATCGCCCGCCACCACCCGCCATGGCCATCGCGCACCGTCCGGGCGCCGCGGCCGTCGCGCGCCGGGACCCGGCGCCGGCCCCGGCGGCCAGGTCTCCGGCGTCGGCCCCGGCGGCCGGGTCCCGGCGTCGAACGGCCGGGCGGAACATCAGCACTCGCGGCCGTACCACAACGATCCGGAGCGGCCGTAGGGTCGGGACCATGACGCAGCTGACCGATCGGCGCATCCTCGTCACCGAGTCGTACCCGGACGGTCGCAACCTGGCCGCCCGCGCCTCGATCTACCGGTACCGCCGGCCGCCGCTGGACCTGGCCGCCGCGGTACTCGCGGAGTTGCCGGCCCGGCGCGGCCTGGTCGTCGACGTGGGCTGCGGCAACGGCAAGTACACCGGCCGGCTGCGGGCCGAGCGGCCCGAGCTCGACGTGCTGGCGCTGGATCTGTCCGCCGGGATGGCCGGTACGGTCGGCGCGCCCGCGGCGGTCGCCGACGCGACCCGGCTGCCGCTGGCCGACGGCGTCGCCGCCGGCGTGATCTGCGCGCACATGCTTTACCACGTACCCGATCCGGCCGCCGCGGTGGCCGAACTGGCCCGGGTACGGGCGGCCGACGGCACGGTGCTGATCACCACGAACGCGGCCGACGACAAGGCCGAGATCACCGCGCTGTGGCGGGCCGCGGCGGCGCGAGCGACCGGCGCCGACCACGAGATCCCGGATGTCACCGAGCACTGCGACCTCGACCGGGCGCAGCGGCTGGCCGAGTCGGTGTTCACCGAGGTGCGCCGGATCGACCTGGCCGGCGAGGTGTCGGTACCGGAACCGGCGCCGGTACTGGCATTCCTGGACTCACAGCGGTCCATCACCGGCCGCGGGCTGCCGGTCGACGAGGTGCTCGCGGCGGCGCACGAGCTGGTGGCCGGCACGATCGCGGCGACCGGCGCGTACCGCTTCGGTACCCACGTCGGCATCCTCGTCTGTCGCTGACCGACCGTACCGTAGCCGTACGGCTTCGCTCGGTGGCCGGCGGCGGGCTGTGCGGGTCGCCACATCGGGGTCACCAGGTCGGGGGCAGACCGGACGCCCGGCCACCGCACGGGTCGGCCGCACGGCCAGCGATGGGCACGAAACGGTCACCTCCGCCGTGTCCGCCGGTGGTCGCGCGGCAACTCGCTCGTAGACTCGCGGGCGATGGACGCGACGACGGCCGACCCGCTGGTGGGCGTGCTGCTGGACGGGCGGTACCGGATTCGACGCCGGATCGCCCGCGGCGGCATGGCCACCGTTTACCAGGCGATCGACACCCGCCTGGAACGCATCGTCGCCATCAAGATCATCCACCCGAAGTTCGCCGGCAACGACGCGTTCCGGTCCCGGTTCGACCGCGAGGCGAAGACGGTCGCCGGGCTCACCCACCCCAACGTGGTCGCGGTGTTCGACTCCGGCCAGCACGACGGCCTGCCGTACCTGGTGATGGAGTACGTGCCGGGACGCACCCTGCGCGACGTGCTCACCGCCCGCGGCCGGCTCTCGCCGACCGAGGCGATCGAGGTGGCCGAGCCGATGCTCGCGGCGCTCGCCGCCGCGCACCGGGCCGGGCTGGTGCACCGCGACGTCAAGCCGGAGAACATCCTGATCGGCGAGCCGGACGGGCCGAACGACGGCCCGCTGCACGAGCCGGTGGTCAAGGTCGCCGACTTCGGCCTGGCCCGCGCGGTGGAGCAGACCAGCGACGACACCAGCGGCCAGCTGATGGCCACGGTCGCCTACGTGCCGCCCGAGCTGGTGCGCACCGGCCAGGCGGACACCCGCTCCGATGTGTACTCCGCCGGCATCGTGCTGTTCGAGCTGGTCACCGGGTCGGTCCCATTCCGCGGCGACGACCCGACCGCGGTCGCCTACCAGCACGTCGAGCAGGACGTACCGGCCCCGTCGAGCGTGCTGCCCGGCCTGCCGCCGGCGCTGGACGAGATCGTCGGCCGGGCCACCCGGCGCGACCCGGAACAGCGGCCGGCCGATGCCGGTGCGCTGCTGTCCCGGCTGCGGGCCGCGCGCGGCGACATCGAGGCCGGCGTGCGTACCGTCGCGCACCACACCGTGCTGCTGCCGACCGCACGCCGACCGGACCGCGAGTCGCAGCCGGTCGAGGCGTGGCAGCCGCGCCGCCCGCGGATCCGGCGCGGCGCGCTGGTCGCCGCGAGCGTCGTGGTGGTGCTCGGGCTGGTCGCCGGGGTCGGCGGCTGGTGGCTCGGCGCCGGCCGGTACACCCAGGCGCCGTCACTGCTCGCCGTCGGCAAGCAGACCGCCGAACACCGCGCCCAGCAGAAGGGTTTCCACCTGCGCTGGGCGCCGGCACGGTTCTCCGAGACGACCCGCCGCGGGCTGGTGCTCAGCCAGGACCCGCAGCCGGGCGGCCGGGTGCTGGCCGGCGGCACCATCACCGTGGTGCTGTCCAAGGGGCCGGAGCGGCACACGATCCCGCGGCTGGCCGGCACCGACGCCGGCGACGCGTCCCGCCAGCTCGGCGGCTGGCACCTGACCGTGCACCGCAAGCAGGCGTACTCGTCCTCGGTCGACATCGGCGACGTGATCTCGGTGCGGCCCGAGCCCGGCACGGTGGTACGGCCGGGGGCGTCGGTGACGCTGACCGTCAGCAAGGGCGCCGCGCCGGCGACCGTACCGGACCTGACCGGGCAGAGCGCCGACGACGCCGAGGGCGAGCTGTCCGACATGCACCTGGACGTCAAGGTGGTGCAGAAGGAGAGCGAGAGCGTCGAGGCGGGTGACGTGATCAGCCAGCGTCCGAAGGCCGGTACCGGCGTCGAACTCGGCGCCACCGTCACCATCGTGGTCAGCTCCGGCCCGCCCAAGGTCGAGGTGCCGGACGTGACCGGGATGAAGTACGGCGAGGCGAAGAAGAAGCTGTCCGACGCCGGGTTCGAGGTGCGCGGGCTGGGCATCCCCACCGACGGCGCGACGGTGCGCAAGCAGACCCCGGGCGGCGGCTCCCAGGAGCCGAAGGGCAGCACCATCACCCTGTGGGTGATCTGATGCGCCCGGCCGTTCCGAGGTTCTTGCGTGGTGCCAGCCGGCAATCGGGGTGGACCGGCGAGACGTCGCAGCGAGGGCGCTGATGCGGTTCGGGGCGCACGTCACGACCGGCGGCGCGCTCGCGACGGTGCCGTACCGGGCGGCGGAGATCGGCGCCGAGTGCGTGCAGATCTTCGTGGGCAACCCGCGCGGCTGGCGGTTCGTACCGCCGAGCGACGAGGCGATCGAGGGGTTCCGCAAGGGCTGCGCCGAGACCGGCGTCGAGCCGTTCGTGCACTGCATGTACCTGGTGAACTACGGCACCGCCGACGACACGCTGCGGCAACGGTCGATCGCCGCGCTGGCCGACACCATGCGGGTCGCCGACGAGTTGGGCGTCACCGGCGTCGTGACGCATCTCGGTTCGCACAAGAAAACCGGCTTCGCCAGCGTGCTGGACCGGCTCTGCGACGGGCTTTCCGCCGGCCTCGCCGCCAGCCGGCACACCCTGCTGCTGCCGGAGAACTCGGCCGGGCAGGGCGACACGATCGGCTCGATCACCGAGCTGGGCGCGATCGTGCACCGGCTCGGCGACGACCGGGTCGGCGTCTGTCTGGACACCGCGCACCTGCTCGCCGCCGGCCACGAGATCCGTACCCGGGCCGGGCTGGACGCGCTCGCCGCCGAGTTCGACGCCGCGATCGGGCTGCCCCGACTGCGGGTGCTGCACCTCAACGACTCCAAGACCGACCTGGGCTCGCGGGTCGACCGACACCAGAACATCGGCGACGGGTACATCGGCGCGGCCGGGTTCGCGCAGTTCGTCAACCACCCGGCGTTCGCCGACCTGCCCGGGCTGCTGGAGGTGCCGGGACTCGCCGGCAAGGGCCCCGACGCCGCCAACCTGGAACGCCTCCGGGCGCTCGTGCGCCGGGCTGGCCAGCAGCCGCGGCCTCGACGCCGGTAGTCGACGCCGAGCGTCACCCGTCCCGGCGGTCCGCGCGGTCGTAGGCGTCCTGCGACGCCGACACGTCGGTCAGGTGCACTATCGACCATTCCTCCAGCGCGCGCAGCGGCTCCCGCAGGGTGCGGCCCGCCTCGGTGAGCGCGTACTCGACGCGGACCGGAACCTCGGGGTGGACGGTGCGGCGCACGAGGAGCCCGTCCCGTTCCAGCGCGCGCAGCGTCTGGGTCAGCATCTTCTGCGAGATGCCTTCGACGCGCCGGCGCAGCTCCGAGAACCGGACGTCGCCGTCCCAGAGCGCGCCGACGATCAGGACCGTCCAGCGGTCGCCGATGCGATCGAGGATGCGGCGGGTCGGGCAGTCCGCGCGGTAGGGGCTGCCGTAGAACACCGACCCGCCCGATGTGGTTACCACAAGGTGCCTTCTTCCCATTGGAGAGCTGCACTCCTACGGTAATGGCAGGGCGTCGTCCGACGCCACCCGTCCGACAGGGAGGGCACCTCGTGTCTCGCATCACCGTCATCGGCGGTACCGGTTACGCCGGCTCGGCCATCGTCGCGGAGGCCGCCGCTCGCGGTCACCAGGTCATCGCCGTGAGCCGCTCGCGCCCCACCGCGCCGATCCCGAACGTGACGTACGTCCACGGCGATGTCACCGACCCGGCAACGCTCTCGACGCCCGTCGAGGGCGCGGACGTCGTCGTGGCCGCGGTCGCCCCACGCGGCTCACGGGCCGACACCTGGCGCGAGGTGCACCGCACCATCGCACGGTTGGCCGACGCCGCCGGCGTACCCCTGTTCGTCGTCGGTGGCTACTCCTCGCTGCGCCCCGCTCCGGGGGCGGACCGCTTCGTCACCGACCTCAGCGACATCCCCGCAGAGCTCCACGACGAGATCCGCGGCGGAGCGGCGTTCGTCATCGAGGACCTGCCGGCCACGCCCGCGACACTCGACTGGGTCTTCGTCAGCCCACCGCGCGGGTTCGGCGCGCACGCGCCCGGCGAGCGGCTCGGCACCTACCGGCTCGGCGACGACGTCGCGGTCGCGCCGGAGGACGGCGGCGCGATCTCCGCCGCGGACTACGCCCTCGGGTTCGTCGACCTGATCGAGAAGGGAGACCACCACCGGGCCCAGGTCAATCTCGCCCACTGACCGGTGGCCACCGACCGCACCGGAACCGTTGCGCGCCACCGCGGCGCGGTCCGGCACCGGTGGTCGTCCGGGGTCCGGTCAGGCCAGCTCGGCGAGGTCCTCCTGGGTCAGCCGCAGCTCACCGGCCGCGACGTTCTCGGCGAGGTGCGCGAGCGAACCGGTACCGGGAATCGGCAGCACGTTGGGCGACCGGGCCAGCAGCCAGGCCAGCGCCACCTGCGGCATGGTGGCGCCGTGCCGGGCGGCGAGGGCGTCCATGCGTTCGGCGGTGACGGGGCGGAAGCCGCCGACGGGGAAGAACGGGACGTAGGCGATGCCGGCCTCGGCGCAGGCGTCGACGAGCGGGTCGTCGTCCCGCACCGCCACGTTGTACATGTTCTGCACGCACGCGATGGGGGCGATCGCGCGGGCCTCGGCGACCTGATCGGGGGTCACGTTCGAGACGCCGAGGTGCCGGATCAGGCCCTCGTCGCGCAGCGCGAGCAGCGTCTCCAGCGGCTTGCCGAGCGGGATGTCGGGGTGCCCGCGGTCACCCAGCCGCAGGTTCACCACGTCCAGCCGGTCGACCCCGAGCGAGCGCAGGTTGGCCTCGACGCCGCGGCGCAGCCCGTCCGGCGTCAGGCCGCGCTGCTCGGCCGGCGGCAGCCCGATGTCCGGCCCCTCCACGAGCGCGCCGACCTTCGTCACGATCACCAGATCGTCCGGGTACGGATGCAGCGCGGTCCGGATCAGCTCGTTGGCGGCGACGCCGTCCCGGGTGTAGTAGTTCGACGTGTCGATGTGGTTGACGCCCAGCTCGACCGCTCGCCGCAGGACCGCCAGCGCCGTGTCCCGGTCGGGCCGGTCCCCGCGCGGCCACCCGGTCAGCTTCATCGCCCCGTAGCCGATGCGGCCGACCGCGAGGTCGCCGCCCATCATCCACTGCTGGTCACTCATGGTCACCAACCCTACGGACTGCCCCGGCCGGTCCCGTGCCGGAGGACCGGACGCCGTCCGGGGCTTCGCGGGACGCCCGCCAGGCCAGGTGCGCGGTACGGGTCTTCGTCCAGAGCCGCTCGCGGGTGGCCGCGTCGAGGTCGCCGAGATCCAGCCCGAACAGGCCGGTCATCGTGGCGTACCACTCCTCTGCGGTGTCGATCTCGTGGCTGGTCTCGCCGGTCGCGTCGGTACGGCGAAGCACGCAGCCGCGCAGCACGTCGGTGCCGGCCGCGTCCCGCCGCTGGACGGTGAGGGTACGCACGAAGCCGGACTCCGGCGAGGTGGCGAACCACTCGTGGACGGCGGCGAAGTCGTCGGGCAGCCGGGCCGGCGCGTCGTCGAACTCGAACATCCGGAACGAGCCGCGCGGGTCGTGGGTGAACCGCCAGCCGGCGCCCGTCCGGCCGACCGTGTAGGTGTACGGCCCCTGGGTGTAGCTGCCGGGGCGCAGCGGCAGCGGGTCGTGGATGCCGTCGCCGAGCCCGACGTCGGCGAGGTAGGGCATGCCGTCGGCGACGACGGTGAGGGCGAGATGGTGGTCGCGCTCGACCGGCCCGTCGGCGGCGTGCCGGACCGCCGCCCGGTGCCGGGTGACCGCGAACCCCAGGTGGCGCAGCAGCTCGGAGAAGGCGCCGTTGAGGTGGAAGCAGTACCCGCCGCGGCCGGCGGTGAGCCGGGCGACCGACTCGCTCGCCGCCAGCGGCGTGGCCCGGGGCACGTGGTGGTCGATGCACTCGTACGCGATGCGTTCGACGTGCGCGCGATGCAGCGCGGCCAGGGTCTCGTAGGTCGGCGGCAGCGCGGTGCCGCCGAACCCGAGCCGGGCCAGGTAGCCGGCGAAGTCGGCGCTGCTCGTACCGGGGCGTGCGTCCATGTCGGGCCCTCCCGGGGCTCTGCCAGCAGGGAACGGTCCGGCTGCGGGTCGCGGTACCGCGCACCCCCGTAGCCGGCCGGTCACGGTGCGGCGTGACCTCGGCTCCGGGCGGTGCGGCCCGCGACCGGTGCTGCCTCAGCCGGACAGCAGGGCGGTGAGCACCTCGATGGTGCGGGTGATGTCGTCGTCGGTCACGTCGTAGTGGGTCACCAGCCGGGCCGCGGTCGGGCCGATCGCGCCGAACCGGACGCCCTGCTTCTCCGCGGCGGCGGCCAGCTCCGGCCCGTTCGGCACCTGCAGCACCACGATGTTGGTCCGGACCTCCCCCGGCACGTACGGCGCAAGCGCCTCGGCCAACCGGGCCGCCTTCGCGTGGTCCTCCGCCAGCCGGTCGACGTGGTGCGCCAGCGCGTACCGGCCGGCGGCGGCGAGGATGCCGACCTGCCGCATGCCGCCACCCAGCCGCTTGCGGATCAGTCGGGCCCGGGCGATGTTGTCGGCCGTGGACAGCAGCAGCGACCCGGCCGGCGCGCCGAGCCCCTTGGACAGGCACACCGACAGGGTGTCGAACAGCCGGCCGTACTCGGCGAACCCGACCCCGTCGGCCACGTGCGCGTGCCAGATCCGCGCCCCGTCGCAGTGCAGCCCCAGCTCGTACCGGTCGGCCAGGTCGCGCATCGCCCGCAGCTGCGCGAGCGGCAGCACCGTACCGCCGCGCATGTTGTGGGTGTTCTCCACCGCCAGCGCCACCGTCGGCACGCTGTACCCGCCGGGCGGGGAGACGAGCGCCTCGATGTCCGGCACGGACAGCTCCGGCCAGGTGCGGGTGGTGATCCCACCGAACGCCGCAGCGGCGCCCATCTCGTACCGCGCGACGTGCGCCTGCACGTCGCACAGCAGTTCCTGGCCCGGCGACACGAGCAGCTGCAGGCCGATCTGGTTGGCCATCGAACCGGTCGGCGTCCACAGCGCCGCCTCGTGCCCGAACGCCTCCGCGACCTCGCGCTCCAGCGCGTTCACGGTCGGATCCTCGCCGTACACGTCGTCGCCGACCTCGGCGTTCGCCATCGCTTCCCGCATCCCCGGCGTCGGCCGGGTCACCGTGTCACTGCGCAGATCGATCACAGCAGCGATCCTGCCACTGCCGGCCGTGCGTCGACAGGTCCGGGCCATGCCGATACAACCTGGTGGGACCGGTCAGCGGCGCCGGTTGCGATACCAGCGCATCGCCAGCCGAACCAGGACGAACGCGGCGACGATGATCACGACGGACCCGAGCCACGGCACGTGTGTGTACTGCTGCAGGAAGCCGCCGAGGAACCGGAACGCCAGGTGCCAGATCGCCAGCCGCACGATCAACCGCACCAGCTCCGCGATCGCTCCCGCCGCCCGGCCTCCGCCGATCGCCCACGCCATGGCTCCAGCGTGCACCCACCGTCGCCCTGGCGGCGACCTCGGCCGTCGAGAGCGCCGGCCCTGAGCGTGGCGGTGAACGCCCGCCAGGCGGGGCCGACGGGGAGGACACCACCTGCGGCTGCCCCGCGGGTGCCGTTCGGCGACGCTGGCGCGGCTGCGGCGACCACGGCCGGACCCGGTCTGGGTCGATCCGGCCACCGGCTGACCGACCGGTCAGCGCCAGACGCCGGTGAGCGGGGCTCGGTGGGCGGCGGCGCCGAGCGCGGGCAGGCCGTACATCGCCTCGATCGTGCGCAGCATCGTGTACTGGTCGACGTGGCCGCCGTAGCGTCCCGGCCGCACCGGCGCGCCGGCCAGGATGGTGGGGATGCGGTTCGCGCCGGTCCCCTCGTCCTCGTCGAACGTGACGATCAGCAGGCTGTCGTGGTGCTGCGCCCAGCTGACGTAGCCGCCGAGGTTGGCCGACAGCCACCGGTCGCCGGTGGCCACCGAGCAGTTGTGCATGTCGCTGCACAGATCCGGGATGACGAAGCCGACCTGCGGCAGCTTCGTGTAGTCGGTCGGCAGCGCCCGCAACGGCTGCTGGGTGCGCGCCGGTACGTTCGTGAAGTCGGTCCACGGCGCGTGCTTGCGGGCGTAGTTGCCGTTGCCACACCCGGTGAACCCGGTCGACGGCAACCCCTCGGCGTACGAGGCGTAACCGTGTCCGGCGGCCAGCAGCTGCGCGCCGAGGTTGTCGGCGTGGAACGTGTGCGGGCAGGAGTCGTCGGTGACCCCCTGGGTACTGCCGGAGAACAGCGCCAGGTAGTTCGGCTGGCTGGGGTGGGCGACGCCGTGCGAGTCGGTCAGCAGCGCGCCGCGCTTCGCGAGCAGGTTGAGGTAGGGCGCCTGCGCGTTGCCGACGACGTTGTCGTACCCCTTGTTCTCGAACACCACGACGAGCACGTGCGCCGGCCGCGGGAGGCCACCGGAACGAGCCGTCGACGGCGTGCCGGCCGCCGTCGACCCACTGGAGCCTGGGGTCGCGGTGCGGGGCGAACCGGCGCCGTCCGGGGTCGCGGCGCCGGGCGGGCCGCCCGGGCCGCCGGACGAGCCGCAGCCGGCGAGCAGCGCCAGGCCGAGCGCCGCCGCCAGCAGCACCCGTACCGTCCGGCCCGTCGTCACTCCCCCAGCCTGCCGTCGACCCGCCGTTCCCGCCACCACCACCCCCGGTCGGTCACCCGCCGTCGCTGGCTGCTGTCGCCGAGCACTGGTACAACCGGAACGTGGACGAATCGGCGGGTGGCGACGCGAGCGTCGAGGTACGGCGCTGGCAGTGGTTCGTCGCGCCGGCCGCGGCGCTGCTCGCGCTCGCCTGGTACGCCGGGTTCGTCGCCGGCTACGTGGCGCTCGTCGCGGCGCAGACCCGGTCCGGCGAGCCGCTCGGCGCGCTGATCGCCGAGGGGTTGCCGCTGCTGCCGCCGATCGCCGGCGCAGTGCTCGGTGCCCGGATCGCCCGGGGCCGGCGGCTGCTGCTCATCGTGTGCCACGCCGCGATCGGCGCGCTGCTCGCGCTCGCCGTCGTCACCGTCCTGCTGTACGGGATCGTCGCGTTCCTCGCAGCCGTGTTTCATCACCCCACGACCGCCGGGTGAGCGGCGGGCCGCCGGAACACGTCGGTCAGCGGCCGCCGGTCGGCGGCGGTGCCGAGCGGGCGCAGCCCGTACATCGCCTCCAGGGTGCGCAACATCGTGTAGTGGTCGACGTGCTCGGCGTAGCGGCCGGGCCGCACCGGTTGACCGACCAGGATGGTGGGGATCCGGTTCACTCTGGTGTCGTCGTCCTCGTCGAACGTCACCAGCAGCAGGCTGTCGTGCGTCTGCGCCCACCGCGCGTACGGGTCGAGCGCGCGCCGGGCCCACCGGTCGCCGGTGGCCACCGAGCAGTAGTGCATGTTGTGGCACATGTTCGGCAGCACGAAGCTGACCGTCGGCAGCGTCGCGTAGTCGCGCGGGAAGGCGCTGAACCTCCGCTGGGTGCCGGCCGGTACCGAGGTGAAGTCGGTCCACGGCGCGATCGCCCGGTCGTAGTGCGGCGCCGTGCAGCCGGTGAAGCCGGTCGACGGCAGGCCCTCGGCGTACGAGGCGTAGCTGTCCCCCGCCGCCCGCAGCTGCGCGGCGAGGTTGTCCGCGTGCAACCGCTCGGGGCACCGGTCCCCGGTCACCCCGTGGGTACTGCCGGAGAACAGCGCCAGGTAGTTCGGCTGGCTGGGGTGCGCCACCCCGTACGACTCGGTCAGGTAGGCGCCGCGGTGCGCGAGCCCGGTCAGGTACGGCGCGTGCCGGCTGCCGATCACCGAGTTCGCCTTCTTGTTCTCGAACACCACGACCACCACGTGTTTCGGCCGCGGGGTGCGCCCGCCGGCCACCACCGGAGTACCGCCGCTGCCCTCCACGGTGGTGGCGCCACGGTCGTCGGCCGGATCCTCGTCCCGGGCTCTCGGCAGGTGCGGGGAACCGTGCGCGCCGGTCAGCGCGTGCCAGCCCCTCGCGGCGAGCGGGTGGCCGGGCGTCGGCCCGGTACACCCGGCCAGCGCGAGCACCGCGGCGGCGAGCGCCAGCAGCCGCCACCGGGCCCGCCCCGCCCGCCCGGTCCGGCCAACGGCGCCCATGCTGCCTCCGTACGGGATGGGGCGCGCCCCGCCGGCGCGCCACAGGTCCATCCCTCCGAGATCTAGCACCGGCCGGATCGGCCCAACCAGGCCGCGGCGCGACTCTTTGCCCGCCCCGAAGCATGGTTAACCCCGCCGTACCGCCCCCTCACCTTCCCCGCCGCAGCGGCAGCGATGGCCGTTACTCGCGCGACCATCGGACGGGCGGCTACCGCGCGATCGGGTGGAAGCCGGTCGGGCCTAGGGTCTGTTTCGGAGTCAGCCGCGGAGCATTTCGGCGACGAGGAAGGCCAGTTCGAGCGACTGCTGGGTGTTCAGGCGCGGGTCGCAGGCCGTCTCGTACCGGGTGGGCAGGTGCAGTTCCTCCAGGGCCTGCGCGCCACCGAGGCATTCGGTGACGTCCTCGCCGGTGAGTTCGACGTGGATGCCGCCGGGGTGGGTGCCCTGGCCGCGATGCACCTCGAAGTAGCCGAGGACCTCGTCCACGATCCGGTCGAACTGCCGGGTCTTGTACCCGTTGGACGACTCGAACGTGTTGCCGTGCATGGGATCGCACTGCCAGACGACCTTGGCGCCGGCGGCGGTGACCTTCTCCACGATGGGTGGCAGCGCGTCGCGCACCCGGCCGTTGCCCATCCGGCTGATCATGGTGAGCCGGCCCGGGATGTTGTCCGGGTTGAGCCGCTCGGCCAGCTCGATCGCGGTCTCCGGGGTGGTACTCGGGCCGATCTTGACGCCGATCGGGTTGGCGATGCGGGAGACGAAGTCGATGTGCGCGCCGTCCATCCGGCGGGTGCGCTCGCCGACCCAGACGAAGTGCCCGGACAGGTCGTACGCGGCGTCGCCGGCGACCCGGGTCAGGGCCCGCTCGTACTCCAGCACCAGCGCCTCGTGGCTGCCGTACAGGGTGACCTGGCGCAGCTCGTCGGCGTCGGACATGCCGCAGGCGTTCATGAACCGCAGCGCGCGGTCGATCTCCCGGCCGATCGCCTCGTACCGCTCGCCCGCGGCCGACGAGCGCACGAAGTCCTTGTTCCAGGTGTGCACCTGGTGCAGGTCGGCGAGGCCACCGGACAGGTACGCCCGGAGCATGTTCATCGCCGCCGCCGCGTTGGCGTACGCGCGGATCATCCGCTGCGGGTCGGCCACCCGCGCCTCGGGGGTGGCGTCCAACGAGTTGATCATGTCGCCGCGGTAGGCGGACAGGCCCAGCGCGTCGGTCTGCTTGGACCGCGGCTTCGCGTACTGCCCGGCCACCCGGCCGACCTTCACCACCGGCATGCTCGCGCCGTAGGTCAGCACGATCGCCATCTGCAGCAGCGTGCGGGCGTTGGCCAGCAGGTGCTGCTCGGTGTTGGAGACGAACGTCTCCGCACAGTCGCCGCCCTGCAGCAGGAACGCGCGCCCCTCGCACACCTCGGCCAGGCGCGCCCGCAGCTGGTCCACCTCGTACGGCGCGACGACGGGCGGCACCGCCGACAGCACCTGGCCGACCTGGTCGACCTCGGCCTGGTCCGGCCAGTTGACGCCCTGGTCGCGCGGTAGCTCGCGCCAGGCGTCCAGTCCGAGCTTGGCCACCTCGTGCTCGTCGGCATCGCGGGTGGTCAGCATGCTGGTCGTGTCCAGGCCGGGGAAGCGCAGATCATGCCATTCTCGCTGCACGCCGACAGCCTACGGTGTGCCCCGCCCCACCAACCCCCCAGGTGGCGGCCGTCCCACCATCCGCCCGCGCGCTCCGGGCACCCTGCCGCGGCCGGTGCCGAGCGGCACTCCCCGACCTCCCCGCGACACGCATCGAGGCCTGTTGACAGTTTAAGTCTTTTGGCATCTACTTGATTTTGAGAGTTGATGTCATTTTGGGAGGCGGACATGGTCCGGTACGGACGGGGGCGGCAGGGCGCGATCCTCGTCGCGCTGTGGCTCGCGGTACTGGTGGTCGGGCTGGACACGATGGTGCTCAGCGTCGCGCTGGCCACCCTGAGCAAGGACCTGGGCGCGAGCAACGCCCAGCTGCAGTGGGTCACCGACGCGTACACGCTGGCGCTCGCCGCGTTGCTGCTGCCGGTGGGCCTGCTCTCCGACCGGTACGGGCGGCGCACCGTGCTGCTCGCCGGCCTCGCCGTGTTCGGGCTGGCGTCCGCGGCCTGCGCCGAGGTCGACTCGCCGGCGCAGCTGATCGCCGCACGCGCGGTGCTCGGGATCGGTGCCGCGGTGCTGCTGTCGGTACCGCTGTCGATCGTGCCGACCGTCTTCCGCGCCGCCGACAAGCCGACCGGCACCGCCGCCACGGCGCCCGGCACCGCCGGCACGAGCGGTAGCGATGGCACGGCGGTCGGCGGCGGGGGGCGGACGCTGCCGACGTCGACGGCGCTGGCGATCCTGGTGTCCGGGATGATGCTCGGGCTGCCGCTCGGGCCGCTGCTCGGCGGCTGGCTGCTCGGCCACTTCTGGTGGGGCTCGGTGTTCCTGATCAACGTGCCGATCGTGCTGGTCGCGATGATCGTGGTGGCGCTGACCATCCCGCAGTCGCGGGCGGTGACCCGCCGGCCCGACCTGCTCGGCGTGGCGCTGTCCACGCTCGGGCTGGTCGCGCTGGTCTACGGCGTCATCGAGGGCCCGGAGCGCGGCTGGACCAGCCTGCCGGTACTGGTCGGGCTCGGTGCGGCGGTCCCGCTGCTGGCCGGGTTCGTGGCCTGGCAGGCGCGGGCGCGGCAACCGCTGGTACGGCTCGGTCTGTTCGCCGATCGCCGCTTCTCCGTCGGCGTGCTGGCGATGACGCTCGCCGGTTTCGCGCTGTTCGGCGTCGTGTTCGTGCTGCCGCAGTACGTGCAGGTGGTGCTCGGCACCGACGCGTTCGGCGCCGGGGTACGGCTGCTGCCGCTGATCGCCGGGATGCTGGTGGCGGCGCCGGTCGGCGACCGGCTGTGCCGGCGGTTCGGCCGCCGGCTGCCGGTTGCCGGCGGCCTGCTGGTGGTCACCGCCGGGCTGATGGTGCAGTCCCGGGTCGACGTGTCGAGCGGCTACCGGCTGACCACGGTGGCGATGCTGATCGAGGGGTTCGGCATCTCCCTGGCCCTGTCGCCGGCGATGGACTCGGCGCTCGCCACCTTCGGTACCGATGACGCCGCCACCGGCTCGTCGCTGGTGCAGGCGATCCGGCAGGTCGGCGCCGCGCTGAGCATCGCGATCCTGGGCAGCGTGTTGAACGCCGCGTACCGGGACCGGCTCGACCCGGCGCTGACCGGACTGCCGCCGGCGGCGGCGCACGCCGCCCGCGGATCGGTCGGCGGCGCCGCCGAGGTGGCGCACCGGATGGGTCCGGCCGGCGCGCCGCTGCGGGCCGCGGCCGACGGCGCGTTCGTGCACGGCATGTCGGTGATGCTGCTGGTCTGCGCGGTCGCGGCCGCGGTCAGTGCGGTGGCCGCCGCGCTGCTGCTGCCGAACCGGGACCGGCCGGTACCCGAACCTGCGGCGACGCGACCGGCCGGGGCCGAGCCGGCGGCGCTGGCCACGGGCGGGCCGCACAATGGACGGCATGAAGGCTGACGTACCGGCGGGGGCGCCGGGTCTGCGGGAGCGCAAGAAGCTCAAGACCCGGCGCGCCATCCAGCATCACGCGCTGCGGCTGATCGCCGAGCAGGGGTACGACCAGACGACGGTGGAGCAGATCGCCGCCGCCGCCGAGGTCTCCCCCAGCACCTTCTTCCGGTACTACCCGACGAAGGAGGACGTGGTCCTCGCCGACGACTACGACCCGCTGTTCTACCGGGCGGTCCTGGACCGGCCGGCGGACGAGAAACCGCTGGTCGCCCTGCACAGCGCGATGATGGCGTTGATGCCGCAGTTCGCGGCGGAGGCCGGCGAGGACACCCGGCAGCGGCTGCGGCTGGTGCTGTCCGTCCCGGCGCTGCGCGGCAAGATCATCCAGGGGGTGGCCGAGTCGACCCGGGCGATCGCCACCGCGCTGGCCGAGCGCGCCGGCCGGGACACCCCGCGGTACACCGACGAGGCGGTCGCGGCCGCCTACATCGGCGTGGCGTCGGTCGCCGTGCTGCGCTGGGCCGAGTCGCCGGAGACCCTCGACCCGGCGGCCCTGCTGGAAGAGGGCATCGCCGCGCTGCGCGCCGGCTCCTGACCCACCACGGTGGACACGATGTCGGCCGGCCGATTGTGCAATGTCGACAATCGACCGGCCGAAAAAAGACCCGCGGGCTACGTCAGGCAGTCATCTGCTTGACGAAGTCCTGGTTCTCGTTCATCCACTTGGTCACGCCGGCACTGACGTTGCTGGACTGCTTGTTCAGCGCCTCGTTCTCCAGCGACGCGAGCTGCGCGTCGGGCATCGTGAAGTTCTTCAGCCACCCGGCCAGCTCCTTGTGGTCGGCGCTGAAGCCCTTGTGCGCGTACGTGTGGATCTTCTCCTTGGCACCCATCAGGCCCTTCGGGTCCTTCAGGTCCTTCAGCTTGTACGCGGAGTAGGCCCAGTGCGGCCGCCACAGGGTGACCACGATCGGCTTCTTCGAGGCGTACGCGCTCTTCAACGCGCTCAGCATCGCCGTGGTCGACGAGGTCTGCAGCGTGTAGTCGCTCAGCCCGTAGCCCTTGATCGTGTCCTTCGCGGCCGCGGTCAGGCCGGCGCCCGGCTCGATGCCGACGATCTTGCCGTCGACCTTGCTCGCCTTGCCCTTGAGGTCGGCGATGCTGTTGACGTCGGTCATGTAGGCCGGGACGGTGATGTCCAGCGTGGCCTGGTCGTACCAGACGCCGAGGTCTTCCATCTGGCTGCCGTACTTGTCCACGTAGGTCTTGTGGGTCTTGGGCAGCCAGGTGTCCATGAACAGATCCAGGTCACCGCCGGCGAGGCCGGTGAAGGTCGGGCCGGCGTCGCTGATGTTCTTCAGCGTGACCTTGTAGCCCTTCTTCTCCAGCACCTGCTTCCACAGCTCGCTGACCACCTGGTCCTCGGCCCAGCCCTGCAGCACGCCGATGGTGACGGTCTTGGCGTCCTCACCCGAACCCGAGCCGCCGCTGACCTCCTTGCTCTTCCCGCACGCTGCCAGCGTTGCCGACAGCGTCAACGCGACCGCGACACCCGCGACCACTCGGGCGACCAGTTTCCGTCGCACCTTGGACGTTCCTTTCTCCTCTGGATCGACCGCGCACGGCCGGATCGGGCGACGGTACCGGCGGTCGCCGGCTGCCGCCATCGGGATCTGTCAGGCATTCACCTTGGCCGCCGGGGCGGCGTCCGTGCTCGCGCCGCGGGCCTTGGCCTGCCGCCGTTTCAACGCACGCGCCCGGCGGGCGAGCCGCGCCTCCGGCGCGGCGCGTTCGCCCAGTCCGGCGGTGAGCCGGTCCAGGACGATGGCGAGGATCACCACGGCCAGGCCGCTCTGGAACCCGCCGGCGACGTCGGTCTGCGACACCGCGCCGACCACGTCCTGGCCGAGGCCGGGCGCGGAGAGCATGCCGGCGATCACGACCATCGACAGGGTCAACATGATCACCTGGTTGACGCCGGCCATCATCGTGCCGAGCGACAGCGGCAGCTTGATGCGCAGCAGCACCTTCCACGGGGACGCGCCGAACGCCTCGCCGGCCTCGACCACCTCGTGGTTGACCTGCCGGATGCCCAGCTCGGTGAACCGCACCCCGGGTGGCATCGCGAACACGACGGTCGCCACCAGGCCGGGCGCCGGGCCGAGACCGAGCAGGATCACGGCCGGGATCAGGTACACGAACTGCGGCATCGTCTGCATCAGGTCGAGGATCGGTTTGACGATCCGCGACACCCAGGCGCTCTGCGCCGCGGCGATGCCGATGGGTATCGCGAGGACCAGCGACACCGCCGCCGCCACGATCACCAACGCCAACGTCATCATCGCGTCGTCCCACAGCTGCATCGACACGATCAGCAGCGGGCCGAGCAACGCGAAGATGGCGAACTTCCAGGTGCGCAGCCACAGGCCGAGCAGGATGAAGATGAGGATCATCACCGGCCACGGCACCGCGATCAGCGCGTCGGACAGCCCGGAGACGACCGTCTCGACGACCGACTTGATGCCGTCGAACAGCACGCCGATGTTGAACTTGAGCCAGGTGACCAGATGGTCGGCCCAGCTGCCGATCGGGATCTGCGGGATCGCCGGGCCGGAGGTGGCCAGATCAGGCAGAGACATCGGCATCCCCTTCCCGGTCGACGGACACGCTGGCGGTCGGGTCGAACCCCGGAGGCGGATCGTCCAGCGGTACGGGCTCCTCGCTGCCGTTGCCCAGCGCGGCAAGCAGCGTCACCCGCGGGATCACGCCGAGCAGCTTGTCGTCGTCGTCCACCACCGCCAGCGGTACGGGCGTCTCCGCGGCCGGCGCGAACAGGTCGGCGACCGGCGTGTCCGGGCCGATCTTCACGATGTCGTGGTCCAGCAGCGAGCTGAGGCTCGACTCGCCGTGCCGCAGCGCCTCCGAGGTCGGCCCCTCCCGGACCACGCCGGCGAGCGTGCGGTCCCGGCCGAGTACGAACAGCGCGCTGATCTGGTTCTCCCGCATCGTCTTGGCCGCGGCGCGGGGGCCGCCGCCGACGCCGATGGTGGCGACCGGCGGCTCCATGATCGAGCTTGCGGTCAGCACCCGGGTGCGGTCCACGTCGGCGACGAACTGCGCCACGTAGTCGTTCGCCGGGTCGGTCAGGATCTCCTCGGCGGTACCGATCTGCACGATCCGGCCGTCCCGCATCACCGCGATGTGGTCGCCGACCCGCATCGCCTCGTTCAGGTCGTGGGTGATGAACACGATCGTCTTGCCGAGCCGGCTCTGCAGCTCCAGCAGCTGGGTCTGCATGTCCCGCCGGATCAGCGGGTCGAGCGCGCTGAACGCCTCGTCCATCAGCAGCACGTCGGTACCGGCGGCGAACGCGCGGGCCAGCCCGACCCGCTGCTGCATACCGCCGGACAGCTGCGACGGGAGGCTCTCCTCCCAGCCTTCCAGGCCAACCATGGCGAGCGCCTCGCGCGCCTTCTGCCGGCGCACCGCGGTCGGCTCGCCCTTGACCTCCAGCGGGTACGCGGCGTTGTCCAGCACGGTGCGGTGCGGCAGCAGCGCGAAGTGCTGGAAGACCATGCTGACCTTGCGTTGGCGCAGCTCGCGGAGCTGCTTGGGCCGCATCTTGCTGATGTCGATGCCGTCGATCTCGACGGTGCCGGCGGTCGGCCGCCACAGTCCGTTGAGCATCCGGATCAGGGTCGATTTGCCCGAACCGGACAGCCCCATCACGACAAAGATCTCACCCGGCGCCACCTCGAACGATGCATCGATGACCGCGGCGGTGGCGCCCTGCGCGCGGACCTGCTCTCGGCTCGCCCCCGAAGCCAGCGCCTTCGCGGCCTGCTCCGGTCGGCGACCGAACACCTTGTACACCGAGTCTGCGCGTACTGCTGGCACGATCTCCTCTTCGCTCGTCGGGTCGCACCGCGTCACCCTCCGAGCCGGAGCCGGCGGCTACACGGCGTAACCGATGTCAGGCGCGGGGCGGGCCGGAACGGGTTCCGAACCGGCATGGTCACGGCCGCACGGCAGGCGCCACGGTCGGACCATCGACCCGCGTGCACGGCCGTGGCGCGCGTGTCCAACGGCGCCAACCCTATCGAAGGCTCGCCGGCTCGCATCCTGAGGATGTCACGCGACGGTAAATCGGGTGGTCGGTAGCCCGGCATTGGTTGTCAATTGTCCCGGTTCCGCCCCCGGCTACTCCACCGCTATCCGTTACATCTATGTGATCTTCGCAGCAGATACTCTCGGGCGGTTCGCACGCCGCCGAGGCTCGGCCGGCACTCGCGCCGGCGTCCAGGCCCCGCCGACCGGCGGACCCGGCTCACCATCTGAAGCGCTCACTCATTGCAACCGGCGGCCCCGAATCGCGGCGCGAACTCCCCGACGCGATAGTCACGCATTGCGACGATTGCGGGTAGTTGCACGATCACGTGTAGTCAGCGGCGATTTCCCTGGCCCGGTCCCGGGCCGCCTCCAACGCCGCGATCAGCGCCGCCCGCACCTTGTGGTCCTCGAGTTCCCGGATCGCGTTGATGGTGGTACCCGCCGGCGAGGTGACCGCCTCACGCAGTTTGACCGGGTGCTCGCCCGAGTCGCGCAGCATCGCCGCCGAACCGATCACCGTCTGCAGGATCAGCTCGTACGCCACCTGCCGGGGCAGGCCGAGCAGGATCCCGGCGTCGGTCATCGCCTCCACCAGGTAGTAGATGTACGCCGGGCCGGAGCCCGACAACGCGGTCACCGCGTCCTGCTGCGACTCCGGCAACCGGATGGTGCGCCCCAGCGGCCGGAACATCTCCTCGGCCAGCGCGAGCTGCTCGGCGGTGGCGTGGGTACCGCCGGAAATCGCGGTCATCGCCTGATCGACCATCGCCGGCGTGTTCGACATGACCCGGATGACCGGCGTACCGGCGGGAAGGTGCTTCTCGAAGAACGACGTCGGCAGGCCGGCACAGATCGACACCACCACCACGTCGCGGGCCACCTTCGGGCCGAGCGCGGCCAGCAACGCCGGCGCGTCCTGCGGCTTCACCGCGATCGTCAGCACGTCCGCCGACGCCGCAGCCTCGTCGTTGTCGACCACCCGCACGCCGTAGCGCACCGCGAGTTCCTCGGCCCGCTCCGGCCGGCGCGCCGTCGCGAGCAGCCGGCTCGCCGGCCACCCGGCCCGCAGCAGCCCGGACAGCAGCGTCTCACCCATCTTGCCGGCCCCGACCACGGCGACCGTATGCTCCCCTGCCATCCTCCGACCCTACGTCCGGCCGCCTCGCCGTCTCCCCGACGGGGGATGGGCAAGGGGCTGCGCCGCAACGAGCACAGACCCCTCACCCGGCCCGGGGAACGCCCACCTCACGGGCGTACTCAGCCGAAGAAGACCTCGGCCTCGGCGTACCGCGCCGCCGGTACGGTCTTGATCTTCGCCGTCGCCTCCGCCAGCGGCACCCGCACGATGTCGGTACCGCGCAGCGCCACCATCTGGCCCCAGTCCTTGTCGTGCACCGCATCCACCGCGTGCAGCCCGAACCGCGTCGCCAACACCCGGTCGTACGCGGTCGGGGTGCCACCCCGCTGGATGTGGCCGAGCACGACGGCACGCGCCTCCTTACCGGTGCGCTGCTCGATCGAGTCGGCCAGCCACTGGCCGATACCGCCCAGCCGGACGTGCCCGAACGAGTCGAGCCGGTCGGTCTGGGTCACCTCGTGCGCCTGCGCCGGCACCGCACCCTCGGCGACCACGACGATCGGCGAGTACTGCGAGCGGAACCGTTCCTCGATGTACTCGCAGACCTGGTCGAGGTCGAACGGGCGTTCCGGGGTGAGGATGACGTTCGCGCCGCCGGCGAGGCCCGAGTGCAGCGCGATCCAGCCGGCGTGCCGGCCCATCACCTCGACGACCACCGTGCGGTGGTGGCTCTCCGCGGTGGTGTGCAGCCGGTCGATCGCCTCGGTGGCGATGTTGACCGCGGTGTCGAAGCCGAACGTGTAGTCGGTGGCGCCCAGGTCGTTGTCGATGGTCTTCGGTACCCCGACCACCGGCAGGCCCTCGGAGTGCAGCTTCGCGGCGGCGCCGAGGGTGTCCTCGCCGCCGATCGCGATCAGCGCGTCCACGCCCAGTTCGGCCAGGTTGTCGCGGATCCGTTGGCCACCGTCGTCGGTCGCGTACGGGTTGGTCCGGGACGAGCCGAGAATGGTGCCGCCGCGGGGCAGGATGCCGCGCACCTGCTCGACGCCGAGCGGCATGGTGGCGTTCTCGAGCGGCCCGCGCCAGCCGTCGCGGAAGCCGAGGAACTCGTTCCCGTACACCTTCGTGCCCTTGCGGACGACCGCCCGGATCACGGCGTTCAGGCCGGGACAGTCGCCGCCGCCGGTGAGTACGCCGATGCGCATGATCGCTCACTCCTTCGTCACCAACGTGGCCGTGGCGCGGGGCATCGGCGTCGTTGCCGCCCCATGCCGGCCAGCCTAGGGTCTACCCCGGCCGATGTGGGCACAACCGGGGCAATCCAGTGCCGATCGGCCGACACCCACAGGGTCGAGGTGAGGCCACACATCCCGACAGCAACGGCAACGAGCACCGCCGACGCCGGGTCGCGGGTTCCATCCTTGCCGATGAAGCCCGCCAGCGACAGACCCGCCGACCTGCAACGAGACCGCCGATCAAGGGACCACGCAGTTGATCAAGGGAACGGGACACGTCGGCCGCGGAGAACTCGCACCGATCCCTTGATCAACTTCGCGGGACCAGGTTCGGGCTGGGGCTGGCGTGGGTGTTCATCGCGCGCCAGCGGGCCAGGCCGAGACGGGCGTCGGCCAGCGCGTCGTGCCGGTCGCTGCCGTGGCCGGGCAGCTCCGGACAGCCCAGCGCCTCCCAGCGCTGCCGGAGCTCGTGCGTGAACCGGGGGATCTCGCGCGGCAGCGCCGGCATCGCGCCCCACAGCTGCGCCACCGCGACATGGTCGTACGCGGCGAGCCAGGCCCACAGCTCGATCCGATCGGCACGGCCGGCGCGCAGCGGCTCGGTCAGGTAGTCGTACAGGTCGTCGCGGATCCGCTCGCGCGAACGCCACGCCTTGTCCGCCGGCGACGGCAGCTTGTCCAGCACGTGCCGGCGCACCCACTCGATGGCCCGGCCCGGGTCGAACTCGGTCGACACCGCATAGAACTCCCGGTCGTCCTCGTCGACCACGCCGACCGAGACCAGGTCGATGGTCCGACCGTCCTCGATGAACTCGCAGTCGACGAAGTACCGGTGCACCCGCTCCGTCCCCATGCCCGGCACCCTACGCGCCCGTCGGTACCGTCCCGTCCGGCGCCGCGGGCGGGCCCTCCGGGCCGCGACCCTCGACCACCAGAGGCTGGTCGACCGGGCCGCGACCATCGACCACCAGAGGCTGGTCGACCGGGCCACGACCACCGACCACCAGGGGCTGGTCGACCGGGCCACGACCATCGACCACCGGGGACGGATCTGCCGGGCCGCGAGCCGCCTCCACCGCCAGCCCGGCCGCGACCAGAACGGCAAGCGCGGCGAGCTGCGCCACGACCCCGGCGTACCGGCCGACCGGCGCGGTACCGAGCGCCAGCACGGCGAGGCAGGTACGTACCGCGACCGGGCCGGCGGACAGCACCCGGCGGAAGCAGACGTCGCCGGCCAGGTACCCGGCGATGCCCAGCGCCGTGACCGCGGCGACCGGCCAGCTCGGCCGGCCGTGCCCGAGACCGATCGCCACCCCGGCCGACAGCAGCACGATGCCCAGCATCATCGGGGTGTAGGAGTAGAAGAAGCCGTAGACGGCGAGCCGGGGACGCTGCGCGGGCTCGGCGCGCCGCATCCGCGCCACGGCCGCATCGACCGCGCCGGCGCCGAAGTACACCCACCACAGCATCGCGAGCAGCGCCAGCACCAGTACCGCGGTCGCGGTCAGCCGCAGATCGACCGGGTGGCCGGCGACGCCCTTGCCGAGCGACACGACGGACTCGCCGAACGCCACGATCAGCAGCAGCCCGTGCCGCTCGACGAAGTGGTCGGGCGCGATCCGGAACTGCGAGTCACCGCCGACCACCCGGCCCAGGTGCGGCGTGACGATCTGCACCGCCAGCGCCACCGCCCACAACCACGGCCGTACCGACCCGGGCAGGAACCCGGCTGCCAGCACCAGCACCGCGGCCAGCAGGTTGAACGGCGCGACCCGCAGGATCGCCCGCCACGCCTCGGTCAGCCCGAACAGCGCCAGGTGCACCAGCACCACGACCAGGTAGCCGAGCCCGAACGCGAGCCCGCCCGGCCCGGTGATCTGCGGCAACGCCAGCGCCATGACGAGGAAGCCGGCCATCGCGACGACCAGCAGCACCCGGCGGCCCGGGTCGGTGGGCGCCGCGGCATTGGTGACCCAGGCGAAAGCGCCGTACATCCACCACAGCACGCCGAACAGCAGCAGCACCCGCAGCACGCCGACCGGGCTCAGGTCGTGTTCGAGCAGCCCGGTCAGCTGCATGAGGGTGAACACGAACACCAGGTCGAAGAACAGTTCCAGGGTCGAAACCCCCGCCGGCTGCGTCCCCGCCCGCCGCAGTCGCACCATCTTCCCCTCCCCCGTCGCGCCCGCACCGGGCCGCCCGGTACCGGTCTGGGGAGGGTACCGGGGGCGCCGCCACCCGTTCGCTAAGGTCACCGGACCAGGACCAGTGGTGCCGGCCCGGCACCCGGCGACGGAGGTGGCCGATGACGTTCTCGATCGTGGCCCGCGGTACCGACGGCTCCGGCCGACCGGCCTACGGCGTGGCCGTGGCCAGCAAGTTCCTCGCGGTCGGCGCGGCGGTGCCGGCGGCCGATCCGGTGGCGGGCGCGCTCGCCACCCAGTCGATGGCGAACCTGGCCTACCGGCCGCAGGGCCTCGCACTGCTGCGGTCGGGTACCGCCGCGGCCGACGTGGTCGCCGGGCTCACCGCCGCCGACCCGCTGCGGGACGAGCGGCAACTGGGCGTGGTCGGCCCGACCGGCGACGGCGCGACCTACACCGGCGCGCACTGCCTGGACTGGGCCGGCGGTACCGCCGGGGACGGGTTCGCCATCCAGGGCAACATCCTCGCCGGGCCGGGCGTGGTCGACGCGATGCGCTCGGCGTACCTGGACTCGTCCGGGCCGCTGGCCGAGCGGCTGCTCGCGGCGCTGCGCGCCGGGGACGAGGCCGGCGGCGACCGGCGCGGCCGGCAGAGCGCCGCGCTGCTGGTCGCCGTGGCCAACGCGGGTTACGGCGCCGATCCGACCGTGCCGTACGTGGGCGACACCGGCAGCCATCTCGCCGTCGACCTGCGGGTGGACGACCACCCCGCGCCGGTCGCCGAGCTCGACCGGCTGCTCGCCGCCCACCACCTCTACTTCGACCGGGCCGATCCGGCCAGCCTGCTGCCGCTGACCGGCCCGCTGGCCGACGAGGTACGCGCGCTGCTCGCCGGCCTCGGCCACGCCGCGGCCGGCGAACCGGAGCGTGGGCTGGACGACGCGCTCGCCGAGTGGGCCGGCATCGAGAACTACGAGCTGCGGCTGGCACCCGGCCGCATCGACCCGCTGGTCCTGGACCAGCTCCGCGCGAGCGCCCCACCCCGTTGATCACGGGGCTATGGTCCCGGGAAACGCTTGCCCGACAACACAACCCCATGATCGACAGGGATCGGCCGAGGAGGAAGTCGTGAGTGTGCTGGCGATCGACGCGGGTACCACCGGGGTGACCGCACTGGTGGTGGGCCGCGACGGCGGCATCGCCGCACGCGGTTACCAGGAGTTCCCGCAGCACTTCCCGCGACCCGGCTGGGTGGAGCACGAGCCGGAGGAGATCTGGCTCGCCACGCTGTCGGCGTGCAAGGAGGCGGTCGACGGCGCGCGCGCCGCGGACGTACCGGCGCCGACCGCGATCGGCATCACCAACCAGCGCGAGACCGTGGTGCTGTGGGACCGGCGCACGTTGCGCGCGCCGCGCCGCGCGATCGTCTGGCAGGACCGGCGTACCGCCGACATCTGCGCCGAGTTCGAGGCGGCCGGGCACGGCGAGCGGGTCGCCGAGCTGACCGGGCTGCGGCTCGACCCGTACTTCTCGGCGACGAAGCTGACCTGGCTGGCCCGGCACGAGCCGGACACCTGGCGCGGGGTCACCGAGGGGCGGCTCGTGGTCGGCACCGTCGACGCGTACCTGGTGGCCCGGCTGACCGGCGGGCAGGTGCTCGCCACCGAGGTGTCCAACGCCAGCCGCACCCTGCTGTACGACACGTTCGGCGGCGGCTGGTCCGGCGAGCTGTGCGAGCTGTTCGGGGTGCCGGAGATCGCGCTGCCGGAGGTGGTCGGCTCGTCCGGGGTGCTCGGGCACACCGACCCGGGCGAGTTCCTCGGCCTGACGCTGCCGGTGGCCGGGATCGCCGGCGACCAGCAGGCGGCGCTGTTCGGCCAGGCATGCTACCAGACCGGCGCGACGAAGTGCACCTACGGCACCGGGTCGTTCGTGCTGACCAACACCGGCAACACCCCGGTACGGTCCGAGCACGGACTGCTCACCACGATCGCCTGGGATTTGGGCGACGGCCCGGTGTACGCGCTGGAGGGCTCCATCTTCGTCACCGGTGCGGCGGTGCAGTGGCTGCGCGACGGGCTGGGCATCATCGGCGCCGCGGCCGAGATCGAGGGGCTCGCCGCGACCGTGCCGGACACCCACGGTGTGGTGTTCGTGCCGGCGCTCACCGGGCTCGGCGCCCCCTACTGGGACCCGTCCGCGCGCGGCACCATCCTCGGTCTGACCCGCGGTACCACCCGCGCACACCTGGCCCGCGCCACCCTCGCCGCCATCGCGTACGAGGTGCGCGACGTGCTGACGGTGATGGCCGCCGAGCTGGCCGGCGACGACCGGCCGGCCGCCGAGGTGATCCCGGAACTGTCCGTCGACGGCGGCGCCTCGGCCAACTCGCTGCTGTGCCAGCTGCAGGCCGACCAGCTCGCCCTGCCGGTACGCCGGCCCCGGGTCACCGAGACCACCGGGCTGGGCGCCGCGTTCCTCGCCGGCCTGGCCACCGGGGTCTGGTCGTCGACCGACGAACTCGCCGCGACCTGGCAACTCGACGCCCGCTTCACCCCGTCCGGCCGCACCGACGAGGACGGGTACCGGCTGTGGCGGGTCGCCGTCGACCGGTCCCGCAACTGGCCCGCCTGAGCGGTCACGCGATCGTCGAGCCTGGCGGTCATCGGTGCGGCGAGGCCGCGACCGGCACGGCGGGGCTCGACCGGAACGGACGGCCCCGGCAATCGTCGAAACGATGGCCGGGGCCGTGACCGCGACCGCGCCGGTCTCCACGCGGCCGACGCGGCGATGCCGTAGGCACCGTCCGCCGGGATGCTCCCCCAAGATCCCGCGGACGTCGCTCGCCGCACGACAGCGTTGCCGCGCCAACCCCCGTGACCGGCGCGGTTTCTCGCGGCCGTGGCTCAGCCTGCCAGCCGGTGCCGGCGTGAACTGTCGCATGACCGATACCTCAGGTGTAGACAGCACGACAGTTCGGCCGGATGCTTGGAGAACGCACACACGAGCAGTGACGGTCCGAATTCGGGCCGAGAGAGGCAGCGCGGGTGGACAGGCAAGGCGGCACCGATTTCGACGACGCGATCGCGAACGTGGAGATGTTCACGGACCTCGACCCGGAGGTCCGGCGCCGGATCGCGGCCGCGGCCGTGCCCCGCACCTACCGGAAGGGGCAGTTGCTGTTCGTCGAGGACGATCCCGGTGAGTCGCTGATCGTGGTGCGCTCCGGGGCGGTCGCGGTGTTTCGCACCTCGTCCTCCGGCGAGCGCGCGCTGCTGCACGTGGTACGGCCGCCGGGGGTGCTCGGCGAGGTGGCGCTGCTCGACGGCGCGCCCCGGTCGGCGTCGGTGGAGGCCATCGAGCGGTGCAGCGCACTGGCACTGTCACGCACCGCGTTCCTGGAGCTGGTGCACGCCAACCCGCGCATCCTGGACAGCGTGCTGAACTCCCTCGGCAGCCTGATCCGGCGGCTGACCGAGCAGAACACCGACCACGTCTTCCTCGACCTGGCCGGCCGGGTGGCGAAGACGCTGGTCCGGCTGGCCGGCGACACCGCGGCGCCGATGGTCACCGTCGAGCTGAACCAGAGCCAGCTCGCCGAGATGGCCGGCGGCTCCCGGCAGAGCGTCAACCAGGCGATCGGCACGTTCGCCGGTCGCGGCTGGTTGCGCACCGAGGGCCGCCGGATCGTCATCACCGACATCGGCGCGCTGCGACGCCGAGCCGGGATGACCGGCTGACCGCGGCGCGCGGTCGCATCGACCCCGTCGCCCCGGACCGCGGTCGGTCAGCTGATGCCGGGCCAGCCGTTCGGGTGCATCCCGCCGGACGTGTCCGGCTCCGGCTCCGGCTGCGGCTCGGTGGTGCTGGTGGTCTCGGTCGACTCCTCGTCGTCCGAGCGTGGCTCCTCGCGCTTCGGTGTCTCCTCTGTTGCCACGAATCCTCCTGCTTCGAGTTCGGCCAGCGTGACGTTGTCCACCTCGACCAGATCACCGGCACGATGCCGGGCCCGGCCCGGCCCGGCCCAGTCGGCCGCCAGCCGTACCAACACGTCAACCTCCATCGACCGGCATGCGTGCCAGGCATTCACAGTTGCTCTGATCGCCGCTGACCCTACTGACCAGCGTCGACATCGCCTGCGCTCTGTCGCCATTCCGACCGAGAAAGAGCGCCTGAAGTATCGTGCAGTGGCGGTACGCCGACAGTGCCCGGACCTCGTCGCTTCGTTCGGTTGTCGAAGCGTGACAGCATGACTTGTCGTTGCCGGGTCACCGGGTGCCGGTCGGCCCGCCGAACGCCGGAAGCTGGGAGGCCGCCATCCCCGTCTCATGTGCCCACTGCGGTCGCGTCGCCGGACCGGACGACCGGTTCTGCGGAACGTGCGGGACGGCGCTGAGCCGGCAGTGCCCCGGCTGCGGTCGAGCGGTCGACCCCGACCTGGCGTTCTGCACCGGCTGCGGGCGCCGGCTCACCGAGACCGGTTCGCCGGCAGCCGGCGGGGTCGGCTCGAGCGGCCGGGAGGACCGGCGCCGGGTCAGCGTGCTGTTCATCGACGTGGTCAGCTTCACCCGGTTCGTCGAACGCGCCGACCCGGAGCAGGTCCGGCAGATGCAGAGCGGGTTCTTCAACACCGTCCGGCAGATCGTCGGCCGCTACGGCGGGCTGGTGGAGAAGTACATCGGGGACGCGGTGATGGCGCTGTTCGGGGCGCCGATCGCCACCGAGACCGCGGTGCTCGGCTGCGTGTCGGCCGCGCTGGACCTGCAGCGCACCCTCGGTACGGCGGACGCCGGTACCGAGCCGGCGTTCCACTTCCGGATCGGCATCGCGACCGGCGAGGCGCTGGTGGACACCGCCGCCGCACGCGACGGCGGCCAGGCGATCGCCGCCGGCGACGTGCTCAACACCGCATCCCGGTTGCAGTCCGCGGCGCCGGTCGGCGGGGTCTTGGTCGACGGCCCGACCCATGCCGCCACCGCCGACGACTTCCGGTACGAGCGGCGCGATCCGGTGGTGCTGCGCGGCCACACCGAGCCGACCGAGGTGTGGGTACCGGTCACCTCGCTGCGCCGCCGCACCACGGTGCGCGACCAGGAAAGCACGCCACTGGTCAACCGGGTCCACGAGCTGCGGTTGCTCACCGGCGCGCTGGAGCGGATGGTGACCGACCGGCAGCCGCAGCTGGTCACCCTGTTCGGCCGGGCCGGCATCGGCAAGAGCCGGCTGGTCACCGAGCTGCACCGGTACGCCACCGCGCGCGACGACGTGCAGATCCGCTGGCACACCGGGTTCTGCCCGCCGTTCGGGGAGAACGTCACCTACTCCGCGTTCGCCGACATCGTCAAGGCCGAGGCCGGCATCCTCGATTCCGACGACGCGGCCCGCGCCCGGGACCGGTTGCGCGCGGCGGTGTCCCGGCTGGTACCGGCGGTCGAGGCGGACCGGCTCACCAACGCGCTCGGGCCGCTCGTCGGGCTGCCCGGTGAGCAGCTGCTCGCCGAGGACACCGAGTCGGCCTGGCGGCGGTTCGTGGTGGCACTCGCCTCCGAGCGCCCGACCGTACTGGTCATCGAAGACCTGCACTGGGCCGACCAGACCATGGTCAGCTTCGTGGAACGGCTGGGCTCGGCGATGCGCGACGTGCCGCTGCTGGTGCTCTGCACCTCCCGGCCGGAGCTGCTGGAACACGAACCCGCCTGGGCGGTGGCCATCGCCGGCTCGCAGACGATCAGCCTGTCGTCGATGAACGACAAGCACATCGCCGACATGTACGCGGCGCTGTTCGGCAAGGCGACGTTTCCCACCGACATGCTCGGCCAGCTGGTCGAGCTCGCCGGCGGCAACCCGCTGTACGCGCACGAGTACTTCCGGATGCTGCTGGAGCAGGGGACGCTGGCGCCGGCGATCGGCAGCCGGGACGGTGACGCGACCGCGTCGATCCCCGACAACGTGCACGCGGTCATCGCCAACCGGCTCGACCTGCTCGGTGCGGCGGACCGGGCGGTGCTGCAGTCCGCGTCGGTGCTCGGGATGGTGTTCTGGCCGGACGCGGTGGCGAGCGCGCTGCGCCAGCCGCCCGCAGCGGTGGAGCGCGCGCTGCGCCGGCTGGAGCTGCGCGACCTGGTGTTGCAGCAGACCGAGAGCAGCCGGGAGCAGCAGACCGAGTACCGGTTCTCGCACGTGCTCATCCGCGACGTCTGCTACCAGCGGCTGCCCCGCACCGAGCGGGTGGTGCAGCACGCCCGGGCCGCCGACTGGTTGGAGGCGGCGGCCGACGCGACCGGCAGCCGCTCCTCCGACCTCGCCGAGGTCGTCGCGAACCACCGGTTCGCGGCACACGAGATCGCCCGCACCCTCGGCATCCCGACCGCGCCGTACGCGCCGGGCGCCCGCCGCGCGCTGCAGCACGCGGCCCGCCGGGCGTACGCGCTGCACGCGCCGGACATCGCCGCCGGCCACGTGGAGAAGGCGCTGCGGCTGTTCGGGGCCGACGACCCGGACAGCGACGAGCGGCTCGAACTGGAACTGTTCGCGGCCGAGCTGTCGTTCCTGCGCGGGGCCGACGAGTTCGTCGCCGGTGGCGGCATGGACCGGCTGGCCCGGCTGGTGGCGCGGCTGGACCGCAGCGGCAACGAGCAGGCCGCCGCGCAGGCGCTGACGGTACGCAGCCGGGTCGCGTTGATGACCGCCGACCGCACCGCCGCCGCCGGCGGGCTGGCCGAGGCGATCCGCCGGTTCGCCGGGCTGCCCGACTCCGAACCGAAGGCGAGCGCGTACGCCGACCTGGCCCGGATCCATCTCAGCAGCGCCGAGCTGCCGGCGGCGATCGAGTCGGCCGGCCGGGCCGCCGACATCGCGGCGCGGCTCGGCCTGATCGAGGTGCAGGCCAGCGCGATGATCTCGATCGGTGCGAGCCGCTACCTCGGCGGCGAGCCGGACGGGATGACGATCATGGAGCAGGCGCTGGAGACCTGCCGCCGGCTCAAGCTGCCGAGCCTGCGCCGGGCCACCCAGAACCTCGGCTCCGCCCTGCTCGAGGAGGGCGAGCTGGACCGGTCCCGGCAGCTGCTCGACGAGGGTGCGCTGGTGGAGGTCACCGACGGGCACAGCCTGACCACCAACTACGCGGCGGAGGGCAGCCGGGCGTTCCTGGCCGGCGACTGGGACAGCACCCTGGTGGCCAACGAGGCGCTGCGGGACAGCCCGTCCGGCGCCTGGGACCTGCAGTCCCGGCTGCAGAGCGTCTGGCTGCGGGCGCTGCGGGGCGAGCGCTCCGACGGCGACGAGGACGAGCTCGCCGAGGCGCTGCGGATCGGCCGCGACAGCGGCTTCCCGCGGCTGGCCTGGACGGCGTTCGGGCACGGCGCGCTCTGCCTGGCGCTGCACGACCGGCCGGACGAGGCGGCCGAACTGCTCGCCGACCTGGCCGCCAGCTGGCGGCGGTACCAGACGGTGCCCAGCGGCGAGTGGGTGGCGGCGGCCGGGCATGCGGCCGCGCTGGCCGGCCCGACCGCGGCGGGCACGCTGCGCGACATGCTCACCGAGGTGCCCCGCGGCACGCCGTGGACCCGGGCGGCCGCGGCGTCGGCCGCAGGGGCGCTGGCGGCCGGAAGCGATCATGCCGCCGCGGCGGCCCGGCACGTCGAGGCCGCGGAGCTGTACCGCCGGATCGGGACCCGCAGCGACGAGATCCTGTCCCTCGCGGTCGCGCTCGGGCACTACACCGCCGCCGGCGCCGGCGACCGGGCCGAGCAGTACCGGCGGGAGGTGCGGATGTTCGCCGCCGCCAACCAGGCGCACCGGCTGCTGCGGCTCGGCGACCAGCCCGGCTAGACGGCCGTCCCGCCGCGGCGGCGGGGTGCCAGGGGGCGCGGCGGCGGTGCCAAGCGACGGGCGGCGCGACGCGGTGCCAAGCGACGGGCGGCGACGGACCAGGCGGCGCTCGTCAGGCGGCCGTGTGGGCGGGGGTCGGCTTGTCGGCCGTCGCCTCGCCGTGTGCCGGCTTGTCCGACTTCTTGACCTTGGCGGCGTAGACGTCCACGTACTCCTGACCGGACAGCTCCATCAGGTTGTACATGATCTCGTCGGTCACCGAGCGCTCCACGAACCGGTCACCGGCCATCCCGGCGTACCGGGAGAAGTCGAGCGGGGCGCCGATGCGCATGTGCACCCGCTTGTTGAGCCGGGGCAGTTTCGCGCCGGCCGGCTGGATCTCGTGGAAGTTGACCATCGCGCACGGGATGACCGGCACCCCGGACTCCAGCGCGAGGCGGGCCACGCCGGTCTTGCCGCGGTAGAGCTGGCCGTCCGGCGAGCGGGTGCCCTCCGGGTACATGCCCCACAGCTTGCCCTCTTCGAGAACCTGCTTGCCGGCGTCGAGCGCGGCGCGGGCCGCGCGACCGCCGGCGCGGTCGACCGGTACGCACCCGATCGTGGTGAAGAACAGCCGGCTCAACCAGCCCTTGAGGCCCTTACCGGTGAAATATTCGCTCTTGGCCATGAACCGGATCGGCCGGTGCACCATCAGCGGCAGGAACACCGAGTCGATGAACGCCACGTGGTTGCTGGCGAGGATCGCCGGACCGGTCGCGGGGACGTGCTCGAGGCCTTCGACCTTCGGCCGCCACAGCACGCGCAACCACGGACCGATCAGGATCCATTTCAGCACCCAGTACAGCACGTGGGTTACTCCGTTCGTCGACCTACGCAAGCAGCGTACGGAGCAGGGCGGCGAGCCGGCAACGTGGCCGGAGAAGTTCTCCGCCCTGTCCATGTCGCGATTGGGCCAGGTACCGTCGGTCTGTCGGGGCTGCGATGCCGACCGCTCGTGTGGCGTTGCTCCCAGCAGACGGAGCGAACGAGGCCTCGTGCGCGGTCACCGACTGGCGGGAAGGTGGTGGTGGGGCATGTCGAGCGCCGGTGGGCGTCGGCACGGTCGGCGGGACAACGGCCTGCACGCCGCCGAGTACGCGGTGGCCGGTGACGTCGACCCGCGGGTGGGCGAGCACCTGCTCGACGTGCTCGGCCTCGCCGGCATCGCGGCCTACCTGCAGCCCACCGCCGACCTGCACCCGGTGACGAGGACCACGACCCTGCCGAGCCGCCCGATCGACCGGCTCTACGTCGATCGCGAGCATCTCGACGAGGCCCGCGAGTTCCTGGACAAACTGGGCCCCTCGGCGGCACCGTCGGCGGCGATGGATCCGGCCGCCGGGGCCGCCCCGGCCGGCTCCGGCGACCCGACCCGGCCCGGCGGGAGCGGCAGCGACCCGACCGCGCCGGACCCGCCCCGGCCGCCCGGCGCCGAACCGACCCGATCCGAGCTCAGCGACGAGGACGTGCGGGACGCGTGGGCGGCGATCGTGGCCGAGTTCGACTCGCCGAGCGCCGCGCCGGTGCCGCCGTGGCCGGTGTCCGAGGACGTCGCGGGCGAACCCGACGACGCCGAGCGCTCCGACGAGCCGGCCGAGCCACCGGCCGGCACGCCGGCGTCCGGGCTGCGGCCGGCCACCACCTGGCGCTCCGACGCCCAGCGCCCGGACCTGCTCGACGAGCTGGACGCCGAGGAGGACGAGGGGTACGAGCCGCCCCCACCGCCGCCGATCCCCCGCCCCTCGCTGTACACCGCGATCGCCGTGCTGGCGATCGCGGGTGGTCTGGTGCTGTGCATCCGGCCGGAACTGCTCGCCGGCATCGGGCTCAACGACCGCACCGGGATGGCGCTGGGGTTCTGCGTGCTGCTGGCCGGGTTCGTGACCCTGGTGGTGCGGCTGCGCTCGGGTAACGACGAGGACTCCGACGACGACGACGGCGCGGTGGTCTGACCCGGCGGACCCGACGGTTCGCCGTGGGGGCAGCCCCACCACCGACAGGGCAGAGTGCCGGATGGGCCGGCGGGGGTGCGTCGCATAGCGTTTCCACCGACCAGCCCCCAGCGCAGAGGACAGCCCGATGCCCGCTCATCCTGACCGCCAGCGCCGCCTGTTCATCCCTGCCGTGGCCTTCGTCGTCCTGCTGCTGGCGATCGGCGCCGCCGTCACGTTCGGGCTACGGCAGGCGATGCATCCGGCGCACCGCACCGACCACACGAGCACGTACCAGAAGGTGACCCGGCTGTCGGTCGACACCGATTCGGCGGACGTGCGGGTACGGCGCGGCACCGGCTCGGCGGTGACCGTCGCGAGTCACCTGGAGTGGAGCTCGGACACGCCGAAGGTGACCTCCGCGGTGCACGCGGGCACCCTGTCGGTCGGGACCTCGCCCTGCCGCGGTACCCAGTTCGGCATCCAGATCTGCCGGATCCGGATCACCGTGACGGTGCCCGCCAGCATGCCGGCGATGCTGCGCGCCGATTCGGGCGACCTGACGGTCAGCGACCTGTCCGGCCCGGTCGACGCGCAGGCCGACAGCGGCGACGTCCGGGTCACCGGGCTGTCCGGCCCGCTGACCGTGAAGTCCGACTCGGGCAACATCGAGGGGGACGAGCTCGCCTCGAAGAAGGTGCGGTTCAACGCCGACTCCGGAGACGCGAAGCTGCGTTTCGTGGTCGCGCCCTCCTCGGTGGTCGGGGTGGCGGACTCGGGCAACGTGACGATCGAGCTGCCCACCGCCCCGGGTGGCTACGACCTCGCGGTGCACGCCGACTCCGGCGACGTGCACCTGCCGCCGGAGGGCGTGCGGAAGGGCGCGTCCCACAAGGTTCAGGCGGCGGCCGACTCCGGGGACGTCACGATCCGCTACGGCGCCGCCTGACCGGCGCCCGGCCGGGCGCCGGCCCCCGGCCGTACCGCTGCGCGCTGGTCGAGCATCGAGCCCCCGCGGGTGCCGCGGGGCTCGATGCTCTGGTCGAGAGTCGGGCCGGGCCGGGGTGGGTGCCGGCGCGCTGGTCGAGATCAGGCGCCGGCCGGTAGGGCGGGCAGGGCGGTGCCGAGCCAGGCCAGGATCGGTGCCGGGTCGGGCAGCGCGCCGCCGGCCGCCGACAGCCACTCCGACTGCGCGCTGTAGCGCACCGCGAGGGCGCTGAGCGCCTTGTGCTCGCCGCCGTCCGCGGACGCGAACAGCAGCGGCGGCGAGACCGCCGGCAGCCGCGGGTCGCGGCCGAGCAGCAGGGTGGCCCCGAGCCGGGGACGGTTCAGCAGCACGCTCAACCCGGGCATCCGGCGCCCCGGCAGCCCGACCGGGTCGATCAACACGGCGGCGGCGGCCGGGTACCGGTGCAGCGCGTGCGCCACCACCCAGGCGCCGGTACCGCGACCGACCAGTACCGCCCGGCGCGGCAGCGCCGCCGCCTCCTGCACCACGTCGTGTACCCACTCGCGCCGGGTCACCGCGAAGCGCGGCCCCGGCCGTACCGTGGCGCCCAGGCCGCGCGGGCTGACCGCGGCGGCGAGGTGGCCGGCCTCGGCGGCGGCACCGAGCCACGGCTGCAGTGCCGCGGCGCCACCGGGGTCGTGGATGTCCGCGACGAACAGGATCGGTGGCGCGTCCGTCTCGGTCGACGGCGCCGCCCGCAGCACCTGCCGGGTCGTCGGCCGTACCGGGCGGGCCCACTCCCACCGCTGCCACACCCGGGTCGGCGCGGTCCGCGCCGTCACCTCGCCGCTCACTTCGTCCCCTCCAAGCTGGCCAGCGCCTGTCCGAGCGCGGCAAGGTACCGGTGGTGCCCGACGTCGAACCGGTGCCGCGCGGTCGCGGCCATCCGGGTCTGCAGGTAGCGGCGGTCCAGGTCGCGCTCGGCCCGGCGCAGCAGCGCGTCGGCCCGGGCCGGCGACTCGATCCGGGACCGCAGCAGCCGCGCGATCAGCACGGTCTGCCAGTGCACCAGGCCGAACTGGCCGGAGTCCGGGTCGATCAACCCGGCCACCGACAGCGTCGGCCGCTTCGGGTTGAGCAACTGCAGGTACAGCCGCGGCTTCTGCTCGTCGCCGCCGAGATGCTCCGGCGCCAGGAAGTCGAACCTCGGCCGGTACCCGGTCGCGAACACGACCAGCTGCGGGTCGGCGTCGGTACCGTCGGTGAACAGCACCCGGTTGGAGGTGAACTCGGCGATGCCCGGCTTGGGGGTCACGTCGCCGTGCCCGAGGTGGTACATCAGCTGGCTGGTGACCACCGGGTGCGCGCTGAACGGCCGGTGCGTCGGCCTGGCCAGCCCGAACCGGGCCGGCCGGCCCGCGGTGAGCCGCAGCAGCGCCCGGTACCCGAGGCGCCGTGCCCACAGCGGCAGCCGCAGCGCCCGGGTCAGGTCGTCGAGCTGGTCGGCGGGCCGGCCCAGCAGGTACTTGGGGGTCAGCCACTCGCCGTGCCGGGTGGAGTGCCAGGCGGTAGCGGCCTGCTGCGCGGCGGCGACGGCGATGTCGCAGCCGGAGTTGCCGCCACCGATCACCAGTACCCGCTTGCCCCGCAGCTGGGCCGGATCGGAGTAGCCGGCGGAGTGGATGATCTCGCCGGTGAACGCCTCCTGCCCCGGGTACTCCGGCCGGTACGGGTGCCACAGGTGACCGTTCGCCACCACCACCGCGGCGTAGGACAGGGTGCGGCTCGGCCCGCCGCCGGTGCCGCGCACGGTGATCTCCCAGCGGTGCCCGTCGGTCGCGGTGACCTCGACCACCTCGGTACCGAACCAGACGTGCTCGCGCAGGCCGAAGTGGTCAGCGTAGCGCTCCAGGTAGGCGAGCACCCGCCGGTGGTCCGGATAGTCCGGATAGGAGTCCGGCATCGGGAAGTCCGGGAACTGGGTGAACGGGCGGCTGGAGACCATGTGCAGGCCGAGGTACATCGGGCTGCGGTCGGCGCCGACGTCCCAGCCGCCGCCGACACCGGTCTCCCGCTCGTAGCAGTCGACCTCGAAGCCGTGCTCGCGCAGGTTCTTCACCGCGGCGAGCCCGGACGATCCGGCGCCGATCACGCACACCGCGTCGCCCCGGTCGTACACGCTGCGCCCGGCCGGTCCGGCTGGCTCGGTGGATCGGTCCTCGTCGATGCCGCCACCGTCGGTCACGCTTGCATCCTCCTTGCCGGTTTCCGGTTGTCCCCCGCACGCTGACAGCGCAGCGTGATGAATACTCGCGAGCATTGGGCGAGTTGTCCACCCCTCCCCCGGCGGCGAGCGCGGGCGGTGGCCTAGGTTGCAAGGGGGCGCACCAGCAACGGGGCTGGCGGCAGTCGTGGGGGTTGGGCATGCATGAGACCGAGACCGTCGAGGTCCGCGGACACATCCTGGATTCGGGCGTACTGGCGCGCATCCTCGACGACGTCCTGGAGTACGGCGGGGACTACCGGATCGAGCAGCTGGACGTGGGCCGGCAGCATTCGGACGAGTCGACCGCGCGGCTGGAGATCGGCGCCGACGACGCCGAGCAGCTGTCCCGGATCCTGATGCGGTTGCAGACGCACGGGGTGAACGCCGTCGCGCCGGGCGAGGCGGTGCTGCGGCCGGCGCCGGCCGACGGCGTGTTCCCGGACGACTTCTATTCGACCACCAACCTGGTCACCCAGATACATACCGGCAACCACTGGCTGACGGTGGCGAACCCGGAGATGGACTGCGGCATCGTGGTCGCCGCGGACGGCTCCACCGCGCACACCCTGCCGGTGTCCGACGTCCGCGCCGGCGAGCGCGTCGTCTGCGGCGCCGACGGGGTACGGGTGCTGCGGCCGCCGGCGGAGTCCCGGGACGGCGACAGCTTCGGTTTCATGTCCTCGGCGGTGTCCAGCGAGAAGCCGCAGGCACTGCTGGTACGCCAGATCGCCGAGCAGATGCGGGCGGTCAAGCAGCGCGGCGAGAAGGTGCTGTGGGTGTGCGGCCCGGCGATGGTGCACACCGGCGCGGCACCGGCGATGGTCTCGCTGGTGCAGGCCGGGTACGTGGACGTGCTGTTCGCCGGGAACGCGCTGGCCGCGCACGACATCGAGTCCGCGATCTTCGGTACCTCGCTCGGCGTCGACCTGGCCAAGGGCCGCGGCGTACCGCACGGGCACGAGCATCACATCCGCGCGATCAACAAGATCCGGGCCGCCGGTTCGATCGCGAAGGCGGTCTCGTCCGGCGTGCTGACCAGCGGCATCATGCACGCGCTGGTGGCCAACGACAAGCGGTTCGTGCTGGTCGGCTCGGTCCGCGACGACGGCCCGCTGCCGGACGTGTACAGCGACGTGATCGAGGGCCAGCGGGCGATGCGGGCCGAGCTGCCCGGCGTCGGCTTCTGCATCATGGTCGCGACGATGCTGCACTCGATCGCCACCGGAAACATCCTGCCGGCGTCGATCCCGCTGGTGTGCGTGGACATCAACCCGGCCACGGTCACCAAGCTGGCCGACCGGGGCAGCGCGCAGGCCGCCGGCATCGTCACCGACATCGGCCTGTTCACCGAGCAGCTCGCCGAGGAACTCGGCGCCTGAGCGATGCCGATGGGCCGCCCGTGGCACCGCGTGGCGTAGCGCACTCGGGCGACGCGCCGGGAAAGCGTTCGGTTGCGCTTCGGCGGCGGGTAACCTCACCGACGGCGATCCGTGGGGCGGTGGGGGCACCGTCGAGTCACCGGACGCCACGTCGACGGAGGTGGTCGCGATGCCGGTCGTACCGGCCTCGCCAGGACACGCGCCGAGCACCCACCAGGGTTCTGACGGCGGCGATCGGACCAATGCGGACCGGGGTTACGAGCTGTTCCGGCTGTGGTGCGAGCTGACCGGCCGGTCGCCGCACCAGGTGCCGGTCGACGAGGTCGCCGCGTTCCTCGGCCGGCCCGAGGTGCGGGCGCTGTCCCGGGTGCCAGCCGAGGTGCTGCGGGATGCGGCCGGCCCCGCCCGCCGCGGCTCGTCGCTGCCGGTGGAACGCTGGCTCGCCACCGTCCGCATCGTCCGCCCCCACGCCTGAGCGCCCGACACCGGGCGCGGCCGATGCGTGGCGAGCCGGTGGGGCGCGCCACGGTGGTCAGTGCGGTTCGTGGTGCTCCGCGGTCACCAGCCCGAGAAACGCCCCATCTACGCCTGATCACCGATCAGTCGGTGCGGGCCCGGCAGAGGGCGCCGATGGTCAGCTCGGACTGGGCGTCCTCCAGGTTCCACCCGTGCCGCTGGTAGGCGTGGTTGCTGACCCAGAACACCATCCGGTCGTCCCGCAGCGAGCGCGCGAACACCGCGAGCGACCAGGTGTCGCCGCCGTCGTGCCAGGCCACCTCGCCGACGTCGGTGTCGGACAGTACCCAGCCGTCGCCGTAGTGGTCGTCCGAGTCCGCCATCCGGACGTGCCGGCCGAACAGCTGCCGCTTCGCCCACGCCGACAGCACCGACTCCCCGGTCAGCGCCCGCTGCCAGCGGAACAGGTCGCGCGCGCTGGACAGCATGCCGCCGTTGCCGCGCAGGTTCCAGTACGGGCCGTCCGCCGCCCACGGGTGATCGAACGGCCGGCCGTGCGACCGGTCCCGGTCGTCGTACTCCACCGCCACCTGGCCGCGCCGCCAGCGCGGCAACACGTACCCGGTCCGCGTCATGCCGGCCGGGGCGAACAGGTACCGGTTCAGGTACCGCTCGTAGCTCGTCCCGGCGGCGTGCTCGACGATCGCCGCGAGCAACCCGTACCCGACGTTGGAGTAGCGGAACTCGCGCCCCGGCGCCGAGCGCAGCCGGGACGCGAGGGCCGCCCGTACCATCGTTTCGCGCGACACCGGGTCGTAGTCGTCGCCGAGCGACTCGGCCAGCCCGGCGGTGTGCGTCAGCAACTGGCGCACCGTGATCCGCCGCTTGTCGGCCGGTACCGGACCGAGGAAGCGGCCGATCCGGTCGCCGAGCCGCAGCCTGCCCTGCATCGCGAGCTTCAGGACCGCCACCGCGGTGAACTGCTTGGTGATCGACATGACGTCGTAGACGGTGTCGCAGCCGGCGCGGCGGTGAGCGCGCCGGTCCGCCCAGCCAACCCCCCGGCAGTACCGGACGTGGCCGCCGGCGGCCACCAGCACCGTGCCGCTCGCGCCGGCCGGGAACGTCCGCGCGACGAACGGCGCCACCGGTTCCGCCCGCCACGGACAGCGCACGTCCGCCATCCCGTCGCCGCAGCCGGTCAGCGTCACCGCCGCCACCACCAACACCGCCACCGGACCCAGCCGGCGTACCCATCGCCTCATGGGCCCCACGCTGCCGGCGGCCGGCCGCGGCGAACAAGAGTCGAGCCGTTCGAGTCCGTGCGAGACACTGGCCGGACAGCGGGACAACACGTTCTGGAGCGTCGATCGGACGGGGCCCTGAACCGGCCGCCGCGAAGGGAGTGCACATGCCGGAGACCGCACCGCCCCGGCCGCCCACGCCGGTGGACGCGGCAGCGTTCATGACCGAACTGCGGCGGCTCAAGGCCTGGTCCGGGCGCAGCTACCGGCAGCTGGAACGGTGCGCCCGCGCCGCCGGCGACACGTTGCCGTACTCGACCACGGCGAGCATGCTCGGCCGGGACCGGCTGCCACGGGAGGAGCTGCTCGTCGCGTTCGTCCGCGCCTGCGGCATCGACGACGCACGCCCGTGGGCCGCTGCCCGCGCCACCCTCGCCCAGGGCGCCCCTGCCGTGCCCCACCCCACCGGCCAGCAACCCGCACCGGCGGGCGGGTGCCAGCCGTCGACGGTCTCGGCGGACTCCGCGGTACGGGACCACCCGGGGTCGCGGTGGGCGCGGCCGCCACGGCAACTGGTCGCGGCTGCCGTACTCCTGGTCGCGGTCGCCGTCGCGCTGACCGTCGGCGTCACGTACACCCTGGGCCGCCACACCGCGAACGTCAGCCACACCGTCCTGGACCGCTGACGCTCGCGTACCCGCCGGCCGGAGCGCAGCGGAGGGGCAGGAGCGCAGCGGAGGGGCAGGAGCGAGCGGCGGGGCGGACGGTCGTACCGCGGCAACCGGGCTCCGGCCGCCCTCGTGCGAACACCTTCTACGCTGCGGGCATGACTGGTGCCGTGGTGGGTGCGTTGGTGGCCGTCGGCGTGGTGATCCTCGGATTGCTGCTGGTCGTGGCGGTGCGACGGCGACGGGCGCCGGTGCTCGGGGACGTCTCGCGGCTGGCTACGACGCGGTGGCCGGGCGCCCCGGCCGCTGGTGTCGACCAGGCCGGGCCGGCGGCGCTGCCGGACGCCGGCGCGGTGCCGGGGGTCGCCGAGCTGCTGGGCCGCAACGATCAGATCGGCGCGGTCAAGGCGTACCGCGACCAGACCGGCGCCGGCCTGCGGGAGTCGAGCCAGGCCGTGCGTCGGTGGATCGTGGCCCATCGCGGTACGGCCGACGCCGACGCGGTGCGACGCCTGCTCGCGCAGGGGCAGACCATACGGGCGATCAAGCTCTACCGGCAGCAGACCGGCGTCGGGCTGGCCGACGCCAAGCGGGCGGTCGAGCAGATCGCGGCCGGCACCGACCTGGCGGGCGCCGGGCCGGCCGGCGACCCGGCCGACCCCGCCGAGCTGCGGCGGCTGGTGCGATCCGGCCGGAAGATCCAGGCGATCATGCTGTACCGGCAGCGGACCGGCGCCAGCCTGCGCGAGGCCAAGGAGACTGTCGAACGCCTCGGCGCCACCGGGCCGCTCCCGGCGCAACACCCGGACCAGGGCCTGGGACCGGACCCGGCGCAGGGACCGGACCTGTCCGAGGTACGGCAGTTGCTCCACGCCGGGCGCAAGATCGAAGCGATCAAGGTGTACCGGCAACTGACCGGCGTCGGCCTGCGCGAGGCCAAGGCCGCCGTCGAGCGCGGCAGTTGGTAGCGCGACCCGCCCACCACTCCCGAGTGGCGACCAGCGCCTCCGCGTCGGCATCCGGAACCCGTAGGCCGACGCGAAACATCACACCCAGGGCGCGTAGCAGCGGGGATCGCGGCGACCGTGGGGCCGCGTGTACCGGGCAGGTGCACCCCCTCCCGCCCGGCAAAGTGGCCGGCAGCCGGCGCGGCGACAGCCGCGTCGCTCACCTGCTCGATCTGGACCAGAACGAGGTCACGACGTTCCCGCTGGATGCCGCGCGGCAGGCGGTCGAGCACCCCGCCGCGCACGCCGGCCCGTTCCGCCGCACAGCCATCACCCGACACCCGGCCGGCAGGACAAGTCCTGAAATTCACGCTCATGAATGACCCAAGCTGCTGTTTGCGTAATCAATCCGTTACGAGTAGTAACCTTGCCGTGTTCCGAACGAGTGACACGCAGGAGGGAATCATGCTGGCTAGAGCAGCGCTTGCGGTCGGAACGCTGGCCGTGATGGCGATCGTTCCGCTGTCCGGGGTGGCGCACGCCGCCGACCTCGACTGCAAGGACTTCCGGTACCAGGAAGACGCGCAGCAGGTCTACAACCAGGATCCGAGTGACCCGAACCGGCTCGACGCCGACCACGACGGGATCGCCTGCGAGGACAACCCGCACCGGCCCGGCGGGAGCGGGAGCCAGGGTGGCGGGGACAACGGCACGTCGTCGCAGGGCGGCGGGGACAACGGCACGGCGCCGCAGGGTGGCGTCGAGACCGGCGCCGGTGGGATGGCGCGAGTCGTGTGGCGGATGTCGTGATCGTCCGACACCGGACGGCCCGGGCCCGGCTGCGGCGATGACCGCGGCGACGCAACGCCGACGCCGTGGCCGTGGCGTTCCCGCGGCCGCGGCGTCGCTGCTCGCGGTGCTGCTGACCGCGGCGTGCGCGGCAACCGCCGGTGGCGGCACGACACCTGCCGCCCCGCACCGGTCCGCCCATCCCACGGCCGGGCTGATCGACACCCAGGCGGCGGATCCGATCCGGATCCGCGTACCGAGCATCGGGATCGACGCGCCGGTCGACCCGCTCACCGTCGACGCCAAGGGAGTCCTGCCTGCACCGACCAGCTTTCACCGCGCCGGCTGGTGGCGAGCCGGGCCGGAGCCCGGCGAACGCGGGGCGGCGGTGATCGTCGGGCACGTCGACTCGTACCGGGGGCCGGCGGTCTTCTTCCGGCTGCCGACCATGCGAACCGCGGCGAAGATCCTCGTGGACCGGGCGGACGGTTCCACCGTGGTGTTCGCCGAGCAACGTATCGAGCGGCGCCCGAAGGACGCGTTCCCGACCGATTCCGTGTACGGCCGGACCGCCGATGCGCAGCTGCGGCTCATCACCTGCGGTGGCCGGTTCGACCAGGTGCAGCGCCGCTACCTCGACGACGTCATCGTCTTCGCCCGCCGGATCCGGTGACTCACGGGCGGGGAATGTTGCGCAGGTTGCTGCGGGCCATCGCAAGCGCCTTGCCGACGCCGCCGGTCAGCACCGTCCGCGACATCGACAGGGCGAAGCCGCTGACCTGCTCACCGGTGATCTTCGGCGGCAGCGACAGCGCGTTCGGGTCGGTGACCACGTCGATCAGTGCCGGCCCGGGCGCGTTCAGCGCCTCGCGCAACGCATCCCGTACGTCCGAGGGCTCGGTGACCCGGATGCCGGTGGCGCCGGCGGCGCGGGCGATCGCCGCGAAGTCCGGGTTGCGGTAGGACGTGCCGTGCGCCGGCAGGCCGGCGACCAGCATCTCCAGCTCGACCATGCCCAGCGACGAGTTGTCGAACAGCACCACCTTCACCGGCAGGTCGTACTGCAGCAGGGTGAGGAAGTCGCCCATCAGCATGGAGAAGCCGCCGTCGCCGCACAGCGCGACGACCTGCCGGCGCCGGTCCAGCAGCTGCGCGCCGATCGCCTGCGGCAGCGCGTTCGCCATCGACCCGTGGCTGAACGAGCCGATGATGCGGCGCCGGCCGTTCGGGGTCAGGTAGCGGGCCGCCCACACGTTGCACATCCCGGTGTCCACGGTGAACACCGAATCCGCGGCGGCCACGTCGTCGAGCTGATCGGCCACGTACTCGGGGTGGATCGGCTTGTGCGTCGTGACGTTGCGGGTGTACGAGCCGACCACGCCGGACAGCAGATCGGCGTGCCGGCGCAGCATCCGGTCCAGGAACGCGCGATCGGGCTTGGCGTCGACCAGTGGCAGCAGGCAGTCGATGGTCTGGGCCACGTCCCCCCAGACACCGAGGTCCATCGTGGACCGCCGGCCCAGGTGCTCGGCCGCGACGTCCACCTGCACGATCCGGGTGTTCTTCGGCATGAACGCGTCGTACGGGAAGTCGGTGCCGAGCAGGATCAGCAGGTCGCAGCCGTGCATCGCGTCGTAGCAGGCGCCGTAGCCGAGCAGCCCGGACATGCCCACGTCGTACGGGTTGTCGTACTGGATGAACTCCTTGCCGCGCAGCGCGTGCCCGACCGGCGCGGACAGCTTCTCGGCCAGCGCCATCACCTGCTGGTGCGCGTCGGCGCAGCCGCTGCCGCAGAACAGGGTGACCCGGCGGGCCTGGTTCACCAGCGTCGCGAACGCGGCCAGGTCGGCGTCGGTGGGCCGTACGTGCGGGCGGTCGGCGACGATCGCGTGCTCGTACGAGCCGGACGGGGCCTCGGCGGCGGCGATGTCGCCGGGCAGCGAGACGACCGCGACACCCCGCCGGCCGACCGCGTGCTGGATCGCGATCTGCAGCGTGCGCGGCATCTGCCCGGGATCGGAGATCAGCTCGCAGTAGTGACTGCACTCGGTGAACAGCCGGTCCGGGTGCGTCTCCTGGAAGTAGCCGGTACCGATCTGACTGGACGGGATGTGCGAGGCGAGCGCGAGCACCGGCGCGTAGCTGCGGTGCGCGTCGTACAGCCCGTTGATCAGGTGCAGGTTGCCCGGCCCGCACGAGCCGGCACAGGCGGCGAGGTGGCCGGACAGCTGCGCCTCGGCGCCGGCGGCGAACGCGCCGGCCTCCTCGTGCCGTACCTGGATCCACTCGATGCCGTCGGTACGCCGCACCGCGTCCACGATCGGGTTGAGGCTGTCGCCGACCACCCCGTACAGCCGGCGCACGCCGGCCGCCGCGAGCACCCCGACGAACTGGTCGGCCACCGTCCGTTTCGCCATGAACCGACGCTAACCGCGCCGCCCGCCCGCTGCAGCGAAACCGCTGCCCCGGCCGACGACGAACCGGGTGGATCGTGAAGATCCGCTAACAAGGGCGTTCAGTAACGTTCGATGGACGCGGGACCGGTTGGCGACGCACTCTGTTGGAGTGAAAGCGCTGGTCAAGGCGGCTCCGGGGGCGGGGCTGCAGCTGCTTGAGGTGCCCGAGCCGACGGTCGGGCCGACCGATGTCAAGATCCGCGTGCTGCGTACCGGTCTGTGCGGTACCGACCTGCACATCGAGGCGTGGGACGACTGGGCGAAGGCGTCCATCGATCCGCCGCTGGTGGTCGGGCACGAGTTCGCCGGCGAGGTCGTCGAGGTCGGGCCGTCGGTGACCACCGTGTCGGTCGGCGACCTCGTCTCCGGCGAGGGACACCTGGTGTGCGGCCGGTGCCGCAACTGCCGGGCCGGCCGCCGCCACCTGTGCATCCGTACCGTCGGGTTGGGCGTGCAGCGCGACGGCGCCTTCGCCCAGTTCCTGACGCTGCCGGAGAGCAACGTCTGGGTGCACGGCCGCGGCGACATCGACCTGGACGTGGCGGCGATCTTCGACCCGTTCGGAAACGCGGTGCACACCGCGATGGCGTTCGAGGTGTTCGGCGAGGACGTCCTGATCACCGGCGCCGGCCCGATCGGCATCATGGCCGCCGCGGTGGTCCGGCACGCCGGCGCCCGGCACGTGGTCATCACCGACGTCTCCGAGTACCGGCTGCGGCTGGCCGAGAAGGTCGGTGTGAGCCTGGCGCTGGACGTCTCGACCACGCCCATCGAGCGGGCCCAGGCGATGCTCGGCATGCGGGAGGGGTTCGACGTCGGGCTGGAGATGTCCGGCCAGCCGTCCGCGCTGCGCGAGATGATCGCGAACATGACGCACGGCGGCCGGATCGCGATGCTCGGCCTGCCGTCCACCGAGATCGCCGTCGACTGGAACAAGGTCGTCACGCACATGCTCACCATCAAGGGCATCTACGGCCGGGAGATGTTCGAGACCTGGTACCGGATGTCGGTGCTGCTGGAGCGCGGCCTGGACCTGTCCCCGGTGATCACCGGCCGGTACGGGTACACCCAGTACGCGGACGCCTTCGCCGAGGCGCGCTCCGGCAACTGCGGCAAGATCGTGCTGGACTGGACCCGCGAGACGATCTGAGGAGAGTGCTGATGTTCGACCGGATGCGCGAGGACCTGGCCGCGACGCTGCAACAGATCCGCGCCGACGGGCTGTACAAGGACGAGCGGGTGATCACCAGCCCGCAGGACTCCGGCATCACCGTCGCCGACGGCAGCTCGGTGATCAACTTCTGCGCGAACAACTACCTCGGCCTCGCCGACCATCCGGCCCTGATCGCCGCGGCGAAGACCGCGCTGGACGAGCGCGGGTTCGGCATGGCGTCCGTCCGGTTCATCTGCGGCACCCAGGACATCCACAAGCAGCTGGAGCGCAAGCTGTCGGAGTTCCTCGGCACCGACGACACGATCCTCTACAGCTCCTGCTTCGACGCGAACGGCGGCGTGTTCGAGACGCTGCTGTCCGACGCCGACGCGGTCATCTCCGACGAGCTGAACCACGCGAGCATCATCGACGGGATCCGGCTGTGCAAGGCGCGCCGGTTGCGGTACTCCAACCGCGACATGGCCGACCTGGAGCAGCAGCTGAAGGACTCAGCGGACGCCCGGTACCGGCTGATCGTCACCGACGGCGTGTTCTCGATGGACGGCTACTACGCGCCGCTCGCCGAGATCTGCGCGCTGGCGGAGCGGTACGACGCGCTGGTGATGGTGGACGACTCGCACGCGGTCGGGTTCGTCGGCCCGAACGGCCGGGGCACCCCGGAGCGGGCCGGCGTGCAGGACAAGGTCGACATCGTCACCGGCACGCTGGGCAAGGCGCTCGGCGGCGCGTCCGGCGGGTACGTGGCGGCCCGCGCCGAGATCGTCGAACTGCTGCGGCAGCGCTCCCGGCCGTACCTGTTCTCCAACTCGGTGGCGCCGTCGATCGTGGCCGCAGCCCTGGCCACCCTGGACCTGCTGGAGTCGTCCGGCGACCTGCGCGAGAAGCTGACCGCGAACACCGAGCTGTTCCGCGCCGAGATGACCGCGGCCGGCTTCGACCTGCTGCCCGGCGAGCACCCGATCGTCCCGGTGATGATCGGTGACGCCGCCCGCGCAGCGAAGCTCGCCGACCTGCTGCTGGCCCGCGGCATCTACGTGATCGGCTTCTCCTTCCCGGTGGTACCGAAGGGCAAGGCGCGCATCCGCGTCCAGCTGTCCGCCGCGCACTCCACCGAGGAGGTCAAGCGCGCCGTCGCGGCCTTCGTCGACGCCCGCGCCGAGCTCGACGCCTGACCGACGGCGGCACTCCCCGGCCGTCGACGGACGGCGCTCCGCTCCCCGTTGTCCACAGCCCTCCCGGTTGTCCACAGCGGACGCGGTCGACCGCGACACGCCGGCTTTCCCGACTAGACTGGCCTGCGGGGGATCCCCCTGGGAGCGGTGGGCTGGACCGTTGGGCTGAGCCGTTGAGCCGGACCGTTGGGCTGAGCCGTTGAGCCGGCCGATCGGTGGAACACCCGGGCCGTTGCACCGTCACCCGCGGGGCGATGCGGGCACCAGCCGGCGCAGGACGGTGAGCGCGGCGAGGATCGCGGTGCCGGCACCGGCCAGGAACGCGGCGACCGGCCCGTACCGGTCGACCAGGGTGCCGGACAGCGCCGCCCCCACCGCGTTGCCGATGCCGAAAGCGGTGACCAGCCAGGTGAACGCCTCGGTCACGGTGCCGGCCGGCGCCAGCCGCTCGACCAGCGCGAACCCGCAGGTCAACACGGCCGGCAGGGACAGCCCGGCGAGTACCGACAGGCCGATGGTGCCGGCCAGTCCGGGCTGCGCGGCGAGCGGCAGGTAGCCGACCGCGAGCAGCAGCGCGACCACCCGCAGCCGGGCGGACAGGTCGCGCGCCGCCGGTACCAGGGTGTAGCCGACGCCGCCGAGCAGCGCGCCGAGCCCGTTCGCGGCGATGAACCAGCCGGCCAGTGATCGGCCGCCGACGTGCTCGGCGTAGGCGGTGGCGCCGACCGAGAACGTGCCGATGGTGAACCCGGTCAGCAGCAGCGAGACCAGCAGCCGCACCAGCCGGCCGGAGCGCAGCGGGCCGGCCGGATGCCGAGCCCCGGTGCGCTCCCCGCGCCAGGTCCGGGGCTGCGGCGCCGAGGCGAACGCGGCCACCCCGAGCACACCGAGCCCGGCGGCGACCAGTACCCCACCGGCCGGCCCGATCAGCCGGACCGCGCCGAGCACCAGCAGCGGGCCGAGCACGAACAGGATCTCCTGCGCCGCCGCGTCCAGCGAGTACGCGGCGTGTAGCCGGTCGGCCGGCACCACCCGCGGCCACAGCACCCGCAGGCACGACTCCAGCGGCGGGGTGGCGGCCCCGGCCAGCAGGATCGCGACGATCGCGAGCGCACCGTCGACCGGTACGACGGCGAGCGCGGCGAACCCGACCCCGGCGACGAGCGCGGCGCCCAGCAGTACCGGTGGCTGCCGAGAGCGGTCGATGACCCGGCCGAGCAGCGGGCCGCCGAGCGCGCTGCCGGCGGCGTAGAGGCCGGACAGCAGCCCGGCCAGGGCGTAGTCGCCGCCCCGGCCGCGAACCAGCAGCAGCACGGCGAGCGCGGCCATGCCGGTCGGCAGCCGGCCGAGCAGCGACGCACCGAGCAGCCGTACGGCGGGGCGACGGGACAGCACCGCGATGGTCGGCGCCAGCGGACCGTTCACCGGCCCTCCTGCCTCGCCGCGCGACCGAGGCGGCTTTCGCGGCTTGCACGCTGCGGCGCGCTCGATGGCCGGACCAGCGCCGATGCCGACGGGGTACGGACGAGTGCGGCGGGATTCGGGCAGGGCATCGAAAAACAGGACATCGATCCTCCAGGTACGGCCAACGCGATGATCAGGGCATTTCAGGCGCAACGCGGCGCACCAACGGCACCGTTCGCCAGATGAGTTCCCGATGTCCCGAATCAGGGCGCGAAGTCGGACCGGCTGTGGTCCTCGCCTTACAGCGGCAACGGGGGTGTCGCCCAACCGTCGACCGCGATCATGCCCGGGATCATAGGCACCCCCGCCATCCCGCGCCAACGAGATCCACGGCACCCCGCCGCACACCGCTCGTCGCAGCACGGTGCGGGGGCGGCGGCCGGTCGCGCCGGGCGGCGAGGCACCATGGGCGCGTGATCGATCCTCGGCGGCTGCGGGTACTGCGCGCGCTGGCCGACCACGGCACGGTGACCGCGGCGGCGCAGGCGCTCTACCTGACCCCCAGCGCGGTCAGCCAGCAGCTGGCCGCCCTGGAGAGCGAGGCCGGCCAGCCGCTGCTGGAGCGGCGCGGCCGGCGGGTCCGGCTCACCGCCGCCGGGGTGATCCTCGCCGAGCACGCCACCGAGGTACTGGCCCGGCTGGAGCAGGCCGAGTCGGCGCTCGCCGCGCACGCGGCCGGCGCCGCCGGCACGATCACCGTCGGCGCGTTCGCCACCGCGATCGCGGGCGTGCTGGCCCCGGCGATCGCCGAGCTCGCCGAGACCCACCCGGAGATCGACGTGCGGGTACGCGACGCCGAGGGCGACGCGAGCCTGGGCCTGCTGCTCGACGGCGGGATCGACCTCGCCGTGGCGGTCGAGTACCGCGGCGCGCCACCGGCCGACGACCCGCGGCTGCGCCGGATCCCGCTGTACGCCGAGCCGTTCGACGCGGTACTGCCCAGCGGGCACTGGCTCGCCAAGCACACCGAGGTGGCGCTGCACGATCTCGCCGCGGACGACTGGATCAGCCCGTCGCCGGGCAACCCCTGCCACGACGTCGTCGCGCTGGCCTGCGAGTACGCCGGTTTCACGGCCCGGGTCCGGCACCGCTCGGACGACTTCCGGGCGGTCGTCGCGCTCGCCGCGGCCGGTGCCGGCGTGGCGCTGGTACCGCGGTCGGCGCTGGATCCGGTCGACGGAGCGGTGGTACGTCCGGTGGCCGGTACGCCGCCGACCCGGCGGGTGTTCGCCGCACACCGGCGCGGCGCCGAGTCGCACCCGCTGCTCACCATCACGCTGGACACGATCCGCCGGGCCACCGCCACCCGCTGACCTGTATCGGTGGGCGGAGCTGCGGGCCCGCTCCGGCCGTGGGCGCCGGCCGGGCCCAGCACCACGCGGTACCGCGGTGCGGTTCGGCGATCACCGCGGCTCGCGGATCGCCGCCGCTCGGGGTCGACGCGGCTCGGGGTCGACACGGCTCGGGTCAGCGCGGCTCGCGGATCGACACTGCTCGAGTCGGCACGGCTCGGGGTCGACGCGGCTCGGGTCAGCGCGGCCCGGGGTCGACGTCCAGGGCGAGGTAGCCGCCGGCGCAGCCGACCAGCAGGCGAGAGCCGCGGGCGGCGAGCGACCAGATCCGGGTGTCCAGCGACAGCGTGGACAGGCACCGGTCGTCGACCGGGTCCCAGATGCGCAGCACCCCGTGCCGGTCGCCGGCGGCGACCAGGCGGCGGCCGTCTTCGGTACGCAGCACGGCAAGGTCGGCACGCGAGTCGTCGTCGCCACCCGGCAGCCGGCCGACCGCACGGCCGTCGACCGGGTCGTACAGCCGGATCTCGCCGCTGCTGCCGCCCGCCGCGAGCCGCGGCCCGGCCGGCGTCGGTATCGCGACCAGCTGGGCCGCGTCGGCGAACGGCACCGGCAGCGGGCGCCCGACGGCCCGGCCGGTGTTCGGGTCGTACAGCTGCAGGAGGCGGTCCCGGTGGCGGGCCGCGACGAGGGACCGGCCGTCGGGCAGCCGCACCACCGCGAGCGGGCCGCAGAGCCCGTCGGCCAGCGGCCGGTCGGACCGGTCCGCCGGATCCCACAGCCACGTGCCGGCCGGGCTGTAGTGGCCGGCGGCGGCGCCGACGACGACCCGGCCGTCGGCCAGCGGCACCGCGGTCAGGTGGTCCGAGGCGCCCTGGTGGCCGGTGATGCGGCGGCCGGACAACCCACCGGCGGACGGCTCCCACAGCCACACCGACCGGTCGTCCCCGCCGCTGGCGAGCACCGATCGGCCGTCCCCGCGCGCGACCGTGGCGAGTGCGAGGACCGGCCCGGTGTGACCGGTGGCCGGTGCGCCGACCGGAGCGCCCGTCGCCGCGTCCCACAGCCGTACGGTGCCGTCGGCGCCGGCACTCGCCAGGCAGGTGGCGCCGCCGGGGCCGGGCAGCACGGCGAGCGCCTGCACCACGTCGGTGTGGCCGGCCAGCGGCCTGCCGACCGGCCTGCCGGCGATCGGGTCCCACTGCACGATCGTGCGGCCGCCGGCCACGGCGAGCACCGTGCGCCCGTCGGGAAGCGGCAGCGTGGCGAGCGCGGTCACCCTGCCCCGCGCGGCGATCGGACCACAGTCCACTGTGGACCCCGTGGCCGAGTCGAAGACCCGCACCGTGCGGTCCTTCCCGCCAGCGGCGATCAGCGATCGCCCGTCGTGCCGGAACCCGGTCAGCGCACGGACCCCCTCGACGGGCAGGGTCGGCGCGCCGGAGCCGTCCGGGTCCCAGCACCAGACGTGGTCGGGGCGGCTCGCGACCGCCAGCGTCGCGCCGCCGCCGGCGCGCGGCACCACGGCCAGCGCCGCGACGTTGCCGGTCTCGACCGGTTCGATCAGCCGCTTCCCGGACACCGGATCGACCAGGTGCAGCTCGCCGTCACCGCGCCAGGACGAGGTGCCGAGCACGAGCGCGACCCGACCGTCGCCGAGCGGGAGCCAGGCCGACGCCGACAGCCGCTCACGGTAACCGGTGGCGGACGTCGGCCCGAGCGGCGCACCGTCCGGGCCCCAGCCGAGCACCCGGCTGTCGCCGCTGACCAGCATCGGGGCGCCGGTCGGCGACACCCCGGCCGCAAGGGCACCGACCGGGCCGGCATGCGCCGGTGGAGTCGCCGCGACCCGGTCGCCGGTGACCGGATCGAACAGCAGTACCGCGCCGTGCCGGTCACCGGTCGCCACCAGCTCCCGGCCGTCGGCCAACCGCACCGCGGCGAGCGCGCCGGCCTGCTCACCGGCGGCCAGCAGCGGCGCGCCCACCGGCGACCCGGTGTCGGCGTCGCGCAGCCGCAGTCCGTCGTCGTCGGTGGCGGCGAGCACCCGACCGTCCGGCAGCTCAACCAGCGCGACCTGCGGCAGCGACGGGCCGGCGGTGGTCGCGTCCGGGTCGGCCGGATCGGTGTCCCACAGCCGGAGCGCGTCACCCTCGTCGATCGTCGCGAGCACCGTCCGGCCGTCGGGCAGCGGCAGTGCGGCCATCGACCAGACCCGGGGATCGACGGTGGGTAGCCGGCTGCCGGTCGACTCCGGCGCGCCCGGGTCAAACAGCCACAGGCCACCGGAGTCGGCCACCGCCAGCGCGGTCGACCCGTCCGGTCGGGACAGTGGCGCCATCGCCGTCACGTACCCGTCGGTCAGCCGGAGCGGCTCGCCGAACCGCTCCCGCTCGCCCGGCGCCCACAGCGAGATCTCCTGCTGCCACGCGGTGGCCAGCAGCACCCGATCGCCGAACGGGACCGTGCTGGCCGCCTGCACGCCGTCGACGTCGCCGAACCCGGCACCGGACAGCTCGACCACCGACAGCCTCGACGTGCGCTCCCAGGTGATCGCGAGCAGCAGGCCACCGTCGGGCTGCGGCCACGGCACGATCGCGGAGACCTTGCCGGAGTTCCACGGCCCCCCCGCGTCACCTCGGCCAGCTGGGTGCCGGTCGGGGTCCACACCAGGACCGCACCGTCCTTGTCGCCGGTCGCGAGCGCCAGCCGACCGTCCGGCAGCGTCGCCCAGCACGCCGCCGTGACCGCCTTGTCGACCCCGGCCATCCAGGTGTCGAGCACCGCACCGGTGCGCGGGTCGCACACCCGCACCGACCGGCCGCTGGCGACGGCCAGCCGCGGGACGCCGTCCGGGCCGATCCCGGCGGCGACGGCGGACACCGTGCCGCGGCCGCGGATCGTCGCGGTCACCGTGCCGGTCGCCGGGTCCCACAGGTGCAGCGCCCGTCGCTGTGCCTGGTAGGCCAGCAGCGCGCCACCACCCGGCAGCGGCACGGTCGCGGTCAGCCAGTCGTCACAGCCCGTCGCCACGGTGACGTGCGTCGGCCGGGGCGGCACGTCGGCCCACCGCAGCCGGAACCCGGCGCACGCCTCGCCGTGCGGCGGCACGCCGTGCCGGGCCCGGGCCAGCTCCAGCAGCAGGTCGCGCTCGTGCGGGTCGGCCGAGCGCAGCTGGTGGGCCACGCTCAGCACCGCGGCCACCTCGCCGGGCAGCGCGTTCCACCGCACGCCACTGGACAGCACTGCCGCGACGACCTGGTCCGGCTCGGCGTCGGCGCGCGCCACCACGTGCCGCCAGTCACCGGTCCGTACCGCCGCCGTCACCGCATCGACCATCGTCTCCGCCACGCGGCCTTTGTAACAGACGGCTACGACACGGCCGGGCGCCCGACGGCTCCGCCGTCGAACTCCGGACTGTCCACTATGGACGACGGGTGTGATACGGAGCTCCGCCGCGGCGGCCCCGGGACTTCGGCGGCGAGCCACCGGCAGCAGCCGGCTCCGAGTACCACGGCGAGCCGCCCGCTCACGCTGGTCGCAGCTGAGCGGCGAGCCCGCCTGTCAGTCGGCGGGCAACTCCCCGGCCAGCCGGGCGAACTGGTCGCGGGCCGAGCGCTCCAGGGCGACCTCGCCGTGCCGGTGGCCCCACACCGCGAGGAACACGGCCCGTGCCGCGGCGCAGCGCAGCAGCATCGCGCGGTCGAGCGCACCGATCGCCCGCCCGTACCCGGCGAGGAAGGCCGCCGCGAGCTCCGGATCGTCGCGCCACGGCCCGACCGCGAGCCGGGTCAGGTCGGCGACCCACACGTCGCGGCCGGACCACTCGAAGTCGAGCACCGCGAACCGTTCGTCCCCGGTGCCGTCGGCCGGTGCCAGCAGCCAGTTTCGCGGCGTGTGGTCGCCGTGGCAGGGCACCCGGTGTGGCACCGGCAGGTCCGCGAGGCCGAGCACCGCCTTTCGGACCGCGGCCAACTCGGGCCCGGGCAGCAGCTCTCCGGCCGCCGGCGCCCACCGGTCGAACTCGGCCAGCCGTACCGCGGCGAACTCCGGCCACGGCTCCGGTTCGGCCGCCTCGTGCAGCCGGCGCAGCGCCGCACCGGCCCGCCGCTGTACCGCCGGGGTCAGCCCGCGCGACCAGTCGGGCGCGCCGGGGACGGCGGACAGCACCAACGTCCCGGTGGCGTCGTCGGCGAACCGCAGTCGCGGCGCCCGGTCACCCAACGCCGGCACCCACCGTCGGTAGGCGTCGCGTTCGGCCCGGTAGCGGTCCCGGTCCCGGTGTTGCTTGCCCACCCACCGCGCGCCACGCGCGTCGCGTACCAGCAGCACGGTCGCGCCGCCGTGCGACCAGGACCGGTCCGCCTCGACGGTGCAGTCGCCGATGCGCCGCTGCAGCACGTCCCGCATCGGTCACTCTCCAGAGTGGACGGACAGGTCGTCGAGCACCCGGGTCAGCTCGGTGAGCCGGGCCCGCTGCACCTCCGGGAGGCTGAACGCGCCGCCGCGGTGCGGGCTGAGTACCACGTTCGGCAGCTCGTGGAACGGAAAGCGGGACGCGGCGATGCCGGTGCGCGGACCGTCCCCGGACGCCTCGGACCACCACACATCCAGCCCGGCGGCGAGCTTGCCGGTGAGCAACCGTTGGTACAGCGCGGATTCGTCGACCACGGCGGCGCGGGCCACGTTCACCAGCACGGCGGGGTCGGGCAGCAGCGCCAGCTCGTTCGCACCGATCAGGCCGGTCGTACGGGCCGACAGCGGCACCGCCAGCACCACCACCCGGGAGCGGCGCAGCAGTTCGGGCAGCCGGCGCGGCGGGTGGATCAGCGCGACCCCGTCACCGCTGGTACCGCGGGCGCCGGCGCGGATCGCGTTGACCCGGAGGTCCAGCGCGGCCAGCCCGCGGGCCACCCGGCGACCGACCTCGCCGTACCCGACGACCGTCGCGGTGTGCCCGGCGAGCACCATCGTCGGCTCCGGTGGTACGAACCGCGGGGTCCAGTCGCCGTCGCGCATCGCGCGGTCGGCGGGTACCAGCGCCCGAGCCGCGGCGAGTACCAGCCCCAGCGCGAGCTCGGCGGTCGGCCCCGCGGTGTGGTGCAGGGTGCGTACCGCGATGCCGGGCCGGTCGGCGAGGCGTTCGGCGGTCTGCGCGGGGATCCCGGCGAACGGGACGACCAGGGTGCGCAGCGCCGGGCTCGCGGACAGCAGCGCCTCGTCCGGCCGGCCGGCGACGAGCACCGAGTAGCGGGCGCCCGCGGGCGGCGCGCCGTCGGTGAACCGCCAGTGCGGGCGCTCCCGGCGCAGCCGGGCCACCGCCCGCTCGCCCACCGACGCCACTCCGTGCACCCAGAATCCCCTCACACCGTCGGATTCTGGCACCGTCGGCGCGCACCGGCCGCGGCGGGCGCGCCGCCGCGCCGCGGGCCCGGTCAGGTCAGCGACTCGGCGGCGCGAACGAGCGCGGCCACCGAGGGCGAGGTGCTGTGCGCCGGCCAGGCGAGGACCAGGGTCAGCGACGCGGCGTCGGTGACCGGAACCGCGGCCAGGTCGGCCCGCAGCGGTACGGTCAGCGACCGCGGCAGGACCGCGACGAGCTGGCCCAGCGCGATCCGGTGCATCAGCTCGTCGACGCTGCCCACCGCGTGGTCGTCGCGCCGGTGCACGGTCTCGCCGCGCAACTCCTCCAGCCGAAGCCCGGTCCGGCCGGCGAGCGGGTGGGCGGCGGGCAACACCGCGATGGGCGGGTCGACAAGCAGCGGCTGGGTGTCGAACCCGCGCAGGTCGTCGATCGGGTCGTACAGCAGTGCGACGTCGGCGCGGCCGTCGCGCAGCAACGCGGCCCGGTCCGCGGCGAAGATCACGTGTACCGGCAGCACGCCCGGTTCCTGCTGGTAGGCGGCGAGCAGGTCGGGCAGCCGGCCGGCGTCGCCGCCCACCTTGATGGCGAGTTCCAGCTGGGGGCACGCCGCGCCGGCCCGCTGCGCCCGGCGGGCGGCGGCGGACACCGCGTCCAGTGCGTTCCGCGCGTCCTCGGCGAGCACCCGGCCGGCCGCGGTGAGCGCGACCGACCGGCTCGTACGCTCGAACAGCCCGACGCCGAGCCGGCGCTCCAGCCGGGCCACCGACCGGGACAGCGCGGGCTGGGCGATGCCGAGTCGTTCCGCGGCCCGGCCGAAGTGCAGTTCCTCGGCGACCGCCAGGAAGTACGCCAGTTCCCGGGTTTCCCACCGATCCATGCCTCCAGGGTATCGATCGGCGCCGAGCCGGTCTTGGACGCGCCGCCTCGCCGGTGCTGCGATGAAGGCATCCCATCGGACCCTCAGGAGATCGCACATGCCCACCATCGCCATCGTCGGCGCCGGCGCCCGCCTCGGCCTGTCCCTCGGGCGGGTGTTCGGACGGCACGGATACCAGGTCGCGCTGCTCGCCCGTAACCCCGAGCGCCTGGACGCACTCGTCCGGCAGCTCGCCGCCGAGCACGTCGACGCCGCCGGGTTCGCCGCCGACGTACTGGACCGGCCCGGCCTTACCGCCGCCCTCGGCCGCGCCGCCGACCACTTCGGCGGCATCGACGTCCTCGAGTACTCCCCCACCGTCGCCGGAGCGGCGTCCGGCGAGGCCTACACCGGCGCGCTCGACCTGACCGTCGATCTGCTGCGACCGCAACTGGAGAGCACCTGCTACGGCGCGATCGCCGCCACCCGGGCGGTACTGCCGGCGATGCGCGCGGCGGGCTCCGGCGCCCTGCTGTACACCACCGGCGCCTCGTCGGTGCACCCGACGCCGATGTTCGCCGGGCCCGGGATCGCCGCCGCGGGGCTGCGCAACTGGGCGCTGAACCTCAACACGCTGCTCGCCGACGACGGCGTGTACGCCTGCCACGTCTCGATCGGCGTGTGGCTGGCCGGCACCCGCACGCCCACCCCGGACACCCCGACCACGCACCCGGACGTACTGGCCGAGACGTACTGGGAGCTGGCCGCGGCCCGCACCGAACCCGAGCGGCTGATCACCGCCTGACCCAACCCTCCACATCGGACGGTGGCCCGACGCCGGGCCGCGGGCAGACCCTAGGGCAGGGTGAGATCGGCGAGCACCGGAAGGTGGTCGGAGGCGAGCCGGGCGTCGTCGGTGTCGAGGACCCGGTGGTCGTGCACCGTGGTCTGTGCGGGCGCCAGTACGGCGTCGAGGCGCAGCCGGGGCGCGGCCGCCGGGTAGGTCGGGTCGCCCTTGCCCGGGGACGGGTCGGTGAGCGTGGTACTCGTCAGGTGCGACCAGACCTGGCCGCCAGGCGCCTCGTTCAGGTCGGCGGCGAACAGCACCGGCGGCTGCTGCGCGCAGATCACCGCGGCCAGCCGCTCGGCCTGGTCGGTGCGCTCGGCCGGATCGGTACCCAGGTGGGTGCCGACCGCGGTGAAGCGGCCGCCGTCGGCGAGCTCGCAGTCGGCGAAGGCGACCCCGCGCAGGTGCCGGCCGGGCGCGAGCGGGAACCGCAGCGACCAGTCGCGCACCACCCGTACCCGCTGGCCGACCATGATCAGGTTGCCGATGGCGGGGCCGCCGCCGGCACCGAAGAACATCCCGCAGTGCCGGGCCAGCTCGGCGCAGCGGGTACGCCAGCGAAACCGGCGCGGCGCCTCCTGCACGAACACGATGTCCGGCCGCGCCGCGCGCACCACCCGGTACAGCGCCTCCCGATCGTCGGAGAGCCCGTGCACGTTGTAGCTCAACACCCGCACTCGACCGGTCACCAACACCTCCACACTCGCTCTTGATCCTGATTGAACAGCACCCGAGAAAACGGAAGCGAGCCGAGCGCAGCGACCCTCACCAGACCGGCGCGGCGACCCTAACGAGACCGGGCGAGGTCGGCTGCGCCGATGACACCGGCGGTGTTGCCCATCTCGGCCGGACGCAGCTCGGCGACGGGCAGCTGACCGCGCTGGGCCATGCCGTCCACGTAGGCCCGGCGGGCCGGGCCGAGCAGCAGGTCACCCGCCTCGACCACGCCGCCGCCGACCACGATCACCGCGGGGTCGAGCGCCTGGACCAGGTCGACGCAGGCCAGTCCGAGCCACTTGCCGATGTCGGCGAGCGCCGCCACCGATGCCGGCTCGCCCTGCCGCGCCGCGTCGGTGATCATCGGGCCGGTGACCTTCTCCGGGTCGCCGCCGGTCAGCTGGGTCAGGATCGGCGCGGTGGCCGGCACGTGCGCCACCGCCACCTGGCCGAGCCGCACCAGCGCCTGGCCGCTCGCGTACTGCTCCAGGCAGCCGCGCCGCCCGCAACCGCAGACCTGGCCGTCCGGAACCGCGGTCAGGTGCCCCAGCTCGGCGGCGATGCCGTGCGCGCCGCGAATGAGCTGGCCTTCCATGATCACCGCGCCGCCGATGCCGGTACCGACGGTGTACATGATCATCGACTCGACGTCGCGGCCGGCGCCGAACCGGTACTCGGCCCAGGCGGCGACGTTCGCGTCGTTCTCCACCACCACCGGCAGCCCGAACTTGTCCGCCAGCTCGGCCCGCAGCGGCTCGTTGCGCCAGGCGATGTTGGGTGCGAACAGCACGGTCGAGCGGGCCGCGTCGATCCAGCCGGCGGCGCCGACCCCGATCGCCTCGACCTGGTGCGCGCCGGCCAGCTCCTCCACCGCGTCCATGATCATCTGCAGGGTGCGGGAGACGTCGTCGGCCGGCGTGTCGCGGCGGGTCTCCGAGACGACCGTGCCGTCCTCGGCGACGACCGCGGCGGCCACCTTCGTCCCGCCGACATCGACCCCGATCGTCACTGACACCCGACGTCTCCCTTCGTCTGCATCCCGCCGTCGGCGGGCTCACCGGCCGCGGCCGCCGCACCACCGGTCGGCCCGGCCGCCGCCGCACCGCCGGACGCCGCACCACCGGACGACCCGCCGCGGGACGACTCGTCCTCGGATGAGCCGCCCGCGGGCGCGGTCCCGTCCGGGCCGGTGGCACCGTCGGACCAGGCGCGCAGCAACCCGGCGACGCCGTCGGCGACGGTGCCGACCGCGTCGGCCAGCCGCTCCGACAGCTGCGGATCCGGCTCGCGCACCGCCGCGGCGGCCCGGCACAGCGGGCACCGGCAGCCGGACTGGCCGGGCCAGCCGCTCGCCGCCCGGGACGCCGCGGCGAGGACCCCGGTCACGAGCAACCGCGCCTCGTCGCGTACCGCAGCGTGTGCCACCGGTGCACTCCCGTCCCGGCCGCGCCACGCGCCGACCGTCCAGCCACCTCGACCGGCACGAACTCTACTTGGCGGGCGCAGCGTGCAGCCGCGGCAGGCTCACCGTCGTGGCGGTCGGCCGCCGGACTCGGGGCCGTCCGCGACGGCCCGGTCGACCGCTGTCAGTCGGTGGTCTCGGCGCGCTTCTTCAGCTCGCGCAGCGCCACGTCCATGATCATCTTCTCGGCGCGCCGGCGGAGCATGCCGAGCATCGGCGCCGCCAGCTGTACCGACAGCGAGTAGGTCACCGTGGCGGTGCCGTCACCGTTGTCGTCGATGTCGTACGAGCCGTCCTGGTTCTTCTGTACCCGGGTGGGCTCGACCAGCCGCCACTGGATCCGGCTCAGGTCCTCGGCGTACTCGTATTCCAGCGTGTAGGTGTCCTTGAGAACGCCGGCGTCCAGGACGAACCGGACCCGGCTGGCGTACCCGTCCTCGTACTCCTCCAGCACCTCGACGGTCTGCACCGCGCTGGCCCAGCCCGGGTAGGCGGGGAAGTCGCTGATGATCTCCACGACCCGCTGCGGGGTGGCGCGCACGACGATCGACTGCGTCGAGGAGTCCGTCATGGATCGTGAGGCTACCGTGCCGTCCGGTCGACCATCGTCCCCACCGCCGCGGTACCCGGCGCCCGGCCAGCCTCGATCCGGTCCTTGTGCCGCCACAGGCCCCACCGCATGGTCCGTCGCCGGCGGGCCGCCTCGCGCCGCGCCGCCCGCGCCGACACCGGGCCGGCAGCGGGGTCGAGCCGCAGGTACGAGTGGACCAGCACGCCGTCGGCGCAGGGCTCCAGCCACAGCTCGGCGGTGCCGATCCACGCGCCGCGCACCACGTACCGTTGACCTTCCAGGCCGCGCCGCTGGGTGACCGTGACGGCCAGCTCGGGCCACAGGTCCGCGGCGACCGCCGGCTCGGCCAGCGCGTCGGCGACCAGTCCGGGCGCGGCGGCCACGAACGTCTCCTGCAGCACGTCGACCAGCGGCATGCCGGCCAGCCTGCCACACTGGGAGGTCCGCACGGACAGGCGCCGGCCGGGCCGTGCTGCGTGGATTCCGCGGTGCGGCCACCGGCGACGCGGTACGCCGTGCACCGGACCCGGCCGGCCATGGGGCGACCGGGGTCCCGGAAACGGGGTACTGGGCGGTAGGTTTCGCAGCAGAGAGATCACCGACGGCGAGAGCATCCGGCCCGCCGCCGGCCGGGCGCAAGGAGTAGAGCGTGCGCGAGTTGACCGTTCCCCCCCTCGTCACCGTCGCGGACGAGGAGAACCTCACCGACGTGGTGTGGCGGCACGCCGAGGAGTACCCGGACACCGTGCAGTTCTCCCGTCGGCGAGACACCGAGTGGGAGTCGGTGACGATCCGGCAGTTCCGGGACGAGGTGGTCGCGGTGGCGCGCGGTCTGGTCGCGGCCGGTGTCGGCGCCGGAGACCGGGTCGGCCTGATGTCGAAGACCCGGTACGAGTGGACCCTGTTCGACTACGCGATCTGGGCGGCCGGCGCGATCACCGTGCCGATCTACGAGACGTCCTCGGCCGATCAGGTGGCCTGGATCCTGGCCGACTCCGGCGCCGTCGGCGTGGTGGTGGAGACCGCCGAGCACGCCGCGCTGGTGTCCACCGCGCGAGACGAGTCGCCCGCGCTCAAGCACGTCTGGACGATCGACGAGGACGCGGTCGGCACCCTGGTCGCCGGCGGCGGTTCGGTGTCGCCGGAGACCGTCGAGGAGCGCCGCAGCTCCCGCGGCGCCGACGACATGGCCACGCTGATCTACACCTCCGGTACCACCGGGCGGCCGAAGGGTTGCCAGCTGACCCACCGCAACCTCTACTCGGACATCGCGAACGCGGTGCCCGGCCTGCTGCCGCTGTTCAACGAGCGGTCGAGCACGCTGCTGTTCCTGCCGCTGGCGCACGCGTTCGCCCGGATCGTGCAGCTCGGTGCCGTGCAGGCGCGGGCCCGGATGGGCCACACCGGCGACGTGAAGAACCTGCTGCCCGACCTCGCCTCGTTCCGCCCGACGTTCCTGCTGTCGGTGCCGCGGGTGTTCGAGAAGGTCTACAACGGGGCCAAGCAGAAGGCGTACGCCGAGGGCGACGCGAAGGGCCGGATCTTCGAGCGCGCCGAGCGGGTCGCCATCGCGTACAGCAAGGGGTTGGACGCCGGCAGGATCGGCGCCGGGGTGCGGCTGCAGCACGCGATCTTCGACAAGCTGGTCTACGCGAAGTTGCGGGCGGCGATGGGCGGCCAGTGCCGGTACGCGATCTCCGGCGGGGCGCCGCTCGGCGAGCGGCTGGCGCACTTCTTCCGCGGCGTGGGCATCACCGTCTTCGAGGGGTACGGGCTGACCGAGACCTCGCCGGTCATCTCGGTCAACGACCAGGACCACGGCAAGATCGGTACGGTCGGCCGGCCGATCCCCGGCTCGTCGGTGCGCATCGCCGACGACGGCGAGCTGTGCGTCAAGGCCGACTACGTGTTCACCGGCTACTGGAACAACGAGAAGGCGACCGCCGAGGCGTTCGACGACGAGGGCTACTTCCACACCGGTGACCTGGCCGAGCTGGACGACGACGGCTTCCTCACCATCACCGGCCGCAAGAAGGAGATCATCGTGACCGCCGGCGGCAAGAACGTCGCGCCGGCCACCCTGGAGGACCGGGTCCGGTCGCACCCGCTGGTCAGCCAGTGCATGGTGGTCGGCGACCGGCAGCCGTTCATCGCCGCGCTGGTGACGCTGGATCCGGAGGCGCTGCCGGACTGGCTGCGCAACCACGGCCGCAAGCCGAACACGGACGCGGCCGCGTTGATCGACGACGAGGAGATCCGGGCCGAGATCCAGTCGGCGGTGGACGAGGCGAACAAGGCGGTCTCCCGCGCCGAGTCGATCAAGGTGTTCCGCGTCCTGCCCCGCGACTTCAGCGAGGAGACCGGCGAGATGACCCCGTCGCTGAAGGTCAAGCGCGGCGTCGTGCTCAAGCAGTACGCCGCGGAGATCGACGCGATCTACACCCGCTGACCGATCCCCCTCGTTGATCATGGTGCCGTCACACCGCGCAGCCGCTCACCGCTCGTACCGCACCGTGATCGACCCGTACCGGGTGAGGATCGGTGGGGTGGGGCGGGGCCGGCGTGGCAAGGTGGGCCGATGACCAGCGCATCGCACTCGCCGGACCGGCCGAGCCAGGCCGGCCTTCGGCTGCTGCGCCCGTTGCGGGTTGTCCTGCTGGTTCTGGTGACGATGTTGGCCCTTCTGTCGACACCACGGTGGAGCACTCTCGGCTGGTGCGCGCTGCTCGCGGTCGCTGCGCTGCCTGGCCTGGTGCTGCCAGCGGCGGCCGGCGGCCGGCTCGCGCTGCTGGGCCGGCTCGGCCGGATCGCCGAGGTGGTCGTCGTCGGGCTGTCCACCGCCGCCTTGCACGCCGGCTACGGTGGCACCCTGCCGTACCTGCTGTTGCCGGTGCGCTCCGCCTCGTTCGCCGGGATCGGCGAGGCGCTGGCGCTGGTCGGGCTCGGCGCGCTGACCACGTTCGGCGCGAGTGCGGCGACCGGCCGGCTGACCAGCCGCGACTTCGTCCTGGCGACGGTGCTGTGGCTGCTGGTGGCCGCGGCCGCGGCGGTCGCCGGCCGGCGGATGTACGCCGACGTCGGCCGCACCGAGCCGCAGCCGTACGCGGCGGCCACCCGGCTGCTGACCCAGCTGCGGACGGTGGCCCGGCAGCTGCCCGGCGGCACCCTCGACCTCGGCGGCATCGCCGCCGGCCTGCTCGACGAGGTGATCGCGGCGGCGCCGAGCGACCGGGCGGCGGTGCTGGGCCGCTCCGGCGGCGGCCGGTTGGTGGTGCTCACCCAGCGCGGACCGGACCGTACCGACTGGGAGACGTCGCTGTCGGCGGACACCCCGATCGCGGAGGCGTGGCTGAGCCAGCAGCCGCACCTGACCTCGACCTCGCTGGCCCGGTCGATCACCGGCCACCCGGTCTCCGCGCTGGTGGTACCGCTGGTCGCCGGGGTGCGCAGCATCGGCCTGCTGGTGGTCGAGGCGGACCGCACCGGGGCGTACCCGCCGGAGACCGTCGCCCGGGTCCGCGGGCTGGTGTCGACCGCGGCGTTGCGGCTGGAGGCGGCGCTGCTGTTCGACGAGGTCCGCGCGCTCGCCACCACCGAGGAGCGGCAGCGGCTGGCCCGCGAGATCCACGACGGGGTCGCGCAGGAACTCGTCATGGTCGGGTACGGGATCGACAACGCGGTGGCCGGGCTGACCGGTGTGGCCGGCGCCGAGCAGGCGGTCGGCGAGCTGAACACGCTGCGCGCCGAGGTGACCCGGGTGATCACCGAGCTGCGGCTGTCGCTGTTCGAGCTGCGGACCGACGTGGACCCGTCCGGCGGGCTGGCCACCGCGCTGGCCGACTACGCCCGTACCGTGGCGGCGTCCAGCGGGATGCGGGTGCACCTGTCGCTGGACACCTCGACCGCCCGGCTGCCGGCGACGGTGGAGACCGAGCTGTTGCGGATCGGCCAGGAGGCCATCACCAACGCCCGCAAGCACGCGCGTGCCGAGAATCTGTGGGTGACCTGCGAGATCGACCCGCCGTACGCGCGGATCGAGGTGGCCGACGACGGTCAGGGCATGCCGGAAGGGCCGAACGAGGGCAGTTACGGACTGACCATCATGGCCGAACGAGCCCGCCGCATACGTGCCCAATTGGGGATAAACCCCCGCAAGCCGTCGGGCACGATGATCACTGCGGTACTCGCGGCGCGGCCCCGGCGCGGTAGCGTGTCGGCAGCGGAGGGTGCCGATGACAGCACCGCCACGGACAGTGCCTGACCCGGCGACGCTGGCCCCTCCGGTTGCCGAATGATCCCCGGACCGCGGAGTGAGCGCCATGCCCGATGAGCCGATCGGCCGAACCAGGATCCTGCTCGTCGACGACCACGACCTGATTCGCAAGGGTCTGCGGCACGCGTTCGAACGCGATCCGAACTTCGAGGTGGTCGGCGAGGCCGGCGCCGCCGGCGACGGGGTCCGGCAGGCCGCCGCGCTGCGCCCGGACGTGGTGATCATGGACCTGCGGCTGCCCGACGGCAGCGGCCTGACCGCCACCCGCGAGCTGCGCAAGGCGCACCCGACGATGGGCATCGTGGTGCTGACCATGTACGCCGGGGACGACCAGCTGTTCGGCGCGCTGGAGGCCGGCGCGAGCGCGTTCGTGCCGAAGAGCGCGCCCGCCGACGACGTGGTCGCCGCCGCCCGGCACGCCGCGGCCACGCCGAACGCGTTCACCGCGGCCGACCTGGCCGAGGCGATGAAGCGCCGGCTGGAGCCGTCCGGCCCGCAGCTGTCGCCGCGCGAGGGCCAGGTGCTCAAGCTGCTCGCCGACGGGATGTCGGTGGCCGGCATCGCCAAGCAGCTGTACGTCTCCGAGTCGACCGCGAAGACGCACATCTCCAAGCTGTACGAGAAGCTCGGCGCCGGCAACCGCGCCCAGGCGCTGATGACCGCACTGCGCCTCGGCCTGCTCGAAGCGCCGGACACCCCCCGCTTCTGACCCGCTCGGTGCTGCCCGTGGCGCCGGGAACCGCGGCCACGTGTGCGCGGCGCCGGGGCGGGTAGCCGGCACGGCGGAGGTGGTCGTCATGACCCGCGAGCGCACCGTGCGGACCCTGCTCGACCGGTACGGGCGCAGCTTCGCCGACCAGGCCGGGATCCGGCTGGCCGACACACCATCCCCGCTGTACCGGCTGCTGGTGCTCGCGCACCTGCTGTCCGCGCGGATCTCCGCCGACGTCGCGGTGGCGGCCGCCCGGGAGCTGTCCGCCGGGTACCGGACGCCGCGCCGGATGCTCGACGCGACCTGGCAGCAACGGGTGGACGCGCTCGGCCGTGGCCACTACCGCCGGTACGACGAGCGCACCGCCACCCAGCTGGGCGATGGCGCGCGGCTGCTGCTGGAGCGCTGGCACGGTGACCTGCGCCGGCTGCGGGACGAGGCGGACGGTGCCGCGGCGGGCATCTCCCGGCTGCTCACCGAGTTCCCCGGGATCGGCCCGACCGGCGCGGACATCTTCCTGCGCGAGGTGCAGGCGACCTGGCCGTCGGTTGCGCCGTACGCGGACGAGCGGGTCCGCTCGACCGCACGCACCCTGCGGCTGCCGCACAGCGCCGCGGGGCTGGCGACGCTGGTACCGGCCGGCGAGCTGCCCCGGCTGGCCGCCGCCCTGATCCGGGCACACGGCCACGAGGACGAGCTGCGCGCCGCGTGACGTCACCGCTCGCGCGGCGCCGAGCGGTCGGTACGGCGCGGCGGTCGTCCCGGCGCCGAGGTTTCGCGCCCATCGAGAATTATCGATATCTTTGAGGCTCGTTCGGACCGTTCACCCGAAGGGGCCCACCTTGCGTACCCGTACCAGACTCGTCGCCGCGCTGGCCGCCGTGTTGGTGGCCGGCGCGTCGGCCACCGCGGCGACGGCCGCGCCGGACCGGCACCAGGCGCGCGCGAGCGCGGCGACCTCCGAGTGCAACCCGCTCCCGGTCACGCTGCCGGCACCGGCGCAGCTGCGGGCGAGCCCGAAGAAGGTCTTCGCGTACTACTTCCCGCCGTTCCCGGTGTCGATCGACAACAAGGCGCCGGAGTCCGACAGCTACTCGCGCTGGCAGTACTCGCTGGACTCCGAGGGCGGCGCGTACGACCTGCGGGACCGGCCGATCGGCCGGGATCCGCGCAGCGGCGACTGGAAGCAGGCCGACTTCGAGACCGAGATCCGGCGCGCCATCCAGGTCGGCATCGACGGCTTCATCTTCGAGTACCACGACTCCGGCGACGCGCGGTGGAACCAGCTGCCGGCGATGCTCGCGGCGGCGAAGGCGGTCGATCCCGGCTTCCGGATCATGCTCGGGCCGGACTTCCCGACCGCGGCCGGCGCCGCGAACGATCCGGTCGTCGACATCGTGGCGCGCTACGCCGACGACCCGAGCGTGTACAAGCTCGACGACGGCCGGGTGGTGCTCGCGCCGTTCTACCCGGAGCGGCAGAGCGTCGCGTGGTGGAAGTCGGTCGAGGACAAGCTCGCGGCCGAGGGCGTGCCCACCGCGCTGGTGCCGATCTTCCTGTCCTGGGGCGGTGGCACCACCGAACGGTCGGACTGGAACGACATCGTGTACGGGTACTCCCAGTGGGGCACCAGGTTCGTCGGCGGCACCGGCACGTACGCGAAGGACAGCGCGACGGCGCACGCGCGCGGCCGGATCTGGATGCAGCCGGCGGCGTTCGAGGACACCCGCAGCTACGACGGCCGGTACTGGGAGTCGTCCAACAGCGGCCTGCTGCGGTCCTCGCTGCAGACCGCGATCGACTCGGACGCCGACTGGGTCTCGCTGATCACCTGGAACGACTACACCGAGTCGTGGGTCTCGCCGTCGGCGGAGCGCGGGTACGCGGTGACCGACGTGGCGTCGTACTACGTCGACGCGTTCAAGACCGGCGCCACTCCGGCCGTCACCCAGGACGCGCTCTACTACTTCCACCGGTCCCAGCCGACGGACGCCCCGTTCGCGCGGCAGCCGGTCGGCCGGGACGGCTCACCGGTGACGATGCACGTCCCGAACGGCGATCCGGCCAGCGACAAGGTCGAACTCGTCGCGTTCCTGACCACACCCGGCACGTTGACGATCACCCAGGGCAGCGACTCGCACAGCGAGACGGCCGGCGCCGGGTTGACGTCGTACTCGGTGCCGCTGGTGGCCGGCAACACGCCGGTGTTCACCCTGACCCGCGGCGGCGCCACGGTGCGGTCGGTGACCAGTACGACGCCGATCCGGGCCAGCGTCGACTTCCAGGACATGATGTACCACGCCGGCGGCGGCGTCGACTGCGCGCGCCCGTGACCGCGGGTCCGGCCGTCCAGAACGTCCATCGTGGACGGCCGGGGTCGCCGGACGCCGCGGATCGGTGTCCACGGTCCACAGCGCCGGCCCCGGTCCGGGGACCCGAACGGTCCACAGTGGACCCACGGAACTCCGGCCGGGTCGGGCGGCTCGGGCCGGCAGCGGGTGGTCGGGCAGCTCGACCGTGTCGTCCGGTTCGACGGCGAGCCCGGTGAGCGCCTCGTCGTCCGGTTCGACGGCGAGCCCGGTGAGCGCCTCGTCGTCCGGTTCGACGGCGAGCCCGGTGAGCGCCTCGCCGTCCGGTTCGACGGCGAGCCCGGTGAGCGCCTCGTCGGCTGGCTCGTGAAGAACCACCGGGCCGCGGCCCACCCCAGCGCCTGGTTGCGCTCGACGTAGTCGCGCATCCGCTTCTCGTACCGGGCGAACGCCTCCTCGTGCCGGCGCGTTCCCCCGGACCGGCAACCGGTCCCGGCCGCGCCCGTCTACTGCGGACTGTCCGGGTGCAGCAGGGCGGTCATCCGGGCGGCGATGGTGTCCCACTGCCAGTCCGACTCGACCCAGGCGCGGCCGGCCTTGCCCATCCGGGCCGCGAGCGACCGGTCGGCCAGCAACGTGACCAACCGGTCGGCGAGCGCCGGCACGTCGGTACCGGAGACCACGAAGCCGGTCTCGCCGTCGCGCACCGCGTCCGGCGCGCCGCCGGAGTCGCCCGCCACCACCGGCAGGCCGGTCGCCGACGCCTCCAGGTACACGATGCCCAGCCCCTCGGCCTCCAGCCCGCCGCGACGGGTCCGGCACGGCATCGCGAACACGTCACCGGCCGCGTAGTAGTGCGGCAGCGCCGCCCACGGCACCGACCCGGTGAACACCACGTCGTCGGCCACGCCGGTGTCGCTCGCCAGCCGCTGCAGCCGCTGCCGGTCCGGGCCGCCGGAGACGATCAGCAGCGCCGCGTCCGGTACCCGCCGGCGCACCGCCGGCAGCGCCCGGATCAGCGTGTCCTGCCCCTTGCGCGGTACCAGCCGGGACACGCAGACGATCACCGGCCGGTCGGCGAGGCCCAGCTCGCGCCGGATCGCCGCCCCCTCGGTGTGCACCAGGTCGGGCCGGAACTTCTCGGTGTCCACGCCCGGCGCGAGATGCTCCAGCCGGGCACCCCGCCGCCGCGCGTTGATCGCCCGGTCCAGCCGGACCCGGAAGTACTCGGCAAGGTAGGTGACCACGTCGACGTGGTGCCCGATCCGGCGCAACAGCCCGCGCGGTCCGGGCAGCGCAGCCCAGCCGGCCTCGTGCCCGTGCGTCTGCGCCACCTGGTGACGCACCCCGGCCGCCCGCAGCGCCGGCGCGAGCAGCCCCAGCGGCGCCATCGCCCCGTACCAGGCGGTGTCGCAGTCGTACTCGCGGGCCAGCGCCACCGCCGCCCGCCGGGCCCGCGGGGTGGGCAACAGCACCGTGGTGTCCGCCCGTACCACCGGGAAGGGCTGCTCGGCGTCGAACTGCGCGGCGCCGCGCCAGGACGACGCGTACACCACCAGCGAGTCGGCCGGCTGCCGCACCGCGAGCGCGTGCACGAAGTTCTGGATCCCCCCGGTACGCGGCGGGAAGTCGTTGGTGATCAGCAGGGTGCGGCCCATCCGGCGATGGTAGGCGCCGGCCGGCGCCCCCCGTCGCGGACCTGACGAACCCGGGTGCCGGGCGACCAGGCCGCTGCGCGGAACCTCGCGATCGGCTCGACCGACGCGGCCCCTGCCGCTAGCGGACGACGGTGGGGACGCGCCAGGAGGCGGCCCGGGCGAGGACCTGGCGGGTGCACTCGCTGGCCGGCACGCCGCGGACCACCGCCGGGCGCGGCCGCGCCGCACCGGTCAGCCGCGCCCGCGCCCACGCCTGTACCGGCCGCTCGACCAGGTGGTACGACAGCTCCACCGCAACGAGCATGACCAGCCAGGACGCCACGGTGGCGAGGTGGCCCGGATGGTGACCGCGCAGCTCCATCAGCGCCCGGCCGGGCAACAGGTTCCACAGGTACAGCCCGTACGAGATGGTGCCGATGTGCACCAGCGGGCGGGTCGCGAGCAGCCGGGCGAGCAGCGCCTCCGGCCGCTGGACGACGCTGACCACCAGGACGGCGGCCGCGACGGTACCCAGCGGCAGGCCCCACAGGTTGAGCGAGGAGCGCCCGATCGACCACAGCGGGCTCAGGCAGCTCACCGCCAGGACCGCCGCGCCGAGCCAACCGGCGCAGCGCGCCCACGGCAGCCGGTACCGCCACGCGGCGAGCGCGGCGAGACAGCCCACCGCGAGCGCGTCCATCCGGGTGAACGTCGAGTAGTAGAGCATGTCGTGCCAGCGCACCGAGTGCACGAACGTGACCCGCAGCCCGACCGCGATCGCCACGATCACCAGCGCCGCGGCGGTCGCCGCGAGCATCGGATGCCGGCGCGGCAACGACCGGTCGGCGTGCCGCGCCTCGGTACGAAACAGCCAGCGCAGCAGCGGCGGCCAGCCGAAGTAGAAGTGCTCCTCGACCGACAGCGACCAGCTCCAGGTGATCTTCCCCATCAGCCGCCAGAACCCGGCGAACACGCTGCTGAGGTACAGCAGTGCCGCGATGACCGGCACCACCGTGGAGAGCACGCCGTCCTGGCTGCTCCAGAACAGCGAGTGCACCACCGCGACGAGCAGCAGGCCGGGCAGCAGCCGAGCCGCCCGGCGCAGGTAGAACGCCCGCAGGTCGAGGTCGCCGGTGCGGTGCAGCTCGCCCAGCAACAGCGTGGTGATCAGGTACCCGGAGAGCACGAAGAAGACCGTGACGCCCATGTGGCCGCCGGGCAGCACCGCGGGCAGCGAACCCCAGCCGGGCGTGTGGAACACGATGACCGCGATGATCGACACCGCCCGGATCCCGTCCAGCGCCGGCCGGTAGCCCAGCGACGCCCGCGGCGCCGGTACCCGTGCGAGCGGGTGGGCCATCCGGTCGGTCACTCCTGGCTGCGTCTCGACGGTCGAGCGGTGGTCTTTGTAGTTCGCCGGAAATGACCGGAACGTTACCGGTCCGCGGTGAACTCGTCCGCGGCGGCGAGCCGCTGCACCGTGCTCGGATGGCTACCGAACAGGGTCTGCGAGACGCGGCCCGGATCCACGTCGGCCAGGTTGCGCAGCGCCAGCCGCCCCTGCATCGCCGCGAACGTCGCCGGATCGCCGGTCGTACGCAGCGCGTGCCGGTCGGCGCGCGCCTCCACCCGGCGCGACACCAGGTTGCCGACCGGTCCGAGCACCAGCTGCGCGACCGTGAGCAGCGCGACCAGCAGCCCCACCGCCCTCGGATCGGCCAGGCCGGTGGCACCCGCCAGGGCGAACGGCGCGTGCCAGGCACCGAACAGGTACAGCAGGCAGCAGCCGCACGCGGCGCCGAGCGCGCCGAGCCCGGCCGCGAGCGGTACGTCGTGGTGGCGGGCGTGGCCCAGCTCGTGCGCCACCACCAGCCGGGTCTCCGCGTCCGGCGCCGCGGACAGCAGCGTGTCGAACACGACGATGCGGCGGGTCGGCCCCAGCCCCGACACGTACGCGTTGACCGCGCTGCCGCGCCGCGACGCGTCGGCCACCAGCACCGCCCGGACGCGTACCCGGTCGGCGGCGGCCAGCGCCAGCAGGTCGTCGCGCAGCGGGGAGTCGGGCATCGGGGTGAACCGGTTGAACAGCGGCTCCACCAGCACCGGGAACACCATCGACAGCAGCAGCGTGAGTATCGCGGCGGCGCCGGCGACCGGCGCCCACCAGGCGTGCGGCCAGGCGCCGGTCGCGGCGAAGAACCCGGCCAGCGCGGCACCGACGAACACGATCCCGAGCACCGCACCGCGGCCGAGATCCACCGCCCAGCCGGCCCAGCCCTGCGTGATCAGCCCGTACCGGCGAAGCACCGCCCGACGCCGGGCCGCGAACGGCAGCCCGACCAGCTCGACGATCGCCACCACCGCGAGCCCACCCAGGACCGCGGTCACCAGCCGGCCGGCACCCACCGCATCGCCGATCGCGGTCACCAGCCTCGCGGCCAACGGGGTCAGCCCCAGCACCAGCACCGCGACCAGCTCCACCAGCAGGCCCGCGTACCGCAGCGGGAGCAGCTCGGCGGCCAGCGCCCGGCCGCGTGCCACCTGCTCGGCGGGCAGTCGAGCCAGCGCGGCGAGCTGCGCGGTCCGCGGCGGTACCGGGATGCGCCACGGCACCGCCACCCCGACGACGACGCCGGCCGCGACCAGCAGTACCGCCGCGACGACCGCGGCACCGACCAGACTCGCCATACCCGCAGCCTTCCAGACCCGGCCGTTCGCCGGTGCCCCGGCCACTCGTGCGGTATGCGCCGGCGCAATGTGCTTGCCCGCCGGCGATGCGTACCGCAGGCTGCGGGGATGCGCTTCTCGATCAACGTCCCGAACTTCGGGGACTTCGCCGACCCCCGTACCGTCGCGCTGGTCGCGACCGCGGCCGAGCAGGCCGGCTGGGACGGCCTGTTCGTGTGGGACCACGTGGTGCACGACAAGACGCGGCGCCGCGGGCAGCCGTTCGGCGACCCGTGGCTGCTGCTGACCGCCGCGGCCCTGGCCACCTCCCGGATCCGGCTCGGCACGCTCGTCACCCCGGTGGCCCGGCGCCGGCCGGAGCAGCTCGCCCGGCAGGTCGCCACGCTCGATGCGCTCAGCGGCGGGCGGGTCGTGTTCGGTGCCGGGCTCGGCGGCCCGATCGAGGACGAGTTCGGCAGCTTCGGCGAGCCGACCGATCCGGTGCTCCTCGCCGAACGGCTCGACGAGGGTCTCGACCTGCTGAACCGCTACTGGTCCGGCGAGCCGGTGAACCATGACGGGAAGCACTACCAGGTGCGCGACGTGCAGCTGCTGCCGGCGACCGTGCAGCGGCCCCGAACGCCGGTCTGGGTCGGTGGCTACTGGCCGCGCCGCCGGCCGATCCGCCGCGCCGCCCGCTGGGACGGCGTCGTCCCGCTGTTCACCGACGCCCGGCACGGCGAGGTGCCGTCCATCGGCGCGGTGCGCGAGCTGGTCGACTACGTCCGGGCCCAGCGCGCGGACCGGGACGGCCCGTTCGAGATCGTGCTGGGTGGTGCCAGCCCGGGCGACCCGGCGGCGGCCCGGGACCTGATCTCACCGCTGGCCGACGCCGGCGCGACCTGGTGGGACGAACGTCAGGTGCAGACGCTGGTCGGCTTCGACCGGCTCGCCCCGGTGCTGCGCCGCATCGAACAGGGCCCGCCGACCATCTAGGGTTCGGCCGGACCGTCCAACGCCGGGGCCGGCCAGGCCGCCCGGGTGGCGGGGTCGGAGTCCCGTGCCGGCGGCGGAGTCGCGACCCTGGCGCCGGACAGCTGGTCAGGCGGCGCGCCCGGACCGAGACCCTGGTCAGGCGGTGCGCCGGGAGCCGGCCTCGGGGGCCGGCTCGGCGGGCACCAGGCGCAGCCGCGGCAGCATGCCCGCATCGGCGAACACGTCCAGCGCGTGCTGCTCCTCGGCGTCGAGCTCCAGCTCGGGCGGCGGTCCCAGCAGGACGCTCACCACGCAGTCCGCACACGCGCGCCCCCGCACCGTGCACTGATCGCAGTCGATGATCATCGAACCTCCCAACCTGCGTGGCGGGCTCTCCCCCACCACGATTCGCACGCTACGCAGGGGGTACGACGTTTCCGTCCGGGCGAACCGACGCCATCTGGGCTGACGGCCCGCGGGCGAGCGCGGCGGCGATCCGCGGACGTCTGTGCTGGCGGCCCGCAGCCGGCGCGTGTGCTGGCGGCCCGCGGGCGTGTGCTGGCGGCCCGCGGGCAGCGCGCCGCGTACCACGGCGAACGCCGCGCCAGCGCGGTCAGCCGCGGGCGAGGCGGCGCAGCAGGGTGTGCGCGGACAGCGGGTACGCCCCGTGCCGGCGGACACCGTCGGCGACCTCCTTGTCGGAGGACACCACGACCACCACCCGGCCGTCCGGCTCGGCCCGGACCAGCCGGCGGATCAGCTCGTCGGCGATCTCGCCCTTGCGGCTGAACAGCACCCGCACGCCGCGAGGGGGCGGCGCGATGCCGTGTACCGGGTCGGCGCCGTCCCAGACGCAGGTCACCTCGGCGCCGGTCTGCGCGGCGAGCACGCCGAGGCTGGCCGCCAGCCGGTTGCGCTGCTGTTCCAGCGACAACTCACCGTAGCCGGTCTTGGTGACGTTGTAGCCGTCCACCACCAGGTGCGCCCGCGGCATCGCGAGCAGCTGGTCGAGCCGGGCCGGGTCGTCGGCGGCGAGCGCGCGGGCGCCGGCGCGCGGCCGGTCGGGCGTGTCCGCGGTCTCGGCGACGAAGTCGGCCGGCACCACCTCGACCGGGTCCAGCGCGAGCTCCCGGACCAGGCCGCGGGCGGCGTTGCGGACCGTCTCCAGCAGCAGCCAGACCCGGGAGTCGTCGAAGGCGTGTTCCTGCGCCCCGGCCGCGCGCGTCGCGGCGGCGGCCGCCTCGGCATCGGCCAGCCGGGCGTTGAGCCGGCGCAGCTCCGCCTGGTGGTCGCGCTCGGCGCGGGCCAACCGCCCCTTCTCGGTGGCGGCCTGTTCGCTGGCCCGGCGCTCCCGGTGCTGGCTCTCGCGCAGCTCCTTCTGCACCGCGCGCAGCTCGGCGCGCAGCTCGGCCAGCTCGGCCCGGGCCTGCTCCGCCTCGCCGCGCAGCCGGCCGTGCTCGGCGACCGCCGCCGCGCGGGCCTGCTCGGCCCGGTCGGCGCGCTGCTCGGCCTCCTTGATCCGGTGCTCGGTGGCGACCCGGTCGGTCTCGGTGCGCACCTCGTCGGCGGCGCCGACGACCAGGTCGACCCAGTTGTCCGGGCGCAGCAGGTAGGCCAGCGCGCCGACCTCGACCGGGTCGGCGGCGGCCGGCCTGGTCCCGGCGGTGACCGCGATCGTCAGCTCGCCGCCGGCGTCGGCGACCTTGTCCGCGACCCGCTGCCGGAACGCCGGGTCGCCGGCCAGCGCCGCGGCGATGCCGGTCCCGCCGAGCTTGGCCCGCTTGGCCGGGGTGAACCGCGCCACCCGGCGCAGGGAGGCGGGCACCTGGTCGAGCGGCAGCCCGCCCAGCACCGTGGCGGCCAGCACCACCACCCGCTGCCGGACCGCCTCGGGCAGCACCGGGACCAGCGCCGGGTCGTCGGCCGAGTCGATCGGGTTCGGTTCGGCACTCACGGGCGGGCTCCCCTGCTCGGGCCGCCCGCGCGGCGGCACCCCCGGGCCGCCCACCGGCGTCCGCTTCGTGCGGTGCCGCCGCCCGGCGTCCGGTCGCGGGCACGACGGTCCGCGACGTGCCGCTGCCGGTACGTCGAGGGCCACGGTCGGACCGCGGGTGCCGGGGTGCTCATAAGGACAGTTTGACATCGCCGGGTCGCCTCGGCACGTCAGCGCGGACGTGCTGCGGCCGGCCGGGCGTGCCGGCGGAGCGTCCCGCCGACCAAAGGCGACACATCGGCCCGTACCGATGCGACCGGGGGTACGCGGGCGTGCCGCGGGCCGTGCCGGGTGCGGCGTCGCTTTCGTCGTACCCGGCGCCTACCGTGCCGTACGTGCCCGTACCCCCCGTCCGTCGCAGCGGTGAACCCGCCTTCCGGCAACAGAGCATCGACGAGATCGGCCAGCCGCTGGCCACCACCACGTTCGTGGTGGTCGACCTGGAGACCACGGGTGGGTCGCCGGCCGACGCGGGCATCACCGAGATCGGCGCGGTGAAGGTGTGCGGCGGCGAGGTGCTGGGCGAGTTCGGCACGCTGGTCAACCCGGGGTTGCCGATCCCGCCGTTCGTGGCCGCGCTGACCGGCATCACCGAGGCGATGGTGGCGCCGGCGCCGGCGCTGACCGAGGCGCTACCGAGTTTCCTGGAGTTCGCCCGGGGTGCGGTGCTGGTGGCGCACAACGCGCCGTTCGACGTGGGTTTCCTGAAGGCGGCGTGCGCGAAGTTCGGCTACCCGTGGCCGGGGTTCCCGGTGGTCGACACGGTCACCCTGGCCCGTCGGGCGCTGACCCGCGACGAGGTGCCGAACTGCAAGCTCGCCACCCTGGCCGCCCACTTCCACACCGCGACCCAGCCCAGCCACCGGGCGCTGGACGACGCCCGGGCCACCGTCGACGTGCTGCACCGGCTGCTGGAGCGGGTGGGCAGCCACCAGGTGCACACCCTGGACGAGCTGGTCGAGTTCTGCCGCGCGGTGCACCCGGTGCAGCGGCGCAAGCGCGGCCTCGCCGACGGCCTGCCGCACGCGCCGGGGGTGTACGTGTTCCGCGACGGCTCCGGCCGCCCGCTCTACGTGGGCACCTCGCGCGACATCGCGACCCGGGTGCGCAGCTACTTCACCGCGGCGGAGACCCGGTCCCGGATGACCGAGATGCTCACCGCCGCGGAGCGGGTGGAGGCGGTGGAGTGTGCGCACGCGCTGGAGGCGGGGGTGCGCGAGCTGCGGCTGATCGCCACGCACAAACCGCCGTACAACCGGCGGTCGAAGTTCCCGGAGCGGGTGCACTGGCTGAAGCTGACCGACGAGCCGTTCCCGCGGCTGTCGATCGTGCGCAAGCTGGCCGACGACGCCGGCTGCTACCTGGGGCCGTTCTCGTCCCGGCGGACCGCCGAGACCGCCGCCGCGGGGGTGTACGACGCGGTGCCGCTGCGGCAGTGCACCCGCCGGCTGTCGGTGCGGACCGCGAGCCCGGCGTGCGCGCTGGCCGAGATCGGCCGGTGCGCGGCGCCGTGCGAGCTGCAGATCGCGCCGGCCGACTACGCCCGGCACGCCGACGCGTTCCGCGATCTGGTGCACGGCGACCCGGCGGTGCTGGTCGACCGGCTGCTCGCGCGCATCGGCGAGCTCGCCACCGACCAGCGGTACGAGGAGGCCGCCACGGTCCGCGGGCGGCTGGTGGCGCTGCTGCGGGCGGCGGTGCGGCTGCAGCGGCTGCGGTCGCTGACCTCGATCCCGGAGCTGGTCGCGGCGCGCCGGGCGGACGACGGCGGCTGGGAGCTCGCGGTGGTCCGGTACGGCCGGCTCGCCGCGGCCGGGACGGCCCCGCGGGGGACGGCGCCGCGGCCGGTGCTGGCGGCGCTGCTGGCGACGGCCGAGACGGTGCGCGGCGGGGTCGGCCCGACGCCGTGCGCGACGGGCGAGGAGACCGAGCTGATCCTCGCGTTCCTCAACCGACCGGAGACCCGGCTGGTGGAGTCGTCCGGGGCGGGCTGGTGCTGCCCCGCCAGCGGCGCCGAGCGGTTTCACGTTCTGTTACAGAAGGCCGACGCTGCGCGTTCTTCGACGGACCCGCTGTCCGACCGCGGAGGACCGCGTACGATTCATCGACCAACCCGTGCGACGGCCTGACCTGCGACTTGGGGTCCAGTGTGAGAAATGCCGTCATCGGGGATGCGACCGTTCGTTGGTATCCACCGATCGATCGGGTCTAATTGGCTCATCGGTCGTCCCGGTTCGCCGATTACGATCGGTGAGAGGACCCGTCAGGCCGGCTGGCCGGGCAGGAGGTTGCCGTTGAGTCTGGGAGCCAATCCGTCGCGCGCGGAGCTACCCGCTTTCGCGCCGAATCACGCCGCGCCCGGCAGCCGGGAACGCCGTGCCAGCGCCCCGCTGTACCGCTGGCTGCGGGCGATGCTGCCATGGGGCGGGTCGCAGGGCTCCGAGACCCCGATCGAGGCGGTGGTGCGCACCCACCGGGGCACCTATCCGCGCCCGGACGTGCCGCTGGTCACCCGCGCGTTCGCGGTCGCCGACAAGCTGCACGCCGGCCAGGTCCGGCGCAGCGGCGAGGCGTACATCAGCCATCCGCTCGCGGTCACCCAGATCCTCGCCGAGCTGGGCATGGACCCGGTGACGCTCGCGGCGGCGCTGCTGCACGACACCGTCGAGGACACCGACTACACCCTGGAGCGGCTGCGGTCGGACTTCGGTGACGAGGTGACGCTGCTGGTCGACGGCGTGACCAAGCTGGACAAGGTGTTCTTCGGCGAGATCGCCGAGGCGGAGACGATCCGCAAGATGATGATCACCGCCGGGCGGGACGTGCGGGTGCTGATCATCAAGCTCGCCGACCGGGTGCACAACATGCGCACCATCCAGCACAAGTCGCGCAGCTCGCAGATCCGCATCGCGAACGCCACCCAGGACGTGCTGGTACCGATGGCCGACCGGCTCGGCATCCACGTGCTCAAGGCCGAGCTGGAAGACATCGTGCTGCGCACCGTCGACCCGGACATGTTCCTGGAGATCGACAAGTACCTGTCCGAGCGCAGCGACGACGGCGGCTATCTGGTCGACGTGATCCGCACCGTCTCCGGCGCGCTGCGGGCCGACCGGATCGACGCCGAGGTGATTCGCCGGCCCCGGCACCACTCCTCGATCTACCACGAGATGACGCAGGGTCCACTGCGCGAGCCGAACGACCCACCGCGCATCGTGATCATCGTCGACGGGCCGGACACCGACTGTTACGCGGCGCTGGGCACCGTGCACGCGTTGTGGCGACCGGTGCCGGGCCGGTTCAAGGACTTCATCGCCTCGCCGAAGTTCAACTACTACCAGTCCCTGCACACCACGGTGATGGGGCCGGAGCGGCAGCCGATCGAGATCATGATCCGCACCGAACAGATGAACGACACCGCCGAGTACGGCATCGTGGTGCGGCTGCGCAACGGTACCGCGCCGACCGACGGGCCGGAACGGCTCGACTGGCTGCAGTCGCTGCTCGGCTGGGAGCGCGATGCGCTCGCCTCCACCGAGTTCCTCGACGCCCTGCGCTGTGACCTCTCCGAGGATCAGGTACAGGTGTTCACCACGGCCGGCGACAGGGTCCTGTTGCCGGCCGGCGCGACTCCGGTCGACCTCGCGTACTCGATGGATCCGCAGACCGGCGACCGGCTCATCGGCGCGTACGTGAACGGGCGGCTGGCCCGGCTGTCCACCGTGCTGGAGGACGGCGACGCGGTGGAGATCATCACCGCCCGGGCGGACGACTATCCGGGCCCGTCGAAGGAGTGGCTGGGCTTCGCCCGCAGCGCCAACGCCCGGCTGGCGATCGGCAAGTGGTTCCACCGGGGCGATGTCGAGCAGACGGCGGACACACTCAACGACCGGATCGACGCCGGCCGGGTGGCGGTGGCTCGCGCGCTGCGCCGCCAGCAGCGGTCGCTCGCGGTGGAGGATCCGCTCCTGTCCACCGCGCACGACCTCGGCTATCCGGATCTCGACGCGCTGTTCGTCGCCGTCTCGTCCGGCAAGCTGTCCGCCGACGAGGTGGTGCACCAGCTGATCGACTCGGTCGACCGGCCGAGCACCACCCCGTGAGGACGGCCGCGGGTTCAGCCCTCGTCGAGCCGTAGGGCGCCGGACGGGCACAGGCCGACCGCCTCGCGGACCCGGTCGGCGGTCTCGCCGGTGGGCCGGTCGAGGCGCGCCAGGACGACGCCGTCGTCGTCCTGGTCGAACACCGCCGGCTCGGTCAGGACGCACTGGCCGGCGCCGATGCAGACGTCACGGTCCACGGTGATCCGCATGCCGCCCCCTACCACTCGACCGGCATCTGGTAGATGCCGTAGATGCTGGCGTCGTCCTTGTACGGCAGTTCGTCGACGGCGCCGGCCAGCCGCAGCCCGGGCAGCCGCCGCAGTACGGTGTCGAACACGGCGGCCAGCTCGGCGCGGGCCAGGTTCTGGCCGAGGCACTGGTGCGGGCCGAACCCGAACGCGACGTGGTGCCGGGCACCGCGATCGAGGTCCAGCTCATCCGGCCGGTCGAACGCGGCCGGGTCGTGGTCGGCCAACAAACCGACGGCGACGACCCCCTCCCCCGGGCCGATCCGCTGGCCGCCGATCTCGACCTCCTCGGTCGTCACCCGCGCGGTCACCGAGTCGACGATGGTGAAGTACCGCAGCATCTCCTCGACGGCGAGCGGGATCCGGGCCGGGTCGGCGCGCAGCGCGGTCGCCTCGGCCGGGTGCTCGATCAGCGCCAACGTACCGAGCGAGATCATGTTGGCGGTGGTCTCGTGCCCGGCGATCAGCAGCAGCGCCGCGAGCGACACCAGCTCGTCCCGCGCGTACCGGCCGGTGGCGCGGCGGCGCACGATCTGGCGGCCGATCAGGTCGTCGCCGGGATCGCGTTCCTTGCCGGTGACCAGGGTGTCCAGGTAGGACATCAGCTCGTCCATCGCGGTGCTGCGCTCGGCACCGCCGATGTCGCGGCGCAGCAGCATGCCGCTGCGCTGCTGGAAGAAGTGGTGGTCGGCGTACGGGACGCCGAGCAGCTCGCAGATCACCAGCGAGGGCACCGGCAGCGACAGCATCGAGACCAGGTCGACCGGGTGGTCGGCGGCGAGCATCGCGTCGATCCGGTCGTCCACGATCTGCTGGATGCGCGGCCGCATCGCCTCGGCCCGCCGCACCGTGAACTCGCCGACGACCAGGCGGCGGGCCGCGGTGTGCGCGGCGCCGTCCATGCTGATCAGCGACAGCGGCCGGATCGGTTGCGTCGGCGCCTCGGCGAACGGTCGCGGGAACGCGGGGTGCCCGCGGTCGGCGCTGAACCGGTTGCCGTCGCCGAGCACTGCCCGGACGTCGGCGTGCCGGGCCACGAGCCAGGCGTACTGGCCGCTGGGCAGCCGGGCGGAGACCGGCCCGGTGCCGCGTAACCGGGCCAGCTGTTCGGACGGTTCGAACGGGCAGCCTCGCTCGATCGGGTACGTCGAAGCAGGAACGGGTGTCTCCGGTGTGGTGGCCACGGTCTCTCCCATCTGCCGATCTGGATGGTTTTCTTCCACTTGACCGTAGACAACCGGAGGAAGTTCGTCCAGATAGTCGCCATGAACTGGGCGAAATATGGCAGGTCACCGCTCCGGCGCGCCGCCGTGCGAGAATCCGGGCACGTGTCGACGAGGGCCGGCGTCGAGAGCCATGCGCCGGCTGCGACACGGACCGTGGGAGGACGACGATGACCGACGGCATCCGGATGCGGGCCGACGCGCGGCGCAACAGGGAGCAGATCATCGCCGCCGCCCGCACCCTGTTCGCCGAGGTCGGCCCGGACGTGCCGATGGAGGAGATCGCCCGCCGCGCCGGCTGCGGCATCGGCACCCTGTACCGCCGGTTCCCGGACCGGGCGTCGCTGATCCACGCCGTCGGCCTGGACAACCTGGAACGCATCCGTGCGGCCGCCCGCGCCGCCGTGGCCGAGGAGTCCGACCCCTGGCAGGCGCTGCGCCGGGTGGTCCGGCTCTCACTGGACCTGCGGCTGTCGCAACGGCTGTCGGTCTCCGCCGAGGAGGCGCCGGACAGCTTCCACCGCGACCCGGCCGCCAGCGCGGCCCGCCGGGAGATCCTCGACCTGCTGGACCAGCTCGTCGTCGCCGCGCAGCGACAGGGCAGCCTGCGGCGCGACATCGGCGCCGGAGACGTGCTGGCGATGGCGATCATGACGATCCGCCCGCTGCCGGGCTTCGACGAGGCCCACCGCGACCTGCTCACCGAACGCTGCCTCGGCCTGGTCCTGGATGCGCTCGCCACGGGCGGCGGCGAGCCGCTGCCCGGCCGCCCGCTCGGCCTCGCCGACGTGTTCCCGTTCGCCGCCGACGAGGTCACCGGCTCCCCGGGGTGAGGCTCGTACCGATCTCGGCGGCGGCCCGCTCGGTGGCGGCGCGGGCGGCGGCGAGCGAGCGCGCGGCCTGCGGGCGAAGACTCGCCAGCTGCGGAGCGAGATCGGCGAGCGCCAGCTCCGCGTTGACGAACCGCAGGTTCGCCGGCGCGACCCCCTGCCGGACGAAGTAGGCCCGCAGGTACGGGGTGTGGAAGTCGTTGCCCTCCTGCGGCGTGCCCGGCCCGTACGCACCGCCGCGGGCGCCGAGCACCACCACCCTGGTGTCGCGCAGCAGCGGCGCACCGGTCTCCGGATCGAGGTACGCGCCGGGGAAGGTGACCCGGTCGATCCACGCCTTCAGCCCCACCGGTACCGACAGGTTGTACATCGGTGCGCCGATCAGCACGGTGTCGGCGCCGCGCAGCTCGTCGATCAGTGGCCGCGACAGCGCCCACTCGCGCCGCTCGTCGGCGTTGGCGGCGAGCACGCCGACCGCACCCAGCGGTACCCCGCCGCGGCGCTCCACCCGCCGGCCGAGCGTGCAGTAGCCGGTGCCGACCGGCGGGACCGGGTCAGCGGCGAGATCCCGGTACCGGTACGTCGCCGTGGGGTGCGCGGTGCGCCAGCGGTCGGCGTACCGGGCGGTCAGCTCCCGGCTGATCGACTCGCCGGACCGGTTGGCGCTGGAATCGAGGTGCAGCAACGACATCGTGGTTCTCCTGTCACCGTTGAGGCGTCGGGTACGTCATTCCGGTTGACGGGCTACGACGGGAGGAGGTGACCGTGCAGGTGGCGGACGACGGGCTGACGGCCCGGTTCGAGGCGGAACGCGGCCGGCTGCGGGCCGTGGCGTACCGGATGCTGGGCGAGCCGACGGCGGCCGAGGACGCCGTGCAGGAGGCCTGGCTGCGGCTGAGCCGGGTCGACGCGGACGAGGTGGACAACCTGGGCGGCTGGCTGCGCACCGTGATCACCCGGATCTGCCTGGACGTGCTGCGCGCCCGCCGGGCCCGCCCGGAGGACCCGACCGAGGCCGGCCAGCTCGACGAGGTGCCCGGCGCGGCCGCCGAGCCGGCCGAGACCGCGGTGCTGGCCGACTCGGTGAGCCGGGCGCTGCTGATCGTGCTGGACACGCTGGAGCCCGCCGAACGGGTCGCGTTCGTGCTGCACGACATGTTCGCGGTGCCGTTCGACCAGATCGCGCCGATCGTGTCGCGCAGCCCGGTGGCCACCAAGAAGCTCGCCAGCCGGGCCCGGCACAAGGTCCGGGGCACCACGGCGGTACCGGCGGACGAGCTGGCCCGGCAGCGCCGGGTGGTGGCCGCGTTCCTCGCCGCGGCGCGCAGCGGCGACCTCGGCGGCATCCTCGCCGTACTGGCACCGGACGTGGTGCGCCGCTCCGACCCGGCCGCCCTGCCGCCCGGCGCAGCCGCGGTCGTCCGGGGTGCGCAGCAGGTCGCCCGCGGCACCGTGGCGCTGGCCGGCCGGTCCCAGCTGGCCGAGCTGGTACTGGTGAACGGCCGGATCGGCGCGGTCGTCGCGCCGGGCGGGCGGCTGCGGTTCGCGCTGGCGTTCCGGGTCGACGGCGACGTGATCACCGAGTACGAGGTGATCGCCGACCCGAACCGGCTCGCCCGCCTGGACCTCGCCGTACTGCCCTGATCGGGGTGCTGTCCCGAGCGTGGCCGGGCCGGTACGGACGGTGCGGTTGCAGGCGCGCGCCGGTCGGACGCGGCGGTGCCGATAGCCTGAGGGCATGACGTCTCAGCGCGGGCTGCGGGAGCAGGCGTACTACGTCGGATTCCGGGTCTTCCACCGGCTGCCGGTGAGGGTGCGCCGGCGGATCGTGCGTACCGTCGCTCCGACCTACACGCTGGGCGGCGTGACGCTGCTGCTGGACGTGCACAGCGTCGGCGACACGCCGGCGCCGCGGATCCCCGACACCGCGCGGATTCTGCTGCTGCGCCAGCCGCCCGGGTTCGGCTGGACCCTGCCCGGCGGCCTGATCGACCGCGGGGAGTCGCCGCTGCAGTGCGCCGCGCGGGAGCTGCGCGAGGAGACCGGGGTCGAGCTGCCGTTGGAGGCGTTCGTTCCGGCGGTGCCGAACGCGGTGGTGCACCCGCGCGGCCAGTGGGTGGACACGGTGTTCGTCGCGCACGTCGACCCGGCCGACCACCCGGCCGAGGCGGACGGCATCGAGGTGGACGAGCTGGCCTGGCATCCGGTCACCGACCTGCCCCGGCTCACGCTGCCCACCGCGCGGCTGGTCGCCCGCTACGGGCTCGGGCCGCTCGCCGGCGCCGACGACCCGGACACCGCGGTGTTCAGCCTTGACCGCTGACCCCACCGGCTTTGCGGCACCGCCCCGCGACCTGTGCGCGGTCGTGCTGGCCGCCGGCGCGGGTACCCGGCTGCGTCCGCTGACCGACCTGGCGCCGAAACCGCTGTGCCCGGTGGACAACGTCGCCCTGCTGGACCGGGTGCTGGCCCGGCTTTCCGCCGTGGGCATCACCGAGGTCGCCGTCAACGCCTGCTACCGCGCCGGCGACATCGCCGCACACCTCGCCGACCGGCCGGTACGGGTCTCGGTCGAGGCACCGCCGGCGCTGGGCACCGGCGGCGGGGTGGCGCGGCTGCGCGACTGGATCGACGGCCGGGACGTGCTGGTGTGCAACGCGGACGGCTACCTCGCCGACGGCGAGATGGCCGCCCGGTCGCTGCTGTCCGGCTGGGACCGCCGCCGGTTCCGGCTGCTCACCGTGCACGACGAGGCGCGCGGCGACTTCGGCGCACCGGTACGCACCGAGCGGTTCGCCGGGATGAGCCTGATGAGCTGGGCGCAGGTGTGCGCGCTGCCAATCGGTACCAGCGAGCTGCAGGTGCCGTGGCGCCGCGCCGAGGCGGCCGGCGAGCTCGACCTGGTCGGTTTCTCCGGCGCGTTCGTCGACTGCGGTACGCCCCGCGACTACCTCGCGGCCAACCTGCATGCCAGCGGCGGTACCAGCGTGGTCGGCGCGGGCGCGATGGTGTCCGGCCGGCTGGTGCGCAGCGTCGTCTGGCCGGGTGCCGTGGTCACCGCGGAAGAGACGCTCACCGACACCATCCGCGCCACCACGCCGGACGGCGAACCACTCACCGTCCACGCCTGAACCTGTCGCGAGGCAACGGAACCGGTCACGGCAGCCGGCGCTCGACCGGTGTTCCGCGCCCCGCGACCGGGCCCGGTCCGAACCGGGTGGCCGGACGGTTGCCGGCGGACTCCCGTCGACGGGCCGATAGCATGGGCCGGCGGCGCCGGTCGACGCCGCGGCGCAGGTCGACAGGCAGGAGCAGACGGTGATCACCGCGATCGTCCTCATCCAGTGCGAGACCGACTCGATCCCCGAGGTGGCAGGCGCGCTGGCCGCGCTGTCCGGGGTCAGCGAGGTCTACTCGACGGCCGGCAACGTCGACCTGATCGCCGTGGTCCGGGTCCGCGAGTTCAACCAGATCGCCGACGTGATCGCCGACCGGATCAGCAAGACCGCCGGCGTGGTCGACACCGAGACGCACATCGCCTTCCGGGCGTACTCGCAGCACGACCTCGAGGAGACCTTCGCCATCGGCTTCGAGGACGCGGATTGACCGAGGCACCGGGCGAGGTGCCCGGGCGACGACCTGTTCCGCTGTCACGCGGACGCGTGGCCGGGTGGCCGCGGTGACCGCGCCGACGCGGCCGTTGCCACCGCTGGTGGTACGAGCGAAGCAGGGTGCCGCGGCGGCCGGGTTCGGCCGCTCCTGCCGGGACGAGGTGGGCCGGCTGCTCGCCACCCTCGCCGCGGCCGCCGGCGCTGGACCGGTCGGCGAGCTGGGCAGCGGGTACGGCGTGGGTACCGCCTGGCTGCGTGCCGGCCTCGCCCCGGGCGGGCGGCTGGTGACGGTGGACCTGGACCCGGCCGCCGCGGCGGCGACCGGGGCGCTGTTCGCCGACGACGCGGCGGTCACGGTGCTCGCCGACGACTGGCGGGCGGCGTCCGGGCACGGGCCGTACCGGCTGCTGTTCTGCGACGGCGGCGGCAAGCAGGGTGGGCCGGACGCGGTGGCGGAGCTGATCGCGCCGGGCGGCGTGGTGGTGCTGGACGACTTCACCGCGTCGGACGAGTGGCCGCCCCGGTTCGCCGGCGAGGTGGACGAGCTGCGGCTGGCCTGGCTGTCCGACGAGCGGTTCGCGGCCACCGAGGTGGGTACGGGGCCGGGTGTGGTGGCGCTCGTCGCCACCAGGCTGGCCTGACGCTCGCCGTGGTTCGCGCACGGCGGTCGTGGGCCGCAGGCTGTCACGCTCACCCCGGCCGGCCGGCCGGGCACGGCGGTCGTCGGGCGCCGGCCATCCGCGCTCGCCCCGACAGCCCGGCGTGACGCTGGTCGTAGCCAGCACGGCTACCCGTCGGTAACATAACCGGCATGAGCCCCGTCGAGACCCGCTACCTGCCGCGCGGTGACGATCGGCTGGCGCTGCGGGTGCACCCCGCCGGCGGCGGGCGCACCGCGCTGCTGTTGCCGGCGATGGGCGTGCCCGCGGCGTACTACGACGCGTTCGCCGCGCGGCTCACCGACGGCGGGCTGGACGTCGTGGTCGCCGACCTGCGCGGCACCGGCGCGAGCACCCCGCAACCCACCCGCACCAGCCGGTACGGGTACGCCGAGCTGGTCGACGACGTCGCCGCCGTGCTGGCCGCCCTGCGGGCCGAGGCACCGCTGCTGATCGGGCACAGCCTCGGCGGCCACGCGGCCGCGCTGCACCTGGCGCTCGGCGGCAGCGGCGCCGGCCTCGCGCTGATCGCCTCCGGCACCCCGTGGAACCGGTTCTACCCCGGCCGGTACGGGGTGGGGCTGCGCGCGGTGACGCCGGTGATCACCACGCTGTCCGCCGGTCTCGGGTACTGGCCGGGGCACCGGCTCGGGTTCGGCGGCCGGCAGGCGACCGGCGTGATGCGCGACTGGGCGTACGTGGTGCGCACCGGTGACTTCCCGCCGCTGTGCGGGGTGGACGTCGACGCGCGGCTGGCCGACGTCAAGGTCCCGGTGTACGCGGCCAGCGTCGAGGGCGACCGGCTCACCCCGGCGGTGACGCTCGACCACTTCGTCGCGAAGTTCACCGGGACCGGCGTCGAGCGGCACCACTACACCGCCGCGGAGTCCGGCGCCGCGATGAACCACTTCCGCTGGACCCGGGCGGCGACCCCGCTGGCCACCCGCATCCTCGACTTCGAGCGAACCCTCTGAGCGGTCGGCGACACCGGCCTGGGGCCCGTTTCGGGGCCACGCGGGACTGCGAAAAGACCCTAGAGGTACGGGCGGAGCTGGTCGGCGATCGCGTCGGTCTCCGGCACCGACAGGCGCGGCACCTCACCCCACTCGGTACCGCCGCCGGGCAGCGTGCCGGCGACGTGGAAGTGCACGTGCGGCACCATCTGCCGGGCCGGCACGCCGTTGTTCTGCCACACGCAGATGCCCTCCGGGTCGTACGCCGCGGACAGCGCCCGCGCCGCCCGCTGCACCCCGGACATCACCGCGGCCGCCTCGTCCGGCGCCAGGTCGAGCACCGTGGCCCGGTGCGCGATCGGGATCACCAGCAGGTGCCCGACCCCACGCTGCTCCCGGGTGACCATGATCGCCGTCTCGTCGTCCCGACACAGAATCGTGTACGGGAACTCCCCGTCCAACGTCCCGCAGAAGCTGCACCGCTGCGTCTCCGGCACCGCGATACCCATGCCTGACATCCTCCCCCATCCACCCGCCGAGCCCCGCACGGGTAGCCGGTGGCCGGACACGACGACGGCCGGGACACCCCCGATGGGGATGGCCCGGCCGTGGTTGGAGTGGACTCAGCGACGCCCGGAGGTGAGCTCCTCGCGCTGCTCCTCGGCCTCGACCTCGCGCGGCTCCTCCGGCTTCTCGACCGCGACGAAGAACCCCTTGACGGCGGGCCCGATGGCACCGATGCGGTTCATCTTCTTCGGCACCACCCAGCCGCGGTACGGCAGTTCGGTGTGGCCGTGCTCGTCCGGCGCCGCGAGCGGCTGGTGCACCTCGACGAAGGCACCGTTGGGCAGCCGCTTGATGATGCCGGTCTCGACGCCGTGTGCCAGCACCTCGCGGTCGTGCTGCTGCAACCCCAGCGCGATGCGATGAGCCAGGTAGTAGGCCAGCGGCGGCAGGATCAGGATCCCGATCCGGCCGGCCCAGGTCATCGCGTTCAGGCTGATGTCGAACTTGTCGGCGATCACGTCGTTGCCGCCGGACAGCGTCAGCACGACGAAGAAGGTCACCGCCATCGCGCCGAGGCCGGTACGGGTCGGCACGTCCCGCGGCCGCTGCAGCAGGTTGTGATGCGCTCTGTCGCGCATGAACCGCTGTTCCAGGAACGGATACAGCAGGCCGAGGCCGACCAGGATGCCGGGCAGGACGACGGTCGGCCAGAAGATCGGCGGCACCGTGTACCCGTGGTTGAACAGGTGGATGCGGATCTCCCACGGCGGCATCAGTCGGGTCGAGCCGTCGAGGAACATCACGTACCAGTCGGGCTGCGAGGCGGACGACACGACGGCCGCCTTGTACGGGCCGAACAGCCAGATCGGGTTGATCTGGATCAGGCCACCGAACAGCGCCAGCACGCCGAACACGATCATGAAGAAGCCGCCGCCCTTGGCCGCGAAGCCGGGGAACATGCGGTGTCCGACCACGTTGTGCTCGGTGCGGCCCGGGCCGGGCCACTGGGTGTGCTTCTGCTTGACCAGCAGCGCCAGGTGCAGCGCGATCAGCGCCAGGATGATGCCGGGGATCAGGAACACGTGCCCGATGTAGAGCAGGCTGAATATCCGGTCGCCGCCCGGGAACTCGCCGCCGAAGATCGCGAACGACACCCAGGTGCCGATCACCGGGATGGACAGCATGATCGCGTCCGCGATGCGCAGGCCGGTGCCGGACAGCGCGTCGTCCGGCAGCGAGTAGCCGGCGAAGCCCTCCAGGAAGCCGAGCCAGAACAGCAGGAACCCGACCATCCAGTTCAGCTCGCGCGGCCGGCGGAACGCGCCGGTGAAGAACGTGCGCAGCATGTGCACCACGATCGCGGCCATGAACAGCAGCGCGGACCAGTGGTGGATCTGCCGCAGCACCAGGCCGCCGCGCACGTCGAACGAGATGTTCAGCGCCGATGCGTACGCCTGCGACATGCTGATGCCGCGCAGCGGCACGTACGACCCGTTGTAGACGACCTCGGCCGACGACGGGGTGAAGAAGAACGCCAGGAACGTCCCGGTCAGCAGCAGGATGATGAACGAGTAGAGCGCGATCTCGCCCAGCATGAACGACCAGTGGTCCGGGAAGACCTTGTTGAACAGCTTGCGCAGCGGGCTCGCACCGGCCAGCCGCTGGTCCGCCCAGTCGGCGACCGCACCCGGTGCCTGCTTGGGGTCAAACTTCGGACGCTTCATGGCCGCTCCCAGAAACCCGGGCCGATCGGAACCTTGTAGTCCGATGTTGCGACGAAATAGCCGTCGCTGTCCACCGTGATCGGCAGCTGAGGCAGCCGCCGGGTGGCCGGACCGAAGATCGGGCGGGCGTTGTTGGTGATGTCGAACTGCGACTGGTGGCACGGGCAGAGCAGCCGGTTGGTCTGCTGCTCGTACAGGCTGGCCGGGCACCCGGCGTGGGTGCAGATCTTCGAGTACGCCAGGTAGTTGTTCCACTGCGCGCCCTTGTTGATGGGCAGCGCGTTGGACAGCGCCCGCTCGGCGTCCGCGTCTCGCAGGTGGATCAGCAGCGTCGGCGAGTCGGCGTACTTGTTGGTGTTGCCGCCCGGGATCGCCGGGAACACGGTGATCTGCCCGCCGGCCGACACGTCCTCGGGCCGCACCAGCGTGCCGTCGTCGTGCATCAGCCGCACACCCTTTTTCCAGGCTGTGGTCAGCAGATCGGACTTGTGGTCCTTGATCAGGCCGCCCAGCGGCATGATCGCGGCGACGCCGACCGGGGCGAGGCCCAGCGCGACGGCACCCTTGAGCAGCGGCCGGCGCTGGATGCCCAGCTCGTCGACCATGCTGACCGCGGTCGCGGCGGTCAGCTTGCGCTCGACGTCCGGCGACGCACCGTCGTGCCGGCGCTCCACCGACACCTCCTCGGGCAGCAGCTTCTTCGCCCAGGTGATGATCCCGATGCCGATGAACAGCAGCGCCAGACCCAGCGTGGTGCCCAGTACCGGTGTGTAGAACTTGTTCAGGTTCGACCCGGGCTCGTAGCGCCACGGCCAGGCGACGTACGCGACGATGAACGCCAGCGCGGCCAGCCCGACGATGAAGAAGCACAGCGCCACGAACCGGACGACCCGCTTCTCTTCCTTGCTGCCCGGCTTGGTGAACCGCGGCTGGTAGTGCACGATCTCGACGCCGTCCCGGCGGGCACCCTCACGTACCAGGTCGAACCGGGTGAGCCTCGGGTCGTCCGGATCGAACTCCGGCGCGTCCTTGTCGGTTTCGGTCTCGCTCACGACTTCCCCGCAATCCACAGCGTGGCGAACAGGAGCGCGGTGATGCCGATCAGGAAGATCGCCAGACCCTCGGTGGTCGGCCCGATCGCACCGATGTCCCAACCGCCCGGACTCTGGTCGCTCTTCATGTTCTGGACGTACGAGATGATGTCCATCTTTTCCTGCGGGGTCAGCTCGTTGTCCCCGAACACCGGCATGTTCTGCGGGCCGGTCAGCATCGCGGCGTAGATCTGCCGGTCCGTCGACGGGTGCAGGCTCGGTGCGTACTTACCGGAGGACAGCGCGCCGCCGCCGGCCGAGAAGCCGTGGCAGGACGAGCAGTTCACCCGGTACAGCTCGCCACCCGCGGCGACGTCACCCTTGCGCAGGTCGCCGTCGGGGATCTGCGGGCCCCCGCCGATCGACTCGATGTAGGCGCCGAGCTGCTTCGCCTGCGTGTCGTCGAAGTGCGGCGTCTTCCGCTCGGCCTGGGCCTCCTGCCGGCTCATCGGCATCCGGCCGGTGGTCACCTGGAACTCGACCGCCGCCGAACCGACACCCACCAGGCTCGGCCCGCGGTCCTGCACGCCTTCCGCGTTCTTGCCGTGGCAGCTGATGCAACTCGTGTTGTACAGCTGCTGGCCCTTCTGGGCCGCGACGGACAACTGTTTCGTGTCCTCCGCGTGGCTGGAAGGCGCGAACGCCGTGTAGACACCACCGGCCAGAACCAGCGCCGCGACCAGCCGGGCAGCGGTGCCCAGCTTCTGGCGCAGGCTGCGCCGTGGTCGACGATCGACGGGAGCAGCCGTCATGAGGTGGCCTCCGGATTCGGCGTCGCAACGAAGCGGAACCCACCGCCGCGTAGCACTGTCATGGCCTCACCTTGCGGTTGGTCGGCCCCGGTCGTCACCGACCGGTACCGATGCACTCGATTCACTTGGATCTCGCCCACCGGCCGTCACTTGAGGATGTAGACCATGCTGAACAGCGCGATCCACACCACGTCGACGAAGTGCCAGTAGTACGAGACGACGATGGCCGCGGTCGCCTGCGCCGGTGTGAACTTCGCCAGCGTGGTGCGCACCATGTAGATGATGAACGCGACCAGTCCACCGGTCACGTGCAGCGCGTGGAACCCGGTGGCCAGGAAGAACATCGACCCGTAGCCGTCGGTGTTGATCTTCAGGCCCTCGGCGTAGAGGTTGTGGTACTCGTTCAGCTGCCCGAGCACGAAGATCAGGCCCATGATGAAGGTGATCGAGAACCACTTGCGCAGCTTGAAGACGTTGCCGCGCTCGGCCGCAAACACGCCGAACTGGCAGGTCACCGAGGACAGCACCAGGATGATGGTGTTGCCCAACGCGTAGGGCACGTCGAGGGTCGGGGTGTGGTGTGCCCACAACTCCGGCGCCGCGGCGCGGATCGAGAAGTACATCGCGAACAGCGCCGCGAAGAACATCAGCTCGCTGGACAGCCAGACGATCACGCCGACGCTGACCATGTTGGGCCTGGTCAGCGAGTGGATCCGGCTCGGTTCGATAGCGGGTGCCGCAGTCACGCCGGTCATTATTGCCCCCTACCCGTCGGGCGTGACCGCCGGGTCTGCCCCCACGTCGCGCACGAGGTCTCGCCGTGCCTGTCCGTCCTGCGTACCGCCATGCCCGTCCCCGTGGGTTCGTCGCCGATACCACAACAGGGTGCACCGTGCGCGACGCGATCGCGGCCGAAACGCCGCAACGTACCGGTCCTCCCCCGGCACCGCTCGCCGCCGCGACCAGGCCGGCGGGTACGATCCGTGGCGTCCGGCCAGCACTCCGGGGAGCACTGACACCATGGTCAACACCGCGCCGATCGCCCGCACCGTCCTGCTCTACAGCGACGACGAGAAGGTCCGCGAGCGGATGCGGCTGTCCATCGGCCGCCGGCCGGCGGCCGACCTGTCGGTCACCTTCGTCGAGTGCGCCGACCAGCGCGACGTGCTGATGCACGCCGACGAGCACGACGTCGACCTGCTGCTGCTCGACGGTGAGGCCTGGCCGGCCGGCGGGATGGGCATCGCGCACCAGATCAAGGAAGAGATCATCGACCCACCGGTGACCGTCGTGGTGGTCGGCCGGGACGCCGATCGATGGCTCGCGGCCTGGTCCCTCGCGGACGCCGTTCTCGCCCATCCACTGGACCCGGTGACCACCGCCGACACGCTCGCCGACCTGCTGCGCCGGCAGAGCGAAGGGCGCGTCGCCACCACCCGGTGACCCCGCCACTCGGTGACAAGGAGCCCATCATGGGCGATCGGACCTGGCCGGTCCTGCTGTCCGCGCTGCTGCGCGGCGACACGCTGAGCACCGACGACACCGCCTGGGCCATGGGCGAGATCATGGCCGGCAACGCCACCGGCGCGCAGATCGCCGGGTTCGCGATCGCACTGCGGGCCAAGGGCGAGACACCCGCCGAGGTCACCGGCCTGGTCGAGGTCATGCTCGAGCACGCCGAGCGGGTCACGCTCGCGGCGCCGGGCGAGCTCGCCGACGCGGTCGACGTCGTCGGTACCGGCGGGGACGGCGCGCACACCGTGAACATCTCCACCATGGCAGCGATCGTCGCGGCCGGCGCCGGCGTCCCGGTGGTCAAGCACGGCAACCGGGCCGCCTCGTCCCGGTGCGGCGCGGCCGACCTGCTCGAGGAGCTCGGCGTACCGCTGGATCTCGGCCCGGCCGAGGTGGCACGGTGCGTGCGCGAGGCGGGCATCGGCTTCTGCTTCTCCGCCCGGTTCCACCCCGGCATGCGGCACGCCGGGCCGGTCCGCCGCGAGATCGGGGTGCCGACGTTCTTCAACTTCCTCGGCCCGCTGACCAACCCCGGACTGCCCCGGGCCGGCGCGATCGGCTGCGCCGACCTGCGGATGGCGCCGGTGCTGGCCCGGGTGCTGGCCGACCGCGGCTGCTCGGCGATGGTGCTCCGGGGCGAGGACGGGTTGGACGAGTTCACCACCACCGCCCCCACGAGGCTGTGGGTGGTGCACGACCACGCGGTACGCGAGGGCACGGTCGACGCGCGCGAGCTGGGACTGTCCCCGGCGACGCCGGCGGATCTGCGCGGCGCGGACGCCACGTACAACGCGCGGGTGGCGCGCGACGTGCTCGCCGGCGCGGCCGGCCCGGCCCGCGAGGCGGTGCTGATCAACGCCGCGGCGGCGATCGCCGCGTACCGGGGGCTGGCCGACGACGTGATCGGTGCGCTGCGCGACGGGCTGCAGGAGGCCGCCGCGGCGATCGACACCGGCGCGGCCGCCGCGACGCTGGACCGCTGGGTCCGGGTCGCCCGGGGTTGACCGGCCGGGCAGCCCCGTCGCGGGCCGTCCGGGCTGCGTCGTCAGGGCCCGGTTCGGCCGATCCCTCGCTGCCCGGCCGGGCGACATCGGTGCGGCCCGCAGGGCCGGTTTCGTGGCGCGACGGTGGTGACGTGACGACGAACCGTGGTGAACCGTCACCCGGACGAGGGACGAATCACCCCGCACCCGAAATCTCCGCGTTATCGGACCTGCCCCGCGGTGGCGCGACGACCTGCGCTCTCGCAGAATGGTGCGATGCCTACCGAACGCCACGACAAGCTGGTACGCGATCGGATCCCCGAGATCGTGTCGGCTTCCGGTGCCCGTCCGGAGACCAGGGTCGCCGACCCCGTCGAGTTCCGTGCCCTGCTGCGCGCCAAGCTGGTCGAGGAGGTGTACGAGTTCCTGGAGGACGAGAACCCGGCCGAGCTGGCCGACATCCTGGAGGTCGTGCGCGCCCTCGCGGTCGACCTGTCGACCGAGCCGGACGAGCTCGAACGGATGCGAAAGAAGAAGGTCACCGAACGCGGCGGCTACGCCGAGCGCATCGTGCTGCTCGCCGTACACAGCTGAGCAGCGGGGCGGCGGCGTGATCTCGGTACGGCCGGTCCCCGCCGACGACGCCGCGCTGGCCACGCTGGGTGCGACGGACCTGCCGCCGCGGGCGCTGTGCCTGCTCGCCGAGCGGGACGCAACCCCCGTCGGTTGCTGCGTGCTGACCGGTGCACCGCCGGGCGTCGTACCGCTGGTGCGGATCGACCCGCTGATCGTGCTGCCCGGTGCGGTCGGCGCGGAGCGGGCCCTGCTGACGGCCGCGGAACGGTTCGCCGCCCGGCTCGGAGCGAGCGCCGTGCTGCTGCCGGAGTACCGGCCGGGGATCGAGGTGGCCGGCTACCGCCCCGCCGACGACGGGTACCGCAAGCCACTCCCCCGGTCCTGACCGGCCACCGGACCCGTTGCGACACGCCGGACGGCGCCGCGTCCGCGGCAGCGTCGTACCCCCGTGGCATGGTCGGGTGCGTGGACGAGTACCGATACTGCTCGACGTGCGACGCGCAGCGGATGTTCGAACGGCCCGAGTGCCTCGACGGGCACGGCGCCGACTGCCCGGAGCGCTGCTGTGTGCGCTGCGGCGAAGCGATCCTGGTCGATCCCCCGCTGGTCCCCACCGCACCGCGTCGGCGCCGTTACCTGGCCGCCTGAGCGGACCCGAACACGCCAAAGCCCGCCCCGACGGCGGCCCAGGCCGCCGCAGCGATCTGGTCCCTACTCGTGGCCGTGGACCTTGCGGGTGCCGGTGTAGTACTCGAAGACGAAGCCGCACACCGCGGCGATCACCGCGATGAGGCCCGCGACCAGCAGCCAGACCTGCCAGAACACGACGCCGAGGCCGGCGATCGCGGCGGCCAGCGCCATCCCGAACGGCCAGTAGCTGCCCGGGCTGAAGAAACCGACCTCACCGGCGCCGTCGGAGATCTCGGCGTCCTCGCGGTCCTCCGGGCGGGGCTCCATCCGGCGGGCGATGAACGCGAAGTAGAGCCCGCACATCAGCAGCAGCAGCGTCGACAGGATCAACGCGACGACGCCGATGACCTCGACGTGCCCGTCGGCCGCGCGGGTCCAGAAGCCGTAGACCACGGCCGCCAGCGCCAGGAACAGCGCGACGATGTTGAAGATTCGGGATTCGGTCTTCATCTGGAGGTTCGCCTCAGCTCGCGGTACGAGAGGTGCGGTCGGTGTCGAAGGGGTGCGTGGTCGTCGCGTACGGCGCCTGGCCGATGTCGCGCAGCGCGGCCGGCGTCGACATCCCCTTCTGCTTGTCCTGCAGGAACTTCTGGTAGTCGGTCCAGCTGACCGCACGCATCTCGAAGTTCATCTGCGAGTGGTAGGTGCCGCACAGCTCGGCGCAGCGGCCGACGTAGGCGCCTTCCTTCTCGATCGTCACCTCGAACTTGTTCGTCGTCCCGCCCGGGAACACGTCCCGCTTGAACAGCAGCTCCGGCACCCAGAACGAGTGGATGACGTCCTCGGAGTCCTCGATGAACTGGACCTTCTTGTGCGTCGGCACCACCAGCACCGGGATGTAGCTGCTGGTCCCGGTCGTCTGCACCGGCTGGCCGTTGCTGCCCTTGGCGTCCGGGTACTGGAACTGCCAGTTCCACTTGAACGCGACCACGTGCACGGTGGCGTCGGGGTGCTTGGAGGTCTTGTTCACGTACGACTCGGTGACCGCCGTGTAGTAGAACAGCACCGCGATGACGAAGAACGGCACGATCGAGTAGACCAGCTCGATCGGCAGGTTGTACCGGGTCTGCACAGGCAGCCGCTCGCCGCGCTTGCGGTAGCGCACCACGCACCAGAAGATCAGCCCCCACACCAGCACGCCGACGCACAGCGCGGCGATCGTGGAGCCGATCCACATGTTGTACATCTTGTGCGCCTGCGGCGTGATGCCACCGTGCGGCCAGCCGAACGCGAAGGCGTCCTTGGCCGAGCAGCCGGCGAGCGACGTGAGCAGCGCGGCCCCGCCGAACGCGACGGCGGCGACCCGCCGGGCAGACCTGCGTCGCGGCGACGCGGTGGGACGGGGCGCGTGGCTGGCGCGAGCGGTGTCTGTTGGACCTGCGACCACCGGCTCCTGCCTTCCTGTGCGGTTGACGATCCGCGGTCGCCTGCGAGGGGCGACTGCCGCGGAACAGGGTGCGGCGACGGCTGTCACCGACGGTCGCAGATTACTCGACCTGCCCCGGCCGCACGCCGATGGGGTGGCTAGGTCCGCCCTCGGTGGTTGGCGTCGTAACAGGGCAACCCGAGCCGTGACCGCCTGTTGCGAAGCCTTTCACACTCCGGCCGCCGGGTGGGCCGTTCGACGCACTTCGTCGGTAGCCGAAACGGGCCCGCACCGGTTCGGTGCGGGCCCGGCGGCGGGTGCGGCGGGTCAGCCGATCAGCTTGGCCCGGACCTCCTTGGCGCAGACCTCGCCGTACGACTCGGTCAGCCGGGCGATGAACCGCTCCGGCTCCACGGTGTACTCCTGGGTGCCGATGGTCTCCAGGACGAGGGTGGCGACCATGCTGCCGATCTGGGCGGCCCGCTCCAGCGTCAGCCCCCAGGACAGGCCGGCGAAGAAGCCGGCCCGGAAGCCGTCGCCGACGCCGGTCGGGTCGTGCGCGGCGATCTCCTTGGCCACCGGAACGTGCACCGGCTCGAGGCCGCGGCCGGCGATCCGGGCACCGTCCTTGCCCAGCGTGGTGACGCGCACCTTGACCAGGTCGAGGATCTCGTCGTCGGACAGCCCGGTCTTCTGCTCCAGCAGGTTCTTCTCGTAGTCGTTGGTGAGCAGGTAGTCGGCGCCCTCGATCAGCCGGCGCGCGTCGTCGCCGGACATCCGGGCCAACTGCTGTGACGGGTCGGCGGCGAACGGAATGCCCCGCTGCCGGCACTCGTCGGAGTGCCGCAGCATGCCCGCCGGGTCGTTCGCCCCGATCAGGACCAGGTCGAGGCCGCCGGCCCGGTCGGCGACCGGCTGCAGCTCGATGTTGCGCGCCTCGGCCATCGCGCCCGCGTAGAACGAGGCGATCTGGCACATGTCCTCGTCGGTGGTGCAGACGAACCGGGCGGTGTGCGCGGTCTCGGAGACGTGCACCGAGTCGCAGTCGACGCCGTGCCGGGTCAGCCACCCCCGGTAGTCGGTGAAGTCGGTGCCGACCGCACCGACGAGCATCGGGCTCAGCCCGAGCTGCGCCATGCCGAACGCGATGTTGGCGGCCACCCCGCCCCGCCGTACCTCCAGCTCGTCGACCAGGAAGGAGAGCGACACCTGGTGCAGCTGGTCGGGCAGCAGCTGCTCGGCGAACCGACCCGGGAAGTGCATCAGATGGTCGGTGGCGATCGATCCAGTGACGGCGATCTTCATGGTGGAACCTTCCGGACGGACGTGTCTGCCAACAGTGCGCCGCGCCAGCGTACCGGCGTCACCGGGAATTCACCGACCACCCACAAACAAACGAGGGGCGCCCCGTCGGGGCGCCCCTCGTTCTGTTCGGTTATGGACGTCTCCCCGAGGGGACGGGAGCGAGGCGAGGCTGATTCGTTCGCTGGCAAGCCGAGACGAGGCGCCGTGTGCGAACGCACACAAGCCTCGAATCGGCGCAGTCCAGCGGGCGGATCAGTCCGCCGCAGCGTCAGTGAAAGCTGTCGCCGCAGGCGCAGGAGCCCGACGCGTTCGGGTTGTCGATGGTGAAGCCCTGGCGGTCGATGCGGTCGGCGAAGTCGATCGTCGCGCCGCCGAGGTAGGGCACGCTCATCCGGTCGACGACGACCTCGACGCCGCCGAAGTCCTTCACCACGTCGCCGTCGAGCGAGCGCTCGTCGAAGAACAGCTGATACCGCAGGCCGGAGCAGCCACCGGGCTGAACCGCGACCCGCAGCCGCAGGTCGTCGCGGCCTTCCTGGTCGAGCAGCGCCTTGACCTTCTCCGCCGCGACGTCGGTGAGGATGATCCCGTCGGTGGACGACTCGGTGGTCTGCTGAACAGTCACGTGGTGCTCCCTGCGCCGGTTTGGTGATCTCTGGTCTGCCTCATGGCGTGGAACAACGGCGCCCTAGGCATGCATTCCCATACTGGCACAGGATCGGCCGCCCGCCACCGGACCGGCCGTGACCTGCCCCGCACGTCGGCGGATCGTACCGTTCATCCTGATTTGCCACACGAAGGCGACGGTCGGTCAGCGCCACCGGCGGGCGGTACGGGCGGCCAGCGCGGTCAGGCCGGCCGCGGGTTCGGCCATCGCCGCCCCCACGCTGCCCACCTCCTCGGCCACCGAGTACGCCGCCTCGATGCCGGCCGCCGCGGCCTCCCGCCGGCCGACGTCGACCCGGCCGGCGAGCACCACGCAGGGCACACCGCGCTCGGCGGCGGCGGCCGCGACCATCGCCGGCAGCTTGCCGCGCAGCGACTGGAAGTCGAACGACCCCTCCCCCGTGATCACCAGGTCGCAGTCGTCCAGCGCGGCGTCCAGGTCGACCAGCGAGCGGACCAGGCCGGCCCCGGAGGTACGGGTGGCGCCGAGCGCATACAACGCGGCGCCGAGCCCACCGGCGGCCCCGGCGCCGGGCAGCGCGGCCACCTCCGGCGGGCACCCGGGCACGTCGCGTACCAGCACCTCGGCATACCGCTGCAGCGCGTCGTCGAGGCGCAGCACGTCGGCCCGGTCGGCGCCCTTCTGCGGCCCGAACACCGCGGACGCGCCGGACAACCCCGTCAGCGGGTTGTCCACGTCGGTGGCGGCCACCAGCGCCGCCCCGCGCAGCCGCGGCGTACCGGACAGGCCGGCGACGGCGAGCAGCGCGGCCCCGCCGTACGGCAGGACTCGGCCGGTGTCGTCGACCGGCGCGGCGCCGAGCGCGGCGAGCATGCCGGCGCCGCCGTCGTTGGTGGCGGAGCCGCCGAGCCCGACCACGATCGTGCGGGCACCGGTCTCGGCCGCGGCGGCGAGCAGCAGACCCAGCCCGTACGAGGTGGTGCGGTTCGGGTCGCGCTCCTCGGCGGCGAGCAGGTGCAGGCCGCAGGCCTGGGCGGACTCCAGGTACGCGGTGTCGCCGACGACGAACACCTCGCCGTCGGCCGGGCGCCCGAGCGGGTCGGTGGTACGGACCGGGACGCGCCGGCCGGGCAGCGCGGCGGCGAGCACGTCGAGGAAGCCGGGGCCGCCATCGGCGAGCGGCCGGACCAGCAGCGTGTCGTCCGGGCCGACGGAGCGCCAGCCGGCCGCGACCGCGGCGGCGGCCTCGGGGGCCGACAGCGTGCCGGCGAACTTGTCCGGGCAGATCAGTACGCGCATGGCGGCAGTCAACCGCATGCCCGGAGTCGCCGGTACCGCCGGATCCCGGCTCGGCCCCGGGACGAGGCGGTGCGATGGCGCGACGGGCCGGTACGGCCGGATCTCGACCGGCCGGGCGACGGACCGGGACCGGCTGGGTACCACGGCCGGGTGATCGGAGCGGCAAGCCGCCGGCCCGGGGTCGGTGGTTCAGCGGAGAGTAAACAGTGATGTTTGCTCCTATCCGCTGATCATGGACCGGCCAGAACCGGTCCACCGCGGTGTCGGGCATGGCGGACTCGGGCGCCCATCGGCTGGTGGGCGTCGCTTTCCGCGCGGACGCACGCAGGGGCGGCGAGAGGCCGCCAGGGTTCGGAGGAACTGGGGGATTGGTCACGCAGCACCGACATTCCGGATGCGTTCGGTAACCGAGCGGATAGTGTCGCGGTCGGCCGTCGGGGGGCGGTTCGCGCAGCGACCGTGGTCCGCGGCGGAATCAGGGGGAGGTACGCCGTGAGCGCAGAACCGTCGGCTCGCAGCTTCGACTCTTCGTACCCGGACCCGGGCGACATGCTCGTGGTTCGCGGCGGCACGCCGCTGTGCGGCGAGATCCGGGTACGCGGGGCGAAGAACCTGGTGTCCAAGGCGATGGTGGCGGCCCTGCTCGGCAGCACGCCGAGCACGTTGTACGACGTACCGGCGATCCGCGACGTCGAGGTGGTGACCGGGCTGCTCCGGCTGCACGGGGTGCGGGTGGAGCCGCTCGGCGACGGCCGGCTGGTGCTGGATCCCGCGAACGTGGAGACCGCGGACGTCGAGGAGCTGAACGTGCACGCCGGCGCGAGCCGGATCCCGATCCTGTTCTGCGGACCGCTGCTGCACCGGCTCGGGCGGGCGTTCATTCCGGATCTCGGCGGCTGCCGGATCGGCGGCCGGCCGATCGACTTCCACCTCGACGCGCTGCGCGAGATGGGCGCGGTGGTCGACAAGACGGCCGACGGCCTGGTGCTCACCGCACCGGACGGGCTGCACGGCACCACGCTGGCCCTGCCGTACCCCAGCGTCGGCGCGACCGAGCAGGTACTGCTGGCCGCGGTACTGGCCGACGGCATCACCGAACTGCACAACGCCGCGGTGGAGCCGGAGATCACCGACCTGATCGCGCTGCTGCAGAAGATGGGTGCGCTGATCACCGCGCACACCGACCGGCTGCTGCGGATCGAGGGCGTACCGGCGCTGCGCGGCTACTCGCACCGGCCCCTGCCGGACCGGCTGGAGGCGGCGAGCTGGGCCTGCGCGGCCCTGGCCACCCGGGGCGATGTGCTGGTCCGCGGCGCCCGGCAGGCCGACCTGATGACGTTCCTCAACGTGTACCGGGCGGTCGGCGGCGAGTTCGAGGTGGACGACGACCCCGTGGACGGCGGCATCCGGTTCTGGCACCCGGGCGGCGATCTGGGCGCGGTGGCGCTGGAGACCGACGTGCACCCCGGCTTCATGACCGACTGGCAGCAGCCGCTGGTGGTGGCGCTGACCCAGGCCCGCGGGCTGTCGATCGTGCACGAGACGGTGTACGAGAACCGGCTCGGGTTCACCGACGCGCTGGTCACCATGGGCGCGACGATCCAGGTGTACTCGGCCTGCCTGGGCGCCACGCCGTGCCGGTTCGGGCACGGTGGGTACCGGCACTCGGCGGTGATCTCCGGTCCCAGCAAGCTGCAGGGCAACGACCTGGTGATCCCGGACCTGCGCGGCGGCTTCAGCCACTTCATCGCCGCGCTGGCCGCCGAGGGCAGTTCCCGCGTGTTCGGCGTGCACCTGATCGACCGCGGGTACGAGGACTTCGGCGCGAAGCTCGCCGCGCTCGGTGCCACCGTGGACGGCCCGGCGTACGAACGGGCCGGCCTGCGGCTCGCCGGCGGCCCCCTCGAAGCCGCCCGCTGATCAAGGCCCCACACCGCCGATCAAGGCTCGGCGCCGTCGATCAAGGCCCGGCGCCGTCGATCAAGGACCGGCGCCGTTGATCAAGGCTCGGCGCCGTTGATCAAGGGATGCGTTCACATCGTGCATGAACGATGGTGCGGATTCCCTTGATCAACTCAACGGGGGCTTGATCAACTGGCGCGGCGGGGGGCAGGAGCGGCGGGGGAAGGGGCGATGCGGGGCGGGCCGGTGGAACCCGCATGGTGATTCCGGCTACCCTTCGTGCGTGCCCTCCCTGTTCAAGCGCCGCGCGGACGCGGCCGAGACCGTCGACACCGAGCCCGCCGAGCCCGCCGAGGCCACCGAGGCCGACGAGGCGGCGACCCGACCCCGGGCGTACACGGAGAAGAAGGGCAAGGCGACCCCGAAGCGCAGCGAAGCGCAGAAGCGGGCGAAGGAGGCACCGCCCGCCGATCGCAAGGAGGCGGCCCGCCGGCTGCGCGACCGGCAGCGGGCGGAGCGCGCCGAGGCCCGGCAGAAGATGGCCGCCGGCGACGATCGCTACCTGCCGGCCCGGGACCGCGGGCCGGAGAAGGCGCTGGCCCGCAAGGTGGTCGACTCGCGCCGCAACATCGGCAGCTACTTCCTGATCGCGGCGCTGGTGATCCTGATCGGCACGTCGCAGAGCATGCCGCCGCTGGTGCGCACCGTCGCCCAGGTGCTGTGGTTCGCGCTGGCGTTCCTGTTCGTGCTCGACTCGGTGCTGCTGTGCCGCAAGGTGCGCAAGGCCATGAAGGCGAAGATGCCGAAGGCCGCGGTGCGCTGGGGCAGCATGTACATGTATGTCGTGATGCGCTCGATCACCTTCCGCAAGCTGCGGCTGCCCTCCCCCCAGGTCAAGATCGGCGAACCGCTCTGATGCCGGTCACCGTCCGGGTGGTCGACCCTGTCGAATGGTCGACCGACTCGTCGCGGCTGACCAGGTACGCGTTCCAGCCGAGTCCGGCCGAGCTGGACGCCGGGCGCAACCTCGCCCAGGGCAAGCTCTACGCGCGGTTCAGCCGCACCCACGTGCTGTACGAGGACGATGCGCCGCGGGCCACCGCAATGGTGTGGCGGATGCACCAGCACGTGCGCGGCCGGCTGCTGCCGATGGGCGGGATCGGCGGCGTGGCCACCGATCCGGCGGCCCGGCGGGGCGGCCGGGCCCGGCAGCTGCTGACCGCGGTGCTGGCCGACATGCGCGCGCAGGGCCAGGTGGTCAGCACGCTGTACCCGTTCCGGCCGTCGTTCTACGAGCGGTTCGGCTATGCCGGGCTGGCGCAGGAGCGCCGGGTTCGGATCGCGCCGGCCGCCCTGCTGCCGCTGCTGCGCCTGGACCTGCCGGGCGAGGTGACGCTGCACCGGCACGTCGAGGTGGCCGGCGACATCCAGCGGTTCGAGACCGAGCTGGCCGCCCAGATGCCGGGCATGGCGGTGTACGACGATCCGGACGGCGAGCTGCTCGCCAACCAGACGCCGTCGTGGGCGGCGATCGCCCGGGTGGATGGCCGGATGACCGGCTACCTGCGGTACTCCATCACCGAGCACGGCGGGGATCTGGACGCGCGCCGGTTCCTCTACCGCGACCCGGTCACCAGGTCGCTGCTGCTGGGCTGGGTGGCGCGGCACACCGACCAGGTGGCCAGCGCGGTGCTGCGGCTGCCGCCCGGCGAGACCCCGGAGACCTGGACCGCGGACGCCGACCTGATGGTCGAGGCGAAGGTCGCGCCGATGACCGACGCGGCGCCGATGGCCCGGATCCTGTCGGTCGACGGGCTCGCTGGCATCGACGCGGGTCCGGGCGAGATCACGGTACGGGTGGACGACCCGCTGATCGGCGGCGTCTACTCGCTGTCCGGCGGCGGCACGCTGTCGGTCACCCCCGGCGGTACGCCGAGTGCCGAGCTGACCGGGCCCGGCCTGGCGGCGCTGGTGTACGGCGCGCTGGATCCCGCCGAGCTGCCGCTGCGCGGCTTCGGCACGCTCGACGAGCCGGCCGCCGCCAGCCTGCGCTCGCTCTTCCCGCCCACCACCAGCCACCTGGTCGCCCACTTCTGATATACGCTCGAAGCAGGTCATAGCGCCTGTAATAGCACCAGCCAGGACAAAGCGCTGCTGTCTCGGGGAGCGTCGCCAGCTTCCGGCGAACGACGCGGCGGGCCTGCGGGGACGGCGTGGCGATCAGGCGTCGATGGGTGCCTGGTCGTAGAGGTGGCAGTTGGTCCAGTGCGCGTCGGCGACCTGTGCCCGGGTCGGTACGGTCGTCGAGCATTCCGGCATCGCCACCGGGCAGCGCGGGTGGAACCGGCAGCCGGACGGCGGGCTGATCAGGCTCGGCGGCTCGCCGTGGTCGGTCGTCTCGTCGGTCGGCTCCTCGAGCCGGTCCGGGTCGGGCGCCGCGGACAGCAGCAGCCTGGTGTAGGGGTGCGCCGGGTCGTCGGTCACCTGCTCCGCCGGCCCCTGCTCGATCAGCTGCCCGGCGTACATCACCAGGATGTCGTCGGCGAAGTAGCGCGCGCTGGCGATGTCGTGGGTGATGTAGAGCAGCGCCAGGTTCTCCTCCCGGGCGAGCTGTTCCAGCAACCGCAGCACGCCGAGCCGGATCGACACGTCCAGCATCGACACCGGCTCGTCGGCGATCAGCGCGACCGGCCGTACCGCGAGGGCCCGCGCGATCGCCACCCGCTGCCGCTGGCCGCCGGACAGCTCGTGCGGCAGCTTGTGCATGAACTGGTCGACCGGGGTCAGGCTGACCCGCTCCAGCAGCGCCGCGACCTGCTCGTCCACCTCGGCGGCGGTACGCGCGTGCCCGTGCAGCTTCAGCGGCCGGGCGAGGTGGTAGTGCACCTTGTGGAACGGGTTGAGCGAGGCGAACGGGTCCTGGAACACCATCTGCACCTGGCGCCGGTAGTCGCGGTTGCGGCCGACCGGCTTGCCGTGCAACAGGATCCGGCCCGCGGTGGGCGGGTAGATCTGGGCCAGCAGCCGGGCCACCGTGGACTTGCCGCAGCCGGACTCGCCGACCATCGCGGTGATCCGGCCGGCGGTCAGCGACAGGCTGACGTCCTCCACCGCCCGCACCGGCGGCCGGCGCCGGCCGAGCCGGCCACCGCGCGAGGCGGTGAAGTGCTTGGTGACGTGCTCGGCGGTCAACACCTCGTCACCCGGGACGCTCTGGCTCATCGACCGCTCCCCTCCCCGCTCAGCTCGGTCGGTACCGGCGCGCCGTAGGACGCCGGATCGTGCGCCAGGCAGGCCGCGTACTGTCCACTGTGGGCTTCCAGCAGCGCCGGCGTCAGCTCGGCGCAGGCGTCGACGGCGAACCGGCAACGCGGGTGGAACGGGCAGCCCGGCGGCAGGTCGCGCAGATCCGGTGGCGTACCGGGGATGCCGAGCAGTTCCTCGCGCGGCCCGCGCAGCTTCGGGAACGAGTGCAGCAGCCCGTGCGTGTACGGGTGACTCGGCGCGTCGTGCACGTCGCGCGCGGCGCCCACCTCGACCAGCTGCCCCGCGTACATCACGGCGATCCGGTCGGCCATCGACAGCAGCAGCGACAGGTCGTGGGTGATGAACACGACGGCGAACCCGTACTCGCGGCGCAGCGCCGAGATCTCCCGCAGGATGTCGCGCTGCACCACCACGTCCAGCGCGGTGGTCGGCTCGTCCATGATGATGATCTCGGGGTTGAGCGCCAGCGCGATCGCGATCGCGGCGCGCTGCCGCATCCCGCCGGACAGCTCGTGCGGGTAGCTCTTCACCCGGTCGGCGGAGATGCCGACCCGGCGCAGCAGCTCCACCGCGCGCTCCTGCCGCTGCGGGGCGGTCAGCGTCGTGTCGTGCGCCCGCAGCGTGTCGTCGATCTGCGCGCCGACGGTCGACACCGGGTTCAGCGAGTTCATCGCCGACTGGAACACCACGGACAACTCGCGCCAGCGGAACTTGCGCAGCGTCTTGGCGTTCATCCGCAGCACGTCCACCGGCTCGGCACCGCCGGCCGGGTGGTACAGCACCTCGCCCGCGGTCACCAGCGCCGGCGGCTTGAGCAGCCGCGCCACCGCGTTGGCCAGCGTCGACTTGCCGGAGCCGGACTCGCCGGCCAGGCCCAGGATCTCGCCCCGGTGCAGTTCCAGTGTGACGTCGTCGACCGCGTGCACCGGCGTGGTGCCGGTCAGGTAGTCGACCGACAGCCCGCGCATCGACAGCACCGGCTCGGCCGGTGCCAGCGTGGTCTTCGCACCGCTCGCCGACGGTTCGGTCATGAGGTCACCTCCGCGCGGCGGGCGCGCCGGGCGCGCTTGGGCAGGACGGTACGCAGCCGCGGGTTGGCGATCTCGTCGATGCCGAAGTTGAGCAGACCCAGCCCGGCGCCGATCAGCGCGATGCACAGGCCCGGCGGGATGAACCACCACCACGCACCGACCAGCAGCGCCTGGTTGTTCTGCGCGAAGTAGAGCATGGTGCCCCAGCTGACCGTGGACAGGTTCGCCAGGCCGAGGAACGACAGGCCGGCCTCGGCCAGGATCGCGGCCAGCACGGTGGCGAGGAAGCTCGTCGCGATGACCGGGAACTCCACCGGCAGGATCTCGGCGAACACGATCCGCCAGGCGCGTTCGCCACCGGCCTTGGCCGCCTGCACGTAGTCCCGGCCGCGCAGCGTCAGCGTCTGCGCCCGCAGCACCCGGGCGCCCCAGGCCCAGCCGGTCACCGCGATCACCGCGGCCACCGACATGACACCGCGGCTGGGCAGGTAGCCGGCGAGCACGATCACCAGCGGCAGCGCCGGCAGGACCAGGAAGATGTTGGTGATCAGCGACAGCACCTCGTCCACCACGCCGCCGACGTACCCGCCGACCAGGCCGACCACGATGGACAGCGCGGTGGCGATGAGCGCGGACAGCACGCCGACACCCATCGAGATGCGCGCGCCGTACACCACCTGGGCGAGCACGTCCTGGCCGCTCTGGGTGGTACCGAGCCAGTGCGCGGCGGACGGGCCGGCCAGGCCGGCGCCACTGGTCTTCGTCGGGTCGGCGCCGACCAGCAGCGGCCCGAGCACCGCGAGCACGACGAAGAACGCGAGGATCAGCAGCCCGGCGACGATCTTCGGGGATCGCAGGATGCCCCTCATCACGCCTCCTGCCGGGTACGCGGGTCGAGCGCCACGTAGGCGATGTCGGCGAGCAGGTTCGCCGCCAGTACGGCCAGCGAGATGATCAGGAAGATGCCCTGCATCAACGGGAAGTCCTCGTTCTCCACGGCCTTGAGCAGCACCGAACCGATCCCCGGGTAGGAGAAGACGATCTCGGTCAGCACCGAGCCGCCGACCACGAACCCGAGCGAGAGGCTGAAGCTGGTGATGTTCGGCAGGACCGCGTTGCGCGCCGCGTACCGCCACATCACCCGGCGGCTGGTCAAACCCTTGGCCTCGGCCATCGTCACGTAGTCCTCGCCGAGCGTGGTCACCATGACGTTGCGCATGCCCATCACCCGGTCGGCGATCGACGCCACCACGATGGTGATCGCCGGCAGGATCGCGTGGTACAGCACGCTGGCGACGAACGGGCCGTTGAACCCGGTCGTGACGTCCAGCGAGTACGCACCGGAGACCGGCAGCCAGGACAGCGACACGCCGAACACCATGACCAGCGCCAGCGCCACCCAGAAGTACGGCACCGCCTGCAGGAACGTGGTCGTCGGCAGGATCGAGTCGAGCCAGGTACCGCGACGCCAGGCGGCGACGACGCCGAGCGACGTGCCGATCAGGTAGCTGATGATGGTGGCGATGCCGACCAGCCCGATCGTCCACGGCAGCGCGCCGCCGATCACCGACGACACGTGGGTCGGGTAGAACGTGATCGACCGGCCCAGCTCACCGTGCAGCAGGTTGCCCAGGTAGTCCCAGTACTGGGACCAGATCGAGCCGCCGGTCAGCCCGAACGACTTCTTCATCGACTCGATCGCGTCCGGGTCGATCTGGCCGTTCATCCGGGCAACCATCAGGTCGACCGGGTCCCCCGGCATCAGCCGGGGGATCAGGAAGTTGATCGTGATGGCGGCCCAGGCCGTGATCAGGTAGAACCCGAGCCGCCGCAGCAGGTAGCGCAACCGTGCCTCACTTGACGGGCTTGAGGTGCAGCAGCACCTGCGCCATGTCGGGTGAGGTGGCCGGCGACGGCATCGCGTACGGGTTCTGCTCGGTCGGCCAGCCGGTGTACTTGGTGGTCCGGTACAGCGCCCAGGACGGGCTGCCGAACAGCGGGATCACCGGCAGCTGCTCGATCACCACGGTGGCCAGGCCCTGCACCGCCGCCTGCTGCTTCGCCTCGTCGTTGGTTCCCTCGTACGCGGCGAGCAGCTCGTCGGTGTGCTTGTCCTTCCAGCGGCCGTAGTTGCCGGTGGCCACCTGCCCGATCGGCTTGGTCAGCACGCTCGCCAGCATCACCCGGTAGAGGTAGAACGGGGTCGGGCCGGACACGGCGCCGCGCAGCGTCACGTCGAAGTCGCCCTTGCCGACCTTCGCCACCCAGTCCTGGATCGCCACGCCGCGCACGGTCATGTCGATGCCGACCTTGGCCAGGTCCTCCTTCATCAGCTGCGCCGAGTTGACGAAGTCGGTGTACGGCGAGGGCACCAGCAGCTCGAACTTCAGCTTCTTGCTGCCGTACCCGGCCTTCTTCAGCAGCTCCTTGGCCTTGGCGGTGTCGACGGTGAACTTCGCGTCCTTGTACTTGGCCGGTACCCAATCGGCGTCGGCCGGCATCGGCAGCCCGGACGGGTGCGCCGGCTCGACGTAGCCGCGCTCGGCGGACTTGACGATCCGGTCCCGGTCGATCGCGAGGCTGACCGCCTGGCGGACCTCCAGCGAGACGAAGGGCGCTTTGGCGGTGTTGACCATCAGCGCGTTCAGGCCCTCGGACGGGAAGTAGTGCTTGTTGTGCTCCGGGTCGTTCTTCTCGTAGATCTTCTTCAGGTCCGGCACGAACGCGCTGGCCCAGTCGATCTCGCCGGTCTGCAGGCCGGTCTGCACCGCGTTCGCGGTGTACGCCGGGAACTTGACCTGCGGCACCGCCGGCTTGCCCTTCCAGTACTTCGGGTTCGCCTTGACCTGGTAGACCTGCGAGGAGAACGAACTGAGCGTGAACGGCCCAGTACCCACCGGGTTCGGGTTGGTGAAGGTGTCGAGCTTCTTGCCGGCCAGCAGGTGCTTGGGCACGATGCCGATCTGGCCGGCCAGGTTCCACAGCTTGGTGAACGAGGTGGACGGGAACGTGAAGACGACCTCGTCGCCCTCGGCCTTGACCCCGGACAGCTCGATGCCGCCGCGGTTCAGCGCCGGCGTGTCGATCATCGCCTGGTAGGTGAAGACCACGTCGTCGACGGTCAGCGGCTTGCCGTCGGTCCACTTGACGTTCTTGCGGATCGTCATCCGCAGCGTCTTGCCGTCGGAGCTCCACGAGTACTTGGTGGCCAGCCACGGCGTGATGTCGTTCGGCTTGAGCTTGTTGAAGAACAGCAGCGGCTCGTAGAACAGTCCGATAGTGCCCACGTTCTGGGTCACCGCGTACGGGTTGAAGTTGCGCTGCCAGGATCCGGTGTCGTTGATGTGCACGACCAGCGGCTTGCCGGCGCCGGTACCACCCTCGTCGTCGCCTCCGCAGCCGGCCAGCGTGGCGGCCAGTCCGACCCCGGCCGCGGCACCGAACAGCGTCCGGCGCGACAGCCGCAGCTGCGTCGCCGCGTCGCGGATCGTCGCGTCTGCACTCATCGTCGTTCCTTCCGGCGGAACCTTCTCCGCAACGATGTACCAACACACTTCCGCGGCCGTACGGTGCGGGCACACCACCCCACACGACCTCTTGGCCGGAAAGTTTCTTACATCAACCGCAGTTAGTCAATGATTAACGAACCCTACCGCGTGTGTTGGTCCACCTGGCGAGACGAGTCACGAGTGGCTGGGCGCCGGGGCGGCGTAGAGCCGCGCCACCACGTCCTCGATGTCGGGCTCCAGTACCGACACGTCACGTAGCGCGCCGGTCGCCGCGAGGCCCGCGATCAGCTCCCCCGCCGTGGCACCGCGCAGCGCGAACGTCACCCGGTGTGCATCCGCCTCCACCGCCTCGATGCTGGTACCGGACGGTGCCGCGGCACCGTCCCACGGCACGTCGAGCTCGGCCACCACCCGCCGCCGGGACTCGTAACGAGCGTGCAGCTCACCGAGCGTCCCGTCGTGCACCACCCGGCCGTGGTCGATCACCACCAGCCGGCGGCACAGCCGCTCGATGTCGGCCAGGTCGTGCGTGGTCAGCATCAGCGTCGTGTCGCCGGCCTCGCCCAGCTCGGCCAGGAACGCCCGCACCGACTGCTTGCTGACCACGTCCAACCCGATCGTCGGCTCGTCCAGGAACAGGATCCGCGGCGCGTGCAGCAGTGCCGCGGTGATCTCGCCGCGCATCCGCTGCCCGAGCGAGAGCTGCCGGACCGGGGTGTCCAGGAACTCGTCCAGCTCCAGCAGCCGCCGGCAGCGCCGCAGCCGGGCCGCGTGGTCGGCCGCCGGCACCCGGTACACGTGCCGCAGCAGCTGGAACGACTCGGCCAGCGGCAGATCCCACCACAGCTGCGAGCGCTGCCCGAAGACCACACCGATCCGTAGCGCCAGCCTGGTGCGCTGCGCGACCGGCCGCAGGCCGCAGACCCGTACCTCGCCGGCGGACGGGCTCAGCACTCCGGTGAGCATCTTCAGCGTGGTCGACTTGCCGGCGCCGTTCGGGCCGATGTAGCCGACCATCTCCCCCGCCTCGATGGCCAGGTCGACGTCGTGCACCGCGGCGGTGACGTGCCGCTCCCGTCGCAGCCGACCCACCTTGCGCCGTACCACGAAGTCCTTGCGCAGCCCGTGCGTCTCGATCAGTGCCACCCTCGATCTCCTCTCGCCCGTGCGTACCGATTCGTTGTGCCGCACCGGATCGGTCACGATCCGGTGGAGCGGTAGTGGCGCACCCCGACCCGCCAGACCAGCGCCGCGGCGAGCACTGCCGGGAGCGCGATCAGCGGGGAGCACCAGGCCAGCGCCGGCGGCGCGCCGAGCGGGTCGGGCACCCCGAGCAGCGCCAGTGCCGGGTAGTAGGCGACGAACGCGAAACCCAGCCCGTACGCGAAGATCTTGCGGAACCAGCCCGGATAGATCGAGATCGGGTACAGCGTGAAGTCGCGCCCGCCGTAGGTGAACGCGTTCGCGAACTCGCCCGACTCGACGAACCAGAACGCCACGGTCGAGCCGGCGACGAACACCGAGCCGAAGATGACCGCGCCGGCCAGCGGCGCCGCCACCACCAGCACCACTCGCCCAGCCGTCCACTGTGGATCAAGCCAGATCAGGGTGCCGGCAAGCACGAGGCCGCTCTGCAGCACCCGGCCCAGCCGCCGCGGCGCGAAGTCGCCGAACACCAGCTGCGGCAGCACCCCCATCGGACGCAGCAGGATCGAGTCCAGCCGGCCGGTCCGGATGTATTGGCGCATCGTGTCGATGTTGCCCACCACCGCATCGGCCAACGAGAACGCCACGTTGCCCAGCGACGCGATCAGCAGGCACTGCCGCACCGAGAACCCGCCCAACGCCGGCGTGGCCCGGAACAGCACCAGCACCGCGACGATGTCCAGCAGCGACACCACCGAGGAGGACACCGCGTCCAGCCAGAACGAGAACCGGTACTGGGTCTGCGCCCGCACCTGCGCCACCAGCAGCGCGCGGTACGCGGTCGTCCGTGGATGCTCAGCCACCCTGCACCACCAGCCGCCGCTCGGCCCGCCGCTGCACCAGCACCGCCAGCGCCAGCACCGCCGCGGCCCAGCCCAGCTGTACCGCCAGGATCGACAGCTGGTGCGCCTCGGAGCCGCGCTCGACCAGCACGTCCACCGGCGCCTGCAGGATCGACGGGAACGGCGTGCCGTACCACAGGATGGGCTGCACCCAGCCGGGCAGGAAGGCGAGCGGGAAGTACAGCCCGGTCAGTACGTTCGCGCAGAGCAGCCAGGCGACCAGCACACCGCGGATGTCCAGCAGCCAGAACGCGCTCAGGTTGACCAGGTAGCGCACCCCGAACGACACCACGGTCGCGGCCAGCACGCTCACCAGCGCCAGCGGGTAGGTGGTGAGCCGGTGCGGTACGTACAGCTGGAACGCCAGCGCGCCGACCACCAGCGGCGCCGCGAAGCGGGTACACATCGCGAACGCGGCCCGGCCCAGATCGGCCGTCAGGTAGGTGAGTACCGGGTGGATCGGCCGCAGCAGGTCGCACTGCACGTCGCCGGTGCGGACCCGGTCGGCGAGCTCGGTCCAGCCCCACAGCTGCACCACGGCGAGCAGCCCCTGCCCGACCCACACGTACGTGACGAGCTGCGGGCCCCGGTAGCCGGCCGCGACGCCGCCCGCCCCGCCGGCCACCGCGAGCATCACCGAGCAGCGCAGGAAGCCGAAGATCGTGTTCGTGAACGCGCCGGCCAGCATCGCCTGCCGGTAGGTCGCCCACCGCCGGAAACCCGCGCCGGCCAGCGCGAGTGATGTTCGTAGCGTCCCTGGCCGCGGCCAGGGCACGTCGATGCCCATTCGCCCCTCCGTCATCGGAATCGACGCGCCCACGCACGAGCATGCCGACGGCAGGAGGACACCCAGGCGGACTCGTCGCGGATCGCATCGCGGATTGAGGAGCCCGCTCTTGGTTTCGTGGCGCCGACCGCTGCGAAGCAGCTCCCTCGGTCCGCCACACCCCGGGCAAGCCCGAGGAGCCTACCGGGTCCCGGCCCGTCGGTACAGCCGATATTTCCGGACCCGGCCGTCGCCAGGGCGTGGCGGTGCGCCGATTCGGGCCACGAAACCGACGAACGTCGATATACGGTGGGGTGCTGGTCGGAACCACCGGGGGGAACCGCGTCATGTCGAGGTTCAACGGCAACCCGTGGGCCGTGCTGTTCGCGCTGTGCCTCGGGTTCTTCATGATCCTGCTGGACACCACGATCGTGACGATCGCGGTGCCGGCGATCAGCGACGGCCTGCACGCCTCGCTGGACGACATCCTGTGGATCCAGAGCGGGTACGTGCTGGTCTACGCGGTACTGCTGATCACCGCCGGCCGGCTCGGCGACATGGTCGGCGGCAAGCGGATCTACCTGATCGGCCTGGTCGTGTTCGTGCTCGCCTCGGCCGCCTGCGGCGTGGCCCGCAACCCCGACCAGCTGATCGCGGCCCGGCTGGTCCAGGGCGTCGGCGGCGCGCTGCTGACCCCGCAGACGCTCGCCATCATCAACCGGATCTTCCCGCCGGAGCGGCGCGGGGCCGCCTTCGGCGTCTGGGGCGCGGTCGCCGGGGTCGCGGCCATCGCCGGGCCGACGCTCGGCGGGCTGCTCATCACGTACGCCAGCTGGGAGTGGATCTTCTACCTGAACGTGCCGATCGGCATCGTCGGGTTCCTGCTGGCGCTGCTCGTGGTCCCGAACATCACCGAGCACCGGCAGCACCGCCTCGACATCCTGGGTACGGCACTGATCACCGTGGCGCTGTTCCTCGTCACGTACGGGCTGATCGAGGGCGAGAACTACCACTGGGGCCAGGTGTGGCACTTCGTGTCCATCCCGCTGATCATCGCGCTCGGCGTCGCCCTGGTGATCGTCTTCCTGATCACCCAGTACTTCGAGAAGAACGAGCCACTGGTGCCGTTCACGATCCTGCGCGACCGGAACTACTCGCTGATGAACTTCGTGGCGATGGCCATGTCGTTCGGGATGATGGGGCTGTTCCTGCCGATCACCATCTACCTGCAGTCGGTGCTCGGGCTCTCGGCGTTCGACGCCGGCCTGACGATCGCGCCGATGTCGCTGGTGTCGCTGGTGGTCGCACCGTTCGCGGGCCGGCTCGCCGACAAGATCGGCGGCAAGTACATCCTGTTCGTCGGGCTGCTGCTGTTCGCCGCCGGGATGGCACTGATCCTGGACCAGTCCACAGTGGACAGTTCGCGGTGGACGTTCCTGCCCGGGCTGCTGATCTCCGGGCTCGGGATGGGCTGCATCTTCGCGCCGATGACCACGGTGGCGATGCGCAACATCCCGGCCGCGCTGTCCGGTGCCGCCTCCGGCGTGTTCAACACCACCCGGCAACTCGGCGCGGTGGTCGGCAGCGCCGCGGTCGGCGCGCTGCTGCAGGCGCAGCTGTCCGGCAAGCTCGCCGCCTCGGCACAGGCGCACGCGGACAAGATCCCGCCGCAGTTCCGGGAGCAGTTCGTGGCCGGGTTCTCCCGCTCCTCCGGCGGGCTGGACGTGGGACGAACGCAGACCGAGGTGAAGCCGCCTCCCGGGATGCCGCAGCAGGCGGTCGAGCAGCTCAAGCAGATCGCCGCCGACACGTTCCACGTCGGCTACGTCAACGCGATGCGGCCCACCCTGATCCTGCCCATCGGGGTCCTCGTCCTGGCCGCGCTCAGCTGCCTGTTCATCAAGCGCCGCAAGCGGTCCCGCGATGCGGCCGTACCGGCCGGCAGCCCCGCCGCGGCCGAACCCGCGGAGTGACGGCCGGCGCCACCGCACCGGCGCGATGAGCCAGCCGTGCGCGCGGTCACCCGACAGGGAGGACACGCGCGCGGCCGCCCACGCGCCGGGGCGCGGTCAGCCGTGCGCGCCATCGGTCTGGTGCACGGCGCCGGCCAGCAGCGCGCGCAACTGCTCGCCCTGCGGCCACTGCTGCACCCGGTAGCGTGGCGGCGCCAACCCCGGCACCCGCAGCGGCGCCACCGCCCGGACCAGATCGGCCCAGCGGACCAGCCAGGACTGCCGCCGGTCGGCACCGACCAGGGCGACCTGGTCGGTCTCCGGCAGCAGCGTCGGGACGTCCTGGCGCCAGGTGCTCACCGACGGCGCGGCGCCGTCGACCGGCTCGGCCAGCAGGTAGCTCGCCACCGACACCTGCTGCGCCACCGGCCAGTGCGCCCGCAGCAGATCGGCCTGCACGTCGTACGCCTCGGCGGCCAGCCACCGGTCGGCCCGCATCGCCGCATGATGCGCCGGGTGGCCCAGCGGCGGCCGGTACGGCACCACCCGGCCGGCCTCGTCCACCGTGTACCCGGCCGGCGACACCGGCCGCGACGCACCCCGGAACTCGGCCGCGACCAGGTCGAACGCGTCCGCCAGCCGGGGGCCGTCGGCCACCACCAGCAGGCAGTCCCGGTCCGGCGCGAACGCCACCGGCCGGGCGCCCAGCCGCTCCTCGAACCCGGCCAGCCAGCCGTCCAGCAGCAGCCGGGACACCCAGTACGTGCTGCCGTCGTCGACGAACCGCAGCAGCGTCGGCGCGCCGGACGGCTGCCCGGCGGCCTGATCGCCCGGCACCGCCGCCAGGTTGGCCGCCGCGGTCGCGAACACCTCGCTGCTGGACACCCCCCAGGAGGCGACCAGATCGGTGCTGACGTAGCCGATCGTGGTCGGCAGGTCGACCACCACGACCTCGTCGAGCAGCGGCAACGCCGGCCGGCGCAGCAACTCGGCCTCCGGCCGCCGCGGCGCGCCGGGCACCCAGCGGCCCTGCGCCGTGCCGTAGAGCAGCGGGCGCAGCAGCGGGGCCGCCTCCGCCCAGCGGGTCGGCACCGCCACCGGCTCGGTCATCCGGGTCACGTACCGGGCGAGCAGCTCGTCTCGCCGGTCACCGGCAAGACCGGCACACTCGCCGTACAGCGTGCCGAGAAACGCCCAGCTGACCGAACCGCCGCGACTGCGCCGGTAGCCGATCGCGAACCGCTCCGCGGAGTACCAGCTGTCGGCCACGCCCCGGCAGGCGCGGAATCTGTCCAGCAGCTCGGCACCGAACCGGTCCTGCATCGACCCGCCCCGCCGCGCCAGGCCGCCGCCCATCTACCGCCTCCCGTGCGTCGCCCCCGGGGTCACCACCGCGCCCCCGGCACGGATCGTCGACCCGTACAGACCCTCGCACCGTACCCGGCGGTCGCCACCGCCGTCCTCCACCGCCCGGACGATCCGGCCGCGCACAACGCCGCCACCAGCTCGTACACCCGATGCGGCGGGCGGGTGCCGCTCAGGCGTCCGCGTCGGACCACTCGCCCTCGACCTCGACGTGCTGCCGGCGGGCCTTGCGCGCCGCCAGCCGATCGTCGGCCCCGACCCGGTCGTCGGCGTCCAGCCGGTAGTCGGTACCCAGCCGGCCCGGCACGAAGTCCTTGTCCGAGAACAGCGTCGGCTGCCAGTCGAACTCGATCGCACCGATCCGCACCGGTGCGCCGGGCTGCGCGCCGGCCTTCGCCAGCGCCTCCTCCACCCCCAGCCGCGCCAGCCGGTCGGCCAGGTAGCCGATCGCCTCGTTGTTGGAGAAGTCGGTCTGCCGCACCCAGCGCTCCGGCCGCGGTCCGGTCACCACGTACACCCCATCGGGGTCGACGGCCACCTCGAAGTGGCTCTCGTCCACCGCCGCCGGGCGCAGCACGATGCGGGTCGGCTCGGTCGGCGGGTGCTCCGCGCGGTACCGCCGGACGGCGTCGGCCAGCGCGAACGTGAACCGCCGCAGCCCCTCCCGGGTCACCGCGGACAGCTCGAAGATCGGCCAGCCGCGCTCGGCCAGGTCGGCGGCGACGATCTCGGCCAGCTCCCGCCCGTGCGGCACGTCCAGCTTGTTCAGCACCACGATGCGCGGCCGGTCGGTGAGCCCGCCGTACGCGGCGAGTTCGGCCTCGATCGCGTCGATGTCGCTGGCCGGGTCCCGGCCCGGCTCCTCGGTCGCCAGGTCCACCACGTGCACCAGCACCGCACACCGCTCGATGTGGCGCAGGAAGTCCAGGCCGAGGCCCTTGCCGGTGGCGGCGCCCGGGATCAGCCCCGGTACGTCGGCGATGGTGAACGTGACCTCGCCCGCGCGCACCACCCCGAGGTTGGGCTGCAGCGTGGTGAACGGGTAGTCGGCGATCTTCGGCCGGGCCGCGGACAGCACCGAGATCAGCGACGACTTGCCGGCGCTGGGGAAGCCGACCAGGCCGACGTCGGCGACGCTCTTGAGCTCCACCACCACGTCGGAGGCGTCGCCCGGCTCGCCCAGCTCTGCGAACCCGGGCGCCTTGCGCCGCGAGTTCGCCAGCGCCGCGTTGCCCCGCCCGCCGCGACCGCCGTGCGCGATCACGATGCTGGTACCGGTACCGACCAGGTCGGCGATCACCTCACCGTCGGCGGTCAGCACCACGGTGCCGTCCGGTACCCGGACCCGCAGGTCCTCGCCCTGCGCGCCGTCCCGGTTCGAGCCCTGGCCGGGCTTGCCGTTCGCAGCCTTCAGGTGCGGTCGGTAGTGGAAGTCCAACAGGGTGTGTACGCCCGCGTCGACCTCCAGGATCACATCGCCGCCGCGGCCTCCGTTGCCGCCGTCCGGGCCGCCCAGCGGCTTGAACTTCTCCCGGTGGATCGACATGCAGCCGTGGCCACCGTTACCGGCCTGTACGTGCAGTACGGCCCGATCCACGAACGTGGTCACCGCCGACCTCCCTCACCCCGCACCGGCGTGCGCCGGTCACGGCGTACCCAGGGCGCGAAACACAGAACGGGCGGGCCGGTGTCCGGCCCGCCCGCGAACGTCTCGATCGATGCTACTGCTGCACCGGAACGATGCTGATCACCCGGCGACCGCGCTTGCGGCCGAACTCGACGTTGCCGGCGCTGAGCGCGAACAGCGTGTCGTCCTTGCCCCGGCCGACCAGGTCACCCGGGTGGAACTTGGTGCCACGCTGGCGAATGATGATCTCGCCGGCGTTCACCAGCTGACCACCGAAGCGCTTCACGCCGAGCCGCTGAGCGTTGGAGTCGCGGCCGTTGCGCGAACTCGACGCACCCTTCTTGTGTGCCATCTCGGCGCCCTACTTCCCGCTCTCGATGCCGGTCACCTTCACCTGGGTCAGCGGCTGGCGGTGACCCTGGCGCTTGTGGTAGCCGGTCTTGTTCTTGAACTTGTGGATCTTGATCTTGGGGCCCTTGGTGTGGGCGACCAGCTCGCCGGTGACCTCGACCTCGGCCAGCGTGGCCGGGTCGGTGGTGACCGTGGTGGCGTCACCCTCGCCGTCGACGAGCAGCACCGTGGGCAGCGTCACCGTGTCGCCGGGCTCACCCTGGAGCTTCTCGACCTCGATCACGTCGCCCTCGGCGACCTTGTACTGCTTGCCGCCGGTCTTGACGATCGCGTACATCGGACGCAGGTCTCCTTCAGTGGTTCAGTGTCACGGTGTCACCGCAAGCTCGGTGCTCCCGCAGTGTGGTGTTGCTGCGTGGCGTGGTGGTGCTGCGCCGCATGGCGGCGCCGCGCTGTCCGGCCCACAAGCGAGCCGCGACCGCGGCCACCACCTGCGAGATCCAGCGTCCTCGGTGCGAGCTCGGGGCAGCCAAGACCCTGGCGCACGAGGCACCGCCGGTAAGGGTACGGCATCGGGTGCCCGCCGCCCACACCGGCCACCCCGCCCGGAACCCACCGTCTCCTCTGGCGCCGGTACGAGTCGGCGGGAGACGGAACGCGGTCCCGATCCCGCCGATCGCTCAGCTGTCCGCGGTGACCGGTTCGGCCTCGGCCACCTTGCGCCGCCGGGTACCTGCCCGCTTGCGCCGGTTCGGGGTCTCGGCCGGCCCGGCGTCCGGGGCTGGCCCGTCCGCCGCCTCGACCGCGGCCGACCCGCTGCCGCTGTCGGCTGCGACCGGCTGCTCCGCCGTCGCGTCCGCGCCGGCCTGCTGGTCGACGGACTCCTCGGCCACCGTGTCCGACTTGTTCTTGTCGGCGCTCTCAAGCTTGTCCTTGTCGGACTTGTCCTTGCGGCGGCGCTTGCCCTCACCGGTCCGCTTGCCCTCGTCGGCGGGCTGCTGCTTCGCCGAGTCCGACCCGCCACCCTTGCCGGCGTGCTTGGCCGGCTCCAGGTGGATGATCACGCCGCGGCCCTTGCAGTGCTCGCAGGTCTCGCTGAACGCGTCGATCAGCGGCTGGCCGACCCGCTTGCGGGTCATCTGCACCAGCCCCAGCGAGGTGATCTCGGTGACCTGGTGCTTGGTCCGGTCCCGGCCGAGGCACTCGGTCAACCGGCGCAACACCAGCTCCCGGTTGCTCTCCAGCACCATGTCGATGAAGTCGATGACGATGATGCCGCCGACGTCCCGCAGCCGCAGCTGGCGAACGATCTCCTCGGCCGCCTCCAGGTTGTTGCGGGTGACCGTCTCTTCCAGGTTGCCGCCGGAGCCGATGAACTTGCCGGTGTTGACATCGATCACGGTCATCGCCTCGGTGCGGTCGATGACCAGCGATCCGCCGCTGGGCAGGTACACCTTGCGGTCGAGCGCCTTCAACAGCTGCTCGTCGATGCGCAGCTCGGTGAACACGTCCTTGCTGCCGGTGTGCTGGCTCAGCCGCTCGACCAGGTCCGGCGAGACGTGCTCGACGTACTCGTGCACCATCTCCCAGGCGTCCGAGCCGGCGACCACCAGCTCCTTGAAGTCCTCGTTGAACAGGTCGCGGACGACCCGGATCACCAGGTCCGGCTCCTCGTACAGCAGGGACGGTGCGGAGGCGGACGTCGACTTCTTCTCGATCGTCTCCCACAGCGCCTGCAGCCGCGTCACGTCGCGGGACAGCTCGTCCTCGCTGGCGCCCTCCGCGGCGGTGCGGACGATCACGCCGGCGTGCTCGGGCACCAGCCGCTTCAGCGCGTCCCGCAGCCGCTTGCGCTCGGTGTCCGGCAGCTTGCGGCTGATCCCGGACGCGTGCCCGCCCGGCACGTACACCAGGTGGCGGCCGGACAGGGTGACGTGGCTGGTCAGCCGGGCACCCTTGTGCCCGATCGGATCCTTGGTGACCTGCACCAGCACGCTGTCGCCGGGCTTCAGCGCCCGCTCGATCGCGCGGGTGCGGCCCTCCAGGCCGGCGGAGTCCCAGTTGACCTCGCCGGCGTAGAGCACCGCGTTGCGGCCCCGGCCGATGTCGATGAACGCCGCCTCCATGCTGGGCAGGACGTTCTGCACCTTGCCGAGGTAGACGTTGCCGATCATGGTGTTGCTGGTCGACTGGGACACGTAGTGCTCGACCAGCACGCCGTCTTCCAGCACGGCGATCTGGGTGCGGTCGCCGAGCTGGCGCACCACCATGCTGCGGTCGACCGCCTCGCGCCGGGCCAGGAACTCCGACTCGGACAGGATCGGCGGCCGGGTACGGCGCTGCTCGCGGCCGTCGCGCCGGCGCTGCCGCTTGGCCTCCAGCCGGGTCGAGCCCGACACGCCCTGTACCTCGTCCACCGCCCTGCGCGGCTCGCGGACCTTGACCACGGTGTTCGGCGGGTCGTCCGGGGACGGCTCGGTGTCACCCGCGGCGCCCCGGCGACGCCGGCGACGCCGGCGGCGGCCACCCTCGGCCGACTCCTCACCGGCATCGGCCTCGGCGGACTCGCCGGCTTCGTCGGCCGCGCCGGACTCGGTCTCGGCGGCCTCGGCCTCCTCCGCCGCGCCCTTGCCGCGACCGCGACCGCGCCGGCCGCGACGCCGACGGTGCTTCCCGTCGCCGTCGTCCAGGCCGTCCTCGTCCGCCTCGGCGGCCGGTTCGGCCTGCTCCGGCTCGGCCTGCTCGGCCGGCTCGGCCTGCTGCTTCCGGCGCCCGCGGGACCGCTCCGGCGCCGGTTCGGCGGTCTCGGCCGCCGGCTCCGCCTGGTCCTCCGGCGCGTTCGTCGGCGTGGTCGCCGGGACCGCCGCGTCGGGCGCCACGAACAGCACCGGCGCCGCGACCCGCCGGCGCCGGCGGGTGGTGGGTCGCTCCGGTTCGGCCGGCTGCTCCGCGGCCGGTTCGGCCGTCGAGTCCCCGGCCGGCTCGGCCGGCTTTTCGGTCGCCGCGGGCCCGGCCGACGTGTCGGCCTCGCTGGCTGCGGTCGCCCGGCGGCGGCTGGCCCGCTTGCGCGGCGCCGGCGCCTCCTCGGCGCCGGCTGCGGCCTCGGCCGGTGCGGGCTCTGCCGGTGCGGGCTCGGCAGCCGGTGCCGCCGCCTTCTTCCGGGTACGGGTCCGGCGCGGCGCCGGCTCGCCGGCGTCGTCGCCGCGTCCCGCGTCGTCCGGACCGCTGCCGCGGGCGCTCGCGCTGATCGCGACGGCCTCGTCGGTCGCGCTGGTCGCGGGGGCGGCCGCCGGCCGGGTGGCGCGGCGACCGCGCGGCTTCGTCGCCGGCGCCGCCTCGGCGGGCCCGGCGGCGGTGTCGGTGCCGCGGGACGGGATGCCGGGGTCGGCGTGGGCGGGCGGTTCGGTGGCCGCCGCGCCGGTCGTCGCCGGTTCCAGCGGCTTGGGTGGCCCCGCGGATCGGGTGGCCCGCCGGCGGGTCCGGCTCGCGGCCGGCGCGGCGGGGCTGTCTGCGGTGGGCCGGTCGGCGTCGGACGCGGCGTCCTGCACTGCGTCCGTGCTGCCTGTCGGCTCGTTGTCGAGCATCCGGGCGTTCTCCAGTTCTACCGCCCCCGGGCGCGAGAGCGCAGCCACGCGGGGGTGGTCCACAGGTCGAGCGGCTCTGCCGAGCCACCCGAAGTCTGCCTACCCGGGCCGTGCGGCCCGGCCGTCAGGTCGACGGGGTTCCGCTGACTGCCCTGTCCGCACCGACGACCACGAGCGGATCGGTGATCTCGCCGTGCCCGGTGAGCGTGCCCTGCGCCAACCTGATCACCTTCGGTGGGACCGGCGGCGCCAACTCGGCCACCACGCGCAGGCCGGCCAGGACGTCATCGGGCCGTACGGACGGGGTTACGTGCCGTACGACTAGATCGAGTATGGCACACGGACCGGCCGCGCCCCCGGCGGCCGGCTCCGGCGTGGTGTTGCCCACCTCACCAGGCTGACCACCCGCGTCGGGGCCACGCTCGGTGACCGCCATGCGTACCACCGGCGAGCGCGCGTCCATCGTGCGGCGGCCGGACTTGGTCATCCGCTCGACCAGGACCTCGTCCGCGGCGAGGAACGCGGCCACCGCCGCCTCGGCAGCCGAGTCGGTCACCTCGGGCAGTCGGATCTGCCAGTGCGAACCGGTGAGCCGGTCGGCGAAGTCGGACGTGCGGGCCTCGACCGCCTCCAGGATGTCCAGGCCGGGCGGCAGCGCCGCGTCCAGCGCGGTGCGCAGCCAGTCCGGCTCGACCGGCGCCTGCAGGCCGACCTCGAAGTACTCGGCCTCGCTCGCCACGCCGGTCGGCGCGGCGGAGGCGTACGAGATCTTCGGGTGCGGGCTGAACCCGGACGAATAGGCGATCGGTACCGCCGCGCGACGCATGGCCCGCTCCAGTGCGCGGGCAAAGTCGCGGTGCGAGGTGAACGCGAGGCGGCCCCGCTTGGCGTACCGGATGCGGATCTTCTGCACCGTCGGCGCCTGCTGGGTGTCCGGCCTGGGTCGTTGCCTGCTGATCGTCGTGCTCCTACCGAGTAGCCCTGCTAACCGTCATGAGTCTACGGAGGCGCCCCTCGACAACGACGGGACACTCCACAGCACTGGAGTTTATGTGTCCACACAGTGAGCCTTTTTCATCCTGCTGCGAGTTCGTGGTCTTGAAGGACGTGGATGGCTTTGGCGAGTCGGCCGGCGCGGTGGGGGCTGGAGCGTAGCTTGCGCAGGATGCGCCAGGTTTTGAGCTGGGCGTTGGCGCGTTCGCCGGGGCCACGCAGCCTCGCGTGCGCCCGGTTGGCAGCTTTCTGAGACTCGGGTTTACCCTTGCCCTTGTACGGAGTGATCACCGGCTCGCCGATCCCGTGATAGCCCTTGTCGCCCAGGGCGATCAGCCCGGCCTGGCGTAGCGCGGCGAGAATGTTCCAGATGCGGGCGGCGGCGGTGTCGTGCACGCTGCCGGGCAACGCACCCGACACCCACAGGATGGCCCCGTCGGGTGCCGAGATCACCTGCAGGTTCATCCCGTGCATCCGGTGCTTGCCGGAGTAGAACGGCCGGTCGGCGGCCACCCGATCGATCGGGACCAGGGTTCCGTCGATGATCACGTAGGCCATGCCGGCCCGCCTCGCGGTCTTCAGCGCCGCCTGCAGCTTCGGTGCCCGGTCGGCCAGCAGCTCCACCGTCTCGTTGACGTAGCGCCAGCAGGTGGCTGTGGACACCTCGAAACCCGCCCCGACCTGCGTGAACGGTTCACCTTTGCGCAGATACACCAGCACCAGCAGCGCCTGTTGCCCCGCATCCAGCGCCCGCCACCGCGAGCCGAGTTGCCGACGATGGCGGCGGATGAGTCCAGACACGAAGGTCAGGGTCTGAGATGACAACGGCAGCGCGGCACGGTAAAACAACATGAAGAAGCCCTTGCTGACGACAGCAGATCTTGGTCGATCGCCGTCATAGCAAGGGCTTCGCTACATCCCCGACCGCGACACGCCCCTCTCGGTCACGAACCCGTCTCGATCCCCAGCGGCCCAACACATCCCCACCACGATGAAAAGGGCTCATTGAAGGAGAGCGAGACTCAGGTTCCCGTCGATGCCCCGCGCGCCCTGCTTTCACTACGACTATCAGTTCTCAGCGGGCGCTCGACGTCCCCGGTGCGACAAGAGTTGGATCTTCGAAGGCTCGCCATCGATCGCGGATTTCGGGTCGTTGGCGTCGCCAGTGACTTGGACACGAGCGCGACAAAGATCCCTCCATGGCGACGAAAAGAGCTCGGAGAGTGGCTTAACAACAGAGTCCCCGAGTTCGACGTTCTCATGACCTGGAGCCTGGACAGACTGGTGCGACGGATCGATGATCTCGCCACTATGGTCACGTGGTGTCTGAAAAATGGAAAGAACCTGCTATCCAGAAACGAACAGTTGGATCTGACTACGCCGGCCGGAAAGGAAATGGCGCGACTTATTGCGGGTGTTGCAGAAATCGAGGCAGCGAATGTTTCGACGCGCCTCACAAGCCTTTGGGATTATGCCAAGCACCAAACTGATTGGCTCGTCGGGAAGCCCACCTATGGCTACACAACAGCCACCGACTTGGATGGGCATACAGTTCTCGTTCAGGACATTACTGCGGGTCGAGTTCTGCGCTGGAGCCGAGAGAGGATACTTGCCGGCGCATCAGCTCGGCGAGTTGCGACGGTGCTAGTCCGATCTGGTCTGTGCGGTCCGGGCTTGACCGTCAGCACTCTGCTGCGCCGATTGCGGAACCCTGGTTTGATGGGATTTCGCGTCGAGGAGGACAAGCAAGGCGGCATCCGACGCTCCAAGCTCGTCCTCGACATGGAGGGAAGGCCGATCAGGATTGCCGAGCCGATCTTCACCGAGATCGAATTCGATAGCCTTCAGGATGCACTGGCTAAGCGATCACGGAATCAACCAGCACGCCAATCGGGCGGCTGTACCAAATTTCTCGGCATCCTGCTCTGCGCAGCTTGCGGAACAAACATGACGGTCCAGAATACTTTCCACAACGGCAAGCTCTATCGATATCTCAGGTGCCGCAACTGCCGCAGCGGTGGCCTCGGGGCCCCGAACCCCGAAGAAGTATATGCGCGGCTGGTCGAAGAATCGGTGTCGGCCCTCGGCGACCTCCCCGTCTTCGTGCGCGAGTACGCCTATTACACCGAGCGAGCCGACAAACCCGCCTTCCGCAACGGCGTCACGTTCTTCGAGCCAGGAGACTCGACACCTGAGATGGATGACGTATCTCCGACCGACAGCTCGGGAAGATGGACATTTGTGCACAATGGCAAGACGTTTGGAGAACGCTGGGCAGCCGAGGGCGCAGATACCTTGGCCGCCGATCTCCGCCGAGCCGGCGTCACATGCGAGATCACGAGGAGCAAGATTCCAGGAACGAGAGCCCCGAAAATTGAGTTGGAGCTGAAGATCCCCGACGGTGTTAGTGATCGCCTGGCCATCAAACCGGATGCCTTCGCCAGCTGATGCCTGCCTCTATCGTTATGACTCCCCGGTCGAGGAGAACAAGACGGTGAGCGGGAGCAGCTTGCGGCCAGTTGGGCCGATTTGTATTTCCGTATCTAGTGACGGGCACACCCCGCAGTCGAAGCACGGGGTCCAGCGGCAGTCGTCCTGCTCGACCTCGCTGAGCGCGTCCTGCCAGTCGGCCCACAGCCAGTCGGGGTCGAGGCCGGAGTCGAGGTGGTCCCAGGGCAGCACCTCGGCCTGCTGCCGCTCGCGGGTGGTGTACCAGGCGAGCGACACGCCGAGCGCCGGCAGCTCGGCGTCGCACGCCGCCACCCACCGGTCGTACGAGAAGTGCTCGGACCAGCCGTCGAACCGGCCGCCGTCGCGCCACACGTGCTCGATGACCCGGCCGACCCGGCGGTCGCCGCGCGACAGCAGCCCCTCGATGTGGCTCGGCCGCCCGTCGTGGTACCGGTAGCCGATGGCGCGGCCCAGCGACCGGTTGCTGTTGATCGCGTCGCGCAGCGCCTTGAGCCGCCGGTCGATCGTCTCCGGGTCGGCCATCGCCGCCCACTGGAACGGGGTGTGCGCCTTCGGGACGAACCCGCCGATCGACACCGTGCAGCGGATGTCCTTGCTGCCGGTGGTCTCGCGGCCGGTGGTGATCACCCGGTGCGCGAGGTCGGCGATCTGCAGCACGTCCTCGTCGGTCTCGGTGGGCAGGCCGCACATGAAGTAGAGCTTCACCTGCCGCCAGCCACCGGAGTACGCGGTGACCACGGTGCGGATCAGGTCGTCCTCGGTGACCATCTTGTTGATCACCTTGCGGATGCGTTCCGAGCCGCCCTCCGGCGCGAACGTCAGACCGGTACGCCGGCCGTTGCGGGCCAGCTCCTCGGCCAGCTCGACGTTGAACGCGTCGACCCGGGTGGACGGCAGCGACAGCGAGACGTTCGAGCCCTGGTACCGGTCGGCCAGCCCGTGCGCGACCGCACCGATCTCCGAGTGGTCGGCGCTCGACAGCGACAGCAGCCCGACCTCGTTGAAGCCGGACTCCTTCAGCCCGTTCTCCACCATGTCGCCGATGGTGGTGATGGAGCGCTCCCGCACCGGGCGGGTGATCATGCCCGCCTGGCAGAACCGGCAGCCGCGGGTGCAGCCGCGGAAGATCTCCACCGCGTACCGCTCGTGCACCGTCTCGGCCAGCGGCACCAGCGGCTTCTTCGGGTACGGCCAGGCGTCGAGGTCCATCGTGGTGCGCTTGTGCACCCGGAACGGCACGTCCGGCCGGTTCGGCACGATGCGCTGGATCCGGCCGTCGGGCAGGTATTCCACGTCGTAGAAGCGCGGCACGTACACCGACTCGGTGCGGGCCAGCCGCAGCAGCAGCTCGTCCCGCCCGCCCGGGCTGCCCTCGGCCTTGAAGGCGCGGACGATGTCGGTGATCTCCAGGACCGCCTCCTCGCCGTCGCCGAGCACCGCGGCGTCCAGGAAGTCGGCGATCGGCTCCGGGTTGAACGCGGCGTGCCCGCCGGCCAGCACGATCGGCTGGCTGTCGTCGCGGTCGGCGGCGTGCAGCGGGATCCCGGCGAGGTCCAGCGCGGTGAGCAGGTTGGTGTAGCCCAGCTCGGTGGAGAACGAGACACCGAACAGGTCGAAGTCGCCGACCGGCCGGTGCGCGTCCACGGTGAACTGCGGCACCCGGTGCTCACGCAGCAGCGCCTCCATGTCGGGCCACACCGAGTAGGTGCGCTCGGCGAGCACGTCCGGCTGCTCGTTGAGCACCTCGTACAGGATCTGCACGCCCTGGTTGGGCTGGCCCACCTCGTACGCGTCGGGGTACATCAGGGCCCACCGCACCGCGGCGTCGTCCCACTGCTTGGTGACCGCGCCGAGTTCGCCGCCGACGTACTGGATCGGCTTCTGCACCCTCGGTAGCAGCGACTCCAGGCGGTCGAAGACGCTCTGGCCGCGGCGCCGGGTGGCGGTGTCGGACATGGTTCTCGGGCTCCCGTGCTCGGCTGCTGGTCTGTGCTCGACTGCTGGGCTGTGGCCGGACGCTGCTCGCTGGCGGCGCCGGCCGGCACAAACCCCCAGACTACGCGGCCGGGTTCGGCCCGTGGTCCGCCGCCCGAGCACCGCCGGCACGCCCGGGTGATCAGGACATATGCCGCGAGACACGCCGATCGCGGGACAGCACGTTTCGCCCTGGTGTCCCCGGTGGGCCACGACCCGCTCGAGCGATCGCCGGGCGGGCCGCGGCGCGCTCAGTCGACCTCGGGCTGCAGGGTGCGGTCCGCGTGGTGGCGGGCGAGCAGCGCCAGCTCCGCCGCGTTGGTACGGCGGTCGGACAGCTCGGGCAGGTCGTCGAGCGCGAAGAAGCCGACGCCGGTGGTCTCGCCGTCCAGCCCGGCCTGCGGTTCGGCGTCGTCGAGCCGGTCACACACGAAGAACATCTTGTAGATGTGCCACATCCCGCGCACCATGTGTCCATTGTGGAGGGTACCGTCGAAGATCGCGGCCAGGTGCTCGGCGCGGACCCGCAGCCCCGCCTCCTCGGCGAACTCGCGCTCGGTCGCGTGCCGCGGGGTGTCCAGCGCGTCGATCCAGCCGCCCGGCAGGGTCCACCGGCCGTCCACCTTCTCCCGGACCAGCAGCACCCGGCCCGCCTCGTCGAACAGCGCACCGCGGCAGTCGAGCTTCGGCGTGGCGTGCCCCACCTCGGCCACGATCGCCCGGTGGAACTGCTCCGGGTCGGCCCGGGCGATCATCGCGTACAGTTCCGCGGTCAGCTCCTGGATCCGCCGGTAACGGTCGAGCTCGTACTTGTCGGTCGAGTAGTGCAGACCGTTCTGCGCCATCGCGCCGAGCTCGATCGCCATCTCGTGCAACCTGCCCGCCACATCCTGAGCCATGCTCCGCATCCTGCCACGCGGGCCCGCCGGCCGGACTTCGCGCGCACCGGCGCCGGAATTGCGGTGCAAACCGGTCCAGCCTCCGCCATCCTCTGCGGATGGACGCGTTGTTGACCGGATCCGGCGGCACCCGGCTGCGCTGGGACCAGCTGCCCGAACGGATCCGCGACGAGGTGGAGCGACGGCTCGGCGGCCGGGTCGTCGCCGCGCACGTGCAGGACGGCGGGTTCTCCCCCGCCTTCGCCGGCCGGCTGCGGCTCGCCGGCGGCGGGCGGGTGTTCGTCAAGGCCGGCAGCGCCGCCGACGAGGCGTACATCGGTACCGCGTTCCGGCACGAGGCGCGAATCGTCGCCGGGCTGCCCGAGCACGCCCCGGTACCGCGGCTGCGCTGGTGGTTCGACGACGGCGACTGGGTGGTACTGGCGTTCGACGAGGCCGCGGGCGCACCGCCGGCGATGCCCTGGCGGCGTACCGACCGGGACCGGGTGCTGGCCGCCCTCACCGGCCTGGTGGCGGATCTGACGCCGGCGCCGGACGTACCGGTGTCACAGCTCGGCGACCAGGACGGACTCGACGGGTTCCGTACCCTCGCCGCCGACCCGCATCCGGGGCTCGCGGACGCGTACCCGTGGGTGGCCGCCGAGCTGGACGCGCTGGCCGGGTGGGAGGCGCGGTGGCCATCGGTCGCCGGCGGCGACACCCTGCTCCACGGTGACCTGCGCGCCGACAACCTGCTGCTGACCGACGACCGGGTGCTGTTCGTGGACTGGCCGAGCGCGGTGCGCGGGGTTGCCTGGTTCGACCTGGTCAGTTTCCTGCCCAGCCTGCTGATGCAGGGCGGCGGCGACGGGGCGCAGATCCTCGCCACCCACCCGCTCACCGCGGAGGTCGACCCGGACGCGCTGACCGCCGGCCTGGTCGCGGTCAGCGGGTACTTCGTCTCCCAGTCGCTGCTCCCGGCACCCGCCCGGCTGCCGCGCATCCGCGAGTTCCAGCGCGCCCAGGCGCTGCCCGCGGTCGACCTGCTGCGTGCCCGACTCTGACCGCTGCGGCGCATCGCGCGCCGCCGGCCGCGGGCCGGTCGCGACCCGACTCTGACCGCTGCGGCGCATCGCGCGCCGCCGGCCGCGGGCCGGTCGCGCGGTACCGTCGCGGGATGGCGGAGTATCACCGGCGGCGGCGCCGGGTGCGGCGGGACGGTTCGCCCCGGCAGCGCTCCGAGCCGCCGCCCGGCACCGGCGAGCAGCCGGACACCGGCACCCCGTCGGCCATCGATGCCCCGGCCACCGGCACACCGACCGGCGGCGTCCCGCTGGCGGGCGGCGGCGCGACGCCCGCCAGCGGGACAGCGCCCCCCAGCGGGACGGCGGCGGCCGGGGGCACGTCGCTCGCCAACGGCACGACGCCGGGCCGCGGCACCCGGCCGCGGCCGGAGCCGGCTGCACCGCGCCGGCAGCGGCGGCGGGCGCCGGAGACGCCGGTACCGCGGCCACCCCGGCACCACCCGGAGCCGGAGCGGCGGCCCGAGGAGCAGCGGTCCCGGCCTCGGGCGGCCGACGACTCGGCGGACGGCGAACGCGGGCTGCGCGGCCTGGTCGGCGCCGGCAACTCGCAGCTGAACACCGGTGCGGCGCTGCGGGCGCGCGACGCGGCCCGGCCCACCGAGGCCGACCTGGCCGCCGCCGAGCGCGACCTGACCATCGTGCGCCGGCACTGGGTCCCGCGCGATCCGGCCTGAGCACGGCGCGCCCTGGAGCCGGCGCTTCCGGACGCACGCAGCAGGCACGCCCGCGCCCGGGGTTCCGGGACGTACGCGGGGCCAGGGGTTCTGCACGAAGCACAGCACGCCACGCGCACGTCGGGGGTCCCGGCCGCACACGGAGGATGGGGAACCGGGTTCGAAGCACGAGACGGGGCCCGGTGCTCCGGCGCACCCTGGAGCAGGGTGCCCGGGCGGAACGTGGCGGGCGAGGCAGCGGCATACGGAGGGACGACATGGCGGAGGATCCGACCCGGTCGGTGCTCGACACCAGTCGGGCGAACCCGGCCCGCATCTACGACTACCTGCTCGGCGGCGCGCACAACTTCGAGGTGGACCGCCGCGCCGGCGACCAGATGCTGCCGACGGCGCGGCAGACCGCCCGGGTCAACCGCGGGTTCCTGCGCCGGGCGGTGCGGTTCCTCGCCGAGCAGGGCATCGACCAGTTCCTCGACCTGGGGTCCGGCATCCCGACCGTCGGCAACGTGCACGAGATCGCGCGCCAGACGAACCCGGCCGCCCGGGTGGTGTACGTGGACAACGAGCCGGTCGCCGTGGCGTACGCGCAGCAGTTGCTCGCCGAGGATCCGCAGACCGAGATGGTCGACGCCGACGTCCGCGACCCGGACGCGGTCTGGCGCAGCGAGGCGGCCCGGCGGCTGCTCGACCCGGACCGGCCGATCGCCGTACTGCTCGCGGCGGTCCTGCACTTCGTGCCGGACGCCGATGATCCGGCCGGCATCGTCGCCGGGTACCTGGACCGGACGGCGCCCGGCAGTTGCCTGGCGCTGTCGCACTACACCGCCGACGCCTGGCAGGCCGACCAGCAGCAGGACGCGAGCAAAGCCGGCGAGAACTACCAGCGCAACACGAGCACGCCGGTGGTGCCGCGCACCAGGGCGGAGCTGGCCGCTCTGGTCGCCGGCCTGGAGCTGGTACCGCCGGGCATCACCTGGGCGCAGGACTGGCGGCCCGCCGCGGCGGAGGAGCCGCCGGCGACCGTGCACGACATCTACGCCCTGGTCGCCCGCCGCCCCTGACCGTCGCCGCCGACCCGCCCGGACCGCCGACCGGCCGGACCGGCGGCGCGGCCCGGGTCAGGGCAGTTGCGGTACCGCGTGGGTGCGCTCGTAGTCGGCGACCTGGGCGATCCGCCGGCGGTGCCGCTCGCCCTGCGAGAACGGCGTGTCGAGGAAGGTACGGACCAGCTCGGCCGCCTGCTCGGTGGTGTGCATCCGGGCGCCGATGCCGACCACGTTGGCGTCGTTGTGCTCGCGGGCGAGCCGGGCGGTCTCGGTGTTCCAGGCGAGCGCGGCGCGCACCCCGGGGACCTTGTTCGCGGCGATCTGCTCGCCGTTGCCGGAGCCGCCGATGACGACGCCGAGGCTGCCCGGGTCGGCAACCACCCGGGCGCCGGTGACGAGGCAGAACGCCGGGTAGTCGTCGTTCTCGTCGTAGCGTGCCGCGCCGACGTCGACGACGTCGTGGCCGGCGGCGGCGAGCGCCGCCAGCAAGTGTGCCTTCAGCTCGAAGCCCGCGTGGTCGGAACCGAGATAGACGCGCATGTCGCCAGTCTGTCAGGCACCCGCGCCGGCCACGTCGCGCGGTGCCCGGCCGGTACGTATACACCACGTGTATAAACCATGTGTATAGTCGCGGGCATGTCGATCGGTCTGACGCTGCTGGGCCTGCTCGAGCCCGGCCCACGGCACGGGTACGACCTGAAACGCGCCTACGACGAGCACTTCGGCAAGGACCACCCGCTGCACTACGGGCAGGTGTACGCGACGCTGTCCCGGCTGCTGAAGAACGGGCTGGTGGAGCTGACCGCAGTGGAGCCGGGCGCCGGCCCGGACCGCAAGCGCTACGCGATCACCGACGACGGCGTGACCGACCTGGACGGCTGGCTGGGCCGGCCCGAACAGCCCGAGCCCTACCTGTCCAGCACGCTCTACACCAAGGTGGTGCTGGCGCTGCTGAGCGGCCGGTCCGCGGCGGAGATCCTGGACACCCAGCGCACCGCGCACCTCGCCCAGATGCGCACACTGACCCGCCGCAAGGCCGGCGGCGACCTCGCCGACCAGCTCATCTGCGACCACGCGCTGTTCCACCTGGAAGCCGACCTGCGCTGGCTGGAACTGACCGCCGCCCGACTCGACGCGCTCGCCCGGGAGGTCGTCCGATGACCGAGACGCCGCTGCTGGTCGGCCGCGACCTGCACCGCACGTTCGGCGCGACGCCGGCGCTCGCCGGTGCGAGCATCGCGATCCGGCCGGCCGAGATCGTCGCCGTGATGGGCCCGTCCGGGTCCGGCAAGTCGACGCTGCTGCACTGCCTGGCCGGCATCCTGCGGCCCGACGCCGGCCAGGTCCGGTACGGCGAGGTCGACGTCTCGGCCGCCTCCGACGCCACCCGCAGCGCGCTGCGGCGTACCGAGTTCGGGTTCGTGTTCCAGTTCGGCCAGCTGGTGCCGGAGCTGACCTGCCTGGAGAACGTGGCGCTGCCGCTGCGGCTGGCCGGTGCCCGCCGCCGGCCGGCGGAAGGTACCGCGCTGGGGTGGTTGGAGCGGCTGGAGGCGGCCGACGTGGCCGGTAAGCGGCCGGGCGAGGTGTCCGGCGGGCAGGGCCAGCGGGTCGCGGTGGCTCGCGCGCTGGTCACCGAGCCGCGCGTGGTGTTCGCCGACGAACCGACCGGCGCCCTCGACTCGTACCACGGCGAGCAGGTGATGCGGCTGCTGACCGCGGCGGCCCGGCAGACCGGCGCGTCGGTCGTGCTGGTCACGCACGAGGCGCGGGTCGCCGCGTACGCCGACCGCGAGGTGACCGTGCGCGACGGCCGCAGCCGGGACGTGGAGCTGGTCGGATGAGGCGCTGGGGGCACGACCTGGCGCTGGGCACCCGGCTGGTCGTCGGCGGCGGTCCGACCGCGTGGCTGCGGCTCGCGATGACCGCGGTCGGGGTCGGGCTGGGCGTCGCGCTGCTGCTGCTCGCGACCGCGGCGCCGACGATTCTGGCCGGGCACCGGGCGCGCAGCGACGCCCGTGACTTCGCCTTCACCGACGGCCCGGCCACCGCGCACACGGTGCTGATCCGCCAGACACCGGGCAGCTACCGGAGCCATCGGATCCACGGCGTGCTGGTCCAGCCGGACGGCGCCGACCCCTCGGTACCGCCGGGCCTGGCCCGGCTGCCGCGGCCCGGCGAGATGGTGGTGTCGCCGGCGCTGCGGCAGCTGCTCGCCGGGCCGGACGGCGCCGAGCTGCGCCGCCGGTACCCGGCCGCCCGGGTGGTCGGCACCATCGGCGACGCCGGCCTGGCCGGACCCCGCGAGTACGCGTTCTATCTCGGCACCGACCGGCTCACCGGGGAGGGCCACCGGATCACCCGCTTCGGTACCGACCAGCCCCGCCAGCCGCTGGATCCGACGCTGCTGCTGCTCACCGTCGTCGGCGTCACCGTGCTGCTGGTGCCGGTGGCGGTGTTCGTCGCGACCGCGGTGCGGTTCGGATCGGCGGCCCGGGACCGGCAGCAGGCGGCGCCGCGGCTGGTCGGCGCGGACCGGGCGATGACCCGGCGGATCGCCGCGGCCGAGGCGCTGCTCGGCGCGCTCGCCGGCCTCGTCGTCGGCGCGGTGCTGTTCTTCGCCGGGCGCCAGCTGGTCGAGCTGGTCGAGTTCGACGGCATCAGCGTCTTCGGTTCCGACGTGCGACCCCAACCGGTACTGGCCGCGCTGGTCGCGGTGGCGTTGCCGGTGGCGGCGGTCGCCGTCACGCTGGTCGCGCTGCGCCGGGTGGTGGCCGAGCCGCTCGGGGTGGTACGGCAGGAGGCCGGCCGGCGCCGCCGGCTGTGGTGGCGGCTCGCGGTCACCGCGCTGGGATTGGCGGTGCTGGTCCTGGCCGGGGTCGGCCGCGACGGCGCCGGTGGCCTCAAGCTACAGGCGACCGTGGCGGGGGTGTTGCTGCTGCTGGCCGGCGCCGCGGTGCTGCTGCCGTGGCTGGTCGAGTTCGTGGTGCGGCGGCTGCCCGGTGCCGGGGTGTCGGGTCAGCTCGCCGTGCGGCGGCTCCAGCTCGACGGCGGTACCGCGGCGCGCGCAGTCACCGGCATCACCGTCGCGGTGGCCGGCGCGATCGCGCTGCAGACCGTGTTCGCCGGCGTCAGCCACGGTTACGTGCATCGCACCGGGCCGGCGGCGAGCCGGCGGCCGGTGGTGATCGAGAACACCGTGCCGATGACCGCCGGCCAGCGCGCCCGGTTCGCCGCCCGGCTGCGGCACACCGACGGCGTGCGCCGGGTCGAGGCGTACGGTTCCGACACCGTCGCGGCGGTCGACGACCCGGACCTGTTCTTCAGCGTGGTGGTCGCCGACTGCGCCACCTTGCGCACGTTCGCCGCGCTCGGCGACTGCGCCGACGGGGACGCGTTCGGGGTACACGACCCCGACGCCCGGGCGCCGCGGCCCGGGGAGGCGGTCCGGACCACCGACTCACCGCACGGTGCGCGGCTGCGGCTGCCGGCGCGGCTGCGTACCGTTGCGGCACGCTCGGATCCGAGCGGCATCACGCACGCCGGGTTGCTGCTCACCCCGGCCGCGGCGCGCCGGCTGCCGGTGCTCGGCGGGCGGCTGCCGACCTCCGGGTTCGTCGCCACCGACCCGGCCGTACCGGACGCGTACGACCACGTGGTGACCACGACGATGCGCGTCGACCCGACCGCGTCGGTGTTCTCCCTGCAGGGCACGCAGGTGGACGCGCGGTTCGACACGGTACGGCGCGGGCTGCTGCTCGGCGCGATCGCGGTACTGCTGGTCATCGGCGCGAGCCTGCTCACCACGGTGTTGGAGCAGTTGCGGTCCCGGCGCCGGCCACTCGCCGTGCTCAGCGCGTTCGGCGCCCGGCGCCGCACGCTGACCGGCTCGGTACTGTGGCAGACCGCCATTCCGATGTTCCTCGGGTTGCTGCTCGCGGTGGCAGCCGGGCTGGTCCTCGGCGCCGCGCTGCTGCGCCTGGCGCGCGAGACGGTCTGGTTCGACGCGGCCGGCATACTCGGCCTGACCGGCGCCGCCGCCGCGGTCGTCGCGCTGGTCACCCTGCTCAACATCCCGGTGCTGTGGCGGATGATGCGGCCGGAGGCGATGCGCACCGAGTGACCGGCGGCGCCGGTGGCGCGGGCAGCCGCCGAGGAAAGCGTGCCGGGTCGCCGTGGGGAGGCGGCGGCCCGGCGCCGACGCCCCCTCGCCTCGGGCGCGGCCGCCGCGGGGGCCGCCGCGGGCGCGGCCACCGCGGGCGGCGGGACGCACCGGGCCGGCATCCGGCGACGGCGGAACTCACCCGGCGCGGCATCAGGCTGCGACCGGAGCCGGTGTGGTCGCGGTTGCGCGGTCGAGCTCGGCGGTGCGGCGGGCTGTCGCCGAGCCGAGGGCGAGCATGCCGACCGCGGCGGCCACCCCGCCGCCGACGGCGAACCACCAGACGAACTCCGGTCCGGCCGCGGCGTACACGGCGGTCGCCACCGACAGCGCGCAGAACCGGCCCAGCCCCCACATCCAGCGGAAACTGCCCTGGTAGCGGCCGCGCGCGTCCACTGGTGCCAGCCCGGCGACGACCGCATCGGCGATGCCGCTCGCCATCGCCTCGCCGACCGACCAGATCACCACGGTCACCGCGTAGGACCACGGGTGGTGCGCCAAGCCGGTCGCGCCGACCCCGACGGCGACCAGTACCGAGGCGAGGAAGTAGACGCGGATCTGCCGGAACCGGGCCAGCACGCGGGTGGCGACCGGCTGCAGGACCACCACCAGGACCGCGTTGAGCGCCGCCAGCGCTCCGTACGTGCGAGTGGACAGGCCGTCGTCGCGGATCGCGAGTGGCAGGCAAACCTCGGTCAGGGAGTAGATCATCAGCCCGACGCCGAGCAGCGGCAGCAGCACCCGCGCCAGCGGGTCGCGCAGCACCACCGCGTAACCGATACCGGAGGTGGCGGCGGTCGGCGGGACGGACCGGCCGGCCGGTAGCAGCGCCGCGGCGATGGCGGCGAACGCCAGCGAGCTGACCCCGTCCACCACGAACAGCAGCCAGTAGCCGTACGTGGCGAGGTAGCCGCCGAGGACGCCGGCAACCGCCGTACCGATGTTGATCGCCCAGTGCAGCAGCGCGAAGGCGGCGTAGCGGCGGGGCGCGGGCACGGCGTCGGACAGCAGCGCGGCGGCGGCCGGCGCGACCATCGTGGCGGTGGAGCTGAGCAGCACCGCGGACAGCGCGAGCAGGGCCACGTTGGGCGCCGCGAACAGGCAGGCCTGCGCGGCCGCGGTACCGATCAGTCCGGCGAGGACCGTGGCGCGCCGACCGAGCCGGTCTGCGAGAATCCCGCCGACCGCCGGACCGACCAGGTTGCCCGCGCCGAGCGCGGTGAGCACGTACGGGATCTGCGCGGTGTCGATGCCGCGCGAACCGAGGAAGAAGACCAGGAACGGGCCGACGACGAAGCCGAGCCGGTTGACGACGGTCCCGGCGAACAGGACCCAGGCGGCGCGAGGCAGGCCGTTGAACGTGGTGAACACGAGCCGATCGTCGGGCCCGGCGTATGCTCGACACCATTGATTAAGCCCAGAACGAATCCACGGGGGGCACATGCGCTCCGAGCTGGCCTTCTCGGCCGACGACCTGGCCCGCACCCGGTTCGCGGTCTCCCCGATGTGGGAGGTCGTCGCGAGCTACCAGCTGCTGGCCTCGCCGGCCCGGCACCCGCTGCACCAGCCATGGCTGGATCAGGTACGGCCGCGGGTCGCCGCCGCGGGCCTGGACGCCGGGTGGCTCGCCGCGCTGGTGCCGGCCCAGGGCTACGTGCCGGACTTCCTCACCCCGCTACCGGACGACCCGGCGCCCACCCTGGCCGCCGAGCTCGCCGCCATCCGCGCCACCGCGCCGCGCGACGTGCGCACCGATCTCGACCAGTACCCCACCAGCAACCCCAGGGCCCAGGCGCTGCGGGCGGACCCGCCGGGCCGGCTGGCGCAGCTCGCCGACGAGGTCGCGACCTACTGGGACCTCGCACTCGGCCCGTACTGGGCGAAGGTACGGGCGGTGCTGGACGCCGACGTGTTCCGCCGTGCCCGGCAGGTCGCCGAGCGTGGCACCGGCCACCTGTTCAACTCCCTGCACGAGACTCTGAGCTGGGACAACAACACCCTCCAGCTGGTGCGCCGGCAGTGCGCGCTCACCCGGGACGGGATCGGCGCCGGCCTGGTGCTCGTGCCGTCGGCCTTCGTCGGCCGGGTGCTGACCTGGTCACGCCCGCCGCACCCGCCGCAGCTGCTCTACCCGGCCCGCGGCGCGGCGACGCTCTGGGAGCACCAGCCGGTCCGGCACCACGCGGCCATCGCCGCGGTACTCGGCCGGTCCCGGGCGCTGCTGCTCACCGAGCTGGAGACGCCGACCTCCACCACCGATCTGGCCCGCCGCACCGGAATCTCCGCCGCCGGCGTCTCACAGCATCTCACCGCGCTGCGCGACGCCGGCATCGTCAGTACCCACCGGGCCGGCCGGTCGGTGCTCTACGCACGCACCGCGGTCGCCGAGTCGCTGCTCGCCGACACCGACTGAACCGCGGCGTCGTCGGGTCAGGGGGTGGAGAGTTCGGCGGCGAGCAGGCCGGCGCGCGCCTTCGGGGTGAACCAGGTGGACTTGCGCGGCATCTTCGCCCGGGCCAGGTTGACCGCGACGAAGTCGGCCACGCTGACCGGCGCGATCAGCACGGCCAGGTCGGCGCGGCCGGCGTCCACCTCGCCGCGCAGCCAGCTCGCCGGGTAGTCGCCGCCCACGTAGCTGATCCGCTTGTCCGAGGGGTCCAGTTCGAGCACGTCGCGGACCAGCACCGCCTCGACCGCGCTGTAGTCCAGCCGGTCCACCACGCCGGCGCCGGACGGCACCGGCAACCGCACCGCGTACGAGCCGGCGGCGGTGTGCAGGTGCACGGTGCCGGGCGGGGGTACCTCGGCGGGCGCCGGCAGCGGTTCGACGGTGGCACCGGCGGCGCGCAGCCGGTCGGGCAACTCGGCGGCCTGCGGCACGTCGCGGATCAACCGGTGGTACGGCTGGATGTGCACCGACTCCGGCGTGGTGACCACGGCGAGGAACCGGGGCAGCCCGCCGACCTGGGCGGCCAGGCTGCGGTGGTTGCCGTCCGCAACGATCAGCTCACCGCCGCCGGCGGCGGCCAGCACCCGGTCCTGGTCGGCGCCCGGGCCCAGCGCCCAGAGCTGGTGGCTGCGGCCCTGCGGGTCGGTGTCGGTGACGTCCGGGGCGCCGAGCCGGCCGGTCAGCTCGACCAGCAACGCCTGCAGCGCCTCGCCGGATCCGGTCTGCAGCAGCAGGATCGGGCTGAGCAGGTGGCCGATCGCGTCGGCCAGCGCGACCCGCTCCTTCACCTTGGCGACGAACACGTCCTCGTTGCGGATCACCAGCCCCGGCTCGTCCGCGCTGGCGGAGATCTGGTCGGTGTCGACCAGGCAGAACACCCCGTAGCTGACCGCGCCGTCGCCGGCACCCCGGCCCGCGCTGCCGGCTGGCTCGGCGATCCGGTACAGGCCGACAACCTGTTCGGCCGCCCGGTACCGGCTCTGCTCGCACAGCGCGGCGAACCGCGCCGCGGCGGCGGGCAGCGAGTCGGTGAACGACAGGCCGGCGGCGACCGCCTCCGGGGTGCGGTGCGGCATCTCGATGGCGAGCGCGCTGGCCGGGTTGGCCCGCACGATCTCGGTGATCTCGCCGTCGTCGGCGAACTCGTCGTAGTTCTGCGCGCCGGTGCCCCCGGCGGAGATCCAGGCCCGACCGATCGGGTGCGCCGGCGACTGCATCACGTCTCCCTGTGGCTCGGCGCCGGGTGGACCGGCGCCAGTCTGGCTCGTGTCGTCGCCCTGGACGCTACCGGTACCGCGGATTCCGGTATCGCATCGGCCCGGCGAGGGGCGTTGACAGCGCGGTACGCAACCACAACCCTCGCTACGGCCGGCGTGCGCACCCCGCGTACCAACCGGCCGTCGCCCGCCGGATCCGCGCAGTGGCACGACCCCCGGCGGTCGACTCCCCAGAGGTCCCGGCATCGACGGCGTTGCTGCCTGGACCTCGTGAACGAAGGCCGGATGCCGGCCGGAAGGGACGATGGATGCTCAAGTCCGCCAGGAAGCGGGTGCTGACCGCGGCGGTCGCGCTGGGTGCCGCGCTGGTCGTCGGCGTCGGCGGGGCCAGCATGGCCGGGGCCGACCAGCACGGCGCGGGCCAGGCCACGCCGAAGCACGACTCCTCGATCGAGAACCTCGGCCTGGTCAAGAACGAGATCAAGGCGTACTACGGCGACGACGGCGACCACCAGCCGTCCGCCGACTCCGCGTACGCGCGGGACGCCAAGCGGGTCGAGTCGCAGCTCAAGCACTGGCTGACGGCGCGCTCGCACGAGCACGGCAAGAAGGCGCTGGTGCTCGACGTGGACGACACCGTGCTGTCGAACTACAACTACGAGGCGTCGCACGACTTCGGGTACGACCCGGTGACCAACGCCGCGTGCGTCGAGGCGAAGTGCTTCCCGGCGATCTTCGGCATGCCGGCGCTGGTCACCTGGGCCAGCACGCACGGGTACGCGGTCTTCTACGTCACCGGCCGCCCGCACGACCAGCAGCAGGCGACCCTGGACAACCTGGCCGACCAGGGCTTCCCGACGCCGGCGGGGATCTTCACCAAGGTGAAGACCGCGCCGTACCCGCCGTACCTGACGTGCTCGCCGAACTGCTCGACCATCGAGTACAAGTCGGGCACCCGGGCGCACATCGAGTCGCTGGGCTACACCATCGTGGCGAACGCCGGCGACCAGTACTCGGATCTGAAGGGCGGCCACGCGCAGCGCACCTTCAAGATGCCCAACCCGATGTACTACCTGCCCTGACGGGCCGCCGGCCCGGACCGCGGCGATGCCGTACGGTCCGGGCCGGAGCAGGCGGCGAGACGCCGCCGGTCAGTCGAAGATCGGCTCGCGGGTGCGGGTCCGCTTGATCTCGAAGAACCCGTCGGTACCGGCGACCGCGAGCACCCCGTCCCAGAGCCGCCCGGCGGCCTCGCCCTTCGGCGCCGGGGTGATCACCGGGCCGAAGAACGCGATCTGCTCGCCGTCGGCGCCCGGTACGTGGATCACCGGGGTACCCACGTCGTAGCCGACCGGGTCCATCCCCTGGTGGTGGCTCTCCCGCAGCTGCGCGTCGTACTTGTCGGTCTCGGCGGCGTCGGCGAGGTCGGCCGGCAGGCCGGCGTCGGTCAGCGCGTCGACCAGCAGCTGGCGGTCCTTCGCCTGCTTCTTGACGTGGATGCGGGTACCGAGCGCGGTGTACAGGTCGCGCAACACCTCGGTGCCGTGGTCCTGCTCGGCGGCGATGCACACCCGGACCGCGCCCCAGGTGTCGGCGAGCATGGTGCGATAGCCGTCCGGGATGTCCTTGTCCTCGTTCAGCACCGCGAGACTCATCACATGGAACCGGATGTGTACCGGCCGGACCTGTTCGACCTGCAGCAGCCACCGGGACGCCAGCCAGGCCCACGGGCATGCCGGGTCGAACCACATGTCGACGGTGGTTTTTTGCTGAGTATCGGGCACTATGTCCTCATTTCCACGCTGCGACCCCGCGGCATCGCGTGGGCCCGCACTCGATGGTTCAGTCGTCATCGAACAATATTGCGCAGACAACATTGCCGGCCATGTTGCGCCCGCAACACGCCTCGCCCACCGCTACCGCAACCAAGCCGTGTCCGACGGGACCCTGCACGCTGGCGCATGCGTCGTGGAACACTCGCCTAGGCGATACGAAAGAAATGCTTCCGGCCGGCGACGATGCCACCTCCCCCAGCGGGCGGCCTCCGCGGGCCGACTGGCGCACCAAGGAGGAGACTTGCCTGGCATCCACAACCTGGCACGCACCGAGGCCGTCGAACGGGCCCGGCTGCTGTCCGAGGTGACCTACCGGGTCACCCTCGATCTGACCGACGGCGCGGGCGCACCGAGTGAGGGCACCACCTTCTCCTCCCGCAGCGAGATCCGGTTCCGCTGCGCGGAGCCGGGTGCCGCCACGTTCGTCGAGATCACGGCCCAGACGCTGCGGTCCGCCACCCTCAACGGCGTCGCGCTGGACCTCTCCGGGTACGACTCGACCAAGGGCCTGGCAGTGCCCGGCCTCGCCGCCGAGAACGAGCTGGTGGTCGAGGCCGACTGCACGTACTCGACGTCCGGCCAGGGCCTGCACCGCGCCCTGGACCCGGTCGACGGCGAGGTGTACCTCTACTCGCAGTTCGAGACGAACGACGCGCAGCGGGTGTTCGCCTGCTTCGACCAACCCGACCTCAAGGCCAGGCACACCTTCGTGGTGACGGTGCCGAAGCACTGGCGGGTCGTCTCGAACTCGCCGGTCGCCGACGTGACCGAGCGGGACGCGGACAAGGTCGTCACGTTCGCCGAGGGCGCGACGATGAGCACCTACGTCACCGCGGTCTGCGCCGGGCCGTACCACGAGGTGCGCGACGAACACGACGGCATCGACCTCGGGGTGTACTGCCGCAAGAGCCTCGCCGAGCACCTCGACGCGGACGACATCCTGACCATCACCAAGCAGGGCTTCGACTTCTACCACGGACAGTTCGGCATGCGGTACCCGCTGCCGAAGTACGACCAGCTCCTGGTGCCGGAGTACAACGCCGGCGCGATGGAGAACTTCGGCTGCATCACCATCTCCGAAGAGCACTACCTGTTCCGCTCGCAGGTCACCAACTTCGAGTACGAGCAGCGCGCCAACACGATCCTGCACGAGCTGGCGCACATGTGGTTCGGCGACCTGGTGACCATGCGCTGGTGGGACGACCTGTGGCTGAACGAGTCGTTCGCCGAGTGGGCCAGCCACTGGTGCAACGCCGAGGCCACCCGGTTCTCCGACGCCTGGACCACGTTCCTCGCGCTGCGCAAGCGCTGGGGGTACGGCCAGGACCAGCTGCCGACCACGCACCCGGTGTACACCGATATTCCGGACGTGGAAACCGTCGAGGTCAACTTCGACGGCATCACGTACGCCAAGGGCGCGAGCATCCTCAAGCAGATCGTCGCCTACGTGGGCCGGGACGCGTTCGTGGCCGGGCTGCGCGCGTACTTCCCGAAGCACGCGTGGGGCAACGCCACGTTCGACGACCTGCTGGGTGCGCTGGAGGAGGCGTCCGGCCGGGAGCTGCGCGAGTACGCGTCGCGGTGGCTGACCACCGCGCAGGTCAACACGCTGCGCCCGCAGATCACCCGGGACGGCGAGAACTACGGCACCGTCGCGGTGCTGCAGGAGGCGCCGAAGGACTACCCGACGCTGCGCACCCACCGGCTCGCGATCGGCCTGTACGACCTGGACAACGGCAAGCTGGTGCGGCGCAAGCGGGTCGAGCTGGACGTGTCCGGCGAGCGCACCGAGGTCGCCGAGCTGGCCGGCGAGCCCGCCGCGGACGTGCTGCTGATCAACGACGACGACCTGACGTACGCGAAGATCCGGCTGGACGAGCGCTCGCTGGCCACGATCGTCGAGCACGTCTCGGACTTCGCCGACTCGCTGCCGCGCGGTCTGGTGTGGGCCGCCGCGCAGGACATGCTGCGCGACGCCGAGCTGCCGGCCCGCCAGTTCGTCCGGATGGTCGCCGCCGGCATCGGCAGCGAGACCGACGTCAACCTGGTGACGATCCTCGCCCGCACCGCCCGCCAGGCGGTCAACCTGTATGCCGACCCGGCCTGGCAGGACGAGGGCCGGGCGCTGCTCGCCCGCACGTTCGACGCGGCGCTGCGCAGCGCCGAGCCGGGCAGCGGCCGGCAGCTCGCCTTCGCCCAGGAGTACGCGGCGCTCGCCCGCAGCGACGCGGACCTCGCGGTACTGAAGGGCTGGCTCGCCGGCGAGGGCGTGCCGGACGGGCTGACCGTCGACACCGACCTGCGCTGGCACCTGCTGCACAGCCTGGTCGCGCTCGGCGTGTACGGCAGTGCCGAGATCGACGCCGAACTGGCCCGGGACAACACCGCGAGCGGCCAGCGGCAGGCGTCGGTGGCCCGCGCGGCGCTGCCGGATGCGGCGTCCAAGGCGGAGATCTGGACGAAGATCACCACCGACACCTCGCTGCCGAACTGGCTGCAGCGCGCGATGCTGCAGGGCTTCTGGCACTCCGCGCAGCTGGAGCTGCTCGCCCCGTACCGGGACCGCTACTTCGCCGACGTGGCCGGCGTGGCGGAGCGGTTCGACGGTGAGGTCGCGCAGGTGTTCGCCATCATGGGGTACCCGAGCCTGCTGGTCGACGACGCCACCGTGGCGGCCACCGACAGCTGGCTGGCCGGCGAGCACCCGGCGCCGGTGCGCCGGCTGGTCGCCGAAGGCAAGGACGGCGTCGAGCGCGCCCTGCGCGCCCGCGCCTGCGACACCGCCGCGCGCTGAGCACGGCACGATCCGGCGCCCGTTCCGCACCACGCGAGACGGGCGCCGCTCGTTGCCCGCGACCACTTGCCGCTCCCGCTGCCGGCGACCGCTCGTTGCGGCCCGGAGACCGCTCGCTGCGGACCGGGGACACACGCTGCGGACCGGGGACCGCTCGTTGCGGACCGGGGACACTCGCTGCGGACCGGGGACCGCTCGTTGCGGGTGGACGGCGCCGATCGCGGGCCATAGCGCCGTCGGACCGGTCCGGCGCTATGGCACCAGGACCACGGCGGCGGTGCGGCCCGGCTGCGCCGCCCGCCGGTAGGCTGCGGCGGCCGCATCGAGCGGAAACCGCTCCACCGCCGGCAACTCCAGCTCCCCCGCGACGGCGAGCTTCGCCAGCTCGGTGAGCACCGTCGCGTCGCTGTACGCCGCGACCGCGGACGTGTGCGTACCGCGCAGCGCCGGCGGCAGCGGGAGCATCGGCAGCACCGACAGGTACCGGCCGCCGGCGCGCACCGCGTCGAGCGCCGGCGCACCGAGCCCGGCGGCATCCAGTACCCCGTCGACGCCGCCCGGCCGCAGCGCTCGTACCGCGTCCGGCCAGCCGGGCGTGGTCTCGACCACGTGCTCGACGCCGGCCGGGACGCGATCGGCGGTGCCGGGCCGGATCGCGGCCACCACCCGCAGGCCGCGCCGCCGGGCGAGCGTGCTGGTGAACCGGCCGACGGCACCGGCCGCACCGGTGACGAGGATCGTGTCGCCGGCCGGCAGGTCCAGCCGGTCCAGGCCCTGCCAGCCGGTCGTCGCGCTCAGCGGCACCGTCGCCGCCCGTGCCGGGTCGAGCCCGGGTGCGGCGGCGACCGCGGCGGCGTCCAGCACGACCAGTTCGGCGTGGCTGCCGGTCGCCGCGGACAACCGGTCCCGGAAGGCGAACACCGCATCGCCGGGTGCCAGGCCGTCCACGCCGGCGCCGATCGCGTCGACGGTGCCGGCGACGTCCCAGCCGAGGCCGGCCGCGGCCAGCTCGCCGAACAGTCCGTCCTGGGTCGCCAGATCCACCGGGTTGACGGCCGCCGCGGCCACTGAGATCCGTACCTGGCCGGCCGCCGGTACCGGTGCCGGCACCTCGACGACGGCCGGGCCGCCGGTACCTCGTATCGCTGCACGCATCACTGCTCCCTCGTCGTACGGGCGTTGTGCGCACCAACGTAAGGCCGCTACTCTCTATCGGGAAGTAGGCACCTGAGAGTGCGTAACGAGGGTGGAGGTGTGCGATGGCGACGACGACGGCCAGCCAGCGCCGGGCCGAGGCGAGGCAGGAGTACGACGCCTTCATCGCGGAGTGCCCGTCCCGACAGGTGCTGGACACGATCGCCGACAAGTGGGTCACGCTGGTGCTCGCCGCGCTGGACGGCGGCCCGGCGCGCTACTCCCAGCTGAGCCGCCAGATCGCCGGCGTCAGCCAGAAGATGCTGACCCAGACGCTGCGCCAGCTGGAACGCGACGGACTGGTCGACCGCACCGTCACCGCGAGCGTCCCGGTCCGGGTCGACTACACGCTGACGCCGCTCGGCGCGAGCCTCGTCGCGGTGATCGCACCGCTCAAACGTTGGGCCGAGCAACACATGCCGGACGTCCGGTCCTCCCGCCGGCGCTACGACCGGCGGGCCCGCGACGCCGACCGATCCCCGGCCACCCGCTCGGATTGACCGGCCGGGCCGGCGGTCCGGCGAACGCGGAGCGATCGAGCAACGATGTGGCGGCCGAACGCGGTGTCGTCGCGCCACGACGCGTCCGCGAACGCGCGGTGGGCGAGCGGTGCCGTGGCCGGCGCGACACGCGCGGGAATCCGACAGCACACGCGTTCGGATCGGTACCAGAATCGGCACTGGACGTTGTCGGCCAGACCAGTAAGGTGAGCGCCATGTCGGCACCAAGCAACGTGTGCACCACGTGCCTCGGGTCCGGTGAGGTGCTCCAGATGCACGCCGCTGTCGTGGACGGCCGCTACCGCACCGTGCAGGGGTTCGTGCCGTGCCCGCACTGCGGCGACCCCGAAGCCGGCGTCCAGCAACGTCCCACCGTCGGCCGCGGACGCCGCTCCGTCAACTGACCGGCCTGTTGTCTGGTCTCACGGTGATGTGAGGGGACGCGAGCGAGCCGTGCTCCAGCCGTTCGCTGGCAAGCCGAGGCGAGGCGCCGTGTGCGACAACACACAAGCCTCGAATCGGCGCAGTCCAGCGGGCGGCTGGGGCGCGGCGCAGCGCCCCAGCCGATCAGGGAACGCGGGCTTGGTCGCTCAGCATGCGGAGGCCGGTGACGATGCCGCCGGCGAGGTCGCCGCCGGAGAATGCCGCGGTCATCGACAGCGCGGCCAGCGCGCAGACGCGGTCCGGCAGCTTCTTCGCCGCGACCGGGCCGGTCACGATCTCGACCACCCGCTGGTTCGGCGACACCGCAAGCAGCACACCGACATCGGGGTTGGCCAACCGGTCGTGCATCGCGTCGGCCGCCCGGCGGTGGTCGTCACCGTCGAGCCCGCCCACGTAGACGCTGAACGCCAGCCCGGACTGCTCGTCCGCGGCGCGCAGCGCCTCGTCGAGCCGCACCAGCTGGCCGCCGTTGAACGGACCGTCGGCGATGCCGTCGAACAGCGAGCCGCGGGTCGGCGGATGCTCGACCGGTTCGCCGTGACTGGTGACGTGCGGCTCGCTCAGCTCGTGCCGGCCGCTGTCGGAGGTGGTCATCGCTGCCTCACCAACTGCCACTTGCGCCCCCCTTGACGCCCCGGACCGTGCCAGCGGTGGCGACGGCACCGGCGGCCTCACCTGCGGGGAGCATCGCGGTACCGGGCTCGGCAGGCTCCGGCCCGTCGTCCGCGGTCAGGATGCGCTCCGGTGCCGCCAGGAACCACACCGGCGCGAACTCGAACGGCCGACCCGGCCGGTACCGGCGGGAGCGGCGCGAACCGGCGCCGTACACCGCGGCGGCCAGCAGCAGGAACACTCCGACCGGGATACCGACGAAGACGAGCACAACTTCCCAGACTGTCACAGGTTCAACGCACCTCGCCTCGTTGCGACCCTCGCCGACTCGTCCGGTCGGCATGACCGAAGCTCCGTCAGCGGGGCTCGGTGCCCAACGAACGTGGACCGAGATTCACCGTAGCCGAGGGTAGCTTGGTCCAGATGGGCGGGTGCCGCTCTTTCCACCCTGACGCGTCGTGCAGGGCGGAAGCCGCCGCAAGAAGCCGCGCGTCGCCGCCCAGCGGCGCGGACAGCTGCACCCCGACCGGCAGGCCGGTGCGATCCGCGCCGATCGGCACGCTCACCGCCGGCGCCCCGGACAGGTTGTGCACGGAGCAGTACGGCGACAGCGCGGTCTGCGCGTCGAAATCCTCCTCCGGACTCATCTGGTTGAAATGCCCGATGCCGACACCCGGCCGGGCCAACGTCGGGGTGAGCACCAGGTCGTATCCGGCCAGCTCCGCCGATCCGGCCCGGATCGCGGCGAGCAGCCGGCCGTGCGCGGCGAGCAGGTCGGCGGCCGAGTGCCGCCTCGCCTCGCCGGCCATCCACCGGGCCATCTTGCCGACCGCGTCGGGCCGGCCGAGCAGGCACGCCACCACCCGGAAGTCGGCGAGCATCGCCGGGTCGTACGGCCCGGGTACCTCGACGACGTCGTGCCCGAGGCCGGTGAGCAGCTCCGCGGCCCGGCGATAGGCGGCGACGCAGTCCGGGTGCACCGTCGTGTCGAACAGCGGCGGATCCAGGTACGCGGCGATCCGCAACGGCCCGGTCGCCCGGGTCGCCGCCGCCCGGTACCCGCCCTCGGGTGGCGGGGGTGGCAGGTACGGCTCCCCCGGCGCCGCCACCGCCATCGCGTCGAGCAGCGCCGCCGCGTCCGGCACGGTGCGCGCGATCGGCCCCTGGCTGGCCAGGCCGAACCCGCCGGCGCCGGGGATCAGCCCGCGGCTCGGCTTGTACCCGATGAGCCCGCACAGCGCCGCCGGCACCCGCAGCGAGCCGCCCCCGTCGCTGCCGTGCGCCACCGGTACCAGCCCGGCCGCCACCGCGGCGGCGGCACCACCGGACGAGCCACCCGGGCTCGCACCCCGCCGCCACGGGTTCGCGGTCGGCACGAAGCCGGTCGCCTCGGTGTACAGCGTGGTACCGAACTCGCTGGTCGCGGTCTTGCCGAGGCTGATGGTGCCGGCCGAGCTCAGCGCGGTGACCACCGGCGCGTCGGCGTCCGGTACGTGCTGCGCGAGCGCGACGCAGCCGTACGAGGTGGGCACGCCGGCGGTCGCCGCCAGGTCCTTGATCGCGGTGGGCACCCCGTGCAGCGCCGGCAACGGCTCGGCCATCGTGACCGCCACCTCGGCGCGCTTCGCCGCGTCCCGGGCCGCCTGGTCGGTGACCGTGACGAACGCACCGAGCCGGGAGTCGAACGCCGCGATCCGGGCCAGGTAGTGCTCGACCAGCTCCACCGGCGACAGCTCGCCGGACCGGATCGCCGCGGCCTGTTGCAGCGCGGTCAGCTCGTGCAGTGGGGTCACTCCGCCACGGTAGTTCCCCGGCCCCGGCCCCCTCACCGCCTGGTGAGGGGGGCGCCGGACTGCGAGGATGGCGGCATGCAGAGTGCGGGGTTCGGGGTGGCGGACGCGCAGCGGCGCGATACCGCGGATCCGTTGGCGGGCTGGCGGGAGCGGTTCGTGATCGAGCCGGACGGGCCGATCTACCTGGACGGCAACTCGCTCGGCCGGCTGCCGGTGGCGGCGGTCGACGAGTTCGCGACGGCGGTCCGGGGCGAGTGGGGCGGCGAGCTGATCCGTGGCTGGTCGCACTGGATCGAGCTCGGCCGCGAGGTCGGTGACCTGCTTGCCGGGCCGGTGCTGGACGCCGAGCCGGGCGAACTGGTACTCAGCGACTCGACCAGCGTCAACCTGTACAAGCTGGCCGCGGCCGCGCTGTCGGCGCGGCCGGACCGGCACGTCGTCGTGGTCGACCAGGACAACTTCCCCACCGATCAGTACCTGCTGCAGTCGCTCGCGGCCGAACGCGGGCTGACGCTGCGGCCGGTCACCGCCGACCTCGACGCCGGACTGGACACCGAGCAGGTACTCGCCGCGCTGGACGACGACGTGGCCCTGGTGCTGCTGTCGCACGTGGCGTACCGGTCCGGCGCCATCGCCGATCTGCCCGCGATCACGGCCGCCGCACACGAGGTCGGCGCGCTGGTGCTGTGGGACCTGTGCCACTCGGCCGGCTCGGTACCGGTGCCGCTGCGCGCCGCCGAGGTCGATCTCGCGGTCGGCTGCACGTACAAGTACCTCAACGGCGGCCCCGGCTCGCCGGCGTTCCTGTACGTGCGGCGCGAGTTGCAGGCGCAGCTGCGGCAGCCGATCACCGGCTGGTTCGGCCAGGCGGACCAGTTCGAGATGGACTCCCGCTACGCCCCCGCGGACGGCATCGACCGGTTCCTGGTCGGCACCCCGCCGGTGCTGTCCGCGTACGGGGCGCGGGCCGGCGCTCGGATCGCGGCCGAGGTCGGCATCGAACCGGTGCGCGCCAAGGGGATGGCGCTGACCTCGTACGCGGTGGAGTTGCACGACGCGTGGCTGGCCGAGCACGGCTGCCGGCTGGCGAGCCCGCGGGATCCGCAGCGGCGCGGCGCGCACGTCACGCTGTACCACCCGAACGCCTGGCAGCTGTGCCAGGCCTGGCAGGACGCCGGCGTGCTCCCGGACTTCCGCACCCCGGACCGGCTGCGCATCGGCCTCGCCCCGCTGTACACCCGGTTCGTCGATGTGTACGAGGCGTTCCACCGGCTACGCGAGATCCTCGCGAGCGGCAGTTACCGGTCGTACCCGGTGACACGGCGCCGGGTCACCTGACCGTCACCGTCAGGTCCACATCAGCGACGCAGCGCGAGGATTCCGGCCGGAGTGAACCCTTCCGCAACGGGACGGCATTGAAGGGACGTGAACACTTCCGCACCCATCGGACAACCGGTGGGAGGAAGTACTCCCTACCGAAGGGGCACGTCCATGCGACGAGATCCGGAAAGAAGGACGGTTCCAGGGCTGCCGCGGCGCTGGTGGGCGCTGTGGGCCGGCGGTGCGGTGGCCGCGTTGCTCGGGCTGTCCGCGCCGGCCGGCGCGGCACCGACGACGCCGACGGCGACGCCGCTGCCCGCCACCGACACCACGACGGTGACGCTGCCGACCGGTGACCACGTCACGGTCAGTGGCGCGGGCACCGGCAAGCCGACGTACACGGTCGAGCCCAGCCGGCACGGCGGCGTGCACTCGGTGCAGACCGCCGCCGGCGACCACTACGTCATTCCGGCGGTCGCCACCCCCTACCTGGGGCGGCAGCTGGACCTGTCGCTGTTCGACGTGACCACGATGGCCGCGCGCGGCATCGACGACGGGGCGCGGATCCCGGTCCGGCTGTCGTTCGCCGACGGGGTGACTCCCACGGCGCCGGCCGGGGTCACGCTGACCGCGGTGCGCGGTACCACCGCCCGCGGGTACCTGACCGCGAAGTCCGCGAGCGCACTCGCCACGGCGGCCCGCCACCGGATCGGCGCCGACGTCGCCGCCGGTCGTGCCCCGGGCAGCACGCCGCTGTTCGCCGGCATGACCCGGATGAGCCTGGACGCGGCCAGCGTCACCGCGAAGACCGTGACGCCGCACTACCCGCTGTACACGTTGCAGGTCAACGGGATCGACGCGGACGGGAACACGCCGGACTACCTGCCGGTGTTCATCACCAACACGGACTCGGCCGCCCGTGCGGATCCGGTCGTGGAGCTGCAGGGATCCTCGGAGCGGGTGATGGTGCCCGCCGGGCACTACACCGCGCAGACCTTCGGTGACTCCTTCGACGAGCAGGGCGACCAGAGCAAGAACCTGACCGTGGTGGTCGACGACTTCACCGTCGCCGCCTCGACCGCGCCCAGCCAGGTCACCCTGGACCTGCGCACCGCGACGTCACCGGTCACGGTGAGCACACCGAAACCGGCCGTCCAGGACGTGCTGGTGACCACGTACTACCGCTTCGACGCGACCGGCGCCAGCTTCGGCTTCGAGAACAACCAGTCGGGCGACGCGCCCATCTACGTCAACCCGCAGCCGGCGGCGACCACCGGCCGGCTGCACTACCTGGTGCACTGGATCGGCGCGCCGGCCGACCAGAGCTACCGCTACGACGTCGCGTTCGCTTCGGACGACGGCGTCGCGGCCGATCAGAGCTACCGGGTGCGGTCGGATCAACTGGCCACCGTGCATCATCACCTGTACCACGACCCCGGCGACGACGGCCGGTACACGACGCTGCTCGGCGGACCGACCGACCCGCAGATCGCGCCGCAGTGGGGTGTTCCGGCGATGGCGAGCCCGATCCCGGCCCAGCAGCTGCCTGCGGACGTGACCATGTACGTCGGCACCGCCGACAGCGGGCAGTGGGGTAACGCGGTGGCCACGGCGACCGCCGACCTCGCCGGTGACGGGCACACCTACCTGGCCGGTCACGAGTACTCGATCGAGTGGGGACGCGGTCCGATCGTTCCCGGCCTCGGCCAGTTCACCGGCGCCCGGCACGTCTGCTACTCGTGCAGCGCCGGCGATGCGCTCTCGCTCGGCATGCCGATGCAGCACGACGCCGTGCCGGACCACACCAGCGGCTCCGCCCTGTACCCGGCCCAGGCCCACTTCATCCTGTACCGCAACGGGACCCTGATCGCCGACCAGGACCGCGCGTTGGGCGCGACGGTCACCGGTGTCCCGGACAGCGACGCCACCTACCGCGGCGTGCTCGACACCACCATGCCCGCCGACAGCGGGGCCACCCTGTGGACGAAGACCCACACCGAGGTGACCGTCAAGTACTCGCCCGGCACGACCGGGAGTCCGCTGCCGGCGGGGGACTACTGCGCCATTCAGGACGGCGACACACCCTGCCAGGTGCTGCCGGTCCTGACCCTGAACTACCGGCTGGCGGTCGACCGGCAAAACACCAGTTCCGCCGCGATCCAGGCGATGGGACTGCGGGTCGGACACGTCAGCTACGACGGGGCCGGATCCTCCTCGCCGATCGCCTCGGCGAAGGTGTCCGTCTCCTTCGACCACGGCGACACCTGGCGCCCCGCGCACGTCCTCGGCGCGGCCGGCACCTACGCGGTGACCTGGCGCAATCCGGCCAGCGCCGCCGGCACCGCGCCGATGCTGCGGGTCCGCGCCACCGACGCGAACGGTGACGCGATCGAGCAGACCATCACTGCCGCGTACCAGCTCGCGGCGGCCCAGTGAACCCCGTGGAGGTGATCAGGATGCGACGTTCCCCCATCCGCCGTACCGCACTGGTGGCGGCGCTGATCGCCGCGGTGGCCGGTGTCGCCGCCGGCACCGGGCCCGCGGCCGCGGCCGGCGGCGCCGGCTCGGTCCGCGACGTCTGCCCGACCGCCCGGCCCGGCCAGCTCCGCTGCCTGGCGAAGGTACGGTCCGACCTGCGCGGCGGGCATGGCGTCCGCGGCCCGGCGAGCGGTACCGCGCTGCCCGCCGGGTACGGCCCGGCCGACCTGCGGTCCGCCTACGATCTGCCGACCACCGGCGGGGCGGACCAGACGGTCGCGATCGTGGACGCGGGTGACGCGGCGAACGCCGAGGCCGACCTCGCCGTCTACCGCGACACGTACGGGCTGCCCGCCTGCACCACGGCCAACGGCTGCTTCCGGAAGGTCAACCAGGACGGCCAGGCGAGCCCGCTGCCGGAGGACGCAGGCTGGTCGGTCGAGATCGCGCTCGACCTGGACATGGTGTCCGCGGTCTGCCCCGACTGCCACATCCTGCTGGTGGAGGCCGATTACCCCGATGCCGGCTCGCTGTCCACCGCGGTGGACACCGCGGCGGCACTCGGCGCCACCGAGATCTCCAACAGCTACGGCGGCGGTGACGGCCACGGCGTCGACCAGTACGCGGCCAGCTACCGCCATCCCGGTGTCGCGGTCGTCGCGTCCTCCGGGGACTCGGGCTACGGCAACCCGACCGCGCCGGCCGAGTACCCGAGCGTGATCGCGGTCGGCGGTACCAGCCTGCACCGGGACGGCAGCGCCCGGGGCTGGGCCGAGAGCGCGTGGAGCGGGTCGGGCACCGGCTGCTCGGCCTACCTCGCCAAACCGGCCTGGCAGCACGATCCGAACTGCCCCAACCGGATGATCGCCGACATCGCGGCGGTCGCGGACCCCAACACCGGGGTGGCGGTGTACGAGACCGAGCAGGAGACCGGCTGGATCGTGGCCGGCGGTACCAGCGCGTCGTCCCCGATCGTCGCCGGGATCATCGCGCTGGCCGGCAATCCGGACCGGTACCCGGACGCGTCGTACTTCTACGCGCACGGCGAGCAACTGCACGACATCGTCACCGGCGCGGCCGAGGGGGTCGACTGCGGCGGCGACTACCTGTGCACCGCCCTGCCCGGCTACGACGGGCTGACCGGCAACGGCACCCCGAACGGCATCGCCGCCTTCTGACCCGTACGGGCGGTGTCCGCCGGCCGCCGGAACGAGAGCGTTCCGGCGGCCGGTCCGGTGCGACGGGCGTACGGCTGCCGGTGTGGTGCGACGGGCGTACCGGCGGGCGGTGTGTCAGCCCAGCGCGATGAGCACGACGGCGGCGGCCGCGGCGGCCAGGCCGACCGCCTGCCCCCGGGCGATCCGCTCCCGCAACACGAGCATCGCCGCAAGCACCGTCAGCGCCGGGTACAGCGAGGTGACCACGGCCGCGATGGACAGCAGCGCCCGGTGGGTGGCGAACACGAACAGCACGGTGGCCGCGCCGCCGAGGAGCCCGACGCTGGCGCCCGGCGCGAGCCGGCGGGCCGGCAACCGCAGGCCGGCCCCCACGGCCAGCCCGGCGATCAGGATGCTGACCGTCGCGACCGCCTGGCCGCCGGCGAGTGGCCACAGCCCGGCGTCGTGCGGTACCCGGTCGAGCGCGACGAACAGCAGCGCGAACCCGGCACCGGCCAGCAGCCCGTCGAGTACCCCGGACCGCCGCCGCGCGGTCGAGCCCGCCTCCGGCCCGGCGGGTTCGTCGGCGCCGCGGGAGATGAGCGCGACCGCCGGGAGCGCGAGGACGATACCGGCGATCGCCAGCGGCGCCGGCCGGTCCCCCTGGGCGACGCCCGCCAGCACCGGCAGCCCGGCGGAGCCGACCGCGGACAGCGGCGCCACCACGCTCATCCGCGCCGAGCCGAGGCCGCGGTAGAGGAACACGGTGCCGAGCCCGTTGCCGATGCCGGACAGCGCACCCCAGCCGAGCGCCGCCGCGGCCGGCATGCCGTTCCCGGCGACCGCGGCGACGAGCGCCACGACCAGGAACGCGGCGCACTGCGCCACGACCGCCACCGCGTACGGGCTGGACCGCCGGGACAGCAGCCCACCGAGGAAGTCCGAACAGCCGTAACAGGCAGCGGCGCAGAGCGCGAGGACGATACCCACGCCCGAAACCTACGTGCCGTGACCGACCGGCGATCTCGGCGCCCCGCCGGCCCACCGAGATCTGGACCCGCAGCCCGTCGACAGTTCGGCGAAGGTGGGGCTGCACCCCGGCGGCGCCGTCCCTTGCCCGCCCGGCCAGGTGAGCCGAGCCGGTGGCGCCCGCGCGATCGCGGGTGGCGCCGACGGTCAGGCGGTGGCCTCGCCCAGGCCGAGCGGGTCGGTGCGCTGCGGCGGCAGGCCGAGCCAGGAGGCCCAGCGCGGGTCCGGGGTGCGGTGACCGAGTACCCGCCAGGCCGGCCCGCTCGGCGCCACCGGCGCCGAGCGCAGCCGCCAGCCCATCTCGGCCGGGGTGCGGTCGCCCTTGCGGTGGTTGCACCGGGCACAGGCCGCGACCACGTTCTCCCAGGCGTGCGGCCCGCCGCGGCTGCGGGGCAGCACGTGGTCGATCGTCTCGGCCGGGCCGTCGCAGTACGCGCAGACCCAGCGGTCCCGGGCGAAGATCGCGCGCCGGGTCATGCCGATGTGCGCGCGGTAGGGCACCCGCACGTACCGGGTGAGGCGGACCACACACGGGGTCGGCAGGACGCGTCTGGCGCTGTGCAGGAAACCGTCGCCGTCGCTGACCGCGATCGCCTTGGCGGCAAGCACCAGCACGGCGGCCCGGCGCACCGACACGACGCACATCGGCTCGTACGTCGCGTTGAGCACCAACGCCCCGTAGCTGGTGGAGGGCCGTAACCCGGACATCGCCCCACCTCCGTCCGCGCCCATCCTCCCCGACCGGGGCGCCGGATGCACGTACTAATCCGGTGACAAACCAAGCGGCCGATCCCCGGTAGCACCGAACGGCGGGCCCGGAGGTGGTGTGCAGCGGGCCCGGTCGGTCACGTACCGTCGGCGCGGCGCGGTCGTACCGCGGCGCGCCGAGACGATTCGCTACCACGAGGTCAGGTGCCCATGTTGTCCGCGGAAGCGCTGGTTTCCGCCATGCCACACGCCCTGAAGCTGGCCGGCAAGCCCGAGTGCGCCACCGACCCGGACTCGTTCTGCCAGACGGTCTGGAACTGGACCGGCCAGAACCCGCGCTTCGGCTGGCTCGCGGCGAGCAGCGAGTGGCTGCTGGTCAAGCCGTTCCGGATCATCCTGATCCTGGTCGTGGCGCTGCTGGCGCGCTGGATCCTGCACCGGATGATCCGCCGGTTCACCCGGCCCAGGGGCAACGGCGGCACCCCGGCGGTACTGCGGCCGCTCAAGGAACGGGTGGACGCGTCGTTGCGGGAGAACGGCGTGCTGTCCGAGCGGCGCCGGCAGCGTTCCGCGACGATCGGCTCGGTACTGCGCAACGTCACCTCGATCGTGGTGTTCTCGATCGCGGTGATGATGATCCTCAGCGAGCTGGGGATGGACCTCGCGCCGCTGCTGGCCAGCGCCGGCATCGCCGGTGTGGCACTCGGCTTCGGTGCACAGTCACTGGTCAAGGACGTCATCTCGGGCATGTTCATGCTGCTGGAGGACCAGTACGGGGTGGGCGACCTGATCAACGTCGGTGAGGTGACCGGCACCGTGGAGGCGGTCGGCCTGCGCATCACCACGGTGCGCGACGGTGCCGGCGTGTTGTGGTACATCCGCAACGGCGAGGTGGCCCGGATCGGCAACTACAGCCAGAGCTGGGCGATGGTGATCATCGACGTACCGGTCGGCTTCGGCGCGCCGGTGGGCGAGGCCACCGACGCCCTGCAGCGGGCGGCCGACTCGCTCGGCGACGACGAGGACTGGGCGGCCGACTTCATCGACAAGCCCGAGGTGCTGGGCGTGCAGCAGCTGACCCCGGAGGGTGCGCTGCTGCGGGTGACCGCGAAGACCGCCTCGGACTCGCAGTGGAAGGTCGGCCGCGAGCTGCGCCGCCGGATGGTCACCGAGATGGAGCGGGCCGGGCTGTCGCTCGGGCTGGACCCGCGCCGCTTCCTCGCCCAGGAGGATGGTGCGCCCGAGTAGCCGCTCGCCTCGGCCCCACTCGTGCGCCGCCTGTGAGTCACCTGTCCGAGAACGCAGCGTCGATGTCTCCGACATCGGAGACATCGACGGACGTCGTTACACCGCTGGACGAATCGCGGCCGAACGGTGACCGTACGGAACTCGGATAGCAACGTCGCGTCCACGAGCCCCGTGACCAGCACGATCGTCGCGGAGCGTGCCGGCCTCCCCGAGAAAGCGGCTCATATACCGCAGCTAACTTACAGATTGTGAAATGCGCAGCGGATCCTTGTTAACCACACCTCGTCCGTTCGGCCTACCGATACGCCCACCAATCGGGCAGACTCGGACGTGCGAAGTTGCGCGCGCCACAGCCGAGGAGGGAACGGGGACGTGTCCGAAGAGCCAGGTCAGGCCGGGGCGGGCCGGCCGGCGGATCCACCGGACACGACCGACGATCCCGACCGGCCCGCCACCTACCGCGAGGTGTTCGCGGTGCGCGAGTTCCGCGCCGTGTTCGGCGCCAGCGCGCTCTCCTCGATCGGTGACTACCTGGGTCGGGTCGCGCTCGCCGCGTTGATCTACCACGCGACCGGCTCCGCGCTCGCCTCCGCGGCCGGCTTCGCGGTCACCTACCTGCCCTGGCTGACCGGTGCGCCGGTGCTCGTCGCGCTGGCCGAGCGGTACCCGTACCGGCGGGTGATGCTCGGCTGCGACCTGGCCCGGATGGCGATCGTCGCGGTGGCGGCGATCCCCGGCGTGCCGCTGCTGCTCTTACCCGTGCTGATGTACGTCTCGGCGATGCTGACGCCGCCGTTCGACTCCAGCCGCTCGGCGATGCTGCCGCAGATCCTGAGCGGCGACCGGTACGTGCTGGGGTTGTCGATCACCGGCGTGCTCAACCAGGCCACCCAGGTCGGCGGGTACGCGGCGGGTGGCCTGATCTCGGCGGTGGACCCGCGGCTGGCGCTGCTGGTCGACGCCGCCACCTTCGGGCTGTCCGCGCTGCTGATCCGGACCTGGGTGCGGGCACGGCCGGCGGAGCCGCGACTGCGCACCGACACCAGCCTGCTGCGCGACACCGCGGAGGGGTTCACCGTGGTGTTCGGTACCCCGGTGCTGCGCTCGATCGCGGTGGTGATCCTGGCCGGCGCGGCGTTCGCGATCCTGCCGGAGGGGCTCGCCGCCAGCTGGTCCGGCGAGCTGGGCACCGGCGCCCGTGGGCAGGGGTGGATCATGGCCGCGATGCCGATCGGCGCGGCGATCGGCGGGGTGGTGATCGGCCGTCTGGTGCCGCCCGGGCCGCGGCGCAAGCTGATCCGGCCGCTCGCCGCACTGGTACCGCTGTCGCTGGTCGCCGCGCTGCTGTCGCCGCCACTGCCGGTGGTGATGGTGTTGACCGCGCTGACCGGGTTCGCGATGTCGGTGATCATCCCGGCGAACGGGCTGTTCGTGCAGGCGCTGCCGAACGGCTACCGGGCTCGTGCGTTCGGCGTCATGCAGGGCGGGTTGCAGCTGGTGCAGGGCGGGGCGATCGTGCTCGCCGGCGCGGTCGCCGACCACGTCGGAGTCGCCCGGACGGTCGGGCTCTGGTCGCTGCTGGGGCTGCTGGTGATGGGCCTGGTGTCGATGTTGTGGCCGAAGTCGGGCACCTTCGACAAGGCGTTCGCCGAGACCCGGGCGCGCAACGAGGCGGCCGCCGAGGCGGCCGAGCGGCGCAGCCGGGAGTCCGCCGACGCCGACGACGCGGGTGCCCCCTCGGCCGCGCAGGACGCCTCCGAGCGCCGCGTCGGCCCGGTGCAGTCGCGCCGCCGGACCGGCCGGGTCGGCGCCGAGCGCCCGTGACCGCGGCCACCGTCGCCCGTGCTGTGAGGCGGGTCTCCTCGGCGTCGGGCCGGGCTGCCTGGCGGGTGGGCGGGGTGGCACTGGCACCATGGAGGTGTGTCCGATCAACCGATCCCGATCTCCACGGGTTCCGCCGCGCAGCCGTCCGTGCCCACCGTGACGTTCTACGACGCGGTGGGCGGCGAGCCGACGTTCCGCAAGCTGGTGGACGAGTTCTACGCCGGCGTCGCGGACGACCCGGTGCTGCGCCCGATGTACCCGGAGGAGGACCTCGGCCCGGCCGCGAACCGGTTGCGGATGTTCCTGGAGCAGTACTGGGGCGGTCCGCACACCTACTCCGAGCAGCGTGGGCATCCGCGGTTGCGGATGCGGCACGTGCCGTTCAAGATCGGTCCGGTGGAGCGGGACGCGTGGCTGACGCACATGCGTGACGCGCTCGACACCCTCGGCCTCGCCCCGCAGTACGAGGCGGAGCTGTGGGCCTACCTCGAGCGCGCGGCACAGTTCATGGTGAACTCCCCGGACTGACCACCCCCGTACGAGTCGGATCGGCGCCGCAGGCGTCACGCCGGCTTTTGAACGTTAAAACCCCTCACGAGGAGGCACAGTGGGCAACGAGGTCTCGGCCCCCACGGCACGGCCCGCCGGCGACTCCGCCGCCAACCCCGACTGGTGGCGCGACGCCGTCTTCTACCAGATCTATCCGCGCAGCTTCGCCGATGCGAACGGCGACGGCGTCGGCGACCTGGACGGCATCCGCAGCCGGCTCGACCACCTCGCCGGGCTCGGCGTGGACGCGATCTGGCTCAGCCCGTTCTTCACCTCGCCGATGGCCGACCACGGGTACGACGTGGCCGACCCGCGCGACGTCGACCCGGTGTTCGGTGACCTCGCCGCGTTCGACCGGCTCGTCGCCGAGGCGCACGCGCGCGACATCAGGGTGACCATCGACCTGGTGCCGAACCACTCCTCGGACGAGCACGTGTGGTTCCAGCAGGCGCTGCGGGCCGCACCGGGCAGCCCGGAGCGGGACCGGTACGTGTTCCGCGACGGCCGGGGAGCGAACGGCGAGCAGCCGCCGAACAACTGGCCCTCGGCGTTCGGCGGGCCGGCCTGGCACCGCATCACCGAGCCGGACGGCACGCCCGGCCAGTGGTACCTGCACCTGTTCGACGCCAAGCAGCCCGACCTGAACTGGGAGAACCCGGAGGTGTGGGCCGATCTGGAGGCCACCCTGCGGTTCTGGCTGGACCGCGGCGTCGACGGGTTCCGCATCGACGTGGCCCACGGGATGGCCAAACCCGCGGGGCTGCCGGATCTGGCCCAGGACGTACTGGCCGAGATCGAGGCCGGGGAGAACCCGCACACCTCGCGGGACATCCGCTGGGACGCCGAGGGGGTGCACGACATCCACCGGTTCATCCGCAAGGTGCTGGCCGACTACCCCGGCGCGATGGCGGTCGGCGAGGTGTGGGTCACCGACACCGACCGGCTGCGCCGGTACCTGCGGCCGGACGAGCTGCCGCTCGCGTTCGACTTCCGGATGGTGCAGTCCCGGTGGCGCGCCGACGAGCTGCGCGAGACCGTCTCCTCGGCGCTGGCCACCGTGGCGGGCACCGGTTCGCCGACCACCTGGGTGCTGTCCAACCACGACGTGGTCCGGCACGTCACCCGGTACGGCGGCGGCCTGGTCGGCACCCGCCGGGGTCGCGCCGCGGCGCTGCTGCAGCTGGCGCTGCCCGGCGTGGCGTACCTGTACCAGGGCGACGAGCTGGGCCTGGAGAGCGTCGAGCCGCCGGACGAGGCGCTCACCGACCCGACCTGGGAGCGCAGCGGGCACACCCGGCGCGGCCGGGACAACTGCCGGATCCCGCTGCCGTGGGAGCCCGGTGAGCCGGCGTACGGGTTCTCCACGACGTCCGAGACCTGGCTGCCGATGCCGGCCGGCTGGTCGCCGCTCGCGGTCGAGTCCCAGCAGGGCCAGCCGGAGTCCACCCTGGAGCTGTACCGCACCGCGCTGCGGCTGCGGCGCGAGCACGACGGGTTCACCGGCGGGCTGTCCTTCGTGGACGCCCCGGCGGACTGCCTGGCCTTCCGCCGCGACGGCGGGCTGACCTGCTTCGTCAACGCGGGCAACACGCCTGTCGCGCTGCCCGCCGGTACCCCGGTGCTGACCAGCGTGCCGCTCACCGCCGACGGCGAGCTGCCCGGCGACGCCACCGCCTGGCTCGCCTGACGCGCCGCAGCGTCGATCGAGGAGCCGTGCCCGAGGCAGCGTCGATCAAGGGGTCGTGGCGGCGGGTCACGCCGCGATCGGCACTCCTTGATCGGCGCTCCGGCCGGCACGGGTCCGTGCTCGACGGCGGATCCGCAGCCGCGTCCCGGGTCCCGCGTCAGGGGCGGGCGGCGACCCGCGGCCGGCGCAGCGACCAGGCGACGGCGCCGGCGATCGCGCCGAGGCCGGTCAGCAGCAGCAGGCCGGCGGCCGGGTTGACCCACTGCGGCACCAGCTCGGTACGGCGGCCGTCCGGCCAGGCGCACACCACGCTGACCGGCGCGTACCGGCGCTCGATGGCGAGGTCGTGCGGCGGGCTGTCGTCGGGTGGCAGCCACCTCCCCGGCGACAGCGAGCACATCTGGTCCGGGTCGAGCAGGTACTGACCGCGGGTGACCCCGACGCCGTAGCAGGCGGCGGCCAGGACCAGCGCCAGCAGGCCCAGCACGGCCATGGTGCGGGGCCGGTGCAGCGACCGTCCGGCGCGGCGGGCCCGGTCGGCTCCCGGGACGCCGGCGCCGGGGCGGTTCTCCCGGTACCCGGCGAGCAGCAGGCCGCCGGTGAGCGCCAGCGCGGCAACCCCGGCCGCGCACATCAGGTACCCCATGCGTCCTCCCGGCGGAACGTCGAGCGTACCGGTGGGCGGGTCGTCGCCGCGTTCCGCCGGTCGGACGGGCCACCGTTGGACGGTCCCGCGTGGACGATCTCGCCCGCCCGGTGCCCGCGCCTCACGGCGTGAACGTTTCCAGGTGGTCCACGACCACGAAGCGGCTCGCCGGGCTCGCCTGCCGCACCGCGGTACGCAGCGGGGCGAGGCCACCGTAGTCGCGAGCCGGCTCGTCCAGCGGGTAGTCGAAGTCGTCCCAGTGCGTCGGCAGCACGTAGCGGGGGTGACCGAGCGTGTCGAGCAGCCGCGGCACGTACCGGTGGATCGCGCCGCCGCCGGCCGGCACCAGGGCCACCGTCGGCCGCAGCCCGGCCAGTTCGGCGCTGATGTAGTTGGACCCGCCGAAGTCGATGATGCCCACCTCGCCGACCGTGATCAGGTAGGCCAGCGTCTCCCCCTCCACCAGGTCGGCGATGACCTTCGGGGTGGCCGGCGGGTGACCCGGCCGGGTACCGGCGAACGCCACCCGGGACCGCTCCCCGGTCATCGAGTGCAGCGACCGCAGCACCTGGATCGTGTAGCCGTCGCACTCCAGGTACTCGCCGCCGCGTACCACGCTGAGCTGGTCGGCGGGAGCGCCGAGCGCGGTCATCAGGTTCACGTGCGTCTCGGTACCGAGCACCGTCGCGCCGGTCCTGCCGGCCAGGTACGGCACGTCGGTCAGGTGGTCGTAGTGCCCGTGGGTGACCAGGATGTGATCGGCCGCCAGGTGGTACCGGTCGATCACGTCCGGCCGCACCGACAGCGGCGTGTTCGGGTCGGCGCCCTGCTCGGTGTAGGTGCCGGTGTGGAAGCGGGTCAGCCACGGGTCGATCAGCACGGTGCGCCGCCCGTTCGGCGTGTCGAACCTGATCTCCCACCCGTTGTTGCCGAGCCACCGCAGCCGCGGCCGGCCCACCGCGCCGCTCCCGCCCGCCGACACCCGGGTCGCCGTACCGGTCGGCCGGTACCCCGGTGCGGCCGTCGCGGCCGAGCCCACGGCGAGCCCGGCGGCACCCGCCACCGAACCGGCCAGCACGCCCCGTCGGGTCAACCTGGTCGCCATTCCTGTCCCCCTCCTGCCGGGGCCCGCACCGCGGAATTCGCGCAGGGCGATGCCACCGGACGAAACCTCGTCGGCCGCTCCGCGCGTCCCGCGGCGCGGATCGGCGGTAGCAGAGCACGTCGCCGCCGCGGCTGTCCAAGACCGCCGACCGGATCCGGCCATATCGCGGCCGATATCGTTGCAGCGTGGACCTGCTACGAGCGTTGGCGCTGTTCCGGGTGGTGGCGGAGGAACGTCACTTCGGTCGGGCGGCGGAACGGCTCGGCATGGCGCAGCCGCCGCTGAGCCAACGCATCCGCCGGCTGGAGAACGAGCTCGGCGCCCGGCTGTTCGACCGCAACAGCCGCGGTGTCCGGCTCACGGTGGCCGGCAGCGTACTGCTGGCCGAGGCCGGACCGTTGCTGGACCGCGCCGACCGGGTGCGCGCCATGGTCACCCGGGCCGATCGGGGCGAACTGGGCGAGCTGCGTGTCGGGGTACCGCCGGACGTACCGGGCGCGGTCCTCGCCACCATCGTCCGGGCGTTCGCCGAGCACAACCCCGCGGTACGGCTGGACCTGCGCGAGCTGACCACCGGCGAACAGCTCCGGCTGCTCGCCGACCGGGCACTGGACGTCGGGCTGCTGCAGCAGCCGGCGCAGCTCACCGGTCTCGTCGTCGGCCCCGGCGTGACCGAACCGGTCGGCGTGCTGGTGCCGCGGGACGCACCGCTCGCCGGCGCCGACGAGCTCGACCTGGCCGACCTCGCCGGCCACGACCTGGTGCTGTTCCCCCGTGACACCGCACCCGGCCGGTACGACGAGACGCTGGATGCCTGCCGCAGCAACGGTTTCCGGCCCGGCCGGGTGGTGCACGCGCGCAGTCCGGAGTTCGTGGTGGGGCTGGTCCTCGCCGAGCACGGCGTCGCCCTGGTACCGGCCGGCGCGGTACGCCGCGAGCCGCGGGTGGTGTGGCGGCGGCTGGCCGGCACCCCGATCAGCTGGCGGACGTCGTTCGTGTGGCCGGCCCAGCCGCACCCGGCCGCGGCGTCGCTGTGCTGGCTCGCCGCCGGCATCCTGCGCGACGACGGCACCGGTGACCTCGTCGTACCGCCGGGCACGCCGACACCGTGGGACGTCGTGCACGGCCGCGCCGACTGACGCCCGGCCAGCCACGCCGCGCGCGCCGCCCGCCGGCGGCGGTCGGCAGAGCAGCAGGTCGACCAGCGGCGGTCCCAACCGCGGCGGAGTTCGCCGGCGGCGGTCCCAAGCGCGGCGGAGTTCGCCGGCGGCGGTCTCCAGCGCGGCGGGGTCGGCCGGCGGTCAGGTGTGCCGGCAGCCGGCGCGCAGCGACTCGACCGCTCGATACGCCGCCGTGCCGAGCGCGCGGTCGGCGGCCGGTTGCCGGCCGGACATCCGGTCCAGCCGGATGCCGACGGCAACCGCGTACCGGCCACCGTCCGGACGCGACACCACGCCCGCCTCGGCCCGAACCGCGAGCAGCGTGCCCGTCTTTCCCACCACCTCGACCTCGTCCGGGAAACCGGATGCCAGTCGGTGGGCGGTCAGCTGCGTCGCCATCAGCCCGCGCAGCATCGCGCAGGCCGCCGCCGGTGCCGCCTCGTCCCGCCACACCGCGGCGAGCAACCGGGTGAGGTCCCGTCCGGTACTCGCGTTGGTGCGCGAGGGATCCAGCGCACGAAGCGCGCGCATCCGGGACTCGTCGAGGCCGGCGTAGTCGCTCGCGAACCGGGCCGGATCGGTACCGCTGACCTCGCCCACGATCGACGCGACGACCTGCCGCGGCCCACCGATGATCCGGGTGTCCGCCAGCCCCAGCTCCCGGACCAGGGACCGCACGTTCGCCACGCCGACCGCCGCGAACAGCGCGTCGGCGGCGGTGTTGTCGCTGATCGACAGCGCGAACCGGGCGAGGTCGCGCAGGCTCATCTCGACGTCGTCGGCGCAGCCCGCGGTACCGCTGCCGCCCAACCGATCGGCGGCCCGCAACCGGACCCGGGTGGTCGGATCGAGCTGGCCGGCGACCACCTGCCGGGCGAATTCCAGCACCAGCGGCACCTTGACCATCGAGGCGAGTACCACCGGTTCGGTCGCCGCGTCGCCGTCCTGCCGGTCGCAGTCGACGCATCGTACGTGCCACCAGCCGTGCCCGCCGGCCCGGCGGAAGACCTCCCCCGCATCCACCATGCGGAAACCGTAGCGACCGTCCGCGCGCGCCGGTTCGTCGGTCGACCGGACGACACCGATTGGTCCTGCCCGCCAGCGCGCGCGGCCGGACGACGCCGGCCGTTCGCGGTGCCCGCCAGCGCACGCACGGCAGCGCAGCGCCGTCCGCCGCCCACCCCCGTCGGTCATCGGTGCGGTCAGACGTCGTTGCGGGCCGGCGGGCCGAGCCGGTCGATCAGATCGTCGAGCAGGACCGCCAGACCGTCGGCGAGGTCCGCCCGAACGGACGCGGTCAGCCCGGACAGCAGGTCCACCTCGCGGCGCAGCACCCGGTCGACGACCCGCTCGATCTCCGCATGGCCTGCGGCGGTGAGCGTCACGGTGACGGCCCGCCGGCCGGGACCGCCCGGCGCCCGGACCACCAGGCCGGCCGCCTCCGCCCGGGCCACCCGCTGCGAGATCGCCCCGGCGGTGACGAGGGTACGGTCGGCGAGCGCCCGGGTGGTCAGCGCGTACGGCGGGCCGGACCGGCGCAGCACCGACAGCAGGTCCATGGTGCCGCGGTCGATGCCGAGTTCGGCCAGCAGCCGGCGGCGGTCGTCGGCGAACAGCTTGCCCAGCCGCCAGATCCTGGTCACCACGCCGATGGAGTCGGTCGGCGTGCCGGGGCTCTCGCGACGCCAGGCGGTCGCGATCTGTTCCACCTCGTCGGGCCGGGCCATCGGCGTCCCCTCTCGTCGCGGACGGTGCGGCGTGCGGCTCGTCACTGGACGGTGCCGCGCAGCACGGTTATGTTTAGGCCTAAACATAACCCACGGACGAGGGCGAGAACATGACCCGCAGCATCGTCGTCACCGGCATCGGCCGGGCCACCGCCGCCCGCTTCGCCGCCGCCGGCGAGGCGGTCACCATCCTCGGCCGGCGCGCCGACGTGCTGGCCGAGACCGCCGCCCAGCTCGGCGCCACCGCCGTGGTCTGCGACGTCAGCGACCCCGAGGCGCTGACCGCGGCGCTCCCCCAGCTACCGGCCCAGGTCGACGTGCTGGTCAACAACGCCGGCGGCAACACCGACCTGCAGCGCCCGGCGGCCGGCACGCTCGCCGACGTGGCTGCCGCCTGGCGGGCCAACCTGGACGCCAACCTGCTCAGCGCGGTGCTGACCACCACGCTGCTCGCCGACCGGCTGCAGGCCGGCGGCACCGTGGTCGGCATCGGCTCGATCGCCGCCGACCGGGGCAGCGGCGGCGGGGCGTACGGGGCCACCAAGGCCGGGCTCGCGACCTGGAACATCGACCTGGCCGGGCAGCTCGGGCCGCGCGGCATCACGGCGAACGTGGTCTCCTGCGGCTACATCGCCGAGACCGAGTTCTTCGCCGACCGGCTCACCGACGAGCGGCGCGCCACCCTCGTCGGGCAGACCAAGACAGGCCGGGCCGGTACCCCGGACGACGTGGCGGCGCTGATCGAGTACCTCGCCTCGCCGGGTGCCCGGCACATCACCGCCCAGGTGATCAACGTCAACGGTGGCGCCTTCCCCAGCCGCTGATGCGTCGGCCGGTGGCGGGGCCGGTCCCGGCGCCGGGGGCTAGCCTCGCGTTCCCCGGCGAGGACGGCAGGAGCGGCAGATGGTGACAGCGGCGGAGCTCGGCGCGGCGGTGGCGACACACCGCACCAACAACGGCCGGCGTGGCACGATCGCGGTGATCCTTTTGCCGGTGGGGGCCGTGGTGACCGGCGCCGCCGTACTGCTGTGGATCGTGACCGCGGAGGTGGCCGCCCGCAGCATCCCGAGTGGAGCCGACCCGGAGCTGGTGCCCGCCGCCGTACTCGGGCTGGGCATCGGCATGCTGCTGCTGGGTGTGCTGTTCGCCGTGGCGTACCACACGCACCGGGACGAGTCGTTCACCGTGTACGAGAACGGGTTGGCGAACGTCCGCCCCGGCCGGACGTTCGCGGCGCGGTGGGCCGACATCGACCGCGTCACCGTGCGTCCGGGCAAGGACAACGCCCTCTCCCGGTGGGCCGGCGGCGACTACTACTGCCTCGTCACGCTCGCGGACGGGCGAAAGGTGGCCATCAACGGCCTGACCGAGAACGCCCGACAGCTCATCCAGCTGATCCAGGCACACGCCCCGGCGTCCGGCGGCCCGACCGGGCCCGGCGCGACCCCGCGGCCCTGACTCGTACCGAGGCGGCCCGGGCGCCACGGCGGCATCGACCCGTACCGGACGGACCCGGGCCGGCCCTCCGGCACCGACTCGGACCCGGCGCGGCATCGCGGCGCCCACCCGGACCCGGCGCGGCATCGCGGCGCCCACCCGGACCCGGCGCGGCATCGCGGCGCCCACCCGGACCCGGCGCGGCATCGCGGCGCCCACCCGGACCCGGCGCGGCATCGCGGCGCCCACCCGGGCGCTCGGGTCAGCCGCGGACGTGCCCGTCGCCGGTGACGACGTACTTGGTGCTGGTCAGCTCGGGCAGCCCCATCGGCCCGCGGGCGTGCAGCTTCTGGGTGGAGATGCCGATCTCGGCACCGAAGCCGAACTCACTGCCGTCGGTGAACCGGGTGGACGCGTTGACCAGGACCGCGGCGGCGTCGACCCGGGCGGTGAAGGTACGCGCGGCGGCCTGCGAGCCGGTGACGATGGCCTCGCTGTGCCCGGTCGACCAGCGGCGGATGTGCGCCAGCGCCGCGCCCAGGCTCGGCACCACCGCGACCGCGAGATCCAGTGACAGGTACTCACCGCCCCAGTCTTCCTCCGTCGCCGGGGTCACCGCGATGTCCAGCGCCTTCCCTTGCGCCGCAACGGTCTCGTCCCCGTGCACGGTGACGCCGGCGGCGTCGAGTGCGGGCAGCAGCACCGGCAGCACGGCGTCGGCGGCAGCGGCGTGTACGAGCAGGGTCTCGGCGGCGTTGCAGACCGACGGGCGCTGGGTCTTGGCGTTGAGCACGATGTCGCGCGCCATCGCCACGTCGGCGCTGGCGTCGACGTAGATGTGGCAGTTGCCGACGCCGGTCTCGATCACCGGTACGGTCGAGCCCTCGACGACGTGCCGGATCAACTCGGCGCCGCCGCGCGGGATCAGCACGTCGACCAGCCCGCGGGCGTGCATCAGGTGCGTCACCTCGTCCCGGGACTCGCCGGGCAGCAGGCCGATCGCGTCCGCGGGCAGCCCGACTGAGGTCAGCGCGTCGCGCAGCACGGCGACGATCGCCGCGTTGGAGTGCCGGGCCGAGGAGGATCCGCGCAGCAGGACGGCGTTGCCGGACTTGAGGGTGAGCCCGGCGGCGTCGGCGGTGACGTTCGGCCGGCCCTCGTAGATGATGCCGACGACCCCGAACGGCACCCGGACCTGCCGCAGCTCCAGGCCGTTGGGCAGGGTCGAGCCGCGCACCACCTCGCCGACGGGGTCGGGCAGGCCGGCCACCTGGCGCAACCCGGCGGCCATCCCGTCGATGCGGTCGGCGTCGAGCGACAGCCGGTCCAGCATCGCCGCGCCGGTACCGGCGGCACGCGCTCCGCGCACATCGGTCTCGTTGGCCGCGATGATCTCGGCCCGGCGCGAGACCAGCGCGTCGGCCATCGCCGACAGCGCCGCGTCCTTGGCCGCGCGCGAGGCCACCGCGAGCTCCACGGCGGCCTCGCCAGCCCGTACCGCCGCGTCCCGTACCGCCTGCTCACCCATGCGGCCAACCCTAATCCACCCGCTCGGCAGAGCCGTCGATCAAGGGATCCGGCGCGACCCCGGCCGTCGATCAAGGGATCTGGACACATCGGGCTGGGTGAATCCGACCCGATCCCTTGATCAACCGACGCGGCCCTTGATCAACCGGCGCGGCCCTTGATCAACCGGCGCGGCCCTTGATCAACCGGCGCGGCCCTTGATCAACCGGCGCGGGCCTTGGTCAACCGGTGCTGGCGAGGGGGGCCGGCGCCGGCTCCCGCAGCAGGGCGGTGGCGATCGCCAGGATCGCGGCGAAGCCGGCGAGCACCGCGAGCGCGGCGGTCAGGGTGGTCCGGTCGGCGAGCAGGCCGAGCAGCGGGGCGGCGAGGCCACCGAGGCTCATCGACAGCCCGAGGGTCACCCCGGAGGCGGTACCGAGCCGGCTCGGCAGGTAGTCCTGGCCGAGCGTGACCGACAGCGAGAACGGGACGTACAAACCGATCGCAGCCACCGCGATCGCCCCGAACACCGCCCAACCGGGCAGGTACGCCACCGCGAGCACCGCCGGTACCGAGGCCGCGGCGGCGATCCGCATCGCCCGTACCCGGGGCATCCGGTGGGCCAGCCGGCCGCCCAGCATGGTGCCGGCCGCACCCGCCGCGTACAGGGTGAACAGCGCCGCCTCACCGACCGCGTGCGAGGCGTGCAGCCGGGCCATCACCGACAGGGCGAGGAAGGTACCGAGGCTGAAGGTGACCACGGAGCGCGCCACGATCCCCGCCGTGAGCAGGCCGAACTGCCGCCAGTCGTCGGTACCGCCGCGGCCGGCCCGGGCGGTCACCGCGACCCGGCCGCGACCGTTGCCGCGCAGCGCCCACGCGGTGACCAGCGCGCAGGCCAGCGCCGGCAGCGCGAGCAGCGGGGTACCGGTCAGCCCGAGCGGCCCGATCACGACCGCGACCAGCAGCGGCGCCAGCGCGAACCCGACGTTGCCGCCGACCGAGAACCAGCTCATCCCGACGTGGCTTCCGGCGGACGCGATGCGGGCCAGCCGCGCCGACTCCGGGTGGTAGGCGGCGACGCCGAGGCCGGAGGCGGCCACCGCGAACCAGATCGCGAGGTAGCTGCCGGACAGCCCGGCGACCCCGATGCCGATGCCGGCGAGCCCCATCCCGAGCGGCACCAGCCACGGCTTCGGGGACCGGTCGGTGGCGGCGCCGAACGCCGGCTGCGCGGCGGACGAGATCAGCGTCGCGGCCAGCGTCAGCCCGCTCACCGCCGCGTAGCTCCAGTGGTACCGGGCGACGAAGTACGGCACCAGCGCCGCCACCGACCCCTGGTACAGGTCGTCGACGCCGTGCCCGGTCACCAGCAGCGGCAGCCAGCCCCGCCGGCGGGTGGTGGTGGTGGTGGTGGTGCGTTCGGTCCGGATGCTCACGGGCTCGATCCTGGCGCCGTGCCGGGCCGACCGATAGCCGCTAAGGTGCCAGGTGATGCCCATAATCCGCCAGGGCCGGCAGACCCGGGTCGGCGGCGGCGAGCTGCTACGCGGCGACGCCATCGACTGGCACGAGCACCCGGTCGACCAGTTCGTGTACCCGGCGAGCGGGGTGATCTCCGCCCTCACGCAGGCGCAGACGTACGTGCTGCCCTCCGCCGGCCGCGGCCTCTACCTGCCCGCCGGTGTGCGGCACGCGCACCGGGCCCACCGCCGTACCCGGCTGCACACCCTGCTGCTACCCGCCGATCACCCGCGGCCCGACGTGCCGGCCCCCGACCTGCGCCTCGCCCGCGACCCGCGACGGCTGGAGGGTCCCCGGGTGCTGCCGGTGTCGCCGCTGCTGCGCGAGCTGCTCGCCGCGCTGCGCGCCCCCGACCTCGGCGACGACCGCCGGGACCGGCTGCTCGCCGTCGTCGCCGACGAGCTGGCCGGCGATCCGCTGCCGACGCTGGCGCTTCCCCGGCCCACCGAGCCGCGGCTCGCGGCGGCGGCCGACGCGCTGGCCGCCGACCCGGCCGGTGCCACCCTCGCCTCGCTGGCGGCCGCGGCGGCGATCAGTCCCCGCACGCTCACCCGGCTGGTCGCCGAGCGGCTCGGGTTGACCGTGCCGTCCTGGCGGTCCCAGTACCGGCTGGCCGCCTCGCTGCTGCTGCTCACCGACGGCGCCACGGTCACCGACACCGCGCACCGGTGCGGCTGGCGCAACGCCAGCGCGTACATCGCCGCGTTCCGCGCCGCCTTCGGCACCACCCCCGCCGCCTACCAGCGCACCCTGCCCGACGGCTTTCGGCTGCGGTGAGTCAGAGGGCGAGGTGGAGGCGCAGGGCCCGGTCGAGATCGGCCAGCAGCGGCTGGTCCAGGGTGCCGAGGCGCTGGGTGAGCCGGCCCACCGACACCGACCGGACCTGCTCGGCCTGGGCCTTGGCTGCGCCGCGCAGGCCGCCGGCGCCTTCGGGGAGCAGCACCTGGAACGGGTAGATCCGGGTGGTGTTGGACGTGACCGGGACCACCGTGAGCACGCCGCGGCCCAGTTGCTCGGCACGCCGGTTCGCTCCGTCGTTGCTGACGATCACGGCCGGACGGATCTTGTTGCACTCGGCCGGCCAGGCCGGGTCGAGATTGACCCAGTAGACGTCACCGCGCCGCATCGAGGCCATCCGCGCTGGTCGCGTTCCACCCGTCCGCGTCGGTCGACCACTCGTCCCAGGCCCGTTCGTACTGGTCTTCCAGCTCCCGGTCGCGCAACAGCCGGATGGCCTCGTGCAGCACCGCCGACCGGCCGGGCGCATCGGTGCGGGCGGCATGCTCGTCGATGAAGGCGACGTCCTCGTCGGGGAGGCTCACACTCATCTTCATACTCATGATGCTACCCGTGGTAGCACCGCGTGGCCACCGAGCGCGGAGACGGCTGCGGTCGTGCGGCAACTCCACCCGGGAGCGTCAGCCGAGGCGGTGTTGCAGCACGGTGGCGCCCGGGCCGGTGAGATCGGCGGCGACGCCGCGGCGGCCGGCCAGGGTCAGCACGAGCGCCTCGCCCGGACCGCGGGCGAGCGGGCCGCGGCCACGCTGCCAGTCCAGGTCGGTGGCGACCAGGCGGACACCGCGGGCGTGCCAGAAGCCGCGCAACGGCGGCGCGGTGACCGCGAAGTCGAGGACGCAGCGCAGCCGGTCCGCCGGGATCTCGCGGGACAGCCCGAGCGGGCGGCGGATGTCCTGCTGGTGGATCAGGCAGTCGGCGAGGCCGACCCGACCACCGAACCGGGCGGTGGCGCCCCGCGGTTCGAGGTGGTCGCGGACGAACCGGGCCAGCTCGGCGCGGTCGAGCCCGCGGTACTCGCGCAGCGCGACGTCGTTGACCCGGCCGATGCGCAGCCGGGCCGCCCAGAGCCGCCGGGCCAGGTCGGCGGTGCCGTGCTCCTCGTAGCTGATCACGTGCGCCGCGACGTCCCGGACGCGCCAGCCGGCGCACAGGCTCGGCGCCTCCCACTGCTCGTCGGTGAGCGTGTCGAGCAGGTCGGCGAGCTCGGCCCGTTCGGCGCGGGCGGCGGCCAGCACATCCATGCCAGACAGGGTAATCCGGGTCAGAGCAGGACGAGGTCGTCGCGGTGGATCAGTTCCCGCTCGTACGAGGTGCCGAGTTCGGCGGCGAGTTCCCGGGTGGAGCGGCCGAGCAGCCGGGGCAGTTCGGCGGCGTCGTAGTTGACCAGGCCGCGGGCCACCGGCCGGCCGGACTCGTCGACCAGGTCGACCGGGTCGCCGGCGGTGAAGGTGCCCTCGACCGCGTGCACCCCGGCCGGCAGCAGCGACAGGCGCCGCTCGACCACCGCGGCGACGGCACCGGCGTCCAGGTGCAGCCGGCCGCGCGGGGTGGTCGCGTGCGCCAGCCAGAACAGCCGCTGCCGGGGGCGGCGGGCCGCGGCGGCGAAGAACGTACCGACCGGCTCGCCGGTCAGCGCCGCGGCGGCGAGCGGCGCCCCGGTCAGCACCACCGGTACACCGGAGCCGGAGGCGATCCGGGCCGCGTCGACCTTGGTGGCCATCCCCCCGGTACCGAGGCCGGCCCGCCCGGCACCGCCGATCTCGATGCCCGCCAGGTCGTCCGGCCCGCGTACCAGCTCCACCCGGTGGGCGTCGGGCCGGCGCGGGTCCCCGTCGTACAGCGCGTCCACATCGGACAGCAGCACCAGCAGGTCGGCCCGGACCAGCGCGGCGACCAGAGCGGCGAGCCGGTCGTTGTCCCCGAACCGGATCTCCTCGGTGGCGACGGTGTCGTTCTCGTTCACGATCGGCAGCACGCCGAGATCCAGCAGCCGGTGCAGGGTGCGCAACGCGTTGCGGTACCGACTGCGGCGGATCACCTCGTCGACGGTGAGCAGCACCTGGCCGACCCGCTGGCCGTACCGGCCGAACGAGTTCGCATACCGGTGGGTCAGCGCCACCTGGCCGACGCTGGCCGCCGCCTGCTGCGTGGCGAGGTCACGCGGTCGGCGGGCCAGACCCAGCGGGGCGAGCCCGGCGGCGATCGCGCCGGACGAGACGAGGATGACGTCGCTGCCGGCGGCGCGGCGCGCGGCGAGCGCGTCGACCAGCGCGTCCAGCCGGGCCGGGTCGAGGCCGCCGGCCCGGGTGGTCAGCGACGAGGAACCGACCTTGACCACGACGCACCGGGCGGCGGCGACGGCCGCGGCCCGGGCGTGTCGTTCTGCACCGTCCATCGCCTGCGCACCGTACCGTCGGGGATCGCCGCCGGTACAGCGGGTTACCGCCGTCCCAGCCTCCGGCGGGCGGCGGTCACCAGTGGTACTCGGGATGCCCGGTCGAGGCGGTCTCGCCGACCGCGACGGGCACCGGGTCGCGGTGCCACCCGCCGGTGTCGAGGTCGAGGCCGACGTGCTGGGCGTGCACCCGCACGTCGCTCGCCCCGAGCCGGTCCGGGTCAGGCGGGCTCGCGGCGAGCGCGCCGGCCACCAGCACCCGATCGCCGGCCCGCAACTGCCCCAGTACCTGCTCGGCGAGTGCGCCGGTGGCCTGCACGGCGACGACCACCTCGGCCTCGCCGGGCCGGCCGACACCCGCCGGGGCCGCGGAGACCGGGCAGCGCAGCGCGAAGCTCGCCACCGACTCCCCGGCCAGGCTGTACTCCCGTGCCGGGTCCTCCGGCAGTCGACCGAGATAGAGATTGGAAACGCTCACCGCGACACCCTTCGTCGATCGCGGGCACCGATGGAGGCTCCACCGGGCGGCGCCGGATGCCCGGCGGGTCCATGGCTGGGCTTGGCCGACGTCGAGGTTCATCCGGTGGGACCTTCTAGATTGTGCGGTCCGGCGAGGAAACGCGGGGCGGTTTCGCGCCACCCGGACGGCCACATCCGCGGCGAAGAGCGGTCGCGCGTCCGGATTGCCCGACAGGCCCGGTACGGGCGTCTGGCAGGTGTGCGGTACCGCCGGGCGCAGGGTGGCGCGGTAGCGTACCTGCGGCGTGACCTGTGTCTCCCCGCACGTCCGGAACCGAACGGGGACCGTACCTCGTCCCAGAGGGTGCCGGACACCGGACGTGGGCGTCCGCACGGGCGCCGGTCACCATGGATGTCAGCGGCACCCACCGATGGCAGCGGCCAACGGACCACCCGGAGGATTAACCCGACATGGCGAGCAAGAACAAACCGAAGAGCGCGAGCCCCCCGGCCGCCGGAGCGAACCGGGGCAAGGGCGGCGGCGGTACGGCGAAGCAGCGGGCCAGGGCCGCGAAGGCGGTCGCCGCGGCACGCGCCGAGCGGCAGCGCCGAAATCGGATCATCATCACCGCCTCCATCTGCGCGGTGCTGCTCATCGTCGTGGTCGGTGCGGTGTCCTGGGCGGTGTACGAGTCGAACAAGCCGAAGACGATCGCGGCCCAGTCGATCACCGCGAACTATCCGGTGAAGCTCGACAACGGCGTGGTGGTGGCCGGCAAGGACAGCGCCAAGGTCAAGATCGACATCTACGAGGACTTCATGTGCCCGTACTGCGGCGAGCTGGAGCGCGGTAGCCACACGGAGCTGCAGAAGGGCCTGAACGGTGGCACGTTGCAGGTCCGGTACCACATCGTCGATCTGCTCAACGGCAGCTCGACGCCGGCCGGCTACTCCGACCGGGCGGCGAACATCGCGCTCGGCACGGTGGCCGAAGGCAAGTTCGCGCAGTTCCACTGGAGCCTGTACCACAAGCAGCCGGCCGAGGGCGGCCCCGGCTACTCCGACGAGCAGATGATCGACCTGGCCGACCGGCTCGGTGCGGACAAGGACAAGATCAGCAAGATCGCCAAGGACGGCACCTACAAGAAGTATCCGGCGCAGCAGTTGAAGGACTTCCAGGCCGCCGGCTACCAGGGCACGCCGACCGTGGTGCAGAACGGCAAGCAGGTCCAGATCAGCGACCTGAACAAGCCGGACTGGCTGAACCAGCTGTTGGCCGCCTGAGCGACCGGCACGACCGCCGGTCCCCGGCACCGCGGGCCAGCACGGCCGAACGCCGGCCCCGCACCGCGGGCCAGCACGAACGAACGCCGGCCCCGCACAGCCCGCGGCCAGCACGCCGAACGCCGGTCCCCGCACAGTGCGGGGGCCGGCGTTCGGCGTTTCGGATCAGGCGCTCTGCTCGGCGTCGCCGCTGGTGGAGACCTGCTCCAGGTGCTCGCGGACCTTCGCCATCTCGGCGCCCGGGACCCGCCGGCGCGGGCCGTCACCGCCGGCCTGCCACGGCCGCGGACCGGTCAGCGGCCGGTACTCGACGCCGGCCGCGTCCAGCCGCGGCAGGTGCGCGGCGAGCCGCTCGGTCAGCCGCGTCGCCGGTGCGCCGGTCCAGGCCACGTCGGCCAGCGCGCAGGCCCGCGGGAACACCAGGTAGTCCAGGTGCCGGGCGTCCGGGATGTACTCCGACCAGGCCTGGAACTGCACACCGAGCACGTGCTCGCGCTCGGCCGCGGCCCAGTCGGCCGGTACCGGATCGAAGGCGGCGACGTCGTCGAGGGTGAGCGGCCCGCCGATCGCCAGCGGCTCGTCCGGCCCGTCGGACTGGTCGTAGTCCAGATACGTCGGGTAGACGGGGCTGCGCACCACGTCGTACCCGGCGGCTGCGGCGCGCCGGCCCACCGACGAGCCGCGCCAGGCGGTGACGATCGAGTCGGGCAGCATCCCGCCGGTGACGAAACCCTCGTCCCACACCACCATCCGGCGGCCGCCGGCGGCCAGGTGCTCGCCGAGGCGGCGCAGGAAGTACCCGTGCCCGCCGACCGGTTCGGTGATCCCCTGCTCGGCGAGGTACCCCATCACTTCGGCGTCCGCGGCCCAGTCGCGCAGCACGCACTCGTCGCCGCCGAGGTGCACGTACGGCACCGGTAGCGCCTCGGTCAGCTCGTCCAGCACCTCGCCGAGGAACGCCAGGGTGCGCGGCAGCGGGGTGACCACGCCGGCCGAGATGCCCCAGCCGGTGAGCACCCGGTGCGTGCCGATGCCGTACTCGGGATAGGCGGCGAGCAGCGCGGACGCGTGCCCGGGCAGGTCGAGCTCGGGCACCACGGTGACGCCGAGCCCGGTCGCGTACGCGTTGATCTCGGCCAGGTCGTCCAGGGTGTAGTAGCCGCCGTGCGGGACGTGGTCGTGGCTGCCGTCCCGGGTCCGGCCGACCTGGCTGCCGGGCCGGTGCGCGCCGAGTTCGGTCAGCTTCGGGTACCGCGCGGACTGCACCCGCCACCCCTGGTCGTCGGACAGGTGCAGGTGCAGCCGGTTCAACCCGTGCATGGCGAACAGGTCGAGGTAGCGCAGCACCTCCCGCTTGGGCAGGAAGTGCCGGGACACGTCGAGCATCCCGCCGCGCCACGGCAGCGCGGGCGCGTCCGCGACCTCGCCGCAGTCCAGCGTCCACCCGGTACCGGCCGAGGCGGCACGCCAGGCCGCGTCCGGCAGCAGCTGCCGCAGCGTCCGTACGCCGTGCCGCAGGCCGTCGACGCCGGCGGCGGTGAGGGTGACCCCGGCGGTACCGACGTGCAGCCGGTAGCCCTCGGGGTCGGTGATCGTGGCGTCGAACCCGACGGCGATCTCGGTGCCGTCGCCGGTGGGGCGCAGCGGCAGGCCGAGCGGGGCGAGCAGCCGGCGTACCGGTTCGGTCGCCTCGTCCGGGCCGGTCAGCCGGGTGTCGGCGGTCAGGGTGAGCGTGCCGGGAAGCCGTCGGGCCTCGCGCGCTCGGGGAACCAGGGTCTCGTACCGGTCGGTCATGCGGTCTCCTCCGCGGCGGGGAGTGTCTCGTCGGTCGTGCGGGTCTCCCGGTGTGACCGGGCATCCGTGCGCCCGGAACCGGGCGGGTGCCGTGGTGCCGGGGCGGACGGGCGGGGCGGTGCCGGGGGCGCCGCCGTCGTACGATCAGAAACTAACAGGGAGGGTTCCTGCTGAAAAGGGGGTCGGGCCGTGCCACCGGCGACACCGCGCACCGCGCGGCTGATCAACGACCGCAGCGCCTACCAGCTGCTGCTCGATCGCGGCCCGCTCACCCGCACCCAGCTGCGCGCGCTGACCGGGCTGTCCCGGCCCACCGTCGCCGACCTGATCGACCGGCTCGCCGCCGGCGGGCTCATCGGCCGGCTCGGCGAGTCCGGCGCCGAGCGCCGCGGCCCCAACGCGGCCCTGTACGGGGTACTGCCGGATCGTGCGCACGTGGCCGGCGTCGCCGTCGACACCCACCGCATCGTGGTCACCCGGGCCGACGCGACCGGCCGTACCGTCGGCACCGCGGAAGTGCCGGTCGACCCGGGCGCCGACCCGACGTCGCAGGTACTCGCCGCGCTCGCGGCCACCGAGCGCCCCGCATCGGCCGCGGCAACCGGGCGCCCCGCCACGACCGTGGGCACGCGGGCGGGAGAGGGCCGCGCACCCGCCGGCGCGAGGCCCGCGCCGGCGGAAGAGGGCCGGGCGCCGCTGACGGGCGAGGGCCGGGCGCTCACCGGTGCGCGGCTGCCGCCGGCGGGAGAGGACCGCGCGCTCGGCAGGCGAGCTCCGCTCGGGGCGGTCGCGGTCGGTACGCCGGGGCTGGTCGATCCGGGCAGCGGCGCGGTGACGTTCGCGGCCGGGCTGCCCGGCTGGCACGGTGACCTGCGCTCGGCGCTGCACGAGCGGCTGGGCGTACCGGTGCTGGTGGACAACGAGGTCAACCTGGCCGGCGTCGCCGAGCACCGGATCGGCGCCGCCCGCGGTACCGACACCTTCTGCCTGCTGTCGCTCGGCTCGGGGGTCGGGGTCGCGGTGCTGCTGGGCGGGCGGATGCATCGCGGCGCGTCCGGCGGCGCCGGCGAGATCGGCTACCTGCCGTACCGCCCGGGTCGGGCGCCGGGTGAGCTGCCGGACCGGGACGGGCCGGATCGGCGGTCCCATGGCCCGCAGAACCGGACCGGTGGGCCGGAGCGGCCGCCGCACGGGCTGCAGAGCCTGATCGGTGGGCCGGCGCTGGCCGCCGTCGCGGCCCGGTACCTGCCGGGTGCTCCCCCGGCCGAACCGATCGACGCGGTGCGCGCCGCGGTCGAGACACCCGAGTTCCTGGCCGAGCTGGCCGAGCTGGTGGCGGTCGCGGTGGTCGGACTGTGCGCGGTGCTCGACCCGGGCACCGTCGTGCTCGGCGGGCCGATCGGCCACGCCGGCGGCGCCCCGCTGGCCGAGGCGGTCGCCGCCGAGGTCGCCGCCGCGATCCCGCTGCCCACCCAGGTACTGGCCGGCACCGTCACCGGTGATCCGGCGCGCCGCGGCGCCGTCCTCACCGCCCTCGACCTGCTGCGCGACGACCTGTTCGCCACCGCCCACCCCGTTGACCACGGGCCGCGCGTACCGGCGGCACCATCGTGATCAACGGGGCGGCCGGGGGTCAGGCGTGCTGCTCGATCAGCTGGCGGTACCAGTGGTAGCTGGCCTTCGGGATGCGTTGCTGCGTCTGGTAGTCGACGTAGATCAGGCCGAACCGCTTGGCATAGCCGTACGCCCACTCGAAGTTGTCCAGCAGCGACCAGCAGAAGTAGCCGCGCACGTCCACGCCCGCCTCGATCGCCTGGCCGACGGCGCGCAGGTGCCCGTCCAGGTAACCGATCCGCGCCCGGTCGTCGACCGCGCCGTCGGCGACGGTGTCCGGGTAGGCCGCGCCGTTCTCGGTGATGTAGATCGGCGGGAGGTCCCGGTACGTGTCGCGCAGCCAGACGAGCAGCCGGCGCAGCCCGTCCGGCTCGGCCGGCCACGGCATCGCGGTCTGCGGCAGGCTCCCCGGCGGCACGTCGACCACCCCGATGTCGGTGGCCACCCGGCGGGACAGGTCCGGCTCCTGCGACGGCGCGTCCTTGGCGTACTGCGGGAAGTAGTTGTTCACGCCGAGGAAGTCGATCGGCTCGTGCGCGAGTGCCAGGTCACCGTCGCGGCGGAAGGAGAAGTCGCTGATCTCGCCCCACAGCTCGACCTCGCCCTCCGGGTATCGACCGGCGAGGACCGGGTCGGAGAAGACCCGGTTGGCCAGCAGCTCGGCCCGGGCGGCGGCGGCTACGTCGGCCGGCGCGTCGGTCGCCGGCGTCACGTGGTTCATGTTGAGCGTGATGCCGAACCGCTCGTCGTTCTTGCGCTGCGCGCGCATCGCCCGTACCGCGAGGCCGTGGGCGACGAGCAGGTGGTGTGCGGCGGCGAGCGCGCCGTGGCCCTCCCGGGCGCCCGGCGCGTGCCGGCCCTCGGCGTACCCGATGAACGAGCTGCAGAACGGCTCGTTCAGGGTGATCCAGTACGGCACCCGGTCGGCCAGCGCCTCGTGCACGATCGCCGCGTAGTCGGCGAACCGCTCCGCGGTGTCGCGCTCCCGCCAACCGCCGGCGTCCTCCAGCGGCTGCGGCAGGTCCCAGTGGTACAGCGTCGCCATCGGGGTGATGCCGGCGTCGATCAGCTCGTCGACCAACCGCTGGTAGAAGTCCAGCCCGGCCGCGTTGACGCCGCCCTTGCCGTCCGGCTGGATCCGCGGCCAGGCGATCGAGAAGCGGTACGCGCCGGCGCCGAGCTGCTTGAGCAGCTCGACGTCCTCGGCGTACCGGTGGTAGTGGTCGCAGGCCACGTCGCCGGTGTCGCCACCGGCGACGGCGCCCGGGGTGTGCGCGAACGTGTCCCAGATGGACGGTCCGCGGCCGTCGGCATCGACGGCGCCCTCGATCTGGTACGACGCGGTGGCCGCGCCGAACAGGAAACCCTTGGGGAGACGGGGAAGTTGCCCGGTCACGTCAGACCTCCAGCGCATACACGCCGACGCCGTACGCCGGCAGGGTGAACTGCGACACCGGCTCGCCGCCACCGATCGGGCGCAGCGTGCCGCCACCGGGCAGTACCGGGGTCACCTTGTGCTCGGCCGCGTGCTGGCTGACGAACCAGACGAACCGCCGCCCGTCGGTGTGCTCCAGCACGTCGGTGAACACGCTCGGATCGTCGACCGTCACCGCACGAGAAACGCCGGCCACCGTGGCCAGCGCGTCGTAGATCCGATGGGTGTCCTCCGGATTGACCCGGCCCTGCTTCGATGCCATGTGTTCCAACGGGTACGTGCACAGGATCGTCTCGCCGGCACCCACCCGGTACCGCAGCAGCGCCGGGTTGCCGTGCTGGTCGGTCGCCACGACCGTGGCGCCGTTGGCCCGCACCGGCAGGTACGCCCGGCTGTTCTCGTTGCCCGCCGCGGCGAACCGCAGCGTCTCCCCCGTCTTGATCCCACCGAAGTCCTCGGTGAAGGTGAACTCGACGACGTCGTCGTCGATCGGGTTGTTCAGGCCGTAGGCCAGCTGGTGCTCGACGCCGAACATGTCGTTCAGCTTCTGGAACCAGGGCCCGCGGTGGAACGCGTGCTCGCCCGAGCAGTACGACAGGTAGACGACCGCACCGTCGTTGGCGAACTCGTGCAGCTGCAGCCAGGTCGGGGCGAGGATCTGCCGGGTCGAGGGCAGCAGGTACAGCTTCGCGTCGGTGGCCAGGCCGTCCTCCTCGCGGCTGAGCGCCACCGGCAGGTGCGCCTCGCGCGCCGCGACGTAGCCCTGCCGCAGGGTGTGGAACACCAGCGCGCGGTCGGGCGCCGTCGAGATCGGGTAGTCGCGCTCCAGGTACGACGAGACGACCAGCGCGGCGTCGGTGTCGACCCGGTGCGTGTTGACGAAGTCGACCTCGGCCAGCACCTTGGCGAACGCATCCAGTTCGCGCAGCGGTTCCTTCGGCTCCCCGGTGTTGGTGGTGATGCCGAAGTGCATCTCGAACGGGTGATGCCGGTACGGATCCTGGGTGTTCAGGTGGTCGTAGTCGGTGTTGTTCCAGGCGATCCAGCCGGTCGCCCCGGCCAGCAGCGAGTTGTGCAGGCTCTGCCGGTAGTAGTGGCCCTGGTTGGGTTCGGAGACGAAGTCGGTGGACAGTCCGAACTCCTCCAGCACCACCGGCTTGTTCGCCACCGCCGCGAGCTCGCACAGGAACGCGGCGTTGAGGTGCTGCCGCACCTGGTCGGACTCCATCTTGTACACGTGCGGGCCGACGAAGTCGACCAGCTCGCCGGTCTCGCGGACGGAGAACCCGTTGTCCTCGCCGGTGACCTCGATGCCCCAGGCGCCGTCGCCGAGCGACACCGGCTGGTGCCCGCCGCCGGCCCGGACCGCCTGCACCATCAGCGTCGCCCAGCTCGTCACGTCCGACTGCGGCGCGGTCGGCTGGCCCCGGCGCCGGCCGTAGATCGGCATCTCGTTGCTGATCAGCCAGCCGGCGACGGCCGGGTGGTCGTGCAGCCGGCGCACCATCTGCTCGACGAACCAGGCCTGCCGGCTGACCAGCCAGACGTCGGCGTAGAGGTCTCGTTCGATCCCGCCGCGCCAGGCCGGGTCCCAGTTCTCCCCGGACATGTGGCCGACGATGAACGTCGGGATCGAGCTCATCCCGAGCTCGGCATGCGCGTCCAGGAAGTCCCGGTAGTGCGCCACCTTCTCCTCGTCCACAGTGGACGGCTCGGGATGGAAGTCCGGCCAGTAGAAGAACGACCGGGTCTGCCGCAACCCGTGCTCCGCCAGGACCCGCAGCTCGGCCCGTACCACCGCCGGGTCGTAGCTGCGCCACATCAGCGGTCCGCCCGTACGCGACCAGAAGTTGGCGCCGAGCCAGGCCACCGGCCGATCCCCGACCATGACCTTCGCGGAGTTACGCCGCATGTTTTCCCTCTTCCACAGTTGTGCTGAGTTACTTGACCGCGCCGGCCGTCAGTCCCTGGACGAGATACCGCTGGAGCAGCAGGAACCCGACGACCACCGGGACGCTGACCACCAGCGACGCGGCCATCACCTGGTTCCAGTAGACCGAGATCTGGGTGGAGTACTCGCGCAGCCCGATGGCGAGCGTCTTGGACGAGTCGTTCGTCATCACCGAGGCGAACAGCGTCTCGCCCCAGGCGGTCATGAACGAGTAGATGCCCACCGCGACGATGCCCGGCTTGGCCGCCGGGATCACCACCGACCACAGGGTGCGCATCGGGCCGGCGCCGTCGACCTTCGCGGCCTCGTCCAGGCCGTGCGGGATGGTGTCGAAGTACCCGACGAGCATCCAGATCGAGAACGGCAGCGAGAACGTCAGGTAGGTGATGATCAGCCCGATCCGGGAGCCCTGCAGCGCGAAGCCGGTGGCCTGACCGATGTTGACGAAGATCAGGTACAGCGGCAGCAGGAACAGGATGCCCGGGAACATCTGCGTGCTCAGCACGGTGATCTGGAACAGCCGCCGGCCGCGGAAGTTCCACCGGCTCACCGCGTACGACGCGAAGATCGCGATCAGCACCGAGAACGCGGCGGCCGACACCGACACGATGACGCTGTTGCTGAAGTACCGCGCCAGCGGGATCGTGCGCCAGATGTCCACGAACGGCTGCAGCGTGACGTGACTGGGTATCCAGGAGAACGCGCCCTGCACGTCGGACAGCGGCTTGAGCCCGGACACGATCATCACGTACAGCGGGGCGAGCGTGAACAGGGTCAGCAGCGCCAGCCCGACCACCCGGATCACCTTGAACGACGTGGACTCACGCACGGCGCGACCTCCTCGACGTGAACAGCAGGTACAACCCGGTCACCACCAGCAGGAACAACAGCAGCAGCACGCTCATGGCCGAGCCGAGGCCGAAGTTGAAGTTCTGGAACGAGGACTGGTAGACGTGGATCGAGATCAGGTCCGCCGACTTCGGGATCGATGCCGAGAACAGTGTGTACGGCACGTTGAAGTCGTTGAACGTCCACAGGAACAGCACCAGGATGAGCACCTGGTTGATGCCGCGCAGCATCGGCAGCGTCAGCTTGCGGAACTGCTGCCACATGCCGGCGCCGTCCACCGAGGCCGCCTCGTACACGTCGGTGGGCAGCGACTGCATCCCGGCCATCAGGGTCAGCAGCGCGAACGGCCACAGCCGCCACACCGCCACCACCACGATCGACGCGAACGCGTTGTTGCCGATCAGCCAGAACGTGTGCCCGTCGGTGATGTGCAGCTGCGCCAGCAGGTGGTTCACCATCCCGTTGTCCCGGGAGAGCATGAACTTCCAGACGATCACGGCCGCGTAGACCGGCAGGGCGTAGGGGATCAGGAAGATCGTGCGCAGCAGCGCCCGGCCGCGGAACGAACGCTGCAGCATCACCGCGGCGAACATGCCGAGCACCCAGGAGATGCCGACGACCAGGACGGTGAACGCGATCGTCACCGCGAACGACCAGAGCAGCGCCTTGCCGATGCTGCCGTTGACGTCGATCGCATAGCGGTAGTTGGACAGCCCCGCGAACGGCGCCTCCACCCAGTTGCGCAGGAAGAACTGGTTGAGCTTGAGGAAGCTGATACCGATCCCGGTCAACATCGGGATCACGTGCACCAGCAGTTCGAAGATGATCGCCGGCGCGAGCAGCACGTACGGCAGCCACCGGTTCTGGGCGACGCGCCGGCGGCGCGGGGTCTTCGCGGACCCCTTGCCGGCGCGTCGCCCTTCCCGGACGGCATTGTCAGTTGCCGTCATCAGACGATTCCGCCTTACTTACCGGTCAGCCGCCGCTCTGCATCTTCTGCTGAGCGTCGTCGAGGGACTTCTTCACGTCGGCCGCGCTCACCGTCTTGCCGGTGGCCGCCTTCGCGATCAGGTCCTTCATGGCGTTGCCGACGGTGGTCTCGAACTGCGACTCGTCGGTGATCATCGGCATCGGCGCCGCGGTGTTCGCCAGTACGTCGACGAACATCTTGTTCTCGGGGTCTGGAAGGCCGGATCCTTGGCCGCCTCGGCGGTGACCGGCAGGGCCTGGTACGCCTTGTCCAGGATCACCTGCTCCTTGGCGCTGGTCATGAACTTGATGAACTTCATCGCGCCGGTCTCGTTGCCGCCCTTGAACGCGGCGATGTTGATACCGGCCACGTGCGAGTTGATCTTCTTGCCGCCGGCCGGCAGCGGGGTCAGCACCGGGATCGGCGCGACCGCGTAGTCCGACGTCTTCATGCCGTTGGCCTGGATGGTGGTACCGGTGTTGTTCTGGCCGAGCAGCATGGCCGCCTTGCCACCGGTGAAGTCACTCACCGCGTCCATGGTCGTGGTGTGCTCGGCCGACGCCGGCGTGGCGACCTTGTCCTTGCTGATCAGGTCGATGTACTGCTGGACCGCCTTGACGTTCTGCGGCGTGTTGAAGGTCGGCTTGTCCGACTTGTCGAAGAACGTGCCGCCCTGCTGCTGGCCGAAGATGAACGCGAAGTGCGCGTTCTCCGTGTAGCTCGCGCCGGCCAGGGTGATTCCGTACTGCTTGCCGCCCGGCTTGGTCAGCTTCTTCGCGTCGCTGACGAGCTCCTGCCAGCTGGCCGGCGGATTCTTGATGCCCGCGTCGGCGAACATCTTCTTGTTGTAGAACAACCCGTAGCTCAGCCCGTACAGCGGGACCGAGGTGGGCGTCTTGCCGGCCGCACCGGTCGAGCTCATGCTGGTGGCGAGGAACTTGTCCTGGCCGCCGATCTTGTCCATGTGCGACTTGTCGAAGTCGACGAACGCCCCGGTCGCCTGCAGGGAGGCCGACCAGGTGTTGCCGATGTTGACCACGTCCGGCCCCTGGCCGGAGGTCGTCGCGGTGGTGATCTTGTTGAGCAGGTCGTTCCAGCCGATGACCTGCAGCTTGACCTTGATGCCGGTCTGCTTGGTGAACTTCTTCAACTCCGGGCCCAGCACATCCTTGTCGTTCTGGATGCTGGAACCCTGGTTGCTTGCCCAGTAGGTGATGGTCTTCGAGTCCGAGCCGCTGTCGGACGAGCCGCAGGCCGTCAGCCCGCCGGCCCCGGCGACGAGCGCCGCCGACAGGGCCACCACCCCAAGAATCCGTTTACGCACGATCGACTCCTTCGCACCGCGCTGCCACGCGGCGTCCGTGCCGCTCGCCGGTCCGTCCGGCATACGACATGAACCGGTTCAGGTGTCGCTGATGTTAACCCACTCGAGCCGATTTCTGAACCGGTTCACCTGGACGATACGTCGCGGTGACCGGGTGGTGACAGGAGTGGTACCCAGGGTCTGCCGTGAGGTCCCCCACGGCCCGCGGAGCCGCCACCAGATCCCGCCCACGCGCACTTCGAACCGAGCCTAGGCGGACCTGCTCACGCCGACCGGCGCGGTGGAGTCACGCACCCGCAGCTGCCGCGGGCCGAGCCAGACGTCCTCGGCGGTACCGGTCGCCAGCCGGGCCAGCAGCAGCCGGGCCGCGGCGCCCGCCTCCGCGGAGACGTCGTGCTCGAACGCGGTGACCGCCGGCCGGACCAGCTCGCACAGCGGCGAGTCGTCCCAGGCCAGCACCGCAAGATCGGCCGGAATCCGGACACCGGCACTGGTCAGCTCGCTGACCGCGGCCACCGCCATCACGTCGTTGTCGAAGATGATCGCGGTCGGCGGGTCCGGCTGGGCCAGCAGCCCGCGGGTGGCCACCAGGCCGCCGTGCGCGGTGTAGTCCGCCTCCACCTGCACCTGCTCGGCGCCCAGCAGCGACCGGCAGGCCTCGTCGAAGTACCGGCTGCGCCGCGCCGCGTGCTCCAGCCGCTGCGGGCCGGAGACCCGGGCGATCCGCCGGTGGCCGAGCCCGCTGAGGTGGCCGACCGCGCGCAGCATCGCGTCGTGGTCGTCCACCCTCGTGGACGCGAGGTTCTCGTACCCGCGCTGCGCGCCCATCACCACGCCCGGCGCACCGAGCTCGCGCAGCAGCGCCGGCCGTGGATCGTCGGTACGCATGTCGAGCAGCAGCACGCCGTCCACCCGCCGGCCCACCCACCAGCGGCGATAGGTGTCCAGTTCGGTCGCCTCGTCGCGCACCGTGGTCAGCAGCAGCGCGGTACCGCGACCGGCGAGCGTCTCCTCGATGCCGGCCACCACCCGCATGAAGTACGGCTCGGTGGCGAGCAGTTCGGGGGTGCGGGCGGCGACCAGGCCGACCGCGTCCGCCCGGTCGGAGGACAGCGCCCGGGCGGCACTGGACGGCACCCAGCCCATCTCCTCGGCGATCCCCAGGATCTTCGCCCGGGTCGCCGCGGACACGCCGGGTCGGCCGTTCAATGCGTACGACACGGCACCCTTGGACACCCCGGCAGCGCGGGCGATGTCCAGAATCGTCGGCCGCTTCATCCGCGCCGCCTTCCCTTTTTTGACCGTTCAACTGAACCGGTCAAGTATAGGGCCGCGGAATAATGCCGCGCGCCGCTTCTGCGGTGTGGCGGGCCGCACCTCCGGCCGGCGCCCGGTCGGTTCAGGCAGGGTCCGCGGCCACCCGGAAACCCATGTTCCCGGTCGAGGAGTCCGGCGTGTTGTTGCTGCGCGCGCCCACCCGGTACCGGTTGCAGTAGGAATCGTGGCACAGGTACGAACCGCCCTTGATCACCCGAGTGGTGCCCTCGGCCGGGCCGATCGGGTCGTGGTCGGGCAGCTGCGCCCGGTCCACCGTGAACCAGTCCGCGCACCACTCCCACACGTTGCCGGACACGTTGTAGAGCCCGAACGCGTTGGGGCGAAAGGACTTCACCGGCGCGGTACCGAGGTAGCCGTCCTCCTCGGTGTTGCGCGTCGGGAACGTGCCCTGCCAGACGTTGCACCGGTGCTGGCCGCGGGGCGTCAGCTCCTCGCCCCACGGGAACCGGGCCGCCTCCAGGCCGCCGCGCGCCGCGTACTCCCACTCCGCCTCGGTCGGCAGCCGCACCCCGGCCCAGCCGCAGTACGCCACCGCGTCGTCGTACGAGACGTGCACGACCGGGTGGTTGGAGCGCCGGGACACGTCCGAGCCCGGCCCCTCCGGCGCCTGCCAGCTCGCCCCGGCGATGCCCAGCCACCACGGCGCCGGCCCGGCCACCGGGGTACCGGAGCGACGCAGTGCGGGCGGCACCAGCAGGTGGAACACGAACGACCAGCCGTACCGCTCGGCGTCGGTGCGGAAGCCGGTCTCCCGCACGAACGCGGCGAACTGGGCGTTGGTCACCGTCGTCGCCGAGATGCGGAACGGCGCCACGGTCACCTCGCGGACCGGGCCCTCACCGTCGGCCGGGAACCCGTCCGGATCGTCGGTACCCATCCGGAACGTCCCGCCCGGCAGCGCGACCAGCCCGCCGAAGCGCGGTCGCCCGCTCGCGGCGGCGACCGGCCGCGGTGCCTGCTCGGGGGGCGCGTCCGGCCTGGTCGGAGCGCAGCAGTGGGGTGTCTCGTCGGTGCTCATCGCCGCCATTGTCGCCCCCGCCACGCACCGCGGCACCGCGGCACCCGCTCGCCCGCCTCCGCAGCCACCATGGCACCGCGTGCCAGCCACCGGAGCGCCACCGCGGCACCGGTCAACGGGCCAGCTGCAGCAGGACGATGCCGCCGACCGCGACGCCGGTGACCAGCATCCGCAGCCGGCTGAACCGTTCGGCGAAGAACAGCGCACCGATCAGGCCCGCGAACAGCACCGAGGTCTCCCGCAACGCCGACACCAACGCCAGGCTGCCGAGGCTCTGCGCCCACACCACCGCGCCGTAGGACAGCAGCGACAGCAGCCCGCCGAGCAGCCCGAGCGGGGCGCGCGGCACCAGCCGGGCGGTGAAGCCGGGCCCAGACAGCAGCCGGCACACCACCGGCAGCACCGGACCCTGCAGCGCGAACAGCAGCGACGCGTACCCGAGCGCGTCGCCGGACCCGCGCACGCCGATCCCGTCGACCAGCGTGTACGAGGCGATCACCACGCCGGTGGCGGCGGCCAACCCGAGCCCGTCGCCGCGCCGCGGCCGGCCGCCGACCAGCACCAGCGCTCCCAGCGCGCCGACGATCAGCGCGATCCCGGCCAGCTCGCCCGGCGACAGGTGGGCACCCAGCACGGTCACCGTGACCACGGTGACCAGCAGCGGCGACATGCCCCTGGCCAGCGGGTACACCCGGGCGAACTCGCCGTGCCGGTACGCCGCGGTCAGCAGCAGCAGGTACCCGGCCTGCAGCAGCGCCGAGCCCACCGCGTACGGCAGCGACCGGGCCGCGGGCAGCCCGAACGCCACGATCCCGGCCACCCCGCCGACCAGGTAGCCGAGGCCGATCAGCGCGGACGCCACCAACCGGTCCGGGATCGCCTTCGCCACCGCGTTCCAGCTCGCGTGCAGCACCGCGGAGGCGAGCACCACGGCGAACACCAGCACGCTCACCCGTCCGCCTCGCCGCCGGCATCGGCCGGCCGTACTCCGGCGGCGGACAGTACGAGAGGGTAGATGTCCGCCTGGGTCGGCATGCTCGGCGGCCGGCGCGGTACGCCCGGGCCGGCGGCGATCAGCCAGGCGGCGCGCTCGGCCACCGAGTCGCCACCGTGGCCGCCGCCGTCGCGATGCCCGTGGTCGGTGGCGACCAGGACCGTCCAGTCCTCGCCGGTGGCCGCGGCCCGGGCACGCACCGCGGCGAGGATCCGGCCGGCCCGCCGGTCGGCGGTCTCGATCGCCTGCCGGTACCCGATGGCCACCCCGTCCCGGTGCGCCACCAGATCCGGCGTACCCAGGTGCACGAACGCCGCCGCCGGGGTGCCGGCTTCGGTGCCGGCGGACAGCACGTCGACGGTGGCGGCGACGATCGCCTCGTCGGCCCGGTTCGCGGCGGCCACGTCGTACCGCTCGTCCGGTGCCAGCGGCCGGAAGCCGTGCCCGGCGAAGATCGGCCCGCAGCCGACCGGCCGGACCAGCGGCGCCCAGCCGGCGGCCGCGAACGTGGTCGTGCCGGGTCGTGCGGCGCGGATCCGGCTGAGGAAGTCCGGCCGTACCGGATTCCCCGGCGTCGCGTTGTCCCGCACCCCGTGTACCGGTGCGGGCAGCCCGGTGGCGATCGTGGTCCAGCACGGGCCGGAGATCGTCGGCGAGTCGGCGGCGACCGGTACCGGGACCCGGAAGCCGGCCGTGGCGAGCCGATCCAGTTCCGGGGTCGACGCCGCGCACAGCGCGTCGTGCCGGACACCGTCGATACCGAGGACGAGCACGGGCGACATCGGTCTCCTCCGGGGTAACACGTCTCGCGCATGCGTCCGGCACGGCTGAGCTACGTGAGTTGAACGGACCGCCGGCGCCCGGCTCGCAGGCAGCCAACGCCATTCTGGGAGAGCCGCTACGATCGGTCCAGTCGAAACTTCCTATGGTCGAGATCGGTCTGATCTATGAATCTCCTCCACCTGCGGTCGTTCCACGCGGTGGCGACCGAGGGCAGCTTCGGCCGCGCCGCGCAACGCCTGCACATCAGCCAGCCCACGCTGTCCGAGCAGGTCAGGGCGTTGGAGCGCAGCTACGGTGTGGTGCTGTTCCATCGCACCGGCCGCCGCGTCACGCTGACCGAACTCGGCGCCGTGCTGCACGAGTGCACCGGCCGGCTGTTCGCCACCGCCGACGAGGCCGACCAGATCCTCGACGACGGCGCCCGGCTGCGTACCGGCCGGCTGCGCCTGGGCGCCGACGCGCCGATGCACGTGATGCCGCTGCTCGCCGCGCTGCGCGACCGGTACCCGGGGGTGCGGGTCGCGCTGTCGACCGGCAACTCCGAGCAGGTGCTCGCCGAGCTGGTGGCCGACCGGGTCGACGTGGCGCTCACTGCCGCCGGCGGGCACGATCCGCGGCTGCATGCCGTGCCGGTACGGCGGGACCGGGTCGTCGCGTTCGTCGCGCGCCGGCACCCGCTCGGCGCGCGCACCGAGGTGACGCTGGACGAGCTGGCCGGTACCCAGCTGGTCATCCGGGAAAGCGGCTCGACCACCCGCCGGGTGTTCGAACGGGCCCTTGCCGCCGCCGGCCGGTCGCTCGCCGAGTGGCCGGAGCTGATCGAGGTCGACAGCCGGGAGGCGGTGCACTCCGCGGTCGCCGTCGGCCTCGGCGTCGGGGTGGTCTCGGACGCCGAACTGCCACCCGATCCGCGCCTCGCCGTGCTGGCGCTGCCCGGTCTCGACCTCGACCTGACCCAGTACCTCGCCTGCCGGCGCGACGCGAGCCGGTCCCGGCTGGTCCGGGCCGTCTTCGAACTCGCCGACACGCTGCGCTGACGGCCCGCGGGTGCCGGCACGGCCGGTCGGCCGGCATACCGGCCGGCCCCGGAACGTGCCCGTTCGGGCGGCGCGTGCCGTACCCTCACCGTGACGTCGGACAGTAACTGGTTGATGCGGTTGCTCCCCGCAAGTTCTTCCGTGGCAACCCGTTAGGAACTGCCCGTCGGCGGGTAGGAGACACTGTGTTGTCCGGCGGCTCAGGGAGAATCGGGACATGCTCATGAGGATGGGAATGCTGCGTACCGCAGGGCTGGAGCCTGGGCGATGAGCCGCCCGACGTTCGAGCTGGCCCGCGCCGACCGCGACGAACTCGCCGTGCTCACGGTCTCCGGCGACATCGACGTGGACACCGCGTGGCGGCTGCGCGAGGAGTTGACCACGGCGCTCGCCGAGCGGGACGCCGTGGTCGAGATGTCCGGCGTCGATTTCCTCGACTCCACCGGGCTGGGTGTGCTCGTCGCCGGATACCAGCAGGGTCGTAACTCCGGCCACCGGCTGGCGATCGCCGCCGCCCCGCGCCGGGTGCTGGACATCCTGGAGCTGACCCAGCTGACCACGATCTTCAACCTCTACCCCGACCTGGACGAGGCGATCGAGGCACTGCTCGGCTCGGCCTCCAGCGCCGGCTGACCCATCGCACCCGCCGCCCGCGCTCACCAGCGGGAACCCGGCCTACGCCGGCCGGGAGGACGTGGCACGAATCCGCGATGGCCCGGCTGGTACCCCTCTGGCACTGTTGGCCCCAGCAACGGATCGCGACCGGCGAAACCGTCGCAGCCAACGGCCCCGCGGCAGCGCGGGATCTCGACCTCCCGCGGCACGCGGGTTCTCCATGGAGGGGACCATGAGCGACTTCGACAGCGGCGACAGCTCGGTCGACGTGAACGGCGACGGTCTGGCCGACGACGTGGTCGTCGAGCAGCACACCGACGGCAGCGAGACGATGATCGTCGACACCGACCACGACGGCGTGGCGGACATGGTCATGGTCGACACCGACGGCGACGGCGTCGCCAACGAGGTCTTCTACGACACCAACGGTGATGGCCGGCTCGACACCGAGGTGGTCGACAGCAACGGCGACGGCACCGCCGACACCGTCTACGCCGACCGCGACGGCGACGGCCACATCGACCTGGTGGGGCGCGACACCGACGGCGACGGCAACGTCGACCAGGTCGTCGCGGACCAGAACTACGACGGCACCGCCGACACCTACGCGGTGGACAGCAACGGCGACGGCAACCTCGACCAGGTGGGCGTCGACCGGAACGAGGACGGCAACATCGACGCGGTCGCCACCGACACCGACGGCGACGGCACGCTCGACACCGTGCACTACTCGGACGGCGTGAGCGACCCGGACGACCCGACGCTGAACCCGTTCGCGCGCTGACCCGGTCACCCGCGAGCGGGGACCCGCCGGCCGCCCCGAGGCCCGGCACCGCGGCTGCGGTGCCGGGCCTTCTGCGCTACGCGCACAGGTTCTTCGCCGAATGCACACATCCGGCTGGTTGGCTGGCCGGATGACGCCCCGCGACCTGCTCTACCGCCTGTACGAGCGGCGGCTGTTCGCCGCGCTCGCCCGCACCGACTGCCCGCGGCACGTCGGTCTGATCATGGACGGCAACCGGCGCTGGGCCCGCGCCGCCGGCCTGGCCAGCGTCAGCATGGGCCACCAGGCCGGCGCCGACCACATCGACGACCTGCTCGACTGGTGCACGGAGCTGGGCATCGACCACGTCACCGTGTTCGTCGCGTCCACCGAGAACCTGGCCCGGCGCGACCGGGGCGAGCTCGACTCGCTGATGCGGATGATCGAGCAGCGCGCGACCAACCCGCGGGCCGGGTGGCGGCTGCGGGTGGCGGGCCGGCTGGAACTGCTGCCGGACTCGACCGCGCACGCGCTGAAGCTCGCCGCCGACCAGAGCCCGGAGACCGGGCCGTGCCTGACGATCGCGATCGGGTACGGCGGCCGGCAGGAGCTGGTGGACGCGTTCCGCTCGCTGCTGACCGACGCCGCCGCGGCCGGTACCGGGATGGACGAGCTGGCCGCGACGCTGTCCGCGGACGACATCGCCGCGCACCTCTACACGGCCGACCTGCCCGACCCCGACCTCGTCATCCGTACCAGCGGCGAGCGGCGACTCTCCGGATTCCTGCTGTGGCAGTCCGCCTACTCCGAGCTGTACTTCTGTGACGTCTACTGGCCGGCCTTCCGCCGGGTGGACTTCCTGCGCGCGCTCCGTTCGTACGCGGAGCGGCAGCGCCGCTTCGGTGCGTGACGCTCACGCCGTGCCGCCGCACGACCACGGTGCGGCGCGCGAGTTCCGCTCGTACCAACGGATCCGCAGTCAGTCACCGACGGTCGGTCACCGTGTTGTGGGGATGGTCACCGACCCGGTCGCGACGGCGTTGACCACGTCGCGCCAGCGGCTACGGTAACGGGGTCGTCCGGCCCCCCGCCGCCCCGTCGGGCAGCTCCGGACGGCACCGCCGAGTCGCCGCCAGGCGAGCCGAGGACCCACCCGTACCACGGGGTGAATCCGGGGCCATGGACAGGCCATAGTCCCGGTAGGGCGCTCTTCCCGTCCGAACCCGTCAGCTAACCCGGTAGGCGGTCTGAGGAAGAAGGGCGCAGACCCGCATGGACACTGCACGCCCCCGGTGGGCGTCGCTGCGCGCGATCGGACTGGCCGCGGTCGCGGCCGCCGCGGTGGCCGCCGCATCCCTCGTCGGTACCACGCCGGCACACGGCGCACCGTCGCAGGCCGATCTGGAGCAGCAGATCAAGCAGCAGTCGACCCAGTTCGAGAAGGTCGTCGAGCAGTACAACAAGATCACCGAAGAGCAGAAGAAGACCAAGAAGCGCATCGCCGCGGTCGACAAGAAGCTCAAGCCGCTGTCCGGCAAGGTCGCCACCGCGCAGAAGCAGGTCGACGCGATCGCCGCCGCCGCGTACAAGGGTGGCCCGGCCACCGCCTGGAACGCGGTACTGAACGGCAGCTCCAGCGACACGCTGAACAACATCGCCACGCTCAACCGGCTCAGCGCACAGCAGTCCGACCAGATCCGCTCGCTGATCACCGCGAAGCGCAAGCTCGACGGGCAGCACGAGAAGCTCGCCGCGCTGTACGCCAAGCAGAGCAAGCAGGTCAAGGACCTGAAGAAGAAGAAGGCGTCGATCTCGGCCAAGGTCGACAAGCTCAAGAAGCTGCGCGAGGAGGCGTACGGCAGCGCCACCGAGACGACCGGCACCGGCTCCGGGCAGACCCCGCCGAAGGTGTCCGGTCGCGCCGGCGCGGTCGTCGACTTCGCCTACGCGCAGCTCGGCAAGCCGTACGCGTGGGCCGCGGCCGGGCCCGACTCGTACGACTGCTCCGGGCTCACGCTCGCCGCGTGGGCGAAGGCCGGGGTGAGCCTGCCGCACGTGGCGGCCGACCAGTACAACCAGATCACGCACCTCAGCCGCAGCCAGATCGCCCCCGGTGACCTCGTGTTCTACGAGAATCTCGGGCACGTCGCGATCTACGTCGGCGGCGGCAAGGTGATCCACGCGCCGACGTTCGGCGAGGTGGTCAAGGTGTCGTCGATCGACATGATGCCGGTCTACGGCATCGGTCGCCCCTGATCGCAGTACCGGCACGGCCGGTGCCCCGCCACGGGGCACCGGCCGTTTCGCGTCCACGGGCGGGTCCGGCGCCCCGGTCCGGTTGCCCGGCCAGCGACCAGCGACTGGGTACCGATCGCCGCGGCCAGCGACGAGCGTCCCGGGCGGGTCCGCTGCTCAGGCGAGGACCGCGTCCAGCAGCGGGACCAGCCGGCGGTTGAGCGCGGCCATGGTGGCCCGCACCGTGGCCTGCCGCGGGTCACCGCCGGCGACCGCCGAGCCGACCAGCCGCTCCGCCGTGTCGCCGGCGAGCAGCACCAGCACGACCACCACCACCCGGCACGGACCGGCGGTCACCACGTCGACGTGTTCGACCGCGCAGCGGGCCCGGCCGGCCACCAACACCCCGACCGCGTCGGCCGTCGCCTGCGCCGCCACCCGCAACAGGTACGGGTCGAGCGCCGGGCCGCCGGCCCGGCCGACCGCGCGCACCCCCTCGGCGGTCAGGCACACCTCGACCGCGCACTCCGAGCCGGCGGTGGCGACCTGGATGCGTTCGATCACCGCCCGTGGATCGCCCCCCCGGCCGGGTGCGCGTAGCGCCGGCGTCGCGGCGCCGGCGGCGGTCCGGTCCAGCTCGGCCCGGTCGTCCGGGGCGGCGTCCAGCTCCTCGTCGACATCGGCGACGGTCAGCCTCGCCTCCACCCCGAGCCGGTCGCGCAGCGCGTCCCCGGCGGCGGCGGTGATCTCCTCGGCGTTCACCCCGTCCGCCACGTCCAGCCGCAGCGTGCGGCCGCCGGAGGCGTCGGTGCGCAGGTCGGCACCGCGCACCCCGGGCACGTCCCGTACGGCTGCCAGCACGCTCTCGGCGTCCACCCGGGTCGGGGTGGCCAGCACCGGCGTCTCGGTGGTCGGCGTGTCCGCGCCACCCCGCGCCGCGGCATCACCGGTGGCCGCCCGGGAGCGCCGCCCTCCCGCCCCTGCCGGGCCCGGCGTCGTACGGGTGGGGACGGCGGCCTCGGTGCCCGGTTCGCTGGCGCGGTCCGCGCGTTCCGGCCCGCTCCCGCCGTCGGCGGGCGCACCGAACCGTTCCGGCGCCGGCCCGCCGACGTCCGCTCCACCGGCGGGGGCGCGATCGGCGCCGTGCCGGCCCGGGCGCGACGCTCGTACCGCGTCGATCGCGGACTGCACCCGCGGCGGCACCGTCCACTTCCCGTCCTCGGCCGGCGCCGCATGCCGTCCGAACGGGTCCACCGCCGGCGGCAGCGCGCCGGTGGACGTCGGCCCGGTGTCACCGGCCGGCCCGTACTCCGGCGGCGCGGTCGCACCGGCCGCCGGCGTCGGCCCGCTGGCGGGCGGCGGGAACGGCGAGGTGAACTCCGCCGTCTCCGGCGTCGGCACGTACGGCAGCGCCGAGGTCGAGCCGTCCGGATACGCCGAGGCGTGCGGCTGGTCCCCCGGCCGCTGCGGGTACGGCGGGATCGAGGCGGGCGGTGTCCCCCACACCGCGGCGTCCGGCGCCTCCGGCCCCGGCTGGCCGGGCCCGGGGTGGGCCGCTTCGGGCTGGCGCCCGGCAGCCGCGCCGTTCCCGGACTGCGGGCCGGCCGGGGCGGCGCCGGGCTGGCCGGGCGCACCTGGTTGACCGAACGCGCCTGGTTGGCCGAACGCGCCGGGCTGGCCGAACGCGCCTGGTTGTCCGAACGCGGGGGGCCCGGCCGGCGGTCGCCCGGTCGGCGGTTCGAGCCTCGGCGGCAACGGCCCGAGCCGCACCGGCAGGGCCGGCGCGGGCTCGTCCGGCCCTGCCGGCGCGTGCCGGGTGGTCGGCTCGAAGCCGAACATCGACGATCCGTCGCCCGGCCCGGGGGCGGTGTCCGGGTGCGCGTGCCGGGCCCGCCGGGCCGCCGCCGCGGCGGGCGGCGCCGACCACTGGCCGGACGGCTCGGACGGCCCGGGTGGCGCCGGCGTCTCGGACGGCCCGGGTGGCGCCGACGGCGCGGGTGGCGCGGACCAGTGGCCGGACGGTGCCGGCTGGCCGGGTCGATCCGGCTGGCCCGGTTGATCCGGCTGGCCCGGTTGATCCGGCTGGCCAGGTCGTGCCGGCTGCCCTGGCTGCCCCGGCGCGCCCCATCCGGGCTGCTCGGGCAGCGCCAACCAGTCGTCCGCCGCCTCGGCCGGCGGTGCCGGCCAGCGACTCGACCGATCGACCGGTGCGGCCGGCAGCTCCGGCGGCGCCGCGAACCCGCCCGGCGCGAGCCACTGGCCGTCCTGGACCGGAGCGGACCACTGGCCGGACGGCTCCGGCTCGGCCCACTGACCGGACGGCTCCGGCGCGGGCCACTGACCCGGTCCGGGTGCGGACCGCGGGCCGGACGGCTCGGTCGGCGGCCACGGCCCAGCGGAGGCGGGCGGCACCGGTTCGGTGGGCTCCGGCGAGGCCCACTGCGGGACCGGGCCGGGGGCGCCGAACGCGGCGGGCATCTGCCCGAGGATCGGTGTCTGGGTGGTGTCGTCGCGGCCGTGCCGGCGCCGCGGCCGGGCCGGCGCGGGCGGCTCGGCCGGCGGTTCGGGCTCGGCTCGCTGGTGCCGGCGAGACAGCCGGGCGGTGGACTCGGTGTCCGGCGCCCCCGACGGCTCGGCGGGCACCGGCGGCCACGGACCGATCCGGTAGCCGCGCGAACCGGAGTCGTCCGGCGCCGGCGGATCTGGTCTGGTCGGCTCGTACACCCGCACGCTCCCCACCCGGTTGTCCCGTCCTCGGCCACACCGGCTCGGCCGCACGGGCCGCCGCTGCTCGCCCCGCCCGCGCGGGTCGACCTGCCGGAGCGGGTCGTGCCGTGCCGTGCCCGCCGGTGTCCGCCGATTGTGCCGGATCGGCGAACATTATGCGCCGCTGGCTCGGCGTGGCACAGCGACGGCGGTCGCACCGAAACCACGGCAACGGTACGACTTGGTGCGCGACAGCGGTGGAGTCGCGGCGAGTCCCCTTCGTCCGCCGGCAAGGCGGAGGTACGGGTGCGGACCGGTGTCGCACGCGCTCGTGCCGGCAACGCGGCCGGCAGGCACCTGGGGCGGCGCGGCCCGCAGGCTATCGTGCAGGCCGCCGTTACCCGTCGGTACCGGAAGATCACGTCTGTCCGGCGCCTGACGGCGCACAGCGACTCGTCCGGTACTGCGCGGGTCGGGAGGGGACGCTCCCGGACTCCGTTAGGCTCACAGAGAACAGCCGGCCATGGACCGCACCGCAGCCCCGCGACGTGGCCGGGTCCGCCGCAGCAAAGCGAGGCCACTCATGCGGGCATACGTGTTACCGACCAGGTGCCCCTGTCGGGTGCCCGCGGCATGCCGGGTGTCGGCATGACCGCGCATCCCGGCCCGGCGGCGCGCTCCGGCGCGACCCGGCCGCAGCCGGTCCGGATGCCGCGATCCCAGCGCCGCGCCCAGCTGCTCGCCGCCGCCCAGGAGGTGTTCGTCGCGCAGGGCTACCACGCCGCCGCGATGGATGACATCGCCGAGCGGGCCGGCGTCTCCAAGCCGGTGCTGTACCAGCACTTCCCCGGCAAGCTCGAGCTCTACCTGGCGCTGCTGGACAAGCACTGCGACGCCCTGGTCAGCCGGGTACGCGAGGCGATGGCCGCGACCAGCGACAACAAGGTCAGGGTGGCCGGCGCCATGCAGGCCTACTTCGACTTCGTCGACGGTGAGGGCGAGGCGTACCGGCTGGTCTTCGAGTCCGACCTGCGCAACGACCCGGCGGTGGCCGAACGGGTGGAGCGGGCCGAACGGGGCTGCATCGAGGCGGTGACCGAGACGATCATGGCCGACACCGGGGTCAGTCGGGACCGTGCCGAGCTGCTCGCCGTGGCGCTGACCGGTGCCGCCGAGAACGCCGCCCGGTTCTGGCTCGCGTCGGCCCGCGCGGTGCCCAAGCCGGACGCGATCGCGCTGGTCGCGGCGCTCGCCTGGCGCGGTATCTCGAACTTTCCGCTGGCCGACGGCCGCCCGGACGACTGACCGCCAGGCCGGCCCGGTCGGCCAGGTCGCGGCGGTCCGGGTACTCGCCCGGGACCGGCGGGCGGCCGACACCCGGGACGGCACGCTGATCGCCGCGGTATGCCCGGGGTTGATCGACACCGACGCGTCCCGGCCGTGGTTCGAGGACATGTCCGGCGCGCGGTCGCCGGCCGAGGCGGCGGCCGCACCGCTGCGGCTGGCTCTCGATCCGGTGCGGCCGGAGACGTACGGCGAGCTGGTCCGGTTCGGCAAGGTGCTGGCCTGGCGCTGAGCGTGCACGCCCCAACGCCCGTGTCCCGGTGATCGGTCGGATACGCTTCTGATCGCAGCGTGAAGCGAGCAAGGAGGCGGCCGTGGAGGTCAAGGTCGGTGTGCAATATGCACCGCGGGAGCTCGTGCTGGAGAGCAAGCAGACTCCGGCCGAGGTGGAGCAGGCCGTCACCGAAGCGCTGGCCGGCAAGTCCGGTGTGCTGGCGCTGGAGGACGAGAAGGGCCGGCGGGTGATCGTCCCGGTCGACAAGATCGGTTACGTGGAGATCGCCGAGTCCAGCCCGCGGCCGATCGGTTTCTCCGCCGGCTGAGCCGGCGGCACCGAGGGGCCGTCGACGGTCGCGTTCGCGACCGTCGACGGCCCCTCGGTCGTTCTGGCACCGGCTCGAAAACACCACGGTCGCCGCCGGCCCGGGCCTCGCGGAGGACCGGCCGGGCCGGGCCGGCGGCGACCTCGCAGCGGGCCGGCCTCCGGCGGCTCAGTTGTTGAGGCCGAGGCTGGTCATCCGGTCGGTGTGCGCCGCGGTCAGCCGCTTGATCAGGTCCATCACCCCGGCGATGTCACCCGACCCGTGCAGCACCAGCATGGTCAACTCGTCGCGTTCGGCGGCGACGTGCTGGGCCTGGCTGAGCGCCTCGCCCATCAACCGCCGCGCCCACAGCGCCAGCCGGTTGGCCACCTTCGGGTCGGCCGCGATCGCGGCCCGGATCTCGGCCGAGGCGAAGTCCTCGTACCGGGTGTCGTGCAGCACGTCGAGCACCAGCTCGCGGTCGCGCGGCGCGAGCACCCGGGCCACCTCGCGGTAGAAGTCGTCCGCGATGCCGTCCCCCACGTACGCCTTGACCAGCCCTTCCAGCCAGTCGCGTGGCTGGGTGGAGTCGTGGTACGCGTCCAGCGGCCCGGCGAACGGGGCCATTGCACCGTCCGGGTCGGCACCCAGCTCGGTGAGCCGGTCGGCGAGCCGCTGGTAGTTGCCGATCTCGACCGCGGCCATCGCCGAGTGCATGGCCCGTCGTCGCAGGTCAGGGGCCATGCGGGCGTCTGCCGCGATCCGGTCGAACGCCACCAGCGTGCCGTACGCCAGCACGCCGAGCAGCGCGACCACCGCCTCGGTCGGCGGCACGTACCCGTCGTCGGTCACCGGCCCGTCCTGCGTGTCCTCTGCCACCCCGCCAGCCTCCTCCACGCCCCCGGCCGATCTGCTCGCGCCCCGGGGCGAACCGGCGCGCGTGTCGACGGCAGGTTACCGCCCGGGACGCCGGACGGCCGCCGCCCGGTCACCGCCGGTTCGGCAGATCATCCGATCAGCACGTACCATGGCGCGTGAGGTGGGGACAACGGACCCACACAGAAGACGCCACGGATACCCGCGACGCCGCCCCGCACGCCGGAGCACCAGCCATGGTGGCACCGGCGCCGGGTCTGGCCCCCCGGCCGCAGCGCCGAGCGCACGCCGAGTCTTTCGGCGTGGCGGCGAGGGTCGGTGGTTGATTGTGGCCGACGCATCGGTCGGCCGCGGCGCGCCGCGAAGGCCGCGCCGTCAGCGCCGTGGCGGGAGAGGGACACACACTGCAGACACACACCGAGAGCGACCCGCGTCCGGACCGGGACGAGGCCGCCGGCGACACGCCGGGCGCGGCCCCCGCGGACGCCGTCGCCGCCCCGGCCGGGTCGCTCGACTACCCCAACAATTCAGACGATTCCCCCGCCGAGACGGTGCACGAGCTCGCCGCGAGCGCGCCGGTCCGGCCCGACAGCCCCACCTTCCGCGCGCTGGGCGTGCGGGACGAGACGGTGCAGGCGCTGGCGAACGTCGGCATCGAGCACGCGTTCGCCATCCAGCAGGACGCGATCCCGATCGCGTTGCGCGGCTCCGACGTGATCGGCCAGGCACCGACCGGCACCGGCAAGACGCTCGGGTTCGGGGTGCCGATCCTGCAGCGCATCGTCGGGCCCGCCGAGGGCGCCGACGGCCGGCCGCAGGCCCTCGTCGTACTCCCGACCCGCGAGCTCGGCCTGCAGGTCGCCCGGGACATCGAGACCGCGGGCAAGCTGCGCGGCATCCGGGTGCTGCCGGTCTACGGCGGCCGGGCGTACGAGCCGCAGATCGAGGCGCTGGCCACCGGCGTCGACGTGGTCGTCGGCACCCCGGGACGGCTGCTCGACCTGGCGAAGTCCAAGCACCTGGTGTTCACCGGGATCAAGATCCTGGTGCTCGACGAGGCCGACCGGATGCTCGACCTGGGTTTCCAGGAGGACATCGAGAAGCTGGTCAAGATGCTGCCGACGAAGCGGCAGACGATGCTGTTCTCGGCCACCATGCCGGACCCGATCGTCGCCCTGTCGCGCAACTACCTGCACCGGCCGATCACCATCCACGCCACGCACACCGCCGAGACCGGACCCAACCCGCTCACCGAGCAGTACGTGTACCGCACCCACTCGCTGAACAAGGCGGAGGTCGTGGCGCGCATCCTGCAGGCGCGCGGCCGTGGGCTGACGATGGTGTTCTGCCGCACCAAGCGGGCCGCCCAGAAGCTCGCCGACGACCTCGACTTCCGCGGGTACGCGGCCGCCGCGGTGCACGGTGACCTCGGGCAGGGCGCGCGCGAGCAGGCGCTGCGGGCGTTTCGTACCGGCAAGATCGACGTGCTGGTGGCCACCGACGTCGCGGCCCGCGGGCTGGACGTGACCGGCGTCACGCACGTGATCAACTACGACTGCCCGGAGGACCCGGACACCTACACCCACCGCATCGGCCGTACCGGCCGCGCCGGCGCGCACGGCGTCGCGGTGACGTTCGTGGACTGGGAGGATCTGCCCCGCTGGAAGCTGATCCACAAGGCGCTGGGCGCCGGGGTGGCCGATCCGCCGGAGACCTACCACACCTCCGAGCACCTCTACGCCGACCTGGACATCCCGGCCGGCGCGCCCGGCACGCTGGCTCCCGAGCAGCGCACCCGGGCCGGCCTCGCGGCCGAGGAGGAAGAGGACATCGAGCCGCACCGCCGCCCGGCGGCGGGTCGCCGGCGGTCCGCCGGCGGCGCTCGCCGCGGCCGGGGTCGCGGCGAGCGCCCGGACGCCCCGGCGCGTACCGACGGGCCCGGTCATCGGGCCGAGCCGGCCGCCGAGGCGACCGGTGGCCGCCGGCGGCGCCGTCGGCGCCTGGACGACGGAACGGTGGCCGAGCGCGCCGCCGACACCGGCACGCCGGCCGAGCCGGCCGGCCCGGCGGACACCGCGACGACGGCAGAGGGCGGTTCGGCCGCCCGCCGCAACCGGCGGCGTCGCCGCCGGCCGGCGCAGGCGCGCGGCGGCAACGCCGACCCGTCGATCGATCCCGGCACCGACTGATGCCGGTACGCCCGCGCTCGCTGTGGCGCGGGCGCCCGGTCGACACCGGCGCACGCTGTGGCGGGCGCCCGGTCGGCCCCGGCGCTCCCTGTCGCGCGGGCGCCCGGCGCTCGCCGTGGCGCGGGCGGCCGGTCGGCACCCGGTTGGTAGCGTCGATGCCGTGACGAACGCGGACCGCGCCGACGACGCGTACTGGCGGCGGCCACCGAACGGTGCCGCCGCGCCACGGCGCGAGCCGGCCGCCGCGCCGGAGCCCCGGTACGAACCGCCGCCGCCGAGCACGCCGCCGCCGCCGGGGTGGCGCCCGCAGGAGGTGGTGCCGACGGCGCCGCCGCGGGAGATGCCGGTGCAGCAGCACGCCGCGCTCGACGAGGAGGAGCGCGCCGCGCGCACCATCACCTACGGCGTGGGCCTGGTCGCCGGCGCCGTCGTACTGGTGCTGATCATCGTGGTGTGCGCCCGGCTGGTGGGCTGAGGTCAGCTCAGGTCGACCGCCACGGCGAGGCACTCACTGCCCCAGCCACTCGGTGCGTGCGGCGCATACTTGCACGCCACCAGGCGGCGGGCCCGGTTCGCCTCGTCCGGGTCGTCGATGATGCGGCCCTTCCCGGACCGGGTGTAGCGGCCGATGCGAAGCTCCGCGTCGGGGTCACGGGCGATGTTGCGGACCCACTCGGGCCGGTCCCCGCTCGACGAGAGCAGGTACACGGTGTCGTGATAGGCCGCGAACCACAGCTCGACGGTCTGCGAGCGCCCCTCACCGCGACCATGCGTGGTCAGGAAGACATACGGTGCGGTCGCCAGATCGCCGTGCGCAAGATCCGTCAGCATGTCGCATCGTGCCCTTCGTCCGAGGGCTCTCGGCACCGCCGAGGGCTCGCTACCACCGTCGACACAGCCCAAGTTACCTCCCGAAACGCCCCGCATCAGGTCAGCGCGACGCCGCGCGGCCGGTTTTTACGGACGCCTAACCGCAAACCATCCAACACCGAGCGTCACCGTACGGGTGATGTTGCGTTCGGTGGGGATCCAGCCCGGCGTGGTGGGCCACGCACGGCTCGGGGGCCGGACCGGCGCCCGGCACGACCGTGGCACGCTGGCCCGGTGGACGTAGCGAAGTCGGTCGATGGCTCGACGCCCGTCGACCTCGGCCTGTTCGGGCCCGGCAGCGTCAGCTGGCGGGTGCACGGCAACCTGCTGCTCGCCGTCGGCGGGCTGCGCGCGCTGTTCCTGCAGGCGTTGCACCCGCGGGCGATGGCCGGCGTCGCGCAGAACTCCGACTTCCGGACCGACCCGTGGGGGCGGCTGTACCGCACCGGGGACTACGTCGCGACCGTGACCTTCGGTACCAGCGACGAGGCGCGCCGGGCCGGCGCGAAGGTGCGCGGCATCCATCGGCGGCTGCGCGGGCACGACCCGTACTCCGGGGCGGAGTTCCGGGTCGACGAGCCGGAGCTGCTGCGCTGGACGCACGTCTGCGAGGTCGAGTCGTTCGTGTCCACCGCCCGGCGCGGCGGCGTCCGGCTCACCGACGCCGACGTCGACCGGTACTACACCGAGCAGTTGCGCGCCGCCGAGCTGGTCGGACTGGACCCCGGCACCGTGCCGGCCTCCGCGGCCGAGATCGCCGAGTACTACGCGGCGATGCAGCCGCGGCTGGCCCTCACTCGGGACGCGGCGGCCGCGGCCGCGTTCCTGTTCTGGCCGACGATGCCGCGCGGCCTCGGGTACACGCCGGCCCGCGGCGGCTGGATGGGGATCGCCGCGGTCGCGTTCGGGCTGCTGCCCGGCTGGGCCCGGCGCCGCTACGGCGGGCTCGGCCTGCCGGTTGGCGACGTCGGCGCGAGCCTCGCCGCCCGGTCGCTGCGGCTCGCGGCCGGCGCGCTGCCCGAGCGGTACCGGCACTCCCCCCGGGTCCGCGACGGCCTGCAGCGCGCCCGGCTCGCCGGCCACGACCCGCGGCTCTGACTCGCCGCCCTCGCCGAACCGGTGGCCTGATCCGAGCTACTTGAACTCGGTGGCGTGCGTGGCGGCCCACTCGGCGAACGTCCTGGCCGGGCGGCCGAGGAGGCGCTCGACCGTGTCCACCACGGAGGAGGGCTGGTCGACCATGGCCGCCTGGATCTCCAGGCGGCCGCGGGCGAAGCGCTCCGGGATCGAGCCGGTGAGCACGGCGATCTCCGCCTCGGGGTCGACCTGCTCCACCCGAACCGGCACGCCGAGCGCGGCGGAGAGGATGCAGATCTCGTCGGCCTGGGTGAGCCACTCCGGCCCGGTCAGCGGGTACGCCCGGCCGGCGTGGCCGTCCTCGGTCAGGGCCCGGACGGCCACCGCGGCGATGTCCGCCGGATCGATCGGCGCGGTGCCCACCTGGGGGTAGGCCAACCGCACCACCCCGTCCCGTACCTGCGGGGCGAGCCAGCGGGCGTTGCTCGCGAACCCGCCGGGCCGCAGGTGCGTCCAGGCCAGGCCGGACGACTCGACCGCCTGTTCCACGGCTCGGTGGTGCCGGGCGATCGGGTCGTCGGCGCCGTCTCGTACCGCGGCCGAGGACAGCAGCACGATCCGCGCGATGCCGGCGGCCCTCGCGGCGGCGACCGGGATCGCCGGATCGCCGAACGTCGAGTACAGGAACAGGGCGGTACCGCCGGCGAACGCTGCGGCGAGAGACTCGGCGTCGGCCCGGGCGGTCTCGACCCCGGCGGGCACGGCCAACTCGTCCGGGCGGCGGGACAGGGCACGAACCCGGTGGCCGGACTCGACGAGCCCGCGGACCACCTCCGCACCGACTCCGCCGGTCGCCCCGGTCACGACGATCATGATGACTCCTCTCGTTAATCAACTTACCAGCCAGCATAATCATCTCGATGGATGACTAACTGGACCGGGTGGCGGATTAGGATGGCGGCCATGCCCGCAGGTCCCCGCCGCACCCCGAACCCGGACGAGCGGCAACGCGATGCCGAGCGGTCCCAGCGGCTGCTGCTCGACGCCGCGCTGCACGAGTTCGCCGCGCACGGGTACGCGGGTACCAAGGTCGCCGACATCGCCGCCCGCGCCGGCGTCAACAAGCAGCTGATCAGCTACTACTTCGGCGGCAAGGAGGGCATCTACCGCGCCCTGCACGACCGCTGGCGGGAGCGCGAGCACGAGTTCGCCGGTCCCGACACGCCGCTGGAACAGGCGGTGCTCAGCTACCTCGCGGCCGGCCTGACCGATCCGTGCCCGGCCCGGCTGATCGCCTGGAGCGGCCTCGGCGACGACGGCTCACCCGACGTGCTCGCCGACGAGGACGACGAGCCGCGCGCCCGCGCCTGGCAGCAGCGCGGCGAGCTTGCCGCCGACGTCGACACCGCCGCGGTGCTGCTGGCCATCCGCGGCATGGTGATGGCGCCGGTGATCATGCCGCAGCTGGCCCGCCGCCTGTTCGGCACCGACCCGAGCGACCCGGAGTTTCGCTGGCGCTACGGCGAGACGCTGGTCGGCATCATTCGCCGACTGGCACGGCCGATGCCGACTGCCGACGAGCCGGCCGAAACGCCGTCGCGAGCGGAATGATCACGGCGACCAGCACCAGCGGGACGGCGAACCCGATCCGCCAGGTGGTCAGCTGCTCGACCGCGCCGACCAGCGGCGCACCGACCAGGAAACCCACGTAGTTGAACAGGTTGACCCGGGCGATGGCCAGCCCGGTGCCGGCCGGGTCGTACTGCCCGGCCGCCGAGAACGACTGCGGCACCACCACGCTGAGACCGAAGCCGAGAATGCCGAAGCCGACGATGGCCACCGCGGTGCCGGGCGCGGCGACCACCACCGCCAGACCGACCACGCCGACCGCGACCCCGGCCCGCACCGCGGCGACCGGGCCCCACCGCCGGGCCGCCTGGTCGGCGCCGAGCCGGCCGAGCACCATGCACGCCTGGTAGACCGCGTAACCCCAGGCCGCGAACTCCGCCGGCGAGGACAGCCCGCGGCGCAGGTACTCCGCGCTCCAGTTGGACGTCGCGGAGTCCGCCACGTACATCAGGGCGACGCCGATACCGATCAGCACGATCGGCCGCCACGGCACCGCCGGCCCCGCGCTCGGATCGACCGCGAGCGCCCGCTCGGCGTCGCGCCGGATCAGTCGCCGACCGGTTGCCGCCGACGCCACGATGCCGAGCGTGGCGACCACCCCGAACCCGACCCACAGCGGCTGGCGCCAGTGCTCGTTCGCCGACGAGCTGAGCGCGCCGACGATGCCCGCCGCGCTCCACACCGCGTAGAACGAGGCGAGGATGGACCGCCCGTACCGCCGTTCGAGGCTCACGCCCTGCATGTTCATGGTGGCGTCGACCGCGCCGACCGACAGCCCGAACACCGCGAGCACGCCGTACAGCAGGGGACGGTCGCCGACCGCGCCGGCGCCGAGGACCGCCAGGCACACCAGCGGCTGGGCGACGCGCAGCACCACCGCGCTGCCGAACCGCTCGGCGAGGAGGCCGGCCAGCACGCTGCCCAGCCCGGCCACCACCGGCACCGCCAGCAGCAGCAGGGTCAGCGCACCGTCGGAGAAGTCGAACTTGTCCTGCAGCACCGGCACCTGGGTCAGCAGCGCGGCGAAACACAACCCCTGCACCGCGTACGCGACGCCGATCGCGCAGCGCGTCACCGGGTCCCGGTATGCACCGGCGCCCGCCGAAGCCTGGCCCGACTGCCCCATCGCCGCCTCCGTTTCGCCACCGCCCGGCCGGTGCGCGGACGATCGCCGATCGGACCACCGGTGCCGGGACGTTCCCGGCGCCGGTGCCGCGCAGCGTATCCGAAAATTACTCGCTTTTCAGCCGGCCGCGGGGGTCGATTCCGCGGCATCGCCGGCGGGGTCGAGCGCCCGCTGCACCGACGACCACGGCTCCCGTTCGACCGCGTCCCGCCCGACCGGGCAGACCCGCCGCCAGTCGCACCAGGAGCACCGGTTCGACGGCGCGGTCGGGAAGGCGGCGTCGGGGTCCTCGCCGGCCGCCATCCGCCGCTGCGCCGCGACGATGTCGCGGGCGGTGTCCTCGGCGCGGCTCACGTGCCGGCGCAGGGACTCCTCGGTGTGCTCGTGCGCGGCCACCGAGCCGGTCGGCAGGTGGTGCAGTTCGACGCTGCGGCAGCGCCGGTGAATGGTGCGCTCGGCAGCGAACGCGTACAGCGCCAGCGCGCGCGAGCCGCGGGCATCGTCGCTGGTCAGCGGCGCACGACCGGTCTTGTAGTCGACGATGACGAGCTCGTCACCGCGCCGGTCGATGCGGTCGACCCGGCCGTTGAAGGCGAGCACCGGGGTGCGGGTCGCGACCACCCGCTCGACGCCGACCGGGTCGTCGGCCGGATCGAGGGTCCCGACGTATTCCTCCAGCCAACGCAGCGCCACGTCGAACGCCGCCCGCTCCTGCGCGCCGTCCCGGTAGCCCTCCGCGACCCAGGTGGCGCGCAGCAGCCGGGGCAGCGCCTCGACGGTGCGCGCCGCGACATCCAGCGCGTACCAGTTCTTCAGGGCGGTGTGCACGCTGGCCCCGAGGGAGTTGTGCGCCCACGGCGGCCCCTTCTGCGGCTGCGGCCGGTCGACATATTGGTAGCGGAAGCGGCGCGGACAGTCCTCGTACGCCCCGAGCTTGCTCGGCGTGCACACGAACAGCTTCTCCGGCATCCCGCCCAGCGCCAGCTGCTCCGGCACCGCCGCCCGCGGCCGCACCTGCTCCGACATCAGCACCCCTCAACCGCTCGCCACGCCACAAACCCGGACACCGTCGATCCTGCCAGCAGGGTGTGACGTTACGGCGCAGCCGGGCCGACCCGCATCGCGCGGGTCGCCCGGACCGCCCCGCGCCGGCCAGACCGGCGCCGGTCGCGCCGGGCCGATCCCGCGAGCGAGGCGCCGCGGGTACGGAACGCACTCGGCTCACCCCGGGCGGCGACGCCCGTACCTTGGTCACGCCGGCCGCCGGCCGCCGCCCCGCTGGCAAGGCGGCGGGAACGTTGCGTGGAGTACTGTGGCGGCGATCCCCTCGGAGGTGTCCATGGGTCTGTTGAAGTGGATGCGCGGCGACAGCGACTCGCCCTCGGCCGCGATGGCTGCGGCCGGTCTCGGTGAGCTCGCTGGTCTGTTGCAGCCGGGCAAACGCAAGCAGACCGAGCTGATCCAGGAGCTCAAGAGCAAACGGCAGGACATCGGCAACGATGCTCCGGGCGGTGTAGATCTGGAGCGCGGCGTCGCCGTGATCAGGTCTCGCGGCACCGACACCGACACCGACGGTGCGAGCGCCGCCGTCCACGGCGCGGCCCGGCTGGGCCGGCGCAGCTCCGAGGCGATCGCCGCCGCCCGCGCCGCCGCGGCCGAGCGTGCCGCCGAGGGCACCGCCTGATCCGGCGCGACCACCACACTCCGGCCGCCGCCGCACCGCACCGCACCGCACCGATCGACTCAACGCCGGCACCGCCTGATCCGGTGCGACCACCACCTCCGGCCGCACCGCACCGCACCGCACCGACTCAACGCCGGGGGCTGCGGCGGGTCACTGCGGCGTCGAGCCGTAGCAGCCGGGGCACCAGCACGTAGACCACCAGCGGCACCACCAACCCGGTGAGTACCAGGGTGCGCAGCGGCAGCGGCAGCGCGCCGATCAGGTCGCCCAACAGCAACTGCGCCGTGGTGATCGCGCCGTACACGGCGATCCAGGTCAGTGCCGCGCGCCGGTGCACCGACGGGACGGTAGGCGCCGCGGGGCAGGCGGTGCGGGCGACGGTGGCGGACGGCTCAGTCATCGTGTTCCCTCTCGGAGCAATTTCCAACTGGCTGGTTGGATACTGCCACGGCGGCGACCGGAAATGCAACTGGGCAGTTGGAATTGCCGTATGCTCGACGCATGGCCTGGGACACCGCACGCACCCGACAGCTCCTGCTCGACGCCGCAGTCCAGGAGTACGCGCAACACGGCCCGGTCGGCGCCCGGATGGATCGCATCGCGAGCTCGGCCGGCGTCAACAAGGAACGCATCTACCAGTACTTCGGCAACAAGCAGCAGCTGTTCGGCGTCGTGCTCGACCAGGAACTCGGCCGGCTCGCCGCCGCGGTACCGCTCACCGACGCGCTCGCCGACGACCTCGGCGAGTACGCCGGGCGGGTCTACGACTACCACGCCGAGCACCCGCACCTGGTCCGGCTGATGCACTGGGAGGGGCTGCAGGCCGGCGACGAGCCGGTCCCCGCCGAGGCCGACCGCACCCGGTACTACGCCGGCAAGGTGGCCGCGCTCGCGCAGGCGCAGCGCCGCGGCACCGTCAACGCCGCAGAAAACCCGGCGTACCTGCTCTACGCCGTGGTCGCGCTGACCGTCTGGTGGCTCTCGGTACCGCAGATCGTGCGGATGATGACCGCCGGGGCCGACGCGGACACCCCCGCGGGCCGGCGCGCCGCGCTGGTGGCCATGGTGCGCCGGATCGCCGGCTGAGCCGCCGCGGCCGGCACGCCGGGAGAGGCGCCCGTGACCAGCCGGCGCGGCGGGCTGCGGCTCAGCCGCCGTACTGGTGCACGAAGCTCGCGATCGCATCGGCGATCAGCTGCACCGCGATCGCGGCGACCAGCAGACCGGAGATCCGGGTCAGCACCTCGATGCCGCCCTGCTTGAGCACCCGGACGATGACGTTGGAGAAACGCAGGAAGCCGAGGATGATCGCGTGCACCGCGACGATCGCGGCGGCGATCGCCACGTAGTCGGCGATCCCGTCGCCCTGCCGGACGAACACGATCGACGCCACGATCGCGCCGGGGCCGGCGAGCAGCGGGGTACCCAGCGGTACCAGGGCGACGTTCGAGGTGGCGGTCGAGTCCGGGTCGTCCTGCTTACCGGTCAGCAGCTCCAACGCCACCAGCAGCAGCAGCAAGCCGCCGGCCGCCTGCATCGCCGGCAGCGAGATGCCGAGGTACTTGAGGATCTGGCCGCCCGCGACCGCGAACGCCACGATCACCCCGAACGACAACCACACCGCCTGCCAGGCGGCCCTGTTCCGGGCGCGGAAGTCCATGCTGCGGGTCAGTGCGAGGAAGATCGGTACCGAACCGGGCGGGTCGACGATGACGAACAGCGTCACCACCGCCGTGCCGAACAGCTGCAGATCCATCCCCCGCCACCCCCTCCTGCGACCACACACGGATACCAGCTCGATCGCCGGTGTGATCAGCCGGTGCGGTCCGGGGTGACCGGGCTCGCCACCGGTGTGGTGCCGGTCGCCTGGGCGAGGATCTGCTCGTACGAGGCGGGGCTAGTCAGCTCGACCGCGATACCGGTCGGCTTGTTGCTGCCGTGGTAGTCGCTGGAGCCGGTGACGAACAGGCCGAGGTCGGCGGCCAACCGCCGGGCGTGGTCGCGTTCGGCCGGCCCGTGGTCGGGGTGGTCGGCCTCCAGCCCGGCCAGGCCCGCCGCGGCCATCTCGGCGATCACCGCATCCGGTACGACCCGGCCGCGCCGGTGCGCGAGCGGGTGGGCGAACACGGGCACCCCGCCGGCGCCACGGATCAGCCGCAGCGCGTGGAAGACCTCCAGATCGTCCTTCGGAAGCCGGAACTGCTGCCCCAGCCACTGCGGTGCGAACGCCTCGCTGACCGTGTCGACCAGCCCGCGCCGGATCAGCGCCTGCGCCAGGTGCGGCCGGCCGACCGGCGCGCCGGCCGCGTCGGAGAGCACCTCGTCCCAGGTGACGTCGATGCCGCCGGCGCGCAGCAGGTCGACCATCCGCTGGGCGCGGGTGCTGCGGTTGTGCCGGACCCCGGCGAGCGCCGCGGCCAGCTCCGGCTCGTCCGGGTCGGGCAGGTAGGCGAGCAGGTGCAGACCGATCGGCGAGCCGGGCGCCTCCCACCAGCGGGCCGAGATCTCGATGCCGGGCACCAGCGTCAATCCCGGCGGTACCGCCGCGGTCGCCTCCGCCCAGCCGGCCGTGGTGTCGTGGTCGGTCAGCGCGACCACGTCGAGACCGACCTCACCGGCCAGCCTCAGCAGCGCCGCCGGCGAATCGGTACCGTCGCTGGCCGAGGAGTGCACGTGCAGGTCGATGCGCATGCCGCTCATTGTGCCGGGGCGACCCGCGCCGGTCGGTACCGATCGGCGCGGCGTCGCTGCCGGCCGACCGGGGCGGCGTCGCTGCCGACCGATCCGGACGACCGGGGCGGCGTCGCTGCCGGCCGATCGGGTCAGGCGTCGCTGCCGTCCGCCTCGGACTCGCCCAGCCGGGCCTCGACCGCCTCCGGCTCGTACATCTCCTCGACGACGCGCAGGTAGAGCTCGTTCGGGTTGGGCAGGTGCGGCACCTCGCGCAGCGCCTGGTCCTGACCGGCCGACTCCAGGACGAACGTGCCGTAGTTGAGCATCCGGCCCAGCGGGGACTGCTGGTACTTCATGTCGGTGACCCGCAGCAGCGGCATCATCGCCACCTTGCGGGTGATCAGCCCGTTGATCAGCATGACCCGCTTGTTGGTCAGGATGAACCTGTCCTGGAACCAGTCGAACGCGCGCCAGCCGACCCAGATCAGCGACAGCACCCACAGCAGCACCACGACCGTGACCGCGATGTCGGCCTTGTAGTGGGCGAGCAGGCTGCTGACGAAGCCCATCAGGAACGTCGCGACGATCAGCACGATGATCGGCACGATGATGTGGATCCAGTGCCGACGCCACTCGCCGCGGTATTTCTCCGTCGGGAACAGGTAGCGCGCGACATAGGCGCTGGGCTCCGGCTCGACCGAGGTGACCCGGCGCGGGCCGTCGTGGGGCAGCCCGGTGGCCGTGTCGAAGTCGTCGGTGTCGGAGTAGCCGCCGGCCGGTTCGATCGGCGGTGGAATGTCGGCCCGACCGCTGGGTGGCGGCGAGTCGCCGTCGCCCAGCAGATCGTCGGCCAGGTTTGGGGGATGCGCCATTCCGGGGATGGGCTCGGTGTCGCGCCGAGCGTCATCCGCCGACCGGTCGGCCTCGTCGCGGTGCATCCCTCAAATTAACCCACGAGGCTGGAGAAGAAGTTACCCACGCCGGTCAGAATGTCGACAATGCCACCGCCGATGGTCTTGGCGACCGTCGCGGCCGAAGTGGGCTTGTAGGCGATGAAGAAAATCAGGAAGGCCAGGCCACCCCAGGTGAGGATCTTCTTGATCATTGTCCCTCCCCGACGTCACTATCGCTACTGAGCGTATCAGCTAGACGCCATACTGTGAATCTCCAGCCCTGAATTCACCAGGGTAATCCCACACTATTCCGGCACCGCGTCACGTCGCCCTCCAACACGGTACCCGACGATCCGGGCACGGTCGGTCGCCACGTACCGCGCCGGTACGCACAGTGTTCGGGCATCCTCGGCCATTCGACCGACGTCGCTGGTAGGGCCGGATCCGCTCAGCGCACCGCGGACAGGTACGGCGACAACGCTCCGTACCTGAGTTCCGCAGGTCGGGAATCGGTGAGATCGTGCAGCACGACGTGCTCGGCGAGCACGTAGCCGGCCGAGGCCGGATGGGCTATCGCGTACAGCCAGAGGCCCTTCGCCTCGCCGACGTAGACGCTGCGGTCGTCGATCGACGGCACGGACCACAGCGGCGTCGGATGGCCACCCGCGACGATCTTGGCGTGCGCCACGCCCGCGGACACCGCCGCGCCGAGCACCGGGCCGGGGTCGGTGCCACCGATCCCGGCGAACCAGCAGCCGAGCCCGACACCCGGCTCCTCGGCCACCAGGACCACGTCGGCCGGGCCACCCAGCGGCGCCGGGCCCGAGCAGGCCGACACGGTCGCCACCGCGCCGGCCGGCACGTCACCGGCCCAGCCGACACCGGTGAGCATCCAGTCCGGCAGCGGCGGCCACGGGCACCACAGCGGTACCCGGCCGCCGGCACGCACCGCGTCCACCTCGGCCGGGCCGACCCCGGCCGGAATCTGCAGCGGCGGCACCGAGCCGTGCCGCGCGCAGACCCACTCGGCGTGCCCGGTGTCCGACCGGTGGACCGGTCGTCCGCATCGTGGGCACCTCGCCCCGCTCACTCATCCCACGGTGATCGTCTGCACCGGTCGCGTCAAGTCGACGCCACCGGCATCGGCCCGACCGGCCCCGGACCGGCACCGGCACCGGCACCGGCACCGGCACCGGCACCGGCACCGGCGGGCACGCTGCCGGCCGCCGGCTCGGTCGGCGGCGTCGCGTGCTGCCGGATCCAGGCGTGCATGGCGATGCCGCTCGCCACGCCCGCGTTGATCGACCGGGTCGAGCCGTACTGGGCGATCGAACAGACCAGGCTCGCCGCCCGCCGGGCCGGCTCGGACAGTCCCGGCCCCTCCTGCCCGAACAGCAGCAGGCTGCGCCGGGGCAGCGTCACCGACTCCAGCGGTACCGACCCGGCCAGGTTGTCGATGCCGACCAGGGTGAGGCCCGCATCCGCCGCGTACGCCAGCAGCTCCTCGATGCCCGGGTGGTACCGGACGTGCTGGTACCGGTCGGTCACCATGGCGCCGCGGCGGTTCCAGCGGCGCCGGCCGACGATGTGCACCTCGCGGGCGAGGAACGCGTTCGCGGTGCGCACCACGGTGCCGATGTTGAAGTCGTGCTGCCAGTTCTCCACCGCCACGTGGAAGTCGTGCCGGCGAGTGTCCAGGTCGGCCACGATCGCCTCGCGCCGCCAGTACCGGTAGCGGTCGACCACGTTGCGCCGGTCACCGCCGGCGAGCAACTCCGGGTCGAGCCGGGGATCGTCCGGCCACGGGCCCGCCCAGGGGCCGACGCCGACGCCGCTGTCCTGTTCGTCGTGCACGATCCGACGATACGGCGCGGCGCCCGGCCCGCCGACCGGCCGCAGCCAGCAGACCCGGTCGAACGCTGCCCCGGGAGCGGCGCGATCAGCGAGCATGGTCGACCGCTGCCCGGCGCAGCGCGATCAGCGAGCACGGTCGAACGGGTCGCCGAAGGCGGCGGCCAGCTCGGCCAGGAAGCGCCGCTCGGCCGCGGAGACCGCCTCGCCGCCGATACCCAGGAAGCCACCGGACCGGGCCGCCGCGCAGACCCGGTCGGCGATCGCGCCGATCCAGTCCCGGTACGCCGCGGCGTCGGCCGGCGCGGCCTTGGCGGCGAGCACGTCCGCCGCCCGGCGGCAGGCAGCGAGCACGTCGGCGACGCCGCGCGCCCGGTCGTTGAACTCGACCGCGGCCGGCCGCGGCGCCTCGGTGTCGTCGTCGGTCCACAACTCGGCGGCGACCCGGCGCACCAGCGGGCTGTCCGAGTGCCGGCCGGTCTCGATGGCGCGATCGCCGGCGAGCCCCTCGTCGATGGTGCGGCGCATCCCGTCCGCCTCGGCGGAGGTCGCCGCGATCACCACCCGCTCCGGCAGCTCGACGAGCAGCTGCCACTCGTGCGGGGTGAAGTCGGTGACGTCCCGGTGCTGCGTCTGACTGGTCATGTTCGCCTCCGCACCCTCGGCTCCGGTCTCAGCATAGAGCCGGAATGTCCGATGACGGGGCGTTCCCGACCCGGTGCCACCACGTCAGGTGTCGGATCGACGACGATACGTCAGGCTGCCGTGCGGTACCCGCCGGTCAGCGGACCAGGTCGCTGCCCCACCCGTCGTAGTCGCCGCCGTGTGCCTGCACGACCGCCTGTACCTGCACCGACGCCTCGTCGACGGCGGTGAGCGGCGCGGCCCGTACCGCGGTGAGCGTGACGCCGCCCTCCGGATCGGTGCTCGCGGTGACCCGGTAGCCCAGCGCGCCCAGCTCCTTGCCGCTCGCGCCGGCGCCGGCCTGGTCGGCGAAGTGCGCCGAGTGCTCGATCGGCCGGGGTATTTCCGCCCGGTCGCCCCGGGCCACGAGCGCCGCCACCAGCGGACGATTGTAGCTGCGCTGCTCGGCCGCCGGGTCCTTGGTGAACACCGCCCGCGCGTAGCTCCAGTCCGGGTCGGCCTCGACGTGCTGCACCGGTACCGCCGGACCGGTCGCGAGCTCCGGGCCGGCCGGCAGCTTCAGCTCCCCCGGCTCGGCCGGCAGCTGGAACACGAACGTGCACTCGCCGGCGCTGATCACCCGGCCCACGTACTGCCCGTCGGCGCGCTTGGCCACCTCGGCGGCCAGCTTGTCCTCGAACACGTAGAGCTGGTGCGCCGCGCCCGCCGCCGGCGAGCCGTCCGGCCGGGTGGCGCCGAAGGCGACCCGCACCGTCAGCCGTACCGGCAGCTCCGCGACCGGCGCGGCGGCGACCGCGGCCAGGTCGGCGTGCAGCATCGCGTCGGCCTCCGGCCGGTCCGCGGACGCCGGTACCCGGCCCGGGAAGGTCTGCCAGTCCGGCTCCCAGCTCGGCTTGTTGCGGCGGAACAGCGGCACGACGGCGACTCCCTCGAGCGGAACGATGTGCTGCCGGGCCGGCGAACGGCCCGTCGACGCGGCGACCGTACCCGGCCACCGCCGGCAAGTCTGCCGTACCGGCCGCCCGCCCGCCCGGCCGGCACGACACCTGTCGACCGTGGCGGTACGGCGGGCAGGGGTCCACCCGCGGGTGCGAGCGGCGTGCCAGACTCTGCGCATGCAGGGGCAGATCACCACCCGGGCCGGCACCGGCGACGAGGTACCGGACGACCCGCCGGTGCGGCGGCTGAGCCCGCGCGGCCGCGCCCTGCGGGTCGTGGTGGCGCTCGCCGGTGTGGCGCTGCTGCTGGCCGGCACCCTGGTCGGGCAGGACGACGACTTCCCGTTCGGCCCGTTCCGGATGTACGCGACCGCCGACAGGCTGAACGCGCCGGTGCACGACACCCGGCTGCACGCGGTCGACGCGTCCGGCCGGCACCTGCAGCTCACCGACACCCAGACCGGGTTCCGCCGCGCCGAGCTGGAAGGGCAGCTGCCGCGCATCGAGCAGCACCCGGAGCTGCTCGGCGCGATCGCCACCGCGTACCACCGGCGCCAGCCGGACGCGCCGCGGCTGGTGCGCATCGACGTCGTGGTCCGGCTGCTGGCGCTGCGCGACGGCCGGCCCACCGGCGCCTACACCGAACGTACCGAGGCCACCTGGCGGGCCCGGTGACCGCGGCCGTTCGCGCGCTCGGGCGCTGGTTCACCAGCCCGATGCCGCTGGGCCGGATCGCCGCGTTCCGTACCCTCGTCTACCTGTTCGTGGCCGCCGACCTGGTGCTGTTCACGCCGTGGGTACGGCTGCACGCCGACGTGCCGGGCACGCTCTACCAGCCGCTGCTGATCGGCCGGCTGCTGCCGCTGCCCACCCCCGGACACCTGCTGATCACCGCCCTGTTCTGGGTACTGCTGGCGGCCGCGCTGCTGGCCGCCACCGGTCGCGCGCCCCGGCTGCTCGGCTGGCTCGTCTTCGCGCTGTACCTGGAGTGGATGCTCGTCGCGATGAGCTACGGCAAGGTCGACCACGACCGGTTCGACCTGCTGGTGGCGCTGGCCGTACTGCCGACCGTCGGTGCCGCGCGGCACGGCGACCCGACCCGGTCGGAGCGGGCCGGGTGGGCGCTGCGGTGCACCCAGCTCGCGGTGGTCGCCACCTACTTCCTGTCGTCCTGGGCGAAGTTCCGGTTCGGCGGGCTGGAGTGGTTGACCGGCGCCACCATGACCCGCGCGGTGCTGCGCCGCGGCACGGAACTCGTCGAGTGGTCCACCCACGTACCGCATCTGCTGGTCGTGGTGCAGTTCCTGATCGTCGCGTTCGAGCTGACCACACCGGTCGTGTTCCTGCTCCGCGGCCGCTGGTACTACCTGCAGGTCGCGCTGATGTACGCGTTCCACCTGATGGTGTTCGCGGCGGTGACGATCAGCTTCGTCCCGCACCTGATCGCGATGACGAGCTTCCTGCCGCTGGAGCGGGTGCGGCCGGTGCGCTGGGCGGCCCGGCTGCTGCGCCGCGGCACCGACCCCGCTCCCCCGCTGCCCGGCTAGCGTCGTCTGGCTCGGCCGGCGCCAGCCGGTGGGCGGGGCGGGCCAGTGGTCGGCGGCGGGTCGGCGGCGGGTCAGTCGCGGATCGGCGGTGGTCAGTGGCGGTCGGCGGCGGGGAGCGCGCAGGCGGCGGTACCGCCGGGCATCAGGTCACGGTGCCGGGAGATCCACCGGTACACCGGCCAGGCCAGCCAGCGCACCGGCGGCGCGCCGAGCACCACGCCCAGCGGCCGCCAGAACGAACCGGCATCGCGCAGCAGCCGGGCGATCGCGTCCGGCCCGGACGCGACTCCGGCCGCGTCGATCCACTGCACCGACTCGTCGACCTGCTGCTGGCTGACGCCGAGCGCGTCGAGGTCGACCCGCTGCCAGGGCAGCACGGCGGCCCGGGTCGGGATGTGCCGCTCGATGAACCCCGCGCAGCTCGAGCAGAACGCGCAGTCGCCATCGAACAGAAACGTGGGGCGATCGCCGGTCATACCGCCAATCCTGCCCCTGTTCGGTTTCCCCGGCCACCGAAGACGCCGGTGTCCCCCGACACCGGCTCGGCACCGGTCGCCGCGGCCGCTCAGGCCGAGGCGCCGTCGGTCGACGACGACACCCGGATCGTGCCCCGGCACCCGGCCTGGTCGAAGATCCTGCGCAGCTCGTCCACCCGCCGAATTTCCCAGCGACCGTTTCCGCCGTACCGGCGGCCGGCACGTGCGGCGCGGCCGGCACGTCGCGCAGCCGGCGCCGGTCCGGGCAGGTCAGGCTCGCCCTTCGCGGCGATCGGATCAGCCGTTTCGGTGGACGATGGATCGAACGTGTGTTCGAATGGAGGGCATGCGTTGGGAACAGCAGCGGGCCGACCACCTGGCCGAGCAGGCGTTGCCGCTCGACCTGCCCGATCCGGCGGCGCAGCGGCGCGGTTCGGGTCGGGCGGGCCTGCACCTCGCCCCGACCGGGCCGGTCATCGCCGGCACCGAAGACGCGATGGCGATCGAGATCCAGGCCAAGTCGCTGATCAACCGCGTCCCCGGCGAGTCGGCCATGCCCTTCCGCTGGACCATCAACCCCTACCGGGGCTGCACCCATGCCTGCGTCTACTGCCTGGACGGCGCGACACGGGTGCTGCTCGCGGACGGGCGTTCGCGCCCGATCGCCGAGCTACACGTCGGTGACCAGATCTGCGGAACCCGCCGGGACGGCGTCGACCGGCGATACGTCCCGACCCGGGTGCTGGCGCACTGGCGCACCGTGAAGCGGGCGCACCGGGTCACGCTCGCCGACGGCACGACCATCGTGGCCAGCGGCGATCACCGGTTCCTGACCGAGCGCGGCTGGAAACACGTCCGCGAAGCGGCGGGCGGCTCCGCACGGCGGCCGCACCTCGGCACCGGCGACACGTTGCTCGGCCTCGGTTCGCATCCCGTCCCGGCCGCCGCACGGCCGGACCACCGCCGCGGGTACCGGTCCGGTACCAGCCGAGGCGACGGGGCCCTTGCGACGCACCTGTACCCGGTCGACCCTGTGCGGACGCCGATCGGTACCGGGGTCGAGTGCGGCGCGGATCTGCGGGTCGTCTCGATCGAGGATCTCGCCGAGGAACGCGTGATGTACGACATCACCACCGGAACCGGGGATTTCCTCGCGAACGGCGTGGTCAGCCACAACTGCTTCGCCCGGAACACGCACACCTATCTGGATCTGGATGCGGGGCACGACTTCGATTCGAAGATCATCGTGAAGGTCAATGCGGGGGCACTGTTGCGGCGCGAGCTGGCCTCGCCCCGGTGGTGCGGCGAGCCGATCGCGATGGGCACCAACGTCGATCCGTACCAGCGGGTCGAGGGGCGCTACCGGCTGATGCGCGAGATCCTCGGCGCGCTGCGCGACCACGCCAACCCGTTCTCGATCCTGACCAAGGGCACGCTGATCCAGCGAGACCAGGACCTGCTCACCCAGGCCGCGGCGGTCACCGACGTGTCGGTCGCCTTCTCCATCGGGTTCCTGGACGAGACGCTGTGGCGGCTGGTCGAGCCGGGCACCCCGGCGCCGTCACGCCGGCTCGACCTGGTCCGCCGGTTCACCGACGCGGGCATCGGCTGCTCGGTGCTGATGGCACCGATCCTGCCCGGCCTCACCGACCAGGAGGCCGAGCTGGACCGCACCGTGGCGGCGCTGGTCGAGGCGGGCGTCACCAGCATCACGCCGATCGTGCTGCACCTGCGACCCGGTGCCCGCGAGTGGTACCAGGCGTTCCTGGAGCGGCACTTCCCGCGACTGGTCCAGCCGTACCGGCGGCTCTACCGCAACGGCAGCTACGCCCCGGCCGCCTACCAGCGCACCGTCGTCGCCCGGGTGCGGTCCGCGTGCCGCCGGCACGGGCTGCCGGACCGGTCGGCCGGCAACTTTCGCGAAGTCGGCGACACCGCCCCGCAGGCGCCGCCGGCAGAACAGCTGCGCCTGGTCTAGAGCGCGTCGGGAACCCCGGCCGAGCGAGGCGAGTCGCCCGTGCGCGCCGGCTGGCGGAGGGCAGTGGCGTGCCGGGCCCGCCCGGCTGACCGACAACGCCGGACACGTCCGTGCCACGAGCGTCGACGTGCACGCGACAGGTAACCTCGGGCGCACCCCCACAGGACCCGGTCTGCGCTCGGGCGAGACGGGTCACGCTCCGAACGGGGCTGGCACGGAAGGACACACCGATGAGCTGGCCAACGCCCCAGGGCGAGCCACCGGGCGGCCCCTACTACGACGAGCAGCCCTACTCGCCGTACGCGCTGCCCTCCGGCAGCGAGCCCCCGCCGTACGGGCCGCCGCCGCCGTACGGGCCGCCGCCGTACGGCCAGGCCGGCTACGGCTACCAGGTGCAGTCGACCACGACCAACTCGATGGCCATCGCCTCGCTGGTCTGCGCGCTGTGTGGCGCCTTCGTGGTGCCGATCATCGGGTCGATACTCGGCATCATCTTCGGGCACATCGCGAAGAAGCAGATCAGGGTCTCCGGCGAGCAGGGCGACGGGCTGGCCATCGCCGGGCTGATCGTCGGCTACGTCTTCGCCGGGCTGTACGTGCTGGGCTGCCTCGGCTACATCGGCTTCCTGGTGCTGATCGTGGGTGCGACGGCGAGCAGCAGCAGCTACGACAGCGGCTCGGACGGCTACAGCTTCGTGCTGCCGGTGCTCACCGGCCTGTTCGGCGGCTGACCCGGCCGGCAGGCGATCGGCTCAGCCGCGGTAGTGCGACTCGCGGATGCTGTTGCCGCCGTCGACCACGATCAGCTGCCCCGTGACGTACGAGGCCGACGGGGTGCACAGGAACGCGATCACGGCGGCGACCTCGTCGGCGGTACCGGGCCGCCCCATCGGTGTGTCGAGGCCCTGCCGCAGTTCGGTGAGGGTGGACGCGTCGGTGTGCACCAGCCCGGGGGCGACCGCGTTGACGGTGACGTTGTCGGCGACCAGCTCCATCGACAGCGCCCGGGTCAGGCCGAGCACGCCGGCCTTGGCCGCGGCGTACGCGCCTTCGGTGGGCATCGCGTTGATCGGCCCTTCGGTGGCGGACACGCTGACGACCCGGCCCCAGCCGCGTTCGGCCATCGCCCCGACCACCGCCCGGCTCATCAGGAACGCGCTGGTCAGGTTGCGGTCCAGTTCGGCCCGCCACTGCTCGTGACTGAGCTGGGTGACCGGCCGGAACACCTCCGGGCTGGTCTTGGAGGCGAGACCGGCGTTGTTGACCAGCACGTCGACGTCGCCGAGCTGGTCGGTGACCGCGTCGGCGAGCGCGCCGACCTCCGACTCGTCGGTGAGGTCGGCGACGAAGCCGGTGGCGCCGAGTTCCTTGGCCCGGTCGTGGATGCGGCGGGTGGTGGACACGATCGCCACCTGGGCACCCATCGCGGCCAGCCGGCGAGCGGTGGCGAAGCCGATGCCGTTGGGGCTGCCGGCGCCGGTGACCAGGGCGGTGCGCCCGGTCAGGTCGTCGGTCAGCGGAGCCGGGAGGTCCTGCCTCGTCTGGTCGGTCATGCCGTGATCCTCCCTTTTCCGTGCGCGACGGCGCAACGACTCGCGCGGCCCTTCTCCGCGGTAGTGCGAACCTACGGTGTCCGACCCGGTCCGGTACGGCGTTTGGCCGCGCCGGCGGCATCCGGATGCCGGGTCGGCCGACCCGGTGAACCGCGGTGGCGGGAGTGGACCGGGTGCGGTACCACGGTGCTGGGGGCCACCGCCGGGACGGCGCCGTGGATCGGCCTCATCGATCGGAAAGCTGCGGGTGAATCATGACAATCGACCCAGAAGCCGAACCGAGCGAGCGGGTGGCGGGTGCCGGCACGCTGACCGAGGCGCAGGGCGCGGCGCTGACCGGGCTGGCGGTGGAGACCGTACGGCGCCGCCTGGTCGGCGCCGAGCCCGCGGTGGCGCCGCCCGGGGAGCCCGTGCTGTCGGAGCCGGGGGCGTCGTTCGTGACGCTGGAGCGGCGCGGCCGGCTGCTCGGCTGCATCGGGTCGCTGCGGCCGGTGCGGCCGCTGTTTCTGGACGTGGCCCGCAACGCGGCCCGGGCGATGCGTGACCCGCGGCTGCCGCCGGTGTCCGCGGACGACTGGCCGGAGCTGGACGTCGAGGTGTCGGTGCTGACCCCGGCCGAGCCGCTGGCGGTGGCCGGCCGGGCGGAGCTGCTCGCCGCGCTGCGTCCGGGCATCGACGGCCTGGTGTTGACCGACGGGGTGCGGCGCTCGACGTTCCTGCCGGCGGTGTGGGCGAAGATCGCCGATCCGGCCGTGTTCCTGGACCGGCTGCTGGTCAAGGGCGGCTGGCCGGCCGGCGGCTGGCCGGCGGGACTCGCCGCGAGCCGGTACCGCACGGTCGAGTTCCACGATCGTGCGCCGCGCGGCCCGCTCGGCCGGTGACAGGCGGCGCGGCTGACGGTTGGGCCCGGATCGGTCAGGATGGTGCGGTGACGAACTCCCCGGAGGAACCGGTACCGCTGGTCGTCGAGGCGATGCGGAAGGCGTCGGTGGCGTGGCTCGCCGAGTTGCCCGGCCGGCCGCCGGAGCAGGCCAGCACGGTGTGGTGCGCGTGGCTGGACGGCGCGCTGTACGTGGTGTCCGGGCCGGGCGAGCAGCCGGTGCCGGGGCTGGCGGAGGCGCAGCGGTGCACGGTGACCGCACGCGGCGACAGCGGCGGACGGATCGTGACCTGGCCGGCGTCGGTACGGCGGGTCGAGCCGGGCGGCGAGGAATGGGAGCGGGTGGTCCCGCAACTCGCGGCCAAGCGGCTCAACCTGCCCGCGGACGAGGACACCGGGGCGCGCTGGGCAGCCGAATGTGTGGTGTCGCGGCTGACGCCGGCCGGTGCGCCGGCGCCGCTGCCCGACGCATCGCTTGCCGCACCGGCGCCGGAGACGCCGGCGGCGCGGCGCACCGCAACCCCGTTCCACCTGCACCGCACCCCGCGCCGCCGCTGACCCGAGCGGCCGGCCGCCACGCCGCCGCCGACCCGCGCGGCGTTGACGATGGCCGGCAACGCACGCGGTCGGCGGGCGGCGACACCACTGGCGGGGCCGGCCGATCGCGTCGTGGGGGCGGCGCCGCGGTGGATGTCGGTCAGCGCGGTGGTTCGCGCAGTTCGCCCGCGGCGACGGGGACGACCTCGCCGGTGACCCGGCAGCGGGTGGCGCGGCCGGCAACCGCGGTGACCTCACATTCCAGTGTGGATGGTCGACCCATCTCGACGCCCTGCCGGACGGTGTAGCCGGTGACGCCGTCGGCCGGGAGCAGCCCGACCGCCACCAGGTACGCGCCGTGCGCCAGCGCCGCCGAGCCGGTCGCCGGATCCTCCGGTACGCCGAGATCGCCGGCGAACACCCGGGCCCGGGAGGTGGCGGTGGCCGGATCCCAGGCACTGACCGAGATGGTGTGTGCCGCCGCGCGGATCTTCGCCACCTCGGGCGCGGTGCGGGCCAGCGCGTCCGGTCGCACCAGCAGGTGTACCGAGTCGATCCCGGAACCGGCGAGCCGCGGCGCCGGGCCGGCGAGGTCGGCGGCGGTCAGCCCGACGGCGTCGAGGTAGGGCGCCGGGTCGAGGTCGGGCCCGACGCTCGGCTCGCCACCGGTCAGCGTGGCCCGCTGCGCGGTCGCCTCGACCGGCAGGTTGCCCGCGCCGCACTCCTGGATCAGCGCTCCCGCCGCGAGCCGGCCGAGCCGTACCAGGGTGGCGGCGGTGCCGACGCTGGGGTGGCCGGCGAACGGCAGCTCGGTCTGCGGCGTGCAGATGCGCACCCGGTAGCTGCCTCCGGCGGCCGCCGGCAGCACGAACGCGGTCTCGGACAGGTTGAACTCGCCGGCGATCGACAGCAGCTGGGCGTCGTCCAGCGCGTCGGCGCCGAACACCACGGCGAGCGGGTTGCCGGCGTAGGGCCGGTCGGTGAACACGTCGACGATCTCGTACCGAAGCATGCCGAAACCGTAGAGCCCCGGGCCGGGTCCGGACAGTGCCACTCCGGCCACAGTGGACCCCGAGCGCGGCCAGCGGTACCGGAGTGGGACGCGCGGCACACGCCGAATGCGCCTGGCGCGGCGTTTGCGCCGCTACCGTCCACCGAGTCGTTAGGCTGGCGGCGTGGCAGCGGCGACCAGGGTGTACGTGGCGCGCCTGGCCGGCATCGTCGTGTACGACCCGAACGGCGACCAGGTCGGCCGGGTGCGCGACGCGGTGGCCCGGATGCGCCCCGGCAACGCCCCGCCGCGGGTGGTCGGCCTGGTGGTCGAGATCGGGGTTCGGCGCCGGATCTTCGTACCGATCGGCCGGGTCACCACGATCGAGGCGGACGCGGTGCTGCTGTCGACCGGCACCCTCAACCTGAAGCGGTTCGAGAAGAAGCCGGGCGAGGTGCTGGTCCTGGAGGACCTGCTGGACCGGCGGGTGAGCGTCACCGAGCCGGGCAGCGACCCGCGGCCGGGCAGCGTGGTGGACGTCGGGATGGAGCAGGAGCGGTCCGGCGAGTGGACGTTGCGCCGGCTGGCGGTGCGCGCGACGCCGACCCACCTGGGCCGGCGCGGCCACCTGCGCCAGGTCGACTGGGAGCAGGTCACCGGGTTGTCCGACGCGGCCGGTGAGCAGGGCACCGCGAACCTGCTCGCGGTGCTGGACCAGATGCGCGCCGCGGATCTGGCGAACACGCTGCAGGACCTGTCCGGCCGGCGCCGGCTGGAGGTGGCGGGCGCGCTGCACGACGACCGGCTGGCCGACGTGCTGGTGGAGCTGCCCAACGACGACCAGGTGGAGATCCTGGAGTCGCTCGGCGTCGAGCGTGCCGCGGACGTACTGGAGTCGATGGACCCGGACGACGCCGCCGACGTGCTGGCCGAACTGCCGGAGCCGGAGAAGGACGAGCTGCTCGCGCTGATGGAGCCGGCGGAGGCGGCGCCGGTGCGGCGGCTGATGGACTACGCGGCCGGTACCGCCGGGTCGATCATGACGACCAATCCGGTGATCCTGCTGCCGGACGTGACGATCGCCGAGGCGCTGGCCGCGATCCGGGAGCCGAAGCGGTCGCCGGTGGTGGCCGCGCAGGTGTTCGTCAGCCGGGCGCCGGCGGCGACCCCGAGCGGCCGGTTCCTGGGCATGGTGCACTTCCAGCGGCTGCTCCGGGAACCGCCGTCGGACCTGGTCGGCGGCGTGGTGGTGGACGACCTGGACCCGGTCGGTCCGCAGACGCCGATCGCCGAGGTGACCCGGCAGATGGCGACCTACGACCTGGTCGCGATGCCGGTGGTGGACGAGTTGAACCGGCTGGTCGGGGTGGTGACGGTGGACGACGTGCTCGACCATCTGCTGCCCGAGGACTGGCGGGACCGGGACCGTGCCTGACGGGGAGCGGCCGGTACGTGGCCGGCTGGACCAGCCGCGGGTCCCGGGCCGGTTCCGGCTGCCGCGCTGGGATGCGGACACGTTCGGCCGGTTCGCCGAGGCCGCCGCCCGGTTCATGGGTACCGCCCAGTTCATCGTGGTGATGACGGTGGTGGTGATCCTCTGGGTGAGCTTCAACCTGATCGGGCTGGCCGGGATGCGCTGGGATCCGTACCCGTTCATCCTGCTCAACCTGTTCTTCTCCACCCAGGCGTCGTACGCGGCGCCGCTGATCCTGCTGGCGCAGAACCGGCAGGACGACCGGGACCGGATCCAGGCGGACGCGGACCGCCGCCGGGCCGCCGCGCAGAAGGCGGACACCGACTACCTGGCCCGGGAGATCGCCGCCCTGCGGATCGCGCTGAGCGAGGTGGCCACCCGCGACTTCGTCCGCTCGGAGCTGTCCCGGCTCATCGAGGAGATCGACCGCCGGGACCCACCGAACCCGGTACCGGCGGCCACGCCCGAGCCGTGACGTCGGTCCGCGTCGGCGTCGACACGGTGCGTCGCGGTTGCAGTGGCGTGCGTAACCGGGATCCGGTGTCGTCTCCCACATCGGTCCCGAACCACTGAACGAACCAGCAGGTCGCGGCCACAGTAGAAGGGCCACGAGGTCCGGCCACGACCACCGATGTGCCGGTCCTCCCCTGCCCCCAGAGAGGACGACGGTGCCCCCCGACGAGACCCGAGCCGCCACCGGCGAGCCCGCGACTCGCAGCAAGCGGCGCCGCATCGAGCTGTCCGGGGTACAGATCGTCGCGTCGGTCGCCGCCACCGTCTCGGCCGCGGTCGCCGCGTCCGCGCTCGGCGTCGCCGGCACCATCGTGGGTACCGCGCTGGTCAGCGTCGTCGCCACGGTGGGCAACGCGCTCTACACCGCGTCGCTCAAGCGCGGCGCGGAGACGCTCAAGGGCGCGCAGGTCAAGGTGCTGCGGCGCAACGGCGCCACCAGGGCCGCCGCGGGCGACGCGCAGGCCGCGATCGGCAGCGTCGCCGCCGCCCTCGCCGGCGCCACGACCGCCGGGACCAGCCGTACCGCCACGGGCACCGACCCGGCGGGCCGGGGCACGGCACCGGTACGGGGCGCCGAGCCTGGCCAGGGCCACGGGACCGTCCGGGGCGCCGAGGCCGGCCAGGGCGTCGCGGCGGCCGGTGGCACGGGCGCGACGGCGCCCGGCAGGGCCGGTACGGGTTCCGCCCCGGTCGTGTCGGCGACGGCGCGGATACCCAGCCAGCCGTTGCGCGCCGCGGTACCGCAGCCCGACGGCGGCGAACCGAGCCGCCCGCTCGACCCGAACGACGAGGCCACCCGACCGCTCGACACGACCATCGAACCGACCCACCCGCTCGACCCGAGCAACGAACCGACCCGGCCGCTCGGGCGGACGGCGGTGGGCGCCCGGGCGGGCGGTTCGCCGACCCGGCCGCTCCAGCGGGCGGCGGAGAGCGCCAGGACGGGCGGTTCGCGCCGGCCGGGTGGGGTCTACGGGGCGCCGCGCCGGCGGTCGCTGCCCCGGCGGGTGGCGATCCTGGCCGGCAGCGCCGCGCTGATCTTCGTGCTCGCCTTCGGCGCGTTGACCGGGATCGAGGCGCTGATGGGTACGTCGTTCTCGGCGCTGTGGGGTCACGGCGACAGCGGCAGTACCGCCGGCGCGGTCCTTGGCGGCAGCCACCACGGGCGGTCGACCACCGGGGCGAACGACGGCGGCGACAGCGGCGGATCCCCGAGTCCGAGCGGCTCGAACGCGCCGAGCCCGAGCGACAGCACGTCGCCCGGCCGCCAGCCGAGTACCGGGCCGGCGCGCACCGGCACACCGACCCCGACGCACAGCACCGCGCCCTCGCCGAGCGAGGCGCCGAGCAGCGAGGCGCCGACGACGCAGCCCGCCAACCCTCCGGCGAGCGCGGACGCCGGCGACGCCGGCTGAGGCCGCGCCCGCCGATCGGCGGGTCGCACCCGGCCCGCCGAGCACGGGACCTCGATCGACGTGGTGGCCGGGTCAGGCGGGTCGAGCGGCGCCGAACGGGAGGCGGGTACCCATCAGGGTGGCGTCGGGCAGCTCGGCCAGCGGCTGCCAGCCGCGGCGCAGGTAGAGCCGCCGGGCGGGCGTGTCGTACTGCCAGGTGGACAGCAGCGCGGCCGGGTGGGGCAGGTCGGCGAGCAGCGCGTCGTGCAGCGCGCCGCCGAGGCCGCGGCCCTGGCTGGCCGGCAGTACGGCGAGCTCCACCACCTCGAAGTGCCCGCCGAGCCAGCCGCGGACCACCGCGGGCGGGGCGAGGTCGGCGACCCGGTCGGTCCAGTACTGCCCGGGCGCGCCCTGGTAGCCGTAGCCGAAGCCGATCAGCTCGTCGTCGTCGAGCACGACGACGCAGCGGAAGTCGTCGCGGCGGGCGTGGGTGGGCAGCGACCGGTGCCGGAACGCGGCGGTGTCGTCGTCGGTCTCGCCGTATGCGGCGAACGCGACGCCGTAGACGGCGGCCAGCCGATCGGCGTTGGCCAGCACCTCGTCGGCCGACCACGTCACGATCTCCCGGCTCACCCGCACCACCCCCGTCCGGTACGGCCCGGGCAGGGTGCTGCGCCGGAGCCGAGACGACGGCCGCGCGCCCCAAGGGGTGGAAAGGGCACGCGGCCGGTTGCCGTCATCTTGGCTCAGCCGTCGAGCCGCGTCCAGCCGATGAGCGAAATCCGTGCCGCGTCGGCGGATCGGCGCGAGTCGAACAGGACGCCGTGGCTGCCCAGTACGGTGACGTCGTCGACGTAGACGCCGCGGCCCTGCGAGTTCGGGTCGGTGGCGTACAGCCAGCGCAGCGCCGTGGTGCCGGCCGGTACCTGCGCGGTGCCGGACAGCCAGCGCCGGCCGCCGTACCCGTTGACCGAGCCGTCCCCGGCCGTCCACGACCACGGGCCGCCGGCGAGGTCGCAGGACAGCCCGGTGAAGTCGGTGCCGTTGGCGGACGCCTGCAGGGTGAGGAAGTCCGACAGCGGCTCGGTGTCGTACCAGAGGCGGAACCGCAGCGTGGTCGCCCCGTCCGGGACCGGCACGGTCAGCGTGCTGTCCGCGTGGTCGGTGCGGCTGTAGTACGCGTGGTGGGTGGCCTGCACCGGCAGCGCCAGGCCGAGGTCGTCGGCGGCGACGCGGCGGGAGATGTTGTTGGAGCCCCAGTCGCGACTCGGGTGCACCCGGTTGGTGAGCAGGATGACGAACGAGTGCGACAGCGGGTCCACCACGATCGAGGTACCGGTGTAGCCGGTGTGCCCGAAGGTGACCGGCGAGCCGAGCGCACCCATGTACCAGTTGAGGCCGAGTTCCCAGGCGAGCCCGTGCGTGTCGTACGGGAACTGGGCGCCGTTGTAGTCGTGCAGCATCAGCCGCACGGTCTCGTCCTTCAGGATCCGGGCCCGGCCGTACCGGCCGCCGTTGAGGTACATCTGGGCGAAGATGGCGAGGTCGTGGGTGGTGGAGAAGACGCCGGCATGTCCGGCGACGCCGCCGAGCGCCCACGCGTTCTCGTCGTGCACCTGGCCCCAGACCAGCCCGCGGTCGGCCCACGGCTCGTACTCCTCGGCCGCGACGCGGTGCCTGAGCGCGGCGGGCGGGTTGTACATGGTGTCGTGCAGGCCGAGCGGCTCGGTGATGTGCTCCCGGACGTACACGTCCAGGCTCTGCCCGCTGATCGTCTCGATGATCAGCCCGAGCGTGAGGAAGTTGAGGTCGGAGTAGACGTACTGGGTGTCCGGCGGCGCCGACGGCGTGGTGTCCAGGATCGCGGCCTTGCGCTCCGGGATCGTCTGGTAGCCCGCCCACAGCGACGGAATCGGGTCGGGGATCAGCCCGCTGGTGTGGCAGAGCAGGTTGCGCACGGTGATGTCGGACTTGCCGTGCGAGGCGAACGCCGGCAGGTAGGTGACGACCGGCGCGTTCAGGTCGACCTTGCCCTGCTCGATCAGCTGCATCACCGAGGTGGCGGTGAACAGCTTGGACATCGAGGCGAGGTCCCAGATGGTGTCGGTGCTGGCGGCGATGCGCTGGGACTCCGGCAGTTCCACCACGGTGGTGCCGTCGAGGGTGTAGCGCACCGCGTCGCCGACGGCGGCGTGCTGCACGATCACGCCGTCCTTGACGGCGATGACCGCGGCGCCGGCGTACATCGGGTGGCTGGGGTTCTCCGGGGTGGTGGTCAGGTAGCGGGCGAGGTCGTCCGGCATCGCCTGGACGGTGTCGCCGACCAGGCCGACCTGGCCGGGCCGGCCGCTGCGCAGGGTGCGGCCCGGGCTGAACCGGATGTCGGCCTCGGTGGCGGTGGGTGGGTCGCCCCGGTGGCCGACCGGCGCGGCCTGGGCGGCGGCGCCGGGCGCGAGGGCGCCGGTACCGCCGAGCGCGATGGCGGCGGCTCCACCGGCACCGCCGAGCAGCAGCGACCGCCGGGAAACCGATGACCGTCGGGAAATCTCGGACATGCGTGTCCTCCATCCGTCCAGATGTCGAAGGAATCCTGCACCAGTCGAATGGGCCAGGTAAACCCTTTCCGCGGGCTTTCCCCCTTGCCAGCGCAGTCCGGGATCGGAACATCCCCCAGGGAACGGTACGAGTCGGGCACGACCGGGCAGGAGCCGGCGGCCGGTCCGAGGGTGACGAGCCGCGGGTCACGTCGACCTCGGCGGGCGAACCGCGAACGGGCTCGTAGCATGGGGAACATGTCCGCCCCTGCCATTGCCGAGCTCGAACCGCAGATCCGCACCGCACTGTCGAAGGTGCAGGACCCGGAGATCCGCCGCCCCGTCACCGAGCTGGACATGGTCCGCTCGATCGACATCGACGCGGACGGCGGCGTCACCGTCGGCCTGCTGCTGACCGTCGCCGGCTGCCCGCTGCGCGACACCCTGCAGACCGACATCTCGCGCGAGGTCGGCGCGGTGCCGGGGGTGACCTCGGTCCGGGTCGACTTCGGCGTGATGACCGAGCAGCAGCGCCGCGACCTGCAGTCCAAGCTGCGCGGCAGCGCGGGTGGCGGCGAGCCGGTCATCCCGTTCGCCCAGCCCGGCTCGCGCACCCGGGTGTACGCGGTGGCTTCCGGCAAGGGTGGCGTCGGCAAGTCCAGCGTGACGGTCAACCTGGCCGCGGCGCTGGCCGCCCGCGGCCTGTCGGTCGGCGTGGTCGACGCGGACATCTACGGCCACTCGGTGCCGCGGATGCTCGGCGTCACCGACCGCCCGACCCGGGTCGAGGACATGATCATGCCGCCGCAGGCGGCGCACGGGCTGAAGGTCATCTCCATCGGGATGTTCACCCAGGGCAACGCGGCGGTGGTGTGGCGCGGCCCGATGCTGCACCGGGCGCTCACCCAGTTCCTCGCCGACGTGTACTGGGGCGATCTGGACGTGCTGCTGCTCGACCTGCCGCCGGGCACCGGCGACGTGGCGATCTCCATCGCCCAGCTGCTGCCCACCGCCGAGCTGCTGGTCGTGACCACGCCGCAGCTGGCCGCCGCCGAGGTGGCGGAGCGGGCCGGCGCGATCGCGCTGCAGACCCACCAACGGCTGGTCGGCGTGGTGGAGAACATGTCCTGGCTGGAGCTGCCGTCCGGGGAGCGGATGGAGGTCTTCGGCGCCGGCGGGGGCGCCCGGGTCGCCGAGACGCTGTCCACCACGATCGGCGCCGAGGTGCCGCTGCTCGGCCAGATCCCGCTGGACACCCGGGTACGGGAGGCCGGCGACGCCGGTGACCCGGTCGTGCTGTCCGATGCCGAGTCGCCCGCCGCGGTGGCGTTGTCGGCGGTGGCCGACCGGCTCGCGGTGCGCCGGGAGAGCCTGGCCGGCCGTTCCCTGGGCCTCTCCCCCGCCTGATCGCCCGCTCGCCCTCCCGAGCCTGATCGCCCGCTCGCCCTCCCGAGCCTGATCGCCCGCTCGTTCTCCTCGGCCGCGGGATCGTCATCGGTCATTCGGTCGGAGCTGACGCGAGCAGCCCGAAAACGTCGGGGGGCCGTCGTAGACTCGGCGCCCTGATCGGCCGAGGTGGCCGACTCGACGCCGGGGGGACGCGTGACCAGCGACACCGTTGTCGCGGAGCGGTTCGAACCGCACCGCACGGAGCTGACCGGATACTGCTACCGCATGCTCGGCTCGGCGTTCGAGGCCGAGGACGCCGTGCAGGAGACGCTGGTGCGGGCCTGGCGCGGGTTCGGCTCGTTCGAGGGTCGCGCGTCGGTGCGCACCTGGCTCTACCGCATCGCCACCAACGTCTGCCTCGACATGGTCAAGGGCACCCAGCGCCGGGCCCGCCCGATGGATCTGACCAACAACTGGTCCGGCGGCTCCATCCCCGACGCGCTGCCCGAGGCGACCTGGATCGGCCCGGCCCCCGACGACCGGATGCTGCCGGAGTCCGGCGACCCGGCGGAGCTCGCGGCGCACCGCGACTCGGTCCGGTTGGCGTTCGTGGCGGTGCTGCAGTCGCTGCCGCCGCGGCAGCGGGCGGTGCTGATCCTGCGCGAGGTGCTCGCGTTCCCGGCCTCGGAGGTCGCCGAACTGCTGGACACGACGGTGGCCAGCGTCAACAGCGCGCTGCAGCGGGCCAGGGCGACGATGGCCGAGCGCGACGCCGCCGAGCCGGTGAAGCCGCTCGACGACGCACAGCGCGACCTGCTCGCCCGCTACCTCACCGCCTTCGAACAATACGATCTGGAGTCGCTGACCGCGCTGCTGCGGCAGGACGCGATCATGTCGATGCCGCCGCTGCCGCTGTGGCTGTCCGGCCGGGCCGACATCCTCGACTGGCTGCGTGGCCCCGGCGCGGAGTGCCAGGGTTCCCGGCTGATCCCGGCCAGTGCGAACGGTTCGGCCGCCTTCGGTCAGTACCGGCCGAGTCCCGACGGCGGGCATGCGCCGTGGGCGCTGCAGATCATCGAGACCAACGGCGACAGCATCACCGCCTGGCACAGCTTCCTGGACACCGAGCGGCTGTTCCCGCTGTTCGGCCTGCCGGCCCGGCTCGACTGACGCTCAGGTGGCGTCGACGTCGAAGCGGGGGCGCCGGCGCGGGCCGGCGTCGGCCGCCGGCTCGTCGTCGTTGAGTGCCGAGTTGAGGTCGAGGGAGCCGGCGGTGTCGCTGGCCTCCGAGTAGACCTCCTTGAACGGCCGCAGGATGGCGTCCTGGTCGTCCTCGGACAGGATGTGCTTGCGCACGAACGTCTTCGGGTGCAGGTCTTCCAGCGAGATGTCGGTGCCGAGCTCGCGGGACAGGTCGCCGGTGGCGTTGGTGGCCATCCGGCGCAACTGCCGGATCATGTTGACCCCGTCGGAGATCAACTTCGGCAGCTTGTCCGGGCCGAAGATGAACAGGCCGATGAGGACGAGCACCAAGATCTCCGGCCAGCCGAGACTGTCGAACATCCACGCTCCTCACCCTGCGGGCCCGGGGTCGTCGCGAACCCCGGGCAACGCACCCACCTTACGCACCGGGCCGACCGGTGTGGGACTCCGCGGTCGGTGCCTCTTCGCCGACCTCGCCGCGCGAACCCGGCACCGACGACGAACCGGAGGTATCGGATCGGCCGACCGGGTCAGTTCTGGGTGGCGGCACCGAGGGTGACGTTGGCGCTGTGCTTGGCGCCGTCCCGCTCGTACTCGACCGGGACGACCGTGCCCGGCGCGTCCTTGCGCACGAACGCGATCAGATCGGTGCCGGAGCCGACGAGCTGGCCGTCGTAGCGCACGATCACGTCGCCGTCCTCGAGCCCGGCCTTGTCCGCGGGGCCACCGCCGACGACCTTGTTGATTCGCGCGCCGGCGGTGCTGTCGTACGAGCTGTCCACGGTGGCGCCGATCACGGTGCGGCGTGCCTTGCCGGTCTGGATGATGTCGTCGGCGACCCGTTTGGCCTGGTTGATCGGGATGGAGAAGCCGAGGCCGATGTTCCCCCCGCTGTTCTCGTCCGAGCCGGACTCGTCCGCGGTGCGGATGGCGGTGTTGACGCCGATGACCCGGCCGGCACCGTCCAGCAGCGGGCCGCCGGAGTTGCCGTGGTTGATGGCGGCGTCGGTCTGGATCGCCGCCATGTACGCCTCGCTGCTCTCGTCCTTGCCGGTGATCACCGGCCGGTCGAGGTCGCTGATGATGCCGGTGGTGACGGTGTTGGACAGCCCGTACGGCGCGCCGATCGCGATCACCGGATCACCGACCGCGATCCGGTCGGAGTCGCCGAACTTGATCGGGGTCAGCCCGCTCTTGTCGACCTTGAGCACCGCCAGGTCGGACTCCGGGTCGGTGCCCTTGACGGTGGCGTCGGCCGTGGTCCCGTCGGAGAACGCGACCTTCAGCTCGCCGCCGGAACCGGCCGCCGCGACGTGGTTGTTGGTCAGGATGTAGCCGGACGAGGAGATGACGAAGCCGGAGCCGTTGCCCTCCATCTTGTCGGTCCGGATCAGGATCGTCACCACGCTCGGCAACGCCTTCTTGACCACCGCCGACACCGACTCGGGGGCCCGGTCGGCGGCCTTCGGCTTGTCGGTCGCGGAGGCGCCGAGCACGCCGTGGCCGGTGCCGCCGCCGGAGGCGCCGAGGTAGCCGAGCGCTCCGCCCAGCGCCCCGGCGAGCAGCGCGACCACGATCGTCACCGCCAGCCCGACCGAACGGCGGGGCGCCGCACCGGGCGCCGGCGGGTCGGGGACCGGATCGAGCGGCGGCCCCGGCTCACCGTTGGTCTGGTGCAGCAGTACCGCCGGGGTCTGCGGGTTTCGCCACGGATCGTGACCGCCGCCGCTGGACCACCAGGCCGACGAGCGCTGCGGTGGGGACGGTGGCGGTGGCGTCGGGGGCTGCGGCGCGCCGCCCGGCCACGCGGTCGGTGGGCGCTGCCCACCACTCGACCACTGCGGGTCGGGGAAACCGCTCGTGCTGCCGTCGGTCACCCTTGGTCCACCTCTCCCCAGTGTCCGGGTATCCCGGTCGTGCACGCGGTGAGCGTGCGGTGGCACCGCGTTCGCCCGCGTCGGACAACCCGGTGGCGCCGTATTCCAGGATTACACGTCATGGCATCCCCGAGTCGGACGGATCATTCCTTAGGCTCTAGGCCATGGCCACCCTGGGACCGCAGAGCCACGTTTTCGCCGAGTCGTACGTTGCCGAAGACTACGTACTGGCGGACGCCCGTGCCCGTTCGACCGAGATCGGCGTCGATCCGGTGGATACCGGTACCGGCGCCGCACTGCGCCTGCTCACCGCGGCGGCCGGTGCCCGGGCGGTGGTCGAGGTCGGTACCGGGGTCGGCGTCAGCTCGGTCTGGCTGCTGCGCGGCATGCGCCCGGACGGCGTGCTCACCACCATCGATCTGGAGCCGGAGCACCAGCGGCAGGCCAGGCTGGCGTTCCGGGAGGGCGGCTTCACCCCGTCCCGGACCCGGCTGATCGCCGGCCGCGCGCTGGACGTGCTGCCGCGGCTGGCCGACGGCGCGTACGACATGGTGTTCGTCGACGGTGACCGGACCGAGTACCCGCAGTACGTGGCGGAGGCGTACCGGCTGCTGCGACCGGGCGGCGTGGTGGCGGTGGCCGGCGCGCTCGGCGGTGGCCGGGTGCCCGACCCGGCGGCGCGCGACCCGCAGAGCGTGACGCTGCGCGAGCTGGCCAAGTCGGTACGCGACAGCGACGACTGGCTGCCCGCGCTGCTCCCGGTCGCCGACGGCCTGCTCACCGCGGTCCGCACGAACGGCGCCCGCTGATCGGGCACGGAGCGGCCCGGGGCGGGACGATGCACCCACGTTTCGCCGCTGGCCGCCGGGCCGGATGTGTCAACATCTGATCAAAGTGATCTTGCGAATAGATCAGGTTGTGGGCTTTCGGCACACTTGCCAGGTGCTCGACTCAACACCTCCGGCGCGAACCCGCACCGCCGTCGCCTGCCAGTACCACGGCTGCCGCCAGGCGGCTGCGATGGTGGAGCTGCTGCCCGGCCCCGGCGACAACGCCACCCTGATGGTGTCCGGCTTCGGCGCGACCGACGTGGCCGAGCCGCTGGGCGACGAGCGGCTGGCGCACCGGGTCCGGTCGGCTGACGACGACCTGCCCGGCGTGCTGTACGACCGGGACCCGGCCTGGGCGCCGTACTTCTGCCCGGTCTGCGAGCGCTCCTACTGCGTCGACCACTGGCGCGGCTCCCGCTGCCCGTACGGCCACTGACCTCCCGGCGGGCGCCGGTCCCTGGCCCCAGCGGCCCCGTTCCGGCACGTGCGCCGGACGGCGGGGGCGGTCAGTCCAGGTGGTGGAGGCGGGGCCAGAGGGCGGGCCAGCCGGCGGTGCGACCGGTGCAGAACAGCACGGCGCGGCCCTGCTCCTCGTTGTCGACGCCGACGCCGTTGTCCAGCCGGGCGCGTACCTCGCAGTGCGCGAACACGCCGGGCAGGTCGGCCGGCTCCAGGCCGACGACCACCGCGGCGGTGGCGGTGTCCGGTGGCGGGCCCTGCTCCCACAGCTCGTTCTGTCCACTATGGACAGTGGGGAGTCCGGTGCCGAACCGGTCGAGGGCGCCGGCTTCGCCGTAGTTGGCGGCCAGCAGCGCGGTGGCGGCCGGCTCGGGCACGCTGCGGTACACCGCCTCGACCTGGTGGACGTAGGCCGGCCAGCCGACCGCGTCGCGCATGGTCGGATTGAGCCCCGGGATCGGGGTCTGCCCAGCCACCCGCACCGGCAGGACCGGCAGCGAGATCAGGGTCGCGATCACCGCGTCGACCGCGACCGCGGCCACCGCCAGCCGCAGCCAGCGCCGCCGCCGCGCACCCGGCATGGCCCGGTCCGCGGCACCGGCGGACGGCGAGCCGGCAGACCGGGCACCGACCTCTCCGGTGGTGGCGGGGTCGGCGTCGAGCACGGCGCAGCCGGTCGCGAAGAACGCCACGACCAGGCCGATGACGTAGTCGGCCCGACCGCCCCCGATCAGCGCGATCAGCCCGGCCACCGGGTAGGCGATCACCAGGCAGCGCACCGGTCGCCAGGCCGGGCGGCGGGCGAGGGCGCCAAGCCCGGCGAACCAGATCGGCGCCAGCAGCGGTCCGAGCAGGACCAGCTGGAACGGGACGAACTCGATCCGGTTCTCGGTACCGTCGTCGGCCGACAGCGCGGACGCCATCGCGAGCTGCGGGAACCCGTGGGCGATCTGGTAGACGATGCTCGGCGCGCCGAGCACCGCGGCCACCGCGACGCCGAGCCACAGGTACCGGTCGCGCAGCGTACGGCGTGGCCCGAGGGCGGCGAGGCCGACCGCGAGCCCGATCGCGAGCAGCACGATCAGCTGCTTGTTGAGCAGCCCGACCCCGGCGACGGCGCCCGCCGCGAGCCACCAGCGCGGGTCGCGCAGCAGCGCCCGGACCGAGCACAGGATGGTGCCGAGCCAGATCAGCAGATCGACCGACGAGGTGAGCAGCACGTGCCCGCCGATCAACGGGAACACCCCGGTCGCGGTACCGATCGCGGCGAGCAGCTGGCCGCGGCGGCCGGCGCCGAACTCGGCGGCGAGCGCCGCGGCAAGCAGGGCGATACCGGCGGCGGCCAGGGCCGCGGGCAGCCGCAGCGCGACGAGGTTGTCGCCGAACAGCGCGGTGAACAGCCGGGCCAGCGCCGGCGTGCCGACCGGCTGGTCGACGTAGCCGATGGCCAGATGCCGGCCGAGCAGCCGGAAGTAGAGCTCGTCGCGGTGGTAGCCGTACCGGGTGGCGAGCGCGAGCAGCGCCGCGATCAGTACCAGGGCGACCGGCAGCAGAGCGCGCCAGTACAGCGGGGTCGGCCGCGTCTGCGGCGGCGCACCGTCCATCCGCGGATCCTAGAGCGGTCGCGGGGGCTGCGTCCGGCCCGCACCGCAGACCCTCGCAAACCGGTGTCGGTATCTACGAAACGGCAGTAAAGGGAACGACTGGCCTCGGGCAGACCGGGCCGCGCTGCCAGCGGCCTGGCAGCGGCTGTCAGCCGGCGGTGCGGATGCTGCCAGCGTCGGGCCGGACGCTTCGCGGCATGACGGATGCAGACGTGGTGGTGGTCGGTGGCGGTCCGGTCGGCCTGATGGTCGCCGGCGAGCTGCTCACCCGAGGTGTGTCGGTGACGGTGCTGGAGCGGTTGACCGAACCGAGCGACACGATCAAGGCAGGTTCGATCAGCGGCCGTACCGTCGAGGTGCTGGAGCGGGCCGGGCTCGGTGCCGAGCTGGCGGAGATCGAGCAGCGGATCATGGCGGCGGTGGCGAAGCCGGCCCGGGGCGGGGGCAGGCCGGGCGCGCGCGGCCACTTCGCCGGCATCTTCAAGCTCGGGTTCACGCCCGAGGAGCTGCCGGTGGCGATGGAACTGCTGGAGCTGCGGCCGCGCGGGCTGTTCGAGGCCGGCGAGGCGGGCCGGGCGTCGATCGGCCGGCCGATGATGATCATGCCGCAGCTGGAGCTGGAGCGGGTGCTGGACCGGTGGGTCGCCCGGCTCGGCGGGACGGTCCGGCGCGGCGCCGAGGTCACCGGCGTGGTCGCCGACGACGACGGGGTGACCGTCACGCTGGCCAGCGGCGAGCCGGTGCGGTGCCGGTACCTGGTGGGTTGCGACGGTGGCCGCAGCACGGTGCGGCGGCTCACCGGCTTCGCGTTCCCCGGTACGGCGCCGACCATGACCGGGCACCAGGCGATCGTGGAGCTGACCGGTGCGGACGGGCTGGCGATGGGCTGGAACCGCACCGACACCGGCCTGATGGTGTACGGGCCGTTCCCCGGCCGGGTGCTCACGGTCGAGTTCGACGGGCCGCCGGCGGACCGGGACGCGCCGGTCACCGCCGCAGAGGTGCAGGCGAGCATCCGCCGGGTCAGCGGCGTCGACGTCACGGTCACCGCGATGCGCACCGGCACCCGGTTCACCGACAACGCCCGGCTGGCCGACGGGTACCGGCGGGGCCGGGTACTGCTCGCCGGCGACGCCGCGCACGTGCACTCGCCGTTCGGCGGGCAGGGACTGAACCTGGGGATCGGGGATGCGGCGAACCTCGGCTGGAAGCTCGCCGCGGTGCTGGCCGGCGACGCCGACGAGACGCTGTTGGACAGCTACAGCGGGGAGCGGCACCCGGTCGCCGAGCGGGTGCTCGCGAACACCCGGGCGCAGCTGGCGCTGCTGCGGCCGGACCCGCAGTCCGCCGCGCTGCGCGACCTGTTCACCGAGCTGATGGACCTGGAGCAGGTCAACTGGTACCTGACCTCGATGATCGGCGGGCTGGACGTGCGGTACGCGAGCGACGGGCACCCGCTGCTCGGCCGGTTCTGCCCGGATCCGGGGCTGGTCACCGCGGACGGGTCGGTGCCGCTGGCCGAGCTGACCACCGACCGCGCCGGCCTGTTGCTGGACCTGGCCGACGACCCGGCGGTGGGCGCGGCGGCGGCCGGGTACGCCGGCAGGGTCCGGGTGGTCACCGCGCGGGCCACGAACGTCGGCGACCTCACCGGCCTGCTGGTCCGCCCGGACGGCCACCTCGCCTGGGTCGCCGACGGTACGGCACCGGCCGACCTGGCGGCGCTGTCGACGGCGTTGACGACCTGGTTCGGACCTGCGCGACGGTCGCCATGTCGGTAAAATCCCACCGAGGGCAAACTTCGCAACGGAAGGTTTGTTTCCCCCGAGATCGTGCGTAGGATGCCGACCTGCCACTCGTTGTGGCGTCTCCTCACGTTCGGGAGGATCATCGTGCGACCCTCGCTTCGCGCCCCCCTCATCGCTCTGAGCGCGTGCTCCACGATCCTGCTCGCCGTCGCCGTCAGCAGCCCGGCCGTCGCGGCACCCAGTCCAGCCGCGGCGGTGTCGGCGACCGCCCACGCCTCCGGCACCGCGGCGACCGACCGCGCGTCGGTGCGCAACGCCGTCGCCAAGTACTGGACGCCGGAACGGATGGCGCGCGCCATCCCCGCCGACGGCGCGAAACCACACGGCTCGGCCCGTGACCAGCCGACCCCGACCGGGCCGCGCCGCAGCGTCGCGCCGGCCACGCCCACACACCAGCCGGCCGCGGCGGCCGCGGCGCATGCCGGTACCGGTATTCAGCCGGCGACCACGATCAACGCGTCGCCGACCGTCGGTAAGGTCTTCTTCCACGATCCGGGCGACGGGCTCGACTACGTCTGCTCCGGTAGCGCGGTCAACGGGTCGGCGAAGAACCTGGTGTCCACCGCCGGGCACTGCGTCTACGACGCCGACCATTCGAAGTGGATGACCAACTGGCAGTTCGTGCCGTACTACGACCACGGCGATCGTCCCTACGGCACCTGGTACGCCGCGCAGCTGACCACCTTCCAGGGCTGGACCAGCGACGGCGACAGCGACTGGGACGTCGGCTTCGTCAACGTCTGGCGCAACGACGGCACCCGGCTCGTGGACACGGTCGGCGGCGACGGCATCGAGTTCAACTACCCGAAGGACCTGTACATCACGATCCTTGCCTACCCGGCGGAGGATCCGTTCGACGGTGAATGGCAGTACTACTGCCAGAACAACATCTATCCGCATGGCAGCGAGCAGATCGGTTTCGACTGCCTGCTGACCGGTGGTTCCAGCGGTGGACCGTTCTTCGACCGGTACAACAACAGCACCTATCTCGGCTACGTGGACGGCATCGTCAGCCACGGCCCGGACGACGTCAGCTACAGTCCCTACTTCGACACCGACGTGATGAACCTCTACAACGAGGTGGCGTCCTACACCACGTGACGGTCCGCATCGGCGTCGGCCGTTCCGCACGGCCGGCGACGGGCAGGAAAGGCGGTGGCGACGATGCGCGTGCTCGGTTGGGCGCTGGTGGGCGTCATGGTGGTCGCGATCGCCATCGGTGTCGCGTGGGCGGTGCGGTCATCGTCGGACGGCGCCGGCCACGGGCCCGCTCCCGCCAGCCCCACGCACCACTCGCAGCAGCCCTCCCAGCACGAGATCACCAGCGGTGTCCCGATGCCGAAGGGCGGGAACTGACCGCGGCGGCTCAGCGGTGCCGGTGGACCGGTTCGCCCTTGCCGAGCACGACGATGCCGGAGTCGGTGACGGTGTGGAACTCGCGGTCGCGGCCCAGGTCGGTGCCGAGGTGGGCGCCGGCCGGCACGACGACGTTCTTGTCCAGGATGGCGTGCTGGACCACCGCACCGCGGCCGACCCGTACCCCGTCGGAGAGCACCGAGTCCTCCACCCAGGCGCCGTCCTCGACCATCACGTCGGGCGACAGCACCGAGCGGGCGACCGTACCGGTGACGATGCAGCCGGCGGACACCAGCGACTCGTACGCCCGGCCACCGAGCACGAACTTCGCCGGCGGCAGCGGCGGCACGTGCCCGCGGATCGGCCAGTCGCTGTTGTACAGGTTGAACACCGGGTGCAGCGAGACCAGGTCGAGGTGCGCGGCGTAGTACGCGTCGATGGTGCCGACGTCGCGCCAGTAGCCGCGGTCGCGCTCGGTGGCGCCGGGCACGTCGTTCGCGGCGAAGTCGTAGACCGCGGCGTCGCCCTTGTCGACCAGCATCGGGATGATGTTGCCGCCCATGTCGTGCGCCGATGCCGGGTCCTCCGAGTCGGTGCGCAGCGCGTCGATCAGCGCGTCCGCGGTGAACACGTAGTTGCCCATCGAGGCGTACGCGTGCGCCTCGTCGCCGGGGATCGGCGGCGGCTGCGCCGGCTTCTCCAGGAACCGGGTGATGGTCTTGCCGTCCTCGCCGGTCTCGATCACCCCGAACGCCCGCGCGTCGTCCCGCGGTACCCGGATGCCGGCGACGGTCGCGGCGACACCGGAGGCGATGTGCGCCTCGACCATCTGCCGCGGGTCCATCCGGTACACGTGGTCGGCGCCGAACACGATGATGTAGTCGGGACCCTCGTCGTACACCAGGTTGAGCGACTGGAAGATCGCGTCCGCCGAGCCGGTGTACCACCGGGGGCCGAGCCGCTGCTGCGCCGGCACCGGCGTGATGTACTGCCCGAGCATCGCGCTCATCCGCCAGGTCTGCGAGATGTGCCGGTCCAGCGAGTGCGACTTGTACTGGGTGAGCACGCACAGCTTGAGGTAGCCGGCGTTGACCAGGTTGGACAGCACGAAGTCGATCAACCGGTACTGCCCGCCGAACGGCACCGCGGGCTTCGCCCGGTCGGCGGTCAGCGGCATCAGCCGTTTGCCCTCGCCGCCGGCGAGAACGATGCCCAAGACCCGTGCCCCGCGTGCCATGTCCGAACCATAGCCGCCATCGCGCTCCGCGGCACCCTGGGACACAGCCTGTTAACGCGCTGCTGATCCGCGCGCCATCCGCGCCGGCACTCCGACACCGGCCGCCCGGCGTCAGGCGAGCTGGTGGTCCGGCTCGATCAGCGCGACGACCCGCTCCTCGTCCCGCGAGTACGGTCCGCCGAGGTACTTCGCCGCGATCCGGTCGACGATCTCCCAACCGGCGTCGCCGGTCACCCACTCCACCACCCGCCCGCGCAGGATCACCGGCCGGAACGGGTTGTCCGGTTCGGTCAGCGACAGCGCGACGCGGGGGTCGCGGCGCAGGTTGCGGGCCTTCCGGCTGCCCGGACCGGTCATGATCACCACGTGGTCGCCGTGCGTACCGATCCAGACCGGGACGCTGTGCGGGGCGCCGTCGGGCAGCAGGCTGGCCAGGTGCGCGATCGGGGTGCCGTCGAGCACGCGTTGTACCTCGGGGTTCACCATCATGATCAGCTCCGTTCGGGGGTTCGAGGGTGGTCGGGGTTCGGGCGGGTCAGCGTTCGACCTGGTAGTGCAGGTGGGTGACGTCGGGTGCCGGGGTCACGTCGACCAGGCGCAGCCGTACGTGCTCGGGGAGGCCCTGGAAGTAGCGGCGGCCGGCGCCGAGCAGGACCGGGACCTGGTGCAACACCAGCTCGTCGACGAGCCCGGCGCGCAGCGCGGCGGTGACCACGCCGCCCCCCATCAGGCCGACGTCCTTGCCGCCGGCCGCGTCGCGGGCGGCCGCGACCGCGTCCTCGATCCCGGTGGTGACCAGCGTCTGCCGGTCGGTGATGTCCGGGGCGGGCCGGTGCGTGACGACGAAGACCGGCGCGGTCGGGTGCGGACTGCCGCCACCGAAGTGGCTGGAGTCCTCGTAGGTGTTGCGGCCGACGATCACCGCGCCGATGCGGCCGGCGAGGTCGTCGAAGACCCGCGCGCTGGGCTCGGTGAGCCGGAAGCCGTCGAACAGCCGGCTGGGCACGTCGCCGCTGCCGTACCAGTCGAACAGCACCGAACCGTCGCCGAGGCCGCGATCGGCGCCGGGGTCGCGGCCGGTGATGAACCCGTCGACCGACACCGCCAGTGCACTGAAGACCTTGCTCATCGTCGCGCTCCTTGGAGTTCCTTCAAGAGACTCCATGACCGTAGCAGTTGGAGTTTCGTAAGGGAACCCCAATGGCTAGACTGGTCGCATGCAGCGCACGAACTTCGGCGCGATGGTCTGTTCCATCGCCCGCACCCTCGACGTGATCGGCGAGCCCTGGTCGCCGCTGATCCTGCGCGACGTGTGGGTCGGGATGCGGCGGTTCGACGACCTTCAGGCCGACCTCGGCATCTCCCGCAAGGTCCTCACCGAGCGGCTCAACCACCTGGTCGACCACGGCGTGCTCGAACGCCACCCGTACGACCGGCGGCCGCGCTACGAGTACCGCCTGACGCGCAAGGGGACCGAACTGATCGACCTGCTGATGGTGATGGTCGGCTGGGGCGACCGCTGGCTCGCCGGCGAGGCCGGCCCCCCGGTGCTCTACCGGCACCACACCTGCGGCGAGATCAGCGGCGTCGACCTGCGCTGCAACCACTGCGGCGAGCCCATGCACGCCACCGACGTCGACATCCTGCCCGGCCCCGCCGCCTCCTGACGCCGCCTCAGGCCTCGCGGGAGCCGACGCAGAACTCGTTGCCGGCGGGATCGGTCAGGACCGTCCAGTGCAGGCCGGGCATCGCGTGCTCGGCGACCTTGCTGGCGCCGATCGCGACGAGCCGGTCGACCTGCGCCGGCACATCGTCGGTACGCAGGTCCACGTGCACCCGGTTCTTCCCGGCCTTGGCCTCCGGTACCTGCTGCAGTCCCAGCTCCGGCTCGCCGTCACCGCCCGCGCCGAGCAGGACGAACTCGTCGGACTCGAACACCGCCGCCACGTCCAGCGCGGCCGACCAGAACCGGGCCAGCACGCGCGGCTGGGCGCAGTCGATGGTCACCATCTCGATGTGCAGTCCCATACCGGCACGGTAGGTCGGCGCCGGCCGTCGGCACGCCGATATTGCCGAGCGTTCAACCGCCCGCGGGCACCAGCTCGCGGTCCCCGTCCCAGTCGATGACCTCGTGTCCACATCGCGCGTCCAGGTCGCCGTCCCGGTCCCGCACCCCCATCGCCACCTCGTACCGGCCGAAGCCGTACCGGCCGGCCGCGAGGGTGGCGAGCGCCCAGCCGCGCATGCCGCGTTTGACCTGCTCGACCGTCTGCTCCTCGGCCACCACCTGCATGCTGCCGATGACGCACCCGTCCAGGTCGACCGGATCGTCACCGACCAGCCGGGTCAGCGCGAAGCAGTACGCATCCCGGTCCTCGTCGTCGATGTAGTGCATCCCCCGCGCCGTCCCCACCCACATGACTCTCAGCTCCCATCTTGTGACGAATTGCGGTTGCCGGCACGATACAACAAGTCATGGTTATAGAACCAGCCCATCCACATTCATTGCACCATCCACCACGACGGCATACCGTGTTCCCGGCATGACCGACAAGGAGTACCGATGAGTACGGCAACGTCGCCCGTCGTCAAGGGCTGGGAGCTGGGTCTCCGGCTGCGCGAACGGCGCGAGCAGCTCGGCCTGACCGCCACGGCCGTCGCGAAACGCATCCCGTGCACCCAGACGTTCATCTCGATGACCGAGGCCGGCCGGCCGAAGCTCACCGCGGCCCGGCTCGCCCAGCTCTGCCGGATCTACGACATCGACACCGACGAGGCCGCCGAGCTGGAACAACTTCGCTTGGGCGCCAACGAAAAGGCCTGGTGGCAGGAGTACTCAGGCCTGTTCAGCGCCGAACTCCAGCGCTACTTCGGCTTCGAAGCCGGCGCCGAGACCTGTCTGTCCTACGAAGGGTGCCTGGTGCCGGGGATGCTCCAGACCGAGTCGTACGCACGAGCCGTGATCGCGGATGGATCGCCCTACATCCGGCTCACCGAAGTCGATCAGCGAGTCGAGTGCCGCCTCCGACGACAAGCGCGTGTCTCGTCGCCCCCACACCTCAAACTGGTGGTGATCCTGGGCGAGGGTGCCCTCCACCAAGAGGTGGGCGGACCTGCCGTCATGCACGAGCAACTCGACCGGGTCGCCCGGCTGGCGCAGGAAAGCGAGCACATCGAGGTGCGCGTCCTGCCGTTCACGGCGGGTGCGCATCCGGCGCTCGGCGGCCCGTTCCACGTGCTTTCGTTCGGATCCCCACGACTCCGCTCCATCGCGTGGTGTGAGACGCTCACATCGACGGCGCTCACTGATGACCCATCACAGGTTCGCGAATTTTCGATGGCCTTCCACTACGCGATCGAGAAGGCGTTGACCGTCGAGGACTCGCTCCAGCTGATCGGTCAGCGTGCGAAGGAGCTGCAATGCCCCCGATCGGTCGATGGTTCAAATCCACCCGCAGCACGAACAACGCGGCGTGCCTCGAAGTGAAGTTCGAGCGCACGGGCGAGTGGTTCAAGTCGAGTCGCAGCTCGAGCAACGCGTCTTGTGTGGAAGTGCGGTTCGCGGGGGCGGTGGGGGTGCGAGACTCCAAGGATCGCAGTGGGCCGACGCTGGACGTCGATGCCGCCGCGTGGCGCGCCTTCGTCGCCACGGTGCGCGCCGGCCAGTACGACTGAAGTCCACTGTGGACTGTCCATGGTGGAGTTTTGAGGGGTGGGCATGAAACTCGGGTTGCACTACTGGACCTACTCGACGCCGGGCGACGTCCGGTCGATCGCACCGACGTTGGAGCGCTCCGCGTGGCTGGCCGACCAGGCCGGGTTCGCCAGCTTCACGGTGATGGACCACTACTTCCAGATGGAGCAGCAGGGCGAGGCCACCGAACCGATGCTGGAAGGCTACACCGCGCTGGGGTACGTGGCGGGGCACACCAGCCGGGCCACGCTCGGGCTGATGGTGACCGGCGTGATGTACCGCTACCCCGGGCTGCTTGCCAAGATCGTCACCACCCTGGACGTGCTGTCCGAGGGGCGGGCACGGCTGGGCATCGGCGCGTCCTGGTACGAGCGGGAGCAGCGCGCGCTCGGGGTGCCGGTGGTGCCGGTCGCGGAGCGGTTCGAGCGGCTGGAGGAGACGATCCAGATCTGCCAGCAGATGTGGAGCGACAACGACGGTCCCTACCAGGGCAAGCACTACCAGCTGGCGGAGACCATCTGCTCGCCGGCGCCGATCACCCGGCCGCACCCGCCGATCCTGATCGGTGGCGGCGGCGAGCAGAAGACGCTGCGGCTGGTCGCGAAGTACGGCGACGCCTGCAACCTGTTCGCCACCACGCCGGACGACATCGCGCACAAGCTCGACGTGCTGCGTACCCACTGCACCAACGAGGGCACCGACTACGACCGGATCACGAAGACCGCGCTGGCCACGGTCGATCCACTGGACGATCCGGACGGGTTCGCCGCCGCGGCCGAGCAGTACGCCAAGCTCGGCATCACCGAGCTGGGAGTCATGCCCAACCCCGGCCAGAACCCGGTGGAGTTCACCGAGAAGGTCGCCCAGCAGGTCCTCCCCCGCCTGAGCGCCATCGGCTGACCACCCGGCGGCGACCCTCGTCGGACCAGGCAAAATTCAGCACCCGCGGAGCGCCGTGGCGTCCGAGCACCGGACGCGACGGCACCCTCCATTGCACCGGCGAGGGTCACGCCGACACCAGCAGCGCAACCACCAGGCAGGCGAAGGCGCCGGTGGAGGTGAGCGCGCGTACCACGTTCCAGCGCACCCACGTCGCCTCGAAACTCCGCCGTACCGCGACCGGATCGGTCAGCGCGGCCGGGTCGCCGGCGGCATCCAGCCGGTTGTTCAGCGGGACGTTCACCCCGCCGGTGATCACGAACATCACCAGGTAGAGCAGCAACCCGGCGAGCACCCACGGCAGCACCGCGCGGCCGCCGGCCGGGACGTGCAGCGCCGCGGCAGCCACCACCGGCAGCAGCACACCGACGTAAACCGACAGGAACCAGCGGTTCAGGATCGCGCGGTTGATCCGCCGCATCACGTCGACGAACGCCCGATCGTCGACGCCGCGCAGCGCCGGCATCACCGCGACCGCGAACGCGTAGAACAACCCGGCCATCAGCCCGAACCCCAGCGTGGCCAGCCCCAACGTCAACTCGCGCGCCGCACCCATCAGCGTCTCCCCCATTCCGACCGCCTCCGTGGAGGCTTCCCGTCGTCCTCCAGCCAACCGGAACCGGCGAGGTACGGCCATCGCCGCAACGCTCGGCCGCATCCGCGAACGTCTACGCTCGGCGGATGGACACGCTGGTCGACCTGCTGGACGGGCCGCGCGCGAAGGGCGCGTTCCTGCTGCGCACGGTCCTCGACCCGCCGTGGTCGATGCGGATCGAGGACGAGGCACCGCTGACCCTGGTCGCGGTCGCCCGCGGCGCCGCGTGGCTGCTGCCCGACCACGACCCGGCGGTACGGCTCGGGCCCGGTGACGTGGCGATCGTGCGCGGGCCCGCGCCGTACACGGTGGCCGACGATCCGGCGACCGAGCCGCAGGTCGTCATCGGCCCCGGTCAGCAGTGCCACACGCTGCGCGGCGAGGACCTCGGCCACCGCTGGGACCTCGGCGTACGTACCTGGGGTCACGACCCGGACGCCGCCGACATGATGCTGACCGGCACGTACCAGACCTGCGGGGAGATCAGCCGGCGGCTGCTGGACGCGCTGCCGACCGTGCTCGTCCTGCACCGGGACGAATGGGACTGCCCGCTGGTGGACCTGCTCGCCGCCGAGATCGGCCGCGACGATCCCGGTCAGGAGGCGGTGCTGGACCGGCTGCTCGACCTGCTGCTGATCGCCGCGCTGCGGGCACACCTGGCCCGGCCCGACACCGCGCCGGGCTGGTACCTGGCGCTCGCCGATCCGGTGGTCGGGCCGGCGTTGAAGCTGCTGCAGACCGATCCGGCGCACCAGTGGACGGTGGAGCTGCTGGCCCGGCAGGTCGGCGTGTCCCGGGCCGCGCTGGCCCGCCGGTTCACCGCGCTCGTCGGGGAGCCGCCGATGGCGTTCCTGACCGGCTGGCGGCTCGGCCTCGCCGCCGACCTGCTGCGGACCGGTGCCACCCTGGCGGCGGTCGCCCGGCGGGTCGGCTACGGCAGCCCGTTCGCGCTGAGTACCGCGTTCAAACGGGTGCACGGGGTCAGCCCGCAGCACTGGCGCGAGGCCGGCTGACCGGCGCGGCGGCGTCCACAGTGGAGCCCGTGACCGGCTACCGGCCGGCGCCGACCTCCGGGACGTCCGCCGGCGCCTCGGCCTGCACGCGGCGGCCGACCCGGGCGGCGAGCACGAACCCGACGACCGTCGTGAGGATCCCGGCGCCGGCGAGGCCCAGGTGAAACGCCGGCCAGAACGGCCGCTGGTACGGCGGGCCGGCATGGCCCAGGAAGGCGACCGCCCAGCCCAGCGCGTACAGGCCGAACAGCGACACGGCCAGCTGCGGCGGCCGGCCCCGTAGCGCTGCGGTACCCAGCCCGGCGGCGGCGAGCGCGGGCGGCGCCACGCACAACTGCACCGCCTCCGCGGTGCTCCACAGGTACGAACCGAGCACCCCGCCGCCGGTCTCCGCCGCCACCCCGATCAGGATCGCCAGCGCGCACCGCCGTACGGCGGCGCCGCGGCCGAGCACGCCGGCCTGAGTCGCTTCGGTCACGCGCGCACCCTACCGCCGTCGAACCCCCGGCGGCGGCCGCCGTCGTGCCTCGGGCGCCGGCACCGCACCGGCCGACGGCTCGATGCGGCCCGGAAACCGGCCGCCGCCAGGCTGACCGCCGACGGCACCGCACCGGCCCGCCGGGGCCGTGGCTACCCGGCCGGCTCGGGCGGCAGCGTGTCCATGAACGAGCTGACCGAGAAGACCGCGTTGCCGGCGCCGGGCAGGCCGTAGCCGGGCGGGGCAGCGAGCTTGTTGCGCTCCATCGTCTCCCGGTACACGGTGAGCAGCTTCAGGTGGTACTCCAGCGGCGCGCCCTGCGGGTTCGCCCGGCCCAGCGGCGTGGTCGGCTCGGGGCACCAGGTGGTGAACCGCGGCGTGATCCCGCGGGACATGAAGTACTCCAGGCCCTCGGCGGTCGACTCGATCGCCGCATCCACCTCGGTGAAGCCGTGTGGCGCGGCCATCTCCACGCCGGCGACGAAGTTCGGGATCACGTTGCGGGCGCCGAACACGTCGGCCGCGTCGAGGATGCGGCGATGCCACTCCTCCCGGCCCACGTAGCGCTCCTTGCCCGGGCAGTACAGCTCGAACAGCCGCTTGTCCCACACCTCGTAGTTGGGGTGGTAGATGCGGATGCCGTAGTCGAAGAACCGCTGCACGTCGGCCTTCGGCAGCGCCTGCGCGACCACCTTGCCGATCCAGCGACCCGGGAAGCGCTCCTCGATGGCCTTCGCGTACCGCCCGTAGAAGTCGGCCTCCGCCAGCCCCTCCACGGTCTTCGTGACGCTGCCGCCGGTCAGCGTGTACGCGGTGGACAGCTTCGCCGTGTCGTACTCGTCGATGATGGCCAGCGCCTCCAGCACCTCGTCCACCGGCTTGACCCCGGTGTACGGCCGGCCGGCCTTCTTGTGCTGGCGCCAGTTGTGGTTGATGTCGCAGTACTGGCACTCCTCCTTGGCGCCGAAGTACTGGCAGACGCGGAAGACCGTCAGGTAGATCAGGTAGCCCCACTGGATCGTCGGCGCCACCTCCATCACCTGCTTGCCGTTGCCGAGCGCGTGCCGGTAGTACTCCGGCATCGGCGGCAGGCCGACGTCGGCGATGGCCCGGCCGTCCACGTGCAGTCGCAGCAGCCCGTCCTCGCCGGCGGCCACGCGGTAGGGCGAGGCCGGGTTGACGCGCACCGACACCACCGTGCGGCGCAGCCCGAACGGCCCGCCGGTCAGCACGATCTCCTCCGGCGGCCGGCGCAGCGCGGCGGTACCCAGCTCGGGCAGCTCGCGGTGGTCGAACGAGAAGATGAAGTACGACTTGGGCTTGACCTCGCCGTCCTCGTTGTCGGTCAGCGCCGAGTCGTCGAACGCCATCCCGGTGCGCAGCAGGTCTTCCTTGAGGATCGCCTCCGGTGGCAGGTGGCCGAACCGCTGCATCGCGTCTTCCAGCAGCTCGCCCCGCGGCATCTGCTCCGCGCGCGTCGCACCGAGACTCACCCCGACCTCAGCCATCGCCACCCCTCCCGGCGTCCACTCTCCCCGCCACCGTACGCCGCCCCGATCTTCCGTCCCCGGGCCCGCCCGACCCCGGGTGACGCGCCCCATCCCACCCGTCCGCCTGGTCGATCCTGGTCCGAGCCTCCGCAGCAAGCGCTTTCCGCGCACCCCATGCTCGACCAGCGGGAACGTCAGCTCCGGGCGACGAGGTACTCGGTGAGCAGCTCCGGCAGGATCCGGCTGGTGTCCAGCGTCAGGTCGGCCGGCACCGTGTCCACCAGGCCGCCGTACGGCAAGAGCTCCACGTCCGTGCCGGCCACCCGGTAGCGGCGGGCATCGTCCAGCGGTTCCGCTCCGACCAGGATCCGGTCGCCCACCGCGGTCACCCCCACCGCGTGCAGGTACCCCAGGGCCCGCCCCCGGAACGCCCGCGGCTGGCGGCCCGCCTGCTCCGCCGTGGCCCCGCGCCGCAGCATCTCGCGCAGTTGCGCGCCCGTCAGCGTCGCCACCGCCGCGTTTGCCGGCGAGCTGGTCGCCCGCCACACGTCGCCCCGCGCCACCGCACCCGCCGCGATCCCGGCGGCGCAGTGCACCGGGTACACCACGGCCACCTCGACCGGGAAGACCGCCCGCACCGCCTCGGCGAGCAGCAGCACCATGGCCGACCCGGTCCCCGCGGTGAGCTCCGCGCCGCCGGGCAGCGTACCGACCGGGTCGGCCAGCCAGCCCGCCAGATCACGCTCGCAGGCCGCCAGCTCGGCCAGTACCGTGGGGTCGCGCGGCGCGTCCGCCGGCACCGGTTCGGTCGTCGTCTGCACCACCGACACCCACCCGTCGTCCACCGACAACCGAACCCGGCCGAGATGCTCGGCGAAGTTGCCGGCCTGCACGATCGGGACCGCGTTCGGCCGGTGCTCGCCGTCCGGCAGCAGCGTGTGGCTGTGACCACCGACGATGAGATCGACCCGGCCGATCAGCTTCTGTGCGAGCGCACGGTCGTTGTCGATGCCGGCGTGGCTGAGGACCAGCACCACGTCGGCGCCCTGCTCGCGCAGTTCGGCGGCATGCCGGCAGACCTCGGTGGTGCGGGGCAACTCGGTCAGGCCGAAGTCGGCATAGGCGGTGAACCAGTCGGTGATCCCGATGATGCCGACGGTCAGCTCACCGGCCACAACGAGCCGCGCGGCGACCGTACCCGGCAACACCCCGCCGTCGAGCGCCACGTCGGACAGCAGCGGCGGTGCGCCGAACGCCGCGGCGTACTCGGCGAGCACGCCCGGCCCGTACCGCAACAGTCCGCCGTTGCCCGCCACCGCGGCGTCCACGCCCGCCGCCCGCAGCAGCCGCCAGGCCGCCACACCCCGGGTCAGCGCGGACAGCTCCACCCCGCTGTCCTCGATGTCGCCACCGTCCAGCGCCAGCACCGGATGCGGTGCGGCAGCGCGGATCTCCCGTACCCGGGCGGCCAGCCGCGCCAGCCCGTCGAACCGGGCGTGCACATCGTTGAAATGCAGCAGTTCCAGAGTCGGCATCGGTCGATTCTGCCGATCATGATCGGGCCGTGTCGATCCTGCGCCCGGGCGGGGAACAGCGACGCGGGCCACACCCGTGAAGGTGTGGCCCGCGTCGCGAAGTGGATCAGCGGTGGATGGCGACCACGCGGTAGAGCTCCGGGTCCTCGTCCTTGTACACCGACAGGCCCCGGCCCTCCTGCTCGTGCAGCAGGTCGAAGCCGTACGTGTCCTTCAGCGACTGACCGAACGCCGGGCCGTTCTGGTAACGGCGGAAGTGCTTGCCGTACGTCTTCTCCAGCGCCTCGTCCTTGTCGGTGCGGAACTCGGCGGCGAACATGTCACCGGTGCGGGCGCACTCGCTGAGCACGCTCATCAGCGTGTTCTGCACCTCTTCCGGCAGCGAGTGCAGGAAGAACCGCATGTAGAACAGCACCGGCCCGTCCGCGGCGGCGAGCGCCTCGGTCAGGTTCTTGCGCAGCGCCGGCGCGTCGGACACGTCACAGGCGGTGAACCTGACGCGGTCGGCGATGCCGAACTCCTCGGCCTTGGCGGCGGCGTGCTTGACACCGACCTTGGAGCGGTCCATGCCGAGCACGGTGCGGCCGGCCTTGCCGAACGCGTACGAGTCGCGCCCCTGGCCGCAGCCGATGTCGATGATGTTCTGCGGGGTGTCCTCGCGGGCGTTGATCGCCTCGAAGAACGTCGAGCCGCTGTCGAAGTTGGCCCGCATGTAGAAGTTCGACCAGTAGACCTCTTCGCCGTACGACAGCGGCATCATGCCGGACTGGTCGCTCTTGACCCGGTCCCGCGCCCACTTGAAGCCCGGCTTCGGGGTCCGCCAGCCCTCGCCGTAGAGGTGCTCGGCCATCTGCTCGGCGTTGACCGGCAGCAGCCCGCGGCCACCGCAGAAGTCGATCTCCTTGGTGCCCTTCCAGTCGCTCTTGCGCACCTCGGTGGTGCCCGCGACACCGAACGGGAACTGCAGCAGCCCCTCGTCGTTGAAGTACGTGTGGAACAGGTCGATCCGGGTTTCCGGGTCCTTGGTGTCGTGGATGTGCAGTGCGGTGCGCTTGCACTCCACGTCCAGGCCGCTTTCCACCAGCCGGAACGCGATCTCCTGGAGCTCGTCGGCGGAGACCTTGCCGTCGCTGTGCCGGGACACGTACGCGGCGTCGAAGTCGACGTCGTGGCCGATCACGCCGCCCTCGCGGACCGCACCGAGCAGGGTGCCGTAGACGAAGAAGACGTCGTACCCGTACACCTCCTTGACCAGCTCGCGGACCTGGCCGTACAGGCCCATGACCTTGTCCTGCCACTCGGTGTCGAGCTTCTTGGACAACTGGAGTCGGCCGGTCTGGCCGAAGACGTGACCGTTGGACATCCGACGCTTCAACTCTCCTAGACTGTGTTGCCCGTTGTTGCGGGGGCGCAGGTACATGCCGTGCTTGGTGATGGGCAGGGCGACGCCGTCGACGCTGACGGTCAACTTGTCGTCGGTCGTGACGTACTGCCAGATGTCCTTGATCCGGAAGTGGAAGCGCCGCGCCTCGCCGTAGTTGCCCCGCTTGACCGCGTCGCTCGCCCAGGTGGCAGCGACCTCGAAGCCGCTGACCTGCAGGCTCACCCGCACCGGGTCGGCGCCTCGCGGCACCGACACCCACCCGTTCACCTCACCGCCGGTGAACTGCTCCACCAGGCCAACCATGCCCGTCTTGAGCCCGCGCAGCTGATCTGCCCGCACGAACCGGTATCCGGTCGTCCTCTCGACCAGGCCGTTGACGCGCTGCTTGAGCTGACCCATGTGTTCTCCCGATAACGTCTCTCGTTATTCGCAAGGTGAGGCAGTATCGCATCACGGACGAATAACTCGATAGTCCCTGTACGGTTGCCGGACGCTGCCTGTTCACTTCACGTGTTCTCTCGCTGACCGGCCGCCGCATTGGCCGCCCACCGGGCCTCGCTGGCCGTACGCATGCCCATCCGCACCGCCGAGCGCTGGCGCGCCCGACTCGGTACCGCAGAGACACGCGCAGGCCACCCCCACGGTGTCGACTGATCGGCTCATTCGACGCCGGCCGCACACGCAAACCGACGATGAAGGGAGGGTTATGGCCCGGCGAACCGCACCGGATGGAGAGACCTTACCGGAGAATCGTCGTCATGCTGCGCCAGGATTCCCGGTCGGGACCGGGCCGTGACGTTCTGGCCGAGCGAAACCACCCGCCTACGGTACGTTACCCAGCGCGGCTCAGGAACCGCCGAACCGCCCGGCCAACCGTCGGTACGTGGCCGGCGCCACCGCGCGGATCGCCACCGGCAGCCGCAGCCAGGACGGCGTGAAGCTCTCGTCCCGCTCCGTGACGATGCTGCGCACCAGCGCGTCGGCGACCCGCGCCGCCGGCAGCGGCCGCGGGCGTTGCCGCTGGTAGGCGGCCCCGCGCCGGTCGAAGAACGCCGTCCGCACGACGCCCGGTACGAGCACGCCGACCCGCACTCCGGAGCCGGCCAGCTCGAACCGCAGCGACTCGGCGAACGCGTCGACGCCGGCCTTCGCCGCCGAGTAGACCGCCTCGCCGGCCACCCCGGTACGGCCGGCGATCGACGTGACGAACGCCACGTGGCCGGTGCCCCGGGACACCATCCCGGGCAGCAGTACCCGGGTCAGCTCGATCGGCGCCGACAGGTTCACCGCCACCAACCGGGCCACCTGCTCGGAACTCATCGCGGTGAAGCGGCCGGCGTGTCCCTCGCCGGCGTTGTTGACCAGCAGGTCCACCCGGCCCGCCGCGTCGAGCGCGGCGCGCGCCAGCCGGGTCACCGCGCCCGGCTCGGACAGGTCGGTGGCGAGCGGGGTACCGCCGGTCATCGTCGCGAGCATCGCCAACCGTTCGGTGTCCCGGCCGGTCAGGATCAGCCGGGCGCCCAGCTCGGCCAGCCGCAACGCGGTGGCCCAGCCGATCCCCGAGGACGCACCGGTCACCAGCGCGACCGCACCACGCACCCGCATCAGTCACCCTCCCCCACCTGCTGCCCGGCCGCGACGAGATGCGGTGCCCGGGTCGCCAACACGGCGATGCCGAGGGCCATCACCGCCAACGCGATGATCTCACCCACCACCTCGGCCACCCCCACCGCGATCGTGCCATCCAGCCAGAGCAGACCCACCCCGATCGAGATCAGCGGGTCCACCGTGGTGATGATCGCGAGCGCCGGCGACCCCAGCCGGCCGGCCTGGAACGTGTTCTGGTTGAGCAGCACGCCGAACGGGCCGAGCACGCAGATCGCGTACAGCTGCCAGTGGTAGAGCAGCTCCGGGAAACCGTCCGCGAACCGGTCGGACAGGCTGCGCACCAGGCCCGCGGTCACTCCGTAGCAGATGCCGGTGGCCAGCGCGAGCGGCAGCGGCCGCCACTGCTTCGACACCGTCGCCGCCGCGATCAGGCAGGCGGTGAGCAACACCGCGAGGCCCACGCCCAGCGGCAGGATGGTCGCCGGGGTCAGGTCCCTACCGCCGGTATCGGTCGGCCGCGCCACCAGCAGGAACGCCACCAGCCCGGCGAGGGTCAGCAGCGCGCCGCCGATCCGTACCGCGTCCGGGCGGCGGCCGGCGAGCACCGGGGTGAGCAGCACGTAGAACAGCAGGCTGCACACCAGCAACGGCTGCACCAGCATGACCGGCCCGAACCGCAGCGCCAGCACCTGCAGGCTGAAGCCGGTCAGCGCCAGGACGATCGACAGCCGCCACATCCTCGTGTGCATCAGGTCGGCGAGCAGTGCCGGGTCGCCGGCGCGTCGGGTCGGCACCTGATGCGTGGCGCGGTACTGCAGGTTCGACGACATGCCGAACGACAACGCGCCGACCACCGCCGCCGGTACGGCGATGAACAGTCCGGGCGGCATCGCCTCACCGCACCCGGACGATCGGCGACTGTCCCAGCCGGTACGGCGGCACGACGGCCCGGCGCCGCCCGACGCGAGCGCCGGCGGCACTCCCCCGGTGAAGCATCAGCGGCCCTCCGCCAGCGCGTCGGCGAACGCCGAGCGCAGCGCGCCGGCCAGCGGCTCGGCGATGCCGCGCAGCGACTCGTCGTACAGCACGCAGACGCCGGTCACACCCGCGTAGCGCATGATGCCGATACCCAGCGGGACCCCCTCGGCCAGCGCCACCACCGGGTAAACCGCGGTCAGCCGGTGGCCGGCGATCCGGCGCTGCTGCAACGGGCCCGGTATGTAGGACGCGATCATGTTGAAGAACTGGCTGCTGTACACCCGCTGCGACATCCAGGCGTGCACCGGTGCCGGGAACATCCCCAGCGCCCGCATGACGAACGCCGCCGCGTGCGGCTCACCCAGATCCATCCGCCGGTGCAGGTCGCCGCGGATGCGCTGGATCCGCTCGGTGACCGTCATCGGGCCGACCGGCAGATCCACCGACACCACGCCGGTCTGGTTCCCGGCGGTACGGGCGCCGTTCGCCGAGGCCATCGCGACCGGCAGCATCGTGCGCAACCGGTCCGGCGCGCCCACCCCGTCCGCCACCCCGGCCCGGTGCAGCGCCTCGGCCAGCACCCCGAGCAGCACCTCGCTGCTGCGTACCCGGTGCCGGCGGGCGGCGGCACGCACCTGCTCGGTCGGCAACGGCACGGTGACCACGCCGCGCCGGTTCGCGGTCAGTTCCCGGTTGAGCGGGTGGCGCGGTGCACCGGCATGCGTGCCCAGCTCCCACATCCCCCGCACCACCCGGCTGGCCTGGAACGCCACCTCCCGCACCGTGCGGGAGCGCTGCCGGCGGGCGCCGCGGCGCCGCAGCGCCCGGCGACCCGGGGTCTCCAGGATCCGGTCCAGGGTGCCGATCAGCGACAGCCCGTCGCCGATCGAGTGGTGCATCTTGAACGCCAGCCTGCAGCCGTCCGCGTCGCTGTCGTCCCGGCGGACCAGCAGCAGCTGCCACGGTGGGCGGCGCAACGAGACGGGCTCGGACCAGAACCGGTCCAGCGCCGCGGCCTGCTCGGCCTCGCTCGCGACCACGACCTCGTGCACGTGGTCGGCCACCCGGATCGTCGGGTCGACCACCCAGCCCGGCCGCAGCCAGCCACCACGCGGAACCACCCGGCGACGCAGCGTCGTCAGCACCGGCAGCGCCGCCCCGATCCGGTCGACCAGTACCTCGGCGGTCAGCGGCGCGGCACCCGGCTCCGGCTCGGCGGTGATCACCGCACCGACCTGCTGGGTGATCGACCGGGTCTGCACGTGCAGGAAGAACGAGTCCGGCGGGCGCAGCGGCCACGCCCGACGCACCGGCCGGATCCGCCCGGACGCGGTCGGCGGCGGCGGCGCCGGCGGGGTACTGGCGGCGAGCGCCGGCAGGTCCAGCGCGGGATCGTGGCCGTCCAGGTACTCCTTGACCGCGGTGCTCTCGGCGCCCGACCCGCCGGCCTTGGCGCGCGCCGACACCAGCGCGGTCAGCTGCGCCGCCGTCGAACACGTCTCGGCCAGCCCGGACAGGCTCATCAGCGCGGCGTTGGCGGCACCGTGCGCGGCGATCGGCCGGAACATCACCACCGGGCGGCCGGTGGCCAGCGCCTCCAGCGACGTCGCGCCGCCCGCATTGGTCACCACCAGATCCGCGGCCCGCACCAGCGGCGCGGTGTCCGGCACCCAGCCCAGCGGCAGCAGCCGCACCCCGGGCAGGCCGCGGGCGAGCAGCGCGCTGCGCAGCCGCTCGTTGCGGCCACAGGCGACCACGACCTGGATCGCCCCGGGCGCGGCGAGCAGCGCGTCGACCGCCTCGGTGACCGCGCCGAACGCGTACGCACCGCAGGTCACCAGCACCACGAAGCGGTCCGCGGGCAGGCCCAGCTCGGGCCGCTCCAGCTGCGGGTCACCCGGGTGGTACCGGCGCTCCACGGTCGGCACCGTCGCCCGTGCCGCGATACCCGGTTCGGCCAGCTCGGCGGCCGGCAGTGCGGCCGGGTGCATCAGAAACGTCGCGTCCAGGTCGCGGTAGAGCCAGAACGGATGCGGCGCGAAGTCCGACACCCAGGCACCCACGGGGACCGGGAGCAGCCGGCGGCGCCGCAGCCAGGACATCCCGGCCGAACCGATCGGATAGGTCGACAGGATCAGGTCCGGGTCGAACCGCTCCACCTCGGTGGCGAGCCGCCGGCCCGACCAGGCGGCCAGCGTCGCCTTGGACGCGGCGGCGAACCAGCGGTGCCGCCACAGCGCCGAGTAGAAGAACTCGTACATCCACGGGGTTGCCTGCACGTTCGCCACGTAGATGCGGCGAAACAACGGACCGACCCAGCCGCCCATCGCGTCGAGCGTGTCGACCCATCGCACCTCGCTGCCCGGCCAGTGCCGTTCGACGCTCTCCTCCAGCGCCCGCCCGGTCGCGTGATGCCCCCCGCCCATGTCGGCCGAGACCACCAGCACTCGGCGCGGTGTCCCGTCAGCACCCGGGCCCATCCACCGTCCCCCAGCGTTCGGCGATCTTCCGCCAAAACGTTACGCCGGTTCGACGTCCGCTGTGCGCCATTGTTCCGTGCCGCACAGCGGGCGACGGTCGGTCGCGCCGGCCACGATGGGCGGCAGGCGCGTCGGTGCCCGGCGGGCGCGCGGCTAGTCTGACCGCGACCCGGAGGCGCGCCGTGCGTGCGGCGGCCCCCCAGCCAGCGACGATGCGGGAGACGGCGTGGAATCCACCGCACTGCTCACCGACCAGTACGAGCTGACCATGGTGCGGGCCGCACTGGCCGACGGCACCGCCGACCGGCCGTGCGTGTTCGAGGTCTTCGGCCGGCGGCTACCCAGCGGCCGGCGCTACGGGGTGGTCGCGGGCACCGGGCGGCTGGTCGAGCTGATCCGCGAGTTCCGGTTCACCGACGAGCACCTGGACCTGCTGCGCCGGCAGGACGTGCTCGACGATCGCACCGCCGGCTGGCTCGCCGACTACCGCTTCACCGGCGACATCGAGGGGTACGCCGAGGGCGAGCTCTACTTCCCCGGGTCACCGATCCTGACCGTCGCCGCCCCGTTCGCGGTCGGCGTGCTGCTCGAGACGCTGCTGCTGTCGGTGCTCAACCACGACTGCGCGATCGCATCCGGCGCGGCCCGGATGGTCACCGCCGCGCACGGCCGGCCGATCATCGAGATGGGCTCCCGGCGCACCCACGAACAGGCCGGGGTCGCGGCCGCCCGGGCCGCCTACCTCGCCGGGTTCGCCTCCACCTCCAACGTGGCCGCGGGTGTGCGCTACGGCGTGCCGACCGCCGGTACCGCGGCGCACGCGTTCACGCTGCTGCACGACTCGGAGGCGGAGGCGTTCGCCTCGCAGATCGCCGCGCTCGGCACCGGTACGACCCTGCTGGTCGACACGTACGACATCAGCCAGGGCATCCGGACGGCCATCGAGGTGGCCGGTCCGCAGCTCGGCGCGATCCGGATCGATTCGGGCGATCTGTCGGTGATGGCGGTACAGGCGCGCGAGCTGCTCGACTCGCTCGGCGCCCGGGACACCCGCATCGTGGTCTCCGGTGACCTGGACGAGCACTCCATCGCCGCGCTCGCCGCGGCACCGGTCGACGCGTACGGCGCCGGCACCGCGGTCGTCACCGGCTCCGGCGCGCCGACCGCCCAGCTGGTGTACAAGCTGGTCGAGGTGGACGGGCGGCCGGTGGTGAAGCGGTCGGAGAACAAGAAGACCGTGGGCGGCCGCAAGGTGGCGGTGCGCCGGCACAAGCCCACCGGTACCGCGGTGGAGGAGGTCGTGGCGTCCCGCTGCCGGCCGAGCGCCGAGCCGCACGACCGGGCGTTGCAGCGGCCGTACCTGGTGGGCGGCGAGCCGGCGGCGGACCTGCCGGACCTGGCCACCAGCCGGGCGCATCTGGCCGAGTGCCTGGTGTCGATCCCGTGGGACGGGTTGAAGTTGTCGGCCGGTGACCCGGCCATCCCGGTCACCATGATCAGCAACTGACCGGCCGCGGTGGCGGCGGCCGGCCGGACCGGTTACGCCGGTGGCGAAATGGCGTCCCGGACGGCCGTCGAAGCGGGTATAGGTGAGGGGATCGGTTTTCCACCAACGCCTGTCGGACGGCGCGGGTTCGTCGCCACATCACCGGCACGCGGACCTCGACACGCGCTCAGGAGGCGTCGATGGCCCAACCGGATGCGGTGCCTGCCCAACGTGACCGCCCGACCCCCCAGCTGCTGCGGCGGGTGGTGGGCCGGGTCCTGCGTCGGGCCCGCCAGTTCCAGGGCCGGACGCTGAGCGAGGTCGCCGGGGCGGCCCAGATCTCCATGGCCTACCTGTCCGAGCTGGAGCGCGGCCGCAAGGAGGCGTCGTCGGAGGTGCTGGCCGCGGTGTGCACGGCGCTGGGCATCGACCTGACCGAGCTGCTGACCGAGATGCTGTGGGATCTCAGCGCCGACCGCGTGCTGCCCGGGCCGGGCTGGCGTCCGGGCCGGAGCCGGCCCGACGTGCGCCTCGGGCTGCGCGACGAGCTCGACCCGCTGCAGCGCGAGCCGGCCGGGTCGTGGGCCGATCCGACCGCCTCGCTGGTCGCGCCGACCAGGCTGCGGCTGCTGCGGCTGTCCGGGGACGGTGCACCGAGCCGCTTCCCGGTCGCGCCGCCGTCGAGCCCCGACGTGCAGTGCCTCGCCGCCTGACCGACCCGGCCCCGGCCACCCGCTCGGCCAGCGCCAGGCGGGCGGCCGAGGCCGACACCACGCCGGGCGGCCCGGCTACCAGCTGGTTCCTGCCGGCATGGGGCGGACGGTGAGGATCTCGTCGGCGATGCCGTAGTCGACCGCCTGCTGCGCGGTGAACGTCTTGTTCCGGTCGATGTCGGCAGCGATCTTCTGCGTGTCGTGGCCGGTGTGCCGGCTCAGGATCGTCTCCATCTCGGCCCGCAGCCGCACCACCTCCTTGGCCTGGATGGCCAGGTCCGGCAGCGTGCCCTGGGCCACGTCGAAGGAACCCTCCGCGGTGGACGGCTGGTGCAGCACCACCTTGGCGTGTTCGAGCACCGCGCGCTTGCCCGGCGTACCGGCGGCGAGCAGCACGGCGGCAGCCGACGAGGCGCGGCCGACGCACAGCGTGGCGATGTTGGGCCGGACGAACTGCATCGTGTCGTAGATGGCCGTCAACGCGCTGAACGAGCCGCCCGGCGAGTTGATGTAGAGGTTGATCTCGAGATCCAGGCTCTCCGCCTCCAGGTGCAGCAGCTGAGCGATGACGACGTTGGCAACGCCGTCGTCGATCGGGGTGCCGAGGAAGATGATCCGCTCGGACAGCAGCCGCGAGTAGATGTCGAACGCCCGCTCGCCCAGCGCGGTCTTCTCCACCACCGTGGGGATCGTGTACTGGGACATGTCAGACTCCGATCCGCCGCTTGCCGGACGTGGGTCGCACGTCGTCGACGTGCTCGAGGATGTGGTCGATCAGGCCGTACTCGCGTGCCTCGGTCGCGGTGAACCACCGGTCCCGCAGGCCGTCGGCGGCGATCGTCTCGGCCGGCTGGCCGCTGTGCTCGCCGGTGAGCCGGTGCATCAGCGCACCGAGCCGTTCCAGCTGGCTGGCGTAGATCTCCACATCGGCGGCGGTGCCACCGAGGCCGGCCGACCCCTGGTGCATCAGCACCTGCGCGTTGGGCAGTGCGTACCGCTTGCCGCTGGTGCCGGCGGTCAGCAGGAACTGAGCCATGCTGCCGGCCAGGCCGAGCGCCAGCGTGCTGACGTCGTTCGGGATCAGCCGCATCACGTCGTAGATCGCCAGGCCGGAGAGCACCGACCCGCCCGGCGAGTTGATGTACAGGCTGATGTCGGCGCGCGGATCCTCCGCCGACAGCAGCAGCAGCTGCGTGCACAGCCGGTTGGCGACCTCGTCGTCGACCTCGCTGCCGAGCACGATGATCCGCTGGCTCAGCAGCCGACCGGCCAGCTGGTCGTCCATCGACCCGATGGCGGTCAGCGACCCACCCGTGAACGCTTGCATGCCCACTCCCCGCTCTGTGTTCGGTGCGCCGGCGCGGCGCCGTCGTGACCAACGGTGCGGCACCCGAGGGCAGGCCGGCAGGGTTCTTTGCCGTCAGCAGACGGAATCAGCCGGCAGCGAAGCGAGCCGGGCGGCCGACTCCCCGATGTGTGCCGGCTGACTGCCGGATCGGCCGGATCGGGCCGCTCGGCGCGCAAGAATCGAAGCGACGAAGGAGGGGTCCCCGTGGCAACCGGACTGATCGTGGTGGACGTGCAGAACGACTTCTGCGAGGGTGGCTCGCTCGCGGTGGCGGGCGGGTCGGCGATCGCGCGGCGGCTGACGTCGCTGTTCGCGGCCAACGAGGCGGCGGCCGAGGCGGACCGCTGCTGGGCGCACGTCGTCGCGACCCGCGACCACCACCTCGATCCGGGCGACCACTTCAGCGCCGACCCCGACTACGTGCACAGCTGGCCGCCACACTGCGTGGCCGGCACGGTCGGCGCCGACCTGCATCCGGACCTGGACCGTGCGCGGCTGGAGGCGCTGTTCGACAAGGGCGCCTACGCCGCGGCGTACTCGGGGTTCGAGGGCAAGGCGCACGGGGTGACGCTGGCGGAGTGGCTGCGGCGGCACGACGTGGACGCGGTCGACGTGGCCGGCATCGCCACCGACCACTGCGTGCGCGCGACCGCACTGGACGCGGTGCGGGAGGGTTTCCGGACCCGGGTGCTGCTCGACCTGACCGCCGGGGTGGCCCGGCCGACGGTGGACGCGGCGCTGGCCGAGTTGACCGACGCGGGGGTCACCCTGACCGGCACCCCGCACGTGGAGTGACCAGGCCCGGCCCCGGGTACCGACGACGGCGGCCCGCACCGTGCTCGGTGCGGGCCGCCGTGTCGTCGGTGTCGCTCAGTCGTCCTTCTCGGCGCTGGCGTTGATCGCCGGCGCCGGCGAGACCGGCGCTGGCGGCAGCTTGCCGTGGTCGTCGACGGCCTCCAGCTCCGGGAACTTCAGGTCGAAGGCCGGGCGCTCGCTGCGGATGCGCACCATCCGGTCGAAGTTGCGCAGCGGCGGCGGGCAGCTGGTGGCCCACTCGAGCGAGTTGCCGTAGCCCCACGGGTCGTCGACCTCGACGACCGGGCCGCTCTTGTACGACTTGTACACGTTCCACAGGAACGGCAGCGTCGAGATGCCCAGGATGAACGCGCCGAGCGTCGAGATCGTGTTCAGCGTGGTGAAGCCGTCCGCGGCCTGGTAGTCGGCGTAGCGGCGGGGCATGCCCTCGGCGCCGAGCCAGTGCTGCACCAGGAACGTGCCGTTGAAACCGATCACGGTGAGCCAGAAGTGCAGCTTGCCGAGCCTGTCGTCCATCATCCGGCCGGTCATCTTCGGGAACCAGAAGTAGACCCCGGCGTAGACGGCGAACACGATCGTGCCGAACAGCACGTAGTGGAAGTGCGCCACCACGAAGTACGTGTCGGAGACGTGGAAGTCGATCGCCGGCGAGGCCAGCAAGACGCCGGACAGGCCGCCGAACAGGAACGTGACCAGGAAGCCGATCGAGAACAACATCGGCGACTCGAACGTCAACTGGCCGCGCCACATGGTGCCGATCCAGTTGAAGAACTTCATCCCGGTCGGCACCGCGATCAGGAAGCTGAGCAGCGAGAAGAACGGCAGCAGTACCTGGCCGGTGGCGAACATGTGGTGCGCCCAGACGGTCATCGACAGGGCCGCGATGCCGACGAGCGCGCCGACCATGCCCTTGTAGCCGAACAGCGGCTTGCGGCTGAACACCGGGATGACCTCGGAGATGATCCCGAAGAAGGGCAGGGCGACGATGTAGACCTCGGGATGGCCGAAGAACCAGAACAGGTGCTGCCAGAGCATCGCGCCGCCGGTGGCGGAGTCGTACACGTGGGTGCCGAGGACCCGGTCGGCGACCGCGGCCGCGAGCGCGGCGGCGAGGATCGGGAACACCAGCAGCGCGAGCAGCGCGGTCACCGTGATCGCCCAGGTGAACATGGGCATCCGGAACATCGTCATGCCGGGCGCGCGCAGCGTCAGCACGGTGGTCACCAGGTTGACCGAGCCGAGGATCGTGCCCAGACCGGAGATCATCAGACCGACGAACCACAGCGTGGCGCCGGCGCCCGGCGAGTTCGCCACGCCGGCGAGCGGCTGGTAGGCGAACCAGCCGAAGTCGGCCGCACCGCCCGGGGTGATGAAGCCGGCGACCACCAGCGTGCTACCGAACAGGTACAGCCAGTAGGCGAACGCGTTGAGGCGCGGGAACGCCACGTCGGGCGCGCCGATCTGCAGCGGCACGATGTAGTTGGCGAACGCGAACACGATCGGCGTCGCGAACATCAGCAGCATGATCGTGCCGTGCATGGTGAACAGCTGGTTGTACTGCTCGGGCGACAGGAACTGCATGCCCGGCCGGGCCAGCTCCGCCCGCATCAGCAGCGCCAGCAACCCGCCGACCAGGAAGAACGCGAAGGCGGTGACCATGTACATGATCCCGATCTGCTTCGCGTCCGTGGTCCGGATGGTGCGCGACAACCACGAGCCGCGCGGCGCCTCGTGCACGGGCCACGGCCGGGTCACGATCGGCTTCGGTGCGCTCGGCTGCTTCGGCACCGGCGGCCTGGGAGCGACGGTGGTCACGAAAGCCCTCCTGTTGCTGTCCGCGCCGACGGGGGCGCCGGCGCACGCGCGGCCCGGACAGTTCGGCAGTCACCGGCACGGTCCGAGCCACACCCTCGCGCAGAATAGTCCCCCGACCGGGGCGCTCCGGCGTCGGGTGTCGCGGCCGCAATGCCTGGTGGACGCCCCGATCGGCGCCCCGCAGACCCGGCCGTCACCGCCGGCACCGGCCCGGGGTCAGTGGATGCCGAGACTCTCGCGGCTGGCAGGGGCGATCAGCAGGCCGGCCACCACCAGGCCGAGCGCGATGACGAGGATCCCGGCCCACACCACGCCGGCGCTGATCATGAAGTAGCCGATGGCGAGCAGCATCAGCTGCAGCACGATGACCGGGCCGCGGGCCCAGGCGTGCCGGCGGACCAGCAGGAAGCCGAGGACGCCGAGGAGCAGCCCGAGTACCACGGTGACGACCGCCTCGGTGATGCTCGCGGCACGGTCGGTGGGCTGACCGGTGAACGACGCGACAACGAGCCAGATACCCAGCGCGAACAGCGCGACGCCCTCCGCGCAGAGCAGCCCGACGGCGATCTTGAGGGTGGCCGGCAGCACCCGGCGCTCCGGTTCGGACACGCCCACAGGGTACTGACGGGTCGCGGCGCGGCGGTGCCCGGCAGGCCGCGCGCCCCGACCTCGTACGGTGTCCAACCGCGGTGCGCGCCGACCGGAGCGGTCGTGCGGTTGGGTAGATTGCTGGTCATGCGCGCACTGCTGGTGGTGAACCCGAACGCCACCACCACCACCGAGCGCAGCCGTGACGTGCTGACCCGGGCGCTGCGCAGCGAGGTCGACCTGGAGGTCGGCTACACCGAGGGCCGAGGCCACGCGGCCCAGCTGGCCCGGCAGGCGGCCCGCGGCGACGTCGAGGTGATCGTGACGCTCGGCGGCGACGGGACGGTCAGCGAGGTCGTCAACGGCATGTTGACCGACGGGCCGGGGCCGCAGGTGCCGGCGCTCGCGGTGGTACCGGGCGGATCGACGAACGTGTTCGCCCGCGCACTGGGACTACCGGCCGACTGGGCCGAGGGCACCGGCGTGATCCTGGAGGCGCTGCGGGAGAAGCGGACCCGGACGATCGGGCTCGGGCGGGCCGACGACCGCTGGTTCACCTGCTCGGCGGGGCTGGGGTTGGACGCCGCGACGATCCAGCGGGTGGAGCAGGCCCGCACCCGCGGGCACACCGCGACCAAGGGGCTGTACGTACGCTCCGCGTTGTTGCAGTACCTCACCGGCACCGATCGGCGCACCGCACCGATCACGCTGTCTCGGCCGGATGCGGAGCCGCAGCGGCACCTGTCGCTCGCGATCGTGCAGAACACCGCACCGTGGACGTATTTCGGTACGCACCCGGTGAATCCGAACCCGGACGCCGGCTTCGACACCGGGCTGGACGTGCTTGCGCTGCGTGGTCTTCCGCTGGCCGCATCGTTACGGGTGGTGCAGCAGACGCTGTCGTTGCGGGCCAGGCCACGGGGCAAACGGGTGGTCTCCCTGCACGATATCTCCGAATTCACGCTGAGTTGCCTGACACCCCTGGCGTTTCAGGTCGATGGTGATTACCTTGACGAGCGCGACGAAATCACGTTTCGCTCCGCACCGGAGGCTTTGCGCGTAGTCTGCTGACGGTGAGACGTGGGTGTGCGTGCCTTGGGCACGAACACCAGGGGCTACGAACAGAGCGGTTGCTTGCACCGCGGGTGCGTTTCACGGAGTCGCCAAATCAGGGCGGTAAATCCGGACAAGTCAGAACATATGTGCGGTGACGTTACTCACCGCGTTCGACTTTCTTCCGGTTTCCCCTTGACATCGCGTGAGTTCGTGAAAGTATTCACAAGCGAGTGACACGCCTGTCGGCGCGTGCCTGGGGCGGCACGCGAGACAAACCACAAAGCCACCGGTAGCAACTACACGACCCGAGGAGTGTTGCCCTCATGGACTGGCGCCATCGTGCCGTCTGCCGCGACGAGGACCCGGAGCTGTTCTTCCCGATCGGCACCTCCGGTCCGGCCGTGCTGCAGGTTGAGCAGGCCAAGGCGGTCTGCCGGCGTTGCCCGGTCTCCGAAGCCTGCCTGCAGTGGGCTCTGGAGTCCGGCCAGGATGCTGGTGTGTGGGGCGGAATGAGCGAAGACGAGCGACGCTCGCTGAAGCGCCGTCGCAGTCTGCACGTGCAGGCTCGGACCGCCTGACACCCGAAGACGCAAAGCGCGCCGATGCCCCGGACCGATCAGGTCCGGGGCATCGTGCTGTCCGCATCGCCTTGGTGCGTCACGGATCGCGGCGCCGGTCGTTAGCCTTGCGTACCAGACGTGCCGGCACGGCGGGCGTCGATCACCCGCCGCCGGAGCCACCCACCCGCCTCGGCCGGGGATGCGATGCCCAGCCCGGCACCGCATGCGCGGCGTCGCCGGCTCCGGGTCGGTCCCCGTCCACAATGGAGGATGACACGGTCGGTCAGTAGACCGGCACCGACAGCGCAGGCTGCTGCCGGGCAACGGAATCCCAGGCCCGGTCGGCCCGGCGCAGGACGAGCTCGGCGACCGGCCCGGTGTCCGCGAACGGCGCGCTCACCGGCACGCCGCAACCCCGCGCACCGGCCACGATGCGGTCGTGCAACCGGCCCGGGGCAAGGAAGTACGACAGCACCGCGATCCGGCGCGCGCCGGTCGACCGCAGCCGGGCCACCGCCGTCGGAACGTCCGGGCCGGCCCCGGCCGCGAACGCGACCGTACCGGGGACACCGCGGCGTGCCGCGAATCCCGCCGCGACCTCGGCGATGCCCTGCCGCGCCGCCCGATCACTGGTACCGGCCGCGGCCAGGACCAGTCCGTCCACACCGGACATCCCGAGCTCGGCGAGCCGGACGGCCAGCGCGGCCGACAGCAACTCGTCCGGGCCGAGCACACCGGTACGGGCGACCGGCAGCCGCGGCAGCGTGGCGCGGATCTCGGCGGTGACCGCGGGCACGTCGACCGTCGAGTGGTACGCGTCGGTCAGCAGCAGCGGTACCGCCACGATGCCGGTGACACCGGCGGCGGCCAGCTCCCGCGCGACCGGTACGGGTCGGCGACCGCGATGTTCCAGCGACGCGGCGGCCACCCGCATCCCGGGCCGGGCCGCCGCGACCCGCGCCGCCAACGCCTCGATCGCCGCGCCGGAGCGCGGATCCCGGCTCCCGTGCGCCACCAGCAACAGCGCGGTGCCCCGGCGGTCGCCAGGAAACGGCAGCGTCACGAGTGGATCCCGCACTCGACCTTGTCGAACAGCGGCCAGCGGCCGGCCCGCGGGTCCTCCCCCGGCGCGGTACGGCGGGTGCACGGCCAGCAGCCGACCGACGCGTACCCCTGCCGGATCAGGTCGTTGACCGGAACCTGGTGCCGGGCGATGTAGGCGTCCACATCGGACTGTGTCCAGGCCGCGATCGGCGCCACCTTGACCATGTTGCGGTTCGCGTCGTAGTCGACCACCTTCGTGTCGGCCCGGGTCGGCGACTCGTCGCGGCGCAGCCCGGTCGCCCACGCGTCGTACGGCTCCAGCGCCTCGGCGAGCGGCTCCACCTTGCGCAGCCCGCAGCACGAGTCGGGGTCGCGCTCGAACAGTCGCGGCCCGTACTCGGCGTCCTGCCGCCCGACCGTCAGCGACGGCCGGATCGAACGGACGTTGACCGCCATGTCCCGCGCCACCCGGTCCCGTACGTCCAGCGTCTCGGTGAAGTGCAGCCCGGTGTCCAGGAACACCACGTCGACGCCCGGCTTGACCCGGGACACCACGTGCGCCAGCACCGCGTCGGCGAACGAGGACGTCACGCAGAACCGGTCGCCGAACTCCTCGGCGGCCCAGGCCACGATCTCCTCGGCCGGCGCACCCTCCAGGTCCCGCCCCGCCCGCAGCGCCACCTCGCGCAGCGCCGCCGGATCCCGGCCGCTCACCGGACGTCCTCGGCGGCCAGCAGCCCGACGAACCGCACCGCGAACACCCGGGCGCACTCCCGGCACTCCCACTCGCCGTGCTGGGTCCCATGTGGACGGATGTCCTCACCCGCGCAGTACGGGCAGTGATAGGGCACTACTCGACTGGTGCTCATGCTAGATCCTCCTCGTCGGCGCGAACCACCCACTGGGCGAACCGTTCGTCCGGCTTGCGGTCGGACAGGTAGCGACGGGCCAGCCGCTCCACGTAGTCGGGCAGCTCGGTGGCGGTCACCTTCAGGCCGCGCAGCTTGCGGCCGAACCCGGCGTCCAGGCCGAGTCCGCCGCCGAGATGTACCTGGAAGCCGCCCACCTGCCGGCCCTCGGCGTCGAGCACCAGCTGGCCCTTCAGGCCGATGTCGGCCACCTGGGTACGGGCGCAGGCGTTCGGGCACCCGTTGACGTGCACGGTGATCGGTACGTCGAGCTCCGGTACCCGCCGCTCCAGCTCCGCGATCAGGTCGGCGGTCAGCTGTTTGGTCTCCACGATCGCGAGCTTGCAGAACTCGATGCCGGTGCAGGCCAGCGCGGAGCGCTGCCAGTGCGACGGGGTCGCCGACAGGCCGATGCCGGCCAGCTCCGCCACCAGCGAGTCCACTTCGGACTCCGGCACGTCCAGCACCAGCAGCTTCTGGTACGGAGTGGTGCGCACCCGGCCCGACCCGTGCGCGGCGGCCACGTCGGCGAGCTGGCCGAGCAGCGTGCCGGACACCCGGCCCACGGAAGGCGACACCCCGACGTAGAAGTTGCCGTCGGCCTGCCGGTGTACCCCGACGTGGTCGATCGGTGCGGTGCGCTCCGGTGCCGGTCCGTCGGCGAGCGGCCGCTTCAGGTACTCGGTCTCCAGCACCTCGCGGAACTTCGCCACGCCCCAGTCGGCCACCAGGAACTTCATCCGGGCTCGGGCCCGCAGCCGGCGGTACCCGTAGTCGCGGAAGATGCTCGTCACGCCCCACCAGACGCGCGGCACATCGGCCAGCGGTACCCAGACGCCGAGCCGCTTGGCGAGCATCGGGTTGGTGGACAGCCCGCCACCGACCCACACGTCGAAGCCCGGCCCGTACTCGGGGTGCTCGACGCCGAGGAACGCGATGTCGTTCGCCTCGTACGGGGTGTCGGGAAGCCAGGACACCGTCGTCTTGTACTTGCGGGGCAGGTTGGAGAACTCCTGGCTGCCCAGGTACCGGTCGGTGATCTCGCGGATCGCCGGGGTGGCGTCGAGGACCTCGTCCGCGGCGACCCCGGCGACCGGGCTGCCCAGGATGACCCGCGGTACGTCCCCGCACGCCTCGGTGGTGGACAGCCCGACGGCCTCCAGCCGGCGCCAGATCTCCGGTACGTTCTCGATCTCCACCCAGTGCAACTGGATGTTCTGCCGGTCGGTCAGATCGGCGGTGTCGCGGCCGAACTCGGTCGAGATCGACGCGATGGTGCGCAGCTGGTCCAGGTCGAGCTGGCCGGAGTCGACCCGCACCCGCAGCATGAAGTACCGGTCCTCCAGCTCCTCGGGCTCGAGCACCGCGGTGCGGCCACCGTCGATGCCGGGCCTGCGCTGGGTGTAGAGCCCCCACCAGCGGAACCGGCCGCGCTTGTCGGCGGGGTCGATCGAGTCGAAGCCGCGGTGCGCGTAGATGTTCTCGATCCGGACCCGGACGTTCAGCCCGTCGTCGTCCTTCTTCTGCTGTTCGTTGCCGTTGAGCGGCTCCCGGTGCCCGTTGGCCCACTGGCCCTGCCCCTTCGGCCGGGCCGGCCTGGCGGTACGGGTCGGGTGGGCGGCGCCCGGCGCGGCGGGGGCGGTACTGGTGGAGGTGCTGGCCGGCATGTCGGTCCTTTCCGGCGCGGAGTGCGAGCAGGCGGACCGCCGCACATCACCCGCGGCAGGGAGGACGTCGGTGTGCTCCCGGGCGGCACGGCACGGCGGATCGAATCAGGAGTGGCCGTACGGCGACCGGGCGGTGAGGTGGGCCGGGGTGTTCATGCACCCGGCGGGACGCCGCCGAACGGCGGCAGCCACGGTCGCTCAGGCGACCGGGCAACAGATGGCGCTGTGCACGCGGCAGTGGTCGACGTGACGTCGCACCACCAACCTGCGCTGCACCGCGGCACTCATACCGCACAGCTTCGCATGCCGAACAATCGCCGGACAGTACACAGTGACCTGCATCTCTGCCCGCATCGCCGGACGAACGCCGGCGCGGCGCTCGGCGCGGGCACGGCGCGGGTCAGTCACCGGAGCCCCCGAGCCGGGCCGCGACCTCGGTGCGCGAGGACACCGCCAGCTTGCGCAGGATGTTCGACACGTGCACGGCCGCGGTCTTCGGCGAGATGTGCAGCATGCCGGCCAGCTCGGCGTTGGTCAGGCCGGCCGCGAGCAGCCGCGCCACCTCGCGCTCGCGACGGGTCAACCCGTCGCCGCGCTCGCCCGCCGCCGCTGCCGCGGGGCCGGCCAGGCCGAGCTCCGCCCGTACCGCGGTGAGTTCGGCGACCCGCCAGCCGCCCCAGCTCGCCAGCTTCGACCCGGCCGCCTCCGCGTGCCGGCACGCCTCGTCGGTGCGGCCCAACGCGAGCAGGCAGCGGGCTGCGCCGAGATGCGCGGTGCCGCCGACCGCGGGCATCAGCAGCGGCTCGTCGGCCACCGCCTGGTAGCCGGGCAGCGCCTCGGCGAAGCGCCGGTGCGCCTCGTCGAGCTGCGCATCCACCAGCCGCCGGTGCTGATCCCAGGACTCCGGTCCGATCAGTTCGGCCCGCAGCTGGTCCAGCCGGGCCAGCGGCAGGTCCGCGGCCAGCGCGGCCGAGATCAGGTCGTGCGCCTGCTCGCCGTCCCGCCAGGACTGTTTCGCCAGCGCCACCAGGAACTCGTCCAGCCAGGCTCCGACCTCCGGGGCGCCCCGCCGCGCGGCCAGGTGCAGGGCGAGACCGGGAATCGCGGTGGCGACCGGCTGTGGCTGCGCGCGTAGCTCGTCGAGCACCGCCGCGGCGTCGTCCAACCGGCCCGCCTCCAGGTAGAGGCCGGTGAGGAAGTGACCGTGGTAGTCGGCGCGCCGACCGCGCCGCCGGTACCCGCGGTTCAGCCGTCGGCCGGCCTCCAGCGCCTCGATCGCCGCGGCCAGGTCACCCTCGCGGACGGCGAGCCGGGCCCGACCCGAGTAGTACGCGGCCACCGCCATCTGCTCGAACCCGGCACGCTCGGCGTCGACCCGCATCCGCTCCAGCAGGTCGCCGTGGTCGGAGGGCAACGACGGCGGCAGATCCTGGATCATGTGGTTGAGCGCGCGGGCCGCCAGCACCCACTCGTCGCACCGCTCGGCCTCGTCCACCAGGTCGGACAGGATCGCCCAGCCGGCCGGTGCGCTGTCGGGCCGTTCGGTCATCGCCACGCCCTTCTCCACCAGCGCGGCCAGCCGGATCCTGGGCAGGTCGAACTCGTCGGCGAGCGCGATCGCCCGGTCGGCCCAGTCGACCGTGGCGCCGACGTCGCCGAGCAGCGCCATCCCCTGGGCCAGCGCGGTCATCGCGCGGGCCGCCTCCGGGCCGGGGGCGAGGCCGGCCACCAGCCGCTCGACCTGATGCGCGGCGGTGCTCAGCTCGGCCGGCTCGTCGGCGTCGAACGCCACCCGGATCAGCAGGTGCAGCGCGTCGATGCGGTCGCTGACGTCGGTGGCGCGGTCCCGCCAGCACCGGGCGTACCGCACGGCGTCGTCCAGCAGGTTCGCCAGCCACGCGGCCCGGGCGGCGTAGCACAGCAGTTCGACGTCGTCGGGTACCTCGTCGAGGCCGGCCTCGGCCAGCTGCAACGCCTGGTAGGCGGAGCCGATCGACAGGTAGAGCGGGGCGCCGCGACGGGCCGCGGCGACCACGTCGTCGTACCGGCCGGCGGCGGCGGCATGGTGCGCGATCAGCGCGGGGTCCGCGTCGTCGTCTCGAAGCAGCACCTCCAGCGCCGCCTCGTGCATCCGGCGGCGCTGCCGGGCGAGCATGGCGCCGGTGATCGACTCGCGCACCAGCGCATGCCGGAAGCTGAACTCGTCCTCGCCGGACTCGACCAGCACCCCGGAGCCGACAAGCTCGCGCAGCGCGGCGATCAGCTCGTCCTCGCCGGTCGCGGTGACGGCGGCGAGCAGGTCGAACGGGATCCGGTAGCCGAGCACGGCGGCGGCCTCGACCAGGTGCCGGATGTCGGCGGGGAGCGACTCGACCTGCCGGCGCAACGCCTCGGCGAGGCTCCACGGCAGCGGTGCGTCACCGAGCGACTCGATGTCGTCGGGCGCCGACCGCAGCAACTCTTCCAGGAAGAACGGGTTGCCGCCGGTGCGGTGGTGCAGGGCGGCGATGGTCCGGTACGGGGCGGGGCTGCCGAGCGCGGACGCGACGTACGCGGCGGTGTCGGCCTCGGTGAGCCGGCCGAGCCGCAGGTGGGTGAGGGTGTGCCGGCGCTCCATCCGGGCCAGCAGGGCGCCGATCGGCTGCCGGCCGGACACCTCGTCGGGACGGTACGTGCCGATCAGCAGCCGCGGCCCTTCGTGATCGGCGAGCCGTTCGAACAGCGCGGCGCTCTCCGAGTCGGCCCAGTGCAGGTCCTCGAAGACGATCACCGCGGGCGCGTTGCCGATCTGGTCGGCCAGCAGCGACAGGCCCGAGTGCAGTCGCTGCACGGGGCTGCGGTGCGGATCGGTCAACTCGTCCAGCACCGCCTCGGACACGCCGGGGCGCCCGTCGATCGCGTCGAGCAGCACCTCGTACGGCCGGGAGAGCGAGCCGGGCTCGGCATGCCCGATGAGGACCTTGGTGTCGGTCGGCAGGCCGAGGGTCAGCTCGGCCACCAACCGGGTCTTGCCGATGCCGGGTTCCCCGGCGATGACCGCGACGGCGGGCCGGCCGGCTTCGGCGAGCTGCACCAGCCGGCGCAGCTCGCCGTCGCGTCCGACCATCATCGGACCGGTACCATCCCACCCGCGCACGGATCCACAGTAGCCGTGCTCCGCGGCGCACCGCGCCGGCGCGTACGACGGTGGCTGCCGCGCTTGCGGGCGGCGAGCAGGCGGGCCCGGCCGGCCGCCTCCAGGTGGTCCTGCTGGTAGCCGTTGGCCAGGTCGAGCAGTACATCCGGGTTGCTGAACATCGTTCCTCCAAACCAGTCATCAGGTACGTGTTCATCCTGCGCTGGTAAGGGGCCACCCACATCGGCATCGATTACCTATCTTTGCCGCTGGCGGGTACCTAGATCCGCACCCGGACTCCGCTAGGCATACCTAGCGCCGCCCCCGGGGACCTAGGTATACCTAGGGTCTGTTTCGGAGTCCCGCGTGCCGGCCACAGCGGCCGGGTGCAGCGTCGAGGTCCAGACGTGGTGCAGCGTGTCGACCAGCACCGCACGGTCGTCGAACGGTGGCACTCCGCACGCGGCCAGGTAGTACAGCCGCTCGCCCAGCCAGGTGAGCGAGGCGGCGACGGCCGCCACGTCGACGCCGTCGAGCCGGCGCATCGCCTCCGGATCCGCCTGGATCCGTGCCGTCGTCGCGGCGGTGAACGTCGCCATCTGGTCCAGCCACAGCTGCCGAAGCTGCTGGTCGGAGCCCCAGTTCTCGACGATGGCGCGCAGCACGCCGGCGTTGTCGAGCCACAGTGTCGCCCCGGCTTCGATTCCGGCGCGCAGCGCCGCATCCGGGTCGACCGCCGCGCCCGCCGGCTCCCCGCCGCCCGCCGATTCGCCGCCGGCCGATGCCGCACCGCCCGCCGATTCGGCGCCGCCGGCCGATGCCGCACCGCCCGCCGATTCGGCGCCGCCGGCCGATGCCGGGCCGCCCGGCGATGCCCCGGCACCAGCCGACGCCGTGGCGCCAGGCGAGGCCGGGGCCGGGGCCGGCAGCGATCCGGGAGCGGGTGGAGCGGACCGCGTCCAGGGTTGCGCGGCCTGGTGGCCGGCGCCGACCGCGCGGCGCACGAGTTCGGCGAGGGCCGCCTGCTTGCCGGCGAAGTAGAAGTAGAAGCTCGCCCGGGACACCCGGGCCGCGGCGATGATCTCGGCCACGCTGAGCGACTCGAAGGTGCGCTCCTGCAGCAGGTCACGGAGCGCGTCGAGGACGCGTTCGCGGAGCTCGGGCGCGCTGGCAGCGGGGTCGTCGCGTCGGGCGGTCACCCCGCAACCCTACCGGATCGTACGTCTGGACACGATGACTGAACACTATGTATGGTCGGGGGCATGACAACACAACTGGCCGTGCACCTGGTGGTCGACGATCCGCAGGCCGCAGCCGAGTGGTACGCCGCGGCGCTCGGCGCGCGCGAGACGAGCCGGGTCAACCTGCCCGACGGCCGGCCGCTCACCGTGGAACTTCGACTCGGCGACACCGTGCTCGCCGTCGCGGGCGAGGTACCGGCCGCCGGCATGCGCACGCCGGCCGCGCTCGGCGGTACCCCGGCCGCGTTCCACCTTCCGGTGCCCGACACCGACGCCGCGTGGCAGCGCGCGCTCGCCGCGGGCGCGACCGAGTTCGAGGCGCCGCACGACGCGTTCTGGGGCGACCGCACCGCGCAGTTCCTCGACCCGTCCGGGCATCGCTGGGCCCTCGACCAGCACCTCCGGGACGTACCGGCGGAGGAGCTCGCCGCGCACGTGGCGGCGATGTTCGGGTGAGGTACCGCAGGTTCGGCCCGACCGGGCTGCGCGTGTCGGAGCTCGTCCTGGGCGCGATGACGTTCGGCGAGCAGGGCGGGGTCGGTGCCTCGCCGGAGGAGTGCCGCCGGATCCTCGACGCGTACGCCGACGCGGGCGGCAACATGATCGACACCGCGATCAACTACCGGGGCGGTGCCAGCGAGCAGATCGTCGGCGAGCTGCTGGCCGGGCGCCGGGACCGGTTCGTGCTGGCCACGAAGTACACCGTCACCCGGGATGCGACCGACCCCAACGGCGGCGGCAACCACCGCAAGAACCTGCGGCTGTCGCTGGAGACCAGCCTGCGCCGGCTGCGTACCGACCATGTCGACGTCTACTGGGTGCACCTGTGGGACCGGCACACCCCGGTCGAGGAGACCATGCGGGCACTGGACGACGCGGTGACCGCCGGCACGGTGCTCTACGTCGGCATCTCCGACGCGCCGGCCTGGGTGGTGGCTCGGGCGAACACCCTGGCACAGTGGCGCGGCTGGACCGGCTTCGCCGGCCTGCAGGTGCCGTACAGCCTGCTGCAACGCGACGCCGAACGCGAGCTGCTGCCGATGGCGGCGGCGTTCGGGATGGCGGTGACCGCCTGGAGTCCGCTGGGCGGTGGCGTGCTTTCCGGCAAGTACGCCTCGGCGGGTGCACCGGGGCCGACCCGCCTCGACCCCGGCTCGATCGATCCGCACGACCGGGCGATCGCGCGGGTGGTGCAGGCGGTGGCCGACGAGATCGGAGCGACCGCGGCACAGGTCGCGCTGGCCTGGACCCGGGTACGGTCGCCGGCGGTGCTGCCGATGATCGGCGCCCGCACCGTGGCCCAGCTGGTGGACAACCTCGGCTGCCTCGAGGTCTCGCTCGAACCCGAGCAGGTGCGGCGGCTGGAGGCGGCGACCGGGTTCGCACCCGGATTCCCCACCGAGTTCATCGAGCAGACCACGCCCTGGGTGCTCGGCGCGGCCGCGATCTGACGAACCGCCGGCGATCCCCCGCCGGCCCGGCCGCCCGCCGCCGGGGCGTCGCGGGCGCCCGTCGGTTCCGGGACCTCGTCACGCCACCCGGTACGCGTTGGTGAGGGTGCGGGTGAGGGTCGAACCGGCCGCGTCGGTGGTGGCCAGCCGCAGCGAGACGGCGGTACCGGTCGCGGCGGCCGGCAGCGTGACCCGGTAACGGCCGTGGCCGAGCGCGGTGACCGGTGCCGGCCGGTACCCGGCGCCGTCGATGCTGGTCGCGGCGGTGAGGCCGGTGACCGGTACCGCGGTGACACCGGGCAGGTGGCCGACCGCGGCGACGAACGAGGCCCGGGCCGGTACGGTGCCGTCGGCGGTGACCGGCAGCGGCGCGGTGAGCGTCAGCAGCGGCACCACCCTCGGGTCGGCGCCGTCCGCGGCGCAGCGCCAGCCGGCCGGCAGCGGGGCGCCGGCGCCGGCGGCCGAGGCCACCGTGTACGTCGACCGCACGGTGCCGGCGCTGCCGAAGCCCGGCACCGCCTGCTCGATCCGGTACCGGTGTGCCTGCTCGGCCACCGTCGCGGTCACCGAGCCGGTGCCCGCGGCGTCGGCCACCGGCACCCCGTCCGCGGTCACCGTGAGGCGCCCGTGGCCGGTACCGCCGCCGGGCGCGCGGTGGCCGCGGTGGCCCCGGTCGGTGTCCGGCTGCTCGGCCAGCGACAGCGACAGCCGGTCGGCGGTTCGGCACGCCACCGCGTGCGGCCGTGGACGCCCGCGCGGCCGGGGAAGCGAGTGGCCGGACCCGAAGCCGGGCCCGAGCGGCGGTGCGACGGACCGCACCGGGTGGCTCCCGGCGGCCCGGTAGCGCACCGGTACCGGGCGAATCGCGGTCGTGGTGTCGGCGGCCTGAGGCTCGTCAGTCCCCCACCGCACGCCGGCCAGGCCGTGCCGACGGTCGGCGTGCCGGCTGCCGGCCGGGGCCGGGGTCGAGGCGCCCGGGGTGGCGCCGGTCGACGCGAGGCCGCCGGCGGCCAGGAGCGTCGCAGCGAGGCCGGCGGTGAGCGCGGCGAGCCGGATCGACACCGCGCCAGCCGATCGCGGCAGCCGCCCGGACCGGTCGAGATCGGTCTCCTGGCGGGGTCCGGGCGGTGGCACGGTGCAGTCGGGAGTGCCCCGTGCCGATCGGGATGCCCGGTGCCGCGACCGGTCGGCGCGCCTCGCCGCGGTCGGGTCCCACCGGGTCCCCACCCACGCCCGGCGATGCCGGGCCTCGTGTCGTGACCTCACATCTACTGTTTGCCGAACCCGCGTGAAGAGTTCGCGGCGCGCTTCGTGCCGCCGGCCGTGTCACACCCGCCATTGCCCGAACCCGCGAGAACGGTTCGCGATGAGTTTCCGGGCCACGTCTCGTCGGTCCGTACATGGGGATCGTGAGAAGCAACCTGTCCGTCTCGGTCGACGGCTACGTCGCCGGCCCCGACCAGAGCCTCGACGAGCCGCTCGGGGTGGGCGGCGAACGGCTGCACGAATGGATGTTCGCCACCCAACGCTGGCACTCGATGCAGGGCGACGACGGCGGGGAACCGGGCCCGGACAGCGAGATGGTGGCGCGCATGCACCGCGGGGTCGGGGCGTTCGTGATGGGCCGCAACATGTTCTCGGCCGGGCGCGGCGACTGGGACCCGGACTGGCGGGGCTGGTGGGGTGCGGATCCGCCGTATCACGCGCCGGTGTTCGTGGCGACCCACCACCCGCGCGAACCGTTGCCGATGGCCGGCGGTACCACGTTCCACTTCGTCACCGACGGTGTCGAGGCGGCAGTGGCCGCGGCCCGGCGGGCCGCCGGGGACTCCGACGTGCTGGTCGCGGGCGGCGCGAGCACCGTGAACCAGGCCCTCGCCGCCGGCCTGCTGGACGAGCTGTTCCTGCACGTCAGCCCGGTGGTACTGGGATCGGGCGAGCGGCTTTTCGCCGGCGTCGGCGACCCGCGGCTGACGCCGGTGGAGGTCGTCGGCTCCCCCACCGTCACGCACGTCCGCTACCGCGTGCGGCGCTGAGCGCCGGCCCGGTTCAGCGGCGGGGCAGCGGGATGGCGAGCGCCGCCTCGGTGCCGGGGCCGGGGGTGCGCGGGCGCAGCTCGATGGTGCCGCGCAGCTCGCCGGTGACCAGGGTACGGACGATCTGCAGGCCGAGCCGGTCGCTCGCGTCCAGGACGAACCCGTCCGGCAGCCCGGCGCCGGCGTCGCAGACCGTCACGTCGACCTGCCGGCGGCGGCGCCGCGCGGACACCACCACCTCGCCCGACTCGCCCGCCGGGTAGGCGTGCTCGGCCGCGTTCTGCAGCAGCTCGTTGAGCACCATCACCAGCGGGGTGGCCACCTCGGCGGGCAGTACCCCGAAGCTGCCCTCGCGACGGAACACCACCTTGGACTCGGCCGCGGCGACCTCGCCGGCCATCGAGGCGACCCGGTCGACGATGGTGTCGAACTCGACCGCCTCGTCGGAGGTGAACGACAGCGTCTCGTGCACCAGCGCGATCGAGGCGACCCGGCGTACCGACTCCTCCAGCGCGGCGCGCGCCTGCGGCACGGATCGCCTGGCCTGCAACCGGAGCAGCGCGGCGACGGTCTGCAGGTTGTTCTTCACCCGGTGGTGGATCTCGCGGATGGTGGCGTCCTTGGTCAGCAGCGCCCGGTCCCGCCGGCGTACCTCGGTGACGTCGCGGACCAGTACCAGCGCGCCGGCCGGGGTGCCCTCGGGCAGCAGCGGCAGCGCCCGCATCAGCACGCTCGCGCCCCGCGCGTCGATCTCCTTGCGCGCCGGGCCCTGGCCGTCGAGCGCGGTCAGGATGCGTTCGGTGGCCTCGCTGCCCTCCAGCGGGTCGTCGGCGAGCCGGCCGGTGAGCGCCGCCAGGTCCTCGCCGATCAGGTCACCCGGCAGCCCCATCCGGCGGTAGGCGGACTGCGCGTTCGGGCTGGCGTACACCGCCTTGCCGTGCTCGTCGAGGCGGACCAGCCCGTCGCCGATCCGCGGCGCCGAGGTGGTCTCGCCGGGATGGTGGGTGGGCGGGAAGGTGCCCTGGGTCAGCATCAGCGCCAGGTCGTCGGCCAGCCCGAGGTAGTTGAGTTCCAGCTTGCCGGGGGTACGGGCGTCGGACAGGTTGGTGTCGCGCCCGACCACCGCGATGATCTCGTCCGAGCCGATCCGGCGCACCGGGATCGCCTCGTGCCGGGCCGGCGTGTCGCCGTACCAGACCGGGTCGCCCTCGCGCCAGATCCGCCGCTCGTCGCGGGCGATGCCCAGGTGCGCGAAGTCGGGCGCACCGGCCTCCCGCCCCACCTGGTCGTCCTGGTACGCGGTGGGCGCGGTCGTCGGCCGCACCTGCGCCACGCAACGGAACCGGCCGTGTGCGGTCGGTACCCACAGCAGCAGGTCGGCGAAGGACAGATCGGACAGCAGCTGCCAGTCACCGGCCAACCGGTGCAGGTGCTCGATGTCCGCCGGGGCGAGGTCGGTGTACTCCTCGACCAGGTCTCGCAGTGTCGACACGCGACCAGAGTAGGGCGTGTGCCGAGGTACCTGCCGCGGCGACGCGGCGGGAGTGGCCGGACGGCGTGCTCGGTAGGGTCACCGGCATGACCGATTGGGCTGCCGTGGTGACGGCCGACTTCCCGGTGCCGGACGATCTCGACGCCGCGGTCGCGGAGCTGCTCGAGCTGCTCACCTCCCCCGACCCGGAGGTACGCGACTGGCAGGCGCGCGAGGTGCTGCGGCGCTGGATCGAGCGCGGCGTGCTGGACGAGCGGCTGGCCGCGCTCGGCGACGCGATGGTCGAGCGGTTCACCCACCCGCGGGTACAGGCGCGCACGTTCGCACCGCTGATCCTCGCCAACACGGTCGACCGGGCCACCGCGGCGGGACTGCTGGACGCGGCCACCCTGGCCGGCTGGCGCTCGGCGTTCGCCGGCTGGTGGCTGACCGAGCCCGACGTGCGCGGCTGGGACGACGAGCTGGGCTGGCTGCACGCCGTCGCGCACGGTTCGGACGTGGTGGTCGCGTTCGGGCGGTCGCCGCGGACTGCGGCGCCCGAGCTCGCGGACCTGCTCACGCTGGTCGCCGAGCGCACCGTGGCGCGCACCGACTACCGGTACGCGCAGCAGGAGGAGGACCGGTTGGCCCGGGCCCTGGCGCACACGCTGGCCCGGCCGGAGCTGACCGAGGCGCAGGCCACCGGTTGGCTCGCGTCGATCGACCGGCTGTTCGCCACCGGCGAGCCGGGCCCGGTGCCGGTCGAGGCGGCGAACACCTTCGCGGTGCTGCGTGCCGCCTACGTGATGATCGACCGGCGGGCGATCCCGCACCGGGCGGCGGTGACGGACGCCATCGCGGCCCGGCTGCACGAGGTGTTCCCGCCGTACCCGGCGCGCCGCGCACCGGCGGATCCGGCGTCCTCCGCCGGCCGGTGAGCCGCTGGCGGCGACCGACCCGGGAATAGTTGCGAGATCAATGACTTTGTGACAGGCATGAGCGAACGCATGCCCGTGCTGTACCTGGGTCACGGCGCCCCGCCGCTGGCCGACGACCCGACCTGGACCGGCCAGCTCGCCGGCTGGTCCGCTGGGCTGCCCCGGCCGACCGCGATCCTGATGGTCTCGGCGCACTGGGAGCAGGCGCCGCTGACGCTCGGCGCCACCAGTACGGTGCCGCTGACCTACGACTTCTGGGGCTTCCCGGAGCGCTACTACCAGGTGCGCTACCCCGCACCCGGCGCGCCGGAACTGGCCGCGAAGGTACGCCGGCTGGTCGGCACGGCCTACCCGACCCGGGACGAACCCGACCGCGGCCTGGACCACGGCGCGTACGTGCCGCTGGTCGAGATGTACCCGGACGCCGACGTACCGGTCCTGCAGATCTCGATGCCGACGCTGGACCCGCGGAAGCTGTTCGAGGTCGGCCGGCTGCTCGCGCCGTTGCGCGACGAGGGCGTGCTGATCGTCGGCTCGGGCTTCCTGACCCACAACCTGTCCTGCGTGGACTTCGGCGCCGGGGTGGACGCAGCACCCGCCTCGTTCATGACCGAGTTCGACGACTGGGCGGCCCGCACCCTGGCCGACGGCGACGTGGACGGGCTGCTGGACTTCGCGCACCAGGCACCGGCGCCCCGCCTGGCGCATCCGCGCAGCGAACACTTCGCCCCGCTGTTCGTCTCGCTCGGCGCCGCCGAGGACACGATCGCCGAGCACCGCACCCCGGTCGCCGGCTTCTGGTACGGCCTGTCGAAGCGCTCCGTGCAGTTCGACTGACGGCACGCTTGCCCGTCATCCTTACGCTCGGCCCATGTCCGACTCCGGAGACGCCGCGCCCTTGCTGATGCTCGGCGCGCTCCTGATGGGCGGGTTGATCACCGGGCTGATCGTGGCGTGGCGCCTCCTGGTACGGGCCGTCGACCGGCGGCGCGACCAACGGGTCGGCGAGCTGGTGCGGTGGGCCCGGTCCCGAGGTCTGACCGTGCAGCTGCGTGGGCGGCCCGACATCGCACGCGCGTTCGGCGGCCGGCCCTTTTCCGGCGACGGCCTGCACGCCAACCCACACCGGGTGGCCTGGCTGCTGATCCCGGTCACGCTGCGCCGGCTGCCGGTACTGCTGTTCGAGCTGCGGATCCGGATCTACAACGGCCACAACCACGTCATCCAGGCCAACTCGGTCGCGGTGGTGACACTGCCCCGGCCGGTACCGGCGATGGAGATCATGCCGCTGCGGGCGACGCTGCGGCTCAAGGCCGAGGCGTCGATCGAGGAGCGGTTCTACACCTCGTACGAGATCCGGCACACCGACCCCGTCTTCCGATCCCGCGTGCTGACGAACGAGCTGATGACCTGGCTGGTCGACACGCGCGTCGCCTATCCCGAGGCGGGGCTGCGGTTCGAACGCAACCAGGTGCTGTTCTGGAAACGCGGCGGCCTCACCGCCCAGTGGGCCGATCGGGTACTCGCCCTGCTCCCCCGCCTCCTCGACACCATCTGACCCGGCCCCCAACCGTCCACCGCAGCGGCCGGGGTGCGGCGGTGCCGCGCCCCGGCCGCGGTCACGACCGGTTCCGGGTCACTCGACCAGGCCCTCGGAGCGCAGCCAGTCGCGGGCGACCAGGACGGGCTCCTGCCCCTCGACGTCGACCTTGGCGTTGAGCGTTCGCATCACCTGGGTGGACAGCCGGGACGCGATCTGCTTCTCGATCGTGGCGATCTGCGGGTACTTCTTGATCACCGACTCGCGGATGGTCAGTGCCGGGTTGTAGATCGGGAAGAAGTGCCGATCGTCGGCGAGCGTGGTGAGGTGCAGCGCCGGGATCCGGCCGTCGGTGTCGAACACCTCGCCGAACAGGCAGGTGCCCTTGGCGGTCGCGTCGTACACCACGCCGGTGTCCAGCTTGTGCACCTGGCTGGCCGGTGGCTTGGGGATGCCGTACGACTTGAGCATCCCGGAGAACCCGTCCACCCGCGAGTAGAACTCGGTCTCCAGGCAGAACGACCGCTTCGCCGGCGGCACCTTCTTCATGTCCGACAACGACTTCAGGCCGTACTTCTTCGCGTTCGGCCCGGTCACCGCCATCGCGTAGGTGTTGTTGAAGGTGGCGTAGGACAACCACTCGATGTGGTTGCGGGCCAGGTCCCGGTCCTTGACCGCCTGGTACTGCTTGCGCGGGTCCGGGATCGGCTTCGACTCGCCCATGTAGGTGATCCAGGCGGTACCGGTGTACTCCCAGCCCATGTCGGCCTCGCCGCGTTCGATCGCCTTGCGCGAGTTGATCGAACCCTGCACGTTGGTCTTGTCGATCACATCGGCACCGGCGGCCTTGAGTGCCAACACGGTGATCTTGCCGAGCAGGATCTGCTCGGTGAAGTTCTTCGAGGTCACCGACAGGGTGGCGCCGTCCAGGCTGCCCGCCTTGATCTTCTTGCCCGTCACGTCCGGCGCGAACTGCGACGCGGGGTGCAGCCCGCAGCCGGTGGCGAGCAGCCCACAGGCGGCGAGCCCTGCCGCGACCAGCCCGAGCCTGAGCAACTTCGACACACTGCCTCCTAGATCCCGCGCGGGCGCAGGTAGCGTTCGGCCAGGCTGGCCAGCCAGTCCACGAACAGGGCCAGGCAGGCGACGAGCACGCTGCCGGTGACGAGCACGTTGTAGCGCTGCAGCTGCACGCCGGTGCTGATCATCTCGCCGAGCCCGCCGGCCCCGATCAGCGACGACAGCGCCGCCACCCCGATCAGCAGCACCAGCGTGGTGCGCACGCCGGCCAGGATCACCGGTACCGCGAGCGGCAGCTCCACCTTGAACAGCACCGCCGCCGAGGACATCCCGATGCCGCGGCCGGCCTCCTTGAGCGCCGGGTCGATCTGGTTGAGTCCCACCATCGTGTTGCGCAGCGAGGGCAGGACCGCGTAGATCACCAACGCGACCACGGCGACGGTGAACCCGGTCTGCCACAACACGGCGAGCAGCACGATGATGCCGATGGCCGGAGCACCCTGGCCGATGTTGGCCAGCGCCAGCACGATCGGCATCGCGAACCGGGCGCCCCGGCGGGACAGCAGGATCCCCAGCGGGATCGCGATCAGCAGCACGAACACGCCGGAGACCAGGGTGAGCTTCAGGTGCTCCAGCAGCTTGGTCGCGAGGTACGAGAACTGCAGCGTGGTGCGGGCGTTCGCGTCCGGGTGGCTCGCCCGCACGTACAGCCAGTCGGCCAGCAGTACGACCACGATCAGCGCGGGCGTGCCCACCAGGTACCACTTGCGGCGCGGCTTGGGCTTGACCGCGGCGTCCGGCGCCAGTTCGCCCGGGCCGGTGCGGGCGTCGGGTGCCAGGGTCATGCGCCGCCCTCCCCCGCCGAGACGGTGGCGTGCTCCTTGGCCTGCTCGCGCAGTTGCTGGATGGCGCCCTGCACGGTGTTCAGCGACACCAGCCCGATGTAGCGGCGGCGCCGGGTGACCGGGACGAAGTCGGTGTCGGAACCGAGCAGCGCCTCCAGCCCGGCCTGCAGATCGGCGCGGCCGGAGATGGTGGTGGTGATGGGGGTGCCGTAGTCGGACACCGGGCCCTGCTTGCCGGCCAGGTCCTCGACCGTGGCCCACTGCACCGGCCGCGAGTTCGCGTCGAGCACGACCGCCCACGGTTCGTCCGCTTCGGACAGTCGGGTGTGGACGGTCGCGGCGTCGTCACCCGCCTGCGCGGTGACCCCGGCGCCCAGCTCGACGTCGGCGATGCGGGTGACGTGCAGCAGCTTCATCGCCCCGCCGGTACCGATGAAGCCGCGGACGAAGTCGTTCGCCGGCCGGGCCAGGATCTCCGCCGGCTCGGCGTACTGCACGATCTTCGAACCCTCGGCGAGCACCGCGATCCGGTCGCCGAGCTTCACCGCCTCGTCGAAGTCGTGCGTGACGAACACGATCGTCTTGTGCAGTTCCTCCTGCAGGTGCAGCAGCTCGTCCTGCAGCCGGCCGCGGGTGATCGGGTCGACCGCGCCGAACGGCTCGTCCATCAGCAGCACCGGCGGATCGGCGGCGAGCGCCCGGGCGACGCCGACCCGCTGCTGCTGGCCGCCGGACAGCTGCCGGGGGTACCGGTCCCGGAACTGCGCCGGGTCCAGCCCGACCAGCTCCAGCATCTCGTCGACCCGTTCGGTGATGCGGGGCTTCGCCCACTTGAGCATCTTCGGTACCAGCGCCACGTTCTCGGCGATGGTCATGTGCGGGAACAGCCCACCCTGCTGGATGACGTACCCGACGTGCCGGCGCAGCTGGTCGGCGGGCTGCTTGCGGGCGTCCTCGCCGCCGATCAGGATCTCCCCGGAGGTCGGTTCGATCAGCCGGTTGATCAGCTTCATCGTGGTGGTCTTGCCGCAGCCGGACGGGCCGACCAGGGCGACGATCTCGCCGGCCGGGATGGTCATCGTCACGTCCTGCACCGCGGCGCGGGACTGGCCCGGGTACTTCTTGGTCAGGTTGCGCAGCTGGATCTCGACGCCGTGCGTCGCGTTGTGCAGACCGCTGTCGTCCGCGTCCGCGGTGGCCTGCGTACCGGTGGTGATGTCGTCAGCCACGGATGCCCCTCGATGTGGTGAACCGTCCGATGAGGACGAAGAAGCCGTCGAAGATGAGCGCCAGGATGATGATCCCGACGGTGCCGGCGAGCGCCGAGTTGACCGCGTTGGCGCCACCGAGGCGGGCCAGGCCGGAGAAGATCTGGTCACCCAGTCCGGGCCCGGACACGTACGCCGCGATCGCGGCGACGCCCATGACCAGCTGGGCGGAGACCCGGATGCCGGTCAGGATCACCGGCCAGGCGAGCGGCATTTCGACCTTGAACAGCACTCGCAACCGGCTCATCCCCATGCCCCGCGCGGCATCCACCAGTGACGGGTCCACATTGGACATTCCGACCACCGCGTTGCGGACGATCGGCAGCAGCGAGTAGAGCACCAGCGCGATCACCGACGGCGTGACGCCCAGCCCGAACACCGGGATGAGCAGACCGAACAGCGCGAACGACGGGATCGTGAACAGCACCGAGGCGATGCCGGTCGCCATCGCGGACGCGGTCTTGCTGCGGTACGTGACGATCGCGATGATCAGGCCGATCGCCGTCGCGAGTAGCAGGCACTGCAGCACCATGCTGGCGTGTTGGTAGGTCTCGAACCACAACAGCTCTTGGCGGTTGCGCACGTACTCCCAGAAGCTCAAGCGGTCACCGTCCTCCCTCGACGGCCGCGGACCCACCGGGCGGGTCCGCGGGGATCCGATGGCCGGCGGCGCGTCACGGGGCGCACGCACCGACCGTTCGCGGCCGGTTGCCGCGGCCGGCCGGCACGGGGCGCGACAGGTACCGGGCGCCGGCGCAACGGACCTTAACGGACGACATACCGGGCATTTTTTCCATTTAACGCGGGAGAGCGTCGCGGTGGGCGGATATTCGCGCCGGGACCGGCATTTCGTTACCGCCGTGTGACTTGGTTCACGGCGGGAGAAACTTTTCGTGATACCCGAGGGGCACGACCGGCAAACCTCGCCGCCGGCCGGCGTCCGGCGTCCGGCGAGGTTGCGCTACCGCACCTCGTTGATCCGCGCGCAGTGCTGTGGCGGCCTTGGCCGGGACCCGGCTTCGACCGGGTCGAGACAGGCTGGGTGACGCGTTCGACCTGCCGACCTGGTCGCGGCCCGCACCGGAAGGCGGGCCGCGACCAGGTCAGAGCGACTCGGCCCGCACCGGAAGGCGGGCCGCGACCAGGTCAGAGCGACTCGGCCCGCACCGGAAGGCGGGCCGCGACCAGGTCAGAGCGACTCGGCCCGCACCGGAAGGCGGGCCGCGACCAGGTCAGAGCGACTCGGCCCGCACCGGAAGGCGGGCCGTGACGCGGTCAGAGCGTCTCGGTGACCTTCTTCAGGCCGCGCGGCGCGTCCGGGTCCTCGCCCCGGGCCAGCGCCAGCGCCAGCGCCAGCCGCTGCATCGGCACGATGTCCAGCAGCGGGGAGAACCGCTCGTCGACGGCCGGCGTACCGATCCGGACCGCGTGTGCCGGCAGCTCGGCCGGCGCGCCGTTGCCGACCACGAGCACGTCCGCCCGCCGCTCGGCGAGCCGGCCGAGCACCTCGGACATCGACCGGCCGGCGGGCCCGTCACCGACCATCGCGAGCACCGGCACGTCCGGGTCGGTCATCGCCAGCGGGCCGTGCAGCAGGTCGGCACCGGAGAACGCCAGCGCGGACAGGTAGCTCGTCTCCATCAGCTTCAGCGCCGTCTCCCGCGCCGTCGGGTACGCGTAGCCGCGGCCGGTGGTCACCAGCCGGTCGGCGAACCGGTACCGCGCGGCGAGCTGGGTCGGCGTCGGGTCCTCGATCAGCGTGCGGGCCAGCTCCGGCAGCCGGTCGAGCTCGGCCCGGTCGGCCGCGTCCAGCTGGCCGGACCCGGTGCGCATGCCCTCGACGAACAGCAGCAGCGCCAACAGCTCGGCGGTGTAGGTCTTGGTGGCGGCGACCGCGCGCTCCTTGCCGGCCAGCACGTCGATGTGCAGCTGCGCCGCGTCGGCCAGCGGCGAGCCGGCGTTGTTGGTGACCGCCAGGGTGTGCGCGCCGGACTCGCGGGCCACCCGGACCACCTCGGTCAGGTCGGGCGAGCCGCCGCTCTGGCTGACCCCCACCACCAGCGCGTCGCGCAGGTCGGGTCGCGCCCCGTACACGGTGATCGACGACGGGGAGGCCAGGCCGGCGGGGATGCCGAGCCGGATCTCCGTCAGGTACGCGGCGAACAGCGCGGCGTGGTCGCTCGTGCCGCGCGCGGTGAACAGCACGAACCGCGGCGACAGCTCGGCCACCTGGCGCGCCACCGCCGCGATCGGGGCGAGCCCCTCGGCGAGCAACCGCTCGTACCCGGCCGCCTGCTCGGCGATGTCGGCGGCCATGCCGGCACCGGCCTCCTGCGCGGTGTGCTCGATCATGTTCGCTCCTTCCGTGCCCGGTTTCCCGTGCCGGTGCCGGGTCCTTCCCGCAGCACGCAGTTCCTGGTACGGATTGTGCACGAGACCGCTCGAAGTTGCCAACTATCGCGCTCGATCGTGCAGTGATCCTTCACCCTGTGCGCGCAGGGGCCGCGCGCATTCCGCCGTCGAGCGCGCACCGCGACGCGCACGCCGCCCAGCCCGGACACCTCGCAGGCCCGACGGCCCGACCGATGTCCGGACACGCGAAGGGCCCCGCACCTGGCGGGGCCCTTCGTGACGTTGCGGTGAGCTACTCGACCACGGCGATCAGGTCGCCCTCCTGCACCACGTCGCCCTCGTTGACGTTGATGCTGGCGACCGTGCCGGCCGACTCGGCGAGCACCGGGATCTCCATCTTCATCGACTCCAGGATCACCAGCGTGTCCCCGTCGGCCACCGCGTCGCCGGCGGCAGCGACCACCTTCCACACGTTCGCCACCATCTCGGCGCGGATCTCGTCGGCCATCGCCAGAACCTCCCGGTTGAACGCCCTTGTCCGACCCGCGCGCGTGCTGTCCGCCCGCGGCGGTCCCGCCGGTATCAAACCACGCCGGCACGCCCGTGGTGGCACCGACGAGACGCGGCCGCGGCGCGGGGCCGGCCCGCTAGGGCTCGCGTGCGCTGCACCACCCGGCACGGTGGTACCGGTATCGGCGCCGGTAGCCTTACACGCCGTACCGGTACGACGGCCGGCTCGCCGGCGAGGAGGAGACATGGCCAAGAAGTCTCGCAAGAAGAAGGCGCGGAAGAAGAGCGCCGCCAACCACGGCAAGCGCCCCAACTCCTGATCGGGTCCGGCCCGACGCAACCCGGCGCCGGACCGGCCGAGCAGCCGCGCGACCCGGCGGGATCGACCCGCCGGTCCCGGCAGCCACCGCCCCGTCGGTCGTCAGCCGGCCGCGTCGGGCTCGACCACCAGCTCGCGCAGCCGCGAGATGAGCCGGGCCTTCAGCTCCACCGGCGCGTGCTCGCCGCCGCAGCAGCGCGCCACCAGAACCTTGACCTCCTGCTCGATGCCGTACTCCTGCAGGCACGGCGTGCATTCGTCCAGGTGTTCCCGGATCACCTCGCGGCGATCGTCGCTGCACTCCAGATCGAGGTACAGGTACACCTCGTTGAGCACGTCTCGGCAGTCGGTTTCGTGTGGATCTCCGCAGCTCACGAGCGCACCTCACTTCGCACGGTCGTCATGCTGCCCACGCGCCTCGTCGTCGCCTGCACGACGTCACACCTCCTGCCCGGCCGGCGCCGAGCTCGCGCGCGAGATGCCCCTGCCGTGTGCGTACGTCTCGAGCATCTGGCGCAGGTTGCGGCGACCGCGGTGCAGTCGGGACATCACCGTGCCGATCGGCGTGTCCATGATCTCCGCGATCTCCTTGTACGAGAAGCCTTCGACGTCGGCGAGGTAGACAGCCAGTCGGAACTCCTCCGGGAGCTGCTGCAGCGCGTCCTTCACGTCGGAGTCCGGCAGCCGGTCCAGCGCCTCGGTCTCCGCCGAACGCAGCCCGCTGGACGAGTGCGAGCCCGCCTCGGCCAGCTGCCAGTCGGTGATCTCCTCCGTCGGCGCCTGCACCGGCTGACGCTGCCGGCGCCGATAGGAGTTGATGTACGTGTTGGTCAGGATGCGGTAGAGCCATGCCTTCAGGTTCGTGCCCTGCTGGAACTGGTGGAAGGCCGCGTAGGCCTTCAGGTAGGTCTCCTGCACCAGGTCCTCGGCATCAGCCGGGTTGCGCGTCATGCGCAGACCAGCCGCGTACAGCTGGTCCACGAACGGCATCGCGTCCTGTTCGAACCGGGCGCGCCGGCGTTCCGGCGTCTCGGTAGGCGTCACGTGATCGTCCCCCCTCGACCGCACCTCGGCCGAGGATACGCCGAGCCGACCCACGCCGGAGCCGCTCACGCCCGGGGTGTCGGCAGACACGCTCGGGGTCCACTCGGGTGCCGTCAGCAGGCTGCGCAGCCGGGCCGAATCACCCGTCCTGGCGCTACGAGCCGTTACCACCACAATTGCTCCCTCCGTCCCCGGGCGGCCCCGGGGCGCGTCGACTGTGACAACGCCCGCGGTGGTGGCGGCATTCCACCGGCGCCCGGTGCCGGCCCGGTGCGCCGGCTCACGCCGCCGGGCATCGCGGTGCGCCGGCTCACGCCGGCGGGGGCGACACGGTGCGCCGGCTCACGCCGGCGTGGGGCGACACGGTGCGCCGGCTCACGCCGGCGTGGGGCGACACGGTGCGCCGGCTCACGCCGGCCGTCGGGCCCAGCCACGCTCGGTGAACCAGTCGCGCACCACGGCGGCCACCCCGGCCGGGTCGACGCTCAGTCCGTGCCGCTCCCCCGGCCGGACCACCACGCGCACGGTGCCCGACGACGGCGGTACGCCGAAGGGGTCCCGGTCGCCGTTGACCACCAGCGTGGGCAGCCCGGTGTCCAGCTCGGGCAGCCGGGACTTCTCCGGTCTGCCCGGTGGATGCAGCGGGAACGCGAGCGCCAGCACCCCGGCCGCGTCGAGGGCGCGGGCGGTGCGGCAGGCGACCCGGGCGCCCGACGAGCGGCCCCCGACGACCAGCGGTACCGCCGGGAGCTCGGCCCGCAGCCCGGTGACGACCTCGACGAACGACTCGTCCAGGTGGTTGGCCGGCGCCGGCGCGCGGCGACCGGCCACCCGGTACGGCTGGGTGAGCCGGGCGATCGCCACCCGTCCCGGCAGCAGCGCGTCACGCACCGCAACCAGGTCGACCGCGTCCACGCCGCCACCGGCACCGTGCCCGAGGACCAGCAGGCTGCGCGGCGAGGGTGGCAGGTCGAGCTCGACCCGCGCCTCGCCACGGGAGGTCTGCAGGGTCTCGGTTACGGCATCGCGGGTGCCGGCTCCGGGGTGTTTTCCGACCGCCATGCCACCAGCATGGCGCGCCGCTCCCGGGGCGTGGTGCCACCCCAGACTCCGTTGCAGTCCCCCTGGTCGAGTGCCCAGGCGAGGCAGGCGCCCTGCACGTCGCAGGAGCGACAGAGGGCGAGTGCGACGTCGGCGGGTTCACTCGGCGCCGGGAAGAACGTCTCCGGGTCGACCGTCTGGCAGCGCCCCTGGGCGCGCCAGGCGAGGTCTCCCAACCGGTCGCGCCGAGCCCTGAGCAACCGAGGGTCCCGGCATGCCGCCGCGACCTCGTGCGGGCGGGGCATCCGCGCCCGGGTCATGTGCCACCTCCGAGCTGGGTGGGGCAGTGGTGGGTGGTTGCGGCGTCGAGGCCGCGGGGCTGTGTTTTACCCCACCACGCAGACCACACGCAAGGGTTGTCGGCGCGCCCAGTGTCACCCTTCGCCACCAAACCGACCATTCGCCCGCGATTTGGCTGGTCATCGTGGTACGCGTGGCGTCCTCGCCGGATGGCCGGGCGAGCCGGGACCGGGTCGGCGTCGGGCGCGTATCGTCCACAGTCGATGCCCGTACCGTTCGGCGGCCACACCCTCGCCCGCCGCGGGTGCGGTCACAAACCTGCCTCACCCGGGCAGACTGGGATGATGAGCGCGAGCGGGGGTCCGGCAATGCCGGCAGCGGACGAACCGGGCAGTCGACCCTCCAGCGGTCGACCGCCCCGCCGGGTCCGGACCGACGAGCCGAACGCGCCGGTGCCCTGGGCGACGCCGACGGCGAGGCAGCCGGTCGACGCGACCGTGCCGGTACCCGGGTCGAAGTCGATGACGGCCCGCGCGCTGCTGCTCGCGGCGATCTCGATGGGGCCGAGCACGCTGCAGTTCCCGTCGGAGTCCCGGGACTCGATCGTGCTGGCCCGCGGACTGCGGTCGATGGGCTGCCACGTGTCCAGTGCGGACGACGAGCAGTGGCTGCTGCGGCCGCGGCCGCTGGCCGGCCCGGTACACGTGGACACCGAGTTGTCCGGGGCCGCCACCCGGTTCCTGCCGCCGCTGGCCGGGCTGGCCACCGGCCCGGTCTCGTTCGACGGCCACCCGGTCCTGCGCCAGGCCCGGCTGGAACCGCAACTGGCCGCGATGAGCAGCCTGGGCATCCGGGTGGACAGCCCGACCGGCGGGTTGCCGCTGACGGTGCACGGCGTCGGGCACGTACCGGGCGGCGCGGTCAGCCTCGACTCGTCCGCCTCCAGCCAGATGGTGTCCGGGCTGCTGCTGGTGGGCGCCGACTTCGACCACGGGCTGCGGGTGCGGCACGAGGGCCCGCCGCTGACCGGTACTCCGCACGTCGAGTTGACGGTGACGATGCTGCGGGCGGCCGGCGCCGCGATCGACGCGTCGGTGCCGGACAGCTGGGAGCTGCGGCCGGGCCGGCTGACCGGGCGGGCCTGGACGATCGAGCCCGACCTGGTCGCGGCGGCGCCGTTCCTCGCCGCAGCGGTGGTGACCGGCGGCACGGTGCGGGTGCCGCGGTGGCCGGCCCGGGCGGCGCAGCCGACCGCCGCGCTGCACGAGGCGCTCACCGGCTTCGGCGCCCGCTGTACCCACACCACCGACGGGCTGGTGGTCTCGGGTGTCGACAAACCGCACGGGGCGGAGGTCGACGTGGCCCGGCTGGGCGAGCTGGTGCCGGTGCTCGCCGCGATCGCGGCGCTCGCCGACGCCCCGTCGTACCTGCGTGGGGTGCGCCGGCTGGGCGGTGAGCCGGATCTGGCCAGCGGAGTGTGCGCGGGCCTGGCGGCGTTGGGCGGTGCGGTCGAGGAGACCCCGGACGGGTTGCGGATCACGCCCCGGCCGCTGCACGGCGGCGTGTTCGACACCCGCGGCGACCACCGGCTCGCGTACGCCGGGGCGGTGCTGGGCCTCGCGGTGCCCGGGGTGGCGCTGTCCGACGTCGGTACGACCGCGAAGAGCCTGCCGGGCTTCCCGTCCCGTTGGCACCGGATGCTCGCCGGCTGACCCCGGCGCGCGCTGCCGCCGGAGCCGGAGGTGGGCCGGCACCGGCGCGGATGCCCGGCGGGTAGCCGTGTCCGGGAGTGCCGGCGAGGGCCGCCGGATAGGGTCGCGGGCAGCAGGGTCCGTCTCGACGCCGCCGGGCATCGGGCGACGCGACGAGATGCCAGGTGGGTGGATGGCGACAGTCAGGCGCCGGGAGTACGACGAGGACGACGTCCGGGTGCGCCCGGGTCGCGGTTCTCGCCCCCGGACCAGGATCCGTCCCCGGCACGCCGACTCCGCCGGTGGCTTCGTGGTCGGCGTCGACCGGGGCCGCTACACCTGCGTGCTGGACGAGGGCGGCACCGTGACCGCGATGCGCGCCCGGGAGATGGGCCGCAAGTCGGTGGTGGTGGGTGACCGGGTGGCGATGGTCGGCGATCTGAGCGGGGCGGCCGGCTCGCTGGCGCGCATCGTCCGGATCGAGCCGCGGCGCTCGGTGCTGCGGCGTACCGCGGACGACGACGACAACACCGAGCGGGTCATCGTGGCCAACGCCGACCAGCTGGTGATCGTGTCCTCGCTGCAGGACCCCCCGCCGCGGACCGGGTTCATCGACCGGTGCCTGGTCGCCGCGTACGACGCGGACATCGAGCCGCTGTTGTGCCTGACCAAGGCTGACCTGCCGGCGGCCGACGAGGCCCGGGCGGAGCTGCTGGACTACTACGCCGACCTGGACCTGCCGCGGGTGGACACCCGGCCGGACCGGCCGCTGACCGAGCTGGTGGACCGGCTCGCCGGCCAGCTGTCGGTACTGGTGGGCCACTCCGGCGTGGGCAAGTCGACGCTGGTCAACCGGCTGGTACCGGGTGCGGACCGGGCGGTCGGGGTGGTCAGCGCGATCGGCAAGGGCCGGCACACCTCGACCAGCGCGGTGGTACTGCCGCTGGCCGGCGGGGACGGCTGGCTGGTCGACACACCGGGGGTGCGCTCGTTCGGCCTGGCGCACGTGTCGGCCGAGTCGCTGCTGTCCGGGTTTCCGGATCTGGCCGAGGGGGCGGCGGAGTGCCCGTCGGGCTGCTCGCACGACCCGGACGCACTGGACTGCGGGCTGGACGCGTTGGTCGCCGCCGGGCGGGCCTCGGCGCGCCGGCTCGCCTCGTACCGGCGGCTGCTGGCGTCGCGGTCCGGCGCCGAGTGGTGACGCGTCCGCGGCGGTGATCCGGGCTCGGGGTGCGGTCGCTACCCGCTGGTAACGAGAACGGCGGAAGTCACCACTCTGGGCGATGGTTGAGAAGAATTTCTCCAGGATCTCTTGAGCTGTTCGGCACAAGGTGGGAATCTGTGCCGTATCCAGCCTGATTTGGAAGTTCGTTTCGGACTCGTACCCGATGCCCGGACAGGTGCCGAACGGTCCGACCCGTGCTCCCACCAAGCCCCCTTGGCTGGAACACACAGGAGGTTCAGTCATGACCGGTTCCCCAGCCCGGCGGATCAGACGCCTGGTGATCGCCGCGATCGGCATGGCCAGCGCCGCGGTGATGAGCCTCGGCCTGGCCGCCCCCGCCCACGCAGCCACCTACGTCAAGGGCATGGACGTCTCCGGCTACCAGGGCAACGTCAACTGGTCGGCCGCCTGGAACAACGGCGGGCGATTCGCCTACGTCAAGGCGACCGAGGGCACGGGCTACACCAACCCGTACTTCGCCCAGCAGTACAACGGCTCGTACAACGTGGGCATGATCCGCGGTGCCTACCACTTCGCCCGCCCGAACATCTCCTCCGGCGCCACCCAGGCGTCGTACTTCTCCGCGCACGGTGGCGGCTGGTCGGCCGACGGCAAGACGCTGCCGCCGGCGCTGGACATCGAGTACAACCCCTACAGCGGTGGCACCTGCTACGGGCTGTCGCACGCCGGCATGGTCAGTTGGATCCGGGACTTCTCCAACTACATGTACAACCGCTGGCACAAGTACCCGATGATCTACACGACGTTCGACTGGTGGAACACCTGCACCGGCAACTCCAGCGCGTTCGCCTCGACGAACCCGTTCTGGATCGCCATCTACCGCTCCACCCCGCCGACGTCGATCCCCGCCGGCACCGCCACCTGGACCATGTGGCAGTACGCCGACTCCGGCGTGTTCCCCGGCGACCAGGACTACTTCAACGGCAGCATTGACCGGCTCAAGGTGCTCGCCACCAACCACGACTGAGCCGACCCGCGGTACCCGCCTCGGCGCCTCTCGCAGCAGCGAGGGGCGCCGAGCGCCGTCTGCGGCGGCCGGGCTGCCGGCGAGCCGGCCGGGTGTCGGCGACCGGCCGGGATGCCGGGGAGCGGGGGATGCCGGCGAGCGGCCCGGGGTCGGCTCAGATGTCGACCGGGCCGCCGGTGCGCCAGTAGATGCCGTGCTCGCGGGACATCAGCTCCTCGTCCACCAGGTACCGGCGCAGCGACGCGTAGTCGTGGTACCAGGCGCGCAGCACCGCGTCGACGGCGCGCTCCGGGTACCGCACGCCCGGCTCGAAGCAGGCGGCCAGGTGCTCCAGCACGATGCGCCGCTTGCCGCGCGCGGCCGGGATGCTCACCAGCCGCCCGTCGGTGACGAAGGCTCGCAGCACCGCGTCCCGGTTGTCGTCCGGGTCCAACCGCTCGACCGGCTCGGTGGTCAGGTTGTCCCGGACCGCCGTCTTGAACACCGACAGGTCGGCGGTCAGCACGCCGTCCTGCTCGGTCACCAGGCCGCGATCGGTCAGTACCCCCAGGGCCCGGACCACGTCCCGGGCGACCAGGCCGGTCGCCTGGGCCACCGCACTGGGCGAGGTGGCGCCGAGCGCGACCGCGGCGTACGTCTTGACTCGCTCCGGCTCGGCCAGCAGCCGGCAGATGATCTCCGGGTTCATGCTCCGATTATCCGTGCCGGGCGGGCGGCTCCGCCGCACCGTGACCCGGACGCCGTCGGGTCGCGCCCCCACTCGACGGGTGGTTCCGGCGCCGCTCGGCGGGCGGTTACGGCGCTGCGCTGGGCGAGTACCTCTAGAGTTCTCGGCATGACCCGCGCCCACGACGACTTCCTCGACGACCTGTCGCTTGCGCACGTGCTCGCCGACGCGGCCGACCGCATCTCGATGGCCCGGTTCCGCGCGCTGGATCTGCGGGTCGACACCAAGCCGGACCTGACCCCGGTGACCGACGCCGACTCGTCGGTGGAGGAGTCGATCCGGTCGTCGCTGGCCCGGGCCCGGCCGCGCGACTCGGTGCTCGGCGAGGAGTTCGGCGCGAGCGACCCCGGCGACTGGCGGGGCAACCGGCAGTGGATCGTCGACCCGATCGACGGGACGAAGAACTTCGTCCGCGGGGTGCCGATCTGGGCCACCCTGATCGCGCTGTTCACCGGCGGCCGTCCGGTGGTGGGGCTGGTCAGCGCGCCGGCGCTGGGCCGGCGTTGGTGGGCCGCGCTGGGCCACGGCGCCTATGCCGGCCGCAACGCCACGCACGCCAACCGGATCGGCGTGTCCGGGGTGAAGTCGCTGTCCGACGCGTCGTTCTGCTACTCGTCGCTGACCGGCTGGGAGCAGCGCGGCAAGCTCGACGGGATGCTGTCGCTGACCCGGCGCAGCTGGCGGTCCCGGGCGTACGGCGACTTCTACGGCTACATGCTGCTCGCCGAGGGCGCGGTGGACGCGATGGTCGAGCCGGAGCTGTCGCTGTGGGACGTGGCGGCACTGATCCCGATCGTCACCGAAGCGGGTGGCAGTTTCACCGATCTGGCCGGCGCCCCGGCGCCGGGCGACGGCAGCGCGGTGGCGAGCAACGGCCCGCTGCACGGCGAGCTGCTCACCGCACTGAGCGACTGACCGTAGGCGTCCGACGACCGTACGCGCGTGACCGGCGACCATCGGCGGTCGGCCGGACACGGATGGTCGCCGCACGTTTGCCGGTCGGGCAATCACCGGTGTCGATGCCGTGGCGAGTAGCGCATATCCTCGCCCCGTGATGTCTGTGGGTTGGCTGAGTCTGTTCGCGATGATCCTGGCGTACGGCGTGGCCAACCTGCTGCAGTCCGTCGCGGCCAACCGGGTCCGGGTGCACGACACGCTGCACCCGGGCCTGTTCGTCCGGCTGGCCGGCCACAAGACGTACGTGGTCGGCGTGGTGCTGCAGTTCGTCGGCTTCCTGCTCGCCTTCCTCGCCCGCCGCGACCTGCCGCTCTACCTCGTCCAGGCGTCCTCGGCGGCCGGCATCGGCGTGATGGTGGTGCTCGGCGTCGTCCTGCTGCGCTGGCGCATCGTGCCGGTCGAGCTGGGCCTGATCCTGCTGCTGTCGGTCGGCATCGCCGCCCAGGTGCTCGCCGCCAAACCCGGACCGGCCCACCGCATCGGTACCGTCGGGGCGATCGTGCTGCTCGCCGCCATCGGCGCCATCGGCGCGCTCGCGCTGCTCGCGGTACGGCTGCGCGGTTCGGTCGGGTCGGTCGCGCTCGGCTCGCTGGCCGGGCTGGCGTTCGGTGCCGGCGCGATCGCCTCCCGGCCGCTCGCCTCGGCGCCCAGCCTCAGCGGGCTGGCCACCAGTCCCCTGCTGTACCTGCTGGTGCTGCACTCGATCCTGGCCCAGCTGCTGCTCGGCCTGGCGATGCAGCGGGGCAGCGCCACCGCCGCGGTGGCGGCGATGGACGCCGCGTCGGCGATCCCGGCCGCGGTCGTCGGGCTGCTGTTCCTCGGCGACGGGATCCGGGCCGGCATGCACTGGATCGCCCTCGCCGGGTTCTGCCTCTCACTGTGCGCCGTGCTGCTGCTCAGCCGGTACGCCAAGCCGCAGCCGCGGCGGATCGCCGCCGGCCACGTCACCGCCTTCGGCCCCGCCGACGTGCACTGACCGCCCCGCCCGCCCCGCCCGCCCAGCCCCGCGTTGATCAAGGGATCGGGACACGTCGGCGCAGGACGCTCTGCCGCGATCCCTTGATCAACCCGCCGGTGGGGTGGCTTCGCGCAGGGCGCGGCGGCGGGCGTGCCGGCGCAGCGCCACCACCAGGCAGACGATGCCGGCGAACAGCAGACCGCCGCACGGGCAGGCGACCGCCGCGACGATGCCACCGACCAACCGCGGGCCGCTGAGCGTCGCACCGACCGCGAGCTCCTTCCGGCCGGCCGGGCTGGTGCAGGTCAGCCGGTAGCTGCCGGTCCGGTCGGCGCGCAGCTGGTAGGCGGCCGACCACGACTCGTCGCCCTGGCTCATGGTCAGCCCGGAGGTCTCGGACAGCGACAGCCCGGCCGGGCTGGCGGTACAGCGCAGGTCGCCTCCGGCGGTGTCGCCGGACACGTACAGGGTGCGTCGCTGCCCGGCGGACAGCGACAGCCGCACCGTCTGCCCGGTCTCGAAGCGCTGCAGGTCGCCGAGCGCGGGGCGCAGCGCGAACAGGAACGCCCCGATGCCGGCGGCGATGCCGACGACCAGCACCGCGATGGCGATGCCGTACCAGAGGCGGCGCGGGCGGATCGTCGACTGCTCGGTCATCGGTTCAGCCTGCCAGGCGCGCGCCTGTACCCCACGGCGCCCCGCCATCCGGTCGCCCTACCGCGGCCCGGCATCCGGTCGCCGACGAAGGTTCACCACACGGTCGCCACCGCGGCCCGGCATCCAGCCGCCGACGAAGGCTCGCTATCCGGTCGCCACCGCGGCCCGGGATCCGGTCGCCCGCGGCGGTTCGCGGCCCGGTCACCCGCCGCGGCCGGCGTCGGATCCACCCCGGTCCGGTGGCACGTCACCGGTCGCCGGCGGGTGGCTCAGCGCTCGGCTTCGGGGCCGAGGACCGGTTTGATGTCGACGATCGGGGTGGCGTCGAGCGCCTCCAGATCGCGGACCCGGATCCGCATCCCGTCGATCGCGACGATGGTCACCCGGTGCAGCCCGATCGGGTTCGGCCGGTCCGGTGACCGGGTGGCGAACACGCCGGTGACCGGCCGGGCGGTGTCCCCGCGCGGATGTACGGCGAGCACCTGCCGGTCGGCCCGGTGCAGCCAGGTCAGTACCAGCACGTCGGTGCCGACGGCGAGGTCGCGCATCGCCTCGGCCACGCCCGGCTCGAGCACCAGCCAGGCGTCCGGCGCACCCTCGTCACCCTGCCGGGGCGCCTGGTCACGGTCGGTCAGCGGCGACTCGACCCGGCCCACGGGCCGGATCAGGTAGCCGTCATCGTCGGTGTCGTCGATGGACTCGGTGTCGTCGATGGCCAAGATCGTCCTCCCCGCTCCGGCCGGTCGGCGCCGCCCGCAGCCGGGCCGGCCGACGGCACGCTGGTACCGCATCGTCGAGCGCGGCCGCGGGAGCGCGGCGCGTCCATCATCCACCCCGGATCAGATGCCCTGGCCCAGAACCGAAGGGTCGGCTTCCAGCAGCCGGGGGCTGCCGCCGTCGCGCGGATCGAGCAGCAGGTACGCGGTGTCCGGCAGGTCACGCAGGAACTCCGGCGTCGGCGCGTACCGGGCGGCGTCCGGAACCGCGGGCGGTACGTCCGGCCGCCACGGGTGCGGTGGCAGCGGCGGCGCCGGTGGCGGTGCCGGCAACCGGCCGGGTGGCTCCGGCTCGGCGCCGGCCCGGCGGGCCGTGCCGGCCGCGGCGGCGCGGCGCTCGGCGGTGGAGTCGGCGACGAGCAGTTCGATACCGGCGGGCAGCAGGCGGGCGGCCTGGTTCGCCTGGGCGGCGCCGTGCTGGCGCATCAGTACGGTGGCGTCGGTACCGGTGGGTGGCGCGACGTCGGCGCGCAGCCGCCGGTAGAGCAGCAGCAGCCGGATCCCGCGGCGGCGGGCCAGCGTGCCGAGCCGTTCCAGCTGCGCGCGGCGCAGCCCGCCCGCACCGGCGACCACCAGCAGCCGGGCCGGTCCGGACTCGGTGGGGACCAGCCGGCGCACCTGGTGCAGCAGCGTGCCGGCGAGGATCTGCGCGAGTAGCCCGGTGGACAGGTCCTCGTCGTCGCCGGCGAGTTGCATGACGCGCAGCTGGGCGTGGGGATCGCGGTACGGCCGGACGCCCGGGTCGTGTTCCTCCAGCAGCGCGAGCTGCTCGGCCGCGGCGGCCAGCCGGCGCAGCCTGCTCGCGGCGGTCTGGTTGCCGACCTGGCGCAGCGCGGCGGCGAGGTTCGCGCGTTCCGCGGAGCTCAGCGCGTCACCGTCGGCGATCTCGCCGTTGAGTGCCCGCAGCGCGGCGGCCACCCGGCGGAAGGTGACCGCGCCGCGCAGCGCCGTCACCGCCTGCCCGGCCAGCGCGGCGTCGCCGGACCGGTCGCCGGTGTCGGGGTCGCGGTCCACCGCGTGTACCGCCTCCGCGAGCACCGTGCCGACCTGCGCCGGGGCCAGGTCGGCGAGCAGACCGACCGCCGGCAGGTGGTCGGGCAGGGTGAGCAGGTCGAGCCGGTGCCCGGCGGCGCCGGCGACGCGGACCAGGTCGCGCGCGGCGCTGCTGCCGGTGAGGTCGAGGATGGTGACCGAGCCGCCGGAGCCGATCACCGAACCGGCCACCGTGGACAGCAGCGCCGCCCAGCCGCGGTCGGTGCCGCCGTACACGTCGACGTGTTCGGCGCCCGCCGGGCGCAGCGGCCGCCACCGCCCGGCCGGTACCTCGGGTGCCGGTGCCGGGGCCGGCTCGGCCCGCCGGGCGCAGCCGCGCAGCCAGCGCTGGTGTTCGGCGTCGGCGTACCGGGCGGCGAACCGGCGCGGCAGGATCAGCACCGCAACGCCCGCCAACGCCAACCCGGCACAACCGGCACCGGCGAGTGCCAGGCCCCCGCTGCCCAGCGCCGCGGCCACCGCGAGCGCGACGACGGAAAGCCCGGCGGCGGCCACGGTCGGCCACCGGTACCGCAGCGTGCGACGCGCGGCGGCGTCGTAGCGCTGCGCGGCGGCGTGCACCCAGTCCGGCAGCGGCACGGACGGGGTGGTCGGTGCGGCGCGTTCGGGGACCGGCGCGGGCTCCAACCGGTACTCCCAGCCCCAGCGCTCACCGGGAGCGAGCAGCGCGGTGGACCGGCGCTCGGCACCGCGGCTCACGCCGGCTCCCCCGGTCCGTCGACCTCGTCGACCGGTTCCGGTGCCGCGGCCGACGCGGCGGACGGCGGCGCGGCCGGTGCGGCGGACGGGGGTGCGGTTGGTGCGGAGGACGGCGGCGCGGCAGACGGCGGTGCGGCCGGTGGACCGGGCGGCGTGGCCGGGGCGGCGCCGGTCGGGGTCGCGACCGGCGGGGTGGGTTCGTCGGTGCCGGCGCGCATCGGGCGGTCGCGGGCGAGGCGGTCCAGCTCGGCGGCGAGCTGGTGCAGGCGTTCGCTTGCGGCCCGGTGCGCGGCGTCGCGGCGCTCGTCGTCGGCGCCGGTGAACCGGCGGTCGCAGCCGCCGCAGTGGGTGGCGAGCCGGTCGCTGATCGCCGGGCAGGCCGGGCAGCGTCGGCGGGTCAGTTCGGCGCGCTCGCGCGTGGCCCGTTCGTGCAGGTCGGCGGCGGCGGCACCGCGATCTGCGGCGGCCCGCAGCCGGCCGGGCAGTTCGGCGTCGGACAGCGGCCGACCGTCGACCGACAGGGCGGCCTCGGCCAATCTGGCCAGCGCGCGGCGGCCGGCCCGGCCGCCGGCCGGGTCGGCACCGATGGTGACCAGCAGCGGGTACCAGCCGAGGACCGCGAGGTGCAGCGCGCCGGCTGCGGGGCGGCGATGCCAGCGCCGGGCCAGCTCGGGGTCGGCGTCACCGTGCGGGCGCCAGCCGTCGGCGGCGGTGACCGCGGCATCGAGTACCGCCGCGGCCGGCTCGGTCAGGTACGGCACGGGCAGCAACAGGTGCGCGTAGTGCCGTCCGGTCCACCGTCGGCGCAGCGACACGCCAGCCGGCTCGGTCACCTGTTCCTCCCGCGCCACCCGCCGTCATCCTCACGCTCCGTGTGCGCAAGAAAGCACGCACCGGGTGGAAAACAGCCCATCCGGTCGGCCGCGAGCCTATCTTCACCCGAGTACGGGCCGACAACGGAGGCGTCCACGGCGCCACGATCACACCCCGACAACCGGACATTCGGCCGATAGGTCACCAACTGCGGTACACAAGGTGGGATCGGCCGGAGAATCCACGGTATGGGACAGGTTCAGCACTTACCATCCACGCACGAAGCGGTGCCGGCCGCAACGCGTCGTCCGACGGGTCGCCGGTCCGGACCGCTACGGGCTGCCGGGGGCCGACGCGACGGGCTGCCCGCCCGTCGACCGGGTCGCGAGGTGATGGGGGGTGCGTCGAGGGTTCCCGTGCGGCCGGCACCGGGATGCCGACACGATGGCGCACGACGGCCGTTGTGATGGGATCTCGATACCGGCGCGATCCGCGTGATCGCGCACCGCCTGTCACCGGGAGGCACTCATACCGTGCTGGAGGCCGTCGGACTGCGACCGCCGGAATGGCGTACGTACCACGTACTGATGCGGATGCCCACGAGCACCGCGGACGAGCTCGCCGAGCGGCTCGGGCTGGGGATCGATGAGGTCGCCGCCGCGCTGACGGTGCTGCAGCGGCGCGGCGCGGTCACCCGCACCCCGGACGACCCGCACCGGTTCCGGGCCGTACCGCCGGATCTGGCGTTCGGGCCGGAGCTGCGGCGCCGGCAGCGCGACCTCGCCGTGGTCGAGGAGGCGGTCGACCGGCTGTCCGCCGAGTACCGCAACCAGCTGGCGCTGCGCGGCACCGGTGATCTGATCGAGGTGGTGTTCGGCGAGGCGATCGGGCCGCGGATCGCGGAGCTGGAGCGCAAGGCGCAGCAGGAGGTGTGCGCGATCGTCAAGACGCCCACGTTCGCGCTGGAGGCGTCGGAGAACGTCGCCGAGCTGGAGGGGCTGCGGGCCGGGGTCACGTTCCGCACCATCTATCCGCGCGAGGTGCTCACCATGCCGGGCGATCCGTTCCGGCTGTCGGAGTCGGTGGAGATGGGCGAGCGGGCGCGGGTCATCGACGAGACGCCACTGAAGATGATCATGGTGGACCGCTCGGTCGCCGTGGTGCCGGTGCTGCCCGCCGACTCGACCGAGCCGTCCGCGCTGCTGGTGTACCCCAGCGGGCTGCTCGACGCGCTGGTCGCGCTGTTCGAGGCGATGTGGGGCAACGCCACGCCGCTGCTCGCCGCGCCGGGCGAGACGGTACGGGAGGCCAACGACAACGCGCCGTCACCGCAGGACCTGCACCTGCTGTCGCTGCTGCTGGCCGGGCTGACCGACCAGGCGATCGCGGCGCAGCTGGGGCTGTCGATGCGTACCGTGCAGCGCCGGGTGCACGACCTGATCGAGCTGGCCGGGGTGCGCACCCGGCTGCAGCTGATCTGGCGCGCCGCCCACCGCAACTGGCTCTGAGCCCGCCCGCGCTCAGGCGGTCCAGGTGTTGCCGGTGATGCGCTCGTACGCCTCCTGGTAGCGGGCCCGGGTGGTGGCGACCACGTCGGCCGGAATCTCGGGGCCGGGGTAGGTCTTGTCCCAGCCCGGCACCGCGGACGCCCAGTCGCGCAGGAACTGCTTGTCCATCGCCCGCTGCGGCCGGCCGGGCTGCCACTCGTCGGCCAGCCAGAACCGGGACGAGTCGGAGGTGAGTACCTCGTCGGCGAGCACCAGCTGCCCGTCGGCGTCGACGCCGAACTCCAGCTTGGTGTCGGCCACGATGATGCCGCGCTCGCGGGCCAGGTCGGCGCCGCGCCGGTACACCTCGAGGGTCAGGTCCCGGAGCCGGCCGGTCAGCTCGGCACCGAACTGCTTCGTGACCTCGTCGAGGGTGATGAACTCGTCGTGCCCCTCGGTGGCCTTGGTCGTCGGGGTGAAGATCGGCTCGGGCAGCTTCGACCCCTCGACCAGCCCGGCGGGCAGCTCCACCCCGGACACCGACCCCTGCTTCTGGTACTCCTTGAGGCCGAGCCCGGCGAGGTAGCCGCGGGCGATGCACTCCACCGGCAGCATCTTCAGCGGCCGGCACCGCACCGCACGGCCGGCCCATTCCGGCGGCACGTCGGTACCGGAGAGCACGTGGTTGGGCACCAGGCCGGCGAGCCGGTCGAACCACCACAGCGACAGCTGGGTCAGCAGCTTGCCCTTGTCCGGGATCGGGGTGGGCAGCACGACGTCGTAGACGGAGATCTTGTCGGAGGCGACCAGGATGATGTCGCCGTTGTCGTCTTCGTACAGGTCGCGGATCTTCCCGCTGTACACGTGCTTCACTGCTGCTGCTCCTGTTCCGGTCCCGGTCGGCTGCCCGGCGCGTCGTTGTTGGTCAGCCTCCCATGTCGTGGCTCGGGCGGGGCTGGCGGACCCCCGGGGGGCAACAGGAAGCGGGCCCGTCCGGCGCTGGGGGCCGGGCGGACCCGCGATGGAAGTGGGCCGGCCCACCGGTTCGGCGAACCGGCCCACTGCCTGTGCGTCAACAGCCGTCGATCAGCTCTTCTTCAGCGTGACCGAGACCGTTACCGTCTTCCCCTGCTTGATCGTCACGCTCTTCACCTGCGGCGCGTAGCCGTCCTTGGCGTAGATGACGGTCAGCGGGTTGTTCCGGTAGTCCAGCCACAGCGCGAAGTTGCCGTCCTTGTCGGTCTTCAACGTGTAGCTGGCGGTCCAGCTGTCGATCTGGACGGTGGCTCCGACGATCGGGGCCACGTTGCCCTTCCCGTCGTCACCGGACACGGTGCCGGTGATCTTGCCCCAGGTCGCCGGCGGCTGGACGTGCATCGTGACCTGCACCGGCGCCACCTGGTACGGCGTGTCGGTGCTCAGGCCGATGCCCGCGGTGTAGTCGCCGGGCTGGGTGATGTCCGGAACCGAGGCGTCCATGGACACCTTGATCTTCTTGCTCTCACCCGGCGCCAGGGTGATTTCCTTGCGGTTCAGCGACATCCAGGTGACGTCGGAGCTCCCACCCTGGTCGTAGCCGCCGAGCACCTCGGAGGTGGCCACCGGCGGAACGAGGAAGCCGCCGGGGTTACCGCCGATGGCGTAGAACCCGATGGCACTGCCCGAGCGGTACAGCGAGGCGTTCGCGTTGGGCAGCGGGCTCCACGTGTCGTCCTGCGGGTTGTACGCGTAGCCCTGGTTCGTGATGGCCGCACCGTTGCCGGTGACGCCACCCGAGACCAGCAGCAGCCCGTTGGCCGCCGTGTACGCCGAGCCCCACAGGTCGATCGGCAGGTCCGCAACCTGGGTCCAGGTGTTCGAACCCGGGTCGTAGACGAAGGCGTGCTGGCTCGACGAGGACGGGCCCGAGCCACCGGCGCAGTAGATCTTGCCGGACAGCGCGCCACACGAGGTCCACGACGTGGACTCCGGGTAGTCGGCCGCCGTCGACCACGAGTCGCTCGACGCGTCGTACACCGACACGGCCTTCTGGCCGCAGGAGCTGGTGCAGCCGCCGATCGAGTACAGCTTGCCGTCCAGCACCGCGCTACCCGCACCGGCGTAGATCGACGGCGCCGAGGTACCGGTGGACCAGCTGTCGTTCGCGGGGTCGTAGATCTCCAGCTTGGTGTCCGGGTTGCCGTCGGCACCCCAGCCACCGACCACGTAGAACTTGCCGTTGATGAACCCGTGCGCGGGGTTGCCCTCGCGCGTGTCGGCGGCGCTGGCTGCCTGGCTCCAGCTGCCGTCGGCCGGGTCGTACACGTACAGGTCCTTCGTGTCGGCCGAGCCGTTGAAGCCGAAGGCCGAGTACACCTTGCCGTCGTGGACACCGACGGCACTGTCCTGGATCGCGGTCGGCGCGTTCGCGATCGAGGTCCAGGCGTCGTCGGCCGCGGGAACCTCGGCGGGCGCGTTGCCGGCCTTGCCGTTGCTGCCGGCGAGTCGCTTGGCCGACGTGTCCGCCTTCACCTTGTGCACCGGCGCACCGGTGCTCTTGGACTGCATCTGGAAGCCGCCCGGCTGCTCGCTGACCTTGACCGTCGCCGGCTGGCCGCCGGTGTTGGTCACGGTCACGCTGCCGGACGCGGTGCCGGCCCAGTCGACCTTCTTCGAGATCGAGGACTTGTCGAGCGTGATCTGTCCCGCGGTCAGGCTGAAGTCGGCCCGGGTGACGTCGTCGGTGGCGACCGACACCGACTTCGACACCGACTGGTAGGCGCCCTTGCTGGCGGTGAACGGGTGCGCACCGGTCAACGAGGAGAACATCCAGTAGAAGCCGCCGCCGGCGGCGTCGACGGTGTTGGCGTTCTCCGCCGGCTTGTCATCGCTGCTCACCGAGGCGGACGTGATGCCGCTGCCGGTGTTGGCGTCGGTGACCTGCCCGGCGACGAGGCCGCCGTGCACCGGCGCGCAGTACGCGTCGCCGAGGAACACGTTGTCCAGCTCCCAGTACCAGCCGTAGTGGCCGGTGTAGTGGAACCGGACCTGCACCGCCGCCTGGTTCGCCGCCTCGGGTACCTGGACCTCCTGGTGCCCGGACGTGATGCCGCTGGTGTGGTGCCAGACGTTGCTCCAGGTGGCGCCGCCGTCGACGGAGACGTCGACGTCACCGACCTGGCTGGAGTAGCCGTAGTAGTACGTGTCGAAGCCGACCGCCGGCGAGTCCACGTCGGACAGGTCGGTCACCGGCGAGGTCAGCGTCGTGTCCTCGGTCTTGGACGAACCGAGGTGGTCGCTGTCGATGATGGCGAAGCCGCCGTCACCACCGGTCTTGTTGCCCCGGTTGCCGTCGTCGGTGAAGCTCCAGCCGCCGTCGCCGGTGGCGTCGGCAACCGTCCAGCCGTCCGGCGCGGTGGTGCCGTCGAACGACTGGTTGGTGCCGTTGTACTTCTTGGTGTAGCCGGGCGCGGCGCAGGTGCTCGCGTCGGCCAGCAGCTGCAGGTTCTGGTGCACGTCGGCGTCGCCGACGTGCACGGCGCTGTCCACACCCGTGTAGCCCGGCAGCTCGGAGCTGACGTGCAGGGTGTAGTCGGCGTCCGCCGGAAGCTCCAGCGAGAACTTGCCGGTGTACGGGTTGGTGTAGACCGGGCCGCCGGGGACGCCGTCCACGGTGACCTTGGAGTACAGCGGCCAGCCGTGGCCGGAGCCGTCGGTGACGGTACCGGTGACGGTGTGCTTCTGCACTGGCGACAGGGCGAAGTTGGCCGTGACGGTGCCGCCGTCGGAGACGGTGATCGACGCGGTCTTGTCCTGGTAGCCGTATGCGGAGGCGGTCGCGGTGTAGTCACCCGGCGGCATGGTCAGCGTGTAGCTGCCGTCCGCGCCGCTGGTGGCCTGGTTGTCCCCGACCTTGATGGTCGCGCCGGAGATGGCCGAGCCGGAACCCGCGTCGGTGACCGAGCCGGACACCACGCCGTGCGGACCGCTGCGGAACGCGGCCAGCCCGTCCGGCGTGCCCAGGCCGGTCGGCCCGTCGTAACCGGCACCGGCGGTGCACAGGTACGCCGGGTCACAGCTGCCGTTCGCGCCCTCGGTGACGTCGTTGAGCGCGCCGGCGTTGGCGTACGGGTAGGCGTTCGGGTAGCTGCCCGCAACCGGGGTACCGGCGGTGGCGTAGACCCCGGCGATGATCGGGGACGCCGCGCTGGTGCCGCCGTACTGCGCCCAGCCGGACGCCTGGTAGCTGTTGTAGACCGCGACACCGGTCTCCGGGTCGGAGACCGCGGACACGTCCGCGACGGCCCGCATGTCACAACCGCTGTCCTGCTGGAACGTCGGCTTCGGCTCGTACATCGAGCAACCCGAGCCGGGGCCACCGTACGAGTTGTGCCAGACGCTCTCCGACCACCCGCGGTCGCTGTTGTCGCGCACCAGTGCGGTGCCGCCGACCGAGGTGACGTACTGCGAGGCCGCGGGGAACGCGACGCCGTAGTCGCTGTCACCGGACGAGACGGTGACCGCCACGCCCGGGTGGTTGTAGTACTCCTCCTCGTAGGTCAGCTCGTCGGCGGACTCGCCGCTGCCGGGCTGCGAGTTGTAGTTGGTGCCGTAGGAGTTCGACACGTACTTGGCGCCCATCGCCACCGCGGTGTTGACCGAGGTACCGAGGTCGTCGAAGCTGGCGGTGTCGCCCTCCACCAGCAGGATGTGCGCGTTCGGCGCGATCGCGGAGACCATGTCGAGGTCGAGGGCGATCTCACCGGCCCACCCGGAGTCGGGGTTCGGGTAGTCCGTCCCGCCGCGCTGGTCCACCTTCTGGAAGCACCCGTTGTCGGTGGTGCAGGCGGGCAGCCCGTACTGCTCGCGGTAGACCGCGAGGTCGGACTCGGCGTTCGGGTTGTCGTACGCGTCCACGATCGCCACGGTCTGGCCCGCACCGCCGTTGTCCGGCAGGTTGTAGGCGCTGCGCAGGTCGGTCGGCCCGTACCCGGACGGCGTGTCGTTGGGTTGGATGCCCTTCGCACCGGCCACATCGGTGCGACGCAACGAGAAGCAGGTGAACTCGCCGGCCTTGGCCGGTCCGCAGACCTTCTCCACGTTGGGACGGGCGGTCGTGGTGTCCCCGGACGGGGCGGCGAGCACCGGGGTCTGCGTACCCAGGCCTCCCAGCGCCACCGCCGAGGCGACCGCGAGGCCGTACATGCCGGCTCTCACGCGTCGGTGCAGCGTTCGTTTACTGTGCATCAAGGTCCTCCCAGCCTTTCTGCACGTGTTGTCACCCGGGGCCTCCTTGCCCCTGAATGTGAGCAACGACGCGGCTGGTACCGCGCTGGGGGTAACAATCCCGAAGCTGGCGGTAGGCATTCAATGTCCGTCATGTGGCGGACATGCGCCATGACCACAGCCCGCCAGGACGAAACAACTCCAAGTAATGCAAAGCGACCTTAAGGGGCGTTTCGCTGCGGCGCGAGCACGACGAAAGCCGGGCCACTGTTCGTGGCCCGGCTCCCTTCCGTTACCGGTGATTCAGCCCTTCAACGCACCGCCGAGGGCGAACGAGCCCGACAGTTTCCGCGACATGACCAGGTACAACACCGCCACCGGGATGCAGTAGAAGATCGAGAACGCCGCCAGCTGGCCGTACTGCACGCCGCCGTGCTGCGGATCGAAGAAGGTGAAGATGCTGACCGATGCCGGCAACTGGTTCGGATCGATCAGCAGGATGAACGGCACGAAGAAGTTGCCCCACATGCCGATGAAGGTGAAGATCGTCACGACGACCACGCCGGGCCACATCAGCGGCAGCACGATGCGGCGCAGCGTCGCCATCGAGCTCGCCCCGTCGGTCCAGGCGACCTCCTCCAGCTCCACCGGCACGCTGTCCATGAAGTTCTTCATCAGCCAGATGCCGAACGGCAACGCCGTGGACCCCATGAACACCGTGGCCGACCACATCCGGTCGATCAGGTTCAGCTGGGTGAACATCGCGTACACCGGGATCATGATCGCGGTGATCGGCAGGCCCGTGGTGAACAGGATCGTCAGCAGGAACGGTCGTTTGAGCCGGGATCGGTAGCGCGACAACGGGTACGCGGCGAGGATCGCCACCACCACCGTGATCAGCGTGCCCCCACCGCACAGGACGAGCCCGTTGAACAGCGGGCGGAACAGGATGTCCACCGTGGCCACGTGCGCGAAGTTCGCCCCGGTGAAGTGCTGGGGCCACTCCACCTTCAACGTCTGCCCCTGCGCCACCGAGGTGGTCACCACCCACAGCAGCGGCACCAGGAACGCGACGCCCACCACGGCCAGCCCGACGTTCGCGGCGACCTTGCCCGCCGCCTGTACCGACTTGGCCATCAGTCCGCCTCCGGTCGCAACGCCCGCAGGTAGACCAGCGAGAACAGGGCACCGATCACCAGCAGCACCAGGGCCATCGCGGTGCCGTACCCGATCTCGTAGTTCTGCAGCGCGGTCTGGTACGTGTAGATCGGCAGCGTCGTGCTCTTGTTGCTCGGGCCACCCTTGGTCATCGCGAAGATCAGCCCGAACACCGACAGCGTCTGCAACGTGATCAGCATCAGGTTGGTCGCCACCGAACGCCGGATGGTCGGCACGGTGACGTGCCAGAAGCGTTGCCACACACCGGCACCGTCCATCGCCGCGGCCTCGGTCAGCTCGGCCGGTACCTCGGCCAGCGCGGCCGAGTAGACCAGCATCGAGAACGCGGTACCACGCCAGACGTTGGCCAGCGACACCGCCAGGATCGGTAGCGTGTAGAGCCAGTTCTGCTGCGGCAGGTGCAGGAACTTCAGGATCTCGTTGAGGCTGCCCTCGTCCCGGAAGAACGCGTACATCAGGTAGCCGGCGACGATCTCCGGCACCACCCAGGCGGCGATCACCAGCGCGCCGACGATCGACCGCAGCACCTTGGTGGCCAACCGGAACAGCAGCGCGATGACCAGACCCAGGATGTTCTGCCCGACGATCGCCGAGAGCACCGTGAAGATCAGCGTCTGCAGGATCGCGTTGTAGAACTGGTCGTCGCCGAACGCCTTGCGGAAGTTGGCCAGCCCGACGAAGTTCGTCGTCGTGGCGCCGGTCAGCTGCATGTCGGTGAACGCGTAGTAGATGCAGTAGATGATCGGTCCGGCCAGGAAGACCAGCAACAGCACCACCGCCGGCAGCAGCGGCAGCCCGCGAAGGATCGTCCGGCCGCGCATCGGAACCCGCGCGGCACCGGGAGCTTCCGGTGCCGCCGTGGTCCGTTCGGCCGTCGTGCTCGCGGTCATTTCGCGGGGCCCGAGTCCTTGGTCGTGTTGTTGCCGACGATGTCGGCCACCGACTTGTCATAGTCCGCGGACGCCTTGGCCGGGCTGGAGGTACCGGTCGTCACCGCCTCCATCTGCTCCTGGATCGCCGTGGACACCTTCGGGTACTCGGCGTACGCGGGCCGGTAGTGCGTGACCGCCACCAGATCGGTGAAGAACTTCACGGTCGGCGAGGAGTTCTGGTACTTCGGGTCGGCCGCGACGTCCTTGCGCACCGCGATGTTCTGCGCAGCGTTGTCGTAGGTGACCGCGTTCTTCTCGGTCTGCATCGCGGTGACGAACTTCCACGCCAGCGTCGGGTTCTTGGCGTTCTTGGTGATCGCCCAGCTCCACCCGCCGGACATGCTGGTCTTGCCGGGCGCCTGGCCGTTCTGGGTCGGCATCGCGGTCCAGCCGATGTTCGTCGTCCAGTCCTTCCACGGCTTGGGGCCGGTGGAGATCCAGTTGTTGGCCGTCCACGAGCCGTCGATCGAGAACCCGATCTTCGCGTTCGGGAACCAGTCCGTGTTGACGTTGGTACTGATGTTGGCGTCCAGCGCCTGCGACGGCTTCGGGCCGAGACCGGTGGAGTACACGGTCTTCAGGAAGTTCATCGAGTCCTGGAAACCCTTGCTGCCGACGACCCACTTCTTCTCCTGCGGGTTGTACAGCTGGTCGGCGGTGCCGTAGAGCAGCATCTCGAAGCCCTGCATGCTCGACGCCTCACCACCGGCCTTGCCGGTGTAGAGGTTCATCGGCGTCACGCCGGGCACCTTCTTCTTGATCTGCCGCGCGGCGGACAGCAGGTCGTTCCACGACTTCGGTTCCCAGTTCGCCGGCAGCCCGGCCTTGGCGAAAACCTGCTTGTCGTACCAGATCCCGCGGGTGTCGGTGCCGTCCGGCACGCCGTACACCTTGCCGTCCTGACCAGTGACCGACTCCTTCGCGGCGTCCTGGAACTGGCTCCACTGGTCCCACGACTTGACCTGGGCGTCGATCGGGCGCAGGAACCCGGCCTTGATGTCGGAGTTGATCAGGAACGTGTCCTCGTACGCGAGGTCGGGCGCGGTGCGCGGCGACTTCATCATCAGGTCGAGCTTGGTGTAGTAGTCGTTCTCGGTCGCCTGGATCGGGATCAGCTTGACCGTCTTACCCGGGTTCGCCTTCTCGAACTGCTTCTTCACCCCGGCCAGGAAGTTGTCCATGATCCGGCTGTTGTTGTCGGTGGACCGCTGGTAGGCGATCTTGATCTCGTTCTTCGAGTCACCGGACGAGCCGCACGCCGCCAGCAGGGGCGCGATCACCGCACCGGTGAGGGCGATCGTCGCGAGCTTTCGGAACCGCATGGTGGTCCTTCCCGAGCGGCCGGGTACCCGCAGTGCGATGTGGACCGCCCGCTCAACCTGTCACGCGAGGGCACCAACCACTCAGAGCGCGGCAACGTCGTGCCACGTGGTAGCGGGTTCCCATGTCGGTCATGCAAACCGTGTTGCACGAAAGTAAAACCATTGGATTAACTAAGTCAATGACTTCCCGGACTCGAACCGACGACGACGGCGAGCCGCTGACCCCGGCGCTACCCGCAGCAGTCGGCCAGGCGCGCAGCGGTACCAACCTGCCCCGGGTCGGCGGCTACAACCAGGCGGTCGTGCTCGACGCGATCCGCGAGTCGGCCGGGATCAGCCGGGTGGAGCTCGCCGCCATGACCGGTCTGACCACCCAGACCGTCTCCAACATCGTCCGGCGGCTGCTCGCCGCCGGACTGATCGCCGAGACCGGCCACGCCCCGTCCAGCGGTGGCAAGCGGCGCACCCTGCTGACCATCCGCTCCGACGCGTACTTCTCCGTCGGCGTGCACCTCGACCCCGACGCGATGGTCACCGCCGTGGTCGACCTGGCCGGCGCCACCGTGCACCGGCACCGCCGCCGGCTGGCCTCCACCGGCGACCCGGCTCGGCTGGTCGGCGTGGTGGCCCGGGCCGTCGACCGCGCCGTGCAGCAGGCCGGCGTACCCTGCGGACGCATCCTCGGGCTCGGGGTCGCGGTGCCCGGTCCGCTGGACACCAGGCACGGATTGGTGGTCGAGCCGCCGAACCTGGCCGGCTGGCACCAGGTCGCGCTGCGCGACGCGATGCACACCGCGACCGGACTGTCCACTGTGGTGGACAACGACGCCACCGCCGCCGCGATCGGGGAACGCTGGGCGGGCGGCGCGGAACGCTCCGGCAGCTTCCTGTTCCTGTACCTCGGAACCGGCATCGGCGCCGGGGTCGTGCACTGGGACCGGGTGCTGCGCGGCGACTCCGGCAACGCCGGCGAGATCGGCCACGTCATCGTGGTTCCGGACGGGCGACCGTGCCGCTGCGGCGCCCGCGGCTGCCTCGAGGCGCACTGTTCTCCGGCCGCGTTGGTGGCCGACCTGCTCGAGCGGCACGGCCGCCGCGCCACCAACCGTCTCGGGCTCGACCTGCGACCCGACCGGGTACGGGCCGACTACGACCTGCTGTGCCGCGCCGCCCGCGACGGCGACAAGGCCGCCGCCGACACGGTACGGGTGGCCGCGGAGCGGATCGGCCAGGCGGTGCTGAGCGCGGTGAACCTGCTCGACGTCTCCCGGGTGGTGCTCGGCGGCGACGCACCGCCCGGGTTCGCCGAGCCGGTCCGGGACGAGATCGACCGGCAGGTCAACGGGCACTCGATCGCCCGCCGGGTGCGCACGGTGGCGATCGAGGACAGCCTGGTCGGCCCGGACGCCGGCGCGGTCGGCGCCGCCTCGCTGGTGCTGCACGGCACGTACGCGCCCGGCTGGCGGCTACTGCTCGGCACCGAGAGCCAGTGACCGCAGGGGTCGATGCCACGTCCCGGCGGCCTCGACCCCATGCCGACGCGCGTCGCCCGGCCCGACCCGGGACCGACACAGGGCTGACACGCGGCGTCCGGCCCGACCCCGGACCCACACAGGGCCGACACGCGACGCCCGGCACGACCCCGGACCGAGGGCCGACACGCGGCGCCCGGCACGACCCCGGACCGAGGGCCGACACGCGGCGCCCGGCCCGACCCGAGATCAAACACAGGGCCGACGCGCGGCGCCCGGCACGGCCCAGTGCCGACGCGACTCGGGGGCGCCGCCGGCCCGCCTCGCGACGGCGACGGCACGAGTGCCGACGCGCGGCGCTCGCGTTCGCCGGTACCGATGGTGATCATGCGATGATGCTCCGGTGACGGCGTTCGAGGTGTGGGCACCGGCCGCATCGCGGGTGCGGCTGCGGCTGCGGCCGTCCGGCGACGGGCCGAACGGCGCGCCGCCGACGACCGTCGACGAGGTGCACGAGCTGACCGGCGGGCCGGACGGCTGGTGGCGGCTGGAACTGGCCGAGGTACCGGTCGGCACCCGGTACGGCTTCCTGCTCGACGACGACGAGACCGCGCTGCCCGATCCGCGCTCGTTGCGGCAGCCCGACGGCGTGCACGAGCTGTCGGCTATCTACGACCAGGACGCGTTCGAGTGGACCGACGACGCCTGGACCGGCCGGCCGCTGCCCGGCAGCGTGCTGTACGAGCTGCACGTCGGCACGTTCACCCCGGGCGGCACGTTCGACAGCGCGATCGAGCGGCTGGACCACCTGGTGGAGCTCGGCGTCGACCTGGTGGAGATCCTTCCGGTCAACGCGTTCAACGGGCCGCGCAACTGGGGCTACGACGGCGTGCTGTGGTACGCGGTGCACGAGCCGTACGGCGGACCGGACGGGCTGAAACGTTTCGTCGACGCCTGCCACGCGCGCGGGCTCGGTGTCGTCCTCGACGTGGTGTACAACCACCTCGGCCCGTCCGGCAACTACCTGCCGCGGTTCGGGCCCTACCTCAAGCCCGGCCGCAACACGTGGGGCGAGCTGGTCAACCTGGACGGGCCGGACTCGGACGAGGTCCGCCGCTACATCGTCGACAACGCCCTGATGTGGTTGCGCGACCACCATCTCGACGGGCTGCGGCTCGACGCGGTGCACGCGCTCGCCGACGACCGGGCGCTGCATCTGTTGGAGGAGCTGGCGATCGAGGTCGACGCGTTGTCGTCCTGGGTCAACCGGCCGCTGTCACTGATCGCCGAATCCGACCGCAACGATCCGCGGCCGGTCACCCCGCGGGCGGCGAACGGCTTCGGGCTCGCGGCGTCCTGGGACGACGACGTGCACCACTGCGTGCACGCGCTGCTGACCGGCGAGCGGCAGGGCTACTACGCCGACTTCGGCTCGGTCGACGGGGTGGCCAAGGTGCTGACCGGCGCGTACTTCCACGACGGCACCTGGTCCAGCTTCCGGCGCCGGCACCACGGCCGGCCGGTGGATCCGCGTTCGACGCCGGGGCACCGGTTCGTGGTGTTCCTGCAGGACCACGACCAGATCGGCAACCGGGCCACCGGCGACCGGATCTCGGCGACGCTGCCCGAACGGCTGTGCCGGGTGGGCGCCATGCTGATGCTCACCGCGCCGTTCACGCCGATGCTGTTCATGGGCGAGGAGTGGGCGGCGAGCACGCCCTGGCAGTTCTTCACCAGCCATCCGGAGCCGGAACTCGCCGCAACCGTCGCGGCCGGGCGGCGGGCCGAGTTCGCCGCGCACGGCTGGCCACCCGGCGACGTACCCGATCCGCAGGATCCGGAGACGTTCGCCGCCTCGGTGCTGCGCTGGGAGGAGCTGGCCGAGCCGGCGCACGCGGCGATGTTCGGCTTCTACCGCAAGCTGATCGCGCTGCGCCGTTCGATCCCGGAGCTGTCGGACCCCCGCCTGGAGGAGGTACGGGTGGACACCGGCACCGACTGGCTGACCATCCATCGTGGACAGTACCGGATCGCGGTGAATCTCGCTGATCGCCGTCGAACCGTTGCGCTGCACGGGGTCCCGGTCGACGTCCCGCTCGCCACCGCGCCCGGCTTCGTCTACGCCCGGCACGAGATCCAGCTGCCACCGCAGTCCGCCGCCATCGTCCGCTGCCTCCCCCCACCCCACCCCCTGCCGCGTTGATCAAGGGACCACCCCGTCGATCAAGGGACCGTCGCGTTGATCAAGGACCGTCGCGTTGATCAAGGACCGTCGCGTCGATCAAGGGACCGTCGCGTTGATCAAGGGATCAGAGGCGCGGCAAGCGCTTTCTTCGGCCGCGATCCCTTGATCAACTCCCGGAGCCCTTGATCAACCCTCGGAGCCCTTGATCAACCCTCGGGGTCCCTTGATCAACGCGGGAAGTCGGCGGGGGCGAGCGCGGCAGGGTCGGTGAGTTCGGTACGGGCCCGGGAGGCGGCGCCGACGACGACGGCGTCGCTGCCCAAGCCGGCCCGCACCAGGCGGATCGGCTGGCCGCTGACCGGGGGTTCGGCGGCCAGCGCGGCCCGGATCGGCGGTTCGAGCAGCGACCACGCCGCGCTCACCCCGCCGCCGACGACCACGGTGGTCACGTCCACCACGCCGGCGGTGATGAGCACCGCGCGGGCGATGCCGGTACCGGCGGCGTCGAACACGGCGCGGGCAGCGGGGTCGCCACCCTCGGCCGCCCGGGCGACGTCGCGCGCGGTGGCGACCCGGCCGGTACGGTCGGCGTAGCGGGCCGCGATGGCCCGGCCGGACGCCAGCGTCTCCAGGTGGCCGCGACCGCCGCAGGAGCACGGCAGGTCACCGAAGCCCGGTACGTGGCCGATCTCGCCGGCCGCACCGTGCGGCCCCTCGTACAGCCGGCCGTCGAGCCACAGCGCGCCGCCGACACCGGTGCCCAGCGTCATGCCGAGCACGTACGGCTCGCCGGCGACGGCACCGCCGGTCGCCTCGCCGCGCAGGAACGCGTTGACATCGTTGTCCAGGTACGCCGGTACCGCGAGGTCGGCGGCGATCGTGTCGGCAACCGGGAAGCCGGCCCAGTCGACGAACGAGTCGCTCGCCGCCACCACCGCGCCGGTACGGGTGTCGACCACCCCGGCCGCGCCGACGCCCACGCCGAGCAGCCGCGCCGGGGTCCGGGACACCAGCATCCGTACCGCGTCGACGGCCGCGGCGACCATCGCGGCACCGCCACGGCTCGCCGGGGTGGCCAGTTCGGCCCGGGACAGGATGCTCAGATCCGGTGCGCAGAGGGCAACCTGGGTCGTCGTGCCGCCGATGTCGACCCCGGCGTACACCTCGGGTTCGGTCACGCGCCGGCTCCGGCGACCGCCTGCCGCGCCGCGCGGCGACGCCGCTGCACGGCGGGATCGGGTACCGGCACCGCGGCGAGCAGCCGCCGGGTGTAGTCGGTCTCCGGGTGCAGCAACGTGGCACCGGTGCGGCCCTGCTCCTCGATCCGGCCGGCGCGCAGCACCACCACCCGGGCGGCGAACCGTTGCACCACGGCCAGATCGTGCGAGACGAACAGGCAGGCGAAGCCGAGTTCGGCCTGCAGCTCGGCGATCACCTCGAGTACCGCCTGCTGCACGCTGACGTCCAGCGCGCTGGTCGGCTCGTCGGCCACCAGCAGCCGCGGATCCAGCACCAGCGCGCGGGCCAGGCTGACCCGCTGCCGCTGCCCGCCGGACAGCTCGCGCGGCGCCCGGTCGGCGAGCGAGCGCGGCAGCCGTACCCGGTCGAGGACCTCCTCGACCCGGGACCGGCGCTGCCGGGCGGATAGCGACCGGTGCACCCGCAGCGGCTCGGCCACGCACTCCGCGACGCTCATCCGGGCGTCCAGGGACGCCACCGGATCCTGCAGTACCACGCCGATTCCCGCGCGCAGCTCGCGGCGGGACCGGCCGCGGGTGCGGCGCAGGTCGGCGCCGAACAGCGACACCGTACCGGCGGAGGGCGTGATCAGCCCGAGCGCGACCCGGGCCGCGGTGGACTTGCCGGACCCGGACTCCCCCACCAGGCCGACCGTCTCGCCGGCCCGTACCTCGATCGACACCCGGTCGAGCGCGCGCACCGCGCGGCCGCCCCGGCCGAACACCACCGACACGTCGCGCAGCGCCACCACGGACTCACCGGCCGACCCCTCCGCGGCCGGTTCGGTCCGGGCCACCGGGACGCCGGGTTCCGCGACCGCCAGCCGCGGTACTGCGGCGAGCAGCCGCTGGGTGTACTCGTGCTGCGGGTGCAGCAGTACCTGCTCGACCGGCCCGGTCTCGACGATCTCGCCGGACAGCATCACCGCCACCCGGTCGGCGAAGTCGGCCACCACGCCCATGTTGTGGGTCACCAGCAGCACGCCGGTACCGGCGTCGGCGGCCAACTCGCGCAACAGGTCGAGGATCTCCGCCTGCACGGTGACGTCGAGCGCGGTGGTCGGCTCGTCGGCGATCAGCAGGCTCGGGTCGTTCGCGATCGCCATCGCGATCACCACCCGCTGCCGCTGCCCGCCGGACAGCTGGAACGGGTATGCCGCCGCGCGCCGTTCCGGATCCGGGATGCCGACCCGGCGCAGCAGCTCGACCGCCTCCTGCCGGGCCGCTGCCTTCGACACCGGCCGGTGATTGCGGATCACCTCGACGATCTGCGCGCCCACCCGGGTCAACGGGTCCAGTGCGGTCGCCGGCTCCTGGAACACCATCGACGCGGTACGACCGCGCAGCCGGCGGAGATCGACGGCACCGCCCCGCCCGGCGCCCGAACCGATGATGTCGGTGCCGTCGATGGTGGCGCGCCCGGTGACCCGGGCGTTTCCGGACAGTAGGCCCATCGCGGCCAGCGCCACGGTGGACTTGCCGGAACCGGACTCGCCGACCAGCGCGAGCGTCTCACCGGGCGCCACCGTGAGCGAGACGCCCCGTACCGCCGGGACCTCGCCGGTCTCGGTGCGGAAGGTGACCGCGAGATCGGCCACGTCCAGTATCGGCGCGGTCATGCCCGCCCCTCCTTCGCCGGGCCGCCCCGGCGGTACGAGACCGGGCCGCCGCCCGGTCATGAGCGTCCCCGTACGTCGAAGGCGTCGCGCAGGCCGTCGCCGATCGCGTTGAACGCGCAGACGACCAGGATCACCGCGAGGCCCGGTGGCAGGATCAGCCACCACCGTCCGGAGTAGACGGCGGTGAGTCCGGCCGACAGCATGCCGCCCCAGTCGGTCTGCGGCGAGCGGACGCCGAGCCCGAGGTACGACACGTACGCGACCAGCATGATGGCGTCGGCGATCTGGAACGTCGCGGCGACCACGATGGTGGACACCGAGTTCGGCAGGATGTGCCGGGAGATCGCCCGGGTGTGCGTACCGCCGATGGCGCGCAACGTCAGCACGTAGTCGCGGTTCTTCAACGTCAGCGTCTCGGCCCGGATCAGCCGCGAGGGCACCAGCCAGGACACCAGACCGAGGATCGCCACCATGCCCCAGATGCCGGGGCTGACGATGGCGGAGATGACCAGCAGCACGAACAGCGCCGGGATGGCGATGCCGGCGTCCACCACGCGCATCATCGCGGCGTCGACCCAGCCCCCGGCGTACCCGGCGACCGCGCCCCACAGCATCCCGATGATGGTGGCGAGCGCGCCGGCGGCGAGGCCGACGAGCAGCGAGACTCCCCCGCCGTACATCAGCCGGCCGAGCTCGTCGTGGCCGACCGCGTCGGTACCGAGCGGGTGGCTGCCGCCGGGGGGCTGGTTGACCGCGTCGAGCGCGGTGTGCGTCTGGTCGGTGTGGTACAGGTACGGTCCGACGAAGCAGAACAGCACGAACGCCACCACGACGGCGAGGCCGACCACGGCGAGCTTGTTGCGCAGGAAGCGCCGTACCACCAGCCGCAGCCCGGTGACGCCCTCGGCCACCGGCAACGGCTCCGCGATCGCGGTCACGAGCGCACCTCCCGGTTCGGATTGCTTGTACCGCAGGCAACGTTGGTCATGACTTTCCCGCCACGACTCGGGGGTCGATGATGCGCTGCGCGATGTCGGCGAGCAGGGTGCCGATCACGGTGGCCACCGAGATGACCAGGACGCAGCCGAGCAGTACCGGATAGTCCGACGACTGCGCGGCGCTCCAGAACAGCAGCCCCATGCCCGGATAGTTGAACAGCTGCTCGACCACGAGCGCCCCGCCGAACAGCACCGGGATGTAGTAGCCGAGCATCGCAACGACCGGGGTCAGTGAGTTGCGGAACACGTGCCGCCACAGGATCGCGCGCTGCCCGGCGCCACCGGCCCTCGCGGTACGCACGTAGTCCTCGGCCAGGTTCTCCAGCGTCGCCGAGCGCATGTACCGGCTGAACACCGCCACCATCGAGGCGGCGCCGGCGACGACCGGCAGGACCAGCCCGGCCGGGTTGGCGAGCACCTGCCCGAGCGTGTCGCCCTGCGGCGCCTGGGACGGGAACCAGCGCAGCGCCTGACTGAACACCAGCACCAGGATCAGCCCGAAGAAGTACACCGGGGTCGCGTAGGCGACGAAGCTGAGCGTGGTGATCGCGTAGTCGAACGGCTTGTTGCGCCGCACCGCCTGCCACATGCCGAGCGGGATCGCGAGCAGCAGCCCCAGAACCGCCGACAGCACCGTCAACACCAGCGTCTTGGGCAGCCGCTGCACGATCAGCGTCGACACCGGCTCGTTCAACGTGTACGAGGTGCCGAGGTCACCGTGCAGCAGCGTGCGCAGGTAGTAGAAGTACTGCGCGACAACGGGTTTGTCCAGCCCCTGCTCGTGGTTGAACGTCGCGATCTGCTGGGCGGTGGCCTGCGCGCCCAGGATGCCGCGCGCAGGCCCGCCCGGCAGCGCGTGGAGCAGCGCGAAGACCACGATGGTGACCAGGAAGATCACCAGCACCGCCTGCGCCACGCGCCGAACCAGGTACCACAGCGTCGCCATGGACTACTTCGTCCACTTCCACTGGGCCGGGTGGAAGTTCGCCAGCGAGTCCTGGCTGAAACCGCCCAGGCCGTTCTTGACCACCGAGATCTGGTAGTCCGGCTCGGGCAGCCAGATCACCGGCAGATCCTTGGCCAGCGCGGCGCTGTAGTCCTGCATCGCGCTCGGGTCGTTCGACGTGGTGGTCTTGTTGATCAGCTTGTCCACGTCCGGATTGCTGTAGTTGCCGAAGTTCGAGCCACCGCTCGAGGCGAACAGCGAGTCGCCGGTCGGGAACGCCGGGAAGTACCAGCTGCCCGCGGTGCCGAAGTAGGACAGGTCCCACTTGCAGATCGACTGGCTGGCCTTGCACTGCGGGGTCTGGGACAGCACCGAGTTGACCGGCGCGGTACGGATGGAGAACTTGATGCCGGTCTTCGCGAGCGAGGACTGGATCGCGCTCATCTCGTTGTCGGTCACGGTGGAGCCGGACTGGGACAGCACCTCCATGGCGAACTGGGTGCCGGCCTTGACGCCGCTGCCGCACTGGTCCGCGCCGCTGCCCGGCTTGGTGCAGACCATCACGCCGTTCTGCTTGGTCCAGCCGTGGTCGGTGAGCAGCTTGGTCGCCGCCGCGGTGTCGAACGGGTACGGGTTGTTCTTCTGCACGTCGGACACGTAGTCCGACTCCTGCCCCTGCGGGATCGGGCCGTACCCCGGGGTTGCGGTGCCGTTGAAGATCGCCTTGACCAGGCCGTCCTGGTCGATGGAGCGCTGGATCGCCTGCCGCGCGTACAGCTGCTTGAACACCGGCCCCATGGTCGGGTTGTTGAAGTTGTACGGCATGTAGGTGATCGCCCAGCCGGTCCACGGCTTGACGCTGTAGCCGCGGGAGGCGAACGACTGCTTCTGGTCCAGGTCGCCCGGATCGATGTAGCCGTAGTCGACGGTACCGGCGCGCAGCGCGTTGGTCTCCGCGGTGCTGGTGGTGAACGGCAGCAGGTTGACGGTCTTGATACCGGCCTTCTCACCGCCGTCGTACTTCGGGTTCGCGGTCAGCACGACCTTGCCGGCGGTGGAGAACGACTTCACCGTGTACGGGCCGCTGACGGTCTTCCACAGTGGGCTCGACGCGTACTTCGAGATGTCCTTGCCCGCGTCGTTGAGGTAGGCCCAGACCTGCTTCGCGCCGGCCGCGGTGCGGTCCGCGTCGCTCACCTTCGCCGAGGCGGAGGTCTTGTCCCAGGCGTGCTGCGGCAGCGGCTTGATCAGGCTCAGCTCGTTGGCGAGCATCCACTGCGCGTTGTACGCCTTGTCGAACGTGATCGTGAAGTGCCGGTCGTCGGTGGCCTTCAGCGAGGTCCAGTTGTCCGGCGCCTTGCCCGGGCTGTAGCTCGCGTACTGCTTCTTGTTGACCGTGATCAGGTTGTACCAGAACTCGACGTCGCGGCTGGTGATCGCCTTGCCGTCGCTCCAGTGCCGGTCGCCGAGCGTGATGGTGACGCTCTTGCCGTCCGAGGCGAAGTCGGCGGCGGTCGCGATCGAGCCCTTCTTGTTCCAGCGGACCTTGCCGGTGGACCCGTCGTAGGCGACGAGCGGCTCCCACAGCGCCGCGGCGATGGAGCCGTTGTTGGTGTTCAGGTGCGCCGCCGTGCCGATCGGCAGCAGCCAGTTCGGCGTGAAGTTGGCGGGCAGCGCGTAGTTGATCGAGTCCGACGACCCGGACGACGAGCTGCTCGTCCCGGTACAGCCGGCGAGCAGCGCGCTCGCCGCGACGGCAGCGCCGGCGGCGAGCGCGAAGCGGCGGCGGGCCGCCATGCGGCGGAAGGACATCGTCACTCCTCGAAAGTGAACTCCAGGGGAACGCTGGCCAGTGAACGCGGGCCCCTGCCGAAAAAACAGATGGTGCACCGTAACAAGTCGGTTTCTGCGGTCCCGAAATAAGACAGCGCCGGGCAGCAAGCTGCCTCGATGGGCGTTTTTGCAGGTCAAGCCGGTCCGAACAAAGCCCTTCGCACGGCTGCCCGCTCTCCCACCGAGCGGCCGAGCGGCGTACTGTGAACCGCCAGCCGGACCGTCGAGGAAGATACTTTCTGCATGACTGAAAAAAGTGCACGCGCCGGATCGCCGCCGCTCGTGGCGCGCGTGCTGGAGCTGGTCGCCGCCGGGCGCGCCTCGTCGCGCACCGAGCTCGCCGCGCTGCTCGGCGCCGCGCCGTCGACCATCTCGACCGCGGTCGGCCAGCTCGTCGAGCGCGGCCTGATCGCCGAGCAGGGCACCCAGTCCTCCACCGGCGGCCGGCCGCGCAAGGTGCTGCGGCTGGGCAGTACCGACGAGTTCGCGGTTGCCGCCGACGTCGGCGGCCGGCACGCCCGGGTCGGCGTGGTGCTGCCCGGCGGCACGCTCGCCGACGCGACGACGGTGCCGTTCGCCGTCGGCGAGGGCCCCGAGGTGGCGCTGCCGCTGCTGGCCGACACGCTGGAATCGCTGGCCGAGGCGCGCGGGCGGGAGCGGCTGCGCGGGGTGGGCCTGTCGCTGCCCGGCCCGGTCGACCCGGCCACCGGCACCGTCACGCTGCCGTCCCGGATGCCCGGCTGGAACGAGTTCCCGGTCACCGAGTGGCTGGAGGAACGGTTCGGCCTGCCCGCGGTGAGCGAGAACGACGCGAACAGCATGGCGCTCGGCGAGCACGCGGTGCGACCGCCGGAGCAGCGCCAGTCGATCACGGTGAAGGTCGGTTCGGCCATCGGTACCGGCATCATCGTCGACGGCCGGCTCTACCGCGGCGCGGCCGGGGTGGCCGGCGAGATCACCCACGTGCGCATCGACGCCGCCGGCGACAAGCCGTGCGGCTGCGGCAACACCGGCTGCCTGGAGACCGTCGCCTCGGGCGCCACCCTGGTCCGCGAGCTGAGCGCCGCCCGGCCCGAGATCCGCTCGCTGGAGGACGTGGTCCGGCTGGCCAAGGAGGCCGACCCGGAGGCGACCGGCGCGGTCCGCCGGGCCGGCAAGTACCTGGGCGAGGTGCTCGCCGCGAACGTCAACTTCTTCAACCCGGACGCGGTCTACCTCGGCGGCATACTGTCCACATTGGACCCGCTGGTCGCCGCGGTACGCAGCCAGCTGTACGAGGGCTGCCACCCGCTCGCCACCACGCACCTGGTGATCGAGCGGGTCAGCCTCGGCGCGAACGCCGGGCTGGTCGGCGCCGGCCAGGCCGCCCTGCAGCACGCCCTCGAACGCACCCTGGCCACCATGTCCGCCGCACCGCCCGCCGCGCCGATTCGCGCCACCCGCACCGCCCGCTAGCTGCGCACCGCCGTACCGAACCCGCCCGAACAACGTTGGAGAGCCATGTCCCGCACCCCGATCGAGCATCCCGTCATCGCCATCGCCGGGCTCGGGATCGAGTCGTCGACGTTCTCGCCGGCCCGCACCGAGGCGCCGGCGTTCCACCCGCAGCGCGACGCCGAGGTACTCACCCGGTACCCGTTCCTCGCCGACGGCAAGCCGCTGCGGGCGGCGGCCGACTGGCGCGGCGCGCTGGTGGGCAAGTCGCTGCCGGGCGGGATGGCCACGGCGGCCGCGTTCGAGGAGCTGTCGGCGGACCTGCTCGCCCGGCTCGCGGCGATGCCGCACCTGGACGGGCTCTGGTACGACATCCACGGGGCGATGACGGTGGAGGGCATCGACGACGCCGAAGCGTTGCTGCTGCGCCGGATCCGGGACGTGATCGGCCCGGACGTGATGGTGTCGACCTCGATGGACCTGCACGGCAACGTCTCGCGCGAGCTGGCGCACCGCAGCGATCTGATCACCTGCTACCGGATGGCGCCGCACGAGGACCACATGGAGACCAAGGAGCGCGCCGCCCGCAACCTGGTGCGGCTGCTGCACTCCGGCGCGGACCGGCCGATCAAGGCGTGGGTGCCGGTACCGGTGCTGCTGGCCGGCGAGCAGACCTCCACCCGGATCGAACCGGCGAAGTCCGTCTACGCCGCGGTGTCGGAGGTGGAGGCCGCCGACGGGGTGACCGACGCGGCGATCTGGGTCGGGTACGCCTGGGCCGACGAGCCGCGCAACCGGGCCGCCGTGGTGGTGACCGGACCCGACGAGAACGCCGTCGCCGCCGGGGCGGAGCGGCTGGCCCGCGGGTTCTGGGCGGCCCGGCGCGACTTCGACTTCGTGGCGCCGACCGGCACGTACGACGAGTGCCTGGACGCGGCGCTCGCCAGCGACGCCCGACCGTACTTCGTCTCCGACACCGGGGACAACCCGACCGCGGGCGGTGCCGGCGACGTGACGTGGGGGCTGACCGAGCTACTGGCCCGGCCCGAGTTCGGCGACGGCGGGCCCACCGTCATCTACGCCTCGGTTCCGGGCCCGGCGGCGGTCGCCGCGGCGGTCGAGGCCGGCGTCGGCGCAACCGTCACCGTGACCGCGGGCGCCGAGGTGGACGACCGGCACGCCGGCCCGCTGACGATGACCGGGGTGGTGCACGCGATCCGGCACGGCGACCGGGACGCGGAAACGGAGGTGGTGCTGCGGGTGGGCAGTGTGTACGCGATCCTCACCAAGCTGCGCAAGCCGTACCACCACGAGCACGACTTCACCGACCTGTCGCTCGCGCCGCGCGAGGCGGCCATCGTGATCGTGAAGATCGGTTACCTGGAGCCGGAGCTGTACGCGATGGCCGCCGACTGGAAGATGGCGCTGACGCCGGGCGGCGTCGACCAGGACCTGGTCCGGTTGGGACACCGGCGGATCCGCCGGCCGATGTTCCCGTTCGATCCCGACATGGCCGACCCGGACCTGACCGCCCGGATCATCCCCGCCTCGACCGAGCCGCTGTCCGGGGCCGACGAGTGAGCCCGGCCGCGGGGACCGGCACGGCGCGCTCGGCCGTCCACCGTGGACGACCGAGCGCGCGCACGCGACCGGTTGCCCGACCGTGCGGGGTGCAGCGATGACCGCCCTGGAGATCGCCGTCACCAGCGCTGCCGGTGCCCGGGTCGCGCTGGCGGGCGGGGCCGACCGGGTCGAGCTGTGCGTCGCGCTGGAACTGGGCGGAGTCACCCCGTCCCAGGCGCTGATCGAGGCCGCGGTCGCCGCCGGCCCGCCGGTACACGTGCTGGTGCGCTGCCGGCCCGGCGACTTCCGCTACGACGCCGACGAGGTCGCGCTGATGACCGCCGAGGTACGTACCGTGCTCGCGGCCGGCGCCACCGGCGTGGTGGTCGGCGCCCTCACCGAGGCGGGAGCGTTGGACACCGAGGCGATCCGGCGCTGGGCCGATGCCGCGGGTACCGCCGGGGTGACGCTGCACCGGGCGATCGACCGGTCCGCCGACCCGGTCGCCGCCGCCACGGTGGCCGCCGAGCTCGGTCTGACCCGGATCCTGACCTCCGGCGGCGCGGCCACCGCCGGCGCCGGAGTGAACGCCATCGCACGGATGGCCGCAGCCGCACCCGGCATCCAGCTGATGGCCGGTGGCGGCGTGCGCATCGCCGACATCCCGGCGCTGGTCGCCGCCGGCGTGGCCGCGGTACACCTGTCCGCCAAGCGGGCGACGAGGGCGCGGCACGCGGGACCGGCGGTACCGCTGGGCAGCGCCGACGACGACACGCACTTCGTCACCGATCCGGCCGTGGTCGCCGCCGCCCGTACCGCGCTGGACGCCGCCCCGCTCGCCGGTTGACCCGGTGAGCTCGCTGGGCACACCGCGAACCCCGGCGGTCACGGACCGGCGCTGCGCACCCGACCCGGGACCGCCCGGCCGGTGTCGGGTGCCACGATCCGGCGCCGACCGCCCGGTTCGGGCCTATCGTGGGCGGCGAGAGCGCACCCGACCGGAGGAACGATGGACACGATGCCGGCGCTGGCCGGGATTCGGGCCAGCGAAGCGGAGCTGCTGACCGCGGCACACCGGGCCCGGATCTTCTCCGGCGCCGCCTGGTCGGTCGGTGACCTCGACGGCCCGGTACGCCGGGGCCAGTTGGGCACGCTGTCCTGGGGCGGCCCGCCGGTGCAGCCGGACACGTTGTGGGACTGGGCGTCGGTGACCAAGCCGGTGGTCGCGCTGGCCACCCTGTGGCTGGTCGAACGCGGCGCGCTGGGGTTGGCCGAGACCGTCGGCGAGCACTTGCCCAACCATGCCGGCAGCGAGCTCGGTCCGGTCACCATCGAGCAACTGCTGACCCACACCTCGGGCCTGCCGGGCCGGCAACCGTTGTGGCGCCAGCACCGCGACCGGGAGTCGCTGCTCGCCGCGGTACGGGCGCTGCCGCTGCACACCGCACCGGGTACCGCGGTGGACTACAGCTCGGCCGGGTTCATCGTGCTGGGGCTCGTCGCCGAGGCGGCATCCGGCTGGCCGCTGGATCGGTTGGTGGCGACGGCGGTCACCGGTCCGGTCGGCATGCCGGACACCGGGTTCCGCCCCGCCGCAACGGATCGGGACAGGTGCGCGGCCACCGAGGACTGCCCGTGGCGCGGCGAGGTGGTGCAGGGCAGCGTGCACGACGAGAACGCGGTCGTGCTGGGCGGTGTCGCCGGCCATGCCGGACTGTTCGGCACGCTCGACGATCTGGAGCGACTCGCGCGTGCCGTGCTGTCCGGCGGTACCACGGTGACCGGCGACTGGCTGGCTGCCTCGACGCTGGCGCTGATGGGCCGCGGGCACACCGATCGGCTCAACCTGCGGCGCGGGTTGGGTTGGCAGGGCCGCGATCCGCACGGCAGCCCGTTCGGCGACCTGAGCTCGCCCGAGTCGTACGGGCACACCGGGTTCACCGGCACCAGCATCTGGATCGACCCCACCCTCGGCCGGTACGCGGTGCTGCTGACCAACCGGGTGCACCCGAGCCGGGACACGCCGGGCATGGAGACGGTGCGACCGCGCTTCCACAACCTCGCCGCGGCGCGATGAGCGGCTCTCGCCGCGCCGGTCGGGCGTGGTGGTGACAACGCACCTGCTCATCTCAGCAGTTCCATGCCCTCGGACAGCACCAGGCCGGCGCAACCGAGCAGGGCGGTGTCCGGGACCGGTTCGGCGACCGTCACGGTGAGCGCCGCGCTCGAGCCGTACGGCGAGTTCGCGGCCAGGTGACCGGCCAGGCGGTCGGCGAACGGCCGCCCGCCGCCGGTCGCGTCGCCGTGCAGGATGAACGTGCCGGGGGCGAGCAGCTGTTGCACGTTGCCCAACCCGAGCGCGAGGTTCGCCGCGTACTCGTCGATCAGCCCGGCCGCCGACCGGTCACCGCGGCCGGCGCGGGCGGTGAGCCGGGCCAGCGTCGTACCGCGGGCGCCGGGGATGCCGAGCACGGCGGCCCGGCGACGCAGCCAGCTCACGGTGGCGACGGTCTTCCAGCAGCCGCGCCGGCCGCAGTCGCACCGGTCGCCGCCGGCGGCGACGGTCAGGTGCGCGCCGCTGCCCGCACCGGGCGCCGACAGCACCACGCCGTGCCGGACGACGCCAACGCCGACGCTGTCGCCGGTGGACACCGAGGCGAACGTGTCGAGGCCGCGGCCGGCCCCGAACCAGCGGTCGCCGAGCGCCTGTACCCGGGCGTGGTGCTCCAGGTAGGCGGGTGCCCCGACGAGTTCGCGCAGCGCCGGTACGATCCGGTACCCGGCGAGCGCCGGCGCCGCGTGCAACTCGACCAGCCGACCGGCGTCCGGGTCGACCAGGCCGGCGGAGGCGATCCCGACGCCGATCACCGGGCTGCCGGCGAGCGCTTCGGCGCAGCAGGACCGCAGCGCCGCGGCGAACCCGGCCGGGTCGGCCGCGCGCCTCGGGTACGGCGCGCTGGCACGAGCGCGGATCTCTCCGGCGAGCGACACCGTCGCCACCTCGATGCGGCCGGGCAGGATCTCCACCGCGCCGATCGAGCGGGCCGACGCGGAGAACCACACCGGCCGCGGCGGCCTCCCGCCGGAGCGCCCACCCGACCCGGCCGCCCGACCTCCGAAGCGCGCGCCCGGCTCGGCCGCCGGAGCGCCGGGCCGCCCGTCCGGCTCGCCCACCGGACCGCCAGGCCGCCCGTCCGGCTCGGCCGCCGCACCGCCGGGGCGCGGGTCCGGCCCGGGCGCTCGGCCGCCGGCCGGTGCCGCCGCCTCGACCAGGACGCCGCTGTCCAGCAACGGTTGCAGGATCGTGCCGACGGTCGCCCGGGACACCCGGAAGGTACGGGCGAGCTGCGCCCGGCTCTGCGGCCCGGCGGCGTGCAGCGCGGCGAGCACCCGCATCCGGTTCACCACGCCCAGGCGCTCCGGCGAGATCAGCGTGGCCGGAGTCATCCGCGCCCTCCCTGCATGTAGTAGCTTCCAACATACTGGCCACGGAAGCTCGTCGTGAAGGGTGCCGCGCTGTGCAGATCGTCGGGGTGGACGTGTGGGTGGTGACGGTGCCGATGCGCACCGCGTTCACCTCCTCGTTCGAGACCAAGACCGGGAACACCCGCACCGTGCTGCGGTTGCGTACCGACGAGGGCGTCGACGGGTGGGGCGAGACCATGTGGGGCGCGCCGACCGCGGCGCTGGTGCGCCAGCTCGCGCCGACCCTGATCGGACGCAGCCCGTACGAGCTGGAGCGGTTCCACGCCGACACGCACATGTTGCCGTTCTTCCACGGCTACCTCGGCTACGCGGCGAAGGCCGGCATCGACGTCGCCTGCTGGGACCTGATCGGCACGGCGGCGGGCCGCCCGGTGCACGAGCTGATCGGCGGCCGGGTGCGCGACCGGGTACCGCTGACCGCGCTGGTCACCCGCGCCGACGCCGGACGGGTCGCGCCGGCCGACCTGCCCCGCGCGCTCGCCGAGCACACCGCCGCCGTCGTCGGCGAGTACGGCTTCACCGCGGTGAAGTTGAAGGGCAGCACCGATCCGGACGGCGACGTGGCGATCCTGCGAGCGATCCGGGCCGCGCTGCCGCAGATCCGGCTGCGGGTGGACCCGAACGCGGCCTGGCCGGTGCCGGACACGCTGCGGCTCGGCGGCGCCCTGCAGGAGTTGGCGCTGGAGTACCTGGAGGATCCGGTCGTCGGCATCGAGGGCATGGCGACGGTCCGCACCCGGCTGGGGATTCCGTTGTGCACCAACATGTGCGTGGTGCGCTTCGAGGAGTTCGCCCCGGCGGTACGGGCCGGCGCGGTCGACGTGATCCACGGCGACGTGTTCAAGTGGGGCGGCATCGCGGCGAACAAGTCGCTCGCCGCGCACTGCGACACGTTCGGGCTCGGGATGAACCTGCACTCCGGCGGCGAGCTGGGCATCTCCACCGCGGCGCACCTGGCGCTGGCGGGGAGCACCCCGGCCCTGCGGTACGCGATCGACTCGATGTACTACCTGCACGCGGACGATCTGATCACCGAGCCGTTCGCGCTCACCGACGCGGCACTGCCGGTACCGGCCGGGCCGGGCCTCGGTGTCACGGTCGACGAGGAGAAGCTGGCGCGCTACGGCGAGCCGGTATGACCGTACCGGTCATAAACCCTCTTACCGTGAAATAACTCCATTGACCTGCGGCGATTCGATAACGTGCCGTAGCTTCATGGTTGCCGTAAGTGTTGGTGAGGTCAGCCTCGCGAACAGAGCGGAAGGGACGCGGCCATGTTGATCGGCATTGGCGTGGGCATCGCAATCATCATCGGCACGTGTCCCTGGTGGTGACCAGGCGGGTCCGACCACCACGGCGATCGGTTGGCGGTCCGGCGGTGCGGCCGGCCCGACCACGGGGGATCGCCCGGAAAACCGAAGGCCTCTGGCGCACGGCGTCAGGGGCTTTCGGCCGTCCGGACCCGCGGTCGGCCACCGTTCGCTCAGCGGGTGTGGTGTTCGCCGTAGCCGGGTCCGTCCGACTGCTCGGGCACCCGGCCGCGGTCCGGCGCGCCGGCCGTGGTGACCGCCTGCGCGGCGGAGATCAACGCCAGATGGCTGAACGCCTGCGGGAAGTTGCCGAGCATCCGGTTCCGCTCGATGTCGTACTCCTCGGCGAGCAGCCCGACGTCGTTGCACAGCCCGAGCAACTGGTCGAACAGCTCGGTGGCCTCCTCGGTGCGGCCGGCCATCGCGTACGCCCGGACCAGCCAGAAGCTGCACATCAGGAACGCGCCCTCGCCCGGCGACAGGCCGTCGACGGCGGTCTTGTCCGCCTCGGTCGGTTCGGTCGAGTACCGCTTGACGAACGGGCCGTCGCGCAGTTCCCGTTCGATGACCGCCATCGTGCTGACGAACCGCTCGTCGTCCGCGGGCAGGAAACCCATCTGCGGCATCAACAGCACCGCGGCGTCCACAGTGGAGCCCCCGTAGTACTGGGTGAACGCGCCGACCTCGTCGTTCCAGCCCTTGGTCAGGATCTCCTCGTGCACCTCGTCGCGCATCGTGCGCCAGCGCTCGACGTCACCGGGCAGCCCGCTGCGCTCGACCGCCTGCACCAGCCGGTCGAGCGCGACCCACACCATCATCCGGGAATGGGTGAAGTGCCGCAGTTCGCCGCGTACCTCCCAGATCCCGTTGTCCGGCTGGTCCCACTTGGACAGCAGGTTGTCGGCCAGCGCCAGCTGCAGCGGCCAGGAGAAGTCGTCCTCCTTGATCCCCTCGACGCGTGCCTCGTGCAGCGCGTCCAGCACCTCGCCGTACACGTCGAGCTGCAGCTGGCCGCTCGCCGCGTTGCCGATCCGCACCGGCTTGGCGCCCTGGTAGCCGTCGAGCGTGTCCACCGTCCACTCGAACAGCCGCCGCTCGCCCGCCACCCCGTACAGGATCTGCAGGTCCTCGGGGTCACCGGCGACCGAGCGCAGCAGCCAGGACCGCCACGCCTTGGCCTCGGACCGGTACCCGTGGTCCAGCATCGAGCGCAGCGTCAGCGACGCGTCCCGCAGCCAGCAGTAGCGGTAGTCCCAGTTGCGCTCGCCGCCGAGCTGCTCGGGCAGCGAGGTGGTCGGTGCCGCGACGATGCCGCCGGTCGGCTCGTACGTCAACGCCTTCAGGGTGAGCGCCGAGCGCACCACCTGTGCCCGGTACGGCCCGCGGTACTTGCACTTGCGGGCCCAGCTGCGCCAGAAGCGCTCGGTGCGAGGCAACTGCTCGTCCGCGTCGTGCACGGTCGGCACCGTCGAGTCCGAGGACGGGTACCAGGTCATCGAGAAGGTGCGCCGCTCCCCCGCCGCGACGGTGAACTCCACGGTGTGCCGGTGGTCGGTGGAGTCGTGCTCGGGCAGCGGGTCGCCGCGCAGGCAGACCGCATCCGGCCCGCCGATGGCGGTGATCGCCGGGCGCCCGTCGGCGTCGAACCGGCGCTGCACCCAGGGGACGATCTCGCCGTAGTCGAACCGGATCACCCACTCCATCCGCATCTCGACCGTGCCGTCGACGCACTCGACGACGCGCATCACGTCGGCGCGGCGGTCGCGCACCGGCATGAAGTCGATGACCCGGGCCCGGCCCGTCGGGGTGACGAAGTCGGTTTCCAGCACCATCGTCTCGTCCCGGTAGCGCCGGTGCACCGACGTGACCTCGCCGGCCGGGCACAGCTGCCAGTGGCCGTCGGACGGGCCGCCGAGCAGCGCGCTGAACACACCGGGCGAGTCGAACCGGGGCAGGCACAGCCAGTCGATCGACCCGTCCGTACCGACCAGGGCTGCGGAATGGGTGTCCCCGATCAACGCATAGTTCTCGATGGGCAATGGCATGACACCATTCTGGCCCCTCCAGGCGCGCATCGCAGGTCCCGGCGCATCCCGGTCGGAGATCCCGGATCGGGGCCCCGGCACGCGGGCTGCACCGTCTGCGGGCGGCGTGACCGGACGCTGCCCGGGCCAGTCCGGATCGGGCCCCGGCACGCAGGCTTCGGCGTCTCCGGGTGGCGGGACCCGACGCCGCCCGGAGACGCCGGTACGGGCTCGAGCCGGTCGCTAGTCTTCGGCGCGGCGGGAGCGGGTGAACGCGACGCCGCCCAGGGCGAGTCCGGCCAGCCCGGCGACCAGCCCGATCACCCCGACGGTCAACGCGGTACCGGAGCTCGGCCCGTCGCTCTTGCCCGCCGCCGCGGCCCTGGTCGGGGTGGCGGCCGGCGCGCCCGGCGCACCGCTCGCGGCCAGCGTCAGTACCGGCGCCGGGTTCTCCAGCTCGCTGTCGTCGCTGCCGGTCTGGATCCAGCGCACCACCTTGCCGTCGGAGTAGGTCTGCAGCGCCTTGAACGTCATCGTGCCGGACTTCGGCAGCGGGCCCAGGCTGACCGGGAACTCCTGGAACTGGCCCGGTTCGATCGCCGCGCCGGACCGCGCGGTCCAGGTGATCCGGTCGACCGCCTCGGTCACGTTGCCCCCCTCGGTGGTCAGCGGCTTGGCCAGCTTCGCCTTGTGCAGTACGGCTTTCCAACCCGGTACCGGTTGGACGCTGACCGACGCCACCGGGTGGTCGGCCGGCAGGTACACGACGAGCTTGGTGGTGCTCGCGGTGTCGGACTCGGTCGGCACCCGGAACGCCACCCGGGCGTAGCTGCCCGGCTCGGCGGTACGCGGGTTGACGGTGACGTGCGCCGCGGCCGGTGCGGCCACCGCGATCGCGCCGACCATCCCGGCGAAAACCGACAGCAGCAGCTTCTTGCGCTTCATCTGGTCCCTTTCGAACAGTCCACTGTGGATCGTCGGTCAGCGCACCGGCACCGTGGTGGTGACGGTCGATTCGTCGATCTCGGAGATTCGCAACGTGAACGAGAACTTCCAGTTGCCGGCCTTCGGCAGCGCCACGTCGGCGATCGCGTGGTTGTCGGTGATCGCCTCGGTCGGGATGGTCACCGGACCGATGCCGGCACCGGGCAGGCTCGCGGTCACCTTCCACTGGCGCACCCGTACCGGGCTGCCGTCGTCGGGGTGGTACGCGATGGCATGCAGGGTGTTCTTCCCGGTCCGGGCCGGGTCGAGCTGCACCTGCAGGCTGAACAGCTTGTCGTTCAGCGTGGCCGAGTACGGCAGGTTCCGCGCCTGGCTCGCCGCGCTGGTCGCCGATCGCGCCGGCGTGGTCTGCACCAGTACCGCGGTGACGCCGAAGATCACCGCCGCGATGCACAGCTCGACCAGGATCAGCCGCCGCAGCGCCCGCCGATCCACGGTGGCCGGCTCGGGCGGTGGTTCCGGCTCCGCACCGGTCGATCCGGACCCGGCCTGCGGATCGGCCGGGGTGTCCCCGCCAGCTCCGACCGGCGGGTCGGCCGGGGTGTCCCCGTCGGCTCCGGCCGCCGGGTCGGTCGGGGAGGCCTCGTCGAGGGGAACGGCCCGGTCGGCCGGAACCGGTTGGTCTCCGGGCGCGCCAGGCACGTCGCGGCCGCCCGCCCGGGCGGTGTCGCGGCGGGCCGAGTCGGCCGCGTACACCTCTTCCCAGACCGGGTCGGTGAACTCGGTCGCGTCCGGATCATCGCCCGGGGCGTCGGGCGAGGTCTGGCGGGCCCGGTCCTCCGCGGGGCCGGCGCTGCTCCCGGACCGGGCAGGAAGCCCGGCCAGGGCATAGCGGCGGGAGGCGGAACGGGAGTAGGACGCGACCGCGAGAATCGCGGCGAAGGCGACCACCTTGACGATGATCAGCTGCCCGTACAGCGTCTGCACCAGCGCCGCCGGCGTGCCCAGTTGCAGGCAGGCCTGGAGGATGCCGGCGGCGGCCAGCACGCTGACCGCGATGGTGGCCCACCGCGACCAGACCGGCAGTACCGCGGCGAGCTCGCGCGGCGTCGCCCGGGGCAGCAGGAAGCACACCAGCATCACCAGCCCGCCGAGCCAGGCGCCGATCGCGCCGAGGTGCACCGCGTCGGACAGTACGGTCAGCCAGGGCACCGGGGAGGTGCTCGGGTGTCCGCCGTAGCCCCAGGTGAACACGGCGAGCGCGGCCATCACCGCGAGCGCGATGCGTTCGCCGGTGCCGAGCCGGTTGCGCCGGGCCGCGCCGATCACCGACAGCAGCGGCACCGCGGCGGCGAGCAGGATCAGCCGGGCCAGGTGGGCCCAGCCGAACCGGCTGTTCATGATCTGCACGAGGTCGTGGTAGCCGACCGAGGTCAGCGATCCGCCGGTGGAGTACGGCACCTGCAGGTACCCCTCAGCCAGCGTGGACACCGCCACCAGCAGCACACCGAGGCCCATCACCCGGGCCGGCCCGCGCCGAGGCAGCCGCCGCGGCCACAGCGAGATGAGCACCAGCGCGGCACCCACCGCGAGCGCCATGCCGGCGTAGCCGAGGTAGCGCACGACCGGCATCGCGACGCCGACCACCGGTTGCTCGGCGGCACCGGTACCGCCGGTCGCGGCCGGTGCCGTCTTGGACGGCGCACCGATGGAGAACGAGAAGCCGCCGGCGACCGGATGGCTGTCGGCCGAGATGATCCGGTAGGTGACCAGGAACGTGCCCTTCGGCAGCCGCTCGGACAGCGGAATGGAGAGCACGGTTCCGTCGTGGGTCAGCTTCGGCGTACCGCCGACCTTCGCCCCGGTCGGCGCGACCACCCCGATGTCGGCCGGGACCAGCTTTACCGGCTCGTTGAACGTCAGCGTCACGCGCGTCGGGGTGTCCTGCACGATCGAACCGCTGCCCGGGTCGGTTCGCAGCAACACCGCGTGCGCGCTCGCCGGTACCGCGGGCAGCAGTACCGCGAGGGCGGCGACCACGGCCGCGAGCAGGAGCCCGAGCGCGCGGCGACGGGCGGAGCGGGGCGAAGCCGAGATGTGCACTCTCGTCCGGATCGCGGTCACGACTCCCCTGCCGACCGGCCGCACCGTGCCCGGCCGGCGCGCACCGGCCGGGCCGCCCCGCCCGGCCGCGCGGTCGCGCCGGCCGCTGCGGTCCGCACCTCGCCACACGTCATGCCAGTACTGTCGTCGGGTCCGGCGTCGCGGTTCCCGCCGTGACGTGGCTCACACGATAGCGCGCGGGTGGAGCCGCGGCGGCGGCCGGCCCGTCCGATGCAGGGCGGTACCCGGAGCTGATTCGAACAATCCGGTCACGTGTGGCGCCCGGGCGCGTTGAGCATGTCGACGCACTCCGTGCGGTCATGGCAAGTTAGAAGCCACCAACCTAGGACCCGGGACGGTCAGCAGATGACGCTCGAACAGGCGACGCCGATGGATCCCCGCTCTGCCGCCTACTGGCTGCGCTTCGACCGCACCCAGGTCGGTTCCTGGGTCGCGCTGGTGCTCCGGCTCGGGCTGTCGGTGGTCTGGCTGGTCTCCGGCGGCACCAAGCTCGTCGACCTGTCCCAGTCGGTCAGCTCGGTCGCCGCCTACAAGCTGTTCCCGTACTGGCTGTCCACCGTGATCGGGTCCGCGCAGCCGATCATCGAGGTACTGCTCGGGCTGGCGCTGCTGGTCGGCATCGCCGTGCGGGTGATGGCGGCCGCCTCGGCGGTGCTGTTCCTCATCTACATCGGCGGCATCATCTCGGTCTGGGCCCGCGGTCTGCGCATCGACTGCGGCTGCTTCTCCTCCGGCGGTGCCCTCGGCGCCGACCAGTCCACCACCTACGGGCTCGACATCGTGCGAGACATAGGCTTCGTGGTGCTGGCGCTGTTGGTGTTCTGGTGGTCGCGGTCCCGGTTCTCGCTGGACTCGGTGCTGTTCCCGCCGGTTCCCGCGGTGGACGACGACGAGGACGATGATGAGTAGTCGCAAGGGCCAGAAGCGTGCCAACCAGCTGATCCGCGCCCAGCAGGCGGCCGAGCGCCGCCGGCGCCGGACGATCTGGATCTCCGCGGTGGCGGTGCTGGTGGTGTTGCTCGCCGGCGGCGTGACCGGCGCGATCTACCTGAGCCGGCGCAACGCCCAGGCGGCCCAGTCGTACGCGATGCCGGCCGGTGCGACCCGCACCGACCTGGGCGTGCCGGTCAGCAGCGGCGGCGTGCAGGTCGACATCTACCTCGACTACATGTGCCCGCACTGCAAGGAGTTCGAGACGCTGGCGGCCGGCCCGCTCAACGACTTCGCTGGTAACAACACGATCACGCTGACCTACCACCCGCTCAACTACCTGAACCGGTACTCCTCCGGTACCGAGTACTCCACCCGGTCGGCCGCCGCGGCCGGCTGCGCCGCAGACGCGAAGAAGCTGCCCGACTTCACCACGGCGATCTTCGGCAAGCAGCCGGCGGAGAACAGCAAGGGTCTGACGAACCAGCAGATCCTCTCGATCTCGCACGATGCCGGTATCACCGGCGCCACCTTCGACAAGTGCGTGACCTCGCAGAAGTACGCGAAGTGGGTGACGCACGTGTCCAACGCCGCGCAGGGCAAGGGCGTACAGCAGACCCCGACGGTGTTCGTGGACGGCAAGCAGGTCGACGCCTCGGTCAGCGCGCTGACGAACGCGATCAACGCCGCGGCCTGAGCATCGGCGGCCCGCCGCCATCGACACCCGCCCGGCACCCGGGCTGCTCCGGTCGCCGCCGGCCCGACCGCACCCGGACCGCCGGCCGCACCCCCGACCGCCGGCGGTGATCGGTTCACGCCGTACCTCCTCCGGTCCCCATCACCGAAGTGTCTACTTCGGACGATTGATGATCGATCCGGCTTGGCTGAGCCGAACCGCGAGCATCGAGGCATCGGCGACTTCCGCACACCGGGTCGCCAACCGCGCAAACCGCGCGCCGAGTTTCGCCGATCCGATCGGTGGATGTCGGAGGCACCGTAGCGTCGAATCAGGACCGATTTTCAGGGGGAGCCATGGCACGTTCACAGCACGCCGGCCTGGCGATGGCCGGGTCGGTCTTCGCGGCGACGATGATGGTGATGATCGGTGTTTTCGAGGCCATCATGGGCGTCGTCGGAATCGTGAAGAACCAGTTCTACGTGGCCACGAACAACTACCTGTTCAACCTCGACACGACCGCCTGGGGCTGGGTCCATCTGGTGCTCGGCGTGTTGCTCGTCCTCGTGGGGATCGCCCTGTTCGGCGGGGCCGCCTGGGCGGCCATGACCGCGATCGCGCTGGCCGCGCTGTCGGCGATCAACAACTTCTTCTTCCTGCCGCACTACCCGATCTGGTCGCTCGTGGTGATCGCCGCGAACGTGTTCGTGATCTGGTCGCTCGCCACGGCCATCAACAGCCGTGCCGACTCGCGTCGCGAGGACTGGCAGGAGACCGGCGGCGGCGCGGAGAAGTGGCCGCAGCGCAACGTGGGTGCGCCGAGCAGCCGGACCGCGGCGGATGCCGACGCGCAGAGCCGGCCTCCGGCCGGTACCGACGCACCGCGGCACGCGGCCACCCAGCGGGCGCAGGACACCGCGGCCGACGCCCACATCGTGCCGGAGCACCGCGCCGACACGTGAGAGGTTCTGGCCGGAAGGACGGTGGCGCCGGTCGGCGCCGTCCTGCCGGAACCGCCGAGACAGCACCGCCCACGGTCGGGCGTCGCGGATAGGCTCGGGCCATGACTGAACAGGTACGGCTGGCCCAGGGCGACGCGGCGCCCGACTTCACGTTGCCCACCGACGACGGCGAGCAGCTGACGCTGTCCGCGCTGCGCGGCCGGAAGGTCATCCTCTACGCCTACCCGGCGGCGATGACCCCGGGCTGCACCAAGCAGGCGTGCGATTTCCGCGACTCGCTCGACGCGCTCGCCGCGGCCGGCTACCAGGTGGTCGGCATCTCCCCGGACGCCCCGACCAAGCTGGCGAAGTTCCGCGAGCGGGACGGCCTGACCTTCCCGCTGGTCTCGGACCCGGAGAAGAAGGTGCTGTCGGCCTACGGCGCGTTCGGCGAGAAGAAGAACTACGGCCGGGTGGTGCAGGGCGTCATCCGGTCCACCTTCGTCATCGACGAGCAGGGTCGGATCGAACTGGCGCAGTACAACGTTCGGGCGACGGGGCATGTCGCGAAGCTGCGTCGCGACCTCGGCCTCTGAACCCACCGGTTCGCTCCGGGGTGATCCCGGCCGGTCGGCGCGGCCGCAGCTGCGACAGCGCCGCGCCGGCCAGAACGACCAGGGCACCGACCGGCTGGTTCCAGCTGGGGTGCTCGTGCAGCAGGCCGATGCCCGCCGCCGCGGCGACGATCGGAATCAGGTAGGTGACGGTCGCGGCGAGCACCGCGCCACCGTTCCGGATCAGCCCGTACTGCAGGACGTAGGCGATGCCGGTGCCGAACGTGCCGAGCGTGGCGACGGCGAGCAGCGGCAACGGTGCCACGTGCCGCGGCAGGCCGGTCAGCAGCGGGGCGACCAGCGCGACCTCGACCGCCGCGGCGAGCAGCTGTCCGGCCGACAGCGCAAGGGCGGAGTTCGGCGTACCCGTGAGGAAGCGACGCAGGTACACCCAGCCGATGCCGTAGCAGCCGGCCGCGGCGATCGCCATCCCGGCGCCGAGCAGGTCGCCGCTCACCGCGCCGCGCCAGGCGCCGAGTACCAGCAGCACACCCAGGAAGCCGACGGCGAGCCCGGCGGTACGGCGCCGGTCGGGCCGCTCGTCCGGCAGCGCCAGCAACGCGACCACGACCGTCCACAGTGGAGTCGTTGCGTTGCAGATGCCGGCCAGGGTGGACGAGGTGTGCTGTTCGGCGTAGGCGAACAGGCTGAACGGGATCGCGTTGAGGATCAGCCCGGCCACCGCCAGGTGGAACCACACCCGCCGACCGCGCGGCAGCCGGTCCCGGCGTACCAGCAGGATCAGCAGGAGCGTGCCGGTGCCGAAGACGAGCCGGCCCAGCGTCACCTGGATCGGGCTGAATCCCTCGTCGCCGAGCTTGATGAACAGGAAGCTGAGCCCCCAGATCAGCGCGAGCAGCCCGAACCGGACGAGCCCACCGGTGGACGCCGTACGAATCGCCATGCCGCCCATGCTCGTCCCGCGAAACTGTTTAGACAATCAAATAGTTCTTCATCGAATGCGTTAGCATTCCTAATATGATGAGCCTGGAGCGGTTACGCACCCTGCACGCCGTGGCCACCTACGGCTCGGTGACCGCCGCAGCCGACACGCTGCACCTCACCGCGTCCGCGGTCTCCCAGCAGCTGGCGAAGCTGGAGCGCGAGACCGGCCACACGCTGCTCGAACCGAACGGCCGCGGCGTCCGGCTCACCGGCGCCGCGCAGCTGCTGGTCGAGCACGCCGGGCGGATCCTGTCACTGGTCGAGGAGGCGCAGGCCGACCTGGAGGCGCACCGCGACCAGGTCATCGGGCACGTCACGATCGCCGTGTTCGCCACCGCCGCCCGCGGCATCATGCCGCAGTTGCTGCGCGCCGCCCGCGAACGTTACCCCCGGCTACGGGTCGAACTGCTCGAGATCGACATGGACGACTCGCTGCCGCTGCTGGCCCGCGGCGACCTCGACGCCGCCCTGTACTGCGACTGGGTCAACTCGCCGTTGGCGCTGGCCGACGGGCTGTCCGGCGAGCACCTGCTCGACGACCCGATCGACCTCGTGCTGCCCGCCGACCATCCGATGGCCGGCCACGCCCAGGTGAGCCTCGCCGAGCTTGCCGGCGCCGACTGGATCGCCTGGACCAAGGGCTCGATCTGCTACGACTGGCTGCGCCAGACGCTGCGGGGCGAGGGCGTCGAGCCGCGCATCGCGCACACCGCCGAGGAACACCAGACCCAGCTCGCGCTCGTCGCGGCGGGCCTCGGCGCCGCAGTCATCCCACGTATGGGCCGCGATCCGGTACCGAACGGGGTCCGCGTGGTCGCGGTCGCACCGACGCTGCGGCGCCGCTGCTACGTCGCCTGGCGCACCGGTACCGAGCGCCGGCCGGCGCTGCGCGGGCTGCTCGACCTGCTCCGTACCCACGCCCGAACCGCCTGACCCAGCCGCCCAACCTGACCGGCCCACGCGAGCCGCCCGACCTGACGGGCCGACGCAAGCCGCCCGATTCGGGGCGCTCACCGCGGTCGGTCAGCGCACCGAGCCGGTCGCGAGCAGGGCCCGGGTGGCCTCCCAGCCTTCGAGGCTCTCGTCGAGCCGGGTCAGGTCCGCCGGCCCGCGCAGCCGGTGCCAGCCGGGGCAGGCCGCGACGTCGCCGTGCGGTGGCGCGTCGGGCACCGTGCGGCCGGCGGCGCGCAGCCCGGCCTGGTCCGTACCGGTCAGCGCCGGATCGGCCGTGACCAGCCATTCCGGTACCGGCAACCGGCTGGCCAACGCGGCCAGGTCGGCCCGGTCCGGCAGCCGGGGAGCGGCCGCGACCGCCCGGTCGGACAGCGCCCGGAACAGCTTGCCGATCAGCAACGCGGGCAGGTCCGGCAGATCGGCCGGCAGCACCGCGGCCTGCCGGTACCCGGCCCGTGCCACCGCGGTGAGTGCCGCGACCGGCCGCGCCGCCGTCACCTCGTACACCGGGGTCGTGGGCCACCTGATGTCCTCGGCCAGCGGCCGGTCGGCCGCGGTGGCGGCCAGCGCGACGTCGACCTCGGCCAGCGGGGCGAGCAGGTCGACGACGTCCTCGGCCAGCGCCCGCCGCCACGCCTGCGCATCCACCCCGGGCGGCGCCCAGCCGGGCCGGTCGAGCAGCACCAGCACGCAGCGGTCGGTCATCCGACCTCCTCGTGCGGCACCGGCGCCGGCGCCAACCCGGTCGGCTCGTCGTCGGTGTCGCGCAGCGACAGGCCGGCGGTGGCCGACACGCCCTCCAGGAAGCCGCGGGCCCGCTCGGTACGCGGGTAGCGCGCCATCAGCTCCCAGAACCGGGCGTCGTGGCCGGCGACGACCAGATGGCACAGCTCGTGGAACAGCACGTAGTCGACCACCCATTCCGGCATTCCGGCCAACCGGGTGGACAACCGGATGGTCCGGTCGGCCGGCGTGCACGAGCCCCACCGGCCGTTCTGGTTGCCGACCCAGCGCACGCTCGCCGGCACCGCCACGGCCGGGTGGTCCGGCAGGTACCGCCGGGCGAGCGCGCCGGCCCGCGTCAGCAACTGCTCGTCGCTGCGCGGCGTGCGGCGCTCCCGGCGCTCCAGCCGCTGCACCATCCGGTCGACCCACTCGCGCTCCTCGCGGGCGCTGAACCGGGCCGGGATGAGCACCACGACCCGCTCCCCGTCGCGGTAGGCCGAGACCGTGCTGCGCCGGCGCGCGCTGCGCCGCACCTCGATGTCGGGCCCCGCCGGCGGGCCGCTGTGCTCGGTCACGCTCGCACGCTATCCGGACCGGAGGGCCCGAGACCAGTTGCGACACCGTGGTACGGCCCGAAGCCCGTGCGGCTTTCGCACCGTACGGGCGTGTTACCGGCCGGTTTTCCGGATTTCCTCGCGCGCGGCGCGTTGACCTCGCCTTGCGGTCCGCTTAGCGTCATGGGCGACGAGATCCCGGCCGATGCACGTTCCGGCGCTCGGGGAAGGTGGCGGATGCGTCGTCGTGCCGGGATCTCGCACCGAGCGTGACGAGTCGGCGTGGGGGCCGGGTCGCGAGCGGCGCGGCATCGTCGGACCCGGCGTACGGCGCACGGCGCACGGTCGGCGCCGGCCGCGGTGGCAACGCGGTCAGGGTGACGTCCGAGCGCGGCGCAGCGAACCGCTACCCGTACTCTTAGTCCTCGTCCACACACAGTTGGTGATTGCTGGTTTGTGCGGGGCCGTCCGGCTCCGAGGTCGCGTTCCTCACACGCACCACGCGGTGCGAGGGGGAGGGCAGCCTCGCTGGGTAGGGTCCGCGCCGGGCCGGAGCTGCGATTCGGCAGCGCCGGGACAACACGAGGAGGGGCACCGTGGCCGAGACTTACAACGGCTACTGCGTTAAGTGCAAGGAGAAGCGGGACTTCGAGGGCGAGGTGTCGGTCAGCGACTCCGGTCGCCGGATGGCCAAGGGCCCGTGCCCGGTTTGCGGCACCAAGATGAACCGGATCCTGGGCAAGGCCTGATCCACCCGGCACGGGTCCGCCCGTGCCGTCGGTACGGACGCGTTCGTACCGACGTTTCGCTCGAGACCGGAGGTGCCACCCGGCGCCTCCGGTCTTCTGCATGTCCGGGCCCGCGCGCACAGCCGGGCCGCCCCCGGTACGGGTGTCGGAAGGGCGACAGGACGGACCGGATGGCTGTGCACAACTCGGTGTTTTCTGTGGACAACCGCCGATCTCCCGCTACCGGCTGTGGACAACGTGAGCACGCCGAGCACCGGCGAAGCACCGTGGACGGCATGAAACGACCCATGCTGCTGCCGACCGTGACACCGCTGCACCGGGACCGTCGCTCGATCCAGGTGGGCCTGTCCGGTACCCGTTCGCTGGTCCTGCGCTCCGACCGGTCACCGATGGCGCGGCTGTTGACGCTGCTCGACGGCCGGCACACCGAGACCTCGCTCCGGCAGGAGGCGGCCCAGCTCGGCTTCGACACCGACGAGCTCGACCGGCTGCTGCGCGCGCTGGCCGACCGAGGCCTGCTGCGCGACGCGAGCAGCCTGCTTCCTGGCCGGCTCGCCCCGGCGACCCGGCGACGGCTGGAGCCCGAGGCGGCGGCGCTGTCGATGCGCCTGCCGAGCACCGTCTCCCCCGCCCGCGCGCTGGCCCACCGGCGCCGGGCCCGGGTGGTACTCGTGGGTCGCAGCCGGCTCGCCGCGCCCACCGCCGCGTTGCTCGCGGCGGCCGGGATCGGCCGGCTGCACCCGGTCGCCGGCGGGGTGGTGGGTGCGTCCGACCCGGCCGTCGGCGGGGTACTGCCCGACGACGCCCGCCGGCCGTGGCGCCGGGCGGTGTGCGACGCGATCCTGCGGGCCGCGCCGGAGACCGACACCCGCGCCCTGACCGGACCCGATGCCGACCTGATCATCCTGTTCGGCCGGCCGCGCCCGACCCCGCCGTTCGGGTACGGGCAGAGCCTGCGGACGGTCCGCCACCTGAGCGTGTGGGTGCGCGACGCAGCGGTCGTGGTGGGCCCGCTGGTGCGCCCCGGCCGCACGAGCTGCCTGCGCTGCGTCGAGCACGCCCGGGCGGACCGGGACCGGGCCTGGCCGGTGCTCGCCGCCCAGCTCGCCACCATCCCCGGCCCGGTGCCCGAGCCGGTCGACGCGCCGCTGCTCGCCGCCGGTGCGGCGCTCGCCGCGGCGCAGGTGCTCCAGGAGCTCGACGGCGGGCAGCCGGACACGCTCGGTGGCGCGCTGGAGCTTCCGTCGCCCGGTATCGTCCGGCGCCGCAGCTGGCCGCCACATCCCCGCTGCGGCTGCGTACGGCCGAGCCTTCGACGCCGGGCATGACATCACGGCGACATCACCCGCGTCGGGGCCGTCCGGCGGCGTCGTCGTCGGGATGGTCCTTCTCCCTGGTGAGCGTGCCGGTGAAGGCGCGGGCGGCCGCGTTGACGCGGCGGCCGATCGCCAGGAAGGTGGCGAGCTGTTCCTCGTCGTAGTCGTCGAGCACGGCACCGATCTCGGCGGCGAGCCGGGCGAAGACCTCGGCGTTGCGCCGGACGTGTTCGCCGGTGGCGACGACGATGACCTTGCGCCGGTCGGCGGGGTCGCGGCGGCGCTCGACGAAGCCGCGCCGCTCCAGCCGGTCGAGCACCGCGGTGATCGCCGAGGTGGACATGCCGGTCAGCTCGGCGAGCCGCCCGGCGGTCAGCGCCGGCTCGTCCCGAGCCAGGTCGAGGCACTTGATGTCGGTGGAGTTGAGCCCGAACCGCTCGGCGATGGTCTGGTGCAGCATCACGGCGCGGGACGCGTTCTCCCGCATCATCGCGAGCAGGTCCTCCCGTTGCCGTGCTCGGCGTCTCTCTGACATCATTGCGCCATCGCTTGACGTCACCGTGGCGTCCCTTCTATATTTCGATGAGTCGAGAGATCCGACGCGGAGAGATATCCGCGGGATCGAATCATCTTAGCGAGCGGAGTACCACGATGCGGTCCGAGCAGACACCCGTCCTGATCGTCGGCGCCGGCCTGGCCGGCCTCACCACCGCGCTGTTCCTGGGCCAGCACGGTGTGCCGGCGATCGTCGCCGACCGGCACCCGGGTACGGCGAACCAGCCCAAGGCCCGCGGCCAGTCACCCACGATCATGGAAGCGTTCCGCACCGCCGGGGTCGCCGACGCGCTGCTCGCCGCCGCGCCGCCCGGCCGGCCCGAGATGACGATCGTGATCTGCGACAGCATCACCGGCACCGTGCTGCACCAGTACAACGAGCACGTCCCGCACTTCGCCGCGCTGTCCCCGTCGCCCAGCGGCCTCGCCAGCCAGCAGGCCGCCGAGGCGGCGATCGCGGCCCGCGCCACCGAACTCGGCGCCGACCTGCGCTTCCGTACCGTGCTGGACTCGCTGCGGCAGGACGACGACGGCGTCACCGCGACCCTGCACGACCTCGGTACCGACCAGCGGTACCAGGTGCGCGCGGACTACCTCGTCGGCGCCGACGGCGGTCGCGGCACCATCGCCGGCGAGGTCGGGATCGGCCACCACGGCCGGGGCGCGTTCGGCCACACCACGACGGTGCTCTTCCGGGCGCCCGAGCTGATCGACGAGGTGCCCGACACCGCGATCCTGATGTACTACGTGCAGAACCCGCAGCTACCGAACGGCTCGGCGTCGTTCGTGTCCACCGACCACCCGGGCGAGTACGTGCTCGGCATCAACGACGACCGGGAGCGCACCGAGGCCGAGGTCGTCGAGGTGATCCGGATCGCAGCCGGCCGGCCGGAGCTGAAGGTCGAGGTCTGCAACATGGGCACGGCCTGGGAGATCGCGCACCGCGTCGCGGACCGGTTCTCCGCCGGCCGGGTACACCTGATCGGCGACGCCGCGCACCTGATGCCGCCGACCGGCGGGCAGGGTGGCAACACCGCGATGCTCGACGGGATGCACCTGGCCTGGAAGCTCGCCGCGGTGGTCAGGGGCGAGGCCGGTCCGGGGTTGTTGGACAGTCACGACGCCGAGCAGCGGCCGTACGGGCAGACCATCGCCGACTGGCAGTACGCGAACATGTTCGAGCGGCTGCAGCCCGACCAGCGCCCGGACGACCTGCCTGAGGTGCCCGACCCGGTACAGGGGCTGTTCGGGTACCGGATGGCCAGCCGCGCGGTGGCCGGCGGCACCGACGGGTACGGCTTCGAGCTGCCCGCCGGGCGCCCCGGCACCCGCGCGCCGCACGTGGTTCTGCACCGCGGCGACGAGATGCTGTCCACCCGGGATCTGTTCTTCGCCGGGTTCGTCCTGCTCACCGAGGACCCCGACTGGGCCGGCGCGGCCGAGCAGGTCGCCGCGGAGCTGGCCGTGCCACTCGCGGTGCACCGGATCGGCGCCGAGTTGACCGACGACGGTACGTTCCGATCCGACTACGGATTGTCGGACTGCGGTGCGGTCCTGGTCCGTCCGGACGGCGTCATCGGGTGGCGGTCGACCACGATCGCCGACCGCGACGCGCTCGACGCCGCCTGGCGCCAGATCCTCGACCGCTGACCCGCTCGAGGGCGGTCGGGAACCTCTCCCCGATCGAGGAGTCCCACAGCCTCGGCCGGTCGCGCGGCGATACGGGCAGCGCGCGACCGGCTGAGCGAACGCTGTGATGGGACAATGGGAAGCGTGACCGATATCCCGCGTCGTGCCGTGTCCCGCACAGCGAAACTCGCGACCCTGCCGCTGGGCCTGGCGGGACGGGCCGCGCTCGGACTGGGCAAGCGGGTCACCGGCACCGCGGCCGATCTGGTCTCCGCCGAGATCCAGCAGCGCACCGCCGAGCAGCTGTTCAGCGTGCTGGGGCAGCTCAAGGGCGGCGCGATGAAGTTCGGCCAGGCGCTGTCGGTGTTCGAGGCGGCGCTGCCCGAACACCTGACCGGGCCGTACCGGGCGGCGCTGACCAAGTTGCAGGAGGCGGCGCCGCCGATGCCGGTGGCCAGCGTGCACAAGGTGCTGACCGAGGAGCTCGGGCCGCGATGGAAGCGCCGGTTCGCCGAGTTCGACGACCAGCCGGCCGCCGCGGCAAGCATCGGCCAGGTGCACCGGGCGGTCTACCACAACGGCACCCCGGTGGCGGTCAAGATCCAGTACCCGGGGGCCGGCAAGGCGCTGGTCTCCGACCTGAACCAGCTGTCCCGGCTGGCGGGCCTGTTCCGCATCCTGCAACCGGGACTGGACATCAAGCCGTTGCTCAGCGAACTGCGCGAGCGGGTCACCGAGGAACTCGACTACAAGCTCGAGGCGGCCACCCAGAAGGCCATGGCCAAGGCGTTCGCACACGACGACGAGATCTACGTGCCGAAGGTGCTCGCCGGCACCGACCGGGTGCTGATCACCGCCTGGGTGGAGGGCACCCCGCTGGCCGAGGTCATCGCGCACGGCAGCGAAGAGGACCGGGACCTGGCCGGCCTGCGGATGGCGACGCTGCACTTCTCCGCGCCCGCCCGGGCCGGGCTGCTGCACGCCGACCCGCACCCGGGCAACTTCCGGCTGCTCGACGACGGCCGGCTCGGGGTGATCGACTTCGGTGCGGTGGCCCGGGTGCCGGACGGGCTGCCCGAGCCGATCGGCCGGCTGACCCGGCTGACCCTGGCCGGCGACGCCGAGGCGGTCCTGTCCGGCCTGCGCGACGAGGGCTTCGTGCCGTCGAACGTGCACGTCGACGCGCAGTCGATCCTCGACTACCTGCTGCCGGTGCTGGAACCGATCGCGGTCGACGAGTTCCGGTTCACCCGCGAGTGGCTGCGCAGCGAGGCGACCCGGCTGGCCAAGCCCGGCAGCGACGCCTACCAGCTGGGCAAGAAGCTGAACCTGCCCCCGTCGTACCTGATGATCTACCGGGTGACGCTCGGCTCGATCGGGGTGCTGTGCCAGCTCAACGCGAAGGCCGAGTACCGCGGGGTGCTGGAGCGCTGGCTGCCCGGCTTCGCCGACGAGTGATCCGCCGAGGCAGGTCGCTCGGCGGGTTCTAGGGTCTGTTTCGGGGCCCCCGGCCGAGCGAGGCGAGTCGCGTTTGTCTGCTCGCAAGGCGGAGGGCAGTTCGTGTGCCGGGCTTGCACACGGGCTGTCCGACAACGCCGCGAGTGGGCAAACGGGGCCGCCGCAGCCGGCACGCGGGACTTGCGAAACAGACCCTAGCTTGAGTTTTAACCTTGGTGGGCGGTGTGGGGCACCCTGGTTGATCATGGAAGCAGCCCTTGGTTGATCATTCCTCTTGCGACAGTAGGAAGATCAACAGCAAGGGCTGCGGTGATCAGTGTGCCTCAACCATATCGTCGGGTCGTCGGCGGGCAGTTGAGCCGGTTCCGGCGGGACTTTTATGCGTGTTTGACGTCCCGGGCCGATGGCCTGTTCGAGGCGTGTGACGCCTTGTTGTGTGTCGATGGGCCGGTGCGGTCGTTGCCGGAGTTGTCGCTGGCCGGAGTCCACCGCCGTGGTCACGGTGGTCTGTATGGCGCGCTGGCGGCTGGCCGTATCGACTCCGATCGGTTGCGGCAAGCGATGTTGGGGTGCACGTTGCCGCGGGCGGGTGATGGGCGGATCGTGCTGGCGGTGGACGTGACGTGTTGGTTGCGGCCCGAGGCACATACCAGTCCCGGCCGGATGATGTGTCATACCTACGGTCGTGGCAAGGATCAGCACATCGGGGTGCCGGGCTGGCCGTGGTCGGTGGTGGTGGCGTTGGAGACCGGACGGTCGTCATGGACCGCGCCGTTGGACGCGGTCCGGTTGGCTCCGGGTGAGGACGCGGCGGCCGTGACCGCTTACCAGCTACGGCGGGTCGTGACCGGCCTGATCGAGGCAGGGCATTGGGATGCCGGTGATCCGGAGATCCTGATCGTGGCCGACGCCGGCTACGACGGTCCCCGCCTGTCGTTCGTGCTGGCCGATCTGCCGGTGCGGGTGCTGGTGCGGATGCGTTCCGACCGGGTCCTACGCCGAGCGGCTCTGTCTGATCGTCGGCATACGGTGGGCCGGCCGTGCCGGCACGGCAGCGAGTTCGTGTTCGGCCAGACGGCAACCTGGGGCGAGCCCGATGTCCAGATCTCCACCGACACCAGGCATTACGGGCCGGCGCGTATCCGTGCTTGGGACCGTCTGCATCCGCGGTTGACGCACCGCACCGCCTGGGCCGCGCATACCGGCGATCTGCCGGTGCTGGAAGGCACCGTCATCCGCCTCGACGTCGAGAGGCTGCCCTCGGGCGCGATCCCGAAACCGGTGTGGCTGTGGCATTCGGCCACCGACCTGGACCCTGGGCAGGTCGACCTGGCATGGCAGGCGTTCCTGCGCCGCTTCGACATCGAGCACACCTTCCGCATGCTCAAACAGACCCTGGGCTGGACCTGCCCGAAACTACGCGACCCGGCCGCGGCCGAACGCTGGACATGGCTGGTGCTGGCCGCCTACACCCAACTACGCCTCGCACGAAACGTCGCGGCGGACCTGCGTCGGCCGTGGGAGAAACCCCTCCCGCCACAGCGGGTGACCCCGGCACGCCTCCGGCGAGGGTTTCGATACCTGCACCCGCGGCTGCCTCCTCTAGCGGCTGCGCCGAAACTCTGCCGGCCCGGGCCAGGACGCCCAGCCGGGCACCCCAACCAACGGCCAGCCGCCCGCCATGACGTGCACACGGCGTCCAGACCGGACCGACCCAAACCGCATCGCCACAAACCTAAGAAGCCGTCGGCCACGCCACGACCCCGACGAACAGGTTAAAACTCAAGCTAGGCGGGTCTGCCGTCCAGGCAGGTCTCGATCGCGCCCACGATCGCGCGGGTACAGGCGGCGCACAGCCACCACTCGCCGGTCGGCGAGCAGACCCGCGACCAACCCAGCCCGTACGACCCGGCGCTGTCCCGGCCGCACTCCCGGCAACGTGGCCGGATCTCTGCTACTCCAACGGATTCCATGTCCACCTGGCTCGACGGGTCGACCGCGACGGCCGGTGCGGGCCGGCCGGCGTCGATGGCGGGGCCACTCGTCATCTCGCGTCCATCCTCCGTTCGCGAGCAGACGCTACGCCGGCGGGCGGCGGGTGCGACGGAGAGCGCGCGGCAACCACCCGGACGGGCCAGTGATGTCGGGCACGACCGGAATCCCCGGCACCGGGCCGAAATCCGGTAGGCACGAAACCGGCCCCGGAGACCTTGGTGTGGGGTCTCCGGGGCCGGCAGGAAGGGGCACCCGGTACGGCGCGAGCCGGCGGCTCGGCGTGTGGATCGAGCCGGGGCTCAGCGGGCCGTACGGCACCCCTGGGCTCGGATGGGTCGGCCCGGACGGACGGTGTCGCCCGCCCGGGCGGACCTCGGTGGTCGGGACGCGAGGCGCGTCCGGACCTCGGGTGGTCGGGACGCGAGGCGCGTCCGGACCTCGGGTGGTCGGGACGCGAGGCGCGTCCCGACCGGTCGGGGTCGGCCCCGGCTGCTGTGCCGGGACCGACCGGTGGACCTACGGCGCCGGTCAGCGCTGCTTGCGCGCCCGGGCGGCCACATCAAGGGCCGACCGGTACGGCAGCGAGCGCCAACGCGGCGCCCGGCGCATTCGCGCTCGGGCCAGGGCTTCTTGCAAGGTATGCATCTCGTTGCTCCGGTTCGTCGTCTCGTTCATCTCGTACTCACTTGAGGGGTGGCGGGTCGCCCCGCGCGGTGGTGGGTGGACGTCAGGCCGCGGTCACGGCCCGGCTCGCCTCACGCAGGACGGCGTCGGTACGGGCAGCAACCTGTGCCCGGGCCACCGCGTCACGCGCGAGGTCCTCCTTGCGCGGGCGGCCCCGCGGCCGCTTGCGCGGCACCACCGCTCCGTGCTCGAAGATCTCCCCACCCCATACGCCCCACGGCTCGTGCCGCTCCAGGGCGCCGGCGAGGCACTCGATCCGCAGCGGGCAGTCGCCGCACAGCGACTTGGCCGCTTCCAGGTCCGCCGGGGTGTCGGCGAACCACAGGTCCGCTTCGAAGGTCCGGCAGGGCAGGTCCACCCCGGTCTCGACGGCTCCGTCGAGGGGGGCCAACACCAGGCTCATCGCCCGGTCACCTCGTTTCTCGCTCGTGGCTTGATCAACTTTTGGGGAACAAAAAGGCCGCGGATCCCGGTGTGCGGGTTCCGCGGCCTCAAGGTGCCGGTCGGCCTGGTCAGGCCGGATAATCCGGTTTACCTCGAGGCGGGACACCGCGGCGCTTGGCCATCAGGTTGGCCATCGCTTCGGCTACACCGGTCCCCTGCTGCTGGTCGACGGCCGGCTGGCCGGCGTCGACGGACTGCGGTGCCGGCGCAATGCCGACACTGAGCCCCTGAGAGGCGATGTGACTCGGCGAGACCTTGCCCGCAAAGCCACTGAACCCCTGGGTACGGAACTGAGCTGCCGCATAGATCGGCTCCGGAGCCGTGAAGGCGGTGGAGCAGAGCGAGACGGCGAGAACGGGCGACACAGCGGAGATGTCGCGTGCGTCGGAGCCGATCGGCGCGACACCGGCCGGATCACGATCCAGCAGGGCCGAAGCGACTGGCAGCGACAGGAACCGCCGCTCATCGATGCGGTTGGTCTCCACGGATAGTCACCTCGTTCCTGTCTCGGGACCGCCCTCGCGGGTCGGTCCGGATCTGCGATGCGGCTGTGCTCCGGCAATCTCCTGCGAGGAAAACTCCCTCGCGGAGCGCCGGCGCGTCACCCGGACCTTGGCAGGTTATGCCGTCCGCCGGTGGGTGGCAATCGAATTTCGAAAGACGTTATCGACGTCTCTTGTCGAAGCCAGCCAGCGACCCCGGATCAGCCCGCCACCAGCACCCTAACCGGCGCTCGCCAGCCCGGATCCGGGCCCGGCCGCCGGGTCCGGCGGGTCGTCGTGGCCCGCGCCGGTCGGGCCGTTTCCGGTCAGACCATCGCGACGGCCTGGTCGGCCTCGGTGCCGTCGATCAGGGCCAGCACGGCCTTGCCGTACAGGCCGAGCTTGCGGGCGCCGATGCCGGGGATCTGCACCAGCGTCTCGGGTGCGTCCGGGCGCAGCTCGGCGAGCGCGGCCAGGGTGGCGTCGGTGAACACCACGTAGGCCGGGATGCGCTGCTGCGCGGCGACGTCGGCGCGCCAGGACACGAGCCGGTCGTACAGCTCGGGGTCGAGGTCGGACGGGCAGTCGCTGCACCGGCCCAGCTTGCGGTCGGTGGCCTCGCTGAGGGTGGCACCGCAGATCCGGCACAGCACCAGCGTGCCGCGGCGCCGGCGGGCAGCGGCCGGCCGCTCCGGCCGGGCGACACCCGCCGACGGAACGGCGCCGGCGGTCGACGCTGGCAGGAACCGGGACGGGCGGCGCGGCCGGCCGCCGTCCGCACGCGCCTGCGGCCAGGACAGCCAGAGCTGCTCGCGGGCCCGGGTGATCCCGACGTAGAGCAGCCGGCGCTCCTCCTCGATCTGGTCGTCGGTGCGGGCGAAGCCGACCGGCAGGGTGCCCTCGACCAGACCGACCAGGAACACCGCGTCCCACTCCAGGCCCTTCGCGGCGTGCAGCGAGGCGAGCGTGACGCCGTCGACGGCCGGCGCGTGCTGGGCGGCGGCGCGGCGGGTCAGCTCCGCGTGGAAGGCGGTCAGCGCGTCGGCCGCGGTCGGCTCGCCGCCGTCCTCGCCCGGCGGTGGCCGGAAGTCGGCGACCAGCCGCACCAGCGCGGCGAGCGCCTCCCAGCGCTCCCGGCCGGCGCCGCCGGGCGGCGGCGAGTCGGCCGACCAGCCGGTGGCGGCCAGCGCGTCGACGATCGCCACCCGCAGCGGGGTACCGGGCTCCACCGCCCGGGTCGCGGCCCGCAGCGCGACCATCGCCTGGCGCACCTCGGGCCGGTCGAAGAACCGGGCGCTGCCCTGCACCTGATAGGGCACGTTGGCGTCGGTCAGCGCATCCTCGTACGCCGCGGACTGGGCGTTGGTGCGAAACAGCACCGCGATCTCGCTGCTCGGAGTACCGCCCGCGACCAGCTCGGCGCACCGGGCGGCGACCGCGGCGGCCTCGGCGGTCTCGTCCGGGAACGACCGGATCGTCGGCGCCGGGCCGGGCTTGCGCTGGCCGGTCAGCTGCAGCCGCAGTCGGGCCTGCGCGCCACGGGCCTGCCCGATGATCTGGTTGGCCAGCGCCACCACCTGCGGCGTGGACCGGTAGTCGCGGGTCAGCCGCACCACCGTCGCGCCGGGATAGCGGCGCGGGAAGCCGATCAGGTGGTCGGCGGAGGCGCCGGTGAACGAGTAGATGGTCTGGCTGGCGTCGCCGACCACGGTCAGGTCGTCGCGGCCGCCGAGCCACGCCGCGAGCAGCCGCTGCTGCACCGGGTTGACGTCCTGGTACTCGTCGACGACGAAGTGCCGGTACTGCGCGCGGACCTGGTCGGCGACGTCCGGGTGCTCCTCGATGGCCCAGACGGTGAACCGCAGCAGGTCCTCGAAGTCGATCACGCCGGCATCTTGCTTGGCCTGCTCGTACGCCTGGTAGACGCGCACCATCGAGTCGGGCGCGACCGGGGTGTCGCGACCGGCCCGGGCGGCGGCGACCGGGTATTCGGCCGGCTCGACCAGGCTCGACTTGGCCCACTCGATCTCGGTGGCGAGGTCGCGCCGCAGCGCCGACTCGGCCCGCACCCTGGCCGCGGCGGCGGCCTGGTTGATCAGCCGGGCCTTGCTGGTGAGCACCTCGGGCAGCTCCCGGCCACCCAGCAGCCGGGGGGCGAAGAACCGCAGCTGGCGCATCGCCGCGGCGTGGAACGTGCGGGCCTGCACGCCGCCGGCGCCCAGGGCGCGCAGCCGGTCGCGCATCTCCCCCGCCGCGCGCGCCGTGAACGTCACCGCGAGCACGTGTTGCGGGCGCACCTCGCCGGTCAGCACCCGGTGTGCGATGCGGTGGGTGATCGCGCGGGTCTTGCCCGTTCCGGCGCCGGCGAGGATGCACAGCGGGCCGGCCGGTGCCGTGACGGCGGCGCGCTGGTCGTCGTCGAGCCCGGCCAGCACGCCCTCGGCGGTCGGGGCCGTGACGCGGGGTGCCGCTGGACGGTCGGGGTGCACACCGTGCGACACGAACTGCCTCCGATTCTGTGCGCCGTTGGCCACAGCGGGGATGGTCTCAGCCGGCTACGACGTTATCGCTCTCGAAGAGGACGTCCGCGACGCGTGGCAGGCTGGCAGTGCGCCGGCGCACGCGACGCGGCGTTCAGGACGTGCATGAGGAGGCACCCCCCAATGAGTGGTTCGGTCACGATGTACTCGACGCCGTGGTGCGGCTACTGCCGGCGGCTGAAGAGCCAGTTCGACCGGGAGCAGATCGACTACACGGTGGTCGACATCGAGCAGGACCCGAGCGCGGCCGAGTACGTGATGAGCGTCAACGGCGGGAACCAGACGGTGCCGACGATCCAGTACGCGGACGGCACCGCGATGACCAACCCGACGATCGTGCAGGTACGCGACAAGCTCGCCACCCTCGCCGCGGCCTGACGCAGCCGCCCGATCCCGGTGGCCCGGCGCGGCCGTCGAACCACCGACGGCCGCGACGGCGCGGAGCCTACCCGACCGGTACCAACCGGCTGCGGCGCTGCTCCTGCCGGGTGCTGTAGGCCCACTGCCAGGCCATCAACACCACCAGTACGCCGGTGAACGCCGGGCCGGGCAGCGACCGGCCGACCGCGGCGAGCGCGATCGGTACGGCGATTCCCGGCAGTCCGGCGGCGAGCAGCCAGCGCCGGTTGGCCGGATCGGGCAGCCCGCCCAGAACGCCGGCGAGGAACCAGCCGGCAACGCCGCCGCAGAGCAGCCAGCCGTCGGCGGCCGGTACGTGCTCGGGGTGCGCGACGATGCCGCCGAGGCCGACCGCGACGGCGGTGATGCTCACCGTGGTGACGAAGTGCAGCGGCATCGCCACCGAGACCGGCAGGCTGCGGCCCTCGCTGGCGATCAGGCCGTACCTGAACAGGTGCCACCACATGCCGACGAGCACCACGAAGCCGAGCCCGGCGACGGCGACCAGCCGACCGGTCCACGGCAGTTCCGCGGCGGTGGTGACGACCTGCAGTACCGCCTCGCCGAGCACGATGATCATGAACAGGCCGAGCCGCTCGGCCAGGTGCGCGAGGTCCACCCTGGCCGGCTTCGGCACCCGGGCGGCGAAGTCCTCGACCGGGCGGCCCTCCCGCCGTGCCTGCGCCTCGATCATCCGCTGGGCGAACCGCGGTACCCGGGCCTCGGCCCGCGCACCGAGCGGCAGCAGCAGGTCGATGGCCACGCCCACGGTCCACAGCACGTACCGGCCGGGCGGCTCGACCCAGATCGAGGCCAGCCACGGTACGACGCCGAGCAGCCCCTGCACGGTCGGCCAGGCGGTGAGGTTCGTTCCGGTACGGCGCATCGTCCGGGCACCGAGCACCCGCACCACCACGTACGCGACGACGAAGACCACGACGCGCTGCTCGGTGGCCTCCGGTACCGCGGCGGCCAGGACCGCGATGCCGGCCATCGCGGCGAGCATCGAGCGCTGGCTGGTGCGGTCGCCGGCGACGTTGGCGTACAGCGTGAACGACGACCACGCGAGCCACACCGCGAGGTAGAGCAGCACGAACAGCCCCACGTCCGCCGGCGTCGGCTCGCCGTGCAGCCGGTGCGCCAGTTGCATGACGGCAGCCACGACGACCAGATCGAAGAACAGTTCCAGCCAGCTCGCGTGCCGACCCGCCGCATTCCCCCCAGACATGGTCGCCATTATCTGGGCAGGCCCCAGCGGCCCGCCCGCCGGTGGGCGAGCGGTCGGTGCGGCGGCGTCACGGCGTCGTGGCGACCGGGTCCGGTTGTGGCTCCGGTGCCGCGGTGTCGGCGTGCCGGGAGCGCCACAGGTACGCCGCGGAGCCGGCCAGGCCTAGCCCGATCAGCACCATGATCAGCCGGGCGTCCAGGATCGTGACCAGGCCGGCGCCCAGCGCCAGCGCGGTGACCTGGCCGACCGAGATGATCCCGTCCGAGGCGGCGACGACGCGCCCGATGTAGCGGTGCGGCGCCCGCTGCTGGATCAGCGTGTTCGCGGCGACGAGCACCAGCGTGAACCCGAACCCGAACACCGTCGCGGCGGGAAAGACGACGGCCAGCCGGGCGGTGCCCAGGGCGGCGATGCCGAGCGCGGCGAGCACCCCGCTGACGACCGCGCCGGCCCCCTGGGCGCAGGTGATCACGCCGATCAGCGTGGTCGACCGGTGCATCACGTCGCCGATCAGCGCGAAGATGCCCGACTCGACGAACTCCAGCGCGAAGATCGCCACCAGCAGACCGATGGTGAGCCGGCGCAGCAGCACGTCGTGCAGCACGTACCGGAACCCGGCGGTGATCTCGTGCAGCAGCGCGCCCGGCGGCTCCGCCCCGGCCTCCTCGACCGCGGTGTCGGTAGCGCCGGCGACCGGCGCCCTGCCCAGCTTCAGCAGGAGCACCGCGGCCGCGGCGACCACGAAGGTACCGGCGTTGATCATGGCGACGACCGGGCCGCCGAGCGCGACGTAGATGCCGGCGCCGGCGAGCGGGCCGAGCAGCCGCAATCCCTGCTTGACGGTCTGCAGCATGCCGTTGGCGGCGCCGAGCGCCTCGGCCGGGACGACGTGCTTGATCACGCCGGTCTGGGCCGGATCGACGAACACGAACGACGCCCCGTACGCGACGGTCACCACGATCAACAGCCACAGCTGGCCGCGCCCGTGCACCGCGAGCAGCGGCAGCATGATGGCCGCCGAGGCGAGGTTGGCCCCGAACAGGAACCCGCGCCGCGGCAGCCGGTCCACCAGCCAGCCGGCGATCGGTGCGAGCAGCGTGGGTGCGGCCAGCGCGAGCAGCGTCAGTCCGGCGGCGCTGGCCGAGCCGGTCAGCTGGTTCACCCAGATCGCCAGTACCAGCATCAGCATCGAGTCGCCGATCATGCTGGCTGCCATGCCGACGAACAGCAGCCGGAAGTTCCGGTTCGCCATCAGGGCGCGCATCAGCCCGCCTCCCCCGTACCCGGTCGGTGCCCGGCGCCGCCGGCCCCGGACTCGTCGGTCTCGGTACCGCCGGCACCGCCGAGCCCGGACTCCTCGGACTCCCTGGACTCCCCGATCTCGGTCGCGCCGGGCCCGGTCTCGCCGGTCTCGGTGTCACCGGTCTCGTTCGTGGTGAGCGGGCCCATCTCGCGGATCCCCTTGGCGGTCAACGCGACGACCGTGGAGACGGCGAACGCGGCGGTGAACGCGAGGACCACGCCGGCGGCGCCGAAGTGCTCGGCGAGGATGCCGGCCAGTACCGGGGCCAGCGCGGCGAGACCCATCGCCGCGGTCATGAAGGCGCTGTTGACCCGGCCCAGCAGCCGGTCCGGGGTGATCACGGCGAGGTGCCCGAACAGGCCGGCGTTGAGCGGCGGCCCGAGCAGGATCACCAGCGCGATCGGCGCGGCGGCGAGCGGGGACGAGGCGAGCGGCAGCGCGGCGAGCATCAGCGGGACACCGATCAGGGTGATGCCGCGCAGCAGCACCGGGAAGCGGAACCGGCGCATCAGGCTGCTCGCCGCGATCGCGCCGATCAGGCCGCCGATGCCCACGATGGTTTCCACGGTACCGATCAGCACGGGCGGGGTGCCGTTGCGCTGCAACAGGATGATGATGCCGAACAGCATGCCGTTGATGGCGAAGTTGAGCGGTGCGGCGATCAGCATCGCGGCCCGCAGGAACGGCGTGGTGACGGTGTACCGCAGCCCTTCGAGCAGGTCGTGCAGCGGCGAGGTGTCGGTGTCGGCCGGCGTCGCCTTCTCCTGCATGGGGCGGCGGATCAGCAGCAGGCCGACCAGCGAGACGAGGTAGCTGATCGCGTCGGCGAGGAACGGCAGGGCCCGGCCGAGGCCGAACACCGCGCCGCCGATCGGCGGCCCGACCAGCCCCACCGCGTACGTGCGGGCCTCGTCCCGGGCGACCGCGGTGGGCACCTGGTCCAGCGGTACCAGGTTGCGCACCGCCGACATCGCCCCGGTGTCGAACGCGGCCGCGCACACGCTCTCGAGCACCGCCACGACGAGGATCACCAGCACGTTGCCGTACCCGAGCAGCAGGCTCACGGTCAGCCCGGCGAACGCGACCAGCCGGATGGCGTCGCAGCCCAGCATCATCCGTCGCCGGTTGACCCGGTCGACCAGCACCCCGACCGGCAGCCGGACCGCGGTCTTGGCGATCATCGCGGCGGTACCGACGGCGCCGGCGAGCACCGCGTTGTGCGTGAGGACCAGGATCACCAGCGGGTAGGCCAGCGACGACATCGAGCTGCCCAGGCCCGACAACGCCTGGCTGCCCCACAGCAGGTTGAAGTCCCGGTTGCGCCACAGGCTGTCCGGGCCGGGCGCCCGCAGCAGCCGCCTCACTTCCGGTCCTCCGACCACGGCCTGGCCGGGAAACCCCAGGATACGAGGCGCACGGCACGGGCGTCGGCGGGCCGGGTGGCCGGGTCGGTGAACCGCTCGGCGTAGCGCAGCACGAGGCCGATGATGGTTTCCTTGAGCTCGGTGAGTTCGGCCGCGGTCAGCCAGGCGAACGACTGGCTCCAGTACGCCGCGTCGTACCAGTCCGCGGGCTCGCTGTCCTGGCGGTGCCGGTACTCCTCGTGCTCGGCGAACTCGTGCCGGTACATCAGGTCGGCCATCGCCGCTCCGGCGGCGGCCAGCTCACCCTCGCTGCGGTCACCCCAGCTGCGGGACTCGATCACCGGGCGCCAGGGCCGCTGGCGCCCGGTACCGCCGCCGGCCTCCTCGACGTAGCCGTACTTGGCGAGCTGGCGCAGGTGCCAGGAGCAGTTGGCGGGGCTCTCGCCGATCCGGTCGGCGAGCTGGCTCGCGGTCAGGGAGCCGGCGATGAACAGCTCGTCCATGATCCGGATCCGGACGGGATGGGCCATGGCGCGCAGCTCGCGCGGATCGCGCAGCGTGCGTTTCGGCACTGAGTGGTCGATGTCGTCGTCGGGCACGCGTCGAAGCTGCTCTTTCGAAAGAGTCCTTTCAACCCCTTCCTCGTACCGCTTCAACGTCGAGACGACCAGCTCGCGCTCGGCCGCGGTGAGCGGTTCCAGCGCGTCCCGCCAGGCATTGGCGGAGCCGGAGAGCCAGGCGTCGATGTCACGGCGGTGCCCGGAGTCGATGTCGACGATGACGCGACGCCGGTCGGTGTCGTCCTCGTTGCGGCGCAGGATCCCCTGCCGGCTGAGGTCGGCGACCATCAGACTCACCGTCGTGGGCGCCACCTCGAGCCGGTCGGCCAGCACCCGCACGGTCATCGGGCCGTCGAGCAGCAGCAGCGCGAGCAGCGTCAGATGCCTCGGCGCCAGACCGAACGAGGCGAGCGAGGGCGGCACCGCGAGCTTCTTGGCCCGGCCGACCAGCCGCGGCATCAGCAGCAGCATCTGCCGGGTGGCGTCGTCGACGTCGAGCCCGGATCGGGTTGACATACGTTCGTCTCCAAATTAGCTTTGCTTGCAAATGCTTTGCCGTCAAAGCAGCTTCGTCATCGGAGCTGCATCGTCGCGAAAGCAGCGTTGCAGTCAAAGCAGTGCCGTGGTCAAAGCAGTGCTGTGGTCAAAGCAGTGCTGTGGTCAAAGCAGTGCTGTGGTCAAACAATGTCGACAGTATCGAGGAGACCGATGCCGAACCCGAACCGCGCGGTGATCGACGAGTTCCGGGCCAACGCCGGGCGCGTCGGCGGCCCGTTCACCGGCGCCGACCTGCTGCTGCTCACCGCCGGCGGGATCACCAGCCCCATCGGCCACCACGACGAGGGCGACCGGCTGCTCGTCTACGCCTCCAACGCCGGCCGCGACCACGATCCCCGCTGGTACCGCCGGCTGCTCGCCGACCCGGTCGGCCACGTCGAGGTCGGCACCGACCGGTACCGGGTCGTCGCCGCCCCGCTGCACGGCGCCGAGCGGGACCGGTGCTACCGCGAGCAGGGCGAGCGCGTTCCCGCCTACGCCGCGTACCAGCGTGGCACCGACCGGACGATCCCGGTCGTCGCGCTGTACCGGATGGACCACAGCGATCGCGGCCTCGCCGTCGCCGTGCAACTGGTCCGCGCCCACACCGCGCTGCGGGCCCAACTCGCCGGCGCCGCCGCGGCGGGCGACGTGTTCGGGCACTGTCTGGCCTGGTGCGCCGAGGTCGGCGAGCACCACCACAGCGAGGACACGACGTTCCCGCGGCTGCTCGCCGCACTCCCCGACCTCGCCGGGACGATCGACCGGCTCCGGGCCGAACACCGGCTCGTCGCCGAACGCCTGCGCGCACTCGACGCGCTCGCCGCCGCCGGTGACGCCGCCGGCCTCGGCGCCGCCCGTACCGAGCTCGCCGGGCAGCTGGACGAGCACTTCGGGGCCGAGGAACGCGCCCTGCTCCCCGCCCTCGACACCCTCCCCGACACCTGGTGACCCGTCAGCGGTTGAGGATGCTGATGCCGAGCATGCGGGCGCCGGTATCGGTCCGCGGCTGGTGCCGGCTGCCCGGCGCGAACACCACGTAGCTGCCCGGCCCGAGGCGCCGGCCCCGGTCGACGAACTCTCCCGACACCACGTAGTAACGCTCCTCGCCCTCGTGCACGTCCACCTCCGGCCACTCCGCGCCCGGCGCGAAGTCGTACAGCCAGCCGCTGGCCCACTCGGTGGTCGACAGGCGCCGGCGCCGGATGCCCGGTGCCACCTCGACCGCCTCGACCTCGTCGACCTGAACCACCCACACGTCGCTGTTCTCGTCCGTCATGCGCTCATCGTCACCACGAGAAGTGGCCGCGCGCCAGTGTCGGTAACGACTCCACCAGGTACTTTCCTGCCATGAGCCGACATCGGGTCGTCGCGCTGGTCCTGCCGCCGCAGTCGACGTTCGAACTTGCCTGTGCCGCCGAGGTGTTCGGCACCCGCCGCCCCGACGTCCCCGCGTACTACGACTTCGGGGTGTGCACGCCGCGGCCGGGCGCGGTGCCGACGCTGGCCGGCTACGACATGGCGGTCCGCCGGGGGCTGCGCGCCCTGGACGGTGCGGACACCGTCGTGGTACCCGGCTGGCAGCAGCGCGACCGTCCCGCACCGTCGGCGGCGATCCGGGCGCTGCGGCGGGCGCATCGCCGCGGCGCCCGGATCGTCGGGATCTGCTCCGGTGCGTTCCTGCTCGCCGAGGCCGGCCTGCTGGACGGGCGGCGCGCCACCACCCACTGGCGGATGGCCGACGAGCTCGCGGCCCGCTTCCCCGCCGTCGACGTCGAGCCCGACACGCTCTACCTCGACCTGGGCGACGTCGCCACCAGCGCCGGCACCGCCGCCGGGATCGACCTGTGCCTGCACCTGGCCCGTGCCGACCTCGGGGCGGCCCACGCAGCGCAGATCGCCCGGCACATGGTGATGCCGCCGCACCGCGAGGGTGGCCAGCTGCAGTACGCGGCGCCGCCCCGACCGGAGCATCCGGCGGAGTCGCTGGCACCCGTGCTCGACTGGGCCACCGAACGGCTGCACGAACCGCTCGGCGTGGCCGACCTGGCCGCCCGCGCCAACGTGTCGCCGCGCACGCTGGCGCGCCGCTTCGCCGACCAGCTCGGTACCACGCCCGGCCAGTGGCTGCTCGTCCAGCGGGTACTCACCGCCCGGACCCTGCTGGAGGACACCGACCTGCCGGTCGAGGCGATCGCCACCCGGGCCGGCCTGTCCTCGGCGGCGAACCTGCGCCGCCGGTTCCGGACGATCGTGCACACCACCCCGGCCGCGTACCGCCGTTCCTTCGGCCGGGCCGGCTGACGCCAGCCTGGGCAGCCTCCGGCGCCGGCTGACGCCCCGTCGGGCGCTCCCGCCCGGTGCCGCCGAGCCGCCGGCGGGTCGGATGCGCTCCCGCCAGGTGGCACCGGGCCGCCGGCGGGTCAGGGGCGCTCGTGCAACCAGCGGTCGATCAGCAGGTAGGCGACCGAGGTGGTGAACGGCAGGGCCGGCCCGGCCGGGGTGCCGAACTCGGCGCGGCGGAACCAGCGGGCCCGCTCGATCTCGACACCGTCGACGACCACCGGCGCGGACGGGTCGGCGAGCGCGGTGTAGGCGAGCATCAGCGAGCGCGGGAACGGCCACGGCTGGCTGGTCAGGTACCGCACGTTGTGCACGGTGACGCCGACCTCCTCGGTGACCTCGCGGGCCACCGCCGCCTCGACCGACTCGCCCGGCTCCACGTAGCCGGCGACGCAGGAGTACCGGTCGGTCGGCCACTCCGGCTTGTGCGCGAGCAGGCAGCGCCCGTCCGGCCCCATCACGCCGTCGTGCACCAGCACGATCATCGCCGGGTCGGTACGCGGCCACAGGGTGCCGCCGGCGGCGGTGACCCGGGTCCAGCCGGCCTCGGCCGGTTCGGTCGGCGCGCCGGTCGCCGGGTCGTACCGGTGCGCGGCGTGCCAGTTCGCCAGCGCCACCGCGGTGGTGAACAGGTCGGCGTCCACGTCACCGAGCAGGTGCCCGACGGAGCGCAGCGAGTGCGGCCGGGTATCGGGCAGTTCGGGCAGCGCCGCGGCGATCGCGAAGTACGGCACGTCGTCGGTGCCGATGCCGAGGAACAGCCGCTCGCCGGGCGGCGCGTCGGCCGCCGGCAGGTACACCAGGTGCGGCGGGTCGCCGGCGACGAGCGCCCGGTCGCCCTGCACGATCAGTACCCGGGCGGTCGGCCAGGCGGCGGCCAGCCAGGCGGCGTCGGTGCGCCGGACGGTGGCCCGGTCGATCGCGCCGCGGTAGAGCTGGGTGGCTATTTCCGTTGTCCCGCATGGCATGTGTGTGTCCCCCTGTCGACGAGCCGGGCCCGCTCGATGATCAACGAGGCGGACCCGGTCACGTCACTGTGCGTACCCACCGGCCGGTACGACTATCCACCGATCGTGTACCGGTCGGTGCCGGGCCGGCGTGAGGGCCGGTGCCACCCTCAGTCTTCGCCGTCGTCGATCGGGAAGACCGCCGACAGCGACGGCGTCACGACCTTCGCGTCGCCGAGCACCACGGTGGCCGCCCGCGCCGGCGCGAAGTACCGCGCCGCGACGGCGCTGACCTGCTCGGTGGTGGCCGACGCCATCCGCTCGGCGTGCCCGGTCAGCCAGTCGAGCCGCAGCCCGGAGCCGGCCAGCGACGACATCAGCCCGGCCAGGCCGGCCTGGGTGGCGAGGCTGAGCTGAAGCGTGCCGATCCCGTACCGCCGGGCCTGCTCCAGCTCGTCCGCACCGACCGGGGTGGACGCGAGCCGGCCCAGCTCGTACCAGGTCTCGACCAGGGCCGGGGTGGTCACCTCGGTGGCGACGTCGGCGGACACCACGATCGCCGAGCCGGCGGTGCTGTGCTCGATCGCCGAGCGCGGCGAGTAGGTGTATCCCTTGTCCTCCCGGATGTTCTCCACCAGCCGGGAGGAGAAGTATCCGCCGAACACCAGGTTGGCCAGCTGCAGCGCGGCGTGGTCGGGGTCGGTGCGGCCGACCGCGGGCAGCCCGATCCGCAGCGAGGACTGCACCGAGCCGGGGCGGTCGGCGAGCAGCACGGGGCCCCCGTCGATCGGCGGCACCGGCGGCAGCTCGACGGTCTTGCCGCCACCGTTCCAGGACGACAGCGCCGCCTCGGCCGCGTCCAGCGCCTTCGTCGGCGGTACGTCGCCGACGATGACCAGGACCGAACCGGCCGGGTGCACCCGCTCGGCGTGCAGGGAGCGCAGCACGGTCGGCCGGACCGCGGCGACCTGCGCCGGCTCGGCGGTCTGGTTCGCGTACGGGTGGCGGCCGTAGACGCGGCGGTTGAGCGCCGCGCGGGCCAGGTAGGCGGGCTGGGTCTTCGCGACCTGGATCTGGTCGGCGAGCCGGTCGCGCTCGGCGGCGACCTCACCGGCCGGGTACACCGCGTCGGTGAGCACCAGCCCGAGCAGCTCCAGCAGCCGGGGCAGGCCGGAGGTCAGAGCCGCGCCGCCGAGCAGCAACCGGTCCGGGTCGGCGCTGGCGCCGAGGTGGCCGCCGATCCGCTGCAGCTGCGCCGACAGCTCCACATTGGACAGTTCGGAGGTACCGGACAGCAGCGTCTCGGCCAGCAGCATGCCGCGCGCCACGTTGGTCTTCGCGAACGGGATGCGCAGCCGCAACTCCACCAGCGGTACGGCGGGGCGCCGGGCGGCGATCACCGTCAGCCCGTTGGCCAGGGTGCGCTCCGCGGTACGCGGCAGCTTCAGCTTCCGCGCCGGCGTCAGCGCCGGAACCGGGCGGCTCACGCGGCACCCCCCGGTACGACCTCGACGGTGGCGCGCCGGGCGGGGCGCAGGGCGGCGGCAGCGGACACGATGGACTCCTCGGTGACCTCGCCGAGCAGGCGGGGCAGCTCGTTGGTGAGCGCGGCGTCGCCACGCTGCTGGGCGATGGTGCCCATCCGCAGCGCGCGGCCGAGCACCGGGTCGAGGTCGCGGAGCAGCTGGGTGGCGATGCGCGCCTTGGTGCGGTCGAGCTCGCCGGCGGCCAGGCCGTCGGTGGCGAGCCGGTCGAGCTCCTCGTCGACGGTGCGCAGCACGTCGTCGATCGCGCCGCCGGGCGGCAGGTGCGCCGACAGCAGCAGCGCGGTGGGGTCGCGCACCTCGAACGGTTCGCCCATGAAGCCGAGGTAGCCGCCGATGCCGGTCACCGCGCGGTCCTTGAGTACCAGCCGCTCGACCAGCCGGGACGAGTCGCCGTCGGTCAGCACCTCGGCGAGCACCACATACGGCAGGTACGCGTCGAAGTCGGTGATCGGGTCGGGAACCCGCCAGGCCGACGCGAACGCCGGCAGCGGCGCCCTCTCGTCCACATAGGAGTCACGGCGCTCGGCGGTCAGGTCCGGCTCGGCGAAGCTGGGGCGCACCGGCCGGGGGCGCGCCGGCACGTCGGCGAAGTGCCGCTGCACCAGCTCGGTGGCCTGCTCCACGGTGAAGTCGCCGGCCAGCGCGAGCGTGGCGTTGCTCGCCGCGTAGTACGTGGTGAAGAAGTCCTCGGCGTCGGCGACGGTCGCCGCGTTGAGGTCGACGAACGAGCCGTAGCCGTCGTGGGCGTTCGGGAAGGTGTCGAACATGACCGGCGGCAGCTTGAGCCACGGGAACCCGCCGTACGGCCGGTTCAGCACGTTGACCCGGATCTCCTCGCTGACCACGTCGATCTGGTTGCGCAGGTTCTCCTCGGTGATCTTCGGCCGGCGCATCCGGTCGGCCTCGAGGAACAGCGCGCGCTCCAGCGCGTTGGACGGCAGGAACTGGTAGTAGTCGGTGTAGTCCAGGTGGGTGGAGCCGTTGAAGGTGCCGCCGGACCCCTGCACGTAGCGGAAGTGGGCGAGCTTCTCCAGGTTCTCCGAGCCCTGGAACATCAGGTGTTCGAACAGGTGGGCGAACCCGGTACGGCCTTCCGGCTCGGACCGGATGCCGACGTCGTAGATGACCGCGACGGCCACCACCGGCGCGCTGCGGTCCGGCGCCAACACCACCCGCAGGCCGTTGGCCAGGGTGAACTGTTCGACCGGGAAGCTTGTCGTCGGGATCCGCACGCGGCGGGCGCTGAGAGCGGGCACGAGTGCGACCCTATCCGCCATTGGCCCGAATCGTCAGCGGACCCCGACAGGGCCGGCTCGGTCGGCGGGTCAGTTCGCCGCCCGTACCGAGTCGATGGCGTCCTTGACCACCGAGTCGTACTGCTGGTGGGTGCCCGGAATCGACACGTACAGCACCGCCGCGGTCGGCTTCCCGACATCGAAGGTGGCGACCCCGACCAGCTCGCTCTTGGCCTTGAGCCCCTGCGCGCTGTCGTCGAAGTGCAGCCGGAAGATCGACACCCAGGCCTGCAGGCCGCCGACGGTGGTCTGCTTGCTCTCGATCGAGTCCATCTGGTTGGGCTGCGGGTAGTACGACTTGCGCACGTCGGCGACGATCTGCTGGCCGACGCACTTGAGGTCGAGGATGTTGCCGTCGTTGACGGTGGCCGGCACCGACCCGGACAGCACCGAGGCGAGGTACTCGCCGCTGCTGTAGCGCTCGGTCACGAACGACTGGCCGGTGACGTAGTGGACCTTCAGCTGGCCGGCGTACCAGTCGTCGTGCCAGTCCTGCCACGGTGACCCGAACCGCTGGTACGAGATGCCGGCCTTGGGGTCGGTGGTGCGCGGCCCGGGCGGTGGCGGCGGGCCCTCCCGGTAGCCGGGGTTCGCGGTGGCGGTGGGCGGCGGGCAGGCCTGCGCGAGCGGCGGACCGGTCTGCTTGTCCTTGCCACCGAACGGCAGCTTGTCGCCGAGGCCGCCACCGGCGAACGAGCCGGTGAGCGCGAGCACCAGCACCACGACCAGGCCGAGGCCGAGCAGCCCGCCGGCGACGCCCAGGAACAGCCCCAACCGCGGTGGCCGCCGGCCGCCGGTCGGCGCCGTGGCCGGGGCGGCCGGGTCACCCAGGGCGATCGGCGCCCGGCGGCGCAGCCGCCCGCGGCCGGCGTCCGGCGCATGCGGCGCGCCGAGGTCGTGCGAGGCGGTGATCAGGCCGGTCTCGGCGTCGTGGTGGGCGGGATGGCCGGGCCGGACGATCGGGGTACTGCCGGGCAGCGACCCGGACCGGGCGGCGCTCGGGGGCACCACGACGACGTGGTCGGACTGGCCCGAGGGGCGGGACCACACGTCGTGTTCCGGGCCGCGTCGCCCGGTGCTCTCCCGATCGCTGTGCTCGGTCATCCCCTGCTCTCTCCGGCGTGATCGGGTGCTGGTGGGCCCCGGCCTTGCTACCGCAACCGTAGCGGGCGGCGGCCCGGCGGTCGGGACACGCCCCGGCTACCCCGGCGGATCGTGGCGCCCGACCCCCGGGCGGCGCAACCCGGCGCGTCCAGCAAGATTCCAGCGTCCGGGCATCGAGCTCACGGACAGCCGCCCGGCGGCGGGTACGAGGCGCCGGGTCAGCGCTCGTCGACGGTGCGGCGGACCTCGCGCGCCGGGTGATGGTGGTGACCGGGTGAGCGCAGTTCGATCACGGTGCTCGTCTCGGGGTGCCGGCGCGAGTTCGACGGGTGCCACGGGGCGAGCGTGATCGCCGCGGCGACGGCCACCCCGGCGGCCGCGATGGCGAGGACGAGGAGCAGTTCGGTACGGCCGGAGGCGCCGGTACCGGCGAGCATGGTGGTGTCCTTCCCCGTGATGGCGATGCGCGCAGCGGGGCGGTCGAATCGCATCCGCGCCGTGCCGGCGGTCGAGGCCGGCTTCCGTTGCGTAGGCAGCCTCGCACGGATCCGGCCGCCAGTCAGCCCCTGGTCCCGGCGTTCCTGCGGGATCGGTCAAGAATTCGACAGGAACTTCCGGCAAGCTTCCGGTCGACCCTCGACGCACAGTTTCGGTCGGGCTACCGTGCGGCGTTCAGCTCTCAGCCGCTGGCCGAGGAACGGGCCGCGCGATCGGAGCGCACGCACTGCCGGATCGCCGTCACCACCGGCGCGATCTCGGCGCCCAGGGCCTCGATCCGCGCGGTGTTTCGCCGTCGATCGCCCCCGTTGAGTACCGTGCCGATCTCGGCGGCGACGGCAATCGCGACCGCGGCGGCGTCCGACGGGTCGACCCGGGAGGTCAGCGCCGAGCCGCCGGCCACGCCGCGGATGGTGCTGCCGTACCGCTGGAAGGGCAGGACGTCGGTAACATCGATCCGCTCGACCGAGAAGAGACCAAGGGCCCGATCTTTGGTGACTGTGATGTTTCTGGCTGCCACCAACCGATCCCGCACTTCGGTACGTGCCCGGCGGGCCCCGGCCCGCACCCAGTGCCGCCAGCGGCGCGGGCGGGCGTCGGCGGCGATCTCGTCGCGCAGCAGGCCGGCCAGGCCGCCCGCGTCGCCGCGGCCGACCAGCTCGACGCGCCCCGAGTCGTCCCGCAGTGCGCCGGCCAGCAGCAGCTGGGCCAGCGCGGCGCCGCGCAACGCGTACCCGATGCGGTCGCGGGCCACCAGCCGGCGCTTGCCGCGGTCGACGGCGAGCAGGTAGACCCGCTCCGGCAGCTCGTCGGGCAACGACATCGTCAGTCCTCCGCATCGGTGTCGGTGGGTTCGGATCGTGCGGGCGGGCGGCCAGGGCGGCGCTGCTCGCCGACGTTGCGGGGCAGTCGGCCGGCGTCCGACAGCGCGCGCCGCAGCAGGAACTCGATCTGCGCGTTGGTGCTGCGCAGCTCGGCCGCCGCCCACCGGGCGAGCGCGTCGTGCACGGCGGGATCGAGCCGCAGCAGCAGCTTCTTGCGCTCGGTCGCCATCCCGGCCTCCCCTACCCTCCACAATGGACCGTACGGATCCGGTGTGGCTACTGGTAGAGCGAGCCGGTGTTGACGACCGGCTGGGTGCCCCGGTCGCCGCACAGCACGACCAGCAGGTTGGACACCATGGTCGCCTTGCGCTCCTCGTCGAGCTCGACCACGTCGTGCTCGGCCAGCTTCTCCAGCGCAGACTCGACCATGCCCACCGCACCCTCGACGATGCGCTGGCGGGCGGCGACCACCGCACCGGCCTGCTGGCGCTGCAGCATGACCTGGGCGATCTCCGGCGCGTACGACAGGCGGGTGATGCGCGACTCGACCACCCGCACGCCGGCGGCGGAGACCCGGGCGGAGATCTCCTCCGTGAGCTTGCCGGTGATCTCGGTGGCGTTGTCGCGCAGCGAGAGCGCGCCGTCGGAGTGCGAGTCGTACGGGTAGCTGCCGGCGATGTGGCGCACCGCGGTCTCGCTCTGGATCGCCACGAAGGCAGTGAAGTCGTCGACCTCGAACACCGCCCGGGCGGTGTCGGCCACCTGCCAGACGACCACCGCGGCCATCTCGATCGGGTTGCCGTCGGCGTCGTTGACCTTGGAGGTCTCGGTCTCCAGGTTGCGGATCCGGGTGGACACCTTGTGCCGCTTGGTGAACGGGTTCACCCAGCGGAAGCCCTGCTCGCGCACGGTGCCGCGGTAGCTGCCGAGCAGCTGCACCACGCGCGCCTCGCCCGGCGCCACCGCGGTGAGCCCGGGCGCGATGAGCACCCCCACCACGGCGGCGACCACGCCGATCGGCACCAGGGCGACCCGGATGCCCGAACCGTTGCCGCCGGCGGCGATCAGCGCGACGCCGAGCACCACGAGCACGATCAGCAGGGCCAGCAGCGGCCAGCCGGACGTGCTGGTCGCGGTGCGCTCGGTCACCTGCGGGCTGGGCATCTGCACGGCGGTCTCGTCGTCGACGCGGGTGCGTGTCGTGGACATCTCCACTCCTCCCGGCCGGCTTGGCGCCCCGGCCTGCACCCAGGCTAGCAAACTGATATCACTTTTTCCCAGCGGGTCGCCGCGACGAGCGCCGCCGCGGCGGCCAGCCGCTCGCCTCGGCGATCACCGCGCCGGCCAGATCCGCCGACCGGTCGGCGATCTCGGCCGCCGGTACCGGCCGGTCGTGGTCGAGCCACCACACGATCGACTCGACGAACACCGCCGAGAGCACCGAGGGCAGCAACCCCGGCACCGGCGCGTCCGGCGCGAAGTGCGGCGCGGTCATCTCGGCCAGCGCCGAGCGCATCCGGCTGGCGAACCAGGCGCTGCCGCGCGCCCCGAGCAGCGCGGCGTAGAGCCGGTGGTACTCGTCGACGTGCTCGAGGAACGCCACCCACCGGGCCCGCCGCGAGTCGGGGTCGCCGTCGGCGACGTGCCCGCGCACCTCGGCCATCGCCTCGTCGAAGATCTGCTCCACCAGCTGGTACTTGTCGCGGTAGTTGCGGTAGAACGCCGCGCGGCTGATCATCGCCCGCTCGGTGATCGCGCCGACCGTCACGCGATCGAAGCCGCGCTCCTCGATCAGCCCGATCAGCGCCTCGCGCAACAGTTTCCGGGTTCGTCGCACCCGCAGATCGCCGGTCTGCTGAGACATTTCCCGCTCCCTGTCTCGACTGGGACGGCGCCGGCGAACCGACGCTTGTCCGCCGCACCGCACCGGGCAGACACTAGTGCTCGAACGAGACATAGTGTCTCGCAGATCAGCGGTTCCCGCGAGCGACACGTGGCGGGACCGCGCCGAGGAGGACAGATGCACGTCAGCCGGATCCACCAGTTCGGCCCGCCCGAGGTCCTGCGGTACGAGCAGGTCGACGACCCGGTGCCGGGCTCCGGCGAGGTACTCGTCGCGGTCGAGCGCGCCGGCGTCAGCTACGGCGACGTGATCGTGCGGGCGGGCAGCTACCCGGTCGAGCTGCCGTACGTGCCGGGTGTCGAGGTGGGTGGCCGGGTGGTGGCGGTCGGCGACGGCGCGGACGCCACCCTGGTCGGCCGGCAGGTGGTCGCGTGTACCACCCGGAACGCCGGCGGCTACGCCGAACTGGCCCGGGCCAAGGCCGCCTACACCTTCCCGGTACCCGACGGGCTCGGCCTGGAGGTCGCGATCGGGGTGTTCCAGGCGGGCGCCGTGGCGCTCGGCCTGCTCACCGCGATGCAGGTACGGCCCGGCGAAACGGTACTGGTCACCGCCGCCGCCGGGCGCATCGGCCTGCTGCTGGTCCAGCTGGCCCAGGCCGCCGGCGCCACGGTGGTCGCCGCCGCCGGCGGTACCGCGAAGGTCGCCGCCGCCCGCGAGGCCGGCGCGAAGCACGCGGTGGACTACGCCACCGCAGACTGGCCGAACCAGGTACGCGAGGCCACCGGCGGCCGCGGCGCCGACGTGGTGCTCGACGCGATCGGTGGCACGCTGGGCGCGCAGGCGATCGAGGCCGCGGCACGGCCCGGCGGCCGGATCGGCATCTACGGCTTCGCCAGCGGCGACTGGACGCCGCTGGACACCGCGGCGATCGTCCGCAGCGGGCAGGCGGTGTCCGGGCCGCTGAGCCTGGTGTTCGCCAAGTCGGACGCCGAGCAGCGGGCCGACGCCGAGCAGGCGCTGGCCGCCGCCACCCGCGGCGAGCTCACCCCGCGGTTGCACGCCGAGTACCCGCTGGCCGACGCCGCGGCGGCGCACACCGAGCTGGCCGACCGGCGCACCATCGGCGGCATCCAGCTGCTGCCCTGAACCACCGGATCGGCCCCGAGGCTGTTGGGGACTTCGGCTGTCAGGGACTTCGGCTTCGGGGCCTCGCGCTCGGCCGCTCACCCGGCCAACCGCCTGGCGGCTGCTCAGCGGGCCGCGAAGTGGGCGGCGGTCTCGTCGTCGGCCGGATAGTACGACTCGATCGAGACCTCGTCGAGCGTGATGTCCAGCGGCGTGCCGAACGTGGTGATGGTGGAGAACAGCCGCAGGTGCGCCGCACCGAAGCGAAACAGCATCGGGGTCAGCACGTCGGAGGCGATCCGGGCGCCGTCGTCGTCCGGATCGCCCGGCGCGAGGTACCGCTCGTACAGCGCGGCGAGTTCGGGGTCAGGGGCGGCAGCCAGCTGCCGGGAGATGCGGGCCCGCAGCACCGACCGGACGTCGGCCAGGTTGACGATGTTTTCGGCAAACCCGCGCGGGTCCAGCGCCAGCCGGACCATGTTCACCGGCGGTCGCAGCAGGTCCGGCGCGACCCCGGCGAGGAACGCGTCGACGGCGCGGTTGGCCAGCACGATGTTCCACCGTCGGTCGAACACCATCGCCGGGTACGGCTCGTGCGCGCGCAGCACGCGCTCCAGCGCACCGCGGGCGGCGGCCAGCGCGTCGCTGTCCAGCGGTCGTTCGGCATACCGGGGCGCGAACCCGGCGGCGAGCAGCAGCCGGTTGCGCTCCCGCAGCGGTACGTCGAGCTGTTCGGCCAGTCGCAGCACCATCGCGGCGCTCGGCCGGGTCTTGCCGGTCTCGACCAGGCTGACGTGCCGGGCCGACACGTCCGCAGCCAGCGCGAGGTCGAGCTGGCTGCGGTGTCGCCGATGCCGCCACTGCCGCAGCAGTTCCCCGACGGTGTCCATGGTCGGCAAGACTACGCAGCCCGGCGCCATGAAATGCCATGTCATCGACAACCGTGCGGCAGCACCGCGACACTGGCCGCATGACCACGGACAACAAGACCATCGTCACCCAGGCACTGCAGCAGATGGTCGCCACCGGCGGCACCGACGCGCTGGAGCCGTTGCTGCGGGACGATTTCGTCCACCACAAGCCGGACTCGACCTCGTCGACCAAGACCGAGTGGCTCGCCGACGTGCGGGCAGTGCCGATCGACCGGCTGCGGGTGGAGATCCTGCACCTGCTGGCCGACGGCGACCACGTCGTGCTGTCCACCCGACGCTGGCTGGACGGCGGCGGGCCCGGCGTCGCCGCCGTCGACATCTGGCGGTTGGAGGACGGGCTGATCGCCGAGGCGTGGGAGCTGGTGGAGCCGCTCGCCGACGTCGCCGCCAACCTCGCCTGGTGGCGTACCGACGCGGCCTGATCTCGGTCCGGCGGGCGGCGTTCAGTGCGCGGACTTGACCGAGCCGCCCTGCTGCCAGGTCGACCACGGCACGTTCCAGTCGCCGTAACCGTCCCACTCGCGCATCTCGTTGCCGCCGGTGTTCTTGTACGTCACCACGTCGCCGACCTGCGCGAAACCGTAGAACCACTTCGCGTCGTCGACGTTGAGGTTGGTGCAGCCGTTGGAGGTGGAGCGGCGGCCGATGTTGCCGCCGTTCCAGGACGCCGAGTGCACGTACTCGCCGGAGTTGGTGATGCGCACCGACCACGGCACCATCAGGTTGTACGGGTCGGCCGGGTTGTCGGAGACCATGTTGACGGTGCCGTCCGGGCGCATCTTGCCGGTCTTCGGGTCGGCCTCGCCCTTCTGCATGACCACCTTGGTGCCGTAGTACGTCGGGGTCTTCGCCGCGCCGCACGAGGTCGGCAGCGTCTTGACCGTCTTCCCGTCCGAGGTGACCACCATCTTCTCGGCCGAGCAGTCCACGGCGGACACGTTCGCCGGGCCGGTGGCGATCGACAGCGTCAGGCTGTCGTCGAACACCAGCCCCGGCCCCGCCGACAGCCCCTTGACCGGCAGCTTCATCTCGATCTTCGCGTGCCCGGGCCAGTACTTCTCCGGCCGGTAGTGGCCCTCCAGCGCCTGGTCGGAGCGACCGCTGTGCTGGAAGTACCAGGCGCCGCCGGCCGGCTGGCCGTTCACCGTCACCTTCGCCGCCTTCTCGAACGCGGCGGCATCGGTGATCGCCTTGTTGAAGTAGACGATGATCGGCATCCCGACGCCGTAGGTGTTGCCGTCGCCCTCCAGCAGCGACACGTGCACCGGCGCCCCGGTCGGCTTCGGCGACGGGCTCGGCGAGTGCTTGCCGGCCGGCGCTCTCGACGGGCCGGACGCGTCATGCCCACCGCCACCGCCGGACGAGCAGGCCGACAGCGCGAGGCCGGCCGCCGCCAGCACTCCGACCAGCGCGAGGCGAGAACGCCGGTACCGAGAAAGACTCACGCCGCACCCCACCCGCATCGGGCGCACCGGGCGGCATACCCGGCACACACTCCACAGACATCCGAGTCCCCAGACTAGGAGCGTTACACCACCCGCCGTCCAGTCGGCGGCGCGCATTGTGCCGTACTCGACCACCACGACGTCCGACATGCCCGACTCGGTCGGCGAGCGCGGCGGGGAAAGTCACTCGACGCGTCCGGGCCCGCGCTGGCACAGTGCGCCCCATGACCGACTCCGAGTTGCTGACGGCCGCGGACATCCCGCTGATGCAGGGGCTCGCGCAGCGGGTCACCGCCTTGCGGCCGGACCACATCAGCGCCGGCGCCTCGTACGGGGAGCTGGCCTGGGTCTGGGGTCAGGGCTGCACGCCGTACGGCTCGACCTGGCCGCGCCGCCACTGGTACGCCGGGGACGAGCTGGTGGCGTGGGGCTGGGCGTTCCTGCCCCGCACGGTGCGCCGCCGCGACGGCTCGACCACCGAGGTCACCGGCTCGTCGCTCAGCTACCAGGTGCATCCCGGCCACCTGCACCTCGTCGACGAGATCATCGACTGGTACGACGGGGTCGCGGCCGGCCTGGAGCGGGCGGTGACACCGACCAACGCCGAACGGTTCGCGCTGGCCCGGTGGGCGGCGCACGGTTACGAGCCGGACGCCGACGACGGCGAATGGACCCAGCTCAACGGGCGCGACCTCACCGGCCTCGACGAGCCGAGGCTGCCGGACGGGTACCGGCTCCGTACCGCCGACGAGGTGGGTCCCGACGCCGCCGTCCAGGCGCACGTGGACGCGTGGGAGCGCACGTCCTACACCGCACGGAGTTATGCCGACGTGCGGCGGACGGCCGCCTACCGCGGCGACCTGCACCTGCTGGTGGAGGCGCCGGACGAGACGATGGCCGCCTCGACGATCATGTGGTTCGACCCGGCCAACGAGACCGTCGAGTTCGAGCCGGTCGGTACGCATCCGAAGCACCGGAGGCTCGGGCTGGCCCGGGCGATGCTGCTCGCCGGCATGCACCGGGCGGTCGCCGCCGGCGCCCGGCACGCGACGGTAGTCGCCGAGGGCGGCGCGCACGACTCCGGTCCTGCCCGGCTGTACCAGGGCCTCGGGTTCCGGGAGATCTCCCGGGACGCCCCCATGCTCAAGCCCGCCGGGTGAGCTCACCGCCCCGGAGCGGACACCCTCCAGGCCGCCGGTCGAGCACACCGTCGGGGGCGGACGCCCTCAAGCCCGCCGCCTGAGCCCCCGGGACGGACGCCGTCGCGGCGAAGGTCAGGACAGGCCGAGCAGGTCCGGGTCGGTCGCGAGCTTGCGCAGGTGCGCCTGCGGGTCGGCCACCAGCCGGCGGGTGTGCAGGTCGAGCAGCCCACCGACCGCGGTGACCTCGGCGGCCGCCGTACCGTCGGCGCGGACCAGGTGTTGCACCAGCCGGAACGTCTTGCGGCCCGGCGTGTACTCGAACGCGCAGCTGACGTCGACCTCGTCGCCGCCGCGCAGCTCCCGCAGGTAGCGCACCGTGGTCTCCAGCACCACCGGACCGGCGCCGGAGGCGATCAGCGCGTCCTGGCCGACGCCGGCCGCGCGCAGCGCCTCCCACCGGGCGTGCTCGGCGTACTGCAGGTAGACCGCCTGGTTGAGGTGGCCCTGGGTGTCCAGTTCATAGCCGCGGACGGTCACCCGGACGCGGAACGGTTCGGTTGTCACGCCGCTGATATTACTGCTCGGTAACCGGTTCCCCGGCGGCCGGCGGCAACCGAGTGACCAGCGCCGCAAGTTCGTCCGCGTCGAGCAGGTCGGCCGGGCTGTCGGTCACCCCGGTCGCCACGTAGTGGAACGCCGCCCCCACGTCCGCCAGCGGCACGCCGAACAGCTCGGCCGCGGCCAGCCGGTACGCGGCGAGCTGGACCGCCGCCGAGCGCGCCGCGTCGCCGGTCGGCTGCCGGCCGGTCTTCCAGTCGACCACCCGCAGCCCGCCGCCGGGCTCGGCGAACACCGCGTCCATCCGGCCGCGGACCACCACCCCGGCCAGGACGGTCACGAACGGCACCTCCACCGCGAGCGGCGTACGGGTCGCCCACTCGCTGGCCAGGAACCGACGCTGCAGCTGCGCGAGGTCGGCATCGACGCCGGTGTCCCGGTCGGCGGCGCCGGGCAACTCGTCCAGGTCCAGCAGCGCCTGGCTGCCGAGCCGCTGCTCCAGCCAGCGGTGGAACTCGGTACCGCGGCTCGCGGCGCGCTCCGGCGGCCGGGGCAGCGGCCGGCGGATCCGGCGCGCCAGCGCGCCCGGATCGTCGGCCAGGCCGACCAGGTCGGTGACGGTCAGCGCGGCGGGCAGCGCCACCTCACCGACGCCGCGCGCCTCGGTGTCGCGCTCGGCCAGCAACAGCTCCACCTCGTACGCCCAGCGCCGCTCCTCCGCGCCCGCCCCGTCCGCGCCCCCGCCGACCAGCGCGTCAGCGTCGGCAACGGCGTCGCCGGCCGGTGCTTCGGTGTCGGCGTCGGCAGGGGCGTGGCCGGCCGGCGCGTCGGCGTCGGCGGTGACGCTGCCGGGCGACGTGGCGGCGCGGAGGGCGGCGAGCTCGGTGCGGACCAGCTCGGCGGCGGCGGTGAGGTCGCGGCGGCGCTCCCCCAGCGGGTCGTCCGGCCAGTGGGCGCGCAGCGGGTTCGCCTTGACCGGGTTCGGCGCGTCGGGCTCCGGCTCGTCGGCCCACTCGTCCACGTACCCGGCACCGGCCAGGCACCGCTCACGTACCTCGGTGAGCAGTGCGGACGGGCCGCGGCGGCCCTGCGCGTCGCCGTCCCACCAGTACCCGGAACACAGCAGCAGCCGGCGCGGCCGGGTGACCGCCACGTACGCCAGGCGGCGCTCCTCGGCCGCGTCGTGCTCGGCCCAGCGGGCGAGAAAGTCGCGGCGGGCCCGGTTGAACGCCTTGTGGTCGCCGACCGCGGACAGCTCCAGCTCGGGCAGCCCGGTACGGTCGCCGCGCAGCGCGAACGGCAGCACGCCGGGCCGGTTGAGCCAGTGGTCGCCCTGCGAGCGGGCCGGGAACACGTTCTCGGCGGCGCCGGCCAGCGCCACCACGTCCCACTCCAGCCCCTTGGCCGCGTGCACGGTCAGCACCTGTACCGCGCCGGTGACGACCTCGACGTGGCCCGGCTCCAGGCCGCGCTCCTGCTCCTCGGCGGCGGCGAGGAAGGCGAGGAACCCGGCCAGCGTCGCGGTGTCGGAGTCGGCGGCGAACTGCGCCGCCACGTCGGCGAACGCGTCCAGGTGGGCCCGGGCCAGCCCGACGGCCGCACCCGACCCGGCGGCACCCGCCACGCCCGCCGAGCCGCCCGCCGCCCCGGCCCGGACCGCGACCTCGACGTCCAGGCCGATGGTGTGCTCGACGTCGGCGATCAGGTCGGGCAGCGACTGGCCGAGCCGGGACCGCAGCACGGCCAGCTCGGCGGCGAACGCGGTCAGGCGGCGGTAGCCGGTCGGCGAGTACAGGGCGGGGTCGCCGAGATCGTCGAGCGCCTCCACCAGCGTGACCTCGGGGGGCAGCGCGAGCTCCGCCAGGTCGGGCCGGTCGCGTCGGGACAGTTCCCGGGAGCGCCGGTGCAGCGCGACGATGTCGCGCGGTCCGATCCGCAGCCGCGGCCCGGTCAGCAGCCGCAGCAGCCCGGCGCCGGCGGCCGGGTCGGCCAGGACCTGCAGGGTGGTGACGACGTCGCGCACCTCGGGGGTGTCCAGCAGCCCACCCAGCCCGACCACCTCGACCGGCAGGCCGCAGGCCCGCAACGCCTGCTCCAGTACCGGGATCTGGCGGCGGGAACGCACCAGTACCGCGGTGGTGGGCGGATCGTCCATCGTGGCGTTGGTGGACCAGTGGCGGGCGATCGACTCGGCGACCCAGGACGCCTCGTCGGCGGCGGTGGTCAGCAACGCGCACCGCACCGCCCGGCCGTACGGGGCGTGCGGCGCGGCGGAGAGCACCACCGCGGCGCTGCCGGCATCGCGCAGCGGGCGGCTGACCTCGTTCGCCACCGACAGCACCGAGGGCGGGTTGCGCCAGCTGGTGGTCAGCGCGAGCCGGCGGGCGGGGCGTCCGTCGGCGAGCGCGAAGTCGGTGGGGAACCGCTCCAGGGTGCCGGCGCTGGCGCCGCGCCAGGCGTAGATGGACTGGGCCGGGTCGCCGACCGCGGTCACCGCATGGCCGCGGCCGAACAGCGCGCGCAGCAGCACCACCTGCGCGTGCGAGGTGTCCTGGTACTCGTCGAGCAGCACCACCCGGTAGCGGTCGCGTTCGGTGGCCCCGACGACCGGGTGCTGCACGGCGACGGTGGCGGCCCGGGACAGCTGGTCGCCGTAGTCCATCGCCTCGGCGGCGACCTTGCGCTCGACGTACTTGGTGACCAGCGGAAGCAGCTGCAACCGTGCCTGCTGGCGGGCCACCATCCGGGCGGTGTCGGCGGACATGGCGCCGGGCAGCGCCTGCAGGCCGGCGATCAGCCGTTCGGTGAAGCGGTACAGCCGGTCCGGCTCGCACAGGTGCTCGGACAGCTCGGCGGCGAGGCCGAGCACCTCGCCGGTGACGGTCACCGGCGCGAGGTCGACCGCCGACATGTCACCGTCGTACGCCCGGACCACGGCGTCGGCGAGCTGCCAGCAGGCCGCCTCGCTCAGCAGCCGGGTGGTCGGCTCGTACCCGGCGCGCAGCCCGTGCTCGGTGACCACCCGCGCCGCGTACGAGTGGTAGGTGGCCACGGTGGGCTCACCGCCCAGCGTGTCCGGATCGCGTTGCGCGGCAGCCGGTTCCGCCCGCTCCGGGCTGGCGCCGACGATGCCGCCGGCCGGCGCACCGGAGCTGCCATCGGCGGGTACCCCGGCACTCCCGCCGGCTGGGTCCCGGGTGGCGCCGCCGGTGGGTTCGCCGGCGATCTCCGGGATACGGGCGAGCTGGCCGAGCCGGGCCCGGATCCGGGTGGACAGCTCGCCGGCGGCCTTGCGGGTGAAGGTCAGGCCGAGCACCTGGTCGGGCCGTACCATCCGATTCGCCACCAGGTAGACGACCCGGGACGCCATCGTCTCGGTCTTGCCCGAGCCTGCCCCGGCAACCACCAGCAGCGGGCCGAGCGGGGCGCCGATCACCGCCGCCTGCTCGTCGGTGGGTTGCGGCAGACCGAGCAGCTCGGCCAGCCGGTGCGGCGTCAGTACGCTCACGGGTCGGTCACCCGCCGCCCGTGTGTCGACAGTGGACAGCTGGTCTGCACCGCGCAGGAGCGGCAGTGCTCGTTGATCACCGCATCGAAGGTGGCCGCGGCCATCCGGCGGGCCGCGTCGTGCACCATCTCCTGCGCCCAGGCCGGGTTGTCCGCGTCGGCCAGCGCCGGCTGGTGCTGCTCGCGCGGGTGCGCCCGGGAACCGCCCAGCTGCACCAGCGCCGCTCCGCCGGGGCCGGCGCCGGGGGTGACGCCGGGCAGGTCGTCGAACGCGCCGTGCTCCGCGGCCACCTGGTACGCGCCGAGCTGCGGGTGCTGCGCGGCCTGCGCGTCGGTGGGTGCGCTGCCGCCGGTCTTGAGGTCGATGATGACCGGGCGGCCGGCGTCGTCGACCTCCAACCGGTCGACCGCGCCGGTCAGCTCGACATCGGGCGCGTCGTCGCGGGACGGCAGCCGGGTGCGGAACCGGCGTTCGGTGGCGGCGAGCCGGCGCGGGTTGTCGGCCAGCCACTCGGCGAGCTTGTCGAGCATCCGGTCGGCCTCGGCGCGCTTCTTGCCGACCACCCAGCGGGCCGGGAACTCCACCTCGTCCCAGTGCTCGTCCAGGAACTTGCGCAGCGCGCCCAGGTCGTCGGCCTCGGCGGCGGCCGCATGGACCAGGGTACCGACGCTCTGCTCGACGCCGGGTGGGTTGGCGCCGCCGTGGCGTTCCAGCGCCCAACGCAGCCCGCAGCGCCGCACGTTCTCCACAGTGGACGGTGAGACCTCGACGGTCTCGCCGACCCCGGCCAGCGGCCGGGCGTCGGACAGCTCGCCCATCCCCCACCAGGAGTTCGGGTGCGCGCCGGTCACCCCGGCGGCCGCCAGCCGGGCCAGCTGGCGGGCGGCGGCCCGCTGCCGGACCGGTGGCGCGGCCGGGTCGACCAGCACCGTGCGCAGCTCGGCGACCAGCGCCGGCAACGTCAACGCCCGTGGCACCGCGGCGACCCGCTCGGTGTCTACAGTAGACAGTTCGGTGAGGAACCGGCTGGGCAGCTCCTCGCCGTCGCCGGCAGCCACCGCCGACACCAGCAGCCGGCGCCGGGCCCGGGTCGCCGCCACGTAGAACAGCCGCCGCTCCTCGTCCAGCAGCGCGGCGCGCTGCGCCGCCGTGCCCACGACCGGCGGGTCGGCCGGCTCCTCGGTACCGGGCTCGGGCCGGCGGCCGGCGGCGAGGTCGACCACCAGCTCGGAACCGAGCAGGCTGCCGCGCAGCCGCAGATCCGGCCAGGCGCCCTCCTGCACCCCCGGCACCGCGACCAGGTCCCACTCCGCACCCTTGGCCGCGTGCACGGTCAGGATCCGTACCGCCGGGCCGCGCTCCGCGGTCGGCGCCAGCGAGTCGCCCGGAAGCTGTTGCGCCGCAACGTGATCGGCGAACGCGACCGGTGCGGCGCCGGGCAGCCGCTCGGTGAACCGGCGGGCCGCGTCGAACAGCGTCAGCACCGCGTCCAGGTCGCGGTCGGCGGCGGCGCCGCGCTGCCCGCCGGCCGCCGCGAGCCGCAGCCAGGAGCCTTCCAGGCCGCTGTGCGACCACACCGCCCACAGCACGTCCAGCGCGCCGGCACCGGGCTGCGCGGCGGAGCGCCGGGCAATCGCGAGCAGCTCGGCGATGCGTACCGCCGGGGCGGCCCAGCGGCGGTCGACGGCGGCGAGCTCGACCGGCCGGCGCAGCGCCTCCAGCAGCAGCACCCCGGACGGGCGCCGGTCGCCGCCGGGCAGCGCCAGCGCACGCAACCCCTGCCGCAGCTGACGCTCGGTGAACGGGTCCGCGCCGCCCAGCGGCGAATGCAGCAGCGCCACCGCGGACTCCTCGTCCAGGGTCTCCGGGCGCAGCGCGCAGCGCAGCAACAGCAGCAGCGGCGCCACCGCGGACTGCGCGGACAGCGGCAGGTCCTCCGCGGCGACCCGGATCGGCACGCCGGCCTGGGTCAGCGCCCGGCGCAGCGGGGTCAGCTGCCGGGCGGTCGAGCGCACCAGTACCGCCATCCTCGACCACGGCACGCCGTGCAGCAGGTGCGCCTGGCGCAGCGCGTGCGCGAGGTAGGCGGCCTCGTGCGCGGCGGAGGCGAACACCCGCACGTCGACGCTGCCGTCGGCGGGACCGGCCGGGGCGATCGCGCGGTGCCGGGCCGGGCCGGGCAGCCGGGCGGTGATCCGGCCGGTGGCGGCGGCCAACTGCGGCGCCTGCCGCCAGCCGGTGCGCAGCGTCACCGTCGGCGCCGGTACCCCCGGGGCGGCCGGGAACCGGTCGCAGAACTCGGTGACGCCGGCGGGATCGGCGCCGCGGAACGCGAACGTGGACGAGTCCGGGTCGCCGAACGCGACCAGGAACCGGCCGTCGCCGGCCAGCAGTTCGAGCAGCTCGCGCTGCGCCGGGTCGGTGTCGTGCAGCTCGTCGACGAAGCACCACCGGTACCGGTCGCGTTCGGCGGCGAGCAGCTCCGGATCGCCGGCCAGCAGGTCGATCGCGGCGCGGGTCAGCTCCGCCGGGTCGTAGGCGACCGAGCCGCCTGGCGTCGCGTCGCGCAGCGCCAGCACCGAGGCGTACTGGTCGGCGAAGCGGGCCGCGGCGGTCCACTCGCCACGCCCCAGCTCGCGCCCCCAGCGGGCCAGCTGCCACGCGGTGACGCCGCGTTCGGCGGCGCGGGCGAGCAGGTCGCGCAGCTCGCCGACGAAGCCGCGGGTGGCCAGCGCGGCGCGCAGCGGCTCCGGCCACCCCGCGTCGTACACCGCCTCGGCGCGGCCGATGGCCAGCAGCTCGCGGATCGTCACGTCCTGTTCCGGGCCGGACAGCAGCCGCGGTGGCGGTCCACCGCGCGCCACGGCGGCGCGGCGCAGCAGCCCGAACGCGTACCCGGGGAAGGTCCGCACGGTCGGCTCGGCCCGGAACCGCGGCCGGGTCGACGCCGCGGTCGGGCCGGTGGTGAGTCGGGCGGCGATGCCGCGGCGCAGCCGGTCGGCCATCCGCCGGCCGAACGTGAGCACCAGCACGTGTTCGGCGTCGCCGGCGGCGGCGCGGGCGGCGACCGCGGAGACCAGCGTGGTGGTCTTGCCGGTACCGGGTGCGCCGAGCACCAGCAGCGGGCCGGCAGCGTGCTCGATCACCTGGCGCTGGGCAGCGTCGGGCCCCAGCGGTGCCGAATCGGGCATCGCCGGACGGACGAGTCTCAACCCCCCGGCGGTTCCGAGCGGTGGATCGGCGGGGCCGCCCCGCTCGACGCTCGGACCGCTCACGGCCGGATGTCCCGGCACGCTGCGCTCACCCCGCCATCAGACCATGCCGGTCCGACAGCCACCCACCGGCCACGCCCGACCGGCGGACCCGCCCGGGCGCGCGGCCCACGCCGGCCGGTCGAGCGGCGCGGCAGCGCTTCCGAGCCGCGGGCGACCCGGACAGCGACTGCCCGCCGCCCGCGGATCACGCCGCCGCCCGCACCGGACGCGGGCCCGGCAGCCGGCAGGCCTCGCGTGCCGGGCGGCCGGCACGGAGCCGCGCGGGGAAGCGTGGTCAGCCGCGGGTGGTCGGACGGTGGCGCCAGGCCTGGACCAGCCCGACGACACCGGCGATGCAGGGCAGCAGGGTCAGCGTCCCGAACAGGTACGGAACGATCACCTGGTAGTGCTCGCCGCCCACCGACAGGTTGGTCAGCGCGATCAGGATGCCGGCGGCGAACGCGACGACGCCGACCACCAGCCCCCAGCGCCGGCCCCGGCGCACGGCGCGGATGGTCAGCAGCCACAGCGGGACACCCAGCGCCGAGGTCACTGCGAGGTAGATCGCGATGGCGTTGCGGTCCAGCGAGACGTCGTGCGCGCTCCAGTGCGGGTACGCGGCGCGCACGTGCTCGGCGAGCAGGCCGGTGGTGGCCAGGTCGAGCAGCGGCGCGACGGTGGCGACGAGTGTCAGCGCGAGCCCGACGTAAAGCCAGAGCGGCCGGCGGGTGCCGGTCGCCGGCGATCGGTCGATGGTTGCGGTCACGGCTGATCCTCCCGAAATCTACGCCGTAGGTTTACCGCTCGTACGATACGTTCTACGGCGTAGGATTGCCAACGAGAAAGGCGGCGGACGTGGCCAGGCGCACGCAGGGCACCTCGGCGGGGCTGGATCGCGGCAAGATCGCCCGCGCCGCGGTCGCCCTGGTCGACCGGGACGGACTCGACCGGTTCGGGGTGCGCCGCCTCGCCCAGGAACTCGAGGTCGACCCGATGTCGATCTACCACCACGTCAAGGGCAAGGCGGCGCTGCTGGACGCCATGTCCGAGGCGGTACTGGTCGAGATGATGTCCGGCGCGGGCGACCCGCCGGGCGGCTGGGTCGAGACCGCCCGGTGGATCGCGCAGCACTACCGCGACCTCGCGTACCGGCATCCCGAGGTGTTCCCGCTGCTGGTCACCCGCGCGCAGCTCAACCCGGTGGCGCTGACGGCGCTGAACCAGCTGGTCGACGCGATGCGTACCGCCGGGCTGCCCGACCGGGTGGTCGCCGACGCACCGATGACGCTGTTCGGCTTCCTCAACGGCTACCTGCTGGCCGTACTCAACGGGCAGCCCGGCGCGTCGCCGGCGGTCGACCCCGCCGCGTACCCGGCACTGGCCAGCGTCACGCCGCTGCAGCACGACTACGGGACGGCGACCGAGTTCGACCGGCTGCTCGACACCGTCCTCGCCGGTCTCGGCGCCCGCGCCGCGAACCCCGGGGCGGCCCGGTGACACCCGCCACGGCCCGGCTCGCCGAGCGCCACGGGCCGGGGGCAGACCGAGCTCAGCGGCCCGGCTGACCATCGCCGACAGCGTGCCGAGCCTGGGGAAGTCCTTCTCACCCAGCACGAGCGGCCCGGCCTGGAGTAGCGGCCGGACCGTGTCCGTCAGCCGGTCATCCGCCGGGCGTCGCGTCGTCCGGCCGGTAGCCCAGCAGGATGTCGTGATCGTGCCGGGAACCGGCGGTCAGGTGCAGCGCGTTCGAGACGGTCGGATAGCCCGACGCGACGAGCGTGTACTCCCCCGGCGGCATCCCGGTGAACCGGTAGCCGCCGTCCGGGCCGGTCCGGCACCGGCCAGCCACCTCTCCGTCGGCGTCCAGCAGCGTCACCAGCGCATCCGCCAGCGGCAGGTGGTCCCGGCCGCCGCGCGCGATGCCGGCGAGCACGGCGTCGCCCACCAGCGCCACCTCCACCGCCGCGGTACCCGTCGAGGGCACCGCCACCGGCACCGCGACCGGCCGGTACCCGGGCGCGTTGCCGACCACCGTGTACCCGCCGCCGATCAGCTCGGCGAACCGGAACGTGCCGTCCGCGCCGGCCGTGACCGCGCCCAGTACCGCCCCGGAGGAATCCATCAGCGAGACGACCGCCGCCGGTACCGCGGTCGCGCCGCCGGACAGCCGCACCCTGCCGGCGATCGCGGCGGTACCGACCAGCGTGAGGTCCAGTTGCACCGGCGCACCGTCCACCGCCACCACCGACGCCAGCGGCTGGTGCCCGCGCGCCCGCGCGATCAGCGTGTACGTGCCGGATCGCGGCACCGCAAGCTCGTACCAGCCGTCCGTCCCGCTGACATCCCGGTCCGCCTGCCGGCCGGCCAGGTCGATCACCGTCACCGCCGCCTGCGGTACCGGTGTCGCACCGGCCCGCACGTACCCGCGCACCCGCGTGCCCGACCCGCGGCGCAGGTCCGTGGTGCGCTCCGGGTCGGTGTCGATGTGCGGATCCCAGTCCGCCGGCGCCTGTCGCGCGTCGGCCAGCCGCAGCACCGCCGCGTCGCGCGCGGTGTGGCTCGACCGCGCCGTACCGCCGACGGGCCGCCGCGCGCTGCCGGTCGACGACTGCGCGGGGCCCGGCACGGCCCGGCGTTGCTCCGGACCGGGCGTGCCGCCCGGTACCTGCCAGCCCACCGTGCCGGGTGGGAGGACGCCGGCGAGCTTGGCCCGTACCGCGGCGATGCGCTCGGCCTCGTCCGGGAGCAGCCCCGGTACCGTCGCCTCGTCCGCCCCGGCCGGTGCCTCGTACCGGCCGCCCTCGGCCGCCGCCGGTTCGCCTCGTGCGGACGACGAGGGGCGGCGGCCCGCGCCCGCCGACGCCGCCGCGGACTCGGGCTCGCCCTCGGTCACCGACCGGCCTGGCACAGCGTCGGAACGCTCGGCGTTGGCTGCGTCCCGGGCCGCCACAGACTCGCGGTGCTCGCCATCAATCACGGACCCGGCCGGCACAGTCTCGGGATGCTCGGCGTCGGCCGCGTACCGGGCCGCTACGGGGCCGCGGTGCTCAACACTGGTCACCAACCGGCCCGGCACAGCCTCGGAACACTCGGCCTCGGCGGCGTACCCGGCCGCTACGGGGCCGCGGTGCTCGGCATCGGTGGCGGCCGGCGACGCCGGTACGGGTTCGGGGTGCTCGGCGTCGGCCGCCGCCCAGGCAGGTACGGGTATCGCGGAGACCGGCCGGGCGGCCCCGTCGCGTGGCCCCGGTACCGCGTCACGTCGAGCCGACTCCGCAGGCCTCGCCGGGCGCGCGGCCCGGCCACCCGGCGCGGCGCCCGAGGCGGCCAACGGCGTCAGGTGCCTGTCCACGCCACTCCCGCGCGAGTCACCGGGCCGGGCCTCCCCGCCGCCGCGGCCGGCGGAGCGGGCGATGTGGCGGGCGGCCCGCTCCGGCGCCGCGTCCAACGAGGCCATCGAGTCCACCGACCCGATCCCGGCAGGCGCGGCGTCCTGTGCCGACCCACCCGTTTCGGCGGGCTCGTCGGTTGCCGCGGGCTCGTCGGTCACGCCGGACTCAGCGGTCGCGGCGGGATGACGGGGTACGGCGGGTACGTCGGTCCCGCCCGGCTCGGCACCGACACCCCGATCCGTGTCGCCGGCAACCGAGCTGGTGATCGCGTCGGCCGGCACGGTACCGCCGAAGAACGACGCGCCGTCCCGGGCGACGCCGGGGCGGCCCGCGCCGGTGCTGCCCGGCGGCCGGCCCAGCCAGGCCGCGTCGAGTTCCGCCGGTTCGACCGCGGCGAGCTGCCGGAACGGACCGGCGTCACCCACCAGGCCGGCGCCACGCCCGTCGCCGTCGGCACCCACATCGGGACCGCTGGAGCCGCGCGGCCCGGCGTCGCCGGCCGGTGCACCGGCCGCCGTCCCGGCCCCGGCGCCACCGTGTCCCGCTGCGTCGCGGCCGACCGGATCGGTACCGGCGGAGCCCTGCGTGGCGGAGCCGGCCCAACCGTCAGACCCGGCGGACCGGATGGCGTCGGGCCGGGCGGAGTCGGGAGTTGTGTCGGCACCGGCGGCGTGCGATCCGGGCGTACCGGGGTGCGCGCGGTGCGAGCCGGGGCGGCTCCGGTCTGCGCCGGCTTCGGCCCGGTCCCGGCGGCCGGTAGGGCCTTCGGCGGAGGCTGGTGGCCGGCTCGCGGCCGGGTCGGCCGAGGTCGGCACCGGGCGCGGCGCGCGCCGCGGCTCGTGCAGCGTGGCGGCCAGTACCAGCAGGATGGCCGCGAGCAGCGCGCCCGCGCCGATGCCGGCGGGCCACCGCCAGCCGTACCTGTCCTGGTCGATGTGGCCGGTCACGGCGAGCCCGGCGCCGGCGAGCAGCACGCCGATGATCAGCCCGGCGAGCATCGCCGGTATCCACCAGACTGCGGCCCGGTGTCGCGGCCTCGCCGTCGTGTCCGCCACCCTGTCGTCCCCCTTCGTCGCGCCGCGCAGGCACGCGGCGCAGCCCCGGTGTCGGCTCCGGCGACCGGTCGACGGCCGCCGGGAGAGGTGGCGCGACGGGAAGACCGGCGCGCGCCGGCCCGAGGGGTCCCGTCGACGATACCCGGGCGAACCGGACACCGCGCCGGCGATCATACGCCGCCGCAGCGGTACGACCTGCCGCCCGCCGGCGCCGCCAAGCGCCACACCCATCCAACGCAGCATCGCGCCAGACGCAACGCAACGCCGAGCGGGCAGGGACCGCGAGGCACGCGGGCGGGCCGGAACCGGGAGGCGACCGGTCCCGGGACCGGGAGGCGACCGGTCTCGTGGCCGGTCGCCGCCAGGCGACGCGATCCGCTCGCCGCCAAACGCCGCGGACCGCTCGCCGGCAAACGCCCCGGAGGTTCCACCCGGCTGCTGGCTGCGGACCCCGAAACCGGGCGCGACCCGGGCCGCGTCAGTTCACACGGCTGGGCGGTGACGTCTTCGTAGGGCGCGCCAGGCGGATCACGCCGGCCGGTGCGCCGGGGTCTGCAGCAGGCTGAGGAACTCGACGAGCAGGGCGGCGCGGCGCTCCGGCGGCAGCGTGGCGAGCAGCGTGTTGACGATCGCCATCGACTCGGGCAGCCCGTCCGGGCCGAAGCCGGCCGCGGCGGCGAGCCCGGCCATCGTCTCCGGGCCCAGCGTCGCCGGGTCGAGGTCGGCGACCGCGGCGGCGAGCTCCGGCGGTACCTGGATCGGCGCGGCACGGGCCGCGGCGACGGCGTCGTGCAGCGCCGGGCCGAACTCGGCGACCTGGTCGGCGACGGCGGCGGTGACCGACAGGTGGATGCTCGCCGGCAGCGGCGGGTACGGCAGCTGCGGCTGGGTGTGCCAGCCGCGCGCGGCGAGCTGGTCGGCCAGCACGTACGGGTCGGGGTCGGTGCAGGTAAACACGACCACCGAGGTCTGCGGCTCGGCCAGCAACCGCAGACCGTCTACAGTGGACACCGCGGCGGCCAGGCCGGTGACCGCGGACCACGTGCGCTCCGCCAGGCGCAGGTACCCGTCGTCGCCGAGGTGGCGCAGCGTCGCCCAGGCGCCGGCGACCGGACCACCGGAGCGGGTCGAGGCGACCGTGGCGTTCAGCAACGGGTAGCCTGGCCAGCCGGCGAACCCGAAGTACTGCGGGCGGCGCAGCGACGCGTCCCGGTGCAGCAGCACCGACACCCCCTTCGGCGCGTACGCGTACTTGTGCAGGTCGACCGAGACGCTGGTGACGCCGGGCAGCTCGAAGCCGAACGGCGGGATCGGCCGGCCGAGCCGCCGCAGGTACGGCAGCAGCCAGCCACCGAAGCACGCGTCGACGTGGCAGCGCACCCCGGCGTCGGCGGCGACCGCGGCGATCTCGGCGACCGGGTCGATCACCCCGTACGGGTAGGCCGGCGCCGAGCACGCGACCAGCACCGTGTCGGCGGTGATCGCCGCGGCCATCGCGGCCGGATCGGGAAGCAGCGTGGCCGGGTCGATTTCCACCACGTCCAGCGCCACCCGCAGGTACTGCGCGGCCTTGGCGAACGCGGCGTGCGCGCTGGCGGGTACGACCAGTCGCGGCGTGGCGAGGTCGGGGTGCGCGTCCCGGGCGGCCTTGACCGCGAGCAGCAGCGACTCGGTACCCCCGGAGGTTACGTTGCCGACCACCCCGGCCGCGGCCTCGGCGCCGGAGGTGACCTGCGCGGCGGCGGCGACCAGGTCGTTCTCCATCGCGAGCAGGCTCGGGAACGCGGTCGGGTCCAGCCCGTTGACGTGGGCGGCGAGCGCGTACGCCGAGGCGGTCAGCTGGTCCAGGCCGGGCACCGCCGCGTCGTACACGTATGCGAACAGCCGGCCGCCGTGCGTGGGCAGGTCGCGGCCGCGCAACGCGCCCAGCTCCGCGAGCACCTGCTCGGCCGGTACGCCCCGGTCCGGTAACGCCGTCATCGGTGTTCCTCCTGATCACTCGTACTGGTCGGATCGCGATCCGGTCCCCCGCCGGGCGCGGTGCCGCGGGAAACGCGTCCGCCTCCCGGCGCGCGGCCGTCGAGCTCGGCGCCGCCGCCCGGTGGGTACCGGCGAAGCGTCAGCAGGCCGAGCAGCATCACCGCGGCGGGCAGCACGGTGAAGCCGAACAGGATCCCGGTACGGGCACTGGCCGGTTGCGGCACGCCGCCGCCGGTGGACGACACGTACCCGGTCGCCGACAGCAGCAGGCCGAACACACCGGGCCCCAGCGCGAGGCCGAGCGTCTCGCCGGCGGTCCACAGGCCGGTGAACACGCCGGCCTGGCGCCGGCCGGTACGGGCGGAGGCGGCGGCGATGGTGTCCGGCAGCATCGACAGCGCGAACGTCTGCTGCCCGGCGTAGCCGATGCCCACCAGCGCGGTGCACCCGTACGCCCAGCCGGCGCCGAGCGCGCCGGCCGCGGCGAGCAGCAACCCGCCGGCGGCGAACAGCACGCTGGCGAGCAGGTACCCGGCGCGTTTGCCGAGGTGGCGGCCGAGCCGGGTCCACAGGGGCATGACCACCAGGGCCGGCCCGACGAAGCAGGCGAACAGGATGGAGTTCGCGCCGGGCCGGTCGAGCACGTGGTCGGCGAAGTACCTGACGCCGGCGAGCATCGTGCCGATCGCGACCGCCTGGATCACGAAGCAGGCGAGCAGCCGCACGAACGGCGGGTGCGCCGCGGCGACCTTCAGCTGGGCGCGCAGCGTACCGGCGGCGGTGGCGATCCGGCCGGTCGGTGCGCCGGCGGTGAGCGCGAACGCCGCCAGCGCGCCGACCGCGATCAGCGCACCGACCCCGACCCCCATCACCCGGTACCCGGCGAGCCCGCCGACCGCGTCGACCAGGGCCGGCGCGAGCGCGCCGCTGACCAGGATCGCCAGCGCCAGGACCACGATGCGGGCGCCGGCCAGCCGGGTGCGTTCGGTGGCGCTCTCGGTCAGCTCGGCCGGCATCGCCACGTACGGCACCTGGTAGGCGGCGTAGGCGGTGGCGGTGAGCAGGAAGATCACGGTGACGTAGCCGGCGCCGGCGGCGCCGCTGGCCGGCCCGGCGAACAGCGCCGCGAACAGCACGGCGACGGTGAGCCCGCCGCCGATCAGGTACGGCCGGCGCGCGCCGAGGCGGGTCACGGTGCGGTCGGAGAGCCGGCCGGCCAGCGGGTTGGCGACGATGTCCCACGCCTTGGGCAGCAGGACGAGGATGCCGCCGAGGCCGGCGGCGACGCCGAGGCTGTCGGTCAGGTACGGCAGCAGGAGCAGCCCGGGCACGGTGCCGAACGCGCCGGTGGCGAGGGAGCCGAGCGCGTAGCCGACCCGTACCCGGGTGGGCAGCCGATCGTCGACCACCGTCACCTCCCGCTGCTCGCTGGCTCGCTCGTTCGTGAGAATTCTTCATGCTTCGCGTCCGGCCGCCGATGTTATGGCCACCAGGCCGCGCGCGCCATCCACTGCACGTATCGTGCTTGCCAGGGCACGCAATGTCTCCTCCGGAGACCGGGCGTGCCCCGATCGGGAATCATCGGCAGCCACGCCTGCCGGCGCGACCGCGCCCCGAGGGCGGTGCGGCGATCGCACCGCCTCGCCGGCCGCCGCACCTCGAGGGGGTGACAGCGACGCCAGCCGGGATCGCCGCCGGGCATCCGGCCACCGCGCAGGCCGGCCTGTCCATCCTGGCCGCGGGCGGCTCGGCCGCCGACGCGGCGGTTGCCGCGGTGCTGGCCAGCTGCGCCGCCGAGACCGTGCTGACCGGCCTCGCCGGCGGCGGCTTCGCCACCTACTACGACGCCGAACACCGCACCGTGACCTGCCTGGACTTCTTCGTCGCGGTACCTGGGCTGGACGGTGACGTGACCCCGACGCCGATGACACCGGTGTCGATCACGCTCGGCAGTGTGCCCATCCCGTACGAGATCGGCGCCTCCAGCGTCGCCGTCCCGGGCGTGACCGCCGGCTGCGGCGCGCTGCACTCCCGGTGGGGGCGGCTGCCGTGGTCCAGCGTCGTGGCACCGGCCGTCGACCTGGCCCGGCACGGCACCGAACTGCCCGCCGCGCAGGCACACACGCTGCGCGCGCTCGCCCCGGCGATGCTGCCCGCCGACGGCGCCCAGGCGTACGCGCCGCGCGGCCGGCTGCTCGACGGCGGCGAGGTGCTGCACCACCCCGGCCTGGACAAGGCGATGGCCATCCTGCGAGACGAGGGACCCGACGCCTTCTACACCGGCCCCCTCGGACACACCATGATCGACGCGGTACGCGCCGGCGGCGGCGCGCTCGGCCCCGCCGACCTGGCCGAGTACCGGGTGCTGGAGCTGCCGGTCGGGCACGCCGGGTTCGCCGACGCGCACGTGTACGGGCGGGGCGACGACCTCAACCACACCATCGACACCCTCGCCGCCCTCGACGGCGCGGTGCTCGGCGCCGACCGTACCCGCCGGGCGGTGCTGCTCGCCGACGCGCTGCGCGACCATGCGCTGCAACGGCTCGGCGACACCACCAACATCTCCGTGGTCGACCCGGACGGCAACGCCTGCGTCGTCACCACCACCCTCGGCCTCGGCTCCGCCGTCTGGCTGCCCGGCCTCGGCGTCCACCTCAACTCGATGCTCGGCGAGGGCGAACTGATCATCGGCGCGCTGCCGCCGGGCGCCCGGATGAACAGCATGATGTGCCCGCTGGTGGTCACCGCCACCGAGGCCGGCCGGGCGCACACCGGCGCCGCCGCCGAGGTACCCACCGGTACCGGCAGCGCCGGCCAGCCCGGCGCCGGGCTGCCCGACGACACCCGGGTCGAGGTCAGTACGGTGCTCGGCCCCGACCAGCCCACCGCCCGCGAATCGGTCGCCGAGCTGGGCGACGTCACCGCCCCGGTCCCGGTACCCGGCAGCGGTACCGGGGCCGGGTCAGCAGCCGAGTCGTCGCCCGCTCCCGGGCCGCACGGGGACCTGCTGCTCGCCGTGGGCGCCGCCGGCGCGTCCCGGATCCGGACAGCGCTGGCGCACACCCTGCTCGGGGTGCTCGTCGACGGGCTCGACCCGGAGACCGCGATCGCCCGCGCCCGCTTCCACGTCGTCGCCGGCACCGCGCACGCCGAACCCGGCGTACCCGACGACGAACTCGCCGCCCTCGCCGACGCCGGCTACCAGATCCACCGCTGGCCCGACCTGGACCACTACTTCGGCGGCGCCTCCGCCGTGGGCCGCACCGGCGCCGGCGGCGACCCCCGCCGCGGCGGCATCGGCATCCACCTCTGACCGTGCCTGCTTGCGTCGACAGGCCCGAACGGCACCCCAGCGCCTTCTTTCCCCGACGCCACCGCCAGCCCGCGTCAGCAGGGGTCCATGACCATGGTGTCCGCGAGGCGGACGTAGAAGACATGCGAGTCGCCGCTGATGGCCTCGGCATTGGCATTGGCGGCCAGCGGCCCGGCCGTGACGTAGGCGTGCCCCTCGATCAGTCCAGCTGTCGAGCGGATGACGTGCCACCACGCGGCACCGTAGCCTCATCTCTGTGCGTCTGAGTATACGTTCCGGGCCTATGAGGTCCTAGGCTTCCCTAGGTAGTATTAAGAGGTAGTTCGTCGACTCGAGGCGGGTTGAGTGATCACGATGGATGCATGACGCTTGATCCGGACGCTGGGGAGTACCTGTGGGCACAGCTCCGGGACATCCTGGCTGAGCGGATCCGCCATGGGGACTACCCCGGCCGGATGCCGTCCGAGCTTGAGCTGGCCGAGGAGTACGGGACGGCCCGGGTCACCGTGCGACGTGCGATCGCCGAACTAGCAAAGATGGGTCTCGTGCGAGTCCTGCCCGGACGCGGTACCTACCCCGTCAAGTAGCCGCGCGGCGGGTGGCCGAGCGTCCCGGCGTACGGTGCGGGCTCGATGCGCTGTTGTTCGGCGGCTGACCCTCGTTCGTACGGGCGGCGTCTTGTCCTGTTTCCGGCCTGGCTGAAGCAGCTGGAGTCGCGCATGGCCGGCGCACAGGATGAGCGCACGGATCCCGTACGACCACGAAGGAGTAGCTATGCAGCTTCGTCTGACGGCGCCGACCAGGATGGGTGGCAGGTTGCTGCGGCTCACGATGCTGGCGGCGGTCGCGTTCGTCGCCATGATGGTGGTGACCAGCCAGGCCGCGCACGCGTCCTCGGTACGAAAGCTCCGCAACGAGTGGACCGGGCGGTGCGTCGGGGTGGCCAGCAGCATGACGGCGCCGTACCCGAGTACCTGCGCCTACGGCAGCGCCCAGTCCTGGGTGACCACCACCGTGCACACGGGCGTGGACACGTTCAAGAACGCCATGACCGCCACCTGCCTGGATGACAGCAACCTGGGTCTGCGGCTGGTCACCTGCAACGGGCAAACCTTCCAGGAGTGGAAGGTCACCTGGTACGGCGCCTGGGCCGAGTTGCGCAACGTCAACACCGGCCGCTGCCTGGACGACACCAGCGGCAAGGGGTTGCAGGCCGCCCCTTGCAACGGTGGTCAGTGGCAGCGGTGGCAACTGCCGGTGGTCTGACCCGCGACCCGACAACCAGCCGTGCCGGTGCCCGCATCGTCGGACACCGGCACGACCGCGTCCCGAGCCCCTCGGATGCCGGTACCCCTGCGGCCGGCCGATGAGTTCGGGGCGCCGGCATCGTCGGTACCGGTATGACACGAATCGTTGCGGACATCTCGATGTCGCTTGACGGCTTCGTCACCGGCCCCGATCCCGGCCCGGACAACGGGATGGGTACCGGCGGCGACGCCCTGCACGCCTGGGCGTTCTCCGACGACCCGGACGACCGGCGGATCCTGCGCGAGGCGACCAACCTGTCCGGTGCGGTCGTCCTCGGCCGCCGGCTGTTCGACGTGGTCGACGGGCCGGGCGGCTGGAACGACGAGGTCGGGTACGGCGCCGGCGAGGTCGGCAAGCCCGCGCTCGTCGTCGTGACCAGCACCCCTCCCCCGTCGGTACGGCTGACCGACCTCGACTGGACGTTCGTCACCACCGGCCTGGCCGACGCCGTCGCCACCGCCCGGCAGCGCGCCGAGGCTGCATCGGCGGAACGCGGCGCGGACCTCGACGTGGTCGTGATGGGCGGCGGCGCCACGGTCGGTTCGGCGCTCGCCGCCGGCCTGGTCGACACGCTGTCGCTGCACCTGGCCCCGGTCGTACTGGGCGCCGGTACCCCGCTGTTCACCGGTGGCGCGGCGCGCAGCCTGGCGCAACGCAGCGTCGTCGCCACCACGACCGCGACCCACCTGATCTACGACGTTCACTGACGACCGCGACGGCGCGAGAGGAGCAACCATGCACGCAGGACCCGTCATCGCCGTGAGCGACCTGGACCGGGCGCGCGAGTTCTACGAGGGTGGGCTGGGCCTGGCCGGCGAGCCGACGCCCGGCGGTTGGCTGCTGCACGCCGACGATGGCACGGTGATCTACCTGCTCGCCGGGTTCTCCGACGCCGGTACGGCCAGCTGGCCGGTGGCGAGCTTCCGGGTCGTCGACGTACGGGCCACGGTACGGGAGCTGCGATCGCGTGGCATTGCGTTCCTCGGCCCGGCGGAGCTGCCGTTCGAGCTCGACGACGACGGCGTCTCGGCGGACACCGCGGGCGTTCAGGTGGCCTGGCTGCGCGATCCGGACGGCTCGGTACTCACCGTCTTCAGCCGCACCGCAGGCTAGGGCGCCCCCGGGGCACCGCCGGTGGCGTGGATACCATCCGCCTGAAGCCTGCTGGGACACAACGGTTGTCGCCCGACGACGGCCAGCGCGCATGGCCGGCAGCACCGTACGCGTACCGACTGGGTCGGGGCAGCAGCCGCCCGCGTCGGTGTGTCCGGCCGGGAAGGTGGGTGACCCTGCGCCGGCCGGATCGGGGATCCGGCCGGCGGGTGCGGGTCAGTGCAGCAGCGGGTGCCAGCCGTCGCGGTAGGCGACGCCGCCGGGGCGCAGCCGCACCTCGTCGTGCCAGGCGCCCGGGATCGGTTCGGTACGAAGGGTTTCCGGGCGTTCGGTGAGCACGCAGACCCGCTCGCCGGGCCACCACCAGCCGCAGGAGCGGGCCAGGTCGACCCAGTCGGCGAACTGGTCGAGCGGGCCCGGCTGGTAGCGGGCGAGGCCGACCCGGCGCAGCATGTCGTAGTAGCCGATCCACGGCACGTCGTGCTGCCCGTACCAGCAGACCGGCAGCCGCCGGCCGGGGGCCAGCGCGGCGTGGATCGGCTGCCGGAACCCGGTGGCGATGCTGCGCTGCAGCGCTCCGTGCACGCTGCGGTGCAGCACCACGTTCAGCGGTGTGCCGGCGGCCAGCGCATCGCGTGGCGGCAACATCGGCCAGGGGTTCTTGGACTTGGGCGGACGTGCCGGTGCCAGTTCGGGGTCGCCCCGGTCGACGCTTGCACTGAGCGCGCCGCGTAACCCGGACGCGGCCATGGCCAGATCGCTGGCCAGCGGTGGCGAGACCGAACCGGGCCGGCGAATCACCTGGTAGAGGTCGTCGATCGTGGGCAGCCCGTCGAGGTACGGCAGCGCCGCGTGCGGCGAGTCGACCCAACGAAACCGCGGTACGGGCCGGCCGATCCTGGCGTAGATCCGGGCCAGCGCCCGTTCGGCGGTGAGCCGGTCGGCGGGATCGGTGCACAGCGCGTGGCCGAGCCATTCCTGGCGGATGTCGACTGCCTCCCGCCACAGCCGAAGGCTGTTCCCGGCGCCCGCTCGCGGGCTGTCGCCGGTTTCCGGCCGAAGGCCGGCAGCGATGGTGCGGGAGGCGGGGAAACGAAGCGCGGCGTCCAACCGCGCGGGGGCGCTCATCGCGCCTGGGCGTCGCCGCCCTTCCTGGTGAAGATCATGCCCAGATGATGCACCCCACCGGCAACCTCACGCAAGTCGATCGGTGCCACCGTCGCCGACCTGCGGCGGGAGCCGTTGCCCCGCAAGGGGTTCCCCGCGGCCAGTGCGCCCGGGGATGCGGGGGTCACGGAGTCGGCTCAGGTCTGACCGATGCGGGACCGGGACGTGGTGGCGACCGTCCTGCTCTACACCGACCATCACGCCGCCCGCACCTCGGGCGCGCTGACCACGCACCGGGGTGGCGGCGAGCGCGCATCCCACGACCACCGAGAAAACGTTGCCGGACAACTGAACCCGGATCGACGTACGGGCGTCCCGCGACGACGTGACGGTCGGCTGCGTGCACACCTCCGCCGGCCGGGTGCGCACCACCGTGCGATCGACGCTGTCGTACCGCAACGTCGAGGACGTGAACCGTTCGTCCGGCGGGACGGAGCGGCGGGGCGGAATTCGTCGGCGGCACCGAGGTGTGGCGGGGCCGGATCGGGGCAGACTGGCGCGATGCAGACGCTGTTGCGCAACGGGCGGGTGATCGATCCCGGTACCGGCCTCGACCGGGTCGCCGACGTGCTGGTCCGCGACGGCACGGTCGCCGCGGTGGGGACCGGGCTGGCCGCGCCGGAGGGTGCGACGGTGCTCGACGTGACCGGGCTGATCGTCGGGCCGGGCTTCGTCGACCTGCACAGCCACGTGCACTCGATCGCCGGCCAGCGGCTGCAGGCGATGGACGGCGTGACCACCGCGCTGGACCTGGAGGCCGGGCTGCTGCCGGTGGCGCGGGCGTACGCGGACGCCGCGGCGGCGGGCCGCCCGCTCAACTACGGGTTCTCCGCGTCCTGGGGCGCGGCCCGCGCGCAGGCGCACCTGGGCGTCGAGCCGGATGCCCGGCTGGAGACGCAGCTGGCGCTGCTGGGTGATCCGGGCTGGCAGCGCACCTCGTCGACCGAGGAGCGGCGCACCTGGCTGGGACTGCTGGAGCGGGAGCTGGCCGACGGCGCGCTCGGCATCGGCGTGCTGCTCGGGTACGCGCCGCGCACCGACCCGGCCGAGTTCCGCGCGGTGGCGCGGCTGGCCGCGGCGGCCGGGGTGCCGACGTACACGCACGTACGGGAGCTGGTCGAGGCCGACCCGTCCACGCCGGTCGACGGGTCGGAGGAGATCGCGATCGCGGCGGCGGAGACCGGTGCGGCGATGCACCACTGCCACGTCAACAGCACCTCGCGCCGGCACATCGACCGGGTGCTCACCACGCTGGACCGCGCCCGGGCCGCGGGATCGCGCGTCACCGTCGAGGCCTACCCGTACGGGGCGGGCAGCACCGGCGTGGGTGCGTACTTCCTGGCGCCCGAACGGCTGGGCGCCTGGGGCATCACCGCCTCGAACCTGGTACTGGTCGAGACCGGCGAGCGGATCGCGGACGAGGCGCGGCTGCGGGAGGTGCGCGAGCGCGATCCGGGCGCCGAGTGCATCGTGGAGTTCCTGGACGAGCGCGACGCGACGGACCGGGCGTTGCTGCGGCGATCCCTGGCCTACCCGGATGCGATCGTGGCGAGCGACGCGATGCCGGTGCTGTGGGGCGACGGGGTGCTGGACTCCCGACAGTGGCCGCTGCCGCCGGGTGGCTCGACGCACCCGCGCACCGCGGGGACGTTCGCCCGGTCGCTGCGCACCATGGTGCGCGAGTCGGGCACCTGGAGCTGGGCGGAGGCGTTCCGGCGCTGCGCGTACCTGCCGGCGCGGGTGCTGGACGACACGGCGCCCTCGGCGCGGGCCAAGGGGCACCTGGGCGTCGGCGCGGACGCGGACGTGGTGGTGCTCGATCCGACTCGGATCACCGACACCGCCACGTACCTGGACTCGGTGCGGGCATCGGTGGGCGTGGTGCACCTGCTGGTCGGCGGGGTGCCGGTGGTGCGCGACGGCGCGTTGCGGACCGACGCGTACCCGGGCCGGCCGCTGCGCGCCGAGCCCCGCTGAACCGCACCACACAGCCATCCCGCAGAGCCGCCCGGGAGGAGCCGTCCGCGGGCCGCGAGGGGCCGCGGGCGGGCGGCGTCGGTCGCCGCGAGCCGGGCCTGCCGGCCCGGTCGGGGCCGGGGCCGACCCCGCCGTACCGGTGGAGCTCGCGCCTCGTCGTCGGGCACCAAACGGATCCGCGACTCCTGTCTTGCGGCACGAACTCCGCCGTGCTGGGCGCGCCTAGGGTCGGTGAATCCTGCGACGAAGGAGCGGACATGTCCCAGCTGTCAGAGGTCGGCGGGTGGGTCGAGGAGCGGCTGCCGAAGCTGCTCGCCGACAACGGGGTTCCCGCGGCGGCCGTGGCGATCATGGCGGGCGACGAGATCGTCGACACCGCGTCGGGCGTACTGAGCAAGGCCACCGGGGTCGAGGCGACGACCGACTCGGTGTTCCAGGTCGGGTCGATCACGAAGCTGTGGACCTCGACGTTGATCATGCAGCTGGTGGACGAGGGCCGGCTGGAGCTGGACGCGACCGTACGCAGCTACCTGCCGGAGTTCCGGATCGCCGACGAGGACGCGGCCGCGGCGATCACCGTACGCCAGCTGCTGTGCCACGTCGCCGGGTTCGAGGGTGACATCTTCACCGACACCGGCCGCGGCGACGACTGCGTCGAGAAGTACGTGGCGACGCTGGCCGACGTGCCGCAGCTGTTCGCGCCGGGCGAGATGTTCTCGTACAACAACGCCGGGTTCTGCGTGCTGGGCCGGGTGGTGGAGGTGCTGCGCGGCAAGCCGTACGAGCAGTGCCTGCGCGAGCAGCTGATCACGCCGCTGGGGTTGACGCACACCGCGCACGGCCCGCACGAGGCGATCATGTACCGGGCCGCGGTGGGGCACATCCCGCCCGCCCCCGACGCCGATCCGGTACCGGCGCCGGTGTGGGCGCTGGCGCCGTCGAACGCGCCGGCCGGCTCCATGCTGACGATGCGGGCGCGCGACCTGCTCGGGTTCGCCCGGATGCACCTGTCCGACGGCGCCGGCCCGGACGGTACGAGCGTGTTGAGCGCGGCGAGCGCGCGGGCGATGCGCGCGCGGCAGGTGGAGCTACCGGAGCTCGGCCTGATGGGCGACGCGTGGGGACTGGGCTTCGAACTGTTCGACTTCCCCGGCGGCCCGGTGATCGGGCACGACGGCGGCACCATCGGGCAGAACGCGTTCCTGCGTATCGTGCCGGACCGGAACGTCGCGGTCTCGCTGCTGACCAACGGCGGCAACCCGATGCCGCTGTACACCGAGCTCGTGGGCACCGTGCTGCGGGAGCTGGCCGGGGTCGAGCTGCCGGCGATGCCGGTGCCGGCGGACGAGCCTCCGGCCGTGGACGCGAGCCGGTATCTCGGCACCTACTCCTCGTCGGTGGCCGACCAGGTGGTCAGCCAGGACGACGAGGGCCGGATCTGGCTGGAGCGCACCCCGAAGGGCATCTTCGTCGAGCTGGGCGAGCCGGTGACCAAGCTGGAGCTGGTGAGCTGGCGCGGGGACACGATGCTGCCGCGCGAACCCGAGCACGGCCTGCACACACCGCACGCGTTCGTCGGTGCCGGTGCTGGTCCGGCCCGGTACCTGCACACCGGCCGGGCCGACCCGCGGGTGTCGTCGTGATCGCGGACGAGATCCGCTCGGTGTTCACCGCTGCCGGCGCGACCGGGTTCGTGCACGCCCGCGAGATCGGGGTGCCGGACGGGCCGAGCGTCGCGGTGGCTGCCGACGAACCGGTGGTGCTCGCCTCGGTGTTCAAGATCGTCGTGGCGGTGGCGTACGCGCGGGAGGTCGCCGCCGGCCGCCTCGATCCGCGTGAGCGGGCGACGGTGACGGTGGGCTACCGGATCGGTGGCATCGGTACCGCCGGGTGCGGCGACGACGTGCAGATGAGCTGGCGCGATCTGGCCCGCAACATGCTGACGATGAGCGACAACGCCGCCACCGACGTGGTGTTCCACCGGGTCGGGCAGGCGGCGGTCGATGCCGTGCTGGCCGACCTCGGCCTGACGCACACGCGGCTGTGCGGCTGCTGTACCGACCTGTTCGCCTCGGTGGCCGACGACCTCGGCACCGACCCGAACGGTGATCCGGACGTGGCGCTGGCGGCGGCGAGCGCCGAGCAGCTGCGGGGGCTCACGGTGCTGGACCCGACCCGTACCACGGCGTCGACGCCGGCCGAGATCACCGCGCTGCTGGACGCGATCTGGACCGACCGGGCCGCGTCGCCGGAAGCCTGCGCGCAGGTTCGGGCGATCATGGCCGAGCAGATCTGGCCGCACCGGCTCAGCAGCGGCTTCCCCGACGGCGTCGGCATCGCGGCCAAGACCGGCACGCTGCCGGCGATCCGCAACGAGGCCGGCGTGGTCAGCTACCCCGACGGGCGCGCGTACGCGGTCGCCGTGTTCACCCGGGCGAGCAGCCTGGCGCAGCGGCAACCGGCGATCGACGCCGCGATCGGTACCGCCGGGCGGCTCGCGGTCGAGCACCTGCGGCAGGAACAACCCGTACCCGTTCCGGACCTGGCTGGAGGTAGCCGATGAGGCCCGCACGTACCGTCGTGTGTCTGCTCGGGGTGGGCGCGCTCGCGCTCGCCGGATGCTCGACCGGCGGTGCCGCCGGATCGGGCGGCACGCTCGTCGACGGCAAGACGTTCACGATGTCGGTCGCCACCGACCCGGGCAACCTGGACCCGATTCAGACCGTGCTGTCGGTGACCCGCGGGGTGGACCGCTTCCTGTACAGCCGGCTGGTCGAGGTGCAGAACGACGGGTCGGTGAAGTCGGGGTTGGCGGCGAAGTGGACCGCCGACACGCATACCGCGACGTTCACCCTGCGCCGCGGCCTGACCTGCGACGACGGGTCGCCGCTGACCGCCAAGGACGTGGCCGACAACATCAGCTACCTGGGCGATGCGAAGAACAAGTCGCCGCTGACCGGGCTGTGGGTCACGCCCGGGACCACGGCCACGGCGGACGAGGCGAGCCGCACGGTGACGGTCAAGAGCGGCAGCGCGGATCCGTTCCTGCTGTTGAACATCGGCACCGTGTCGATCGTGTGCGGCAAGGGGTTGCACGATCCGAAGCTGCTCGCCAAGGGCGGTGCGGGGACCGGCATGTTCAAGGTCTCCGAGATCGTGCCCAACGACCACTACACGCTGACCCGGCGCAAGGACTTCACCTGGGGTCCGGGCGACTGGAACCCGAAGCAGAAGGGGTTGCCGGACAAGGTCGTCGTCAAGGTCATCAGCAACGAGACGACCGCGGCGAACCTGATGCTGTCCGGCGAGCTGAACGCGGTGTCGGTCAACGGCCCGGACCAGCAGCGGTTGTCGGCGCAGAAGCTGTTCCACGCCGACGTACGGTCCCCGTTCGGCCAGCTGTTCTTCAACCAGGCCGACGGCCGGGCCACCAAGGACGAGGCGGTCCGCAAGGCGCTGGTGCAGGCGCTCGACCTGGCCCGGGTCGGCAAGGTACTCACCGACAGCCGGGGCACGCCCGCGACCGGGCTGGTGACGGTGGCGCCGAACCCGTGCCGGGTGAACACGGTGCAGGGCACCGTGCCGGGCTTCGACGCGGCGGCGGCGAAGGCGGGGCTCACGGCGGCCGGTTGGACGGTCGGCCCGGGCGGCACCCGGGTCAAGGGCGGCAAGAAGCTGTCGCTGACGGTGCTGTACCAGACCGGGATCGGCTCGACCGCGGCGGCCGCGGCGGAGCTGGTGCAGCAGACCTGGCACAAGCTCGGTGTCGACGTCAAGCTCAAGGCGATCGACAGTACCGGGCTGAACGAGGTGCTGTTCAGCTCCGGCAACTGGGACGTGTCGATGTCGCCGATCACCACCGGGCTGCCGAGCACCATCGTCCCGTTCGTCTCCGGCGCGGTGCCGCCCAAGGGCACGAACTTCTCCCACATCGACAACGCCGACTACGCCAAGCACGTGCAGCAGGCCATGACCATGGCCGGCAACAAGGGCTGCGGCGAGTGGGCGGCCGCCGAGAAGGCGCTCTACCGCAACGTCGACGTCGTGTCCTATGTGGACTCCATGGTGCCGACGTTCGGCAAGAACGCGAAGTTCATCTCCAACGACGGCATCGACCCGGCGTCGATCCGCATGTACCAGTGAGGTCCAGAGGATGACCACCGAGCTGCGACCGGCGCTGCCGGCCACCGCGGTACGGGTGTGGCGCAGCCCCTGGCTGCTGTTCGCGCTGCGCCGCCTCGGCCGGTTCGCGATCTCGCTGTGGGTACTGGTGACCGCGTCGTTCCTGATGATCCACCTGGTGCCGGGCGACCCGGTACGGGCGGCGTTGGGGATGAACGCGCCGGCCTCGGTGGTCCGGGCACGGCGGGAGCTGCTCGGCCTGGACGACCCGCTGGTGGTGCAGTACTGGCACTACCTGCAGGGCCTCGTGCACGGCAACCTGGGCGTGTCGGTGTCCAGCAACGAGTCGGTGGCCGACGTGATCGGCCAGCGACTGCCGGCCACCGCGCAGCTGGCGATCCTCGCCTTCCTGCTGGTGCTGCTGGTCGCGGTGCCGCTGGGGGTGACGATGGCGGTCGCCACCCGGGCCGGTCGGCGGCGGGGCGGCGAGCTCGGGTTCGCGATCGGCGCCGTGGTGCTGGCCGCGATCCCGGAGTTCCTGCTCGCGGTGGCGCTGGTGTACGTGTTCGCGGTCAACCTGCACTGGTTCCCGGTCGCCGGCCAGCAGGGTCCGCTGTCGTTCGTGCTGCCGGTGGTGGCGCTCGCGGTCGGCCCGGCCGCGGTGCTGGCGCGCATCGTGCGGGTGGAGATGCTCGCGGTGCTCGGCCAGGACTTCGTGCGTACCGCGCGGGCGAAGCGGCTGCGGCCCCGCCGGATCTACCTGCGGCACGCGCTGCCGAACGCGGTGACCGCGACGCTGACGCTGGCCGGGCTGATGCTGACCTCGATGGTGGCCGGCACCATCCTGGTCGAGAACGTGTTCGCCTGGCCGGGGCTGGGGGCGAAGATCGTGTCGTCGATCCTGGCCAAGGACTATCCGATGGTGCAGGGCATCGTGCTGGTCTACGGGGTCGGCGTGCTGCTGGTCAACCTGGTCGTGGACGTCCTGCTCGGGGTGCTCGATCCGCGTTCGACGATCCGGGAGGCGTGATGCGCCGGCTTCGCGCGGTCCTGCGCACGCCGCTCGGGGCGTGCGCGGCGATCCTGCTGCTGTTCGTACTGGCGCTCGCCGTGGTGGCACCGATCGTCTGGGGCGCCCAGGCGACCGCGGTCGACACCGACGCGATCCAGCAGGGCCCCTCCGGCGCGCACCTGCTCGGCACCGACGCGCTGGGCCGCGACCTGTTCGCCCGCACCCTGGTCGCCACGCGGCTGTCGATCGGGCTGGCGCTGCTGGCGATGCTGATCGGCGTCACCGTCGGCACCGTGCTGGGTACCGCGCCGGCCGTGCTGCCCCGCCGAGCCGGCCGGGTGGTGGTGGCGGTCGTCAACATCGCGGTGGCGTTCCCCGGGCTGCTGCTCGCGCTGTTCTTCGCGGTCGTGTTCGGCGTGGGTACCACCGGTGCGGTGCTCGCGATCGGGTTCGCCACGGCGCCGGGGTTCGCCCGGGTGGCGCAGACCCTCTCGGCGTCGGTCGCCGGACGCGACTACGTGGCGGCGGCCCGGATCGCCGGTGCCGGCCGGCTGCGGGTGCTGGTGCGGCACGTGCTGCCGAACATCGCCGAGCCGCTCGTGGTCAACGCGACGATCGGCGCCGGCGCGGCGCTGCTGTCGTTCGCCGGCCTTTCGTTTCTGGGCATCGGTGTGCAGGCCCCGTCGTACGACTGGGGTCGGCTGCTGGGCGACGGGCTGAACCGGATCTACACCAACCCGGCGGCGGCGCTCGGCCCGGGTGTCGCGGTGGTGGTGGCGGGGTTGGCGTTCAACCTGTGCGGCGAGACGATCGCCGCGGCGCTGGGGCACCGCACGCCGCTGCGCCGGCTGCTGTCGCGCGCGCCGGGACGCCCCGCTGCGGCGCCCACCGGGCCCGACGACCCCGATGCGGTGCTGCGGGTCGAGGACCTGTCGGTACGGTTCCCGACCCCGACCGGCTGGGCCGAACCGGTGCGCGGCGTGACGTTCACGCTCGGCGCGGGCGAGGCGGTCGGCGTGGTCGGCGAGTCCGGCTCGGGCAAGAGCCTCACCGCGTTGGCGGCGGCACGGCTGATCGAACGCCCGGGTGAGGTGACCGCGGGCCGGCTGGACTTCGCCGGCCGGCCGCTGCTGTCGGTGCCGGAGCGGGAGGTCCGCACCCTGCTGGGTACCTCGCTGGCGATGGTGTTCCAGGACCCGACCACCTCGTTCAACCCGACCCGGCGGATCGGCCGGCAGCTGGCCGAGGTGGCGCAGGAGCACCAGGGCCTCGGCCGCCGCGGCGCGCTGGTACGGGCGATCGAGCGGCTCGCGCAGGTGCGGGTGCCGGCCCCGGCCAAGCGGGCCCACCAGTACCCGCACGAGTTCTCCGGCGGGATGCGGCAGCGGGCGATGATCGGCATGGGTCTGATGGGTACGCCCCGGCTGATCATCGCCGACGAGCCGACCACCGCGCTGGACGTCACGGTGCAGCGCCAGGTGCTGCGGCTGCTCGACCGGGTACGCCGGGACACCGCCGCGGCGGTCCTGCTGATCAGTCACGACATCGCCGTGGTGACCCAGACCTGCGAGCGGGTGCTGGTGATGTACGCGGGACGCATCGTGGAGGACCTGCCGGCCGCCGAGCTGGCCGAGCGGGCGCAGCATCCCTACACCCGGGCGCTGCTCGCGGTGGTACCGGATCTCGCGGCCGACCGGGACCGGCCGCTGGGGGTCATCGCCGGCCGGCCGCCGGAGCCGACCGCGCTGCCGGCCGGGTGCGCGTTCGCGCAGCGCTGCCGGTACGCCACCGACCGGTGCCGCTCGGCGGACCCGCAGCTGGCGCCGGTCACCGACGACCACCGGGTCGCCTGCTGGCATCCAGTCACCGACCCGGGCGCCGACGACACCGCCGACGATCGCATCCCGGTGGAGGGAACCGCATGACCGAGCTGGCCTTCGAGGACGTGCAGGTGCGGTACGGCACGCACCGGTCCGGGCTCACCGCCGTCGACGGCGTCGACCTGCGGGTCCCGTCCGGCAGCGTGGTCGGGCTGGTCGGCGAGTCCGGGTCGGGCAAGTCGACGCTGGCCCGCGCCGCGGTCGGGCTGGCGCCGGTGACCGGCGGGCGGGTACTGCTCGACGGCACCGACGTACGCCGGCTGCCGCGCGGCCGCCGGCCGATCCAGCTGGTGTTCCAGGACCCGTACTCGTCGCTGGATCCGCGGATGACGGTCGGCGAATCGATAGCCGAGGCGCTGCCGCGCGAGGTGTTCCGGCGGCGGCCGGCGCGCCGCGGCGAGGTGGCGCGGCTGCTGGAGCTGGTCGGGCTGGACGCCGGCCGCTCCGGGGTACTGCCGGGCGAGCTGTCGGGCGGGCAGCGGCAGCGCATCGCGCTGGCCCGGGCGCTCGCGGCGCGGCCCGAGGTGGTCATCGCCGACGAGATCACCTCCGCGCTGGACGTGTCGGTCCAGGGATCGGTGCTCAACCTGGTGCGCGAGCTGCAACGCGAGCTGGGGCTGACGATGCTTTTCATCTCGCACAACCTGGCCGTGGTGCGCTACGTCAGCGACTATGTCGCGGTGCTGTACCTGGGCCGCATCGTCGAGATGGGCCCGGCGGAGCGGCTGCTCGCCGACCCGCAGCACCCGTACACCCGGGAGCTGGTCGACGCGGCGCCCTCGGCGCACCGTTCGCTGCTGGCGGCGCCGGACTCGCCGGTCGCCGACGCCGAGCCCGGCGATCCGCACCGCCCGCCGGCCGGCTGCCGGTTCCATCCGCGCTGCCCGGTCGGCCCGCTGGTCGACCCGGGACGGTCGATCTGCACGACGGTCGACCCGGCGACCGTCGCCCCCTCGCGCGAGCACCGCGCCGCCTGTCACTTCGCCGCGGCTGTCGAACACACCGACTCTCCGGTACCGAATTCGGTTGTCCGGACAGGGTTTCCGGGCGCGCGAGGCGACACGCTGGAGTAGCACGGAAGTGGGTGGGCGGCGCCCGGGTCGCAGCCGCCGACGCCAGCTGACGAGGAGGACCAGATGGCCGGACGTCCGAGCATCGACGACCTGTACGCGATCGCGCTACCCGAGCAGCCGGCCGTGGCGCCGGACGGCAGCATCGCGTACGTGCTGCGTACCGTGCGGCGCGACGCAGACCGGGACCGGCGCACGGTGTGGCTGGTACGGCCGGGGCAACCGGCCCGGCAGCTGACGTTCGGCGAGGCCGACGCCGCGCCGGTGTTCTCCCCCGACGGCACCCGGCTGGCGTTCCTGCGCGCCGCCGACGGCCCGGCGCAGGTGTGGCTGCTGCCGGTGGCCGGCGGGGAGGCCGAGCAGCTGACCTCGCTGCCGCTGGGCGCCGGCACCCCGGTGTGGAGCCCGGACGGTACCCGCATCGCGTTCGGCGCACCGATCGACCTGCACGCGGTACCCGGCGAGGACGCCGACGCGGCGGCGGCGCGGCGGCGCGCGCCGATCGTCACCGATCGGTTGGACGGCAAGGCCGACGGGGCGGGGCTGCTGCGCACCCTGCGTACCCACGTGCACGTGGTCGATGTGGCGACCCGCGAGGTGCGCCGGATCACCAGCGGCGACTGGCACGCCGGCGATCCGGCCTGGTCGCCGGACGGTACCCGGCTGGCGTTTCCGGCCGCCCGGGACGCCGACGCGGACCTGACCCTGCGCATCGGCGCGTACGTGGTGGATGCGGTGGCGCGCAACGCCAAGCCGGTGCTGGTCGGCGGCGCCGACTGGCAGCTGGGTACGGCCGCCTTCACCCCGGCCGGTGACGCGCTGCTCGCGGTCGGGCGTACCGACACCCGGGTCGGCAACGCCGGCCTGCTGCGCATCCCGCTGGACGGCGGCGAGCCGCAGAACCTGGCCGGGCCGCTGGATCGCAACGTGATGCCCGGCGGGCCGGGCTATCCGGGGGCGCTGCCGCAGCCGACCGCCGACGGCACCGGCGTGCTGTTCTGCGTGCGCGACAACGGATCCACTCACCTCTACGAGGTGCCGCTGGCCGGCGGAGCGCCGCGGCTGCTGGTCGGTGGCGACCGCAGCGTCGCCGGGATGTCCGCGGTCGGCGACACGGTGGCGGTGGTGCTCGCCGGCCCGAGCTCGTACGGCGAGGTCGGCACCGTCGACCGCGCCACCGGCGAGATCGCCGTACACACCGGGCACTGCCCCGCCGACGCGGTCGGCTACCCGCGCGAGGAGCGCGAGTTCGCCGCACCGGACGGCACTGTGCTGCACGGCTGGCTGGTACGCGACCCGGACCGCTCCGGCCCGCTGCCGCTGCTGCTGGACATCCACGGTGGCCCGCACAACGCGTGGAACGGCGCCGCCGACCCGGCCCACCTGTACCACCAGGTGCTCGCCGATCGCGGCTGGGCGGTGCTGCTGCTCAACCCGCGCGGCAGCGACGGGTACGGCGAGGCGTTCCTGACCGGTGCGCTCGGCGCCTGGGGCGAGGCGGACGCGCCGGACTTCCTGACCCCGATCGACGAGCTGGTCGCCGAGGGCCTGGCCGACCCGGACCGGTTGGCGGTCACCGGCTACAGCTACGGCGGCTACATGACCTGCTACCTGACCAGCCGGGACGAGCGGTTCGCCGCGGCGGTCGCCGGTGGTGTGGTCGCCGACCTCACCAGCATGACCGGCACCTCCGACATGGGCCACTATCTCGCCGCGGCGGAGCTGTCCGGCGATCCGTGGCAGGACGCGGACCGCTACGCCCGACTGTCCCCGCTGGCCCGGGTGCACGACGTGCGGACGCCGACCCTGCTGGTACAGGGCGAGAACGACGACCGGTGCCCGGTCGGGCAGGCCGAGCAGTGGTTCGGCGCGCTGCGCGCCCGTGGCGTACCGACCCGGCTGGTGCGCTACCCGGACGAGTCGCACCTGTTCATCCTGGACGGCGCGCCGTCGCACCGGGCCGACTGGAACAGCCGCATCGTCGACTGGGTCGAGCGGTACGCGGCTCCGCCGGCGCGGCGCGGCCGCCCGGCACTGGACGCCGCGCACTGGCAGCGCCGGCTCACCGAGCTGGCCACCGCGCACCAGGTACCGGGGGCCACGCTGGGGATCCTGCGCCTCGGCGAGGATCCGGTACTCGCGCACCACGGCGTCACCAGCCTCAGCACCGGCGTCGAGGTACGCGACGACACCCTGTTCCAGATCGGTTCGGTCAGCAAGGTGTGGACCGCCACGGTGGTCATGCAGCTGGTCGACGAGGGCAAGCTCGACCTCGACGCCCCGATCGCCGAGGTACTGCCGGAGCTGCGGCTGGGCGACCCCGAGGTGGCGAAGCAGGCGACGATGCGCCACCTGCTCACCCACACCAGCGGCATCGACGGCGACGTGTTCACCGACACCGGGCGCGGCGACGACTGCGTGGCCCGCTACGTCGAGCAGCTCGACACCGTCGGGCAGAACCACCCGCTCGGTGTGACGTTCTCCTACTGCAACGCCGGCTTCGTGCTCGCCGGCCGGGTGATCGAGAAGCTCACCGGACTCACCTGGGACCAGGCGCTGCGGGAACGACTGTTCACCCCGCTGGGCCTGACCCACACCACCACCCTGCCGGAGGAGGCCCTGCTGTTCCGGGCGGCGGTCGGGCACGTCGCCGAGGGCGACGCCGATCCGCAGCCGGCGCCGGTGTGGGGACTGCCGCGGGCGCTCGGCCCGGCCGGGCTGATCACCGCCTCCGCCGCCGACGTGCTCGCGTTCGCCGCGATGCACCTCGACGGGGGCGTGGCCGCCGACGGTACGCGGGTGCTGGGCGAGCGGTGGGCTGCGGCGATGACCGAACACCAGACCGACGTGCCCGACCCGTACCCGCTGGGTGACTCGTGGGGGTTGGGCTGGATCCGGTTCGGGTGGAACGGGCACCGGCTGATCGGCCACGACGGCAACACCATCGGGCAGTCGGCGTTCCTGCGGCTGCTGCCCGAGCAGGGGCTCGCCGTCACCCTGCTCACCAACGGCGGCCACACCCGCGACCTGTACGAGGAGCTGTACCGGGAGATCTTCGCCGAACTGGCCGGGGTGGCGTTGCCCGCACCGTTCGGGCCGCCGGCGCGGCCCCCGTCGTACGACCCGGGCCGGCACGTCGGCGTGTACGAACGGGCCGGTGCCCGGCTCGAGGTGAGCCGGGCCGACGGCGAGCTGCGCCTGCGGCACACCGTCACCGGCCCGCTGGCCGAACTCGCCGCCGACCAGACCGAGGAGTACCCGCTGGTGCCGGTCACCGAGGACCTGTTCGCGCTGCGCGCACCCGGCACCCAGACGTGGATGTCGGCGGTGTTCTACCAGCTGCCCACCGGCGAGCCGTACCTGCACTTCGGTGCCCGCGCCACCCCGAAGGTGTCCGGATGATCGCCGACATCGAGCAGCTGGTGCGCTGCGAATCCCCGTCCGACGACCTCGATGCCGTCGCCCGCAGCGCCGAACTGGTGGCGGCGCTGGGTACCCGGCTGCTGGGCGCCGAGCCCGAACGGCTGGTGCTGGCCGGCCGTACCCACCTGCGCTGGCGGTTCGGCGATTCCCGGCGGGTACTCGTGCTCGGCCACCACGACACGGTGTGGCCGCACGGATCGCTGGCCACGCACCCGTTCGAGGTGCGCGACGGCGTGCTGCGCGGTCCGGGCTGCTTCGACATGAAAGCGGGGGTGGTGATGGCGTTCCACGCGCTCGCCGCGCTGCCCGACCGGGACGGCGTGACGCTGCTGGTGACCGGGGACGAGGAGCTGGGCTCGCCGTCGTCCCGGTCGCTGATCGAGGACGAGGCGCGCGGCTGCGCGGCCGCCCTGGTGCTGGAGGCCTCCGCCGACGGCGGCGCGCTGAAGACCGAGCGCAAGGGCGTCTCGCTGTACGAGGTGGCCGTCGAGGGGCGCGCCGCGCACGCCGGGCTGGAACCCGAACGCGGGGTGAACGCGACGATCGAGGCGGCGTACCAGGTGCTCGCGGTCGCCGAACTGGGCGACGCGGCGGCCGGTACGACGGTGACACCGACCCGGATCGAGGCCGGTACCACCACCAACACCGTCGCCGCGCACGGCCGGTTCGCGGTCGACGTGCGGGTGCGCAGCGCCGCCGAGCAGGACCGGGTCGACAAGGCGATGCGGGCGTTGACCCCGCGGCTGGCCGGGGCGCGGATCGTGGTGACCGGCGGGCCGAACCGGCCGCCGCTCGCCGCCGACGCCTCCGCCGAGCTGTACGCGCGGGCCGCGGCACTCGCCGACCGCATCGGCGTCGGCCCGCTGTCCTGCGCCGCGGTCGGCGGCGCCTCGGACGGCAACTTCACCGCCGGTGTCGGTACCCCGACCCTGGATGGGCTGGGTGCCGTCGGCGGCGGCGCGCACGCCGACCACGAGCACGTCCGCGTCGACGAGCTGCCCCGGCGCACCGCCCTGGTCCGCGAGCTGGTCGCCGACCTCCTGCGTACGGAGGGTCCGCGATGAGTGAGCGTGAGCGAGCGAATCATGGGCATCGTGTGCCTTGGTGCCTCATCGTCGTTCCGACGAAGGAGGAACGTCGATGAGCGAGCGTGAGCGAGCGAATCATGGGCATCGTGTGCCTTGGTGCCTCATCGTCGTTCCGACGAAGGAGGAACGTCGATGAGCGCGGCGACCGATCTTGCGGAGGCCGCGCGGCACCACGGTGCGGCGGCGGACGACTCGGCGTCGCGGGCCGAGGCTGCCGCGGTGGTCGCGGCGGAGGCGGCGGCGCGGTCGGCCGGGGTCTACATCCGGGCGCTGGACGGGATGGCCGAGCTGCACCGGATGTGCGAGCTGTACGAACGGATCTGGCGGTTCGGCGACGGCAGCATGCCGCTCAGCGTGGAGCTGATGCGGGCGATGTCGAAGGCGGGCAACTACATCGCGGGCGCGTTCGACGGCGACGAGCTGGTCGGCGCCTGCGTCGGGTTCTTCGCCCCGCCGGCACACCGGTCGCTGCACAGCCACATCGCCGGCGTCTCGCCGCGCACCCGGGGCCGCAGCATCGGGTTCGCCCTGAAGGTGCACCAGCGGGCGTGGGCGTTGCGGCACGGGGTCACCGAGATCGCCTGGACCTACGATCCGCTGGTGGGGCGCAACGCGTACTTCAACATCGGCAAGCTCGGCGCGCGGCCGGTGGAGTACCTCACGAACTTCTACGGGCCGATGCACGACGGACTCAACGGCGCCGACGAGACCGACCGGCTGCTGATCGAGTGGCGGCTCGACGATCCAGGCGTGGTCGCCGCCTGTGCCGGTACGCCGGGCCGGTTCGACGCGGCGGCCGAGGAGGCGGCGGGCGCCCGGTACGCGCTGCGCCGCTCGCCGTCCGGTGAGCCGCTACCGGCGGCGGCCGACGCGCCGACGGTGCTCGTGGCGGTACCGCGCGACATCGAGGGACTGCGCGCCACCGACCCCGCGTGCGCGGCCCGCTGGCGCGGCGCGGTACGCGAGGTGCTCGGTGGGCTGCTCGCGGCCGGCGGGCGCATCCGCGGGTTCGACCGCGGCGACTGCTACATCGTCGACACAGGAGGACTTTGATGAAGCTGACCGGGGTGGAGCTGCGCACCGTCGAGATGCCGCTGGTGGCGCCGTTCCGGACGTCGTTCGGTACCCAGCAGGTACGCGAGATCCTGCTGCTGCGGGTGGTGACGCCGGAGGCGGAGGGCTGGGGTGAGTGCGTCGCGATGAGCGACCCGCTGTACTCCTCGGAGTACGCCTCGGCATGCGCCGACGTGCTGCGCCGGTTCCTGATCCCGGCGCTGGGCCGGATCCGGGACCTGGATGCGACCCGGGTGGCGCCGACGCTGGCGCCGTTCAAGGGGCACCGGATGGCGAAGGCGGCGTTGGAGATCGCGGTGCTCGACGCCGAGCTGCGCGCCCGCGGGATGCCGCTGTCCCGGGAGCTGGGCGCGGTACGTGACCGGGTCGACTGCGGCGTGTCGGTCGGCATCATGGAGTCCATCCCGCAGCTGCTCGACGCGGTCGCCGGCTACCTGGACGCCGGGTACCTGCGGATCAAGCTGAAGATCGAGCCGGGCTGGGACCTCGAACCGGTCCGCGCGGTACGGGAGCGGTTCGGCGACGGCGTGGCGCTGCAGGTCGATGCGAACACCGCCTACCACCGCACCGACGCCCGGCACCTGGCCCGGCTCGACCCGTTCGACCTGCTGCTGATCGAGCAGCCGCTGGACGAGGAGGACGTGCTGGGCCACGCCCAGCTGGCCCGGCAGCTGACCACCCCGATCTGCCTGGACGAGTCCATCGTGTCGGCGCGAGCGGCGGCCGACGCGATCGCACTGGGCGCCTGTTCGATCGTCAACATCAAGCCGGGCCGGGTCGGCGGGTTCCTGGAGGCGCGGCGCATCCACGACGTGTGCGTGGCCCACGACGTACCGGTCTGGTGCGGCGGGATGCTGGAGTCGGGGATCGGGCGGGCGGCGAACCTGGCGCTCGCGGCGCTGCCCGGCTTCACGCTGCCGGGCGACACGTCGGCCTCGGACCGCTACTACGCCCGCGACGTGACCGAGCCGTTCCGGCTCGACCGGGGGCAGTTGGCGGTACCGACCGGGCCGGGTATCGGCGTGGAACCGATCGCCGAGGCGCTCGACGCGGTCACTACCAGTACCGAGTGGATCGCGGTCTGATCGTCGGCCGGGGCTCCCGACAGGACTCGAACACGTTCGGGTCCTGTCGGAGTCGACGAAATCCCCCTAGGATTTCGTCATGCTCGCCCAAACCCTGTCCCGGTCGCGGGCCCTACCGTCTGGGACGTGCTTGTCGCCGTGACCGCCGGACGACCGCGGGCCAGCCTGGGCCGGATCCTGGAGGATCTCGGCGCCACCCTGCTCGAGCTCGTCGCCGGTGACCCCGAGCCGGTCGACGAGGTCGGCGGAGTGGTCATCCACGACCCGCTCGACGAGCCGGCACCTCCCCGGCGCGCGCTGGTACTCGGCGTCGGGGTGCACGAGCCGGCCGAGGTCGCCGCGCTGCTGACCGAGCTGGGCGAGCACGGCGCGGCCGGGCTGGTGGTCCGCGCGCCGGTGACGCTGGACGAGCAGCTCGCCACCGCGGTCGACCGGTCCGGAGTGGCGTTGCTGGGTCTGACCCGCGGCGCCTCCTGGACCCAGCTCGCGGCGATGCTGCGGTCGCTGATCGCCGAGGGCGACGTCGGTGACACCGGCCCGGAGACGCTCGGCGGGATGCCCTCCGGCGACCTGTTCGCACTGGCCAACGCGATCGCCACGCTGCTGGACGCGCCGGTGACCATCGAGGACCGCAACTCCCGGGTGCTCGCCTTCTCCGGCCGGCAGGACGAGGCGGACCCGTCCCGGATCGCGACGATCCTGGGCCGCCAGGTGCCGCAACGCTTCACCCGCGTCCTGGAGGAACGCGGGGTGTTCCACGAGCTGTACCGCAGCGACGACCCGATCGAGGTCGCGCCGATGCCGGTCGAACCACCGGAGATCGCGCTGCCCCGGGTCGCGCTGGCGATCCGGGCCGGTGACGAGATCCTCGGCTCCATCTGGGCAGCGGTACGGTCGCCGCTGTCGACCGAGCGCACCCAGGCGTTGCGGGACGCGGCGAAGCTCGTCGCCCTGCACCTGCTGCGGCTGCGCGCCGGCGCCGACGTGGAACGCCGGCTGCGCGCCGACCTCGTCGCCACCGCGCTGGAGGCCGGCCCGGGCGCCGCGGACGCGCTGACCCGGCTCGGTCTGGCCGACCAGAGCTGCCTGGTGCTCGCCCTGACCCCGGTCGGTCGCGCCGAGGACGAGGGGTTGACCGCCACGCACGCCCAGCTGGTCGCCGAGCGGCAGCGGCTCGCCGACGCGTTCTCGATGCATCTCAGCGCGGTGTACCCGCGTTCGGCGGTGGCGCTGATCGGCGACGTCGGGTACGGCATCGTCGGCTGCCGGGCCGACCGCGGCGACGCCGAGCAGCGCGCCGTGCTGGTGACCCGGGAGTTCCTGGGCCGGATCGGCAGCAGCCGCCGGGTACTGGTGGGGATCGGTTCGGTCGCGCACGACCATGCCGGACTGGCCCGGTCCCGGGCCGGCGCCGACCGGGCGCTGCGGGTACTGCGCCGCGGCCGTGCTGCGACCGGCGTCGCCCGGATCTCCGAGGTGCACGTCGAGGCGCTGCTGATCGAGCTGGCCGACCTCGCGACCGCCCGCGGCGATGCGCCGAGCGGACCGGTGGCGCGACTGCTGGCCTACGACGCCAAGCGGCGTACCTGCCTGGTGGAGACGCTGCACGCGTGGCTGACCGCGTTCGGCGACGTCGCCGCCGCCTCGGTGACGCTGCACACCCACCCGAACACGTTCCGGTACCGGCTGCGCCGGCTCACCGAGGTCGGCGGTATCGACCTGACCGACCCGGACGCCCGCTTCGCCGCCATGCTCGAACTGCGCCTGATGGGCTACCCGCCCCGGTCCGCCGATCGACCTTGATCCGGCGTCGTCGCAGCGGATCTGGCCCGCCGGTGGCGCTGCGCGCAAACGCCCGCACCAACGAGTGACCGCGGTGGCTACTGTGACCGTCATGACCGAAACTCCCCAACCACCCGATCCGCAGGTCAAGCGCGACGCGTCGGCACTGATCCGGGCGCTGCGCCGGAGGCGCTTCGGGCGGGAGAAGAACGCGCCGCGGCGGGAGAGGATCGAACGGGACGCGGCCGAGGCGCTGGGCGACCTCGGAGATCAGCGAGCGCTCGTGCCCCTGCGCGACTGGGCCGTCCGCCACTGCGATGACCTGTTCCTCCACGGCAAGGCCATCACGAGCATGGGCAGGATCGGTGGCCCGGCCGCCGCGGACCTGCTGATCGGGCTGCTGGTCCAGCCGCCGGGCACGCTCACCGACGCGGTTTCCATCGGCATCTGGCAGGCCTCCATCGCCCGCGCGCTGGCGGTGGTCGGCGACCCGCGCGCGATCGAGCCGCTGACCGCGGTGGCCTACCGGAGCCAGTCGGCCAACTATGCCCGCACCGTCACCGGAGCCGTGCGCGAAATCGGTGGGCCGGCCGCCGGCGACGCACTGCTGCGCCTGTTGACCACGCCGCCCAACACCACCATGCAGGAGATGGTGCTGGCGCACGCGGTGGATGATCTCGGGCAGCTCGGCGAGCCGCGTGCCGTCGGACCCATCGCGGTGTGGTCGCGCACCGAGCAGGCGAACGAGTACAGCGGAGCCACGATCCGCAGCCTCCTGCGCATCGGCGGCGCCGGCGCGGTCGACGCGCTCCTGGACCTGATCGCCGATCCACCTGCCACGGCGACCCGCATCCAGTGGCAGACCCAGGCGGCGACGGCGCTGGGCATGCTGGCCGATCAGCGAGCCCTCCCCCGCCTCCAGGTCCTGGTCCCCAGGCTGCCCCAGGATCAGGTTCGGGACGAGGTGATCACCGCAATCGGCGCCATCGGCGGCCCCGCCGCCGCGGACATCCTGCTCGGACTGTTGGCCGAACCGCCCGGGGACACGGCGCAGGCCCGTAGCGGCGTGACCGCCGCCGCGGCGCGGGCGCTGGGCACCGCAGCCGATCCACGAGCGCTGCCCACCCTGCAGGAGCTCGTCGAGCGCAGCGACGATGCCGGGCTGCGCATCGCGGCCGTTGCCGGAATCGGCCACGTCGGTGGCACCGCCGCGGCCGACGTCCTGTTGAGAATGGTGGCCGATCCGCCACTGCGGGAAGCGGCCGCGGCCGCCCTGGGCGGCACGGGCGATCCGCGCGCGCTCACCCTGCTCCTGCAGTACCTGCACGATGGCACCGTCCCGGCCCCGGTCGTGACGGAGGCGCTCGGCCGGCTCGGCGACCAGCAGGCCGTCGAACCGCTTCGCACCCACCTGCTGGCCGCGCTGGCCGCGCCGGGCGAGCCATCCACGACCTACGCGTCGTTCGCTCAGGCACTCGGCGCGCTCGGCGATTCCAGTGCGGTGGGTCCGCTGCGCGAGCTGCTCGGATCGTCGTACGACAACATGCTGTCGAAACCGACCGACGCGCAGTTCGCCGCCGTGGTCAGGTCGCTGGCTCTCATCGGTGGCCCCAGCGCCGCAAGCACGCTGGACAGCCTGCACATCCGCGAACCCACCGCGGAACAACTCAAACAAGCCGAGCGCTCAGACAACGACTACGGGTACTACCAGCTGCTCTCCAGCGTCAAACGCCACAAGGACTTGGTGGACGCGCAACGCACGGTGCGGCGAAGCTAAAGGCTGCCGTGCCGGCACGGTCCTGGACTCCCGGGGCCGAGCACGGCCGGCTCGTGAGGTGGATCTCGAACCTCCGTTCCAGGGAAGGTCGGCCCGGTCGGCGCGGTTGGCGTCCGTACCGGCGGGGCCGGGACGCGGGCGAGAAGGGCGGTGGCGGCGCGATGAAGGCGGTCCGGTTCCACGAGTACGGCGGGATCGACGTGCTGCGCGTCGAGGACGTGCCGCGCCCGGAACCGGGACCCGACCAACTGCTGGTCGAGGTCCGGGCGGCCGGCATCCAGCCGGGCGAGGCGCACATCCGGTCCGGCGCGCTGCATGCCCGCTGGCCGGCCACGTTCCCGTCCGGTCAGGGCAGCGACCTGGCCGGGGTGGTCGTCGCGCTCGGCCCGGAGGTACGCGGGTTCGCGGTGGGCGACGAGGTGCTCGGGTTCACCCACCGGCGGGCCAGCCACGCGCAGTACGTCGCGGTCGACGACGTGCACGTGGTGCACCGGCCGCGCGGCGTGTCCTGGGACGTCGCCGGCGCTCTGTACGTCGCCGGTACCACCGCGTACGCCACGGTGTTCGCCACCGATCCGACGCCGTCGGACACCGTCGTGGTGTCCGGCGCTGCCGGCGGGGTCGGTTCGCTCGCGGTACAGCTGGCGCGCCGGCGCGGGGCGACGGTGATCGGACTGGCCAGTACCGGCAACCATGGCTGGCTGCGCGAGCACGGTGTGGTGCCGGTCGCCTACGGCGACGGGGTCGCCGACCGGATCCGGGCCGCCGCCGGCGGCCGGGTGGACGCGTTCATCGACACGATCGGCAACGGGTACGTCGAGCTGGCAGCGTCGTTGGGGGTGCGGCCGGAGCGCATCGACACGATCCGCGACTGGCGGGCGGCGGCGAAGGTCGGCGCCCGTACCTACGGCGAGGGTTCGGCGGCCTCCGCGGTGGTGCTCGGCGAGCTGGCCCGGCTGGCCGCCGGCGGCGAGCTGGAGGTGCCGATCGCGCGCAGCTATCCGCTGGAGTCGGTCCGCGAGGCGTTCCGCGACCTGGAGCGGGGCCACACCCACGGCAAGATCGTCCTGCACCCCTGACGGCCGTCGGCCGGCGGGCACATCCTGCCTCGTGCCGGCCGCTGCTCGGCGGCGCTGCTTCCGTACGGCCGTTGCTCGGCGGCTCTGCTTCCGTACGGCCGTTGCTCGGGCGCCCTGCGTGCCTGACCGGCCGCTACCCGGCGTGCACGTCGTGCAGGTGCGCGACGCGGCCGTAGCAACCCTCGGGCGGCGCGGCCACCAGCTCCATCAACCGGGCGGTGGCCGCGACGACGGCCTCGGACCGGGTCTCGGTGTCGTGGGTCGCCTTGTCGCTCCAGATCTCGGTGATCCAGACCGTGTCGGGGTCCTCGAGCGTGGCGTTGACGCTGCACCACTCCAGGCCGGGGGTGTCGAGCCGCAGCAGATCTGCCAGCCGGGCGACGAGTTCGTCGCGCTGGCCGGCCTTCGCGGTCATCTTCCCGTACACGCTGAACCTGCCGTCCGCCGTCATGGCGCCTCCTCGGTGCTAGTCATCGTCGTCTCTTAATGAGACACCACTGTCTTACAACGAGACCGTGCTGTCAAGCTGCCGGTACGATGCGGCCATGAGCAAGGGTGATGCCCTGCGGGATCGCACCGCGGCCGCGATCGTCGACAGCGCCGCGGTGAGCCTGGCCGAGCGCGGCCAGCTCGTGAGCATGAACGAGGTCGCGCGCGCCGCCGGGGTCAGCCGCGCCACGCTCTACCGGTACTTCCCGAACCGCGAGGCGCTGCTGCACGCGATGGCCACCACCGGTGTCGAGCAGCTCGCGGCGCGGGTCGCCGATGCGGACGTGCCGGGCCTTCCGGTCGACGAGGCCGTCGCCCGGCTGGTGCGCGGGTTCATCACGGTCGGCAGCAAGTACGTCGCGCTGTCCGCCGGCGGGTGGGTGCGAACCGACGAGCATCCCGACGTCGAGACCCTGCTGACCGAACCGGTACGGGAACTGTTCCGCCGGGGCATCGCCGAGGGGGCGCTGCGCCCGGACCTCTCCCCCGAGCTGCTGAGCGAACTGCTCAGCGGCCTCGTCAAGGCCGCACTCGGGATGGTCGCCGCCGGCCGGCTCGGCGCCGAGGAGGCCGCCGCCGGAGTGGTCACGGTGCTCCTGGACGGGGCTCGCGCCGGCGCCCGGTCACCGGATCGGCCCGGCGGCCCACCGCTCGTGCCCTGACCGGCGAGAACCAGGCGCCGTCAGGCGAGGGCGATCAGGGTGATGCCGGTGAGCACGACGGCGGCGCCGGCCACCCGGCGCAGCGGTTGCGCCTCCTTGAACAGCCACCAGGCGAGCAGCGAACCGACCACGATGGACGACTCCCGGGCCGGCGCGACGATCGTGACCGGCAGCCGCTGCATGGCGACCAGCACCAGCAGGTACGCGGCCGGCGACAGCACGGCGACGGTCGCGATCTCGCGCCAGTACCGGGTGAGCGCCGGCCGGATCGCGTCCCGGCGGCGCACCGCGGCCGGGGTCAGCAGCGCGGCCTGCATGGTCACCGCGATGCCGAAGTACGCGATCGGGGCGATGTCCCAGCGGGTGACCGCGTGGTCGTCCCACAGCGTGTACGCGGCGATCATCGCCCCGGTGGCGGCGCCGTAGCCGAGGCCGCTGGCGAGGGGGCGCCCGCCGTGCTGGCGTTTGAGGGTGGTTACCACGGTGATGCCCGCCAGCACGAGCGCGACGCCGGCGAGGGCGGGCAGGCCGGGCCGCTCCCCCAGTACGGCGACGGCCACGACCACGGTCAGCAGCGGGCCGACCCCGCGGGCGACCGGGTACACCACGGTCAGCTCGGCCCGCTTGTACCCGGCCTGCAGCACGAGCGAGTAGACGATGTGGATCAGCGCGGAGACCAGCGGGCCGATCAGCAGCCGCCACGACCAGGCGCCGGGGTCGCGGGCCAGCACGAGCAGCGCCAGCGGCAGGCACAGCACCGCGCCGAGCGTCATGTAGCTCCACACGAACACCGACCCGTCGCCGTGGTACCGCTTGGCGGCCAGGTTCCACACCGCGTGCAGCACCGCGGCGGCAAGGACGAACCCGATCGTCGGCGGCATCAGCGCGCTCCGCGGCCGTGGTGCGAGCGCACCGCGGGCGGCGCCAGCGCTTCGCGGCCGTGGTGCGAGCGCACCGCGGGCGGAGTCAGCGTTTCGCGGGCGCGGTGCGCGTGCGCCGCGGGCGGCATCACGCCGTACCGTCAGGCAGTTCGATGCCGAGGCGTTCGGCCCGGCGGGTGCGGTCCATGTCGGCGCGGGCGACGGCGGCGTGCAGCAGGTCGACGACGGCCAGGTGGGCCAGCCGGCTGCTGGAGGCGGCGAGCTGCAGCCCGAGGTTCTCGCCGCCGGCGATCAGCGTGACGTCGGCGGTGCGGGCCAGCGGCGAGGCGGTGAAGCTGGTGACTGCGACGACGCGGGCGCCGGCGGCCCTGGCCGCCTCGACGATGTCCATCGTCTGCGGCGTCACGCCCGAGTAGCTGACCGCGACGAGCACGTCGGCGTCGGTCAGCAGCCGGGCCACCACCATCGCGGACAGGTGGTCGGCGGACGCCTGCGCGAGCAGCCCGATCGAGGTGAACCGGAACGCGGCGTCGAGTGCGACCGACGCGGAGGTACCGGAGCCGGCGACGAGGATCCGGCCGGCGTCGTCGAGCAGCGCCACCGCGCGGTCCAGCTCGGCGGGGTCGAGGGTGCCGCGGATCGCCGCGATGCTCGCGGCGTGGCTGGACAGGATCGCCTCCTGCAACTCGCCGGTGGTGGCGGCCTCGGACATCTGCTGCGGCGGCATGAAGATGCTGACGCCGCCGGAGGCGCGGGCGAGTGCGAGCTTCAACTCGCTGAAGCCGTCGTAGCCGACCGCACGGGCGGCCCGCACGACGGTGGCCGGCGAGACGCCGGCCCGTTCTGCGGCCTCGGCGGTGGTGGCCGACACCAGGAACGCAGGCTCGTCGACCGCGAGCCGGACGACCGCGGCATCGCTCGGTCGCAGCCCCGGCAGCCGGGAGAGCAACCCGGCGCGCAGCCCGGCCAGGTCGAACGGGAACGAGGAACCCATGTTTCCAACCTATCTCATGAATGGAAACGGAGTTTCCTCGCCGGCAGGCACCTTCACTCAGCGCCTACATCTCGACATAAACCTTCGAACGGTGTACGAAGGGGGCAGTTCGGACGTCGGGAGGCCACCATGCGCTATCCGATCCGTGCCGGCGCGATCGCGCTGGTGCTGCTGGCCGGCACGCTGCTCGGCGCCCGCCCGGCCGCCGCCGGCCAGGCGCCGGTCACCACCACGATCGGCAGCTCACCGGTCGACATCGTGTTCAACGACCCGGTCGACCACGACGGGCAGGACACCGCCCAGCTGCAGAAGATGATCGCGCTGATCAACGGCGCACCGGCCGGTTCCAGCATCCGCATCGCGCTCTACTCGATCAGCGCGAACATCGTGTACGACGCGATCGCCGCGGCGGTGTCGCGCGGGGTCCACGTGTACGCGGTGCACAACGGCGAGGACCAGAAGTCCACCGACGACTCGCCCGCCGCGCTGGCGGCGCTGCTCGGCGCCGACCACCACTGGTGCGACCACGGCAGCGCATCCCTGGCGTACGGCGGGGGCTGCCTGTCGACCAGCTCCACCGGGCTGATGCACGCCAAGTACATGCTGTTCTCGCAGACGGCGGACGCCGCGGGCACCCAGCACCAGTGGGTGACCTGGTTCGGCTCGCCGAACATGACGTACGCGTCGGGCGCGAACGAGTTCAACAACTCCTTCACCGTCTACGGCGATAAGGCGCTGTACGACGGGTTCGGCACGCAGCTGTGGGACCCGATGTGGGCGGAGAACACGTACCCGGACAACGACTTCTACGTCGCCTCCGCGCCGCGCGGCTACTTCGGTTCGTCGGCCTCGCACGTACAGGTGTATGCCTCGCCCGAGCAGACCACCGACCTGGTCGTCAACCGGCTCAACTACCTCGACGCCGACGACAGCTGCCGGGTCCGGGTGCTGGAGGCCTCGATCACCAGCGGCCGGATGGCGGTGGTGAACAAGCTCGTGTCGCTGCACCGGCAGGGCTGCCACACCTGGGTCGACGTCGGCTCGATCGACGCCCAGCCGCTGTCGGCGCTCAAGGCCGCCGGCATCCCGGTGCACACCTCCCCGGTGCACGACAAGGCGATCATCATCTACGGCCGGTACGCCGGATCCACCGCCGACCGCACCCTGGTGTTCACCGGATCGCACAACCTGACCGCCTCCGCGCTGCGCTACAACGACGAGATCCTGGTCAAGGTCGAGGACAGCCAGGCCATGTACGACGCCTTCTACGCCCACTTCAACGACGCCTACAACACCGGCAGCAGCCTCTGACCGGCCCCGGTGCGGGTCTTTGCGTATCGCCGTCGGCAGGCCGCGGCGGCCGCTAGCGTCAGGGGCGGCCGAGGACACGGGGGTGGCTGATGGCGGCGACGCTGATCACCGGGGCGAGCGTGTGGGACGGGATCGCCGACACGGCGGTGCCGCGGCAGGTCCTGGTCGTCGACGACCGGATCGAGCGGATCGCCGAGAACATCGACGCGCCGGCCGGTACCGAGACGGTGCACCTGCCGGGGCACACCGTCACGCCCGGGTTCATCGACTGCCACACTCATGTCGGGCTGACCCCCAACCTGCTCGAACTCGGGCCGATGTCCAGCCCGGCGAAGACGCTGCGCGCGCTCCCGGTGCTGGAAGCGTTGCTGGACAACGGGTTCACCACGATCCGCGATCTCGGCTGCGGCGACGTGGACCACCCGACCATCGATCTGCGCAACGCGATCGCCGCCGGGCTGGTCCGCGGGCCGCGGATGCTGGTGGCGCCGCACATTCTGTCGGCCCGGGGCGGGCACGGCGACTTCAGCGCCGGCCTCGCCGACCAGTACCAGAGCGCCGGGCGCGGGCTGGAGTTCGCGACCGCCGACGGGCCGGACGAGATCCGTACCCTGGTGCGGCAGGAGATCCGGGCCGGCGCGGACTGGGTGAAGTTCGCCGCGACCGGCGGGTTCAGCTCCCCGTCCGACGACCCGAACCACACCACCTACAGCCAGCAGGAGATGGACACGCTGGTCGCCACCGCGGCCGACCTCGGTGTCCCGGCCACCCCGCACTGCTACGGCGACGAGGCGGCCCGGCGCGCGGTACGGGCCGGGGTGCGCAGCATCGACCACGGCAACCTGGTCTCCGCCGACGGGCTGGCGATGATCTCCGACGCCGGGGTCTTCCTGGTCCCGACGCAGTACACCATCCTGACCGACGCCCGCCGTGCCGGCGACGACGCGTACTGGCGGGGCAAGCCGCGCTACAAGCGCGCCAAGTTCGTGCGGTACGGCGCCCAGCTGGAGGCCGCCGCCGAACGCCTGGCGGCCAGCAACGTCAAGATCGCCTTCGGTACTGACGCCGGGATGTTCCCGCACCGGGACAACTGGCGGGAGTTCGGCGCGATGGTCTCGACCGGGATCAGCCCGCTGCGGGCGCTGCGCGCGGCCACCAGCGTCGCCGCCGACCTGCTGCGACTCGACGAGGTCGGGGTGCTCGCCGCCGGCAAGCTCGCCGATCTGGTCGCGATGCCGGGCGACCCGTTCACCGACATCGAGGTGACCGGCCGCGTCGACTTCGTCATGCAGTCCGGCCACATCCACAAGCAGCCTCCCGCCGCCTGACCGGACGCCGCGCGCCGCGACGCGGCAGGTCGGCTCGGACCTGGTGGACGGCCGTCGCACCACCGCGTTCCGGCGTCGCCGCGCCCCGCACGCCCTGTCAGGGTTGGCGCAGGACGACGGTGGGCGGCGCGGTACCCAGGCCGGTCAGGTACGCGTCGGTCTCGGTGACCGCGATGGTGCCGCCGCTCGCCGCGGTGATGCTCGCGGTCGGCGACCGGCGGAAGGTCGCGCGGTCGCCGGCCGGCAGGTACGCCGGGGCCACCACCGGCACGTCGGCGCCGCCCGCCGGCTCCCCGTTCCGCGGTGCGTAGCAGCTCAGCCGCAGCCGGGCTGCACCGTGTGCCGGGGTGGACCGCAGCACCACGCAGACGTGGTCGCGGTCCAGGTAGGTCGGCAGCCCGGTGACGTCCTCGCCCGCCGGTACCGGACGCCCCCACAGCCGCCGGTCGGTGCGTGGGTCGGTGGCGTAGACCCCGTGCCGGTCGCTGGCGAACAGCAACCCGCCGCCGGCGCTGCCGTCGCGCCAGTGGCGCAGCGTGCGCAGCCGCCGGCCGGAGTCGGCCGCCCACACCGCGGCGTCCAGGTCGACCACGGTGTCGTCGTCGACCGGGAGCAGCCAGTCGGCCAGGCCGTCGACGTCGTGCCGCCAGGCGACCCGGCCGGAGCTCAACCGGTACCCGGCGACCTGGTCGTGGCAGTGACCGGGGCCGTCGGAACCCGTGCCGATGGCGACGATCCGGGCCGTCGGCGCCGCCCACCTGGTCGCGAACACGCAACCGGTGGCGGGATGTACCTGCCAGCGCACCGTGCCGTCCGACGGCGAGACGGCCACCAGCGCTCGCGCGGACTCGACCAGCAGCATCCCGGTGGCCGTCTGCGCCAGCCGCGGCGAGCGCTGCGGGTCGAGCTGCCGGTGCCAGCTCGGCTGCGCGGTCCTGCTGTCGAGCCGCACCAGCAATCCGTCCTTCCACAGCACGTAGGTGCCCGACCTGGTCACCGTGTGGGCCGCGACGCCATGCCCGGAGCGCCGGTAGCTCCAGTACAGCGATCCGGTGTGCAGATCGACCGCGGCGATCGCGTTCGCGACGGTACGGGTGCCGCTGCCGGACCGGACCCGGTTGCCGGCGCCGACGATGGCCAACCCGTCCAGCAGCCCGACCGGCCCGGTGAACCGGCCCAGTTCCGCGCCGGTGCCGGCGGTGCCGGGATAGCTGCCGTACGGTCCGGACACCTGCTCGCCGTAGTGGTCGGTGGCGAGCCACCAGGCACCCAGTCCGCTGCCGAGCAACGCCACCACGACCGCGACGACGATCACCACGCGTCCCCGGGTCATGCGCAGTCTGCCGCCGAACATCGCCGCCTCCGTCCACCGCCGCGGGTCGTCGCCACCGCCGCACCCGTACCGGTCGCGGGACCGCGGTGGCCCGCGCGTTCCGGCGCATCGGCGCGAGGGCCCGGTCGGCATTATGGCAGGGTGCGGCGGTCCTCGCCGGGGCGCGGATGCTGGGCACGACGACCGGGTGCACGCGGGCCGGATGCCGTGCCGCCCGCGGGGGCCGATGCGGAGGGTCGGAGGGTCGCCGTCCGGCGATCGAGTACCGGTGGTGTGGGTGGTACGCGGCGGGTCGGGTGTGGTTGGCTCGGCGGATGGCCGCACCGATCGACACTCCACGGATCCCGGAGACCAGCAGCTGGCACGGCGTCGAGGTCACCGAGGACTACCGCTGGCTGGAAGACGCCGCCGCGGCGGCGACGGTGGACTGGACCGCGGCGCAACAGCGTCGCACGCGCGAGTACCTGGATGCGTTGCCCGACCGGGCCGCGCTGCGCGCCCGGCTCGCGCAGCTGCTGTCGGCGCACACCACCTCGTACCGCGAGTTGCATGGCGCGGGCGACACCTGGTTCGCGCTGAAGCAGGAGCCGAACCGGCAGCAACCGATGCTCGTCACCCGGTCCGGGCTGGATGACGACGCGGTCGAACGGGTCGTGGTCGATCCGCAGGCGCTGGACGGCTCCGGACAGACCACGATCGACTTCTTCGTCCCGTCGCCGGACGGTTCCCGGGTGGTCGTGTCGCTGTCCGAGCACGGCAGCGAGGACGGCACCCTGTTCGTGTACGAGGTGGCGGCCGGTGCGGTGGTCGACGAGCCGATCGCGCACGCGAACCCGGCCGCAGCGGTCCCGTCGGTGGCGTGGCGGCACGACGGGGCGGGCTTCTGGTACGGGCGGGCCGACGCCGCGGGCTTCCACCAGCAGGTGTGGTTTCACCGGCTCGGGTCGAGCGCGGATGTCCGGGAACGGTTGGACGGGTTCGCCGATCCGGCCATCGTCGAGAACCTGCTGTCCGCCTCCGGCGACGGGCGCTTCGTGCTGGACCGGGCGCAGCGGGGCGACGGCGGCGAGTGGGAGCTGTTCGCCCGCTCGCAGTCCGACGCCGACGCGGCCTGGTGGCGGGTGGCCGGGATCGAGGACCGCTGCGTCGAGGCCACCTTCGCCGGGGACTCGCTGTACCTGCTCTCGCACGCCGACTCCGAATACGGCTCGGTGTTGCGGCTGCGGATGACCGCCGGCGCCACGGTCGCCGACGCCACCACCGTGGTACCGGCCGGATCGCGGGCGCTGACCGAACTGGCGGCCACCGATCGCACCCTGTGGGTCGCCGACATCGACGGCGGGCCGTGTGGTCTGCGCCGCTTCGGTCTGGACGGCGCCGAGCTGCCGCCGGTCGAGATCCCGCCGATCAGCACCGTCTCGGAGCTGGCCGCCTCCGGCGGAACGGCGGTGTGGGCGGTGGAGTCGTTCACCCGGCCGGCGCAGTGGTGGGCCTGCCGCGACGGCGACACGCCGGCCCGTACGGCGCTGGGCACCACCGGCGCCGTCGAGCTGACCGGATACCAGGTGACCCGCGAGTTCGCCACCTCCGCCGACGGCACCCGGGTGCCGATGACGGTGCTCGCCGCACCCGACGCGCCGCGGGACGGCTCCCGGCCGGCGCTGCTGACCGGCTACGGCGGGTACGCCATCTCGCTGACCCCGACGTTCCGGCCGGAGGTGCTGGCCTGGCTGGAGCAGGGTGGGTCGTACGTGGTCGCGAACCTGCGCGGCGGCGGCGAGTACGGCGAGCGGTGGCACCGGCAGGGGCGGCTCGCGCACAAGCAGAACTGCTTCGACGACTTCATCGCCTGCGCCGACCACCTGGTCGCGACCGGCATCACCGGCCGGCAGCGACTGGCGATCATGGGCGGCTCCAACGGCGGGCTGCTGATGGGCGCGGTGCTGACCCAACGCCCCGACCTGGCCCGGGCCGTGGTGGCGGCGGTACCGGTGATGGACATGCTGCGGGTCGAGACGACGGCGAACGGCCGGTACAACGTGACCGAGTTCGGCAGTGTGGCCGACCCGGAGCTGTTCGCCGTGCTGCGCGGCTACTCGCCGTACCACAACGTGCGGGACGGGGCGCGCTACCCAGCGGTGCTGCTGACCGGGGGCGAGTTCGACCCGCGGGTGGACGCTTGGCATCCGAAGAAGATGGCTGCCCGGTTGCAGGCGGCCACCGGCTCCGGCGAGCCGGTACTGCTGCGGATGGAGTCGGGTGGGCACGGGGTGGGGCAGTCGGTCGAGCAGAAGGTGGACCTGGTCGCCGACTACTACGCGTTCCTGCTCGACCGGCTCGCCGTCGAGTACCGCCCGCCGCGCTGACCCGCCGCGCCGTCGCGGCCGGCCTGGACCGCGGGTCCGGACTGCCAGGCCGGCCCAGACTCCCCGGACTGCGGGCTCGGCCAGCGCCGCCCCGACCTGGGGTGACGCCGGACGCGGGCGGCGCTGCGCCCGCCGGGCGCGTGTCTGGTGTCATCGGCACGTCGGGTTGACGGTCCCGCCCGCGCGTGCTGTACTCGACGGAGTTCCACGGTTTTTGTGGTCGTTTTCTTGAGGGCGCTCGCAAGAATTGACAGCGGGCGCGGTTTCTTTTCTCGAATTCTTCGTGAGCCGTGTGCGTTGGTCGGCGTATGTACCAGTGCTGCGCCGTACGGCAATATCGAGGGAGACACATGCCTCAGGGCACCGTCAAGTGGTTCAATGCCGACAAGGGTTTCGGGTTCATCAGCCCGGACGACGGCGGCGAGGACCTGTTCGTTCATTTCTCCGCCATCCAGGGCTCCGGTTACCGCAGCCTGGACGAGGCGGCCCGGGTCGAGTTCGAGGTCGAGCCCGGCAACCGCGGCCCGCAGGCCGTGCGAGTATCGGTCGTCTGATTCATGGCGAAAGGGGCGTCCGTTCGGCGGACGTCCCTTTCATGCTATCTGCCCACGGGCGCCGCCGGCCCACGGTCCGGTGCCGGCCCCGACACAACCAGGGAGCGGCTATTTCCACGTCAGGTACAGGTACGGCGCAGGACCGTGCGGGACGAGCAGCCGAGTTCACCGGCTCCTATCAGGCGGTCGCGCGGGTGGTGCGGGAGCTGGGACTGCTTCGACGCGCCCGATGGTTCTACGCGCTGGTGTTCGCGGTGCTGTGCCTGGCGGTCGCCGGCGCCTGTGTCGGCTTCGCCCTGCTGGGCGACTCGTGGTGGCAGCTGCTGATCGCCGGCGTGTTCGGTGTCGCCTGCACCCAGTTCGCGTTCCTGGCGCACGAGGCGTCCCATCGCCAGATCTTCGCCTCCGGGCCGGCCAACGACCGCGTCGGGCGGCTGTTGGGCACGCTTCTGGTCGGTATCAGCTACTCGTGGTGGATGGGCAAGCACACCCGGCACCACGGGAATCCCAACCGGGTCGGCAAGGACCCCGACATCGCTCCGGGGGTCGTGTCGTTCCGGGCCGAGGACGCCGCCGCCCAGCGCGGGTTCCTGGCCATGATGAACCGGCGCCAGGGGTACGCGTTCTTTCCGCTGCTGACCCTGGAAGGCGTCAACCTGCACGTCAGTTCCATCCGGTTCCTGTTCGGCCGCGGCAAGATCACCGGCCGGTGGACCGAGATCGGACTGATCGCCGCGCACCTGGCGCTGATCATCGTCCCGGCCTTCGTGTTCCTGTCCCGGGGGTGGCCGCCGCATTCTGCGGTGTGCAGCTGGCGGTCTTCGGCGTCTACATGGGCGCGTCGTTCGCACCCAACCACAAGGGCATGCCGGTGGTCGGCGCGAACGAGAAACTCGACTTCTTCACCAAACAGGTACGAACCTCGCGCAACATCCGCGGACGCTTCTGGGCGAGCGCGCTGATGGGCGGGCTGAACTACCAGATCGAGCACCACCTGTTCCCCAGCATGCCGCGCCCCTACCTGGCGCGCGCCCGCGCCATCGTGCGCGAGTACTGCGAAAGCCGGGACATCCCCTACACCGAGACCTCGCTGCCGCGCTCGTACGCGATCGTGATCGGCTACCTCAACCAGGTCGGCCTCGCGGCGCGGGACCCGTTCGAGTGCCCGATGCTCGCCATGCGCCGCTGACACCCGCTGCCGCGCCCGGCCGACGCCGGCGAGACCACGACGGCGGCACCCGCCGGTCGACTCGCCGGCGACTGCCGTGCCCGACGCCGTGTCACCGGCCCTCGCCGCGGCCCGGCGCCACGCTGCCGCGATCGGTCGCGAGCACCTCGCGCGCGGGGAGCGCGAGCAGCAGCGCGGCGGCGACGAGCAGCCCGCTTGCCCACAGCGGCCCCCGTTCCCCGGCTGCGCCGAACGTCGCCCCGGCGACGAGCGGTCCGGCGGCGGCACCCACGTTGAGCGCCGCGGTCGCGTACGAGCCGGCCATGGTGGGGGCGCCGGCCGCCTGGTAGAGCACGCGGGTGATCAGCGTGCTGCCCAGCGCGAACGACAGCGCACCCTGCACGAACACGAGGGTGAGCAGCGCGACCGGCCGATCGGCCAGGACGGCCAGGCCCGGCCAGCCGACGAGCAGCAGCGGGCCACCGGCCGCCACGATCAGCCCGGGATGCCGGTCGGACAGCCGCCCGGCGACGGTGACACCCACGAACGAACCGGCACCGAACAGCACCAGCGCGACGGAGATCCACAGCTCGCCGAGCCCGGCCGTACCGGTCACGACCGGGGCGAGGTAGGTGAAGCTGGCGAAGGTGGCCGCGTTCACCAGCGCGCCCAGCAACATGGCCAGCAGCAGCCGCGGACCGGTCAGCTGGCCGAGTTCGGCGCGCAGTGGCGGTCCGCCGGCGAGGCTCTGCCGCCCGCGGTGTGCCGGGATTCCGGTGAGGATGCCGACCCCCGCGGGCAGGCAGATCGCGGCGACCGCCCAGAACGTGGCCCGCCAGCCGAGCACGGCGCCGAGCACCGATCCCCCGGGGACTCCGGCGATCGTGGCCACCGTGGTACCCGACAGCAGCACGGCGAGGGCACGTCCCGTCCGGCCGGCAGGTACCAGCGTGGTGGCGGTCCGCAGCGCGACGGCGAGGAACCCGGCGTTGGCGAGCGCCGCAACCACCCGGGTCGCGCACAGGACCGGGAAGCTCGACGTGGCGGCGCCCACGGCGTGCGCCGCCGAGAACACGAGGACGAAGCAAAGCAGGGTCGACCGCGACGGCCAGCGCCGGGCCAGCGCCGCCACCAGCGGCGCGCCGACGACCATGCCGACCGCGAACGCCGACGTGAGGACGCCGGCGGTCGCGGCGGTGACGCCGAGGTCCGCGGCGATGTCCGGCAGCAGGCCGGCGAGCATGAACTCCGAGGTGCCCATGGCGAAGACCGCCAGGGCAAGCAGGTACAGCGGGACGGGCATCGAGTGGCTCCGGGGTGCGCAGGGACGAGAACGCCATCTCGTTCACCGCGGTCAACACCCACCGGCGCTCGGCCGGACGGCCGGACCGTGAGTTCAGCGGGTCAGGGGGCTGACGGCGGGACCGACAACCCCCACCCGGTCCGACTCGGGACTCGACATGGCGGGCACGATAGCCGACCGTGCCCGCCCCGGCACCTCCGTTTCCCGGCGCCGGTCGCCGGAGGGGTCAGTCCGGCAGGCGGACGCCGTCGATGCCGTAGTCCCACACACCGCCGTCGATGGCCTCGCGGGCAAGATCGAGATGCCCAGTGTGGGCGGCGTTGTCGTTGAGCAGGTGCACCAGCACCCCGAGCACGGTGTCCTGGCGGTAGCCGCCCCAGGCCCCCTCCGGCCACCAGCCGGGCGCGTCGGTACTGGCCAGCGCGGCCACCGCGGCGCAGCCGCGCGCCGTGTCGTCGCGCAGCCGGGCCACCAGCTCCGGGAACGGCAGGGCCGGATCGTTGTCCCACCCGTCGTCCTCGCCGAACTGCATCGGGTTGCCGGCGATGACGTGGTGCAGCCAGAACCAGGTCGAGTCGTGTACGTGCCCGACCAGGCCGGCGATGCTCCAGCCGGACCGCGCGGCCGGGGTGCGTACCTGCGCCTCGGTCAGCCCGTCGGTGGAACGGCAGATGCGGTCGGTGGCCTGCTGGATCCAGCCGAGCAGTTCGGTGGTGACCGGGTCGGGCTGGCTTGGATGCTGTGTCATACCCGTAGGTCGAAGCTGCGGTCGCCGCCCTCGACATCGCGGCTCAGGTATTTTCGAGATCGGCGATCGTTGGACCGGACCGTGTCGAGGATCCGGTGCCCGGCCCCGACACGAGGGTGGAGGCGATGCGCCTCCGGCCCGATCCAACGACATCGAGGAGCACCCGTGAAGTACGTCATCCTGATCCATTCCAACCCGCAGCCCTGGGGCCACCCCACCTCGGACTACCTGCCCGAGCATCAGGCGCTGCCCGAGAGCGTGCGCCGGCGGCTCAACTCCGACTTCGAGGACGGATTCGCCCAGGTGATGGAGCGGGGCGAGCTCGTACACGCCGAGGCGCTCGGCGCGCCGTCCACGTCCCGGCTGTTTCGCTGGCGCGACGGCGACCGGGTCGTCTCCGACGGGCCGTACGCGGAGGGCAAGGAACACTTCGCCGGGTTCTTCCTGGTCGACGTGGAAAGCCAGCAGCGCGCCGAGCAGATCGCCGAGCTGTTCGCCGGCCCGGGCGAGACGGTCGAGCTGCGGCCGGTCATGAGCGGCGGGTCCGAGGACTGAGCGCGGTGGGCGAGGCGCGGTACGAGGACGTGTGGCGGCGGGAGGCGCCGCACGTGCTCGCCGCGCTGTCCCGGCGGTACGGCAACTTCGCCGACTGCGAGGACGCGGTACAGCTGGCGCTCGTCGCCGCCGCCGAGCAGTGGCCGCGCGACGGGGTACCGGACAATCCGGCCGGCTGGCTGCTGCGGGTGGCGTCCCGGCGGCTGGTCGACCAGCTGCGCTCCGACGCCGCCCGCCGCGCGCGCGAGGAGAAGGCGGCCCGCCTCGACGGCGCCGCCGCCGAGGCACCGGCCGCCGGCGACGACATGCTCGACCTGTTCGTGCTGTGCGCGCATCCGGCGCTGACGCCCACCTCGCAGCTGGCCCTGATGCTGCGCGCCGTCGCCGGCCTCACCACCGCCGAGATCGCCGCCGGGCTGTTCGTACCGGAGTCGACGGTGGCGCAGCGCATCAGCCGGGCGAAGGCGACGCTGAAACGGGCCGGCGCCCGGTTCGTGCCCGCCGCGACCACCGAGCTGCCGGTCCGGATGCTCGCGGTCCGGCACGCCATCTCGCTGCTGTACACCCGGGCGCACCTGGCGGCCGACGGGCCGCAGGCCACCGACCCGCTGCTTGCCGAGACCGCGGTGCGGCTGGCCCGCACGCTGGTCCGCCGCGCCCCCGCCGACCCGGAGAACGCCGGCCTGCTCGCGCTGCTGCTGCTCACCCACGCCCGCAGCCCGGCCCGGCTGGACCAGCACGGCGACCTGGTACCGCTGGACGCGCAGGATCGCGGCCAGTGGCAGCGCGCACTGATCGACGAGGGCGTCGCGCTGCTGGAACGCACTCTGCCGCACGGGTACGTCGGTGCCTTCCAGCTGCGCGCCGCCATCGCCGCGGTGCACGACGAGGCGCCGGACGCCGCCGGCACCGACTGGCCGCAGATCCTCGCCCTCTACCAGATGCTCGACCGGGTCGAGCCCTCCCCCGCCACCGCGCTCGGGCTCGCCGTGGCCACCGCCGAGGTGCACGGCGCCGCCGCCGGCCTCGACCTGCTCGGCCAGCTACCCGACACCAGCCACCGCACGCACGCCGCCCGCGGACACCTGCTGGCCCGGCTGGGCCGCACCGAGCACGCACGGGCCGAGTTCCGGCGGGCCGCCGAGCTGACCCGCAACATCCCCGAGCAGCGCTACCTCAACCGCCTCGCCACGGCCGACTGACCGCCTGGCCGGTGCCGCGGGGGGTGCCCGCCGCGGTGATCCAGCTCGCGGCGGAGCGACGCGTGCGGCACGTACGGTGCACCGGTGGGTTCTGGAGCTTCCGGTACGCGGCGGGTCGGCCTGCTGCTCGCGCTGGTCTCGGCGGTCGCGTTCGGCGGCTCCGGGCCGATCGCCAAACCGCTGATCGACGCCGGGATCGACCCGCTGCAGGTGGCGTTCCTGCGGGTCGCCGGCGCCGCGCTGGTGCTGTCCCCGCTCGCCGTGCGCCACCTGCCGGCACTGCGCCACCCGACCCGCATCGTCTCGTACGGGCTGTTCGCGGTCGCCGGCGTCCAGGCGTGCTACTTCGCCGCGATCTCCCGCATCCCGGTCGGGGTGGCGCTGCTGGTCGAGTACTTCGCCCCGGTACTGGTCCTCGCGTTCGTGCGGGTGGTGCTGCGCCGCCGGGTGTCTCGCGCCGCGCTGGTCGGCGTGGTGTTCGCCGTGGTCGGGCTGGCCAACGTGGTCGAGGTGTGGTCCGGCGCCCGGTTCGACCCGCTCGGCCTCGCCCTCGCGCTCGGCGCCGCCTGCTGCCAGGTCGTCTACTTCGTCCTGTCCGAGGGCGGCGGCGCGCGGCCGGTGTCACCCACCGCGATGCTCGCCGTCGGCCTGCTGGTCGGCGCCGCGGCGCTGACCCTGGTGGCCCGCCCGTGGACGCTGCCCTGGCACCTGCTCGCCACCGCCGCACCGGTACGCGGCGTCGCGGTACCGGCCTGGCTGCTGGTGGCGTGGCTCGCGGTGGTCACCACCGTGATCGCCTACCTGACCGGCATCGCCGCGGTACGGCGGCTGTCCGCGCCGGTCGGCAGCACGGTGGCGTGCCTGGAAGCGGTCCTGGCCGCGCTGCTCGCCTGGCTGCTGCTGGGCCAGTCGATGACCGCGATCCAGGTCGCCGGCGGCCTGCTGGTGCTCGCCGGCGCGGTCATCGCCCAGCGCGCCACCCCGGCCACACCCGCCGCGGCACCGGTCAAGCACTCCGACGAGCTCGTCGCGAAACCGTAGTTGCGTTACGCCCCAACGGAACTGACGACAATTGGTGCCGGGATCGGTGGCGGCTGTCGGGATCGTCGTCGTTAAATCATTGCGTGCACTGGAATAGCAGTCGTATCGTCTTCGTTGAAAGCAACGACAGCCAGAAGCAAGCCAACCGGTCCGAGACGGAGCAGCCAGATGTTCGAGTGGTCGAAGCCCACCAACCCGCAGCGCCGCGCGCTGTGCGGTGGCTCGATCATGCCCTACCTGGGGCTCATCGAACACGCCAGCGCCGTCGAGCAGACGGGTAGGTGGGTGTAACAGACGCGAACCGCGCGCCTTGCAGCCGCCCACCCGATCCGGGTAGGGCGGCTTTTTCGTTGCCGCACAACAGAATACGGGCGTAGCTCAACTGGATGAGCAGCGGTCTCCAACACCGCCGGTTGCAGGTTCGAGTCCTGCCGCCCGTGCGTGCCCCCAGCCACGGCTGGTGGGCCTGCTCATTGTCAACTCCACAGTGGATGGCATGGAACGGTCGGCCCCGACCGGAGCCTCGCGACGAGCGAGCTCTTGGGGGCCGGCCCATCTGGTGCGAGGGAGACGGGAACCCGCTTGCCCTGGAAGCAAGAGACACCGCGTTCGACTCGCGGGCACCAGACCATGGGCTGTACGCACCGGCTGTGCGGCGCCGCCTGGCAGGCAGCGTGTGCAGGGTTCGACCCCCTGACGGTCCACTCGTGCCTCGCAAGCTCAACAGGTGGAGCGCCGGCGTGAAGACCCGGAGGTTGCCCGTTCGAACCGGGCGCGAGGCACCGCGAGGTCTCGACCGCGACGGCACAGCCCGTCGCGGCCGGGCCTTTCCAGGCGGGTTCGGCTAGCGGTCAGGCCGCCGGATTCTCAATCCGGAAACAGGGGTTCGACTCCCCTACTCGCTGCTGTGCGGCCGTGGTGAACTCGGCGGACACGCCGGTCTTCCAAACCGGAGAAGCGGGTCCGATGCCCGCCGGCCGCTCTTCTGCCCTGCTACCCCAACTGGCACGAGGGCGCCGGCTCAAACCCGGTGTGGTGAGGGTTCGACTCCCTCGCAGGGCACGATGCCGCCGTAGCTCATCGGGTCGAGCACCGTCCCGGTACGACGGAGGTAGCCAGTTCGAGTCTGGCCGGCGGCTCCACGCGGTTGTAGCTCAGAGGTAGAGCGCGACGTTGCCATCGTCGAGGTCGCGGGTTCGAACCCCGCCTGCCGCTCGCACATCACATCGACCACGGGCCAACAGGAAGGAGGTGCCCGGTGGACGCGGTACTGGTACTCAACGCGGACCTGGGGCCGCTGCACCGGGTGCCGATCCAACACGCGATCCGGATGCTGTGCCGCAAGGTCGCCGTCGTACACGAGGCGGTGCCCGACCAGCTGCTCGGCATCTACCCGCTGCCCAAGGTGGTGCGGCTGGTTCGCTACGTCGTCACGCGCTGGCGGTTCTCCGCCGGACCGGCCTGGTCCCGGCGCGGGCTGATGGCCCGCGACGGCCACCGGTGCGGCTACTGCGGCGATCCGGCGAGCACCGTCGACCACATCCTGCCGCGCTCCCGCGGCGGCAAGAACACCTGGCGCAACACCGTGGCCGCCTGCAGCGGCTGCAACCAGCGCAAGGGTGACCGCACCCCCGACGAGGCCGGCATGCGACTGCGCGTCGTACCGCGCACCCCGGCCTGGGCGCAGGTGACCAAGCGCTGATCCCGGCCGGTGACCCACCAACGGCATCTCGATCGCCTTGGCAGGTACGGGGTCACCGGCCCCTCTCCCCCGTCGTCTATCCGGCAGGACGCGGCGCTCTGAACGCCGAAAGCGTGGTTCGAATCCACGCGGGGGATCGCCGCCCTCGTAGCCCAACTGGCAGGAGGCACGGTCTTGAGGGGACCGACAGTAGGCGTTCGAATCGCCTCGAGGGCACGCCGACGCAGCACGATGGCCGTGCAGCCGCCTCGTAAGCGGCCGGTCCAGGTTCGACTCCTGGCGTTGGCTCGGCGGTACCGGCGACGCGCGCTCCGCGCCGCCGTCAGGGCGACGCGCAGGTGCGCAGCGCTGTCTTGCACACAGCGCCTGCTCGGTTCGATACCGAGGTTGTCCACCATGCCCGGGTAGCCCAACTGGCAGGAGGCGCTTGGTTCAGGACCAGGACAGTGTGCGTTCGAATCGCACCCCGGGTACGCAGCATCATCGGGTGGCGTAGCTCAGTCAGGCCAGAGCATCGGCTTGTCACGCCGAGGGTCGCCGGTTCGAGTCCGGTCGTCACCGCCATGCCGGGAGAGGTGGCCGAGTGGTAAGGCTGCGGCGTGCTAAGCCGTCGACGGGGTTCGCCCCGCGCAGGTTCGATCCCTGCTCTCTCCGCAATCCTGCCGCAGCTCGCCCCGGTTCGAGCGTCGCTCTGATACAGCGAAGGCCGCTGGTTCGAATCCAGCCGGCAGGACAAGGGTGTGTTCGAGGACCCCCGGCCGAGCGAGGCGAGTCGCGTTTGTCTGCTCGCAAGGCGGAGGGCAGTTCGTGTGCCGGGCTTGCACACGGGCTGTCCGACAACGCCGCGAGCGGGCAAACGGGGCCGCCGCAGCCGGCACGCGGGATGCTCGAACACACCCTGAGCCCCCGTAGCTCAGCGGATCAGAGTGCTTGGCTACGAACCAGGAGGTCGCGCGTTCGAATCGCGCCGGGGGTACGCATCGGGTTGTGGCGCAGCTTGGTCAGCGCGTCCGCTTCGGGAGCGGAAGGCCGCCGGTTCGAATCCGGCCAACCCGACCATGGTGAGGCCACCCGACCGGCGACGGGCGCGGTCCCGAAAACCGTTAGAGCCTCTGGCTTTGTGGGTTCAACTCCCACCCTCACCGCCATGCGCCGTTAGCTGAGCTGGTTTAGCACCGGACTCTTAATCCGAGGACGCAGGTTCGAGCCCTGCACGGCGCACGACGCCGGGCCGAGTGCCTGGCGGTGCACTGCGGATGTGGTGGAGTGGAACCACGCGGGAGTCATGATCCCGAGACGCCGTTCGAGTCGGACATCCGCAACCACACCGAACGCGCGTTCGGCTATGGGTTAGGCCGCTGCGCTTTCACCGCAGCAGAGCGGGTTCGAGTCCCGCACGCGCGACGCGTTCTGGAGTAGCTCAACGGGCAGAGCAGCCGGCTGTTAACCGGAAGACTGCAGGTTCGAACCCTGCCTCCAGAGCCAGTTCGGTGCCGGTTCCCGAGAACCACGGGAGCCGGCGGGCCCGGGTAGCTCAGCGGCGAGAGCAGCTGCCCTACAAGCAGAGGAGCGGGGGTTCGAGTCCCTCCCCGGGCACGGTGACCATGGTGTACCGGTGGTGCACGTCAGATTGTGGATCTGAAGGTCCTCGGTTCGACTCCGGGTGGTCACCCCATGCGCGTCGTGGACGGCGGCACGTCCAGCAGCCTGTAAAGCTGCCGCCTTCGGGCAGACCTGGGTCGGCACCAGGGACGCGCACGCATGCGCTCGTAGCTCAGCGGACAGAGCATCCGGCTCCGACCCGGAAGGTCGCTGGTTCGATCCCAGCCGGGCGCACGTGCGTTCCAGGTCCCGTGGGCGTTCCCGGTGGAGCGGCTCGCCTGCAAAGCGAGTGGACACGTCTCGGTTCGACTCCGAGCGGGACCTCGAACCATGCCATCCACTGTGGACAGACGTCGCCGTACCAGCCGGTACGGCGCGGGGATGGGCCGGAGCGATTCGGTTACCACATCTAATGGAGAGTTGCGGGTTCGAGTCCCGCCGCCGGTACGAGCCGGCGTAGCTCAACGGTAGAGCACTTGTCCCGGAGCGCACAACACGCCCATCCCCCACAACTTCATCGTGACGGGCCGGAGTCGATCGGTTATCTGGCAACAACCTCCGGGTTGCGGGTTCGAGTCCCGCGGCGCCTCGGCGCCGGATGCTCGGCCGCCCTGCGGTCGGCGTCAAGCCGGTCGGCACGTCATGTCCGTCACGCCCACGGCTGCACGGCGGGCCGGGGAGCGTCGGTTATCCCTCACCTGGATCCGATCCCGGCGCTCGGCACACGCCCGCCGCCATCCGCCCGGCTCCGCTGCTTCGCGGGGTCGGGCGCCGTTTCGAAGGAGTACCGCAATGGTCGACGCTCTTGCGGGTATCAACCTGCGCCGCACGCCGCAGGGTCGGCGAGCCGATGCTCGGCAGGTCGCCAACAACGCCGGCGGCTACGGCTTCACCGTGACGCCGGCCGCCCGGCTGCACCGGTTCCTGACGCTGGGCGTGGACTCGGGCACGTACTACACCTCGGCGTCCGAGCTGGCCGCGGACAACGCGCAGGTCGTGCTCGACGCTGCCGGTGCGGACGCGACCGAGCTGGTGCGTACGGTGGTCGAGGTGTCGACGTCGGGGCGCGCGCCGCGGCAGAACCCGGCCGTGTTCGCGTTGGCCGCCGCCTCGGCGCTGGGTGACGTGGACGGTCGGCGCGCGGCGTTCGCGGCGCTGCCGCAGGTGTGCCGTACCGGTACGCACCTGTTCCTGTTCGCCCGCTACCGCGAGCAGTTCGCCGGCTGGGGCCGGGGGCTCGTCGCGCGGTCGCCGGTTGGTACCTGGATTCCAGCCTGGAGCGCTTGGAGTACCAGCTGGTGAAGTACCGGCAGCGGGAGGGCTGGACGCATCGCGACCTGTTGCGGCTGGCGCACCCGGTCACCGGCGAGCCGGCGCGGCGGGCGCTGTTCGACCTGGTCTGTGGCCGGGATGCGGAGCTGGCGGAGTTGCCGCTGTACCGCGCTTTCCTCGCCGCGAACGCGACGAGCGACGTCGCGAGCTGGGTACGGCTGATCGGCACTGCTGGTCTGTCCTGGGAGATGCTGCCGGATGCGGCGTTGACCGAGCCGGACGTGTGGGCCGCGCTGCTGGACCGTGGTCTGCCGCAGACGGCGCTGCTGCGGCAGCTGCCGCGGCTGACCCGGCTGGGGCTGCTCGCTCCGATGTCGTCGCGGGCGGCGGCGGTGGCGGCTCAGCTGACCGACCCGCAGCGGTTGGCGGCGGCGCGGGTGCATCCGGTCAACGTGCTGGTGGCCGCGCGCACCTACGCGGCGGGCGCGTCGGGTCGTTCGGACCGTACCTGGGTTCCGTCGGCACCGATCGTGGATGCGCTGGACGCGGCGTTCTACGCGGCGTACGGTGCGGTGCGCCCGGCCGGGAAGCGGACGCTGCTGGCACTGGACGTGTCGGGTTCGATGATGTCGCCGGCCGGCGGCCTGCCGGTATCGTGCCGGGAGGCGTCGGCGGCGCTGGCGCTGGTGACCGCGGCGACCGAGCCGGCGCACGCGATCGTCGGCTTCACCAGTGCCGGCTCGTACCGGGATGCGGGGTTGACGCCCCTGGCGATCAGCCCGCGGCAGCGGCTCGACGACGCGGTCGACGCCGTGTCGAACCTGCCGTTCGGTGGTACCGACTGCGCGCTGCCGATGGTGTGGGCGCGGGAACAGGGCGTCGAGGTGGACACGTTCGTGGTGCTGACCGACAACGAGACGTGGGCCGGCCGGGTGCACCCGCACCAGGCGCTGGCCGAGTACCGTGCGGCGACCGGGATCCCGGCGCGGCTGGTGGTCGCGGCGCTGACGCCGACGAAGTTCACGATCGCCGATCCGGCGGACGCCGGGATGCTGGACGTGTCCGGTTTCGACGCCGCGGTGCCGGGCCTGATCGCCGACTTCTCCCGCGGCGAGGTCTGATCGCGGCCGCGGGTGCGCGCCGTACCGGTGTAGTACGACCCGGTGCGGCGCGCGCCACGTCCGGTCGGGTGACGGCCGTCCGCCGCCCAGGCCGGTACCGCGCGCGCTCGTTCGCCGTCCACGCCGGTACGCGCTGAGCGGCCGACGGTCCTCGGTTGGCGGCGCCGGAACCGCGTACGGGCGCGCAGGCCCGCGGTCGTCCGTCCTCGGCGCGGGTGGACCGGTGACGGTCAGCTGCTGTCGGTGTGGGTACCGTCCGGGGTTGCCGTGGCGGCGGGGTCGAGGCGGGTCCAGATGTCGGCGAGGTGACGCAGATCATCCTCGTCGAGCCGGTCGAAGAACAGGTCCCGGAGATCGGCGTGGTGGCGGCGCCACGCCTTGCGCAACAGGGCACGGCCCTCGCGGGTGAGTACCGCCTCGATGCTGCGGCCGTCGAGCCCGGAGCGGCGTCGTTCGATCAGGCCGCGGCGCTCCAGCCGGTCGGCCAGGCGGGTGAAGCCGCCGGTGGACATCACGCGGCGCTCGGCGAGATCGGACATCCGCATGCCGGCGGGCCCGGCGGCGCCGAGCAGGGCGAGCACGCTGTACTCGGCCATGGTGACGGGGACGGTGGCGAGGCTTGCCTCCAGCGCCCGCCAGAGCCGGTCGTGGGTGGTGAGGAAGCCGCGCCAGGCGGCGTCCTCGAGGTCGCTGAGCCGATCGGTCGCCATGCCGGGCACTGTATCCCGTCGCGCCGGTGGGAATATCCGCCTGCGATAATTTGTCTGCGCAGACAGATAATTGGTCGCGAGCGGCGGTGCCGGCACCGGTCGGGGCCGCACGCGCGGAGAGGGGTACACGATGACATTCCAGGTCGGAATCATGACGTTCGGCGAGGTGACCGCCGATCCGGTGAGCGGGCGGCTGCCCTCGCCGCGGCAACGGGTGCGCGACACGATCGAGCAGGCCCGGCTGGCCGACCAGGTCGGGCTGGACGTGTTCGGGGTCGGCGAGCACCACCGCTCCGACTTCGTCGGCTCGGCGCCGACGATCCTGCTCGCCGCCGCGGCCGAGGCGACCGAACGGATCCGGCTGACCAGTTCGGTCACCGTGCTCAGCTCGGAGGATCCGGTCCGGGTCTGGGAGCAGTTCGCCACGCTGGACCTGCTGTCCGCCGGGCGGGCGGAGATCATCGCGGGACGCGGCTCGTACACCGAGTCGTTCCCGCTGTTCGGCTACGACCTGGCCGACTATGCCGACCTGTTCCGGGAGAAGCTCGACCTGCTGTTGAAGATCCGCGCCCAGAACCCGCTGACCTGGTCGGGTACCTTCCGGCCGGCGCTGACCGACGCGGACATCGCGCCGCGCGCCGACGGTGACGGCATCCCGATCTGGATCGGCGTCGGCGGCTCCCCCGCCTCGGCGATCAGCACCGGCCGGCTCGGGCTACCGATGGCGCTGGCGCTGCTGACCGGGCCGATCACCCAACACCAGCAGACGGTCGAGCTGTACCGAGCCGCGGCCGAGCAGGCGGGGCACGCCGCCGAGGATCTACCGATCAGCATCAACACCCACGGGTACGTGGCCCGCACCGACCGGGCCGCCCGCGACACCATGTACCCGTACTTCGCCCAGGGCATGGCGGACAACAACCACCAGCGCGGGCACGGGGTACGCATTCCGCGCATCGCGTTCGACGGGCAGGCCGGACCGCGGGCCGGGCTGCTGGTCGGCAGCCCGCAGGAGGTCGTGGACAAGCTGCTGACCTACCACGAGCTGTACGGGGTGCGGCGGGCCATCATCCAGATGGGGTTCGGCGGCATGCCGCAACGAGATCACCTGAAGGCGATCGAGCTGCTCGGTACCGAGGTGGCCCCGGCCGTACGCCGTGAGATCGCCCGCCGGGAACGGAGCGCCGCATGAGCACCGACACCGCCCCGGCCGGAACCGGCCTGAGCACCGACACCGACCGCGGCATGGCGGGCACTCCCCCGGCGCTGGGCCGGCGGGCGCTGCGGGTCGTGATCGTCAACGGCAGCCCGAACGAGAAGTCCAAGACGATGGGCCTGGTCGACGCCGTACTGAGCACCCTCGGCACGATGCAGCCCATCGTCACCGACCGGATCGACGTCTACCGGCTCGGGCCGGTCTTCACCGGCGCCACCGACCGCGAGGACATCGCGCCGGAGGTGGACGCCGTGTTGCGCCGGGCGGAGGGTGCCGACCTGCTCATCGCCGCCGCCCCGGTGTTCCGCGGCTCGTACCCGGGACTGTTCAAGCACTTCTTCGACCTGATCGACCAGTACGCGCTGGCGAACAAGCCGGTGCTGCTGGCCGCGACCGGCGGCGGTGAGCACCACGCGCTGATGCTGGAGCACGCGATGCGGCCGCTGTTCGGGTTCTTCCAGGCGTTGACGATCCCGGTGGCGATCTTCGCCTCGTCCGGCGACTTCGACGGCACCACCCTGCTCAATCCGCGGGTACACGGCCGCATCGAGATGGCGCTGACCGACGTCGCCGACCTGCTCGCCGACCGCGCCGCCGGCCCGGCCGTCCCGGACGGGAAGGCGGTCGAGCCGGCGGTGGCCCGCCTGGCCTGACCGGGGCCGGTGCCGGGCGGGCTCGGCAAGCACGTCCGGCGCGCCGGCGAGCGCCGGTACCGAGCCGTTCGGGCCGGGGTTCGCCGGCTACGCCGGCGCGTCCGAGTCGCCGGTTCCGGTCAGGAACACCGGCCAGCAGATTTCGGTACGCCACTGCGTGGATCGGCGGTGTCTCGCTGACCGACGAGGTAGTACTCCCGGATGGGGCCGGCGACCGGAACCGCGTGGCGAGCGACGTAACCAGCAAGCGCGGCGTAGGTACCGGCCACCTCGGTGGGCGGTCCGCAGTGCGTCATCACCGCCACCTCGGCGGGCGGGACGAGGTGCGCGGTCACTCTGCCGATGGGCTGGATCCCCGCCGCGCAGGGCACGAAGATGGTTGCCCGACCACGGTGCCGGGTGAACACCTCGTCGGCGTAGATGCCGCCGGCCGGGCCGGTCGGCGACACGCGTTGGGCGGCGAGAATCGCGGTGAGCTCACCGACCGCCCCCTGCAGCCAGGCGACCGCGTCCCCGGCGTTGACCACCTCGGTGATCGCGGCGGCCCGCACCGCCGGGATGCGGCGCAGCCGGACGTTCCCGGTCTGGTCGGTCGGCCCGGCGAGCATCGAGCGCAACCCGGCCACCGTATGCCGGGTCCGCTCCAGTTCGTCTTCCACCTGCCGCAGATGTGCGGTGATCCGCTCGTTGCGATCCCGCGGGTCCGCGGTGGCGAGCAGTCGCCCGATCTGGTCCAGCGGCATACCCAGCTCACGGAACCGGGCTATCACCTGGGCACTGGGTAGCTGGTCGGCGGCGTAGCGGCGGTAACCGGTACGCCGATCGACCTCGGCGGGGACGAGCAGGCCGAGCTGGTGGTAGTGGCGCAGCATCTTGATCGTCAGGTGCGTCGCACGGGAGAAGTCACCGATCGACAGGTACCCGTCCATGGCCACCATTGTGGTCTCCCCCCAGGGGAGGGTTTCGCCGCCCGTACGGGTTGACCGTCCGGCCGCGGTAGCGCCGAAGCTGGGCGTGGCAGGCCCCGAGACCGCGGCGTCCGGCGCCTGCGGTCAGCCAACCGAGTGCGTGCCGAGGAGTTGTCGTGCCGAGCCTGTCGACCCGAGACGGATCCGCGTTGTTCTACCGCGACTGGGGCCGCGGCCGGCCCGTCGTGTTCGTACACAGCATGCTGATGAGCAGCGACATGTGGCAGCAGCAGCTGCTGTGGATGGCCGACCACGGTTACCGCGCCATCGCGTACGACCGTCGCGGCCACGGTCGCTCCGACGACCCGGGCACCGGCTACGACTTCGACACTCTCGCCGACGATCTGGCCACCTTGCTCGACACGCTGGGCCTGACCGAGGTCACGCTGGTCGGCCACTCGATGGGCGGCGGCGAGGTCGTGCGGTACCTGAGCAGGCACGGCGCTCGGCGCGTCGCTCGGGTGGCGCTGGTCGCCTCGACCGTACCGAGGCTGCACGTCGACGCCGACTCCCGGGCGGCGTTGCTCACGCGGCTACGCAGCGACTACGGCCGCTGGGTCGCCGACAACGCCGGCCTGTCCTTCGGCGACGGACTGCCCGGCGCAGCGATCGCCGAACTCGACCGGGAGCGCACGGTCCGCGACTGGCTGGGCGTGTCGCAGTACGCGGCCGTGGCGTGCACGGCGGCGAACCTGGCCGCGGACTTCAGCGCCGAGCTGAGCGCGATCGAGGCGCCGATGCTGATCGTGCACGGCGATCATGACGCGTTCGCCCCGGTGGAGACCTGCGGTCGCCGGTCGGCACGGTTGGCCAGAAACGGCACGCTGCTGGTGTACCGCAACGCGGCGCACATGCTGCAGCTGTCGCACCGGGACCGGCTCAACAACGACCTGCTGGCGTTCGTGCGCGCGGCGCGCTGATCCGAGCCCGGCGTTCACCGCGGCCGGGGGATCAGGGGTGCAGAGTCTCCACGGCGTGGGCCAGCGGGGCGAGGTCGGGGTCGTCGAGGGCGGCGTCGAGAGCATCGCGCAGCGCGGCGTCGTTGGTGGGTCGGGCGGCCTCCAGCAGCGCGGTACCGGCGGGGGTGACGTCGGTGTAGATGCCGCGGCGATCGTCCGGGCACAGGTAGCGCGCCAGCAGGCCGCGGTCCTCCAGCCGGCCGACGAGTCGGGTGGTGGCGCTCTGGCTGAGCACCACCGCCTCGGCAACCTGGCTCATCCGCAGGTGGCCGCCGGGCCCGTCGTGTTGCCGGCTGAGCACGTCGAGCAGCGAGAACTCGCGGACGCTGAGCTCGTGCTCGGCCTGCAGCGCCCGCTCGAGGCGGGCGTCAATGCGGTCGTGCAGCACCGACAGGGCGCACCAGCCCTGCGCCAGCCCCGCTCGCCGGGTGCGTGTGGCCATCTCCCACCTCCGTGGCCGTGGCGATCGTCGCCACATTACCCGCTGGCAAATATAGCCCGCGCTTGCAATTATCAGGCGTATGCAATTAACTTCGTGGAGTTGATGAACGCTTCTGCAACTGGAGGACGGCATGCCCCTCGCGTTGATCGCCCTGGCGATCGGTGCATTCGGCATCGGTACCACCGAATTCGCCCCGATGGGGCTGCTGTCGGACATCGCCGGCAGCCTGCACACCTCGATCCCCACCGCCGGCCAACTGGTCAGCGGGTACGCGCTGGGCGTGCTGATCGGTGCCCCCGTGATGACCGCACTGGGCACCCGCGTCGCGCGCCGGCCGATGCTGATGCTGCTGATGGGACTGTTCGTGGTCGGCAACGTAGTCACCGCGCTCGCCCCGGTCTACGGGCTGGTGCTCGCCGGGCGCATGGTCACCTCGCTCACGCACGGCGCGTTCTTCGGCATCGGTGCGGTCGTCGCCGCCGAACTGGTCGCGCCCGCGCGCCGCGCCGCCGCCATCTCGCTGATGTTCAGCGGCCTGACCCTGGCCAACGTCGTCGGCGTCCCGCTGGGTACGTTCGTCGGCCAGCAGCTGGGCTGGCGCATCACGTTCCTGTTGATCGCCGCGCTCGGGGTCGCCGGGCTCGCCGGCATCGCCACCCTGGTGCCGCGGCTGCCGCGCCCGGCCGGGGTACGGCTGCGGGACGAGACCCGCGCGCTGCGCAACCCGCAGGTACTGCTGGCGATGGGGATGACCGTGCTGGGCTTCGGCGGCGTGTTCACTGCCGTCACCTACCTTGCCCCGCTGATGACCAGCGTCGCCGGGTACCCGGCGAGCGCCGTGATGTGGCTGCAGGTGCTGTTCGGCGCCGGGATGGTCGCCGGCAACCTGCTCGGCGGGCGGCTGGCCGACCGCCGGCTGATGCCCACGCTGTTGGTGGCACTGGCCGCCCTCGTGGCGGTGCTGGCTGCGTTCACCGTCACCGGACACACCCGCGTCGGCGCTGCGGTCACCGTCGCGTTGATCGGCGCGCTCGGGTTCACGACCGTACCGCCGCTGCAGAAGCGCATCATCGACACCGCGCCGGCCGCACCGACGCTGGCCTCGGCGGTCAACATCGGCGCGTTCAATCTCGGCAACGCGATCGCCGCGGCGCTCGGCGGCCTGGTGATCTCGGCCGGCTTCGGCTACTCGGCCGCCACCGTGGTCGGCGCGGCGATGGCGGCCGGCGCGCTGCTGCTCGCCGTCGCCTCGGTGGTACTCGACCGCCGCGCCGCGGTGGCCTCCCCCGCCGGGCGGCCGGCGCCGGCGCCGGCCGCTATTGCTCGATGATCTCCAGGCCGTTGCCGTCCTGGTCGGTGGCGGTGAACATCGGCGGCGTGCCCGGCCAGCGCAGCAGCTCGCCGACCGGGACACCGCGCTCGATCAGCTCGGCGTGCTTGGCGGCGGCGTCGGCCACGGCGAGCCGGATGCCGGTTTCGACGCCGGTCGGCAGCCCGTCGCGGGCCTGGATCAGCGCGATCCCGGTCGCCTCGGCGCCGGCGCCGGCCGGCGCGAGCACGATCCACCGGCTGCCCAGTTGCGGCAGCGGCGCGTCCATCCGGGTGGTGAACCCGAAGACCTCGGTGTAGAACTCGATCGCTTTGTCCTGGTCTGCCACCGGCACGCCGACCACCGGCACCCCGATCACCGGATTGCTCATGACGGTCCTCCTCGACGACGCTTCCTCACCCGGGCAGACGAGCCGGGACAGCGGAACTCATCGCTCACGGAAATCCAGCAGTACCTTGCCCGACACCGACGGGTCGGCGGCCACGGTGAACGCCCGGAGCGCATCGGCCACCGGGAAGGTGTGGGTGACGATCGGGTCCACGACGAGGCTGCCGTCGGTCAGCGACGCGAGGACGGCATCGATCTCGTCGTTGAACCGCAGCGAACCGGTCAGCGTCAGTTCCCGCGTGATCGCCAGCGAGATCGGTACCGGCTGGTCGCCGGTCGGCAGCATCCCGACCAGCACCACGGTGCCGCCGCGGGTGGCGCCCCGGATGGCCGAGGCCAGCCCCTGCTGGGTTCCCGAGGACTCGACGACCACGTCGGCGTCCACTGCGGCGATCTCCGCAGCCTCCCCGGCGTGCAGGGTGCGGGTCGCGCCGACGGCCGTCGCGATCGACAGCGGATGCTCGTACACGTCGACGGCGACGATCTCGGCCGCACCACCACGGTGGGCGACCGCGACCGCCAGCGCACCGATCGGGCCGGCGCCGACGACCAGTACCCGCTTTCCGGCCACGCTGCCGGCCCGGTCGACCGCGTGCCAGGCCACGCTCGCCGGTTCGGCCAGCGCCGCGGTACGCAGGTCGAGGTCGGCCGGTAGCGCGCGGAGCATGGAGGCGCGCAGGTTGACCTCGCCGGCGAACGCGCCCGGGGTGTGCGGGCCCCGGGCGGCCGACCCGAGGTAGCCGACCCCCGGCGACAGGTTCGGCCGGTCGGCCGGGAACCGCACCTCGGTGGGGTGCCGGGTCGCGGGATGCACGGCGACCGGCGTACCCGCGGCGGGTCCCGAGCCGTCGGCGGCCGGCCGGGCCACCACGCCGACGATCTCGTGGCCGAGCACCATCGGCGCCCGCAGGATCGACTCGCCGACCGCGCCGTCGCGCCAGTAGTGCAGGTCCGAGCCGCACACGCCGCCGTAGGCGACCGCGACCACCGCCTCGCCGGGTGCGGGTTCGCCCCGCTCGATCCGTTCGACGCGCAGGTCGTTCGCCCCGTGCGCGACGACCGCAGTGGTGGTCGCATGCGGTACCGATGTCGGCATGGCCGCTCCTTCCAGACGATCCTCGTGGCTTGCCAGTTCCGTGGCGAAGTCGGTCTGCATCGAGCAGAGGGCGACCGGCACGGCAGCGAGTTGAGGAACGATCGTTCTTGACTGATCGTTCCTCAACTGGCTACGATCCTGCCATGGGTCGACCGAGGGCATTCGACGAGGCACAGGTGGTCGCGGCCGCCGTGGCGCTGTTCGCGAGCCGGGCCTACGACGGGATCTCGGTGGACGATCTGGTGACCCATCTCGGCGTGCACCGCAACAGCCTGTACAAGACGTTCGGCAGCAAGCGCGGGCTCTACCTCGCAGCCCTGCGCTGGTACCTGGAGCACCAGGTACGGCCGCTGCTGCACCAGGTCGCCGCGAACCCCGACCCGACGCGGGCCCTGTACGACCGGTTCCTCGCCGACGACGCCACACCCGACCTCGACCTGCTGCTGATCGCGATGATCGAACGCGCACCGGTGGACGCCGAGGTCGCCGACGAGGTCACCTCGGTACTGCGCGAGTTCGACGACGCCACCGCGGCCGGGGTCGGCGGCGACGCCACCGCGCCACTGACCCGCGCCGCCAGCGCCGCGATCCTCGGCCTGCGCCTGCGCGCCCGCATCGGCGAGCACGCGGACGGCGCCGGACCAGCCCTGTTCGACCGTATCGACGCACGACCCTGAAGGAGACCAATGGCAACCGTCGAGATCGACGGCAACACGCTCGTCGTGGAGATCGAGGGACTCGACCGCCTCTGGGCACTGCGCAGCCGGCTGGAGATCCCGCTGGCCAACGTCCGCGGCGCCACCATCGACCCGGGCGTGAACAAGGAGCCGAAGGGCGTGCGTACCGCCGGCACCCACATGCCGGGCGTCATCACCGCGGGCAGCTTCCGCGTCGGCGGCGACCGGGTCTTCTGGGACGTCCGCGATCCCGCCAAGGCCATCGTCATCGAGCTGCGCGACGACCGGTACGCGCGGCTGATCATCCAGGTGCCCGACCCGCACGCCGCCGTCACCCTGATCGAACGCGCCATCATCCGCCGCCGGGCGAGCTGACCGCGACGGACTCCCCGCGGGCGCGTCGGCGGCCCCGTCCCGGTCGGCGCCGGGTGGTTCGAAACCGCCTCCAGCGCGGTGTTTGCACGGGGCCGCAACGGACGTGGTGTCCGTCTCGTGTCCCTCCTAGAATCACCACCGTTGGCCCGATCCCCCTCTCCGTCAACCGGTCCATGCCCCGCCCGCCGTCTCCACGGCCGGCGCGCCGAGCCGTGGCCAGCTCCGCGGAACCCGGGGCGACGGATCCGCCGGTGATGGAGGAACACGCGATGCAGGACGGGACTCCGACCGAGCCGAACCCCTGGAGTCGTCCGCCGGCCCCCGGCAACGAAGCAGCCACCGGCCAACCGCCCCGGTCGCCGAGCGCCGGCCTGCCCGCGAGCCCGCCGGCACAGCCGCCCGCGGTCCCCGGAATGCCGATGACCGCACCGGATCAGACGGGCCCAGCACCCGCGCTGCCGTACGGCTCGACGGAGCAGCCGGCCGCGGCGCCCTGGCCGGCGGCCGGCTCGCCCGATCAGCCGATCCCGGGGCCCGGGCCGGTCGCGGGCTCGCCGGAGGTGGGGCCCTGGCCGACGGCCGGCTCGCCCGGCCCGGTGGGTGCGGGGGCACCGCCCAGCCTGGGTGGCCTGCCGCCGTCGGCAGGCGGGGCCCCGTGGACCGGTCCCGATACGCCGACGGCCGGGGCGTGGCCGACGGCAGGTGCGGCACCGGTGCAGCCGCCGGCGCCGCCGCGGTACCACGACCGGTTGGCGGCTGCGGTGGGCAACGCGTCGCTGCTCGGCGTCGGGTACGTGCTGGTGCGCCGCCGCGGTCTGGCCGTCCTCGCCGACATGATCACCTTCGTCCTGCTCCTGCTGCTCGTCACCGCGTTCCGTTCGCTCTGGTTCGAGGTCGTCGTCGGCGTCTGGTGGCTCGCGCTGATCGCCCACGGCTGGCTGCTCGGCGGCGGTACCGCACCCCGTACCGGCGTGGCCCGGCAGCGGCTGATCGCGCTGTGCTTCGCCGTACCGGTGCTGCTCGTGCTGGGGTTGCTGCGGTTCGATGCACAGACCGTCGACGGCGCCTTGAGCGACGCGCGGGCCAGCGGTGACTGCACCGCCGCGCGCGCCGCGCTGGCCCGGATCGGCTTCGGTGACCGGGTCACCGACGCCCCGCTGACCGTCCGCGGCGATCGGACCCGCGAGGCGTGTCGGAAGGTCGACGCCGCCAGCGCGAGCCTGCGGCGGGCGCTGCGAACCGGCGACACCCATGGCCTGGCGAGCGGGTTCACCGGCCTGGCTAGCGTGCTGACCACGCTGCCCGGCCACGACCGAATGGTCGACCGGGCGCTGACCGGTTTCCTGCACGCGTTGCCGACCCGCGACGCCTGCAACACCGCCACCGTCACCGACTGGCTGCGCGCGCGCAAGCACGACCACACGCTGCTCGACCGCGCCGGCACGGTGGTACCCAAGGCCGCACCGGCGGCGCTGCTGGGGTGCGGCGATGCGCTGATGTCCGACGGGCACTGGAAGCAGGCGAAGAAGCGCTACCGGCAGCTGCTCACGCAGTACCCGAAGGACTCCCGCACCGCGAAGGCGAACGCCGGGGTTGCCAAGGCGGACAAGGCGATCCGGCTCGACCACGCCAACACGCTGCTCAACGCCAGCGGCGCGGACGGCTGGCCGGAGTACTGCCAGGCGCCGGAAAAGTACGTCGACGCGACCCACTACCGCAAGGGCACCAACCGCGGCATGTTCTTCGGCGGCGACGACTACACCAGCAAGCTGCCGTCGTCCTGGCAGACCGACGACACCACCAAGGCGGCGCTGATCGTGTGCGTCGGCACCGAGAAGCGCGGCAGCGCCACCCGCACCTGCCCCTACCAGAGCAACGAACATCCCGGCACGCCCCTCGACGTGACGTTCTACAAGATCGCGCTACCGGTGCAGGTGTACGAGCTGCGCACCGGCCGCAAGCTCGCCGACCGCACGATCCAGATCGGCGGCTCCAGCTGCCCGTCGGTGCTCAGCTACACCACCACCGCGCCCTACTACAACTCCGACCCGTCCACCAAGCAGTCGGTCGATCCGTCCAAGAGCGACATACGTTCCGCCTTCCGCTCCATCATCGTCCACTAAGGACAGACTTTCAGCGGTTTTCGTTGCTGTGCCGGACCGCTTCGGCGATCGCGCGAACCCGGTCGAGGCTGATGCCGGTACGCTGCTCGACGGCGAGCGGGTGGTCGGTGGGTTCGAGCTCGACGAACGGGCGCTCGCCGACCGGCCGGGTGTGCAGGTTGGTCTTCAGGTTGGTGGTGGCGGGCGAGTAGACCGGAAGCTCGGTGCTCAACCAGCCGAAGTACGGCGACTCCTGGTCGCGTCCGGGCGCCTCCCACACCTCGACGGCGCGCTGGTAGTTCTGCCGGCTGAGCGACACCCACACGCCCCACGAGAACACCTGGTCGCTGTCGATGACGGGTATCTCGATCAGGCCCTTGACGAAGTAGACCTGATCCTGGATGACGCACTGGTCGGACGAGAGCAGGCTGTCGGACCGACCGTCGAAGCGGGCGTCCCAGAGATCGGGCGCTTCGACGCTGTAGGCCATCGGCAGCTGCGCATGGTGGGCGCCGCAACAGGAGCAGGTGTAGCCCAGATCGCTGGTCATGACGGTGCAGCCTAATCAGCCCGGCGCGCAGTCCACGAGTCCTCGCGGCCCGTTTGGCCGGTGCAGCGGGGCTGGTGGGTGCGCCGGTGTTCTGCCGTCAGCGAAGGTTGCTGTCGCGGCGACGGTGGCGGGATACGGTGGGCGGCATGGAGATCGTCGAGCTGCGCGCCGACCTGCGGATGGTGGTCGACCCGCCCGGGCAGGCCTATCTGCTGCGTCATTCCGGCGGGGTGTTGCTGGTCGACGCCGGCCGGGTCGGCACCGGCGAGGCCATCGCGGCGGCGCTACGCGGCTGGGGCCTCGACCGCGACGCGGTCACCCAGCTGGTGCTGACGCACTGGCACGCCGACCATGCCGGCGCCGCCGCCGAGGTGGCCGGCTGGCCGAACGTCCGGGTGTTCGCGCACCGCGCCGACGCCCCGGTCATCCGGGGCGAGCGCGTCGGGGACGAGCCGGTGCTCACCGCGGCGGAGCGGGCGCTGCACGCGCAGGTGTCGCAGGGCCTGCCGGACCCGCCGCCGTCGCGGGTGGACCACGAACTCGACGACGCGGAGGTGTTGACCGAGCTGGGCGCGCAGGTGGTCGCGACACCCGGGCACACACCCGGCAGCATCGCGCTGCACCTGCCGGAGGCCCGCGTGCTGTTCACCGGTGACGTCGCCGCCGAGCACGACGGGGTGGTGCTGCTGGGCCCGTTCAACCGTGACCGGCAACAGGCCGCGCGATCGTTTCGCCGGCTCGGTGGGCTCGCCGCCGACGTGGTCTGCTTCGGCCACGGGCGCCCGCTGGTCGGCGCGGCAACCGAGGCGTTGCGGCGGGCAGCCGCCACGGACCCCGTGCCCGACCCGCTCGGCTGACCTGCGCTCCGGCCGGCCGTGTGCACACGGCCGGCGCCGCGATCACGGTGGCACGGCCGGCCGGCGTCCGGTGGTCAACACTCGAACACCGACCAGCAGATGTCGTTGCGGGCGCGTTGGTCGTCGAGTACCAGCTCGCGGATCGCCGCCGGGAGCTGCGCGCGCTGCCATCGGCACTCCTCGACGCCGGCGGCCCTGCTCTCATCGCCCGATCGGCCGGCCCGGGCGGCCTTGATCGCGTAGGCGGCCGCGCCGAGGTCGTGCGCGGCGACGTGCGCGACGCAGGCCGCCTGCCCGGCGGCGTACGCGGCGTGGCGTGCGGCGCCGCGCAGGTCACGGGCCGCGCCCATGGCATGCCCGCCGACCGCCCGAGCCCGCATCATCGCCAGCTCGCCGCGGGTCCAGGCGCGCGCAGCCTCGATCGCGTCTCGCGGCCGGCTGTCGTCCGGCCGGACCACCTCGAACAGTGGCAACACGTGCTCGGCGCACGAGGCTGCCCAGAGCGCCAGCAGCCGGTGGTCGGCATCGGTGAGGGTGCCGCCCCGGCGAACGGTCACCAGCCGCGGGTCACGAACCTTCGGCAGGATCATGCCATCGCCTCCGTCCCGTCGTGTTGCGGCAGCACCACCACCGACGCCGGCACGGGCGCCCGACGCAGCAACCGGTCCAGCGTGGCCATCAGGTGTGCAACGCGGCCGGAGCCGCCGGCCGGGGACGGGTAGCGTCGCAGCACATCGATCAGTACCGGCGTCGCCCGGCGCCGCGACCGTTCCAGGAACGCGTCGGCGATCGCAGGGTCGCCGCCGGCCTGCAGCTCGGCGATGTGCGCGGCGGTGGCGGCGGCCCGCAGGATGTGAGCGACCTGGCTGGCCCGGGCGAGGGGATGCAGGTACGCGGCCGATGCGGCGTCACCGGCCGCTCGTGCCGCCAGCCGCGCGATGTCGCCGGGCGCCGCCCGGGCGGCCCGATGGGCGGCGACGGATGCGACGCGCTGCCGCCTCGTCCGGCGGGCGCCGTGCACGAAGCACCAGGCCGCGTCGATCGCGGCACGGGGACGGGGATCGTCGGGTACCGCCCGTTCGAAGGCGGGCAGGACGTCGTGGGCAGCCGCGACGGCGTAGCGGGCCACGACGCGCAGCTCGTCCATGGACAGCGGGAAGTCTCCGGGCACGGAGTGCGGGTCGGACGCCATGCCCCTGAATCGTATCGTTGAACGATCGAGGAAGGCTTTGCCTTCGGCCGGCCGCTGGATCGAGCCGGAAACCCTCAAACCTCGCCCGAGGCTCCGGCCGCGCTTCTGGATTGCGGCGACCGCACCGTCAGCCCGTACCGCCGGCACGTGCCCCTCCGCCTACGGCCGGGGGATTCGGCGCCGGCCCGGCGTCGCAGGCGACGCCGGCGGTCAGCGTGCGGGCAGGGCGACGCGAACGGTGTCGAGGTGCGACTGGAAGGTGAGGTTGGCGGTCCAGCCGTCGACCTGCGGCGGGTCGGCCCCCAGCCAGACCGGTTCGTCGGCGGGGTAGGCGGCGAGCTGGTCGGCGACGCCGGCGCGGGAGACCACCACGCAGGCGTGCCGGTGCCGGGAGGCCAGTACGCACAGGCGGCCGGCTTCCAGGTGGAACGCCGAGGCGTCGCGCCGGCCGGACAGCGGATGCCAGGCGACGACCAGCTCGTACTGGCGGCCCTGCAACCGGTTCGCGGTGTCGACGGTGACGGTGCCGGGGGCGATGCCGCGCTCGGCCAGCGCCGCGGTCACGAACGCCCGCTGGTCGCGGTGGGTGACCCCGACCGCGAGCTGCGCCGGGCCGAGCGTGCCGGTACCAGACTCGTCCACTGTGGACACCTCGGTCCCGAGCAGCCGGGTCACCAGGGTCGCGATGGCGGCGACCGCGGCCGGATCGGTGCGCGGCAGGTACGCCTCGGGCAGTTCCAGCAGGCCCCAGCCGGTGGCGGCCGCCGTCGACAGCACGTCACCATAGGCGTCGGTGCCCGGTGCGGCGATCCGCAGCGAACGCTGCCCCGGCTCGGTACCGGCGCGAAACGGCCTGGTGTAGAAGGAATCCGACACCAACTCGGCGGCGCTCGGCGGCAGTCGCCACGACACCGGCAGCGGCACCACCGGGGTGTCCGGATGGTTGCGCAGGATCGTGCCGGCGGCGGTGTCCAGCGGCCACGTCGCGTACGAGCGGAGCACGTGCTCGTCGGCGATCGTGAACGGCGACAGCTGTCCCGGGTCGCCGACCAGCAGCAGCCGGTCGAACAGCTCGGCGACCCGCACCAGCGCCGCCGAGGACATCTGGTACGCCTCGTCGACGATGCCCAGCTCGAAGTGGTGGTCGGCCGCGTCGACGAACGCCCACTTCGCCGCCGTGGCCACCAGCACCGCGCAGCCGCCCAGATCCGCGACCTTCGTCGAGTACCCGACCGGGGTCTCGCTGGCGTCCGCGATCGGCGGTGTGTAGCCGCCGGCGTGCAGCCGGCCGACCCGGGCCGGCGCGACGGCGCCGGCGATCGCCGCGGCGAGATCGTCGGCCTGGTCGTTGGTCTGGGTGATGACCGGCACCTGCACGCCGGTGTCGACCAGCCGCGCGGTCAGCTGCCGCACCAGCGTCGACTTGCCGGCACCGGGCGGCGAGTCGACCACCACGGTGCGCGCGCCGCCCGTCAGGTACGACCAGGTGCGTTCGACCGCCGCGGCGTGCGCGGCGGCCGGCGATCCGGTCAACAGCCCGGTCACCGTCGTCCCTCCTCGCCACCGCTGTCGGCCTCGGGTCTGGTGCCCGGCTCGCCACCGCTGTCGGCCTCGGGTCTGGTGCCCGGCTCGCCACCGGTGCCGACCTCGGGGTCGGTGCCCGGATCGGGGCCGTCGTCGGGTTCGGTGGTGCGGTGGGTCCAGGGCAGGTCTTCCGGGAGGGTGTCGCCGAAGACCGGTTGCGGGCCGAACGGGGCCAGCACCACGTCGGCGCCGACCGCCGGCAACGCCGCGTCGGCCTGCTGCGGGGTGCGGCCCATCCCCTTGACCACGATGCAGTCGAGCGCGCCGTCGGCGCCGACCACACCGGTACGGACCTGGACGCCGGGCCGGTCGACCAGCCACAGCTCGGTACCGGCGGGGCGGTCGAAGGCGAGATGCGGCCGGATGCGCAGCAGCGGGCGCAACACCTTGCTGCCGCGAGCATTGAGTTCACGGCGTTCGTGGTCGCGGGCGACGACCTGGCCGGACAGCGCCTCACCGGACGCAACGTAGCCGGCCAGCACCAGCGGATCGTCGAGCGCCATCTGCCGCTCCAGCGCCGCGGTACGCGACTCCAGCTCGCCGAGGAACCGGAAGGCGCGGAGCTGGTCGAGCCGGGCGCTGAAGTGCGCCGTACCGGCGGCGACCCGGTCCAGGTGGCGGGTCCAGGCGCGGCGGTCGGACTCCCGGCGCGGTTCGGCGTGCGCGGCCGGTGGCAGCGCCGCGACCAGCTCCCGAACCCGCCAGGTGGCCCGCCAGGCCGGGTCGAGTGCCGCGTCGAGCAGGGCGGTCAGCGGCTCCGGGTCGCCGTCGGCGTGGTACCGCTCGATCGCCGGGGCCAGCCGGGTCGCGTCGAAGTGCGGGTCGGGCACCGGCCCGGCCGGCGGCAGCGCCTCGGCCGCCAGTGCCGCCACCACCGCGTCGACGCCAGGTGACCGAGCCGGCCCGCCCGAACCGGCCACAGCGGAGCCGCGGGCATCGACCGAGCCCGGTGCGGTGTCCTCGATATCGGGGCGGGCGTCCACCGGCGCGCCGGATACAGTGCCGTGCCGCGGGTCGACCCAGGCGAGCGCGGTGTGCAGGTTGGCGTCCTCGGCCGGGAGCTGGCCGGTGACCCAGTGCGTGGTCAGCAGGTCGCCGGCGGCGAGCACCAGCGCGGAGCCGGGCAGCACCCGGCGGGTGGCGAAGAAGCTCAGGTCGGCGCCGATGGCCGGCAGTACCGGGTCGACGGGGTGTTCGCCGTCGGCGCGCAGGTAGCGCAGCGAGCGGCCGAGGGTGTCGCACAGCCAGGCGGCGGTGGCCGCGTTCGGCACCAGCAGTTGCGGGGCGCGCCGGCAGACCTGCTCGGTGTCGGTCTGTACGCCGCGGCGATCGAGCACCGGCACGTCGTCGCGGTCGCTGAACCCGGTCAGGTGGTCCCGCAGATCGGCACCGAAGGTGGCCAGCGCCGCGAAGCGCAGGGTACGGTCGCGCGGCTCGGGCACCACCACGGTGCGCCACCGGCCGGGCGCGGTCCCGTACCGCAGGGCGAGCGGTGCGGCCGGCTCTCCCGCCAGGTGGTACCCGACGATCACCAGCGGCTCGCCGGCCAGGTAAGGGTGGCAGCGGGCGGCGGCCGGCACCGCACGCCGCTGTCGCCGGGCGAGCAGCCGCCGGTAGGTGGCGAGGTCACTCATCGGGCGGTGGCCAGTTCGAGCGCGCGAGCGGCGCGGGACAGCCCGTCGGCCAGGGCGGTCTCGGCGGCGCCGGTCGGGACGCGGCTGCCGTCGGCGAGCGCGAGTGCGGCGTCGACGGTGGGCACCGAGGCGCAGGCGTTGGTCACCGCAGTACCGAGTCGGCCGATGGCCTCGGCGTCTTCCTGCTCGCCGCGGCAGAAGGTGAACAGATCGCAGCGCAGGCAGCCGTCGCCGAACCGGTGCGGCAGCGCGGCGACCGCGGCGGCGGTGCGCTGCGGGGCGTCGCCGGTGGCCGGGTCGGGCAGCGCGGGTGTGCCGGCGAGCAGCGCGGCGAGCCGGGTGCCGTCGCCGGCGGTACGCACCAGGGCGGTGAGCCGGGCCAGCTGCGGCGCGACGTCGAGCGGCGCGGCGACCGGCTGCAGCGACGCGTTCTCCGGCAGTACCAGCAGGGCGCGGCGGGACACCTCGGTGCGGGCGCGCAACGCCAGCACGGCCGCGGCGATCTCGCGGGCGGCGGCGGCCACCTGGGTGGGGTCGGCGACGCCGTCCTGGCGCGGGAAGGTACGGATGGCGACCACGTGCCGCGGTAGCGTGCCGGTGACCAGCAGCGCCTCCAGGGTAAGCCACTGTTCGCGGTCACCGAGCCGCAGCGGCAGGACCGGGTCGCGCAGCAGGGTCAGGGAACGCTCGGGTAGCTCGGCGAGCAGCCGGTCGGTGGCCGCGGCCCGCTCGGCCGCGTCGGCGCCGGGCACCTGATGGCTGCGGCCGGTGTCGATCGGCAGGCCGAGCCCGTCACGGACCAGTGGCAGCAGCGCCGCCAGGCCGTCGTCGGTGCACACGGCGTCGAACCGGCGCCGGCGCGCGTGCACGAACGGGCTCAGCCGGGGCGGCGGGCAGCCGAGCAGCCCGGCGACCTCCGGCAGCGGCAGTTCGGCGGCATCCAGCACCTCGCGCCGGGCGCAGCCGGGCACCTCCAGCAGCCCGGCCACCCGCCGCGCGGTCAGCTCGGCCCGCCCGAACCCGCCGCGCCACGCCGCCAGTACCCGTCCGCTCCCATCCATAGCCGCCGACGCTACCGCCTGCCTGCGACAGAGCCGCGGTGGTGGCCGCGCCCGCGCCGAGGCGTACCGCCGGATCCGCGTGGGTGGCCGAGGCGTGCCGGCCGCCGCGGCATCCCCTGCGCCGGTACCGGTGGTTCGCGGCACCGGGCGCCGGCACGGTCAGGGCGTCGGCGCCGGCTGGGCGGTGACGAGGTCGACACGCCCGGTTTCGACGTCGTAGACGATGCCGCTGACGCGGAAGGCGGTGGCGATCTCCGGTACCGCTCGCAACGCCGCGACGTCGGCGTCGACCGCGGCGCGCGGGTCGGCGACGTGCTTGTCCGGCAGTGCCGCCGGGTCGACGTGGAAGTAGTCGGCGAGCTGCTCGGGCGGATCCTGCAGGCGGGTGATGCCGCAGTCGGTGTGCTGCATGACGATCAGGTCGGCGACCGGGGCATGCTCGGCGAGCAGGGTACGGGTCAGCCGGGCGAGCAGCGCGATCTCGGCGATCGCGTCGGGGGTGGCGCGGCCGCCGACGTTGCGGATGACGGCGAGCTCTCCGGTGTCGACGCCGAGCACGTGCGCGGGGTCGACCCGCGGGTCGACGCAGCCCAGCAGCACGGAGCGCAGGGTGGGCAGCATCCACAGTCCGGGCCTGAAGCCGGTACGGGAGAACTGCTCGTTGCGTTGGGTGAGTGTGTCGACGACGGTCATGGTGTCCCCCGTTGGTTGGCGATCAGCCCGAAAGTCTGACTAACGAGTTCGTTAGTCAGATCATCAGACCATGCTAGGCTGACTAACGCAAGCGTCAGTCAGGGGAGCCGGATGGATTTCGAGGGCGAGCTTCGTGACCGCACCCGGTGGCGCATCGGTGGCCTCTGCTCGATGACGCGGGTGCTGGAGGTGCTCAGCACCCGGACCGCCTTCCAGGTGCTGCGCGAGCTGTTCTTCGGCACCGTGCGCTTCGACGACTTCGTCGACCGCACCGAGAGTTCGGCCCCGGCGGTGTCCCGGGCGCTCAAGCAGTTCGAAGCAGCCGGAATCGTGGTTCGCTCCCCCTACCGCGAGCAGGGCAAACGCACCCGCGACCAGTACCGGTTGACCGAGGCCGGGGAGGAGCTGCTGCCGGTGTTCCTGTCGCTGGTGCAGTGGGGCGACCGGCACCTGCAGGATGCCGGCGCGCCGATCAGGTTCGTCGACGCCAGTACCGGCCGGCCCGTCGACGTGCGTGTCTGTGCCGGCGAGCAACCCGCGACCACACCGCCGACCGACATCGAGATCCGCCGCGGCGCCACCCCCTGACCCGACCCGGCCACACCGAGCCGGGCAGGCTCGGTGCCGCCGTGGCCGAGGGTGACGACGGAGGGCTCGCCGGGGTCAGGCGAACAGGTCGCTGAGCAGGTCGGGGTCCAGGACGATCGGGGCGGGGCGGTAGGTCGGCGGCTGGGCGCCCATCAGTTCGCGGACCAGGAAGTCCCAGCAGCGGGTGCGCACGTAGGCGAGGCAGTCGATGAACATGTGCTCGGCGCCCGGCACGATGAGCATCTCGAAGTCCTTGCCGGCGGCGACCAGCCGGTCGGCCAGCCGCATCGTGTGGTCCGGATGGACCCGGTCGTCCATCTCGCCGTGCACCAGCAGCAGCTTGCCCACCAACCGATCCACAATGTCCACATTGGACGAGCGGGCCCAGGCGTCGGGGTTGCCGGCGCCGTCGTAGGCCTCCACGAAGTCGAGGCTGAAGAACCGGGGCTCGTGCGGTCCGGACAGCGCCGCACCGACCCGGTAGACCTCCGGGTGGTCCAGCATCGCCCGGACGGTGGCGTACCCGCCGCCGGAGTGGCCGAGCATGCCGACCCGGTCCAGGTCCAGCCACGGCCTGGTCTCGGCGAGCTGGCGCAACGCGGCGACGTGGTCGTCGATCGACCCGGCGTCGCCCAGCCGGCCGTACGAGGCGTCGTGGAACGCCTTGTCACGTCCCGGGGTGCCGCGCCCGTCGACCGCGAGCACGGCGAAGCCGAGCGCGGCGAGCGGTTCGGCGTCCAGGCCCATCCCACCCTGGTCGAAGCACGGATCGACCCGGTTGACCTGCGGTCCCGGGTAGATGGTGTCGACCACCGGGTACCGGGCGGCCGGATCGAAGCCGTGCGGGCGGTACAGCACGCCGTAGATGTCGGTGACCCCGTCGGCGGCCTTGACGCGGAACCGCTCCGGCGGCGTCCAGCCCAGCGCCGCGAGCTTGCCGGTGTCGGCGCGTTCCAACTCGACCAGGACCCGGCCGGTCCAGTCCCGTACGGTCGTCACCGGGGCGGTGTCCACTGTGGATGCGGAGTCGACGAACCAGGCGTGGTCGGCCGGCATCGTGACGACGTGGTCGTACTCGTCGTCGGTGACCAGCGCGAAACCGGAGCCGTCCAGGCCGACCCGGCACACGCTGCGCCGGTACGGGTCGGCCTCGACCAGGCCGGCCGCGGTGAAGTACACCACCCGCGCGGCCTCGTCGACGTGCAGGATCTGCCGGACCGCCCACTGCCCGCGGGTGACCTGGTTGAGCAGCGCACCGGTGTGCGCGTCGTAGCGGTACAGGTGGCCCCAGCCGTCGCGCTGGGAGTACCAGAGGACCTCGTCGGCGAGCACCCGCACGATGGGCGGCTCGTACATCCACTGGTTGGGCTCGACCCGGGTGTCGCCGGTTTCGGTGAGCACGGTGCCGACCTCGCCGGTGGCCGGGTCGAGCCGGTGCAGCGACAGGGTGTGCCGGTCGCGGGTCTGGCTCAGGTACCAGACCGCGGATCCGTCGTCGGACCACCAGGCAGACTTTCCCATCACCGGCGAGACCGTCGGGGCGAACAGCGGGTCGGCCTGGGCGCGGACCACGGTGCCGGCGGCGACGTCGAGGACCACCAGTTCGGCGCGCGGAGCGGCGTCGTCGCCGGCATAGGCGTACCGCTGGGTGTGCAGTGCCGGCGCGCCGCCGTCGGCGGGCCGCGACTCGATCAGCGCGGTCTGCCGCACGTCACGCTCGTCGGTGCGGTGGGTGAGGACCTTCGTCGAGTCGGGCGACCAGGCGACGGCCGGCGGCAGGTACGGGATGCCGAACTTGCGCAGCAGGGTGCCGTTGCCCAGGCTCTCCGGGCTGGTGCCGTACTGGTATTGCGGTTCGCCGTCGGTGGTCAGCGGCCACTCGCGGTCGCCGGCCACCGCCCACAGGTTCGGCCCGCGCTGCGACACCGCGACGCTGCCGTCCGGGGACGGTACGTCCAGCGGGTTGGCCGGCGGGGTGAACTCGGCGGGCTCGCAACGGTAGTCGTCGAGCCCGCAGCGCCAGTAGCCGCCGAAGGCGAGGAGCTCGACGGCGTCGGCGCGCAGCACGATCGTGGTGAACGGCAGCGCTTCGGCGTCGACCGGCTGGCCGGCGGCCGCGGCCAGGGCGGCGGCGAGCCGGGCGTGGTCGAACAGCGGCTCGCGGGTGCCGGCCGCCGGATCGACCAGAACGAACCGGGTCCCGGTACCGGTGGCCACCTTGTACCAGAAACGTCCGGTGCCCTCGATCCATTGTGGACGGATCTGGTTGCCGACGACCAGTTCGCCGGGGCTCACCGGCCGGCGCAGCAGCTTCTCGGCGGCCTGGTAGTTCGCGTCGGTGCTCATCGAAAGGTCCTCTCACCTTGGTACAGAAGGGATCCGTGCCGTTGCCCCGGTGTGGGGCGACGGCCCGGCGGGTCAGCGGCTGCGGGCGGTGATGTTGCCGTACGAGGTGGTCGCGTGGATGGTCAGCGCGATGTCGCCGTCGTTGCGCAGCGCCTCGTGGATCCGGCCGTAGCGGGTGCCGCCCCGGAACTCAGCGGACACGCCCGCCGCGGCACCCACGGACACGTCGCCGGCTTCGGTGCGCAGCGTCAGCGTGCCGCGCGTCGCCTCGTCGATGCGGATGTCGCCCTTACTGGTACTGATCCGGGCGGCACCGGTGAGGCGGCCGACGGTCACGTCGCCGGCGAGGGTGGTCAGCTGCGCGCTGGCCGCTTCGTCGATCCTGATCGGGCCGTGCTTGCTGTCGTAGCTGATGTCGCCGAGCCGGCCCACGCCGCGAAACTCGGCGCTGGCGGTCTTCGCCTCGACCCGGGAACCGGTGGGCAGCTGCACGGTGACCTCGATGGCGCCGGAGGGGCCGAGGTACTGGTTCCTGGTCGGCGCCTGGATGCGCAGGATGCCCTCGGTGTAGTCGATCGTGGTCTCCTCGGCGAGCGCGCGGTCGCGCTTGCGGCCGGCGTCGGCGGGCCGGATCTCGACGGTGGCGTCGGCACGGTCAGCGGCGATGAACTGGATCCGTCCGGCCGGGACGTCCAGCACGGTGGTGATCGGGGCGGTGGTGGCGAACGTCTGCATCGTGTGCTCCCGCGGATAGCTGCGATCCTTGTTTCCAACATCAGAAACGCTACGTTGCCTTTCCAGTGCGAGCAATAGCGTTGTTGCATTGTGCTGACATATACGCAGCTCAACACCGAGTTTTCGTTGCAACAGGACAGTGATTCAATGCAACAACAGGCGCCTCCGGTGTTGCAATGAATGGAAAGTGAACGCTAAGCTCGCGGCGACGCAGGACACGAGGAGGCCGTGGTGCCCGGAGGCAGGCTCACCCAGCAGGAACGCCAACAGATCGCGCTGGGCCTCGGTGACGGCCTCGCCTACGCCGAGATCGCCCGCCGGCTCGACCGGCCCACCTCGACGATCACCCGCGAGGTCCTGCGCAACGGCGGGCCCACCGGCTACCGGGCCGATCTCGCCCACCGCGCGACGGAACGCCGCGCGCACCGGCGCCGCCCGGCCGCCCCCCGCGGTACCCAGCCGGCCGACGGAGCCGACACCGACGCGACCCAGGAGTACCGGGAGAACTTCACCACGCTGCTGATGCAGCAGGGCCTGCCGAAGATGACCGCGCGGGTGTTGACCTGCCTGTTCACCAGCGACACGGGCAGCATGACCGCCGCCGAGCTGGCCCGGTACCTGCAGATCAGCCCGGCGTCGGTGTCCAAGGCGGTGGCGTTCCTGGAAGGCCAGGGGCTGGTCGGCCGGGAACGCGACGAGCACCGCCGGGAACGCTACGTGGTCGACAACGACGTCTGGTACCGGTCGATGATCGCCAGCGCCCGCGGGCATGCCCGGTTCGCCGAGGCCGCCCGGCAGGGCGTCGAGGTGTTCGACGGCCCGGCGGCGATCCGGCTGCAGAACATCGCCCGGTTCATGGACTTCATCGGCGAGAGCATCACGCGCGCGGCCAACCAGGCCCGCGAGGTGCTCAGCACCGAGGCCCGCGAGGTGCTCAGCACCGAGGCCCGCGAGGTGCTCAACACCGAGGCCCCCGACCACCACGACTGACAGCGCCGCCGAACGTCGGTCCGGCCGGGTGACGCCGTACCGGGCCGGGGTGACGCCCTGCCGGGCCGGAGTCGGCCGCTACCCTGCGAGGGGTGGATTATGCGTCGATGCCGATGCGGCTGACGACCCACCGGTTCGCCGGCTACTGCGGGCTGGTCGCGGGGCACGCCAGCGCGGACGAGCCGGAGATCGCCTACGAACTGCTGCGCGCCGACCACGGCAACGGGTACGCGACCGAAGCCGCCCGCGCCACGGTCGACGCCGCGGCCGGCACCGGACGCCGCCAGCTCTGGGCGACGGTACGGTCCTGGAACGAGCAGTCGTTCCGGGTGCTGGACAAGATCGGCTTCACCCGCACCGAGCGGATCAGCACCGACGACTTCGGTGCGACGATCTGGTGCACCATCGGGCTTCGGACCAGCTGACCGCGACCCGAGTGGCTGGCAGTCCGCAGATGCGCGAGAGGTGAGGTGTGCGGCGTGGCGCTTCCGGCCGACGGCCATGTGCACAGCGAGTGGTCCTGGGACGCGCCGCTGGGTTCGATGGAGCGCTCCTGCGCGCAGGCGGTGGAGTACGGGCTGCCCGCGATCGCGTTCACTGAACACCTGGACCACACCACGTGGCCGGTCGCCGTCGACGGTCCATACGTCCAGGACCACCTCACCGCGCTGGCGGGGCCGGACGGGCTACTGACGCCGCCGCCGTTCGATCCGGCGGGGTACCTCGCGGCGATCGAGACCTGCCGCGAACGCTTCCCGGGGCTGCGCATCCTCAGCGGCCTGGAGCTGGGCGAGCCGCACTGGTACACCGCGGAGTGTGCGGCGATCCTGCGCGCCGGCCGGTTCGACCGGGTGCTCGGTTCCCTGCACTGCCTGCCGGACGGCGCCGGCTACGCCGAACCGTGGGGCATCTACCCGCGTCGGCCGGCGGCCGATGTCGTCCGGGCGTACCTGGCCGAGATCGTCCGGCTGGTGGCCGGCAGCGACGAGTTCGCGGTGCTGGCGCACGTCGACTACCCGATCCGGTCCTGGCCGTCCGGCCGGTTCGATCCGCGCGCCTTTGAGGACGAGTTCCGCACCGCGCTGCGGGCCACCGCCGGGTCCGGCCGGGCGCTGGAGATCAACACCCGGCTGCCGCTGGACCCGACGATTCTGACCTGGTGGTACCAGGAGGGCGGCGACGCGGTGAGCTTCGGCAGCGACGCGCATCTGCCCACCGCCGTCGCGCACGGGTTCCGGCAGGCGGCCGCGATGGCCGAGGCGCACGGCTTCCGCCCGGGCGACGACCCGTACGATCTCTGGCCCCGGTCCGACTGAACGCGTGGCGGGTGCGCGGTCTGCCGTCACCCGACGAGCTGGAGGCGGTGCGCGGTGTTGTTGAGTCGCACGGCGCCGGTGTCGGTCACGGCGACGATGTCCTCGATCCGGACGCCGAACCGTCCCGGCAGGTAGACGCCGGGTTCGAGCGAGAAGCACATCCCGGGCGTCAGCGCCTGCTTCTCCCCCGCGACGATGTACGGCGGTTCGTGCGTGGTCAAACCGATCCCGTGGCCGGTCCGGTGGATGAAGTGTTCGCCGTGGCCGGCCGCGGTGATGATGTCGCGTGCGACCGCGTCGACGTCCTGGCACGAGACGCCCGGGGCGACGGCCTCGAAGGCCGCCTGCTGGGCGGTCCGGACCAGTTCGTGTACCTCGCGGACCTGCGCTGCGGGTTCGCCGACGTGCACCGTGCGGGTGGTGTCGGAGCCGTACCCGTCGCGCAGGCCGCCGAAGTCCAGCACCACGGTGTCGCCGGCCTCGATGATCCGGTCGCCGGAGTGGTGGTGCGGATTCGCCGAGTGCGGGCCGGACGCGACGATGGTGAAGTCGACCTGTTCGTGCCCGTGCTCGCGCAGCAACGCGTCGAGGGCGGCGGCCACGTCGCGCTCCCGGCTGCCGGCGAACGCGGTCTCGACGATCCGTTCGTAGACGGCGTCGGCGGCGGCCCCGGCGGCCGCCAGGCGCGAGCGTTCCGCGGCGTCCTTGACCGCCCGCAGCATCGGCAGCGCGTCGGTCATCGCGGTGTAGCCGGCTCCCGGGATCGTGGCCTGCAGCGCCAGCAGGTGCAGCGCCCAGGCGGCGTCGGAAACGGCGTAGCGGCCGGCCCGGCCGAGCAGCGCCGCGACGATCTGGTACGGGTCGGTCTCGTCACGCCAGCCCCGGTAGCGGGGTGCGGCGCCGACGCGTTCGGCATCGGGGCGCTCCAGCGTGGGTACCACCAGGGTCGGTTCGATGTCCGGGGTCAGCAGCAGTGCGGTGAACCGCTCGCTGGCCGTCGTCGGCGTGTAGCCGGTCAGGTACGCGAGGTCCGGCCCGGGCGTCGCGATCAGGCCGGCGAAGCCGGCGTCGAGCGCCGCGGCCAGGGCCCGGTCCCGGCGCGGCCCGTAGGGATCCGCCACGTCGTCGTGTTCGTTCGCCGTGTTCTCGCCTGCCTCGGCCATCAGCACACCCTCCTCTGGTACTCGAACGGCTCGGTCGCGGTCGGAGCCACCGACCGGCTGGGCCGCCGGGCATCTCCCCGCGGCGGCTGTACCGCGCGCGCGGTCCAGTCCGGCGCGAGGATCGCCCAGACCTGCTTGTCGTACCGGGTGCCCGCGTAGGGCCAGAACTCCCGGCGCACCCCCTCCAGCGTCATGCCGAGGCGACGGGCGACCGCGGCGCTGCGCTCGTTGTCGGCACGGCAGCGCCACTCGGCGCGGTGCAGCCCCCGGGTGCCCAGCGCCCAGTCGAGCAGCACGGCGCAGGCGGGGGTGACCAGGCCGCGCCCCTCGGCACCCGGCTCCAGCCAGCAGCCGATCTCGCAGCAGCCCAGAGCGGCGTCGAACGCGGTGAACATCACGCCACCGACGAGGGTGGCGTCGAGCCAGATGCCGAACAGGCGGGCGCCGTCGGCGGCCTGCCGCTCGGCGTAGCCGCGCAGCGTGCCGCGGGCGCCGTCGAGGTCGTCGGTGACGAACCCGGGGCCGACCCACGGTCGGATGTGTTCCCGGGCCCGGTCCAGGTGGGCGGCGAACTCCTCGGCATGCCACGGCTCCAGCGGCCGGAGGCTGGCGCCGTCTCGCAGCGTGCGCTCGAACATGCTGACTCCGATTCACATAACAGTTGTTACGATGAAGATAGCAGCACGTCGGCGCGGCACAGAAAGGGCAGCGGATGATCACCTGCCACCTGCGGTACGAGATCGACCCGGCCCGGGTCGACGCCTTCGAGGAGTACGTCACCGGATGGGTCCCGATCGTGACCCGCAACGGAGGTGTCCACCACGGCTGCTACCTGCCGCACGAGGGGGCCAACGACATCGGGTACGCGCTGTTCTCCTTCCCGAGCCTGGCCGACTACGAGCGCTACCGGGAGCGCATCCGCCGCGACGAGGACGCCCGGCTCCTGTGGAAGCTGGCTACACGCACCGAATGCATCCGGCGGTTCGACCGGACGTTCCTGCGCCCGGCGTCACCCCGAACGGAGCAGTCGTGATCACGACCCACCACACGCGGCCCGGCAACGACCCGGGGCACGGTGGCAACGCCACTCGATCCGGCCCAGCAGAGCCGAACCCGCCGGTCTCCACCACTCGTCAGCACCTGCCGTCCGGTGACGCCGGCACGGCGAGCGCGGTGCGGGAATGCGCCGTGCGCGCCCGTACCGCGGCCGCCGCGCTGGCCGTGCTCCCGCGCGCGGCGAAGGACCGTACGCTGCGGGCGATGGCCGCGGCGCTGCTGTCGCGCAGCGCCGAGATCCTCGCCGCGAACGAGCTCGACGTGTCCGCCGCGCGCGCCGCCGGCACCGCCGCGGCGATGCTGGACCGGTTGACGCTGAACGCCCGCCGGATCGAGGGGATGGCGGACGGGCTGTGCACGGTCGCCGGACTGCCCGACCCGGTCGGCGAGGTCGTCCGCGGCTCCACCCTGGCGAACGGGCTGGAGCTGCGCCAGCTCCGGGTCCCCTTCGGGGTGGTCGGCATCGTCTACGAGGGCCGTCCGAACGTCACCGTCGATGCCGCCGGGCTCACCCTCAAGTCAGGCAATGCCGTACTGCTGCGTGGCTCCGCGTCGGCCCGGTGCTCCAACGAGACGATCGTGGCGGTACTGCGGGACGCGCTCGACGCCACCGGCCTGCCCACCGACGCGGTGCAGCTGGTGCCCGGCGGCACGCACGACGCGGTCCGGGCGCTGATGCGGGCGCGCGGCCTGGTCGACGTGCTGATCCCGCGCGGTGGCGCGGCCCTCATCCGTACCGTCGTCGAGGAGTCCACGGTCCCGGTCATCGAGACCGGGGTCGGCAACTGTCACGTGTTCGTCGACGCCGACGCTGACCTCGACGACGCGCTCGGCATCGTTCTCAACGGCAAGACCGGCCGGCCGTCGGTGTGTTGTTCGACCGAGACCGTGCTGGTGCACGAGGCGGTCTCGGCTCGGTTCCACCGGATGCTGCTGCCGGCCCTCGCCGCGGCTGGCGTCACCGTACACGGCGACGCATCGGTTGCGGCACAAGGAAAGCGGGTCGGCGTCGAGGTGGTGCCCGCCACCGACGACGACTGGTCGCGCGAGTACCTGTCGCTGGATCTCGCCGTGGCCGACGTGCCGAGCCTGGACGCCGCGGTCGAGCACATCCGGCGCTTCTCCTCCGGCCACTCGGAGGCGATCGTGACCCGCTCGCAGTCGGCGGCCCGCGACTTCGTGGCCCGCGTCGACGCCGCCGTGGTACTGGTCAACGCGTCCACCTGGTTCGTCGACGGCGGCGAGTTCGGCTTCGGTGCCGAGATCGGCATCTCCACCCAGAAGCTGCACGCCCGCGGGCCGATGGGGCTGCCCGAGCTGACCAGCACCAAGTACGTGGCCACCGGGGACGGCCACCTCCGCTGAGCCGGAACATCGTCACGGCCAGCTGGCCGCCGTGCCAGGCCCGTTCGACTGCCCGCTCGGCGCGGCGTCGAGGTCCCGCTCGGGTCTGTTCCGCAAGCCCCCGGCCGAGCAAGGCCGCGGGACTTGCGAACAGACCCTAGGTCGTCGAGGTGGGCTTCGGGCTCGTCCTCGCCGGCCGATAGTGCTTGTGCTGGCAGCTGTCGGCCTGCCGGTACGCCCGGTCCAGCGCCGCGTTGCGGGTGCGCAGCGTCGGCAGGTCGGTGCCCGCCGGCGCGACCGTGATCGCGCCGGCAAGGTCGCCGGGAACATCGAGCAGCACGTTGTGGGAAACGGAGCTGTCCTTCGCCGTCGTCTCCAGCTTCTTGATCGCGGAGACCGCGTCCTGCACGGCCGCGATGTAGGCGGCGACCAGCCGGTCGCCGCCCTCGACGGTCCCCTTGTCCATCTTCTGGAAGGTCGTCAGGCTCTGCTGGAGATCCCGGCGCGCCCCGGCGACGAGACGGACGATCTCCGTGCGGGTCGGTTGGCGCGGAACCATGCTGTACGCGAGGACCCGGACGGCGCCCTGCTTCGCCTGCAGGTCGTCGTCAGCGGCACACACCGCATCCACCCACGTGATCATGGCCCGGGTGGGGGTCGCCCGACCGGACGCGGCGGAACGCTCGGGACTCTCCCGGTCCGCGGAGCAACCGGCAGCACCCGTGCCGGCGGCGGCGAGCAGCAGGGCCGGCACCACCAGAAGCGTTCGTCGCATCGGCCTCACCCGTCCGAATCGGCCTTATGGGGCACGCGTGTCGTCCAGCATAGGTACCAGACGCGCGATGCCGTAGCCCCCGTGGTCTCGGAGCGAGGCCGCGGCCGGATCCGACAGCCGCGCATCGCCGGTACCGCACCGGGTCCGGCGTCAGCGTGGCATCGGCGAAAGGCTACGCAGGTAGCCGTCCACGAGCGCGACCTGGCGCCGGGCCGGAAACGCGGCCGGCTCGAACAGCGACTGGACGACCAGCCCGAGCACGAACGCCTGCGCGCCGGCGGCGATGTCGGCCGGGTCGCCGGCGGCGAGGTCGCCGCGCCGCTGCCCGGCAGCGACCAGGTCGCGCAGCCGGTCGCGACTGCGGGCGTACCGGCGGGCGTGGTCGCGACTGAGCCCGGCGTCGGCGAGCGCGGGATCCCAGGAGGAGACCCAGATCCGGTTGCTCGTCGCCGCCTCGGCGGTCAGCGGCAGAACCCCGAGCAGCGCGACGCGTAGCGCCGCCGACTCGTCCGGTGCCGTCTCGCGGGGCCGGTCGAGGGTCCGCTGTTCGAGCAGGTCGAGCGCGTACGCCACGAGGTCGCGCTTGGTGGCGAAGTAGTGGGTCAGCAGGCCGGTGGTGGCGCCCAGCTCGGCGGCGACCGCGCGCAGGGTCAGGCCACCGAACCCGTGCGCGTCGAGAACCCGCCAGACCGCCTCGGACACCTCGCGGCGCCGGGCGTCGTGGTCCCCCTTGGTCCGTGCCATCGTCCGCAGCCTAGCCGTGCGCTGGCTCGGACGAGGCGACGACCGGCACCGGTCTCAGGCCGGCTGCCAGTCCGCGCAGGAGGTGACCTCGACGCCGCGGCTGGGGAACACGGTGTCCATGAAGAAGTCGTGTACGGCCGGGTCGCCGTCGCCGCAGCCGTCGCGCAGGACGGTCAGCCGGTAGTCGCGGTCGGCCGCGTCGTAACAGGTGGCGGCCACCATGGCGCTGGTGGCGACGCCGGCGATCGCGAGCGTGTCGATGCCCCGCGCGCGCAGCACCAGATCGAGGTCGGTACCGGCGAACGCGCTGGCCCGGCGCTTGAGGATCACGACGTCGTCGGCGGTGACCGGCAGGGCGATCTCGGGTCCGTCCGACTGTTCGTGAAAGGCGTCCCCGGCGTCGAAGAAGGACCGGAACAGCGGGTTGTTCGGCGGCAGATCGGCACCGTTGGACCGGAAGCCGAAGTGGACGAACACGATCAGCGCGCCGGCCGCCCGGGCGCGGGGCAGCAGGTCGGTGAGCGGCGGTACGACCCGCGCGGCGAACGGGTAGCTGCCGGTGATGCCCCGCTGGACATCACCGACGATCAGTGCGGTGCCCATGTCGTACTCCCGTCCGCCTCGTCGCCGCCGCAGCGACGCGAGGGCCGTGCCGTGTGGTCGGTGGTCACCGACATCTCCCCGTGCGCCGGGGCCACCCCGGCGACCGTCACCGTAGCTGGGACGCCTCGGCGCCGTCACGGCGGAGTCGTACCGGCACCCGCTCGGTCGGCGGACCGCCCCGATCCCGGTTGGCGGGGCGGCGAGTCGGTTCGGCCCCGCGCCGCCGGGCCACCCAGGATCGGGCGCCCGGCGGCGCTGTGCCCGACCGTGGCTCGCGGTCGTGGCATACCTGGTCAGTGCGGCTCCAGTACGGTCTCCACCTCGATCTCGACGGTGATCTCGCGGGAGACGAGCAGGCTGCCGCTGTCGAGCACCATGTTCCAGGTCAGCCCGAACGCCTCCCGGTCGATGGTGGTGGTGGCCGAGAAGACGGCGCGGTCGCCGCCCCACGGATCGCGGACGTGCCCGCGGAACTCGGCGGCGAGCTCGACGGACCGGCTGACGCCGTGCACGGTCAGCTCGCCGGTGACCGTTCCCTGCGTACCGTGCCAGCGCACCTCGGTGCTGCGGAACGTCGCGGTCGGGAACCGCTCGACGTCGAACAGGTCCGCCGAGCGCAGGTGCTCGTCGCGGGTGGCGTCGCCGGAGTCGACGGTGGTCATGTCGATGTCGACGGTGACCGACGAGTCGGCCGGTGCCTCCGCCACCGCGACGGCGCCCCGGACCCCGGTGAACCGACCGCGGACCTTCGTGATCAGGAAGTGCCGGCCCACGAACGCGACCTCGGCGTGGCCGGGGTCGATGCGCCAGCTGCCGGGCGCCGGAAGCGTGACCCCGTCGACCGTTCGTACCGGCATGGGTGTGGTGGTCATGCCCGCGCCTCCGTCGCCGACTCGGTGGGTAGGCCGGCGCCGACCCAGTCCTCGATGCCGTCCCGGTAGGTCCGGACGTCGGTGTACCCGAGGCGTTCGAGCCGCGCGGCGACGTCCTTGCTGTTGCCGCAGGCGGGGTTGGAGCAGTAGACGGCGATCGGCGCGGCGGTGTCGGGCAGCAGGTCCGCGGCCCGGGCCTGGACCTCGGCCGCGACGAGCGGGATCGCGCCCGGCAGGTGCTGCCGCTGCCAGTACTCGCCGCCGAGGGCGTCGACGACGGTGACGGTGCCGGTCTCGACGGCCGCGCGCAGCTCGTCGCGGGTGATGGATGCGGTCATGGGTGGCGTCCTTCGGTAGATTCGGACTACAGTCCACTTGCCATGGACGACATTAACGGACCGCAGTCCGCTTCCGCAAGTGCTCCCCCGGAGTTGCTGCGCCTCGCCGCACCCACCGCGCCCGCGACCCGCGCCGACGCGGTGCGGAACCGGGCGAAGATCCTCGACGCCGCCGAGCGGCTGTTCGCCGAGCACGGCGTCGGCGCGGTGTCGATGGACGCCGTCGCCGCCGCCGCCGGCGTCGGCAAGGGCACGCTGTTTCGCCGGTTCGGCGACAAGGCCGGCCTCGCCGTCGCGGTCCTCGACGCCCGCGAGAGCGTGCTGCAGCAACAGATCCTGTCCGGCGAGCCGCCGCTGGGGCCGGGCGCGCCGGCCGGGGAGCGGCTCCGCGCCTTCCTCGGCGCGTACGCGGAGTTCCTCGACACCCACCTCGACCTGATCCGGGTGTCCGAGACCGCAAGCCCCGGCGCCCGGTACCGGATCGGCGCGTACCGGTTCTGGCATCGGCACGTGGCGATCCTGCTGCACCAGGCGCGACCCGAACTCGACGCCGACTACCTGGCGCACGCGCTGCTCGCGCCGCTCGCCGCCGACCTACGCGCCGCGCTCACCGGCGAGTACCCGGCCGCGCGCGCGGGGGCCGGCCTCGATCACCTCGCCCGCGCGCTGCTCAGCGCCACGCCGTGACCACGTCGACCACCAGCAGGACGGCCAGTACCGCGAAGGTGGCGCCGGCCAGCACGGTGAGGGCGCGGCCGGCCCGCGAGCCCGGCGCCAGCGCGGTGCGCAGTTGCCCGGCGGCGAGCCCGATCGCACTGTCCACCACCAGCCCGACGAGCAGAAACACCGCGCCGAGCACCAGGAGCTGACCGGCGACCGCACCGCGGTCGGCCCGGACGAAGTGCGGCAGGAACGCGGCGAAGAACAGGATCACCTTCGGGTTCGCGAGGTTGGTCAGGGTCGCCCGGCGCAGCAGCTGACCGCGGCTCGGCGCGACGCGCCCGGTCAGCCCGCCGGCGGCGGCGGAGCGCAGCGTGTCCACGGCGAGCCAGCCCAGGTAGACCGCGCCGGCGAGACGGATCGCATCCAGCGCGACCGGCACGGCCGTCACGAGCGCAGCGACCCCCACCACGGTGGCCGTGACGTGCACGACCATGCCCAGCGCCATGCCGGCGGCGGACAGCACCCCGGCCCGCGGGCCGTGCGCGGTGGCGGCAGCCACGATGTAGGCCATGTCGGGCCCCGGGGCGAGGGCGATCAGCAGCACGGCCACGACGTAGGCGGGCAGCAGGCTGGCGTCGATCATGACCGAATCCGTAACGCACTGGACATGCTTAGTACCGTACGCCAAGCAACGCGCTGACGCTAGGCTGCGCGTTACACTCGTGGGGTGCCGATCACTCTCGATCCGATGCAGCCGGCCGCGCTGGTGGAACTGGTGAACGAATGGGGCACCGTGCCGCGCGAGGTCGCCGGCGAGACCGACCACCCGTTCCCGGCCCGGCCGCCGGCCGGCCTCGGCGTGCCCGAGGAGCAGGTCGACGAGCCGGCGATGCGCCGCGCCGCCGACCTGCTGCATCCGGTCTTCGCCAGCACCGATCCGGCCGAACGCGTCGCCCTGGTCGCCGCGATGCTCACCGACACCGGGGTACGCCCGACCATCGTCGACGGCGCGGACGGCGTCCTGGCCGCCTGGACGGTCGGCGCGCCCGCCCACGCGCTGGTCGCAGCCGGCGCCCTGACCCTGCGCGAGCACCTCGACCGGTACGGCAGCGATCGACTGGGAATCTGCACCGGGCGGGCCTGCGCCGACGTGTTCGTCGACGCCTCCCCCACGCACGATCGTCGCTTCTGCTCGGTGACCTGTCAGAACCGGGCCCGCGTCGCCGCCTACCGACGCCGCCGCCGGGCAACGACCTGACCTCGGGTGCCTCCCGCCGCCGGTGGACCGCCGCTGCGGCCGCTGGTCATCGCTGCACGGCCACGGCGGCGTTGGCGGCGGCGTACTGCTCGTCGGTGACGGCCTCCCGCCAGGTCGTGGCGTCGGCGTGGCCGGCGGCGTCCAGGATGGCGTAGTGGCACATCATGTGCTCGGCGGTACCACCGTGGAAGTGCTCCTCGCCGGCCGGTGTCCACACGCTCTCGCCGGCACGCAACAGGACGGTGTTGCCGTCGCGGGTGGCGACCAGTCCCACGCCGTCGGTGCAGACCAGCAGCTGCCCGTTGGCGTGCGAGTGCCGGTTGCTGCGGGCACCGGGGGTGAACCGGACCAACACGACGGTCAGCCGGGAGCTGCCGTCACCGTCGAAGACCGGATCCAGCCAGACCTCACCGGTGAAACTCGCCGCCGCCATCCGCATGGTGCCGGCCCGAGGATTCTTCTGCATCTCGATGATCTCCGTATCGCGTGTGCCGGGCAGGATCGAGCCGCCGCGAGGCGGCTCCGGCTGGTTGGCGTTGCCGGACTCAGTCCTCCGGGATGACCCGGGCGAACATCTCCGGGCGGGCCACGTCGGGGTCGGGGCCGTTGCGTACGCCGGTGTCCAGCGCATCCATGCTCGCGACCTGGTCGGCGGTCAGCTCGAAGTCGAAGACGTCGAAGTTCTCCGCGATCCGGCCCGGGTTGGTGGACTTGGGGATGGCGGAGCGGCCGTGCTGCAGCTGCCAGCGCAGCATCACCTGCGCCGGCGACTTGCCGTGCTCGGCGGCGATGGCGCCGATGGTGGGATCGTCGAGAACGTTGCGGCGGTGCTCACCCCAACCCGGGTAGAACGTGATGCCACCGATCGGCGACCACGCCTGGGTGAGGATGCCGTGCTCGGCGTCGGCGCGCTGCACCTCCGGCTGCGCGAAGTACGGGTGCAGTTCGATCTGGTTGACCGCAGGCACGATCGTGGTCTGCTTCAGCAACTCGTCGAGGTGGTGCGGCATGAAGTTGCTGACACCGATCGCGCGGACCTTGCCGTCGGCCAGCAGCGTCTCCAACGCCTGGTATGCCGCGATCGTCTGATCGAAGCGGTCCGGGGCCGGCTGGTGCAGGATGAGCAGATCGAGCTGGTCGACGCCGAGCTTGCGGGCGGCCTTGTCGAACGCGTGCAATGTCGTGTCGTAGCCGTAGTCGCTGACCCACACCTTGGTCTCGACGAACACGTCGGCGCGGTCCACCCCGGATCGGCGGATGCCCTCGCCGACCTGACGCTCGTTGAAGTACGCGGCGGCGGTGTCGATGTGCCGGTAGCCGACCCGCAGGGCCGTCTCGACCGCGGCCGCGGTCTCCTCCGGCGAGCTCTGGAACACGCCAAAGCCGAGCGCGGGCATGGTCACACCGTTGTTCATCAGCAGGTCTGGAGTCGAGGTCATGCGTCCGAGGCTAGAAGCCGAACGACCGGGCTGAGAGGTAAAGGCTTTACCTCCCTGGCCGGCGCGCCGGCGCCTACCGTGGACCGGGTGGACACCCCGCAGCAACGCGCCCAGGTCAGGGACTTCCTGATCTCCCGACGCGAACGCATCACCCCGCAGCAGGCCGGGCTGCCCGCCTACGGCGGACGCCGGCGCGTCAAGGGCCTGCGCCGCGAGGAGGTCGCATTGCTCGCCGGGGTCAGCGTCGACTACTACGTGCGGATGGAACGGGGGAACCTGACCGGCGCCTCCGACTCCGTCCTGGACGGTGTCGCGAACGCCCTGCAGCTCGACGAGGCCGAGCGCGAGCACCTGTTCGCGCTCGCCCGCGCCGCCGGCCCCGCCACCAACCGTCGCCGCCGCCCCGCCGCGACCACGGTACGGCCGGTCATCCGGCAGGTGCTCGACGCGATCACCGACGCACCCGCCTGGGTACGTAACTCCCGGCACGACATCCTCGCCATGAACCCGATGGCGCGGGCGCTCTACTCCCCCGTCCTCGCCTCGCCGGTGGCCGGTGCGAAGGGCAACCGGCCCGCCAACACCACCCGGTTCGCCTTCCTCGACCCGGCGGCGCGGGAGTACTTCGTCGACCACGATCGCATCGCCGAGGACGCCGCCGCGGCGCTGCGGCTGGAAGCCGGCCACAACCCGCACGACCGAGCCCTCATCACCCTCATCGGCGAGCTGTCCACCCAGAGCGAGCTGTTCCGCCGGCACTGGGCCTCGCAGAACGTCAAGTTCCACCGCAGCGGCCGCAAGCGGCTGCGCCACCCGGTCGTCGGCCGGCTCGACCTCAACTTCGAGTCGATGCCGCTGGCCTCCGAACCCGAACTGCGGCTCAACATCTACACCGCCGACCCCAACACCCCCACCGCCGACAACCTGAAGCTGCTCGCCACCTGGGCCGCCACCCTCGCCACCGAACCCGTCGACACCACCGACACCGCCTCGACGTAGGCGGTGCGGATAGATTCCGCGCATGGATGATGCCGCGCTGGTCGCGTTGTTCGCCGGCTCCGCCGGCTGCCCGTACCCGGGCGAGTGGCAGGCCGCTCCGCTGTCGGAGCGCTCCGTCGGCGGGGTGCCGCACGCGATCGTGGCGCTCGATTCCGGCATCAGCGCCCTGGGCGTACGCCGCGACGACGGATCGCTGTGGATCCTGCCCGACGACGACGAACCCGATCTGGTCAACGCCAGCGTCGAGGCGTTCGTCGCGTTCACGCACGAGTATGTGAAGGCCAACGCCGAGGTGGAGGCCCACGAGTCGAACGATGCCGAAGCGTCCGAGCGTGGCGCAGACCAGTTCGCCGATGCGCTGCGGGCCAGGTTCCGGGAACTCGACGCACCCGCGGTCGCCGACGAGGACTCGTTCTGGAGTATCGCCGCCGAAGAACTCGGCTACAGGATGATCGTGTGACCGGTCGGCACGCACCACGCCGGTGGAGCACGGCTGGCCGCAGACCCAGGTGTGTCGCTGGAGGCGTTGGCGGAGTACCCGGTCCACGTGGTCTGCCCCGGCTGCCGGGGCCGTGCCGAGGTGGCGCCGTGGCTCGGCGATCAGGCTCCCGATCGGTACTCGGACCGATGGCCGCGCCGACTATCGTGCCGTGCATGTGGCCACGTACGGGACTCGCCCGGCGCGGGACCGGTCACGTACTCGTGCCAGGGCGGGGGCGGGCCGAGCGATCCGTACTTTCATCAGCCGCTGTGGCTGCGGGAGCGCTGCTGCGGGCAGACTCTGTGGGCGTTCAACGAAGCCCACCTGGACGTCCTGGAAGGCTACGTCGGTGCGCGGTTGCGCGAACGCGGCGACGTCGGCGGGCTGACGATGCTGGCCCGGTTGCCCGGCTGGCTGAAGTCGGCGAAGAATCGCGGCGAGATCCTGCGCGTCATCGACCGACTGCGCGCAACGCTGCCCGCCCCGCTGGTAGCTGAGATTTCAAACCCGCAGCGGAGCCGGCGTCACAGGAGGCGGGCGAGGCAGTTCCTTCAGCCCGCCGGCCACGCCGGACGGCGGGGTCTTCTCCTGCGGGCAGCCCCACCAACCGGATGACATTGTCGGGCTGGACGAGCCGGCCCGGCCCGGCGGCGGACCCGCGGCATGCAGGATTCCTGATGGGGGTGATCGTGTGCAGATCCGTATTGGTGACAGGGTTTTCGATCGCGACGACCACGAACGGCGCGGCGACCTGTGCGCGTCGCGGGGGACGGTGGTCGGGTTGCTACCGGGGCAACTGGCGTTGATCGACTGGGATCGTGCCGGGTCGGCAGCGCATCCGTTGACCGAGCTCGAACCAATCCCGTCGCCGCATCGTCGGGTCACTCGAACCGAGACACACCGCTGACCGGGCGCCCGAGACCACCGGGCGGGGCGGTGCCGGATGCACAACCGATCCGGGCGCCCGCGACGGCCCAGCGGAGGGGCGGAGGAACGACCGATCGGGCGCGCGGAGCGCCGGCGGGCGGGTCAGACCGGGTCGATGCGGGCGCGGAGCAGGCAGAACTCGTTGCCCTCCGGGTCGACCAGTACGTGCCAGGGTTCCTCGCCGGTCTGGCCGATGTCGGCCGGGCGGGCGCCGAGCTTCAGCAGGCGCTCCAGTTCGGCGTCCTGGTCGCGGTCGGTGGGGTTGAGGTCGATGTGCAGCCGGGACTTGCCCGGCTCCGGCTCGTCCCGGTAGCTGAGGATGATCGTCGCCTGCGGGCCGCCCCATCCCTCGCGCGGACCGATCTCCAGGGTGCCGTCGTCCTCGCGGTCGAGTACGACGAAGTCGAGCATCTCGCACCAGAACCGCGCCAGCAACTGGGGGTCGCGACAACCGAGGACGAGTTCACCGATACGAGCCGCCATGAACCAGATACCCACTCTCGAACGCCGGAACGCGTAGCCGAGGGGCGGTGGCGTCCCCGCGGCGAAACGCGATCGTACCCACCGGGGGCGGGCGCCGGCGAGCGGAATCCGCCGGTCACGCCCGGGTCAGCGCGTAGAGCAGCGGCCGGAGCCGGTCGGCCGCGTCGTCGTCGTGCCGCCAGATCAGCCGCAACTGCAGCGGCGGTACCGCTACGTCCAGCGCGGCGAGGCGGCCGGAGTCGAGGTCGGCACGGACGGCGAAGCGGGGCAGCAGCGCGATGCCGCGGCCGGTGGCGACCCAGTCGCGTACCTGGGCCAGGCCGCCGACGGCGGTGAGGTCGACGTCGGGGCCGAGCCAGCGCCGGGTGGCCATCCAGAACGAGCAGCCGGGCTCGCGCCCGAGCAGCCCGCCGGTGCGCCGGATCTCGTCCATGGTCGCCGGCCGGCCGAGCAGCGGATGGCGTGGCGCGGCGACCACGGTCATCGCCACGGTACGCAGGTCGAGATGTTCCGGCGCCGATGCCGGCGGCGGGAACCCGAGATCGCCGACCTGCTCGCCGGTGTCGAGCAGGACCGCGGCGTCGATCTCGCCGCCGTCGAGCGCCGCCAGCAGCCGCCCGCGGTCGGGATCCGGCCGGAGCCGTACCCGAAGGTCGGGGTGCGAGCGACGCAGCTCGTCGAGTACCGCCGGGAGCAGTTCGTCGGCGACGGACGCCTGCGCGCCGACGACCAGACCCGGCGTGGCGTGCAGGTGCTCGGCGGCCTCGTCGAGCGTCGCCAGCGCGGTGGCCGCGGCCCGGAGGTAGTCGCGGCCGGCGGCGGTCGGGTGCATGCCGGTGTGGTCGCGGGAGAACAGCGGCGCGCCGAGTTCGGCCTCCAGCCGGCGGACGCGGTCGGACACCGACGACGGCGCGAGGCCCTCGGCCGCGGCCGTGCGGTTGATCGTCCGGTACCGCAGCAGCGCGAGCGCGGTGCGGAGTTGGTCCAGGTCCACCCGCCCAGCGTAGGCAGGTGTTCGGAGATGCCGAACGGGGATGCGGCCGGGCCGGTCGAACCGGGCGGCGTACGGGAGCAGCGTGGTGCAGCGTCCCGTCACCGTCGGTACAAGGAGAGTCGTGTCCGCGCCCACCGTGCCCGCCGAACGTTCCCGGACCCCGCAACTGCTCGGACTGTCGCTCGCGTACTTCATGGTGTTGCTGGACACCACGGTGCTCGCCGTCGCCGAGCGCAGCATCATGACCTCGCTGCACACCGGCGTCGTCGGCGTCGGCTGGGCGACCACGACCTACACCATGGCGCTGGCCGCCGCGCTGGTGCTGGGCGGCAGCCTCGCCGACCGGCTCGGCGGCTACCGGGTCTTCGTCGTCGGGGTGGCCGGCTTCGGCGCCGCCTCGCTGGCCTGCGCGTGCTCGCCCGACCTCGCCGCGCTGCTGGTGTTCCGGGCGCTGCTGGGGCTTTTCGCCGCCGCGATCGTGCCGAGCTCGCTCGCCCTGATCGCCCACCTGTACCGGCAGCCGCGCTCGCGCGGGCGGGCGATCAGCGCCTGGGCGGCGATCAGCGGCGCCGCGATGGCGGCGGGCCCCGTACTGGGCGGGTGGTTGATCGCCGTGGCGGGCTGGCGCGCCGTGTTCGTGCTCAACGCGCCGCTGGCGCTGGTCGTACTGGTGCTGTGCCGGTCGCGGATCGCCACCGTGCGGCGGGCCCGGGCGATCTCGTGGCTGCCGCATCTCGTGCTGGCCGCGACGCTTGCCTCCGCGACGCTCGCGATCACCCGGGCCGGCCAGCGCTCGTGGCCGCAGGCCGCCCTGTTCGGCCTGGTCGCGCTGGCTCTGGCGTTCGGCACGGCGGCGATCGATCGGTCCTCGCCGGCGCCGCTGGTCCCGGGCTCGCTGCGGCGCAACCGGCCGGTGTGGACCGCGTTCGGCTGGGGCGCCGCGATCAACTACGCGCTGACCACGGTGATCTTCTCGATCCCGCTGGTGCTGGCGGCGAGCCCGGCTCGAACGGGGGTCGCGCTGCTGCCGATGACGCTGCTGGTGGCGGTCAACCCGCTGCTGACCGGGCGGCTGGTGGCCGCCTTCGGACCGGTGGTGCCGATCAGGCTGGGTTTCGTCGCGTTCCCGGTCGGGCTGTGCCTGGCCGCGGCCGCGGTGGCCGGCGACCACGCCGTACTGCTCGGTGTCGGGCTGTTGCTGTGCGGGGCCGGCGTGTCCTGGACGCTGCCGGCGTTGGTGGGCTACGCGGTCGACCGTGCCGCGCCGGATGCCGCCGGCGCGGTCGGCGGCATCCTCAACGCCACCCGCCAGGTCGGCGCCACCCTCGCTGCCGCGGCGGCCGGTGCCACCCTGTCGCCGCGCACGCCGGCCGTACCGTTCCTGATCGCGGCGGCGGTCTGCCTGATCGGCCTGGCCAGTACCGTGGCACGGCACCGTTCCCGCACCCCGGACCGGGCGCCCGAGCTGCCCTCCGATCGGGTCTCGAACTGAGCACCGGGTCGCGGTGCCCAGCCGACCCTGCCGGGGCCGCCCGCGCAGGTTCCGATAACCGTTTGCCGGCACGCCGGCGGCCCTGGCATGCTGGCCGGCGCGCTGCGGCCACGCAGCCGCGCTCACGGTGAGGAACGAAGCCAATGAACTCGGCGCGCCCCAGCGGCCGCCGCCGGCACTGACCGGCTGCCACGCGGCAGCCGCACTGCCACGCCCCCGCGGCGGCCCCACGATGCGGTGTCCTGCACACCGCCGTTCTCTCCTGCCCCGCACCGCCGGGGCTTCGTTCGAGACTTCGTGAGGTCAGTACCCACCATGGACACCCAGATTCAACGCTTCGCCGTGGCCAACCTTCGGCGCCGCCCGCTGGTCGTCGAGACCGGCGGATTCGTCGCAGGATTCAGCCCGGACACCGACAGCCCGTACCTGAACTACGCCACGCCGCTGCCCGGTGCCGCGCCGACCGCGAACGACGTTGCCGGCCTGGTCGCGCAGTTCCGGGACCGCGGTCTGCTGCCCCGGCTGGAGTTCGCGCCGCAGGCCGCACCGCGGGTCGAGCCGGCCCTGCGCGCGGCCGGCTTCACCACCGAGGCGGTACACGAGTACCTCGTCTGCACCCCCGACACGTTGACGGTTCCCCGGGCCGTCTCGGTTCCCCGGGTGCAGACACCCGCCACCGACGAGCAGTACGCGGCGCTGGATGCCGCGCTCGGTGAGGCGTTCGGCGACGGTTTCGCGTCCTCCCCGGAGGGCGTCGCCCGGCTGCGGCGCATGCAGGACGACGGCGGGGCGGTGCGCTTCGTACCGGCAGCCGACGGCGGCTGTGCCGGTGGGGCGGCGTGCTCCCCGCCGGCCGAGGACACCGCCGAGCTGGGCGGTGTCGGTACCCGGCCCGCATACCGCGGACGGGGCATCGCGACCGCGGTGACCGCGGCGCTGGCCGAGGCGATGTTCGTCCAGGGAGCCGGATCGGTGTGGCTGGAGTACTCCGGCGACGGCTCCCGCCGGGTCTACGAGCGCGTCGGTTTCCGGCCGCAGGGCACCCGCCTCTACCTCTCGCTGCCCGTACAGCGGTCGTAGCGACCGGGGAGCCGCCGGCCGTAGCGCCGGCGGCTCCCCGCCGTGCCCACCTCACCCGCCTACTCCATCGCGCCAGTCCCCGGTGGTGTCCGGCCGGGTCATCGCCGCTGCGGGTGAGAAACGGCTGTCGCCGGGGGTTCCGCGCCCAATAGCCTCGATCACATGACCGACGGCGACTGGCGGGACGGCGGGTTCAGGCAGCGTCGGCCCTCCGCGGAGACCCTCGCCTGGGTTGCGGCCTCGATGGGTCGAGGCAGCCGCGTCGTCGGCTACCGCCGATTGACCGGTGGTGTCTGCTCTGCCGTGCACCGGGTGACTGTCGAGGGGCGTGGCGGGCGAAGTTTCGTCGTGCTGCGGCAGTACCCGGCCGGGCTCGGCCTGCAGGAAGCCTTGGCGAACGAGATCGCCAACCTTGGTGTCGTGGCGGGAAGCGGGCTCCCGGTCCCGAGCGTCCTGGCCACCGACGTGGCCGGTGCATCGACCGGCGGCGCGCCGTCGTTGCTGATGACCCGGCTGCCGGGGCACGTTCACCTCGATCCGGCGGACCCTCGGTCGTGGCTGACGCGGATCGCGGAGATCGCCGTGTCGCTGCATTCCCTCGATCTACCCGCGGAGACGTTCGACCCGTGGACGGATTCCTGGATCGCGCCCGTCGGCGAGCTCCGGGTGCCGGCCGGCGCGCGGAGGCCAGCTGTGTGGAAGGCGGCGTTTGCCGCCATGGCGGCGCCGCCACCGGAGGACACCGCCGTGTTCCTGCACGGCGACTTCCTGCCGGTCAACCTGCTGTGGTCGCGCGGGAGAATCACCGGGCTGACCGACTGGAACGGCATCCATCGAGGGCCGCGCGCGATCGACGTCGGGCAGTGTCGCCGGTACCTGGCGGCGCTCGAATCGCCCGAGTGGTCCGAGCAGCTCCGGTTGCTCTACGAGTCGATCGCCGGGGTGACGCTCGATCCGTGGTGGGACCTGTACGCCCTGCTGCACCATGGCGACAGCCAGCCGAAGTGGATCCGCGGTCAGGTCGCCGGGCGCCGTCCCGTCGAGGTGTCCGGCATGACTTCCCGGGTCGAGGATGCTGTCGAGGCGGCGCTCCGGCGCCTCGGATAGCTGCCGGTCGCTCTTCCGGTCCCGGCATGCCGCACAGACCGGCGGCACCCGCGCGGCCGGCGCAGTCGAAGTCGGGCCTAGTCGAGGTGGCGGAGAGCGGGCCAGAGTCGGGTCCAGTTGCCGTGTGGCCGGGAGCAGGAGTAGATGGCGGCGTGCTGGGCGGTCTCCTCGTCCACGATGCCGCCCGGGGTGGTGATCGGCGCGATCTCCCGCACGTCGGACCAGGCGCGGTGCAGGTAGTGCGGGTGGAACTCGCCGACGCACAGCACGTGGTCGGGCGTGGTACCGGGCGGCGGGCCCCACAGCATGTATGCGTTGTGCCCGCTGGCGACCGGTAGTCGCAGCCCGTCGGCCGGGCCGAGCGTGGTCAGCGCCCCGGCCTCACCGTAGTTGCTGGTGAAGATGGTGGTACCGGGCGGCATCGTGGCCGCGGCCGCGGTGACCTGCCGGACGAACGACGGCCAGCCGTAGGTCTCCACCGGCTGCGGGTTGACCGCGCGCAACACGTTCTCGGCGCGTACCGGCAGCACCGGCAGGCCGAACACGACGGCGAAGATCCCGCAGGTGACGATCGCGACCGGGTACCGCCAGCGCTGCCGCGGCGCCGTCGCGACGCTGCGGGCCTCGAACCACCTGCTGCCGGCGGCGAACAGCCCGATCAGCACCGGCGCCGGGTAGTAGCTCTTGCCGCCGCTGGCGGTGAACACCACGATCGCGGTCGCCGCCACCACGAGGATCCACCGGTGGTTGCGGCCGGACTCCGAGGCCAGCCAGCGGATGCCGAAGAACCACAGCGTGACCAGCGGCGGACCGGCCAGCAGCAGCGCCAGTTCGGGCAGCTGGGCCAGGGAGCCGAGCGGGCCGCCCTGCTGCGCCGCCAGTACCGCGCCCATGTGCAGTTCGGGCCAGCCGTGCCGGGCGTCCCACAGCAGGTTCGGTACGGTCAGCAGTACAGCGAGCGCCGCGCCCAGCCACGGCCCGGCGGTGCGCAGTGCGGCGCGGTGGAACAGCAGCACGCCGATCGTGATGCCGAGCAGCAGCACGCCGATGGTGTCCTTGTTCTCCAACCCGATCCCGGCGACGGCGCCCGCCAGCAGCCAGCCGCGCACCGTGCCGGTACGCAGCGCGCGGGTCACGGTGAGCAACACGGCGGCCCAGGCCAGCTGGTCGAGCACGGTGGTACCGAACAGCATCGAGGCGGCGACGAACACCGGGCAGGCGGCGACGGCGCCGGCCGCGACGGCCTGGGCGCGGCCGCGCCCGCCGAGCTCGGCGACCAGCGCGGCGACCAGCAGTACGCAGCCGAGCTGGGCGGCGATCGCGAGCAGCCGCAGCGGCAGTACCCCGCCGGGCAGGTCGGCGGCCAGCCGGGCCAGGAGCGGGGCCAGCGGCGGCTGATCGGGGTAGCCCCAGGCCAGGTGACGGCCGGAGATCACGTAGTAGAACTCGTCGCGATGCCAGCCGAACCGGGTCGCCACCGCGAGGTGCACGAGCCCGGTGACCGCCATGATCGCCAGTACCGGCCGCCACGCCAGCGTGGCACGCCGCCTCCCGTCGACGGTGGGTTCGTCCCGGGCAGGGCCGGCGACGGACCCGGAGAGCGGCTCGTCGGCGCCCCGATCCGGCGCGGCGGACCCGGAGAGCGGCCCGTCGGCGCCCCGGTCGGACGCACCGGACCCGGACGCCGGCTCGTCGGCGCCCCGATCGGGCGCGGCGGGTCCGGCGGCGGGCGCGCCGGCACGGTGGGCGGTGGCGGGTAGTTCGAGATCGGGCACGACGGTGCGGTCTCCGTTCGAGGGTCAGGCGGGCGTGTCGGGGACGAACGCGGCGAGCAGCAGGTGACGCACGGTGCGCCGGCACGCGTCGTCGTCGAGGTCGGCGGAGTCGGGGTCGTCGCGGCGGTGCCAGGCGAACCAGGTGACGGTTTCGACGATGAACCGCGCCGCGGCCGGCACGTCCGGCATCGGGCGCAGCGCACCCGAGCGCAGGTGGCGCTCCAGGAACTCGGCGAGCGAGGCGAGCAGCGCGCGCCGGCGCCGCACGAAGTAGTACTGCGCCAGCTCGGGCAGGTCGGCGGCGCAGCGCTCGACCAGCGCGAGCAGGTGCCGGTTGTGCTCGACGAACCCGTACAGCTCGTCGACGACGGCGGCGAGTTCCGCGGCGACCGCGACGTGTGGGCGGTCGGGGCCGACCGCCGCGGTCAGTACCGGGAACGGGTCGTCGCCGGTCTCGAACGCCGCGGCGACCTGCGCGGCGGTCGGTGTGGCCACCGGAATCTCCAGCCCGGCCAGCGCCTCGGGTCGCGTCAGTCGCAGCAGCGCGAGGTAGAGCAACGCCTCCTTGCTCCGGACGTACGTGTAGACCGCGCCGTGGCTGAGTTTCAGCGCAGCGGCGACGTCGGAGATCCCGGCCGCCCGGTAGCCCTTGGTCAGGAACACCCGTGCCCCGGCCTCGGCGATCTCTGCCACCGGCCTCGGCGGTACCCGTCCACGCATGGGCTGATTATTGACTGACGAAGTCAGTCAGTCAAATGGAGGCGGCATCTCGACCGGAATGCGGCGGCGCGCTGGTATTTGGACGTAATCGTTCATGAACAACCAGGCTCGAACGGCCTGGGCCCGCTCGGCCTGGGACAACTCTTGACAGGTTCGCTCGCGAACGATCAAACTCCAACGCAATCCACCCTCCGTGGACAGGTGAGTTTCTACTGGTAGAGACCAGGAGCCGCACGATGCTGCGTTCGAACTCTCACGCCCCCTCAGCTCGCTCGCACTGGCCGCACCGGCGCGCGTTCACCCGAACCGTGATCGGCCTCGCCCTCGTGGTGACGATGCTCGCGGCGAGCTTCGACTCCACGGCCGGCGCCGCCCCGGCTCCCGCCGGCCGGGCAGGCACCGCGACGGCGCACACGGTCACGTTCGACAAGTACTCGTTGCTGCTCGACGGCAAGCGGACCTACGTCTGGTCCGGCGAGTTCCACTACTTCCGGCTGCCCAGCCCGGATCTGTGGCGCGACGTGTTGCAGAAGATCAAGGCCGAGGGCTACAACGCGGTGTCGCTGTACTTCGACTGGGCCTACCACTCCCCCGCACCCGGCCAGTACGACTTCGGCGGCGTCCGCGACGTCGACGAGCTGCTCGACATCGCCCAGCAGACCGGGTTGTACGTCATCGCCCGCCCCGGGCCGTACATCAACGGCGAGACCAACGGCGGCGGGTTCCCCGGCTGGCTGACCACGCAGGCGGGCCGGGCACGCAGCGACGCACCGGACTACCTCGCGGCCGCCGACGAGTGGCTGCACCACATCGATGCGATCCTGGCCCGCCACCAGTACACCAACGGCACCGGGCCGGTGATCCTCTACCAGATCGAGAACGAACTCGCCTCGACCGGGACCGCGCAGAAGAACTACCTGCAGCACCTGTACGAGATGGCTCGCCAGGACGGCATCACGGTGCCGATCTTCCACAACGACAAGGGCCGCAACGGCGTGTGGGTGCCCACCGGCAGCGACGTGCCCGGCACGGTCGAGGGACCGACCGACCTGTACGCGTTCGACGGCTACGGCGGCGGTTCCTGCCACAGCAACAACACCCCCGGATCGCCCACCGTCGCACCGGACTGGGGCATCTGGGGCGCCGGCGGTGCCAAGGGCGGCTCGACCGCCTCGCCCAACACCCCCGGTTTCGTCGCCGAGCGCGGCGGCGGCTGGTTCGACTACTGGGGCGGTCCGGGCAGCTACGAGTGCATGTCGAAGCAGGAGGGCTCCGGCTACGAGCGGGTCACCTACGGCACCGACATCGCCAACCGGCTGAGCATCCACAACGTCTACATGACCTACGGCGGCACCTCCTGGGGCTGGCTGCCCGCGCCGGTGGTCTACAGCTCGTACGACTACGGCGCCGCGATCAGCGAGGCCCGGCAGATCCGGCCGAAGGCCACCACGATGAAACAACTCGGCCTGTTCCTGCAGAGCGTCGAGCCGGTGACCAAGGTCGACAAGGGTGACCCGATCACGCCGTCGAGTTCCGAGATCAAGGTCTACCACGACGTCAATCCCGACACCGGAACCCACTTCTACGTGGCGATGCACGACCCGTCCAACGCCACGACCGACACCGCGTTCAGCTTCCCGGTCGACACCGCGGACGGCAGCTACACCGTGCCGCAGCAGGGTCGGCTGCGCATCGACGGGCAGGACGCCAAGATCCTCACCGCGAACTACGACCTGGACTCCGCGGCCGGCACCGCCAGCCCACACCTGGTCTACTCCACCTCGCAGATCATGACCCACCTCGACACGGGCAAAGGCCAGCTGGCGCTGCTGTACGCGCCGCACGGCGAGGACGGCGAGACCGTGCTGCGCTACGACAGCGAGCCGACGGTGCAGGTGCTGTCCGGATCGGTGGCGAGCAGCTACGACGCCACCAGCGGCGACCTGCGGCTCGACTACGTGCACGACGGTCTCGCCCGGGTCCGGATCAGCGGCGGCGGGCGGGATCCGCTGACGCTGCTGCTGGCCGACACCGACACCGCCGGTACGTTCTGGCAGCAGGACACCGCGGCCGGCCCGGTCCTGGAACGCGGCCCGGAACTGGTCCGCACGGCGGCCTCGCACGGCGCCAGCCTGCACCTGACCGGCGACACGACCGACCCCGCCCCGCTGGAGGTGTGGGGCCCGGCCAAGATCCGGTCGATCGTCTGGAACGGCGACGACGTGGCCACCAAGGCCCAGCCAGACGGCAGCCTGCTCGCCACCTCGAAGCTGCCCGGCGCGCAGGCGGTGACGCTGCCCGACCTGGGCACCGCCACCTGGCAGACCGCGGCCGGCTCGCCGGAATCGACGCCCGCATTCGACGACTCCGGCTGGCAGCACGCCGACCGGACCACGACGAACTCCACCACCAAGCCGCCGGCGGGCCAACCGGTACTGACCGCCGACGACTACGGCTTCCACCAGGGCGACGTCTGGTACCGCGGCCGCTACACCGGCGGCTCGGACGCCAGTACGATCGCGCTGCGCTACGGCGGTGGCGGCGCCGGCATGCTGCAGGCCTGGCTGGACGGCGTCTACCTCGGCCAGGACGTGCTCAAGACCGGCGCCAGCAGCCCGCCGACCACCGGTACCGCCACGTTCACGGTGCCCGAGCGGTTGCGTACCAACGGTTCGCACGTGCTGTCGGTGATGGTCCGCAACGACGGCCACAACGAGGACGGCGGCGTCAACGACGCGCACAAGGAGGGGCGTGGGCTGATCGCGGCCACGATGACCGACTCGGCAGGTAGCCCGGCGCAGCCGGCCATCAGCTGGCGCATCCAGGGCAACCTGGGCGGCGAGAACATCGTCGACACCGCCCGCGGGGTGATGAACGCCAGCGGTCTCTACGGCGAGCGGCACGGCTGGCAGCTTCCCGGCTACCCCGACGGCTCCTGGGCGAACACCACCCTTCCACAGGCCGGCGCGGCGCCCGGCACCACCTGGTACCGCACCCGCGTGTCGCTGAACGTACCGGCGGACGACGACGCCTCGATCGGCCTGACCATCGGCGATCCCGACACCGCCCGGTCGGACGCGAACTACCGGGCGCTGATCTACGTCAACGGCTGGAACGTCGGCCAGTACATCGCCGACGTCGGCCCGCAGCACACCTTCCCGGTGCCCGACGGCATCCTGAACCCGCGGGGCGACAACACCATCGCGCTGGCCGTGACCAGCGACGGCGGCCCCGGCAACGGGCCGGAGAAGGTGGCGCTGACCGACCTGGGCACCGTGCGCGGTGGCGTCACGGTGCACCAGAACCACGCCCCGAACTGGAGCGCCAGCGTCTACGGCCGGCCCACGTTGCCGAGCCGGGCCTCCGTCACCCCGCTGACCAGTACCGACATACCGGATCAGCCGAAGCCCGGGGACAGCTTCACCGTCGGCGGTGTGCTGCGCAACGACGCGGGCGGGACCCTCACGGCCATCGACGCCCGCCTGGACGTACCCACCGGCTGGAGCGCCACCGCGGTCCGGCAGGCACCGGCCATGCTTGCGCCGGGCGCGACGGTACCGCTGAGTTGGCGGGTCACGGTCGGCTCCGATGCGCCGGCCGGCGCGTACTCCCTGGCCGCGATCGTCGGCTACCGGCAGGACGGCGCCACCGCCCGGGCCGGATCCACCTACCCGGTCACGATCCGCCCCGCCGGGCTGGTGTACGTCAGCGACCTTCCGTTCGTCTCCGCGACGAACGGCTACGGCCCCGTCGAACGCGACACCAACGTCGGCGGCAGCGGCGCCGGGGACGGGAGCCCGATCACCATCCGCGGTACCACCTACGCCAAGGGCGTGGGTACCAACGCGGTCAGCACCGTGGTCCTCGATCTCGCCGGAAAGTGCACCTCGTTCAGCAGCTACGCGGGTGTCGACGACTCCGCTGGCGGGAAGGGTTCGGTCACCTTCACCGTGCTCGCCGACGGCCGGACGGTGGCGAGTACCGGCGTGCTGACCGGAACCACCGCAGCCCAGCACCTGACCGCCGATGTCACCGGCGTGCACGAACTGGTCCTGCAGGTCGGTGACGCCGGCGACGGCATCGGCCACGACAACGCCGACTGGGCCGACGCCCAACTCACCTGCACCGGCTGACCCAACCCGCCCGAAGCCCGGCGCCAAAGATCCGGCGCCGGGCTTCGTCAGGCTTCGGCCGCCTCCTGGAAGTCGGCGATCGCCGCGCCGTGGTCCCTGGCCCAGCTGGTCAGGACCTCGATGGGCTCGATGAGGGTCTGACCGAGGTCGGTGAGGCGGTACTCGACCGGCCGCGCCGTTTCGGCGTGGCGTTCGATCAGGCCGTACTGCTGGAGCCGGCGCAGCGTCTGGGTCAGCACCTTGCGGGAGATGCCGCCGATCGCCTCGATCAGTTCGCCGTGCCGGCGCGGGCGCTGGCTGAGCCCGAACAGCACCAGTGCGGACCACTTGTCGGCGAGGATCTCGGTCGAGAGACGGGTCGGGCAGTCGGCGAGGAAGGCCGGCCCTGCCGTGTTCTGCATGAGATCCAAGGTACCTGCAGGTAACGCACGTCGACCTAGCGTGGTGAGGCGAGAACGAAACCGGACACGAAGGAGCCACCATGCCACGAGTCGTCGTCTTCGACGAGTTCGGTGGGCCGGAGGTGTTGCGCATCGTCGACGAGCCCGTGCCCGAGCCCGGGGCCGGGGCCGGCGAGGTACGGGTGCGCATCGAGGCGTTCGCCGTCAATCCGATCGATGCGATGATGCGCGCCGGCGCCTCGCCGGCGCCCGTACCGCTGCCGCACGCCCGCCTCGGGATCGAAGCCACCGGTGTCATCGACGCGGTCGGCGCCCAGGTCCGCGGGCTGCGGCCGGGGGAACCGGTCGTCGTCACGGCCATCCCGGACTCGGTCGTCCGGGGCAGTTACGCCGAGCAGATCACGATCCCGGCGAGCGCGGTCGTCCACCGGCCGGCCGGACTCGACGTCCCGCAGGCGGCGGCGTTCTGGGTCGCCTACTTCACCGCCTACCACGCGCTGGTCGAGACGGCGCGGATGCGCCCCGCCGATCGGGTCCTCATCTCGGGCGCCTCGGGTGGCGTGGGGCGCGCGGCGATGCAGATCGCGCACTAGATCGGCGCGGTGCCCATCGGCGTGACCCGGGCGACCGCGAGATCGGCGGAACTGCTCGCCGCCGGGGCCGCCGTGGTGATCGCCACCGATCGCGAGAACGTCGCCGACGCCGCCCACCGCCGTACCGGCGGAACCGGCGTGGACGTCGTCCTGGATCTCGTCCGCGGGCCCGGCCAGCAGGACCTGCTGGCGGCGACCCGCCCCGGCGGGACGCTGGTCGCGGCGGGGTTCCTCGATCCGCGGCCCACCCCCGACCCTGGCGACGCGCCGGTCACCGTCGTCGACTACCGGGCCTTCGACCACCTCGTCGATCCCTCGGTGGTCCGGCGTGCGGCGGCGTTCCTGGACGCCGGGGTGCGCCTGGGTGCGCTACAGCCCGCCATCGACCAGGTGTTCGCGCTCGACGACGTCGTCGCGGCGCATCGCCGCTTCGACCATGGATTGCACGGCGGCAAGAAGATCGTCGTCACGCTGTAGCGCCACCGAGAACCCCTCCGCCCGAGCCGAACCGGGAGCGGCTGACGCAGCCGCCCCCGGTGACACGGTCGAGCCGCCGGCCTCCGGTCAGGTGGTGGCCGAGGCGGGAAGCTCGGTGATGCTCAGGGAGAAGTCCAGGTTCCCCACCCCGTGGTTGGCGAGGCCGACCGTGACCACGCCCGCTCCTTCGAGCCAGTGCGCCATCTTCAGGCCGCCGACGTCCAGCGGGCGCAGCCCGAGGCTCTCGACGAACACCGCCACGTCCTTCTTGGCCTGCGCATCGTCGCCGGCGAGGAAGATGTCGGGCCGGCCCTTCTCCAGGACCTGACGAAAGACGGTGTTGAACGCCTTCACCAGGCTGGTGCTTTGCGGGGCCACCGTGGCGGCCCGCTGCGCGATCGAGGTCTCCTCGCGGTGGTCCAGCCCGTCGAACGTGGCGTTGAAGGGGTTGCTGATGTCGATGACGACCTTGCCCGCGAGAGCGTCCCCGTAGCGGGCGACGACCGGCACGACCCCGTCGTACAGCAGGGCCATGATGACGATGTCCCCGGCCGGGGCGGTGCCCCACTCTCCCGTCGTGGTGCCGCCGCCGAGAGCCTGGGCCACGTCCGCGGCCTTGGCCCGATCGCGGCCCATGATCTCGACGGTGTTGCCGCCGGCCACCGCCCGCGCGCCGATGGTGCGGGCCATGTTCCCGGTACCGATGATGCTGATGGCGCTCATGAGATCTCCTGCCCTTGAAGTGGTTGTTGGGATCAGACGGCGATGGTGCCGCCGTCGGCGACCAGCTCCACGCCGTTGACGTAGCTGGAGTCGTCGGAGGCGAGGAAGAGCGCGACGGCGGCGATCTCGTCCGGGCTGCCCATCTGCCCGCGGGGGATCAGGGACTCGAACTGGCGCTTGGTGGCCTCGTCGAAGAGCTCTTCCTGCTTGGCGGTGGCGACCTGGCCGGGGGTCAGGACGTTGACGCGGATGCGGCGGTCCTTGAGCTCGTTGAGCCAGACGCGGGCCCACGCCTGTTGGACGGCCTTGCTGCCGGCGTAGACGCTCCAGCCGGGGAAGGCGCTGAGCGAGGCGTTGGAGCCGGTCATGAAGATCGAGCCGCCGTCGTTGAACAGCGGCAGCGCCTTCTGGACGGTGAACAGCGTGCCGCGGGCGTTGAGCCCGAACCAGGTGTCGAACTGGGCCTCGGTGATCTCGCCGAGCGGGGCCGGTTCGCCGCCACCGGCGCTGGCCCACAGCACGTCGATGCTGCCCTTCTCCCGCCTGACGGTCTCGTACAGGCGGTCCAGGTCGGCCAGGTTGGCGGCGTCGCCCTGGATTCCGGTGACGTTGCGGCCGATCTCCTTCACCGCCACATCCAGGGCCTCCTGGCGGCGGCCGGTGAGGAACACGTACGCGCCCTCGTCGACGAACAGCTTCGCGCCGGCCAGGGCCAGGCCGGTCGTGCCGCCGGTGATGACCGCAACCTTGCCGTCGAGCTTTCCCATGAGTCGCTCCCTCGAGTCGGTGCCTTCGTGCGCACCTGGGCGTCGATGTTATGTACACCGATCTGTGTGCCTACCGTACGGGGCGGTCGGCCCGACCGCAACTATGTACACCGATCGGTTTTCAAGTGAGGTAGGCTGAGCGCATGACGGAGTTGGAGAAGGGCCCCACGGGCCGTCGCCGCGGGCGGGGCGCCCGCGAGCGCATCCTCAGCGCGTCCCAGCAGCTGTTTCGCCAGCAGGGCATCAACCGCACCGGCATGGACCAGCTGTGCGCCGCGGCCCAGGTGTCCAAGCGCACGGCCTACCAGCACTTCACCGGCAAGGACGAGCTCGTCGCCGAGTACCTGCGCCGGTTCGACCCCTCGGTGCTGTCCAGCGTGTTCGACCGCACCGACCTCACGCCGCGGGAACGGCTGCTCGCCGCCTTCGACGTGCCGCCCAACGCCCCGCTGTGCCCGTTCATCGCCGCCGCCGTCGAGCTACACGACCCCGAGCACCCCGGGTCCCGGTACGCACGCGAGTACAAGATGGCCGTCGCCGCGCGGCTCACCGACACCGCCCGCGAGGCCGGCGCCACCGACCCCGAACGGCTCGGCGAGCAGCTCGCGCTGCTCATCGACGGCGCCGCGGCCCGTACCCGGGTGCTCAACGCCGACGCCTTCCCCGAGGCAGCCGCCATCGCCGCGGTCCTCATCGACAACGCCATCCCCGCCACGGTCGGCGTCGACCGTCCACGGGAGGCAGTGTCCAGCTGACGACGCCCCATCGAGGCGGCCCGTCACGCAGCGGGCGGACCGCACAGGCGTACCGGCTACTCAGGCGTAGCGGCGGCCTCGCCGCCGAGCTGCCACATCTCGTAGTTCCCGCACTCCGACGTGATCCCGGCCACCGACCGGGCCGCAGCGACGAAGTCACGCACCACCGGCGAGGCCTGCGATGCCGTCACCGCGAGGCACACCTGGTCGGGTGCCAGTTCCGGAACGGGCACGTAGACGACGTCGGGATGCGAGTAGAACACCGACGCCGAGCGAGCCAGGAAGGAGATGCCCCGCCCGGCCGCGACATGCTCGAGCGTCTCGTCCACCCCGCGCACCGGGTACCCGGCGTTGCGGAACGGCAGCTTGGTGGGCTGCGTGCCCTGGTCTCCGTGCCAGATCAGCGATTCGCCGGCCAGGTCGGCCTCGGTGATCTCGTCCTTGCCGGCGAACCGGTGCCCAGCGGGCAGCACTGCCATCCGCGGCTCGGCGTACAGCGGGATGATGCGCAGGCCGGCCTCGTCGATGGGCAGCCGCACGTAGCCGATGTCGATGCGGCCGTCGAGCAGCATCGCCGCCTGGTCGTCGCCTTCGATCCGCCGCACGTCCACGAGCACGTCCGGGTGCTGCTTCTCGAAGGCACGGGTCGCCGGAATGACCGGAATACCGGCCCGGAAACCGACCATCAGCCGTCGCGTGCCGGTCTCGGCCGCGGAAACCCGGCGGCGGACCGCGTGGGTGGACGCGAGCAGCGGACCGGCGTCGGCCAGCAGTTGCCTTCCCGCAGCTGTCAGCTCGACCCCGCGGCGGTCCCTGCTGAACAGCGAGACCCCGAGATCGTGCTCGAGCGCGCGGATCTGTCGACTCAGCACCGGTTGGGCGATGTGCAGCTCTTCGGCGGCGCGGCCGAAGTGCAGCCGGTCGGCCACGGTCACGAAGTAGCGCAGCTTGCGCAGATCCAGATCCACGGGACCCCTAAATCCGGTGATGTCCCCAGGGTATCACCACCGCTTCAACAGGTCTTGGACGCTGTTCGGATTCGATGGCAGCATCGAATCCGAACACTCAAGACGTCGACGTGAATGCGACACGAGAATTCGACGCCGAATTGACTGCGGGGCCAAAGCCCGGAAAGCAAGGAACGCCCATGACCGCCATCAGTATCATCGGACTGGGAAACATGGCTCGCGCCCTGGCCGGCCGGGCACTCGCCGGCGGGCACGCCGTCGAGATCATCGGCCGCGACCAGGTCAAGGCCAAGGAACTGGCCGCCACGCTCGGCGGCGCCTCGGTCGGCACTCCCGGCGCCGCCCCGACGGGGGACATCGTCATTCTCGCGATGCCGTACGCCGTAGCGGCGGCGGTGGTGCGGCAGTACGGGAACGCGCTGAGCGGCAAGGTCATCGTCGACATCACCAACCCCGTAACCCCCGATCTGCAGGGCTTCGTGGTGCCCGACAACAGTTCCGGCGCTCAGGAACTCGCCAAGGCGGCTCCCGGCGACGCACCCGTCGTCAAGGCGTTCAACACCGTGTTCTCCCACATCCTGGCGGCCGGCCCGGCCGAGGACCGCCCGCTGGACATCTTCATCGCCGGCGACGACGAGCAGGCCAAAGCACGCCTGTCCGCGTTCGTCGAAAGCCTGGGGCTACGCCCCTGGGACATCGGAGAGCTGTTCATGGCGCGGGCACTGGAAAACGTCGGTCTGCTGGAGTTGGGGCTGATGACCCACTCCGTCAAGCACACCAATTTCTCGCTCGGTCTCACCGTTCTCGACTGAGCTCGTCTCCGCCACTTTTTCTCGCGCCGGACGCCTTTCTCCGGCGCGAGAAAACCCCCTGCACCTACCCTCACAAGGACAGTCAGATGCGCGTATTCGTCGCTGGGGGGACCGGCCATTCCGGTTCGTACATCATCCCCGAACTCATCGCCGCCGGGCACGAGGTCACCGGTCTGGCCCGGTCGGACGCGTCCGCGGCGGCCCTGTCCGCCCTCGGCGCGAAGGTGCACCGCGGCGACCTTCAGGATCTCGACGGGCTCAAGCAGGCAGCCGCGGACTCCGACGGCGTCGTCCACGTCGGCCACCGGCAGGACCTGCTGCCCTCCGGCGGGATGGACGCCGTGGCCGCCGCAGAGCTCCCGATCATGCACGCGTACGGTGCGGCGCTCGCGGGAACCGGGAAGCCACTGGTCGCGGCGGGAAGCATCGGCTCGCCCGGGAACCTGGGGCGGCCGGTCACCGAGGACGACCCGGCTCTGCCCGCCGGCGAGGAGCACCGGGGCACCCTGCGGGCCCGCAACGTCGTGGAGAGCGCCGTCGTCGACCTCGCCGGGCAGGGGGTGCGGTCCTCGGTCGTACGGCTCGCCAACATCGCGCACGGCACGAGCGATCGCGCCGGCTTCCTGCCCATGCTGATCGCGCTCGCGAAGGACAAGGGGTTCGTCGGCTATCCCGGCGACGGCGCGAACCTGTGGAACGCCGTGCACGTCCACGATGCCGCCATCCTGTTCCGGCTGGCCCTCGAGAAGGGGCCGGCCGGCAGGTACTGGCACGCGGTCGAGGACGGGGGCATCAGGTTCCGCGACATCGCCGAGGCCATCGCGAGCCGCCTGGGCCTGCCCGCCGTGAGCGTCCCCAACGATGAGCTGATGACGCCCGGGTACTTCGGGTTCCTCACGAACATCGTGACGCAGAGCTACCCTGCGTCCAACCTCCTCACCCGCCGGATCCTCGGCTGGGAACCCGCCCAGCCCGGCCTGCTCGCCGATCTGGACAACGGAAACTACTTCCCCGCCGGCTGACGGCGGGAGCGCGACAACCGACAGGTTCGGTTATTTCGAAGGGCGTGAAGACCGTGACGACGGTGGGATTCATCGGAAGCGGAAACATCGGCAGGACCCTTGCCCGCCTCGCGGTCGGGGCCGGGCACCGGGTGGTGCTCAGCAACTCGCGTGGCCCGGAGACACTCGCGGACACGGTCGAGGAGCTGGGGCCGCGGGCGTCCGCGGCGACGAGCGAGGAGGCCGCGGCGGCCGGTGACCTCGTCGTGGTCGCGGTACCGCTCAACGCCTTTCCCCACCTGCCCGCCGTGCCGCTGGCCGGAAAGACCGTCATCGACACCTGCAACTACGGCCCCGAGCGTGACGGGCACATCCCCGAACTCGACGACAACTCCCGCACGTCGAGCGAGCTGCTCTCGCGGTACGTCCCGGACGCCCTGATCGTCAAGGCGTTCAACAACATCTTCTTCCGGCACCTGCTGGCACTCCCCCGCCCGGCCGGGGCCGCCGACCGCTCGTTTCTGCCGATCGCCGGTGACTCCGCGCCGGCGAAGGCAGCGGTGACCGCATTCATCGACTCCATCGGGTACGGCGTGGTGGACGCGGGATCGCTGGCCGACAGCTGGCGGCAGGAGACGGGCACGCCCGTGTGGGGAACGCCGTACGGCCCTTACTCGAACGAGAACGGCCAACCGGCCGGCGAGGGCGCCATCCGCGCGGCGCTGGCCACCGCCACCCGCTAGCCGAAGAGTCAACGACATCTCCCGAAGCCTCGCCACATCCGGCGCGGCGCCACAGGCAGGACGGAAGGACGAGACCATGGCCACTGGACAATCCGACGCGCTCAGGCCGGTGCACGGCCCGCCCAAGCGATGGGCCAGCATCCGGCGCTGGGCGCAGGTGGGCCTCACGGCCCAGGTGATCTTCGTGGCCAGCTGGCTCGTCGCCGCTTCGTGGCAGGGCCCGCGCTACCGAGTCCTGGCACATTCGATCAGCGAAATGTACGCGGTCACCGCGCCGCACCCGCTGTTCCTGCTGATCGTGATCACGCTCTGCGGGGCCGCGACCATCGTGTTCACGCTCCGCTCCGTCTGGCCCGCGCTGCGCTCGGGGGCTGGGCCGCGACGGTGGGCTCGATCCTGCTCACCCTGTCCGTCGCCGGCCTCGGCGACCTGCTGACCCCCTTCGAACGAGTGGCCTGCCGGATGGCCGACCCGGGGTGCACCACCACCCGGATGATCTCGAACTCCGGCGGAACGCTGGACAACACCATGACCTCGATCGGGCTGCTGGTGCTCGTGCTCGCCGGCTTCTTCCTCGCCCACGCCATGCGGCGCGTTCCCGGCTGGCAGTCCTGGGCCTGGCCGGCCCGCGGGACGGGGATCCTGTTCCTCGCGCTCGGTGCCGCCGACGTCCTGGCCCCCAGCCTGAGCGGCCTGTTCGAGCGGCTGCTCGCCGCTGCCGCCGCCGCTGCCATCGCGGCGCTCGCCATCGGCATCCTGCGGCGATCCCGCAGTACCAATGGCTCCGAGACGGGCCACCTGGCGAAGGCTGCGGAACTCTGACGGAAGCGCCTCGTCCGGACGGCTCGGCGAATCGGCCAAGCCGTCCGGAGCCCCTCCGAGCATGGTTGCGGCTCACGCCGGCACCCGCGAGCTTGCACGATCGAGTTGCGCGATCGTGTTGCACGGTCGAGCAAGTCCCTGTTACGGTCCTTCTCGACAGCAAGCCGGAGCCAGGGAGCGACCGTGAGCGAGACCGTTCGTACCAACACCGCGACCCGCGCCGAGTTCGTCGTCGACGGGCGCCGGCTGTCCTACCTCGACTTCGGCGGTCCCGGCCGACCGCTGGTGGCACTGCACGGCCACCTGTCCGAGGCGGCGACGTTCACGGCCCTCGCCGAGGCGCTGCGACCGCAGTGGCGGCTGATCGCGCCCGACCAGCGCGGCCACGGCGAGTCCGACCGCGCGGCGGACTACTCGCGAGAGGGCTACCTCGGCGACCTAAAGGCGCTGCTGGACCACCTGGCACTGGAGCGGATCGTACTGCTCGGTCACTCGCTCGGCGCGATCAACGCCTACCAGTTCGCCGCCCGCCGCCCGGAGCGGGTCGACGCGCTGGTCGACGCCGAGGGGCCGGCGGCGCTCGGTCTCGAGGGGGCCAACCCGTTGGGCTTCCTGCTGAACCTGCCCTACCGGGCACCCAGCCGCGAGGCGCTGGTCACGGGCCTGGGCCCGGCGGCGTCGTACTTCGCCGACCGGCTTCGGGAGGACGCCGACGGCAGCTGGCGGCTGCCGTTCCACCCGCAGGACATGTACGACTCCGAGGAGCAGGTGCACGGTGACCACTGGGCCGACTGGACCGCCACCAGCTGCCCGGCGCTGCTCGTCCACGGCACCGACGGGGTCATCGCGACCGAGCAGGTGCGCGCGATGGTCGAGCGCCGGGCCAACACCCGCGCGGTCGGGCTGAACGCCGACCACTTCGTGTACACCAACGCCCCGGAGGCTTTCGCCGCAGCGGTGCGCGGTTTCCTCGCCACCGTCTAGGGGCTGTTTCGGGGCCGCCGCAGCCGGCACCCGGGACTCCGAAACGGACCCTAGCCGGGCGTACGGCTCGCCCCGGGCTCGTAGGCTGCGGGCATGGCGGTGCGGTCCGGGGTGGCGCTGGAAATGGGGCGCCGGTCGACAGTGCAGGTGTGGTCCGGCGGGACGCACCTGGGCAGCGGCTTCTTCGCCGCCGACGGGCTGGTACTGACCTGCGCGCACGTGGTGTGGCAGCAGCCGGACCGGGTGACGCTGCGCTGGGAGGAGCACGAGCTGCCCGGCGAGGTGGTGGTGCGCGCGCCGGCCGAGTTCGGCGCCGGCTCGTTCTACGGGTTCCCGGACCTCGCCGTGATCCGGATCGGCACCGCGATCGACCATCCGGTGCCGTGGCTGGCGCAGCCGGGTGCCAAGGTGCCGCGGCGGCTGACCGCGTACGGGTTCACCACGGCGACACCGGATCCCGGCGTCGGGTTGGAGGGCGTCGAGCTGTGGGTCGCCGGCCGCAGCGGCGCCCGGTACCTCAACGTCACCAATGCCGAGATCCACCGCGGCATGAGCGGCGGCCCGGTGCTCGACCCGGCGACCGGTCAGGTGTACGGGGTGGTGAAGGGGTCGCGTGACTACGCGACGCCGCGCGGCGGCTGGCTGATCCGCACCGCCGCGGTGCAGGACCTGTTCGACGAGCATCCGGAACTGCTTCGCACCACGGCGCCGGCGGTGTCGCTTTTGCGGCCCGATCCGGGCACCCCGCTGTACCAGCTGCTCGCCGCGCAGCACCGGGTCGTCGACCGCCTGCCGTACGGGCTCGACGACCGGCCGCCGCCGCTGTCGTCGGTGTACGTGCGCCAGCACACCCGACGTACCGACGAGGACGCTCACCCCGCTCCGGTCACCGATGTGTTGCGCCGCAACCGCAACGTGCTGGTGTTGGGTGGGCCGGGCAGCGGCAAGTCGACGCTGGTGCAGCACCTGGCGGTCGACACCGCGGCGTGGTGGCTCGCCGCGGACCCCGACGCCGACCGGGCGGACGCGCCGGCGGCCGGCCCGGTCGTTGCGGTGCGGTTGTCGGCCGCGGGGCTGGTACGCACCCGGGCGCCGTTTCCGGTCGCGGTGTCGCGGGCGGCGACCGCCGATCTGGGCATGCACCTGGACAGCGCGATCGAGCCGGCCCTGTTCGAGGCGCCACCGGCGCCGGGCGCGAGCTGGCTGTACCTGATCGACGGCGTCGACGAGGTGCTCGACGCGGCGGAACGTTCCCGGCTGCTCGCGGTGCTGCACGACCGGCTGGCGGAGTTCGCCACCGACGCCCGGTTCCTGATCACCAGCCGGGTGTTGCCGGACGGCGAGCTGGACGCGCTCGCCGACGGGGTGGCCACCGGCACCGCGGACCGCTACGGCGAGTACCTGCTCGACCCGTTCGACCCGGCCGGCCTTGCCGCCTTCTCCCGGCACTGGTTCGCCTGGCGCACACCGGATCGTGCCGAGGCGCTCAGCGCCGGGTTCCTCGCCGAGGTGCGCCGGGCCCGGCTGTTCTCGCTGGTCCAGGTGCCGCTGCTGGCGACGATCGCGGCCATCGTGTACGAGCGGGATCCGGCGGCGTCGCTGCCGGCCGACCGCACCAGCCTGTACCGGGAGACGGTGCAGGCGCTGCTGTACACCCGGCGGGTACGGCTGAGCACCCGCGACGAGTTGCGCCGCACGCTGCGGCCGTTCGGCCCGGCCGCGGAGTCGTTCGCCGACTGGCTGTTCGACCACACCGAGGCCTGCCTGGAGCACCTGGCGCATCGCTTTTTGGCGCGGGCCGAGGCACCGACGATCGAGGCCGCGCAGGCCTGGGTACGCGAGGCGACAGAGGTGCCGGCCGGGGTGCCGCTGGCGGTGCTGCTGCGCGAGCTGCTGCTGGGCAGCGGGCTGCTGGTTGCGCAGCGCGACGGGCTGGGGTTCAGCCACCAGAGCTTCGCGGAGTACCTCGCCGCCGGGCACGCCGCCCGGCATTTCGACCCGTCGGCGTGGCTGGCCGACATCGACGCGCTCGGGCCGGGCAGCCGGGACCTGTTCGGCCTGGCCCGGTGGATCCAGCTGGGCAACGACCCGGTGCCGCTGCTGCGCCGGCTGCTACTGGGTCGCCGGACCCGGCTGGCGCTGCGCGACGGCGACCAGTCGCGGGTGCGGCGGATCGCGCTGGCTGCGGTCGAGCTGGTCGGCGGCGGCAGTACGGTCGGCGCCTGGGCCGCCGTCGGCAACTTCTGCGCGGTACTGCGCGACGGGATCGCCCTTCCCGACGCCGATCGGCGCGAGCTGCTGGAACTGGTACGCCCGAACCTGCGGCGGATCCGCCGGCTCGACGACGAGGTGTCGCTGGCCCGGTTGCGTGACCAGCTGCGGGTGCTGCTGGTACGCGGGGACGGCGGCTGGTGCCTGGAGGCGGTGATGCGCGACCCGCGGACCGCTCTGATCATCCGCATCGAGGCCGCTCGCACGTTGGTCGAGCAGCGGGACAGCGAGCCGGCGCGGCAGTTGCTGCGCGACATCGCGTACCGGCGACGGGCGGCGGAGGGTCGGCTGTGGGCGATGCGGACGCTCGCGGCGGTCGGCACCGACCGGGACCGGCGGTACGCGGCCTTTCGGCTCGGCCAGATCGTGGCGCGCGGCGACGACGGTGCCGTGTGGATGCGCGCCGCCGTGCTGCTCGCCGAGCTCGGTCCGCCGGCCCCGTTCGGCCCGGAGGGCGCCGGGCTCGACCCTGACACGCCGGAGGCCGGGAGGCTCGACGCCGCCGTCCTGTCTCGCATCGTCGAGCCCACCCGCGCGCTCGTCGAGCGGGTCGAGGCGCTGGACCTGTTCGAGGCCCTGGTGCAGACGCCGATCGAGCAGCCGGATCCGTCCCCGGTCACCGAGCCGCTGCGCTACTCCCAGCCCGACCGCGCCGCGCCGCGGCTGGTGGCGCTGCGGGCCGCAGCCGCGATCGCCCACGTCCGCCCGAGTGCGCCGGGCAGCGCGCGCCGCGCCGTGCGGATCCTGGCCGGCGACCCGACGTACACGGTGTTGGAGCGTTTCGGCGCGGCGCGGATGCTGGCCAACCTTCGTCTCGACGAGCTGGCGGCCGAGTTGCTGCTGCGGCTCGCGCACGACCCGCGGCTGCCCGGGGTGCAGCGCGCCGAGGCGCTGTGGCACCTGGGCCGGTTCGCCCCGGCGGCCGCGCGCGACCGGCTGCTGGGCTGGATCACCGACCCGGCCGCCGATCCCGGGCTGCGCGCGGACGGGTTGGCGACGCTGGTCTCGATGGACGCCGCCGCCGCCCGGGACGCGGCGGCGGTGCTGGCGGGCGACGCTACGCTGGCGTGGGGCTTTCGCGCTGCGGCGGCCCGGCTGCTCGCCGATCCCGCCGTACCGCGGCCCCGGACGGCCCGGGCGCTGCGTGTCCTGGACGACCGGATCGGCGCGCGGCGCGACGACCGGACTCGGCGCGACGAGCGGGTCCGGACCCGGCGCGACGGGCTGGTCCGGGCGCGGCATGACCACCGGACGCGCGCCGACGAGCGGCTCGGTGCGGGCCACGACGAGCGGACCGACGGGCGCCACGACGAGGGGAATCTTTGATGCAGTCACGGATCGAGCAGGTCAACGTCGGGCCGGGCGAGACCATCGAGGCCGAGATCCGGGTGGCGGATGCCGGCGGCGACGCGACCGCGTTCAACCGGCTCGACCTCGCCGACGCCACCGAGTCGATCCATCGCATCGGCAGCTGGGTCTACCGCACGGTGCACGACGGCCTGCCCCGCCGGCCGCAGAAGGTCGGCGTCGAGTTCGGCCTCAAGTTCGCCATCAAGTCCGGCAAGCTGACCAGCGTGCTGGCCGAGGCCAGCGGCGAGGCGAGCCTGGTGGTCCGGCTGGAATGGGAACACGACGGCTGAGCTCCGCGCGGCCGTGGCGGGGGCCGACGTTGGCTACCGGGACGTGTCGGACGCATCGGGAGTCGACCGCCGCTGCCCGCGGTGGCCCTGGCCCGAGGCGCGGCGGTCGCTGGTCAGCGCGCCTCGGGCGGGAGTATCCGGGTGTACCAGGCGAGTTCGTTGTCCCGGATGAACATCGAGTCGCTCGCCGCCCGGTCCACCGGCCACGGGTGGAAGGCTTCCAACGCCTGCACGTACGCATCGGCACTCTGCCGGCTGGGGCTGGCAACGAGTCGCCAGGCGAGCTCCGCGTATCCGTCCGGGAGGCGCTCCAGGCCGGCGAGCGCGGCGTCGAGGTACTTCGGCCCGCGAAACAGCCGGCGGTTCAACGCAAGCAGGGCCCGCCCGCCGGCGGCGACCGCGTGTACGGCGGCGTGATGCAGCATGAACGTGTTGCCCGACGCGACGGCTTCCGGCAGGAAGTCGGTCGCGTACAGCCGAACCTGGGAGATGAACGAGGCGGCGCGATCCTCCCAGACGGTCGGTGGAAGCGCGGGAATCGCGGCGACCCGCCCGACGATGTCGTAGCCATCGCGGGCCCAAACCACCCGGGCTCCCTCGAAGGAGGCGCGAACGGGATCGTCGCCACGTTCGGCGGCCGCCTCCAGGAACGCGATGGTGGCGAGCTTGACGTCGACGTAGCCGCCCGGGTACGTCGCGTCGGAGCGTTCGACGAAGATCACCCGGTGCGTGGCGACCGCCGAGGCGAACACGTCCTCGGGACGACCAGATACACGTCGACGTCCGAGTCGGCTCGTTCGGTTCCGCGAGCAACCGAACCCACGACGATGACCGCGATCGCGTCGGCGTCAGCCCGCACCCGCCGGACGTACGCGTCCAGGGTGTCCTCATGGTGCCGCATCGAGCGCCGAGTGTAGCCCCGGCGGGCGGGGTGCCGAGTCGGAGACGAACACCGGGGGCTGGCGGCCGATGCGGCGCGGCCGGGCCTCCGAGCATCAGTTCGGTGTCGGATGGAGGGTGGGCCGGTAGGTCAGCTCCTGGATGTTGCCGTCGAGCGTGCGGGCGTCGAGCAGTTCGAGGTCGAAGTCGGCGGCGCCGGCGAAGATCGGTCCGGTTCCGGTCTGCCCGGTGATCACCGGGAACACGGTCACCTGAACCCGGTCGACCAGGCCGGCGGCCATCAGCGCACGGTTCATCGACAGGCTGCCGTGCGAGCGCAGCGGTACCGCCGACTCCTGCTTGAGCCGGCCGACGACCTCGACGGCGTCACCGGACACCACCGTCGCGTCCGGCCAGTCGAGCGGCTCGGTCAGCGTGCTCGACACGATCGTCGCCGGCATGTGACGCATCCGGGTCACCCACTCGTCGAGAACCGACTTCTCGGTACCGGCGGACAGCAGGCTCGCAAACGCGCGGTAGGTGTTGGCGCCGAAGACCATCCGCTGCGGGTTGTCGTACAGCCCGAGTCGGTGTTCGAGCAGTTCGGGGCCCTGCTTGCCCCAGTAGCCGCCCCAGTCGCCGGTAGCGGTGCCGAAGCCGTCCAGGCTGCTGAACACGTCCATCGTGTAGGTCGCGGTCATGATGAGCTCCTCGAAGTCGGGTACGACCATGCAGACTGGTCAACGCCGGGAAACTCATCGCCGTTGCTGCCTGCCGCCGGCGACCGGTCACGCCGGCCGGAGCCAGTCGGCGACGTGGGCGAGACCCGGCTGGCACACCAGGCCGCTCGGCGTCGCCGCGCAGGACGCGGCGTTCCACGCCAGTACCAGGGCGACGATCACCAGCAGCCAGCCCAGCACCCGGCCACGCCACATCACCCGCTCCAGCCGCGCCGGCAACCGCCGTACGCCGTGCTCGGCCCACGCGCCCGCCGCGAGCACCGCCTGCCCGTACCGGTGGACCAGCGTCGGCGCGCGCCCGGTGGCGCGGCGAAACAGGCTCGCCAGTACGAAGTCGGGCACCAGCAGCAGCCCCTGCGCCACCACGATCAGCACGCGCGCGAGCACGACCAGCGCCGGACCGGCGAGGCGCACCACGGCCAGCAGCAGCGCACCGAGCAGCCGGGCCAGCACGTACCCGGCGGCCGCCAGCAGCGCCCACCACACCAGCTCGCGCACCCAGCCGGGCGCGCCCCAGCCACCGAGCAGGTGCCCGGGTACGCCGACCGCCCAGGCCACGAACTTCCCCGTCACCGCTCGACCTCGGCCGGGCTCTCGTCGCGGACGGGGACGGTCTCGATGCCGGTGACCAGGATGCCGTCGCCGGAGTCCCAGGTCGCACCGCGCTCGTCCGGCGGGCGCTCGGCCAGGCCGGTCAGGTGATCGCGGCAGTCGCGCCAGCCGTCGACGGAACGGGCGGCGACCACCGCGACCGGATCGTGCACCCGGGCGACGCCGGTGATCCGGACCCGCTCGCCGCCAGCGCCGGCTGCGGTGACCTGCAGGCGCTGCCGGGTCAGATCCACCCCGTACACCCGGCGCGGGTGGCGCCACCACAGCTCACCGGCGGTGTAGCCGCCGACCGGCGCGCTGAGCTGGCCGGACGCCGATTCGTACACCAGGGCAAGCCCGGGCCGGGTCTGCTGCCGGTGCCACGGCGGGAACCGGCGCACCTCCTCGACGAAGAGCAGCGGCCCGGGTGTGTCCACGAGCAAATAGTGACAGCCGCCCGAAACGACCCGCAACCACCCGAGCGATGCGGCCAAGCACGCCGGTACCAGCCCGATCACCGGACATCGCGAGGTACGGCCGGGGCGAACCCGAGAAATGACGTTGCCTTTCCGGCGCGCTGCGGCAGGCTGACGCCATGGCCACCACCATCCGGACGGCGCGCACCGACGCCGACTACGAGTCCTGGCGCGCGGTGCGGATCGCGGTCATGCCCTACGAGCGCTGCCCGACCGTCGCCGAGATCCGGGACAACGGGCGCCCCGGCCGGCTGATCGTGCTGGCCGAGATCGACGGCGCCGTGGTCGGCAGCGGATTGGCGGAACCCTCGGGCGACGGTCAGCGGGCGTCGCTGACGGCGATGGTCCATCCCGACTTCCGCCGCCGCGGGGTCGGCACCCACCTGGTACGGGTGATCGCCGCCCATGCGGTTGCCCAGGGCTTCGACACGGCGGGCGCCTTCGTCGACGACGAGGGTTCCCGGTTGTTCGCCGAACGGTTCGGCTTCGTGGAGCGCAACCGGGAGGTCGAGCAGGTTCGGCGGATCGGTGCCGAACCGTGGCCGAAGCCGCCGACCGGGTACGAGATCGTGTCGGTCGCCGAGCGCCCGGAGCTGTGGCCCGCGGCGTACCACCAGGTCGCGCTGCCGACCCTGCCGGACATGGACCATCCGACCCCGTTGCAGGTTTCGCTGGCCGAGTGGGAGAAGGACTGGATCAACGACCCGGCCGCGATGTTCGTGGCCGTCGCCGGGGACGAGGTGATCGGGGTCGCCGGCCTGAAGCTCGACTCCGATCGCCCGGAGCGGGCGGAGGTCGGCTACACCGCCGTACGCCGGGAGTGGCGCGGCAGGTCGGTCGCCGCGACCCTGAAGCGCACCAGCATGGCGTGGGCCGCCGAGCACGGCATCACCGAGATCTACACCTGGACCCAGCGCGGCAACGAGGCGATGCGTCGTCTCAACGAGCACCTCGGCTTCTCGTACGGCATCGTCAGCATCACCATGCGCGCACCGCTGCCGCTGACCGGTGAGGCGTCGCCGGCTCGCTGAACCGGCGCGTCAGTCGCCGGCGGCGCGCTGTCCGTACTGCGGGGCGCGGCCGGTGATGGCGACGATCCGATCGATCAGCGGGGCGTCGTCGGCGACCGGCTGACGCGGCCCCCACAGCTGCGGCACCGGCGCGGCCGGGACGAACACCTCGACGTGCGCCAGGCAGGCGCGCAGCGTCGCCTCGGGCAACTCCCACGGCAGCCCGGCGGCGCGAGCGATGTCCCAGCCGTGTACGACCAGCTCGGTCAGCGCGATCCTGCCCCAGGTCTCGTTGGGCAGCTCGGTCCCCACGTCGGTACTGCCCTGCCAGGCGCCGGGCTCGTCCCACGCCGCGCCGAGATCCCGTACGTGCGCGGCCACCCGCTGCCGCCAGCCCTCGTCGAACCGGGTCGGCGCGGCCGGATCGTCGGCGTCGACCCGCTTGCGGGCGAGCCGGGCGAACCCCTGCGACACCTCGTCGACGTGCCCGATCACCGCCCCGAGGTCGTACTCGGAGCACGGGGTCGCGGTGCCCAGTTGCTCGTCGCGTACCGCGCCGACCAGCAGCGCCACCTGCTCGCCGGCCGGTTTCAGATCGATCATCGCACCCCTCCGTTCGAACCCTTCACCGTCTTCGACGATCCCGGCGGGGCAAACTGGTCGGTGCCGGCCCGAGTTCGTTCTGGTCAGGGTGCGGCCGACCCGGAATGTCGACCGCACCCGGATCGTCGATCAGCGATCAGCCGCGGCGCGCTCGGTGGAGGGGCGGCGGCGCAGGGTGGCGTCGGTCAGCGCCGGTGGGGTCCAGGTGGCTTCCATCAGGTCGGTGCCCGGCGGGACGAGTTCGTCGATGCGGTCCAGGGTCGCGTCGTCGAGTTCCAGCGCCGTACCGGCGAGCAGGTCGTCGAGCTGGCTCGGGGTGCGGGGTCCGAGGATCACCGAGCTGACGGCCGGGTGCACGATCGGGAACGCGACCGCCAGCTGCGGCAGCGTGCAGCCCAGTTCTGCGGCGAGGGCGATCAGCTCCTCGACCACCTCGTACTTGCGCTGGTTGGCCGGCAGGCTCGGGTCGAACCGGGACGGGTTGTGCACGGCGCGGCCGGTGGTCAGGTCGACCGGGGAGTCCTTGCGGATGCGGCCGGTCAAAAACCCCCAGCCCAGCGGGCTCCAGGTCAGCACGCCCATCCCGGACCGCTGGCACAGCGGCAGGATGGCACGTTCGATGCCCCGGGCGAGGATCGAGTACGGGGGCTGCTCGGTACGGAACGGCAGCAGGCCGCGCGCCGCCGAGATCGCGTGCGCCTCGGCGATGTGGTCGGCGGGGAACGTCGAGCAGCCGAAGGCGCGGATCTTGCCCTGGTGTACCAGGTCGGTCAGCGCCGACAGGGTTTCCTCGATGTCGGTGGTCGGGTCGGGCCGGTGCACCTGGTACAGGTCGATCCAGTCGGTGCCGAGCCGGCGCAGGCTGTCCTCGACGGCGCGCGCGATCCAGCGGCGGGAGTTGCCGCTGCGGTTGGGGCCGTCGCCCATCGCGAAGTGCACCTTGGTGGCGAGTACGACATCGTCGCGGCGGCCCTTGAGCGCCTCGCCGACGATGCGCTCGGAGCCGCCGTCCTCGCCGTAGGCGTCGGCGGTGTCGATGAAGTTGATGCCCGCGTCCAGCGCGGTGTGGATCATCCGGGTGCACTCGTCAAGGTCGGTGTTGCCTTCGGAGCCGAACATCATCGCACCGAGGCAGTACGCGCTGACCTCGATGCCGGTGCCGCCCAGCGGCCGGTAACGCATCGTCATGCCCGGCACGCTAGATGCTAGACCGAACTCTAGGTCAACTCCGCCGCTCGGTCGTCTGCTGCGCGGCGGTACGGCTGGTGCGCAGGTGCCGGCGGGCCAGCTCGGCGGCGGCCGACCCGTCGCCGGCGGCGATCGCCTGGTAGATCGCCTCGTGCTCGGCGTACACCTCGGCCAGCTCGTCGTGCTGGCCGAGCAGCCAGCGCATCCGGCCGGACAGCGTCACCGCGACCTCGTCGAGCAGGGTGTTGCCGCTGGCCGCGGTGACCGCCTCGTGGAAGTCGGCGGCGGCGCGGCGCGCGGCGGTGCCGTCGCCGCGGCCGGCGGCGTCACCCTCGGCGTCGAGCGCGGCCCTGATGCGGCGCAGCGCGGCGGGGTCGTGACGTTCGGCGGCGCGGCGGATCGCCAGCGGCTCCAGCGCGCCGCGCACCTCGATGAGTTCGTCGATGTCGCGTTCGGTGAAGATCCGTACCGTCATCCAGCTGTTGCGACGCGGCACCGCGAGCCCCTCGCCGACCAGGCTGCGCAGAGCCTCACGCACCGGTACCCGGCTGACGCCGAGCTCGGCGGACAGTTCGCGTTCGACCAGCCGGGAGCCGGGTTCGCGCACGCCGTCGATGATCTGCTCGCGCAGCACCCGGGCGACCCGTACCGACTCCGGCTCGTCGCCGTCCCGCGCCTGCACCCCCACGCCCACCAGTCTAGGGGCTGCCCACCTGCGCCGATTTTGGTCTCGGGGCGAGGGTCGACTCGACCGGCGCATCGTGCCACGGCCGGCCGGGGGGCGAATCCCCCGGCGGAGGTATCCGGGTACCACGTCGACGCGATGCGGCGCGTACGTCGAGGTTCCGACACTGGAGCCGTCAGCCGCGCCGAGCGAAGAGACGGGGATGCCATGGCCGGACCGGGATTACTGGAAAGATTGCACGGACCGACCGCGGCGGGAGTGCCGCGCTGGGCGGTGGTGACGGCGTACCTGACGAGCCTGACCGTGCTGCCGTCCTCCGTCTGGCGCATCGTCGGTTTCGCGTTCGGGGCACCGGTGGTCGAGCGCGTGTCCGGACACCGCCCCGGGGAGGGGCCGTCGCTGATCCCGGACAGCTGGATGGGCGTGTACGTCGTTGGCCTGAGCATCGTCAGCGAGGCGCTGGCGTTCCTGGCGTTGGGGTTGGTGTGCCGTTGGGGTGAGGTGTTCCCGCGGTGGCTTCCGCGGCTCGGCGGGCGAACGGTGCCCATGCGCGCCGCGGTGATCCCGGCAGCCGTGGGGTCGACGTTGCTGATGATCTTTCCGTACGCACTGTTCATGCACTACGTGCTGGACAGCACGGTCACCGGTGTGCGGCACGGCGGTGGGCTGGTCATGCACGGCTGGCAGTCGGTGGCGTTCGCCGCCGCGTACCTTCCGCTGGCTGCCTGGGGGCCGCTGCTCGCCGTGTTGACGGTGCACTATCACCGCCGCCGGACCCGGCGGGCGGTGTCCGGAGACGGGCTCCGGCCGGCCGGGGCAGGGCAGGCGGTCGCGGCGAAGCGATGACCGCGGCTTCCGGCCCGTACCGGCGATGTTCGTGCGCGTCGTGGCGGGACCGGCGGCCCGGGCCGGGCATCACGTCAGGACCTCACGTCGTGAGCCGATCGGGGTGTTCGGGCCGGTCCGCTTCCTCCGGCCGGTCCGGCTGCCGAGCGACGTCGGCGCCCGGCGCGGCCGGATCAACGTTCTGCGGCGCGATTGCAGGATCCGGGTACGGCGGGTTGGCGTCGGCTGCCGGCGGGGTGGGGTCGGGTGCCGGTGGGGCGTCGGCTGCCGGCGTGGTCGGTCGGGGTGCCGGCGGGGTGGGGCCGGGCCAGGTGGGGGCGAACGGCGCGTTCGGCGAACCGTTCTGCGCCCGTACGGCTTCGCCGAAGTGGGCTCGGGTTTCCGGGCGGGGCAGCAGAACCAGCGCGAGGACGCCGAATACGCCGCCGGCCACGCAGCACAGCGTGCCGGGCACCAGCGACGCGATCGCACCCGCGTACACGAGGTTCCGGTTGCGGCCGAGCAGCAGCTGCACCCCGCCGAACACCGCGAGCCCGCCGGCGAGGATGCCCACCAGCGGTACCAGCAGGGAGAGTCCCCGCAGCTCGTGGTAGCCGATGCTGTCTCGGATCGCGGCGATGGTGGCGATCGCGGACGCCACCGTCTCGATGCCGCTGCCCACGATCAGGCCGACGCCGGCCACCGTGATCTGGTTGGGCCGTGGCGGACGGGTGAAGGATTCGGACATGGCGGGATGCTACCGGCCGAACGTGGGATCGGTCCCACAGTCGCCGGGCGGTTGCCCGCGCCGCGGTCACACCGACCGGGACGAGCCGATCAACGTCGGTCGACCCCGCGGGTGGATGGCGGCTCGCGGGTCACGCGACCCGCGGGACACCAGTCGCCCCGGCCGGAGGAGATCGTGGCGCGGTGCGGCAGCGGCGGCAGCGCGGCCCGGAACTGGCTCGGGGTGCGTCCGGTGATCTGGTGGAAGCGGCGGGAGAAGTGGAACTCGTCGTTGAAGCCGAGGGCCGCGGCGATCTGCCGGCCGGTCAGCTCGCCGTCGGCGAGCAGCTCGCACGCGCGGTCGATGCAGCGCAGGGCCCGGTAGCGGGCCGGCGAGACGCCGGCAAGGCGGCGGAACCGCTTGCGGAACCCGTCGTAGGACATCGACATCCGGGCGGCGACGGCGTCCAGTGGCTGCTCGCGGCGAAGGTCGGCAGCCAACAGCGCGCTGGCCCACGACAGCCACCAGTGGTCGGCCTGGGCGTCCTCGCGTGGCGGCGTGGACTCGGCGTCGGCCAGTACCGAGAGCAGTGCGCAGACGGCGGACAGGGCGGCGCCGGCGTCGGTGCGCTGCAGGTCGGCAACGACGCGCTCGAAGGCGGTCGCCCATCGGTCGACGGGCTCCAGGCGCCGCACCGGCCGGGCGGGGTCGAGCAGGCCGGTGGAGCGCCACAGGTCGAAGACGGGGCCGTCGAACAGCAGGTACAGCTCGCTCCACGTCTGGCCGGGCGGCGGGCCGTAGGTGTGGCCGAGGCCGGGGAACAGCAGCAGCAGGTCCCCCGGAGCGAGCGCCGTGCGGGTTCCGCCGGCGTCGGCGTAGCGGCCCGAGCCGGCGAGCAGGTAGACCGCGGCGTAGCTGTCCAGAACGCGCAAGGGCGCAACGGGCAGGCCACGTCCCGCGCGTAGCCGGCCGGCGGCACGCACGGCGCCCACCGCCGTCGTGGCGGCGGCCCGGACGACAAGCTGTGACGGCAGCGGCGATCGCTCGGCCATGCTCCCAGCATCGCCGGCGGCGACCAGAATCGACAAGGTCGCAGGTCAGTTCGTGCAACACCACCGGCGCTGCCCGACCTACGGTGAGTCGGGCAGGCCAGCCGGTGTGAAGGAGGTCCGAGATGTCTTCGGTAGCTGACGGCCGGATCAGCGCGCAGGGCGCCGATCTGCGCGACGCAGTGGGCGCGCTGCGCCGTTCCGACGACGTGGCGGGCGACGCGGTCGAGTTGCGACACCGGCTGGCGGCCGACGGGTACCTGTTCCTGCCCGGCTTCCTGGCGCGTGACGAGGTACTGGCCGCCCGGCGCGATCTGCTGACGCGGCTCGCGCAGCAGGGCCGGTGCGAGCCCGGCAGCGGCGCCGACGACGCGATCGCCGCACCGGGCTTCACCGGTTTCGCACCGGAGGTCGCGGCACGCAGCACGCCGCTGCTGGATCTGCTGTACACCGGCCGCATGATCGAGCTGTACGAGGCGGTCTTCGGCGAGGCGGTCCGCCACTTCGACTACACCTGGCTGCGGGCGGTGCCGCCGCGATCCGGTACGCCGCCGCACATGGACAGCGTGTTCATGAACCGCGGCACGCTGGACCTGCTGACGGCGTGGACTCCGCTGGGCGACATCGACCGCACGCTCGGCGGGTTGGCGATCCTGGAACGTTCGCACACCCACGACGACCTGCGCGCCGGGTACGGCAGCCGCGACGTCGACGAGTTCTGCCGCAACGGTACGAGTGCCGAGCATGATGCGATCCACGAGGGTCTGCTGTGGAACGGTGCGCTGCCGGAGGATCCGGGCCGCCTGCGGGAGCGTCTCGGCGGCCGCTGGCTCACCGCCGACTTCCGGGCCGGCGACCTGCTCACCTTCACCATCTTCACCGTCCATTGTGGACTGGACAACAACACCGGCCGGCTCCGGCTGTCGTGTGACTCGCGGTACCAGCGGGCCAGCCAGCCGGCGGATCCGCGCTGGATCGGCGCCCACCCCTCCGCACACGGCGCCCGCAGCAAGCGCGGCGTCCTCTGCTGACCCGACGGCTATCCGCTACGCGAGCCCGGCCGCGGTCGGCTCCCCCACCCCTCCCGCTGACCGGTGCCGGGTTCAGCCCAGTGCGGCGGGCAGCCCGAACGGCGCGAAGTGCTCCGCGCCGAGGAACGAGACGATCTCGGCGATCCGGTCGCCGCGGCTGCGGCCCTCGAACCCGGGCAGCGCCCGCCAGGCAGCCCGTACGTCGGGCTGGTCGCCTGCTTCCCGGTCGAGGACGTGGATGCGGCCCTGGCCCCCGCCGAACAGTTGGGCGGCACCCGGGTACTGGCACCGGTGGACACGCCCGTCAGCCGCATCGCGGTGTTCGCCGACCCCGACGGCAACCGGGTGGGCCTGGTACGCCACTGGCGGGGCGCCGCCCGACCGCATCGGCGCCGCCCGACTCCGACCGGTGTCGGCAGTTTCGCGGGCTCCGATCGTGGCCGGCGGCGAGCCATCCCGCCGTGTTCGTGCGGTATCTGGGGCAGCTGCCGCGGCCGCGCGGCAGCACCACGGTTACGGCAACGCGCTCACCGGCGCCGCGTGGCCGGTGAGCGCAGCGGTACGAGGATGCGCCGGTGCGGCGGTGCGGTCGCGCATCGGGGCGTAGTGCAGCGGGGAGGCGACGAACAGGCCGGTGGCGAGCAGGGCGAGCACGGTGCCGATCAGGCAGATGCGGGTCATCACGCGGGCAGTACGGGCGCGCAGGCGGCGGCGTACCAGGGCGGTCAGGGCGATGCCGGCCACCCCACCGGCGGTGTTGGTGATCACGTCGGTGACGTCCGACCAGCCGATGGCCAGCACGTACTGGGTGGTCTCCAGCGCCAGGCTCGCCGCGGCGACCACGACCGCCGCCTGCCACCACGGGCGGGCCGGGGCGAGCAGTCGCAGGTAGAGGCCGAACGGGACGAACATCAGCAGGTTCGCGGCCACTTCCTGCGGCGAGTTGGGGTCCAGCCCGCCGTCCGGGCTGAACGGGATGAGCTTGACGTGGCGCAGGGTGCCGTCACCGAGGTGCGGGGGTTCGAGCTTCCACAGCACCAGCCAGCACAGCAGGCCGAGGTAGACCACGAACAGCGCGACCAGCAGCGCCTGCCCGCGCTCGCCGGGCCGCTCGTTCTCCCCCACCACACCAGCTCCACCACGACCGACAGCAACGCCCCATCGTACGAGACCCGGAGGCTTCCACCGCGCCGGCGAGACCCTGCGGCTGATGAGCGTGCCCACGCATCCCGACGACGAGTCGAGGTCTCGGAGCAGGAGGACGACCTGTTCGCCGGGGTGCGTCCGCGCCGCTGACGGCGAGACCGCCGCACTCGGCGCGTCCACCCCGTCCACGGACGACGCTGCTCGGGTTGCCCGGTCGGGAGCAGGTCGCCGGACACCGCCGGTGGGACGACGAGCGCCACGGTCCGGGTCGTCACCGCTCATCAGGACCGGCGAAACCGGTGTTGCTGCGCCCGGTGCTGCCGCGGCAGCGGGTGGGTACGGTCACCGCTCGCGCCACGGATCCATGCCGTCATTTGGTATACCATTTTCGCTGGGGCCGCCTGAGCCGCCGGGACCAGCGAAGAAAGGTGCGAGATGACCCGTTCCGTGGTGACCAACGTGCGACCGTGGGGTGGCGCGGCCAGCGACATCGTCATCGAGAACGGGACGATCGCCGACATCCGGCCGACCGGCGCCGGCGAGCCCGCCGGTACCACGCTGGTAGACGGGCGCGGGCTGCTCGCGCTGCCCGGCCTGGTCAACGCGCACGCGCACCTGGACAAGAGCTGGTGGGGCAGGCCCTGGGTGTCCTACGGCGGCGAGCCGACCACCCAGGACCGCATCGCGCACGAGCGGGCGCACCGCGACGAGCTCGGCATCCCCAGCCCGGAGGCCACCACCGCGCTGGTGCGCCAACTGGTCGCCTTCGGTACCACCGCGTTTCGCAGCCACGTCGACGTCGACCTCGGCGTCGGCCTGACCGGCATCCAGGTGGTGCGCGACGCGGTCGCCGCGGTCGATCCCGGTATCCGGCTGGAGATCGTGGCGTTCCCGCAGGACGGCGTGCTGCGCCGCCCCGGGGTGCTGGACCTGCTCGACCAGGCCGCCGCCGAGGGCGCCGACCACATCGGCGGGCTGGACCCGGCGTCGATCGACCGCGACCCGGTCGGCCAGCTGGACGCGCTGTTCGACATCGCCGTACGGCGCGGCGTCGGGCTCGACATCCACCTGCACGACCGCGGCGAGCTGGGCGCCTTCCAGTACGAGCTGATCATCGAGCGCACCCGGGTCAGCGGGCTGGCGGGCCGGGTCAACATCTCGCACGGCTTCGCGCTGGGTAACCTCGCGCCCGACCGGCAGCGGCAGCTGGTCGACGCGATGGCCGAGGCCGGGGTGTCGCTGAGCACCGTGGCCGGAGTGACCGCGCCGCGGCTGCCGAACACCGCGCTGCGCGACGCCGGCGTACCGGTGGGCCTGGGTACCGACGGGATCCGCGACCTGTGGGGCCCGTTCGGCGACGGGGACGTGCTGCGACTGGCCGGCACCCTGGCGCAGCTGGCCGGCTGGCGGCGCGACGAGGATCTGCTGTCCGCGGCGCGCATCGCCACCTCGGCGGCGGCCGGGTTCGTCGGCCGCGAGCGCCACGACCTGGTCGTCGGCGCGCCGGCCGACCTGGTCCTGCTGGACGCGCAGAACCCGCAGGACGCGATCACCCGCGCCCCGGACCGCGACACCGTCATCGTCGCCGGCAACGTGGTCCGCGGCTGACGTAGCTTTCCCTTTCACACCAGGCGATCCGACCCGGATGGCGATTCGGGTCGGCGCCGGCGTGCCGGGGTGCAGAGGAGTAGCAATGGTACAGGCGGCCCCGCCGGTCGCTCCCCCGCGGCCCGACGGGTTGCACCGCAAGGTGTTCGCGTCGCTGCTGCGCTACCCGCGGTTTCGGCTGCTGTGGGTGTCGAACCTGTTCTTCTTCGGCGGCGTGTGGACCCAGACGCTGATCCTCGGCTGGCTGGTGTTCGACACCACCGGCTCGGAGTTCCTGCTGGCCATCTTCACCGCGGTACGGCTGGCGCCGATGATGCTCGGCCCGCTGTCGGGCGTGGTCTCCGACCGGTTCGACCGCGCCCGGCTGCTGCTGGTCGCCTCGGGCTGGGCGCTGACGGTGGTACTGCTGCTGTCGGTGCTGGTGTCCACCGGCACCGCGCCCTACTGGCTGCTGGTGGCCGGCGGGCTGTGCCTGGGGTTGGCGCAGTCGCCGTCGCAGCCGGCGCGCTCCACCCTGGTCCTGGACTTCGTCGGGCGTGAGAGCCTCAGCAACGCCAACGCGCTCAACTCCATCGTGATGAACATGACGCAGGTGATCGGGCCGGCGATCGGCGGCGCGATGATCAGCGCGCTGGGCGCCGCCGGCGCGCTGTGGGTGTCCACCGCATGGTTCGCGGTCTCGTTGGTGACGCTGTGGCCGCTGCGCAACGCGGCGCGGCGGGTGGCCCACCCCGGCGGGGAGTCGTTGCGGCAGCTGGTCTCCAGCGGCGTGCGCACCGTGTTCGGCAACCGGCTGGCGGCCGCGGTACTGCTGATCACGTTGGTGGCCAACATCTTTCTGTGGCCGATCTACCAGGCGTTCATGCCGGTGTTCGCGAAGGTGCACCTCGGGCTGGACGCCGGCGGCCTGGGCTGGCTGCTGACCTGCAGCGGGCTCGGCGGGCTGGTCGGCTCGCTGGTCATCGCCGCGCTGGGCGACTTCCGGTACAAGGGTGCGATGTTCGTCGGTGGCACGGCGCTGTGGGGCACGCTGTGGGTGGCGTTCGCGATCTCCGGCTCGGTACCGGTCTCGTTCGCGCTGCTCGCCGGGGTGGGGCTGGCCAGCTCGGCGTTCGGGGTACTGCAGACCACGCTGCTGCTGATGCTGACCCCGCCGGCGGTGCAGGGCCGGGTACTCGGGCTGCAGGAGCTCGCGATCGGGGTGATGCCGCTCGCGACGATCATGCTCGGCGCGGTCGCCGAGGTACTCGGCGTCGCCGGTACCACGATGATCAGCGGCACCCTGCTGGTGCTGTTCCTGGCCGGCCTCGCGATCAAGGTGCCGCGGCTGCTTCGTTACGGCGGTCACCCAGCATCGCCGCTTGTTGAGGACAGGAGTTGACCGCAAGGGCGACTAACCTCGTCTTCAACAGCGAGAACGAGCCGCTTGGGAGCATCATGACGACCGTGAACGAGCCGACCAGCACCACCGAGCAGCCGGCGATCAGCCAGGAGCGCGCCGACATCCTGCAGATGCTCGCGCACCAGCGGCACTTCCTGCGCTTCACCACCCGCGACCTGACCGACGAGCAGGCCGCGCAGCGCAGCACCGTCAGCCAGCTGTGCATCGGCGGACTGATCAAACACGTCACCTCGGTCGAACGCGGCTGGGCCGCCTTCATCGTCCAGGGCCCCTCGGCGATGCCCGACTTCACCAAGATGACCGAAGCCGACTTCCAGGCCCGCGCCGACGAGTTCGCGATGCTGCCCGGCGACACCCTCGCCGGGGCGCTCGAGGAGTACGAGCAGGTGGCCCGGCGCACCGACGAGCTGGTGCGCACCGTGCCCGACCTCGACGCCAGCCACCCCCTGCCGGACGCGCCGTGGAACGAGCCCGGCGCCCGCTGGTCGGTGCGGCGCACGCTGCTGCACATCGCCGCCGAGACCGCGCAGCACGCCGGCCACGCCGACATCATCCGCGAGTCGATCGACGGCGCCAAGTCCATGGGCTGAGCCCGCACAGCCGCCCGTACTGCCGTGCGCCGGGCCGCGCACGGCAGTACGGCGCGGTAACTCCGCTCGGCCCCGCGGCGGCGAGGCGCTAACGTCTGTGCGGTCGGCGACGAGGGGGCAGCATGCGGCGGGCGACAGCAGCGGTCACGATCGGGGCGGCGATGCTGCTCGCTGCCGGATGCGCCACCCCGCCCGGTGGCAGCAGGGCGGCCTCGCCGACGCCGTCGCCATCGGAGACCGGCTCCACCGCGCCGGCCGACTTCACCACCGCGATCGGCCGCGCGTACCAGGGGATCAGCAGCACCAAGAGCCTCACGCCGAGCAAGGCGGTGCTGGTCGGGCCGCACTCGTACCTGCAACTCGACCGGGTGGCGCGGGCGACGACGCTTACCGCCGACCAGCTCGGCGTCGCCCAACTCGGTGACCAGGCGCTGCCCGTGCACGCCAGGTCCGGGTACGAGTTCGTGCTGGCACACCTGACCCCGAACAGCACCAGCGGCACGGGCGCCGCCCAGCCCGGCCTGCCCGGCTACGACGGTGACGCCCTGAACGCCAGCAAGGCCGCCCTCGTGGTCGACGGCACCAGCCGCAGCGTGCCCGGCCAGCTGATCGCCGACGAGACGATCATCGTGTCGGTGCCGGCCGGCGCGCCGGTCTCGCTGCGGATGAACGACGGCGGCCGGGCGCAGGACCTCGACCTGCGCACCGGCAAGCGCACCCGCACCGCGAGCCCGCTGTACTACCCGGTGCGCGCGGCCAGCCCCTCGTTCGACGACGCGTACTACGTGACCGGTCCGCACAGCACCGCCGGCCTGACCTTCGCCAGCGGCAAGGCCGTGCTCGCCCCGTACGCCGACAAGCTCGGCTGGGCGCGCAAGGGCCGCGCCTGGCTGTTCGTCACCGTCGGCTTCAACACCGACAGCCTGTCGCAGTTCAAGCCGGACGTGGCGCGCAGCCTGACCCTGACCGCCGGCGGCGCCACCCTGACCGGCCACGCCACCAGCAGCGGCGACACCACCAGCGAGTCGGATGCTCCCGGGGCCGCCGGTGGCCACCTCGACCTCGCCTTCGACGTACCGGCAAGCCTGCGTTCCGGCACGCTCAACTACCTTCCGGTGGGCTCGTTCGTCGTGGACGGCAAGACCGTCTCCGCGACCCCCTACCAGGGCGGCGACCCGCACTACAACACCAGCGTCCAGCACGAGCACGTCAGCCTGAAACCCCGCACCTGACGATGCCGGCGCCGATTGACCGGTCGCCTCTCGATCTTCGACACAGCTTCCAGGCCGGCCCTGGCGGTGGCACCGGGCTGGCGATCGTTCGGGCGATGTCACCGCACGCCGGTGGGACGTCGGGCTACCCAGGGCAGGCAGATCCGGTGTCGACAGAAACCGTGACAGGTACCCCGAGCCTGTCACGGTTTCTGTCGGCCACGGAGTGCCGCGCCTCGCTCGTACCGCGGAGCGCAAGTGCCGGGTGGCCAACGGCGAGCGTGCGCTACCGGCCGGACCTCGCCGTACGCACGGTGCCCGTGCGGGCGCACCGTTCGCGTCCGCACGGCCGTGCATCAGTAGTGCGTCGTGCGCGACCAGAACGCGCAGTGGTGCTGGTCGCGCAGTTGCTGGGCCGGGATCAGTACGCTCGCGCCGGCTGGCCGCAGCGACAGCACCTGCTGGTGCTGCCGGTCGTAGCGCCGCCAGGCCGGGCTGTGCGCGGCCGCCGGGTTGCCGGTGCGGGCGAAACTGGTCCACTCGGCGAGCAGTTGGTCCTGCAGCGCCGCCTGGTTGGCATCCAGCTTGCCCGGCGGGTAGTGCACGAGCAGGTTGGTACCGCTGTGTACGGCGCCGACCGGTCCGGTGATCTCGTGCGCCGGGTTGTCGGCGTCCTCGTCGAGGTCGGCGTAGAGCGGGATGTGCCGGGCCAGCTCGTCGTTGGCGTCCAGCAGCGGGCACACCGACGCCGAGTCGGCCATGATCGCGCGGTAGGCGATGAACGGCGAGGAGTACCGGCTGAGCGGATAGAGCCGCCGCACCGCCGGCGCGAGCCGGCCGAACTGCTCGGTGGTCAGCTGCCGGTACTGCGCCGGTGTGTCGGCGACCACGGTGTGCAGTCCGGGCTGGTTCTCGTAGATGCCGCCGTTGAACTCGTCGCGTCCCACGTCGGTGATCAGGCTGACGTGGTTGACGTGTCCGGTGGCGAACGCCTTGGCCGGGGGCATGGTCAGCGTGGTGCCGTTGACGATCGGGCCGATGGTGCCACCGGCGGTCGGATCCACGAACTGACCGCCCTTGTCCACCAGCGTCTGCGCGGGCACCTTGCGCAGGCAGGCCGCGACGTCGCCGTGGCCGCAGCCGAGCTTCGCCGCGAACTGCGCGCCGGTGCGCTGCGCCTGTGACTCGGTGTAGTAGGTGGACTTGCAGTCGGCCTTCGACCAGATGGTGTTGTTCTGATAGTTGTAGAAGCCGCTGACGCTGATCCCCTTCTGAAACAGGCCCTTCGCGGTCGGCGAGGCCACCTGGTCGCACACGCTCGCGCCGCCGGCCGACTCGCCGAACACCGTGACGTTCTGCGGGTCGCCGCCGAAGTGCGTGATGTTGCGCTGTACCCAGCGCAGCCCGGCCTGTTGGTCCTGGAGGCCGTAGTCGCCGGAGTGCTCGCCGAGCGCCGCGTGCGCCAGGAATCCCAGCACGCCCAGCCGGTAGCCGACGTACACGTAGACGACGCGACCGGTACGCACCAGGTTCTCGCCCTGGTCGGTACGGTTCTCGCCGAGGAAGCCGCCGCCGTGGAACTCGTACATCACCGGCAGCTTCTCGCCGGGCTTGGCGTCGGCCGGTTTCTCGATCTTGAGGTACAGGCAGTCCTCGCTGGTGTCGGCGCCGGCCACGCTGGGCTCCGGGCAGCTCTTGGCTGGCTGGGTCGCCGGCAGCGTCTTGCTCCACGGCTGGTGTGGCTGCGGCGGCCGCCAGCGCAGCGCGCCGACCGGCGGCGCCGCGTACGGGATGCCCTGGTACGAGGTGACGCCGTCGGCGCTGGTGCCGCAGACCGGGCCGTCGGCGGTGTTCACGGTGGTGCCCGAGGTGCACGACGGGGCGGCGGCGCCGTGCTGCGCGCGCGTCCACAGCGCCGGTACCACCAGCGCCAGCGCGGTGACCGCCGCGATGCCCGCGGCGGCGATCGAGGTGCCCAGCCGCCACCGGCGTCTGTTGCCGGATAACTCTGCCATGTGTGTGCTCCCCTCACGCAGTCCTGCGTTTCGTGGAGCCGAGGATCTGGACCTACCGCACGCGAGACAGTCCTCAGTGGACGGTCAGACGAGGGACTCCAGCGCCATCGATGGCCCTGCGCCGGATGGTCCGGGGCTGGGTCTGCGTCGTCCTCGGGCTCCGTGACCGACGCGCACGCGGGAAGCCACCGCCACCGCGCCCGAGCGGAAGCGCCGCTCGAACCACCACCGGATCTCACCCATGTCGAGCCACCTGACCGACCAGTCGATAGATCCTCTTTATGGCGAAAATACTGCTATCGCAACATGCCTGCAATGCATTCCACCGACAACGCTCAGTCAGGCAGCGCGGCGGGCCAGCCGCTACGAGACGACGTGCGCGGCAACTCGACCGCGCCGCGGGCCGCCCACCGGGACCGACCACGCAGGCGTTGAGCCGTGACCGAGATGCGGCTATGGTCATGCCATGGGCGCGGGTGTACCTCGGGTGCGGTGTCAGCTTTGCGGGAAGCGCGACCAGCACGCCACCCGCGTCGGGCTCAGAATGGCCCCGCTGATGTTCTGTGACGGCTGCACCAAGCGGCTGGAAAAGGGCCAGGTGACCGAGGTTCCGCTACGCGTTGTGCGCCGGGTCTGCCGGCAGCTCGACTCCCGGGACAGCAGCGTGCGCAACTGCGCCACCCGCAAGCTCGCCCAGCTTCGCGACCCGCGCTCCGCGGATGCCCTGGACACATTCCTGACCAGGGTCGGCAACAACTCTCTGGACGGCCTACGGGCGTTGCTGAACACCGGCGACCCCCGCGCGGCCGAGCACCTGCGAGCCTGCGTGACGAAGTACAACTCGCACGAGGCGATGAAGATGCTGGTGCAGACCGGTGATGAGCACGCGTTGGCAGAGCTTGGTGCCCTCCTCGTCAAGCACCCGTCGTACCAGGCGTTGAGTTCGCTGGTGGAGGTCGGCGACCAGACCAGCGTCGAGTACATCTACCAGACGCTGCGCGATCACCAGAGCTGGTGGACGACGAGCACCTCGTCGTACAACGCGGCCGAGTCGCTGGGTGGCGCACCGGACATCACCCACGTCACGAGTTGGGAGATCGACAGTGCACTGCTTCGGCTGCATACCCTGAGTAAGCGGCTGACCGGCGACGGGCACCTGCTGTCGGTGCAGATCGCGGCCCGCCTGGCGCAGGACCCGGCGTGCGCACACCGCGACGCCGCGGCAGACGCGCTGGTGCGCTACCTGGTGGAGTGGCGGCTTGGCGGCAACGCGGCCTGTCGGAAGGTCGTTGCTGCCGCGGCAGGTCACTTCGAGCAGGGCGATGCCGCCAGCCGGGCCCGTGCCGAGAACCTGCACCGCATCCTCGATCCTGCCTGACGGCGCCAACCGAGCAGGTCAGGGGCACGGCCCGAATGCTGGCCGGCGCGCAGAGAGCACGCGCCCCGTTGGCAGTCGAGTCGCCCACGTCGTTGGGGTTCCGCGTGCCGCGAACGCTCTCTCGCGGAACTTCGGAGCGCGCTGCCAGCTCTGTCCATACCGGAGCTGTGGTTTTCGATGCGGGGGCTTCTCGCGGCGACAGCCGTGGACCGCGTCGAGATCTGCAACCGGTCAGGGCCGGTCTTCGGACTGCACCAGGGCGACGAGCGCGTCGAGGAGTTGCGCCCAGCCGGGTTCGAGTCCGGCGACGGCCGGCGCCGCCTCGGGCGACGCGTTCGACACCCGGATGAGCAGGGTGACGGTGGTGGTGCCGGTGCGGTTCTGGTGGATGTCGACCGTGTGCTCCGCGGAGAACAGTGGCGCCCCGGACTGATCGACCGGCGCTAGGGTGAACACCAGCCTGCGGCCGGCGTCGACCGCGGCCACCTGGCCTGCCGACTCGTACCGGGTGCTGTCTCCTTCTCGCAGCACCAGCCGGATCGGTGCGCCGACCCGTGGGGCGAGGTCGAAGGTCTCGACGCGGAAGTGCCGCGGCGCCCACCAGCGTGCCGCCCACTGCGGCTGCGTCCACGCCGCCCAGACGGTCGCGGCCGATGCCCGTACGGTGCGGTGCATCCGCAGTACTCGGCTGCTGTCGCCCGGCGATGGCGCGGCCTCGGTGGCGATCGCGGCCTCGTAGTCGTCCAGTACGGCGTCGTCGGGGTCGCTCTCGGCCAAGCGGCCGAAGTGGTCGGCGAGCTGTTGCAGGGTGGCCCGGTCGAGGCGCGCGACGCGGCGGCGTCCCAGCTTGTGCAGCCGGACGACGCCGGCCGCCGCCAGCGCCTGCAGGTGCTTGGTGGTCTGCGGTTGCAGGGCGCCGATCGCCTCGGTCACCTCGCCCACCGTGCGCGCTCGCGCCGCGAGCAGCTCGACGATCCGGAAGCGCGTGGGCTCGCCGATGGCCGCGAGCGCGCGCTGGATGTCGACCGGCTCGTCGGCCGAGTCGGCAGCGTCGGATGTCACTGGGCGGCGACGAGCCGGGCGAGGTTGTCCAGCTCGTTGGTGCGGCCGGCGACGAGCCGGCCGGTCCACTCCTGGTCGTGCATCTCCTCGATGCGCATCACGACGCGGGTGCCGCCCTCGACCGGCGTCAGCTCGATCTCGGTGAGCTGCTCGTACGGCTCGTAGTCGGGCACGAAGTCGATCACCGACCGGTAGCCCAGTCGGGTCGGCTCGTCGATCTCGGTGAAGTACTTGCGGGACTCGGTGGCCAGTGGCATCCCGTGTTGCTGCATGAACGCGACCTGTTCGGGCGCGACGGCGGTCATGGTGTAGGTCAGCTCGCCGCCGGGGCGCAGGTCGAGCTGGGTGACGTCGGTGCGGAACCCCTCGGGCGCCCACCAGCGGGAGATGCCCTCGGGTGTGGTCCACAGCTGCCAGACGCGCTCGGGCGATGCGGCGACGACGCGCTCGATCGTTTCAGTCATGCGCTCATCATACATTCTTCTAGAGGAATGTAAAGCCACGATCGTTGCCGCGTTCCCACCGCTCGCGTGGCACCGGCGGCTGCCGCACAGCCACGTTGCGCCGGAGTGATCATGGTGTTGCCTGAGGTGACCGTCACGATGTGACGCAGCACCCACACCATGAATCGGGAGCCACCCGGGCAAAGCAATCCACGCGTACCGCGCAGGCGTTCCAATTGCCGCGTACAGCGCACACCTCCGGTCACACTGCGTCTACGGTGGGCGCTGCCGTCGGGTGGTCACCACGGCCGCCCGCGACATGGAGCCCCAGGCTCGGATCCTGAGCCGAGGCCCGGACAAGTGCATCCCCCCGACAGCGGTGCGGCGAATCCCCTTCCCCGTCGCCAGGCCGCCGACGCAAGGACTCCCCCATGAACCCCCTGTCGTTGCTGTTGCGTGCCCTCGACTCGGCCCTACGTTGGTTCCTGTCGCTGCGCACCACCCCGTGGCGCCGGCGCGCCGGTACCGCCATCCGCTCGTTCGCGGCCACCCTGCGGACGATGCGCCGCCGCGCCGCTGCGGCGCTGCTCACCTTCTGGACCACGCTGCGCACCACGCCGTGGCGCCAGCACGCCCGTACGGCCTGGACCACGCTGCGCACGATGCCCTGGCGCCAGCACGCCCGTACCGCCTGGACCACGCTGCGCACGACGCCGTGGCGGCGCCACGCCCGTACCGCCGCGGCCCGCGTGTCGGACCCGCGCTGGTGGCGGGAGATCGGCGGCCGCACCGTGGCGCTGGCCCGACGGCCGCGGGCGCTGCGGATCGGCGTCGCCGCGCTGCTGGGCGGCGTGGTCATCGCCGCGAGCGCAACCACCGCGGTCGCGGTACACACCGGCGACGGCGCCCCCGCCGCGCAGGCGGCCGAGACCACGGCGCAGCACTCGAACGCGCGGCAACACACCGCCGCCAGCCGCGGACAGGACCGGCCGGTGCCGGGCGACAGCGGTACGCCGAGCCGTGAACCGGCGAAGCCGGCGAAGCCGCAACAGGGCGCCCGCCAACCGGCGAAGCAGCACGACGCGCACAAGCCCGAGAAGCAGCGGAAGGCGCGCAGGCCCGCCGCCAAGCCGTACGTCGACCGCGGCAGCTCGTGGCGGTTGCCGGTGCACGCCAAGCGCTTCTGGGTCAGCTCCCGGTTCGGCACTCGGTGGGGCGTGCTGCACGCCGGCGTCGACCTCGCGGTACCCATGCGCACCCCGGTACACGCCGCGCACGCCGGCCGCGTCAGCATCGCCGGCACCTACGGCGGGTACGGCCGCGCCGTCGGCATCGAGAACGGGCAGGGCGTCGCCACCGTCTACGGCCACAACTCCAAGGTTTTGGTCCACGATGGACAGTGGGTACGCGCCGGCCAGGTGATCGCCCTGTCCGGCAACACCGGCGACTCGCACGGCCCGCACCTGCACTTCGAGATGCGCCGGCACGGCGTGCCCTTCAACCCGCTCCCCTACCTGAAGGCCCACGGCGTCCACGTCCTCCGCGCCGCCGGCCACGGCTGAACCTCGGCGACTCACGTCCTGCTCGGCACGCACTGGCCGTCGCGCCGGGCAGGACGTAACCCTGGACCGTGGCGCCACTCTGAGCCGAGCCGAGGCGACACGCCGAGGGCCGGTGCCGGTGACGGCCCGCAGACGCGGAGCCAGGTGACGGCCCGCAGAGGCCGGAGCCAGCGGCGGTGCGGCGGCAACCGGAGCTGTGCCGGCGACTCGTCTCCGTCAGCGCCCGATGCTTCGCCGCCACCGGCGCTCGCCGTCCTGCCAGCGGTCGGTGGGCGTCAGTCCCGCCGCGGCGGCCACGGCGGCAGACGCGGCATGGTCGGGGTGGATGTGGGCGACGATCTCGTGCACCGGCTGCTCCGCGAGCCACTCCACGAGCGCCCCCGCGGCCTCGGTCGCGATGCCCTGGCCCTGCCATGGGGTACCGACCACCCAGGCAACCTCGGCGACCACATCGTCGCCGTCAGGACCGATCGTCGCCTGCACCGTACCGGCCAGGCGGCCGTCGCTGCGTAGCCGGATGACCCAGTTGAGCCAGGTGACCATCGGGTCGGGCGAGCCCGCACACCACCGTTCGTAGCGCGAACGCAGCTGCTCCACGCTCTCCGGCGCCCCACCGATGTAGGTGTGCAGCGCCGGATCACCCAACACCCGAGCCATCTCCTCGGCGTACGAGACCTGCACCGGCACCAACTCCAGCCGCTTCGCACCAATGACCCGCGCCTCGATACCGCTCACCCCGATGCCCCCAGCGTCCCGGCCCATTTTCGACACCGACCCAGTTGCGCGACTCGTCGACTGGCGTAATGAGAGGTCATCCCATCATCGTGGCGGCGGCTCACGCTCGCCCACGGGTCTCGGCCACCAGGCACCCGCCAGATCAGCAGCCGTGGTTCCCGAGTCGACCGCGTCGGCCGTACGCCTACCACAGCGAGCTCGGTCACGTCGAGCTTCTGTCCGGTAACCGCAAACTTATCTATCGATCTTGATCGATACACCGCAACGCCCTACCGTCCGATCCTGGTTGGTTACCTTCCGCATGCCAAGGGAGGCCGGATGGGCACATCGACAAGCTACCCGGGACCCGTGGGAGGCACCGGTGCGCACAACCGGGAATGGCAACGCACCCGACGACGCCTGACAGACCTTGGCAAGCGCCTCGACAACGTTCTCCGCGGACCGGGAGGCCCCGAGGGCGCGCGACAACTCTTGAACGACCGTCAGGACGACATTGCGGCCGGCCTTGCGGCTGCCCTCCGCGCCCACCCGAGCCGGGCGTTGCTGGTAGAGCCCATCACCGTCCAGGCCCGTGCACTCATCGACACATTGGAGCGCTTACAGCTCGACGGGCTTGTCGGCATCGGAGTTGTCGGTGCATCACCGGACGAGCGTGAGCTCCAGTTCATCTCCGCGTTCCTCGGCGACGTGTCCCCTGGAACCGTGCCCGAGTACGCGGTACGACGCGGCGTACGGAGCACCGTCGAAACCGCGATCAAGGACAACGCTCCGCTTCGAGCGGCTGTTCGGAGTGGCGACGGAGGCTACCGCATGCCTCGTGAGCTGTTCTGTTCGATCTTCCAGCTGTTCTTCGCCGATGCCGTACGTGCGTTCCTCCGCGCTGTCGTCGCCGAGCACCTCAAGATCGCCCTACCGGTCCTGTACCTCGACCCCACCGGGCTGATCGCCGACGCAGCAGCGAAGAAGCTGGTCGGATTGGTGCCCAATCCGTGCGAGGAAGAACGCCAGCAGCCTGGCCCACGCAGGGACAGCATCGCCGGTACGGCGCGTTCGATGGTCGTCCGAGCGGTCTCGCAGATCCTCGATCTCGACGAACAAGCCTTGGAGGCCGCATGAGCTTCCGGTACGACATCGACAACTCACCTGAGGGTGAGAAAGCCCGGTCTGGTTGGGACCGGCTTCCCCTGAACCAACTTCGTGCCACCGTCGCGACCGTCGGAGGCATGACAGCCTCTGCGGGGCGTGACACCGAGCGCTGGGGCGACGACATGTTCCTGGTCGCCCGCGCCGCTTACCTCGCCGACCGGATGTCGGATCGCCGGTCAACCGCCGACCGATGGACACGCGACATCGAGCTTCAGGTTCCCATCGTGGAGTACGACCGTTGGACACTCACCGCGTTGAACACCTTGGAAGAGCTACTGTCCTTACTCACCGGCGATCGCTGGTCCATCACGACCAGGCCTAGTAGTCGCGCCTACACCAGCGACGACATGCTCCCGCTACCCGTGTTCGGCAGCCAACAAGCAGATGAGATCGCCCTGTTCTCCGGTGGATTGGACTCGGCAAGCTACGCCGCTCGATCGGTGAGCCGGCACACCAAGACGGCCTACATCGGCTACGCGCACTCGAAGGTAAAAGGTCGAGTGAGTGAGGTCTTCCGCCGCCTTCGGGCGAGCGGCCACTTCCGCCCGGTGCCCGTAGCTGTCTTCAACCCCAAGGACATGACCTTCCGCAGCAGAGGGTTCCTCTTCATCGGTACGGCGGTACGCGCCGCGTCGGCGTACCAGGCATCTCGCATCGTCGTCCCGGAAAACGGGCAGCTCGCTCTGAATCCGCCACTGACCGAGGCACGAGCAGCGTCGTGCTCAACCCGGTCGGTACATCCGCGAACGCTCTACCTGTTCAATAGGCTCCTGACAGAGCTCGAGATGCCCTTGACGGTGGTCAATCCATTCGAGCAGATGACGAAGGGCGAGGTGTGCCAGGCAGCACTGGAGGCCGGAGCCGACGCGGAGACACTGTTCTTGACCATCAGTTGCGGCCACCCTCCGATCCAGCGACGCAGGTCGACCAGTGGCCACTGCGGGCGTTGCTTTCCGTGCCTGGTACGGCGTTCGGCACTCCTGGCATCGATTGGCAACGACCGCTCCGACTACCAGAACGACTACGGTTCCGGCGGCGATGTACTCGCGTTGAGGCGGTGGCTCTGTGGCCGATTCACGCCCGTCGACCTGCTCGCAGACACACCGCTGCCGTCGACGACCGACTTGGGTGGCGCGTACGAGACGGTCGCTCGCGGCCGGCAGGAACTCGCGCAGCTGTTCCGGTCGCTCCGCTCCGACCACGAGCTGTACCTCGACGGTGCCGCCTGAGAGACGGCAATGTTCAGCGGCGGATCAGGTCGGCGAGGAAGGCGCGGGTCTCCGGGTCGGTGGAGTACAGCGTGGTGCCGCGCATGCCTCGGGTGAGCAGGACCTTGTAGATGTTGCGTACCAGGCGGTCGAACTCACTGTCGACGACGGATTTCTTCCGCAGGTCGGGATCCTTGTTGTACTCGCGGCGGGTGACGAGTTTGCCGCTGCGGGACACCAGGTCGGGGCCGAGGATCACACCGGACCAGTCGTACTCGAAGCCCTGGGCGGTGTAGACGCAACCGACCTGGCCGAAGCCGCGCGGGTCGGTGGCCCACAGGGACGACTCGGGTGCGTCACCGATGGTTCGGTCGCTCTTGGCGTTCCACGGCCGGGCCCAGTCTTCGATCACCACGTCCTCGACGAGAGTGCCGTCGTCGCGTGGCGCGCTCCACGGCCAGCAGAAGCCGGCCGACATGCGGGCGATCTCGGTTCCCTTGGCCCGGAGTCGTTCTTCCAGCTGGGTCGGCGTCTCGACCACCTCGAGTTCGAACCGGTCGTCGCCCTGCCACGCCTGTGGCGTACGGCCGTCGAAGCCGAGCAGATCCAGGACCCACTGTTCGTAGGCCTCGCTGCCGCCGCAACGGAACTGGTCGTGCAGGCTGACCAGCTCGACATCGATGCCGCGCCGCTCGGCGTGCCAGTGGATGATGTCGACGGTGCCGGTCTCGCCGGGACGTACGACCTGGTGCTCGTCGAGCAGGAAGACCGGTACCCGCGCCGCGGACAGCAGCTCGTCGATCTGCGCGCCGCTGCGCTCCCGAACCGCCTTGGGCGTGTACCGGTTCACCGACTGGCGGCGGATGCGGTGCGCCTCGTCGCAGACCAGTACGTCGAGGTCGTTGGCCTCGGCATCGATGAAGTTGTTGAAGTACTTGAACAGGTTCTGGACCCGGGTGGACCCCTTGCCTGCCTGCTTGCGCAGGGTGCGGGTGAACGACTTCGAGCCGGTCGCGTGCACGGCGGCCCGCTCCTGCCGGTACAGGTCGCCGAGGACCGACAGGGCGATGGCGCTCTTGCCCGAGCCTGGACCGCCGGTCACCACGACGGCAGTCTTGTGGTCAGACCTGCGGGCCTTGTTCACCGCGTGCAGCACCATCTGGTAGGCGACCTGCTGCTCATCGAGCAGTACGAACTGCTCCCGCTCCCGCACCTCTTTCGCGGCGATGCGCATCAGGTTCTTGCTGGGCCGCACGTCGCTGGCCAGCAACCGTTTGCCGGCGGCAGCGCCGGGCTCCGGCGACAGCCTTGACTTGAGGAAGCTCATGAACTCGTCGCGTCGCTGCCGGGTGAACAACCGGCTCCAATCGTCCTGCACGTGGTCGAACAGGTCGAACACGTCGGCGTCCATCGCGTTGTGCAGGTACGCGACGCCACACAGCCGGTTGTTGTGTTCGGCCAGCTGGGTCAGATAGTCGGCCGTGTACTCGCAGTACCCGCGCACCTGCAACGACGGGTGCAGTTTCGGGCCGCCGGGCATGTCCTGGACCAGGACGAGGCTGGGGTCGTCCTCCCACAGCTCGGCCGACGACCACTGCTTCAACTCGACGATGACGTAGGTGTCCTCGCCGGTCCGCGGGTGGACGCCGGCGAGCACCACGTCGGCGCGCCGGCTGGTCAGGGGCAACTGGTACTCGATCAGCATCTCGACGTTGGAGAGCCCGGCCGCGACCAGGTCGTTCGCCAGAACGGGGAGGCTGCGCTCCCAGGAGCGCTGCTCCGACCTGGACGCGCTCTGCCAGGTGTTGTACCGGACGAACTCGGCGATCCGATCGCCCAAGGTGCCCTGCCTGGCCAGCTCGACAACATCCGCAACGGAGCAGGTGAACGCCGACAACGAACAACCCCCGGGCAGCACGAATCACTCGTGCGGTGGGGGCATATCCAGCCTCGGAAGCCCGTCGTTCCGCTCTGACGCGAGTCACTGTATCGACACACCCGACAGAATCGGCGGAGCTCCAGCCCCGTCCGTGCCCGCGTAACGCAGGCCCCCTACTACCGACCAGGCGTCAAGAGCAATGTGTCGCCCACCACAGTGACCTGCAGCAGCACACGTGTCCACGCAACGTCGATGCCAATATCGCGCTGCGGCGTCTGACTGACTACACTCCCGCCTGTGCGAGCAGGCGTGGAGCGCGGCATATGACGGAAACCCTCGACAACCCGATCCTCAATTCGCCATATGAGCCGCCGGCACGGCATTACGTCATCGGACCAAACGGTCCGACCGGCGAGATCCTCGACGGCCGGCGGCCCAGCGAGTCGTTCATTCCGATCGCGGTCGCCAAGAAGGGCCGGAGCGCGGGCGAGCAACTCGCCATCGATCTCGACCAACCCGGAGAACGGCGCGAGCGCAACGACGTCATCAACGCCATCCGCCGCGACGTTGATCGATGGCGGAGGGGCGGCGACTACGACGGGGTCACCCCGATCACACGCAACCTGCTGAGGCACTGGGCTGCGCCGGCCCGGGAGAACCGGGTGTTGTTCTGCCAGCGTGAGGCCGCCGAGACGATCATCTTCCTGACCGAAGTGGCCGGGCGCCGCGGGACATATACAGACTGGCGCAAGCGCCTGGAGCCGGAGAACGCTGAGTACAACGCCGGCCTCCCCCGGGCGGCGCTGAAGATGGCCACCGGCTCCGGCAAGACCGTCGTGATGGCGATGCTGATCGCCTGGCAGACGCTGAACAAGCAGCACGCCCCGCGTGATGCCCGGTTCACCGACCGGTTCCTCATCGTCACGCCAGGGATCACGATCCGGGACCGACTGCGGGTGCTACTGCCCGAGGATGTGGACAACTACTACGAACTGCGCGATCTGGTACCCACCGATCTGAAGGGCGGCCTGGCCAAGGCACGCATCGTGATCACGAATTACCACGCCTTCGGTCTCAAGGACGCCAAAGAGATCCGCGGCGTGGCAAGGAACACGCGGCTTCTGCTCAAGGGGAACCGCAGCGAGGATGCATTCAGGGAGACGCCGCAGGCAATGGTCAGCCGGGTCCTGCGCGACGTGGGCGGCGGCAAACAGCAGATCATGGTGCTCAACGACGAGGCGCACCACTGCTACCAGGACAAGCCGTTGCCGGCAGGCGAGAAGATCGGCAAGGATGTCGCGGAAGCCAACCATGAGGCTCGCGTCTGGTTCAAGGGCCTGCAGGCCATCGCGAAGTACGCCGGCATCAAGCAGGTCGTCGACCTGTCCGCCACGCCGTACTACCTGGCCGGCTCCGGCTACCACGAAGGCCTGATCTTCCCGTGGACTGTCAGCGACTTCTCCCTGATGGACGCGATCGAGTCCGGCATTGTCAAAGTGCCGCGCACCCCGGTCGACGACGATGCCGACCACCCGCTGGTCACCTACCTGCGTCTATGGGACTTCGTCGGCGACAAGCTGCCCAAGCGCGCGACCAAGGAGAAGGTCACCGACTGGATCCCCGAGGCCGAGTTGGAAGGTGCGCTGCGCAGCCTCTACCGGAGCTACGCCAAGGCATTCGACAACTGGGAGAAGACGCTCGCCGGATCCGGCGAGCCCCCGCCCGTGTTCATCATGGTCTGCCCCAACACCGTGGTCAGCAAGCTCGTGTACGACTGGATCGCCGGCAACGAGGTCGAGGCCGCGCAGGGGACCGTTTTCCGGCGTGGCAACCTGGAGTTGCTCAGCAACGTCGTGGATGGCCGGCCCCTCGCCCGGCCGCGCACCATCCTGATCGACTCGGCGCAATTGGAGTCCGGTGAGGGGATGAAGCCCGACTTCAAGGCGGCTGCCGGCGCAGAGATCGCCGCGTTCAAGGCGGAGTACCGGCAGCGAAACCCCGGCGCCGACGTGGAGAAGATCACCGACGAGGAGTTGCTGCGCGAGGTCATGAACACCGTCGGCAAGCGTGGCCGGCTGGGTGAACACGTGCGCTGCGTGGTGAGCGTCTCGATGCTCACCGAGGGCTGGGACACGAACACCGTCACACACATCCTGGGCGTCCGGGCGTTCCGCAGCCAGCTGCTGTGCGAACAGGTCGTCGGCCGTGGGCTACGACGGCGCAACTACACAGTCAACGACGACGGTCGGTTCGAACCTGAGTACGCCAACGTCTACGGCATCCCGTTCCAGTTCATCTCCTCCGACCGGCCGGTCAAGGATCCACTGCCGCCGCGCCCAGTGCAGCAGGTCGCCGCGCTGGAGGGCCGCGAGCATCTGCGGATCAGGTTTCCGAACCTGACGGGGTACCGGGTCGAGTTGCCGGACGAGGACATCATCCTCGACCTGGACTCGGCGCCTGTCTTCGAGATCGGGCCGAGCACGGTGCCCCGCTGGGTGGAAGTGGGCGGCCCGGTCGGGGAGAGCGAAAGGGAAGAGGGTGATCCGACCCTGTACCGGCCGCAGCAGGTTGCGTATGAGCTAGCCAGGCGAATCCTCGAGAAGCAGTTCAACACCGTCGACGACAAGCGGCCGTGGCTGTTCCCGAAGCTGGCGCAGTTGTGCTGGCAGTGGATCGACGCGAAGGTCGTGTACGCCCCCGGGTACAGCATCGGCCATCTGATGACCAACACCGAAGCGCGGGAGCGGGCGGTCGAGCAGATCTGGGGAGCGATCGTCCGGCTTGCCGGCAACCGGCGGAAGCGGCTCCGGCCGATGATTAACCGGTTCAAGACCACCGGATCGACCGCTGAAGTCGACTTCATGACCCGCAAGCCAGTGATCGCGGTCGACCGGTCTGAGGTCTCACACGTCACTCTGGACGGCAAGGGTGGCAATACTTGGGAGCAGCTCCTCGCGCTGATGCTGGAGCACGACGACCAGGTGGCCGCGTTCGTCAAGAACGACCATCTCGGCTTCACCATCCCATACGTACATCAGGGCCGATCGCACAGCTACGTGCCTGACTTCTTGGTCCGGCTTGTGCGGGCGGACGGTGAGGACTTCGACCGGACGCTGATCATCGAGGTCTCTGGCAGCCAGAAGAGCCCCGGTCCGACGCGGGCGAAGGCGGACACTGAGCCCTTTTCATCGTGGTGGGGATGTGTTGGGCCGCTGGGGATCGAGACGGGTTCGTGACCGAGAGGGGCGTGTCGCGGTCGGGGATGTAGCGAAGCCCTTGCTATGACGGCGATCGACCAAGATCTGCTGTCGTCAGCAAGGGCTTCTTCATGTTGTTTTACCGTGCCGCGCTGCCGTTGTCATCTCAGACCCTGACCTTCGTGTCTGGACTCATCCGCCGCCATCGTCGGCAACTCGGCTCGCGGTGGCGGGCGCTGGATGCGGGGCAACAGGCGCTGCTGGTGCTGGTGTATCTGCGCAAAGGTGAACCGTTCACGCAGGTCGGGGCGGGTTTCGAGGTGTCCACAGCCACCTGCTGGCGCTACGTCAACGAGACGGTGGAGCTGCTGGCCGACCGGGCACCGAAGCTGCAGGCGGCGCTGAAGACCGCGAGGCGGGCCGGCATGGCCTACGTGATCATCGACGGAACCCTGGTCCCGATCGATCGGGTGGCCGCCGACCGGCCGTTCTACTCCGGCAAGCACCGGATGCACGGGATGAACCTGCAGGTGATCTCGGCACCCGACGGGGCCATCCTGTGGGTGTCGGGTGCGTTGCCCGGCAGCGTGCACGACACCGCCGCCGCCCGCATCTGGAACATTCTCGCCGCGCTACGCCAGGCCGGGCTGATCGCCCTGGGCGACAAGGGCTATCACGGGATCGGCGAGCCGGTGATCACTCCGTACAAGGGCAAGGGTAAACCCGAGTCTCAGAAAGCTGCCAACCGGGCGCACGCGAGGCTGCGTGGCCCCGGCGAACGCGCCAACGCCCAGCTCAAAACCTGGCGCATCCTGCGCAAGCTACGCTCCAGCCCCCACCGCGCCGGCCGACTCGCCAAAGCCATCCACGTCCTTCAAGACCACGAACTCGCAGCAGGATGAAAAAGGCTCACTGCACGCAACTCCTGGTGCGTGGCGGTCAACAATTCGCGTGGCTTTGGCCGTTGGGGCTATGTCGAGCTGACCAACCCGCTCGACTTCAAGCGTGGCGTGACCGAGGCCATCCGGAATCTGTACGCCGACGCGCCGATCATCGGCGAACCCGACCTGCTCGAGATCTTCAGGAGCGCACGTGGCGCCTAAGCGGAAACCCGGACCGACGCCCGTGGACGCAATCCAGCATCCCGATAAGCGAACCAACATTCCCACCGCCGACGCACAGGACTTCGTCGCGCCCGAGATCGAGGAGGTGCGCAAGGTTCGGTTCGCCCGCGACGAGAGCCTCGACCCACAGCTCGTCTGGCGCGGCAAGTACCCCGACGAGCCGACCGATCCGGACCTGGTCGCTGATGCGCCGCCGATCTACATCCAGGAAAAGATCGACCCTCGCGTACTGATCGAGAACCTGCGCAGCACCGCCGCCAAACCCGAGGATGAGCCGGAACTGGCGCTGTTTGAGATGTTCGACGGCCTCGACCCGCTGGACTCTGTCGACTTCTATCGGCACCCGGCCAACTGGTCCAACCGGATGATCCTCGGCGACTCCCTCCAGGTCATGGGCTCGCTGGCCGAACGCGAACAGCTCCGCGGCAAGGTACAGATGGTCTACCTCGACCCGCCCTACGGCATCAAGTTCGGGTCGAACTGGCAGGTCCGCGTCGACAAGCGCGACGTCAAGGACGGCAAACTGGAGGACGCCGCCCGCGAGGCCGAACAGATCCGCGCCTTCCGCGACACCTGGGAACTCGGCATTCACTCGTACCTCAGCTACCTCCGTGACCGCCTCCTCGCCGCCCGCGAACTCCTCACCGAAACCGGAAGCTGCTTCGTCCAAATCGGCGACGACAATGTCCACCTTGTACGTTCACTTATGGACGAAGTCTTCGGCAGCGAGTACTTCTGCTCCCTGATTAGCTTTAAGACCACCAGCGGAGCTGGCAGTTTTGCCGGCGGGACGAACGTGCTTGCGTCTACCAATGACTTTATCGTTTGGTACTGTCGGGATCCCGAACTCGTCAAATATCGTCAGCTCTATCGCGCCAAAAGCATCGGCGAGGCTGGCGGTGGGCAATACACGTGGGTTGAGCTGTCGAATGGATCGCGTCGTCGCGGAACCGCCAAAGAACTAATGTCAGGCGACCCTAAATATCGAATTTTCCGACCAGATCAATTTACGTCCCAAACGACACGTACCGGTCAGACCACTGTTTTTCCTATTGACCTCGATGAGATGACTTACACACCTTCAAAAGGTGGCTGGAAGACGAACAGGTCTGGCGCTCAAAAACTGGCTCATGCTCGCCGATTGCTCGGAATCGGGAATACGTTGACTTACGTACGGTATCTCGACGATTTTCCAGCCTTCCCGATCAACAACTTCTGGGATGACACGATTACCTCGGGCTTCAGCGACCCAAAGATGTACGTCGTCCAAACCAACGCCAGGATTATCGAGCGGTGCATGCTCATGTGCACTGACCCCGGAGATCTCGTCCTCGATCCAACCTGCGGTTCTGGCACGACGGCCTATGTGGCAGAGCAGTGGGGACGACGGTGGATCACAATCGACACGTCGCGGGTGGCGTTGGCGTTGGCTCGGCAGCGGGTGATGGGGCGAAGTACCCGTGGTATCTGCTGGCGGATTCGACTGAGGGGCAGGCGAAGGAACAGTCGCTGAGCGCGCAAGCCCTGCCACGCAAGCCGTCCGGTAACGACATCCGGCTGGGGTTTGTTTATGAGCGGGTGCAGCACATCACGTTGAAGTCGATCGCGAACAATCCCGATATCAGGGAGGGGATGTCGCGGGAGCAGATCGATGCGGCAATCAAGCGGCACGCCGATTTCGAGACGCTGTACGACCGGCCGTACGAGGACAAAAAGAAGGTTCGGGTCGCCGGGCCGTTCACGGTGGAGAGCCTCAGCCCGCACCGGTCGCTGGCCTTCGGCGGCGAGCAGGAGACGCGCGGGGAGACCGAGGCGGCCAAGGATGCGGACGCGCCGAGCTTCGAGCAGTCGATACTGGACAACCTGACAGCGGCCGGCATCCAGAACGGGCGACGCAAGGAACGGATCAGGTTCGCCTCGTTCGAGACGTATGCCGGGCAGTACATCCAGGCAGTCGGCGAGCGTGCGACCGACGAGGAGGACGAGGCGCCCAGCCGGATCGGTGTCGCGATCGGCCCGCAGTACGGCACGGTCAGCGCGTCGTTCATCAAGAACGCCGCCCGCGAGGCGAACAGGGACGGCGCGATCGACCTGCTGGCGATCCTGGGCTTCGCCTACGACCCACAGGTCACGGGTGTCACCGAGGACGATGGCATCACCGTCGAGACCACCGATGAGGGCTTCGCCAACGTCGCGAGTGTCCGCAAGCTCGGCCGCGTCCCGGTGCTCATGGTCCGGATGAACGTCGACCTGCTGATGGGTGAGGCGCTCAAGAAGACCGGCGCCGGCAACCTGTTCACTGTCTTCGGTGAGCCCGACATCGAGGTCGCCACGACCGATGACGATCGGGTCGTTGTCGACCTCCGGGGCGTCGATGTCTACGACCCGACGACCGGCGAGGTACGCAGCAACGACACCGGTCACATCGCCCTGTGGATGATCGACACCAACTACAACGAGGAGTCGTTTTTCGTTCGGGACTGCTACTTCACCGGCGACAACGATCCTTACCGCCGCCTCAAGACCGCGCTGAAGGCAGACATCGACCCTGACGCCTGGGCCAGTCTCAACGCCACCACGTCGCGTCCGTTCGCCAAACCCACGACCGGCAAGATCGCCGTCAAGGTCATCAACGACTACGGCGACGAGGTCATGAAGGTCTTCGAGGTCCAGTGATGTCCGAGCCGCGGGCGCTGGATCATGGCTTCGATGGTCACATCCCCCAGACGGACCGGGACGTCGTCGAAGCGTTGACGACCGGTCTGCTCAGCTTGGACGCCAACGTCCTGCTCAACTTCTACAGGTACAGCCCCAAGGCCCGTGACGCCCTCGTCGAGGTGCTCAGCGCCGCAGGTGATCGGGTGTGGGTGAGCCACCAAGCGGCCAAGGAGTTCTGGCGGAATCGCTGCGCCACCATCGACCAGCGCAACGAGGCGACCAAGCAGGTCCACTCGGCGCTGGACAAGAGTAGGCGTTCGCTGCTCGATGCCGTCGACTCATGGGCCAAGCAGACCGCGGTGTCCGAAGAAGTCAAGCGCCAGGTCCACGACGTGCTCGCAAGCGGTCTGGCGAGGGCGAGCGAGATCGTCGAGGAGGAGACGAGCGGCGCCGGCGCCATCACCCACCGCCCAGACTCCGACTCGGTTCTGGAGACTCTCCGGGCCTTGCTGACGGCGAACGTTGGCCCGCCGCTCGATCCAACCGAACACGACGCGGCGCTAGCGGAGGGCGCGCGACGTGCGAAGGAGCGCATCCCGCCGGGGTACCGCGACGCAGAAAAACTCCAGGATGGCGGCCCGGACGGCGCGAGCGGCGACTATCTGGTGTGGCTGCAATCCAAGAGGGAAGCCGAACGCCGGCATCTGCCGCTCGTCATCATTACGGGCGACGAGAAGGAAGATTGGTGGTGGCGGCACCGGTCGTTGCTTATGGGCCCGAGGGTGGAGCTCGTGACCGAGTTCGCGCAGATCTCCGGCAACCGCCTGTACATGCTCCGCCCGGTACAACTAATAGAGCATGCCGCGGCGTTGGCGGTCACGGTGTCGCCGGAGGCGGCGACCGACGTCGCACGCGCCGAGACCGAGATTCGTCGATCCCGATGGAACCGGCGAGCCGTGGTTGAGCTACTTCGCCGGCTTGACACGGAGGGCAGAGAGCAGGCGGACGTTATCCGCTTTGCTGCGGATCGTGGCGGGGTCATCACCCGTGATGAGATCTACCAGGTATGCGGCTACGACAAGGAGCGCATGCTGCGCGGATTCACGAAGCCAACCACAAGGGTCACCCATGCATTGCAGGATGAGGGTTTCCTTGATGGCCCGGTTGAACCGGTCTTGACCCCACAATACGACACCGGGGTTACCGCCGTACGGTTCGAGATCCCCCTCGACGTGGTGGAGATCCTCTCCGATGATGACGGGTAGCTGTTGTGGTTCGTGAGGTTGTTGACGCCGGGTAGGTGGCTGGGCCGCTGGCGGCTACGGGTCTCCTGGCGGTCAGGATGTGAAGCGCTGACAACACGCCCTGACCGTCGAAGAGACCCGTCATGTCCCACCCGTAATGCCCCGTTGACCCCGGCCGGCAGGCTGCGTCTGATCCGACGCTGCCGCACTCGTCCGATCGCGCATGTGGCCGCCGAGGCAGGCGTGTCACGGCAGTGCCTGTCGAAGTGGATCAACCGAACGGGTTGGCCGGGGGCGTGAGCGTCACCAGCGAACCCGTAGTCAGCTCCATCCAGGCAACCCTGCGTGCGCAGGCGCGACTACAAAATTCAGAACGCATCGACTTGCGCCAGACGGTCGCACCGAGGTTGGCCATGGCGGCTCTCCTGGGTCGCAGATCAGCGATCGGTGGTGATCTCAGTGGTGAAGCCCGACCAGGTGGTCGGGCTCACCGTGAGGATCGGGGAGGCAGCGCCGAGTTTGGTGTCGCGGATCTGGACGGTGCCGTGCCAGAGGCGGACCTCGACGCACGCGCCGTTGGTGCTGCTGCGGGTGCTCTTACGCCACGTGCCGTCGAGGGGCATTACGGTGTCTCCTAGGTGTCGCGCCGCAGGTCGGCAGCCACCTCCTTGATCAAGGAGATCGACGAGGGCTCGCCGAGTGCGGAGGCTCGCAGGTTGTCGAAGACCACCCTATACCGCTCGCTCTCCGGCGCATCCTCGTAAAGATCGCCGGTCAGGCCCTCGATGTAGGCCATCGTCGGGTCGTTCGGGAACTCCATGATCGTGAACGAGGACAGCATGCCTGGATGGCCGGCCTCCCGGAACGGCATGACCTGCAGCCGCACGTTGTGCAGCTCCGCCATCTTGACGAGATGGTCCAACTGACCGACGTGCGCGCGGAGGTCCCCGCCAATCACGCGATGGAGCACGGCCTCATCGAAGATGAGCCAGAGGCGCAGCGGGTTCTCTGAGGTGAGGCGCTGCTGGCGGTTCAGCCGGACCTCGACCTTGCGTTCGATCACGGCCCGATCTTCCTCCGGCGCGCCGACCTGTAGCACCTTGCGTGCGTACGCCTCGGTCTGCAGCAGTCCGGTGACCACCAAGCTGTCGTACGTGAGCAGCCGGGAAGCTTCTGCCTCGAAGCCGATGTAGGACGAGTACTGGCGGGACAGCACGCCGCTGTAGTTCGACCACCAGCCGCGTTCGCGGCCGGCTTTGGCCAGGTCGGCGAGCTCGGCCTGGACGCTGCCGTCGACGCCGTACAGGTCGAGTAGCCGCTCCAGGTCGAGGCGACGCAGACCGGTCCTGCCTCTCTCGACGCGTGACACCCAGGCGTCGTTGCGGTCCATGTGCTGGGAGACGACCTCGGCGCTGATCTTCGCCTCGGTGCGGAACTTGCGCAGCAGCAGGCCGAGCCGGCGCCGCTTGGCAGTGGGGCTCTCCCCGATCGCCATGAGTACCTCCGTGTGTGCTGTCCGTGTAGGAGCAACGTAGACCAATCGCTCGTCTTTGTGAAGGGATGACGACGCAACACGTTTCCGTCAGACTTCTTGCACCTGCACGAAGCAGGGTGTCTAATGAGCGACCGTGACGGACGTCGCGTCGACCGACGACGGATCGTGATCGTTGAACGGTGCCGGCCCACGCGGCGGCACCGACAACAGAAGAGAAGACGGGGACACGGCGCGGGCCGCGAAACCAGGCGCCGTGTCCCCTTGCCCCACTCACAACCTGGAGGTCTCCGTGAGGCTGCTTCATCGTATCCGCGCCCGGCTGTGTGTCCTGTTCCCCGGGCGCGGCAAGGATCGGCCCACCGATCCGTACGTCGCGGCGCTGCGTGTGGCGCGCCGCCGGCGGCAGGCGATCGCGCGGGCGTTGACTCGGGACCCACGTGGCGGTCTCACGCTCGTACCGCTGGATCGAGACGGTCGCCGATGAGCGCCGACGACGCGGTTCCGCGGGAAGTCACCGATGTGTTGCTGTGGCGGGCCGCGCAGGCGGTGCTGGCGCGGCACTGGCCGAACGACACGGCGCGCCGGCGCGGCACCTCGCCGATGTGCCGGCAGTGCCGCGTGTTGTGGCCGTGCCGTGCCTACACCTTCGCCCGCGAGGCCGAGGACCTGGCCCGCGGCCCGCACCGGCGCAGCCTGCCGCTTCCGCCCGTCGACCGCCACGGCAGCGGGGGGGTACCCGATCTCGGCGACGTCGTCCTGATCGCCGAGGTTGGCCAGGAGCCGGCCCCGTTCCGGGTCATCGGCGTGGCGCCGCTGCCCGCCCACCACCTGCACCTGACCGGCTGGTACCTCGACGCCGACCCGCTGGTCGAGCGCACTCTCCGCGTCCCCGCCACCGCGATCCGCCCGTACCGGCCGGATTGATCGGCGTCCGCGCGTCACGAACGGACCTCATGCCGGCAGCGACCGCCGAACCGGCGGAGCGCCGGCTACGTCGATCGACGATGGCTGGGGCCGGCGTTGTCCGGCGCCGCGCATCACCGGTTCTGCCACACCGGTGAGGACGGCCAGGGCAAGGGTCAGGGCGGCTGCGGTCGACATGGCACGGGACCACAGCGTCATGCGGCGACGGCGCTTGCGCGGCACCGGCTTCCGGTGCCGACCGTGGTACTGTCCGGGCCGGATCCGCGACATCCGCTCCACGGTCTGCTGGCGCTGCGTCGCGTACGGCACGCAGAGCCGTTCGGGGGCTCCGCCGACCAGGCGCGTCACCGCCTGGACGACCTGCCAGTCGCCGATCTCACCGCGCTCCACCAGATCCGCGAAGCCAGCCCTATCCAGCTCGACACCGGCAGTCCGGGCGGACTCCAGTACCTGTTGCGGCTCGATCCCGGCCAGCGTCGCGCAGGCATGCAGGTACGCCGCCACCAGCCGATCCACCGCGGGGGCGGTCGCCGGCTGGGGCGCGATCCAGGTGACCGACGCCGCGGCTCGCTGCGGATCGGCCGTCACCAACGCAGCCAGCCATGCGTACTCCTCCCGCAGTCGCAGGAGATCCCGGTGCGCACTGGCCAGGCTCAGTTCCAGGTCCCTGTTGCGGCTGCGGGTGTCCTCGTCGTGGCCCGCTATCCGGGCCAACGCCCGAGCGAGCTCACTTGCCATCCGCGAGTGCGCCAGTGCTTCCCTCTGCGCGTGGGCAAGCTTGGTCGTCAACTGCGTCAGCTCGCGGCGGCGCTCGACCTCCTGCTCGGCTCGATCATGAACCTCCGCTCCCTCGTCGACCAGCATCTCCGCCGGCGACACCCCGTTGGGCCACTGGTTGTTCGCCGCCGCCCACATCAGCGCGAGCCGGCGCTGTTCGGCGGCCTGTTCGATCGGGTCGACCACGGCGGCGACCACGTCCACCACGATGTCCCAGGCCGGCCCGGTCTTTCGCGGCCGGCTCGAAAGCTTCTCCGACATCCGCTGCGCGAACGCCCGCGCGTTCGCGCCGTCCTTGCCCAACGACCTGGCCCAGGTGATGAACGTGTTCTGCTCGCCGAACCGGCCGGTCAGCATGTGCCGCAGTTCGAGGATCATCGCGATCCCCTCCGCGGTGCAACCCTTGTTGCGAAGCGCCTGCTCGTCGAGGAGCCTGCGACCCCCGAGTTTCTGCGTTGTCATGACGGCCCCCATGGATCCGGTGGGCGTGGTGCTCGCCGTCGCCGCCCCCGGAGGCGTCGAGCACCACGAATCGATGTGACATGCGGCCGTGGAACCGAGCACGCTGCCGTCCCAGCGGCGTCGGCTTCCCGAACCGTCCGTTGCTCAGCTGGCGTTGCGCGGCGTACGGGTCAGCATCCGCAGCAGTCGCCATGCCCGACGGCGGCGACGGCTGTCGCGTGACCAGATCGCCAGCGCGCCAGCGACAAGCAGGCAGCCGACCCAGCCGGCCGGGGGTAGTGCGAGGAGCACCTGATCAGTCATGATGTGCGCGATCCTTTCTGTGGATCTTTGCGGACGCCCCGTGCCGCTCTCTTGCCGGGAAGCCGGCGCGGGGCGTCTGCATCCCGGCGGAATGCCGGGGGACCTATCTCACCGTCTGTGGCCACTGACGGGCAAGCCCCATCAACCGACCCGACCCCGCTGACGGGCCCGGTCAAGCCTTGTCGGGCGTGCCCCGACAACCCTGGATCCCCATGTCCACAGGCAAAGCAGGACGCGCGTACCGGACGGTGTCGCGGTCGGGGGCGGGGCGGCGACACCGCTCTCGCGCATAGGTCGAGTGATAACCGTGCGTATGCATGACGAGGGATGACCTGCGGGAACGAAGTCGTCGTCGAAGATCAACTCACTGCGAAGGACGAGTGGCCGTTCGTATTACCGTCCAGTACGCCGACATCGTCCAACGCCCCGATCGGCGGCCCTCCGCCTTCCCCGGACACCCGTGACGGCGCCAGCGCGGTGCGTGATCAGTGTGACCAGCAACTCAACCACTATGGCCAGCCGGCCACGGCGGAGAAGTCCGGATCCCCCCGTTTCTGGTGACGGGGTAGTACCGGAGGGAGGTTGTGGGTGCCGATGCGAGCAACCGCGCGGCCTGCGTGCATCACGCGGCGACAGAGGACGCATCGCGTCGCCCGACGGGGAAGCGTCTCCGCGGCCGGGTTCCTGCCGCTGACCTCACCTGTTGCCATCACGCGGAAGCATGCGAGTGCCTCCCGGCGGCAGGCGCCGGGAGGCACTCGTGGGAATGGTTACGGCAGGGTGAGGCCGTAGTCGTTGAACTCGCGCCAGGCCGGGTAGAAGAACGTGGTCTGGGTGTCGCCGCCGGTCAACGTGCCGAGGCCGGTCGACCCGTCGTAGCCGGGGCCACCGCTGTCACCGTGGTCGGAGTACACGTCGGTGGCGAACAGGTGGTAGATCACGCCGACGTCGAAGTTGACGGTCTGTTCGACGGCTTCGATGGTCCCTCCGGTCACGCCGGTGGTCGAGCCGCTCTTGGTGACCTGCTCACCCTGGGTCGGCTGGCCGATGCGGCTGATCGTCTGGCCGGTGTTGATCTGGCTGGGGCCGTTGCCGCTGGGGTTGGTGATCAGTCCCTCGTCCCCACCGGGCGAGTTGCTCGCGACGACCTGTCCGCCCATCGGGGACCAGGTGCCGCCCAGGTTGGTGCAGTGCCCGGCGGTCAGGACCATCAGCTGACCGTTGCGCCGTACGTTGAATCCATCGGAGCAGCGCGCCTGACTGTTCTGGATGGCGTCGCCGCCGCGTACGTACGTGCTGAAGTGGCCGGTGGTGTGCTCGACGCGTACCTCGCTGCCGTAGCGTTGGGCGGCGGCCAGCACGCGCGCGGCACCGGCTTTCGGTGCCGCGTCGGAGATCGTGACGACCACCTGGTTGTGTGCCGTGTCGATGCCCCAGGCGGTGTCGGGTACCCCGGCGAGCCGGTCGAGGCGGTTCTTCGTACTCGTCAGCGACGCCGCGCTGTAGTGCACGACGCGGCTGCGCAGCCCGGCCGCGCGTACGGTGCGGGCGGCGGCGGCAGAGGTCACGGTGACCACTGCATGACCGTTCCGGTCCAGGTAGACGCCCGCGTTCTGGCTGCCGAGGCGCTGCGCGACGGTGTTGGCCTGGGGCACGGCGGCGGCCTGGACGGCGGCGGACAGCGGAGGGGCGGCCTGCGCTGGGGTGCTGCCGATGCCGGCGGCGGCAAGTACGCCGACGCCGAGGATCGCGAGCCCGGCGAGTCTGCGGTGCATGGAGAGCTCCTTTACTAGAGGGGATCAGACGGAGCAAACGGACAAAAGTATAGACACTCGCAAATGCCCCAGACGCGATCTGGCAGGATCCCGCCACCTCCGCAGCGCCGGCCCGTCGCCCGGCTGCGCGCCCCACCGTGGTGGCCAACACCAACCGCTCGTCCGGATGAGCTGAAGGCTCACCCGGGCGAGCGGTGCACCACACAGCGAGCCGACGGGGCGCGCTGCCGCTCCAGCTACCGCTTCTCAGCCGCAAGCGCACCGGGTACGCAACCGGGCCGGTTCAGGCAGCGGCACGGCAACGGCGTCGCGATCGGCCGCGTGGTCGCCCCGGGCGCGGCCAGCAGACGGGCTCGCGGCGCGCCTTCGCGCGGGCTCGGACAATTCGGTGCGATATGGGCAGGATGGCGCTGGTCGCGCTGCCTTTCGAACGAAACGTCGAGTCGACCGCTGGCACCTGACCCGCTGTTGGGCCCCGGCGGGCTGGGCGACGACGGACAGCAGCTCAACCCGCCCGGCCTCGGGAGCGCTGTCGTTCAGGTTCGTGCTGCCGGCATCCCGGGCCGGACAGCTGTCAGGGCTCGGTGCCTGGCTGACGGCGTGGGATGCCGCGGGTGACCAGCAGAGCGACGAGGGCGGCGCCGGCCAGTACGGCCAGAGCCGAACGCAACCCGGCCAGCCGGGCGGCCTCGTTCTCCTCGACGATCGCGGACTTGGTCGGCTCGGTGACGCCCGCCTTGTCCAGCGCCGCGGACAGGTCCCGGTCGGACAGGAACGGTACGCCGCCGGCGAGTTCGACCTGCGCGCGCGACGACAGGTTCTCCGGTACGGCCGGGTTGGCCGCGATACCGCCGAAGAACGACGAGCTGAGTGCGGCGATCAGGACGGCGCCGGCGAGTGCGGTACCGATGGACGCGCCGAGGTTCGTCACGGTGTTCTGCAGGCCGCCGACCTCGGTACTCTTCTCGTCGCCGACCGACGACACGGTGACGCTGCCGAGCTGGGAGGCCAGCGCGCCCACCCCGATTCCGGCGAGGATCAGCGGCCAGGTGACCACCTCGGGGCCGACACCGGCGTCCAGGGACGCAAGGAGCGCCACGACGCCCGCGAAGAGTGCGAGGAAGCCGAGGCGAACCACGCGGCGGGGCGACACGTTCGGGAACAGCTTCGGTACTCCGACCGCGGTGGCGAGCAGCGCGATCGACAGCGGCAGCAGCCGTACCCCGGTGGCGACCGCCGACAGTCCGAGCGCGACGGACAGGAACAGCGGTATCGCGAAGAACAGACCGGCCTGCAACAGGTACTGGAAGAAGAACGACACGAGCCCACCACGCAGGTGCCGGATGCGCAACAGCGCGGGATCGACGAGTACGTCGGCGTGCCCGCGCTGCCGGTGGCGTTCCCACGCGAGGAAGGCGAGCAGCACGCAGCCACCGGCGAGTACCAGCCAGAGGACGGGAGACAGTCCGAGCCAGGACGGTGCGCCCGGTTTGGGGTTCACGAAGCCCCAGGCGCCGGCGCGCAGGATGCCCAGCACGACCAGGGCGAGCCCGAGCGTGGACAGGCCGGTACCCACCAGGTCCAGGTGCGCGGTGCGCTCGGGCCGGGCGTCGGTCAGTCGCCGTGCGAGCAGCAGGATCGCCACGACGATGACGACTTCGCCGGCGAACACCCACCGCCAGGAGGCGTACGTGGTGAGCAGCCCGCCGATCAGCGGGCCGGCGGCGACCGCGATCGCGCCGGCGGCGGCGACCAGCCCGTAGGCACGGGGTCGTTGGGACTGGTCGAAGTTCGATGCGACCAGCGCGACGATCGCCGGCATGATCAGTGCGGCGCCGATGCCTTCCAAAAACGACCATCCGAGCAGCAGTACGGGCAGGTTCGGTGCGATGGCGGTGGTGAACGATCCCAGCGCGTACACCACGCAGCCGACCTCGAACGCGCGACGTCGACCGAGGATCTCGCCCGCCTTCGCGCCGGTGATCATCAGCGACGCCATCACCAGCGTGTACAGCGTGATCGCGGTCTGGATGCCGGTCACGGTGGTGTTCAGGTCCGCGGCGACGGTCGCGATCGACACGTTCATCACCGAACTGTCGAGGGTCATCAGGAACTGCGCCGAGGCCAGCGTGAGCAGCACCAGCCTCGACGCTGTGCCGGCGCGTACCGTCGCTGTCATCCTCGTCGCCTTTCCCGCTGGTACCTGCGGTCAGCGCGCGATGCGGCCGGCCGGGCCGGTCCGGCGTACTGGTGGTCGGCTGCGCCCGCGACCGGTCGGCGACAGGCCGACGCTGGTGCGGCGCACGACGGTGCCGAACAGCCGGTCGTGCCAGGCCCGCCGGCGCCGGTCGGTGAGCACTCCCAGCATGCCGACGAGCCAGAGCGGCGCCACCGCGAGGCCGACGAACGCGCGCACCGCGGCGCGGACCGGCCCGAGGGGGCGGCCGTCCGGTCGGCAGGTGCGGGCACCGACGAGCAGCCCGCCGATCGTGGTGCCGGTCAGCGTCCAGCACGCGGCGAAGTACGCCCACGGGCACACCGCGGCGACCGCTGCGGACAGCAGGTCGAGCCAGCGCGGTTCGCCCCCGACCAGTTGCTGCCAGACGGCCGGCGGAAGGCTGCCGATGGTGAGGCTGGCGAGGGTCAGCAGGACGGCGTCGGTGACCAGCCCGGTCAGCCGCGTCACCAGGCCGGCGAAATCGTGGCGATCGGCCGGTGCGGTCACCGGTGCCCGCCGAACAGCCGCCGCAGGCCGGTCTCGATGCGATCGTCCGCCGTCCCGGTCGCGTCCTGGATCTGTGCCGCCGCGGCGGCGGCCAGGCCGCGGCTCTGCTCCCGGACGAGATCGCGTACGGCGGGGTCGTCGGCGAGATCGTCGATGATGGCCGGTACCAGCCGGTTGCGGATGTGCGGCAGCACGCCCTCGAGGATGCGCGGGACGATGTCGTCGATCAGTTGCGGCACGGCCATGTCCAGCATCGGTGGCAGGACTCGACGACCGGCCCAGGTGAGCGTGTCCTCGATGCGGCCCGCCACGTACTTCTCGGCATCGGCACGGCCGGCGTCGACGGCCGCATCGCCGGCCCGGCGGGCCCGGTCGAGGCGGTCGCGTACCGCGGTCGTGCCGCGGCGGGCCGGTGCGGTCAGCGTCTGGTGGTCGTCGGCGAACCGGTTCGCCAGCCGGTCGACGGTGCCCGCGACCGCCCGTACGGTGCGCATCGCTTCTCGCCGCCGGTGTCGTACGGCGCCGGCGGCCTCGCCCGCCAGACCGAGCGACGTGGTCAGCGCGGTACGCGCCGGGGCCGGCACCGCATCGCGGATTCTGAGCCGGTCGGCGGCGAACAGGACGAGCCCCACCGCGAGCCGGGCGGGTGAGCGTTCCTCGCCCGTATCGGGGGCAGTGTCGGTGGCCGGCGTTTCGGGTGGGCTCTCGGTGCGTGGCTCGGCGGTCGATGCGGCCGGCGGCCGTTCGGGCGGGCCGTCGGTGCCTGGCTCGGCGGCCGATGCGGCCGGCGGCCGTTCGGGCGGGCCGTCGGTGCCTGTGTCGGTGGTCTGCATCATGTGGCTCCCCACGGACGTGGTGCCGGCGCGCCATGGCCACGCGCCCGCGCCCCCTACCACCGACCCGCCTGCCGCTGCGGAACGGCCGCACGACATCGCCGCTGGCCGGCCCGCCGTGGCAGGACACCGTCGCGCCGCCCCGCGGCGTGGCGGGAGGCCCTCGCGCCGCCGGCGCGCCCTCGCACGGTGCCGGCCATCCCGCGCTCGGGCATCGTCTCGCCGATACCCCACGGTTCACGGCGACATCGGCCAGCGTGACGACGCGATGTGGTAGGTCCCCTAGCTCAGAGTATGCGGCCCACCGTGTCGCGAGCAGGGCTGAACGGAGGGACTTGCCGGACCGGTCGTCGCGCCCGACAGCCCGTACGGCACGGGGACCGACCACTCGCCGCCGCGCGCGGTGTGGCACCGCGGGCAGCGCGTACCGGATGCGGTCGCCGCATCCCGAGGGCTGGTGTCCACCGCGCAGTTCGCCCGGCCTGGTGTCATTCATCGCGGCCGCCCACGGACGGTCGCGAACGCGCTGGACGTCGGGTTTGACCCGGGATGCCGGCCCGCGGCGGCCCGGTGCGGCAGGCGGCTGCAGAACCGCGTCGAGCCGTCGTTATCCGGCCCACCGGGCCGTGTCCTCTGCCGTTCGCGAGAGCACGGCCACGGCGGGTGCGGTCGTCTGGTGCTGGGTCTCAGGCGGGGACGTCGGTCAGGCGGCGCAGGGTGAACGGCTCGGCGAGGATCTCGCCCAGGACCTGGGCGACGTGCGTGAAGTGCGGCAGCGAGAAGTGGTGGTCCAGGGCCGCTGCGCTGACCCACTCCTCGACGATGACCATGCGGTCGGCGCGGTTCGGGTCGGCGTACGGCTGGTAGCCGAGGCAGCCCTCCTCGGCCACCGACGGCGCGATCATCGCCTCCAGCGCGTCGCGCAGCCGCTGCTCCTGGCCCGGCTTGGCGTGAAGCGGGCGATGATCGTGAGGGTGTTCGACATGGGACGGCTCCTGATCCGGTGCGATGGGTGGCGTTGTTCGCCGGCGAACGAACTCCATCCTGGGCGCCCGGCTGCCGAGCACCCAGAGCTCCGCGCAACCCGGGGTCGCCCTGCCTGGGTCTGGCAGGACCAGGCAGGGCGGCACGGCCATCACCGACACTGGGAGCATGGATCGTGCCCAGCAGCTCAGCGAGTTCCTCAAGTCCCGGCGCGCCCGGCTGCGCCCCGAGGAGGTCGGCGTGGGCAACTTCGGCGGCCAGCGGCGCGTGCCCGGCCTGCGTCGCGAGGAACTGGCCCTGCTGGCCGGCGTGAGCGTCGACTACTACACCCGCCTGGAACAGGGCCGGGCCCGCAACGCCTCCCCCGACATCCTGGACGCGGTCGCCACCGCCCTGCGACTCGACGGTGACGAGCGCGCCCACCTGCACAACCTCGCCCAACCCACCCGTACCCGCAGGCGCCCCAGCCGCCCGCAGCAGGTGGGCCCCGAGATGCGTCAGGCCCTGCAGGCCCTCACCACCGTTCCCGCCTACATCATCGGCCGGCGTCTGGACATCCTCGCCTGGAACGACCTGGCCCGGGCCCTGATTGCCGAGTTCCCCGCGCTGCCGGCAGCCGAGCGGAACATGGCCCGCCTGGTCTTCCTCGACGACGCGGCCAAGGATCTGTACCCCGACTGGGAGAGCAAGGCCCGCGACACCGTCTCCAACCTTCGTCTGGATGCCGGTCGCCACCCGGACGACCCTCGGCTGGCCTCCCTGGTCGGGGAACTCTCCTTGGGGAGCGCGGAGTTCCGCCGCCTGTGGGCAGACCACAACGTGCGCGGCAAGACCCGCGGCCGCAAGCGGTTCAACCATCCCCAGCTCGGCGAGCTCGCCCTGGACTACGTCGCCATGCGGGCACCCGACGATCCCGACATGACCATGATGATCTACAGCGCGCCGCCCGGATCCGAAGCCGCCACCACCCTGCTTCTGCTGGCCAGCCTCGCCGCACCAGCGGTTTCCGGTACCGCCGATCTTCCGGCGCGGAACACTCTGTGAGCTGAGCGGCGCCGGCGTGAGCGCACCACCGCAACCGGCTGACAACGGTCTCCGCGCGGGGACGGTGGACGCGATCGCAGGAGGGACACGGGTCTGCGATCAGCCGGCAGTAGTCGGTTCGGCCGAGGAGGACAGGTGCTGGTGCTGGCCGGTGGTGGGCGCCGGATCTGGTGTCCGAGGACGTCGGCGGCGGGGTGACCACCAGTTGGCGCGGCCGGCGAGCCGCATCAGGGCCGGCATCAGGATCCCGCGAATCGCGGTCGCGTCAAGCACGATGGCGACCGCGGCGCCGATTCCGAGCATCTTCAGTACACCACGCCGGACGAGGCGTACACCGCGAACGACGCCGCCAGCAGCAGGGCCGCGGCAGTGACCAGAGGTCCCGTCGCACCGATCCCGGTGACGACCGCCTGTCTGGTGTCCCCGCTTCGCCGGTACTCCTCGATGATGCGGTCGAGCAGGAACACCTCGTAGTCCATGGACAGCCCGTACACGACGCAGAACATCAGGATCGGGATCGTCGTATCGAGTGTCCCGGTGGCGGTGAACCCGAGCGCGCCGGACAGGTGCCCCTGCTGGAACACCCAGACGAGTACGCCGAACATGACCGCGAGACTGAGCGCGTTGAGCAGGCTTGCCTTGAGCGGCAACAGGATGCTGCGCGTCATCGCGAACAGGATCACTGCGGTGGCAAGCAGTCCCAGCCCCAGCACCAGTGGCATCCGCTCGGTGAGCCCGGCCCGGAAGTCCGTCAGCTCGGCCGGGTACCCGCCGACGAGCACCGGCCCCGGCGCCGGCACCGCACGGATCGCCCCGATCACCGCGTCGGGATCGCGCAGCAGCCGCTGTTCTGCCACGAACACCGCGAGATAGGTTCCGCCACCGGCCACGAACCCGTGGCCGCCGGCGCCGGTTCGCCGACCCGAATCGTAGGATCCGGTGACCGTCTCGACCCGGTAGACGCCGGGCACCTCGGACAGCCGCCCAGCGTAGGCGCCGATGCCGGCGGTGGTGTGCGGCGCGACGACCTGTACCACGTCGGTCTCCTCGGTCGCGAACCCGGCGCGGATCTGGTCGGAGACCGACCGCGAGCTGGTACCGGCAGGCAGCACCCGGTCGTCGGGGTCACCGAAGCGCAGGCCGAGCGTGGGCGCGGCGATCGCGAGCAGCACCACGAGCACCACGCCGCCGTACGCGATCGGCCGGTGCCAGACCCGTTCGGCGAACCGCCGCCAGAGTCCGATGCCGGGCTGCCCGTCGCTCGGCACCCGCCGGCGCAGCACCCGCGGGCCGGCGACGGCGAGCAGCGCGGGCAGGACGACGAGCGCGGCCAGCACGCTGAACGCCAGTACCGCGATCCCCGCGTAGTCGAACGAACGCAGGAACGGGAACGGAAACAGCAGCAACATCGACAGCGACGCCGCCACCGTGACGCCGGAGAACAGGACCGTGCGCCCCGCGGTACGCACGGTGCGGCCAACGGCGCCGTCCGGGTCGGCCGCCAGCTCGATGCGGAACCGATTGATCATCAGCAACCCGTAGTCGACGCCGAGGCCGAGCCCAAGTACCAGGGCGAGGTTGGCGGCGAACGTGGAGATCTCGGTGAACGCGGCGAGCCCGCGCAACGCCGCGAGCGTGCCGAGAGTGGCGATCACGCCCACCGCCATCGGCAGCAGCGCGGCGAGCACCCGGCGCTGTACCGCGAGCAGCAGCAGGAACAGCAGCGGCAGGATGATCAGCTCGGCTCGCAGGAAGTCACGCCGCGCCTGGTCGGCCACCTGCCGGAACACCTGTTCGCCGCCGCCGAGCCCGACCTCGACCACATCGTCGGCGCCTACCAGGTCCCGCTCGATCGCGGGCAGCGTGACCGACCGGCGTTGGTTGACGTCGCCGGTCATCCGGGCCAGTACGAGCGCGTGGGCACCGTCGGTACCGCGCAGGGTTGGCGTACGCGCACGCGTCCAGTACGACCAGGCGGCGGCGATGCCGGGGTGGGCGGCGAGCCGGCGGGTGAGCGTGCGGCCGCGGGCGGCGACTGCGGCGTCGTCGACGGTGCCGTGCTTCGCGGTCACCATCAGTACCACGTCGGCGCTGCCGGTGTCGAACTGCCGTGTCAGGATCTGCTTGGCGCGCAACGATTCTGACCCGGACAGCTCGAAGCGCGTCAGCGAGAACGTGCTCAACGCGCCGGCCGCGGCGACCCCGAGCCCGAGCACCAGGACGATCGTCGCGGCGAGTACGGCACGACGATGGTGCGCGACCCCCCCGGCCGAGCGCTGCCAACCACCTGAGTTGCATGACGACCCCCCGGCCTACACTCGAACACGAGTCATCACTCGCGTTAGAGCGAATATACGAGCAAGTGCTCGCGTTTTCAAGGGGTGCCCATGCCAGACACGACGCCGCGCAAACGTCAGGCCCGGGGTGAGCGGCGGGCCGCGTCGATCCTGGACGCCGCCGCCGAGGTCTTCACCGAAGCCGGCTACGAGCGGGCCAGCACCAACGCGATCGCCGCCCGCGCCGGCATCTCACCCGGCTCGCTGTACCAGTTCTTCGCCAACAAGCAGGCGATCGCCGAGGCGCTGTCCGAACGTCACATCGCCGCGCTGCGGGCGGCACACGCCGCCGCGTTCACCGACGAGGCGAGCACACTGCCGGTCCCCCAGCTCGTACGCCAGCTCGCCCGGCCGATCGTCGAGTTCAATCTGGCCAACCCGAGCTTCCAGACACTGCTTGCCGACACCGGAACCCCGCACGCGAGCGCCAAACAGCCCCTGCACGACGCCCTGCTCGCTCGCCTCGACGCCCTGTTCGCCGCGCGCTGTGCCGACGCGCCAGCGGCCGAGCGCCACCGGCACGCCCGCGTCGCCGTACAGCTGTTCACGGCCATGCTCCCGCTCGTGCTCGCCGCCACCGAGGCCGAGCGCCCGGCCATGATCACCGAACTCGAAGCGGTACTCGTCGGCTACCTCCAGCCACTGCTCGACTGAACGATCCCAGCGATCAACCGCCACCCGGCGGACGGGCGGCCGGGGCGGACGGGCGCCAGCGAAGCGATCAGCAGTGCGACGGCGGCAGCCCAGAGCGCGACGGTGAAGCTGCCGGTCGCGTCCTTCACCAAACATTCGCGGCACCGCGACACCGGCGATGTTGGCAGCGCGTTGATCACCGCGATGCCGAGCGCGCAAGCAAGGCGTGCCCGGCGCAGCCGGCGTGCCCGGCGCAGCCGGCGTGCCCGGCGCAGCCGGCGTGCCCGGCGCAGCCGGCGTGCCCGGCGCAGCCGGCGTGCCCGGCGCAGCCAACGCAGCCAACGCTGCAGAACCAGGCGCTCGACCGTCGGCGCCGGGCTGGCATCCACAGCTCCTCGTGCTTCGTGGCGGCCTCTCATCGGGTTTTCATGATGGCCAGCGAGGATGCCCGGGCCAGCTGCCGCGAGTCGTAGGGAGATGTTGTGTTCGGGGAGATCGCCGGGCTGCCGGCCCACGTGCTGCTCATCCACATAGTCGTGGTGCTGGTGCCGCTGGTGGCGCTGGCCGCGGTGCTGTGTGCGGCGTGGCCCACACTCCGGCGGCGGGTCGGCGTGCTGCTGCCGATCCTGGCGCTGGTCACCCTGATGGCGGTACCGCTGACCACCCAGGCCGGCGAGTGGCTCGAGCGCCGGGTGCCGCCAACCGCCGCGCTGCGGGCGCACACTCGGCTCGGCGACGGCCTGCTGCCCTGGGTCGGCGGGCTGTTCCTCGTGTGCGCGGCGATCTGGCTCGTGCACCGGATCCCCGCCTCACCGCTCGCCGACGGCAGCGTGAACACCGGTGGTGGCACGGTGCTGCGGGTCGTGCTGATCGTGCTCACCGTCGTACTGGCCGCCGGCAGCGTGACGCAGACCTACCGTATCGGCGACTCCGGTGCACGCGCCGCCTGGCAAAGCCGGTTCGCACAGCAGGCGGCGCCGCACCGGCACGACGACGACTAGGCTTTCAGCGTGGTCATCGGGGTGGCCGACGACGAGCCAGCGGTCCGCGACGCGCTGGCCAGGGCGCTGCGGTTCGAGGGGTACGCGGTGGCCACCGCGATCGACGGCGCCGCGGCGTTGCGGCTGTTCGCCGGCCACGACGTCGAGCTGCTCGTGCTCGATGTGCGGATGCCCGGAATGGACGGCCTCGACACGTGCCGGGCCCTGCGCGCCGCGGGCAACCCGGTACCGGTGCTGATGCTGACCGCCGCCGATGCGGTGCGGGACCGGGTGGCCGGGCTCGACGCGGGCGCCGACGACTATGTGGCGAAGCCGTTCGCGCTGCCCGAACTGCTGGCCCGGATCCGGGCGCTGCTGCGCCGCACCACGCCCGCCGCGCCGGAGGTCCTCGGCTACGGCGACCTGCGGCTGGACACCGGTACCCGGGAGGTGCGCCGCGGCACGCGACTGGTCCGGCTGACCCGCACGGAGTTCACCATCCTGGAGATGTTCCTCCGCCACCCGCGGCAGGTGCTGTACCGCTCGACAGTGGTGCAGGCGATCTGGGGTGGTGACGTGTCGCCCACCTCCAACAGCCTCGACGTGTACGTCGGGTACCTGCGGCGCAAGCTGGAGGCCGGCGGCGAGCCGCGGCTGCTGCACACGGCGCGCGGCATCGGTTACGTACTGAGGGAAACACCGCTGTGAACCGCCCCGGGCCCGCCCGCCGGCCAGGGGTACGGCTGGGCGCGATGCGGCGGTGGCGCGGCCTGACCTTGCGGGCCCGGCTGACGTCGATCGCGGCGCTGGCGGTCGCGGTGGCGGTCGTCGGCGTCTCGGCGGTCGCGTTCGTCGCGGTCGGTCACCAGGTCCGCGCGTCCGTTGACCAGACGCTGCGACGCGACGCCGAGACCGTCGCAGCCTCGCCGGACGAGTGGGCACACCGCACCGTCGTGGGCAGCGACGACGGTCACGGCGACCCCGATCACGATCACGACCTCAGCCCGCGGGTACAGGTGCTGGACGGTGCCGGGCGGCCGGTGGGCGCGACCGGGCTGCCGGTGACCGGTCGGGCGCGCCAGATCGCCACCGGGCACGGGCAGGAGGCGTTCGAGCAGGTACCGGTGCGCGGCGAGGACTACCGGATGCTGACCCGGCGGGCGGCCGGCGGTGGTGCCGTGCAGGTCGCGGTGTCGCTGCACGGCGCCCACGAGACGATGGCCGGAGTCGGGCTGGCGATCCTCGTCGTCGGGGTGGTCGGGGTGGCTGCCGCGGCGGCCGTCGGCGCGTTGGTGGCCCGGGCCGGGCTGCGGCCGGTGGACCGGCTCACCGCGGCCGTCGAGCACGTCACCGCGACCACCGACCTCGACACCAGCGTCGACGCCGGTCTCGACGTGTCCGGCCGCGACGAGGTCGGCCGCCTGGCTACCGCGTTCAACACCATGCTGGCCGCGCTGCGCGCCTCCCGGGCGGCACAGCGGCTGCTGGTCGAGGACGCCGGGCACGAGCTTCGTACCCCGCTGACCAGCCTGCGCACCAATATCCAGCTGCTGATTCGTGCCGACCGGCAACGCGACCGGCAGCTGTCCGACGCCGACCGCGGCCGGCTGCTGGCCGATCTGGACACGCAGACCGCCGAACTGACCCGGCTGGTCGGCGAGCTGGTCGACCTTGCGCGCGACGATCACGGCGCGGAGCTGGTCGAGCCGGTCGATCTGGCCGAGCTGGTCGACCTCGCCGTGCAGCGGCTGCCTGCCGGGACACCCGTCGACGCCGACTACGAGCACGTGTCGGTACCGGGCCGGGCGACCTCGCTGACCCGGATGGTGGCGAACCTGCTCGACAACGCCGTCAAGTGGAGCCCGCCGGGCGCGCCGGTCACGGTACGGCTGCGCGCCGCCGCAGGCACCGACGGCACACCGGGCGCCGAGCTGTCGGTCGCCGACCGGGGGCCAGGCGTGGCCGAGGCGGACCTCCCGCACATCTTCGAACGGTTCCACCGGGCACCCACCGCCCGCTCGGTGCCCGGCTCCGGGCTCGGCCTGGCGATCGTCGCGCAGGCGGTCGCGCTGCACGCCGGTACCGTCCGGGTCGAGCAGGTGCACCCCAGCGGCGCCCGCTTCGTCGTCTGGTTGCCGCGTCGGTCGGGAAATGCGGCGTAGTCACGGCCGCTCGTGAATCGGCTCTCATCGTCGCTTCATAAACCGCTGTCACGGTGGGACCCGCCGCAGCAGACGGCGCGCGAGACGGATCAACGGCCGGGCTCTCAGCCAACTCCTGGACCAGCAACAGGTTGTTCCGGGTGGCCCGACCGACTCTGAGTAGTAGAGCAAGGTGGAGGTGCGGGTCATGAGCGTCGACCCGAAGGTTCGGCTGTGGCGGGGACGCCGGCGGTTGTCGCGGGTGACTGTTGGCATTGCGTCCGGTGCGGCCGTCGCGGCTGCGGGTCTTGCCGGAGTCTTCGCCGCCGGGACCGGCCAGACCGCGACGCACGTGACGAAGGACGCCCATTCGTCCGATGACGAGTCGCAGCCTCACTCGGAAGACGGTTCGTCGGACCGGCACGATGACGGGCGGTTGGCACCGCCGGCACAGGCGCCGACATCGTCGTCGAACGGCTCGCCGCCAACCGCCCACACGGGTGCGTCGTGATCGGCACTGCTACCACACGGTTCCGGATGTGGGGTGGCACGGTGGTGGTCGCCGCGGTCGACCCCGCCGCCGTGCTCACCGTCGCGCGGACCACCCGGGCGGTGCTGTCGGCGGTGGATCAGGCGGCAAGTCGATTCCGGGACGATTCGGAGCTGCGGCGGGCCGAGACCGACGGCGGATGGCGGCCGGTGAGTGCGGTTCTGGCCGCCCTGATCGATGCGGCGCTCCGGGTAGCCGCGGCCACCGACGGGCTGGTCGATCCGACCGTGTCGCTGCGCGATCTCGGCTACGACCGGGACCTGGCTGCGATGCCGCCGGCGGCGCCGGTACGGCCGGTACGCCCAGCCCCTGGCTGGAGGCGCATCGGCTGGAGGCCGGCGAAGCAGCTGTTGCGGGTGCCACCCGGTGTGCAACTGGATCTTGGTGCCACGGCAAAGGCGCTCGCCGCGGACTGGGCTGCGCGGCGCGGCGCGAACCGCTGTCGTACCGGCACCCTCGTGGCGGTCGGTGGTGACGTGTCGGTGGCCGGCAGCGCGCCGGTCGGCGGCTGGCGGATCGGCGTCAGCGACGATCACGAGCAACCGGCGCCGGACGATCCGGTCGTCACCATCACCGGTGGAGGGATCGCCAGTTCCGGGGTGCAACGGCGGACCTGGCGTCGAGCCGGGATGCTGGTGCATCACATCGTCGACCCACGTACCGGCTACTCCACCCGGCCCAGTTGGCGCACCGTGACCGTCGCCGCAGCCAGCTGCTTTGACGCCAATGCGGCCAGTACGGCTGCCATGGTCCGCGGCGCGGATGCCGTGGACTGGTTGGCCCGGCAGGCGCTGCCAGCGCGGCTGGTGGATCTGCGTGGCCAAGCCGTCACCGTCGCCGGGTGGCCGGCATGATCAGCCTCTGGTATGCCGCACGTGGCACCGGCGTGGTGGCGTTGCTGTTGTTGACTGCCACCGTGCTGCTGGGTCTGCTGGGGCCACTACGCGCCGCGTCGCAAGGATGGCCGCGGTTCGTGCTCGGCGGGCTGCACCGGAACCTGTCGCTGCTGGCGGTGGCGTTTGTCGTGGTGCACGTGGCCAGCAGCGTTGTCGACACGTACGCCGGCATCGGTTGGTGGGATGCGGTGGTGCCGTTCGGTTCGGTGTATCGGCCGGTGTGGCTCGGCCTGGGCGCGGTCGCGTTCGACCTGCTGCTCGCGCTGATCGTGACCAGTCTGCTGCGCACCCGGATCCGGTACCGATGGTGGCGCACGCTGCACTGGCTGGGGTACGTGTGCTGGCCGTTCGCCGTCATCCACGCCTGGGGTACCGGTACCGACTCAGGCGGTGGCTGGGTGTTGGGCCTGACGATCGGGTGCCTGACCGCGGTCGCCGCGCTCGCCATCACCCGCGTCGTGCTCGCACCGTATCGCCGGATGCCGTGACCGGAGGCGTCGATGACCGCTACGACACCCATCGCCCGCGCCGCGAGGCTGCTGATCGGCGGCACGCCCGACTTGGCGGGCCATCTCAACCGGTACGGCCCGATGCCGACGATTCACGATGCACGGGAGTTGATCGCCCTCACCGAGACCGCCGGGCTGCGCGGTCGCGGCGGCGCGGGCTTCCCCACCGCGCGTAAGCTCACCGCCGTCGCGTCGGGGCGACGCCGGCCCTACGTCGTTGTCAACGCGTGCGAGTCCGAGCCGGCCAGTCACAAGGACGCAACCCTGCTGCGGTGCGCGCCGCATCTCGTGCTCGACGGCGCGGCTCTCGCCGCCCGGGCGCTCGGGGCGGACACCGCGGTGGTCTGCCTGCATCGCGGCGATCCGGCCACCAGGCACCTGAGCCGGGCCCTGGCCGAGCGCGCCGGCGACGGCATCGACTGGCGGTTGGCGGAGCTTCCCCATCGGTACGTGGCCAGCGAAGCGTCGGCGCTGGCCAGGTTCCTGACCGACGGTGAGGCGCTTCCGACGGCCCGGCCACCGCGCCCCGAACAGCGCGGCGTGCGCGGCCGGCCGACACTGATCGACAACGCCGAGACCCTGGCACACCTTGCCCTGATCGCCCGATACGGGGCGGGCTGGTACCGGTCGGTCGGCACCCGCACCGATCCCGGCACGGCGTTGGTGACCATCGGTGGGTATGTTGCCCGGCCCGGCGTGTACGAGATCGAGCTGGGCGCTCCGCTGTCGGCCACGATCGCCGCCGCCGGCGGGGCGACCACGCCGGTCGCGGCGACCTTGGTCGGCGGGTACGGCGGCACCTGGGTTGGTGATCCGAGTCTGCCGCTGAGCCATGATCCGGCCGGGCCGGATGCAACCACGATCGGTGCCGGCGCACTGATGGTGCTGCCGGCGTGGGCGTGCGCCATTGCCGAGACCGCCCGCGTCGTCGCGTTCCTCGCTGCCGAGTCGGCCGGTCAGTGCGGGCCGTGCACGTTCGGCCTGCCATCGGTGGCTGATGATCTGCGGCACCTCGCGGACGGGCGCATCGATGCTGACCTCGGCGATCGACTCACCCGGCGCCTTGGCCAGGTTTCCGGACGTGGCGCCTGTGCCCATCCCACTGGTGCCGTGCGGTTGGTCCGTTCGTTGCTGCGAGTCTTCGCCGCCGACATCCGGGCGCACCGTGCCGGGCGGAGCTGCCGGCACCATCCACCGATCCTGCCGATACCGCAACCGACCTCGGGGCAGCAGTCATGGCGCTGAAGAACACCACTCTGCAGGTCGACCCGATCGCCTGCCAGGCACACGGACTGTGCGCCGAGCTGCTCGCCGGATTCGTCACCCTGGACGAGTGGGGCTATCCGATCATGCCGTCCCGCCCGGTGCCGCAGCCTTTGCTGGCCGCTGCGCGAGCCGCGGTACGCGCCTGCCCAACCCTCGCCCTGCACCTGGTCACTCGGTGAGCGTGCACTGCGTTCATCCGTCGCGCCGTCACCGATCCGGTATCAGTGCGAGCGGGCCGAACGACGTTTGGTCGAGCGCCAGCGTGGCCGGAAGATCGCGACCGGAATGAAGATTCCCAGTACGAACCCGAAGTTGTACCAGCCCCCGTTGTTGTGCACGTCGTAGATGCTCACGCTGTCGGTGAACAGTGACACGACGAACGTGATGGGAAGTATCAGGCCATGCCACAAACCTGCCCAGAATCCGGCAGTGTGACTGGTCGCCGTCCCGGCTACGTTGTTGGGCCCGGCTGCCCCCGCGCAGGAGGTCAGCGTCAACACGACCAGTCCGGCCAGCACGGCGCCGATTCGCCGCTGCCGACGCACTCGCAACGCAGGCATGTTCTCCACCTTACCGGGCGATCGTTCGGATGCGGTCCCTGCGGATGCGGACAGAATCCGCCGTCAGGGCGCTTGGCGAAAGGGCCGATAGAACTGGGTCGATCGGGCTTTCTCCCCAATCGGCCTTGCCGGCCTGATTCGATGGGATGCGAGGTGGCGACGCCCGCCGGATGGGCGGCGGGGCGCCTGTATGAGGAGGTGTTGGCGGTGAGCACGCTACGTTTTCTCGGCGCGGCGGGAACGGTCACCGGGAGTCGGTTTCTGATCGAGTCCGGTCGACAGCGGATTCTGGTCGACTGCGGTATGTACCAGGGTGATGCGGCGCTGCGGCGCCGAAACTGGCGCCCGTTTCCCGTCGATCCGACCAGCATCGACGCGGTCGTGATCACGCACGCGCACCTTGATCACATCGGCCTGCTGCCTCGGATTGCCCGGGAGGGCTACCGGGGCCCGGTGTACTGCTCGCCACACACCGCACAGCTTGCGCGCATCGTGCTCACCGACGCCGCGCACCTGCAGGAAGAAGACGCCCGCTACGCGGTGCGGCACCGCTACTCCCGGCACGACCCGCCGCTGCCGCTGTACACCCACACCGACGCAGCCCGCAGCCTGGAGTTGCTGCGGCCGACCCCGTTCGGTACGCCCGTGTCGATCGGCGGCGAGATGACCGCCACGCTACACCGAGCCGGGCACATCCTCGGCTCAGCCTGCGTCGCCATCGACACCGGCTCCGACGGCACCGTGCTGTTCAGCGGCGATCTCGGCCGCACCGACCATCCGCTGCTGCGCCCACCCGGCCCGCCGCCAGCCGCCGATCAGATCGTGATCGAATCCACCTACGGCAACCGGCGCCACCCGCTGTCGGACCTCGCCGCCGAGGCTGCCCTGATCAACTCGGCGCTGCAACGCGGCGGCAGCGTGCTCATCCCGTGCTTCGCCATCGACCGCACCGAGATCCTGCTCGTGCGGCTGGCCGAGATGATCTCAGCCGGGATGCTGCCTCCCGTCCCGGTCCATGTCGACAGTCCGATGGCGCTGGCGGCCCTGGAGGTCTATCGACAGGCGGCCCGCGACCGCTCGCCCGAACTACGACCGGCGATCCTGAACGCGGCCACCGACCCGTTCGACCCAGGGGAGCTGCACCTGGCCCGAACCGTCGAGGAGTCGGCCCGGCTCAACCATCCGAGACAGCCGTGCATCATCCTGTCCGCCGCGGGGATGGCCACCGGCGGTCGCGTCGTACACCACCTGCTGGCGCAACTGCCCGACCCGCGCAACCTGGTGCTGCTGCCCGGATATCAGGTGCCGGGCACCCGCGGCGCCAACCTGCTCGCCGGCGCCACCGCCATCAAAGCGTACGGGCAGTACGTGCCGGTGCGGGCCCAGGTCGTCGGGCTCGGCGAGTTCTCCGCACATGCCGACGCCGACGCCGTCCTGACCTGGCTCTCGCTGGCCCCGGCCGCACCCGCCACCTGCTTCGTGGTCCACGGCGAGCCGGACGCCTCAGCCACCCTCGCCCACCGCATCCGGCAGCAGCTGGACTGGTGCACCGTCGTGCCCCGCGAAGACGAACGCGTCACCATTCGCCCCGGCCACGACCCCGGCCGGGCGAACGAGATCGATACCGACCATCCGGGAAACCTGTCCGGCCAACTCACTCGGCCGCAGGCCAGACCGTAGGCGGTCCCAGACCGATCCTCGACTCGACGCGGCTGTCGAGGTGGGATTCGCCCCCGCACGATGGCGACAGATCACCATGGCGGCGCTCTGCCGCGCTGTTGCCGTCATGACGACACGTCCTGGAGAGGGGCGCAGTTGCGCTCAGGCCGGGGCGTTGTGCCCGCGGCAGGCCGGCAGGCTGGTTCGACGCGAGCGCCTTCGCCCGGGAAGACCAGACCTTCTTTCCCGTCGTCGAGCCACCGAACCCGGTAGGGCGGGCTGCCGTCGGGATGCTCGACACTCAGCACGACGGCCACCCGATAGGCCTGATCGTGTCGTGCGAGCAGCAGACGGTCCCCGGTGTGCGCGGTCAGGGTGGTCATGACACTGTCCGGTCGTGGCAGCGAGCGGCGGCTGCGCCGCCAGGGCCGTCGGACCGGCGAGACCAGACCGATGTGCCCACCACGGACCCGTTCCCGACGATCGCGAGCCGGATCTGCTTGCAGGGCTCTGGGTCGGCGAGCCGCAGGCCGCGCAGATCGAGTCGGCCGGCCGCACGACGGGTCGTGTTCGCTGCACCGGTGATGCCCATCCGAGCCGTCTCGAAGTCGTCAACCATTCGTTCGTGCTGATCGGCACGGTGGCAGCGGTCTACTTGGCCCTGGTCTCGTCATCCCATGGGAGGTGTGCTTGTCAGAAAAGGAAGGAGTGTCGTCATGCATCAGAAGCGATGGAGTGTAGAGATCTTCGTGGACGACGACGATGGCCGCAGTTACGCGGAGGCGAGACTGCACACCCATGAAGGACAGCCGATCATCGGGCGGGGACGCGCTCGGGTCAACCCAGCCGACGAGGACATTCCCGAGATTGGCGATGAACTCGCCGTCGCGCGCGCTCTCACCGACCTGGGCCACCGGCTGCTGGTGACCTCCTCACGCGACATCTCGGCGGTCACCGCCGAGGAGGTTCGGCTCACCCACTGAGCCCACCAAAACCTCGAGTTCCCCTGACGCGCAACGCGATACGGGGCTGAAGGGAAGCACTCGAGGATTCGGAGGAGAGGGGTCATGGCCACAGCCGAGTTCCCCGAGAGTGCGGGGACGGGTCCGCAGCGTACGCCGTCGGGCACGTTGTGGCGGGCTGTGAGCATCGCCCTGCGTGCCCCATCGATCTTCAACACACAACCGTGGCGATGGCACCTTCGCTCCGGCAGCGTGTGGCTGTGGGCCGATCGAACCCGTCAGATGACCCACATCGACCCGGAAGGCCGCCTGCTGATCGTCAGCTGCGGCGTCGCGTTGCAACATGCTGCGTGCGCGCTGGCTGCCATCGGCCACCGACCTGACACCCAGCGTTGGCCCGACCCCGATCGCCCTGATCTGTTGGCCCGACTTACCGCTGGGCCGGTTCGAGAGCCGACCCCGGACGACATCCGTGCGTTGCACGCGATCCTGTCGCGGCGCACCGACCGTCGCCCGAGCGCCCGGGACACCCCACTGGCTACCTTCCACCTGAACGCGTTGCGCGGCGCGGTCGAGGCTCACGGCGTACACCTGCACGTGGTACGTGACGAGCAGCTGCCGGTGCTGGCAGCGGCGACGGCGCAGGCCGAGCAGATCGAGTTCGCCGATCCGGAGCTTCGCGACGACCTCGACCGATGGACCCATCGCGATGCCATCGACCGCGATGGGATCACTCCCGAGCAGGTGGTTCCGGCAGTGTCGCGCCGTATACCGCAACGCACGTTCCTCCCCGACCGCGAGGCGCACCTGGAACCAGGCGACGGCAGTGACCGATCGGCGAGCTACGCGATCTTGTTCACCGACGGCGATGACCGCCGCGCATGGCTGACGGCAGGCGAGGCGTTGTCCTCGCTTCTCATCGAGGCAGCGCAACGGGATGTGTCGGTGAATCCGATGAGCAGCGCGGTGGAGGTTCCCGCGACGCGAGCCCAGCTGGCCGAACTGCTGTGCCACGTGGGTCATCCGGTACTCACACTGCGACTGAGCCCAGCAGGCGGGAAGCTTCCACGCTCCCCGCGGCGCGCAGCAACTGATGCGATCGAGACCTGACAGCCGCCTCCGGTGTTGCCGGGCGGGCGTTCCTCCCGTTGCTGGCTCGGTGGTGCGGCAGCCCACGGTCCTCGATTCAGATCGAAGGTTGTCGACACGCGTCGCTGCTCAGCGAATGGGTCGCAAGGTGCGGTTGTAGGGATCGGGGGCTTCCGCCGGGTGCGCCAGACGCAGGTGGACATCGACCGCGGTGAGGCCATCGGGCCCGGCGATCACGGGATTGAGGTCCAGTTCGGCGATCTCGGGCACATCCGCGGCCAGTCGCGCCAACCGCAACAGCAGTTGTTCGATGGCGGTGGTGTCAACGGGTGACTGGCCGCGTTGGCCGGTCAAGGCTGGCGCGATCCGCAGCGCGCGCCACATCGACGCGGCGTCCAGATCGGTGAGTGGCAGCAGGTGCACGATGCGGTCGTCGACGAGCTCGGTGAGGGTTCCGCCGGCTCCCAGCAGGACCACGGGCCCGAACAGCGGATCGTGTCGAATTCCGGCAAGCAGTTCCACGTCCGGGCTGACCATGGGCTGTACCAGCAGATCTGCGGCTGGTTGCTCGGTCACCGCGGCGATCTCGGCGGCCGCCGCACGCACGGCGGCGTCGGTGGACAGCCCCAACCGCACCACGCCTGCCTCGGACTTGTGGACCAGCTCGCCGGTAGCAGGTTTGACCGCCACCGGGTAGCCGATCTGGCCCGCGGCACGGGTCGCCTCACTGGCGGGAACCACGTGGCCCGGCACACTGACGCCGTAGTCGGCCAGTACCGAGATCGCGGTCTGAGCCGGCACCCAGCCCGGCCCTGCGGTGCCGAGGTGCTGCTGTACGCGCGCCCGGGCGAGATCCGGGCGTAGGCCCGGTGGTGTCACCGGAGAACCGGGAGCGGTGCGTCGCCACCGTGCGTACCGGGCCGAATGCCCGAGCGCACGAACCGCTCGTTCCACGGACGGATACACGGGGTTGCGGCGCGCACCAAGCTGCGACGGCGGGTCCTGCACGCCGACCACCACCACGGCGGCCGGTACTGCGGGGACTGTGGCCAGGCCGTGCCCGACCGCGTGCAGCAGTGCGCTGGTGTCCGCGGTGCGAATGGCGATCACGGTGATCACGAGGGCGTCGACCGCGCCACTGGTGGCCAGCCGGCTGACCGCATCGGCCATGGTGTCCGGCGTGCAGCCGGCGCCGAGATCGACCGGGTTACGTTGACCACGACCGGTCAGTCTCGACACCAGCGAGCCGGGCAGCTGAGGTACGGCCAGCCCTGCCGCTTCGGCGGCGTCGGCGGCCAGGATGTTAAGACCGCCGGCATTGCCGATCACGCCAACCTGGTCACCGGCCGGCAGCGGTTGGTCGATCAGCATCCGCGCCGCGTCCAGCAGCTCGTCCGGATCGGCCGTACGCACCACCCCGGCCTGGGCGAACAGTGCATCGACGATGGCATCAGGAGTGGCTGCGGCCGCGCTGTGCGACGCGCCGGCCCGGCGGCCGCTGCTGCTGCGGCCGCTCTTGACCGCCAGGACCGGCTTGCGCCGGCCGAGCTGGCGGGCCAGCCGGGCGAACCGGCCCGGGTTGCCGAACGACTCCAGGTAGAGCGCCACCGCGCGGGTGGAGTCGTCGTCGTACCAGTACGCGAGCAGGTCGTTGCCGGAAACGTCGGCCTTGTTGCCCAACGAGACGAACGTGGAGATCCCGACGCCGGCTCGGGTGGCGCCGTCGAGCACGGCCACACCGACCGCACCGGACTGTGACGCGACCGCGAGGCCCCCGGGCGTCGGCCGATGCGGCGCGAACGTGGCGTCCAACCGTACGGTCGGGTCTGTGTTGAGCACGCCGATGCAGTTCGGCCCGATCATGCGCATGCTGGCGTCCCGCGCGATCCGAACCAGTTCCTGCTGCCGCTGGGCCCGACCGTCGCCGTCGGGGTCTTCGGCGAGCACCACCACGGCCCGTACGCCGCGGCGGGCGGCGTCGCGCAGCACCGCGGCGCAGGCCGGTACCGGGACCGCGATCACCGCGAGCTCAGGTGGCTCCGGGAGTTGTTCCAGCGAGGCGTAGCACGTCAGACCGCACACCCTGTCCGCGTGTGGATTGACGGGGTAGACCGGCCCGGGGAAGTCGCCTTCGAGGATGGAGACCAGTACCTCGTGGCCGACCCCTCCGGGTGCCCGGCCGGCACCGACGACGGCCACCGACCTGGGCGCCAGCGCCGGCCGCAGCGAGCGATGCTCGGCGCTCCGATCCCGGGCGTCCAGTGCCGCGAGAGCGCCTTCCCCGGGCAGGGTGGCGATCCGGATGCCGACGACACCGGCCACGGCCGGGGTTCGGCGGGCCGACAGGCCCTCGGAGACCGCCAGCATCGATGTGTTGACGGCCAGCACGTCTCCGGTGAGTGTCGAGATGGCGTGGCGGCGGGCGATCGCGGCCAGCTGTTCCACCAGCAGGGTGCCGATCCCTCGTCCGTGCCAGCGCTCCGCGACCAGCACGGCCAGTTCCGCGGAATCCGCACCGCCGAGGCGTTCGTAGGAACCGATACCCACGATGTCGGCACCGAGTTGCGCCACGACCGCGGCATGGTCAGGGCCCGGTGGGCGGGTCAGGCGGGCGAGTTCGGGTTCCACGATGCTGGTCCCGGAACTGAAGAACCGCAGGTACCGGCTTCGCGGCGACAGCGCGCTCAGCAGCGTGCGGATCTGGTCGGCGTCGCCGGGATGGCAGCGGCGCAGGCGAACGACGTGGCCCGTTGCGTCCAGAACATCGACGGCCGCCTCGGTCATTGCTTGCCTCCCGCAGCGCGGTGTCTACCAGCCCACGCTGTGGGCCGGCTGCCTGCACGTCGGAGCCTCACCGGCCGAGGACCGGTGAGATCCCGACACCCGCCGTAGCGCGGTTCAGCGCAGCCACGGCATCCGGCGCACCAGCGCCGTGTTCGACCACCAGCGGCCCAGCCCCAGCGTGTCACCCGAGCGCAGCAACAGGAACACCACCAGCAGCCCGGCGAAGATGACGTGATCGTCGAGGAACAGGTTGTCGGCCGGCGGCAACACCACGCTCCACATCATCATCATCAACACCGCGCCGGCGATCGTGCCGATCCGCATCCCGATACCGGTCAACAGCACCAGCCCGATACCCGCCAGACCCAGCATGAACAACCAGTCGGCCCAGCCGGCCCCGGCAATGTCGCGGTAGAAGCCCGCGAACGGGCCGGTCGCGCTCGACGACAGGAACCCCTTCGTCGGAGAGCCGCCGTTGACCCAGGCCCCGTTGGACGGAGTGCCGTAGCCCAGACCGAACAACTTGTCGACAAACGCCCACAAGAAGATCCAGGCCATACCCAGGCGCAACCCCGCCAGCACGTACCTGCCGGCGGTCGCCGCGCTCACCGCCTGGACCGCGCCGCGCCGCGTCGTACTCACCGAGTGCGGCTGCCCGTGTGCTGCAGTAGCCATCACGTACTCCTCCCGTTGTTCCCCGTTCAGCATCAGACGTCGCGATCGCACCCGGCAGTGCCACCCGGCAGGTACCCGCGGGAAGATCGGCCCGCAACAGCCGGGCACCCCGGTCGTCCGGGCACCAGCAAAGTACGAGGCGCCGGCGGTGAGGTCGCGCGGCTACAGGTACCCACGATCCTCGACACGACCGCCCGCGTGCCCGGCCGCCGCGGCCGGCACATCGTCGTAGAGACCAACACCGGCCGGCACGCCCATCAGAAACAGCGCCATCCCCACCAGCGGTTGCGGGTTGCAGAGCCGAACGTCGAAGCCCCGGTCCGCCAGGACCACCACGGCGCGAAGCAGGTCTTCGACAGCCGCGGTCGCCATCAGGTGCAGCCCGGACAGATCCACCACGAGAACCTCGCCCGGGCGGTCCGGCCACAGGTCCACCAGCTGCCCGCCGCGCTCGGCCGTCGCGCCACCAAGCGTGCTGTCCCAGTCGACGAGTCGGCCGACCGGGGTCGACCAGCACCGCACCGGCGGCAACGAACGCCTACTCGCAAATCCCGTCGTCACCTGCCGAGCACCACCTTGACAGCGCCGCTGCCGGCCGGGGCGGCGAACACGTCGTACGCGTCGATCATGTTCGCGAGGGTGAACCGATGAGTCAGCAGGTCCGAGGGATCCAGCAGGCCCTCGGCGTGCATGTCCAGCAGCTTCCGCGTCGACCATCCGTCCACCAGCCCGGTGGTGATCGTCACGTCCCGGATCCACAGGTCCTCCAGGTGCAGTGACGCGGGCTCACCGTGCACCCCGACGTTGGCGACTCGGCCGCCTGGCCGGACCAGCCGCGTGCACAGCTCGAACGTCTCCGGCCGGCCGACCGCCTCGATCACCACGTCGGCGCCGAGCCCGTCACCGAACCGGCGAACGGTGGCCTCGGCGTGATCGGGGTCGACGACCGTGTCGGCGACTCGGAGCGCCGCCTGACGTCGAGCCGGCGCCGGGTCGATGGCGACGATGTGTGCCGGCGAGTACAGCTGCGCGCACAGCATGGCCGACCAGCCGATCGGCCCCGCGCCGACCACCGCGACCACGGACCCGGGCTCGACCTGCCCGTTGCGCACGCCCACCTCGTAGGCGGTGGGAACGATGTCGGCGAACAGCACCGCTGTCTGATCCGAGACCGTGTCGGGCAGCACGTACGTGGACAGGTCGGCGAACGGGATGCGGGCGAACTCGGCCTGCACACCGTCGATGAGATGCCCCAGGACCCAGCCGCCACCGTTGCGGCACTGGCCGTACCGACCGAACCGGCAGGCGGCGCACCGGCCGCAGCCGGAGATGCACGACGCGAGGATCCGGTCGCCCTCGGCTCGCCCAGACGCCCTGCCGGCCGCGACGACGGTCCCGACCGCCTCGTGCCCGAGCACCCGGCCTGGTTTGACCTCCGGGACATCTCCGCTGAGGATGTGCAGATCGGTACCGCAGATCGTCACGGCGTCCACCTGCATCACGACGTCACGGTCGTCCTCGATGACCGGGTCCGGCACCGACGTCCACAGCTTTTCCCCGTTTCCTTGGTACACCAACGCTTTCATGACGTCCCCCCGGGCATGACGCCGCCCCTTTCGCTGCACGTATACGAGTTGAGGATGCCTACATCCGTTGGGTGCGCGACAGTGCCGTTCCCACCCGTGCCGGGGGGACGTTCGACCCGCGGCCGGGATCAACTCGGCCGACTGCGTGACGGGTCAACGCCTCGGCTGGCCCAGACGGCGTGCGTGATCTTCGACAACGACCGTGACCAGGTCGGCCGGCGGCACCTGTGCCTGGGCCAGTGCGCCGAACACCGCGAACCTCAACCGATCGACGACGTACTGCGGCACCCGGCCTGTGCAGACGATGCACACCCGGACGCCTCTCGAGCGTTCCTCGAGGTCGATCCGGCGCGGGAGTTTCATCCCGTATCCACGTAATACGTCGTCCACCGCCGGTACCACCTGGTGCCGGATTCGATGTAGCCGCTGAGTTTCGTGAGCCTTCGACAGCATCATGGCCTCCCTGGAAGATCGTCGGCTGCCCGGGTGGCAGCGGGCAGTGCCGAACGACCAGCCCAGCCTGGGACCTTCGCGGAGCTTGGCACAGGGCATCTGGCCGGTCAGGACAAGGCGAGGCCATTGCGGCAGCACAGGCGCGCCGTGTGTTCTCACAGCGTGATGCGCACGGTGCCGGCGGCAGCCAGCAGATGATCGATGCCGTTGTGCTGGACCACGATCGGGGGCTGCCGTCCGGGTCGGGAGCTGATGGTCAGGTGGTCGTGCCGGATCAACACCGACAAGGAGTGCCCCTGGTAGCGCTGATGCAGCTCCAAGGTGCCCAACTCGGCCGGCCAGCGCGGCTCGATGAGCAGGGCGTCGTCGTGGACCTCGATACCGGCGAAACACCGCCGAACCAGATCCGCGCTGCCGGCCATCGCACCCAGATGGATGCCTTCGGCGGTCGTCCCGCCCTGGATGTCGGCGATGTCGGCCGACAGAACCTGGTCGAGGTGGTACTCGGCCTGGCGCCGGTGCGCCCGTGCCAGCACCCACGCGTGTACCAGGGAACTGAGCGTCGATCCATGGGAGGTCCGGGCGAGGTAGTAGTCGATCAGGTGGGGAATCTCCGCGATGTCGAAGGGGCAGGCCAGTTGGGTGAGGATCTCGGCCAGCTCCCGGGCAGGCAGCAGGTGCAGGAGCATGAGCACGTCGGCCTGTTTGGAGGCCCGGTAGCAGTTGATGTCGTGTCCTTCGGCTTCCAGGATGCGATCCAGCCGTTGGATGTTGCCGTAACGGGCTCGGTAATGGTCCCAGTCCAGCTCGTCCAGTCGCTGGTATCCCTCGAACTGGGCGAGCATTCCGTTGTCCAGCAGCGGCACTGCGAGTCGGCGCATGACGTGTTCCCACCGTGAGTGCTCGTGTGGGTCCAGTCCCAGCCGCTCGGACAGCTCGCTGCGCTGGGCCTCCGGCAGCTCGCTCAACACCTCGCCGGCCTGGCGCAGCACCCAGGCGGTCATGACGTTGGTATAGGTGTTGTCGTCGATACCCGGCCGATCGCTGTCCGGGTACCGGGTGTGAAACTCGTCGGGTCCGATGACTCCACGGATCACGTAGCGATCCTGGGAGCGGTCGTAGCGGGCCAGGCTCGCGAAGAACCGTGCCACCTCCACGATGATCTCGGCGCCTGGGCCGTGGAGAAACTCGCGGTCCCCGGTCGCCCGGTGGTACTGCCACACGTTGAACGCCACCGCGAGCCCGACGTGGTGGGCGAGGCGACTGTGGTCAGGCATCCATCGCCCTGACCGCGGGTTCAGGTGCGTGGCGGGGCTTTCCTCACGGCCGTCGCTGCCCGACTGCCAGGGAAACATCGCACCCGCGTGCCCAGCGGTGCGGGCAGCGCGGCGAGCTTGCGCAAGCCGCCGGTACCGGTAGGTCAGGGCACCGCGCGCCACCTGCGGTAGCCATGCGGTCAGCGTCGGGAGGACGAACAGCTCGTCCCAGAACACGTGCCCGCGGTAGGCCTCGCCCGACAGTCCGCGGGCCGGGACCCCGACGTCCAGATCCGCGGTGTGCGGCGACATGGTCTGCAGCAGGTGGAAGGTGTGCAGCCTGATCGCCCGTAGCCGGTCGAGCGGGCCACCGAACCGGAGTCGGACGCCGTCCCACAGCTGCCGCCATGCAAGGACATGTGCCTCCAACATCGTGTCGAACGCGGCGGCGTCCTGGACTGCCGCGACGGCCGCCTCTCGCGGCTCGGAGATCGCATGGTCCCGGGACGTGTAGTAGGCGACGGTCTTGTCCACCGTCAGCGATGTGCCGGCGACGACGTCGATGTCGATCTGGGACCAGAGCCGGCCCCCGTCGGGCACGCTGCGCCATGCTGCCCTGGAACTGTTGAGGAGCACGTGCGCCGCGGCCGCGACGACGCGCACCTGCGACTGGACGGTGGCCGTGTCGGCAACGAGGATGCCTGCGTCGTCGGCATCGAGCGACAGCACCCGCAGATGCTGATCGGCCAGTTGCGCGTAGCGGTCGACACCGGAGTTGGTCACCGATGCGTCCAAGCCACTGCGCAGCCGCACCGATCCGGACCAGTCCTCCGCGTACAGCGTGATCGACGACGCGGCCCGGTGCGGGTCGGCCATGTCCACGAACCGGCGTTGCACGAGCCGTGATGTTCGATCCGCGCTGTCGCGGTAACGCACCTGTCGGGTCAACACGCCGTGCCGCAGATCCAGCTCCTGCCGGTAGGACAGGACGATCACGTCACCGAGATCGAACCAGGCGCCACCATCCACCGAGTACGTCCAGGGCAGCCAGTCGGTCACATTGACCATGCTCTCGTCGTCTGACCGCGATCCAGCCACCGTGCTGGTGAGCCGGTCGTAGCAGCCGGCAAGGTAGGTTCCCCGGTACCCGCCGGAACCGGGCTCAGGAGCTGAGCCACGCGTCGCGAGGTAGCCGTTCCCCAAGGTGCACAGCGCCTCACGTCGACGCTCCTCGGCGGGCTGGAAGCTGTCGTAGCTCAACGTCCAGGCGTCCGACATCAGTGACCTCACCTCGGGTGGTGTCTGGCCGGTCGATGCTGCGCCGCCCGTGTGGCGGAGCGCCGTTGCGCGGCCCGGTAGGTTTCGTCGACTCCCCACACGGTGATGGGGAGGATCGGTAGCAGCCCCAGCGCCCATGCCGGCGGTAGCGAGGTGCCGAAGACCGTGTCGAGGCCGGGGATCAGGCAGACCGCGGCCGCGACCAGCAGTTCGAATCCGATGCCCCACAGCAGCAGCCGGTTGCTGAACAGACCGACGGTGCGCAGCGAGACCCGGTCGGTACGGGCGGCAAACGCGGTGCCGATCTGGCAGGCGACGATGCCGAGGAAGCTCATGGTGGTCGCCTGCAGGTACACCTCGTGCAGCGGTGATGCGGCCGTGACGTCGGCGCCGGGCCGCCAGCCGGCGTGCAGCAGCACGGCGAAGAACCCTGCGGTGACCAGGATCGCCGAGCTGGTCCCGAGCAGGCCCCAGGCGCGGGCGAGCAGGCGGCCGGTGATGATGCCGCTGTGTTTCCGGCGTGGCGGTTGGTTCATGACTCCGGGTTCGGCGGGCTCACGGCCCAGCGCGAGCGCCGGCAGGGTCTCGGTTCCCAGGTCGATGACGAGGATCTGCAGCACGGTCAACGGCAGCGGGACCGCGCCGCCGGACAGGGCGAAGATCAGGAAGGGAACGATCTCGGGGATGGCGTGCGCGAAGATGTACAGGATGAACTTGCGCACGTTGGCGTAGACGCGGCGGCCCGCCGACACCGCGGCCACGATGGTGGCGAAGTTGTCGTCGGTGAGCACCATGACGGCCGCCTCGCGGGCCACATCGGTACCGGAGCGCCCCATCGCGACGCCGATGTCGCTGTGCCGCAGCGCTGGTGCGTCGTTGACCCCGTCGCCGGTCATGGCCACCACGTGACCGGTGGCACGGACTGCGTCGGCAATACGGAGCTTGGCCTCGGGCGAGGTCCGGGCGAAGACCAGATTCCGGTTTCCGGACACCAGCCGGTCGAGTTCTGCCTCCGGCATCGTGTCCAGCTGCTCGCCGGTCATGACCGGGGTGTCCTCGTCGGCAATCCCCACCTGGGTGGCGATCGTACGGGCGGTGCCGGGATGATCGCCGGTGATCATGATGATGTGGATACCGGCCGATCGGCAGGCTTCGACGGCGCCGGCCGCTTCGGGCCTGGGCGGGTCGATCATGGCGACGACCCCCAGCAGGCACAGTCGCTGTTCGAGCTGCGCGCGATCTCCGGGATCGTGGTCGAGACGATGCCGGGCCGCGGCGATGACCCGGTGGCCGCTGCTGGCGTACCCTTCGCTGGCGGCGGCGGCCGCGCGTCGCAGAGCCGGATCCAGCGGATGTTCGGCGCAGTCGGCATCCAAGATGCTCACGCAGCGCTCGATGATCTCCTCCGGGGCGCCTTTGGTGTGGAGCCACAGCTCACCGTCCGTGGCGTCGACCGTGGACATCATCCGTAGAGCCGGGTCGAAGGCGTACAACGCTCGCCGGCTGCTCTCACGGTCGGTTCCGATCGCCACCCCGAGGCGGCGCGTCGCGGTGAGCAGCGCGACCTCGGTTGGATCGCCACGCCCGACATCGTCCGGGTCGATACTCGCGGTGCTGCAGCGCCACAGGCAGGCGCCCACCGCCGCATCCAGCGCGGTGGTGGCCGCGGCTCGGTTGCCAAAATCGGTTTCGCCGTGCAGGGTCCACAACGACACCGGTGTCAGCACGTTGCGGGTCAGTGTCCCTGTCTTGTCGGTGCAGATCACCGAGGTGGAGCCGAGGGTCTCGACCGCGGACAGCTGCTTGACCACCGCACCCATCCGGGCCAGTTCCCGCACGCCGACGGCAAGCGCCAGCGTGATGGTCGGCAACAACCCTTCCGGGACGTTGGCGACCAACAGTCCGATGGCGAAGTTCGCTGCGTCCGACAGCGGCATGCCGGCGGCGAAGGTCCCGATGGGAAGAAACAGCAGCCCAATGCCGACAGCAATGGCGCCGATCAGCCATGCCACGCGCTTGACCTGATGCTCCAGCGGGCTGACGTCGCGACGTGTGCGGCGGGTCAGGGCCGCGATGCGGCCGAGTTCGGTGTGTGGTCCGGTGGCGAACACCATGGCGCGTGCGGCGCCCTGGGTGCAGGTCGATCCGGAGAACACGAGGTCGCGTGCCTGCAGTATCGGTCCGGTGGTGTCGACCAGCTGCGCGGATCGCGTCACCGGCAAGGATTCGCCGGTCAGCTCCGACAGGTCGACTTCGATGGATCCGTCGAGTAGTCGGGCGTCGGCGGAAATTCGTTCGCCCTCGGCGATCAGCACCACGTCTCCCGGCACCAGCTGGCTGCTGGGTATGACGCTGTCCCGGCCGTCGCGTAGCACGGTGGCCTGCTCGGGCAGGTATCCGGCCAGTGCGGCCACTGCCTGTTCGGCGCGGTGTTGCTGCGCGAAGGCCAGGAGCGCGTTGAGCATGATGACGGCCACGATCGCCACAGCCAGCACGACCGTACCCTCGAGGGCGGCCAGAGCCGCCGCGAGCCAGAGCAGCAGCGCCAGGGGATGGCTGAACTGTCCAGCCAAGTCGGCCAGCCAGTGCATCGATCGGGTTCGCGGCAACTCGTTGGGACCGTACTGGACCAGTCGACGTGCGGCCTCACGGCCGCTCAATCCCGCAGGCGAGCTACGAAGGTCGCGCTGCAGCAGCGTGACCGCCTCGCGTGGATCGGCCTCCTGCTGCGGCGAGAGTTCGACTGACGGCACTGCTGTTCCTCGATCCCGATCTGGCGCGCACTCGAAGCCATCGCAGGCAACGGCTACGCAACCGTGATCACCTCATCGGAGGCGGAGATGTTCGGCAGCCTGAACGGGCAGCTCCGCGGCACCGGCCGGATCGGCATCACTGGTGATGAGCGTGCCGGCCTGGCCGGTCAGGATGTCCGCCGCGTCGGTGAGCTGCCCGATCCCGGCGATCGCGGTACCGCCGGTCGCGGCGTGCTGGTCGACGAACCGGCAGGCGGCCTCGATCTTGGGGCCCATCGATCCGGCCGCGAAGTTCATCTGCCGCAGCTGGCTGCTCGTGACCCGATGTAGCGGACGGGCCAGCGGCGTGCCCCAGTGTTGTTCGACCTGGGTGACATCGGTGAGCATCAGCAGCGCATCGGCCTGCAGCCTGGTCGCGATCAGCGACGCGGTGAGGTCCTTGTCGATCACGGCGTCGATTCCGACCAACTGTCCATCCGCGGCGCGGATCACGGGCACTCCCCCGCCACCGGCACAGATGGGGATCGTGCCGTGAGCCAACAGCAACTCGAGTACGTCGATGTCGAGGACGTCTCGTGGTTCGGGGCTGGGTACCACCCGCCGCCACGAGTTGCCGTCCTGCCGCATCGTCCATCCGCGCTGGGCGGCGATCGCCTGCGCGACATGCGGCTCGTAGCCGACCCCGATGAACTTGGTCGGATCGCGAAAGGCGGGGTCGTGCTCGTCAACCAGCGTCTGCGTCAGCAGCGCCGCCACCGGGACCGTGGGCAGCGCATTGCGCAACTCCAGACTGAGCCAGTGCCCGATCATCCCCTCGGATGCGGCACCCAGAACGTCGAGGGGGTAGGCGCTTCCGAGCGTGGCGTCCCGCGTGGATTCGGCGGCGAGCAGCCCCACCTGGGGCCCGTTGCCGTGCGTGATGACCAGCTGATTTTCGGCGGCCAGCGGCGCTACGGCGCGAACGGCCTGCCGGGCGCGGGAGTGCTGAGTGCGAGCATCGGTCTTGTCGTGCCGCTGCAGCAAAGCGTTGCCGCCCAGCGCGATCACGATCAACATCGCTCACCTGCCTTCCGCGGTGGCCACGAGAACGGCTTCGATGGTGTGCGAGGCAGGCAGTGCATCGGTAGGTACGTGGACTTGAGCGGGTCCCTCCATGACGGCCTCCCACGGCGGTGCCCTGGCACGGCGGCCATCGCCTGCAATCCTGGCCACAACGCTAGACACGTGGCAGAGTCGATGGACGCAGATGGCACAGGCCGAAGGCCCCGAAAGAGCGCTCACCGATGAGCGGCACCGCCAAGCGGTGCAAGGTCCCACCGCGCCGCATCGTTGACCGACCAATCCCAGTAACGCATCGGTCGACCTGCCTTGTCCTCGATTTTCGCCTATCAGAAGATCTGCGCCCATGGACGTTCCTTCGCACTCGCGGCCACCGCTCGATGGTGTGGGCCCGGCACACGGACTCGGACCAGCCGCCATGCAGAGGCGCACCATGGCTACCGCACGAGACACGCCGACACAGCATCTGGTGTGCACGCCCGATCGCGCCGCCATATATAGTGGCTCCTGCAGCTGGTTCGGCTGTCGCGTCGCGCGGCAGTCGAGGCAAGAGGGAACCCGGTGCAAATCCGGGACTGCCCCGCAGCGGTGAGTGGGAACGACCGCCGTCATACAGCACTGGACCGCACGGTCTGGGAAGCGACGGCCAGTAGGACAGCACGACGCCCACGAGTCCGAAGACCTGCCAGCGGCGCCGCACGCGCCGCGTGCGGCGGTCGAAGGCCGCGCGGGACGGCCGACGCCATCAGCCGGATCGTCCGCAGCTTCGCGGCGGCTGACCGGCGGCGTCCCTGCCCGCGCACCGACGACCTTCAGGCGTGGGACGAGGGAGCATGACGGTGCTGCAGGAGCAGTCTGCGTCAGATCACCGGGCGTCGGAGCAGCGACGACACGTGATGCGGGTACGCAAGCGCGACGGGGTCGCCGAACCGGTGGACGTCAACAAGATCGTCACTGCGGTGGAACGTTGGGTGTCCGACCTCGACGAGGTCGATCCGCTCAGGGTGGCGACCAAGACCATCAGCGGGCTCTACGACGGCGTCACCACCGAGGAGCTGGATCGGCTGTCCATCCAGACCGCAGCCGAGTTGATCGGTGAGGAACCTCAGTACTCCCGGCTCGCGGCCCGGTTGCTGGCCACCTTCGTGGACAAGGAGGTGCGCGGGCAGGGCGTCGCGAGCTTCAGCCAGTCGATCCGGTACGCGCACGGTTTGGGGCTGATCGGCGACGACACCGCCGAGTTCGTGGCACGCAACGCCCGCAGGCTCGACGACGCGGTGGACCCCGACGGCGACCGGCGCTTCGAGTACTTCGGACTGCGTACCGTCACGGATCGCTATCTGTTGCGGCATCCGGACTCCCGGCTGACCGTGGAGACCCCGCAGTACTGGCTGCTTCGGGTCGCATGTGGTCTGTCCCAGACGCCGGACGAGGCGATCGCCTTCTACCGGCTGATGTCGAGCCTGTCGTACCTGCCGAGTTCGCCGACGCTGTTCAACTCCGGGACCCGGCACGCGCAGATGTCGTCGTGCTTTCTGGTCGACTCACCGCGCGACGAGCTCGACTCGATCTACGAGCGGTACCACCAGGTCGCGCGGCTGTCGAAGTTCTCCGGCGGAATCGGGATCTCGTGGTCGCGCGTTCGTGGCCGCGGCGCGCTGATTCGCGGTACCAACGGCAGGTCGAACGGGATCGTGCCGTTTCTCAAGACCCTCGACGCCGGTGTGGCCGCGGTCAACCAGGGTGGCCGGCGCAAGGGGGCGGCGTGTGTCTACCTGGAGCCGTGGCATCCCGACATCGAGGAGTTCCTGCAGTTGCGGGACAACACCGGCGAGGACTCGCGCCGTACGCACAACCTGAACCTCGCCAACTGGATCCCCGACGAGTTCATGCGCCGGGTCGAGGCCGACGAGGACTGGTCACTGATCGACCCATCGGATGCGCCGGAGCTGCCCGACCTGTACGGCGAGGCGTTCGACACCGCGTACCGGGCGGCGGAGAAGAAGGCGGTTCGCACCGTCCGGGCCCGGGACCTGTACGGCCGGATGATGCGCACCCTGGCGCAGACCGGCAACGGCTGGATGACGTTCAAGGACACTGCAAACCGGCTGGGCAACCAGACCGGCAGACCGGGCAACACGATCCACCTGTCCAACCTGTGCACCGAGATCCTCGAAGTCAACAACGACGCCGAGACCGCCGTGTGCAACCTGGGGTCGATCAACCTGGGCGCGCACGTCGACGCCGACGGATTGGACTGGGACAAGCTGCGCGCCACGGTGCGCACCGCGGTGCTGTTCCTCGACCGGGTCATCGACATCAACTACTACCCCGCCGAGCAGGCGGCGGCCTCCAACCCGCGCTGGCGTCCGGTCGGGCTGGGCCTGATGGGCCTGCAGGACGCGTTCTTCACCCTGCGCCTGCCGTTCGACTCGCCGCAGGCGCGGGAGCTGTCGACCCGGGTACAGGAGGAGGTCCTGCTGACGGCGCTGGAGACCTCGGCCGGGCTCGCCGAACGGTTCGGCCCGCACCCCTGCTACGCCGAGACGCGCGCGGCCGGCGGAACCCTGTGTCCCGACCTGTGGGGTTGCGAGCCGAGCCAGACCGACCGGTGGAGCGTGGTACGGGCATCCATTGCCGCACACGGCCTGCGCAACTCGCTGCTGGTGGCGATCGCGCCGACCGCCACGATCGCCTCGATCGCCGGCTGCTACGAGTGCATCGAGCCGCAGGTGTCCAACCTGTTCAAGCGCGAGACGATGTCCGGCGAGTTCCTCCAGATCAACACCCATCTGGTACAGGAGTTGAAGAAGCTCGGGCTGTGGACGGCGCCGGTCCGCGAGCAGATCAAGCGCGCCGAGGGCTCGGTGCAGTCGGTCACCGACCTGCCCGCCGAACTGCGCACGCTGTTTCGTACCGCGTGGGAGCTGCCGCAGCGGGCACTGATAGACGTGGCGGCCGCCCGCGCTCCGTACATCGACCAGTCCCAGTCGCTGAACCTGTTCCTGAGCTCGCCGACCATCGGCAAGCTGTCCTCGATGTACCTGCACGCCTGGAAGTCCGGGCTCAAGACGACCTACTACCTGCGCTCGCGTCCGGCGACGCGCATCCAGCAGGCGACCGTCGCGGTCGCGCCCGCGACAAGCGGTGCCGGCCCGGTCAGCGACGCCGAGGCGCTGGCCTGTTCCCTGGAAAACCCCGAGAGCTGCGAGGCGTGCCAATGACGACGAACCCCGAGACCACCAGCACCCGTGCCAGCACCGGGGAACGGCACCTGCTGCTCGACCCTGGCATGGACCTGACCCTGCGGCCGATGCGCTACCCGCGCTTCTTCGACCGGTTCAAGGACGCGATCAAGAACACCTGGACGGTCGAGGAGGTCGACCTGCACTCCGACCTCGCCGACCTGGCCAAACTTTCTCCCGCCGAGCAGCATCTGGTGTCGCGGCTGGTCGCCTTCTTCGCCACCGGCGACACGATCGTGGCCAACAACCTGGTGCTCAACCTCTACCAGCACGTCAACTCGCCGGAGGGTCGGCTCTACCTGTCGCGGCAGCTGTACGAGGAGGCCGTGCACGTTCAGTTCTATCTGAACCTGCTGGACACCTACGTACCGGACGAGAAGGAACGGTTCGAGGCGTTCGCGGCGGTGGAGAACATCCCGTCGATCGCCCGCAAGGCGGAGTTCTGTTTCCGGTGGATCGACTCCATCTTCCAGCTGCGGGAACTCAGGACCCGCGAGGACCGGCGCGCGTTCCTGCTCAACGTGATCTGCTTCGCCGCCTGCATCGAGGGCCTGTTCTTCTACGGCGCCTTCGCCTACGTGTACTTCCTGCGCTCCCGCGGCCTTCTGCACGGCCTCGCTTCGGGCACCAACTGGGTGTTCCGCGACGAGTCGATGCACATGGCGTTCGCCTTCGACGTGGTCGACACCGTCCGGGCCGAGGAGCCCGACCTGTTCGACGCCCAGATGCAGCAGCAGGTCAAGGACATGCTCGCCGAGGCCGTGGAGTGCGAGGTCCAGTTCGCGGCCGACCTGCTGGAACAAGGCGTGTCCGGGATGTCGCTGACGCACATGCGCGAGTACCTCCAGCACGTCGCCGACCGGCGGCTGGCCATGCTCGGCATCGAGCCGATGTACGGCAGCCGCAACCCGTTCGCGTTCATGGAACTGCAGGACGTTCAGGAGCTGTCGAACTTCTTCGAGCGGCGGGTCTCGGCCTACCAGGTGGCAGTTGCCGGGTCGGTGAGCTTCGACGACGACTTCTGATCGTCCGCGTTGCTGCTGTTCCGGGCTCCCGGGACAGCAGCAACTGCTCACCTGCTCGCGAGGTGTCGGGCCGATCGGTGCCGTCGCCTGCGGCGGGCCAGTACCGCCACGGTGGCACCCAGCAAGCGAGCCACGGCGAAGGCGCGCCTACGGCCAAGGCGCTGTTCGGGACGCCGCTCGGCAACGGGACTACCGCCGCTCCACGCTCCGATCGCACCGACCTAGGGTCTGTTTCGGAGTCCCCGGCCGAGCGAGGCGAGTTCCGTTTGTCTGCTCGCAAGGCGGAGGGCAGTTCGTGTGCCGGGCTTGCACACGGGCTGTGCGACAACGCCGCGAGCGGGCAAACGGGGCCGCCGCAGCCGGCACGCGGGACCCCGAAACAGACCCTAGTTGGCAGGCGCCTCGTTGAGTGCGTCGCGTATCGCGGCGAGCGCCGTCATCAGGTCCGCTTGCTGCGACGGAGTGAGAGTACGAGTGGTGCGTCGTTCCAGTTCGTGCCATGCGGCCTGGGCGCGAGGAACGGCGTCGCGTCCCTTCTTGGCAAGTCGGACGATCATGGCGCGCTTGTCCGTTGTCGACGGGGTGCGGGTGACGAGGCCGGCGCGTTCCATCGCTTGAAGGGTCGCGGTGACGGTGGAGCGGTCGCGGCCCATGTAGTGGACCAGTTCGGTCTGCGGGACCGGGCCGTGTGCGTCGAGGTAGAGCAGCACGATCTCGTGCGGAGACGCCACGCCCGCTTCGTTCAGTAGTTCGGTGCCCACTCGTGCGTGGGCACGGACGACCTGCAACAGCAGCGACCCGACCGGGGCGCCCTCGATGCTGGTACCGACGTGCCGGAGCGGCGCTCCATCCGCTGCGGGGTCGTCTGTCGGGCTTGCCATGGTGACAGGATAGCGACTGTTGGCATGCCAGCAAGATTGGTATAATGTTGGCATGCCAGCAATCAGTTCGAACGTGGGCCGGATCGACCGTGCCCTCCTGCGTCTGATGGGGGTGCTGCTGGTCGGCGCGTCGGTCGCGCTGCTGGACACGACGATCGTTGCCGTCGCGATCGCCGATCTGACCAAGGCGTTCGACACGACGGTGCGGGCAGCTCAGTGGGCCACGACCGCGTATCTGCTCGCGATGGCCGCGGCGATCCCGATGATGGGCTGGCTGACCGACCGATGGGGCGCCCGACGGGTATGGCTGGCGACGCTGTTGCTGTTTCTGGCCGGCTCGATGCTGTGCGGACTGGCGTGGTCGATCGAGAGCCTGATCGCCTTCCGAGTCGTGCAGGGTCTCGGCGGCGGGCTCATCCTGCCGCTGGTGCAGGCGATGCTCGCCCGTGCCGCTGGTCCCCGCCGGATGGGCAGAGTCATGGGGCTGATCGGCATTCCCGGCCAGCTCGCCCCGATCCTCGGTCCCGTGTTGGGTGGGATCATCCTGGGCTCGCTCGGTTGGCGGTGGATCTTCCTGGTGAACGCGCCACTGTGCCTGCTCGCCCTCGCACTGGCCTTTCGCCACCTGCACCCGGCGCCTGTGCAGCGGCCCGGCGCACTGGACGGGATCGGCGCGCTACTGATGGTCCCCGCGACGGTGGCGATCCTGGCCGGCCTGTCCCTCATCGGTGACCTGTTGGCCGTTCCGATCGTGCTGCTGGCCGGCGGTGCCGTGCTGCAGGTCGGATTCGTGCTGCATGCCGTACGCCGTGGCGACCGGGCGCTTCTCGATCTGCGACTGTTCCGCTATCCGTCGTTCTCGGTCGCGACCATGATGATGTTCCTCTCCGGAGCGTGCCTGTACGGGCCGATGTTGCTCATGCCGCTGTTCTACCAGCAGGCCCGCGGCCTTCCGGTGGCCGAGGTCGGCTGGCTGCTGGCACCGCAGGGCCTCGGGCTCATGGCCGGACTGTGGGTTGCCGGGCGCTACGCCGACCTGGCCGGCCCACGGATCGTTGCGCTCACCGGCACCGTGCTGGCAGGAAGCGGGCTCGGGACGTTCGTCTTCGCCGACGGCGCATCGCTGACCGTGTTGTCGGCAGCACTCGTCGCTCTCGGGGCCGGGCTCGGAGGCATCGGTGTAGCCGTCTCCGCGACCAGCTACCGCGATGTCGAACCCGCCTCGATCCCGCGGGCCACCAGCCTGCTCACTGTCGTCCAGCGCGTGGGCGCCTCGTTCGGCACCGTCGTCGTCGCACTCATCCTCAACCGGTACCTCGCCACCCTCGACGGCCTTGGAAGCAGCAGCGGGATCGATGCAGCGTTCGAGCGCACCTTCGCCTGGACGCTGGGCTTTCTCGGCGTCGCCCTCGTCATCATGCCGTTCCTGCCCGCCGGACCACCCGCAACAGACGACCGACATCCAGAAACGAGGACCACGACATGAGAGCCGTGATCGCCGACCATCCCGGCGCTCCCGACGTACTGCACCCGATCGTACTGCCCGACCCCGAGCCCGGCCCCGGACAAGTACGGGTCGCCGTCGAGGTCGTCGCGACCACCTTCATCGACACGCTGATCCGCGCCGGTAGCCCCGTCGCCCCGCCCGCGACGTTCCCAGTCGTCCCCGGAAACGGTGTCGGCGGCTCCATCGATCTCGTGGGGCCGGGCGTGGACCCGGCGTGGATCGGCGCGCGCGTCGTCACCGCCACCGGAGGCACCGGCGGCTACGCCAGCCTCGCGCTGGCCCGCACCGCCGACCTGCACCGCGTCCCCGAACCGCTCGGCCTCCCCGACGCGACCGCTCTGCTCGCTGACGGCCGCACCGCCGTCGGTCTGCACCACGCCGCCGGCATCAGACCCGGCCAGACCGTCGTCATCACCGCCGCAGCGGGCGGCGTGGGCAGCATCCTCGTCCAGCTCGCGAAGGCGTCCGGTGCGATCGTTTCAGCCCTCGCCGGGAGCAGCGACAAGCTCGACCACGCCCGCACCCTCGGCGCCGACATCACCGTGAACTACCGCGATCACGACTGGACCACTCGCCTGCGTTCCGCGGTACCGGACGGGATGAGTGTCGTCTTCGACGGTGTCGGCGCCCAGACCACCCCTGCACTGCTCACGCTCATCCGCCCCGGCGGGCGCTACGTCCAGCACGGCGCCGCGGGCGGGAGCTGGGGCACGATCGACCCGACCACAGCCGCCGCCAAGAACATCACGGTGATCCCCCTCGCCGCGATCGGCACCACACCCGATGAACTGTTCTCGTTCACCGAACGTGCCCTCGACCTCGCCGCTCAGGGAACCATTCGTCCAACCATCGGGAGGACCTTCCCTCTCCAGGACGCCGCCCAAGCCCACGCGGCGATCGGGTCCCGCACCATCACCGGAAAGACGCTTCTCCTGCCATGAGACAACGACGAGAGCGCCCCGTGCGTCCCAGTCCGGACCATGCAGCCACAGGTTCTGCGCGGCCTCTCGCAGAAGGGGGCCGGATGTTGATGGGAGGTCGGCTGCTCGCGTGATGGCGGAGACGTGTTGGCTTCGTCGCGAACGCGGCTGCCCTTGACCGCACGCGCACGATGCCTGTCCAAGGGGGACACTGAGCGAGTGAAAGAGTCGACGATGCACGCGACGACGCCGGACGGAGTCCGCATCGCCTACCAGGTCCAGGGCAGGGGCGCGCCGCTGGTCCTGTTGTCGGGACAGGCGAACAACCACCATTGGTGGGACAGCGTTCGAGCCGACTTTCACACCGCCCGCAGTACCGTCACGATGGACTACCGCGGCACCGGCGCGAGTGACAAACCCGATGAGGCCTACAGCACCGAACTCTTCGCCCGGGACGTGATCGCGGTCCTCGACGCTCTCAGCATCGATCGGGCCGACGTGTACGGAACCTCCATGGGAGGCCGCGTCGCGCAGCAGCTCGCGGCTCGGCACCCGCACCGGGTGGCCGCGTTGGTACTCGGTTGCACGTCGCCCGGCGGCTCACACGGCGTCGAACGCGGCATCGATGTCCGCAAAGCCCTGGCACAGGCCGACGCCCGCGCCGCTCGACAAACTCTGATGGAGTTGATGTACACCCCTGAGTGGCGCGCGGCTCATCCGGGACCGTATGACACTCTCGGCGACCCCGACATGCCCACCTACGCTCGCCACCGTCATCTGATGGCCAGCCACCTCCACGACGCATGGGACCTCCTGCCGGACATCACCGCGCCGACCGCGATCCTGCACGGCACCGCGGACCTGCTCTGCCCGGTCGCCAATGCGGCACTGCTCGCCGACCGCATTCCGGACGCCGGGCTCACCTGATCGATCGGGCCCGGCATGCCTACTTCGAGGAGTGCCGTTCCCATGCCAGCCCACTGGTCCTGGACTTTCTCACCACACCCCGGGCAACGCAGTAGTGGTCGCCGGGTCGGGTCTGGGGCCGCCCAGTCGGGTCTCGTGTCGCGTTCGTCAGGCGAGCAGATCAAAGCGCGACGCATTCACCTGGATCGCGTGATAGACGGGCCAGCATGAAGCCCCGCGCGAGCCCGGCCCGCACGGTCGGCGCCGGTAGACGCGGCGTCGACTCATCGGGCCCGTTGCGGTACGAGTTGCCGCGCTGCAGGATCCTGCTTCCGTCCGTGACCGGGGTCCGCGGGCTCACCCGTCGGTGTGCGCATCCAATGGCACCCGCACAGTCGGATCACTGCGATAGTCGAACGCCGCAGTCTCGGTGTGCCGGCTCATCGGGGCGCGTCCCGACTTGCGGCAGCCGATCACCGCCTCCGCCACTGCCATGGCGATGGCCGGCGGGTGCCGGCGGCGCGAATCCCGTGTCGGTCAGTGTTGACCCCTGTGGGTTGTGGCTGGTGGGATCTCGCAGAGCCTCTGGTCGGAGGTAAGGTCGTCAAGCGCTGCGTGCAGGGCCTGAAGTCGCGCTCGTACCTCGCTTTCGAGGGCGCGGCGCAGCACGCACCAGTCGTCGATGGTGATCCGGCGGCGCTCGGGCAGGTCTGCCATGAGCTCGCGGATCTCCGCAATGGACAGCCCGACCCGCTGCGCCACTCGGATGATCTTGACGATGCACTCCTCGGCCTCGTAGAAGCGGCGTTGGTTGCCGGCCGTGCGTTCGCTGACGACCAGCCGGTGCTTCTCGTAGAACCGGATGGCCGACGGCGCGACGCCGGTGCGGTGTGCGAGCTCGCTGACGGTCAGGGTCGCCTGTCCGCCGTTGCGAGCGAGGGTGGCCGTGGTCATCGACGCACTCCCTTGACTTCAACATTTGTTTAACTCCTACCGTACCGGGCGTGAGCGAGCTACGCGAAGCGACCGCAGTGCCGACCCCCATCACCCGGGCAACGTGGGCTGCGGCGTCGGTCATGGCGCTGGGTGGGTTCCTGGCCAACATGGACGGTTCGATCGTCGCGGTCGGCCTGCAGCACATGCAGGACAGCCTCGGCGTCGGGCTGGCCGAGATCCAATGGGTGGCCACCGCGTACCTTCTCGGGTTGTCGGCGGGGCTGCCGTTCACGCCATGGCTGGCACAGCGACTTGGCGCCGGGCGGCTGTGGCTGTGGGCGCTCAGCGGCTTCGTCGTCACGTCGACGCTGTGCGCACTGGCCCCGACCGCCCCTGCCCTGATTGCGGTACGGGCGCTGCAAGGCGTGACCGCCGGCATCCTCGTCGTCGCGGGGCAGACGCTCATCGGCGAAGTAGTTGGCCCGGCGCGGCTTGGCCGGATGATGGGCACACTGGGTCTGGTCGTGGGGCTCGCGCCGATCGTCGGGCCAAGCGTCGGTGGCCTGTTGCTGGCCTGGACATCATGGCCGGCCCTGTTCTGGCTCAACGTACCGATCGGTCTCGCCGCGGTCGGGCTCGGCCTGCGTTTGGTGCCGCGCGGTGCCCACGGCACGCCACCACCGATGGACTGGCAGGGCGCGGTGTTGGTGTCGGTGGGGCTGCCGCTGCTGCTGTATGCTCTCACCGCTCTCGCCGCGCCGGGCGGTCGGGCAACGCCGGCCGTTCTTGCGGCGATCGGGGCCGGCGCCACCGCACTGTTCATCCGACGCTCGGCCCGCCTTCCGCATCCGGTCCTGCGGATACGCCTTGTCGTCCGGCCGGTGACGGCGGCGGGCCTGGCAACCGTGCTCAGTGGCGGCGCCAGCATGTTCGCCGCGGTTCTGCTGGTACCGCTGTGGTTGCAGCTCCAGCTTGGTCGGGGCGCGCTCTCGACCGGGCTGCTACTGGCGCCGATGGGCGCGGGTACGACACTGATCATGCTCGTTGCCGGCCGGCTCACCGATCGTTACGGTGGCGGCGCCGTCGCCTCGGTCGGCGCACTGATCGTGCTGGCCTGCACCGCGCCACTGCCGTGGATGGGCGCCGGAACGCCGATGGTCGCCGTGCAGGCCATGCTCGTCGTGCGCGGTGTCGGGCTCGGGCTGGCGATGATGCCAGCGATGACGGCGATGTACGCGTCGGTGTCCGCACAGGAGCTGGGAGACGCGGCCGCCCTCGCCAACATCACCATGCGCCTGGGCGGCGCCGCCGGGGGCTCGGCTGTGGTGCTCGTCCTGGCCGCCGCGCGATTCCATGCCGCGTTCCTCGTGCTCGTCGGCATCTGTCTGTTTGCCGCCGCAGCGGCCATCTGGCTCCGCCGCACCGAATCCACCTCCTCCCGAAGGGGTTACCCAGCATGAACACCACCGCCGACCTGCGCGTCGCAGTCATCGTCGGCAGCGTCCGCGAAGGACGATTCGGTACGTACGTGGGGGCCTGGGTCGCCAAGCGACTTGCCGCGTGGGGCGTGGACGCCGACATGATCGATCTGGCCGGCGTGAGCGTGCCGGCGACGATGATCGAACATCCCGACGTCACTGCGTTCGCTGCGCGCATCGACGCGGCGGAGGCGATCGTGGTGGTCACGCCCGAGTACAACCACAGCTACCCTGGGCCGCTGAAGGCCGCGATCGACACGCTGCGCGCCCAGTGGTTCGCAAAGCCTGTGGCATTCGTCAGCTACGGCGGGCTGGCCGGCGGCCTGCGAGCGGTCGAGGCGCTCCGGCTCGTCTTCGCCGAACTGCACGCCGTCACCATCCGCGAGACCGTCAGCCTGCACAACCCGTGGGGCCCGGCCGCCGACACGAGCACCGCATACCCCGACGCGGCCGCGGACGATGCCCTCCGCCGGATGACCCACCAGTTGCTGTGGTGGGCTGACGCCCTCCACCATGCCCGCCGCCGCACCCCGTACCCGGCCACGTGAAGGGATCACACATGTATCCGCAGGGCACCACCCGTCGGGCACTCGTGCTCGGAGCCGGCGGCGTTGTCGGCACCGCCTGGATGGCGGGCCTCGCCGCCGGCCTACCTGACAGCGGCATCGATCTCGCCGACTCGGACGTTTTCGTCGGTACGTCCGCCGGTGCGATCATCGGCGCCCTCCTGGCGACCGGTGAGCGGCCCGAGCGCCTCGCCGCCCTGCCACCGACAACCGGTCACCCGCACGTACCGGACCCCGCGGTGCTGGCCGAGGTGTTCGCCGTGCTCTCCGAACCTGGCCAGGACGCGGCGGTGGCTCGTCGTCGGGTCGGTCAACTCGCCCGCACGACGGACGTCGCGGGCCCATACGCCCGGATCGATTCGATGCGCGGCCTGCTCGGTACCACCCGCTTTCCGGAACGGCTGCGCGTCACCGCCGTCGACGCCGACACGGGAGAACCGGTGGTCTGGGACCGTGACAGCGACATACCACTACCTCAGGCGGTCGCCGCCAGCACCGCATTCCCCGGCGTCTCGCCGCCGATCCCGATCGGCGGCCGTTACTACCTGGACGGCGGACTGCGATCGGCGACCAACGCCGACCTCGCCACCGACGCCGACACTCTGGTCGTGGTCGAACCCCTCGCCCACCTGTTCCCGCCCGAACAGCTTCGGCAGGAACTCACCGCGACCCGCGCTACCACCGTCGTCACGCTGCGCCCCGATGCCGCAGCCATCACCGCCTTCGGTACCGACCCGTACGACAGGGCCGTCTGGGCGGATGCCTACCGTGCCGGCAAGCGCCAGTCCATCGACGCCGCAGAGCGACTCCGCCACCTCGGTACCGGCGGGTGAAGCCCTTGGTTGTCCCGGCCCCGATCGGGTGACGCCGATGTCCTCGGCGGCGAAGACCGCCGGGCATGGTCGTGACGGCGCGCCGGCCAGACTGCGCCGTGGCTAGCCGATGCCCGCTGAGGTGCCGGCGATCAGGACGTACGGTCGATCAGTCGTGCGACATCTTCTCCCCTACCCGAAACCCGGTGTTGCGTCCGTCCGCCGTCGTGGTCGGAGAGGCGACGCCACGCCGCGCTCCTGGCCGTCAGGCAACCAGTTGCAACACGTGCAACAGTTCGACGAAGCTGGCCGGGGCGATCACGCCGTCCTGGGGTGGTCGGGTCTGCCAGCCGGGTCCGCAGGTGGCGATGATCAGCGGGCGCGGCCGGGCGGTCATCGCGGCCGCCAGCTGTAGCAGGTCGTCGCGCTGCAGCTGGTGGGACCAGAGCACGACCGCGTGCGGGCCGGTCTTGCTGATGGCGGTTGACAGGGACTGGGCGGGGACGCGGGCGCCCAGCATGCGGCTGCCGCGCCCAGTCTCGGCCAGCGCCGCGGCGGTTGCCTCCAGGGCCAGGGTGTGTTGTTCCTGCGGGCCGCAGGCAAGCAGCACGGCGGGCAGCGCGTCGTTTCGGGGGACGCGGGCGAGGGCTCGCGAGACGGTGTTGGACAGCAGGTGTTCGGCCTCGATGTAGCGGCCGGCTTGGGCGTGTCGCCGTCCGAGCTCGATCAGGGCCGGGGCAATGATCGTCGTCCATGTGACCACGACGCCGCAGCGACCAACTGCATCCGACAGTAGCCTGTCCGTCTGGACCACGTCGAGGGCCAGCGCGGCGCGGCACAGTCCACGCACGGCTGCCCCGGCCTCCTTCCCGGCGAGTTGTTGGGCCACGGCTTGCGTGGCGGCCAGCGACGTCGGAAGGCGGCGAGCAAGGCGAGCCGCTTCGGCGGGTGCCACACCGTCAACGGTGAGCTGTCGCATCAGCCGCAGGCGCGCGAGGTCGGTGGTGTCGTAGCGGCGATGCTTGCCGGCTTCGCGCTGTGCCGGGCCCAGCCCGTACCGGCGGTCCCAGGTCCGGATCGTGGTGACGGCGACGCCGAGCTCGCGAGCGACCTCGCCGGCGCTAAGGCTCCGCTGGTCGTCGTCCATTGCCGGGCGTCCAAGCGCTGGGTGGGGTCGAAGTGGCCGGCCGGTCGCATCGGCGCTTGCGGACACCGCTTGCCTCCCCGAATGGTCGCCCGAACGACAACACCGTAACCTAGGATGTTAGCTGCATCGTTTTACGCGTCGATATATCGACGTCTCGGGGTGGTTTGTCGTGTCTTTGTTGGCCTCGTACGAGAACTGCCGCGCGTTGCACCGGCGATACGGCCGCAGCTACTACCTGGCGACACGGCTGCTGCCGGCCTGGAAGCGGCGGCACGTGCATGCGTTGTACGGCTTCACCCGCTATACCGACGACATCGTCGATCAGCTCGACACGGGCGGCGACGGCGAGGCACGGCATCGCGCCAGGCGCCTGGACGCCTGGTCGGCGCGGTTTCGGGCCGGTCTGGAGGGCGAGGAGGTCGGGGCGGATCCGATCCTGCCGGCCGTGCTACACACCATCGCGGTGTTCGATCTCCCGCGGGTCGACTTCGATGCGTTTCTGACCAGCATGCGGATGGACCTCACCGAGCGGCAGTACCGCGACTACCCGGCTCTGCTTACCTACATGGAGGGCTCGGCGGCGGCCATCGGCACGATGATGCTGCCGATCCTGCTGGCCGACGACCGGCCCAGTCGACCGGCGGCCGAGCGGCTGGCGGCAGCGCGCGAGCCGGCGCGTCAGCTGGGAATGGGTTTCCAACTGACCAACTTCATTCGTGATGTCGCCGAAGACCTGCAGCGCGACCGGGTGTACCTGCCGCAGGAGGACCTGGACCAGTTCGGGGTCTCGCGCACAGACCTGGCCGCCGCCTCGGCCAACGCCGCGGTGCGCGAGCTGGTCGCGTTCGAGATCGACCGCGCCCGGCAACACTACCGGGCCGCCGAACCGGGCATCGAGATGCTGCCGCCGGTGTCGCGGCGCTGCATCCGACTGGCCTCGACGGTCTACGGCGCGATCATGGTCGAGATCGAACGAAACGGCTACGACGTGTTGTCTCGGCGCGCCGTGGTCCCGCGCCGGCGCCGGCTGGCGGCGGTGATGCAGCAACTGGTGCACTCGGCATGAGCGACCACTCGACGGCGATCGTGTCGTTCACCCGGGATCTGCGGGTGCACGACAACCCGGCGCTGGAGCGGGCGTGCCGGCTGGCGCGCCGGGTCGTCCTGCTGTTCGTGGTGCACGAGGGGTTGGGGTTCGCGACCGCCAACCGCCGACGCGTCCTGCACGAGAGCCCGGCCGACCCGCGGCAGAGCCTGCGCGACGTGGGCGGTGATCTACTCCTGCGTCATGGCGATCCGGTGACCGAGTTGATGCGCCTGGCCGAGCAGGTGCACGCCGGCACGATCGTGCCGGCCCGAGACGTCAGCCGGTACGCGTGGCGCCGCGCCGATCGCATCCGGGCCGCGACCAGCCAGCAGCGCATCAGTGTGGAGTTCGTCGACGTGACGGTGGTCCCGCCCGCGGCGTTGACGCCGGGATGCGTCAGCTCGCAGCCGAGGGGGTTCCTGCCCAACCGGGTCCGGCTTGTGGTCGCGTCGTTCCTGCCCAAGCAGCTCGGTCTGCACTGGGGCGTCGGGGCTCGGCACTTCTTCGACCAACTCGTCGACGGCGGACAGGGCGGTGTGCACCGATGACCACGAACGGCGCACCACGACGGCGAACCCGGGTGGCGACATGATGGCTGGCTGGCAGTACCTGGCGGTGCTGGCACTGTGTGTGGCGGCGACGCTGCCGTTGGAGTTCGTACTCGGAGCGCGGGTCTACCGGCGGCCGCGGCTGCTGTTGGCCACCCTGGCGCCGGTCGTCGTCGCGTTCGGCGCGTGGGACCTGTTCGGCTACCACCGCGGAGACTGGTGGTACAGCATCCGGCAGACCCTCGGGGTGCGGCTGCTGGGCATGCCGGTGGAGGAATGGCTGTTCTTCCTGGTCGTACCGGTGTGCGCGCTGCTGACCTTCGAGGTGCTCGGAAGGAGGCGCGGCCGTCGTGATCGGTGAGTACACCATCGGCGCGATCGTGGCGCCGCTGGTTGCGCTGGGCCTGAGTGTGCTGCTGCGGACCGGGCTGTTGGGTCAGGGCCGGTTCTGGCTGACGGTGGCGATCACGATGGCCTTCCAGATCCCGGTCGACGGCGCCCTGACCCGGCTGTCGGACCCGATCGTGTCGTACCGGCCCGGCGCCACCTGCGGGATCCGGTTCCCGTGGGACATCCCGATCGAGGACTTCGGGTTCGGGTTCGCGCTGGTCGTGTGCACCCTGTCGATCTGGGTCCGGCTGCGCCGGCGCTCCCCCACCGATACGGCCGACACGAAGCGCGAGGTCACCACCGCGGGGGCGCACCGATGATCGATGCCGTACTGCGCGCCACCATGGATCGGGTCCTGCGCCGAGGGCTCGGCGCGGTGTGGGTGCGCGGGACGCTGCCGCCCGGTCCGGTGGTGTGGGCTGCCAATCACCACAGCTGGTGGGATCCGTTCGTCGCGGCCGGCCTGTTGCGCCGGGCCGGCCGGCAGATGGTGGTGTTGATGGATCAGGCGAGCCTCACCCGCTACCGGTTCGCGCGCCACGTCGGCGGGTTCGGCACCGACGAGCTGCCACGCGGTACGGCTGCCCTGCGCGCCGGGCGGGTTCTGGTGATCTACCCCGAGGGCCGGTTGGTGGCTCCCGGGCCGCCCGCGCCGTTGGCCCGCGGCGCCGGTTGGTACGCGCTGCATGCGCCGGCGCGGTTGCTGGTGGCCGCGACACGGATCGCACTGCGGGGCGAACAGTGGCCGGCTGCCTACGTGAGCCTGTCCGAGGTGGCGCTCGATGGTGACGTGCACGCCGTGACCGGGGCGCTGTCGACGGCCCTGCGCCTCGAGTTGTCGAGCCTGGATGCCGCGCTCGCCGAGCACGACCCGCGTACGGCGCTGCCGGGGTTCCGGTGCGCCCTTGCAGGCCGGCGCAGCTGGGACCACCGGGTCGACGCGGCACGGCGGAGGCTGCCGTGGTGAGCCCGTTGGCCGGCGGGGCGCTGGCCTTCCACATCGTCAAGCTCACCGGGCTGGCCGTCAACACGGTGGCCTTCCCGGTGCTGTCCCCGGCCCGACGCGCCGGGACCGCGGGCGTCTCGCTGCTGGTCCCCGCACGCGACGAGGCGGCGCGGCTGCCCGAGACGCTGCCCGGCCTGCTGGCCCAGCCGGTCGAGGAAATCCTGGTGCTCGACGACGGATCCCGTGACAACACGAGCGATGTCGTTACCACCACCGCTTCCGGCGACCCGCGGCTGCGGCTGGTCGCCGGCCGCCCGGCGCCGGCCGGTTGGGTCGGGAAGAACTGGGCGTGCCAGCAGCTCGCCGACGCGGCACGCGGCGACCGGCTGGTGTTCTGCGACGCGGACGTCCACCTCGCGCCGGGCGCGGTCGCCGCTGTCGTCGGCGAAATGCATCGACAACGGACATCGGTGCTGTCGGTGTTTCCGCGCCAACGCACCGAAAGCCTCGGCGAGCGGCTGACCGTGCCATTGATCGACGAGGTACTGCTGTCGTTTCTGCCCTATCCGCTGCTGCGGCTGCCGGTCTCGGCGGCGGCCTGCGCGAACGGCCAGCTGATGGCCTTCGACCGGGCCGGCTACGACCGGATCGGCGGGCACGCCTCGGTGGCCGGCGAACTGGTCGAAGATCTCGCGCTGGCACGGCGGGTCCGACGCCTCGGGCTGCGGTTGGGGCTTGCGTTGGGCGGCGACGTGGTGCAGGCGCGGCTGTACCGGGGCTATGGCGAGGCGGTCGCCGGCTTCGCCAAGAGCCTGCGCGGCGCACACTTCGGCAGCCGCGCACTGCTGGTGGCGAACCTGGCCGGGCACGCGGTGGCCTACACGCTACCGTGGCTGCGCTGGTCATCCGGCCCGGCGTGGCGGGCCGCGGCACTCGCCGGCCTGGTCGAGCGTGCGCTGGTCAACGCCAAGACCGGCCGCCGCCAGTACGCCGAGGTCGCGCTGGTGCCCATCGTCGCGCCCGCGGTGGTACCCGCGGTACTCGCCGCGATGCGGCGGCGGGTGCGGTGGAAGGGACGCGACTACCCGTGAGTGCCGACATGCCCCCTGCCGTGCCTCCTGCCACGACTCTCCCCATGCCGCCCGCCGTGCCGCTGCTGGGCCATCTGTGGGACTGGACGGCGCACCCGTTGCGGCTGCTGTCGGCCGGCGCCGCCACCGGCCCGGTGTTCCAGCTGCAGCTGTGGCGCCGAGTGCTGGTCGGCTACCAGCCGGAGTGGAATCGGGCCGTGCTCGGCGACCTGGACACGTTCCGCAGCGTCGGCAGCCTCAGCGGGATGACACCGTACCTGGCCGCCGGGATCGTGCACACCGACGTGCCGGACCACCAGCCGCGCCGTCGCCAACTCAACCGTCGCTTCAGCGCGCGGTCCGTGGCGACACTGTCCGACCAACTGGCGGAGTTGGCGGTACAGCACCGGCCGCGCGAGACCGTCCAGGCTGCTTCGTGGGCGTCGACGATGGTGCGCCACATGCTCAACGCGGCGCTGTTCGGCTCCGCGCTGTCCGACCGGCTGCTGGCGCGGTTCCTCGCCCCGTTGGATCGTCGGCTGCCGGCGCCGATGCTGCCCCGGCCGCGTCTCTTCGCCCGCATCGACGCGGCGATCGCAGCGGTACTCGCCGAGCCACCGCCCGGCTGCGTCGCCGAGCATCTGGCCGGCGCCAACGACGCGGTCGAGCAGCTTCGTACCGCGTTGGCGGCCGGGTACGACACCACCGCGCACACGTTGGCCTGGGCGGCATGGCACCTGACCGGCGAGGCGGAGCGTCGATCGGCCGGCGAGGTGGATCCGCTGATCGACGAGGTGCTGCGGCTGTATCCCGCGGGCTGGATCGGCAGCCGCATCGCCGCCCACGACACCGACTGCGCCGGGGTGGCCGTCCCGGCCAGCACCATGGTGCTGTACTCCCCGTACCTGACCCATCGTGACCCGTCGCTGTGGCCCGACCCGACCACGTTTCGCCCGGCCCGCTTCACCGACGGCCGCCCGAGCTGGTCGTACCTGCCGTTCGCGGCAGGGCCACGCACGTGCCTGGGCGCACACCTGGCCCGGCTGATGCTGCGCAGTGCGTTGGCACCGCTGTGTACCCCGGTGTTTCGACAAGGCGCCGGCGATCCGACGCCGCGCCCCGGGCTGACCTTGCGGCCCGGCAGCCAGCTGCTCATCGAGGTCGATCCTGTGCGGCTGCCACGGCCCCGTGGCGCGGCCGGCCCGATCAGCGTTGGTCTCCGGTGATGCGTTCGGCGGCCAGCCGTGCGCTGAGCAGTACCATCGGCACGCCGACGCCGGGCTGGGTGCCGGATCCCACGAACACGACGTTGTCCAGTCCGGGGGCGAGGTTGCCCGGCCGCAGCGGGCCGGTCTGGCTGAACAGGTGCGCGGCAGCGAACGGGGTGCCCGCGGCCATCCCGGCCCGCGCCCAGTCGGCCGGCGTGACCAGGTGCCGTACCGTGATCGCCGAGTTCAGCCCGCGGTAGCCACGCTGCTCCAGGGTCCGCAGCAGCTCGTCGGCGTAGTGCTCGCCGATGCTCGCCCAGTCGATGCCGGCGGTCAGGTTCGGTACCGGGGCGAGCACATAGTAGGTGTGCGCGCCCGATGGAGCGAGGCTCGAATCGGTCGCGGTCGGGTTGCACACCAGGATGGACGGGTCGCTCATCAGCCGGCCGGCATCGATGATCTGCCGGAAGGTGCGCCGCCAGGCCGTACCGAAGTGGATGTTGTGGTGCGCGATCCGGCCGTAGCCGGCGGTCGCGCCCACGTGCAGCACCACGCACGACGGCGAGTAGCGCAACGCTCGACGCAGCGGCCGGTGCAGCAGATCCCGGTAGACGACCGGAAGGTCGGGGTTGAGGACCACGACGTCGGCGGCGATGCGCTCGCCGTCGGCAGTGTGCACAGATCGCGCCCGCGACCCGTCGAGCTCCACCTCGGTGACCGTGCGGCCGTAGCGGATGTCGACGCCGTGTTTGGCCGCCACCCGGGCAAGCGCGACGGGTACGGCGTGGATGCCGCCACGGGGGAACCAGACGCCGGCCACCGTGTCCAGGTAGCTGATCACGCTGTACAGGGCCAGTGCCCGATCCGGCGCGACCCCGGCGTACAAGGACTGGAACGAGAAGATCCGGCGGGTGCGCGGGTCGTGGAAGAAGCTGGCGATCTTCGGTCCCAGCCGGCGAAACCCGCCTGCGGCGACCAGCCGGGCAAGATCGCGGCCGAGCAGATCCATCGGCGAGTCGAAGTTGCGGTCGATGAACGAGTTCCATTCGATCTCGTACATGCCGCGGGCGTAGTCGGCGAAGTGCAGGAAGCTGTCTGCTTCCTTCGGCCCGCACACGCGGGCGATCTCGGCTGCCGTGCCGGCCGTGGTCGAGCGAATGTCGAGGGTCGATCCGTCCGGAAAGTGCGCCCGGTAGCTGGGGTCCAGCCGGACCAGATCCAGCCAGTCGGCACGGTTCTCCCCGACGGTGGCGAGCGTGTCGTCGAGAAGATCCGGCATCGTCAGCACCGTGGGACCGGTGTCGAAGCCGAACTCGCCGTCGGTGAGCCGGCCAGCTCGGCCGCCGGGAACCTCTTCGCGCTCCAGCACGGTGACCTGACGGCCAGCGGCGGCCAATCGGATGGCGCAGGCCAATCCGCCCAGACCGGCCCCGACGATCACGACCCGATCGGTTGCTCCGATCACCGTACGCACGGCGAACACCTCCATCAGGAGCCTGCGTCGGCGATCACCGTAGCGTACGATCGTGGTGTGCGTCGATTTGTGCACCGATATTTTCCAGCCGTTGCCCGAGGAGTCTCAGCGGTGACGAGCAGTCCGTACATGCCGAACTCCAAGGTGAACCGAGATGTCGCCTCACGCGCAGAGTGCGCACCCAACCGAACTCGCCGAACCGGCAGGCCTGGATGGCGATCTGTCGCCCGGCGCCGACCAGACCTTCGTCGCCCAGCAGGTGATGCCCGCCGTCGCCGAGCTGTTGACCGACGAGCATCTGCGATGGAAGGAAAACGACGCACCCTGGTCGGACCCGGTGGATGCGTTGCAGGAATTCGCCGGTGGCGGCAAGGGGCTACGGCCCCGCTTCTGCTTCTGGGGTCATGCGGCCGTGTCCCGCGAAGGCACCGACGACCTGGTCGTGCGGGCAGCAGCGGCATTGGAGATGCTGCACGCCTTCGCGCTGATCCACGATGACCTGATGGACGCCTCATCGATGCGGCGCGGACGGCCCGCACTGCAGCGCGTGTTGACCGACATACACCGGCAGCAGGGCTGGGCCGGCAACCCGAGGCGCTACGGCGGGGCCACCGCGATGCTCACCGGCGACCTCGCATTCGGGCTTGCCTGCCGGCTCGCCGCCGAGCTCCCGGTCGCGACCCGGCCGGTGTGGAACCAGCTGATCACCACCCTGACCGCTGGCCAGTTCCTGGATCTCAACGGCGCCGCGCGCAGCGATCGTTCCATCGACACAGCACGTACGGTCGCCGGGCTCAAGTCCGGCCACTACACGGTCACCGGGCCCATGGCATTGGGAGCGGCGACAGCCGGTCATGACCTGCCGCCGCGGCTGGTGCGCTACGCGGACCTGGTCGGCGAGGCGTTCCAGCTGCGCGACGATCTGCTGGGCGTGTTCGGCGACGATGCGCGGATCGGCAAGCCGGTCGGTGACGATCTGCGTGAGGGTAAGCCGACACTGCTGCTTGCCCATGCTCAGGCAACGGCCACGCCCGACCAGCTGCGGATGCTTGACCTGGTCGGCCGTCCCGATCTCACCGCCGCCGACATCGAGATACTGACCCGGATTCTGGACGCCTGCGGCGCCCGAAACCTGGTCGAACGACAGATCGACACCAACCTTCGGCACGCCGAGGAGCTGCTCGACGGGCAGCCCCTTGCAGACGAGGTCCGCGACGGACTGCACCGGCTCGCCACCAGCGCGGCCCAGCGCACCGTCTAGACAACGATCGGGGCCGATGATCAGTGCACGTCACGACGCCGGCGTCGACACCCTGGTCCTGGAGTCCGACGATCGAGTCGGCATTCGCCCCCACGGCTTCGCCGGGCGCGCCTACTGGAAGCTGATCAGCCCGTTCCACGACGTGGTGTTCGGTGGCATGGCCGCCAACATCACCGGCGCAGCCGAACGCGAGAGCTGAGCAGCCCACGAGTAGGCACCGACCAGATCGGCTCCACCGGGTGGCCGTAGGAGGTGAGGATCTGGTTGGCGGCCCGGATCCCGGTCAGCGCGGCGCGCTCCATCAGCGCCGCCGGCACCGGCAGCCTGACCCAGTCGCCGGCCAGTTCCAGACCGGCCAGTGCGGTCCTGGTGCCCGGCCGCTCCCACCAGCGTCCCACGGGGAAACCGGCGGCGTCATTGCCTTTCTGACAACGGCGGTCCACCACCGACAAGGCGGCCACCTCCGGCCACAGTTCGGTGAGCTCGGCCAGCATCTTGTCGGCGACCTGCTCGGCGTCGGCGTCGCGGGTGCAGGCATAGGCGTGCAGTTCCAGCACCGCACCACCGGTGCGTTCGTGCCAGTCTCGAGCGTGTGGCTCGAACCGGTGGTACAGCGTCACCGAGTCCAGCTCCCGGGCGTCTCCGATGCTGGTGAACTGAGCGCGAAGGGCGTCGACGTCACCGGACAGCCAGTACCGGGCGACCGCGTACGGAGGGCCGACGAACGGATCGGTGGCCGCTGCGCGCAGCCGCGGGTCGCGCTCGGTGACCTGCGGGGACGCGGCGAGAATCGCGCCGGCCGAACGGGCATCGGTGGCCAGTACGACACGGTCGACCTCGGTGCTGTCGTCGCCGGAGTGCACGCGCCACCTGAGGGCATCGGTGGGCTCGAGACGGGTAACCGGGCGCCCCAGGCCGAACTCGACCTGGTGGCGTTGCGCGTACTGCTGCAGCGGAGCCCAGATCGCGGTCTGGTAGTCGGCGTGCGGAGCGTCCATGCCCAACCCCTCGGGGTTGGCCAGGAAGTAGAAGTGGAACTGCTCCACCAAATCGGCGGCCGACATGCTCTCGGCGTCGTTGAAAAACGAGTGGGCGAACACGTTGAACAGCATGGCGCGAGAGCGATCCGGCAGCCGAAGCTCGGTGAGGAACTCCTGTGCGCTCAGCTGATCCAGGCGCCGCGGGGTACCGGAGCTGCTGTAGGTCAGCAGTTCGCGGGCCAGATCCTGGTTGGCATGGCGCAGCTCGCCCAGGCGCAGGCTCGGCGAGCGGGCCACCAGCGCGGCGATACTGACCGGCGGCGTGGGCGGCAACGCGTCGAACTGCTCGTCGGGCCAGCGAGCAGACACCACCGGATAGCTGCCCAACGGCCGCAGCAGATCACCGGCCAGGTCGATGCGCGACAGGACGGCGCGCCAGTTGTAATACTGTCGGAAGAATCCGTGGAACCCATGATCGACCAGCTGTGTGGTCCCGTCCTGTAGGACGTACGGGACGGCGCTGAGGCGGCCACCGAGCTGCGGCGCCTTCTCCCAGACGGTGACCGGGAATCCGTGTTCGGCCAGCACCACGCCGGCCGACATACCCGCTATGCCGCCGCCGATCACCAATACCGATCCGACCGGGCCGCCTCGACGGCGCGATCCGGACGGGTGAATCTGCAGTCGACGATGCACGCCGAACACGCGCCCGACGGCACGGGAGAAGCCGGCGAGTGCGGCGGAACTGCACGACTGCGGCACGCAGTCTCCTCCGATCGGCGTACTGACTGGCCTGATAGCTTACGCTGGACGTGCATCGATTTTCGCGTCGGTCCCTCCTAGTCAGGAGATGGCCCCTCTCATTCGGAGGGAGAAACCATGAGCGCGAGAACCGAGAGCACCACCGGCCGGCCGGTCGGTTGCGCGGCGGTCGCGGCGAGCTGCGCGAAGTGGGCGCCGCAGCAGCGGTCGGCGTGATCGGACCGTCGTCGCGTTCGTCGCTGGCAGCTCGCGACCCGCGGTGACCGGCGCAGCGAGGCGGATTACCGCGGTAGCCGGCTGCGGGTACGGCCCCTCGCGGGGCGACTCGGGTGCACCGGGTGGCAAACATTGACACCACAGTGATCACGACTTATTTTCTACAGTTATAGAAAAACGGTCGCTCGATCCACCGAGACATGGCACGGCGGCCGTGAGCGCGAATCGGCAGGGAGCAATCACGTGGCGACGTCATCGCATACCGCATCTCGGCTGCTACACAGCGGCCCGGCCGGCGCGGCGGAGTTGGGCGAGCAACTGCGCGCCGCGGTCGCGGACATGGCCGGTTGGATGCAGGAGTACGGCGAGTTCAGCCCACACCCGTCGATGGACGTCGAACTGACGGCGTTGGAGCAGGCCACCGAGCAGCTGCGGGTTCGCTTGCGGGAGAACTATCCGTTCTTCCATCCCCGCTACATCGGGCAGATGCTGAAGCCGCCCCACCCGGCAGCGGTGATCGGCTACGTCACCGCGATGCTGATCAATCCGAACAACCATGCCCTGGACGGCGGCCCGGCGACGGCGCGGATGGAGAAGGAGGTGGTGTCCCAGCTGGCGGAGATGTTCGGCTTCGGTGCCCACCTGGGACATCTGACCAGCAGCGGCACCATCGCCAACCTCGAGGCACTGTTCGTCGCCCGGCAGACCCACCCCGGCAAGGTCGTGGCCTACAGCGCCGATGCCCACTACACCCACGCCCGAATGTGCCACTTGTTGGGAGTGGACGGCCACGCGGTGCCCACCGTCGCGGACGGCACGATGGACCTCCAGGCCCTGGCGGACCTGCTGCGCACAGGCACCGTGGGTACGGTGGTGGCCACCGCGGGCACCACCGGGCTGGGCGCGGTCGATGCGGTCCACGACATCGTCACGCTGTGCCGGACCTACGGCGCACGGGTACACGTCGACGCCGCCTACGGCGGATTCTTCCGCCTGATCGCCGACGACAGCCCGGATGGTGTGGCCGCTGCCCCGTTCGCTGCCATCGCCGAATGCGACTCGGTGGTCATCGACCCGCACAAGCACGGCCTGCAGCCCTATGGCTGCGGCGCGGTGCTGTTCGCAGACCCCGGTGTGGCGCGGCACTACCTGCACGACTCGCCGTACACCTACTTCACCTCTGACGAGCTGCACCTGGGTGAGATATCGCTGGAGTGCTCACGCGGCGGCGCGGCAGCCGCCGCGCTGTGGTTGACGCTGCGGCTGCTGCCGCCGACTTCCGACGGGCTGGGCGCGGTACTGCGTCCCGGCCGACGCGCCGCGCTGGCCTGGGCGCACCGCATAGCGGCCAGCGACCACCTGAGCCTGTACCAGCGGCCGCAGCTGGACATCCTCACCTACTACCCCACGCGCGACCGGCTGTCGGAGATCGACCGTGCCAGCAGCGACCTCATGGCCCGGGGCATGCAGCTGCCCGCTGCGCAGTCGCTGTACCTCGCCACCTTCACCGTCGACGCCGCAGCCCTGGCCACACGCGGACATCAGGTGGTCGCCGACGTACCACGTGGTCGTATCCTGCGCAGCGTGCTGATGAAACCCGAAATCGAGCAGCACGTTCCGTCGCTGCACCAGCAGGTCCTCGACCTGATCGCCGACGGCCAGCGGTAGCAACAGGACGCATTGCAAGGAGAGCAGCCGTGCCAAGGGTTGTCGACCACGACCAACGCCGGGTGGAGATCATCGCGGCCGCGTGCCGCACCATAGCGCGTACCGGATGGGACTCGGCCACCATGGCGGTCATCGCCGCCGAGGCCGGCTACGCCAACGGCGCGCTCAAGCCGTACTTCTCAACCAAGGACGACCTGCTCGCCGCCGCGTTCGACCACGTCTACGCCCAGACAGGCCGCCGAATGGCCGCCGCCACCATCGGGAAGCACGGCCTCGCGGCCCTGCGCGCCTACTGTCGCGAGATCCTGCCGCTAAACGACACCACCCGCGATGAGGCCCGCATCCTCGTGCCGTTCTGGCACAAGGGCCTCACCACTGCCCACCTCGCCGCGCGGCACGAGCACGCCATCCGCGAATTCCGCACCCAACTCCAACACCACCTCACCGAAGCCCGCGACGCCGGACAGGTACGCACCCCGATCCCCGACCACGACATAGTCGGCCACCTGATCACCGCTTTGCTCGGGGCACAGATCACCGCCACGCTCATGCCCCACCTGGAAACCGCCCACACCCTCACCGCACAACTCGACAGCTTCCTGAACCTGCTCACCCACCCGTGAACCGCAAAGGGCGAGTGGTCGGCGGAAGTGGGCTCAGGTGTCGAGCAGGTCGCCGGCGACGATGTCCTCGACCGTCCAGCGGCGAGCCGAGAGGCCCTGCTCGTGGTGGTAGCGCAGGAAGGTGTCCAGCGCGGTCCAGTTCGCGGACACGCCGTAGGGCCACCAGTCCTCGCCGAACAGCCGGTCGTTCTCCTCCATCAGCGCGTTCGCCCAGGGCAGCATCACCGGTGACTGGTAGAGGCGGCGGAACTTGCGGTAGCGCTCGGCGCCGGCTTCCTTGGCGTCGTGGAACGCGGTGTAGATCGCCCGCGCGAGCCCGGGGTGGGTCTCCAGCAGTTCGCGTCTGGCCACGACCACGTGGCTCATCGGGAAGTTCCCGGTCCGGCGGTAGTAGTCGCGCTCGACCGGTTCGTAGTCCGGGAACAGCCGGGTGACGTTGGGTGAGCCGTCCAGGAACGGCTGCGGGACGTTCGAGGTGAACAGCGCGTCGATCTCGCCGCGGTCGAGCATGTCGGCGAGGGTGCGATCCGGTGGCGCGAAACCGATCCCGACGTTGCCCGGGTGCGGATGCGTGGTGAACTCGAACCCTTGCGGTAGCGGCGTTTCGAGCCCGCCGATCACCCAGCGGTTGCGTTCGGGTCGGAATCCGTACTCGTCGGCGAGAATGCCCTTGATCCAGACGCCGGAGTCCTGGCCGTAGACGCCGAACTCGCCGATCGTCTTGCCGACGAGATCGGCCGGGCCGTTGATCCCGCTCCGGGTGTTGACGAACACCGACGAGTGTCGGAAAACCCGGGCGGGAAACGCCGGGATGGCCACCAACGGTACGCCCTGGTCCAGCGCCCGCAGGAAGAACGTCAGCCCCAACTCCGACACGTCCACGGCCTGACCGCGCAGAATCCCCTCGAAGACCTCGATCATGATCGGGGCGGTCGACATCGTCGTGCGGCGCACGCCCTCCACCGTCACCGACCCGTCGAACAGCGCCTCGGTGTGGTCGTACCGGAAGCTCCCGATACGCAGCTCCAGCTCGTTCACGTCGGACTCCCTCCGTCGCTGGTTGCGGTTCCGATCCTCGCGGCGGGCACTCGTGCTCGGCCAACACCGACGCGGTTGGCGCGATACCCGATCGGTACCGTGAGGCGATGGAGCTGCGCGGGCTGCGGTACTTCGTCGCCGTCGCCGAGGAACGCCACCTCGGGCGCGCCGCCGCACGGCTGCGCATGACCCAACCGCCGCTGAGCCGCGCCATGCACCGGCTCGAGGCCGAGTTTGGCACGACCCTGTTGGACCGCACTCCCGGTGGTGTGGAGCCGACCGAGGCCGGGCGGATCCTCTATGACGGCGCCCGAGTACTGCTGGAGCACGCCGACCAGCTCGTGGCACGGGTGCGCTCGATCTCCGGACGCGCCACACTGACCGTCGGGTCGCTGGCCGACACCGCCGAACTCGTGGGCGGCCGGATCGTCCCGGCCTTCCGGCAAGTCCACCCGACCGTGTCGGTGCGCGTTCACGAAGCCGACCTGCGAGACCCCAGTGCCGGGCTACGAAGCGGGCTGGCCGATGTCGCGCTCACGCGGTCGCCGTTCGACGACACCGGGCTGCGCAGCCACGTCCTGCACGCCGAACCGGTCGGGCTCGTCGTCCGTGACGACGACCCGCTAGCCGGGCAGCAGGCGGTGCGGTTGGCCGACCTGCCCGATCGACGATGGGTGCGGCTGCCTCCGGACACCGACCGGGTGTGGAGCGCCTACTGGACCCCAGCGACTCCCGGCGAGCACGAGCCGCCGGTACGCACCATTCAGGAGTGCCTGCAGGCGGTTCTGTGGAACGGCATGTCGGCGCTCGCCCCACTGGATCAGCTGACACCCGCCGGGCTTGTCACCATCCCGGTGACCGACCGGCCACCGAGCAGGCTCGTCCTCGCCTGGCCGGCCACCAGTCCCTCCCCACTGGTCAGCTCGTTCGTGCGAATCGCAGCCGAGGCCTACCACCGCAAGGACACCTGACCCGGCCCAAAGCAGACCGCCGCATGGGCCAGCCTCGAAGCCGGCAGACCAGCCGGCCCCCAACGAGGACCGGGAGCCCTGCGGCAGGTATTGCTCCATGCCTCGTCCGAAGCGTTCCTGTCGTCGATCAGTGTCTGCCCCGCGCAGCCGACGATCATGCGAGGCCCGACCGCGAACGCCGGCGCCGCGCAGCGTGAACACGCGTCAGAGGAAGGACGACAGCCCGTCGAGGAGCCTGTCCACGTCCTCGGCGGTGTTGTACGGGGCCAGGCCCGCTCGCAGGGCCGGGTCCGGCAGCTTCAGCGCGGTGAACGGCTCGTACGCGTAGAACGACCCGGCGGGGGCCAGCACATCCCGGGCCGCCAGGTGTAGCTGGGCCGCACGTGCGTCGCGCCCCGCGAAGGACATCAGCAGCGTCGGGGTCCGGTCCGCCGCCGTCGAGTACAGCGTGACGGCGTCATCGAGCCCGCGCAGCCCTTCCTCCAGCCTGGTACGCAGCGCCTGCTCGTGCTCGTGCAGGGCGGCCAGCGAGTGCGCGAGCCGCTCCCGGCGGGTGACCCCGGTACCGGGGTCGAGGGTGGCGAGAAAGTCCACGGCAGCGGTGGCGCCCGCCAGGATCTCGTAGGGCAGCGTGCCGAACTCGAAGCGTTCCGGTACCGCGTCGGAGGACGGCAGCAGCTTGTCCGGGTGCAGCGAGTCGAGCAGCTCGGGCGTCCCGGCGAGTACCCCGCAGTGCGGCCCGAGGAACTTGTACGGCGAGCACACGAACAGGTCGGCGCCGAGCGCGGGCACATCCACCAGCTCGTGCGCGGCGTAGTGGACCCCGTCTACGTACACCAGGGCACCGGCCTCGTGCGCCCGGTCGGCGATCCGGCGCACCGGCGGCTTCGTGCCCAGCACGTTCGACGCGGCGGTGAGTGCGACGAGCCGGGTGCGGGGAGACAGGGCCCGCTCGTACGACTCGAGGTCGAGATCCATGGTCCCGGCGTCGATCTCGATCCAGCGGACCGTCACCCCGGCGCGCTGCGCCGCCTGGATCCAAGGCCGGACGTTGCTGTCGTGATCCAGGCGGCTGACGACGATCTCGTCGCCCGCGCTCCAGCCCTTGGCCAGATGCCGGGAGAAGTCGTACGTGAGTTGCGTGGCGCTGCGCCCGTGGACGACGCTGTGCGCGGGCACGTTCAGCAGGTCGGCATACGCGGCCCGGAAGTCGGTCACCGCGCGTCCGGCGTTGCGCTCGGACGGGCTGACGGTACCGCGGTTGGACAGGGGGCCCGCCAGCGTCGCGGCGATGGCGTCGGCGACGACACGCGGAGTCTGGGTACCACCGGGGCCGTCGAAGAAGGCGAGGCCGGTGTCGAGGGACGGGAAGTGGGCGCGGAGAGCGGTCAGGTCGATCGTCATGGCCTCGGCTTTCGGGCAAGGTACGTGGTCGTGGGTCGGCGGCGACGCCGCCGTTCTGCCGATTCTGGCGTCGACACCCGTACCCTTCCTACCCGCCCCGGGTGAGAGCTACGTCGGTGGCTGGGCTTGACATCGACCACTACCCCACCGCGTAGGGCACGGCCGTTCCGGGCGCGCCGTCAGTGCACCGTGAACGTGACCGGACCGACCCGCAGTCGCCCGTCGGTCAGCGGGCTCGTACGGACTCCGCCGTGGCGGCGCAGCGCCTTGCGCGTGCCGGGTCCGATGGTGACGTCCATCCATGCACAGGGGTTGGCCGGGCGGCGCACCGCGAAGGCCACCGGGCCGAACCCGGAGTCGATCGTCAGGGTGCGCCCGATCATGTCGTCCACGTCGATCCCGCGGACCAGGATGTTGCGCCGCGTCTGGGACAGGTCCACTCCGTCGGGCAGTACCTCCGCGGCCATGATCGTGACGGCGGCATCCCGGTGTGCGGGGCGGGCGAAGTAGCGGTCACCGACGATGCCGAGACCGGCCCGGATCTCGACCTCGTCGACGATCTCGTGCTCCGGGGCCGTCGCCGGGCCATCGCTCGGCCGACCCTCGTAGCGGTGGACGGGCGACGCGAGCAACTGGACGATCTCAGGCATGGCTCAGTCTTACAGGCTGTACCCGTCGCCATCCCTACCGGTGACCCGAGACGGCGCACGCCACGCTGCTCTCGACTGTCGAGCCACGAGGTGCGACGCCGAGTTTCGGTGTCACTGGGCGGAGGTGAGCGGTTGTGCCTGGGCCGACAACCGACGCACCCTCGAACGCCGACGGCGTCGTCGGCGGCGACACCTGATCCGCAGCAGCAGCCCGCAGGAGGTTGCACCCTGTTTGTCCACCGTAGATGATCAGTGTCCGGGTTTCAGGCGGACTGTCGTACCGCGGTGCCGAGGTTGTTGTCGATGATGTAGCGCCAGATTCCGTCGGTGCCGCGGCGGAGGATGTCGCTCGCGGAACCGCCGAGGTGCACCGGTTCACCGTCGGGTCCCGTCCCGTCGATGGACCAGTCGAGCACCATCTGAGCAATGTCGTCGCCGACGAACACGTGGCGTGCGGTGGCCTTCATCGGAATACCGAGACTCATGACGCGTTCGAGGTCGGCGGCGATCTCTGTGTGGTCGGTGACGGTTCGTCCGTCCGGGGCGATGGCCACGGCCTCCGGTTCGTACAGGGCCATCACGGCGTCAACGTCGCCCGCGTTGAAACGTTCCAGTAGTGGTGCGACCATGGCGGCGGCTTCCGTGGGCAGCGGGTGGCTGTAAGACATCGGGTTCTCCCGTTCAGCTTGGTGGCAACGCGATGGCCGTCCGCGTCGCCATGTCTGTGTCGCGACGCCGCGGCGTCTTACCCCTTGACATGCAACGGCTCCGTCGGTCGCCCGCGTGGCGCGGTTCCCGCCCCGAGCCGCCGTAGTGGTGGTAGCCCCACATCTCTCAGAGCCTCGACTCGTCATGTCCGGGGCGGTTCAGAGTGCCAGACTCGCAAGGTCGCCATGACGGCATGGCCGTCACGGCCGCGCGGTGTCGACGACTCCGCGAACGCGGCCGCGCCGCATGACCGGCTGCGCCACTACCGGCCGGACGGCGACCTGCGGTAGCTATAGAGCATCCAGCCAGCTCGGCTGCCCGCTGGGTGCCATGAGCCGAGCAGAGCCGACGGCTTCACGGCGCGGCTGGATTAGGGCAGCATGACCGGAGTGATGTATGAGTTGGTCGGTATGGCCCCCGACGAGGGCGCGATGTATCGCCTGTTGCTCCGCACGGCCGCGGCCGATCCGGCCGAGCTCGCCGACCAGCTCAGGATCCCGGCGGCAGACGTCGTCACGCAGCTGCATGCAATGGAGCGCAAAGGGCTGGTGACCCGCGTGGTGTCCACACAGGACCGGTTTCGCGCGGTGCGGCCGGAGCTGGCGTTCGCGCCGGAGCTGGCGCAGCGTCGTTCGCAGCTGGAGACGGTGGAGAGCATCATCAGCCGACTGGGTGAGGAGCACCGCAGCCACCACGCCAGCCGTGGCGCGGACGAGCTGATCGAGGTCGTGTACGGACGAGACGCGGTGGCGCACCGCTTCGCGCAACTGCAGCTGGGCGCCGAGCGAGAAGTGCTGGGGCTGCTGCGGGAGCCGATCCAGGCGGTGCCGCCGAGCGACACGGCGGCGAGCCAGGCGGCGCTGGACTCCGGCGTCGAGTACCGGACCGTCTACGATCTGGCGCTGCTCGACGTGCCGGGCGACCCGTACGAGATCGCATCGAGCCTGCGACGCGGCGAGGACGCCCGGGCGGCGATCGGGGTACCGGTCAAGATGGTGATGGTCGACCGGGAGGTGGCGATCGTTCCGCTGGAGGTGCCCGCGCGCGCGGAGGCGTCGGCGATCGTGGTGCACTCCAGCGGGCTGCTGGATGCGCTTGCCGCGCTGTTTCAGCGGATCTGGGCGACGGCCACCCCGCTGTCGGTGGCCGGCGACGGGTCGGTACAGGCGTACCGGACCGCCGCCGCCCCCTCGCCAGCGGACCGGCAGCTGCTGAACCTGCTGGTGGCCGGGTTGACCGACCAGGCGATCGCCACCCAGCTCGGCACCTCGATGCGGACGGTGCAGCGTCGGGTGCGTGATCTTTCCGAGTTCACCGGCGTACGCACCCGGCTGCAGCTGGTGTGGCAGGCGACGCTGCGTGGCTGGCTGATGCCGCCGGGCCCGCCCGAGCGATCGGGCGAACCCGGCTGAGCCAGCTACTTCACCTGCATCGACACCCTGACCGGAGTGCTGGGGTACGGCGTGTCCGACCGGATCAGCAACAGTGCCGAGAAGTCACCGGGCTGCGACACCGCCGGCTGTTTCGCGGTGAGCCGCACGGCGACGCGTATCTTCTCGCCCGGCGCCAGGGTCACGTGATCGCGACCTTCGGTCAGCCAGCCGACGTCCGCGTCATCGCCCTGGTCGTAGCCGGGCAGCACCTGCACGGTGGCGGACGGCCCCTGGCCGAGGGCCGGCTGGCCGCCGATGCGGTAGAACCCGAGCGTCGATCCACCGCGGTTGCCCGGCGCAAGCGCCGTCGCCAGTCCCGTCCAGGTATCCGTGGACGGATCGTAGGCGAAGCCCTGCCCGGTCGTGGACGAGGCGCCGGCGGTGATGCCGCCGGAGATCAGCAGCCGGCCGTTCGCGGCGGTGTAGCCCGATCCGGACAACGGGATCGGCAGGTCGGCGATGCGCGACCAGCTGTTGCTGCCCGGGTCGTACACGTAGGCGTGCTGGAGCTGGGCGCGCGAGGTGGTGCCGCCGGCGCAGTACAGGTCGCCGTCGATCGCGCCGCACGCCTGGTAGGCCACCTGCTCCGGGTAGGGAGCCGCGGACGCCCAGGTGTCGCTCGCCGGGTCGTAGACCTGTACGTCGGTGACCGCGCAGGTCAGTACGCAGCCGCCGACCAGGTAGAGCTTGCCGTCGAGCACGGCGTGCCCAGCGTTCGCGTACGGCTTGGGGTTGGGCGCTCCGGTCGTCCACCGGTCGGTCGCCGGGTCGTAGATCTCGGTGACCGGATCATCCTGGTCGCGGACGTCCCAGCCGCCGGTGACGATGAACTTGCCGTCGATGAACGCACCGGCCGCACCTTCCCGCGGCGCCGAGGCACTGGCCCGTTGCGTCCAGCCATCGTCGCCCGGGGTGTAGGAGTACATGTCCGCGGTCTGGCTGTGGCCGTTCCATCCGAACACCGAGTAGACGGTGCCGGCGTGGTAGCCGGCGGTGTTGTCCTCGATCGGGGTGGGGAAATCGGGGATCGACTTCCATTGTGTCGCAGGCTGTTGACCGTCGCGCTCGCCGAACCGGAACGTGGCCGGCCGGCTACCGGTGTTCTGCACCGTGACGGCGGCCGTAGCCTGCTTGCCGGCCTGGACGTTCCGGCTGATCGAACCCGGCGTGACCTGCAACCGGCCGGCCTTCAGCGTGAAGCCGGCGCGGGTGACCCGGTCGGCGGTGATCGTCACCGTCGTCGACTGCGCGGCGTACCGGGTTCGGCCTGCCGTGAACGCCTGATGCGTGCCCGGGGCGGCGAACAGCCAGTAGCTGCCGGTGCTTCCGGTCGATGTACCGGCGGCGCCGTCCGGTCCGGTGACCGTCGCTCCCGGCACGCCGGCGCCGGTGTTGGCGTCGGTGACCGTGCCAACGAGCAATCCACCGCGGACCGGCGCGCAGGTGCCGTCGGCTTTCGCATATCCAGGGGCGGTGCACGATGCGGTGTCGACGTCGAGGGTGAACCGGGTCGTACGGTCGGCGTCGCCCACCGCGATCTCGGCGCTGGCCGGCTGGTAGCCGGGATAGTCCGCGGTGACGTGCAGCTGGTAGCTCTTGCCGGCAGGCAGGTCGAGGGCGAACCCGCCGGTGGACGGGTCGGTGGCGGCGGGCCCGCCCGGCACGCCGTCCACCGTGACCTGTGCGGCGAGCGGGTAGCCGTGCCCGGATCCGTCGGTGACGGTGCCGGTCAGCCGCGCGGTGGGCAGCTTGCGCAGCCGTACCTTCTCGCGGACGGTGCCACCGTCGGTGACGGCGATGCCGCTGATCGTGCGCTTCGCGTAGCCGTAAGCGGCGACGGTGAGGTCGTAGTTGCCCGGCGGTACGGACAGCGCGTAGCTGCCGTCGCCGTCGGTGGTGACCGTGTCGTCCCCGACCTGGACGGTGGCGCCGGCGATCGCCCGGCTGCCGTGCGCGTCGGTGACGGTACCGGTGATGACGCCGTGCGGGCCGGACCGGAACGCGGCAATCCCTCGGGGCGTGCCGAGACCGGTGGGGCCGTCGTAACCGGGCCCCGCCGTACACAGGTAGCTGGGGGTACAGCTGCCGTTGCTGCCTTCGGTGACGTCGTTGAGGGCCGACGGATCCTGGTACGGGTACGAGTTGGGATAGCTGCCCGGGGCCGGCGACGCGGCATCGGCGTACACGCCGGCGATGATCGGCGCGGCGGCGCTGGTTCCGCCGTAGACGCCCCAGCCCTGCCCGCCGTAGGTCTGGTACACCGCGACGCCGGTTCGTGGGTCGGAGACTGCGGACACATCGGCCACGGTGCGCTGCGCGCAACCGGTGTCGGTCTGGAACGAGGGCTTGTCCTCGTAGCGTGAGCATCCCGAACCGGGGCCACCGGTGTTGGACCAGACCGACTCGGACCAGCCGCGCTGGCTGGAGTCTCGGGTCAGGGAGGTCCCGCCCACCGCCGTCACGTACGGCGACGCCGCCGGGTACTGCACGCCGTAGAAAGCGTCTCCGCTGCTGGCGACGACCGCCACACCGGGATGCTGGTAGTACAGCGCGTCCTCGCTCGTCTCGGCCGGCGACTCGCTCCCGCCGTACGAGTTCGACACGTACTTGGCGCCCAACGCCACCGCCGTGTCGACCGCGGAGCCGAGCGAATCGTAGTAGGCGTCGTCGGCCTCCACCAGCACGATCTTCGCCGCCGGTGCGATCGCCGAGACCATGTCCAGATCCAGCGAGATCTCTCCGGCCCAGCCGGGATCCGCGGCGGGGAAGTCGGCACCACCGCGCTGGTCGACCTTGCGGAAGCAGCCGTTGTCCGTCGTGCACGGGGGCAGGGCGAACTGCTGGCGGTAGAGCGCAAGGTCGGACTCGGCAGTGGGGTCGTCATAGGCATCGACGATGGCGATCGTCTGACCGGCACCACCGTCGGCCGGGATCTGGTAGGCGCTGCGCAGGTCCGTCGGGCCGTACCCCACCGGCGCCGCTCCGGTGCTCAGCAGCAGGCCGTGGACGCCGGAAACGTCGGTACGTCGCTGCGACAGGCACGCCGCCTGGCCCTTGCCGGGCTTGCCGCAGAGCTGCTTCGCCGCGGGCTTGCCAATCTTGACCTGCTTCGCAGTCGCCACCGGCGGACCCACCGACGGTGGCGTTGCCGGTGCGGCGCCTGCGGCCGCCGGCCAGGCCAGCGCCAGTGCCAGCGCGGCCACCGCAAGGCCGGCGCGCCGCCGGTGTCTTGTTCTCCTGGGCATCGGAAACCCTCCTGTTCCGGGGGCTTGCTGGCGGATCGGGGATCAGCCGCCAGCGGCGAATGGTTCCGCCGCGCTAAAGACCACCGCACCGCCCGCCGCCGGGCAAGATCGAGCCGGTGGCGGGCGTGCGACATGTCGAGTGGGCGCCACCGCTATCCGACCTTCGGAAGTGCCGCCAGAAGCTGCCGGCACGCCTGCTCGCATCGCCGGCACACCTCGGCGCAGATTCGGCAGTGCTCGTGGTGGGCGGCGTGTCGCTCGCACTCCACGGCGCAGGCGACGCACGAGGCAAGGCAGGCTTCCACCAGGGTTCGAGTGACGGTCAGGTCGGTGTCCGTACGACGCGACAGGACGGCCGCGCACGCGGCGCACGTATCGGCACAGTCGAGGTCGGTCCGGATGCACTTGACCATCGAGGCGATGTCGGCCTCCGCCGTGCAGGCATCGGCGCACGAGGTGCAGGCCTGGAAGCAGGCGAGGCACTCCTCGATGCACGTGGCCAGCGCACTGTCGAAGTCGGCCCCGGGGCCCGGGTGGGCGGCGATCATCTTTCCGACAACCAGTGTCATGACGAAACCTGTCCGTTCTGTTGGATGGAACTGGGCCAAGTAACCAGTACGGTAGGGCCATTCAGCCTGCGGATGTTTGCGATGCCATCATCACCGCGCGTTCGTGGGCGGACCTGATCGCCTCGACAAGCTCCCCCGGGTCGTAGACGCCGTAGTGGCGCTGGCCGTCGACGAAGAAGGTCGGCGTACCGGCGACCCCGCTGAGATCGGCGGACTCGATGTCCTGGGCAATGCGCGCCCAGTGCACATGGTGGTTCAGGTCATCGGCGAACCTCGCTCGGTCCAGGCCGAGCTCGTCGGCGTAGTCGAGCAGGTCGGTCATCCGCAGCCGGTCGCGCCGAGCCAACAGCAGGTCGTGCATCGGCCAGAAGGCGCCCTGTGCCGCGGCCGCCTCGGCGGCCTCGGCGGCGAGCTGCGCATGCGGGTGCACGTCGGACAGCGGCAAATGCCGCCACACGAACCGGACATCGGTGCGTTGCAAGGCTTCGCGCATGGCCGGCTCCGCCTGCCCACAGTACGGGCACTCGAAGTCGCCGTACTCGACGACGGTGACGACCGCGTCCGGTGATCCGCGGACGTGATCCCGGTTGACGTCCACGTGGACCGCGAGGTCCGCGATGTGGCCGGCGTCGCCGAGCAGCGCGGCGGTTCTGCGTTCTCGCGGTAGCAACCCCACGATGCGGAACACGGTCCAGGTCAGCAGCGAGGACACGACGGTGGCGGACAGCACGCCGAGCTTCGCCTCGACGAGCAGCGTGCCGCTGAACGCCAGCGTGGCGATCAGCAGCGACACGGTGAATCCGACACCGGCGATCGTTCCGCTGCCCAGGATCGCCGCCCAGCCGACCGCCGGTCGGATTCGACCTCCGGTGAGCCAGGAGATCAGCCAGGTGGCCCCGGCGACGCCGACCGGCTTACCCACCACGTAGCCGATGAGGATGCCGAGCGTCACCGGTGCGGTGAAGGCGTGGGCGAGCACGTTGCCGTGCAGCTGGATACCGGCGTTCGCGAGAACGAACAGCGGCACGATGACGCAGCTGGCCAGTGGATGGAAAACGCGTTGTAGTCGGTCGTTGGGCGACAGGGTGGCGGCCACGCTCGTGCTGACCGTCCTGGCTAGTTCCGCCATGGGCTGCTCCCGGAACAGCCGGAACACTCCCGTGGCCCGTTCAAGGTCCCGACGCGTCGGCGGGTACGCCCAGGCCAGCAGGCCGATCCCCAAGCCACTGACCACCGGGTCGACACCACTTCTCAACAGCGCGGCCCACATTGCGGCGCCAAGCAGCACGTACAGCACCGGCAGGTCGATCCGAAGCAGCAGCAGACCGATGAAGGCCGCGAATGCCGCCGCCGCCACGAGCAGCGGCAGCACGCTGATGCCTTGGCTGTACGCGGCGACGATCACCACCAGCGCGACAAGGTCGTCGACGACGAACACCGTGAGCAGGAACGCGCGTAGCTGGCTCGGCAGCCCGCGGCCCACGACCGCGAACAGCCCCAGCGCCAGCGCGGTGTCGGTGGACATCGCCACGCCCCAGCCGTGCGCGCCGGCGCGTCCAGCGTTGGCGGCCAGGTAGATCGCTACCGGCAGCGCCATCCCGGACACGCCGGCCACCAGTGGCAGCAGGAACCGGCGCCGATCACGTAACTCGCCCAGGTCGGCCTCGCGTCGAGCTTCGAGACCCACCACGAGGAAGAACAGCGTCATCAGGCCGCTGTTCAACCACGTCCGCAAATCCAGCGCCTCACCGACGTTGCCGAACCGGACCGACAGCTCGGTGTGCCAGACCGCCTCGTAGGACGCGTTGCCCAGGTTCGCCCACGCCAGCGCGGCGACGATCGCCGCGACGAGGATTCCGGCGCTCACCGACTCGGTGTGCAGGAACGCGCGCAGCGGCGGGGTGAGCTGTCTGGACCATCGCGTCCGTCGGGGGCGGGTAGCCGATGCGGTCATCACACCTCGTTGACGTCGACGGTGCCGGCGGACCCGCGGTTCGGGCTTCGCTGGGCGACCGTAGGTGTTCAGGTGTGCACGAGCGGGGTGTCCACCAGGTGCTCGGCAAGGAACCACGCCTGCAGCTCACCGGTGCGGATCACGTTCGACACGAGCACGTCGTTGGTGCCGTCGTCACCGAGCTCGGCGGTACGCTTCGCGGCATCGTGCGCGTCGTTCAGGATGATCTCGTGCGCCTCCAACAGCCGGGACAGCATCGCCGGGACCTTCTCGACGCCATCCGGCGGGCGAGGCACCTGAGTGATCTCGGCGGCGTGCCGCGGGTCACCGACCGCCACTCCGCCGAGCGTCTGCACCCGCTCGGCGACGGTGTCGATCAGCGCCAGCTGCTCACCGGCATGCTTGTCCAGCAACAGATGCAGCTGGTAGAACGTCGGTCCGCGCATGAGCCAGTGATGCTTCTTGTAGAGCGCGTGCAGCATCTGCGCGTCGGCGAGCACCCGGTTGAGCCGCTGACAGGAGTACATTCGCGTGTCTCGCGACAAGCCCAACGGGAACAGCCGCACGGTCCCGAACTCCTGAATCTCCGTACCGTGCTCGTGCAGCCATGGCTGGCTCGAGGTGACCACCTCGTCGTGCACCGAACTCATCGGTGTCCTCTCTGGTCGTGGGGACCCGTCCCCGTCCGGCGATCGCGCGAACGGGCACTGTTGTCGTGGTGTTAGTGACCCCGTCGCGCCCATTTATTACGAGGCTCTGGTCGCCGGTGACGACGATGGCGTCGTCAGCGAGTTGCGTTGCCTCCGCCGGCGATCAGCACCCTCCACCTCGCCGCCTCCCCTCATCGGTACCGGCCGTCATAGCGCGCGCCGCTGCGGGTGTCGGTGAAGCTGACCCCCACTGGCGTCCCGTCCTCGACGATCCACCGAACCGCATACTCCGCCCGGTATGTCGGCGGCCAGAACGACTCGAAGGTTCCATCACCCACCACCGACCAGTCACCGGCCGACGAACCGCCGTTCTCGACGTAGGTCGTTCGGCCCGCGGGGGTGAACGTCTGTGTGGCGCCGTCGTCGAACACGAACTCCGCAGCGGTCAGCGCGGCGGTCATCTCCGCCGCGCTCACCAGCTGGCCGTCCACGACGTCCTTACCGGAATGAAAACGGTTCATCGAACTCTCCTGCCATCGGTCCTGGGAAACCTGGTCAACCTTCAGGATCAGTTGCGGCCGGCCGTGGCGCCGCCAGCTATGTCGAGGATCGCGCCAGTCGTCCAGCTCGAGACGAGCGACAAGAGGAAGGTGATCGTCGCGGCAGTGATCGGCCACGCGTCACCCGGACGCGACAGGACCGCAAGGGCATCGTCCAGTTTCTGCCCGGGACGGCCGATGATCACCGCGCTGCCGCCCCGACGATCACGTCCTCCGCGGTCTTGCGCCGATTCCGCTGCTGCCACCAACGACCACCACGTTGCGGCCTTCGAAGTTCTCCCTCATGGCACTTGATCCTTCGTCGTCCGACCAGTACGTGGATCGCGGCAGGAGTCCGTGACCGCTGACGCCGATCGATCGGTCAGAGGACCGAACAGCCCGTGGTGCGTCCCTGCCCTAGTCTGGTGACAGCCCAGCGCGGCGTCTTACCTCGTCAACGGATCGGCGCGCCACGTTGAGGAACGAGACGGCGAGGGTCAATCGCCGGCGTAGCGCTGCTCGCGCCACGGGTCGCCGTAGTTGTGGTAGCCGCGCATCTCCCAGAACCCGGGCTCGTCATGGTCGAGCAGGTGGATGCCGCGAACCCACTTGGCCGACTTCCACAGGTAGAGATGCGGTACGAGCAACCGCGCCGGCCCGCCATGCCGGGCGCCGAGGTCCTGGCCGTCGTAGCGGAAAGCGATCCACGCCTTCGCCCCCAACAGATCGGCCAGCGGCAGGTTGGTCGTGTAGGCGTCGTACGTGTGCACCAACGCATGGTCGGAAACCGCGGGGATCGCGTCGAACAACGTGTCCAGCGAGACGCCTTCCCAACGACTGGCAAGCTTCGACCACTTGGTGACGCAGTGCAGGTCTGCGGTGAACTGCTGGCGGGGCAGGTCCATGAACTCGTCCCACGACCAGACATGTCGCCGCCGGTCGGCGTCGGTGATGACGAACTGCCACGTGTCGGTGGGCACTCTCGGAGTTGGCCCCGCCGTCAGTACAGGGAAGTCATCGGTCAGGTGCTGCCCGGGCGGCAGCGTCACCGCACTGTCGTGACGCCGTGGCCGAAACCCACGGTTGAAGATGGGCACCTGTGCCCCCCTCTCACTGGAACGACGCTACGCGGATCGGGTGGGCTGCAACGGCGGAGCTCATCTCGTGTCCTCCGAGCCCGAGACCGAGGCAGGTGTCGGCGGGCGACCGACGGGTTCGACGAGCTCGGGATATTTCAGGTCGAAGGCCGGGCGTTCGCTGCGGATGCGTACCATCCGGTCGAAGTTGCGCAGCGGCGGCGGGCAGCTGGTGGCCCACTCGAGCGAGTTGCCGTAGCCCCACGGGTCGTCGACCTCGACGACCGGGCCGCTCTTGTACGACTTGTACACGTTCCACGCGAACGGCAGCATCGACAGCCCAAGGATGAACGCGCCGATGGTCGACACCATGTTGAGTGCGGTGAAGCCGTCGGCGGCCTGGTAGTCGGCGTAGCGGCGGGGCATGCCCTCGGCGCCGAGCCAGTGCTGCACCAGGAAAGTGGTGTGGAAACCGATGAAGGTCAGCCAGAAGTGCAGCTTGCCGAGTCTGTCGTCCATCATCCGGCCGGTCATCTTCGGGAACCAGAAGTAGACCCCGGCGTAGACGGCGAACACGATCGTGCCGAACAGCACGTAGTGGAAGTGCGCCACCACGAAGTACGTGTCGGTGACGTGGAAGTCGACGGCGGGCGAGGCGAGCAGCACCCCCGACAGTCCACCGAGCAGGAACGTGATCAGAAAACCCAGGGCGAACATCATCGGAGTCTCGAACGTGAGCTGGCCCCGCCACATGGTGCCGATCCAGTTGAAGAACTTCATCCCGGTGGGGATGGCGATCAGGAACGACATGAACGAGAAGAACGGCAGCAGTACCTGCCCGGTGGCGAACAGGTGGTGTGCCCACACGGTCATCGACAGCGCCGCGATCGCGACGGTGGCCCCGATCATGCCCTTGTAGCCGAACAGCGGCTTGCGGCTGAACACCGGGATCACCTCGGAGATGATCCCGAAGAAGGGCAGGGCGATGATGTAGACCTCCGGATGGCCGAAGAACCAGAACAGGTGCTCCCACAGCATCGGCCCGCCCGTGCTGGCGTCGAAGACGTGAGCACCGATCTTCCGGTCGGCGACCGCTGCCGACAGGGCGGCGGCCAGCGTGGGGAACACCATGAGTACCAGCATGCTGGTGACCAGGATGGTCCAGGTGAACATCGGCATCCGGAACAACGTCATGCCCGGCGCGCGCAGCGTCACGATCGTGGTGACCATGTTGACCGCGCCGAGGATGGTACCCAGGCCGGAGATGATCAGGCCGACGAACCACAGGGTGGCACCGGCGCCCGGCGAGTTCGCCACGCCGGCGAGCGGCTGGTAGGCGGTCCAGCCGAAGTCGGCGGCGCCGCCCGGGGTCGCAAACCCCGCGACCACCAGCGTGCTGCCCAGCAGGTACAGCCAGTAGGCGAACGCGTTGAGGCGCGGGAACGCCACGTCGGGCGCGCCGATCTGCAGCGGCACGATGTAGTTGGCGAACGCGAACACGATCGGGGTCGCGAACATCAGCAGCATGATCGTGCCGTGCATGGTGAACAGCTGGTTGTACTGCTCGGGCGACAGGAACTGCATGCCCGGCCGGGCCAGCTCGGCGCGCATCAACAGCGCCAGGAAGCCGCCGACGGCGAAGAACACGAAAGCGGTGACCATGTACATGATCCCGATCTGCTTCGCATCGGTGGTCCGGATCGTGCGTGCCAGCCACGAGCCGCGCGGGGCCTCGTGTACCGGCCACGGCCGAGTCACGATCGGCCGCGGCACAGGAACGGGGTTCTTGGCGGTGGTAGTCACGAGGCTCCTCCTGGATCGTGACCCGGGCAGCGTGATGCCCGTCCAGCGCGGGATGCGCTTCAGCGCGTCCCGTCCGGCCATGGTCTTTCGGCTAGGAAGCCTCGGCAGTCGAGCCGGACCCCGAGGACGGCAGCCGCCACTCGGGCCGCACGAAGTGGCAGGTGTACCCGGACGGGAAGGTCTGCAGGTAGTCCTGGTGCTCGGGTTCGGCCTCCCAGAACGGCCCCGCCTTGGTCACCTCGGTGACGACCTTGCCTGGCCAGATTCCTGACGACTCGACGTCCGCTATCGTGCGCTCGGCAACGTCCTTCTGCTCGTCGTCGAGGTAGAAGATCGCCGAACGGTAGGACGTCCCGACGTCGTTGCCCTGGCGGTTCTTCGTGGTGGGATCGTGGATCTGGAAGAAGAACTCGAGGATCTGACGGTACGTGACGACCGCGGGGTCGAAAACGATCTCGATCGCTTCGGCGTGGCTGCCATGGTGGCGATACGTGGCATTGGGCACGTCACCGCCGGTGTACCCGACGCGCGTGGTGACGATGCCGGGCTGCTTGCGGATCAGCTCCTGCATCCCCCAGAAGCAGCCACCTGCCAGGATCGCCTTCTGCAGGTCTCCGGTGTCGCTGCTCATGTCATGCATCTTCCTTCTCGAACAGGTGTCGGTAGGAGCCGTACCCCTTCGCCTCCAGTTCGGCGGCGGGGATGAACCGTAGCGACGCAGAGTTCATGCAGTACCGCTGCCCGCCGGCCGCCGCGGGCCCGTCGTCGAACAGGTGCCCGAGATGGCTGTCGCCATGGGCGGAGCGCACTTCGGTACGGACCATGCCGAGGCTGCTGTCGCGCTTGGTGACCACGTTCTCAGCCTCGAGCGGCTTCGTGAAGCTCGGCCAGCCCGTGCGGCTGTCGTACTTGTCCGTCGATGCGAACAACGGCTCGCCGGACACCACGTCGACGTAGATGCCCGGCTCCTTGTTGTCCCAGTACTCGTTCTGGAACGCCGGTTCCGTCCCGCCCTCCAGCGCGACCCGACGCTGTTGCGCTGTCAGGCGAGCAACCGCTTCCGGATCCTTGCGATAAGTCGTCACCGTAGGCCCTCCTGGTCTTCGTCGTCCTCGTCATCTTCGCGCTCGGGCACGATGTGGATCGCCGCCTCTTCGGCCGATGCGGCGCCGCCGTCGATCCCGGTGTCCAATGCCCACTGGTCGGAGCCGGCGTCAGCCGGGTCCAGTTCCGCGCCGACCAGGCGGCCGGCCCGGAGGTCACCGACCTGGTCGTCGATCGGCTCGCCATCGGTGTCGACGGCGTCACCGATGCCGTCGCCGGCCACGTCGTTCACCCGGTCGGGCAGCTCGCGGGCGAGTCGATGTGCGAGGTCCTCTCCGCGCGCCGCTTCGGCGGCCGTCAGTCCCCACCGGTCGATCTCCCAGGGTCGCTCGTTCGGCGAATAACCCGTCTCCGGGTCGTACTCCGTCTCCTCGTCGTCGAGCCCTTCCTGCGGGCGCAGCAGGCTCGCGTCGCCATCAGATTCGGCGGTTGGCTCCATGGCCGATGTCATGCGAAGTCCCTCCCGGACCAGTGCGCCGCGCCGCGGTGGTGACGCCGCGGCTCAGACCACGTACTTGCCGATCTGCTCCCAGATCGACTCCTTTGGCTGCGCGCCGACCACCGCGGCGACCATCGCGCCGTCCTTGAACAACGCCATGAACGGAATGGACATGACCTTGTAGCGTGCCGTCGTCTCGGGGTTCTCGTCGATGTTGAGCTTGCCGATTCGCATCGTGCCGGCCTGCTCGACAGCCAGCTGCTCCAGCACCGGCGCGACCAGCTGGCACGGCTGGCACCAGTCGGCCCAGAAGTCGACGAGGATGGGAACCTCGGAACCCAGTACGTCGTCAGCGAACGTGCCGTCGGTGACCTTCGTGATCTGTTGCGCTGGCATCTGCCACCTCCACGTCATCAGTGGTCGATCCTCGGTGGTCGGTCATGGGCATCGTCCCGATCATCGGTCGGGCGCGACCCGGTGTGGCGCGACGCGGGCCGATCAGTTGCGGCCGGCCATCACGCCGCCGTCGACGTCCCACACCGCGCCGGTGACCCAGTCTGCTTCGGCCGAGAGCAGGAAGCTCACGGTCGAGGCGATGTCTCGTGCCGTGCCCACCCGGCCGAGGGGATGAAAGCCGTCGAACCCGGCGAGCGTCTCGTCGATCTTGTCCTTGGGGATGAATCCCTCGTACAGCCGGGTCCTGACCACCGCGGGCGCCACCGCATTGACCCTGATGTGATGGGGCGCCAGTTCGAGCGCGAGGTTCTTGGTGAGGGCGTGCACGCCGGCCTTGGCCACCGAGTAACCGGACGACGGAGTGACACCGATCGCCTGGTGCGCCCACATGCTGCCGATGTTGACGATCGCCCCACCGGCAGCGCGCTCGATCATACTCCGTGCCACGGTCTGGGTCAGGAAGAAGATCGCCCGAGTCAGCTCGGCGTAGGAGTCGTAGAAGTCACCGTCGTAGTCGAGGAACGGCTTCGGGATGAAGAACCCGGCAGCATTGACCATCAGCGTCGCGTCGGCGTGATCGGCGGCGAGCTGTGATCGCACCTCGTCGACCTGGGCACGGTCGGCGAGATCGGCCACGATGCCGTACGCGGTGCCCTTGTTGTTCAGCTCCTTGACGGTGTCGTCGACGAGCGTGCGGTCGCGTCCGACGATCACGGCGCTGCCGCCCCCGGCGACGACGTCGATCGCGGTCTCCTTCCCCATGCCGCTGCTGCCACCGACAGCCACCAACTTGTGTCCCTCGAACCGCCCTGGCATGTGTGACTCCTCTGCTGTCGCGGCACGCTGCGGGACTGGATGTCCCGGTGGAGTGCTGTTCCCTCTGTCCTTGTCTAGTGGCGCCGAAGCGGGCCGGCCTTACGTGGCGTTGCGCCGACGTACTCCGCGAGTGTCTCGCGCGCTGCGCTGGTGCCTGGCTGCTGGCATCTCGGGCGGAGGATCGTCGGTTGGATCGGGCAAAGCGGCCGTCGATTCGTGGGCCAGTGTCCGCGTTGCGTGCTGATGCGCCTCACGGGGCCATCGGTTCGGCGGCAAAGGACTCGATGAAGTCGAGCACCCCGTGCAGGGCATGATGCAGCGGCGCGACGTCCCGTTTGACCTGGGCGAGCAGGGCACCACCCTGGTGAGCGGCGATCAGCGCGGTCGCCAAGGACTCGACGGGCGCGTCCGGAACGAGTACGCCTCGCGACTGCATGGCCGCCAGGCCGGAGCGCACCACGCTCCACCACCGATCGAACCCGGACGCCAGCTCGGCGCGTGTCTCCGTGTCGCACACTCCGAGCTGACCCGCGAGTCCGCCCAGGCGGAAACCGATGACGAAGTCGAGTGCCCGCTGCATGTCGACGTGCCGGTCCGCCCACGCGCGCAGCGCCTCGAAGGAGTCCAGGGCGACAGTGCCCGCCTGCGTGTTGAACTCGATGACCCGATCCGACTGCCAGGCGATCACCGCGCGCACGAGCGCTCGTTTGGTCGGGAAGTGTTCCACCATCTCGGCCTCACTGGCCCCGGCCGCGCGGCGAACCCGGTCGAGTCCAACCCGGGCCACGCCACGGTCGAACATCAGTCCGGCCGCAACGGCAACGATGTGGGCGCGGACCGCGCGAGACGATGTCGCTGCGTCGAAGGCGCCTACCTCGGGCAGATTCGTGTTCACGACCGCCTCGCCCACGCGTCACCACACTCGCTGGTTATCGCTCGGCGGCCACCGCCAGTCCAGCCAGCAGCGCGGTACAGGCGACCGCATCGCGGCGGATTCAGGGTAGAAGATGTGCTGGTTCGGTACGCGGCTCCTGTCTGTGCAACGTGGCTTCGTCGCCTGACACGGCGAGCCCGCATGGTTCGAAGGCCCGACAGCCGTGGCGGCTGCATGTCACTCCTCTCACGACCCCGCATCGTGCAACGCCGGGGCCACATCATGACCGTGCACGCCGGTCGCATTCGAGCGCTCCTCCAATGTAATGGGACGCATGACCCACTATCAATAATGGGTGCTACACCCCATTCCGCCTGCGAATCCACGACCACCCCGGCACGCTGGTCCTGCGGTGGCGTCCGCGCGGCACGACCCCGATCGATGCGATCGACGGTGATACTCGTCCCAGTCAATCCGGGTTGACGATCAGCGACAGGCCTCGCCGCGCGAGACCCGCGAGGTCCGGACGCCGCCGGCCTGCCGCGTTCGCGCGTTCGAAGGCTCTGCCGATGGCCAGCAGGCGTCGTTCCTCACGGTGGGGCCCGACCAGTTGTACCCCGACGGGTAGACCGGTCGGCGTGAACCCCGCCGGCAACGCCAGCGCCGGGCAGCCGGTCATGCTGATGGCGTACGCGATGCGCAGCCAGTCCAGGTGGCTGGTCTGCGCTGCCCCATCGATCGTAGGCGGGAACTCCTGCTCGATGGGGAACGGCGGCGTCGCCGCCGCCGCGGTGACGAGCAGGTCGTAGCGGTCGAAAAACACAGCGGCGCGCTCATGCAGGCGCGCCTGTGTCTCCAGGGCCGAGGCGATGTCACGACCCGACAGCCACTGGCCTTCCTCTATGTTCTGGACGAGGCTGGGCGGAAGAGACTCGCGATGGCGCCTGATGGTGTCGTCGAGCAGGTACGCCAGGGTCCAGGAACGGAGCGTCCGAAACGCCTCGTCGGCGCCGTCGAAGTCGATGCAGGCGTCCTCGACGATGCATCCGAGCTCGGCCAGGATGCTCGCCTGGCTCGCCACGACGGCGCGCACCTGGCGGTCGACGGCAACCGTGCCGGCCAGATCAGGTGCGAGCGCGACCCGCACCCCGGTCAGGTCCGCCGGGTCGATCCGCGCGAACTTGGCCGGGTCGGCGTCCAGGGCCAGCGGCATTGCCGGGTGCGGACCTGCCATGATCGACAGCAGCAGGCCGACGTCGTCGACGGTTCGCCCCATCGGCCCCGTAACGGACAGTGGCTGCCAGCCGAAGCCGGACCGGGCGTTGGGTACGCGGCCGGCCGCGGGCCTGAGCCCGACCACGTTGCAGAACGACGCCGGGTTGCGCAGCGAACCCGCAAGGTCGGAGCCTTCACACACCGTCGCCATGCCCGTCGCGAGTGCCGCCGCCGTTCCACCGCACGAGCCGCCCGCCGCTCGCGCCGGAGCGTAGGGGTTGCTGGTCGACTCGAACAGCGCGTTTCGCGTGTGGGCTCCGAAGCCAAATTCGGACACGTTGGTCTTGCCGAGCACGATCGCACCGGCCGCGCGGATTCGAGCGACGACGGGGTCATCGTGCTCGGCCACGTTGCTCGCATACAGCGCGGACCCGTAGGTGGTACGCAGCCCAGCGACGTCGTGCACGTCCTTCACCGCGGCCGGCAGCCCGTGCAGCGGGCCGCACGGCTCACCCCGGGCCAGCGCGGCGTCCGCGGCGGCGGCCTCGGCCAGGGCACGTTCCTCGTCGACCGAAACGACCGCGTGGACCGCGGGGTCAACCGCCGCGATGCGGTGCAGATGTGCCGTGATCAGCTCGGTGGCCGAGATCTCTCGGGACCGGATCAGTGCCGACTGCTGCCGCATCGAGAGCAGGCACAGATCGTCGTTGGCGCCGAAGGTCCCGGCGCTTCGCGCTGCGCCTTCCGGCTGGTCGGACACGGTTGCAGCATAGCCGTGTCTCGCTGCGACGCGACCGTGGACGCAGCAGCAACTCCGGTGACGCGATCCTGTCACCGAACAGCTGCCCGGTTCTCGCTATCATGCGGGTACGCCCGACCGAGCCATCGTCTCACCCACCTGGTAGGTCACCGACATGTCTTCGTCCTTCGCTGCCGCCGCCGGCGAACCGGAGTCGACGGCCGGGAGTCCACTGACTCGCAAGGGGCAGGCGACTCGGGCTCGGATCGTGGCGGCCGCCGCTGAACTGATCTTCCAACGCGGCGTGGCGAGCACCAGCATCGATGACGTTCGGCGGGAGGCAAGGGTCAGCGGGTCGCAGATGGCCCACTACTTCCGCGACAAGCGCAGCCTGGTGCGGGCGGTGATCGAGTACCAGCGCGACGTCGTGGTGGGCTTGGCCACCCAGCCACGGCTCGGCCGGCTGGACACGTTCGAGTCGCTGCGGCTGTGGGCCGACCTCAACGTCGAGAAGGTCCTGGACCAGGACCTGATCGGTGGATGTTCGTTCGGTTCACTGGCGGGCGAGTTGGCCGAGTCCGATTCGACGATGCGGTCCGACCTGGCCAGCGGGTACGACCAGTGGGCCGGTGTCATCCGGGCCGGGCTGACCGCCATGCGTCGCCGCGGCGAGCTCCGGGCAGACGCCCGACCCGACACGCTCACCTCCGTCCTGCTGGCCGCGCATCAGGGTGGCTCGCTGCTCAGCCAGATCAAGCGCGACGTGAAACCGCTGCGCGACGCGCTCAACGCCGCGCTGGCGTACGTGCACTCGTTCGCCCCCGAGGACGTCGCTCTACCAAGCCCGCGACGCCTGCGGCCCGGCGCGGCACAGGGCCGATCGCTGCAGCGGTCGACGTGGCCGGCCGCCCAACCCTCCTGACTCCGCGGCTGGTCGACACGCTCGGGTACGGGGGGGTACCGACCACGATGCGCTTCCCGGCCAGGTCGGCTCTCCGGCACGACAGCGGCCCAGGCACGCGGGGCACCTGCCTGACCACGACGCGGTTCGCGGGGTGAAGGAGGCGATGCCGGTCACGTAAAATTGGGTCAGAGATCCCAATAACCTGTTAGGCTCGGCTCGTTGGGGTCGGTCCGCGACCTGCACGTGAGGGCGGGCGCCCGCGTTACCTGTCTGCTCGGTGGCCGGCGTTCGCCGTAGCGATCGGCCGTCTTCCATCTCGGTCACAGGGAAGGAGCCAGATGCCGCACGTCTCTCGGGGGTTCGCCGGTCGGGCCGCACCGAGGTCGGCTCATCAGCTGCCACCGGGTCAGCATGACGCCGGGGACTACTTCCCGGTCCTGACCGCCGGTGGGGTGCCACGCCTCGGTACCGAGGGCTGGGACTTCACCGTCCAGGGCCAGGTCGACGAGGTCCAGCGATGGACCTGGGAGGAGTTTCGCGAGCTTCCCCGGGAGTCGATCACCGTCGACATCCACTGCGTGACCAGCTGGTCGAAGTTCGACACCCGCTGGGAAGGGGTTTCGATCGACACGTTGCTCGACGGCGTGGACACCGCCGCCGAGTACGTGGTGGCCTTCAGCGACGGCGGATACACCACGAACCTGCCGTTGGAGGACCTCACCGACGGCAGGGCATGGATCGTCGACACCTACAACGGGGAACCGCTCAGCCCCGAGCATGGCGGGCCCGCTCGCCTGCTGGTGCCTCACCTGTACTTCTGGAAGTCCGCGAAGTGGATCCGAGGGCTTTCGCTCAACCTCGTCGACGAGCCCGGCTTCTGGGAGAACTTCGGCTACCACAACTACGGAGACCCATGGCAGCAACAGCGCTACGCCGGCGACTGAGCTGGCAACTCGCCACGGTCGAGGCCATCTCCCGCGAAACGCACCGAGTCCGCCGGATCCATCTGGCGCTCACCGGCTGGCCTGGCCACCGTCCCGGCCAGCATGTCGACGTGCGGCTGACGGCGGAGGACGGGTACACGGCACAACGCAGCTACTCCATCGCCTCGGCGCCCAGCCATTCCGGGGTGGACCTCATCGTCGAACGACTCGACGACGGCGAGGTGTCACCGTACCTGACCGAGGTTCTGCAGCCCGGTGATCAACTCGAACTGCGTGGCCCGATCGGCGGCTACTTCGTCTGGCCCGAGCACCGGACCGAGCCGGTTCAACTCATCGCCGGGGGCTCGGGCGTCGTGCCGTTCCTCGCGATGATCGCGCACCACCAGTCCACCCACAGCACCACGCCGCTGAGCCTGCTCTATTCGGTTCGTAGCGAACACGAACACATCGGTTGCCCCGAACTGGCACCGCGACCGGGCCTCGACGTCACGGTCACCTACACCCGCACGGCGCCACCCGGATGGGTCGGCCCGACCGGTCGGCTGGACCGCTCGAAGCTCGAACGCCACCTCGTCGGTACGGAACGGCACCCGGCCATCTTCGTCTGCGGCTCGACGCCGTTTGTCGAAACCGTGGCAACAGGGCTGCTCGCGCTCGGCTACCCGAGCAGTTCGGTCAAGACGGAACGATATGGTGGAACAGGAGACCGCACATGAACGCGCAAGATCGCCTGGACGGCAACGTGCTGGGCGGCCCACTCGCCGACTTCTTCCAACCCGACGTCACCGCCGCGACGATCGACTGCGCGCACTGTGGCAGTGCCGCGATCCTGGCGGAGTACGACGTCTACCCGGATGCGCCTGCCCTCGTCGTCCGGTGCCCGACCTGCGCGCGTGTCGTCCTGCGCGTCGCGTCCGACCAGTTCGGCCTGCGACTCGAGATGTCCGGGGTTCGCCTGATGAGCCTGCCGGCCCCCGATCGCGATGGGCTCGCGTAATCGAGCCACTCGCACGACGGGCGCCCGGCCGAACCACGAACCGATCCGGCCATGGCGGGCACCGGACCCAAACCCTCGACGCTGCTCGCCGCGCCGCGCCGCGTCGACCGCGCGCGAGCACCTGGATCTCGCCGCGTAGGTCCAGCTTGTCACCGTGATTCGGTCACACGCTTAGCAGAGATCGACCATGTGGTCGGTGATGCCCTCGACGGCCCCCTCCTCGCCTCCGAGTGCGTCGGATGCGCGAGATGTTGCTGCGCCCACTCGTCCGGATTTCGTGCGGCACCAGGTAAGACGCCGACGACCGGCGGCACCAAGTAGGAGCGCAGGTATGCCGCGTCTGCCTGCACCGCGACAGGAGGACATGCGCATGAAGGCAGGTCGACAACCTTCCTGAGCCCTCGCTCGGCGAGATGCCGTTGATCCAGTCACACCTGCCACGACCGTGAACTGCCCGATGGCTGGCCACGAAGGGACGCCCACGATGACCGACCCCACCAAATCCACCACGAACAAGGGAATCGACACCTCGCGTGCCGAGCCGCTGGACCTCACCGTGATCAACGACGAACAAGCCGGCGTCTACGGCGCCTTCGTCGGCGACCGAGAGATTGCCGGGCTGCCCTACACCGTCGCCGGCCCCGACCGACTGGTGCTACTGGCAACTTCGGTGTTTCCCGAGTTCCGCCACCGGGGTGTCGGCACGGAGCTGGTCCGACGCGCACTCGATGACATTCGTACGCGGGGCAAGACGGTCACCGTCATGTGCCCGATCGTTCGCAGCTTCGTCGACGACAACCCTCGGTACGCCGACCTGATCGACGCCCAACACCCCGGGGTGACCAGGCCGCGCTAGCCGGACACCCGTTCAGCAGCCCGGCAGAGAGAGCCGGGAGCAGATCCGTTGTGCTGTAGTGCCGCCGAACCGCGGGAGCCGAAGGATCGCAGAAGGGCGCGGCTCGGTCGCGATGCGGCGCCGGTGAGCCGGGTCAGCCGCGGCAGCACGGCCGGCTCACCTTCTCGTCGCGGTCGTCTCCCCGGTGTCGGTGTTCACCGCAGTAGGTTCGACCATCCCGATCGCAGTCATGCTCGAACTTGCCGTCCGCGCCGGCGGCGCCGTTGTCGGCGGCTCCGGCACCTTGGTCCAGTTCGGGCCCTTGCGCTGAAACCTGTTTCCACCAGGCGTTCGTGCCCGCGCTGGCCGCACCTCGATCCGGCCGGACAAACCCGAGTGGAGAGCGACCCGACGACGTGGCCAGCACCGCACGACACGTCGGGGTGTTGCGAACCACATCATTGAGGGTCGACGGCTCGCCAACTGGTCTCTGGTGTCAGCCGAGAGCGCCAGCCGGCCGCGCGTCGGATGGTCCGGGCCCAACTCCCCGGGACGAATCAAGGAGAAGACGTGGGTAGCAGCACGCAGCACGAACCGCCTGACCCGCCGAGTGATCCGTGGGCTCGCCTAGATGCATTTCTGCGGACCGACCCGCGCGACGCCGGCTGCGACGAGACGATGGAGATGCTCGACGTCTACGCGGAACTGCTTGCTTCTGGGCACCATCCGAGCGAGCGGTTCCCCGGCCTACGCGCTCACCTGCTGGCCTGTGGGCCGTGCTCCGAGAATCTGGAGGGGCTGCTCGCGGCCATCACCGACGAACCGCCCTCCGGACCAAGCACCTCGTGAGTCACACACCGTGGCTCACGAGCCACGTCGCCAAGACAGGTAGCGGCGGCCGGGCCATGCTCCACACGGACGAACCGAGACCTGCAGTGCCACCATCGGGGCGCGTGGCGCCGCACCGGTCCATAATGGTCTCTACAGTCCAATCCGAAGGTCCAACTCTCCGTCTTACACTCGCTTGCATGGACTATATAGTCCAGTCTACGGTGGGTGCGCTGAGCGTCGGGGGACCACCTGACCAGCGCGTTCACAGATTGTGATGCCTGGCGAAAGAGGCGGCAGTGAACTACCCGGAGATCGATCAAGAGAGCCGTCGGTGGGTACGTGATCTTGCACGTGTCGGCCCGGCCCGAGAAGCCGCGTGTCGGGAGTTGTATCCGTTGTTGCTCCGGGTCGCGAAGTCGGAGGCGCGCAGGCGTGCCCCGACGTTGGCACTCGACGGTCCCGAGCTGGAGGACATCGCGCACCAGGCGGCTGCCGACGCGATGATGGCCATCAGCGAGCGCCTGGACAGGTTCCGGGGCGAGGCCAAGTTCACCACCTGGGCAAGCAAGTTCGTCATCTTCAATGTGGCGACCAAGATGAACCGTCACTTCTGGCGTCGCCACGAGGTCCCCTACGAGCAGGAGGACTGGTCAGCGCTCGCCTCACGGTTCGCGGCCGGCCCGGACGACCAGGCGCAAGCCAGGGAGTTCGCTGCCGCAGTCTCCGCAGCGGTCGAGGAGAGCCTGTCCGAACGTCAGCGTGTCGTTTTCGTTGCCACGGTCGTCAACGGCATGCCGATGGACGTCCTCGCCGACGAGTTGGGCTCGACGCACAACGCGCTCTACAAGGTGCTCTTCGACGCCCGGCAGAAGCTTCGTGCGGCGCTGGTCGCCAGCGGTCATCTCACCAGGCCGTCCGAGGCTCGATCTGCTTGACCGACGCCGGATGCTTGGTGTTTCGCGGCTGGCGGTCGATCAGGGGCCAGACAGGCTTTCGATGTGCGCAAGTGCCATATCGATCGATGTCGCCATCGGCGTCACATCATGCGCTGTCTGTGCCAACAGGTACCCGCCCTGGAGAGCACCCATCAGTCCGGTCGCAAGCCGCTCGACCGACGCCTCGGCCGGGAGCTCACCGCCGTCCTGAAGCCGGCGCAACACGCCGGCCAGGAGTGTCTGCCACTCGCTGAACAAGTCGGACAGGGCCTTGCGGGCGAGATCATCATGATCGGAGACCTCAGTAGCCAGCGCCCCCAGCGCGCAACCGTAGGCTCCATGCCGCAGAGCGTTGTTCTGCACCAGCGCATCCCGCCACCGGCGCAGGCCCCGAAGCGTCGAGAGATGGCCAAGTGCGGCGCGTTCACGCTCGATGACGCGCTCACCGACGAGGTCGACCACGGCACGCACGAGCGCGTCCTTGCCCTCGAAGTGGTGGTACAACTGCGACTTGCTGACTCCACTGGCCGCAAGAACGTCGTCGAGCGTGGTGCCCCCGACCCCCTGGCCGTACATCAGGTCGGCTGCCGCGGCGACGATCCTTGCCCGAGTCCTCGCACCGCGCACAGTCAGGCGCCGACCATCCTGGGGGTCAGCGGTCGTCGTCATCGGTCCATGTTACCGACCAGGCTGCGCGCGGCGCTCGGTCGCAGCCTGAGAGCAGCTCTTCGTAGGTGGGCATCGGCGGTTTCGCGATCACCGAGCCTGGGTTGTGTGCCCATTGGCTGTAGAACATGAACTTCTGAGTTGCGACGTTCACGCCGGTACTCCTCTCGCGCTCACTGCGAACGGACAGCGTCGGTCGTGTGGCTGGCACGGACGCGCTCGTCGCGCGGGCGCAGGGACCCCACCACGCCTCGACGAGTTCGGCCCGTGTCCGCACCTGCCGTTCACATCGGTGCTGTTTCAACTGGCGGAGCGCCAGCGGGGTTGGTCGCCGTTCTTGCTGGTGCAGCGCATCGGGGTGCCGCGGTCGGTGACACCGACGGCTCCTTTCGGGGAGCAGAACGCGCCGGGGTGCACGACCGTCTGCCCGCCGCCGTCATCGGCCGGCGGTGGCGCCTGTGTCGTAGGCGGTGCGTGGGTCGCGGGCGGCGCGTGGGTCGCGGGCGGCGCGTGGGTCGCGGGCGGCGCCTGGGTCCTGGCGGGGCGCGGTGACGGCGGCGCGGCCGCGGTGGTACGGGGCTGGGACCCGACACCGCCGCACTGGCGCAGCGTGGAGGCCATCGCGTCGTGTTCGGCGCGGGTCACCCAGAGGCCGTAGCGGGCCTTGACGGTGATCTGGTCCGCGACGTACGCGCAGTCGAACGAGCGGTGGGGCGGCAGCCACTGCGAGGCGTCCTGGTCGCCCTTGGACTCGTTCGCCGACCCGCTGACCGCGAGCAGTTCGATCGGATCGTTGGCCAACTGCTCCCGCTGGCTCGGCGACATGCCTTGCGCGCCGGTACGCCACGCGTCCGCGAGCGCGACCACGTGGTCGATCTCGACCGCGTCGGACGTGCCTTCGCCGCGGTGAAAGCTGATGACGGTGCCGGTGTACTGGTCGCGAAGCGCGCCGGACATCACGACGCAGCCGTGCGTACCGGCCCGCACGACGAGGTTGGCCAGGTCGCGGCGCAGGATGTCGTTGCGGGTGTCGCAGCCGTTGTGGTCGGTGTCGATCCAGCCGTGCCCGAACATGTCCCGGCTGTAGCCCGCCATCGATGCGGCGGGCTCGACCGGCAGCTTCGCGAGCGCGGCGAGCGCGGCGGAGGCCGACGTACCGCTCGCCGGCTTCCCCGGCGGCGCCGCGGCCGGTGGTGCGGTACCGGGAGCCGTCGTGCCGGGCGCTGCCGTGGGCGGCGCACTGGTCGTCGGACGGGGAGCCGCCGGGGTGGTCGGGTGGTGCCGGGGACTCGCCGGCGACGTCGTCGGATCGTGGCTGGGCGCCTCCGTGGGCTCCGGCGCGTGGCCCACCGCACGGGTGTTGGCCGGCGTGGGGCTGCTGCTCGGGTCGGGTGCGGGCAGAACACCGGTGGCCCCCAGGATGCCCAGCGTGCAGAACACGACGAACAGACCGCCCAGCACCGATCCCGTGGTGATCAGGATTCGACGCAGGGTCGGATGTCGCCTGGGCGGCGGCAACTGCGGGCCTATGGGAACCGTCACGGCACTCACCTACTGTGCTGGCGAGTAGAGCGTGCAGCCAGACGCGGGACGCGAATGGCAGCGACGCCATCATGCGAGCTGCGGACCCGCCGCTACCATCGGATTAGCGGTCAGTAATCACGAGCGTTCGTTCAGTGAAAGCGGTCCGAGTACCCGCGGCCGTAAGGCGATCATCCACATGTCCCGGCGCGCGGTGCCGTGAGGACAGTTGGCCCGGCTGAGTAGTCGTCGAGGACGGCACTTCGCCTCGGAGAATCCTTCCCTGGCCAGCACAGCAACCGGCCAGAGTGTCCTCAAACGTCCCGGACCGATACCGAGTCGCTCTCGCGTCGATAAACCGACATAGAACAGCGGCCGGCCGTGACCGACCGCATGATGCTGGTGTTGCCGTTTCACCGGCGCCGTCGGTCGGCACGGTCGAGCGTGCAGTGGCCGCACCGAGCCGTTTCGGCGGGCCCGCGCTGCTCATCATGCTTGCCATGGCCCTGTCCCCGTGCCGGCCACCGTCTCCCGTTGACTGATCCGGCCGCCGTAGGCGCCACGACCATCACGGACCGGACCGACGCGGCGCCCTCCTCGCGAGGAGACAGGTGCCGGACCGCTCAGGGCTTTGGCGTCAGTAGCAGGACGGTCAGCGTCTGCGGAAGCAGCCAACTGCGTTCGACCCGGTAGTGGCGGGCGAGTTCGGTAGCGGGTGCGACGGAGTCGCCGGTGGCGTCGAACGGGTGCGCCGCATGGTCTCCTCGCCGCACGTACCACAGCCGGGTGGCGCCGCCGAGGTTCCGGTAGGTGGGCGGGCGTGGCGTACCGGTGTACCACCCCACCCGTGCGGCGTCCGCGTATGCCAGCGGCGTACTGAAGGCACGGCCTGGTTGGTAGTAGCACATCATCAGCGGCGTGGTCCAGCTGTCGGCCCGGTAGATCAGCCCGTCGCCGGGCCGCCAGTGGTCGGCGATCAGCACGGCGGCAGCCCGCGTGTCGAACCCGTGGCCGTCGGGGCGTCGGATCGACTCGTCTCGGGGTATGCCCGCCACGGTCACCGACGCCAACAGCACGGCCAACGGGATCGGTGCGCGCAGCAGCTCCGCTGCGCACCGGCCGGCCAGGATCGTCCAGGCGGGCACCACCAGCACCGCGTACCGGGGAACCCAGATTGCCGTGGCCAGCAGCAGGGTGATCGGGGCCAGCGCCCACACCGCAAGCACTCGGCGGGACCGGCCCGCGACGGCGACGCCGCAGCCGACCAGTACCCCCAGCAGCAGGACCAGGCTCGGCGAGCCGACGAGTTCCCGGCTGGCGGTGTCGACGAAGCCGGTGAAGCCGATGGTGTCGACCCAGTCGAGCTGATGGCGCTGGAGATAACCGACGTGGACCAGCGGCATCAGCGCGAGGATCGCGACGGCCAGTGGGCCCGCCGTTCGAAGGATGCTGGAGCGCAACCGGCGGGCGTGCCGGATGAGCAGGTAGAGGTGTACTGGCAGGATCGCGGCGCAGGCGACCAGATGCAGGCAGCCGAGCAGTATCACCGACAGGGCGTACGCCAGCCGTGTCGTTCGTCGGGCGCGCCGGGGCCCGGTGACGCACAGCAGCAGGTGCAGCGAGACGCAGCCCAGCAACATGACGACTCCGTAGACACGCGCGGTCTGGGCGACCTGCGTGGCCGCGGGCAGCACGGCCAGCAGCAGCCCGGCCAGTACGCCGGTGCGAGTGTCGGCCAGTCTCGCGCCGAGCATCGTCGTCGTGCCGGCCGTGGCGGCGACCGCGAGCGCGCTGGGCGTTCGCAGCGCCACTTCGCTGTAGCCGAACAGCTGGCACCAGGCGTGCAGGGCGAGGTAGTAGAGGCCGAGGACCGCATCCACGTGGGTCAGTAGGTGCACCAGTTGGGGCAGGGTGCGCGAGACGGCGCTCCAGGTCGCGAGTTCGTCGGTCGACAGCGCGGGCCGTCCGATGGACAGACAGCTCACCGTCAGCGACAGAGCCGATGCCGGCACTGCGACGAGCCACCGGACCGGTCGAGACGCGCGGCCCGCCCGGTCGGGGTTGGCGTGCTGCCGCGGGTATCCGGCTGCGGCCTCGCCGATGTCCGGCGTGCCGGCCGGTACTCGTCGCCACGGCGGGCGGGGAAGCGGCGGGCCGAACGAGGGTAATCGACGGTCGCGGTGGATGTGGCGCCTCAACGGAGTGGGCAAGGTTGCCCCAATCTTCTCGGTCGTCTGGAAGCGGGGCCCAGCCGGGCAGTACTATATAACCATGGGAATAGATAAAGATCGCGGTGATCCGGAGCACGGCGCCGAGGCGAGCCGGGCGGCGATCCGGTTCCGCCTCGACCCGGCCAGCGGCGTCCCTCCGTATCTGCAGGTGGTGCAGCAGGTGCAGCAGGCGCTGCGGCTGGGCTATCTGCGGCGGGGCGATCAGCTTCCACGGGTCAAGGACGTGGTGGCCGACCTGGCGATCAACCCGAACACGGTGCTCAAGGCGTACAAGGAGTTGGAGCATCTGGGGATCGCGTCCGGACGGCCGGGGCTGGGTACGTTCGTGGACGGCACGCCCGGCGCGGTCGGCCTGGCCGAACTCGACCGGCTCCGGCAGCAACTGGTGGCGTGGCTGCGTTCGACGCAGTCCGTCGGCCTGGACGAGCAGACCACGAACGCGCTGTTCGCCACCGCGACACGGGAGTTCTACGCCCAACCGACGGCTGCTCGTCCGCGGCGTCGGGGGCGGGGCGGCGTGGTGGCATGAACATCATCGAGTGTGCCGGCCTGGGCCGGCGGTACCGCCGGATCTGGGCCCTGCGCGACTGCACGCTGGCCATCCCGGCCGGTCACGTGGTGGCTCTGGTCGGCCCCAACGGATCCGGCAAGACCACGTTGCTGGAGCTGGTGGTGGGCCTGCGGGTGCCAAGCGCCGGCCGATTGTCGGTACTGGGTGGAGTCGCGCCGGGGTCGATCCCGGCCCTGTCCCGGGTGGCGTTCGTCGCCCAGGACGCACCGTTGTACCGGCAGCTGTCGGTGGCCGACACGCTGCGACTGGCGGCCCACCTCAACCATCGCTGGGACCACCAGTGGGCGCGGCGGCGCGTCGCGGAGCTGGCGATACCCCCTTCGGCAAAGCTCGGCGCCCTGTCCAGCGGCAAGCAGGCGCAGATCGCGGTCACCGTGGCGCTCGCCCGCCGGCCCGAGCTGTTGATCCTCGACGAACCGCTGGCCCGGCTGGATCCGTTGGCCCGCCACGAGTTCCTGGCCGCGGTACTGGAGGCGGTGGCCACCGACGGCATCTCCGTGGTGTTCTCCTCGCACGTGCTCGCCGAGCTGGACCGGGTGGCCGACTACCTGGTCGTGCTCTCCGAGGGGCATGTGCAGGTAGCCGGGGAGACCGACACCCTGGTGGCCGGGCACCGGATGCTCGTCGGCCCCACCGACCACGTCGACCTGCTACCCGCCGAGCTGCCGATCATCTCCGCCCAGCGCGCGGATCAGCAGACTCGGCTGCTGGCCCGCTGCGGCGGCGACCCACGGCCGGCGGCCGAAGCGGGATTCCGCGCCGAGCCGGTCGGCGTGGAGGAGCTGGTGCTGGCCTACCTGCGGCATCCAGACGCCACGGCACTTCCCGGGCCGTCGGGTGCCACCGAGAGCCGGGAGGTACCGGCGTGAGCGCTGCGATGACAGGGCGACCGGCCACCGGATCGGCGCCGTGGCGTCGGCTGATCTGGGTGGCCTGGCGACAACACCGGGCGATGCTGATCGCGCTGGTCATCGTGCTGGCCACCGCCGCGTGCGTACTGGTACTCACCGGGCGGAGCATGCGCGTCACCTGGCATGCGATGGGGCTGGACCGCTGCCGAGACCTCATCGGCAACGCGGGCCACGGCGGTCGCTGCGGCAGCCAGCTGTCGGTGTTCGCGGGCCGGCCACCTGCCTCCCTCGCCGACTTCGTGGTGTACGGGCTGCATCTCGTGCCACCGCTGATCGGCATGTTCGTCGGCGCGCCGTTGCTCGCGCGCGAGTTCGAAACCGGCACGGTCCGGTTCGCGTGGACGCAGGGCGTCGGCCGCCATCGGTTGGTTGCCGCCAAGATGGTGCTTCTCGCGGCGGTCGTCTGTGCCGCCACCGTCGCTCTCGGAGCGGTGTTCTCCTGGTGGTACCAGCTGTTCGACTTCGTGGACGTGCCCGGCGGACGGTGGACCGCGCCGGCCTTCGACCTGGGCGCCGGTAGCCTGGCCGGCTGGAGCCTGTTCGGGTTCGGCCTCGGTGTCCTCAGCGGAGCGGTGCTACGCCGCACCGTCGCGGCGATGGCCGCCACCGGGATCGCCTACGCGATCCCGGCGATCCTCGTTCCCTGGCTGGTACGGCCCCGGGTGCTGGCCCTGTTCCCGGTCACCTCCGCGGTGTCGGTGCCCGAGAGCAGTCCACAGCGCGGCAACCTGGTGCTGCATCGCTGGATCGTCGACGGGCACGGTACCCGCCTCGACGAGGACACCAACCCGATCTTTCCCCGCATGGCAAACATGACGCCGCACCAGATCGAGCGCTGGCTCACCGCGCACCATGCCAGCATCTGGCAGACCTACCAGCCCGCAAGCCGCCTCTGGATGTTCCAGACCATCGAAGGTGCCGGCCTGACAGTGCTCGCCGTCGCGCTCGGACTTCTCACCCTGCGGTGGCTCGGCAGGCTCACGATCCGGTAGCGGCATCGCATCAGGTGGCGGCGCCGTCGGACGGTGTCTCCGGCGGGCGCGCCCAGGTCTGCGCGATCGACTCGACGGCGGGCCGACCGCCGGCGACCGCGGCGGACAGCACCGCGCACACGATCGAGGCGGCCGGCAGGTGAGTCAGCGACAGGACGACCGTCGCGGTGAGCAGCACGCCGGCGGCGCCGAGCTCGATCGCCCGTCGGTGCCGACGCCAGCCCGGCAGGCCGGGCTCTGCGCTGCCGTCGTGGGCGAACCCCAACCAGGCGACCTCGCTGCCAACCAACGGTAAGAGCGCGGCGAGACCGTCGGCGACCCCAGCCGCCCGTTCGAGATCCGATCCGAGCATCCGGTCGGCCAGGTCGCGAAGGTGGCGGGCCAACGCTGCCGCAGTGTGTTCCTCCTGCCGCCGCGGAGACGGGAGCCGCAGGCTGCGGGCGAGGTCGGCGTCGACAGCATCCGCCGCGTTCCGCAGCCGCCGTACCGCCCTGAGCGTCGGCTCGGTCAGCCGGACCCCGTCGCGGGCTGCGGCAGCGATCTGCGCGGCGTGTACCAGGGAGAACCAGACGGCCAGCCGCAGAACCTTCCACGGCGGCCGGGATCCGCGGACCCGTGGCGGATACCCGCGCCGGGCACGCAGCCGGTTCTCGACGATGCTGTTGATCCACCGCACCAACGCCGCAACCACGGCCGCGAGCACCGCGCCGACGATCAGGCGCGCCGCGCCGGGGTCAAGGGCAGAAGGGGTACGCGCCTGCGGGTGCTGGATCAGCTGCCCGATCAGTGTTCCGAGGCCGAGCATCAGCGCCATGACGAGCGTCTGGTTGGCGAGGATCGCCAACAGCGATCGGGTGTAGGGGGTACGGATGTCGACCCACAGATCGTCGAGGTCGTCCTCGGTGACCCCGGCGCGCAGAGCGTGGGCCAGCGCCGCGTGGTACCGGTCGCGGCTGGTCCACGACGGCCACGGCGCGGTCGGCGCAAGCTCGTCGGGGTCTGCGGGCGGGTCGGGGATGTCGAGGGGCTCGGTGACCACGGTCGCCTCCTGGCGGGGTTCGGTGTCGAGCTCACGTTGAGCCACCCTCGACCGGACCTTAGAAGCATGACGCTTTGCCCCCGCGACTGGCGAGACCAGCCACGCCCCTTTCTTTCCGGTCGTGATCGAGAGGAGTCGGACCGGGTGGAAGTCCGTGGGCTGATCCGAGTCCCTGAGCAGCCAGCAGGCTGGCGCCGTCCGGATGTTTCGCCCCTGTCACCTCGCGACCGGCCCGGGCCAGATCAACGGTGCTCCGTTCCCGCGTGCGGTGCCGGGTTTGGCGAGCCGCGCACGGGGAACCTGATTGGTGGGGCCACAGCGCCCGAGGACACGAGACCATGTGGGGGGTTTCTCATGGCCAGCGACGACAAGATGGCCAACAAGAAGGACGAGATGGCCGGTAAGGCGAAGGAGAAGCTCGGCGACGCCACCGACAACGAGCAGTGGCAGGCCGAGGGCAAGGGCAAGAAGGCCAAGGGCGACATCAAGCAGGCGGGCGAGAAGATCAAGGACGCCTTCCGCGACTGACGCGGGTCGCGCCAACCGACCGGGCACGGGCCGGCCGCAGCATGCCACCAGCGTGCGGCGGCCGGCCCGGTGCGTACCTCGGTTCACGCATCGCGGCCGACCGGCAAGGGAAGGACGACCGGGCGGCGGACGTGGCTGAAGATCACCGAGGTGCGCACGTGCACGATCTCGCGCCGTTGGGTGAGCCGGTCCAGGATGAACGCGCTGAGCTGCTCGTTGTCGGCGACCGCGACGTGCAGCAGGAAGTCGTCGTTGCCGGCCATGACGAAGTACGACAGCACCTCGGGCAGGCTCGCCACGAACGCCTGGAACGACTCGATCACCGCGCGGTCCGGCGGGCGCAGCTGCACGGCGACCATGGCCTGGGTGCCGCGGCCGAGCTTTCCCAGGTCCACCTCGGCATGCTGGCCGCGCAGGATGCCGCGCCTGCTCAGCCGGCGGATGCGTTCCAGGCAGGTGGACTGTGCCACGTGCAGGCGGGCCGCCAGTTCCTTGTTGCTGAGCCGGCCGTCCTGCTGCAGGAGCGTCAGCAAGGCCGTATCCAGTTCGTCCAACCCCGTCCCAGGCACCGGTCCTCCGTGAATGATTCGAAGTTTCTACCACCAGGCCAAATCCGACACGGATTCTAGTCGAAACTTCCGCAGGCCTTGCTACGTTGGGCGTCGTTGACGGCGACGGAGGAGAGACACGTGGCAGGACGGCTCGGAGACAAGTGCGCGATCGTGGTCAGCGACGAGCTGCCGACCGGGCTCGCGGTCAATGCGGCGAGCGTGCTCGCCGCGACCCTGGGACACCGCGTGGAGGGGCTCATCGGGGCGGACGTGAAGGATGCCGACGGCGTCGTGCACGCCGGCATCATCCACATCCCGCTGCCGATCCTGACCGCGCCGAGCGACCGGGTACGCACCATCGTGCAGGCGGCGGCAGCCCAGGACGAGACGTTCCTCGTCAACTTCAGCGCGCTGGCCCAGAGCTGCCGCACCTACGACGAGTACGCCGAGAAGATGACCGCCACCGCGACCGCCGATCTGGCCAGCGTCGGCATCGGCCTGTACGGCCCTCGCAAGCAGATCGACAAGCTCGTCGGCGCACTCCCCCTGTTCCGCTGACACCGGCCCGGCCCGGACCGGCTCCGCCCCGCGCCCGGCAGCGCCGCGGGCGACGAGTCGGTTCGACTCGCTGCCGGTCGTCGAGCGCCGTCCGGTGGCGCCGCCTGGGCTGATCGGGCGCCCGGGGACTAACCGAGCACGATTGCGAGCTTGCCCTGTACGTGGCCGCCGTCGAGCAGCTCGTGCGCCGCGACCGCCTGGTCCAGGGGGAAGGTTCGCTGCACGTGGACCCGCAGCTTTCCCTGTTCGGCGAGGTCGGCCAGGTGCTGCAGCGCCACCGGGTCGGGGTCCACGGCGACACCGGCGAAGCGCGTACCGGCGGCCCGAGCCTTGGCAGCCAGCTCGCGGTTGGTGCGATCGACCGCGGTCACCAGAAGCCCGCCGGAACGAAGCACCCGCAGGGACCGTTCCCCGTAGTCGCCGCCCACCGTGTCGAGCACCACGTCAACATCCTTGGCGGCTTCGGTGAAGTCGCGCTGCCGGTAGTCGATGGTCTCGTCGGCACCCAGCTCGGCGACGAACTCCCGCTTGTCGGCGCTGACCGTGGTGATCACGTGCGCGCCGCGCCACTTGGCCAGCTGGATCGCCACGTGCCCCACCCATCATCGGCGGGATCTCCCGCAAGATGCTGACCCAGACGCTGCGCCGGCTCGCCGGCCACGGCCTGGTCGACCGCCGTGCCTACGCCGAGGTACCCCCACGGGTCGAGTACCGGCTCACCGCGCTCGGCACCACGCTCATCCCCGCGATCGAACTGCTCACCAGCTGGGCCGAGCACAACGGTACGGCGATCCTCGACGCGGTCGAGGCGGGTCTGTCCGCGTAACGGCTGGCGGCTGGGTGGCCGGGCGGCCGGGCGGCTGACAATCCCAGAATCCGCCTGCGCCGCAACGCATCCGCCCGCGCAACCCGGTCTCGCCACCTGGCGACGCCAGCCGCCGACTCCCCCACCCAGTGGGAACTTCCGGCCACGGGTGGGGGGAGCCGGCGACGCCGCGGATCCGCTGCGCCGTCGAGGAAAGGGGCGCAGGCTCAGGACCGGTCGAGCCGGTACAGCTCGCTGCCCCGTCCGAAGTAGATGGTGCCGTCGGAACCCATCGTCCACACGTCGTCGGCGTCGGTGACCAGGGTCTGCACCGATCCGGTGGTGGTGTCGACGCAGGCGATCGTGGCGCGGAAGTTGCCGCACAGCGATCCGTCCGGCGCGAAGGCAAGGTGCACGCTGCGCCAGACGTGGTCCACGTTCCAGTCGAACGGCACGATCTCGATGGTGCGCAGCACCGCATGGCTGGCCGGGTCGAACTCGAACAGCGTGCCCGAGGTGCCGCCCCACAGGTGCCCGTCCGGCCCGACGACGAGATTGGTGATCGCCTTCTCGCCCGGAAGCGGCACCCCCTCCCAGACCTTGGTACCGGTGGCGGGATCGAAGACGAACAGTTTCGCCTCGGTCTGCGTCGGGGTCGAACCGAGGCCGCCCCAGACGCTGGTGCCGCCGTAGATCAGGCCGCCGGTGTAGGCGAGCGCGGACACGCTCTGGTCCGGCACCACGTTGCGGTACACGTTCTTGGTGCCGGTGGCCGGATCGACCAGGGCGAGGGCGCCGCCGAGCTGCCCGTACTCGGGGATCGTGCCGACGGCGAGCCGGTCGCCCGCGCCGGTGATGGCGAACGGCCGGTCCTGGTGCTCGGAGGTCAGCGCGGTGAACTCGCGGGGATTGCTGCCCTTGACGACCGGCGACGACGGGTCGAGCTCGTACAGGTGGGCGCCGGGGTACACGCCGGCGTAGATCTTGCCGCGCCAGGTGCCGAACCCTTCGACCTGGCCGATCACCGGGTTCTCCTGGAACGTTCCGGTGGCCGGGTCGTAGCCGGTCAGCCCGCCGCTGGGGTAGGCGCTGGCATAGATCGTGCCGTCCGGGCCGGTGTGCAGGGTCTGCAGCTGCGCCGGCCGCCCCTGTACCTCCGTGGACACCACCTTCGACGCGCCGGTGGCCGGGTTGTAGTACGTCAGGTGTGCGCTGATGTCGGCGGTGACGAGCGTCCGGCCGGGGAACTCGCTCGTACCCAGGTGGGTCCAGCCGAAGCCGCGAGCGGTGCCCATGCCGGCCAGTCCGGTCGCGCGTACCGCACCGGTGCGCAGGTTGTAGGAGGTCAGCCGGCCGTCGCTCGCCACGTAGTAGACGTTGCCGGCCGAGTCGGCCGGTGAGGCGTCGACACCCTTGCCGGTACCGAGGTCGGCCACCCACCGGCCGGTGCCGAGGTCGTAGACGAGCATCCGGTTGCTGTTGGCCAGCCGGGCGACAAGGTGCCCGCGCGCGACGTTGAGGTCGTAGACGAAGGTCTCCGAGCGGTACTGCTCGGGCAGCGGGATCTCTTGCCGCGCACCGGTTTCGATGTCGACCTGGACCAGTTTCGCGGTCGTGCCGAGACCGGCGTAGACCTTCCCGCGCGCCACCGCGACGCTGCGCACGTACTGCTCGCCCGCCGCCACCTGACCGTAGTCGCGCAGCCGGCCGGTGACATGGTCGTAGGAGTAGAGCTTCCCGCCGGGATAGGTGCCGACGAAGACCCGGCGCCCGTCGGTCGCCGCACGCCAGGCGGTCGTCTCGCCCGGCAGCGGTACGCCGAGGTCCTCGACGTGGTCCGCGCCCGGCCGGTACCGGAACAGCTTGGCGTCGGCCGCGATGTACGCGGTGCCGTCGTCGACGACCGCGCCGCCCCAGGAGCCGGCCGCGCCGGGCAGTTCGAAGCTGGCCGTCAACCTGCCGGTAGCGGTGTCGACGACGTTGAGCGCACCCGGGTTTCCGCGGGTGACCAGGTAGCCGTAGTCGTGGCCGTCTGGGCCCGAGCCGAAGACGGCTCCGTACACGGCGAGGTTGTGCAGTGGCTCGCCCAGCGCCGTGACCGTGGCCCCACCCGTATCGGCCCGGGCCGGAATTGCTCCGATGGACAGTACGGCGGCGGTTGCCGCGATGATGCCGACTGCTCTTCGTAGTAGACCACGCATGATGCACTCCGTCTCGCTGGGCGGCAGGTTTCGGCGCAACCGTAATTACGGGTGGGTGTGCCGTCAATGGCCGACCTCGACCGGTGGGTCCGGTCCTTCGGCGCGCCGTTGACAACCCCGGAGGGGTGCGACTAGGTTTCGTTGGAACCGGTTCCGGAACCGGTTCCGGAGACCTCGCGGAGGATCGATGGCCCGGGTGACGATCGCTCAGGTCGCCGCGGCGGCCGGGGTGTCGAAGGCGACCGCATCGCGAGCGCTCAACGACCATCCGGACGTCGGTGCGGGCGCCGTCGAACGGGTCCGCGCCGCGGCCCGCAGCCTCGGCTTCGTCCCGAGCGCCAGCGCCGTGCGGCTGGCCCGGGGCAGTCAACGCACCGTCGGACTGCTGGTCTCCTCGTTGGCGTGGCCGTGGATGCTCCAGGTGCTGGGCGGTGTCGCGGCCGAGGCCGAGGCCCGGGACTTCACGCTCGTGCTGCACACCCTGTCGCGCGGCGAGAGGTCGCTGACCTCGTTCCTGCATCAGGTGGAGGGCAACGCGATCGACGGCATCGTGGCGATCGAGCCACCCGGCGGGCTGACCGAGCTGACCGAGCTGCACCAGCGGCGCGGCTTCCCGATCGTGATGATCGACGACCGGGTCCGCCGCCCGCGCTTCCCGTCGGTGGCCACCACCAACGAGCGCGGCGGCTACGACGTGGCCCGGCATCTCGCCGAGACCGGCGCGCGCCGGATCGGTGTGATCACCGGCCCACCGCAGTACACGTTCTGCGCCGAACGCGATCGCGGCTGGCGGCGCGCGCTGACCGAGCATGGCATCGAGCTGCGCGACGATCTGGTCCTGCGCACCGACATGAGCGATCGCCAGTCCTACGACGCGGCCGGCGAACTGCTGGCCCGTGAACCCCGGCTCGACGCGGTACTCGCGGTCGGCGACGTGGTCGCGCTCGCCGTGCTGCGAAGGCTGCGCGAGACCGGCGTGCGGGTACCCGACGACATCGCGGTCGTGGGCTTCGACGACATCCCGGCCGCGGCGCTGGCCGTGCCGCCGCTGACGACCGTACGGCAACCGATGTACGCCATGGGCCAGGCGGCGGTGCGCCTTCTCATCGACCTGATCGGCGGTGCCGCCCTGCCCGACGAGCCGCTGATCACCCCGACGCAGCTGATCGTCCGGGAGTCCTCGGCCCGGCGCGGCACCCGGGAGAGCGTTCTCGCCGTCGAGTGAGCAACGGCGTTCGATCCGGCCTCGGGTCAGGGACGGACGACGGCGACCGGGCAGCGCGCCCGGTACAGCAGCGAGCGGCTGGTCGAGCCCAGCAGCATCCCGGTGAATCCGCCGCGCCCGCGCGAGCCCACCACCAGCAGCCGCGCCCCCTCGGCCTGCTCACCCAGCTGGGCAACCGGCGACCCGTACCCGAGCACCGGGCGTACCGGCACGTCCGGATGCTTCGAGCGCCCCTCGGCCAGGGACTCCTCCAGCAGGCGCCGTTCCTGCTCGGCCATCTCGTCGACGTCGAGGACCAGTGCGACCCGGTTGGGGCCGTCGAGCCCCGACGCCAGCCAGGCGCGTACCGCGACGAGCTCGGTACGGCGCCGGTCCGCCTCCTCGAACGCCACCGCCACGGCCCGCTGCGACGCCGCGGAGCCGTCCGTGCCCACCACTACCGGGCCGCCGGCGGCCGGTTCGTCCGGGACCACCACGACGGTGCCGCTGGCGTAGGTGGCCACCCGGTCGCTGACCGATCCGAGCAGCATCCCGGCCAGCGCGCCGCGGCCGCGCTGCCCGACGACCGTCAGGCTCGCCTCGGCACTGCCCTCGACCAGCGCCTTCGCCGGCTCCTGCTCGACGAGGTCGGCGTGCACCGAAACGTCGGGGAACTCGGCCCGCACCGCATCGGCCTGCTCGGTCAGCCGATCCCGGGCGTCGTGCTGCAGGACGGCGAGATCGGGTAGCTGGCTGCGGGGAATCACCGAGTACAGCTGGATCGGCGAGACGAACGCGGTCAGGATCCGCAGCGGCGAGCCCCGCAGCGCGGCCTCCGCCGCCGCCCACCGAACGGCTCGCCGGCTCGGCGGCGAGCCGTCCAGGCCGACCAGGATCGGATCCGTCATCGCGATCACCCCGATGTCCAGCGCCGCCAGCGCGCCCCGGCTCGGGCGGTGCCCGGCCCCTCCCAGATGGTCGCCCGTGCCGGCGCACGCCGCGGGAGATCCGAAATCTTTCCGGATGTCGGTGATCTGCTCGCCGTCCGGCGCCGGTGGCGAACCGGACGATCGCCGTGGCGGGTACGCAACCGGGCTCAGCCGAACGTGCGTGACGGCGCGAGAGCGATCCGCCTCGCGCCCGCGTCGACCCGCGTCGACCCGAACCGGCCCGCGTGGGCCCGCATCGACGGTACGGCTCCGGCGGCGGGGACACCGCCCGTGATCCGGCCCGCGTCGACGGTACGGCTCCGGCGGCGGGGCGGCCGCCAGTGGTCTGCACGTATCGCCACGGGGCGGCAAACGTCCGGTCTAGGCTTCCTGTCGGGAAGGAGCCGACTCCCCGGGCACCGACCGGATGTTCATCGTGGTGCAGCCAGGCGATCGCGGCGTGGAGGCGAGCGATGCTTGATCCCGATCCGGACTTTCGCACGATCCGGCGACGCGACGGATACCTGCCGCTGGAGGACCTCGGCCTGATCGGCGACGGCGCGAGCGCCGCACTGGTCGGGCTGGACGGGTCGATCCCCTGGCTGTGCCTGCCGAGCTTCGGCTCCGACCCGCTGTTCTGCGGACTGCTCGATCACGCCCGCGGTGGGCACTTCACCGTTGCGCCGGAAGGCATCCGCCGGGCCCGGCAGTGGTACGAGCCCGACACGGCGGTGCTGGTCACCGAGATGCTCACCGACACCGGGCGGGTGCGTGTCACCGACGCGCTGGCGCTGCGTCCGGGCGCGGATCTCAGCGACGACGCGCCGGCCCAGCGCGCCGAGCTGGTGCGCTCCGCGGTCGTCACCGACGGCGAGGTACGTCTTCGCCTCGATGTGCGGCCCCGCGGCGGCGCCCACGTCCGGACCCTGTTCAGTGGCCTGGAACTGGGCGTACCGGGGCGCCCGGAGCTGCGCCTGCACCTGCGGTCCAGCCGGCCGCTGGACGGCCTGACCGCCGCCTACGACCTGCATCAGGGCGACCGGCTCGATCTGGTGCTGTCCTGGCGCCGGTACCACCGCCACCACCGGTTCGACGCCGAGACGATGCTGCGCGACACGGCCGAGGCGTGGCGGCGCTGGATGCGCCGGTTCCACTACGACGGGCCGCAGGAGCCGACGGTGCGCCGCGCCGCGATCACCCTGAAGCTGTGCGACGACTGGGTGAACGGCTCGCTGGTCGCCGCGCCCACCTCCTCGCTGCCCGCGCCGATCGGCGGCGTGCGCAACTGGGACTACCGGTACGTGTGGATCCGGGACGCGTCGTTCGCCGTGTTCGCGTTGCGCCGCATCGGTTTCGCCGACGAGGCCGACGCGTTCCTCGGCTGGGTGCTGGATGCGTTCGAGCAGAGCCGGGTGCCGCGCATCATGTATGCGCTGTCCGGCGAGCCGGTGCCCGACGAGGTCGAGGACGCCCAGCTGGAGGGCTACCGCCGCTCCGCCCCGGTACGGTGGGGCAACGGCGCCGCCGACCAGCGCCAGCACGACGTGTACGGCGAGGTACTGGACTGCGCGGACCAGTGGATGCGGGCCGGCGGCGACCTGGAGCCGGCGCTGTGGGGCGGGCTGGCCGGCCTCGCCGACCTCGCGAGCGAGGCGTGGCGCCACCCCGACCAGGGCATCTGGGAGGTGCGCAGCGAGGGGCGGGTGTTCACCTACTCGGCGGCGATGTGTCAGGTCGCGCTCGACCGGGCCGCGACCATCGGGGAACGGCTCGGCCTGCCGGGTCCGGTGGCGGGCTGGCGGGCGGCCGCGGACAAGCTTCGCCAGACGATCCTGGACCAGTCGTGGGACGAGGGGGCCGGTACCTTTCGCGAGCATCTGGACGGCACCGGCGGCCTGGATGCGAGCCTGCTCGCGCTGCCGCTGCGGCTGGTGCTGCCGGCCGACCACCCGCGGATGGTGGCCACCACCGCCACGATCGCCGAGCGGCTGTCGGCCGGCGGCGGGCTGCTCTACCGCTACCTGCACGAGCAGTCCACCGACGGGATCCCCGGCGACGAGGGCGCGTTCCTGCTGTGCAGCTTCTGGCTGGTGGACAACCTGGTCGGCCAGGGCCGCCTCGAGGAGGCGGAGCAGCTGTACGCCTCGCTGTGCGAGCGGGCGAGCCCGCTGGGCCTGCTGTCCGAGCAGATCCACCCGACGACCGGTGAGTTCATGGGCAACTTCCCGCAGGCGTTCAGCCACATCGGCGTCATCGCCAGCGGGGTGAACCTGGCGCGGGCCCGGCATCGCAAGGCGGCCGGCGGATGATCGACCGCCTCGTCGTCTTCGGCGGCACCGGCGACCTCAACGCCCGGTACCTGCTGCCCGGGCTCGCGGCGCTGCGCGCGGCCGGGCACCTGGGCGACCGGTTCCGCCTCACCTGCGCCGATCGCAGCGAGACGAGCACCGAGCAGTTCCGCGAGTGGGCCGCCGCGCAACTGGACCGGTACGGCGGCGCCACGCCGGTCGAGGCGCGGCAGGCGGTCGTGGCGGCGGCCGACTTCCGCCGCTGCGACGTCACCGACGCCGACAGCGTCGCCGCCCTGGTGGCCGGCGGCGGCCCGGTCGCCGCCTACCTGGCCCTGCCGCCGGGGCTGTTCGCCACCGCGGTGACCGCGCTGAGCCGGGCCGGCCTGCCGCCGGACAGCCGGATCGTCCTGGAGAAGCCGTTCGGCGAGCACCTGGCCGACGCGGTGGAACTCAACCGGCTGCTCGCCGACGTGCTGCCCGAGGAGGCGGTGTTCCGGGTGGACCACTTCCTCGCGATGTCCACTGTGGAGAACATCCTCGGTGCCCGGCTCGCCAACCGGGTGTTCGAGCCGCTGTGGAACAGCACCCACATCGCCGAGGTGGACATCGTCTGGGACGAGCGGCTCACGCTGGCGGGCCGGGCCGGCTACTACGACCGGGCCGGCGCGCTCAAGGACATGGTGCAGAACCACCTGCTCCAGCTGCTGTGCCTGGTAGCGATGGAGCCGCCGATCAGCCTCGGCGAGCGCGACCTGCGCGACCGCAAGGTGGACGTGCTGCGCACGATCCGGCCGTTCACCGCGGCCGACGTCGCGCGCCGTACCCGCCGCGGCCGGTATGTGGCCGGCCGAATCGGCGACCGCGACGTGCCCGCCTACGTCGACGAGGACGGCGTCGAACCGGACCGCCGGACCGAGACGTTCGCGCAGATCGAGCTGGAGCTGGACAGCTGGCGGTGGTCGGGCACGACGTTTCGGCTGCGCACCGGCAAGGCGCTGGGCGCCGACCGGATGGAGGTCGCCGTGCGCTTCCGGCCGGTACCGCACCTGCCGTTCGGCCACGACGGCCGGGTGGGGCCGAACCTGCTGCGTTTCGGCCTGGCGCCGGAGGACATGACGCTGGATCTCACCGGTACCGGATCGGCGGCCCGTACCTTCGCCCCGGTACGGCTGGCCGCCCGGATGCCGCCGCCCGACCTGCCGCCGTACGGGCGGGTGCTGCTCGACGTGCTCACCGGCGATCCGGTCCTGTCGATCCGCGGCGACGAGGCCGAGGAGTCCTGGCGCGTGGTGGAGCCGATCCTCGCGGCATGGTCGGCGGACAATGTGCCGCTGTACGAGTACCCGGCCGGCTCCGACGGGCCGGCTTCCTGACCGTACGGCCGATCCGGCGATCTTCGCCGGCCGGCGGGCGCGGTCCGGCGACGGAAGAGAGGCTTCGAGGCGATGGACGAGGACCGCCCCCAGCTGCGCAGCCAACGGCTGCGGCTGCTCAACCACCAGGGCGACGCGCTGCGGCTGGGCATGAACTGGACCGAGGAGGACCTCGGCAAGCCGCAGGTGCTGGTGGACAGCGCCTACGGGATGGGCCACCCGGGCACGTTCCACTTCCGGGAGCTGGTCGAGGAGGTCAGCAACGGGGTGTACGAGGCGGGCGGCAAGCCCGGCGTGTTCACCGTCAGCGACATCTGCGACGGGGTCGTGCAGGCCACCAGCGGGATGAGCTACTCGCTGATCTCCCGCGACATCATGGCCGCGATGGTGGAGATCCACGCGCTCGGTCACCCGCACGACGGGATGGTGCTGGTTTCCGGCAACGACAAGTCGGTACCGGCGCACCTGCTCGCGATCGCCCGGTGCAACCTGCCCGCCATCCACCTGCCCGGCGGTACCCAGCTGAACGCGCCCGACTACGTGACCTCCAACCAGATGTGGGACATGGGTGCCGCGGTGGAACGTGGCGAGCTGGCGCGCGAGGACCTGCACAGCGCCCAGCGCGGCGCCTGCCCCACCTGCGGTGCCTGCCAGTTCATGGGCAGCGCCAGTACCGGGCAGGTGCTCGCCGAGGCGCTCGGGCTGGCGCTGCCCGGCTCGGCGCTGGTGCCGGCGCCGCTGACCAAGCTGCTGCGCTACGCCCGCGCCACCGGCAAGCAGCTGGTCGACCTGATCCGGCGCAACCTGACCCCGCGGGAGATCCTGACCCGGGAGGCGTTCGAGAACGCGGTCGTGCTGCACGCGGCGATCGGCGGCTCCACCAACGCGCTGCTGCACCTGCCGGTGATCGCCCGGGAGGCCGGCATCGACCTCACCGTCGACGACTTCGACCGGATCCACCGCCGGGTACCGGTGCTCGCCAACGTCAAGACCACCGGCCGCTATCCCGTCGAGTACTTCTGGTACGCCGGCGGGGTTCCCGCGGTGATGCTGGAGCTGCGCGAGATGCTGCACCTGGACTGCCTGACCGTCACCGGCAAGACGCTCGGCGAGAACCTGGACGAGATCGAGCGCGACCCGTACTTCTTCCGCGAGCGGCTGGGCTACCTGAACAACTACCAGATCGACCGGGACGAGATCATCCGGCCGCGGTCCGATCCGTTCGCCAACGACGGCGGGCTCGCCATCCTGTACGGCAACCTGGCGCCGGACGGCGCGATGATCAAGACGTTCTCGGTACCGAAGCAGATGCACACGCACGTCGGTCCGGCCCGGGTCTTCGACTTCGAGGACGAGGCGGTGCACGCGCTGCTGCAGCGCCAGATCTCGCCCGGCGACGTGCTGGTCATCCGGTACGAGGGGCCGCGCGCCAACGGCATGCCGGAGATGTACTACGCCGCCACGATCCTGTCCGCCGACCCGGCGCTGAACACCACCACCGCGATCGTCACCGACGGGCGCTACTCCGGCGCCATGAAGGGCCCGTGCGTCGGGCACGTCGCCCCGGAGGCGATCGAGGGCGGCGCCATCGCGCTGATACAGGACGGCGACCTCGTCGAGATCGACATCCCGGAACGGCGGCTGGCGATCGTCGGCGTCGACCGGGAGCGCCGCCCGGCCGAACAGATCGACGCCGTCCTCGCCGAACGGCGGGCCATCTGGCGGCCGCCGGCGCCGCGACACGAGAAAGGCATCCTCTCGCTGTACTCGCGCGTGGCCGGCAGCAGCCGCGACGGCGCGGCGATGACCTGAGCCAGCCCACCGAGCGCGGAAGGTGACCGAGCATGACCGAGCAGGAACCGCTCACCGTCGTGGTGGCCGACCACGACTTCGGTGAGGTGGACATCGAACGCGCCATCATCGAACGCGCCGGCTTCCGGCTGGTCGCCGCCGACTGCAAGACCGAGGACGACGTGATCGCCGTCGCCCGGGACGCCGACGCGCTCTTCGCCCAGTACGCCACGGTCGGCCCCCGCGCCATCGCCGCGTTCACCCGCGGCCGGGTGATCGCCCGGTACGGCACCGGCGTGGACATCGTCGACGTGGATGCGGCCACCCGGCACGGGATCCTGGTCACCAACGTGCCGAACGACTGGTGCCGGGACGAGGTCGCCGACCACGCCATGGCGCTGCTGCTCGCCGCCACCCGACGGGTCGCCACGTACGACCGGGCCACCCGGGCCGGGGTCTGGCGCTGGCAGTCGGGCGAGCCGATCCACCGGATGCAGGGCCGGCTGCTCGGGCTGCTGTCGTTCGGTGCGATCGCACAGGCGATCGCGGTTCGGGCGCGTGCGTTCGGGATGGGTGTCGTGGCGCACGACCCGTACCTGTCGGCCGAGGAGGTGACCGCGCACGGCGCGACCCCGGTGTCGTTCGACGAGCTGCTCGACCAGGCGGACTACCTGGTGGTGCAGGCGCCCCTCACCGACCAGACCCACCACCTGATCGGCGAGGCGGAGCTGCGCCGGATGAAGTCGACGCTGATCCTCGTCAACACCGCGCGCGGCCCGATCGTGCGCGACGACGCCCTGTACCGGGCGCTGAGCGAGGGTTGGATCGCCGGGGCGGGCCTCGACGACCTCGAGGAGGAGCCCAGCAAGCAGCGGGACTGGACGCCGAGCAACCCGCTGTTCGGCCTGGACAACGTGATCGTCACGCCGCACGCCGCGTACTACTCCGAGGAGGCGATGCGCACCGTCCGCGAGTTCGCCGCGCACGAGGTGGTTCGGGTACTCACCGGCCAGGCACCGCTGTCACCGGTCAACGCCGACGAGCTCGCCGCCACCGATCGGCGCTGACCAGCGGGCCGCGGGCCGGTACCGCCGGCCTGCGGGCCGATACCGCCGGCCCACGGACACCGTGTGGGCCCCGGCTGCACGCCCGCGGACGTCGTGCGGACCTCGGCCGCACGCGGCCGGGCGGGCTACTTGACGATGCCGCCGTTGGCTCGGCAGGTGTCGCGCACGTGCCAGAAGTCGGCGAGGTACTCGTCGTGGTCGTCCTGGTCGAGGACGCGCAGCATCGCCTCGTCGGCCTGGCGCAGCTCACCCCAGGCGAGGTTGGGGCTGCCGGTCCACAGGTGCGCGCCGGGGTCGCCGGTGATGCCGCCGTTGATCAGCAGGTACTTCGAATGCACCCGGATGCGCCGCCCGCCGGTGGTGTAGTCGCACTGGGTGACCTGAAGGTTCTTGGCCGCGTTCAGGGCGGCGTGGGCGCCGGTACTCACGTTGCTGTAGACCACGTCCACCCAGCAGCCGGCCTGCGCCAGCGTGTTGAGTTGCTGCGCGACGTCGGTGCGGTCCAGCGCCCAGTTGGCGACGCGGACCAGCGTCTGGTGCTTCGACCCGTCCGGGTTGGTGTGCGTGCAGGCCACCGACCGCAGGATGTTGTAGACGGTGTCGCTGGACGAGTCGGTGAAGCTGGCACCGGCCGGCTCGTGGCGCGGGAAGAAGAACACCCGGTACCTGGTGCCGGTACCGGAGTCGCGGTAGTAGTCGTTGTCGCCGGTGCTGCTGTGCCGGTAGTCGCGCAAATCGTCGAAGTACTGGTGGTAGTAGTCGTAGGTGCGCGGGTCGGTGTAGGTGAAGGCGTTGTTGTAGGCGTTCTGGGAGTCCCAGGTGCCGATGTTGGCCGACGCCTGGTAGACCACGTCGGACACCGTGCCCGACGACAGCGTCACCTGCGAGAACAGCGCGAACTTGTTGTGGTTGTAGGCGTGGGTGGGCGTGCTGGTGCCCGGCCACAGGTACTGGCGGGTGCCGATGCAGCCGCGGTCGGGTCCCTCGGGGAACTGGTCCTTGCAGTCGACCAGGTACGACGGGGCCGTGTCGTCGCTGCCCAGCGCGGCGCGCAGGGTGTCGACCGGGGCGTTGGCCGCCGAGGCGTGGTCGACGATGACGCGGACGTGCACGCCCCGCTGGTAGGCCGCGACCAGGTCGGCGGCGAGATCCGGTGCGCCGGCACCGTCCACGACGTCGAAGCCGTAGGTGGTCAGCTCGATGTCCTGGCCCGCCGGTACCCGTTCGATCAGCCCGGCCAGCTGGGTGAACACGGCGTCCTGCGCGGTGGCCGAGCCGGCCGGGTCGTTGAACACCGCGTGCCCGATCACCGGCTCCGGGGTGGCGGCCGAGGCGGCGCTCGACGGGATGGTGCCCGCCGGCAGGGCAACCAACGCGGTGACCGCCAGGGCGACACCGAACGATCGACGAGGCATGTGCCCTCCCCTGCCGCGGCAGCGGTTGCGAATCTCCGCTACGAAAGTTCTTTAGCGCGCACAGGTTCATTATGAAGACATACTTCACCAAAGGGAACAGCTCGGTACGATGAAGACGATCGACTCCCGCCACGCCGTGGTGGCCCCCGGCTCCCGCGGCGAGCTCAGAACTCGGCGGTGAGGCCGTCGGGGCTGTTCGGCGGCCACTCCACCAGCTCGATCCGGTACCCGTCCGGATCGGTGAGCCACGAGGTCTTCGGACCGTCCGGGCCACCCGGATACTCGATCGGGCCCGGCTCCAGCCCGGCCCCGGTCAGCCGCTCCAGCGTGTCGGCCAGCGTGTCCACCTCGATCGCCAGGTGGTCGAAACCGCTGCCCACCTCGACCGGTCCGGCACCGGCACGGTGCACCACTTCGAGCGAGGCCGACGCCTCGTCCGGGAATTTGAGGATGACCAGCCGGCTGCCGTCGCCGAGGTCGACCCGGCCCAGCTCGGCGTAGCCGAGGGCACCGTAGAAGGCGAGCGAGCGGTCCAGATCGCTGACGCGGTAGCTGACGAACAGCGTTCTCATGCCGTCTCCCCCGGCCGGCGCACCCGGTAGCGCAGGTGCGTGACATCTCGATCGTCGAGGCGCCGGAGGAGGTCGAGTTCGATGTGCCCGCCACCACGATGGTCGAACAGCCGGCGGCCACCCCCGAGCAGCACCTGAACCAGGTGGATCTCCATCTCGTCGAGGTGTCCGGCCCGCAGCAACGACTGCGCCGCGCTCGCCCCATGGACCAGCACCGGCCGATCCCCGGCGGCCGCGCGAGCCTGAGCCGCGCAGTCGTCGACGCCGGTGACGAACCGAGCGTGGCCGGGCGGCACGTCCCCGTCATCCACCTGGTGCGTCAGGACGAGGATCGGCACACCCCCGTGATGGTCGCCCTGCCAGCGGCCGGCGAGTTCGAAGGTCCGCCGGCCGGAGATCACCGCGCCGGTCGCCAGCGCCTCGCGGTACACCTGGCCGCTCGGGCCATCGGAGTTCCGGTCGTCGAGCCAGTCGAACAGGCGACCACCGTCGCGCCCGAGCTCCTGGCCGGGCCGATCGTCGGGGCCGGCGATGTAGCCGTCCAACGACATCGACATGTACAACCGAATCGGACCGCTCATCCCGGCCTCCCTCTCCACTCCATACCCCGGGATCCTCCGCCTCTCGTCGCGTCGAGGCGAGGGGTACGCAGTGAAGACTCGAACCAGCACCAGGACTCATCGCTCCCTCGCGCCCGCGGCCGATCGGCTGGAGGCAGCCGTTCTCGCCCGCCGCGGCGCCGCGCTGTCGGTGGGTTGCCGTAGGCTTCCCGCCGCCACGGAACCCACCGGGAGGAACCGCAGTTGACCGGCCTGTCCGCTTTCCCGCTGCCCTTTCACGCGTCCCGCTCCGCAGCGTTCGCCACGCCCCGCACACTGCGCGAGCTGCAGATGCTGCAGTGCAGCGCGCACATCCGGGAAAAGCCCGGGTGGTACGACAAGATGCACGACCCCGAGATCGCCGCCCGGTGGACGCGGGAGGCGATCGACCAGGGCATGACCGAGGCGCAGGTGCACTACGTCCTTGCCGAGCTCGCGCACTACGCCGCGCTGCGCGATGCGGGCACCGGCGCCGAGGTGTCCGCCGTCGACGGCGTCTGGCAGTCCGACACCCTGATCGACGCCGAGCTGACCGCTCGGCTGCGCGCGGCGGTCCGGGTGCTGGAACAGGTACCCGAAGCGGAGCAGGACTGGCATCCCGGATCCGGCGGCCAGGTGCTCGACCTGGTGCACCCCTCGCTGTTCTGCCTGGTGAAGGGGGTGAGTGGCGCGCCCGAGCGGGCGTGGCAGAACCCGACCGACCACTACTCGCGGTACGAGTTCTCCGAGCAGTTCCAGTGGCTGCCCACCGACGTCGAGGTCAGCCCGGACGGCGAGGTCAGCTTCCGCTCGTACGTCAACAACGTCCACCCGGAGCGGCATCGCGACCTCGCCGCGGTACTGCCGGAGTTGTTCGCGCGGATGCGGCCGCTGCTGGAGAACGTGCTCACCGACCTGCGTCATCCGCGGCCGCTGCGGATCGAGGCCGATCCGTACGAGTGGTACGACTCGGAGCCGGAATGCCCGGACCGGTCCGCCTTCAGCGACGACGAGGCCTACAAGCAGGCCGTGGACGCATGGCACGTGGCCCAGGACGACTGGTGGGAGAACCGTCGCCCCGTCGTCCCGGACGCACCGGTGTTCACCGCCCCCGAGATCCCCGACCCGTCCGCCCGGGTCGATCTGCGCGGCCGCCGTCTCCAGGTCATCGTCAAACTCGCCACCATCCATCTCACCCCCGACAAGCCCGAGTACCCCGGCGGCTCCTGGCATGTGGAGGGCATGCTGAACGAGCGGATCGTCTCGACCGGCATCTACTACTGGGACAGCGAGAACATCACCGAGAGCCGGCTGAGTTTCCGGGCCGCCGTGGACGACCCGGAGTACGAGCAGAACGACGACGGCGGCCTGCGGGAGGTCTACGGCCTGGAAGACGAGGACGCGCTGAACCAGCTGCTGGGCTCGGCAGTCACCCCGGCGGGGCGCTGCCTGGCGTTCCCGAACGTCCTGCAGCACCGGGTCGGCTCGTTTCGCCTCGTCGACCCCACCCGCCCCGGGCACCGCAAGATTCTCGTGTTCTTCCTGATCGACCCGTCCGCGCCGATCGTGTCGACCTCCGACGTGCCGCCGCAGCAGCCATGGTCGGACAGCTCGACCATGACGCTGGAACAGGCCAAGGGCTACCGTGAGCAACTCATGCGGGAACGCAAGTTCTTCGTCGACGAGCACAACGAGCAGCTCTACGAACGCCAGTTCTCCCTGTGCGAGCACTGAGCCGCCGCCCGCGGCGGGACACCGCGCCGAGAAGAGGCGTCTCCGTGGCGTACCAACGGAAAGCGTTTCCTCTCCGTACCGATCGGTGCCGGCCGGGGGGGTAGCGTCGCGGGGCCGCGGGCCCGTACCGAGCGGTGCCGGCCGGGGCCGGTTGCGTCGTGGCGGCCGGGTGGCGTCGTGCCGGCCGTCCCGGCGGTGGGCGAAGCCACCCGCGCCGACTACTTGTCGGAGAGGAGCTTGCCGCCCGCGGCATACCGGTCGGCCGGGAACTCCTCGATCCAGACGTGCACGGCCTCGGCCGGCGTCTGGCACGCGTCGACGAACGCCTCGGTGATGCGGCGCACGAGGTCGCGAGTGGCCTCCGGCGACTTGGGCAGCTGCTGGACGATCACGTTGGGCATGCCGAACTCCTCGAATCTTCTCGTCGGCACCGGTTCCCGGTGCCGACGAGAAGTCCACCAGAACCCGATGCGCGCACCAAGGCCCAGCCTGCGATGGTTGCGATCACGACCGGTGATCAATGTCGGGCCGCCGCGTCCCACGAAACCCGCAGGTCAGTGCGGCCGGGTCCTGAGCAGCCGGGCCCGCGGGGCTCGCATACTGGGCGGAGCATGGCCGCGGATCGTTGCGGCGGTACGAGGGAGCGTGGTCGGGTGGCGGGCGCAGCGCGAGGAGCCGAGGGCGGTACGCCGGACATCGGTGAGCTGCTCGGGCGGGAGCTGAGCACGGCGGTGGTGATGTTCCACGAGGCGGTGGCGGCCCGCCGGGGGCTGACCGCGACCGAGAACAAGGCGCTGGACCTGCTCACCCGCCGCGGACCGGTCACCTCCGGCGAGCTGGCGCGGGGCCTGGGGCTGACGCCGGGGGCGGTGACCGGGCTGGTCGACCGGCTCGCCCGCGCCGGGTACGCGCGGCGGGTGGCGGATGCCGCCGACCGGAGGAAGACGCTCGTGCTGGCCGACGCGGAACGGCTCGAGCGGGAGCTGCGGCCGGCGTTCGCGCCGCTGAGCGAGGCCGTCGAGGACCTGACCCGCAGGTACACCCCGGAGCAGTTGGAGGCGATCGGCGACTTCCTCGCCGGCGTCACGCAGATCCTGCGGGACCAGACGACCCGGCTTACCGGCGACGGCTGACCGTCGCTCGCGGCGTACTCCCTTCCGGGGACGACCCTCGGCCAGTTGGTTTAGTGTGCTAAATTATTTAGAGAGCTAAACCAAATGGGGAGGGATCATGATCGACACGCTCACCGACGTGCAGCGCACCCTGTCGCGGGTCGCCGACGCCTGGGCGGCCGGCGACCCGGACGCGTACGCGGCACTGTTCACCGACGACGCGGACTACACGGCGTTCGACGGCACCCGGATGACCGGCCGCCGGGCCATCGCCGACGGCCACCGCGCGCTGTTCGCCGGGATCATGCGCAACTCGCGGATGACCATGCCCACGCCCGACATCCGGCTTGTCGCCCCCGACGTCGCCGTCGCCTGCGCGCTCGGCGGCATCATCATGTCCTGGCAGCGCCGCCGCACCCGCCCCTCCGCGAAACGCCTGTCGTCGGTCACCTACGTGCTGGTCCGCCACGACGACACCTGGCAGGTCACCGCGTTCCAGAACACCCGGTACCGGCCCTGGTCGCGCACGCTGTTCGGCCGGCTGATGACCCGGAGCGGCAAGTGAGGATCACCGTTCTCGGCTCCACCGGGCGCACCGGTCGCCTGGTCGTCGCCGACGCCATCCGCCGCGGCCACCTCGTCACCGCGTTCACCCGCCGGCCCGACACGATGCCGGACACCCTCAGCCCGGAGTCGGTCGTGGCCGGCGACGGGCGCGACCCCCAGGCGGTTCGCTCCGCGCTCGCCGGCGCCGACGCGGTCATCGCCGTGGTCGCCGCCGCCACCCGCAAGGGCCCGCACCACACCGCCGAGGTGGCCCGCGTCGTCACCGCGGCGATGGCCGACACGGGGGTACGCCGGGTCGCCTTCACCAGCGCCTACCCCATCGTGTCGGACCGGCCGCGGGTGCCCGTGGCGATCCTGCGGAGGATGCTCGCCGACGCCTACGCCGACACCGCCCGGATGGAACGCGTGCTGGCCGCCACCGACCTCGACTGGACGGTCGTGCGGCTCAACCGCCTGCTCGACAAGCCCGCCCGCGGCAACGTCCAGATCTCCCGCGACCTGCTCGACCGGCCGCGCTCGATCACCCGCGCCGACGCCGCCGCCACCCTGGTCGACACCGTCGAAACCGGCACGTACGCCCGCAGCGCCATCAACATCGCCGGCAGGTGAGCGCAGCACGACGTCCGCTCGGCGCGGCGGTGGATTCGTGCGTTGCTCCGCCCGGCGTGCCCGGTGTCTGCCGCCGGATCCGGAACGCACCCGGGCGAGCCGACGGTGTTGTCGGCGACATCGACGCACCTGGGTGGGCCGACAGCGCCATCAGCATGCGGGCCGGCTGACCGCGGGCGCACCGGGGACCGCAGCCGACCTGAGGGGATCTGACCGTCGATGAAGACGGCCGGAGGTCGGGGCGGCGCCGGTGCGCCCACGGGGATCAGAGGACGAACGTGCAGGTGCCGAAGCCGTGACCGAGCTGCACCCGGGTACCGAAACCGTTGCCACTGTGCGGGTAGTACCACAGGTAACCCGAGGCATCGACGGCGAGTACGTCGGCGTGCCCGTCCCCGCTGAAGTCCGCGGCGAAGACGGAGGTGAAGGTCTGGAACCCGTGCCCGATCTCGACGCGAGAGCTGAGCCCGTTGCCGTTGTGCGGGTAGTACCAGAGCTTCCCAGCCGAGTCGACGCCGAGGATGTCGGCGTGGCCGTCACCGCTCCAGTCGGCGGCGGTCACCTGACGAAACGTCGACCAACCATGCCCGATCTTGACCGGGGAGCTGAGCCCGTTTCCGTTGTGCGGGTAGTAGAGCAGGTCACCCGCGGCGTTGACACCGAGCACGTCGGCGTGCCCGTCACCGCTCCAGTCGGCGGCCATCACCTGCTGGAACGACGACCAACCATGCCCGATCTTGACCGGGGAGCTGAGCCCGTTTCCGTTGTGTGCGTAGTACAGCAGGTCACCGGCCGCGTTGACACCGAGCACGTCGGCGGAGCCGTCGCCGCTCCAGTCCGCGGCGGTCACGAACCGGAAGCTTCCCCACCCGGGGCCGATCTTGGTGTTGCCGCTCAGCTTCAGCCCGTTGTTCGGGTAGTAGTGCAGCTCGCCGTTGTCCCACACCGCAAGGACGTCGGCGTAGCCGTCACCGCTGAAGTCCGAGACGTGGTCGCTCAGCGCCCGCTTCACCCGGGCGATCAGCGCGCCGGCCGCGCTCTGCGCCTGGTCGTAGCGATCCGGATAGGCCGAGACCTGCACCTTCTGGGCCACCTGGCCGGCCGACAGCCCCGGATAGGCGGCCGCGACGTTGATGGCACGGGTGAAGAACGAGTTCGAGGCGTACGCGACGTTCATGATCTGTGCGGCGGTGCCCCAGCCCTGGGAGGGCCGCTGCTGGAACACGCCGAGCGAGTCGCGGTCGCCGCACGGCAGGTTGTTCATGTTCGACTCGACCAGGCCGGCCTCGAACCCGGCGAGCATGACCTTGCTGCTGGCGCCGAGCTGGCGACCGACCCGATAGACGGTCTTGGCGACCGCCAGGTCGGGGTTCGGCGGGATGTAGTCGCAGTTCTGCGGGACCACGACGTAGCTCGGCAGGCGGGTGCTCGTGCCGGCCGGGGTAGCCGACGCCGCCGTGCTCGACAGCGCCACCACCGCGGCCGCGGCCAGTCCCAGGCCGCTGCGCCGGGCCCATCTTCGCCAGCCTCCAGATCCGGTGCGGAACATACGGTTCTCCTTTCCTCGTGCCCAGGCCGACCCCGTCGAACAACGGGGCCGGCGCCGTTCGCAGCGCGCTCGTCCGCCGGAGTCAGAGAACGAACGTGCAGGTGCCGAATCCGTGACCGAGCTGCACCCGAGCACCGAAACCGTTGCCGCTGTGCGGGTAGTACCAGAGGTTGCCCGCCGCGTCGACGGCGAGGACGTCGGCGTGCCCGTCCCCGCTGAAGTCCGCAGCGAAGACGGAGGTGAAGGTCTGGAACCCGTGCCCGATCTGCACCGGAGAGCTGAGCCCGTTGCCGTTGTGCGGGTAGTACAGCAGGTCGCCGGCGGCGTTGACACCGAGCACGTCCGCGTGCCCGTCGCCGCTCCAGTCGGCCGCCATCACCTGACGAAACGACGACCACCCGTGCCCGATCTGCACCGGCGATCCCAGCCCGCTTCCGTTGTGCGGGTAGTACAGCAGGTCACCAGCGGCGTTGACGCCCAACACGTCGGCGTGCCCGTCGCCGCTCCAGTCCGCGGCCAGCACGTGCTGGAACGACGACCACCCATGGCCGATCTGGACCGGGGAACTGAGCCCGTTGCCGTTGTGCGGGTAGTAGAGCAGGTCACCGGCGGCGTTGACACCGAGCACGTCGGCGGCGCCGTCGCCGCTCCAGTCCGCGGCGGTGACGAACCGGAACGAGCCCCACCCGTGGCCGAGCAGGCTGCTGCCGCTCAGTTTCAGCCCGTTGTTCGGGTAGTAGTGCAGCTCGCCGTTGTCCCACACCGCAAGGACGTCGGCGTAGCCGTCGCCGCTCCAGTCGCCGATCGGTTCCTGCGACCACGGCCCGGTACGCACGTACTCCCAGTGCCACGGCTCGCCGGCCGCCTGCCCGGTCGCCCAACTCCAGCCGTAGGCGGCGGCGTGGCTCTGCAGCCACGAGAACTGGTTGCCGGCCAGGGCGAGGTCGACCGCGAGCGCCCAGCCGTGATTGGAGGTGCCGGGATAGGCGGCGACGTTGCCCTGCCCCGACTGGTAGAGGTTCCAGTAGTACCACTGGGTGGCGAGATCGCGGTAGCCCTCGTTGATCGCGAGCGTGCCGCCGGTCTGCGCGTGGTACGCGGACTGCATCCGGCTCATGGAGATCGCCGCGTCGCGCCGCAGGTACAGGTTGGTCCCGTCGGCGCTGCGACCCAGGTAGGTCATCGCCGACGCGGGGATCTGCCCGTTGGAGTACCCGCCCCACGCGCCGACGTGCGGCGAGATGGTCGACGGTTCGGCCGGGGCGGCCGCCGCGGCGGCCGGCACGACCAGTGCCGCTGCTGCCGCCACTACCAGCGCGGCGATCCGGAGCGGCCAGGCCCTCCGGTGCGTGTCTCGCACGTCGTCTCCTCTCGTGGTGGAGTACGGGTCGGCGCCGACCGCGAAGTGTGCCCAGAATGTAGACACTCCGTGCCAGCCCGGCATCGGGCGTTCGACCGACGATCCACGACGAGGCTCCGGCACCCGGGCGGGTTTCGATCCACGAGTTCCCCTGAACCGCCGGCGGTAAAGTTCTCCGCCCTCGATGCGTTCGCGGATCGCGCCGGCGCAGCGCGCCGCCGGGCCCGAAGGAGCGGTGATCGGATGCCCACGCTGCCGGCCAGCTGGCGCGCCGCCGGCGCCGGCCGGCGCCGGGATACGGCGACTGGCGGGACGAGCGACGTGCGCTACCGCACCGTCGAGACGGCGTTCCTCGCCGCGGCGCGCCGGCTCGCCGGACCGGTACGCGGCGTGGGTGTGGCCCTGATCAGCGCGTTCGGCCTGCTCACGATGCCAAGCCAGGCGTTGCCCGCGGGGCTCGCGGTGTTCGGGCTGGTGCTGGTGGGCTCCGCGGTCGACTGCTGGGTCGGGTTCTCCGGCCGGGCGGCGCCGCTCGCGCTCGCGTTCGCCGTCGCCCGGGTCGTGGCGGTGTGCGTGATGCTGCAGTGCAGTGGCGCGCCACCGAACCCCTGGGCGCTCAACGTGCTGACCACCACGGCGATCACGCTGCAGTGGGAGTGGCCGGCACCCGTCGCCGCGCCGGTGACGGCGGGTCTGCTCGCCGTCGATCTGGCCGTACTCGGCACCGGCGACGCCGGCTCGCTCGTGCCGCGGCTGCTGTTCGAGTGCGTACTGGCACGCCTGGGGTTCCTGCTGCTGTTGCGCTCGAGCCGGCGCACCGACGAGGTACGGGAACACCGCTCGGCGCTGGCCCGTGCCGAGGCGCTGGCGCGAGCCCGGCACCAGCGGCAACGCGAGTACCTTGCGCTGCTGCACGACACCGCGTCGTCGACCTTCCTCCAGATCGCGGTGCGCGGCGACAGCGATCCGGCGCAGGTCGCCCGGTACGCGCGGCACGATCTGGCGATACTCACCGGTGCGGCGGGCACGCCCGCCGGCAGCGACAGCGCGGTGGATCTCGCCGCGTCGCTGCACGCCGTGGTGGCCCGCAGCCGGCTGGCGATCGAGCTGCGGCGGCAGGGCGAGGCGCTGGTGCCCGCGTCGGTGGCGCTCGCCCTGCTGCGCGCGGTGCGCGAGGGCCTGGCGAACGTCGAACGGCACGCGCACGTCGACGCCGCCACCCTCACCGTACGCACCGAGCAAGACCTGGTGGCGGTGACGGTGCGGGATGCGGGCGCGGGGTTCGCCCCCGACGAGGTGCCCCGATCCTGCCGGGGAATCCGCGGTTCGATCGTCGAGCGGATGCGCGCCGTCGGCGGCGACGCGACCGTGATCTCGGCGCCCGGCAACGGGACCACCATCCGGCTGGTGTGGCCCGGTGGATGACGATCCGGCCGCAGGCGGCAACGTGCACGCGACGATGCGGGTCGCGTTGTGGTTCGTCACCGCGGTCCTGCTGGTCGGGTTGTCGCTGCGGCCGGTGCTGGAGCAGCGCTACCGGTACCACTGGCTCGCGGTCGCCGCGTTCGTCGCCCTGGCCTGCGTCACCGCGGCCGGCGGCGGCTGGGTGCTGCGCCGCCGCCCGTTGCCCGGCGCGGTCACCGCGGCCGGGACCGCCGTGACGCTGGCCGCCGGGTACTGCGCGACCAGCGCGCTCACCGCCGGCGAGCACTTCGGCGCGGCGGACTGGTCCTTCGGCCTGGTCGAGTGGTACCTGCTGTTGCTGCTGCTCGACCGCGTTCCGCTGCTCCTCGCGGCGCTGGGCACGCACCTGGCGCTGAGTGTCGGACTGTTCCTGGCTGCCGGCCAACCGGATCGCGTCGAGATCGGTGCGGTCGGCATCGTCGTACTCGGCAGCGCCACCGTTCAGCTGTCGGTCGTGGTGATCGCCCGGGCGCTGGCGCGCAGTACCCGGCGCACGAGCGCGGCGATCGCCGACCGCGACCGGATGCAGACCCAGCTGCTGCTGGCCGAGCAGTGGGAACGCGGGCAGCGCAACGACTTCGCCGGCCAGCTGGGCCTGACGCTGCCGCTGCTGGCGGAGCTGGCAGACGGGCTGGCGGACCCGCGCGAGTCCGAGACCCGGCGCCGCTGCGCGCTGGCCGCCACCCAGCTGCGCAGGCTGTTCGCCGAGAACGACGAGTCGCCGGACCCGCTGGTACACGAGATCACCGCCTGCATCGACATCGCCGAGCGACGCGGCGTCGTGGTGTCGCTGGCCGTCAGCGGCACCGCGGTGGCCGTACCGACCGCAGTACGGCACGAGCTGACCGGGCCGGTGGTGGCGGCGTTGTCGGTGGCCCGCAACCGTGCCAGGGTGAGCGTGCTGCGCACCACCGAGGAGGTCCGGGTCGCCGTGGTGACCGACGCCGGCGCTGCCGGCACGGCCCCACCCGGCTCGATGCACGTCGAGGTCGAGTGCGGCAGCTACGGTCAGGACGGGCGAATGGAGGCCAGGTGGCGCAGGGCGAGCAGCTGACCGCGGTCATCGTCGACGACCACCCCGCGGTACGCGACGGGGTGACGCACTGGTTGGCGACGGGCAGCCCGCCGATCCGGGTGGTCGCCGCCGGCGACGACGTTCGCGTCGCGTGGCTCGGCGACGGCGCCACCGCCGACGTCGTCATCCTCGACCTCCACCTCGGCCGCCCCGCCCCCGCCATGGGTGAACTGCGCCGGCTCACCCAGGCCGGCCGCCGGGTCGTCGTGTACTCGATGCGCGCCGACGATGCGATCGCCTTGCAGTGTCTCGAGTTGGGCGCGTTGAGCTACCTGACGAAGGTCGAAGGATCCCAGCACCTCATCGACGCCACCGCGGCTGCCGCCGCCGGCCGCGCCTACACCCCGCCATCGCTGGCCGGGGCGCTGGCCGGCGACCGCTCCGGCAACCGGCCCGCGCTGTCGGCCCGGGAGACCGAGGTGCTCGTCGAGTGGTTCCAGTCGGAGTCGAAGGAGTTCGTCGCGCAGCGCCTGGGCATCTCCCCCAGCACCGTGAACACCCACCTCGAGCACATCCGGGTCAAGTACGCGATGCGCGGCCGGCAGGCCCCCACCAAGGCCGCGCTGGTCGCCCGGGCGATCCAGGACGGTCTGGTCCAACTCGACGACCTGTGACCGTTGCCCGGCGGCGTTTTCGGACAGCCTTCCGCCGGCGGGCGGCGGGCGGCGGGCGGCGGGCGGCGGGCGGCGGGCGGCGGGCGGCGGTGCCAGCATGGCGAAGCCGGTGCGAACGCCCGGCATGACAGGGGCATAACAGCGTCGGTTCGGACCGTGTCACGGCGGGTGGTGAACCCTCGACGGGGTTCACCACCTCCACCGACGGGACACGCCATGGCCACTGCCACGATCGAAGTCAACGGACTGCGCAAACGGTACGGCCCGACGGTCGCGCTGGACGACGTGTCGTTCACCGTGGCGCCGGGCACGGTCACCGGTTTCGTCGGCCCCAACGGCGCCGGCAAGAGCACCACGATGCGCATCGTGCTGGGCCTCGACGCCGCCGATGCCGGCACCGCGCTGGTCGGTGGCCGCCCGTACCGGCAGCTGCGGACACCGCTGCGCCAGGTCGGCGCGCTGCTGGACGCCAATGCCGTGCAACCCAGCCGGTCGGCGCGCAACCACCTGCTGTGGCTGGCCCACTCGCAGGGCCTCGGCCGCAGCCGGGTGGACGCGGTGCTGAGCCAGGTGGGACTGAGTGCGGTGGCGCGGCGCCGGGCCGGCGGCTTCTCCCTGGGCATGCGGCAGCGGCTCGGCATCGCCGCGGCGCTGCTCGGTGATCCGCCGATGCTGATGCTCGACGAGCCGGTCAACGGCCTGGATCCCGAGGGCATCATCTGGATCCGGGGACTGCTGCGCTCGCTCGCCGCCGAGGGCCGCGCAGTACTCGTGTCCAGCCACCTGATGAGCGAGCTGCAGGACACCGCCGACCACCTGGTCGTCATCGGCCGCGGCCGGATCATCGCCGACGCGGGCGTCCCCGACCTGCTCGCCGCGGCCGCCCGCGGACGGGTCGTGGTCCGCAGCCGCGCGCTCGAGGCGGCCCGGACCGAGTTGGTGCGCGCCGGCGCCACCGCGACCGTCTCCGGCCCGGACACCCTCGTCGTCACCGGGCAGCCGGCCGAACGCGTGGTCGCGCTGCTGACCGCAGGCGGAGTCGCTTTCGCCGAGGTCGCCGCGTACCAGGCGAGCCTGGAGGAGGCGTACCTGGGCCTGACCGGCGACGCGGTCGAGTTCCACGCCAGGCAGGTGGCGCGATGAGGCACCTGATCCGCGCCGAGTGGACCAAGATGCGCACCGTACCGGGCTGGCCCATCGCCCTGCTGCTGGCGGTACTGGCCACGATCGGGCTCGGCGTGTTCACGGCCGCCGGTAACCACTCCTCCTGCGGCGGCGCGACCACCGTCTGCCCGCCCCCGACGACCGGCCCGGACGGTGCGGCCGTCGACGACCACTTCTACTTCGTGCACCGTTCGCTGGACGGCGACGGCAGCATCACGGTACGGCTGACCTCGATGAGCGGGCAGCGGCGACTGCCCGACGCCGTACCCGGCGTGCGGCGGGTCGACACCGGCCTGGTGCCCTGGGCCAAGGCCGGCGTCATGATCAAGGACGGGACCCGACCGGGCGCCTCGTACGCGGCGGTCATGGCCACCGGCACGCACGGCGTGCGGCTGCAGTACGACTTCACCCACGACGTGGCCGGCAGCGCGAGCCGGATCGGCCCCGGCTCGCCCCGCTGGCTGCGGCTGGTGCGCACCGGCCGGCGCATCACCGGGTACGAGTCCCCCGACGGCCACCGGTGGATCTCGGTCGGGTCCACGTCGCTGCACGGGTTGCCCGCGCGCGTCCAGATCGGGCTGTTCGCCGCCTCGCCCGGCGCGCTGCACGTGGCCCGCGCCGACCTCGGCGGCTCGATCGAGACGATCCGGTACTCCTCGACGACCGCGCGCTTCGACCACGTCGCCCTGGAAGGGGCGGCTGCCGGCGGCTGGCGGCGTACCGACGTCGGCGCCACGATCGACCCGGACGGCTCGGTGCACCACCCGGGCGCCGCCCGCGCCTCGGCCGGGAGGTACACGGTGACCGGGGTCGGTGACATCGCACCGCGGGTCGACGGGATGGCCGTCGAGAAGACTCTCAGCGGGCTGCTGGTCGCGCTGTTGATCATGATTGTGGTCGCGGCCGGGTTCGTCGCCGCCGAGTACCGCACCGGGCTGATCCGCACCACCCTGGCCACCGATCCGCGCCCGGGCCGGGTGCTTGCCGCCAAGGCGGTCGTGATCGCCGGAGCGACGTTCGCTGCCGGGCTCGCCGCCACCGCCGCGACGCTGCCGATCGGTACGCACGTGCTGCGCGACAACGGCAACACGGTGCTGCCCGTCAGCCTGCTCACCGACCTGCGCGTCGTCGTCGGTACCGGGATGCTCCTCGCGCTGATCGCGGTGCTGGTCCTGGCGCTCGCGGCTCTGTTGCGGCGCAGCAGCGGTGCGATCGCCGCCGGCGTCGCGCTCGTGCTGGTACCGCGCATCCTCGCCACCACCTCGGTGTTTCCCGACGACGTCGCGCGGTGGCTGCTGCGGCTCACCCCGGCTGCGGGATTCGCCATCCAGCAGAGCATCCCCACCTACCCGCAGGTGACCGCGCATCTGGTGCCGCAGAGCGGCTACTACCCGCTGTCGCCCTGGGCCGGGCTCGCCGTCACCGCCGGGTGGGCCGTGCTGGCGCTGGTGCTCGCCGTCGTCGCGCTGCGACGGAGGGACGCATGAGGTACGCGCTGCGCGCCGAGTACACGAAGCTGCGCACCCTGCCCGGTACCAGCTGGCTGCTGCTGGCCGTGGTGGCGCTGACCACCGCGGTCAGCGCCGCGGCCGCCGCGACCGTGTCCTGCAACTCCACCGGCTGCGGCTACGACGCACCGAAGCTGGCCCTGTCCGGCGTCCTCGCCGGGCAGGCGGTCGTCGCGCTGCTCGCCATCACCGCCGTCACCGGCGAGCACTCGACCGGTACGGTGGCCGTCACGCTCGCGGCCGTGCCACGGCGCGGCCGGGTACTCGCCGCCAAGGCGGTCGTGCTGGCCGCCCTGACCGCGGCCGCCGGTACCGTCGGCGTGCTCGGCGCCGTGCTGGTCGCGCGGCTGCTGTTGCCTGGCAACGGATTCACCCCGGCACACGGGTACCCGGCGCTGTCGCTGACCGACGCGGCGACGCTGCGCGCCGCAGCCGGCTCGGTGCTGTACCTGGTGCTGATCGCGCTGTTCAGCCTCGGCGTCGCGACCGCCGTACGCGACCCGGCCGCGAGCGTCGGCGTCGTCGGCGGCGTCGTCTACGTCCTGCAGATCGCACCGTTGCTGGTGACCGACCCGGACTGGCAGCAGGCGCTGTGGCGGCTGACCCCCACCAACGCCGGCCTCACCATCCAGGCGACCCGGCACCTGTCCCAGTACCCCCTCGGCCCATGGGCCGGGCTGGGTGTGCTCGCCGCCTGGGCCGGGGTCGCCCTCGCCCTGGGCATCCTGCTGTTCCACCGCCGCGACCCCTGACACCGGCCACGCAGCACCGTCACCATCCTGCAGGGTGGCAAGCTCAGCCCTGGGGAACATCCGGTCGAAAGATTTCCGTTTCCTCACGCTCTTTTCATCGTGGCTGAGGTCCGGCTTCGATGGTTGGAGTACCAGGATGGCCTGCACGAGGGCAGCTACCGGCCGGTCAGGAGGCGGTCAGGCCGCAGTTCGACGATCACCCGGTCCGGCGTCCATTGCGGATCGGTCGACCGTTCCGGCATGTACTTCTCGATCAGGGGCTGGGCCAGCGCGTCATGGTTGTCTTCGATGAGCTGTGCCCGGCCGTACGCGACGACGTAGAACTTCTTCTCGAAGTCGTCGATGAGCAGCGAGATGGCCGGGTCGCGCTTGAGGTTCAGGTACTTCGCCCGCGAGCGGGTGGTGCTGAACCGGAAGCTCTGGCCGTCCCAGACGAACCACACGACGGACAGCTGCGGCGGCCTGCTGGCGCGGTTGACGCCGACCACGGCGTGTCGAGCTCCGGCCAGCAGTTCCCGTACGTCCTCTTCCGACTCCGACATGGGCGTGCCTCCTCAGAACGTCAGGACGACCTTGCCGACAAGGCCGCCGGCCTCGAACACCGCGTGCGCCCGGCGCACGTCGTCGACGCGGTGATAGGCGCCGACGCGTACGCGCAGCTCGTTGGCGTCGACCATGGAGACCAGGCCGGCGAGTCCGCGGACGTCCTCGCGTACCTGGATCTTGGCGGCGCTCCGGATGTCTGCCGGCAGCGGGTCATCGGTGATCGAGAGGTACCGACCGCCGGGCATCAACGCCGGCCCCGGGTGCACGCTCGCCGTGTCGAAGACGGCGTCGTACGCTGCGGCCGGCAGGTCCGCCACCCGATCGGTGACCAGCTCAGCGCCGAGCTCACGGGCGGCCGGCACGTGCGCGAGCCGGGAGACCAGCCCGTCCACCCGGGCGCCCGACCGGCGGGCCAGCTGCACGGCCAGCGAGCCGACCCCGCCGACCGCGCCGGTCACCAGAATCCGCTCTCCGGCCACTGGTTCGAGGGCCTGGAGCGCCTGACTCGCGGTGAGCCCGGCGAGCGGCAGCGCGGCGGCCTCGACCAGGCAGAGCCGGGTCGGCGCCGCGGTCAGGATGTGCGCGGGCACGGCGAGGAGATCCGCCCAGGTGCCCAGGCCCGTCGCGAGCTGCCCGGACATCGCGATGACCCGGTCGCCGGGGGTGAACTGCGACACGGTGCTGTCTGCGACCACGCCGGCCAGATCCCAGCCCAGAGTCATCGGGAAGCCCGGGCCGCGGTCCCAGGCGCGGGTCTTCCAATCCACCGGGTTGATGCTGCTGGCGATCGTGCGGACGAGGACCTCGCCGGCGGCCGGGACTGGGACCGGCACCTCGCGCAACGTAAGGACGTCGATACCGCCATGGCGGTCGATCTGTACGGCTCGCATGAGAGGCACGGTAAAGTCTCACATTGATGTCAAGGTCAACCTTCTGCGACGGAGGCCACATGCGCATCGGCGAGCTGTCCCGCCGTACCGGAGTCAACGAGCGGCTGTTGCGGTACTACGAGGAGCAGGGCCTGCTGCAGCCGAGCCGCCTGCCCAGCGGCTACCGGAGCTACGCCGACTCCGACGTGGAGACGGTGCGCCGCATCCGGTCGCTGCTGACCGCCGGGCTGTCCACCGGTGTCATTGCGAGCGTGTTGCCGTGCATCACCAGTGATGGCGGTTTCCTGGCGCCGACCTGCCCACAGATGCGCGCCGACCTCGCCGGCGAGCATCGGCGAATCAGCGCCGCGATCGAGGAACTGCAACTGTCCCGCGAGCTGTTGGAAGCCATCATCAACGGCAAGCCCCCGGTCGCCGCCGCGGGCGAATCGCCGAGGTGATCGGCTGGACGCCCAGCGCGCGTACGGCACCACCTCGCTGGTGGTTCGCAACCGGCCGCGCCAGTACTGCTGACCGCGACCCGCGGCAGTACTGCTGACCGCGACCCGCGGCAGGGACCCGGCGGTCTGCCCGCCGGGTCGCTGCCTGCGGGCGGCGGGCATGATCGACGCGTACGCCACGACGGGAGAAGCGATGATCGGCACGGTGACGCGGATCCGCCGGTACCCGGTGAAGTCGATGCTGGGCGAGGACCTGCCCGCCGGTACGGTCGGTTCCGGCGGGCTGGCCGGTGACCGGGCCTTCGCCGTACTCGACGGCTCGGGTGCCGTCGGCAGCGCCAAGCATCCGCGGAAGTGGGGGCCGCTGCTGGCCTGCCGCGCGAGCCAGGGCGGGGACTCCCGGGTCGACGTCGTGCTCCCGGACGGGAGCGCCCACGTGGCCGGAGCGGCCGAGCTGGACCAGCGCTTGTCGGAACTGCTGGGCCGGCCCGCCCGGATGTCGGACCAGCCGCCACGACAGGCTCGGCTCGAGCGGGCGGTGCCGGACTACGACGGTGGCGCGCCCCAGTCGGCGCTGGCCGATTCGGTGCTCGACGCGACCGGCACGCGGGTCACCTCGGTGGGGATCGCGGCCGGCAGCTTCCTCGACTTCGGCGCCCTGCACGCCGTGACCACCTCGACGTTGCAGACCCTGCGCGGGCGAGCGCCGGGGCCCGACTTCGACCCGCGGCGGTTCCGGCCCAATCTGGTCATCGACACCGGATCGGTCGAGGGTTTCCCCGAAGACGAGTGGCCCGGCCGGCGGATCCGGATCGGCGAGACGGTGCTGGAGGCCATCGTGCCCACGCCGCGGTGCGTGGTGCCCACGCTGGCGCATGGCGAGTTGCCGGCGGATCCGACGCTGATGCGGGCGGTCGCCCGCGAGCACCGGATCCCGGTCCTGACGCTGGGCTCGCTGACCTGTGTCGGCGTCTACCTGAAAGTGCTGACCGCAGGCCCGGTCCGCGTCGGCGACCCGGTCACGATGCAGTGACCCGCCGGGCGGCCCGGACGGGTCGGGCCGCCGGCCACGCGTCAGTCGCGCCCCTCGGGCACCAGGACGGTCAACGTCGCCGGGCCGACCTGCTCGGCGCTGGTGAGCCGGAGCTGCCGCGCTGCGGGGAACAGCCGCCGCCCGGCGCCCAGGACCGTCGGAAACTGCAGCAACCGGTACTCGTCGACGAGGTCGTTGCCGGCCAGCTCGGCCACCACCGACTGGCTGCCGATGACCACGATGTCCCCGGCGGGCCGCGTCGTCGCGACCCACTCGGTGAGGGGCTGGTCGACCGCGCGCGAGTTCTGCCACTGCGCCTCGTCCACCGGCCGGTGGGTGACCACGGCCTTGGTGGCGGCGTTCATCGCGCGGGAGAAGGCGTCGTCCCGGGTCGGCCACAGGGTACGGAAGAGGTCCCAGGTCCGTCGGCCGAACAGCAGCGTGCCCCGGTCGAGGATGGGGCCGAGGCGGAACTTGTCGCCGGCCACGCCCTGCGGGCCGTGGCGCATCGCCCAACCCCCGTACGGGGTGCCGTCGCTGCCGTCGGGGTCCTCCACCACTCCGTCGAGGGTGGTGAACGAAACGATGATCAGTCGCCCCATGATCGGGTCTCCTGTCGTAGGTGTGTGGTGTGGTCACCGCTACCTACGAGCGGGCGGTCCCGAACTCATCGCTGCTACTCGAAAAGGCCGAACAGGCGTGGATCCTGGTAGACCAGCACGTGGTCGAGCAGCCCGTTCGGCCCGGCCGTGAACAGCTGGACGGTGTGCGGACGCGGGCCCTCGTCGCCGACCAGGTACGCGAGCAGCCCGGGCTGATGGTTGGCCGACACCGGCCGCGTCTCCCATCGGCGGCCGCGCCAGCCGAACAGGTGCTCCATGAACGCCCGGTACGGCTCCCGGCCCCGCGACCACTGCGGCACCGGCGGCATCTCCAGGACCACATCGGCGGCCACCAGCTTCTCCAGCGCCGCGGCATCCCCCGCCGCCAGGGCCTGCGCGTACTGCTCGACCCGCGACCGCTCGACCGGCCGCGGGCTCGGCTGGCCGTCGAGTCCCGACTGCGCGAGCCGGGCCCGGGCGCGTTGCAGCGCGGAGTTCACCGCGGGTACCGACAGATCGAGCGCCGCGGCGGCGTCCGCGGCCGGGTAGCCCAGAACCTCGCGCAGTACGAAGGCGGCCCGCTGTTGTGCGGGCATGGTCTGCAGCAGGGCGGTCACCGCGAGCCGTACCTCGCTTCCGCGGACCACCGCATCGGCCGTGTCGTCGTCGCCCAGCCAGCTCGAGGGTGCCGGCTGCAGCCACGGCACATCGAACCGCGGTACCAGCGGGGCACCCACCTCCAGGTCGGGGCTGCCCAGATCGCGCGGCAACGTACGCCGGGCGGCACCGCGCAGCCGGTCCACGCAGACGTTGCGCGCGATGCGGAACACCCAGCCGGCGGGCGTCCCCCGGGCCGGGTCGAAACCGTCCCGGGCCCGCCACGCCCGCTCACCGACGTCCTGCACCGCATCGTCGGCATCGAACGGTGAACCGAGCATCTGGTAGCAGAACGCCCACAGGTCACGGCGACGTTCGCTCAGGAACCCCTCCAGGTCCTCCGCGTCCATCGCTCCAGTATCCGCACCCGCCCAGTGGCTCCCCGACAGCCGCACTCCGGGTCGCGTAGTTGACCGACGCCGTGGCGCCGGGAGCTCGTTGAGCCGCCGCTCCACCCGCGCGGCGCACGCCATCCCCGCCGCCGCGCCCGAATCCGGCTCGCCGAGCGGGAAGAACGCACATTCGACGCCTGACACCCGCGGTGGTGCCAGGAGTACTGTTCGAGAAGTCGTCCCAGACCCCGGTGGCACGCTTGGTCGAACCGGCACCGGGGACGATGAGAACCGATCGTCGTGGTCGCGGCGATATGCCGTGTCGCGTGACTATTCCCTTCTCCATTGCCGGCGCGTCGGCGACGTCGCGCCGCAACCGGTGAGCCCGATCCGACGCGATGTGCGGGACGGCGCCGTCGACCTGCGGCGTCGGCGCGAGAGGGGGATTGTTGCCATGTTCAGTGACTCGAGGCGCCAGCCCGAGCCGATCGACGGCCATGGTCCGGAGCTTCGGCTGGCGCTGGCCGATCGGCCGTCCGGCGGCTCCATCGACGGCGCGTGGTGGCCGTACTCCCGGGATCTCGGGGTCGAGCTGCCTCCGTTGCTCGCCGGGCTGCGCAGGGCCTCCGGCCTCGGCGGGGCAAGCTGGGTCTCTGCCGGCCGCTCCGGTTGGGACCGATCCCCGATGCGGATCCGCATCGATGGCGTGTGGGTGCGGATGCGGCTGCTCGGCATGCTCGATGGCCAGCTGTTGACCGTCAACTTCCTCGATGGTGACCGCATCAGGCTGTTGGTCGTCCCGACGGATGCCCCGGACGACACGGCCGCCGCGGCGTTGGCGGCGGGCGCGACGGGCAGGATGGCCATCGACCGCCAGCGAGACTGACCACGCCGGCGCCACGCGGCGCGGCCACCGGACAGATCCGTTCGGCCGGCGGATGTGGCCCCGACAGCCACGTGTTGGACCGCCGAGGCGGCCCCAGGCTACCCAGCCGCACCGGGTCGAAACGTGCACCGGCGGAACCGGTTCGGCACCGAGACGATGGGCGCCGGGTCTCAGGTGCGACGGCGGTAGGCGACGACCGCCAGCGGGGCGAACACGGCGACGAGGCCGATCGACCACAGCAGCGATTCGACGGCCGGTACGGCGGTGTCACCACCGATGAGCAGGCCGCGGGAGGCCGCCATGGTGTGTTCGATCGGGTTGATCCGTGCCCAGGCCTGGAGCCAGCCGGGCAGGGTGTCGACGGGTGCCACCATGTCGGTGCCGAAGGCGAGGGGGAAGATGCTCAGCGACACGATCGTCTGCACCAGCGTCGTCTCCCTGATGACCATCGCCAGCAGCACCCACACCCAGCTGAGCGCCATGCCGAACGCGATGGTGACACCGGCCGCCGCCAGCGCCGCCAGCGGGCTGGTCTGGACCCGGAAGCCCATCAGGAACCCCACCACGAACACCGTCGCGACAGTCACCAGGTAGCGCACGACATCCGCCAGCACGGAGCCGATCAGCGGCGCCGACCGACCGATGGGCAGGCTCCGGAAGCGATCGAAGATCCCCTTCTTGATGTCGATGGACAGGTTGACGCCGGTGGCGATCATCCCCGCCATGATCGCCGCCAGTACGAGGATCGCCGGCAGCGTGCGCTGCAGGTACGCGTGCGTGGAGCCACCGACGGCGCCGCCGAACAGGTAGACGAACACCACCAGGAAGAGCACCGGCGCGAGGACCGCATCCCCGATGCTGACGGGGTTTCGCCTGACCTTGGCAAGATTGCGTCGCGCGAGCGCCAGGCTGTGGAACAGCAGCGCGCCCCGCCGGGCCGGAAACGTCCGCACACCCACGCCCGCGGGCGCCGTCGTCGTGGGGGTCGCCGTGTCGTTCACGCCGCATCCTCCTTGCCGGTACCGGATTCGTCCTGCTGTTCGGTGCTGTGGCCAGTGAGCGCGAGGAACACCTCGTCCAGGCTCGGCAGCCGCATCGCCAACTCGGCCACACCGATGCCCGCGGTCTGCAACCGACGTACCGTTTCGTCGAGGGCCGCCTCGCCACCGACCTGCACGGTCGCCACGTCACGCCGCGGTGTCTCGGCCGGGTGGCCGGCGACCGCACCGAGGATGGTGATCACCTCTCCCAGGCGGGCCGGGTCGGTGGGACGCACCTCGATCGTGTGCCCGCCGACCAGAGCCTTCAGCTGCGCGGCGGTACCGTGCGCGATCACCCGCCCGTGATCGATGACCACGATGTCGTCGGCCAGCGCATCGGCCTCCTCCAGGTACTGGGTGGTGAGCAGGACCGCCCCGCCGTCGCGGGTCATGGCCCGGATCATGCGCCACACGTCACCGCGCTTGCCGGGATCCAGGCCGGTGGTCGGCTCGTCGAGGTACACCACGGCCGGGTTGCCGATCATGCTGGCGGCCAGGTCGAGCCGGCGCCGCATCCCGCCGGAGAACGTCGCCACCTTCCGGCCCGCGACCTCGCCGAGCCCGTACCGGTCCAGCAGCTGCCGGGCCCGGGACCGGGCTTCGCGCCGACGCAGGTTGAGCAGCTGACCGATGAGTACGAGGTTCTCCAGCGCGGTGAGGTCCTCGTCCACCGACGCGTACTGCCCGGTCAGGCCGATCAGCTCGCGCACCCGCGGCGCGTCGCGTACGACGTCGTGCCCGGCGACGCTCGCCCGCCCCTCGTCGGGCTGCAGCAACGTCGCCAGGATGCGTACCGCGGTGGTCTTGCCCGCACCGTTGGGGCCCAGCACGCCGAGCACCGAGCCCGGTGCGGCGGCAAGGTCGATCCCGGCCAGGGCGGTCGTTCGGCCGAATCGCTTCACCAGGCCCTCGGCTTCGAACACGTGATCCACGACGATCCCTTCACTGGTCCGTACCGCTGACGCCAGACGGCAGTCATCACACGGCGAACGGGATCCAGAGGATCACCAACGGCTGCGTCGTGTCGATTACCTGCGAGGTAGTTGTCCGGAGCCCGACCCGCACGGCAACCTGGTGCCATGACAGTCACGCCGCAACCGGTCGGGCAGCTGGTTCGCCGATGGCGCGAGCACCGGCGCCGGTCGCAACTGGACGTCTCGACGGCGGCCGGCCTGTCGGCCCGGCACCTGAGCTTCATCGAGACCGGGCGCGCGAATCCCAGCCGCGACATGATCGAACGGCTCTGCGACGAGTTCGACGTGCCGCTGCGGGAACGCAACAGCTTCTACCTCGCCGCCGGATACGCACCGCCGTACGCCGAACGACCGCTTGCCGACCTCGGCATCGCCCGTACCGCCATCGAGGCCGTGCTGCGCGGCCACGAGCCGAATCCGGCCATGGCGATCAACGTGCGCTGGGATCTGCTGGCCGCCAACCAGCCGATGCAACGGCTGCTCGACCGGCTCGCCCCCGCGCTGCCGCAGCAACCGGTCAACGTGCTGCGCGCGATGCTGCATCCCGACGGATTGGCCAAGCAGGTACGCAACTATGCCCAGTGGCGGGCCGACACGCTCCGGCGGGTGCGCCGGCAGCTGGACCGCACCGGCGCCGAGGGCCTGGCCGAACTGCTCGACGAGCTCCAGTCCTACCCGGCGCCGTCGACGCCGTACCAGACCGACGCCGGCACCATCGCCCGCAACGACCTCGTCACCCCGGTCGTACTGGCTACCGACCAGGGTGACCTCTCGCTGCATCACGCCCTGACCGTCTTCGGCGCCGCGCGCGACGTCACCCTCGACGAGATCGCGATCGAGACGTTCTTCCCCGCCGACGAGCAGAGCGCCACGTTGCTGCGCTCCTGGTGAAACCAATGAGCTCCTGGTGAAGCAGCGGCGATCCGTACGCGAGGCTGCTATGCCGCGGGCCCGAAGCGAGCGGCGAACGCGGCCCGGTTGGCGGAGTCGGCGGACCGGTCCCAGATCGCGAAGACCACGCGTTCGAACGCACCCGCGAAGGCGCCGGTCAGCGCGGCGTGGAACGCGTCGGCGACCTGGTTCGGATCGTTGCGGAACACGCCGCAGCCCCAGGCACCGAGTACCAGCTGGCGGGCGCCGTGGTGCGCGGCCACCGCCAGTACCCGGGCCGCGCGCCGCCGCAGGATCTGCGGGATCTCCTGTCCGGCAGCGGGATCCCGGCGCAGCAGCTCTCCGGCGTTGGGCGCCGGCGAGGTCAGGAACGACACCGGGTACGGCCTTTCCAGCAGCCGGCCGTCGTCGCCACGAACCACCGGTACCTCCGGCGACCAGATGACCCGGTCGCTGTAGCGCAGGTCGGACGAGGCACGGTGTGCGGCGTAGTAGTCCGGTGCCGCCAGCAGGCAGGGATACAGCAGGGCGTGCCGGCACAGGTCCTCTTCCTGGGCCTTGGCGCCGCCGAGGTAGCCGCCGCCCGGGTTGCGGGCCGAGGCGAAGTTCAACACGGCGATCGCCGTGGTGCCGCCGCGATGCAGCCGGCCGGCGGCCTGCAAGCTGCCCTCCCCGGTCACCTCGAACGACACCGGATGACCGGGTGCCGGTCGCGGTGGTGCGATCGTCTCGTCGGGCGGATGGCTCACGGTGCCCGCCATCGCCGCGGCCAGCGCCGGCCGCACGTCCACCGTCGTACCGGCATCGGTCGTGTACCGGCCGTCGGCGACGATCTGCTCGTTCGCCGCCGCGACGGCGCGCAGCCTGCCACTCACGCGCACCGATGCTAGCTTGAGTTTTAACCTGTTCGTCGGGGTCGTGGCGTGGCCGACGGCTTCTTAGGTTTGTGGCGATGCGGTTTGGGTCGGTCCGGTCTGGACGCCGTGTGCACGTCATGGCGGGCGGCTGGCCGTTGGTTGGGGTGCCCGGCTGGGCGTCCTGGCCCGGGCCGGCAGAGTTTCGGCGCAGCCGCTAGAGGAGGCAGCCGCGGGTGCAGGTATCGAAACCCTCGCCGGAGGCGTGCCGGGGTCACCCGCTGTGGCGGGAGGGGTTTCTCCCACGGCCGACGCAGGTCCGCCGCGACGTTTCGTGCGAGGCGTAGTTGGGTGTAGGCGGCCAGCACCAGCCATGTCCAGCGTTCGGCCGCGGCCGGGTCGCGTAGTTTCGGGCAGGTCCAGCCCAGGGTCTGTTTGAGCATGCGGAAGGTGTGCTCGATGTCGAAGCGGCGCAGGAACGCCTGCCATGCCAGGTCGACCTGCCCAGGGTCCAGGTCGGTGGCCGAATGCCACAGCCACACCGGTTTCGGGATCGCGCCCGAGGGCAGCCTCTCGACGTCGAGGCGGATGACGGTGCCTTCCAGCACCGGCAGATCGCCGGTATGCGCGGCCCAGGCGGTGCGGTGCGTCAACCGCGGATGCAGACGGTCCCAAGCACGGATACGCGCCGGCCCGTAATGCCTGGTGTCGGTGGAGATCTGGACATCGGGCTCGCCCCAGGTTGCCGTCTGGCCGAACACGAACTCGCTGCCGTGCCGGCACGGCCGGCCCACCGTATGCCGACGATCAGACAGAGCCGCTCGGCGTAGGACCCGGTCGGAACGCATCCGCACCAGCACCCGCACCGGCAGATCGGCCAGCACGAACGACAGGCGGGGACCGTCGTAGCCGGCGTCGGCCACGATCAGGATCTCCGGATCACCGGCATCCCAATGCCCTGCCTCGATCAGGCCGGTCACGACCCGCCGTAGCTGGTAAGCGGTCACGGCCGCCGCGTCCTCACCCGGAGCCAACCGGACCGCGTCCAACGGCGCGGTCCATGACGACCGTCCGGTCTCCAACGCCACCACCACCGACCACGGCCAGCCCGGCACCCCGATGTGCTGATCCTTGCCACGACCGTAGGTATGACACATCATCCGGCCGGGACTGGTATGTGCCTCGGGCCGCAACCAACACGTCACGTCCACCGCCAGCACGATCCGCCCATCACCCGCCCGCGGCAACGTGCACCCCAACATCGCTTGCCGCAACCGATCGGAGTCGATACGGCCAGCCGCCAGCGCGCCATACAGACCACCGTGACCACGGCGGTGGACTCCGGCCAGCGACAACTCCGGCAACGACCGCACCGGCCCATCGACACACAACAAGGCGTCACACGCCTCGAACAGGCCATCGGCCCGGGACGTCAAACACGCATAAAAGTCCCGCCGGAACCGGCTCAACTGCCCGCCGACGACCCGACGATATGGTTGAGGCACACTGATCACCGCAGCCCTTGCTGTTGATCTTCCTACTGTCGCAAGAGGAATGATCAACCAAGGGCTGCTTCCATGATCAACCAGGGTGCCCCACACCGCCCACCAAGGTTAAAACTCAAGCTAGGGTCTGTTTCGCAAGTCCCGCGTGCCGGCTGCGGCGGCCCCGTTTGCCCGCTCGCGGCGTTGTCGGACAGCCCGTGGGCAAGCCCGGCACACGAACTGCCCTCCGCCTTGCGAGCAGACAAACGGGACTCGCCTCGCTCGGCCGGGGGCTCCGAAACAGACCCTAGAGCGTGTCGCCCAAGCCGCCCAACGGTTATCGCCGGCGACACCGACCGGGCGACTCGCGACGAAGCCTCGGCCACGCGCCGCTCCCGGCCGTCACGCCGGCAGCCCAGGTCGCGTTGTCGGTTGCGGTGTCGGCCGATCCGACCGCAGCAGCACGCATGGATGCCCACCGTGCCGGCCGGTGTGGTCAGGCGCGCCGCGGCGCTCAGGTATCGCGCGGCGGCACGACGGCGAGACTCGCAGCGGCGGCGTGCGGGTAGGCGTCATCGACGTGCACCACCTGGCGGCCGGCCCGGGCGAGTAGCCCCACCGCGGTGGCCGCGCGGTATCCGGAACCGCAGTGCACCCAGATCGCCCCGGAGGGCAACTCCGCCAGTCGATCCGCAAGCTCCGGCAACGGTACGTGAACCGCGCCGTCGATGTGCTCGGAGCGCCACTCGTTGCCGAGCCGTACGTCGAGGACGACATCGGCCGCCGGCAGCCCGTCGGGCGCCCGGCCGGCGCGGGCGGCGGCGAGATCGGCGAAGGTGGCGACCGGCAGCGCGCCGAGCCGCCCGGCGTCGCCGGCCGCCCACTGCTCGGGCGTACCGGTGGCCGCGGCAGCCGGCCGGTCGATGCCGATGCGGGCCAGTTCGCGTTGCGCGGCGGCCACCTGCTCGCTCGACTCCCCGAGCAGGGTGAGCGGTCGGCCTGCGGGCAGCAGCCAGCCCAGCCAGGTCGACATCGGTCCGTCGAGACCGAAGCTGAGGGTGCCGGTCAGGTGCCGGCGCATGAATGCCGTCCGGGAGCGCAGGTCGACGATCCACTCGCCGGCGTCGATCCGGCGGCGCAACTCGCCGGGATCGGCGCGACGGACCGGGGTCAGATCGATCTGGTCGGCGCCGGCGGCGTTGCGCACCCCCATGTGCGCGTAGTACGCGGGGAAGGCATCGAGCCCGGCCAGCGTGGTGACGACGAACTCGTCGGAGCGCAGCCGCAGCGCCGGGTTGGCGGTGCGTTCCCGGCCGATGGTCGAGGCCGCGGCGTCGGACTGGCTGGCGGAGCAGAAGCTGCCGAAGCCGTGCGTGGGCCAGATCTGCGCGCCGTCGGGCAGCAGATCGGCCAGCCGCCGCACCGACTCGTACTGCCGGCGGGCAAGCGCCTCGGCATGCTGGGCGCCGAGCAGGTCAGTGCGACCGGTGGTACCGAACAGCAGCGAGCCGCCGGTGAACACGCCGAGCGGGCCGCTCGGCCCGGACACGACGTACGACACGTGGTGGAAGGTGTGCCCCGGTGTGGCGACCACGGACAGCCGCAGCCGTGGCGAGAGCGTCACCTCGTCGCCGTCGGCGACCGGCGTACGGGCGAAGGCGACCTCGTCGGCGCCGGCCACCAGGTAGACCGCGCCGGTGAGGTGGGCCAGTGCCAGGCCGCCGGACACGTAGTCGTTGTGCAGGTGGGTCTCGGCGACATGGGTGATCCGTACGCCGAGCCGACCGGCGAGCGCCACGAGCCGGTCGATGTCGCGCTGGGGGTCCACCACCAGCGCCACCTGCCCGTCGTGCGCGAGGTAGCTCCGGTCGCCCAGCGAGGAGGTCTCCACCACCTCGACGGCGACGCCGGCCGATTCGCCCACGGGCGTCTCCTGCACCATTTCCGACTCCTTCCACACACCCCCAGGGGTACGGGTGGGGCCGAGGGCCACACCGGGGGAAATCGCTCTCGATCAGGACAGCGCGGGGTCAGGACAGCGCGGAGTCAGGACAGCGCGAGGAACAACTTCTCCAGCTGCTCTTCACTCATCGGCGCCTCCTCGCCGCTGTCTCGCGCGACCTGGCACTGCCGCATCCCCGTAGCGACGATCTTGAACCCGGCCCGCCCCACGGCACGAGACACCGCCGCCAGCTGGGTCAGCACGCGCTCGCAGTCGTCGCCGTTCTCGATCATGGCGATCACCCCGCCGAGCTGACCGTGCGCCCGTTTCAACCGTGTCACAGCCTCCGCCATCGCGCCGGCATCCATCTCCATCTCGCCACCTCCTCCGCCAACATACCCCCGGGGGTATCCGTTCATCGCGTGAAGCGCCTCACCGTGGACCCGCCGCCACCTTGTCGGACCGGGTACGGCCAACCGGCCAGGACGAACCCGCCGGCAGGCACCCCACGATCGTCAGCGGCGGCGCAGCCGGTTCCACAGCCGGCGCGGCGCGGGCGCTGCGGGTGCTTCGTCGTCGTGACCGGCACACCACTGGTCCGGCGGCACCGTCCGCATCACCTGGTCGACGTGCTGACCGCAGCCGGCCCACGTCGTCTTGCCGCACCGACGACACTCCACCGCTCGACACATCAGACTGCCTCCACAGCTCGTTGGTCTCGTGTCACCGATACCCCCGGGGGTATTGGTGGCCGACCCCAGCTTATACCCCCGGGGGTACGTCCGGGCTCGGTCGGGCCAGCTCCCACCGTGGGGGAACCCGTCGTCCGCGGGTGGCTCGAGCGCGGCCAAGCCCCCGCTCGGCCGCCGAAGAGGCCACCGGCCCGGCCGCCGCGGGGACCAGGCTTCGCCGGTACGCCCGCGCAGCTGTCCCGCGGCTTCGCTAGAGTCAGGCTCGGTGTGCCGGGAAGTCTGGTCGGCGATGGTGTTCCGCTGCCCGGAAGAAGGTGCCCATGCACGCCGTCGAGCTGGCCGTCGAGCTGCCGCTGCTGCCGCGCTCCAGCAGCATCTCCGACACGTTCCGGCTGATCGCCGAGCACGACCTGCTGGCCGTGGTGATCGTCGGCGAGGACGGACGGGTCGAGGCGATCGCCTCCCCGGTGGACCTCACCCGCCTGGTACTGCCCGGGTACGCCCTGGCGGACCTGTCGCTCGCCGGGCTGCTGGACGACTCCAGCCTCGAGGAGCTGTTCGCCGAGGCCGACGCCCGCACCGTCGGCGCCGCGATCGACGCCGGCGACCTGGGCGTGCGCGGGGTCGTCGAGATCGACCCGGACGCGACCGTGCTGGAGACCGCGTGCCGCATGGTGGCGAACAAGGCGCAGCTGGTACGGCTGAGCGGCGACGGAACCCCGCGGTTCGTGTTGCTGCCGGCGGTGCTCGACGCGCTGGTCGCCGCCCGTGACGGCCGGGCGGGCCCGGCGTGAGCTGGCAGCTCGTCGCGGCCATCGTGGTGTTCGCGGCCGCCTACGTGCTGATCGCCACCGAGAAGGTGCCTCGCGCCACCGTCACCCTCACCGGCGCCGCGCTGATGGTGCTGATCGGCGCCACCGGCGGCGACGACGTGTTCTTCTCCGCCGACACCGGCATCGACTGGAACGTGCTGTTCCTGTTGCTGGGCATGATGATGGTCGTCGGTATCGCCCGGCAGTCCGGCATGTTCGAGTACCTCGCCGTCTGGTCGGCGAAGCTCGCCCGCGGCCGCCCGTTCGCGATCCTGACGATGTTCGCGGTCATCACCGCCGTCGCCTCGGCCTTCCTGGACAACGTCACCACGGTGCTGCTGATCGCACCGGTCACGCTGCTGGTGTGCCAGCGGTTGGCGGTGACCCCGGTGCCGTACCTGATCACCGAGGTACTGGCGAGCAACATCGGCGGCACCGCCACGCTCATCGGTGACCCACCGAACCTGATCGTGGGCAGCCGGGCCGACCTCGGGTTCACCGACTTCCTGGTCGCGCTGGGTCCGATCGTCGCGATCCTGATGGTGGCGCTGATCGGGCTGGCCTGGCTGATGTTCCGCCGCCAGCTGCACTACGACCCGCAGCGCGCCACGCAGGTGATGGCGCTGAGGCAGCGGGAAACCATCCGCGACCGGCGGTTGCTCGTCATCTCCCTGTCGGTTCTTGCCGCGATCCTGGCCGGATTCCTCACCAGCCGGGTCACCGGCCTGTCGCCCGCCATGGTCGCGCTGATCGGCGCCGGGCTGCTGGTGCTGGTTACCCGGATGGAACCGGCCAAGATCTTCGCCGACGTGGAGTGGGAAACCCTGCTGTTCTTCGCCGGGCTGTTCGTCATGGTCGGCGCGCTGGTGAACCTCGGCGTGATCAAGGCGCTCGGCGGCGCGGCGGCCGGCGCGATCGACGGGCACTGGGCGGCCGGCGCGGCCGGCCTGCTGATCGGCTCCGCCGTTCTGTCCGGGGTGATCGACAACATCCCTTACGTGGCCACGCTCGCGCCCCTCACCCAGGACCTGGTCGACGCCGGTGGGGCGGCGGCGCAACCGCTGTGGTGGGCGCTGACCCTCGGCGCCGACCTCGGCGGCAACGCCACCGCGATCGGCGCCAGCGCCAACGTGGTGCTGCTCGGGGTCGCCCGGCGCAACGGGCACCCCATCAGCTTCTGGCAGTTCACCAAGTACGGCCTGATCACCACCGCGGTCACCATCGCCCTCAGCACCGCCTACCTGCTGCTCCGCTATTACCTCTGACCGGGATCGCCGAGGCGGGCGGTCTCACGGACGAATGTCGACGATCATCTTCCCCTTGTGCCGATCGGTCGAGTTGAACGTGGACACGGCGTTGTCGAGGGTCGTCACGGTGCCGATGTTGGTGCGCAGGCGCCCGTCCCGCACCCGCTGGACGATCTCGCCAAGTTGCGCGCGGTCGGCCTCGACCACGAAGTCGATGGCCAGGCCATTGGCCGGCCGTGCCTCCACCGGCCCGACGACCGACACCAGCGTTCCGCCGGGCCCGATCAGCCGCGCGGACCGCTTCTGGACGTCGCCGCCGATGACGTCGAACACCAGGTCGACCTCGCCGACCTCGTCCAGGCCCTCGCCGCCGAGATCGACGAACTCGTGCGCGCCGAACTCGAGTACCTTCTGCCGGTCGGCGGCGCGTCCGGTACCGATGACGTACGCGCCGAACTCGCGGGCCAGCTGGGTCACCATGGTGCCGACCGCCCCGGCCGCCCCGTGCGCGAGGACCCGCTGGCCGGCGCGCAGCCGGCCGTGGTCGAACAGTCCCTGCCAGGCGGTCAGCCCCGAGATCGGCAGGCTCGCCGCTTCCGTGAAGTCGACGTCGCCCGGCAGCCCGGCGAGGTTGCGCGACTCCATCGCCACGTACTGCGCCAGCGTCCCGTCGCGGTGCCAGTCCGCGAGGCCGAACACCCGCTGCCCCACCGACAGCCCGGTCGTGCCGTACCCCAGGGAGGTGACCACGCCGGCCAGCTCGTGCCCGGGTACCGACGGGGTGCGGTCACGGCCGGCGCGATCGACCCAGGTCGACGGCCACTCCAACTCGGTCGGGACGAATCCCGACGCGTGCACCTGCACGACCACGTCGTTGATCGCCGGGGACGGCTCGGGCCGCTCCGTCAGCGTCATCCCGGCCGTCCCCGCGGCCTCGTCGGTCACCACGATCGCCTTCATCCGGCACCCCCTGTACCAGGGCCTCGCCCGCGTGGCGAGGCCGGCTTGCCTCTGCCTCGGGGCACCGCAGCGCGGCGCCCCGCACACCCCTGCGCTAACTTGGACCCTAAAGTCCAATGCTGTCGATTTTCCTTCTTCAGCTGGGCAGTGTACTCATACTACTGGACTTTATAGTCCAGTTAGATCCGCCCGCGGGGTAGGGCGACAACGCGCGAGGCTCACCCGGCCGACAGGCTTTCCAGGTGCGCCAGTGCCATGTCGAGCGAGGTCGCCATCGGCGTCACGTCGTGGGCCGTCTGGGCCAGCAGGTACCCGCCCTGCAGGGCTCCCATCAGGCCGGTCGCGAGCCGCTCCACCGGCGCCGAAGGCGGCAGCTCACCGCCGTCGCGCAGCCGGTGCAGCACGTCGGTCAGCAGCGCCTGCCACTCGACGAACAGGGTGGACAGCGCCTTGCGGGCCAGATCGTCCTGATCGGCGATCGCCGCGGCCAGCGCGCCGAGCGCACACCCGTACGCGCCGTGCCGCAGCGCGTTGTTGCGCACCAGCGAGTCCCGCCAGCGCCGCAGACCGCGGATCGTCGAGACCCGACCGAGGGCGTCGCGCTCACGCTCGAGGACGCGCTCCCCGACGAGGTCGACCACCGCCCGCACGAGCGCGTCCTTGCCCTCGAAGTGGTGGTACAGCTGCGACTTGCTGACCCCGCTGGCCGCCAGCACGTCGTCGAGCGTGGTGGCGCCGACCCCCTGGACGTACATCAGGTCGGCCGCCGCGGTGACGATCTTGGCCCGCGTCCGGGCGCCCCGCGCCGTCAGGCGCCGGCCATCCTGCGCGTCGGTGGTCGCCACGCCCCCATGGTACTGGCCGGCCCCTCGCCCCCGCTCGAACGAACCGGCGAGCGACCCTGCCGGTCGACCGGCTTCGAGGCCACGCCACCAGAGTCGCGGGCCATCAGCGGGTACGGGGCCGGGCCTCGGACATCCGGTCGTCGGTGTCGGACTTCTCGGGTTCCCAGCGCAGCAGGTCACCCGGCTGGCAGTCGAGCACCTCGCAGAGCGCGGCGAGCGTGGCGAACCGGACCGCCTTGGCCCGGCCGTTCTTGAGCACCGCCAGGTTGGCGGGGGTGATCCCGACGCGCTCGGCGAGCTCGCCCACGGACATCTTCCGCTTGGCCAGCAGCACGTCGATGTCGACCACGATCGGCATCAGATCACCTCGTCCAGCTCGGCCTGGAGCTGGGCCGCTTCGACGTCTCGGGCGACGGCCTGCGCCAGCAGCATCCGCAGCAGGAGCACCAGCAGGGCGACGCCGAGGATGGCCAGGCCGATGCCACCCATGATCACGGTGACGCCCGGGTCGGCCCGCTGGCCGGGCGCGTTGAGGATGGTGACGGCGAACCACACGAGCGCGGCGGCCACGATGGCGCCGATCACGACGTTCACGTACCGGAAGGCGGCGGGCGAGAACACCGTGCCGCGGCGCACCATCGCCACCAGCCGCCAGATGCAGACCAGTACGACCTGGACCGTCACCAGCCCGACGATCGTGATCAGCCGCAGCGGGGTCAGGGGGAGCGACCCGCGCTCCGGGTCGGTGCACAGCGCCCACACCATCAGCGCCTGAACGAGGACCGTGCCGGTGAACACCACCGCGAGCACGGCGCGAAGCGCGCCCACCGTCAGCCTGCCCACGACCGCTCCTTCCATCGATTCACGATGGGAATCTATCGAATATCGATAGCAGTGGCAAGCCCGTCGCGCATCCGGCCGTGCTTGACGCGGCAGCGCGCCGCGGCCAATATGACAGTCGATTCATTTTTTGCCCAAGGAGCGCCCGTGACCGACCTCGGTACCCAGCTGCGCCGCCGGGCGGACCTCGGCGGCACCGCCGTGGTCTGCGGCGACCAGGTCGTGGGGTACCGGGAGCTGGACGCGCGGGCCGATGCGTGGGCCGCCCACCTGCGCGAGCGGCTCGCCCCCGGCGAGCGCGTCGCGACCCTGTGCCAGGCCGGGATCGAGCAGATCGCCCTGCTGTACGGGTGCGCCCGCACCGGCCTGCTGCTCGCCCCGCTGCCGTACCGGCTGCGTCCCGGCGAACTCGCCGCGCTGCTCGACGACGCGACGCCAGCGCTGCTGCTCACCGACCCGGCGCACCGGGAGGCGGCCGCCGACGCCGTCGCTCATGCCGCCCATCGGGTGCCCGTCGCGCCGCTGTCCACCCCGGCCGCCGCGGGACCCCTCGACACCGCGCCGGATCCGGACGCGCCGGTGCTGCTGTGCTACACGTCCGGAAGCAGCGGCCGGCCGCGCGGGGTGCCGCTGAGCAGCCGGATGTGTATCGCCACCGACGAGGCGCTGGACGGCGTGGCCCGGCTGACCACCGACGACGTCGTGCTGCAGGTGCTGCCGCAGTACCACGTGGGCGGCTGGACGGTGCTGCCGCTGCTGGCGCTGGCCCGCGGCGCCACGCTGGTGCTCGAACCCGACTTCGACCCGGCCCGGGCGCTGCGGCTGATCGCCGCGCACCGGGTCAGCGTCACCATGGCGGTACCGGCGATGTACCGGATGATGCTCGCCGTCGCCGACCACGCCGAGCTGTCCTCGCTGCGGCTGGCCATCTGCGGCGGCGGCGCCCTGCCCGCCGAGCTGGCGCGGTCCTGGTGGGAGCTGGGCGTACCGCTGTGCCAGGGCTACGGGTTGACCGAGGCCGGCCCGAACGTGCTGTGCGTGCCGCCGGACGAGGTCGCCTCCTCCGCCGGGTTCGCCGGCGTGCCCTACCCGGGCGTCGAGGTCGCGCTGGCCGGCGTGGCGGACGGGCCCGGCCGCGGCGAGTTGCTGGTGCGCGGCGCCGGGACCTTCGCCGGCTACTGGCGCGGCCCGCGCCACCGGGGCTGGCTGCACACCGGCGATCTGGCCGAGCGCGACCGGCGCGGCTGGTACCGCATCGCCGGCCGGCTCGACGACCGGTACGTCTCCGGCGGCGAGAACGTGCATCCCGCCGAGGTGGAGCGGGTACTGCTGGCCCATCCCGCCGTCACCGACGCGGCGGTGGTGAGCGTGCCGGACCGGCAGTGGGGCGCGGTGGGTGTCGCCTTCGTGGTGGCGGCGACGGCCGACCCGGAGTCGGTTCGCGACTGGTGCCGGCAACGGCTGGCCGGGTTCAAGGTGCCGGCCCGGGTGCTGCTCGTGCCCGAGCTGCCGCGTACCGGCATCGGCAAGGTGTGCCGCGATCTGTTGCGAGAGCAGGCAAGGGGAGACCGACGATGACCGAGACCACGGCCGACCGGAGCCGGCGGCTCGGCGCCAAGGGCGCCCGCACCCGGCAGCGCCTCCTCGACGCGGCCGAGGCCGTCTTCGTCGAGTACGGCTACCACGACGCGTCGATCGTCAAGATCACCGAGACCGCCGGCGTGGCGCAGGGCACCTTCTACATCTACTTCCCGGGCAAGCACGAGCTGTTCGCGGAACTGGTCGACGACCTCAACCGCCGGGTACGGCGGGCGATGGCACAGGCCGCCGGCGCGCACCGCGCCCGCCTCGACGCCGAGCGGGCCGGCTTCGCCGCGTACTTCGACTTCGTCGGCGAGCATCCCGGCCTCTACCGGATCATGCGCCAGGCCGAGTTCGTCGCCCCCGAGCAGCTGCGCCGCCACTACGACCGGATCGTCTCCGGGTACTCCTCGCGGCTGGCCGCGGCGATCGACACCGGCGAGATCCCGCGCGGCGACCCGGAACTGATGGCGTGGTCGCTGATGGGACTCGGCGAGATGGTCGGCATGCGCTGGGTGCTGTGGCACCGGCACGAGGCGGTGCCGGACACGGTGCTCGCCGGTACCGGCGAGATCATCGCCCGGATCCTCGGCGTGCCGGACCCGCCGGGAGCGCACTGACCGGCTCGATGGCTGGCAACGGCGACACGATGGGAGCGCAGACGGTGGGACACGAGACGAACCTGGCGGGGCGCACCGCGGTGGTGACCGGCGCCGCCTCCGGAATCGGCGCGGCGTGCGCCCGGCGACTGGCCGAAGACGGCGCGTCGGTGGTGTTGCTCGACCGCGACGAGCGGGTGGTCGAGGCGGCGGACCAGCTCGGCGGGCGCGGCCTGGTGGTCGATCTGACCGACACCGCCGCACTGTCCACGATGGAGCTGAACGCCGACATCCTGGTCAACAACGCCGGTATCCAGCACGTGTCACCGATCGAGCAGTTCCCGCCGGAACGCTTCCACCAGATCCTCACGCTGATGGTCGAGGCGCCGTTCCTGCTGCTGCGGGCGGTACTGCCGGGCATGTACGAGCGCGGTTGGGGCCGGGTGGTGCACATCTCGTCGGTGCACGGGATGCGTGCCTCGGCGTACAAGAGCGCCTACGTCGCGGCCAAGCACGCCACCGAGGGGCTGTCCAAGACCGTGGCGCTGGAGGGCGGGCCCCGCGGCGTCACCTCGAACACGGTATGCCCCGCCTACGTGCGCACCCCGCTGGTGGAGGGGCAGATCGCCGCGCAGGCGGCCACCCACCAGATCCCGGAAACGGAGGTGGTGGAGCGCATCATGCTCACCGAACCGGCGATCAAGCGGCTGATCGAGCCGGCCGAGGTCGCCGCGGCGGTCAGCTACCTGTGCTCGCCCGACGCCTCGTTCGTCAACGGCAGCTCGCTGGTGGTCGACGGCGGCTGGAGCGCGCGATGAGGGTCCCGGTGGCCGGCGGAGAGCTGACGGTGGGCGTCTGGGGCGACGGTCCGCGCACCATCCTTGCGCTGCACGGGATCACGGCCAACCACCTGGCCTGGCAGTCGGTCGCCGACCGGTTGCCGGCCGGGATGCGGCTGGTCGCGCCCGACCTGCGCGGCCGGGGCGACTCGCAGCTACCGGGCCCGTACGGGATGGCCGCGCACGCCGCCGACGCCGTCGCCGTGCTCGACGCGCTCGACGTACCCAGCGCCACCGTCGTCGGTCACTCGATGGGCGGGTTCGTGGCGCTGGTACTCGCCGACCGCCATCCCGTACGGGTCGACCGGCTGCTGCTGGTCGACGGCGGCCCGCCGCTGCCGATGCCCCCCGGCAACACCGCCGACGAGCGCGTCGCCGCGGTCATCGGGCCGGCCGCCGCCCGGCTCGCGATGAGCTTCGCCGACGTGGCCGAGCATCGCGACTTCTGGCGCTGGCACCCGGCGTTCACCGAATGGACCACCAACATCGAGTCGTACCTGGACTACGACCTGGCCGGGCAGCCACCGCGGATGCACAGCAAGGTCTCGCCCGAGGCGGTGCGCGCCGACTCGATCGACACCTTCACCGGGCGGGCGCTCGCCGACGCCTGGCGCCGGCTGCGGCACCGTCCCCTGATGTTGCGTGCCGAGTACGGAATGCTCGGCGCGCTGCCGGCCCTCTACCCCGATCCGGCGGCGCTGGCCGACCGGCTCACCGTGCGCACCGTCGACGGCACGAACCACTACACGATCCTGCTCGGCGAGCGCGGCGCCGCCGCGGTGGCCGACTCGCTGCGGAGCTGACGACACCCCACGTCGGCTCCCGGAACCGGGAGGTGCAATGCGTCGCTTGTGGACAGTCGTGGTTGCCGCGCTCATCGGCGCGCTGCTGGTACCGACCGCGGCACACGCCGCCACGATCCCGTCCTACCTGACCATGGAGCAGCGCTACACCAGCGTCGCGAACGGGTGGGACACCGTGGAACGCTACCTGGACACCACACCCGGCTTCACCCAGGAGGACTACCCGCCCGACGGCCGCGGCGACCAGGACGGGCAGCGCGTCACGTTCTTCGGCGGGGTGAAGCAACCCTTCTCCGGCCGGTTCCTGCTCTACGCCGCACCCGGCGCCACCACCAACCCCGAGCCGGTACCGGTACTGCTGGTGCACGGCGCCAACGACAACCCGGACCGCGCGTGGGCCAACCCCGGCGAGTCGGGCGGGTTCGGGTGCGGGGCCCTCAGCTGCCCGGGCACCGGGATGATGCAGTACCTGTCGAACGCCGGGTACCGCGTCTTCGCCATCGGGTTCGCGCACAAGGAGGGCGACAACCTGATGCAGGCTCAGCAGGTCGGTGACGCGATCGCGGTCATCAAGGCCAAGCTGGGTGTGTCCACAGTGGATCTGGTGGGTTGGAGCAAGGGTGAGATGTCGGCCCGGATGTACGTCTCGTCGGTGGGGCCGAGCTGGGGCCGGCCGTACGCGGGTGACGTGCGCAAGCTGATCACCCTGGGCGGCCCGAACGCCGGGTACGACTACCCGTTCGCGCACGGCTGGGCGCACGACCTGTCGATCTGGCCCGAGTGCGGCGGCAGCATCAACTCGCCGGCCCCGCACACCTACATGACCTGCTACGGCCTCTACGCCTACCATCCGGAGTTCTCGTTCGTGCCGACCGGCGGCTACGACTGCTATCCGGGCCAGCGGCAGATGCTGGCCCGCTTCGACCAGACCTACGGCATCGACCAGACGCAGCAGGACTGGTACACCACCTACTACGGCGGGCAGGGCTTCTACACCAAGGGACCCGGCATCCAGGCGGCGATCGACGCCGGCTCGCTGATCGCCCGCATCCAGCAGGCCGGCGTACCGGCCTCGGTGTCCACCTACCTGCTCGCCGGCGGGTCGCCGAGCGTGGTGGGCATCTTCAACGAGGACCGCGGGCCCAGCGACGGGGTGGTGTTCGAGAGCAGCGCCCTGGCCACCGCGGGCATCCCGACGGTGGTGGGCACCGCGCTGGTCGCCGGCGCCAACCATCTCGAACTCGGCTGGTACCCGGCGGTCGAGTCCCAGGTCGCCCACTGGCTCGCAGAGGAGAGCTGAACCCATGACCACGCTACTGCCCGGCATCGTCGCCGACCGCGTCGAGACCAAACGCCTGCGCATCAACGTCCTGAGCGTCGAGTCGCGTAGCGACGGCGCCCCGGTGCTGTTCGTCCACGGCAACGTCTCATCCAGCCTGTTCTGGCAGGACACGATGCTCGCGCTGCCGACCGGCCTGCGGCCACTGGCCATGGATCTGCGCGGGTTCGGCGACACCGAACCCGCGCCGGTCGACGCCACCCGCGGCCTGTCCGACTACGCCGACGACCTCGCCGCGCTGATCGACACGCTCGAACTGGTACCGGTCCACCTGGTCGGCTGGAGCATGGGCGGCGGCGTGGTGCTGCGTCACCTGCTCGACGCGCCGGACCGGATCGCATCGCTGACCCTGGTCGACCCCGTCTCCCCGTACGGGTTCGGCGGCACCCGCGGCAGCCACGGCGAGCTGCTCGACCCGGACGGGGCGGGTTCCGGCGCCGGCGCGGCGAACCCGGAGTTCGTCCGGCGCCTCGCCGAGAACGACACCGGGTCGGACTCGCCGCTGTCGCCGCGCGAGGTGCTGCTCGCCCAGTACGTGAAGCCGCCGTTCGTGCCGCCGCACCTGGACATGCTGGTCGAGTCGATGCTGTCCACCCGCACCGGCGACGACCACTACCCGGGCGACGCCGCCACGACCGTGACCTGGCCCGGGATCCGGCCGGGCCGCCGCGGCGTGCTGAACACCATGGCGCCCCAGCACTTCCGCATCGACGACCTGTCGTCCGTACAGCCCAAACCGCCGATCCTCTGGCTGCGCGGCGCCGACGACGTGATCGTCTCGGACACCTCGCTGCACGATCTCGCCTACCTCGGCCAGCTCGGTGCGATCCCCGGCTGGCCCGGAGCCGAGGTCGCCCCGCCGCAGCCGATGGTGGCGCAGACCCGCGCCGTGCTCGACACGTACGGCAACTACCGGGAGGTCGTGATCCCCGACGCCGGGCACGGGCCGCACCTGGACCAACCCGACGCCTTCCGCGCCGCCCTGCTCCCCCACCTCCAGGCATCGGCGGACGGTACGGGCGCCGGTCGGTAGCGTCCTCCCGCCGCACCGGGACTCACCGCGACGGTTCGGCGGGCGGCGCGTCAGGCGTACCGACGATCGAACGGTGCAGGGCGACCGGGTCGGTGATATCGGGCAGCGCGGCCGCGGCGAGCCAGGCGGCACCGGCCGCACCGCTGCCGGCGGTCAGCACCCGCGGCGCCGGCTGGTCCGGCGCCGGCGACCACCCGGCGAGCAGCCGGCGCAGCTCGGCGCCGACCGGCGTGGCCGGACCGATCACGCTGCCGGACAGCACCAGCGGGCCGCCCCCGTACGCCGCGGTGGCCAGCGCGAACAGGTGCCGGCCGGCGCGCGCCACGATGTCCCGGGCGACCGGGTCGCCGGCCTCGGCGGCGGTACTGACCAGCGACGCCAGCCGGGCGAGCCGGAGCGGGTGGGCGTGGTCGATCGCGGTGACGGTACGTTCGGTGTCGCTGCCGGGATTGGCCGGGTCGAGCGGCAGCTCGGCGGCGACCAGATCGGTGAGCATGCCGGGTGCCTGCAGGCCGTCGGTGACCAGCAGCCGCGCCCGGACCGCCTCCCGGCCGAGCCAGAACCCGGCGCCCTCGTCGCCGAGCAGCCAGCCGTACCCGCCGAACGCGCGGGCCAGCCGGTGACCGGCGATGCGGCCGGCCGAGGTACCGGTGCCGGCGATCAGGATCGTGCCGTCGGGCTCCGCGGTGCCCGCGGCGTAGGCGACGTCGACGTCGCCGACGACCCGCATCGGGCAGCGCAGGCCCAGCTCGTGCCAGGCGCGGCGGAACGTGTCCCCGGCGGCGGGAACGGTGAGCACGTTGCCACCGGCAACGCCCAGCACGCCCAGACCCACCGCGGCGGGGTCGAGGTCGCCCAGCGCCGCGCGCGCGGCCTCGCGCAACGCGCCGGCCGCCTGCTCGGGTGGGTGCGCGAACGGGTTGCCGGGTCCGGCCGAGCCGGTGCCGAGCACGGCGCCGGTCTCGGCGGCGAGCACCGCGCGGGTCGCGGTGCCGCCCATGTCCAGGCCGAGGGCCAGCCGCATCGGTGCTCCCGGGTCGAGCGGGTACGACAATCGTGCATGATACGTGTGGTGGCTGACGGGAGTTGATCGAAGTACGGCACATTCGCGCCCTGGTCGTCACCGATGCGCGTTGTGTGCCGGGAAGGCCGGCCGCTACGGCGGGCGAGTGAGAGCACACGTCGGCCCGGTGCCGGCGGGCGAGGGAGAGCAAGGGATGAGGACCGAATGACGGTGGATGGTGCGGTCTACGCGGCTGCCGCCCGCGAGGTGTTGGACCGGGTGATCGACAGCCAGGCCGAGGGCGTGGCCCGGGCGGCGGACCTGATCGTGGCGAGCCTGCGCGACGGCGGGGTGATCCAGGCGTTCGGCAGCGGCCACTCCGAGGCGCTGGCGATGGAGATCGCCGGCCGGGCCGGTGGGCTGGTGCCGACCAACAAGCTCGCGCTGCGCGACGTGGTCGTGTTCGGCGGCCAGCCGCCGGAGGTGCTCTCCGACCCACTGCTGGAGCGTGACCCGACCATCGCCCATCGGGTCTTGGAGCTGGCGAACATCCAGCCCAGCGACGTGTTCGTGATCGCCTCCAGCTCGGGTATCAACGGCTCCACCGTCGAGCTCGCCCGCACCGTCAAGCAGTACGGGCACAAGCTGATCGCGATCACCTCGCTGGACCACACGGCCAAGGCCGAGCCGCGGCACCCGTCCGGGCAGCGGCTGTCGGACGTGGCCGACGTGGTGCTCGACAACGGCGCCCCGTTCGGCGACGCGGTACTCCCGCTGCCTGCCGGCGGCGCGGTCGGCGCCGTGTCGTCGCTGACCGCGGCGATGCTGGCCCAGATGATCACCACCGAGGTGGTGCGCCGCCTGCTCGACGCCGGCGAGCAGCCGCCGATCTACCTGTCGGCGAACGTGCCCGGCGGCGACGAGCACAACCGGGCGCTGGAGGAGCGCTACGCCGGCCGGATCCGCCGCACCGCCTGAACCACCAGCGCACCGACCTGCTGCACCTCGGCGTCTGGCGTGATGATCACGGTGCGGCACGGTAATAGACTCCGGAGTCCTCGGCGCGGATGAGGAGTACAGCGGTGCGGACGGATCCCACGGTGGACGTTGCCGGCGAGTTGCGGGCCATGACGCGCGATGTCGAGGCCCTCGACGGTATCGAGCGGATCCTCGACCGGGTCGGCCGGCGGTTGGACGGCGTCGCGGTACTGGTCGCGCCGCCCGGGACGACCGTGCCGGCCGACCGGCCCGTACCGGCAGCGCTCACCGCCGACGTGCGCGCGGTGGGTGCCGGCAGGGCCGGCGCGATCGCCGCCGACCTCGACGGGCGTCCGGTCGTCCTGATCGCGGTCACCGGCCCGGCGCCGCGCCCGGTGCTGGTCGTTCGCCGCCACACCGGGCGCGACTTCTCGCCGGACGAGCGGGCGCTGCTGGCCGATGCGAGCGTCCCGCTCGGCCTCGCCTGGCGGGAACGGCAGCTGCAAACGCGGGCGGCGCAGCTCGATCGCGTCGAGGCCCGCAACCGGGAGGTCGTGCTGCACCAGCTGCAGGCCGGCCACATCGCGGAGGCACGGCACGCCGCGGCCGTGCTGGGGCCGGACCTGCCGGACCGGGTGCGCATCCACATCGTGGAGTCCGCGGACCCGCGGGTGACCGAGACGCTGAGCTGGTGCCGGGAGACCGCCAAGCGCTGGGCCTGGGTGGTGCGCTGCCCGGTCCACCGTCGCCACGTCGTGGTCATCGCGCATGCCGACGCCGACGCGCTGACCAGCTCGTTGCGGGCCCGAGCCGTCCAGGAGACCGCGTTCCACCTGGGCAGCAGCGAGGAGCTGGCGCTTCGCGACTGCGTCACCGGGTACACCCACGCGTTTCACGCGCTCTCGGTCGCCCGGCACCGACCCGAACGCCACGCCACCTTCCGCGGGCACGGCGAGCTGTCCGCCCTGCTCGCCGAGCTGGGCTCCGGCTGGGCGGCACGAGCGCTCGCCCCGCTGCGGTCGTACCAACCGGCGCGGCCGCAGGATCCCGACGCCGGCGAGCTGGTGCACACCCTGGCCTCCTGGCTGATCTTTCACGGCCTCGCCACCCGCCAGTTGAAGGTGCACCGCAACACGCTGGCCGCACGGCTACGGCTGATCGAATCGCTGCTGGGCGTCGAGCTGGCCGAGGTGGCGACCCAGGCGCGGCTGCAGCTCGCGCTGCAGGTGGTCGGCGCGCCGGGCGGTGGCTCCGACGCACCGTTGGAAGAGCTGCTGACCCGCCCCGAGGTACGTCACTGGGCCGCGCGGCAACGCGCACCGCTGTGCGGCGCCGATCCCCGGCTGGTCGACACCGTGCGTACCTGGCTGGACAACCAGGCGCAGATCGGTGCGACCGCAACGGCTCTCGGCGTCTCGACCTCCGGGGTACGCAAGCGGCTGGGCCGGGTCGAGCAGCTCATCCAACGCTCGCTGCTCGACTCGCCGTCCGCCCGGTACGACCTGTGCCTGGCGCTCGGCCTCGACAACGCGCTCGACGCCGACGATGCGTTCGGCCCCGACGATGCGTTCGGCGTCGACGACGCGTGAGCAGGAGACGCCTCACCGGGAACCGGTGTACTGCCCGGAGTACACCGGCGGCGTCGGTGCCGCGGCCCGCATCCGGGCGACCCGCTTCCTGATCACCGCGACGTAGTGGAACGTGAACACCATCGGTACGATGAAGTGGGCGACCTGGACGACGATGACCAGCCCACGGCCGGCACCACCGGCGGCGCAGGCCGCGAGCAGCACGGCACCGACCGTGAAACAGATCGCCCACACCGCCGTGATGATCACGTTGGTACGGACGAACAGCGGCTGGCGCCAGACCTCCGGCGGCTGGTTCAGCTTGGCGATGCCCAGGGTGAACGGGTTGCGGACGAGCAGCGAGAACCAGGCGATGAGCCCGACCCACAGCGCCGAGATCGCCGGTAGGTACGGATGCAGGGCCGTGTCGGGATCGCCGAGCGCGAGGATCGTCCCGGCGGCGAAGAACACCATCGATCCGATCTCGATGATCATCGCGGCGACCGGCCGGCGTCGGGCCACCGCCGAGACGAAGATCGCCACCGAGATCGCCAGTGCGGCGAGCATCGACCACTGCCACCACACCGCGGGGATCACCGCGTAGAGGATCCAGGGTGAAAAGGCGATGGCGTACAACACGGGGACTCCCGAAGTGAAGGGATTGTCGGACCTTGCAGCAGGATCCTGCTGCGGGCCACCCGGCATCACCAGTGCGCTCTCGCCCAGCGAGGTCCGCATCCGCTGCGCGTCCGGGCCGCGCGCACCGGTCGGGCGCGGCGCCCGGGGACGATCGGGTACGGAACGGATCGTGAACGGTGGGCGCCGCGCGGCCGGGACGCGCATAGTGGGGTGATGGGGTCGGCGTTTCCGGTGCCGCAGTCGCCCGCCGCGCTCGCGGCGGCGCTGGCCCGCACCGGTTACCTGGCCGACGACGGGCTCGCCACCGCCGGGTACCTGGCGATCCGGCTCGGCCGGCCGGTGTTCCTGGAGGGCGACGCCGGGGTCGGCAAGACCTCGTTCGCGACGGCCCTTGCCGAGGCGACCGGCGCGACCCCCATCCGGCTGCAGTGCTACGAGGGGCTCTCGGCCGCGCAGGCGCTGTACGACTGGGACTTCCCCCGGCAGCTGCTGCACCTGCAGGCGGTGCGGGCGGCCGGCCTGGACGCCGACCCGGCAACGCTGGAAGCCGAGCTGTACGACCGGCGGTTCCTGCTGGCCCGCCCGCTGCTCGCGGCGCTGACCACCAGCCCGTGCGTGCTGCTGGTCGACGAGATCGACCGCGCCGACGACGAGTTCGAGGCCTACCTGCTGGAGGTGCTCGCCGACGCCGCGGTCACGGTGCCCGAGCTGGGCCGCATCGTGGCCGAGTATCCGCCGGTCACGGTGCTGACCTCCAACCGCACCCGCGAGGTGCACGACGCGCTGAAGCGGCGCTGCCTGTACCACTGGCTCGACCACCCCGGCCTCGACCGGGAGATCGCGATCGTCCGGTCCCGGCTGCCGGGGATCAGCGCCCGGCTGGCCGAGCAGGTGGCCGCCGCGACGGCCCGGATGCGGGCGCTGGAGCTGCTCAAGCCGCCCGGCGTGGCGGAGGCGATCGACTGGGCCGCCGCCCTCGACACGCTCGGCGCGACCGAACTGACCGCGGAGCTGGCGGCCGCGACGCTCGGCGCGGTGCTCAAGTACCGCGAGGACACCGAGCGGGTGCGCGCCGCCGCGATCCTCGACCCCGGAGCCGAGCCGTGAGCCGCGCGGACGGGACGGCGGTGCTGGTCGGGTTCGCCCGCGCGGCGCGGGCCGCCGGGGTGCCGGCGGAGGCACAGCGCACCCAGGCGATGCTGGCGGCCGTCGACGCGCTCGGCCCGACCGACCCGGCCGCGCTGTACTGGGCGGGACGGCTGACGCTGTGCGCCGAGCCGGACGACCTGCCCCGCTACGACGCCGCGTTCGCCACCTACTTCGGCGGCACGCCGAGGCCGCGGCCGGCCCGCACCCGCACCGGACCACCCCGCCGCCCGTCCGTGGGCTTCGGCGGGGACGACGCGGGCACCGGCGCCGAACCCACCGCCACCCTGACCGTACGGGCGTCGGCCAGCGCGACGGAGACGCTGCGGCACCGCGACGTGTCCACCCTGACCGACACCGAGCGCGCCGAGGTACGCCGGCTGATCGCGCTGCTGGCGCCGGCGACCGCGCCGCGCCCGTCCCGGCGGTACCGACCGGCGTCGCGGGGCGAGCTGGACCCGGCCGGCACGGTGCGTGAGATGCTGCGCACCGGTGGCGAACCGCTGCGGCTGGCCCGCCGTGCCCGCCGGGTGCGCTCGCGCCGGCTGGTGCTGCTGATCGACGTGTCCGGCTCGATGGCGCCGTACGCGGATGCCCTGCTGCGGTTCGCGCACGCCGCGGTGCGCCGCCGGCCGACCCGTACCGAGGTGTTCACCCTCGGCACCCGGCTGACCCGCGTCACCACGGCGCTGCGGGCCCGCGATCCGGACGTGGCGCTCACCCACGCCGGCCGGGCGATCCCGGACTGGCGCGGCGGTACCCGGCTGGGCGAGACGCTGCGCGCGTTCCTCGACCGGTGGGGCCAGCGCGGCACCGCCCGCCAGGCGGTGGTGGTACTGGCCAGCGACGGGTGGGAGCGCGGCGACCCGGCGCTGCTCGGCGAGCAGTTGGCGCGGCTTTCCCGGCTTGCCTACCGGGTGGTGTGGGTCAACCCGCACGCCGGCCGGGTCGGGTACCAGCCGCTGACCGGGGGGATGGTGGCGGCGCTGCCGCACCTGGACGCGTTCGTGGCCGGGCACAGCCTGGCCGCGCTGACCGAGCTGGTCGGGGTGATCGGCAATGGATGACGTGCTCGCCGCGCTGCACGAACGCTGGGCGGCCGATGAGCCGGCCGGGCTGGCCACGGTGGTGGCGACCTGGCACAGCGCGCCGCGCCAGCCCGGTGCGGCGATGCTCGTCGCCGCGGACGGTACGGTCACCGGCTCGGTGTCCGGCGGCTGCGTCGAGGGCGACCTGTACGAGGTGGCCGGCGAGGTGCGCGACACCGGCCGCGCGGTGCTGCGCCGGTACGGTGTCTCCGATGACGACGCGTTCGCCGTCGGTCTGACCTGCGGCGGCATTCTCGACGTGTACGTCGAACGGGTCGATCAGGCCGCGTTCCCGGCGCTGCCGGAGGTGATTGCCGCGATCGCCGACGGCCGACCGGTCGCGGTCGCCACCGTCGTCGCGGACCGCTGTGCCGGCGCCGCGTTGCCGGACGACGCCCCCGGCGCAGCCACCGCGGTGGCTGCCGGCCTGGTCGGCCGCCGCCTGGTCGTCTGGCCCGACGGCACCCCACCGTCCGACCGCCCGGCCGGATCGGGTGACTCACCCCGACCGGGCGCGCTCGGCACGTTCGGCTCGGCCCGGCTGGACGACGCGGTGACCGACGATGCCCGCGGGTTGCTGGCCGCCGGGCGAACCGGGACGCTGGGCTACGGGCACGACGGGCAGCGGCGCGGCGACGATCTGACCGTGTTCGTGGCCAGCCACGCACCCCGCCCCCGGATGATCGTTTTCGGGGCGATCGACTTCGCCGCGGCCGTGGCGCGCGCCGGCTCCTTCCTCGGATACCGGGTGACGGTCTGCGACGCCCGGCCCGTGTTCGCCACCCGCGCCCGGTTCCCGGAGGCGGACGAGGTCGTGGTGGAGTGGCCGCACCGGTACCTGGCCGCCGAGTCGGCGGCCGGCCGGCTGGACGGCCGAACGGTGGTGTGCGTGCTGACCCACGACCCGAAGTTCGACGTCCCCGTACTCACCGAGGCATTGCGGCTGCCGCTGGCCTACGTCGGCGCGATGGGGTCCCGGCGCACGCACGACGACCGGCTCGCCCGGCTGCGCGAGGCGGGCCTGACCGAGGCCGAGCTGGCCCGGCTCGCCTCGCCGATCGGCCTGGACATCGGCGCCCGTACGCCGGAGGAGACCGCGGTCAGCGTCGCCGCGGAGATCGTCTCCCGCCGCTGGCGCGGCACCGGCTCCCCCCTCTCCGCCACCACCGGCCGCATCCACCACTGACAAAGCCGGATCAGCCGGTTGCGACGACTCTGCCCACTGACTCGGATGGCATGCTCGGCTGCGAACCGGCGCAAACCAAAAGGCCGGTCTGAATAGCCCGCCCGTCAGTGGCACCCAACTGGAAGAAGCTGCTAGTCAAGCGTCACCAGCTCGCCAGCTGGGAACTCTGCAAGCACCTTCACGCGCCCACCGAGCGCCCGAATATATGCCTCAACGGTGCCGAGTTCAGGTTCGGTAGCTTGGATCCTGTTATCGTGTCCGCAGTCGGTCTCCCTAGCATCGGGCCGTGTTCTGCCAGCTGATCGATGGCGCCTGCGACGCGCTCGGCGTCATCCTTGGGCGCTTGACAAAGCAGTCGTCAACTTTGTCCACGAGGATCACTTCCCACACCACCGGCCAAGGAAGCAGCCGAAGCCACCAAGGGCACTCGCCTGGGTGGCGCTGGCGGTTGCTCAACGGCTGGCTGTTCAGCTCATCGGTCACTGGAGCAGCAAGGCGGCCTGGCGGCTGCCCTCCCATGCTCAGCACGCTAGGTCAGCTGCTCGTCGGAACGTGCCTCTGGGCGCGCGACTCAGGTAGCAGCCGCCCTCTCTGATGCCCCACAAGAAACATCGCCCGTTGGTATGCGACCGCCGGTCGGGCCGACCTTGCGCGATCGGGCGCTACGCGATCAACTGTGTACGTACCGTCTGGAGGTAGCCCCGACCGGCGCGGTGCGGGGTGGAGGCCGGCCGGCTCCGGCGGACGGCGACCGGAGCTGACCCGAAGTCGGGAGGGCCGATGACCCGGATCAGCGTGAGCGTCGACGGCACCGAAGCCGTCGACGAGGTCGAACCGAGAACGCTGCTGGTGCAGTACCTGCGCGAGCAGCGAGGCCGTACCGGTACCCCGGTCGGCTGCGACACGAGCAACTGCGGCGCGTGCACCGTGCTGGTCGACGGTCGGGCGGTGAAGAGCTGCGCCCTGCTCGCCGTGCAGGCCGACGGCGCCGAGGTGACCACGATCCAGGGGCTCGCCAACGGCGAGCTGCACCCGCTGCAGAAGGCATTCCACGAGCATCACGCCCTGCAGTGCGGGTACTGCACGCCGGGCATGATCATGGCCGCCGTCGACCTGCTCGACGAGGTGGCCGACCCGAGCGAGCAGCAGGTACGCGAGGGGCTGGAGGGCAACCTCTGCCGGTGCACCGGGTACCAGAACATCGTGACCGCGGTCCGCGATGCCGCGGCCGAACTGCGAGGTGCCACGTCATGACCGCAACTCAGGAGCAGGAGGTCGGCGCGGCCCGGCGGCGCAAGGAGGACGCGCACCTGATCACCGGCCAGACCACCTGGACCGACAACATCCAGCTGCCCGGCACCGTACACGCGGCGCTGCTGCGCAGCCCGATGGCGCACGCCCGGGTGCGGGTGAACGTCGCCGCGGCCCGCAACGAGCCCGGTGTCGTCGCCGCCTACAGCGGCGCGGACCTGGCCGACGAACTGGCCGGGCTGCCGTCCGCGTGGCAGGTCACCCCGGACTGGGTGGCGCCCGAGCACAAGCCGCTGGCCGTCGACGAGGCCCGCTACGCCGGGGACGCGATCGCGGTGGTGGTCGCCGACACCCGGGCGCACGCGGTCGACGCGCTCGACGCCATCGAGGTCGACTACGACCCGCTGCCGGTGGTGCTCGACATGGAGCAGGCGATCGCCGACAGCTCGCCGCTGGTACACACCGAGGCCGGCACCAACGTGTGCTTCCGCTACTCCGACACCTTCGGCGACGTGGACGCGGCGTTCGCGAACGCCCCGGTACGTATCACGCGCAGGTTCGTGCAGCAGCGGCTGGTGGCCTGCGCGATGGAGCCGCGGTCGGTGCTGGTCGCGCCGGTGCCGGCGGCCGGCGAGTACACGGTCTGGTCGTCGACGCAGATCCCGCACTTCGTCCGGCTGTTCCTGGCGATGCTCAGCGGCGTACCGGAGTCGCGGATCCGGGTGATCGCGCCCGACGTCGGCGGCGGGTTCGGCTCGAAGCTCGACATCTACGCCGAGGAGCTACTGGCGTTGACGTTGGCCCGCAAGCTCGGCCGGCCGGTGAAGTGGACCGAGACGCGCAGCGAGGCGTTCCAGGCGACCGTGCACGGCCGCGACCAGATCCAGGATCTGGAGCTCGCCGCCGACGCCGACGGCCGGATCCGCGGCCTGCGGGTCAACCTGCTCGCCGACATGGGCGCGTACCTGCAGCTGCTGACGCCGGCGATCCCGTTGCTGGGCCGGGCGATGTTCCCGGGCATCTACAAGATGGACGCGTACGAGTTCGGCTGCGTGGGCGTGTTCACCGACAAGACGCCCACCGACGCGTACCGGGGCGCCGGACGGCCCGAGGCGACGTTCGCGATCGAGCGGATGCTCGACGAGCTGGCCGCCGAGCTGCACGTCGACCCGCTGGAGATGCGGCGGCGCAACTGGATCCGGCACGAGGAGTTCCCGTACGCCCAGATCGCCGGGCTGACCTACGACTCGGGTAACTACGAGGCGGCGACGGCGCGGGCCACCGAGCTGTTCGACTACGACGGGCTGCGCGCCGAGCAGGCCCGCCGGCGCGAGGCGCACGACCCGGTACAGCTGGGCATCGGCGTCTCCACCTACACCGAGATGTGCGGGCTCGCCCCGTCCCGCTGGCTCGGCGAGCGCGGCTACGCCGGCGGCGGCTGGGAGGCGGCCACGGTACGGGTGCTGCCGACCGGCAAGGTCGAGGCGGTGATCGGCACCAGCCCGCACGGGCAGGGGCACGTCACCACGTTCAGCCAGCTGGTCGCCGACACCCTGGGCGTACCGTTCGACGACATCGAGGTGATCCACGGCGACACGGCGGCGGCGCCGGCCGGGCTCGACACGTACGGGTCGCGGTCGCTCGCGGTGGGCGGGGTCGCGGTCTGGCGGGCCGCGCAACGGGTGCTGGGCAAGGCGAAGACGCTCGCCGCGCACCTGCTGGAGGTCTCGGAGGACGATCTGGAGTTCTCCGGCGGCACCTTCGCGGTCCGCGGTACGCCCGGCGCGACCAAGTCGATCCAGGAGGTCGCGTTCGCCGCGTTCGCCGCGCACTCGATGCCGGACGGATTCGAACCGACCCTGTCGGCAGACTTCGTCCTGGAACCCGACGACTTCTCCTTCCCGCACGGCACCCACCTGTGCGCGACCGAGGTGGACACCGAGACCGGCCGGGTCACGATCCGCAGCTACGTGGCGGTCGACGACGTCGGCAAGGTGGTGAACCCGATGATCGTCGAGGGCCAGGTACACGGCGGGCTGGCACAGGGCATCGCGCAGGCGCTGCACGAGGGCGCCCGGTACGACGCCGACGGCAACCTGACCACCGGCACGATGGTCGACTACACGCCGCCGACCGCGGCCGACCTGCCCTCGTTCACCCTCGACCGCACCGAGACACCGTCGACGAACAACCCGCTGGGCGTCAAGGGGGTCGGCGAGGCCGGCACGATCGCCTCCACCCCGGCGGTGGTGAACGCGGTGGTGGATGCGCTGCGACCGTTCGGGGTGGCCGACGTACCGATGCCGTGCACGCCGGAGAACGTCTGGCGAGCGCTGCACGAGGCGCAGGGAGGTGCGGCATGATCCCGGTCGCGTTCGAGTACACCCGACCGTCCACAGTGAAGGACGCGGTGGCGGTGCTGGCCGCCGACCCGGACGCCAAGGTGCTCGCCGGCGGGCAGAGCCTGCTGCCGGTGCTGCGGCTGCGCCTCGCCGCCCCGAGCACCCTGGTCGACCTGCGCGACATCGAGTCGCTGCACGGCGTCCGGATCGGCGACGGCGAACTGGTCATCGGTGCGATGACCACGCACGCCGAGATCCTGCACGACCGGCGGGTCGCCGAGCACGCGCCGCTGATCGCCGCGGCCACCGCGACCGTCGGCGACCGGCAGGTGCGTCACCTCGGTACGTTCGGCGGTTCGCTCTCGCACGCCGACCCGGCGGGCGACCTGCCCGCGGTGGCCTGCGCGCTGGACGCCACGATGGTCGCGGTCGGGCCGAACGGTCGCCGCGAGATCGCCGCCGCCGACTTCTTCGTCGACTACCTGACCACCGCGCTCGCGCCGGACGAGATCCTCGCCGAGGTCCGCGTCCGCGACACCGCGGGTTGGGGCTACCGGTACGAGAAGTTCAGCCGGATGGCGCAGGCGTGGGCGGTCGTCGCCGTGGCCGCGCTGGTACGACGCTCCGACGGTGGTGTCACCGACACCCGGGTCGCGCTGACCAGCATGGCCAGCCGGCCGGTGCGGGCGAGCGCCGTCGAGCAGGCCCTGACCGGTACCGACGGGGACACCGGCGCGATCACCGCCGCCGCCGGCCATGCCGACGAGGGCACCGCACCGCCGGACGACGTGAACGGCGGCGCCGACTACCGCGCCCACCTGGCCCGCGTGCTGACCCGCCGGGCCCTGACCGCCGCTGCCGGAGCATGACCATGGAGCTGACCAACAGGTTCACCGTACCGGCCCCGGTCGAGCAGGCGTGGACCCGGCTGCTCGACCTGCCCGCGATCGCGCCCTGCCTGCCGGGCGCCACCCTGACCGGCTTCGACGGTGACGACTTCACCGGTACGGTCAAGGTCAAGCTGGGCCCGATCTCCTTGACCTACAAGGGAACCGGCCACATCCGGGAGCGGGACGAGGAGGCGCACCGGGTGGTGGTGGAGGCGTCCGGCCGGGAGACCCGCGGGCCGGGCACGGCCACCGCCACCATCACCGCGACCCTGGCGGCCGACGGCGACGATACCCGGGTCGACGTGACCACCGATCTGACGGTCACCGGCCGGCCGGCGCAGTTCGGCCGGGGCATGCTGGGCGACGTGAGCACCCGGCTGCTCGACCAGTTCGCGGACTGCCTGGGCAACCAGTTGCGGCCGTCGGCACCGCCGGAGGAGCCGGCGGAGACCGAATCGCCTGGTACGACGCCCGCTGCGGTGACGCCGCCGTCGCCCGAGACGACGGCGGTCCCGGAGGAGGCGACGCCGATCGACCTGCTCGAGGTCACCGGGGCGCAGGCACTGGCGCGGCGCGCCGCCGGGTACGCGCTGGCGTTCGTGGCCGGCGCGCTCGTCGCCACCGCCATCGCCCGGCTGCGCCGCCGCGCCCGCTGACGCCGGTGCCGGTCCGGCCGCCACCCGCACCGGACCGGCACCGCGCCCACCGTCGTACCGGCCGGGGTGGGCGGGCTTCACCGACCGCGCTCGCCGGGTGCGAGAGCACCCGGGTGGGCCGCCGACGCGTTGCTCGGCGAGCACGCGGCCGGGCACTCCACCTTCCACAGATCCTCGTCCGCGTCCGGTAGGAACAGCACCCGATCGCCGCAGCGCGTCGAGGGCACCCTCGTCGTGCGTGACCATCACGATCGCGGCCCGCACGGCACGGGACCTCACAGTCTCGTCACACCGCGACCTCGCCTGATCCGGTGCTCGCCGGCAATGGCCCCGGCGCCCGCCGTGGCCGACCCGGCAGCCTCGCACCGGCAGAATACCGGCAGAACCGGGCGCGGACGGATCCGCCGAGCCAGCGGCGGGGCCAGGATTTCCTTCACCGGTGGCCGCCGACCCGGGCCCGGGTCGCACCCGCTCCTGCCAGCCGGACGCCAGCCGGCCGTGGGAGCCTCCCCTGGCAGCGTCACCGCCGCCCGGTTCTGCGCCGGCGCCACCGACGGCGTCGCATCGGCCGGCGCTACCCCGCGTTCCGCCCCCGGGCCGGCACGCGACGCCACGACGATCCAGACGATGGGACTTGGTATGACCACACCGGTGGACGGTTTCTCCTCGACGGAAACGTTCGACAGCAGGCTGTCGTTCGGCGTGTTCTTCCGGCGGTTCGTGCCGATGCTGGTGACCGAGCTCGTCGTGGTGACGCTGATGGTGGGCCTGCTGCTGGGCTGTACCGGAATCGGCGCCCTGGCGTTCGTCGTGTCGCTGGTGCTGGCGCTCATCCTCGCTGCCGTGATGGTCACCTCGAAGAAGCACCAGTTCGACGAGACCTGGGGGACCACGAAACTGGAGCTGTCGCCGGCCGGCGCCACCCTGGCGAACCGGTACATCCGGGTGCAGCTGGCCTGGGACCAGATCCGGCACCTGGGCGCCGCGCATCTGGTCGTGACGCGGGAGGCGGGCGCACCGCAGGGCATCGGCGGTGGCCCGGTCGGTCGCGGGGCGGCGGTCGGCGGTCTGCTGGCCCTGCTGCCCGCGCTGGCCGCCCGAGGCGGGTGGCTGCCGGCGCTGGTCGGCGTCGCCAGCACCACCACGGTCACCCAGTCCATCCCCAAGGTGGTACGCGGGCAGTTGCAGCAGAACGACAGCTGCCGCGAGGTGGATCCCGTGACACGTCGCCGGATGAAGGCGATCGTGCTGCCGGTGTTCGACGAGGAGTGGCGAACCGGCCGGATCGGCGACTGGATCAGGGCCTACCGCCCGGACCTGTTCACCGCCCAGCGGCAACGACCGCAGCGGTGACAGACCCGAACCGGCGCCGCTCCCCTCCGATCAGGCGACGCCGGCCCGCCCGCCCTCCCCCGCCTCGGTGCCGGTCGGTGTTGCCGCCTGGTGGAAGTAGTCGTCGAGGTGCCGCTTCCCGGCGGGCGGGGAGAGCACGTCGTGGGAGAGCACCGTAAGGGGGAACTCGACGGTGCCGTGCACCCGCAACGGCGTCACCCGGCGCAGTACGGCCAGGCTGGAAGCCACCAGCCACGCCGGGATCCGGGTGATGCGCGGATTGGTACCCAGCGCATCGAAGGCCTCCCGGGCGATCTGTTCGTGGGTGAGCACGTCGGGGCCGCCCAGCTCCACCTCGTCAGCGTCGGCGGTGAGCGCATCGGCGGCCGCTGCGGCGACATCGGCACCGTCGATGGGATTGATCCGGAACCCACCGCTGCCGAAAACGAAGATCCGGCCCTTGCGGGCCATGCCGAGATACTCGTCGAAGTCGGCGAAGAAGCCGTTCGGGAACAGGATCGTGTGAGCCATCCCGGAGTCACTCAGCCGCTGCTCGAACGCGCGCTTGGCCCGGACCAGTTGCAGCTTCTCCAGGGCGGGCGCGCGCACCACCGAGCAGTAGACGAACTTGCCCGTGCCGGCCCGTACCGCCTCGTTCAGCAGGTTGCGGTTGGCCCCGTAGTCGACGTCCCAGCAGGTCTTCCCGCCGCCCTTGCCGACCAGCCCCACGGTACTGACGATCGCGTCGATGCCCTCGCAGCAGCCGGTGAGTGCGTCCGGATCGGTGGCGTCGGCGGTGAACACCTCGTCGACCGCGTCCCGGATCGGCGCCAGCCTCGCGGGATCGCGGGCCAGTGCCCGGACGTGGTGCCCGCGGTTCTTCAGCTCCCGGACGAGGTGGGAGCCCAGATAGCCGGTCGAACCGGCGACGAACACCTTCACGACTGCCTCTCCTTCGCGTGCGGGGACCGACGGGCAGGATGCTGCGGACAGCTCCGAAGCGCGGCACGCGAGTGGCAGCCTGTCGACGAACGGCGATGGCGTAACCGCCATCGGACACGTCGATGCCGGTGTGCGGCCGAGACGCACTCGACCGGGCACGTGGCCGACCGGGCAGGCGCCGCCGAGCCGGCAACCCCGGCGCCGGATGCGGGCAGTCTCACGGCCGGACCCCGAGCAGGTCGCCGAGTGCGGTCAGCGCCTCGTCGACGGGCAGCGTGGTGTCCAGCAGGCGGTGCAGCAGCAGCCCGTCCACCAGCGCGACGATCACGGTGGCGGCGCCGGCCCGTCGCTCGTCGGACCAGGAGGGCCGAAGCTCGGCGAGCCGGGCGCCGATCCGCTCGCGGGCCCGGCGCAGCTCCTGCCGCAGCACCTCGCCCAGCACCGGGTCGCGCAGCGCGCCGGCCATGACCTCCACCGCCAGTCGCATCCGCGGGCCGTCGCCGGTCGTGGCCGGCACCAGCGCGCGGACCGTGTCCAGCGCCGCGGACGGGTCCGGCGCCGCCACCAGAGCGTCGACGACCGAGCCGACGATCTCGTCGCCGGCCCGGCGGGCGATGGCCTCGTGCAGGCCGGGCAGGCCGCCGAAGTGGTAGTGGATCAACCCGACGTTGGTACCGGCGCGCTCGGCCACCGCCCGCGTGGTCACCGCGGGCCAGCCGCCTTCGGCCAGCAACGTGAAGCCCGCCTCGATCAGCTGGTCGCGGCGCCGACGACCACGAGTCGAAGTTGGTCGATCGACTAAATTGGTCACTCGACCAAATTAGCGCACTCGCCCCGTCCTGCCAAGCCGGCGCCGGTCCGGCCGAGCGCCCTCCCGCGGGGGACACCCGCGGAACCGGTGCCGCGCCGGCGATCGACCCACCGGGCGGGGCACCAGCCGAGTCAGCCGCTGCTCCTCGTGCGCGCCTCGTCGAGGACGCCCTGGGTGAGCTTGGTGCGCTTGTCGAGGCCGAGCCGGTGCAGCAGATCGGCCGCGTAACCCTCCACGGTGCGCTCGCTCAGGTGCAATGCGTCCGCGATCTGCGCGTAGGTCAGGCCGCCGACCATCAACCGGGCCACCTCCTGCTGCCGGCGGGTCAGCGTGCCGGTGGGGTGCTGTCGGGCCGGCCGCCGGTCGTCGAGCGCGTACTCGACCGCGTGGTGGTGCCGGCGGCGACCATCGTCGAGCTGCCGCTCCAGGGTGCGGGGATCGAGGACCTCACCGGCACGCGTCATGACGCGCTCGTGCAGCCGCGCCAGCGGCCTGAGTCCGGCGATGCGCACACCGATGAGGCGGCGCCGCTCCTCGGCCGCGGCCGCAAGCCAGGCCGCGCGCCGCGCCTGGCGCTGGTCGGGCCGGTCCGGGTCGAGCGATTCGGTCACGATCGCCGCGGCGAGCAGCAGCGACCAGGTCAGCCCCCACAGGTCGCCGATGCCGTCCTGCAGCAACAGGGCCTGCCGGCACCGGTCGCGGGCGTCCGCCAGGTGCTCGTGGCCCAGCGCCGCCAGCGCGCCGACCCAGTGCGCCCAGGACACGTTCCAGGGCGCCCGCGAGCGTTGCGCGACGCGCAGGTACTCCGCCGCGGCCGCCTCGGCGCCCGGAGCGGCGTCGAACCCCTGCGCCATGGCCCACATCATGGTCGCCATCTGGTGATCGCCCGCGGTCTCGGGAGCATCGAAGGCGGTACGGGCGGCATCGAGCAACGGCACCGCGGCCGGGTCACCGTAGGCGAGGGCGAGCGCTCCCCCCTCGGCGAACAGCAGCGGCGGGGTGGGCTCCAGCTGCCACTGCTCGTGCAGCTCGTGGCTGGCGGCGATCAGCTCGAACGCCCGGTCGGGAAAGCCCTGGGTCACCGTGACCCAGCCGTCGGTGGCCATCGTGGCGGCCAGCAGCACCGCCTCCTGCGGCCCACCGACCGCGGGGCCGCCGGACGCGGGGCCACCAGACGCGGGGCCACCAGACACGGGTTCGCCAGACGCTCGGCCACCCGCTGGCGTCGGGTGGTGGAACGCCCGGATGACCCGGTCGGCGATGTCGCGGACGTCCGAGAGCCCGCCGCACAGGAACGGGCTCCGGCTCCGGGTCAGGTCGCACACGATCGTGCAGGCGCCCACCAGCTCACCGCCGGCGATGCGATAGTCGACCGCGTTCGCGATGTGGTCGAGCTGGGCGTGCACGCCGTGCAGCACCTCGACCTCCTCCGGCCCCATCCAGTCGGCCACCGCCGCGGTCGTCAGCGACGCGTAGTAGCCGCTGTGCGCGGCGCGCGCGGCCGGCAGCAGCCCGGCGGCGGCGAGCTTCTCGGCCCCGTACTGGCGTTCGGTCTCCAGCAGGAAGAGCCGCGGTGCCCCGTTCCGGCCGGCCCCGGCGCTGAGGATCCGCTTGTCGCGCAGCCCCGCGACGGCCCGCGCGATCGCCGGGCGATCCAGCCCGGTACCGGCGCACACGGCCACCAGCTCGTGCTGGGTGGCCGGGTTTCGAAACACCGAGATCCATTGCCACACCTGCTGTTCGGCCGGCGTACACAGGCTCCAGGACCAGTCGTCGACGCGGCGCAGCGCGCTGTGCCGCCCGTCCGGTTCGGCCTCCGGACGCAGGTCGACGACGGTGTGCCAGCGATCGGCGGTCACCGCGTGGATGAGCTCCGCCAGGCTGGTGGTGGCCAGCCAGGCGCTGGCCAACCGCAGTGCCAGGGGCAGCCGGTCCAGCGCCTCCACCAGGGTGGTGATCTGCCGGAGTTGCACCCGGGCCTGCGGATCGGTCGCCGCCCGGGTGCCGGCGGCGGCCAGGCGCGCTCCGCCGGCGCTGGCGTACGCCAGGAACGCCTCGATCGCGTCGGTGGTCGACAGCGGGGCCAGGTCGACGACCTGCTCGCCGGCCTCGTGCAGGTGCAGGGGTTGGCGGCTGGTGGCGAGGATCCGCAGACCGGGGACCCCGGCCAGCAAGGCCGTGACCGCCGTACGTACCGGCGCCGCGACGTGTTCGCAGTTGTCCAGCACCAGCAGGCTGCGGTGCTCGTTGAGGTAGTCCACGAGCACGTCGAGCCCGGACTGCTGGTTGAAGCTGCCGGTGGCCCGCCCGATGGCGGCGTAGATCTGCTGCACCGTCGTGTTGCCCAGCGGCGGCAGACCGGCCAACTCCACCACGCAGGCTCCGCCGGGCATCGAACCGGCCATGGAGTTGGCGATCCGCACCGCCAGCCGCGTCTTGCCGACGCCACCGGTCCCGGTGAGGGTGACCAGCGGGTTGCGTTCCAGCAGGGTCACGACGCGCTGCTGCTCGGCGACCCGGCCGACCAGCGGACCGTAGTCCAACGGCAACCGCGCGGAGCGGTCGTTCTCCGACACCGACAACCATCCGTTCCGTTGTGCAACTCTCGGGCTCACAATACGGCGAAAGTAACGACTGTTCGAGGACAAACCGGATGCCGTACGCCGAGAAATACGGTACTGCGCCATCCCGAAACCACGTATCTGGCGGTACGGTGTTGCCATTCGGGCGTACATGTACGGATGCAGCAGGTGCAAAGGTCGAGAGAGACTCAAATCGCCCGAGTGATCGGGCAGGTCGACTCGCAGACGTACCGGGGGTTTGAGGTGAGGCACGCGGCCAGCCGCGCCGTCGTGCAGTGCATCGGCTTCCCTGCGAGCGATCCGTACCGCTGGTCGCCAGCCGATGCGCACCTCCGCGCGCCGGCTGGCGACCAACGATCCCGGGCAGTCCGCCTTCGGCCGTGGTGTTCGCCCCCGGCCCGCGCCGCGACGCCCCACTCACCGCCGGACCACCTCGGCACCCCTCGCCGTCGCCGACCGGCCTACGGGACATACCGGCCTCGGCGATAGGTTCGTCGCCACCGTCCTTCGATCGGGAAAGAGCCCCCTCATGCCCAAGATCGCCATCGTCGGTGCCGGCCAGTGCGGGCTGACGCTCGCCGCCGGGCTGCTGCGCACCGGCGACCACGAGGTCACCGTGATCTCCGCGCTGACCGCCGACCAGGTACGCACCCGGCGGCCCACCTCCACCCAGGTGATGTTCGAACCCGCCCTCGCCATCGAGCGCGACCGCGGCCTGGCCCTCTGGGACGACCAGACGCCCGCGATCGAGGCGCTGCACATGACGCTCGCGCCGACCCCACAGACTCCCCGGCTGGATCTGGTCGGTCGGCTGCCGGCGCCGGCCCGATCGGTCGACCAGCGGGTCAAGATGGCGCGACTGCTCGACGAGATGGACCGGCACGTACGGACCCGGACCGCCACCGTCGACGATCTCGAGGGTTACCTGGACTCCGGGAGCTACGACCTGGTCGTGGTCGCGGCCGGCCGCGGTGAGCTCGCCGAGCTGTTCACCCGCATCCCGGAACGCTCCCCGTACACCACGCCGCAACGGAAGCTGGCCGTCTGCTACGTGCGCGGCATGCGGCCCGACCCGGACGTCGACGTGGTCGGCGGGCACTTCAACGTCGTACCCGGGGCCGGCGAGATCATCGTCATCCCCGCCCTGACCACCACCGGTACCTGCGACATCATCTTCGTCGAGGCCATCCCCGGCGGCCCGATGGACGTGTTCGACGCCGGACTGTCCCCGGAGGCGCACCTGCGGGTCCTGCAGGACGTGCTGCGCCGGCACACGCCGTGGCTGGCCGAGCGCTGCACCGAGATCACGCCCACCGACCCTCACGCCAACCTCGTCGGCGCCTTCACCCCCACGGTGCGCAACCCCGTCGGGATCCTGCCGTCCGGCCGCGCCGTACTCGGCCTGGCCGACGTGGTGCTGGCCAACGACCCGATCACCGCCCAGGGGTCCAACATCGCCGCCCGCGCGGCCGCGTTCTGGGAGCAGGCCATCCGCGACCACGGCGAGGGGCCGTTCGGCGCCGGCTGGATGCGCACCAACGCCGACCGGTTCTGGACCGAGGTCGGCGAGACACCGACCCGCTGGACCAACGAGCTGATGCTGCCGCACCCGCCGGCGCCGCACGTCGCGCAGATCCTCGGCGCGGCAACCCAGTTCCCCGAGGTCGCCGACCGCATCGGCCGCGGGTTCACCGACCCCGACGACCTCAACGACTGGTTCATGACCCCCGAGGCGGCCGAGCGCTACCTCGGCGAGGTCGTCGCACGGCACCAGGCCGCCACCTCGTAACCGGCGGCCCGATCGTGTCATCCGACGCCAGCCCGCAGCCCGGCAACCCGGTACCGCCCATCGGCATCATCGGCGGTACCGGACGGCAGGGCCGCGGGCTGGCCTACCGCCTCGCGCTTGCGGGCCGTACCGTGCTGCTCGGCTCCCGCCGGGAGGAACGCGCCCGCGAGTGGGCCGCACGGCTGATGGCCATGCCCCGGGTCACCGGCACCGTCCGCGGCGCCCGCAACGCGCAGGCCGCGTCCGCAGCGCTGGTGATCGCCACGCTGCCCTACCCCGCCCACGCCGACACCCTGGGAACGCTGCGAGGCGAGCTGGCCGGCGCCACCCTGATCGACTGCACCAACCCGATCCGCCGCACCGCGGCGGGCATCGACCTGATCAGCGTGCCGGCCGGCAGCGCGGCCGAGGAGGCCGCCGCGGTGCTGCCCGACACGCTGGTGGCCGCCGCGCTGCACCACGTCTCGTCCGCGAGCCTGATCAACCCGGCCAACGCCACGCTGACCGGAGCCGTCCCGGTCTACAGCGACCACCCGTACGCCCTCGAGGCGGCGTGCGCGTTGATCCGGCACCTCGGCGCGCTCCAGCCGTACCAGGCGGGCCGGCTTCGCGGCGCCCGCGACGCCGAGAGCCGGGCGCCCGCACTGATCACCGCGTCGCTACCGCACGCCGACCGGGTCCGCACCGATCACCCGCCGACGGACCAGGCGCGGTAAGCGCATCAGGCGGTCGCGGGCGTTCAGTGGACGGCAGCCGGGCGGGGCGCGTTCGATCGTCGCGCGGTGGCACCGGTGATCGACGCACCGGTGCGGATGCAGTCCGGGCAGTGATGTGGCCCGGTCGCGGCTGACGCCACGGCGTTCCAGCCGTCGTACTCGGCGGCCTCGCCCAGCAGGCGCCAGTCGTAGCAACTGTCGTCGCCGCACCGGTACCGGCGGCGGCAGGCGTCACAGATCAGTTCGTAGTAGGGCTGCCCGTCTTCGTCGTAGTAGACGCGTCGACTCATCGATCACCCATCTCCCCTGGCTGGTCGGCCCGATCACCGGTTCGGGCCCTCGGTCGGTGGCCGGCGGTCGGTGGCGGCGGTGAGCTGCTGGCGCAGCTCCGCGATCTCGGCCCGGGCGTGCGCCAGCTCGACCTGCAGGGTCACGATGCGGCACGCGGCGTCCATCGACAGGCCCTTGTCGACCAGGATCCGAGAGATCCGTTCTGACAGCGATCAGATCGTGGCATCACCTCCCGCACGGAGCGCGCGGCGCCCACCCCGGCGACGGGGCGGGCGCGCGCACCGGTCAGCCCGCCTCGATCACCTTCCGGTCACTGCCGGAGCGGGTGATCGGGATCCGGCGCGGCCGGGCGTGCTCGGCGACCGGAATCGACGCGGTCAGCACGCCGTCGCGGTACTGCGCCGACACCCTCTCCAGGTCGAGCCCGTCACCCAGCACCATCTGCCGGTTGAACGTGCCGACCGGACGCTCGCGCATCACGAACTCCGCGCCCTTCGGTGCGTCCACGTCTCGCCGTGCCCGCACCGTGAGCGTGTTGTTCTCGGCCGTGACTTCCAGCGATTCCTCGTCGATCCCGGGCAGGTCGAGCCGCACCTGGTAGGCGTCGTCGGACTATTCTGATCCAGCCGAGGGGCATAACTTGTAGTGGCAAGACCAATTTTAGCCCGGCGCGCAGGGCCGTCAAGTCGCGGCAGGGATGCGTCCGGCGCGACCGGCGGTCCAGACCTCCGCGCGACCGGCGGTCCAGACCTCCACGCGACCGGCGGGCCGGGCCTCCACGCGACTGGCAGGCCGGCCCGATACCGCCGCCGACGGCGGCCGCCCGGTGGCCCGGCAGGAGTGTCGCCGGGGGGTCGTATCGTTCGGGGCGTTGTTGTATGGGGGCGGGTGGAATCGTGGCTGGCAGGAGTGCCGAGCAGCTGCTGCACGAGTTCAGCAGCAACGCCGAGGCGGACGTGACGATGTCACTGCTGCGCTCGGGCGACGCGTTGCTGCACCTGGCGTTGATGGCGGCGCATCTGGGCGACGGTCAGGTGGTGGACGGGGCGGCACTGGCGGCGGCGATCGACCGCGACCTGCCGCGGCTGGCCCGGTCGGCGCCGATGTCCGGCGAGGGGCCCGGGTCGGCGTTCGCCGACGCCGACGTGCTGTTGACCCGGTGGACGAAGAAGGGCTGGGCGCACCGCACCGTCGACCCCGAGTCGCGCTCCGAGCGGTACCAGCTGACCGCCGGGGCGGCGCAGGCGGTGCGGCAGATGCGCAACCTGCGCCGGCACACCTCCACCGCGACCGAGTCGGCGCTGGCGATGGTGATGGCCGGCGTGCACCAGATCGCGACGGAGGCCAACCCCGACCTCGAGGCGCGCCGGGCGGAGATCGACGAGCAGATCGGCGCGCTGCGGGCCAAGCGAGCCGAGCTGGACCGCGGGGTCGCGCCGGCGATGGCGCATGCCGAGCTGGTGGAACGGATCTCGGCGTTGATGCACCTGGTGGAGCGGATCCCGGCCGACATCGCCCGGTACGGCGAACGCATGCAGGCCAACACGATGGCGCTGATCCGGCAGAGCCTGTCGGACGACGCGGAGGAGTTCGCCGAGTCGTTGCACCGGATGTTCGAGGGCCACGACGTGATCGCCGAATCCCCCGAGGGGCAGGCGTTCCGGGCGTTCGCGACGCTGATCGGGACGCCCTCGCAGCGCTCCCGGCTGGAGACCGACATCGCCGACGTGCTGCAGCGCGTCGACGGGCTGCCGGCGGAGGTGACAGAGGCGCTGGACGGGTTCATCGACGCGATGTGGCAGCGGGTGCGCGAGGTCGAGCAGGCCCGCGCGATGGCGTTCCGGCGCATCAGTACGTTCGTCCGCGGCGGCGACATCGCGCACTACCGCAGCATGCGCACCCGGGTGGTGGAGGCGCAGACGGCGGCGGCCGGGGCGTTCGCGGTGACCCACGGCGGTCGCGACATCGGCTTCACCGTACCCACGAGCGGGGTGGACACCAGCTCGGTCGGCCGGTTGCGACTGCACGAGGGGCCGCCGGAGCGCCCCGATCCGCTGGTCGACGACGCCGGGTTCGCCATCGACCCGGCGACCCTGATCGGCGCGGAGTCGATCGACTGGGCGGCGCTGCACCAGGCGGTGAACGCGGCGATCGAGGCGCACCACGGCATCGCGACGCTGCCGGACGTGTTGGAGCTGCTGGCGCAGCCGCGGACCGGCGACGTCATCGGCCTGTGGTCGCTCGCCGCCCGGTTCGGCAAGGCCGATCTGCAGACCCGGGTCACCGTGGTGGCGCACACCGCGCAGGGGCTGCGCCCGATCACGCTGCCCTACCTGCTGTTCGGTGACGAGCTTCCCGACCCGGCCGGGCGCAGCGGCCCGCCGCGCCCGCGGCCCGGCCAGGGCAGCCTGCTCACGGAGGTGCCAGCCCATGCCTGAGGACTCCGAGGTCTTCGACCCGGCGCTGTTCGCCGAAGCGCCCCCGACGCCGCTGGATCCGACCGAGGTGTTCGACGCCGAACCGGCCGTTGCACCCGTCGGTACGCACCTGGAACGCGAGCACGAACCGCGCTTCGACGGCGACACCAGCGCGCTGCCGCCCGAGGTCTGCTGGACGCTGCAGGAGCTGGTCGCCGCGCCGCACCTGACCGACAAAGCGAAGAAGCACTGGGCCATCGTGCTGCAGTACGAGCAGGTGCTGCGCAGCTGGCTGTCGGAACTGGGACTGCTGCTGGAGGTCAACCGGGAACACCGGTACGCGTTCACCCGGCAGGCCGACGACCCGAGCCCGCACAGCCGTACCATCCTGCGCACCCGCACGTTGAGCCTCGCGGCGAGCGCGCTCGCGCTGCACCTCTACCAGCAGTACCTGGTGGCGCCGGACGACCCGGTGGTGTCCACCAGCGACATGATCGACCACATGTTCGCCTACAAGCGGGCCACCGACACCGACGCGGCCGCGTTCGACAAGAAGATCCGCACCGCGATCAAGTCGCTGGACGACGCGTCGATCATCCAACCGATCCGCGGCACCGATCGCTACCTCATCCTGCCGGTGATCACCGCGATCCTGACCGCCGACCGGGTCGAGGCGCTGACCGACACCTACACCGCGATCGCCCGCGGCGACATCGGCACGGCCGGCGAGGAGGACGACGATGAGTGACCGGGCTCGGACCATCCACCTCGGTCAGGTGCGGCTGACCCGGCTGCAGGTGATCAACTGGGCGACCTTCACCGGCTACAAGGACTTCCCGATCGACGAGCGCGGCGTGCTGTTCACCGGCCCGTCCGGTTCCGGCAAGTCGTCGCTGATGGACGCGCACTCGCTGGTGCTGCTGCCCACCCACGACCAGCGGTTCAACGCCTCGGCCGATCTGAGCGCACGGGGCGCCAAGCAGGCCACCCGCAGCGTCGCCGACTACGTGCGTGGCGCCTGGTCGGAGACCAACGACGCCAACGCCCAGGCCCGCACCCGGTACCTGCGGGGCGGCAAGGCGACGTGGTCGGCGGTGGCGGCCACCTACGACGACGGGCTTGGCGCGGTCACCACCGCGGTGGTGGTCAAGTGGTTCACCGGCGCCGAGACCGACAACGCGTCGCTCAAGTCGCTGTTCCACCTGTACGAAGGGGACTTCGAACTCACCGCGCTGACCGGCTGGGCCGACCGCGGCTTCGACACCCGCTGGCTGCGCGCCACGTTCGCCTGCACGCACTGCGACGGGCCGGTCAGGTTCTCCCGCGAGCTGTCCCGTCGCATCGGGCTGGCCAACTCCAGCATGGCGCTGTCGCTGTTGGGCAAGGCGAAGGCGATGAAGAACGTCGGCGACCTGAACCTGTTCATCCGGGAGAACATGCTCGACGAACCGGCGACGTTCGCCGCCGCCACCGACATGCTCGACACCTTCACCCCGCTCAACGACGCGTACGAGACGGCCCGGCGCGCGCACGCCCAGGAGAGGGCGCTGCACGACCTGCCCGACGCGTGGCAGCGCTACCAGCAGTCCGAACAACGCCAGACGATGGCCGACGAGCTGCTCGGCGCCCCGCTCGACCACTACCTGCGGGCCGTCCAGCTGCAGGCCGCGCGGGCCGCGCTGGACGAGATCGACGACACGATCGAACGGCTCGACACCGAGCTGTCCGAGGCGAACACCGAGGTCGAGCAGGCGTCCGAGCGCTACCAGTCGCTGGAGGCGCAGCTGCGCCGCGACGGATCGATCCTCAGCGAGCTGCAGACCCAGCTGCGCGCCGCGCAGGGCGAAGCGCAGGCCCGGCGGCGCGCGTACCAGAGCTTCACCGGCCTGGTCGAGCAGGTGGAGCAGCCGGCACCGACCAACCGGCAGGAGTTCGACGAGTTCCACACCCGGCTGGGCAGCCTGGTGTCCACCGCCGCCCGCGAACGTACCCAGCTCGCCGGCCGGCGGCACGCGGTGTTCGCCGCGGCCGCGACCGCCCGCGACCGGCACCAGGGCAAGGAGGCCGAACTGGCGGGGCTGCGCTCGGCGCGGTCGCTCATCCCGCCCCGGCAGCGCGAGCGCCGCGAGCTGATCGCGCACGGGGCGCAGATTCCCGCCGACGACCTGGCGTTCGCCGCGGAGCTGATCGACGTCGCCGACGGCGAGGAACGGTGGCGGCCGGCGGCCGAGAAGGTGCTGCGCGGCTTCGGGCTGCGCCTGCTGGTGCCGGCCCGCCACCAGCAGGCGGTGATGCGGTTCGTCGACGAGCACGACATGCGCGGCGTCGTCGAGTACAGCATCGTCAGCCCCGTCACCGCCGCGGCGCCACAACCGGCCGCCGAAACGCTCGCCGGCAAGCTGACCGTCGACGCCGACCACCCCAGCGGCAGGTGGCTGGCGGCCCAGCTCGCCAAGCGGTTCCAGCACGTGTGCGTCGAGTCGGCCCGGGAGCTGGAACCGCACCCGATCGCGGTCACCGTGCACGGCACCGTCAAGCAGCCCGGCAACGTCTTCCGCAAGGACGACCGGCCCGAGCTGACCAGCCGCTCCTCGTACATCCTGGGCGCCAACACGGCCGCCAAGATCGCCGCGATCGAGGACGAGCTGGCCGCCCTCGACGAGCGCCGCCGCGCCGCGCAGGCCGAAGCCGACCAGCTGGACGGGCGGTGGGCGGCGCTGGACCGCATCGGCCGCTGCGGTGCCCAGCTGGCCGAGCACACCGACTGGGACCAGCTCGACCACTGGAGCGCCGGGCAGCGGGCCGATGAGCTGGCCGACCGGCTGGCCGAGGTGCGTGCCAACAACGCCAACCTGCAGCTGCTGGAGAAGCGCCGCGACGAGGCCAGGCAGCAGTGGGAGGACCTGGTGGACCAGCGCGCCACCCTGAAGAACCAGCTGTCCGGGCACAACGCCCGCCAGCAGGCGCTGGTCGAGATCCTCGACGCCGAAGCCGACCGGCCGCACGAGATCGACGACAGCGCCCGCGGCTACCTCGACGAGGCGCTCGCCGCGACCGAGGTCGACGTCGACCCGGGAAACGTCAACCCGGCCAGGACCGCGTTGCGCCGCGAGCTGCAGAGCCGGCGGGAGGCGGCCAACGCCGAGCGCATGCACGCCCGTACCAGAGTGAAGAGCGCGATCGACCGGTTCTGCGAGCAGTGGCCCGACTCGGCCCCGGACACCAGCGGCGATGTCGACGCCGCCGGCGCGGACTTCGCCGCACTGCACGCCGACATCAGGCAACGCCGGCTACCCCAGGCGATGGACCGGTTCCAGCAGATGATCAGCGAGGACATGGTGCCGTCGATCAGCGTGCTGCAACGGGCCATCGAGAACGCCACCGACGACATCCGGCGCCGCGTCGACATGGTCAACAACGGGCTGCGCCGGGTCGAGTTCAACACCGGCCGGTACCTGCAGATCGCCTACAAGGCCGCTCGATCCGCCGACGTGCGCGAGTTCCGCACCATGGTCGACACGCTGCTGAGCCAGGCGCCGGCCGCCCGCGGCAACGCGACCAAGCTGCTCGCCCAGTTCCAGCGGGTGCAGAAGCTGATGGGGCAGTTCACCGCCGACACCGCCGAAGCCCGCGCCTGGCGGCGCAACGTACTGGACGTGCGCACCAGCTACAGCTTTTACGGCCAGGAGGTCGACGGGGACGGCGAGATCCACTACACGTACCGCAACACCTCGTCCAACTCCGGCGGCGAGCAGGAGAAGCTCGTCGCGTTCTGCCTGGCCGCCGCGCTGAGCTACAACCTTGCCGACCCGGACGGCGACGGGCTGCCCGTGTTCGCGCCGCTGATGCTCGACGAGGCGTTCAGCAAGTCCGACGAGGAGTTCTCCCGGCAGGCGCTCGCCGCGTTCGACGACTTCGGCTTCCAGCTGGTGATCGCCGCACCGATCCGGATGGCCGGCATCCTCGAACCGTTCATCGGGCAGGCCATCCTGGTCGACAAGCGGCTGTTGCCGCACGGCGCCCAGTCCGACGCCGCCACCGCCACCTTCGGCGAGCTGATCACCCGGGCCGAACATCACGACGACGCCCGTGCCACCGCCTGACATGCGTACCCCGCAACAGGTACGGACGCTGCTGGCCGCGCGCTTCCGCCGCGACTACCCGAGCTGGGCGCAGCGGCGCGGGAGCTGGCCGCTGCACATCTCGCTGCAGGAGCCCGGTACCGCGCAACGGCGAGCGGACCCGGTCGCCTGCCACGCCTGGGCCGACAGCTGGCGTGACTACCCCGGGCCAGGCACCGTGACCTGGGCCAACCGCGACTTCCGGACCGGCGTGCACCCGATGCCGAAGACCCTCGTCCTGGCCCGGGCGTACGACGTCGCCGCGGCCGATCCGGGCACGGCGACGGTGTGGCAACGCTGCGGCGCACGGCTCGCCGAGTTGACCCGCCACTTCCCCGACGCGCGGCTCGGCCCCCTCGTCCGCCGCATCACCGAACTGGCCGACGCCGACCACCGGCGGCTCGTCACCACCGCAAGCTGGCTGCGGGCCAACCCGTCGTCGGGCATGCTGCTGCGCCAGCTACCCATCGAGGGCATCGACACCAAGTGGCTGCAACGCCATGCACCGCTGGTTCTCGCGCTGCTCGGTGACGATCCGGACGCCAGCACCGCTGCCGACCCCGACACCGGGCCCGCCTCCGGGCCCGGGCCTGACGCCGGGCCGAATCCCGGGCCCGGGTCCGACGCCGGTACCGGCGATGCCGGCGCGACCGCCGACGACACCGGCGCGGGCGCCACGGCGCGGCTCCGGCTGTACCGACGGCTCGGCCTGCGCGTGCCCCCAGAGCTCATCCAGGTCGCGGTCCTCGATCCCGAGCTCCGGCACCAGATCGGCGGGATGCGCCACTTGGCCGCCAGTACCGACGACCTCAACCGCTGGGAGCAGACACCGGACACCGTCGTCATCCTGGAGGCCAAGGAGACCGGCTACGCCGTCACGACCGACCACCCCGGCGCGGTCATCCTGCACGGACAGGGGTTCAGCGTCGCCGCCTACGCCCGCATCGGCTGGGTCCGCACCGCCCGCCGGGTCATCTACTGGGGCGACCTCGATCTGCCCGGGCTGCACTTCGTCGACGATCTGCGCGGCCACGGCATCGACGCCCGCACCATTCTCACCGATCGGGCGACGCTGGACCGCTACCGGCACCTCGCCGTGGACGGTGCCGGCACGACCCGCTCGAGCCTGCCGCACCTCACCCCGGACGAGATGGCTCTGTACCGCCACCTCGCCGAGCATGCCGCCGCCACCGGCACCGGGCTGCTGCTGGAACAGGAACGAATCCTCTGGCCCGATGCCTACCGGGCCCTGGTCGAGGCGATGGCATCCCCGTCCGAACCCGCTGCCGCACGGCCGTGATCGATCGCCGCGCGCCGTCGCCGCTGACTAGCGCCGCAGCCCATCGGCCGACTGTCGCAACCGGGCACCCAGTCCGCCCGGGTGCCGGCGATGCCGGCCCTTGTAATGAGCCGGACGCGAAGTAGTGCGTGAATAGCTCATGCCAGGCGGGTACCCACATCCGTACCGCCACGAAACCGCGGCGGCGCGGTCCGGCGGACGCGCGGGCGTTCCGGGGAGCACCGGGCGTCGCACCGCACCCGCGGCTCAGTAGAACTGGGACAGGCAGAACTCGTTGCCCTCCGGGTCGGCCATCACGACGACGACACCCTCGTCGTAGTCGTGGCGCTCGCCGGTGAACCGGCCGCCGAGCGAGACGACCTGCGCGATCCCCGCGTCGATGTCGTCGACCAGCACGTCGAGATGCAGCCGTACCTTGCCCTGCTTCGGCTCGGTGACGGGCTGGAAGACCAGCCGAGGCTGCGCGTCGTCGACGTGTCCCAGGTACACCCAGCCGGGCATGGACGGCCCCTCAGGCCGGTCGAGCAGCACGCTCCAGAAGCGCGCCACCCGCTGCACGTCGAGACAGTCGACCGTGACGCCGATCCAACGGTTCGCCATGTCCGCCCTTTCTCCTGTCGTACTGCCGGATCGCGGCGCAACTGCTGTCGTGGCGCCGGCCGGGTGCTGCCGTGTTCCTGCCTCGGGGTCAGCGGTTGTCGCCGGTACCGCCGAGGACACCGCGGCGTTGCCGGCTGGCGAGCTTCGCCAGGTTGCCCGCGGCGATGTCGTCCAGCGACAGGTCGAGGTAGTCGGCGAGCACCGCCACGTACCAGAGCACGTCGCCGAGTTCCTTGGCGATGTCGGCCCGGTCGATTCGCGACTCGTCGCTGTCGGCGTCGCGGACCCACTTCTTGAACTTCTCCGCGACCTCCCCCGACTCCCCGACCAACCCGAGCACCAGGTGCAGCAGCTCGTTCTTCTTGTCACGGGGAGCCGCGGTATGCAGGGCGCCCCGCTGGTAGTCGTCCAGGTCCATGGCCGCCCAGTATGGTCCAGCGTCCCTGCCATCCGCGAATCAGTTGGCTCGCGCGGGTCAGTCGAGGCGGAAGATCTCGGGGAGCAGGCCGGGGCCGTCGTCGTCGACCCGCTGCTCCAGAAGCTCGGCCATCCGGTCCTGCCAGCGGGCGTTGACCTCGGTCTCGGCCATCGCCGCCAACGCCGCCGCCGGGTCGTCGGCCTCGAAGTAGCCGAACGCCTGCCGTCCGGACAGGTGGATCGAGTAGTTGCGGAACCCCGCTTCGCGCAGCGCGGCCCGCATCTCCGGCCACACCTCCCGGTGCGCCGCCAGGTACTGCTCGACCTTGTCCGGCCGGATCGTCAGCACGAACGCAGCCCGCGCCATCCCACACCTCCGTCGACGACGTTCTAGCGCTTCGCCGGCGGACGCCGGCCGTTGCGGGAGTGAAGCAGCCCTTCGACGCCGAGCAGGAACGTCTCGCCGATCGGTTTCGGGTCGGTGAGGCAGCCGGCGGCCATGGCTCCGTCGCGCAGCATCACGAAGTGCCGGGCGGCGGCGTCCGGGTCGGTCTCGCCGGTGGCGGCGAGCAGCTCGGTGACCGTGTCCAGGAACCACTGCCGGTGCTTCAGGACCGCCTGGTGCACCGGATGGGCCGGATCGGGGTACTCGGCGGCCGCGTTGAGAAACGCGCAGCCGCGGAAGCCCTGGCCCTGGATGTCGTCGGCGATGTGCTGCCCGATCTCGCGCACGATGTCCTCCGGCGGGGCGTCCTTCGCCCGAGCGGCGGCGGTGCGCGCGCGGATCGCCTCGTCGGCGGCGGTCAGGTACGCGACGACGAGGTCGTCCTTGCTCGCAAAGTGCCGGTACAGCGTGGCGCGGGTGACCTGCGCGACGGCGATGACGCGGTCGACGCCGACGGCGTGGATGCCCTCGGCGTAGAACAGCTCGGTCGCCGTTCGCAGCAGCCGGTCCCGTGCCTGCGACATGTGCCTGCCCCTTCCCGAAGCGCCGGGTCGAGCCTAGCAGATAGAACGGTCGGTCTTGACATCGTCGCCGAGTAGCTGCACGCTAGGGAGACCGATCGTTCTGTCTTGCAGAGCGAATCACCCACCGAGGGGGAACCATGCCCACATCGATCGACACGTCCATCGACACCGGCGCACAGATCGACGTCGCCAGCGGTAGCACAGGGTTGCGAAACCTCTACTATGTGCGGTTCGGGTTCGCGATCGTCTGGGCCGGGCTGGTCGTGCTCGTCGCCTCCACGCTCAACCCGGCCAGCATCGGCCTGCTGGTGATCTACCCACTGTTCGACGCCGCCGCCGCGGTGATCGACTTCCGCACCTCCGGTACCAGCCGGCCGCGCACCCCGCTGTATCTCAACATGGCGCTGAGCTTCCTCACCTTCCTCGGCCTGGCCGCCGCGGCCACCTCGGGCATACCGAGCGTGCTGACGGTGTGGGGCGCCTGGGCGATCACCGCGGGCATCGTGCAACTGGTCGTCGCGATCCTGCGCCGTCGGCTCGGTGGCCAGTGGGCGATGATCCTCAGCGGCGCGATCTCCGTCGTCGCCGGCGCAAGCTTCGTCCTGCAGGCCGGCGGGAAGGCCTCGTCGCTGACCAACATCGCCGGGTACGCCACCCTGGGCGGGATCTTCTTCCTCGTCTCGGCGATCCGCCTGCACCGCCGCGCCACCTTGCGGAAGTGACGCACCTCCGGTGGACGGTCAGTGCGGCCGGAGCACGAGCTGGCGGAGGTGCGCGTCGCCGTGCCGCCAGCCCGGCACCGAGACGGCCACGTAGCGGGCCGTACCGGACAGCTCGGCCCGGCGCTGGCCGGCGCGCAGCCGGGCAACCTGCTCGTACGACAGGCCGTCGGTGCTGGTCGACACGGTGGCGGCCGGCGGACGACCGGGCATCCAGTGCAGCTCGATCGCGCCCAGCGACTCGGCGCCGCCCAGGTCGACCACCATCCGACCGGCACGGCCGGGCGTCCACGCCGTCGCGTCGCTGCCGTCCACGGCGGCGGCCGGATCGGTCATGCCGTCCGGCAGCGGGCTGGTCGGGAACGTCACGCGGCCCAACGCCAGATCGGCGATCGGGTACGCCGGGACCGAGCCGAACACCACGTCGGTGCGGTGCGCGCCGACCACGACGACCCGGTCGGCACCGCTGCGGCTGCGCACCCGTACCGGACCCGACGGCCCGTGCAGCCGCAGCCGGTGCGCGTCGGCCACCTCGACGACCAGCCCCGCCGGCAGCCGGCGCCCGCCGAGCGGCTCGACGGTGAACCACGGCGCGAGTACCGCGGCGCTGCCGGCCGCGAGCTCGACCTGGTACGCGGTGCCGGCCGCGGTCGTGGTCTGCGTCCCGGCGAACACCGGTACCGCGGTGTCCCGCGCCGGAATCGTCACGGTCCCGGCCAGGCGGGCACCGGTCAGGTTGAACACGCTGAGGTACCCCTCGGCGAGGCTCGACGCCAGCCCGTCGGTGTCGGTGGACGGCGCCGGGTCGGCGGCCGCCTTCCGGGTGGCGGCGTCGTCCAGCCCGGGACGGCCCTCCACCAGCAGCGGCGCGGCCGGGCCGTCGGCGAGCGTGATCACGTTGCCCTGCACAGTGATCGGGTGGTCGGTGCCGCGGACGACGAGCCCGGCGCGGCCGTCGACGTTCAGCCAGCCGCCGCTGCTGGACAGGTCGGGGTGCGGGTAGCTCGCCACGTCGGTCCAGCTCTCGCCGTCGGCGGACGCCTGGATGCGGTAGGCGCGGCCGGCCGCTGCCTCCCAGTCGATCCTCACCCGGTCGAATTCGGCCACCCCGCCCAGGTCGACCGCGAGCCAGCTGTCGGCCCGCGGCCGGTCGGCCCGGGACACCGCCCAGCGGGTCGTGTCGTCGCCATCGGTGGCGTACCCGGCGGCGTGCCCGGTGTCCGCCGACGACGCGCTCGTCGCCTTGCCCTGCGCCAGGTTCGCGCCGGCGCCGTCCCGCACGGCGAGCTCGATGATGGAGTAGCCGTAGCGGGGATCCGGGGTGACACCGAGCATCCGTACCCAGCGCGCACTCGTCCGGTCGAACGTGACGGTGTCGACCCGGGCCGCACCGGACGAGTCGTCGTTCGCCGGCACGGTCACACCGCCCTCGGCGGCGGTGTAGGTACGGTCACCGTCGAGACCGGGCACGCCCGGCATGGTGAGGTTGTGGACCTCCAGGTGCCCCTCGCCAGCGGCGACACCGCTGGACGCGTACACCACCGAACCGCCGGGCAGCGAGGCGAACCCGGCCCGGCCGGCGTCGAAGCCGAGCACCACCGCGCTGGCGTCGAACCCGTTCCGGGCCCGGAGGTAGGTGGCGACGGTGCGGTTGCGCACCGTGGCGCCGGTGGCAGGCAGGAACATCGGGGTCGTACCGCTGAGGACGAACAGCCAGTCGTCGTGGCCCGGCTGCCAGGCGAACTTGGCGAAGCCGGGCTTGCTGACCGCGCCCGCCCACGCCGCCGGCGACTGGTGTGCCACCAGGCCCGGCCCGGTACCGAAGTCGATGACGCCGGACGCGTCGGCGAACACCTCGGCCGCCGACAACGGCGCCACCGGTGCGCCCTCCCGAGCCCGCCACTCGTGCAGCAGGTAGCTGATCGCCACCTCGGCGCGCGCCTCCGGCTCGTACTTCGGTTCACCGGAGAACTTCGTGATCCGGTACTGCGGCGGATAGTCCTGGTAGGCGTCGAGCCGGGCGGCGAGCGCCTGCTCGGCCCACGCCGCCCGCCGGTCGCCCAGCACCTGCGCCAGGAACGCGATCGGGATGACGTCCCGGCCGTACAGGTGTTCCCGGTCGGCGACCATCGGCATCAGCGGCTCACCCGCGTCGCTCATCACCGCGAGAATGCTGCGCCACAACCGGTCCCCGTTCGGCTGCTCGGCCAGTACGGCCGGCATCGGTTGGCCGGCGGCGATGAAGTGGATGCCGTTGCGGCCGGAGGTGCGCCACAGCTCGCACTGGTAGTGCGGCCCGAACGAGCCGTGGTTCTCCACCAGGAACGTGTCGTACAGGTTGTGCGCGGTGTTGCTCGACACCCGCGCACCGTCGACCACCGTGGGGTTGGCGTGGTCGGCCGCCGGGTGGCCGGTCTCGTTGCGGCTCCACCGCGCGTACCAGTCGCGCCAGTCCGCCGCGCCTGCCGCGTCCGGCGCCCAGGCCAGCGCGGGCGCGATCGACTGCGCGTAGACGCCCATCTCCTCCAGCTTGGTGTCGCCGACCCAGCCGCCGGACAACCCGTGCGGTGTCCACGATCCGGACAGCGGGTCGTCGCCGCTGCCCAGCGAGACGGTGTAGTCGGCCTGCCGCCGGGCGATGAGGTCGAGGTTGGCCCGGGTCTGCGCGTCGAGCTCGTCCCACAGCAGCCGCCCGGCCAGCTGGAAGTAGAGCTGGAAGGTGGTGTCGAAGAACAGCGTCCTGCCCCACTCGGTACCGCCGAGGAGCCGGTTCGACGCAGCGAAGTGCGACAGCGTCGCAACCGTGTGTTGCCGCAAGGTCTCGGAGTCGACGCCGGCGAGGTCCGCGTCGTAACCATCACGAGTCAGCAACACCGCATTGCCGAGCACGACCGCGAACGAGAAGTCCTTCGCCAGGTAGTGCCCGGCGCTCCCGTCCCACTGCGTCTCGGCCCACCGAGTGTGCCGGAGCAGTACCCGATGGTAGGTGCGCGCGACCTCGTCGGCGGCGAGCCGTTGCCGCGCGCTGGCGGTCGTGGCCGCGGCGCGATCCGGTGCAACGTAAGGCAATGCGACGGCGAGCGCACCGGCCGTGCCGGCCGCCCGCAGGAGCCCGCGGCGGCTCAGGCCGGTCTGCACTGGCAACGTTGTCATGACCGGATCCTCACACATCCGGTACGCGCGGTCGACCCCTCCTGTCGCTGCGCTGCGCCACGCACCGGTCACCACTCGACAACCGACCGCGGCCCACCTCGTCGCCGGGCGCGGACCACGGGGTTTGCGAGCACCGTCGATGATGAGGGACAACGCCCTGCGGATGTAGTCTTTCCCGACCGTGTGGGTATGGCTGACCCGCAGGCCAACACACGGCGTCGACCAGGACGCCGTGGCTGACGGAGGAGAAACGCGAGCGTGACTACGATCCCGCCGACCGGGCCGGGTGGCCCGGGCGACCCCTACGACGGAGGAATGTCGCAACCCCCGTACGGGCAGGGCCCCGGTGGCCCCGGCATGCCGCCGCCACCGCCCGGCATGGGCGGCCAGCCGGCCGACACCAGCGGCAACGCGTTGAACATCATCTCGCTGGTCGCCGGCATCGTGTCGATCGTCCTCTGCTGCTTCTACGCCGGCATCTGGGGCGGCGTGCCCGCCATCATTCTCGGCGTGCTGGGCCGCAAGAAGGCCGACAACGGGCAGGCGACCAACAAGACCCTGGGCACCGTCGGCCTGATCCTCGGCATCATCGGTGCGGTGTACTTCGTCGTCCAGATCATCCTGCTGGTGTCCGGCGTCAGCATGAACCTGGCGAAGCAGCTGCAGAACCAGACCTGAGCCCATCGCCGGGCGGGGAGGCAACTCCTCGCCCGGCCCGCTCCACCGAACCTGCCGGCTCCACCGAACCTGCCGGCTCCACCGAACCAGCCGGCTCCACCGAACCAGCCGGCTCCACCGAACCAGCCGGCTCGACCGAACGGCTCCGCCCGGCCAGGCGAGAAGTCCGAAGTAGCACGGTTCGCCGATACGGGCTTGCGCGCGGGTCCATTATGGACACCAGACGCAGCGGACCGGATCCGCCGCCACGTTCCTCTCACGTTCGACCTTCTGGTAGTGAGGAAGAGGGCTCATGGCCGAGCAGCGGACCATCGTCATCACCGGGGCCAGCGACGGGATCGGCGCCGCCGCGGCCCGACAACTCACCGAACGCGGCGACGACGTGGTGCTCGTCGGCCGCTCACCGGACAAGACCAAGCGACTCGCCGAGGAGTTGGGCCGCCCGTACCACCTGGCGGACTTCGTGCAGTTCGACCAGGTGCGGGCGCTCGCGCGGGAGTTGCTCGACGCGTACCCGCGGATCGACGTGCTGGCCAACAACGCCGGCGGCATTTTCAGCCAGCAGACCACCGCCGACGGCTTCGACCAGACCCTGCAGATCAACCACCTCTCGCCGTTCCTGCTCACCAGCCTGCTGCTGGAGCGGCTGATCGCCTCGAACGCCGCGGTGATCCAGACGTCCAGCGCGATGGCCAAGGGCGGCCGGATCGACGTCGACGAGCTCGGCACCCTGCGCAAGCGCAGCGCGACCGGCGCCTACAGCGACACCAAGCTGGCCAACATCCTGTTCACCAACGAACTGCATCGCCGCTACCACGAGCAGGGGCTGTTCGCGGCCGCGTTCCATCCCGGTGCGGTGTCGAGCAACTTCGGTTCCACCGGCTCCGCGCTGGTGCGCTTCTCCTACCGGTTGCCGGTGATGAAGCTGTTCCTGGTCAGCGCGGAGCAGGGCGGTGCCCGGCTGAGCTTCCTCGCCGGCGGCACGCCGGGCGAGACCTGGCAGTCCGGCGGGTACTACGAGAAGAGCCGGCCGGCGGGTCCGGTCAACCGCCAGGCCGCCGACCCGGAGCTCGCCCGCGCCCTGTGGGATCGCACCGCCGAGCTGGTCTCCGCACCCTGACCAGCGGCGGGATGCAACAAGTGTTGCATTGATGCAACACTTGTTGCACCATAGCCTCGTGAGTGCGGACGAGAGCCGAGCGTGGCTGTTGATCGGTTACCGGGCGCCCGCGCAGCCGTCGACGGCACGCGTGTCGACCTGGCGCCGGCTGCACCGGCTGGGCGCGGTGTACGTCGGCGCGTCGACCTGCCTGCTCCCGGCCGGCGCCGCCGATGACGCCGCACTGTCCGCGCTCGCCGCCGGAGTGACCGAGGCCGGGGGCAGCTTCGACCTCTACCCGATCGACGCGATGAGCATCCCGGCGCATCGGGCGCTGGTGGCGCGGGCGAACGCGGACCGCGACGCCGAGTACGCCGAGGTCGTCGAGCGCGCCGAAGCGCTGGTCACCGAGCTTGCCACCGAATCGGCGCGGGGCAAGTTCACCTTCGCCGAGGTGGAGGAGAACGAGGCGGACCTGGCCAAGCTGCGCCGCTGGCTCGCCACCGTCGGCGCCCGTGACCGGTACGGGGCGGGCGGGCGCGCGGCGGCGGAGCGGGCGGTCGATCGGGCCGCACAACGGATGCAGGAGTTCACCGAACGTTCCGCCGGCGCCGACCATCCGCCCTCGGTCGGACCCGCGCGGCCCGACCGAGGCAGGTGAGCCCAGTGGGGGGCGTGTCGCACCGACGCCTGGTGCGCCGCGGCTTCGCCCTGGAGTACCTCACGCTCGGCTGGAACGCCGTCGGTATCGTGATCGTGGCCTTCGCCGCGACCCGCGCTCGATCGGTTGCGCTGGCGGGATTCGGGCTCGACTCGCTGATCGAGGTCGGCGCCTCGGTCGTGGTGGTGTGGGAGCTGTCCGGCGCCGGCGCGACGCGACAGCGGCGCGGGCTGCGGCTGATCGGCGTGGCGTTCACCGCGCTGGCGGCCTACCTGGCCGTGCAGTCCACGGTCGTGCTGGTCGAGGGTGCGCGGCCGGGCCACTCGCCGGCCGGGATCGGATGGACCGCCCTCACCGCCGCGGTGATGTTCGCACTGGCCACCGGCAAGGCCCGTACCGGTGCGGCGCTGGGGAACCCGGTGCTGGCCACCGAGGGCCGGGTCACCCTGGTCGACGCGATCCTGGCGATCGCGGTACTGGCCGGGCTGGTCCTCAACGCGGCCGCCGGCTGGTGGTGGGCCGATCCGCTCGCCGGCTACGTACTGGCCGGCTACGCCACCCGCGAGGTGCGCACGATCTGGCGCGACACCCGAGTCGAGCACGGCGGCGTCGATGTGGACTGACGTACTGGTCGCCGCGGCCGGCGCGGTCGGCGGGCTGGTCGTGCTGTGGCTGATCCTGGTCGCGTTTCTCGCCGTCGCCCGCCCGGCAGGTGGGCTGCTCGGCGAGATGATGCGCATCCTGCCCGACCTGCTGCGGCTGGTGACCCGGCTCGCCCGCGACCCGTCCCTGCCCCGCGGGGTGCGGGTCCGGTTGTGGTTGTTGCTGGGCTACCTCGCCCTGCCCATCGACCTGATCCCGGACTTCGTTCCCGTGCTGGGTTACGCCGACGACGCCATCGTGGTCGCGATCGTGCTGCGCTCCACCATCCGCCGGGCCGGGCCCGACGCGATCGCCCGGCACTGGCCCGGCACCCCCGACGGCCTCGCCGCCGTCCACCGCCTCACCCGCACCGGGCCCGCCCAACGACTCCCCCGGCCACGACGAGGCGGCGGCCGCCGAGCAGGTCGACCGCGGGGGTGTCCGTGAGCAGGAAGCCCGAGGCGCCGGCACGCAGCGCCCCGGACACGTACTCGTCGTGGCCGACGGTGGTCAGGATCAGCACTCGCGCAGCAGCCGTGTGAACGGCGACCGCCACAGCGCCAGGTCTTCCATCGGCCGGTGCGGATCGGCCCAGCGTGCGAGGCCGCGGTGCGGGTGTGCCCAGCGACCCGCCGGTCGCCGGCCCGTCGCTGCTCCCTGGCATGCCTGGTACGCAGGGAAAACGGCCGGCCGGGGACCACGAGGCGCCCGGAACTCCGGTTTCCGCTGACGGTCGGCCGGAGATCGTCGCGGCGCGTATTGCGTGGCACGGTCGATCGTTTCGCACCTAGGCTCGGCCGGGACTCCCCGGGGTGCCGCGCCTCGATGCTCGGCGCGCCGCACCCGGTCGACAGGAAGGGTGGCAGGGTGGCGGCGCGCGACGAGCCCGACGGTACGGATGCGGCAGCCGACGACGAGCGGTCCGCCGGCGCGGACATCGACCACGGTTTCGCCGCACGGCTCGCGGCCTACTCGCCTCCTTCGTCGACGCCCGAGGACCCCGGCACGACAGAGTCGGCTGCGCCGGCGGTCTGGCGGTGGCCGGTGGCACTGGGCGGTGGGCTGATCGGAGCCGGCATCGCGACGGTGTTCGCCGCCGGATGGCTGGTCCCGCGCGGTCTTGCCCACGGAGTCCGGGCATACATGCACTGGCCCGCTCGCCACCACCACTGGCTCAGCGACCATTCGCTGCGAGTACTGACCGTGGCGCTGGGCGGCGTGCTGGTCGTCTGGGCGCTGACCGCCTGGTACCGGCGATGGGTGTGGGTCGAGCGGAGCAGCTTCCGCGTGGCCAGCCCCCTGCTGGTGGCCTGGGCGATCGTGACGACCGGGTGGGCGGTGGCGGCGGTACGCGTCGAGCTGTCCACCGGGTTCCTTGGACCCAGGACCGTGACGGCCGGGGTGGGTGCACTGGCTGTACTGGTTGGGGCGCTGGTGGTCCTCGTCACCGGCCGTCGTCGCGGTACCGTCGGCGTCCGGCGTGCGCTGCTCGCCACGACGGCTGCCGCGGTGGTCGTCGTCGTGGCGGCCACGGTCGGCGCGGTCGGCGCGCCCGGTTACGGCCTGGTCGCCACCGTGGCGCCCGTTGCCGGTACCCCGGCCGTACCGGCCACGGTGTCGCGGGTGGCGTGGTCGCGGGCGATGCCGAGCGAGGTGGTCGACGTCGTACCGGCCGGGCCCGGTGTGCTGGTGTTGCTCGAGGACGGCGTCGTCGCCGTCGACGGGCTGACCGGACGGATCCGCTGGACGTACCGGCGCCCCGGCGCGAGCGTCGAGCACCTGTCGGTCAGTCCGGGCGGCAGGAGCGCCCTACTGCACTGGGGGCCAGATCGGAGCCAGCTGGTGGCCCTCGACGCCACCACCGGACGCGTCCGCTACATAAACGGGGGTGCGAAGGAGTTCGGACAGATCCCGATGACCGACGATCTGTGGCTGTCCTCGTCCCCCGGCGCCGAGGGCCGGCCGACGGTCGACGCCTGGTCGCTGCGCGACGGCCACCACCTGTGGCGCTACCGGCCGGCGGAGGACTGTCGACTCGACTACGTCAGGAACGTGTGGCGGCAGACCAGGGCCGCGGTGATCTTCCCGATCATGTGTTACCGCCACGCCAGCGACGCGGTGCGCTTCGTGCACTTCGTCGCCTACGGTACGAGCGCAACGCCGTTGTGGCAGCGGCGGGTGCCGCTTCCGGGACACTCGCCTGAGGTGTACGGCATCGACGCTGAGGCCGCGGCGGACGGCTCGTGGTACGGCGCCGAGATCAGCCTGGGCCGCAAGAGCCTCACCGTGGCGTTCGATCCGCGCACCGGCCGGAGCCGCTCGTACCGCAGGCACGCGCTGTCCGGCACCCGGTGGGTGCGCAGCGACGGTGACCGCGGGATCGTCGTACACGACGCCGACGGCGGGGCGTGGCCGGTGCCGAAGGCACCGTGCTCCTTCGACGACAGGACGATCTTCAGCGCGGCTGCCCCCGGCGCGACAGGGTTCTACGCCGACGACGGGTGGACCTTCGCCGCCGGCGCCGTGGGTTGTCTCAGCGCGAGCGATGCCAACGGGGCGCGGGGCACCGAGGTCGTGCAGGTACAGGACCTGCCGTCCGGCCGGCGACACCAGATCCCGGTGGACCTCGGCGGGCCGTACCAGGAAAGCTCCGACCTTCCCCGGTCGTCGTTGACCGCCGCACCGGGGGCCTGGGTCGTGGTGTCCCGGGAACACCTTGCCGCCGGCGGGGTGAGCCGCGTGGTCGGCCTGCGCTGACGGCGAGGCCGCTGCCCTCCGCGAGGCGGGCGTCGGTCCGTCAGCGCGGCCGAAGGCCGTCGAGCACCACGGCGATCGATCGGTTCGGAGCGGCGCGCAGTCGGGCGCGGCGCTCGGCTACCGCGGCGCCGATGAGCAGGTCCAGTACGTCGGCGATATCGACATCGGCCCGCACTTCCGCGGCCTCCTTCGCCTGGCAGAGCAGGCGGTCGAACCACTCGACGAAGTCGGACCGCAGCTGATCGGGTACCGACAGCGCCGTGCCGGGATCACCATCGAGCGCCTCGCAGAGCGCCTGGTTGAGCGCGATGTCGCCGACCAGGTAGGCGAAGTAGTCGCGGAAGGCGTCGCCCGGTACGGCACTGTCCGCCGACAGCGTGCGGGCGCGCTCGACGAACTTCTCGATGCGGCCGAGCACGACCGCCTCGAACAGAGCGGCGCGGGTGGGGAAGTGCCGGTACACGGTGCCGACGCCCACCCCGGCGCGGCGCGCGATCTCGTCGAACGACACCGACGAGCCTCCGGTCGACAGCATCTCCCGGGCGACGGCCAGGACCTGATCGCGGTTGCGCCGGGCATCGGCGCGCAGCGGCCTGGTGGTGGGTGCGGCGTGGTCGCTCACCGCTCGATCGTAGTCCCGATATTGCAACCGGAGAGATCTCTCCGTATATTCGAGCTAGGCGGAGAGTCCTCTCCGCTTGCAGCGTGCGGGGCCGCACCCACCACGGAGGACACACGTGGACCAGGTTGTTTTCGTTACCGGCGCGACCGGGCAGCAAGGCGGAGCGGTCGCGGACCGCCTGCTCGCGGACGGATGGCAGGTGCGAGCCTTGACCCGCCATCCGGACAGCACCAGGGCTCGAACGCTGGCGGCCGCCGGTGCCGAGGTGGTCGCGGGCTCGCTGGCGGATCCCGCCGCCATCGACCGCTGCACCGAGGGCGTCTACGGCATCTTCAGCGTGCATCCGGGGCCACTGGCCCCCGACCAGGACGAGGTCCAGGCCGGTAAGGCCATCACGGATGCCGCCGTGAAGCACGGCGTCCGGCACCTCGTCTACAGCTCCGGACTCGGCGCCGACCGCGGCGGCCAGCCCACCAAATGGGAGATCGAGCAGTACATCGCCGCGGCAGGCGTGTCGGCAACGGTACTGCGGCCGAGCTCGTTCATGGAGAACCTGATCACGCAGGCCGCGACGGTCGGTGTACGAGACGGCGCCCTACGCACCGCCGCCGCCCCGCACGTGCGCCAGCAGTTCATCGCGCTCGACGACATCGGCACCTTTGCGGCACTCGCGTTCCGGAGCCCGGACGACCACCGCGGCCGGACACTGGAGCTGGTCGGTGACGCACTGACACCGCCCGAGGTCGCCGCCCAGATCAGCGCCGCGCTCGGGCGCGACGTCCCGTACATCCAGCGACCGATCGAGGAACTGCGCCGCATCAACGAACGATTCGCCCGCGGCTACGAGATGCTCAACAGCGGCGACGGCCGCGTCCCCGACATCGACATCGACGACCTGCGTTCCCTGCACCCCGGACTGATGAGTTTCCGGAACTGGCTCGACCACAAGGGAGCAGAGCTGATCCGGGCGCTGCTGGACGCTCGATCCTGATCACCCCGGCCCGCTGCCCTGGCCCGCGTGCGTACACTCTCGCGGGTCAGGCACGGCCCCCGCGTCCGCGACGGAACACGCACAGGCCGGCCCGCTCGCCGTGGCGGCCGGGTCGTGGACCAATAGGCGAATCGCGAGACCTGCCGCGTTCTGCGTGGCAGAGTTTCTGGATGGCCGTATGGGGCTCGCGGCTTGCCGACCGATCAGACGTGCGCCCCGCAAGGGAGGGTCACCGGTGACCACCGAGGCAAGCACGCTGCAGCACCTGCGCGAGGAACTCGCCACCGCACACCGGCAGCGTCAGCAGGTGGCCGACACGCTCACCGATCGGTTGTGCGGCGATGCCGCCGATCAGGCCGAGGGCGTGGAACGCGTCAACGAGCTGCGCCGGCTCGATCTGCGCATCGCGCAGTTGGAGCGGCTCCTCGTCGACGCCACGCGCGCCGACCCCGGCGAGGCCGGGACCCTGCCCTTCGGTACCAGGCTGGTGCTGCGATTCGCCGACGGCGACACCGAACGAGTCCACCTCGCCCCGGTACCGGCCACCAGCGCCACCGGCACGGCGATCACTCGCGACAGCCCACTCGCCCAGGCTCTGCTCGGCCGCAGCGTCGGCGACACCGTGACGTGGTCCACCCCGGCCGGCGAGCTGCGCGCCGAACTTCTCGAGCTGCACCTGCCCTGACCGCCGCGCCAGCCTCATGTGGGTACGGAACACGCCGTCAGCCGAACGGTGCCCGAGGGTGCGACGCGTGGCACCCGCCGTCGCGGGTAGCTGGTACGCATGACCGAGTCCATCATCGCCGTCGTCGACATCGACGGGACACTCATCGACTCCAACTACCAGCACGCGCTCGCCTGGTACCGGGCGCTGCGGTCGGTGCACGAGATCTACCCCGTGTGGCAGCTGCATCGGCTCATCGGTATGGGTGGGGACCACGTACCCACCGCTCTGGGCGGCGAGGAGCTGGAGCGCAACGTCGGCGATCAGGTACGACAACGTCAAGCTGAACAGGTCGATGCCATGCTGGATGAGATGGAGCCGCTGCCCGGCTCCCGGGAGCTGCTCCAGGCCATCCGGCACCGTGGCCACCGGCTCGTCCTGGCCAGCTCCGGCCAGCAGCACCATGTGACGACATTTCTCGACAAGCTGGACGCACGCGAACTCGTCGATGACTGGACCTCCGCCGCCGACGTCGAAGCATCCAAACCCGCGCCGGACCTGCTGCACATGGCGCTGGCCAAGATCGGCGCCCCGCGCGATGCGCCGAGCGTGATGGTGGGCGACTCGGTCTGGGACGTGCAGGCTGCGCACAAGGCAGGGATGCCGGCCATCGTGGTCCGGTCGGGCGGCTTCGGCGACGACGAGCTGCGCAACGCCGGCGCCATGGCGCTCTACGACACCCCGGCCGACCTTGCCGCGGCCCTGGACGACACCCCGCTCGCCTGACGCCCGCGGCGGCGCCCTGCACGCGCGTACCGGCACGTCCGACCCGGCTGAGGTATGCGCCTCGCGCGATGGGTCGCAGCGCAGGGAAGGCATGTTCACGGCGGGTCGGGGTACAGCGAGCACATGATCGCTCGATCTGCGCCACCCGATCCGCCGTCTCGCCGCAGTGCCGACGAGGCGGCGACGTGACCGAGATCCTGCGGAAGAAGCCGCTCGAGGCTGTCCTGTCGCAGGACAGCGGCGACGCGCCGACGGGGCGGCTGCGCAAGCGACTCGGCCGCCTCGACCTGATCGGCTTCGGCGTCGGCATCGTGATCGGTACCGGCATCTTCACCCTGACCGGCGTGGAGGCCAAGCAGCACGCCGGACCGGGCGTCGTGCTGTCGTTCGTCATTGCCGGGGTGGTCGCCCTGCTCGCCGCGATGTGCTACGCCGAGCTGGCCTCCAGCGTCCCGACCGCCGGCAGCGCCTACACCTACGCGTACGCCACGATCGGCGAGCTGGTGGCCTGGATCATCGGCTGGGACCTGATCCTGGAGTTCATCCTCGGCGCGTCGGTGGTGTCCCGAGGCTGGTCGGGTTACCTGCAGAACCTGTTCGGGCTGCCGACCGAACTGTTCGGTGAACGGTCGGTGGTCAACCTGGGGTCGATGGCGATCACGGCAGCGTTGGGGGTCGTCGCGGCGGTGGGCATCAAGGAGTCGGCGCGGGTCACCAACACGCTGGTGGTGGTGAAGGTGGCCATCTGCCTGTTCGTCGTGGTCGCCGGCGCGTTCTTCGTACGGGGCGGCAACCTGACACCGTTCGTTCCGCCGTCCGCCCCGGCGTCGGAGGTCGCCACCGGCGCCGGGCAGCCCCTGGTCCAGGTGCTGTCCGGCGCGGCGCCGTCGGCGTTCGGCTTCGCCGGCGTCCTGACCGCCGCGGCCGTGGTCTTCTTCGCCTACACCGGGTTCGAGGCGGTGGCGAACCTCAGCGAGGAGGCGAAGCGGCCGGCGAAGGACATGGCATGGGGGCTGCTCGGCACCCTGGTCGCCGCGACCGTGCTGTACGTCGGCGTCTCGCTGGTCCTCGCCGGCATGGTCGACTACCGCCACATCGACGCCGGCTCGCCGATCTCCTCGGCGTTCGACAGCGTCGGTGCGCGCTGGGCCGGCGTCCTCGTCTCGATCGCCGCGGTGTGCGGGTTGACCTCGGTGATCCTGGTCGAGCTGGTGGGCATCGGCCGGGTCGGCTTCGCGATGGGCCGCGACGGGCTGCTGCCCTCCCCCATCGCCAGGCTGCACCCGAGGTTCGGCACACCGGTACGGGTGACGATCATCGCCACCGTGCTCATCATGGTCATCGGCGGACTCCTCCCGCTGACCGCGCTGGCCGACCTGGTCAGCGTCGGCGCGCTGTTCGCCTTCCTGCTGGTGTCGATCGCGGTACCGGTCCTGCGCCGGCGCCGCCCGGAGCTGCCCCGGGCGTTCCGGGTACCGCTGAGCCCGGTGCTGCCGATCGTCTCGGCGCTGGCCTGCCTGTACCTGATGCTCAACCTGTCCGTGGCCACCTGGCTGCGCTTCCTGGTGTGGCTGGTCGTCGGGCTGGCCATCTACGTCGGCTACGGGCGCCGCCACGCGCGGCTGCGCGCCTGAGCTGATCCGCGCCGACGACCGGCCACCGGGCCGGACGCGGTCCGGCAGGCCGACTTCCGCACCGGGTTATCGTGCCGAGGGGCGCCGTCCACCCGACCGGCCGACACCCGAGCGAGAGGAAGACCGCATGGCCACCGCCGACATCTGGCAGCTGCGCCAGCTCGTCTACGCCACCTTCGCCAACGAGGGGCGGGCGCCGTCGGTGGCCGAGTTGGCGCGCCGTGCCGGGCTGCCGCCCGAGGCCGTGTTGACGAACCTGCGCGAGCTCGCCGAGCTGCATGCGCTGGTTCTCGCGCCGGACGGCGATGCGGTGCGGATGGCACACCCCTTCTCGACCGCCCCGATGGCCTTCGTGGTCACGCCGGTCGACGGCCGGGACGACCGCCGGTGGTGGGGCGGCTGCGCCTGGGACTCGTTCGGGATCGGCGCGGCACTCGAACTCGAGGTCCGCATCGACACCGCGTGCCCGGAGTGCGGCGGCGCGCTGTCGATCGAGGCCGGCCCGGAGACGGCGCCGAGCACCGGTGCGATGGCCGTCTGGTTCCCGAAGCCCGCCGCCCGGTGGTGGGACGACGTCGTCGCCACCTGTACCCGGATTCGCTTGTTCTGCAACCCGCAGCACGCCGGTTCGTGGTCCACCCGCCGGGGCGAGACCGACGGGCAGATCGTGGGCGCCACGACCGTGTGGTCCCTCGCTCAGCCGTGGTACGGCGATCGACTCGACGGCGACTACGCGCCGCACAGCCGGGGCCACAACCAGGCCCTCCTCGAGTCCCGCGGGTTGACCGGGGAGTTCTGGCGTCTTCCCTGACCAGTTCACTCACCGGCGGCGCCGTCGTCGGTCTTCCCTGACCAGCTTGCTAGCCGGTGGCGCCGTCGTCGACCACGACGAGGGCGTCGATCTCTATCCAGGCGCCGGGCAGGACCAGGCCACGACCTGAACCAGCGAGCTGGTGGGCAGCGGTCCGCCGGCGAGGAACTCGTCGCGGGCCGTGCGCACCGCCGGCAGGTCGGCGAGATCGGTGAGAAGAACGTGAGCCGCGCCATCCCTTCGACGCGTTGCGGCTCAGACCCGGACCACGTACTTGCCCTGGCCCCGCCCCTCGGCGAGCAGTTGGTGCACCGCCGGTACCGCGGCGAGCCCGTCGACCTCGGTGACCGGCAGTCCGACCCGCCCGGCGGCGAGCAGCTCGAAGCAGCGGCTCATCGCGGCGGCGACCCGATCCGGCGCGGTACGAGACAGGCCGGAGATGGAGAAGCCACCGACCGAGACGTTGCCGCCCATCAACCGGGGGATGTTCGGAAGCGCGGCGGGAGCGCCGCCGGAGGCGTTGCCGAACAGTACGATCCGGCCGCCGGGTGCGGTGAGCGCGAGGTCGTTGTCGAGCTCCCCGGCACCGAGCGCGTCGAGGACCACGTCGACGCCGCCACCGGCCGCCGCCCGTACCCGGTCGGGGTAGCCGGCGTCGCGGGCGAACGCGGCGTCGTAGCCGGCGTCCAGCGCGCTCGCCACCTTGCCGGCGCGGCCGACGGTGCCGAGCAGTCGGCCGCCGCCGAGCACCGGTACCAGCTGCGCCACGGCGCTGCCGACACCGCCGCTGGCGGAGTGCACCAGCACCCGGTCGCCGCCGCGGAACCGCGCCGCCTCGGCCAGCAGCAGGTACGCGGTGGCCAGCACGGCCGGCGTCGCCGCCGCAGCCGGTGCCGGCACTCCCTCGGGTACCGGCACGGTCAGCTCGGCGCGAGCCCGCGCGATGCTGGCCAGCCCGCCCGCGGTCATGAACGCGGCGACCCGGGTACCGGCGGCGAGTCCGGTGACGCCCGCGCCGACGGCCCGGATGGTGCCGGCGACCTCGTCGCCCGGGTACGCCGGGAAGCTGTCCGCGTACGGCTGGTCGCCACGGCGCAGCATCACGTCGACGAAGTTGATCCCGGCGTACTCGACGTCGATGGTGACCTCGCCCGGCCCCGGCTCCGGGTCGGGCAGCTCGCCCACCCGGCTGGTGTCCGGCCCGTCGGACGGTTCGCTGATCACCAACGCACGCATGTCTCCACCCCTTGACGTTCGCTGCAGGTCGACGCCACACTACAACATTGTTCGACAAGCATCGAAAGAGTCAGGGAACCAGCAGCACCGGGATGGGGGACAGCCGCGCGACGCGCTCGCCCGTGCTCCCCATCAACGCCGCGAGCAGCCCGCCCTGGTGCGCACCCACCACGATCAGGTCGGCGTTGCCCGACGCGGCCGCCGCCGACACGGTCACCGCCACCTCGGCCCGCATCGCCTCGACGACGTCGCCGTACGCGTCGACGCCGGCGCCGACCAGCTCCGCGACCGCGCGGTCCACCAGCTCCCGCGCCACCCCCTGCTCCTCGCGGACCAGGGTCGGCGCCGACGGCGCCATCCCCAACGTGGACGGCTCGACGCAGTCGACCGCGCGGACGTGCAGGACCCGTACCCGCGCGCCGGCGGCCTTCGCCAAGCCGGTCGCGTGCGCCAGTACCCGGGACGAGTCGTCCGCACCGCCGAGTGCCACCACGAGGTTTCGGTACATCACCCACTGCTCCTCTCCGCCGGCCGGTTCGACCGGATTCGCCACTCCGTAAGGGCCCGTCGCCGGCCGGCGTCAGTCCACGACGAACGTCGCGCTGGTACACCTGCCGTCGCGGGTCGGTTCCGTGGACCACGAATCGGCGAACGCGTCGAGGGTGACCTCGGTCAACACGCCGAGTGCCGAGCCGCGGTCCCGCGCGCCAGCACGGTGACCGCGAGCCGGTTCGGCCGGCGCTCGACGAGCAGCCGCAGCTCGACCGCACCCGACTCGACCGCGCCGCTGACCATCTCACCGGCCGACAACGCCGCCCGCATGCCGACCGATCGCGGCAGCGTCCAGTCGCGGGCACCGGACTCGACCACCGACCGAGCCTCGTGGGCTAGCCGCGGGCTCGGTGCGAGCGTGGCGCTGCGCCGCAGTACCGGCGGTGGCTCGTCCCACGCGGCGACCGCATCCCGCATCGATCGCGCCGACGGCCTGGTGTCCGGCCGATCCCGGGCCGGCGGCGCGCAGCGTCCCGTGGGCGGATTCTCGTTCCCGGCCAACGCTTCCCACCACCTTCGCCGCCGCGCGGACGGGTACGTCCCCTCCCTACCCGACCGGGCACCGGCGCAACCGTCCTGCGCCCGGCACAACCGGGTCGTGCCCGTACCGGCAGGGCGGTACGGGCACGGGTCCAGGCGCGGTCACCGGTCGATGTTCAGACCGGGCGGGATTCGGGTACGTCGAGGGTGGTGGCGAGCCAGGACAGCCAGGTCTGCGTGCGCTCCGGCGGCTCCGGGGTGCCGTACCGGTGTTCGCTGACAGCGACCGGCATGCCGATCGGCGACCGGTCGTGGAACCGGATGAGCGCGTCCGCGGTGCGCAGCCCCACGAAGTGCTCGCTGCGGTAGTCCACCTCGCCGCTGACGAGGGACCCCTCCGGCAGCTCGATCCGCACCGTGGCACCGAGCTTCGGCTCGCCGAGCACGCGCAGCAGCCGGTCCCAGCGACCGGTGGCCGACGCCATCGCCTCCACATAGGACGCCGGCCGGCCGTGGAAGTACCGGAGGTACTGGGCGAGCGTGTCCAGGTACATGTCCCAGCCGCTGCCCATCATCTCCTCGTACGTCTCGTCGTCCCAGTCGTCACCGATGATTCCACTGTGGACGAACCGGAGCACGCAGCTGCCACCGTCCCGCGCCTCGATCAGGTACTCGAACGCCTGCGTGCTGCCGTCCTCGGCGGCCGGTGTACGGACGAGCAACCGGCGCGGCGGATCCGCCTCGACGCCATCCGCGCCCTGGTCGATGTCCATCGGCATGAACCACGCGGTCAGGCCCTCCGTCGTCGAGATCGCCTGCCACACCTCCTCCGGCGTGGCCGCCAGCTCGACCTGTTTGCGCAGCTCGAATTCACGCCCCATGTCGTCCCTCCTCGGTGTGTCGGATGGCCGGGTGCAGCGCCACCACGATCCGGTGCGGACGGCCCCGGCGGGCGTGCTCGTCGTGGTACTTCGCGACCAGCCCGGCGACCGCGTCGGACAGCTCGGCGGCGAACTCGGCGCGCTCCGTCGCACTGGCGAACCGGATCTCCCCGTCGATGGTGAACGTGGCGACCCGCCGGCCGGAGCGGGCACCCGCGGTGATCAGCGCGCCGAGGTCCTGGACCAGCCGGGCGGCCACCGCGAGCAGCCACTGCGCGGACAGCCGATCGGGCGCGCGGGCCGGATCCGGCGCCACCGGGCCCGCGGCGGCCGGGGATATCACGTATGCCTGCGCGGTCGCCCGCAGCACCCGCTCGGTCATGTTGCCCTTGCGGCGTTCCTCGACCAGTTCGACCAGGCCGTGCCGCTCCAGCCCGCGCAGGTGGTAGTTGACCTTCTGCCTGCTCAGCCCGAGCCGCGCCGCCAGCGTCGACGCGGAGGCCGGGCTCGCCAGCTCGTGCAGCAGCCGGGCACGCACCGGGTCCAGCGTCGCCGCGGCGGCGGCGGGCTCGTCGATCACCCCGACATCCAACATGCCTGCCACCGTCTCACCGACAACTTAAGTTGTCAAGGAGAGAGCCTTTGTCGGTGGACGGCACGCGGCGGCTCCGGTTCGGCGGAGCTCGCCCCTCACGCCGGCGGGTTCGCGCCCGGCTCCGCGTCGCGATAGAAGCTCTCCCCGGCGTGTTCGGCGTCGGTGTACACCTTGGTGCTGCCGTCCGGATAGGCGGCGAACGGCAGGACGACCCCGTCCGGGCACGGATGCAGGAACATCAGCGTGGGCCCGATCACCACGAACGAGCGGGCCAGCGGGGTGGCGTGCTCGGTGCCGTGCTCGGACCGCCATCCTCGTACCCGGTCTGCCGCGCCGGGTTGCGCCGCAGCGCTGTGGACCTTCCCGATCAGGTCGTCGATCGCCAACCGGTCTAGGATCTCGATCTGTAGGTTCGGTGGCTGCTGCACGTCGCGCTCCCGCCTTGCCACGAGTGGCTGTCCGATCCGTTCGACACCAGGGCAAGCGGCAGCTGCAGTCGGGCTTCGTCCGGTCGCCCGGCTTCGACTATAGGCACCCGACCGGTCGATCCCGGCCGGTTCGACGAAGCGGCCCAACCCGGCCGTCTCCCCCGGATGGGCTCGGCGAGCAGCTGACCGCGGTCGGCGGAGCCGGCCGGGGTGCGCTGCCCGCTCAGCCGAGGCGCTCGCGCCGCCACGAGGCGCCGGCGATCGTCGGCGCAGCCTCGACACCCGGTGCGGTGCAGTGGTAGGTGGCCGGCCATCGCTCCGGTGGTCGCCGCACGATGCGCGCGACGTCCGCGGCGACCTCCTCGGGTGTCCGGCCGCCCCGCCCGATCCGCAGGAAGACCTGGAACGCGTGGCCATCCGGCCCGTCGGCATCCAGCCACAGCGACACCACGAACCGCCGGTCGTCCCGGCGGTCCGGAGCGGCCCAGCTGTACCGGAGCCCGTACCGGGCGAGCGCCTTGTCGTCCACCGCGGCCAGTACCAGCCGAGCGGTGGTGTCGTGCGCCGTCTCCCAGGACCGGTCCGCCCCGATCCTTGCGACCTCCGCGTCGTACCCGGCGGCGAGAAAGCTGACGCCGTGGTCGAGCGGCGCGTGGCCACGCCACTCCCAGTGCACGGCATCGCCGTCACGCGCCAGCAGCACATCGGTCGCGTCGCAGCCGTACACGCCACACTCGCAGCGGGCGATCGGCACCCGCTGCGGCTGCGCCGTCGCCACCAGCCGGTTCGTCGGGGCCAGCAGGTCGAACGGGTCCATGCCCAGGCCGGCGCCGAGCGAGGTCAGTTCCACCTCGTTGACGTACACCCGCACCTCGTGCCCACCGACGGACTCGTGCACCGGCGCCACCGCGAACCGGATCGTGTCGGTCGGCAGCCGCGAGTAGATCCGGCCGCCGGACTCGATCCGCTGCCACGGCTCCATCGTCCCCGGCTGGGGGATCGACAGCTCGGTCAGGCTGGTGTCCAGCAGCCCGGAGAGTTCGTCGGACCGGTCCCGGGTGGAAGCGCCGGCGAGCATCCGCAGCCCGGGTGAGTCCAGCCCGTCGAGCAGGGCCTGCGTTGCCGCGTCGATCAGGTGCTGGTGCGCGTCCGCGGTACCGCCGCTGTTGGGCCACCGCATCGCGGCGTCGAACAACCGTTGCTCGGCCGAGGGCACCGAAGAACTCATCCGCCCATCATGCTCGTCGTCCGATCCATCCGTGCACCGCGTCCCGACCGTCGACACACGCCGGGGCGGCCACGAGCCCGGTGGGTCCGCTCCATCGGCCCGACCGGCGCGGTGGCCTCCGGGAGGCGTGGATCCGAGATATCGATAACGCCGATACCTACCGCCCCCTTGTGTCAGAGACAACGTTAGCGTTAACGTCGCTGCGATCGCCGACGAAAGGGGCGCAACCATGCAGGCGGCTCGATCCGGCAGATTCCAGCGATGGCTGGTGGCGGTGCTGGCGGTACTGGCCGCGGCCGCCCTTGCCACCCCGGCGGCGGCCAGCACCGGACGCTCCGACCGGCAGTTGTGGGCGGCGCGGGCCGAGGCCAGCTACCGGGCCCTGCAGGACCACCTCTACCTGGGCGACGACGGCCACCGGCTGTACGCCGAGAGCACGCCCGCGGCGGCCGGCGGCAACCCGTACTCGTACCTGTGGGAGTTCCGCGAGGCCACCCAGGCGACGCTGGAGGTGCGCGCACTGCCCGGCAACCACCGGCGCTACGCCGACGACGTCGCCGACCGGTTCGCCGCCATCGGCCACTACGCCAGCACCGACCCGGCGCGGCCCGGGTACGACTCCTACCTGCCGGCGCCGCTGGGCGGCGACGGCGACCTGTTCTACGACGACAACGCCGTGGTCGGCCTGTCGTTCGTCGACGCCTACCGCGGTGGCGGCGGTGCCGAGGCGCTCGCCGGCGCGAAGCAGGCGTTCCGCACCGACCTGCGCGGCTGGGACACCGACCCGACCCGGACCTGCCCCGGCGGCATGCACTGGGTGGAGGCGAGCTGGAACACCATCCGCGCGGCCAACGTGACCGGACTGTTCGCCGAGCTGGCCGCGAACCTGTACGCGATCACCCGGGACGAGACCTACCTGCACTGGGCAACCCGCGCCTACCGGTGGAACCGAGCCTGCCTGATGAGCTCGCCTGGCCTGTACCGCAACGACATCGCCGACGACGGCAGCTACGACGACACGCTGTGGACCTACAACTCCGGCGCGATGATCGGCACCGCGAACACGCTGTACCAGGCGACCGGCGACCGGCACTGGCGGTCCCTGGCGCTGAGCGACGCGCACGGCGCGATGGCGTACTGGACCACCGGCGACCGGCTGTACGCCCAGCCCGCGGTGTTCAACGCCTTCCTGTTCCGCGACGTGCTCCCGGTGCTGCCCGCCTATCGATCCACTTTGGACAGTTACGCCCGGCGGCTGTGGCGAGACAACCGGGACCCGGCCACCGGGCTGTTCCGGTTCCAGGCATCCAACGGCGGCGCACCGGATCCGGCGCAGCCGGTCGGCACCCTCAACCAGTCCGCCGCGGTCCAGCTGTTCGCACTGCTCGGCCGCGCCTGACGCGCAGCGCCCTGGCGCTGCGGCGCCACTCGGCCAGGCGCCCTCCGCGTACGACCGTTGGTGGCGGCCTGAATCCGCCGCCAACGGTGCGCGCCGGCCGGGCTCCCCGCCGAGACGCCGCTACCGCCTGCGCGGGCGCCTCAGCGCAGGCGGTAGAGGATCTCGCCGGCGTCGGGGACCACCAACGTGCCGGGATCGGCCGACCAGGCGGCCGGATCGATGCCGGCGGGATCCCGGTGGTTCAGGCCGAGTGAGCGGGTGGTGGCCTCGTCGATGCCGGTGGCCAGCGTGACGGTCACCCGGCAGCGCTCGCCGCGCACCGGGTCGTAGCTGCCGGCGCCGCGCAGGTGCGTCGAGTGCGCCAGCACCCCCCACGGATGGTCGCGGTACCGGTCCCACTGGGCGGTGAAGAACTCGCGGCAGTGGTAGCCGATCGCGCGGATCTCGGCGTCGTGGGTGTGGCTGACGGTGCGCACGTGCGGCGCGTACAGCACCACCTCGCCGCCGTCGGCGACGACCGGTTCCACCTTGTACATGCCCTTCGCGGCGGTCCACAGCTCGTCGTAGCGCGTCGAGATCACCGACAGCACCCGTGGCACCGGCGCATCCAGGTAGCGCACGTGCGAGCGCGCCGCGACCTCGGCGGCGCTGGCCCAGGCGTCCTCGGTACCGCCGTAGGCGACCGAGTGCAGCGCGTTGGTGCCGGACTCGACCACCACGCACAGCGCCCGCCGGCGCGCCGGTACCAGCGCGGCGGCCGCGTCGATGACCGCGCGCACCGGCGTGGTCCCCCGGGTACCGATGATCTCGGCGCTGCCGATCAGCGCACCGAGCCAGTGCGACAGGTCGATCACCTGCGGCCCGGCGATGCCGGGGAACAGGTACTTGTTGCCACCGGAGAAGCCGACCACCTCGTGCGGGAACACGGGCCCGACCACCAGCAGCGTGTCGTGCTCGACCGCGGCGCGGTTCACGGTGACCTCGACACCGGTACGCAGCCGGTCGCCGGACAACCGCGCGACGGTGTCGGCGGAAAGCCGCCCGACGGTGGTCAGCTGGGCCGGATCCCACCACTCGTGGTTGCGCACCGTCATTCCCGGGTACCGGTCGCCGATGCCGCCGGGCTTCGCCCCCACCAGCGCGGCGAGGTCCGGCTCGGCGAGACCGGCGTGGGTACCGAGCGCGACCAGCACGGTGAGCCGGGCGACCCGGCCGGCCAGCGCGCCGTGCACCGCGTCGAGCAGCAGCGGCAGCGGGCAGCTGCGGGTGGCGTCGGGTACCAGCACGCACACCGAGCGGCCGGTGTAGTCGTCGGCGCCGAGCACCTCGCGCACGAACGCGTCGACCCGTTCCGGCGCCAGCGTCTGCGCCGGCCCACCGATCGCCTCGGCCGTCATCGCACCTCCGGTCGTCCCGGCACCACGGTACCCAGGCCCGGGCCGCCCACCGCCCGGCCGGTGCGACCGCTCACCGCGGTACCGCCGCGTGGCGACCGATCCAGCCGCCTTTCCGGGGCGCTAGGCGGCGGCCGGTGGGCGCCACATCGCCCACCGGGTCGGGCCGCCGTCGGGCACCACGATCTCGCGGGTGACCTCGAACCCGAACGAGCGGTAGTAGGGCACGTTCGCCTCGTTGCTCGACTCCAGGTACGCCGGCATCGCCTCGGCGTCGCACACCGCGAGCCGGGAGCGCAGCAGCCGGCCGCCGATGCCCTCCCGCTGCGCGGTCGGCTCGGTGCCCAGGTACGCCAGGTACCAGTGCGGTTCGTCGGGGTGCACGGCGTCGATCGCGCTGATCACCGCCTGCCCGGCCTCGACCCGACCCTGCATGGCGCGCAGCAGCGACGGCACCGCCCAGACCGTCCGCCACCACGGCGTGCGCCACCGGCCGGGCGGATCCCAGGTCGCCACGCCGAGCGGCCCGCCGGCGCCGGCGACCAGCTCGGTGGCGTGGTGGTGCAGGTGGAACCGGCGGATCATGGTGCCGAACATCCGCGGCAGGCCGGCCCGCAGCGTCGCCGCGTCGCCGAACATCCACCGCATCACCGGGTCCTCGTCGAACGCCCGGGCCAGGGTGGCCGCCGCGGCGTCCACCTCGCCTCGCCGTACCTGCCGTACGACGTGCTGCTCGGTCACCATGCCGGCCATCCTGCCAACCGACCGCCAGCGACCGGCTCGGCGGTAAACAGTTAAGCGACTACTTGACTTTCTGCCGGCCGGCCGCAATAGTTAAGCATGTGCCTAACCAATTCGGTGCCGATCCGATCGGCCGCGTCTTCCAGGCCCTCGCCGACCCGACCCGCCGCGCCATCGTCGAACGGCTGGTACGGGGCCCGGCGACGGTCACGGCGCTGGCCGAGCCGCTGGCGATGTCGTTGCCCGCGGTGATGCAGCACCTGCAGGTGCTGGAGCGGGCGGGCGTGATCGTGACCGAGAAGGCCGGCCGGGTGCGCAGCTGCCGGCTCGAACCGACCGCACTGCGCACCGCCGAACGGTGGCTCGGCGACCAACGCACCCACGGGGAACGGCAACTCGACCGACTCGACGAGTACCTGAAGGAATGATGATCATGGACGTGACGCACTCGACGTTCACCCTCGAACGGCACTTCCCGGCGCCCGTCGCGCGGGTGTTCGCCGCCTGGGCGACGCCGGCAGCCCGGAAGCGCTGGATGGCCCAGGGCGCCGAACACTCCCAGGACTTCACGGTCGGCGGTCTGGAGACCGTCCAGGGCCACGACGGCGAGGGGCGCCCGCTGACCTACACGGCCCGCTACGCCGACATCGCCCCCGACGAACGCATTCTCACCACCTCGACCATGCACACCGGCGACCAGCTGTCCACGGTGTCGGTCACCAGCGTCGAGTTCCACCCCGACGGCGCCGGCACCCGGGTGGTCCTGACCGAGCACGGCATGTACCTGCCCGGCCAGGAGCAGCCGCAGTGGCGCGAGCAGGGCACCGCGCAGCAACTCGACACCCTGGCCGCGGAGCTCGCCGCCGACGAGACGAAGGAGAACTGATCATGGCGCACGTGGAGCACGTACTGGCCGTCGTCGCGGTGCGCGACATCGGCACCGCCCGGGCCTGGTACTCCAGGCTGTTCGGCCGCGAACCGGACAACGACCCGATGCCGAACCTGATCGAGTGGCAGGTCGTCCCGGGCGGCTGGGTGCAGGTCACCGAGGACGCCCGGCGCGCCGGGTACGACCTGCTCAACCTCGCCGTGTCCGACCTCGACGAGGGCGTCCGCGAGCTGCGCGAGCTGGGCCTGGACCCGGGCGAGATCATCGAGGCCAACAAGGGCGTCCGGCTCTGCCCGCTGCCCGACCCCGATGGCAACTCGATCCAGCTGGTCGGCAACTTCCGCGAGGTGTACTGACCGCGCACCCGGGCGTGGACCCGGGGGAAACACGGGTCCCCGCGGCGCCGTGCTGGGACACACTGGTACCGACCGCTCGGGCGTCGTCGAGGTGAGGGGTGTGGAGCATGGTCACCCGTGGGTTTCACGGCCGGAGAAGGGCCGAGGTCGACCCGGCCCGGGTACCGCCGGGCCAGTACGTGACGCGTGACTTCCCGGTGCTGTCGGCCGGGCCGACGCCACGCCGGCTCGCGGCGGACTGGACCTTCACCATCCGAGGCGCGGTCGACGAACCGGTCGTCTGGAGCTTCTACGAACTGCGGGCACTGCCGGCCACGACCATCACCACCGACATCCACTGCGTGACGAAGTGGTCGAAGCTCGACACGCAGTGGCGCGGAGTCTCGCTCGACACGTTGCTGGCCGACATCGACACCAGCGCCGACTACGCGCTGGCGTTCTCCGACGGCGGGTACACCACGAACCTGCCGCTGGCCGACCTGACCGGTGGCCAGGCGATGATCGCCTACGAGTACGAGGGTGAGCCGCTCACGCCCGAGCACGGCGGGCCGGCCCGGCTGCTCGTGCCGCACCTGTACTTCTGGAAGAGCGCCAAGTGGGTCCGCGGCATCGAGCTGCGCGACGACGACCAGCCCGGGTTCTGGGAGAACTACGGTTACCACAACTACGGAGACCCATGGAAAGAACAGCGGTACTCGGGCGACTGAGCTGGCGGTTCGCGACGGTACTGGAGGTGACCGCCGAGACCGACCAGACGCACAGCATCGTCCTCGACGCACCCGACTGGCCCGGCCACCTGGCCGGCCAGCACGTCGACGTGCGGCTGACCGCCGACGACGGGTACCAGGCGCAGCGCAGCTACTCGATCGCCTCGGCACCCAGCGACGAACAACTGGTGCTGACGGTGGAACGGCTCGACGACGGGGAGGTCTCCCCGTACCTGGTCGACGAGCTGCGGGCCGGTGACCGGATCGAGCTGCGCGGCCCGGTCGGCGGGTACTTCGTCTGGCGGCCCACCGACGCCGTGCCGGCGCTGCTGGTCGCCGGCGGGTCCGGCATCGTGCCGTTTCGCGCCATGCTGCGCGAGCACGGCGCCGCGATGAGCGCCGCACCGATCCGGCTGCTGTACTCCGCGCGCACCTTCGACCAGGTCATCTACCGCGAAGAGCTGCTGCGCCTCGCCGCCCGGGACGGCATCGACGTGAGCATCACGCTGACCCGCGCGCAGCCCGCCGGCTGGCACGGCTACACCGGCCGGGTCGACACCGCGCTGCTGCGCCAGGTGAGCTGGCCGCCGGAGGAGCATCCGGCGGTGTACGTCTGCGGACCGACCGGGTTCGTGGAAGCGACGGCGAACGCGCTGGTCGGGCTGGGTCACGACCCCGGCCGGATCCGCACCGAACGCTTCGGGGGGACCTCATGACCGACCGACTGGACGGCAACGCGATCGCCGGCGCCCTGCAGGAGGTGTTCGGTAGGGAGATGACCACCGCCACCGGCGTGTGCGGGCACTGCGGGGACAGCAACCGGCTCGGCGCCCTCGCGGTGTACCTGGCCGGGCCGGGCACCGTCGCGCGGTGCCCGGGCTGCGATGCGGTACTGCTGGTGCTGGCCGAGGTGCGCGGCGTCACCTGCGTCGATGCCCTCGGCTTCGCCGACCTGCAACCCGCCGGCTGACGCCGACCTGCAACCCACCGGCCGGCCCGGCGGGCTCGACGGCCCGGCGCCGCTCGGGCCGCTACGTGATGCGCGATGACCTGCCGGAGGCGCAGAGGTGTTCGCCCGCGGCTGGAGCACCTCACCCAGCACGGCCGGCGACGGCACCGACGCCGACTTGCCGCGGCGGTGGCCTGCGCCTGCCACGGATCGGAACCGGCTACCTCCGCCTCGTCACACCGCTGTCCACGATCTTGCCCTCGCGTTCCTGTCCGACCGCTGGGCCGGCTGACCGGCCGCCACCGGGCCGGCCGGGCGATCCCTGGGGCGGAACCGGTGGTCACCACGGGTTCGGTCCGGCGGCGATCGGACGACAGTACGACTCTGACCATCGCGCAGGCGGGGAAGAGGAACGGACATGACCGAGACGGCAACGACAGACACGAAGAACGGCCCGGCGCAGGACACCTACGACGTGATCGTGCTGGGCGCCGGCCCGGTCGGGCAGGTACTGACCGAGCGGGCCCGGGCGGCCGGACTGAGCGTGGCGGTGGTGGAGCGCGAGCTGGTCGGCGGCGAATGCTCCTACTGGGGGTGCGTACCGAGCAAGGCGCTGCTGCGCCCGGTGCTCGCGGTGTCCGACGCGCAGCGGGTCGACGGCGCCCGGGAGGCGGTCACCGGCCAGGTCGCCCCGGCCGGTGTCTTCGGCCGCCGGGACCGGTACGTCACCGACTGGGACGACAGCGGGCAGGCCGACTGGGTCACCAGCGGCCAGGGCGCCGTGCTGGTGCGCGGGCACGGCCGTCTCGACGGGCCGCGCCGGGTCTCGGTGGCCACCCCCGACGACCGGATCGTGCGGCTGTCCGCCCGGCACGCGGTGGTGCTCGCGACCGGCAGCTCCCCCGCGCTGCCCGACCTGCCCGGCATCGCCGAGGCGCGGCCGTGGACCAACCGGCAGGGCACCGACAGCAGTACCGTGCCGGGCCGGCTCGCGGTGGTCGGCGGCGGCCCCGTCGGCGTCGAGATGGCCACCGCCTGGAACGGGCTGGGCTCCACGGTCACCCTCGTGGTACGCGAGTCCGGGCTGCTGCCCCGGATGGAACCGTTCGTGGGCGAACTGGTCGGGCAGGGCTTCAAGGAGTCCGGCGTCGAGGTGCGGCTGGGCGTCACGGTCACCGAACTGAGCCGGCCCGGCGGTACGGGGCCGGTCCGGTTGGTGCTCGACGACGGCAGCGAGTTCGAGGCCGACGAGGTGCTGCTGGCCACCGGCCGCAAACCCAACACCGGCGACATCGGACTGCACACGGTCGGCCTGACCGCCGGGTCGTGGCCGGACGTCGACGACAGCTGCCGGGTGCGCGGCGTCGCCGGCGGCTGGCTGTACGCGGTGGGCGACCTGAACCACCGCGCGCTGCTGACCCACCAGGGCAAGTACCAGTCGCGCATCGCCGGCGCCGCGATCGCCGCCCAGGCCGCCGGCCGGTCGCTGGACGACGCACCGTGGGGCGCGCACGCGGCGACCGCCGACACCGCCGCGGTACCGCAGGCCGTGTTCACCGACCCGGAGGTCGGCGCGGTGGGTCTGTCCGCAGCGCAGGCGCAGCGCGCCGGACACCGGGTGCGGGCCGTCGACGTCGACCTCGGTCAACAGGTGGTCGGCGCGTTGCTGTACGCCGACGGGTACCAGGGGCGGGCCCGGATGGTGGTCGACCTGGACACCGAGACGCTGCTGGGGGCCACGTTCGTCGGCCCGGGCGTCGCGGAGCTGCTGCACTCGGCCACGATCGCGGTCGCCGGCCAGGTCCCGATCGGCCGGCTGTGGCACGCGGTACCGTGCTTCCCCACCATCAGCGAGGTCTGGCTGCGGCTGCTGGAGGCGTACCGCGGCTGACCCGTTCGTGTTGCCCCGTAACGAGAAAGGACCTGACCGGTGAGCGGTTCGGATGACGGTTCGTGGGACGAGAGTCTGCTGGCGGCCGAGGAGAGCCTGGACGACGAGGAGGTCGGCGTCGATCCCGACGAGGGCTACTCGCCGCCGGACCGGCCGGCCTGGGGAATCACCGACCGCGAGATCGGCGGCCACGAGTCGCTGTCGCGCCGGCTTTCCCGCGAGGTACCGGACGTCTCCGCGCTGGGCGACGGCGACGGGATCGGCGACAGTACCGACACCGACGGTGAACCGATCGACGACCAGGTGGGCGCCGAGCGGTCGGGCCGGCTCGTGTTCGTCGACCTGGACGACTCGGATCCCGGCGAGGACTTCGTCGCCCGCGATGTCGGGATCGACGGCCGCGCCGCCTCCGCCGAGGAAGCCGCGGTGCACATCGTCCCCGACGGCGACCGCGCCTGACCGCTCCTGGCCGGCAACCCTGATCCGCCCGGATGTCAGCATCCGGGCGGATCAGCCGTGCTCGACGGTGCGCTCGGATCAGACGTGCTCGACGGTGAAGCCGAGCCGGCCGAGCACCGTGACCGCACCGGCCTTGCCGCCCTCGAAGTCACCCGAGGCGAGCCGCTCCCCGGTCGCGAACTCGTAGGCGACCCCGAGCATCGCCTTCGGCGGGTACGACCGGCCGCCCCGCACCAGCGTGTACGTGGTGGTCGGGGCGAAGCCGTGCGCGGCGAAGAACCGTTCGGGACCGAGCTTGTCGTACTCCCGCATCGCCCGTTCGACGTCGGCGGGCGACACCCGGTCCCACGCGATCGATCGTGTCATCGCTCTCTCCTCCCACGGGTCGGCGCGGCGGCGCGCCGACCGTGCGCTCAGGCCGCTGCCGCCTGCGGCAGGCGGCGGGACAGGAAGTCGCGGATCAGCGCCGCCACCTCGTCGCCGGCGCTCTCCAGCAGGAAGTGGCCGCCCTCCAGCAGCCGGATCTCCGGCTCGACCGCGTCGTCCGCGAACGCTTCCGCTCCGGCCGGGCCGAAGATCTGGTCGCCGCGGCCCCACACCGCCAACACCGGCACCGCACTGGTACGCAGGTAGTCGTGGAGCCGCGGGTACATCGGGGCGTTGGTCGCGTAGTCGCGAAACAGTGCCAGCTGGATCTCGTCGTTTCCTGGCCGGCTGAGCAACGCGAAGTCGTGGTGCCAGGTGTCCGGGCTGACCAGGCTCTCGTCCGGTACCCCGGTCAGGTACTGCCAGCGGGTGACATCCAGCGTCAGGGCCTGCCGGATCGCGGCCTCGGTGTCGGGTGTGCGGTCCCGCTGGTAGTTCCACACCGTGCGCCAGAATTCCTCGACGAAGCCGGCGTCGTAACCGTTGCCGTTCTGGCTGACGATGGCGGTGATCGCATCCGGGTGCCGCAGCGCGATGCGCCACCCGATCGGCGCACCGTAGTCGTGCACGTAGAGGGCACAGCGCAGCACCCCCAGCTGCGTCAGCAGTCCGATCGTCAGGTCGGTCAACGCATCGAAGGTGTAGTCGAAGTCGTCGGCCGGCGGTGCGTCCGACAGACCGAACCCGAGATGGTCCGGCGCGATCACGTGGTACCGGTCGGCCAGCGCAGGGATCAGGTTGCGGAACATGAACGAACTGGTCGGGAACCCGTGCAACAGCACGATCGTCGGCGCCGTCGCGTCGCCGGCCTCCCGGTAGAACAATCGGTGCCCGTCGATGGTCGCGTACCGATGGTGGACGGCTGACATGGCTCTCACCCCTGCTGGTCGACCGTGACGCCGTGGCCCGGCGCACCCCCACAGCGTGTGGCCACCGCCGCCGGCTCGCGCCCGTGCCGGGCACCGGCCGGTGCCCGGGTCTGCCCGCTACACCCGGCTTGCGCGGTCAGCGGCGCAGCTGCCGGCGGGAGGTGACGCCGAGCTTCGCGAACGTCTTGCTCAGGTGCCACTCGACCGTGCGCGGGCTGATGAACAACCGAGTCGCGATCTCCACATTGGACAGTCCGGTGCGGACCAGGCGGACGATCTGCACCTCCTGCGGCGTCAGGTCCGCGACGTTCCCGTCACTGCGTCTGCGTACCGTTTCGCCGGTGCTGCCGAGTTCCCGGGCCGCCCGTGCCGCGAAGAGCGCCATGCCCATCTCCCCGAACATCTCGTACGCGCTGCGCAGCTGCCGGCGCGCGTCACTGCGCCGGTTCTGCCGGCGCAGCCACTCCCCGTAGTGCAGCCGGGTACGAGCCAGCTCGCTGCGGATCGGGGTACGCGCCAACCGGTCCAGCGCTTCGCGGAAGTGCGGCTCGGCGTCGGGGTCCAGCAGCGCCTGGCAGCGTGCCTCCAACCCGAGCGCCCAGTCGGTACCCGCCGCCCGCGTCATCGTCCGTAACCGCGCCAGCGCGTCGCCGGCGATCTCGACATGGCCCAGCCGGGCTGCCGCGGTGATCAGCTCGACCAGCGAGCACCAGGTCACCAGGCCCAGATCGGCGTCCGACTCGGCCGCCGGCAGTACCGCCGCCAGCGCCTCGTCGTAGCGGCCGAGGCTGTTGTAGAGCACCGCCAGCGCCCACCCGCCGGCCGCAACACCGAGCCCCTCACCGCGCTGCAGCGCCTCCTTGGTGGTGGCCGCCACCAGCTCCGCGGTGGTGTCCTCCGCACCGCGCCAGGCGGCGACCAGTTGGCTGGCGTACGACGGCTCGTCCAGGCCGGTGCTGGCGCGCACCGCGTCGAACTCGTGCACCAGCCCGTCCGCGGCAGCCAGGTCACCGGCGAACACCTGCACCACCATGCGCTGCGCCAACGCCAACGGCAGCGCGGTCAAGGTGCCCGACCGCCGCGCCCGTGCCACGAAAGCCTCGGTGATCGTATCGGCCGCCGCGTGCTGCCACCCGTCCATCGCGCAGGTACCGGCGAACCACAGCCAGCGCAGTCCCGCCTGGTCGACCGGCCCGGCCGTCAGCTGCGACAACGCCTCCCGCAGCAGTGGAGTACCGGCCCCGAAACCGTCCCGGTAGCGCACCGCGAGACCGGTCAGCAACAGGTCGCACACGTCGGCCGGATCCTGTGTCGCCCGGGCCTCCAGTGCCTCTGCCGCAAGCTCGCGCAGCGTCGGCCCCCGCCCGTCGCCGCCGACGAACCAGCCCGCCTGCATCGCCTCCAGGTAGGTCTCCCGCGCCAACCCCGGATCCAGCGCCTGCAACCGAATCGCGGCCTGCAACAGCAGCCCCGGCGCGGCCACGCCGCGATCGACGGTGAACGCGATCCTGGCCCGCAGCAGGTTCGCGTGCGCACGTTCCACCTCGTCCAGCGGGCCGGCCTCGGCCCGGGCGAGCAGCCGCACCGACGGCTCCGGCATCCCGGTCTGATACTGCGCCTCGGCAGCGGCGAGCAGCCGCTGCGCGCGCCGGGGCGGGTTCGGGGTCAGGTCCGACGCGCGTTCCAGGAACGCCGCCGCGGCCGCCGGGCCGCCGCGGGCCTGCGCCCGCGCCGCGCAGCGCACCAGTTCCGCGGCGACCTCCTCGTCCTCGCCGACCGTGGCCTGGGCACGATGCCAGGCCCGCCGATCCGGATCGGTGCTCGCGTCGGTGACCTCCGCCAGCGCCCGCTGAACCCGGCGACGATCCTCCGGGCCCGCGGCCCGGTACACCGCCGAGCGCAACAGCGGATGCCGGAACGTCACCCGGGCACCGAACGTCACGAACTCTTCGGTCGCCGCCCGGGCCGCGGGATCGATGTCCACATCCACACCCAACCGGCCCAGCGCGCGCCACACCAGGACCGGGTCGCCCACCGGTTCGGCCGCGGCGGTCAACAGGATCTGCCGCGCCGTCGGTGTCAGGGTCGCGATCTGACGCCGGAAACTCTCTTCGATCCGCCGCGGCAGCGGCACCGATGCCAGCAACCCGAACCCGCCGGCCAACTCCGCCGGAGTGAATCCGCGGGGCAGCTCCAGCAGGGCCAACGGGTTGCCCTGGCTCTCCGCGATGATCCGGTTCAGCACACCCGGGTCGGCCGGGCCGGGGTGCGCCAACGCCAGCAGCGCCCGCGCCTCCACCTCCGGCAGCCCGGTTACCAGCAGCTCGGGCAGGCCGGCCAGCTCCGGCGCCGCGGTACGGCCACCGTCGTCCCGAACCGCGAACACCAGAGCCACCGATTCGGCCTGCAGCCGCCGCGCGGCGAACCCCAGTACCTGCGCCGACGCCCGGTCCAGCCACTGCGCGTCGTCGATCAGGCACAGCAGTGGCCGTTCCCGGGCGGTCTCGGCGAACAGGCTCAGCGCCGCCATGCCCACCATGAACGGGTCCGGCGGGTGGCCGATGTCCAACCCGAACGCCGTGTTGAGCGCCGCCCGCTGCGGCTCGGGAATCCGGCGCAGGCCGCTCAGCATCGGCGCACACACCTGGTGTAGACCGGCGAACGCGAACCCGGCCTCGGCCTCGACACCAGCGGCCGACACGATCTCACAGCCACCGGACCTGTCCCGCAGGTAACCGAGCAGTTCGGTCTTGCCGATGCCGGACTCACCGCGCAGCATCAGGGCCCTGCTCTCCCCCGCCCGCACATCGGTGAGCAGGCGGTCGAGCGTTTCGGCCTCTGTACGTCGGTCAATCAGCACGTGACCCCTCCGCACCGGCGTGCGGCCGCCGGTCGGGTCGATGCCGCGAAACATGTCGTGCTCACAAGCTACGCCTGCACTCGTCGGTGCCGAAGCCGCTTCATGCCGGTCCCGCACCGCCGGTGCCCTCAGGCATGGGCGGCCAGGTACTCGACGAGCCCGATCACGTCGGCCGGCACCAGCCGGCCGATCGCACCGCTGGAGTACACCGACACCACGACCTTGCCGTCGCGGTCCAGGACGAACCCGGTCGACTGCAGGTAGACCGGGTCGGGGTTGACGAACGCCCCGGTGACCGCGGCCACCTCGGCGGCGTCGGCACCGTACCCGACCGGGAACTCCAGACGGTGCTTGGCGACCAGTTCGGCGGTCGTCGCCTCGTCGTCCACCGACAGCGCGACCACCCGGGTGTCGACGGCCGCCAGCTTCTCCTTCGCGCGCTGGAACGACGCGAGCTGGGCGTTGCAGTAGGGGCACCACGAGCCGCGGTAGATCAGCACCACACCGTAGTGGCCCACGGTCTCGTCGGGCAGCGTCAGGCTGCGGCCGTCCGGCAGCTGCACGGTCAGCTCGGGGAACTTGTCACCAGGGTTCAGCAGGGCCATCGGGATCCTTCGCAACGTAGCGGCCGGGAACATGGCTGTGGCCAACGCCGGACCGTTGCGCAGGAGCCTGTCCTCCCCTGCCGGCCGACGCTGGCCACAGTGGTGAGTGGCGCCGCCGGGGCCGGTCTTACCGCCGGGCGGCGTTTTTCCACCGGCAACACCTACCGACCGGTAGCCCGCGGGTGGTCGGACCGGCCGTGGGCACCCGGCGGGGTGCGGAGCTCTTACCGACCGGCAACGGCTGCCACCGACCATGGCCGCGGGCCGACCGGCCGTGCCTATATTCGGTGCGTGGTATCCCCAGCGGCGTCGAGGCCGTCCCGACCTGCGGTGGACGAGCAGACCCGAACCTGGCTCATCGAGTTGCAGGGCGCGTCGCGCACCGCTGCCCAGGTTCGGCTGCACGCTCTGCTGTTGCGCGCGGCACGGGCCGAGGCCGGCCGCCGGGCCGGGCTGCTACGGGTGGCCGGGCCGGAGTTGGACGACATCGCCCATCAGGCGGCTGACGACGCGCTCGTGTCGATCCTGCGCAAGCTGCCCGAGTTCCGCGGCGAGAGCCGCTTCACCACCTGGGTGTACAAGTTCGTCGTGTTCGAGGTCGGGGCCAAGATCTCCCGGCACTTCTGGGCCCGCGCCGCGCAGCCACTGGAGACCGAGCAGTGGGAACGGCTGCCGGACCGGTTCGGCTTCTCCCCGGAGCAGGCCGCCCAGTCGGCCGACCTGCTGGCCGCGGTGCGTGCCGCCGTGGCGAAGGAACTGACCAGCCGGCAACGCGACGCGTTCGTGGCGATCGTGGTCGACGGCATGCCGCTGGACGCCTACGTGCACGAGATCGGCTCGAACCGCAACGCCGTCTACAAGGCGGTCTTCGACGCACGGCGAAAGATCCGGGCCTACCTGGTCGCGAACGGCCATCTCAGTGAGGATGGTGCGCGATGACGCAGCCCGATCCGACACCCGACGGGCGTCAGGCGCTACTGGCCTTCCTGACGACGCACGACGGCGACGCCGGCTGCGGCCCGACCCGCGAGGTGCTCGACCTGTACGCCGAGGAGATCCTCGCCGGCCTCGACCCCGCCGTGCGCTTCCCCGGCGTGGCGATCCATCTGCGCGACTGTCACCCGTGCGCCGACGACCTGGCCGGACTGCTCGCCCTCGCCTGACCGGGTCGCCGTGTCCTGACCGCGCCGGCGCGGCCTCCCCACCTCGCCGGACGCAGACACGTCGAGGGCCGCCCAGCAGTAGCCGGACGGCCCCTCGACCATGTTCGGTCAGCCCTGCCGGGCCTTCACCCGGTGGTTGCGCTTGTTCATCACGAAGATGCGGCCACGCCGACGTACCAGGTAGGAACCGTCCTTCGCCTTGAGCGCCCGAACCGAGTTGCGTACCTTCACGTTCGACACCCCCTCCGCTCCCCGCAACGCCGCCCCGGCCGGTGGAATTCCCCGGCTCAGGCGGCGTCCGCGACGTCGAGGATCCGGCCGGTCTCGGTATCGCCGAGTCGAGAGACGAGCGCCCGCGCCGAGTGGGCCGGCGTGATCAGCTCGCCCGACCGGTGCCACTCGGCGAACCGCTCGACCAGGCCGCCACCGACCGTGTCCGGATCCTGATCCCGGATCCAACCCTGCATGGCGGTGTCCACCCGGCCGGGCCGGTACACGCTGACCGTGACTCCGGTGCCGGCGAGTTCGGCCGCCAGGTTGAGGCTGTGGGCCTCCAACGCGCTCTTGGCCGCCACGTAGGTGTTGCCGCGCGCCAACGCGGTCGGATGTGCGACCACACCGGTGGACACGTTCACGATCCGGCCCCAGCCCGCTTTCCGCATCGATTCGAGGAACGCGGCCGTCAACAGCATCGGCGCGATCGCATTCACCCGGAACGACTGCTCGACATCGGCCACGGACAGGCGATCGGTCGGGCCGATCGGTCCGACCACACCCGCATTGTTGATCAACACGCCCGCCGGTCCGAGGTCGCGCTCGATGCGGGCCCCCAGCTCGGCCACCGTCGCGATGTCGGCCAGGTCCGCCGAGTAGGCCTCGGCGACCGCTCCGGCCGCGGCCAGCTCGTCGCGGACCTCGGCCAGTTGGTCCGCGCTTCGCGCCACCAGCGCCAATCGGGCGCCGGCGCGGGCCAACTCCACCGCGACCGCGCGCCCGATCCCCCGGCCGGCGCCGGTGACGACCGCCAGCCGGCCGGTCAGATCCAGCTCAGAAGTGTCCATGAAGGTGGGTGTCGGCGCCGGGCCGGTTCTTACCGGCGCCGCCGAATCCCCGTCCGGCACACGGGAGTACGCGGCGCGCGGCCGCCGGGTGCGGTCGGTCGGTGGGGCCGGCCGGCGATGCGCACGGCCCCACCGACCGATGCCGGTACCGCGGTCAGGAGGCGACGATGCCCTCGCCGCCGGCCGCGCCGGGCACGGTCACCGATCCGATCGAGGTCAGCGTGCCGGTACTGCCGACCCGGAACTCGTCCACCGTGCCGGTCTTCCCGGTCTGGACGTAGACGAACCGGCCGTCGGAACTGGCACTGGCATCGACGGTGCCCGGGTCGGTACCCACGGTCCCGGCCGAGGTGAGCACGCCCTGCTCGGAACGGAACTGCGACACGGTCGCGCTGCCCGCGTTCGACGCGTAGACCGAGCTGCCCGACCGGGCGATCCAGCAGGTCGCCTGCTGGCCGGTCGCGGTACGGGAACTCAGGTGCAGGGAACCGTTGTGCCCAACGGTGAACGTGGCGATCGCGTTCGGACCCGCCTCGGCCACCAACAGCCGGCCGGCGGAGTCGAACGTCACGGCGAACGGGACGTTGCCCGCGTCGGAGGTCGTCACCGCCCGGCCCAACCCGAGCAGGGAAACCGGGAACACCTTGATCGCGTTGCCGTTGGCCTTGGTCGTCACGACCAGTTTGGTACCGTCCGGCGTGAACGCCACCTGTCCCGGTGTGCTGGTGAACTCCGGGGTCTGGTCGGGGTCGAGGCCGAGCCCGCGGTGCCAGCCCGGTACCCGTACCAGGTGGTCACCGAGCCGCAGGAAGCCCTGGATCGAGCCGCCGTCCCGCGCGTTCAGCACGTACACCATCGAGCCGTGCACCGCCACGCTGACCGGGAAGGAGCCGCCGGTGCCGACCACCTGGGTACGCCGCAGCTGGTCGCCACGCACGCCGAAGACGCTGAGGGTGTTGCTGCCCGCGTTGACCGCGAACAGCGTGCTGCCCGACCTGGCCAGCGCGCCCTGCGAGGCAAGGTGGTCGACCTGGGATCCCGCCAGCACGCCGCCGCGCCCGCCGGTGGCGTACGTGTGCGCGTGCTGCAGGGTGCCGTCGGCGGACCGGTGGTACGCGACGACGCTGTTCCCGTCCGGGTTGTCGGTCTGTACGAACACCGCCGCGTCGGCGTCGCTGCGATGCTGCGGATGTGCCTGCGCGGCGCCCGCGGTACCCAGGCTCACCGCCGCGGCAGCGACCGCCGCCCCCGCCACCAGGGACTTTCTGACCTTCACGTTGTCTCCTCACACGGTTTCCGGTACGTCGTTCGTTGGTGGCCACCGGCACGGCAGCACTTACCGAATCCGGGAAACTGTGGGAATTGGCACGTCGGATCGCATCGGCCGGGGCGGCGGCCGCCCCGGCCCACCGGATCACAGATCGAGCACCAGATCGCTGTCCGGGGTCGAGCAGCACAGCAACGCGGTGCCCGCGTCCGGCGGCTCCAGCGGATCGGGCCGGTAGCGCACCGCGCCGGACAGCACCGTGGTCTGACAGGTGTGACACACCCCGGTCCGGCACGACCACCGGGTCGGCACGTCGCACGCCTCGGCGAACTCCAGCACGGTACGGAAGTCGTCTCGCCACGGCACGCTCAGCCCACTGCGGGCGAAGGTGACCTGCGGCGCGGTACCGGGCGCGCCGGCCGGCGGATGCGGCGGCACGGTGGCGGCGCCGACGACCCCGGGATTGATCGGCGCCAGCGCGCCGAACAGCTCGGCGTGGATGTCGGCGTCGGCGACGCCCAGGTCGGCCAGCGCCGTGCGCATGGCGGCCATGAACCCCTCCGGCCCGCACAGGTAGACGGCGGTACCGGCGGGCAGGTCGAGGGCGGCCAGCGCGGACCGGTCGATCCGGCCCGGCATCACCGGTACCACCGGTGCGGCGGACGGATCCGGTGCGGTGTAGTAGATCCGCTCGTGACCGTGCGGCAGTGCGGCGAGCAGCCGGTGCGCCTCGGCCGCGAACGCGTGGTCGGCGGCCGACCGCGCGGTGTGCAGCCACCAGATCTCCCGCTCGTCGCGGGCCGCGGTAAGCGCGTGCAGCATCGCCAGCACCGGGGTGACGCCGACACCGGCGGACAGCAGCAGCACCGCCCCACCACCGGGGCTCGCGTCGAGGACGAACTCACCGCGCGGCGCGGCCACGTCGAGAGTGTCACCCACCCGCAGCCGGCCGTGCAGGTACCCGCTGACGGCGCCGTGCGGCTCGCGCTTGACGCTGATCCGGTAGTCGCGCGAGGACGGCGCCGCCGACAGCGAGTAGCTGCGCACCGGCGCCGGATCGCTCACGCCCGGCACCCGCACCGTCAGGTACTGACCGGGGCGCGGCCGGGGCAGCGGACCGGCGTCGTCGAGGGCACCCAGGTGAAGCGAGGTGATGCTGGCGCTCTCGGGCACGATCCGGGTGATGCGCATCGGCCGGAATCCGGGCCAACCGGCGGGTTCCACGCCGACCGGTGGCGCGGCGCCCGGCGCATCGATCAGGTCGCGGAACGACTGCCGCCAGCCGGGGCTCAGCGCCGGAATCTCGACCGCCCGGCGCAACGCCTCCTCGTCCCGGTCCGGCAGGTAGAGCAGTGCATCGATGGCGGCGACGGTCATCTCGTGCTCGCCGACGTGGGTGCGCACGATCTCGTCTCCGGCCCGCACGTACCCCTCGGTGAGCACCCGCAGGTAGAAGCCGGGCCGGTGATGGGACACCAGTAGCGACGGCATCTCCGGTACGCCCAGCCGCATGCCGACCCGGAAGCAGGTGACCCGAGGCTGGGTGACCTCGAACTCGGCCCCGCCGATCCGGTACCGGTCGCCGATGTGCACCTGGTCGTCGGGAAGCCCGTCGACGGTGAAGTTCTCCCCGAACCGGCCGTAGCCGAGGTCGTCGCGGCCCAGTTCCCGGCGCCAGTGCTGGTACGACTCGCGCTGGTAGACCAGGACGGCGCGGATCTCGCCACCGTGCCCGGCGAGATCGCCCTGCCCGTCGCCGTCGACGTTGAGCCGCCGGACCAGCCGCGGCCCGTCCACCGGGTTCTTCACGATCCCGGTGTGCACGGTGCGACCCTGCCAGGTCACGTCGCGCGGCATTCCGACGTTGACCGACAACAACGTGGCCATCTCACCCTCCCGGTGTACCGGGGCCGCCCTCGACCGCGGCTCGTCCCAGGCAAGCACGGCACGGGCCGCGGCGTGCCCGCCCGCGGCCAGTTCGGCGGTCCAGGCGACACCATCGCCGGCGATCGAGTCGATAACGCGCAGCGGTGTCGAAAGGGACACCGTGCCTTCCGGACAGCGGGTCCGGCGCGTGTCGGCCCTACGCCGGCGTCGGGAGGTAGTGGCTCAGGTAGTCACGCACCCAGGGTTCGAGTCCGGCCAGGTCGTCGTCGTGCAGGGCTCGCCAGAGGCGGTTCTCGACCCAGAACCGGTAGGCGAACTCCTCGAACGACGGCGCGCACCAGGTGATCGCGCTCCGCTGCTTCTCCGGATCGTCGAGCTCGATCGCCGTCTCCGCACCGTCGCGCCACTGCTGGTACTCGTACTCGTAGTCCAGACCGGAGTACACCACGAACGTCTCACCCGAGGGCCGCAGGTAGAGGTACCAGATGACGCAGTCCTGCTGGTCCCGCAGGAACCGCAGCAGGAAGGCGCCGGGCTCGACCGGGCTGGGCAGCGGCGCCGAGATGTCGGTCCAGCAGCCGGTCACCGAGACCTCGTCGAGCGACAGGTACAGGGCCGAGTCGGTCTGGAAGGCGACGAAGTCGGCCGGCAACTCCAGGCCGTCCGCCGCGAGCTTCGCCGCCGTCCGGTCGAGCGCCCTGACCCGCTTGGCGACGGGCTCGCGCAGACCGCCGAGCCATCGGAACGTGCCCGTGAACTCGGCCGAGTTCAGCGGCGGCAGACTGTCGTAGGGATAGTGCTGGTAGGTGTAGCGGCAGGGCCGGTACGCACCGAGGTCGGTGGCGCACCAAGCGGAATCGAACCCACCCGACGGGTCGGCCCCTGAGCGTCCAGCAGACATCGGCCCGCCAACAGACATCGACCCTCCAAAAGACATCGGCCCTCCAAAAGATCACCGTGCACGATGGTGCGGCACAGCTTCGCATCCCCCACCGACATCGGACGCCTGCCGAGTCGACACCCGAGCGCCGGGCGGCCCGGCTCGCCCGGCCGGTGGGTGCGCGGTCTCGCCAGCACGCGAGCGGTGGCCGGCCTGCGCCGTCGACCGCGCGAACCGCGCCAACTAGGCTGGTCGGGTGGACGAGGGCGCGGAGTCGGCGGCCGGCGTCGCAGCCCGCCCGCGCGAGGTGCTCCGCCAGCCGGCGTTCGGCTACCTCTGGACCGCGAGCAGCATCCGCGCGCTCGGGGGCGCCGTTTCCGGTGTCGCGCTCAACGTTCTGGTCGTTTCGGTGCTGCACGCGACGCCCGTACAGATCAGCATCCTGAGCGCGCTCGGCGTGCTGCCCTACCTGTTCCTCGGGCTGATCGTCGGTGCGCTCATGGACCGCTGGCGCCGGCAGCGCACGCTCGTCGTCACCAGCATCGGGCGGGCGATCGCTCTTGCCGCGATTCCGGTCCTGATGTTCACCGACACGCTGCATTTCTGGTCGGTCGCGATCGTCGCTCTCGTGCTCGGCGTGCTGATCCTGTTCGCCGACTCGGCCACGCAGCCGCTCGTCCCGCGGATCGTGCCCCGCGAATCCCTCGTCATGGCCAACGCGCGCCTCGGACAGAGCCAGACGGTGGCCGACACCGCGGGGCCGGCGCTCGGCGGCGCGCTGCTGAACGTCCTCGGCGCGCCCCTGCTTTTCGTGTTCGACGCGATCTTCACCGCGGCCTCGGCGGTGCTCCAGGCCCGCATCAGGGTCGACGAGCCGAAGCCGGGCCGTCGCGAACCCGGCCGCCATGTCGGTCACGACATCGCGGAGGGCATGCGCTACACGTACCGTCACCCGACGCTGCGTCCGCTGGCGCTCTCGGTGCACACCTGGTTTCTCGGCAACAGCATCGTGATGACCATGTTCGCGGTGTTCGTCCTCCGGCAGCTGAAGCTTCAACCCTGGGGGTACGGGCTCGCGCTGGCGTTCGGCGGAGTCGGCGGGTTTCTCGGGGCACTCATCGCGCCGCGCGTCGGCGCGCGGCTCGGTGCGGGGCGCGCGATCTTCCTCGGCCGAGCCCTGGTCGTCGCGCCATGGCTCGCGCTCGCGGTGGTGCCCGTGAGCGCCGCCAGTCGTGGCGTCGCGCTGCTGGCGCTGGTTGCCGCGGCGCAGTTCGTCTACTGCCTCGCCATGGGCATCGAAGACGCGAACGACACCGGGTACCGGCAGTCCGTCGCGCCCGATGCGATCCAGGGCCGGATGAACTCGACGATCCGCACCGTCAACCGCACCGTCTTCTTCTTCGGCGCCCTGCTGGCCGGACTGGTCGCCACGTTCCTCGGCTACCGCCTGACCATGGGCATCGGCGCCGCGATCTTCGTGGTCGCCGCGCTCATCGTCGCCTTCTCGCCACTCCTGCGTGCGCGGCACGACGAGGCGCCCCCACCGGCAGAGTGACCGCGCGGCGGGCGCGGCGGACGCGGCGGACGCGGCCGGCCCCGCCGGCACCGCCGGCACCGCGGCTCGGACGGTCGGCTGACGCGGCCAGCTCACGCCGACCGCAACTGCTTCAGGAACGCGAGCGTGGCGGGCCATTCGGACCGCTTCGCCGCCTCGTCGGCCTGCGCGGTCGGGTCGTTGCGGACCGGCACGTAGGGCAGCAACGCGTTCGACCGGTGCCCTGCACCCGGATAGGCGAGCACCCGGTGCGGGTACCGGTCGTGGTGCGCGGACAGCCGCGCGTCGGCGGCGCGCGCGTACGGGCACGACGCCCACACCGCGTCCCGGCCACCACAGGTGAGCAGCACCGGTCCGGCGATGCGCTCGACCGGGATCACCGCCTTCGGCACGTCGGTGGGCGCCGGCTCGTTGAACTGCCGGGTGTACGGGATCGCCTTGCCGCGATAGGTCCAGGCCGGGTCGTGACCCGACGGCGGGGCGCCGACAGCGACGTTCGCCGGGGTCAACGCGATCACCGCGTGCACCTGAGCCGGAAAGTACGAACCGACCAGCAGTGCGGCCTCGCCGCCGCGGGAACCGCCCAGTACGGCCAGGTGTCTCGGGTCGACGCCGGGCTGGTGGGACAGCACGGTCATGGCCTTCGCGAAGTACTCCAGCGGCACCCGGGTCAGGCTCGACGGCAGGCCCGGCTCGCCGAAGTAGGCCAGGCTCAGCGACGGAAAGCCGTGCACCGCAAGCATTCTGGCCACCCCGTCCAGGAACTCGCCGCCTTCGGAGCCGCCGAACACCAGCACCCCGGGACGTTTCGGCGAGCCGGCCGGCGGCTCGAACATCGTGCCGTACACGCCGTCGGTGTCCGGCCGCAGCTTCCGGCTGTGCAGCCCGGAGACGGTGCTGCGCCGGGTCAGCGTGCGCCGGCCGACAACCGTGCCGCCGTCGCGCACGGTCAGCGTGTACCGCAGCGTCCAGGTCAGGTGCCACGGCGCGTCGGTCTTCGCCCGCAGGGTCCAGAACAGCCCCATCGGATCGGCCCCGTGGTACGGCGTGCCGCCCACCGGTTTGGCGGTGCGCAGATCGACCACACCACCCGACGGCACCCGGTATGCCGCGGTCGACGCCAACGTCCGCTTGTTCACCAGCCGCAGCTGGACCGAGACGGTGTGGCCGGCCGGCAGGCCGCCGATGCGCACGTGCACCGGCCGATCGGACAGTGAGTCGGGATGGTCGATCGAGATCGTCGCGCGCTCGTCCTGGCCACAGCCGCCCAGCGCGGCACCGACGAACGCCAACGCCGACAGCACTACCGCAACTCTGCGCACGTTCGCATCAAACCACGGGTGATCTTGACGGCGCAGTCCCGTACCGACAGGCAGCACCGGCCGACGCAACGACGGACGTCCGGCCCGGTCGAGCCGCTCACGCTCGGGCCGCTCACGACGACCCGGTGGCCGCCCGCCGCCGGTCCGCACCACGACGGGCCGATCGGGCCGCACCGCAACGGGACGGACGCTCGTGCTCGGGCCGCAACAGGACGCTGGCGGTCGGGCCGCGTCGCGCGGGGTCCGGTCAGGTCGTTCGGGGCCGCGACGGGCGCCGGCCGGTACGGGCGCCGAGCAGGGCGAGCGCGACGATGCCGACGCCGAGCGCGACGACGATCCACCACACCCGGTGCGCCGCAGCGGTGAAGGTCGTACCGCCGGCGGCCAGCGCCGGGCCGACGATCGCGCCGGACACCGCGACCCCCAGCGTGGTACCGGTCTGCCGGCCGGTGGAGGCGAGCGAGCCGGCCAGCCCGGCCATCGACCGCGGCATGCCGGCGATCGCCGCGTTGCTGATCGGCGGGTTCACCGTGCCCAGGAACACCCCGAACAGCAGGTACGTCGCCAGCACCGCACACAGCGGCGTGCCCGGCCGCAGCCACAGCGACGCGCTCCCGCCCAGCGCCAGTGCGGTACCGGCCACCAGCAGCGGCGGTACCGGCCCGGACCGGGCGACGAGCCGGCCGGTCAGCGGCGAGATCACCAGCACCGGTACCCCGACCGGCAGCAGGCACAGCCCCGCGGCGACCGGCGGCAGCCCGCGCACGTCCTGCAGGTACTGCGTGGTCACGAACAGGAACGCGCCGAAGCCGCACAGCGCGAACACCGCCAGTACGATCGCCGAGCTGAACGGCACGCTGCGAAACAGCCGCAGCTCCAGCAACGGATCGGCCCGGCGCGGCTCGTACCAGACGATGCCGGCCACCGCGAGCGCCGCGGCCACCAGCAGCCCGACGATCACCGGCGAGCCCCAGCCGCGCGGCCCCGACTCGATGATCGCGGTCACCACACCGCCCAGCAGCACCACCATCAGCAGCTGCCCGACCGGATCGAACCGGCGGGCCCGCTCCGCGCGCGACTCGGGCAGGTACCGGGCGGCGGCCACGACGGCGGCGGCCACCACCGGCACGTTGATCCAGAAGACCGCACGCCAGCCGAACGCGTCCACCAGCCCGCCGCCGAGGATCGGCCCCAGGGCGAGTCCCAGCCCCGAGACGGACCCGAACACGCCGATCGCCCGCGCGCGCTCGGCCGCACCGGTGAACGTGTTCGCCACGATCGCCAGGGCCACCGGGTTGAGCATGGTGCCGCCGACCGCCTGCACCACCCGCGCGGCGACGAGCCAGCCGACCCCCGGCGCCAGCCCGCACAGCAGCGACCCGAGGCCGAAGACCGCGAGCCCGGCCTGGAACACCCGCCGCCGGCCGATCCGGTCCGCGGTCGATCCGGCCAGCACCAGAAACCCCGCCAGCACCAGCGTGTACGCGTCCACGGTCCACTGCAGTCCGGACTCGGCGGCGTGCAGATCGTGCCCGATCGCCGGGAGTGCAACGTTGACCACGGAGATGTCCATGACCACGACGATCATGCTGATGCAGCAGATGGTGAGCACCAGGTACTTGCGCCGCCGGCTCAACGTCGCGGAGGCGGCCGGTGATGACGCCACGGAGGAGACCATGCCGTCGACGCTAGGATTTAGAGCGTGCTCGAAGTCAAGCCGCAGTCGACGACCCGACCACGCCACCCGGCGCCCCGGGACGAGCAGCATCCGCCCCGGCGGAAGGCGGCGCAGGATCCGCTGCCGGCCGAGGGGGTGACCATCGCCGAGGCGGCCCGCCGCACCGGCGTGAGCGTGCACACGCTGCGCTACTACGAGCGGGCCGGGCTGGTCATCAGCGCGGTCGATCGCACCAGTGGCGGTCGCCGGCGGTACCACGAACTCGACCTCAAGTGGGTCGTCATCTGCACCAAGCTGCGCGCCACCGGCATGCCGATCCGGGGCATCCGGCGCTACGCGGAGCTCGTCGCCGCCGGCCCCGGCAACGAGGCCGAGCGCCTCGCCCTGCTGGAGGCGCACCGCGCCGAGGTGCGCGCCCGGCTCGCCGAGATCCAGGAGAACCTGACGCTCATCGACCACAAGATCGACGTCTACCGCGGCAGCCTCGCCGCCGGCGACGCCGACCGGCTCTGGGCCCCCACCAACACCGCCTGAGCAGCACGACCGACCCGCGCGAACCAGCCGACGCCGGGCGATGCTCGAACCGCCCGGCGCGGCACGGCGATCGTGCCGACGGTGCGGACGACCGGCGCGGGGCAGTGATCGGTGCGGCCGGCCCGGGGCGCCGTGATCGTCGACACGGTACGGGCCGACGTGGGCCCGGTGGGCGTGAGGATGACAGGACGGCTGCGGCGGGGAGGAGTCCGCGATGAGAGCACACACGAGCGACGGGAGCGCCGGGGACGCCGACTACGGTGCCATCGGCGTGGCGTACGCGCGTTACCGCCGGCCGGAGCCGCGGATCACCGCGCTGATCGAGCAGGCGCTGGAGGGCGCCCGCACCGTGGTCAACGTCGGCGCCGGCGCCGGCTCGTACGAGTCGCCGCGCTTCACCATCACCCCGGTCGAACCGTCCGCGTCGATGCGCGCGCAGCGCCCGGCGCACCTGGCCGAGGCGGTCGACGGCGTGGCCGAGCGGTTGCCGTTCGACGACGACGCGTTCGACGCCGCGATGACCACCTTCAGCGTGCACCAGTGGCCCGATCTGGCGGCCGGGCTGCGCGAGATGCGCCGGGTCGCCCGCGGGCCGGTCGCGGTACTGACCTGCGACCCGGACCGGGTGCGCGGCTTCTGGCTGTACGAGTACGCGCCGGCCGTGCTCGACACCGAGGCGCGCCGCTACCCGGCGATCGACGACATCGTCGCCGTGCTGGGCGGCCGGGCCGACGTGCGGACCGTACCGATCCCGGCCGACTGCGTCGACGGCTTCAACGAGGCGTACTACGCGCGGCCGGAGATGCTGCTCGACCCCGCCGCCCGGCAGTCCTGTTCGGCCTGGAGCTTCGTCGAGCCCGCGCTGGCCGAGCGGTACACCGACCGGCTGCGCGCCGCGCTGGACTCCGGCGCCTGGGACGACCGGTACGGTCGGCTCCGGCACCAGAGCGAACTGCACGGCTCCCTGGTGTTGATCCGCGCCCTGCCCTGAACCTCGCCACCGAACCACGACGCGGCCCGGCTTCGCGGGGCCGCCGGACCACGCCCGCCCGTACCGATCGGAGCCACCTCGTGACGAAGCCAGCGGCGCTCCGGTTCGATGCCCGGATCGCGCGGTACGGCGCGGTCACCGAGACGCTCTCGGCGCGGACCGACGAGGAGTTGGTACGGCTGGTGGACGGGGCACGGCCGCTGGCGCACGGCATCGGCGGTACCTCGGCGCTGCTGGAGGTCGACGGCACGCCGGTGTTCGTCAAGCGGGTCCCGCTCAGCGACCGGGAACGCCGCCCGGAGCACCTCTGCTCCACGGCGAACCTGTTCGACCTGCCGACGTACTGCCAGTACGGCGTCGGCGGGCACCCGGGGTTCGGGGTGTGGCGGGAGGTGGCCGCGAACACGATGACCACCGACTGGGTGCGCGCGCGGCGCACCGAGGCGTTCCCCCTGCTGTACCACTGGCGGATGCTGCCCGGCAGCCCGCCGCTGACCGACGAACTCGCCGACGTCGACGGCGCGGTCGAGTTCCTGCACGGCTCCCCGGCGGTGCGCGAACGGATCGAGGCGGCCGCCACGGCATCGGCGAGCATCGTGCTGTTCCTGGAGTACGTCCCGGACGGCCTGACCGACTGGCTGCTCGACCGGCTCGCGGCCGGGCCGGCGGCGATCGCCGCGGCCGCCGCCATGGTGGAGCGGCGGCTGCGCCTCGACCTCGGCTTCCTCAACGATGCCGGGCTGCTGCACTTCGACGCGCACTTCGGCAACGTCCGCACCGACGGCGAGCGGCTCTACCTGGTGGATCTGGGTTTGGCGACCTCGCCCGGCTTCACCCTGTCCGCGGCCGAGGCGCACTTCGTGGCGGCCCACCGCAACCACGACGTCGCCCACGCGCTGGGCCAGCTGATCAACTGGCTGGTCGTGCACGTGTGCGGGGTGCCGATGTTCGCCGACGACGGGACGCCCGCGCGCAACGACTACCTGCGCCGCTGCGCCGCCAGTACCCGGGTGGTCGGCGCGCCGCCGGGGATCGCGGCGCTGATCGGGCGGAACGCGGCGGTCACGGTCGCGGTCAACGACTTCTACTGGGACCTGTTCGGCACCAGCCGCACCACGCCCTACCCCGCAGCCCGGATCGACGCGGCCGTCGCGGCCCTCACCCCACTCACGCACCTCGCGCAGTTCACCGGTTAGGGGGTCCGACCCGGGCAACGACACCACCCTGCGTCGCCGGCCGCGGCGATCTACGCCGCGGGACGGCACGACCACCGCCGCCGCCCCGGCCCCATCAGCGGGGGTTGGGGCGGCGGGCGATGTTGCGGCGGCGCAGGGCGGAGCGCTGCCGGGCGCGGCTGAGCGCCGCGGTGTCGGCGGAGCCGTCCAGGTGTTCGGCGAGCGCCCGGATGTTGGGGAACCGGAACAGATCCACCACCGGTACCGGCCGGCCGATGCGGGCGGCGATCCGGCTGCTGGCCTCGACCATCGCGAGCGACGTCGCGCCGAGTTCGAAGAAGTTGTCGGTGGCGCCCAGCTCGGTCCGGCCCAGCAGTGCCTGCCACACCTCGGCGACGAGCCGTTCGGTGTCGGTGGCCGGTGCCGCCGACCCGCCGGTACGGGCCGGGGCGGCCGCGGGCGCGTCGGTGACGCCGGTGGTGTCGAACCGCGGTCCCGCGTCGGCGGTGGCCGCCTCCGGCGCCGCGGCCAGCGTGCCGATCAGCTGCACCAGGCCGTCGAGCAGCGCCCGCATCCGCTCCGGCCGGTACAGGTCGGTGTTGTAGGCGGCCTCCAGCACGAACCGGCCGTCGCGTTCGGTCAGGTACAGGGTGAGGTCGAACGGCGAGCCGGGCACCGGTAGCGGGACCCGGGTGACGTCCAGGCCGGGCAGCTCCAGCCGCGGCTCGGCGAAGTTGAACACGTTGAACAGCACCTGGACCAGCGGGGCGCGGGACGGATCGCGCGCCACCCCGAGCGCGGCGACGATCTCCTCCAGCGGGGCGCCCGGGTGCGCCTCGGCGGCGAGCACCTCGCCCAGGCAGTACCGGATGTTGTCGGCGAAGCTGGCGCCGGTGTCGCTGCGCAGCCGCAGCGGCACGATGTCGACGAAGAACCCGACCAGGTCGGTGAACGCGGTGCGGCGGCGGTCGGCGACGACGGCGCCGACCACGTGGTCGGCGCGGCCGGTCAGCCGGGCGAGCGCCACCCCGATGGCGGCGAGTACCACCACCGACGGGGTGGCGCCGTGGCGCGCGGCGGCGGCCCGTACGTCGGCGTCGGCCGCGGCCGGCAGCGGCGCGGCGAGCACCGCGCCGGCGTAGGTCTGTACCGGTGGGCGGGGCCGGTCGCGGGGCAGGTCGAGCACGGTCGGCGCGCCGGCCAGGTGTTCGGTCCACCAGGCCAGGTCGGCCTGGCCGCGTTCGGCGTCGCGGTCGGCGCGCCAGGCCGCGTAGTCGGCGTACCTGGCCAGCAGCGGGGGTGCTTCGGTGCCGGCGTACCCGGCGGCGATCTCCCGGTACAGCACCGACTGGGACCAGCCGTCGGCGACGGCGTGGTGCAACACGAGGCAGAGGACGTGCTCGGTCGGCCCCAACCGCAGCAGTTCGGCGCGCCAGGCCGGGCCGGCGGCGAGGTCGACGACGGTACCGGCGCGGTCGCGCAGCACGTCGTCCAGCTCGGCCTCGGTGACGTCGGTGACCGGCAGCGGGACCTCGCCGCTGGGGTCGCAGACCGGTCGCGGTACGCCGTCGTGCTGCTCGATGCGCCAGCGCAGCACGTCGTGCCGATCGGCGACCCGGCGCAGCGCGGCGGCCAGCACCGGTACGTCCAGCGGGCCGCGGATGCGTTCGGCGAACGCGATGTTGTAGGCGGCGGAGTCGGGGGCGAGCTGGTCGACGAACCACAGCCGGCGCTGCGACGGCGAGAGCGTGGGCGGGTTCCCGGTGGTCGGCTCCGGCCCGGTCAGCGGGCCGGCCGCGGCCACGCGGGCGGCGATCCCGGCCGGGGTGCGGCCGGCGAACACGTCCTCGACGGTGACGTCGCGGGCGAACAGCTCGCGCAGCTCGGCGACCAGCCGCATGGCGGCGAGCGAGTGGCCGCCGTGGGCGAAGAAGTCGTCGTCGGGGCCGGGGCTGCCGCCCAGCACCCGGGCCCAGGCGGCGGCGACCGGATCGGCCGGTGTCGCCGCCGGGTCGATCGTGGTCAGCGCCGCGAGCGCGTCCCGGTCGACCTTGCCGACCACGGTGAACGGCAGCGCGTCGAGTCGCACGTACCGGCGGGGCACCATGGCGTCGGTCAGCCGCCGGGCGGCGTGCGCGACGAGTTCGCCGTCGGCCGGCGCGGTGGCGGGGGCGAGGTAGGCGACCAGTTCGGGGCCGATCGGGCCGGGCAGGGCGAGCACCGCGGCCTGGGTCACGTCCGGGTGCGCCTGCAGTACCGCCTCGATCTCGCCGGTCTCGACGCGCTGGCCGCGGATCTTGACCTGGCCGTCGCGGCGGCCGAGGAACTCCAGCTGGCCGTCCGGGCGGCGCCGGGCCAGGTCGCCGGTGCGGTACAGCCGCTCGCCGGGCCGGCCGGACAGCGCGTCCGGGACGAACCGGGTGGCGGTCAGCCGCGGCGCGTTCAGGTAGCCGTACGCCACGCCGGGCCCGCCGATGAGCAGCTCGCCGATCTCGCCGTCGGGGACCGGTTGCAGCGCCTCGTCCACCAGGTACGCGGCGTGCGCACCGACCGGTGCCCCGATCGGCGGTTCCCCGTCGGGCGCCCCGTGCAGGTCGGCGGCGAGCACGAACACCGTGGTTTCCGTCGGCCCGTACACGTTGAACAGGTGCCGGTCCCGCCAGCGTCGCACCAGCCGCGGCGGTAGCGCCTCGCCGCCGACCACGATCGTGCGCAGCGTCGGCAGCGCCACCGGGTCGAGCAGCGCCAGTACCGGCGGGGTGCACACGCACCAGGTGACCTCGTGCGCTGCGGCGAAGCCGACCAGCCGTGCGGGGTCGATCCGGTCCCGGTGGCCGACCAGCGCGACGGTGGCGCCGGTGGTCAGCGTCAGGAACAGGTCCATCACCGAGGCGTCCCAGCTCAGCGAGGTGAGGCCGAGCAGCCGGTCGGCGGCGGTCGCGCCGGTCAGCGCCCGGCACGCGTCGACGAACTCCAGCACGCTGCGCTGGCTGACCAGCACGCCCTTCGGGGTACCGGTGGAGCCGGAGGTGTAGGCGAGGTACGCGAGCCGGTCGCGCCCGGGCGGCCCCGCCGGTACGTCCGCCAGCGGCAGCGGCGCGGCCGGGATCTCCACCAGCGGTACGTCGACCCGGCCCAGCGCGGCCCGGCCGGCGGCGTCGACCACGATCGCGTCCACCTGCGACTCGGTGACCAAGTGCCGCAACCGATCGCGCGGATGTGCCGGGTCCAGCGGCAGGTAGCCGGCACCGGAACCCAGCGCCCCGAGTACCGCGACGACCATCTCGACGCCGCGCTCGGTGCACACCCCGATCAGCCCGGTACCGGCGGTCGGCAGCGTCGCCGCGAGCGCGCCGGCGCGGCCGAGCAGCGACGCGTAGCTCTCGGCCCGGTCCCACTGCCGTACCGCGATGGCGTCGGGGGTGGCCCGCGCCTGCGCCAGGACCAGCGCGAACAGACTCTCGTCAGCCATCGATCGCCTCCGCGTCGGTGATCTGCAGCCGCAGCTCGCTGAAGTAGCGCTGGCCGGCCGCGTCGGGCACCCAGCACTCGTCGGGGGTGGGCAGCATCTCGGTGACGGTCACCGGTACGTCCCGGCCGGCCCGGGTGCGTGCCCCGCGCGCCGCGTTGCACAGCGCCACCGCGTACTGCGGGCTGGTCAGGTCGACGAAGAACGGCTTGATCTCGGTGTCGACCTTGACGTACACGCGTTCCGGCAGACCCAGCTCGGCGCGCCAGCGCCGTACCGCGAGGTAGCGCGCGGCGTCGCCGCGGGCGGCGGCGAGGCCGCTGCGATCCACCGTGGTACGCCAGGTCTCCCGGCTGACCACCAGCCGGTCGATGGACAGCCGGGCGGTGTGCTCGGCCGGTGCGAGCAGTTTGAATCCGTCCACCGCGTGCATCGCCAGCAGCGCCGAGAACACCTCCACCAGCGGCCGCTGCCGGCCGGCCGGGTCGGTGGCGACCAGCGCGCCGTCCCGCTCCTCGACCAGCATGCCGCTGGCCGGCACGTGCCCGCCGATGCCGGCGACCGGGCCCGGCGCGACGCCCAGGTGCACGTCGTCGGCGTCGGCGAGGCTGTGCGCGACCCGGCCGGTGTGCCGCGGCCAGTCCGGCGGGTACAGCAGCCGCACCCGGCCCGGCCCGAGATCGGCGGCGAGCGCGGTGCGCAGCGCGTCGGCGTCCCGGTGCCACTCGGTGAACACCGCGCAGTCGAAGGTCGGCCAGGCGACGTGCATCTCGCCCAGCACGACCCGGTAGTCGCCGCGCCGCAACGCGGCCACGTCGGTCGCGCAGATCTGCAGGTCCGGGCTGTGTACGAAGCCGGCCGACCAGCCCGGCGCCTCGGCCGGGAACGCCGCTGCGACCGCGGGCGCCAGCTCCGCCGCGCTGCGCTGCACCGGACCGTCGCCGGTGGCGCCGAACAGGCCGGCCCAGCGCGCCGCGAACTGCGCCGCGACCGCGTCGACCGGGCGGTCCCCGCCGCCCCACAGCGGCCCCTGCGCCAGGTACCACAGATCCGACAGCCGCACCGGGCCCGGCTCGGCGGCCAGCTCCCGGTACAGCTCGTGCAGCGCCTGCCCGTACGCGTCGGCCAGCGCCACGGTCAGCCAGCGTGCCGCCCGCAGCAGGATGTCCAGCGGCCCGGCCAGCTCGTCTTGCAGCGGCCGGCCGAACACCACGCTCAGGTCGCGGTCGGTGTCCTCGTAGCACAGCGCGCGGCCGGCGTAGGTCTGGCCGGCCCGGCGCTGCGCCGGCTGACCGGTCACCGCCTCGAACGTCTCGGCCAGCGCGCCGAGCGCGTCGCGCAGCGCGTCCGGGTCGCCGGCCGCGGCGGCCACCGCGTCGCGGGCCGCGTCGAGCCGGTCCAGCCCGCGCTGCGCGGCGGAACGCTCCGGCTCGGCACCGATCGCCGCGATGCGTAGCCGCAGCACGGATTCGGCGTCCGGGTGCAGCGGCAGGTCGGCACCCCAGCGCAGCAGCCCCTGCCGCACCAGCCCGTCGAGCAGCAGGTACCCGTCCTCGTCCCGGCGCAGGGCCGACTCCGGCGCGGTCGACAGCTCGGCCACGACCTCGACGGCGGGGCGGCCGTCGGCCGCCGACAGCACCGCCGCGGCCGCCGCGGACAGCGGCACCGGCGGTTGCGCCGGCCGGTACGCGAGCCGCCCGTCCCAGTGGATCTCCGGCGAGACAACCACCGGCAGCCAGCGCCGGGTGGCCGGATCGTCGGCCAGCCGCTGCGCGTACGCGTCGAGCGCCCAGGTCTCGTAGTGCACCCGGCGGCGGCGGGTCAGCCCGCTGCCCGGCTCGACCACGGCAACCTCGGGCAGCTCGGGGTCGACGGTGACCCAGCAGGTCGGGCCGAAGAAGCCGATCGTGTCGTTCTTCCCGCAGTACCGCTGCCAGTAGCGGATCAGCGCGGTCTCCCGCTCGCGCCGCTTCGACGGGCGGCCGGTGCCGCGGCCGGGCAGCAGGTGGTCCAGCCCGGTCAGCGCGTTGCGGTTCTGCCAGCCGACCGCCTCGCGCAGCAACGGATCCGCGGCCAGCTCGGCCGCCACCTGCGAGCCTCGTTCGACCGCTTGCTGGTACGCGGCAACGAAACCGGCGTCGGTGACCGCCCGCTGCGGGTCGAGCTTGATCAGCGGGTCGGCGGTCGCGGCCAGGTCCGGTGCGGCGAACCGGTCCAGTCCGGCCGCCGGGAACCCGGTACCGCGCAGCAGCGCGTCCCGCCACACCGACCACCCGGTCTCCCCCAGCGGCACCCGGTGCCCCGCCGGCCGCCGCGGTGCGGCGTGGGACGGCATCCCGCCGGTGCGTGCGGTGTGCAGGTCGGCGCGGATCAGCGCGGCGAGCCGGTCGAGCGTGTCGTGCAGGAAGAAGTGACCGCCGGGCACCCGGTGGGCCCGAAGCCCCGCATCGGTGTGCCGCTGCCAGCCGGCCAGCTGCCCCGGCGGTACGGCCACGTCGGATTCACCGGCGAACGTGGTCACCCGGACCGGCAGCGGCGGCCGCGGCTCGTACCGGTACGCCTCCAGCCAGGCCAGGTCGGCCCGCAGCACCGGCAGCAGCAGGTCGATCAGGTCCGGCGCGTCGAGCAGCTCGGCGGGCATCCCGCCGGCCGCGACGACCCGGGCCACGAGCTGGTCGCGGGGCAGCCCGGCGATGTTGTCCAGCGGCCCGTCGCCGCGCTCGTCCGGCGGCCGGCCGGCCGCCACGAACAGCCGCTCCGGCAACCGGTCGCCGCGCTCGACCAGTACCCGGGTCACCTCGTAGCCGAGCCGGGCGCCGAGCGAATGGCCGTACAGGGCGAATCGCGGGCCGGCGTCGGCCACGATCGCGTCCGCCATCGCGACCGGATCCAGCGTCAGCGGCTCCGCGTAACGACCCTCCCGGCCGGGCAGCTTGACCGGCACGACCTCCACCTCGGCGCCGAACGCGGCCGGCCAGCGGCGGAACGCGCTCGCGCTGGCGCCAGCGTAGGGCAGGCAGTACAGCTGCCAGGTGGCGCCGGCGCGGCGCACCGGCCGCGGGAACCAGCCGTCCACCGCGCCGCCGGTGCCGGTCATCGGGGCCGGGCCAGGCGCGGGATCGCCGGGGCGGGTGCCGCGGCGGCGCTGTCGCGGCGCTGCTCGACCAGCTCGGCCATGCCGGCGACGGTCGTCGTCTCGAACAGGCTGCGCATCGGCAGCTTCACCCCGGTCGCGGTGCGTACCTTGCCGATCAGCTGCACCGCGACCAACGAATTGCCGCCCAGGTCGAAGAAGTCGTCGTCGCGGCCGACCACCGGCACGCCGAGCACGTCGGCCCAGATCGCCGCCAGCTGCGCCTCCAGCGCGGTACCGGGTGCCGCCCCCTCATCGAGCGCCCCGGCGTCGTCGTCGACCGGCCCGGTGAGCGTCTCGATGGTCGCCGCGGCCGCCACGAACTGCTCGTCCATCGGCCGTACCGACACCGCGACCTGCGGTCCTAGCCCGCCGGCGAGCAGCCGCGACAACACCTCGGCCCCCTCGGCCGGCGAGATGCCGCCCGCCGAGCCGGGGCCGGCGGCGCCTGTGGTCGGGCTGGTGGCGGAGGCTGCCGGCGGGCGGTCGGCGGGCGCTGCGGCCGGGGTGGCGCGGACGGCGGTGGCCATGGCGGCCGGGTCGACCCGGCGCAGCATGAAGTCGGCGATGTCGACCAGGACCCGGCCGTCGTCGTCGACCAGCCGGATGTCGGCGGTGGTGATTTCGTCGCCCGGCTGCCCGACCAGGTACGCCCACAGCTGCGCGGGCAGCGGCGCGTGCACGGTGATCCGCCCGTACCCGAGCGGCAGGAACGACCCGCCCTCGACGTCGAGCAGGCTGGTCGCCTCGTCCAGCAGCGCCGGGTGCAACGGCCAGTCAGCGAGCTCCGCCGCCACCTCGGCCGGCGCGACCAGCTGGGCCAGCACCTCGCCGGGACCGCGGTGGGCGGCCCGCAGGTTCCGCCAGCGGCCACCGAACTCGACCAGCCCGGACCGGGACCGGTGGCTCGTCACCTCGGTACGGGCGCCCAGCCGCTCGCGCAGCTGCGCCACCGCGACCGGCGCCGGCGCGTCGGCGTGCACCCAGGCGGCGGTCCCGCGTACGTGCGTGGTGTCGCCGGTGGCGATCGCCACGTCGTACCCGCCGTCGCCGGGACGCAGCCGCACCTGCACCGCCGTGTCGGTACCGTCCGGTACCGACAGCGGCGCGACGAACGCCACGTCGCGCAGCTCCACCACCGCGCGCGCGTCGGGCGGCGGTACCGCCGCGGCGAACGCCGCCCGGGCCAGCTCCAGGTGCCCGGTGCCGGGCAGCACCGGCACTCCGGCGATACGGTGCTCGCCGAGTACCCAGTGGCTGCCGGGCCCGAACCGTCCGCGCACCACCCGGGTCGCGCCGTCGTCGACCCGTTCGGTCAGCACCGGGTGCGCCACCGCCCTCGCCGAACCGCCCGGTTCCCCAGCCGACCCGCCGGCGGCGGGCGAGCCGGCGGTGGGACCTCCGAGGGCGGCCGGGCGCGCGGTCTCCACGGCCATGCCGACCTCGCTCCAGGCGCCCCAGTCGACGCTGAGCACCGGGCAGCCGAAGCCTCCGCCGTGATGTGCCACCGCGTCCAGGTAGGCGTTGGCGGCGGCGTAGTCGACCTGGCCGAGCCCACCGACCACGCCGGTCACCGACCCGCACAGCGCCACGAAGCCCAGGTCGTCGGCACCGAACACCTCCGCCAGCGCGCGGGTGCCGGCGATCTTGGGGGCCAGCACCGCCTCGACCGCTTCGCGGGTCTTCATCGCGATCAGCCCGCCGCCGGGGACGCCGGCCGCGTGCACGATGCCGTCCAGCCGGCCGTACTCGGCGAGGATCCGCTCGCGCACCGCCCGCAGCGCGGCGGCGTCGGTGACGTCGGCGGCGACCGGCAGCACCTGGCCGCCGGCGGCCTCGATCCGCGCGATCGCGGCGAGGGTGCGGCCGGCCCGGTCGGTACCGCCGGAGCGCGCCGGCCACTGCTCGCGCGGCGGCAACGGGGTACGGGCCAGCAGCACGATCCGGGCCCGGCAACGGCGGGCCAGATCCTCCGCGACGGTGCCGCCGATCCCGCCGGTACCACCGGTGATCAGGTACACACCGCGGTCGGGCAGCTCGCCGACACCGGCCGGCAGCGGTACCGGCTCGAACTCGGGCGCCCAGCGCCGGCCGCGGCGCAGCGCCACGGTCTGCGCGTACTCGCCGGACGGCGGTACCCGCAGCTCGGCGGCGATCGCGGCCACCTCCGACGGGTGCGCCGCGTCGACGTGCCGGACGGTGACAACGCCGGGCAGCTCGGTCGGCAGCGACCAGGCGGCCGCCGCGGCACCGGCCGCGACCGGATCGGTCACGTCGTCGCCCAGCACCGCCCGGGTACCGGCGGTGACCACGTCCAGGTGCACCGGGCCGGGCAGTGCCGCCTCGGCGAGCGCCTGGCCGAGCGCGACGATACTGTGCACCGCGGCGTCCACCCCGGCGCCGGGGGCCAACGTCCAGGCGTGCACGATTCGTTGCGGCACACCGGAACCGGCCGCCAGCTCGGCGAGCAACGCCGAGTACCCGGCGCGGTCGGCCGGACCCAATGCCGGCGCCCGGACGGTGTCCGGGCCGAGCGCGGCGGCGAGCGCCTCGCCGGGCTCGCCGGCCGCCAGCAGCAGGTAGCGCGGCGCGGCCGGCGGGTCGACCGCGGGCGGCAGCTGCCGCCACACCGGAACGCTGCACCACTGCGCCATGCCGCGATCCACCGGCGCCGGGGCGGGTGCCGGTGCCGCCGACGGAGCCGGGTCGACCCAGTGGTAGCTGCGCTCGTACGGGTAGGTGGGCAGCGGGATCCGCCGCCCCGGCCGGCCGAACCCGGGCAGCTCGATGCCGGCGGCCCAGAGCCGGCCGGCCGCCGCGTAGAGGGTGGCGAGGTCGCCCTGCCGACCGTCCGGGCCGGGCAGGCTCGGCACCGGCAGCCGGGCCTCGCGCGGGGTCTGCATCCGGGCGAGCCCGACCAGCTGGCTGCCCGGGCCGCACTCGACCGCGAGCCAGTCGCCGTCGGCGCGCAGCCGCGCGACGCAGTCACCGAACCGGACCGGATCGCGCAGGTGCGCCGCCCAGTACGCCGGGTCGGTGGCCTGCTCGGCGGTGATCCAGTCGCCGGTGCGGTTCGACAGGTACGGTCGCTGCGGCGCGTGCCGCTCCACCGCGGCCACCAGCTCGGTGAACTCCCCCAGCACCGGATCCATCGAGGCGGAGTGGAAAGCGTGCGAGGTACGCAGCCGCCGGCGGCCGATACCGCGCTCGGTGAGCGATTCGGCGTAGGCGTCGATCAGCTCGTTCGGCCCGGACACCACGCAGGTGCGCGGACCGTTCACCGCGGCGACGTCCAGCCCGGGCGGCAGCGCCGCGGCGACCTCGTCCGCGGCCAGCTGCACGGCGAGCATCGAGCCCGGCGGTACCGACTGCATCAGCCGGCCCCGGGCGGCGACCAGCCGCAGCGCGTCGGCCGGCGCGAACACGCCGGCCAGGGTGGCCGCCACGTACTCGCCGATGGAGTGGCCGATCATCGCGGCCGGCGTCACGCCCCAGGACTCCCAGAGCCGCGCCAGCGCGTACTCGACCGTGAACAGCGCGGGTTGCGCGTGCCGCGTCTGCTGCAGCGTCTCGGCGTCGGCGGCGAGCGGATCGGCACCCAGTACCGCGGCGCACTCGGCCACCGCGGCGGCGAACACCGGCTCGGCGGCCCGCAGTTGCGCCGCCATCCCGGCATACTGCGCGCCCTGCCCGGAGAACAGGAACGCCACCTGTGGCGCGACCTTCCCGACGCGGTCGTTGTGCCGCTTGCGATCGCCCAGCGCCCGCACCGCGCCGGCGGCGTCCTCGGCCACCACGACGGTGCGGTACGGGTGCGGTTCGCGGCCCACCCGCAACGTGTGCGCGACGTCGGCCAGCGACGTCTCCGGCGCCTCGGCCAGCCGGCTGGACAGCTGGTCGACCACGGTCGCCAGCGCCGCCTGCGACCGGGCCGACAGCTGGATCAGCTCGACCCGCTCCACCGGTCCCGGTACCACCGGGGTGGCCGGCGCCGGCGCCTCCTCCAGCACCACGTGCGCGTTGGTACCGCCGATGCCGAACGAGCTGACCCCGGCGCGGCGCGGCCCGCCGTCGGTCTGCCAGCCGGACAGCACCGCGTTGACGTAGAACGGGCTGGTCGCGAAGTCGATCGCCGGGTTCGGCGTCTCGTAGTTGATGCTCGCCGGGATCAGCTTGTGCTGCAACGCGAGTACGGTCTTGATCACCGCGGCGACACCGGCGCCCTGGGACAGGTGGCCGATGTTCGACTTGACCGAGCCCAGCGCGCACCAGCCGGCGTCGTCGGCCTGCGCGCCGTAGGCGGCGGACAGCGCCGCCACCTCGATCGGGTCGCCGAGGGCGGTCGCGGTGCCGTGTGCCTCCACATAGGACACCGAGTGCGGGTCGATGTCGGCCATCGCCAGCGCCTGCGCGACCACGTCGGTCTGCCCCTCGACGCTGGGCGCGGAGAAGCCGACCTTGGCCGCGCCGTCGTTGTTGATCGCGTTGCCCAGGATCACCGCGCGCACGTCGTCGCCGTCGGCCAGCGCGTCGGACAGCCGCTTGAGCACGATCACGCCGCCGCCGCTGCCCCACAGGGTGCCGGCGCCGCGGGCGTCGAACGGCCGGCAGTGCCCGTCCGGCGCGGTGATCCCGCCGTCCTGGGCGATGTAGCCGCCGCCGTGCGGCAGCTCGATGCACACCCCGCCGGCCAGCGCCATGTCGCACTCGCCGTTGCGCAGCGCCTCGCAGGCCAGGTGGATCGCCACCATCGAGGTGGAGCAGGCGGTGTGCAGGGTGAAGCTCGGCCCGCGCAGGTTCAGCTTGTACGACACCAGCGTGGCGACGTAGTCGGGGTTGTTGCCGATGTTGACCGCGAGGTTGCCGGCCGCATCCGCCAGCTTCGGGTTGGCCCGCACGTTCTTCCACAGGTAGTCGGTGGCGCCGGTACCGGCGTAGACACCGACCAGGCCGTCGTAGCGCGCCGGGTCGTACCCGGCGTCCTGTAGCGCGGTGTGCGACAGCTCCAGGAACAGGCGGTGCTGCGGGTCGGCGACGTCCGCCTCGCGCCGGCTCATCCCGAACAGACCGGGATCGAAGTACTCGATGTCGTCGATCACCGGTGCGGCGGCGACGAAGTCGGGGTGGTCCACCATCTCGACCGGCAACCCCAGCTTGAGCTGCTCGTCCCGGGTGGAGAACCGGATCGACTCGACGCCGTCGACCAGGTTCGACCAGAACTGGCCGGCGTCCCGGGCGCCCGGCACCCGGCAGGCCAACCCCACCAGCGCGATGCGTTCGACATCGTCATCGGTCATCGTCGACCTCCGATCTCGGCTCGGTCCCCGTTGCCGCTCGATCCCGTTGCGTGTCGATCCCGTCGCCGGTTCGGTCCCGCCGCCGTTGCACCGGTTCGATCCAGTGCCGCCGGCGGTGGAACTGCTGGGGCGGCAGCGGCGCGCGGCGCGGCGTGTCGGCCGGTGCCGGCTCGCCGAGTACCACGTGTGCGGTGGTGCCGCCCAGCCCGATCGCGCTGACCCCGGCGTACCGCGGGCCGGGCGTCGGCCACTCCCGGGTGTCGGCGGCGATCTCGAACCGGCCGGCGGCCAGGTCGACGTCCGGGTGCGGCGCGTCGAAGTGCAGGCTCGCCGGCACCACCCCGTCGCGTACCGCCAGCGCCGCCTTGATCAGCCCGGCCACGCCGGCGGCCGCGTCCAGGTTGCCGATACTCGGCTTGACCGACCCGAGCAGGCACGGCTGCGCCGCGCCGGCGAACACCGAGCCCAGCGCGCGCACCTCGATCGCATCGCCCAGCGGGGTGCCGCTGCCGTGCGTCTCGACGTACCCGATGTCCGCCGGCGACAGGTCCGCGGTGGCGAGCGCCTCGGCGACCGCGTCGGCCAGCCCGGCCACCCCCGGTACCGCGAAGCCGCCGCGGCGCGCGCCGTCGTTGCTGACCGCCCAGCCGCGCAGCACCGCGTACACCCGGTCGTCGGTGACGTCCTCGCAGCGCTTGAGGACCACGCCGGCGGCGCCGCTGGCGTACCGGGTGCCCTGCGCCTTGGCGTCGAACGCGCGGATCGTGCCGTCCGGCGACAGCCCGGCGCCGGCCAGGTAGCCCGACGGCGTGGTCGCCGCCACCGACGATCCGCCGGCGATCGCCAGATCGCACCGGAAGTCGAGCAGGCTCTGCGCCGCCAGGCAGACCGCGACCAGCGAGGAGGCGCACGCCGCCTGCGTCGCCACGGCCGGGCCGGTCAACCCCAGCTTGTACGCGGTGCGCAGCGGCAGGTAGTCCGGCGCGTGGCCGGGCGGCATCGGCTCGTCCGCCGCGCCCAGCAGCTCCGGCCGGTACAGGTGGCGCAGGAAGTACCGGTTGACCGAGGTGCCGGTGAACACCCCGACCGGCGCGTCGAGCCGGCCCGGCTGCTCGCCGGCGTCCTGCAGCGCGTGCCAGGCCACCTCGAGGAACAGCCGGTGCTGCGGGTCGATCTGCGCCGCCTCGGCCGGGGTGTAGCCGAAGAACTCGGCGTCGAAGTCCTCGATGCCGGGCAGGTAGCCGCCGGCCCGCACGTACCGCGGATCGTCCAGCAGCTCGTCGCCGACCCCGGCGGCGCGCAGCTCGTCGGCGGAGTACCGGCGCGTCGTGTCGATGCCGGCACACAGGTTGTCCCAGTACGCCGCGACGTCGGCGGCGCCGGGCAGCCGGGCCGCCATGCCGACGATCGCGATTCCGTCGTCACTCATCGGCGGTCCCCCGTGGCCCGATGCCCGGCGCGGCACCGCGCAGGCCGTGACTCGCGCCGCTCATCGGGCGCTCCGCCGGGCCGCCCGTCGGGCCATCCGCGCCGCGAGCCGATCCCCGCCGACGCTCGTGGCCACCCCACCCCGCCGGGCCGGGTCGCCGCCCACCGTGGACCTCTCGGCAGCAGCCGCGCTTCCGTCCACTGCAGCCCTGTCGGCAGCCGCCGGGTCCACCGCAGACCGGTCGGCGCCAGCCGCGGTCTCGTCCACTGTGGACGCCCCAGCGATGTCACGGCGAGCCGTGGCGATCCGGGCGGCGAGTGCGGTGACCGTCGGATACTCGAACAGGTCGAGCAGCGGCAGCCGCACCGACAGGTCGCGTTCCAGGCGGCGTTGCACTCCGGCCAGCGCCAGCGAATGGCCGCCCAGGTCGAAGAAGTTGCGATCGAGGCGCACCGACGGCACCCCCAGCTCCGCGCACCACGCGGCGGCCACGGCGCGCACCAGCGGATCGTCCGGCAGCGCAGCGGTCGCGGTGACGACCGGCGCCGCGGGCAACGCGGCGACGTCCACCTTGCCGGTCGGGGTGGTCGGCAGCTGGTCGAGCACCACCACCGCCCGCGGCACCAGGTAGTGCGGCAGCCGTTCCGACAGCCGCGCCAGCAACCCGCCCGCATCGAGCCCGGTCGCCCCGGCGGCGTAGCAGATCAGCTCCCGCTCCGGCGGCAGGGCACCGGCGGCGGTCCGGTCGCGGGCCACGGCGACGGCCTGGCGGACGCCGGGCAGCCCGGCCAGTACCGCCTCGATCTCGCCCAGTTCGACCCGGTAGCCACGGATCTTCACCTGGCGGTCGACCCGGCCCAGGTGCACCAGGCGGCCGTCGGGCAGCCGCCGAGCCAGGTCGCCGGTGCGGTAGGTGCGCGCCTCGCCGACGGCGGGGAACGGCCGCCCGACGTACCCGAGCGCGAGGTGCCGGCTATGTACCACGATCTCGCCGACCAGCGCGGCCGGCGCGCCCTCCGGCGTGCACAGCGTCACGTCGATGCCGGGCAGCGGATGCCCGACCGGTACGACTCCGCCGGTGGGCGGCGCGGTCAGGTGATCCTGCGCGATGAAGCTGATCTCGGTCGCGCCGTACCCGTTGACGAACACGCCGTCCGGCGCGAAGTGCCGCCAGTAGGCTTCCGCGTCGGCGGCGTGCACCACCTCGCCGCCCAGCAGTACCACCCGGATCGCCGGCAGCCGCCCGCCCTCCAGCGCCGCGACCAGGTGCCGGTACACCGTCGGCGTCGAGTGGTAGATGCTGACCTTGCGGTCCCGCAACGCTTCCACCAGGTGCAGCAGCCCGTGGGTGCGGATGTCCACCGGCACCGCAGCCGAGCCGGACAGCAGCGCCGAGAACAGGTCGGTGATCGCCATGTCGAAGCTGAACGAGCTGAGCACCGCGACCCGGTCGTCCGGATCGATGCGGGCGTTGTCGATATGGTTGCCGGCAGCGAACAGCACGTTGCGGTGGCTCTGCACGACGCCCTTGGGCAGCCCGGTCGACCCGGACGTGTACAGCACGTACGCCTCGGCGTCCAGGTCGGTGTCCGGCACGGGCAACGGCGCGGCAGGCACCGCGGACACGTCGACCACGCGCGGCGCGCCCAGTTCCGCGGCGAGCCGGCGGGTACGCGAATCGACCAGGACGGTGTGCACGCCGGAGTCGCGCAGCAGGTGCGCCAGCCGAGCCGGCGGGTACGACGGGTCGGCCGGCACGTAGGCGGCGCCCGCGGCGAGCGTGCCGAGAATCGCCGCTACGACACCGGTGCCGTGCCCGAGCAGGACCGCGACCCGGCCACCCGCCGGGGATTCGGCGCCGATCGCGCGCGCGACGCCGCCGGCCGCGGCGGCCAGCTCGGCGTAGCTGAGGCTGCCGTCGTCGGCCAGCACGGCGGGCCGATCGGGCTGCGTCGCGGCCAGCTCAGCGAACCGGCCGAGCACGGTGCCGGTGCGCCGCGCCGGGCGCCACGCGGTCGAGGGCCGGTGCCGGGCACCGAGTTCGGGTGGTTGCGGGCACTCGATCGTCATCCGGTCCGGCAACCCGCCGGTTCGCAGCGTGGCGGCGAGGTCGGCGGCCAGGCACTCGGCGAGCTCGTCGTCGACCACCTGCCGGTCGTGGCCGAGCCAGATCCGGTTCCCGGCCACCACCACGACCAGATCGCAGGGATACCAGCCGTTGGCCAGGACCAGCTCGGCCACGTCGTCGGAGAACTCCGGCAGCACCGCGTCGCCGGCCACCAGCCAGATCGAGGCCGCGGCGGGCGCCTGCCGGTACGGCATGCCGTCGGGCACCGGGGTCGGCTCGGCGGCGGGCTCGTCGTCCTCGGCGCCGGTCAGCACCAGCCGCAGACCGGCCGCACCGGCGACCGCCCGGGCGATCGGGAACCCGACGGTACCGGTGTAGCGCGTCAGCACCGCGCGCAGCGCGGAGTGCACCTGCCGCGGCGAGCCCGGGTCGTCGACCGGCACGGCGCACCAGCCGTCGACGCCGTACCGTGCCTCGACGACCCGCCCCGGCGCCAGCTCCGCCGGCACCCAGTCGGGCCGGGCCGCGGGCGCCACCGGATCGGGCCCGGTCGGGATCGGGGGCCGGTGTGGCCGGCCGAGGAGGTCGGCCCAGGCCGCGGCGAGCAACCGGTGGTCGAATCCGGCGTCGACCTCGACGGTGAGCCGCTTCGCGCCGGGACCGGCCGGCCACCCGGGATGCGCCTCGCTCCAGGCGATCCGCCACCCGGGATGCGCCTCGCGCCACGCCGGCAGTCGGGCTGCCACCCGGTCGACGTCGACGGTTGCGGTGCGCCGCAACGCATCCGGCGGCGCCGACGGGTAGCGGGAGCCGATCGTGGTCACGAGGTGCCCAGCAGGACCTTGGCGATGTCGGCCACGCTGCGCACCGGCACCGTGTCGGCCGCGGCGAGTGGTGGATAGTCGTCGACGGTGTAGCTGCCGGAGGCGTGTACGACGAGGTCGGTCCCGTCCGGCACGAGCCTGCGCTGCACCGCGTTCAGCACGCCGGTCAGCGCCATCACGAGGGAGAACTCCCGCAACCGGCGGGGGTCGGCGGGCACCGGCCGGTCGGTCGCGGCCAGCAGCTCGCGGATCTGCGGGTAACGCTGCAGGCACTCGTACAGCGAGACGACGACGCCGTCGCCGCCGTACCGGGCGATCAGCTCGTTCATCGCCGGCGAGGTGGCCGGCGCGTGCGAGTAGAACGTCGGGTCCAGCACCTCGTCCGGATCGAACGTGGCGGCCGGGAAGTGCGGATCGGCCTCCTGCCGGTACAGCCCGCCGCCGTAGCGGTAGGTGGGCAGCAGGCTGCGGTCGAACCCGCCGCGGCGCAGGCTGAGCACCATGTCCGGAGTGTCGAGATGCTGTACCAGCAGGAACCCGGGCCGTTGCGCCGCTTCGGCCATGCCGCGCTCCTCCAGCACGTCGCGGCCCAGGTTGTAGCCGAGCAGCCCGAACGCGCTGGACACCGCGTGGGCGTGCCAGCGTGGCGCGGCACCGACGGTGGGCGCCACGTCGTGCTCGAAGAACGCCCGCGCCGCGTCCGCGACCAGATAGTTACGAAGTTCCAGGGAAAACCACAGATGTGCGCCGATCTTGCCCGCGTACCGGTCGGCGAACTCGCGCGCCAGCGCCTTGACGCCCTCCGGACTCTCCCCGTCGTACAGGAAGATCGGGTGACGGCGCGGATCCAGCGCGACGTCGCCGGTGGACAGGCCGCCGCGCAGCTTGGGCAGGCAGCTGGCCGGTGCCACGATCGCGACCCGCAGCTGATCCGGAGTGACCAGGCCGCAGCGGATCGCCCGCTGCACCGCGTCGCGCAGCGCGGTGCCCTTGTTCGCTGAGGTCGGCGTGAAGATCAGCACCGGCTCGCCGGTCTGCCGGATGAACTCCACGGCCCGCGCCACGATCAGCAACGAGGCCAGCGTCTTGGTCGTGCGGGTGCCGGGGGCGCGGGTCAGATCCAGCAGCTGCAACCGGTGCGAGTCGTGCTCGCCCAGCTGCCACCAACACGCGGTCGCCACCGAGAAGAACTCGCGCAGCCCGTCGTCGAGTTCCGGGAACCGGAATCCGGGCGAGAACGCAACCGGGTCGGTGACCGGCGACGGGTCGTGCACCCGGGCGGCCACCACCTCGGGCAGCCGGTCGTAGTAGTCGAGGATCAGGTTCGCGGTCGGCGGGTGCGACATCGTTGGCGTCTCCCGTGCATGCAGGCCGGTGGATCGTACGGCGGAGCGGAAACGACGAGCCTCAGGCGCTCGGCACCGGGTCGACGATCCGGTTGGCGGCGTTCACATGCACGATGCGCGGCTCGACCTTCTCGCCGTCGGCGACGATGCCGTAGGCGATGATGATGATCAGGTCGCCGGGCTGGATGAGCCGGGCCGCGGCGCCGTTCATGCCGATCTCGCCGGAGCCGGCGGCGCCCTCGATCACGTAGGTTTCCAGCCGCGCACCGTTGTTGATGTCCACGACGTGCACCAGCTCGTTCGGCGCCAGGTCGGCCGCCTCCATCAGCTCGGCGTCCACGGTGATCGATCCGACGTAGTGCAGGTCGGCCCGGGTGACGGTGGCTCGATGGATCTTGGCTCGCAGCATCGTCCGGAACATGCGCCAGTTCACTCCCCGTCGAAAGGTGATGGCGCAGCGCAGACCGGCATCCGTATCGCCGGAATGATGCGGCACCCGTCGGTCGGACCGAGTCGCTAGGAAGAGGTCGCGATGACCTCGGTATCGGTCATCGTGGGTCTCGCGGTGACCTGCGGCGATCGTAAGTACGGTCTGAGACAGTGGCAACCCCTGTCAGCAGATCAGGCGCAAACCCCTGGAACATAACGGATTTAGGCCGTTTTGGCCTTGCGCCGGTCGGCTATCGTCTGCATGCCCGGTAGCGGTGCGGTTGGACTGACGTACTCCGACGACACGACTGGAGGAGTTGGCATGACCAACAAGTTGCACAGCGTGGTGCACAACGACCAAGGTCAGTACTCAACCTGGCCGACCGACCGCGAGCCGCCGTCCGGATGGCACCGGTCGGGTGTCACCGGATCGCTGGACGACTGCCTGGACCACATCGAGAAGGTCTGGACCGACCTGCGGCCGGCCAGCCTGCGGGCGGCGACCGAGCAGGCCGGTGACCGTGGCTGACCCGTTCGTCACGGCGGCGTCGTACGCGCAGGAGCGGGTCTGGCTGGCCAACCAGCTCGACCCGGAATCCCCGGTGTACCACGTGATCGCGCCGCTGCCGCTGCCCGCCGACGCGGGTACCGCCGCCATCGTCACGGCGCTGCGCGGGCTGGCCGACCGGCACGAGCCGCTGCGCACCGCGCTCCGGCTGACCACCGACGGCCTGGTACAGGAGATCGCGCCGAGCGTGCCGGTCGACTGCCCGACGCTGTCCATCGGCCCGGACGAGGACGCCTTCACCGACGCGGTCCGCAGCCTGGTCGCCCGCCCGATGCCGATCGACACCGCACCGCTGTGGCACGCCACCGTGCTCGACCGCGGCGAGCGCGGCCGGCTGCTGCTGCTGGTCGTGCACCACGCCGTGTTCGACGCCGGCTCGCTCGCCATCCTGCGCACCGACCTCACCGAGCTGCTCGTCGCGGCCACGGCCGGCCGCCCGCCGGTGCTGCCGGAGCTGGCCATCCAGTACGCGGACTGGGCGGCGTGGCAGCGTGAGCAGGTCACCGGCGACTCGGGCCCGGTCGGCTACTGGCTCGACCGGCTCGCCGGCCTTCCCGCCGTGCACGAGCTGCCCACCGACCGGCCCCGACCGCAACACGCCTCGTTCGTCGGCGCCGAGCACCGGTTCGCGTTGACCGCCGGCGTCACCGGGCGGCTCGCCGACACCGCCCGGGCGCTGTCGGCGACCGAGGCGATGGTGCTGCTGGCCGGCTACATCGCGCTTCTGGCCCGGCTTTCCGGCCGCACCGACATCGTCGTCGGGCTGCCCGTCGACGGCCGGGACCGGCCCGAACTCGCCCCGCTGATCGGAATGTTCGTCAACCCCGTGGTGATCCGCGTCGACACCGGCGGCGACCCCAGCTTCGCCGAACTGGTCGGCCGGGTGCGTGAGGCCGTGCTCGGCGCGCACGAGCACGCCGACGTGCCGGTACAGCTGCTGGTCGACCGGCTCGGGCTGGACCGCGACCCGGCGGTGCGCCCGCTGTACCAGCTGTCGTTCAACCACCTGCCGCACTCCGGCCTGGACGCCAGCTACGGCACCGCCCGCGACGACCTGCTGCTGGAGCTCGCCACCTCGACCGGCCGGATCGAGTACCGCACCGACCTGTTCGACGCCGCCACCATCGCCGCGTTCGCCGACCGGTACCAGCGGCTGCTCGCCGCCGGACTGGCCGCGCCGCAGCAGCGCATCGGCGCGCTGCCGTTGCTCACCGACGAGGAGCTCGCCGCGGCCACCGCCGCCCCGGTGCCGGTGCCCTACCCCGAGGCCACTCTCGACGAGCTGATCGGCGCGCAGGTACGGCGCAGTCCCGAGGCGACCGCCGTGGTCGCCGAGAGCGGTGAGCTGAGCTACGAGCTGCTGTGGCAGCGGGCCGGCGCGCTCGCCGCCGAGCTCACCGAGGCCGGCGTCGGGCCGGGCGTCCCGGTCGCGGTCTGCGCCGACCGCGGACCGAACCTGCTGGTCGCGCTGCTCGCGGTGCTGCGCGCCGGTGGCCACTACCTGCCCGTGGACCCGGGCTATCCGGCCGACCGGGTCCGGTTGATGCTCGACGACGCCGCCGCGCCGGTGCTGCTGGCCGACCGTGCCCGGCTCGACGGGCTGCCGGCCACCGACGCCAGGATCCGCTGCCTGGACGATCCGATCGCCGGGGGCGACCCCGCGCATCCCGGCGCCGGCGCCGGATCGCAGGCCGATGCGGGAGACACCGGCGTCGGATCGCACGCCGATGTGGGCGCGACAAATGCCGGATCGGGCCGGGACCCGGGCGACGCCGCGTACCTGATCTACACCTCCGGCTCGACCGGCCGGCCCAAGGGGGTGCTGACCAGCCATCGCGCCATCGTCAACCGGCTTTGCTGGATGCAGCGCCGGTTCGCCATCGGCGCGGACGACGCCGTCCTGCAGAAGACGCCGATCAGCTTCGACGTGTCGGTGTGGGAGCTGTTCTGGCCGCTGCTGACCGGGGCGCGGGTGGTGTTCGCCCGGCCCGGTGGGCACCGCGATCCGGCCTACCTGTCCGAACTGGTCGACCGCGCCGGGGTGACCACCGCGCACTTCGTCCCGTCGATGCTCGGCCCGTTCCTCGACGCACTCTCGGCGGACGCCGGCCCGGAAGCACCGCCGGCCCTCACCGCCCCAGGCGGATTGCCGGCCCGTGCCGCCCCCGGCGGATTACCGGTCGGCGCCGGCGAGAGGGTGCCGACGGTCCGGCCGGGCCACACCCTGCGGCGCATCGTCACCAGCGGCGAGGAGCTGCCGGTGGCGCTGGCCCGGCGCTGCGTGGCGATGCTGCCCGCCGCGCTGCACAACCTGTACGGCCCGACCGAGGCCGCGGTGGACGTCACCGCCTGGCACTGCGCACCCGACGCGCTCGCCGACCTGGCCGCGGTCCCGCTCGGCACGCCGATCGACAACGTCGCGGTGTACGTGCTCGACGAGCAGCTCCGGCCGGTACCTCCGGGCACGGTGGGCGAGATCTGCCTCGGTGGCGTCGCGCCGGCGATCGGCTACCTGCACCGCCCGGCCGCGACCGCGGCCAGCTTCGTGCCCGACCCGTACGGGCCGCCCGGCTCCCGGCTCTACCGCACCGGCGATCTGGGTCGGTGGCGTCCGGACGGCGGCGTGCTGGAGTTCCGCGGCCGCCGCGACGGCCAGGTCAAGATCCGCGGCCAGCGGATCGAGCTCGGCGAGGTGGAGGCGGCGTTGCGGGCCGCGCCCGGGGTGCGGGCCGCGGCCGCCGATCTGCGCCGGGACGCGACCGGCGAGCAGATCCTGGTCGGCTGGGTGGTCGGTACCCCGCCGGACCGGGCCACGCTGCGCGCGACGCTGCCCGAGGCCGCGGTGCCGGCCGTGCTCAGCACCGTCGACCGGTTGCCGGTCTCGCCCAGCGGCAAGCTCGACCGGGCCGCGCTGCCCACCCCGACCGGCCCGGCCGGTACCGGCGACGCGCGCTACCGCAGCACCGACGAGGAGGCGGTCGCCGGCATCTGGTCCCAGGTACTCGGGGTGGCCGCGATCGGCCCCGACGACGACTTCTTCGCGCTGGGCGGCCACTCGCTGCGGGCCGCCGCGATCCTGGCCCGTATCCGCGCCGTGCTCAGCGTCGAGGTGACGCTCGGCGCGATGTTCGCCGAGCCGACCGTTGCCGGACTGGCCCGCGCGGTGGCCGCCGCCCGCGCCGGCGCCGGCACGATCGCGGTGCCGCACACCGACGAGCTCGGTGAGCTGCCGCTGTCGGCCGGTCAGCAGCGGCTGTGGTTCCTGCACCAGCTCGACCCGGCCGACCCGGCGTACAACGTGCCGATCGTGCGGCGGCTGCACGGCCCGCTCGACCGCGACGCGCTGCGTCGCGCGCTGGACACCGTGGTGGCCCGGCACGCCTCGCTGCGCACCCGGTTCGTCGACCACGACGGGCAGGGCCGGCAGGTGGTGGCGGCGCCGGCGGCGGTCGGCTGGGAGCACCTGGACTGCCGCGACCAGGCCGACCCCGGCGGCGCCGCCGCGGCTGCGGTGGCCGACCGGCTGCGGCGCCCGTTCGACCTGACCGCCGGGCCGTTGCTGCGGCCCACGCTGATCGCGGTCGCCGCCGACGAGCACGTGCTGTGCATGGTGCTGCACCACATCGTCGCCGACGGCTGGTCGATGACGGTACTGCTGGACGAGCTGGCCGCCGCCTACTCCGGCCGCGCGCTGCCGGCGTTGCCGCATCACTACGGCGACCACGTCGCCTGGCAGCAGGCGGTACTGACCGGGCCCGACGCCGAGGCGTCGCTGGCGCACTGGCGCGATTCGCTGGCCGATCCGCCGACCCTGGAGCTGCCGACCGACCGGCCCCGGCCGGCCGTGCGCGGCTCGGCCGGCGGCCGGGTGGTGCGCGACCTCGACCCGCAGCTGACCGACCGGCTCGCCGCGCTGGCCGCGGCCGAGCAGAGCACCATGTTCATGCTGCTGCTGGCCGCCTACCAGGTGCTGCTCGGCCGGCACGCCGGCCAGGACGACGTGCTGGTCGGCGCGCCGATCGCCGGCCGGGACCGGCTGGAGTTCGAACCGCTGATCGGCTACTTCACCAACACCCTGGTGCTGCGCGGTGCATTGTCGGGCGACCCGTCCTTCATCGAGGTGCTGCACCGCACCCGGGCCACCACGCTCGCCGCCTACCAGCACCAGCACGTGCCGTTCGAGACGCTGACCGCGGAGCTCAAGCTGCCGCGCGACACCAGCCGCACCCCGGTGTTCCAGGCGGTGTTCACGTTCCAGAACCAGGGCACCTCGCGGGCCGAGTTCGCCGGGCTGTCCGCCACCTCGTACGACGAGGGCGACCATCCGGCCACCTGCGACCTGACCCTGGAGGCGTGGCGGGAGGCGGGCGGCGGGCTGCACACCCGGTTCACCTTCGCCGCCGAGCTGTTCGACCGGGCCACCATCGACCGGCTCGCCGCCCGGTTCGAGGTGCTGCTGCGTGCCGTGGCCACCGCACCGGACGCCGCACTGTCCACAGTAGACCTTCTGACCGGCGACGAGCGGGAACGGCTCCGCGCGGCCGAACAGGGGCCGGCCCTGGCGCCGTACGAGCTGGTGCCGGCGCGGGTCGCGGCCGTCGCCGCGGAACGGATCGCCATCCGGTACGCCGGTCGCGACGTGCGCTACGCCGAGCTGTTCGGTCAGGCGGACCGGCTGGCGGCCCGGCTCGTCGACGCCGGAGTGCGTCCCGGCGCGGTGGTCGGCGTGCACCTGCCGCCGGGGCCGGACGCGATCGCCGGGATGCTCGCCTGCTGGCGGGCCGGTGCCGGCTACCTCGCACTGGACCCGCACTACCCCGCCGCCCGGCTGGCGTACATGGTCGCCGACAGCGGGGTGCGGCACGTGATCGGCACCACCGACACCTGGCCCGAGCTCACCGTCGTCCGGCCGGACGAGGCGGGTGCCGGGCCACTTCCGGCCGGCAGCGGGCCGGACGAGCTCGCCTACGTCTGCTACACCTCCGGCTCCACCGGCGCGCCCAAGGCGGTCGGGGTGCCGCACCGGGCGCTCGCCGCCCGGGTCGCCTGGATGGCCGAGCACTACGAGATCACCGGCGACGACCGCGTCGTCCAGTTCGCCTCGACCAGCTTCGACACGCACGCCGAGGAGCTGTGGCCGGCCCTGTCGTGCGGCGCCACCACCCTGGTGCCCGACGGGGCCGCCACCGAGCTGCCCGACTACCTGCGCGGTGGGGACGGCGCCACCGCGACGGTGCTGGACCTGCCCACCTCGTACTGGCACGAGCTGGTCGGTACGGACCTGGTCGACTGGCCGGCCGGGCTGCGGCTGCTGATCCTCGGCGGCGACCAGGTCGCTACCGAGGCGCTCGCGGCCTGGCGGCGGCGGGTGGGTGAGCACGTGCGGGTGCTCAACACGTACGGGCCGACCGAGGCGACGATCATCGCCACCGCGGCCGACCTGACCCGCGTCGAGCTGTCGCACCGGCTGCCGATCGGCCGGCCGGTCGGCGACACCCGGGTCGCCGTGCTCGACCCGGCCGGCCGGCGCGTCCCGACCGGTGTCGCCGGCGAGCTGTACCTCGGCGGCGCCGGCATCGCCCGCGGCTACCTCGGCCGGCCCGCGGCGACCGCCGCTGCCTTCGTACCGGCGCCGAACGGCGAGCGCTGGTATCGCACCGGCGACCGGGTCCGCTGGCGCGCCGACGGGCAGCTGGAGTTCCTCGGCCGGTTCGACGAGCAGGTCAAGGTGCGCGGCCACCGGGTCGAGCCGGGCGAGGTCGAGGCGGCGCTGGCGGCCCGCCCGGGTGTCACGCAAGCCGCGGTGCTGGTGCACCGCGACCCGAGCGACCAGCCCTACCTGGTCGGCTACGTCGTCGGTACCGCCGACGCGACGGCGCTGCGGGCCGACCTGGCCACCGTGCTGCCCGCCCACCTGCTGCCGGCCGCGATCGTCCCGCTCGACCGGCTTCCGTTGACCGCCAACGGGAAGCTCGACCGCGCCGCGCTGCCCGCGCCGGACGCGCCGGACACCGGAGACGCGGTGGCGCCGGATGGCGACGCCGAGGAGTTGGTCGCGCAGGTGTGGGCGGAGACGCTCGGTCGCGGTTCGCTCGCCGCCACCGACAACTTCTTCGACCTCGGCGGCCACTCGCTGCTCGCCACCCGCGCGGTGGCCCGGCTCAGCGCCGCGGTCGAGCTGCCGATCCCGATCCGTACCCTGTTCGGCCATCCGACCGTGCGCGGGTTCGCGGCCGAGCTGGAACGGCTGCTGCTCGACGACATCGACGAGCACGCCGACGCCGAGCTGACCGGACCACGATGATGCCGTCGGATCCGTTGCGGCGGCGGGGATCCGGCCGGTGGGGTCGCTGGCCGACGAGCAGGGAGGAGCGCCGATGACCACCGCCAAGCTCCCCGACGCCAAGCGGGCGCTGCTCGCTGACCGGCTGCGCCGGGCCCGTACCGCGCACGCCGAGACGCCCGGCACGATCGAGCGCTGCGCCGACAATGCCGAGCCGATCCTGTCGTACGCGCAGGAACGGCTGTGGTTCATGGACCAGCTGGTGCCCGGCAGTACCGCCTACACCGTCCCGGTGGTGCTGCGGCTGCGCGGCCCGGTGGACGCCGAGGCGATGGCGGCGGCGCTGACCGAGGTGTGCCGGCGGCACGAGACGCTGCGGATGCGCTTTCCCGCCACCGACGACGGCCGGCCCCGCATCGTCGTCGACCCGCCGAAACCGGTACCGCTGCCGACGATTGCGGTGGACGGCGACGAACGCGCGGTGGAGACCGCGGTACGCACCGAGCTGGCGTTCCCGTTCGACCTGACCACCGAGCCGCCGATCCGTGCCTGCCTGGTCCGCATCGCCACCGACGACCACCTGCTGGTGCTCGACGTGCACCACATCGCGATCGACGGCTGGTCGACCGACGTGCTGGTCACCGACCTGCTCCGGGCGTACCGCGCCGGCGAGCCGCTGGCCGAACCGGCGGTGCGGTACCGCGACTTCGCCGCCTGGCAGCGCGCGACGCAGGGCAGCGCACCGGCCCGCCGCGACCTGGACTACTGGCGGCGCGAGCTTGCCACCGTGCCGCCGCTGGAGCTGCCGACCGACCGGCCCCGACCGGCCGAGCAGACCTTCGCCGGCGACACCCACCGGTTCCACGTCGATGCGCCGCTCACCGACGCGATCCGCGAGTTCGCCCGCGGCCACGGCGCGACGCTGTACATGACGCTGCTGGCCGGCTACGCCGCGCTGCTCGGCCGGTACGCCCGGCAGGACGACTTCGCGATCGGCTCCCCGATCGCCGGCCGGACCAGGCCGGAAATCGAGGGCCTGGTCGGGATGTTCACCAACGTGCTGGCGATGCGGATGCGGCTGGCCGACGACCCGACGTTCACCGACCTGGTGGCGCAGGTGCGCGGCACCGCGCTCAACGCGTACGAGCATCAGGACACGCCGTTCGAGCACATCGTCACCGAGCTCAACGTGCCGCGCGACGTCAGCCGGCCACCGGTGTTCTCGGTGACGCTGGCGATGCAGAACTACGCCCGCGCCGGCTCCGCCGCCGAGGCCGAGGGGCACGGCCTGGACGTCGGCTGGTTCACCATGGAACCCGAGTCCACCCGGTTCGACCTGGAGTTGTACGTCTTCGAGGCGGAGTCGGGGCTGGACTGCCTGTTCGTGTACAACACCGACCTGTTCGACGCCGACCGCATCGCCGGCTTCGCCGAGAGGCTGCCGACCCTGCTCGCGGCCGCCCTCGCCGCACCGGACACCCCCGTCTCCCGGTTGGCTCTCGCCGACCCGCAGGCCGAGCTGCCCGCCGCGACCGGCGCCACCGCACCGATCCCGGCCGAGCCACTGCACGCCGCGATCGAGGCGCAGGCCGCCGCCCGCCCGGACGCGTCTGCGCTGGTCACCGACACCGTCACGCTGACCTACCGGCAGTGCAACGAGCAGGCCAACCGGCTGGCGCATCGGTTGCGCGCCACCGGCATCGGGCCTGGCGACGTGGTCGCGGTGTGCGTGGAACGCTCGATCGAGCTGGCGGTCGCCCTGCTCGCCGTGCTCAAGTCCGGCGCCGCCTACCTGCCGCTGGACCCTGGCCATCCGCGCGAGCGGCTGCGCTACCTGCTCGCCGACTCCGGCGCCGGCACCCTGCTCTGCCGCCGCGGGCACGCCAACCTCGCCGCGCGCGACTCGGAGCCGACGCGCGCGCCCGGCGGCGCCGGTGCGGCCGGAACGAAGGACGGGCCCGGCTCGGTGTCAGCGGATGGCGCGATGCCGCTACTGCTCGTCGACGATCCGGAAGCCTGGGCCGACCAGCCGGCCACGAACCCGGAGTGGACCGGTGACCCGAGCACCCCGGCGTACCTGATCTACACGTCCGGCTCCACCGGCAGGCCGAAGGGCGTGCTCAACGCGCACCGCGCGGTGGTCAACCGCCTCGACTGGATGCAGCGCGCGTACCCGATCGGGCCCGACGACGCCGTGCTGCAGAAGACCCCGGCCAGCTTCGACGTGTCGGTCTGGGAGTTCTTCTGGCCGCTGCGCACCGGCGCCCGGCTGGTGCTCGCCGCGCCCGACGGCCACAAGGACCCGGCCTACCTGCGTACCGCGATCGACCGGCACCGGGTCAGCGTCGCGCACTTCGTCCCGTCGATGCTCGCCGCCTACCTCGCCGACGACGCCGCGGCCGGCCCGACCTCGCTGCGCCGGGTGGTGTGCAGCGGCGAGGAACTGCCCGTCGCGGCGGCACGCGGCTTCCTCGCCCGGTACCCCGACACCGCGCTTTCCAACCTGTACGGCCCGACCGAGGCCGCGATCGACGTGCTCGCCGCCGACTGCACCACCGAGTCGCTCGCCGGACGCTCCCGGGTCCCCCTCGGTACCCCGATCGACAACGTCACCGTGCACGTGCTCGACCCGACCGGCGCACCCTGCCCGGCCGGCCTGCCCGGCGAGCTGTACCTCGGCGGCGCCGCGCCGGCGCTCGGCTACCTCGACCGGCCACGGCTGACCGCGGAGCGGTTCGTGCCCGACCCGTACGGCGCGCCCGGCTCCCGGCTCTACCGCACCGGCGACCTCGGCGTGCGCACCGCGGACGGCGCGATCGAGTTCCTCGGCCGGCTCGACGACCAGGTGAAGCTGCGCGGGCTGCGGATCGAACTCGGCGAGATCGCCGCCGTGCTGCGTGACGCTCCCGGGGTGCGCGACGCCGCGGTGGTGGTGCGCGAGGACCGGCCCGGCGACCAGCGGCTGGTCGGCTACCTCGTCGGCGACGCCGACCCGGCGCAGCTGCGTACCGCGCTGGGCGCGATGCTGCCCGACTACATGGTGCCGGCGACACTGGTTGCCGTCCCGGCGCTGCCGGTCACCGCCAACGGCAAGCTCGACCGGGCCGCGCTGCCCGCACCTGCCGCCTCCAGCCCCGGTGCCGCGTCCGGCCCGCCGGCCACCGACACCGAGCGGGCCGTGCACGACGTGTGGGCCGCGGTGCTCGGTGTCGAGACGATCGGCGTCGAGGACGACTTCTTCGACGTCGGCGGCCACTCCCTGCTCGCCACCCAGGTCGTCGCCCGGCTGCGGACCGCGCTGCCGGACCGGCCCCGCGTCGGCGTGCTGGACGTGTTCAAACACAAGACGATCCGGGCGCTCGCCGCGCTGCTCGACGGCGACACCGACCGGTCGAACCAGCTCCTGCACGAACTGACCCCGGCCGGGCCCGTCACCATCACCTACGTGTGCGTCCCGTACGGCGGCGGCAGCGCCATCGTGTACCAGCCGCTCGCCGACGCACTGCCCGCCGGGCACGCCCTGTACGCGCTCGCGATCCCCGGCCACGACGTCGGCCTGGACCAGGACTCGATGCCGTTCGACGAGCTGGTCGACGCGTGCGTCACCGAGATCCGGGAACGCATCACCGGACCGCTGGTGCTGTACGGGCACTGCGGCGTCGGCGGCGCGCTCACCGTCGCGCTGGCCCGGGCGCTGCACGCCGTTCGCCGGCCGCTGACCGCCGTGTACATCGGCGCGATCTTCCCGTTCGCGCAACCGCGCGGGGTGCTGCGCACGCTGTCGCGCGTCGCCGCGATGGACCGGCTGTCCGCCGACCGCAACCACGAGAACTGGCTCAAGTCGATGGGCGTCAGCATGGACGACCTCGACCCGGACCAGGCCCGCCGCATCATCCGCAACATGCGGCACGACTCGCGCAGCGCCGAGGAGTACTTCACCGGCCTGCTGGACACCGACGGCGAGCTCGCCTCCCTCGGCGCTCCGGTCGTCGCCGTGGTCGGCGACCAGGATCCGGCCACCGAGTTCTTCGCCGAGCGCTACACCGAATGGCAGTTCCTCACCGACACCACCGCCGCGGTCGTGCTCGACCAGGCCGGGCACTTCTTCCTCAAGTACCGCGCCACCGAGCTCGCCGAGATCCTCACCCGGGTGCACCCCGCGATCGAGGCCGGCGCCACCGCACCGCTCGCCCAGCCGGCCCGCGGCCCCGCCGACGGCTGGTACCTGGAAGGGGTCGCCAGCCGCGCCGACACCCCACCGGCGCGCCGGGCCGTCAAGCCCGACCTGCGCCGGTTCGTCGCCGTCGCGGCCGGCCAACTCGTCTCGCTGCTCGGGTCGTCGCTGACCAGCTGGGCCATCCCGATCTTCGTGTACCTGGCGACCGGGTCGCTGTCCAAGCTCGGCCTGCTCGGCGTGCTCGGCCTGGTACCGGGTCTGCTGGTGTCGCCGCTGGCCGGCGCCATCGTCGACCGGGTCAACCGCCGGGTGGTGATGCTCGCCGGCGACGGCACCGCGATGGCCATCCAGCTGGCCCTCGGCATCCTGGTGTGGAGCGGTCACCTGCACCTGTGGGCGCTGTACCCGTTGCTGTCCCTGTTGTCGGTCGCCGCGACCTTCCAGCGGCTCGCGTTCTCCGCGGCGCTGCCGCAACTGGTGCCCAAGGCGTACCTCGGGCACGCCACCGGCATCACCCAGCTGGCCACCGGCGTGGCGCAGCTGCTGGTACCGCTGGTCGCCGCCGGGCTGCTCGCCGCGATCCACCTGGGCGGCATCCTCGCCATCGACGTGGTCAGCTACCTCGCCGCGATCGGCGTCGTGCTGGTCGTCCGGTTCCCGGCCACGCTCGGCTGGCGGCGCCGCGAGACGCTGGTCCGCGACATCGCGCACGGCTTCACCTACGTCTGGCACCACCGCGGCTTCCGCGCCATGCTGGCGATGTTCGCGCTGTTCAACCTGTTCCTGGCGGCACCGATGATGCTCATCTCGCCGCTGGTGCTGACGGTCGGCGACATCGGTACCGTCGGGCGCGTCTCGTTCGCCAGCGCGATCGGCGGCATGCTCGGCGCGCTGCTGATGACCGCCTGGGGCGGCCCGTCGAACCGCCGGATGCGCGGCGTGCAGGTCGCCATGCTGCTGCTCGCGGCGAGCTGCGTGGTCACCGCGCTGCGGCCGTCCGCCTGGCTGATCGGCGCCGGCGTCGCCGGGCTCGCGCTGAGCCTCACCGTGGTCAACGGCATCTACCTGACCATCATCCAGGTCAAGGTGCCGCAGCGGTTCCATGGCCGGGTCTTCGCCATCAACCAGCTCGTCGCCTGGTCCACGCTGCCGATCGGGTTCGGCCTGCTGGTGCCCCTCGCGGTACGGCTGGTCGAGCCGCTGATGACCAGGCACGGCGCGCTCGCCGGTTCGGCCGGCCTGCTGCTCGGCACCGGGCCGGGCCGCGGCATCGCCCTGGTGTACCTGCTGGCCGGGGTGGCGATGGCGTTGCTCGCAGGCGGCGCGATGGTGGTGCGGCGGTTGGCCCGGTTCGACGAGCTGGTACCCGATGCGGTGCCTGACGACCTGGTCGGCGCCCAGGAGCGCGACACGGTGGCCGCTCCTTCGGCCCGGGCGGCCGCGTGAGGCACCCGTCGCTCGGCCTCCGCCGGGCCGGCCCGCCGATCCCTGCGTGCGGCGGGTCGTGGTCAGGAACCGTCGGGTACGCCGGCGCCGGGTAGCAGCACGACCTTGCCGTGCGGGCGGCCGGACATGCTGAGCTCGACCGCGGCGCGCCACTCGGCCAGCGGGAAGGTCCGCGCGATCGGGAGGGTGAACTCCCCGTCGGCCGCGAGCGCGGCGTACCGGGGCAGGAACGTGGCGGCGGGAGCCGGCGCGGTGATCTGGTCGAGGTTCACCAGCGCACCCAGCCGCCGCGCCTCGTCGTGGTTGCTGATGGTCATGACGCGGCGCGGATCCCCGGCGATGGCGATGAGCTCGGCGATGGAGCCGGGGTTCGGTGGCGGGGCATCGAACACCAGGTCGACCGGGCCGCCGGCAAGCTCGCGCACCCGGTCGACCATGCCGCTGCCGTACGGCGTGACCTGAGCACCCATCGCGGTGAGCGCCGGGGTGAAGGCGGGTCCGGCGGTGGCGACGACCCGGGCACCGCGGCGCAGGGCGATCTGGACCGCGGCGAACCCGACCATCGCACCCGCGCCGTGGACGAGCAGGGTGGTCCCGGGCTCGACCTGCATCGCGTCGAGGGTCCAGACCGCGCTCTGGAGGGCCATCGGCAGCACGGCGGCCCGGGCCGGATCGAGCCCGTCGGGCACCTGGTACCAGCTGGTCAGGATCGCGACGTCGGCGGCGCCGGCGCTGGGCTGCCCGAGGAAGTCCGCCGTACCGAAGACGAGGTCGCCGAGCGCGACGTCGTCGACGCCGGCGCCCACCGCATCGATCACCCCGGCGACGTCGTAGCCGATGCCGCGCGGCAGGTTTCCGGCCCGGAATCCGCGGCAGAGTTCCCAGTCGGCCGGGTTCAGCCCGACCGCGGCGACGCGGACCCGGACGCGCCCGGGCGCGGGGTCGGCGACCTCGACGCCGTCCTGGCGCAGGACGTCGGCGGGTTCGCCGTACTCGTGAAAGCGCAGTGCGGTGGCGGGGACGGGACTCATGGGGGCTCCTCGCGAGGTACGTAGTGTCAGTCACTGACGCTACCATAATGTCAGTGACCGACTCTACGTACGATGTGACCATGCCCAGAGACGGATCGCCGGCGCGCGCCCGGCTGCGCGCGGCGGCCCTCGAGCTGTACCGCGAGCGCGGCTACGACGAGACCACCACCGCGCAGATCGCCGCACGGGCCGACGTGACCGAGCGCACCTACTTTCGCCACTTCGCCGACAAGCGCGAGGTGCTCTTCGACGGCGAGGCCGAGCTGCGCGCCATCCTCGTCGACGCCATCGCCGCCGCACCGGACGGCCTGGCCCCGCTGCAGGTCGTCGTCCGGGCCTTCGCGGCCGCCGTGCCACTGATCGTGGCCAACCGCGCCGTGGCCCGGCAGCGGGCGGAGGTGATCGCCGTGACCCCCGCCCTGCAGGAACGCGCCCACGCCAAGACGGCGGGCCTCGTCGACGCACTGACCGACGCCCTCGCCGAGCGCGGGATCGCTCGCCCGACCGCGCGGCTGACCGCACAGGTCGGCATGGCGGTCTTCGAGCGCGCCAGCCGTTCCTGGGCCGACGAGCCCGAGCACGACCTGGCCGGCCTGATCGCCCGCGCGGCCGACGAGGTCCGTGCCCTCGGCGGGAGCTGAGGCCCACCAACCCACGCCAACCGGGTCGGTGCGTCGTCGGCTTGCCGGGTCGGCGTCCGCACCCGTTGACGAGCACGGCGCGTCGAACCGTCGTCGACGAGCACGGCGCATCGTGCCGTCGCGGGCTCGGTGACGCATGGGACCGCGTGGGGAAGGCTCGTCTTCCGGGATTTCTCCCACGACGCAGCCCCTAGCGTGAAAGCGGGTCACACCCTCCCGGGACGGCGAGCGGGTGTACCACCGCGAGACGACGCACGCCTGGACGCTGGCGATGCCGTGTGGCGCAGCGGATCTGGACCAGCGAACGACGCGACGAACGGCGCGGTCCGACACGTGTGCTCGAAGGAGCGATCGGAGGCTGCCCTGTGGAGGGGTTCTCGTCCTCGCAGACGCGAGGTGTGGTGTTGGTTTCCAGTCACGGTCCCGGAATCTCGATGTTGCCCGAGGCGGTACGCGACGCGGGATGGGCACCGATGGCGGTACTGGGGCGGGCCGCGGCGCCCGATGTGGTGGCGCGGCTGCGGCCGCAGCTGGAGAAGTTGTGCCAGATCGACGATCCGACCGATCCGCAGGCGCTGGCCGACGCCGCGACCGCGCTGTGCGGCGGTGTCCCGGCGGCCGTCCTGTCGGTACACGACGGCACCATCGTCGCGGCGGCGGCCGCGGCCGCGCTGCTCGGCCTGCCGGCCGCGCCGCCCGACGCGCTGGCCCGGGCGCGACACAAGTACGCGGCACGGCGCGCGCTGGCCGCCGCGGGCCTCGCCGGCCCGCGGTTCGCGCTGCTCGACTCCGCCGAGGCGGCGGCCGCGGTGGCCGAACGGGTCGGGTTGCCGGCGGTGGTGAAGCCGGTCAACGGCAGCGGCAGCAACCTGGTGCGCCGGGTGTCGGACGTCGCCGGCCTGGCCACCGCGTACCGGGAGCTTGCCGCGGCGTCACCCGGCGCGCTGGGTGGCATGTACGACCGGAAGCTGGTCGACCCGGACACCGAGACGCGGCTGGACCCGACCCGGGTGTTCCTGGTCGAGTCGATGCTGACCGGCCGGGAGTACAGCGTCGAGCTGGTGCTGCGCGACGGCGAGCCGGAGCCGGTGCTGGTGCTGGACAAGTTCCTGGTCGACGGGGACCACTTCGAGTGCGGCTTCTGTTGGCCACCACTGGACCTGACCGCCGACCGGGTCACCGCGCTGGCCGGCACCGCGGCGGCCGCGGCGCGGGCGCTCGGGCTCGACCGCACGCTGGCACACGTCGAGCTGTACGACGATCCACGGCTCGGTCCGACCGTCGTCGAGGTCAATGCCGGCCGCGGTGGCGGCCAGCTGATCGGCCCGCTGACCGCGGTGGCGACCGGCGTCGATCCGCGCGCCGAGCTGATCGCGCTCGCCACCGGTGGGCCGCGGCCGCAGCGGGCGGCGCCGACGCTGCCGCCGCCGCTCGCGACGCTGACCGTGTTCGGTGCCGAGTCCGGCCGGCTGGTGGCGATCGAGGGCCTGGACGAGGCGCGCGACCATCCGGACGTGATCAGCACCGTGGTCGCCACCGCCATCGGCGAACACCTCGACCACAGCTACGAGACGTTCCCGATCAACTTCCTGGTCGCCGGGCTGGAGACCCGCGCCGAACTGTCCCAGACCTACCGCGAACTCGCCGACACCATCCACCTCGTCGTCGAGCCGTAGCGCCCCGGCCGGGAGCGTCCGGCGCCGAACCGGGCGCTCCCGGCCGGGCCTGCACGGCTGTACGCGGGCGTTCTCGCTAGGCGCTTCGTGCCGGCTGCCCGCGACAGGTCGACCGAGCGCGAGACGGCGGGCCGGTCAGCCCGGCTGGGCACCAGACCGGCCGTACGGGGGCGGCTCAGCCGTCGCGTGGCGGTCGGGCGCGGAGGGTGCTGCGGAGAGTAGACAGGGCGGTGTACGCGTCGTCGAGGGCGGCGGCCGGGAAGCCGGCACCGAGGTCCTGGGCGTGCTCGGCCAGCGCGGCGGCGATGCGCTGGCCGTACACCACCCGGGAGCCGTCGACCCAGACGCCGTCGCGGCGGCTCCAGTCCTCGTTGAGGGCGACGGCGGTGGCCCGGTCCAGCGCGGGCGGCAGGTCGAGGGCGACACTGCCGCGCCCCAGCCGTACCGGATAGCCGCCCGGCAGCCCCAGCGGTCCGGGCACGCTCGCCGCGTCACCACCCGGCAACCCCGTCGGGCCGGGCACACCCGCCGCATCCCTACCCGGCGACCCCAGCGGTCCGGGCACGCTCGCCGCAGCACCACCGGGCAGCCCCGGCCGGTCGGGCACGCTGTCGGCCGCCGGGCCGGTGCCGAGCAGGCCCAGCAGTACCCGGGCCGAGGCGAGTCCGGTGACCTGGTTGAGCGTCTCCCGTGGGGTGCCGCGCTGACCGGCGAGCCGGGCCGAGACGTCCGGGATCTCCTCGGTACCAACGAATGCCCGCGCCTCGGCGGTCGGGTCGTCCGGCCGGTGCAGGTGCCAGTGGTGCCCGACCACGCGCAGCGGCGCGCCGGCCGGCAGGGTCGCGGCGAGCGAGGCGGCGAGGATGCCGACGTTGCCGACGCCGCACAACGGCGCCGGACCGCGCGCGGCGAGCAGCGGGTTCACCGCATCGGGCAGGCTCGCGTTGATCAGCCAGCCGCCGCGCTCGGCGAGTACCTCGGCGACGCGCGCGGCGATCACCGCCTGGAACGGCAGGGTGACCGCGAACCCGGCGTCCGCCAGCAGATCCGTCCAGGCCGACCGGGCGCGCTGCGGCTCCCACGGCGACTGCGGCGAGGTGATCGAGGCGACGCCGACCGGCCGGTACCGGGTGACCAGCCGGTCCAGCGCCGCCCGGTCGGTGGCGTCGGCGACCTCGACCTGCACGGTCACCGGACGACCGGCGAGCCGCGCGCGGGTGGCGGTCAGGTAGCCGAGCCGGGCGGCCCGGCCCGGGTCGCGGCCGACCAGCACCAGCCGCAGCGGTTCCGGTGCGAGCACGGCGATCGAACCGCACACCTGACCCGCCAGCGAACCGGTACCGAGAACCAGCAACGTGTCAGTCACCCGGTCTCCTCCTCAGCGGCAGGCACGTCGTCGGTCATCGGGCCTTCTCCCGCCGGACCGAGGGTCGGTCATCCGGCCTTCTCTCGCCGCGAGCGAGCGGGTCGCTTCCCCTCGGGCGCGGCGGAGTCACCCGGTCACATACTCGTCGGCCACCGCCAGCGCCTCGTCGACCGCGGCCAGCCCCTCGGCCAGGTCGGACTCGTCGATGATCAGCGGCGGCGCCAGCTGCACCCGGTTGAAGTGGGTGAACGGCCACACCCCGCGCCGCTTGCAGGCCGCGAGCACCCGCACCATCGGCTCCGCGGCCGGGCCGGACGCGTTGTACGGCACCAGCATCCGCCGGCTGTCCCGGTCGGTGACCAGCTCGATCGCCCAGAACAGCCCGCGCCCGCGCACCTCGCCGACCGACGGGTGGGCCGCGGCGATCTTCGCCAGCGCCGGCGCCACGACGGTCTCGCCCAGCTGCCGGGCCCTGGCGGGGATGTCGTCGTCCTCGAAGACCCGGACCGACTCGGCGGCCACCGCACACGCCAGCGGATGCCCGGAGTACGTCAGGCCGCCCGGGTACGCGTGGTCGGCGAAGCTGCCCGCGATCGCCGGTGACAGCAGCACCCCGCCGAGCGGTACGTACCCGGAGTTGACGCCCTTGGCGAAGGTCAGCAGGTCGGGCACGACGTTCCAGGCGTCGACCGCGAACCACTCGCCGACCCGGCCGAACCCGACCATCACCTCGTCGGCGATCAGCAGGATCCCGTACCGGTCGCACAGTTCCCGGACGCCGGCCAGGTAGCCGTCCGGCGGGACCAGCACGCCGTTGGTGCCGACCACCGGCTCCAGCAGGATGGCGGCCACCTGGTCGGGCCCCTCGAAGCAGATCACCTGCTCCAGGTGCTCCAGCGCCCGGTCCCGCTCCTGCGCCTCGGTAGCGGCGTGGAACGCCGAGCGGTAGAGGTACGGGCCGAAGAAGTGCACCACGCCGGGGATGCCGGGCTCGCTGGCCCAGCGCCGCGGCTCGCCGGTGGCGGTGACCGCGCCGGCCGTCGCCCCGTGGTACGAGCGGTACGCGGCGAGGATCTTGTGCCGCCCGCTGTGCAGCCGGGCCAGCCGGATCGCGTTCTCCACCGCCTCGGCGCCGCCGGTGGTGAAGAAGACGGTGTCCAGATCGCCCGGCGCGTGCGCGGCGATCAGCCGCGCCGCCTCGGCCTTGACGTCGGTGGCGTGGTTGGGCGACACCGTGCACAGCCGGTCGGCCTGCCGGTGCACCGCGGCCACCAGCCGCGGATGCTGCAGCCCGAGGTTGGCGTGCACCAGCTGCGAGGCGAAGTCCAGGTAGCTGGTGCCGGTGTCGTCGGTGAACCGGGCGCCGGCACCGCCGGTCACCACGACCGGCTCGATGCGCGCCTGCGCGGCCCACGGGTAGAACACGTGTCGGCGATCGATCTCGCGGCTGGTCCGGTCCACCATGCGCCCTCCCCGAATGCCCGACGGTGCCCACACGGTAGCGGCGTTGGCCACCGCGGGGCAGCCCCGTGCGTCCGGGCCGGCCCGAAACGGGGCAATCGCCGGACCCGCAAGGCATCTCGGCCGGCGGATCAGGCCGCCGTCGGGGCCGGGACACCGGCCATCGCCAGGTGGTACAGGGCGGGCAGCGCGTCGTCGAGCGGATGGTGCCGGGGGCGGCCGTGCTCGTCGAGCCCGTTGGGGCGCATCAGGTTGATCCCGATCGACAGCTGCCGGCCGCCGTCGGCGCGGTGCAGCGAGATCGCGCCGCCGCCCCAGACCGAACCGTCGTGACCCCAGAACGTGCCGTGGCCGGGCAGCTCGACGCGGTGCAGGCCCAGCCCGTACTGGATCGTCGTGCCCTCGAAGGAGATCACCGGGCCGGTGCGCTGCATCTGCGCCAGCGAGGACGGAGCGACGATCTCGCCGGCGAGCAGCAGCCCGAAGAACCGGTTCAGGTCGGCCATCGTGGAGATCAGCGACGCGGCCGGCCCGACCCAGGACATGTCGAACACGCTGTAGTCGCGGGGCGGGTCGATCATGCCGAACCAGGACTCGTAGAGCCTCGAGTGCGGCCCGTCGATCTCGCTCCCGGTCGGCAGTACGGTGTCGCGCAGCCCGGCACGCTCGATGACCTGCTCGGTGATGTACCGCTCGGCGCTGCTGCCGGTGACGTGCCCGAGCAGCTGGCACAGCAGCAGGTAGTTGGTGTTGGAGTACACGCCGGGCGCGCCGTCCGGGGCACCCACCGGCGGCGCCGCGACACCCATCCCGATCAGCTCGACCGGGTCGAACCGGGTGAACCGGTGCTCGTCCAGGCTGGCCGGGGTCGTCTCGCCGATCGTCGGGAAGCCCCGCAGCGACGGGTACGCCGAGGGCAGGTAGTCGCGCAGGCCGCTGGTGTGGCCGAGCAGCATCCGCACCGTGATCGCCTCGCCGCGGGAGCCGGGGACCAGCCGCGGCAGGTAGTGGCCGATCGGGGTGTCCAGGCCGATCTGCCCCTGCTCGACCTGCTGGAGCACCGCCGCGGCGGTGAAGGTCTTGGTGATGCTGCCGACCCGGTGGCGCAGCTCGGGGCCGGCCGGGCGGCCGGTGTCGAGGTCGGCGACCCCGGTGGCGCCGCGCCACACCTGGTCGCCGTCGCGTACCTCGGCGAACACGCCGGGCATGCCGGCGCGGTGCACGTCGTCCAGAGCGGCCTGCAGCGCGACGCCCGTGGACGCTGCGCCCGCACCGGGACCGCTCCGCGGCTCGATCATGTCTCCCCCTAATTTCGCTACCTTTTGTTTCGATACCCAAGGTAGCGCAATTCGAGGTACTGTGCACCCATGACGCCGACCACAGCCCGTCGATCACCCGGCCGGCCCCGCGCCGGCGTCCACCAGTCCGTGTACGCCGCGACGCTGCGCACCGTGCACGAGGTCGGCTACGCCCGCGCCACCGTCGAGCGCATCGCCGCCGCCGCCGGCATCGCGAAGACCACCGTCTACCGCCGCTGGCCGACCAAGGGCGCGCTGATCGTCGACTGCCTGCTCGACGCGTTCGGCCCGATGCCCCTGAACACCACAGGCTCGGGCGCCCGGTCGAGGGCCGCCGACTCGGGTACGCCGCTCGACGCCAGCCCAGGTGCACCGCTCGACACCGCCGACCCAGGCACACCGCCCGGCGCCGCCGGCCCAGACACACCGCCCGACACCGCCGGCCCAGGCACACCGCCCGGCGCCGCCGGCCCAGGCACGCCGCCCGGTGAAGCCGAGCGGGGCAGACTGATCGAGTCCGGTATCCGCTGGATCGCCGGCAAGATCGGCGCGGCGGGCGTCGGCGATGCGTTCGCCGGCGTGTTCAGCGACGCGGTCAGCGACCCCGCCCTGCGCGAGATCCTGGCCACCCGCTTCCAGGACCCGTACCGGCAGGCGCTGCAGGAGGCGCTCGGCGAGCCCGAACACCGCGTCCTGTTCCTCATCGACACCGTGGTCGGCACCCTGCTGCACCGGCTCGGCATGACCGGCGAACCGATGTCGCCCGCCGACGTCGACGCCCTGGTCGCCATGGTCCGCGGCTTCTTCGCCGCCACGGAGCGGTGACGCCGGCCGCCGGGGCGCGGTTCAGTGGCGCAGCAGGTCGCCGCAGAACGAGCGGATGGACCGGTTGACCAGCTCGGGGCGCTCCCACGGCAGGAAGTGCCCGGCCCCGTTGACCCAGAACGGCCCGACCGCCTCGGGGAACGCGATCGCGCACCGCTGTTCGGCATGCTCGCCCCGGGTCACCTGGTCCGCGCCGATCAGCACCAGGGCCCGCTGCCGTACCGGCCGGTCGATCAGCTCCGGCGCGGACACCGGCCGGGTGCCCGCCATCACCTCGTAGTCGGCGAACGACGCGCGCAGCCGGGCCGCGTCCCCGTACGGCTCGCTCAGGAACGCCAGGTCCGCCCCGTCGAACGCGTCCGGCGGGCACCACAGCCGATGCCCGTAGAACTCCCCGACGTAGCGCCGGCGACGCTCCGGCGTGTTCAGCTCGGCGACGAGCTCGTCCGCATGGTGTCCCTGCCGGCGCTGGTAGTCGAACACGGCCGGCTTCGGCGGGCTCGGCGGGATCCCGGCCGCGGCGTACGCCTCCGGCAGGTCCGGCATCGAGTCGTCCAGGATGACCAGCCGGTCGACCCGCTCGGGGTACCGGTTGGCGAGGTCGATGGCGATCATCGCGCCCAGGTCGTGCCCGGCGACCACCGCGGTCTGCCAGCCGAGCCGGTCGAACAGGGCCGTGAGGTCGGCGTCGAACGCGGCGAAGTCGTACCAGCCGTCCGGCGCGAAGTCCGAGTCGCCGTAGCCGCGCAGATCCGGCGCCACCACGTCGAACCCGGCGGCCGCCAGCGGAAGCAGGTTGTGTGACCAGATCCGGCTGGTGCAGGGGAACCCGTGCACCAGCAGCAGCGGTACCCCGCCCTCGCCGCGGCGCCGCACGGCGAGCCGGTGCCCCTCGCGTACCTCGATCCGGACCGGTGCGACGACCTCGGCGGGAACGACCATGCCACTGGTCTACCCGATCGCCGGCCGATCCGGGACCCCGCGGCCGGCGATCACTCCAGGTCGGCCAGCGAGCGCAGCCGCACGAACGGGCTGGCGAGCAGCCACAGCACCGACAGTGCGCCGAGCGCTCCGGCGGCGACCAGCACCGGTACCAGGCCGAGCCGCGCCGCGGCGGCACCGCCGACCAGCGCACCGATCGGCCGGATGCCGTAGTTGACGGTCGAGTACGCGCCGGCGACCCGGGCTCGCATGTCGTCGCGGGTGACGGTGGTGCGCACCGCGTTGTTGTTGACGTCGAACAGCATCACGCCGAAGCTCGACACCGCCTCGACGCCGGCCAGTACCAGCAGACCGGGCAGGCCGGGGCGGGCCAGGGCCAGGGCGGCGAACGGCAGGCAGTAGAGCACCGCGCCCAGCGCGATGGTGCGACCGGTGCCCAGCAGCACCGCGATCCGGCCCGAGACCATCGCACCGAGCAGGCCGCCGACCGCGCCGACGGCGAGCGCGCCACCGATCCGGCCGGCGCCCAGGTGCAGCCCACGCGTCGCGTACAGCACCAGCAGCGACAGCACCACGAACGCGGCGAAGTTCATCGTGGTCGAGCAGCCGAGGCTGGCCCGCAGGTACGGGTGGTGCCGCAGGTAGCGCACGCCGGCGCGAAGCCGCCGCAGGTACGGCTCGGGGTCCGCGGCACCGGCGCCGGCATCCTCGACCGGCACGGTACGGATCGCGACCGCCGAGACCAGGAACGTCACCGCGTCGGCGAGCATCGCCAGCGGCGCGGTCAGCAGCTTGATCAGCGCACCGCCGAGCGCCGGCCCGGCGATGTTCGCGGCCGAGCTCGTGGTGGACAGCAGCGAGTTGGCGCCGACGTACTGGGCGCGCGGGACCACCCGGACGAAGAACCGCTGGTACGAGGTGCCGTACAGGACCGTGCCGGCACCCAGCGCCAGGCCCACCCCGTACAGCAGCGGCATCGACAGCAGTCCGAACGCCGCGGCGACCGGGACCGCGGCGATGGTCAGGCACTGCGCCACGTTCGCCACGATCAGCGGGCGGCGCACCCGGCGCAGCCGGTCCACCCCGGTGCCCACCAGCAGCGACAGCAGCTGCGGCGCCCACAGCACCGCGGTCAGCACGCCGAGCTGCGCGGAGCCGGCGTGCAGCGTCGTCGCCGCCAGGTACGGCATCGCCAGTGCCGAGATCTGGTCGCCGAACATCGACGTGGCGTGCCCGGTCCAGTAGCGCAGGAATCGCCCGTTGCGGCGGATCGGCCCCGCGTCGACCCCGGCGGTACTCACGCCGCTCCCCCGCGCCCGTCCGCGCCGCACCGGGCGCCGCCGCTCCCGGCGCCGCGGGCCGGGCCGCGGGCCCCGGCCTGGCCGGGCGCGGTCACCGCGCGCCGCCGGCGTCGGCGGCTGGGTCGGCACCCGCGTCGGCGTCGGCGTCGGCGTCGGCGTCGGCGGCAGTTGCGTCGTTGTCAGCGGCAGTTGCGTCGGCGGCAGTTGCGTCGGCGTCGGCGGCATCCGCGTTGTCCTCGGCGGTGGCCGCGTCGGCGGGTGCGCTGGCACCCGCGTCGGCACCCGCGTCTGCGGCGGCGGCCGAGGGCAGCAGGTACAGCAGCAGCCGGGTCTTGCGCGCGTCGGGCGGAGCCTCCGCGGGGTCGCGCCGGGCCAGCGGCAGCAGCAGCTGTTCGATCGCGTCGTCGAGCGCGCGCAGCTCCTCGGCGGTGGCCAGCAGGCCGGTGTTGCGCCGGGTGGCGGCCGACATCCAGTCGGCGTCCAGACGGTGGCGTACCTGCTCGCGCCACTGCCCGACGAGGTCTCCCTCGGCGGCCTCCAGCGCGTCGAACAGCCGGCTCGCCGCCTCCGGGTCGGCGGGGTCGGCCTGGAACCGGAAGCCGCGGCCGACCGCCCGCCACCACCGGCTGCGGCCGCCGCCGCCGTGCGGCGCGTCCTCGACCAGGCCGTGTTCGGCCAGGTGCCGCAGGTGCCAGCTGGTCACCGAGGGGCTGGCACCGACCGACGGCGCCAGCCGGGTCGCGGTGGACGGGCCGCGCTCGCGCAGGGTGCGCAGGATGGCCAGGCGCACCGGGTGCGCCAGTGCCCGCATCCCGCGCGCGTCGAGTTCGACATCGCCGAGCCGGTTCGCCATGTCGCTCCTTTGAGAGAACTGTATCGATAATGTTCTCTCAAAGCCGCGCTGTCAACCGGTTTGTGCCCAGCGGCGTACCAGGACCGCCGATCTCGCGGCCGATCGCAGCCCGCTCCAGCCCGACCCCCGGTCCCGATGCGACGAGGCGCGTACCGGGAACCGAGCTACCCGCCGGCGCGCAGCGACCGGACCATGCTTCGCAGGATCCGGAGCGCGTCCGAGCGTTCGGTCTCGGTCAGCCCGGCAAGCATCCTGACCTCGACCGACCGGACCGCCGCGCTGGCCTTCTCCAGGCTTCGGCGACCCCGCGGGGTGAGCCGGGCGGGCAGGGCCTTCCCGACCGGTGGCGTCGCGGGCCTGGTCACGTAGCCGTCTCGTTCCAGCGCCTGCAGCAGCACGTTCATCGACTGCCGGGTCACGAACGCGCCCCGCGCGAGCTCGGAGTTGGACAGGCCGGGCCGTTGCGCCAGCAGTTCGAGGCAGGAGTAGTGGGTCACGCTCATGCCGAGCGGCCGCAGCACCTCCTCCATGGCCACCCGCAGCGCGCTCGACGCCTCCTTCAGCAGGTAGCCCAGCGAGCTGTTCAGGTCGATGCCGGCACCGTCTTGACTCATGTCAGCATTCTGACATAGGCTTTCCCATGTCAAAAGACTGACACAAGACGAGGAGCATGCCATGCCCGCCACCGGCCCCGATTTCATCTCGCTCCAGGCGCGCGACCTGCACGCCTCGCAGGCGTTCTACGAGCGCTACCTCGGCCTCGTCCGCTCCCCCGCCGGGCCCGCGCACGCCGTCGTCTTCGACACGAAGCCGATCGCGTTCGCGCTCCGCGACGTCGTCCCCGGCACCGATCTCGACTCCGCCGCGCGGCCCGGCATCGGTGCCGCGATCTGGCTGCACGCCACCGACGTCCAGGCCATCCACGACGCGCTGGTGGCCGACGGGCACCCGATCGTTTCCGCACCCCTCGACGGTCCGTTCGGCCGGACGTTCACCTTCGCCGACCCCGACGGCTACCACGTCACCCTGCACGACCGCGCCTGAGACCGATCCCACGCCACCGCGCGCCGTGCCGGATCAGGCCGCGGCGGCCGGGGCGAGCACCGCGCACCGTGCCGTGTCACACCGGGGCGAGGGCCGCGCGCCACCGGGTCACGCCGCGGCGAGCACCGCGCGCACCACCGGGTCACGCCGCGGCGGACACCGGGGCGAGCACCGCGAGCAGTCCAGCCATCTCCCCGGTACGGGCCGCGGCGGTGAAGGCCGCCAGCAGCCCGGCGTGCTCGGCCGGACGAACCGGCCGGCGCCGGCCGGCGATCAGGTGCCGCCGCGCCCGGTTCGCCACCTGCCGGGCGTTCGCCTCGGTGATGGACAGCGCCGCGGCGATCTCCCGGAACCGGTAGCCGAACGCCTCCCGCAGCACGTACGCGGCGCGTTCAGCCGGGGACAGCCGTTCCAGCAGCAGCCGTACCGCCGCGTCCAGCGCGGCGCCCCGCTCGGCCACCAGCACCGGGTCCCCGTAGACCGCAACCGGCTCGGGCAGGGCCGCACCGACGCAGAACTCCCGCCGCGCCCGGGCCGAGGTGGCCGCGTTCAGCGACAGCCGGGTCGTGATCGTGACCAGGAACGCCACCCGATCGCGTACCTGGGCCTGATCGGCGCCGTGCCACTTCACCCAGGTGTCCTGGACGATGTCCTCGGCCTCCGCCGCGCGGCCGAGCACCTGGTACGCGATGCCGAACAGCCGGTACCGGACGCGCTCGAAGTCCGCGTCGACGACGCCACCGGCCGGATGCGGCGAACCGTTGTGCCCCACGAGATCCGGATCGGCCACCAACATCGAACTCACCCCCTCGGTGCGGTACCGCCGGGGTCGACCCCCCTGCGACCCCGGCGGTACCGAAAGCATCCGCCGCAGCCCATCCCGGTCGCGCCCGTCGAAGTCCCGGGCGCCCCCGGGGCCCGGGGGTCACCGGGTCGGGTGTCACCGAACCCGGGAGGACCGAACGGTCAGGCTCGATGGCCCGAACGGATGATCCGACAGAGACGCGCCACCGAACCAACTCGGGCGAACCGGGGCAGGATCCGTGCGGTCACCGGGCCACGAGGGCAGGCGCGGCCGGAAGCGGGCCGGCTCGAGCAGCCCCCGGGTCGCGAGGGCCGGCGGGGACGTTCAGGCGGAGGCCGAGTCGGTACCGAGGTCCGGCAGCGCGGACGCCAGCTCCCGGCGTGAGCCGATACCCAGCTTGGTGAAGATCTTCCCCAGATGCCATTCCACGGTACGAGGACTGATGTACAGGTACGCCCCGATCTCCGGGTTCGTCCGCCGCTCCGCGGCAAGCCGGGCGATCTGCAACTCCTGCGCCGTCAACTCCTCGGAACCATCCGAACCCCGCCGCCGGGCCGACTCACCGGTCACCAGCAACTCACGCCGAGCCCGCTCCGCGAACCCCTGCGCACCGGCCGACGCGAACCGCTCGTACGCCGCCCGCAACTGCTCCCGCGCATCGACCCGGCGGCCCTCCCGGCGCAGCCACTCCCCGTACAACAGGCGCGCCCGAGCCAGCTCCAACGGCAGCCGGGTACGCCGCAGATGCCCGATCGCCTCCCGGTAGAGCTCGTCGGCGACCGACCCGTCGCTCAACATCGCGCGCGAGCGCGCCGCCAGTCCCCGCGCCCACCGCGTGCCGGACGCCTGGCAGACCTGCTCCAGCGTCGTCAGCGCCTGCCGGGCGAGGTCGGTCTCACCGGATCGCACGGCCGCCTCGACCAACTCCACCAACCCCCACTTCGACACGCCGAGCTCGTACAGGTGCTCGCTGGCCTCGCGCGCCGCGACCACCGCCTCGTCGTACCGGCCGAGCCCGTTGAACAGCAACGCGCTCGCCCACCTCGCCTGGCCGACCCCGATACCCTCGCCCCGGAAGAGCATCCCGTCGATCGCCGCGTCGGCCAGGCCACGCAGTTCGTCCGCGCGGCCCCGCCACGCCGCCAGCGCGAACGCGCCGTACGGCGCGATGTCCGCACCGATCGCTTCCCCCACCGCCTGCGCCTCCGCCACCAGGTGCTCCGCGGTGGCCAGTTCGCCGGCGAACAGCAACAGCACGATGCGCGAGTTGATCGCCAGCGGCAGTTCGGTCAGCGCGCCGCCGTCGCGGGCGATCCGTACCTGGCGCTCGGACACCACGTCCCAGCTCTCGTCGTCCCAGGTGTCCGCCGCGAGGCTGGCGGCCAGGAACAGCCAGCGCGACTCCCCCGCCCCGTCCCCGCCGGCGGTACGGAATCCGGCCAGCGCGCGCCGCACCAGCGGCACGGCCGCCGAGTACCCGTCGGTGAACAGTGTCGCCATGCTCTCCAGCAGCAGGTCGGGCTGCCGGGTCAGGTCGCGCGGCGCCTTCCGCACCGCGTCCGCCACGTCCGCCACGTTGGCTCCGCCGCTGAGCCGGCCGGAGAAGATCGCGGCGTTGAACGCGTCGAGGTAGGTGTTGCAGGCCATCTCGGCGTCCAGCGGCACCATCCGATCCGCGGCGGAACGCAGCAGCGGTACGGCGCGGCTCGTCCGGCGGAAGGCGAACGCGAATCGCGCCCGCAGCAGGTCGATCCGGGCGCTGCGCAGCTCGTCGCCCGGCTCCGCCGCACACGCGGCAAGCAGGTCGGTCACCGACTCGAACTGGCCGCCCTCCAGCTTGGCCGCCGCCGCGGCCAGCAGCCGCTCGGCCCGCAGCTGCGCGGACGGGGTCAGCTCGGCGGCCCGCTGCAGGAACGCGCCCGCCGCGGCGAGCCCGCCGCGCGCCCGGGCCCGTTCGGCCGATCGGGCCAGCTCGGCGGCCACCTCCTCGTCGGGCACCGCGCAGGCCTGCGCCCGGTGCCACGCCGTCCGGTCCGGATCGGTACCGGCCCGGGCCAGCGCGTCGTGCACCCGACGCAGGTCCCGGATGTCCGCGGCCCGGCAGACCGCGGAGCGCAGCAGCGGGTGGCGGAACCTGACCCGGGCACCGATCTCGATCAATCCGGCCGACTCCGCCGGTGTCGCCGCGGGTGGCCCGACATCCAGCAACTCGGCCGCTCGCCACAGCAACGTGACATCACCCACCGGCTCCACCGCCGCGACCAGCAGCAGCCGCCGGGTGGCCGCCGGCAGCGGCTCCAGCTGGTGCAGGAACCCCTGCTCCACCCGGCCCGCGACCGGCATGCTGCCGGGCCGACCGAACCCGAACGCCAGCTCGGCGCCGGTACGCCCGCGGGGCAACTCCACCAGCGCCAGCGGGTTGCCGCGCGCCTCGGCCAGGATCTCGTCGAGCACCGCCGCTTCCAGCGGCCCGTGCAGCACACCGAGCAGCATCGCCCGGGCGTCGTGCTCGGCCAACCCCGTCACCAGCAGCGACGGCAGCAGCGGCAGTACCGGATCGGCGGCGACCGTGCGGGTCGCGAACACCACCGCGATCGGCTCCGCCAGCAGCCGGCGGGCCACGAACGTCAGCGCCCGCAACGACGCCTGATCCAACCACTGCGCGTCGTCGACCAGGCAGATCAACGGCTGATCCTCGGCAGCGTCGGACAGCAGGTTCAACACCGCCAGACTGACCAGGAAACGGTCCGGTACCGCCCCGTCGAGCAGGCCGAACGCGGTACTCAGCGCCTCCCGCTGCGGCGCCGGCAGCCGGTCCAGGCGGCCGAGGAACGGCGCGCACAACTGGTGCAGACCGGCGAAGGCGAACTCCATCTCCGACTCGACGCCCGTCGCGCGCGCCAGCCGGCACCCGGTGGCCCGACCCGCGAGATGCTCCAGCAACGACGTCTTGCCGATCCCCGCCTCGCCGGTCAGCACCAGCACCCGGCTGCGACCGTCCCGGACATCGGCCACCACCGCGTCCAGCACCGCACACTCGTCCCGCCGACCGTGCAACACCGCGCCAGACGACGCGTTCCCGGCGTCGTAAACCGGCCGGTCCCCCGTGCCGCTCGGACCGGGCCGGGTCGGGCCGCCCCCGGCCGCCGACCCGGCACCGGCCGGGTTGTCCCGGCCCACGGCACGCGGCGCGTCGTCGCCGCCGAGCACCGATCGGAGCGGACCGGGGAGGATCGTGTCCATGCCGCAACGCTAGGAGGTCAGCCGCCGGTGCACATCACCTCGGCGCGAACGGTAGTACTCATTCCCGATCGGCCGGACCGGACCGGGCCCCGGCCCGGCGCCGGATCAACTCCGTCAGCTCGCGCCGGTTCCGTACGCCGGTTTTGCCGTAGATCCGGCGCAGATGGACCGCGACGGTGTGTGGCGACAGGAACAGTGCCTCCGCCACCGCCCGGTTGCTGCGTCCGGCGACGACCTCGCGGACCACGCGTTCCTCGCTGACCGTCAACCCCAGCCCGAGCTCCGGTGCCGCCGTCGCCGCCGCCCGCAGGCCCGAGGCACGCAGCAGCTTGTCCACTCGGGCGGTCTCGCGGTGCGCGCCGCACTCGTACCACACCGCCCGGGCGTCCCGCAGCGCATCGGCCTGTTCCTGCGGATCGCCCGACACGTCCGCCAGATCCTCCAACGCCTGGGCGGCGAGCATCGGCCGGCCGAGTTCCTGGTACGCCTCCCGCGCGGCGCGCAGCGCGGCCACTCGCCGGTGGACCACACCGTCCGCGTGCCCGGCGGCGGCGTTCGGCAGCGGCGCGTCGGTGATCGACGCGAGCCGGTCGATCAGCCCCGTCAGCCGGACGGCGTGCGCCCGCAGCCCGTGCCGCAGCAGGATCCGCAGCCGCATCAGGTCGTCGGTGACCCCGCGCGCGATCGCGTACCGGCGGGGGCCGTCCAGCCGTTCGGACAACCGGGCCCATTCGGCGATCTCGACCGCCGAGGTCACCTCGACCGCGAACAGCAGGCCGATGGCGGCGCTGGTGCTGCGGGCCGGGTCGACCGCGAGCTGGCGTTCCAGCACCTCGCGGTACTCGGTCAGCCGCGTCGTGTCGCCCCGCAGGTAGGCGACCCGCACCAGCATGTTCACCACGTTCGTCTCGACCAGGCTGGGTCGGCCGATCGCGTGCGCGAGCTGCCGCGCGGCGATCAGCCCGACCTCGGCCGCGGCGAGCCGGCCCGCCTCGACATCGCAGGTCGCCCGGCCCATCAGCAGGTTCGGCAGGGCGCCGATCTGGCTGGTCCGCTCGGCCCGGTCGGCCAACGCGTCCAGCAACTGCTCGGCCTCGCCGAGCCGGCCGAGATCGGTCAGCAGCTTCGCCCGGAAGATCCCGGCGATCCACCACTGCGGTCCGTGCCCGCGGTCGGCCGCCTCGCCGGCCATCGACGCGTGCCGCAGCGCCTCGACGAGGTCGCCGCCGGCGCTGGTGTCCAGGGTGCGCGCCAGGCCGATCAGCGCCAGCGACCGAGGGTCACCGAGCCGCGCCGCGCGCCGTTCCGTCGCCGCGAGCTCGGCCGGCTCGCAGTCGTCGGCATACGCCCGGCCGGCGAGCCGGACCGCGGCGAGCCGAACCCGGTGCAGCTCGTCGACGTCGGCTCCGGCGGCGTCCGCGGCACGCTGCGCGACACGCAGCGCACCCGCGGGATGCGACGGCAACAGCACCTCCGCCACCGCAAACCCCAGCGTGGCCGACCGCTCGGTGTCCAGCCGTTCCGACACGGCGCGCCCGACCACCGGGTCGCCGGACTGGACCGCGTAGGTGGCGATGCGGGCGGCGGCCTCCTGGGTGGCCGGCACGTCGGCCGGGTGCCGATCGGCCAGCGCCCGGTGTTCGAGCCGGGACAGCACCGCCGCCGTCGACGGATCACGCCGGGCCGACACCTCGGCCACCTCGCGCAGCGTGGCCGGGTCCAGCTCCGGCGGTCGCTGCCCGCGCAGCGCTGCGACCAGCTTGTCCGCCGCGCCCTGCCGGGCCAGCAACCGCACCGCGCGCACGGCGAGCTCGCCCTCCGGTACCGCACCGGCGACCAGGTCCTGCACCAACCGGTGGCTGAAGGCCAGCTCGTCGCCGTCGGCGCGCAGCAGGCCCGCCTCGATCGACGCGAGCAGCGACACCAGCAACGTACCCACGGGCCGGTCCACCACCTCGGCCAGATCGTCCGGGGAGAACCGTGGCCCCAGGGCCGCGGCGGCAGCGAGCATCCGGCGGTCGGCACCGGCCAGCCCGGCCACCAGCCCCGCCGGCCAGGGCACCGCGCGGCGGGCGGTCTGCACCACGTGCAGCGGGTACCGCGGGGCCGCGTCGAGCGCGGCGCGCAGCGCGGCGTCGATCACGGTACGACCGGACGAGCGCAGCGCGAGCTCGTCGGCGTCCGCGCGGGACAGCTCGCCCACCTCCGCGTACTGCCCGGTGGACCGTACGTGGCCCGCCGGCACCGTGGTGACCAGCCACAACACCGCGGTGTCCCGAAGCGACGGCGCCGCGAACTCGGCGACCCGGCGGGTACCACCGTCGCATCGCTCCACGTCGTCGACGCACAGCAGCACCGCGCTGCGCTGCCGGTCCGGCCGCTCGCGCCCGCCCAACCGGTACAGCGACAGCGGCCGCCCCTCGTGCACGTCGACGCTCAGGATGCCGGCGGCCGCAGCCAGCTCGCCGGCGACGGCCAGCAGCTCGGTGCGACCGGAGCCGGGCGGCCCGACCAGCGTCAGCCGTCCACCCCGACCGCGGCGCAACCGGCGCAACGCGCGCTCCAGCTCCGCCAGCGCGGTCTCCCGGCCGGAGCACAGCAGGGCGGCGCGGCGCGGTCCGGCCGTCATCGGGCCCGCACCCATTCCTCCAGCTCGGTGCGCGACCGGATGCCCAGCTTGAGGTAGACGTGCCGGAGATGGGTGGTGACGGTGTGCGGGGACAGCTTCAGATCCGCCGCGATCACCCGTACCGCGCCGCCGCGCGCCGCGCGATCCACCACCCGCCGCTCGGACGGCGTCAGGGCCGGCGCCCCCGGCGGCTCGGGCACCACGCTGTGCCCGCGTACGTGCAGGAACCAGCGGATCCGCCAGGCGTCCCGGTCGGCACCCAGCTCGGTCACCGTCGAGTGTGCCTGCTGCATCAGCGGCAGGCCGGACAGGTCACCCGAGTCGATGCGGATCGCGCCGGTGTCCGACAACGCTGCCGCCTCCGACAGCGGTCGGCCGAGCGCGTGCCAGCCGTCCCGGGCGCGTCCCAGCTCGGCGGGGTCCGCGCGCTGCAGGCCGCGCAGGTGCGCGGCCACCGTCACCGCGAGCGGGTGCGCCCCGCTGACCGCAACCCGCGCCTGGGCCCGGTCGACCAGCCCGGCCGCCTCGTCGCGCCACCCGTGCCGCAGCAGCGCCCGGCCGAGCAGTACCTCGTCGGCGGGGTCCAGGCACGTCAGCGGCGGCAGGCTCGCCGGGTCCACCCGCCGTCGCTCCGGCGTCGTCCGGCCCTGTGCGTCGTCGAGCAGGAAACTCCACCAGGCCCGTCGCTGCGCCGCCTCGGTACCCGGCTCGACCACCGACCGGTCCAGGATCTCGCCGAACTCGGCGAGATCGGCCGGGTCGCCCTGGTGCAGCGCCACCTTGAGCCGCACCGAGAAGGCGACCGCCTGCAGGCGGTCGTCGATGCCGTCGCGGGCACCCCACAGCCGCTGCGCCAGGTCGGTGGCGAGCACCGCCGTCTGCTTCGCCTCGGCCAACCGGCCCAGGATCAGCAGCACGAAGGCCCGCTCGCCGTACAGGTACCGGTTGGCGATGGGCCGGCTGACGGGGGCCAGCTCGGCCAGCAGCTCCTCGATCCGCCGCAGGCCGGCGGCAGGGTCGCCGAGCACGCTGGTCAGGTGCGGCGTCCAGGTCATTTCGGGCATCCGCTCCGCGATGGGTGCGCCCGATTCCCGCCACGTCTGTTCGGAGAGTTCGGCCAGATCGAGCGCCCGCCGGTAGTCGCCGCGGTTGAAGTGCCGGATCGCGTCGCAGGTCTGCAGCCGGGACAGCGCCGGCTGGTCGGCGCCGGCGGTCGCATCCGCCAGCGCCTCCGGCAGCAACCCGTCCACCTCGCCGAAGCGGCCGAGCGTGACCAGGCAGCGCAGCTGCACGCTGTGCAGTCCGGCCCGGATCGACGCCGGTACGGCCGGGATCGCGAGCGCCGAGGTGGCCAGCTCCATCGCCCGCTGCGGGGCGCTCTCGAACCGGGCCAACCACAGCAGTACCTGCGCTTCGGTCTCGGCCTGGCCGCGCTCGGTGAACACCCGTCGGGCCAGCCGGCGGGCCTCGTCGACCCGCGCGGTCTGCCACAGCAGCGGCAGCAACCGCCACGCGATCGCGGTGAGCCGCTCGTCCGGCTCGGTCAACGCGCGGACCGCGGCGGTGCCGTAGTCGGCGGCCGCCTCCGGATCCGCGTCCGCGAGCGCATCCATCGCCTCGGTCAGGATCTCGACGGCGAACGGATCCTCCGGCCGGGACACCGCGAGTACCCGTTCGGCCAGCACGGCCGCGCCGACCCGGCGCCGGGTGACCGCCAGCACGCTGCGCTCCAGCGCCTGCCACAGCGCCTGCGGCAGCTCGGCGCACACCCGGGTTCGGGCGGCCGGATCGCAGCACAGGTGGTGGCCGTCGAACTCGACGACGAGGCCGCGGCGCCGCAGTGACCGTAGCGTCCGGCGGCAGGAGTCGGTGGTGGTGCCGCTCAGCTCGACCAGTTCCGGCACCGTCAGCGCCGCGTCCGACATCGCGAGCAGCCACCCGACCACCCGCTCCCCCTCATCGAGCGGGGCGGCTTCGGTGCTGGCGGGGTCGGCGTCCGGCGCCGCCGTGCCGGGGCTGGCGGGGTCGGCGTCCGGCGCCGCCGCGCCGGGGCTGGCGGGGTCGGCGTCCGGCGCCGCCGCGCCGGTACCGGCATCGGCGACGACCCAGCCGACCGGGATGTCGTCGCCGGCCCGGGTCGCCTCGGCCAGCCACCGCCGGGACACCGGATCCAGCGCGGCTCGATCGCGTACCAGTAGCAACGCCGGCAAGGCGGCGAGGTGCCGGCGGACGGTGCGCAGTACCTCGTGGACGACGCGCGGCGGCGCCCCCTCGGCCGCGATGAGCGGTACGTCCGGGGCGAGGCCGGCGGCGTGCAGCGCGCCGATCAGCGGACCCAGCGCGAAGGACCGCAGCCGCGGCTCGTCGCCGATCTCGAGCGGGACGGCGCCGGCGTGCGGAAGCGCGCACAGGTCGGTGTCGCGCGGCAAGGCCACCACCGCGCCACGGCCGGCCGCCAGCTGGCCGAGCAGCTCCGTGACGGAGTCGCCCCGCGGCGGCGCCATCGTGCCGTCCCCCCGGCGCGCCGTGCATCGACCCCGCGGCGCGCCACCTCTCAGCTCCGGATCCGAACGCTCCCATCATGCCCGTGGCCGGCGCTCCGATCGGTCCGCTGGACGGACCATTCTCCGCCGCGCGAGCCCTTCACGGGGCGGGGGACGCCCCGCTCCACCGGCGGACGATGGCGAACCGTGAGGGAGCTCACAGATGGCGCGAACCGCTACTCGACCAGCTTGCCGGTGCTGGAAACCTCCCGGACGAACGCCGCGATCTCGCCCGGCACCTCGGCGATGGGTTCGCGCACGATCCGCCCGGGCCCGTCCCACACCAGGTTGACCCGCAGCGACTCGTCCAATTCCGGAAAGTCCGACCGGTTGTGACAACCGCGGGTCTCCCGCCGTTCGATCGCCGCCTCCACCGTCGCCCGCGCCGCGATCAACGACGCGCGCAGGTCGAAGGCGTGGGCCAGATCCTGGAAGCCGGCCAGGTCGGGATGCACGCCGACCTGTGCCTCGGCCGCCTCGATGTCGTCGAGCCGTTCGAGTCCGGCCTTGAGCCCGGCCTCGTCCCGGACAACTCCGGCGTGTTCGGTCATCGTGTCGCGCACCGCCCGCTGCAGCGCCCGTACCGTTTCCGGCCCGTCCGCCGCCAGCAGCTGGTCCACCTCGTCGCGGGCCGCGGCGACGGCGGCGGCCGAACGCGGCTGCGCGTCCAGGCCCGCCGAGTACGCGGCCGCCGCGTCGCCGACGATCCGCCCGTACACCAGCAGCTCGATCAGCGAGTTGCCGCCGAGCCGGTTGGCGCCATGCAGGCCGCTGGCCGCCTCGCCGATCGCGTACAGGCCGGGGACGCCGGTGCCGTGGTCCTCGGGACGCACCCACACCCCACCCATCGAGTAGTGCGCGGTCGGCGCGATCTCGATCGGCGTGGTGGTGATGTCGAGCATCTGCAACTCCAGCAGCGTCTGGTAGACGCGGGGCAGCCGGCGCAGGATCGTCTGCCGGGGCAGGTGCGACACGTCCAGCCAGACTCCGCCGTGCGCGGTGCCGCGGCCGGCCTTGATCTCGGTGTACTCGGCCAGCGCGACCCGGTCCCGGGTGGACAGCTCCAGCCGGTCCGGGTCGTAGCGCTGCATGAACCGCTCGCCCAGCCCGTTGCGCAGCACGCCACCCTCGCCCCGGGCCGCCTCCGACACGAGCGTGCCGGCCGCGTTCTCCGGCTCGATCAGCCCGGACGGGTGGAACTGGACCAGCTCGGGGTCGCGGATGCGGGCCCCGGCGGTACGCGCCAGCCGGAACGAGTCGCCGGTGTTCTCGTCGCGCCGGGACGAGGTGCGCCGCCAGATCCGGGTGTGCCCGCCGGCGGCGAGGATCACCGCGTCGGCATGGATCAGGTACCGGGTGCCGTCGGTGGTGTCGAAGCCGTAGGCGCCGAACACGACGCCGTCGCGGGTCAGCAGGCGCGTGACGTACAGGGTGTCGATGATCGGCACCTTCAGCTCGCGGACCCGGCCGACGAGGGTCCGCTGGATCTCCAGGCCGGTGTAGTCGCCGGCGAACGCGGTCCGCCGGTAGGTGTGCGCACCGAAGAACCGCTGCGAGATCCGCCCGTCCTCCTCGCGGGCGAACGGCATGCCCCAGCGCTCCAGATCCGCGATGCCGGCGGGGGCATTCTCGGTGACGATCCGGACCGTGTACGGATCTCCGAGAAAGTAGCCCTCCTTCAGCGTGTCCGCGGCATGCTGCTGCCATGAGTCGGCCGGATCCATCGTGCCGAGGGCGGCGTTGATGCCGCCGGCGGCGAGCGTGGTGTGCGCGTCGGAACTGGGACGTTTGCCTACCAGCAGGACATCGGTGCCGCGCTCGGCCAGCTGGATCGCCGCGCGCAACCCGGACCCGCCGGTACCGATCACCAGTACCGAGGTGGCGAGGCGCTGCTCGGCGGGCCTCATCGTGTCCGCCCCGCGGAGCGTGCCGTCCAGATCTCGCTGCCGTACATCTGTTCTCCTTGCACCCGGTTCGGACGAGGTCGGCGGCTCGGCGCGGGCGCCGCTGGATCGCCGACCCCTTCCTGTGCAAGACAGCGCAGCCCGCGCCGATGTGACACCGCCGCCGGGTCCGGTCCGCGGTGTCACGCCACCCCCACCGGCCCGGTCCTTGGGGTACGGCCGCCCCGGACGCCACCGAACGGCGTTCCGTCCACGGTGGCCCGCTGGGCCGGAATCTCGACCGTAATGGGGGAATCATGACCGGATCGACCAACCGCGACGTCGCCCGGCACGAGCTCGAACGCACGATCCGGGCCGAGCTGGCCTCGACCCGGTACAGCCAGCGGTGGATGCCGACCGCGCCGACCGCGCAATCGATGTACGAGCAGTTCGAGGCACAGCGCGAGGAGATCGGGCTGCGCAACCTGCTCGGTGCGGTGCAGGCCGTCGACGGCAACGTGGCGACGGCCGGTGCCCGAGCGGTGTCACAAAGCGTGCCGCCGCACTGTCTCCCCTGACGAGGAGCCGTCGCTCGACGGCGACGGGGCAACCACGGAGAAGAGGAAACATCGTGAAGGTCGTTGTGATCGGTGGTACCGGGCTGATCGGCTCGAAGGTGGTCGACAAGCTGCGCGAGCACGGCCACGAGGCGATCGCCGCCGCGCCGAAGACCGGAGTCAACACCCTGACCGGCGAGGGTCTCGCCGAGGCGCTGGACGGAGCCGACGTCGTCGTGGACGTGTCGAACTCGCCGTCGTTCGACGACGACCCGGCGATGGAGTTCTTCCGGACCGCCACCACGAACCTGCTGGAGCAGTCGCAGAAGGCGAACGTCAAGCACTACGTCGCGCTGTCGGTGGTGGGCACCGACCAGTTGCAGGACTCCGGCTACTTCCGCGCGAAGCAGGCGCAGGAGGACATGATCGCCGGGTCCGGCCAGCCGTACTCGATCGTGCACGCCACCCAGTTCTTCGAGTTCGTGCGCTCCATCTCGGACTTCAGTACCGTCGACGGGGAGATCCACCTGCCTCCGGTGCGGTTCCAGCCGATGGCCGCCGACGACGTCGCCGCGGGCGTGGCCCGCGTCGCGATGGGTGCGCCGCTGAACGCGGTGCGCGAGATCGCCGGGCCGGAGCAGTTCCGGCTGGACGAGATGGTGCGTACCGCGCTGGCCGACAAGGGCGATCCGCGCCCGGTCGTCGCCGACGAGAAGGCACCGTACTTCGGCGTGCAGGTCACCGATCGGACCCTGGTTCCGGGCAGCGACGCCGAGCTGGGTGGCATCACCTACACCCAGTGGGCCGCACAACAGAAGTAAGGAAACTCCGTACCAGCAAGGAGAACGTCATGTCAGACCAACCCACCGTCGTGTTGGTGCACGGCGCGTTCGCCGAGTCGGCGAGCTGGAACCCGGTCATCGCCCAGTTGCACGCACGGTCGGTGGACGTCGTCGCGGCGGCCAACCCGCTGCGCACCGTCACCGACGACGCGGCCTACGTACGAGACGTCGTCACCGGGCTGGGCCGCCCCGTCCTGCTCGTCGCCCACTCGTACGGCGGCATGGTGATCACCGAGGCAGGCTCCAACAACGAGCAGGTGACCGGGCTCGTCTACGCCTCCGCGTTCACCCCGGATCACGGCGAGAACGCCCTCGACCTGTCCATGAAGTTCCCGGGCAGCACGCTCGGCGACGCGCTCGTACCCTCTCCGGTACCGGGCGGTGGCACCGAGTTCCGGATCCAGCCGGAGAAGTTCCACCACCAGTTCGTGGCCGACGCCTCGGCGGACGAGGCGGAGCTGATGGCGGTGACCCAGCGGCCGGTCACCCAGGCCGCGCTGACCGAACCGCTGCCCACCGAGACGCCCGCGTGGCGCCAGGTGCCGTCCTGGTTCGTCTTCGGCGACCAGGACCGGAACATCCCGCCGGCGCTCCTGCGGTTCTTCGCCGAACGCGCCGGGTCGAAGGGCACCCGCGAGGTCGCCGGCGCCTCGCACGCCATCAGCGTCGGGGCCGCGAGCGCGGTGACCGAGACGATCGTCGAGGCACTCGCCGCGGTGTCGAACGGCGGCTGACATCCCCCGGGCAACGGTCGCCGCCCGCGGGGAAGCGTAGAGGCGGCGGCCGTTCTCCCCCTCCTGGTGAGGGGGATTACCCAGATTCGTTGCGCAGCAACGGAATCAGCCCGCCCGCGAGAACCATCCGGACCTGCCGCGGGGACAGCCGGTGCCGGACCGGGATGTCGCGGCCGGCGTCGAGGTCGTGCACCGTCAGCGTGTCGCCGGCACTCAGCGCGGCACGCAACCCGGTCAGCCGCAGGGTGGTACCGACCCGGATCCCGGCGGCGTCGCCCGGCTCGGCGAACTCCAGCGCCAGCACCCCGAAGTTGGCCAGGTTCTGCGCGTGAATCCGCGCGTACGATCCGGCCAGGACCACCCGCATGCCCAGGTACCGCGGGGTGATCGCGGCGTGCTCGCGGGACGATCCCTGCCCGTAGTTCGCACCGGCCACCACGACGTGCGTACCGGTCTCGCGGGCGCGGCGCGGGTAGTCCGGGTCGAGCCGGGTGAAGGTGAAGTCGGCCAGCTTCGGGATGTTCGACCGGTACGGCAGGGCCGCGGCGCCGGCCGGCGACACCTCGTCGGTGGACACGTCGTCGCCGAGTACCAGCAGTACCGGCGCCTCGATGGTGTCCGGCAACGGATCCAGCTCGGGCAGCTCGGAGATGTTCGGCCCGCGCACCGGCTCGATCGCCAGCGCCTCCGCCCGGGGCGGCGGCGCCACCACCATCCCGGTGTCGACGCTGGCGTGCTCCGGCGGGGTCAGCTCCGGGTACGCCAGCCCGAGCCGGTCGGCCAGCTCGCGCGGGTCGGTGATGGTACCGGTCAGCGCCGACGCGGCGGCGGTTTCCGGTGAGCAGAGCCAGACCCGGTCGTCGGGGGTGCCGGAGCGCCCCGGGAAGTTGCGCGGGAAGGTACGCAGCGAGTTGGTTCCGGCCGCCGGCGCCTGGCCCATCCCGATGCAGCCGAGGCAGCCGGTCTGGTGCAACCGCGCGCCGGCCTGGATCAGCCGGGCGACCACCCCCATCCGGGTCAGGTCGACCAGGATCTCCCGCGAGGTCGGGTTGACGTCGAACGAGACGGTGTCGGCGATGCGCCGCCCGGCCACGATCGCGCCGGCCACCGCGTAGTCACGCAGGCCCGGGTTCGCCGACGAGCCCAGCACCACCTGCCCCACCGGGGTACCGGCGACCTCCCGCACCGGTACCACGTCGCCGGGCGAGGACGGTCGCGCCACCAGCGGCTCCACAGTGGACAGATCGATGCGCTCGTCGATGTCGTACCGGGCATCGGGGTCGGCGGCGATCGGGGTGAAGTCGTCCGCCCGGTCCTCGGCGCGCAGGAACGCCCGGACCGCGTCGTCGGCCGGGAACACCGTGGTGGTGGCGCCCAGTTCGGCGCCCATGTTCGCCAGCACGTGCCGGTCCATCGCGGTCAGCCCGGCCAGCCCCGGCCCGTGGTACTCGATGATCCGGTGCACGCCGCCGGCGACGCCGTGCCGTCGCAGCAGTTCCAGGATCACGTCCTTGGCCGACACCCACGGCGGCAGCTCGCCGGTCAGCTCGACACCCCAGATCCGCGGCATCCGCAGGTACAGCGGTTCACCGGCGATCGCTCGCGCCACGTCCAGTCCGCCGACACCGATGGCGAGCATGCCGAGCGAGCCGGCCGCGCAGGTGTGCGAGTCCGAGCCGGCGAGTGTCTTGCCGGGTACCCCGAAGCGCTGCATGTGCGTCGGGTGCGAGACACCGTTGCCGGGCCGGGAGTACCACAGGCCGAACCGCTGCGCCGCGGTGCGCAGGAACTCGTGGTCCTCGGCGTTGCGCTCGTCGGCCTGCAGCAGGTTGTGGTCCACGTACTGGACGCTGCGCTCGGTGCGGGCCCGGTCCAGGCCCAGCGCCGCCAGCTCCTGCATCACCAGGGTGCCGGTGGCGTCCTGGGTCAGCGTCTGGTCGACCCGGATGCCGATCTCGGTGCCCGGTGTCGCCTCGCCGTCGACCAGATGGTCGGCGATCAACTTCTCCGCCACGGTCCCGCTCATGCCGCCTCCCACCGCCGTACCCGGCTCGGCGCTCGGCACGGCCGTCCGGCCGGTACCGGCCGGACACCCGGCCCCCCGGCCCCGGCTCCGGCTCCGGCACGGAATGCCCGCTCCCGGTACCGGCTACCCGGCCCGGGCGGGCCGAAACCCGGAACCGGGACGAACCGGCGACCGATTCAGCGGCAGGTCAGCTCGACGATGTGCCGGGCGGCGGCGAGCGTGTCCGGGTCACCGGTGCGCTCGTACGCCTCCACCGCCGTGTCGGTGAACTTCATGACGTGCTCGTCCCCGTGGTCGGTGGCCCGCTCGACGATCGCGGTGGCCGGGTCGTCGCCGCGCGGTGCCGCCGGCAGCTCGGCGCGCGCCAGCGGCTGGGCCGGTTCGTACGCGGAGACGATCGCGGCCGACGCGGACCACACGGCGGCGAGGCTCGGCGCCCACAGCTCGTCGGGCAGCAGCGGCAGCGTGTGCAGTACCGCGTTCGGCGCGGTGGCGGTGTGCACCAGCAGCACCGGGCTGCCGTGGCCGCGCTCGAGGTAGCGCAGCACCGCGGCGTCGACGAGCCGCTCCAGCAGCTCCGGTACCTCCGCGGGTGCCGCCGGGGCACGCAGCGCCGCCTGCGCGGCCGGCCACCCGGGCAGTTCGGCGAGCCGGCCGAGCCGCTGCACGATCAGCCCGCTCTGGTCGGCCAGGTGCGGGATGCCGGCGAGCGCCTGGTCGGGTTCGAGGTGCCCGGCCGGCCGGTGTGCCGCCGGGACCGGCCGGGACCGCGCCGCCCAGAACGCCAGCCCGTGGCCGAACTCGTCCAGACCGGCCGGGCCGGTCGCGCCGTCCTGCAACGCCCGCACCGCGTGACCGACCCGGATCAGCCCGTGGGTGGAGCCGGCAACGATCCCCGGCAGCAGCCGCGGCCACCACTCGACCAGTACCTCTCGCCATGGCCGGTCGGCCAGCTCCCGCCGGAAGTGGTCGACCCAGTCGGCGACGCGGCTGCCGTCGCCGAGCGCGGCGGTCCAGTTCGCCTCGGCGATCGGCTGCCGGGTGTCGGGCAGCTCCACCAACCGGGGCAGGTACCCGTCGACCCAGCGCCCGATCCGGTCGCCGTACCCGCGCCGGGCCAGCACCTCGGCCGCCATCGGGCCGTGGTTGGTCAGCCCGTTGTTGTGGTCCCTGTCCCCCTCGTACTCCGGGCCCATCCGATGCAGCCGCTCGTACGCGTCGTCCAGCGCTCCGCTGTTCACCGCCAGCTCCCTCCGCCTCGCTGCCCAGGCTCGTCCACCCACGGCGGCTCGCACAGGGCCATCACGGGCAAAACCAACCGGACCAATCCGGCTGGGCCGGCGGACCGGCCAGGGGGCGTGGCGTCGCGGCTCAGCAGCCGTCGGGGCGCGTCCAGTGATGGTCGTAGCGCCCGCGCAGGGCGGTGACGAACCGGACGATGCGCGCCTCGTCGTAGCGCGGGAGCCGGTCGATGCGGCCCCAGGCGGTCAGCGTGATGGAGCGCAGGCCGGGGCGGGGCACCAGCAGGGTGTCGGCGGGGAAGCGCCGCTGCACGTCGCGCAGCAGCCGTACGGTCGCCGGCGCCGTGGCGGGCGGGTAGTGGATGACGACGTGGCCGTGCTCGAGGGCGTGCACGGTCAACCCGTCGGGCAACGGTGCGGTGTAGATGCCGACCGCGGCCACGAACGGGAAGTGCGGACCGGAGGTCGGCGGATCGGAGTTGTACCGAACGGACGCCGCCCTCGCCACCGAGATGTGCGGGCTGTCCATGATGGCCACCCCCGTACCGGGCAGGCACGGTGCCGCGCGACTCGGGGCGCGGGAACCGGCGGCCGTGGCCACCAGCTGTGCCCGGTACGGGCCGACCAGCAGCGCGACGACCGCGGCGACGATCGCCCCGACGGCGGCGGCCCGCCAGAGAAAGCGGCTCACAGCAGCAGACCCTTCCTGCGCAGTCGCCGTTCGCGCAGTGCCAGCAGCCCCGGAGTGCCGTACACGACGAGGAAGTAGAGGGAGACGGCGGCGGACTCCCAGAACGGCACCGAATGCGCCGACGGCACGACGAGGTTGCCACCGACGTACACCAGCATGGACAGCACGATCGGCAGGTTGAACGTGAGGAACAGCCAGCACATGGCGCCGATCCCGACCAGGTACACCACGCCGAACCAGCGCGCCACGGTCCGGTCCCGCGAGCTCGCCGCGGCGAGCTCGGCCCGGTCGTCGTCGGACAACCGCCAGAGCCGGTTCTTGGTGGTCAGCCAGGTCACCCGGTACAGGTTGGTGCAGCGCAAGGCGTTCGCCAGCACGGCGTACATGTCGGACCGGAGGAACACCGCGCCGAACTGCCACACGAGCGAGATGACCTGGTTGAGCACCAGGGCGGCCAGCACCCGGTCGAGCAGCGGCGGCAGCTCGACGAGCTGCCGCAGGTATGCCAACCGGACGAGCAACACGACCGCCAGCACGGTGCTGTCGACCGCCATCCCGGCCAGGAACGGGCCGTACCTGCGGCGCCGCGGTACGGTGACGATCTGGCTCAGATCGGTCTCGAACACCACGTACACGCCGCGGTAGCTGAACCGGAAGATCGCCGGGATGCCGAGAGCCCGGCCGGCCAGCCAGTGCCACATCTCGTGCAGCGCATTGAACAGCAGGCTCAACGGCAGCAACGCCAGCAGCGACAGCAGCGGATCGGACAGGAACCACACGCTCTCGAAGCTGGGCCGCAACTCCGGCCGCGCCACCAGCAGCACGACCGCGATCGCCGCCGCCGACCCGTACCCGATCCAGGCCGGCCGGCCGAAGAACCGGCGGGCGACCGCCGGGTCGACCCCTTCGATCCACCGGATCGGCCGCTGCCGCCGACCCCGGATCGGCGAAGCCTCCCCGTCCGGATCCGCGTCCGGCTGCGTCGCGACCGGGTCGAGCAGACCGGCGGCGGTCAGCGTTGCCACGAAGTCCGCACCGTCGACCGGTTCGCCGGCGGCCGCGGTCGCGGCGTCGGTCGCCTCGGCCAGCGAGGCACCCGACTGGAGCGCCTCCACGAACACCGCGCCCGGCTCCGGCACCGTGACGAACAGCCCCAGATCCGGCCGGCCCAGTACGCACTCCGCGCCGTCGCGCGCCACCACCAGCGGCGCCGTCGCCGCAGCCAGATCGGCACCAACGGTGGTCACGAGACACCTCCAGACATGTCGTACCGGCCGGCCGAACCGTGGTCACCTCAGGAGTCGCACAGCTTGCCCGCGATCTGACAACCGGTCAGGCGGGTGTTCTCGATCTTCTTGATCTCGATCTTCATGGCGTTCACCTCCTTCCGACGGCTCCGCTCGGTGGCGCCGGGCCGGCGGCCACCGAGGGACGGCTCACGGCCGGCCCAGGCCGGCGTCGCCGGCCGTCGCAACGGACGCGTCGATCGATCCGCACACCGGGCACGCGGGATCGCGCGCCCACTCGACCTGATCGGTCCGGCAACCGGCCGCGAAGTCCACCGAGATGGGGCTGCCGGCGTACGCGGGTGGTTCGAAGCCGGTGAGGTAGCGCAACACCTCGAACGCGGCCAGCGAACCGAGCAGCCCGGCCACCGGTCCGATGCCGCGGTTGACGCGCGGCTTCGTGGCGTGCAACCGGATGGCGGCCGCCTCGCCGGCCGCGTCACCGTCGTCGGGCTCGTGCACGCCGCACCGGCGGCAGGCGCTGCGGCCGGGATCCACCGACCACACGACGCCCTGGCTGACCCACATGCCGCCCCGCACGTAGGGCACACCGGCACGCACGCACTCCGCGTTCACCCAGTCGTCCACGTCGGCCGGGCTGTCGATCCCGGACATCACCACGTCCGGCGCGTACTCGTCGAGCAGCGCGGCCAGCGCCGCCGCCGAGTCCACGGCCGCGTCGATCGTGTCCACCTCGATCGCCGGGTCGAACTCGCGCACCCACTCGCCGGCCCGCGCCACCTTGCGGTCGCCGCGCTGGCCCCACCGGTACAGGTACTGACGGGCGAAGTTGCGGGCGTCGACGGTGTCGCGGTCCAGCAGGGTCAGCCGTCCGACGCCCAGCCCGCACAGGTGCGGCACCGTGTTGGAGTTGAGCCCGCCGGTGCCCAGCACGAGAACGTGTGCGGCGCGCAGCCGGCGCTGGAAGTCCTCCCGGCTGCACGACAGCGACGCGAACGTCTCGAAGAAGCCCAGGTTGCTGAAGTAGCGCTCGCTGTCGGCCGCGCCGAACCCGCCGAGCCGCTCGCCATCCTCCAGCAACCGGTACTCGTCGAGCGCCGCGACGGCCGCGACGACGTCGTCCACCGGCATCGCCAACTGCTCCGCCAGCTCGGCGACGGTTCGGCCGCCGGCCCGGAGCAGCTCCAGCAGCCGCTCGACCGCACCGTCGGGGTCCTCGACGAGCAACCGGTCGCGTACGTCGTGCACCAACCGCAGCCGGGCACCGTCGCGTTCCCAGGCGACGGACTTGAGTCGGGGCCGCATACCACCTCCAGGTGATCGCGCGCTCACAACGCGGCCGAAACATCGGCTGGAACGTCGATTGAGCGCTCCCTGACCCGTCACGAACTTTCGTCGCGCATGACCGTATCAGCTGACGCCTCGGCACTCCACAGTTCGCGCACATTCCCGCCCGTCCACCGCGGTGGGAGCTGCGCGGCCGGAAACGGTACTGCGGAGTGCCCCGGCGCGAGCCGGTCGGCGCCGCGGCGGGGCGGTTCGGGCGGCCCGGCGCGCCCGAGCGGCGGAGGGTACCGGCTGAGTGGTGGATGTCTGCGGGCCCGGCCGGTGCCGATACTCGGGTCGGGTTCGCGCCCGGCACCACGACGAGAAGAGGCATCGTGGCAGACCCGCCTGGCCCGGCCACACTGCCGGTGCTGATGTACCACTCGGTGTCGACGGTCCCGGCGGGGCCGCTCGCCGAGCTGGCCGTGCCGCAGCGGCGGCTGCGTGAACACCTCGCCGCGCTGGCCTCGGCCGGGTACCGGCTGGTCGGGCTCAGCGACGCGCTCGACCTGGTGTCCGGCGGGTTCACCGACCCGGTGGTCGCGGTGACCTTCGACGACGGGTACGCGGACTTCCTCGACGCGCTGCCGATCCTGCTGGCCGTCGGCGCCGGCGCGACGCTGTACCCGGTGGTCGGACAGCTCGGCGACGAGGCCGACTGGCTGGGCGACCGGGCCGGGCTGTTCGGCCGGCTGCTGGACTGGCCGGAGCTGGACGAGGTGGCCGCGGCCGGCGTCGAGATCGGCTGCCACGGCCTCACCCACCGCCCGCTGGACGTCCTGCCGCGCGGCCAGGTCGACGAGGAGCTACGGATCGCCCGCGAGCGGTTGACCGAACGGTACGGGCGGCGCATCCGGTCGTTCTGCTACCCGCACGGGTACCAGGACGCCGCGGTGCGCGCCGCGGTCGCGCGGCACGGCTACGACAACGCCTGCATCGTCGGGCGCGCGCTGCACACCATCGGCGCGGACCGCTTCGCCGTGTCCCGGCTGCTGCCCACGCCGGAGCAGACCGGGGAGCAGGTGGTCGAGCTGGTGGAGACCGGCGGCCCGGCCTGGGCGGCCCGGCTGCGGGCGCTGGGCCAGCCGGCCTGGCGGCTGGTCCGGCGCCAGGTCTTCCGGATCTCCGGCCGGGTACTGACATGACCGGCCGTACCCGGCGGTGCCGCGCGATGCTCGCCGCACTGCTGACGACCGTGGTCGTGCTGTCCGGTTGCGGTACCGGTGGGTCCGGTGGCGGCGGCGCCGACCCACCGAGCCCGGCCGGCCGGTCGTCGGTGTCGGCGCGACCGTCGCCGTCGGCGACCCCCAGCCGGCCGGCGCCGCAGCGGGTCATGTTCGGCGCGTACCTGGATCTGTCCGGGCACACGCACGAGCAGGCGGAGGCGTTGCGGCGCCGGCAGCTGGGCCGCTCGTACCGGATCGACCAGGAGTTCTTCGCCTGGAAGGACTCGCTGCTGGTCGGCTCGCCCGCGCCGGACCCCGGCCAGCTGCTGATGGCGTCGTGGCGCGGCACCTACTACCGGCAGATCCTGGACGGGTCGCAGGACACCTGGATCGCCGAGCAGGCCGACCGGCTCAAGCGGTACGGCAAGCCTGTGCTGCTGCGCTGGGGGTGGGAGATGAACGGCGACTGGTTCGTCTGGGGCGGCGCGGCCAACGGCAAGAACCCGGCCGGGTTCGTCGCCGCCTGGCGGCACCTGCACGCGATCTTCGCGAAGCAGGGCGCGACGAACGTGCAGTGGGTGTGGGGGCCGAACCGCAACTCCAACCCGGACGCCCGCTGGAACGACGTGCGGCGCTACTACCCCGGCGACCGGTACGTGGACTGGATCGCGGTGTCGGGCTACAGCTACGGCACCAAGTCGCCGGCCCAGCTGTTCGACCGGGTGTACAACCTCGGCACGGACAAGCCGTTCATGCTCGCCGAGACCGGCGTGCGCGCGGACGGGAAGTTCGCCGCGCACTGGGTCGGGCAGCTGCGCCGGTGGGTGGCCCGACATCCCCGCACCCGGGCGGTGATCTGGTTCGACACCGACACCTCCCAGAGCACGGCGCTGAGCTGGCGCATCGACGCCACCCCGCAGCTGCTCGCCGCCGTCAAGGCGATGGGTGCCGATCCGAGGTTCCAGGGATGAGCGCGCATCAGGCCGGCGTCGGCCGCCGGGTGGCCTACCGCGACCGGGCCTGGACCTCGGTACGGATGGTGCGGCTGATCGGCCCGCTGCACGGGCTGTGCGCGGCCGACCTGCGCACCGCGCTGATCCGCCGGCAGGCCGACGACCCGCGCTGGCCGCCGCTGTGTCGGCTGGTCGACGGCCGGCGCTGGGTGCCGCGTACCGGGGTCGGGGTCCCCGCGCAGGTGGCCGCGCTCGTTTCGACCCCGACACCGGCCGGCGATCCGGCCGGGCAGGCGCTCGCCGCGGTACGGGCCGCCGATGTCGACGAGGCACCGCTGCGGCTCGCGGTCTGCGGCGACTACCTGGCCGCCGCGGTCAACCACTGCCTCGCCGACGGGCGCGGCTTCAACACCCTGCTCGGTGCGCTCGCGTCGAGCGCGACCGGCTGCGACCCCGACCCGGCGACCCCGCCGCTGGGCGCCCCGCTGGCACGGGCGCTGCTCGGTCACTTCGGCCGCCATCCCCGCTCGGTACCCGCGGCGCTGCGGCTGGTGCGGCCGCCGGTGCCGGAGCGGCAGCTCCCGGCCGGCTGGCGGCCCGAACCGAGCCACGTCTCGGTACGGTCCGCGCGACTGCTGCCGGCGCTGCGGGACTGGCGCTCGGCCGCGGCCCCGGCGGTGAGCACCGCGTCGGCGCTGTTCGCCGCGATCCTGCGGGCGTTCGCCGCCGCCGGGTTACCGCCGCGCGGACCCGGCGTGACGATCCTGGTCGACGCCCGCCGCTACCTGCCCGCGACGACCGAGGTCAGCGGCAACTTCGCGTTCGGCCAGTACCTGCGGCCCGATCCGCTCGACTCCCCGGTCGCCATCGACACCGCGGTACGCGCGGAGCTTGCGGCCGGCCGCACCCTGTCGATGATGGCCGCCCGTACGGCGCACGTCATGCTCGCGCCGCACTCCGCGCGGGCCGCCGACCGCTGGGCGGGCGCTCCGGCCATCACCCTCACGCACTTCGGCCGGACCGAACCGTTGGAGCCCCTGCCGTGGGCGGCGCCGCCGGCACAGCGGCGCAACGAGACCGTTCTGACGCCGGGCGGGCCGGACGCCGTCACGGTGTCGGTGGCCGAGCTGTCCGGCGTGCTGCACCTGGACGTCTCGTTCCACGCCACCAGCTTCGCCGGCGCCGAGGTGCGGCGGGCGCTGGAACTGGTCTGCGACCGGGCGGTCGATCTGCTGTCGCGGTGACCGGCAGCTCGGGCACACTCCCCTTCGGGCCGCCGGGCGGCCACCGTCGACACAGCCATCGCCCGCCAAACTACCGACGGGTACCGGCAACCGGGCGGTCCCGGCCGCACTCCGTCGGGGCCACCGTCGGCCACCGGTCGGTGCCGGCGGCTGGCGAGATGCCGATCAACGGTAGCCATTTGGTGGATTCTCGCAGGTCAGGCTGGGGATAACTTCTGGGTGTCGGAACGGCTGCGCTACGTCGATACCCGTCGCGGCAGTGCATCGGGAGCCGCGCGGCGCCGACACGGGGGAACCATGGTTTTGCCTACTGCCATCAATGGCCGCAGACGTCCTTTACCGTCCGGCGCGCCGCGAGTCAGCGTGGTGATCCCCACGCTCAACGAGTCGAAGAACCTGCCGTACGTCTTCGCCCGACTTCCTCCCGGCCTGGCCGAGGTGGTACTGGTCGACGGCGGCTCGGTCGACGACACCGTCGAGGTGGCACGGACGCTGCGGCCGGACATCCGGGTCGTCCGGCAGACCCGTACCGGCAAGGGAAACGCGCTGGCGTGCGGGTTCGCCGAGTGTTCCGGCGACGTGGTGGTGATGATCGACGCGGACGGCTCGACCGACCCGATGGAGATCCCGGCGTTCGTGGGCGCGCTGCGCGACGGTGCCGACTACGCCAAGGGCTCCCGGTTCTGCTCGGGTGGCGGCAGCGAGGACATCACCCCGGTTCGCCGGCTGGGCAACGCGATCCTCAACGGCATCGTCAACCGCCTGTTCGGTACCCGGTTCACCGACCTGTGCTACGGCTACAACGCGTTCTGGCGGGACGTGATCCCGCGGCTGGAGCTGCCCGACCCGCAGCTCACCACCGCCGACGGGAAACGGCTCTGGGGCGACGGCTTCGAGATCGAGACGCTGCTCAACATCCGCGCCGCCTGCACCGGACTGTCCATCCAGGAGGTGTCCAGCCTCGAGGCGCGCCGGCTGCACGGGGAGAGCAACCTGCACGTGTTCGCCGACGGACGGCGCATTCTCAACACGATCGCCACCGAGTACCGGCGGGCCCGACGGGCGGCCCGGTCGCCGCGGCACCGGCGCCGGGCGGCGGTGGCCGTCGCGGTGGCGGCCAGGTTCGCCTCACAGGCGCCGGCCGGCGAGCGTGACGCGAGCGAGCGCTGAGATGTCCACGGTGGACCCCGAGGTCGGCGTCGTGGTGCCCTGCCACCACGACCGGCAGTGGCCGCTGCTGCGCCGATCGATCGAATCGGTGCTGGCCCAGCGACCCGCGCCCGCCCGCCTGATCGTGGCCGTCGACCACAACGAGCCGCTGCGAGCCCGGCTGGAGAATGCCTACCCGCACGTCACCGTGATCGCCAACCGCTACCCCCGGCGTGGCGTCTCCGGCAACCGCAACAGCGGTGCCCGGCTGCTCGACACGCCGCTGATCGCGCTGCTGGACGGCGATGCGGCCGCCGAGCCCGGCTGGCTCGCCGCGCTGACCGCGCCGTTCGCCGACCCTTCGGTGTGCGGCGTCGGGGGCGCCATCACCCCTGTCTGGGCCGGGCCTCGCCCCCGGTGGGTACCGGACGAGTTCCTGTGGGCGTGGGGTGGCGCCTATGCCGGGCTGCCGACCACCGCCGGCCCGGTACGCAACGTCTGGTCGGCGAGCATGGCGGTGCGCACCGAGGCGTTCCGCGCCGTCGGCGGATTCCGGGTCGACTTCGGCAAGGTCGGCAACCTGTCCCGGCCCGAGGACACCGACCTGTGCCTGCGACTCAGCCGCGCCACCGGCGGGATCTGGTGGTACGCACCGGATGCGCGGGTGCGCCACCCGGTCGACGCGGACAAGACGCTGCTGCGCTACTTCCTCGGCCGCTGCTACCAGGAAGGCCGCGGGAAGATCGCGCTGGCCCGGCTCAACCGCGGCCCCGCCAGCCTCTCCAGCGAGCGCGGATACCTGCTCGGCACCGTACCGCGGGCGATACTGCGCGGCGCGACCGCACCGCTGCGCGGCAACGCCGCCGCCCTGCTGCCGGCCGCCGCGATGCTCGCCGGTGTCGGCGCCGCCGGCTGCGGCGCGCTGGTCGAGCTGACCGGCGGCCGCCGGGCGTCCGCAGCCCGTGGGGGGCGACGATGACGGCGCGGATCCCCGCCGTGGTACGGGATGTGGAGCTGTCCGACCCGCTGCCCGCCGTGCCGTCCCGCGATGCGACCGGTCGGCGCGCCGACCGGGCCTTCCTGCTGCTGCGACGCCACACCGAGCCGCTGGCGCTGGTACCGGTCGCGATCCCCGACGAGGGGCTCGCGCCGGCGCGGCTGGCGGCCGCGCTGACCGCCGCCCTGGGCCCCGGCCGCATCGCCGACGCCGTCGCCGCGGCCACCCCGCGGGCCCGCCACGGCGGCCATTCGGCCGCGGACCAGCCGGCCGCGCCGGACGGTGCGCCCGCAGCGTCCACCATGGACACACCGGAGTACCTGCGCCGGCGGGCCGAGGTGCTGCGTGCGGCACCGGAACTGACGGTGGCGATCTGCACCCGGGACCGCGCCGAGCTGCTGGCCCAGTGCCTGGACGCCGTTGCCGCGCAACGCTACTCCCGGTTCCGGGTGCTGGTGGTCGACAACGCACCACGCACCGATGCCACCCGCCGCTGCGTCGAGGCCGCGCGCGCCCGCCACCCGGTCGAGATCGACTACCTGGTCGCCCCGCGCGCCGGCGCGTCGAACGCCCGCAACGTGGCGCTGGCCGCCACCCGCGGCAGCACGGTTGCGTTCGTCGACGACGACGCGCAACCCGACCCGTACTGGCTCGCCGAGATCGCCCGCGCGTTCGCCGACCATCCGACCGCGGACGCCGTCACCGGCCCCGTCGTACCGCTGGTGCTCGACAGCCCCGCACAGCTGTGGTTCGAGCAGTACGGCGGCCTGAGCAAGGGCCGCGGCTTCCGCGAGTGGGTGTTCGGCCCGGGCGGCCGCGATCGGCAGCACCCGCTCTACCCGCTACCGCCGGTCGGCAGCGGGGTCAACATGACGCTGCGCCCCGGCGCCGTGGCCCGCATCGGCCGGTTCGACCCCGCGCTCGGCGGCGGCGCGCCGGCACTGGGCGGCGAGGACACGCTGGCGTTCATGACGCTGCTCGCCGCCGGCGGTACCGTCGTCTACCATCCCGGCGCGCTGGTCCGGCACCGGCACCGGGACGACCTCGCCGGGCTGCGCAGCCAGCTGGTCGGCTACGGCTCGGGCCTGACCGCCGCGTACACGGCGCTGGTGTGCCGGCGCCCGGCGAGCCTGCTCAGCCTGGCCCGGCTGGCGCCGCGGGCGCTGCACGACCTGTTCGCGGCCGGCAGCCCGCGGATGGCCAGCATCGGCCCGGACTTCCCCCGCGACCTGCTCACCGCCAACCGGCACGGCATGCTCCGCGGCCCGCTCTGGTACCTGCGCGGCCGTCGCGCCGCCCGCCACTCCTCCACGCCGCCGGCCCCGGAGCGTCCGGAGCCGGCGCAGCGGGACGCAACCGGTGGCTCCCCGGGCGCCGCGCACGTGGTGGACGGGGCGACATGACGCTGACCGCCGACCGGCACCGCGACGCGGTGGCGCCCGCCGTACCGCGCGCGCCCGCCCTCGGCGGCGCGCCGGTGACGCTGACCGCCTGCGCGGTCGGCGTGGCACTCGTCGCGGTCTCGTACGCGCAGGGCTGGGCCGGTGCCAACGGCAGCGTCGCGTACTGGTGCGGGCAGCTGCTGGTGTTCACCCCGGTCGCCGTGCGGCTGCTCGCCGCCCGCACGATCCGTACCGCCGAGGCCGGCACCCTGGTGCTCGGGCTAGCGACGATGCAGTACCTGCTGAAGTGGATGTACAGCCCAAACCGGTTCCGGTTCCCCGACGAGCTGCAGCACTGGGCCGGCACCACCGACCTGCTGCACGCCGGAGCGCTGTACCGGCCGAACGAGGCGCTGCCGATCGCCGCGCACTACCCGGGCATCGCCGAGGTCGGTGCCGCGGTCGCCGGGCTCACCGGGCTGCCGGTCACCGTGGCCGGCCTGCTGGTCGCCGGCGCCTGCCACCTGGCGTTCGTCGCGGCGCTGTTCGCGCTGGCCCGCCGTACCGGCGCCGGGCCCCGCACCGCGGCGCTCGCCTGCGTGTTGTACGCGACCGGCCTGCACTACCTGTTCTTCGACTCGATGTACCTGTACCAGACGATCGCGCTGCCGTTCCTGCCGCTGGTGCTGTGGGCCAGCCGGCGCTGGCGGCTGCGCTCGCCGAACACCCTGCCGTACGCGGCGATCGGGCTGGTCGCGCTGGCCACGATGACGGTCACCCACCACGTCACCGGGTACCTGGCGGTGGCGATCCTCGCCCTGCTCGGCACCCTGGAGGCGCTGCTGGGCCGCCGGCGGGCCCCCGCACGGTCCGGCGCCCCGTCCCGGCGTTACGAGACGCTGCTGCTGGCGGCGGCCGGAGCCGCACTGGTGGCTGCCTGGACGCTCGGGCCGGCGCGGTCGGTGTTCGACTACTTCGGCCCGCAGCTGCGGCAGCTCGGCGACGCGGCGAGCGGCCTGCTGTCCGGCCGGTCGGGCGGTTCGGCCGGCACCGACCCGGTGGCCGCCGCCGTGCAGGCGGCCGGGCTGCTGGCGCTGCTCGCCGTGCTGGTGGTGGCGCTGCGCGCGACGGTACGGGCCCGGTGCCGCGACCCGTGGCGGTGGGCGCTGCTGGCGGGTGGCGGCGCGTTCTTCGCCGTCGCCGCGATCCGGTTCGTCGGCGCGCAGGGACCGGAGATCGCCGGCCGCGCCACCACGTTCACCTACCTGCCGCTGTCGCTGCTGGCCGCCGGGGTCCTCGCCGGCGCCGCCGGCCGAGGCAGCAGCGACCTCCGCGGCGAGCTGTCACCGGCGCGCCACCGGTTGCGGGTCGCCGCCGGTACCGCATTGATGCTGTTGCTGCTGGTCGGTGCGCGCCTGGGTGGCTGGCCGCCCGGGTTCGAGCGGCTGCCCGGCGGGTTTCGCCTCGACGGCTACGAGAGCGGGCTGGACGCGCGGTCGATCGCCGCGGCACAGTGGCTCGGCCGGCAGTACCCGCCCGGTACCCGAATCGGCTGCGACCTGACCGGCTGCACCCTGGCCGCCGCGTACGGGCGGCTCGATCCGGTCGGCTACATCGACCGGGTGTACACGACGCCCCGCTGGACGCCGGACACCGAGGCGCTGCTGCGGCAGCAGGCGGTGTCGCTGCTGTGGGTCGACCGCCGGCTCGGCACCGAGACCCCGCCGACCGGCAGCCTGTTCCCGACCGATCCGCGGGCCGGGCAGCGGGACCGGCCGCTGCCACGCACCGCGGTCGCCAAGTTCGACCGGCTGCCGGGCAGCGACCGCCGGTACGACGACGGCGCGGTCCGCATCTACACGGTGGACCAGCGATGACCGCCCGGCGCCACGGTGCGCGCAGCCCAGCGGCCCGCCGGCGCGGCGTGCTCGGCACGCTGCGCGGGGCGAACCCGGGCCGGTCGCGGTGGCCGATCGGGGTGGCGGGCGCTGCGCTACTCGCCGCCGGCGCCGTGCTGCTGCCGGTACCGGTGCTGCGGGTCCCGGCCGGGCTCGCGCTGGTGCTCGTCCTGCCCGGCCTCGCCGCCGTCGGCCCGCTCCGCCCTCGACTGTCCACGATGGAGCGGATCGCGCTGGTGCCGTTGCTGAGCATCGCGGTACCGGTCCTTGGCGGAATCGGCTGCTACGCCGCGGGCGCTCGGCTGACCGCGCCGGTGTGGGCGGTACTCGCGACGGTCGTCACGCTCGCCCTCTGCGGCCTGCACGTCGTGCTCGGCGATCCCGCCGCAGCACGAGCAGCCCGCCGCGACCCGGCCGGCACGCGGTCACCCCGGCCCGACCCGGACGGCGCGGAGGCGGACCGGACCGGCCGGCGCGCGGTGCGACGCGGCCAGGCCCGCGGGCCGGCGCCCCGCAGCGATCCGGCGTGGCAGCGTCGCAACGACGAGCCGCGGGCGGCGGTGCGGCGGGCGCTGCGCGTCGTGCTCCCGGCGGTACTGACGGTCGCGCTGCTCGGTGGCGCCGGCGCCGTGGCGCTGCGGGCGGCCGGGGCCGGCTCGGTGCAGCACTACACGGCGCTGTCGATCACGCCCGTCGGCTCCGCCGTCGCGCTCGACCGGTCGGTACGCATCACCGTGTCCTGCAACGAATCCGCCGCCACCGCCTACACGGTCCGGGTGACCGGCGCGGACGGGTACGACACGCACCGCAGCGTGCGGCTCGCGCCCGGGCAGTCGCGCACCTGGCGGCTGACCGTACCGGCGGTCGGACGGGTCACCGCACAGCTCTACACCGGCGACCGGGGCACCCCGGACCGGTCGGTGTTCCTGGCCGGGGGGTGACCGACCATGGCCCACCGCGCAGCCCCGACCCTGCCCCGCCCCAGGGCGCGGCTGGCCCGCCTGGCCCGCCGGGACGGCGACCTGCTCACCAGCTCCGGCTCGCTGACCGCGTCCACCCTGATCACCTCCGCCACCGGCTTCCTGTACTGGTTCGTCGCGGCCCGGCTGTTCAGCCCGGAGGCGGTCGGTACCGCATCGGCGGCCGTGTCGGCGATGACGCTGGTCGGCACGCTCGGCATGTTCGGGCTCGGCACGATGCTGATCGGCGAGCTGCCCCGGCTGCCCGGCGACCGCTGGCCGCTGCTGTCCGCCGCCACCCTCACCGCCGGCGCCATCGCCACCGTCGGCGCGCTGGTCTACCTCGGCCTCGCCTGGTTCGCCATCCCCGGCCTGCGCACGGCGCTACCCGGACCGACGATGGTCGTCCTGGTCGCGGCCGGCATCGTGCTGACCGCGATGGCGCTGGTGGTCGACGACGGGCTGGTCGGCCTCGCCGCCGGGCCGTTTCAGATGTTGCGCAACCTGTACTTCGCGGTGGTCAAACTGGTGCTGCTCGGCGCCGCCGCGCTGCTGCCCGTCACCGCGACCGGTGCCCCGATCCTGGCCAGCTGGCTCGCCGGGCTGCTGCTGTCGCTGCTGCTGCTCGCCCCGTTGCTGCACCGCCGCGGCCGGCTCGGGTCGCTGCGCCCGGCTCTGTCGATGCTGCGCGGCCGCACCTCCCGCGCCTTCGACTACAACCTGCTCAACCTTTCCCTGTACCTGCCGCACGTCACGTTGCCGCTGGTGGTGACGGCGGTGTTGGGGGTGCGGGTGACCGGTGCCTTCTACACTGCCTGGATGGTCTACACCGTCGCGGTGATGCTGCCCGGCAACCTCGCGACCGCCCTGTTCGCGGTGGCGACCGGGCAGCGTGCGGTGCTGCGCGCCAAGCTGCGCACCGCGCTCGCGGTCGCGCTCGGCGTCGGCCTGCCGGCCACCGCGCTGGTGGCGGTCGCCGCCCGGCCGATCATGTCGCTGTTCGGCACCGAGTACGCCGACGTCGCCACCGGCGCGCTGCGCATCCTCGCCCTCGCCTACGTGTTCGCGGTGTTCCGCCAGCTCGTCGTCGGCGTGGTACGGGTGCTCGACAAGGTGCGGCTCGCCACCGCCGGCGCGGTGCTCGCCGGCTGCCTGGAGATCGCCGCCGCCGCGTACGGCGGGGCCCACGGTGGCCTGACCACGATGGTGCTGTGGCTGGTCGGCGTGTTCGCGCTGGAGGCTCTGGTCACCGCGCCGATCGTGCTGTGGGCGGCAACCGCCCGCGCCGGCGGGCGGCCGGAACGGAGCGACCGGTGACCGGCGCGGACCGCGCAGCGGCCGGAACGGAGCGACCGGTGACCGGCGCCGACCGCGCAGCGGCCGACGACTCGGTGACCGGCGCCGACCGTCCGGTGAACGGCGTAGATCGCTCGGCCGGCGGCGAGCGGCCGTGCGTGTGCGGACATCCGCGCAGCGCGCACCGGCACTACCGGCGCGGCAGCGACTGTGCCGTCTGCGGCGCCGAGGTGTGCCCCCGCTACCGCCCGGTCCGCTGGTGGCGCCGCCCCGCCAAACCGAGCCGACCAGCTCGCTGACACCCTTCTGACCTGCGGCTTCTGGCGGCGGGCGCGGCACGGAAAGGTTTCTGAAGAAAGTCCGGCGACGTGTCGATCCGGACCCGGCGCCGTTCGACCTACGGATGAACGGGCCGGACGGCGGCCCGGACGACACGGAGGAACCACCATGAAGTACATGCTCATCATGCGGGCGGACGACACGGCGTACGCGCAGATGCGCGAGGCCGACTTCGCCGAGATGCTGGAGACGGTCGGTCGGTTCAACGACGAGCTGATCCGGGCCGGGGTGCTGCTGGCCGCGGAGGGGCTGGCCGACGCGGCCGAGGGCGTGGTGGTCGACCACTCGAGCGAGCCGCCGCTGGTCACCGACGGGCCGTACGGGGAGACCAAGGAGTTGTTCGGCGGGTTCTACCTGCTCAACGTCGCGTCCATCCAGGAGGCGGTCGAGTGGGCGAAGCGGATGCCGATCACCGGGCCCGGTTTCAAGACCGAGATCCGCCGGGTACCGACCATCGACGAGTTCCCGCAGGACAACGAGTGGATCAAGCGGGAACGCGCCTGGCGCGAGTCCACCGGCCAGCTCTGAAAGCTGCTCCGATGACCGAACCGGCGGGTCGGGAGGCGGTGGCCGCGGTGTGGCGAATCGAGTCGGCCCGCATCGTCGGCGCACTCGCCCGCTACACCGGTGACTTCGCGCTGGCCGAGGACCTGGCGCAGGAGGCCCTGGCCGAGGCGCTGGTGTCCTGGCCGCGCGACGGTGTGCCGCGCCACCCGGCGGGTTGGCTGCTGACGGTCGGGCGGCGGCGGGCGATCGACACGTACCGCCGCCGCGCGACCCAGGACGACAGGTACGCCGCCATCGCCCGCGACCTGGGCGAGGGCGGCGCCGCGTCCGGCCCGGTACCGGCCGACCCGGCCCGGGACGCCGACGACGTCCTGTGGGACCCGGACCGGATCGACGACGACACGCTGGCGCTGATGTTCGTCTCCTGTCACCCGGTGCTGTCGCGGGAGGCCCGGGTGGCGCTGACCCTGCGCGTACTCGGCGGGCTGACCAGCGACGAGATCGCCAGGGCCTGCCTGGTACCCACCGCCACCGTGCAGGCTCGCATCACCCGGGCGAAGAGGACGCTCGGCGCGGCCCGGGTACCGTTCGCGGTCCCGCCGCCGGCCGAACGAGCGCAGCGGCTCGGCTCGGTGCTCAACGTCGTGTACCTGATCTTCACCGAGGGGTCCTCGGCCAGCTCGGGCAGCGCGGCGATCCGGTTCGACCTGGCCGGGGAGGCGCTGCGGCTGGCCCGGATCCTGGCCCGGCTGATGCCGGCCGAACCGGAGGTGTCCGGCCTGCTCGCATTGCTGGAACTGACCGCGGCGCGGTTCCCGGCCCGGACCGGACCGGACGGTGAGCCGGTGCTGCTGGAGCAGCAGGACCGGCGCCGCTGGGATCGCGCCGCGATCCGCCGCGGCCGCGCCGCACTGGCCCGCGCCGGACGTGGTCGCGGCCTCGGTGCGTACGGGCTGCAGGCGGCGATCGCCGAGTGCCACGCGGTCGCCGAGTCGGTCCGGGCCACCGACTGGCCGCGCATCGTGCTGCTGTACGAGGCGCTCGGCCGGCTGGCGCCCTCGCCGGTGGTCGAACTCAATCGTGCGGTCGCGGTGTGCATGGCCGACGGCCCGGCCGCTGCGCTGTCCATTGTGGACGGTCTGGCCGCCGATCCCGGCCTTGCCACCTCGCACCTGCTGCCCAGCGTCCGCGGCGAACTGCTCACCCGCCTGGGTCGCACCGACGAGGCCCGGGCCGCACTGCGGGTCGCGCTGCAACGCAGCGACAACGACCGGGACCGCACCGTACTGTCCCGCAAGCTCCGCGCCCTCGACTGAGCCGCAGCCGGCCGTTGTTCTGACGCTCAGGTGGCCAGGCCGTGGCGGTAGGCGTAGACGACCGCCTGGACCCGGTCGCGCAGGCCGAGCTTGGTGAGGATGCGGGAGACGAACGTCTTGACCGTCTCCTGGCTGATCCGTAGCGTCGCCGCGATCTCGGAGTTGGACAGCCCGTCCGCGATCAGGCGCAGCACCTCCAGCTCGCGGGGGGTCAGCGGGCGATCCGGTGCGGCGCCGTCCATCGGCCGGATCCGCGCCGCGTACCGGCCGACGAGCTGGCGGGTGACCTCGGGGTCCAGCAGCGCCGCGCCGCTTGCGACGGTACGGATGCCGTGCAGCAGCTGGGCCGGCGGCGCGTCCTTGAGCAGGAACCCGCTCGCCCCGGCCCGCAACGCCTGGTAGACGTACTCGTCCAGGTTGAACGTCGTCACCACCAGCACCTTCACCGGTGCTTCGACGCCGGCACCGGCGAGCAGCCGGGTCGCCGCGATGCCGTCGAGCACCGGCATCCGCACGTCCATCACCACCACGTCGGGGTGCAGCCGGCCGGCGAGATCGACCACCGCCCGGCCGTCGCCACACTCACCCACCATGGCCAGGTCCGGCTGCGCGTCGATGATCGTGGCCAGGCCGGTGCGGATGAGCACCTGGTCGTCGCAGACCAGCACCCGGATCGGGGCGGTCACGACGCCTTCCCGGCCGGGATCCGGGCCCCTACCAGGAAACCGCCGCCCGGCTGCGGGCCGGCGCTGAACTCCCCGCCCAGCACGTCGACCCGCGCGCGCAGGCCGGCCAGACCCCGCCCGCCGCCGGCCGGAAACGCCGCTGGCGCACCGGAAGGCCGGCCGGTCGGTGTTCGGTCGGCACCTGGTCCGTGCGTGGCGACCTGCACGCTGATCTCCCGTTCGCCGTAGTGCACCCGCACCGCGGTGCGGCTGCCGTGCGCGTACTTCAGGGCGTTGGTCAGCGCCTCCTGCACCACCCGGTACGCGACGAGATCGGCGCTGCCGGTCGACTCGGCCGGCGCACCCGCCTCGTCGAACTCCACCGGCTGACCCGCCTGGCGCGTCTGCTCGACCAGCGTACGCAGCCGGCCGAGAGTCGGCGTGCGCGCCTCGGCGTCGTGCTCCGGCTCGAGCAGGTCGAGCAGGTGCCGCAGGTCGGTGATCGCGCGCCGGCCGGTGTCGGTGACCGCGCCGAGCGTCTCGTCCAGCCGTTCCGGCACCGCGGTCAGGTATCGCGCGGCTTCCGCCTGGACGACCATCGCCGTCACGTGGTGGGTCACCACGTCGTGCAGCTCGCGGGCGATCCGGGTGCGCTCCGCGGCCCGGGTGGCCGCGGCGATGCGGTCGCGCCGCTCGGTCTCGGCCAGCCGGCTCGCCCGCCACCAGGCGCCGATCCCCCAGCACAGCGCCAACGCCAGGTAGAACGCCACGAACTCGGTCACGGTCTCGCCGGCACCGACCCGGTCCAGCGCCGCCGCGAGCACCACGAAGGCCGCCGAGCAGACCAGCACCGTCGTACGCCGGAAGCGGTCCAGCGCCGCACCGACCCCGATCAGCGCGAACGGCAGCGCGGTGCCGGCGACCGTGTGGTACCCCCGGAGCTGGTCGAGCGCGAACCCCGCGCACACCAGCGCCAGGCTCACCACCGGCCACCGGCGCCGGCTGATCAACGGCAGGCACTGCAACGCGACCGCGAGCAGCGCCCAGGCGTCGAAGGGGCGCGTCGGCACGCCGCCGAGCTGGGTGCCGTAGTGGTGGAACCCGGGTACCAGCGAGGTGACGAGCAGCGCGAGCGCGAGCGGCACGTACCAGACCGCGGCGCCGATGCGTCGCCACGGTCCGGGGATTCGCGGCAGAACGATCACTGCGAAAGTGTAGGAACGGCGTCCAGACTCGCCAGCCGGGCGGCCCGCGCCTTCCGCGGCACGAGGCGCCCGCGGCGCCACGCGACGACGAGGAACACGACCGCCGCCAACACGCAGAACACGATCGAGTACAGGCTGCCCTCGGGGCCGAAATCGCCGCCGGTGGCCAGCGCCGGACCGTGCATCGTCGCGTCCAGCAGTCCCTGGTTGCCGCCGTTGCCGGAGACCTCGGTACTGAAGATGGCGGCGGCGGCGTAGTTCCACCCGAAGTGCAGCCCGATCGGTACCCACAGCTTGCGGGTCGCGATGTACGCGGCGGCCAGCATGCCGCCCGCCTCGACCACGATCGCGGCCGCCCCCCACAGGCTCGCGTCCGGGTTGGCCAGGTGGTACGCGCCGAACAGCAGGCCGGAGATCAGCATCGCGAGCCAGGTACCCGTCCCCCGTTCCAGGACCCGCAGCAGAACACCACGAAACATCAGCTCCTCGGTCACGGCCGCCCCCGCCATGTAGCCGACCAGGCCGACCATCCCGACGTTCGCCGTCACACCGTGCACCTGGTAGTAGCCCAGGAACCAGATGTTCACGACAACGCAGCCGAACAGCAGGAGGCCGATGCCGAGGCCGAGCAGCAGGCCCGGGACGAGTCCCCTGGCGCCTGCCTCCACCACCCGGCGATGCTCGGTCAGCCGCACCAGTCCCTTGTAGACGAACAGTGCGGCGACCGCGGTACCGACCCCGACCGCGAGCTCCAGCCACGGGTTCTTCTGCACCGCGGTGAGCGCCTGGCCGCCGGCGGCGGCCACCACCGCCATGGCGACCAGCTGCAGGACGGTCCTGAAGAACACTTTCACGACGACTCCTCACCGGACGTGCGGCCACTGCGCCGCAACCGCCCGGAACGCTACGGACCGGACCGATCGGAATCGTCACCATCGAGCGGACACTTCCCCGTAGCTCGCACGGGGGACACCGCGCGGCCGGCATCGGCCGTTATTGACTTGACCGCGCCGCCCACGGTTGGTCTGCTGATCGCGGCCCATCGTCGAGACCGGAAGGAGGCGAGTCGAATGCCCATCCACCCTGCACGCTCGCTGAGAAAGGTCTCACGACTTGGCATTCGCACGTTCGTTCCAGTGCACCCAGTGTGGCGCGGCCGTCTCGCTCGACGCGCCCGGAACCACACACCGTAACCACTGTCCCCGCTGCCTGTGGTCCCGGCACCTGGACCGCAACACCCCCGGCGACCGCAAGGCAACGTGTTCGGCCGGGATGGAACCGATCGCGGTCACGGTGCGCGGCAAGGGAAGTTGGGTGCTCGTCCACCGCTGCCTCAGCTGCGGCCGGCTGCGCCTGAACCGTACCGCCGGCGACGACAACCCGCTGCTGTTGCTGCGGCTCGCGGCGCTCCCGCTGACCATGCCTCCGTTCCCGGTCCAACGCCTCCAGGACGACGGCTGACGCGGGCGGGGTCCGCGCGCGTCCGGCGCGGACCCCACCCGACCACCGGTCGTTCGCCCGGAACCGGCCGCGTGCGGCACCGTAGGCTGGATGCCGACCGGCGGAGAGGGAGGCGGCGGTGGCCGACACGACGGTGACGGAGGTGCTGGCCGAGCTGGCCGCGCTGGAGGATCCGAAGATCCGCGCGGTGAACCAGCGGCACGGCGACGACCACGGGGTGAACCTCACCGCGCTGCGCGCGATCGCGAAGCGGCTCAAGACCCGGCCCGAGCTGGCCCGCGAGCTGTGGGCCACCGGGGACAGCTCGGCGCGGCTGCTGGCGATCCAGATCAGCCGACCCAAGCAGTACCAGCGCGACGAGCTGGACGCGATGCTGCGCGCGGCCAGCACGCCGAAGGTGCACGACTGGCTGGTCGGTACCGTGGTGGCCAAGAGCCCTCACGCCGAAGCGCTGCGACAGCAGTGGTTGGCCGACCCCGACCCGGTGGTGGCGAGCGCCGGCTGGGCGCTGACGACCACCCGGGTCGCGCGCAACCCCGACGGGTTGGACCTGGCGGCGCTGCTCGACACGATCGCAGGCCAGCTGGCGGAAGCGCCGGACCGGCTGCAGTGGGCGATGAACCACTGCCTGGCCCAGATCGGGATCGAACACCCCGACCACCGGGCCCGCGCCCTCGCCATCGGCGAGCGGCTCGGGGTGTTCCGGGACTACCCGACCCCGCGCGGCTGCACCTCCCCGTACGCACCGACCTGGATCACCGAGAAGGTCCGCCGCCAAGCCACGACCAGCTGAGCTCAGCGGTACGTCCCCAGCAGCTCGCGGGCCTGCATCAAGGCGAATCCGAGCAGGTTGGCGCCGGGCCAGCGACCCGGATCGGTGGCCCGCTCGTCGGTGACCGCGACCCCGGCCCCCCAGATCCGGTCGTACGGGCTGGCTTCGACCAGCACCCGCGACCCGGTGCCGAGCAGGAACTCGCGCAGCCGCGGATCCTGACCGAACTTGGCGACGTTCCCGTCCACCACCAGCCCGTACCGGCGCGACTCCCACACCTGCCGGTCGAAGTCCCGGACCGACCGGCCGAGCTTCTTCGCCTCGGCCGGCGTCCGCGCCGCCAGGATCCGTGCCAGCGCCTCGTCGTCGCCGAACAGCCGCGCCTTGCCGGCCATCATCCAGTGCTCGGCCGAGGCGTACCCGACACCGTCCACAGTGAACAGACACGGCCACCACTGGCTCAGGCAGCCCTTGCCGATCTCACCCGAGCGTTCCGGCCGGTGCCCCCAGAACAGCAGCCACTTCGGCGCCGCCCCGGCATCGAGGGCCGCCACCAGCTCCGCCACGCTGCGCACCGCGCCCGCGCCATCGCTCCGCACCGCCCCATCCTGCCAGGACCGCCCCGTGCGGACGACGGGCGCGGCACGGGAGGTTTGCACGGAAAAACGGCGGCCGGTCGGAGGACCGGGCGCGCCGTCACGAGCCATTCTAACAGGGCGAACGGCCGGTTCCGGGGTTGTCCGGCGGAATCGTGAGGCAGTCGGCAGATGATGGGCGGGCCGCGCCTGCACGCGTTAGCTTAGGCCCTCGGCTCGGGTTCACGGTGCATGCTGCCCTGGTGGCGGCCGCGGCGTCGACCCGGCCAGTGGATCCCCGGGGCGAAGGTGGCAGGCGCGTGGCAGACAGGGACCGATCGACGGTGGCAGAGCAACCGGCACCGGGCACCACCCGGGATGCGGCGGTGACCGCCCCCGACGGTAGCGCGAGCACAGCCGCCGGCCGCGGCGCGGGCACGGGCGCGGACGGCGGCGCGGGCACGGGCCCCGACCGCGGCGCGGGCTTGGCGGGCGTCGACGGCGGCACGGGCCCGGCGGGGGTCGATGGCGGCGCGGGCCCGGCGGGGGGCGATGGCGGCGACGCGACGGTCGTCGCGGTCGAGCAGGACCACCTCGACCGGCTGTACGGACGGCTCGACGAGCTGCGCGGAGAGGCGCAGGGGCGGCTGTCCGGGGCGCTGCGGCAGACCGGGAACACGCCGTCGGAGCGGGCCGAGCGGGAGAGCGTGGTCCGCGACGCCAACGACCAGGTGGCCATGCTGGGCGCGGTCGAGCAGGGGCTGTGCTTCGGCCGGCTCGACTTCACGGCCGACGAGCCGCCCCGCTACGTCGGCCGGATCGGCATCTTCGACGAGGCCAACGGGTACGAGCCGCTGCTGGTCGACTGGCGCGCGCCGGCCGCCCGGCCGTTCTACCTCGCCACCGCCGCGGCGCCGGAGGGCGTGCGGCGCCGCCGGCACCTGGACACCCGCGGCCGGCGGATCGTCGACGTCACCGACGAGGTGCTCGACCTCGACGACGCCGCGCACGCCGGGCACGAGGGGCTGACCGGCGAGGCGACGCTGCTCGCCGCGCTGTCGCGCAGCCGTACCGGGCGGATGCGCGACATCGTCGACACCATCCAGGCCGAGCAGGACCGGGTGATCCGGGCGCCGCTGGCCGGGATGCTCGTCGTCCAGGGCGGACCCGGTACCGGCAAGACCGCAGTGGCGTTGCACCGCGCGGCGTACCTGCTCTACACCTACCGCGAGCAGCTGACCCGGCAGGGCGTGCTGCTGGTCGGTCCACATCGGACGTTCCTGCGCTACATCGAGCACGTGCTGCCGGCGCTGGCCGAGACCGGCGTGCTGGCCCGCACCGTCGGCGAGCTGTACCCGGGCATCGCCACCGCCGTGGAGGAGACACCGGAGGCCGGGCTGGTCAAGGGCGCCACCTCGATGGTCGAGGTGCTGCGCACCGCGGTCGCCGACCGCCAGCGGGTACCGGACGAGCCGGTCGAGGTGCGCATCGACGACAGCCACCAGGGTTTCGGCTTCCAGCACGACACCGTGGTACTGGAGCCGGAAACCGTTGCGGCGGCCCGAGAGCGGGCCCGGCGAACCACCCGGCCGCACAACCTGGCCCGCGAGGTGTTCGTCGCCGAGATCGTCGACGCGCTCGGCTGGCAGGTCGCCGAGCGGCTCGGCGACGATCCGTACGCCGACCAGGCGCTCGGCGGCAACGACGCCCCCGGCGAGGGGGCGCTGCTGCTCAACGAGAGCGACGTGGCCGAGATCCGCCGGGAGCTGGCGACCGACTCCCGGCTCGCCGCGGCGCTGGACGAGCTGTGGCCGACGCTGACGCCGCAGCAACTGCTCACCGACCTGTACGCCTCCGACGACCGGCTGGCCGCCGCCGCGCCCGCCCTGCCCGAGGAGCGACGCGCGCTGCTGCGCCGCGACCCCGGCGCGCCGTGGACGGTCGCCGACGTACCGCTGCTGGACGAGGCGGCCGAGCTACTCGGCGTCGACGACCGGGCCCGGCGCGAGCGGGAGGAACGCGCCCGGCGCCGCCGGATCGAGTACGCGGAGGGCGTGCTGGAGGTCGCCGCGGGCTCGATGTCGCAGGAGTTCGAGGACGAGGAGACCGAGGTGCTGGAGGTCACCGACGCGTTGACCGCCGAGCAGCTCGCCGAGCGGCAGGTCGAGGCCGACCGGCGTACCGCGGCCGAGCGGGCGGCGGTCGACCGGCAGTGGACGTTCGGGCACGTGATCGTGGACGAGGCGCAGGAGCTGTCGCCGATGGCCTGGCGCGCGCTGATGCGCCGCTGCCCGACCCGGTCGCTGACCGTGGTCGGTGATGTCGCGCAGACCGCCGACGAGTCGGGCACCCGCACCTGGGCGGACACGTTCGCGCCCTATGTGGACGGTCGGCTGCGGACCGCGGAGCTGGCCACCAGCTACCGCACCCCGGCGGAGATCCTCGCGGTGGCGGCTCGGCTGCTGGCCCACATCGACCCCACGCTGACCCCGCCGCGGGCGGTACGAGACACCGGCGACGAGCCGTGGTTCCGTTGCGTACCCGGCGATCTGATCGCCACCGAGGTGGCGGACACGGTGCGCACCGAGGTCGCCGCGGTGGGCGACGGCCGGGTCGGCGTGATCGTCCCGGCGGGGCGGGCCGGCGCGGTCGCCGCCGCGGTGCGCGCGGTGGCCCCCGACGCGGCCAGCGGCGACGACGCCGACCTGGAGCGCGGCGTCGCGGTGCTGACCGCCCGCCAGGCGAAGGGGTTGGAGTTCGACACCGTGCTGGTGGTGGCGCCGGACGAGATCGTCGCCGAGTCCCGCCGCGGCTACTCCGACCTGTACGTGGCGCTGACCCGTACCACCAACCGGCTCGGCGTCATCCACAGTGGACAGTTGCCGCCCGGCCTGGAGTCCTGACCGCGACCGTTGCCGCGGAGGTACGCCGCTGCCGGTAGCCCTGCGGCCCACCCCGGCGCGCCCGGGCGGTCCGGCCGACGGTCGGCCCGCCCGGGCGCGACCGCCGGGGGGTGGACCGGCCGGCGCGCGACCGACCCGGCGTCGAGGTTCCGTTGTCGCCGAACCTCAGAGCATGGCGGTCAGCTCGTCGAGCATCGCGTCGGTGGCGCCCAGGCCGATCGACAGGTGCCCCTCGCCGGACACGAGATGCGCGCGGACGCCTGGGACGTGCGCCGCGAGCCACTCGCCGTGCGCGTACGGCACCATCAGATCCTCGCTGCCCTGCCACACCGACACCGGTACCGAGATCGAGTCCAGCGCGAAGCCCCACGGGGTGACGAACGCCAGGTCGTCGTCCAGCCAGCCGTCGATGCCGGTGCGCAGCGCCTCGTGGAATCCGGCGGTCATGTCCTCGCCGTACTCGTCGGTGAGCACGGCGCGGTCCACCGCCGGCAGCAGCGTGGACATCCCGGCGATCAGCCCGGCCACGTCGGCGTCGGCGAGCCCGGCGGCCTCGCGCTCCAGGTACGGCCGCAGCACTGCCTCGCCGCGCAGTGCGGCCGCGTTCTCCTCGATGTTCTGCTCGCCGGCCCCGGCGTCGAAGTCCAGCCCCTCCGCGTCGTACGGCGCGACCGACGCGATGCTCAGCACCCCGGCAACGCGGCCGGGCAGCAGCGCGCCGGTGGCGAGCGCGTGCGGACCGCCGCCGGACCAGCCGGCCGTCACGCACCGTTCGGCGCCCAGGTGGTCCAGGATGGCCTCGACGTCACCGGCGACATCGGCGACGGTGCGCCCGGGCCGCCGGGTCGACCCGCCGTATCCGGCGCGGGAGTACGTGACGAGCCGCAGTCCCCGGTCGTGCACGGCGCGGGCGAGTGCCCGGATCGGCAGCACCGAGCCAGGGGTGCCGTGGTGGAAGACCAGCGGGGTACCGCCGGCCGGGCCGCTGACGTCCACGTCGAGAATCCGGCCGTCGGGCAGCCGCCAAGATTCGGTCATCCGATGATTCTTGCAGCCGCCGAGGTGGCCCCGGTCTCTCCCAGGTCACGAACGGACGGCTGTGCGCCACCTGTCAGCGGGCAAAGATCTGCGACTCGTCGGCGAACGACTTGAACTCCAGCGCGTTGCCGGCCGGGTCGTGCAGGAACATCGTCCACTGCTCCCCCGGCTGACCGGGAAACCGCAGGTACGGCTCGATGACGAACTCGACCTGGGCGTCCCGCAGCCGCTGCGCCAACCGGTGGAACTCGTCGGCCGGCAGGATCAGTCCGAAGTGCGGCACCGGCACCCGGTGCTCGTCCACCTCGCTGCGCCCGGCCGGACCGGTCGCGCCCGGTACCAGGTGAGTGACGAGCTGGTGGCCGTGCAGGTCCCAGTCGATCCAGTGGTCGCTGTCGCGGCCCTGCGGGCCGAGCACCTCGCCGTAGAAGCGGCGGGCCGCGGCGAGGTCGTCGACCGGGATGGCCAGGTGGAACCCGGGCCGGTGCGATGCTGACATGACCCGATCATCGCAGCAGGAGGTGACCGCCGTGCCGGGGGCAACCACGCCGGACGAGCTGGGCCGGCTGTTTCTGCAGCGCGCCAACGCCGGCGACGCGGACGGCCTGGCCGCCCTGTACGAACCGGACGCGGTACTGGCCTTCCCGGCCGGCGCGACGACCGTGGGCCGGGACGCGATTCGCCGCGTCTACGCCGACCTGCTCGCCGACCGGCCCCGGTTCGAGCCGGGCCGCCCGGCGCCCACGCTGCTGCGCGACGACCTCGCGCTGACCTCGACCGTACTGGCCGACGGTTCGGTGACCGCCGAGGTCGCCCGGCGCCAACCCGATGGCAGCTGGCTCTGGGCCATCGACCATCCCCGCATCGCCCACCCCGCCTGAGCCCGAGCGCGCCGCGCCGCATTTGGTTCGAGTTTTATCGAACCTTGCCCTAGATTAGTTCCATGAAATTCGAACATCGACGCGGTGTCGTGCTGCTCGCGCTGGTCGCGGCGTTCATGGTCTTCGTGGACGGGACGATCGTGACCGTCGCCCTGCCACAACTCGCCGCGCACCTGCACGCCTCCCGCAGCGAACTGGAATGGGCGGTCAACGCGTACACGCTGTCGTTCGCCGCGACGATGCTCGCCGCCGGCGCGGTCACCGACGTACTCGGGGCCAAGCGCACGTTCGTCGCCGGGCTGCTGGTCTTCGGCGCGGCCTCCGCGATCTGCGCCGCCGCCGGCTCGATGTCCGCGCTGGACGTGGCCCGGCTGGCCCAGGGCGCCGGCGCCGCGCTGCTGCTGCCCAGCGCGCTGGTGCTGGCGACGGCGTCCGCCCCGGACGAGCGGACCCGGCACCGGCTCGTCGGCGCCTGGACCGCCGCCGGTGGCGTCGGTATGGCGGCCGGACCGCTGCTCGGCGGCCTCCTGGTCGCGGCGGCCGGCTGGCGCGCGGTGTTCGCGGTCAACGTGGTCATCGCCGTCCCGGCCGTGCTCTGGAGCCTGCGCACGATGCCCGCCGTACCGCGGGGCCGGCGGCGCTTCGACACCGCCGGAATGCTCGCGGCCATCGTACTGATCGGCGGGCTGGTGTTCGCGTTCATCGAGGCGCCGACCCGGGGCTGGTCGAACCCGGCGGTCGTCGCCGCGGTGGTACTGGCACTGGCCGGGCTGGTCGGCTTCGTCCGCGCCGAGCGGACCGTCCGCGCGCCGCTGCTGCCGCCCGGTGTGTACGCCGATCGCGGCTTCGCCAGCAGCGCCGGGCAGGGCGCCCTGTTCAACTTCACCTTCTACGGGCTGCTGTTCGCGCTGACCCTGCTGCTGCAGCAGGGCCGCGGGCTCGACCCGCTGCGGGCCGGGCTGCTGTTCCTGCCGCTCACCGGCCTCATCTCGATCGGCAGCCTGTGCGCCGCGCCGCTCGCGCAGCGCCTGGGCCGCCGCGGCGTCCTCGTCCTCGGTCAGGTCGCGCTGACCGCGACGCTGCTGGCGGTGGCCTGGGCGAGTACCGCCGGCGGGCTCTGGTCGCTCGCGGTCGCGCTGGTCCCTGCCGGGTTCTTCGCCGGGCTGCTGGTGCCCACGATGACCTCGCAGTCGATCGCCGCGGTGGCGCCCGACCTGCACGGCGCGGCGTCCGCGGCCTTCAACACGTCCCGGCAGGTGGGCGCCGCGATCGGCGTCGCGACGTTCGGTCCGTTGCTCGGTGCCGGGACCGACCTCACCGGCGGCTTCGTGACCTGCGTGGGCATCGGCGCCGCCGCGACCGCGCTGACGCTACTGCTGACCGCGGTGGCCCGGCCGGCCGCATCGCCCGCCCGGGTTGGCGCCGGGGGCGATGACGGGCGTACCTGGGGGACGGCACTGCCGCGGCCCCCAGGTACGGTTCAGCCGAGCTGGCCGGCCTGGTAGCTGCCGCCGACCTGGCGGGTGATGACGTTGAGCCGGTTGAACGTGTTGATCAGCGCGATCTGCGCGACCAGCCCCGTCAGCTGCTCGTCGTCGTAGTGCTTGGCCGCGTTGCGCCACACGTCCTCGTCGACGCCGGTGCTGTCGGCCAGCCGGGTGCCCTGCTCGGCAAGCTCCAGCGCGGCCCGCTCCGGCTCGGTGAACACGCTCGCCTCGCGCCAGCAGGCGACCAGGTTGAGCCGTACGGAGGTCTCGCCCGCCGCAATCGCCTCCTTGGTGTGCATGTCCAGGCAGGGTGCGCAGCCGTTGAGCTGGCTGGCCCGGATGTCGACCAGGTTCAGCGTCGCCTCCGGTACGCCGGAAGCGGCGATGGCGCGGTGCGACGCGACCAGGTGCTTGACGAGCTTCGGGCCGAGTTCGGTGGCCATCATGTCGAGCCGAGCCTGCATGGTGATCTCCTCGTGTCGATGTGCTTCACCTACCCGACGAAGCAGCGCCCCGAGATGTAACGCTCCCGGTCCGCCAGGCGCCGGCGCCGGTACGCCGGCCGTCGGCGGCCGAGATCAGCCGGCGGCGAAATCGACCCGAAGCTCCGGAACGACCATCCGTGGTGGTGAAGGGTCGTTCTTCGCATCGAAAAACGGTATTGTCACTATCAAAGCTGATAGATCGGAGGATTCACGGATGAGAATGCTCAGACGTACCGCCGGCACAGTCATGGCAGCCGTGGCGCTCGTCGCCATCGGCGCCGCCAGCACCCAGCACGCCTCGGCCGAGGGCACCAAGGCCGGCCCCGGCACGACGACCGCCCGCACCGCCTCGGTGGTGCGCCCCGCGGCCAGCACGGGCTACTTCAACACCTACACGACCATGGCGACGCTCGGGAACGCGAACAGCTGCTACGCGGCCGAAGGGTTCGCCGTCGGGTCCAGCTACACCTACTCGGTGAAGATCAACGGCGACGAGAACAAGGCCGTCATCTACCGCACCAGGATGAGCGACGGCACGACCACCCTGATGAAGAACGGAGACAACGGCACCACCTACGCGACCTATCTCGGTCACGCCAACGACGTCGTGCTCAGCTCGACCGACGGCAACTACTACATGTTCGTCGTGACGATGAAGGCCGGCAGCACCAGCGTGGTGAAGCTCAAGTACGTCAGCACCACCTTCTACAAGGTCGGCAGCTACACCCTCCAGTACGACGGTGCGAACAAGTCCATGTCCGGCGTGAAGATCACCAGCAAGACCGCGAGCACCATCAACTTCCTGTTCAAGAGCGGCCGGACCTTCTACCGCGGCACCCTGCCGCGCAGCGCGACCAGCGGGACCATCGCGCTCAGCTCCGCGTTCAGCCTGGACGTCGTGCACGCGAAGGTGAACGGCAAGACCATCGACAACATCAGCTCGTACGTCAACCAGGGGTTCGGCTACGACAGCAACACCGTGTACTTTCCGATGACCTACGAGAACGTCAGCATCGTGCTGGTGTACCGGAACATCTCCACCGCCTCCGGCACCATCTACTCGGCCGACGATCTGTCCTTCCGGATCACCTCCAGCGCGTACCCGACCCTGTTCGAGATCGAGAGCGTCGGAATCGGTGCCGGCAGCCACCTCTGGTTCAGCACGAATCGCAAGAACTCGTCGAGCGACACCGCCCATGACGGCGTGCACTACTTCAACGGGTTCACCGCCCCCTGATCGTCCGATCCGCCTCCGGCCACCGGCCGGCACGGCCGGGACGATCCCGCGGGCGGCGCCCGCCGATCGTCACCCGTCGTGCCGGCCGGGGCCCCGGCGGCCGGGAAGCTCGACCGCGGCAAGCTGCACCGGGTCGCTGACGGAGAGGATCTCGACGATCCTCCCGCCGGCGACCGTGCAGGCCATCACGCCGACCACCCGGCCGTCCCGGCTGTGCACCACGATCCCGGGCTCGCCGTTGACCAGCGCACGGCGGGCGTCCAGCGCGGTCGTGGCACCGAGCCGGGCGCGCTCGGCGACCTCGACCGCACCGTGCCGCACCACCGCACCGCGGGCGGTGTGCACGGTCCACCGCACGTCCGGGTCGAGTACCCGCAGCAGCCCCTCGAAGTCGCCGGACCGGGAGGCCGCCAGGAACGCGTCCACCACCTCCCGCTGCCGCTGCCGGTCATCGGCCGGTCGCGGCGTGCCCTGCACCTTGCGGCGGGCCCGGCTGGCCAGCATCTTCGCCGCGTCCGCGGACCGGTCGAGGATCCGGCCGATGTCGTCGAACGGCATCGCGAACATGTCGTGCAGCACGAACGCCAGCCGCTCGGCCGGGCCGAGCGTGTCCAGCACCACCAGCAGCGCCAACCCGACCGACTCGGCCAGTACCGCCTCGTCCGGTGGCTGCTCGTCGTCGTCCTCGGTCACCACGAACTCGGACAGCCGCTGCTCGTACGACACCTCGGGGTGCGCGGTGCGGGCGCGCAGCAGGTCGATGCAGATCCGGCCGACCACGGTGGTCAGCCAGCCGGCCAGGTTGTCGATCCGGTCGGCGTCCTGCCGGTTGAGCCGCAGCCACGCCTCCTGCACCGCGTCCTCCGCGTCGGCCCGCGACCCGAGCATCCGGTACGCCACCGCGACCAGCCGCTCGCGCTGCCGCTCGAACGCCGCCGCGAGCGTCTCCGGCCCCGTTCCCGTCATGGTGCTACCTTCCTGCACACGTTCCGTCATGACCATGACGGGTACCGGCCGGCCAAGGTAACGGATTCGCCGAACGCGAATCCTTTCCCGCCGCCGGACGCTCTTGTCCCGGACGGATCGAACGCGGGCCGCCGGGTGGCCCGCACGGTGCACGGGAGGCGGCGTTGGCCGGACCGGGATGGGCATCAAGGCAGCTGATCGAGGCCGCGCAGGCGGGTGACCTCGACTCGCTCACCGCGGTGGTGCACGGCGCCCACCCGCACGTCCGGCGCTTCGCCGCGCACCTGTGCGCCACCAGCCAGGACGCCGAGGACGCGGCGCAGGAAGCACTGATCGTGCTGTACCGCAAGATCGGCACCCTGCGCGCCACCGCGGCCCTGACGTCGTGGATGTTCCGGATCGTCCGGAACGAGTGCCTGCGCCGGGCCCGGTCGTGGCGCCGCGAGATCCCGGCCGAGGCCGCCGACCGGCCCGCTGCGCCCGCCGGATCGGCCGAGGAGGAGGCGCTGGACCGGCTCGACGCCCAGCGGGTCGCCGCGGCGATCCGGGCGCTGCCGGACACCCAACGCCGGGTACTGATCCTGCGCGACGTGCTGGGCCACCCGGGAGGCGCGGTCGCCGAGTCGCTCGGGCTGAGCACCGCGGCGATGAAGTCCCAGCTGCACCGGGCGCGTGCGGCGTTGCGCCGGGACCTGCGCGACACCGGCCTCGGCGCCGGGCGCGGCTGACCGCACCGGTCCGTCGCCGTACCAGGCCCGCGTCTCGCCGCGGACCTCGTCGTCCCGCGCTCCGCCTCCCGTGCTCCGCGGCGACCGCGTTTCGCGGCGGAACCCGTCGCACCGGGCCCGCCGCCCGCGTTTCGCGGCGGAACCCGTCGCACCGGGCCCGCCGCCCGCGTTTCGCGGCGGAACCCGTCGCACCAGGCCCGCCGCGCGTTTCGCGGCGGACACCCATCGAAGGAAGGAAACTCGTCATGCTCGCCATCGGATCGCCGGCTCCGGACCTGACGTTCGAGGACACCACCGGTCACCCCGTGCGCCTGTCGGACCATCGCGGTCGCCCCGTCCTGCTGTACTTCCTGCGGTCCAGTACCTGCCCGGTGTGCAACCGGCACGTCCGGGACCTGGCCACCCACGCGGCGCAGCTGGCCGGCGTTCGCATCCTGCTGGTGGTACCCGAGGACCGCGCCACGGCAGCGGCCTGGCGGGACCGGCGCGACGTCGGTTTCCCCGTGCTGGTGGGCCGCGGCGACCGCCCGCACCAGCGGGTCGGCCTGGGCCGACGGATCTTCGGCACCATGCAGCAGTCCGGCACGGTACTGCTGGACGCGGCCGGCACGGTGCGGTACGTGCGCGCCGCCACGGTGCCGACCGGCGGGTACGACCGGGCCGGCATCCTCGCCGCGGTCGACGCGCTGCGCACCGGCGACGCCACCGGGGCGACGGACGGCGCGGTCTGCTAGAACGGCGGGGTGCACAGCTCCGAGTGGTACGACCTGCCCCAGCCGGCCCGCGGCATCGCCGAGGCGACCGTCGCCGCGGTGACCGCGGCCCGCGACACCGACGCCGACGGGTACCAGGTGGCGACCGCCCGGCTCGCCGGTCACCACGCCGAGCAGGTCGGCATCGTGGCCGGCGAGACGGTGCGGCTGCTGCTGGAGGAGCGCTACCCGGACGGGTTGACCGGCGACGACCTGCGCGCCGTGCTCACCGACTGCGCGGGCGCGGCCCGCTGGTACCCGGAGTTCGACCCGACCGTGGCGATGACGCTGATCGCCGGCGCGCTGGGCGTGCACGAGGCCGACGGAGAACCGTTGCCGCTGGCCGCGGCCGAGGTGGCCGGGCACGGCCCGCTGCTGATCGCCCGGCTGGCCGCCGGCGCGCCGCACCCGCTCGCCGGCTACCTCCGCGCCGCGCTGGCCGAGATCGCCCGCACCGAGACGATGGACTGACCCGCGCGGCCGAAACGACGCGGTGCCAGCGACGGGCGAAGCGCATCGCGGCCGCGGTCCCGAACCGACGCGCCCGGGCGAGCGCTCAGGGCGGCGGGGTCATCGGGGCGAGGCCGAGCTCGGCGACCATGCGGGCGCCCCGCTCGGCGTGCTCGCCGCCGGCCAGCACGAACGTACGGGCCACCTGGTAGCCGCACTCGGCGACGTCGAACGCCGCAGCGGTGGCGAGCAGCCGGTCCCGGTCGCCGTCGAGCAGCGCCGCGGCCCGCTCGACCAGCGCGGTAGCCACCGGATTGCCGGCCACGATCGTCCGGGCCGCGGCGACCCGGTCGCGCGCGGCGGGATCGCCGGCGAGTACGGCGGCCTCGGCCCGGAGCGCCACGTACCAGTGCAGCCAGATCCAGGTGACCCACTTCCACACCTCGTCCGGCTCCGGCGCGGTCCGGTCGACCGCGGCCGCCACCTCGCCCTCGTGCAGCAACCGCAGCGCGTCGAACACCGCGCCGTAGCCGTAGGCGTGCTCCGGCGGCGTACCGAGCCGGTCCCGGATCGCCTCCCACTCGCGCCGCGCCGCCTCGTCGCCGCGCAGCGCGTGGATCGCCGCCACCCCGGTCGCCGCCGGGGTGAACACCGCGGTCGCCGGGCTGCCGGCGCGCCGCCAGCCCTCGCGGAACCGGTCGCTGCGGGTACCGATCCCGGCCACGTTGCCGGCCAGCGCGTCGGCGACCAGCAGCCAGGCGGTCGCCCGGTGGCCGACCTCGGCCAGCAACGGATGGTCGGCCAGCTGCCGCCCCCAGCGGTACGCGCCGGGAAGGTCACCGACGCCCAGGCTGGTCTCCACCGCCATGCCCAGCGCGTCGACCAGCTCGTGCGCGCTGGCCGGCGTCACCGGCAGCGACCGCAGCAGCGTGATGCGGCGCCGCGCGGTGGCGGCGGTACCGAACGTGTCGCCGGCCCAGCTCTGCGCCCCCGTCAGCGCGTCCAGCGCCGCAGACTCGGCGATCGGGTCCCCGGTACGGCGGGCCAGCGTCACCGCCCGCTCGGCCGCGGCGATCGTGTCGGGTACCGCGTTGTCCGGCGGGCCCTGCGCCGCCCCGAAGGCGTCCGCGAGCACCCCGGCCTCGGCCAGCGCCACCGCCGCGCGCGCCGCCGGGTCGGCGCCGGCCAGCTGCCGCGCCTCGGCCAGCAGCGCCAGTACCTCGGCCGGGGCCGGCAGTCGCTCGAACTTGGTGGAGAACCGGTACGCGCAGGTTGCGGCGGTGGCCAGGTCGGTCGCGACGCCGGCGAGGTCGCCGGCCGCGCGGGCCGCCTCGGCCGCCGCCCGGTGCAGGCGGTACGCGTCGTCGCCGCGGGTGCGGCAGCCGGCCACGGCCGCGGCCCGCCGCAGCATCGGCGCCGCCCGTGCCGGGTCGGCCGCGAGCCCGGCGGCCTGCTCGTACCGGGCCTGCGACTCACCGGTCAGGTTCCGGGTGAACGCCAGCTCCGCCAGCCGGCTCGCCAGCAGGCACGCGTCCTCCCGCAGCGCCGCCAGGCGCGGGCCCGTCGGCGCGGTGTCACCGAGTGTCCCGGGCGGGGCGATGTCCGGCGACGGTGCGCAGCGGTCGGCCGCCCAGCCCAGCGCCGCACGCAGGTCGTCGGCGACCGCGTCGAACCGGGCCCGCCAGTCGTCGCCGCCCGCGGCCAGCTCGGCCGCGGCCGCCAGGCACCAGCGCAGCTGCCGGACCCGGGTGTCGGCCTCCTCGCCGGCCGCCGCGAGCCGCTCGGCCCCGTACTGCCGGATCGTCTCCAGCGCCCGGTACCGGGTGCCGGCCGGCGCTGCGGACACCACCAGCAGGCTCTGCTCGGTGAGCCGGGCCAACGCGTCGGCCGCGCTACCGGCGTCGACCGCGGCCACCTCGGCCGCCGCGGCGACGGTGAACGGTGCCGCGAACACCGAGGTCCGGCGCAGCAACGCCTGCGCATCGGGGTCCAGCAGGGCGTGGCTCCAGTCCAGCGCGGCGCGCACCGAACGGTGCCGGTCGTGCGCGCGGGAGCCACCGGCCAGCGTCCGCAGCGGGTCGGCCAGCGCGGCGGCCAGGCCGTCCGGCCCCAGCGCCGGCCAGCGCGCCGCGGCCAGCTCGATCGCCAGCGCCATCCCGTCCAGCCGGCGGCAGATCGCCGCGACCGCGTCCCGTACCGCCGGCTCCGGCCGGGCGCCGCCCGCCGCCGCGCGGTCGACGAACAGCGCCACCGCCTCTGACGTACCGTCGCCGGACAGCGACAGCGGCGGCACCGGGTAGGTGTACTCGAACGGCACCAGCAGCCGGGCCCGGCTGGTGGCCAGCGCCGTGACCTGCGGGCATGCCGCGAGCAGCCGATCGGCGAAGTCGGCCACCCCGTCGCGTACCTGCTCGCAGTTGTCCAGGACCAGCAGCGCCTGCCGGTCGGCCAGTGCGGCCGACACCGACTCGGCCATGCCGCGGCCCGGCTGCTCGCCGAGCCCGAGCGCACCCGCCACCGCGGCGGCGACCATGCGGGGATCGCTGGTCGGCGCCAGGTCGACGAACCACACCCCGTCCCGGTACGAGCCGGCCACGTCCGCCGCGACCGCCAGGGCCAGCCGGGTCTTGCCGACGCCGCCGGCGCCGAGCGCGGTGACCAGCCGGTGCGCCGCGAGTGCCGCGGCGAGCTCGGCCCGTTCGGTTGCCCGGCCGACGAACGAGGTCGCCGGCGCAGGCAGTGCCGGCCGCGCCGGTTCGGCCGCGCGCCGGGCCAGCGCCCGCCTGTCCGGGGCGCCCAGCTTGCGCAGCAGCGAGGAAACGTGACTCTCGACGGTACGGACCGAAATGAACAGCTGTGCCCCGATCTCGGCGTTGCTGAGATGGCGCCCGACCAGCTGCAACACCTCGGCTTCCCGAGCCGAGACCTCCACCGGCGCACTCACGCCGGCCATTCTCCCGTACCGCTCCGGGCCGGATCCGTGGTCAGCACGGATGTGCGTCGACCGCCACGGCGAGAGGCTGAAACCACTCCCGGTTCGCCTCCCGGACCGGCCCGATCCGTACAGAGAAGAGCTGTCATGACCGCGATCCACCACCTCACCTTCGACGTCGCCGACACCGCGGCGGCCGACGCCTACTACGCCGCCGCGTTCGGCGTCGGCGACCGGATCCGGGTACGCGGGGGGCAACCACCCACGACCGGCTTCCGCGGCTTCGCGGTGTCGCTGGTGGTGGCCCAGCCGAGCACCGTGGACAGCCTGATGGGTACCGCGCTCGCCGGCGGCGCGACCGCCCTCAAGCCCGCCGCGAAGGGCTTCTGGGGCTACGCCGGCGTGCTGCGCGACCCGTACGGCGTGATCTGGAAGATCGCCACCTCGGCCAAGAAGGACACCGGCCCGGCCAGCCGCCGGGTGGACGACATCGTGCTGCTGCTCGGCGCCTCCGACGTCGGCGCGACCAAGAAGTACTACCTCGGCCGTGGCCTGCCGCTGACCAAGAGCTTCGGCAGCAAGTACGTCGAGTTCGGCACCGCGCCGATCAAGCTGGCCCTGTACACCCGGCGCGCGGCGGCCAAGGACCTCGGGGTCGACGCCGGCGGCACCGGCTCGCACCGGCTCACCATCGGCGCCGACGCCGGTACCTTCGCCGACCCGGACGCCTTCGCCTGGGCCCCGGCGCTGGTCCCGGCCCACGAGCACTGACCGCCGGGCCGCGGCGCCGGCCCGCAGGCCGCGGCGGCCGGGCGGCGACCCCTCGACGCCGTCCGACCGTCCGGTGGTACCTCAGCGCGACACCGACTCCAGCACCGGCGCCTTCTCCCGGCGCACCCGCGGCACGGCCCGGGCCACCCGGTGCGGGTACCGGCGGGCCAGGTAGATCTCGACCACCACGAGGTTGCCGGCCAGGGCGAGCCACACGCTGGAGCTCGCCACATCGTGGATCATCGTCAGCGTGTCGCCGTGGTAGATCGGGCTGTCGGCGAACCCGAACACCAGTACCGACATCAGCAGCTGCCACGGGCGGGACGCCAGCGAGGCGAGCGTCACCGCGAAGTTGCGGATCATCCACCGGCGATGATCCGGGTACCGGCCCTGCACGGCGGCCCGCAGTCCGGCGACGGCGGTGACCGCCCAGGCCGCGTCCAGCGCGAGCAGCCCGGCGACGTTGGCGAAGCCGAACGAGCTCAGCAGCGCCACCGGCACCGCCAGCACGATCGACGGGAACACCCCGGCGAAGAAGTACGCCCGGCCGACGTAGCGGTGCACCCGCGGATGGGTGCGCCGCAGCCACGGCCAGAACTGGCCGAACCCGGTCAGCGTGGCGATCGTGGCGGTACCGATGTGCGCCACCAGCAGCCAGTAGTGCACCGGGTGGCCGACGACCGGTACCCGGCTGGTGCGCATCTCGGGCGGCAGGTACGCCGACAGCATGTACGACAGGATCAGCAGCCACACCGCCGCGAACGGCACCAGCCACCAGCCGCGCGACCGGCGCCGGGCCGGGGTCGGCGCGGGACGCACCTGGGTCTGACTCATCGGGGTCTCCTCCTCGCTGGGCTCGCTACCACTTTCGTCCGGATCGCGGCGCAACACCCTGGCGTCACCTCCCCAACCCGACCTGACGCCTTCACCCCGTCCGGGGTCGGGTCAGCCCCCGTGTCCGAGCACGGCAAGGGCACGGTGAACGGTGCGTACTGCGGTTGTCCACAGGTGGACGGGGAGCGCGTCCACATGGCGGAAGCACAGTTCGGCCCCGTAGCGTTGGTCCGCATGAACCGACGCCGACTCGGCGATGCGACGAGGGGGATGCGCGCGTGAGCCTGATCCTGCTGGCGGACGGCAGTGCCGGCGGCGGCCTCGCCGGTACGGTCGCCGACTGGGCCACCAAGATCATGGACGTGGCCGGCAGCCCCGGTGCGGGCCTGGCGAACGCGCTGGACAGCATCATCCCGGTGCTGCCGAGCGAGGTGATCCTGCCGCTGGCCGGGTTCGCCGCGAGCCGCGGCAGCATCAACCTGTACGCGGCGCTGGTCTGGACCACCATCGGCTCGATCGTCGGCTCGATCGCGATGTACTACATCGGCGCGGCGTTCGGCCGCGAGCGGGTGCTGCGCTGGGCGGCGAAGATCCCGCTGGTGCAGGTGCACGAGATCGAGCGCACCGAGGCGTTCTTCCGCAAGCACGGCACCAAGGCGGTGTTCTTCGGCCGGTTCGTCCCGGTGTTCCGCAGCCTGATCTCGCTGCCGGCCGGGCTGGAACGCATGCCGTTGCTGAAGTTCACGCTGCTGTCCGCGGCCGGATCGGCGATCTGGAACACCGTGTTCGTGCTCGCTGGATACTCGCTCGGGGCCAACTGGGAGAAGGTCGAGAAGTACGGCAGCTACTTCTCCAAGGCGATCATCGTGCTGATCGTGCTGGCCATCGCGTACTTCGTGGTCTCCCGGCTGCTGCGCCGGCGGCGCGCCGCCGCCGGCCCCGACGAGGCCGACGACCATCCCGGCTTCGCCGCGCTGGCGGTCGACGACGACCCCGGCCCGGCCGGTTACGGCCTGCCCACCGGCGCCCCCGCCGACCACCGCGACCTTGCCGACCACCGCGAGCCGTACGGCCACCCCGACCCGTACGGCCGCGCCGGGCAACCGCCGGCCGGGCGCACCGGGTACGGCCCGGACGGCCGTGACGGCAACCACCCGGACGACAGCGGCGGCTACCAGCGGCCCGAGCAGAGCGGCGGGTACCGGTCCGGCGGTGCGTACGCCGGGTCCAGCTACTCCGGCGAGCACTCGCCGGCGGGATTCCCGCCGGCCGGCGCCGCCTCCGGACCGCAGCACGCGTCCGCCGACCCCGCCGCGCCACGCCACGCGGCCGGCCCGGCGCCGGAGACCCACCCGTACCCGGGGTCCGATCGAACCGCGGACGGGCGGCCGGTGACAGACGGGGAGCCGACGCTGGTGAAGCGGTTCCGCGGCACCGTGTACGGCTCGTCCCGGTCCACCGAGCCCGACGGCCGAGCCTAGGCGCCGCCGTGCGGTACCTGCCCCGTCCGGCCCGCGCCGTCGCCGCGCTGCTGGTGGGCGCGCTGACCGTACCGTTCGACGCGCTGGTGCTGGCCGCGGCCGGGCTGGCCGTGCTGGTCACCCTGGGCCGGCCGGCGCCACGCCGGGTGGTCGGCGCGGCGCTGCGCCGGCTGACCGCCGCCGAGCTGTCCCGCGCCACCCGCTGGCCCGCCACCCGGCCGGACCCGCCGCACGTCGCCCGCGGCGTCGGGTACCTGCTGGTACGGCTGGGACTCGGGCTGCTCGGCGGCGCCGTGCTGACCCTGTTCGGCGCCGGCCTGGTCGCCGGCGTGCGGCTGGTGGCGGGCTGGCTGACCGGGCGGCCGCTGGACGGCATCACCCCGTCCTGGCCGATCGTGGGCTACCTCGCGGCGGCCGGGCTGGTTCTCGCGTTCCTCGCGGTGCAGGGGATGATCGCCGTCGCCGCGCTGGACCTGCGCTGGGCGAACTGGGCCGTCCGGCCCGGCCGCGCCGCCCTGGAGCACCGCATCGACGAGCTGTCGGTCAGCCGGGCCGCGGTGGTCGCCGCGGTCGACGGCGAACGCCGCCGGATCGAGCGCGACCTGCACGACGGCGTGCAGCAGCGCCTGGTGGCGCTCGGCATGCTGCTCGGCCGGGCCCGCCGCGCCACCGACCCGCAGCGCTCCACCGACCTGCTGCGCGCCGCGCACGAGGAGTCCCGCCGGGCGCTGGTGGAGCTGCGCGAGGTGGCCTGGCGCGTGTACCCGTCGGCGCTGGACTCCGCCGGCCTGCCCGCGGCGCTGGAGTCGGTCGCCGAACGAGCCGGCCTGCCGGTACGGCTGGACCACCGGCTGCGGGCCCGCCCGCCGGCCGGCGTCGAGGCGGCCTGCTACTTCGTGGTGTGCGAGGCGATCACCAACGCGGCCAAGCACGCCACCGCGCGCGCCGCGACCGTACGGCTGACCGAGGCGGCCGGCGTGATCCGGATCGAGGTGCACGACGACGGCTGCGGCGGCGCCGACCCGGCCGGGCCCGGCCTGTCCGGACTGGCCCGCCGGCTCGCCGCGGTCGACGGGCGGCTTTCGGTGTTCAGCCCACCCGGCGGTCCCACCCTGGTCACCGCCGAGATCCCGGCCTGCGCCGCGGAGCCGTCGTGCGGATAGCGCTGGCGGAGGACTCGGCGCTGCTGCGCGAGGGGCTGGTCCGGCTGCTGGCCGAGGAGGGCCACCAGGTCGTCGCCGCGGTCGGCGACGCGGACGCGCTGCTCGCCGCGGTCGCCGAGGACCGGCCGCAGGTGGCCGTGCTGGACGTACGGATGCCGCCGACGCACACCGACGAGGGGTTGCGCGCCGCGCTGACCATCCGGCAGCGGTGGCCGGAGGTCGCGGTGCTGGTGCTCTCCCAGTACGTCGAGAAGCGGTACGCGACGCGGCTGCTCACCGGCGACCCGGCCGGCGTCGGCTACCTGCTCAAGGACCGGGTGGTCGACGTCGGCGAGTTCCTCGACGCGCTGGTACGGGTCGGCGCCGGCGGTACCGCCTTCGACCCCGAGGTGGTCCGCCAGCTGCTCGCCGCCACCAGCCACACCGATCCGCTGTCCCGCCTGACCGAGCGGGAACGCAGCGTGCTGGACCTGATGGCGCAGGGCCACACCAACGCGTCGATCGGCGCCCAGCTGTTCGTCTCCCGCAGTGCGGTGGAGAAGCACGTCAACGCGATCTTTACCAAGCTCGACCTGCCCGAGCGCTCCACCCACAGCCGCCGCATCCTCGCCATCCTCCACTACCTCGACACCTGACCGACGGACGCTGCCGGCGCGGGCAAGCGTCGGCCGGCTGCGGCTGCGGATCAGTGGAGTCGGGAAGGCACTGCTGGCCAGGCGCGGAGGGCTGTCTCGGCGATCTGTTCCAGGTCGGTTCTCGTGGCGCCGTCGCGAGCCTGCGCGGACATGCCCTGGAGTACGGCGGTGTAGAAGGCCGCGAGGGCCCGGGGGTCGGTGCGGGCGGGGATGTCGCCCGTTCGCGTCGCGGTGGCGATCTTGTCGTGGAGCACGCGGCGGCCCGCGGCGCGGAGGTCACGCAGGTGGGCGGCGATGTCAGCGGATTGTGGGGAGCAGTTGGTCGCGGCGGTGATCAGCAGGCAACCGCGCGGATGTTCGGGCCTGGTGTACGCGACCGCCGCCTCGCGCAGCAGGCGTTCGACGGCGTCTCGGGCCTTCGGTTCCTCAGCCAACGCGCGTTCGGTGAAGGAGCCGTAGGTGCGGAGGTACCGGTCGAGCGCCGCAAGGAACAAGGACCGCTTGTCGCCGAAGGCCGCGTACACGCTGGGCGCGCCGATGCCGAGCGCCTGAGTGAGGAGGGCGATCGACGTCGCGTCGTAGCCGTGCTCCCAGAACACGGCCATGGCACCCTCGAGCGCCTCGGTGCGATCGAACGACCGCGGTCGGCCCGTCTTCATGTGCCCATTCTATAGCGATCGCTAGCAATGTCTGCTAGGTTACTTCTTGAATGATCATTACAGAAGTAGGAGCGCGCGAATGGTCAACACCGGATTGCTCGTCCGCGTCGAGGCCAAGCCGGACAAGGTGCCCGACGTCGAGGCCATGCTGGAATCGGCAGTGGAGCACGTGCGGAAGGAGGGCCTGGCGGTCGCCTGGTTCGCGCTGCGGCTGGGGCCGACGACCTTCGCCATCTTCGACGCCTTCGCCAACGAGGCCGACCGCGAGGCGCACTGGGACGCCAACGGCGAGGCGCTGAACGCCGCTGCGGCCGCAGGACTGTTCGCCGGGGCGCCCTACGTCGATCGCGTCGACGTGCTCGCCGCCAAGCTCCCCGACGAGTAAGCGACGTCCCTCCGCCCCACCCGCTGTCAGCAGGCGGGGGCGGTGGCCTCGCGGAGATCGGGGGCGAGGTCACCGGTTTCGCCGACGGCGGCGGCGCGGCGGCCGAAGTGCACCACGTAGGTCAGGAACGCGGCCAGCGCGAGCACGCCGATGCCGACCCGGACCGCGGTCGGCAGCGGCGACGGGGTCACGAACGCCTCGATCGCGCCGCTGACCGCGAGCACCCCGACCAGCCCGAGCGCCACCACGACGCCGGACCGGGCGGCGCCGGCGAGCGACTGGGCCCGGGTCAGGTACGGCCCGGGCGCCACCCAGGACCAGCCGATGCGCAGCCCGGTACCGGCGGCGACGAACACCGCGGTCAGCTCCAGCAGCCCGTGCGGGGCGAGCAGCCCGAAGAACACGTCGGCGCGCCCCTGCCCCAGCATCGCGCCGGCGTCTACGGCCACCACCAGCGCGTTCTGCGCCAGTACCAGCAGGACCGGGAGCAGCAGGATGCCGCCGGCCAGGCAGAGCCCGGCGACCAGCGCGTTGTTGGTCCACACCTCGAAAGCGAAGTCCTGGGCTGGCGCGGCCCGGTAGTAGTCGGCGAACTCGTGGTCGGCGAGGCTGCGCGCGCCGCCGTCCCCGATCAGCGCCCGCAGCGCCTCCGGATGCGCGACGAACCACGCGGTCAGCGCGGCGGACACGGCCAGGAACGACACCGCGACGGTGCACCACCAGCGCCAGGTGCGATACACCGCGGCGGGAAAGGTGACGGTGACGAACCGCAGCAGGTCGCTCGGGCGGAACGAGCGGCCGCCGGTGATGCTGGCCCGGGCGCGCAGCACCAGCCGGGACAGGTGCGCCACCAGCGCCGGGTCGGGCGCCTGGCTGCGCACCATCGACAGGTGGGTGGCGGTGCGCTGGTAGAGCGCGATCAGCTCGTCCGCCTCGCCGGCGTCCGGGCGGTGCCGGCCGGACAGCGCCTCCAGCCGGCGCCACTCGTCCCGGTGCTCGGTGACGAAGGCGTCCAGATCCACCCCGGCAGCATACGGTCGCGCCGCCACGCCGGAATCCCGCCGACCGGCGGCACCGGCCCCGCGATCACCGGCGCCCGGGCCGGTCACGCCACGGGCCGCGTGGTTGTCCGGACTGGACGCGATACCGCAGGATGTGCGGATGGGCGACGGGACGGTGGTGGACGGCGAGGCCGTCGCGGTCGAGCTGCGACCGGCCCGGCTCGGGTCCCGGACGCTCGCGTTCGTGCTCGACCTGTCGCTGCAGGTGCCGTTCGCCCTGCTGGTGGCGACGGTGGCGGTGCCGCTGATGCTGTCGCGCTCGAGCGCGTTCGCGCACGGCGTGGTGGTCGTCGCCACGGTGCTGGTCTTCCTGGCCCCGCCGGTACTGGTGGAGACGCTCACCGGAGGCCGGTCGATCGGCAAGTTCGCGCTCGGGCTGCGGGTGGTGCGCATCGACGGCGGCCCGATCGGGTTCCGGCACGCGTTGACCCGGGCGCTGGTGGGGCTCGCGGTGGAGTGGCCGGGCCTGCTGGTACCGCCGCTGAGCTGGTTGCTGTGCCTGGGGGTGATGGTCGGCGAGCGTTCCGGCCGGCGGTTGGGTGATCTGGCCGCCGGCACGCTGGTGGTGCACGAGCGCAGCCCCCAGTCGTGGGGGTGGGTGCCGGCGATGCCGCCCCAGCTGACCGGTTGGGCGCGGCGGTTGGACCTGACCGGGCTGGACGATCAGCTGGCCAACACGGTGCGGCACTATCTCGCCCGCAACCGGCGGATCGGCGAGCCGGCGCGGACCAGGCTCGGGTTGGCCCTGGCCTCGAAGGTGGCGGCGCAGACGACGCCGCCGGTGCCACCCGGCACCCCGGGCTGGGCGTACCTTGCCGCCGTGGTGGCGGAGCGGCATCGCCGGTCGCTGCACCGGCAGGCGGTGCGCCGGGGCATCGCGGCCCGGATCCTGGCCGAGCCGGCGCCGGGTCCGGCGGCCGAGCCGGCCGCGGCGGGAAGCGGCGCGCGGGGCGGTCGTGGCTTCACAGTGCCCCCCGTACCGTGAAACCTCGTCCGCCCCGCGCCTTCACCGTGGTTCGTGCCGCACCCGAACCACCGATTTACGTTCCGTAGTCGTAGCGTTACTGAGAATCATCATGGTGTCAAGCGGTTCGCCGATCTTCCATCAATTGTTGCGGCTCGCGGCACGGATTGCAGACCCTGGCCAGCCGGACGCCACGGCGGCCGGCGCCGGTCGCCGGAGCGTGCCGTACCGGCGCCGCGAGTGACCCGGCCGGCAGCCGGCACTCCCCCACGCCGCCCACCGGTACGCACCGGCATACGCTGCGACGGTGAGCGAGGATGCGACGCCGCACGGCGCGACTGTCCACGCCGGGACGGACTCCACCGACAGCCCGGCCCTCGCCGTGTCCAACCTGGTCAAACGGTTCGGTACCACCGTCGCGGTCGATGGGCTCGACCTGACCATGCCCGGCGGTACGGTGCTCGCCCTGCTCGGCCCCAACGGCGCCGGCAAGACCACCACCGTGGAGATCTGCGAGGGCTTCCAGCGCCCCGACAGCGGCCTGGTCCGGGTGCTCGGCCTCGACCCGAACCGGGACGGCGCCGCGCTGCGCCCCCGCATCGGCGTCATGCCGCAGGGCGGCGGCGCCTACCCCGGGGTACGGGCCGGTGAAATGTTGCGGCTCGTCGCCGCCTGCGCCGCACACCCGCTCGACCCCGACTGGTTACTCGACGTGCTCGGGCTGCGCGACGCGCTGCACACCCCGTACAAGCGGCTGTCCGGCGGGCAACAGCAGCGGCTGTCGCTGGCCTGCGCCGTGGTCGGCCGACCCGAGCTGGTGTTCCTGGACGAACCGACCGCCGGGCTCGACCCGCAGGCCCGCCGGCTGGTCTGGGAGCTGGTCGACGCGCTGCGCACCGACGGCGTCGGGGTGCTGCTGACCACGCACCTGATGGACGAGGCGGAGACGCTCGCCGACCAGGTGGTGATCATCGACCACGGCAGTCCGGTCGCCGCCGGTACCCCGGCCGAGCTGACCAGCGAGCGCGACGGCCGACAGCGGCTCACCTTCCGCGCCACCGCCGGCCTGCCGATCGCCGAGCTGATCGACCGGCTACCCGCCGGCTGCACCGGTACCGAACCCAGCCCCGGCCGGTACGAGCTGGTCGGTCCGATCGGCCCCGCGGAGGTATCCGCGGTGACCGCCTGGTGCGCCGAGCACGACGTGCTGGCGCAGGAGCTGCGCGTCGCGCGCCGCAGCCTGGAGGACGTCTTCCTCGACCTCACCGGCCGGGAGCTGCGATGAACGAGCACCGGCGCCGCGCCGGCGTTCCGGCACCGGAGGGCGCGAAATCCGTTGGTACGCAGGAGTTCCGACCGCACCGGTCCGCCCCGGTCCGGCTGCGGGAGGTGCGGCGGTGAGCGAGCAGGCAAGGTTCGCGGCGGGGACGTTCACGCCGGCGCCGGGACGCGGCCGGCTCGGCCGGATGCTGCTGGCACAGACCGCGACCGAGACCAAGCTCGCGCTGCGCAACGGCGAGCAGCTGCTGCTGACCCTGATCATCCCGCTGGCGCTGCTGGTCGGACTGACCGAACTGCCCATCATCGACGTCGGTACGCCCCGGGTCGACTGGGTCACCCCGCGGGTCATCGCGCTCGCGATCATGTCCACCGGGTTCACCAGCCAGGCGATCTCGCTCGGCTTCGACCGGCGGTACGGGGTGCTCAAGCGGCTCGCCGCGACCGCCCTGCCGCGCTGGCTGCTCGTCGCCGGCCGGGTGCTCTCCGGCGTGCTGGTCATCGTCGTACAGCTGATCGTGCTCGGCGCGGTGGCCGCGCTGCTGGGCTGGTCGCCGCACCTGGCCGGGATCGGTGAGTCGGTCGCCCTGCTGGTACTGGGTGCCCTCGCGTTCGGCGCGCTCGGCGTGCTGCTCGGCGGGTCGGTACGGGCCGAGATCGTGCTGGCCGTGGCCAATGCGGTGTGGTTCATCCTGCTGCTCGCCGGCGGCATCGCGGTGCCGGCCTCGTCGCTGCCGGCCGGGCTGGCCGACGTGGTCGGCCTGCTGCCCTCGGGTGCGCTCGCGAACGGCCTGACCGACGCGCTCGCCGCCGGCACCGCACCGGGCCCCGGCCCGTACCTGGTGCTGGCGTTCTGGGCGGTACTGCCGGCCGCGGTCGCCACCCGCACCACCCGCCTCACCTGACCTGCCCGCGGGTCCGGCGGCACGCCGGGTCCGGCGGAAACCGCCCGGCGGATGCCGGCTCGCCCGCGCCTGCGGTAGGAACGGACCGTGGACGTGACGATGCTGTGCGACGCGGTGGCGATGTTTCCCGAGCCGGTCGAGGAGGCGCTGCCGGGATGGGCGGGGCGGCACCGGGACTGGGCCGCCGGCAGCGCACCGGGCAACGCCGCCGCGGCCGGCTGGGTACTGCACGTGCACTGCTTCCTGCTCACCGACGAGGGCCGGGCCACGCTGGTCGACACCGGCGTCGGGCCGGCCGGCGCACCGGGTGCGGACTGGCTGGGTACCGCCGGGCGGCTGCCGGCGCTGCTGGCCGAGGCCGGCGTGACCCCGGCCGAGATCGACACCGTGGTCCTCACCCACGTCCACCTCGACCACGCCGGCTGGAACATCGCCCCCGCCGCACCCCCGGTCCAGACCGCCACCCCCGCCCGCACCGGTGGGGACGTCGGCGACCACCGGGATGCCGGTACCGGCGGGAGCGGGGCTGCCGGCGGGCCGCTGTTCGCGCGCGCCGAGTACGTGGTGCAGCGCGCCGAGCTCGACCACGTCGCCGGGACCGGCACGTACGCCCGGCTGGTGGCACCCGTGCTGGCGGCCGGCCAGCTGCGGGTGGTCGACGGGGAGACGACGATGCCCGGCGGGTACCGGCTGCTGCCGACGCCCGGGCACACGCCCGGCCACCAGAGCGTGCTCACCGACGGGGCCGTACTGGCCGGCGACGTGCTGGTGCATCCCGCCCAGGCGCGCTGGCCGGAGCTGCCCTACCGGTACGAGACGGGGCCCGGCGCCGCGGTCGACAGCCGGCGCCGGCTGCTGCGGTACGCGGCCGAGCACGGCGTCCCGCTCGCTCCGGCGCACCTGCGCGATCCGCTGGACGTCGGCGCGGATCTGACCCCGACCGCGCACCGGCCGGTCGCGCTGCCGGCCACGGCCCGCTGCCCGCTGCGCCGGCTGTCGCCGCGCTGATCGACCGACGACACCGCGGCCGGCGGCGTCGCCACGCTGACCGGCCGATGACACCGAGACTGCGGCTGTCGCCGCACTGACCGGCCCGACGACACCGTGACGGCGGCTGTCACCACGCTGACGGGCCGACGACATCGCGACCGCCGCGAACGGCCCGGCAGCGCGCCGCGCTGGTCACTCCGGCGGTACCTCGATGCCGTGCCGGATCAGGGCGAGCAGCCGACCGGCCGAGTCGGCGGTCCCGCTGGCCAGCGCGATCCCGCTGGCCAGCGCCAGCAGATCCGCCGGGTCGAGGTCGGGACGCACCACGCCGGCCCGGCGGGCCCGGTCGACCAGCCCGGCCGCGGTCCGGTGCATCGCCGCATGCCACTGCTCGAACCGTTCGGTGCGGTGCTCGCCGCTGGTCGCCGCGTGCGCCAGCGCGCGCTTGGTGGCGACGTGCGCGACGAACTCGCCCAGCCAGTCGAACAGCGCGTCCGCCGGGTTCGCGGCCGTCGCGGCATCGCCGCGGGCGCACAGCTCGGCCACCTCGTCGGTGTACACCGCGACGAGCAGGTCGCCGCGGGTCGGGAAGTTGCGGTAGAGGGTGGCGTTGCCGACGCCGGCGCGCCGCGCCACCTCGTCCAGCGGTACGTCCGGCCCGGCCTCGTCGAACAGCTCCCGGGCCGCGGCGAGCAGCCGCTCGGCGTTGCGGGCGGCGTCGACCCTGCGTGCGGCCACCGGCACCTCCTGGACAAGTGGGGAGCTCCCCAGTACGTTGAAACGGGGAATTCCCCGGATGCCGGGAGTGTAGCCATCCGCGAGCGCGCGAACCATGCGCGTGGTGCGTCGTGCCTGCTCGGCGTCCCGACACAGGAGGAACACCGATGAGCCTGACCACCGACGACCGGGTCGCCATCACCGACCTGATCAACCTGCACGGACTGTTCGCGGACAGCGGGCAGCTCGACCGGCTGCGCGAACTGTTCACCGCCGACATCGCGTACGACGTCAGCAACGTCGGCGGCGGCGTGCTGCACGGCGTCACCGCCGTCATCGAGGCCGGGTACGCGCTCGGCGAGGGCAACCCGCTCGCCCACCACGTGACCAACACCGTGCTCACCGAGCTCGACGACGGCCGGGTGCGCGCGTGGTCGAAGGCGATCGCGATCCACACCGACCGCAGCTGCGGCAGCGCCACCTACGAGGACACCGTGGTGCACACCCCGGACGGCTGGCGGATCAGCCACCGTACGGTGCGCGCCCGCCGCGTCCCGCTGCAGCCCTGAGGCTCCGCCGGCGGCGTCGCGCCGCCGTCCGGACGGTCAGCCCGCCGCGCCGAGGCGGACCGGCAGGGACTGCAGGCCGCGCAGCACCAGCCGGTCCCGGCGCACCGGGTCGCCGGCGGCGAGCATCGCGGGAAACCGGCGTACCAGCCGGGCGAACGCCACGGTCGCCTCGAGCCGGGCGAGGCTGTTGCCCAGGCAGATGTGCGCCCCCGCACCGAAGCTGAGCGGCCGCACGCCGGTCCGCGTGGGGTCGAAGAGGTCCGGGTCACGGTAACGGGCCGGGTCCCGGTTGGCCGCGCCGACCACGGCGATCAGGTCGGCACCCCGCGGTACCGGCAGGTCGGCCACGGATCGCCCGTCGACCAGCGCGGTGCGGGTCAGCACCTGCACGGGCGACTCGTACCGCAGCACCTCCTCGACGAAGCCGGCGACCGCCGCGTCACCGGCGCCAGCCTCGGTGGCGGCGCCGGCCGGGGGCGCGGTCGCGACGACCGACGTGGCGGCGTGCAGGGTGGCGAGCAGATCCGGGCGGTCGAGCAGCAGTGCGAGGCCGCTGCCGAGCAGGCTCGTGGTCGTCTCGAAGCCGGCGACCAGCAGCAGGATCAGGTTGCCGAGCAGCTCGGCGTCCGACAGCCTGCCGTCGTCGGCGTCCCGCACCGCGACCAGCGCGCTGACCAGGTCGTCCCGCGGTTCGGCGCGCCGGGCGGCGATCAGCCCGGCGAAGCGTTCGGCCAGGGCCGTGGCGGCCGCTTCGGCCGCCGGCGTGGTCGGCCCGGTCAGTTCGAGCACCTCGGTCAGGTCGGCGGCCAGCGACCGTAGCAGCGCGTGGTCACGCGTCTGCACGCCGAGCAGCGCGCAGATCACCGTGACCGGCAGCCGGAACGCGAACCGGTCCATGAAGTCGACCGGCCCGCGCTCGGCGGCGAGCTCGTCGAGCAGCTCGTCGACCGCCTGTTCGACCCGCGGGGCGAGCGCGGCCACCCGGCGCCGGGTGAACACCTTCCCGATCAACGACCGCATCCGCGGATGGTCCGGCGGGTTCGCACGCAGGATCGACCGGCTCAGCAGGTCGAGCGGCCCGTCGGCGCCCGGCCCGGTCGCGGCGGGGTGCAGGCCGAAGCCCGGGTCCCGCAGCAGCTGGTCGACCGCCTGGTACCCGCTGACCAGGTACAGCGTGTCGGCGATCCGGGTCACCGGGCCGAGCCGGTGCGCCTCGGCGTAGAGCGGGTAGGGGTCGACCCGGCCGGCGGGCGCGAGCAGCCGCTCGACAAGTGTCGCGCCGGCATCGCTCGACGGTTCCCGTACGCCGGTCGGGGCCGCGATCGAGCCGGCGGAGGTCTGTGGTTCGGACTGGGACACGGCTGCACCTCGGGACGGATCGGCGTTCGGCGGCGTCGCGCCGCCCTGACCACCCTCAGTTTTTCAATACATTGTGTCCTTGTCAAGTCAGTCTGTCTTTAATCTGTCCATCGTGTATGCTACCGGCATGCCGAAGATCTGGAGCCAGACGATCGAGGCACATCGCGACGCGGTGCGCGAGGCGACGATCGCGGCCACCGCCGCGCTGATCGCCGAGCACGGCCTCAGCGGCGTCACGATGTCGCAGATCGCCAAGGACACCGGCATCGGCCGCGCCACGCTGTACAAGTACTTCCCGGACGTCGAGTCGATCCTCCTCACCTGGCACGAACGGCGCATCGACGCCCACCTGGCCGAGCTGGTCCGGGTGCGCGACCGCACCGAAGGCGCCGGCCCGCGCCTCGAGGCCGTCCTGACCGCGTACGCGAAGGCGAGCCGCGCCGGGCACGCGGCGTCCGATCCGGCCGCCGCGTTGCTGCACCGTGGGGCCCATGTCGCCGACGCGCACCGCCGCCTGCACGAGTTCGTCCGCGAGCTGATCACCGACGCCGCCGCGGCCGGCGACCTGCCCGACGACACGCACGCCGACGAGCTCGCCGGCTTCTGCCTGCACGCACTGGAGGCCGCCCGCGGCCGAGGCCCGGCCGCGGTGCGCCGGCTGGTCCGCGCCACGCTCGCCGGCCTCGCCGCCACGCCCGAGGCCTGATTGGCCTCCGCAAGGCTCCGGGTCGGGCCGGCTTCGCGGACACCCCTCCGCCCCGCCGGCGCGAGCCGGTGTCGCGCCGGCTTCGCGGACACCCCGCGCCGCCGGTACGGGAGGATGGCGGGATGGTCGACGACGTGTGGGCAAGCCTGGCGGATCCCTTCGTCGAGGGCGCGTACGCGACGGTGAAGGGCAAGGTGCGCACCTACGTGCTGCACCGGCACCTGCTGGCCCACCTGCCGCCGCCGCCGGCCACCATCCTCGACGTCGGCGGCGGCGCCGGCCACCAGTCGTTTCCCTTGGCGCGCCTGGGATACCGGATCACCCTGCTCGACTCGTCCGCGGCGATGCTGGCCGCTGCACAGCGACGGCTCGACGCCGAACCCACGGCGGTACGAGACCGGGTCCGGCTGCTGGCGGGCCGCGGAGAGGACGCGGTCGACCTCGCCGGGGCGCACCGGTACGACGCGGTGCTCTGCCACGGCGTCCTGATGTACCTGCCCGACCCGGCGCCGATGATCGCGGCGCTGTGCGGCTGCGTCGCGCCGGAGGGCATCGTGTCGGTGCTCGGCCTCAACGCCGCCACCCTGGCGGTGCGCCCGGCGCTGGCACACCGGTGGCGCGATGCGTTGGCCGCGTTCGACGCCGGCGGCGAGCGCGGCGTGCTGGGGCTCGACACCCGCGCCGACACCGTGGCCGGCTTGTCCGCGCTGTTCGCCAGCCACGGCGCCGCCCCGCTCGCCTGGTACGGGCTCTGGCTGTTCAGCGACTGGCTCACGCTCGTCGCCGACGACGCCGAGCTGCCCGACATCGCCGAGGTGGAGCTCGCGGCGAGCCGGCGGGACCCGTACCGGGGGCTCAGCCGCGTCTTCCACCTGCTCGCCCGCGCCGGATCGGCCCCCGCTCCGGCCGGCGACCGCGATCGATGAGTTCCGCTCCGGCCCGGCGTCTACCAGCCGGACGAACACGAACGCCGGAACCGGAGGAGCTCGCATGCGAAGGCTCAAGATCATCGAACACGTCTCGCTGGACGGGGTGGTCCAGCACTCCGTCGACGGCGACGATTTCCCCTACCCCAACTGGAACGTGCCGTTCCGGACACCCGAGGGCCGGGACGCCGTGCTCGCCATGCACGGCGAGCGCTTCGACCTGCTCCTCGGCCGGCGCACCTACGACCTGTGGGCACGGTTCTGGCCCACGGTGCCGGCCAATCCGATGGCGGACCGGCTCAACGCGGCGACCAAGTTCGTCGCGACGCACCGCCCGGAGACCTTGCACTGGGGCCCGGCCGAGCCGTTGGGGCCGGACGTGGCCGAGGGGGTTCGCCGGGTCAAGGCGGACGACGGCCCGGACCTCGTGCTCTGCGGCAGCTCCACGCTCACCTCGACGCTGCTCGAACAGGGACTGGCGGACGAGGTCGTGCTGATCGTCTACCCGGTCGTGCTGGGTACCGGGAAGCGCTTCGTCGCCGAGGGCACGCCGGCCCGGTCGCTCGAGCTGGCGGAGACGCAGACGACGCCCTCCGGTGTCGTGCTGACCAGGTACCAGCTGGCCGGGCCGTTGACGGCCGCGTAGCGGTGCCGCGTGCGGGTCAGGCGGTGGTCGCCTGGAACAGTTCGCCGTACCCGGAGAGCCGGACGGCGCGGCGGTCGGCCGGCACGAACGCCGCCTCGCCCGGCCCGAGCGACAGCTCGCCCGCCCCGTCGTTGGCGATCACCCGGCCGTGCACGCAGAACAGCACCCGCGGCCCGGTCGCGGCGAGTTCGACCCGGCGGTGCGGGCCGCCGACCCGCGCCACCGACAGCGCGAACTCCGCCACCCCGGGCAGCAGTTGCGGGTAGCTCTCCAGCCCGCCGGCGACCGGCACCGGGTCGGCGATCGGTGGCGGCGCCGGTTCGTACCGCAGCAGCCGCTGCAGTTCGGGCACGTCGACGTGCTTGGGGGTCAGCCCGCCGCGCAACACGTTGTCGCTGGCCGCCATCAGCTCGACGCCGACCCCGTCGAGGTAGGCGTGCAGGCAGCCGGCCGGCGCGTACAGCGCCTGCCCCGGCCGCAGCCGCACCTGGTTGAGCAGCACCGCGACCAGCACGCCGGGATCACCCGGGTGCCGGCGCGCCAGCTCCACCATCAGCCGGTACCCGGGCGCCCGGTCGCCGCCCGCGGCGGCGGCACGGACCGCCGTCTCGACGGTGCGCACCGGCACCGCGAGCAACGCGGCGACCGCGGCCCGGATCCCGTCCGCCGCCCGCTCCGACCGCAGCGCCGCCACCACCGGGTCCAGCTCCGGTACGGCCAGCCCGGCGAGCAGGTCCGCCGACCGCTGCGGCGGCGCGAACCCGCACAGCGCGTCGAAGTCGGTCAGCGCGACGATCATCTCCGGCTTGTGGTACGGATCGGAGTAGTTGCGCTCCGGCGCGGAGAGCGGTACGCCGGCGGCGTTCTCGGCGTCGAAGCCGGCGCGCGCCTGGGCCGCGTCCGGGTGCACCTGCAGCGACAGCGGCTGGTCCGCGGCGAGCAGCTTGAGCAGGAACGGCAGCCGGCCGAAGCGCTGTGCCGGCCCGAGCGTCGCGGCCGGATCGGCGGCGATCAGGTCGGCCAGCGTCCCTCCACCGTCTACTGTGGACGGTGCAGCCGGGTGCGCACCGAGCCAGAGCTCCGCCTCCGGCGTCTCGGACGGCACCGGCCGGCCCTGGATCGCCGCGATCGCGACCCGCGACCCCCACGCGTACGGCTGGATCCGCCCGGTCAGTGCACGCATGTCCGCTCCCCCTCCACCGACACCGTTGGCATCGCGCCCGCCTCGCCGCCGGCGTCAGAACCTGTATCGACGCCGCCGGCGTCAGAACCTGTATCGACGCCGCCGGCGTCAGGACTGTTTCTGCTGCTTCGCGGCAGCCGCCCGGTACAGGTCCGGCTCGATGTAGATGACGTGCGCGATCGGCACCGCGGCGCGGATCCGCGCCTCGATCGCGTCGATGCCGCGGGCCACCTCCTGCGCCGTGTCGTCGTGGTGCACCGCCACCTTGACCGCGACCAGCAACTCCTCCGGGCCGAGGTGCATCGTGCGCATGTGGATGATGCGCTCGGCCTCCGGCCCGTCCAGCACCGCCGTCTCGATCGCCCGCACGTTCGCCACGGTCGCCGACTCGCCCAGCAGCAGGCTCTTGGTCTCCACCGCCAGCGTCGCGGCGACACACACCAGCAGTGCGCCGATCGCGAGGGTACCGATGCCGTCGAACACGCCGTTGCCGGTCAGCAGCGTCAGCCCGACCCCGAACAGCGCGAAGACCAGGCCCAGCAGCGCCGCCGAGTCCTCCAGCAGCACCACCGGCAGCTCCGGGTTCTTCGCCCGCCGGATGTAGCCGAGGAAGCCGACCTTGCGCCGCTCGGTCGCCGACTCCTTGAGCGCGGTACGGAAGGAGTTGCCCTCCAGCGCGATGCTGACCACCAGCACCACGATCGGCACCCACTGCCAGGAGTGGATCGCCTCCGGATGGATCACCTTGTGGTAGCCCTCGTACAGCGCGAACAGGCCACCGACCGCGAACAGCACGATCGCCACGATGAACCCGTAGATGTAGCGCTCCCGGCCGTAGCCGAACGGGTGCTCCGGGTCCGGGTTGCGCCGCGCCCGCTTACCGCCGATCAGCAGCAACACCTGGTTGCCCGAGTCCGCCACCGAGTGGATCGACTCGGCCAGCATCGACGACGACTGGGTCAGCAGGAACGCGAGGAACTTCACCACCGCGATGCCCAGGTTGGCGCCCAGCGCCGCCAACACCGCCTTGGTACCGCCGGACGAGCTCACGATCTGCCTCTCATCGGGTGACGAATCATGGCGTGACGAAGTCCTTCATCTCCGACACCGCCGGTACCGCCATCGGGTCGAACCCGTGCGCCAGCGCCAGGTAGACCGAGGCGAAGTCGGGCACCGCGGTCAGCGACGCCAGCCGCTCCAGCGGTGACGCGCCGTCGGCCCGCAGCACCGTGCAGCGCACCCCGCGCCGCTCCGCCATCGACTGCACCGCCTCCGCGCGGCGGCTCTCCACCGCCGGCGGCTCGTCCCCGTCGTTGTCCTCCGCCGGGGTACCCGACTCGAAACCGTCGTCGCGCAGGATCACCAGCCGAAGCCGGGTGCCACCCTCCTCCGGCTCGTCGGCGAAGATGTCGCGCTGCGACTCGGCCAGCGCGCCGAACACCCCGTCCAGCAGCCCGACGCTGCCGCGACCGGCCTCCAGCAGCGAGTCCGCCACCGACGGGTACCGCGCGTTCGCGGCCAGCATCTCGGCGAACCGGCCGGCGGCCACCGCCGCGAGCGGGGTGGAGCCCCACACCACCGGCAGCGAGTTGGCCAGGTCCAGTGCGAGCGCCTTCGCCGGGTTGGTGAACGCGTCGTTGCCGACCTTGCAGCGCTCGGCGTCGTCGTCCAGCCGGGTCGCCGCCTCGGCCAGGTCCGCCTCCGCCATCCGCAGCAACCCCAGCGCCCGCCCGGCCAGCAGCACCGGTACGGTCAGCGCCCACAGGCTGGCGCGCGCCGGCGCCCGCCGCGGTACCGGGATGAACGGCGCCCGGGCCCGCTCGGCCAGCGCGGCCAGCTCGGAGCCGGGCGCACCGATCGCCACCAGCCGGGCCCCGCGCCGCGCCGCCGCCTCGGCCGCCGCCAGCGCCTCCGGGCTGCGGCCGGACGCGGACACCGCCAGTACGGTGTCGGCGGCGCCGACCCAGCCGGGCACGCCGGCGCTGCGGTGCGCGACCACCGGTACCGGGCAGCGCGGCCCGGCCACCGCGGCCAGCACGTCACCGGTCCGCGCCGCGGTGCCGGCACCGGCCACCACCAGCGATCGCGGCCGGCCCTCGTCGGCCAGCGACGCCAGGTCGGCCTCGGCCGCGAGCGACATCGCCTCCCGGATCTGCGGCCCGCCGGACGCGATGGCCCGCAGCATGAAGCCGGGGTCCGCGGCGTCGATGCGGGCCGGGTCGTCCAGCAGCGCCTCGTCGATGTCGCGGTGCCCGCTGACGCCTTCGGTACCGGGCTCGGTCATGCCGCCACCTCCGCCGTGCGCGCCGCGGCGGACGGCCGCCGGCGCGGGGTGCGACCAGGCTGCGCGGTCACGACTCGGACTCGGCCGGGCCGCCGTGCGCCTCGTCCAGCAGCAGCACCGGAATGCCGTCCACCACGTCGAAGACCCGGTGGCACTCGGTGCAGGTCAGCGTCTGCGCCGCGGCGTCGTAGGTCAGCGGCGCGTGATGCTCGTCCGGGCACGCCAGGATCGACAGCAGGTCATCGTCCAGCACCGCCGGGGTGGTCTCGGACATGACGCTCACCTCCCGTTGTTCGCACCGGCCACGGCCGGCGCATGGTCCTCGCCGGCCGCCGCCGGCAGATCCTCGTCGCCGGCCGGGCCGGCAAGTCGCCTCGCCGGCCGAGCCGGCTCGTCTCGCCGGCGGCGCCGGCTGATCGTGTCGCCGGTGGCGCCGGCTGATCGTGTCGCCGGTGGCGCCGACTCTCGCAGGTCAGCCGCGGACGACGGCCAGCACCTCGTCGCGCAGCTGCGCCATCCGCTGCTCGTCCCGGGCCTCCACGTTGAGCCGCAGCAACGGCTCGGTGTTCGAGGCGCGCAGGTTGAACCAGGACCCGTCGTCGAACTGCACGGTCAGCCCGTCCAGCTCGTCCAGCTGGGCGTCGGCGAACCGCGCCTTCACCGCGGCCACCCGGCCGGCCTGGTCGTCGACGGTCGAGTTCACCTCGCCGGACGCCACGTACCGGCTGAACTCGGCCACCAGCTGCGACAGCGGCCGGTCCTGCCCGCCGAGCGCGGCCAGCACGTGCATCGCGGCCAGCATCCCGGTGTCGGCGAACCAGAAGTCCTTGAAGTAGTAGTGCGCCGAGTGCTCGCCGCCGAACACCGCGCCGGTCTTCGCCATCTCCGCCTTGATGAACGAGTGCCCGACCCGGGTGCGCACCGGTTCGCCGCCGTGCTCGCGCACGATCTCCGGTACCGCGTGCGACACGATCAGGTTGTGGATGATCGTCGCGCCCGGCACCTTCGCCAGCTCCCGGGTCGCCACCAGCGCGGTGATCGCCGACGGCGGCACCGGCTCGCCGCGCTCGTCGACCACGAAGCACCGGTCCGCGTCGCCGTCGAACGCCAGACCGATGTCGGCATTGACCGCGCCGACCTTTTCCTGCAGGTCGACGATGTTCGCCGGCTCCAACGGGTTCGCCTCGTGGTTCGGGAACGAGCCGTCCAGCTCGAAGTACATCGGGACGATCTCCAGCGGCAGCGCCGGCAGCTTCTCGTCGCCGAGCACCGTCGGCACGCTGTAGCCGCCCATCCCGTTCCCGGCGTCCACCACGACCTTCAGCCGGCGGATCCCGGACAGGTCGACCAGCGACCGCAGGTGCTTCCCGTAGTCGGTCAGCAGGTCGCGCTCGGTCACCGTCCCGGTGGTGGCGGCGGGCGCCGGCGCCTCGTCCAGGAACTGCTGCGCCAGGTCGCGGATGTCGGCCAGGCCGGTCTCCTGGCCGATCGGCCGGGCACCCGCCCGGCACATCTTGATGCCGTTGTACCGGGCCGGGTTGTGGCTCGCGGTGAACATCGCGCCGGGCAGGTCGAGCGACCCGGAGGCGTAGTAGAGCATGTCGGTCGGGCCGAGCCCGGCGTTCACCACGTCGGCGCCCTGGCCGGTCGCGCCCTCCGCGAACGCGGCCACCAGCAGCGGCGACGAGTTGCGCATGTCGTGCGCGACGACGATCCGGTCCGCCCCGGTCACCCGGACGAACGCGGCACCCACCGCCCGCGCGACCCGCTCGTCGAGCTGGTCGGGCACCACGCCGCGCACGTCGTACGCCTTGACGATCTCGGTCAGGTCCACCGCACGCTCCCGTCCGTCCTCCGGAGTCGGATGCCCCGAAGGGTACCGACCCGGGCGGACCGGCCACGACGTGGTGTGCGACCAGGACCCCCGAATGCGGGGGTGGCGAGCCGGTCAGCCGGCGGCGACCGCGATGTTCCGGTACTGGTCGAGCGGGCGCACCGCCACCTGTTCGGCGGCGAGCGCGGCCGCCATCCGCCGGGCCGCGGAGTCGGCCGGGGCGCCCTCGGTGGCGCCCAGGTGGTCCAACCAGAACCGGCGCACCGGCTCTGCGTCGATCGCCCGCTCCTCCCGGCGGTACTGCTGCTCGACGTGCAGCGCGATCAGCAGCATCCCGTACTCCCGGTCCTCGTCGGCCCGCAGCGCCGGCTGGAAGTAGGGCAGGTCCAGCGCGCTCGCCCCGTACCGCTGGTAGAAGCGCAGCCGGCCGGTGGGATCGCCGTGCGCCAGCGAGGCCCGGTGCCGGTCCGGCCGCTCCACCTCGGCGAGCACCACGCACGGTCGGTACCGCTCCGACCAGGTCCGGATCGCCTGCTCCAGCAGCCGGCCGCCGACCCCGTGGCCGCGGCTGCCCGGCCGCGCCGCGAGGTAGCCGAGCAGCATCACCCGGGCCGACTCGTACCACTCGCCGACCGCGGCACCCCACGGTTCACCGGTGGCGTCCAGCGCGACGGTCAGGGTGGCCCGCCGGGCCGTGATCGCGTCCCGCAGCGCGGCCAGCGACACCAGCTCCGCGGGCGGGAACGACGGCTGCAGGATGTCCGTGTACACCGCGTCGACGAGCGGACCGGTGCGTCGCACCTCGGTGACCGTCAGCGGAGCACGCTGACTGCTCGACGCACGCTGCTCCGGGTTCGCTCGCTGGCGCTCGCTCATCGATCAAGCGTGGCACGAATCCGGCCCAGTCGGGCAGGCCTGTCGCCCGGGGAATTCCGGCCGCGGGTGTCATCGCCATCCGGCCGCGGGTGTCATCGCCGGGACGGCGCGCTCAGGCCGGTGGCGGGATCACCCGCAGATGGCCCCGCCGGCCCACCTCGCGCTCGTCGTCCCGCTCCGGCTCCTCCCGCCGCACCGGCCGGCCCGCCTCGCGCACCGCCTCGGCCAGCGCGACCAGATCGTCCGTGGTGGGCGCCGGCGCCTCGAACTCGCCCTCGTGTCGGACCAGGTCCCAGCCGCGCGGTGCGGTCAGGCGCAACGCGTGCTGCTCGCACAGGTCGTACGAGTGGGGTTCGGCGAAGGCCGCGAGCGGGCCGACGACCGCGGTGGAGTCCGCGTAGACGTAGGTCAGCGTCGCGACAGCCGGGTTCGGGCAGCCGGTTCTGGTGCAACGCCGTGGAGACCTCACGACCGATCACGGTAACGCCCGCCGCTGCGTCGTTCGTCCGGTTGGGCCTCGACACGCCGAGCGACAATGCCCACCCGCGCCGGCCACCCCTTCCCGGTCGTGCCGGTGTGCCGCCGGGCGCGGGCGGCGCACTACGCTGGCTGCGTGAGCACGCGACCACGTCAAACCAGCCGGCCGGCCGGTCCGCACCGGGACCGGCGCGGCCGTGGCCTGCGCGGACGGCTGGTGCCGGCCTCGCTGCCGCTGTCGCGCACCCGCGCGCAGCTGTTCGACGAGATGGTCCGAGACGCCGTCGAGCTGCTCGACCACCGGTTCACCCAGGAGCTCAGCGGCGTGGAGTTCGCCGTCGAGGACGTACCGCCGGCGCTGAACGTCTACGACGCCGACGTGCTGGAGGACGGCGAGGTCCCGATCGCCCGGTTGCTGCCCGGCCGGGCCGGCGGGTCCGGCAGCGTCCCGCCCCGCATCGTGCTGTACCGCCGGCCCCTGGAGCTGCGCGCGGTGGACCGGGAGGATCTGGCCGATCTGGTCAAGGACGTGATCGTCGAACAGGTGGCGAACCTGCTCGGGCTCGACCCCGAGGACGTCGACCCGGACTGATCGGCGCGGGAATTGCAGTGTGGGCGAACCGTTTCGGATACGGCAAGGCCCGGTGTGGCGCCCCCGCCATCACCGGGCCTTCTGCATCTCGCCGGCGTCGGCCTCAGCCGGCCCGGCGCTTCAACTTTCGCCGTTCGCGCTCCGACAATCCGCCCCAGATGCCGAACCGCTCGTCCTTGCCCAATGCGTATTCCAAGCACTCCGCCTGCACCTCACAGCGCGAGCAGATGCGCTTCGCTTCCCGGGTCGACCCCCCCTTTTCCGGGAAGAACGCCTCCGGATCGGTCTGCGCGCACAAGGCCCGCTCCTGCCACTCCGGTGCGTCCTCCATCAGGTCGGCCACCGTCTCCCGGCCGTCCATCTACGTGCCTCCTAGCTCCGCGCATCGGCCACGAACACCGATGCTCACCCCCCACGCGGAAGGCCCCGTTCAGTTGTTGCGCGCGGACTTTGCCGCTGGACACGGTGCCGCGTCCCACCACGGCACCGGGCCAACCAATGTCCGTCACCAAAATTACACGCGTGTAATGCGTGCGTCGTCAAGCCGAACCTGATAAATAGGCCCGTTCGGCGTGCGTTTCGTGCGGAGCGGCAGGAACTGGGGTACGAGTGGCAACCAGGCTACCCAGTCGCGGCCGTTTCCGGACGAGATTCACCGACTTCGCGGGCCGGCGACAAACACCACGCCGGCCCGGCAACGACCGTGGCCCGGCCGATCCCGGCCGGGCCACGAGGGTTCGGCGGGGCGGCATCGAGCCGTCCCGCCGGGGCGTCACTGGTTCTGCTGGCGCTGCCGCATTTCCGGCGTGATCAGCTGGGTGCGCTGCCCCTCGTCCGGGTTCTCCGGCTCGGCCTGCTCGGCCTGCTGCTGCCAGTTGCCCGCCGCCGGCGTGGTCGGCCACGCGGCGGTCGCCGCGCCCTGCGCGGCCGGCGGCTGCTGACCCTGCTGACCGGCCGGCCAGGACGACGACCCGCCGGCCTGGTTCGGCCAGCCGTACCCGCCCTGCTGGGCGTGCTGCGCCTGCTGGGCCTGGCCGGCGCCGGAGGTCGGGGCCGCGGCACCGGAGGTCGGCGCGGCCGCACCCGAGGTCGGCGCCGCCGCACCGTACTGCTGCTGGCCGTAGCCCTGCTGCTGGCCGTAGCCGGCCTGCTGGCCGTAGCCGGCCTGCTGGCCGTAGCCGGTCGCCTGGGCCTGCTGCCCGTACGCCTGCTGGCCGTACTGCTGGGCGGCACCCTGCTGCGCCGCCTGCTGCTGGGCCGCCTGCTGGGCGGCCTGCTGCTGGGCCGCCTGCTGCGCCGCCGGGTCGGCGGCCTGCTGCTGCGCCTGGCCGTACTGCGCGGCCTGGGCCTGCTGCTGCGCGTACTGCTGCTGGGCGTACTGCTGCTGGCCGTAGCCCTGCTGCGGGTAGCCCTGCTGGCCGTAGCCGGCCTGCCCGTACTGCCCGAGCGCCGCCGGCTTCGGCGCCGCCAGGCCGCGGAACACCAGGAACGTCACCAGCCCGCCGGCACCACCGAGGGCGAGCAGCGCGAGGCTCGCCAGCAGCACACCGGCCGCGTCACCGATGCCCGCGTAGGCCCCGGTGTTGGTGAAGTTGTGGTACGCACCGGCGATCGTGCCGATCAGGCCGAGCAGCAGCATCACGCCGTACTCGATCATGGCGATCAGGGCGACGATCTTCGTCTGCGCGAGCATCGGCCGCCAGTGGCTGACCAGCAGCACCGCCACCACCGGCGGCAGCACCGTCGCCCAGCCGAGGAAGCCGGTCACTCCGCTGCCAGCCCGCACCGTGAACGACGTCTGGTCGGTCGGGATCAGCTCGATGATGTTCGCCAGCAGCACCAGCGCAGTGGCGCCAAGCAGAATGAACGCGGCGATGAGCCGGATGGGTTTCGTGTACTGACTGGCCGTCGGGTCCTTCTCGTCGGCCGCCGTCTGGGTTGTCACAGCTCCCCCTTCGGGTAGCACAGCGCAGTGGTTTCGTGGGCATCCATGTCCCGACGAGACTAACCGCGGCGCGCCCCCCGTGGTATCACGCGGTACCCAGCATGGCGAGCGCGGAGCCACGCTGGTAGTACACGCACGGTACCGGAATGTGCGCGGAGCGCACTTCTGCGCCGGTCCGGACCGGCTCGGCGCCGCGCCCGGGGCGTGCGGGAGGATTGTCGGCATGCGCATCGTGGTACTCGCGGGTGGCATCGGTGGCGCCCGGTTCCTGGCGGGGGTGCGTGCCTTCGCCGCGGCCGGCGGCCACGAGGTCACCGCGATCGTCAACACCGGCGACGACGTCACCCTGCACGGCGTCCGGATCTGCCCCGACCTGGACAGCGTGATGTACGCGCTGGGCGGTGGCGCGGACCCGGAACGCGGCTGGGGCCGGGCCGGCGAGACCTGGGCGGTCCGGGACGAGCTCGCCGCCTACGGTGCCGAGCCGACCTGGTTCGGGCTCGGCGACCGGGACCTCGCCACCCACCTGGTTCGCACCCGGATGCTCGCCGCCGGCTACCCGCTGTCGGCGGTCACCGAGGCACTGTGCGCCCGCTGGCAGCCCGGCATCCGGCTGTTGCCGGCCACCGACGACCGGATGGAGACCCACGTGGTCGCCACCGTCGACGGCGAGGCCGCACCGCGCGCACTGCACTTCCAGGAGTGGTGGGTGCGCTACCACGCCGAGCCGCCGGCGCAGCGGTTCGTGTTCGTCGACGCCGACCAGGCCAAGCCGGCCGCCGGGGTACTCGACGCGCTCGCCGCCGCCGACGTGGTGCTGCTCGCGCCGAGCAATCCGGTGGTCAGCATCGGCCCGATCCTGGCGGTACCGGGGCTGCGCGACGCCCTGGTCGCCGGCACCGCGCCGGTCGCCGGGATCGCGCCGATCATCGGCGGCGCGCCGGTGCGCGGCATGGCCGACAAGTGCCTGACCGCGATCGGGGTCGAGGTCAGCGCCGCCGGGGTGGGCCGGATGTTCGGCGCGGCCGGCGACGGCGGGCTGCTGTCCGGCTGGCTGGTCGACCCGGTCGACGCCGCGACGACGGTACCGGGGGTACGGGTGCTGGCCCGCCCGCTGCTGATGACCGACGAGGCGGAGACCGCCGCCATCGTCACCGACGCGATCGGTCTGGCCCGTGGCTGAGCCGGCCGCACCGGCCGGCCCGAGCCCGCGGCCCGGCCCGGCGACCCCGGGTGGAACGGAGCCGACCGGCGCGGCGACCCCGGGTGGAACGGAGCCGACCGGCGCGGCGAACTCGGGTGGAACGGAGCGGGCCGGGGCGGCGACGCGGATCGAGGTTCTGCCGCTGGCCGGGATCGGGGAGGTCACCCCCGGCGACGACCTGGGCGCGATGATCGCGAAGCTCGGTGCGGGCCTGCGGGACGACGACATCCTGGTGGTCACCAGCAAGATCGTCAGCAAGGCGGAGGGCCGGCTGGTGCCGGCGCCGGCGGACCCCGAAGGCCGGGAGGCCGCCCGGCAGGAGGCGGTGACGGCCGAGACGGTGCGCGTGGTCGCCACCCGCGGCCGGACCCGGATCGTGCAGACCCGGCACGGGCTGGTGCTCGCCGCCGCGGGCGTCGATGCATCCAATGTGGACACCTCGCAGCTGGTGCTGCTGCCGGTCGACCCGGACGCGTCCGCCCGCGCGTTGCGGGCCGAACTGGGCGCCCGGCTCGGCATCCGGGTCGCGGTCGTGGTCACCGACACGATGGGCCGCACCTGGCGCAACGGCCAGACCGACGTGGCGATCGGCGCCGCCGGGCTCGCGCCGCTGCGCGACCACCGGGGGCAGACCGACCCGTACGGCAACGACCTGTCGGTGACCGCGGCGGCGGTGATCGACGAGCTCGCCGCCGCCGCCGACCTGGTCAAGGGCAAGACCTCCGGCGTGCCGGTCGCGGTGGTACGCGGCCTGGGCCCGGTCGCCGCCGACGACGGCCCCGGCGCCGCCGCCCTGGTACGACCGTCCGCCGAGGACATGTTCTCGCTGGGCACCGCGGAGGCCCGGGCCGCCGGCCGGCGCGACGTGCTCGCCGCCCGGCTCGCCGGCGACGAGCTGTCCGACGAGCCCGTCCCGGACCCCGCGGTACGCCGTGCCGTCGTCGTCATGCGGGGCCAGGCCAGCGAACCGGACCTCTGGCGGTACGTGCGGGTCAGCTCACCGGCCGCGCGCCGAGCACTGACCGAGCTGCTGCCGGGCGAGATCGACACCGACCTGGTGTCGCGCGCGCCGGTGCTGCTGGTGGTGTTCCGCACCGAATCGATGGACGCGTTCGACCTGGACGACGAGGACCCGGAGATGATCGCCGCGGTCCTGCGGCAGATGGACGGGATCGCCTGCGCCGCCGACGCGCTGGCCGCCGAGGGCCTGGTACACGTGATGGTCACGCCCGGCCTGATCGACCCGCCGGATCCGGTGGCGCTGGGTGCCGCACTCGACGTACCAGCGAGCTGGCAGTTCCTTGGCGCCATCGCCGCCGGCTTCCCGGCACACCCGGTCGTACCGGCCGACGACGACCCCAGTGACGCCTACCTGGAGCGATGATGGCCGAGCTGTACGACGATGCGGTGCGGGTGCTGTCGGGCTGGCGCGCCGGCGAGCCGCGGGACCGCAGCCTGGCGCTGCTGGACGCCGGGCCGGTGGCGCTGACCCGCGGGTACGACCCGGGGCACGTCACGGCGAGCGCGCTCGTCGTCTCGGCCGACCTGAGCCGGGTGCTGCTGTGCCTGCACGGCAGGTTCCACCGCTGGGTACAGCTGGGCGGGCACGTCGAGGCGGGCGACCCGTCGATCGCCGCCGCGGCGCTGCGGGAGGCGACCGAGGAGTCCGGCATCGACGGGCTGCGGCTGCATCCGGAGCCGATCGACCTGGACATCCATCCGGTGCGCTGCGCCGGCCGCGACTCGTTCCACCACGACGTGCGGTACGCGGTGCTCGCGCCGCCGGACGCGCGCGAGCGGGTCAGTGCCGAGTCCGACGCGCTCGGCTGGTTCCGCCCGGACGAGCTGCCGACCCCGCTCGCCTCCGCCACCGAGCACCTGATCGCCCCCGCCCTCGCCGCCTTCCGCTGACCCGGCGCGTCGTTGCACCGGGTGCCATTGGTGCCGCACGACTTCTGGTACACCCATCCCGACGTCTGGCGGCAGCTGGTCGCCGCGTACCTCGCCGGCTAGGAGTCGGCCGGGAGCAGGGCGGCCATGCCGGTGAGGATGAGCTGGAGACCCTCGTCGAAGGCGGCGTCGGTGTCGGGGTCGAACATGTCGCCGATGGTGGCGGCGGTGAGCGGGAACCGGGCCGGGTCGATGGTCTGTGCCATGCGCTCCGGCTCGTACGGGTTCTCCGGGTACGCCTCGCCGGCGCGGGCCTGCTCCTCGATGGTGAAGCCGATCGTGTAGTGCAGCAGCGTCGGGAAAGCCCGGGCCGCCTGCCGGGCGCCGAAGCCCGCGTCGGTCAGGGTGCGCAGGGTCAGCTCGATCACCCCGTGCACCGCCGGGTGGGACACGTCGGTACCGGCGAGCACGCGGGCGCCGTCGCGGTGTCGGAGCAGCTCGCGGCGTAGGCGCCGGACCACGTCGGCGGACCACCGCATCCAGTCGTCGCCGGCGGCGGGCGCGTGCACCCCGTCGGCGACGGCGACGAAGATGCGCTCGGCCATCGCGTCGAGCAGTTCCTGCTTGTTGCGGATGTGCCAGTAGAGCGCGGGGGCCTGCACGTCGAGCGCCGCGGCGACGGCACGCATGGTCAGCCCGTCCAGCCCGGTGTCGTCGAGCAGCCGCAGCCCGGCGGCGGCGATCGCTTCGCGGTGGAGACGTGATCCGGTTCGCACCTTCGACACGTTGACAGCTTAACAGCGTTCGAGCCATCCTTAACAGCGTTAAATTTAACGACGTTAAGGAGAGCTGCCATGGCCGATGTGGTGATCGCCGGAGCCGGCCCGACCGGCCTGATGCTCGGCTGCGAACTCGCCCTCGCCGGCGCCGACGTGCTGATCCTGGAACAGCGCGCGGGAGCCACCACCACCGAGTCCCGGGCCGGTGGCCTGCACGCCCGCACGCTCGAGGTGCTCGACCAGCGCGGCATGGTCGAACCGTTCCTCGCCGAGGGTCGGCCGCTGCAGGTGGCCCACTTCTCCGGGCTGTGGCTGCGCCTCGAGAACCTGCCCACCCGCTACCCGCACCTGCTGGCCCTGCTGCAGTCACACGTCGAGCGGCTGCTCGCCGAGCACGCCGCGAGCCTCGGCGTGACGATCCGGCGCAACGCGGAGGTGACCGGGCTGCACCAGGACCACGACGGCGTCACCGTCACGCTCGCCGACGGCGGCACCGTCACCGGCCGGTACCTGGTCGGCTGCGACGGCGGCCGCAGCGCGGTGCGACGCCTCGCCGGCATCGGCTACGCCGGTACCGACGCCACGCTGACCTCGCTGCTCGGCGACGTCGAGCTGGCCGACCCGCCCGCCGGGAACGTCTTCCAGCACCGCACCGACCGCGGCGACTACAGCGTGCTCGGCTTCGAGGCCGGCTGGTACCGGGTGATGACCACCCAGACCGGCGTGCTCGCGCAGGACGGGCCGGTCACGCTCGACCAGCTGCGCACCACCCTGACCGAGATCGCCGGTACCGACTTCGGGCTGCACTCGCCGCGCTGGCTGTCCCGGTACGGCGACGCCGCCCGGCAGGCCGACCGGTACCGGCTGGGCCGGGTACTACTCGCCGGCGACGCCGCGCACATCCACTACCCGGCGGGCGGGCAGGGCCTCAACACCGGCGTGCAGGACGCGGTCAACCTGGGCTGGAAGCTCGCCGCGGTCCTGCGCGGCGACGCCACCGAGGCGCTGCTCGACACGTACCACGACGAGCGGCACCCGATCGGTGCCCGGGTGCTGGACAACACCCGCGCGCAGGTGGCGCTCGGCCGGTACGACGCCCAGACCGAGGCGCTGCGGGCCACCGTGGCCGGGTTGATCGCGCAGCCCGCGGCCAACGAGCAGCTGGCCGCGATGATCACCGCGCTGGACGTGGCCTACCCGCTGGGCGACGGGCATCCGCTGGTCGGCCGCCGGCTGCCCGACGTCGACCTGCCCGGCGGCCGCCGCGCCTACCAGCTGCTGCACTCGGGCCGGCCGGTGCTGCTGGACCTCGGCGCCACACCCGTTGCGGTACCGACAGACTGGGCCGACGCGGTCGACCACGTTCCCGCTCACGGCACCGCGGCGACCTGGCAGCTGCCGGTGCTCGGCGCGGTACCGGCGCCGGCCGCGGCCCTGGTCCGCCCGGACGGCCACGTCGCCTGGGCGAGCGGCACCGACGGGGACACCGCCGGCCTGGCGGACGCTCTGTCGAGGTGGGTCCGCCCGCTCGCGGCCCGGGTCTGAGCGAGATCGCGTCCTCGGTCCGCCGTCGGGCCGAGGACCGTTGGCACGCCGCGACACGCGCGAGGTCTGGAAGATCCCCTAGCCTGTTTCGGAGCCGGGTCGGCGCTGGAAGCCGGCACGCGGGGTTCTCGAACGCCTCGGCGATGTGTCCTCAAGCCTCCGCCGCGGGCGAGCACACCCCTCAGATCAGTTCGCGCTCGCCGCGTTCCTTGAGGCGGTCGACGAGCTTCTTGACGTCCTGGGCGCGGTTGCGCGGGCAGACCAGCACCGCGTCGTTGGTGTCGACCACCACCAGGTCGTGCACGCCGAGGGCGGCGACGAGCCGGCCGGACCGCGGCACCACCACCGTGTCGTGCGCGTCGATGGCGAGTACCTCACCGCCGCGCTCCTCGCCCCGGACCACGACGTTGCCGTCGTCGTCCATCGGCAGCACCACGCCGAGGGTGTGGAAGTCGCCGACGTCGGTCCAGCCGAAGCTGCCCGGCACGGTCGCGACCCGACCGGCGCGCGCCGCGCCCTCCATCACCGCGTAGTCGACGGAGATCTTCGGCAGCGTCGGCCAGATCTCGCCGATCACCTCCTCCCGCTGCGGCGAGTCCCAGCTGGCGACCACCCGGCTCAGCCCGTCGTGCAGATCCGGCTGCTGGCGGGCCAGCTCGGCCAGGAACGCGCGCACCGACCAGACGAACATGCCGGCGTTCCAGAGGTACTTCCCGGACTCGACGTACTCGACGGCCACCTCGTGCGAAGGCTTCTCCTTGAACTCGCCGACCAGCCGCGCCGGCCCGCCGTCGAGCGTCTCGGTGCAGCGCAGGTAGCCGTACCCGGTCTCGGGCTCGGTCGGGGTGATGCCGATCGTGGTCAGGTAGCCGGACCGAGCGGTGTCGATCGCCTCCCGTACCGAGGAATGGAACCGTTCGGTGAAGCGGACCAGGTGGTCGGCGGCGAACGAGCCCATGATCGCGTCCGGGTCGCGGCGCGCGATGACCATCGCGGCCAGCCCGATCGCGGCGCAGGAGTCGCGCGGCGACGGCTCGACCAGGATGTTGTCCGCCGGCAGCGCCGGCAGCTGCCGCGCCACCCCGGCCGCGTGCGCCACCCCGGTCACCACGAACGTGCGTTCGGCGGGGGCGAACGGCACCAGCCGGTCGATCGTCGCCTGCAGCAGCGTGCGGTCCGAGCCGGTCAGGTGGTGCAGGAACTTGGGTCGGCCGGCGCGCGACAGCGGCCACAGCCGGGTGCCGCTACCGCCCGCCGGTATCACCGCGTAGAAGCCGCCCTCGTCGGTCATCTCGGCAGACTAACCGGCCGAACTGAAAGCTACCTGGACGGCACCAGGGAGTGATCGGGTCGGGCCGGCGGCGCCGGAGTCAGGCGGTCACCAGGGCGGCGGCCCTGGTCCAGGCGGCGAGGTGCACCTCGGCGCTCTGCTCCCAGGTGAACTCCCGGGACCGCTCGTACCCGCGGCGGCCCAGGTCGGCCCGGCGCGCGTCGTCGTCGAGCAGCGCGGCCAGATCGTGCCCGATCTCCTCGGCCGACTCACCGGTGTAGGCCACCGCGTCGCCGCCCACCTCCGGCAGCGACAACCGCGGCGTGGTCAGCACCGCCGCGCCGCAGGCCATCGCCTCCAGCACCGGCAGCCCGAACCCCTCGCCGTGGCTGGGGTAGGCGGCGACCAGCGCACCGCCCAGGTAGCCGGGCAGGTCGGCGTAGCGCAGGTAGCCCGGCCGCAGCAGCCGCAGGTGCGGCGGCACCTCGGCGACCGCCTTGTCGATCTCCTCGTCGTGCCCGTTGCCGCCGGCCAGCACCAGCGCCGGCGGGTGCTCCCGGGCCGACACCGCGCGCACCCAGCCGCGGATCAGCTCGGGCACGTTCTTGCGCGGCTCCTTGGCACCGAGGAACGCCATGTACGGCGTGTCGGCCAGGCCGAGCCGCGCCGCCACCCGGGCCTGCTCGTCGGCCGACGGCGGGTGGAACGCATCCGGGTCGACGCCGTGGTAGGCGACGTCCAGCCGGGCCGGGTCGGCATCCAGCAGCCGGATCAGCTCGTCCCGGGTCGCCTTGCTCGGCACGATCACCCGCGCCGCGCGGCGCAGCGAGGTCTTGATGGCGGACCGGAAGAACGTGCCGCGCGCCTTCTCGTAGTGGTCCGGCTCGGTGAAGAACGTCGCGTCGTGCACCGTCACCGTCACCGGGCAGGCGGCCCGCAGCGGGCAGGTGTAGAACGGCGAGTGGATCACGTGCGCGGCGTGCTGCTGGGCCAGCAGCGGCAGGCCGGTCTGCTCCCAGGCCAGCCGGGCCGGCCGGTGCGACACCGCGGCCGGGCCGACCACGACGTCGGCGTGCGGCAGCAGCCGCGAGTACCGCTCGGCGTCGGTGCGCTGGCAGACGACGGTCAGGCCGTGCTGGACCCGGGACAGCGCGTGCAACAGCCCGTCCACGTATCGCCCGACGCCACCTCGGTCGGCCGGCACGCTCGTCGCGTCGAACAGCACCCGGGGCAGTTCGCCTCCGGCCATCCCGACCACTCCCCAGCAGCTGCGCGCTTCGCTGACGCGAAGTCGCCATCTCGTGTTCCCCGGCATCCGCCGCGCGGTGGGCCGCGCCGCGCCGGGTGCCAGCATGCCAGCCTACGCCGGAAGCGTCGCGAACGACGGGCGCCACGGCGACGGCCCGCCCCGGTACCGCCCGTTCACCTGACCGCGGCAGCACCGCAGTTCGGCGGGCCATCGGCGGCGCAGCACGACGCGCCCGGCCTCCGGCCGGCACCTCGCCGACGCTATGGTGTGGCCGTGTCGAGCGATCCGTCCACCGTGCCCGCGGCGCTGGCCGCGGCGCTGCGCGCGAACCAGAACGCGCCGCTGATCACGTACTACGACGAGCGGCTCGGCGAGCGTACCGAGCTGTCCGCGGCGACGCTGGACAACTGGGTCGCGAAGACGGCGAACCTGCTGGTCGACGGCGCCGCGCTGGGCCCCGACGACAGCGCCGCGGTGCTGCTGCCGGCGCACTGGCAGACCGCCGCGGTGCTGCTGGGCTGCCTGACCGCCGGGGTACCGGTCCGGTTCGGGGCGGCGGCCACCGGGCCGACCCCGGTCGACGTCGCGTTCGCCACCGTGGACCGGGCCGAGCAAGCGCGTGCCGCACGCCCGGCCGAGACGTACCTGCTCGGGCTGGCGCCGATGGCGATGCCGTTGCGCGAGGTACCGGACGGCGCGCAGGACTACGTGGTGGCGGTGCGCGCGTTCGGTGACCGGTACTCCTCGGCGCCGGCGGATCCGAGCGGGATCGCCTGGTACGAACCGGAACCGGTGCACCAGACCGCGCTCGCGGACCGGGCCCGGCGGCATGCCGGCGAGTCCGGCCTGCTGCCCGGCGGCCGGCTGCTGGTACCGGTCGACGCCGAGCCGGACCCGGTGGCCTGGCTGTTCGCGCCGCTGATGCTCGGCGCCTCGGTGGTCCTGGTCCGCAACGCCGATGCGGAGCGGCTGGACGCGATCGCCGCCACCGAACGGGTCACCACCCGTACCTGATCGTCCACAGTGGACGATGGCCGTGCAGTGTGGGCCGGCACGGCTGGGCGGCTCAGTAGCCGACGCCGAGGGTGTGGCCGATCGTCGCGTCGTCGGCGAGCGCGGCGAGGATCGCGGCGGCCACATCGGTACGGGCGATGGTGATGCCGATGTTGCGGTCCAGGGCGGTGCGGTAGGGCCGGTGTGGCCCGTCGGTGAGCCGCGGCGGGCGCATGATCGTCCAGTCCGTGTCGCTCGCCCGTACCTGGTCGTCGGAGCGCCGGGTGTCGGTGAACCCGTCCCGCAGCAGCCGGCCGAGCAGCGGCTTGACCACGAGCCGGTTGAGCAGGTTGTCCCCGTCGTCGATGTAGGCACCGTTGGCGCTGACCACGACCAGCCGGCGCACCCCGGTGGCGGCCATCGCCGCCAGCTCGGCCCGGGTGCCGGCGGAGCACACGGTGGTCGGCCCGCGGCCGCGCGGACCGAGCGCGGACACGACCGCGTCGCAGCCGTCCACCGCCGGGGTGATGCGGTCCGGTTCGAGCACCTCGGCGGTGTGCACCCGCAGCGCCGGGGTGGCGGCCACGTCGAGCCGGGCCGGGTCCCGGACCACGGCGACGACCTTGTGCCCCGCCTCGAGCGCCTGCCGTACGACGTGGGTACCGATGCGGCCGGTTGCGCCGAAGACGGTGATCAGCATTAGCGCGCCCTTCAGGTTAGTAAGTGCTCACCCACCTAGTATGGTGAGCAACCACTAACCCGTCAAGGAGGCATCGTGCCGAGCATCCCCGACCGCGGCACCCCGGCACGTGGCGGTACCCGGGACCGGATCCTCGACGCGGCGGCCCAGGTGATGCACCGCGACGGGCTCGCCCGGGCCACCACCAAGCAGATCGCCCGCGCGGCCGGCTACTCCGAGGCCACCCTGTACAAGCACTTCGACGACAAGACCGACCTGTTCCTCGCGGTGCTGAAGGAACGCCTGCCCCGGCTCGGCGGGGTGCTCACCGCCGAACCGGACGGCTCGTTGCGCGACAACCTCGTCGCCATCGCCGCCCGTATGCAGGCCTTCTACCACGACAGCTACCCGATCGGCGCGTCGCTGTTCTCCGAACCGGCCCTGCTCGCCGCACACCGGGCCGAGCTGGACCGCCGCGGCGCCGGCCCGCACAAACCGGTCGACGGCCTCACCGGGTACCTGCGCGCCGAGCAGCGCGCCGGCCGGATCCGGGCCGACGCCGACTGCGCCGCGGCCGCCCGGCTGCTGATCGGCGGCTGCCTGCAGCACGCGTTCCTGGACACGTTCGCGCAGCGCGAGCTCGACCCCGCGCAGGCCGAGCACCGGGCCGCCGCCCTGGTCGACACCCTGCTCGCCGGCCTGGCCCCCGACGTGTCTTCCTAGCCGCCGCCCGGCTTCGCCGGGTTCGTCCGCGCGTCGCCAGCCGCCGCCCGGCTGCGCCGGCTCCGTCCGCGCCTTGCGGCAGTCGCCCGTCTGCGCCGGGTCCGTCCGCATCGCAACCGCCGCCCGGCTGCGCCGGGTTCGTCCGCGCGTTGCCGGTACGGGCGACACCGCGTAGACCCGCCCGCCGCTCGTCCGACCGTCCGATGCCGGGTCCGATTCTCGGCCAATCCGGGCGCTGATTTCCCCGTTCCGGGCGGCCCGCCGCACCGATGCTGCGAGCCTCGGCACAGGACCCACCGCGGAACTCACGAAACGGCGTCGCGGACGGTCCTTCCGCACAGAAGATCAACGGGAGGCGTCATGGGCTACGTGACCGTCGCGGACGGGACGGAGATCTACTACAAGGACTGGGGCAGCGGGCAACCCGTCGTGTTCAGCCACGGCTGGCCGCTCAACGCGGACGCCTGGGAAGACCAGATGCTGTGCGTGGCGGAGAACGGGTACCGCGGCATCGCGCACGACCGGCGCGGACACGGCCGCTCGTCGAAGGTGTGGCACGGGTACGACTACGACACGTTCGCCGACGACCTCGCCGCGCTGATCGAGAAGCTCGACCTGCACGACGTGGTACTCGTCGCGCACTCGATGGGCGGCGGCGAGATTGCCCGGTACGTCGGGCGGCACGGCACCGCCCGGATCGCCAAGATGGTCACGGTCGGTGCGGTACCGCCGCTGATGCTCAAGACCGACGGCAACCCGGACGGTACGCCGATGGAGGTCTTCGACGGCATCCGGGACGGCCTCCGCAACGGGCGGGCACAGTTCTGGCGGGACCTCAGCGAGCCGTTCTTCGGCGCGAACCGGCCCGGGAACAAGGTCACCCAGGGCAACCGGGACGACTTCTGGCGGATGGCGATGCAGCAGACGATCAAGGGCGCGATCGACTGCGTGGCCCAGTTCTCCGAGACCGACTTCACCCCCGACCTGCGCCGGATCGACGTACCGACGCTGCTGGTGCACGGCGACGACGATCAGATCGTCCCGATCGTCCCGGCGTCGCAGCAGGCGGCGACGATCATCCCGAACGCCACCCTCAAGGTGTACCCGGGCGCCGCGCACGGGTTGGCCAGCGTCGCCGGCACCCGCGAGCAGTTCAACACCGACCTGCTCGACTTCCTCAAGAGCTGACCGCAACGGTGGGTGGCACCGTCGTACCGGTGTGGCACCATCGCCGGACGACGACGGCGGCCACCGGAGGACATCCCGCGATGAGCGTGACGATCTGGTTCACCCAGGTGACACCCGAGCAGCTGGCAACCGCCCGCGACGACCCGGAATGGGCCTGGGAGCAGGACTGGGGCGACGACGTTCCCGATGCCGACGTGGACAGAAGCTGGCCGGGACTGGAGTTCCTGTTCGGCCGCGCCGGCGTCGGCATCGACATCCTCGGCGCCGGCGGCGAACCGGTCGACGACGACGGCACGCTGTTCGCCTGGGAGCCCGACGAGGTCGAGCACGTGGCGAAGACGTTGCGCGACACCACCTGGGAGCAGCTGGCCGCGCACTACGACCCGGCCGAGCTGAGCAGGCGGGAGATCGACCCGGGCCGCCACCTGTGGGCAGCCGACGACCTCGAACAGCTGCGCTGGGGTTACCAGGCACTCACGGGGTTCTTCGCCACCGTGTCCGCCGCCCGCGCCCCAGCCCTGATGTTCTTCTCGTTCTGACCGCACGATCCGACGGCCGGCCGACACCGGCCGCCGGATCCGTGCCGGGCCGGCGCGTCAGCTCTGCCGCTCCCGGGCGAGCTGCTCGAACGCCGACAGCGACTCCGGGTTGGCCAGCGCGCCCTTCGCGGCGGCCGAGTCGGCCGGCGTCCCGGTCAGGATCCGCTTGACCGGCACCTCCAGCTTCTTCGCCGACAGCGTGTGCGGCACGGCCGGCACCTGGTAGATCGCGTCCGGTACGTGCCGGGGCGACAGGTTGGACCGCAGCGCGGTGTTGATGGTGCGGCGCAGCTCGTCGTCCAGCTCGACCCCCTCGGCCGGCACGACGAACAGCAGCAGCTCGCCGGCGCCGCCCTCGTCGTCCTCCAGGTGCACCACCACCGAGTCCGCGACCTGCGGCAGCCCCTCGACGACCGAGTAGAACTCGGCGGTACCCAGCCGTACCCCGCCGCGGTTGAGGGTGGCGTCGGAGCGCCCGGTGATCAGGCAGGTGCCGCGCGAGGTGATGGTGATCCAGTCGCCGTGCCGCCAGACACCGGGGAACACCGAGAAGTACGCGTCGCGGTAGCGGGAGCCGTCGGTGTCGCCCCAGAACCCGACCGGCATCGACGGCATCGGCCGGGTGATGACCAGCTCGCCGAGCCGGTCGCGCTGCGGGGTTCCGTTGGCGTCGAACGACTCCACCGCGCAGCCGAGGCAGCGCCCGGAGATCTCTCCCTCGTACACCGGCAGCAGCGGCGAGCCGCCGACGAAGCCGGTGCACACGTCGGTCCCGCCGGAGAACGAGGACAGCAGCACGTCGGCGCCGACCTTGTCGTACACCCAGCGGAAGCCCTCCGGCGGCAGCGGGGCGCCGGTGGAGCCGACACCGCGGATCCGGCCCAGGTCGGCCAGCTCCTTCGGCACCAGCTCCGCCTTGCGGCAGGACAGCAGGAACGGCGCGGAGGTACCGAAGAACGTCACCCCGGTCTCGGCCGCGAGCCGCCACAGCGCGCCGAGGTCCGGGTGCCCGGGATTCCCGTCGTACAGCACGATCGCGGCGCCCACCGCCGGCGCGCTCACCAGGTAGTTCCACATCATCCAGCCGGTGGTGGAGAACCAGAAGAAGCGGTCGCCGGGACCCAGATCGGCGTGCAGGGCGTGCGACTTGACGTGTTCGAGCAGGATGCCGCCGTGGCCGTGCACGATCGGCTTCGGCAGCCCGGTGGTACCGGACGAGTAGAGCACGTAGAGCGGGTGGTCGAAGCCGACCTGCTCGAACTCCAGTGGCCCGGCCTCGGCGGTGAACTCCTGCCAGGACAGCGCTTCCGGCACCGGCGCGACACCGTCCAGACAGGACAGGACGACGGTGTGCCGGACGCTGGGCAGTGCCGCCCGGATCGCCGCGACCTCGGCGGTACGGTCGATCGCCTTGCTGCCGTACCGGTAGCCGTCGACCGCGACCAGCACGCTCGGCTCGATCTGCTGCCACCGGTCGCAGACGCTGCGGGTACCGAACTCCGGCGCGCAGCTGGAGAACACCGCGCCCAGGCTCGCGGCGGCCAGCATCAGCACCACCGTCTCCGGCACGTTCGGCAGGTACGCCGCGACCCGGTCGCCCTTGCCGACACCGAGCCGCAGCAGGCCGGCCCGGGCGCGGGCCACCTGGTCGCGCAGCTGCGCGACGGTCAGCTCGACCGAGCCGCGGCTCTGCGAGCGTCCGATCACCGCGAGATCATCGTCGGCCATCCCGGGCATCGCGAGCACCCGCTGCGCGTAGTTCAGCCGGGCCTCCGGGAACCAGCGGGCCCCGGGCATCCGGTCCTCGGCCAGCGCCGGGCCGGCCGGCACGCCGGGCGTGAGGTCGAAGTACTCCCAGACCGAGGACCAGAAGCCGGGCAGATCGGTGACCGACCAGTCGTACAGCTCGGCGTAGCCGGCGAAGTCGCGCCCGCGGTGCTCGCGCAGCCAGCGCAGGTAGTCACCGACGCGGGTACGGTCGGCGACATCCGCCGGCGGTGACCACAGCACCGTGCCGGTCTCGCCCGCCTCGCCGGTCGCGTCCTGGTCGATCCCGCCCATACCGCCTCCTCGCATCACCCCGTCGTGACCGGCCCCCATCTTGCCCACCCACGCCTCCCCCGTCACCCCCGGCTCCTGACCAGGTCGCGATGGCTCCGGCGGCCGGCGGGGCCGAGAGCCGCTGTTGGTCGGAGACCTCGTCGCCGAGGCTGCGGTGACCCCGCCAAGGAACCCTCCGTCACCGCTGGCCGTGGCCGACGACGAGGCCGATGGCGAAGGCGAAGGCGAGGAACAACGACAGGACCCAACCGGCGGCGAGCGGGACGGTCACGACATGACCCGGGTCAGCAACCCGGCGAGTCGCACGTAGAACGTCTGCACGCGCGCCGCGCCGTCGATCTCGTCGACCGGCACGACCCGTACGTACAGCGCTTGCGGGACGAGGGCCGGCGCCGTGCTGACGACCATGGCCCAGAAACTGCCCCGGCCGTGCACTCCCGCTGCCGGGCAGAGGAAGACCTGGTCGCCGGCGCGCGGCGTGCGGTACCGGATGACAGGCTCAGAGGCTTTCGACATGTGGACCCCACTTTCGGGCAAGGTCACGGCCTTCGCCGCGGACCGAGCACACAACGGACCAAACCGATCTTAGCCGTGAAGTCTATACCGATCTACATCGCGCTACAGATTGATATACATCTACGAGGTCGGGTGTGCGTCGCCATGCTCAGCGGTATGGAGATCCGACACGGTGGGCCGGTCCCGGTATGGAAGCAGGTGGCGGACGACATCGCCCGGCGGATCAAGGCCGGGGAGTTCCACAAGGACGACGCCATCCCATCGCAGACCGCCATGCGGCAGGAGTACGGCATCGCCATCATGACCGCGCGCAGGGTGATCCGCGACCTGCAGGAACGCGAACTCGTCTACACCGTCACCGGCCGCGGCAGCTACGTCCGCGGCTAGGGTCTGTTTCGCAAGTCCCGCGTGCCGGCTGCGGCGGCCCCGTTTGCCCGCTCGCGGCGTTGTCGGACAGCCCGTGTGCAAGCCCGGCACACGAACTGCCCTCCGCCTTGCGAGCAGACAAACGGGACTCGCCTCGCTCGGCCGGGGGCCCCGAAACAGACCCTAGTGCGTTCGCCGCGAACCGCGCGGACGTGCGCTACCCCGTCACAAAAATTCCCCGGCCTTGCACGACCGTGATCAACCCCTCCGAGGCGAGCAGTTGGACGGCTCTGCGAGCCGTCAGTCGAGAGAAGTCGACCACGCCCCGAGGCTATGACCCACATGCTCACGCACTCGGCTGAGCGACCGACCCGGTCAGGCGGTGCGGGACTGGGCTATGGCGTCGCGGCGGGCGAGGCGGTGCTTTCGTCGGATCTCCGCCTCGCGCTGCCGGCGCTCGTCGTCCGGGGTCTCCGGCAGTACCGGCGGGATCGAGCGCGGTTTGCCGTCCGCGTCGATACCGACGAACACCAGGTAGGCGGTGGCCACCTCGACCGGTTCGGTACCGGCGGTGTCCCAGCGCTCGGCGACCACCCGCACGCCGACCTCCAGCGACGAGCTGCCGGTCCAGTTCACGGCGGCGTGCGCGTGTACCAGGTCACCCACCCGAACGGGTGCCGCGAAGACGATCTCGTCGATGGCCGCGGTGACGGCGTTGCCGCCGGAGTGCCGGGCCGCGGCGGCGCCGGCCGCGTCGTCCACGAACTTCATGATCACGCCACCGTGCACGGTTCCGTACAGGTTGACGTCGGCGGCGGTCATGATCCGACTGAGTGTTACCCGGGAGTACGACGTGGGTTTGCCAGCGAGCAGGTTCATGCCCGACACGGTACGGTCGAGCGTGGGGCCGGTTTTCTCGTCCCGCCTGGCGCCGGACGGCCGCCACACCGCCTGACCCGGCGGGCCGCGTTGATCGGCCCGGGAGGTAGCGACTCGGTGGACGGCCTGGCGCGTTGCGGTCCCCAAGTCGTGACGCCTCGGCTCGCTGTCGAGGGAGGCAGACATGCGACACCTCACCAGTCTCATCGCCGGGATCGTGGTCGCGATCGTCGCGTGGGGCGTGCTGGGTTGGGCCCAGGCCAAACTCGGCGCCACGGCGGTTTCCGGCATCTCCAGCCACAACTGGGGTACGTACTCGTGGCCGCTGCTGTTCCTCGCGATCGGCGGCCTGCTGATCGGGTTGATCGCCTCGACCCGGATCTCGCCGAGCGGTCCGCTGATCGCCGGCATCGGCTACCTGGTGCTGCAGGCGCTGTACGTGCAGTGGCCCGGGTTCCTCAACTGGCTGCCGCACAGCGTGCTCGGCCAGACCGACATCTGGACCAGGCCGGCGCGCAGCGGGCTGTTCGCGGTACTCGGGCTGGCGATGCTGGTCGCGATCGCCAGCGTGCGGCGCTGGCAGCGCTGGCCGTCCCGCACCGGTGCCGGCGGGCACACCGAGCAGGTGGCGCCGGGTCGGACCGGAATGGGCACCGGGGAGGCGACCGGCCGGCAGTTCCCGCTGTCCGGCAGCCGTCCGGGCTCGCTGACCACCGACGCGGGGACGACCCGCCCGGCCGCCGAGGAGCAGCCGACCCGGGTGCAGCCCGGTACCGAGGAGCCGGGCGGCCCGTCCATCGGCCGTCCACCGGAGCCGCGCTGAGCGCTCGCCCACCGTCGGCCGTGCCCGGCACGGCCGACGGTGGCCGCTGTCCGGCCCCCACCCGGGGAACCGACGACTACCCCAGCTGGAGCAGGAACGCGAGGACCGCCACGATGCCCAGCAGCACCAGCGCCCCCATCAGGATGAGCACTCCACGGTTGGCCACCCGTAATGCCCTGCCGGTGCGCTGCGCCCGCGGGTCGGGTTGGTAGCCGACCACCCCCGGCTGGGAGCGGGAGAGCGGGGCCGCGTAGTACACCGAGACCGGCGACCCGGCCGTCGTGTCGACCAGGATCCGGCAGCCGTCCTGGTCGTCCTGGGGGACCGGGTACGCGAACCGCAGCTCGTGCCGTCCGGGCGGCAGCGTGAGCCGGCTCGGGCCGCCCAGCGGTAGCGCCGTCGGCGTTCCGCTGTCGACCGACAGCCAGAAATTCAACGGCCGACGGGCCAATCTGCGGTACGGGTCCGTCGCGTGAACCAGTACCGGGACTCCCTCATCCATGACCGCAGGGTAGGACCCGGCCGCCCGCAACGGTCCGGAGCGTCACGCGGGCGCGCCCCGCGTCGCAACACCGATCGCCGGCACCGCTACCGGTCACAGCGGGGCCAGCGCGGGCCGGGGGTCGGCACCCGCACCACCACGACCGTCGGCCCGCGCACGGCACCGGACCCGTTGCGACGCAACGGGTTCCGGTAGGCCACTCAGTCCAGGAAACCGTTCAGGACGGCCAGGAAGCGGGTCGCGTCGTCGACCCACGGGTAGTGTCCGGCACCCGGCTGCACCGCGAGCGTGCCGTGCGGGAACAGCGCGGCGTACTCGGCCATCGGGGCCGGCGGGCTGTTCATGTCGAGCTCGCCGGCGAGCACCAGCACCGGCCCGCCGAACGCGGCGAGCGCGGCCCGGGTGGCCGGCGGGTCGAACGCGCCGTCGGCCAGGTATCCCTCGACCAGATCCGGGTTGGTGTGCGGCCGGTTGCCCGGATGGTGGCGCGCCGCCTCGTCCCAGCGGCCCCAGAAGAACGGCGCGATCGCGTCCCGGTCCGCGGGGCCGCCCCCGGCCGCGGTGCGCAGCGCGGCGTACGCGGCCGGGAACCAGGGCTCGGCCTCGCGCTGCCGGGCCAGTTCGAGCCGCATCGCCGGGGTGATGTCGATGCCGACCGCCCGCGGGCTCGGGCACGCCAGCGCCAGCCGCCGCACCCGCGCCGGGTACCGGGCCAGGTACTGCACCGCGATGTTGCCGCCGGCGGAGTGGCCGAGCAGGTCGATGCGGTCGAGCCCGAGGTGCACCCGCAGCGCCTCGAGGTCGTCCACCAGCCGGTCACACCGGTACGAGGCGGGGTCGGCCGGGATCGCGGAACCGCCGGTGCCGCGCAGGTCCGGCACGATGACCCGGCGGTACCCGGAGAGGCCGCCGAGGTCGCCCAGGTACACCGAGTCGGTCGGTCCGCCGGGCACGCACACGATCGGGGCACCGTCGCCGAGCATCCGGTAGGCGAGCCGCGTCCCGTCGGCCGCGAGGAAGGTAGCCATGCGGTGGATCCTGCCAGTGCGTCCGGCCCGGCGTCGACCTGCCGCGCGATGCGCCCCGTCAGATCTGCGGTGGGCGGCCCGGCCAGCTCTGCGGTGCTCCCGGTCGGATCTGCGGTGGGCGTCGGCCAGCTCTGCGGTGCTCCCGGTCAGATCTGCCGGAGCCAGGCGGTGAACAGCACCGCGCCGGCCGCGCAGGCCACCAGCGCCACCGGCGGCGCCCAGGCCGGGGTACGCCGGCCGGCCAGCGGGGCGGTGAACCCGCGGTGCAGGCCGTCGAGCCCGGCGAGGACGAGCAGGCCGACCGCCACGAACGGCAGGCTGATCGCGAAGTGCGCGGCCCAGGCGCCGGCGAGCGTCGGCCCGCCCCAGGAGTGGTCGTACGGGCCGCGATCGACCAGCCCGTAGCACAGCCCGCGCGCCACGCAGAGCACCTCGGCGCCGACCGGGATCAGCGCGAGCACACCGAGCACCACCGCGACCAGGCTCGCCCAGATCCGGTGCCCCACACCGGTTCTCGCGGTCTCGACGGCACCGGGCCGCAGCACCCCGGCGGCCGTGGCGGGCCGTCCGGCGAGGGTGGCGGCCAGCGCCACCAGCCCGCGGGGCAACAGCAGCGCACCGCGACCGGCGGCGGCCGGTACCGAGTGCAGGACACGGATCGGGGCGGGCGGGTACGTCGTCATGCCCAGGACGTTAGGTGTCGACGGACGTCGCAAGCGTCGTACCGCGGAGCCATTCGACCCCCGTACCACGGAGCGACGACACCCCGGTCGCCGTCGTCGCCGGGACCGGTGTGGCGTTCGCCGCCGGCCTCGGCAACGCCCGCCTCGGTAGCCGCGGCGCGGACGGCGCTGACGCCCCAGGCCGCCCGCCGGTTGCGCGACGTGGCAATTCCCACCCGCCCAACGAATCGAGCATCCCGAGCGTCTTCTTCGATGAAGAGAGATTCACGCGGCGCCGTTGCGGTGCGTCACCGCGCAGCAACGCTCCCACGTGTGCCGATCGGTTGCGGTGTGCGACATAGATCATGGCCGAGCGACAGGCGCCACCGGCGCGCACGGCACCGCGTGTAGGTGGCACCTCTCTCCCCTGCCCACCGTCCCTGACGCCCAAGGTGAATGTCTTGCCCCTCCTGAGCATCGTCGTGCCCGTGTACAAGGTCCAGGGATACCTGCGTGACTGCCTGGACTCGCTGCTGAACCAACAGTTCCGCGACATCGAGGTGATCGCCGTCGACGATCGCTCCCCGGACCACTCCGGCGCGATCATCGATGAGTACGAGGCGGCCGACCCGCGGGTCACCGCGGTGCACCTGCCGGTCAACGGTGGGCTCGGACCGGCCCGCAACGCCGGGCTGAAGCTCGCCACCGGCGAGTACGTCTGGTTCGTCGATTCCGACGACTGGATCGCGCCGGAGTCACTGACCGCGATCGCCGAGCGCCTCGCGGCCACCGCGCCCGACGTCCTGGTCGTCGACTACGCGCGGGCGTACTGGGACAACCGCATCGTGCGCAACTCCGCCGCCGCGCAGCTGCAGGGTGCGCCCGAGGTCTTCCGGATCGACGAGTTCCCGCAACTGCTGCAGGTGTTCCCCTGCGCCTGGACGAAGATCGTGCGCCGGGAGAACCTGCTGCGGTGGAACCTCGAGTTCCCGCCCGGGTACTACGAGGACCTGCCGTTCACCTACCCGCTGCTGTGCGCCGCCGACCGGATCACGATCCTCGACCAGGTCGTTGTCTACTACCGGCAGCGCCGGCACGGCTCGATCCTGCGCACCAACGGCGAGAAGCACCTGGTCATGCTCGACCAGTACCAGCTGACCTTCGAGCGGCTGGCTGCCCTCGGCGACCGTGCGACACCGATCCTGCCGGTGGTTTACGGCCGGATGGTCGACCACCTGCTGGTCCTGCTCGGCGGGAGCCCGCGGCTGGGCTCCGACCATCCGGCCAACTCGCTGCGCCGGCGGTTCTTCGCCGGCGCGGCCCGGCTGTGCCGGGCGCACGAGCCGGCCGGCTGGACGCCGCCGCCGGAGCTGGGTCACCCGGTGCGGTACCGGCTGCTCAAGCAGGGATCCTGGGCCAGGTTCAGCGGACCTCGCCTCGCGCTCCGGGCGCTCCGGATGGCCCGCGGCAAGGTACGCGGGCTGCGCCGGCGCGGCGGGCGACTCAAGTACCGCCTGAAGCGGTCGCTGCTGTACCGCTACTACCGGGTGCAGTGCAAGCTTCCGGTCGACGAGAACCTCGCCGTGTACGAGATCTACTGGGGCGCGGGCTACGGCTGCCACAACCGGGCCATCTACGAGAAGGCACGCGAGCTGGCCCCGAACGTCCGCGGGATCTGGCTGGTCAAGCCGGAGGCGGTCGCGACCATGCCACCCGGCGTCGAGTACGCGGTGAACGGGAGCGCTGCCTACTACCGGGTGCTGGCGCGGGCCAGGTACCTGTTCAACAACGTCAACTTCCCGGTGTCGACACCGAAACGGCCCGGCAGCGTGCACATCCAGACCCACCACGGCACTCCGCTGAAGGCGATGGGCATCGACACGCAGAACTCGCCGATCCTGGCGGCGCAGAACAACTTCGCCGAGCTGCTGCGCAAGTGCGACCGTTGGGACTACGCCATCTCGTCCAGCCCGTACTGCAGCGTCGTCTGGGAACACGCCTACCCGATCAGCGTCACCACGCTGGAGTACGGCTCCCCGCGCAACGACGTCCTGACCACCGCCCCGGCCGACTCCGCGGCCCGGTTGCGCGCCGAGCTCGGCATCGGCGCCGACGAGAAGGTGGTGCTCTACGCGCCGACTTTCCGGGAGTACCGCAAGCCGGGTGATCCGCTGATCGATCACCGGGAGCTGGCCGACGCGCTCGGCCCGAACTCCCGGCTGCTGGTCCGCGGCCACCACCTCGATCGCGGCGGCGACGGGACCGACGCCGACGGGCGGGTCATCGACGTCTCCGACCGTGGCGACATCCAGGACCTGTACCCGATCGCCGACGTGCTGCTCACCGACTACTCGTCGGCGATGTTCGACTTCCTCGTCCTGGACCGGCCGGTGGTCGTCTTCGCGCCGGACTGGGAGCTCTACCGGACGCTGCGCGGCGCGTACTTCGACCTGATGGCCGAAGCGCCCGGCCTGGTCGCCCGGACCAGCGAGGAGCTGCTCACCGCGCTGCGGACCGGTGCGTACGCCTCGCCCGAGCTGGACGCCGCCCGGCGCCGCTTCCGCGCCGTGTTCTGCCCGTACGACGACGGGCACGCGACCGAGCGGGTGGTCCGCAAGGTCTTCCACGGCGAGGACCCCGACCCGTTCGGCCCGGCCGCCCCGTTGTCGGGCGTCCTACCGCGCCCGCTCGTACCGGCGCCCGCCGTCGACTGACGGAGCCGCCCGGGCCGCCGGCAGGGGACAGGCGGCCCGGGCCGGGCTCCGACAGCTGACCGCCGGTGAACGGCGACAGGCCGTACCGGACCGGTCCGGGCGCCTTGTCCGGACGCCTTGTCCGGGCTGTGCCGGCCTTGTACTCTCGTGCCGTGAATCCCCCCGCACCCGGCACGGCCGGCGATCCGGGCACCCCGCCCGCACCGGGCGCCCCCGTCCCGACAGGCGTCACGACGGCTCCGGGCATGGCCGGGACGGCCGTTGGCGGGCAGGGTCCGGCGCGGCCGGTGTGGGCGCTCGCCGGGGTCGTACCGGCGGCGTGGCTGGCGGTGTTCGCCGGCACGCTGGCGACCGGAACCACGCTGCGGGCCATCAGCCGGGACCTGCACCTGGTCAGCGCGCAGGGGATGACCCGGATCGTCCTGCCGTACCTGGTCGCGGCCGTCCTGCTGCTCCCGCTCGGGTACCTGCTCGGCCGGCGGGCACCGAACGCTGTCGCGGTGCCGGCCGCCGCGCTGCTGGTGATCGGCCTCGCCGTCGCCGCGTTCGCCCCGAACGCCACCGTGTTGACGGTGTCCCGGGTGCTCGCCGGCATCGCTGCCGGTGCGCTCGTCGGTACCGCCGCCGCGCTGGTTGTCGGGGTCGCGCCGGCCATGCGCACGGCGCTCGCCGTCGTCGCCGGTGCCGGCGCCGTGCTCGCGGCGGTGCTCGGTGTCGTGCTGGGCGGGCTGTTCACCACGCAGCTGGGCTTCCGCACCGGGTTCCTGTTCGCGCTGGTCCTGGGGCTGATCGTCGGACTGGCGGTGGCCGTAGTCGCCGTGGTCGGGCTGGCCCGGCGCCCGCCCCAGCGGCCGGCGGTGCCCCGCCGCTGAGGGTCGTGCAGGACAGGCCGGCGATGCGGGTTCATGCCCGGGAGGGAGCCGAGTCATGACCGCGCTCCGGGACCGGTGGCGCCGCCTCCTGCCGCTGGCGCTGCTCGACGCGGGCAGCCTGGTCGCGATGGTCGTGTGGGTGCAGCGCGCCGCCGCCCAGTACCAGGCCGAGTCGTTCGTCATCGAGCATCGCTCCTTCACCTGCGTCACGGACCGGCCGACGATGCTGATCGTCACGGTGTTCGCGGCGGGACTCGTGCTGGCGGCCGTCTCGGGCGGGCTCGCCGCCCTCGGCCGGCGTGGCCGGGTGTCGATGCTGCTTCTCGCGATCTGCCTGGTCCTGGTGCACCTGGGACTCTTCTGTCTCCGCTACGAGCCGGAGTCAACCCCGTACGGCGGCGGTTTCCTCTGGTCGAGGTGGTGCTCCGAGGGCTGACGGCGCACGGTGCTCCGAGATGGTCGCGCCTCTCCATGACGACGGCGGCGGTACCCGATCGGGTACCGCCGCCGTCGTCGCAGGTCAGGCGCGTCTGGCTACGAGCGAGCGAGAACCTGGCGGGCCATCACGACGCGCTGCACCTGGTTGGTGCCCTCGTAGATCTGGGTGATCTTGGCGTCGCGCATCATCCGCTCCAGCGGGTAGTCCTTGGTGTAGCCGTACCCGCCGAGCAGCTGCACCGCGTCGGTGGTGATCTCCATCGCGGCGTCCGAGGCATAGCACTTGGCGGCCGCGCCGAAGAACGTCAGGTCGGCGTCGCCGCGCTCGGACTTGCCGGCCGCGGCGTAGGTGATCTGCCGCGCCGCCTCCAGCTTCATCGCCATGTCGGCGAGCATGAACTGGACGCCCTGGAACTCCGCGATCGGCTTGCCGAACTGCTTGCGCTCCTTGACGTAGCCGGCGGCGTAGTCGAGCGCGCCCTGGGCGATGCCGAGCGCCTGCGCGGCGATCGTGACCCGGGTGTGGTCGAGGGTGCGCATGGCGGTCTTGAACCCCTCGCCCTCGACGCCGATGATCCGGTCGGCCGGAATGCGGACGTTGTCGAAGTACACCTCGCGGGTCGGTGAGCCCTTGATGCCCAGCTTGTGCTCCGGCGCACCGAAGCTGACGCCCTCGTCGCCCTTCTCCACCACGAACGCGGAGATGCCCTTCGACCGCTTCTCCGGGTCGGTGACCGCGAAGACCGTGTAGTACTCCGAGACGCCGGCGTTGGTGATCCACCGCTTGGCGCCGTTGAGCACCCAGAAGTCGCCGTCGCGCACCGCGCGGGTCTTCATCGACGCCGCGTCCGAGCCCGCCTCCGGCTCGGACAGGCAGTACGAGAACATCGCGTCACCGCGCGCCACCGGCGGCAGGTACTTCTGCTTGAGCTCGTCCGAGCCGGCCAGCAGCAGCGGCATGGTGCCGAGTTTGTTCACCGCCGGGATCAGCGAGGAGGACGCGCAGGCGCGGGCCACCTCCTCGATCACGATCGCGGTCGCGAGCGCGTCAGCGCCGGCCCCTCCGTATTCGGTGGGAATGTGCGGTGCGTGGAAGTCGCTGGCCCGCAGCGCGTCGTACGCTTCTTGCGGAAAGACGGACTTCTCGTCGACCTCGGCGGCGTGCGGAGCGACCTTGCCGTCACAGACGGCACGCACCGCCTCGCGGATCGTCTGGTGCTCCTCGGGCAGCTCGTACACCGCGAAATCCGGATTGTTCAGGCTCATGACTCGCTCCCGACTGGCCCAAGGCGATCGCAGGCCACCGCATCCACATTGACCCCTGTGAGGATACCGACGAGTAGCATCTGCCGTCGGCCAGCTCCGAGCCCGGAGCGCTATCCTCGCCGAGGCAGCGCGAAGCGGGCCGAAACGGCCAGGATATATCCGAAAATCAGCAACGATCTGCCACGATGACCCGGCGTCGGAGCGCCCTCGCGGAGCGGAGACAACGTGACCGTCCAGTACCCCAGCACGTCACCCGTGCAGCCGCAAGCCACGAGCACCCCGCCGTCCGGCGCGCCGCGACCGCGGTTGACGTTCCTGGGCTGCGGCTACCTCGGCTCGACCTACGCGGCGTGCTTCGCCGAGCTGGGCTACGAGGTGCTCGGCGTGGACATCGACGAGGCGAAGATCGCCAAGCTGTCCGCCGGGGAGAACCCGATCCACGAGCCCGGCCTCGACGAGCTGCTCAAACACAACCTGGAGAGCGGCCGGCTCAAGTTCACCACCTCGTACGCGGAGGCGGCCGAGTTCGGTGACGTGCACTTCATCTGCGTCGACACGCCGCAGCGGGCCGACGGCGAGGCCGCCGACCTGTCGTACGTGGAGTCGGTGGTCACCACGCTCGCGCCGCACCTGACCCGCCGCACCCTGATCGTCGGGAAGTCGACCGTCCCGGTCGGTACCGCGAACTGGGTGGAGGAGCTGGCCTGCAAGCACGCCCCGGACGGGGTCGACGTGCAGATCGCCTGGAGCCCCGAGTTTTTGCGCGAGGGGTTCGCCTGCGAGGACGTGCTGCGCCCCAACCGGGTCGTGTTCGGTGTCAAGTCCGACTGGGCCCGCCAGATGCTGTACGCGTCGCACAAGGCGCTGTTCGAGCTGGCCGCCACCGAGGACCGCGAGGTACCGGTCGTGGTCACCGACTACGCCACCGCCGAGCTGGTCAAGGTCGCCGCGAACGCGTTCCTCGCCACCAAGATCTCGTTCATCAACGCGATGGCCGAGGTGTGCGAGGCGGCCGGCGCCGACGTGACCCTGCTGGCCAAGTCGATCGGGTACGACTCCCGGATCGGCAACAAGTTCCTCCGCGCCGGGATCGGCTTCGGCGGCGGCTGCCTGCCCAAGGACATCCGCGCCTTCCAGGCCCGCGCGCAGGAGATCGGCGCCGGCGAGGCGCTGCGGTTCCTGCACGAGGTCGACCTGGTCAACCAGCGCCGCCGCAACCGCGTCCTGGCGCTCGCCGCGGACCTGCTCGACCGGCCGCTCGGCCCGGCCGGCCCCGACCTGGCCGGCGTCCGGATCGCGGTGCTCGGCGCGGCCTTCAAGCCCAACACCGACGACGTGCGCAACTCGCCCGGCCTCGCGGTGGCCAAGGCGCTGGCCAAGGCCAACGCGGACATCGTCATCTACGACCCCGAGGCGACCAAGAACGCCCGCCGCGAGCTGCCCGACGTCGAGTACGTCGCCTCGCTCGCCGAGGCCGTCACCGGCGCCGACCTGACCTGCGTGGTCACCGCCTGGGACGAGTTCCGCCGGGCCGACCCGAACGCGATCGGCGAGCTCGCCAGCGCGCGCCGGATCATCGACGGGATGAACTGCCTCGACCACGTGTCGTGGATCGCGGCCGGCTGGGACTACCGCGGAATGGGCCGGCCGATCCTGTGACCTCGCCGTACCAGGACCGCGCCACCATCGCCCGGGTGCTCGAGCTGAACACCTGGGCGGTGGTCGGGCTCACCGACAACCCGGCCCGCACCGCGTACCGGATCGCGCAGGTGCTGCTCGACCGCGGCAAGCACGTCATCGCCGTGAACCCGCGCGGCGAGTCGGTGCTCGGCTGCCCCGGCGTCGCCTCGCTCGCCGAGATCGACGAGCCGATCGACGTGGTCGACATCTTCCGCCGTTCCGAGGTGGCCGGCGCGCACGTGGACGAGGCGATCGCCGCCGGCGCCCGGGCGGTCTGGCTGCAGCTCGGTGTGATCGACGAGGCGGCCGCCGACCGCGCGGCCGCGGCCGGCCTGTCCGTCGTCATGGACACCTGCCCCGCCATCGAATGGTCCCGCGGCTGACGTTCGCGGCTGCCGCTGGGCACTCGTGAGGGTCGTCACTGTTTCCCGCTCCGGCCCGGCCTGCCGGAATGGACACCAGTGTGACCGAGTTGGTGGTTGCATGCGGGTGTTTGGGCGGGCCCGGGCCGGGCTGATGCGGCTGGACGACGCGCTGGACGCGCTGGGCGCCGACGGCGTGATGGACGACCGCGTCGGCGACGTACCGCTGACCCAGGTGGTCGGCACGGTGGACCGCGCGGGCGACTTCGACGAGGAGTTCCGGCTGGTCAGCGCCCACCTGCAGCAGCGCTGGCGGAGCCTGGCCGATGCCATGTCGACCGGCCTGGAGCCGCCGCCGGTCGAGCTGATCCAGCTCGGCGAGCTGTACTTCGTCGCCGACGGGCACCACCGCGTCTCGGTGGCCCGTGAGCTCGGCCGGCTGGTGATCGCCGCGCGGATTCGCCGGATCTGCACCATCGCGTACGGGATGGCCTGCCTGCGCGCGGCCGATCTGGCCAGCAAGCGGGCCGAGCTGGAGTTCCTGCGCCGGGTCCCGCTGCCGCAGCCGGTCCGGACCCAGCTGTGGCTGGACAGCCCGGCAGAGTGGCTGCGGCTGGCCGACTCCGCGCAGTCCTGGGCGCTGGAGCGCACCCTCGCCGGCTGCGCGCCGGCCGACCGGGAGGCGCTGGCCGCCGGCTGGTGGGCCGAGGAGGTCGCACCGGTGCTGGAGCGGCTGCGCGCGGCCGGCCACGGGCTCGACCTGCGCGACGTCCAGCTGTACGCGACCGCGCTGGCCCTGCGCGACCAGCGCGGGACCGCGAGCTGGCCGACCGACCTCGCCGAACTCTGGCCGGCACCGCGGCGCCCCCGGCCGTTCCGGGCCGCGCTGCCCTCCCGCACCGGCTGACCCGGATCGTGCCCCGTCCCGCACCTGGTGATCCGCGCCGGTCAGGGGCGCAGGCGCTCCTGCAGCATGGCGTCCTTGTCGGCGACCATCCGCTCCAGGTCACGCTGGAACGCCACGATCCGGTCCCGCAGCGCGGCGTCGGACGCCGCCAGCATGCGCACGGCGAGCAGGCCGGCGTTGCGGGCACCGCCGACCGAGACGGTCGCGACCGGGATGCCGGCCGGCATCTGCACGATCGACAGCAGCGAGTCCAGCCCGTCCAGGTGCTTGAGCGGCACCGGTACCCCGATCACCGGCAGCGACGTCGCCGAGGCGACCATGCCCGGCAGGTGCGCGGCGCCGCCGGCGCCGGCGATGATCACCCGCAGGCCGCGGTCGGCGGCCTGCCGGGCGTAGTCGAGCATCAGCGCCGGGGTGCGGTGCGCCGAGACCACCCGTACCTCGAAGTCGACGTCGAACTCGGCCAGCGCGTCGCCGGCCGCCTGCATCGTCGGCCAGTCCGAGTCGCTGCCCATGATCACGCCGACCGTCGGTGCCTGCTCCGCCACGAGTACCTCGCCTGTCGTCGGTCCGGCGAACGCTCGCCGCCGGAGTCTCGGCCGTACCGCCGGCCCGGCGCGGCCCATCGGGGATCGGCGGACGGGCCGCCGATCGTCTCAGCTGCCGTCGCGCAGCCAGGTCGCGGCGCGCGCAGCCCGGTCGCGCACCGTCGCCAGGTCGTCACCGAGCACCGTGACGTGGCCGATCTTGCGGCCCGGCCGTACCTGCTTGCCGTACAGGTGGACCTTCGCGTCGGGCAGCTCCGCCATCAGGTGGTGCAGCCGCTCGTCGATGCCCATCCCGCCCGGCTCGCCGCCGAGCACGTTGGCCATCACCACCCACGGCGCGGTCAGCCCGGTGGCGCCGAGCGGGTAGTCCAGCACCGCCCGCAGGTGCTGCTCGAACTGCGAGGTACGGGCGCCCTCGATGGTCCAGTGCGCCGAGTTGTGCGGTCGCATCGCGAGCTCGTTGACCACCAGCCCGCCGCCCGCCTCGTCCGCCCCGGCACCGGTCTCGAACAGCTCGACCGCGAGCACGCCGACCACGTCGAGCTCGTTCGCGATCCGGATGGCCAGTTGCTGCGCCTCGATCGCGCGCTGCTCGGGCAGCCCCGGCGCTGGCGCGATCACCTCCACGCAGATCCCGTCCACCTGCACCGTCTCGACCACCGGGTACGCGGCGACCTGCCCGAACGGTGAGCGGGCCACCACCGCGGCCAGTTCCCGGCGCAGCGCGACCCGCTCCTCGACGATCAGCGGGGTACCGGCGGTCCGCAGCTCGGTGACCAGCCGCTGCCCCTCGTCGGCCGAGCCGACCAGCCAGACGCCCTTGCCGTCGTACCCGCCGCGCGCGGCCTTGAGCACCACCGGCCAGCTGCCGGCGGCGAACGCGTCGAGATCGGCCGGGGTGTCGACCGGTGCCCAGCGCGGGCACGGCGCGCCGAGCTTGCCCAGCCGCTCCCGCATCACCTGCTTGTCCTGCGCGCAGATCAGCGCATCCGGGCCGGGAAACACCTTGTGCCCCTCGGCGAGCAGGGTGCGGATGTGCTCGGCCGGCACGTGCTCGTGATCGAACGTGACCACGTCGGCGCCGGCGGCCAGCTCGCGCAGCGCGGCCAAATCGGTGTGCGACCCGATCAGGACGTCGCTGGCGACGAGCGCGGCGCCGTCGTCGGCGTTGGCCGCGAGGATCCGCAGGGACTGGCCGAGGGGGATCGCGGCCTGGTGGGTCATCCGGGCGAGCTGCCCGGCCCCGACCATGCCGACCACGGGGAGGTTGGTGCGCGTGTCCATCGCGCCCCAGCCTATGGGCCGCGCCGTACCGACCGCTCGGCGGCTCCGCCCGCTGCCGGGTATGTCCCCGGCTCCGCCCCGAGGTACGGAACGGCTCGCGCCGGGGACTGCCGCCAGTCCGCAAGGGGGGCGATGCCCTGCGCCCGGGTCCGACGAACGTCGGCACCGGCGCTGGGACCGATCACCCCGAGCATCCGGCGTTTGCCCAGATCGGATCGGTTCCGGGTGGGTTGGGCGGGCAACGTCATTCGCCGAGTTCGGCGAGCAACTCGGCGAGGCCCACCACCCGCTCGGGCAGCGCGGCCGTGGTCACCCGGGCCGGGGCGACGCCGGGCCGGCCGGCCAGCACCTCGCGCAGCCGGTTCACCGGGTCGGGCAGCCGCCGGTCGACGATCGCGACCGCCCGGTCCGGCGCGACGGCGGCGAGCGTCTCGCCGCCCGGGAACGCCTCCCGCAGCGCCTCGGCGACCGCCACCCGGCGCAGCAGCAGGCGCCAACCGGGCCGCCCCTCCGGCTGGTCCGCCGCCTCCAGCGTCACGACCACCAGCCGGTACCGGTCAGGTACCCGCTCGGCGGTCTGCTCGGCGGCGCGGTACAGCTCGGTGAGCCGGGCCCGCAGGTAGCCGCGGCTGGCCAGCTCGGTGAGCGGGTCGACGCAGCCGGCGTCGGCCACCACCCGCAACCAGACGTCCGCCCAGGACTCCACGAACGCCCGTACCGCCGGCAGCGGTGGCGCGCCGACCGGCAGCGTGCGGTACAGCGCGGCCAGGTCGTCGAGCGCCTCGGCGAGGCCGACACCCGCCTCGGCGCGGGCCTGCCCGAGCCCGGCGCACGCCGGTACCGCCGCGCCGATCCGTCCGGCCGCGTCGAGCGGAGGGCGCCCCAGGCCCGGCGCGAACGTGGTGCTGGCCCGGCTCAGCGCCGCGGCCAGCACGTCGACCTCCGGTACCCACCAGTCGTGCGGCCGGCTCCAGCCGGACGCGATCGACTCGCGCCGCCAGGTCTGGCGGATCTGTTCCAGGTTGCGTCCGAAACTCCAACTGCCCGGCACCCCGGGCACGCTGGTCAACCTGCGGTGGCTGCCTGCCACACCGCCTCCCTCGTCGGCCGGCACCTGTGGCCGCGCGAAGCGCTGCTGGCAACCGTCCGGACGACAGCCCCCCGCCGCAGCGCGCGCGGCCCCGGTGAAGTGACGCCGCCGGGCCCGGTTCATGACGCGAATGCGACAGCAATTTTGGGACGGCCGTCACAGAAGGGCGCAGACGGTACGCGATCGCTCCGTCACCAAGATCGCGCTGGGCCGTTGAACCGGTAAGCGTGTTTTGTCGGTCAACGCACCGCTCCCCCCCCAGAGAACGGCCGGTCATGACAACCTCACCCGATCCGGGGTCGACCGCGGCGGCCTCGGTCGAACGCAGCGACGCCGAACTGATCGCGGCGACCAGAGACGGCGACGCGGTGGCGTTCGGGCTGCTCTACCTGCGCCACGTCGACGCCGCGAAGCGCCTCGCCCGTACGCTGGTCCGCGACTCCGCGGCGGTCGACGACCTGGTCGCCGAGGCGTTCGCGAAGGTGCTCTCGACGCTGCGGGCCGGACACGGCCCGACCGAGGCGTTCCGCGCCTACCTGCTGACCAGCCTGCGCAACCTGTTCTACGACCAGGTGCGCCGGGACCGGCGGTTGACCGTCACCGACGACATCGGGCAGTACGAGACGGGCGTCCCGTTCATCGACACCGCGAGCGAGGGGCTGGAACGCAGCCTCGCCGCGCGGGCGTTCCGCCGGCTGCCGGAGCGCTGGCAGACCGTGCTGTGGCACACCGAGATCGAGGGCGAGAGCCCGGCCGAGGTGGCGCCGCTGCTCGGGCTGACCGCCAACGGGGTCTCCGCGCTGGCCTACCGGGCGCGGGAACGGCTCAAGCAGATGTACCTGCAGGAGCACATCGCCGGGGAGACCGACGCGGCGTGCCGGTGGGCGGCCGAACGGCTCGGCACCCGGGTACGGGACGGGCTGTCCCGGCGGGAGCGGCACAAGGTCGACGAGCACCTCGCCGACTGCGCCAAGTGCACCCTGCTCTACACCGAACTCGGCGAGATCAACTCCGGCCTGCGCGAGCTGATCGCACCGGTCATCGCCGGCACGACCTGGTCGGCCTACCTCGGGCTGGGCGGCGCCACCAAGGCCGCCGCGGTCGCCGGTACCGGCGTGGTGGTGTGGTTCCAGCACACCTGGCACGCGGTGCTGCTGTGGTTCAAGGGCCTGTGGACGAAGATCGGCCCGCGCAACGCCGCGATCGGCGGCGGCGCCGCGGTCGCGGTCGCCCTGGTGGTCGGGCTGCTGCTCACCTCGTCGTCCGCGCCGCCGCCACGGCACCAGCCGCGCGCCGCCGGTTCGCAGCCGGCCGCCCCGCCCGGTGCCCCGCCCGGCGGGCAGCCGCCCGGACACCAGCCGCCCCCGGCCGCCACGCCGCCGGCGCAGCATCCGACCGCGGGACCGACCGGCGGGCACGCTCCGGCGCCGCCGAAAAAACGCCAGCCGGCGCCGGCCCAGCCGCCGTACCGGGTGACGCCGCCGAAGCTGAGCACCGGCACGCTGTCGGTGGGCGACACCGACTCGGCGCTGCCCATCACCATCAGCAACCCGGCCGGCGGCGGGGGTGGCGGCGACGGCGAGGGACTCATCCCGTTCGCCGACCCGACGGCCCCGCCGCCCGCCGCCCCGGCCCTGCGGCCGACCGACCCGTCCACGCCGCATCCGGCACCCGGCCCGCCGGTACCGAGCGAGGCGCCGGCCCTCGGCCCGGTGGCGCCCGCGCAGCTGCCGGCCGGCGGGTACGACGGCAGCCCGGGCGGTAGCCCGTCGGCGAGCGCCTCGCCGGCACCGTCCGCCTCGCCCAGCCCGTCCGCGGCGGGCCGGCTGACCGTGACGATCACGCTGCCGAACCCGATGACCGCCGGCAGCTCCGGCGCGGCCGGCAGCGGCTGGACCTGCACCGGCCACCAGGCCACCATCACCTGCACCCACGCGCTGCTGCCGACCGGCGCCAGCAGCACGCTCAGGCCGCACGTCGACGTCGGCTCGGTGGCCGGCTTCCAGCCGGTCCGGGTGCGGGTCGCGGTACCCGGGCAGGCGGTGTCGGAGAGCTTCCCGGTGGTGGTCGCGCCGCAACAGATGCGCACCGCGTACGCCGCCACCGGGCGGGCACAGCTGGTGTCCGCCGGCAACACGCTGATCCGCGGGACCAGCGGCGGGCTGCTGCCCATCCCGCTGCCGCTCGGGCAGCGCAAGCCGTGCGCGGTCAACGACCAGTGCACGGTCGTCCCGTACCACGGCGACGGCGGCGCGCACGCGGCGAGTTCCGGCGCCCGCAGCCGCGCCCGGGTGAGCCTGCCGGCCGGCGCGCGCGTCGCGTACGCGCAGCTGACCTGGGCCGGCCGCGGCAGCACGGGCTCGCTGCCGGCCGGCGTGCGGCTGATCGACCCGTCCGGCGGCACGCACGGCGTCACCGGCGCCCAGACCGCCCTCCCCGGCGGCCGGCAGTACAGCGCGAACGTCACCTCGCTGCTCGCCAACGGTGGCGGCGGCACCTGGGCGTTCGCCACCGACGACGTGTACACCGGGACCGCAACGGGCGGGGTGTTCGACGGCTGGAGCCTGCAGGTGGTGGTCACCCTGCCGAGCGGGCCGAGCCGCAACGTCGCGGTGTTCGACGGCGCCCAGCAGATCGGGTCGCCGCTGGTCGCGCGGCTCGGCGTCGGCACCGCCGGTACCGCCCGGCTCGGCGCGACGCTGTGGGACGGCGACCGGCGCGAGGACGGCCGGCTCGGCGACGACACCCTGCGGTTCGGCTCCACCACCGTCGCGGACGTCGGCCACAGCGCCTCCGCCAGCGCACCGGAGTCGGCCGCGGACCCGAACTGGAACCTGCTCGGTACCGACGTCACCGCCCGCTCCGCGTCGGTGTCCGCCGACGGCCAGCTGACCTTCAGCACCGGCGGCCAGGACAAGTACTCCGTGGGCGCCCTCGCCATCGCCGGCCCCGCCGGCTGACCGGCGCCGGATGCGGTGGTCGCCGACGGCTGCGATCCCGGCATCGAGGGCGATATCTCCTGGTCGGTCGGCCAGCCGGGTGAACGGCCCCGCGGCGGCCGGGCCCGATTTGCGTGCTCGCGGCGGGGCGGCCGGGGCCGGTCGGTACTCTCGGCCGCGTGGCGGAGTCGCGAGCGGAGGGCGCGGCCGCAGCCCCCGGCGCCGGCGGGCTGCGCGGCCTGTATGCCCGCTTCCGCCAGCTGATCCACGAGGTCGCCAAGTTCGGCATCGTCGGCGGGGTCAACTTCTTCGTCGACATCGGCATCTACAACGTGTGCGAGTCGCTGCTCGGGCTCGGCCCGCTGACTTCCAAGACGATCTCGGTGACCGTGGCGGCCACCCTCGCGTTCGTCGGCAACCGGTACTGGACGTGGCGCAACCGGCCGCACACCAACCTGGCCCGGGAGTACTTCCTCTACTTCGTGATGAACGCGGTCGGGCTGCTGATCTCCCTGCTGTGCCTGGGATTCAGCTACTACATCCTCGGCGGGCAGTGGCCGGCGGTGTTCCAGACCACGCTGGCGAACAACATCTCCGGTTCGATCGTCGGTACGGCGCTCGGTACGCTGTTCCGGTTCTTCGCCTACCGCAGGTGGGTGTTCCTGCCCGCGGAGGATCCGGTCGTCGATCCGACGACCGGCCTGCCCGAGCCCGCCGACGGAGACCACGGCGACCGGCCCGAGTAGCGATCGCCCGTCGCCCGAGTCGCAACCGTTCGGAGTAGCAGTGGCCGCACCGCGTTCCGGCACCGGCGAGGTGCCGCAGTGGTTCTACGAGGACCTCGTTCCGGGCCGCAGCTTCGACCTCGGCGAGACCGTCGTCGACGGCGCCGAGATGCTGGCGTTCGCGCAGCGCTTCGACCCGCAGTGGTACCACGTGGACGAGAAGCTCGCCGCCGACAGCGAGTACGGCGGGCTGATCGCGAGCGGCTGGTTCACCGCCTCGTTGTTCATGCGCGGCTACGTCGACCGGGTACTGTCCCGCGCCGCGGCCGCGGCCTCGCCAGGGTTGGAGGAGCTGCGCTGGAAGGCACCGGTACGCGCCGGCGACACGCTCACCGGTGAGCTGCACGTGCTGGACCGCGCGCCGTCGGCGACCCGCCCCGGCCTGGGTACCGTCCAGCTCGCCGGCTCCCTGTCCCGCCGCGGTGCCGACGGCGACGTGCCCGTGCTGCAGCTGCGCTTCCGCGGCTGGTTCGCCCGCCGCCCGACCTGACCCCGGGTCCGGGATCGACGCGGCAGGTGGGCAACGAGTCCTGCACCGGCGCGGGCAGCGCGCACGAGTCCGCTTTGATCGACGGCCCGAGTCCTTGATCGACGGCGCGGAAGCCCCTCGACGGCGCGAGGTCCTTGATCGACTCGGGCGACGGCGCGCATAGGGTGAGCGGATGGCGATCGGGGACGCGGAGCTGGCGGTGGCGGCGGTTCGGGCTGGCGCGGCCGTGGTCCGCGAGCGGTACGGGACGTCGCTGGCCCGGCAGGACAAGGGCGGCGGTGACTTCGCGACGGTTGCCGACCTCGAGGCCGAACGGGCGATCCTCGCCGTACTGCGATCCGCCCGGCCGGCGGACGCGGTGCTCGGTGAGGAGTACGGCGAGAGCGGCCCGGCCGACGCCGACCGCCGCTGGCTGGTGGATCCGTTGTGCGGCACGCTCAACTACGCCGCCCGGACGATGCTCGTCGCGGTGAACGTCGCGTTGCAGGCGGCGGGCCGGACCGTCGCGGCGGTGGCCGACCCGTTCGCCGACGAGGTGTTCTGGACCGACGGCAGCCGGGCCGCAGTGCGCCGGGCCGGCGGCGACGAGCCGCTCGTCCCGTCCGGCGCGTCGGGACTGGTGGACGTCAACCTGGACCCGCCGTTCCCGAACGGGGAACGATTTCGCGCCGTCCGGCTGCTCGCCGATCCGGGCTTCACCGACCGGTTCCGCCCGCGGGTGCTGTCCACCAGCCTGCCGCTGACCTGGGTGGCCGCCGGGCGGCGCGCCGCGTACGTCACGGACGGGCCGCTGGCGCTGGGTGTGCACGGCGCCGCCGGGGTGGCGGTCTGCCGGGCGGCCGGCTGCGTGGTCACCGGGCTGGACGGGGCACCGCTCGGCAGCGGGATCGGCGGTCTGGTCGCCGCCACGGACGCCGACACGCATGCGGCCCTGATCGACCTGATCGCCCGCCAGTCCCGCTGATCAGGGTCCCGCGCAAAGTTGATCAAGGTGCGGTATCGACGGCAAGCGCTTGCTCGCGCCCACCACCTCATGATCAACGCCGGGGACCGGTACCGGGGTCAGGCGTCCGGACGGCCGTCGTCCTGCTCGACCAGCTGGTAGAGCGTGCCGTGGGTGCGCTCGACGTGCGGGACGTCCTTCAGCACGATCTGCCCGTGCTCACCGGCCGACTCGATCACCAGGGTGCCGCAGCCGAGCATCCGCTCGAAGATGTTGTGCTGGAACGACACGTCGTTGATCCGGTCCAGCGGGATGTCCCGGCCGGACCGGGAGATCACCCCGGAACGCAGCAGGATCCGGTGCGTGGTGAACACGTAGTGCGTGGTGGCCCAGCCGATGAGCCGCCGCAGCGGGTAGACGATCAGCAGCACCACCGCGACGCCGAGGATGACGTACTGCACGATCCGCCACGGCGTGTAGACCAGGCCGGCGATCGCCGCGGCCACCACCAGCAGCGTGAACAGGACGGCGCCGACCAGCCGCTTCCAGTGCGGGTGCAGGCTCAGCACCACCTGCTCCTCGGTGACGAGCAAGCTCTCCGGGAAACCCACGACGACCTCCTGCAACATCGACCGATTCCCCGGCAATCTAGTCGACTCGCGCCAGTACCGCCCCGCCGGCGTGACCCCGTCAGTGCACGCGGAGCTGGTCGCGGTCGGTGAGCTGCACGACGACGTCGACGTCGGTCGGCGCCAGTCCGGTCGTTGCGGTGAACCGGGCCAGGCTCTCGGACAGGTACGCCTGCACGTGCGACACGTCGACACCGGAGCGCAGCTCCAACCGGGCGTACACGCGGGGAGCGCCGGCGTCGCCGGCGAGCAGCACGTTGACCCTTCGTACCTTCGGATGGCGGGCCAGGTCCCGCTCGAACCCGTGCACCAGCGCAGCCGTGCGTACCCGGGTACGCCCCGGCCCGGTGCCCCGTTCGTCGTCGCCCCCGGCCGCCACGGCGCCCGCGCCGGCACCGTCATCCTCGGCAGGAGCAGCCACGGGATTGGCCGGACGGACGCCGCGGCTCGGCGGTGTCAGCGCCGGGTCGGTGAGCAGCAGGTCGGGCATCGGTCGGCCCCGCCCGGAACGGAACTGCCCGCGGACCAGCAGCACGCCCAGCACGGCGAGCAGCACGCCGACCGCCGCCGCGACGATCCACGCCCCGACGCCCCAGTCGTGCCAGCGGCCCCGTACCGAGTCCGGCAGCAGCCGGGTCGACGAGTCGACAGGCGGGATCAACCCGAACCCGGCGAACCCGACGGCGAGCCCGGCGATCAGCAGGACCGCGCCGACGATCGTGAACAGGATCCGGTTGCCGCGGTCCATCAGGCCACCCGCCGGGGCCGGCGCATCGACACCCGCAGCTTGACCGGCAGCGGTGCGGCGATCCGGTCCAGCTGGCCGGCCACCACCTCGCGTACCTGCGTCCGCGAGTCGGCGCGGCCGCGCGGGCTGACCGTCAGCCGCCACCGGGATCGCTTGCCGCGCAACCGTGCGGTGGTCTCGGTGACCCCGGCGACGGTGTCGACCGCGGCGCACAGCTCGCGTTCCACCGACCGTCGGTACACCGACCAGTGCACCGGTTCCACCCCGGTGCGGCGCCGGATCGCGAGCAGCCGCGGCGCCCACGGCCGTACCTGCAGGATCAACAGCAGCAGGCCGAGCGCGGCGACGGCCAGAGCGATGCTCCGCACGATCGGGTCGCCCAGGGTGGCGCGTTGCAGCGGGCCCAGCCAGGTGTCGAACCGGACCAGCCACGGCCGGCGGCCGGCCGCGGCCAGTACCGCCTCGGCGGCGAGCAGCAGGCCGCCGGCCAGCAGGGCCAGGCCCAGCACCACCGCCAGCAGCCGGTTGACCAGCCGCATCACGACGCCCCGGTGGCGAACGGGCCGGAGCGCAGCGCGCTGTCCTCCACGTCCTCGACGACGACCTCGACCCGACGCTCGTCGTGGGCGCCGGACAGTACCGCGCCGACCGCCTGCACCACTCCGGTGATCACCGGCTCCAGCGGGAACCGGTCGATCGCGACGTGCACCGACACCGCGGTGGTGCCCAGGCGGACCCCGGTCACGGTCCCACCGGGCACGTGCGTGACCGCCGGGATCAGCCCGCCGGCGACCAACCGGGCCACCCCCGGCGTCGATCCGGCCGCGGCGGCGACGGCGCGGGCCAGCCCGGCCCGGTCCGAACCGCGCACCTCACTGCACCCGCGACTGGCTGGGCTCGTTGTCGTCCTGGCCCTCGACGTAGATGTCGTCGACGTTGATGTTCACCTCGACCACCCGCAGCCCGGTCATCCCCTCGACCCGTTCGATCACGTTGCTGCGCACCGCCTCGGTCACCTCGACGATGCTCTGCCCGTACCAGGTGACCACGTCCAGGTCGACCGCGGTCTCCCGCTCGCCGACCTCCACGGACACGCCCTGCGCCGCGGCGTCGGTCTCGGTACTGCCCGGTACCAGCGAGCGCAGCTGCCCCATCCGGCGGGCGAACCCGGTGCCCATCGAGTAGACGCCGGGGATCTCCCGCGCGGCCAGGCCGGCGATCTTGCCCACCACCGCGTCCGCGATGCGGGTCTGGCCGTGCTCGGTTGTCAGCGCGGCGTGGCTGCGCGGCCCACCTGGCCCGGTAGGGCGTGCACCACCCGAACCGGCACCTTCGGTACCGTCCCGCTCCACCGCGGCAGACGAACTGCTCGTCATCACGGTCCCCTTCCTCGTATCTGCCGGACCCCGCCTGCCGTCAGCGCGGTCGTTTCGACGAGCCGAACCGGTCGGTCAGGTCACCCAGGCTGACGTCGCCCTCCAGCACCCGCACGATCACGTAGCCGACAAGCCCGGCAGCAACCCCGCCGACCGCGACGAGGAAGCCGACACTCGCCCACAGCCAGGCGATCAACAACCCGACCAGGAAGGCGTATTGCCGGTGGGACATCACTCCTCCTCGCCCCCGCGACCCTGCCGGGGCCGCGCCACGACAGGTTGCTTCCAGCCTGAGCCATGACCACTGGCAGCGCGGCCGAATGCGGCAATTGGCGGCGCCCCAGGCGGGGCAGCAACACGTCCGGGTGGGGCGGCATCCCGGAGCCGGCCGCCGCGCGCTGGCGACGCGGCGGACACCTTCGGAGTCGGTCGCAGGCTTCCGGGGCCGGGCGAAAGCCCGTCCGGCGACAGCTCACCGGGGACGACAGCGTGGCGGGCGACAGCTCGCCGGGGGCGGGTGCTCAGCAGGCGGGGCGGACGTGGGTGACGTCGCCGGCGGCGAGCGGGACCGGGCGACCGTCCGCCGGGGTGACGACCAGCCGGCCGTCGTCGTCGACGTCGATGGCCCGGCCGACCAGCGTGCCGCCGTCCGGCAGCTCGACCCGTACCTCGCTGCCGAGCGTGCCGCTGACCCGCCGGTACGCGGCGGCGAGGCCGCTGCCGACCGGATCACCGCCGGCCCCCCGGTACCGCCCGTACCAGTCGGCCAGGCCGCGCAGCAGCGCCCGCAGCAGCGGATCCCGGTCGGCACAGGTACCGCCGGCGAGGGCGAGCGACGTCGCGTCGGCGCGGGGCAGCTCGTCCGCGCGCAGCGTCACGTTCAGCCCGATGCCGAGCACCACCGCGGGGCCGGCGCCGTCGGGGTCGGGCACCATCTCGGCCAGGATGCCGGCGCACTTGCCCGTCGCCGGCTCCCCGGCCGGCCCGACGAGCAGGTCGTTCGGCCACTTCACCGCGGCGGACACCTCGGCCAGCCGGTGCACCGCGTCGCGCAGCGCGACCGCGGCGAGCAGGGTGAGCCACCCGTACCGGGCCGGGGGCACCGGGCGGTGGCCGTCCGGATCGGTACGGCCGGGCCGCAGCAGCACGCTGACGTGCAGCCCGGCCCGCGGCGGCGAGATCCAGGTACGCCCCAGCCGGCCCTTCCCGGCGACCTGCTGCTCGGCGAGCAGGACCAGCCCCTCGGCGGCACCGTCGGCCGCGGCGGCGGCCACATCGGTGTTGGTCGAGCCGGTGCTGGAGACCACCCGTACCTCGGTCCACAGCTCGCCGGGGCGCACCAGCGCCCGCGCCAGCGACGCCGCCGACAGCGGCGGCCGGCCCAGATCCGAGTACGGCGAACTCATCCGCCCAGGCTACGACCCGCCGTACGGCTCGCTCCCGCCAGCCGCCCGTCTCAGCTGCCGTACGGCGGTACCGCCGGGTGCTGCAGCCCGGCCAGGATCGCGTCGAGCTCGAACCACTCGTCGCTGTCGAGGTCCAGCCGGCGCCGCAGGTCGGTCAGCCGTCCCAGCAGGTGCGGCGGGACGGGCGAGAACGGCTCCCACCGGTCGAGCACCTTGCCGGCCGCCCGAACCGCCCAGTACCGGTTGAATGCCACCGACTCGGCCGTCAGCGCGGCGATCACCGGGCCGAGCAGCTCGGCGTCCGGCCTGCCGTACACCGCGGCGTAGCCGGCGAGCCGCCAGCCCGGATCCGCCGACCCCATCGCGGCCGCCGGGTCGAAGGACGGGTCGGCTGCGGTTTCGACGATCAGCCGGCCGCACAGCTCGGTCAGCATCGACGTACGGCGCGGCCCGCTCGGCCGGTCACGGCGGATCCGGTCGTACTCGGCGACGAGGGCGGCGACCGGCGACGCCGGCCACGACCCCGCCACGGCCGGCCCGGACACCGTTGGCCGTGGCATCGCCGGTCCGGACGCGGCCGGCCCTGGGGTCACTGGCCCCGGCGGCACCCGACGTCTCGGCTGGTCGACCGGATCGGGAGACGGCGACACCGGGACGGCACCGTCGGTACCGGGCTCGCCCTCGCCGGACTCGACGAGTTCGGTACGGTCGTCGACCTCCTCGTCGGCTTCGACGGCGTCGTTCCCGTCGGCCGACGTCTGGTCGCCGGCGGCAGCGGCGAGGTCCGGGTACCAGCTGGATTGGCGGGGGCCCCCGGTGCCGGCGTCGGCCGCCGGTCCGCTGGTGGGCGCCGACCCGATCGTCTCGGAGCCCCACGGCAACGGCGGTTCCGGGGTCGCCGCACCCCACGGCCCGTGCGATGGCCAGGTCGTCGTCGGGTCGCCGATGTCCGGCCGGGTGCGTGGGCGCTCGGCGATCGGTGTCGCTTCGGACGCCGCGGGGACGCCGGACTCGTTCGGGAGCGCCGACGGGCGGCTGTCGGTACCGCAGTCGCCGCAGAACCGGCCGGTCAACCGGCGACCGCAGCCGACGCAGAAGGCGTGACCGGGCACCCCGGCGGCTCCGCCGGCCCCGGCGAGTCCGACGGTGCCGGCGAGCCCGGCGGTGCCGTCGGCCGCGACCGCGCCGCCGAGCCCGTCGACCGCGACCGGCGCGAACGGGGCGGGCGCTCCCGGCGCGTGGTGGCGGACCGACCGGGTCGCATGGGCGGTGGCGGCACCGATCGCGGCCTCGGCGGTGAGCTCGTTGCGTTCGACGCGTTGCTCCAGCCGGCGGAACTGGACCTTCACGCCGCCGGGCAGCTCGGCCGAGTCGAGCACCAGGCCGAGCCCGGGCAGCGCGACGAGAACCAGCAGCACCAGCGTGATCGCATCGACCCGGGCCGGCCACCGCAGGTGAATCACGAGCAACGCCGCGGCGATTCCGGACAGGCCGATGAGCATCACCCAGCCGAACCGCCGCCGTGCGCCACCCGTCTTACCGGCCACCTCGCCACCTTCCGGTCCGAATCAGGCCAGCGTACCCAGCTGGTTCGAGCCGCCCGGCCGCCATCCGCCGCTCGATCCGCGCCGCCCGCCGCTCGATCCGCGCGCCGCCCCCGCCGGCACTCACTGACCTGCGCGCGACCCGTGCCGGCACCCGACCGGCACGCGAGCCGCGCCGCCACTCGACCTGCGCGGGATTCGCCACCGATCGGGCCCGCGCCGGGCGAGTCGCCGCCGACGCATGCCCGGATCGCCGGTGTCAGTCGAGCAGTTCGACGTAGCCGTCGGTGCCGTGGACCCGGATTCGCTGGCCGTCGCGGATCAGGCGGGTCGCGTTCTGCACCCCGACGACCGCCGGCAGGCCGTACTCGCGGGCGATCACGGCGCCGTGCGTCATCAGGCCACCGACCTCGGTCACCAGGCCGCCGCTCCCGACGAACACCGGAACCCAGCTGGGGTCGGTGAACGTGGTGACGAGGATGTCGCCGGGGTCGAGGTCGGCCTGCGCCATGTCGAGCACCACCCGGGCCCGCCCCTCGACGGTGCCGGTGGAGACCGCGATCCCGGCGAGCGCGCCGGCCGGCAGGTCGTCGCGCTGGTAGGTCCCGGTGACGGCCTCGCCGTCGGAGGTGAGCACGCGCGGCGGCGTGAGCGCCTGGTACGCGACGAAGTCCGCCTTGCGTTGCCGGATCAGTTCGGGATCGACCCACCGGATGCGGACGGCGTCCTGGAACTCGGCCACGGTGAGGAAGTGGACGTCGGTGGCCTCGTCCAGTACGTCGGCCTCGACCAGGTACTGGGCCTCGCGCATCATGGCCTGCTTGTACAGCAGGTACCGGCTGACCATCGCGTACTTGGGGTACTCCCGGTAACCGGCGAAGGTGCGCACCCGGTCGATCATCCGTTTGGTCTCGGCGGCCTTCTCGGCGCCGTCCGGCAGCGCGCGCAGCCGCGCCAGTACGTCCCGCTCGAACTCCCTGGCCTCCCGCTCCCCCTGCTCGAACCGTTGCTCGCCGGCGCCCCACTGGAAACGCTTGACGTTGCCGAGGATCGCGGCCAGCAGCATGCTGGGCCGTTCGATCCAGCGCGGCCGGGTGATGTCGATTTCGCCGGGGCAGCGCATCCCGTACCAGTTGAGGAAACGGCGGATCTCGTTGCGCGCCTCGCGGCCGCCGGGCAGGTTCACCAGTTCCGCCACGAAGTCGTCGTTCTCGACCTCTTCCAGGAACGCCACCACCTCCGGGTGGCCGCGGACCGCGTCGGCGACGTTGAGCAGCGCCAGCCCCATCTCGGCGGTCACGTTGTGGGGTGCCGACTGGCTGAGCGTGTCCGCCGCGTTCGTGACGCCGAGCCATTCGGCCAGGTGGTCGTTGAGCCACCAGGCGGCGTCCATCCCGGCCATGATCACCTGATGGCTGCGCGGGCCGAACAGCGTCTGCTTCAGCCCGTTCGTCAGGTCCGCCCGGATGAAGTCGAACAGCGCCGCCCCGCGCTGGGCGCCGATGTCGCGCTGCAACGCCTCGATCGACTCTTCGCTGCGGGCGACGAGCTCAGCCACGATCGCCGGGTCGGTGGGCAGCGGCTCCGGCCCGGCCGGTACCGGCGCCGCCGTGCCCCGCGCGGCCGCGGCCCCGGGCTGTGCCCCGTCCTCCCGCCGCGCCGTGGTACCCGGCTCGACGGCCGGTTGCGGTGCGGCGCCGGGCTTCGCGCCCTGGCTCGGCGGCCCGGCGGGGAGCGGTGCGGCGAGGTCGCCGCGGTCCAGGATCGTCCGCAGCGCGGCGCCGGTCAGCGGGTCGTTCCGGCTCACCATCGCCAGCCAGCCACCGGGCGGCGCCGCGAGCAGCTTCGTGGCGTCGACGAACAGCCGGCCGCCGGCCTCGTGCATCGGCCCGGCCGCCGTCAGCTGCCACATCGAGATGCCCAGCGGCTTCCAGGCGTCGGTCATCATCTGCTGGTGGCCGACGGACAGGAAGACGTGGTACTCACCGTCGTCGGCCACCGCGGGCACGGGGTACAGGGTGGTGATGGGCCGGCTCTGCACGATCCGGAAGTCACCCCCGGCCGAGTCGGGATCGTCGGTCAGGCACCATTCGATGTCCTGCGGCCGCCCGAAGTGCGCTTCGATCCGGCGCCCCAGTTCCGCCAGGCGCAGGATCTGCTCGTCGGTCAGCACCGGCTTGCGCTGCCGGCTCGGCTCGACCGGCCGCTGCTCGGTGCCGCCGGCCGCGGCGGCGTGCAGCGCGTGCCGCTTCACCGCCACGGTCCGGTCGAGCACCGAACCGTCGCGGACCGTGTAGGAGTCCGCGTTCGCCTGACCGGACACCAGCTCCTCACCGAGCCCGAGGACGGCCTCGATGGCGGTCACCTTCCGGTTGCCGGTGACCGGGTCGGCCGTGAACAGCACCCCGGCCGCCGCCGGGACGACCATCCGCTGCACGACGACCGCCATCCGTACCGCACGGTGCCCGAAGCCGTTTCGTAGCCGGTAGGTCACCGCCCGCTCGGTGAACAGCGACGCCCAGCACCGGGCGACGTGCCGGCACACGTCCGGGCCGGGCACGTTGAGGTAGCTGTCCTGCTGGCCGGCGAACGACGCGGTCGGCAGGTCCTCCGCGGTCGCGCTGGACCGTACGGCATAGCTCCCCCGCGCGCCGAGCCGGTCGAGCTGCGCGTCGATCGCGCCCGCCAGCTCGGCCGGGACGCCGAGTCGTTCCACCGCTTGCCGGATCTCCGCGCTGAGCGCGCGAACGCCGTCCCGGTCGTCCGGTTCCAGCCCGACCAACCGCTTGATGCGGGCCTCGACCGACGGGTCCGCCGACAGCACCCGGTCGAAGGCGTCGGTCGTCACGCAGAATCCGTCCGGTACGCGTACCCCGTCGATCCGGGTCAGTTCCCCCAGGTTGGCACCCTTGCCGCCGGCGACCGTCAGGTGCGTCCGGTCGATGTCGTGAAGGCTCGACACGTAAGCCAATTCCGCCCGCTCCTCAGTGTGTTGCAGCACGTGGCGGCCGATTATGACGGAGAAATCGCCTCCTCATGAGCGGCTTCGATCGTGTATAAAATGAGAGTGGGACGAGGGGCGCACCGGATTCGGACGCTCCACCTTTTTTCCCCGGGCAATTCACCCCGCTGCTGTGAGCGGCCCCTCTACTGCCCTTCCGGTCCCCCGCTTAGGCTCGCAGATGTGAGTGCAGACGTGAACGAACCGGGGCCGGACATCCACACCACGGCGGGCAAGCTCGCCGACCTGGCCCGCCGTACCGAGGAGGCGGTGCACGCGGGTTCGGCGCGAGCGGTGGAGAAGCAGCACGCGAAGGGCAAGAAGACCGCCCGGGAGCGGATCGACATGCTGCTGGACCCGGGCTCGTTCACCGAACTGGACGAGCTGGCGCGGCACCGTTCGGTCAACTTCGGCATCGCCGCGAACCGGCCGTACGGGGACGGTGTCGTCACCGGCTACGGTACGGTCGACGGCCGCCCGGTCGCGGTGTTCAGCCAGGACTTCACCGTGTTCGGCGGCTCCCTCGGCGAGGTGTACGGCGAGAAGATCTGCAAGGTGATGGACCTGGCGATGAAGACCGGGTGTCCGGTCGTCGGCATCAACGACGGCGGCGGCGCCCGGATCCAGGAGGGCGTGGTCGCGCTCGGCCTGTTCGCGGAGATCTTCCGGCGCAACGTGCAGGCGTCCGGGGTGGTACCGCAGATCTCGCTGATCCTGGGACCCGCCGCGGGCGGCGCCGTCTACTCCCCCGCGATCACCGACTTCACCGTGATGGTGGAGGCGACCTCGCACATGTTCATCACCGGCCCGGACGTGATCAAGACGGTGACCGGCGAGGACATCGGGTTCGAGGAGCTGGGCGGGGCGCGCACGCACAACACGAGGTCGGGCAACGCGCACTACCTGGCGTCGGACGAGCAGGACGCGATCGACTACGTCAAGCAGCTGCTGTCGTACCTGCCGGGCAACAACCTGGACGAGCCGCCGGTCGACGCGATCTCCTCCACGGAGGCGGTCGGAACGCGGGCGTATTCCGACGTCGTCGACGAGCCCACCGAGGCCGACGCCGAGCTGGACACGCTGATCCCGGACTCCGACAACCAGCCGTACGACATGCACACGGTGATCGAGCATGTGCTCGACGACGGCGAGTTCTGCGAGGTGCAGGAGCTGTACGCGCAGAACATCGTGTGCGGCTTCGGCCGGGTCGATGGGCACCCGGTCGGCGTGGTCGCGAACCAGCCGATGCAGTTCGCCGGCTGCCTGGACATCGGCGCCTCGGAGAAGGCGGCCCGGTTCGTACGCACCTGCGACGCGTTCAACGTGCCGATCCTGACGTTCGTCGACGTGCCCGGCTTCCTGCCCGGTACCGACCAGGAGTGGAACGGCATCATCCGGCGCGGCGCCAAGCTGATCTACGCGTACGCGGAGGCCACGGTGCCGCTGATCACCGTGATCACGCGCAAGGCGTACGGCGGGGCGTACGACGTGATGGGGTCCAAGCACCTGGGCGCCGACCTCAACTTCGCCTGGCCGACCGCGCAGATCGCGGTGATGGGCGCGCAGGGCGCGGTGAACATCCTGCACCGGCGCACGCTGGCGGCGGCCGACGACCCGGACGCCAAACGCGCCGAGCTGATCACCGAGTACGAGGACACCCTGTGCAACCCGTACGAGGCGGCCGAGCGCGGCTACGTGGACGCGGTGATCCAGCCGTCCCGGACCCGGGTGGCGATCTCCCGCGGCCTCGCGATGCTGCGCGGCAAGCGGGCGACCAACCCGCCCCGCAAGCACGGCAACATCCCGCTGTAGCTTGCCCGCCAACGGATCTGGAGTGTCCATCGTGGAGGAACCGATGCTGCGGGTGGTCCGCGGTGAGCCGACCGCCGAGGAACTCGCCGCGCTCGTCACCGCCATCGCGTCGGTACGCGCCGGCGCCCCCGCCGCGGCGCCGGCGCCCCCGCCGCTGTGGCGCGACCCGGCCGCCCGGCTCGGGATGACCCGGCGCGGCCCGCTCGCCTGGCCCACGAGCGCCCGCCCGCGCTGAGCCGCCGACCCGAACCCGCGATCGCGCGCGTTCGCCCGTACCGAGGCGCCGGCGCGGGCTGGTCGCCGGCGCAGCGCCGCGCCCCGGGCGGGCGGTTCGTACGCTGGCGGCATGACGCACACCCGGGTGTACCGCGACGGTCGCGTGTTGCACGACGATCTGCCGGTGGACGAGGCGGCGCGACTGATCGGCCGCCGGCGTACCACCGTGTGGATCGACCTGACGCCGGACGACGAACCGGCGCTGCGGGCTCTCGCCGCGCAGCTCGACCTGCACTCCGTCGCGGTCCGCGACGCGCTGTCGGCGCATCCGGCGCACACCTTCGCCCGGTATGGATCGCACGACTTCCTGTCCGCCCGGGCGGCCCGGTTCGATCCGGAGCTGGGCCGGCTGGGCATCGAGGTCGTGTCGGTCTTCCTCACCCCGAACGCCGTGGTCACCGTGCGCCGGCCCGGCATCCTGACCGCCGCGCAGCTTCGCGACGAGTGGGACCAGGAGCCGGCACTCGCGGGCCACGGCGCGGGCTTCCTGCTGTACGGGCTGCTGGAGGTCATGTCGCGCACCACCGAGGACGCGGTCCGGGCGCTGGACGAGGCGCTGGACGATCTGGCCGACCAGATCTTCGAGCGCAGCACGTCCGACGAGGTACAGCGGCAGTCGCTGGCACTGCGGCGCTGCCTGGCGTCGCTGCGCCGGGCGATCTTCCCGTTCGACGAGGCGCTGGACGGGCTGGGCGGCGAGGCCCGGCCGCTCTTCGACGTGGCGATGGAGCCGTACCTGCACAGCGTGCACCAACGGGTGCGGCGGATGTCGGACTGGACCGACAGCCTGCGCGAGCTGACCGCCTCGATCGCTCAGACCACCATGTCCCTGCACGACAGCCGGATGACGGTGATCAGCAAGAGGGTCAGCGGCTGGGCCGCGCTGATCGCCGTCCCCGCCGTGGTGACCGGCTTCTTCGGCATCAACGTGCCCTACCCGGGCATCGACCGCGAGTGGGGTTTCGTGCTGTGCTGCGCGATCCTCGTCGGCAGCTTCGTCGCCCTCTACGCCACCTTCAAGCACAAGGACTGGCTGTGACCCGGCTCGCCGCTCAGGACGCGAGGAGTTTCGCCTTGGCGGCGGCGAACTCCTGGTCGTCGAGCAGGCCCTGCTGTCTCAGGTCGGCGAGCCGTTGCAACTGGGCCATCAGATCACCCTGCTGCGCCGGCGGCTGTTGCTGCGCCGGCTGCGCGGCCGGCTGTTGCTGCTGGGCCGCGGCCTGCTCGTAGGCCGCGGCCTCGGCACGATCCTGTGCCCGGTTGTCCAGCGACCGGTTGACCCCACGTGACACCGCGGTGGCGGTGCCGGCGACGACGGCGGTACGGGCGACCGCACCGAGCAGGCCGGGCCCGCGGCGCAGTCCTGGACGCATGAACATCTCGACCCCTTCTCAGCTCGCGGCGCGCTCGGCGAGGACCTGGTCCACCACCGGGGCGGGGATCCGTTCGGTGAACACGACCCGGCCACCGGCCGCGGCCATTGCGCCGGCGAGACCGGACAGCCACAGGTGTTCCAGCAGCACGACCAGCGCGCTGGTACCGGGCTGCACCCGGGTGGCGATGTCGGCGGCGTCCTCGTCCGCGATCAGCCCCTCGATGGTGCCGACGACGTCCGCGTACGGCCGGGTCGTCTCGGGCCCCAGGTCGGCGAACTCCTGCACCGTCACGGTGCCGGCCTCGTCGCGGCGGATCACCATGGCGTCGACGACCCGGACCAGTCCCGAGGCGACGACCTCGCGCAGTTCTCTGGCGAGCTGTTGATCGATCGTGGTGGTCGGAAACTCGACGACCACGAACTCCATCGGGCCACGGCCCATCGCTGGTCTCCTTCCCCCCGGCTGCAGCGTGTGCGGCGCCGGGGTCAGCCGCGGGTGACCGGGGGTTCCTGCCGGGTCGATTGCTCGGCTCCGGCCGGCCGGGGCGTCTTGACGTCGGAGCGACCCGACTGCGTCCGGCCGGTCGCGGCCGGTGGCATTTCGCCGTCCCGGGCGGCCGAGGTCGCGCCGAGCATGGTGGCGAGCGACCAGATGACGAACACGTCCACCGCGATCACGACGATCGCCCAGAGCGGGTAGTACGGCAGGAAGAAGAAGTTGTTGATCGCGGACAGCGCCGCGAGCACCAGTCCGGTCACCGCCGCCCAGGTACGGCCGGACATCAGCGCCACGCCGGTGATCACCAGCAGCGCGCCGAGAGCGAGGTGTATCCAGCCCCACGCGGTCGTGTCGAGGTTGAACGTGTAGTTACGGACCGTGACGAAGAACTGGTTTCGGAAGATCGCGGTGATACCGGCGATGATCTCGAAGACGCCAACCATGATCAGCATCGTCGCGGCGAACATCGCACCGGTCAGCGCCGCGAATCCAGTCTGGCGAGCCATGATTCCCCCTCCCGCGAGATTGCCCTGACGGTACGTCCTGCACCCGTGGCCAGGGGTGATATCCGGCCGGCGGCCAGCCGATAGGGGCCGCCGGCGAGGCTCGGTCGGTTCCCTTCCGGCCGCTGGTTCACGCCGCGGGGCCGGACGTGTCCGGCGGCGGGCGCGGCGTCGACCGCACGTGGCAAATTGCCCGAAACCACGTTGGGCAACCAAGTCGGAACCGTACGCTCAAGTCTGCTCGGGCGGCTGTGGGGTCCGGTCGCCGCCCGGCGTCGGGAGGGTGGCGGACATGGCCGGAGCGCAACCGCACGCGACCACCGGTACGGCGCGGACGATGGGCCGCGGTACCCGGGCCGGGCGGTGGGTCGGCGCGGTCGCGCTGATGACCGTCGCCACGCTGCTCGCGATGGTCTCGGTGCTCGCGGTGTTCGCCCGCAACCAGGTGCTCGACACCGACCGGTTCGTCGCCACCATGTCGCCGCTGGCCCGCGATCCCGCGGTGCAGGACGCGATCGCGCGCCGGTTGACCACCGAGGTGACCGAGCGGGTCGACCTGGACCGCCTCGCCCGTGAGGCATCGGCCTGGTTGCGCGAGCAGGGCGCGCCGCCCGCGGTCAACTCGCTGGTCGGCCCGGCCGTCAGCGGTGCCGAGTCGTTCGTCTCCCGGCAGATCACCGCGATCGTGCACAGCGACGCGTTCGCCCAGGCCTGGGACGCGGCCATCCGGGCCGCGCACAAGAACCTCGACGCGGTACTGACCGGCCACGGCTCCACCGCGATCAAGAGCGAGGGCACCACCGTGTCGGTCGACCTGGGTGCGCTGATCGCCACGGTCAAGAAACGGCTGGAGGCGCGGGGGTTCGGGCTGGCCAGCAAGATCCCGGCGGTGAACGTCGAGTTCGTGCTGTTCTCCTCGGCGCAGCTGCCGAAGCTGCGCACCTACGTGACGCTGCTGAACACGGTGGCGACCTGGCTGCCGTGGGTCTGCCTGGTACTGCTCGCGATCGCCGTCGCGGTGGCCCCGGCGCACCGCCGCGGGCTGCTCGTGGTCGGCGTGTTCCTCGCGGTCGGCGCGCTGCTGCTGCTGGCCGCCATGGCGGTGCTGCGCGCGTACTACCTGAACAACCTGCCGCCGCAGGTGCATTCGCCCACCGCGGTCGAGCACATCCTCGATCAGGTGCTCGGCCGCCCCCACCAGGCGTACCGGGTGATCGCGGTGCTCGGCGCGCTGCTCGCGATCGTCTGCTGGCTCGCCGGGCCGGCCCGGCCCGCGGTCGTGCTGCGGCGCGCCACCGGCCGCGGCCTGGACGCCACCGGTGCCGCGCTGGCCGGTACCGGCCTGCCACTCGGACCGGTGCCGCGGGTGCTGCGCCGGTACCACGTGGCCATCGACATCGCCGCCCTCGTGCTGGCACTGCTCGGTTTCGTGTTCACCGGCGCCGGGGTGAACAGCGCGATCGGCTTCGGCCTCGGCCTGCTTGCGCTGATACTGGTGGTGGAGATCCTCGCCCGCGCCACCGCACCGGCCGCGCCGGCCCCGGTGCCGACCCCCGACGCGGTGTGAGGCGGCGACCGGATGCCGGACGACGCCCGACACTCCCGGTTCGATCTGGTCGTGGCGCTGTTCATGGCGCTGGCCGCGGTCGGTACCGCGTGGGCCGGGTTCGAGAGCGCCAAGTGGAGCGGCGTGCAGGCCAACTCGTACGCCTCGGCCGGCGCGGACCGGGCCGAGGCGAGCCGGGCGCAGACGCTCGCCAGCCAGCAACGCACCATCGACGTCGTGTCGTTCACCGCGTGGCTCAACGCGCTGAACGCGGAGATCGTCGCCGATCCGTCGGTCCGGCCGCACGGCAGCTACACGCCGAACGCCAACGCGGTCTCCGGCTTCCTGTTCGAACGCTTCCGGCCGGAGTTCAAGCCGGCCGTGCGGGCCTGGCTCGACACGCATCCGCTGGTGAACCCGGACGCCCCGGCGACTCCGTTCGACCTGCCGCAGTACCGCCTGGCCGCCGACCAGCGCTCGCAGCAGCTGGTCGAGCGGGCGGAGAAACTGGCCACCCGGGCGCGCACCGCGAACCAGCGATCGGACAACTACGTGCTCACGGCTGTCGTCTTCGCCACCGTCCTGTTCTTCTCCGGCATGGCCACCAAGGCCAGCGGGAGGCGCGTCCAGCTGTTCTTCACCACGTTGGCCGGGATCGCCCTGGTCGGCTGCATCATCACGCTCGCGCTGTTCCCCGTCCAGATCTGACCGGAAGCACCGGCGCTCCACAGTGGACCTTCTGGTCGGCGTCGGGCCGAGACCGGTGGCTGGTTCGGAGTTCCGCTCCGGCGCGAACGCTCGCTCCACTAAAGTCGACGGATACGTGGCACGACTGCGACGGACGGCCTTCGGTTGTGCGCCAACGCCTGTGCCCGCCGGGAGATCTGCGCGGAGCAGTCCTGCGACGAAGCCGCGTTCCGGCGGAGTCTCGTCCCGGGGAGGGCGAATGACCAAGCAGTTCAGTGGTGTGATCAACGTCGACATCCGGGATTCCGAGCCGGACTGGGAGCCGTACCGCCAACCGGTCGCCCCGAAGGGCGCGCCGAACGTCCTCTACATCGTCCTCGACGACGTGGGGTTCTCGGCAGCGCAGCCGTGGGGCGGCCTCATCGACACGCCCAACATCAACCGGTTGGCCCGCTCCGGGCTGACCTACACCAACTGGCACACGACCGCGTTGTGCTCACCGACCCGGTCCAGCCTGCTGACCGGGCGCAATCACACGACGAACGGCATGGCCTGCATCGCCGAGGCCACGAGCGGCTTCCCCAACGGCAACGGGCACATACCGTTCGAATGCGCCACGGTCGCCGAGGTGCTCGGCGAGATGGGCTGGAACACGTACATGCTCGGCAAGTGGCATCTGTGCTCGTCGGACGAGATGAACCTGGCGTCCTCGAAGCGGAACTGGCCGATCGGTCGCGGTTTCGAGCGCTACTACGGCTTCCTCGGCGGCGAGACCAACCAGTGGTACCCGGACCTGGTGTACGACAACCACCCGGTGCCGCAGCCGTCGACGCCGGCGGAGGGCTACCACCTCACGACCGACCTCACCGACAAGGCGATCGAGTTCGTCAAGGACGCCAAGGTGATAGCGCCGGAGAAGCCGTTCTTCATGTACTTCTGTCCCGGCGCCACGCACGCTCCGCACCACGCACCGGCCGAATGGATCGAGAAGTACGCGGGCAAGTTCGACATGGGGTACGAGCGGTACCGGGAACTGGTGTTGGAGCGGCAGAAGGAGCTCGGCGTGCTGCCGGCCGACGCCGAACTGACGCCGATCAACCCGTACGTCGAGGAGACCAGCGTCGACGGAACGAAGTGGCCGGAGCTGGACGTGGTGCGGCCGTGGGACTCCCTGTCGGCCGACGAGCAGCGGCTGTTCTGCCGGATGGCCGAGGTGTACGCGGGTTTCCTGTCGCACACCGACCACGAGATCGGCCGGCTGCTGGACTTCCTGGAGTCCTCCGGCGAGTTGGACAACACGCTCGTGGTGTTCGTGTCCGACAACGGCGCCAGCGGCGAGGGTGGCCCGAACGGATCGGTGAACGAGAACAAGTTCTTCAACTCGATCCCGGACGACATGGCCGAGAACCTGCGCTACCTCGACCAGATCGGTTCGCCGGCGACGTACAACCACTACCCGTCGGGCTGGGCGTGGGCGTTCAACACGCCGTTCAAGCTGTGGAAGCGCTACAACTTCGAGGGCGGCGTGGCCGATCCGCTGATCATCTCCTGGCCGCGCGGCATCAAGGCGCGCGGCGAGCTGCGCAACCAGTACTGCCATGCCACCGACATCGTCTCGACGGTCTACGACTGCCTCGGCGTCGACCTGCCCGAACAGGTCAAGGGGTTCCAGCAGGTCCCGCTGGAGGGCGTCAGCCTGCGCTCGACGTTCGAGGACGCCGACGCGCCGACGCCCAAGCAGACGGCGTTCTTCTCGATGCTCGGCTCCCGGGCGATCTGGCACCGCGGGTGGAAGGCGGTCTCGGTGCACCCGACGCTGTCGGGCTGGCGCAACTTCGAACACGACCGCTGGGAGCTGTACCACACCGACGAGGACCCCACCGAGATGCACGATCTGGCGGCCGAGCATCCGACGAAGCTGCGCGAGATGATCAACATCTGGTTCCACGAGGCCGGCAAGTACCACGGCCTGCCGCTGGACGACCGCACCGCCGTCGAGGTTCTCGCCGACCCGACCCGGCCGCAGATGTCCCCGCCCCGGCCCCGGTACGTGTACTACCCGGACGCGGCCGAGGTACCCGAGTCGGCGGCGGTGAACATCCGCAACCGCAGCTACCAGATCGCCGTGTCGGTCGACGTCGACTCGCCGGACGCCAACGGGGTGTTGTTCTCGCACGGTGCCCGGTTCGGCGGGCACAGCCTCTACGTCAAGGACCGCCGGCTGAAGTACGCGTACAACTTCGTCGGCAGCAACCTGCAGGTCGTCGAGTCCGACACCGACCTACCCACCGGCGAGGTGGTGCTCGCGGCGGTGTTCGAACGCGAGGGCGAGGCGATGCCGGCCACCGGCACGCTCACGCTCTACGTCAACGACCGCAAGGTCGGCGAGGGCCGGATCACCACCCAGCCCGGCAACTTCTCGCTGGTCGGCGAGGGGCTCAACGTCGGCAGCGACCCGGCCGAGCCGGTCACCGATGACTACCCGGGCGTCTCGCCGTACGAGTTCGTCGGCGGCACCATCCACCAGGCCGTTGTCGACGTGTCCGGGGAGCCCTACGTCGATCTGGAGAAGGAAGCGGTCGCGATCGCCCGCCGCGAGTAGCCCGGCGGCACGGTTCTCGGCCTCGACGGGTTCCGTCGAGGCCGAGACCGTCTGCAGCCGGTTGGGCGCCGCGGCCCAGCTTCCCCCGCGACGTCACCGCGGGGGAAGCGAGCGGGTGGCGCTCAGCGGTGGCGCCGCATCCGGATCCGCAGGGCGATACCACCGGCCACCAGGGCCCCGGCGATCGCGGCCAGCACGCCCAGCGGCGTACCGGTGACCGGCAGCGTCGGGCCGGCCGAGCCGGAACCACTGGGTTGCGGCGACACCGGCGCGGCCGACGTCGGGCTCGCCGAACCGGACGGGCTCACCGGCGTCGACGGGCTCACCGAATTCGACGGGCTGACCGGCGTTGACGGGCTCACCGAATCCGACGGGCTGACCGACGGCGACGGGCTGGCACACTCGACCCAGAACACCTTGTGCTTGGCGGCGCCGTGCTGGCCCTCCCAGGTCCAGAACAGCTTGTAGTGCCCGTTCGGCAGGGTCATGTCCGCCGTATGGCCGTTACCGTTCGCATCGAGCGTGATCGTGCCTGCCTTGACCTGTGCGGTTCCGGTCGGCGGCTGCTGGTTGATGTGCCAGCTGACCTCCTGCAACCCGTCGAAGCCGAATGCGTCCAGGTAGAACACGCACACCTTCGGCTCGTCACTCGGGTCCTCGACCGGGGTACCGGAGTTGTGGATCTTCACGTCGCCGTTGTCGCCCGGTGCGGCGAGCGCCGCGCCGGGCGCACCGAGTCCGGCACCGATCAGCGATGCCGCCAACACCACCGTCGCCCAGCGCGACGCCGTACGTGCTCTCATCGAATCCCCCCATGTGCTCCTGTCGATGGTGGCCGGCGACCGCACGGCCACCTTGGCTGTCCCGACGTAACGACCGGCGTCGATCCGTCCGGACCTGGTGCTCCCCCAACGAACCACCGAGTGGGGCCGCGAAACGTGACGCGGACGCGCCCCATCGGGCGCCGGCCGGGGTGGGCCGGCGCTGCCCGCGGCGGACCGCGCCGGCTCATCGCAGCGGGCCGGCCGCGGTCGTCAACGCGACGCGGCGGTCGGGCGGCGCGGCCGCGGCGGTGTCGTCGAGCATCCGCAGTACCCGGTCGCGCACCATCGGCGCGGCACCCAGGTACGGCAGGACCTCGGTGGCGGCGGCGACGAACCGCGGCCAGTCCGGCAGCGGCGCGACCACCAGCGGGCGGCCGTCGTCGGCGCGGACGGTGCCGATGTCGAGGTCCCGGTCGGCGACCGCGCGCAGCAGGTCGGCGAGCCCGTCGACGGCCCGTACCGCCGTGTACGGGTCGTTGATCGCGGTCGACAGCGCCCGCAGCGCGATGTCGTTGAGCAGCCGGAAGGCGAGCAGCGGATCCTGGTCGAAGGTGCGGTCCACGCCCACGTCCAGGGCCGCCAGCAGCGCCGCGTCCGGTACGCCGGGGTCGTCGCCGTGCACCCGCAACGCGGTGCCGCGAAACGGGATCGTCATCCCCGGCAGGTAGCCGAGCGAGATGGTGCAGTCGTGCTCGACGGCGATCGCGGTCAGCGTCGGCAGGTCGACCTGTTGCAGCAGCGCGTACCGGTTCGGCCAGACCACCGTGCGCGACACCGGCGACAGAGACACCGGCTCGGGTGCCGCGTGGTACTCGTGTGGGTACAGCCGGGCGAGCACCCGCAGACCCTGCCCGGTGACCCGTTGCAGCACCGCCTCGAACTGGACCTCGGACAGCGCCCGCAGCTGCAACCGCCCGCCGACGGCCATGCAGCCGAGGACGAGCACGACGGCCGCGACCGGTACCACCACCGACATCCGGCGGTCGTGGCTGACCTGCAGCGAGGCCGTCACCGCGAACAGCAGCACGCCGACGAACAGGCCCAGCGCGTGCCAGACCAGCGGATGGTCGCGGAACAGCATCAGCCGCGGCGACAGGCTGGTGCTGACCGCCCGGACCACGGTGGACAGCAGCGAGAAGACCAGGCCGGTCAGCGCGACCAGACCGGCGGCCATGGCCTGCAGCAGGCCGGACACCTTGTCGGCATCCACCATCGGTCCACCGTGGATGGTGGGCAGCAGCACGCCCAGCACGATCCCGGCCGCCGCGTAGGGCAGCCCGACCGCGCTGGCCCGCAGCCGTCGGCGGCGCCGGCGCAGCACCCACGGAGCGCGACCCTGCGGTACCGGCGCGAGCCGCCGCCGTGGTGCTGACGATCCCACGACGTCGGCCTCCGCGGTTCCGTCGTGTCCGATGTGGAAATTCCGGCCGAAACGACGGTCGGGACCTCGCGCCCGATCCTAGGGCGCATTCCCCTATCGACCGGGCGGAACCGCGAAATCCGTGCACCCCCGGCCAGGCCTGCCACCGCCCGATCGGGTAGACAGGCGGCATGGCTGATCAGGTGCGGTTCGTGCTCGCGTCGCAGAGTCCGGCTCGGCTGGCGTCGCTGCGCGCGGCCGGGCTCGACCCCGAGGTGATCGTCAGCGGCGTGGACGAGTCGGCGGTACGGGCGGCCGACACCGCCGCGCTCGCCGGCGTCCTGGCCCGGCACAAGTGCGAGGCGGTCGCCGGCCGCGACGCCGCCGCCGGCGCGGTGGTGCTCGGCTGCGACTCGGTACTGGAGTTCGAGCACCAGACGTGGGGCAAGCCGAGCGGCCCGGGCGACGCGATCGCGCGCTGGCGGCGGATGCGCGGCCGCAGCGGCGTGCTGCACACCGGCCACTGGCTCGTCGACACCCGCAACGACGCCGCCGTCGGCGCGGTCGCGTCCACGACGGTACGGTTCGCCGAGGTCACCGACGCCGAGATCGAGGCGTACGTGGCGACCGGGGAGCCGCTGCAGGTGGCCGGCGCGTTCACCATCGACGGCCGCGGCGGGCCGTTCGTGTCCGGTGTGGACGGTGATCCCGGCACCGTGGTCGGCGTCTCCCTGCCGCTGCTGCGTAGCCTGCTGGCCGACCTCGACATCCCGATCACCGACCTGTGGCGACGGTGAGGTCCGCGACGACAGACCGAGGGGTTCGGATGAAGCTGCTGGTGACCGGCGGGGCCGGCTACATCGGGTCGACCGTGACGACGCTGCTGGTGGAGGCGGGGCACGAGGTCACCGTGCTGGACGACCTGTCCTCCGGGCACGAGTCTGCGGTGCCGGACGGCACCACCTTCGTCAAGGGGCGGGTGCAGGATGCCGCCGACGACGTGCTCGGTGCCGGCGACTTCGACGCGGTGCTGCACTTCGCCGGGTTCATCGAGGTCGCGGAGAGCGTGACCCAGCCCGACCGGTACTGGGAGAACAACGTCGGCGGCACCCTGCGCCTGCTGGACGCAATGCACCGGCACGGGGTCGGCCGGCTGATCTTCTCCTCGACCGGCACCGTGCACGGCAACACCGACCAGCATCCGATCACCGAGACCGCCGGGCTCGCTCCGCTGAACCCCTATGCGGCGACGAAGGCGGCGGTCGATCTGATGCTGCCGGGCTACTGCGCCGCCTGGGGGCTGGCCGCCACCTCGCTGCGCTACTTCAACGCTGCGGGTGCGTTGCTGCGGCCGGACGGCAGGTCGTGCGGCGAGCAGCACGACCCGGAGTCGCACCTGATCCCGATCGTCCTACAGGTCGCCGCCGGCGAGCGGGACACCCTCGCGCTGTACGGCGACGACTACGACACGCCCGACGGGACCTGCGTGCGCGACTACATCCACGTGGCCGACCTGGCCAGCGCGCACCTGCTCGCGTTGGCGGCGCTGCAGCCGGGAGAACACCGCATCTACAACCTCGGCAACGGCGCCGGCTACTCCAACCTCGAGGTGATCCAGGCGGTACGGGACGTGACCGGGCACCCGGTGCCGGTGGTCCGGTCCGCCCGCCGGCCCGGTGACATCGTCGCCCAGGTCGCCTCGTCGGCGAAGGCGATCGCGGAGCTCGGCTGGCAGCCGCAGCGGCCCGCGTTGCGGGACATCATCGGCGACGCGTGGGCGTTCGGGCAGGACCGGTCGCGCTGAGCGGACGGCCGAGCGCCGGCGGGTGTGGGAGCCCGCCGGCGCTCGGGTGTTCCGGTCGAGGAGAAGGTCAGGAGCAGGTGATGGCGGCGCCGGCCCAGTCGGTGTGGTCGGAGTTGGAGTCGCCCTGGTTGTTCGCGACCAGCTGTACGACGTGCGCACCGGTCAGGTCGGCGGTCAGCGTCCTTGCCGCGTCGGCGGCGGTCATCGGACCCGAGTCGGCGACCTTGGTGCCGTCCACCCAGATCTCGAACGACGCGTTCGCGACGCTGCCGTCCTTCTCGTCGTCGATGCCGACGTCGGTGTTCAACGCCGTGCAGGTACCGCCGAGGAAGTACGTGATGGTCGCGGGCGCGTTGGTGCCGAGCCCCTTGGCGTAGGTGGCGCCGTTGATGGTGATGGTGTGCCCGTCACCGGCGGCGGTCTCGCCGTTGCTGGAGTCGCGTTCGACCGGACCCCAGTCGTTACTCGCGGACAGCCAGTCCAGGTCGCTGAGGTAGTGCGTCCCGGCGGCGGGCGCGACGCCGATCATGACCGAGGTCGTCCCGTCCGCGCTGTACTTGTGCTCGTTCCACCAGTAGCTGCCGTGCAGCTTCAGCGCGTACGTGCCGGGTTCGACGTCGGCTGGCGGCGTGACCTGCCAGGTGGTGTCGAGCGACCGGCCGCCGGGCAGCGCGTCCGCGGAGGTACCCGAGGTGGCCTTGACCTGCCAGCCGTCCGGACCGGTCAGGCTGGCCCGTACCGAGGTGACCGCGACGCGGCCGTTGTTGGCGACCGATGTGGTCACCGCGGCGGCCTTGCCGGGGGTCACGATCGCGGCCGGGGCACCGGGGTAGACGGCCCCGGCGTCGACACCGGCGGACGTGTTCGGCGGGTACGAGGCCCAGTCGTGGTCGACCGAGACCCGGTAGATGGCCGTGCCGTGCGCGGGCACCGAGGCGCTGATGGTGCCGGCGCTCTCGGTGTTGCTGTGCTGCCAGACGTCGCGCAGCTTGTACGCGGCAGCGAAGGGCAGCCCGGCCGCGCTGGCGCTGGTGGAGATGGTCGCCGCGCTGTCGGACTCGTTGTAGAGCGCGACCGCGACGTCACCGTTGGCCAGCGGCTTGGCGAACACCACGTGCCCGTTGCCGTCGGCGATCGGCTTGGCCTGCTTGCCCAGCGAGTCCTGGTCGAGCGCGATGACCTCCTTGTTGCCGAGGATGTCCATCGTCGCCGGGGTCGCCTCGCGCAGGTCGCTGCCGATCAGCAGCGGCGCGGCCATCATCGACCAGAGGCCGAAGTGGGTGCGGTACTCGGTGTCGGTCATCCCGCCGTTGCCGACTTCGAGCATGTCCGGGTCGTTCCACGCGCCGGGCTTGGCCGCCGCGTACAGGTCCATGTTCTTGCGGATGATGCTCTTCAGGCTGTTCCAGTTGTCGCTGATGTCGCCGGTGGTGCGCCACAGGTTGCCGACGTCGCCGGCCCAGTTGGCCGGGTCGAAGTTGCCCCACTCGCACAGCGAGTAGACCATCGGCCGGCCGGTGGCGGCGAGCGCGTCGCGCATCCGGGAGTACCGGTCGATGTAGCCGGCCTCGGTCTCCGGGGTGTCCCGGCTGCCGCAGTTGTCGTACTTGAGGTAGTCGACGCCCCAGGCGGCGAAGTCGTTGGCGTCGGTGGTCTCGTGGCCGAAGCTCGCCGGGTAGCCGGCGCAGGTCCTGTCGCCGGCGCTGGAGTAGATGCCGAGCTTGAGCCCCTTGGAGTGGACGTAGTCGGCGGTGCCCTTGATCCCGTCGGGGAACTTCACCGGGTCGGGCACGATGTGGCCATCGGCGCTGCGCTGCCGCTCCGACCAGCAGTCGTCGATGTTGACGTACTCGTAACCGGCGTCCTTGAGGCCGCTGGTGACGAAGAAGTCGGCGGTCTGTTTGATCAATTGCTCGTCGACGTTGCAGCCGAACGAGTTCCAGTCGTTGAAGCCCATCGGTGGGGTGAGCGCGAGGCCGTTGTCCAGGGCTTTCGCCTCGGTCGGATGGGAAACGGTGCCGGTGACGGCGGCACCGCCGATGGCGAGCGCGGCGACCGCTGCCAACGCGAGGAGTCTTCGCATGAGCCGTCCTTTCGCGTACCGGTGCTGGGATCCGCTGCCGCTGACGACGATCAAGCGTGTGGGGGTATGTGTGGTTATCGCCGCGGCGACGTTGGGTATGTGCACTTAAACACACACAACCGCACGGCACAAGAGCGAAACGGCCGGCAACCGGGAGCTGACCTCGGACGTGTTGTGCCTGCCCACCCGACTCGGACTCGCGCGATCACTGGCGCATCAGATCGTCGTTACCTAGGGTGGACCGAATATCTGGCAGAAGATCTACAAGTTGTCACGGCCCGCTCCGAAGGCTTACGTCGGTCTTAAGGCGCGAGCGTCCGGACGGACCGTCCACAGGGAGGGCCGACCCCAACGATGACCGTGATCGAACATCGCGTCGAAACCGACCGTGCCATCACACCCGACTACTCGGGACGGAAGTTCACCGAGGAGCAGATCGCCCAGGGCGTGCACCGCAAGTTCATCGGTGGCCACTGGGACGGGCACGGCCAGCACCAGGTCGAGTTCCTCACCGACCACGGCCTGCGCCCGCAGCACAAGTTCCTCGACGTGGGCTGCGGCGCGTTCCGCGCCGGCCGGCACTTCGTCGATCTGCTGGAGCGCGGCCACTACTACGGCATCGACGCCAACCTGTCGCTGATCGAGACCGGGTACGAGGTCGAGCTCACCGACGAGCAGCGCGCCAAACTGCCCACCGAGAACCTGCGGGCCAACGACCGCTTCGACGCGAACTTCGGCGTCAAGTTCGACTATGCGATCGCCCAGTCGGTGTTCACCCACGTGTCGCTCAACCACATGCGGCTGTGCCTCAACCGCGTCTCCCGGGTGATGCGCCCCGGCGGCAAGTTCTACGTGACGTTCTTCGAGCAGCCGCCGGGTACCCGGCTCGACAAGATCACCGCGATCCGCAAGGGCGGGCGGCCGCTGCTGAGCGAGCAGAACGTCTTCTGGTACTTCCGTTCCGACCTGCAGTGGGTGGCCGGCTTCGGTGCCTGGAAGTTCCGCTACATCGGCGACTGGGGCCACCCGAACGGGCAGAAGATGGTCGAGTACACGCGGCTTCCCGACTCGGGCAAGCTCGGCGACAACATCAAGCGCGGTCGCCGCTGGCTGGCCCGCAAGATCTACCCGGCGTGATCCACCGCCACGATCATCCGGTGCCCGGCCGCCACGGTGGCCGGGCACCGGCGTCTCCGGGGAGGCGCGCGGCTCAGCGGCGGGGCATGTACATGATGACCGCGACGCCGACGAGGCAGATGCCGGCGCCGATCAGGTCCCACCGGTCCGGCCGGAACCGGTCGACCACCATGCCCCAGGCGAGCGAGCCCGCGACGAAGATCCCGCCGTACGCGGCGAGGATGCGGCCGAAATGCGGGTCGGGCTGGAACGTGGCGACGAACCCGTAGCAGCCGAGCGCGATGATCCCGCCGGCGATCCACAGCACGCCACGGTGTTCCCGCCAGCCCTGCCACACCAGCCAGGCGCCGCCGATCTCGGCGAGCGCCGCCAGCACGAACAGCAACAACGAGCGCGCGACGGTCATGGCTGGACCGTATCGCCAGCCCGCGGAGCGGCCGGCTCCCCGGGCGCTACCCGCCCGGACGCTGATGCGTGCTCGGAAGCTACCGGGCGCCTCCGATCGGGCCACCGGTTAGGCTCGACGGATGGTGGACCTGATCGGATTCGCGGTACTGGCCGTGGTCGCCGGCGGCGCCGCCTGGCTGCTGATGCGGCTCGCCGGGTGGGCGAGGCGGCGCGGCGTCGGCGGCGCGCTGATGGGTCCCGCCGAGGAGATCTGGCACCCCAACGCCCGCGAGTTCCGCTTCGTCATCGAGGCCGAGGCCCAGCAGGAGATCCCCCGGCCACCCGCCGGCGACCCACCCACCACTCGCTGACCGGCGAACGGCTTCTCCTTGCGCCGCAAGCGAAGCGGCCCTGACGACCAGGGCCGCTTCGCTGTCTCAGAGCGACTTCACGGACTCCGCAAATGCCCGGAAGGCTGCCGTGCCGACGACGAGCACTGGACCGCACGGGTCCTTGCTGTCTCGGATAGCGACAATCATGGGCAGGTTGCCGGCGACCTCAACGCAGGCTCCGTTGCTTCCAGATCGGCTACTCTTGCGCCAGTGGGCGCGGGCCAGGTCTGGCAGAGACATCCCGCGCCTCCTTTCTGCCTCGCGGATCTACAGGTCCTCCGCGAGCTTACGCATCAGCTCCCGCGAGTCATTGGTGGAGAGCGCCTGGTTGCACAGACTGTCCCATGCCGCGCTGTATCGCATGACTTGATCGGACTCCTCCAAATACAGTGCGCTCACCAAGTTGTCGATGTAGACGACGCGCGGGTCCGAGGTGTCAGGCAGCCCGGCCGGCGCCGCGGGGAAGTCCAGGAGGATGAACGGGCCATCGACGCCTGCGTGAGCCCCAGCGTCGAAGGGCAAGATCATCACCTTGATGTGCAAGTGCTCCGCAGTCAGGTCAAGGATGCGTTCCAGCTGGTTCCGCAGCACGTCGGGACCGCCGATCGGCCGGCGCACCACGGATTCGTCGAGGATGAAGCGCAGTTGCGGAGGCTGCTCCGCCGTCAGCAACTCTTGCCGTTCCATGCGTAGCTTCACGAACCGGTCTATATCCGTAGGCTGACCGGGCAACGGAACCGCCTGCATCACGGCCCGGGCATAGTCCTCGGTTTGAAGGAGGCCCGGCATCACGCCGTTCTCGAAGTTGCGGATGATCGATGCGGCGCCCTCCAAGCCAATGAACTTGCCGAACCACTCCGGCATTGCTCGCGTGTAGACGTGCCACCAACCGCGAGAACCGGCGCTCGCAGCAAGGTCCAGTACCGCATCCGCCTGCGCGCCCGTGACCTGGTAGAGGTCCAACAGCCGCGTGACCGCGTCGGGGTGCGCGCGGATCTCGGCGCGTTCGATCCTGGCCAGCCACGAGGCGTCGTGGTTGACACGCTTTGCTACTTCGGCGGGCTTCAGGCCGAGCCGCTCTCGGAACTCCTTGAGCGCCGCAGCAACCACTCGACGCTTCGCGGTCGGGTTCTTCCTTTGCACCATGTGGGCAGTCTCGTCCCCAACCGGCCGATCAGCAACCGCCTCGCGCGACTCGCCGATCAATATCCGCCTCTTGCGGATTTCGGGGGATAGGTTCAGGATGCTCTTGTCGGAGACCGCGGGGTGTCCCATCGAGCACGGAACGTGAGATGCACCGGGGAACGCCCGTGCTGGTCTCGACAGAAGGCGGCCCACCGCCGTACCCGGTGGGTCACGAGGAAGGGCGCGATGCATGGCCGGCAAGCTCCGCATCGCGCCCCCGCCGCATCGTCAGCTGGAGGCATTCCGATGCAGCTACTACAAAGTACAGTCCATGCGCTGAAACAGCTCTGGTCACGCATCGACGCGTGGCGCGACGAGGTTGCGGCGCGGCCGGTCGATCCGGACGGGTGGTGGCGATGAACGCCATCACGTACGCGGCCGTGCTCGGCACCGCGTTCGTCGCCACCGTGGTGGCGATCACCGTCGTCCTCGCGTACCTGCTCGATCGGCGCGACGAGCGGATCGACCAGGCACGCCGGACCGCCACGCCGGTGCGCGACCCGTACCACCAGGCGCAGCAGCTGGCCGCACACCGTCGCGAGCGGGTGCCGGTCCACGCCTCCGGGCGGGGTGGTGCCCCATGGTCGTGATCCCCGGCGACCTGGCGCTCATCGGCGGCCGCATCGTCACCGTGGCCGAGGCGTACCTGCATCACGAGCGGCTGGTCGAGATCATCGACATCCACGGCGGCGTCACCTGGGTACCGCCGGGGCTGGTCGAACGGCTCGACGGTGCGCGGGTGGCCGCGTGGCGGCGCTGATGGAGCGGCGGCCACGGGTCGGCGACCTGCTCGGCCTGCCGGCGTGGCTGCCGGACCTGCCGTACCGGGTGCTCGCCGTGCGCGAGCCGGGCATCGACGGGTACGTGTGGCTCGACGGCTACCTGCTCGACGGGTACGCGGTCGTCGAACGCAGCTTCCTGGTCCCCGTCGCGCGGCTGCGCGAGCTGCCGGATCCGGTGTGGGGCAACGGATGAGCGCCGTGTACGCCACGGGAGTGCTGCCGCTGCCCGGCGACCAGGTACCGATCAGCCCGGCCGTCGCGCCGCTCGCAGTCGGCACCGACGTGCTGACGGTGCGCTGGACCGAGCGGTGCGAGTCGCCGGGTTGGGTCTACCTGGTCGGCACCTGGCGCGACGGCAACGCCGGCCGGGTCATGGTCTGGCTCGACCGCATCATCGTCCGCCGCCGCTGCTGACTGTCCTTTGTGGAATCCGGTTGCCCCGGCGGCGAGCCCTGGGCCGGGTCGCTCGGCTTGGTGTGGCCGGTGATCCGCCCGCAGCGTCGGTCAGTCCGTCGGCTCGGCAGCAGCGGCGCGGGTGACGGCGCGGGTCAGGGCGGGGCGGCCGAGCAGGTCGGTGCTGTCGACGAACTGGTCGACGGCACCGACCAGCGGCAGCGCCCGTACCTGCGGATCGGTGATCCGGTCGGACAGCGCCGCGACGAACCGATCCGCGTGCAGCACCCGGAACGGGCGGTTGTGGTATGGCCGGGTGGCGGGATCGACCGGGGCGGTGACGCCGAGCCGGTTGTGCTGCGCCGCAACGGTTTCGTACGCATCACCGAGGTGCCGCTCGCGGGTGTGCCAGTCGGTCGCGGCCAGAGTCGCCGTCAGCTGCGCGGCGAGCCCGTCGGCTTGCGGCGTGGCGGCGAACGCGCTACCCAACCACTTGCTGTACGGCGGGTAGCGTCGCGCCATCAACAGCCACAGCCGCATCAGTTCGCGCACCAGCCGGGCCGCGACGACCGCCGACCCCAGCTCGTCGCCGACCTCCCCGCACCGGCCGACGAACGCCTCCTCCTGGGAGATCCGCTGCCACTGGCAGGCGAGTACGTGCAGCCACACGTCGTGCGGGTACCAGTCGAGCCGCGCCCGGGCCGGTCCGAGCAACCCGAGCCCGTCGTGGAACACCGCGCCGGCGGTCGCCTCCGCGAGCCGCTGCGTCGGCGCCGCCAGCCAGTCCGCCGTGGTCACCCCCTCGGCCGGGTCGAACCCGAGCTGCCCGACGAACCAGCCGTGCGGATCGGCGACCTCGACCCGGTGCCGTACCGGCCCGTCGGTCACCTGCATCGTCCCGATGCCGTTCTCCCCGGCTGCCGCGAAGTGCGTCGGGTAGCCGCGGAACGTCTTCGGCAGCCGCGTCGCGAACACCGCGTCCAGCCGCTCCGCGTGCTCGGCGACATCCCGTTCGCTCACGAACAGCTGTACCCGCGGCCCCCACTCGTGATCCGCCGACCGCGCCGTGTCGAACCCCAGCACCTCCGACCCGCCGCCCAGCCGCGCCGCACTGTGCCGCACCCCCGGCAGCGCCTCGTCCAGGATCGGCCGCACCGCCTCCCGGTAGAACCCCCGAGCCAACTCCAACCCCGCCACGAACTCCGCCATCCCCCAACCCTCCCCGACCCCCATCGCCCGGGTCGACCGGTTTCGGCGCGCCCGGAGAGGCGTTGGCGCTTTGCGCCGACACTGCGACGCCCGACAAACCCCAGGACGCCCGACAAACCCAGATCGTGGCTGCCCTCGGAGATCCAACACGTACTCATCAGCACGATTCGTCATTCCACAGCCACCCGGCGACCGGGAGCTCAGGTTTCGGATTGCCTGGGTTGGTGCTCCTCGGCCCAGGTCGCCCAGTCGGCCAGTGCTTCGTGCAACCGGATACCGGCCTCGGCGGCGATGCGGATGGAGTTGGTCTGCGGACTGTCGCCGTACTCGCCCCGGTCCTTGGCGGCGGCGAGGTCGCGGTACCGCTGGGCGAGCGCCTGGTAGTAGGCCGCCTCGTTCTCCAGGTGGACGGCCAGCTCCTGCGGGGTCAGCAACCAGAAGAACACCGAGCGCAGCACGGGCTCCAGCCGGAGCGTGTGATCGACCTCGACGGAGATCAGCCAGCGACGGGCCTCCTCGACGCCGGCGGGCGTCGCGCGGTAGGTCTTGCGCCGGCGCGGGCCCTCGGAGTCGATCTCGATGAAGCCGTCGTCCTGGAGCTTGCGCAGCTCGCCGTAGATCTGCGGGTGGCCGGCCGGCCAGACCGTACCGAGCAGCTCCTCGAACCGGCGGGTGAGGTCCCAGCCGCTCGCCGGCCCCTCGGCGAGCAGCCCGATGAGCGCGTGCCTCAGCGACATGACACCTCCAAATGTTCACAGCGACATGTTCCTGTTGACAATTCAGGGTCGAGGCGCCAGGCTGAAGTCACATGTTGATCGTAACATGTCTCGATGAACAACTTGGAGTTGTTGTGAAACAGGCTAAAAGGAACGTATTCATCACCGGTGCAGCGACGGGCATCGGCGCAGCAACCGCCGAACGGTTGGCCGCAGCCGGCCACCGGGTCTTCGCGGGTGTCCACGAGCGGCCGAGCACCCTGACCGGTACCCCGGCATCGAGCCCGTCTCGATCGACGTCACCGACCCGACCAGTACCGAGAACGCCGCCAAGACGGTGGCCCAGGCGGTGGGCAGCAGCGGGTTGCAGGCCATCGTGAACAACGCGGGGGTGATCGTGCAGGGGCCGCTGGAGCTGACGCCACCGGCGGACCTGGACCGGCAGTTCACCATCAACACCTTGGGACCGGTCCACGTCATCCAGTCCTTCCTACCGCTGGTGCGGGCCGGCGGCGGGCGCATCATCAACATCAGCGCGCCCACCGCCCGGGTCCCGATCCCGTTCATGGCGCCGATCGGTGCCAGCAAGGCGGCGCTGGCCTCGCTGTCGGACTCGCTCCGGACCGAGCTGGCCGCCTGGGGAATCCCGGTGGTCGTGATCGAACCGGGTGGCACGGACACCACGATCTTCCGGCGGGCCGACGCCACCACCGAAACGGCGCTCGGCGCTGCCGATCCGGCCCGCGTCGCCCTCTATCGCGACCAGCTGGCCGCCCTCGCCAAGGCAGGCGCGAAGCAGAAGCTCGGCCCCGTCGACGCGGTCGCGAAGACCATCGCCAGGGTGGTCACGGCACCCCGACCGAAGCGCCGTTACACGGCGGGATCGGGAGTCGCGCTCTTCGGCGTACTGGCGCACCTGCCAGCCGGCCTGCGCGAGCGGCTCATCACCACCGCCTTCGGTCTGGGCTGAGCGCGATGACCACACCAGCCCGCACCATCGCGATCATCGGGGCCACCTCGGGCCTTGGCCACGCCGCGGCGAAGCAACTCGCCGCCGACGGCCACCGGCTCCTCCTCGTCGGCCGAGCGGCACCGTCGGCACCCCGAACTGTCGGTCGTCGCCGTGCATCCAGGCATGGTCCGTACCGACCTCGGGCGCCGCTGGCCGCGCATCCAGGTCGCCGCGATGCACGCCCTGTCCATCTCGGCCCGCCGGGGGGCCGAACCCGTCGCCTCGCTCGCCACCGCCGAGCACCTCGAACGGGGCGCCTACTACAACCGGTTCACTCCGGCCCGGTCCTCACCCGCCTCGTACGATCGCAGCCTCGCCGACCGTCTCTGGTACGTCACCGAGACATTGCGCGGCCCGTTCGACCGGTACGGTCGGTGATCGGCACCTCGCGGCCGGGCGTGAGCGCACCACACCGCCCGGTCGGCCCCCTCGTGCCGACCGGACGGTGGCGGTACCGCGGGGTCAGGAGACGGTCCGGGCGAAACGGCGGGCGGCCCAGATCACCGATGCGACGGTGAGGGCGAGCAGGATGATGGCCGCCTCGTACACCGCGTTGGTGGTGATGTGGCCGGCGAACAGGTCGCGGGCGGCGTCCACCGCGTAGCGCAGCGGGTTGGCGTGCGAGATGCCCTGCAGCCAGCCGGGTGCGGCGGCCATCGGCAGGAACACGCCGGACAGCAGCAGGATCGGCATCGCGACGCCGTTGGCCAGCGGGGCCAGCGCGTCCTCGCTCTTGAGGATCAGTGCAACCGCGTAGGAGACCGAGGCGCCGAGCAGCGCGAGCAGCACCATCAGGCACAGCACCAGCAGCAGTGGTCCGAAGTGGACGGACAGGCCGAACGGGATCGAGATCACGACCAGCACGATCGCCTGTACCACCAGGGTGACCACGTCGCGCAGGGCGCGGCCGAGCAGCAGCGCGAACCGGCTGACCGGGGTGACCCGCATCCGCTCGATCACGCCGTCGCGCAGCTCACCGATCAGCCCGAACCCGACGAACAGCGTGCCGAACAGGGCCAGCTGGGTGAGCAGGCCGGGGATGAAGAAGGCAAAGGCGGCGTCGCCGCCGGCCATCCCGGGCGCGCGCACGTTCTTCAACAGCGGCGCGAACAGCAGCAGGTAGTACAGCGGCTGGGCCAGGCCGACGGCGACCCAGGTGGGGTTGCGCAGCGTCAGCAGCATCGATCGTTGGAACACCAGCCAGGTGTCCCGGACCAGCGAGGGCATCACGTTTCTCCTTGCAGGCAAAGGGTTCGGTCGCGCGGAGCGACCGCGTCGTACGGTCGGGGTGCGGCCCGGGTCAGTCGCGCAGCGAGCGGCCGGTCTTGGCCAGGAAGACGTCGTCGAGGCTGGGGCGGTGCAGCTCGACCGACTCGACGGTGATGTCGGCGCCGTCGAGTACCCGCATCAGCTGGGGCATCGCGGTGGCGCCGCCGGCCACGTACAGGCGCAGTTCGGTGTCGGCGCGTTCGGCGCGGCGCGCGTACGGCTCGTCCGCGAGCAGCTTTTCGGCGGCGACGACGGCCTCGGCACCGTCCGGGCCGAAGCCGAGCGTGATGACGTCGCCCTCGACCTGCTGCTTGAGTTCGTCGGCGGTGCCCTCGGCGACGATCAGCCCGCCGTCCATGATGGCGATCTGGTCGCAGAGCGCATCCGCCTCGTCGAGGTAGTGCGTGGTCAGGAACACGGTCATGCCCTCGCCGCGCAGCCGGCGTACCTCGTCCCAGACGTGGCTGCGGCTGGCCGGGTCGAGGCCGGTGGTCGGCTCGTCGAGGAACACCAGCCGCGGGTCGTGCACCAGGCCGAGCGCGATGTCGACCCGCCGCTTCTGCCCGCCGGAGTAGGTGACCGTCTTGCGGTCGGCGAACGCATCGAGCTGGAACGCCTCGATCGAGCGCGCCGCGCGGCGGATCGCGTCGGCCTTGCTCACCCCGTACAGCCGGGCCTGCAGGACGAGCTCCTCGCGCGCGGTGGCCTCGCGCCAGGTGCCGCCGTTCTGGCCGACGTAGCCGATCCGCCGGCGCACCTCGCCCGGTTCCCGACGCAGGTCGGCGCCGGCGACGACGGCGCTGCCACCGTCCGGCGCGAGCAGCGTGGCGAGCATCCGCAGGGTGGTCGTCTTGCCGGCACCGTTCGGGCCGAGGAAGCCGAACACCTGTCCCTCGGCCACGGTCAGGTCGACGCCGCGAACCGCCTCGACGGTGCCCTTGCGGGACCGGAAGCTCTTTCGCAGCCCGGTGGTTTCGATGATCATGTCTGGTTTCCCCCAGTGGTCGGCGGCCGGCGTCGGCCGTACGACGCCATATTGACTGCATTCATGACGTCAGTCAAGTCAATTTGGCGTCAACCCCTGACAGGGCGGGCACAGATCCGACATCACACCCGGAACGGCTCCGCGCAACCGGGTGTTCATGCAGGTACTGCCGACAGGTCAACCTGAGGCGTACAGCGGCGACATGTCGGGCGTGGCAGAATCCGAGCGCTGGATCAATCCGCAACGGTGCGGCACGGCTCCTACCGCCCACGCACCGTCACCCGCGTTGCACGGGAGGAATCTGGAGTGACCGCACAGACCCGTGGTCCCGCCGAAGCGGCCGACCGCGGAACCGCCCCCGACGCCTCCCGCGCCGATCAACCGACCCGGACCCCTACCCGGCCCCGGCACAGCCGCGACCACGCCCTGGCGTACCTGTTCCTGGTGCCGTCGACCATCGTGTTCGCGCTGTTCGTGGTGTGGCCGCTGGGCGACTCGGTCTACCTGTCACTGCACGGCAGCGACCTGTTCGGCGGCGCATCGGTGTTCGTCGGGCTGGACAACTACCGGGCCATGTTCACCTCCGCCGAGTTCGGCAAGGTGCTGCTCAACACGCTCGAGTTCGTCCTGCTGACGGTCATCCCCGGGGTACTCGGCGCGCTGGTCGTGGTGCTGCTGCTGGAGGCGCAGATCCGCGGCGTGCGGGTACTGCGGACCGCGTTCGCCCTGCCGTTCGCGTTCAGCGTCGCCACCGCGTCGGTGATCTTCTCGGTCATCTACAACTACCAGATCGGCCTGGCGAACGGGATCCTCGGCTTCCTCGGCATCGGCAAGGTCGGCTGGACCACCGACCCGCACGTGGCGATGATCGCGCTGGCGCTCACCACCGTGTGGATGAACCTCGGCTACAACGTGCTGGTGCTCTCCGCCGGGGTCGGCTCGATCCCGGCCGAGGTGATGGAGGCCGCGCGGCTGGACGGCGCGAGCGGGCTCAAGCTCGTCCGGCGGATCATCCTGCCACTGCTGTCACCGCAGCTGTTCTTCCTCGTCGTGGTCACCACGATCCAGTCGCTGCAGAGCTTCGGCCAGATCCACATCCTCACCAAGGGCGGCCCGGACGGTTCGACCACCACGCTGGTCTACTCCATCTACAAGAAGGCGTTCGCGTTCGGCTCCAGCGACTTCGGTACCGCCAGCGCGCAGGCCATGGTGCTGCTGGTGATCGTGCTGGCCTGTACCGGCATCCAGTTCGGGGTGTTGCAGCGGAAGGTGCACTACTGATGGCCGAGCCGACTTCCTCCACTGTGGACAAGGCTGTGGACGCTCGCACGCCGCGACGCCGGATCAGCGCCGGCAAGATCGTCGTGTACGCGGTGCTGATCCTCGCGCTGATCCCGGTGATCTTCCCGATCTACTATGCGTTCGTCGGCAGCGTGATGCCCGGCGGCGACCTGGCCTCGTCCCCGCCGCGGATCTTCCCCAGCGGGTTCCACTGGTCCAACGTCACCGGCGTGTTCGACTCGATCCCGCTGGGCCGGCAGTACCTCAACTCGGTGGTACAGGCCGGGATCATCACGATCGCGCAGCTGATCACCAGCATCTTCGCCGCGTACGCGTTCGCGCTGATGCCGATGTGGGGCCGCCGCTACGTGTTCGGCGCGTTCATGGCCACCCTGATGGTGCCGGCCGAGTCGATCATCATCCCGAACTACCTGCACATCGGCGACTGGCACCTGCTGACCTCCAGCTTCGGCGTGGTGGTCGGGCTGGTGTTGCCGTTCCTCGCCAACATGTTCGGCACCTTCCTGCTGCGCCAGGCGTTCCTGCAGTTCCCGAGCGAGCTGCGGGACGCCGCGACCGTGGACGGCTGCGGCCACCTGCGGTTCCTGTGGCGCATCCTGGTACCGCTGGCCCGGCCCTCGATCGCCGCCGCCGGCGTGTACATCTTCCTCACCGCCTGGAACCAGTACTTCTGGCCGCTGCTGGTGACCCGCAGCGCCTCCCAGCAGACCCTGCAGATCGGCATCACCCAGCTGCGCAACGCCGAGGTCGGCGACCTCGGTCTGGTCGTGGCCGGTGCCGCCCTGTCGGTCATCCCGACCCTGCTCATCGTCATCTTCGGCCAGCGCTACATCGTCCGCGGCCTCACCGCCGGCGCCGTCCGCTGACCAACCAAACCCCCGTGGAGGTAACGACACATGAGATCAGGCAAGATCCGGCGCGGGCTTGCGGCCCGCGCCCTGGTCGGCGCCGCCGCACTGGCGCTGACCGCCACGATGGCCGCCTGCGGCAGCAGCGACTCCGGTAGCAACTCCACCGACGCGCCCGGTGCCGACGCGCTCAAGAACGTCAAGTCGCCGGTGACGGTGGAGTTCTGGCACAGCATGAAGGGCGCCAACGTCGCCGCGCTGAAGCAGATCGTGACCAAGTTCAACGCCGCGCACAAGGGCAAGATCGTGGTCAAGCCGGTGTTCGTCGGCGAGTACGACGACGCGATCGCCAAGTACAAGACGGCGGTGCAGCAGAAGAACACGCCGGAACTGATCCAGGTGTACGACATCGGGTCGCGCTTCATGATCGACTCGAAGCAGACGGTGCCGATGTACAAGTTCATCGCCAAGGACAAGTGGGACGCGTCCGCGATCGAGCCGAACATCGCGAGCTACTACCAGTTCGACGGCAAGCAGTGGTCGATGCCGTTCAACTCCTCGATGCCGCTGCTGTACATCAACAAGGACCTGTTCGCCAAGGCCGGGCTGGACCCGAACAAGCCGCCGAAGAACCTCGACGAGATCGAGGCGGACGCGAAGAAGCTGACGAACAAGAAGAAGAACATCGTCGGCTTCAACGCGGCCATCTACGGCTGGTACCTCGAGCAGCTGATGGCCACCAACGGCGACCAGTACTGCAACGACTCCAACGGCCGCAAGGGCCTCGCCACCAAGGTGAACTTCGCCGGCCCGGACGGGGTCAAGCTCGCCCAGTGGTGGACCAACATGGTCAAGAAGGGGTACGCCTCGAACACCGGCCGCACGACCGACGCGGCGCAGCAGGCGTTCAAGTCCGGTACCGTCGCGATGGAGCTGGAGTCCACCGGCGAGCTGCGTGACTTCATCAACAGCGCCAAGGGCAAGTTCAGCGTCGCCGCCGCGCCGTTCCCACGGCTGACCGGCAGCGGCGCGCCCGACGGCGGCACCATCATCGGCGGCGCGAGCCTGTGGATCGACGGCATCGGCCACACCGACGCGCAGAAGCGCGCCTCGTGGGAGTTCGTCAAGTTCGCCTCGTCGCCGGCGATCCAGGCGATGTGGCACACCGGCACCGGCTACTTCCCGGTCAACAGCAAGGCGCTCGACGAGCCGACCGACAAGGCGTGGGTGAAGCAGTACCCCCAGTTCAGCGTCGCGGTGCAGCAGCTGCACTCGGCCAAGCCGTCCCTCGCCACCTCCGGCTGCGCGCTCGGCGTCATGCCGCAGGCCCGGCAGGCGGCCGAGGAGGGGCTGGAGAAGACCATCACCTCCGGCGACCCGAGTACCGCCGCCGCCAACATGAAGGCCTCGGCCGACTCGCTGGCCAAGCCGATCACCGACTACAACCGCGCGGTCAAGAAGTAGGCACCGCACCGACACCGCGGCCCGCCGGATCCGTTCCGGCGGGCCGCCGTCGCGTTGCCGGTCCGAACCTTGTTGTCCATAGTGGACAGTCAGTCCTCCGGGTACCAGGCGGCAGCGCGCATGTCGACCCGGTCACCGCGAAACGGCACCCCCTCGGCGGCCAGCAGCGCCCGGGCCCGCAGCTCGTGCCCCAGCGGCGTGCGCCCCACCGAGTTGACCACCCGGTACCAGCACACCATGCCGCCGTAGCGGGCCATCACCGTGCCGACCGAGCGCGCCGACGCCACGCCGCCCTGCGCGCGCACCACGTCGGCGATCGCCCCGTACGACATGACGCGGCCCGGCGGGATCGACTCGACGACGCTCAACACCGCGTCCGCGTGATCCGGCAGTTCCATGCCCAGACGGTACTGCCCGCGGCGGCCGGTCAGATCGGGACGGTGGCGGGTTCGGTGAGCAGCCGGCGAACCGGGGCGAGATCCGCACAGTACGGCTCGGCGCCGGTCACCGCGCGCACCAGCTGCGCGGTGTCCGGGCCGTCCGGCGGCACCACCACGCGCAGCACCGCGAGCGCGGCGGCGGCCCAGCGCGGCAGGCTCGCCCAGGCCTCCAGCACCACCTCGGTCGCGTCGCCCAGGCCACGCTCCAGCAGCCGCCGGATCCGCCGGTCGGGCACGCCGGCCGGGTCGGGCAGCGGCTCGTCGCTCACCTCGTACCAGGCGTCGGCGAAGTAGCCGGCGCCCTCGGCGACGGTCTTCAGGCACCCCAGCACCGGTGGCACGGCCGCCGCGGGATCGGCACCGTACTCGGTGAGCAGGGCGACGACGGTGGCCGCCCAGCTCGCCGGGGCGGGGTCGAGCAGCTCCAGCCGGCCGCTGAGGTGGACCATCGCGGCCTGCCGGTCGGCGGGCGTCGCGGCGGCGATCTGTTCGTACACAGTGGACAGTGCGGTGGCGAATCCGGGCTGGTCGGCAGCGGTCAACGCCCGGCAGGCGGTCGGCAGGTTCGGCGGCACGACATGATCATGCCGGCGGGTGTCAAGCGGGTGTGAGGTCCACCGACGGAATCCTCCGGATCCCGCGCGGGCCGCCCGCGGCCCGCCCCGCGCCCCCACCGAGCGGCGTGGCTCGGCGCGGCCCGCGGGCGTCATCGGACCGGCCCGCGGTCACGACGTCGAGACGTGTTCCCGCGACCGGGACGTCGCCAGCGCCTGCTCCCACGGCTGCTCGCCGCCGGCGAAGATCCGGCACCGCGACGCCGGCCGCTCCGGCGTCTCGCCAAGTGGGCCGGGCCGAGCCGAGCGGTTCGCCCACCAGCGCACCACCGGCCGCACCAGCCGCATCGACGGCGCGTACCGGACCGGTTTGCGGAACACCGCGACGGTGTCGCCCCAGTAGTCGCCCACGGCGTCGATCCGGGCGTAGTCGTGCCGGTTGTTCTCTCTGGTCCGCGGCGGGAAGTGGGTGTGCACGTCGAGCAGGGTGAGCCGGGACGCCGCCGCGAGCGCCCGGATCCCGTCCGGGTACATCCGCCAGCAGTCGATCGGGCTGTGCTTGTGGCCGCGCGAGGGCACCGTGAAGAACAGCAACCCGCCGGGCCGCAGTACCCGGGCGATCTCCAGGATCGAGGCCCAGAAGAACGGCACGTGCTCGAACACCGAGCCGGACACCACCACGTCCGCCGACCGCGACCTGGCCGGGATCGAGTACGGCTGCCGCATCACCCGGTCCACGTTCGGCGCGGGCCGCACGTCCACCCCGAGATAGCTGTAGTCGATCCCCTCCAGCAGCGACCGGTGCGTCACGATCTGCTTCGGCGACGTACCCGAGCCGAGCTCCAGCACGTCCAGATGCCGGTCCTTCGGCAGGTACTTCGCCATCGACTGGGCCATGTGGTTGTACTGCGACGCATGCACCGCAACGCTCCTAGCGATCCCCCGGCGCCAGGTGACGCCCTCCCCGAAAGCTAGTGTGCGGCGCGGCCGGCGCCAGGGTTCGAGGATCGGTGTTAATCGTCGGTTGGTTGGACTTTAACCGCGTCTCACTCGGCATCAATCAACCGCACAGCGATTACATACCGGACGAACAGGACTTTGACCGCGACCAACCCGCGCAGCGTCATCGGATGGGGATGACCGCATCGAACGACGCGGGGCCCGGATCCAGCCGGATCCGGGCCCCGCGCGATGCGCCAACCGGTCAGTACGTCGGCAGGCTCGGGTCCACCTGGGCCTGCCAGGCGAGCACCCCGCCCTGCACGTGCACCGCGTCCCGGAAGCCGGCCGCCTTCAGCGCGGCGAGCGCCTCGGCCGAGCGCGCCCCCGACTTGCAGTGCAGCACGATCTGCTTGTCCTGCGGCAGCGTCGCGAGCGCCTCGCCGGACAGGATGTCGCCCTTCGGGATCAGCACCGAACCGGGAATCCGGATGATCTCGAACTCGGCCGGCTCCCGCACGTCGACCAGCAGGAAGTCCTTGCCGGCGTCCTGCCACTCCTTCAGCTCGGTGGCGGTGATCGTCGAACCCTGCACCGCCTCGGCCGCCTCGGTGGACACCGCGCCGCAGAAGTCCTCGTAGTCCTCCAGCAGCGCCGTCTGGGTCGGGTGCTCGCCGCACAGCGGGCAGTTCGGGTCCTTGCGCACCTTGATGTCGCGGTACGACATCTCCAGCGCGTCGTACACCATCAGCCGGCCGACCAGCGGGTCACCGATGCCGGTGATCAGCTTGATCGCCTCGTTGACCTGGACCGAACCGATCGAGGCGCACAGCACCCCGAGCACGCCGCCCTCGGCGCAGGACGGCACCATCCCGGGCGGCGGCGGCACCGGGTACAGGCAGCGGTAGCAGGGGCCGTGCTCGGCCCAGAACACGCTGGCCTGGCCGTCGAACCGGTAGATCGAACCCCACACGTACGGCTTGCCGAGCAGCACCGCGGCGTCGTTCACCATGTACCGGGTGGCGAAGTTGTCGGTGCCGTCCACGATCAGGTCGTAGCCGGCGAAGATGTCCATCACGTTGTCGATGGTCAGCTGCTCGTCGTGCACCACGACTTCGACCAGCGGGTTGATCTCGGCGATCGACTCCTTCGCCGACTGCGCCTTCGACTTGCCGATGTCGGACACGCCGTGGATGATCTGGCGCTGCAGGTTCGACTCGTCGACGGTGTCGAAGTCGATCACGCCGAGGGTGCCGACGCCGGCCGCCGCCAGGTAGAGCAGAGCCGGAGAGCCGAGCCCGCCCGCGCCGACACACAGCACCTTCGCGTTCTTCAGCCGCTTCTGGCCGTCCATGGCGACGTCCGGGATGATCAGATGCCGGGAGTAGCGCCGGACCTCGTCCACGGACAACTCCGCGGCGGGCTCGACGAGCGGTGGGAGCGACACGGGTCTCCTCCGTGGCTCGGGTACGGGTTGACGTTCATCGAACATTGTTGCTCGCCGGCACGGTGGTCGCCCATGACCTCCGCCACCCGTCCCAGTGGCCGGTCGGGGCGGATCAGTCCGTGTAGTAGCTGGCCGGGTCCTTCGGGATGTCCGACTGCGAGTAGTCGCCCTCCGGGCCCTGGTAGAGCTTGCCGTTCGGATACGGCCACGGGTTCGGTACGCAGCCGTGCAGGCCGAGCGTCTGCTGCTGCATCGTCGGGGCCTTCCTGCCCTTGCCCGGGCACAGCTGGTGGCCGTGGCCCAGCCGGTGCCCCACCTCGTGGCTGATCGCGTAGTCCCGGTAGTCGCTCAGACTCTTGTAGTAGGGCACGCCGTGCACCCAGCGGGACACGTTGATCATCACGTCGTTCTGGTACCGGCACGAGGTGTAGCCGTCCGGATCGTCGTGGCACATCGCGTCCCGGGTACCGGGCGTGACCAGGTGCAGCACGAAGTCGGTCGAGGTACCGGGTCCCACCCGCTGGAACCGCCAGTCGCCGCCGGCGGTCCACCCCTGCTTCGCACCCAGGATCGACACCACCCGGTCGGCGAACCCCGACACGTCGATGCCCTTGATGTCGGATTCCACCTGCACCTGGAAGCGCAGCAACGTGCCGGCGTGCCCATACACCTTGCTGGTGCCGGGGGCGGTGACGAACTTCCCCGACCCGTCCTTCGGGTACCGCACCGTCTCGGCACGCGCCGACGCGCTCGGCGTCGGCGACGCGCTGTGCTGGCGTACCGGGGCCTCGCTGGCCAGCGTCGTCGGCGACTTCGCCACCGCGGCGGCGCTGTGCTGCGGATCCTTCGTGCCGCCCTGCACCAGGTCGACGGCCACCAGGACCACCGCGACCAGCAGCACCACCAGCAGGAACGTTCGGCGACGCCGGCGCAGCATGCGCTGCCGGGCGAGCAGCCGGGCGTCGACCCGGGCTGCCGTCCCGCTGCGTGGGCGTGGCCGCGTCGGGGCTGACATTGCAGCTCAGGGTGCCACGAACCACCTGTGCGATCGCGCCACGACACGAAGCAGCGACGTTTCTCACCGTATCGACGGGATTGGGGGGCTCGATCAGCCCGGCGGGGTCGTGACGAGGGCGAGCAGGGCACGCGCCACCGTACGCGGACTCTCCAGCTGCGCGACGTGGCCGACACCGTCGAGGGTGTGCAGGCGGGCGTCGGGGATGGTTGCGGCCAGCCGCTCGGCCAGCCGCACCGGCACCAACCGGTCGCCGCGGCCCCACACCACCAGCGTCGGCGCGGTGATGCGGGCGGCGGCCGACCAGAGCGTGTCCGTACCGCCGCGCAGGAAGTCGACGAGCAGCGAGCGAAACGTGCGCAGGTACACGTCGGCGTGCCAGGGCGTGGTCAACCACTCGCCGGCCTCGGCGACGAACGCGTCCAGCAGCTCGGCGGTGACCGTGTCGGGCTGCGCCATGCAGTTGTCCAACGACTGCCGGGTCAGGCCGGCCGGGCCGAGCCGGCGCATCGAGACCGCCAGCGCCTGCGCCGCACCGGGCAGCCAGGCAGCCGGCACCAGCGGACCGAGCTGCGACTGCCACGGCCGGTGGAACGGCATCGCGGGCGAGATCAGGGTCAGGCTGCGGACCAGCTCCGGGTACGCGGCGGCGACCCGCACCGTGACCGCACCGCCGAGCGAGTTGCCGACCAGGTGCACCGGGCCGTCGAGCCCGGCGAGCCAGGCCGCCACGTGCCCAGCCAGCGCCGGCAGCGTGCACCGGCGCAGCGGCGCGCTGCCGCCGAACCCGGGCAGATCCAGCGCGTACCCGCGGCGCGGCGCGAGCAGGCCGCCCAGCATGGTCCAGTCGAGCGCCGAACCGCCGAGCCCGTGCACGTACGCGATCGGGGTGTCGCCGGACTCGCCGATCACCCGCATCCGGCTGGCCAGCCCGCGCACCCACAGCTTGCGCACCGGCCACGCGGCCACCCGCCGGTCCGGCACCAGCTCCGCCGCCACCATCGCCGCCTCCCGCACCGCCCCAACCTATCCCCGCGCCACCCGGCGGCGGGGTCAGCGGTGGGTGGCGTCGCGGACCAGGATCGCGGCCTGCACGCGGTTGTCCAGGCCGAGCTTGGCCAGGATCCGGCTGACGTGCGTCTTGACCGTCGCCTCGGTGGTGCCCAGGCGACGCGCGATCTCGGCGTTCGACCGCCCCTCTGCCACCTCGTCGGCGACCTCGCGCTCGCGGTCGGTGAGCACGTCGAGCCGGGCGCCCGCCGCCGCGGCCCGCCCCGCGTACCGGTCGTCGAAGGCGTCCAGCAGCCGCCGGGTGACGGTGGGCGCGAGCATCGCGTTGCCCGCCGCGACGGTGCGGACCGCGCCGGCCAGCTCGGTCGGCGGGGTGTCCTTGAGCAGGAAGCCGACCGCACCGGCGCGCAGCGCCCGGTGCACGTACTCGTCCTCGTCGAAGGTGGTCAGCATGACCACGTACGGCGGGTGCGGCAGGGCATGCAGCTGCTCGGCCGCGGTCAGCCCGTCGGTGCCGGGCATCCGGACGTCCATCAGCACCACGTCCGGTCGGTGCCGGTGGACCGCGGCCACCGCCGCCGCGCCGTCCGCCGCCTCGGCCACCACCAGGACATCCTCGGCCGCGGACAGGATCAGCCGCAGCCCGGAACGCACCAGCGCCTCGTCGTCGACGATCAGCACCCGGATCATGCCGCCGCCGTCCCGGCCGGTACCGGCAGGACCGCGGAAACGGTGAAGCCGCCATCCGGGTCGGCGCCGGCGCGACACTCGCCGCCGAGCAGGGCCACCCGCTCGCGCAGGCCGGCCAGCCCGAGCCGGCCGGACACCGCCGGTTCGACCGGTTCCCCCGGCGGTTCGTTGCGGACCTCGACGGTCAGGGCGCCGGCAGCCACCGCCACCCGTACCGCGGTCGGCACCCGGCCGGCGTGCTTGTGCACGTTGGTCAGCGCCTCCTGCACCACCCGGTACGCGGTGCGCTGCACGGTGCCCGGCGCCCCCGCCGAGGCCGCCTCGACGTGCAGCGTCACCGGCACCCCGGCGGAGCGGGACTGCTCGACCAGGGCCGGCAGCTCGGCCAGCCCGGGCTGCGGCGATGTACCGGACTCGCCGGTACGGGTACGCAGCACGCCGAGCACCGCACGCAGGTCGGTCAGCGCCGCCCGCCCGGTGGTACGGATCAGCGCCGCTTCGGCGGTCACCTCGCCGTCGGTCGCGGTCACCTCGATCGCGCCCGCGTGCAGCACCATCAGCGACACCCGGTGCGCCACCACGTCGTGCATCTCCCGGGCGATCCTCGCCCGCTCGGTGGACCGGGCCGCCTCGGCGCGCGCCGCCTGCTCGCGCTCGGCCCGGTCGGCGCGGTCGCGCAGCTCGTCGAGCAGGCCGCGACGGGCCACGAGCCACAGTCCGAGCACCATCGGCAGCGCCACGAACACGATCACCTCCAGCAGCGTGTTCGACACGCTCCCCCACACCGCCCGGTAGCCGCCGATCAGCTGGTTGACCAGCGCCGAGGCCGCCTCGACGGCCACCGCAGCGGCACCGAACGCCACCAGTCGCCGGCCGCGCAGCCGGTACCCGGCGTAGAACGCGGCGACCACCACCGGCGGCCACAGCAGGACACCGACCAGCGCGATCGGCGCCAGGACGAACAGCGGCCACAGCCACCACCGGGCCAGGCCGGCCACCGCGCCGCACATCGCGCAACCGGCCAGCAGCCAGCCGTGCTTGGCGTCCGCCGGGATCGGCCCGAGGTCGAGCCCGGCGGTGGAGAACGCGAACACGCCGAGCCCCACCAGCACCGGCGACCACCGGACCAGCGCCCCGCTGGCCGCCTCGAAGATCGCCCCGCCCGTCGCCCGCCCCGCCACGTACTGCATCGCCCCAGCGTACGGACGCCGGCCACGACCCGGCGTCAGCCGATCGACGACCGCCGGCCACGACGAAAGTGGCACCACCGCCGCCATCCGGCCGACGACACCGGGCGGCCCGCCGATCGACGATCCCGGCATGAACACACCACGACATCGACCGCGACCCGACCGGCCTGGCCCGTTCCACCGCGCCACGACCACCCGATCGCCCGATCCCGAGCCCATCAGCTCCGCCGAAACCGAACACATCCGGGCCGCCGATCGATCCCCCGGTACCGGGCGGGCCCGCCGCCGGGGTGCCCGGCGGACGGTCGGCGCGCTGGCGGTCGCCGCGCTACTCGCCGCGCCGGCCGCGGCGCTGGCGCCGACCGCCACCGCGGCGGCACCGGCGCACCGGGACACCGGCGGCAGCCAGCTCGCGCTGCCGGCGCCGAGCGGCCGGTACCCGGTCGGGGTCGACCGGCTCGACCTGGTGGACACCGACCGCACCGATCCGTGGGTACCGTCGGCCGGGCCGCGGCGGCTGGTCGTGACGATGCGGTACCCGACCGCGCACCGGCACGGCAGTACCGCGCCCTACCTGTCCCCGGCCGAGTCGGCGGCGCTGCTCGCCGAGGACCACCTCGACGACGTGGCTCCGGACGCGCTGAGCACCGTACGCACGCACTCCATCGCGGACGCCCCGCCGCTTCCCGGCCGGCGGCCGCTCGTCGTGCTGTCGCCCGGGTACACCCAGCCGGCGGCGACGCTGACCGCGGTCGCCGAGGATCTCGCCAGCCACGGTTACCTGGTGGCCGCCGTCGACCACCGGTACGAGTCGGTCGCCACCACCTACCCGGGCGGTGAGCTGGACACCTGCCGCTCCTGCGGCGCCGCGGGTGCCGACGTGGTCGGCAGCCGGGTCGCCGACGTGCGGTTCGTACTGGACGAGCTGACCGGCCGGCACCCGGCGTGGCGCTGGTCGACGCGGATCGACGCGTCCCGGATCGCGACGGTCGGCCACTCGGTCGGCGGCGCGACCGCCTCGGTCGCGATGGCCGCCGACCGCCGCATCGACGCCGGGATCAACCTGGACGGCACCCCGCACGTACCGGCACCCGAGGGTGGCCTGGACCGGCCGTTCCTGCTGTTCGGGTCGTCGGCGCACCACCTGCCCGGCGACGACGCGAAGTGGGACGCGCTGGCCGAAAGCCTGACCGGCTGGCACCGGTGGCTGACGATCAGCGGCTCGGAGCACTTCACGTTCACCGACCTGGCGCTGCTCAACGACCAGCTCGGCGAGCCGCCGCTCGGTGCGGTCAGCGGGGCCCGCTCGGTGCAGCTGACCCGCCGGTACGTCACCGCGTTCGTCGACCGTCACCTGCGTGGCCGCGACGAACCGATCCTGGACCGGCCCGACCCGGCCGACCCGGAGATCGTCTTCCACTGATCCACCGGTGCCAGCCCGGACGGGCACCGGCTCGTCCGGGCGGAGCCGGGACGGGCACCGGCTCGTCCGGGCAGAGCCGGGACGGGCACCGGCTCGTCCGGGCAGAGCCGGGACGACGCCCTAGACTTCCGCTCGGTCGCGGCGCCGAGCCGCGACGGTCGCCATCGAGCGGGGGTACGGGATGGGCCGGGCGCGGGAGGCCGGGGTGGCGCTGGGCGGGCTGCCGACCGGTACGCACAACGCGATCACCGACGTGCCCGGGGTACTGGTGGGCCACGAGACGCTGCACTCCGGCGACGCGGTGCGGACCGGGGTGACCGCGGTGGTGCCCGGCCCCGGCTCGGCGTTCCGGGACAAGTTCCCGGCCGCCGTCGCGGTGTTCAACGGCTTCGGCAAGGCGGCCGGGCTGAGCCAGATCGCCGAGCTGGGCGTGCTGGAGACGCCGATCGTGCTGACCAACACGCTCGCGGTCGGCGCCGCGCACGAGGCCCTGGTACGGCACGCGCTGGCCGGACACGACGAGATCGGGGTGAGCACCGGCACCGTCAACCCGCTGGTGCTGGAGTGCAACGACGGCTGGCTCAACGACATCCGCGCCCTGTCGGTACGGCCGGAGCACGTGGCCCGCGCGCTCGCCGCGGCGGCGCCCGGCCCGGTCACCGCGGGGCCGGTCGGCGCCGGTACCGGGATGGTCTGCTTCGGTTGGAAGGGCGGCATCGGCACGGCGTCCCGGCTGGCCGCCGGGTTCACGATCGGCGCGCTGGTGCTCACCAACCACGGCCGGCCGGCGGAGCTGACCATCGCCGGCGTATCGGTCGGCGACACGGTACGGCCGGAGCCGGCCCGGCGGGCACCGGAGTGGACCCGCGGCGCCGGCTCCTGCGTCGTCGTTCTGGCCACCGACGCGCCGGCCGACGCCCGGCAGCTGGGCCGGCTGGCCCGCCGGGCCGCGGTCGGGCTGGCCCGCGGCGGCAGCGTGATGCAGCACGGCAGCGGCGAGTACGCGGTGGCGTTCGCGACCGCGAACCGGGTGCCGCACGCGCCGGCCGGGCCGACCCGAACGACGACCGTCCTCGCCGAGGACGGGCCGGTGTTCGACGCGCTGTTCACCGCGGTCGCCGAGGCCACCGCCGAGGCGGTGGTCGACTCGCTGTTCGCCGGGGTGCCTACCGCCGGTGCGCGCGGCCACCTGATCGAGGCGCTCCCGGTCGACCGCGTCCTGCCGCTGCTCCGCCACTGATCCCGGACCAGCCCCGCCGTCCGCCGCCAGCGCCAGACGCTGACCGTCGTGCCGCCCTCATCGAGGATTGGTCCGCTCGACTAGTGGCGGATCGGACCTGTCACCGAACCAATCCGCGACCGTACCGTCGAGACGACGAACGTTGGCAGGCAAGGAGATCAGTCGATGAGTACCACCGTCGAGATGTGGTTCGACCCGAAATGTCCGTGGGCGTGGAACGGGTCGCGCTGGCTGCTGGAGGTCGAGCAGGTCCGGGACATCCGGGTGCTGTTCCACACCCTCAGCCTGTCCGCCCTCAACGCCGACCGCGAGGTCGAACCGTGGTACCGGGAGTGGCTGGACGCCGGCTGGGGCCCGGCCCGGATCTGCCTCGCCGCCGAACGCGCGCACGGCGCCGAGTCGCTGCGCGGCCTGTACACCGCGCTCGGTGCGCACATCCACCGCAAGCGCGAGCCGCTCGGCCGCGAACTGTACGTCGCCGCGCTGAGCGAGGCTGGGCTGCCGGTCGAGCTGGCCGACGCGGCCGACGACAGCGGCCTGGACGCCGGCCTGGTCGAGTCGAACCGGGCCGGGCTGGGACCGGTCGGCGAGGACCTCGGTACCCCGGCCATCCACGTACCGGGGCCGGACGGGCTGGTGGCGTTCTTCGGCCCGGTCGTCACGCCGGTACCGCGGGGCGAGGCCGCCGGCCGGCTGTGGGACGGCGTGCTGCTGTGCGCGGGTACCGACGGGTTCTTCGAGCTGAAGCGGTCCCGCGACCGGCGCCCGTTCGAGAACGAGATCGTGCCCGCCTGATCGGCCGCCGGGCGGCTTCCGCCCGGCGCCGCCCTGTCAGCCGCCGCCGCGGGCGCGCATGATGCGCACCGCGAGCGGCGGCGCGGCCACGCCGTACAGCGCGATGCTGAGCAGCACCACGACGGTCATCGCGTACAGCGGGGGCAGATCCGGTCCGGCCGGCAGCTCGTTGAACGCGAGGAAGCCGAACACGATCGACGCGGTACCGCGCGGGCCGAGCAGCCCGACCACGAGCCGTTCCCGCCACGCCAGCGAACTGCGGAACAGGGAGACCAGCACCGGGACCAGTCGCAGCACGACGACCGCGATCACCCCGTACAGGATCAGCGCCGGTTTCAACCCGTTGCCGAACACGAGCACCGCCACCGCACCGAACCCGAACCACATCGCCATCGAGACCAGCTGACCCACGTCGTCGGCGAACGCGGTCTCGGCCGGATCCAGGTCGGCGTGCCGGGAACCGCCGCGGACCACCCGGTAGACGATGCCGGCGATGAACGCCGCGACGAATCCGTTCGCCTGCAACCCGGTGGCGACGACGTAGGTCAGGAGCGGGATCAGCACGATCACCAGCCGGCCCGACCGGGCCGAGGCGAACCCGACCCGTCGGGTGGCGCGCAACACGATCCCGGCCGCGCCGCCGACGACGATCCCGGCGGCGGCCGCGAACAGGAACGCCCACAGCCCGTCGAGCAACGCATCGAACGCATGCAGGTGGGCCCGCTCGCCGGCCAGCGACAGCGCGAACACGAAGATCGGCGAGACGATCCCGTCGTTGTACCCGCTCTCCACGTTGACGATGTGCCGGATCCGGGCCGGTATCCCGGCATTGCGCAGGATCGGCGACGCCGGTGCGAAGTCGGTCGGGATCACGATGCAGGCCAGTACCACCAGTACCGGCCCGGAGACCCCCGGCAGCAGCAACGCGCCGGTCACCACCGCCGCGAGCAGCGACAGCGGCATCGCCACGAACAGCAACCGGGAGACGACCCGGGCCTCACCGCCGAACGGCCCGCCGCGCACCTCGGTGGCATCCACGAACAGCAGCAGCGCCAGGATCAGCTCGACCAGCTTCTCCGCCTGCCCGGTGTTGAGATGCTTGTTGAAATCGGTGGCGACCAGCAGCCCGACCACGACACCGGCCGCGGCCATGACGATCGGCCCGGTCAGCCGACACCGTTCCACCCCGCGCTCGGACAGCGCCCACAGCACCAGCACCGCGAGGCCGGCCACGATCAGCAGCGCCACGCCTTCGCCCTCCTCGACCACGACTCGGCAGCGCGGGCGTGTCGCCGTCGGCACGAGGATCGACCGGCCCCGGCGTCGCAGGCCAGTCTAAAGGCGGCAAAAGCCTGACTTGCCCGATTGTGCGAAACCCATCACGGCCGCGGCGCCCGCATCACCCTCGACCTCGGCGGCTTCCCGCGTCGATCAAGGACATCGCGCGTCGATCAAGGGCATCGCGCGTCGATCAAGGGCATCGCGCGTCGATCAAGGGAGGCCGGCGGCGATCAAGGGATCGCGACCGACCGTCCTGGGCGTTCGGGTACCGATCCCTTGATCAACGCGGGCGGTCGGTGAGGTGGCCGGCCGCGAGGTGCAGGCGACGGGTCACGCCGATCTCGGCCAGGAACCGTTCGTCGTGGCTGACCACGACGAACGCACCCCGGTAGGCGTTCAGCGCGCTGACCAGCTGGGCCACGCTGACCAGATCCAGGTTGTTGGTCGGTTCGTCGAGCAGCAGCAGGTGCGGCGCCGGCTCCGCGTACAGCACGCAGGCCAGCGTCGCGCGCAACCGCTCACCGCCGGACAACGCACCGACCGGCAGCTGCGCCCGAGCGCCCCGGAACAGGAAGCGCGCCAACAGGTTCATCCGCTTCTCCGGCGCCAGCTCGGGCGCGAACCGGGCCAGGTTGTCCAGTACCGACGCGTCCTCGTCGAGCAGGTCGAGCCGCTGCGACAGGTACGCCACCCGCCCGTCCGCCCGCCGTACCACCGGCGGCGCGCCGGGTTCGCCGGATTCCGGGCTCGCGCCGGCGTCCGACGGACCCGGGCTCGCGCCGGCGTCCGACGGACCCGGGCTCGCGCCGGCGTCCGACGGACCCGGGCTCGCGCCGGCGTCCGACGGACCCGGGCTCGCGCCGGCGTACGACGGTGTCAGCTCGCCGCCGATCAGCCGCAGCAGCGTGGTCTTGCCGGTACCGTTGGCGCCGGTCAGCGCGATCCGTTCGGGACCCCGTACGGTCAGGTCCAGGCCCGGCGCGGCGAACAGGTTCCGGCCACCGCGGCGCAGCTGCAGCCGCTCGCCGGTGAACACGGTGCGGCCGGCCGGTACCGCGGTGTCCGGCAGGTCCAGCGCGATCCGGGTGTCGTCGCGCACCGCGCGGCCCGCCTCGTCCAGCTTCGCCTTCGCCTCGCCCAAGCGGGCCGCGTGCGTCTCGTTCGCTTTGCCGGCCGACTCCTGCGCGTGCCGCTGCAGGCCACCGGCGACGATCCGGGCCAGCCCGGCGTCCTTGCGGTGCCGGCTGGCGTTCCCGGCCCGGCGGGCGGCCCGTTCCCGGGCCTGCTGCAGCTCCCGCTTCTCCCGCTTGACCTCCTGCGCGGCGCTGCGCACGGCCCGCTGCGCGGCCTCCTGCTCGGCCGCGACCGCCTGCTCGTAGTCGGTGAAGTTCCCGCCGTACGAACGGAACTCGCCGGCGGACAGCTCCGCGATCCGGTCCATCCGGTCCAGCAGCGCGCGATCGTGGCTGACCACGAGCAGGCAGCCCTTCCACCCCGCCAGTACGTCGTACAGCCGGTGCCGCGCGCCGGTATCCAGGTTGTTGGTCGGTTCGTCGAGCAGCAGCACGTCCGGGCGCTTCAGCAACTGCGCGACCAGGCCGAGCGACACGACCTGCCCGCCGGACAGGCTGGCCAGCGGCCGGTCCAGCGCCACGTCGCCCAGACCCAGCCGGTTCAGCTCGACGGCGGTACGTTCCTCGACGTCCCAGTCGTTGCCGATCGTGGTGAAGTGTTCCTCGCTGGCGTCGCCGGACTCCACCGCGGCCAGCGCGGCGAGCACCGGCGCGACGCCCAGTACCTCCGCGACCGTCGCATCGGAGCGCAGCGGCAGGTTCTGTGGCAGGTAGCCGAGTACGCCGGAGACGGTCACGGTCCCCGCGGACGGGCTGAGCTCGCCGGCGATCAGCCGCAGCAGGGTGCTCTTGCCGGCACCGTTCGGCGCGACCAGGCCGGTACGGCCGGCGCCGAGCGAGGCGGACAGCTCGTCGAACACGACGGTGCCGTCGGGCCAGGAGAAGTGCAGCTGGGTGCAGACGACGGAGGCGTCGGACATGCGCAGATCCTTGGGGTGCAAGGCATCCGGTCACCGCGGTGCCGGGTGCGGCGGGAAGGTGGACGACTCGCGATCACCGCGGCGGCGCACACCTGCCGTCGGTCGATCACGCCCGGGGCTCACCCGGAGATGTCGTCGTCACCCGCCATGTCTGCGCTCCTCGTCGGGCCCGGGCTCCGATCGCCCGCGGCACACAGCGGTCAACTGTAACAGCGTCCCGGCCACCCGCCACCGAGATCCGAGCTCACCGCGCCCCGCCGCCGGCCACCGAGATCCGAGCTCACCGCGCGCCGGCCGTCCGGCACCGAGATCCGAGCCGGCCGAACGTGGAAACGGCCCCGGCGCAACGCCGGGGCCGTCCGCCTGCCTCGCGCCGCCCGCGCCGCTGCGCGTCAGCCGCGAGGCTCCAGGCGCCACCTCGTACCGCCGGCGCCGGGGCACCGGAGTGGCTGCCGGCCGCGGGTGGACCGCCGGCCGGCGCTGCCGCACCCTCCCGCGGCGACGCCGACACCCGCGCCGTGGTCGCTCACCGGATTAATGCAGATGCTCACCGTAACCTATCGATCCCGGCCCGCGGTTCGTCCGTTCGGCCGGTCGAGGTGGCCCGGATCCGCGTCTCCTCGCTCATCGCACCCCACCCCCGCCCGGACGAATCATCGCCGCCGAACGTGACGTCATACTGGCGGAGTGGGTGATCCGCACGGGACGCGCCGGCTGCTGGCGGCGAAGGATCTTGCCGACGCGCGCTACTTCGAGCCGCTGACGGTGGCCGACCTGGCCGCCGCGGCACACCTGTCCCCGGCGCACTTCAGCCGCGCGTTCACCCGGGCGTTCGGCGAGCCGCCGCACCGGTACCTGCTGACCCGGCGGCTGGAGCGGGCCGCCGCGCTGCTGCGCACCACGGACCGGTCGGTGGCCGACATCTGCTTCGCGGTCGGCGCCGGCAGCGTCGGCTCGTTCAGTACCAGTTTTCGCCGAATGTACGGCCGCTCCCCGCTCGGCTACCGGGCCAGCTTCCCCAGCCCGCTGCGGTACGTGCACATCCCGCGCTGCGTGGCCCAGGCGTACGGCCGGCCGCGGAACCGCACGTTTCGAGAGGACGACCACCCCACCGCTCCCTAGGCTCGGTGCCATCGACGGCTGGATGCCGTCCACGACGAGGGGGACGCGATGATCGCCATCGGTTCGGTGCAGTTCTGGGTCCGCGACCAGGACGAGGCGCTGGAGTTCTACACCAAGAAGCTCGGCTGGGAGGTGCGGTCGGACGTCACCATGCCGGACTGGCAGTTCCGCTGGTTGACCGTCGGGCCGGTGGGCCAGGACGACGTGTCGCTCGTGCTGATGCCGGTACCGGGACCGCCGATGCTCGACGAGGCGGACAGCGCCCGGCTGGCCGACCTGGTCGCCAAGGGTGCCGGTGGGACGCTGTTCCTGACCACCGACGACTGCCAGGCGACCTACGACGAGCTGTCGGCGCGCGGCGTGTCGTTCAACGACCCGCCCACCCCGCAGCCGTACGGGATCGACACGTCGTTCCGGGATCCGTCCGGCAACAACGTCCGGCTCACCCAGATCCTCGACTACGACGAGTCCCGCCACTGACCACGGGCCGGTCCCGCGCACCGCGGCCGGCGGCCGGCCGGGCGGTGCGGCGGGCCGCCTCGGCGCGCCGGCGGGCGATGCGGCCGGACACCCGGTAGCCGGCGATCAGTACGGCGAGCACGGCGAGCGTCTCCGCGGAGCCGAGTACCCAGGTGAGTGGGCCGGCCTGCTTGTCGGGCAGGTGCACCGTCGTGCTGCCGGCGGCCGACTGGACGGCCTGCTCCCGTGCCGACCCGTGCAACATCGGAGCGACGAGCAGGATCGCCAGGATCAACACCAACTCGACCGCCACCACGGCCGGGAACCGGCGCAGCAGCAGCGTCCGCAGCGGCCTCGTGTCGCCGGCGGCGCGCGCCGCCTCGATCCGCGGATGCAGCCAGAACTGGTTGGCGATGCCCAGCAGCAGCAGTGCGCCGAACAGGACGATCTTGACGCCGAGGGTTCGGCCGTACAGCGTGCTGAGCAGCTGGCTGGGCCCGTCGACGTGGGACCAGTACAGGAACAGGCCGGACAGCGCGATCGCGCCGACGCCGGTCATCGCCACGGCCGAGAACCGCCGGATCGCCGCGGACCAGAAGGCGCCGCGGTCTCCGGGCGCGATGACGCCCGGCACCGCGAGTACCAGCAACCCGGCCAGCCCGCCGAGCCAGCTCGCGCCGAACCACAGGTGGACCAACCAGACCGCAGTCTTCCAGCAGGTTCGCGCCAGGTCGTCGGTTGCCTCGGCCGGCAGCTTCGTGGTGGCCAGGGCGGCCGCACCGGCCACCAGCCCGGCAACCAGCAGCCCGCGCCGCCACCGGTGTGGAGCGGCGCGGACGGCGAGCGGGGCGACCAGCACCGCGCCCAGCAGCACGAGGGTGATCTCCAGCCCGGCCAACAGGCCGGCGCCGGTGCCGTCGTACAGCGAGTGCCAGGCGGCCGAGTAGCGGGACCCGGTCGTGGCGTCCTGCGCGAGGTCGGCGAGGACGGCCGGGACGGCCAGTACCGCCAGCAGCACGGCGCAGCGGGACAACCGGGTGGTGACCGCGTGGCGGGTGCCCTCGTCCACCCGTCGCGCTGCCGGGTCGGCCGTCACCAGGGCGAATGCGACGAGTCCGGGGAAGCCCATCAGGGTGAGCCAGGCTGCCCACGCGATGGCCGTCGCCGCGGTCGGCGACGGCAGGGGCGGCGCCGCGGGCACGGCGGCAAGGAGGGTCGGCATGGCACTCCATCGGATAGCGATCGACAGCGACGGTTAGGTTAGCCATGCCTTAGCTAGAAGCGCAACGTCCTGAAACGATCCGCACAGTTCGCGCTCCCGGGTGAACGAATCGGCACCGCGAGCCGTGTCAGCGAGATTCGGCCCCGGCAGACGGCGAGACACAGCCGGCAGCGTGGGCGCCGCGGCCGGCAGCGTGGGCGCCGCGGCCGGCAGCGTGAGCGCCGCGGCCGGTGCGACGACGCGCCGACCCGCGGCCGGGTGGAGACAGCGTTCGGCGCGGCAGGGACACCGCACCGGGTGTCCCTGCCGCGCCGTGGACGCGACCGTCAGATCTTCGGTAGCACGAAGTCGGCGGTCGTGGTGGACCCGGCACCGACCCGGGCCACCTTCATCTTCGGCTGCCGGCCCGCCATCGCGGCGATCAGCTCCAGCGGGTCGAACCCCTTGTTCAGCCACAGCTGGTAGTGCCCGTCACCGTCGGTGGCCAGCGTGAACGACTGCGGCCCGCAGGTACCGGTGCCCCGGTCGTACATCGTGCACACCTGGACGGTGGCGCCGGCGAGCGGCGCACCGTTCTCGTCGGTCACCGTGCCGGCGATCTTGCCCCACTTCTTCGGCGGCGTCACGTGCATCGTGACCGACACCGGCGACGACGCGTACGGGGTGTCCGTGGCGACGTCGACCAGCCCGAGGTAGTCACCGGGCTGCGCAACCGCCGAGGAGTCCAGGCTCACCGGTACGGTCACCGACCCGCCGGCCGGCACCTCGAACGAGACGCTGCCCTCGCCCAACCAGGCCAGATCCGCGTCGCCGTTGCAGCTGCCGTAGCCGGGCAGTTGCTGCACGAACGCGGTACTGCCGAACGAACCGGCCGACCCGCCGACCTGGTAGAGGCCGCACGCACCGCCGCCGCGGTACTGGGGGTTGTTCGCGCTCGGCAGGTCGACCCACCGGTCCTGCTGCGGGTCGTACTCCAGCGCCTGGTTGCTGACCCCCTTGTCGTCGACGATGCCGCCGACGACCTGCACGCCGCCGTTCGCTGCCGCGGCCGCGGCACCCCACACCGTGCCCGGCAGATCCGCCCGCCGGGTCCAGCCGCTCGCACCCGGCGAGTAGCTGTAGGTCCGGGCCGTCGCGGTACCGGCCGACGCGTCGATGCCGCCGGCGCACACCACCTCGGCGGACGCCGCGCCGCACGACCCGTACGCCACCGGGGTCGGGTAGTCCGGCGCCGCGGTCCACGCGTTGCTGCTCGGGTCGTAGCTGACCACCGAGGTCGACGACGGCGCGCACGAGCTGGTCGTGCAGCCGCCGATCACGTACATCCGGCCACCGAGCACCGCCACCCCGGACATCGCGGCACCGCTGGGCATGTCGGCCAGCCTGGTCCACGTGTCGCTGCCCGGGTCGTACGCGTAGGCGTGCGTGCTGGCCTTCGAGCCACCGGTCCAGCCCCCCGCCACGTACAGCGTGTCGCCGACGAACGCGGCGACCGGACCGTTGAGCGCCTCCGGCAGGTCCGCCAGCGCGGTCCACGACTGCGTGGTCGGGTCGTAGACGTTCGCCGAGTCCAGGCTGTACGAGCCGGTGGTACCGCCGACCACGTACACCTTGCCGTCGTGGGAGGCGACGGCGTCGTCCATCACCGCGGTCGGGTAGTCGGCCACCTGCTGCCAGCCGTCCGCCGCCGCCGCGCCCTGGCGCAACGTGACCTGGTGCCCGTCCACGGTCGCCGACTTCGGGGCCTTCGCCGCCGGCTGCGCGGCAAGGCTGGCGTGGGTCTTGACGGTCCGGGTCACCGCGCCCGGCGTGGTGTCCTGGTGCGGCGCACCCATCGCGGTGAACCCGCCGTCCTCCTCGGCCAGCCGGACGTGCAGCGGCGCCGTCCCGTCGTTGCCGAACGTCACCTTCCGGGTCGCCGTCGCACCGAGCACCTCGGTGGCCGACACGCTCGCCTTGTCCACCGTGAGATGGCCGGCGCCGAGCGTGAAGTTGCGGTGTACCACCGCGTTGCCGACCGGGGCGGCCGAGGCGTGCCGCGTCGCGTACCGGGCGTTGGTCACCGTGAAGCCGGTGTCCCCGGTGTGCGAGCTGAACAGCCAGTAGTACCCGTCCGGTAGTGCCGGGTCGTCCGGCGTCGCGGCGGTGACCCCGAACTCGGTCGGGTCCGCGTCGCTGGTCACCGTGGCGCCGACGAGCGGATCGCCGGTGTTGGCGTCCCGCACGACGCCGGCGACCAGGCCGCCGGGCGTCGGCGCGCAGTCACGGGTGCCGATCAGCACGTTGTCCAGCTCCCACCGGCGGCTCCAGCTCCCGGTGAAGTGGAACCGCACGCGCACCTTCGACTTGCCGGCGGCCTGCGGGATCGGGATGTCGATCCGGTTGCCCATGCCACCGGACATCGTCTGCACCGTCGACCAGGTGGCGCCGTCGTCGGTACTCAGGTCGACGGTGCCGGTCTGGTCGGGGAACGCGATGTAGACGGTGTCGAAACCGATCTCCGGGTTGGCCGCCCCGGACAGGTCGATGGCCGGTGAGACCAGCGAACTGTCCTGGCTGCCGCCCTCCCCGAACCAGTTCGAGTCGATGTCGGCGAACGAGGCGTCGCCGGCGGGCGGGGCCCAGCCGCCGGGGTTGTCGAACCGCCACGTCTGCCCGGTACCGGCGGCGTCGGTGACGGTCCAGCCGTCCTGCGGGGTGTCCGCGGCCCAGCCGGTGAACCCGGTGCTGCTGCCGGCGGTGGCCCAGTCGTACCCGACCGCCGTGCACTGCGCGGTGTCGACCGGCAGCGTGACGTCCTGGCCGCTGCCCGCGGTCAGAGCGCTGGTGCTCTTCGGCGACGCGGTGCCGGTCGTACCGCCGGTCAGGTCCACGGTGCGATCCTGCGCGACGTAGTCGGGCAGCTCCGCGGAACTGACGTGCATCCGGTAGCTGGCCCCGTGCGGCAGCTCGACCGAGTACCGCCCGGTGTAGGGGTTGGTGTAGACGGCGCCGTTCGGGTAACCGTCGATGGTGATCTTCGCGTACAGCGGCCAGCCGTGCCCGGAGCCGTCGGTGACCGTGCCCGACACGGTGTCGGTCGGCTTCTTGGTCAACGTGAAGTCGGCGGTCACCGTCGCGTCGGCGGCCACCGTCACCCCGTCGCTCGTCTGGTCGCCGTAGCCGTACTTGCTGGCCGTGGCGTGGTAGCTGCCGGTGGCGACGGCGAGGTCGTAGTGTCCCGCCTGGTCGCTGGTGGCGTGGTAGACGGTGCCGTCCGCCGCGGCGGCCGCCACGGTGGCGCCGGCCAGCGCGGTACCGGCGTCGTCGGTGACGGTGCCGCTGATCGTGCCGTGCTCGCCCTGGGTCAGCGCGGCCACGCCGTTCGGCGTGCCGAGCCCGGTCGGCCCGTCCCAGCCGGTACCGGCCTGGCACAGCACGTTGCCACAGCCGCCGTTGACCCCGGCGGTCACGTCGTTGAGGTCCTGCGCGGCGTGCGCGTCCCGGTACGGGTAGCTCGCCGGGTAGGTGTTCGGTGTGGCGGCGCCGGCCAGCGCGTACATCCCGGCGACCAGCGGCGCGGACAGCGAGGTGCCGCCGTACTGCGCCCAGCCGCTCAGATGCGTGTTGTAGACGGCGATGCCGGTCGACGGGTCGGCGTCCGCGGCGATGTCGGCGACCGCCCGGTTGTCCGGGCAGTTCGTCTCGATGCCCTGCTGGAAGTCCGGCCGCGGCTCGTACGGCGAGCAGCCCGAGCCGCCGTCGGTCCAGGCCGATTCGGCCCAGCCGCGCGCGTTCCCGGTGTCCTTGACCAGCTTCGTACCGCCGACGGCGGTGACGTGGCTGCTGGTCGCCGGCCAGCCGGCGAGGTTGCCGGTGTCGCCGGTGGACGCGGTGATCGCGACGCCCGGGTGGTCGTAGTAGGCGTCGTACTGCGTCTCCTGCGGCACCTCCGGCGCGATCCCGTACGAGTTCGACACCGCCTGGGCGCCGAGCTGCACGGCCGTGTCGACGGCCTCGCCCAGGTCACCGAGGTTCGGGGTGTCGCCCTCCACCAGCAGCAGGTTGCACTTCGGGCAGACGCTGGACACCGCGTCGAGATCCAGCGCGGTCTCGATCGACCAGCCGGTGTCCTCGGCCGGGAAGTCGCTCCCGCCGCGCTGGTCGACCTTGCGGAAGCAGCCGTTCGCGGTGGTGCACGCGGGCAGCCCGTAGTACTCCCGGAACGTCGCAAGGTCCGACTCCGCCGTCGCGTAGCCGTACGCGTCGACGATCGCCACGGTCATGCCGGCGCCACCGTCCGGCAGGTTGTACGCCTGCTGCAGGTCGGTCGGTGTCAGCGCCGTCGTCGGCGGAACGTTCGGCTGCACGACGAGCTTCCCGTCGGCGTCCGCGCGGCCCAGCGCGAAGCATCGGGCGTACGGCTCGGCGCTGTCGAGCTCCGCGGCGGTCAGCGAGTTGCAGCCGGCGGTGCGGTAGTTGGTGCCCGCGCCGAGCGGGCCGCCGTTCGCGCCGTGCGCGGTGGCGGTGGTCGGCGGGGGGTCGGTGTGCACCGGGGCCGGGGCAGCCTCGGCGATCACGGGCGTGAGCAACATCGTCAGTACGGCGAGGGGCGCGACCAGCCAACCGGCGGGTCCGCGTAACCGGGGTGTTCTTCGCATCGATCGACTCCTCAGGCACTACCTGCACGTCAATGCCGGTCAGCGACGGACGCTGTCATAGTTGTGTCAACAGGGACAAGCACCTGACAGGGTCAATTACTGGACATTGACACAAACATGCCAGGGAGGCGACGTGTGGGAAGCGGTAGGCATTCCGAACACCGAGGCGAGGATCTACGAGGCGCTCATCCCGCGCGGCCAGTCCACGGTCGTCGAGCTGGCGGAGCGGGCCGGGTTCTCGGCCGCGCAGACCGCCCGTTCGCTGGCCCGGTTGAGCCGGCGCGGTCTGGTCACCCGGCTACCCGGCCGGCCGGCGCGGTTCTCCGCGGCGGAGCCGTCGCTCGCCGGCTCGGTGTTGATCGCCAAGCGCGAGGACGAACTGCATCGCCTGCAGGACCATCTCGGTACGCTCGACGACCGGTTCCGGACCGAGCGGGGATCCGGCCATCCGGCCGACCACCTGGAGGTCATCGAGGGGTCGACCGCGGTCTGGCGCACCTTCGTCCGGGTGCAGCGCGCCGCGCAGGAGCAGATCCGGGCGATCGACAAGCCGCCGTACTTCGTGCCGCCCGGTGAGCTCGGCGACGACGGCCCGAACCTGGAGGAGCGCCGGCACCTGCGCGAGGGTCGCGCCGGCTACCGGGTCATCTACGACCACGAGACGATCGCGCTGCCGGGGCGGCTGGAGAACATCTGGGACGGCATCCGGCTCGGCGAGCGTGCCCGGGTGTGCGCCAACACCCCGATCAAGCTCGTACTCAGCGACCGCAAGCTCGCGGTGCTGGCCGCACCGGCCGACCTGGCCGCCGGCATCGCGTTCCTGATCCACCCCTCGTCCCTGCTCGACGTGGTGGCCGAGCTGTTCGAGGCGTTGTGGGACAAGGCAACCCCGCTGCACCAGCCGGCCGCGAACGAGGCCGGTGCGCTCGACGACCGGGACCGCCAGGTCCTCGGCCTGCTCGCCGCCGGCGCCACCGACGCCGCGATCGCGCGCAACTTCGGCTGGAGCATCCGTACCGTCCAGCGCAACATCCACCGGCTGATGACCGAGCTCGGCGCCACCACCCGCTTCCAGACCGGCATGGAGGCCGTCCGCCGCGGCTGGCTCTGACCGCGACTCCGGACATTGTCAGGGAGCTTAGCTAAGCGAGTTGAGTTAGGCTGGCCGGATGGTGCCATCACTGGCCGAGCTCGCGCTCGGGGTCAAGCGGCTGCAGGTGCGGCACCACCGGGCCATCGATGCCCGGCTCGCCCCACTCGGGCTGAGCCTGGCCCAGTGGGACGTGCTGCGTCACCTGCACCGCCACCCGGCCGCGTCCCTGCACGATCTGGCCCGGCTGACGTTCCAGACCGACCAGTCGATGGGCACGCTCGCCGGCCGGATGGCCGCCCGCGGCCTGATCGAACGCACCACCGGTCCCGGCCGCGCGGTCCGGCACCGCATCACCGCCGAGGGCGACCGGCTGCGCACCGCCGCCCAGCACGAGGTGGACCGGGTGCTCGCCCGGTCGTTCGAGCCGCTCGACCAGGCCGACCGGGCCGCCCTCGGCGACCTGCTGACCCGGTTGCTCGGCCCCGACCTGCCCACCGACCTGCACTGACCCGGCCCGGTTGGCCCCGTGGCCCGGATCGCCGCTGATTCGTGCCGGCGTACCAGCGGAGCCGCTGCGGCATGATGGGCGGATGAGCGAGCCATTCGACGAGATCGCCGGGCGGTACGACGAGGCAGCGACCGACCGCGAGGGCCAGCTCGCCGCCGGCCGGTGGCCGCTGGACGAGCTGCCCAGGCCCGGCCGGGTCCTCGATCTCGGCTGCGGCTCCGGCCTGCCCACGGCTCGCCAGCTCACCGACGGCGGCATCGAGGTCGTCGGCGTCGACACCTCCGCCCGCATGCTCGAGCTGGCCCGCCGCAACGTACCGGAGGCCGAGTTCCACCAGGCCGACCTGCGCACCCTGCCCGACGCCGTCGGTACCGTCGACGCCGTGGCGGCGTTCTTCGCCCTGCTGATGCTGCCCCGCGCGCAGTGGCGCGACACGCTCGCCGCGCTGCGCACCCGGCTGCAGGGCCCGAAGCTGCTCGTCCTCGGGATGGTCGAGGGCGATCTGGACGACGTACCGATCGAGTTTTTGGGCGTGCCGGTACGGGTGTCGGCGGCGTCCGCCGCCGGCCTGTCCGAGACGGTCACCGCGGCCGGCTACTCGGTGCGCGCGCTGCACCGCCAGGAGGTCGCGCTCGGCGACACCACCGAGTTCCAACTCTTCGTCTACGCCACCGCCGACTGACCGAACCCGGCGCGGCGGGTCAGGCGAACTCGTCGAGCAGGCGGTAGAACGCGATCCGGGCCGCGTCGGCCGCGATGCCGTAGCGAGCCAGGAACCGCGCGGCGGCCCACGGCCCGTACTGCGGGTTGAGGTCGGCGGCGGTCAGCGAGCGGGTCGCGATGGCAAGATCGCACCAGCGGTCCGCGACGCCCAGCCGGCCCACGTCGATCACCCCGGTCGGCCGGTACGTGTCCGGGTCGAACAGCACGTTCGGCACGCACAGGTCACCGTGGCAGACCACCGGATCCTCGGTGGCCGGGCGAGTGGCCAGCAGTTCCGCGGTCAGCCGTGCCCGGGACGCACGGGTACCTTCCGCGGCGAGGCCGCCCGGGTCGACCTCCGCGGCGAGGCCGGCCGGGTCGACCTCCGGGACGAGCGCCTCGGGCACCGTGACGGCGAGCCGGCGATCGAACGGGCACGCCGCGACCGGCAACGCGTGCAGCTCCCGGGTCAGGTCGGCCAGCCCGTCGACGATGGACGGCCTGGCCGTGGCCGGCCAGTCGTCGGCCGCCGAGCGCCCCGGCAACGCCGCGGTCACCAGCAGCCCGGGCCGGCACTCCAGTACCTCGGCGGCGGGGAATCCCTGCTGCCGCAACCAGTTGAGCCGCTCGCCCTCGCCGACCAGATCGTGCCGCGGATCGGTCGAGCGCTTCCGGTACACGTCGCCGCGCCGCTCGACCACGGCACCCGACAGCCCCACCGTCACCCGTTCCCACACGCCGCCCACCCTGACCCGCCTGCCCCCCGGACGCAACTGCGATCGGGGCTGCACCGCCGACCGCGCGTCTGAGATCATCGTCGCGACCGCGCACGCGGTCATCCCGCGGCCACGACCGGGGGGCGTACCGGGAGGGGCGGATGAGCGGAGACCGACCGGTGCTCCGCCGGCGCGCGTGGTGGTGTGTCGTCCTGCTCGGCTGCCTCGCGGCCGTGGTGCCGAGCCCGGCGTCCGCCCGGTCGCACCGGCCCAGCCTGCCGGACCGGTTCGCCCCGCTGTCGACCTGGACGAGGACCGCCACGGTGCGGCAACGGCCGGCGGGGCGGGCGATCGCGCTGCTGCGGTACTGCTCCGACGACACGTCGCAGGCCACCGTGGTCGGTGCCGACCGCGACTCGTACCGGCGGTTGACGCTGTCCCGGTTCGACGAGGAGGCCAGTACCGGGCTGATCGCGCCGGACGGCACCCGGGTGCTGCTGCTCGACTCCGTGAACGCCCCCGGCGACAGGCGCGGGGCGCGGCTGGTCGACCTGCGGACCGGCGCGGTCCGGCACGTCCGGCTCACCAGGTGGCACAGCAACGTCGGCGCCGGGCCGCAACTGCTCGCCTGGTCCTACGACGGCCGGTACGTCGCGTACGCCGTACCGGCGCCGCCGCCCGCGGACGGCACCGCGGCCGGCTCGTACGAGGACGGGCGGCCGATCAGGGACCTGGTCCTGCTCGACCTGCGTACCGGCGTCTCGACCCGGTACCCGAAGATCCGGCCGGTCCGCGCCGCGGCCTTCGCACCCGACGGCCGGCTGGCCGCGCAGGTACGGCAGCAGGCGTTGCTGGTCACGACGCACGGCGTGGTACGGGGCCGGATCGCGCTGCCCGCCGGGCAGGAGCTGGCCGGACCGGCCGCGTGGTCGCCGGACGGCGCGCTGCTGGCGACCACGGCAGCGACCGGCGCCGGTTCGACCTCCGCCGTCGGCGTGGGCTTCGTTCGGGCGCCCGGCGCCCACCGACCGGTACCGGAGCCGGTGGCCGCCGGATCGCTGCTCGGCTGGCGCGGCGCGGATCGGGTGCTCGTCGCCCGCGACCTGCGCATCGACGAGGTCTCCCTCACCGATCGCCGCATCCGTACGGCGAACCGGTGGCCGGTCCACGACGCCCCGATCTGCGATCTGCACCTCGCCATCGGCCTGGTTCGCCAGGCCACCATCCGTTCCGCGACCGAACCGGACCGCGGCGCGACACCGCTGTGGCCGCTGGCCGCCGCCGGCGCGGTGGCGCTCGCCCTGGCCGTACTGGCCACAGTCCTGCTGCTCCGCCGCCGGCGCCGACTGCTCCGCTCGCGACGCTGACCACCCACTGGCGGCGCCGATCGACCGTGCCCGAATGGATCCGCCCGGCGACGGGAACTCTCCGCCCCTGGGAGCATGGCGAACCCTGAGGACATCGACGTTCCCGACGACCCGTCGGCTCCGCACCGTATCAGCCTGCCGACGAGCAAGGGCCGCATCACGGTCACCACCCACCCGACCTGCCGCCCGGGACCGACCGGGGCGAATCGAGTCCTCCGTCCCGTTGCGGAAATCGGGATTTCGTGGCCTCACCGGGCGGGCGCTACGGTCGCAGCCATGGACTGGAACTGTGCGACGGCCGAAGAACTCGTGACCGCGATGCGGGCCGGTGACGTGACCTCGGTGGAGCTGACCGATGGGGCGATCGCCCGGATCGAGCAGGACGACAAGGCGATCAACGCGATCTGCGTACCGGACTTCGACCGGGCGCGGGACGCCGCCCGCCGGGCCGACGAGGCGCGCAGCCGCGGCGAGGACCGGCCGCTGCTCGGTGTCCCGGTGACGGTCAAGGAGTCCTACAACATCGCCGGGCTGCCCACGACCTGGGGCATGCCGCAGTACCGGGACTTCGTGCCGGCCGAGGACGCGGTCCAGGTGGCGCGGATCCGGGCCGCCGGCGCGGTGGTACTCGGCAAGACGAACGTGCCCCTGGGGCTGCAGGATCTGCAGACCTTCAACGAGATCTACGGCACCACCAACAACCCGTGGGAGCACGCCCGTACGCCCGGCGGGTCCTCCGGCGGATCGGCGGCGGCCCTTGCGGCCGGGTTCGGCGCGCTGTCGCTCGGCTCCGACATCGGCGGTTCGCTGCGCACGCCCGCGCACTTCTGCGGCGTCTACGCGCACAAGCCGACGCTCGGGTTGGTGGCGTCCCGCGGCATGGTCGCGCCGCCCGCGCCGGCACTGCCGGTCGAGCTCGACCTCGCCGTGGTCGGCCCGATGGCGCGCACCGCCCGCGACCTGACCCTGCTGCTCGACGTCATGGCCGGGCCGGACCCCCTCACCTCGGGCATGGCGTACCAGTTGGCCCTGCCGCCGGCGCGCCGCGAGCGGCTGAGCGACTTCCGGGTCCTGGTCCTCGACGAGCATCCGTTGCTGGCAACCGGATCCGCGGTACGGGCGGGCGTGCGCCGGGTGGCCGACGCGCTCGCCGACGGCGGCGCCCGGGTCGAACGGCACAGCCCGCTGCTGCCCGACCTGGCCGACGCCGCGACGCTCTACACCCAGCTGCTGTTCTCCGGCACCGCCGCGCGCTTCCCCGTCGACGCGTACGAGCAGTTGCAGGCCCGCGCCGCCGGACTGCCCGCGGACGACCGGAGCCTCGACGCCGCGCGGCTGCGCGCGATGGTGTTCAGCCACCGCGACTGGCTCGAGGCGGACAACCGGCGCGAGCTGCACCGGCACGGCTGGCGGCAGCTGTTCGCCGAGTTCGACGCCGTGGTGTGCCCGATCACGCCGACTCCCGCGTTCCCGCACGATCAGAACCCGGACCTGCTGGGACGCCGGATCGACATCGACGGCGTCGAGTACCCGTTCTTCGACCAGCTGGTCTGGGCCGGTCTGGCCACCATGCCCGGCCTGCCCGCCACCGCCGTACCGGCCGGCCTGTCCGCCGACGGCCTGCCGGTGGGCGTGCAGCTCATCGGCCCGATGTTCGCCGACCGCACCCCGCTCCGGCTGGCCGAACTGCTGGAGCGGGAGATCGGCGGCTTCCGCCAGCCCCCGGGCCCCGCACTCCTCGGCCCGCTATCCTGACGCGCTCCCCGGTCCTGGGGTCTGTCTCGCAGTCCCCGGCCGAGCGAGGCGAGTCCCAGTTGTTCGCGCGCAAGGCGGACGGGCGGTCGTGTGCCGGGTTTGCACTCGGCCGTTCCGGCAACGCCGCGAGCGGGCAACTGGGCCGCCGCAGCCGGCACGCGGACTTCGAGACAGGCCCTTGGTCGGGCCTACCGGGACCGCTGTCCAGCCGGATCGGGCTCCGGATCGCCATGAACGATCGAGTGGAACGACTGGCGTAGCAAGGCGACGATCCGGTCCGGCGGCGCGTCCCGCAGCCCATCCAGGCCCAGCAGGTACCGCCCGATGACGGTCCCCAACGTCAACGCGCCGATCAGCCCCGTCCGCAGGGCAGCGTCCTCCTCGTCCATCGTCTCGGCGGCTTGGCGCTGCTCGGCGAGCATCGCCGCGCGCACCTCCCTGGCGGCTTCGGGATGGGTGAACATGGACCGAATGGCCGCCAGCGCGGCGACCGGCTCCGCGGCGACCTTCGCACCCAGCGACGCCAGCAGCAGTTCAGCGATCTGCTCAGGGGTTCCGGCTATGGGTTCGTGCTGGTCGACCACGGCGACTCGGGCGAAGAGCTTCTCCTTCGACTCGAAGTACCTCATGACCAGGCCGGGATCGGTCTTGGCCTCGGCCGCGATCGCGCGAATCGTCGTTCGGTCATAGCCGTGCTCGGCGAACAACCTTCGGGCCGCCGCCACGATCCGGCCCTGGGTGCGACGACGTTGCTCAGCTCTGGCGACGTGTGTGGAACCCATCTACTCAGCCTACATGTGTTGACTCAAGATGTGGGCAGATGATAATTTCAGTCAACCACTGTTGACCGAAATCGAGGGGCTCATGTTTCAGACGATCGCGCTCGCCTTCCTCACCGGCCTCATGGGCATCAACGCGCTGCCACACTTGATCAAGGGCATCCTCGGCGAGGAGTTCCCGAACCTGGCGGGAAACTCACCCCTGCGCAACGCGCTCGCCGGTGTGACCGCACTCCTGCTGACGGCAGTGTTGACGTTCCTGGCCGACATGCCGAACCATCCATGGACTGCCGCGGCCTCGATCGCTGTCGGGGCGTATGTCATGGCCGCCTTCCACGCCCTGCGCGGCGCCTACTGGCTGAACGCCGCCGTAGGCCGCCCCAACCCGGCCACGGCGGATGGATAGCGCTCCGGTTTCGGGGCTCGTCAAGTCCGAAGATCCTGCGTCGCATGAGGTCCGAGCACCCAGCCTCAACTCACGAAGGCACAGTCGAGCCGCAGGCCTTGTCCGCCCGCCCAACCGAGGGCCGCACGCCATCGCCCGACCTGGCAGGCAGGCACCCACGTTCGAGCCGCGCCTGCCCACCACCGCCGCATCGGCGGACCGGTCCACCGACGGCCTGCCGGTGGGCGTGCAGCCCGTCGGCCCGATGTTCGCCGACCGCACCCCGCTGCGGCTGGCCGAACTGCTGGAGCGGGAGGTGGCGGCTTCCACCCGGCGACCCGGCGAACCCGCGAGCCTGCCGAGCCGGTGACCGGTCGAGCCCGACACCGAAGGGCCGCGGCCTCGCGGTCGCGGTTACGGCCTGACGGCCCGGGTGGCGAAGTACCCGGGCAGATACCGGGCGGTGGCGTCCGCGTGGTGCGGGGCCTCGTCGAAGTGCGTCAGGGTGAAGCCGGCCGCGAGCTGCCCGCCGATCTGCTCGGCGAGCGAGTGGCTGTACTCGATCGGGCCGGTCCCGTACGAGCGCTCCCGTTCGTCGTCCGGAAGATCGAGGCTGCTGAACGGCAGCGGGTGTCGCACGACGAGCTCACCCCGCTCGTCCAACGCCTCGACGTCGAAGATGAAGACGTCGGGGTTCAGGAACCCCGTCATCAGGATCCCGCCCGGGCGCAGCACCCGGAACGAGTCCCGCCAGACCGGCGCAAGCTCGGGGCAGAAGACGGTGGACACCGGATTGAAGACGACATCGAAGCTGGCATCGGGGAACGCGCTCAGATCGCGCATGTCGCCGAGCACCGTACGGACGGCCAGCCCGTCGCGGGTGGCGACCTCCCGGTCGCGGTCCAGCTGCCGCGGCGAGTTGTCCAGCACCGTCACGGCCGCACCCGCCGCCGCGAGCACCGGCCCCTGCTGCCCTCCGCCGGAAGCCAGGCACAGCACCTCGACGCCGGACAGTTCGGCCGGAAACCAGCCGCGTGGCACCGACCGGTACCCGATCAGGACGACGGACCAGTCGCCGGCCCGGGCCCGGTCGATGACCTCCCGCCCGGCCGGCCGGGTCCACTCGTTCCCGTTCGCCACCTCGCGATCCCACGCAGCACGGTTGTACGCCACAGCATCGAAGCTCTCCGTCACAACGGCAAGCCTAAGCGCACCACTCCCGCCCCCACGAAGCCGCCGCCCCGGACCGCAAACCAGTCATCGTCGTTTCCCGTTTCGCGGGATCCGTACGGATCTACAGCCCTCGCGTTGCCAGTCTCGTCAGCCATCCGCGCCACCTGCCGGCCACGGGTCAGGGTCGGAGGAGACAGAGGCAGAAGGGGTGCCCGGCCGGATCCGCGTAGACCTGGAAGCTCCCCTTCGCCTCGGGATCATCAGCCGCTTGCAGCAACGTGGCGCCGAGCGCGGTGACCTCGTTTTGCGCTGCGGTGAGATCGTCGACGTACAGATCGAGGTGAATCTGCTGCCGCTCCGGACCTCCCGGCCACTGGGGCCGGACGTGGTCGGGCGCCAGTTGCACGCCGATGCGCGCCTTGCCGTCCACGATCACCATGTGCCAGTCGTCTTCCTTGTCAACGACGCCCTTCATGACGCCGGCCCAGAAATCACTCTCGGCGGTGAGGTCCGGCGCGTCGAACACGACGACTTGCCGACTGATCTGCATGGCGTCTCCTTTTTGGGTCGGCACGCCGTGGCATTCGCCCTCTGGACATCGTGGCCGGGGGATTCGACACGGACCCTGGACGGCGCCGCCAGGCCTGGCTGCCCCTGACGCTAGACCCGGCGGCGCGGCTGGCCGCGCGCTTGCGCGGTCACCTGCGATCTGGCCTCGGCGCCCCGCCCGCTACAGGCGTGACCGTCGACCACCACCCGCGGCGAGCCGGGGCGACCGATTCACCCCGACGTGGTGCGGCAGCGATTCCACCGCATGGCCGCCGGGTGCGAACCGGCGGTGGTGAGCCGCCGGCTCGGCCACGCGTCCGAGCGTTCACGATGTCGGTCTACACGCACGTCCTGCCCGGCATGGATCGTGACGCAGCCGACACCACTGCGAGCCGATCCTGCCGCCCGAGGAGGCGCCGGAGACGCCCGCCGACGGGGCTGTTAGCACGGGACATGAAAACGCCCTCCTGGATGATCTCCAGGAGGGCGTTTTCCCTCGTAGCGGGGGCAGGATTTGAACCTGCGACCTCTGGGTTATGAGCAGCTCAAGCCGAATCGCACCTGTCGCCCGTGTCGCTGCTTCCGTTGTCTCGCAACGGATCTACTCTCAACAGGGTTGCTCGTTTCGCATGATCCGCACGGACCTACGGCTGTCGCGTTAGCAACCTCGTTAGCAAGCTGGGCCGCATCGCTGCCGCTAGACCTAGCGGCACCCGGCGCTAGACCTAGCGGCGCCGCTAGCCGGGCACTTGGGCGGCCACCTGGGATCTAGCCTCTAGCGTCCCGCCCCTACAGGACTACCAACGAGCCGATTTCGGCCGTCTACGGCCGTTTCAGAGGCCGCTAGTTTGCCCTCAGAGAACGTACCGGCGCGCTGGTGAAGAGGATCGCACCGAACGGCGCCGGGCCGTCTCACGGCATCTGGCACCGCACGCCTCCCCGCCGCGGACTTCGGGCAGTGACGGAACCGCGTCGACCGCGTTCCGTCACCTCACCGCGAGATGCCCCCGCGCCGCGATGGCCGCCACCCTGGCGACAGCGGGCGGGGGCATCTCATTCCGCCACGGTGACGTATCCGCCGCGGGCGTTCCGTCGCTCACCAGGCGGCCACTGTGACGGAACACGCCAGGCGGTAAGCGTCACGGACGTTCGCGCCACCATTCGCGCCACCGGCGCTAACGCCGTGACCTGCGCTTATGCCATTCGCGCCATTCGCGCCACGGGTGTACCCCAGCCGCTCACCGCGTGCTCGGCATGGCTCCCGGCGCCACGTAGCAGTACGCCTCCACTTCTTGGCCCTCGCCGAACTTGTGAACCGCGGTACCGAGCCGGATACACCCGAGGCGTTCGTAGAGTCGAATTGCAGCACGATCCTTGGTCATCACGTCGAAGACGACTCGCAGATCGTGCGCTGTGGCGTACTCCATTGCGGCCGCCGCAAGTGCCTGCCCAAGAGACCGGCCACGCGCTGCGGGAGCGACGAACAACCGCGCGACCACGGCGATTTCACTCTCGTTGATCCCGGTCTGTTCGATGAGCATTTCTGCCGCATCCTCACCGCGCGGTTCGCAGATCGCAGCGTGTCCGAGAATCTGGCTGGAGTCGACCGCTACCCATGCCTCAAGCAAGCCGTCAGGGAATAGCCAGCCCTCAGCGTCCGTCACCCCCTCTACCGGGTAACCATCGGTTGCGTAGACCTCACGCAACACCGCCGCGCATCCCTTGATGTCATCGCTACGGCGAATACGGACTACGGGAGTGGAGCCGTCAGCCATCTCAATCCTCAATCGGCATGTTGTAGTCGAGCGCGTTGAAATCGGCGCGCATTACAAAGCGGGTGACCTCGAATGGGTCGCCATTGTCGTCTATCCCAGTGTGGAGAACTTCCAGCACGGGAACGCCGTCCGGGATAACCAGCCCAGCGACTTCCTCCGGTGTCGGCATTCGCGCCGATATCTCTTCTCGGATCCGCGTCAATGGGTGGCCGAGGTCCTCAAACCTGGCGTAGAGACTCCCTTTCCCCATGTTCGCGCTAGTCGCCAGCACCGAGCCGTCAGCGATAGCCCACGGAATGAACGTGACCCCAACTTGCACCGGTTCATCGTCCGCAAAATACCAATTTTCGCGGCGTACAACCGACCGGTCGTCATCGTTCAATCCGAGTCGCTGCGCGACATCCTCCGGAGCGTCTACACGCTCAATCGACGTACAGGCGACACGCGGCGTCCGGCCCTGTTTCGTCACCTCGGCACGGTACGGAGACAGGCCGGTCGTCTCCCGCAACGTGCGTGAGTACCGGTTGGAGCCGAGGCGAAGTAGGGCGGGCTTGAGCCGAACGAACGCGCCCGCGCCGTGCTTGGCGACCGCCAGGCCTTCACGGCGCAGGATGTCGATCGCCTCCGCTGCGGTGTTGCGTGCGGATCCGTACTGCGCAGCGAGCTTGCGCTCAGACGGGAGCTTGTCGCCTGGCCCGTACGTGCCGTTCTTGATCTGTTCTCGCAGGTCATCCGCGATGCGGCGGCTCGGTGGCCGCTTGTCGCTGGGTTCCCGGGGCATGGCGTGGTCCTCCTTCTCCGACAGACCACACCACCGTACATCCATCTGGCTTGAGCCAGTCCCTTGACGTGGCTTGAGCCACTCTGCTAGAAAGTGGCTCAAGCCAGTTTCGCAGGCGTCGCCTGGGTCGCTGGCAAGGCAAGACCCGGCCGGTGTTGCAGCACCGGCCGGGTCGGAGCATCCCCATCCGTGTCTGTCGGAGGAGTGAAGATGCAGGACCAGCGTAGCGACGAACTGGCCACCGGCACCGTTCCCGCCGTGCGGCCGTACCGCGTGAAGCAGGTTGCCGAGCTGCTGGATGTGCACCCGGCGACGGTGTATCGGGCGATTGAGTCGGGCCGCCTGGCGGCGCTGCGGGTCGGCGCGGGCCGGGGCGGGTTGCGGATCACCCGGCAGGCGTTCGAGGCGTTCCTCGCCGCGATCGCTACCAGCGTCGAGGGTGAGGTGGCCTGAGATGAGCGCCCCGCTGTTCGAGGTCACGCCGGAAACGACCGTGCGGCTTCGTGTCGAGTTGCCGTTGACCGCCGACGAGATGGCCGCCGCGCTGTACTACGAGCCCCAGCTTGTGGCCGACGACCTGGTGCACGACCAGGACGTGCGCGACGCCCTGGTGCTGGCGGTGGCCACCGAAGGTTTGGTGGCGATCCGGCAGCGCGTTTCGCAGCTGCACGACGACATCGCCACGGGCACGGTCGACGCCGGGTGGCTGGCGGTCTGCCGGCGCCGCCTGGCCGACGTGTTCGCCGCCCGCCCGGCCGGTCGGCCGATGCAGGAGACGCGGCGGGCGATCGCGCGGCGGGTGGCCGCGCAGCCGGGTATCACGCCGAAGCGGCTGGCCGACGCGTTGGGCATCTCGCACGAGGCGGTGCGCAGTGCGTGCGCGCGAATGGCTGCCGCTGGGCAGGTGTCGCGGGACGCGGCTGGCCGGTACTTCCCGGCGACCGTGCGTCCGGCTCACGCCGTGCTGGGGGTGGCGTGATGCGCGCGCACTTGGTGGAGATGACCGACGCGGGGTTGGTGGCGGCGGCGCAGGACGGTGACCGGGACGCGGTGGGCGTGCTGTACGCGCGGCACGCGGCCGATCTGGTGCGTTACCTGCGGTCGGTGGTGCGCGGCAGCTACGGCGGCGCGAGCACGGCCGAGGACATCGCACAGAACACCTGGGAAGAACTGCTGACCGGCGGCCTGGCCAAGTTCGCCGACCGCGGGTCGGACGGGCCGGGGTTCGGGCGGTGGCTGCGGGGGATGGCGCGGTATCAGGCGTTGCGGCACTTCCGGCGGCACGGCAAGGAGAGCGCCGTCGACGACACGTTCTGGCAGTACGCGGAGGTGGCCGCGCCGCCGCTGCTGGAGCCGGTCGACCGGCAGCGTGAGGCGATGCGCGAGCGGCTGAGCACCGAGGTTGCCGACCTGCCACCGGTACAGCGGCAGGTGGCCACGCTGCGGCTGTCCGGGCTGCGTCCGATGGAGATCATCGCGCAGACCGGGTGGTCGAAGTCGAAGGTCGACTCGACCTGGCACATCGCGCAGCGCACGTTGAAGCGCCGCGCGTCCGGCGGCCCGCGTCGCCGGTGCACGCCGGCGCAGTACGCGGTGATTCAGAAGATGGTCGCCGCCCGCACCGGCACCGTGGCCGAGGCGGCGTGAGGTGGCCGCCCGGTCGCGGACGAACCCGCAGGTGCGCACCGGTACAGCACCGGCACCGAACCCGGCACCGGACGCGGCGCGCACGGCGCCACGCAGACCCGGCAGGCCGGGTGAGTCCGCACGGTCGCTGACCAGCGAGACGACCCGGACGCACCCGGCCCCGTGACCGGGGTCCGGCACCGCCCGCAACGCGGCGCCGAACCCACCCGACCAGACGCGACAGGAGTTGTGTCGATGCTGCCCGCACACCCCGGCGAACCCGGTCTCACCCAGACCCGGCCGCCACTCGAACCCGCCCCGGACCCGGACGCGGTGCCGCGTGCCATGCCGCGTCTGGTGCGCCTGGCCGACGTGACCCCGGAGCGCATCACGTGGCTGTGGCCTGGCTACCTCGCCGCCGGCAAGCTCCACGTGATCGACGGCGATCCGGGCACCGGCAAGTCGACCATGACCACCGACCTCGCCGCCCGCATCACCACCGGCAAGCCGTGGCCGGACGGGCAGCCCGGTACCGGCCCGGCCGGCGTGGTGCTGCTGTCGGCCGAGGATGACCCAGCCGACACCATCCGCCCCCGGCTGGACGCGGCCGGGGCGGACCCGGCGCGGGTGGTCGCGCTGACCAGCGTCACCGAGTGGGACGCGCGGGATGCCGGGTGGGTCGATCGGCTGGTGACGCTGCCCGACGACGCCGGGATGGTGGCCGACGCGATCGCCGCCGTCGGTGCTGCCCTGGTGGTGGTCGACCCGCTGATGGCCTACCTGGGCGAGAAGGTCAACGAGTACCAGGACAAGGACGTCCGCCGGGCGCTGACGCCGCTGATCAAGACCGCGGAGAAGACCGGATGCGCGATCGTGCTGGTCCGGCACTTCACCAAGGGCGGCGGGCCGTCGCCGATCTACCGGGGCGGCGGCTCGATCGGCATCATCGGCGCCGCCCGGCTCGGCTACGCCGTGGCCAAAGACCCGCGCGACGAGGGACGGGTGATCGTCGCCCCGACCAAAGCCAACATCGCCGTGATGCCGCCCGCCCTGGCCTACCGCCTGGTCGACGCGCCCGACCACGGATGCGCCCGCATCGAATGGGACGGCACCGTCGACTACACCGCCGCCGACCTGCTGCGGGAGCCGGGCGAGTCGGAGACCGGCCCGGCCCGCAGCAAGGCGGCCGAATGGCTCGTCGGGTTCCTGCGCGAACAGGGCGGGGAGGCGGCTACCGCCGACGTGCAGGCCGGTGCGGAGGCAGCCGGGATCGCCTGGCGCACCGTGCAACGCGCCCGCAAGTCCGCCGGGGTCGACGCCGACCGGTCCGGGTTCGGCGGCGGCGCCGTGTGGCGACTCGCGGCCGACGACACCGGCCGTGCCCTCTCCCGTGGCGCGAATGGCGCGAATGGCATAAGTGCAGGTCACAGCGTTGACGCCGTTGGCGCGAATGGTGGCGCGAACGGTGGCGCGAATGGCGCGGGTGGCGCGGTCGACGTGCCGCTACTGGTCGACGTGCCCGGCATCGGCTCGTGCGAACGATGCGGCCGACCGGCGCGCGTTCGGCCCGACCGTCCCACCGTCTGCGAGTCCTGCGCGCCGACCGGCACGGGCCGCCCACCGAGCTAGCCGACGGCTGCTATCGCTAGCAGCCCTGCCTGCTAGCGATAGCAGCCCTGCTAGCAGCCAAACCATGCCGTGACCTGCCCGGTAGCAGCTAGCAGCACCGACACCGACACCCGCCCAACCCGCCGAATCGAGGTAACGCGATGACCCACCCGACGAGCCGCTATCACCGGCCGGCACGGGCCGCCGCCGGGCGCGGCTGGCCGGTGTTCGTGCTGGGCCGCACCAAACGGCCCGTGGCCAACTGTCCACAGTGTCACGACGCCGGACCCGGACACGACCGCGAAGCGTGTGGTTGCCTGACGTGCCACGGGTTCTACGCCGCCACCACCGACCCGCACCGCATCGCCGCCATGCTGTCCGCCGTCCCCGCCGGGCTGCTGGCCATCCGGACCGGGGCGGCGGCCGGGCTGGTGGTGGTCGACATCGACCCCCAGCACGGCGGGCAGCTCGATCGGTCGGTGATGGTGCCCACCTACACCGTCGCGACCGGCTCCGGAGGCTGGCACCTGTACTACGCCCACCCCGGCCACCCGGTGACCTCCCGGCCGATGCCCGACCGGCCCGGCGTCGACATCAAGGCAGACGGCGGGTACGTGGTCGCCCCGCCATCGGTCCACCCGGTCACCCGCCGCCCGTACCGCACGGTGCACGACGGGCCGGTCGTGGAGATGCCCCCGCGCCTGGCGGCCATCGTGGACCGGCCGACCGCGCCCGCACCGCCCCAGCCCGCACACCGCCCAACCACACCGATCGTTCCGCATGTCGGGGGCGGGGGCATCTCATCACCCGCCGCGCTGCTGGCGAGCAACCTGCGGCGCATCACCACCGCCCCGGTCGGCCGCCGCCGCACCACGCTGTACGGCGTCGCGCGCGGCGTGGCCCGCATCGTGGCGGCCGGCGCGCTCGACACCGGCACCGCCGTAGCCGAGCTGACCGACGCCGGTCGCGCCGCCGAACAGACCGACCGCGACATCCGCGCCGCCATCACCGGCGGGTTCCGCGACGAGAACGTACCCCTGCCCGCCGACACCATCGGAGGCGCCGCATGACCCGCCCGCCCCGGGGCTATCGGATAGCCCCACCCGCCGCAATCGATAGCCCCGCCGCTAGCCCCCTGACCAGCGAGATAGCCGATAGCGGCGCCACCGCGCCAGGCGGCCGAACACGCCGCCTGGCCGTCGACCAGGTGGCCGCCGTCCCGCCACTATCCGCCCCGCTACCGGTAGCGCCGCCGCTACCGGTACCCGCTACCGAAGAACCGCCCCTCTACCAGCGGCAACGCCGGTCGGTAGCGGGTAGCGGCCCGCCGCGCGCATACGCCGTCAGGCCGGTACTGGCCGCCTGGCGACCCCTGATGACCCGCTACCGCTACGGCTCCCGAGAGGCAGGCACCACACGATGAAAGGCCACGTCTACAAGCGCGGCAAGACGTACACGTACATGTTCGATGGCCAGCCTGACCCGCTCACCGGTGACCGCAAGCAGATCAGCAAAGGCGGGTGGAAGACAGAGACTATCGCCTGGCAGAAGTGCCGCGAGGCGATGCAGCAAGTGGAGTCCGGGAAGTACGCCGAACCGTCAAAGCGAACCGTCGAGGAATTCCTTGTGTCGCAATGGCTTCCGGTCGTACGCCGGACGGTCGCGGCGTCGACGTGGGCGAGCTGGCGTCACTACACGACTTCCAACGTGGTTCCCGCCATTGGAAAGGTCCGGATGCAGGATCTCACCGCGGTTCGGTTGCACGCGCTGTACGAGCACCTGTTGACCACCGGCCGTGTGAAGCGCACCGCCGACGAGGCGATGTTCGGCTACTGGACCGCCCGCCAGAAGAAAGGCGAGGAACCGAAGCCGCGGGAGGTGATGCAGGCGTGCGGCGTGACGATTCACGCGGCACGAGCAGCCGTTCGCCGGTACCGTGCCGGCCGCACACCGAAAGCGGTAAACCCTGGGCTCGATCCGAAGACCGTTCGGAACATTCACGCCATGCTGCACAAGGCGTTGACGGATGCCCTCGCCTGGCACTACGTCACCGAGAATGTAGCCGCGAGTGTGAAGCCGCCGCGAGTGCCGAAACGGCGCCGGCCGGTCTGGACACCAAAGCAGCTCGGCACGTTCCTCGCGTACGCCCGTACGGACCGGTTCTACGCGCTGTATCTCGTCGTCGCAACAACTGGAATGCGGCGGGCGGAAGTGTGCGGGCTGACGTGGTCGGCGGTCGATATCGAGGCCGGGCACCTGGCGGTCGATCCCGGATCGCCGCGGGTGGTGGTCGACGGTCGCGCGGAGACCAGCGACGGCAAGACGGACAACGCGCCCCGGCTGCTCTCGCTCGACAAGGTGACCGTTGACGCGCTACGCGAGTGGCGGACCGTTCAGCGTTCCGAGCGCCCGTTCTACGACGAGGAGTACGACGGCACCGACCTCCTATTCACGTGGGAGGACGGGCGGCCGATTCACCCCGACGTGGTGCGGCAGCGGTTCCACCGGATGGCCGCCGCGTGCGGACTGCCGAGGATCCGACTGCACGACGTGCGGCACAGCTACGCCACGGCGGCGCTCAAGGCCGGCGTACACCCGGCCGTGGTGAGCCGCCGGCTCGGTCACGCGTCCGAGGCGTTCACGATGTCGGTCTACACGCACGTCCTGCCTGGCATGGATCGTGATGCAGCCGACACCATCGCGAACCTGATCCTGCCGCCCGACGAGGCGCCTGAGCCGGCCGCCGACGAGGCCGGTTAGCAAATCCGTTAGCACGGGACATGAAAACGCCCTCCTGGATGATCTCCAGGAGGGCGTTTTCCCTCGTAGCGGGGGCAGGATTTGAACCTGCGACCTCTGGGTTATGAGCCCAGCGAGCTACCGAGCTGCTCCACCCCGCGGCGGTGAGACCAATACTAGCGGGCGCCCCGGCGCCCTCCAAATCGGGGTGGCGGTGTCGATCAACTCCCTGGTGAGGGCGTTGTCTTCGCCTCTGGCGAGGGGGTCTTCGCGCCCGGCGACGGGGTCGTCCCGGCTCCCGGCGAGGCCGTCGCCTTTGCCGCTTTCTTGGCGTCTTCGTACTGTTTGGTGGCCTTCTTCAGCTCGGCGAGCGCCTTGCCTTCGGCGGTGTAGTCGTCGGCCTTGCGGGCAGCGGACAGGTCGGCGAGCGCCTTGTCGATCGCCCGTACCGCGGCGTCGATGTCGGGTGAGGTACCGGTCTCGCCGCCGGCATCGGAGCCGTCGTCGCCGGGCGGTGCCGTACTGGTGGACGACGAGGTCATGTTGGTGATCGCGGACTTGAGGTCGGGGCCGTAGCCGACCTGGCTGCCGTAGCCGACCAGGACCGTCTTCAGCAACGGGTACGGCACGTTCTTGCCCTTGATGTACACCGGTTCCACGTAGAGCAGCCCGTCGGCGACCGGAAGCGTGAGCAGGTTGCCGTAGTCGAGGCTGGAGGTCTTGGAGTCGCCGAGTGCCAGGTTGTTCTGGATGCCTTCCTGGTTCTGCATCTTCGACTGGACCTGGTTGGGGCCGAGGAAGTTGGAGTTGCCGGGCAGTTCGGTGACGGCGAGCTTCGGCCGGCCGGACGAGTCGTAGTACGCGGAGAGGATCGCGGCGAGGTTGTTGCGGTTGCGCGAGGTGAGTGCCGCGGTGAGCTGGAACGTCGGCTCGTTCTGTTGCGGGAACTGGGCGACCACGTAGTACGGCGGCTGCTTGTGGCCACCGGAGCGGGTCGGGTCCTTGGGCGTCTCCCACAGGTTGTCCTGCTTGTTGAACGCCTGCGGATCGGTGATGTGGTACCGGTTCAGGGTGTCGCGCTGCACCTTGAACAGGTCCTCCGGGTACCGGAAGTGCGCGGCGAGGTCCGCCGGGATCGTCGTCTTCAGGATCCCGCCGTACGCGGCGTTCCAGGCCTTCAGCACCGGGTCGGTGCGGTCGAACTGGTACAGCGTGACCTTGCCGGTGTAGGCGTCCACGGTGGCCTTGACCGAGTTGCGGATGTAGTTGATGCTGCGCCGGTCCTGGGCCGCGGTACCGGATCCGGTCTGCGAGTCGCTGGTCGCCGACTGCAGGTCGGTGCGCTGCGAGTACGGGTAAGTCGAGGAGGTGGTGTAGCAGTCGAGGATCCACTGCACCCGGCCGCCCACGACCGCGGGGTAGGGGTCGCCGTCGACGGTCAGGAACGGCGCGACCTTCTCCACCCTCGCCCGCGGGTCCCGGACGTACAGCAGCTTCGAGTCGGCATTGAAGTAGTCGCTGGCGAGCAGGAAGTTGCTGTCGTGGAAGTCCAGCGCGTACAGCAGTCGCCGGCCGTACGAGCCGACGGGGACGCCGCCGGAGCCGTCGTAGGTGTTCTGCAGCTCGGGCGCGTTGGCGCCACCCGCGCCCGGCCGGTCGTACTCCCGGTCGGCGCCGCCGGTCTTGCCCACGATGGCGAAGTCGGTCAGCTTGTCCGAGTAGTAGATGCGCGGCTGCCGGACGTCCAGCTTGCTCGGCCCGGAGTAGCAGTCTCCCTGCGTGGCCTCCTTCTTGGTGTCGCCGAGCGAGCCGGACACGAACGACGGTTGTCCGTCGGCACAGGTGGTGTCGGCGGGCGCGGCGACGAACCCGTACCCGTGGGTGAACACCGCGTGCCGGTTCTGCCAGGTGCGCTGCGCGCCGGACAGCCGGGACGAGTCGAGCTGGCGCACCCCGACCACGTAGTCCTGGGTGCGACCGTCCACTGTGTACCGGTCCACGTTGAGCTTGTCGCCGAAGTCGTAGAACCCGCGCACCTGCTGCAGCTGGGTGAAGGTGGCCGGCACCTTGGCCGGGTCGAGCAGCCGTACGTTCGGCACCGTGTTCCTGTCCGCCGCCAGCTTGGCGTCCGGCGTGGTGTTGGACGCCGGGTACACCCCGCCACCGATGTCCTGGATGCCGTACGCCGCACGGGTCGCGGTGATGCTGCGCTGGATGTACTTGCCTTCCTTGGCAGGGATGTTCGGCTTGACGGTGAACGTGGACACCATGCCCGGGTAGATCCCGCCGATGGTGACCGCCGCGATCGCCAGCAGCGCCAACGACACCCCGGGCCAGATCAGGTTGCGCGCCACCGCGTTGGAGAACACCAGCACCGCGACCGCGACCACCAGCGCGATCCAGGCGAGGATCTGTTTGGCCGGCAGCAGCGCGTTGATCGCGGTGTACCCGGCGCCGTCGGTACCGGTGGTGGACGTGTGGCCGAGCAGCAGCCCGCACTGGTCCAGGAAGTACGCCACCGCCTTGAGCACCACGAACAGCGCGACCAGGATCGACAGGTGCAGCCGGGCGGCGTTGGTGATGCGGTCGCCGCGGCCGGACAGCCGCACCCCGCCGTAGAGCCAGTACGTCAGCAGCACCGCCACCAGCGCCAGGAACACCAGCGTGAACCCGACCCCGATCAGGTACCGGTAGAACGGGTACTTGAAGACGTAGAAGCCGATGTCGGTGCCGAACTGCGGGTCGCCGGTCCCGAACCGCTGGGCGTTGCGGAACAGCAGCCACTGCGCCCACTCGCCGCGCGCGGACAGCCCGGTGATCAGCCCGGTCACGATCGCCACCGCGGCGACGATCAGCCGCATCCGCGGTGTCACGGCCGACCGGTAGCGGTCCAGGTTCTGCTGCTCGGGCGAGTGCGGCCGCACCTTCGGCCGCAGCCGGTACGCGAGCTGGATGTTGCCGCCGAGCCACACCGCCGCGGCGACGCCGAAGACGGCGAACAGCGCCAGCTTGGTGCGCAGGTTGGTGGCGAACACCGAGGTGTAGGACACCTCGCGGAACCACAGCCAGTCGGTCCAGGCGGACACCACCCAGCTGCCGACCGCGATCAGCACGATCAGTGCGACGATCGCGACCAGGATGCGCCGGGTGCGGCGACCGACCATGGGCAGAGGCGTTCGCATCGTCACCGGCTCATCCCCCATCCCGCCGACCCACGACCTGCGCGTGGCGTCCCAGACTAGGCGATCGCGCCGGCATCCGCCCGTACGGTCCTGCCTGCCGGCCGGTCAGCAAACACCGAGGAACCGTTCAGCACGTCGGAGTCGGTTTGCCGGCACGCAACTCGGACAGCGCCTGCAGCGCGCCGTGCAGCGTGCTCACCTTCACCAGCGTCAACCCGTCCGGTACCGCGCTCTTGGCCTGCGCGCAGTTGCCGGCCGGGGTGAGGAACACCGTCGCGCGGTCCCGCTTCGCGCCGAGCAGCTTCTGCTGGATGCCGCCGATCGGGCCGACCCTGCCGTCCGCGTCGATCTCGCCGGTACCGGCGATGACCTTGCCGCCGGTCAGGTCGGCCGGGGTCAGCGTGTCGACGATGCCCAGCGCGAACATCATCCCGGCGGACGGCCCGCCGATCTCGCCGAGGCTGACCTTCACCCGGTACTTGCAGGGCTGCTTCTCGGTCACCGTGACCCCCAGTGCCGCCTTGCCCGAGTCGCCCTTGCCGGTGGTGATCGTCGCGGTCCTCGCCTTGCCGTCGCGGGTGTAGCCGATCTCGCGCTTGCTACCGACCGCCTTGCCCTGCACCAGGGTGACCAGGTTCTGCGTCGAGGTGACCGGCTTGCCGTCGACGCTGTCCAGCACGTCGCCGGCCTTCAGCTTGCCGGCCGCGCCGGAACCGGCCGCCACCGACTTGACGGTCACGTCGACCGAACAGCCCAGCTCGCGGTAGGCGGCGGTCTCGGCCGCGGTCTGCGAGTCCTGGAACTGCTGTTGCTGCTGCTTGTCGGTCTGCTGCTCGGTCTGGTCCGGCGGGTAGACCGCGTCTCGCGGCACCACGGCGTACCGGTCGTCCCACCAGTCGTACATCGCCGACCAAAGGGTCAGGTCGTCGGAGACGGAGACCGTCACCAGCCGCAGCTGCCCGGTCGACTTCGACGCCGTACCGCGCTGCACGGTGATGATCTTCGTCCCGTCGACGGTGCCCAGCGTGTCGACCGTCGGCCCCGGCCCGAGCGCCACGTACGGCACCTTCACCAGCAGCGAGGCCACGGTCAGCAGGGCCACCAGTACGGTGCCGATCAGCACGGTCCACCCGCGTCGTTCCATGCCGGGAGCCTATTCGGGCGGCGCCACGCCGGCGCAGCCACCCGCGCACCGCGTGTCGGCAGTCCGGCCCGGGGGCGGCACGCACTTCGTGTCGCGGGGTGCGGGGGCCGTGCGCGTGTTCGCGCACAGCGGACGCCGCCCGGGTGTCCGGTCACTGCACGTCGCGTACCGTGGGAGGTGTGACCGGGGCGGTTGCACCTACCTGCACACGGTGCGATGGGACGTTGTGATGACTGATATTCCGTTCGGGTTCTCGGTGCCGGGAGGCACACCCGACCCCAACGACCCGCAGCAGATGGCGCGGTTTTTGTCCCAGCTTCAGCAGTTTCTGGTGACCCCGAGCTCCGGCCCGGTCAACTGGGACCTGGCCAAGCAGGTCGCCACCAGCCAGGTCGACACCGACGATCCCGCCGTCGCCGCGAGCGACCGCGCCGAGCTCGCCGAGGCGGTGAAACTCGCCGACCTGTGGCTCGATCCGGTCACCACGCTGCCCAGCGGGGTGCGCTCGACCGCCGCCTGGACCCGACGGGAGTGGATCGAGAAGACGCTGCCGGTCTGGCAGCAGCTGTGCGACCCGGTGGCCGGCCGGATGGTCACCTCGATGAGCGACCTGATGCCCGAGGAGCTGCGCGGCCAGCTTGGCCCGATGCAGGCGATGGTCTCTTCGCTGGGTGGCGCGATGTTCGGCGGCCAGCTCGGCGCGGCGCTCGCGTCGCTGGCCGGCGAGGTGCTGTCCGACTCCGACATCGGCCTGCCGCTCGGCCCGGCCGGCGTGGCCGGTCTGCTGCCCACCAACCTCGCCGCGTACCGGGAGGGGCTGGAGCTGCCGGCCGATCAGGTGCGGCTCTACACCGCGCTGCGCGAGGCCGCTCACCACCGGCTGTACGCGCACGTGCCGTGGCTGCGCGGGCACATGCTCGCCGCCGTCGAGACGTACGCGCAGGGCATCACGGTCAACCGGGAGGCCATCGAGGAGGCGCTCGGCCAGGTCGATCCGAGCAACCCGGAGTCGATGCAGGAGCTCAACTTCGAGGGCGTCTTCACCCCGGAGGACACCCCGGCACAGCGCTCCGCGCTGAACCGGCTGGAGACCAGCCTGGCGCTGGTCGAGGGGTGGGTGACGCACGTGGTCACCGCCGCGGTCGCGGACCGGCTGCCGAACGTCGCGCGGCTGACCGAGGCGTTCCAGCGGCGCCGGGCCGAGGGCGGCCCGGCCGAGCAGACGTTCGCCGCGCTGGTCGGCCTGGAGCTGCGGCCGCGCCGGCTGCGCGAGGCGACCGCGCTGTGGGAGGAGCTGCGGGCCCGCCGCGGTGTCGACGGACGGGACGCGATCTGGGGCCACCCGGACCTGCTGCCGTCGGCGGACGACTTCGCCGACCCGGCCGCGTTCGCCGACACCTCGTCGTTCGACATCGGCGACATGGGCTTCGACCTGTCCGACCCGGCGCTCACCGGCACCGCGACCCCCGAGGTCGGTACGGGCAAGCCGGCGACGGACGGCGAGCCGGACCCGGGATCGAGGGCCGACTCCGACGACAGCGCCGGCACGAACGACAGCACCGGCACGGAAGGCGGTGCCGGCACGAACGACAGCACCGGCACGAACGACAGCACCGGCACGGAAGGCGGTGCCGGCACGGAGGGCGCGGCCGGGGGCGCCGAGCGGCGCGACCGTCCCGAGGATGGCGACAAGCCGCAGGACTGACCCGCGGCGGCCGGCTGGTGCAGGCTGCCTACACTGGCCTGACGTTCGACGCGCCCGCTCCGACCAGGAGCGGGCGCAACGCGTACGCGGGGGCCGTAGCCCAACGGCAGAGGCACATGGTTTAGGTCCATGCCAGTGTGAGTTCGAATCTCACCGGCCCCACCCGGTCCGCCCCGGTCATGCCTCCGCGAGCGACCTGATCCGCTCCAGGCTGGCCCGGATGCCGGCCTCCAGCTCCTCGTCGTGGCTGTTCTGGCCGCCGAGGAAGGTGCGCGTGAACCAGGTGGCGAACGCGCCGACCCCGTCCGGGGTGCGCCGGGTCGAGGTCAGCTCGCATCCGGTGTCGGTCTCCCGCAGCGTGTAGCCCCACTGCGAACGGTTGGTGTCGACCCGCCAGGTGATCTCCCGCTCCGGCTCGAACCGGACCACCCGCGACAGCGTCGGCCACCGGGTGCTGCCGCGGCGGTTTAGTCCGAGCAGCCACGTGCCCCGGCGGACCCGACCGCCGATCGGAATCACCCGACGGCACTCCGGGGACCACTCGCCGGTACGTCGCACGTCGGCGACGACCCGCCACACGCTGGCGGCCGGTGCGGCGATGTCGATCGACGCCGCGAGCGTCCTGATCCGCTCGTCCATGCGCACTCCTGTCTCCTGTGTCGACTCCGGCGGCACGGCGCTCGGCCGGGGCGTGGGCGCTCGGGCCGGGCGCGCGGGCTCCGGCGGCAGCGCGGCAGACTCGGACCGGAACCTGCCGGCTCGCCTGGCGCGAGCCGGGCCGTGGCAATTAAGATACAGACAGCCTGTATGTAAATCAAGGAGGGCGCCGCCCCATGCCTTCGACCACCCCGAAGCCGGCCCGCCGAAGCCAACCCGAACGCTCCGCCGCCACCCGGGAGGCGCTCGTCACCGCGGCCCGGCCGCTGTTCGCGGCGCACGGCTTCGCCCACGTCGGTACCGAGGCGATCGTCGCCGCCGCGGCGGTGACCCGTGGCGCGATGTACCACCAGTTCGCCGACAAGACGGCGCTGTTCGCCGCGGTACTGGAGACGGTCGAGGCGGGCGTCGCGGAACACCTGGTCGAGCGGGTCAGCGCCGCCGGCGTCACCGAGCCGGTCGCCGCGATGCGGCTGGCCGCCCGCGCCTGGCTGGAAGCCTGCGCCGCGCCAGACGTGCGGCGCATCGTGCTCGTCGACGGCCCCTCGGTACTCGGCTGGACCCGCTGGCGCGCGCTCTGCCAGCGGTACGTGTTCCGGCTGGTGCACGACCTGCTCGCGGCCGCGATGGACACCGGTCGGGTACCCCGCCAGCCGGTCGTCCCGCTCACCCACCTGCTGCTCGGCGCCAGCGACGAGGCCGCCCTCTACGTCGCCGAGTCCGCCGACCCGGACGCGGCCAGGACGGAGATGATCGCCGCCCTCGACCACCTCATCAACGGCCTCACCACCCCGCACCCAGCGGAGTGACCAACCCTCCGCCACGGTGGCCACGCACCATGCCCGACGCCCACCCCACCGCCGTGGCGCACCGCAACCACCCTCGACGCCCACCGCACCCGACAAGGTGAACCGCGACAGGCCCCGACGCCCACCCAGCGACGTGGTCCACCGCAACCACTCTCGACGCCCACACCAGCGGGAGACCACCGCGCTCAGCAGGCGCGTTCAGCGCCTGCTGAGCTTCTGCTGCTTCTTGAAGGCGCGCACCTCGGCGAGCGACCTGTCGTCGACCACGTCCGCGATCGACCGGCGCGAGTTCGCGACGCCGTAGTCGCCGGCCGCCGCACGCCAGCCGGCCGGCCGCACGTCGAACTGCTTGCCGAGCAGGGCGAGGAAGATGCGCGCCTTCTGCTCACCGTAGCCGGGCAGCTTCTTCAACCGCTTCAGCACCGTCGCGCCGTCCGGGTCGCCGCTGGTCCACAGCGCCTCGGGCACCCCGTCGTACTCGGCCACCAGGTACCGGCAGAGCGCCTGGATGCGGCGGGCCATCGAGCCGGGGAACCGGTGCACGGCCGGCGGCTCGGAACACAGCGCCACGAACTCGTCCTCGTCGGCGTCCGCGATCGCCTCGGCGGACAGCTCGCCGAACCGGTCGGCGATCTTCTTCGGGCCGGCGAACGCGGTCTCCATCGGCACCTGCTGGTCCAGCAGCATGCCGATCAGCAGCGCCAGCGGTGAGTCGGCGAGCAGCGAGTCGGCCGCCGGCTCACCCGCCAGGTACACGGTGCGTCCCATACCCGCATCCTGCCACCGCGCGATGCACCCGGCAGCAGCTTGATCCAGCGCCGACCGGGCGCGGGCCCGAACCGGCGGCGACGGGTCAGCGAAGCTCGGCGGCGATGAGGTCGGCGAGGCCGCGGAACGCCTTGCCGCGGTGGCTGATCGCGTCCTTGTCGTCGGCGGACAGCTCGGCGGTGGTCTGCTCGTACCCGTCCGGGACGAAGATCGGGTCGTAGCCGAAGCCGTTCTCGCCCCGCGGCGCGCGGATGATGTGCCCGAGCATCCGGCCCTCGACGACCTGTTCCCGCCCGTCCGGCCAGACCAGCGCGGCGGCGCAGACGAACCCGCCGGCGCGGTGCTCGTCCGGTACGTCGGCGATCTGGTCGAGCACCAGCCGCAGGTTGGCCTCGTCGTTGCCGTGCCGGCCGGACCAGCGGGCGCTGAACACGCCGGGCATGCCGTTGAGCGCGTCGACCGTCAGACCGGAGTCGTCGGCGACCGTCGGCAGGCCGGTCTGCTGGGCACCCTCGCGCGCCTTGATCAGCGCGTTCTCGGCGAAGGTGAGACCCGACTCCGGCACCTCGGCGTACTCGTCGACGTCGTCCAGGCCGACCAGCTCGATCTGCTCGCCGGCGCTGGTGGCGGCGAGGATGCGGCGCAGCTCGACCAGCTTCTTCGCGTTCCGGCTGGCAAGCAGCAGGCGGGTGGTCACGACGCGAGCGCCTTCCGCTGCGCCTCGGCGAGCTGCACGCAGCCGGCGGAGGCCAGATCGAGCAGCTTGTCCAGCAGCGCCCGGTCGAACACGTCGTGCTCGCCGGTGCCCTGCACCTCGACGAACTCCCCGGTCCCGGTGCACACCACGTTCATGTCGACGTCGGCGCGCACGTCCTCCTCGTACGGCAGGTCGAGGCGCGGCTCGCCGTCGATGACGCCGACGCTGATCGCCGACACCGACCGGTGCAGCACCTTGCCCGGCGACGCGGCGAGGATGCGGCGCCCGCCCATCCAGGCGATCGCGTCGGCGAGCGCGACGTAGGCCCCGGTGATGGCGGCGGTGCGGGTGCCGCCGTCGGCCTGCAGCACGTCGCAGTCGAGCACGATCGAGTTCTCCCCGAGCGCCTTGAAGTCGAGGCAGGCACGCAGGCTGCGGCCGATCAGCCGGCTGATCTCCTGGGTGCGGCCGCCGATGCGGCCCTTGACGCTCTCCCGGTCGCCGCGGGTGTTCGTCGAGCGGGGCAGCATCGCGTACTCGGCGGTGACCCAGCCCTCACCGCTGCCCTTGCGCCAGCGCGGCACGCCCTCGGTGACGCTCGCGGTGCACAGCACCCGGGTGTCGCCGAACGACACCAGCACCGAGCCCTCCGGGTTCCTGGTCCAGCCGCGGGTCAGGGTCACCGGGCGCAACTCGTCGGCGTTTCGTCCGTCAGCTCGCGTCATGCGCCACACCCTACCGACGGGGACCGACAGGCTCAGACCTGGTACGACGCGCCCGGCCGGACCACCTCGGTCGGCCCGTCGTACTCCCCCGCCACCTCGTCGAGGGTCTGCGCCTCGGAGTGCCACGCCGGTACCAGGTGGGTCAGCAGCAGCCGGCCGACGTCGGCGCGGCGCGCGAACCCGCCGGCCTCCCGGCCGGTCAGGTGCAGGTCCGGCGGGTTCTGCCGGGTCTCCACGTAGCTCGCCTCGCACAGGAAGGTCTCGGCGCCGTCGGCGAGCTTCGTCAGCTGGTCGCACGACGCGGTGTCGGCGGAGTACGCGAGGGTCCGCCCGCCGTGCTCGATGCGCGCACCGAACGTCTCCACCGGGTGGTTCATCCGGTCCACGGTGAGCTCGAAGGGGCCGATGGTGCCGGTGCCCGGGGTGAGCGTGACGAACCGGTACACGTCGCCGAGCGGCTCGTCGCCGCCGTCGTAGACCTCCGACAGCCGCTGCTCGGTACCGGCCGGGCCGTACACCGGCAGCTGCGGATAGGGCCCACCCGGCCCGTACCGCCGGGCCACCACGTAGGAGGACGCGTCGAACATGTGGTCGCCGTGCAGGTGGCTCAGGAAGATCGCGTCGATCGAGTACGGGTCGACGTAGCGCTGCAGCGTCCCCAGCGAGCCGGTGCCGAAATCGACCAGCAACCGGAACCCCTCGGCCTCGACCAGGTAGGCAGAACACGGCGCCTCCGGACCCGGAAAGCTGCCGGCACAGCCGACGATGGTCAGTCTCACGTTGCTCTACCCCTTGCGTTGCCTGTCTGTGTCCGCGCCGCCGCGGGGACCACACCCACCGCGCGACCTGGCGCCTCGATCCTGTGTACGGACACCCGCCGGCGCCGAGGTTGTCCGGTGCCCCGCACCGGTGCTGCCGCCCGTCAGGACGCCAGCGAGACACCGCCGAACGCCGTCCCGTCCACCGACTCGGCCGTCGCCGCGGACAGCCCGAGGAACCGTCGGGCCAGCGCCTCGAACCGGTCCGGGTCGCCGGTGGAGAGGAACCGGTGCCGCGGCGCGTCCGCACCCTCGGCACGCAGCAGGTCTCCCTGAGTAAGAACGCGGTACACGTCCTTGGCCGTCTCATCGGCGCTGGAGACGAGTGTCACGCCGTCGCCCACCACCAGCCCGAGCAGGCCAGCGAGCAGCGGGTAGTGGGTACAGCCGAGCACCAGGGTGTCGACGTCGGCACGTTGCAGCGGTTCCAGGTACGACTGGGCCACGCCGAGCAGTTGCCGGCCGGTGGTGATCCCCCGCTCCACGAACGGGACGAACTGCGGGCAGGCGACGCTGTGCACCGAAACGCCGGGCGCCGCCGAGAAGGCATCCTCGTACGCGCCGGACGTGACGGTCATCGCGGTGGCGATCACGCCGATCCGGCCGTTGCGGGTGGCGGCCACCGCACGCCGCACCGCGGGCCGGATCACCTCCACCACCGGCACCCGGTAGCGCTCCCGGGCGTCGTGCAGGCACGCCGACGAGCCCGCGTTGCAGGCGATGACGAGCATCTTCACGCCCTGCTCGACCAGGTGGTCCAGCACGTCCAGGGCATAGCGCCGGACCTCGGCGATCGGGCGCGGCCCGTACGGCGCGTGCGCGGTGTCCCCGACGTAGAGCAGCTGTTCCGAGGGCAGCTGGTCGAGGATCGCGCGGGCCACCGTGAGGCCGCCGACACCGGAGTCGAAGATGCCGATGGGCGCGTCGGTCACGGGCGTGAGCCTAACCGCCCACGCCACACCGGGCCGTCCAGCGCAGCTGAATGTCGCGAACGTGACACTCCGTTGAGTCCTCCCCTCCGTGAGGAGAGGGGATTTCTGGTTCAGCTGCCTGCGGGAGCAGCGGCCCCGCAGGTGTTAGGCCTCGGCGCCAGCCGGGTCGAGACCAGCCCGGACCAACATCACGCGCGCAGAGTTCTTGTCCCTTGGGGACGACACTCCGCACACCGTGCAGGTGTAGGTACGTTCAGAAAGAGGAAGTGCGTGCCTGGTTCTCGCTCCGCACGTCGCGCAGTCCATCGACGAAGCCCGCACCGACCGGCGTTCCCTCAACTCCGAGATCATCCACCTACTCGAAGTCGCGCTTGCCCCGACCGACGGAGACAAGCCATCGCCGAGAGGACGGCCGCTCGGACGTGACGCGCTTCCTCCCTACCAGAAAGACCGAGCTTCCACACGACGGAAGACTGGTGACGGCGCGATTTGGGCGGCACCTCACGCACGTCCCGTCCACCGGACCTGACATGCTGGGCCACGGCACCCGCCACGGCACCGTACCGGTGGCGCGCTTCGCGCGGCCGGGCCCGGCGCCGACCGACATACGGAAGAATCGGACGCGTGACTTCGCAGCCAACAAGCAGCGACAGCGCCGGCAGCGGCGACCAGCGGCCCGCGGCATCCGCCGGCGGTACGCCACCCCCGCCGCCGACCGGCCCGATGCCGGTGTGGCCGCAGGAACCCGCCGCGCCGCCCGCCGGTCCCGGCCCCGTTCCCGGGCCCGGTCCAGTCAGCGGCCCCGGTCCCGGCTCCGCGCCGGACCCGACCATGACCGGATCCGCCACGCCCCCCGCACCCCACGGTGCGGGGCCGGTGCTGCCACCGACCAGCGCTGGGCCGATGCCGGGCAACACCGGGCCGATGCCGGGCAACACCAGGCCGATGCCGGGCAACGCCGGGGTGATGCCGGGCAACGCCGCACCGCGCGGCGCCACGCCGGTCATGGTCGCGCCGGGCGCCGGGATCGGTACGACGCAGAGCATCCCGGTGGCGGCCGATCATGCGCCCGGCGTGCCGCGGCGCGACGCGGTGCTCGGGTTGATGGGTCAACCGGCGCAGCCGCAGTCGCAGCCGTTGCTCGCCAAGCGGACCGGGTCGCCCCGGATGCGGGCCCTCGGGCTCGCCGCGGTGTGGGCGGTGCTGCTCTGCCTGGGCGGCCTCGTCTGCGGAACCTGGGGCCTGATCGCGATCCTCAGCGGGGTGACCCCCAGCTGGTACGAACCGACGATCGTGGTCGTCGGGGTCTTCGGGCTGGCGCTCGCCGCGGCGGCGTTCCCGCTGGCGGAGCGGCGGCTGGTGCCCTGGGCGCTGCTCGGCGGCAGCACCGTGACGCTGGTCGTCGGCTACGTCCTCACCGCGTCCGCGTCCTGATCGGTCCCCGGCGCCGGCAACGCCCGGCGCCGGGACTCGCGCGTCAGGCCCAGAGCTGGCCCTCGAGGGACGTCTCGGCCTCCGCGAGGGTGCCCGAGTAGGCGCCGGTCGACAGGTACTTCCAGCCGCCGTCGGCGACGACGAACGCCACGTCGGCGTCCTCCCCCGCCTGGTGCGCCTGGTGCGCCACCGCGAGCGCGGCGTGCAGCACCGCGCCGGTGGACGGCCCGGCGAAGACCCCCTCGACCTCCATCAGCTGCCGGGTGCGCAGCAGCGCGTCCCGGGTACCGACGGAGAATCGGCGGGTGAGCACGGTCGCGTCGTACAGCTCGGGGACGTAACCCTCGTCGATGTTGCGCAGCCCGTACACCAGCTCGCCGTAGCGGGGCTCGGCGGCGATGATCTGGATGTCCGGCTGCTTCTCCCGCAGGTACCGGCCGGTGCCCATCAGGGTGCCGGTGGTGCCGAGTCCGGCGACGAAGTGCGTGATCGTCGGCAGGTCGCGCAGCAGCTCCGGGCCGGTCGTCTCGAAGTGCGCCCGCGCGTTCGCCTCGTTGCCGTACTGGAAGAGCATCACCCAGTCGGGGTGCTCGGCGGCGAGCTGCTTGGCCATCGCGACCGCCTGGTTGGAGCCGCCGGCGGCCGGCGAGGAGATGATCTCCGCGCCGTACATGGTGAGGATCTGCCGGCGCTCGACCGAGGTGTTCTCCGGCATCACGCAGACCAGCCGGTAGCCGCGCAGCTTCGCCACCATGGCCAGCGCGATGCCGGTGTTTCCGCTGGTCGGCTCCAGGATGGTGTCGCCGGGGCGGAGCGTGCCGGCCCGCTCCGCCGCCTGCACCATGTACAGCGCGGCCCGATCCTTGACGCTGCCCGTCGGGTTGCGGTCCTCCAGCTTCGCCCACAGCCGTACGTTCGGCGCCGGGGACAGCCGGGGCAGGCCGACGAGCGGCGTGTCACCGCACGCGTCGAGCAGCGAGTCGTACCGGGACACGGCGCGGCCTAGCGGGCGCCGCCGGCGACGGCCGGCAGGATCGTCACCGAGTCGCCGTCGGCCAGCGAGGTGGACAGCGCCCCGGTGAACCGGACGTCCTCGTCGTTGACGTACACGTTGACGAAGCGGTGCAGGCCGCCGTCGTCGGTGATCAGCCGGCCGCGCAGGCCGGGGTGGCGGGCGTCCAGGTCGGTGATGACCTCCGACAGCGAACTACCGGACGCCTCGACGCTCTTCGCGCCGCCGGTGTAGCTGCGCAGGATGGTCGGGATGCGGACCTCGATGGCCATGGGGGCACTCCTTGCGTGGGCAGGACGACAAAACTGAAGAAGGGCGAAACCGTGACGAGTGGCGCGACGCCGCTCAGGCGTCTGCGGAACAGTCGTAGACGACCGACGTCGGGGTGTGCCCGAACTTGTACGACTGGACCGGGTCGGCGTCGTCGACGACCTCGACCGGCTCCTCGGTGACCACACCGTCGACGATCCGGAACGAGCGGAACTCGACCGAGTCCGGCTCCCGCGTGCTGACCAGCACGTAGTGCGGGTCGGGCAGCATCGTCGCGTACTCCGCGGCGCGGTTGACGTCGGTACGCGACGGGAACGCCTCGGTGGCCGTGTGCGAGTGGTAGATGACGACGGGCTCCTCGTCCCGGTCGTCCAGCTCCAGGTAGACCCGCCGCCACTCGTCGCCCTCGAACCGGTAGCCGGTCATGGACCGCTCGGCGTTGAGCATGGGGACGAAGCGAACGGCGTCGTCGGAGCCGGCCGGACCGGCCACGATGCCGCACGCCTCGTCCGGGTGGTCCCGGCGGGCGTGCTCGACGATCGCGTCCCGAACGGAGCGGCCCAGCCTCAGCACGCCTCCAGCCTAGCCGGCATTCGACCGACACCGGGAGTGGCACGTCTCACCAGGGGGCGCCAAACCGGGACGCACCGGACGCGCAGCGGCACCGACCCGGCGTTCTCAGTACCGCCAGCCGGTGAGGGCGACGAGCAGGGCGTCCTGCACCTCGCCGGCGACCACGTAGGCGAGCAGCTGGGCGGCCCGCGGCGAGGACGGGTCGCGGCGGATCTCGCCGTCCAACTCCTCGGCGAGGTCGGTGTCGGCCTCCACCTCCAGCCGGCTGCCGAGCAGCAACCGGATGTCGTTGAGACCGCGCAGCCAGACGCTCGCCGCCTCGTCGTCGAGCCGTACCTCGCCGCCGTCGGCCGGCAGCGTGTCCAGGATCAGCCGGGCCGCGGAGAGCTTGTCGCTGCGCAGCTCGCTCTCGGTGAGCCGGCGCAGCTCCGCCGAGTCGCCCGGCGAGTCGGGGTACACGTCGGGGAACAGCCGGGCCAGCCCCGGGTCGGTGCGGTCGACCGGGTGGTCGAGCACGTCGCTGCTCTGCCGGACCAGCTCGCGCAGCACCGTCGCGTACTCGGGCGCGAACGAACCGACCAGCTGGTCGCCGTCACGGACAAACAGGGTGAACTCCCCGGGCTGCTCGGTCATTGCTGTTCGACGGTCGCCCACAGGCCGTACGAGTGGAGCCGGCGCGCGTCGAACTCCATCCGCTCCCGGGCGCCGGTGGACACCGCGGCGCGACCCTTGGTGTGCACGTCGAGCATCAGCTTCTCCGCCTTCGGCTTCGGATAGCCGAACAGCTTGACGAACACCCAGGTCACGTACGTCATCATGTTGACCGGGTCGTCCCAGACGACGGTGACCCACGGCCGGTCGGCGTCCGGCCGCTCGGCGACCTCGGTCTCCTCGACCGGCAGCGTCGCGGTCTGGCTCTCGCTACTCATGGCCCCTCCGTGCGCCCCACGTCTCCATGGTGCCACCCGGACGTTCGGGTGCAGACCGTCGGGCGGGCGGGCCGGCCGGGCGGAAATCTCCGCCGGGTCGAGGAATTCGCAAGATCGATGATATTGGCGGCCGGCGCGGGTACATCTGACGGTGAGACACGTGCACACCACCCAGGCGCCGAACCCGCGGAGGCAGCGATGGCTCTGCTCGAGTCGATCACCGAGCCGGCGGACCTCCGCCGGCTCGCTGCCGCTCAGCTCACCGAGCTGGCCGGCGAGATCCGGGAATTCCTGATCCGCGCGGTGTGCCATACCGGCGGACATCTGGGGCCGAACCTCGGCGTGGTCGAGCTGACCATCGCGCTGCACCGGGTGTTCGGTTCCCCGTTCGACCGGCTGGTGTTCGACACCGGCCACCAGTCGTACGTGCACAAGCTGCTCACCGGCCGTCGGGCCGGTTTCGCCGGGCTGCGCCAGGAGGGCGGCCTGTCCGGCTATCCCAGCCGGGCCGAGTCGGTACACGACCTGGTGGAGAACTCGCACGCGTCCACCGCGCTGTCCTACGCCGACGGTCTGGCCAAGGCGTTCGCGCTGGACGGCTCGGACCGCCGGGTCGTCGCGGTGATCGGGGACGGCGCGCTGACCGGTGGGCTGGCCTGGGAGGCGCTGAACAACCTGGGTGGCTGCGACCGGCCGGTGGTCGTGGTGCTCAACGACAACGGCCGCTCGTACGAGCCGACGGTCGGCGGGCTCGCCGGCCAGCTCGCCGCCTCCCGCCGGCGCAGCGGGTACGGCGACGTGCTGGCCCTGCTGGAGGGCGGCCACGAGCGACCGGCGCCGCCGACGCCGAGCGAACTGTTCGGCGGGCTCGGGCTCGGCTATCTCGGGCCGGTCGACGGGCACGACATCGCGGCGCTGGAGCGCGCGTTCGCGGCGGCCCGGGAGTACGGCCGGCCGGTGGTGGTGCACTGCCTGACCCGCAAGGGCCTCGGGTACGGGCCGGCGGAGACCGACGACGCGGACCGGCTGCACTCGATCGGCGTGGTCGACCCGGCGACCGGTACCCCGGTGAAGTCGGAGCGCACCTGGACGCACGCGTTCTCCGACGAGCTGGTCGCGCTCGGCTCGGAACGGGCGGACGTGGTGGCGGTGTCGGCGGCGATGGTCCGGCCGACCGGGCTGTACCCGTTCGCGGTGAAGTTCCCGGACCGGGCCTACGACGTGGGCATCGCCGAGCAGCACGCGGTGACCTCGGCGGCGGGACTGGCGATGGGCGGCAAGCACCCGGTCGTCGCGATCTACGCGACGTTTCTCAACCGGGCGTTCGACCAGGTGATGACGGACGTCGGGCTGCACCGGCTGCCGGTCACGTTCGTGCTGGACCGGGCCGGGGTGACCGGGCCGGACGGGCCGAGCCACCACGGCATGTGGGACATGGCCGCGCTCGGTGTCGTACCGGGGCTGCGGCTCGCCGCGCCGCGCGACGCCGGGACGCTGCGCGAGGAGTTGCGCGAGGCGGTCGACGTCGCCGACGGGCCGACCGTGCTGCGGTTCCCGAAGGCGTCGCTGTCCGACGACATCCCGGCCCTGCACCGGGCCGGCGGGGTCGACCTGCTGCGCCGGCCGGAGCGGCCGGACATCCTGCTCGTCTCGGTCGGGGTACTGGCCGGTGCCGCGCTCGCCGCCGCGGACGAACTGGCCGCGCTCGGCCACCGGGTCACCGTGGTCGATCCGCGCTGGGTCCACCCCGCCCCGCCGGTACTGGCCGAGCTGGCCGCCGAGCACCGGCTGGTCGTCACCGTCGAGGACGGGGTACGCGAGGGCGGCGCCGGCGCGGCGATCGCGGCGCTGCTCGCCGACGCCGGGGTCGAGGTGCCGGTGCGCGTGCTCGGTCTGCCACGCGAGTTCCTGCCGCACGCCGGCCGCGGCAGCCTGCTCTCCCGGTACGGGTTGGACGCGGCCGGCATCGCCGCCGCCACGCTCGACTCCCTCGGCCGCATTCCCACCGCGACGACTGCCTGATCGGTTGACTTCATGACCACTGCGCACCCCGACGACATCTCGGACGGCACCGGGCCCGAACGGCTCGCGGTGACGGCGGATCCGACCACCCAGGCCGGGGCGGAGAACTTCCCGGTGGCGCTGCGGGTGCTGCCCGCGGCGCCGCGGCGGCACCTGCTCGCGATCTACGGGTACGCCCGGATGGTCGACGACATCGGCGACGAGTACGTCGGGGACCGGATCGCCCGGCTCGACGAGGTGGAGCAGGAACTGCGCGGGCTGTACGCTGGCCGGCCGGCGAGCGAGCGGGTGCTGCGCGACCTGGCGCCGACGATCGAGGCGTGCGGGATCCCGGCCGACGTGCTGGTGCGGCTGATCGAGGCGAACCGGGTCGATCAGGTGGTCGCCCGGTACGCCACGTTCGACCAGCTGGCCGACTACTGCACCCTGTCCGCGAACCCGGTCGGCGAGCTGGTGCTGCACGTGTTCGGCCGGCACACCGCGACCCGGGTCGCGCTGTCCGACCGGATCTGCACCGCGCTGCAGATCGTCGAGCACCTGCAGGACATCGCCGAGGACCACCGCGCCGGCCGGGTGTACCTGCCGCAGGAGGACCTGGACCGGTTCGGCGTCAGCGAGGCGGATCTGGCCGCGCCGCGGGCGAACACCGCGCTGCGCGACCTGGTGGCGTACGAGGCGGAGCGGGCCGCGGCCTGGTTGGCCGCCGGCGAACCGCTGCTGGGCTCGCTGCACGGGTTCGCCCGGCTCGCGGTCAGCGGCTACGCGGCGGGCGGCCGGGCCGCGCTCGCCGCGCTCGCCCGCAGCGGGTACGACCCGCTGCCCGGCCCGCCGAAGGCGAGCAAGGCAATGGTGGTGGGTGCGCTGCTGCGCATCACGTTCGGGAGGCGTGCATGACAGTCATCGAGGCCGCGTACCAGCACTGCGAGCAGGTCACCCGCACCGAGGCCCGGAACTTCTCGTACGGGATCCGGCTGCTGCCGCCGGACCAGCGGCGGGCGCTGTCCGCCGTGTACGCGCTGGCCCGGCGGATCGACGACATCGGCGACGGTACGGGCAGCGTCGACGAGCGGCTCGCCGGCCTCGCCGCGGTCCGGGCCGACCTGAAGCTGCTGGCCGACCCGGACGCCGAACCGCACGATCCCGTGCTGTACGCGCTGATCGACGCGGCCCGCCGCTTCCCGATCCCGCTGTCCTGCTTCGACGAGCTGATCGACGGCTGCGAGGCCGACGTGCGCGGCACCAGCTACCGCACGCTGGCCGACCTGGTCGGCTACTGCCGCCAGGTGGCCGGCTCGGTGGGCCGGCTGTCGCTCGGCGTCTTCCTCGGATCGGACGCGCCGGTGGCGCCGGACGGGTCGCACCGGGTCACGGTCGGCGCGCCACTGCCGATCGAGGAGATGCTCGGCCTGGCGCCGGAGCCGGCCACCGCGGACTCGCTCACCGACGCCGAACTGGCCGACGTGCTCGGCGTCGCGTTGCAGCTGACGAACATCCTGCGCGACGTGCTGGAGGATCGCCGCAACGACCGGATCTACCTGCCCAAGCAGGATCTGCAGCGGTTCGGGGTCCGGCTCCGGCTCTCCGACTCCGAGCGCGACGGGGTCGGCTTCGACGACGAGCGGGCGGCGCTCGCCGGCCTGATCCGGTTCGAAGCGGCGCGGGCCGGCCGCTGGTACACGATCGGCCTGCAGCTACTGCCCCGGCTCGACCACCGCTCCGCGGCCTGCACCGGCGCGATGGCCGGGATCTACCACGCGCTGCTGCGCCGGATCTGGCGCGACCCGCTCGCGGTCACGCACGGGCGGATGTCGCTGCCGGGCCGGCAGAAGGCGCTCGTCGCCGGCCGCGCGCTGCTGCCGCGCCGCGCCCGGCGGCGCGGCACCGCGGGGGTGTCGTGACCGCACAGCGCTACGACGTCGCGGTGGTCGGCGGTGGCCTTGCCGGCATCGCCGCCGCAATCCGGCTCGCCGACGCCGGCGCCACGGTCGCGATGCTGGAGGGCCGGCCGCGGCTCGGCGGCGCCACCTACTCGTTCCGGCGCGGCGAGCTGACCGTGGACACCGGGCAGCACGTGTTCCTGCGCTGCTACACCGACTACCTGGCGCTGCTGCGCCGGCTCGGTACCGCCGACCGGGTCGAGCTGCAGGACCGGTTCGACGTGCCGGTACTGGCGCCGGGCCGCCCCGTGCACCGGCTACGCCGTACCCGCGGGCTGCCGGCGCCGCTGCACCTGCTGCCGGCGCTGCTCGGGTACGCGCCGCTGACGGTCACCGAACGCCTCCGCGCGCTGCGCGCCGCCGCGGCGCTGCGGTTCGTCGACCCGGACGCGCCGGCGTCCGACGAGCGCAGCCTGGGCGAGTTCTTCGCCGCGCAGCACCAGTCGCCGGACACGGTGCGCCGGCTGTGGGAGCTCGTCGCGGTGTCCGCGCTGAACGTCGGGCCGGACGGCGCGTCGCTGGCGCTCGCCGCCCGGGTCTTCCGGACCGGGCTGTTGACCTCGGCGCGCGCGGGCGACATCGGCCGGCCCCGAGTCGGGCTGTCCGCGCTGCACGCCGACCCGGCGGCACGGGTACTGGGCGAGCTCGGCACCACCGTCCGTACCCGCTGCAAGGTGGAGCGGATCGTCCGGTCCGGCACCGAATTCCTGCTGTCCACTTCGGACGGTGAGGTGCTCGCCCGGTCGGTGGTGCTGGCGGTGCCGCACCCGGCCGCCGCCCGGCTGGTACCGGCCGGCGCCGTCGAGGCGGCCCAGCGCTGGGCCGAACTGTCCGCCACCGCGATCGTCAACGTGCACCTGCTGTACGACCGCCCGGTCACCGAACACGGCTTCGCCGCGGCGATCGACTCGCCGGTGCAGTGGCTGTTCGACCGGACCCGGGAGTCCGGGCTGCGCTCCGGCCAGTACCTCGCGGTCTCGCTGTCGGCGGCCGACGCGCTGCTGCGGCGACCGGCGGCCGAGCTGATCGCCGAGCAGCGGGACGCGCTCGCCGCGCTGCTGCCGGGCGCCCGCGGTGCGCAGCTGACCGACGCGTTCGTGACCCGGGAGCCGCGCGCGACGTTCCGCCAGGCACCCGGGACCCGCGCGCTGCGGCCGGCCACCCGTACCGCACTGCCCGGCCTGGCGCTGGCCGGCGCCTGGGTCGGCACCGGCTGGCCGGACACGATGGAAGGCGCGGTCCGCAGCGGCAACGCGGCGGCCGACGCGATCGCCGACCACCTCGGCAGCTCAGCCGAGAATCCCCGATCCCCGACTCACCTCGGAGGCAGCATCATGAGCACAGCCCGGGCCGGCGCCAGCGACGCGGAGCCGGCGCGATGACGGCGACCATACCGGAGAGCCTCGGTGCGCTGCGGGCGCTGGTCGAGCCGTCGATCCGGGGCGCGATCGACCGGCTCGATTCGCACTGCCGCCTGGTCTCCGGCTACCACCTCGGGTACTGGCAGGTCGACGGGACGCCGACCGACGGCGGCGGCAAGGGCATGCGGGCGGCGTTCACGCTGCTCGGGGCGCGCGCCGCGGGTGCCCGACCGGACCGCGCGGTGCCGGCCGCCGCCGCGGTCGAACTGGTGCACAACTACTCGCTGCTGCACGACGACGTGATGGACCGCGACGCCGAGCGGCGGCACCGGCCGTCGGCGTGGGCGGCGTACGGCGAAGCGGATGCGATCCTCGCCGGCGACGCGCTGCTGGGGCTGGCGTTCGAGCTGCTCGCCGAGGCGGCCGAGCCGACCGCGACCTGGGCGCTTCGTACCCTGTCGGTGACGGTACGGCGGCTGGTCGCCGGGCAGACCGCGGACCTGCGCTTCGAGCGCCGCGACGACGTGACGCTGGACGAGTGCCTGGAGATGGTGCGCGGCAAGACCGCGGCGCTGTTCGCCTGCTCCTGCTCGATCGGCGCGATGCTGTGCGACGCGCCGGCCGAGACCACGCTGCGCCTCGCCCGGTACGGCGAGCACCTCGGCGTGGCGTTCCAGCTCGTCGACGACCTGCTCGGCATCTGGGGCACGCCCGAGGTGACCGGCAAGCCGGTGCTGCACGACCTGCAGTCGCGCAAGAAGTCGATCCCGGTGGTGTACGCGCTGGGTGCCGGCGTCGCCGCGGCCGACCGGCTGCGCGAGCTGTACCTCGCGCCCGGCGAGCTGACCGGCGAGCAGCTCGCCGAGGCCGCGGCGCTGGTCGAGGCGGCGGGCGGCCGGTCGTGGACCGAACACGAGGCGGGCCGCCAGCTCGACCTGGCGCTGGCCCAGCTCGACGAGATCGACGAGCTCGCCGGCGGCGACGACGCGGCACCCGCGCCGCTGCCGGCCGACGTCCGGGCCGAGCTGATCGACCTCGCGCACTTCGTCACGGGGCGGGACCGATGACCGTACAGGCTCAGTCCACTTTGGACGCTGCCGGGGCGGCGCTGGACCGTGCCGTGGCGTGGCTGCGCGAGCACCAGACCGCGGACGGCTGGTGGAAGGGCAACATGGAGACCAACGTGACGATGGACGCCGAGGACCTGCTGATGCGGCAGTTCCTCGGCATCCGTACCGCGGAGCAGACCGCGGCGTCGGCGCGCTGGATCCGGTCCAAGCAGCGCGACGACGGCACCTGGGCGGCGTTCCACGGCGGCCCGGCCGACCTGTCCACCACGGTCGAGGCGTACCTGGCGCTCAAGCTGGCCGGCGACGGCGTCGACGCGCCGCACATGGCCGCCGCCCGCGGGTACGTCGTGTCGCACGGTGGTCTCGAATCGAGCCGGGTGTTCACCCGGATCTGGCTGGCGCTGTTCGGCGAGTGGCCGTGGCAGCTGGTACCGGTGATCCCGCCGGAGATCGTGTTCCTGCCGCCGTCCGCGCCGCTGTCGCTGTACAGCTTCGGATGCTGGGCCCGGCAGACCGTGGTGCCGATCGCGGTGCTGCGGGCGCTGCAACCGCGCCGGCGGCTCGGCGTCTCGCTGGCCGAGCTGCGGGCCGGGTCACCGCCGCCCACCCCGCCGCGGGCGCTGTCCGTACCGGGGCTGTTCCACCTGCTCGACCGCCAGGTACTGATCGGGTACGAGCGGCATCCGATCCGGCCGCTGCGCCGGCTCGCCCTGGCCCGCTGCGCCGAGTGGATGATCGCCCGGCAGGAGGCGGACGGCGGCTGGGGCGGCATCCAGCCGCCGTGGGCGTACGGGCTGATGGCGCTCGACGCGCTCGGCTACCCGTTGGACCATCCGGTACAGCGGGCGGCGCTGTCCGGGCTGGACGGTTTCACCGTGCACGAGGACTCCCCCGCCGGGCCGGTGCGGTGGATGGAGGCGTGCCAGTCACCGGTGTGGGACACCTGCCTCGCGGTCACCGCGCTCGCCGACGCCGGCGTTGCGGCCGACGATCCGGCGCTGACCAGGGCCGGCCGGTGGCTGGTGGGCGAGGAGATCCGGCGTACCGGCGACTGGGCGGTGCGCCGGCCCGGGCTCGCACCGAGCGGCTGGGCGTTCGAGTTCGCCAACGACGGGTACCCGGACACCGACGACACCGCCGAGGTGATCCTCGCGCTGCGCCGGATCCGTTCCGGCGCGGCCGATGCGCGGGACCGGCGGGCCACGATCGGCCGCGCGGTACGGTGGCTGGCCGGGATGCAGTCGTCCGACGGCGGCTGGGGCGCGTTCGACGCCGACAACACCTCCAGCATCCCGGCACAGATCCCGTTCGCCGACTTCGGCGCGATGACCGACCCGCCGTCCGCGGACGTCACCGCGCACGTGGTGGAGTGCCTGTGCGCCGAGGGCATGGCGACCGATCCGGTGGTGCGCCGCGGCGTCGACTGGTTGCTGCGCCACCAGGAGGACGACGGTTCCTGGTACGGGCGGTGGGGCGCCAACTACGTGTACGGCACCGGCGCGGTGCTGCCGGCGCTGGTGGCGGCCGGGCTCACCCCGGACGATCCGCGAATCCGGCGGGCGGTGCGCTGGCTGTCGGCGCACCAGAACCCGGACGGCGGCTGGGGCGAGGATCTGCGCTCGTACCGCGACGATGCCTGGCGCGGCCGCGGCGAGTCGACCCCGTCGCAGACCGCGTGGGCGCTGCTCGCGCTGGACGCGGCCGGCGCCGGCGCCGGCGCGGAGGCTCGCCGGGGTGCCGGTTACCTGGCCCAGACGCAGAACCCGGACGGCTCCTGGGACGAGGACTTCTTCACCGGGACCGGTTTCCCCGGCGACTTCTATCTCAGCTACAAGCTGTACCGGATGGTGTTCCCGGTCAGCGCGCTCGGCCGGATCCTCGGCCGGGTCACGCCGGCACCGGACGGCGACGGCGCAGGGGCGGTGCGATGACCGTACTGCTCGCCCCGATGCGCGCGGAGGCCCGCGCCCTGCGCCGCGGCGCCGCGCGCACCGGCCCACCCGGCGGCGCCGACCCGGCCGGCACCGGTATGGCCCTGTCGGCCGGCGTCGGCACGGCCGGCGTCGAGCCGGCCGGCACCGGTGCGCCCCTGCCACCCCGCCCGGCCGGCGCCGGCGCGGCGGCGGTGCTGCACACCGGGGTCGGCCCGGGACGGGCGGCGCGCGCCGCGGCCCGGCTGGCCGGCCACGGCGTGGTCGTCGCCGGGGTCGGCGGCGGCCTGGTCGCCTCGCTGCACACCGGCGACGTGGTCCTGGCCGACAAGGTCCGCGGCCCCGACGGTGCCCCGGTCCGCCTCGACGGCACGGCGCAGCTCGCCGCGCTGCTGCGCGCCGCCGGCTGCACCGTCCACATCGGACCGGTCGCCAGCCGGCGCCGGCTCGTGGCCGGTACCGCGCGCGACCGGCTCGCCGGCACCGGCGCGCTCGTCGCCGACACCGAGTCGTACTGGCTGCTGTCCGGCCCGGCGCGTCCGGTGGGCTGCCTGCGGGTGGTCGCCGACTGCGCGCCGGGGCCGGTGTTCGGCCCGGCCACCCTGTGGCACCTGCGTACCGCGCTGCGCCGGCTGCGGGACCTGGCCGAGGTGCTCGCCGGTTGGGCCGCGACGGCCGGCCCGGCAGTCCGGAACGAATCACACCAACCCCTCAAGGAGGTGCGCTGACATGGGTGTACCGCTGCGGCAGGCGGTCAAGGTCGGTGCCTACGTGATGAAGAACAGGCTCGCCGGCCGGAAGAAGTTCCCGCTCGTCCTGGAGCTGGAACCGCTGTTCGCCTGCAACCTGGCGTGCGTGGGCTGCGGCAAGATCCAGGAACCGGCCGACGTGCTCAAGCGACGGATGCCGGTCGAGCAGGCGATCGCCGCGGTCGAGGAGTGCGGCACGCCGGCCGTCTCGATCGCGGGCGGCGAACCGCTGATGCATCCGCAGATCGACGTGATGGTCAACGAACTGGTCAAGCGCAAGAAGTTCGTGATCCTCTGCACCAACGCCGTACTGCTGCGCAAGCGGTTCGACAAGTTCGACTTCAAGCCCTCGCCCTACTTCCAGTTCGCGGTGCACATCGACGGGCTGCGCGAGCGGCACGACGAGTCGGTGAGCAAGGAAGGTGTGTTCGACGAGGCGATCGCGGCCATCAGGTTCCTGCAGGCCAAGGGTTTCCGGGTGACGACGAACTCGACGTTCTTCAACACCGACACGCCGCAGACCATCATCGACGTGCTGAACTTCCTCAACGACGAGGTCAAGGTCGACGACATGATGATCTCGCCGGCCTACGCGTACGAGAAGGCGCCCGACCAGGACCACTTCCTCGGCGTGACCGAGACCCGGGAGCTGTTCAAGAAGGCTTTCGCGAACGGCAACCGGAAGAAGTGGCGGCTGTCCCACTCCCCGCTGTTCCTGGACTTCCTGGAGGGCAAGCGGGACTTCGACTGCACCGCCTGGGGCATCCCGTCGTACTCGCTGAAGGGGTGGCAGCGGCCCTGCTACCTGATGGGCGACAGCTACGCCAAGAGCTACCGGGAGCTGGTCGAGACGACCGACTGGGACTCGTACGGCCGCGGCCGGGACGAGCGCTGCAACAACTGCATGGCGCACTGCGGGTACGAGCCGAGCGCGGTCCTGGCCACGACGAGCTCGCTGCGGGACGGGCTGCGCGCGCTGCGCGAGGTCTGACCGGTGACGGTACCGGTACAACCGGTACATCCGGTGCCGCCACCGCACAGCGGCGTCCGCCTATTGGGCGGAAACGGCAACGCCCTACCCGTGCCGGAATTAGATTACGTCTTGTCGCATCTCGGCGACGCTTGCGCGCTCGTACCGCGAGTGCGGCGAACGCAGAACGGGCCGGGCACGCGCTACCCGGCCCGGGATGCCGGAAGGAGAGCGAATCGTGCGGCCAGAAACCACCCGGCGGCTGCGCACAACTGTGGCGGTGGGAGCGGCGGCCATCATGGCCGGCACGCTGCTGTCCGCCTGTGGAGGATCGGAATCGACGGGCACCCCGGTCCTGAACATGTATGCGTACCCACAACAGCACCGGGCAGACATCGTCAAACGCTGCAACCAGCAGGCACACGGCAAATACCGGATCGATCTGAACCTGTTGCCCCGCACCGCCGACCAGCAGCGGGAGCAACTGGTGCGCCGCCTCGCCGCGGCCGACCACGGCATGGACATTCTCGGCATCGACGTCACCTGGACCGCCGAGCTGGCCAAGGCGGGATGGATCCGCCCGTGGACCGGTAGCAACCGGCAGCAGGTGGAGAACGGCACGCTTCCCGCGCCGCTGTCCACCGCCACCATCAACGGCACGCTGTACGGCGCGCCGAACAACACCAACGTCCAGCTGCTGTGGTATCGCTCCGACCTGATGCCCAAGCCACCGGCGACCTACCAGGGGCTGATCGACGAGGCGACCCGGCTGAAGAAGGCCGGCAAGCCGCACTACGTCGAGGTCACCGGCGCCCAGTACGAGGGCCTCGTGGTGTGGTTCAACAGCGTCCTCGCCGCCGCCGGCGGCTCGATCCTGAACAAGGCCGGTACCGAGGTGTCGCTGGGCAAGCCGGCGGTCACCGCGCTGTCCACCATGTCCAAGTTCGCCAACTCCGCCGCGGCCGACCCGTCGCTGTCCAACACCCAGGAGGACCCGGCGCGGCTCGCCGTCGAGGGCGGCACCGCGGTGGCCGAGATCAACTGGCCGTACGTGTACGCGTCGATGGCCGCCGACAAGCCCCAGATGCTGAAGAACTTCAAGTGGGCGCCGATCCCCGGCATCACGGGTACCGGCAAGGCCACCATCGGCGGCGAGAACCTCGCCGTGAGCAAGTACTCCGACCATCCGGACCTTGCCTTCAGCGCGGCGCTGTGCCTGCGCAACGCGGCGAACCAGAAGTACGGCGCGATTCTGGACGGGGTACCGCCGACCATCGAGTCCGTCTACCACGACACCAGGCCGCTGGACCCGAACAAGAAGACCAACGCGAAGACCAATCCGAGCATGGTGACCGCATATCCGATGCGGCAGGCGATTCTGGACGAGCTGCGTACGGCGGTGTCCCGGCCGGTGACCGCCACCTACCAGAACGTCTCGACGGTCACCTCGACGTTGCTGTCCCCGCCGAAGTCGATCCAGGCGGTGTCCACCGAGCGCGCGCTGCGATCGCAGATCAGTGACGCACTCCAGTCCAAGGGGGTTCTGCCGTGACCGACGACGGCGAGACGCGCCAACCCCGCGACGAGACGCGCGCCGAAGCCGACATCCCGGCGCCGGCCGCCGGTCCGGTCGCGGCCGCCACGGGTGCGGCGACCGCGACCGTACCGAACGGTGCGCGCCGGGCCGCGCTCAGCGAGGGCAGGCGCTCCGAACGGCGGCTCGGCTGGCTGCTGTGCCTGCCGGCCGCGGTGATCATGGTCGTGGTGACGATCTACCCGATCGTCTACGCGATCCTGCTGTCGTTGCAGCGTGCCGACCTGCGCTTCCCGAACGACAACAAGTGGGTCGGGCTGACCAACTACGTCACCGTGCTGACCAACTCGTTCTGGTGGCACGCGTTCGCGATCACCATGATCGTCACCGTCATCAGCGTCGCGGTCGAGCTGGTCCTCGGCATGGCGCTGGCGATGGTCATGCACCGGACGCTGCTCGGCCGCGGAGTGGTGCGCACCCTGGCCCTCATCCCGTACGGCATCGTCACGGTCGTCGCCGCCTACGGCTGGCGGTACGCGTGGACGCCCGGGTACGGCTACCTGGCGAACGTGCTGTCGGACAACTCGGCGCCGCTGACCCAGCAGGCACCGGCGGTGGGCATCATCATCCTCGCCGAGATCTGGAAGACCACGCCGTTCATGGCGCTGCTGCTGCTGGCCGGGCTGGCCATCGTGCCGGACGACCTGCAGCGCGCCGCGTCGATGGACGGCGCCTCCACCTGGCAGCGGTTCACCCAGGTGACGCTGCCGCTGATGAAGCCGGCGATCCTGGTCGCGCTGCTGTTCCGCACCCTGGACGCGGTGCGCATCTACGACAACATCTACGTGCTGACCAACGGCGCCCAGGGCACCAGTTCGCTGTCGATCCTGACCTACCACAACCTGATCGGCGGGCTGAACCTCGGCATCGGCTCCACCATGTCGATCCTGATGTTCATCACGGTCGCGATCATCGCGTTCATCTTCATCAAGGGGTTCGGCACGGCCGCGCCCGGCAGCGACAACGCGGGGAGGCGCTGATGGCCACCACCACCCGGCAGCGAACCGGCTGGAGCATCGCGAACGTCGTCGTGGCGATCTACGCGCTGATCCCGGTGTTGTGGCTGCTGTCGTTGTCGCTCAAGGACCCGAGCACGTTCACCGACGGGCACTTCATCCCGCGCAAGTGGACGTTCGACAACTACGTCAGCATCTTCCAGGTCGGCGGTTTCCTCCGGCCACTGGTCAACTCGATCGGCATCGGTCTCATCTCGACCCTCGTCGCCATCGTCTTCGGCACGTTCGCCGCGTACGCCATCGCCCGGCTGCAGTTCCCGGGCAAGCGGCTGATGCTCGGCGCCTCGCTGCTGATCGCGATGTTCCCGCAGGTGTCGCTGGTGACCCCGATGTTCCAGATCGAGCGGCAGATCGGCCTGTTCAACACCTGGCCGGGACTGATCCTGCCGTACATCACGTTCGCACTGCCGTTGACGATCTACACGTTGTCGGCGTTCCTGCGGGAGATCCCGTGGGAGTTGGAGAAGGCCGCGAAGATGGACGGTGCCACGCCGTTCCAGGCGTTCCGGCAGGTGATCGTGCCGCTGGCGATGCCGGGCGTGATCACCACCGCGATCCTCGCGTTCATCATGTGCTGGAACGACTTCGTCTTCGCGATCTCGCTGACCTCGTCGAACAGGGCCCGCACGGCGCCGGCGGCGATCTCGTTCTTCACCGGTGCCTCCCAGTTCGAGGACCCGGTGGGTTCGATCATGGCGGCCGCAGTGGTGATCACGATCCCGATCATCATCTTCGTACTGATCTTCCAGCGTCGGATCGTCTCCGGGCTCACGTCCGGTGCGGTGAAGGGATGAGTGGCAACAGTGGCTGAGATCGTCCTCGACAAGATAACCAAGCGCTTCCCGGACGGCACCGTCGCCGTCGACAACTTCAGCCTGGACGTGGCCGACCACGAGTTCATCATCCTCGTCGGCCCGTCCGGCTGCGGGAAGACCACCACGCTGAACATGATCGCCGGGCTGGAGGACATCTCCGACGGCGAGCTGCGCATCGACGGCAAGCGCGTCAACGAGGTGGCACCGCGGGACCGGGACATCGCCATGGTGTTCCAGTCGTACGCGCTCTACCCGCACATGACCGTACGGGAGAACATCGGCTTCCCGTTGAAGCTGGCCAAGGTGGACAAGGGCACCGCCAAGCAGCAGATCGAGGAGGCCGCGGCGATCCTCGACCTGGTGCCGTACCTGGACCGCAAGCCCGGCGCGCTGTCCGGCGGGCAGCGGCAGCGGGTCGCCATGGGCCGGGCGATCGTCCGCAGCCCCAAGGCGTTCCTGATGGACGAGCCACTGTCCAACCTGGACGCCAAGCTGCGGGTGCAGATGCGCACCTCGATCTCCCGGATCCAGAAGCGGCTCGGCACCACCACGGTGTACGTGACGCACGACCAGACCGAGGCGATGACGCTCGGCGACCGGATCGTGATCATGCGCGCCGGGCTGATCCAGCAGGTCGGCTCGCCACAGGAACTGTACGAGGATCCCGTCAACCTGTTCGTCGCCGGGTTCATCGGCTCGCCGTCGATGAACTTCGTGCCCGGCACCGTCGCCGACAACGCGATCGACACGGTACTCGGCCGGATCCCGCTCACCGACCGGATCCGTACCACGCTGGAAGGGCACGACGTTCCGCGCGAGGTGATCGTCGGCATCCGGCCGGAGGCGTTCGAGGACGCCGCGCTGGTCGACGGCAGCCGCGGAGCCGGCGTCACGTTCACCGCGCCGGTGGACATCCTGGAGTCGATGGGGTCGGTCAAGTACGCGTACTTCTCGCTGGAGAACGCGCACGTGGACTCCGAGCACCTGGCCGAGATCGAGCGCGACAGCGGTACCGAGGAGATCGGCGAGGCGCAGCTCGTCACCGAGCTGGACGCCCGGTCCCGGGTCCGGGAGGGCCAGAACCTGGAGGTCTGGTTCGACCCGGACTCGATCGACGTGTTCGAGCCGCACTCCGGCGCCAACCTCACCATCAGGTAGCAACCCGCACCCCGGCCGGGGCCGTGGCGACCCGCCGCGGCCCCGGCCGTCGCATAGGCTGGCGGCATGCGGGTGGCGATGCTGACCAACGAGTACCCACCGGAGATCTACGGCGGCGCCGGCGTGCACGTCGACTTCCTGGTGCGTGAGCTGCGCCGGCTGGTCGAGGTGGACGTGCACTGCTTCGGCGCGGACCGCCCGGACGCCGCCGGGTACCGTCCGGACGACGCGCTCGGCGCCGCGAACGCCGCGCTGCGCACCCTGTCCACCGACCTGCGGATGACCGCCGGCGTCGAACCGTCGGTCGACCTGGTGCACTCGCACACCTGGTACGCGAACCTCGCCGGGCACCTGGCGAAGCTGCTGTACGACCGGCCGCACGTGGTCACCGCGCACTCGCTGGAACCGCTGCGGCCGTGGAAGGCCGAGCAGCTCGGCGGCGGGTACGCGCTGTCGTCGTGGGCGGAGCGCACCGCCTACCTGGCCGCCGACGCGGTCGTCGCGGTGTCCGCCGGGATGCGCGACGACGTGCTCGCGAGCTACCCGCAGATCGACCCGGACCGGGTACAGGTCATCCACAACGGCATCGACACCGAGCTGTACCAGCCGCGCCCGGACGAGGCGTTGCTGCGCCGCCACGGCATCGACCCGGACCGCCCGTACGTGCTGTACGTCGGGCGGATCACCCGACAGAAGGGGCTGCCGCACCTGCTCGGCGCCGCCGTCGACCTCGACCCGTCCGCCCAGCTGGTCCTCGCCGCGGCCGCGCCGGACACCGACGAGATCGCCGCCGAGGTCGCCACCGCGGTCGAGGAACTCGACGCGCACCGCGGCGGTACGGTCTGGCTCGACACCATGCTGTCCCGCGCCGAGGTCATCACGCTGCTCAGCCACGCCACCGTGTTCTGCTGCCCCTCGGTGTACGAGCCGCTCGGCATCGTGAACCTGGAGGCGATGGCGTGCGAGACCGCCGTCGTCGCGTCCGACGTCGGCGGCATCCCGGAGGTCGTCGACGACGGCGAGACCGGGCTGCTGGTGCACTACGACGCGGCCGACCCGGACGGCTTCGAGGCCCGCCTCGCCATCGCACTCAACACGCTGCTCACCGACCCGGACCGGGCCGCCGCGCTGGGCCGCGCCGGCCGGGAACGCGCGGTCGCCGAGTTCGGCTGGGACGCCATCGCCGCCCGCACCGTCGAGCTCTACCGCAGCCTGCTCTGACCGGCGGTCGCGGCCGGAGTCGACGGGCGCCTACCGAGTGGCGCCCGGAACCGACGGGGCGCACCGCCGCGGGTGGCGGTCGGGGTCAGACCGACCAGGAGCGGCGGGCGTTGAGGGCCGGCACGTCCATGCTGGTGGTCTGCTGGTAGGCCGCGCCGATCGCGGCCAGCTCCGCCGCGGACAGCACGTCCTCGACCCGGGCGAAGCCGTCCGGCGCGCGCTCGGCGACCAGTCGCAGCACCCGCTCCGGCCCCATCGCCCGGTTCGCCCGCTGCACCGCGACCGCCTCGTCCCGCCGGTCGGCCTCGTACCGGGCCAGCGCCTCGGTCGCACTCGGCGCCGTCGCGAGGTGGTACGCCACGGCGCGACCGTCCAGGATCGCCTGCGAGCCGCCGTTCGACCCGATCGGGTACATCGGATGCGCGGCGTCGCCGAGCAGCGTCACCCGGCCGCGGCCCCACCACGGCAACGGGTCCCGGTCGACCATCGGGTACGCCAGGATCCGGTCGGCGCCGCGGATCAGCGCCGGCACGTCGAGGAAGTCGTAGCGCCAGTCGGCGAAGTGCGGCAGCACGTCGTCGAGCGAGCCGGCGGCGGTCCAGTCCGCCACCATCCCCCGCTCCGTGGCCGGCAACCGCACCTCCCCGACCCAGTTGACGGTGACCAGCCCGTCGGTGACCGGCGAAACCGGGTACGCGACGAACTTCGACCGGGTGTTGCAGCCCGCCACCAGCATCGACCGGCCGGTCAGGAACGGCTCGGCCCGCGCGGTGCCGCGAAACATCAGGATGTCGTTGCCCAGCGGCTCACCCTCGCCCGGATGCAGTCGCTCGCGCACCGTCGAGTGCAGCCCGTCCGCCCCGAGCAGCGCGGCCGGCGTCAGCTCCCGGCGCTCGCCGGACGCGCGGTCCTGCACCGTCACCCGCAGCGCCGACCGATCCCCCCGCGTCCTGTCGGCGCGCTCCACGCCCTCGACCCGCTCGATGTTCTCGACGCGCTCGACGTTCTCGGCTGCCCCGTCGGTGAAGTCGACGACCGCGGTCCCGGGCCGGACGGCATCGGCGCCGAGCCGGGCGGTGACCGCAGCCAGCAGCAGCATCTGCAGCTGACCGCGATGCACCGCGTACTGCGGCCAGCGGTAGCCCGCCGCCGTACCACGCGGCTCGCTCCAGATCCGGTTACCGTGCCGGTCGACGTGCACGCACTCCTCGATCGGCATGCCGATCCCGGCCAGTTCACCGGCCAGCCCCAGCTCGGTGAGCTCCCGGACCGCGTGCGGTTGCAGGTTGATGCCGACCCCGAGCGGGGTGAACCGGCGGACCGGGTCGAACACCCGCGCCGGCCGGCCCGCGGTGGCCAGGCTCAGCGCGGCGGTCAACCCGGCGATGCCGGCACCGGCGACGAGCACGTCCGGTTCGCTGCTGGTCGACATGCGCACTCCCGGCGTCGATCGGCTGTCGTGCTCCCTTATACCCGATCCGTACCTGGTTTCTGATTCCGCCCGGGCGAGCCGGCGGGGGCCGGCAGGAAAGTTCGGTTCCTCGCGGCCGGGGCGTTCGCCGGCCGGGAAAGTGTCGTACCTGTGTTCGATGCTGGAACCATGTCGAGCAGCCTTCAGCACACCACCAAGCTTCCGGCCGTGCCGCCGTTCGATCTGCGGCAGAGCCTGCGGGCGCTGTCGGGTTTCGCCCCGTGCGCCGGCGAGCAGGTGATCGCCGACGGCGCCGTCCGCAAGGCGTTCGCGCTGCCCTCCGCGGCCGGCCCGGCCGCGGAGGCGATCGTGGTGGAGGTGGGGCCGCGCGGCGACGGCCGGGCCGGCGTGTCGCTCGCCGTGTTCGGCGGCCGGCCGCTCGCCGACGACGAGCTGCGCTGGGCCGAGCGACGGGTGTCCGACTGGCTCGGCCTGGCCGACGACATGACCGGATTCCTCGCCGTGGCCGCCGACGACCCGGCGCTGCGGCCGGTGCTCACCGAGGTGGCCGGGCTGCACCAGGTCCGGTTCGCCTCGCTGGCCGAGGGCGCGTGCTACTTCGTGCTCACCCAGCGCACCGCGCAGCGGGTCGCCGGGCTGCGCAAGCGCCGGCTCGCTGCGGCACACGGGCCGTCGCTGACGGTGGACGGGCAGCGGTTCGTGGCGTTCCCGGCGTTCGCCACGCTGACCGGTCTCGGCCCGGACCAGCTGGCACGGTTCACCGGCAACGCCAGGCAGACCGACTACCTGCTCGCCGCGATCCACGCGCTCGCCGGCGCCGACGAGCAGTGGCTCGCCACCGCGCCGTACGAGCAGGTGCGGGCCGAGCTGCGGCGCATCCGCGGCGTCGGCGAGTTCACCGCGGCGGCAATCATGCTGCGGGTGCTCGGCCGGCCCGACCGGTTGCCGATCGCGATGCCGCAGTTCGCCGACGTGGCCGCCCGGCTCTACGGCGCGGACACCTCGATCGACGCGGTCGCCGAGCGCTACGGCCGCTACCTCGGCTGGTGGGCGTACTACGCGAAGACCGCGCTGGCCGGCCTCGGCGTCCCCACCACCCACGCCACCCGCCCGCACCGGGCCGCCTGACGCCGCCCGAGCCGGTCGCGCCGGTTACGGCTCGCCGGCCGACGAGATGCCGTTACGCCGGTCACGGCCTCGCCCTGCCCGCCTTGCCACTCGCCTCGCGGTCAGTGGGCGGCGGTGGGGTTCGGGAAGGCGTCGGTCGCATCGGTCGCGACGTTGCCGGCGAGGGTGCCGAGCGTGCGGGTGAGCGCGTCGAGGTCCCCGTCGTCGAGACCGGTGCGCAGCTGCCGGTCGAACTCGGTGGCGGCCTGCCGCAGCCGGTGGAACAGCCGCTCGCCCTCGTCGGTCATCGTCACCTGGTGCACCCGGCGGTTGGCCGGGTCGCGCCGACGCAGCAGCAGGCCGGCCGACTCCATCGCGTTCAGGTGGTGGGTCAGCGTCGCACCCTGGATGCCGATCGCTGCGGCGAGTTCGCGCTGGTTGGCGTGTACCCGGGTCTTCAGCGAGATGAGGATCAACCAGCTGGGCAGGCTGCCGCCGGCGGCGGCGAGCGCGTCGTCGAAGGCGCGGCTCACGATCTTGGCCGAACGGGCCAGGGCCAGGCCGATCGGCATCCGGGCAGGCGGTCCCATGGCGAGAGCGTAACCCAGGTTCGAGGGAAATGCTTGACGGCTAATCGTTAGAAGTCTAACGTTTAGCCCATCGAACCCGACCCGAGAGGCGGACACCATGTCCATCACCGACATCACCGAACTCGGCCGGCGCTGGGCCGCGGCAGAGGTGCAGGGCGACACCGACACCCTCGACGAGCTGGCCGTCGACGACTTCACCCTGGTCGGCCCGCTGGGCTTCCTGCTCGACAAGAAGCAGTGGCTCGACCGGTACCGGTCCGGCCAGTTCGTCACCACCGAACTGGACTGGCACGACGTCACCGTCCGCGACTACGGCGACAGCGCCGTCGCGATCGGCATCCAGGACCAGCGCGCCGCGTACCAGGGGCGGCCCAGCGACGGGAAGTTCCGGGTCACCCAGATCCTGGTCCGCCCCGATGGCCGATGGCGCCTCGCCGGCATCCACCTGAGCCCGATCGCTCCCCCGCCCGGCGCTCCCGGCGCCTGACCTCCGCCGGTCAAAGGGATCGTGACCACGTCCCCACCGGTCCAGGGGTCGTGACCACCCCCTGCCGAAGGGGACTCGGTACGGCGTGACGCCGCCGCCACGCCCACCCGGGTCCGTGACCGACGCGCCGGGGCGGCACGGGTCCACGATCAACCCGCGCGATCGGTCAGCGGTCGGGCAGGACGACGGCGTGCTGGTAGGCGTACCGGACCGCTTGGGCGCGGTCCCGCAACCGCGCCTTGGTGAACAGGTTGTTGATGTGCGTCTTGACGGTCGCCTCGCTGACGAACAGCTCGGCGGCGATCTCCCGGTTGGTCAGCCCGGCGGCGATCAACGCGAGCACCTCGCCCTCGCGGGGAGTCAGCCCGTCGGGCAGCGCCGGCCCGGCCGGTACCGGCGGTGTCGCCGCGGTGGTCGCCGCCACCAGCCGCCGCTGCACGTCGGCGTCCAGTACGCCCTGGCCGGCTGCCGCGGCGTGCACCGCGCGGGCGATCTCGTCCCGACCGGCCTCCTTGGTCAGGTAGCCGATGGCGCCGGCGCGCAGCCCGGCGAGAATGCTCTGGTCGTCGGCGAACGTGGTGAGCACGACCACCCGGGTGTCCGGGTGGTCGGCCGCGATCTGCCGGGTGGCGGTGACCCCGTCCATCCCGGGCATGTGCAGGTCCATCAGGACGACGTCGGGAGCGTGCGCGGCGACCGCGGCCACCGCCTCGGCGCCACCGGCCGCGGTGGCCACCACGGTCACGTCGGGCAGCAGGTCGAGCATGGTGGCGAGCCCTTCCCGTACCGCGGTCTGATCGTCGGCGACCACGATGCGCACCGGTTCGGTCATACCGGAATCCTCGCCGCCACCTGCCAGCCGCCGTCGCGCGGCCCCGCCTCCAGGGTGCCGCCGAGCGGTTCGAGCCGCTCCCGCATGCCGATCAGCCCGTACCCGCTGCCGGCGGCGGCCGGCGACGCCGGCGACCCGGCGGGGGGCGGGTCGTTCCGGATCGTCAGCTCGACCCGGTCGGCGCCGTACGCGAGGACCATCCGTACCGGTGCCCCGGCGGCGTGCCTCGCCGCGTTCGTCAACGCCTCCTGGGCGATCCGGTACAGCGCGAAGCCCGCCTCCTCCGGCACCTCGCGTACCGTCCCGTCGACCCGCAGCCGTTCGTCCCGGCCGTTCTCGCCGGCCGCCGCCTCGGCCGGCGCAGTGGCGGCGAGCAACGCGGACAGCGACTCGGGCAGCGGCGCGCTGGCCCCCTCCCGCAGCGCCAGCACCGCCTGCTTGGTCTCGGCCAGCCCCTCCCGGGCCAGCCGGCGCGAGGTACGCACCACCTCCCGCGCCTTCTCCTCCCGGCCGGCGCCGAGCAGCGCGTCCGCCGCCTCCAGCTGGACCGCGAGCGCCGCCAGCGAGTGCGCCAGCACGTCGTGGATCTCGCGGGCGATCCGGCTGCGTTCGGCCAGCGTGGCCGACCGCGCCTCCGCGGCGTGCGCCCGCTGCTTCTGTTCCAGCAGCTCGGCCGACTGCCGGACGCGCTCCTGGCGAGCGTGGTCGAGCAGCCCGCCCAGGTACGAGCCGGCAAGCCCACCGAGCAGCCACCAGCCGGGCCACTGGTGCCAGACCAGCCACGTACCGCCGACGTAGCAGACCACGATGCCGACCACGACCGCCGCGGAGGCGTCGATCCGCCACCGGATCGCCGCCACCGAGACCGGCAGGAAGAGGAAGAGTCCGCCGATCGTTTCCGGGGTGAGGATGCCGAGCGCCACCGTCAGCGCCGCGGTCACCAGCAGGATCACCGGCACGTACCGGCCGCCGCCCCGGCGCATCGGCCACAGCAGCAGCATCCCGACGACCGACAACCCGAGCAGGATCACCGCCGGTACGCTCCGGTGCGGCGCCCAGTGCCGGGTCTCGATCACGAGCACACCGGCGGCCAGGAACACCAGCACGGCGACCCGGATCGCCCGCCGTACGAGGACGTCCCAGGTCATCGGGCCGTCCTCGGGCCGCCCCCACCACATGGGCTGCACGTCTCACCTCCGCCGGCGAGTGCCACCCACCGGCCGGTCGTCGCCTCGTACTCCGTCGAGTATCCCCAGCAGCGCCGATCCGCCCGGCCCGGACGCCTGCATCGGTACCCCGGTGGCCAGCGCCCGCGGCGTGAGCACCAGCGACTCGCCGAGGAAGCCGAGCCCCGAGGTGATCAGCAGGGTACCGATGAGCGCGGCGCTGACGTGCGGCCTGCCGCCGGACGCGAGCGACGACAGGCTGGCCGCCGCGGTCGTGACGCCGAGCGCGGCGAGCAGGGCCCGGATCCCGAACCGGGCGACGAACGCGCCGAGCCACACCAGGAACGTGCGCAGGCGGTACCGCTGCCACAGCACGCCGCGCCGCTCGAAGAGCTGCACCGTCCCGCCGCGGGCCGCGCCCAGGCCGAGCGACACCGCACCGGTCAGCGCCAGCGACAGCCACTCGCCCGCCGGCAGCCCGCCGTGCGTGGCGATCTGGTACCCACCCATCGCCAGTTCGATCAGCGGCGCGAGCAGCAGCCGGCGCGCCTTCAGCGGCTCGCCGTACACCCGCCGCACGATCATCAACGCGACCACCACCAGCACCACACCGATGGCCAGGACGGTCTTCTCCATCGCCTACCCCTTTCCCCGCCCACCGAAGGTAGGGATCGGGCGGCGGGGACGGATCGGCGCGCGGGTGGAGAGCCGGGTGGAGAACGCGGGACCACCGACCAAAGTCGAGGCGGGTACCGACCGGGGTCCGAGCCGGCGCCGCCATCGGGCCGATGCGCCCGCAACCGCGTACCCGCGAGGCTTGCGGCACCCCCGACGTCCGCGGAACGAGGACCAGATGCCGCCCGGATTCATCACCACGATGGTGCTGTTCGTACTGCTGGTCGCGCTCGCGTGGCGGCCACCGCGGCCGCGCCGGTCCACCCCGTGGTCGACGGTCGCGATGATGACGTACCTGCTCAACGAGCAACCGTTCGCCGCGCTGGTCGTCCTGACCGCTGCCGCCCTGCCGTTCCTCGCCGGCGGTACCGCCGGGGCGCCGCTCTGGTGGCTCGGTCTCACCCTGACCGCGGTCCCGGCAGCCGGGATGGTGGCGCTCGCGGTCCGGACCCGTACCGCCCGGCCGGTGCTCGCCGCCGCGCTGGACGCCGCGTTCGGCGCCCCCAGCCGGCACCGGCACACCCGGATGTCGTGGCCGAGGCTGCTCGTCCCGTTCGTCTCCTACCGCCCGGGAGTGCGGTGGCTCCGCAACCTCCGGTACGGCGCCGCACCCGGCCGCGGCCAGCTGCTCGACGTGTACCTCGCCCGGCGGCGCCCGGCGAACGCCCCGGTACTGGTATACCTGCACGGCGGCGGCTTCGCGGTCGGCGACAAGCTGCTCGGCGGCCGGCCCCTGCTGTATCGGCTGGCGAGCCGCGGCTGGGTCTGCGTCAGCGCCAACTACCGGCTACGGCACGTCGACTACGCCGACCGGCTCGGCGATGTCGAGCGGGTCCTCGCCTGGGTCCGCGAGCACGCCGCCGAGTACGGCGCGGATCCGTCGACGGTCGTCCTGGCCGGCGGTTCGGCCGGCGCGCACCTGGCCATGATGACCGCGCTCACCGGTGGGCGGCCATCGTCCGGTTCCGGCTCGGCCGGTACCTCGGTCGCGGCCGTGATCGGCCTCTACGGGTACTACGGGAGGGCCGGCACCCTGGGCTCGGCCGCCGCGGCGCCGGCCGGGTGGCTGCGGCCGGACGCGCCGCCGGCCCTGCTGGTGCACGGCACCCTGGACACGATGGTGCTGGTCGAGGACGCGCGCGCCTTCGCCGCCGAGCTGCGCCGGGTCTCCACCCGGCCGGTCGCCTACGCCGAGCTGCCGGGCACCCAGCACAACTTCGACTTCTTCTCGTCGCTGCGGTTCCACGCGGTGCTCGACGCCGTCGAGGACTTCCTCGACCGGGCCCTGCCCGGCCGCTCCCCCGCCGAGCCAGCCTGAACCGCCACCACCGTCAGGGTGGCGTGGGCAGGGCCGGCGGGCCGTGCGACGCACGCCGATGATCCCCGGCCTCGGGGCCGGGGATCATCGCTGTCACTGGGTGGCGAGGTAGCGCAGCAGGGTGCGGACGCCCCAGCCGGTGGCGCCCTTCGGCAGTTCGCCGGCGGCGCTGGCGGACCAGGCCGGTGCGGACATGTCCACGTGCGCCCAGCACGGGTGGCCGGCGGTGAACTCGCGCAGGAACAGGGCGCCCATCACCGACCCGGCCTCGCCCTGTACCGGGGCGTTGTTCAGGTCGGCGACCGTGGAGCTGTGCACCTTCTCGACGTAGTCGGCGGGCAGCGGCATCCGCCACATCGGCTCGCCGGCGTCGTCGCCGGCCGCGGCGAGCGCGGCGGCCAGCTCGTCGTCGGTCGCGTACAGCGCGGCGGTCTTCTTGCCCAGCGCGACGCGCTGCGCCCCGGTCAGGGTGGCCAGGTCGACGAGGACGTCGGGGGCGAGCCGGCGCACCGCGTACGCGAGGGCATCGGCCACCACGATCCGACCCTCCGCGTCGGTGTTCTGGATCTCCGTCGTGATCCCGCCGTAGTGCCGCACCACGTCGCCCGGCCGGTACGCCGCACCGCTGACGACGTTGTCGGCCAACGGAAGCAGCGCCGTGACGCGTACCGGCAGTCGCATCGCGGCGGCACCGATCGTCGCCGCGGCGACCGCGCCGGCACCGCCCATGTCCTTGCGCATCAGCTCCATCGCGCCGATCGGCTTGATGTCGATGCCACCCGTGTCGTACGTGATGCCCTTGCCGACGAGCACCACGTGCCGCTGCGCACCGCGTGGCCGCCAGCGCAGCTCCACCAGCCGCGGCGGGCGCGGCGAGCCCTCGCCGACCGCGACCACCCCGCCGAACCCCTCGGCGGCGAGCGCGGCGGCGTCCCGGATGCGTACCTGCACCTGGTGCTTCTCGGCGGCGCGGGCGATCCGGCCGGCGAACCACTCCGGCGACTTGTCGTTGCTGGGCGTGTTGACCCAGTCCCGGGCCAGCGCGGTCGCCTCGGCGACCGCCTGCGCGTGCGCCAGTGCCGGGCCGTACCGGGCGGCGTCGGCGGCGATGGTGACCCGGTTCAGCGCCGGTGCACCGCTGTCGTCCGCGGCGAGGCTGAACCGGTACCCGGCGAGCAGGATCCCCTCGGCCAGCCCGGCGAGCTGCGCGTCGGTCAGCCCGTCCGGTACCGCGACGGTCAGCGCCGGCTGCTTCGCGGCGGCGCGCACCACGGCGGCACCCGCCGCCCGCCAGTCGGCCTCGGTGCCGTCGCCGACACCGACGGCGATCAGCCGCTGCGGCCGCTCGCCGGGGCGCGGCAGCACCTCGATGCTGCCGGCGGCTCCGGAGTGCTCGACGTCGGCCAGGTAGGCGGCGAGCACGCTCTCGGTGCCAGCCGGTAGCGGCACCGTTGCCAGCACCGCGGCCGCCGCACCGCCGGCGGAGCCGGCCTTGCCAGCCGAACCGGCGGAGCCGGCCTTGCCAGCCGAACCGGCGGAGCCGGCCTTGCCAGCCGAACCGGCGGAGCCGGCCTTGCCAGCCGAACCGGCGGAGCCGGCCTTGCCAGCCGAGCCGGGCCCAGCGGCAGAGTCGTCGGTGTCGTCGCCGGTGGGCGCGACCGGCACGGCCAGTACCGCGGGCCGGGTTCCGGTGCCGAGTCGCAGGGTCAAGGAAGCCACACGCAGCTCCATCCGTCCCGGAAGCGGGACAGCGAGATCGGACAGCAGGTCGGGACGACCAGGTCAGGACACCGGCCCGGCACCGAAGGATCGGTACCGGGCCGGTATGGATCGGTGGGGTGCCGCACGGCCCCCCGCAAACGGATCAGCCCGCGACGTTCTTCAGCGCCTCGCCGAGCTCGCCGGCTTCCTCCGGGGTCATCTCGACGACCAGCCGGCCACCGCCTTCGAGCGGAACCCGCATGACGATGCCGCGGCCCTCCTTGGTGACCTCCAGCGGACCGTCGCCCGTCCGCGGCTTCATGGCCGCCATGTTGTCTCCCCTCGACTCGACACCGCGGGTTTTCCCGCGGCCGATACCTTCCGCGCGTCGCGGCCGAGCCGGCCCGCCGGCCAGCGACGCACTTCCACGACGATGATTTTCCCTGATAAGCGGGCCGGGACCCAAACCGGCCCCGGGGATATGTGACAGTTGTTGGCATCTTCGGTATCGAACTGTCACACTCGCGAGCGTGCAGGCCCGCTCCGCGCTGTTCGATCTCTATGGAGATCACCTTCGGCCGCGCGGCGGTGAGGCACCGGTCGCGGCCCTCGTCCGGCTGCTCGCGCCGCTGTCCATCGCCGCGCCGGCGGTGCGCACCGCCATCTCCCGGATGGTCCGGCAGGGCTGGCTGGCCCCCGTACGGCTGCCGGCCGGGCCGGGCTACGCGCTCACCGGTCGGGGGATGCGCCGGCTCGACGAGGCCGCCGCGCGCATCTACCGGACCACCCGGCGCGACTGGGACGGCCGGTTCGATCTGCTGGTACTGACCGGGTCGGCCACCCGCGCGCAGCGCAGCCGGCTCGCCGACACCCTTGGCTATCTCGGCTTCGGCGCGCTGTCCCCGAGCACCTGGGCGGCGCCCCGCCGCGGCACGGTACGGGCGCGGGACGCCGAGGTGGCCGCGTTGCTGGACGAGGTCGGCGTCGCCGCGGCACGGTTCGTCGCCCGGCACGACGGCGACACCGCGGGCGCCAGCGACCTGGTCCGCCGCGCCTGGGACCTGCCCGCGCTCGCCACCGCGTACCGGGAGTTCGTCACCGAGTACACGCCGGTGGTCGCCGGGCTGCCGGCCACGGTGACCGACGAGCAGGCGTACGCGGCGCGGTTCCGGCTGGTGCACGCCTGGCGGACGTTCCTGTTCTCCGACCCGCAGCTGCCGGCCGAGCTGCTGCCGCCCGACTGGCCCGGCGCCGCCGCGGCCGCCTTCTTCGACCGGTACGCGGGGCGGCTGCGCGCCGCCGCCGACCGGTACGTGGACTCCTGCCTGCCCACCACCCACCGCTGAGGAATCCGAAGGGTTGCCATGACCGAGGTACTGCTGGTCGACCGCGCCGACACCGGCGTCGTCACGCTCACCTTCAACCGCCCCGAGTCGCTGAACTCGCTGTCGGTCGAGCTGAAGGAGGCGCTGCGGGACGCGCTGCGCGACGCGGCGGCCGACGACGACTGCCGGGCGCTGCTGCTCGCCGGTGCCGGCCGCGGCTTCTGCGTCGGCCAGGACCTGCGCGAACACATCGAGACGCTGGGCGCCGGCAGCGACCCGATGCGCACCGTGCACGAGCACTACACGCCGATCGCGGAGCTGCTCGGCGGGATGCCCAAGCCGGTCGTCGCCGCGGTACGGGGGCCGGCCGCCGGTGCGGGCGCGGCGCTGGCGTTCCTGGCCGACTTCCGCATCGGCGGCCCCGGTACGTCGTTCTCGATGAGCTTCGCCGGAGTGGGCCTCGCCGGCGACACCGGCATCTCCTGGACGCTGCCCCGGCTCGTCGGCTACGCCAAGGCCACCGAACTGACCCTGCTCGGTACCAAGGTGGACGCGGCCACCGCCGACCGGCTCGGCCTGTTCACCGAGCTGGTCGCCACCGACGACGAGGTGTTGCCCGCGGCCACCGCGCTCGCCACCCGGCTCGCCGCCGGCCCGACCGTGGCGTACGGCCAGCTCAAGCGCGAGCTCGCGACCGGCGCCTCGGGCAGCCTGCGGGATGCGCTGGCGGTCGAGGCGGACGCGCAGTCGATCTGCGGCGCGACCAGCGACCACCGGGCCGCCACCGAGGCGTTCGTCGCCAAGCGCCGCCCCGCCTTCCACGGCCGCTGACCCTCCCGGTCGTTGCCCTCCCGGTCGTTGCCCTCCCGGTGAAGCCGCCCTCCCGGTGAAGTTGCCCTCCCGGTGAAGTTGCCCTCCCGGTGAAGTTGATCAAGGGATCGGGTCACGTCGTGCCAGCAATGCGTGTCGCGATCCCTTGATCAACGGTGCGGGTCGCGGGTGCGGGCCGGCGGCCGGTGGCCGACGGTTACTCGTCCTCCTCGGGGTCCATCTCGTGTTCGACGCCGAGCACGTACGGGCGCATCGCGGTCTCGTCGCCGCGCGGCGAGACAAACGCCGGCAGCTCCGCCGGGCCGAGCTGCCGGACGTAGGTCCAGAAGATCCGGACCGCCTCGGCCGGCGAGTCGGCCTCGATCGGCAGGTCGAGGCTGACCAGCCACTCCCGCTTCGGCGTGACCGGACTGCGCGGCGCCCCCAACGCCGCGACGATCCGCCCGTACCCGGGCTCGCCCAGTACGGCCGGATCGCCCGGCTCGAACTCCATCGCCTCCGGGAGCGCCAGGTCGGCCAGCGGCACCGGCCGGTCGACCGCGCGCACCAGGTACTCGACCACCATCGCCGCCGGCAGGCCGGCCACGTCGGCGTCGTCCGGGTCGTCCGGCACCCGGTCCACCGGGTACGGCGGGGTCACGATGCGGGCCAGGCCGAACACGACCGGTTCGTCAACGGTGCCCCCGGTGGCGACCAGCGCGACCGGGTCACCGACCGCCATCGGCAGCATCGCCGGCAGCGGTACCTCCAGCTGATCGTGCTGGTAGAGCCGCTCCGCCTGGAACTGCTCCGGGCCGACCGCGACCATCCACTGCGTCATGACACCTCCGCCTGCCGTCACGATCACCCGCAGCTCGCGGTGCTGCTGAGGCAACCCTTATCTTTCCGCATGCCGGGAACTCCGCGGCGCACCGGGGCAGCACCCATGCCCGGTCCGCGGACCGGCAGGCAACGGCGTCCCGCCGGACCGCGGACAACCAGTGGTGGTCGGGCCCGACGGCGCCGGCGCGCCGGACACCCGGGCGGCGTCCCAGCGGACGCAGGAAACCAGCGGTCGCCCGGTCAGCGCGCCGAACAGGCGGGCGGCGTCCCCCACCAGCGGCAGTAGCGCGCCGCACGGGCGGGCGGCGTCCCCCACCAGCGGCAGCCCGGTAGCGCGCCGCACGGGCGGGCGGCGCCCCCCACCAGCGGCAGCCCGGTAGCGCGCCGCGCAGGCGGGCGGCGCCCCCCACCAGCGGCAGGCCGACAGCGCGCCGCACAGGCGGGCGGCGGCGCACCGGCCCGCGGCAGGTCAGGCGGCGGTGTTGCCGGGGGCGATACAGCCGGCCAGGTGGTCGTCGACCAACCCGGCGGCCTGCATCAACGCGTACGCGGTGGTCGGGCCGACGAACCGGAAACCGCGCCGCTTCAGCTCCTTCGCCAGCGCCACCGACTCGGGGCTGGTGGCCGGCACGTCGGCGAGCCGCTTCGGGCGCGGCCGCTGCTTCGGCGCGTACGACCAGATCAGCGCGGCGAGGCCGCCCGGCAGCTCGGCCGCCACCCGGGCGTTGCCCAGCGCGGCGTCGATCTTCGCGCGGTTGCGCACGATGCCGGCATCGGCGAGCAGCCGCTCCCGGTCCGCCTCGCCGAACGCGGCGACCTTGCCGATCCGGAAGCCGGCGAACGCCTGCCGGAACGCTGGCCGCTTGCGCAGGATGGTGATCCATGCCAGCCCGGACTGGAACGCCTCCAGGGTGAGCCGCTCGAACAGCCCGTCGTCGGTGCGCACCGGCCGACCCCACTCGTCGTCGTGGTACTCGACGTACTCCGGCGCGCTGCCGGCCCACGGGCAACGCCCCCGGCCGTCCGCACCGATCAACAGATCCGGTGACCTCCGCGCATCACTCATGCCCGCTCCCCGCTCTGCCTCGCTCGGGCCGGAGGCACCCACGCACGATGCCCGTGCTTCGCTCCCGCTCGCTCATGGGCGTCAGCTCACCGCCGGCTGGCCGGCGACCCGGCGCGCCGCACCATCCGCCCGCCCGTTCGAGCCGTCGGTGTCCGGCCTTCCCGCCGCCGGATCGTCCGCCGCGTCCTCAGCCCGTTCGCCCTCGTCGGCCGGGACCGTGTCCGCGGACTCGGCGCCGTCGGCAGCCGTCGCGAGGTCGTCAGGCTCGGCGCGGTCGGCAGGCTGCAGGGCCTGGGCACCGCCGTCGGTCTCGGCACCGGTGACCGGCGCGGGATCCCCGGCGGGCGCCGGGTCGTCGACCGGCACGGTGTCTGCTGCCGCTTCGTCGATCGGCGCTGCGTCCGCTGCCCCCTCGTCGGCCGGCACTGCGCCCGCAGCCGCCTCGTCGATCGGCGCTGCGTCCGCTACCGCCTCGCCGGCCGGCACTGCGCCCGCAGCCGCGGCGCCGGCCGGGTCGGTCGGGGTCGGGGTCGCCGGGCGCTGGGCCACCCGGCGGACGGGCGCGGCGGCGGCAAGGCGGCGGTCGCGCAGCAGGTCGGCATCGGCGGTGCGGCCGTCCCGCAGCGCCGCGACCTCGGCCTCCAGCGCCGCGATCAGCTCCTGCTTGTAGCCCAGGTCGTACGACACGCGGCGCAGCGCGGCGTCCACCTGCGCCATCCGGTACCCGCGAAGGACCGCGTCGAACCGGACCGTACCCAGGTCGCGCTCCGCGAGCGGCCGGTCGCCGGGCAGTCGGCGGGCCCGTTCGTCCGGCTCGGCCGGCTGCAGGCCACGCGCCGCACCGGTGATCGCGACGATCACACCGAACACGATGGCCGCGGCCACCAGAGCCACCACGAGCAGCAGGAGAATCTCGCGCATACCGGCAATCGTGACACGACGAACAGACCGACAGGACCCCGGTACGGTGTAGTGCCGGTCCGGGCCTCACCCGTCGCGCCGGCCGCCACCGGGCCGACCAGGCGTTTGCCCTGGGTTGATGGACGATGGTGCCGACACCGTCAGGAGGTAGCGCGTGGACAGCGGTCCGGTGCGGCTGGGTCGCCGCACGTTCGAGCCGACCGAGCTGGCCGTGATGGCCATCATCAACCGGACCCCGGACTCGTTCTTCGACCAGGGCGCCACGTTCGGGACCGAGGCGGCGCTCGCGGCCGTCGACCGGGCGGTTCAGGAAGGAGCCGACATCGTCGACATCGGCGGCGTCAAGGCGGGCCCGGGTCAGGTGGTCGACGCGGAGGAGGAGATCCGGCGGATCGTCCCGTTCGTGGCGACCATCCGGGCGCGGCATCCCGACCTGGTGATCTCGGTGGACACCTGGCGGGCGGAAGTGGCCCGGCAGGCCGTCGAGGCGGGTGCCGACCTGCTCAACGACGCCTGGGCGGGCGCCGACCCGCGGCTGGCCGAGGTCGCCGCGGAGACCGGTGTCGGCCTGGTCTGCTCGCACACCGGTGGGCTGCCGCCGCGTACCCGGCCACACCGGCCGGCGTACGACGACGTGGTGGCCGACGTGCTCGACACGGTGACGCGGCTGGCCGACCGCGCGGTCGCGCTGGGGGTACGGCGGGACGGGATCCTGATCGACCCGGCGCACGATTTCGGCAAGAACACCCGGCACTCGCTGGAGCTCACCCGCCGGCTGGACGAACTCGCCGGCACCGGATGGCCGGTACTCGTCGCCCTGTCCAACAAGGACTTCGTCGGCGAGTCGCTGGACGTACCGGTGGCCGGCCGACTGTCCGGCACACTCGCCGCCAGCGTGGTCAGCGCCTGGCTCGGGGCCCGGTTCTTCCGCGCCCACCAGGTCCGCGCCACCCGGCAGGCGCTGGACATGGTCGCCACCATCCGCGGCGACCGGCAGCCCGCCGCCGCCCGCCGCGGCCTCGCCTGACCCGGGAGCGGGCGGTTCTGTCACAGCCGGCTGGTAGTCAGGCGGCATGATCGGTCTCCTGCCGCTGGACGAACAGCTGCCCGCGTTGCGGACCACGTTGCAGCGCAACGAGCTGCTCACCGAGGTGCTGGCCCGCACCGCAACCCTCGACCTGCCCGGGTGGTACCTGACGGCCGGGTGCGTGTTCCAGACGGTGTGGAACGTGGTGACGCACCGGGCGCCGAGCGGCGGCATCAGGGACTACGACGTGTTCTACTTCGACGACGCCGACCTGTCCTGGGCGGCGGAGGACGAGGTGATCGCGGCCGGCCGCGCGGTGTTCGCGGGCCTGCCGGTCGAGATCGAGATCCGCAACGAGGCCCGGGTGCACCTCTGGTACGAGGCGAAGTTCGGGGTGCCCTGCCCGGCCTACACCTCCAGCGAGGCGGCGATCGACAGCTTCGCCGCCACCACCTGCTGCGTCGGCGTGCGCACCGAGCCGGGCGACCGGTGGCGCGTCTACGCGCCGCACGGGCTGTCCGACGTGTTCAACCTGGTGCTGCGGCCGAATCCGGTGCAGGCGCCGCGTTCGGTCTACGAGGCGAAGGCGGCCCGCTGGCGGCGGCGCTGGCCGGAGCTGACCGTCCTGCCCTGGCCGCCCCCGGCCCATTGACCGCACGCCTGGCGTCCGGCTCCGGGGTGACCGACGCCCGGCCGTCCTGGTCGGACGACCGACGCCCGGCTCTCGGGGTCGGATGAACCGACGCCTGGCGTCTTGGGTCGGATGAACCGACATCCGGCGTCTTGGGTCGGATGAACCGACATCCGGCGTCTTGGGTCGGATGAACCGATATCCGGCGTCTTGGGTCGGATGAACCGACGCCCGGCGTCTTGGGTCGGGTGAACCAGCGCGCGGCTGTCTTGGGGCCGGGTGAACGACGCGCGGCCGTCTTGGGACGGCTGGCTCGGTGCCGGGCTCCGGCGCGGTCAGCCGGTGGTGTGATCGGGTGGATCGGCCAGCAGCGCGACGGCTGTGTCGTGCACCTTGGTCAGGGCGGACAGCAGTGCCGTCCGCTCGTCGTCGGTGAGGCCGGCGGTGACCTGGTCCTCGAGGCGGCGCCGGGCGGCCTCGACGGGTTCCTGCAGGGCGCGGCCGGCGTCGGTGAGCCAGAGCCGCACGAGGCGGTTGTCCCGATCGTCGGGGCGCCGGGTGATCCAGCCGGCGGTGATCATCCGGCCGGCCATCTTCACCACCGCCGGGGTGGTGACGCGGACCGCGGCGGCGATCTCGCCCGGGGTGCGACCGTCCCGTTCCCACAGCGCCGCGAGCAGGTGGTCCTGCCCCAGGTGCAGGCCGTGTCGCTGCACCGCCGCCTCGGCCAGTGCCCGCAGCGCCTTCGAGGTGCGGCCGTGCAGGTCCAACAGTCCGGGCATCGGTACCTCCACTGCAGCGCAGGTCGGCGTTGACGGCATGTCGTTAACCGGTTATCGTTCCATTCCGAGGCACATCATTAACCCGTAAACGACCCTGGGACTGCTCATGCTACTGGTCACCGGTGCAACCGGAAACATCGGCCGCGAACTGGTCCGTACGCTCGTCGACCGCGGCGCGGAGGTCCGCGCGCTGGTGCGCGATCCGGCCCGCGCCGCCACGCTGCCGGAGCGCGCCGAGCGCGCGTTCGCCGACCTCGACGACCCCGAGTCGCTCGCGCGCGCACTCGACGGCGTCGACGGAATGTTCCTGCTCACCCCCGGCATCGGGCTGACCCACACCGAGCACGCCGTGGCCGCCGCCCGCGCCGCCGGCGTGGCCAACGTCGTGCAGCTCTCCTCGTACAACGTGCTCGGCGACCCGATGCCGGCGATGGGTCGGTGGCACCACGAGCGGGAGGTGCTGCTGCGCGAGTCCGGGATCCCGACGACCGTGCTGCGGCCCGGCGGGTACATGACGAACGCGTTCGACTGGCTGCCCACGATCCGGTCCGGCGGCTACGTGCTCGACCCGGTCGGACCGGGGCGGTTCGCCCCGATCGATCCCGCCGACATCGCCGCTGTCGCCGCGCTGGCGCTCACCGAGGACGGCCACGCCGGCACCGCGTACACGCTGACCGGCGAGCAGACGTTCACCGTGACCGAGCAGGTCCAGGTACTGGCCGCGGCGGTCGGCCGGGACATCGAGGTCCGGCCGATCCGTACGGCCGCCGAGGCGGTCGCCGCACGCTTCCCCCACGGCGCCCCACCCGCGCTCGCCGAGGCGATCGTCGAGGGGTTCGAGCAGATGCGCGCCGACACGGTCGGCTTCCGCACCAGCACGGTGCGCGAGCTGCTCGGCCGCGAGCCCGCCACCTTCGCCGACTGGTGCGACCGCAACGCTCACCGGTTCCGCTGACCCGCGAGTGCCGGCCCGCACCCCTCCCGGGCCGGCACTCGCGACCGCGATCGGCGCGAGGCGGCGACGCCCGGCCGCACCGGCGCGACCGCGCCTCAGTGCGAGCCGGCGGCGAGGGCCGCCTCCAGCACGTCGGCGGCGGCCGGGACGTCGTGCACCACCCGCAGCAGGTCGCGGGCGTCGGCGGACAGGAACCGGTCCCGTACCAGAGTGTCCACATAGGACATCAGGCCATCGTAGAAGCCGTCGGTCGACAGCAAGGCGATCGGCTTGTGGTGCAGCCCGAGGTGACCGGTGGTCCACACCTCGAACAGCTCGTCCATGGTGCCGACCCCGCCCGGCAGGGTGAGGAACGCGTCCGCGGTGGCGATCATCCGGTTCTTGCGCTCCGCCATGTCGGCGGTGACGACCAGCTCGTCCGAACCGACGTCGGCGATCTCCCGGCCGTACAGCACTTCGGGGATCACCCCGTAGGTCCGGCCGCCGGCGGCGCGGCAGCCGGCGACCAGCGCCCCCATCATGCCGACGCTGCCGCCGCCCGACACCACCAGATGGCCGCGCCGGGCCAGCTCCGCGCCGGCATCGGCCGCCAGGTCGAGATAGGTCTTGCTCACCTGCGTGGACGAACCGCAGAACACCCCGATCGCGGCCATCTCAGCCCTCCACCGGCGGCTCGGTGGTGTGCGGGTCGGGCTTCCGGGCATCACGCGCCTGGTCGCTCTCCAGCACCCACGCCACCGCCTCGTCGACGTCATCGGTGACCCGGATCAGATCCAGGTCGGACGGGTTGATCGTGCCGGCCGGCACCATCGTGTCGCGCAGCCAGTCGAGCAGCCCCTGCCAGTACGAGCGGCCGAGCAGGATCACCGGGAACCAGGTGACGCGCTTGGTCTGCACCAGCGTCAGCGCCTCGAACAGCTCGTCCATGGTGCCGAACCCGCCGGGCAGCACGCAGAACGCGCTCGCGTACTTGACGAACATCGTCTTGCGCACGAAGAAGTACCGGAAGTTGATGCCCAGGTCGACCCAGTCGTTGAGACCGTGCTCGAACGGCAGCTCGATGCCGAGGCCGACCGCCGTGCCGCCGGCCAGGCTGGCACCCTTGTTCGCCGCCTCCATGGTGCCGGGGCCGCCGCCGGTGATCACCGCGTACCCGGCGCGGGCGAGCGCGGCGGACAGCTGCTCGGCCAGCCGGTACTCCTCGGAGCCGGGCTTGGTACGGGCCGAGCCGAACACGCTGACCGCCGGGCCGAGCTCGGCCAGCGCGCCGAACCCCTCGACGAACTCGGACTGGATGCGCAGCACCCGCCACGGGTCGGTGTGCACCCAGTCGACCGGCTCCCGGGAGTCCAGCAGCCGCTGGTCGACCATGCTTCGCGGCAGCGACGCGCGACGCAGCACCACCGGGCCGCGCTGCCAGCTCGGCCCCTTCACCGACCGGTCCCGATCGGTCGACCGGCCCTCGTCCACCCCGGATCCGTCACTCATGGCCCCCACGTTAGCCAGCACCCCACCCCGCCAGCGGTACCACCCGCCCACCGTCCCACCGGTCCGCCCCACACCGGTTGATCGTGGTGCGGAGCGTTGCGTTCGACAGTGGCTCAGGCGAGCCGGCGGCGGAGCACTGTTGATCGTGGTGCGGCGCCGTTCCGGTCGGCAGTGGCTCAGGCGAGCCAGCGGCGGAGCGCTTCGGCGCCGGACCGGATGCGCGGGATCTCGACGCGCTCGTCGCGGGCGTGCGCGACGTTCGGGTCGCCGGGGCCGTAGTTGAGCGCCGGGATGCCGAGGGCGGCGAAGCGGGCCACGTCGGTCCAGCCGAACTTGCCGCGCGGCTTCGTACCGATTGCGGCCAGGAACTCCGCCGCGGCCGGTTCGGACAGCCCGGGCGGCGCGCCCGGCGCCGAATCGGTGATCTCGATCCCCACCGGCAGTCCGGCGAACACCTCGCGAACGTGCGCGTGCGCCTGCGCCTCGGTACGGTCCGGGGCGAACCGGAAGTTCACGTCGATGGTGCACTCGTCCGGGACGATGTTGCCGGCCACCCCGCCGGCGATGCGCACCGCGTTCAGCCCCTCCCGGAACTCGCACCCGTCGATCATCACGGTGCGCGGCTGGTACGCCCGGAGCCGGTCGAGCGCCTCGCCTGCGGCGTGGATCGCGTTGCTGCCGAGCCAGCTGCGGGCCGAGTGCGCGCGCACCCCGGTGGTGGTCAGCCGGGCCCGCATGGTCCCCTGGCAGCCGGCCTCGATCTCGCCGTACGTACCCTCCAGCAGGATGGCGAAGTCGGCGGCAAGCCAGTCCGGCCGGGTGCGGGCGATCCGGTTGAGGCCGTTGCGCTCGGCCTCGACCTCCTCGCAGTCGTAGAACAGGTACGTCACGTCGTGCCGCGGCGCCGCCAGCGTCACCGCGAGGTGCAGCGCCAGCGCGTCGCCGGACTTCATGTCGCTGGTGCCGCAGCCGTACATCACCTCGCCGTCCACCCGGGCCGGCACGTTGTCCGCGATGGGCACCGTGTCCAGGTGACCGGCGAGCACGACCCGCCGCTCCCGCCCCAGCTCGGTACGGGCACAGAGCACGTTGCCGTCGCGCTGCACGGCCAGGTGCGGCGCCGAGCGCAGCGCCCGTTCGACGAGGTCGGTGATGCGCTGCTCGTCGCCGGACACCGACTCGATGTCCACCAGCGCCCGGGTCAGCGCCACCGGATCGGCCAGCGTCTCGCTACTCAAACTGTCCACCGCCGCACCCTACGACGCGCACAAAGCCTCGCTCGTGGCGCCGCTGCCCCGCGCGGGATGTAAGGGATAGCAGCCATCCGGCTATGTCAGCTATCGCTGACATTTTGAAAAGTAAGTTATCGGAGACATTACGAAATGTAAGCGATCCCATACAGTTGGCATTCGCGAGAATGAAGAGGGGCCGCCTTGCGAGTCAAGACCGTCCAGGACGTCGGCAACCTGGTCCATGACCAACCCAAGGCACTGGGCATGACCCAGGCGCAGTTGGCGGCACGGGTCGGCACGAGCCGACTGTGGATCAACCAGGTCGAGTCCGGCCACGGCGGTGCGGCACTGGCGAGAGTGCTCGCACTCCTGTCCGCGCTCGGCCTGAGCATGAACGTCGACGTCCCGGAACATCCTGTCGCACCCGCGCCCGACCCGACCGACGTCCCGGCACGTGCCGCCGGAGCCGTCGCGACCGACTCGGACACCGGACGAAAGATGCCCATGCCCAAGGCCAGGCCGGTGCCCGGAAAGGCCGCTGACATGCCGCCCACGGCGCGACCCGAGCGGCTGGAAGTGATCCTGGAGGGACGGATCGCCGGCCACGTCGCGCAGGACCGGCACGGCCGTCTGTCCTTCACCTAAGACGACGACTACCGTGCCGATCCGAACGCCACGCCCCTGTCGCTGTCGATGGCGCTGACTCGCCACGAGCACCCGCACCGAGTCGTCGACCCTTCCTTCGTGGCTTACTGCCGGAAAACCCGTACGTGCTCGATCGTGGGCGGCGCAGTTCCGTGTCTCGGCGCAGAGCCCTTTCGCACTGCTCACCCACGTGGGCGAGGACGTCGCGGGCGCTGTCCAGTTCGTACTCCCCGAGCGGGTCGAGGAAGCCACCACCGATGGTGAGCTCATCCCGGTCGACGAGCGGTACATCGCTGCTCGGCTTCACGGGCTGAGGCTGTGCGGCTCGACGCCGACGAGGTACTCGGCCGGGTCACCGATCTGGTCGATCGGACACCGGCCGCGCTCGCCGACGCTGCAGCCGAGGCAAGGGAACTCGTGGGAGCCTTTCCCGTGATCGACACACTGGTCGACTCGGTCCCCACCTACACCCGCAAGCTCGGGCGCAACCTCGGCGCGAGTCCGCGAGTGATCGACAACCCGCCGGGCGCGTCATGACCCCTTGACGTAGACGTCGGTGAAGACGGGGGTGGCGAGCACCTTGGAGAGGACCACGCCGCCGACCCGGGATCCGTTGACACCGACGAAGTTCGAGTCGTACGCCGGAACCGCCGCGGCGGTGTCGGTCACGATCTGCTGGTCGAGCTTGCCCCACTCCGGCGCGGCCTGCGCGAACGGCAGCGCGCCGATCCGGTCGATCTGCTTGTTCACCGCCGGATCGTTGAGATAGGAGGTGTCGGAGTTGCCCTGCGGCTGCAACCCGCGGCCGTCGAACAGCGGCGGCAGCACCGTCGAACCGCTCGGCCAGTCCGCCGCCCAGTTCGCCAGGTAGAAGTCCCACGGGTTGTCCCGGCGCTGCTGGCTGGAGTAGAAAGTCGCCGCGTCGATCGGCGACAGCGAGATGCGGAACCCCGCCTTCTCGAACGCCGCCTTCACCACCGTCGCCTGCTTCTGCCCCTCGGCGTTGTTCTCGTACCCGTACACGAGCTTGGGATGCTTGCCGTGCAACAGTTTCCGCGCCTTCGCCGGGTCACCGTTCGGCCCGGCCGGGTACGCATCGTACTGGTGGTAGCCGATCGTGGCGGGTGACAGCATCGTCGTGGTGGGCGTGCCGCGCAGCGGACCGCCGACCACCTGCACCAGCCCGGCCCGGTTGATCGCGTACTCCATCGCCTTGCGCACCTGCAGATCCCTGACCCGCTGGGTGTTGATCGCGAGGTACTGCACGAACGAGGTGAGGCCCTTGGTACTGCGCGCCGCCACGTCGCCGGTGACCTTCGACAGCAGCTGCTGCGGCACGCTGTTCTGCGAGATCGAGTACTGCGCGTCGCCGGAGTCGGCGATCTCCTGGTTGGCCTGCAACTCGTCGGTCAGGCCCATCTTGACCACGAGCCGGTCCGGGTAGGCATGCCGGATCGGGTCGGTGGCCGGATCCCAGTACCTGTTGCGCACCAGCGTGAGCTTGCTGCCCTTGGCGTAGCCGGCGATCCGGTACGGCCCGGACGAGAACGGCGCCAGGTCGTACTTCTGCTTGGTGTCCTTGGCCTTCGGCACCGGCACCGTGGTACCCATCGACGCCGCGAACGGCAGGTCGCAGTGCGGCTTGGCGAACGTGAACGTCAGCGTCTGCCCGGAGACGGTGACACCGGGCGGCACGGGCGCTCCCCCGTCGTACGGCCCGTGGTACTTCGCGTTGTAGTCCGGCGAGTTGGCCAGCCACTGCTGGATGTAGTGCGGGCCGTCGGCCTCGAACGAGGCGAACGACCGCGCCACCCCGTACGCCACGTCGGCGGCGGTGATGGTGCTGCCGTCGGCGTACTTCAGGCCGTTCTTGAGGGTGAACCGCCACGTCGTGCAGTCGTGATGCACGTCGGTACCGGGTGTGGTCGCGAGATCACCGACCAGCGTGATCTTGCCGGCCGGGCCCTGCCGGAACGAGGTGAGCGGCCGGGCGAACTCCTGCTCGATCGCGAACTCCCGGATCGAGTACGTGCGTTGCGGGTCCAGGTGGCCGTAGTCGCTGGCCTGCAGCAGGTCGATGGTGCCGCCCTTGCGCGCACCCGCCACCGCCGGCGCCGGACCGCGCGAGTCGGCCGGATCGGTCGCGATCCCACCGGAGATCTTCGGCCGTGGTGTCGTACCGCCGTGCTCGCCGGTGTTCTTCGAACACCCCGCGAGCGCCGTCACCGTCACACCGAGTGCCAGCACCGCGACACCCCACCGGGCAGGTCGTCCCATCACACACCGCCTCACACCGCCGAACCTCGGCGCTGGAACTTGTCTAGCATTGTCCGACAGGTCGTGAAAAGCGGGCGTGGACAGGAGCACACAGTGGGAACCGACAGCACCTCACGACGCACCGTCGAGGAGCACTTCACCGCGCTGTACGGCTCGTCGTTCGGCCGGCTGGGGCAGGTGCTCGCGGTGGACGCCGCACCGGACGGCCGGCGGGCCGCCGTCATCGGCGAGGTCCGGTCCGCCTGGCGAGACCGGCCCGACGCCGTGCTGCACCTGGTCGACCTCGACACCGGCGCGACGACCCGGCTCGGCAGCGGCGGCGACGCCTGTCCACAGTGGTCACCCGATGGTGCCCGCCTCGCGGTGGCCACCGCCGGCGCCGCCCGGCTGGTCGACCCGGACACCGGCGCCGACACCCCGGCACCGTCGGTGCCCGGCACGGTCGAGTACCTGCGCTGGGCGCCGGACGCGCGCCGGCTGCTGCTCGGCGTCCAGCGCCCGGCCCCCGGTACCGGCAGCGGCGACGAGCCCGCGGTCACCGGTACCGGCGCCGACGAGGGCGAGCGCGGGCTGTGGATCTGGGACACCGCAACCGGTTCCGTCCAGCGACTGACCGTCACCGGCGCGGTCTGGGAGGCCGACTGGTGCGGGACCGACCGGATCGCCGCGGTCGTCTCCGACCGTCCCACCGAGAACTCCTGGTACACCGCGACGCTCACGCTGATCGAGGTGGCCGGCGGGCAGCAGGTCGGGTACCGGTCGGACCGGCAGGTCGCACTGCCCGCCGGCGCACCGGACGGTTCCGCGGTCGCGTTCGTCGAGTCCTGGTGCTCCGACCGCGGCGTGGTCGCCGGCCAACCCAAGCTGCTCGACCCGACCACCGGCCAGGTGTCCGACGTGGACACCCACGGCGTCGACGTCACCGACCTGTGCTGGCGCGATGCGTTGTGGTACACCGGGATCCGCGAGCCCGAGACGGTTGTCGGCGTGGTGTCCGGAACCGGTGTCGAGCACGTCCCGGCACGGCCGGCGGCGCCGACCGTCGCCGCCACCGCCCCGTTCGTCGGGCGGCGGTCGAGCGACGAGATCTGGTCCGGCACCGACACGATCGGCCAGTTCCTGCCGGCGCTGGCGCCGCTACCGGGGCGGCGGTTCGTCGCCGTGCAGTCCAGCTACGCGCAGCCGCCCGAGCTGGTCGTCTTCGGCGAGGACGGTGGCCCGCGCACCGTGCTGGCCGCCGGGCACGACGGCGGCCACCGGGTCCGGGACGGCGCCGGCACACTGTCCTATGTGGACTGGATCGCCCCCGACGGGCTGCGGATCGGCGGCTTCCTCGCCCGACCCGACGAGTCCGGCCCGCATCCGCTGATCCTGCACGTGCACGGCGGTCCGGTGCTCGCGTTCCGGAACCGCTGGCAGCTCGGCTACCCGCTGATCCCGCTGCTCGTCGCGCACGGCTACGCGGTGCTGTCGGTCAACCCGCGCGGCTCCACCGGACGGGGCCGGACGTACGTCGACCGGGTCGTCGGCGACATGGGCGGAGCGGATGCCGGCGACCTGCTCGCCGGCATCGACGCGATGATCGACCGCGGGGTCACCGAGCCGGGCCGGATCGGTGTCACCGGGCACAGCTACGGCGGGTTCATGTCCTGCTGGCTGGTCGGTGCGCACCCGGACCGGTTCGCCGCCGCGGTCGCCGCGTCCTCGGTCACCGACTGGTACGTGCAGCACTTCGCCTCGGAGATCGGCTGGTTCGACGTGGCGTTCCTCGGTGCCACCCCGGACATGCCGGGCGGCCCGCACTTCACCCGCAGCCCGCTGTCGCTCGCCCACCGGGTACGCACCCCGACGCTGCTGTTCGCCGGCGCCGACGACACCGGCGTACCGCCGGTGCAGTCGACCGAGTTCGCCACCGCGCTGACCGAGTCGGGCACCCCGGTCGAACACGTGCGCTACCCGAACGAAGGGCACGTGACGCGCGGACAGCGGGCCATTCTGGACCAGCACACCCGGCTGCTGGACTGGTTCACCCGCTACCTGCCGACCGGCTGACGCGGCGCATCCGCCAGCCGGTGTGCCAGCGGTGGACCGGCTGGCGGGACGCGTCGGCGCGGCCCAGGGCCCACCGGTACGGTGGTGCGGGTGACGACGAAGCCTACTTCCGCCTGGGGTGTCGGGATCGCCACCGTCGAGGCCGACGGCGCCATCCTGGACACCTGGTTCCCCGCCGCCAAGCTCGGGCTCGGCGCCCCTCCGTTCGGGGTCGAGCGTGCCGGTACCGCACAGCTGGACGCCACCGAGGCGGTCGAGGTGCTCGGCGACCAGCTCGCCGCGACGCTGGGCCGCGACGAGGTCCGCGACGTGCGTACGGTCGCGGTCGCCACGGTGATCGGCTCGCTCGGCGAGCCGCCGGCCGACGCCGTCGACGGGTACCTGCGGCTGCACCTGCTGTCGCACCGGCACATCCGGCCGCACGAGGCGAACCTGACCGGCATCTTCGGTGTGCTGGCCAACGTGGCCTGGACCGACCTCGGCCCGGTTGCCGCCGATCGGGTCGACGCGGTGCGGCTCGCCGCCCGCAGCGCCGGCCACCGGTTGACGGTGTCCAGTGTGGACAAGTTCCCCCGGATGACCGACTACGTGGTCCCGACCGGGGTGCGCATCGGCGACGCCGACCGGGTCCGGCTCGGCGCCCACCTCGCCGCCGGCACCACCGTCATGCACGAGGGTTTCGTCAACTACAACGCCGGCACGCTCGGCGCCTCGATGGTGGAGGGGCGCATCTCGCAGGGCGTGGTGGTCGGCGACGGCTCGGACGTCGGCGGCGGCTCCTCGATCATGGGCACCCTGTCCGGCGGCGGTACCGAGGTGGTCCGCATCGGCGAGCGCTGCCTGCTCGGCGCCAACGCCGGCATCGGCATCTCACTCGGCGACGACTGCGTGGTCGAGGCCGGCTGCTACGTCACCGCCGGGGCGAAGCTGACCCTGCCGGACGGCAGTACGGTCAAGGCCCGCGAGCTGTCCGGCCAGCCGAACCTGCTGCTGCGCCGCAACTCGCTCACCGGCGCGCTGGAGGCGGTACCGCGCGCCGGCCGTACCGGCATCGCCCTCAACACCGAGCTGCACGCGCACAACTGACCGGGGAGCGCCGTCCGACTCGCCCCGACGGGTGCCGCGCCGGTCTGCGCCACGAGTTCGCCGGCGAGCGGCTGGTCCTGCTCCGCAGAGGCTGGCGGGGTGGTGCGCGACCGTCGGCCGCACCAACCCGCTACCGTCAGCCGGCCAGCCGGTCGGCGGCGTCGGCGACCTGCGCGTCGGTGGCGGTCAGCGCCACCCGCACGTGCCGGCCGCCGGCCGGGCCGTAGAACGTGCCGGGCGACACGAGGATGCCGCGCTCGGCGAAGAACTCGACGGTCTGCCAGCAGTCCTCGTCCCGGGTGGCCCACAGGTAGAGCCCGGCCTGCGAGTGCTCGATCGTGAACCCGGCGGAGCCCAGCGCGACACGCAGCAGCTCCCGCCGCCGGTCGTACCGCTGTCGCTGCGCGTCGACGTGCGCCGGGTCGCGCAGCGCGGCGGTCATCGCCGCCTGCACCGGCGTCGGCACGATCAGCCCGGCGTGCTTGCGCACCGCCAGCAGCTCGGCCACCAGCGCCGGATCACCGGCGACGAACCCGGCCCGGTACCCGGCGAGGTTGGATCGCTTGGACAGCGAGTGCACCGCGAGCAGCCCGGTGAGGTCGCCGTCCGACACGTCCGGGTGCAGGATCGACACCGGCTGCTCGGTGCCGCCGAGCTCCAGGTAGCACTCGTCGCTGGCGACGATCACGCCGCGTTCCCGCGCCCAGGCGACCACCTTGCGCAGGTGGGTGACCGGCAAGATCTTGCCGGTCGGGTTCGCCGGCGAGTTGAGCCACAGCAGCGCGACCCGCCGCGGGCCGATCGCGGTGAGCGAGTCGGCGGCGAGGCACTGCGCGCCCGCCAGCCTGGCCCCGACCGCGTACGTCGGATAGGCCAGCTGCGGGATCACGACCAGGTCGGCGGGGCCCAGACCGAGCTGCGCCGGCAGCCCGGCGACCAGCTCCTTCGAGCCGATCGTCGGCAACACCCCGGCGGTGCCGGGCACCCCGAACCGGTCGCTCAGGTACGTCGAGATCGCGCTTCGCAGCTCCGGCGTACCGGCGGTGGTCGGGTAGCCCGGCGCGTCGCCCGCGGCGGCGAGCGCCGCCTGCACCGGCTCCGGCACCGGGTCGACCGGGGTACCCATGGACAGGTTGATCAGGCCGCCGGGATGCGCCGCGGCCCGCGCCTTGTACGGGCCGAGCTGGTCCCACGGAAAATCGGGCAGCCGCGCCGAGACGCGACCGCCCGAATGCGGCACCGGTGTCGCGCTCAGTGCGCGTTCTCCCGCGGCGGCAGCCCCACCACGACGCCGGCGTCCTTCTCGATCTTGCCGACCTTCGACGCGCCACCGGGCGAGCCCAGGTCGTCGAAGAAGTCGTAGTTGGCCGAGATGTAGTCGCGCCACTGCTCCGGGACGTCGTCCTCGTAGAAGATGGCTTCGACCGGACAGACCGGCTCACATGCCCCGCAGTCGACACACTCGTCCGGATGGATGTAGAGCATCCGGTTGCCCTCGTAGATGCAGTCGACCGGGCACTCTTCGATGCAGGCCTTGTCGATGACGTCGACGCAGGGTTCGGCGATGATGTATGTCACGGGTCGTCGTCCTCTCCGTTCCCGGCAGCCCGCGGTCCGCATCGGCGCCGGCCGCGAGTCTCCGCCGCACAGCCTAACTGCCGACCGGCCCGTCGTACCGCCGCGGGGGTGTGCTGTCCCGATCTGGGCGCCCCGCACCCCCGATCTGCCGCGGCCATCGATACTGCCGGATAGTAGTGCCATGCTGAGCAGCGCAGACGTGGGCAGGCGCGTGGTCGTTCGCCGCCGGGTGCGAGATGCGGCCGGCGCCGGCAAGTTCCTCGACGTACTGGGTGAGCTCGTCGCCGCCGACGACACCGCGGTGTCGGTCCGGCCGGACCGCGGCGGCCCGGTCGTCACCGTGCCGCGAGACGAGGTCGAGGCGGCGAAGCCGGTACCGCCACGCCGCCGCCGGGTGTCGGCCGGGCAACTGCAGCACATCGCCGCGGCCACCTGGCAGCCGCGGCACCGCGACCAGCTCGGCGACTGGCTGCTGGGCAGCTCCGACGGCTGGACCCGGCGGGCCAACTCGGTCATCGCCGCCGGCGACCCGGGCCTGCCGCTCGCCGAGGCGATCGACGCCGTCGTCGCCTGGTACCGCCGGCACGACCAGCCGGCGCGCGCCCAGATCATCGCCGCCGACCCGGACGCACCGACCGCCGGCGACGACCCCGACCTGCGCCGCGCCGCCGAACTCGACGCCGCACTCGCCGCCCGCGGCTGGCCGGCCGAGGCGCCGACGATGCTGCTCACCGCGCCGATCGACCGGCTGCGTACCGCGCAGCGGCCGGCCGGGCTGCCGCCGGTCGAGCTGTTCGGTGCGCCCTCCGCCGACTGGCTCGCGATGTTCGGCGCGCGCAAGGGCGTCACCCCCGCGGCGTCCGCCGTGCTCACCGCCGGCGACACCCACTTCGCCGAGGTACGCATCGACGGCACGCTGGCCGCCATCGGCCGCGGCGCGGTCGCCGAGGGGCACCTGGGCCTCAGCGCGATCGAGGTGGCACCGCAGTTTCGCCGCCGTGGTCTGGCCCGGCACGTGATGGCCGCCCTGGCCGACGCCACCTTCGACCACGCCCACACCGCGTTCCTCCAGGTGGAGGAGGACAACGCGGCAGCCCGCGCCCTCTACGCCCGCCTCACCTTCCACCCCCACCACCACTACCACTACCGCACCGCCCCGTAACCCCCGAAGCGCCACCCCAGCGGTCGACACCCCCGAAGCGGCCAGGCACCGTCCGGCCACATGACCGAACCCTGTCGTTCCGGTGCGGCCAGGCGGCGTCAGGCCCGCTCACCGGTCCCCGACGTTCCGAAGCGAGCCAGGCGGCGTCCACACCTCGTCCCCGCGTCCCCGGCGGGGGATGGTCAAGGGGGCGAAGGCACCCTTGACGGAGAAGGAGCGCGAGGAGGGGGCGAAGCCCTCTCCTCGCATCCCCCCACGCGGGGTCAAAGCGGCGAACAGAGGTGGCCTTTACACCGCCAGCCCCCCGCGGCGCCGGGTAGAGGGAGCTTTACACCGCTGGCCACGAGCGGCGCCGGGCAGAAGTGGCCTTACGGCAGCGCCGCGGGCGCACCTCGGCGCACAGAGGTGCCCCCGGTTCAGCGCTTGGCGGTACGGCGCGGCTTCGCGCGCAACCGCTGCTCCTGGTACTTCCACGCCCGGCCGGTCCGATCCTGCCCGACCGCCAGCACGATCAGCGACCCGACCAACGCCCCGATCGCGCAGAGCACGAAGCAGACGCCGAGCATCCGCAGGTAGATGGAGGCGCCGCCGGAGAACGGGTTGAGCCCGACGAACAGCGGGCTGACCATCGTGGTCAGCAGGCTGCCCAGGATGATGGCGAGCCCGACCTCGCCGACGACCCGAACCATCTCGTACCGCCGGGTCCACCGGAAGCCCGCGTACCCGGCGACGAGCACCATCGCGATCATCGAGTACAGGCTGGCCATGAACATCTGCTGGTCGCCGTCGATGCCGGCCACGTAGACCACCACCCGGCCGATCACGTTGATCACGAACAGGGCAAGGGCGACCAGCACGACCGGCGTCCAGCGGTGACGCAACACGAGAATTACCCCTCAGTCCTCGGCGAGGCGCGCCGGTCGACGCCGGCACCGGTACGGTCGGCATCGAGGTCCAGATCTCCTGGCGCGAATCCGGCCACAGAATGCCCAACCAACCTGTGTGCCGGCAAGGCCGGCACCGCAAGCCGGCGCAAAACGGCGGGCGTCATCGGCGGCGGGGCACGACGACCAGGTAGGCGCCGATCGCGACCGACGCGGCGCCGAGCAGCAGCAGCGCGAGCGGCACCCAGTCGCCGCCGACCAGTACGGTGTCGCCGGCCGCCGTCTGGTTGCTCAGCGCGATCGTGATCGCGAACCAGACCAGCCCGGGCAGCAGCGCGACGAACCGGTTGCCGGTCACCGCGTGCGCGAACCGCATCAGGGCGATGTTGCCGACGACCGCGAGCAGCAGGCAGACCGGCACCCGGACGCCGTCGAGCCGCAGCGGCACGAGGAACGCCTCGAGCAGCGTCGCGACGACCGCACCCCACACCGCGACGATCCCGCCGGCGATCCGCAGCACCAGATCGAGCGGGCCGCCCGGCCGGGTCGGCGAGCGACCCGCGTCCTGCGGATCGCGGCGGCTGGTCATGCGCGCAGCGTAGTCGTCCCCGCCTCGGCCTCGGCCTGCGGGCCGTCTTCGGCGATTCCGGCGAACAGGTCGTCCTCCCAGCCGTCCGGCACGCCGCGGGTACCGGCCGCGAGCTGGAAGTACTCGACACCGAGCGCGCCACCGTCCGTGTCGGCCAGCGTGTTGAGCCAGTTGTCCGGCGGGATCTGGGTCGGGTACGCGCGGATCGCGGCCGCCTTGGCCGCAGCGAACGCGGAGCCGTCCACCCGGGCCGCGATCTCCTCGTCGGCGCACCCGAACGGCAGGTCCTCGACCGTACGGGCATCCCCGAACGGGTTGTCCGCCCGCTCGGCGAACTCGGCCAGCCGCTCGGCGAAGATGCTGCGCGGCACCGCGGTCCAGTAGATCTTCTGCACCTGCCAGTCGGGCGCGGCGAGCTCGGCGCCGCGCATCGCCACCCGGTGTGCCTGGATGTGGTCCGGGTGCCCGTAGAACCCGTTCGGGTCGTACGTGACGAGCACCTGCGGCCGGGTCTCGCGGATGATGTCGGCGACGAGGGCGGCACCGGTGTCGACCTCGGCCCGCCAGAAGGCGCGCGGGTGGTCGTTCGCCGGGGTGCCCATCATGCCGGAGTCGCGGAAGTGGCCGGCGCCGCCGAGGAACCGCGCGTCGGTCAGTCCGAGCGCCGCGGTGGCCGCCCGCCATTCGGCGATCCGGTACCCGCCGAGCTGGTCGGCCTGGTCGGCGGCGAGCTGGGCGAGCTCCGGTACGTGGATCTCGCCTTCCTCGCCGAGGGTGCAGGTGACGAGGGTGACCTGGGCACCCTCCGAAACGTACCGGGCGATCGTGGCGCCGGTGCCGATCACCTCGTCGTCCGGATGGGCGTGCACCAGCAGCAGCCGACGGCTCATCGATGTTCCTCCCCGGTACCAGCGTGTGCGCCCAACATATCCCGGCCGCCGCCGCGGGCCGCCGGGCCCGGCGGCGGGTGCCCCGGCGCACCGCGGACCGGGTGGGCACGGCAACGGTCGGCCGCTGCACCAACGAGTGGTGTCGCGGCCGACCGTCGTCAACCTGTCTCGGTGCTCAGCCGTCCAGCCGGCCGCCCTTGACCAGTGCGGTGAAGGACGCCCAATCGGTCGGCGCCACCGTCAAGGCAGGACCCTGCGGATCCTTGCTGTCTCGGATGGCGACAATTCCGGGCAGGTTCCGTGCCACCTCTACGCATGCACCCGAGCCGTTGCTGCGGGTACTCTTGCGCCAGAGGGCGCGGGTCAGGTCTGGCGAGGACATCATCCCGCGCTCCTTTCTTCTCAGTAGGGCAGGCCCCAGGTAGGTCTAGAGCCTGTTTATTGCCTCGGAGATCATCTCCTCGGATCGACGCACACCGACCGCTGTCGCACGCAAATGGTCGAACAGGGTCGTGTATTGCTCGACCTCGTCGATTTCCTCCAAGTAGAGGCTACCTGCTCTGGTCTCCAGATACACGCACGGAGTGTCACCAGCCTCCGGAAACCGGAGGATAAAGAATGCGGATCCCATGGAGCCGTGCTCGCCCGCCTCGAACGAAAGCACCTGAATGTCATTGCCCGGTTGCACCGCGACGTCGGCCAGCCGCTTGAGCTGGTTGCGCATCACGTCGCGGCTGCCGACGATGCGGTGCAGCACCGCCTCGTCCAGCACCACCCACAGCTTCGGCGGGTGCTCCAACCGCTGCTCCTGCCGCTGAAGTCGCAGCTCAACGCGGCGTTCGATGGCTTCCGGGGTCTCGTCCGGGTGCTCCGCACGGATCACCGCGCGGGCATAGTCGGCGGTCTGCAGCAGGCCCGGTACGAGCTGCGGCTCGTACTCGCTGATGTGGCTGGCCTCCGATTCCAGCCCGACATACGTGTCGAACCACCCGGGCAGCACATCGTTCCACCGTTGCCACCAGCCCCGGGTACGGGCCTGCCGGGCGACGTCGGAGATCTGCTCGATGTCACTCTCCGCAACACCGTAGAGCCGCATCAGTGCGGCAACCGTGGCGACCTGCGGCGTCGACTCGGCGTTCTCGATCCGGCTGATGGCCGACTTGCTCAGGCCGACCTGGCGGCCGGCCTCCTCGGCCGACATTCCGGTACGAGCTCGCAGTCGACGCAGCTCGGCAGCGATGCGGCGACGCTTGACGGTGGGGCTGGTCCTGGTCGACATGTGCACATGGTGCAACAAGAGCGGTATCCGACGCCATGGCCTGGCCCCCCGATCGGACAACTGATCCCGACCGCGACGCACAGCCAGTGCGACGAAACGCTCCGGGTCGAACTTCGGGAGTTGCGTATTGGGTTGTTAACGCGCACACTGTCCAGGACCGGCATCGCCATCTGAAACGTCCGGCTCGCCGGTCCGTCCAAGCCACGGACGTCGTCGCCTCGCCAGACCGGGCGGCGGCGTCCGTGATCGGCCGGCCGGGCTCGTCCGTACCGCGAGCCCGGCCCTGGCGGAGAAGGGGGCCGTCGTGGCCGCCAGTCGTCAGCAGCATCGGGGTGACCGATCATGAGCGCCGTGTGCGGCGTGCTGCCACGTGCCGGCGAGACGGTCCTGATCGGCCCGTCCGCCGGTCCGCACTTCAGCACCAACTACTGGTTCCGGGTCACCGGGGTGCGCTCGTCGTCCGAGAACGGCTGGGTCTACCTGGACGGCTTCGATCCGCTCACCGGCGACGACACCGAACGCAGCCTCTTCGTGCGCATCGAGGGCCTGGTCATCCGCCGCTAGGCGGTGTCGTCAGCGCCGCCACCCGGCTCGGCCGGGCGGACTCCTAGGCCTTCACGTAGGCGTCGTAGTAGACGGGGGCGCCGACGAAACCGCTCAGGAACACGCCGCCGACCTTGTCACCGACCAGGGTCAGGCTCTTCTTGTAGTCGATCGGCACGACCGGCGCGTAGGCCCGCATGATGTGCTCGTCCAGCTTGGCCCAGCCGGCCGCCGCGGCGTTGGCGTCCTCGTTGGACAGCTTCGCGATCTGGTCGTTGACATCCTTCTCGTTCAGCCAGGTCCAGCTGCCGTTGACGTCCATCGCGCGCCCGTCGAACAGCTGCGGGATGATCGTGTACCCGCTGGGCCAGTCCGAGCCCCAGGCGGTGACGAAGATGTCGAAGCCGGCGTCCCGCTTCGCCACCGTGGCGTAGTACGAGGACTTGTCGACCGGCCGCAGCACCACCCGGAAACCCGCCTTCTGCAACGCATCCTGCACCACGGTGGCCTTCTTCTGGCCCTCCTCGGTGTTGGTGAACGCGTACACCAGCTTCGGGTGCTTGCCGCCGAGCAGCTTCTTCGCCTTCTCCACGTTGCCCGACGGGCCCGCCGGGTAGGCGTCGTACCGGTGGTAGCCGGCGGTCAGCGGCGACTCGATCGTGGTGGCCGGCTCGCCCGCCGCGGACCCGCCGGCGACCTGGAGGTAGCCGCGCCGGTTGAAGGCGTACTCGATGGCCTGCCGTTCGGCCAGGCTGGTGACCCGCTCGGTGTTGATGTTCAGGTACTCGACGTACGGGGTGAAGCCGGCCAGGGTGCGGTCGCGCGCGGTGCCGTCCCGCTGCACCACCGGGACCAGCTCGGCCGGCACCGCCGACCGGCTCACCGTGGCGGCGTCGTCCCCGTGCGAGGTGAGCACCCGGTGCGTCTGCTGGTCGGCGGTGGCGCCGATGCGGGTGACGATCTTGTCCGGGTAGTCGTGCCGGAGCGGATCGGTCCGCGGGTCCCAGTACTTGTTGCGCACCAGGTCGAGCTCGGTGCCCCGGGTGTACTTGGCGATCTTGTACGGCCCGGACGAGAACGGGTGGGTGTCCAGCGCGAGCGGCTTGTGGTCCCGCGCCGCCGGCACCGGTGCGGTGGTGCCCCAGGCGGCCGCGAACGGCAGGTCGCAGGCCGGCTTCGGGAACTGGAACGTGAGCTGCCGGTCGCCCTGGACGGTCACCCCCGGCGGCAGCTTCGCGCCACCGTTGTAGGGGCCCTTGTACTTGGCGTTGTAGTTGACGGAGCCGGCCAGCCACTGCTGGATGTAGTGCGGGCCGTGGTTGATGTCCGGCGCGAACGACCGCGCCACCCCGTACGCCACGTCGGCGGCGGTGATGGTCGACCCGTCCTCGTACTTCAGGCCGGACTTGAGGGTGAACCGCCAGGTGCGGCAGTCGTGGTGCACGTCGACGCCGGGGTTGGTGGCGAGGTCGCCGATCAGCGTCAGCTTGCCGGACGAGCCCTCCCGGAACGTGGTCAGCGACCGGGACATCAACTCCGACACCGACTCCGCGTCGGAGATGTAGACGTTCTGCGGGTCGAGGTGCTCGAAGTCCTGCTCCTGCAACGCGTAGAGGGTGCCGCCGCGCACCGCGCCCGGTACCGGCTTGGCCGGGCCGGCGGAGTGCGCCGGGTTCGTGTCGACCGCGCTGGTCTGCACCGTGTGCTTGGTCTTGTCGATCGGCTTGTCGCCGGTGTTCTTGCTGCAGCCCGCGGCCGCGCCGACACACAGCAATGCGGCTGCCGACGCAATGACGACCCGACGCACCTGGTCAACCCCCTCGAAAGCGCTTTCCTGGGGAAACGTATCGAGAGATGGTCACAAATCAGCATCAACGGGTTGTGATGTCAGCTGGTGGGAACCGCGGCCGTCAGCCGAGCCAGGAGTCGGGCCTCGGCCGTCAGCCGAGCCAGGAATCGTAGAACAGCGGGCTGCCGGCGGTGCCGCTCTGGAACACGCCGTGCACCCGGCTGCCGGCGAGCGACAGGTTCTTCATGTACACCAGCGGCACGCACGGCGCGTACCGGCGCATGATGTCGCGGTCCAGCGTCGCCCAGTCGCCTGCCGCCGGCGCGGTCTGCTCGGCGCTCACCGCACGCAGCCGGTCGGTCAGCGCCGGCACCGACAGCAGTGACCAGTTGGTGCCGTTCGACCGGATCCCGGCCCCGTCGAACAGCGGCGGCAGCACGGTCGTACCGGTCGGCCAGTCCGCACCCCAGGACACCGGGTACAGGTCGTAGCGGTTGTCCGGCCGGGCGACGGCGGGGTAGAACGCCGCCGCCGCCAGGGCGGTCGTGACGACCCGGAAGCCGGCCCGGCGCAGCGACGCCACCATCGGTTTCACCGCCGCCCGGTCCTTCGAGGTGTCCGGATAGGCGTACCGCAGGGTCGGGTGCCGGCCGCCGAGCAGCTGGCGTGCCTTGGCCGGGGCGCCGCCGTGGCCGGGCGACGGGTAGGCGTCGTAGCGGTCGAAGCCGAGCACCGTCGGCGACAGCAGCGTCGAGGCCACCTCGCCGTGCGACGGGCCGCCGATCGCGTCGAGGTAGCCGGCCTTGTCGATCGCGTAGTTGATCGCGCGCCGCTCGGCGATGCCGGCGACCCGGCGCGTGTTGATCATCAGGTACGTCACGAACGGCCAGAAGCCGACCACCTCGCGGGAGCGCAGCGACCGGTCGGCGAGCACCCCGGCGACGCGTTCCGGTGGTACGCCGTCGATCGACACCGCGTACCGGTCGGCGCCCTCGTCGGCGATCAGCCGGTCGGTCTGCTGCCGCGGGTCGGCGCCGATGCGCACCACGATCCGGTCCGGGTAGTCGTGCCGGACCGGATCGGTGCGCGGATCCCAGTACCGGTTGCGCACCAGCGTGAGCTGCACCCCCCGCTGGTACCTCGACACCCGGTACGGGCCGGTCGCCGGCGGCGCCGTGTCGTACCCGTCGGCGTGCGCCAGCCCCGGGTCGGTACGGGCCGGGATCGGTGCGGTGGTGCCGAGCGACGCGGCGTACCCGAAGTCCGGGTGCGGCGCGGCGAGGTGGAAGGTGATGGTCCGGCCGGACACCGTGACGCCGGGCGGCGTCTTCGCGCCGCCGCGGTACGGGCCCCGGTAGGTCCGGTCGTAGTCGGCCGTGCCGGTCAGCCACTGCTGGATGTAGTGCGGGCCGTCGGCAAGCTGCGGGGTGAACGACCGGGCCACCCCGTACGCGACGTCGGCCGCGGTCACCGTGGAGCCGTCCGCGTACCGCAGCCCGTCGCGCAGCGTGTAGCGCCAGGTCTTCCCGTCGTGGTGCACGTCGGTGCCGGCGTCGGTGGCGAGGTCACCGACCAGTACCTGCCGGCCGGTGCGGGGATCGTTCTTGAGCATCGTCAGGGTGCGCACCATCAGCTGGTCGACCGCGTTCGCGTGCGTCACGTACTGGCGCTGCGGGTCCAGGTGGACGAAGTCGGCCTGCTGCAGGATCGTCAGGGTGCCGCCGCGCTTCGCCCCCGGCACCGGCTCGGCCGGGCCGGACAGGGTGGGGCGCACCCGATCGGGCCGGTGGCCGGCGCCGGTGCAGCCGGTGGCGGCGGCGAGCACTGCCATGCCCGCCGCCGCCCACCGCAGCACCCGATGCGCGGCCATCCGCTACTGCGTCACCCAGGCGTCGTAGTACCGCGGCGCGCCGCCCTGCAGGATGCCGTGCACCCGGCTGCCGTACAGCGAGAGGTTCTTCTCGTAGTACAGCGGCACCAGCGGTGCGTAGTCGGTCATGATCTGCCGGTCCAGCTTCATCCAGTCGCCGGCACCCTTCGCCGCCGGCTCCTTCGAGATCGCCGCGATCCGGTCGTTGACCGGCTTCGCGTCCAGATAGGTGCGGGAGTTGTTGCCGGAGGCGGCGATCGCGGTGCCGTCGAACAGCGGCGGGATGATCGTCGAGCCGCTCGGCCAGTCCGACGCCCACGCCGACACGTAGATGTCGTACGGGTTGTCGCGCCGGCCCAGGACCGTCAGGTAGTTGTCCTGGTCGGCCGGCTTGAGCACGATCTGGAAGCCGGCCCGGCTCAGGCTCTGCTGGATCTTCGTCGCTTCCTTCTGGCCGACGGCGGTGTTCGGGAACGCCAGTACCAGCTTCGGCTTCGCGCCCTTGAGCAGCTTCTTGGCCTTCGCCACGTCGCCGTGGTTGCCCGGCGTCGGGTACGCGTCGTACTTCTGGTAGCCGATCGTGGTCGGCGACTGGATCGTCGAGGCCACGTCACCGACCGGGCTGCCGCCCTCGGCCTGCAGGAACCCCGCCTTGTCCATCGCGTAGTTGATCGCGCGGCGCTCGTCGACGTCGGTGATCCGGCGGGTGTTGATGTTCAGGTACCGGACGTAGTCGAGGTAGCCGGCGAGCTCGCGCTTGGCGAGGCTCCGATCCCCCAGCACCTTGCTGATCAGCTCGGGCGCGACCGCGCCGACCTGCACCGCGTACCGGTCGTTGCCGTTGTCGGCGAGCAACCGGTTGGTGATCTCGACCGGCGACGGGCCCATCTCGACGACGAACCGGTCGAAGTAGTCGTGCCGCACCGGGTCGGTACGCGGATCCCAGTACTTGTTGCGCACCAGTACCAGCTGGTGCTCCCGCTGGTACGACTCGATCTTGTACGGGCCGGACGAGAACGGGTGGTCGGACAGCTTGCGCGGCCCGGTGTCGCGCGCCGGCGGCAGCGGCGTGGTGGTCCCCATCGAGGCGGCGAACGGGAAGTCCGGCTCGGCCTGCTGCAGGTGGAACGTGATCGAGCGGCCGGAGACCGTCACCCCGGGCGGCATCTTCGCGCCCCCGTCGTACGGGCCCTGGTAGGTCTTGTTGTAGTCGGTGCGGCCGGTCAGCCACTGCTGGATGTAGTGCGGACCCTCGGCGACCTGCGGCGAGAACGACCGGGCCACCCCGTACGCCACGTCGGACGCGGTGATGGCCGTCCCGTCCTCGTACTTCAGCCCCTTCTTCAGGGTGTACCGCCAGGTCTTGCCGTCCTGGTCGACATCGGTACCGGTGTCGGTGGCGAGGTCGCCGACCAGCAGGTCCTTGCCGGTCTTCGGGTCCTTGCGGAACATCGTCAGCGTCCGGGTGAACAGCTGCCCCACCGCGATCGAGGCGTTGACGTAGATCTGCTGCGGGTCGAGGGTCTCGTAGTCGGTCTGCTGGATGGAGTAGAGCGTGCCGCCGCGCACCGCGCCCGGCATCGGCTTCGCCGGCCCCTGCGACTCGGCCGGGTCGGTGGAGATCGAACCGGCGTCCTGCCGGATCGCCGGGCCCTTCGTGTGTTCGCCGGTGTTCTTGCTGCACGCGCCGGCGAACCCGGCGACGAGCAGCGCCGCACACGCGACTGCGACGATGCGACGTTGGCGCATGGTGCCTCCTGACAACCAACCTGCTGGCAACCGAGCGGCTGACAACCGACCTGCTCAGAATCGTTCCGCGACGTTAACTGAACACCGGAACGTGATCGCGAACGGTACGCCGTTGGTCCAGTGGGCGGGCGGGCCCGGACAGGCCGGTGGCCGGGCCCGCACGGGCGGGCCCGGCCACCGGAGCGATCCCCCGTCACACGACGCGGATCGGGTCAGAACGACGTCACTTGGCGAACACGCCGGTCAGCTCGGGCCAGCCGCTGGAGTTGCCCAGCACGCAGCCGCCCACCTTGCTACCGGTCAGCGTGTACTCCTTGTCGTACCAGACCGGCACGACCGGGGCGTACTTGGTCATGATCTCCTTGTCCAGCTCCGCCCACTTCGGCGCCGACTTCTCCGGCGAAAGATCGTTGATCTCGTCGATCTTCTTGTTCACGTCGGCGTTGTTGAAGTACGGGTACGTCGAGTTGCCCTGGGCCTGGATGTTCCGACCGTCGAACACCGGCGGAATGATCGTCGAACCGCTCGGCCAGTCCGAACCCCAACCCGCGAGGTAGAGGTCGTACTTGTTGGCCTTACGACCGATCTCGGTGTAGTAGCTCGCCGGGTCGATCGGCTTCAGCACGATCTGGAAGCCCGCCTTCTCCAGGCTGGACTTGATGTTCGTCGCTTCCTTCTGGCCGTTCACGCTGTTGCCGTACGCGTACACCAGCTTCGGGTGCTTGCCGTTCAGCAGCTTCTTCGCCTTGTCCACGTTGTACGGGTAGGCGTTGTACTTCTGGTAACCGGTCGTCGTCGGCGACTCCAGCGATCCGGCCGCCTCGGCGACGTTGGGGCCACCAAGAACCTGGATGAACGACTTCTTGTCCATCGCGTAGTTGAGCGCCCGGCGCACGTTCACGTCGGTGATCCGCTGGTTGTTGATCGCCAGGTACCAGACGTACTGGGTGTAGCCCTTGAGCAGGCGCTTCTGCAGCGTCGCGTCGCCGCTCACCTTCCGCACCAGCGAGGGATCGACGTTCTTCTGCATGATGCCGTACTGGTCCTTGCCGTTGTCGGCGATCATGCGGTTCGTCTGGGCCGGGTTGTCCGTGCCCATGTCGACCTCGAACTTGTCCGGGTAGTCGTGCCGGATCGGGTCGGACTTGGGGTCCCAGTACTTGTTCCGGACCAGCACGATCTTGCTGTCCCGGTTGTAGGTGTCGAACTGGTAGGGGCCAGAGGAGAACGGCTTGCTGTCCAGCTTGGTCTTGGTGTCCTGCGACTTCGGCAGCGGAGCGGTGGTGCCCCAGGCCGCCGCGTACGGCATGTCGCAGTGCGCCTTCTTGAAGTCGAAGGTGATCTTGTTGCCGTCGACCTTGACGCCCGGCGGCATCGCGGCGCCACCGTCGTAGGGACCCTTGTAGGTCTTGTTGTAGTCGATCGAGTCGGCCAGCCACTGCTGGATGTAGTGCGGGCCGTCGGCCAGGTTCGGCGAGAACGACCGGGCCACGCCGTACGCCACGTCGGCGGCGGTGATCGGCGAGCCGTCCTGGTACTTCAGGCCGTCCTTGAGGGTGAACTGCCACGTGGTGCACTTGCCGCCGGAGACGTCCTTGCCGGTGTCGGTGGCGAGGTCACCGACCAGCATCGACTTGCCGGTCTTCGGGTCGTCGATGTACCCGGTCAGCTGCCGGCTGAACAGCTTCGCGAACACCTGCGCGTTGTTCACGTAGATGCGCTGGGGGTCGAGGTGCTCGAAGTCGTCCTTCTGCACCAGGTAGATGGTGCCGCCCTTTTTCGCGCCGGAAACCGGCGCAGCCGGACCCTTCGAGTCCGCGGCGGTGCCGATGCCGCCCTGCTGAGCCTTCACGTCGTCGTTCGAACCGCCTGTGGAGCCGGTGTTCTTGCTGCAGGCTCCGAGGGCAGCGACGACGGCGAGAGCGCCGGCGGCGGCGAGAGCCACCCGTGGTCGCATTCTTCCTCCTCTTACTACCGCCGCCGGTCGGCGCGCGGGGGGACTGGGACGCGGCGAGGCGCGTGCCAGCGATGAGAGCAAGTTAATGGACTTGACACGGGCAGCCATCACGGCCGGCTAACGATTGCGTTCCCAGTCGACTCCGAGGCCGTTCAAAAGTCACTGAATGCATCCGTGCAATTGCTTTGCGTCAGAGGCCAGATCGTGGTCGTAGGGTCCACCCAGACACGTCCGGGCCGGACCCGCATTGCGCGAGTCCGGCCCGGTTCGTCGTGCTCGGGAGTGGCTCCCGAGGCCGTGTGACGCCGTCGCCTACTTGGCGTAGGCGCTGGTGTACTCCGGCCAGCCGCTCGACAGACCCAGGTCCACGCCACCGACCTTCTTACCGATCAGCGTGTATTCCTTCTGGTAGTAGAACGGCACGACCGGCGCGTACTTCGTCATGATCTCCTTGTCCAGGTTGGCCCATTCCGGGGCCGCCTTGTCAGGAGCCATCAGGTTGATCTCGTCGATGCGCTTGTTGATGTCATCGGCGTTGAAGTACGAGTAGTCGTTGTTGCCCTGCGGAATGATCGTCCGGCCGTCGAACACCGGCGGGATGATCGTCGAACCGCTCGGCCAGTCCGAACCCCAACCGGCCAGGTAAAGGTCGTACTGGTTGTTCTTGCGACCGATCTCGGTGTAGTAGCTCGCGCCGTCGATCGGCTTGAGCACGATCTTGAAGCCGACCTTCTCGAGGCTGTTCTTCACGATCGGCGCGTACTTCTGCCCGTTGGCGGTGTTGGTGTAGGCGTACACCAGCTTCGGGTGCTTGCCGTTGAGCAGTTCCTTGGCCTTCGCCGGGTCGTACGGGTAGGCGTCGTACTTCTTGAAGCCCGACGTGGTCGGCGATTCCAGGGTGGTCGCCGGGTCGGCCTTCGCGCTGCCGCCGAGTGCCTGGATGTAGGACTTCTTGTCCAGGCCGTAGTTCAGCGCCTTGCGGATGTTGAGGTCCTTGATCCGCTGGTTGTTGATCGCCAGGTACCAGGTGAACTGGGTGAACCCGGCGCGGACCTGAGGCTTCAGCGAGGCGTCGTTCTGCACCTTCTTGATCAGCGTCGAGTCGACACCGCCGGACGCCTGCATGATGCCGTAGGCGTCGTTACCGTTGGACGCCATCATCCGGTTGGTCTGCTGGACGGCGTCCGGACCCATGTCGACTTCGAAGTGCTCCGGGTAGTTGTGCCGCAGCGGGTCGGTGTTCGGGTCCCAGTACTTGTTGCGGCTCAGGACGATCTTGCTGTCCCGGTTGTAGGTGTCGATCTTGTACGGGCCGGACGCGACCGGGTGCAGGTCGTACTTGGTCTTGGTGTCCTTGGCCTTCGGCACCGGGGCCGTGGTGCCCCAGGACGCCGCGTACGGCATGTCGCAGTGCGGCTTCTTGAAGTCGAAGGTGATCTTCTGACCGGAGACCTTGACCCCCGGCGGCATGTCCGAGCCGCCGTTGTAGGGACCCTTGTAGTCCTTGGTGTAGTCGATCGAGTCGGCCAGCCACTGCTGGATGTAGTGCGGGCCGTCGGCCAGATCCGGCGAGAACGACCGCGCCACACCGTAGGCGACGTCCTTCGCGGTGATCGGCGTGCCGTCCTCGTACTTCAGCCCGTCCTTGAGGGTGAACTGCCACGAGGTGCACTTGCCGTTGGAGATGTCCTTGCCCGGGTCGGTGGCGAGGTCGCCGACCAGGGTGGAGTTGTTGGTCTTCGGGTCGTCGACGAACGTGGTCAGCTGCCGCTGAATGAGCCGGCCGAAGACCTGGGCGTTGTTGACGTAGACCCGGGCCGGATCCAGGTGTTCGAAGTCCTTCTCCTGGATCAGGTAGATCGTGCCGCCCTTCTTGGCGCCCTTGACCGCTGGCGCCGGGCCCTTCGAGTCGGCCGCCGTGCCGATGCCGCCGGACTGCTTCTTGGCCTGGTCACCCGGGCCGTTGCTCTCGCCCGTGTTCTTGCTGCAGGCTCCGAGCGCAGCGACGACAGCGACGGCGCCGAGGGCAGCCACAGCCATCCGTGGTCGCATGTCTTCCCCTCCTCATCACACCGCGGCCGGACGGCGCACGGTAGGGCCGGACCGCCGGCACCCGCCTGTGAAATTAGTGGACGCGCGGCCCTGGCCCGTCACAGCCGGCTAACGATTGAGCCGCCATCGCGGCACTTCGGGGCAGCAAAAACGGGAGCCGGACCAGTACGATCCGGCCCCCGCTTAAGGAACCCTTATTGCCGCGATCGGCAACCGAATTACTTGCCGTTCTTCAGGTACGCATTGAAATATACCGGCCAGCCGGTGCTCTGTCCGATCTTCATGTTGCCGACGTTCGTTCCGTACAGTTGGTAGGCCTTGTCGTACCAAACCGGCACAACCGGCGCGTACTTGGTCATGATGTCCTTGTCGAGCTTGGCCCAGCCCGGCGCCGCCTGGGTCGCGGTCTGCTTGCTGAGCTTGTCGATCTGGGTGTTGACCGAGTCGCTGTTGAAGTACGGGTAGGTCGAGTTGCCCTGGGCCTGGATGTTCCGACCGTCGAACACCGGCGGAATGATCGTCGAACCGCTCGGCCAGTCCGAACCCCAGCCCGCGAAGTACAGGTCGAACTGGTTGTCCTTACGACCGATCTCGGTGTAGTAACTCGCCGCGTCGATCGGCTTCAGCACGATCTTGAAACCGATCTTCTGCAGCGTGCTCTGCACGTTGGTCGCGCGCTTCTGCCACTGCGCCGTGTTCGCGAACGCGAACACCAGCTTCGGGTGCTTGTTGCCGAGCAGCTGCTTCGCCTTGTCCACGTTGAACGGATAGGCGTCGTACTTCTTGAAGCCGATCGTGGTCGGCGACAGCAGCGTCGTCGCCGGGTCCCCGGCCGTACTGCCACCGAGCGCCTGGATGAACGAGCGCCGGTCGAACCCGTAGTTCAGCGCCTGGCGTTCCCTCAGATCGGTGATCCGCTGGTTGTTGATCGCCATGTACCAGACGAACTGGGTGAAGCCCGCGGCCACCCGGCTCTTCACCGCCGGATCGCCCTGCACCGCCGGGATCAGCGCCGGTGGCACGTTCGCGCCCATCACCGCGTTGGCGCTCTTGCCCTGGCTCGCCTTGATCGAGTTCGCCTGCTGGTCGGCGGTCTGGCCGATGTCGGTCTCGAACTTGTCGAAGTAGGCGTGCCGGACCGCGTCCGTCTTCGGATCCCAGAACTTGTTCCGGTCCAGCACGAGCTTGCTGTCCCGGGTGTAGGTCTCCACCTTGTACGGGCCGGACGAGAACGGGTGCAGGTCGAGCTTGGTGCGGGTGTCCTTCGCCTTCGGCAGCGGCGTCGTCGTCCCCCACGACGCGGCGAACGGCATGTCGCAGTGCGGCTGCTTGAAGTTGAAGGTGATCTTGTTGCCGTCGACCTTGACCCCCGGCGGGATCGCCGCACCACCGTTGTACGGGCCCTTGTACGTCTTGTTGTAGTTGACGTCGTTGGCCAGCCACTGCTGGATGTAGTGCGGGCCCTCGGCCAGGTCCGGCGAGAACGACCGCGCCACCCCGTACGCCACGTCGGCGGCGGTGATCGTCGACCCGTCCTCGTACTTCATGCCGCTCTTGAGGGTGAACTCCCAGGAGGTGCACTTGGTACCGGTGGACACGTCCTTGCCCGGCGTGGTGGCGAGGTCACCGACCAGCTTCAGCTTCCCGTTGCCCGCGTCCTGGAACATCGTCAGGGTGCGCGCGAACAGGTTGGTCACCGCGGTCGCGTTGTTCACGTAGGCCCGGGTCGGGTCCAAGTGATCGAAGTCCGCCTCCGCGTACTGATAGAGCGTGCCGCCGGTCTTCGCGCCGCTGATCGGCTTCGCCGGGCCCTGCGAGTCGGCCGGATCGGTCGCGATCGACCCGCTCTGCGTCGAGCCCTGACCGCCGCCGCTCTCGTTCGACCCGGTGTTCTTGCTGCAGGCACCGACCGTCGCCAACAGAGCGACGGCGCCTACGGCGGCAACTGCCAGCCGTGGTCGCATTCGTTTCCCCCCTCATGTCCAGGCCGCACACCGTCCGAGACGGGTACGACCAGGCGGTCGAGCCGTCCCGAACGGACACGCGACCTCTACCTGGACGGAGTTTAGGCGGGTGACGTAACTCACCGTTACGCATTGGGAATTCTGAGTTCTGGCCCACGGGGGCCGCCCCCCTCGGGCGGCAGTCGATCATCACGGTGTAGGCAGACGCGAAACGCCCCGCCCGGCCGAAGCCGAGCGGGGCGTCGAGCAGAACGCGGCCGCGCTACCGGGACGGAGCCACCGCACCGCGCCGCATCTTCAACACGTACTCCACCAGCGTGATCAGCACCTGCTTGGTGGATTCCCGGCTGCGCGCATCGCACGGGATCACCGGCACCTGCGCACCCACCGCAAGCGCCTCCCGGACGTCGTCCAGCTGGTGCAGCTGCACGCCGTCGAAGCAGTTCACCGCGACCAGGTACGGCAGGCCACGGTGCTCGAAGAAGTCGACCGCGGCGAAGCAGTCGGCCAGTCGTCGCGTGTCCACCAGCACGATCGCGCCGATCGCGCCGCGCACCAGCTCGTCCCACATGAACCAGAACCGGGTCTGCCCGGGGTACCGAACAGATAGAGGATCAGGTCCTGGTCGATCGTGATACGGCCGAAGTCCATCGCGACCGTCGTCGTGCTCTTGCCCGGCACTCCGGCAAGGTCGTCGACAGACGCGCTGGCCGAGGTCATGATCGCCTCGGTGGTCAGCGGCGTGATCTCCGAGACGGATCCGACCAGTGTGGTCTTTCCGACGCCGAAGCCACCGGCGATAACGATCTTGGACGAGGTCACCCGCCCGCTCGGCCGGCGGTAGCCCTCGTCAGAGCCTCCGAAGCCCACTCAGCACCCTCTCCAGCAGTTCCGTGCCCACGGCGTCGTCCCCGACCGCGGTCGGTTCGTACACGGCGACGAGCCCGTCCGCGGCCATGTCCGCGACCAGAACCCGAGCCACTCCCAAAGGCATCTGCATACGTGCGGCGATCTCGGCGAGCGACTGCACCCGCAGGGCGCACAGCCCCGCGATCAGCTGTTGCTCCCGCCCACCGACCACGCTGGCGTCACGACCTCGAGCGGTCGTCTCCACCAGCGCCTCGATCGCGATCTCCACCCGGGGCCGGGTCCGGCCACGGGTCACGGCGTAGGGGCGAACCAGCGCGTTGCTCGGCTCATCAGGGTCATTCATCATGCCCCACACCCCGATCCAGGATGGTCCCGACTCGATGCGCGGAACCGGCGTACCACGCCGCCGCGCACCGAGCCGTCAGCCCGAGGGAATCCACGAGACCCCTCAGCTCAACCGTGCGGTCCCCTCGCGCGGTGCCGGGGTGAGCGCATCGCCGACTCGGTCGACCAGCAATGCCATCTCGTACCCCACCTGCCCGACGTCACAACTCCGGGCAGCCAGCACCGCGAACGAGGATCCGTCGCTGATCGACATCAGAAAGAGAAAGCCGTTGTCCATCTCGACGACGGTTTGCAACACCGCGCCGCCCTCGAAACACCTCGATGCGCCCTGGGTCAGGCTGACCAGCCCGGACGCGATGGCGGCAAGCTGGTCGGCCCGGTCGCGGGGTAGGTCCCGGGAGGAGGCGAGTAAGAGGCCGTCGGCGGAGACCGCGACCGCGTGCGCCACTCCTGGAACCCTGTCCGCAAAGTTGGACAGCAGCCAACCGAGGTCCTGGGTACCTATCTGCTGGGTCGTCATGCCTCCTGCTCCTCGCCAGCACCGTTGCCGGTGCTCCTGTGTCCGGGCGCGGCACCCGCCCGCGGCGAGTCACCGCCGCCGGCGCGCCCGCGCTGGACGCCTCGGTGGTACGCGGACAACAGCCCGCGGACCGCTTCGGGTGAACGTTCCCGTGCCTGGGACTTCGGGCGGGACGCTTCTTCGATGCCGCCCGGCACGAGCTGTGCCATCGGCCGCCGGATCGGCAACCCGGCGGAGGTCGTGTCGGACTCCCGCGGGGTGGTGATCGCCGAGGCCGCCTGCCAGCCCTTGTCCGCGGCCGAACGCCACGGATCGATGTCCGGCCGACCCTCCGAGGGGACCTCCGCAGCGCGACTCGGCGGCATCTCGGCCATCGACCGGCTCAGCGGCGTCTCGGCCACCGGCGGGGTGGCCGACCTCGTCGGGGCGGGCTCGGCCGGGCGGCGCGCCGGCTCGGCAGGCCGGCTCACCGGCTGGCTTCGCGGCGACTCGCTGCCGGACGGCACCCGAGTGGGCAGCACGGTGGGCCGCTTCTTCGGCTCGGCCGCACGCACCGGCGCCTCCTGTGCCCGGGTCGCCGTCATCCCCGCCGGCCGGGCAGCGGACGCCACCGGCGCGGGTGGCGCGCCGACCGCCGGCGCGGTCCGGGGCCGGGACGGGCTGGTCCGGAACCAGGCCGACTCGACCTCGCGGAAGATGGGCAACTCCATCGTGTCGTCGACATTCCTCGGGATGATCTCGCCACGACCTGACCCGGAACCGTGCTCGGGTTCCGGTGTGGCCGAGTCTAGCCCGCGGTGCGCCGAGATCTCCTCGTTCGAGCGGCCGTCGTACCGGCGCTGCTGGGCCGCCGTGGCCGGCTCGATCGGAGCCGGCTCGGCCGGGGACCAGACGTCCCGGCCGGGCAGCTGCGGTGTCTCCACCGTCAGGTCGTCGGCCATCGGGCGGGCCGGCGGCTCCGCCCACGGGTCGTGCCCGCCGAGGGTGCCGGCGATCGACTCACCGGCCGGCTCGGGGTCGGACACCGGCCGCTGCGGGGCGCGCCGGACCGAGTCGTCCAGCGACCGGCGCGGCGGCTCGGCCGGGATCCGGTCGAAGGTGACGGTGTCGTCCGCCGCCGAGGCGGGCAGCCTGCTGTCGTCCCGCCGCAACGACGCGGTCCGGTCCGGCTCCGCGCCCGTCGCCCGCTGGTACGGGCCGGGCTCCGGCTGCTGCTCGAACGACTGCGGCTCGGGCTGCCGGTACGAGGTCTGCTCGAACGCGGTCGGCTCGGGCTGCGGGTAGGCGGCCGGCGGCGGCGCGTCGAAGCTGCCGGTCTGCTCCTGGGCGAGCTTGCGGGCCGGCGGATCGAACAGGCTGCGCCGGATCGGCTCGTCCGCACCGCGGGTCGGCGTCGGGTCGGCGGTCGTCGGCTCGTCCGCCTGGCCCGGCTGACGCCGGGGCAGCGCGCTCGACCCGTTGTTGAGCCGGTGCCCGTTGGCCGCGTCGGCCAGGCTGTCTCGCGCCGGCGGCTGGAACGGGATGCCCGGCATCGGGTCGGCCGGCTCGGGCACGACCGGGCGGGACGAGTCCCGGGTGGCGCGGCCGGGACCGGTCTCCAGCGCCAGCGGGCCGCCCTGGGTCGGCAGCTCCCCCGGACGGACGCCCGGCCGCTCGGTCGGTACCAGCACGGCGGCCGGCAGCACCACGTCGGCGACCGTGCCGCGTTCGGGCGCCGGCCGCAGCTCGATCTTGATGCCGAGCCGGGACGCCAGCCGGCCGACCACGACCAGACCCATCATCCGGGACACCGCGACGTCGACCAGCGGCGGATTGGCCAGCCGCTCGTTCACCTCGGCCAGCACGTCACCCGACATGCCGATGCCGCGGTCCTCGATCTGCACGATCGCCCGGTCACCGACCCGGCGGGCGTCCACCACGACGGCGGTGTCCGGCGAGGAGAACGCGGTCGCGTTGTCGAGCAGCTCGGCGACCAGGTGCACCACGTCGTTGACGGCGGTCGCCTCGACCTCGACGTCACGGTCGACCACACCGAACTCGATCCGGGTGTACTGCTCGACCTCGGACTGAGCGGCCCGCAGCACGTCACCCAGCGGCGCCGCCTCGCGGCGCGCACGGGTGGAGTCGGCGCCGGCGAGGACCAGCAGGTTCTCGTCGTTCCGGCGCATCCGGGTGGCCAGGTGGTCGAGCTGGAACAGCTGCGCCAACCGGTCCGGGTCCTCCTCACCCTGCTCCAACCGGTCGAGGTGGCCGATCAGCCGGTCGGCCAGCAGCTGGGACCGGCGGGCGAGGTTGATGAACATGGTGGAGACGCTGGCGCGCAGCACGGCCTGGGCGGCGGCCACCCGGACCGCCTCCCGGTGGACCACGTTGAACGCCTCGGAGACCTGGCCGATCTCGTCCCGGCCGCGCACCTGGATCGGGTCGCGGACCTGTCCGGCGATCTCCTCCGGGCTCATGCCGCCGATCGACTCGGCCGTCTCCAGCTGACCGACCGCCTGCGGCAGGCCCTCGTACGCCACCTGCAGCGCGCCCTCCCGCAGCCGGCGCAGCGACCGGGCCATCGCCCGGGCGACCAGCAGTGCCAGCAGGATGGCGATCACCAGCACGACCAGGCCGGCGCCGGCCTCCGCGATCACCTGCTGGCCCACCGACTTGACCGTCTCACGGGCGTGCCCGGCCGCAACGGCGTCGAGCGTCTCCTCCACCGAGCGGATCGCCTTGATCCGCTTCGACATCGCGGAGTTCCAGTCGCTGGCCTTGATGCCGAGCGGGGTACCGAGCCCGACGGTACGGGCATCGGTCTCCAGCCGGGTGGAGTCCTGCACCTTCAGGCCGTTGACGTCGTCCTCCAGCACCTGCCGCTGGTCGTCGGAGGCGGTCCGGTTGAACGAGTCGTACGCGCTCTGCTGGTCGGTCAGGGTGCCGAGGAACGTCTCGAAGCTGGTTGCGTCGAACCCGTTCGGATCGTTGATGACCCGCAGCAGCGCCAGCTGCTCCTGTGCCGCGGACTCCTTGGCGTCGGAGAGCGCCGCGTTCGCGGTGAGCTGGCTGGACAGGCTGCGGTCGTTGGTCAGGTGCGTCATCGAGTCGCGCAGGTCAAGCAGCTCGGAGATCAGCACCTGGTACCGGAACGTCACGGACGCGACGGTGGCGTCACTGGACGAGGAGAGCACCTCGCTGCGGCCGGTCTTGGTCAGCGCGTCGAGCTGGTCGTCGATGACCGGCAGGTTGGGGAGGTCCTCGGAGGAGCCGGCGATCTTGTCCCGCTCGCTCTGGTACTGGCCGATCGCCTCGTCCGTGGCGGAGGACTGCTTCTTGAACTGGTCGGTCAGGCCGGAGTGGCCCGAACGCCCCTTGGCCATCATCGTCTCGGCCGCGTCCAGCCGCTCGTTCTGCAGCTGCTCGATCAGGCCGCCGGCGCGGGTGCTCAACAGCAGAGTCGAGTCCACCTTGTTTGCCTCGGACAGCGTCTTACCGGCATTGGCGAGCTCGATTCCGGCCAGCGCGACCACCGCGAGCACCGGGACGACCAGGATCAGGCCCAGCTTCGACTGGATGCGGACGTCGCTCAGCCGCGGAATCGGGCGCCGCCGGCGTTGGCGTCCTGCCTGGGTCGCCGCGGTCCGCTTGCTCACTTGCTGCCGCCTTCCAAGACTGCGTGACTGCTTGTGCTTGTCGGGCCGGGCCACCACACCGAGCCCCCGGGGATTCCACCACGCTCGATCAGAAAGAGAAACCCCGAGCAGGGTACGGCAAGTGGGACACCGCACACCGGCCGGCCGGGTGACATCCCGTCCGTCCGGAGAGTGTTGAAACCACTACTAACTGTGCGGTCCATCCGGCCTGGTCACGGGGCCCGGAACCGGTCGCTGCCGACATCATGTCATCGATCCGTATCAATCTGACAGCGGCGGGTTCGTGTCCCCTTGACGTGTAAGGGTCAAGCTACGAAGATATCGCCGCGGTCCGGCACAAGCCAGCTGCCCGGCCACCATTCCTCCCGTTGCTCCACGGCGCGAGAATGACCCGCGACAGAACGGCCAGGAAGTGCCGTGTGGATCGAGCGTTGGTAAGGGAAAAATGTCAGCTTTACATGGGCCGTCGATCCGATGAGCTGCGCCCTGAAGGTCTCCTCGGCAACCGTGCGGTACGGGGGCGTCGCGGCCATCGACGACCTGTCCTTTCACCACGAGGACGGCGGTGTCGTCGGTCTGATCGGACCGAACGGCGCCGGGAAGACCACCCTGCTGAACGTGCTGTCCGGCGCGGTCCGGCTCACCACCGGCAAGATTTCGTTGCAAGGGCGTGACCTGACCAGCCGCAAGCCGCACCAGATCGCGCGGCTCGGCATCACCCGCACCTTCCAGAACCTGCAGGTCTTCGGTTCGCTGTCGGTGCTGGACAACGTGCTGCTGCCGCGGGTCGCCCGCGGCTGGGCGACCGCGGTCGGCGACATGGTGCTGCTGCCGCAGGCGCACCGGAAGGTCCAGGCCGAACGGGCCCGGGCACTCGACCTGCTCGACCGGGTCGGCATCGCCGAGTACGCGAAGCAGCCGGCCGGCTCGCTGCCGTACGGGCTGCAGCGGCGGGTCGAGATCGCCCGCGCGCTGGCCGGCGACCCCGAACTGATCCTGCTGGACGAGCCGCTCGCCGGGCTGTCCGCCTCGGAGAGCGTCGACCTCACCGAACTGTTCACCAAGGTGTCCACCGAGGGCATCACGGTGCTGCTGGTCGAACACGACGTGGCCAGCGTGCTGTCGGTGTCCAAGCGGGTCCTGGTGCTCGACCACGGCCGGCTGCTCGCCGACGGGACGCCGGACGAGGTGTCCGCCGACCCCGCCGTCCGGGCCGCCTACCTCGGTGAGGAGTGGACATGAGCGAGCAGGCCACGGAGGAGAAGACGCCGAGCGGCGCCGGGGACGGCGAGCTGGTGCTGTCGGTGACCGGACTGGTCGCCGGGTACGACCGGATCGAGGCGCTGCACGGCATCGACATCGAGGTGCGCGCCGGCGAGGCGGTGACGCTGATCGGCGCCAACGGCGCCGGCAAGACCACCCTGCTGGGCACGATCGCGGGGCTGCTGAAGTCGTGGCGCGGCCGGGTCCAGTTCGCCGGCGAGGACATCACCCGCTGGTCGGCCGAGCGGCGCACCCGAGCCGGGCTCGCCCTGGTACCGGAGGGTCGGCGGGTGTTCGCCGGCCTCACCGTCGAGGAGAACCTGCACCTCGGGGCGTACTCGCGGGCCCGGTCGTCGACCGGCGAGGGGCTCGCCACCGTGTACGAGCTGTTCCCGAAGTTGAAGGACCGCCGGCGGCAGCCGGCCGGCACCATGTCCGGCGGCGAGCAGCAGATGCTCGCGATCGGCCGGGCGCTGATGAGCCGGCCCAGACTGCTGCTGCTGGACGAGCCGTCACTGGGGCTCGCCCCGCTCGCGGTACGGGAGGTGGCCGACGCTCTGGTCGAGCTGGCCGGCCGGGACACCACGCTGGCGCTGGTCGAGCAGAACGCGCAGGTCGCCTTCCACGTGGCGCAGCGCGGCTACCTGCTGGACCGCGGCACGGTGGTGACCGCCGGTTCGGTCGACGCGCTGCGCGACGACCCGCGGGTGCACCAGGCGTACCTGGGGCAGCCGGCCCAGTGAACAGCTGCAGAGCGGCGCGGTAGCGGCGCATGTCGGAGTTTCTGACCTTCACCCTGACCGGGCTGGGCACCGGCACCACCTACGCCCTGGTCGGCCTCGGCGTCGCGATGGTCTTCCAGGTCACTGGCGTGATCAACTTCGCGCAGGGCGATTTCGTGATGATCGGCGGGCTGACGTTCGCCAGCTTCGCCGGGGCCGGCCTGCCGGAGCCGGTCGCCGCGCTGCTCGCGCTGCTGATCACCACCGTGGTCGGCGCGCTGCTCAACCTGCTGGTGATCCGGCCGGCCCGGCGCGCCAACCGGGAACGGTTGGTCATCCTCACCATCGGCGCCTCGATCACCCTGGAGGGTCTCGCGCTGCTGGTGTTCGGCGCCGACTCGCACTTCGCGAAGGCGTTCACCGGGGGTGGCCCGATCTCGTTCGGCGGCGCACGGCTGCCCCGGCAGTACCTGTGGTGCGCGCTCGCGACCGTGGTCGCGGTCGTGTTGATGTGGCTGTTCCTGACCCGCACGCTGCCCGGTACGGCGATGCGGGCCACCGCGATGGACACCGACGCGGCCCGGCTGATGGGCATCTCGCCGGCCCGGATGAGCCTGCTGGCGTTCACCCTGGCGGCGGCGCTCGGTGCGATCGGCGGCATCGTGTTGACGCCGCTGCAGCCGCCGGACGCCTCGGTCGGCATCCCGTTCGGGCTCAAGGCGTTCACCGCGGCGGTGATCGGCGGGCTGTCGTCCCCGGTCGGCGCGGTGTTCGGCGGGCTGCTGGTGGGCCTGGTCGAGGCGTACGCGACCGGGTACATCAGCAGCGACTACAAGAACACGCTGACGTTCGGGTTGCTGCTGCTGGTGCTGCTGATCCGGCCCACCGGGCTGCTGCACCGGGCCTCGGTGGTGCGGGTATGAGCGACGACGCACTCGCCGCCGCGGAGGAGTCAGGATGACCGACGTGCTCGCCGCGGTGCTGCGGTCCCGCTGGCTGCGGTACGCGATCTTCCTCGGGGTGCTGGCGCTGGTGCCGGCGGTGTTCACCCGGGTGCCCTTCTACACCATGTCGGTCGGCGTGCTGATGGCGATCCAGGCGATCGCCGCGCTCGGGCTGATCCCGCTGACCGGGCACGCCGGGCAGATCTCGCTGGGGCAGGCGGCGTTCTTCGCGATCAGCGGGTACACCTCGGCGCTGCTGACCACCCGTTGGCACACCAACGCGTTGCTCGCGATGGTCGCCGGGATGGCGCTGTCCGCCGCGGTCGCCTACCTCGTCGGCACGTTCATCTTCCGGGCCCAGGGGCAGTACCTGGTGCTCGCCACGCTGTCGTTCGGGCTGCTGGTCAGCTACCTGGCGAACCAGCTGCCGCTGACCGGCGCCGCGGACGGCATCCCCGGCATCCCGGCGTTGGCGCCGTTCGGCTTCACCATCTCCGGCGACGTCGACATGTACTACCTGGTCGCGCTGGTGCTGCTGTTCGCGGTGATCGTGGTGGACGCGCTGCTTCGCTCGCCGGTCGGCAAGGCGCTGACCGCGCTCGGCGACAGCCCCGTCGCGACGGCCGCGGCGGGGGTGTCCATCGCCGGCCTGCGCCGCAACGCGTTCACGCTGGCCGCGGCGCTGTCCGCGCTCGCCGGCAGCCTGTACGCGCACTGGTCGACGTACATGGACCCCGGCCAGGCCGGCATTCTCAGCTCGGTCCAGCTGCTGATCATCGCCACCATCGGCGGGCAGCGGCTGGTCTGGGGTGCCCCGGTGGGCGCCTTCGTGGTCATCACGTTCTCGGAGGCGTCCAAAACCCTGATCCCCAAGGTGATTCCGCAGGCGACCGGCAACTACGAGATCGTCGTGTACGGGATCGCGCTGATCGTCATCCTGCTGTTCCTGCCCCGGGGTGTGGGCGGCGGGTTGATCGGACTGGCCGGGCGGCTCGCCCGGGCGGTACGCGGCCGGGAGGCAACCGCGGTGGACTGACGTCCCACCTCCCGGCCGAACCGGACACACCGAGGAGGAGCACACGTGTTTCAGCTACGGCGTACTGCCGCGGCCCTCAGCTGTGCCGCGCTGGCGGCCGCTGCGGTCGGGCTCAGCGGCTGCGCGGCCGACGAGTCGAGCGCGTCGGACAGCAAGGGTGACATCAAGATCGGAGCCAGCCTCGAGCTGTCCGGTCCCACCCAGAGCATCGGCACGGTCTACAAGAAGGCGCTGCAACTCGAGGTCGCGGACATCAACAAGAAGGGTGTCCTGAACGGCCGCAAGCTCAAGCTGATCATCAAGGACAACGGCACCGATCCGGCCAAGAACACCACCAACGTCAACGACTTCATCAAGAACGAGCACGTGACGGCGCTGATCGGCGGTGGCTGCTCGGCCTGCACCATTCCGGTGACGAGCATCGTCGAGAAGGCCAAGGTACCGATGATCGCGCTGTCCTCGGCCAGTGCGGTGACCGAACCGGTGGCGCAGCGGCAGTACACGTTCAAGATCTCGCCGAACCCGGCGCAGGACGCCGACGTGCTGATGAAGTCGTTGAAGCAGAAGCACGTCAAGTCGATCGCGCTGCTCAACGTGTCCAACCCGTACGGGCAGGACGGCCGCAAGTCGGTGACCGAGCTGGCGAAGAAGAACGGCATCAAGGTCGTCGACAGCCAGTCGTTCGGCCAGGACGACAAGGACATGAGCGCGCAGGCCACGAAGATCAAGAACGCGCACCCGGACGCGGTCGTGATGTGGGCGGTCATGCCGGCCGCCGGTATCGCCGCGAAGAACCTCGAGGACGCCGGGATCAAGGGCGACAAGGTCTACATGGACGCCGGCGCCGGCGCCGAGCTGTTCGTCAAGGGCGCGCAGAGCGCCGCCGAGGGCACCCACATGGTGTTCCCGCAGACGCTCGCGATCAACGACGTCACCTCCACCACGCCGCAGGTCGCCGACCAGAAGCAGTGGTTCAAGGAGTACTCCTCGAAGTACGGGAACTACTCCGGCTTCGCCTCGTTCGCGGCCGACGCGCTGCGGATGATCAAGCAGGCGATCGAGAACACCCAGGGCACCGACCACACCAAGCTGCGCAACGCGCTGGAGTCGATGGGCATCGACGGGCTCTCCGGCCGGATCCAGAACTCGGCGAAGCAGCACTCCGGGCTGCAGGAGTCGGCGCTGGCCGTACTGGAGGTCAAGAACGGCGAGTGGCACCTGAGCAACTGACGCGACCGCGGCGACAGGCGCTCGAGGCGGCCCCGGGGCGAGGCTCCCCGGGGCCGTGCACTGCGCGCCGACCGTGTTTCCGGCCACCCTGCGCAACCCCAGGCGCGGAACGAAACAGCAGGTCAGCGGTGCTTTCTCGGCCGCGGGTGGCGATCGGTGCCGCCGCCGCGGCGCGGCCGCACCGGTACCCTGCTCGAGACCTGTCGACGGAGCCGAACGGAGGGGCGATGCACGCCGACGGAGGTATCGCCCGGGTCGTGCTGCTGGCCGGGCCGTCCGGCTCCGGAAAGTCGTACGTGGCGCGCCGGTGCGGCGTGCCGGTGCTCCCGCTGGACGACTTCTACCTCAACGGCGACGACCCGCGGCTGCCCGCGTCGGTGACGGGCCGGCGACCGGCCCGCACCCGGCGCCGGTCGACTGGGAGTCGCCGGTCAGCTGGGACGCCACCGCCGCGGTCGCCGCGATCGAGCTGCTGGCCCGGACCGGTTCGGTGGAGGTACCGCACTACGACATCAGCGTGGACCGGTGCACCGGGTACGAGCGGCTCGAGCTGCGCGGCGCCCGGGTGTTCGTGGCCGAGGGCATCTTTGCCGCCGAGATCGCCGCCGCGTGCCGGGACCGCGGCGTGCTCGCCGCCGCGTACGCGCTGCGCCGGCCGCGCGCCGTCACCTTCTGCCGGCGGCTGGCCCGTGACCTGCGCGAGCACCGCAAGCCGCCGCGGGTGCTGGTGCGCCGCGGGGTACGGCTCTACCGCGACGAGGCCCGGGTGCTGGCCCGGCAGGCCGCGCTGGGGTGCCGGCCGGCGTCGGCCACCGCCGTGCGCCGGACGATCATCGCAGCGGCTCGGCCGGCGACCGCCCGGCAGACCGCGCTGTCCTGAATACCGTGCCCTGACCCTCCGTACCGGCCGGGCCCCGGTTCCGACCGCCACGGTCACCCGATCGGCGTACCGGATCGACGATGGGTGGTTGACTCGACACACGCGGTGGCCGGCGCCGCGACGTACATCACCACGCATCGATCTCCACCTATGTCGTGGCGTACGGTCATCTCCGCGTTGGCTTGCGTGAGCTGTCTTGCGGTTGAGTATCAATCCGACATCCGCGCAGGTCCACCGCTTGACGCCCGGCACGAAGATCATGAAGATCATCGCTGCGCTGCACTGCGGTAGTCGTTCGCACGTCGACCCGCCCGACCCGCGGCGGCCACGCACGTTGTGGTCCGGCTGAGCGGTGGCGCGACGGGTTGTGCCGTCTCGGCCCACCCGTTCGATCCCACGAACTGAGCAGGGGGCGAGCAGGTGTCCACGCGACACTGGGTAGCGGCTGGTCTTGCCGCAGTGGTGACACTCTCCGTCGGCACCGGATGTGCCAAGGAGCAGAGTTCCGGCGGTGACGACAGCTCGCAGATCGTCATCGGGGCCGACCTCGAACTGTCCGGCCCCGCCGCGGTTCAGGGCGAGGCGTACCAGCGGGCGCTCAAGATGGTCCAGGCCGACATCAACAAGACCGGAATCAAGGTCGGCGGCAAGACCAAGAAGATCAAGCTGATCATCCGGGACAACAAGTCGACGCCGGACGAGTCGGTGACCGTGGCGAAGGCGCTGATCAACAACGACCACGTGGCAGCGATCGTCGGCGCTGGCGCATCGCCCACCACCATGCCGGTCATCCCGGTGGTGGAGAAGGCCAAGATCCCGATGATCTCGATGGGATCCTCGGGCGCGATCGTCAACCCGGTCCAGAAGTACGTCTTCAAGACGCCGGGCAACACCGACATCATCGGCAACGTCATGATGAAGGCGTTCGCCAAGAAGAAGATCAAGAAGATCGCCGTGCTGTCGGTGGACAACCCGTACGGCGAGGCCGGGCTGAAGGAATGGCAGGCGCTCGACAAGGCCGGCAAGATCGACCTGGTCGCGCACCAGAAGTTCTCCGACTCGGTCAAGGACCTCAGCGTCCAGGCGACGAAGGTGACCGCCGCGAAGCCGGACGCCGTCGTGGTGTGGGCGATCCCGCCGCAGTCCGGCCTGGCCGCGAAGGCGCTGCGGCAGAAGAAGTTCCCCGGTGACCACGTCTACTACGACACCGGCGCCGGCTCGGAGCTGTTCGTCAAGGGCGCCGGTGCGGCGTCCGAGGGCTCGTACATGGTGCACTCCCGGGTGCTGGCCGGTAACGAGATCACCGCGACCACCCCGGCCGCGCAGACCGAGAAGAACTTCTTCACCGAGTACTCGGCCAAGTACGGTGGCTTCTCCGGCTTCGCGCCGATGGCCGCCGACGCGCTGAACCTGATCGTCGCCGCCATCAAGAAGGGCGGCTCGGCCGACCCGCAGGACATCCAGAAGTCACTGGAGAACCTGAGCTACGACGGCGCGTTCGGCACGTACCAGTTCAGCTCGACCAACCACGGCGGGGTCAGTGAGTCCTCGTTGACCGTCCTTCAGGTGAAGAACGGGACGTGGTCTCTCAGCGATCTCGGCTGATGAGCGAACTGCTGCAGTACGTGGTCACCGGTCTCACGACCGGGTCCGCATACGCCCTGGTGGGCCTGGGCATCGCCCTGATCGCCCAGGTCACCGGGGTGATCAACTTTGCCCAGGGTCAGTTCGTGATGCTCGCCGGGCTGCTGTTCGCGGTCCTGGAGGAGCACCAGGTACCGATGGTGCTCGCGGCGCTCGCCGCGCTGGCCGTCACCGTACTGGTCGGGCTGGCCCTGGAGCGGCTGGTGCTGCCGCGACAGGCGGCCGGCCGTACCGACCAGGCGATCATGCTGACCATCGGCGCCTCGATCGTCATCGAGGGCATCGCGTTCGTGACGATCGGTACCGAGCCGAAGTTCGCCCGGCCGTTCACCGGCGGCGAGGCGCTGCGGTTCGGCGGGGCCTCGATGGACCGCCAGTACGTCTGGGTGGTGGGCATCGCGGCGCTGGTGATGCTCGCGGTCTGGCTGGTGCTCACGCACACCCGCACCGGGTGGGCGATGCGGGCCACCGCGATGGATCCGGACGCCGCCCGGCTGTCCGGCATCTCGCCGAGCCGGATGTCGCTGCTGGTGTTCCTCGCCTCGGCGGCGCTCGGTGCGATCGGCGGCATCGTGCTGGCCCCGCTGCAGTCGCCGGACGCCAGCGTCGGCATCGGGCTGGGGTTGAAGGGCTTCGCCGCCGCGGTGATCGGCGGGCTGGACCGGCCGGCCGGCGCGGTCGCCGGTGGCCTCGCCGTCGGCGTCGTCGAGGCGCTGGCGAGCGGGTACCTGCCGTCGTCCCAGTCCGGGTTCGCCGACGGCATCGCCTATGCGGTACTGCTGGTGGCGCTGATCGCCCGGCCGACCGGGCTGCTGCGCCGAGTCACGGGAGAACGCGTCTGATGGCCGCGACCGACACCGCCCCGGCCGAGGCACCGAGCGGCCTGCTCGGCCGGGTGGATGCCCACCGGGTGCTGCGACCGCTGGTCCGGGTGGGCCTGCCGGCCGTGCTGCTGCTGGTCGCGCTGCTGCTGATCCCGTTCGTGTTCACCCGGGTCGCCCCGTACACGATGTCGGACGGCGTGCTGCTGGTGCTGCTCGCCACCGCGTCGCTGGGGCTGGTGCCGCTGACCGGGTACGCCGGGCAGGTCTCGCTCGGGCAGGCGGCCTTCTACGGCACCGGCGCCTACGCGACGGCGATCATGACCGTCCACTACCACCAGAGTCCGTTGCTGGGCATCCTGGTCGGCATGATCGCGGCCGGGCTGCTGGCCTGGTTGCTGGGGCTGGCGCTGTTCCGGGCCGCGGGCCACTACCTGACCCTCGCCACGATCGCGGTCGGCCTGGTGCTCGCCGTCGTGGTCAAGCAGTTCGACCTGACCGGCGGCGCCGAGGGGATCTCCGGGCTGCCCGCGCTGTCGCTGGGCGGGCTGGAGTTCTCCGACGACGTGAGCTTCTTCTACCTCGCGGCCGGGGTCCTGGTGGTGGCGAGCCTGGTGGTGCAGCGGGTCTGCCGCTCGCAGCTGGGTACCACCCTGCTGGCGATCTCCGACTCGCCGATCGCGGCGCAGTCGGCCGGCGTGGACCCGGCGCCGCAGAAGCGGTTCGCGTTCGTGCTGGCCGCGGTGGTCAGCGCGCTGGCCGGCTCGCTCTACGCGCTGTGGTCCAGCTTCGTCGACGTGAACACGCTGGACCTGAACCTGTCGCTGCAGCTGCTGATCATCGCCACCGTCGGCGGCCGGCGCAGCGTGTACGGGGCGACGGTCGGCGCGTTCGTGGTCGTCTCGCTCGCCCGGTTCGCCAAGGAGTGGCTGCCGGCGGTGTCCAGCCACGCCGGCGGCCAGGTCGAGATCATCGCCTACGGCCTGGCGTTGATCCTGGTACTGCGGCTGCTGCCGCGCGGCATCGTCGGCGCCATCGCGGCGTCCTTGAAGCGTCTGGTGACGCCGACGGCGAAGGCGTCCGAGTAGCGAACCCGGGGGCGGGAGCCTTCGGGTAGTACGTCCGGGCCGGGAGCCGTTGCCGGGCAACGGTTCCCGGCCCCGCTCAGCGCAGGGTCCAGCTGACCGGCAGGTGCTTGATGCCGTGCTGGAAGTTGGAGCGCAGCCGCTGCGGCTCGCCGGCGGCGCGGACCTCGACCAGCCGGTCCAGCAGCGCGTCGAACATCGCCACGAGCTGCGCCTTGCCCAGCATCGAGCCCAGGCAGTAGTGCGGGCCGTGCCCGAACGACAGGTGATCGCCGGCCGACCGGGTCACGTCGAACGTGTCCGGATCGTCGAACACCCGCGGGTCCCGGTTCGCCGAGGCGAAGTAGACGACCACCTTGTCGCCGACGGCGATGCGCTGGCCGGCCAGTTCGGTGTCCTCGGTGGCGGTCCGGCGGAAGTGGATCACCGGAGTCCACCAGCGCAGCATCTCGTCGGCGGCGCCGGGTAGCAGCGACCGGTCGGCGGCCAGCCGCTGCCACTGCTCCGGGTGGTGCAGCAGCGCGTACATGCCGCCCGGGATGCCGTTGCGCAGCGTCTCGTTGCCGGCCACCGCGAACAGCCAGAACATGTTCTCGAACTCGTCGGTGGACAGCCCGTCGCCGTCCACCTGGGACAGCATCAGGGACATGATGTCCTCGCCCGGCGCGCGGCGCTTCTCGGCCGCCAGCTCGTGCGCGTACGCGTACAGGTCGGGGATGCCGCCACGGGTGCGCGGGTCGGGCATGGTGCCGTCCGGGCCGGGGCTCGGCCGCACCGCGAGCGCCGCCTTGGCCATCGGGGTGGTGCCGGTGGCGTCGGTGAGCGAGATCGCCGCGTACTCCGGATCCTGGAAGCCGATCACCCGGCTGGCCCAGTCGAACATCAGGTACCGGTCGGTCTGCGGCACGCCGAGCACGTCGGCCAGCGTCCACACCGGCAGGTCGGCGGCGACCTTGGCGAAGTCGGCGGTGCGGTCGGTGGCGCCGTCGATCATCTCGTCGACGATCAGCCGGGCCCGCTCCACGATGCGCTCCCGCAGCCGGTCGACCGCCCGCGGGGTGAACGAGCGGCTCACGATCCGGCGCAGCCGGGAGTGCTCCGGCGGGTCCATGTTCAGCATCGACTTGCGCACGTACGCCAGGTCCTCCGGCGTCGCGGGGTCGCGGATCTGGGTGGCGCCCAGTTCGGAGGAGAACAGCTGCGGCCGCTTCAGCGCGTACTTGACCTCGGCGTGCCGCCAGACCGCCCAGTACCCCGGGCCGTGGTCGACGCCGTCGACCGACCGTTCCGGCACCCAGGACACCGGCGCCGCCTCGCGCAGCCGGGTCAGCTGCTCGTACGGCATGCCGGTCTGGTAGGTCTGCGGGTCGTAGATGACCTGCTCGTCGGTTGCCACCGCTGCTCCCTTGCCACCCCTGCCGTCCCGCTGACGACCAGGGTTGTCGCTGATCTTGCGATCGCGAGCTTGCCAGCCCCGTCGACCGAAGGCAATGCGCCGTCGCTCACCCCTCGCCGCCCGTCCCCGCGTTGATCAAGGGATTCGTACCGGTCGCGGCCCGCGTCGGAGGGCCGGCCTCGATCGGCGCGGGAGCGCGGTCAGGGCGGGTGACCGGGGCGTCGGTGGGGACGCCGTTGACCCGGCGCGGCAGACCGAGCGGGTTCGCGTCCTGCAGCGCGGCGGGCAGCAGCGAATCCGGCACGTCCTGGTACGCCACCGGGCGCAGGAACCGGCGGATCGCGGTGACGCCGACCGAGGTGAACAGCGGCGCGGTGGTCGCCGGCCAGGGGCCGCCGTGGTGCTGTGCCCAGGACACCGCCACGCCGGTCGGCCAGCCGTTCCACAGCACCCGGCCGGCCCGCTCGGTGAACGCCTCCAGCAGCGCGGCCGGCAGCTCCGGCTCGCTCTCCTCGCCCTGGATGGTGCCGGTGAGGCTGCCCGGCAGCAGCTCGATCGCGCGCAGCAACTCGTCGGCATCCGCGTACTCGACGATCAGCGACACCGGGCCGAAGCACTCCCGCAGCAACTCGTCGGCGTGCCCGACCAGCGTCGGTACGTCGACCGCGAGCAGCGCCGGGTTCGCCCCGAACCCCGGCCCGTCCACGGTGGACGGTGCCAGCAGCGGCCGGACGCCCGGCACCGCGGCGAGCTCGCGCACGCCCGCGTCGTACCCGGCCCGGATCCGCGCGTTGAGCAGCGGCGCGACGGTGGCCGCCCGGCTCGCCTGCACCAGCGCCTCGGCCAGCGCGTGCCCGGTGGGCAGGAACAGCACCCCCGGCTTGGTGCAGAACTGGCCGCTGCCCATCGTGTACGACCCGACGAAGCCCTTGGCGATCTCGGCCCCGCGCACCGCGACCGCGGCCGGGGTGGCCACCGCCGGGTTCAGCGACCCCAGCTCGCCGTAGAACGGGATCGGGTCCGGTCGCGAGGACGCCAGGTCGAACAGCGCCCGGCCGCCGCCGAGCGAACCGGTGAAACCGACCGCGGTGATCGCCGGGTGCGTGACCAGGTCGCGGCCGGCCTGCTCCCCGTGCACGACGGCGAAGGTACCGGCAGGCGCTCCGGCCGCCGCGAGCGCCGCGGCGACGACCTCACCGGTACGCACCGAGGTGACCGGGTGGCTCGGGTGCGCCTTCAGCACCACCGGGCAGCCCGCCGCGAGCGCCGAGGCGGTGTCGCCGCCGGCCACCGAGAACGCGAACGGGAAGTTGCTCGCCGCGAACACCGCGACCGGTCCGAGCGGCAGCAGCAACCGGCGCAGGTCGGGCCGCGGCGGCGTCGCGCCCGGGTCCGGCAGGTCGACCGTCGCCTCGCAGAACGAGCCCTCCTCGACCGCGTCGGCGAACAGCTCCAACTGCGCCGCGGTCCGGGCGAGCTCGCCCGGCAGCCGCGGCGAACCGAGCGCGGTCTCCGCGTCGGCCAACGCGATCAGCTCGGCGTCGTGCTCGCGCAGCGCCGTCGCGACCGCGCGCAGCAACCCGGCGCGTTCCGGCAGCCCGAGCGCGGCCAGCGGTCCCGCCGCCTCGGCCGCCGCCCGCGCGACCGCATCGAGGGTCGCCGGGTCGGTCGCCGGCACCGGCGACCCCACCTCCGCACCGGTCCGCGGGTCGTACCCGCGCAGTTCCTCCGCCGCCCCTACGACCTGCTCGGTCACCTGCTGCCTCCCCGACCGTCGGCTGACGCCGGTGCCCGGGCGGGACACCGATCTCCCGACCGACCCTAGTAGCCGATCGTGCGACCGGCACGTCGATGGGTCGGGCGGTGCCGCTGGCCGGGACGACGCGGCGAACCGGCCGCAGCGGCGGATCAGGAGCCGTCGCGGCGGATGGCGCGGATCGCCTTCACCAGGACGAGGATCGACAGCACGGCAAACAGCACGGTGAACACAGTGGTACGCATTTCCCCCACCTCGGAATCTCGTCCGCCTCCCCCAAGGCCGGACCCGATCAGTTCAACACGCTCATGACCTGCGAAGACACGCAGGTACGGGCAATGAGTGCCGCGCCACTGTCCGCAACCGGACGTGGCCGCCGGGCGTGAAGAACGACCGTACGGCCACGACGCCGCCGAGCCGTTAGGCTTGGCCCAGAAGCCGGATGCCGGGAGGGGTCAGTGGCCGAACAGGATGCCCGCAAGTTGGTCGTCATCGACTTCGACGACGCGATGCGCGCTCAGGAGTTCCTGCTGGCCGCGACGCGGCTGGTGAAGGAGGGTCAGCTGACCCTGCACGACGCCGTGTTCGTCAGCCGCGGCACCGACGGCCGGTCGATGGTGCGGGAGACGACCGACCTCACCCCGGGCCGCGGCGCGCTCGGCGGCGCCATGTGGGGCGTGCTGATCGGTACGTTGCTCGGCGGCCCGATCGGCGCGCTGGTCGGCGGTGCCGCCGCCGGCGGTGGCGGCGCGCTGCTCGGCAAGCTGATCGACACCGGCATCAAGGATCACGAGGTCAAGCAGCTGCGGGAGACCGTCCGGCCGGGCACCACGGCGCTGGCGTTGCTGGTCAGCAACGTGTCGACGGCGGCGCTGCAGAGCGAGCTGGAGCGCTTCCCGGGCGCCACGATCATGCAGTCCGAGCTGCCGGAGAGCGCCCTGCACGTGGTGCGCGACGCGCTCGACGCGGCGCCGGTCGAGGTCTCGCACGACCCGAACATCCGGATCGGTCTGGACGACCCGCCGCCGGCCGCCATCCCGACCGACCCGAACATCCGCATCGGGCTGGACGACGAGCCCTCCCGGCCGCCGGCCGACGAGCCGCCGTCCCGGCCGGTCGCGCCGCAGGATCCCACCGCGCCGCCGAGCGAGCAGCCGTCCGGGCCGCCGCGCAGCAGCACCGAGCCGAACGGCCCGACCACGCCGGCCTGACCGCACTGGCCGGGCAGCGTCGAGCCACCGGCCGGAAAGCCCCACCGGCCCGGCCGGGCAGCGCGATCCACCCAGCCGGTCGGCGCCCGCACCTGCGCGATCCACCCGACCGGTCGGCGCCCGCACCTGCGCGTCCCACTCGCCCGCTTCGGCTCCGTGCCGCCGCCCGGCCGGGGCCGTTCAGCCGACCGCGAGGTCGGCGACGAGGATCCGGTGGCTGGTGCCGCGCAGCCGGTAGGTGTCGATGCCCCGGGGCTTGACGCCGCGGTCGAGCAGCACGTGGTCGACCGGCGTCGGCGGCACCGGCCAGCCGGCGTACGTCGGCTTCAGACCGGCACCGACGCCGATCGCCGCGTCGTGGTAGCCGTTGTCCTCCAGCTGCCGGAACGCCTGGTTGTCCTGGGTGGCGTTGAAGTCGCCGAGCAGCAGCTGGCTGCCCGACTCGGTGGTACGCGGCAGCGCCGACAGGTCGCGGGTCCAGTCGCCCACGGTGGACCCCAACATCGGCGTACGGGTGTGCACCGAGACGATGTCCAGGGTGGTGTCGCCGACCCGCAGGGTGGCCCGGGCGAGCGTCGAGGTGGTGCCGGACAGGCTGCTCGCGCGGAGGTTGCCGGCCGAGTACAGCCCGGTTCCGGTGGTCTTGTCCGCCGGCTTGAGCACCTGGCCCGGCAGGTACTTGTCGATCCCGGCCCGGCGCAACGCACCCACCGCGGCCGGGGTGAGCTCCTGCACCGCGAGCAGGTCGGGCTTGACCGAGGCGATCCGGCGCACCAGGCCCGCCGCGTCCGCGCCGCCCTCGTGCAGGTTCACCGTCATCACCCGCAGCTGGTAGCCCTTGGGCTTGGGCACCGGGCCGACCGCCCATCGCGGCAGCAGCGCGCCCGCGTACGCGATGGTCACCAGGACCATGAAGATGCCGAGCTTCTTGCGGCCACCGGCGAACAGGATCAGCATGCCGAGCAGGCTGAGCCCGCTCAGGTACGGCACGAAGACCATCGCCTGCACGAACGGGGTGATCCGGTCCCAGCCGGCCCAGCGCACCACGATGACCACGGTGAGCAGGACGACCAGGACCCAGCCGAGCGCACGCAGCAGCCGCATCGCCTCAGCCGATCAGCTTCGCGTACGCCGGCTTGATCACGTCGTTGATCAACGCCAGCCGCTCGTCGAAGCCGATGAACGCGCTCTTCATCGCGTTGACGGTGAACCACTGCAGGTCGTTCCAGCCGTACCCGAACGCCTCGGCGAGCAGCGCCATCTCCCGCGACATGCTGGTACCGGACATGAGCCGGTTGTCGGTGTTGACGGTGACCCGGAACCGCAGGTCGTGCAGCAGCCCGATGGGATGCTCGGCGATCGAGGCGGCGGCGCCGGTCTGCACGTTCGACGACGGGCACAGCTCCAGCGGGATCCGCTTGTCCCGCAGGTACTGGGCGAGCCGGCCGATGCGGTGCCCGTTCGGGGTGCGGGCGATGTCGTCGACGATTCGCACGCCGTGGCCGAGCCGGTCGGCGCCGCACCACTGGATCGCCTGCCAGATGCTCGGCAGCCCGAACGCCTCCCCGGCGTGGATGGTGAAGTGGAAGTTCTCCCGCTGCAGGTATTCGAACGCGTCCAGGTGCCGGGTGGGCGGGAAACCCGCCTCGGCGCCGGCGATGTCGAAGCCGACGACGCCCTCGTCCCGGAACTCGACCGCCAGCTCGGCGATCTCCATCGACCGGGCCTGGTGGCGCATCGCGGTGAGCAGGGTGCCGACCCGGATCTGGTGCCCGGCCTCGGCGGCGCGGTGGCTGCCGATCGCGAAGCCGGACAGGACGACCGCCACCACCTCGGACAGGCTCAGCCCGCGGGCGGTGTGCTGCTCCGGCGCGAACCTGACCTCGGCGTACACCACGCCATCGGCGGCCAGGTCCTCGGCGCACTCGGCGGCGACGCGCTGCAGGCCCTCCGCGGTCTGCATCACCGCAACGGTGTGGTCGAACGTCTCCAGGTATCGTTCCAGCGAGCCGGAGTTCGCCGCCTCCACGAACCAGCGGCCCAGCTCGTCCGGGTCGGTCGAGGGCAGGCTGTCCGTGTAGCCGATCTCGCCGGCCAGCTCGATGATGGTCGCGGGCCGCAGCCCGCCGTCCAGGTGGTCGTGCAGCAGGACCTTGGGTGCCTGCCGAATCTCGTCGATGGTGGGTACTGGTCGTGCCATGTACCGACCCTAGTCGCTCGGTGCAGGCCGCGACATTTCGGCTACCGCGTGGCGGCCTGGCCACGTCGCGGCTGACCCGGATCGCCGGCGTGCACCAAGGTCGGTGTGATCTGGAAGATGATGGGTTCCTGGGCCGACCACCAGACCAACGGAAAGGTCACGACCTTCTACACCTGCTACGCCTACGGCGAGGGTGTCTGGCGCACGGATGGTTCGGTAGCGCGCGTGGGCGCCGGCCGTGGCCGGCTCCCACGCCCTGCTTGACGGCCCGCCCGCACCGATGCGGAGTCGGCGCGGGCGGGTTGGCCGGGTCAGACCGACAGGTCGACGTCGTCCCAGTCCGGCGGGTCGCCGTGGTACGGGCCGCGCAGCACCACCGCCCACTCCAGCGCCCAGCGGCGGGCGCCGATCGCGACCGGCGGTACCGGCCCGGGCGCCGGGTCGCCGTGGCGCTCCCCCTCCTGGTAGGCCCAGTCGAGGCAGCAGTACAGGTCGAGCAGTGCGGCGGCGTCGGCCGGATCGCGCCGCGGCCCGGGCAGCCGGTTCAGCCAGCCGTCGAACGCGGCCGGGTCGGCCCACGGGTCGGGCAGCAGGACGTCCAGCCGGTCGGATCGGGGTAGCAGCGGGTCCAGGTCGTCGGCGAGGCCGAGCATCCAGACCAGCCCGTGCGCCGCGTCGCGTTGCAGGTCGACCAGCGCCGGGTCACCGACCCGGCCGGCGATGAACCGCCATTCCCGCCGGCTGACCCGGTCCAGCAGCCGGGCGTCCCGCAGCCAGCGCATCGCGCCGCGCCGCGGCAGCCCGTCGTGCACCGCCAGCAGCACGGTGAGGATCGCGGCGCGGCAGGCCAGGTCGCGCCGCGGCCGGATCGCCACCCGGTCACCCGGATCCCAGATCAGCGGGTACTGCGGGGGCGGCAGCCGGACGCCGAGCCGGCTCAGCTCGTCGAGCGTGCCCCGCCGTACCTCGGTCGGGTCCGGGGCGAGCGCCATCCGGTCCAGGATCGAGCCGTCCACGCCCCCGTCACCTCCTGCGTCGTGCCGGGTCGACGAGACCCGAAATCAACCTCTCGGTGATCAACGCGGCACGCAGCGTTTGATGACGCGGGTGGGTCGTCGAGTGCCCTTATCGGTGGACGTCGCGACGCCCGCTGTCCCCGGTCAGGCGCGGTGGGCCAGGTCCGGGGCGAACGCCGGCAGGCAGACCGCGACGTACTCGGCGCCGTCGGTCGTGGTGTACCGGATGGTCTCGCCGGCGCGCGCGATCACCGCCTGGCCGGCCGCCACCTCGATCACACCGCCGTCGTGTTCCACCCGCAGCAGACCCCGCAGGACGACCGTGTACTCGTCGAACTCCGGGGTCTGCGCCGGCTCGTCCCAGCCGGCCGGGGCGATCATGTGGGCCACCGACACCGCCTCGGTGCCGCTGTTGACGCGTCCCACGTACTCCTTGATCACCTTGCCGCCGGGCACCGGGATCTGGGTCGGTGTGCTGATCAGTTCAGGCATGGTGCCGAGACTATGAGGTCGGCGCGGCGGCACCCGGCATCAGGGGGTCTCGTTTCGCTCCCGCAGGATCCCGGCGATCTGCGCGACGACGTTGTCCTGCACCGCCTGGTGGGTGATGTCGCGCTCGGCGAGCAACCGGGCCGCCACCGACGGGTCGTCGCCAGAGCCCGCGGCGAGCAGGCCGAGCAGCAGGTGCTCGGTGCCGATGTAGTTGTGGTTCAGGCTGATCGCCTCGTTCATCGCGCCGGTGAGCGCAGCCATCGCCTTCGGCGTGAACCGCGGTTTGCCCTGCACCGGGCTCGCCGGGCCGAGCGCCGCGGTGGCCGCGTCCCGGATCTCCGCGAGCGGTCCGCCGACCGCGTCGAGCGCGATCGCCGCGACGCTCTGCGCATCGGCACACAGCGCCAGCAGGATATGCTCGGTGCCCATGTAGCTGTGCCGGTGCTCGATCGCGATCGCCTCGGCACCGGTCATCACGTGCCTGGCGCGGGCGGTGAAGCGCGAGAAGTCGGGCGAGAACCGCTTCTGCGCGGCCTGCTTGCTCACCCCGCCGAGCGCCTGCCCGATCTGGGCCCAGGAGACGCCCGAGACCCGTGCGGTGTCGACGAAGTGGCCGATGAGCTGGTCGCCGAGCGCGCTGAGCTCGCCGGCGCGGCGGGCCGCGCTGGCGAGTCGCTCGACGGGGTCGTCGGTGGTCGAGTTGACCTGGTCGATGAGTGCCCCCAGGGACACGAAGTCGTCTGCCATGCGTCAACCATAGGTTGACGCATGGTAGACCGTCAACCTTTCGTTGACGTCAACTGTCAGCTGACGCGATCCAGGACCAGCGGCCGGCGCGGCGGGGCCTCGTCGGCGATCGTGATCGCGCCGCGCAACTCGTCCAGCGCGGGCGCGATCCGGGCCGGATCGTCGGCGCGCAGCTCGGCCAGCACGTCGCCGCGCTCCACCCACTCGCCCGGCTTGCGGTGCAGCAACACCCCGGCCGCCGCCGACACCGGGTCCTCCTTGCGGGCCCGCCCGGCGCCCGCCCGCCACGCCGCGATGCCCACCCCGTACGCATCCATCGTGGACACCACGCCGGCCCGCTCGGCGCGTACCAGCTCCGTCTCCGCCGCGGCCGGCAGCGGCGCATCCGGGTCGCCGCCCTGCGCGCGCACCATCGCGCGCCACGAGTCCATCGCCGTACCGTTCGCCAGCGCTGCCTCCGGATCGACGTCCGGCCGGCCCGCCGCGGCGAGCATCTCCCGGGCCAGCGCCAGCGTCAGCTCCACCACGTCGGCCGGCCCGCCACCCGCCAGCACCTGTACCGACTCCGCCACCTCGATGCCGTTGCCCACCGCGAGGCCGAGCGGGGTCGCCATGTCGGTGAGCAGCGCGACCGTCCGCACCCCGTGCGCGCCGCCGAGCTCGACCATGGTGCGGGCCAGCTCGCGCGCCGAGTCGAGGTCCTTCATGAACGCACCCGAGCCGACCTTGACGTCCAGCACCAGCGCGTCGGTGCCCTCGGCGATCTTCTTGCTCATGATCGAGCTGGCGATCAGCGGGATCGACTCGACGGTGCCGGTGACGTCGCGCAGCGCGTACAGCTTGCGGTCGGCCGGGGCGAGCGCGTCGGACGCGGCGCACACCGAGGCGCCGACCTCGCGCAGCTGACCGACGAACTCCGCCGTGGACAGCCGCACCCGGAAGCCCGGGATCGCCTCCAGCTTGTCCAGCGTGCCGCCGGTGTGGCCGAGACCGCGGCCGGACAGCTGCGGTACCGCCACGCCGAAGCTCGCCACCAGCGGCGCCAGCGGCAGCGTGATCTTGTCCCCGACCCCGCCGGTGGAGTGCTTGTCGACCGTCGGGCGCCGCGCGCCGGACAGGTCGAGCCGCTCGCCCGAGGCGATCATCGCCGCAGTCCACCGGGCGATCTCGGCGCCGGTCATGCCGTTGAGCAGGATCGCCATCGCGAGCGCCGACATCTGCTCCTCGGCGACCTCGCCGGCGGTGTACGCCCCGATCACCCAGTCGATCGCCGCGTCGGACAGCACCCGCCCGTCCCGCTTGGCCCGAATCACGTCAACCGCAGCAAACCCCATAACTCCCCCTACTCCCCGTCCCGTCCCGTCCCGCTCCACCCGGTTGATCAAGGGATTCGTACCCGAAGACCGCGGTGAATCCGTACGAATCCCTTGATCAACCTTGCGGGCCCTTGATCAACGTGCGGGCCCTTGATCAACGTCGCGCCGGCCCGTGCCGGGCGGGTCAGCCCGGCGTACCGGACGACAGGTCCGTGACGTCGAACGCGTGCGGCAGCAGCTCCGCCATCGACAGCGGCGCCGGATCGGCGTCGACCAGGCAGGTCGGCCCGCCCTGCTCCCACAGCAGCTGCCGGCACCGTCCGCACGGCATCAGCGCCGCGCCCCGGCTGTCCACACAGGACACCGCCACCAGCCGGCCGCCGCCGGTGGCATGCAGCGCCGACACCACCCCGCACTCCGCGCACAGCACCACGCCGTACGCGGCGTTCTCGACGTTGCAGCCGGTCACCACGCGGCCGTCGTCGGTCAACCCGGCCGCCCCGACCGGATACCTCGAGTACGGCACGTACGCGTGCGTCATCACCTCGCGGGCCGCCGCCCGCAGCGCGGGCCAGTCGACCGCCGGCTCGTCCTGGTCGGTCACGTCAGCTCTTCACGTACGGCTTGCCGTCCGCGGACGGCGCGCGCACCTTGCCGACCAGGCCGGCCACCGCGAGGATCGTCGCGAGGTACGGCAGCATCGTCAGGAACTGCGACGGGATCACGCTGTTCATCGACGTCAGATAGCTCTGCAGGGCGTCGGCGAAGCCGAACAGCAGCGCCCCGCACAGCGCGCCGGTCGGGCTCCACCGGCCGAAGATCAGCGCCGCCAGCGCGATGAACCCGCGCCCGGCCGACATGTCCTTGCCGAACTGGCCGACCGAGCCGATCGTCAACGCCGCACCGCCGACACCGGCGATCAGGCCGCCGATGATCACGTTGCGGTACCGGACGAGCCGGACCCGGATACCCAGGGTGTCGGCCGCGGTCGGGTGCTCGCCCACCGCCCGGGTGCGCAGACCCCACCGGGTCTTGTTCAACGCCAGCGTGACGATCACGACGAGCACGATCGCCAGGTACGTGATGATCGTGTTCTGGAACAGCACCGGGCCGATCACCGGGATGTCGGCCAGCAGCGGGATCCGGATCGGGCCGAAGATCGGCGGCGTGTTGTACGCGGCCGAGTTCGGCTGCATGAACCGGTCGTACAGGTAGCCGGTGACGCCCATCGCGAACACGTTGAGCACCACGCCCAGCACCACCTGGTCGACCAGGTAGCGGATCGCCAGTACGGCGAGGATCGCGCCGATCACGCCGCCACCGATCGCCGCCGCGATCAACCCGACCCACGCGCTCGCGAAGATCGACCCGAACAGCGCGCCGCAGAACGCGCCGGTCAGCAGCTGTCCCTCGATCGCCACGTTGATCACGCCGGAGCGCTCGCCCAACACCCCGGCCAGCGAGCCGAGGATCAGCGGCACCGCGAGGTAGAGCGTCTGCTGCGCGAGACCCACCAGCGGCAGGAAGTGGCCGGCGATCTGCCAGCACAGGAACGACAGCACGAACGCGGTCACCGCGACCGCGGTCGACGCGCCGAACCGCCGCTTCAGGTACCCGCCGAGCATGCCCGCGCCGACCAGCATGCACGCCACGCCGAACGCGATCGCGAACACCCGCGCCGGCAGATCGATGCCGGCACCGTTGGACCGTACCGACAGGGTGAAGCGCGCCGTCTCGTGCGCCGGGGTGGCCAGGCCGAACACCACCGCCGCGAACACGCCGGCGAGCAGGTAGACCAGGCCCGCCTTGCGCGACCGGGTCCAGTACCCGTGCACCGCGACGGACTCCGCCACGGCATCGGAGAGGACCGCCTGTCCTGGGCCGACCATCAGCCGTTCCACCCCTTCGCCAGATTCTGTCCGATCGTGCCGACCCGCTGCGCCCGCAGCCGGAACACCGCCTTCACCAGCGCCGGCGCCGCCACGAAGATGACGATCAACGACTGGATGATCGTCGACACCTCGAGCGGGATCTGCGAGGTCACCTGCATCTGCGACGCGCCGGCCTGCAACGCACCGAACAGCAACCCGGCCAGTACGGTCCCGACCGGCTTGCCGCGGCCCAGCAGCGCCACGGTGATGCCGTCGAAGCCGATGTTGCCGACCACCGACGGGGTGATGGAGTGCGGCGTGTTGCCCAGCACGATGGCCGCGCCACCGAGGCCGGCCAGCGCGCCGGCGAAGATCATCACCAGCAGGTAGGTACGGTCGATGTTGATCCCGGCGGTCCGGGAGGCGTTCGGGTTCGAGCCGACCGCGCGGAACTCGAAGCCGAGGGTGGACCGCCGCAGCAGCCAGGACACCCCGATCGCGGCCGCGACCACGAGGACGATCGCCAGGTTCGCCCGCAGCCCGCTGCCGAACAGGTGCGGCAGCTGCGCGTTGTCCACCACCGGCCTGCTGATCGGGTCGTTGCGGCCGGGCTGCTGGATCCCGTGCTGGACCACCAGCCAGGTCACGAAGCTCGGCGCGGCGATGTAGTTGAGCATGATCGTGGTGATCACCTCGTGCGCGCCGAACTTGGCCTTCAGCCAGCCGGCGATCATGCCCCAGATGCTGCCGCCGAGCAGGCCGCCGAGCACCGCCGCGATCACGCCGATCACCGGCGGCCAGGGCAGTACGAACCCGACCAGGCCGGCGCCGATCGCGCCCATCATGGCCTGGCCCTGCGCGCCGATGTTGAACATGCCGGCCCGGAAGGCCAGGCCGACGGCGAGGCCGGTACCGATCAGCGGCGCCGCGTAGGTCAGCGTCTCGGAGATCGGGGTCAGGACCTGGGTCCAGCTCGCCATCCCCCACCAGGCGTAGTTCAGCGTCTCCGGGTCGACGATCGAGCCGGTGAACAGCGCCGCGTACGCGGTGGAGACCGCCTGCCAGGCCGCCGAGAAGGTGTCACCGGGCCGGCTGAAGAAGTACTGCATCGAGTCCAGCACCTGCTGGTCGGACAGCGCGATCACCAGCGCCCCGACCACCAGCGCCAGCACGATCGCAAGCACCGTGACGGTGGCCGTGTTCGCCGTGGTCAGCGCGTCGATGACGATGCCGGTACGGCTGCGCCGCGAGTCACCGGCCGGCCCCGCCGGCGTGCCGCCCGTCGGCTCCGCGTCGGGGCTGCCGCCGGTCTTGCCGGTGGGCTCGTCCTTGCCGTCCGGGGTGTTCGCCGCGCCGGTGCCGTCGACCGCCGGCTTGTCGTCGTCGCTACTCATCGCCGTCCTCCGCGGCCGACATGTCGCCGGCGGCGTCCTCGGTCACGCCGGCCATCAGCAGGCCGATCCGCTCCCGTGGCGTGTCCGGAGTCACCACCGCAAGCACCTTTCCCCGGTACATCACCGCGATCCGGTCGGCCAGGCCGAGAATCTCGTCCAGTTCGCTGGAGACCAGCAGTACGCCGGCGCCGTTGTCGCGTTCGGCGACGATCCGGGCGTGGATGAACTCGGTCGAACCGACATCCACCCCCCGCGTCGGCTGCGCCGCCACCAGCAGCGACAGCGGGCGCGACATCTCCCGCGCCACCACCACCTTCTGCTGGTTGCCGCCGGACAGGGTGCCGGCCGGCGTCGCCTGCGAGGAGGTACGGATGTCGAACTCGTCGATCAGCTCGCGGGCCGAGTCGCGGATCGCGGTCGGCTTCAGCGACAGGCCGCGCCCGAACGGTTCACCCCGGTACCGGTCCAGCACCAGGTTCTCGGCCACCGAGAAGTCGCTGACCAGCCCGTCGTGGCCGCGGTCGGCCGGCACGTAGCCGACCCCGCTGGCCAGCACCGCCGCGGTACTGGCGGCCACGTGTTGGGCCGACGACAGCACCGGCCGGCCAGCCAGCTCGACCGAGCCGCCGATCGCCGGCCGCAGCCCCATGATCGCCTCGACCAGCTCGGTCTGCCCGTTGCCCTCCACCCCGGCGACGCCGAGGATCTCGCCGCGGTGCACGGTCAGGCCGATCGCGTCGACCGCCCGGTGCCCGCGGTCGTCGGCCACCGTCAGCCCGTCGACGTGCAGTACCGGCTCGCCCGGCGTGGCCGGCTCCTTGTCCACGGTGAGCTTCACGTTGCGGCCGACCATCAGCGCGGCCAGCTCGTCCTCGGACGCGGTCGGCTCGGCGGTACCGACCACCCGGCCGCGGCGCACCACGGTGATCCGGTCCGCGATGGCCTTGACTTCCTTCAGCTTGTGCGTGATGAACACGATCGACTTGCCGGCCGCCTTCAGCGACCGCATCACGGTGAGCAGGTCGTCGATCTCCTGCGGGGTCAGGACCGCGGTCGGCTCGTCCAGGATCAGCAGGTCGGCCTCGCGCACCAGGGCCTTGATGATCTCGACCCGCTGCTGGATGCCGACCGGCAGGTTCGCCACCAGCTCGTCCGGATCGACCCGCAGCCGGTACTGCTCGGACACGGCGGCCACGTCGCGCCGGGCCCGGCGGCGGTCCAGCCAGCCGAACGCGCTGGTGCGCTCGGCGCCCAGCATGACGTTCTCGGCCACGGTGAACACCGGGACCAGCATGAAGTGCTGGTGCACCATGCCGATGCCCGCGTTGATGGCGTCCCGCGGCGAGGCGAACCGGCGCGGTACGTCGTCGACGACGATCTCGCCCTCGTCCGGGTCGAGCAACCCGTAGAGGACGTTCATCAGGGTCGACTTGCCGGCGCCGTTCTCACCGAGCAGCGCGTGGATCTCTCCCGGCTCCACCGTGAGGTCGATGCGGTCGTTCGCGACCAGGTCACCGAACCGCTTGGTGATGCCCCGCAGTTCGAGTTTCAGCGTCCCGCCCCTATCTGCACGTGACGCCTCGGCGGCGGTACGGCAGGGTGCTGCCGTACCGCCGCCGGGCGGCGCCAGAGGTCGCGGACCGGGATCGGCGGGTGGCCGCCGGTCCGCGCGGCCTCCCGTTACTTGGGCTGCGCCCCGGAGGTGATCGTGATCTTGCCGGCCTTGATGTCCGCACCGACCTGGGTGACGTCCTTCTGCAGCGCCGCCGGCACCTTGGACTCCCACTCGTGGTACGGGGCCAGGCCGACGCCGTCGTTGCTCAGGTCACCGATGTAGCTGCCGGTCAGCGCCTTGCCCTGCTGGGCGCCCTCGACCGCCTTCTGCACCGCGGCCGCGATGCCCTTGGTCACCGAGGTCAGGAACGTCGAGCAGTAGTTCTTCGCGCTGACGCAGCCGTCGAAGTCGACGAAGATGGTGGACTGCTTGCCGTTGCTCTTGACCGTCGTGGCCGCCGTGCCCAGCGCGGTACCGCCGGCCACCGGCAGGATGATGTCGGCGCCCTGCGAGATGAACGTCTTCGTCAGCGACTGACCCTTGTTCTGGTCGGTGAAGCTGTTGGCGAACACGCCCTTCTTGGACTTCTCGTTCCACCCCAGGACCTGCACGTTCTTGTGCTTGGCCTTGTTGTAGTACTGGACGCCCTCCCAGAAGCCGTCCATGTAGATCGTCACCGGCGGGATGTTCACCCCGCCGTAGGTGGCGACCTTGCCGGTCTTGCTCATGCCCGCCGCGAGGTAGCCCGCCTGGAACGCCGGCTGCGCGGTGTTGAACTGCATCGAGTAGACGTTCGGCAGGTCGACCGAGGCGTCGATGATCGCGAACTTCTGCTTCGGGTTGGCCTTCGCCACCTTGGTCAGCGCGTCCGACATCAGGCCGCCGACGCCGATCACCAGGTCGCACTTGGCGTTGACGAACTTCGTCAGGTTCGGCTCGTAGTCCTGCTCGCTGGAGGACTGGGTGTTCTGGATCTCGACCTTGCTGTCGTCCTTCTTCGCGTCCTGCATGCCCTGCCAGGCCGACGCGTTGAACGAGTGGTCGTCGATGCCACCGGTGTCGGTGACCATGCAGGCCTTGTACTGGCCGCTGCTGCCGCTGCCGCCCTCGGCCTTCTTCTCCGGCGGCTTGCCACAGCCTGCGGCCAGGGCGAGCGAGAGCCCTCCGACCGCGAGCACCGTGACGAGCCGCACCCCACGCACCCGGCGCAAGACGGTCTCCTTCCGCACCTGCCACTGCTCCGCTGCAGTGGCGTTACCGGTGGGCAGCGTAGCTGTAGCGGCCCCGCCACATCGTCGCGGCCTGGCACCCCGGTACCGAGCCGTGACCTGCCCGGACGATGGCGGCCCGGAAGGTGGCCTTCGGCCCAGGCAGATCAATGTGTATGTATCTTTCCAGGCTTTTCCCTCGCACCGGTCCCGGTGGCGGCGCGAAACGCCAGCCAGCCGCGCACGCCGAGCACCGCGATGGCGGTACCGAACAGTACGGATGCCGCGATCAGCAGCACGTGCACCCACAGGAACGCGGTCGGTGAACCGTGCCGCCAGGCCCGGTCGTCCTGCCAGACCGCGAGCGCGAACCGGGGCCAGATGATCCAGGTCCACCCGCCGAAGGCGATCAGCAGCGTGGAGGTCAGTCGGGACAGCTTCACCGGGCCAGTATCGCCGCTCTTCTACCGCCCGTCGAAGCCGCCCCGACCGCGCCGGGATCGGCCGGCACCCGCCTGTCGACAGACCCCCGAAAAGACCTTGGCGACCCGGCGCGTACGGGCGTACTGTTCGAGCCACGTGGGAAAGGAGGTGGTCCGATACATGTGTGGTAAACGGACTCGCGAGGTGGTTGTCCGCTAGCCGCCGTTCGGACGACTGCGAGATTGGTCGGAGTGTGCTCGCGGAGAACGCGAGCCTCATCTCTCCGTTTCGCCTCCTGGGGGCGCAGCCCCCAGACCCGCGCCGGCGGGCATCGCCCCCGGCACCCCCAGCCGCGAGTGGCTGAGGTGGGTGGGCGACGGCCGGCGAATCCCAGGCAACCATCCGGCCCATGGGTCCCAGGCTTTGTCCACCTGGGCCTTCCAGCTTGGAAGGAAGCACCCATGGGTCGCTTCATGTTCAGCCGACGGCCCCGAGCGGTAGCCCGCCCGGGGCCGTCGTGCTGTCCCGGCTCAGGCCGCCGCCGGTAACCGGCGGCGGCCATCCGGGGCGCGCTCAGGCCGCCACCGGCAGCCGGCGGCGCGGCTTGGCCCGCCCGACGAGCAGCAGGGCCAGGCCCACCACCGCCCAGCCGGCCAGTACCGCGAGCGGCGTGCCGGCGCCGGCCGAGTCGAAGTAGACCACCGAGCGCAACAACGTGCCGCCGGCGCCGGGCGGCAGGAACTGGCCGACGGCACCCCACCCGGCCGGCAGCAGCGCCGGCGCCGAGGTCAGCCCGGCCAGCGGGATCCCGACGACGAACAGCACGGCGACCCCGAGGCCGGCGCCGGGCGCGCCGAGCAGCGCGACCAGTCCGAGCATGCTGCCGGCCACGGCCAGTGCCAGCAGCCCGACCACCGCGGCGTTGAGCACGTAGCTGCCGGGCACCGCGCCCAGCGCGTACTGCCCGATCGCCATCGACGCCAGCCCGGCGAGCGCGGCGAACAGCAGCACCCCGACGAGGCGCAGCCAGCGGGAGGCAATCGCCAGCCCGAGCAGGATGCCGGCCAGCATGCTGGTCATCACCAGCGGCAGGATGCCGATCGACAGCACCACGCCGTTCGGGTCGTCCTTGTCGGTCGGCACCACGTCGGTGACCGCGACGTGCGTACCGGTGCGCTGTTCGGCGCCCTGGGCGACCTGCCGCAGCAGCATCGCGATCTGCGGTGAGGCGGCCGACGCCACGTGCAGTTGCACGCCGCCGCGGCCGATCAGGAACGCCCCGTACGCGTCCCGCTGGCGCAGCGCGCGATCGGCCGCGGCGTCGCTCGCGACGGTGTCGACCTCGAAGGCGCCTGGCTTGGCGGCGGCGAGCTGGCCGGCCAGCTGGTGCGCGGCGGGTGCCGGGCCGGCCACGACGATCGGCAGGTCGCGCGGGGCGCTGTGCAGCGCCGGCCAGGCGAACATGGTGAGCAGCGCAGCCTGCACGGCCACGACGGCGAGCACGATGCCGACGAGCGGGCCGACGGTGCGCCGGCGGGCGGTGTCGGGCGCCTCGGTCCCGGATTCCACGGTGCGGATGTTCATGACCGCTCCAAAACGAATGGTCGTTCTCTTGGATTCCAAGGGTCCACCGACGTGTCGCGGTTGTCAAGAACGAACATTCGTTTTACTGTGGCGACATGCCTCGGGTCACCGCCGAACACCGCTCTGCACGGCGCCGCCAGATCCTGGACGCCGCCCGCCGCTGCTTCGACCGCAACGGATTCCACCGCACCTCGATGCAGCACATCCTGGCCGAGTCCGGGCTGTCCGCCGGCGCCGTCTACGGCTACTTCCGTAGCAAGGACGAGATCATGACCGCGATCGCCGGCGAGACGATCGGCCAGATCCTCGCCGGCGTCGGGGCGGGCCTGAACGCCGATCCGCCGCCACCGGTCCTGCGCCTGCTCGACACCGTCCTCACCGAGGTCGACCGGCACGTCGGCGAGGGCGGCATACTGCGGCTCGCGGTCCAGGTGTGGGGCGAGTCGATGCACGACGCGACGATGGCCGAGTTCGTCGCCAGCACGTACGAGCGGCTGCGGGCGCTGTTCGTCGACTACGCCCGGCGGGCCACCGCGGCCGGCATGCTGCCCGCCGGTACCGACCCTGGACAGGCCGGCGCGGCACTGTTCGGGCTGGTCCCCGGGTACATCCTGCAGCGGGTGCTGATCGGCGGGCCAGAGCGGCCGGACTACCTCGCCGGCGTCCGGTCCCTGCTGCCCGGCCCGACGTGACCGCACGAGTCTCCGGCGATCGGCGCAACGTGGCTGCCGGCCCGACAGGCCGAGGCGTCCGGCGATCGGCGCAACGTGGCTGCCGGCCCGACAGGCCGGGACGTCAGGCGGTCAGCGCGACGTGGCGGCCGGCGCGACAGGCCGGGGCGCCGCGGATGTCAGGCGGTCAGCGCGAAGTCCCGGCGGGGCCGCCAGCGGCTGTCACCGTTGTGCACGAACAGCCGGAACCCGACCACGTCGAACCGCACCTCGAAGCCGGCCAGGTCGGCGAACACCTGGTCCAGCGCCGGCTGCGACACGTCCTGCGCCACCGTGATGTGCGGGTGGTACGGGTACTTGATTTCTCGCTCGAGCGGGCCGGACCGCACGTCGGCGGCCAGCCGCTCGCACTCGCTGATGCCGGCCGCGACGGCGACGAACACCACGTCGGTGATCGGCCGGAACGTACCCGTGCCGCGCAGCAGCAGGCTGAACCCGGCGTGCCGGTCGGCGACCTCGGCCAGGTGCCGCTCGACGGCCGGCTCGGCGTCGTCGTCGATCTGGGTCGGCGGCAGCAGGGTCAGGTGCGTCGGGACGTACTCGGCCTGAGGATCGCCGGCCTGGGCCCGGCACCGGTTCAGATAGCTGCCCCAGGGCTCGGGAACGTCGATCGCCACCCCGATGACCCGCATCGCGCCTCCAGCAAAAGACCGTGTCGCACCACGCCCGACGGCGCCACGCCGGCGAGCGCACCTCCTGCCTCCGAGGTCCCGCGAGGCAGACCCTAACCGGCCGGTACACCTGTCGTACAGCCCGGCCTCGGGTGTGGGCCACCGGCGCGCCAACCGAGCGGGTCGGCGGCCGGTCGCCCGCTATCCGGCCGCGGGCAGGAACCCGACCCGGTCGTACACCTGGCGCAGCGTGGCGTCGGCCAGCACCCGGGCCTTCTCCGCGCCGACCGCGAGGATCTTGTCCAGCTCCGCCGGGTCGTCCAGGTAGCCCTGGGTACGCTCCCGGATCGGGGTGGTGAAGTCGGCCACCACCTGGCCCAGGTCCTTCTTCAGGTCGCCGTAGCCGTGCCCCTCGTACCGCCGTTCCAGCTCGGCGACCGTCTCGCCGGACAACGCCGAGTAGATCGACAGCAGGTTGGAGATGCCGGGCTTGTGCTCCGGGTCGTACACGATCTCCCGGCCGGTGTCGGTGACCGCGCTGCGGATCCGCTTGGCCGACCGGGACGGCTCGTCGAGCAGCTCGACGATCCCGTTCGGCGAGGACGACGACTTGGACATCTTGCTGGTCGGGTCCTGCAGGTCGGTGATCTTCGCGGTGTCGGCCGGGATGTACGCCTCGGGCACCACGAACGTCTTGCCGAAGTCCCGGTTGAACCGCTGCGCCAGGTCGCGGGACAGCTCCAGGTGCTGCCGCTGGTCCTCGCCCACCGGCACCTCGGCGGCCCGGTACAGCAGGATGTCGGCGGCCATCAGTACCGGATAGGTGAACAGCCCGACGCTGGCCCGATCCGTGCCCTGCCGGGCCGCCTTGTCCTTGAACTGGGTCATCCGGCTGGCCTCGCCGAAGCCGGTGATGCAGCCGAGCACCCAGGCCAGCTCCGCGTGGGCCGGCACGTGGCTCTGCACGAACAGGGTGGAGCGCTCCGGGTCGATGCCGATCGCGAGCAGCTGGGCGGCAGCCACCCGGGTGCGCTGGCGCAGCACCTTCGGCTCGTGCCCGGCGGTGATCGCGTGCAGGTCGACCACGCAGTAGAGCGAGTCGTGGGTGTCCTGCATCCGCACCCAGCTGCGCAGCGCGCCGAGGTAGTTGCCGAGGTGGAACGAGTCGGCGGTGGGCTGGATACCGGAGAACACGCGCGGTCGAGCATCGGGCATGCCGCAATTGTGTCAGCAGGCCGACAGCCCGCTGCGACCCGTCCCACGCCCGTACCGGCACCGTTGATCAAGGGCCCGGAAAGTCGATCAAGGGATCGGTCCGGCCCGACCTGGGCCTTCGTGAACCGATCCCTTGATCAACCGGGGGGTGGGTGGGGGGTTGGGGGGTTGGGGGGCGGGGGTGGGGCGGTCAGCCCTTGGTGGAGCCTAGGGTCAGGCCGGAGATGAACTGGCGCTGCAGCAGCATGTAGACGACCAGAGTGGGAATCGCGACGATCATCGCGGCCGCCGCGATCAGGTTCTGGTTCGAGACGAACTGGCCCTGCAGGTTGGCCAGCGCCGAGGTCACCGGCCGGCGGCTGCCGGTCTCGATCAGCGTGATCGCCCAGAAGAAGTCGTTGTAGATCCAGGTCGTCAGCAGGGTCGCCAGCGCGGCCAGCGCCGGCCGAACCAGCGGCAGGGTCAGCTTCCAGTACCGGGTCCACAGCGAGGCACCGTCGACGATGGCCGCCTCGTACATCTCGTCCGGGATGGTGCGCATGAAGTTGCTCAGCACGAACACGCAGAACCCCAGCTGGAACGCCACGTTGATGGCGACCAGGCCGGCGATCGAGTTGTACATCAGGCCGCTGTCGGCGAGGAAGTGCGGCAGCGGAATCAGCAGGTAGAGCCGGTACAGCGGGGTGATGATGACCTGCTGCGGCAGCAGGTTGCCGGCGGTGAACAGGATCAGCATCGCCACGTTGATCTTGATGTTCACCCGGGTCAGCACGAACGCCACCAGCGACGCCAGGAACAGCGTGATGATGACCGCAGGCAGGGTGATCAGCACCGAATTCAGGAAGAAGTGGAACATGTCCGACTCTTGCCACGCGTTCACGTAGTTCGAGAACGTCAGCTTGTGCGGCAACGAGACGTAGCCCAGCTTGGACGTCTCGGCGTAGGGCCGCAGCGAGACGTACAGCGCGAACAGGATCGGCACCAGCCACAGCACCGTCGCGCCGATCATCAGCACGTACGACAGGATCCGGCCGATCGGCACCCGGCGTCCGACCTGCTGCCGCGACACCGAGCCCACGTCGGCGGTGGCCGCGCTCATCGGCCTTCCTCCTTCGTCGGAAGTCCGAGGAGGCACGACACGCAATACCGCGCACGCTCGCTCATCGGCCTTCCTTCCGCTTGAAGTTCTGGTACAGGAAGATCGAGATCGGGATCAGCGAGATGACCAGCAGCACGACGCCCAGCGCCGAGCCGAAGCCGACCTGCGAGGTCTCGCCGACGATGTTGTTGGTGACCAGCACCGACAGCAGCTCCAGCCCGTTCGAGCCCTTGTTGATGATGTAGACGAGGTCGAACGCGCGCAGCGACTCGATCACCGTCACCACGATGATCACGATGTTGATCGGCCGTAGCGTCGGGAAGATGACCCGCCAGAACGTCTGCCAGGCGTTCGCGCCGTCCACCTGCGCCGCCTCCCGCAGCGCCGGATCGGCGGCCTTCAGCCCGGCCAGGTAGAGCACCATCACGTACCCGGCCTGTCGCCAGGTCGCCGCCACCAGTACCGCCCACAGGTTGAGGTGCGGGTTGCCCAGCCAGTCGATCAGGTTGTTGTCCTGGTTGTGGCCGATCACCGTGTTGATCAGGCCGTAGTTCGGGGAGTAGATGAACTCCCAGATGATCCCGATCAGCGCGAGCGACAGCATCACCGGCAGGAACAGCACGCTCTGGTAGATCCGGCTGCCCTTGATGCCGCGGTCGATCACCACCGCGAACAGCATGCCCAGCGGCGTGGCGATCACGATGAACACCAGCAGCCACAACACGTTGTGCTCGACCGCCGGCCAGAACGGCGGGTAGTTGGTCGCCGCCCGGTGGTAGTTGTCCACGCCGGTGAAGCAGCCGTTGTCCTGGATCAGGCCGCCGGACGGCCGGCAGGCCCGCGGGTGCAACCCGCCGACGCCCGACCACCGGAAGAACGACAGCACCACCGAGGCGAGCGCCGGGCCCCAGACGAACGCCAGGTCGACCACGACCGGTATGGCGAGCATGCCGAGGACGACCAGGATCTCCTTCTTGGTCAACCGGCCGAGCCGGCGGCGACGGCGCTTCGGCGCCTGCGCCACCGCCGGCGACGCGTCGTTCACCGTCGAAGCCATCCGTTCGGACTCCCATCTGCGTCTTCTCGCCGGCACCCGGTACCGGCACCGGTACACCGCCGGCGCACGCACCGCCGGTACGTTCGGGTCACGTACCGGCGGTGGGCGAACTCAGCCGTTGAAGATCGACTTGGCCTGCTTGGCCAGGCTCTGCTGGATCGTCGAGATCATGCCGGGAGTGGGCTCACCGATGAACTTCTGGATCGCCTGCTCCAGCGCGGTGGCCATGGCCGGGTCGGTGTCCCGGTCGCCGAACTGCGCGACCGCCTTCTGCTGGGCGATCATCTGCGCCGACTTCTTCTGGATGTCGTTGTAGGTCGGCGCGACCAGGTCCTTCGCCAGACCGACGTCCCACTGGTCGTACTTGAGGTAGGCGATCTCGGCTTCCTTGGTGCCGATGTACTCCAGCACCTTCTTCGCGCCGGCGGTGTTCTTCGCCTTCTTCGGCATGATGAAGCCGTCCGCCGGGGCGTCCATATAGTCCTGGCCGAACGACGGGTTGATCGCCGGGTAGGCGAAGAAGTCCAGGTCCTTGATGTCCTTCTTGTCGGTCACGTACTGCGCCGCGACCTGGTTGGTGCCCTGGAACATCATGCCGGCCTTCTTGGCCTCCAGCGTCTTCGCCGCGTCCTGCCAGATCCGGCCGTTCGCGCCGGACTGCAGGTACGGCATCAGCTCACGCCACTGGTCGAAGACCTTGGTGACTTCCTTGTCGGTGTACGCCGCCTTGTTCTGCATGAGCTTCATGTGGTAGTCGTACCCGTTGATCCGCATGTTCAGGATGTCGAACATGCCCAGGGCCGGCCACAGGTCCTTGTCCGCGAACGCGAGCGGGACCATCTTGTCCTTCTTCATCTGCTTGCACAGCGCGATGAAGGCGTCCCAGTCCTTCGGGACTTCGTAGCCCTTGCTGGCGAAGGTGCTCTTGTTGTAGTGCACCACCCACGGGTAGTTGTAGATCGGCACCAGGTAGTAGTGCCCGTCCACGCCCTTCGACAGGTTCTTCGCCACGTCGGGGAAGTTGTCGCCGATCTTGTCCCACACGTCGTCGATCGGGTCGAGCAGACCCTGGTTCGCGAAGTACTGCATGCGGTAGCCGGCGAACCAGGTGGCCAGGTCGTCCGGGGTGCCCTGCAGGTAGGACGTGATGTTGTTCTGGAACGTGTTGTGGTCCGTGGTGTTGATCTTGGTGGTGACTCCGGTCTTGGACTTCGACGCCGAGATCAGCGAGGCGAACGCCTGCTTCGGCGCGGGATCGGAGTAGTTGGAGCCGAAGGTGATCTTCGAGCTGCTGCCGCCACCCTTCGTGGTCCCGCCGGAGCCGCTGTCGCTGCTGCACGCCGCGGCCAGGCCGGGCACCGCCAGCGCGCCCGCGCCGATGCCGGCCGCACGCAGCAGGCCGCGCCGAGAGACGGCATGGCCAGCGGCACCGGGACCGCTTCCGGTCGATGACTGCGCCATGGGAAACCCCCTACAGGAAAGAACGAGGAATCAAACGCGACCCTTCAAAAGTCCCCACATTCCACCGCCAGGGTGAGGACCTGTCAAGTCCCTCACCAGGCTCGTGGCCCGATCGATGCCAAACCGGCTCGGTACGTCGATCCGCGCTGCCCACACGGTAGTCACGGATCGGCCATCCGGTGGCAACGCGCGGGAAACAGGCCGACGGTACGAGGATGACCCGACCGATCGGGCGGTGGCGGACGTGTGCAACACTCTCGTTCGAACGTGTTGACTCTTGGTCGGTCTGGCATAAGAGTTGATAACGGCGACGACGGACTCCGTCGACTGGGGGCCCACGCCGCCGACCGGCGGGCCACCCCGTCAGCCGGGCCGAACACGTCCGCTCGTCCGGCCCGGTGCATCGCAGTCGGCGCACCCGCAGGAGGCCCCCAGATGCTCGCACAGCAACGGCAGTCCGCGATCCTGGACCTGGTCCGCCGGCACGGCGGCGTCCGGGTATCCGACCTGGTGCGCGAGTTCAACGTCTCGGACATGACGATCCGCCGTGACCTGGAGTCGCTCGCGCAGCGCGGGCTGCTGGCCAAGGTGCACGGCGGCGCCACCACCCTCGCCCCCGGCTCCACCGACGAACCCGGCTTCGCCGCCAAGTCGATGCGCCAGCAGGCCGAGAAGGAAGCCATCGCCCGGCGGGCCGCCGACCTGGTCTCCCCCGGTACCGCGATCGCGATGTCGGCCGGCACCACCACCTGGACGCTCGCCCACCAGCTGCTGGACGTACCGTCGCTGACCGTGGTGACCAACTCGGTGCCGGTCGCCGAGGTCTTCTACCACAACGGCCGCACCGACCAGACCGTCGTGCTCACCGGTGGCATCCGCACCCCGTCCGACGCGCTGGTCGGCCCGTTCGCCGAGACCGCCATCCGGTCGCTCAACCTCGACCAGCTGTTCCTCGGCGTGCACGGCATCAACGAACGGTCCGGCTTCACCACCCCGAACCTGATGGAGGCGGAGACCGACCGGGCGCTGGTGGCGGCGGCCCGCCGGCTGGTCGTACTGGCCGACCACACCAAGTGGGAGACGGTCGGCATCTCCACCATCGCCCGGCTGGACGAGGCGGACGCGCTCGTCACCGACGACGGGCTACCCGACGACGCCCAGCAGATCCTGGGCGGGCTCGTCGGCGACCTGCTGGTGGCACCGGCCGGCGGCACCCCCGATACCGACAACGACGTGGACGCTGGACAGGCGAGTCGATGAAGCGCACCCCGATCCTGCTGGCCGACGGCCGCGAGCTCATCTACTTCGACGAGCGCGACGACGCCGACCGCAGCATGCCGGACCGCCGCGAGCTGCCGGAGCCGCCGCCCGCCTCCGAACTGCGGTACGACCCGGTGCTCGACGAGTGGGTCGCGGTCGCCGCGCACCGGCAGAACCGCACCTTCCTGCCGCCGTCGGACCAGTGCCCGCTGTGCCCGTCGACCCCGGAGCGCGCCACCGAGATCCCCGCGTACGACTACGACGTGGTGGTGTTCGAGAACCGGTTCCCGTCGTTCAGCCACCGGATCGGCGACGGCACCGGGCACCAGCTCGCCGAGGGGTTGGTACCGGTGGTGCCCGGCCGCGGCCGCTGCGAGCTGGTGTGCTTCACCGCCGACCACGACTCGTCGTTCGCGAAGCTGACGCCGGAGCGGGTGCGTACCGTCGTCGAGGCCTGGGCCGACCGGACCACCGAGCTCTCCGCGCTGCCCGGCATCGCGCAGGTGTTCTGCTTCGAGAACCGCGGCGAGGAGATCGGCGTCACCCTGCACCACCCGCACGGCCAGATCTACGGCTACCCGTACGTGACGCCGCAGACCGCGACGAGCCTCGACTCGGCCCGGCGGTACCGGCACCGCACCGGCGGGCGGGGGCTGTTCGCCGACCTGCTCGCGGCCGAGCGCGCGGACGGCTCCCGGGTGGTGGCCTGCAACGAGTACTGGACCGCGTTCGTGCCGGCCGCCGCCCGCTGGCCGTTCGAGGTGCACCTGTACCCGCACCGCCAGCTGCCCGACATCCCCGCGCTCTCGGACGCCGAGCGGGACGCGTTCGGGCCCATCTACCTGGACGTACTGGGGCGTTTCGACGCGCTCTTCGACCTGCCGATGCCGTACGTGTCGGCCTGGCACCAGGCCCCGGTACACGCCGACCGGCACCTCGCCTACCTGCACCTCCAGCTGTTCTCCATCCGCCGCGCGCCGGGCAAGCTCAAGTACCTGGCAGGATCGGAGTCGGCGATGGGGGCATTCGTCAACGACATCCGTCCGGAACGGGCGGCGCAGATGTTGAGGGAGTCGAGGTAGAACCGTGAAGCTTCTCGTCACCGGCGGCGCCGGGTACATCGGCAGTATCGTCACCCGAGCGCTGCTCGCGGCCGGCCACGAGGTGGAGATCCTCGACGACCTGTCGACCGGGCACCGGGACAACGTGCCGGCCGAGGTGGCCTTCCACGAGCTGTCGATCCACGACGTCGCGCGGGTGCTGACGCCGGAGGCCGGGTTCGACGGGGTGTTGCACTTCGGCGCGAAGATCGCCGCCGGCGAGTCGGTGATCAAGCCGGAGCTCTACTGGGACACCAACATCCGCGGTTCGCTGGCGCTGCTGGAGGCGGTGCGCGCCGCGGGCGTGCCGAAGCTGGTGTTCTCCTCGACCGCGGCGGTGTACGGCGACGGGCCGGGCGAGGGCCTGATCACGGAGCAGACCCCGCCGGCGCCCACCAACCCGTACGGCAGCAGCAAGCTCGCGGTGGACCTGATGATCACCGCCGCCTGCGGCGCCTCCGACCTGGGTGCGGTGAGCCTGCGGTACTTCAACGCGGCCGGCGCGTCGCTGTCCGACGCCGGGCACCTGGGCGAGCGGCACGACCCGGAGACGCACCTGATCCCGATCGCGCTGCAGGCCGCGGCCGGCGACCGGGACGAGTTCCTCCTGTTCGGCGACGACTACGACACGCCGGACGGCACCTGCATCCGTGACTACATCCACGTCGAGGACCTGGCCACCGCGCACCTGCTGGCGCTGGGGCACACCGCGCCGGGCCGGCACCAGATCTTCAACCTGGGCAACGGCAACGGGTACAGCAACAAGCAGGTGATCGACGTGGTGCGCGAGGTGACCGGGGCGAAGCTGCCGGTGACGCTGGCACCGCGCCGGGAGGGCGACGCGGTGGTCGTTGTCGCCTCGTCCGAGAAGGCGCGCCGGGAGCTCGGCTGGACGCCGGCGAAGGCCGACCTGCACGCCATCATCGCCGACGCCTGGACCTTCTACCAGTACGACAAGGGCCGGTCGTGACGCCGTCGCGGCGCCGGGAAGCTCGGGGGTGCGCTCGTGACGTCGTTCGCTGAGGTGTTCGGCGGGGAACCGGACGGCGTCTGGTACGCACCGGGGCGGGTCAACCTGATCGGCGAGCACACCGACTACAACGACGGCTTCGTCCTGCCGTTCGCGCTGGCGCAGCGCACCACGGTCGCCGCCCGCCGGCTCGATAGTCCACAGTGGACTGTCCACTCGACACTGACCAAGGAGACCGTCGAGATCGACGCGGCCTCGGCCGCCGCCCCCGGCGCGCTGACCGGCTGGTCGGCGTACGTGGCCGGGGTGGTCTGGGCGATGCACGAGGCGGGGCACCGGGTCGCCGGCGCCCAGCTGTTCATCGACTCGGACGTGCCGCTCGGCGCCGGGCTTTCCTCCTCGCACGCGCTGGAGTGCGCGGTGCTCGGCGCGCTGACGGACCTGTCCGATGTGGACATTCCGGTACCGGCCCGGCCGCGGCTGGTGCAGCGCTCCGAGAACGGCTACGTCGGCGCACCCACCGGCATCCTCGACCAGTCCGCGTCGATCCTGTGCCAGGCCGGGAACGCCCTGTTCCTGGACTGCCGGGACCTGTCCACCGAGCAGGTACCGTTCGACCTCGACGCGGCGGGCGTGGCCCTGCTCGTGATCGACACCCGCGCACCGCACCAGCACACCGACGGCGAGTACGCCAAGCGCCGGTCCGCGTGCGAGGCCGCGGCCCGGATCCTCGGCGTGCCGGCGCTGCGCGACATCTCCAACGGACACCTGGACGCGGCGCTCGCCGCGCTGCCGGACGACGAGTCGCGGCGCCGCGTCCGGCACGTCGTCACCGAGAACCAACGGGTACTCGACACGGTGTCGCTGCTGCGCGCCGGCCAGCTGCGGGCGATCGGCCCGCTGCTGTCCGCGTCGCACGCCTCGATGCGGGACGACTACGAGATCACCGTGCCGCCGGTCGACACCGCGGTCGCGGCCGCACTGTCCGCCGGCGCGTACGGCGCGCGGATGACCGGCGGCGGTTTCGGTGGCTGCGTGCTCGCGCTCACCGACGCCGGCGCGGTCGACACGGTGGCCACCGCGGTCCGGACCGCCTTCGCCACCAACGGTTTCACCGAGCCGGCGACGTTCCTCGCGGTCCCCTCCCAGGGCGCCGGCCGGCTCGCCTGATCCGAGGCCCGTCCTCTTCGGACGGGCCTCGGGACGGCCACCGCCTCGCCCTCGCCACGCAGCCATCGGCCGGCGACCTGCTCAGCCTGGCCACGCAGGCATCGGTCCGGCGACGTGCTCGCTCCCGCCGGACCAGCCGGCTCGTCCTATTCGGACGGTCGCCAGATGTACGGGACCGTCACGGCGACCGGCAGCAGCCCCAGCCGGGTCAGGATCGGGCGGCTGTCCGGCGACGCGTCGACCTGCAGGTAGGCGTACCCGCGGGCGGCAGCCAGCCGGGCCCGGTAGGCCACCAGGGACCGGTAGATGCCGCGCCGCCGCCACTGTTCCAGGGTCGAACCGCCCCACAGCGAGGCGAATTCGGTACCGGTGTGGAACCGGATCCAGGACGCGCACACCACCCGGCCGCCGGCCTCGGCCACCACCACGACGGTCGGGTCGTCGTCCGGCCCGGACGTCTCGCGCGACAGCGCGTCCGGCAGCCAACCGAAGTCGAACCCCCAGACCTCTTCGGCCATGCTGCGGATCCGGTCCAGGTCGGTGCGCTCGGTGACCTCGCGAAGCACGACACCCGCCGGCGCCGGGCCTTCGACGGCGAGCGGCCCAACCGGTCCGATGTGGATGGTCTCGGCCTCTTCGGGGGTGAATCCCTTGGCGCGCAACCGATCGGTCAGATCACTCGGCTCGTCGTAGTGGTGCCACTTCCACTCGAACGACTGGCCCAGCGCCGCGTAGTGCCGCACCTGGTCGTCGATCAGCGCATCGAGTTCGGCCCCGCGCAGCCCGCCGAGATCGCGGTACAGCACGAAACCGGTGCCCTCCATGGCCGTCTTGCGCACCAGCGGGCCGACCCGCTCGATCGTGCCGCCGTAACTGTTGCCCGCCCGGGCGCGCAGTTGGTCGTCGTACTCGGCGCGATAGGCCAGGGCCAGCGCTGAGGTGTCCAGTTCGATCACGCCGGAAGTCGAGCACGCTTTCGCTTGCCCCGCAACCGAATTCACCCGTACGGAGGCAGCACGCCAACGGCCCGGACCGAGTACGGTCCGGGCCGTTGGCAAGGTCGCCGGCACCGGGAGGCGCCGGCGGTCGTGCGGTCAGGCGCGCTTGGCGGCGAGCCGGTCGGCGATCGAGGACATGAACTCGTCGGTGGACTGCCACGGGGCGTCCTTGCCGATGAGCAGCGCCAGGTCCTTGGTCATCTGGCCGGCCTCGACGGTCTCCACGCAGGCCGCTTCGACCTGCTGGGCGAACTCGCCCAGCTCCGGGGTGTTGTCCAGCTTGCCGCGGTGCTCCAAGCCCCGGCTCCAGGCGAAGATCGACGCGACCGGGTTGGTCGAGGTCTTCTCGCCCTTCTGGTAACGGCGGAAGTGCCGGGTGACGGTGCCGTGCGCGGCCTCGGCCTCGACCGTGCGGCCGTCCGGGGTCATCAGCACCGAGGTCATCAGGCCGAGCGAGCCGAAGCCCTGCGCCACCACGTCGGACTGCACGTCGCCGTCGTAGTTCTTGCAGGCCCACACGTAGCCGCCGTCGCCCTTGATGGCCTGCGCCACCATGTCGTCGATCAGCCGGTGCTCGTACCAGATGCCGGCGGCGTCGAAGTCGGCCTTGAACTCCGCCTCGAAGATCTCCGCGAAGATGTCCTTGAACCGGCCGTCGTACGCCTTCAGGATCGTGTTCTTGGTCGACAGGTAGACCGGGTACTTGCGGTCCAGCCCGTACCGGAGCGACGCGCGGGCGAAGTCCCGGATCGAGTCGTCGAAGTTGTACATGCCCACGGCGACGCCGCCGCCGTTGAAGTCGGCGACGTTGAACTCCATCGGTTGCCCCTCGCCGGACGGGGTGTAGGTGATCGTCACCTTGCCCGGCCCCGGGACCACGAAGTCGGTCGCCTTGTACTGGTCACCGTGCGCGTGCCGGCCGATGACGATCGGCTTGGTCCAACCCGGCACGTACCGGGGAATGTTGGACATCACGATCGGCTCGCGGAAGATCACGCCGCCGAGGATGTTGCGGATGGTGCCATTGGGCGAGCGCCACATCTTCTTCAGGCCGAACTCCTCGACCCGCGCCTCGTCCGGGGTGATCGTCGCGCACTTGACGCCGACGCCGTGCCTCTTGATCGCGTTCGCCGCGTCGATCGTGACCTGGTCGTCGGTCGCGTCGCGGTGCTCGATGCCCAGGTCGTAGTACTCAAGATCGACATCGAGATACGGCAGGATCAGCTGGTCCTTGATCTGCTTCCAGATGATCCGGGTCATCTCGTCGCCGTCGAGCTCGACGACCGGGTTGGCTACCTTGATCTTGGCCATCGGCCGGGCTCTCCTCTCACGTCATTAACAGTACGAGCGTACTGGACAAGCTCCCGCCCGTACACCCTGGGGCCGGGCCGGCGCCGACCGGCCTGCCCGTGCAGCACCCGAAAGGCGGTGGGGGCAGCTCCAGGACCCGGACGCCGGGTCGCCGGATCGTCACCGACCGGCCGTTCGGGCAGGTTGGTAGGCGCAGCACCGACAGCCTCCACCCATACCCCCAGGAGCCGTACGATGAGCGCCACGTCCACGGTCGCCAGCCACCTGCTGTGGCCCGAGATCCTGCCGATCGACGACATCGACCGGCGGATCGCCCGCGACTCCGCGCGCACCGCCTACCAGCGCAACGAACTCGACGCCGAAACCTACGCGGGGGCGCTGAACCGGATCAACGGTGCCACCAACCGCGGCCACCTCACCACCGCGCTGCGCGGCGTACCCGTCACCCCGTACCCGCCTGCCGGACTGTTCCTCGCGCTTCGGCTGTTCACCGGGCTGACCCTGGTGTCGACCGCGGCACAGATCGTGGTCTGGCTGATGATCGGCCTGCTCGGCGGCTGGGACGCGCCCTGGTGGCTGTGGTCGGCGATCCCGAGCGCGTTCGTGGTGTTCTGTCTGTGGTGCGCCGCCGAGGGGCCGCGCCGGGCCGCCCGCAGCCAGTACCGCACCACGCTGGCCCGGCACTGACCACCCGGGTCACCGCAGCTTCGCGGCGCAAGCCAGGCTCCCGGCGGCGCGACTTCGCGGCGCGGGCCCGGCCACGTGTCCGCGGCCCGGTCAGCGCAGGTTCTCCTGGCGGGCCCGGACGGTGTCCGCCGCCTCGGTCAGCGCGGCCAGCTCGGACTCGGTCAGCGGCGCCGTGACGATCCGGCGCACGCCGCCCGCGCCGAGCTCCGCCGGCACCCCCAGGTAGACGTCGCTGATCCCGTACTCACCGGTCAGCCACGCGCACACCGGCAGCACCGTACCGGTGTCGCCGACGATCGCCCGGGCCATCGCCGCGGCCGCCGCGGACGGCGCGTGGGAGGCCGACCCGGTCTTGAGCAGCGCGACGATCTCGCCCCCACCGGTACGGGTGCGTTCGGCCACCGCGTCCAGCGCGTCCGGGTCGAGCACCTCGGCCAGCGGCCGACCATCCACAGTGGACCGTGAGGGTACCGGAACCATCGCGTCACCGTGCGATCCGAGCGTGAGGGTACGCACCGACGAGACCGGCACACCGAGCTCGTCGGCGACGAACGTGGTGAACCGGGCCGAGTCGAGCACCCCGCCCTGGCCGATCACCCGCGCGTGCGGGAACCCGGTGACGCGCTGCGCCAGCGCGGTCATCTCGTCCAGCGGGTTGGTCACCACGATCAGCACCGCATCCGCCGCGTACCGGGCGATCTGCGCCGCGGCCGCGCGCACCACCCCGGCATTGGTCTCCAGCAGCTCCTGCCGGCCCATCCCCGGGGTGCGCGGCACGCCGGCCGCCAGCACCACCACATCCGAACCGGCCAGCACGTCGTACCCGTCGCCGTCGCGGCCGGTGGTGCGCCCGACCACGTGCGTCTCGAACCCGACGATCGGCCGGCACTGCCCGATGTCCAGCGCCAGCCCCTCCGCACGGCCTTCCACCACGTCGGTCAGTACGACGGTGTCGAACGCGTCGCACTCGGCCAACCGGTGCGCCGTCATCGCGCCGTACGCGCCGGCGCCGATCACCGACACCTTGCCGGCCATGCCCACCTCCCGGGCCCGGATCCGCCGCGCGGCCGGTCTGCTCAGCCGAGCTGCGCCTCGGCGGCCTCGACCACGTTGGTCAGCAGCATCGCGCGGGTCATCGGGCCGACGCCGCCGGGCATCGGCGCCAGGTGACCGGCCACCTCCCGCACGCCCGGGTGCACGTCGCCGACCAGCTTCGCCTTGCCGGACTCCTGCGGTACCCGGGTGATGCCGACGTCGAGCACCGCCGCGCCCGGCTTGATCATGTCCGCGGTGAGCAGGTGCGGCCTACCCGCCGCGACCACCACGACGTCGGCGTTCCGGGTGTGCGCCGCGACATCCTTGGTCCCGGTGTGACACAGCGTCACCGTGGCGTTCTCGGTACGCCGGGTCAGCAGCAGGCCGAGCGGCCGGCCCACGGTCGTACCGCGGCCGATGATGGTGACCTCCGCGCCGCGCAGCGCCACCCCGTACCGGGTGAGCAGCTCGACGATGCCCCGCGGGGTGCACGGCAGCGCGCCGGCCTCGCCCAGTACCAGCCGGCCCAGGCTCACCGGGTGCAGGCCGTCGGCGTCCTTGTCCGGGTCGATCCGCTCCAGGATCGCCTGGGTGTCGATCTGGTCCGGCAGCGGCAGCTGCACGATGTAGCCGGTGCAGGCCGGGTCGGCGTTCAACTCGTCGACCGCCCGCTCCACGTCGGCCTGGGTGGCGTCGGCCGGCAGATCGCGCCGGATCGAGGTGATGCCGACCTCGGCGCAGTCGCGGTGCTTGCCCGCCACGTACGCGTGCGAGCCCGGGTCGTCGCCGACCAGGATGGTGCCCAGCCCCGGGGTACTGCCCCGCTCGGTCAGCGCCTTGACCCGCGCCCGCAGCTCGTCCTTGATCGCCGCCGCGGTCGCCTTGCCGTCGAGAATCGTCGCCTGCTCGCTCACACACCGCAGTCTGTCACGCTGCCCCGGCGCCCCGGTCCACGCCCCATCGCACGTCCGGCCCGTCGATCACGGTGTGCTGCGCCGTGCCAGCACCGACGGCGCGGCACAGGATCAACCGCTGACGGCGTGCACGGCAACGGCGTGCACGGCAACATGGTCAACCGCGGGCGTCGTGCACGGCAGCATGATCCACCGCGGACGAGATGCACCGCACCATGATCGACGCGGGCGGACGGCAGTGGCGTGGATCAGCCGACCATGGCGTCGGGGAAACACCAGCGCCACGATTCGCCCGGTTCGGCCGAGCGCATCACCGGATGCTCGGTGCCCTGGTAGTGCCGGGTCGCGTGGGTCGCCGGCGACGAGTCGCAGCAGCCGACGTGACCGCAGGTCAGGCAGAGCCGCAGGTGCACCCAGTCGTGCCGGCCCTCGGCCAGACAGTCGGTGCAGCCGGCCGGCGTCTCCGGCTGCGGGTCGGGGCGCTCGGCCGCCCGGTCCAAATGGCTGCAGGACATCCGCTTCTTCCTCCCCGGGGAGACCTCTCCTCGTTTCGACGTACCGACGCGGCCGACCAACACGAACCGTGCAGCGGCCCGGGCATCCGGCAAGCGTTCCTGCCGAGCGTACGGGGCGGCGGGGTGCGGCGTCGGCGTTACACCTCGACGATCGCGCCGTAGGAGCTGGCGACCTGGACGGCCTGGCCGAGGTCGATGCGGGCGCCGGTGAGGTCCAGCCCGCGCAGCGCGACGGCAGTGAGGTCGGCACCGCGCAGGTCGGTGTCGACCAGCTTGACGTGCGACAGCTTCGCGTACCCGAGGTCGGCGCCGCGCAGGTCGGCCCGGCTCAGGTCGGACTCGGACAGGTCGGCCTCGCGCAACCGCACCGCGCGCAGGTCGAGCCGGCCGAGGTCGTGGCCGCGCAACGACACGTACGACCAGTCGCCGCCGCGGACGGTCAGTGGCCGCAGCGTGCACCCCAGGAACGTGGTACCGGTCAGCTTGCAGTCGTCGAACGTGGCCCCGAACAGCGACGCGGCCCGCAGCGTGCAGTGCAGCAGCGCGCACCGGGTCAGCACCGCGGCGTTGAGCCGGACGCCGACGAACGTGCACCGCTCGAACGTGCTACCGGTCGCCGCGAGCTCGGTCAGGTCGGCCTCGACGAACTCGCAGTCGACGAACCGCTGCCGGTCGAGGGTCGCGCACGCCCAGTCCTCGTGATCGATCCGCTCACCGACCCGCTCCGGCGCTGCGACGCGCTCCGGCCGGTCGGCGAGCGTCGGCTGTCCGTCCTCGTCGGTCATGCGGTGCAGCATGCCACCCGGCTGTGACGGTCCGCGGCCTCACGGCAGGTACTTGGCGACGCCGTCCAGGATCATGTCGAGGCCCTGCTCGAACCGCTCGTCCGAGCCGCCGGACACCAGCGCGTCGACCATCGCCACGGTGTTCGGGAACCGTTCCGGCGGCAGCGTCCGCAGGTACTCGGCGGCCTGCTCGAAGTAGGCGTGCGCCTGCTCCTCGGTCTTCCAGCCCTTGGCGTAGTAGTACGCACCCTCCAGCACGTCGGCGGTCACATACAGGGCGAGCCGGTCGACCGCCCAGGCGACGATCTGGTCGGGCAGCCCGGCGCCGCGCAGGATCGCCAGGTACGCCTCGGTGACGCGCATGCTGTTCGGCGCGAACGGGAACCCGGTCATCGCCACCCGGGCCAGATCCCGGTGCCGGCGCAGCGCGTCCCGGCCGGCCCGCGCGATCCGCCGCGCCCCCTGCTGCCAGTCGGACTCCCGCACCGCGCGCTCGGCGTCCTCCACGGTCTCACCGACCACCGAGTCCAGCATCAGTTCGTACAGTTCGTCCTTGTTCGCGACGTGCGCGTAGAGCGACGCCGGTCCGGTACCGAGCTCCTGCGCCACCCGCCGCATCGAGACGGCGTCCAGCCCCTCCGCATCGAGCACCCGGGTCGCGGCGGCGACGATCGCGTCCTGGCTCAGCGGCTGGCGTACCGGCCGCTTGCCGGTGCGCCACGGCGGTGCCGGAATCTCGGTCATGCACCCTCCTCGCGCCGCGAACGTCGTCGGCGTGTCCCTCCGCACAGTGACGCCGCCACCATACCAGTTGACGCGATCACCATTCGCGCCGTAGAACGGTACTCGACTTACGAACACTGTTCGTTCCACGATCGATGTACGGGAGCCTTCCATGGCCACAACCGAGACCGGCAGCGCGACCAACACCCCGGCCCGCACCGCGGCACCACCCGGATATCGCTGGCGCTGGCTCGGCCTCGCCGTCGTGCTGTGCGCCGAGGTGATGGACCTGCTGGACAGCACGATCACCACCATCGCGGCGCCGGGCATCGCGCACCGGCTCGGCGGCGGTACCACGTTCATGCAGTGGCTCGGCGCCGCCTACACGCTGGCGTTCGCGCTCGGCCTGATCACCGGCGGCCGGCTCGGCGACCTGTACGGGCGGCGCCGGATGTACCTGCTCGGCGCGATCGGGTTCACCGCCGCGTCCGTCGCATGTGGACTGTCGACCGGGCCGGCGATGCTGATCGCCTGCCGCGCCGCGCAGGGCGCGTTCGGCGCGATCCTGATCCCGCAGGGGCTCGGGCTGCTCAAGGACATGTTCGGCCCGAAGGACCAGGCGAAGGCGTTCGGTGCGTTCGGCCCGGTGATGGGGCTGTCCGCGGTCGGCGGGCCGATCCTCGCCGGGGTGCTGCTCGGCGCGAACCTGTTCGGTACCGGCTGGCGGTCGATCTTCCTGATCAACCTGCCGATCGGGCTCGCCGGCATCGTCGGCGCGGTGCTGTTCCTGCCGTCGGTGCGGCCCACCCGCGGCCAGCGGCTCGACCCGGTCGGCATGCTGCTCGTCGGCTCCGGCCTCGTCGCCCTGCTGTACCCGCTGGTGCAGGGGCGGGAGCTGGGCTGGCCGTGGTGGAGCTTCGCGCTGCTCGCGCTCGGCGCCGCGCTGCTCGCGGTGTTCGCAGCCCACCAGGTACGACGCAGCCGCGCCGGCCGGGATCCGCTGGTGCTGCCGGCGCTGTTCCGGCGGCGCTCGTTCACCGGCGGGCTGGTGCTGGGCATCGTGTTCTTCACCGCGGTGATGGGCGTGACCCTGTCGTTCGCCCTCTACCTGCAGCTGGGGCTGGGCTACAGCCCGCTGCGGGCCAGCCTGACCAGCGCGCCGAACGCGCTGGGCATCGTGGTCGGCAGCATCGTCGGCGGCGCCGTCGCCGGCCGGCTCGGCCGCCGCATCCTGCACCTCGGCGTGCTGGTCATCGCCGCCGGCCTCGCCGCCCTGACCGCACTGCTCACCCTGGTCGGCGCCGGCGATCTGGCCTGGTGGCACTTCGCGCCGGCGCTGCTGGTCCTCGGCTTCGGCCTGGGCACCGTCTTCGCGCCGCTGTTCACCTTCGTGCTCGGCGACGTGTCCGGCGACCACGTCGGCGCCGGCGCCGGCCTGCTGAACGCGGTACAGCAGGTCGCCACCGCCACCGGTACCGCGGTGATCGGCTCGCTGTTCTTCGGCCTCGCCGGGTCGCACCCCGACGCCGCCGCCTGGACCGCCGCGCTGCGCACCACGATCCCGGTCGCCATCGTCCTGCTCGCCGTCACCTTCGCCCTGGCCTACCTCCTCCCCCACCACGCGTCCGACCAGGGGTAACGGCAGCCCAGACCGCGCCGACAGGTCGCCGCCCAGGATCGAGACCCGACGGCCGACCCACACCGGCGACACCTCGCCGCCACGAGGATGCTCTTCCCTCGTTTGACCGGACAGGTGGTTGCGTTTCTTTCGAATTTAGGTGAGGCTGAGGCTATGACCACGACGGCAGCAAGAGTGATGGACGAGCAGACGATCCTGCCAGAGGCCACCGATCACGCGACCGTTGTCAACCTGCTCCAGGTACTTCGCCAGCGTGGGGCAGAGGTTCCAGAAGCACACGCCAAACTCATCGGCGCAGACGGGACTGCCATCGAGCTGCCGCCCCGCCTGCACGAAGTCTTGGTCAATGCGGTGGAGGCGTTGGCCAACGGGTACGCGATCACCATCGCACCTCAACACACCACACTCACGACGCAGCAGGCCGCCGATTTCCTCGGCGTCTCGCGCCCAACCCTGACGAAGATGCTTGAAGCAGGGAAGATCCCCTTCGAGAAGCCCAACATGCACCGCCGCGTCAAGCTCGCGGACTTGATCGACTACCAGCAACGGCGGCGTAGCGAGAGGCGGAGCGCCCTGAGGCAGTTGACCCAGGACAGCATCGACATGGGGCTCTACGATGCCCCGTTGCCATCAGTTGAACGGCCAGATAACACGGAGTGATCCGCTTCCAGCAGAACGCCCCGTAGGACGAATAACCTACCTGAGTGCCTTTCTCCGCCCTGCTAGACGCGAACGTCCTGATTCCTAGCTGCCTCCGCGACACGCTCTTGCGCATCGCGGAGGCAGGTTTGTATCGACCACTGTGGTCTGCCAGCATCCTGGACGAAACCAGACGTCACATCCTCGAACTCGCACCGACTGCCACCGAGTCCAGCATCGACCACATGTTCCGGTGCATGAACGCCGCATTCGACGATGCCCTCGTCGAGGGCTACGAGCCGATCGTGAACAGCATGGAGAACAACGCGAAAGACCGACACGTACTGGCGGCGGCGGTGGTTGGGCGCGCGGACGTGATCGTCAGCGACGATCGGAACGGTTTCCCAACATCGGCGTGCGCCCCCCTCCACATCGAGTGCCTGGACCCGGATGACTTTCTTCTGCATCAGTTCGATCTGGCGCCGCAAACGGTGACATCGGTCATTCGAGAGCAGAGCGCCGACACCGGCAAGGCGGGCAAACCCGCGATCCCGGTACCCGAGCTTCTCCAGAATCTCGCCAAGTGCGGTGCGCCGGCCTTCGCTCACCGAGTGGCCGGTAAGTGCCCAGACACGCCAGCGCATCGGCGGTAGGCGACCTGCAGACGAGCGATCGGCGTCGTGTCCAGGAAATGCGCGCCGGAAACGAGAAGGCACGCCGATCACCACCGCGTGGTGGCACCGGCGGGCGGGCAGCTCGCCGATGCCACCAGGGGATCAGTCCACTGTGGATCGACCGGCGGCGGAGACGATCGCGTCGCCCTGGTCGTCGGTGACGGATCCGTTGCGTACCAGCGTGTCCACCGCCTTGGTGACGGCGGAGACGTAGCTGCCGTGGCTGGGCCAGTGCGCGGTCGGGTCGGGCAGCCGGTCGGTGAGGGTGCAGCCGTCGCCGACGAACCGGTTGGGTACGCCGCTGTCCACTTCGCCGGCCCAGACCGTGCCGCGCAGGTCGGAGTTCGGGCAGGCGTCGGCGGGCGGGGTGAAGGCGGCGAGATGGGTGCGGTCGACGCTGCCTTCCGGCTGCAGCAGCGTGTACATCGTGCCGTCGGCGGCCGGCGCCAGCCGCAGCAGCCCGCTCGAGCGCAGTACCTGCGCGGTGCCGGCGAGCGAGTCGACCACGAACAGCCGGCCGCCGGACACCCCGTACAGCATGCCGTCGCGCCAGACCAGCGCGCCGTCCTGGGCGCCGGTACCGCCGGTGAACACCGGAATGCGGCGGACCACAGCGTGCGTGTCCGGGTCGAACCCGAAAACGGTGCCGTCGGCGAGACCCCACAGGTCGTGATCGGGCCCGACGGTCAGTGCGGTGATGCTCTCTGCGCCCGGTACCGGGGTGTACTCGGCGGTCCTGGTGCCGGTCGCCGGGTCGTAGCGGAACAGCTTCGCCTCGGTGGCCTTGGGCTCGGTGCCCTGGCCGCCGTCGATGCTGGAGCCGCCCCACACCACGTCGCCGACCGGCAGCAGCGACGCCACGGTCTGGTCGGGCACGATGTCGCGGTGCACGGCGAGGTCGCCGGTGTCCAGGTCGTAGACGCTCAGCGCCCCGCCGTACACGCCGTAGCCCGGGGTGGTGCCGACGTAGACCTGCCGCCCGTGCGGTACCACCGCCACCGGGCGGTTCTGCTCGTCGCTGTCGACCAGGGCGAACAGCGTGCGCGGGTTGTCGGCGCCGGCCGGCGCGTGCGGATCCCACACCGACAGCTGGCCGTACGGGTAGATGCCGAAGTAGACCTTGCCGTCGTCGCCCCAGGCCCAGTCCTCGACCTGGCCCAGCCGCGGCGCGGCGGTCGTCTTCCCGGTCGCCGGGTCGTACGCGCCGGCCGAGCCGTTCAGGAACGCGTCCACCAGCACGGTGCCGTCGGTCGGGTCCGGCAGCACGTTCATCAGCGGCACCGGCACGTACCGCAGCGGCGAGGACCACTGGGTCAGCCCCTTGGTGGCCGGGTCGAACCGGAACGTGCCGGCGGAGTAGTTGCCGGCCAGGCCGTACAGGGCGGGGCCGGTCGGGTCGTCGACCCAGCCGTACCCGATGCCCGCGCCGCGGGTGACCCGCACGCCGCTGTCGGTCAGCGTGTCGGTGGCCAGGTCGTACCGGATCAGGTGCAGGGTGCTGGTGGTGAACCAGACGCCGCCGTCCCGCGCCGGCGAGACGCCCCGCCCGGACAGCGGGAACTCGCGCACCGAGGTACCGGACGGGTCGGTGAAGTGCACCTGCTGGCCGGTCTTCGCGTCGAACACCACGAGCTGCCCGTGGTCGTTGCCGAACACCCGGCCGCCCGCGTAGCTCAGGTCGGAGAACTCGGTGCCGGTGAGATCGTCCGGGGTCAGCTCGGTCACCGCACCGGAGTCGACGTCGATGCGCAGCAGCCGCGCCTTCGGCGTCGCCAGCCCGACGAACAGCGCCCGGTCGTCCGGGTCGTACGCGGCGGAGCGGGCGTACTGCTGCACGTCGTCCAGCGAGCCGTAGTCGGTGACCTTGCCGTCCGCCGGGTCGTAGCGGAACGCGTGCGCGTGCGGGTAGGTGCCGCCGTACACGGTGCCGTCGTCGCCGGCGGTCAGCCCGTAGAGGAACTGTTCGCCGGGAATCGGCTGGCCGAGATTGGCGACCGTGCCGTCGGCCGGGGTGTACCGGTAGAGGTGCGCGTTGGAGTAGCTGCCGACGTAGACGCTGCCGTCGGTGGCGACGGTGATCGCCCACGCGCCGGCCGCGCCGGGCAGCGGGATCGCCCGCTTCAACGTCCGGCTGTGCACGTCGACGACGTTGAGTTCGGCGTTCTCGCCGGCCGGCACCGCGTAGATGACGTCGGAGCCGTCCGGCTCGTGGCCGACCGCGCCCTGCATCACCGTCAGCGAGGTGAGCGGGGTACCGAGGTCCTGCACCGGATCGGTGCCGCCGGCCGGTGCGGCGGGCGCGGCGTGTGCGGCGCCCGCGAGCAGGAGCGGCGCGAGCAGGGTGAGTACGAGGGGGACGAGGCGGAGTCTTCGCACGGTGATCCCTTCTCGGAAGCATGGCTCCGCCCAGCGGCGGAGCCGCATCAGGGCTGTGCTGCGTTCCGGGGCGGTGCTGTGTTCCGGGGCGGCACCGGATCCGGGGTCCGTACCGGAGTGGATGCCGTACCGGATCCCGGCGCTGCCAGGTGGTGCGCGACCGGGGCGAGGAACCGGACCGGTCGCAGCAGGTCGTCGAGCCGCACCGGTGGGGTCCCGGTACGGACCATCGCGAAGAACGCGTCCAGGCCCGGATGCAGGTAGTCCGGGCCCAGTTCCAGTGCGGTACCGACGACCTCCGCAGCGCCGGTCACCTGCACGTGGAACGGCACCGGCTGCTCGGCCGGCGCGACGAACTGGACGGTCACCGCGGTACCGCCGACGACCGCGTGGGCGACGACGATCCCGTCGCCCGTCGCCACCTGCACCGGCCCGATCTCGCCGGGCGCGAGCAGCAGCGCCAGCTCGACCGGATGGGTGCCGTAGAAGTGGATCCCGGCGTACGGGCTGGCCGGGTCGGCCGGGCCGGTGGTCACCACCGCGCGCGGCTCGGGCCGGGTCACGGTGGCGAGGGCCGGATGCCAGCGCAGCGCCGAGTACGAGGTGAGCGGCGCACCGTGCCGCCGCGCGGCGGCGAGCATCGCCTCGCCGTCCGCGAGATCGGCCGCGAACGGCTTGTCCACCAGCGTCGGCAGCCCGGCGGTCAGGAACGGCAGCGCCTGCCCGGCGTGCCGGCGCGCGTCCCGGTCGGCGATCACCACCGCGTCGACCAGCCCGAGCAGCTCCTCCGGCGCCCCGACGACCCGGTCGATGCCCAGGTCGCGTACCTGCTCGTCCGGTGTGGCCGGGGCGACCGCGACCACCCGGGCGGGGCCGGCGCGGTGCTCGGCATTGCAGTACCGCACGAGGTGGTCGACGTGCGAGCTCTCGGTCCCGACGAGACCGATCCGCACGGCGGCGCTCACTTCAGCCCGCTCATCGTCACGCCGCGCACGAAGTACCGCTGCAGCAGCACGTAGACGAGCAGGATCGGCAGGAACGTCAGCACCGCGCCGGCCATCGTCACCGTCAACGACGAGTCCTGCGCCTGCAGGCTGTTGAGGCCGACGGTGAGCACGTAGTGGTCCGGCGAGCGGGTGGCGACCAGCGGCCAGAGGAAGTCGTTCCAGTGCCACAGGAACACGAACACGCCGAGCGTGGCGAGGATCGGCTTGGTCTGCGGCAGCACGATCTGCCAGAACAACCGGATCTCACCGGCACCGTCGATCCGGGCCGCCTCGATCAGCTCGTCCGGGATGCCCATGATGAACTGCCGCATCAGGAACAGCGCCTGGGTGTTCGCCAGCGTCGGCACGATCAGGCCCCACAGCGTGTCCAGCCCGTCCATCCGGGAGATCAGGATGAACTGCGGGATCAGCGTCAGATGGTAGGGCACCATGAGCGTGGCGAGCAGCGTCCAGAACATCGCGTTGCGGCCGAAGAACCGCTTCTTCGCGAACGCGTACGCGGCGAACGACGCGAACACGAGCACCAGCACGACGCTGAGCACCGAGTACGCGGCGGTGTTGAGCATCCAGCGCACCACCTGCGCGTGCGCCAGCACGTCGGCGTACGCGCCGAAGTTGACGTGGAACGGCAGCAGCGCGTCCGGCAGCGACAGCGACTGCCCCTTGCGCAGCGACAGCACGATCATCACGTAGAACGGGAAGATCGTCGCGACCGCGACGATCGCCAGCGGCAGGTGCGCCCACAGCCGCCGCCTGTTGCGGCGCGGCTTCCGGGCGACTCGCTCCACAGTGGACACCGGTCAGTCCTCCCGGAACAGGCGCCGCTGCACGAGCGACACGACGAGGGTGATGGCGAACAGCACCACGCCGGCGGCGCTGGCGTAACCGAAGTCGAAGTAGTGGAAGCCCTGGTCGTACACGAAGAACACCAGCGAGTAGCTGGATCGCACCGGGCCGCCACCGGTCATCACGTAGATGACGTCGAAGACCTGGAACGACTGCACGATCTCCAGGATCACCACGAAGAACATCGCCGGCTTGAGCTGCGGCAGGGTGATGTGCCAGAACCTCTGCCAGGCCGAGGCACCGTCGAGCATCGCCGCCTCGGTGTACTCCTTCGGGATCGCGAGCAGCCCGGCCAGCAGGATCAGCATGTCGTAGCCGAACCGGGTCCAGACGCTGAGCAGCGACAGCGACGGCAGCACCGCCGCACCCGACGACAGCCACGGCACCGGCCCGATGCCGAGCAGGCCGAACAGCCCGTTCAGCGGGCCGTGCTCGGCGTACAGCCACTGCCAGATCACGCCGCTGGTGACCAGGCTGGTGATCACCGGCAGGAAGTACAGCGCCCGGTAGACCCGGATGCCGCGGATCGAGCGGGCCGACAGCTGCGCCATCACCAGCGCCACGATCAGCGTCAGCGGCACCGCGATCACCGTGTACACCACGGTCACCCGCAGCGCGTTCCAGAACAGGTCGTCGGTGAACAGCCGCTGGAAGTTCGACAGCCCGCGCCACTCGACGATCCCGGTGATCTGGTACTTCGCCAGGCTCAGCGCCATCCCGGCGAGCGTCGGGCCGATCCGGAAGACCAGGAACAGCAGCAGGTACGGCGCGACGAACAGCAGCGCTATCCCGCTGCCCGACCGTCGCATCCGGCTCCAGCGAGACGCTCGCGCGGGCCGGCCGGTGCCGGCCGGCTCGGTGCGCGGCGCGGTCTGCGTCGTCATGTGCGCTCCTGTTCTCAGCGGCCCCGGCAGCAGGGCGTCGCGACCTCGTGCGGACGCCGCCGCCCGGAATGGTGCTCCGGGCGGCGGCGAGCCGGGTCAGCCCCGGGCGAGTTGCTTGTTCGCATCCTTCTCGGCGTCGGCGAGCGCCTGCTTGACGCTCACCTTGCCGAGCAGCGCCGCCTGCAGGTGCGGCTTGACGACGTCCATCAGCTGCCGGGGGGCCGCGGCGTTGGTGACGCCGGTCTTCATCTGGCCGAGGTACTTCTCGCTGTCGCCCACGAGCGGCTGGTCGGCCATCAGGTTGCCCTGCGAGGTACGCGGCGACGAGTAGCCGTGGTCCAGGTCGAACTGCTTGAGCTGGCTGGCCGAGCTGATCCACTGCACCCAGGCCTTCGCGGCGGCCGCGTTCTTCGACCCGGACAGCACGCTCAGCCCGCCGACCGTGCCGTACGAGACCGACTTGGTCTCCTTCAGCGGTGCGGCAACCTGCCAGTCGCTCGCCTGGTACCCGGGGCAGATGCCGACCTCGGCGGTGGAGCTGGCGAAGCCCATCGCCGCCTTGTTGGTGCACAGCACGCTCTGGTCCGGCTTCGGCGTGACGGTCAGGCTGTCCTTCGGCACGTACCCCTTGTCCACCAGGGTCTTGACGAACGTCAGCGCCTTGACCCCGGCCGGCGAGTTGAACGCCGCCTTCTTGCCGTCGGACGACAGCACGCTGCCGCCGGCCTGCCACAGCAGCGGGTAGAAGGTCTGGTTCAGGGTGGCGTCCGGGGTGGCCACGTAGTCGGTGAGGTAGAGGCCCTTCTTCTTCAGCTTGGCCCCGTCGGCGAGCGCCTCGTCCCAGGTGGCCGGCGGCGCGTCGATGCCGGCCTTGGCGAGAACCTTCTTGTTGGCGACCGTGCCCGTCTCCGACATCAGCACCGGTACGCCGTACAGCTTGCCCTGGTAGCTCATCGCGTCCAGGGCGTTCTGCCGGAAGTCCTTGTCCTTGGCGACGACGTCGGACACGTCGGCCAGCGCGCCGGTGTTGGCGTACTGCGGGACCTGGTCGGGGATCAGGTAGACCACGTCGGGGCCCTTGCCGCCGGCGATCGCGGTGGTCAGCTGCTCGTCCCGGTTCGCCCACGGCTGGACGACGACCTTGACGTTCACCTTGGAGTACTTCTTCTCGAAGGCCGCGACCCTCGACTTCCACCAGGTGTTCTCGATCTTCTCGTTGATCGGGTAGATCCACATGGTGACCGTGCCGGACACCTTGCTCGGATCGGACGGCACCTTCGCGTCCGAGCCCGAGCCGCATGCACTGGCGGTCACCGCCAGCACGCCCGCGACCAGCGCCGCGGCCATTGCCCGTACTCGCATTGCCTGCACTCCCTGTCCGTGACTCGCTGGGATGGCCGCGTCGAAGCGGGTGCCGCGGTGGTCGGCCACCGGCGCGGCCGGTAGCACCGGTGCGAGGTCTCGCAGCCGAAGACCCGCGGGCCCGAGAGGATCGACCCCTCATATCAATTACGGTCGTGCCTGAAGTCACGATGAAGATAGCCAGGCTCGGAGATGCGGTCAATACCTGCGGCAACAGTGACCGTGGAGCGGGACCCGTTGACGCGCCGTCTAGCTCCGGATACTTTCGGCGCAGCCATTATCCTGGGGATGAGCGGGCTCGGGACCGACGCCGGAACCAGCTGCCCTCCCCAGCCCGCAGTGGAGGAGATACCGATGACGGCGCTGCGCACGCTGATCGCCCGCCGGGTACACGAGCCGGACGACCGGCTCATCGAGCAGCTCGGCCGCACCGACGGCGACCTGGTCGTGCTGGGCGCCGCCGGCAAGATGGGCGTGAGCCTGGCCCGGATGGCCGCCGAGGCGTTCGAGCGGCTGCCCGGCGACCGCCGGGTGCACGCCGTGTCCCGGTTCTCCGACCAGCAGGCCCGGGCCGAGCTGGACGAGGCCGGCGTGCACACCGTCGCCGCCGACCTCACCGACGAGGTCGCCCTCGCCGGCCTGCCGGACGCGCCCAACGTGGTGTACATGGTGGGCCGCAAGTTCGGCACCGCCGCCGACGCGGCCACCACCTGGGCGCTCAACACGTACCTGCCGGGCCGGGTGGCGCAGCGCTACGCCGGCGCCAACCTCGTCGCGTTCTCCAGCGGCAACGTCTACCCGCTGGTGCCGCTGCACTCCGGCGGCGCCGACGAGACCGTCGCGGCGGACCCGGTCGGCGAGTACGCGCAGTCCTGCCTCGGGCGCGAGCGGGTGCTGACCCACCAGGCGGCGGCGACCGGCACGAAGCTCGCGATCATCCGGCTCAACTACGCCATCGACTGCCGGTACGGGGTGCTCACCGACATCGCCCGGGCGGTCCGCGCCGGCGAACCGGTGCAGCTCGGCAACGCCGCCGTCAACGTCGTCTGGCAGGGCGACGCCAACCGGTACGTGCTGAGCGCGCTGGCGCACGTGGCCACGCCGCCGCTGGTGCTCAACGTGACCGGGCCGGAAACCGCCTCGGTGCGCTGGCTCGCCACCGAGCTGGGTCGCCGGCTCGACCGCGAACCGGTCTTCGCCGGTACCGAGGCCGACACCGCGCTGCTGTCCAACGCGGCCCGCTGCTTCGGCCTGTTCGGCTACCCGTCCGTCAGCCTGGCCGAGATGCTCGACTGGACCGTGGCCTGGCTGCTGGAGGGCGGACCGCTGCTGGACAAGCCCACCCATTTCACCGAGCGCGCGGGCAAGTTCTGATGTACGACGACGAGAAGCGCAGCCGGCTGCGCGACGGCATGGTCATCCCGGCCCACCCGCTGGCGCTCACCGCCGACCTGCGGCTGGACGAGCCCCGGCAGCGCGGCCTGACCCGGTACTACCTGGGTGCGGGCGCCGGCGGCGTCGCGGTCGGCGTGCACACCACCCAGTTCGAGATCCACCACAACGGGCTGTACGAGCCGGTGCTGCGGCTGGCCGCCGAGGAGGCCGCGGCGGTGGCGCCGAACCCGGTCGGTGGCAGCCGCGCGCTGCTGGTCGCCGGGGTGCTCGGACCGACCGACCGGGCCGTCGCCGAGGCACGACTCGCCGCCGACCTCGGCTACGACCTGGCGCTGGTGGCGATGAACGGCTGGGGCGACGCGCCCGAGGCGGACATTCTCGCCGGCGTCGCCGCGGTCGCCGAGATCCTCCCGGTCTTCGGCTTCTACCTGCAGCCGACGATCGGCCGGCGCAGCTTCGGCTACGAGTTCTGGCGCCGGTACGCCGAGCTGGACGGCGTCGAGGCGATCAAGATCGCACCGTTCGACCGGTACGCGACGATCGAGGTGATCCGCGCCGTCGTCGACGCCGGCCGCGCGGACCGGATCGCGCTCTACACCGGCAACGACGACAACATCGTCGCCGACCTGCTCACCCCGTACCGGTTCGGGCCGACCACGGTGCACATCGTCGGCGGGCTGCTCGGCCAGTGGGCGGTGTGGACCCCGGCCGCGGTGGCGCTGCACGCCCAGGCCCGCGCGATCGTCCGCGCCGGTGCGCCGGTACCGCTGGAGCTGCTGGCCCGCGCCGCCCAGCTCACCGACGCGAACTCGGCGGTGTTCGACGCCGCGCACCGCTTCGCCGGCAGCATCGCCGGGGTCAACGAGGTACTCGCCCGGGACGGGTTGCTGGCCGGCAACTGGTGCCTGGCCGACGCCGAACGGCTCTCCGCCGGCCAGGCCGAGCAGATCGACCGGGTGCTCGCCGCCTACCCCGACCTGACCGGTGGCGCGGCCCGGCTCGACGACCCGAAGGCGCTGGCCACCGGGCCGACCGTGGCGGTGCGGGACGGTACGGCGGCTCCATGACATGGCACGATGCAGGCGTGATGACCAACCCCCGGTACCAGGCGGAGGTGCGGGCCACCGTCGGTGTGGTCGGTCCGCCTGACCTGGTACCGCTGGTACAGCAGGTCGCCGCCCGCGACTTCCCACAGCTGGAGCTGCACCCGCTGCCGTACCAGAACGAGTCGCAGGCGGCAGAGATCGTCGCCGACCGGCCGCCGGAGGTCGACTCCTGGCTGTTCACCGGCGCCATCCCGTACACGCTGGCGCAGCAGGCCGGGGTGCTGGACCGGCCCGCCACCTACATCACCTACAGCGGGGCCACCCTGTACCGGGTGCTCGTCGAGCTGCTGTCCTCCGGCCGCGCCGTCGACACCATCAGCATCGACACCCTGGACCGCGACCAGGTGGTGGAGGCGTTCCGGGACGCCGCACTGCCGGTCGAAGGGGTCCGGGTGATGGAGTACCGGCCGGGGCGCGACGCCGCGCAGTTCGCCGACTTCCACCGGGCCGCCGCCCGCAGCGCCGAGCGCAGCGTCGCGATCACCTGCGTCCGCTCGGTGTACGAGCAGATCCGCGGCGACATCGAGACGGTACGGCTGGCCCCGGCGATCGTGTCGGTCCGGTCCGCACTGCAGACGATCATGCTGGCCTCCGCCGGCCGGGTACACGCCGACGCCCAGGTGGTGCTCGGCTTCATCGACCTGTCCGAACCCGACCAGGAACTCGCCGACGACATCACCGCGCTCGCCGGCAGCCTGTTCACCCTGCAGGAGGGCCGGTACCTGCTGGTCACCACCCGCGGCGTGCTGGAGGGCGTGACCGGCGGCTTCCAGCGGCTGCCGCTGCTCGGGGCGCTCAGCCAGCGGCACATGTGGGCGCACGTCGGCTGCGGCGTCGGCCGCTCGGCCGCCGAGGCCGAGGCGCTGGCCCGCCGCGCCCTGGCCCGCTGCCGGGCCGCCGGACCGTTCGCCGCCGTGGTGTCGCTCGGCAACGGCGGCGACATCATGCTCGGCGGGGTCGGCCCGGCCGAGGCCGGCGACGACGAGCCGGTGCCGGTCGGGGTGGCCGCGCGCCGCTCCGGCCTGTCCAAGGCGAACCTGGACCGGCTCAAGGCCATGCTGTACGAGCGGGGTGCCGACGGGGTCACCGCGTCCGACGTGGCCGAGGCGCTCGACATCGAGCCGCGATCGGCCCGCCGTACGTTGAAGCGGTTGGAGCGGGCCGGGGTGGCGCAGCCGATCGGGCGGGTCATGGCGGGCACGACCGGGCGGCCCCCGACCATCTACCGGGTCCGCCTCGGCTGAGGGCGGTTGTCTGCCGCGTTCCGGTGCGTTCGGGCCGGCGGTGTGAAGGCCATCCCTGTTCTCCGCCTGCCCGCTCGGGGTGCTGGTGTGAAGGCCACCTCTGTACGGCTGCCGCGTGTGGCTGGTGCGGTAAAGGCCACCTCTGTTCGCCGCTTTGACCCCGCGTGGCGGAATGCGAGGAGAGGGCTTCGCCCCCTCCTCGCGCTCCTTCCCCGTCAAGGGGGTCGCCCCCTTGACCATCCCCCGCCGGGGACGCGGAGACGAGGTCCTGACGCCGCCTGGGCGTCTCGGAAGGTCGGGGAAGGGTGCTCGCCGTCGGGGTGCCGGGCCGCTACGCATTGGTCCGAGGCCGTGCTCCCGCGACGCCCTGGCCCGCGCCGTTCTTGTTGTGTCCGTTGTGGAGGGTTTGGCGGCGCGGGCCGGGGTTGGTCAGAGCCAGAGGCGGATGAGGTTGCGGTGGCGGACGGTGTAGAGGGAGTCGCCGTCCGGGGCCGCGGCGAGCATGGGTGGGCCGTAGGTTTCGGCGGCGAGGTCGTCGAGCACGGTGGTCGTGGTGCCGTCACCGTTCACCCGGAAGATCCGCTCGCCGGTGGCGCCGTAGAGTTGGCCGCCCGCGGTCACCAGCGTGGCGCCGGCGCCGACATCCACTGTGGACAGTACGGCTCGGGTACGGGGGTCGAAGGCGAACAGGGTCCCGGTGTCGGTGGTGCCGTAGAGCTTGCCGCGCCAGAGGGCGAGGTCGGTGATCTGGCCGGCACCCGGTACCGGCGTGACCTGCCAGCGCACCGCGCCGCGGCGCAGGTCGAACGCGGACAGCGTCGCCTCCCTGACGACCGGGTCGGTACCCAGGCTGTTGCGGATCTCGCTGCCCAGGTAGGCGGTGCCGGCGGCGGCGGCGACCGAGCGCACCGACTGGTCCGGCACCACGCCGCGGTACACCTGGACCGCTCCGGTGCGCGGATCGAAGCAGGCCAGCGCCCCGTTGTACTTGCCGTAGTCGGCCTCGGTGGTCACCAGCAGCTTGCCCACCGCCGGGTCGTACACCGCGTCGGTCGGCCGGGTCTGCTCGTTCGCCACGTCCCCGACCTTGTGCAGCTCGGTACCGTCCGGTGCGATCGAGAACAGCCGGGCCAGCGTGTACACACCGAGGTAGACGTGCCCGCCGACCGGGGTCATGGTCTTCGCCTCACCGGCCAGGAACGTCCGGTGGCTGGCCCCGGTGGCGAGGTCGTGCACCTGCACGCCGGCCTTGCCGCTGACCAGGACCCGGTCGTCGGTGGCGGTGACCTGCATGGCCAGCTCCGGCGCCGGCGGCAGGCCCGCCGCGGTCAGGTCGGTGCCGTCGAACGTGCCCGTGCCCGCGTCGTAGTCGACGAACGTGCTGGTCAGTTCCGCGGTCACGGCGTCGTCGGCGCCCACCATGATCCGGTTGAAGTACGCCCCGTCGTACGGCGAACCGAGCCGGGTGACGGTGTCGCTCGCCGTGTCGTAGCGCCACAGCACGCCGGCCGGCCGGGTACCGAGGTAGATCGAGTCGCCGTGCACGGTGATCGCGGTGACGTACTGCTCGGCCGCGTCGGCCTGCACCTCGACCGGGTGCGCCAGGTCGTCCAGCGAGAACACCAGCATGGTGCCGGTCGGCGAGAGGCCGGCGGCGAGGGTGTTGCCGGACAGCGCGAGCGTCGCCACGAACGTCCGGTTCGCGTACTGCGCGGGCAGCACGTCGGTGCGGTCCCCGGTGGTGCGGTCGATCGCGATCAGGTGCGCGTGCGCGCCGACGCCGGCGAAGATCGTGGTGTCGGTGACCGCGATGGACCGCACGTACTGCTCGCCCGCCACGGCGGCGCCGTACCTGCGGGTCTGGCCGGTCGCCGGGTCGTAGCTCCACACCCCGGCGTCCGGATAGGTGCCGGCCACGATCGTGCCGTCCGGCGCCGCGGCGATCGCCCAGACGAACGAGCCGAAGTTCGCCACCTTCGTCGCCGTGCCGGTCGTCGTGTCGATCCGGTACAGGTCGCCCGGGTCGTAGGTGGCGACGTACAGGTCGGTACCCACGTGCGCCATCGCCCAGGTCCCGGCGCCGGTCGGCAGGTCGATCGTCGTCGTGACCCGGTGCTGTGCCGGGTCGAACGCGGCCACCTGCACCGGCGAGACACCGGACGTCGCGGTGTAGACGAGATCGCCCACCGGTTCGGCCACGCCGGTCGAGGTGACCTCGGAGGCCGGGCCCAGATCGTCCACCCGGGGCGCGGCGGCGGTCCCGCCCGCCGGCCGGGCCGGCGCGGCGGCGGCCGGGCCGGCCACGAGCGACGCGGCGCCCAGCGCCGCCACCAGTACCAGTCCGGCCAGCCGGCCGAGTCGACCCGCCATCCGCCCGCGCGACGACGCGACCCGCCTCGGGCCGCCTCCGTTCGTGCCTGCCTCTCGCCGAGGCGCCCGCAGCGGACGACGGCCATGACTCGCTCGCGCACGCTCGCTCATGCCGGCACCACCCGGTACACGTGGGTGTTGGCGCCGAGGAACGCGGTGCCGTCCGGGGCGACCGCGAGGAAGGTGGCATCGGTGTCGACCACCGCGGTCACCGCGAGGTCGGCGCGCGCCACCCGGTGCAGCGTGCCACCGGACAGGACCAGGAACGTGTCCGTGCCGGCGTCGTAGCCGAGCCGGCCGGTGCCGGCGCCCACCGTGGCCCGGCGGGTCACGGTACGGCTGGCCAGGTCGAAGGCGAACAGGGTGCCCGCCGCGTAGCCCCAGACGCCGCCGTCGGCGTCGACGACCAGGCCGTCGACCGACTCGGCGCCCGGTACCGGCACCGCCTCGAACGTCTTCGCGTCGGCCACCGGGTCGAACCCGAACAGCTTCGCCTCGGTCTGCGTCGGCGCCGGCACCGAGTACCCGCCGTGGATCGAGGTACCGCCGACGATCGTGCCGGCGGTGTACGCGAGCGACACGATCGACTGGTCGGTGACCACCGGCCGGTGCACGCTCGCCGCGTTGGTCGCCTTCGCCACCAGCACCAGCGCGCCACCGAGCGTGGTGTTCGGCAGCGTGCCGTACGCGACGTGCTCGCCCGCGTCGACGCTGGCCCGGGCCCGTACCTGGTCCTCGTCGTGCAGGTCGACGACCTTCACCGGGTTCTCCGGCGTGCCCTCCGGCCCCGGCGAGTACTCCGGGCTGTTCCAGGGCTTGCTCGGGTCGTACCGGTAGAGGCGGGAGTCGGGGTAGGTGCCGAGCCAGATGTCCGCGCCCAGGTCCAGCACGCTCTCGGTCTGCGCGAACCGTTGGAACGCGGGCGATCCGGTCTGCGGATCGAGCTGCGCGAGCCCGCCGTTGAGGTACCCGCCGGCCCACAGCCGCCCGGTGGTCCCGACCGCGAGGCTGGCCAGCGGGATCGGCTCGCCGGGGATGTCGGTCGCGGTGCGCGACGCGGCCCCGGTCTTCGGGTTGTACGAGAACATCTCGCCGCGCCACAGCAGCCCGACCAGGGTCTGACCCGGGGTTTCCTTGGCTGGCAGGGAAACCCAGCCGATACCGCGGTTGTTGACCACCCGGCCGGCGAACGTCAGCCCGGTGCCCACCTCGGTACCGGTGCGCGGCAGCAGCCCGGTCAGCTCCCCGTTGCGGGTGTAGTAGACCAGCCCGCCCGGCCCCGGCTCCGACACGTCCAGCCCGGCCACCTTGTCCCGCAACGGACTCCAGCTGCGCCGGCGGGTGTCCCAGATGCCGAGGCTGCCGTCGATGGCGGAGCCGAACCGGGCGTACACCAGACCGCGGTAGGCGTTCAGGTCGTACACGGTGCTGCCGACGCCGTCGCCGACCTCGTCGGGCAGCGGCAGCTGGCGGCTGGCACCGGTGGCCACGTCGATCTCCACCACGTTCGCGTCCGGCTGGGTGCCGACGTAGAGCTTGCCGCCGTCGGTGGCGATGCTGCGGGCGTACGACATGCCCGGGACCACGGTGCCGTAGTCGCGCACCGCACCGGTGGCCGGGTCGTACCCGAAGGCCTTGGCGCTGGGGTAGGTGCAGCCGTAGACGATGCCGGCCGCGTCGATGGCGAGCCGCCAGATGTACGTCTCGCTGGCGAGCGGCCGGCCGAGGTCCTGTACCGCGCTGTCCCGGCCCGGTGGCCGCCGGAACAGCTGCCCGGTGTTGTACGCGCCGACCCACACCGTGCCGTCCGGCCCGATCGCCACGGCGTACGAGCCGGGGGCGCCGGGCAGCGGCTGGCTGGAGACGGTCTTCGCGCTGGCCGGGTCGAGCGCGACCAGGTGCGCCGGATCGCCGGACACCGCCGACCACAGCACCGGCCGCCCGTCCGGGCCGGGGCCGACGGCGCCACCGATGGCCAGCACGTCGGACAGCGGGATACCGAGGTCGGCGAGGGTCGCCGCGTCGGCGGCGAGCGGCGCGGCGCCGGCGAACGCCGGGCCGCCGAACGCGACGCCGGACAACGCGCCGGCAGCGGCGACGCCACCGAGCGCGGCGACGAAGCCACGGCGCGACAGCTGGGGCGGCGTGGTGCGGTGGGAGTCGAAGCGGGGATCGTGTCGGGGTGTGGGCACGGTGCCTCCAAGACCACGAGCTCGAGGGGCCTTATTACCAATTAAGGTCATGGCTCAAATGGTTCGTTGCAGGACGGTAGCGCCGGACCGGCGCGCGGTCAATGGGACTACCTGGCACCTACGTGGCGCTGCCCCCTTGCCTGGCCTTACGGTCGCGACCATAATCGGCCATACCTGCCGGCCCGCAGCGCGCCGAACGGACGCGTCCGGCGCATCCGGGCGCTGCCGACACCGCCGGCCGGCCGAGTAGCAGGAGGAACACGATGACGCTCGCCCTCGACGGCGGGACACCGGTACGCGACACCCCCTTCCCCACCGTCTCGGACGCGTCCGGCCGTACCTTCGGCGCCGCCGAGGCCGCCGCCGCGGCCCGGGTCGTCGCGTCCGGCGCGCTGTGGCGGGTCACCGGCACCGAAGTCGACGCGCTGGAGCGCGAGTTCGCCGACTACCTCGGCGTCGGGCACGCGGTGGCGAGCACGTCCGGTACCGCCGCGCTGCACCTCGCCGTCGCCGCCATCGACCCCGAGCCGGGCGACGAGGTGATCGTCCCGCCGATCACCGACTTCGGCACCGTCATCGCCGTACTGGCCTGCAACGCGGTACCGGTCTTCGCCGACGTCGACCCGGTCACCGGCTGCCTGACCGCGGAGACGGTGGCGGCCGCGCTGTCCGAGCGCACCCGCGCCGTGATTCCGGTACACCTGTTCGGCGGGCCGGCGCCCATCGACGAGATCGTGGCGCTGTGCCGGCCGCGCGGCATCGCGGTCATCGAGGACTGTGCCCAGGCGTACCTGACCGTGCCGGACGGCGGCAGCACCTGGGCCGGTACCCGGGGCGACATCGGCTGCTTCAGCCTGCAGCAGTCCAAGCACATCAGCGCCGGTGACGGCGGGCTGACCGTCACCGGCGATCCGGCGCTGGCCCGCCGGATGCGGCTGTTCGCCGACAAGGGCTGGCCGCGCGACACCGGCGAGCGCACCCACCTGTTCTACGGCCTCAACTACCGGATGACCGAGCTGGTCGGCGCGGTCGCCCGGGTGCAGCTGACCCGGCTGGCCGACGTGGTGGCTGCCCGCCGGTCGGTGGCGCGCCGGCTGGTCGACGACCTCGCCGACCTGCCCGGCCTCCGACTGCCGGAGCCGGCCGAGATCGAGCGGCACAGCTTCTGGCTGTTCCCGATGCTGCTCGACCCGGCGGTCGCCGGCGCGGACAACGAGCGCTTCGGCGCGGCTCTGGCCGCCGAGGGGATCCCGGTCACCGCCGGCTACCTGGACCGGCCGGTCTACCTCAACCCGGCGCTGACCGAGCGGCACGCCTTCGGCACGTCGAACTTCCCGTTCACGTCGCCGCCGGCCCGCGCCGAGATGCGGTACGCCGCCGGCGACTGCCCGGTGGCCGAGGACCTGATCGACCGCACCCTGCTCGTCCTGCAGTGCAACGAGCGGTTCACCGAGCGGGACGTGGCCGACATCGTCGAGGCGGTACGGAAGGTGTCCAAGCATCATGCGCGCTGATCCGATCCGGTACGACTGCGACACCCTCTGCGGCACCTGGCCGGCCCGCGCCGAGCTCGACTTCCGCCCCGCGGCGGTACGCGCGAAGCTGACCGCCGCCGGCATCGAGACCGGGCTGGTGTGCTCGGGCCGGGGCGCCTGGTTCGACGACGTCGACGGCAACACCGAGACGCTCGCCGCCGGGCCGGGCTTCCTGCCGGTCGCCACGATCAACCTGCGGCACGCGCTGCGGGCCGAGGCGGAACTCGACCGGATGGTCGCCGCCGGGGTCCGCGCGGTGCGACTGTTCGGCCCGCTGCAGGGCTGCGAGCCGGTGTTCCCCGGCTACCGGCACGTCGTCGACGCGGTACTCGCCCGGGGCCTGCTGCCGCTGGTGGAGGGCGACGTACGCGGTTGCTGGCCGGCGTTCGCCGACCGCGGCGCGCGGGTGGTGTTCCTCGACGTCCACGCCTACCACGTCGCCGACTTCGTGCTGCTCGCCCGGCGCGAACCCGGCTTCGTCGCGTCCACCCGGCTGCTGAACGCGCCGGACTCGATCGAGACGGTCGTCGGCGAGGTGGGCGCCGAGCATCTCGTGTTCGGCTCGCGTACCCCGCTGCACGACACCTCGCCGGCCACGCTGCGGATGCGCGGCGCCCGGCTGTCCGACGCCGACTGGGCCGCCGTCACCGGCGGTACCCTCGAAGCCCTCCTGGAGAAGCCGTGAAGAACCATCCGGTGATCGACGTGCACGGACACTGGGGGCCGTGGTTCTTCGCGATGGACATCGGCGACGTGGCCGAGAACCTGCGGGTGATGGACGAGTGGGGCATCAGCCTGCAGATCGTCTCCGCGTCCGAGGCGGTCACCTACGACGCGCCCGGCGGCAACGCCAAGCTGGCCGAGATCCTCGCCGCGAACCCGCGGCTGCGCGGCTACCTCGTCGCGAACCCGAACGATCCGGCCGCCACCGAGGCCGACCTGAAGCGCTACGCCGGGTCGGGGCTGTTCTGCGGTGTCAAGATCCACACCGGGTACCCGCGCCGGGAGATCTCGTCGCCGCAGATGCGGGACACGTTTGCGCTGCTCGACGAGTACGCGGCGACGATCCTGATCCACACCTGGGGCGGCGACGTGCTCGACCTGCCCGGGCTACTCGCCGCGAACCCGCGGCTGCGGGTGATCGCCGCGCACATGGGCGCGAACCGCTGGGACCTCGCCGCCGAGGCCGCTCGCGGCTGCGACCGGCTCTACCTCGAACCGTCCTGCTCGATCACCGATGCCGGCCAGGTCGCGCACGTCGCCGCCCGGGTACCGGCCACCCAGCTGCTGTTCGGCACCGACGCGACGCTGATCGACCCGGCGGTCTCGTTCGGCCTGGTCGAGGACGCCGCGCTGGACCCGGCCACCGCCGAGGCGCTGTACTGGCGCAACGCCGCCGCGCTGTTCGACCTCGCTGCCCCGGCGCAGGCCGCGTACGCGGCGCGATGACGCACCGGGGCACCGGGCCGTCGGGGCGCCTCGGCGGCGCCGGGCCGGCGCCCCGGTCAGTGAGCGATCGCGTCCCGGTAGGCGGCGACGACGGCGGCGCGGTCGGCCGGGTCCGGCCGGACGCCGTGCGGGTCGTGCGCCGCCGCCGCCGGGATGATGCCCTCGCGCTCGGCGGCCCACAGCATGCGCTGCACGTACCCGTCCATCGGGTCACGGAACACCGCGGCGGCGAACCGGTCCAGCCGCCGCGCCGCCGGCACGAACGCCGCCGTGTCGCCGGCGAACCAGGCGTGCACCAGCCGGGCCGACAGCTCGGCGACCGCGGCCGCCACGCCGACCAGCGCGGCATCCGCGCCCCACAGCAGCGACGGGCCGAACATCCGGTCCTCGCCGGTGATCGCGAGCGCACCGCCGGCATGGATCGCCGCGATCGCGTCCTGGCAGCCGACCGCGTCGTACAGGGTGGCCAGCTTGACGCCGAGCACCTCCGGCCGCGCCGACAGCTCGGTCAGCAGTGCCGGCGGGTAGCTGACCCCACCCGCCTCCGGGTACAGCAGGAAGCCGGTCACCGGCAGCCCGGCCGCGGCGGCCACCTCGGTGTGCAGCCGGATCGTCCGCTCCGCCTGGGTGTCCGGTGCGCGCAGGCTCGACACCGGGTAGACCATCAGCGCGTCGGCCCCGCCGGCGGCGGCCCGCTCGGCCAGCCGGGCGGTCGCCGCGCACTGGCTCGCGAAGTCGTCGCCGGTCCCGGCCGGCGGGCCGACCGCGGCGAGCAGCGGCCCGCCGGTCGCGTCCCGGAACGCCGCCAGTACGTCGTCCCGCTGGGCGTCGGTGAGCTCCAGGCCACGGGCGGTGTGCGCCCAGACGCAGACGCCGTCGACCGCGCCGGCGATCGCCGCCGCGTACCGGTCGAGGTCGGCCGGGACGATGTGCGCCGATTCGTCCATCGGGGTCACCGGTGCGGCGATCAACCGACCGCGGATCGCCTCGGTCAGCCGCGGCGCCGTGTGGGCCAGCTCGTCGCGCACCCGGTACCCCTCCCTGTCCTGGGCCGCGGTCCGGCATCCCCCGTGCCGGTTCCGGCGGCCCTGCACGAATCCTGCCACCCGAAGGGACCACGATGATCGACCATCCGGTGCTGGTGAGCGTGTCCCCCGCGCTACGTCGCCAGTTCTTCCCCGCCGGCCTGCCCGCGTTCCGGCTGGTGGACGACCATACCGGGCTGGTCGCCGCGCTGCCCGGTACGGAGATTCTGGTGACCAGCTGGGGACAGCCGCGGCTGACCGCCGAGCTGCTGGACCTGGCGCCGGAGCTGCGGCTGGTCGCGCACACCGGCGCCACCGTCAAGTTCTTCGTCACCGACGAGCTGTTCGACCGGGGCATCCGGGTCACCCAGGCCGGGCAGGCGATGGCGCCGGCGGTCGGCGAGGTGGCGCTCGCGTTCACCCTCGCGCTGCTGCACCAGTTGCCCCGGTTCGATCATGCGATGCACGCCGGTACCGACTGGGCCGAGGCATCGGTCGCGCCGGCCCGGCACGAGATCGCCGGCTGCCCGATCGGCGTCGTCGGCGCCTCTCGTACCGGCCGGGCCTTCATCGCGATGGCCCGGGCGCTCGGCGCCGTGGTGTCGGTCGCCGATCCGCTGCTCACCGAGGCGGACGCGGCCGCGCTCGGGGTTCGCCGTACGGACCTGGACACGCTGCTGCGCGAGTCCCGGGTCGTCGTGCTGCACGCCCCCGTACTGCCCGAGACGCGACACCTGATCGGTGCCCGGGAGCTGGCGCTGATGCCGGACCGCGCCGGGTTGGTCAACACCGCCCGTTCCTGGCTGGTGGACGAGAAGGCGCTGCTCGCCGAGCTGGCCACCGGCCGGATCGACGCCGCGATCGACGTGTACGACGCGGAGCCGCTGCCGGCCGACCACCCGCTGCGCGGCCTGCGCAACGTGCTGCTCACCCCGCACCAGGCCGCCGGCACCCTGGCCGGCTGGCGGCGGCAGGGCGACATCGTGCTCGCCGAGATCGACCGGTACCGGTCGGGCCGGCCACTGGAGCACGAGGTGACCCGCGCCGACCTCGACCACATGGGCTGACCCGCACCGGCGCTCCGGCGACGCGGCGTCGGGTCAGGAACGCGACTGCCGGGCCGCGGCGATCTCGGCCCGGTGCTGCACCACCCAGTCGGCGAGCGCGGACAACGGCACCAGCAGGGTCCGCCCGAGCGGGGTGAGGCTGTACTCGACGGACGGCGGAACGGTCGGGAACACCTCCCGGTGCACCAACCCGTCTGCCGCCAGACCGCGCAGCGTGCGGGTCAGCATCCGCTGGCTGATGGTCTCGATCCCCCGGTGCAGTTCGTTGAAGCGGTACGAGCGCTTGCCCAGCAGCACGATCACCAGCACCGACCACTTGTCCCCGACCCGACGCAGCACGTCGGTCACCGGGCACTGCTCGTACTCCTCGGCCGGGACCGGGCTCGGCAGCGGGGCGCGCACCATCGAGGGCACATCCATGTCCGTACCGGACATCAAACTGCCTCCTTCCGCACCCTGCCATGGTTACCGATGATGGTAGTGCGTACCAGAAGTAACTACCTAGGGATGAGCCCATGCCCGACCTGATCCGACCCAGCCGGCCACGCGTCGTCGTCATCAGCGGCGGAACCGACGGTATGGGCCGTGCCCTGGCGCTGGCCCGCGCCGAGCGCGGTGACACCGTGATCGCGCTGGGCAGCAACCCCGGCAAGGGCCGGCGGCTGGTCGAGGACGGTGCCGCCCGCCGCGCCCGCAGCCCGATCGAGTTCATCCGGACCGATCTGTCCAGCGTCGCCGCGACCCGGGCCGCGATCGGCGACATCGCCGCACGGTACCCGACCGTCGACGCGCTGGCCCTGTTCGCGAACCGGCAGGCACCGAAGCGGATCGCCACCGCGGAGGGCCTGGAGCAGACCTTCGCGCTGTACTACCTGAGCCGCCAGTTGCTCAGCCACGGCCTCGCCCCGCAACTGCGCCGCAGCGACACCGGCGTGATCGTGAACGTCGCCGGCGTCGGCACGACCAGGGGCGCGGTCCACTGGGACGACCTGCAACTCGAACGGGGCTACGGCATGGTGACCGCGCAGCTCCAGGCCGGCCGGGCCAACGACCTGCTCGGCGTGGCGTTCGCGGCACAGCCCGACAACCCGATCCGGTACGTCCTCTACCACCCGGGTTTCACCAGGAGCGGCGACCTCAGCCCGCTGGCCGCCCCGATGCGGGTGATCATCCGCGCCGCCGCGCGCCTCTCCGCCCGCCCGGTCGGCGAGTCCATCGCGCCGATCCACGGCTTCGTCGACGCCCCGCCGGTCGCACCGCTGACCGCGATCGACCGCGACAAGCCCGTCCCGCTCACCCTCGACACCCTCGACCCGGCGGACGCGCGCCGCCTCGACGAGGCGACGAGGACGCTGCTCGCGGCGATCCCCGCGGAGTCGGCACCACGCCGAGCGTGAGCCGCCGGCACGGCCCCGCGCGCCCGGACCAACCATGTACCGCCGAGCGCGCGGTGCTGCCACCAGTGCGGGGGGCGGCAGCCGCGACCGTCAGTGGAAGAAGTGCCGGGTGCCGGTGAAGTAGAGGGTGACGCCGGCGGCCTTCGCGGCGGCGATCGCCTCCGGGTCGCGCTTCGACCCGCCCGGCTCGACGACGGCGCGCACGCCGGCCTCGGCCAGTACCTCCAGGCCGTCCGGGAACGGGAAGAACGCGTCCGAGGCGCCGACCGACGCGGCGGCCCGCTCGGCGCCGGCCCGCTGCACCGCGAGGCGCGCCGCGTCGACCCGGTTCACCTGGCCCATGCCCACGCCGGTGGTGGCGCGGTCGGCGGCGAGCAGGATCGCGTTCGACTTGACCGCGCGGATCGCCCGCCAGGCGAACGCCAGGTCGGCCAGGGTCGCCTCGTCGGCCGGCTCACCGGCGGCGAGGGTCCAGTTCGCCGGGTCGTCACCGGACGCGTCGATCCTGTCGACGGTCTGCATCAGCACGCCGCCGGAGATGCCGTGGAACTCCACCGGGTCCGGCGCCGCCTCGGCCGGTACCCGCAGCAGCCGGACGTTCTTCCACCGGTTGCTGAGCACCTCGACCGCGGCCGGCTCGAAGTCCGGCGCGGCGACCACCTCGGCGAAGCTCGCCTCGGCGATGTTGCGGGCCATCGGTTCGGTGACGGTGGTGTTCGCCGCGATGACCCCGCCGTACGCCGAGAGCGGGTCGCAGGCCTGCGCCTTCGCGTACGCGTCCGCCACGTCGGCGCCGACCGCGATGCCGCACGGGTTGGCGTGCTTGATGATCGCCACGCACGGCTCGGTGAAGTCGTGCGCCGCCCGCCACGCCGCGTCGGTGTCGGTGTAGTTGTTGTACGACATCTCCTTGCCGTGCAGCTGCTCGGCGTGCGCGAGGCCGGGCCGCCAGTGCCGGTAGAGCGCTGCCTGCTGGTGCGGGTTCTCCCCGTAGCGCAGGGTGGTGGCGAGGTCCCAGGTGGCGCCGGTCCAGCCGGGGAAACCCCGCTCGGTCTGGCCGCCCAGCCAGGAGGCGACCGCCACGTCGTACGACGCGGTGTGCCGGAACGCACCCAGCGCGTACCGCTGGCGCTGCTCGGCCGTGGTGCCGCCGGCCGCGATGGCCTCGATCAGTTCCGGGTACAGCTCCGGTGAGACGACCACCGCGACGTTCGCGTGGTTCTTCGCCGAACTGCGCACCATCGCCGGGCCGCCGATGTCGATCTGCTCGATGCACTCGTCGAACGACGCGCCCGAGGCCACCGTCTGCCGGAACGGGTACAGGTTGCTCACCAGCAGGTCGAACGGCTCGACGCCGAGCTCGGCCAGCTGCTTGACGTGCTCGTCTCGTCGTACGTCGGCGAGCAGGCCGGCGTGCACCTTCGGGTGCAGCGTCTTCACCCGCCCGTCCAGGCACTCCGGGAACCCGGTGAGCTGCTCGATCGCCGTCACCGGCACCCCGTACGAGGCGATCGTGCGGGCGCTGTTGCCGGTCGACACGATCTCCACGCCGGCGTCGGCCAGCGCCCTGGCCAGCTGCTCCAGCCCGGTCTTGTCGTACACGCTGACCAGTGCGCGCCGGATCGGCTTCCTCGCGATGTCGCTCACGGAACGGTGACCTTTCTTCCGGTGACCGTCCAGCCCTCCCGGACCATCCGGCCGACGTACTCCACCAGCTGCGGCCGTTCGGCCTGCTTGATGCGTTCGGACAGGGTGTCCTCGGTGTCGTCGTCGAGCACCGGGACCGCCACCTGGGCGATGATCGCGCCGGTGTCGACACCCTCGTCCACCAGGAACAACGTGGCACCGGCGAGTTTGACACCGTACGCGAGGGCATCCCGCGGACCGTGGATGCCGGGGAACGCCGGCAGCAGCGCGTTGTGCGTGTTCAGGTACCGGCCACCGAACGCGGCGAGAAACGCCGGTCCGACCAGCTTCAGGAAACCGGCCGAGATCACCAGATCCGGCTCGTACTTGGCGACCTGTTCGGTCAACGCGGCGTCCCAGGCGGCCCGGTCGGGGAAGTCGCCGACCCGGACGACGAACGTCTCGGCACCGGCGCGCGCTCCGCGGGCCAGGCCCTCGACATCCGGACGGTCGGCACCGACCGCCACCACGGTCGCGCCGTACCCCGGGTCGGCACAGGCGTCGAGCAACGCCTGCAGGTTGGACCCCGCTCCGGACACCAGGACGACGAGGCGAGCTGCCACGCGTGACTCCTCCGGCGGTTTTCGACCGCGCGATCGCGTCGGTGAGATCGACCCGGGCCGCGCCCCAGCGGTCCGGCAACGTCGCCCGGCTGACCGCCCTCAGCAGCGGCGACGCCCACACGATAGCCGGTACGGCCGGGGCGATCTCGCGCGGCCGGGCCCCTCGACCGGTGCAATTCACCCGTCCAGCCGCATCATGCACGTCCGACCGGTAAGACTGGGGCTGTCTGGTGGGTCCTGGTCGAGCAAGACCCGCAGACATGGCCTAGCTCGGAAACAACGTGCACGGTCGCCGCCGGGAGGCGGTGACCGGACGAGGGGGGACCAGCACCGTGACATACCCACCGCCACCACCGCGCGGGCCGGGAGAGCCGGAAGACCCGGACCACGGCGGGTACTCCGGCGGCCGGCCCGGCCCCGAGCCGAGCTACGGCGGCCGGCCCGACCAACCGCCGGGCGGCCAACCCGGCCCGCCGTCGGGACCACCCGGCGGTTATCCCGACCAGCCGTCCGGCCCGCCGTACGGCCAGCCGTCCGGCCCACCCGGGCAACCCTCCGGGCCACCCGGCGGCTACCCGGGGCAGCCCAGCGGCCCGCCGGGCGAGTACGGGCAGCCGTCGGCCCCGCCGCCCGGCGAGTACGGGCAGCCCTCCGGCCCGCCGTACGGGCAGCCGTCCGGCCCGCCGCCGGGCGCCCCGTACGGCCAGCCCGGCGAGTACGGCCAGCAGCCCGGTTACGGCGCGCCCGGCGGCCCCGGCGTGCCGCCACCGCCCCCGCCGTACCAGGGGGGTGGGGCGCCGGACACCAGCGGCAACGTGCTGAACCTGCTGGCGATGATCGCCGGCATCGTGTCGATCGTGATCTGTTGCTTCTACGCCGGCATCTGGGCTGGTGTACCGGCGATCGTGCTGGGCATCCTCGGCCGCAAGAAGGCCGACAACGGGCAGGCCAGCAACAAGACGATGGGCACCGTCGGCCTCATCCTCGGCATCATCGGCGCCGCGATCTTCGTCGTTCAGATCATCCTGGTGATCACCGGCGTCAGCGCCAACTGGGTGCAGAACGTCCAGAACGAGCGGTGACCGGGCCGGCCGGGCGGCTGCCCCCACCGCCCGACCGGCTCGCTCCACCGGGCGCCGCACATCCGGCTCGCTCGGCCAGTTCACTCCGCCAGGCGCCGCACAGTCGGTTCGCTCGGCCAGTTCTTGGCCGGGCGCCGCACAGCCGCGGGCCGGCCGCGCGGCGCCGGACCGCTAAGCTTTCGCGCATCGAGCGAAGGTTTGCGAGGAGCCGATGACGCAGCCCGGCCAGCCCGACCCGCCGCGCGGCCCCGCGCCGCAGCGTCCCCCGGTGCCACCCCGGGCCCGGAAGGAACCGGTGCTCGAGGGCGAGGTGTTGCCGCCGCTGCAGGATCCGCCGCCGCCAACGAGCCGGCCGTACTCCAGCCAGCCGTATGCCAGCCAGCCGTACGCCACCCCGCAGCCTGCCCCCGGGCCCCCACCCAGACCCGCACCCCAACCCGGGCCCGCACCCCAACCCGGGCCCGCACCCCAACCCGGGCCCGCACCGCAACCGGGCACCGCGCCGCCCGCCGGGGCACCGTTCAGCGACAACCTGGGCGTCGCGGTCGCGATGTTCCTGCTGTTCCCACCGTTCGCGCTGCCGGCCACGATCGACGCCCGGCGGGCCCGGATCGCCTACCGCGCGGGGCAGCTCGGCGTCGCGCAGGACAACGCGAAGGAGTCACATCGCTGGACCCGCGCCGCCCTCGTCGCCGGGCCCATCTGCTGGGCCCTGGTGGTGTGCTGCGGGATCGGCCGCTGGATCCTGCGCAGCCTCGGCCTTCCCGTCCCCTGACCCACCCGGGCCGGTCCTCGGCCCGCTCGAGCCGGTGCCGTCGGCGACCGGATCGACCCTGCCGGCTGCCTCGGGCGTGGCCGTCGGGCCCAGGCCCGCGCCACTGTCCTCCGTCCGGTGCGGACGGACCCGGGCGATGGTCCGCGCGGTGAGCCCGGCGGCCATCGCGGCGACGCCGTCCAGGCCGGCCACCGCCAGGCCGAGCTGCCACCAGGACGGCCCGATCGTGGCGAGCTGGCCGCCACCGAGACTGCCGGCCGACAGCGCGCCGGCGACGGCGAACAGCGCACCCGCCACCGCGCCGGACAGCGCCGTGGCGAACACCAGCGGAGTCAACCCGGGGCCGGTGTCGCGGCGCGCGACGAGCCAACCCGTCGCCACGCCGACCAACAGCGGCAGCCCGAGCAGCAGCGCACCCGCGGCCGGCGCGGCATCGGTCGGCAGCCCCGCGAGCAGCGGTATCGCCGGCACCGGCCCGAGGTGCACGCCGCCGATGCCGACCGCGGTGTGCGCGCCGAACGCGAAGCCCGGCCCGGACAGGTAGGCCACCGCCCACACCGACACGGTCGGCGCGTACAGCAGGCAGAGCAGCGCCAGGCCGATGTCACCGACCGGTCCGGCCTGGTACGCGCGGAACGTGTCGGCGGCGCGGTCGGCGTGCCAGGCGAGCGAGCCGCCGGCGGTGAACGCACCGAGGCCGAGCAGGGTCACCGCGGCGAACCCGCCGGAGCGCAACCCGGCCCGTACCGCCGGGGAGAGCTGGCCGGCGATGTGCCGGAGCATGCCGCTGCGGTGCGCCGCACCGGACACCGCGCAGACCAGCGCCAGCCCGCCAGCGGTGACGAACGCGCGGGGCGCGGAGACCGACACGTCCGGCCCGGACACCAGCAGCGCCAGCAGGGCGGCGAGCAGCCCGTACCCGACGGCGACGCCGACCGCGCCGAGCAGGGCGGCGCGCCGGTCACCGAGCGCGCGAGCGGTGTTGCCGCCGGCCCGGACCAGCCGCCAGGCGACGAACGCGGTCAGCGCGAGCGGCACCAGCCCGTACGGCCCGATCGGGGTGTGGATGGGCACGCCGTTGCCGAGCAGCCAGGCGGCGCCGGCCACCCGCAACGCGCTGGTGGCGGCGCCGGCCCCACCGGCGAGCAGCCAGCCGAGCAGGACGAGAACCAGCAGCGGGACGAACGAGACGAGCGCGGCCCAGCCCGCGGTCGCGGCCGCCGCGACGAGCAAGGAGGCACGCCCCAGCGGCGCGGCATCGGTGCGGGTGGCGGGCGCCGGCGCGGGTGGGGAGTCCTCGGCGGGAGTGGTGCTCGGTTCGGTGACGGACATGGCTTTCTCACCGAACACCATCGGTGGCCGGATCGCCGGCACGACACGCGGTGCGGCGCTCATCGGGGCCGAAAAGCGGCCCACCATCACCCGCCGTGACCAGCATCGCCCGGCTGAGTCAAGTTGCATGCATACGGCATCATCTGATGCCGAGACCAGGGTGATCCGACGTGGCGTTGCTTCACTACGCTGACCCGCACCCGACCCAACACACCCTCGAAGGAGAACGATGCAGCCGGGTATGCCTCCCCCACCGGGGTACCAGCAGGGACCCCCGCCTGGCGCGCCCCAGGAGCCGGTGAACAGCCACATGGGCTGGGCGATCGGTTCGATCTTCCTGTTCTGGCCGCTCGCCATCCCGGCGATCATGGCCGCCAGCCGGTGCAACGCTGCCGTTGCCGCCGGCGACTACATGGGCGCGACGGCCGCGTCCGAGGACGCCAAGAAGTGGGCGAAGCTCGCCACCATCATCGGCGCCTGCTGGTACGGGCTCTGGTGCGTGATCAGCATCATCTGGGTCATCGTCGGCGTCGCCGCGGTCGGCTCGGCCAGCACGAGCTACTGAGCCAACACGAAGAAGGGGCACACCATGGCGGTGTGCCCCTTCTTCGTGTTCCGCGGTGCCGGGCCCGAAGGCCCGGCAGGTGCGGCTACTTCTGCATCAGCTCGCGCATCAGGTTCGCGGTCTCGGTCGGCGTCTTGCCGACCTTCACCCCGGCCGCCTCCAGCGCGTCCTTCTTCGCCGCGGCGGTACCGGACGAACCGGAGATGATCGCGCCCGCGTGGCCCATCGTCTTGCCGGGCGGCGCGGTGAAGCCCGCGACGTAGCCGACGACCGGCTTCGTCACGTGTGCCTTGATGTAGTCGGCCGCGCGCTCCTCGGCGTCGCCACCGATCTCGCCGATCATCACGATCGCGTCGGTCTCCGGGTCCGCCTCGAACGCCGCCAGGCAGTCGATGTGGGTCGTCCCGATGACCGGGTCGCCACCGATGCCGACCGCGGTGGAGAAGCCGATGTCGCGCAGCTCGTACATCATCTGGTAGGTCAGCGTGCCCGACTTGGACACCAGGCCGATCCGGCCCGGGCCGGTGATGCTGGCCGGGATGATGCCGGCGTACGACTTGCCGGGGCTCGCGACCCCGGGGCAGTTCGGGCCGATGATGCGGGTCCGGTTGCCTTTGGCCGTCGCGTACGCCCAGGCGGCCGTCGAGTCGTGCACCGGAATGCCCTCGGTGATGACCACCGCGAGCGGGATCTCCGCGTCGACCGCCTCGACGATCGCGTCCTTGGCGAACTTCGGCGGGACGAAGATGACCGACGTGTCCGCGCCGGTCTCCTTCATCGCCTCGGCGACCGTGCCGAACACCGGCAGCTCGGTACCGTCGAAGTCGACCTTCTGGCCGGCCTTGCGCGGGTTCACACCCCCGACCACGTTGGTACCGGCGGCCAGCATCTTCTTGGTGTGCTTGGTGCCCTCGGAGCCGGTGATGCCCTGAACAATGATCTTGCTGTTCTCGGTAAGGAAGATCGCCATCTCACGCACTCTGCTTTCCGGGTCGGCTCCGCGCTCGCTCCGCTCCTCGCTTCGCTGCGATGCTCACTCGCTGTCGCCTCCCTGTGCGGCGAGTTCGGCGGCGCGGCGGGCCGCACCGTCCATGGTGTCCACCTGCTGTACCAGCGGATGCTTCGCCTCGGTCAGGATGCGCCGGCCCTCCTCGGCATTGTTGCCGTCGAGCCGGACGACCAGCGGCTTGCTGACGTCCTCACCGCGGTCCGCGAGCACCTTGAGCGCCTGGACGATCCCGTTCGCGACCGCGTCGCAGGCGGTGATGCCGCCGAACACGTTCACGAACACCGACCGCACGGCCGGGTCGGACAGGATGATCTCCAGCCCGTTCGCCATCACCTCGGCGCTGGCGCCGCCGCCGATGTCGAGGAAGTTCGCCGGCTTGGGCGAACCCGGCAGGTCCTCGCCCGCGTACGCCACCACGTCCAGGGTGGACATGACCAGCCCGGCGCCGTTGCCGATGATGCCGACCTCGCCGTCGAGCTTGACGTAGTTGAGGTGCTTCTCCTTCGCCCGCTGCTCCAGCGGGTCGACCGCGCTGCTGTCGGCCAGCTCGGCCTGGTCCGGGTGGCGGAACTCGGCGTTCTCGTCCAGCGTCACCTTCGCGTCGAGCGCGAGCACCCGACCGTCGGTGGTCTTCGCCAGCGGGTTCACCTCGACGAGCGTGGCGTCCTCGGCCACGAACGCCGCCCACAGCTTGATGATCAGCTCGGCGACCTGGTCGGCCACCTCGGCCGGGAAGCCGGTCGCGGCGACGATCTCGTCCGCCTTCGCCCGGTCCACACCGGCGTTGGCGTCGATCGCGACCTTCGCCACCTTCTCCGGCGACTCCTCGGCGACCTGCTCGATCTCCATACCGCCCTGCACGCTGGACATCGCCAGGAAGGTGCGGTTGGCCCGATCGAGCAGGAACGAGAAGTAGTACTCCTCGGCGATGTCGGCGGTGACCGCCAGCATCACCTTGTGAACGGTATGACCCTTGATGTCCATACCGAGGATGTCGGTCGCGCGAGCCTGCGCGTCCGCTGCGTCGTCGGCGAGCTTGACGCCACCAGCCTTGCCCCGGCCACCGGTCTTGACCTGGGCCTTCACCACGACCCGGCCGCCGAGCTGCTCGGCCACCTTCCGGGCCTCGTCGGGGTGCTAGCGACGCCGCCGTCCAACACCGGCACACCGTGCCGCGCGAACAGCTCCCGCGCCTGGTACTCGTACAGGTCCACGTGCGCGTCCCGTTCCGTCGTCCTTGACGTTCGTCCATTGTCTCGCTGCCACCGCAGCGCTCTACCGGCGCAGGGTAGCGACGCGGACGCACTCACGCTTGCCCGGGTGGCCCCAATGCCTGGTACGTCACCTCTCTGCGCTGAGGTGCCCCCGAAGCGCCGGCGTGCGCTGGTGCTGGCGGTGTAAAGCCCACCTCTGTTTCCTCTTTTCACCCCTCGTGGGGGAACCGTGGGGAGCGGGCTTCGCCCCTCCCCACACCCCTCCCCGTCAAGGGGGCAGTCGCCCCCTTGACAATCCCCCACCGGAAAACCAGAGATCAGGAAGGACGCCGCCTGGCCGCTTCGGAACTACGGGGTGTCGGTACGGCCTACCCATCGACGCCGGACCCGCCACGCCAAACCAAACCCCCAACCCACCTGCGGGCCGCCAGGACACAACGCGATGCGAACCGTTGCGAGGCGACGATGCGTTGCGAGGCGGGCGTTGGCGTGATGGACATGCCCGGCCGGGCCCCCGGTCTTCTTCGACGGGCACTGGGCGTCGAGGGGCATCGTCACCGGGATGGGTAAGGGGATGGCCAAGGGGAATCCCCTTGGCGGGGAAGGAGCGCGAGGAGGGGGCGAAGCCCTCTCCTCGCATTCCCCCACGCGGGGTCAAAGCGGCGAACAGAGGTGGCCTTTACACCACCAGCACCCAACGGCCCCGGCCAGAGACGCGTTCACACCGCCGGCTGCAACCGGCGCCGGACAGGGGTGGGCTTTACACCGCCAGCGCCGGACGCACGCCAGCCACGCAGCAGCGCTTCGGGCCCACCTCAGCGCAAAGAGGTGGACTACTGGGCTTGGACGCGGTCCCCACCGAGCGAGTGCAGGCGACCGAGCACGTCGGGGAGCTGGGCCCGGGTGAACCAGGCGTGCACCGCGAACGAACTGTCGCACCAGCGTCGCCGCCGCCGGACCTCCATCAGCAGGTCGTCGGACTTCTGCCGGACCGTCGCCTCGCCCAGCTCGCTGCGCACGCACAGCACGGCGGCCCGGCGGTACTCGACGAGTTCGACCTTCTCCACGGTGTCCCACGGCAGGAACAGCCCGCGCACCTTGATCGTGCCGCCCATCCGCAGCCAGACGCCCTGGTCGTCGGCGACCAGCAGCGGGCCGCGCGACTCGGCGCGCCAGCGCTGGATCACCAGGACGACACCGATGATCACCACGACCGCGCCGAGCAGCCAGGCGATGAGCGTCGGGGTGTCCACGTCGAAGGCGCCGGTGGTCAGGCCGATCGCGGCGAGCGCGATCCACAGCGCCATCATCGCGATGCCGACGGCGAGCCGCCGGCCGTACCGGCGGGCGATGCGGCGGATGTCCGGCTCGACCACGACGGGCCGGCCAGCGGGCACCCGGGTCGTGTACCGAGGGGCGTCGTTCACGAGCGCATTCTCCTGTACGGACCGGACGTGGTGTGCGGGCACCTCGGCGACGGTGGCCGACGTCGCCCGCGACCACCGGCGCAGGTGCTCCGGCCGGATGGCTCTCCCACCTTGCCAGCAAACGGTCGGAAAGGGAAACCGGCCCGCGGATTCGTCGTGGCGGGCCGCAGCCGCCCCGGTTCGCCGTGCCCGGGTCGCGAGTGCGCCGCGGGCCGTTGGGCCGCGACAACGCGGCGGCCCACCCCGCGGTGGCCGGTGGCTCCCGGAGGGCAGGAAGAAGGGGCCGGGTGCACCCCTCAGACACCCGGCCCCTATGCACGACGCCCTGCCGCCACCCCTCGACCGACAGGGCATCGGCCGTCTTGCTGCGCCGGTACCGAGTCGTTTCGACGCCGACGTTGATCTCAACGACGGTCCGTGATCGAGGTAACGCCCGGTCGCGTTGACTTTTACAGAGAGTTCGTATTGATTCGTCGCACGACCAGCCGCCCGCAGCGGCGAGGGCCGGTGCGGGCGGTGGGGCGAGACGTTCAGACGCGCGCCGGCACGTTCCCGTTGACCCAGTCGACGATGGCCTGGGTGCTGGCGCCGGGGGTGAAGATCTTCGCGACGCCGAGCCGCTCCAGCTCGGGCAGGTCGGCGTCCGGGATGATGCCGCCGCCGAAGACGACGATGTCGCTCGCATCGTGTTCGGCGAGCAGTTCGACGAGCCGGGCGAACAGCGTCATGTGCGCGCCGGAGAGGACCGACAGGCCGATCGCGTCGGCGTCCTCCTGCAGCGCGGTCGCGACGATCTGCTCCGGGGTCTGGTGCAGCCCGGTGTACACGACCTCCATGCCGGCGTCCCGCAGCGCGCGGGCCACCACCTTGGCGCCACGATCGTGCCCGTCCAGCCCCGGCTTGGCGACCACGACCCGGATCCGTCCACTCATCGTCCGTCCCTCCGCTGCGACCTGAACGAATCCTAAGCCGTCGGGGGCCGAACCGCGCCCGGCGGCCGTCGCGAGCGCCGCCACAGGACCCGCAGAGGGAGGCGCGCGGCACAGTGTGACGCTTCCCGCAGGGGATGTATCGGCGCATTACCGGCTAATCGATCCTCGCACCGATGCCGGTACCCGATGGGGCACGCAAACGCGGACACTCCGCGCCGCCCCGAGTGCTTACCGTGATCGCCGCGTCGGTGCGGCCGCCGGCGCGGCGACTCGCGGCACACCCCCGGTGCCGCGGACGACCCCCTGGAGGACCGAACGTTGGCGCTGCTGCCGAGGCGGTTCCGCAGCACCGGACGGCACCACCTGCCGCCCCGGCGCGGTCGGCGCGCCCTGACCGTCGCCGCCACCCTGACCGTGGCGTCCGCGCTGGGCGCCGGCGCGGCGTACGCGGCCACCGAACATCCGACCGGCCCGCCGACCGGGGCGCCGGCGTCGGCCGCGCCGGCCACCGCGGACCGGCAGCGAGTGGCGCAGCAGCGCGCCTCGCGGGGCAGGGCCCGTACCGCGTCGCCGTCGGCCAGCGCGTCGCGATCGGCGACACCGTCCCCCAGCCCCTCCCGGAGCGCAACGGCGAAGCCGAAGCCGGTCGAGTGGGTACTGCCGGTACACGGCTACACCGTGACCTCGCAGTTCGGTGCCCGGTGGGGCACCAACCATCCGGGCATCGACCTTGCCGTCGGTACCGGCACCCCGGTGTACGCGGCGCACGCCGGCACGGTGACGCTGGCCGGCTGGGACGGCGGGTACGGCAACGGCGTCGAGATCGACGACGGCGCCGGACTGTCCACTGTGTACGGGCACAACTCGTCCGTGGCGGTGTCGGCCGGCCAGCACGTCACGCGCGGCCAGCTCATCGCGTACTCCGGCTCGACCGGCGACTCGACCGGCCCGCACGTGCACTTCGAGCTGCGCCGCGACGGCGTCGCCTTCGACCCCGTCCCGTACCTGCGGGCCCGCGGCCTGAACCTGCTCGCCGGCGGCTGACCGGTCAGCGGCTCCGGTTCGCCAGCGCGGTGAGGTCGCGCTCGGCGTACAGCCGGTGCTCCCACTCCTCGTTGAGCACGGTCAGCAGGCACTCGCGTACCGGAAAGGACCGGGGCGGCGGCCAGCCCGGCGCGTCGACCGGCTCGGTGTCCGCGGCGAGCGACTCGTCCGTCAGCCCGTCGACGACCTCCCGGACGGTCCCCATCCGGTCCCGGCGCAGCGCCAGCACCTCGTCCAGCGACGGTCGCGCCGCGCGGTCCCGCGGGGTGCCCGGCGTGTCCGGCATCTCGTCCCAGGGTAGGTCCAGCGGATCCCACGGCGCCGGATCGCCGAGGATCGCCCGCCGGACCCACGCGTCTGTCGCGTACACCAGGTGCCGCAGCGTCTCGGTGAACGACCACTCGCCGTCGACCGACTCGTGCAGCAGCGCGGGATCGAGCCCCCGGGCGCGCCCGACCGTACCGGCCCACAGCCGTTCCACCACGTCCCACGCCGTGCGGAACCCGGCCGGGTCGGTCGGCCGCATCCGCACGCGGTCCGGGTACCGCCGGTCGAGCTCGGCGGTGACGTACTCGTCGACCCGCACCCCGTTGATCGTCACGTTGCGCAGCTCGCCGTGGATGTCGACGCCGTCCAGCTCGACACCACGCAGCACCGCGCCGGACAGGTCCACCGCACGGAACCGGGTCCCGCTCAGGTCGACCGCGCGGAACTCGGCACCGCTCAGATCGGTGTGCTCGAACCGCGAGCCGCGCAGCTCCGCATCCCGGTAGTCCACCATGTCGGGACGGTACCGCCATCGACACGGCCGAGGGGGCCGTCCCGGCCGCGCGGACGAACCACGCCCGCGCGGCCGGTGGCTGGCTACGCGGACACCCCCTCGTACAGGTCGGTGACCACCTCCGGCGGCAGGCCGTGGGTGTCGTGCAGGTAGTGCAGGTCGTCGTCGGTCAGCGGCCGCCCCCGGTACCGGCCGAGCACCCGCCGGCCACGCCGCACCAGCTCGCCGAACCGGCGCTGCTCGTCGAGCAGGACGCCACGGACCGGCGTCCGCGGGTCCTGCCGGAAGTGCCGTAGCGTCTCGGTGATCACCTCGTCCGGCAGGTCGGACAGCGAGTGCGTCTCGTCCTCCCGCCACAGCCGGGTCAGCACCCGGCGGATCAGCCGGCGCGGCACGTAGCCGCGGCCGGTCGGCCCGGGACGCACCCCGTCACCGAGCAGCGCGACGACCGACCGCAGGTGGTCGCTGACGACCCGCTCGGTGGGCCCGTGCACGCCCCACAACCGCCGCGCGGTCGACAGCCACGGCAGGAACAGGTCGGTGTCGTACCCGGTGGACACCCCGCTCAGCAGCGTCACCAGGCGTTCCAGGCCCATGCCGGTGTCCACGACGCGCCGGGGAAGCGGTTCCAGCGAGCCGTCGGGGAGCCGCCGGTAGCGCATCTCGACGTGGTTCCACAGCTCCATCCAGCGCGAGTCGGTGCCGGGCGTGCCGGTCGGCGTACCGTCGCCGGTCCAGACGTGGATCTCCGAGTCCGGGCCACACGGGCCGGTCGGCCCCAGCGACCACCAGTTCTCCGGCTCGAGCTCCACCGGTACGCCGAGTTCGGTCCAGGTGCGCTCCGACTCGTCGTCCGGCCCGAGCTCGTCGCTGCCGCCGAACACGGTGACGTACAAGCGATCCGGCCGCAGGCCGAACCCGTCGGTGAGCAGCTCGTACCCCCAGCGCAGGCTCTGCTCGTGCGAGTAGTCGCCGAAGGACCAGCTGCCGAGCATCTCGAACAGGGTGTAGTGCCGGTCGTCGCCGACCTCGTCCAGATCGGTGGTGCGCAGGCAGCGCTGTACGTTCACCAGCCGGCCGCCGAGCGGATGGCGACCGGTCTCCAGGTGCCGTACCAGGGGATGCACGCCCGAGGTGGTGAACAGCACCGGATCGCCGGGCGGCGGGATCAGCGAGCCGCCCGGCAGCGGCTCGTGCCCGAGTCGTCGGTAGAAGTCGAGGAACGTGGCGAGGATCTGCTCGGTCCCGTACCCGGAACTCGGCGTGCCGCCGAGAACCCTTGGGCCGTCGAGCATCCGCTCGCTGTCGAGATCCCGCTCGGTACCGTGGACCGGCTCGGTGTCGTGGACCGGCCCGGTGTCGTGGATCGGTTCGATGTCGTGGATCGGTGTGGTGTCCATCGTGGACTCCTGTCGGTGCGCGGGTGGCGCGACCGGACACCGCCGACGACAGGGAGTCTCGAGGCCCACTGGGCCGGGAGGAGACACGAATCCGGCGACCGTGTCCGGTCGCCGGATGAATGCAGGGTCAGGCGGCGGCCGGCGAGCTGGCAGCTCGCGCGGCCGCGGCGAGATTCACCACGAGGCCCTGCATGAGGCAAGCATAGCCGCCGGGGCCGGCCTCGGCGGCGTGATATCGCTCGCGGACGTCGCGGGTCAGAGCTTCTGGATCGGGGCGTGCCGCAGCACGATCCACATGGTCTGGTCGCCGAAGTCGATCTGCGCCTGGGCCCGCGGACCGGAGCCCTGCACCGCCACCACCCGGCCGAGACCGTGCCGGTCGTGGTTGACCCGGTCGCCCGGGGCCAGCGACGGCACCTGCCGCATCTCGCTGGCCGCACCGACCAGCTTCGGATCCAGCCCCAGCTTGCCGGCCAGCGCCTTGCTCTTCGGCCCGCCGGTCAGCTCGCTGCTCGGCCCCCGGTACTGGGCGGACTCGCCCCGGCCGACCCCACCGCGGGTCCAGCTGGTGTACGCGTCGGCGGTGCGCTTCCAGTCGATCAGCTCGGTCGGCAGCTCCGGCACGAACCGCGACTCCGGGTTGTACTGCGGCTGTCCCCAGGCCGAGCGCGTGACGGCCCGCGAGAGGTACAGCCGCTGCCGGGCCCGGGTGATCCCGACGTAGGCGAGCCGGCGCTCCTCCTCCAGCTCGCGCTTGTCACCCATGGACCGCATGTGCGGGAAGACGCCGTCCTCCATCCCGGTCAGGAACACCACCGGGAACTCCAGCCCCTTCGCGGTGTGCAGGGTCATCAGGGTGACCACGCCGGACTGCTCGCCGTCGCCGTCCGGGATCTCGTCCGCGTCGGCGACCAGCGCCACCTGCTCCAGGAACCCGGCCAGCGACGGGGTCTCCTCGATCTCCTCGCCGGCCGCGTCGTCGTCCTCGCCGGCCGCGGCGGCGCGCTCGATCCGCTCGGTGTACTCCCGGGCGACGCTGACGAGCTCCTGCAGGTTCTCCACCCGGCCGGCGTCCTGCGGGTCGTCGCTCTCCTCCAGCTCGGCCAGGTAGCCGGACCGGGCGAGCACCGCCTCCAGCACGTCCTCGGGCGGCTCGGTGGCGGCCATCTGGCGCACCTCGGCCATGATCGCGGTGAAGTCGCCGATGCCCTTCACCGCACGCGAGGAGATGCCGATCGCCTCGCCGGCCCGTTCCAGCGCGGCGCCGAACGAGATGTTCTCCTTGCTGGCCAACGCATCCACGCACGCCTCGGCCCGCTCGCCGATGCCCCGGCGCGGGGTGTTCAGGATGCGCCGGACGCTGACCACGTCGTCCGGGTTGGCGATCGCGCGCAGGTAGGCGAGCGCGTCCCGGACCTCCTTGCGCTCGTAGAACCGGACCCCACCGACCACCTTGTACGGCACGCCGAAGCGGATGAAGATGTCCTCGAAGACACGCGACTGCGCGTTGGTGCGGTAGAAGACCGCGACGTCGGCCGGCTTGTACCCCTCGTCGTCGACGAGGCGGTCGATCTCCTTGGCCACCCAGTCGGCCTCGTCGTGCTCGTTGTCCGCGACGTAGCCGACGATCTTCTCGCCCGTCCCGGAGTCGGACCACAGGTTCTTGGGCTTGCGCTCGGTGTTGCGCTCGATCACCCGGTTGGCCGCGTTGAGGATCGTCTGGGTGGAGCGGTAGTTCTGCTCCAGCAGGATGGTCTCGGCGGTCGGGAAGTCGCGCTCGAACTCCATGATGTTGCGGATGGTCGCGCCGCGGAACGCGTAGATCGACTGGTCCGCGTCACCGACCACGCACAGCTCGGCCGGCGGCACCGGCTCGCCCTCGTCGTCCACCGGTTCCGGCAGGCTCCCGCTGCCGCCGCCCACGAGTTCCTTGATCAGCACGTACTGGGCGTGGTTGGTGTCCTGGTACTCGTCCACCAGGATGTGCCGGAACCGCCGGTGGTAGTGCTCGGCGACGTCGGGGAAGGTCTGCAGCAGCCGCACCGTGGTCATGATCAGGTCGTCGAAGTCGAGCGCGTGCGCCTGCCGCAACCGCTGCTGGTAGGACGTGTACGCCTCGGCCAGCGCCCGCTCGGCCGGCCCGGACGCCCGGGCCGCGAACGTCGCCTCGTCGACCAGCTCGTTCTTCAGGTTCGACACCTGGGCAGCGAGCGACCGGGCCGGGTAGCGCTTCGGGTCGAGGTCGAGCTCGCGCGCCACCAGCTGCATCAGCCGGCGCGAGTCGTCCGCGTCGTAGATGGAGAACGTCGACTTCAGCCCGGCGTGCTCGTGCTCGGCGCGCAGGATCCGCACGCAGGCGGAGTGGAAGGTGGACACCCACATCCGCCGGCCGCGCGGCCCGACCAGGCCGGCGACCCGCTCGCGCATCTCGCCGGCCGCCTTGTTGGTGAACGTGATCGCCATGATCTGGCCGGGTGTCACGTCCCGCGCGGCGAGCAGGTAGGCGATCCGGTGGGTCAGCACGCGGGTCTTGCCGGACCCGGCGCCGGCGACGATCAGCAGCGGCGAACCGGCGTGCACGACCGCCGCCCGCTGCTGCGCGTTGAGCCCGCGCAGCAGCTCGTCGGGGTCGGTGGCGGGCGGCCGACGGGCCGACGAGGCGGGCTGGACCGGTGGGATCTCGAAGAGTGCGTGCATCGCGACCGAGTCTATGCCGGGGCACCGACACCACTCGCGGCGCGACCACCCGACACCGGGCGCCGGCGACCGCCCGGTTCGGTGCCGGGTGCCGGGTGCCGGGTGCCGAGCATGCCGGTACGGGAACACCCCCTGAATGCGATGGCCCCGGTTTCCGCGCCGGGGTCATCGCCCGCGGGCAGCGCAGGGTGCCGCGGTGACTGTGGGTCGTACGACCGGTCGGTTCAGTGGCGATTGTGGGTAATTCTACCTAATTATCGTCATCAATCTTAAAAGCCAGTTAAGAGTGCCTTTACGCCGGTGCAAAAGCCCTGTTATACCCGCCTTCCGTGACAACAGTCACGTACCCCTCAAAGTCTGGGAGGCTCAGGGTGAGAAAGACCCTCGCCGCCGCGGGCGCCGCGGTACTCGTCGCCGGAGGCATCGGCGCCGGGTTGGCCGCGTCTGCACAAGCAGGACCGGTGATCCCCAGCCGGGCGCAGGCCATCAGTACGGCCAACAGCGCGCTGACCGCACACCGCAGCGCGATCCACGCGTCCAGCTCCGACAACTTCAAGGTCCGCCGGGTCGTCACCGACCCGAGCGGCGCGACCCACGTCCGCTACACCCGCACGTACCACGGGATGCCCGTCTACGGCGGTGACTTCGTCGTGCACAACGCGCCGGGCGGCTCGTACGCCGGGGTGACCGTGGCGCAGCACCACACCATCGACGTCGACACCAGCGCGAAGGTCGGTGCGGCCGCGGCCGCGAAGACCTCCCGGGCCGACCACCAGGGCAAGGTCACCGCGGTCGGCGACCCGAAGCTCGTGGTGGACGCGACCGCCGGTACGCCGGTTCTCGCGTACGAGACCGTGGTGACCGGCTACCAGGCCGACGGGCAGACCCCGAGCAAGGCGCACGTGCTGGTCGACGCCGACACCGGCAGGACCATCCGCTCCTGGGACGAGGTCGAGAACGTCGCCGGTACCGGGCAGGGCCTGTTCGTCGGCACCGTCGACCTGGACACCACCCAGTCCGGCAGCGGCTACGAGATGGTCGACCCGTCGCACGGCAACGGCTACACCTGCGACCTGAACAACACCGAGAGCGGCACCTGCACCACGCTGACCGACTCGGACAACAAGTGGGGCAACGGCAGCAACTCCGACCGCGCCACCGCCGGCGTCGACGTGGCGTACGGCGCCGCGATGACGTTCGACTACTACAAGGAGAAGCAGGGCCGCAACGGCATCTTCGGCGACGGCAAGGGTGTGCCGTCCCGGGTGCACTACGGCGACAACTACGTCAACGCCTTCTGGGACGGCCAGCAGATGACGTACGGCGACGGCGAGGGCAACAACGCCCCGCTCGTCGAGATCGACGTCGCCGGCCACGAGATGTCCCACGGCGTGTCCGAGGCGCTGGCCGACCTGGGCTACTCCGGCGACGTCGGCGGCATCAACGAGGCCAACAGCGACATCTTCGGCACCATGGTCGAGTTCTACGCCAACAACAGCGAGGACCCGGGCGACTACGACATCGGCGAGAAGATCGACATCAACGGTGACGGGACCCCGCTGCGGTACATGTACCACCCGTCGCTGGACGGTGCGTCCTACGACTGCTGGTCCTCGGCCGTACCGCAGTCCGACCCGCACTACTCGTCGGGTGTCGGCAACCACCTGTTCTTCCTGCTCGCCGAGGGCAGCGGAGACACCCAGTACGGCAACAGCCCGACCTGCAACAACTCGACCGTCACCGGCATCGGGCGGGACAAGGCCGCGAACATCTGGTACCACGCCCTGGACGCCTACATGGTCTCCACCGAGACCTACGCGCAGGCCCGCCAGGACACCCTGAAGGCCGCGACCGACCTGTACGGCCAGTGCAGCGCCGAGTACCAGGCGACCCAGTCGGCGTGGTCCGCCGTCAGCGTGACCGGCAACGACGCGCCCTGCGACGGCACGCCGGACCCGACCGACCCGACGACGCCGCCGCCCGGCGGCGGGGACGACTGCGACACGGTCACCAGCGCCGCGCCGCAGGACATCCCGGACGCCGGCTCGGTGACCGGTTCGATCGCCGTGGCGGACTGCGCCGGCAACGCCACCGCGCAGACCACGATCACCGTGCACATCAGCCACTCGTACCGCGGTGACCTGCAGATCGACCTGATCTCGCCGAAGGGCGACACGGCCCGGCTGAAGAACGCCAACCCGTACGACAGCGCGGCCGACGTGGACGCGACCTACACGGTGAACGCCTCCGACGAGACCCGCAACGGCACCTGGAAGCTGAAGGTGACCGACGTGTACTCCGGCGACACCGGCACGCTCGACTCCTGGTCGGTGCAGTTCTGACCCAGGCACCGAGCTCGCTGGTCCGGCGCCGAGGGCGGCAACCCGCTCTCGGCGCCGTGTATAGTCGCAGCGTGCTGTTCGACGCGCGATTTTATGGCTATGGCACCGGAGTCCCGGCAGCCGTAGGTCGCGCCTGAACACACCGCAGACCGATACGAACGCCCCGGGCTCCCCGAGCCCGGGGCGTTTCGTCTGCCGGGGCGGGGTGCCGGGCCGACGACCAGGAGCATCCGATGAGCGAGCGTCAGAATCACGGGCATCGTGCCGTCGCGCCTCATCGGGCTTCCGACGAAGGAGCACGGCAGATGAGCCCAGCAACCGACAGCCCCGAGACCGGTACCGACCAGCCCGCGGCGAGCGACCGGATCTCGACTCTGCGACGACGCATCGACGAGATAGACGGCCAGATCATCGCCCTGTGGCAGGAACGCGCCGCTGCCTCGCGGGAGGTCGGCGCCACCCGCATCGCATCCGGCGGTACCCGGCTGGTGCTGTCCCGGGAGCGCGTGATCATGGAGCGGTACCGGGAGGGCATGGGCCCGGACGGCACCCAGGTGGCGTTGCTGATCCTGCGCGCCGGCCGCGGCCCGCTCGGCGGTACCGAGACCCCCTGACGTCGGTGCCGCCTCGTGCCGGCGCCACCTTCTACGATCGTGCGGTGAGCGAACAGGACGATCGTGCGGAGAGCGAACGAGACGGCCGGCCGACCGGCGACGACGGGGTCAGGCGGGTGCTCGCGGTGTTCGCGCACCCCGACGACATCGACTTCGGCGCCGCAGGCACCGTCGCGGCGTGGACCGACGCCGGCATCGAGGTGGCGTACGTGCTGGTCACCCGCGGTGACGCGGGCGGCTTCGACGACACCCCGCGGGCCGAGATGCCGAAGATCCGGGAGGCCGAGCAGAAGGCGGCGGCCGCCGCCGTCGGCGTGCACGAGGTGCACTTCCTCGACGGCTACCCGGACGGCGCGGTGTACGTGACCCATCAGCTGCGGCGCGACATCACCCGGCAGATCCGCCGGTTCCGGCCCGACCGGGTCCTCACCAACTCCCCGGTGCGCAGCTGGTCGATGCTCGGCGGCCCGAGCCACCCGGACCACCAGGCGGTCGGCCAGGCCACCACCTACGCGGTGTACCCGGACGCGCGGAACCCGTTCGCGCATCCGGAACTGCTCGCCGAGGAGGGTCTGGCCGCCTGGACGGTGCCGGAGGTCTGGTACTCCGGCGTGCCCGAGCCGGACCACTTCGTCGACATCACCGACACCTTCGATCGCAAGATCGCGGCGCTGCGCTCGCACGCCAGCCAGCTGCCCGACCCGGACGCGATCGTCGGTGGCCTGCGGGAACGGTTCGGTGCCCAGGCCGAGCGGGCCGGCATGTCCCCCGGCCGCATCGCCGAGGCCTTCCGCATCGCCAAGTAGGAAGGGGCGCTGCGCCGGGCCCAGACACCTGCTGGCGGCGTTGTCGTCGGGCCCGAGTGCGTTCGCACACGGACCCTCCTCCGCCTTGCCAGCCGGCGCCTGGATCCCGGCTCGCTCACGTCCCCACACAGCACGTTCAGACCACACAGAACGGCGCCCCGGGCGGGTTGCCCGGGGCGCCGTGTTTCGGTCAGTCAGCTCAGTGCGTCAGGCGACGACGGCGGGCCATGAACACGGCCGCGCCACCACCGACCAGCAGCACCAGCGCGACACCGATGATGATCGGCAGCGAGGTACCGGTCACCGGCAGGCCGCCACCGGCGGTACCGGACGCGCTCGGCGAGGCCGGCGCGGCGCTGGTCTCCGACGGCGAGGCGGACGGCGCCGCCGTGGTCGGGCTGGCCGACGGCTGCGCGGTGACGGTCACGGTCACCTTCGCACCCACCTTCTGGGTGGCGGTGTCGGCCAGGATCAGCTTCTGGTACTTGTTCTCGTGGCCCTTGACCATGAACACCGAGCCGCTCGGCAGCGTGCCGCTCCCGGTCGCGGCCACCGAGACGGTGCCCTCGGAGTCGGTCTTCACCCAGAACTTGCCGCCGTTGCTCAGCGAGGTCACCGGCTTGCCGTCGGCGTCCACGACCTGGCCGTTGTCGGCGGTCACCGAGACGTCCTTGACGCCGGTGGCCTTGACGGTGAACGGGCCGGCCTTGTCACCGACGTGACCGGAGGCCTGGTCCGGGGAGATCGACACGCTCGGCGCCGGCGGCTCGGCGCCGTCCTTCGCCTTCTCGATCAGGTAGTCGTGCACCTTCACGGCCGCCTGGTAGTCGGCGCCCGTCAGGCTGCCCGGGCCCTTCAGCTCCACACCGTCGCTGTAGTGCCAGATCGCGGTCTGGGTACCGGCGTAGGTGTCCAGCTCCTTGTTGTGCAGCCCGTCGATGTCGGTCACACCGGCAGCCTTCAGCACCGAGGACGCGGTCTGGTTCGGGAAGCTGTTGGTGAGGATCCACTGGATCTTCGGCAGGTTGTTGACGTTCGACGCGTTCCACGCACCGGCGTCGTACTGCGTGCCCTTGCGACCGGCCTCGTGCTTGTAATCGATGCAGTAGGCGTGCTTCACGGTCCCGTCGGCGAAGGTCAGCGTGATCTCGACGATCGGCGCCTTGCCCTTGTTGGTCTCCACCGAGACCCCGCTGCCCTGGGTGCCGATCTTCGCACCGCCCGGTGGGAGAGCGGAGTTCGGCTTGACCGAGTCCTTCTGCGCACCGTCGTTGCCCTGGGCGGAAGCGGCAGCGGCGCCACCGAAGACGAGGGCGCCCGTCGCGGCGAGCACGACCGCGGCGCGCAGGCCGAAGCCTCGACGCCGGCTCTTTCCTGGGAACACTGATTGCCTTCCTCTGCGCTTGAGGGATGGACTGCCCGGCTGCGCCGATCGGCCAGCCGGGCACGGGATGTCATGTTGAGGATCTTGGCCGCCCCGGCACGAGGTCCAATCGCGCAGAGGCAACCAGCTCTGCTGGAAAAAAGGGGAAAACGAGCCAGACACTACGCGAATCCCGTGTTTGGAACAAGACCCAACGTAGGGGAGCTAGTTCACAGCGATCATCAGCAACCACCACACACGATATGACGTTGCGCAGCGGCACGAACAATCACACGGATGGTCACCATCCCCCGGCAACGTACCGATCGTCCATTGCGGAAAGCGAAGAATGGATGCGGACGAAAGCAGGAAACGGCGAAGCAAGCCGAGCACAGCAATGGCGGGAATCGGATCAATTCATCCGAGGTATCGACGCCGTTGGATAGGACCGGGCCGGTGTCACACCAGGCGACGGTCGGCGGCCCAGCGGGACAGCTCGTACCGGTTGGACATCTGCAGCTTGCGCAGGACGTTGGAGACGTGCGTCTCGACCGTCTTGATCGAGATGTACAGCTCCTTCGCGATCTCCTTGTACGCGTAGCCGCGGGCGAGCAGCCGCAGCACCTCGCGCTCCCGGTTCGTCAGCTGGTCCAGCTCCGGGTCGCTGACCGGCTGGTCCGGCCGGGCCGCGAAGGCGTCCAGGACGAAACCGGCCAGCCGCGGGCTGAACACCGCGTCGCCCTCGGCGACCCGGCGGATCGCGGCGGCGAGCTCCTCGGCCGAGATGGTCTTCGTGACGTACCCGCGGGCGCCCGCCCGGATCAGCCCGATCACGTCCTCCGCCGCGTCGGACACCGACAGCGCCAGGAACTTGACCTGCGGGTGCGTCTTGCGCATCGCCTCCAGCACGGCTCGGCCGCCGCCGTCGGGCATGTGCACGTCGAGCAGCACCACGTCCGGCTCGTGCGCGGCGATCGACGAGATCGCCTCGGCGACGGTCGCCGCCTCGCCCACCACGGACACCCGGGTACCGAGTTCGGCCCGGACCCCGGCGCGGAACATGGCGTGGTCGTCGACCAGGAACACCCGCAGCGGGCGGCTCTCGTCAGTCATGTCCGCTCTCCTTGTTCGTGCCCTCGTCGGACCGGCGCGGCAGGTACAGCCGGACCTCGGTGCCCTCGCCCGGAGTGCTGCGGATCTCCGCCCGGCCGCCGTGCCGCTGCATCCGGCCGATGATGGAGCCCTGCACCCCGTGCCGATCATCCCGCACCGCGGCCAGCTCGAAGCCGGCACCCCGATCCCGGACGAACACGCTGACCTGCTCGGGCTCGACCTCCGCATACAGCGAGATGGTGTCGACGCCGGCGTGCTTGCCGGCGTTCACCATCGCCTCGCGGGCGGCCGCGGCGAGCGCCGCCACGTCCGAGTCGACGTCCACGTCACCGACGACGACCGTGTCGACGCTGATCGCGTACGTGTCCTCGACCTCGGCCGAGGCCTCCTCCAGCGCTGCGGACAGCTTCTCCGCCGGCGACGCGGTCGGCTTGTACAGCCAGTTGCGCAGGCTGCGTTCCTGCCCCCGGGCCAGCCGCGCCACCTCCCGCGCGTCACCGGAGTTGCGCTGGATCAGCGCGAGCGTGTGCAACACCTGGTCGTGCACCATCGCGGCGATCTCGGCCCGCTCCGTCTCCCGGATCCGGGCCTCCCGCTCGGTGCGCAGCGCGCCGACCGAGCGCCACAGCACCGGCCCGAACACCACCGTGATGCCGAGCACCGCGAGCAGCGCGAACAGCAGGCCGTTGAGCAGCGCGGTCCAGCTGATCTGGGCGCCGGCCAGCGCCGAGGTGACCACGACCAGCCCGATGATGCCGACCGCGACCAGCAGCGCACCGCCGCCGAACCGCAGGATCATCGACCGCCGGTCGCCCAGCGCACCGCTCAGCGCACCGAGCACCGGCACCTTCGACACGTCCGGGACACCGGCGTCCTCCATCCGGCGGCGCCGGTCCGGATCGGCCTGGTGCCAGATCACCCCGACACCGACCGCGACGACCGCGGCGAGCAGCCCGATCAGGAACGCCGTACCGCCCCAGCCGGCCATCCCGAGCAGGGTGACCAGGCCGATGCTCAGCGCCGCCAACGCCGACAACTGGCCGACGTCGCGGCGGCTCGGTGGGGTACTGCGGTCGACCGGCAGCACCGCCCAGAACGCGGCGTAGAGAATGGCGCCCAGGCCGTACGCGACGAGCAGGACCACGAACGCGATCCGCACCGCGAGCACCGGTACCCGGAGATGCTGGGCGATGCCGGCGGCGACACCGGCCAGCGCGCGACCGTTCGTCGACCGGTAGAGCCTCGGGCCGGGCGGCACCGGAGCCGGCGCCGGTGGGCGCAGCGCGATCGGTGGTCGCCGGTTCTGCCCCGTGGCCGGCATGCCGGCGGGCTGGCCCGCCGGTTGCTGCCGCGTCGGTTCGCCCGCGTGCCACCCCCGCTGGCCCTGGGCCTGAGGCGGGACCGGCGCCGGCTGGGTCGGCTGGGCCTGGGCCGGTGGGGTTTGCCACCGTCCGGACGCAACCGGTCGGGGCGGGCCGGATGGCCCGCCCCGACCCCACCACGGCGGACGACCGGTACCGGAACCGACCATTCCCGGCGACACCGGTTGCGGTTGGTGCTGTGCCGCCCAGTGCGGCGGATACGGCTTCAGCCGGTCACCGCCGGCGGCGGGCGCCGTCGGCTGCTCACCCTGCCGCCGCGGATCGGCGGGTTCGGGTCCCGTCGGGTGGCTGATGTCCGGCTCCTCACGCTGGCGCGGCGATCGTGTCACTCGTATCGATCCTCACACGCGGGAAACACCCTGGCCACCGGATCGACCCCGGACCTTCGGGCCGCCCAGGGTCAGGGTCGACTCAGGGTCGTGGCCCCGATGCCCGGCCGGCCGGCAGCGGGCACGATCGAGGCATGAGGTCCCACAACAGCGTCTCTACGGGGCGATGCGTCCCGGAGCAGGAGGGGCGTCGATGAGCCGCGAGACCGAGCCGAGCGACGGTCGCGAGCCGATCACACCCACCGGCGGCCCGACCCCGCCGGCCGGCACCGATCCGGCGGCCGCCGAGCGGCCTGCCGCCGCAACCGAGCAGACCGGGCCGGCGGCCGCGACCGAGCCGCTACCAGCCGAACCGGCCGAGCTGACCGAACCGCTCGCTGCCGGGCCGGCGGACGTGACCGAGCCGCCAGCGGCCGGATCGGCGGGCCCGGCCGAGCCGGAGGACGACGTCCCACCCGGCTACCAGGCCGGCGGCGAGGCACCGAGCTTCGCCGCCGCGGACGAGTCGCCCACCACCAACCTGGGCTCGGACGCACCACCGGCCGGCAACTTCGGCGCCGACGCACCACCGGCCGGCCAGTTCGGTGGCGGTACGCCGCCACCGCCGCCGCCCGGCGGGTCCGGTGCCGGCTGGGCGGACGAACCGCCGCCGATCACCGGTTTCGCCCGGCGACACCAGCTGATCCGGCCGGTACAGGGCAAGAAGGTGGCCGGCGTCTGCGCGGGGCTGGGCCGGGCCACCGGCACCGACCCGGTGCTGTGGCGCGTCGTCCTCACCGTGCTGGTGTTCTTCGGCGGGGTCGGCCTGCTCGCCTACGTGGTGGGCTGGCTGTGCATGCCGCGCGACGACGACCAGGCAGCCCCGGTCGAGTCGCTCGTCGGGCGGGGTCGCTCCGCGACCTCCCCGGCGGTCACCGTGTTGCTCGGGGTGGCCGGCATCGGGCTGGTGTTCTTCGTGTTCAACAGCGGCTTCCGGGCCATGGTGCTGGTGATGGGTGTGGCGCTGGTCGTCGCCGTGGTGCTGACCCGTCGCAACCAGACCCGATCCACCGACGGCGCCGCGGCCCCGCCCGGTACCGACAGCATGCCCGGTGCCGCGCCGCCCGGTGCCGCGGCGCCGGGCGGCGCGGGTCGACCGGCGCCGGATCCGACCATGGCGGCCGCCGGCGCCGCGCCGGCGGCCGGGTACCGGGTGACACCCGCCCCGACGGCGCCCAGTTACACGGTGCCGCCGACGGCGGCGCAGCAGCCCGGCTACCGCGCACCGTTCGCGCCGCACGGCCCGTACGGCCCGGGTACCGCGAGCCCGCTCGGCGCCGGCGAGGTACCGATCGGCGGAATGCTCCCGCCGCCCCCGCCACCGCAGTACCGGGCGAAGCCGCCGAAGCCGCCGAAGCAGAAGTCGATCCTGGGCCGGCTGACGTTCTTCCTGCTGTGCCTGGCGATCGGCGCGCTCGCGGTGCTCGCCGCGGCCGGCCTGCACGTACCCGTGTCGGCGTTCTTCGCCCTCGGGCTGGTGGTGCTCGGCGGCGGCCTGGTGTTCGGCGCCTGGCGCGGCCGGGCCCGCTGGTTGATCATCCTGGGCTGCGTGTTCGCGCTCGCCCTGCCGGTCGCCTGGTTCTCCGAGAACGCGCAGTGGGACGCCCCGTCGCGCTCCCGGGAGTTCGCCCCCGGCGACCACGTCTGGGTACCCCGGGACGTGGGGTCGCTGCGCCCGGAGTACAACGGCTCGGTCGGCGACTCGACCCTCGATCTGTCCAATGTGGACTTCACCGGCCAGCACGAGGCGGTCAGCGTGCACAACTCGGTCGGCGACGTGAAGGTCCTGCTCCCGCCGAACGTGGACGTCACGGTGACGCTCGAGCCCGGTCTGGGCGATGCGACCCTGTTCGGTCAGCGGGTGGAAGCTCCGCACAACAAGTCCCAGGAACGCACCGATCTCGGCCCGGACGGGCCCGGCGGCGGCACCCTGGAACTGCAGATCAAGAACAACGCCGGCGACGTGGAGGTGACCCGGTGAACCAGCGCGAGGACGAGACCGAGCGACGGCGTGGGCTGGCTCCGCATCCGACCGACGTGCTGTCGCTGGTGTTCGGGCTGATCTTTCTCGGCGCGGGTGGCTGGTGGCTGGTGGCCGAGGTCTCCTCGATCGAGCTGCCGTTCGGCTGGCTGCTCGCCCTGTCGTTGATCGTGATCGGCGCGGTCGGGCTGTTCGCCGCGGTCCGGGTGGGCCGGAGCAAGACCTGACCGCGGGCCGTGGCGCGCCGCACGGGTACGGTGGCGTCGTCAGCCCGCCGATCAGGACGGAGCACCCGTCACCATGACCACGAGCCGCACCGGCGCGAGCCGTGACGTGCTGCCGCTGCGTACCACCCGGCCGAGCGCGCGGCTGGCCCGCGCGCTGCTGTCCGAGCTGACCCGCCATCCGGGGCCGAAGTCGGCGCTGCTGGTCGGGGTGCCGGCCGACTCGCCGGTGCTGGCCGGCGCGCTCGACGCCGCCACCACCGAGGACCGCCTGGTCGTGCTCGCCGACGCGGGCAGCATCGAGGCGCCGGCGCAGGTCGCCGAGCTCGCCTCGACCCGGCCGGACCGGGTCGAGGTCGTCGACTCGCTGGCCGACGCGAAGCCGTGCGACGTGGTGATCGTGGCCCAGCCGCTGGCCGGGCTGGCCGCGGCGGCCGCCGAGCTGCTCGCCGAGCTGCGCGAGCTGGTGGCGCCGGGCGGTGTCCTGGTCGTGGCCACGGCAGCCCGGATGACCGATCCGGCCGCGGCCGAGCTGGCCGATCTGACCGACCGGCACGGTGTCGGCTCCGATCTGCTGCTGCGGCACCGGCCGGCGCTGCGGGTGCACCGGCTGCGGTTCACCCCGGCCGAACCGGCGCTCGCCGAGCGGCTGGCACCGGTGACGCGGCCCAGCAGCGTACCGCTGACCGGCGGGATGCACCTGGACTCGAACGGCGTCGCCGCCGGGGTCGCCTGCCTCGGGCTGGCGCTGCTCGCCAAGCGGGCGCGGCCGTCCTCGAAGCTGTGGCTGGTTCCGGCGCTGGCGGCGGTGCCGGCGGCGGCGTTCTTCCGCGACCCGCAGCGGACCACCCCGACCGACCCGGACGCGGTCGTCGCGGCGAGCGACGGCACCGTGCTCGGCATCGAGCAGTTGCACGACGACAAGTTCGGCGTCGGCGACGGCGACTGGCTGCGCATCGCGGTCTTCCTGTCGGTGCTCGACGTGCACGTCAACCGGGCGCCGGTGGCCGGCCGGGTGATCGAGGTGTTCCGGGAGACCGGCGGGTACGCACCGGCGATGAAGGCGGCGGCCGAGCACAACGTGGCCGCGTACACGGTGCTGGAGACGCCGCACGGGCCGGTCGTCGTGGCGCAACGGACCGGGCTGGTCGCCCGCCGGATCGTGCACCGGGTGCCGGTCGGCGGGCTCCTGGCCCGGGGCGAGCGGTTCGGCCTGATCCGGTTCGGTTCGCGCACCGACGTGTACCTGCCGGCGGGTGCCGCCGAGGCCGTCGTGGCGCCGGGCGACAAGGTGGCCGGTGGCGCCACCGTCATCGCGCGCTGGCAGCCGAACCAGCCGGCACCGCGCGCCCTCCGCCGTGGTTGATCGGGGCGGCGCGGCGGGCAAGCGCTTGCTCGTGGGTGGATCGGGCTCGCTGAGAGTGCGGGTCGGTAGGCGGTGCGCCGGCGCCAGGCGGTGACGGCGAGGATCACGGCGCCGGCCCCGGCGAGCACGGCGCCGCCCCACACCCCCCGCCGGGTCCTCCTGCACCACCAGCGCATCGGTGTCGGTGACAGGCCGGCGGACAGCCCCAGCCGCCCGCCGCCCTGCCGCGCACCGTCGTACACGCCGGCAGGGTGGCCAGCGGCCGCTACCGGTCAGGCCGCCGGCGCGATGTTGTAGTTGTGCCGGAACACGTTGTCCGGGTCGTAGCTGCGCTTGACCTCCGCCAGCCGCTGGTGCGTGGACGCCGGGTAGATCGAGGCGGCGTCGGTCGGATGGTCGGCGGTGCCGAAGTTCGAGTAGGCACCGGTGGTGAACGGGGCGATCCGCTGCCACGTCTCGACCAGCCGCGGCGTGGCCCGCTCGACCATCGCCTCCTCGCCCATCAGCGCGAGGGTCACCAGCGCCGCACTGTCCCGGTACGCGAACGCCGTCGCGTCCGCGGGCACCCGGGCCACCGCGCCGCCGAGGGCGCGGACGTTCACGGCCGCCGTCGCCGTCGCGGCGACGAGCTCGTCGACCAGCTCCGGCGTGATCCGCCGCACGAACGCGCTGCGCAGCACGAACCGGAAGCCCGGCGGCAGTCCGGGCATGTCGGCCAGGATCTCCGGGTACGGGACGGTCCGCAGGTCGTCGGACAGCTGCGGTGCTGCCCGAGCAGCGGCCGCAACGCCGAGCGCGCCGCGGCGAGGTCACCGCCGGCGTGGCAGGCCTGTACCGTCACGGGCCCACCGCCGGGCAGCAGGTTGACCGCGGTGGTCAGCTCCTCCGGCGCGTCCGCCGCGTGCCGGCTCCACTGCCGCAGCACCGCGCCGGCGTCGGCCGCGGCGTGCTGCACGGCGCCGAACACCACGTCGGTGACCGGCTGCGCGACGAGCTCGAACGCGGTGACCACGCCGAAGTTGCCGCCGCCGCCCCGCAGCGCCCAGAACAGGTCCGGCCGCTCGGTGGCGCTGGCCCGCACGATCGAGCCGTCCGCGGTGACCACCTCGGCGGCGACGACCGCGTCCACCGCCAGCCCGTACCGCCGGACCAGCCAGCCGATCCCGCCGCCGAGCAGCAGCCCGCCCACACCCACGTCGGCGGTGTCACCGGAGCTGAGCGCGAGCCCGTACCCGGCGAGGGCCTTGGAGACCGGGCCCCAGGTGGCGCCGCCGCCGATGCGGACCAGCCGGCGGTCGCGGTCGAGCAGCTCGACCGCGTCCAGCCCGGACAGGTCGACGACCAGCCCGCCGTCGTTGGTACCGAACCCGGCCGCGTGGTGGCCGCCACCGCGCACCGCCACCGCGAGCCCGTGGGTACGGGCATGGTCGAGTGCCGCCGCGACGTCGGCCGCGCTGCGGCACCGGACGATCAGCGCCGGCCGGCCGCGGTGCACGAACGTGCGCCGCACCTCCTCGTACGCCGGGTCGCCCGGGCCGACGATCTCCCCGTCCAGACTCATCATCGCTGCTGCCTCCCGCCTTCCAGGACGACGATCGGAAGTTCCCGTTCGGTGCGCTGCTGGTAGCGCGCGTAGCCGGCGTAGCGCTCGACGATGCGTGACCACAGCGCGGCGCGTTCCGCGCCGGTCGCGACCCGCGCCGTCGGCCGCCGGGTCGAGCCGGCGACGGTGACCCGCACCGAGGGGTTGGCGCGAAGGTTCAGGAACCAGGCCGGGTGGCGGTCGTCGCCGCCGAACGAGGCGACGAGCACCAGCCGGTCCGCCTCCAGGACCGGGACGGCCAGCATCGTGGCGCGTTCCCGGCCGGTACGGCGGCCGACGGTGACGAGTTCGGCGACCGGCATGCCCATCGCACGGCCGAGGACCCGACCCTTCGTGGCCCGGAAGATCCGCCGGTGCAACGAGGTCGAGAGGTGGAACAGCCGGTCCTTCGCGGTGGTACGCGGGCGGCCCGGTGCGCGTGCCCGGCCCCTCCCGGCGGAGGTCTGTATCGGTGTCGTGTTCATGCCATCGATGCTGGTCACGGCGATGCCCGCTGTCGTCGGACGGGGGATGACACCCGCCGCTGCGCGGCCGGCGGCAGCATCCGGAGCCGACTACCACACCGGGAGTAGCCGGTCTCTCGGCTTGCCGGAGGACGTGCCCGGCCGGACGCTCGGTTACCGTTCGGGCATGGGTCCCACGGGTGCCGGCGGCCGGCGCGGCCAGGAGATCGCGCTGGTGGTCGTGGTCGCGGCGGTGGCGACGGTGGCCGCGCTGATCGCGCCGCCCGGCCGCACCGGGCTGGACGCGCTGGGTTACGCGCTGCCGGTCGTCGCGGCGGTCAGCCTGCTGGCCCGGCGGCGGCTGCCCCGCACCGTCGTCGTGCTGACCACCGTCTGCATCGCGGTCTACTTCGACTTCGACTATCCCGGGTACGGCATCGCGCTGCCGCTGCTCGTCGCGTTGTTCTCCGCGGTACGGGCCGGTGGGCGCTGGATCGCGTTGGTGCCGCTCGCCGCGCTGGCGTCCAGCGCGGTGCTCTGGGTGCTCGCCGGCCAGTCCGTACGGCAGGCGTCCCAGACCGCGTTCCTGCTGCTCGGCTGGATCGTCGCGGCGACCGCGATGGGCGCCGCGCGGCGCCAGTTCGCGGCGAACGTACGCCAGCTGGAGGAGCGGGCGGCCGACGCGGAACGTACCCGGGAGGAGACGGCGCACCGGCGCGCGGTGGAGGAACGGCTGCGCATCGCGCGCGAACTGCACGACTCGCTGACCCACAGCATCTCGGTGATCGCCATGCAGGCGGGCGTCGCGGTGCACCTGGCCAACAAGCGCGGCGAGCCGGTACCGGAGGCGCTGACCGCGATCCAGGACGCCGGCCGGGACGCCAACCGGGAGCTGCGGGCCACGCTCGGCGCGCTGCGTACCGACGCGGCGGAGCCGGGGAACGGCGTCGACGCGCTGCCCGACCTGGTGGGCCGGACGGTGGCGGCCGGGTTGCCGGTCACCCTGCACCGGGACGCCACGGCGGGCCGGGTGCCGGTCGCGGTGGACCGCGCCGCGTACCGGATCGTGCAGGAGGCGCTGACCAACACCGGCCGGCACGCGCGGGCGTCGGCGGCGACCGTGGCGATCCGGCGGCTGCCGGACAGCCTGGTCGTCGAGGTGTCCGACGACGGCTGTGCCACCCCGGACGCGCCACCGCGACCGGGCATCGGGCTGCTCGGCATGCGCGAACGGGTCACGGCGCTGGGCGGCACCCTGTCGGCCGCGCCCCGTCCAGACGGCGGGTTCCTGGTCCACGCCGAGCTCCCGCTCCAGGAGCAGGCGTGATCCGGGTACTGCTGGTGGACGATCAGGCGCTGATCCGCGGCGGGCTGCGGGCGCTGCTGTCCGCCGAGGACGACCTCGAGGTGGTGGCGGAGGCGGCGAACGGCAGCGAGGGCGTCGCGCTGGCCGCCGAGCACGTCCCGGACGTGGCGCTGGTGGACGTGCAGATGCCGGTACTGGACGGGATCGAGGCGACCCGCCGGATCGTCGCCGACCCGCGGCTCGCCGGCGTGCACGTGGTGATCCTGACCAACTACGGCCTGGACGAGTACGTGTTCACCGCGCTGCGCGCGGGCGCGAGCGGGTTCCTGCTCAAGGACACCGAGCCGGCCGAACTGCTCAGCGCGGTACGGGTCGCGGCCCGCGGTGACGCGCTGCTGTCGCCAGCGATCACCCGCCGGTTGATCGCCGAGTTCGTCTCCCGGCCGGCCGACGCGCTGCCCGCGGAAGGGCTGACGGTCCTGACCAACCGGGAGCGCGAGGTGGTCGCTCTGGTGGCGTACGGGTTGAGCAACGACGAGATCGCCGCCCGGATGGTGATCAGCCCGGCGACGGCGAAGACGCACGTCAGCCGGGCGATGACCAAGCTCGGCGCCCGGGACCGCGCGCAACTGGTCGTCTTCGCGTACCAGTCGGGGCTGGTCGCCGTCTGAGCCCGGCGGGCCGGGCGGCTGGTGCGGGTGAGCGGCCCGGCGCCGGGGTCGACCCCACGCCGGGCGCTGCGGGGGTCAGGCGGGGGTGGCGGTGCGGCGGCGCCGGAACAGCCAGATGGCGGGCCCGGACAGCAGGTAGATCGCCACCAGGGCGAGAAACGTGGTGCTCAGGTCGAGCAGCGCACCGGCGATCGGCACGATGGCCAGCCACAGCGGCAGCCGCCGCAGCTGGGCCAGCTTCGCGTACGGGAAGGTGGTGACCATCAGCAGCGCGAGCACCGCGATGCTGACCACGATCGGCGCGCCGTGGTCCGGGTGCAGCAGGCAGCCGAGCGCCAGGATGCAGGCGACGATCGTGGTCGGGATGCCGGAGAAGTAGTGCCCGTCCTTCGGCGACACGTTGAACCGGGCGAGCCGGATCGCGGCGCACACCGCGATCAGCGCGCAGGCCGGTCCCAGCACGTACAGCGGGGTGTCGCTGGACAGCCAGCGGAACACCAGCACCGGCGCGGCGATACCGAACGAGCACATGTCGGCCATCGAGTCCATCTGTGCGCCGAACGGGCTGGACACGCCGAACGCGCGGGCGACACCGCCGTCCAGGCCGTCGAAGACGACGCAGCCGACCAGGCACAGCGCGCCGATCCGCAGGTCGCCGGCGATCGCCAGGAAGATCGAGGTGACGCCGAGCAGCAGGCTCGCCACGGTGCAGCCGTTGGCGAGCAGGAAGCCGATCCGGCGCCGCAAGGTGTGCTCCCCCGGCAGCAGTCGGGGCACCCGCGGCCCTGGCGCGCCGAGGGCCGGTTCGGCCGGTACGGACGGGAGCGCCAGCGCGGCCGGTTCGGGGCGCGGCGGCACGATGGTGCCGATGGTGCGGTGCTGCCCGTCGCGGGGCGCGTCGTCCGGCCGCCGGATGGTGGCGGTCGGCTCGTACGAGCGCTGCCCGACGAGCACCCGGCGGGCCAGCGACCCGCCGCGGCGCAGACCTCGGCTGATACGGCGACCGCCGGGTCGTGGACTGTCCGTCACACGACGGCGGCGCCAAGGACTTGTCGGCACGCAGTCTCCTCCTCGCCGGATCGGCTGGTCCCGCCTCGTCGGCGGCCGACCGGCGCGCGTCCTACACCATGGCATATGAGTACATGCCTTGGCGATGCCAGTGATCGGTCACTCTAGCCGACAGCGTGACGAACCACTGCATATGCCTGCGGATGAGAAATACGCTGGGTGATGCTCAGCGCGACGACGAGAGTGCGTCGAGTGCCCGTTGTACGACATCGGTGATCGCGTGGTCGGCGATCCGTGTCGGACTGAACCACTCGGCCGCATCGGTCGAGTTGTCCGGGTCCATCACCCTGGGTCGGGTCGGCTCCGGCACCTGAACCCGATACAGTACGCGCACCGCGTGCCAGTCCAGGGGATACCCCTCCGGCCCGAGCGCGGCCGGATCGCGGTGGCTGGACACGTCGATCACCTCCCCCAGCACGCCGAGCTGATCGGTCTCCTCGCGCAGTTCGCGCAGCAGGCCCTGGCCGGGCTGCTCACCGTGATCCACGCCGCCACCGGGCAGGTGCCAGCGCCCGGCGCCCGGGTACCCGGGCGAGATGCGGGTCAGCAGCAGCCGGCCGGCCGGGTCGGTGGCCACCGCGTACGCGGCGAACCGCTGGCCGCGCGGCGCCCCGTCCGGCGACGGCTCGGGCGCGGGCTCCGCCGGCGGCAGGTCCGGCCGTACCCACGGGGCCCGCACCGGCTGCCCGAGCGCCGCCGCCACGAACGGCATCAGCCGCAACCCGGGCAGCTCCTCCGGCGCCACCCAGCGCACCAGGTCGGTGCTGCCGGACACCTCGGCGCGCAGCTCGCCGCCGAGCAGCCGCAGGTCGTACAGCACCCGGTCGGTGTGCAGCCGCTGGCCGCGCGCCGGGATCGCGAGCACGTCCGAGACCACGTCGCGCACCCCGGTCACCGCGACCCGCAGCCCCGTCTCCTCGGCGACCTCGCGTACCACCGTGTCGGCCGGCGCCTCGCCGTGCTCGACGCCGCCGCCGGGCAGGTACCAGGTGCCGGCGACGTCGGACAGCGCGGACGAACGGGTCAACAACACCCGGCCCGCGTCGTCGGTGAGCACTCCGTACGCGCCGATCCGCCGAGTCTGCACGCTGCCTCCGTCTCGGATGGGTGGACCCGCACCGGGTCAGGGTCGCGGGTCAGGGTGCGACCAGGGAACGCACCCGATGCCGCTCGGGCGATCGGTGCCGCACCGTGGAGGCATACCCAGTTCCTACCGCACCAGGGTGGGAACCGACGACAGCCGGGAGGCGGCTTCGATGGCGACACAGACCAACACGACCTATCGGCGACTGCTGCGCAGCCGGACCGACCGGAAGGTGGTCGGCGTCTGCGGTGGCCTCGGCGAGTACTTCGACGTCGACCCGACGCTGGTGCGCATCGCCGTGGTACTCGGCTCGCTGTTCACCGGCGGCACGCTGGTCATCGCCTACCTGGCGGCGGCGCTGTTCATCCCGGAGGACTGACGACAGGCGTTCACACCCCACCCCGGGACCGGGGGCCGGACGCGGCCCCCGGTCGTCACTCCCACTCGATGGTGCCCGGCGGCTTGCTGGTGATGTCCAGCGTGACCCGGTTGACCTCCGGCACCTCGTTGGTGATCCGGGTGGAGATGCGGGCGAGCACGTCGTAGGGCAGCTTGGCCCAGTCGGCGGTCATCGCGTCCTCGCTGACCACCGGCCGCAGCACCACCGGGTGCCCGTACGTGCGGCCATCGCCCTGCACCCCGACGGACCGCACGTCGGCCAGCAGTACCACCGGGAACTGCCAGATCGCTCCGTCCAGGCCGGCGGCGGTCAGCTCCTCGCGGGCGATCAGGTCGGCGGCGCGCAGCATGGTCAGCCGCTCCGGCGTCACCGCGCCGATGATCCGGATCGCCAGGCCCGGCCCCGGGAACGGGTGCCGCTGCACCATCTCGGTGGGCAGCCCCAGCTCGGCGCCGATCGCGCGCACCTCGTCCTTGAACAGCGTGCGCAGCGGTTCGACCAGGGTGAACGCCAGGTCGTCCGGCAACCCGCCGACGTTGTGGTGTGACTTGATGTTGGCGGTGCCGGTGCCGCCACCGGACTCCACCACGTCCGGGTAGAGCGTGCCCTGCACCAGGAACTGCACGCCCTCTACCGCGGCGACCTCCCGCGCGGCGGCCTCGAAGGTACGGATGAACTCGCGGCCGATGATCTTGCGCTTCTGCTCCGGGTCGGTGACGCCGGCGAGCTGGGACAGGAACGTCTCCGCCGCGTCGACCACCTTCAGCTTGATCCCGGTGGCCGCCACGTAGTCGCGCTCGACCTGCTCTGCCTCGCCCGCACGCAGCAGCCCGTGGTCGACGAACACGCAGGTCAGCTGGTCACCGACGGCCTCGTGGACGAGCGCCGCGGCGACCGCCGAGTCGACCCCGCCGGACAGCGCGCAGAGCACCGCCGCGTCGCCCACCTGGGCCCGGATCGCGGCCACCTGGTCGTCGATGACCGAACCGGTGGTCCAGTTCGGGGTCAACCCGGCCACGTCGTACAGGAACCGACGCAGCACGTCCTGCCCGTGCGGGGTGTGCGCCACCTCCGGGTGGAACTGGACGCCGGCCAGCCGCCGGGCGGTGTCCTCGAACGCCGCGACCGGTGCGCCGGCCGAGCGCGCGGTCACCGCGAAGCCGTCCGGCGCGGCCGTCACCGCGTCGTTGTGGCTCATCCACACCGACTGCTCCGCCGGCAGGTCGGCCAGCACCGCGCCCGGCGCGTCCACCAGCAGCGGGGTACCGCCGAACTCGCGCCGGCCGGTCTGCGCCACCGTGCCGCCGAGCGCCCGGGCCATCGCCTGGAAGCCGTAGCAGATGCCGAACACCGGCACGTCGGTACCGAACAGGGCCGGGTCGACGCCGGGCGCGTCCGCCGCGTACACGCTGGCCGGGCCGCCGGACAGGATGATCGCGACCGGGTCGCGGGCGAGCAGTTCGGACACCGACGCCGAATGCGGCACGATCTCGGAGTACAGCTGGAGCTCGCGCACCCGGCGCGCGATCAACTGCGCGTACTGCGCCCCGAAGTCGACGACCAGCACCGGACGCGGCGTGTTTTCCATGGTCCGAGGGTAGCCAGCGGGCCGGAGCGTCCCGGCGCCGGGACGCGGCGCCCAGCGGGCGGCCAGCCGGTCGGCGCCGGGCGCGGCCACGGCTGGCGCGGCCGGCGCGGCAACCCGCGGTCAGCCGGCACCGGGGCTGGCCGACCGGCTGTGCTGCGGCGCCGAGAAGCGGCGACCCGCGGTCGCCGGAAACGGGGCGTCGTGACCGGTGGCGCGCGATCGGGCCGGGCGCGGCGTGGGTCAGATGTCGCCGTACTTCGGGTGGGACAGCTGGACCCCGCCGGCGGCGTGCGAACCGGCGGGCAACGGGGTGAGCCAGAGCCGCCAGTCGGTCTGCACGTCCTGGCCCACCAGCGCCAGCCGCACCCGCACCGGCGTGCGGGTGGTCCACCCGTCGTACCGGCCGTCGAGCAACTTGTCGTAGGTGACCCAGGTGGGACGGATCACCACCGTCCAGCTGTCCGAGTGCTTCGGATCGGCCTGGACCGCCTGGGTGAACCCCACCGACCAGTTCTCGTAGTACACGTCACCGGACGGCTTCGGCAGCGTCGCCGCGGCTCGGATCAGGCGCAGGCGGCCGGGGTCGTCGTGGCAGCTGCCCGCGAGCTCGGCGCGACCCTCCGGATCGGCGGCCTCGCGCAGCCCGTGCATCCAGTTGGTCAGGAAGGTGTTCGCCTGACCGGCACTGCCCGGTCGGCCCTGCTGCGTCAGCGGAGGCGGGTCGGGCACGGTGAACTCCGGCGCGTGTACCTCGGTGGTGGCCGACCCGCAGCCGGCCAGCCCGGCCGCGACGAGACCGAGCGCGGCGACGGCGCCGAGGACCCTGGACAGACGCATGCCGGCAGGGTATCGGCGCGACGCGACGCGGGACACCGGGTGCAACCGGTCCGATACCGGGCCGTGACCCCGGTTCCGGTTGCCGGCGCGCCGCCGGCGCGGTGAACTGTCGGGTATGGGGGAGATCCGGGTGGGTACCGCGTCCTGGACCGACCGGACGCTGCTCGACTCCGGCTGGTACCCGGCGACGGCGGACAACCCGGAGCGGCGGCTCCGCTACTACGCCCGGCAGTACCCGCTGGTCGAGGTGGACGCGACGTACTACACGCCGCCGGCCGAGCGCACCGCGAGCAGCTGGGCGTCTCGTACGCCGGACGGGTTCACCTTCACGATCAAGGCGTTCAGCCTGCTGACCGGCCACCCGACCCGGGTCTCGGCAATCTACAAGGACCTGCGGCCGGACACCGACAAGCGCACCGTGTACCCGAAGGACCTGACACCGCAGACGCTGGAGGACTGCTGGGACCGGTTCTTCTCCGCCCTGGACCCGCTGGCGCAGGCGGGAAAGCTCGGCGGGATCCTGTTCCAGTTCCCGCCGTGGTTCACCATCCGGAGCGACAACAAGCAGTTCATCCTGGAGTGCGCGCACCGGTGCGCGCCGATCCCGGCTCTGGTGGAGCTGCGCAACGCCAGCTGGTTCGACGGCGACAACGCGGACGAGACGCTGAAGTTGCTGTCCCGCAACGAGATCCCATACGTCGCGGTCGACATGCCACAGGGCCACCGCTCCTCGGTACCGCCGGTGTTGCGCGCCACCGCCCCGGTCTCGGCGATGCGCTTCCACGGGCACAGTCCACAGTGGACGAGCAAGGACATCCACGAGAAGTTCGGCTACCACTACTCCGACGCCGAACTCGCGCAGTGGGCACCCCGGCTCGCCCGCCTCGCCGACGACTCGGACCGCACCTACGTCCTGCTCAACAACTGCTACCGCGACTATGCCCAGACCAACGCCACCCGCCTGATCGACCTCCTCGACGCCGAGAACGCGACCGTCGTCCGTGCCTGACCGGCCATCCGATCACAGGACGAAGAGCGCCTGGTCGAGGACCCAACAGATGTCGACGATGATTCCACCCAGCGCCGCCAGGACGGCCGCCACCGACAACAGTGCCCATCGCTCTTCCGGCGGCCGGGGCCGCGCCGACAACCAACAACCCGCGCTCACCACCACGATCAGGGTTGGCATCAGGAGAACCGCGAACTGGAGCTGCTGCGTCGCGAAGTCGTGTCGCGGTGCCATGAACGTACCGCCGCGCTCGGCCAGCCGCTCGGACCGGTAGCTCGTCCAGGAGGTCGCGATGAGCACCGTCAACATCGCCGCGGTCAGCACGTTCAGGACCGCCGCCACGACGAGCGAGACGACGCTTCGTCCGCCTCGTACCTGCATTCTTTCGATGCGCGAACCCCACCAGACCCGCGGCGTCGCGGCGACCCGGCACCCTCGCTGCGCAACAACAGCGGCCGGCGAGCGGCGACTCGCGCCCCGCGTGGGCGTTCCGGCGCTCCTTTGCTCTGCTTCCGGGTAGGAAGCACGGGCGCTTCCCATGAGGAAGCAGAGCAAAGGGCGCTGGCTGTCCGTAGGGCCTTGGCGGTGACGGGTCAGAGCGGGTCACCGGTGATGGTGTACCGGGTGGCGTAGCTGGGCACGAGGCGGTGGGTGCCGATCGGGGGGTGCAGGCGGGTCGGCTCGGTGGTGTGGATCGGCGCGACCGTGGTCGGGTGGATGCGCTGCACCATCCGGTGCAGGTCGTCCGGCGACGCGTGGCCGGAACAGCCGATCGTGTGCAGCGGTACGGACAGCGTGGCGAGCCAGCCGGTGAGCAGCGACCAGCGGGGGTCGAACGCACCGAGCGGCTCGCCGTTGGCGTGCACGTACGCGGAGTCCGCGGACAGCGGCAGATCCAGCAGCGCCGGGAACTCGTACGGTTCCGGCGCGACGACGAAGTCGCCGGGCGCGGCGTGCAGGTCGGCGAGCGGTACCGCGTCGAGCGGTTCGGCGTCGACCCCCATTCGACGCAGGAAGGCGGCGACCCCGCTCGGCCACAGCAGCCGGCGGCCGGCCGTCTCCGTGCAGGCGACGAACTCGGCGGCCCGCTCGACGTCGCGCGGGTACAGCGCGAGCAGCATCAGCCCGGCGGTCTCGCGCAGCAGGGTGCGGTACGAGTCGGTGACGTCGTCCTCGTTTCGGGGCGGGCCGTCCGGCGCCGGCCAGCCGAGCGTGGTACCCTCGGTGACCAGCAGGTCGCAGCCCGCCGCCCGGTCCACGAAACCCTCCGACCGGCCCGGATGGCGGCCGTGGAACCGGATGTCGCCGGTGTAGGCGAGCACCCCGTCGGGGGTGCGGACCAGGTAGCCACTGGCGCCCGGCACGTCGTGATCGACCGGCACGCACTCGACGCTGATCTCTCCACAGTGGACAATCTCGCCGTCGTCGAGCGGCCGCCAGGACGGCTCGTGCCCGGGCAGCCCCTCCCCGGTGTCGGCCAGCGCGGCCAGCAGCCGCACCGCGTCGCGGTGCGCGTGCACCGGAACGTCCGGGCGGACGAATCCGGCCAGGCCGACGTGGTCCAGGTGCGGGTGGCTGACGAACACGGCGGTCTCCCCCACCGGCTCGGCCAGCGCGGCCAACTCAGCCTCCGCGCCGGCGCCGGCCAGCGCGGCCGGCTCACCGGAACCCGGCAGCAGGGCCGGATCGAACAGCCCGGGAATCCTCGGTGCGGCGCCCACCCGCAGCCGGTCGGCGAGCTCCCGGCCCGGTCGCGGCGTCACCGGCGCGCGGAACAGGTCGCCGCCGGCCGGGATGTCCAGGCCGATGTCCAGCAACACCCGGTGCCCGCCGTGGCTAACCATGATCTTGCTGGATCCGATGACCCCGAGGCCGCCGAAGAATTCCACAGTGGACACGCACAACTCCCGTTGCTGGTTGGGGATCGATCGCCACCGCCGGCCGACGAAGGTCGTCAGCCGACCTGGTGGGTCGCGACGAACGCGGCCGGATCGGCCGCCCAGCTGCGGACTCCGGGCAGCAGGTCGTCCACGACTCGCCCGGAGAGCTGCGCCGGCCCGGCCCGCCGGCCGAACCGGTCAACATACCCACCGATCGCACCGAGCCGCAACGCGGGGGCGATGTCGTTGCGCCAGTGGTCGCCGATGCTGAGCAACCGGTGCGGTTGCGCGGCCGCGCCGATCGAGCGCAGCAGCCGGGTCGCCAGCGGAACCAGCCCGTCCGGCTTGCGGGCGCTGAAGACCACCTCGGCGAACAGGTTCGCCACCCCGAGCCGGTCGAGCAGCGCGGCCAGCCCGTCGGCCGGGCTGTTGGTCGCGAGCACCGGCAGGCAACGGTCGCGCAGCTCGGTCACCAGCCGTACCAGCGGTTCCGAGACCGTGACCGACACGGTCCCGTCGGCCATCCCGTACCGGGAGCGCAGGAACGCGGCGTCGGCGAGCCGGCGCGGCACCGTACCGGCGAGTGACCGTACCGCCTCCCAGCCGTCGGCGGCGACGATCGGCGAGGTGCCGGCCAGGTACTCCTCGACCCCGGGTACCAGGGCGGGGTTGCCGGTCAGCGCGGCCAGTTCGGCGGCGTAGCACCGGATCGGCTCGTCGCCGGTGTAGAGCGTGCCGTCCAGGTCGATCAGCAGGATACCCTCGATCACTTCAGGCCTCCTGCCGCGGAGTACGCGCCGGTGACGAAGTGTCGTTGCAGCGCAAGGAAGATCGCAAGCACCGGGAGCGTGGTGAAGGTGACCGCGGCCGACAGCCCGGTCCAGTCGGTGCCCTCGGCGCCGTAGAACGTGGCCAGGCCGACCTCGACCGGTTGCACCGAGGTGGAGGAGGTCATGATGAACGGCCAGACGAACGCGTTCCACGAGCCCATGAACACGTTGAGCGCCACGATGATGACCGCCGGACGCACCAGCGGTACCCCGATCGACCACAGCGCGCGGAGCTTCCCGGCGCCGTCCAGCTCGGCGGCGTCGAACAGCTCGGCCGGCAGCCCGGCGAAGAACTGCCGGACCAGGAAGATGCCGAACACGCTGCCGCCGAACGGGATGATCTGGATCCAGTAGGTGTCCAGCCAGTCGATCGTCTGCGCGATCACGTAGTCCGGGATCAGCAGGACGGTCTGCGGCACCATCATCACGGCCAGCACGACGGTGAACAGCGCCGTGCGGCCGCGGAACCGCAGCACCCCGAACGCGTACCCGGCCAGTACCGAGGTGACCACGGCGAGGACCACCGTGCACAGCGCGATCAGGACGGTGTTGCCGAACAGCCGGACCCACGGTGCCGCCGCCCAGGCGCGGGCGTAGTTCGCCCAGTGCCAGTGCGGCAGCAGCGACGGCGGGAACGTGTACACGTCGCTGGTGCGGGCCAGCGAGGTGATCAGCACCCACCAGAACGGGCCCAGGAACGTCAACCCGACAACGACCGCCACGACACGGCGCAGTACCGGGCCGACCACGCGTCGCCGGGTCGCCACCTACTGCCCCGACTTCATCGCGTCGACGGCCTGCTTCTGGGCCGAGCCGAGCGCCGCCGACGCCGACTGCTTGCCGGTGATCGCCGACTGCATCGCCACCGCGAGCATGCCCTGCGCCTGCGTGATCCACGGGTACGGCGGGTCCGCCTTGGCGGTCGTCAGCGCCTGGGCGGCGAACTTCTGGTACGGGTTCTTCTTGACGAAGTCGGTCATCTTCGGCAGTGCGGCGGGTGTCACCGGCAGGTAGCCGGAGTACTCCGCCCAGTACGCCTGGGAGTCGGCGGAGGTGAGGAACTTCAGGTAGCTCCAGGCCGCCTTGCGCTCCGCGTCGGACGCCTTGGCGAACATCACGATGTTGGTGCCGGCCATCTGGTTGGCCCGGGTGCCACCGGGACCGGTGGGCAGCGGGGCGGTGCCCATCGGGAACTTCCCGCCCACCGCCTTGGCGTTGAAGTAGTAGCTCGCGACGCTGGAGATGTCGAAGCCGCCCTTGCCGGCGCCGAGGGCCACCTGGCCCGGGTAGTTCTTGCCCAGCGTCAGCGCGCCCGCCTTCTTGAGCCCGACGAGGAAGTTCATCGCCTTGACCGCGGCCGGGCTGGTGAACTGCGGCTTGCCGTCGGCGGAGAACACCGGTGTCCCGTTCGCCTGGGACAGGATCTCGAACCAGGCCTCGCCGCCGGCCGGCCCGGCCGAGCCGCCGGGGTCGATGGCGATGCCGACGGTTCCGTTGCCGGACACCGCCTTCGCCGCCGCGGCGAACTCGTCCCAGGTCTTCGGGGCGCCCTTTCCCTTGGCGGACAGCATCTTCTGGTTGTAGTACTGGATGACCACGCTCTTGTTGAACGGCCACATGTAGAGCTTGTGGTCGGACGGCAGGTAGAGGTCGCCGCGCACGCTGGGATACAGCGCCTTCAGGTCGGCCGGCTTCGCGTAGTCGGTCAGCGGCACCACCACGTTGCTGTTGGCGAACGTGGCCGCCCAGTCCGAGTACACCTGGCCGATCGTCGGCGGTTTCCCGGCGGACAGCGCCGCGGTCTCCTTGTTGCGCAGCGTGCCGTAGTCCGGCTCGACCTGCAGCTGCACGTCGATGTCGGGGTGCGCCTTCTCGAACCGCCTGGTCAGCGTCTCCATCGTGGGCTTGAGCGCGCCGGCGCTCATCGCCTCCATGAAGGTGATCGTGGTCTTGCCGGACGACGAGCCCGATCCGCAGGCGGCGAGCCCGCCCGCGCCGAGCACGCACACCGCGAGCGCGGCGGCGACACGAGTCTTACGCACTGGTACTCCTAGCTGAGGTGGACCGACGGGTGCGGAACTGCAACACCGTGAACAGCGCGGTGACGACGAACAGCACGACGGCGAGCGCCGCCGCGTAGCCGGTGTGGAAGAAGACGAACGCCTCCTGGTACAGCAGGTAGCTCAGCGTGGTGGTGGCGTCCGCGGGGCCACCCTCGGTCATCACGAAGAACTGGGTGAACGCCTGCAGCGACGAGATCGTCGAGACGGTGACGACGAACAGGGTGACCGGCCGCAGCTGCGGCCAGGTGACGTACCAGAACTCCTGCCAGCGGTTCGCCCCGTCGACCCGGGCCGCCTCGCCCAGCTCGCCGCTGACCACGGCGAGGCCGCCGAGGAAGATCACCACGGTGAACCCGACCTCGTGCCACAGGCTGTAGGTGAGGATCGCCGGCATCGCGGTGGTGGACGACTCGAGCCAGTCCACCGCCGGCAGGTGCAGCCAGCGCAGGATCGCGTTGGCCAGGCCGAACTGCGGGTTGAAGATCCATACCCAGACGATCGAGGTGGCCACCAGCGGCGTCACGTGCGGCACGAACACCGCCACCCGCACGCCGGACAGCCAGGCCCCGCCGCGGGACAGCAGCAGCGCGATCGCGAGGGAGATCGCGGTGCCGCCGATGACCATGCCAGCGGTGAAGTACAGGGAGGTCAGCGCGCTCGCCGCGAACGACGGCGTGGAGTGTGCGAACAGCCTGCGGTAGTTGTCCGCGCCGATGAACGTCGACTGCGACGCGTTCAGCGGGTTCCAGTTGAACAGGCTGATCACGAACGTGTAGCCGGTCGGCAGGATGGTGAAGACCGCGAAGATCGCCAGCGCCGGCAGGCTGAACAGCACCGCGGTCGGACCGGACCGGTCGCGCGAGCGTCGCCGGCTCCGCACCGCGACCCCGCGCCGGCTGGGTCGGTCTAGCTGCGTCGTCGCCACGGTCTCGCACGTCCTCTTCCCGCCTCACACTTCCAGTTTTCGGGAAGTTAAGGCGCCGAACGTATCCCAAGGGTTAGTCTGGAAAGTTCCGGCTATGAACGATGCTTGAGCTTACAAGCCGACTGACATGCCGGATAGGTCTCTCCGGCGCGATCTGCAAACTGTTATGCCCGCGTTGCCCCGATCCCACATGCCGGACGATTTCGCCCACCGTGTAGCGCGCCGCGCCGGGCGAGGAGCCGGCGGGCAGCGCAGACTGGGTGGGTGAGCGGTCGCGGAGCGGCCCGGATCGTGCTCGGCACGTCCGGCTGGCAATACCGGGACTGGCGGGGCGTCCTCTACCCGGCCGGGGTGCCGCAGCGCCGCTGGCTGGAGCACTACGCGGCGCGGTTCGACACGGTCGAGCTGAACAACGCGTTCTACCGGCTGCCCAGCCGCGAGACGTTCGCGGCCTGGCGGCAGCGCACCCCGGACGGGTTCGTCCTCACGGTCAAGGCCAGCCGCTACCTCACCCACGTACGCCGGCTGCGCGAGCCGGCCGAACCGGTGGCCCGGCTGCTGTCGCACGCCGCCGGCCTCGGCGACCGGCTCTGCCCGATCCTGCTGCAACTGCCGCCGACCCTCACCGCCGAACCGGAGCGGCTCGCCGCCACCCTCGCGGCGTTTCCGGCCGGGCAGCGCGTGGCGGTCGAGCCGCGGCACGAGTCCTGGTGGACGCCGTCGACCCGGGACCTGCTCGAACGGCACGGCGCCGCGCTGTGCTGGGCCGACCGCTTCGGCCCGGTCACCCCCACCTGGCGGACCGCCGACTTCGGCTACCTGCGGCTGCACGAGGGCGGTACCGAGCCGTGGCCGCACTACCCGAGCGACGCGCTGCGCCGGTGGCTGGACCGCATCGGCGAGACGTTCGCCGGCACCGAGACCTACGTGTATCTCAACAACGACCCGCACGGGTTCGCCGTCACCGACGCGGTCGAGCTGGCCGAGCTGGCGCGTACCGCGGGGCTGTCGGTCACCCGCACACCGACCGACCTGCCGGTCGCCGGTACCGGCTGACCCGGTCGAGATGTCCGCTGCGCGCCCTTCGGGGCGATCCTTGCCCGCCCCCGCACGCCCGGCACCGGTGCGGCGCCGAAATCCGCTGGCGGCGGCCCATATCCTGGGTCGTGTGGCTCCGGTGCTGACCCTGCTCGACGGCGTCCGCTGGCACGGGACGCCGATCTCCGGGGACCGGGCGCGGACGCTGCTCGCGCTGCTCGCCCTGCACCCGCACGCGGGCGTCGCCGACCGGCAGCTGGTCGCCCGGCTGTGGCCGGACCAGCCGCCGGCCAACCCGACCAAGGCGCTGCAGGTGGTGGTCTCGCGCACCCGGGCGGCGACCGCCGCGGACGCGGTGCTGCGTACCCCGGGCGGGTACCGGCTGGGGCTGGCCGACGACCAGGTGGACGCGCTGCGACTGACCTCCGCCGTGCAGCAGGCCCGGCAGGCGCTCGGCGCCGGCCGGGCCGACGATGCCCGCCGGCTGGCCGAGGACGCGCTGCGGCTCGGCGGCGCCCTCCCGGTACCGCCGGACGGGCCGCTCGCCGAGCTCACCGGGCAGGCCGCGGCCCGGTGCGCCGCCGCCCGGCGGATCGCGGGGATGGCGCGCAGCCTCGGCGGCGACCACGACGGCGCGCTGCCGCTGCTCGAGGCGGCGCTGCCCGACCACCCCGGCGACGAGGAACTGCTCGCCCAGCTGCTGCGCAGCGAGGCCGCGGTCCGGGGCACCGGGCCGGCACTGCAGCGGTACGAGCGGCATCGCGCGGCGCTGCGAGAGCGGCTCGGCGCCGACCCCGGGCCCGAGCTGACCCGGGTGCACGCGGAGCTGCTCGCCGCCGACCGGCCGGTACGCACCGGGCTGTACTACGACTCCTCCGCCCTGCTCGGCCGCGACCGGGACATCGCCGCGGTGCTCGGCCTGCTCGGCTCGCACCGGGTGGTGTCGATCGTCGGCCCCGGCGGACTCGGCAAGACCCGGCTCGCGCACGCCGTCGGCCGCCGCTCCACCGCACCGGTGGTGCACTTCGTCGAGCTCGTCGGCGTCTCCACGCCGGAGGCGGTGGTCGGCGAGGTGGGCGCGATGCTCGGGGTGCGCGATTCGGTGCCCGGCCGGCGGATGCTCACCGCCCAGCAGCGCGCCGACGTACGCGGCCGGCTGGCCCGGCAGCTGGACGGCGCACCCGCGCTGCTGATCCTGGACAACTGCGAGCACCTGGTGGCCGCGGTGGCCGAGCTCGCCGCGTACCTGGTGGCCACGACCCGCGACCTGCGGGTGCTGGCCACCTCGCGGGCGCCCCTGTCGATCCCCGCCGAGCAGGTCTACCCGCTCGCCGAACTGGCCGGCCCGGACGCCGAGACGCTCTTCGCGCAGCGTGCCCTGGCCGTCCGGCCGGGCGCCACCCTCGCCGAGCCGACCGTCCGCGAGATCGTCACCCGGCTGGACGGCCTGCCGCTCGCGATCGAACTGGCCGCGGCCAAGGTACGGGTGATGTCGGCGGAGGAGGTCGCCCGCCGGCTGGCCGACCGGTTCGCGTTGCTGCGCGGCGGCGACCGTAGCGCGCCGGACCGGCACCGGACGCTGCGTGCGGTGATCGAGTGGTCCTGGAACCTGCTCGACGACGCGCAGCGGCAGGCGCTGGAGTGGCTGTCGCTGTTCGGCGACGGGTTCACCCTCGACGCGGCCGAACGGATGCTCGGCCCGGCCGCGCTGTCCGCGGTGCATGCGCTCGCCGAGCAGTCGCTGCTGACCGTCCAGGAGACCGGGACGGGGCTGCGCTACCGGATGCTGGAGACGGTCCGGGAGTTCGGCCGGCTCCGGCTGACGGAGGCGGGCCAGGCGGACGCGGCCCGAGCGGCCCAGCGCGACTGGGCGATCGACTACACCGCGCGGCACTCCGCGGCGCTGTTCGGTCCGGACCAGTTCGACGCGGCGGACGCCCTGTGGGCCGAGGAGGGCAACCTCGGCGAGCTGCTGCGCCAGGCGCTGGCCGAGCCGGACCGGCCGACCCTGGTACACCTGCTGGCCGGGCTCGCGCCGCTGTGGTCGCTGCGCGGCGACCACCTGCGCCTCATCGCGCAGGGCGACGCGATCAGCGCCACTCTCGCCGGTTGGCACCCACCTCCGGACCTGGTCGAGGTCACCCGGGCGGCGGTGGTGACGACGCTGATGAACATCATGACCATCCTGGACGACGAGCTGTCGCTGCCGCTGCGCGAGCTGCTCGCCCGGCTGCCGACCGGGCCGGACACCGAGCCCCGCATCGCCGCGATGGCGACGGTACTGCTGGCCTGCGATCCGGCCGAGGGCCTCGCGAGCCGGTGGCAGCTCGAAGAGCTCCGGCGCAGCGACGACCCCAACGTGGTCTTCCTGGCCGCGCAGGTGACGAGCTTCCTGCTGGAGAACGCCGGCGAACCGGAGGCGGCGGCGACCGCCGCGGAGGAGGCGCTCGCGCTGTCGCTCGGCACCGACGGTCCGTGGGTGGCGGCCATCCTGCACGCGATGCTGGCGTCGCTGCGACTGCGGTTGGGCGACCCTCGGCGCGCGGTCGAGCACGCCCGCGCTGCGCTGCCGGTACTGACCCGGGTGGGGTCGGTCGACGACCAGACGCAGATGCGGGCCGTGCTGTTCACCGCCGCGATCCACCACGGCGACCTGGACGCCGCGAAACGCGAGCTGGCCGGCATCGCCCGGGCCGTCGACGGCACCGCGGTCTTCGGCAGCTTCGGGCTCATCCACCTCTGTACCGCCGAGCTGGCCCTGGCGAGTGGCGAGCGGGAGCGGGCGCTGGCGGAGTTCCGGCTGGCGGTGCGCCGGGCCCGCGACTTCCGGGTACCGAACCCGGCGGTCTTCACCGGCGCCGAGCCCTGGGTGATGACCGCCGAGGCGGCGGCGCTGACCGCGTACGCCCGGTTCGCCGGGCCGGCGGAGCTGGCGTTCGGCACGGGGCTCTACGCCGACTCCGTCCGCAGCGTCCGCCGCCTGCTGTTCGGCGTTACCGCGTTCCCGGACTACCCGGTGGCCGGCGCGCTGCTGTTCGGGCTCGCCAGCTGGGCGCTGCTGCGACACGCACTGGAGACCGAACCGGCGGTCCGGATGCTGGTGCTGTCCGAACGGTTCGGCGGGGTACGCGTGGTCCCGGTGATGGCGCCGGAGCGACTCGTCCCGCACGCCGAACGGGCCGCGCCGGGCCGCCTCGACGCGGTACGCGCGGAGTACGGCCAGCGCCGCGGACCGGCGCTGCGGGACGAGGCGGAGCGGGTACTCGACGAGGCGTTCGGACCGGACGCAGGCTGACGCCGGCAGCGCCCGGATCGAGGCACTGCCGGCGCCACCGTCACGCCGGCACCGTGGTACGGCGGTGGGTCACAGGTGCCGGCGGTAGCTGCGTACCGACAGCGGGGCGAAGATCGCCACGACCACCAGGCAGGCCAGCAGCGTCCAGCCCACCTCGGCGCTGATGGTGCCCTCGTTGGCCAGGTCACGGGCCGCGGTGACCATGTGCGACACCGGGTTGACCCGGACGAACGCCTGCAGCCAGCCCGGCAGCGAGGTCAGCGGCACGAACGCGTTGGACAGGAACGTCAGCGGGAACATGATCATCATCGAGATGCCCTGTACCGCCTGGGCGCTGCGGGCGATCGTGCCGACCCAGGTGAACGCCCAGGCCAGCGACCACCCGCTGATGATCGCGAGCAGGATCGCGCCGAGCACCCCGAGCGCCCCGCCGTCCGGCCGGTACCCGACCGCGATGCCCATGCCGAACGTCAGCGTCGCGGCGATCGCGTACCGCACCAGGTCGGCGACCATCGGACCGGCCAGCGGCGCGATCCGCGCCATCGGCAGCGACTTGAACCGGTCGAAGACGCCCTTCTCCATGTCCTCGCGCAGCTGGGTACCGGTGGCCATGCAGGTGGTCAGCACCGTCTGGGCGAGGATGCCGGGGATCATCAGCGGCAGGTAGCTGCGCACGTCGCCGGCGATCGCGCCGCCGAAGATGTACGCGAACATCGCGGTGAACAGGATCGGCTGCAGCGTCACGTCGAAGAACTGCTCCGGGTTGCGGCGCATCTTCTTCAACGCCCGCCACGCCATCGTCATCGTCTGGCTGACGACCTCACCCGGGCTGATCCGCCGGCGTGCCGCGGCGACCCGGTCCGCCGGCCGTACCCGCTCACCGGTCACCGAAATCGCACTCATCGCCGTTCCTCCTTCGTCGGAACGCCGATGAGGCACCAAGGCGCACCATGCCCATGATTCACTCGCTCACGCTCGCTCATCGCCGTTCCTCCTTCGTGGACTCGTCGTCCTGGGACTCGGCCGGGTGGCCGGTCAGGGTGAGGAACGCCTCGTCCAGGCTGGGCGCCTCGACGCTGACCGACGCAACCCGGATGCCGGCGTCGCGTAGCGCGACCAGTACCTCGGCGGCCAGGTCGGCCTGCTTCAGCGGCGCCTGCAGCCGGGACCGCTCCGGGCTGAGGATCGGATCGATCCCCAGCACCCGGCGGATCACGTCGCCGGCCGCACCGGTCTGCTCCGGCTCGGCGAGCACCAGCTTCAGGCTGGTGTCGCCGACCGCGGCCTTCAGCTCCTCCGGCGTGCCCTCGGCGACCTTGCGGCCGTGATCGATCACCGCGATCCGGTCGGCGAGCTGGTCCGCCTCGTCCAGGTACTGGGTGGTCAGCAGCACGGTGCAGCCGTCGGCCACCAGGCCGCGGATCGTGTCCCACATCTGGCCGCGGGTGTGCGGGTCCAGCCCGGTGGTGGGCTCGTCCAGGAAGATCAGCGGCGGGGTGGTGATCAGGCTCGCGGCGAGGTCGAGCCGCCGGCGCATCCCGCCGGAGAACTTGGCGATGGTCTTGTCCGCCGCGTCGCCCAGCCCGAACCGGTCCAGCAGGTCGACGGCGAGCTTCTTGCCGCGCGCCGACCGGATGCCGTGCAGCCGGGCGAACAGCCACAGGTTCTCCCGCGCGGTCAGGTTCTCGTCGACCGAGGCGTACTGCCCGGTGACGCCGACGAGCTGGCGGATCACGTGTGGCTGGCGGGCCACGTCGACGCCGAAGATCTCCGCGTGGCCGGCGTCGATGCGCAGCAGCGTCGCCAGCATCCGCAGCGTGGTGGTCTTGCCGGCGCCGTTGGGGCCGAGTACCCCGAAGACCCCGCCGGTGGGGATCACCAGGTCGATGCCGTCGACCGCGCGTTGCCCGCCGAAGGACTTGACCAGCCCCTCGGCGTACACCGCGAGGTCGGCGCCCCCGGTACCCGGGCGGCCGGACGGCCGGCGGGTGGTGTCCATGCTTGTGATGCTCATACGGACAGCGTGGCGCGAGCCGGTTTCAGCTCGCCTTCACCGGGTTGCGCCACGGCTTCCCCGCCGGTTCGCGGTAGCCGGCGCCCGACCGCGGCAGGTCGGCTGCCGGGTCGCGGGCAGATCACGACAGGTCGGGGCGAACGCCTCAGCGGGCCGGCCGGAGGCGCAGCGCCGCCGGCGCGGACGGCGGGACGACCGGGTCGGACGGCGGCACCGGCTCGACCCGCCGGTAGTCGGCGCCGAGCGGCGGGCGCGGATCGTCGGCGCCGTGGTTCGGCCACAGCGAGACGGCCCGCTCGGCCTGTGCGGTGATCGTCAGCGACGGGTTGACGCCGAGGTTCGCCGACACCGCCGCACCGTCCAGCACGTGCAGCCCGGGGTGCCCGTACACCCGCTGGTAGGCGTCGACCACGCCGTGCTCCGGGTCGGCGCCGATCGGGCAGCCGCCCAGGATGTGCGCCGTCAGCGGGATGTTGAAGATCTCGCCCCAGCTGCCGCCCGGTGTCCCGTCGATCAGCTCGGCCAGCCGGCGTACCGCCTCGTTGCCGGCGGGGATCCAGCCCGGGTTCGGCTCGCCGTGCCCCTGGCTGCTGGTCAGCCCGCCGAACGGGCCGCGCCGCCGGCGGACCGTCAGCGAGTTGTCCAGCGACTGCATCACCAGCGCGATGATGGTGCGCTCGGACCAGCGGCGGGTGGAGATGCCGCGGGCCAGCGCGCCCGGATGCCGGGCCGCCTCGGCCAGCCACTTCAGCGACCGGGGCAGCCGCCCGCCGCCGTCGGTGAGCAGCGTCTGCAACAGCCCCATCGCGTTCGACCCGTGCCCGTACCGGACGGGTTCGATGTGGGTGTCCGGGTCGGGGTGGAACGAGCTGGTGATCGCCACCCCGCGGGTGAAGTCCACGTCCGACCGGTTCGACTTCGCGCCGACGATCGACTCGGAGTTCGTCCTGGTCAGGGTGCCGAGTGCGGGCGAGAGCCCGGGCAGCACCCCGGTGTCACGCATCTCGTGCAGCAGCCGCTGGGTGCCCAGCGCACCGGCCGCGAACACCACCTGGTCGGCGGCGAACGCCTGCCGGTTGGCCCGCGTACCGACCGAACCGGTCCGGGTCATCTCCACCCGGTACCCGCCGCCGGGCCGGGGCCGGACCGCGGTGACCGTGCTGCGCGGGAAGACCCGTGCGCCGGCCTTCTCCGCCAGGTAGAGGTAGTTCTTGACCAGGGTGTTCTTGGCGTTGTGCCGGCAGCCGGTCATGCACTCGCCGCACTGCAGGCAGCCGCTGCGGGCCGGGCCGACACCGCCGAAGTACGGGTCCTCGACGGGCTCACCCGGGGTACCGAGGAAGACACCGACCGGCGCGTTGTGGAACGTGTCGCCGACACCCATCTGCTCGGCGACCGTGCGCATCGCCCGGTCCGACGGCGTCTCCCCCACGTACGGCACGACGCCGAGCATCCGTTCCGCCTGGTCGTAGTGCGGCGCCAGCTCGGCCGACCAGTCGGTGATGTCGGCCCACTGCGGGTCGGCGAAGAACCGCTCCGGCGGCCGGTAGAGCGTGTTCGCGTAGACCAGCGAGCCGCCGCCGACACCCGCACCGGACAGTACCAACACGTTGCGTAGCAGGGTGATCCGCTGGATGCCGTAGCAACCCAGGCGGGGCGCCCAGAGGAACCGGCGCAGCCGCCACGACGTCTCCGGGAACTCGTCGTCGGCGAACCGGCGACCGGCCTCCACGACGGCCACCCGGTAGCCCTTCTCGGTCAGCCGCAGGGCCGCGACGCTGCCCCCGAATCCGGACCCGACGATCACCACGTCGAAGCCGGCGATCGGCTCGGTCACAGTCATCGTGCTCCTCCGGCTGCGGGGTTTGCGTCGATGGACAATGATCCCCCGTATGGCACCTGATGGGTAGCGCGCCGGTGGTATGGCGTGGTGCGCGGTCGCTGGTCGGCCGCACCGCTGCCCGAGCAGGTACGGGGGATGCTCGGCACGGCGGTCCATCTTCGGTACGCGGGCAGGAGGGAGACGGTCATGACCGCGGACCGGTTCGAGGTCGACACCGATCGGTTGCGCAGCGCCGCCGCCCGACTGGCCGAGATCGGCGACCGCCTCGGCCACCCCGTCGAGTCGGGCCAGCGCCCGACCGGTGGCACCCCGACGACTCCGTCCGGCGACGCCCGGCCAGGCCGTTCCGACGCCGCGACCGGCCCGGACGAACCGCTCGGCCCGATGCCGGATCCGGCCCAGCTGCTGGGCGACGCCGGGCTCGACGGCTGGTCGTTCGGCTCGGCGCTGTCCCGGCTGCACGCCAGCTGGGACGCCTGCGTCGCGGGCCTCGCCGCCGACTACTCCGACCACGCCGACCAGCTGCGCGCCGCCGCCGACCGGTACGACGACACCGAACGCATCATCGACCAGGTGCTGCGCGGCGGCGACTCGTGATGCTCACCGTCGAACAGCTCCGCCAGGTACGGCCGGGCCGGGTCGCCGCGGTCGCCGACGCGCTGCGCGCCGACGCCGCCCGGATGGCATCGGTGGTCGAGCAGGCGGTCGAGTCCGCCGGCAAGGACCTGGCGAACTGGCACGGGCCGGCGGCGACCGCGTCGACCGCGCACCGGCACGCGCTGGTCGACGACGCGCGCCGGCTCGGCGAGGCGCGTACCCAGGCCGCGACGGTGGTCGCCGACGTGGCCGAACGGCTGGACGAGGCGACCCAGCTGCTGTCGCTGGCCGACTCGTTCGCCGAGCTGGTCGGCTGCCGGGTGCACGGCCGGGCCGAGGTCACCGTGCTGCCGTCCACCATGCTCGGCCCGCTGGCCAACGTGTACGACTCGGTCCGCCGCACCGCCGCCTCGCTCGCGGCCCGCGCGCTGGTGGTCGCCGAGGCGGCCGACCTGCACGCGTCCCGCGAGCTCGGCGCCGCGCCGGGCGAGCTGGCCGACCCAGAACCGGCCGACCGGCCGCAGGTCACCGCCCCGCCGGCCGGCGCCGGCGGCAGCGCGCTGGCGAGCGCCGACGACGCGGACCCGGACCCGCCGGCCGAGCAGCCCGACGACGCCGACCGGCTCGACGAGCTGTCCACCCGGCACAGCTCGGTGCACGACCTCGCCCCCGCGGTGATGCTGCTGTATGCCGGCATGTCCGCGGCGCGGCGGCGGGCCGCCCGCACGAAGCGGCCGAGGCTGGTCGCCGGGCTGCCCGGCGCACCGCTGCCGGAGCGGTACGCGGCGAGCCGGCAGCTGATCGACGAGAGCCGGTCGGAGCTGCGGCGCAGCCGCAGCGAGCTGGCCGCCGCGGCCGGCGGCGAGCGGTCGGTGGCCCGGGCCCGGACCACCGATGCGATCAACCAGCGGATCGGCACGCTCAACTCCTTTCTCGCCACCCGCGCGGTCAGCGCGGTCGACCCGGCCAGCGGTTCCCGCGTCACCAACCGGTACGAGCGCAGCTTCCTCGGCTTCGACCCGAGCGGCGCCGGCCGGGTCGCGGAGGTGTTCGGCGACCTGGCCCGGGCCCGCAACGTCGCGGTGCTGGTCCCCGGCGGGCGCAACGGGCTGGACACGTTCAACTCGCTCGCCGCGGACGCCCGGCTGCTCGCCGACACCGCCGGCGCCGGTACCGCGGTGGTCGTCTGGCTGGGGTACGACTCGGCCGGCGCGGCGGGCCCCGGCGGGATGTCGGCGCGGGCCCGCAGCGGGGCGACCGCGCTGCGCCGGTTCGTCGCCGGGATCACCCCGAACCTGCTCCCGGGTGCCCGTACGGTGTTGCTCGGGCACGGTTTCGGCACCGTCCTGGTGGCCGCGGCGCTGCGCGCCGGGTACCAGCCGGACGACGTGGTGTTCGTCGGCAGCGCCGGCCTCGGCGAGCGCATCAGGTCGGCGGCCGACCTGCGGCCGGCGACCCCGAGCGGCCGGGACGACCTGCCCGACCCGGTGCTGCGGGCGCACACCGGCACCCGCTGCTGGGCCGTGCGGGCACCGGGCGACACCCTCGCGTACTCCAGGGTGCACGGCGCCGATCCGGCCGACTTCGCCGACGTGACCAGGCTGGACACCCAGGGCGGGACGGAGGTCGTCGGGCACGACCGGTACTACGCGATCGGCAGCGAGTCGCTGGACAACCTGGCCCGGGTGGTCGCCGGCCGGCTGACCGAGGTGACCGGGACCGACACCACGCTGGAGGAGGAGCTCGCGCTCGCCGGGCTGGACCGGCCGGCGGCGGTGGTGCACCCGCCCGGCCAGGCACCGGTCGACGGGGTGCTGGGCAGCCTCGACGGGGTCCTCACCCGACCGGCCACGGACCGTTCGTCCCCGGCGGCGCAGCAGCCGACGATGGCGCAGTCGAGCGGCACGCAGCGGCCGGCTGCCACGCAGTCTCCGACGACGGGGGCCGGCGGATGAGCGAGCCGCGCCGGGCCACGAACCCATACCAGGCCCGCGACGAGCTGCGCGGCCTGTTGCTGGTGACCGCGGTGGCGGCGGTGCCGGACCAGCATCCGGTCGTCGCGGTCGACGCCGGGCCGATCGGCGCCGGCGCGCTGTCCGACGGTGCGGCCCGGTCGCTGGTCAGCCGGATCCGGGTGGAGATCGGTGACCTCGCCGACGGCGACCCGGAGCATCGGATCGCCGCGGTCCGCCGGCACCTGGTGGCGGAGGGCTGGTCGGTGGTGCGCAGCGCCACCGGCGGCGACACGCTGGAGCTGGTGGCGGTGCGGGCCGGCTACACGATCGCGGTGAGCCGGCACCGGGCCGAGCGGCGGCTGGTGCTCACCGGCGAGACCCCGCCGCTGCCCGCCTGAGCCCCGGCGGTGCTCGGCGCCCAGGAGGATGCGCCGGCGCCTCGATTTGCCCGAGGCCCCGGCGGCGCTCGGCGCCCGGGAGGATCCGCCGGCGCCTCGGTCACTGCCCGGCGCGGGAGAGTTCGGCCTCGCCGGTCGGCTCCGGCGCGCGCCGCCGGCCGTGCCGCAGGTGGTCGTAGCACAGGGCAGCGGCCGCCACCGCGAGCGTCCACAGCAGGTACCAGCCGGCCAGCACGAACAGCGCGGACACGCACAGCAGCGCGAACGCCGCGGCCCGGCGGGACCAGCTGCGGCGCGGCAGCAGCTTCACCGCCGCGGCCGTACCCAGCACGTACACCAGGACGAACGAGCCGGTGGTGAGCCGGGTCGGTACCTCGGTGCCGGCGCCGGCGACCGCGACCACCAGCAGCGCCAAACCGCCCATCACGGTCACGACGGCGAGGCTGCGCCGCGGTACCTCGCCGGCCTGGCTGCCGTGCGCGAACCAGCCGGGCAGCGCGCCGTCCCGGCCGAGCGCCGCGCCGAGCTTCGCCGCACCGGAGAAGTACGCGTTCATCGCGCCCAGCGTGAGCAGCACGGCGGCGACCGCGGCGAAGATCCGCACCCCGCCGCCGAACGCGATCGCGAGCAGGTCGGCCAGCGGCGCCTGGGCGTGCCCGGCGGCGGCGCCGAGCACGAGCACGCTGGCCGCCGCGATCGCCAGGTAGAGCACCCCGATCACGATCAGGGCGGCGGCGGTGGCGCGGGGCAGGTCGCGGGCCGGCCGGCGGAAGTCCGCGGCCAGCGCGGTGACCGCCTCCCAGCCGGCGAACCCCCAGACCAGCAGCGTCGCCGCGGACACCACCGCGAGGCCGCCGTGCGGCGCGAACGGATGCAGGTTGGTCAGGTGCGCGTGCGGCGCGGCGGCGATCGTGGCGACCAGCAGCAGCGCCACCAGCAGCCCGGCCAGGCCGACCTGGATGCGGCCGGACAGTGACACCCCGAACGCGTTCGCGGCGGCGACCGCCAGGATCATCAGCCCGGACACCACGATCGTGGTGGTACGGCCGCCGCCGAGCGCGGCCGACACGTACCCGGCGCCGAACATCGCGGCGGCCGGCGCGCCGGTCATCACCGCCAGGTAGAAGCACCAGCCGACGACCGTTGCGGCCCGCCGGCCGAACGCGCGCCGGACGTAGGTCGACACGCCGCCGGCGTCGGGGTACCGGGCACCGAGCGCCGCGAACGACGCCGCGAGCGGTACCGACAGCACGATCAGCGCCAGCCAGGCCAGCAGCGACGCCGGCCCGGCGGTACGGATGGCGAGTGCGGGCAGCGTGATCACGCCGGTGCCGAGAACGGCGCCGATGGTCACGGCGGCGCCCTGTACCGAGGTCAACCGGCTCATGGCCGCCACGCTACGGTGCGACATTGGCGCACCGACAGGCCAAGATCTGTGATCTCGACTGGACCAATGGGTAGGCTGCTGCTCGTGGTCGACGTGCACATCAGCCTGGCCGGCCGCGGCGACCGGACCACCCGGATCTACCGGCAGCTGCGGGACGCGATCGTGGACGGCCGGCTGCGGTCCGGCTCCCGGCTGCCGCCGAGCCGCGAGCTGGCCGACACGCTCGCGGTGTCCCGCACCACCGTCACCGCCGCATACGAGCGGCTCATCGCCGAGGGATTCCTGACCGGCCGGGTCGGCGCCGGTACGTTCGTGCGCCCGGTGTCGACCGCGCCGGCCGATGCGCCGACCGCGCCCCGGCAGGGGGTCCGGCCGCGGGCGATCTGGCGGCAGCTCGCCGCCGAACCGGCACCGGACGCGTCCCCGGCCGCGTACGACTTCCGGGTCGGGGTGCCGGACCCCGACCTGTTCCCGCTCGCCACCTGGCGCCGGCTGGTCGCCGCCGAGCTGCGCGCCACCACGCTGCGCCGACCGCCGTACGCGGAGTCGGCCGGGCTGCCCGCGCTGCGCGCCGCGATCGCCCGGCACCTGGCGCTGTCCCGGTCGGTCCGGGCCGGCGCCGACGACGTCGTCGTCACCCAGGGCGCCCAGCAGGCCATCGACCTGCTCGGCCGGGTACTGGTCGAACCGGGCGACCGGGTCGCCGTCGAGGACCCCGGATACCTGCCGGCCCGCCAGGCGCTGCGGGCGCTCGGTGCCCGGCTCACCGGCGTTCCGGTGGACGGCGAGGGCATCGACGTGACCGCGCTGCCGGACGACGCCCGGCTGGTGTACGTGACACCGTCGCACCAGTTCCCGCTGGGGGTGGCGATGTCGCCGGCCCGCCGGCACGCGCTGCTCGACTGGGCCGGCCGGCACGGCGCGGTGATCGTCGAGGACGACTACGACAGCGAGTTCCGGTACGGCGCCCGGCCGCTGGATCCGTTGCAGAGCTTGGACACCGCCGGCCGGGTCGTGTACGTCGGATCGTTCGCCAAGACGATGGCGCCGATGCTGCGGCTCGGGTTCCTGGTCGCGCCGGCGTCGCTGATCCCGGCGCTGCACGCGGCCCGCCGGGTGGCCGACTGGTACGGCGACCCGGTCATCCAGGGTGCGATGGCGCGGTTCATCGACGAGGGGCTGCTGGCCCGGCACGTCCGCCGCGCCCAGCGCACGTACTCGGCGCGCCGCGAGGCACTGCTCGCCGCCCTGGACCGCCGGTTCGGCGACCGGCTGTCCGTGGTTCCGTCCGCCGCCGGCCTGCACGTGGCCGCCCGGCTGACCGAACCCGATCCCGACCTCGGCGCCCGGCTCGCCGCCGCGGCCCGTCAGGGCGTCGCGGTCGACCCGCTGGATCGCTTCTGCACCAACGAAAACCGGCAACAGGGCCTGGCCCTCGGCTTCGGCACCGTGCCCGCCGAGCAGATCGACGACGGCATCCACCGCCTCGCCGACGCGCTGCGCGACCGCCCCGGGCGCCGGTGAGAAGCCGCTCCGAACCGACCGCTCAGCGGTCCGAGCCGGCCAGCCCGCTCACCGGCCCAGATCAACCAGACCGCTCGACGGTCCGAGTCGGCTCGACGGTCAGCGGTCGAGGATGAGGTTGACGCGCTGGAACTCCTTGAGATCGGAGTAACCGCACTTGGCCATCGCCCGGCGCAGCCCGCCGAACAGGTTCATCGCGCCCTCCGGGTCGTCGGACGGCCCGTACAGGATCTCCTCCAGGCTGCCGAGCTGCTCGCCGGCCGGGCTGAACATGCCGCGCGGCAGCTTCGGGTGGCTCGCCGCGGAGTGCCACCAGGCGCCGCCGGCCGGCGCGTCGGTGGCCATCGTCAGCGGCTCGCCCAGCATCACCGCGTCCGCTCCGCAGCCGAGCGCCTTCGCGATGTCACCGGAGGTGGACAGGCCGCCGTCGGCGATCAGGTGCACGTACCGGCCGCCGGTCTCGTCCAGGTAGTCGCGCCGCGCCGCGGCCGCGTCGGAGATCGCCGTCGCCATCGGCACCCGGATGCCGAGGACCGTGTCGGTGGTGGAGAAGTCGTCCGCGCCGACGCCGACGATCACGCCGGCCGCGCCGGTACGCATCAGGTGCAGCGCCGTCTGGTAGTTCGTGATGCCGCCGGCCACCACCGGCAGGTCGAGGTCGGCGATGAACTCCTTGAGGTTCAACGGCTCGTCGGTGCTCGAGACGTGCTCGGCGGACACGATCGTGCCCTGGATGACCAGGATGTCGATGCCGGCGTCCAGGATCACCGGGGCCAGCTGCAGCGTGTGCTGCGGCGATACCCGCACCGCCACGGTGCCGCCGGCGTCGCGGATCTGCTTGACCCGCTCGCCGATCAGCTCCGGCCGGATCGGCGCCGCGTACAGCTGCTGCAGCCGCCGGGTGGCGGCCGCCTCCTCGTCCAGCTGGCTCAGCTCGTGCAGCACCGGGATCGGGTCCTCGTACCGGGTCCACAACCCCTCGGCGTTCAGCACCCCGAGGCCACCGGCCCGGCCCAGCGCCACCACCGACTCCGGGCTCATCGTGGCGTCCGACGGGTGCCCCACGCACGGGATGTCGAACCGGTACGCGTCGAGCTGCCAGCTGGTCGACACGTCGTCCACGTCCCGGGTGCGGCGGGTCGGCACGAGCGCCACCTCGTCGAGGTGGAACCCGCGGCGCGCCGCCTTGCCCATTCCGATCTCGACCATGTCCCGCACGATGGACCCCTCCCGCCATCCGGAGCCCGGATCGCCGCGCTGTCCGGAACTCACACCCGAAACGGCACTGTACCGGTCACGGTGACCGGCACGTGCGTCGACGGGACCACCCGATCGGTACGCGGAACCGGTCGGCGGCTCAGCGGGTGTGGTAGTTCGGCGCCTCGGCGGTCATCAGGATGTCGTGCGGGTGGCTCTCCTTCAGACCGGCCGCGGTGATCCGGATCAGCCGGCCGCGCTGCTGCAGCGACGGCAGCGTCTGCGCGCCGGAGTAGAGCATCGCCTGCCGCAGCCCGCCCACCAGCTGGTGGGCCACACCGCGCAGCGGCCCGCGGTAGGGCACCTGGCCCTCGATGCCCTCCGGGATCAGCTGCTCGTCAGTGGACACCTCACCCTGGAAGTACCGGTCCTTGGAGAACGACTTGCCGGCACCGCGGGTCTGCATCGCGCCGAGCGACCCCATCCCCCGGTACGACTTGAACTGCTTGCCGTTGATGATGATCAGCTCGCCGGGGCTCTCCTCGCAGCCGGCCAGCAGCGAGCCGAGCATCACGCTGTCCGCGCCGGCCACGACCGCCTTCGCGATGTCACCGGAGAACTGCATCCCGCCGTCGGCGATCACCGGCACGCCGAGCGGCTTGCACGCGGCGACCGTGTCCATGATCGCGGTGATCTGCGGCACCCCCACCCCGGCGACCACCCGGGTGGTACAGATCGAGCCGGGCCCGACGCCGACCTTGACCGCGTCGACACCGGCCTCCGCCAGCGCCTTGGCCCCCTCGTACGTGACCACGTTGCCGCCGATGACCTGCACCCCGGTGTCCGCCTTGATCCGGGACACCATCTCCATCACGGCCCGGCTGTGGCCGTGCGCCATGTCCACCACGACCACGTCGACCCCGGCGTCCACCAGCGTGCGGGCCCGCTTGTACGACTCGTCGCCGATGCCGACGGCCGCCGCCACCCGCAGCCGGCCGGCCGGGTCCTTCGTCGCGTCCGGGTACTGCTCGGACTTGGTGAAGTCCTTCACGGTGATCAGACCGCGCAGCCGGCCGTCGTCGTCCACCAGCGGCAGCTTCTCCACCTTGTGCTGCTGCAGCAGCGCGAAGGCGTCCGCGCGGGCCACCCCGACCGGCGCGGTCACCAGCGGCTGCGGCGTCATCACCGCGCCGACCTTGGTCTGCTTGTCGGCCACGAACCGCATGTCGCGGTTGGTCACGATGCCGAGCAGCACGCCGTCCGGCCCCACCACCGGGACTCCGGAGATCCGGTACCGGGCGCACAGCGCGTCGACCTCGGCAAGGGTGTCGTCCGGCGAGCAGGTCACCGGATGGGTGATCATGCCGGCCTCGGACCGCTTCACCAGGTCGACCTGGCTCGCCTGGTCGTCGATGGACAGGTTGCGGTGCAGCACGCCGATGCCGCCCAGCCGTGCCATCGCGATCGCCATCCGCGCCTCGGTGACCGTGTCCATCGCCGAGGACACCAGCGGCATGGCCAGCTCGATGTCCTTGGTCAGCCGGGTTGCCGGGGTGATCTCGGCCGGATCGACGTCCGACTCGACGGGCTGCAGCAGCACGTCGTCGAAGGTGAGGCCGAGCGGTAGCCGGGCGGCGGCGCCGAGCGGCAGGTCCTGGGAATGGTCGACGGGATGCGTGGCAGCCATGTTGATCCGATCTTGGTTGACCCCGGTGGCCGGGCCTGGTCGTCTTCCGGCACGCGGGAACCGTCGGCACGCCGGGCGTCAAGCGCTGCCACCGGCCGCGTGTTCCGATCCTACGCCCGGCAACTTGCCAGCCACGCGGGCTGCTCCCGGGTGCGGTCCACGGCACTGCGGGACGCCCGTACCGGCGTGGAACCTGCCTGGTTGTCGGGATCACCCGGCGGCGCACGGGCGGCGAACGAGCGTACCCAGGCGATACCGTGGGTTCGTGCGTGACGAGCCGCTCGACCCCTTCGCGAACGACCCGACCGATCCGGCCGCCGGGTTGTTCGGCGGCGTGCCCGGGCGGCCGCTGGCCGACGACGAGCGCGACGAGGTCACCGCCGAGCTGGCCGAGCTGGACGAGTTCCAGCGGTTCCTGGAGCCGACCGGGATCCGCGGCGTGGTGTTCGACTGCGACGACTGCCATGCGGCCCACTACGTCGCCTGGGAACTGCTGCGCAGCAGCCTGCACCACGTGCTCGAGCACGGCCACCCACGGTTGCACGAGCCGGCCTACCAGCCCGACCCGGACCACTACGTCTCCTGGGAGTACGCGCGGGGTTACGTCGACGGGGCCCAGGCCACCGACCACGGCTGACCCGGCGCACGCCGGGCCGACGGCTCACTTCCCGTCGTCGTCCCGGTGCGGGCCCTTGCCGTGGCCCGGCTTGCCCTCGTTCGACGACTCCGCCTTCGTGGAGGCTTCGGGACTCGCCGAGTCCTCCCCGCCGGGCGTCGTGTTCCCGGCGCCCGCGGACGAGTCGGAGGGCGACGGCTCCGCCGACCCGGTGTCGCTGGCCTGCGGGGACGGCTGCTCGGGGCTGGGCATCAGACTGGGCGTCGGCCCCGGCCCGCCGGCACCGTCCGGGGACGGGCTCAGCCCGCGGCGGACCTCGTCGGCCTTGCGGCGCAGCGTTCGGGCCGCATCGTCGGGCAGGTGCCGGACGTGCTTGTCGGCGTCGGCGAGGTAGCGCCGGGCGTCGTCGTCGCGGCCTTCCTTCGCCGCCTTGCGGGCATCGTCCACGTCGGCGGCCGCGGCCGAGCGGTGCTCGGCGACCGCCGCCCGGTCCGGATAGATCACCTTCGTCACCGGGAACAGCGGACTGTCCGGTGCGGCACCACCGGCGGCCATCGCCACCCCGGCGAACCCGCCCGCGGCCAGCACCGCGAACCCGGTGGCCAGCACCAGCCGACCCGACCGGCGACGCGCCCGCGCGGCCCGGCGCGGCCGGGACCGGTCCGGTGCCGGCCCGGTGGGTCCACCACGCCGGATCCGGGGCAGCTGCGGCGGCCGGCCCGACGGGGCATCCGTCGCGCCGCTCTCGTCGGTGAGGATGTCCTCCCGCCACGCCGCGAGCAGCTGCAGCGCGGGATCGTCGTACCGGATGTCGTCGTCGGCCAGCCCGAGCAGGGCGTCGAGGACGCGGTCGTCGCGCGCCACCGCGTCCTCGGACGGGGTGGTCTCGCCCGTCTCGGCGGGCGGATCGGACCGGGTACTCATGGCCGGTCTCCGCTTCGCTCCGACCGGGCACGAGGCACGAACACGCCCCGCCTCATGATTCGATCGCTCATACTCCGACCTCGTCGTACAGCTCGGCGGCGAGGGCCCGCAGCCGGTTCAGCGCGCGGTGCTGGGCGACCCGGACCGCGCCGGCGGTCATGCCCAGGGCGTTGCCGGTCTCCTCGGCGGTCAGGCCGACGCCGACCCGGAGCACGACGACCTCGCGGTGCTGCGGCGTCAGCCGCTCCAGCAGGCCGCGCATCCGGCCGGCCGCATCCAGCGCGATCGCCCGCGCCTCGGGCCCGGCGTTCAGGTCCACCTGCTCGGGCAGCGTCGCGACCGGCTCGGACCGGTCCCGGGCGGCGCCGCGGTGGGCATCGGCGACCTTGTGCGCGGCGATGCCGAAGACGAACGCGGTGAACGGCGATCCGCCCGCCCGGTACCGGGGCAGTGCACCCAGCACGGCGATACACACCTCCTGCGCCACGTCGTCAGCCGTCGTGTACGCGCCGCGGCCGGTCCGACCGAGTCGAGCACGGCAGTAACGGACAACGATCGGCCGGATCCGCGTCAACAGCTCCTCGACCGCAGCGCGGTCGCCGCCGCCGGCGCGTACGGCGAGCTCGGTGAGCCCCGCCTCCGGTGATGTCATCGCCCGCTCGCACTCTCCCGTTACGAACCTTCCGCCGAACGGTAGCGTGTTTGCGGCGATCTTCGCATAGAGGTCTTGGCCAATCAGGGCACCCGTGGGCCCCTGACGGTGCCCATTGGTGCAGGTCGGGCGACCGGACCCGGCCGGCACGGGCCGGCCGATCCGGACCACCCACGCGGGCCACCCGGCATCGGGCGCGGTGTGGAATCGCGCGGGATTCCACCACCCGCCCTCTCAGCTGACCAGGCCGGAGCGGAACGCGGACGCCACGGCGTGCGCACGGTCGCGCGCACCGAGTTTGCGGAACAGTCGACGGGCGTGCGTCTTCACCGTGTCCTCCGAGACGAACAGCTCGCGGCCGATCTCGGCGTTGCTCTTCCCCTCGCTCATTCCCCGCAGTACCTGCAGCTCACGTTCGGTGAGCACGCCCCGCCGGGGGCCCGGCGACTGCGCCGGGCGACCCAGTGTCGGCGTACCGACCGGATTCTGCCGGCCGTTCGGGCATGCCAGCAGGATGCCCTGAGCCAGCGCGCTGACCAGGTCTTCCCCGTGTTCGCCGGCGCGGATCACGCCGCGGGCGCCGGCGGCGACCGCGGCCGCCGCGGCCCGCGGGTCGTCGGCGCCGACGAGCACGAGTGCGGTGTGTGGACCGCGGCTGAGAACCCGGCGGGTGAACTGCACCGGGTCAGGCCGGGTCATTCCGACATCGATCAGGACGACGTCCGCCGGACGCTCGCCCATCCGGGCCAGCGCCTCCTCACCGGACAGCGCCGTCCGCACCGCGGCAGCGACGCCGAGATGCGCAGCCCAGGCAGCGATGCGTTGCGCCGCCACGGGCGTTCGTACACAGACGAGCACCGAGCGCACGTGCTTCTCCTCTCTCCCAGACAGAGAGACCCCGGTGACTCGGGCTCATGACGCGATTGTGGTGTACGTGTTCTGCGCCACAGCTTCCCCCGTCACGGCGACCTCCTTCAAGGTCTCCTGTCGCAGCCGGCACGCCACTCCCCACACCGGGAACGCCTCGACCGCCGCCGCGAGCCGCTCCGCTCTTCTCAGTATCACTGCCGCGGACCGGAATAGGGGTGCGACCGCTTGTCTACGGGCAACTTCCCGCACCGAAACGCCATAAAAGAGCAGAGACTTCGCAAGATGGCGCGGCGCCTGCGCCATTTCGGCGCACCGTACCGCCCGGTACGCCGCGGCTGCCGCGGTTTCCGGCAGATCAGAAAGGAGGGAAAATTCGGCCGCAACCCAACCGCAACGTACGGCGGTGCGCCAGCCCGGGTCGGCCACCTCGCGCAGCGCCGCCAGCCGGCGTTCCGCCATCGCCCGGGTACCCGCACCGATCGCGTCCGCGGTCAGCCCGACGAGCGCGTCGGCCCGCGCCTCGACGTCGGTACCGGCCGCCTCCAGCGCCGCGGCATCCAGCTCCGCAGCGCGGTCGTACCGGCCGCGCTGGCGCGCCGAGCTGCCGAGCGCGGACAGCGCCAGCGAGACATACCGCCGCCCGCTCCCGGACCGCAGCACCGGCCGTGCTCCCGGCGCGGTGGGCAGCAGCGCCCCGTCGCCGGCACCGTACCGGCCGAGCGCGGTGGGCAGCAGGGTGTCGTCGGCCGCACCGTACCGGCCGAGCGCGATCAGCGCCACGCCCCGCAGCCACGCCGACCGCGGAGTCGCCGGTACCGCAGCCAGCAGCGACAACGCCCGTGCCGGCCGGCCGAACCAGAGCGCCCGTTCGGCCCGGTCCACCGACCCGCCGGCCGGCAGTTTGCCGCCCGACGGCCGAGGGTACGGCGAAGGCGAGCGCCGGGCACCCGGCATCGGCTCGGTCGAGGCAGGCATGCGCCCATCCTCGCCGATCCGGCCACGTGACGCGGGTCCCGGCGCCACCCGCGGCGATGGCCGCACGACACGAAACCGGAGCACCACCCGCACCGAACGACCGAGGGACCGAACGACCGACGCGGCGTCCGCCGCACTGAACGACCGACGCGGCCGCCGCCGCGCAGGGAGGACCGATGGCAGACATTCGTCGCCTACCCGGTACCAACACCGACCGGTGGGACTGGCAGCTCGCAGGCAACTGCCGCGGGTTGGACAGCGCGATGTTCTTCCATCCGGACGGCGAACGCGGGCCGTCCCGGACCCGCCGCGAGCGGGCCGCCAAGGCGGTCTGCGGGACCTGCCCGGTACGGGCCCAGTGCGCCGCGCACGCGCTGGCGGTGCACGAGCCGTACGGCGTGTGGGGTGGGCTCAGCGAGTCGGAGCGGCAGCGGCTGATCGACGACGGCTGGGAGGACCTGGCCGACCGCCGGCGGCGCCGGGTCGACCTGCGCCGCCTCGACGCCCGCCTGTCCGGCGCGGACCAGCCGGAACTCGTCTCCGCCTAGCAAGCGACGACGAAGCGGGCCGCCCAGTCTGGGCGGCCCGCTTCGTCGTGCCTGGCCTAGAAGCCGGGGCCGTGCTGGTGGCCGTGGCCGTGGCCGTGGCCACCGGCGGCCGGCTCCTCCTCCGGCTTGTCGGCAACCAGGCTCTCGGTGGTGAGCAGCAGGCTCGCGATGCTCGCCGCGTTGGCGACCGCGTTGCGGGTCACCTTCACCGGGTCGATGATGCCGGCCTTGGCCAGCTCGACGTACTCGCCGGTGGCGGCGTTGAGACCGGTCCCGAACTCCGCCTCGCGGACCCGCTCGACCGCGACGTAACCGTCCCGGCCGGCGTTCTCGGCGATCCAGCGCAGCGGCGCGACCAGCGAGGTGCGGACCAGCTTGACGCCGGTCGCCTCGTCGCCGGACAGGCCGAGCCCGCCGTCGAGCTTGCCGGCCACCTGCACCAGGGTGGCGCCGCCACCGGGCACGGTGCCCTCCTCGACGGCCGCCTTGGTCGCCGAGATGGCGTCCTCGATGCGGTGCTTCTTCTCCTTCATCTCGACCTCGGTCGCGGCGCCCACCTTGATGACCGCCACGCCGCCGGAGAGCTTCGCGAGCCGCTCGTTGAGCTTCTCCCGGTCCCAGTCGGAGTCGGACTCGTCGATCTCGCGCTTGATCTGGGCGACCCGGTCGGCGACCGCGGCGTCGCTGCCGGCACCGTCGACGACCGTGGTGGTCTCCTTGGTGACGACGACGCGGTGCGCGCTGCCGAGCACCTCCAGGCCGACCGAGTCGAGCTTGTAGCCCAGCTCGGACGAGATGACCTCGGCGCCGGTCAGGATCGCCAGGTCCTGCAGCATCGCCTTGCGGCGGTCGCCGAAGCCGGGCGCCTTCACCGCGCACGCCTTGAGCGTCTTGCGGATCGAGTTGACCGCGAGCGTCGACAGCGCCTGGCCGTCCACGTCCTCGGCGATGATCAGCAGCGGCTTGCTGGTCTCCAGGACCTTCTCCAGGATCGGCAGCAGGTCCTCGACCGAGGAGATCTTCTCGGTGGTGATGAGGATGTGCGCGTCCTCCAGCACCGCCTCACCGGCCTCCGGGTCGGTGACGAAGTGCGGCGAGAGGTAGCCCTTGTCGAACTGCATCCCCTCGGTGATCTCCAGCTCGGTGGTGAGCGTCGAACCGTCCTCGACGGTGATGACGCCCTCCCGGCCGACCCGCTCCATCGCCTCGGCGATCAGCTCACCGATGGTGGCATCCTGCGCGGAGACCGTCGCGACGTGCGCGATGCGCTCCTGCGTGTCCACCTCGGTGGCCTTGGCGACCAGCTCGTCGGAGATCGCCGCGACGGCCGCGTCGATGCCGCGCTTCAGCGCGGTCGGGTTGGCGCCGGCGGCCACGTTGCGCAGGCCCTCCCGGACCATCGCCTGGGCCAGCACCGTCGCCGTGGTGGTTCCGTCGCCGGCCACGTCGTTGGTCTTGGTGGCGACCTCCTTGGCGAGCTGCGCGCCGAGGTTCTCGTACGGGTCGGTGAGCTCGATCTCCTTGGCGACGGTGACGCCGTCCTTGGTGATCGTCGGCGCGCCGAACTTCTTGTCCAGTACGACGTTGCGCCCGCGCGGACCGAGGGTCACCTTGACCGCATCGGCGAGCGCGTTGACCCCGCGCTCCAGGCCTTTCCGGGCGTCGTCGGAGAAGCTGAGAATCTTGGGCATCCCCGGTCCTTTTCGTTCAAAGATGGAACCGCCCCGGAGTCGACACGCGGTCGACTCCGGGGCGAGTGGTTACGAGAGCGTCACTTCTCGACGATCGCGAGGACGTCACGCGCGGAGAGGATCAGGTAGTCCTCGCCCGCGTACTTGACCTCGGTGCCGCCGTACTTCGAGTAGATGACGACGTCGCCTTCCTTGACGTCGACCGGGACACGGTTGCCCTTGTCGTCGATCCGGCCGGGGCCGACGGCGAGGACGGTGCCCTCCTGCGGCTTCTCCTTGGCGGTGTCGGGAATCACGATGCCCGACGCGGTCGTGGTCTCAGCCTCGTTGGCCTGGACCACGATCCGGTCCTCCAACGGCTTGATCGCAACCTTGGTCGCGGTGGTCACGGCAAGACCCTCCTGGGGTACTCATCTGCATGCCTTGGGTGACCGGCGGATCCGTCGTCGCGGGTGGCCGGACCGCTGGCCAGTTCGTGTGGTGACACTCTCAGGAGCCCTAACGAGGTCGCCCGTCGGGCGGCTCCGTTAGCACCCCTGTCGCGAGAGTGCTAACCGAAGGTTAGGTCGACCATTGGCACTCCGTCAAGGAGAGTGCCAATCGCCACGCCGATGTTTCGGCCGGCCGGGCCGAACGCTACGCGCCCGCGCGGGCGCCGCCGCAGACTGGAGGGACGGAGGTGAGCAGCATGCGGGCAACAGTTGGCGAACACCTGCACGTACACGGCCGTACGGTCGGTGAGCACGACCGGGTCGGCGAGATCGTCGAGGTGCGCGGCGAGCACGGCAACCCGCCGTACCTGGTCCGCTTCCCCGACGGGCACGAGAACCTGGTCTACCCCGGGCCGGACTGCGTGGTCGATGAACAGGCCACCGAGCATCGAACCAGCTGATACCGGGCGACCGGGTGGGTGGTCGACGCGGCCGGGCCGGGCTGCGGCACCATCGGCGCGGTGACCCCGGAACAGGTGACGATGCTGCGGTCGGAGGCCGGCCGTGAGGCGCTGGCCGCGGCGGCGACGCTGGTGGACACCGACCGGCTCGCCGCGGTCGAACGGCTGCGCCGAGGCGGCCGCAGCCCGGAACTCGCCGCGGCCGCGCTCGGCCAGGCGCGGCTGCGACAGCGCGCGGCGGTCAAGTTCGGCGCCGGCGCGGACCGGCTGCTGTTCACCGACGACGGGCTCCAGCAGGCGACCCGGCCGGCCGTCGCGGCACGCCGGGCCCGGCGACTCGCCGCCGCCGGCACCGACCGGGTGGTGGATCTGTGCTGCGGGATCGGCTCCGACGCGATCGCGTTCGCCCGCGCCGGGCTGAGGGTCACCGCGGTCGACGCGGACCCCGGTACCGCCGCGGTCGCCGCGGCCAACGCCGAGACCCTCGGACTCGCCGACCGGATCGAGGTCGTGGTCGGCGACGCCGCCGCGGTGCATCGCGAGCTGCCCGCCGGCGGTGCGGTGTTCTGCGACCCGGCCCGGCGCGCGGGCGGCCGCCGGGTGTTCGACCCGGCCGCGTACTCGCCGCCGTGGGAGTTCCTGCTGTCGCTGACCGGCGGCCCGGCCTGCCTGAAGCTCGGGCCGGGCATCGACCACGCGCTGCTGCCGGCCGGCGTCGAGGCCGAATGGGTGTCGGTACGGGGCGAGGTCGTCGAGGCCGCCCTGTGGTGCGGCCCGCTCGCCGGGGTACCGCGGCGGGCGACGGTGCTGACCGGTACGCCGGCCGGCACCCCCGTCGAGGCCGCCGAGCTCACCGGGGACGGCACCCGGGAGGCGCCGGTCGGCCCGCTGCGCCGCTACCTGTACGAGCCGGACGGCGCCGTGCTGCGCGCGCACCTGGTCGCCGAACTCGCCGAGGCGATCGGCGGCAGCATCGGCGAACCCGGCGTCGGCTACCTCTACACCGACGCCGAGGTGGCCACGCCGTTCGCCCGCGGGTACGAGATCGAGGAGGTGCTGCCGTACTCGGTGAAGCGGCTGCGGGCGGCGCTGCGGGCCCGCGACGTCGGGGTGGTGACGATCAAGAAGCGCGGCATCGCCCTCGACCCCGACGCGCTGCGGCGGTCGCTGAAGCCGTCCGGTGCCGGGGCCGCGACGGTGCTGGTCACCCGGATCGCCGGCGCACCCACCGCGCTGCTGGCCCACCCGCTCCCGGCCCCGCCCGGCGGCGCGTAGCCGGCCATCGGTTCGGCTCCCGGACTGCGCACGTCGGCCTCCCGACCTCAGCCCGGCCGCGGGACCTCGCCGCCGGCGCCGGCCCGACCGCGCAACCGGGGCGGTCGAATATCTGCCGTCCCGACCGCGCGTCGCGGGTAGCGTGCGGCACCGTGGCAGGCAGAGGTACGCCGGCGACCGCGCTGGTCGCCCGGCAGCGGGTGACGCACCGGGTACACGAATATCCCCACGATCCACGCGCCGAGTCGTACGGCGAGGAAGCGGCCGCGGCGCTCGGGGTAGCGCCGGAACGGGTGTTCAAGACGCTGGTCGCCGAGGTGGACGGGGTACTGACGGTGGCGGTCGTCCCGGTCACCGGGTCGCTGGATCTCAAGGCGCTGGCCGCCGCGGCCGGCGGCAAGAAGGCGACGATGGCCGATCCGGCCGCGGCCGAACGCGCCACCGGCTACGTGCGCGGCGGCATCAGCCCGCTCGGCCAGCGCAAGCGGCTGCGTACCGTCATCGACTCGTCGGCCGAGGACCACGAGACGGTGTTCTGCTCGGCCGGCCGGCGCGGCCTGGAGCTGGAGCTGGCCGCCGCCGACCTGGCCCGCCTGCTGGACGCGGTCACCGCCCGGATCGCCGCTCGCTGACGCGCCACTCCGACGCGGAACCGGGGGTCGGAGCACCGGGCTTCGCGGCCGGTGGCGCCGGCCAGCCATGCCGTCCCTGGGCAGGGCGCAAAAGCGCGGGCCGGCCGAGCGGGCAGCGGTTACCGTCGGCCGGTGAACGACATCAGCCTGGCCGAGAAGCCGACCCTGACCGGCGAGCGGGTACTGCTGCGGCCCATCGACGTGGCCGACACCGACGTGTTGCTGGAGGCGATGGAGGATCCGGAGATCCAGCGCCTGACCGGCAGCCACCCGCGCGACTTCGACTCGACACCCGAACTGCGGCGCCGCGCGGTCGAGGAGTGGTACCGCACCCGGCACGAGCACGCCGACCGGCTGGACCTGGCCATCGTCGACCGGGCCAGCGGTGAGTGCGCCGGCGAGATCGTGCTGAACGAGTTCTCCGCGCCGGACCGTTCGGCCAACCTGCGCATCATGATCGTGCCGCGCTGGGTCGGCCGCGGGCTGGGCGGTGCGGCGATCCGGCTGCTGCTGGACCACGCGTTCGACACCGTCGGGCTGCACCGCGTCTCGCTCGGCGTCTACCCGTTCAACCCGCGCGCCGTGCACGTGTACGAGAAGGTCGGGTTCCAGGTCGAGGGGCGGTTCCGGGACGCGCTGCGCTGGGACGGCGAGTACGTCGACGAGATCATGATGTCGATCCTGGCGACCGATCCGCGCTGACCGGTGCGGCGCCACGACTGCCGGGCCGGCGCCGTCGCCCCGAGTGGACGCACTGTCGAGTACGAGTGCCGGGCCGGCGCCGGCGCGCCGGACCGTGGCGTCAGGCCGGCAGCGGGTCGGCGGTGCCGGGTACCACGTCGGCGGTGCAGCGGTGGATCCGCAGCACCGCGAGGCGCGCGCCGGCGACCAGCCCGTACCGCTCGATCGCGGCCAGGCCGTAGCGCGAGCAGGTCGGCGTGTAGCGGCACCGGGTCGGCAACCCCGGCGAGATCCGCTGGTACGCCCGGATCGCGGCGATCCCGGCCCGCGCCAGCAGCCCGATCCGACCCGGGTCACCCGCGGCGCCGATCGGCTCCGCACCGCGCGACATCCCGCTCGCGATGACCGGAACGATCGCGGCGCGGGCGAAGGCCGCCGGGGTCGGGGCGGTCGCGGTGCGGTGCAGGAACGGCAGGCCGGAGCCGATCAGCGAGGTCAGCAGCGTGTGCCCGGTGTTCGACGGGTCGCCGCCGCAGTTCACCTCGGAGCCGGAGCAGCCCGGTGAGCCGCAGGACGGGCCGGCGCAGGCGTCGTCGAGCTGCCTGCCGCAGTCGCTCCCGACGCCGCTGCAGGCCGAGCTGCAGGCCGAATCGCACGCCTTGCCGACCGGGTCGCAATTGACGCCCTCGACCGTGCAGCCGGCGTTGTCGGGGCCGGTCGGGCCGCCGGTGACGCCGCCACCCACGCCGGTCGGGTCGGCGCCGGTGGGATGGCCGCCGGTACCGGGCGTCCACGGGGTACCGGACGGCGTCGGGCCGCTGCCGGAGGACGGGTCCACGCCGGACGGGTGACCCGCGCCGGAGGGCGTGCCCCGCCCTTGGCCGGGCCGCCGGGTCAGCCAGACGATCAGCACCCCGACCGCGAGCGAACCGAGCGTGGCCAGCGCGGCGATGCCGCCCAGCCACCGCCACGGCCGCCGTGGGACCAGCCGGCGCCACCCGTGCCGTGGTACCGGGCCCGGTTCGGTCTCCCCGTCGTCCGTCTCGGCGTGCGGCACCGGTACGACCGCCCGGCCGGTGACCGAGCCGGCCTCGGCGGCGCCCGCGGCCGCCTGCGTCGCCCGTCCACCCGGCCCCCGGCAGCCACCGCCGTCCGCCGTACCCGACTCGCTCGGTTCGCCCGCTGGGTGTGGCTCGTCGGATGGGGACGGATCGGTCACAATGCCTCCTGCAGGTCGGTCGACATCATCACCGATCCGCGCAACAACACCCGAATCCCAGCGCTACGGGCAAACGCGGTGACGGTCAGTGGCGGCCGTGCCAGGAGTCCCAGAGGGCGGCGTAGTCGCCGCCGGCGGCGACCAGGTCGGCGTGCGGGCCCAGTTCGACGATCCGGCCGTCCGCCACGACGGCTACCCGGTCCGCGTCGTGGGCGGTGTGCAGCCGGTGCGCGATCGCGATCACGGTACGGCCGGCCAGCACGGCACCGAGCGACCGTTCCAGGTGCCGGGCGGCGCGCGGGTCGATCAGCGACGTCGCCTCGTCGAGCACCAGCGTGTGCGGATCGGCGAGCACCAGCCGGGCGAGCGCCAGCTGCTGCGCCTGCGCCGCGGACAGCTCGGTACCGCCGGAGCCGACCGCGGTGGCCAGCCCGTCCGGCAGCGCCTCGGCCCAGCCGAGCGCGTCGACGGCGCGCAGCGCGGCGCGTACCTCGGCCTCGGTCGCGTCCGGCCGGGGCAGCGACACGTTGTCGGCGACGGTACCGACGAACACGTGGTGTTCCTGGGTCACCAGGGCCACCTCACGGCGTCTTCGGTCGAGGGGCAGCGAGACCAGCGGTACGCCACCGATCGTCACCGAACCCGACCGCGGCGGGTGGATGCCGGCGAGCAGCCGGCCCAGCGTCGACTTGCCGGCCCCGGACGGGCCGACCATCGCCAGCCGCTCCCCCGGCCGTACCGTCAGATCGATGCCGCGCAGCACATCCCGACCATCCACATAGGAGTAATGCACGCCGGCCGCGACCACCGCGGGCGCCGCACCGGACGGCAGCGGTACCGGATCGGCAGCGGGGCCCGGCGTTCCGCCGGGCGAGCCCGCAGCGCCGGGACGGGCGTCGGCAGCCTCGTCCGGGCCGGCGGAGACGCCGAGCAGGCGGGCCAGCGAGGCGCCGCCGACCTGCAGCTCGTCCAGCCAGGACAGCAGCCGGTCGACCGGGTCGATCAGTTGCTGCACGTAGAGAGTGGCCGCGGTGACCTGGCCGAGGCTCGCCATCCCGTGCGTGTAGAGCAGCCCGCCGACCAGCAGCGTGGCCACCACCGGGACGACGTAGCTGACCTCTGCCGCCGGGAACCACACCGAGCGCAGCCACAGCGTGTATCGCTCGGCCGCGAACGACCGGCCGATGTCGCCGTCGGTGCGCCGGATCCGTTGCCGGGCAAGGCGCATCGCCTCGACGGTACGGGCGCCCTCGACGGTCTCGGCGAGCCCCTCGTTGACGTCGGAGTAGGCCGCGTTCTCGCGCAGGTAGCCGGCGGTGGCGCGGCGCAGGTACCAGCGGGTGGAGGCCCACAGGATCGGCACCGCGATCAGGCAGGGCAGCGCGACGAGCGGGCCGACCAGGGCCAGCGCGCCGAGCGTGAGCACGGTCGTGACCAGCGCGATCAGCGTCTCCGGCGCCGCGAACCGGACCGTGCGGGCGAGCGCGTCGACATCCCGGGAGGTACGGGTCAGCAGGTCGCCGGTGCCGGCACGCTCCACTGTGGACAACGGCAGGGACAGCACCCGGCGGACGAACTCCTCGCGCAACTCGGCCAGTACCCGCTCACCGAGCCGGAACGACACCAACCGGGCGAACCTGGTCAGCACCGACTGGCCGATCACGAACGCCGCGATCGCCAGCGCCACCTTGTCCACCGTGACCCGGGTGGTCCCGTCCTGTACCGCCTGGACCAGGTTGCCGAGCAGCCGCGGCGCGCCGAGCCCGGCGATCGCCGCCAGCGCGTGCAGCACCAGCGCGGTCACCAGCGCCCTGGGGTGCCGCCGGGCGAGGGTCCGGGCGTACCGCCGGACCTGGGCCGGCGTCGCCACCGGCAGCTGCACCGTCATTCCGTCACCTCCGCACGCAGCGGCAGCGTCGGGTCGGCGGCCACCGCCCCGATCCGTTCCGCGGCCACCGTTCCGGACCGGCCCGTACCGGTCGCCGCGGCGCCCGGCTGCCCGCCGGTCGGCTCGGCGCCGGCGACGGTGCCCGTCCCGTCCCCGGTGCCGTCGGGTCGGTCGTCGTCCTCGCCGCGCAGCACCACCGCGCGGTACGCCGGGTTCGCGAGCAGGTCGGCGTGCCTGCCGGCGGCGGCGAGCACGCCGCCGGACACGAACAGCACGGTGTCGGCCCGGTCCGCGAGCAGCGGGCTCTCGGTCAGCACCACCGTGGTCCGGCCGGCGCGGAACTCGGCGAACCGGGCCGCGATGCGCGCCTCCGTGTGCGCGTCGACCGCCGAGGTCGGCTCGACCAGGATCAGCACGTCCGGATCGGCGAGCAGCGCCCGCGCCAGCACCAGCCGCTGCTGCTGGCCGCCGGACACCGACCGGCCGCGTTCCTCGATCGCGGTGTCCAGCCCGTCCGGCAGACCGGCCAGGATGTCCGCGCCGGACGCGGCGTCCAGCGCGGCCAGGATCCGCTCGTCGCGCAGCGCGCCGGACGGGTCCAGCTCGGCCCGCAGCGGGCCGGCGAACAGCCGCGACCCGGTGTCGGACACCAGGATGCGCCGACGCACCTCGGCGGTCGGCAGCCGGTCCAGCGGCACCCCGCGGAACAGCACCGACCCGGCCGTGTACCGGCCGAGCCGGTCGGCGAGCTGCGCGGCGGACGGCCGGCCGGACACCACCAGTACCGTCAGCGAGCCCGCGGCGATCCGCACCCCGGAGGCCGCGTCGGCCAGCTCCACCTCGCCCGGCTCGTCCGGTACCGCGGCCGGGGTCTGCGGGTCGGACAGCTCCGGCTCGATGTCGAGGATGCGCACCACCCGGCGGGCGGCGACCAGGCCGCGGGTCAGGTTGTCGGCCGCCTCGGTGAGCGTGCTCAGCGGCTGCACCAGGAACGCCGCGTACCCGTAGAACGCGACGAGCTGGCCGGGGCTGATCACCCCGGTCAGCGCGAACCGCGCACCGAGCCAGGTGACCAGCACGACGAAGACGCCGGGCAGCAGGATCTGGGTGGCGTCCAGGGCCGACTCGACCCCGGCGACCCGGTAGCCGGCCGCCCGTACCCGCTGCGACCGGGCCGCGTAGCGCCGCGCGAAGACCTCCTCGCCGCCGACGCCGCGCAGCACCCGCAGGCCGTGCACGATGTCGTTCGCGTACGAGGTGAGGTCGCCGGCGAGCTCCCGCTGCGCCTGCTGGCGGCGGTGCAGCGGCTTGAGCATCGGCCCGATCGCGAGGACCAGCACCGGCACCCCGATCAGCACGAGCAGACCCAGCGGTACCGAGGTGGCGAGCAGGATGATCGCCACGGTGACGAACGAGACGACCGAGCCGGCGAGCCGGCCGGAGATGTCCAGCGAGTTGCCGAGCTGGGCGATGTCGGTCGCGCCCACGGTCACCACCTCGCCGGTCGCCACCCGCTTCGGCAGCGTCGCGCCGAGCCGTACCGAGTGCCGGGTGACCACCTGCACGGTCCGGTACGCGGCGGTCAGGAAGTTGGACACGGCGAGCCGGTGCCGCATCACGCCGGCGGCGGCCTGGACCACGCCGAGCCCGAACAGCACCGCCGCCCAGTCGAACAGCGCCCGGGTGTTGCGGTGCCCGAGACCGGCGTCGATGGCCTTGCCGATCGCGGCCGGCATGAGCGCCTGCGCGAGCATCCAGGCGATGCCGAAGCACATGGCGACGAGGATCGTGCCGGCCTGCTTGCGCACCAGCCACCGCAGGTACGCGGCCGGTGAGCGGTGTACCGGAGTACCGGGGTCGGCGAGGGGCAGTTGACGCACGCCCCCCGACGCTACGGCCGCCCCACCCCCACCGCGACCGAGTTTCCCACCCCGCCCCCACCCCCGCCCCTCCCCCACTCCGGCTCCCGCGCGGCCCCGCGCGGCCCTGCGCGGCCCCGCGCGGTCAGTTGATCAAGGGATTCGGGCACGAAACGCGACGACTCCGTGTCCCGATCCCTTGATCGACGGCGGGGTTGGGGCGGATCGGTGCGCCGTGCGACACAGTTCGACGATTTCCCTACCGCGCGCCGGGGCACCGGCACATAGGGTGCCGTTTCGTGGAGACGGGGTTCACCCGGCGCCGGTTGACCGACCGGGAGGCCGGCACGGTACTGGCGTCGCTGCGCGCCTGGGAACCGTCGGCCGGCTGCGGGTGGCAGCTGCAGGCCGGTGACCTCGGCTGGGCGCTGCGGTTCGAGCCGGCTATCCGGGACGAGCAGATCCGGGTCTGGTGGGACGCCACCGGGCGCTGCGCCGCAGTGATCCTGTGCGACCAGCCGGGCAGTGCCCGCTGCGCCGTCAACCCCGCGTACCTGCACGACTCGACGCTGGCCGACGCGGTCCTCGCCGACCTGTCCCGGCGGCTGGACCGGGCCGGCGGCGGGCCCTGGATCGACCCGCCGCCCGGCCCCGGCGCGCTGACCCGCGCGCTGCTCGCCGCCGGCTACGAGCCGGACCCGGACATCTGGCTGCACCTGTGGCGCCCGCTGCCCGGCGCGGTGGCCGAACCCCCGGCCGAACCCACGGTACGGGCGTTCCGGTCCGCCGACGCGGCCCAGCGGGTGGCCGTGCAGCACGCCGCGTTTCCCGGCTCGTCGCTCACTCCCGAGCGGTACCAGCGGCTGCGCGCGGTGCCCGGCTACCGCGCCGAGCTCGACCTGGTCGGCACGGTGGACGACCGGATCACCGCGTTCTGCCTCGCCTGGCTCGGCCCGCCGGGTGGCACCGCGCTGCTCGAGCCGGCCGGTACGCATCCGGGGCACCGCCGGCGCGGCCACGCCAGCGCGGTGATCGCCGAGGCGTTCCGCCGCTTGGCCCGGCTCGGCGCCACCGGAGTCGCCGTGCTCACGCCGGTCTCCAACCGCCCCGCGGTCGCCCTGTACCGCGCCCTCGGCTTCACCGCCGTGGCCGAACGCCGCTCCTACTGGCCGGCCCCGCCCTGACACCCCACGCCGCGCCGGTCCCGCCCTGACACCCACGCCGCGTTGCTCCCGCCCTGACTCCCACGCCGCGTTGATCAAGGGATTCGTCCCCGCGATCCTGGCACGATGCTCCCGAATCCCTTGATCAACGAGCCTGGACGGGCGCTGGGCGGGCGGCGGGCGGGCGGTGGGAGGCGGGCGGGCGCTGGGCGGGTGGCGGGGGCCGGTAGCGTGCGGGCGTGACGCGCGCGATTCTGTTCGACCTGTTCGGCACGCTGGTGCCCGGCGACACCTCGGTACAGCGGGACGAGGTGTCCCGGCGGATCTCCGCGGTGCTCGGCGTGGACGCCGAGCGGTTCGCCGCCGAGGTACGGGCCAGCCGCAAGGACCGGTTCACCGGCCACCTCGGCGACCTACCCGAGACGATGCGTACCCTCGCCGAGCGGGTCGGTGGCCGGCCCACCGCCGCCGCGGTCGACAGCGCGGTCCGGCAGCGGCTCGCCCTGACCCGGCGCCAGCTGCACCCCGCCCCGGGCGTACTGGCCGCGCTGGATGCCTTGCGCGACAAGGGTTGGCGCCTCGCGCTGGTGACCAACTGCAGCGCCGAGGTGCCGCTGTTGTGGCGGGAGACCGAGTTCGTCGACCGGTTCGAACTGGCGGTGTTCTCCAGCACGCTCGGCTACGCGAAGCCGGACCCGCGCGCCTACCTGGCCGCGGTGGTGGCGTTGAACCTGCCGCCGACGTCGTGTGCGTTCGTCGGCGACGGCGCGAGCGGCGAGCTGTCCGGTGCGGCGGCGCTGGGGCTGCCGACGGTACTGGCCGACACCGCGATCGCCGACCCCTGGGCGGACACCGCGGGCTGGACCGGCCCCCGGGTCTCCAGCCTCGCCGAGCTGGACGCGCTGCTCGACGACCTGGTACCGGACGGGGCATAGCTCGGCGGCCGGACCCCATCACCGGCTCGGGCCGAGCGTGCCCCGCCGGTTCGGATCCGGCGAGGCACGGGGTCGCTCAGCGGTCGACCGGGACGAAGTCCCAGGAGTGCGGCGGCCGGGGCACCAGCCGCGCCGGCGGTTCGGCGATCTCCGCCGGCTGGTCGCGCCAGCGGGAGAGCACCACGATCCGCTCGTCGCCGGACCGGAACACCTCGGTACCCAGGTGCCCCGGCTCCACCGCGAACGCCGGCACGACCGCCTTGTACACCCAGTCGAGCAGTTCCGGGAACTCGGCGGGATGCGCCCTGGCCTCCCACATCCGTACGATCACGACCCCATTCTCGTCGGCCTCACCGTTTCGCGGTAGGGCTCGCGAGCTGCGCCGCGACGGAGGATCCCGACCGCGAGTACGCCGACCGCAACGGCGCCGGTCACCGCGACCAACCGCTCGAACAGCCCGCCCAGGCCCGCGTTCTGGGTCAGCACGTCGGCGACGGCGAAGGCAAGGACCAGGATCGCCGCCCAGCGGGCCGGCCAGGCCCACCGCTGCCAGCCCGGCGTTCGGCGCATCGCCGCGGCCAGGAAGAACCCGGCGACGACGAGAAGCAGTACGCCGAGCGAGGTGACGACGTTGTCCGTACTGCCGCCTGCGTTGGAGATCTGCTTGATGGCGGTGCAGCCCGGGTCGGCCATCCGGCAGGCGAGCCGTTCCTGCGAGCTCAGCAGGTCACCGAGGCCGACCACGGACAGCGCGAGCAGCGCGGTACCCAGGGCCGCCCGCCAACCGCCGGGACGCAGCGTCGGCCACACCGAGCGCAGCGCGAAGACGATCGTCGCGGCGCCGCACACGGTGAAGACGACGATGGGGACCATGGCGTGCGGCGCGCCGATCGCGGACATGTCGCTGACGGTGTGCTTCAGGACGCTGTAGCGCGGGCCCTGCCAGAACGCGGCGGCGATCATGACCACGAGGAAGACGACCTGCGCCGCGGCGCCGAGCCAGGCCCAGCGCGCCGGCCCGGGCCGGCGCCGCGGCGAAGCCCTCGGTGCGTCGCCGACTGCGGGACTGGATGCTGGTGTGGATCCGCTGTCCATCGATGACGCTCCTGGGTACGGCCGCGGCGTCGTGCCGCGACATCCGCCCAGAACGCTACGATCGGGCGGCGCAGGGTAAGTCACCCCAAGGTGGACAACTCCCGGTAGCTCTCACGGGGGACCGCCCGGTCGCGCCGGCCGGGTCAGTCGCGGTCGCGCACCAGGCCCACCCGGTAGGCGAGGACCACCGCCTGCACCCGGTCGCGCAACTGGAGCTTGGCGAGGATGCGTGAGACGTAGGTCTTCACGGTCTCGGTACCGATGAAAAGGACCCCGGCGATCTCGGCGTTCGACAACCCGGCAGCGACCAGTTTGAGCACCTCGGTCTCGCGCCGGGTCAGCGCGGACAGCGGGTGTCCCGCCGAGGGTTGGGCGGGATCGTCGTTCCTGATCCGGGCGGCGAACCGGCCGATCAGCCGGCGAGTGACCGCCGGGTCGAGCAACGAATCCCCGGCGGCGACCGTGCGTACCCCTTCGATCAGCTGGGCGGGCAGACAGTCCTTGAGCAGGAACCCGCTCGCCCCGGCCCGCAGCGCCGCGTAGACGTACTCGTCGATGTTGAAGGTGGTGACGACCAGCACCTTCACCGGGTCCGGCACCCCCGGGCCGGCAAGCAGGCGGGTCGCCTCGATGCCGTCGAGCACCGGCATCCTGACATCCATCACGACCACGTCGGGGCGCAGCCGGCGGGCGCCGTCCACCGCCGCCCGCCCGTTGCTCGCCTCACCTGCCACCTCGAACCCGGGCTGCGCGGCGAACGTGGTGGAGTAACCGGTACGCACCAAAGGCTGGTCGTCGCAAACCAGGATGCGGATCGGCGCCGAGCCGGTCATTCGCGCACTCCCGCCGACGGAATCCGGGCGCTGACCACGAACCCACCACCGGGTCGGGCACCGGCGGACAGTTCCCCACCGCACAGGTTCACCCGTTCGCGCAGGCCGGTGAGTCCGCGTCCCGGGGTGAAGGCGCGCTCGGCGATGACCGGACCCGCGCTGGTGACGTCGATCCGGATCTCCGTGCCGTACCGTACCCGGACCACGGTGCGGCGGCCGGGCGCGTGCTTCACCGCGTTGGTCAGGGCTTCCTGCACCACCCGGTACGCGGCGTGTTGCGCAGCGCCGGCGATGGGCGCGTCGTCACCGTCCTCGAACAGTTCCGCCGGCTGTCCCGCCAGCCGGGTTCGCTCGACCAGATCGCGGAACCGACCGGATGCCGGCGCCTCCTCCACGGAGGGTGCGGGAACCCCCGGCCGCGGACCGGCCGCGCCCTCGGGCCCCTCGAGCACACCGAGCAGATGCCGCAGTTCCGCCAGCGCCCGCCGCCCGGTTCCGCTAATGGCAGAGAGGCTGTCCACAGCCCGGTCTGGCGCCGAGCCGACCAGATACTGGGCCGAGTCGGCCTGGACGACGATGGCGGTCACGTGGTGGGTCACCACGTCGTGGATCTCCCGGACGATGCGGGCCCGCTCGGCCGCCGTGGCCTGCTGCGCGCTCTCCCGGCGCCGCTCGACCTCCGCCGCCTGCCTGGCGCGCATCCAGGAGCCGGCTCGCCAGCAGATGACCAGCGCGAGGTAGAAGGTGCCGTAGTCGATCAGTCGTTCCGGCGACCGCAGGGCGTGCAGGGTGACGGAAAGTGCGACGTAGCCGGCGGTCGCTACCGCGGCCACCCCGCGCCGGGAGCGACCGAGATGGGCGCCGGCGCTGTACACCGCGACGAACAGCCCCGCACTGGCGAAGTCGGTGCGGTAGCCCAGCGATTGGAACGCGGCGAAGGAACCGGTCACCACCACGAGGCACAGCAAAGGCCACCGGCGCCGTACCGACAGCGGCAGGCACTGACCCAGGGTCAGCAGAACGGACCACGTGTCAGCCGGGCGTACCGCCAGCTGACCGAACTGCAGGCCGTTTCCGGCGAGTTGCGGCACGAAGGACGCGGCTGCCAGCACGGCGGCCAAGCCGAGGTCCCACGAAGCCGCGCCGCGCGCACCCCCCGGCAGGCGTAGCCGCCTGGCCAGTGCTGCCGCCGAGTCGAGCACGGCTCACATCCGGTTGGCGAGTGACACGGTGGTCACCGGGAGGGACGAGTCGGCCGGGATGTCCAGTGTGGACGGCGGTACCGCGGCCGCGACGAGATGCGACCCGAGGGCGGCGACCATCGCCCCGTTGTCGGTGCACAGCTTCGGCCGCGGCACCCGGACCCGGATCCCGTACCGCTCGGCGCGCTCGGTGGCCATCGCCCGCAGCCGCGAGTTCGCCGCCACCCCGCCGCCGATCAGCAGGGTGTCGATCCCGTGCTCCTGGCAGGCGTCGATCGCCTTGCGGGACAGCACGTCGCAGACCGCCTCCTGGAAGGATGCGGCGACGTCGTCCACCGGTACCGGCTCGCCGGACCGTTGCCGCGCCTCGACCCAGCGGGCCACCGCGGTCTTGAGCCCGGAGAAGGAGAAGTCGAACCGGTGCCGCTGCAGGTCCCGCGGCGCGGTGAGACCGCGCGGGAAGTCGATCGCGACCGGATCGCCGTTGCGGGCCGCCTTGTCGATCGGCGGGCCACCCGGGAACGGCAGCCCGAGCAGCCGGGCCACCTTGTCGAATGCCTCCCCGGCCGCGTCGTCGATGGTGGCGCCGAGCGGCTCGACCCGGCCGGCCAGGTCCTCCACCATCAGCAGCGAGGAGTGCCCGCCGGACACCAGCATCGCGATCGCCGGCTCGGGCAGCGGACCGTGCTCCAGGGTGTCCACCGCGACGTGCGCGGACAGGTGGTTCACCCCGTACAGCGGCTTGTTCGCGGCCAGCGCGTACGCCTTCGCGGCGGCGACGCCGACCAGCAGGGCGCCGGCCAGTCCCGGGCCGGCGGTGACCGCGACGGCGTCCACATCGGACAGCCGTACCCCGGCGGTGTCGAGCGCCTCGCGCATGGTGCCGGCCATCGCCGCCAGGTGCGCCCGGCTCGCCACTTCCGGCACCACCCCGCCGTACTTGGCGTGCTCGGACATGCTGGAGGCGACGGCGTCGGCGAGCAGCGTGGTGCCGCGCACCACGCCGATCCCGGTCTCGTCGCACGACGTCTCGATGCCCAGCACCAGCGGCCCGTCGGCGCCCGCCGCGCGCTCCTGCTCAGTCACTGCCCGAAGCCTCTCTTCTCAGTACCAACGCGTCGGTGTTGCTCGGTTGGTAGTAGCCGCGGCGCCGGCCGACCTCGACGAACCCGTAGCGACCGTACAGCGTCCGGGCCGGCTCGTTGTCGACCGCGACCTCCAGCAGCACGTGCGTCGCGCCGTGCCGGTCCGCCTCCGCGAGCAGGTCGTCCAGCAGGGCCCGGCCGACGCCGGCGCGCTGCCGGTCCCGGCGTACCGCGATGTTGTGGATCCACGCCTCGTCCGGGCCGGTGACGGCGAGTCCGGCGTAGCCGACGATGCCGGTGTCGTCGCGGGCGATCCGGTAGTAGTGGCCGGCGGCGAGCTCGCTCCAGAACATCGCCGCGCTCCACCGCTCCGCGCCGAACAGCTCGTCCTCGATCGGCAGCAGTTCGCGGATGTGCCACCAGCGCAGCCGCTCGATCCGCACCTCGCTCACCGGCCCGGGCCCGCTTCCTCGCGCCGGCTCAACGGGTGGCGGCCGGCTTGGGTGCGGCGGCCGGCGTCACGTCGGGTCGCCGCAGGTACCGGGGTACCAGCGTCTCGCCCGGCGCACCGGCCCGGATCCGGTCGGCGGCCAGCGCGACCAGTGCGGTACCGACCGGGTAGCGCGGCTCGTCGGCCACCGGCACGCCGAGGATCTCCGCGTACTGCACCGCGCCGGCACCGACCGCCCGGTCGACGGCCAACCCGTCGGCGACCTCGGCGGGCCTGGCCACCGCCGGCCCGGTCTGCCGGACCCCGTCGAGGTAGGTCGCCCAGTAGATCTCCTTGCGCCGCGCGTCGGTGGCGACCAGCACCCGGCCGGCACCGGCGACCGCGCCGAGCGCGTCCAGCGTGCACACGTCGTACGTGGGGATCGCCAGGGTCTGGCCGAGCGCGGTGGCGGTCACCAGCCCCACCCGCAGGCCGGTGAACGGCCCCGGACCGGTACCGGCGACCACGGCAACCAGATCGGCCGGCGTGCGCCCGGTCGCGGTCAGCACCGCCTCGATCGCCGGCGCGAGCCGCTCGCCGTGCGCCTGCGCGGCCACGGTCACCTCGGTGGCCAGTTCCCGCACATCGTCGTCGGTCACCTCGGCGAGCACCGCGGTCACCGCCGCTGTCGCCGTGTCAACACCCAGTACCAGCACGTACCCATCCTGCCTTGCGGTCGTCCGCGCCCGCGGACCGACCTTCGACCACCCGACCGGCCGCCGGTGCCGCCGTCGGCAGTTACCGAGACGGCGAGCCCCCCGACCGCGCCGGAGCGCACCCGACACTGGCACCATCGGCGAATGGGCACATGGCGGCTGAGCAGGACGTACGAGAGCGAATCGGGCACCGTTCGGTGGGACGTGCTCGGCCCGGACGGGGCCGAACCGGTCGTCCTGCTGCACGGCACCCCGTTCGCCTCGTACGTGTGGCGCAACGTCGCCGCGGCCCTCGCCGCCACGTACCGGGTGTACGTCTGGGACATGCCGGGCTACGGGGCGTCGGCGATGGCAGCCGGGCAGGACGTGTCCCTCGGCGCGCAGTCCCGGGTGTTCACCGAACTGCTCGAGCACTGGCGGCTGCCCGCGCCCGCCGTGGTGGCGCACGACTTCGGCGGCGCCGTCGCGCTGCGGGCGTTGCTGCTGCACCACGCCCGGTACCGGCGGCTCGGTCTGGTCGACCCGGTCGCGCTCGCGCCGTGGGGTTCGCCGTTCTTCCGGCTGGTCGGCGCCAACACCGAGGTGTTCGAGCAGCTTCCCGGCCACCTGCACGAGGCGCTGGTGCGACGGTACGTGGCGTCGGCGAGCGCACCGGGGCTGCCTCCCCCGACGCTGGACGCGCTGGTCAGGCCGTGGCTGGGCGACACCGGTCAGTCCGCGTTCTACCGGCAGATCGCGCAGGCCGACCAGAGCTACACCGACGAGTTCCGGGACCTGCTCGGCGACATTGCCATCCCGACACTGATCTGCTGGGGCGGCGACGACGAGTGGATCCCGCTCGACCGCGGCCGGGAACTCGCCGGCCTGATCGGGCCGGCCGAACTGACCGTCGTCCCCGGGGCCGGCCACCTGGTCCAGGAGGACGCCCCGGCCCAGCTCACCGCCGCGCTGCTGCCCTTCCTCGGCGCCTGATGCCGCGGTCGCGCGGACGTCCCCGGGCAGGCTTCGACCTGGGTACCGCCGGCTAGGGTGTCAGAGGGTGGCGAGGCGGTCGGCCCAGTCGCCGCCGTGCGGGATCAGGGTGGCGGTGCGGGTGTCGTCGTCGAGCCGGTCGATGCGCACCTCCAGGTGAGCGTCCGCGAGCTGCTCGACCAGTCCCTGCCCCCACTCGACCACCGTCACCGAGTCCTCGGCGCTGGCGTCCAGGTCCAGGTCGTCGACCTCCAGCGCGCCGCCCAGCCGGTACGCGTCGACGTGCACCAGCGGCAGCCGACCGCCCCGCGCCGGGTCCGGCGGGTGCACCCGGGCGATCACGAAAGTCGGGCTGGTGACGTCACCGCGCACGCCCAGTCCGGCGCCGATCCCCTGGGTCAGCGCGGTCTTTCCGGCACCGAGCGGACCGACCAGGACGACCAGGTCGCCGGCCCGCAGCAACCGGGCCAGCCGCTCGCCGAACGCCCGCGTATCATCCACAGTGGACAGTTCATGGTGGACGGTGCCGATCACGTGGTACTCCTCTTCTTCGCGGCCGCCACCAGCAGCACGCGCAGCGGCTCGGTGACCGCGTCCGGGTACTCCAGCAAAGCCATGTGCCCCGCGTCCGGCAACACCAGCAGCGTCGCGTTCGGCAGCAGCCGGGTGATCTCCTGCGCGTGCGACAGCGGCGTGAACACGTCGGAGTCGCCGGCGATCACCAGCACCCTGGTGTGCCGCAAGGCTTCCAGCGCGCGGTAGCGGCGGTGCTCGTACAGCGTCTTGACGTAGCCGGCGATCGACTCGACCGAGGTGCGCGCGTTCATCCGCTCCACGTACTTCACCACGGCCGGGCTCGGCGTCGCACCGGCGAACCCGTACCGCCGGGTCAGCAGGTACGCGATGTCGCCGGCGGCGCCGCGGGCCCGGTCGATGATGCCCGGCGTCAGCTTCGCCGCGTTCGCCAGCGCCGGCAGCAGGCTCGCCCGGGGCAGCAACTTGGGCAGCCCCAACGGAACCCCGGCCAGCTCGCCGGCCGAGGTGGAAACGAACGTGACCGCGCGGATCCGGCCGCCCGGCTCGAACAGCTCCGGGTGGCGCTCGGCCAGCGCCATGATGGTCATCCCACCCATCGAGTGACCGACCAGCGCCAGCGGGCCGTCCGGCGCGACCTCCTCGATCACCCGCCACAGCGCGCCGCCGAGCGCGTCGATCGAGTACTCCCCCGCCGGCAGCCGACCGGACCGGCCGTGGCCCGGCTGGTCGTAGGCGACCAGCCGCAGCCGCGGTGACGTCAACTCGGTCAACGCCCGGCGCTGGAAGTGGAACGTGCCGGAATCCAGCGCGTACCCGTGCACGAACACGACGGTCAGCGCCGGCGCACCACGCCCCGGCGGCTCCACCACCTCGACGTGCAGGTCGACGCCCTCGTCGGTGGTGACGACCAGCTCCGCGTCCGCCGGCAGCGCGTCGAACGGCTCGTCCGCGTACGGGTCGACCGGGGCCGGGGCGCGATCGCGCCGGGTCAGCAGCGCCCGCACCGCGAGGCCGCCGGCGACCCCCGCCGCCGCGGCACCGACAGCCGCGCCCACCAGCCCGGCGGTACGGGCCCTGCTGCGTCGATCGGGCATTACGCCGCGCCGCCGACGTACCGCCGCACCGCGCGCGAGATGCCCAGCCGGCACACCACCTCGTAGTTGATCGTGCCGATCACATCGGCCCAGTCGTCCGCCGTCGGCTCGCCGCCGTCGCCCGGCCCGAACAGCACCGCGACGTCCCCGTCCCCCACCGGAGCGTCGCCGACGTCCACCACGAACTGGTCCATGCAGACCCGCCCGGCGATGGTCCGGCGCGCGCCGGCGAGCCACACCTGGCCCGCGTTGCTCGCCGCCCGGAACACCCCGTCCGCGTAGCCGAGCGGGATCACCGCGATGGTGCCCGGCCGCTCGGTGCGGTAGGTGTGCCCGTACGAGACGCCGGTGCCGGCCGGCACCTGCTTGCTGATCAACACCCGCGCCCGGACCGTCATCGCCGGCCGCAGCGCCGCCGCGCTCGGCCAGCCCCGCACCGGCGACAACCCGTAGCACGCGATGCCCGGACGGACCAGGTCGAAGTGGGTGTCCGGCCTGGTCAGCAGGCCCGCCGAGTTGGCCAGATGGCGGTGCGTCGGCCGCAGCCCGGCGCGCTCGGCGACGTCCAGGGCCTCGTGGTACGCGGCCAGCTGCCGGTCGACGCTCGGATGCCCGGGCTCGTCCGCGCAGGCCAGGTGGCTCCACACGCCGACCACCTGCACCGCCCCGTCCGCCTGCGCCTTCGCCGCGGCGGTGACCAGATCTGGCCAACTGCCCGCGGTCGAACCGCCCCGCGAGAGACCGGTGTCGATCTTGAGGTGTACCCGGGCCGGCCGGTCCGCCGCCCGCCCCGCCGCGGCGGCAGCGGCAAGGCCACCGAGCGTCGCGCAGGACAGGTCGACGTCGCGCCGCACCGCCGCGTCCACCGGCGTACCGGGGGCGATCAGCCAGGCCAGCACCGGTGCGGTGATCCCCGCGTCGCGCAACTGGAACGCCTCGGTCAGGGTCGCCACCCCGAGCCAGCTCGCCCCGCCGCGCAGTGCCGCGCGGGCCGCCGGAACGGCGCCGTGACCGTACCCGTCGGCCTTCACCACGGCCATCACCGCGGCCGACGTGAGGCCGGCAAGATGGGAGACATTGCTGGAGATCGCGTCGAGATCGATCACCGCCTCGGCCTGCTGCATTCCCCCAGTGTCCCAGGTCCACCTCTCAGCCGCCGCGCCGCCGCGGCGACCACCTCTTTGCGCTGAGGTGGCCCCGAAGCGCTGCTGCGCGGCTGGCGTGCGTCCGGCGCTGCGGTGTAAAGCCCACCCCTGTCCGGCGCTGCGCTTCCGGCGTGCTGGGGTGAAGGCTCCCTCTGCCGCGGCGCCGCTCGGCGTGTGGGTGTAAAGGCCACCTCTGTTCGCCGCTTTACCCCGCGTGGGGGAATGCGAGGAGAGGGCTTCGCCCCCTCCTCGCGCTCCTTCCCCGCCAAGGGGATTCCCCTTGGCCATCCCCTTACCCATCCCGGTGACGATGCCCCTCGACGCCAAGCGCGTGTCGAAGAAGACCGGGGCCCGGGCCCGGCATGTCCATCACGGCAACGCCCGCCTCGCAACGCTTCGCGTCGCGTCGCTTCGTGTCTTGGCGGCCCGCAACCGGGTGGGGTGGTTGGCGTGGCGGGTCCGGCCTCGATGGGTAGGCCGCACCGACACCCCGTCGTTCCGAAACGGGCCAGGCGGGGTCAGGATCTCGTCTCTGCTTTTCCGGTGGGGGATTGTCAAGGGGCGACTGCCCCCTTGACGGGGAGGGGTGTGGGGAGGGGCGAAGCCCGCTCCCCACGGTTCCCCCACGAGGGGTGAAAGAAGGAACAGAGGTGGCCTTTACACCGCCAGCAAGAGCGCACGCAGCGGCGAACAGGATTTACACCGCTAACAGCAGCGAGCGCCGGCGCGAACAGGGGTGGCGGGGCTGCGCCGCAACAACGTGCGCACGAACGGGGAGAGAGGCGTCTGGAACCTCTCTCCCCGTTCGGGCCTGACACCCGGACCATTCCGGTGGGCCCGGCTGCCAGACCAAGGCGGCAAACCCCCGCCGAGCGGGGAACGTCGCGCCCGGTGCCCGCCCGCACCCCCCAGTTCCGGGCGGGTACCGGCACGCGACGATGGACACCGCTGTGTGTGCGTCCCAACACGAATCGTTGTGGACGTCGCCATCATGCCTGTCGTTCCGCGCGTCGTCCACCGTCGAATCGTCGGCCCCGGCGCGCAGTGCACCGCCGGAACGACTCTGCGTAGCCGTGAACGTTCCCGGAATCGCCGCACACCGGGCGGTCGCCCGCCCCCGAAAGCGGTACGACCGCTACCCTGCGTACAGGTTCAGCTTCCTCATCTGAAAGTGTGTGCGGCAACGTTCCCGCTGGTCAGAGAGCGGACAACGGGCCGGAGTCCGGACAGTACATCCATCGCGGTCACCGGCCCGTGCGTAGCCGCCTCGCGACCGGCCAGCCCGTGCGCGAATGCCGCGGCGATCGCCGCCCGCTCCGCCGGCAGCCCAGCCGCGAGCAGCGACCCCAGCAGGCCGGACAGCACGTCGCCGGAGCCCGCCGTGGCGAGCACGGCCGTACCGGTGGAGTTGACCAGGCAGCGGCCGTCCGGGCTGGCGACCACCGTCCGGTCGCCCTTCAGCAGCACGGTCACGCCGAGCCGGGCGGCCAGCTCCCGCGCCGCGGCCGGCCGGTCGTCGCCCGGCTCGGCGCCGGCGAGCCGGGCGAACTCCCGGTCGTGCGGCGTCAGTACGGTCGGCGCGGTGCGGTCGGCGAGCCAACCGACCGGGTCGTCGGCGAGCAGCGTCAGGCCGTCCGCGTCGACGCACACCGGTACGTCGGCGGCGAGCGCGGCGCGCAGCTCACCCTTGGCCCGCACGTCGGTACCGAGGCCGGAGCCCACCACCCAGGCCTGCACCCGGCCGGCGTCACCGACCCGGTCCGCGATGACCGCGGGCGGCCAGGCCCGGCGAACGTGGTCGGCCGCGTGGCCGGCGTAGCGCACGAACCCGGCCGGGCCGGCCAGCGCGCCGCCGACCGACAGCACCGCCGCCCCGCTGTACGCCTCCGAGCCGGTGGCGACGCCGACCACCCCGCGGGTGTACTTGTCCGACGACGGCACCGGCACCGGCCAGATCGCGGCGATGTCGTCGGCGTCCGGTACCGACAGCGCCGGCAGCGCCGGCGACACCGACCACCCCGACGGCCCGTCCGCCTCCGCCACCGGGGCGGTGGGCAGGTACGGGGCCAGGCCGATGTCGATCAGTTCGACCAGACCGGCCCGCGGCGCCGCCGGCCCCACCACCAGGGACGGCTTGTACGTGCCGAACGTGACCGTGACATCGGCCCACACCGACTCGGCCGGCGCGGCACCGGTGTCCACGTCGACCCCCGACGGTACGTCGACCGCCAGCACCGGCGCGCCGGTCCCGGCGACCGCCCGTACCGCCGCGAGCGCGTCCGGCCGCAGCCCCGGCCGCCCACCGATGCCGACGATCCCGTCCAGAACCAGGTCGACCGGGCCGGACACCTCGTCGACCAGCCGGCCGCCGGCGGCACGAAAGTCGGCCAGGCCGGCGGCGTGGGTGTGCTCACCGGCCAGCAGCAGCGCCCGTACCTGCGCGCCGCGACGCGCCAGCCGGGCGCCGGCGAACAGCGTGTCGCCACCGTTGTTGCCGGCCCCCACCAGCAGCAACACCCGGGACGAGTAGACGCCGCGGTCGGCCAGCAGGCCGGCGGCCCGCACCGCCAGGCCGGCCGCCGCCCGCTGCATCAGGGCGCCGTCCGGCACGGTCGCCATCAGCGCCTGCTCGGCGGCACGCACCTGCGCCACCCCGTACGCGTGCCTCATGCGTTCCCCTCCGCAACGACCATGGCCGAGGCGATCCCGCCGTCGTGCGACAGCGACAGGTGCCAGCGCGCGATGCCGTGCTCGGCGGCGACGTCGGCGACCCTACCGGTGACCGTCAGCCACGGCCGGCCCGCCCGGTCGACGACCACCTCGCAGTCGCGCCAGTTCAGGCCGGCCGGTGCACCGAGCGCCTTTGCCACCGCCTCCTTGGCCGCGAACCGGGCCGCCAGCGACTCCGGCGCCCGCGGGTGACCGACCGCGGTCACCCGCTCATCATCGGTGAACAACCGATCCGCGAGCAGCGGCGTGCGCAGCAGCGCCCGCGCGAACCGCTCCACCAACACCACGTCCACTCCCACCCCGATGATCACGCCCCCACCCTGACACACCGGCGGCCCCTTCGAGTTCCGTCGGGCGCTGCCGCCCGCGTTCAAGCGGCCCCACGCGCCGAACGGCTGGGGGGACGGCCGGGGCCGGCTGTGGCAGCCTGGGTAGCCTGCCCGCACCGCACGCCTGCCCGCACCGCCTGGAGGACGCGCCCATGACCGGTACGGACGACTACGACGAGAACCTCTGGCTGGAGGAGATCGACTCGCCGCGCGCGCTGGACTGGGTCCGCGAACGCAACGCGGAGACGATCGCCGCGCTGGCCGGGCCGGAGTTCGAGGCGCTGCGCGAGACCATCCGGGAGGTGCTCGACGCCGACGACCGGATCCCCTATGTCACCCGCCGCGGGGCGTACCGGTACAACTTCTGGCGCGACGCCCAGCATCCGCGCGGGCTGTGGCGCCGCACCACCCCGGAGTCGTACCGGAGCGAGCAGCCGGCGTGGGAGACGGTGCTGGACGTGGACCGGCTCGCCGCCGACGAGGGCGAGAACTGGGTGTGGGGCGGCGCGACGGTCCTGCGGCCGGAGTACACCCGGGCGCTGGTGTCGCTGTCCCGGGGCGGGGCGGACGCGAGCGTGGTTCGCGAGTACGACATCGAGCGCCGGGAGTTCGTCGCCGACGGGTTCGTGCTGCCCGAGGCGAAGACGTCGATCGACTGGATCGACGCCGACCGCATCTACGTCGCCACCGACTTCGGCCCGGACACGCTGACCACCGCCGGGCTGCCCCGCACCGTACGGGAGTGGCGGCGCGGCACCCCGCTCGCCGACGCCACGCTGGTGTACGAGGGCGAGCCGACGGACTCGAGCGTGGCGGCGTGGCACGACGACACCCCGGGATTCGAACGCGACTTCGTGCACCGTTCGGTCGACTTCTACCGCACCGAGTGGTACCTGCGGGACGGCGCCACGCTGCGCCGGATCCCGGTGCCGGACGACGCGATCGCCTCGGTCAACCGGGACTGGCTGCTGATCGAGCTGCGCTCGGCCTGGCAGGTCGGCGGCATCGAGCACGCCGCCGGCTCGCTGCTCGCCACCCGGTTCACCGAGTTCCTCGCCAGTACCGCCGACGGCGCCGCACCCGAGCTGGTGGTGCTGTTCGCGCCGGACGACCGCACCGCGCTGGCCGGCTGGTCCTGGACCCGGCACCGGCTGATCGTCACCGAGCTGCGTGACGTCTCCAGCCACCTGCGGGTACTCACCCCCGCCGAGTCCGGGCCGTGGCACGCGGCGTCGCTGACCGCGCTGCCGCCGCACAGCGACGCCTCCGCGTTCGGTACCGACAGCGACGTGGACGACGAGTACCAGCTCACCGTCGAGGGTTTCCTGACCCCGTCCACCGTGTACCTGGGGACCGCGGGCGGCGACGACGCGGTAGCGGTGAAGCGCGAGCCGCGCTACTTCGACGCGGCGGGACTCGCGGTGCGCCAGCACTTCACCGCGTCGGCGGACGGCACGAAGGTGCCGTACTTCGTGGTCGGGCCGGACACCGACGAGCCGCTGCCGACCCTGCTGTACGGCTACGGCGGGTTCGAGATCTCCCTGCTGCCCGGCTATTCCGGCGTCGTCGGCCGGACCTGGCTGGCCCGTGGATTCCGGTACGCGGTGGCGAACACCCGCGGCGGCGCCGAGTACGGCTCGCCCTGGCACACCGCCGCGCTGCGCGCCGACCGGCGCCGGGTGTACGACGACTTCGCCGCGGTGGCAACGGATCTGGCCGAGCGCGGGCTCACCACGCCGAGCCGGCTGGGCATCCTCGGCGGCAGCAACGGCGGGCTGCTGACCGCGCTGATGACGATGCGCCGGCCCGAGCTGTTCGGCGCGGCGGTCAGCGAGGTGCCGCTGACCGACATGCGCCGCTACCACCGCCTGCTCGCCGGCGCGCTGTGGGTGCCCGAGTACGGCGACCCGGACGTCGCCGACGACTGGGCGTTCCTGCGCGAGTTCTCGCCGTACCACCAGATCCGGCCGGACGGCGACTACCCGCCGCTGCTGGTCACCACCTCGACCCGGGACGACCGGGTGCATCCGGGGCACGCCCGTAAGATGGTCGCCCGGCTCCGCACGAGCGGACACGACGTGTCGTACTACGAGAACATCGAGGGCGGCCATGCCGGGGCCGCGGACAACGCCCAGGCCGCCTTCCTCTCCGCCCTCGTCCACCACTTCCTGCACCGCCACCTGGTCGATGCCGACCGCGCCTGACGATCCGCGCCACCTGGTCGACGCCGACCACCGCTGACGATCCGCGCCACCTGGTCGATGCCGACGGCCCCGACGATCCGCGCCGCGCCTGGTCGGCGCCGGCCGCGCCGGCGGTCTGCGCCGGTGCGGAGCGGGCGGGCGGCGGTCAGGACCACATGTCGGCCGGGCGGATCGGCCCACCGGCCAGCAGCCGGGCCAGGTCGGCCAGCACCGTCGCCACGCCGGCCAGGTGCCACTCGTCCGAGCGGCCCTTGGCCGCCGCGGCAACCATCCGGGCGCACGCGGTACCGAGCATCTCGGCCGCCACCGGCAGCGGCCCGGCCAGCAGCCGGGCGGCCGCGGCGATGCCCGCCGCGACGCCCGGATCCGTGTCGTCGAACCGGGTCTGCGCGGTGGCGTCGGCGGCGAACCGCTCGGCCCGGCCGGCGTCGTCGGTGAGCACCGCGCAGCACGCCAGCAGCCAGGCGCGGTCGACCGGATCGCCGCTCCCGTAGGCGATCCGTACCGCCTCCTCGACGGTGGCGGGGTCGCACCGCGGGCCCCCGGTCAGCACCTGGTAGGTCAGCACGGAGACCCAGGTGTTCGGCGTGGCCTGCGTCCGGGCGCACCGCAGCGCCTCCGCGGCGAGCTCGGCGCCGCGGTCCGGGTCGGCCGCCGCGACGGTGACCGCCGCCGACGCCAGTGTGCTCGCCCGGGCGTCCGGATCGTCGAGGTAGCCGGCGATCCGCACCGCCCGCGCCGGATCGACCAGCGCCGCCGCCTGCCCGACGCAGAGCAGGCCGTCCCGGCGCTGCTGCTGGTCGGCCATCCCCTCGACGACCAGCTCGGCGACCTCGAGCAGCGCAGCCGCACGGGCCGGCAGCACCGCCCGCAGCGCCGCCGCGAGTTCCCCCAACGCCATGACCTGCCAGTACGGGTCGGGCACCGCCAGCACCGTCCGAGCCGCCGCGGACGCCATCGGCGCCAGCTCGGGCAGGTCGGCCGCGGCCAGCGCGGCCATCACCTCGCCGAGCGCGCCGGCCCGGAACCGGGCGTCGTGGGTGGCCCGGGCGACCGCGTCGGCCTCGACGGCGAGCTGCCGGGCCCGATCCGGTGCCACCCGCGCCACCGCTGCGGCCAGGTGGGCCCAGGCCGGCGCCCGATCGGCCGGCGCGGACACCCGGCGGGCGAGCTGCTCCGCCTGGGCGAGCAGCCGGTACGCCCGGTCGGTGCGGGCCCGCCGCGGGTCGGCCGCACCGCCGCCCGCTGCGGACCGGGCGAGCAGCCCGAGCAGGGCGCCGTGCACGCCGACCAGTTCCGGCTGGTTGACCCCGGTCGGCGTCACCCCGAGCTCGCGATGCAGCACGGTGGCCACCACCGGCATCCGGCTCATCCCGCCGGTCAGGAACATCGGCCCCGGTAGCGGAGACGCCAGCCCGGCGTCCCGGAGCGCGTCGCGCAGCGCCTCGATGGCGTCGCCGACCAGCGGTTCGGCGATCCCCTCCAGCTCTGCCCGCGAGATCGGCGCGTCGACGCCGACCAGCGGCACGTGCACCGTCGCCTGCGGGGTGCGGGACAGCATCTCCTTCGCGGCCCGCACGTCGGCGACCAGCTGCTGCCGCGCCCGCCGGTCGTCCGGCGTCTCTGGCGCACGGATCCGTTGCCACGCAACGGAATCCCGCTCCTGGTAGCTACGGTCGAGGTGGTCGATCAGTTCCTCGTCCAGGTTCAGCCCGCCGGCCTCGGCGAGCCGTTCGGTCGCCAGGACCCGGTCGCCGAACACGACCGAGACCTCGGCGGTACCACCGAGATCGAGCACTGTCAGCGGCGCTGCCCGGGCACCGAACAGCCGCTGGAAGTACCGCGCGGCGGCGATCGGCGCGGCATCGAACAGCACCGTGCCCAGACCCGCGGACTCCGCCGCCGCCGCCAGCACCGACCGTTCCCGCTCGGCCCAGCCGGCCGGGCAGGTCAGCACGACGCGATCGGGGGCGGTGCCGACGGCCCTGGTCGCCTCCGCGGCGACCCGGCCCAGGATCGCGGCCAGCGCCGTCGCGACCGGCACGTCGTCGCCCAGCGGTATCGTCTCGTCGGCGATCCGCAGCAGCGGGTTCGGCGCGAACCGTTCCGGGGCCAGCCGGGCCGCATGCACCGCGTCCCGGCCGGCGAGCAGGCTTCCGTCGGGCTGGGCGAACACCGCCGAGGGCAGCAGCGGCGAGGCGTCGAACAGCAGCGGCTCGAGCCGGCCGTCCGGGTGGCCCACCATCGCCACCGTGTGCACCGTGCCCAGGTCGACCGCCAACGCGCATCCCACCGCCACCGGGCTCCTCCGTCCGATCGGCGCGCAGGCAGCGCCTGCCGTACCGCTCCGACCGTAGCGACCTCGCACCAACAGCCGACACCGTGCGCTGTTGCTAGCGTGGACGGATGGAACATCGCAGACTGGGCGGCAGTGGGTTGCAGGTCAGCGCCGTGACGTACGGGAACTGGCTGACCCACGGCAAGGACACCGAGCAGGTGGCGCGCGAGTGCGTCGCCGCCGCGCTCGACGTCGGCATCACCACGTTCGACACCGCCGACGTGTACGGCGCGCCCGACTACGGCGCCGCCGAGGAGGTGCTCGGCTCGGCACTGCGCCGGGTGCGCCGGGCCGGCTACGTGCTGTGCACCAAGGTGTGCCTCCGCACCGGGCCGGGCGAGAACGACCAGGGCCTGTCCCGCAAGCACATCATGGAGAGCTGCGACGCGTCGCTGCGCCGGCTCGGCACCGACCACATCGACCTGTACCAGGCGCACCGGTACGACGACGGCACCCCGCTGGAGGAGACCATGGTGGCGTTCGCCGACCTGGTCCGGCAGGGCAAGGTCGGCTACCTCGGCACCTCGGAGTGGCGACCGGACCAGATCGAGGCGGCCGCGAAGCTCGCCGCCGAGCTGCGGGTGCCGCTGATCTCCAACCAGCCGCAGTACTCGATGCTGTGGCGGGTGATCGAGGCCGAGGTCGTACCGACCTGCGAGCGGCTCGGCATCGGGCAGATCGTCTGGTCGCCGGTCGCGCAGGGCGTGCTCACCGGCAAGTACCGGCCGGGACAGCCGATGCCGGAAGGCAGCCGGGCCACGCAGGACCGCGGTGGCCGGTTCGTCGGCCGGTACCTGGGTGACGCGGTGCTGTCCGCGGTGCAGCGGCTGGCGCCGATCGCCGCCGAGCAGGGGCTGACGCTGGCGCAGCTGGCGATCCGCTGGGTGCTGACGAATCCGGCGGTGTCCAGCGCGATCCTCGGCGCCTCCCGGCCGGAGCAGGTTCGCGACAACGCGGCGGCGGCCGGCGGCGTGCTGGACGCCGACACGATGGCGCGCATCGACGCCGCCCTCCTCGATCCCGAGTTCGGCGACGTGATCGAACGCGACCCGGGCAAGATCGCCACCCCGTTCGCCGTCCGCACCGGCTGGTCGCGCACGACCGACTAGAAAGTCCACAGTGGACTGGCTTGGTCCGGTACGGAGCAGGCCCGCGGTACGGATCGTCGAGGTGGCGCCCAGCCGAGGTCGTCGTGACGCGAGCAGGCCACGAACCTGTCGTGATTGTCTCGCTGGACGACTACGAATCGTTGAAGGAGACGGCGTACCTGCTGCGGAACCCCGCCAACGCGCGCCGCCTGCTGGCGTCGATCGAACGCCTGGAACGTGGCGAAGGCTCGCAGCGGGATCTGATCGAGTGATCCTGATCTGGGATGGCAGCGCCTGGGACGACTACCTGTGGTGGCAGCAACAGGATCGCAAGGTACTCAGGCGGATCAACTTGTTGATCAAGGATATCGACCGGAACGGCAACGAGGGGCTCGGAAAACCCGAGCCCCTCAAGCATGGCTTCCACGGGTACTGGTCCCGCCGCATCACCGATGAGCATCGACTGGTGTCTCGGATCGAGGGCGACGAGATCCGCATCGCCGCCTGCCGCTACCACTACGAGGCTTGACCGACGCGGGGTCAGGCGGGCTCGGGCGGGGCGGTGGCGCGGAAGGTGCGGCGGTAGGTGTCGGGGGGTACCCCGACGGTGCGGTGGAAGTGCCGGCGCAGCGTCGCAGCACTGCCCAGCCCGGTGGCGGCGGCGATCCTGTCGATGCCGTCGTCGGTGCGTTCCAACAACTCCTGGGCGCGCCGGATGCGTTGGGACAGCAGCCACTGCAGCGGCGTGGTACCGGTCGCCGCGCGGAAGTGCCGCACCAGGTTGCGAGTGCTCATGTTCGCCTGGCGGGCCAGGTCCGGCACGGTCAGCGGTTCCGCCAGCCGGTCCAGCGCCCAGTCGCACAGTTCCGCCAGCGGCCGGCCGTCGCGCACCGGTACCGGCGCGGTGACGAACTGGGCCTGCCCGCCCTCCCGGTGCGGCGGTACGACCAGCCGCCGGGCCACCGCGTTCGCGATCGCCGAGCCGTGGTCGCGGCGTACCAGGTGCAGGCACAGGTCCATCGCGGCGGCCTTGCCGGCGGAGGTGAGCACGCTGCCGTTGTCGACGTAGAGCACGTCCGGGTGGACGGTCACCCGCGGGTACCGGGCGGCCAGCGCATCGGTGTGCGCCCAGTGCGTGGTGGCCCGGCGGCCGTCCAGCAGGCCGGCGGCGGCCAGCACGAACGCACCGGTGCACAGCGACGCGACGCGGGCGCCGGCCTGGTGTGCCGCCCGTACCGCGGCGACCAAGTCGGCCGGCGGGTCCGCGTCGACGTCCGCCCAGCCCGGGACGATCACCGTGTCGGCGTGCCGGAGCCGGTCGAGCCCGGCGTCGGGCGCCAGCCGGAACCGGCCGACGGTGACCGGGCGCGGACCGCACAGGGCGACGTCGTACCGATCGGCGGACGGTCCGCCGGCGAAGACCTCGTGGGCCATCGACAGTTCCAGGCTGAGCATGCCGTCGGTGACGGCGAACGCGACGGTACGCATGTCCGAAACTGTACGCGAGTTGGCGTTCCTGCCACTCGTGCCCGCGGTGATCCGCTGCCAGGCTGGTTCCCGTCGAGCACGACCGGACGGCGAGGCCGGCGCGCACGACCGGACGGCGCGGCCGGCGCGCACGACCGGACGGCGAGGCCGTCGATGACGACCTGACGGCGGAGGGCCGATGAACACGAACAACCACCAGGTCACGGTGTACGGGGCGTACGGGCACACCGGCCGCTTCGTGGTCGCCGAGCTGCGGGACCGCGGGTTCACCCCGGTGCTGTCCGGCCGCGACGAGGACCGGCTCCGGGCGCTCGCGGCGGCCCACCCTGGTACCGAGGTGCGGCCGGCGACGGTCGACGATCCGGCCGCGCTCGACCGGGCGCTGGCCGGCGCCGCCGCGGTGATCAACTGCGCCGGGCCGTTCGCGACGACCGCGGGGCCGGTGGTCGAGGCCGCGCTGCGCGCGGGCATCCCGTACCTGGACGTCGCCGCCGAGATCGAGGCGAACCTGGACACCTTCGCGCACTTCGCCGACCGTGCCCGGGCCGCCGGCGCGATCGTCGTCCCCGCGATGGCCTTCTACGGCGGCCTCGGCGACCTGCTGGCCGGCGCGGTACTGGACGGCGCGACCCGCGCCGACGAGGTGCACATCGGGTACGGGCTGAGCAGCTGGCACCCGACCGCGGGGACGCGGGCCGCGGGCGCGGTGTCGAGCCAGCGGCGCGACGGCCGGCGGCTGCGCTACCGGGACGGCCGGCTGCAGTACCACGACGCCGAGCCGGCGACGACGACCTGGGACTTCCCCGCCCCGCTCGGGCCGCGAACGGTGATCGCCGAGTTCACCATGGCCGACGTGGTCACCCTGCCCAGCCATCTGGACGTCGGCGAGGTGTGCACGTACATGACCACCGAGGCGGCCCGGGACATCGCCGCGCCGGACACGCCGGCGCCGGCGGCGGTCGACGCCCGGGGCCGGTCCGGGCAGACGTTCGCGGTCGACGTCCGGGTCCACGCCGGCGGCACGCAGCGGCGGGCGGTGGCCCGCGGGCAGGACATCTACGCCGTCACCGCGCCGCTGGTGGTCGAGGCGGTCCGGCGGGTCCTCGACGGCGAGACGAGGACCGTCGGCGTCGCGTCGGCCGGCGAGATCTTCGACCCGGCCGACTTCCTGCGGGCGCTCTCCGCCCGCGGCGTCCTCGACGTGACCCGGTGACCGCCCGCCCGTCGAGCCCGGAGCCGCGGCGCACCAACCAGCCGATCAGGGACCCACTGCGGCGTGTCCTGCCCGACCCGCCGACCACAAGTCCTTGATCGACGCCTGCTGATCCGATCGGCTCCCGCTGGCGCGGTGCGCGGGCTACTCGACGGTGACCGACTTGGCCAGGTTGCGGGGCTGGTCGACGTCGTGACCGCGGGTGGCGGCGATCTCGGCGGCGAGCACCTGCAGCGGCACCGTGGTCACCAGCGGCGCGAGCAGCGTCGGCGTGCGCGGCACGTACACCACGTGGTCGGCGTGCGGCGCGACCGCGGTGTCACCCTCCTCGGCGATCGCGACGACGCGGGCGCCGCGGGCCCGTACCTCCTGGATGTTGGAGATCATCTTGTCGTGCAGCACCGCCCGGCCGCGCGGCGACGGCAGCACGCAGATCACCGGGGTGCCGTTGTCGATCAGGGCGATCGGGCCGTGCTTCAGCTCGCCGGCGGCGAACCCCTCGGCGTGCATGTACGCCAGCTCCTTGAGTTTCAGCGCGCCCTCCAACGCCACCGGGTACCCGACGTGCCGGCCGATGAACAGCACCGAGCGTGCGGCCCCCAGTGACCGCCCCAGCTCCCGCACCGGCTCCATCGTGGCCAGCACCTCGTCCACCTTGGCCGGCATCGCCTGCAGCTGGGCGACCACCGCACCGACCTCGTCCGCGTACTTGATTCCGCGCACCTGCGCCAGGTGCAGCCCCACCAGGTAGCACGCCACCAGCTGGGTCAGGAACGCCTTCGTCGAGGCGACCGCGACCTCCGGCCCGGCGTGCGTGTACAGCACCGCGTCGGACTCGCGGGGGATCGTCGAACCGTTGGTGTTCGAGATCGCGAGCACCCGCGCCTTCTGCACCTTCGCGTGCCGCAGCGCCATGATCGTGTCCATCGTCTCGCCGGACTGCGAGATCGCCACCACCAGCGTGGAGCGGTCCAGCACCGGGTCGCGGTAGCGGAACTCGCTCGCCAGCTCCACCTCGCACGGGATCCGGGTCCAGTGCTCGATCGCGTACTTCGCCACCAGCCCGGCGTGGTACGCCGTGCCGCAGGCCACGATGAAGATCTTGTCCACGTCGCGCAGGTCCTGGTCGGACAGCCGCACCTCGTCCAGGGTGATCTCGCCGGCCTCGGTGAGCCGGCCGCGCAGCGTGTCGGCGACCGCCTTCGGCTGCTCGGCGATCTCCTTGAGCATGAAGTAGTCGTAGCCGCCCTTCTCGGCGGCGCTCGCGTCCCACTCCACGTGGTACCGGTGGGTCGGCGCCGGCGCGCCGGCGAAGTCGGTCACCTGGTACCCGTCCGCGGTGATCGCGACGACCTGGTCCTGGCCGAGTTCGACCGCGTCCCGGGTGTGCTCGATGAACGCCGCGACGTCCGAGGCGAGGAAGTACTCACCGGACCCGACACCCACGACCAGCGGGGAGTTGCGGCGCGCACCGACGACCAGCCCGGGCTCGTCCACCGACACCGCGAGCAGGGTGAACGCGCCGGTCAGCCGCGCGCACACGGTCCGCATCGCCGCCACCAGCCCGGTGCCGGTGGGCGCGTCGTCGACCAGCACCGCGCCGGCCGGGCCCGCCACCTCGGCGCTGGTCGGGCCCGCCACCTCGGCGCCGCCGACCCCGCCGGCGGCGCTGGCGCGACCGAGGCCCGCGGGGATCCCGGCGCCGCTGGGTGCGCCGGTGCCGGGACCGCCGGCCGGGACCGCGCTGCCGGGACCGCCGGCCGGGACCGCGGTGCGGGCCAGCTCGGCGGCGAGCAGGTGGGCGACGACCTCGCTGTCGGTGTCGCTGGCGAGCTCGACGCCGGCCGCCTCCAGCTCGTCGCGCAGCCGGGCGAAGTTCTCGATGATGCCGTTGTGGATCACCGCGACCCGGCCGTCCGCGGACGCGTGCGGGTGCGCGTTGCGGTCGGTCGGCGCGCCGTGCGTGGCCCACCGGGTGTGCCCGATGCCGCTGGTCGCGGCGCACAGCGGGTCGGTCGGCGGCAGCTCGGCCAGCGCCTTGGTCAGGTTCGTCAGCTTGCCGGCCCGCTTCACCACCCGGACCTCGTCGTCGGCGACGACGGCGACGCCGGCCGAGTCGTACCCCCGGTATTCCAGCCGGCGAAGTCCGTCCACCACGACGGTGCACGCCGACCCGGCTCCCACGTACCCCACGATGCCGCACATGCCGGCAGGGTAGCAGCGAAATGCGCAGCGGCGGTGCGCAGTCCCCGATGTTTCACGCAGCCGATTTGATTGAAGTAGCCAATCGGCGCGAGCCCGAGCAAGCCGCCTCCTCGGTACGAACGTGCTCCCGGGTCGCGGCCGGCGCCATGCCAGACTGCCTGCGTGTACATCCTGTTGCTCGACTACCTGAAGCCGCTGAGCGAGATCGACGCGCTGCTCCCCGCACACCGCGACTACCTCGACCGGTACTACGGGGACGGCACGTTCGTGCTCTCCGGCCGGCAGGTGCCGCGTACCGGCGGGGCGATCCTGGCCCGGCACGTCGACCGGGCCACGATCGACCGGATCGTCACCGAGGACCCGTTCGCCCGCGCCGGCGTGGCCCGCTACCGCGTGGTCGAGGTCGAGCCGACCCGGACCGCCGCGGGCGCCGGCTCCGTGTTCGGCTGAACCGCGCGCCGCCGCCGGGACACGGTCAACGCCGTCCCGGCGACGATCAGCACCAACCCGGCCGCGGCCGGCACCGTGAACGGCTCGTGCAGCACGAGCGCCCCGTACGCCAGCGAGAACACCGGCGCGAGGTAGGCGACCAGGCTCGCGGTGCCCGCGCCGGCACGGGTGATCAGCACGTTGAACAGCAGGAACCCGCCGGCGGTGCAGGCCACGCCGAGCACCGCGAGCGCGCCGAAGGTACCGGCCGACGGCATCGCCCGCGGCAGGCCGACCGCGGCGACCGGCGCGACCAGTACCGCGGCGACCGCCTGGCCGGCCGCGGTGACCGGCAGCGTGGGCCGGCCCGGCAGCAGCAACCCGAGCAGCAGCGAGCCGATCGCGTAGCTGGCCGCCGCCAGCGTCACCAGTACCGCGCCGAGCGGGTCCGGCGCGCCACCGGCACCGAACGGCTGCACCAGCGCCGCCACGCCGACGAGCCCCACTCCGACGCCGGCCAGCTGCACCGCCCGCACCCGGGCGCCACGCACCATCAGCGGGGTCAGCAGCACCAGCCAGAGCATCTGCGTGGACACCAGCAGGCTCGCCGTACCGGTGGCGATCCGGCTCTGGCCGAAGGCGATCAGCAGGTACGGCAGCACCATCTCGAACAGCGCGAACAGCGCGATCCGCGGCCAGTCCCCGCGCAGCGCCGCGAACGGGCGCCGGTGCCTCGCCCGGGCCAGTACGCAGAGCACCGCGGCACCGATGGCGAGCCGCCCGAACACCACCACCGGCGCGGACAACCCCCGCAACGACAGGTCGATGAACAGGTACGAGGCGCCCCAAGTGGCGGACAGCACGAGCAGCAGGAACAGCGAACGTCGGCTCACGGCAACTACTGTGCGTCGAAATCCCTGCCAGGAGTAGTGGTCAATTGGCCCAGGGGTGTTAAGTAGAGCTAATGATCGACGTACCCCGCCTGATGGTGCTGCGGGCGGCCGCGGCCCGGGGCAGCCTGAGCGCCGCCGCGCGCCTGTTGAAGATCACACCGTCGGCCGTGTCACAGCAGGTCGCAGCGCTGGAACGGCAGGTCGGCGTGCCGCTGGTCGAGCGCCGGACGACCGGCATCACGCTGACCGCGCCGGGCCGCGCGCTGGTGGCCACCGCCGACGTGATCGCCGCCGAGCTCGCGAAAGCAGAGCGTCACATCGCCGACATCGCCGAAGGCACCCGCGGCCGGCTCACCGTGGCCACGTTCGCCTCCGCCGGCCAGCGGCTGCTGCCGCAGGCGGTCAGCGCGCTCGCCGCCGACCGGCCGGACGCCGAGGTCACCGTGCTGGAGTACGAGCCGTTCGACGCGGTACCGAAGCTGCGGCGCGGCGAGGCCGACCTCGCCGTCGTCTACCACTTCGGTGCACCCCGGCCGCCGGACGACTGGGGCGTCGGCGAGTCCCTGCGGTACGTGCGGCTGCGCCGGGACCCGGTCCGAGTCGTCCTGCCCGCCGACCATCCACTCGCCGGCCAGCGCACCATCGCCTTCACCGACCTCGCCGACGAGCGCTGGGTGCAGGGCTGGGCCGACGTCGGCCAGCTGCTCGACCACTACGCCGCGGTCGCCGGCTTCACCCCGCAGGTGGCCTGCTACGCCAGCGACTACCTGTTCATGCAGTCGGTGGTCGCCGCCGGGATGGGCGTCGCCCTGGTACCGACCGTGGCGCTCGCCGGGCCGGCCGGCGAGGTCGTCGCCCGCCGGCTCGACCCCGAACCGGTCCGGCAGGTCGGCGCCCTCTACCCGATCGGCCGCTGGCACTCCCCGCTCACCGAGGAACTGCTCGCCCGGCTGCGCGCCACCGTCGCCGACTGACGGCTCCGCCCGCGCCTCGGCACGGGTACGCGCAGCCTCCTGGTATGTGCGGCGGCGCCCTACGATGTCGGGATGTCGAGCCCGCCCCCGCCCCCGGACGGCGTACCAGGTTCTTTCGGCCCGGCCCCGCCCGGCCCGTACCCGTCCGCCGGCGCGTCGCCCCACGGCTGGCCCGCACCCGGCCAGCAGCCGGCGGCGCCATCCGGCGGCTACCCGTCGACCGGCCCGAACCCGTACCCGGCACCCGGGCAGTACCCGGCGGCGGGCCCGTATCCGATGGCGGGCCCGAACCCCGGCCAGTCCCAGCCGGCCCCGCCGGGCGCCTACCCGCCGCCCGGTGGGTACCCACCGCCGCACGGCTACCCGCCGCCGGCCGAGTACCCGTCCGGGGTCGCCGGGCAGATCCTCGCGAGCGAGCGCGGCCGGCGAGTCACCGACGGCGTCAGCGACTACTTCGCATCGGCGTCCGACCAGCGCCAGCTGCGCCGGCGGATCGTACTGATCGCGCTGGTCATCGCGATCCCGGTGTTCCTGATCATTCTCGCGGCGGCCCTGCTGCCCAGCCTGCTCTGACCCGGCAACGGCGGCCGGTCCGTCAGATCGGGCTGGCGGCGCGCACCGCGGCGGCGATCTTCTCCGCTGTCTCCGCCGCCTGCGGCTGGGTCGCGGCCTCCACCATCACCCGGATCAGCGGCTCGGTGCCGGACGGGCGCAGCAGCACCCGGCCGCTGTCCCCCAGCTCCCGCTCGGCGCTCGCCACCGAGTCCCGCACCACGGTGTCCACGGCGGCCGCCTTGTCCGCCACCCGGACGTTGAGCAGAACCTGCGGCAGCGGCCGGACCACCGCGGCCAGCTCCGCCAGGCTCGCGCCGGTGGCCGCCATCCGGGCCATCAGCTGCAGGGCGGTCAGCGTGCCGTCGCCGGTCGTCGCGTGCCGCGGCAGCACCACGTGGCCGGACTGCTCGCCGCCCAGCGACAGGCCACGCGAGCGGAGCAGTTCCAGCACGTACCGGTCGCCCACCGCGGTCGTCGCGACCTCGATGCCGTGCTCGCGCATCGCCAGGTGCAGGCCCAGGTTGCTCATCACCGTGACCACGAGCACGTCGTCGGTCAGGGTGCCCGACTCGCGCATCGCCAGCGCCAGAATGCCCATGATCTGGTCGCCGTCCACCGGCGTACCGTCGGCGGTCACCGCGAGGCAGCGATCCGCATCACCGTCGTGCGCGATGCCCAGGTCGGCGCCGTGCTCGGCGACCGCCGCGATCAGCGTCTCCAGGTGGGTGGAACCGCAGTCGGCGTTGATGTTGAGCCCGTTCGGCTCGGCGTGGATCGCGATCACCTCGGCGCCGGCCCGCCGGTACGCCTCCGGGCTGACCGCGGAGGCCGCCCCGTTGGCGCAGTCGACGACCACCTTCACCCCGTCCAGCCGGTGCGGCAGCGAACCGAGCAGGTGCTCCAGGTACCGATCGGCGCCGGCGGCGTGGTCGACCGCCCGGCCGATCGCCGCGCCGCGCGGCCGGCGCCACCCGTCGGGCGCCGCGACCAGCCGCTCGATGGCGTCCTCGACGTCGTCCGGTAGCTTCTGGCCGCCGGCGGCGAACAGCTTGATCCCGTTGTCCGGCATCGGGTTGTGGCTCGCCGACAGCACCACGCCGAACGCGGCGCCGGTCTCGGCGACCAGGTGCGCCACCGCCGGCGTCGGCAGCACGCCCACCCGGAGCACGTCGGTACCGGCGCTGCACAGCCCGGCGACCACCGCCGCCTCGAGCATGTCGCCGCTGGCCCGCGGGTCCCGGCCGACCACGGCGACCGGTCGCCTCCCGGTCGGCCCGTCCGGTTCCGGGGCCAGCACGTGCGCCGCGGACACCGCGACGGCGACCGCCAGCTCCGGTGTCAGCTCCGCATTCGCCAGGCCCCGAACCCCGTCGGTACCGAACAGCCGGCCCATGCGCACCGCCTCACCTCGATCGCGTCGCGGCCACCGGCATGTCATCGCCCGCTCGGCCGCAGGACAGGTCCCCACTGGGGGTTCGTTTCGATGCCCCCGGCCGGGCGAGGCGTCCCTCCGCTGGCCGGGCGGAGGTGCGAGTGCACACCGCTGTCGCATGCGCTCGTGCCGCCAACGCCGCCAGCGGGCAGACGGGTCCGCCGCAGCCGGCACGCGGGACATTGACACAAACCCTAGAGCACTTCGGCCGGGCACGAGTGTCGTGCCCGGCCGAAAATGCGATCCCGGCCGCAGGGCCGGTCGTGCCTGAAATCAGCGCTTCGAGTACTGAGGCGCCTTGCGCGCCTTCTTGAGGCCGTACTTCTTGCTCTCCACCATGCGGTCGTCACGGGTGAGGAAGCCGGCCTTCTTGAGCGCCGGACGGTGGTCGGGGTCGACCTCGACCAGCGCCCGGGCGATCGCCAGCCGCAGCGCGCCGGCCTGACCGGTGATGCCGCCACCCTTCAGGTTGGCGTGCACGTCGTACGCCTCGAGGCGGTCGGAGGTCACCAGCGGCTCCTTGACCAGCTGCTGGCTGACCTTGCTGGGGAAGTACTCCTCCAGGGTGCGGCCGTTCAGCTTGAACTGGCCGGTGCCGGGCACCAGGCGAACCCGGACGACGGCTTCCTTGCGGCGACCGACGGTCTGCACCGGACGGTCAGCGGCGCGCGGCGTCGGGATCGGCTCTTCGGCCACGACGGGGGTTTCGATGTCGCTGGTCACGCTTCTCCCTGCCCTACTGCGCGATCTGGGTGATCTCGAACGGCACCGGCTGCTGAGCCAGGTGCGGGTGCTCCGGGCCAGCGTAGACCTTGAGCTTCTTCAGAACCTGCCGGCTGAGCTTGTTGTGCGGGAGCATGCCCTTGACGGCCAGCTCGACCGCACGCTCGGGGCGGCTGGCGAGCAGGTCGACGTAGCGGACCTGCTTCAGGCCACCCGGGTAACCGGAGTGCCGGTACGCGATCTTCTGCTCACGCTTGTTGCCGGTCAGCGCGACCTTGCTCGCGTTCACGATGATCACGAAGTCGCCCATGTCCATGTGCGGGGCGAACGTCGGCTTGTGCTTGCCGCGCAGCAGTTGCGCGGTCTGGCTGGCGAGGCGGCCGAGCACGACGTCCGTGGCGTCGATGACGTGCCACTGGCGCGCAATCTCGCCCGGCTTGGGGCTGTACGTACGCACAGAATTACCTTGTCTGTCGTCGGTGTCTCGGGGTGCGGCCGCCTGAGGCTATCGACGCCTGCCGCACTGGAGACCGGGCCTGATGGCCGGGCTGGTGCGAGCAGGCGCGCGGACGGTACACGCAACAGCCCGCAACGATACCCGCCGCGATCCGGCAGGGTCAAAGTGGCCCCGGTCAAGCACCAGCCTAGCGCGGTTCGGGCCCCGATGGGCCCGGCCATAGCCAGCAAAATACGACTGGTTCGACATAGTGCGAAACACCGGCCACAAGAGCAGGATGCGGCTATGAGTGACATAGCGCCGTCCGGGCGGCAGCGACTCACCCGGGACCAACGCAGTTCGTTCCTCGCCGCACTACTCGGCTGGACGATGGACGCGTTCGACTACTTCATCGTCGTCCTCGTCATCAAGGACATCGCCGACACGTTCAACGTCTCGCTCGCCGAGACCGCGATCATCACCACGTTGACGCTGGTCATGCGGCCCGTCGGGGCCGCCCTGTTCGGCCTGTGGGCCGACCGGGCCGGCCGGCGGGTGCCGCTGATCGCCTGCGTCTGCTTCTACTCCGTGGTCGGGTTCCTCTGCGCCTTCGCGCCGAACTTCGCCACCCTGATGGTCCTGCGCCTGCTGTACGGGATCGGGATGGGCGGCGAGTGGGGCCTCGGCGCGGCGCTCGCGATGGAGAAGATCCCCGCCAGCCGGCGCGGCTTCTTCTCCGGCGTCCTGCAGGAGGGGTACTCGTTCGGCTACCTGCTGGCCTCGCTGGCGTTCCTGCTGGTGCACTCCACGCTCGGGCTGAACTGGCGGTGGATGTTCGCCCTGTCGATCATCCCGGCGCTGATCGCGCTGCTGGTCCGGCTCGGGGTCCGCGAGTCGGAGGTGTGGGAGAAGGCCGCGGAGCGGCGCAAGATGACCCGCACCTCGATCGCGCAGGTGCTGTTCAACGCCAAGACACTGCGCCGGTTCATCTACCTGGTGCTGCTGATGACCGCGTTCAACTGGATGAGCCACGGTACCCAGGACGTGTACCCGACGTTCCTGAAGGAGACCGCGCACGGCGGCATCGGGCTGGACCCGACCACCGCCACCTGGATCGTGGTGCTCTACAACATCGGCGCGATCGTCGGCGGTACCGTCGCCGGCACGTTGTCGCAGCGGTTCGGCCGGCGGCTGCTGATCATCTTCTGCGCGGTGCTGGCGCTGCCGATCGTGCCGCTGTTCGCGTTCTCCACCACCGCGGGGATGCTGTGCCTCGGCTCGTTCCTGATGCAGATCATGGTGCAGGGTGCCTGGGGCGTCATCCCGGCGCACCTGACCGAACTGTCGCCGGACGAGATCCGCGGCTTCTACCCGGGTGTGACCTACCAGCTGGGCAACCTGCTGGCGGCGCTGAACCTGCCGATCCAGGCCGCGCTCGCCGAACGGCACGGGTACCCGTTCGCGCTGACCGCCACGATCGTGCCGGTACTGATCGCGGTGATCGTGCTCAGCGCGATCGGCAAGGAACGCCGCGGCATCCGGTTCGGTACCACGGACACCTCGGCGGTCGCCGCGAAGGTCGGTAGCTGATCCGGCCGGGCGCGCGGGAGCACCGCGTCGCCCGGTGAGCACGCCCCGGACCCACCCCGGGCCCGGGGCGTGCCGCAGCTCTCACCACAACGGCGGGTCGGGCCCGGTCACCAGACCGGCGCGGTGCGGCCCGGGGCCGCGATCCGTGGTGCGGCCCGGGGCCGCGGGATCAGTGGTGCGCGGCCCGGGCCGCGGGATCAGAGGTAGAAACCGCCGGCGGGGCGGACGGTACGGGCCGCGTTGACCGCGCCGCCGCCGTCGCGCAGCGCGAACAGCTCCGCCAGGGTGGCGCCGTCGCCGGCGAGCGGGCCGGGATCGCCGAGCCACCGGGCCGCCTCCTCGTGCGGCAGCGCGCCGATCTCCAGGTGCGCCAGGCACCGGCCGGGCCGGGTGACCGCCGGGTGCAGCCGTGTCAGGTCCTCGTTCGTGGTGATCGCCACGAGCACCCGGCGGGACTGGCCGAGCAGCCCGTCGGTGAGGTTGAGCAGCCGGGCCAGCGCCTGGCCGCTGGTGCGCTTGGCGTCGCCGCGGATCAACTCGTCGCAGTCCTCCAGCAGCAGCAGCCGCCAGCGGCCGTCGTCCTCGTCCTCGTCGTCGCCGAGTACCACGTCCATCAGGTAGCCGGGGTCGGCGAACAGGTGCTCCGGGTCGAGCACGCAGTCGACCTGGCACCAGTCGTGCCAGGCCCGGGCCAGCGACCGCAGCGCGGTGGTCTTGCCGGTACCGGGCTCGCCGTGCAGCAGCAGGAGCCGGCCGGCGGTCGGGCGCGGCCGGAACGCCATCACCTTGTCCAGGTCGGTGCCGACGCTGGCGGCGTAGTTGCCGCGGATGTCCGCCCACTCCGGCGCGTCGACCGCGCGCACCGTGCGGTAGCCGCCGCGCCTTGCCGAGTGGTACCAGAAGCCGAGCTCGACCTCGCTGTCGGCGGACTCCAGCAGCGGGGTCGTGGCGTCCGCGACCGCCTCGGCGAGGATCCGCTGGGCCAGCTCGTCGCTGACCGCGGTGACGGTCACCTCGCCGCCACCGCCGCGCCAGCGCACCGCGCGCAGCGTCCAGCCGTCGCCGGTGGCGAGCAGCGCCTCCCGGCGGTCACCGGACGCCTGCCGTACCGGTACGGCACCGGCCGGCAGCAGCGTCGCCTCCGGCCGTACGTGGTCGAGCCGGGTGGTGCGGGCCCACGGCTGGGCGCCGTCGGCGAACGGGGACAGCGACAGCGCGTCGACCACGTCGTACGTGGTATCGGCGTCGTCCATGTGCACGACGATGGGCAGGGTGCGGACCGGGTCGTGCACGGCGGCCGGCACGGTCAGCTCGGGCACGGTCAGCTCACGGGGGGCGCTCACTCTTCGATGGTGTCCCGTCACGGCACCCCGTGGACAGTGAGAAAACCCACGCCTGACCAGCCAAAACAGATCAACTAGGTAACCCCGAACCGGGCGGTCGCCGCAGCGTGGGCGTTACAGGTAGAAGCCGCCGGCCGGCTCGGGCTCGCGGCGCAGCTCGACCGGGCGCCGGCCGGACCGCAGCGCGAACAGGTCGGCCAGCGTCGCGCCGTCGGCCGGCGCGGTCGCCTCGCCACCCAGCCACTCCTGCGCCTCGTCGGCGCCGAACGGCCCCACCTCCACCTGCGCCAGGCACCGGCCGGCCCGTACCACCGCGGGGTGCAGCTGCTGCAGGTCCTCGTTGGTGGTGATCCCGACCATCACGTTGCGGCCCTGGCCGAGCAGCCCGTCGGTGAGGTTCAGCAGCCGGGACAGCGCCTGCCCGGTGGCGTACTTCGCCTCGCCGCGGACCAGCTCGTCGCAGTCCTCCAGCAGCAGCAGCCGCCACCGGCCGTCGTCGCTGTCGTCGCCGATGACCAGGTCCATCAGGTAGCTCGGCTCGCCGAACAGCTTGTCCGGGTCGAGCACGCAGTCGACCTGGCACCAGTCGCGCCAGGCCCGGGCCAGCGACCGCAGCGCCGTGGTCTTGCCGGTACCCGGCGGGCCGTGCAACAGCAGCAGCCGGCCGGTGACCGTCTCCGCGGTCAGCGTCATCAGCGAGTCGAGCGCCCCGGACACCCCGCGCGCGTAGTTGCGCCGGATGTCGGCCCAGTTCGCGGCGGCGATCGGCCTGGTCGTGCGGTACGCGCCGCGCCGGCTCGAGTGGTACCAGAAGCCCATCTCGACGGTGTCGCTTGGCACCTTCTCCTCCGCCGCGGCGCCGGCGACGGCCCGCTCCAGTACCTGGTCGGCGAGCTCCTCGGACTCCGCGGTGACGGTCACCTCGCCGCCGCCGCTGTGCCAGCGGATCGCGCGCAGCGTCCAGCCGTCACCGGCGACCAGCTGGGAGCGGCGGGTGTCCTCGCGGACGCCGCGCAGCAGCCGGCCGTCCGGCGGGACCAGGGTGGCCTCCGGCTTGACCCGGTCGAGCCGTACGGTGCGGGCGAACGGCTGCTCGCCGTTGGTGAACCGGGTCAGCGTCAGCGCGTCGATTACGTCGAACGGCTCGTCCGAGTCGTCGGCGGTCAGCCGGATCGGCAGTGCCTGGGAGACCTCGTCCGGGTCGAGCTTCTGCTGGGGGTCCGGCGCGTCGTGCGCCTGCCGGGGAATGGACACCAACCCATGGTCTCCCACCGCCCGCACCGCCCCGTCAGCGGACGTCCCAGACCGGCTCGGGGGTCTCGGTGACGGTGCCGTCGTTGGCGATCGTGACGAACCGGTCGAAGCCGCGGGTGAACCAGCGGTCGTGGGTGACCGCGACGACCGTACCGGCGAACGACGCGAGCCCGGCCTCCAGCGCCTCGGCGCTGACCAGGTCGAGGTTGTCGGTCGGCTCGTCGAGCAGCAGCAACGTCGCCCCGGACAGTTCCAGCAGCAGGATCAGGAACCGGGCCTGCTGGCCGCCGGAGAGGGTGTCGAAGTCCTGCTCGGACTGCAACGCCAGCTCGTACCGGCTGAGCGCCTTCATCGCCGCCGACCGGTCCATGCCGGGCCGGTCGCCGTCCCCGTGCCACAGGATGTCCCGCAGCGACCGCCGGCTCCCCGAACCGTCCCCTTCGGACCCCGGTACCCGTCCGGACAGTTCCGGCCGGTCGTGGGTCTGCGAGAAGTGGCCGGGCCGCACCCGCGCACCGAGCCGCACCACGCCGGTGTGCGCCACCGGTTTCAGGTGCGTACCGGGCAGCACGGTGCCCGGCTCGGGGTCGGTACCGCCGAGCGCCAGCAGCCGCAGCAGGTGCGACTTGCCGGTGCCGTTGGCGCCCAGCACCGCGACCCGGTCGCCGTACCAGATCTCCAGGTCGAACGGGTCGGTCAGGCCGGTGAGCGACAGCTGCTCGCAGATGACCGCGCGCTTGCCGGTCCGGCCGCCGCGCAGGTCGATCCGGATGTCCTGGTCGCGCGGGCGCTCGGGCGGCGGACCGGCCTCCTCGAACCTCGCCAGCCGGGTCTTCGCCGCCTGCAGCCGGCTCGCCATGTCCGCGTTGTACTTCGCCTTCTCCCGGTACATCAGCACCAGCTGCTTGATCTTGGCGTGCTCCTCGTCCCACCGGCGACGCAGCTCGTCGAGCCGCTCGTACCGGTCCTCGCGGGCCTGGTGCCAGGTGGCGAAGCCGCCGCCATGCGTCCAGCAGCTACCGGACTCCAGCGTCACCACCCGGTCGGCGGTGTTCGCGAGCAGCTCCCGGTCGTGGCTGACGTACAGGATGCTCTTGTCCGAGGCGGTGAGCGCTCGCTCCAGCCGCCGCTTCGCCGGTACGTCGAGGAAGTTGTCCGGCTCGTCCAGCAGCAGCACCTCGTCCGGGCCGGCGAGCAGCAGCTCCAGCGCGAACCGCTTCTGCTCACCACCGGACAGGGTGTCGAGCCGGCGATCCCTGACGTCCGGCCACTCGGCGTCGAGCACCTCGATCGCGGCGACGTCGAACGCCACCTCCGCCTCGTACCCGCCGGCGTCGCCCCACGCCCCCAGCGCCTCGGCGTACTGCAGCTGGGCCCGCCGGGCCACATTGGAGAACTTGCCGCGGGTCTCCTCGGCGCGCATCCGCCGCTCCGCCGCCGCGAGGGTACGGCCGGCATCGCGCACCGTGGGCGGCGCGAGCGACAGCGCCAGGTCGCCGAGCGTCCAGCCGCCGTGCGGCGCATCGATGCCGGGGATCGCCCGGTTCATCCCGATGAACTGGCGCATCACGCCCAGGCCGCCGGACCTGGCGATCGCGCCGGTCCGCACCGGCGTGTCACCGGCGACCATCGAGACCAGCGTCGTCTTGCCGGCGCCGTTCGCGCCGATCAGGGCGACCTTGGCGCCCTCACCGACCCGGAACGACACGTCCGAGAACAGTTCCCGGCCATCCGGCAACACCTGCGCCACCCCGGCCACGTCCACATACCCCACGGCTACCGGAGTCTGCCGCCCCACCGCCCGGAACGCGAACCCAATTCGCACCGTCGCCCGAGTCGATCAAGAGACGCGGCCATCGACCAAGCGATGGCGTCGTTGATCAAGGGATGCGGTCGTCGACCAAGGGAGGCGGTCGTCGACCAAGGGAGGCGGTCGTCGATCAAGGGAGGCGGTCGTTGATCAAGGGATTCGTACACGATGGCCCAGCACCGAGTGTCCCGATCCCTTGATCAACTTCGCCAGCGCTTGATCAACTTCGCCAGCGCTTGATCAACTCTCCGGCGCGTCGGCACGGTGGCTGACGCTGAGCACCCGGTACCCCTTCTGGCTGGCGTGCCGGTCGACGGCGTAGCCGCGCTCGGTCAGCCAGCCGGCCAGCGAGTCCGCGCCGAGGTTGCGCGACACCACCAGCCAGGCCACCCCGCCGGGCGCGAGCCGCGGCAACCAGGTCTCCAGCAGCTCGTGCAGCGCCGGCTTGCCGATCCGGATCGGCGGGTTCGACCAGATCTCGTCGAACCGGACGTCCGCCGGCACCTGGTCGGGCGTCGCCGGTACGACCCGGTCGGCGGCCCCGATCCGCGCCGCGTTCTCGCGCACCAGATCCAGCGCGCGGCCGTTCACGTCCACCGCGTACACGGTGGCGTCCGGCGCGCTGACCGCGAGCGTCGCCGCGATCGGCCCGTACCCGCAGCCGAGGTCGAGCAGGGTGCCGGCGCGGCGCGGCAACGGCGCCTTGCGCAGCAGTACCGCGGTGCCCGGATCCAGCCGGGACGCGGAGAACACGCCGGCGGAGGCGGTCAGTTCCAGTTCCCGACCGGCCGCGGTGAACGACACCTGCACCCGGGTCGCCGGCGCGGCCGGATCCGCGGAGAAGTAGTGGTCGTTCGACACGGCTGGTCCCCTCGAAAAGGTTGGGTACGCTGGCGCGCATGACGCACCGGGACCCACGGTATCCGGGTGGCCCCGAGCGCTTCCCCGACGCCCCGAACGGTGCCGGCAGGCCGGGACCGTCCGACGAGCAACCCACCACGCAGTCGTCGGTACCACCGCCGGCCGCGCCACCGTTCACCCCGCCACCGAGCTTCGGCGCCGGTCCCAGCTTCGGCACCGCAGCCGGCACCGCCCCCAGCTTCGGCACCGCAGCCGGCCCCGGCTTCGGCCCCGCCGCCCGCCCGGGTTCGGCCGGGCCGGGCGGCTTCGCTGGCTTCCCCGGCGCCGCAAGTGGCCCAGGTGACGGCCCCGCCGGCCTCCCCGCCACCCCGGCCAGCCCGGGTGGCTACCAGGACGCCCAGGGCGGCCCAGGCGGCGGACTCGGAACCGCGGGCAGCCCGGGTGGCTTCCAGGATGCCCCGGGCGGCCCAGGCGGCGGGCTCGCCGGATTCCAGGGCACCGCGGGCGGCCCAGGCTTTGGGCCCTCCGGTTTTCAGGCCGCCGCGGGCAGCCCGGGTAGCGACAGCCCTGCGGGCGGCACCGGCCTCGGTGCCCCAGCCGGCCACGGCATCCCCCCGTCCGGCTTCCAGGACATCCCGAGCGGCCCAGGCGAAGTCCAGGGCGCCCCGAGGGGCCCAGGCGGCGGATTCCAGGGCGGCCCCGGCTTCGGGCCGGCCGGATTCCAGGACGCCCCGAGCGGCCCAGGCGGCGGCTTCCAGGGCGGCCCCGGCTTCGGGCCGGCGGGCTTGCCCGGCGGTCCGGGCGGTCCGGGCGGTCCGGGCGGCGGCTGGCCCGCGGGCGGCACCGCACCGCTCGGCGGCGGGTCCACGACGCCGCGGCCCGACGAGGCCGGGTTCGCCCCGCCGGGCTGGGACGCGCCCGAGCCGTTCCCACCGTCGGGCGGGTGGCAGCCCGGCACACCGAACGACGACCGGTACCAGCAAGGCGGCGGAACGCCGGCGGACGTGTCGCCGCCGGTCACCGTCTCGCCACCGCCGGAGCGCGGACCGCGGCTGTGGCCGAAGGTACTGGCCGGCATCGTCGCCGTGGTCGTGCTGGCGGGCCTGCTCGCCGGGTCGTACGCGCTGGTCCGGCGCAGCTCGACCGACAAGCCGTCGACCAGCCCGTCCGCCCGGGCGCAGTCGCCGACCGGCAGCCCCACGCCGGAGAAGTCACCGATCGACGTCAGCGCGCGGGCCACCGATCCCGCACCGCTGACCGTCAAGGAGGTCTTCGGCGACGACGACCTGCACCCCGATCCGGGCCGGGACGCCGTCTATCACGTACTCGCCCGGGACAAGCCGCTGACCGACTGCGCCAAGGCGGCCCGCGGCCAGGTCGGCGGCGTGCTCGCGCAGTACAAATGCGACCAGGTGGTCCGGGCGACGGTGGCCGCGCCGGCCAAGGGGTACGTGGCCACCATCGGGATCGCCAACCTGGCCGACTCGGGCGGCGCCCAGGCGGCCACCGACAAGATCAAGAATCTCGGCAAGGCGGGCGACGGCGCGCTGACCGCGCTGTCCGCGCCGGGGGCGAGCAAGCTGGCGAAGTCGCCGACCGCCTTCACCCTCCAGCCGTACGGGCACTACCTGCTCTACGTCGTCGTCGGCCGCACCGACGGGAAGGCGCCGAGCGCCGACGCGACCACCCAGCAGATCGTGACCGACCTGGTGCAGAGCTACCTGACCGGCGTGATCGACGCCCGCCGTACCGCCAACTGACCCGACCGCCGGCAGCACCCCCACCGCACCGCCGCCCGACGCGACCGCCGACAGTGCTCCCGGGGCACCGCCGCCGGACCGGGCCGCCGACAGCACTCCCGGGGCACCGCCACCCGACCCGACCGCCGGCCACATACCGACGGCCGGCAACACCGCTGGCCGCGCACCCGCCACACCGCCGCCCACGCAACCGCCGACAGCACTCCCGGGGCACCGCCACCCGGCGCGACCGCCGGCCACACGCCGCCGCATACCGACGGCCAGCCGCACAGCTGGCCGCGCGCCCGCCACAGCGCGAACTGACACGCACCTGCCGCGCACCGCCCGCCGATGCGACCGCCGGCGGTAGAGCCACCGCGGCGCCGGGCGACGCGGGCGGCGGCAGCACCGGCGCGCCGAGCGTCGGCGCCGATGGTCCGGCGCCGCTCAGCGTCCGATTCGGCGACCAGGTCAGTGCCGCGGGTCGCGGCCGAGCAGGCCGAGCAACCGGTCCTGTTCCGGCGCGTCCGACGGAACCGGCACGGCCGGCCCGCACACCCCGTCGGTACGCAGCATCTCGCCCATCCCGACCGCCTGCTCGTACGTGGAGTGCACCTCGTCGGCCGGCAATGTCTCGTCGCCGCCTGTCGCGCGGGCGATGTCCCAACCGTGAATCAGCAGGTCGAACAGGCAGAAGCCGGCGACGGTCTGCTGCAACGAGGTGCGCCCGAACATGCCGTCGTACTCCAGCCCGGCGCGCGCCGGATCGGCCAGGATCTCCTGCATCTGGTCCCGGGCACCGCGCCAGGAGCCGACCGGGTCGTCGTCCACCGAGCCGATCGTCACGGTCAGCCCGACGTGCGCGGGCATGTCCCGGTACGAGGTTTCCAGTACGTGCCGGAGCACGTCGCGCGCCGTCCAGCCGGTGCACGGCGACGCGTTGTCCCATGCGGTGTCCGGTACCGCGACGACCCGTCGATCGAACTCGGCGGCGAGTTTGTGGTGCCGTTGCGCGATCTCACTCATGCCCTCATCCTGCGCCGCCGCGCCCGCCTCGTCGTGTACGAATCGGTCATCGGCCGGCCGGCGCGAGCGGTGCCGGGCGGGCGCCCACGAGTACCGCGGGGCTGACGCCGGCGATCTGCCGGCAGTCCCGGGACAGGTGCGGCTGGTCGGTGTACCCGGCGAGGACGGCCAGCGTGGCGAGCCCGGCGTCGGTGCGTCGGGCCAGCGCCAGGAACCGTTGCAGCCGGAGGATCCGCCGCAGGGTGGCCGGCCCGTACCCGAAGGCGGCCTGGCATCGCCGGTGCAGCTGCCGGCCGCTGCGGCCGGCCTCGTCGGCCAGCTCGGTCACCGAGGTGGCCGGGTCGGCACCGAGCAGCCCGGCGACGGTGGCGGCGACCGGATCCGGCTCGGCCGCCTCGGCCAGCCAACCCCGGGCCGTACCGTGCAGCAGGTCGAGCCGGGCCGACGGGTCCCGCGCCGTGTCGAGCTGGTCGGCCAGCCGGCGCGCGAACCGGGCGCCGAACACGTCGTCCACCGGCACCCGCCGGTCGCGCAGTTCGGCGACGTCCAGCCGCAGCGCCGCGGCCGCCTGCCCGGGGCGAAACCGGATGCCGACCGCCTCGACCGGCCGCGGCAGGTCGGTCTGCCAGGCGGTGGTTTCCGGGCCGCAGAGCCAGACCGCGCCGGTGTCGAGCCACAGCAGCTCCACCGAGCCGTCCGGAACCAGCCGGTATCGCCCGGCCATCCGTGCGGCCCAGCCGACTGCCAGGCCCCCGGCGAGGTCGACGGGCGGCGGCGCCGGGCGGTACCAGGTGTCGCCGGCCGGCGCGATCCACTCGGCGGCGCTCGCCGCGGCGGGCGCGGACCAGGCGCCGGTGGTGGCCGCGCTTCGACCTCTCCCGGTCATGCGATCGAGGCTACGTCGCCCCTCCGACGTTTCGGTCCTCCCGAGGGCCCGCCCGGCGCCGGGCGGGTGGCGTAGCGCCCGCGCGACGACTCCGCGGGGCGAAATCGGGTGCTGGACGGTTGCCGGCGAAAGGTAGCCTCCGACGCCGAACGACCCATCCCGTCGCCGCCGAGGACCGGCCGGAATACAACGACGAAAGCAGACACGATGGCCAAGCTGAACCAGATCATCGCCGTGGAGAAGGGCGTCAAGAGCCGCTCGTTCGCCGAGCTCACCGCGAGCCACCACACCCTGCAGAAGCAGGCGGCGCTGTCCGGCATCTCCCGGACGTACCAGCCGAAGGACGAGGAGGGCGAGCGGCTGCCGCCGGAGTCGACCCGGGTTCAGGTGAAGGCCGAGGAGGTGATCCGGGAGACGACCCGGATCCTCACCAAGCTGTTCGACGTGACGGCGACGAAGGACTGGGCGAACTGCGTCGCCCGCGCCGACGTGGTCGTCGACGGCCGGACGATCCTCGCCGAGGTGCCGGTGACCTACCTGCTGTTCCTGGAGAAGCAGCTGGTCGACCTGCACACGTTCGTGCGCAAGCTGCCGGTGCTGGATGCGGCCGAGTCGTGGAACTACGACTCGTCCGCAGACTGCTTCGCCACCGAGCCGGTGCAGACGCTGCGGACCCGGAAGGTGCCGCGCAACCACGTCAAGGCGGAGGCGACCGAGAAGCACCCGGCGCAGGTCGAGGTGTACCACGAGGACGTGACGGTGGGCTACTGGCGCACCGTGAAGTTCTCCGGTGCGCTGCCGGCCAGCCGGGTCAACGAGCTGATCGACCGGGTGGAGAAGCTGCAGGCGGCGGTCAAGTTCGCCCGCGAGGACGCGAACGGCACCGAGGTCGAGGACCGCAAGGTCGGCGAGCGCGTGCTGGGCTACCTGTTCGGCTGACGCCCGCGCGCCCCGCGCCCGCGCGCGACGAATGCACTCGAACGTCTTGCTGGCGCCGGTTATGCTGGCCGCGCGCCACAGGAGCGCAGACTGAGACTGATGTTCAGCCTGAACCAGGGTCGCGCAGGCAGGGATCCTGCGCGTTCCAGGCTCCGGGTCCACAGTGGAGGTTCGAGCCCTCCTCCCGTCACTCGTGACGGGGTAGCCCAACTGGCAGAGGCAGTCCCGGAGACCGACTCACGTTCACGCTATCGCTCCAGTTTCAGCATTTCGTCGAGTGTCGAATCGAGGGAGTCAGGACGTAGACCCAGGTTGCCGGTTCGAATCCGGCCCGCCCGGCCAACGAAACCGTTGCACCGCAACGGTTTCCCATCGGGCGGTAGACTCAATGGCAGAGTCGTGGGTCGTGAAGATGATCCGGCTCTTAAACGTGTCGACGCGGCAAAGTCGGCGAGGGTTTTGAGCAGCAGGTTGGAGGTTCGAGTCCTCCTCGGCGGTTGCGCCGGTAGCTCAATCAGGTAGAGCAGTTGCAATCCCATTGGACCCGGCGGATGGCTACTCCGCCGGGTCCTCTCTTTGTGCCAGCCCGGCCGCCGTCAAGTCCATCCACAGTGGACAGTCGGATATCGTGTTTCCGGGCGGTACCCGGCGCGCTACGGTCGGCGGATGGTGGGACGCTACGACACGCCGCGGTTGCGGCTGGAGCCGATCGAACCGGCGCACGCGGTCGAGCTGTGGCGGCTGCACGCCGACGAGCCGGTCGCCATCTGGTGGCTCGGCCGGCTGCGGCTGCCCCAGGCACAGGCCGTCGCGGACGAGATGGCCGCCGGCTGGGCGCGCGACGGCGTGCACAAGTGGATCGCGTACGACCGGGTCAGCGGCGAGCTGGTCGGCCGCGGCGGGCTGTCCTACCAGCACGTCGACGGTGCCCGCCGGCTCGAGATCGGCTGGATCGTCCGGGCCCGGTACTGGGGGCGCGGCTACGCCACCGAGATCGGCCGCGCCGGGCTGGAGGTCGGCTTCGGCGAGCTGGGCGCCGACGAGATCGTCGCGTTCACCGAGCCGGACAACCTGCGGTCCCGCGCGGTGATGGAGCGGCTCGGCATGCGCGATCCGCGCCCGATCAGGCACCATGGCGAGCACTTCGTGCTCTACACCCTGCCCCGGCCCTGAACCGCGAGCCCGTCCAGCAGTCACGCGCGGCGCTAGGTGTCGCGGCGACGGCGGGTGGCGGCGTCCCGGCTGGCCCAGGCGGCCGGATCGGTCGGGTAGTCGACGCCGACCAGGGTCAGGCCGTGCGCCGGCGCCACGGTGACCTCGCTGGAGCGCTCGGTACGGGTCAGCAGGCCGGCCGGCCAGTCCACCGGGCGCCGGCCCTCACCGACCGCCAGCAGCGCGCCGACCAGGCTGCGCACCATCGCCTGGCAGAACGCGTCCGCCGACACCGCGACCGTGACGACGTCGCCGTCCCGGCGCACGTCGAGCCGCTGCAGCTCGCGGATCGTGGTCGCGTCCGGCTTGCGCCGGCAGTACGCGGCGAAGTCGTGCTCGCCGAGCAGGCCCGGCGCGGCGGCCGCCATCGCGTCCGCCGACAGCGGCCGCGGCCAGCCCAGCGTGTCGAACCGGCGCAGCGGCGGCGGCCCGGCCGGGTCGTCGGTGATCCGGTACCGGTAGTGCCGGCGGAAGGCGGAGAACCGCGCGTCGAACCGGTCGTCGACGACCTCGACGCTCGGCACCCGCACGTCCGGTGGCAGCACTCCGGCAAGCCGCCGTACCAGTACCACCGGGTCCGGCTCGCCGGCGCCGCGAGCGGTGGCCACCCGCTGCCACTGCTCGTCCGGTACGTCGACGTGACAGACCTGCCCGGTGGCGTGCACGCCGGCGTCGGTCCGCCCGGCGACGGTCAGCCCGGTCGCCGGGTCGAACAGGCGGTCCAGCGCCGCGGCCAGCTCACCCGCGACAGTGCGCCGCTCCGGCTGCACCGCCCAGCCGGAGAACCCGGTCCCGTCGTACGCCACCCGCAGCCGCAGCCGCACCGCCACCACCTTCGCTTCCGGTACGCACCGAGCCCGCCACCACGGGGGTGACGGGCTCGGGCATCGTACTGCGAGGAGAGACCTACTCCTCGGTCTTGCTCTCGTCGGACGCGGCCGGCTCGTCGGCCTCCGCGGCCGGAGCCGGCGTCGACTCCTCCGGAGCCAGCGCGGCGGCGTTGTCCTGCTTCTTCGCCGGGCGGGAGGCGCGGGCCGGCGTCGCCGGCTCGGCCAGCTCCTCGACCAGCTCGATGACGGCCATCGGCGCGTTGTCGCCCTTGCGCGGACCCACCTTCACGATCCGGGTGTAGCCACCCGGCCGGGCGGTGAACCGCGGCGCGATCTCGGCGAACAGCTGGTACGCCACGTCCTTGTCGCGGATGACGGTGGCAACCCGGCGACGCGCGTGCAGATCGCCGCGCTTGGCGAAGGTCACCATCCGCTCAGCCAGCGGGCGGACCCGCTTGGCCTTGGCCTCGGTGGTGGTGATCCGGCCGTGCTTGAACAGCGACGTCGCCAGGTTCGCCAGCAGCATCCGCTCGTGGGCCGGGCTGCCACCCAGGCGGGCACCCCTGGTCGGCTTGGGCATTTCTCAGGCTCCTTATTCCAGTGCGGCTCGGGGGTGCCCCTTGCCGGCGAAGTACTCCAGCTCGGAACTGCAGCTCAGAGCTGCTCGGTCTCGCGGTAGTCGTTGCCGTCGTAGTCCGGCTCGGCGAAGCTCTCCGCGACGCTGGCGGGGTCGAACCCGGGAGCCTGGTCCTTGAGGCCCAGCCCCATACCGGCCAGCTTCATCTTGACCTCGTCGATGGACTTCTGCCCGAAGTTCCGGATGTCCAGCAGGTCGGCCTCGGTGCGAGACAGCAGCTCACCGACGCTGTTGATGCCCTCGCGCTTGAGGCAGTTGTACGACCGGACGGTCAGGTCCAGCTCCTCGATCGGCAGCGCCAGATCGGCAGCGAGCTGCGCATCCTGCGGCGACGGGCCGATGTCGATGCCCTCGGCCGCCTCGTCCAGCTCCCGGGCCAGCCCGAACAGCTCGACCAGGGTCGAACCGGCGGAGGCCAGCGCGGTGCGCGGCGAGATCGAGTTCTTGGTCTCGACGTCCAGGATCAGCTTGTCGAAGTCGGTGCGCTGCTCGACACGAGTGGCCTCGACCCGGTAGCTGACCTTGAGCACCGGCGAGTAGATCGAGTCGACCGGGATCCGGCCGATCTCCTGGCCCTGCTGCTTGTTCTGCGCCGCGGTCACGTACCCCCGGCCGCGCTCGACGACGAGCTCCATGTCCAGCCGACCCTTGTCGTTCAGGGTGGCCAGGTGCAGGTCGGGGTTGTGCACCTCGACGCCGGCCGGCGGCTGGATGTCGCCCGCGGTGACCGGGCCCGGGCCCTGCTTGCGCAGGTACATGGTGACCGGCTCGTCGTGCTCGGAGCTGACGGTCAGCTCCTTGATGTTCAGCACCAGGTCGACGACGTCCTCCTTGACCCCGGGGATCGTCGTGAACTCGTGCAGCACGCCGTCGATCTTGATGCTGGTGACGGCCGCGCCGGGAATCGAGCTGAGCAGGGTACGCCGCAGCGAGTTGCCGAGGGTGTACCCGAAGCCGGGCTCCAACGGCTCGATCGTGAACCGCGAACGGTTCTCGACGATCGATTCCTCGGACAGCGACGGCCGCTGGGTGATGAGCACGGTGTATCTCCTTCTAAGTCGGGCGCCCGCCATATGACGCCGCAAACTTCACGCCGCGGTTCCGGGATGTGCGCCCCGGCCGGGTCGCGAACCGCGGGCAGCGGCCCGCGACCCGATCCCGCGGGTATTACTTCGAGTAGTACTCGACGATGAGCTGCTCCTGCACCGGCGTGTCGATGACCTGCCGGGCCGGCGTCGAGTGGATCAGGACCTTCAGCTGGCCGGGGATCGCCTCCAGCCACGCCGGGACGGTCTTCTCGCCGGCCTCGGCCCGCGCGACCACGAACGGCGTCAGCTCGCGGGACTTCTCCCGGACCTCGACGATGTCGTGCTCGGAGACCTGGTACGACGGGATGTCGACCTTGCGGCCGTTCACCACGATGTGACCGTGCCGGATCAGCTGGCGAGCCATGTCGCGCGACTTCGCGTAGCCGGCCCGGTAGAGCACGTTGTCCAGCCGCATCTCCAGCAGCTGCAGCAGCGCCTCACCGGTCTTGCCCTTCTGCCGGTTCGCCTCGTCGTAGTACCGGACGAACTGCTTCTCGAGCACGCCGTAGACCCGCTTGGCCTTCTGCTTCTCACGCAGCTGGAGCAGGTACTCGGTCTCCTTGAGCCGACCGCGGCCGTGCTGACCGGGCGGGTAGGGACGCGACTCCAGCGGGCACTTCGGGCCCTCGCACTTGCTGCCCTTGAGGTACAGCTTCATCTTCTCGCGACGGCACCGGCGGCAGTCCGCGCCTGTGTAACGAGCCATGATTCTCTGCTCCCCCTCAGACCCGACGCCGCTTCGGCGGACGGCATCCGTTGTGCGGCTGCGGCGTGACGTCCTGGATCGAACCGACCTCGAGACCGGCGCCCTGCAGCGACCGGATCGCGGTCTCCCGGCCGGAGCCGGGACCCTTGACGAACACGTCGACCTTGCGCATGCCGTGCTCCATGGCACGGCGGGCGGCGGCCTCGGCCGCCATCTGCGCCGCGAACGGGGTCGACTTGCGGGAGCCCTTGAAACCGACCTGGCCGGACGACGCCCACGAAATCACCGCGCCGGTGGGGTCGGTGATCGACACGATCGTGTTGTTGAACGTGCTCTTGATGTGGGCGTGGCCGTGGGCCACGTTCTTCTTCTCCTTGCGCCGTACCTTCTTGGCACCGGCGCGCGCCTTGGGCGGCATACCTGTATGTCTCTCCTAATCGAGGTGGCTACTACTTCTTGCCGGGCTTCTTCTTGCCGGCGACGGTGCGCTTGGGACCCTTGCGTCCACGCGCGTTGGTACGGGTCCGCTGCCCGCGGACGGGCAGGCCGCGACGGTGCCGGATGCCCTGGTAGCAACCGATCTCGATCTTGCGCCTGATGTCCGAAGCAACCTCGCGGCGAAGGTCGCCCTCTACCTGGTAGTTGGCCTCGATCCAATCGCGGAGCGAAACCAGCTCCTCGTCGGTGAGGTCACGGACGCGCTTGTCCGGGCTGACACCGGTCTTCGCGAGCGTCTCCGCCGCGCGGGTCCGGCCCACCCCGTAGATGTACGTGAGCGCGATCTCCAGCCGCTTTTCGCGGGGGAGGTCGACGCCAACCAGACGTGCCATTGCTGGGCGTGCTCCTCGTGTCCATCCGGAGGTCTGCGCCCGTCCGTCCCCGCCCGCCCAATGAGCGGGGCCCCAGCCTCCGGGCCGGGGGTGAACTGTGAACGGGCCTTTCTGTGGTCAGCGTTGTCGATCCGCTGGGTGCTGCTGGGTCAGCCCTGACGCTGCTTGTGGCGCGGGTCGGAGCAGATCACCATGACCCGGCCGTGGCGACGGATCACCCGGCACTTGTTGCAGATCTTCTTGACGCTCGGCTTTACCTTCACGGTTGTTGGCTTCCTTGTTGCGATCCTCGCCCCGCGTATGCGGGAACGCGTTCGATCACGGACACGCGGATCCGCGTCAGCGAGCAGACGGCGAGGCATGCAGGCCACGGCCCGGCAACCTCGCCACTCGAAGCGACCCGACGAGCGGGCTACTTGTAGCGGTAGACGATGCGACCCCGAGTCAGGTCGTAGGGAGAGAGCTCCACGACGACTCGGTCTTCCGGCAGGATGCGAATGTAGTGCTGCCGCATCTTGCCGCTGATGTGTGCCAACACTCGGTGGCCGTTGGTGAGCTCCACGCGGAACATCGCGTTCGGCAGGGGCTCGACGACACGGCCCTCGATCTCGATGGCGCCGTCCTTTTTCGGCATGTCCTCCGCTAACCGTGACGAGTCGGATCCTATGGTCGACGTACAACACCCTCAGCCGCGCCCCGACTGGCCGGCCGGACGCTGTCCATCCGTCTCAGCAGGAGACGAGATCACAGGGCGTTCGGATTCCGGACACAAAGGGACGGGCGCTGTGCGCCACCGGATATCTTAGCCCGCCGCCCCGGCGCCTGCCAGCAGGGGTGGCAGAGGTCGCGTGGCGAGCCCGCCGCGGGCCGCCACGCCGACCGCTCAATGCCGCCCGTACCGCCCGGACCGGGCCAGGCCCCAGAAGCCGAAGATGAACAGCGGCCAGAACGGCACCAACACCCCACCGCTGGCCACCGAGAGCAGCACGCTCAGGCCGATGAACACGAAAACCACCGACAGCAGCGCCACCGTCCGGTTCGGATGGGCGGACCGTTGCTGCTCCCGCACCCGCGCCTGCACCGGCGGCATCGGCATCGGCACGTCGGGCAGGTCCGCGGTCAGCGGCACCAGATCGCGATAGGTCTTCGCCTGGTACGCCGACTGCACCCGCTGGTCGTACTCGTCGAGCTCCAGCCGGCCCTCGCCGAGCGCGGTGCGCAGCCGCTCGGCAACCTCCTGCCGCTCGGCATCGGAAACCCGCATGTCCTGCCGGTCCACGGCCGCCCCCTCCCCGCGCTGCAGAGCCACCACGTCCATCGTACGGCGGAGAATTCGGGAAAGCGCTTACCTCGGCCAGCTGGCCGGCTCAGTGACCTCTCAGTCGGCCGAACTCCGCCCTCACTCGGTCGAATCGACCAGAGCCGATGCCAACGAGCCGAGCCGCGCCTTGCCGCCGTCGACCGCCGTCAGCACCCACAGGCCGTCGCCGCACAGCGCGATCGAGTGCTCCACGTGCGCGGCGCGCGAGCCGTCGACGGTCACCACCGTCCACTGGTCGTCCTGCTCCACCACGTCGGGCGAGCCCATCGTGATCATCGGCTCGATGGCCAGCGCCATCCCGGTCACGAGCTTCGGCCCCCGGCCCGGCTTGCCGTAGTTGAGGATGTGCGGGTCCTGGTGCATCTCGGTGCCGATGCCGTGCCCGCCGTACCCCTCGACGATCCCGTACGGCCCGCCGGCGTGCACCGAACGCTCCACCGCGGCGGAGATGTCGGTGAGCTTCCGGCCGGTACCGGCGGCGGCGATACCCGCCCACATCGCGTCCTCGGCGACCTCGATCATCCGCAGCAGCGCCGGGTCGACCTCACCCACCGGTACGGTGATCGCCGAGTCGCCGTGCCAGCCGGCGATGATCGCGCCGGCGTCGATCGAGATGATGTCGCCTTCGGCCAGCACCTGCTTGCGGCTCGGGATCGCGTGCACGACCTGGTCGTTGACCGATGCGCAGATCGTCGCCGGATAGCCGTAGTAGCCCTTGAAGTTCGGGATGCCGCCATTGGCCCGGATGTTCTCCTCGGCCAGCTCGTCCAGTTCCGCGGTGGACACCCCCGGCGCCACCGCAGCCCGCACCTTCGCCAGCGTGTCCGCGACGAGCAGCCCGGCCCGCCGCATCATCCGAATCTGTTCCGGCGTCTTGAGCTGGATCTGCTGCTTGGCGAACAAGGTGGTTCCTCACGGATTGTGCGTACCGCCGCGGCGACCGGACGGAGCCCGGCACCGCCCGCGGACGGTCGGTCAGCCGCCGTAGGACGCGAGAGCGTCGTACGCGCGCTGGGTCACGTCCTCGACCGGCCCGACCGCGTCGAGACCGACCAGCTTGCCCTGGGCGCCGTAGTAGGCCACCAGCGGCTGGGTATCCCGCGCGTACACCCGGAGGCGCTCGGCGATCGTCTCCGGCTTGTCGTCGTCGCGCTGGAACAGCTCGGCGCCGCACCGGTCACAGACCCCGGCCACCGCCGGCGGATCGAACTCGACGTGCCAGATCTTGCCGCAGCCGCGGCAGGTGCGCCGGCCGGACAGCCGCCGGATCACCTCTTCCTCCTCGACCACCAGCTCCAGCACCAGGTCGAGGCCGGTACCGAGGTCGGCGAGCATCTTGTCGAGCTCCTGCGCCTGCGGCACGGTGCGCGGGAAGCCGTCCAGCAGGAAGCCGTCCTCGGCGTCCGGCTCGGCCAGCCGGTCGCGCACCATGTTGATCACGACCTGGTCCGGAACCAGCTCGCCGGCGTCCATGTAGCCCTTGGCCTCACGCCCCAGCTCGGTGCCCTCGGCGACGTTGGCCCGCAGGATGTCACCGGTGGAGATCTTCGGCACCGACAGGTGCGAGGCGATGAACTCCGCCTGGGTCCCCTTGCCCGCCCCGGGCGGACCCACCAGCACCAACCTCATGCCCGCCCTCCGCTTCGCTCCGGCCGGGCATGAGACACGAAGCCGCGATGCTCATGATTCGCTCGCTGACGCTCGCTCATAGCCGCCCTCCGCTTCGCTCCGGCCGGGCATGAGACACGAAGCCGCGATGCTCATGATTCGCTCGCTGACGCTCGCTCATAGCCGCCCTCCGCTTCGCTCCGGCCGGCCGCTCATACCGCCACCCCGATCCGCTCGCCGGCACATCGCTGCCGCTGCGCGGCGACACTACCGGAGGAACCCTTCGTAGTTGCGCTGCATCAGCTGCGACTCGATCTGCTTCACAGTCTCCAGGCCGACGCCAACCATGATCAGCACGGCCGTACCACCGAAGGGGAAGTTCTGGACGTTACCGCCGACCAGGCCGATGAACAGGTTCGGCAGGACGGAGATGATGCCCAGGTAGAGCGAACCGGGCAGGGTGATCCGGCTCAGGATGTAGTCGAGGTACTCGGCGGTCGGCCGGCCGGGCCGAATGCCGGGCACGAACCCGCCGTACTTCTTCATGTTGTCCGCGACCTCGGTGGGGTTGAACGTGATCGCGACGTAGAAGTACGTGAAGAAGATGATCAGCAGGAAGTAGAACAGGATGTGGAGCCAGTTGTCCTGCTGGGTGATGTAGCGGTTGATGAACACGACCACCGGGTTCGTGCTGTTCGACCCCGCCAGCTGGGTGACCAACTGCGGCAGGTAGAGCAGCGACGACGCGAAGATCACCGGGATGACGCCGGCCTGGTTGACCTTCAACGGGATGTAGGTCGAGGTGCCGCCGAACATCCGGCGGCCGATCATGCGCTTCGCGTACTGCACCGGGACCCGGCGTTGCGCCTGTTCGATGAAGACCACCGCGGCGATCACCACGACACCGATACCGAGCACGATCGCGAAGGTCAGCGTGCCCTTCTTCAGGATCGTCCAGCCTTCGGCGGGCATCCGGGCCGCGATGTTGGTGAAGATCAGCACCGACATGCCGTTGCCGACACCGCGGTCGGTGATCAGCTCACCCAGCCACATGATGCAGCCGGTGCCGGCGGTCATCGTGGTCACGATCATCACCAGCGTCAGCCAGTGCGGCAGCGGGCCGACGGTCGGGATGATGGGGTCCGGGCACTGGTTGCCGAACAGCTGGCCCGACTCGGCCAGCGCGATGTAGCCGGCCGCCTGCAGCACCGCGAGCCCGAGCGTCAGGTACCGCGTGTACTGGGTGATCTTCGCCTGGCCGGACTGGCCTTCCTTCTTCAGCAGCTCCAACCGCGGAATCACCACGGTGAGCAGCTGCAGGATGATGCTCGCGGTGATGTAGGGCATGATGCCCAGCGCGAACACACTCAACTGGAACAGCGCGCCACCGGAGAAGAGGTTCAGCAGGGTGAAGACGTCCTGCGTGCCACCGGACTTCGACGCGATGCCGATACAGGTCTGCACGTTCGTGTACGACACGCCCGGGCTCGGCAACGCGGCCCCGAGCCGGAAGATGGCCAGGATGAAGACCGTGAACAGCAGTTTCTTGCGCAGGTCAGGCGTTCTGAACGCACTGACAAAGGCGGAGAGCAACTGTTCCTCCTGCGCAGACTGACCGCCGACGCGGCGGTGCGTGTCGAGACCTTCGCCCACGGCATGGCCGGGGTCCGGGGGCGACTCTAACAGTACGGGCGTTTACGGCGGTATCCGTGCCGGCCACTTCCGTACCGACATGAGACCGCGCCGTTGTGAACACCCTGCTGGGGCTCACAACGGCGCGGCAAATTGCTTCACTTACAGCTCGGTGACCGAACCACCGGCGGCGGTGATCTTCTCCTTGGCGGAGCCGCTGAACGCGTGCGCCGCAACCTGGAGCTTGACCCCACCGAGATCGCCGGAACCCAGCACCTTCACCGGCTCACCGGCGCGCACCGCGCCGGCCTTCGCCAGCTCGACCGGGCCGATCTCGCCGCCGTTCGGGAACAGCGCGGCCAGCCGGTCGAGGTTGACCACCTGGTAGGTGACCTTGAACCGGTTCTTGAAGCCCTTCAGCTTCGGCAGCCGCATGTGGATGGGCATCTGCCCACCCTCGAAGTACGCCGGCACGTTCTTCCGGGCCTTGGTGCCCTTCGTACCGCGGCCGGCGGTCTTGCCCTTCGAGCCCTCACCGCGGCCGACCCGCGCCTTGGCGGTCTTCGCACCCGGAGCCGGGCGCAGGTGATGCACCTTGAGCGCCATCGCTACTCCACCTCCTCAACCTGCACGAGGTGGGTCACGGTACGGACCATGCCCCGGATCTCCGGACGGTCCTCCTTGACCACCACGTCGTTGATCCGCTTCAGGCCGAGGCTGCGCAGCGTCTCGCGCTGGTTCTGCTTCGACCCGATCACGGACCGGACCTGGGTGACCTTCAGGCGTGCCATGTCATGTCTCCCGTTCAGCTCGCCAGGCCCGCACGGGTCCGCAGCATCGCGGTCGGAGCCACGTCCTCCAGCGGCAGGCCACGGCGCGCGGCCACCTGCTCCGGAGACTCCAGGCTCTTCAGGGCTGCCACGGTGGCGTGCACGATGTTGATCGGGTTGGACGAGCCGAGGCTCTTGGACAGCACGTCGTGGATACCGGCGCACTCCAGCACGGCACGCACCGGGCCGCCCGCGATGACACCGGTACCGGCGCTGGCCGGCTTGAGCATCACGACGCCGGCCGCATCCTCGCCGATCACCGGGTGGGTGATCGTCGCACCGATGCGCGGCACCTTGAAGAAGTGCTTCTTGGCCTCCTCGACGCCCTTGGCGATCGCCGCGGGCACCTCCTTGGCCTTTCCGTATCCGACACCAACGGTACCGTCGCCGTCACCCACCACGACCAGCGCGGTGAAGCTGAAGCGTCGGCCACCTCGCACGACCTTCGCGACGCGGTTGATCTTGACGAGCCGCTCGAGGTGCGGTGTCTTCTCCGCGGCCGCGCCGCCACGGCCGCCATCCCGGCGATCCCGGCGGTTATCGCCGGATCCGCCACGGCGCTGCGGACCTGCCATCAGGCGCTACCTTTCTTAAGTCCCTCGTCACCGGGCCGGTCGGGCCCGATGCTGGTCGGTTTCCTAGAACTCCAAGCCACCGGACCGAGCGGCGTCGGCAAGCGCGGCAACCCGACCGTGGTAGGCGTTGCCGCCCCGGTCGAAGACCACCTTGGTCACACCCGCGCCCTTCGCCCGCTCGGCGAGCAGCTCGCCGACCTTGCGGGCCTGGTCCTTCTTGTCGCCGTCGGCGCCGCGCAGGGTGCCATCGAGCGTCGACGCCGCGACCAGCGTGTGGCCCCTGGTGTCGTCGATGACCTGCGCGTAGATGTGCCGCAGCGAACGGGTCACGACCAGCCGAGGACGCGCCTCGGTACCGGTGACCCGCTTGCGCACCCGGAAGTGCCGACGGTTCCGGGAAATCCGGCGCGCCGCCGCACCACCCTTCGCCGAGTTGCGGTTGGCCAGTGTGGCAGCCATTACTTACCCGCCTTTCCAGCCTTGCGGCGAACGTTCTCGCCCTGGTACCGCACACCCTTGCCCTTGTACGGCTCCGGCGGCCGGATCTTGCGGATGTTCGCCGCGATCTCACCGACCTGCTGCTTGTCGATGCCCGAGACCGTCAGCTGGGTCGGCTTCTGCACGCTGAACGTGATGCCGGCCGGCGCCGGGACCACGACCGGGTGCGAGAACCCGAGCGCGAACTCCAGGTCCTGGCCCTTGGCCTGGACACGGTAACCGGTGCCCTGGATCTCCAGCACCTTCTCGTACCCGCTCGTCACGCCGACGACCAGGTTGTTCACCAGCGTCCGGGACAGCCCGTGCAGGGCGCGCGAACGACGCTCGTCGTTCGGCCGCTCCACGTAGATGGTGCCGTCCTCGAGGCGTGCGGTGATCGGTTCGGCGAGCGTGTGCGACAGCTCGCCCTTCGGGCCCTTGACCGCGACCGTGGCACCGTCGATCTTGACGTCCACGCCGGCCGGGACCGGGATCGGCTTACGTCCAATCCGAGACATGGCTCAGCAACTCCCTTACCAGACGTAGGCGAGGACTTCCCCGCCCACGCCGCGCTTGCGAGCCTGCCTGTCGGTCAGCAGCCCCTGCGACGTCGAGATGATCGCGACGCCCAGACCGCCGAGCACCCGGGGCAGCTCGTCTGCCTTCGCATACACCCGCAGGCCCGGCTTGGAGACCCGACGGATACCGGCGAGGCTGCGCTCCCGGTTCTGGCCGAACTTCAGCTCGACGCTCAGCTTCTTGCCGACGGTACCCTCGGCCGGTTCCTCGACGGACCAGCCCGTGACGTAGCCCTCCTGCTTGAGGACCTCGGCGATGTTCGCCTTGATCTTCGAGTAGGGCATCGCCACGACATCGTGGTATGCCTGGTTGCCGTTACGCAGACGGGTCAACATGTCTGCGATCGGATCGGTCATCGTCATGTGATGTGGTGCCTTCCTCGCCCCGGTTCCCGCCTCACGGGCCTGTGGCGTTGCTTATCCAGCGTCGGCTGTTACCAGGACGCCTTGGACACACCGGGAAGCTCGCCGCGGTGCGCCATCTCACGGATGCACACCCGGCACAGCCCGAACTTGCGGTAGACCGCCCGCGGGCGACCGCAACGCTGGCAGCGAGTGTACGCACGCGCGGAGAACTTCGGCTTCCGCGCCGCCTTGATGACTAGCGCCTTCTTGGCCATGTCAGTTCTCCTTGAACGGGAAGCCCAGCAGCCGCAGCAGGTGCCGGCCCTCCTCGTCGGTCGTTGCGGACGTCACCACGGTGATGTCCATGCCGCGCACACGGTCGATCTTGTCCTGGTCGATCTCGTGGAAGACCGACTGCTCGGTGAGACCGAACGTGTAGTTGCCGTGGCCGTCGAACTGCTTCGCCGACAGGCCGCGGAAGTCGCGGATGCGCGGGAGCGAGATCGACAGCAGCCGGTCCAGGAACTCCCACATCCGGTCGCCGCGCAGGGTCACCTTCGCGCCGATCGGCATCCCCTCACGCAGCTTGAACTGCGCGATGGACTTCTTCGCCCGCCGTACCAGCGGCTTCTGGCCGGTGATCGCGGTCAGGTCACGCACCGCGCCATCGATCAGCTTGGCGTCCCGGGCCGCGTCGCCGACACCCATGTTGACGACGATCTTCACCAGACCGGGGACGGTCATCGGGTTGGCGTAGCCGAACTTCTCGACCATCCCGCCCGCGATCTCCGCCCGGTACCGCGTCTTCAGGCGCGGGGTGACCTTCTCATCAGTTGCCGTCGACATCACAGGTCCTTCTCGGAGCGCCGGGAAATCCGCACGTTGCGCCCGGACTCGTCCTTGCGGTAACCCACCCGGGTCGGGTTCCCGTCGCCGTCGATCACCATCACGTTGCTGACGTGGATCGACGCCTCCTGGGTGACGATGCCGCCACTCTGGGAACCGCGCTGGGACGTCTGGATCTTCGTGTGCTTCTTGACGCGGTTCACGCCCTCGACCAGAACCCGGTTCTGCTCCGGGTAGGCCGCGATGACCTTGCCCTTCGCGCCCCGGTCCTTGCCGGCGATGACGAGGACCGTGTCGCCCTTCTTGACCTTCATGGCCCTACAACACCTCCGGTGCCAGGGAGATGATCTTCATGAACTTCTTGTCGCGCAGCTCCCGGCCGACCGGCCCGAAGATGCGGGTGCCCCGAGGGTCCCCGCCGTCCCGGATCAGGACCGCTGCGTTCTCGTCGAAGCGGATGTACGAGCCATCCGGCCGGCGCTTTTCCTTGGCGGTACGGACGACCACGGCCTTGACCACGTCGCCCTTCTTCACACCGGCGCCCGGGATCGCGTCCTTGACTGTGGCCACGATGACGTCGCCGATGCTCGCGTAGCGCCGACCGGAGCCGCCGAGCACCCGGATGCACAGAATCTGCCTGGCACCCGTGTTGTCGGCGACGCGCAGTCGCGACTCCTGCTGAATCACGTCAACTCCTGATGTCTGCCGGTCCTCCGCTGACGCGAAGCCTGGCGGAACGTCCCGCCGCGGCCCGTTTCCGGGTCACGGCGGCTCGCTTTACTTGGCCTTCTCCAGGATCTCGACGACCCGCCACCGCTTCGTCGCCGACTGCGGGCGCGTCTCCATCAGACGCACCCGGTCGCCGACGCCGCACTGGTTCTGCTCGTCGTGCGCCTTGAGCTTGTTGGTCCGCCGCATGACCTTGCCGTACAGGGGGTGCTTGACCCTGTCCTCCACGGCGACCACGACGGTCTTGTCCATCTTGTCGCTGACCACCAGGCCCTCACGGACCTTGCGGCGGCCACGCTGCTCTGTCGTCTGCTCGCTCATGAGCACACCTCGCTTCGCTCGGCGAACGCATTCGCGACGCACAAAGCCTTTCGATTCGCTCGCTGACGCTCGCTCATTTACGCAACCTCGCTGGGCGCAGCGCTGAGGCCGAGCTCGCGCTCACGCATGATCGTGTAGATCCGGGCGATCTCCCGGCGTACCACCTGGAGCCGACGGTTGTTGTCCAGCTGCCCGGTGGCACCCTGCACGCGGAGGTTGAACAGCTCCGCCTTGGCCTCGCCGAGCTTCGTCGCGAGCTCCTCGTCGCCGAGCTCGCGCAGCTCACCAGAAGGCGTACCAGCCGCCATCAGACCTCACCCACTTCGCGCTTCACGATCCGGCACTTCATCGGAAGCTTGTGGATCGCGCGGGTCAGCGCCTCACGCGCGACCGCTTCGTTCGGGAACGACAGCTCGAACATCACCCGACCGGGCTTCACGTTGGCGACCCACCACTCGGGCGAACCCTTACCGGAACCCATCCGGGTCTCGGCCGGCTTCTTGGTCAGCGCCTGGTCCGGGAAGATGGTGATCCAGACCTTGCCGCCACGCTTGATGTGGCGGGTCATGGCGATACGTGCGGCCTCGATCTGCCGGTTGGTCACGTACGCCGGCTCCAGCGCCTGGATGCCGAACTCGCCGAACGCCACCCGGGTGCCGCCCTTGGACTTGCCGCGGCGCGTCGGGTGATGCGGCTTCCGGAAGCCCTTCGGGGGCTTACGCGGAATCAGCATTGCTCAGCCCTCCTGACTCGTCTCGGCCGCGGGGGCCGTCGAAGATGCAGCCGGCTCGGGCGCCGGGCGACCGCCCTGACGCTCGGCCGCGGCCGCGCGACCCGCCTCGGTACCGCCGGCGGTCGTGCCGGACGAACCCGACCGGGTGCGCCGCGGACGGTCGTTGCGGTCCCGGCGCGGACGGCCGGACGGAACCTCCGGCTGCTCACGACCCGGTACGGCCTCGCCCTTGTAGATCCAGACCTTCACGCCGATACGGCCGAAGGTGGTCCGGGCCTCGAAGAAGCCGTAGTCGATGTTGGCGCGCAGCGTGTGCAGCGGAACACGACCCTCGCGGTAGAACTCCGAGCGCGACATCTCGGCGCCGCCGAGGCGGCCGCCGCACTGCACCCGGATGCCCTTGACCAGCGGGTTGCGCATGGCCGACTGGATCGCCTTGCGCATCGCCCGCCGGAACGCGACCCGCTGGGCCAGCTGCTCGGCGATGCCCTGCGCGACGAGCTGGGCGTCCGACTCGGGGTTCTTCACCTCGAGGATGTTGAGCTGGATCTGCTTCTTCGTCAGCTTCTCCAGCTCACCGCGGATGCGGTCCGCCTCGGCGCCCTTGCGGCCGATCACGATGCCGGGACGCGCGGAGTGGATGTCGACGCGGACCCGGTCCCGGGTGCGCTCGATGTCGACCCGGGAGATACCGGCCCGCTCCAGGCCACCGGAGATCATCCGACGGATCTTGACATCCTCGGCGACGTAGTCCTTGTACAGCTTGTCCGCGTACCACCGGGAGGTCCAGTCGGTGCTGATACCGAGCCGGAACCCGTGCGGGTGGACCTTCTGACCCATTACTCCGCGCTCTCCTTCTCGCCGGCCGTCGTGGCTTCTGCCGCCGCAGCCGTCGTAGCCTCGCCCTCGGCGCTCGCCGCCGGCTCGGCCGCCTTCTTCGCCGGCGCGGCCTTCTTCGCCGCCGCCTTCTTGGCGCCCTTCCGGTCCGCCGGTGCCGCCTGCACGCTCTCCACCACGATCGTGATGTGGCAGGTGCGCTTGCGGATCCGGTACGCCCGACCCTGGGCACGCGGACGGAAGCGCCGCAGTGTCGGCCCCTCGTCGACGTACGCCTCGCTGATGAGCAACGAATCCGGGTCCAGCCGCTCGTTGTTCTCGGCGTTGGCGATCGCGGAGGCAACCACCTTGTAGACCGGCTCGCTGGCTGCCTGGGGGGCGAACTTGAGCACCGTGAGGGCCTCCTTCGCGGACATCCCGCGAACGAGGTTGACCACACGGCGCGCCTTCATCGGCGAGGTGCGCACGTGTCGCGCAACCGCCCGCGCGCCGGGAGGCGCAGTAGCGTCGCCCTTAGTTGGCATCGCTGTCCCCTTGCTCGTTTCCTCGTATCGATTCGTACGTCAGCGTCTTTGGTGAAGCAGTGCGACCCGGGGGTCAGCGACGCCGGCTCTTCCTGTCGTCCTTCTCGTGACCCTTGAACGTGCGGGTCAGCGCGAACTCGCCGAGCTTGTGCCCGACCATCGCCTCGGTGATGAACACCGGGATGTGCTTGCGGCCGTTGTGCACCGCGATCGTGTGACCGAGCATCTCGGGCGTGATCGTGGACCGGCGAGACCAGGTCTTGATGACGTTCTTGGTGCCCTTGTCGTTCTGGACTTCCACCTTCTTCATCAGGTGGTCGTCGACGAAGGGGCCCTTCTTGAGGCTGCGAGGCATCCCTACTCCTAGCGCTTCCGGTTGGCGTAACGACGACGAACGATGAGCCGGTCGGACTCCTTGCCCTGACGCCGGGTCCGGCCTTCGGGCTTACCGTTCGGGTTGACCGGGTTACGACCACCGGAGGTCTTGCCCTCACCACCGCCGTGCGGGTGGTCAACCGGGTTCATCGCGACACCACGAACCTTCGGCCGCCGACCCTTCCAGCGCATCCGGCCGGCCTTGCCCCAGTTGATGTTCGACTGCTCGGCGTTGCCCACCTCGCCGATCGTGGCGCGGCAGCGCACGTCGACCATCCGGGTCTCACCGGAGGGCAGCCGCAGCGTGGCGTACATGCCCTCCTTGGCCTGCAGCTGGATGCTGGCGCCGGCGGACCGGCCCAGCTTCGCGCCACCACCGGGCCGCAGCTCCACGGCGTGCACCGTGGTACCGACCGGGATGTTGCGCAGCGGCTTGTTGTTGCCGGGCTGGATGTCGGCGGCCGGGCCGGACTCGACGGTCGCGCCCTGGCCGAGGTTCCGCGGCGCCAGGATGTAGCGCTTGGTGCCGTCGGCGAAGTGCAGCAGCGCGATGCGGGCGGTGCGGTTCGGGTCGTACTCGATGTGCGCGACCTTCGCCGGGATGCCGTCCTTGTCGTTGCGACGGAAGTCGATCAGGCGGTACTGCCGCTTGTGCCCACCACCCTGCCGACGCTGGGTGATCTTGCCCTGCGCGTTGCGACCGCCCTTGTTGTGCAGCGGACGCAGCAGCGACTTCTCCGGCGTGCTTCGCGTGATTTCCGCGAAGTCGGCCACGGACGAGCCGCGACGACCCGGCGTGGTCGGCTTGTACTTGCGGATGCCCATCGTTCTCTCTCTACCTCAAGGCCGGTGTCCATCAGATTCGGTACCGGCGCGCCGCTGTCAGGAAACCGGGCCGCCGAACGCCTCGATCCGGTCGCCCGGAGCGAGGGTCACGATCGCCCGCTTGGTGTCCTTGCGCTTCCCGAAACCGGTCCGGGTGCGCTTGCGCTTGCCCTGCCGGTTGATCGTGTTGACCGACAGCACCTTCACGTTGAAGATCTGCTGGATCGCGATCTTGATCTGCGTCTTGTTCGAGTCCGGGTGGACCAGGAACGTGTACTTGTTCTGGTCCAGCAGGCCGTAACTCTTCTCCGAGACGACCGGCTTGTCGATCACGTCGCGCGGGTCGTTGAAGCTCACGCCGCTCATGCCTGCTCCTCCTCACTCGCCGAGGCCGAACCGTGCCCCTGCACGCCCAGGAACTCGTCGAGCGCGTCGCCGACGAACACCACGTCGTCGTTGACCAGCACGTCGTACGTGTTGAGCTGGTCGGCGGCGAGCAGGTGCACCTCGGGCGCGTTGCGCAGGCTCTTCCAGGTGAGCTCGTCCTCGCGAGCCACCGCGACGAGCACCCGGGCGGCCTTGGTCACCTGGCGCAGCGCGGTCAGCGCGCTCTTCGTGCTCGGGGTGTCCCCCTCGACCAGCGAGGAGACCACGAACACCTGCTCGGCACGCGCCCGGTCGGACAGCGCGCCGCGCAGTGCCGCGCGCTTCATCTTCTTGGGGGTGCGCTGCGAGTAGTCCCGCGGTACGGGGCCGTGCACGGTGCCACCGCCGGCGAACTGCGGCGCCCGGGTCGAACCCTGGCGGGCCCGGCCGGTGCCCTTCTGCCGGTACGGCTTCTTGCCGCCGCCGGAGACCTCGCCGCGGGTCTTGGCCTTGTGCGTGCCCTGCCGGGCCGCGGCCAGCTGAGCCACCACGACCTGGTGCATCAGCGGGATGTTCGCCTGGACGTCGAAGATGTCGTCGGGCAGCTCGGCCGAGCCGGCGTCCTTGCCCTCGCGGTCCAGTACCTTCACCTCAGTCACTTGACACCGCCCTTGCGCAGCGCCTGCTTGGCCGCCGTGCGGATCAGCACCAGCCCGTTCGTCGGGCCGGGGATCGCACCCTTGACCAGCAGGAGGTTGTTCTCCGTGTCGACGTCGACGATCGAGAGGTTCTGCGCGGTGAACCGGTCGGAGCCCATCCGGCCGGCCATCCGCACGCCCTTGAAGACGCGACCCGGAGTGGCGCAGCCGCCGATCGAGCCCGGCGAACGGTGCTTGCGCTCGACGCCGTGCGAGGCCTTCAGGCCATGGAAGCCATGCCGCTTCATCACACCGGCGAAGCCCTTGCCCTTGGTACGGCCGGTCACGTCGACCAGGCCGACGCCGCCGAAGTCGTTCAGCGTGACCTCGGCGCCCAGCTCGTACTCGGCGGCATCGCTGGTGCGGATCTCCACCACGTACCGGCGCGGCGTGACGCCCGCCTTGGCGAAGTGGCCGGCCCGCGGCTTGTTCACCTTGCGCGGGTCGATCGAACCGAACGCCAGCTGCACGGCCGAGTAGCCGTCCTTGTCCTCGGTACGGACCTGGGTGACGACGCACGGTCCGGCCTGCACCACGGTCACCGGGACGACCCGGTTGAACTCGTCCCAGACCTGGGTCATGCCGAGCTTGGTGCCCAGGATTCCCTTGACTTGCCTGTCCATCGTCTCGGTCCCTACAGCTTGATCTCGATGTCGACGCCGGCCGGCAGGTCAAGCCGCATCAGCGAGTCGACGGTCTTCGGAGTCGGGTCGATGATGTCGATCAGCCGCTTGTGCGTACGCATCTCGAAGTGCTCGCGCGAGTCCTTGTACTTGTGCGGCGAGCGGATGACGCAGAAACGGTTGATTTCCGTGGGCAGCGGCACCGGGCCAGCGACCTGCGCCCCGGTGCGCGTCACCGTCTCGACGATCTTTCGCGCCGAGGAGTCGACGACCTCGTGGTCGTAGGCCTTCAGCCGGATGCGGATCTTCTGTCCCGCCATGGTGGCTTCTGATTCCTTCTCTCGTGCCGCTGCCTGGCCAGGAAGCGGAGCAACCGATCTGTCCGAGCGCCCCGGAGTCCCCGACCTGAGGCTCCTGTGGTCCTTCTTCAGTCGATCGGAGAACCGATTCGACCGACCCCCGCGGTCGGGCGTGTCGCCGATTCAAGGTCATGGATCCGCCCGGAAACGGAAGGATCCACCTTGCTCGTCGTCACTGCCCGCAGTTCACCGAACTGACGGTGACCCGTGCGCGGGTCTCGACGCCTGGCACAGCCCCGCCCGGATGTCACACCCGGTCGATTTCGCTGGCCCCGCGCCGTGCGGCGCAAACCCCGCCCGGTAGACCGGCCCAGCCGGCCGAACACACGAGCAGACGCCCCGCGGACGCAACCTGTCTAGTATGCCGTACAGAGTGCGGCGAACGGAAACCGGGGTGACCGGATCCACCTGAGTGGCCGGCCACCCCGCTTACCCGTTACTTGATGATCTTGGTGACCTGACCGGCGCCGACGGTACGACCGCCCTCGCGGATGGCCAGCTTCAGCCCCTCCTCCATGGCGATGGGCTGGATCAGCTCCACCGACATCGAGGTGTTGTCACCGGGCATGACCATCTCGGTGCCCTCGGGGAGGGTCACCACACCGGTCACGTCGGTGGTGCGGAAGTAGAACTGCGGCCGGTAGTTGTTGAAGAACGGCGTGTGCCGCCCACCCTCGTCCTTGCTCAGGATGTAGACCTGGCACTCGAAGTTGGTGTGCGGGGTGATCGTGCCGGGCTTCACGACGACCTGGCCGCGCTCCACGTCCTCGCGCTTGATGCCACGAAGCAGCAGACCGCAGTTCTCACCGGCGCGCGCCTCGTCGAGGATCTTGCGGAACATCTCGACGCTGGTGACGGTGGTCTTGGTCGACTTCTCGCGGATGCCGACGATCTCGACCTCCTCGTTCACCTTCAGCGTGCCGCGCTCGGCGCGACCGGTGACCACGGTGCCGCGGCCGGTGATCGTGAAGACGTCCTCGATCGGCATCAGGAACGGTTTGTCGATGTCGCGCTCCGGCTCAGGGATGTAGGTGTCCACGGCCTCCATGAGGTCCTGGACCGACGTCACCCACTGCTCCTCGCCCTCCAGCGCCTTCAGCGCGGAGACCTTCACGACCGGCAGGTCGTCACCCGGGTACTCCTGGGTCGACAGCAGCTCGCGCACCTCGAGCTCGACGAGCTCCATGAGCTCCTCGTCCTCGACCATGTCCGCCTTGTTCAGGGCGACCACGATGTACGGAACGCCGACCTGGCGGGCCAGCAGCACGTGCTCGCGAGTCTGCGGCATCGGGCCGTCGGTCGCCGCGACCACCAGGATCGCGCCGTCCATCTGGGCGGCACCGGTGATCATGTTCTTGATGTAGTCGGCGTGCCCGGGGCAGTCGACGTGCGCGTAGTGCCGCGACTCGGTCTGGTACTCGACGTGCGAGATCGAGATCGTGATACCGCGCTGCTTCTCCTCAGGCGCGTTGTCGATCTCGTCGAACGGCGTGTACGGGTTGAGGTCCGGGTGCTTGTCGTGCAGGACCTTCGTGATGGCCGCGGTCAGCGTCGTCTTGCCGTGGTCGATGTGACCGATGGTGCCGATGTTGACGTGCGGCTTGGTCCGCTCGAACTTCGCCTTCGCCACTGGTGTCCTCCTGTGGACTGTTCTTTGCTACTTACCTATCCGGTACGGGCACCTGACGCTGGCCGCCGGACGATTTCATGTGATTCGCGAGGGCGGGCCGCCGAGCCGGAGCTCGGCGGCCACACGTCACTCGCCGGTCGCCTTGGCGATGATCTCCTTGGCGACGTTGTTCGGTACCTCGGCGTACGAGTCGAACTGCATCGAGTAGCTCGCCCGGCCCTGCGTCTTCGACCGCAGGTCGTTGACGTAGCCGAACATCTCCGACAGCGGCACCGCGGCCCGAACGACCCGCGCACCGCCGCGCTCCTCCATCGCCTGGATGGTGCCACGCCGCGAGTTCAGGTCGCCGATCACGTCGCCCATGTTCTCCTCGGGCGTGGTGACCTCGACGGCCATCATCGGCTCCAGCAGCACCGCGTTCGCTCGCCGTGCCGCCTCCTTCAGCACCATCGAACCGGCGATCTTGAACGCCATCTCGGACGAGTCGACCTCGTGGTACTGACCGTCGACCAGCGTCAGCTTGACGCCGACCAGCGGGTACCCGGCCAGCACGCCGTACTGCATGGCGTCCTGGGCACCGGCGTCCACCGACGGGATGTACTCCTTCGGCACCCGGCCACCAGTGACCTTGTTGTCGAACTCGTACGTCGGGGAGTCGGGGTCCAGCGGCAGCGGCTCCAGGTTCACGACGACCTTCGCGAACTGGCCGGAGCCACCGGTCTGCTTCTTGTGCAGGTAGGTGACGTTCTCGACCTTGTTCTTGACGGTCTCGCGGTAGGCGACCTGAGGCTTGCCGATGTTCGCCTCGACGTTGAACTCCCGCCGCATGCGGTCGACCAGCACGTCCAGGTGGAGCTCGCCCATGCCGCCGATGACGGTCTGGCCGCTCTCCTCGTCGGTGTGCACCCGGAAGGTCGGGTCCTCCTCGGCCAACCGCTGGATGGCGACGGTCAGCTTCTCCTGGTCGGCCTTCGACTTCGGCTCGATCGCCACGTCGATGACCGGCTCCGGGAACGTCATCGACTCCAGGATCACCGGCTTCGCCGGGTCGCAGAGCGTGTCACCGGTGGTGGTCTGCTTGAGACCCTGCACCGCGACGATGTCGCCGGCCTGCGCCGACGGCCGCTCCTCCCGCTTGTTGGAGTGCATCTGGTAGATCTTGCCGATGCGCTCCTTGCGGTTGTCCTTGGTGGAGTTCACCACCTGGGTACCGACCTCGACCGAACCCGAGTAGATCCGGATGTAGGTGAGCTTGCCGAGGTGCTTGTCGGTCTGCACCTTGAACGCCAGCGAGGCGAACGGCTCGTTCACGTCGGAGTGGCGCTCGATCGGCGTCTCACCGTCGGTCGCGACACCCTGGATGGCGGGCACGTCCAGCGGGCTCGGCAGGTAGTCGATCACGGCGTCGAGCATGGGCTGCACGCCCTTGTTCTTGAACGCCGAACCGCACACCACCGGGTTCGCCTTGTTGGCGATCGTGGCACGGCGGATGCCGGCCTTGATCGCGGCCTCGGACAGCTCCTCGCCCTCGAGGTACTTCTCCATCACCGAGTCGTCGACGTCGGCCAGGGTCTCCAGGAGCTTCTCCCGGTACTCCTCGGCCTTCGCCTGCAGCTCGGCGGGGATGTCCTCGACCGCGTAGTCCTCGCCCTTCTGGGTCTCGCCACGCCAGGTCAGCGCCTTCATCCGGATCAGGTCGACGACGCCGATGAAGTCGGCCTCGTTACCGATCGGAATCTGGAGCACCAACGGGGTCGCGTTGAGCCGGTCGACCATCATGTCGACGCAGCGGAAGAAGTCCGCGCCGGTGCGGTCGAGCTTGTTGACGAAGCACATCCGCGGGACGTGGTACTTGTCCGCCTGCCGCCAGACGTTCTCGGTCTGCGGCTCGACACCTGCGACACCGTCGTAGACCGCGATCGAACCGTCGAGGACGCGCAGCGAACGCTCCACCTCGACGGTGAAGTCGACGTGGCCCGGCGTGTCGATGATCTGGATGGTGTGGTCCTTCCACTCACACTTCGTCGCAGCCGAAGTGATCGTGATGCCACGTTCCTGTTCCTGCTCCATCCAGTCCATGACGGCAGCGCCCTCGTGGACCTCACCGATCTTGTACGTGATGCCGGTGTAGAAGAGGATCCGCTCGGTCGTCGTCGTCTTGCCGGCATCGATGTGGGCCATGATGCCGATGTTGCGAAGCTGGGCCAGGGCGGCGTCAGCTTTAGCCACTGCTACCTCCGTTGCGGTTCGGCCGCCACGTGTCGCGGACCGGGCGGAGCACTACCAGCGGTAGTGCGCGAACGCGCGGTTCGACTCGGCCATCTTGTGGGTGTCCTCGCGGCGCTTGACCGCGGCACCCAGCCCGTTGCTGGCGTCGAGCAGCTCGTTCATCAGCCGCTCGGTCATGGTCTTCTCGCGCCGGGCGCGGGAGTACTGGATCAGCCAGCGCAGGCCCAGGGTGGTGGCGCGCTGCGGGCGCACCTCGACCGGCACCTGGTAGGTCGCGCCACCGACTCGGCGGCTGCGGACCTCCAGGCTGGGCTTGACGTTGTCCAGCGCACGCTTGAGCGTGACCACCGGGTCGGTACCGGACTTCTCCCGGGCGCCTTCCAGCGCGCCGTAGACAAGTCGCTCGGCCAGCTGACGCTTGCCCGAGATGAGCAACTTGTTGACCAGCTGGGTGACGAGCACCGAGCTGTAGACCGGGTCCGGGGTCAGCGGACGACGTGGCGCGGGTCCCTTGCGCGGCATGTCAGCTCTTCTCCCTCTTCGCGCCGTAACGACTGCGCGCCTGCTTGCGGTTGCGCACGCCCTGGGTGTCGAGCGACCCGCGGATGATCTTGTACCGAACACCCGGCAGGTCCTTCACGCGGCCACCGCGCACGAGCACGATCGAGTGCTCCTGCAGGTTGTGGCCGACGCCCGGGATGTAGGCGGTCACCTCGATGCCGCTGGACAGCTTGACGCGCGCCACCTTCCGCAGGGCGGAGTTCGGCTTCTTCGGCGTGGTCGTGAACACACGCGTGCACACGCCGCGCCGCTGCGGGCTGCCGTTCAGCGCCGGCGTCTTGGTCTTGCTGGTCTTCGCCTGACGTCCCTTGCGGACCAGCTGCTGGATCGTGGGCACCGGGTCTTTCGCTCCCTTCGGCCATCGCTGGCCGGGCCAATCGTGAAAGTGATCGGAGTCTTCAGGGTCATGCGGTCTTGAAGACCGTGGTGCAGTCTTCAAGGTCGTGCGTGTTGCCGTTTCCGGGGTGTCGTGCCTGGTGAGCCCGTGTCGAGTCCGGGGCGCCGGGCAGGTACCGATGGCCCCCGCCGACGGATGCGCAGATCGGCGGCCGGTGGACCGACCCCCGCGGTCGGGCGTGTCGCCCGCTCGCGAACCGACGCACTGCACAATTGCTTGACGCAGTGCCCTGCACATTCACTTGACACACTCTTGTCGCACGTCGCGGTGTGGCGCGCCGGTTGGTCGGGCCCGATCAGCCCCGACAGGTCGGCGAGGCAACCACGCCAACCACGGACGCACACGCGACGAGCCCAGGCAGTGCCCAGGCACGAAGACCAAGAGTACCCACCATCCGGACCAGGGTCAAAACGGGGGTGCCATCTCGGCCACGCGCCTGGGCCGACGCCCGACGTCATCTGTTGTGACTGCCCAGCCTACCGGTTGGGCGGACGCCGCCGGCGCCGGCCCGGAAACTTCGTGATCTGGCTCGCGCCTCCGAGTCAGGTGGCGTACGCCACCAGCAGGATCACCTGGATGATCAGCCCGATGAGGCCGAGACCGGCACCGACCGCACCGCAGATGATGCCGGCCAGGGCCATCCCGGCGCCGCTCTGGTCGGTCGCGCCGGACGTGGTGGTCAGGGTCTTTCGCGCCATGATCCCCATCACCAGGCCGGCCACACCGGCCAGGATGGCCGGGATGCTGATGATCAACGAGCAGAAGCCACCGATCGCGATCGCACAGCCGGCGATGCCGGCCACCATCGCGCCGACCGCCAGCCCGGAGTTCGGCGGCTTGCTCGCCGGCAGCATCACGCCGTACTGCGGGGTGGGCGGCGGCACCGCGTACCCACCGGGCGGCAGCCCGGGCTGCGCCGGCGCCCCGTAGCCGACTGGCGGCGGTGCGCCGTAGCCGACTGGCGGTTGCGGTGGGCCGTACCCACCGGCCGGTGGTTGCGGTGCGCCGTACCCACCGACCGGTGGGTAACCGGGTGGCTGCGGCGCCCCGTACTGCGGCGGGGCCGGAGGCCGCGGGTAACCGGGCGCCGCGGGCTGCCCGTACGCCGGGGCGGACGGCTGGCCGTAGGCGGCCGGGGCGCTGGCCTGCGTGTCCGGCGCGTAGTCACCCGGCGCCGGCGGGCCGGACTGCGCATACGACCCGGCACCGGAGGTCGCCCCGGCGCCGTACCCACCGGGCGAGGTCGCCGGCTCGTCGGCCGCCAGATGCCGTGGCGGCGGGGAGCTGACCGGCGACTCCGGCTCGGCCGACGGCAGGGTGAAGGCCGGCCCGCTGGCCGGTGGGGCGGGCGGCGGCTCGGGGGCCGGCGGCCGCGGCGGCACGTTCGACGCCTCGACGCCGCGATCGGCGTCGGAGGGGATCAGGTAGCCGGGATCCGGCGGAGCGGCGGGGCGGTCGCCGTGCCCGGACTGGTCGCTCATGCGAGTCCTTCCTGGAGCGATGCTGACGCGGCAACACTACGAAGTCAGTTCACGTCCGAGCCGTACCGGACACCGGAGCCACCGTCCGAGCCGCCGAGCTGGAAGATCGCGAACACGATCCCGACCACGACCACCGCGACGGCCACCAGCAGCGCCAGCCGGGCCAACCGGGTACCGACGCGCAGCGGTGCCACCCCGGTGAGGAAGCCGCCCGAGGCACGCATCTCCGCCTCGGTGCTGCGGGCCAGCAGCAGCGCGAACCCGGCCGGCAGGGCACCCGCCACCACCGGCGAGAACAGCAGCCCGATCGCCGCCAACCAGACGACCGCGAGCGCCTTGGTCGACCTCGTCGGATCGGGGTCCTGCGGGTGCCGGCGCGCGGCGGTCCGCTCGGCGCCGACCGGCGCCGGACCACCTGCTGGAATCAACCGAAGCCCCCTGTCTCGGCGGCCGGGGTGAATCCGGCCGCACCGGTAGCGCCCAACGCTACCCGGCGAACCTGAGCGGCTCCCAGCAGCCGGGCGCGCCACCGGAGGCACCGGAGGCACCGGAACGCGCAGAAACGGCGCGGGCCGCCGGCACCCGAAGGTACCGACGGCCCGCGATCGTTGCGGTGGCCGACGGTCGAGACCGCCGACCTCGCGCCGGCGGCCGAAGCCGCCAGCCCTGCGCCGGCGGCCGAAGCCGCCGGTGCTGCGTCAGCGGCCGAAGCCGCCGAGGTCGTAGTCGTCCAGCGGCACTGCCTGCCCGCTGGCCGGCCCGAACCCGTAGTCGGTGTCGCCGTACCCGGTCATCGAGTACACCTGGGCCTTCGCCTCCTCGGTCGGCTCGACCCGGATGTTGCGGTACTTGGAGATACCGGTACCGGCCGGGATGAGCTTACCGATGATGACGTTCTCCTTGAGGCCGATGAGCGAGTCGCTGCGCGCCTCGATCGCGGCCTCGGTGAGGACCCGGGTGGTCTCCTGGAAGGAGGCCGCGGACAGCCACGATTCGGTCGCGAGCGACGCCTTCGTGATGCCCATCAGCACCGGACGTGCCGACGCCGGCCGGCCACCCTCGGCAACCAGACGACGCACCTCGGCGTCGAAGGTCGCCGACTCGACCGGCGAGCCGGGCAGGAACTCCGTGTCACCGGACTCGATCACGATGTACCGGCGCAGCATCTGCCGGACGATGATCTCGATGTGCTTGTCGTGGATGTGCACACCCTGCGACCGGTAGACCTGCTGGACCTCCTGCACCGTGTGCAGCTGCACGTTGCGGCGGTTGGTGATGCGCAGCAGCTCGTGCGGGTCCACGGTGCCCTCGGTGAGCTTCTCCGCCACCTCGGCGTGTTCGCCGTCCTGCTTGCGCAGCCTGGTACGCCGCGGGATCTTGTCGTACACGACCTCATCGGAGCCGTCGTCCGGCACGATGATGATCTTGCGCGACTTCTCCCCCTCCTCGATCCGGACCCGGCCGGCCTTCTCCGCGATCGGAGCCTTGCCCTTCGGGACCCGAGCCTCGAAGATCTCGGTGACACGCGGCAGACCCTGGGTGATGTCGTCACCCGCGACGCCACCGGTGTGGAAGGTACGCATGGTCAGCTGCGTACCCGGCTCACCGATGGACTGGGCCGCGATGATGCCGACCGCCTCGCCGATGTCGACCAGCTGACCGGTCGGCAGCGAACGGCCGTAGCACTGCGCGCAGACCCCGAGCCGCGACTCGCAGGTCAGCACCGACCGCACCCGGACGGTCTTGACGCCGCCGGCGACCAGCTTGTCCACCAGCGGGCCACCGACATCGGTGTTCCGGGTGGCGATCAGCTCGCCGTCGGTGCCGTAGACGTCCTCGGCCAGCGAGCGCGCGAAGACCGAGGTCTCCACGTACTCGTCCTTGACCAGCTTGCCGTCGATCTCGGTGGCGACCGTCATCGGCACGGCCCGCTCGGTACCGCAGTCGTCCTCGCGGATGATCACGTCCTGCGAGACGTCGACCAGCCGTCGGGTCAGGTAACCCGAGTCGGCGGTCCGCAGCGCGGTGTCGGCCAGACCCTTCCGGGCGCCGTGCGTGGCGATGAAGTACTCCAGCACGGAGAGACCCTCGCGGTAGCTCGACTTGATCGGCCGCGGGATGATCTCACCCTTCGGGTTGGCCACCAGGCCACGGATGGCCGCGATCTGCCGGAGCTGCAGCATGTTGCCGCGAGCACCGGAGTTGATCATCTTCCACAGCGCGTTCTCCTGCGGAAGTGCGTCCTCCATGTCCTTGGTGACCTCGTTGGTCGCCTTGGTCCAGATCTCGATCAGCTCGCCGCGGCGCTCCTCGGCGGTCATCAGACCACGCTGGTACTGCTTGTCCACCTGCGCGGCGTCCGACTCGTACCGCTCCAGAATCGCCTTCTTGTGCGGCGGGTTGACCACGTCGGCGATGCCGATCGTCAGCCCCGACCAGGTGGCCCAGTGGTAGCCGGCCTCCTTCAGCGCGTCCAGCGTCGCCGCCAGCAGCACCTTCGGAGCCCGCTCGGCCAGGTCGTTGATGATCGCCGACAGCTGACCCTTGCGGATCTCGTAGTTGACGAACGGGTAGTCCTCGGGCAGCGCCTCGTTGAACAGCACCCGGCCCAGCGTGGTGTCGAGCAGCACCCGGTCGCCCGGCTGCCACCCCTCCGGCGCCTGCCATGCCTCGGCACCGACGCCGTTGTTCACCGCGCTGACCCCGGTCAGCCGGATCCGGACCGGCGCCTGCAGGTCCAGCTCACCGGCGTCGAACGCCATCTGCGCCTCGCCCGGCGTACCGAACACCCGGCCCTCGCCCTTGCCACCCTCGCTGCGGTGGGTCAGGTGGTACAGCCCGATGATCATCTCGTGCGACGGCATCGTGACCGGCTTGCCGTCCGAGGGCTTCAGGATGTTGTTCGAGGACAGCATCAGGATGCGGGCCTCGGCCTGCGCCTCGGTCGACAGCGGTACGTGCACCGCCATCTGGTCGCCGTCGAAGTCGGCGTTGAACGCGGCGCACACCAGCGGGTGCAGCTGGATCGCCTTGCCCTCGATCAGCTGCGGCTCGAACGCCTGGATGCCGAGCCGGTGCAGGGTCGGGGCACGGTTCAGCAGCACCGGGTGCTCGGAGATGACCTCTTCCAGGACATCCCACACCGCGGTGCGGCCACGCTCGACCATCCGCTTCGCCGACTTGATGTTCTGCGCGTGGTTCAGGTCGACCAGGCGCTTCATCACGAACGGCTTGAACAGCTCCAGCGCCATGTACCGCGGCAGGCCGCACTGGTGCAGCTTGAGCCGCGGGCCGACCACGATGACCGAACGGCCGGAGTAGTCGACGCGCTTGCCCAACAGGTTCTGCCGGAACCGGCCCTGCTTGCCCTTGAGCATGTCGGACAGCGACTTCAGCGGCCGGTTACCGGGACCGGTGACCGGGCGCCCGCGGCGGCCGTTGTCGAACAGCGCGTCGACGGCCTCCTGCAGCATCCGCTTCTCGTTGTTGACGATGATCTCGGGCGCGCCGAGGTCGATCAGCCGCTTGAGCCGGTTGTTCCGGTTGATCACGCGGCGGTACAGGTCGTTCAGGTCGGAGGTGGCGAACCGGCCACCGTCCAGCTGCACCATCGGGCGCAGGTCCGGCGGGATCACCGGGACGCAGTCGAGCACCATGCCCAGCGGCGAGTTGCGGGTGGTCTGGAACGCCGCGACGACCTTCAGCCGCTTCAGCGCCCGGATCTTCCGCTGCCCCTTGCCGGACCGGATGGTCTCGCGCAGGTTCTCGGACTCGGCGTCCAGGTTGAGGTTCTCCAGCAGCGCCTTGATCGCCTCGGCGCCCATGCCGCCCTCGAAGTACTCCCCGAAGCGGTCCCGCAGTTCGCGGTAGAGCAGCTCGTCCGGGACCAGCTGCTTGGGCTCCAGCTTGCGGAAGGTCTCCATGACCTCGTCGAGCCGGTCGATCTCCCGCTGCGCGCGGTCGCGGATCTGGCGCATCTCACGCTCGCCGGACTCCTTGACCTTGCGCCGGACGTCGCTCTTGGCACCCTCGGCCTCGAGCTCGGCCAGGTCGGTCTCGAGCTTCTTGGCGCGCGCGTCCACGTCGGCGTCGCGGCGGTTCTCCAGCTGGCGCTTCTCCGCACCGATCTCCGACTCGATGGTCGGCAGGTCACGGTGCCGGGCCTCGGTGTCCACCTGCGTCACCACGTACGCGGCGAAGTAGATGATCTTCTCGAGGTCCTTCGGCGCGATGTCCAGCAGGTAGCCCAGCCGGCTCGGCACGCCCTTGAAGTACCAGATGTGCGTGACGGACGCGGCCAGCTCGATGTGGCCCATCCGCTCACGACGCACCTTGGCGCGAGTCACCTCGACGCCGCAGCGCTCACAGATGATGCCCTTGAACCGGACGCGCTTGTACTTGCCGCAGTAGCACTCCCAGTCGCGGGTGGGGCCGAAGATCTTCTCGCAGAAGAGCCCGTCCTTCTCCGGCTTCAGGGTGCGGTAGTTGATCGTCTCGGGCTTCTTGACCTCGCCATGCGACCACTGCCGAATGTCGTCGGCGCTGGCCAGGCCGATCCGCAGCTCGTCGAAGAAGTTCACGTCGAGCACTTGTGGTCAGTCCCCTTTGGGTTGTGGCCGGACGGTGTGCACGCCGCCCGGCCGGTGGTATCGGCCGCTGTCGTCGGGGTACCGGGGCGCCGCAGCGCCCCGGTACAACCACTCAGACCTCTTCGACGCTGCTCGGCTCGTGCCGGGACAGGTCGATACCGAGTTCCTCCGCGGCGCGGAACACCTCGTCGTCGCTGTCCTTCATCTCCAGGGTGCTGCCGTCGCTGGAGAGCACCTCGACGTTGAGGCACAGCGACTGCAGCTCCTTGAGCAGGACCTTGAACGACTCCGGGATGCCCGGTTCGGGGATGTTCTCGCCCTTGACGATCGCCTCGTACACCTTGACGCGGCCGACCACGTCGTCGGACTTGATCGTCAGCAGTTCCTGCAGCGCGTAGGCCGCGCCGTAGGCCTGCATGGCCCAGCACTCCATCTCGCCGAACCGCTGGCCACCGAACTGCGCCTTACCACCCAGCGGCTGCTGGGTGATCATCGAGTACGGGCCGGTGGAGCGGGCGTGGATCTTGTCGTCCACCAGGTGGTTCAGCTTGATGATGTACATGTAGCCGACCGCGATCGGCGACGGGAACGGCTCGCCGGAGCGACCGTCGAACAGCTTCGCCTTGCCGGTACGCCCGATCAGCTGGGTGCCGTCCCGGTTCGGGAGCGACGCCTCCAGCATGCCGGCGATCTCCTCCTCGTGCGCGCCGTCGAACACCGGCGTGGCCAGGTTCGTGTCCGGCTCGGACGAGTCGGCGTCGATCGAGGCGAGCGACTGCTTCCACGGGGTGTCGTCGACCTTCAGCTTCCAGCCGTTCTTGGCCAGCCAGCCGAGGTGGGTCTCCAGCACCTGTCCGACGTTCATCCGGCTCGGCACGCCGAGCGGGTTCAGCACGATGTCGACCGGGGTGCCGTCCTCCAGGAACGGCATGTCCTCCAGCGGCAGGATCTTGGAGATGACGCCCTTGTTGCCGTGGCGTCCGGCGAGCTTGTCGCCGTCCTGGATCTTGCGCTTCTGGGCGACGTACACCCGGACCAGCTCGTTCACGCCCGGGGACAGCTCGTCGCCGTCCTCCCGGCTGAACGTGCGGACACCGATCACCGTGCCGGACTCGCCGTGCGGCACCTTCAGCGAGGTGTCCCGGACCTCCCGGGCCTTCTCACCGAAGATCGCGCGCAGCAGCCGCTCCTCCGGGGTCAGCTCGGTCTCGCCCTTCGGGGTGACCTTGCCGACCAGGATGTCGCCGTCCCGGACCTCGGCGCCGATGCGGATGATGCCCCGCTCGTCGAGGTCGGCCAGCATCTCCTCGGAGACGTTCGGGATGTCCCGGGTGATCTCCTCCGGACCCAGCTTGGTGTCGCGGGCGTCGACCTCGTGCTCCTCGATGTGGATCGAGGAGAGCACGTCCTCCTGCACGATGCGCTGCGAGAGGATGATCGCGTCCTCGTAGTTGTAGCCCTCCCACGGCATGAACGCGACCAGCAGGTTCTTGCCGAGCGCCATCTCACCTTCGTCGGTGCACGGCCCGTCGGCGATCACCTGGCCCGCCTCGACCCGCTGTCCCTCGTCCACGACCGGGCTCTGGTTGATGCAGGTACCGGCGTTGGAGCGGCGGAACTTGTGCAGCAGGTAGGTGCGGCGGTGGCCGTCGTCCTGGTGCACCGTCACGTAGTCGGCACACAGGTCCTCGACGACACCGGGCTCCTCGGCGACGACGACGTCACCGGCGTCGACCGCGGCGCGGTATTCCATTCCGGTACCGACGAACGGCGACTCCGCCTTGATCAGCGGCACCGCCTGACGCTGCATGTTCGCACCCATCAGGGCGCGGTTCGCGTCGTCGTGCTCCAGGAACGGGATCATCGCGGTGGCGACGGAGACCATCTGCCGCGGCGAGACGTCGATGTAGTCGACGGCTCCCGGCGCGACGGCCTCGAACTCGCCGCCCTTACGACGGACCAGCACGGTGTCCTCGACGAACGACCCGTCCTCGGTCAGCTGCGCGTTGGCCTGCGCGATGACGTACCTGTCCTCCTCGTCGGCGGTCAGGTACTGCACCTCGTCGGTGACCTTGCCCTCGATCACCTTCCGGTACGGCGTCTCGATGAAGCCGAACGCGTTGACCCGCGCGAACGCGGCCAGCGCGCCGATCAGGCCGATGTTCGGGCCTTCCGGCGTCTCGATCGGGCACATCCGGCCGTAGTGGGACGGGTGGACGTCACGGACCTCCATGCCCGCCCGGTCCCGGGACAGACCGCCCGGGCCCAGCGCCGACAGCCGCCGGCGGTGGGTCAGACCCGTGAGCGGGTTGGCCTGGTCCATGAACTGGGAGAGCTGGCTGGTGCCGAAGAACTCCTTGATCGCGGCCACCACCGGCCGGATGTTGATCAGGGTCTGCGGCGTGATCGCCTCGACGTCCTGCGTGGTCATGCGCTCCCGCACGACGCGCTCCATCCGGGACAGGCCGACACGGACCTGGTTCTGGATGAGCTCGCCGACGGTGCGCAGCCGACGGTTGCCGAAGTGGTCGATGTCGTCCGGGTCGTACCCGTCCTCGCCGGTGTGCAGACGGCACAGGTATTCGATCGTGGAGACGATGTCGTCCTCGGTCAGCACCCCGGTGGTGATGGGCGTGTCGAGTTCCAGCTTCTTGTCCACCTTGTAGCGACCGACCTTGGCCAGGTCGTACCGCTTCGGGTTGAAGAAGAGGTTGTCGAGCAGCGTCTGCGCGTTCTCCCGCGTCGGCGGCTCACCCGGCCGCAGCTTGCGGTAGATGTCCAGCAGCGCCTCGTCCTGGCTGCCGATGTGGTCCTTCTCCAGGGTGGCCAGCATGATCTCGGACCAGCTGAACCGTTCCCGGATCTGCTCGTTCGACCAACCGATGGCCTTGAGCAGGACGGTGACGGCCTGACGACGCTTGCGGTCGATGCGCACACCGGCGGTGTCGCGCTTGTCGATGTCGAACTCCAGCCAGGCACCCCGGCTCGGGATGACCTTCACGCTGGAGACATCGCGGTCGGACGTCTTGTCGGGCTGCTTGTCGAAGTAGACACCCGGCGAGCGGACCAACTGGGACACGACGACACGCTCGGTGCCATTGACGATGAACGTGCCCTTGCTCGTCATCATCGGGAAGTCACCCATGAACACGGTCTGGCTCTTGATCTCGCCAGTCGTGTGGTTGATGAACTCCGCGGTGACGAACAGCGGCGCGCAGTAGGTGAGGTCCTTCTCCTTACATTCTTCGATCGACGCCTTCACCTCGTCGAACCGAGGGTTCGAGAAGGAAAGCGACATAGTGCCGGAGAAGTCCTCGATGGGACTGATCTCCTCCAGGATCTCCGCGAGTCCACTCCGAGCGGCGGAGTCATCGGCACTGCGAGCGCGCCAGGCCTCGTTGCCCACCAGCCAGTCGAACGACTCGGTCTGGATGGCAAGGAGGTTGGGCACCTCAAGGTGTTCGGTGATCCTGCCGAAGGAGACTCGGCGGGGAGCGTATGCACTCGTGGTCAGGGTCTTCGCAGGGCGGGAAGCTGCCAAGATGCGTCCTTCCGAGGACCTGTCAGCGACGGCCGTTTCGCGCGCACCCCAAACGACTCCCCAAAAACCGCCCAAATAGGATCCCAAGACAGGGTCAATCAGACAATTTCGGCGAGCTCGAAGTTGGAAGGCAGCGCAAACTAGCAGTGTAGCCGAACGGCCCACCGCTGTCCAGGCCAGGCCGTGGCCGGCGCCAACAGCGCCCTGGAGGAGACACCTCCGAGCACAACACCAACTCTCGTTCGGCCGGCTTCCGCGCGATGCAGAGGCAGCTAGGGATCAGCGTGCCTGGATACCACTGGGTCGTCAAGGGCTGGCACGCGGTCAACATGCCCGGAAACCCGAATCACCGAACCAGACAACCGTCGGTAGAGCGGCGAAAGCCGACTGCAACCACGACTCCCGCCCCGACGGGACCCGGACGCGCCGTCAGATGGCGGTGACCTTCGTCACTTTCCACTTGCCGGCGATCGGCGTCATGGTCAGCACCACCCGGTTCTGGTCGACCTTCTGGCCGGTGATCGTGCTGTTCTGCTTGTACTGGTCGACGTAGAGCAGCAGCACGACCTGGTCGGACCGGGCGGACACCACGCTGGTGGCGGACACCCGCGCGGTCAGGATCGCCTTCTGCTTCACCGCGTAGTGCTTCAGCGACGCCGTCGTCTTGGCGTACTTCTTCGCGAAGCTCCCGCCGAGGTACGGCTTCGCCCGCCGCACGCTCGCATCGAACGTCCGGTAGTCGTACGAGAGGAGTGCCGGTGCGGCCGCCTGGGCGGCCGAGACCGCGTGGTCCCTGGCCTGGTCGACGGCGCCGTCGCGCTGGTGGATCCACCACGCACTGCCGCCAGCGGCCAGCGCCAGCACGGCGAGCAGACCGAGGATCGCGATGGCCCGATGAGTCCGCTTGAGCGAGCGTTCGGCCCGGCGGCGGCGCGCCAGCGCCGCCTTACCGGACTTGCCGGTCGGACCCGATTTGCCTGGCTTGCCGCGGCTCGGCTTCTTCCCGCCGCGACTGCCGGAACTCGGCCGTGCCGGCGCCTTCACGGGAGGCCGGGTCGGCCTCGCCTTCTCCGGCTTCGCCGGTGCCGCACCGTCTCCGTCGGTCCCCCGGTCCATGTCATCGCTCGCCCGGTCCGCGTCGTCGCTCGCCCGGTCCGCGTCGTCGGTCGCCCGGGACGGCTTCGGCCGCGGAGACGGTCGGCGTCGGCGGTCCCCGGCCGCGTCGGTACCGGACGTCGTGGCGCGGCCCGGCCGGGGGCGCGGGCTCGGCCGGCGGGCGCCGTCGCGCCGACCGGACGGGTCGCCGTCGGAGTCGGCCCCGGTCGACTCGGCACCGCCGGTCTCGGCGTCCGCGAACCCGGTGGACTTCGACTCGACGGAGCCGGTGTCGGTGCGCTCGACGGCGATCGGGGGAAGGTGGAACGGCTCGTCGAGGGTCGACGGCTCGTCGGTGCGTCGTTCGTCGGTCGACGACTCGGCCGGGTCGGCCGGCGGGTCGGCCGGTACCGGCGGCTCGTCGTACCGCCGGTCGTCGGTACTGCGGGCCGGCTGGCTACGGGTGGCGCCGGACCGGCGGCGGGCCGGGCGGCGCGGGGTGCCGTCCTTGGCCGGCATCTGGCCGCGCAGCGTCCGTGGGATGAAACGGGCCATCGCGGGACTTCCTCCGTAGCGTGCAGCGGTTGATCAGACGAACTGGAGCTCCGACACCAGCCACTTGCCGTTCTGCTCGGCCATGGTCACCTTGACCCGGTAGTGCGCGAGCCGGCCCTTGGGCGCGTTCGTGTTCCTGACGGTGGCGTCCATCGCCACCAGTACGGTCGCCGAGCGGCGCTTGCTGGTGACGACGCCGGCCCACAGTACGTGCGCCTTCGCGGTGACCTTGTTCTCCACCACCGCGGTCTTCGTCTGGCCCATACCGTTCTTGAACTGGGTCTTGAAGTCGCCGGTGGCGCCGGCCAGCACCCGGTTCAGGTCATGATCGACGGTCCTGGTGCTGATGCTCATGAAGTTGCTGACGGTGGTCTTCGCCGCCGACACGGCCGCGTTACGGGCCTGCTCGTCCTGGCGGTACTGGTAGTGCTTCCAGCCGGCGTAGCCACCGGCGCCGAGCGCCCCGGCCAGGATCAGCGCGAGAACCACGACCGCCACCCGGGTCGCGGCGAGCGAGCGCCAGGCCCGCCCGAACGCCCCGGTGACCGGCTGCCACGGCGTCTGCCGGCCGTCCGCGGCGGCGCTGGTGGCCTCCTGCGGCCCGCGCTTCGAGCCGCGCCTGGGCGGGTTCGCGTCCCGCTCCTCCGCTTCCGCGGATTTTGCGGCCTTGGTCTCGTCCGCGGGCTTGCCCTTGGCCGAGCCGCGCTTCGTCGATCCGGAGTTGGCCGACTTCGCCCGGCCCCGGTCGGCCGAACTGGTCGGCGCGCCCCGGCTGGCCGACTTCGTCGACGTCGAGCCCTTGCTCATCGTGTGCTGCGCTCCGTTCCGATCACGGTTCCAGCCCCGTGAGCAGCAGCTGCTTCCAGGACTGGTCGCCGGCCAACTGGTACTGGCCGCCGGTGCCGCCGAACTGTAGTGGCTGCCCGTCCGGTCCGAGCACCAGCCCGGTCGACGGGTCGTACCCGGCGAGATCGGCGCCGGGCTTGGCCGTGCTGCCGCCGCTGGTCGAACCGGACGTCGTGCTGCCGGGCGGCAGCGCACCGGACCCTTCGGGTACCGGGGTGATTTCCGGGCCGGTGGGCCGCGGTGCGTTCTGGCTGCCGCGTACCGCGGAGCCGCTGGCCCGCTCCGAATCGGTGCAGGCCGTCTTCACGCCGGTGCGAATGTACTGGCAGGGGGCCGGATCGTCGACGTCGAGCACCAGCCCGAAATGAGCGGTACCGTCGCCCGGCGTCACGGTGAAACCGCCGGCGATGTCCAGCGGGTACACCACCAGGATCTGCTTGATGCCCGGCAGCCGGCGGGTGGCGATGCCGCCGACGGTGATCAGGTTGCCCAGTAGCATCCCGATGTTCGGGTCGACGTCGCGCAGCAGGCCGGACACCTGCTTCGCCGCGGGTGGCGCGTTCGCGATCACCTTGCGCAGGTCGGCGTCGGAGGTGCGCAGGGTGTGGGTCAGGTCGGCGAGGCCCTTGGCCCAGCGGCGGATCTCGGCCGCGCTGGCCTGCTGGGTGGTCAGCACGGTCTGGCCGTCCTGCAGCAGCTTGACGGTCTGCGGCAGGTCCTGGTTGGCGGTGGCGAGGATCTTGTCGCTGGAGTCGATGATCTGCTGCAGCGACCCCTCGCTGCCCTGGAAGGCGTTGCCGAGTTCGGTCACCACCACCTGCAGATCCTTGGTGTCGACCGAGCTGACCAGCTTGTCCAGGTTGGTCAGCAGCGTCTCGGTCGGCAGCGGGATCCCGGTCCTGCTCGCCGGGATCACGTCGCCGGGCGCCAGGTACGGGCCGGCGGCGGTGTTCGGGCGCAGGTCCAGGTACTGCTCGCCGACGGCGGACCGGTCGGTGACCACGGCGCGCAGGTCGCGTGGCACCCGCACCCCGCGGTCGATGCGCATCGTCACCCGTACCTGCTTGGCGGTCAGGTCGACCGAGGTCACCTTGCCGATCGGGCTGCCCCGGTAGGTGACGGAGGCGTTGGTGAAGATGCCGCCGGCGTTGGTGAAGTCGGCGGCCAGCTCGTACGTGTTGCCCAGCAGCGCGGCGCCGACCCCGACGTAGCGGACCGCGACGTAGCAGACGCCGAGCACGCTGACCAGTACGAAGGCCAGCACCTTGATCTTGACGCTGCGCGGTGTCATCCGGTCAGCCCTCCCAGCAGGATGCTGAGCAGGTCGCCCTGCCGCGGATTCGACTCGCCGGCCGGCAGCTTGCGACCCTTGTCGTCGGTCGGCCCCGGCTCGGCGGTGGTCGACTTCGACCCCGGCTCGTTCGGGTCCCGCACCGAGCCGTTCTGGTCGGCGACCTTGCCCTGCCGGTCGCCCACCGGGGTGCTGGTCAGCAGGTTGGACAGGATGTCGGTGACGTTGAGATCGACGGTGATGTGCAGGTTGACGTAGTCACCGACGATCGCGCCACCCACGTTCGGCGGGAACGGGTAGGTCAGCAGCTGGTCCACCGACTTCGGCAGGTTGTCGCCGGACTTCACCAGCTGGGTCAGCGTCGGCTGCAGCGACTTCAGGTTCGCCAGCAGGTCCTGCCGGCTCTCCTTGACCACCCGGGTACCGACGGTGCCGAGCTTCTTGACCGCGGCGAGCATGTCGATCAGCTGCTTCTTCTGGTCGTCCAGCACCTTCAGCCCGGGGTCGAGCGCGTCGACCGCCTTCGCGACCGTGTTCTTCTGCTTCGCGACCTGGCTGGAGAACGCGTCCAGCGCGTCGATCGCGCGCACGATCTGCTTCTTCTGGTCGTCCAGCCCGCCGACGAACGTGTCCAGCTGCTTCAACGTGTCCCGGACGTCGGGTTCGCGGCCGTCGAAGACCTTGGCCACCTCGTCGTTGATCGTCTTCAACTTCTCCAGGCTGCCGCCGTTGAGCAGCAGCGACATCGCGCCGAGGACCTCCTCGGCCTCGACGTTGCGGCTGGTCCGGGACAGCGGGATGGTGGCACCGGCGCGCAGCCGGCCGGTCGCCGGCTTGTCGGCCGGCGCGTCCAGGTCGACGAACTTCTCGCCGAGCAGGCTGGTCTGCCGGATCGAGGCGACCGCGTTCGCCGGCAGCTCGACGTCCTTGTCGACCTGGACCTCGACTTGCGCGTGCCAGCCCTTGCGGGTCACCGATCGGACGCTGCCGACCGTCACGTCGTTGCTCTTCACGGCCGCCTGCGGGACCAGGTCGAGCACGTTGCCGAACTCGATCGTCAACCGGTAGCCGCCGCCGCCGGCGCCACCGGGCAGCTGCACCCCGGACAGCCCCTGCGAGCCGCAGCCGGCCACGAGCACCAGGCCGAGCAGCGCCGGTACCAGGCGGCGGATGCTGGTCCTCACTTCCCACCACCTCCGAGGATGCCGCCGAGGGTCGGGTCGGCCGCGACGCTGCCGGACTGGTCGCCCTGCGGCGTCGTCTCGCCGTCGACCGGCTTCTGGCCGACCCGGTCGGTACCGCCGGTGGTCCCGTCCGGGTCCGGCTGGATGATCGCGCCGAGGTTCAGGCCCGGAATCGGCAGCAGGTTGAGCAGGTGCTTGAGCTCGGTGGTCAGCGGCGAACCGGCCCTGGCCAGGAACGCGGCCAGCTCGAAGCAGGCGACCGGTACCTGCTTGACCGGCACCAGGTGGGTGACCAGCGAGCACACGTACGACGCCGGGTCGTACGGCCCGATGATGTCGTCGCGGGTGTCCAGGGTGCCGGAGCGCGCGTTGTACGCGAGGTTCAGGTTGGACAGCGCGGTCGGCGCCAGGTCGAGGACGTCGATGATCGACTTCTGCTGCTTGACCAGCACGCCGGTGATGTCGGTCAGCGCGTCGACGTTGTCGGTCAGTTCCTTGCGGTTGGTCTTGACGAACGTGGCGACCTGCTTCAGCGCGGTACCGAGGTCCTTCAGCGCCGCGGCCAGGTCGTCCCGCTCGTCGGACAGCTGCTCCGAGACGTCCGCCAGCTGCTTGTTGAACTCGCGGACCGCGCCGTCGCTCTCGGCCAGCGCGGTGGTGAACTTCTGCAGGTTGACCACCGTGCCGAACAGGTCCTGCCGGCCGTCGGACACGGTGTCCAGCGCGGCGGCGAGGTCGCGCAGCGTCTGGTTGAGGTCCTTGCCGTTGCCCTTGAGGTTCTTCGCGCCGGTCCGGATCAGGTTGTTCAGCGATCCGTTCTTGTTCGCGCCGTTCGGGCCGACCGCGACGCTGAGGTTGTTCAGCGCCTTGTACACGTCGTCGAGCTCCAGCGGCACGACCGCCCGGTCGCCGCGCAGCACCGCGCCGGTGGACATCACCGCGCCGCCGACGTAGCCGGGGGTGAGCTGCACGTACCGGTCGCCGACGATGCTCGGCGGCACGATGACCGCCTTGGCCTTCGCCGGGATCTTGTAGTCGGCGTCGTAGGTCATGCTGACCGCGACCGTCCTGCCGCGCGGCCGGACCGCGGTGACGTGGCCGATCTTGACACCCATCACCCGCACGTCGGAGTTGGCGTAGATGCCGACCGACTGGCTGAAGTACGCGGTCAGGGTCTTCTGCGGTGGGCCCATCCGCCACACCGCCAGCCCGACCGCGGTACCGAGCACCACGACCACGGCGACGGCCAGGCCGATGCCGAGCCGGCTGCGGAAGATGGTCAGCGAACGGCTGTCCCGGTGGCTGCGCACCATCATCGCCCTCACCTACCCGGGCTCGCGGTCGTGGACGGTGACAGTGCGCCGCCGGGCGCCGGTGACGCGGTACCGCCGGGCGGCGTCGCCCCGGCCGACGGGGTGGACTTCGGCTTCGCCGCACCGCTCTGGCCGCTGTCGCCGTGCTGGCTGCCGGTCTGGGTGGCCGCGGAGCCGGCCTGGTCGCCGCCCTGCGGGCGGGCCGGCGGCGCGCCCACCGTGTACGGCTGGAGCAGCGCATCGATGTACGAATCGAACCACCGGCCGTTGCCCAGCACGTTGGTGAACGCGTTCAGGAACGGCGCCATGTTCTGGATGCTCTTGGTCAGGTTGTCGCGGTTGTCCTGCAACACCTGCACCACCTGGCGCAGTTGCTTGAGCGCCGGGTTGAGCTGCTTCTGGTTGTCGGTGACCAGCCCGGACAGCTGCTTGGCCAGCTCGTCGGTGCTCACCAGCAGCTGGTGGATCGCGTCCCGGCGCGCCTTGACCTCCTTGAGCAGCTTGTTGCCGTCGGTCAACAGCTGCTGGAACTGCTTGTCCCGGTTGGCCAGCACCTGGGTGACACCGCGGGCCCGGCGCAGCAGCTGGCGCAGCGCGTCGTCGCGGCTGGCGACGGTTCGCGACAGCCGGGACAGGCCGTGGATCGAACCCTGCACGTTCGGCGCGGTGTCCTCGAGCGTCGCGGACAGCGTGTCGAACGCCTTCGCCAGCTGCTTCGTGTCGATCTTGTCGACGGTGTCGGCCAGCCCGTTCACCGCCTGCACCACGTCGAACGGGGACGAGGTGCGGGAGCGCGGGATCTGCTGGCCGGGCTGCATGGCACCCGGTCCGGCCGGGTCCAGGCCGAGGAACTTCTGCCCCAGCACCGTCTTGATCCGGATCGTCGCCTCGGTCTTCGTCCCGAACGAGATGCCGCGGTCGACCCGGAAGTCGACCCGTACCGCGGGCTTGCCGTCGTGGTGGGTCAGGTCGATCCCGGTCACCTTGCCGACCTTGACGCCGGCGATGCGTACCTCGTTGTCGGTGGCCAGGCCGCTCGCGTCGGTGAACTCCGCCGAGTAGCTGTCGCCGCCGCCGATCACCGGCAGCTTGTCGGCGTTGAACGCGGTGAGCACGCCGAGCACGACGACGGCGATCCCGGCCATCCCGATGACCAGGTGGTTGCGCTGCCGGAACGGCTTCACTTGCCACCCCCGCTCGATCCGGGCGAGGTACAGCGGGCCGCCGTCGCCGACACCGTCGCCGGGTTCACGTTGCCGATGCCCGGCACGTTCACGGTGCCGTCGAAGTTGCACATGTAGAAGTTGAACCAGGACCCGTACGACGCGGTCCGGGTCAGCGCCGCGGTGCGCACCGGCAGCCGGGCCAGCGTCCCCTCGATCACGCCGGTGTTGGCGTTGAGCGTCGTCGCGAGCGAACGCAGCTGCTTGATGTCGTCCTTGAGCGCGGGTCGGCCGTCCTTCACCAGATCCGCGGTGGTACCGGCGAGCTCGCCCAGGTTCTGGATCGAGTCGCCGATGTTCTTGCGGTCCGCGGACAGCCCGGAGACGAAGTCCTGCAACGACGAGATGATGTCGGACAGCTTGTCGTCGCGCGCGTTCAGGGTGGCGAGCACCTTGTTCAGGTTGTCGATCACCCGGCCGATCACCTTGTCCCGGTCGGCCAGCGTGTTGGTCAGCGACGCGGTCCGGGCCAGCAGGTCGTTCACCGTGCCGCCCTCGCCCTGCAGCACCTGGATGATCTCGTATGCGAACTTGTTGACGTCCTTCGGCGACAGCCCGGCGAACAGTGGCTGGAAGCCGTTGAACAGCGCGGTCAGGTCGAGCGCCGGTGCGGTGTGCGACAGCGGGATGGTGCTGCCGACGGGCAGCTTCGCCGGGTCGCCGGTGCCCTCGGTGAGCTCGACGTAGCGCTGGCCGATCAGGTTCCGGTACCGGATCTTCGCCCGTACCGACTTCGGCAGCGTCACCGTGTCGTCCACGGTGAACGACACCTGCGCGGTCTTCCCGTGCACCAGCGAGATGCTCTTGACCTGGCCCACCTTGACGCCGGCGATCCGCACGTCGTCGCCCTTCAACAGGCCGGTCACGTCGGTGAACTTCGCGTTGTAGCGGGTGCCGCCGAACCAGTCCAGCGAGCCGAGGGTCGTCGCGAGCACCCCGGTCAGCAGGATGGTCACCACGGCGAACACGATCAGCTTGATCAGCGCCGGCGCCACGCTCCGACTACTGCTCCTGCCGCTCATGAGCGTTCCTCCTTCGTCGGAACACTCATGAGGCACCAAGTCACGCGATGCCCATGGTTCGCTCGCTGACGCAGACTCATGAGCGTTCCTCCTTCGTCGGAACACTCATGAGGCACCAAGTCACGCGATGCCCATGGTTCGCTCGCTGACGCTCACTCACTGCACACTCACCACCGATCCGCGCATCAGCGGGCCCCAGAGCAGGTCGTCGATGCCGCCCAGGTCGGTGACGTTGCGGCCGGTGGCCGCCGCGACCAGCGGGTTGACCACCGACTGTTCGGCGCTCGTACCGGCATAACCCATGTCCACGCCGGATCCGCCGCCGATGCCACCCAGGCCGGTCCCGGCGGTACCGGGGTCGCCGCCGCCGGTGAGCACGCCACCCGGATGCGAGGCGCCGTGCTGGTAGCCGTCGGCGACGGTGCCGCCCGGGTACGGGACCGCCGGGTTCGGCAGGCCGCGGCAGTTGGGCCCGGTGTCGGCCAGGTTCGCCGGCTCGTCGCCGGCGACGTACTTGCCCGAGTCCTTGGTGATCTCCAGCGTGATGTGCAGCCGCCCGGTGTCGAACGCGCCCTCGATGTTGCGCTGCAGCCGCACCGCGCCGGCGGTCAGGCACGGGTACTCCGGGGAGTACTCGGCGAGCACGTCCAGCAGCGGCCGGCTGACCTGGCCGAGCTGGATCAGCCGGCCCTCGTGCCGCTGCAGGAACGGCGTCGCGGTGTCGGCCAGCCCGGTCGTGTCGGACCAGAAGGCGGCCAGCTGCTCGCGCTGCTCGGCGACCGTCGAGGAGGTCACCGTCAGGTTGCGCAGGATCGCCATCAGGTCCGGCAGCGCGCCGGTGTAGGTGTCGAGCACGTCGGACAGCTTGCGGATGTCCGACTGGATCGTCGGCATGTTGGCGTTCAACGTCTTCAGGTACTTGTCGAGCGTGACGAGCGTGTCGCCGAGCTGATCGCCGCGCCCGCGCAGCGCCGCCGCCAGCGCGGTCAGCGTGGCCGAGACCTTCTCCGGCGGTACCGCCTTGAGCAGCGGCAGCGCGCGATCGAGCACCCGCTCCAGCTCGACCGCCCGGGCCGACCGGTCCTGGTGCACCACCGCACCGGCGGTGATCGGCCGACCGGACGGGCGGGCCGGCGCGTCCAGCGACACGTACTTCTCGCCGAACAGCGTCTTCGGCAGCATCGTGGCGGTCACGTTCGACGGGATCCGCGGTACCGAGCCGGGGTCGAGCGCGAGCCGCAGCTTCGCCCGCTGCCCGTTCGCCGAGATGTCGCGCACCTGGCCGACGACCACGCCGCGCAGCTTCACGTCGGCGTTCCGGTCCACCTGCAGCCCGGTGTGGTCGGCGACCACGGTCACCCACACCGCCGGGGTGAACACCTTCTGGTACGCGCCGACCGCCGCGGCCAGCAGCGCCGCGACGAGCACGATGAACCCGACGCCGAGCAACCGGCGCCGCAGCACGTCCGAAACCCTGGTCACCGACACCGGCGCCTCACCCGGATATCCGTACGGTCGTGGTGGCGCCCCAGATCGCCAGGCTGAGGAAGAAGTCGACCACGTTGATCGCCACCAGCGAGGACCGCACCGCGCGGCCCACCGCCATCCCGACGCCGGCCGGGCCGCCGGACGCGTTGTACCCGTGGTAGCAGTGGATCAGCACCACGATGATGCTGAACACCAGCACCTTGCCGAACGACCACAGCACATCCTCGGGCGGTAGGAACAGGTGGAAGTAGTAGTCGTAGGTGCCGGACGACTGTCCGAAGTAGAGCGTGACCATCTCGCGGGTGGCGAGATAGCTCGCCAGCAGCCCGATCACGTACAGCGGGATCACCGCGATCAGGCCGGCGATCATCCGGGTGGTGACGAGGAACGGCAGCGACGGCAGCCCCATCACCTCGAGCGCGTCCACCTCCTCGTTGATCCGCATCGCGCCCAGCTGCGCGGTGAAACCGCAGCCGACCGTCGCCGACAGGGCGATCCCGGCCACCAGCGGCGAGATCTCCCGGGTGTTGAAGTACGCGGAGATGAAGCCGGTGAACGCGGACGAACCGATCTGGTTGAGCGCCTCGTACCCCTGCAGGCCGACTTCCGTCCCGGTGAAGAACGTCATCGCGACGATCACCCCGACGGTGCCGCCGATGACCGCGAGCGCGCCGGAACCGAACGACACCTCCGCCAGCAGCCGCAGCACCTCCCGCTTGTACCGCCGGACGGTGCGCGGTGCCCACGCGAACGCGCGCAGGTAGAACGACATCTGGCCGCCGAGGTCGTCCAGGAACCCCAGCGGCTTTCGGGCAATGCCGGACCACGCGCCTGCGGCACGGCCCTCTCCCAGCGGCGCCATCAGGTGCCCTTCTGCGGAACGATCTGGAAGTAGATCGAGGTCATCACGAAGTTCACCGCGAACAGCAGCATGAAGCTGATGACCACGCTCTGGTTGACCGCGTCGCCGACGCCCTTCGGCCCGCCCTTCGCCGTCATCCCCTTGTAGCAGGCGATCAGCGCCGCCATCGCGCCGAACACCACCGCCTTGAACTCACCGGCGATCAGGTCCTGGATCTGCCCCAGCGCCTGGAAACTCGCCAGGTAGGCCCCCGGGGTACCGCCCTGCAGCACCACGTTGAAGAAGTACCCACCGGCCACGCCGACGACGCTGACCAGGCCGTTGAGCAGCAGCGCGACGATCATGCAGGCGATGATCCGGGGCACCACCAGCCGCTGCACCGGGTCGATGCCCAGCACCTCCATCGCGTCCAGCTCTTCCCGGATCTTCCGGGCGCCGAGATCCGCGCAGATCGCCGAACCACCCGCCCCGGCGATCAGCAGCGCCGTCACGATCGGCCCGGCCTCCCGGACCACCGCGAGCACGCTCGCCGCTCCGGTGTACGACTGGGCGCCGAGCTGGCTGGTCAGGGTGCCGAGCTGGAGCGAGATCACCGCACCGAACGGGATCGCCACCAGCGCCGTCGGCAGGATCGACACGCTGGAGACGAACCAGGCCTGCTGGATCATCTCGCGCAGCTGGAACGGCCGGCGCGGGATCGCGAGCAGGCAGTCCAGGCAGTACGCGAAGAACGAACCGGACTGCCGCAGGGCGCCGGAGACCGGGTTGCTCACCGCTCACCCCCGGATCCGACGTCGGTGTTGCACTCAGGCACCGCCGTCCCTCCGTTCGATGACGACGGTGTCTGCGTGCGGGTCGACGTGCTCCGGCCCGGCCCACTCGCTCACGCCGCTCTGGGCGGGCACCGTCGGCTGGTCCAGCGCGAACGAACCGACCGGCGGGATCACCCCGTTGACCCGGCACCACTCGCCCGGGATGCGCTCCGCGGAGCGCGGCCGGCCGTCGGTCGGCTGCATCTGCAGCGGGATCGGCGGCAGCATCGGCAGCTCGATGCCGGCCGCGGCCTCGGCCTCCAGCTCGCTCGCGTCCTTCTCCTCGGCCATCCCGATCGGGCCGTGCCGCTGCGCGTTCAGGAACTGCCGGACCACCGGCTCCTCACTGGACAGCAGCATCTCCCGCGGGCCGAACATGGCCAGGTGCCGGCGGTAGATCAGGCCGATGTTGTCCGGCACCGTCCGCGCGGTGTTGATGTCGTGCGTGACGATCAGAAACGTCGCACCGGTCTGCTGGTTGAGATCGACGATCAGGTGGTTGAGCAGCGTGGTGCGCACCGGGTCGAGGCCCGAGTCGGGCTCGTCGAACAGGATGATCTCCGGCTCCAGCACCAGCGCCCGGGCCAGCCCGGCCCGCTTGCGCATCCCGCCGGAGATCTCGCCCGGCAGCTTCCGCTCGTCGCCGGCGAGCCCGACCAGGTCGAGCTTCTCCATCACGATGTCGCGCACCGCGGACTCGGACTTGCGGGTGTGCTCGCGCAGCGGGAACGCGACGTTGTCGTACAGGTTCATCGAGCCGAACAGCGCGCCGTCCTGGAACAGCACGCCGAACAGCTTGCGCACCTCGTACAGCTCGCGCTCGGACAGCTCGGGCAGGTCCTTGCCCTCGATCCAGATGTGCCCGCGATCCGGCCGCAACAGCCCGACGAGCGTCTTCAGGAACACCGACTTACCGGTACCCGAGGGGCCGAGCAGCACGGAGATCTCACCCTCGGGCAGGGTGAAGCTGACGTCCGCCCAGATGTTCTGCCGACCGAAGGACTTCGTCAGCCCGTCGATCTGCACCTCGACGCCCACGCGTACTTCCCTCCCGACGTGGTCACCGCTGCGGCCGTGGTACGGCCGGCGCAGCCTCGATGTGGCCCGGCCCCGGCGATCCGCCGGTGCCCGGGAGGCCGCGGAGCCGGTAGTGACGCGAACAAGTTAACTTCCGAGTAACGTCTAAGTCGAGCCGTACGTCAGGATTCTCTCGACCTAGCGCACCAGTCGCGATCTTTCGTAGCTCTCCGTAGCTTTCGGACAGATCGAGCGTGACGAGAGTGCCCGGCTTGCCCCACAACGTTACGTGACCTGAGCCACGTCACGCATCTGCCCCACGCTCCCCCGGTGGCCGGCGCCGGCTCCGGAGGAGCGCACCCGGCCGGCACCCGTACTCGGAGGCGGCAAAGGGCGGCCGCCCCCGTGGGGACGGCCGCCCTTCGAACTCGCGGCGTGCTCGCCGCTGTGGAACCGCGGTGCGGGCCCTTACTTCAGGGTCACCTTGCCGCCGGCAGCCTCGAGCTGCTCCTTGGCCTTCTCCGCGGCCTCCTTGGTGACCTTCTCCAGGATCGCCTTCGGGGCGCCCTCGACCACGTCCTTGGCCTCCTTCAGGCCCAGGCTGGTGAGCGCGCGCACCTCCTTGATGACCTGGATCTTCTTGTCGCCGGCCGAGTCGAGGATGACGTCGAACTCGTCCTGCTCGACGGCGGCCTCGGCCGCAGCGGCCGGGCCGGCGGCGGCCGCGACGGCGACCGGAGCAGCCGCGGTGACCTCGAAGGTCTCCTCGAACTGCTTCACGAACTCGGACAGCTCGATCAGCGTCATTTCCTTGAACGCGTCGAGCAGCTCTTCGGTGCTGAGCTTCGCCATGGTGGCGGTTTCCTTTCCTACCCCGCGACTACCTCGCGGTTATGTCTGTCGTCGCGAACCACTCGCGGCGGTTTAGGCCTGCCGCAAGCGAATCGCGGCGAGTTCCTCGAACATGGCGACGGCCGTACGGCCGTCAGGCAGCCTCGCTGCCGGACTGCTTGTCGGCCAGCGCCTGGGCGAGCCGTGCCGTCTGCGCCAGCGGAGCCTGGAACAGGCTCGCGGCCTTCGACAGGTTGCCCTTCATGGCACCAGCCAGCTTGGCGAGGAGCACCTCGCGGGACTCCAGGTCGGCCAGCTTGTTGACGTCGTCCGTGGTGAGGGCCTTGCCCTCGAAGACGCCGCCCTTGATGACCAGCGCGGGGTTGTCCTTCGCGAAGTTACGCAGCCCCTTGGCCGCGTCGACCACGTCGCCGTTGACGAACGTGACCGCCGTCGGGCCGACGAACAGTGCGTCGAGACCGTCGACGCCGGCCTCCGTCGCCGCGATCTTCACCAGCGTGTTCTTCGCGACGCGGTAGTGCGTGTCCCCGCCCAGGGCGCGCCGCAGCTCGGTGATCTGCGAAACGCTCAGCCCGCGGTACTCGGTGATCACGGTCGCCGAAGCGGCCCGGAACCGGTCCGCGATCTCGTTGACCGCAGCGGCCTTGTCCTCGCGTACTGGCTTGGTCCGGCCATGTGTGTCCGCCATGTCCCTCCTCTCGTGCATGCTCGGGCCGGTCTCGTCGAAGACCCGCAGGCACGAAAAACGCCCCGGCGCAGGGCGCACGGGGCGAGGAACCAGCTCGGTGTCCGTGTCTCCGGCTCCGGCCGACGCCACGTGGCGCGTGCCGCCCACCAGATCGGATCACCGGCACCGACGTCATCCGGGAGCCTGGATGACCTGTGGTGTTGGATCGCGTCCGTCTTCCCTGCGCGGGCCGTCCGCGGCGAGCGGAGCCTTCGACCGCGCACTCGGCGCGGTGACCAGCGGTCTTCGGTAAAGCCTGTTCAGCTTACTCGACGCCGCCGCACCCCGGCCAACCGGAGTAGGCGACGCCACACCCGGCCGGCCGGGCCGCGCTGGACAACAGCAGCGGGGCGCGCCGGGTGTGCAGCGCCGGACACGGCAGCGGGGCGCGCCGAAAGCTCGGCACGCCCCGCCCACGAGTACCGTTGAGGATCAGGCGTCGACCTCGTCCTCGGTGAGGTTGCGGGTCCGGTTGGTGTCCACCGGAATGCCCGGCCCCATCGTGGTGGAGACGGTGATCTTCTTCAGGTACTTGCCCTTGGCCGATGCGGGCTTCGCCCGCAGCACCTCGTCCAGCGCGGCCGCGTAGTTCTCCACCAGCTGACGCTGGTCGAAGCTGGCCTTGCCGATGATCAGGTGCAGGTTCGAGTGCTTGTCGACCCGGAAGGCGATCTTGCCGCCCTTGATGTCCGCGACCGCCTTCGTCACGTCCATGGTGACGGTGCCGGTCTTCGGGTTCGGCATCAGACCGCGCGGGCCCAGGATCCGCGCGATCCGGCCGACCTTGGCCATCTGGTCGGGCGTCGCGATCGCCGCGTCGAAGTCGAGCCAGCCGCCCTGGATGCGGGCGATCAGCTCGTCCGAACCGACCTCGTCGGCGCCGGCGGCGATGGCCTCGGTGGCCTTGTCGCCGGTGGCGAAGACGATCACACGGGCGGTCTTACCGGTACCGTGCGGCAGGTTGACGGTGCCGCGCACCATCTGGTCGGCCTTACGCGGGTCGACGCCGAGTCGCATCGCGACCTCGACGGTGGCGTCGAACTTGGTCTTCGAGGTGTCCTTCGCAAGCTGCATCGCGTCGAGCGGGCTGTACAGGTTGTCGCCGTCGACCGTCTCGGATGCCTTGCGGTACTGCTTGCCGTGCTGCGCCATTGGTGTTCCTCCACGAGTGGTGTGGTGCGTGGTGCGGGGCAGCGCCTGCCCCTCCCACGGTCGTACTGGGTGGTGGGCTCTCAGTCCTGGACCGTGATGCCCATCGAACGGGCGGTACCGGCGATGATCTTCGACGCCTGGTCGAGGTCGTTCGCGTTCAGGTCGGCCATCTTGCGCTCCGCGATCTCGCGGACCTGGGCCTGGCTGACCGTACCGACCTTGTCCTTGTGCGGCTCACCGGAGCCCTTGGCCACCCCGGCCGCCTTCAGCAGCAGCTTGGCCGCCGGCGGGGTCTTCAGAACGAACGTGAACGAGCGGTCCTCGTACACGCTGATCTCGGCGGGGACGATCTCGCCCCGCTGCGACTCGGTCTGCGCGTTGTACGCCTTGCAGAACTCCATGATGTTCACGCCATGCTGACCGAGCGCCGGACCCACCGGCGGAGCCGGCGTCGCCTGGCCACCGGGCAGTTCGAGCTTGAACGTGGTGACGAGCTTCTTCTTGGGAGGCATGACCCTGGGCTTTCTCCTACACGCCCCGCACCGGCTGCCGGCCGGCCCGGGACTGGGCCGCCTCGGCCACGGACGTGTCCTCGGCGGCGCTGGTTTGTTTTCCACACACCGGCACCCGGGCCTGCCCCCGGGCGCCGGACGTCTTCGGTTGTCGCTAGATCTTGGAGACCTGGTTGAAGTTGAGCTCCACCGGGGTCTCCCGGCCGAAGATCGACACCAGCACCTTGAGCTTCTGCTGGTCGGCGTTGATCTCCGAGATGCTGGCCGGCAGCGAGGCGAACGCGCCGTCGATGACCGTGACCGAGTCGCCGACCTCGAAGTCGACCTTGATCTCGGGCTTGGCACCGGCGCCGGCAGCGGCCTCGGCCTTCTCCTCCTTGACCCCCGGCGCGAGCCACTTGATGACCTCGTCGAGGGTGAGCGGCGACGGGTTGTCGGCCCGGTCGGTGGCGCCGACGAACCCGGTCACACCCGGCGTGTTCCGCACGCAGGAGTACGACTCCGGGATCAGGTCCATCCGGACCAGGATGTAGCCGGGGAAGACCTTGCTCTGGACGTTCTGCCGCTTGCCGTTCTTGACCTCGACCTCTTCCCGGGTCGGCACCTCGACCTGGAAGATGTAGTCCTCCATGTCCAGGCTCTGGATCCGACTCTCCAGGTTGGTCTTGACCTTGTTCTCGTACCCGGCGTAGGAGTGCACGACGTACCAGTAGCCGGGCGCGTGCCGCAGCGCCTGCCGCAGCTCGGTCACCGGGTCGACCTCGGCGGCCTCTTCCTCGGTGGCGGGCTCGTCGGCGGCCTGCTCGGACTCGGCCAGGTCGGTGTCGGCCGGCGCCTCGGTGTCGGTCGACACGGTGTCGGTCGCCTGCTCGGCGTCGGCCGACTGCTCGGCATCGGCCGGGTCGGAGGCGGTCGGCTCGGCCGCCGGCTCGACGGCGGTGGCCACGGCACCGGTACCGGCCTGCTCGGCGGCGCCGTCCCCGGCCGCGCCACCGGTCGTGGCGGCAGCCTCAGCCGCCGGCGAGGACTCCTGCTCGTCGGTCGGCCGGCCGGTCTCGTCGAACTCAGACACGCTTGCTCACTTCCAATGTGGATCACGGGCCGGCCCGCGTTGCCGGCCAACCCGAGATGCGAACGCGGCGCTCAGGCCCCGCGGGCTTCGTCTACTGGTTATTCTTACCGCCGCCGAAGACCCACAGCGCCGCCTTGGAGAACCCAAGGTCGAGCAGCCCCACGATCGCCAGGATCACCGCAACGAAGATGATCACCACGACCGCGTAGGTGACCAGCTCCTTGCGGGTCGGCCAGATCACCTTACGTAGCTCGGCGACGACCTCACGAACGAACCGGGTAAGCCGCCCCAGACCACGCGGCCGTCCGTCGGTCTTGTCCTTCTTCGACTTGTCGTTCTTCTTGTCACCGGACTTGCCGGAGCCGGCCTTCGAGCTCTTGCTGCGCACCGCGGTGGTGCCGGAGCTCTTGCCGTCCCGCTTGCCGGCGGCGCTCTTGGCTCGGGTGGACCGCTTGGCCCCGGAGCTCGCCGTGCCCTCGTCGCTCGCGGAACCCTCGTCGTTGGAGTCCGACTCGTCCGCGATGTCGTCTTCGAGGGTCTCTTCGGCGGCGGCCTCATCGAGGCTGTCGCGGACCTCGTCGTCGGCGGATCCGCCGTCGGCGTCGCCCCCGCGTCGCTTCCTCTCGGCCACTTCAGCCCTCTCAGGTCCTATGCCAACACGATCCCAGCCACGTCCTGGGCCATTCGATCCTGGCCTATTCGTGCTCCCGAGCCAACCCCGTGACGGGATCCGCGCCGGATTGTCGGGACAGCGCGACGGCGGACCAACGCGCTGCCACGCCTGCCCACCCGACCGGATCCGGCCGGGACGTACTCGGCGCAGGGGCGACAGGATTCGAACCTGCAACCTGCGGTTTTGGAGACCGCTGCGCTGCCAATTGCGCCACGCCCCTTCGTGACCCGACGCTGTCGCGGCACGTCACGCAGCGGGGGTGTTGGCACGCTCGGTGACACGCACCGCAGGCACCGGCACCCCCGGCGGACCAGTGTACGGGTTGCCACCCCAATCTCCCAACCGGCACCCCACCCGCGCCGCACGGCCGGCTCGCCGGCCCCGTTCGTCAGCTCAGCCGGACCGTGGCCCGGGCCTGCCCGAGAACCTTGACGCCGTCGCTGGTGACGGTCAGCTCGATCACCACCTGGCGGTCGTCGAGGGCCCGCTTGACCACCCCGCCCACCTGGACCTCGGTACCGTCGTCGGTGTCCGGCACCACGACCGGGCGGCTGAACCGCACCCCGAAGTCGACCAGCGCGCCGGGGTCCCCCAGCCAGTCGGTGACCGCCCGGCCGGCCAACCCCATCGTGTACATGCCGTGTGCGATGACGTCCGGCAGCCCGACCGCGGTGGCGGTGCGCTCGTTCCAGTGGATCAGGTTGAAGTCGCCGGACGCGCCGGCGTACCGCACCAGATCGGTACGGGTCACCCGAAACGTTCGGACCGGCAACTCGGTACCGACCGGGGCCTCGTCGAACGCGATCATCCCGACACCTCCGCAGCCCGGACCACGAGCATGGACCAGGTAGTCACGACCGGCTCGCCGGCCTCGTCGGTCACTTCGATCCGCGTGGTGATCATGTCATTGCCGGCCACCGCACGGATGTTCTCGACGATCACCGTGCTGCGCAAGCGATCACCGGCGTGGATCGGCCGGTGGTAGGTGAACTTCTGGTCTCCGTGCACGGCCCGGCCGAAGTCGAGCCCCAGTTCCGGGTCGTGGATCAGCTGCTGGCTCGCCGGCCAGGTGAACGCGATGGCGAACGTCGGCGGCGCGATCACGTCCGGGTGGCCGAGTGCCCGGGCGGCATCCCGGTACCGGTAGGCCGGGTTGTCGTCGCCCAGCGCCGCGGCGAACTCGCGGATCTTCTCCCGCCCCACCTCGTACGCCGGGGTGGGCGGGTAGCTGCGGCCCACGAACGAGCTGTCCAGCGGCATCGTTGCTCCCCGTCGGATGTGGTGTCCCGGCGACCCGGCCGGAACACGCGAGCGAAGTGGCGGCGGACACGAAACGACCGGCGGCCCGAGGGCGCCGGTCGTGACGTGCTGTTGCGCGAACCTGCCGGCCGGCAGCCGCTGGGCTGCGCGGCGTCGGGTCAGCGGGTCTCGCGGTGCGCGGTGTGCTTGCCGCAACGCGGGCAGAACTTCTTCAGCTCCATGCGGTCCGGGTCGTTGCGGCGGTTCTTGCGCGTGATGTAGTTGCGCTCCTTGCACTCCACGCACGCCATCGTGATCTTCGGACGTACATCGGTCGCCTTGGCCACGGCGGAGTGCCTTTCTCGTCGGTGCTGTCTCGACGGCCACGAACGGCCGTCGTCAGGCGCTCAGGGAAGCGCCCGGACAAAGATACATCGCCAAATCGGCGACGTCTCGTAGCGGTGGCCGGACTCGAACCGGCGACACAGCGATTATGAGCCGCTTGCTCTGCCAACTGAGCTACACCGCCGCAAACCAGACTCCAGGCAAGCCGATCACCTGCGTCGGGCCGAACCTTGAGCCCGCCTGACCAGGCGCCCGCCGCGAACCCGGCTCGCCGGCAACATGGCCGGCGGGGGTTCGGGGGCGAAGCCCCTGACATTCGGGGATCCGGGGGTCGCCCCCCAGGCTGGCATCAGCGAGACATCCCGGCCCGCGCTCTCGGCGGGCACAGGAAACCCGGATGTCGAGCCCCTTTACGGAATCGAACCGTAGACCTTCTCCTTACCATGGAGACGCTCTGCCGACTGAGCTAAAGGGGCGCGCATCCCCTTGCGGGGAGGTGCCTGGGTAAGGGTACACGGTGGGTTCGGCGGCCCAAAATCGGATCCCCTGCCTGCCCGGAGGGCCGGGTCAGGTGACCACGCGCAGCCGGCGGCTGCTGTCACCGGCGGACTCGGCCAGCTCGGTGCGGGCCGCGAGCCAGGCCACCAACCGCTCGTACGACAGCGGACGGGAGAAGTAGAACCCCTGGCCGATGTCGCAGCCCATCTCCTCCAGCTGGCTGAGCGCGAGCTCGCTCTCCACCCCCTCGGCGACCACCTCGAGGCCGAAGTGGCGGGCCAGGTCGACGACCGCCCGGACGATCGCGTAGTCGCCGTCGTCGGTGGCCATCCCCTGCACGAACGTCCGGTCGATCTTGACCTCCTGCACCGGCAGCCGGCGCAGGTACGACAGGGACGAGTAGCCGGTGCCGAAGTCGTCGACCGACAGCCGGACCCCGGTGTCCCGCAGCCGGCGCAGCGTGGGCAGCGGCCGGTCGGTATCGCTGAAGTTCCGGTCCTCGGTGATCTCCAGTGTCAGCAGCTCCGGCGGCACGTCGTACTCGGTGAGCAGTTCCTGCAGGTAGCTGGGGAACACCGGGTCGACCAGCGTGCGGGGCGAGAGGTTGACCGCGACGGTGAGCGGGTGCCCCGTGTCGACCCATTCCCGGCAGCGACGCATCCCTTCGCGCAGCACCAGGTCGGTCAGCCGGCCCAGCTGGCCGGTGTGCTCGGCGACGGCGACGAAGTCGCTCGGCGAGACCCAGCCGTGCGTCGCGTGCTTCCACCGGGCCAGGCACTCCACGCCGATCAGCTCGCGCCGCCCGATCGCGATCTTGGGCTGGAAGTGCACCTCCAGCTCGGCCGCGTCGATCGCGCGACGCAGGTCGCCGGCCAGGCCGAGCCGGCGGACGCTGCTCGACTCCAGCCCGAGGTTGAACACCTGGACCGCGGCCTGGGTGCCCTTGGCGGCCAGGTTGGCGAGGTCGGCGCGCTGCAGCAGCACCTCCGGCTCGCTGCCGTGATCGGGATGGATGGCCAGGCCGACCGCGGTGTCCACGTCGAGCCGGGCGTTGCCGAACGGCATCGGTTCCTGCAGCGCGGTGCGCAGCTCACGGGCCAGCGCGACGGCGTCGTCGATCCCCAGCATCCGGACCAGCAGCGCGAACTCGTCGCCGCCCACCCGGGACACCAGCGAACCGGCCGGCGCCGCCGACTGCAGCCGCTTGCCGACCTCGGCGAGCAGCTGGTCGCCGGCGCCGTGGCCGAGCGAGTCGTTCACGTCGCGCAGCCCGTCCACGTCGAAGACCAGGACGCTGACCACCTCGCCCGGCGCGCGTACCTTCACCGCTTCCTCGATCGCGGTGATCATGCGGTGCCGGTTGGGCAGCCCGGTCAGCGCGTCGTGGTACGCGTCGAACCGCAGCCGCTCCACCAGCCGGGCGTTCTCCACCGCGGCGGCGGTCTGCGAGGCGATCGCCTCCATCTGGTTCACGTCCGCCGGGCCGAACTGGTGCACATCGCCCAGCCGGTTCACGCACTCGACCGTGCCGACGGTCGCGCTGCCGGATCGCAGCGGCACGATGATGACGTCCTTGGTCCGGCTGTCCAGCAGCTGCGCGCGCCGCGCGTCGTCGCCGAGCTTCGGCCCGACCACGACCGTGCCGCCCTCGGCGAACGCCTCGCGCCGCAGGTCGGCCGGCGCCGGAGCCCGGTCGAGCAGGCCGCGGACGCCCTCCTTCGCGGTCAGCAGCACCTCCGGGTACCGGCCGGAGGCGGGCAGCCAGAGCGTCGCGTACTCGGCCCGTAGCATTCCGCGAACCCGGCTGAGCAGGATGTCCGCCAGTTCGCCCTCGGATGCCGCCTGCCGCACCGCCCGGGTCAACTCGTACATCTCGTCGAGCTTCTGGTGTTCGCTGATGAACCGCGCGTACATCCGGAACCCGTACGCGACGATCAGCGCCAACGCGGCGAGGGGAACCAGGGCCCACAGCGTCACCTGGATGGCGAGCAACATGATCAGGCCGATCACGGCCGCGGCCTCACCGAACAGAAGTGACGAGGCGTTACGCAGCAGGTCGCCCGGCGACACCGAGCCCTGCATGATGCCCACGACGGCGGCGACGCACAGGTACGCGAAGATCTCGAGCGCCAAGACGGCAGCGAGGCCAACGAGCCAACTTCGTGGCTGCGAGATCTGCAGCGGCCCGAACGCGGCGACGATCAGGTTCGCCACCGCGGTACTGGCGGCGAAGAGCGCGACGTTGAAGACGTACTTGGTGCTGTCCTTGCTGAGCCAGAGGTACACGATGACCCCGGCGATCAGGCGCGCGACCAGCACGCCCACGGGCGGCAGCACGAACAGTGCGATCAGGAACGGGATCTCGATCGGCGACACCGTGATGTTCTGCCGACCGATCTCGATGTGCAGCTTGGCGGCCTGACTCAGCAGCAGGCCACCGGCGAGCACCACGAACAACCCAACAGGGCCCACGGTGAAACCGTGGACCCTCGGGTTGACCACGGTGAGCCCAAATGCTGCGACGAGGAGGCCGACCGTGAACGCCCACGAGTAGAGCGCCCGGCGGCCCGAGATGCTCGTCAGTGAGCCCATCCGCTCACCTTCCCGGCTCGCACTCCAGCACCAGCCGAGTTAAGCAATCCGTGACGAATTCAGCGACCGAGGATGTTCCAGCCGTAATCGGTACGGTGCGCTGAGGCAACATGCATACGCATCGCGGTGTCTCCTGTCAAACGAGGCGGGGGAGTGCGACTGCTGGCGCAGCCTCCAGCTGATGTTAGCCGCTACCGGGGTGCGAGTAGAAGGGGTATGGGCGCGCTTCGACCCGAGTCCACGCACAGATCGTCGCCTTAACAACCGTTTTGTCGGGAAGGATGTCGGGCACGGCGACCGGTCGAGGGGCCCTCTAAACTTTCCTTCCGAAAACCAGGCACAGACGTTTCAGCCGGGCGAATATTCGTTCCGCAAGTACGTCACCACGGTCCGTCTCCGAACCCGTGCCGCGGCGAGGCCGGTCTCGCGCCGTTTCCGGTCGCGGCCGGGCCACCCCGTCGCGACACTACGTGGATGGACGGGTCGGGGCCGGTGGACGGGTTCTTCGAGCTGGAGCCGCAGCGGGTGGCGGTGGTACTGGTGGACTTCCAGAACGACTTCTGCCATCCCGACGCCAGTACGGGTCGACCACCCGGCAACACCCGCAACGCGCAGGCGGCCCGGCGGGCGGACACCTTCGCCCGCCGGGCCGGTGAGCTGGGCGCCCGGGTGGTGTACACGCGGCAGGTACTCGACCTCGATCGGCTCACGCCGCGCCAACGACGGTGGGAGCGCGCGGACGGGCTGTGCGCGGCCGGCTCCTGGGGAGCGGAGCTGTTCCTCGACCCCGTGCCGGGCGCGACGGTGGTCGTCAAGGACCGGTTCGACTGCTGGCAGAGCTGCGAGTTCACCGACCTTCTGGATCGGTACGACATCGACGGGTTGGTGATCTGCGGCGTCGAGCTGGTCTGCTGCGTGCTGTACGCGGTGCTCGGTGCGGCCGAGCGCGGGTACCACTACCTGGTACCACCCGATCTGGTGTCCGGGCAGGACTTCGGCGAGCAGACGGACAATCGGGCGGTCCGCGACTTCCTGCGGTTCAACCAGCCGGATCGGGTCAGGTACGACGCGGCCGCGATCCTCGCCCGATGGCGCGGATAGCCGGTCGACGGGGCCGCCGCCGGCGGCCGCTGGCCCCGGCCGGACCGCTGGTCCACGGCCGGACCGCCGCCGTGCTGCGGCGAATGCGTGCCGAGACGGGTGCGAGGGCACCGATGAGTTGGGCGGGTGCGGTGCGTCTACCCGTACGGATCATCAGACGTCTCACGCGGGAGGCCCCCATGGGCACCACTGCACTACCGCCGGTCGTCGACGCCGAGGCCTGGCGCCGCGAGCTCGACGCACTGCGGGTACGGGAGAAGTCGGCGACCCGGGAGCTCGACGCGATCGCCGCGCAGCGCCGCCGGCTGCCGATGGTCGAGCTGCCGGAGTACACCCTGGAGGGCGAGGAGGGGCCGGTCCGGCTGGCCGACGTGTTCGACGGCAAGTCGCAACTGATCGTCTACAACCACATGTGGTTCCCGGACGAGGAATGGCAGTGCCCGGGCTGCACCGGGTTCACCTCGCAGTACACCCGGCTGGAGTTCCTCGAGGAGTACGACGCACGGTTCGTCATCGTCACGCAGGGGCCGATCGGTGCGGCACTCGCGTACAAGAAGCGGGTCGGCAACAAGATGACCTGGTACTCGACCGCGAACAGCTCCTTCGGCGCCGACGTCGACGCCCCGCCCGGCGGCGGGTTCGCGGTCAACGTGTTCCTCCGGGACGGCGACACCGTCTACCGCACCTGGCACACCAACGGCCGCGGTACCGAGCAGCTGACCCACACATTCCCGCTGATCGACCTGCTCCCGTACGGGCGGCGGGAGGAATGGCAGGACTCCCCCGACGGCTGGCCGCAGGAACCCACCTACAGCCGCTGGACCGGTTCGGAGAAGATCGCCCGCCTGTACGGCCCCAAGCCGTAGCCCACCACGGCGGCGCTGAGCGGCGAGCCCAGCGCCGCTGCGACTCGGTCGACGCCGCCCGTCCGGCCGCGGCTAGGGTCGGCGGCATGGCGTTGCAACTCGGTCAGGTGAACCTCAAGGCGCGGGACGAAGCAGCGCTGGGCCGGTTCTGGGCGGCGGCCCTCGGCTGGGAGTTCTCCAGCGAGGAGCCGGGCGCGGCCAGCGCGTTGCCCGCCGGCACCGACTGGCCGTCCGCCGCCACGAGCTCCCTGGACTTCATCGCCGTACCGGACCCCGAAACGGTGCGGTACCGCACGCACCTCGAACTCGCCACCACCTCCGCAGCGCACCAGGCGGAGCTGGTCGAGCGGCTGCGCGACCTCGGCGCGACCCCGGTCGAGGCAGCCGTCTCGTGGCCGGTACTCGCCGACCCGGAGGGCAACCAGTTCTGCGTTCGGGAACCGCGGGAGGACTACCGGGACACCGGACCGATCGCCGCGATCGTCGTCGACTGCACCGACCCCGGCGCCATGACCCGATTCTGGACCGACGTGCTGGGCTGGACCCGGCACGGCGTGACCGACGAGCACGCGCTGCTGCGCGCCGCCGAAGGTATCGGCCCGTACCTGGAACTCGCCCGTACGCCGCACCTGCCGAGCCGGTGGCACCGCGCCCACCTCGACCTGGTGCCGCGCCCCGTTTCGGGGTTCGCCGCGGAGGTGGCCCGGGTCGAAGCGCTCGGGGCGACGCCCGCCGACGTGGGCCAGGGCGAGGTCACCTGGCGGGTCCTCGCCGACCCGGAAGGCCACGAGTTCTGCATCCTCGGCCCCGCTGACCCCTCTCCCGCGTAACCGGCCCGGAGTGGGCGGCCGGCGATCGGCTCGGGCTGGACACTCGGCGACTGGCCCGGGCTGGGCACTCGGCGACCGGCCCGGGCTGGACGCTCGGCGATCGGCCCGGGCGTCAGCGCTCGAGGTGCGCCTCGATGCCATCGAGCAGGAAATCGAGGCCCAACCGGAAAGTCTCGTCGGCGTCCAGGTGGGTGGCGTCGCGGACGACGGTGGCGAGGGCGGGGAACCGACCGGTGGCGAACGTTCGCTCCAGATAGGGCCCGTACGCCCGCTGCCACTCCCGCTGGTCCATGCCACTGGCCCGTTCGGCGCGCCGCTCGGCGATCTCGCGCCGCACCACACCGATCACGTACGCGTCGACAGCGCCGACCACCGGCATCACCAGGTCGACGTCGACGCCGTCCATCGCGGCCACCACCGCCTCTCCCCTGGCCAGCGCGTACGGCCCGAGCGCGGGCCGGCCGCCGATCAGGTCGGCGAGCCACTCGTGCCGGTGAACGGCCTGCCGGGTGGCGCCGGCCAGGGAGTGCAACACCTGGCGCCACCCGTCCCCGACCGGCCGAATCTCCGCGTAGATCTCGTCGACCATCAGATCGAGCAGCTCGTCCTTGGTGTCGAGGTAGCCGTACAGCCGCATCGGCCCGACCTCCAGCGCCGCGGCCACCTTGCGCAGCGAAACCGCCGCCAGCCCGTCCGCGTCCGCCAGCCGGATCGCCGCCCGGACGATCCGCTCCCGGCTCAGCGGCGCCGGGATCGGTCGGTCCGGCGGCTCCGGCCGCTCCCACACCAACACGGCGCCGACGATACATCGCCCGCCCCGATACACCGTCTCAACGGCCCGACCACGACGTGTCCACGCTATGCCGCTGCAGCGCTCATGTCGTTGCGCCGGCATGCCGTTGCAGCGCTGGCGTTCAGGCGTTCGGCGGTGGCATGGCGCCGAATGCTCGACGCCGGAGCCCACGGTCCGGTCCGAAGTCGGAGACGTAACGCACTAACGTGTCCGATATGCGAATGATCATCCAAGAGATCATGATCGACTGTCTCCGACCAGCGGATCTCTCCCAGTTCTGGGCCGACCTGCTCCGCTGTCGCCGGGGCGTCCTCAGCGATCGCCTCGCCGTGGTCGCCGCCGAGCCTCTACGTCTCTCGTTCCAACAGGTTCCGGAGCCGAAACAGGTGAAGAACCGCCTGCATCTCGACATCCAAGTACCGGATGCCGTCGAAGCCATCGCTCGTGCGACCGCGCTCGGCGCCCACACGGCCGGACGCCGACGGCTCGACGACGGCGGGGACGGGTATGTCGTCATGCTCGACCCCGAGGGAAACGAGTTCTGCTTCGTCGTCGACAACGCAGGCGAATGGGAACAGCGCACGGCCGATGCACTGGCCGGCTCCGCGACCGAATAGAGCCCGGCGTCCATACAGAAGTGCCGGCAGCTCGACCGGTTCTCCCGCGCGACGAACAGCAGCCGTTGCACAACCGCGGTCGCCGTCAGAGCGGTGGCCGGCGCCACCCGCCAGGCCGCAAGAATCTTCTCGGGCCGGCCGCCAGATGGCCGCCGGCCCGGATCACGTCGAAGCCGACCCGCACGCGAGCACGATGCTCGGCGAGTCGGCAGCGACCCCATGCCGTCCCGAACCTCGACGGCCAAGGTCATCGCCGGACCAAGCGGATGATTGCGAGCATCTGCCGCGGTTCGCATCACAGGCCCCACGCCGTGGTGATCCGGTGCCCATACAGGCTCAACGTCAACTACGCCTCGGCGATACGCCGTGCCGGGCACGGGTACTGCTCCGGTCGTGGGCATCCGCAGAGCCGTACCTGGTCGAGTCGACGCCGCCCCTCCATTTTGGGCAGCGACGCCCAGGCTAAGGAGTTGATTGGGTACGGCCAGCCAAGGCACCGAACGTCGCCGCGCTACCAGCACGCTACGACGCTATGCACTGGTGAATATTGCAACAGCGATGCGGCAGCCCCGTAGGCCGATCCAGCTTCAGGAGTTCTTGAATCCCAGACGCAGCCGCAGCGCCTGAGCATCCGCACGCCATTGACGCTCGGGCACGGGCCGGTTCGGGCCGTCCGGAAGCGGCGCCCCGGGCGCCGGGTCGTCGCGATAGCGAGGCGTGACGTGCGTATGCAGGTGGGGCATTCGGTTGCCCAGCGTCTGATAGTTGATCTTCAACGGGCGGAAGTGGCCCTTGACGCCCCGTCCGACGTGCAGAACGTCCGTGTTGTACTCGACAGCCTCATCGGCGGTCAGGTGATGCGGCTCCACCACGTGCCGCCCGCGCCACACGACCACAACGTAGCCACGTACCAGTGCCCGCCTTGCCAGGTAAGCATCGGTGAAGTCACCAGCGAAGACTCTTAGGCCTGCATCCGACTCATCCGGCCGGTCCGCCGTGCACATGGTGCACGCAGACCCCTCAACACGCTCGTCCCAATCAACTGGCCAGACCACGGCGCGAGCATAGTGTCTGCGCGGAATTATGTCGTTCACTCCGACGAGCACATGGCTGCACGCGACGGACGCTGCCAGCACAAATCCAGGACCCAAATGCCTCGGCCAATCGTCTTCCAACGGTTACCAGGCGTTCAGACGGGGCCCACTTACTGAGCCTTTTTCATCCTGCGGTGAGTTCGTGATTGTGGAGGACATGGATGGGTCTGGCGAGCTGGCCCGCGCGATGGGGGCTGCACCGCAGCTTGCGTAGGATTCGCCAGGTCTTGAGCTGCGCGTTTGCGCGTTCTCCAGGTCCGCGTAGCCGCGTGTGGGCCCGGTTGGCGTCCTTCTGCGGCTCCAGTTTGCCCTTGCCCTTGTACGGGGTGATCACTTCCGGGCCGATGCCGTGGTAGCCCTTGTCGCCCAGGGCGATCAGCCCCGCCTGGCGTAGTGCGGGAAGGATGGTCCAGGTCCGCCGCGGCGACGGTGTCGTGCACGCTGCCTGGTAACGCACGATCCTGCGTGAACGGGATAAAGGCCCCGGGGAGTCGCCGTCTGGCGGTTCCCCGGGGCCTTTTCGTGCTCGCGGGCCGGTCGGATCCGCCGGACGAATTTCGGGGCGTATTCAGGGCGGCTAGCCGTAGACGGCCGGTCGGCGCCGGACACGGCCGGACACACGAGAAAGGCCCCCGGCCAGCGTTTGCGCTGGCCGGGGGCCTGGAAGCCCTGGTGTGGCGGGTACTGGATTCGAACCAGTGTAGGCGTAGCCGACGGTTTTACAGACAACGCGTGATCTTGGCCGTCAAACTCCCGCCTACCTGCATCAACGGCATCGTCAGGCACCCTCGGCGAGGTCGTCTGCCCCTGCCGTGCCCCCGGCCCGGTTCCTGCCCTCCGCGATGCCCTCGGCCGCCTGATCGAGCGCCGCGGTGACGCCCCGGCCGGTCAGCGCCTGGCCGATCCGCTGGTTCATCAACTCTTCGTCACCGTCTACGCAGTTCGCGTACACGCGAAGCAGCACCTCGACGCTGTGCCCGAGCCGACGGGCGACGCGGGTCGGCGAGACACCAGCGTTGAGCCAGAGCGACGCCGCCGCGTGCCGCAGGTCGTACGGACGGCGGGCCAGCGGCGAGGCCACCTGCTCCGCGGTAAACGCTTGCTTCCTGGCCTTCTTCCACAGCCGGTCGTACACGCTGTCCGAGACCGGGTTGCCCCGGGCGCTGCGGAAAAGCCGGCCGTCGGCGGCGACGCCTTCCCGATCGATGTGCTCGCGGAGCAGCGCGACCAGCTCCGGCGGTGCCGGTACCTCGCGGGTCTCCTTCCGGGGTCGGTGCTTGAGTCCGCGTACCTCGCGCGGACTGCCGTCGTCGGTCCAGTGCCCGCCGGCCCGCGGTTGCGTCTCGACGTAGGTGACCCTCCCCCAGCCGGTTGCCGGAAGCCGGCAGTCGGACCGCTTCAGGTACGCGACCTCGGAGGGACGCGCGCCGGTGTAGTAGATGCAGGCGTAGAACGCGAGCAGCCGCAGGCCCGGCTTCCCGAGCGAGCGCACGCCGTCGAGGATCTTCGCCACCTGATCCGGGTTGGCCACGGTGCGCCGGTCGACGGCCGAGGCGACCTGCGGTGCCTTCCAGTCGATCTTGTCGATCGGGTTTGCCGAAAGCTGTTCCCGCTCGACTGCGTACCCGAGCGCGTTGTAGAAGACGGCGCGTTTCCGGGCGACCGTGGTCGCGGCGGCGGCCTTCCCGTCGAGCCGGACCGCACACGCGTCGAGAGCCCGCCGGGCCGTCGCGGCGTTGGCCAGTGCGTCGAGCGGCAGGGATGCCCGGGCCAGCCAGTCGAGCGCCTTCGCCTCCGGCGCCGGTACCTCTTCATCCCAGCGCCGCGGGTTGAGCCCGTAGAGGTAGAGCGCGCGGCGGAGCACCGCGGCCGGCGGGCGGCCCTTCACCTGCTTCGTCAGTACCGGCGTGATCACCACCAGCGCCTCCACCATCGAGCGCCGGGTCTTCGCAGCCGCGCGCGGCCACTTCATCGCCACGTAGTCGCGAGCGTGCTCGTACCAGGTCGGCATGTTCAGCGTGCGCGCTTCGGTCACCGGACGGCCGGTCTCGGTGTCGAACGGCTCGCCCGCGTTGGCCGCGTGGACCAGGCGGGCGCGGTCGGAGTTCGCGAGCGCCTTCGTCCGGTAGTACAGCTCGAAGGGTTGGCCGCCGACCTTCCACCGCAGCCGGTACGGCCTCGACCGCCGAACGCCTCCGGAGTCCTTGCGCTTCCAGACGTCGGAGATCTGGACGTCATAGCTGTTCACGCGGCCTCCTCCCGATCCGCGAGCCAGGCGTCGAGAACGCTGCGGCGAATGCGCAACTCCCCGTTCGGGAGTCGGGTCGCGCGAGGACCCGTACCGGTCTGGCGCCAGTAGTAGACCGTCGACCGCGAGACCCGCAGCTCCGCGGCAATCTGGCCGATGCTCAACCACTCATCCTTGATCAACACGCTGTTTCCCCCAGGTCTCATGCCGCTTGGTTCGGAGTTGCCGAAAGAAGTCGCAGCCGTTCCATGGCCGCATCGCGCTGCGCCTTCCACTGCTGGCGTTCGGCGATCTTGCGCAGGAAATGGACGTGCGCCGGCGGCACGTCGGGGTCGTCCCGGGACGCCAACGCGTACTCGTACCGGTCGAGTACCGGGCCGTCAGCGTCGTCCGCCTGGCCCTGCTCGTCGGTTGCCGAAAGGGCGAGGAGCGCCTTCACCCAAGCCTTCCGGTCGGCGCGGTGGTCGGCGAGGGTCTTGTTCGACCACTGCCGGGAGACCAGGACGCGCCGACCGGTGAAGCCGAGCGTGCGCCGCTGATGCACCTTGCCCTTGCACCGCCCCGGCCGCGCGGTCGCTTTCGCGTTCTTCGGCTGGATGCCGTAGAGCAGCCAGTTCGGGCAGGTCGGCGAGCACGGCAGGGTTTGCAGCTCGGCCGCCAGGCGCGCCATGTGGTCTTCCTGCGCCCGCGAGTCCGGCGACACGGCGTCGGTGATGTCTTTGGCGATGTACTTCGTGATGTAGCGGATCGTTTTCTCGGCGTTGTCCGAGCCGCCGCGGACGCCCTTGACGTTGACCGTGCCGAGCCGGGCCACGTGCGCCGGTTCGGCGTCCGGGTCGTCGTCGATTGCGTCCAGCGCCTCATCCCAGGTCGGCAGCGCTGCCCCGGCTTCCGGGTCGCGATACGTCTTCTCGGTCGCGTCCCAGGTCGGCAGAGCGCCGTCCGGGTCGTACACGAGCCGATCATGAGCGGGCCACCACACCTGGTGATACGTCGCCGCCGCCACCTGCCGGACCAGCTTGCGCGGCAGCGCACCCCGAATCGCGAAGTGCCCGTGCGGAGCCAACCGCTTCTGCATCTCGATTGACCCGGCGTACTGCACGTTCCAGCCGACGGCGCGGCGCAGGTTCTGCCAGAACCGGTCGAGCACCTTGGCGAAGTGGATGCAGTCCAGCGCCGCGGCCCGGTAGTCGTACGAGTCGGGGTCGACCGGGGTGCCGAGGCGCGGGTCATGCTGGCCGTGCAGCTCCCCGCACTCGCACGGCTGAACGCGTCCGCGTCGGTGGTACGCCGAGTGGATCGGCCCGTACGAGCCGAGGGTGAGCGTCAGGAACATCGAGTCGCGGTGCTCCCGGCCGTCGGTGCCGATGTGCGGGTGCGGGATTGTGCGGTTCGCCACGGGCAGCCGAGGCAGGTCGGGTGCGTCCTGCCGCCGTTTGGTCGACCGCTTCCGCGCCGGAGCCGCCTCCTGCCCGTCGGTGCCGTCCTTTCGGCCCCCGGGGAGGACCGAGCCGCGGATGCCGGCCGCGGTGATCTGCTCGTCCACCTGGTCGATCTCCGCGTCCAGCTCGGCGACCTGCTCCCACTCCGCCGCCATCACCACCGACGTGCGCGCGAACTCCAGGACGGCCCGGTACTCGACCAGCTCCCGCTGCTCGTCGGTCGGAGCATCCGGGGTCGTGACCGGTTCGTCGGTCAGGTGCCAGCCCTCGCGGATCTGCTGCATCCGCAGCCGACGGTTGGCTTCCGCGCACGGTTCACACTTGGCCGCCGAGGTGGCCCCGCAGGGTACCGAGATCAGCTCGGTTTCGCCGGTGGCGGTGTTGGTGCGGCGCAGCCAGACCGGTTTGACGCACACCCCGAACTTCTTCGCCAGCTCGGCGGCAACGTCCTTCGCGATCGGCTGCAACAACCGAGCCGCGCGAGATCCGGGCCGCGGAGTCTCCTCCCGGCCGAGACCAGGCAAGACGACCGTCTGCGAGGCCGGAACGGTTGACGGGGCGGTCATGCGGTCGGTACCTCCTTGCCGTTGAGCGACGTACGGGAGATCGGTCGGGACGGCACCACCACGCGCGGAGCCGTAGGCCGGGCCGGCGGGCCCATTCGGGTCGGCCCAACAGATGGAGTCGGCAGCGAAGTCGACGGAACAAGCGAAGGTGCCGGGACATCGCCGGTCGACGCAGCCACCGATGCAGAGGACGCCGGGTCACTCGTTCCGTTGTCCTGCACCGGTTCCTGCTTCGTCGCAGGGCCACCAGTCAGCACCATCTTGCTCAGTACGGCGAACGCGACAGCCGGTACGACCGCCAGCAGCCACCCGGACACCGACGGCTTCGCACGCGCGAACTGCGCCGCCATCGACAGGCCGAGGAACCCGACCAGTACGACGGCGGGGAACCGCACCGAGGCACCGGTTCGCCGCCGGCGGCGCATGTCGAGTACCGCCACGGTCGGAGTCAGCTCGGAGGCCATCGCGTTCGCCCAGCCGAACCAGTCGCCGGTGCCGGCCGGAGCGTTGGCCATCGTCCAGTCGTGCATGTGCGTGAAGCTCGCGGCGCCCGCCATCACCCCGATACCGGCCAGGATGCCGACGCGCGCGACGCTCTCCACCTGCTCTCCCGTAGGCATGTGCGTCCCTTACTTGGTTGTCGGGGTGACGGTGCGAGCGACGAACGGTGGCGGATCGCCGGTGAAGTCGACGGCCTCAGCGAGGAGCTTCACGACCGCCCACGCCTCCGGGAGCGTCAGCGGCATCCGGCGATGCCCGGACCCGACCGCGAGCCAGATCCGGGCATCGGTCTCGTTGGCGTCAAGGCGAACGGTCACCGCGGTGCCCTTCGTACGGACGTCCGGAACGCGCAGCCGCCACAGCCGAGCGGCCCACGTGTCGGCGGCGGTCACTGCTCGGCCCTCAGCTTGTCCAGCAGCCCCGCGGGCATGACGCCGACGCGTCGACCGGCCGGAGCCTGCGCCGGTACCGTCGGCCGGCTCGTCGACGCTTCCTGGTCGACGGGACCCGAGCGGTACGGGTTCGGGCAGGCGAACCGCGCGTTCATGTCCCGGATGTGCTCGTCGGTGACGTGGGTGAACCGCACCCGGACCGGTTCGGGCCGCTGGTCGAGCACCATGTAGCCGACGCCGGGCAGGCTGGCCGGGATCTGGTCAGCCAGCGCGCCCCGCTTCCGAGCGCCCGCGCCGAGCACCATGTCGACCTGCTCATCCTCGGTCATCCGCAGGCCCACCCGGGTCGGGAACAGGTCGCGGAACTTGACGACCTCCTTGCGCGGGTCCTGCACCGCCGCGATCACGTGCACACCGAGCGCCCGACCCTGCGACAGCAGCATCGCCAACGCCGAATCGATCCGCGCCCGGAGATCCTTGTCAGTGAGGTACGCGGTCAGCGCCGCCAGCTCGTCGACGAGCACGACGATCGTCGGGTCCTGCGGAGTCGGAGTGTGCTGGCGAACGGCGCCGGCCAGCCGGGTCTGCCGCTCGCGCATGACGTCGACGGCCTGGTCCAGGACGTCGGCCATCTCGGTCAGCGACGAGTACGCGAAGCGCGCAAACATCCGCTGCCCCATCGCCAGCTCCATCCCACCCTTCGGATCGATGGCCCACACCTGCACGAGGCCACTGCGGATCCCGCCGGCCAGCGCCCGCAGGATCGACCAGATCACCGAGCCCTTCCCGGCCCCGGTGGCGCCCGCGATCAGGACGTGCGTCTGCGCCAGTACCAGGTGCAGCGGCGCGTTGTCCTCTCGGAGCCCGACGGGCAGTCGAGCCAGGTCCGGCGCGCTGGCGATCCGATCCGTTGCGATCGCAGGCACCACGTACGCGAGCAGGTCACCGCGGACGAACACCAGCGTCATCTCGGTCGGACGATCGCGGCCGTACTTGCGGCGCTCCCACCACGCCACGACGGCGCCGAGCCGCCCGGAGTGCACGCGCGGCGAGACGTTGACCCGGCCGGAGAACACCCGGCACAGCCGCGTACCGAACGAGTACGCCAGCTCGGCCGACTTGCCGGTGTAGTGCTCCGGCGTCTGCCCACGCAGCATCCGCAGCCGCACCACATCACCAGCGACGGACGAGGCGACCGAGAGGACGCGCGGCCAGTACTGCTCCGACCCGTGTGCGAACGACAGCCCGCACGCACGCATCGTCGGTTCCCAACCGCGCCGGTACAGCCACCACCGGCGCCACCGCGACGCGAACGGCCAGCGGACCCAGCGGTCGAACGACTCGCGATGCCCGACCCGCCAGCCAGACAGTGCGGCGGCCACCAGGACGAGCAGGATCGGCACGGTCTTCCACCCGGCGTTGAAGCCCAACCAGGCGAGCAGGAACGCCGGTCCGGTCACCCGCCAGTACCGGAACACGAACCGCACAGCGCGGAACACGCACCGGATGATGAGACCGATCAGCAGCGCCCACCGAGGCAGCGCGAACACCGACGACTGCAGCCGCACCAACTGCGGCTCACGACGCCCCGCCATCACCGACCACCACCCATCACCGGACGCAGCCGGTAGTCCGGGCAACGTTCGGGGTATCCCAGCTCGTCGAAGTGCTTACGGGGCGACGAGCAGAACGGGCACGGGCCAACGTCGCTGCCGCCGTCCGCGATGCCGCACGAACCAACGAGGCCGAACCTGGTCGAGAACACCGCGGTCGCCTGACGACCACACGTGCACAGCTCACCGGGCAGCGCATCGCGAGAGCCGTCGTCCGTGGGGCCGTTCATCGGGCACCCCCAGCGCTCGCAAACGCCGGCACGACCGGGAACAACGTCGACTGAACCGCACAAGTAGAACCACGGCCGCTCGGCGTGTTGTTCGATGTCTTGCGCCGCAACGGGTTTCGTTCCGGCTTCGTTGGGATGCTGAAGACCATCGTGGGCAACCACGTTCCGCGGCCCAGCGCGGCAGGCACGTCGATCGGACGCGACACCAGCTCCGCCAGCTGGACAGGATCCAGGTGCCGGTACCGGCAGATCGTTCGGGCCAGCGCCGCAGCGGCACCGGCGATCTCGACGAGCGCGGCCACCCGATCGGCGTCCGACGCCGACGAACAGTACGCGGCTCGCACCTCGGCCAGCCCAGGGCAGGCCAAACTCACCACATCGGGGCGTGACATGCTGGTTTCCTCCTGAAACGTGAAGCGGTCAGGAGAAGCGCGGGACGGTCAGCCGGCAAGCATCGGCCGTCCCGCGCCCCTCATCGGGGACGACTCAGGCGACCTGTTCCGGCATCGCGACGCGCGCCGGCTCGCAGATGCCGGTGGCGCGAAACGAGTACGTCTGCTGCGCCCGGCACCGGTGCGCACCGCCGTCACGGGGCGCGCGGCACTTCTTGTCGTCGACGTACGGCGTGAACTGCAAGCCCTCGAACGCCACCACTGGCGGGTAGCCGGGGATCCTCGCGGCCGGCGGCACCGGCTGCTGGTCGGCGAGCACCTTGACCTTGACCTGCGCGTTGCGGCCGAACCGGGACGCCTCCGGGTCGAGGTCCATCACCGTGACCGCCCAGACGCGCTGGCCGGTCTGCTTGTCGCGCGCCTGGTCGTCGCCCTGGCCGCGCTTGTCGAAGTCGGTTTCCGCCTGCACGCCGAGGAACAGCGCGCCGTTCGGAAACGCCGCATCGGACGGGATCTCCACCCGGATGCCCATCGGGATAGCCACTCTGTGCACCTCCGCCTCGGCCGGGACGTGCCCGGCACCGATCATGTCCGCGCTATGCACTACTGCATAACGAGATCCAGTATGCACATGTGCATAGAGGATCGGCAACCAAGCAAGGCACCTTTTTCGCCCGACGGGCACACGAAGCCGCCCCGTGCCTGGTCAGACACGGGGCGGGCGGTACAGCAGATTTCGGCTACCGGGGTCCGACGACGATGATCAGGCCCATCCGGCGGGCCGAGACGGTACGGAGGAGCCGACGCCGTTGCCGCTCGTCCAGCTCCCAGCCCGTCAGCAGCAGCCAGGCGGCATCGTCGACCGAGCGGCCGGCGGCCAGGTCGACGCTGGACGCCTGTACCGGCGCGGTCAGCAGCAGCCGGAACGGGTTGGCCGTGAACTCCGGCGACGCCTCCCGCCCCAGGTAGACGAGTTGCCCCGGTCGCGGGATCGCGCCGGCGATGACCTCAGCAGCCACCGGACCTCCCCGGCACCAGCGCCAGCGGCGCGCGCAGCAGGAACCCCGCCGGTACGTCGCCGCCTCGCCGACGAGTGGCCTTCCGCTCGAACAACGCCCGGTCCACTCCCCCGAGCAGCGTCGCGCATAGCCAGGGACCGAACGACGCCGGATCGAGGTACCCGACCGCGAACGACACCGTGCACGCCAGCCGATCACACAGCAGCCCGCGCAACTCGTCCACGTGGCCCTGAAACCGGTCCGCGTCATCGGACTCGGCGACCAACACGATCTCGTCCCCGCCGAACGTCGACAGGCACCCGTCCGTGACCCGCGCGGCGAACCACTCCCGCGCGATCAGCCCGGCGAGCCGCATCAGCTCGTTGCCCGCCTGGTGGCCCCAGCTACCCGCCTGGTTGGCCGCCTCGACGTACTCCGTCAGCCCGTCGACGTCTCCGATCGCGACACCGATGCCGTGCCCTGCGGCCAGCGCCGCCGCCACATGGCCTGGTAGCCGCTGGTCGAGATCCGGGAAGCAGACGAGGCCCGTGTTCGGTTCGTCCCGGGCATCCCAACACCAGGAGCCGGCGACCGGCGCCGGCTTGCGCTCACGCGCGTAGCGAACCCGATCCGCGAGGGAAGAGGCCATCACGAAACCTCCGTACTTCGCGATCGGCGAGCCACACCGCAGGCGCCACCTCCGCAGCGCTGGGCAGCGTCCGCCATCGTGTCTCGTACGACCAGAACCATCGATCCTCGCCGGCGGGACCGCGAGACGACGGCGGAGCCGGCACCCAGTCGCCGCGGCCGAGGTAGTCCGCGCCCGCCGGCAGTTCGACCGGCTCCCCCGACGCGACGAACAGCAGCCGTTGGACGACCGCGGTTGCCGTCAGCGCGATGGCCGGCGCCACCCGCCAGGCGGCAAGGATCTTCTCGGTCTCTGCCGCCACCTGGCCGCCGACCCGGATCACGTCGAAGCCGACCCCGCAAGCGAGCACAATGTTCGGCGGCTCGGCGACATCCCATATCGCCCGTATCTCGGCGGCCGATGTCACCCCCGGGCCGGTCGGATGAGCCGCAGGCATCGAGCAGTTCGGTCCGCATTCGCAACGCACGGGCGGCACTGGCGCGTCCGGGTTGAGCAACCACTGCCAGCGTCGAGCCGGGCCGAGCGCCCGTGCACCGGGAGCCACCGGCCACCCGAACTTCGCGTACCGCAGCGCCTCGTGAAGAATCCGCCTCGGCCACGCCACGGCGACCACCTCCCCTGCCGGTTCCCATCACCGGCCCCACGCCGGGGTGATCCGGTGCCCATACATGCTCAACGTCAACGCCGCCTCGGCGATGCGCCGCGCCGGGCACGGGTACTGCTCCGGCCGCAGACACCCCGGGAATCCGCACTTGGTCGAGTCGACCGGATCAGGTCGGTGGGTCCTCAGCATCCGCTGGGCGCTACGCCACAGCAGCACATCCGCGCCGTCCGGCGGTTCCTCCTCCGGCGCCAGGGTTCCGTGTCGCACCACGCTGCCCCTCCATTCGCGTCTGGCGGGGCAGCGACGCCCAGGCTAGGGAGTTGACTGGGGTACGGCCAGCCAAGGCACCGAACGTCGCCGCCCCTGCACACCGACCGCGGGAGGTTCCAACCGCCCTCCCACGACCGCTACCAGCACGCTACGGCGCTATGCACCGATGAATATAGCAGTGGGCAATACGCGGCTCAACCGCGTGATAGAAGTACCGCGACGCTTGATTTGGCCTGGACCTAGACTGGGCGCCTTCCAGGAAACTGACACAGCATGCGTTCACGGCACGTCGAGGCTTCCATTTCGCCGCCTAGAGAAGGAATCTTTCCCTGTTTCAGCCTCCCGAATAGTCGGAGCAACATCAGAGTCAAGATTTCTGATTCCCCTGCGCCTTTCCTATCTGGCGGAGCCCAAATCCAACTCCTACCACAGCGGCGGCTGCCACACCAACAGTGAGGCCTAAGACGAGACGTGAAGTACGCCTTGAACGGGCATTCCCACAAACAACTATGTCCGCGGGATTACTGCCCACTGGCGGACACTCCTCATTCTTCCTAGCGGTCTCGACCGCGAAGTCTCTTAATGTTTCATTTAGCTCGTTGTAGTGTTCCTCCAGCTTCTGAAGGAGCTCTTGACGCTCAAGTTGCGAGAGATGCGATGACCGCACCGAACGAATTTTCTGAATCGTGGCAGTTAGCAACAGCAGTGTTCCCACTAAGACGGCCGATCCGAGGACGCGAACATTTGGATCGACAGGTCTGAAGACAGCGACCATTGACGAGATAAAGAAGAACAGGATTTGACTCGCGTACACGGCGCCAGCCACCACGTTATTATTAAAGCGGCTACCCGGGTCAAATAATGCCGCCGAGACCGATATCATCGCGACCCCAGCAAAGAAGAATGGCAGGAGAATCAGACGGCCAACGGAGCCGCGCTGGAGACAAATTAGAATACCGCTAAATAGCAGCGTTGCAGATCCGCCAATAAGCCACCGCCGAAACTCTGCCTTGTCAAAATTTCTTTTAGACATGGATAAAGAGTAGGGTATGTACTCAACTAGCCGATCGCTACGCGGATCTTACAGATCGCGCGTAAACGCCTCGTTGGAAGTCGGAACCTGGCTCTCGCTAACGACGATTGGTCCCCGTTGATAGTCCAACCAGATCGGCAAGTCGCTGCAAGTCACCAACTTGTTGCTTGCGCCGAGCGCGACGAAGGAGCAAGGCAACGGAGTCGCGAACGGTTGGGTTGAGGTGGATACGTTGGGGGGCAAGGCGTTCCGAGCGGGTCAGGTAGGCGACTGCCTCTTGATCTGCTCTGCGGGTTTGGGCCAGACCGCGGCCGAGGTCGGCGTACCAGGAAGCCTGGCGGGTAGCGGAACGTACGGCGGTGGGAGTGACACCGGCGGCGAGTTCACGGACTCGGGCGCCTTCGCTGAGTTCGACGGCGATTGCTGTTTCCCAGAAGGAGACGTTGGTCGGGCCGAACCAGAGGGCGACCGGGCCGCCATCGGTGGTTTCGCCGAGTCGGGTGGCGACGGATCGGGCTTCGGCGAGGTGGGTAGCGACGTCGGTGGTGCGGCGGTCGACGGCGGAGACGCGGGCGGAGACGAGGTGAAGCATGCCGTACACCTGACCGCCGGTTGGGTCGTCGGCGAGCACCGCCAGGCGGTCGACGGCATCGGCGGACAGGTGGTGGGCCAGGCGGCCCAGCTCCGGGGGAAGACTTTGGATGCGTACGAAGTCGGCGATGCCGCGCACCATCGGGTCGTCGAGCCGTTCGGCGGCACGCTGCGCCTGGTCGGCGGCAGCCATCGCGAGGTCCGGATAGCCGAGGTACTTCACGGTGAACGTGCAGCAGTACAGCGCGGACACCATCAGCCGCAGCGCCATCCGCGCAGTCTGTTCGTCGGCGGAGCACGTCGCCGCGTGCAGGTCGCTGATCAGGTCGGGTAGGAGCGGCGTGAGGCGTGCGTAGTCCGCCTCGGTGCGAAGACGTACGGCGCGGTCGACCTCGGCGGCCAGCTCGTCGATGCCGCGGCCGGTCGTGACGTCATCCCCCAGCGAGGCAGCGACGAGCGCGGCGCGTACCGCCGGGATCGCCGCGGATGCGCTGGAGTGCTCCGGCGTGCGCGGGTCGGCGGGTTGGCCTTCGAGGCTGGCGGTGGTGACCTGTAGCGCCTCGGCGAGGCGGGCGAGCGTGGCGCGGGAGTCGACGGTACGGGCGCCGGTTTCGATCTGGCTCAGGTATGCCTGGCTCATGCCGGCGAGTCCAGCCAGCGCGACCTGCGACAGGCCACGGCGACCACGCCAGTAGCGGACCCGAGTACCGATGTGAGCGTCGCCGCGGGCCATCGCCGCCTCCGGTCAGGTCGTACTGGATCGCAGCCCGAACACCACCGACAGCACGGCGAGCAGGATCGGGGCGACGATCAGGGGGGTGTGCAGCGTTCCGGCGTGCGCGATGGCGCCACCGACCATGGCGCCGACGCCGGCGGAGCCGATGCCGAGCAGCCGGGTCGCCGCGGTGACCCGGCCGAGCATGTTGTCGGGGGTGAGCAGTTGCCGCGCCGAGCCGCCTACGACGCTGACCGTGGTGGATGCGATGCCGACGACGGCCAGGGCGACGCCGGCGACCCACGGGTTCCCGAACAGCATCAGCGCCCACGCACCGCCCTGCACGAGCAGCGCCACCGCGTAGACGCGACGGGCGGACATGCGTTGACCGATGCGGGGCGCGAGCCAGCCGCCGAGGATACCGCCGACGGCGGCGGTCGCGATGAGCGCACCGTAGCCGATGTTGCCCAAGTGAAGCACGTCTTCGGCGAACAGCACCAGCGTCGCGAACGCCACGTTGTAGCCAAAGTTGTACGCGGCCATCCCGAGCGAGAGCGTCCGCAGTTCGGCCGAGTGGACGAGGTAGCGGACTCCGTTGCGTACCGCGGACAGGATCGGCTCAGTCGCCGCCGACTTGGCGCGGCCGGCCGGAAGGCCGATCAGGAGTACGGCGGAGACGAGGAAGGACGCGGCGTCCAGACCGAACGGCAGAGCCACCACAGCGGCGAACAACGCCGCGCCGATCGGTGGCCCCGCAAGGGTTCGGCCGAACGTGTCGAGTGCCCACACCTTGCCGTTCGCGCGGGACAGCGCCGACTTGTCCCGTCCCACGATCGCCGGTACCGCAGCCTGCGCGGCCGGTTCGAAGAAGCAGGCGCCGACCCCGACGAGGAAGACGGCCACGATCAGCAGGCCGACCGTCGCATGTCCGGTGACCAGCAGGAGCGCGAGGACGCCCAGGACGACGAAGCGCGCCAGGTCGGCGGTGATCATCACGGCTCGTCGGTGCCACCGGTCGACCAGCGCGCCGGCCGGGAGTCCGACGAGGAACCATGCCGCGTACCCGGCCGCGGAGACCGCAGAGACAGCGACCGGGTTGCGCGTGAGCGATGCCGCGAGCAGCGGAGCCGCCGCGGCGAAGATGCCGTCACCGGTGACCGAGACGCCCGTGGAGGCGAGCAGCGGCGCCAGGCCGCGCTTACGCACGGTCTGCCGTTCGTCGGTACCGGTGGCCATCGATCTACTTGCTCAGCTCGTCCAACGTGAACTCGCGGTTGCCCACGCCTTCGAGGAACGCCGTCCACTCGTGCCGGTTGAAGGTCAGGACCGGGCCGGCGCCGTGGTCCTTCGTATCGCGTACCCCGATGAAGCCGTCCGCGTAGGCGACCTCGACGCAGCCGCCGGAGTCGCTGGTACTGCTCTTGCGCCACTTGGCATTGCCGAAGTCAGGCACGCTTGCCACGTGATCCTCCTCGGGATCGATAGGACTGGATTTCCTTACCCAGCGACGCAACGTAGTTGATCGACTCCGCATGATCAAGTGCGTCCGCCGCAAGCTTGTCGAACAGCTCCGAGTACGTCTGCACGTCCTTCGGATCCGACAGGTACGTGTCGGAGGTCTGCGCCTCCAGGAACACCACCGGCGGGCTCGTCTGCTTCGTGAAGTCGTAGAGGATGAACGGCGCCATCGCCACCGCCGAGCGGTCCGCCCCGAACGGGATCACCCGCATAGTCACCGACGACAGCGCCGCCCGCTCGATGAGGTGATCGATCTGGCCCTTCATCACCGACCGGTCGCCGGGCCAGTACCAGAGCGCCCGCGCGTCGAGGATGACTTCATAGTGCGGCGCGCCCTTGCCTTCCAGCAGCTCCTGCCGCACCATCCGGCGCCGAGCGATGCCGTCCGGGTCAGGCCAGCCCCCCAACCGGGCGTTCTCCCGCGCGTACTCCTCCGACTGCAACTGACCCGGCACCAGCAACGGGTGATGCTGCCGGAACCGCTTCAACTGCGTCTCGACGGCCTGCACCTCGCCCTGCCGCCGCGGCGTACCGCCAGCCCGGACGATCCACGCTCCGTCGATCCCGGCGTCATCCGCCGCCGTCGACAGCAGCTCCGCCTTGACCTCTTCCGGCACGCCGTAGTAGCTCAGCAGCGCCGACAGATCCGGGATGCTCACCCCGAACCGCCCCGTCTCGATCCGAGACACCTTCGACTGCGACCACCCCAGCGCCGCCCCGACGTCCTCACCGGACAGGCCCTCGGCTAGCCGGATCCGGCGCAGCTCAGCCCCCACCCGCGCCCTCTGCGCCGACGTCATGGCCACCTCCGGTCATGCACCAGTGAATACCTCGGTCGCAGCGTACCCTACTTTCCGTTGGGTGGGACAATGCCATCTCGGAAGAAAATTAACCAACTGCCGATCGAAACCAGGTGATAGGTGATGCGTGAGCCCAGATCCAGTCCGCCGGTCGAGAGGGATACAAACAAGCCCGCAGCCGATCATCCTAAACTCAACGAAGATGGTCTTTACGGCGACGATCCCCTATCTGAACTAATGGACGATGATCTAGATCGGCAACGTTTAGTGGATTCCCTAGCACGAACGCTAGGGTCAATAACGCGCCAAAGCGAGAGCGCGGTCGCCGCCATCGTCGGACCGTGGGGTAGCGGCAAGACTACACTGCTCAATTCGCTGAGACAACATCTAGCTAATGACAACAAATGGCACTTAGCCAGCTTTAACCCATGGATGTATAACTCCTATGAATCCGCCGCCAACGGCTTCTTCTCTGAACTCTCTCATGCCATACCTGAGGATCTAAGGAGGGGAGACACTCGAGGATCTATCGGAAAGCTAGCGGCTCGACTCGCACCTTATGGGAGCCTGGGCGGATTGATAGGTGTGGACGTCTCCCGTGCTCTCGAGGCGACAGCAACTCTAATTAGCGGAGATCAATCACCAGAAGCAGCAAAAGCCCGAGCAGAGGGCGAGTTGCGAGAATTAGATAAGCCGATTCTAGTGATTTTGGACGATCTGGACCGACTCGAACCAGCAGAACTACTGCACACATTCCGACTTGTGCGTCTCGCTGGTCGGTTACCTAACGTCTACTACCTCCTTTCATATGACGAGGAAACAATCGAAGACGTTCTAGGAAGAACGGATCTTGCTAGTAATAACCCTGGCCGAGCTAGGGATTATCTCGAGAAGATCGTACAGATTAGAATAGACATACCACCCCTACTCGAGAGTCAAAAGCTTGGCCTCTTCAACAGGCTCCTAGATCAATTAATAGCAAGACACTCCATAGATTTTCGGCAAGACATAAGCCATCGCTTATCGCGAATGTGGATCAAGACGGTTGAACCATACATGATCCAGCCAAGGGCCATTAAGCGGCTATTTACTCAGCTTGACGCATCCTGGGTCGGTGTTGCCGACGAAGTTGACTTTGTTGACTTTATGGGAATAGTCTTTCTAAAGACGTTCGAACGATCAGCCTTCGACCTAGTCCTACGACTCCGCTCGGAACTTCTAGGTGAAACGTTCTCATACGAGCACCAGAAGGAAACCAACTCAGACCGTTGGACACGATGGATTAACAACATTGGACGCACCCATCCTCGTCACCCGGAGTCAATTCAAAATCTGCTAGCAGATCTGTTTCCGTACCTTCGTGCCGCGCGCGACAATATCACGTTTGGATATTCTCACGCGGAAGACACTATCGATCGCAGAGGCGTGGCGAGCAGACAGTTCTTTGATCGATACACACAAATGACTGTCCCAGCCCAAGATCTTCCCGACAGTGTAATCCGATCCGCAGCAGTCGAGATGGCGAATATGCGCGAGGGAACTGCCATCCAGGCAGTCACCGACGCACTGCAAACAGACGCCGGTCTAGTCGGCTTACGCCTAGAGCGGTTCTGTCGGCGGGGCGAGCTCTCGCCAGTGCCTTGGATCGAGTGGATTGGCCATAATTACATTGAAATAAAGAGCCAGCACCCCGAATCCTTCGTAAGGCCAGACTCATGGTTTCGCAGCATGGCAATCGAACTACTTGACAAATTAGAAGTCGAGGCCGCCGTTGATACCCTGAAGGCCATAGGAGCGACCAACTCCGGCCTTATACTAGCAACCGAGATTGTGCGGTTCGTTACCACACGTGAACCTTCTGATTCCTTTCATGGCTGGACAGACGCTGCAATTCCTGTTGTTTCCAACTTAGCCGAGCAGAAGCTTCGCATGGAATCCACCCATTCGATCAAGCTCGAGGATGCGCGACTGGTGGATCTCTGTTCCATGCTTGGTGCCACAAACAGCCCATCCTATATTCAGGAAATCTTATGGGACATCTTCGAGAAGTCAACATGGAACCTAGAAGATTTTCTTGGCCTCATGGTGGGCACAGCGACGGTCAGCTCAGGCCAAGAGACTTGGAAGATGCTTGGCTCCTTCGAGCTTTCTAGCGTCGACAATCTCCTGGGGCTACAAAGGGTTCGCGACACGCTAAATCTCTCACCTAACACACCTGCAATAAGGGATGCCGAGGTGCGAACTGTAGATCCTCCTACTCTCGAGGAACGGATCTCATACGCACAGTCGATCTTGGCAGATCCCAATGCTTCAAACGCTCAGGCCGAGCCGTGATGCCTATAGCTGTCGGACATCTAGGCCGAGCTGCCGTGTTTCCGTGCCGTCCAGGAAGACGCGCTGCCGAATTGGTCTCTACTGGATCAAGGCGCCGCGCAAGCGCGGCGCGCGCCGGTGGGGCGGCGGTAAGGCCCGGCCCTTCGGCTGGCGCCTACGGGCCGGTACGCCGCCGCCCCACCGGCGCCATCAGCGCTCTACGGCGGCCAGGACCAGGACGACGCCTCGGCGCGAGGCCGACGATCGCCCTGCGCGGTTGCCGCGGTCGGTGCTTGCGGGCGATCGCTGCCGCGGCGGCCCAGGACCGGGGCCGCCTTGCCACCGGAGCCGGTGGTCACTGTCCGTGGGCCGTCACCGTGGCCGGGGTGGCGTGCCGGGAGTCACACGGGCGCCGCGCTGTCGGGCCGGGCGGCGCAAGATCACTGCCCCTGTCCTGCCCCTGAGCGCTCGCGAACGGCCGTGAACGGTCGTGAACCGCTGGACCGTACGAGGAAGGCCCCTGACCGGCATCTCTGCTGGTCAGGGGCCTGGAGACCCTGGTGTGGCGGGTACTGGATTCGAACCAGTGTAGGCGTAGCCGACGGTTTTACAGAGCGAGGAAGACAACGCCCTGGCCAGTACAAACAGTCCGGGCAGCCTCCGCGCCCCCGCGAATGCCCCGCAAGGCGCCGGGTTCGGCCGCAGAGGCGGGGTAGGCCGGCCGCCTTCAGCCCGAACGTGTGTTCGGATATGGGACTGCGCGACTGGGGATGTACGTGGCAGGTCGACGTCACCTACGAACAAATGCCCACCCCTTATCGAATTTTTCAATAAATGGGGTAATCGTCCCTAGAACTCGCGAGCCTGATGAAGAACCGTTACGCTGTGATTAGTAGCCTTCACCCCGTTCGGAGGCCCACATGACGAAAAGGCGTTACTTTCATCCTGATTTCAGCCCGTACTTGCGTCCCTCGCGAGACGAGCGGAATGATTTCCTACGAAACGGCATGGTGGTCCTCGACACCAACGTTCTCCTGCTACTGTACAAATTTACCGCCTCGGCCAGAGTTGAACTATTCCGGGCAATCAACCGCATCGGCGACAGGTTGTTTATGCCGTTTCAGGTCGCTGTTGAGTTCCACAACAAGCGAATCGATATAATCGATCAGCAAGTAAAGCAATACGACGTGCTTTCGAAGGCGCTAAACACCCACAAAGAGCAGCTCTTTGGTACGCTCAATCATTTCGCAAATACGTGCAAGTTCACGGCCGCGGAAAAACATGACCTAACTGCTGGCTTAGACCACGCATTGGCCAAGATTCACAAGCAAATCGCAGAGCACCAGGCTAAGTATGAGTTCTCCGTCGTCGGGTCACTAGAAGGCGATTCCGTTCTGGATGAACTAAATCCAATCTTCGCCAGATATATTGGAGCCCAACCAACATCGGAACAAAGAGCTGTCCTTGAGGCCCAGTTTGACGAAAGGGCAAAGGAGAGCATTCCGCCTGGTTACCGAGATGCCGATAAGGAAGAAAATAGGTCAGGTGACTACTTGATCTGGGAAGAAACCATAGCTGAGGCATCGCGACGGAAACAAGATGTTCTGATCGTTACGGATGACGGCAAAGATGACTGGTGGAGGAAGAGCAGGACCCATTCGGTCGGGCCAAACTTGCAACTCGTAGAAGAGCTGAAGGAACGTGCGGGAGTGCGGCTGATGATTCTAGACGCCGCAGCGTTTCTAGAAGCAGCCAAGTCTGCGCTGTCTGTACACATCGACTCGAATACCATCGAGCAATCGCGACGCGTGGAGGAAGAGGCACCCGAACGACTGATAAAACGAGGAGAGAAGGAATACTGGCAGAAGCGACACACAGAGATCATCCTCGATATACGTCGAGCTTCCTCCGAGGAAGAAGACACGCGCAAGCACCTAGATTTGCTTTACGAGCAGTCAGACCTGGGCGACTCGAACGACCGTCCAGTCTTGCTGGCCGACATTGCCGTCCATGAAGAAGCTTTGTCTGTGCTGAGGCAACGAATCGGTGCCCTTTATGATCAGCTAACGGACGTTGACGAACACTTTATGGATTCATCGCTTTCATCCCGGCCAAAGACGTCACAAAAAGGCGCAGTCATGCGAGCGCATAGGGAGTCCCAGATTCGGGACGCTCAGATTCGGAGGCGCCGGAGCGAGCATGCACGCCGGGTACTGGAGGAAAGAAGTCGACTCTTAAACGAAGGAAGAGAAAGCGACACCTGAGGCGGCCATCCGCGGCAGAGACGGGCGTTGTCGGTCGAGTCTACGTGCGCCGACAACGCCGTTCTCTTCGCTATAAATAACCTGCGCATTCGATTACATAGTGACACCTTAGCCCACCGAGCCGGTATTCTCCGAGTTTCCGCGTCGGGACCGGGCCGGCCGCTTCTCAGGGCTGAGCCATGAAGCTATCGATGAGTTTGGCAGCTTGCACCTTCAGCGGCGCACTGCTGGCGGAGTTCTCTACTACGACGTGCGCCACGGCTGGCCGGAAGTCGATGTTAATCCCGTCGAGGTACGTGGACCAGTTGGCCATCTTTGCGGAGTCTCGGGCGGCACCGCGGTGGCGGATGTAGGTGCGCATCGTGTCTTCGTCACAGTGAATCCATACGAAAGTCACGACGGCGCCACGATCCGCGAGGGCAGCAACGGTGCGTTCTAGCCATGCATCGTCGCTGAATTCACGGAGGAATGGGGCCGTTACAACCGCGCTCAATCCGCAATCAACGTTCTCGTTGGTCGCAGAGATCAGGGCTTCGTACTCGCGCGGCCGAACAGTGCTCAGGTACTTGCCGGACTCTCGATCGTGTGGCGACAGGCCGAGGGCTTCCAGCGCCATTTCTACGACCGGGCGAGTCAAGGTGTCCTTGTCCAGGATCGGCCAACCGGTCTCGCGCGCGAGGATCCTCCCGAACTCCGACTTTCCGCTCCCGGCATAGCCGCCGACGAAGACCACACGCGGTTTGGACGATGGCGTGACCCGGCGGTCCGGCTCGCCGTCGGGGTGGTTGACCATCCGCTTTGAACGCGACTTGCTCACCACGATGCCCTCTTGAATGAGGGTCTTCATCGCCTCATTGATCGTGAAAACACTTACGCCCCATTCCTGGGCTAATTCGCGGGTAGAGGCAAGGATCTGCCCGTGTCGCAGCGTGCCTGCCTCGATCGCGTTGCGGATGTTCCGCGCGACCTGCTGGGTGAGCGGCTCGGACTTGCTGAGCGGCTGACCAGGGGTGGTCATCGTGCTCCCTGCCCTTCGTCTGTACTGGACAGCTAGCACCCTACCAGAGCATCTAACAGTTGATCCGAGATGTTTGCGCAGGTCACAGCCAACTTTCTAACTGATCTTGACCTAACAGTTGACACGGTCTCAGACCAACTGTTAGCTTCAACGCACACCGCGAGACGCGGGTCACAGGCAGCGATGCCGGGCCGGTCTCCGGGCCGGTTGGCCATGGCGTGCGTTGCCCTCTGTCCTTCCGTGCGCATGTCGCTTCACAACTGGACAGGGGATCCCCGGATGCAGGCAGATCCGTCTGCCGGATTGCTCCGGATGCACGCGGCCTAGGGGTGGCGCGCGGGTGTCGGCCGTTGACGTGTTCCGGCCGCATGACTTGTCCGCCCGCCCGCCCAACCGAGGGCCGCACACCATCGCCCGGCCTGGCAGGCCAGCACCCGCGTTCGAGTCGCGGGACGGGCACGAGCGCGATCACCGCGCCGCCTCTCTTCCACGTTTCCCGTTGTCAGGAGTCGTGATGCTCGTATCCCCGCTGGCCGTGTTCGGCGCGGCGTTCGCCGCGTTGTTCGTCGCCCACCAGCTGGCAGACCACTGGATTCAGACCGACCGGCAGGCGTGCCGTAAGGCGTTGCCGGGCTGGCCCGGCCGTATCGCCTGTACCTGGCACGTGGCCACCTACACCGCCACCTGTGCCGTCCTGCTCGCCGCCTTGCACCTGGCCATCGGGCTGCCGTTGCCGGCGGCCGGTACCGCCGCCGGGCTGGCCGTTTCCGGCGTCACGCATTGGCTGATCGACCGGCGTTGGCCGCTTTTCTGGCTGGCCGAACACACCGGGTCCAAGCACTTCGTGCGGATGGGCGCACCCCGGCCCGGCCACGACGACAACCCGTCGCTGGGCACCGGCGCCTACGCGCTCGATCAGTCCGCGCACTACCTGTTCCTGCTGGTGGCCGCGCTGATCCTCGCCGCGTGCGCCTAACCCGTTGTTCGCCCGACCTGACAGGCAGGCACCCCGGTTCGAGCCCGGGGCGGGCACGAGACGCCGACCAGCGGCGTCACCGCACACCGGAGGAACACCGTGGCACAGAAGGTCAGCGTGAAGGTCAACGGCCGTACCGTCGCCCGCTTCCCCGTCGGCCACGCCGACCACGGCGACCCGATCGGCTGTGACGGCTGGTTCAAGGCCATCCCGGTCGTCGACCGCGAAACCAAGCGCGACAAGCATGCCAACGTCTCGATCTGCGGCCCGGACGGAACGGTCCTGCGGGTCTGGACCGAAGGCCGATGGGTCTGACCACCCGCCCGGCAGGCAGGCACCCACGTTCGAGCCGTGGGCGGGCACGGCGCTTCGCACAAGGCGAAGCATCGACACCACAGGAGTACAGCGATGGGGCTGTTTGGACCCAGCAAGGCGGAGCGGGAGGAGCGCGAGAAGAACAAGGCGAAGTACCTGCGTTTCTCAGAGACCGTACAGGCTCGTCTGCGTGCTGACCTGAAGAAGGAACAGAACATCCTGCGGCTGCTCAAGCTGCCCGTAAACGGCAACGACAGGCACGCCATCCGCGGGACCGAAAGCGAGATCCGCGCGATCGAAGCGGCTCTGCGGGACGAGCAGCAGCACTACCGCGAGCTTCGCAAGTCCTGACCCGCACCGCCCGGCCGGCAGGCACCCACGTTCGAGCCGTGGGCGGGCACGAACCGGCCCAACCCCTTGGCCTGGAAAGCACGGGGTTGGGCCGGCCACCACCCTCCCAATACAGGAAGAGGTACCCCCATCATGGCATCCCTTGCCGCCCGTATCGCCAAGGCCGCCGCCCGCGCCGCCATCAACGGCGCCAGGAACCAGTACGCCAAGCACGGTACCGAGTCCATGTCGATGGGCCAGTACCGCGACATCGTCACCACCCTCGGAGAGGGCAACTTCAAGCGCGGCCTGGCCGACCTGAAGAAGATCCCCGCCGCTCAGCGGCGCCGGATGGGTCTGTGATGGCCGCCGCGAAGGCACCGACCACGGTGCATGTCGAGCTCGCCCGCCAGATCGTCAACCGGCAGATGTCCGGCAAGTCGCAGTCGGCCAAGGACAAGGCCGTCCGTGAACTCGCGGCGTTGATCGCCAGCGGCCACGGCTTGCACGGCTGACCGCTCACCAGACAGGCGCCCGGCCGGCAGGCACCCCGGTTCGAGCCCGGGGCGGGCACGACCGTCTACATCGGACAACGGAGGCACATCATGCGCGGTTCTGGCGCGTACCTACTCGGCATCTTCGCCCTGGTGGCGGCGCTCGTGTTCGCCATCGTCATGGCCGCCACCGGCCACTGACCCGCATCGCCCGGCAGGCAGGCACCCACGTTCGAGCCGTGGGCGGGCACGACGGCGCCGACCTGCGGCGCCGCTGCAGAAAGGACCCGCACGCGATGAGCAAGCACGACGAGGCGCGCAAGGCGTACGAGGCGGCCAAGAAGAACCTGGCCCGGCTGCCGAAGAACGCCAAGGAGTCCGACTACCTCAAGGCGAACAAGGCCGTGGCCGATGCGGGCAAGCGTCTGCCCTGGCACCTGCGGTAGCCACCCTCGCCCGGCTGGCAGGCACCCACGTTCGAGCCGTGGGCGGGCGCTGAGCGTCGACACCGGTTGGCGCATCACCGAAAGCGAGAGCACCTGATGAACGACGAGGCGTACGAGGATGGCGGTTCGGACAATGACTGGGACGAGCTGGAGCCGACGGCGGCGGACCTGGCCGCGATCGAAGACGAGCACGAGGTCATCGAAGCCGAGGTCACGCTCACCGACGCGGAAATCCGGCTGATCACCGTCGGCCGCCGCCGGGCGACGGAGCTGGACTGGCAGCGCTACCACGTCGCGGAACGCGCCGTGCTGGCCGCGTGGCTGCGGCTGGCGGTGGCGCGGCGGTTCGGGACACGGGCGGTGGCGTGATGGCCAACCGTCGCACCGCAACCGCCGTGCTCGTGCTCGCCGCGACAGCCGCGTTGTCGGCCGGCTGCGGACGCCACTACCAGTGCCCGGACGGCAGCCACACCGACCGGCGCATTGTCGGGAAGGTCCCCGCCTGTCACTGCGTGCCCGACGCCAAGGCCGACCGGCATGGCTGGTGGGTGAACGACCCGCCGTGCCGGAAGGTCTCCGACACCGATACGGGGCACTGATGGCCGACTCGTCGCGGATCCGGGCCCGCTACATCGATCCCGACGGCGACCGGTACGGCATCCCGACGTTCTGTTGGGGTCTGGCACCGCCGGGGCTGGCCACCCGCCGCCAGCTCGCCACGCTCAACCTGCGGCCCGGCGGACACGATCCGGTCGCCCAGATCATGTGGCGCGGGCATCGCCGCGACCGGATCGCGCTGCTGTACGCGATCGCCACCGCGAAGCCGAAGCGGACCGCCACCCCACGCCAGAGAGCGGCGCTGGACAAGGCGAACACCGCGCGGCGCACCTGCCCCGAGTGCGGGCACATCAAGGACTACGTCATCCCGGGCCGGTTCGGGCGCTGCCTGGACTGCGAGTACGGGCCAGCGGAAGGGACCGCGGCATGAGTTTGGCGATCTTCGGGCTGTTGCTGCTGGCCGCAGCGGTGCTGCTCGGCTGGAAGAAGACACGGGCCGCGCTCGCCGTGATCGTGGGCGTGCTGCTGGGGGTGGTCATCGCCGGATCCGACGGTCACGTCGCGCATGCCGCGCACAGCGTGGTGGATGCGATCCGGTCGGGCCTGGATGCGATCGGCGCATGGATCTGGTCTTAACGATTCGTCTGTCCTGTTTGGACGGTAAGGAGAGCACACGATGAGTACCGCCACCACCGAGCCGCGCCGGCAGCGCCGGCCGAAGCCGCGTTCGGCGTATCGCCGGTCGCTGCCGGAGCTGATCGAGCAGGCCCGCGCGATCGTCACCGACCGGGACGGCGAGGTTCCCTCGCAGAACGAGCTGACGAAGCTGCTGCACATCGGGTCGGCCAAGGCGCGCCAGGTGCACGCGGCGCTGCTGCGGCCGGAGCTACACATCGTGCCCGGCACCGGCACCGGCACCGGCGACGAGCCGGCCCCGGACGCCCCGGCCGACGAGCCCGACACCACCGAGCCCGGCACCGCCGACGTGCCCGCCCCCGAGCCCGACGACACCGGCGCCGACACCGCGCCGGAGCCGACGCCGACTGACCCGCCGGCCGCCGATGGCGACGAGGCGGCGCCGCAGGTAGCCACCGATACAGCACCGGAGCCGGCCACCGAGCCGGCCGTGCCGGCCGACGAGCCGGTACGCGAGCACCGGAAGGTGTCGGTGCTGCCGGTCATGGCGCTGACGCTGCCGGCGCTGGTGGCGGTGTGGTCCGGGTGGGTGTCGCTGGGTGCCATGGCCGGTTTCGGCGTGGTGCACCCGCTGCCGGGCATCGTGGACCGGCTGACGCTGAACACGGCGATCACGCTGCCGATTGGTGTCGAGGTCTACGCCGCCTACGCCCTCTACGTGTGGCTGACGGTCGGTATCCCGGCCCGTGCCCGCAAGTTCGCGAAGGTGTCCGCGATCGCGTCGCTGATCACCGGCGCCGCCGGGCAGGTCACCTACCACCTGCTGTCCGCCGCGCACTTCACGCACGCCCCGTGGCCGGTGACCATGCTCGTCGCCTGCCTCCCGGTCGCGGTACTGGGCATGGGCGCGGCGCTGGCGCACCTGGTGCGCTCCGAATAGTTCCGCCCGGGACACGGCCTGACGGCCTAGGAACCACGGCCGTGTCCCGGCCCCCACCCACCGGATACCACGACCCAGCAGAGGGAGCACCATCATGACAACCCCCAACGACCCCGAGCGGGATTGGGATGCCGCGTTGGTCGACTTGACCGGCGATGCGCAGGACAACCCGGGTGCAGACCCGGACACGACTACCGCGGTGTTGGACGGACCCGACCGGCCGCGGCGGGTCGACTCGCCGGAAGCGCAGCGGTCGGACGTGGTCAGTCTCGACATGTTCCGCACGGCTGAGCGGCGGCCGATCGTTCCGGCGTGGGCGAAGTCCAAGGCTGAGTTTCTGGCCGCGACCCGCTGGGTGGCGAAGCACTACGCCCACGTCACCGGCTACCACGCGCTGCGGAGCCCGAAGTACGCCGGACGGCTGGCCGTGCGCGCCCCGCGCGGCGTGGCCCGCACGATCCGCGGCGCGGGCCGGTGGGCATCGGATGCCGAGGGGCACCCGGTACGCCTGGCCGCGGTGCGGCGTGAGGATGCCGACGAGTACCTGAAGCTGTCTCGGCAGCGTGACGACCGGGTGCGTGCCCGCACGATCATCCTGGCCGCCTCCGTGGTGCTCGGTGTGGCCGGTGCGGTGGTGTTCTGGGCGATGGCCCCGACCTCGGCCCGGATCGTGGCCGTGGCGGTGGCTACCGCGATCATGGGCGCGGTTGGTGCACCGGCCGACCGGCCGCTGTTGGACACCGTGACCAGCATGCGGCACGCCCCGAAGCTCACGTCGGACATGGTCACGCACGCCCTGTCGGTGCTGGGCATCGCCGGCGTCACGCAGGCGTTGGCCAAGAACCCCAAGGCGATCGATTTCCCGTCGCCGATCCAGCGTGAAGCCGGTGCTGGGTGGCGGGCCGAGGTGGATCTGCCGCCGGGCGTGACCGTCTCGGAGGTGGCGGACCGGCGGGAGAAGCTTGCCGCAGCGCTGTCCCGGCCGCTGGGCTGTGTGTGGCCCGAGGGCAACGCTGAAGTGCACCCGGGCCGGCTGGTGTTGTTCGTGGCCGATGAGGACATGTCGCGGTCGAAGGCGAAGCCGTGGCCGCTGCTGAAGTCGGGTGTGGTGGATCTGTTCGAGCCGGTGCCGTTCGGCGTCGACGCGCGCGGCCGGCTGGTTGAGGTCACGCTGATGTTCGCCTCGGGGATCATGGGCGCGATCCCGCGGATGGGTAAGACGTTCTCGCTGCGGCTGGTGCTGCTCGCCGCGTGCCTGGACCCGCGGACCGAGCTGCACGCCTACGATCTCAAGGGCACGGGCGACTTTTCGGCGTTGGAGCCCGTCGCGCACCGGTACCGGGCCGGCGACGATGACGACGACATCGCCTACGCCCTGGCCGACATGCGCGAGCTGCGCGCGGAGATGCGGCGCCGGACCAAGGTGATCCGCGACCTGCCCCGTGATGTGTGCCCGGAGAACAAGGTCACCGGCGAGTTGGCGTCGAAGAAGTCGCTGGGGCTGCATCCGATCGTGCTGGGCGTGGACGAGTGCCAGCGCTGGTTCGAACACCCTGAGCACGGGAAGGAGTTCACCGAGATCTGCGAAGACCTCGTGCGGCGTGGGCCGGCGACCGGGGTCAACGTGTGGTTTGCCACCCAGCGGCCGGACTCCAAGTCGCTGCCGACCGGCATCAGCTCTAACGCCGCGCTGCGGTTCTGCCTCAAGGTCATGGGGCAGGTCGAAAACGACATGGTGCTCGGCACCTCGGCCTACCGCAACGGCATCCGGGCCACGATGTTCAGCCGTAGGGATCGGGGGATCGGCTACCTCGCCGGTGAAGGTGACGACCCGCAGATCGTGCGATCCGCCTACATCGACGGCCCGGCGGCCGAAATCATCGTCGCGAGGGCACGGGCGATGAAGGACAAGGCCGGGACGCTGACCGGGCATGCGCTGGGTGCCGACACCGACGTCACCACCGCACCGTCGTACAGCCTGCTCGCCGACATCCTCGCCGTGGTCCCCGCGACCGAGGCGAAGGTGTGGGGCGAAACCGTCGCGGCCCGGCTGGCCGAGCTGCGGCCCGACGCCTACCCGTGGGCCGGCATGGAGCCGGCCGACCGGGCCAACGCGCTGTCTGCGGCGTTGAAGCCATGGCGGTCGGCCGTGCCGACCCGGCAGGTGTGGGGCACCGACCCGACCACGAACAAGGGCGCGAACCGCAAGGGCATCCACCGCGCCGACATCGAAGCCGCCTATGCGGAGAGTAACCAGACCGGCAAGCCGTAGCCGGCCGAGCGGGGCCGCTAGACCTAGCCGCCACAGCCGCTAGACCTAGCGGCCCCGCTAGCCCCTGAAACATTCCCTGGCCAGGACGCTAGCCACTAGCGCCCTGCGGCCCATCACGTGCAAAAACAGCCCGAGGAGCCGTTGTGCACCCCCTCCGCACCCTCGCTAGCTTCACCTGCTGCATCCTGCCCGTCATCACCCTCGGTTACCTCGCCGCGTGCGCGATCTGGCCGTTTCGGAACTGCCCGCGCTGCGGCGGCACCGGCCGCCACGCGTCGCCGTCCGGCCGCGCGTACCGGCACTGCCGCCGCTGCAAAGGATCCGGCGGCCGGTTCCGGCTCGGAGTCCTGATCACCAACCGGCTCCGGCGTCTCGTCAAGTCCAGCCGCTAACCCGCGGGGAGGGACGTCGCCATGGCCGCGCTGACCGGAGTCGAAGTCTGGCTCAACGGCAGCAAAGACGAGCTGCGCGCCGCGTGGGCGGCGCTGCACCGGCTCGGCACCGTCACGCACCTGGGCGAGCTGCACCCGCTCGAACAACCCGGCCGCTTCCGCCTCTACCTGCGGCTGTCCATCGCTGCCGCTGCCGCCCCGGCCGCCCCGGCGCACCCAGCCAGCGGGACGGCGGGCGGCTCGTCGCTGCCGTTGGCCGGCTGATCCGCTGTCCGAAGGGAGATCACCTGATGAACGCACATCTTGACGCCGCGTTGTCTGCTGCCGGCCGTGACTGGCCCGTGTTCGTGCTGGGACGCACGAAACGCCCGGTCGCCAACTGCCCGGCGTGCCCGTCGGCCAAAACCGACCCGGGGCACGATCGGGAAGCCTGCGAGTGCCTGACCTGCCACGGGTTCTACGCCGCGACCACCGACCCGGCCCGCATCGCCGCGATGCTGGCCGCCGTGCCGGGCGGGCTGCTCGCGATCCGTACCGGGGTGCCGGCCGGGCTGGTGGTGGTCGACATCGACCCCGACCACGGCGGGCGGGTTGACCGAGCGCTGATGGCGCCCACCTACACCGTGGCCACCGGGTCGGGTGGCTGGCACCTGTACTACGCCCACCCGGGCGGGACGGTCATGTCCCGACCGATGCCGGGCCGGTCGGGAATCGACATCAAGGCCGACGGCGGCTACGTCGTCGCGCCGCCGTCGGTACACCCGGTCGCGCGCCGCCCGTACGTGCCGGTGGGTGGGCGGCCGGTCAATGAGATGCCCCCGCGCCTTGCCGACGTGGTGACCGCCCCGGCGCTCTCCCGGCCGCCGCAGATCACCGCGCCCCGCCCGACGGACGCCGATCGGCCGCCGTCGGGGGGCGGGGGCATCTCATCCCCGGCGGCGCTGCTGGCGGCGAACCTGCGGCGGGTCACCACGGCACCGGAGGGACGGCGCCGCACGACCCTGTACGGCGCGGCCCGTGGCGTGGCGCGCATCGTCGCGTCCGGCGCGCTGGACACTGCCACGGCCGTCGCTGCGCTCACCGACGCCGGCCGGCAGGCACAGCAGACCGACCGGGACATCCGCGCCGCCATCGTGGGCGGCTTCACCGCTGAAGGGGTCCCCGCATGACCACCGACTCCAGCACCGGACCGCCGGACGGCGCGGCGATTCTGGACGCGATGCACGACGCGATCACGCGCTACGTGTCGCTGCCGAGTGCGGAAGCGGTCGACGCGGTGGCGCTGTGGACCGCCGCCACGCACGCGCAACCGGCGTGGGCGCACGCGCCACGGCTGGTGATCCGCGCACCCGAACGCCGCTGCGGCAAATCGCGGCTGTTGGACGTGGTGGAAGCCACCTGCCACGCCGCGCTGATGACCGTCAACGCCTCCCCGGCCGCCGTGTACCGGGCGATCGGCACCGGCAACCCGCCGACGCTGCTGATCGATGAGGCCGACACGATCTTCGGCGCCAAGGCAGGCGACTCGAACGAGGATCTACGCGGGCTGCTCAACGCCGGTCACCAGCGCAACCGGCCCGCGATCCGCTGGGACAACGCCACCCGGTCGCTCGAAACCATCCCGACCTTCGCCATGGCGGCGCTGGCCGGCATCGGCGCCATGCCCGACACCATCGAAGACCGGGCCGTAGTGGTGCGCATGCGCCGCCGGGCGCCCGGGGAAACCGTCGCCCCCTACCGGGTGCGGCGCGACGGGCCAGGGCTCAACGCGATCGGCGTCCGGCTGGCCGACTGGCTGTCTGGCCACCTGACCGAGCTGGAGGCGGCAGAACCGGTGATGCCGTTGGAGGATCGCGCTGCCGACACGTGGGAACCGCTCGTCGCGGTCGCGGATCTGGCGGGTGGCGAATGGCCGGTGCGGGCACGCGCGGCGGCGCTGGCGCTGACCGCGGAGGCCGACGACACCAACGGCGGGTCGGACCGGATCCGGCTGTTGGCCGACTGCCGGGCGGCGTTCGCTGAGCTGGACAAGATCCCCACGACGACCCTGTTGGAACGGCTCAAGTCCGACCCGGAAGCGCCGTGGGCAACCTACGGCCCGACCGGCGCCGGCCTGACCGGCATGAAGCTGGGTGACCTGCTGCGCGAGTACGACATCCGCTCTCGCACCCTGCGGTTCCCCTCGCCGGTCGGGCAGGCCAAAGGCTACGCCCGCGCGGACTTCACCGACGCGTGGGAACGCTACACACCGTCACAGAATTCGGCCGACGGCGACGCACGGCCACCACTGGAACTGGCCGAGCCGTACCAGCCGTACCAGCCGTCCCAGACCAGGTCAGACCCGGTACGCCTTGACCAGCGGTACGGCTTAAGCCGTACCAGCCTCCAAGCCGTACCGCCCCTGACCAGCGACGCTACGGCTGGTACGGCTGGTACGGCTTCCCCCACCACAACGGCGCAGACCCCATGACCGCGACTACCGTCAGTGACCGATTGTCGGAATGTCATCGCGACTCCGGTCAGGCCGGCACCGCCCAGAACACCCGCCACGACCCGGTTCGGGGCTACTGAGCCATACCCCCGGCCCCGTTAGGCGCTCAACAGCCGTCTCAGCGGCCTCTGAGGTAGCCGCAGCGGCACGCGCGCCGCGCACGCATCTCGCTCGGGTCCGTTCAGGTGCGGCCGGCTACGGGCCGCTGAACGGGCCGCATCACCGCCCCTGTCAGCCAGCCCCGGCGCGGCAAGCCTGCCAGCACCCGCGCCGGGGCTGTACCTCTCCCAGAAAGAGGCACCTCTGATGGTCGCGCCCATCCGCCCAACACGACAGACCCGCCGTCCGTTCCTCAGCGTCAAGGACGTGTGCGATGCCCTCGGCATCGCCCGGTCGACGTTCTACGACTGGCGCGCGAAAGGCGCCATCCCCCGCGTGATCAAGCTGCCCAACGGGGATCTGCGCATCCGCGTCACCGACTTCGAAACCTGGCTCGAAACCTTGGAGGCTGCATGACCCGCCCCACTTTCAACGTCAAGATCTGGGGCATCCGCCCGAACCGAGGCGCCCGAAAGACCACCTACACCGTTCGCTGGGTCGTTGACGGGAAGGAACGGCAAGACACCTTCGTGACGCGCAAGCTGGCGGACGCGTTCCGGTCGTCTTTGATGGCCGCCATTCGCGATGGCGAAGCGTTCGACGCGGACAGCGGACTCCCCGTATCACTGCAACGTGAACGCAACAAGCGCACGTGGTACGACCACGCGTGCGCGTTCGTCGACATGAAGTGGCCGCACGCATCCGGGCGGCACCGGAAGAGCATCGCGGAAGCTCTCACGACTCTGACCCTGGCACTGGTCACGACCACGCGCGGCATGCCCGACCGCAAGCAGCTCCGCACGACGCTCTACACGTGGTCGTTCAACAAAGCCGTCCGTACGGCTGAGCCCGAGCGCTCCACATCACGCCCGGCCCGGTGGGCAGCCGCGAACACGATCGACCTGGCCGATCTGCAGGACCCCGTGGTCGTTCGGCGGGCGTTGGACGCGCTCACCGTCACGAGTAAGAACGAGCCGGCGGCACCGACCACCATCGCCCGCAAACGTGCTGTGTTCTACAACGCGCTGCGCTACGCCGTCGAACTCGGCTATCTCAGCGGCAACCCGATTGACCGCATCCAGTGGAAGACACCGAAGAACACCGAGGAGGTAGACCGCCGCGTGGTCGTCAACCCGAAGCAAGCCCGGAGCCTGCTGGCTGCGGTACGGAAGAACTCGCCTGAGCTCGAAGCGTTCTTCGCGTGCATGTACTACGCCGCGCTCCGTCCCGCCGAAGTCCTCCACCTGCGGCAACGCAACTGCAACCTGCCTGCCGCGGATGCGGCCGACCAGTGGGGCGAGCTGCTGCTGACCGGCTCGACTCAGCAGGTCGGTACCGCGTGGGGCGACGGCGACGGAGCGAAGGAGGACCGAGCCCTCAAGCACCGCGCCGCGAACGCCACCCGCATCGTGCCCGCCAGTCCGGACCTGGTGGCCGCACTCCGGCGGCACCTGGCCGACTTCGGTACCGGCCCGGACGGTCGGCTGTTCGTCACGCGCACCGGACGTTTCGGCCGACCGATAGCCGGCCCGTACAGCTCGCCGGTGTCCACCAACACGTACAGCCGGGTGTGGCGCGACGCGCGGCGGGCAGCGCTGACGGACGCGGAAGCGACATCGCCCCTCGCCCGCCGGCCGTATGACCTCCGACACGCCGCCGTATCGCTCTGGCTGAACTCCGGTGTGCCCGCGCCCCAGGTGGCCGAGTGGGCGGGGCACAGCGTCGCCGTGCTGCTCCGCACGTACGCCAAGTGCATCCATGGGCAGGAGAGCATCGCCCGGCGTCGCATCGCGGAAGGACTAGGAGCGGAAGGACTAGGACAAGAAGACACGGACCAGGACGAGCAAGGCTGACCATGCCGCCCCCCGCTCCCGCCACGCGCGGGGCCGGGGGCGTTTTCTGTGTCCGCGCGAGAGCGTCCGGCCCCGAAAACGCCCCCGCGTATTCCCCGCGCCTACCCGTAGACCGCCGGTCAACGCCGGACACAGCCGGACACACGAAGGAGGCCCCTGGCCGGCATTTCTGCTGGCCAGGGGCCTCTTTACCCTGGTGTGGCGGGTACTGGATTTGAACCAGTGTAGGCAATGCCGGCGGTTTTACAGACCGCTCCCTTTGGCCGCTCGGGCAACCCGCCGTGGGCACGGCACCTCGCGCGGAACGCGGGGTGCGGAAGAAGGATAGCGGTAGACCCGGGGCCGTACGCAAACGGGTAGCGTCGAGGCGGCGCGCGGGCGGCCGGCGGGATGCCGGGAGGTCCGCGGCGTGGTGGATCAACAGACATCGACGCAGTACGGGAGCACTGTTCGTGGCGAATCCGAGCTTCGACATCGTCAGCAACGTCGACCGGCAGGAGGTCGACAACGCGGTGAACCAGGCGGCCAAGGAGATCAGCCAGCGGTTCGACTTCCGCGGCACCGGCGCCGAGATCACCTGGTCCGGCGAGGAGGCGATCTCGCTGGTCGCCGAGACCGAGGACCGGGTGAAGGCGGCACTCGACGTGTTCCGCGACAAGCTGGTCAAGCGCGGCGTGTCGCTGAAGGCGCTGGACGCGGGCGATCCGCAGCAGTCCGGCAAGACGTACAAGATCAGCGCCAAGCTGGTGCAGGGCATCGAGCAGGACAAGGCCAAGAAGATCAGCAAGCTGATCCGGGACGAGGGGCCGAAGGGCGTGCAGGCGCAGATCCAGGGCGACCAGCTGCGCGTCACCGGCAAGAAGAAGGACGACCTGCAGGCGGTGATCGCGCTGCTCAAGGGCGCCGACTTCGACATCCCGCTGCAGTTCACCAACTACCGCTGACACTGCCGGCGGCACGATGCCGCTCGTGCCTCGGTGCGGTGTCAGGGGGTGAGGTTGGCGCGGGTGGCCTTGGGGAGGCCGGAGACGACCAGGTCGTACGAGTGGTCGATGAGCTCGAGGATCTCGTCGTCGGGGACCGAGCCGTCCAGTACGACCGTGTTCCAGTGCCGCTTGTTGAGGTGGTACCCGGCGGTGATCGCCGGGTACCGGTCGCGCAGGCTCAGCGCGAAGTCCGGGTCGCACTTGAGGCTGACGCTCGCCGGCTCGCCGCTCAGCGGTACCAGCGCGAACATCTTGCCGCCGACCTTGAACACGGCGACCCCGTCGCCGAACGGGTAGGTCTCGACCGCCCCCGGCAGCGCGCCGCAGGCCGCACACATCCGATCCACGTCGGACATCAGGCACACCTCCCGCGTCACCCGGTGGGCAGCGTACCGGCGATGAACCTGGTGACGTCGGCGAGCACGGCGGTGTTGGTCGTTTCGTTGAAGATCTCGTGGCGCGCGCCGGGGTAGGCGATCTGCTCGAACCGGTCGCCGCGGATGCGGTCGATGCCGGCGCGGCTGGGCCCGATCGGTACGAGCTGGTCGTCGGCGCCGTGCAGCCACAGCGTCGGTGGGGTCAGCCGCGGTCCGGTGTTGATCTCGTCCAGGCAGCGGCCGAGGGCGCGCAGCGTCTCCCGCTTGAACGGGCCGTGCCAGATCAGCGGGTCGGCCGCGTACCGTTCCCCGACCGCCGGGTCGCGGGACAGCGTCGACACGTCGAGCGGTTCGTCCGGGATCTCGCCGTCGGCCAGGGCGACCGGCGCCCAGCTACCGAGTACCGGCCCGGACAGGACGACGGAGGTCAGCCCGGCGCCGTGCAGCTGCGCGTACCGGGCGGCGATCATGCCGCCCATCGAGTGGCCGACGAGCACCACCGGCAGGTCGGTGCCGGCCCGGTCGGCGACGGCGCGCAGGTCGGCGAGGACGTCGTCGAACGAGGGGACGAGCACCCGCTCGCCGGCGGAGCGGCCGTGGCCCAGGTGGTCCGGCCCCACGACCTCGGCGCCGTGGGCGTGCAGTGCCGCGGCGACGTGGTCGTACCGGCCGAGGTGCTCGCCGTAGCCGTGCACCAGCAGTACCCGGTGGGTGGCGGTGGGGTGCGGCCAGCGGTACACGGCGATCTCGCCGCGCGATCCGTCCATCGTGGATAGTTGCGCTTCGGTCATGTCGACCTTTCCCTGGTGTCGGCAGGTCAGCCCGGCTGGCGGGCGACGGTGGTGGTGGCGAGGTCGACGGCGAACACGTCCGGCTGCGCCAGCGCGGCCCAGAACTCGGCCGGCCCGCCGGACAGCGCGGTCGGCAGCGCGGCGGCCAGCCACACCGTCAGCGCCATCCCGTGGGTACCAATGACGAGCGGTCGCCCGTCCGCCCGGGCCAGGTGGTCGGTGACCGCCGCGGCGAACCGGGCCACGACCGCCGACGCCAGTTCCCAGCGCGGCAGCGGGGTACCGGAGACGTACGACCGGCGCCGCTGCGCGTAGCCGTCGTCGACCGGCTCGACCCGGCGTACCTCACCGAAGCGCGGGTCGGTGTCGACCGCGCGCCCCGGGTAGGCGCACTGCAGCGTCTGGATCGCCTTCGGCTCGTCGCTTGCCACCAGGTACGGGTCCCACGGGAGACGGCCGGCGAGCCGCGCCGCCGCCGATCGCCCGTCCGCCGTCAGCTCCCACCGGTCCGGCGTGATCTTCCGGCGCACCGCCGGCTGCGCGTGCCGCACCAGATAGATCATGTTTCGCACCGTATTTCACTCGCTGCCGTCTCGTGGTTCCCGGTCGCGCGCGGGCTCCGGGACGGCTCGGACAGGGAACCGGCCGCCCCGGTGGGGCGGCCGGTTCGCGCGTCGACACCGTGGCCGGTCAGCGGTCGACGGCGCGGTACTGGTCACCGGAGACGGCCAGCTGCTCGAGCCGCTTGATCCGGTCGGCCATCGGCGGGTGGGTGGAGAACAGCTTCGCCACGCCGGCCGCGCGCAACGGGTTCGCGATCATCAGGTGCGCGCTGGACTGCAGCTGACTGGTCGGCTGCAACGGCAGCTGCTGCGCCCCGGCGTCGATCTTGCGCAGCGCGCTGGCCAACGCCAGCGGGTCCTGGGAAAGGCGCGCGCCGTCCGCGTCCGCCTCGTACTCCCGGCTGCGGCTGATGCCCAGCTGGATCAGCGTGGCCGCGATCGGGCCGAGGATCAGCATGGCCAGCACGCCGAGGATGCCGGGGCCGTCGTCGTCCTCCGACCGGCCGAACGGGATGAACCACACCAGGTAGGACAGCGCGGTGATGATGCCGCCGAGCGCCGCGGCGACGCTGGAGATCAGGATGTCCCGGTTGTACACGTGGGACAGCTCGTGCCCGATCACCGCGCGCAGCTCGCGCTGGGTCAGGATGCGGGTGATGCCGTCGGTCACGCAGACCGCGGCGTTGGCCGGGTTGCGCCCGGTCGCGAACGCGTTCGGCTGCGCGGTGGGGCTGATGTAGAGCCGGGGCATCGGCTGCTTGGCCGCGGTGGACAGCTCGCGGACCATGGCGTACAGCCACGGCGCCTGGGCCTCGGACACCGGCTGGGCCTGCATCGAGCGCAGCGCGATCTTGTCCGACCAGAAGTACGTCGCGGCGTTCATGGCCAGCGAGATCAGCACCGCGATGATCAGGCCGGTACTGCCGCCGATCAGGTAGCCGATACCGATGATCAGTGCGGTGAGCAGCCCGAGCAGCAGCGCGGTGCGGAGCCCGTTGTGGTGCCGATGTACGGTCACCGTCATCACTCCCTGTGCATGGCGATGGGCTTGGTTCAACACCGCGCCCAGGCCGTTTCATCCCGGTGGGGATTCCGGGGCCGACTCCAGCATGCCCCGGGTTTCTGATACCGAGCTGGGAAAACGCTGCCCGTCGAACGCGCGCGTACCGGGGTCAGGGCAGCAGCGCGGCGGCGTCCAGGACCAGCTGCGGCGCGAACCCGGCGACCACGGCGGCCGCGGTGACGACGGCGAGCACGCCGGCCAGCAGCGGCCGGACCGGGACCGGCCGGTACTCGCCGGTGCGGTACAGGACGACCACCACGCGCAGGTAGTAGACCAGGCCGAGCACCGCGTTCAACGCGATCAGCACGGCCAGCCAGGCGCTTCCGCCGGTCAGCGCCGCCCGGACCACGGTGATCTTGGCGAACAGGCCGGCCAGGCTCGGGGGCAGCCCGGCGAGCCCGATCAGCGCGAACGCCAGCGCCGCCGCGGTCAGCGGCCGCGCCCGCCCGGCACCCCGGTACTCGTCGATCTCGCCGCCCGATCGCGCGCCGCGCAGCGCGATCAGCGCACCGAACGCGCCCAGCTCCAGCAGCAGGTAGAAGATCGTGTACCCGAGGGTGGCCGCGGTCAGCGTGTGCCGGGCCGCGCCGGCCCGGCCGGCCGCCGCGGCGAACGCGCCGAGCGGCGCCAGCAGGTAGCCGGCCTGCGCCACCGACGAGAACGCGAGCAGCCGCACCATCCGCCGCTGCCGCAGTGCGGCCAGGTTGCCCACCGTCATGCTCGCCACCGCCAGCACCGCGAGCAGCGGGCCGACCACCGACAACCACGGGCCGAGCGCGAACACCGTCACGTACAGCAGGGCGACGACGCCGCCGAGCTTGGAGGCGGTCGACAGGTACGCGGTGACCGGCAGCGGCGCGCCGTCGTAGCTCACCGGTGCCCAGCCGTGGAACGGCACCGCGGCCAGCTTGAACGCGAGCCCCACCAGCACCAGCAGCACCGCCGCCGAGGTCAGCGGTACGCCGTGCAGCTCGTCCCGGTGCGCCAGCGCCGCGGCGATCCGGTCCAGGTGCACCGCGCCGGTCAGCGCGTAGAGCAGCGCGGCGCCGAGCAGCGTGACGGTGGTCGACACCACCGAGATCACGAAGAACGTCAACGCACCCGACGCGGCCTCCGCCGGCCCCCGCGGCTCGTCCGCAACGGCGCCGACCCCGCCCGCCGGTGGCCCGCCGTCGCCTGCCGGGCCGGTCGAGGCGCTACCCGCAGCGGCCGGCCCGCTGTCGCGTGCCGTGCCGGCCGGCGCGGTTCCGGTCGGCGCGGTTCCGGCCGGCGCGGTTCCGGCCGGCGCGGTTCCGGTCGGCGCGTCGCGGCCGGCGGCACGGGACGCCCGGTGGCGTAGACCGATCAGCACGTACAGCGGGAGGGTGAGCGTCTCGACCGCGATGATCAGCGTGATCAGGTCGCGCGCGTAGCCGAGCACGACGCCGCCGGTGAGCGACGCGGCCAGCAGGAACAGGTACTCACCGCTCGGCGCGACCCGGGCCGCGAGCATCGGTGTGGACAGCGCCAGCACGACCAGGGTGACCGCGCAGAACAGCACGGCGACCAGGGCGCCGACGTGGTCCGCCACGTACGAGCAGGACCGGCCGACGGGCACCCCGCCGGGCAGGGTGCCGCCGGCGGTGCAGAACGTGGCGCGCACCGGACCGAGCCCGACCAGTACGGCGACGACGCCGGTCGCGGTGGTGCCGAGCGCGGCGGCGACCAGCGCCGGCACCCGCCGGCCGGGCGCGACCAGGTCGGTGATCAGCACCGCCACCGCGGTCAGCGCGGCCAGGTACGCGGGTGCCAGCGCCACCTGATCGATCGACTGCACCAGGCTCATCGGCGTTGCTCCTTCGGCGGAACGCTCGCCACGCACGAGGCACGACGCCGACCGGCCCGCCGAGGGTCGGCCACCAGCCGCGCGACTCGGTTCACCCTCGCACTCATCGACCGATCACCTCGATCAGGCCGCGAACCGGCGGGGCGGAGAGGGCGAGCACCAGCGCCGGGGCCACGCCGACCGCGAGGGCCAGCAGTACCAGCGGGGACCAGGCGGCGAGTTCCGGCCGGGCCAGCGCGCGGGGCCGCAGCGCGGCGATCGCCGGGGCCGCCGGGCCGTGCGCGACGCGGCGCAGCAGCCGCAGGAAGTACGCCGCGGCGAGGGCGCCACCGAACGCGGCGAACACACCCAGCACTATCCACAGTGGACCGCCGTGCCGGATCGCCGCGTAGACGGTGAAGAACTCGCCCCAGAAGCCGGCGAGGCCGGGCAGTCCGAGCGAGCCGATCGCCGCGAAGCCGAGCAGCCCGGCGAGCGCCGGCGCCACCTCGCGCAGGCCGCCGAGCCGGGCCAGCTCACCGGTACCGGTGCGGTCCTTGATCGCGCCGACCAGGAAGAACAGCAGCCCGGTCAGCAACCCGTGCGCGATGTTGCCGATCAGCGCCGCCTGGAACCCGGTACCGGTGAGGGTCGCGATGCCGAGCACCACGAAACCCATGTGCCCGACCGACGAGTAGGCGATGAGCCGCTTGAGCTCGGTCTGCCGCAGGCAGACCAGCGCACCGATCAGGATCGCCGCGGTGGCCAGCACGCCGAGCAGCCCGGACGCGGCCCGCGCGCCGTCCGGCAGCACCCCGACCGCGACCCGCAGCAGCCCGTACGTGCCCATCTTGAGCAGCACGCCGGCGAGGATCACCGAACCGACCGTAGGCGCCTCGGTGTGCGCGTCGGGCAGCCAGGTGTGCAGCGGCCACAGCGGGCTCTTCACCGCGAACGCCACCGCCAGCAGCACGAACGCGAGCAGCTGGGTACCGCCGGACAGCCCGGCGCCGCCCCGGTCGGACAGCGTGACCAGGTCGGCGGTACCGGTCTTCGCCACGATCACGAACACCCCGACCAGCAGCAGCACCGAGCCGAACAGCGTGTACAGCACGAACTTCGTCGCCGCGGCCCGGCGCCCGGGACCGCCCCAGCCGGCGATCACCGCGTACATGGGGAGCAGGACGACCTCGAAGAACACGAAGAACAGCACCAGGTCCAGCGACTCGAACACGCCGACGATGCCGACCTCGATGACCAGCAGCAGCGCCACGAGGTACCGGCCGGGGACGGCGCCGGGCGTACGCCAGAGCGAGTAGCCGCAGCACAGCAGCGTCAGCAGCGTGGTCAGCAGCACCAGCGGCCAGGAGATGCCGTCCACCCCGAGGTGGAACCGGATGTCCAGGGCCGGCGCCCACGCGACGTCGAGCTGGTGCCACGGCGCGATCGCGTGGTGGCCGGCCGGGGTGGAGTGCCAGGCCAGCGGCAGCGTGGCGAGGAACGCCACGGCCGCCGCGGCGGTACCGGTCAGCCGGCCGGCGCGGTCCGGCAGCAGCGCGGCGAGCACCGCGCCGAACGCCGGCACCGCGAGCACCACCACCAACAACGCGCTCGTCACCGGACACCTCCGACGAGGACGGCGACGAGGGCGAGCAGCACCGCGCCGGCCAGTACCGCGGCAAGCGAGCGGGGCAGGCCGGTGTGCAGCCGGGCCAGCCGGCGGCCGAGCCGGAGCGCGCCGGACCCCACCCCGCGGACGGCGCCGTCCACCACCCGGGCGTCGCCCAGCCACACCGTGGTGGCCAGCGCCCGCACCGGCCGGACCACCAGCGCGCGCTGCGCGTCGTCGAACCGGAACCCGGCCCGCAGCAGCGGCGCGGCGCGGCCGAGTACCCGGGCCGGGTCGGCGGCGGTGTCCCGGCGCCAGGCCAGGATCGCCGCGACCACCCCGAGCGCGACCAGGACCAGTCCGATGGTCATGGTGACCGGGTCGAGGTCCTGCCGGCCGATCGGCAGCAGGTGGCTGCCCGGTACCCCGGACGGCAGGTACTCGGCGTACTTCCTCGGCGTGTAGGCGAACCAGCCGAAGTCGGCCCGCGGGGTGCGGCTGGGAACCAGCTCGATCAGCCCCAGCAGCGTCGCCGGGATCGACAGCAGTACCAACGGAATCCACATCGACCGGGCGGGTTCGTGCCCGGCCGGGCCGCGCCGGGCGCCGAAGAACGTCCGCAGCCACAACCTCGTCACGTACCAGGCGGTGATCGCGACGGTGGCCAGCCCGCACACCAGGACCAGCCAGCCGACCAGCGCCGGTGCGGCGCCCAGGCCGTTCGTCGCCTGCTGGGCGGCGGACAGGATCGAGTCCTTGCTCCAGAAGCCGGCGAACGGCGGCACCCCGGCCAGCGCCGCCAGCCCGATCGTCATCGTGACGAACGTGACCGGCATGCCGCGGCGCAGCCCGCCCATCCGGCTCATCAGGTTGCTGCCGACCGCGTGGATGACCGAGCCGGCGGCGAGGAACAGCAGCGCCTTGAACGCGGCGTGGGTGAGCAGGTGGAAGATCGCGGCCCGATCCGAGCCGACGGCGAGCGCGCCCGCCATGTACGCGAGCTGGCTGACGGTCGACCAGGCGAGCACCCGCTTGATGTCGTCGGCGGCGGTCGCGGCGAGCGCGCCGAGCAGCATCGTCACCGCCGCCATCAGGCCCAGCACCACCAGCGCCGGCCGCGAGGTGACGAACAGCGGGTACAGCCGGGTCACCACGTAGATGCCGGCGGCGACCATCGTCGCGGCATGGATCAGCGCCGAGATCGGGGTCGGGCCGGCCATCGCGTCCGGCAGCCAGCTGTGCAGCGGGAACTGCGCGCTCTTGCCGGCCACCCCGGCGAGCAGCAGCAGTACCGCGGCGGTGACCCGGGCGTGCGACAGCTCGCCGGTGGCCGCGGCGGTGATCACGTCGTCGATCCGGAAGCTGCCGGCGCCGGTGCCGAGCAGGATCACCCCGATCCAGAACCCGACGTCGCCGACCCGGGTGACCAGGAACGCCTTGACCGCGGCGGCCGGCGCGGTGGCCAGGCTGCGGTCGTGCCCGATCAGCAGGTACGAGCAGATGCCCATGACCTCCCAGCCGACCAGCAGCTGCACCAGGTCGCCGGCGACGACCACGTCGAGCATCGCCGCGGTGAACAGGCTCACCTGCGCCGCGTACGGCCCGTACCGGTCGTCGCCGCGCAGGTAGGCCACCGAGTAGACCTGCACCAGCAGCGCCACCACGCCGACCGCGACCGCCACCGAGCTGGCCACCGGGTCGACCGAGACGCCGACCCGCACCGTGACCCCGACCAGGTCGGCCAGCGTGGTACCGGCAGCCACCCTGCGGGTCGTGGCGAGCAGCACCGTCGCGGCGGCCAGCGCCACCGCGGTCGCCGTGATGCCCAGCGCCGCCGCGGCCCGGCGCGCGCCCGGCCGTACCAGCAGGCCGGCCAGGCCGGCCGCACCCGGCACCGCGGGCAGCAGGATCGCCAGCGCCGTGGTCAGCATCACCGCACCTCCCCGGTACCGGTGTCGGTGTCCGCGACGGTCACGGCCGCGGTCTCCGGGTCGGCGGCGGTACCGCCCGCGGTGTGCTCGGCGCGCACCGCGCCGCCGGCACCGTCACCGGTGCGGCGGGTGTCGAGCAGGTCGGTGTCGACGCTGCCGCGCAGCCGGAAGAACCGCAGCACCACGGCCAGGCCGACGCCCACCTCGGCGGTGGCCAGCACGATCACGAACAGCGCGAACACCTGGCCGGACCGGGGGACGCCGACGATGCTGGTGTCCGCGGTGACCAGGATCAGGTTGACCGCGTTGAGCATCAGCTCCAGCGACATCAGCAGCAGCACCGCGTTGCGTCGCACCAGCACGCCGTAGCAGCCGACGCCGAACAGCAACGCCGCGATCAGGTACGGGATCACCGGATGCATCAGCGGCCCCGCCCGGCTCGGGTGGACAGCACGATCGCGCCGATCAGCGCGGCCAGCAGCAGCACCGACACCACCTCGAACGGCAGCACCCACTGCCGGAACACCGCGGCACCGATCCGCTCCGCCGTGCCGGGCGGCGGCTGCTCGACGTGACTCCACCGGTACGCGTCGACCAGCAGCGCGGCGAGCCCGACGCCGGCGCCGCCGCCGACCAGCGCGGCGGGCAGCCGGGGTCGGTCGAGCTGCCGGCTGGGTCCGATCGGCGCCCGGGTCAGCATCACCGCGAACAGCAGCAGCACCACCACGGCGCCGACGTAGAGCAGCACCTGGACCCAGGCGACGAGTTCGGCGGTGAGCACCAGGTAACAGCCGGCGACCCCGCCGAGCGCGACGACCAGCCACAGCCCGGCGCGCACCAGGTGCCGGCTGGTGACCACCAGCAGGGCGGCGCCCAGCGTCACCACGCCGAGCGCCACCAGCAGTACGTCCGCCACCGTCACGGTTCCCACCCGCCCATGGTGATCCATCCTGCCGTGTCGCCCCGCGTGGCGCGACAACCAGGCGACCCATGTCCACGCCCCGCGAGTATGATTCGATGACTGTCGAACTCTGGGAGGGTCGATGTCCACGTTCGTACTCGTGGCGGGAGCCTGGCACGGCGGCTGGTGCTGGACGCACGTCGCCGACCGGCTGCGCGCCGCCGGCCACCGGGTCCTCACCCCGACCCTGACCGGCCTGGACGGCGGCGAGCCGCGGCCCGACGTCGGCCTCGGTACGCACGCCGACGATGTGGTCAGGCTGCTCAACACCGAGGACCTGACCGAGGTGGTACTGGTCGGGCACAGCTACGCGGGGCTCGTCGTGCGGCAGGCGGCGGACCGGGTACCGGAGCGGATCGCGCGGCTGATCCTCGTCGACGCGTGGGCCGGCCCGGACGGCGCCAGCATGGACGACCTGGCGCCCGAGCCGTTCCGCCGCTGGGTCGACCGGAACACCACGGACGGGCTGATCGCGGTACCGCCACCACCGATGGTCGGCGTGGACGACCCGGAGCAGGTCGCCTGGCTGACCCCGCAGCTGGTACCGCAGCCGCGCCGGACGTTCGCCGAGCCGACGGTGCTGACCGGCCGGGTCGAGGAGCTGCCGTGCCGGGCGATCGTCTGCGTGCCCGACAACGGGATGCCGTTCGGCAGCTGGGCGCACGAGTTCGGCTGGCCGGTCGACGAGATCGGCACCGGCCACGACGCGATGCTCACCGCCCCCGACGAGCTCACCGCGCTCCTGCTGAAGTGACCGCGGTTCGCGCCGCGCGGCCCGAAGCGACCGAGGTTCCCCGCGCCGCGCGGCCCGAAGCGACCGCGGTTCCCCGCGCCGGCGCGGCGACGACTCAGCGGGGCGGGCGGGAGACCCGGCCGCGGCCACCGCGCTCGGCGGCGGTGACCTCCTTGGCCGGCTCGCCGTTCGGATCGTGCGCGGGCGGCGCCGGTACCGTGGTCATCCACTCGCCGAGCCGGTCCGACTCGTGCATCATGTCGCGGATGTCGTACTCGGCGTACTCGAACTCGGGCGACCAGTAGAGCGCGTCGAACGGGCACACCTCGACGCAGATCCCGCAGTACATGCAGAGCGAGAAGTCGATCGCGAACCGGTCCAGCACGTTCTTCTGCCGGGCCCGCGCCGCGCCCTCCACCTGCACCGTCTCCTTGTGCGAGTCGATGTAGATGCACCAGTCGGGGCACTCCCGCGCGCACAGCATGCACGACGTGCAGTTCTCCGCCAGCAGCGCGATCACGCCGCGCGAGCGGGGCGGCAGCTCCGGCTGCACGTCCGGGTACTGCTGGGTCCCGGCCGGGCGCACCATCGTCTTGAGCGTGGTGGCCAGCCCCTTCGCGAGCCCCTTGCCCGGTACCGATCCCGCCATGCCACCCATCCTGCCACCGCACCGGCCCGCCGGCCGGCTCCCGGACACCCCTAGGCTGGTGGTGGCCAGTGCACGTGGGGGAAGGACGCACCGTGGAGTACGTACGACTGGGCGGCAGCGGGTTGAAGGTGTCCCGGCTGTGCCTGGGGATGATGAGCTACGGCGATCCGGTCAACTGGCGCGAGTGGGTGCTGCCGGAGGCCGACGCCGCGCCGTTCGTGCGCCGCGCCGCCGAGGCCGGCATCACCTTCTACGACACCGCCGACGTCTACTCGGTCGGGGTCAGCGAGGAGATCACCGGCCGCCTGCTGCGCCGCTTCTTCCAGCACCGCGAGGACTACGTGCTCGCCACCAAGGTGTGCAACCCGATGGGCGACGGGCCGTACGACCGGGGGCTGTCCCGCAAGCACGTCATGGACTCGATCGACGCCTCACTGCGCCGGCTGGGCACCGACTACGTCGATCTGTACCAGATCCACCGGTTCGACCCGGAGACCCCGATCGAGGAGACGATGGCGGCGCTGCACGACGTCGTGCGCGCCGGCAAGGCCCGGTACATCGGGGCGTCGTCGATGTGGGCCTGGCAGTTCGCGAAGGCGCAGTACACGGCGGACGCGCACGGCTGGACCCGGTTCGTGTCCATGCAGAACCACTACAACCTGATCTACCGCGAGGAGGAGCGGGAGATGATCCCGTTCTGCGCCGACCAGGGCGTCGGCATCCTGCCGTGGTCGCCGCTGGCCCGCGGCTTCCTCGCCGGCAACCGCGGCCGGGACGGCCAGCACACCGTCCGGGCCCGCACCGACCCGGGCAACCTGCGGTTCTACGACTACGACGAGACCGACTTCGCCGTCGCCGACCGGGTCGCGGACGTCGCCGACGCGCACGGCGTACCGGCGGCGCAGGTGGCGCTCGCCTGGCTGCTGCACCAGCCGGCGGTGACCGCGCCGATCGTCGGCGCCACCAAGCCGCACCACCTCGACGACGCGATCGCCGGAACCGAACTGACGCTGTCGGCCGACGAGCTCGCCGCGCTGGCCGAGCCGTACCGCCCCAAGCCCATCTCCGGCCACTCCTGACCCCGCTTCGGTGGGGGGCGCACGCCGCGCCTCCCACCGGAGCCGGTCAGCCCAGGTCGGCGGCGCGCACCGCGATGGCGCCGGTCCCGGTCACCACGGTGAGAGTGGCGATGCCGGCGAGATCCTTGCCGGCGACGCCCGCCGCACGCAACGTGCGCGCCACGTCGTCGCCGCCCAGCCAGTAGAGCGGACTGCGCGGCGTGGCCACCAGGACGAGGTCCCGGCCGAACCCCTCGGGTGCGTTGGCGTTGCGGCACCGTTCCACCGCGTCCGGCCACTGGCTCCGCAGCCCGCGCATCGAGTCGGCGGTCAGCGGCACCGCGGTGACCACGCGTCGCCGCGTCACGTCGTACAGGTGGCCGGTGTGGTGCCTGCCGGACGAGTCGGTGTAGCCGCCCACGGCGAGCTTGCCGCCGTGCGCGTCGTACCGGCGCCGCGCCTCCCGGTAGAACGGCAGGCTCCCGGCCTCCAGAGCGCCCGGGCCGGCCTTCGGATCGACCGTCAACGTACCGGCGCGCAGCATCGGCGCCGCGAGCCCGAGCGCCCCGGAGTCGGCGAGATTCGTGGTCGCCTGCCAGGCAGCGGCAGCCGACCAACCCTGCCCGACCAGCGAGTCCATCACACCGAAGAACTCCGCCGGTCCCGCAGTGAACAGCTCGTACCCGGTCACCACGTCCTCGTTGAGCGCCCCGATACGAAACAGGTGCAGCTCGCTGCGCAGGTCATCGCCCTGCCAGCCCGGCGACAGCGGGACCATCCAGAACCAGTACCGCTTGCTGCCGCCGTGCGCGGTCCACTTGCGCCAGCTCGCCGACGTCGTCGTACACCAGACCCGCGCGGATCCGTTGGGCTTCAGCTTCGGCAGCTTCGCTGTGCAGGTACCGACGACGTGCTTGTTGGCGGAGTCGCTGCTGAAAACGCCGATGACGTGGCCCGGCCCGCCGGTGACGCCACCGTCGGCGACGACGACGGCCGACTCCGCGCAGGACCGTTCGGTGCACGAACCCTGCTTCTCGCTGTCCGGCTTGAGCATGTAATGGGCCGGCTCCGTCGGCGCCTCGCCGGCCGCACGGTTCTGCGCGGCGTAGTCGGTCGCGAACTGCTTGCTGGTCAGCACCGAGACCTCGGCGGTCAGCTCGCCCTCGACGCTGAGGCCGAACTTCCCGGTGAAGCCGGCCAGCCGGTACGGGGCGTCGGCGGTGACGAAGGCGACGCGGCCGCTGGGCAGCCGGTACGGGGTGACCTCGGTACGGCCCAACCGGGTCGGGAACCCGTCGGCCGGTACCGCGGCGTACTTGCCGGTGCCGTTCGCCCGCAGCCCGTCCCGCATCCGGTTGGCCACGTTGCGCGGCGTCAGCTCCGAGAACGCCACGTTCAGCGTCGCGGGCTCCAGCTCCAGCCACGTGCCGACCCCGTACTCGGCCACGTCCGGCTTGATGGCCAGCAGGGACCGTCGATCGCCGCGCAGCCGGACCAGCCGCGGGCCGACGAGGAAGTCCGCCCTGCCGCCGCCGATCGAGATGGTGCCCACCGTGGTGGTGTCGGCACCGACCCGGGCGTCGAACGTCTCGAACGAGCCGTCCTCGACCCCCCACACGCTGCCGCGGAGGCTCATCGCCGGCGCGGTGGCGAGCGCCGCGGCCGCGGCGAGCACCCGCTCGGTCGGCGGCGGCGCGGTCAGCTTGCGGTACAACGGAATCCCGACCGCGGTACCGACCACGGCGAGCACCACGACGCCCGCGATCACGGCGAGCAGCGGCCACCTCCGCCGCCGCTTCGCCACGACCGGAACCACCGGCGGCGGCACCACGGCAGCGTCCCACGACGGCACCGCCACGGCAGCCTCCGGCGGTGGCGCCGCCGCGGCGGTGCCCGGGGACGGCGCCACCTCGGCAGCGTCCGGCGGTGGGGCCGCCGCGGCCGTGTCCGGGGACGGCACCGGGGCGTCCGGCTGCGGGGTGTTCGATTCTCGTTCCGACACGGTCGATCCCTACTTGCGCAGCTGGTTCGGGGTGAGAGTGGCCGTGCCGAATCCGGTGACGACCCGGATGTGGCGGATGCCGTGCAGCATCGCCGGGGTCACGCCGGCCGCGCGCAGGGCGGCGGCCACGCCGGAGGCCGACGACCAGTACAGGGCGCTGCCCGGGCCGGCCACGATCCGCAACTGTCGTCCGAACCCGGCGGGCATCGTCCCCTTGCGGGCCCGGTCGGCGGCCTGCTCGATGTCGCCGCGGGTCCGCCGGGTCGTGGTGACCCGGCCGGTGGTGACGGTGGTCTTCGCGGAGATGTCGATCAGGTCGGCCTTGACGGTCCGGTCGTCCGGGTCCTGCCACGATCCGAGCGCCAGCTTCGTCGACCCGGCCGCCGCATGTTCCTTCGCCGCGACCGCCGCCGACAGGTGCTCGTCGTTGAACCAGTCGCCGAAGCTGTCCTGGTCGAGTTGCACCTGCCCCGCCATGATCAGCGGCTCCAGCACGCCCAACGCGCCCGCGTCGCAGATCGCGTGTACCGCGTCGACCGCGGCCCGGCCCTTCCATGCGCCCGCGGCGATCAGATGGTCGGTCACCCCGAGCGCATCCTCCGACTCCAGGACGATGTCGTCGGGGTCCATGTCCGTGGCGTCGACGCCCGCGGTGAAGACGTTGATGACCTGGTTCGGATGGTCCCCGACGTACCCCGGGTCGAGCGGTAGGATCCAGACCCAGTAGTGCGTGCTGGCTCCGCTTGCCGTCCAACGCCGCCACGACTGCGATCTCGTGGTGCAGGAGACCCGGGCGAAGTGGTTCGGCTGCATCTTCGGCAGCTTCGCCGAGCACGTGCCGACGATGTGTTTGCCGGCCTCGTCGGAGCTGAAGAACCCGACGACATGCCCCTTGCGGCTGGTGTCGCCGCCGTCCGCCCCCAGCCGTACCGACTCGGTGCAGGAGTAGGGATCGCAGGTACCCTGCTTCGGCTTGTCGTGGTAGTCGTAGTGCGCCGGCGTCTTCGGGTCGCCGTGCACGCCGGCGGCGAGCTTCGCGAACCCCGAGGCGAAGCTGTCCTTGTCGGCCGTGGCGACGGTCAGGTCGAGGTAGCCGCCGTCCGCCGCGCCGGGGGCGCGGTCGATGCCGGCGAGCCGGTACGGGGCGTTGGCGGTCACGAAGACCACCGAACCGTTCGGCAGGCGGTACGGCGTGACCGCGGTGGAGCCGAGGACGCTCGGGTATCCGGCGCCGGCCGGTTTGGCATGCGCATCCGGGTCGGCGTTCGCGCGCAACCCCTTGCCGAGGTACTTCGCCAGCCCGGTCTGGGTGAGCTTGGTCGGGTCGAGGGACAGCCCGGACGTCTGCGCCGTCCAGTGCCCGGACAGATAGAGCGCCGCCGTCTCGTCAGCGCCCCGCCACCAGGCGCGGTCGCCGCGCAGGTAGGTGACTCCGTGCCGGACCAGCACGTCGGCGCTGCCGGCGGAGCCGCGGACCTGCCCGTACGCGCGCTTCCCGGCCAGGGACAGGGTGACGCGCTGAGGCATGCCGTCCATGGTCACCGACTCGCCGGTCAACCGGATCACTGCCGCGTGCTCCAGCGAGGCGAGCGCGGACTGCACCTGCTCGGTGGGGGTGGGTCGGGTGAGCCGCTGGTACAGCGGGACGGCGACCGCGCCGAGCACCAGGACCAGCGCGACCGCGCCGGCGACCCAGGGCCAGCGCCGGCGGCGGCGCGGCGCCGGCGGTACCGGCATCGACCCGTACGGCCAGTTCGTGGTCTGCGGGTCGCCGGGCAGCCCGATCATGATGCCGGACGCGGCGTCACCCGGTGTTGGCGTTCCGGGCGTACCCGGCTGACCGAAAGGCATCCCCGTCCCGGCCGACTCGCCGGCAACCGGCGGCGTCGCTCCCGGCACGGGCGGCATCCCGGACATCGCTTCCGGCACCGGCGGCATCCCGGACGCGGCTGCCAGGGCGGTTTCCGGTGCACCCGGGCCGTACGGTCCCGCCGCTCCGACCGGCATCGGCGGCGCGCCGGGGGCGGACGATACCGGTTCGCCGAGCGGCTGCGGCGGGCCGAGCGGCGCGGGCGAGACCGGTGGCGGCGCATCCGTGGGGGACGCGGGCGGGGTGGCGGTGGGGTTCTGGGCAGACGGCTCTGCCGGCTGCGGACGCTCCGGCTCGGTCAAGGTGGGGATCTCCTGGATAGTTCGTGAACGGCGCGATTGCGCAGATTAGCCAGGTCGAAACCCGCCAGGTACCGGCCGTACGGCCGATGACAGAGGGGTGCGATCACGACGTGATCGGGACATAAGCTCACGACTTTCGGTGGCGGCGCACGGCCGTGCAGCTATGTGCAATTTGCTGATGTCAAGTTCCGCTACGCCTTCCCTGAGTGTTACGGTCTCTGCGCTCCGGTCCGTGCCACCGGGGGTGAGTCCTGCGGGGGGTGCAGGAAGGGCCGCGACCGACCGGTCGCGGCCCTTTTCCTCCGCCCGAACGACCGGCCACGTCCTCCGGCCGAAAGACCGGCCACGCCGACGTTGCGGCGGCCGGTCAGTTCAGGGCGAGGCGGATGCCGACGGTGAGGACGAGCTGGGCCAGCGCGACGGGCACCAGCACCAGCCAGCAGAACCGCTGCAGCTGGTCGGCCCGCAGCCGCGGGAACGTGACCCGGACCCAGATGATCACGAACGCCACGATCAGCACCTTGACCAGCGTCCACAGCCACCCCAGCTGGGCGTCGAACGGCCCGCGCCAGCCGCCCAGGAACAGCACCGTGGTCAGCGCCGCGACCACCACGATCCCCACGTACTCGGCGAGCAGGAACAGCGCGAACCGCAGCCCGGTGTACTCGGTCATGTAGCCGAAGACGAGCTCGGAGTCGGCGACCGGCATGTCGAACGGCGGCCGGCGCAGCTCCGCGATCCCGGCGGTGAGAAACACCAGCATCGCCGGCAGCTGCCAGGCCAGCCACCACGGCCGCCACGCCTCGACGATCCCGCCCAGCGACAGCGTGCCCGCCGCCATCGCGACGCTCGCCGCGGCCAGCACGAAGGGCAGCTCGTACGCGAGCAGCTGGGCCGCCGCCCGCAGCCCGCCGAGCAGGCTGTACTTGTTCGCGCTGGCCCAGGCCGCCATCAGCACCGCGACCACGCCGACCCCGACCACCGCGAGCACCAGGAACAGCCCGATGTCGAGCGCCTGGCCGACCAGCCCCGGCCCGAGCGGCAGCACCAGCACGACCACCAGGTACGGCAGCAGCGCGACGATCGGCGCCGCCCGGAACACCGGCCGGTCGGCCGCGGCCGGTACCACCTCTTCCTTCTGCACGAACTTGACGCCGTCGGCGACGAGCTGCGCCCAGCCGTGGAACCCGCCCGCGTACATCGGGCCGAGCCGGCCCTGCATGTGCGCCATCACCTTGTGCTCGATCTGCCCGACGACCAGCGGCAACACCAGGAACGCCACGACCACGCCGGCGAGGCGCAGCACCAGCTCTGCCCACAGCGGCATCTACTCGCCCTCCCCGCTCGGCGGCGACGCCGCATCCGGCCGCTCCGCCGAGTGCGCGCCGCCGGCGGGCGGCTCGGGCTCGGCCGGCGGTGTTGGCTCGGCCGGCGGCTCGGGATCGGCGGGCGGGGGTGCCGGCCATTCGTCCGGTGCCGGTACGCCCGGGGGCCGCATCGGCGCGCGCTTGCCGTGCTCGCCGCCCGGCTCCTTCGCGCCGGGCCACGCCTTCACCACCCGCGCGGCCAGGACGAAGTCCTTGCGCAGCGGGTGCCCCGCGAACCCGTCGGGCAGCAGCAGCGGCGCGAGGTCGGGGTTGCCGGTGAACTCGACACCGAACATCTCGTGCGTCTCCCGCTCGTGCCAACCGGCACCCGGGTACACCGCGACGACGCTGTCCAGCACCGGTGCACCGGCCGGTACCAGGGTGCGCAGCAGCAGGCCGCGCCGGTCGGCGACCGACCACAGGTGCGCGACGATCCGGAACCCGTCGGCACCCTCGTCGACCGCGGACAGCCAGTCGAAGAAGTCGTAGCCGAGATCGTCCCGGGCGGTCGACAGCGCGGCCACCCAGCGGTCGGCCGGCACGTCCACGGTGGGCCGGGCCCACGCGCCGCCGCCGGAGTCGGTACCGGCCGCGCCCGCGCCGAACCGTTCGGCCAATGTCGCGCCGGTCTCGGCCCCTTCACCACCCATGCCCGGATCGTAGTGCGAGCGGGCCGGTGCCCGAGGGGTCAGTTCGGGCGGACCGGGCCGGCGGTGAGCGTCGCGGCGTCGGTACCGCCGGCGCGGCGGGCACCGGCACCCAGCGGGTCATCGCGGCGCACCCCGCCGAGGCCGGCCTGCTCGCGGGCGATTTTGTCCTGCAGCCGCAGGATGCCGTGCAGCAGCGCCTCCGGCCGCGGCGGGCAGCCCGGCACGTACACGTCGACCGGGATGATCTGGTCGACGCCCTTGGTGACCGAGTACGAGTCCCAGTACGGCCCGCCGGAATTGCTGCACGCGCCGAACGAGATGACGTACTTCGGCTCGGCCATCTGGTCGTACAGCCGCTTGATCGCCGGCGCCATCTTGTCGGTGACGGTGCCCGAGACGACCATCAGATCGGCCTGCCGCGGCCCGTGTGCGAACGGGATGACGCCCAGCCGGATGAAGTCGTGCCGGCCCATCGAGGCGGCGATGAACTCGATCGCGCAGCAGGCCAGGCCGAAGTTGAAGACCCAGAGCGAGTACCGCCGGCCCCAGTTGAGCACGAAGCGGATCGGCGCGCCGAGCACCGCCGGCAGCCCACCCCGCTCCCGCGGCCGCGGTTCCGGCAACGCGACAGGTCCGTTCATCGGGCACCCCCTCGGCCCCAGTCTGGCAAGCCGGCCGGGCCGCGCCCAGCCGGGGCACGCCGTGGCGCATCGTGCCGCACCCGGGCACGCCGTGCCGCATCGCGCCCGGCCGGGCCGCCGGTCAGGTCCACCGCAGCACGCCCTTGCGCGCCGCGTACAGCAGGCCGAGCAGCAGGACCGCGACGAACACCACCATCTCGATCAGCGTGCTGCGGCCGAACCCCGGTCGGGCGAACACCACCGCCCAGGGGAACAGGAAGACGCTCTCCACCGCGAACAGCACGTAGAGGTAGGCGTAGACGTAGTAGCGGATCTCGGCCTGCGCCCAGTCGCCGCCGACCGGGTCGACCCCCGACTCGTACGTGGTGAGCTTGCCCGGGTTCGGCCGGTGTGGCCGCAGCGTCCGGTTGACCACGAACGCCGCACCGAACAGCACGGCCGCGAGCAGCAGCACGATCCCGAGCGTCAGGTACGAGCCGAGATAGCCAGACACGCCACAGAGGGTACGGCCAGATCACCGTTTCGGGCGACTCCGCGCCGGGCCGGTTCGCTCTCGGGTGGCACGATGGACCGGTGCTGACGGCCTCGTTCCCCGCCCTTGCGGCCCCCGCCGCCGTGGTGGCGTGGGCCGGCACCAGCACGTGGCCCGCCCCAGCACCCCTCGCGCCCCGGCCGCCCAGGAGCAGTCCAGCCGCGCACCGGAGCTGATGATGAGCAGAAGGCCAGACGACACCGGAGCACCGGACCAGGCGCCGGCCGGCACCCACGAGCGGCGACCGGATGCGCCGGAGCGCCCCCGCACCGGCAAGAGCGACGACGAGCAGCATCGGCGGGTGCGCCGCCGGCAGATGATCGCCGCGATCCTGGCGATCGTAGCAATCATCATCTTTGCCCTCATCCAGGGGTTTCTCGGCGCGCCCAGCAAGATCCCCGGCACGCACTGACCTTCGGGCAGGACCGATCAGACGCCCTCCGGGCTGGGCCGGTCAGACGCCCTCCGGGCTGGGCCGGTCAGACGCCCTCCGGGCTGGGCCGGTCAGACGCCCTCCGGGCTGGGCCGGTCAGACGCCCTCCGGGCTGGGCCTCCGGGGTGGGCCGATCAGTCGCCGCGGACCAGTTCACCGCCGGTACGCACCCAGCTGGCGAGGCCGCCGTCCACCCGTCGGATCGACCGGCCCGCATCGGCGAAGTACTCCACCGCGTGCGCGGAGGCGAAGCAGTACGGCCCTTCGCAGTACGCGACGACGTCCGCGTCGGCCGGCAGCTCGTCGATGTGCTCGCGCAACGTGGCCAGCGGCATCGACAGCGCGCCGGGCAGGTGCCCCCGGGCGTACTCGGTGGCCGGCCGGACGTCGATCAGCACGGTGCCGCCGCTGGTGAGCCGGTCACGCAGCTCGTCGACGGTGAGCCGTTCCAGGCCACCGGGTCGTGACCACAGGGCACGCAGCTCCACCTGCAGGTCGGCCAGGGTGCGTTCGGCGAACGCCTCGAACCGGCCGACGAACTCCACGACCGCCGGGCTCGCCAGCCGGTAGTGGATGCGTACCCCGTCGCGGCGGGTGGCGACCAGCTGCGCGGCGCGCAGCTGCTGGAGCTGCGCGGAGGTGTTCTTGACCGGCAACTGGGCCGCGGCGGCGAGCTCCTCGACGGTGTGCTCGCCCTGCAGCAGCACGTCGAGCAGCCGGATCCGGCCCGGGTTGGACAGCGCCTTGCCGAGCCGGGCGAGCTGCTCGTACACCCCCGAGTCGAGCCACGGCCGGCCCGGCTCGCCGGCGGGTTCAGGCGGCCGCGGTGAGTCGCTCGCGGGATGCGGGCTCACGGGTCCTCCTCGCAGTTCGCAGGGCGACAGCGGTGACCACGACGCCGACCAGGCACAGCGCAGCGTACCCACCGGTGAGCAGCCGGGCCGAGCCGAGCACGCCGGGGCCGCCCAGCTCGACGAGCAGGCCGGCGAGCGCGGAACCGAACGAGTTGGCGATCAGCTGGGTGGTGTTGACGCCGGCGGCGGCCTTGCTGCCCTCCGCGGTGTCCGGGCTGACCCGCATCGCGGCCGGCACCCAGTGCGCGAACGCCATGCCGATCCCGGTACCGGCGACCAGCAGCACCACGAACCACGCCACGATGCGTCCCGGCCCCGGGTCGGTGGCCTGCAGCAGCGCGTACCCGGCGAGGCCGGCGCCGAGCACCAGCGGGCCGGCGAGCCGCTGCAGCCGCGCGACGCGTTCCCCGGTCAGGCCGCTGGAGAGGATCTGGGCGAGGCTCCAGCCCCACGACAGCGACGCCCCGAGCAGCCCGGCGAGCAGCGGCGACAGCGACCCGATCCGCTGCCCGAACAGCGGGAGGAACGTCTCCACGGTGGAGCCGACGGCGAGCACCGCGACCGCCAGGTACAGCCACTTGAGCCAGCCGCCACGCCGGTACGTGACGTCCGGCAGCACGGTGGCTCGCGCCGACCGCTCACGCAGCAGGAACGCCACGACCAGCAGTACCGCGAGGACGATCAGGCCGCCGGCGGCGTACCGGCCGGGTACCACCGAGGCGACGCTGACCGCGGCGGCGGCGAGGCTCAGCAGGATCAGCGCGGCCAGCGGGAGCGGTCCGACGGTGCCGGTACCGGTGGTGGCCGGCATGGACCGGCGCACCAGCAGCGCCACGCCGCCGGCCGCGACCGCGAGCAGGACGAACGCCAGCCGCCACTGGCCGAACTGGGCGAACACGCCGCCCAGGATCGGGCCGAGGACGTTGCCGACGCCCCACATCGCCGACATCAGCCCGAGCGAGCGCTGCCACAGGTGGCTCGGCAGCGCCTGCCGGACGACGGCGAAGCCGAGCCCGGCGAGCAGCCCGCCGGCGAGGCCCTGCAGCACCCGGCCGAGCAGCAGTACCGCCATCACCGGTGCGAGGGCCGCGACCAGGCTGCCGGCGCCGAACAGGGCCAGCGCGAGCCAGTACGACGCGCGCGGCCCGCGGCGGTTCACGGTGCGGCTGACCAGCATCGAGGTGAACACCGAGGCGACCAGGAACGAGGTCATCACCCAGGCGTAGAGGCTCATCCCGCCGATGTCGTCGACGGCGCTGGGCAGCAGGCTGGTGGTCAGGTAGACGTTCACCGCGTACAGCGCGACGCCGCCGCTGAGCACCACGGTGACCCCGCGGTACCGGCGGCCCAGCAGCTCCCCCCAGGAGCCGCGGCGCGGCGCGTTCTCGCTATCGCTCATAATCTAAAGATCTTTGGATTAGATCGAGAAAGCAAGAGCCCAGGGCACCTCTGTGACCAAGCGCGCACCACCGGAGCCGGCGCGAAGGTCAGTGGATGGTGACGGTGACCTGGTGCCAGCCGGTGGCGCCGTTCGGCACCTCGCCGACCTCATCGGAGGTCTGCCGGTAGCCGGACCGGTCGGTGGCGCGGACCCGCAGCACGTGCGTGCCCGGCGACGCGTCCCACCCGTACACCCACTGCCGCCAGGTGTCTGCGGTCGGCTCGTCGCCGAGCCTCGCGTCGTGCCAGGCACCATCGTCGACCTGCACCTCGACCCGCGCGATGCCGGTGTGCTGGGCCCAGGCGACGCCGGCGACCTGCACCCGGCCGGCGGCCTTGCTCGTCCCGTCGCGCGGGGTGTCGATGCGCGACTCGGTCTTGACCGGCGCCCGCGCCGAGTAGCCGCGCGGCACCCAGTAGGCGTCGTAGTCGGCGAACGTGGTCAGCTCCAGGTCGACCAGCCACTTGCAGGCCGACACGTACCCGTACAGGCCGGGCACCACCATCCGCACCGGGAAGCCGTGTTTGACCGGCAGCGGCTCGCCGTTCATCGCCACCGCGAGCATCGCGTCCCGGCCGTCCAGCACGGTCTTGGTCGGGGTACCGATGGTCATCCCGTCGGCGGAGCGGCTCACCAGCTGGTCGGCCGCGTCGTCGACGCCCACCTCGCGCAGCAGGTCGGCCAGCCGCACGCCGACCCACCGCGCGTTGCCGATGTACGGCCCGCCCACCGGGTTGGACACGCAGCACAGCGTGATGTCCCGCTCGAGCAGCGGCCGGTCCAGCAGTTGCCGGTAGCTCAGGGTCAGCGGATGCGCGACCCGGCCGTGGATGCGCAGCGTCCAGTCGTCCGCCGTCACCTGCGGGATCGTCAGCGCGGTGTCGATCCGGTAGAACGACGAGTTGCTGGTACGCCACGGCGACAGTCCCGGCACGTCCAGCTCGGTGCCGGCCGGTACCGCCGGGGCCGGGCTCGCCGGTCGCGGGATCGCCATGTCCGCCCGGGACCGCGCCGCCGCGAACCGGCTGTGCTGCAACGCACGCCCGCCGTACCCGACACCGGCCGCCGCGACCACCGACCCGCCGGCGAGCCACAGGAACCGGCGCCTCTCGTACCCCGCCGGGCTCAGCTCCGACGGCGGCCGCAGCAGCACCAGCAGCACACCGACGCCGACCGCGCCGGCCAGCACCGACGGCAGCGGATCGAGCATCCCGGCGTCCGGCCTGGTCACCGCGGCGGCGACGCCGAGCACGCCGAACCCGGCGACGCACAGCGCGCCGACCCGGCGGTACCGGCCGGCGAGCACGCCGACGCCGGCGGCGGCCAGCGCGAGCACCAGGTAGATGCCGACCAGCAGCGCGGTCTTGTCGTTGGTGCCGAACGTGCCGACCGCGAAGTCCTTCACCGCGGCCGGGGTGAGCTGGATCGCGGCGGCGCCGATCGCCGCGACCGGGGCCGACTCGGGCCGGACGAACGCCGCGGCGAGTTCGGAGACGCCGACCGCGGCCGCCGCGGCCGCGATCCCGGCGCCGGCGGCCCGCAGGTACCGATGCGTCATGGTTCCAGCATTGCGCTGTCCGGGCCGGACGGACGGCCCGAGAAGATGACGATTCGCTGACGTACGGCCGCACCCATCGGGGTTAGTGGGATATCCAGTACGTGACCACCGCGATAGGACACCCTTACCCCGCCGACGTAGCATCAGCGGTAGAGGCACCGTGAGGGTCTCAGGAAGAGGAACGGGCCGTCCTCCCACCGAAACACGGATCCCCGGCCCGGCCGAGATGGAGGTAATCCGCCCGTGGCCAAGCAGGTCCGACAACTGGATCGGGTGGTCATCCGGTTCGCCGGCGACTCCGGCGACGGAATGCAGCTCACCGGGGACCGGTTCACCGCCGAGTCCGCGCAGCTCGGCAACGACCTCTCCACGTTGCCCAACTTTCCCGCCGAGATCCGCGCCCCCGCCGGCACCCTGCCCGGTGTGTCCAGCTTCCAGCTGCATTTCGCCGATTACGACATCCTCACCCCCGGCGACGCGCCGAACGTGCTGGTGGCGATGAACCCGGCCGCGCTCAAGGCCAACCTGGCCGACGTGCCGCGGGCGGCGGAGATCATCGTCAACACCGACGAGTTCACCAAGCGCAACCTGGCCAAGGTCGGCTACGACGTCAGCCCGATCGAGGACGGCACCCTCGACGCGTACGCGGTGCACGAGGTGCCGCTGACCTCGCTCACCGTGAAGGCGCTGGAGAGCTTCGACATCTCCAAGAAGGACGCCGAGCGGTCCAAGAACATGTTCGCGCTGGGCCTGCTGTCCTGGATGTACAACCGGTCGGTCGAGGGCACCGAGGCGTTTCTGCGGAAGAAGTTCGCGAGCCGACCCGAGCTGGTCGAGGCGAACGTCACGGCCCTGAAGGCCGGCTGGAACTACGGCGAGACCACCGAGGACTTCGCCGTGCAGTACGAGGTGAAGCCGGCGAAGCTGCCGGCCGGCACCTACCGCAACATCACCGGCAACACCGCCCTCGCGTACGGCCTGATCGCCGCCAGCGTGCGGGCCGGCCTGCCGCTGTTCCTCGGCGCGTACCCGATCACACCCGCCTCCGACGTCCTGCACGAGCTGAGCAAGCACAAGAAGTTCGGGGTGCTGACGTTCCAGGCCGAGGACGAGATCGCCGCGGTCGGCGCCGCGCTCGGCGCCTCGTACGGCGGGGCGCTCGGCGTCACCTCGACCTCCGGTCCCGGTGTCGCGCTGAAGGGCGAGACGATCGGGCTCGCGGTGATGCAGGAGCTGCCGCTGGTGATCTGCGACATCCAGCGCGCCGGCCCGTCCACCGGGATGCCGACCAAGACCGAACAGGCCGACCTGAACATGGCGCTGTACGGGCGGCACGGCGAGTCACCGGCCGCGGTCATCGCGGGGAGTTCCCCGTCCGACTGCTTCTACGCGGCGATCGAGGCGGCCCGCATCGCGGTCACCTACCGGGTACCGGTGCTGCTGCTGTCCGACGGCTACCTGGCCAACGGGTCGGAGCCGTGGCGGCTGCCGAAGGTGGCCGAGCTGCCCGAGATCACCGTCGACTTCGCCACCGCGCACAACCACGAGAACGAGGACGGCAGTACCGAGTTCTGGCCGTACCTGCGGGATCCGGAGACGCTCGCCCGGCCGTGGGCGATCCCCGGCACGCCGGGACTAGAGCACCGCATCGGCGGCATCGAGAAGGCCGACGGCACCGGCAACATCTCGTACGACCCGGCCAACCACGACACGATGGTCCGGCTGCGGCAGGCGAAGGTCGACGCGATCGCCCGGGACATCCCGGATCTGGTCGCCGACGACCCGTCCGGCGAGGCCCGGGTGCTGGTGCTGGGCTGGGGCTCCACGTACGGGCCGATCGGCGCCGCGGTGCGCCGCATCCGGGACAAGGGCCACCACATCGCGCAGGCACACCTGCGGCACCTGAACCCGTTGCCAGCCAACACCGAGGCGCTGCTGCGCAGCTACGACAAGGTCGTGGTGCCGGAGATGAACCTGGGCCAGCTCTCGCAGCTGCTGCGCGGCCGGTTCCTGATCGACGTGATCGGCTACAACAAGGTGCGCGGGCTGCCGTTCACCGCGGGTGAGCTGGAGTCGGCGCTTGAGGAGATCGTGAAAAATGTCTGAGCCCGTGTCCCCGAACGGCCGCCACGCCCTGGACCTGGTGCCCAAGGCCGAGGGCAAGCAGACCATGAAGCAGTTCAAGAGCGACCAGGAGGTGCGCTGGTGCCCGGGCTGCGGTGACTACGCGATCCTGGCCGCGTTCCAGAGCTTCCTGCCGACGCTCGGCATCAGGCAGGAGAACACCGTCGTGGTCTCCGGCATCGGCTGCTCGTCCCGCTTCCCGTACTACATGAACACCTACGGGATGCACTCGATCCACGGCCGCGCGCCGGCGATCGCGAGCGGCCTCGCCACCACCCGGCCCGACCTGTCGGTGTGGATGATCACCGGCGACGGCGACGCGCTGTCGATCGGTGGCAACCACCTGATCCACGCCCTGCGGCGCAACGTCAACATCAAGATCCTGCTGTTCAACAACCGGATCTACGGCCTGACCAAGGGTCAGTACTCGCCCACCTCGGAGCTCGGCAAGGTCACCAAGTCGACGCCGGTCGGCTCGGCCGACGCGCCGTTCAACCCGGTGTCGCTGGCGCTCGGCGCCGAGGCGTCGTTCGTCGCCCGCACCCTCGACTCCGACCGCAAGCACCTCACCTCGGTGCTCACCGCGGCGGCCGAGCACCAGGGCAGCGCGTTCATCGAGATCTACCAGAACTGCCCGATCTTCAACGACGACGCGTTCGAGGTGCTGAAGAACCCGGAGACCCGGGACGAGGCGGTGGTACGGGTCGAGCACGGCCAGCCGATCACGTTCGGCCCGGACGGCGTGCACTGCGTGGTGCGCCGCGGCTTCGGCCTCGCGGTGGCGAAGACCGCCGACGTCGACCCGGCCGACATCGTGGTGCACGACGCGCACGAGCCCGACCCGTCGTACGCGTTCGCACTGTCCCGGCTGCCCGGGGAGAACCTGCTGCACACGCCCATGGGCGTGCTGCGCGACGTGCCGCGCCCGTCGTACGACGAGATCGTGCGCGGCCAGCTGGCCGACGCCCGTACCGGCAAGAGCCTGGACGACGAGCTCGACTCGCTGCTCTACTCGGGCGACACCTGGGCCATCGTCTGACCTTCCGCACCCGCCGGTCACGCCGTTGATCAAGGGGTTCGTGCGCGTTCAGCCTGCGACTGGATCCCTTGATCAACTCTTTCGGCCCTTGATCGACCGTGGGCCGCGGAGCCCGGCGCACCGGGGTCAACGTCGTGCCAGCGGCCAGCGGCCAGCGGGTCAGCGCCGCGCCGGCGGTCAGGGTCGTGGTAGCGGCCGGCGGTCGGCCCCGGGCTGGTGGTCAGCGGAGGGCGGCGTTGGTGACACCCCAGAGGTCGGCGATCCTGCCGTCGGCCACCCTGATCCACTCGGTCAGGTAGCCGTCCGTACCGGCGGTGAGCTCGACGCCGGTCACGGCGGCGCGCAGTGCCATCCGGTCGCCGTCGACCAGCACGTCCACCAGCTCGACGTGGAAGTCCGGGCACCGGGCGGCCATCGCCGACCAGGCCTTCTTCACCTGGTCGGGCCCGGTGATGCCGACCCCGCGGAAGTCCGCGGCGAAGATCTCGTCCACCGCCGCCAGGTTCCGGTCGTTCGCCGCTGCGTACATCCGGTGGGCCAGCCTGATCATCTCGTCCCGGTCCATGTCGTTCACCTCTCCGTCGACCTACCGAACGGTCGGTAGATCACCTACACTGCTCCACCTACCGAACGGTCGTCAAGTAGGCTCGGCGGCATGGCGGACGCGGCACGAACCCGGCAGCGCATCCTCGACACCGCGCTGGAGCTGTTCACCGAGCGCGGCTTCGCCGGTACCTCGGTGGCCGACCTCGCCGGCCACCTCGGCACCAGCAAGGCCGCGCTCTACCACCACTTCCGCTCGAAGAACGAGATCCTGGCGGCGCTGCTCGCCGCACCGACGCAGCGGTTCGACGAGTTGGTGGCGCAGGCGCCGCAGCTGACCGACGAGCAGCTGCTCGGCCGGGTCGTCGACCTGACCGCCGAGCTGTTCGCGATGGCCGGCATGCTCGACGGCGACCCGTCGGTACAGGCGGCGCAGCGCGAACGGTTGCTCGACCGGTCCCGGGACATCAACGAGGCGCTCACCGCGGCGCTCGTCCCGGCGCCGGGCGACGCGGACGCGCGGCTCCGGGCCCACGCCGCGTACGCCGCGGCCAAGCACGGCACGCTCGCCGCCGTCGCCGACCTCGGTACCGCGCAGCTGCCGGCGGCGCGCCGCGCCACGCTGGTCTCCGCCGCCCTGCGCGCCCTGCACCCGGCCGGCTGAGCCGACCGCGCCGTTGGCGTGTGTCGCGCGGTCGACCGAGCGGCACCCGAGCGGCACCCGGTCGAACCAGCTGAGCCGACCGCGCCGGCGGCGCATGCCGCCCGGTCGAGCGCCGGCACCCGAGCGGAGCGCCCAGTCGAGCCGCTGAACCGTCCGTGCCCCGCGGGCGCGTGCCGCCCGGTCGAGCGGCCGGCGCGCGAGTGGAGTGCCCAGTCGGGCCTGGGGCAGGCGGCGGGTAGCACGGTCGAGCGGCCGGTCCGGCCGGACTCGAGCGGGTGGTCAGGCCGGGGTCGAGCGGGCGGCGCGGTCGAGCCGGCGGGCCATCGTGCGTTCGTACTGGACGCCGTTGGTGCCCGGCGCCGGGCTCGGGGTGACGTCGTGGAAACCGTTGCGCGCGTAGAGGTTCCCGGCGTGCGCGTTGCCCTGGGTCACGTTGAGCCGCAGAGTGTGCGCGCCGGCCGCGGCGGCCGCCGCGGCGACCTCGTCGATCAGCCGGTCACCGACGCCGTGACCGCGGGCGGCGGGACACACGTACATCGAGATCAGCTCGGCGACGCCGGGCTCGTCGCTCGGGATGCCGGTGGCGATGCCGGCCGGTGACCCGTCGAGCAGTACCAGCACGTTGCGGAAGCCGGGGGCGTCGAGCCGGTCGCGCCACTGCTGCTCGTCCGCGTCGACCCAGTCGGCGTAGGTGGAGCCGTACGCGTACGGCGCCTCGGACAGGGCGGCGAGGCGGACCTCGCGCCACAGCTTCCAGTCGTCCCCGGTCAGTACCCGTACCTCCAGCATTCGCTCATCGTGCCAACGCCACCGGTCGCCGACAACCACATTGCGCCGAGCCCGACACGCACGAGGCCGCCCCGGTCCTGACGGACCGGGGCGGCCTGGGTGGCCGGCATGGCGGTCGCCTCTCGGCGAGTGGCACAACGGGGCTCCAGCCACCCGAAGGTGCGGTATTCCGCGAAGGCAATTGGTGAGGCCCGGGGACTCGAACCACACCGACCGCTCATCACAACGACCCGGCCCGCGCCGGGATTCCGCGGCCCGGTATGACGGACACCACACGGTTGTCCGGCGACACTGGTCGCGGCATGCGACGATCAGGACGTGCGCATACTGATCAGGATCATCATCAACGCCGTGGCGCTGTGGGTGTCGACGCTGCTGCCGGGCATCTCGCTGACCGGGTCGACCTGGCACAAGATCGGCTCCCTGCTGGCCGTTGCGGTGATCTTCGGGATCATCAACGCGGTGCTCAAGCCCATCATCAAGGTGATCGGCTGCGGGCTGTACATCCTGACCCTCGGCCTGATCTCCCTCGTGGTCAACGCGCTGCTGTTCCTGCTCGCCGGCTACCTGTCGGACAAGCTGGGGCTCACCTTCCACGTCTCCGGGTTCTGGGCCGGATTCTGGGGTGCGCTGATCGTCGCCATCGTCAGCTTCCTGCTCAGCCTCCTGATCCCGGACCGCCTCGAAGGCAAGAACAACGACTGACCCCGCGTCCGCACGGCCACCCGGGTGATCGTGCGGACCTCTTCCGGGGCCGCGTTCCCGACCATCCGAGGCGGGGCTCACCAGTGTGCGACGGCGACCGAGCCGGCTTCGGTGGCGTGCCGTCCCCGGCCCGCCCGGCGCCGCCACGCCACGGCGAACACCGGCAGACCCAGCGCGACGGCAACGGCGAGCCAGGCGAACACGTCACCGACGGTCCCGTACACGGTGCGGACCCCGGACACGGGCACGGACGCGACGACCGTCTGCCGATCGGCGTCGAAGTAGTCGTCCAGGGCAAGGGTGTGTCCCTGCCGGTCGACGATGTTCGACTGGCCCCTGCTGGCCTGCCGGACGATGGTGTACCCGTTCTCCACGGCGCGGAAGATCGCATTCTCCGCGTGCAACCGCTTGATGCCCGCCCAGGTGTTCGCCGAGATCAGCATGATGTCCACGCCGCCCCGGCCGCCCTGCCGGGCCAGGTCGGGGAAGTCGGCGTCGTAGCAGACCAGGCTGGACAGCCGCCCGTACCCGGTGTCCGCGACCGGCAACACCCCCGGACCTGCCTGGTACGGCTCCAGCACTGGCACCGGGTGGCTCTTGTCGTACGTCCAGGCCGTGCCGCCGGTCGGGGTGATCAACACCGTCTGGTTGCGCACCTGCGGGGCGGCCTCGACGTAGGTGGTGAGGCCGACCTGCACGTACACCCGGTACCTGGCGGCGACGCGGCGGGCCCGGTCGAGCAGCGGACCCGCCCCGGCGTCGACCGCCAGCGCGCCGGACTCCGGCCGGACCACGATCCGCGCACCGGCCCGCGCCTCGCGCGCCGTCGCCGCCAGCAGATCGGCGTTGACCGGTTCGAACGCCGCGCGCATCGTGGCGGCGTCCTCGGCGAGCATCTCCGACACCGAGTCGTACCGGCGGATCCGGTCACCGAGCCGGGCGACCGAGTCACGCGACGCGGTGACGCCGGCGACGCGGACGGTGGGCCCGTCGACCGGGGCGTACGCGAGGCGCATCGCGCCGGCACCGAACACCACGGCCAGTACCGCCGAGTACGCCGCGACCGGCCGCAGTCCGCCCCATTCGAGCAGCAGGTTCGCCACCGGAGCCGCCCAGGCGACGACGAAGCTGAGCCCGTACACCCCGGTGACGCTGGCGAGTTGCAGCAGCGGCAGGTTCGCATGTTGGGTGGTGCCGAGCACGCCGAACAGCGTGCCCAGCGGCGTGACCGACGCGACCAGGAACTCGCAGGCCACCTTCGTCGCCGGGTACACCAGGGTGCCCGCGAGCGGTGGCAACCGGCGGGTGAGCAGCCGGTCGGCGACGAACGGCGCGGTCAGCGGCGGCACGAACGCCAGCGCCAGCAGCACGACCGGCGAGGCAGCGAGGTCGGCCTGGTACATCCAGCAGGCGGCGTCCAGCGCGGTCACGGCGGCCACGCCCAGGATCGCCCGCCCGGCCCGCACGGTGCGGCAGAAGCGGATCAGCGCGATCCCGTACAGCCAGGCGGCCGGGGCCAGGTCCCCCGTCGCGTGCAGCGCGAACAGCGACAGCGCGCCGCCGATCGCGAGCATCGGCCATCCGCTGGTCATCCTGGTGGTGGTGTTCGTCGTCATGGTCCCCTCGATCTCGTCCGACCGAAACGACGTTAGAAATCGGCGAACCGGTAGTCACTGCGGCAAACCGCCGGCCCGCCGCGGAGCACCACCGAGAGCCGCTGCGGAGAACCACACGGCACGCCGCCCGGCCGACACCGGCCGGGCGTACCACGGTCGGGTCAGGACCGGGCGGCGGCGCGTAGCGCGGCGGCCATGGCGGCGGAGTCGTGGTCGGCCGGTTCGCCCTCGATGATCAGGACGTCACCGCCGATGTGGTCGCCGCGCAGGTGCTTGATCTGCTGGTACGCCGGGGAGTCGTACCAGTCGCGGGCGTGCTGCGCGGTCGGGAAGCCAATCAGGATCACGTCCCCGGACCAGCCGCCCTCCCTCACCTCGACCCTGCCGCCATGGATCAGGAACCGCCCGCCGTACGGGTCGAGCGTGCCCTGAATGCGCTCCAGGTACTCGAAGACCTCGGGCTGCAGCTTCCCTGGTGTGTTCAGCCGAGCCAGTGCGTAGCCGGTCATGATCGTGCTCCTTGGTCGTCGCGTGGTCGCTAACCGCTGCCGCCGCCCGGTCAGGACGCCTTGACGAAGTCGAGGATGTCGGTGTTCACGACGTCCGCATGCGTGACGTAGAGGCCGTGGCCGGCGGTCGGGTACTCGTGGTAGACGCAGCCGGGGATCGCCGCGGCGGTGCGCCGACCGGTGAAGTGCACCGGCGCCGAGGCGTCCGCGGCGCCGTGCAGCACCAGTACCGGGACGTCGATGTCCGGCAGGGTGTCCTCGTGCGCCGCATTCAGGTTCGCCTCCTGCAGCGTGAACGCCGCCATCGGCGCCACGTTCAGGCACTGCCGGACCGTGTCGTCGATCAGGGCCGGCGACACGTCGTTGAACAGGTGCGTCGCGAAGTACGCCTGAGCGCTCTTGGCCAGCCACTTCGGCCGGTCGGCGCGCAACTCCGCCATGGTCAGCTCGATCGCCTCCGGCGGCACGCCTTCCGGGTTCGCCTCGCTGCGCTTCATCGACGGCAGGCAGGCGGCCAGGAACACCGCCCGGGCGATCCGCTCCGAGCCGTGCCGGGCGAGATAGTGCGCCACCTCGACACCACCGAACGAGTGCCCGATGATCGTCACGTCCCGCAGGTCCAGCTCGGTGAGCAGGCTGTGGATGTCGTCGCTGAGCATGTCCAGGTCGTACCCGCCCGACGGGCGCTCGGACCGGGCGTGGCCGCGGCGGTCCAGCATGACGCAGCGGTACCCCTCGGCAACGAACCGCGGCACCTGGTGCTCCCACATGTCGGCCGACAGCGACCAGCCGGCGATGAACACCATCGGCGCGCCCACGCCGTACTCCTCGTAGGCGAGGCGGGTGCCGTCGGTGGCGGTCACGGAAGCCATGTCGTACTCCTCGGATCGGGCCGGCCGGCGGATCCGGCTCGGTGCTGACACCACTGTGGCCGGCCCGCGACATGACGTCGATGACCTCCGAGGTCATGCCGGCCGCGACGAGACCCCACACGGGCGATGACCCCACCCACGTGCCGACCCCGGGGTGGGGTTGACCCGCTGCGCCGGTTCGGGACGGGCGATGGCCTCCGTGGTCATGGCGGGTGTGGTGACCTCTCGCTTACCGTGACGACCATGACCACGAACGTCCTGGACCGGCCGGCGCCGGTGGGCAGCCTGCTGCGCGAGTGGCGGCAGCGGCGCCGGCTCAGCCAGCTGGAACTGTCGCTGGGTGCCGACGTGTCGACCCGCCACCTCAGCTACGTCGAGACCGGCCGGTCCCGGCCGACCAGCCAGATGATCCTCAAGCTGGCCGAGCGCCTGGACGTACCGCTGCGGGAGCGCAACGCGCTGCTGCTCGCCGGCGGGTACGCACCGGCGTACCCGGAGCACGACCTGGACTCGCCCGACCTCGGTTCGGTGTGCGCGGCACTGCGGCAGGTGCTGGCCGGACACCAGCCGTACCCGGCCGTCGTCGTCGACCGCACCTGGACGCTGATCGACGCGAACCCGGCGATCGACCTCTTCACCGAGGATGTTGCCGCGCACCTGCTGGAACCGCCCGCCAACGCGCTGCGGCTCACGCTGCACCCCGACGGGATGGCGCCACGGATCGCGAACCTCGGCCAGTGGCGCGCCCACCTGCTCGGCCGGCTCCGGCACCAGGCCGAGGCCACCGCGGACGTGGCCCTCGCCGAGCTGTACCGCGAACTCGCCGGCTACCCGTGCGCCGACCCGGAGCCGGAGATCGACATGGCCGGGCCGGGGAGCGTCGTCGTACCGCTGCGCTACCGGTACCAGGGCGTCGAGCTGTCCTTCTTCTCCACCACCGCGGTCTTCGGTACCCCGCTCGACGTCACCGTCGCCGAACTCGCCATCGAGTCCTTCTACCCCGCCGACGACCCCACCGCCACCTACCTCCGCACCCGCCGACCAGCAAGCTAACCCCAGCCCCCGTCACCCGCCCAAGTCGATCAAGGGCGCGCCGGCGCCGATCAAGGGATGTCGGCGTTGATCAAGAGACACGGGCGTTGATCAAGGGGCACGGGCGTTGATCAAGGGGCTCCGGCGTTGATCAAGGGATTGCGACGCGGAAAGCGCTTGCTCTACGCTGCAATCCCTTGATCAACCCTCCGATCCCTTGATCAACATCCACGCGTGGAGAGGCGGGTGGCCTCGGTCTCGGCGCCGCCCGCGTTCTCCAAGGCTGGGCGGTACCGCGGGGCGCGGCACGGGCTACCAACGGCGGTCACTGCGTCGAAGTCGCAACGGTCCCGGTGGCCTGGCGTAAGAGCAGCCGAACACCGGAGGCAACTGCGTCGAGGTGGCGGGCTCGGAGATGGCCATCGCAATGCGCGACTCGAGGGATCCATCCGGTCCCGTACTCACCGGCGCACCACCGCCTGAGCCGCCTTCACCGCGGCGCTGAGCGGCCCTCTCGCCTGAGCGGGGAACCTCCGACGCACGACACCAGCGGCTGCGCGTGGTTGAACGGGTGCGATACGTTGCCTTCCGGTTCGGTCTGATGCTTTCGGGAGGTTCCCAGTGGGCGACGGCGTCCAACAGGTCTACCCAGCGGATCTGAGGCAGGCCGCGCGGAAGGTGCGGGAGCTCGCCACGCAGTTCGCCAAGGACAGGTCCACGTTCAAGGCCGGGATGAAGAAGTACTCGATGGACACCATCGACAAGGTCACAGCTGAACGCGGCAAACGCATCCGCGGCGAGGACTACGACAAGTCGATCGCGGAAAAGGACGGCCAGCAGCACTCCGGCGCAACGTCCGACTGGCTCAACCCGTTCGGCCGGTTCACCGAAGCCGACCGCTTGCAGTCGCATGTCGACGACGTACACCTCTCGGCGCTCAAGGACGGGAAGTCGCTCACGTCTGCGCTACACCGGCTGTCCGGCGCGTTGGATGCCGCGGCCGATCTGTACGAGCAGAACGAAGGCAAGAACTCCGCCCTCTCCAAGAAGATGATGCAGCAACTCCTGACCGCCACCAGTAGCACGAAGGCTTAGGAGTCCGCCATGGAAGCAGCCGCGACCGACGGCGCTGGCGGCCCCATCAAGGGTGACCTGCCATGGGAGCGCCCGATCCGTCAGATCACCCTCGCCGCTCGTGCAGACGTGCTGAATGAGATGGCGGATCCTTGGAAGCAGTACGTGGACGCGATCGAGCGCTGTCACGACCAACTGGGCAAGGTCTGGGACACTGTCCTCGACAAGAACTGGAAGGGCGAGGCCGCGGATGCCTGCCATCGATACTGGGGGACATTGCAACAGCAAATCCGGGGGTTCAGCCATAACTACAACGGCGTGCCCAGTGTTCTGAAGTCTACCGGGGAAGCGATCAGGGAAGCGACGCGCGCGATCCCGATCCCTATTTTCTCTGGCAACAGCCTCCCGGGCGAGAACGGCACCGGTGGCGATGACGCGGCCATCGACGGCTACATGCTGTATGACGACTACCAAAACTATCGAGGCGGCTACGCGGACTTCGCCTTCCTGCATAAGGCACTCGACGAGGATGCCAACCCGAGCGCAGAACGAACCTACGCCAAGGACAGCGGTTACGGTAGGAGACAGGACCAGGACAAAGCCTACTCCGATCACGATGAGCTAGTACGCAAGGCAGCCATCGAAAACTGGTACGGCGAAAACCAGAACACCGCCAACCAAGCCCACGAAAAACTGGTAACTGATTATGCCCACGTACTCAGCAATCTACCCAAACCCTATAAAAAGTTCATCGACAAAGATGTTGGCGACGAAAAAGCAAAAGATCCAGGTGGTCATCACTTGCCAGGTGGTGGAGATGGCTCTGATCTGAGTTATGGTGCCGGATCGTTCGGCGCGGTGGGCGGCGCCGGCTTGGGTGTTGGGGCGATGCATGCGTCCTTGCCGGCAACGCGGTATTCGGCCATCTCATCGCCGCCGTCGTCCATTACCGATGGAATTCGGTTGGCTGGCGATGCCGATCCTGGTGGCGCCGGCACGGTCGGGGGTAGCAGCCTGTCCGGCGGCAGCCGGTCACCGCTGCCGTTGTCGTGGTCGACTACGGGGGGCGCCGGCGGCGCCGGGAGCTTCGGCGCAGTGGGCGCCGGCGGCGGGTTTGGGGGCACGGACGTTCCAGCCACCTCGGTGCCGGCGAACGGCTGGTGGGATCGGTCACCGTCCGGTTCGGTGGGGCCCGCCGCTCCGACCCCAGCAACGAAGTTAGCGGCAGGTAGGCCGGGTGCCACGGCCGCGACCGGGGGCAACGGCGTCGGGATGATGCCGCATGGCGGTAATAGCGGCAACCGCGAGCGCGACGAACGCCAGACCTGGCTGACCGAGGACGACGAAGACATCTTCCGGGCGAAACCGGCTACCCCTGGCCTAATCGAATAGGGTGGCGCACGTGTTGGCACACAGCCCTCTCTCCTTGGCACGGCTCTGGCGACGCGCGTTGACTGCATTCGGCGCTGCCGGCATGTTGGCTCTCGCCTGCGCCACACCGGTCGCCGCCGCGCCAGACGGCCAGTGGTACCTCGACGCGTTGCATGTCCAGCAAGCCCAGAAGATCAGCACCGGCAAGGGCGTCACCGTCGCAGTCATCGACTCCGGCATCGACAACACCCGCCCAGCACTGCGCGGGCAGGTCGTAGCCGGAAAGTGCTTCGCCAGTGCACAGGACATCGAACCGACGTGGGACCCGAACGGGCACGGCACAGCGATGGCCGGGCTGATCGCAGGCAATGGCACCGATGGACGGCACATACTGGGCATTGCTTCAAGCGCCAAACTCATGCCACTGTGCGTCAGCGGCGACCACGTTACCGACAACACCTTGTTTGAGGGAATCACGCCGGCAATTCGCTACGCAGTAGATCATGGCGCAAAGATCATCAACCTGTCGCTTGGAGCGTACGAGAAGCATGCCGACCCATCCACCGTTGCCAGATTACATACAGCTGTCCGGTATGCAGAGCAGCACGATGTCGTACTCGTGGCGGGTGCGGGAAACCGCGGTCAGGACAACGAAGGAATTATCAGCCCAGCGAGCATTCCTGGCGTCGTCGCCGTTGGCGGAAGCAGCCAGAACGGTGGCGTCTGGAAAGGTTCCATCGCAGCCAAGCAAATTGCTCTCGCAGCACCCGCCGAGCACATACTTACAACCAACACCGGAACAATCGAGGATTTGAAGCACGGTCCGCGCTCAACCAGCGGCTACCAGACAGTCGACGGGACTAGCGCCGCTACGGCGTTGGTGGCGGGGGCGGCGGCGTTGGTGCGGGCTAAGTATCCGAAGTTGGATGCGGCCAACGTGATCAACCGGCTGATCAAGACCGCCGATCACAAGGGCTCGCCGGGGCGGAACCCGCAGTACGGGTACGGGATCGTCGATCCGGTCAAGGCGCTGACGGCACACGTCGACCCGGTGAAGACCAACCCGCTGGGGCAGCTCCAAGCCCCTGACGCCGGCGGCAGCTCGTCGAAGGCGGCCGCGGCAACCACCTCGACCGGTACCAGCAGCGGCAGCCACGTCGGGATATGGATCGCGGTGGGAGCCGCCGTACTGGCGATCATCATCGTCCTGATCATTGGACTCGCCGCCCGCTCTCGGCGTCGCAAGGCGGTCACCGCCGGCGGCTGGCAGCCCGGTGCTCAGGCGACCCGGGGGCCGAACCAGTCGACGATCCGGGCCAACGCAGCGGCCCCCTCGGGCCAGGCACCGAACGGCGCCCTGAACTCACCTGGCCGGCCGCAGGCGGTACCGCCGACCGGGCAGGCGCCGCCGTCGCCGGGTGTCACGCGGTCGATCCCAGACCAGACGAGCGGGCAGCAGGAGCCGCCGGAGCAGTACGAGATCCGGTGGCGTAAACCCTGAGGCCGGCTCGTCCCGAGGGGTGGTACGGGGCGGGTGAGGTCAGGCACAGGGTCGGGCCCGGGAAGCGTTGCGGTGCTTACGGTGTGCGCGTGGACGAGACACGGCGCGGATACCTGTACGGGCTGGTCGCGTACGGGCTGTGGGGGCTGTTCCCGATCTACTGGAAGCTGCTGCGGCCGGCCGGCGCGATCGAGATCCTGGCGAACCGGATCCTGTGGTCGGCGGTCTGCTGCGCACTGCTGTTGGTGATCCTGCGGCAGTGGCGGTGGATCGCCGGGGTGCTGCGCCGCCCGCGTACCGTGGCGAAGCTGGTCGCGGCGGCCGCGCTGATCGCGGTCAACTGGGGCACGTACATCTACGGCGTCAACTCGGGGCACGTGGTCGAGACCGCGCTCGGGTACTTCATCAATCCGCTGGTGTCCATCCTGCTCGGCGTCGCGATCCTGCGCGAGCGGCTGCGCCGGTTGCAGTGGGTGGCGATCGTGTTCGGGCTGGCCGCGGTCGTGGTGATCACCGTCGACTACGGCCGGCCGCCGTGGATCGCGCTGACCCTGGCCGCGTCGTTCGGGCTGTACGGGCTGACGAAGAAGACGCTGCGGCTACCGGCGGCGCACGGCCTGTTTGCCGAGTCGGCGGTACTGGCGCTGCCAGCGGCCGGTTACCTCGGCTACCTGTCCGCGACCGGTACGGGCACGCTCGGCACGATCTCGGTCGGGCACACGCTGCTGCTGGTGGGCGGCGGCCTGGTCACGATGGTGCCGCTGCTGTCGTTCGCGTCGGCGGCCAACCGGCTGCCGCTCACGGCGATCGGCGTCCTGCAGTACCTGACGCCCACGATGCAACTGTGCTGCGGCCTGATCCTGTACGGCGAGCCGATGCCGACGCCGGAGCTGGTCGGCTTCGTACTGGTGTGGATCGCGCTGGCGGTCTTCACCGCCGATCTGGTGCACCAGGCCCGCCGCAGCCGCCTGACCCCGGTCACGGCGCAGGCGGCCGAGGCCACCGAATTCTGATCGGCACCCCCAACGCCACCACCCCCGGGGCCGGTGGATCGCAACGCCACGGGTCCACCGGTTGCCGGGCCACGATCGGCGGGACGGCACGCCGCGGGGCCGGGATCGGCGGGTCAGACGGTGGCGCGTTCGACTTCCAGGAGGGAGTCGCCGAGGAGGGCGGCGTGCGCGGCCCCGGCGCCGCCGCGCAGGCCGAACAGCCGCTTGGTGACCAGCAGGTAGATCACCGCGGCGATGTTGAACGCCAGTGCACCGATCCGCAGCCAGGTGACCTTCTCGGTCAGTTCGTAGATTTCCAGCGGCAGGAACGCCGCCGTCGCCACCACGGTGAAGTACTCGGCCCACCGCTTCACCAGCCACAGGCCGACGCCCTCGACGAGCTCGATCAGCGCGTACCCCAGCAGGGCGGCGGCGATGACGATCAGCACGGTGTGGCTGAGCGTGAAGCTCTTCCGGATCTCGTCGACGATCGGCGAGTCGGTCAGGTCGTACCCGAACTTGTCGGCGAGCGGCCGCACCAGCGGCAGGTCCGACTCGAACACCCGGCTCAGGTCGGCCTGCGAGTCGCGGAACCACCAGACGGCAAGGGCGGCCGCGGCGATCAGCAGCCCGCGGACGAACCGTTCCACCGCCAGGATCCGGATGATCAGCCGGTCCCGGATCGCGCCACCGCGCGGGATCAGCGGGGCGTGGTCGGCCGGTCCGGCGCCGGCGGCCGCCCCGATCGCGTACGTGCCACAGCGCAGGCACCGCCACGCCTCGCCCTGCGGCGTCGTGGCGTGCAGCCGATCGCGCAGCTCCACCTCGTCCGGCGCGTACGTGACGTGCCCGTGCCGGGCGCAGGAACGCAGGTTCCAGTCCATGCCGGCACAATATGCGCCGCGGTCGAACGCCCGACCCGGACAGGTCGCGCCGCAGACGCCCGGCCGGACAGATCGTGCCGCAGGCGACGCCCGGCCGGGACAGGCCGCGCCGCAGGCGACGCCCGGCCGGGACAGGCCGCGCCGCAGGCGACGCCCGGCCGGGACAGGCCGCGCCGCAGGCGGCGCCCGGCTGGGACAGGTCGCGACCGGGTGAGCGGCCCGACGGCCGGCGAAGCCGCGCCACCCGGGCCGGGCAACCCTGTTGCCCGCGAACCGGAAATAGCGGTGAGCTCAGGCTGTGCGGCTGGGAGCATGGCGCGGTGAACAGAACGCTGCTCGCGGCGCGCAACAACGCCGACTGGTGCCGGGCGATGTGCCGCGCGCACGGCCTGCTCAGCCACGACTCCGATGCGGTGTGGAGCTGCGCGGAGCGCACCCCGCCGTACTATCCGGACGCCGTGACGCTTCGCCCTCAGGTCACCGCGGACGAGGTGTTGGCCGGCATCGACGTTGGGCCCGGCTGCTCGGTCAAGGACAGTTTCGGCACGCTCGACCTGTCCTCCGCCGGCTTCGTGCCGATCATCGAGGCGACCTGGCTGTACCGGGAGGTTGGTGCCGACGCCGACGGCCTGGACGAACCGGCCCAGCGCCCAGCGGACGAGGCGATGCGGCGCACGGTGGACGAACCGGCACGGCGCCGAGTGGACGAACCGGCCCAGCGCCCGGCGGACGAACCGAGGCGGCGCCTCGGGCACGGGTCGGGGTGGCGCCCAACGGATGAGGCGGGGTGGCGTCGCATCGACGACGGCGAGGCGCTGACCGCCTGGGTCGCCGCGTGGGGCGGTGGCGCCGGGATCTTCCGGCCGGAGCTGCTCACCGACCCGGACGTCGCGCTGCTCGCCCGCTACGACGGCGACACGGTGACCGGTGGCGCGGTCGCCAACCGCAGCGCGGGCAGCATCGGCATCAGCAACCTGTACGCGTCGACCGGCGACCCGGCAAGCGTCTGGCGCGGCGCCGTCGCCACCGCGTACGAGATCTTCGAACCGCTTCCCGTCGTCGGGTACGAGCACGGCGACGATCTCGCCGCTGCGGTCCGCGCAGGCTGCACCCCGCTCACCGATCTCCGCATCTGGCTCAACCCGGCCCCGCCGCGTTGACCACGAGCCCGCAGCGCTGGTCACGAGACCCGTAGCGTTAATGACGAGCTGCCGCGTTGACATGAGCCGGCAGCGCTGACCATGAGCCCGCAGCGTCGGTCATGGACTCGCAGCGTTGGTCACGAGCTGCCGCGTTGACATGAGCCGGCAGCGCTGACCATGACGGTCATGGACTCGCAGCGTTGGTCAGGAGAGCTGCGAAAGGCGGCAAGCGCTCTCCACGCAGCACCGCATGCCGACGAACCCCGGCGCAGGCGGGGTCAGCGGGTGCGGGCGGCCACGTTGCTGCAGAGGTGGTCGAGGGCGGCGCGGGCCGGCACGTCGGGCAGGACGTCCAGCTGGGCGCGGGCGCGGTCGGCGTAGTCGCGGACGGTGGCGCGGGCGCGGTCCATGCCGACCGAGTCGCGCAGCAGCGTCAGGGCCTCGGCGTGCAGGTCGTCGTCGGTGACCGGGCCCTGGACGATCTCGGCGAGGCGGCGGCTGTCCGGGTCGTCGGAACCCAGCGCGTACAGCACCGGGAGGGTCAGCACGCCCTCGCGCAGGTCGGTACCGGGGGTCTTGCCGGACTGGTCGGTGTCCGAGGCGATGTCGAGCAGGTCGTCGGACAGCTGGAACGCCATCCCGAACGTCTCGCCGAACTCGGCGATCGCGGCCACGATCGCCGGGTCGGCGCCGCCGAACATGGCGCCGAACCGGGCCGAGGTGGCGATCAGCGCGCCGGTCTTCTCCGCCAGCACGTCCAGGTAGTGCCGCACCGGGTCGGCACCGCGCGGGCCGGCCGTCTCCCGGATCTGCCCGTGCACTAGCCGGGCGAAGGTGCGGGCCTGGATCCGGACGGCCTCGGGACCCAGCTCGGAGACGATGTCGGAGGCGCGGGCGAACAGGTAGTCGCCGGTCAGGATGGCAACGCTGTTGCCGAACCGGGCGTTGGCGCTCTGCGCGCCGCGCCGCACGGATGCCTCGTCCATCACGTCGTCGTGGTAGAGCGTGGCCAGGTGGGTCAACTCGACGACGACGGCGGCCTGGACCACCTCGGGCACGTCCGGCTTGCCGAAGTGGGCGCCGAGCAGCACCAGCAGCGGCCGGGTGCGCTTGCCGCCGGCGTAGGTGAGGTGCCGGGCCATCTCCGTGACGTACGGGTCGGCGCCGGACACCGCGGCCAGCAGCGCCTGCTCCACCTCGCCCAGCCCGGTGGTCAACGCGGAGCTCAGCTCCGCATCGTCGAAGTCCAGCCCGGCAGCGGCCATCGTCGCCTCCGTACCGGCGACCACACGGTCTGCCTGCGTCGTCCTCGCCACGGCACCCACGATGCCACACCACCTCACTGCCCGAACGGTGGAGCCCGTCGGAAGCCGTCCAGCACACATACGCGACAGGCGCCCCGTCCGGGACGGGGCGCCTGGTCGGGCCGCGGGCGGCTGCCGCCGCGCCGCCGGGTGCGCGTTTCGAGCCGCCTGGCCCGGACGCTCACCCAGATCGAGCGGTCACCGGCGCACCGGCGACCGCCCGGTCAACCGACGAACGTGGCCGCGCCCTGCGCCACGTGCAGCACCAGGCTCGGTGCGAGGCCGAACACCAGGGTCGCGACGGTACCGAGAGCCAGCGCGGTCGCGGTGAGCGCGCCCGGCACCGCCACGGTGGGGGCGTCCTCGGCCGGCTCCTGCAGGTACATCAGCACGATGACCCGCAGGTACGGGAAGGCGAGCAGCACGCTGGAGATCACACCGAAGATCACCAGGGCGGTCTGGCCGCCGTCCAGGGCCGCGCCGAACACCGCGAACTTGGTGGTGAAACCGCTGGTCAGCGGGATGCCGGCGAAGGAGAGCATCAGGAAGGCGAAGACCCCGGCGAGCAGTGGTGACTTGCGGCCGAGCCCAGCCCACCGGGACAGGTGGGTCGCCTCCCCGTCCGCGTCCCGGACCAGGGTGAGCAGGCCGAACGCCGCCACCACGGTGAACCCGTACGCGATCAGGTAGAACAGCGAGCTGGTGATGCCGGACTTCTGCATCGACAGCACGCCGGTCAGCACGTATCCGGCGTTCGCGATCGACGAGTACGCCAGCAGCCGCTTGATGTCGGTCTGGGTCACCGCGAGCACGGCGCCGATCAGCATCGTCGCGACGGCGATGACCGCGAGCACCGGGCGCCAGTCCCACCGGCTGTCCAGGAACGCCACGTACAGCACCCGCAGGATGCCGCCGAACGCGGCGATCTTGGTGCAGGACGCCATCAGCGCGGTGATCGGCGTCGGGGCGCCCTGGTACACGTCCGGGGTCCACACGTGGAACGGGACCGCGGCGGCCTTGAACAGCAGGCCGACGGCGAGCATCGAGAGGCCGACGAACAGCAGCAGGTCGCTCTTGTTCGACGACAGCGTGGCGGTCGCGATGCCGTGCAGCTGCACGGTGCCGGCGAAGCCGTAGAGCATGGCCATGCCGTACACGAAGAAGGCCGAGGCGAACGCGCCGAGCAGGAAGTACTTGACCGCCGCCTCCTGGGACAGCAGCCGGCGCCGGCGGGCCAGCCCGCACGCCAGGTACAGCGGGAGCGACAGCACCTCCAGCGCGACGAACATGGTGAGCAGGTCGTTCGCCGAGCAGAACAGCATCATGCCGCCGAGCGCGAAGAGCGTCAGCGGGAACACCTCGGTCTGGCTCGGCTGCTGCCGGGCCTGCTTGGCGTCCGCCTCGGTACCGGCGACGACCGCGGCCTCGGCCACGAACGCGCCGCCGCGCTCGAGCCGCCGGTCGGCGATCAGCAGCGTGGCGAGGATGCCCAGGATCAGGATCGACCCCTGCAGGAACAGCGCCGGGCCGTCCACCGCGAGCGCGTCGTTGGCGGTCACCGTCGGGTTCGACGCGTAGTGCCGGACGCCCTCGACGATCACGATGACCAGCGCCGCGACCTGTGCCGCGAGGGTCAGCAGCACCTGCACCAGGTAGCGGTAGGCGCGCGGCAGGGCCGCCTCGGCGAGGATGCCGAGCGCGCCGACACCCAGCACGATCAGCAGCGGCGCGATCGCACCGTAGTTGATATCCGGCGCCGAGATCTGCGCCGCCAGCACGTCGCCGGTGCTCACTTGTTGTCTCCTACCGCGCTAGAGCCGCCGGACCCGTTGTCCACGGCGCGGGTCGCCGGCACCGGGTCGCTCTTGCCGACGTCGTGCATGGTTGCCGCGACCGCCGGGCTGATCACGTCGATCACCGGCTTCGGGTAGACGCCGAGGATGAAGATCAGCGCGATCAGCGGCGCCACCACCCACTTCTCCCGGCCGGTCAGGTCGTGCTTGAAGCCGGACGAGGTGGACAGCTCCGGGTTCAGGTTGCCCTGCATGGTCCGCTGGTACATCCAGAGGATGTAGCCGGCGGCCAGGATCACGCCCGAGGTCGCCACGATCGCCAGCGCCTTGTGCACGCTGAACGTGCCGAGCAGGACCAGGAACTCGCTGACGAACGGCGAGGTGCCGGGCAGCGCCAGCGACGAGAACCCGACGACCAGGAAGCAGCCGGCGAGTACCGGTACCAGCTTGGCGGCGCCGCCGAAGTCACGGATGTTGGCCGAGCCGCGCCGCTGCACCAGCATCCCGACGATCAGGAACAGCGCACCGGTGGACAGGCCGTGGTTGAGCATGTAGAGCACGGCGCCCGTACCGGCCTGGCTGGTGAACGCGAAGATCCCGATGCCGATGAAGCCGAAGTGCGCGATCGAGGTGTACGCGACGAGCCGCTTCAGGTCGTTCTGGCCCACCGCGAGCAGCGAGCCGTAGATGATGCCGACCACCGCGAGCGCCAGCCCCAGCGGCGCGAAGAACCGGGTCGCCTCCGGGAACAGCGAGAAGCAGAACCGCAGGATCCCGTACGTGCCGACCTTGTCCAGCACGCCGACCAGCAGCGCCGCGGCCCCCGCCGGGGCGGCACCACCGGCGTCCGGCAGCCAGGTGTGGAACGGGAAGAACGGCGCCTTGATCGCGAACGCCAGGAAGAACCCGAGGAACAGCCAGCGGCCGGTACTGGTGGACATGCTGATGTGGCTCAGCGTGTTCCAGTCCAGCGTGTGCCCGCCGACGACCCACAGGCCGATCACGGCGGCCAGCATGAACAGCCCGCCGAACAGCGAGTACAGGAAGAACTTGACCGCCGCGTACTGCCGCCGGGCGCCGCCGAACGACCCGATGAGGAAGTACATCGGGATCAGCATGACCTCGAAGAACGCGTAGAACAGGAACACGTCCGCGGCGGCGAACACGCCGACCATCGTCGCGTCCAGCGCGAGCAGCAGGGCGAAGTAGTTGTTCACCGAGCGCTTGGTCTTGTCGGCGTCGTGCCAGCTGGCCGCGATCACGATCGGCACCAGCACCGCGACCAGGCCCAGCATCACCAGCGCGATGCCGTCCGCCTGCACGGTGAGCCGGATGCCCCAGGCCGGGATCCACGGGTACGACTCGCGGAACTGGAACCGCGGGCCGTTCGCCTTGAACACCACGCACATGACCGCGGTGATCGCCAGCAACGCCAGCGACCAGACCAGGGCCACGATCTTGGCCAGCCGCGGGTTGCTGCGCGGCAGCAACGCCACCACCAACGCGCCCACCGCCGGCGCCACGGTCAGCACCGACAGGAACGGGAAGTTGTTCACGACCGCGCCTCGCTTCGCTCGGATGTCACACGGGTTGTTCGCTTCCGGTCGCTCACCCGAGCTTCACCGCCATCAGCGCTGCCACCACGACGAGCGCACCTCCGAGGATCGTCAATGCGTACGACCGGACGAAGCCAGTCTGGAGCCGGCGCAGCCGGCTGGAGCTGCCGCCCACGATCGCGGCCAGGCCGGTGACGATGCCGTCGACGCCCTTGCCGTCGACGAAGACCGCCGCACGGGTCAGCAGCTTGCCAGGCAGTTCGAAGAGCGTCTCGTTGAGGACGTCCCCGTACAGGTTCTCCCGGGCGGCGCGGACGATCGCGGTCCGGGCCGGCTGCTCGGTCTCCGCGGTACCGCGGCGGAACAGCAGCCAGGAGATCGCGACGCCGAGCAGCACCACCACGATGCTGATCCCGGTCATCAGCGCCTTGCTGTAGTGCACCGCCTCCGGCACCTCGGTGGTGCCGAACACCGGCTCCAGCCAGTCGGTGAACCCGCCGTACACCAGCAGACCGCCGGCCGCGACCGAGCCGACCGCGAGCAGGATCATCGGTACCTGCATGACCGCGGGCGACTCGTGCGGGTGCTCGATGTCGTCGGTCCACCGCTTCTTGCCGTGGAACGTCAGCACGAACAACCGGGTCATGTAGAACGCGGTCAGCCCGGCGCCGAGCAGCGCGGCCAGGCCGAACACCCAGCCCTGCCAGCCGCCGCGGGCGAACGCCGCCTCGATGATCGGGTCCTTGGAGAAGAAGCCGGACAGCGGCGGGATGCCGATGATGGCCAGGAAGCCGAGGCCGACGGTGACCCAGGTGACCTTCATGTACTTCCACAGGCCACCGAAGCGGCGCATGTCGGTCTGGTCCTTCATCCCGTGCATCACCGAACCGGCGCCGAGGAACAGGCCGGCCTTGAAGAAGCCGTGTGCCAGCAGGTGCAGGATGCCCAGCGCGTACGCGCCGCCGCCGAGGCCGACGGCAAGGAACATGTAGCCGATCTGGCTGACCGTCGAGTACGCCAGGACGCGCTTGATGTCGTCCTTCGCGCAACCGATGATGCACCCGAGCAGCAGGGTGAACGCGCCGACCGCGACCACGATGGTGGAACCGATCGTGGTGGCGTCGAAGATCGGGTTCGCCCGGGCGATCAGGTAGACGCCGGCGGTGACCATGGTCGCGGCGTGGATCAGCGCCGACACCGGGGTCGGGCCCTCCATCGCGTCCGGCAGCCAGGCCTGCAGCGGGAACTGGCCGGACTTGCCGCAGGCACCGCCGAGCAGGCAGAGCGCGATCGCGAGCGTCACGCCGTGCGGCAGCGCACCCACCCCGTTGAACACGGTGGTGAAGTCGGTGCTGCCGAGGTAGCCGAACATCAGGAACATCGCGACCAGGAAGGCGGCGTCACCGACCCGGTTCATCAGGAACGCCTTCTTGCCGGCGGTGGCCGACGCGGGCCGGTCCTGGTACCAGGAGATCAGCAGGTACGACGCGACGCCGACGCCCTCCCACCCGATGAAGGTCATCAGGAAGTTGTTGCCGAGCACCAGCAGCAGCATCGCCGCGGCGAACAGGTTGAAGTACCCGAAGAAGCGGCGCCGGCCCGGGTCCTCCTTCATGTAGCCGATCGCGTACACGTGGATCAGGAAGCCCACGCCGGTGATCAGCAGCGCGAAGGTCGCGGACAGCGGGTCGTACAGGATGCCCCAGTCGACCTTGTAGCCACCGACCTGGATGAAGCTGCCGAGGTGCTCGGAGACCGCCTTGTGTCCCATCCCCCGCAGCGCGAAGAAGTACCAGACGGCGAGGACGAACGAGGCGCCGATGCTGGCGCAGCCGAGGATGTGCCCCCACCGGTCGGACTTGCGTCCGGTCAGCAGCAACACCACGGCGCTCGCCAGCGGGATGGCGATCAGCAGCCACACGCTCGACAGCGCACCGGATGCCGCCACGCTCGAGACGTGCTCCGTCGTCGAGGGCGCAGCAAGCACGGTGTGCACCTGTTCAGCCAGTGCCGGCTCAGTCATCGAAATGTCCTCAGTACTTCAGCAGGTTGGCGTCGTCGACGGAGGCGGAGCGCCTGGTCCGGAAGATCGACATGATGATCGCAAGCCCGACCACGACCTCCGCGGCGGCCACCACCATCACGAAGAACGCCATGATCTGGCCGTCCAGGCTGCCGTTGATCCGGGCGAACGTGACCAGCGACAGGTTGCCCGCGTTCAGCATCAGCTCGACGCACATGAACACCACGATGGCGTTGCGCCGGATCAGCACGCCGACGGCGCCGATGCAGAACAGCGCCGCGGACAGCACCAGGTAGTAGGTCGGGGTCACTGGTCGCCTCCGGTGAGGGTGTCCTTGGGCCGCGTGTCCTCGGCGGTCAGCTCGCGCGGCGGCACCAGCGGCGAGATGCTGCGCGCCGACTTCGTACCGTCGGGCAGGATCGCCGGGGTGGCCACCGAGTTGCTGTGCGCGAACACGCCGGGGCCGGTCTTCGGCGCCGGGTAGCTGCCCTCGGCGAACCGCTCCCGGGACAGTTCCTTCTGCGTCTTCTTCTCGCCCCGGCGCTGGACGTGGGCCAGCACCATGGCGCCGACCGCGGCGGTGATCAGCAGCGCCGAGGTGACCTCGAACGCGAACACGTACCGGGTGAACACCAGCGCGGCGAGGCCCGGCACGTTGCCGCCGTGCTCGGCGTTCGCGGCCTCCAGGCCGCGGGCGTCGACCGCGCCGAGGCCGCGGGCCAGGCCGGTGCCGAGCAGCAGCGCCAGCCCCAGGCCGATCAGGATGCCGGCGGTGCGCTGCCCGCGCAGCGTCTCGATCAGCGAGTCGGAGACGTCCCGTCCGATCAGCATCAGCACGAACAGGAACAGCATCATGATGGCGCCGGTGTACACGATGATCTGCGCCATGCCGATGAACGGACCGGCCTGGATGATGTAGAAGATCCCCAGGCAGAACATCGTCACCACGAGGAACAGCGCCGAGTGCATCGCGTTGCGCGCGGCGACCATGCCGATCGCGCAACCCAGCGCGATGATCCCGAGCACCCAGAACGAGACCTTCTCGCCGGTACCCATGGCGCCCGGGCTGGCGACCGCGAGCAGGTGGGTGGCGAGCGGGTGGGCGAGCAGTTGCGAACTCATGCCGCACCTCCCTTGCCGCCGGTCTGCTTCGCCGCGTCGGCCTGCCGGGCACTCTGCTGCTGCGGCGAGTACTCGGCGCCGGCCGAGGCGCCCGGGTTCTGCATCGCGCCGACGTAGTAGTCCTGCTCGTCGTCGCCCAGCCGCAGCGGGTGCGGCGGCTGCTCCATGCCCGGCAGCAGCGGCGCCAGCAGCTGCTCCTTGGTGAAGATCAGGTCCTGCCGGCTGTCGTTGGCCAGCTCGTACTCGTTGCTCATGGTCAGCGAACGGGTCGGGCAGGCCTCGATGCACAGGCCGCAGAAGATGCAGCGCAGGTAGTTGATCTGGTACGTCCCGGCGTACCGCTCACCGGGCGAGAAGCGCTCCTCGTCGGTGTTGTCGGCACCCTCGACGTAGATCGCGTCGGCCGGGCAGGCCCACGCGCACAGCTCGCAGCCGACGCACTTCTCCAGCCCGTCCGGGTGCCGGTTCAGGATGTGCCGGCCGTGGTAGCGGGGCGCCGTCGGCCGCATCTTCTCCGGGTACTTCTCGGTCACATGCGGCTTGAACATGTTCGCGAGGGAGACCCCGAAACCCTTGATGGGTTCGAACACGACTCATTCCTCCTTGCCGCCGGAGGCGGCTGAACCAGTACCGGCCGAACCCGTGCCGGACGTGCCGGCCGGGTCACCGCCGCCGGGCGCATCGCCGGTACCGCTGCGGGCCCCGACCGTGGCCGCCTCGCGCTGCGCCTCGATGCGCTTGAGGTGCGGGTTGGGCGGCACGACCAGGTCGACCGGTGGCGTCGGGTAGCCGCCGACGCCGGTGTCGACCTTGCGTTTGGCCTGCGTCTTGTCGTCCTTTTCCTTCTCCGGCCAGAGCAGCACCAGGAGCAGCAGGGTGACCACGATCCCGGCCAGCACCAGCCAGCGGGTCTGGTCGTAGTTGCGGGCGGTGAGCCGCAGCCCGGCGAGGATCAGGATCCACACCAGGTTGACCGGCATCAGGACCTTCCAGCCCAGCGCCATCAGCTGGTCGTAGCGCACCCGGGGCAGCGTCGCCCGGATCCACACCAGAACGCCCATGAAGATGATCGTCTTGGCCAGGAACCAGACGATGGTGATCCAGCCGGAGTTCGCGCCGTCCCACAGCGAGATCGGCCACGGTGCGCGCCAGCCGCCGAAGAACAGCGTCACGCACAGCGCCGAGATCGTCACCATCGCGATGTACTCGGCCAGGTAGAACATCGCGAACTTGAACGACGAGTACTCGGTGAGGTAGCCACCGGTCAGCTCCGACTCGCCTTCCGGCAGGTCGAACGGGGTCCGGTTGCCCTCACCGAGCGCCGAGATGAAGTAGATGATGAAGCTCGGCAGCAACGGGATGAAGTACCAGGTCTTGAGCTGGCCGTTGACGATCTCCGAGGTGGACATCGAGTGCGCGGTCATGAACACCGCGACCATCGACAGCCCCATCGCGACCTCGTACGAGATCATCTGCGCCGCAGCGCGCATCCCGCCGAGCAGCGGCCAGCTGGTGCCGGAGGCCCAGCCGGCGAGCACCGTGCCGTACACCGCCATCGACGACGCGGCGAGCACCACCAGTACCGCCACCGGCACGTCGCCGACCTGCAGCATCGTGGTGTGCCCGAACAGGCTCACCTGGGCGCCGATCGGGATCACCGCGAACGAGATGAACGCGACCGCGCCGGAGATCACCGGCGCGATGAAGTAGACCGGCTTGTCGGCCAGCGCCGGGATGATCTCTTCCTTGAGCGCCAGCTTCAGGCCGTCGAACAGCGACTGCAGCCAGCCGAAGCCGCGCGCCTTCCGGTTCGGCCCGGGGCGCACCTGGAACGCGCCGATCACCTTGCGCTCGAAGACGACCGCGAACAGGGTCAGCAGCAACAGCAGCACGAACGCGGCGACGACCTTGATCAGGACGATCCACCAGACGTCGTGCCCGAACCCAGCGGGCTGCCCCGCCTCGGCCAGCCGTACGAGGCCGGAGGTGTTCACTGGTCCTCCTCTGTGGACTGCGCGTGCCGGGCTCCGTGCCCTGCGCCGTCGCCGGTACTGCGCCCTGCGCCGTCGCCGTGCCCAGCGCCGTCGGCGGCATGCCGCGCGCCGCCGTCGGTACGGATCGAGACCACCGCGCCGGCGTCGGTACCGAGGGTGCGGCGGACGGTGCTGCCCGCCGAGTTCGTCGGCAGCCAGACCACCCGGTCGGGCATCGCGCTGATCCGCAGCGGCAGCGTGATCGCGCCGCGCTCGGTCGAGATGGTGACCTGCGCGCCGTCCTGCGCACCGATCTCCGCCGCGGTCGCCGCGGACAGCCGCACCACCGCGGGCCGGGCCGTACCGGCCAGGAACTCCGCGTTGTCCTGCAGGCTGCCCAGGTCGAGCAGGTGGTGCCAGCTGGCGAGCACGGCCTGCCCGGCGCCGGGCTTCGGCAGCTCGGCGGCCGGGTAGCTCGGCGGCGTCGGCCGGACCTCGTGTGCCGGCAGACCGGCCAGCTCGGCCCGAATCCGGCGCGGGTCCCCGGTACCGAGGGCGATGCCCATCTCGTCGGCGATCGAGTTCAGCACCCGGGCGTCGGCCATCGCGCCGGTGGACAGCACGGTGTCGAAGATCCGCAGGCGGCCCTCCCAGTTCAGGAAGGAGCCGGCCTTCTCGACGACCGGCGCGACCGGCAGCACCACGTTCGCGTGCTGCGGCACCCAGCCGTCCCGCAGTTCCAGCGAGACCAGGAAGCCGACCGCGTCCATCGCCTGCTCGGCGGCGGCCGGGTCGGGCAGGTCGCCCGGGTCCACGCCGCCGACGACCAGCCCGGCCAGCTGCCCGGTGGCCGCCGCGACCAGCATCTCCGCGGTGTCGCGGCCCGGCGCGGACGGCAGCGAGTCGACCCCCCAGTACGAGGCGAGCTGGACCCGGCCGCTCAGATCCGAGACCGGACGCGCGCCCGGCAGCAGCGTCGGCAGGCAGCCGGCGTCGACCGCGCCGCGGTCACCGGCCCGGCGCGGCACCCAGGCCAGCCGGGCGCCGGTGGTGTCGGCCAGCAGTGCCGCCGCGGACAGCCCGCCGGGCACCGCCGCCAGCCGCTCACCGACCAGGATGATCGCCCCGTCGGTACGCACCGCGGACCGGGCCTGCTCGGCCTCGGGGGACGGCCCGATCGCGTCGCCGGCCAGCGCGGTCAGCAGCTCCGCCTCGCCGCCCGGTACAACCGGCAGCAGCGTGCCGTTGGCCTTGGTCACGCCCGGGCTGGCGAACGGCTGGACCGAGAACAGTCGCAGGCCGTGCTTGCGGTTGCCCTTGCGCAGCCGCAGGAACAGCGACGGCGCCTCCTCCTCGGCCTCCAGGCCGACCATCAGCACCGCCGGCGCCTGCTCGACGTCGGTGTACGTCACGCCGCCGTTGTTCGGGCTGACTCCGGCCGCGTAGTCGGCCAGGAACGCGGTCTCCTCGGCCGAGTGCGGCCGCACCCGGAAGTCCACGTCGTTGGTGTGCAGCGCCACCCGGGCGAACTTCGCGTACGCGTAGGCGTCCTCGACGGTGACCCGACCGCCGGTGAGCACCCCGACGCCGCCGTTGTCGCGGGCGGCGGCCAGCCCCTCGGCGGCGACCGTCAGCGCTTCCGACCAGCTGGTCTCGCGCAGCGTGCCGTCCTCGTCGCGGACCCGCGGGTAGACCAGCCGGTCGCTGCCGTTGGCGTACCGGAAGGCGAACCGGGTCTTGTCGCTGATCCACTCCTCGTTGACCGCGCTGTCCTCGCCGGACAGCCGGCGCATCACGCTGCCGCGCCGGTGGTCGACCCGGATCGCGTCGCCGCCGGCGTCGTGCTCGTTGATCGACGGCGTGCTCACCAGGTCGAAGGGCCGGGAGTGGAACCGGTAGTCGGAGCCGGTCAGCGCGCCGACCGGGCAGATCTGGATGGTGTTACCCGAGTAGTACGAGTTGAACGGGTCACCGGCGGTGTTCGTCGCGGCGTGGTCGCCGTCCAGGAACGGCGTGTCGGAGAAGACGCCGATCTGCTCGGCGGCACCGCGCTCCATCAGGTCGATGAACGGGTCGCCGGCGATCTCGTCGGAGAACCGGGTGCAGCGCTGGCACAGCACGCAGCGCTCGCGGTCCAGCAGCACCTGGGTGGAGATCGCGAGCGGGGTCGGATACTTGCGCTTCTCCTCGACGAACCGGGAGTCGGGCCGGCCGGCGCTCATCGCCTGGTTCTGCAGCGGGCATTCGCCGCCCTTGTCGCAGATCGGGCAGTCCAGCGGGTGGTTGATCAGCAGGAACTCCATCTGGCCTGCCTGGGCCTTCTTGGCCACCGGGGAGGTCAGCTGCGTCTTCACCACCATTCCGTCGGTGCAGGTGGTGGTGCAGGAGGTCATCGGCTTGCGCTGCCCCTCCACCTCGACCAGGCACTGCCGGCAGGCGCCCGCCGGTTCGAGCAGCGGGTGGTCGCAGAACCGCGGGATCGCGATGCCCATCCGCTCGGCCGCCCGGATGACCAGGGTGCCCTTCGGCACGGTGGTCTCGATGCCGTCGATGGTGAGCGTGACCGTCTCGACGATCGCGCCGTCCTTCTGCTGCGTGACGGTCATGTCAGTGCGCTCCCACGAGTTCGCGAGCGTCGAGCAACGGCTTCTTACGCCCCTCGATGTAGTCCAGGTAGTCCTGCTTGAAGTACTTGATCGACGAGGTCACCGGGGAGGTGGCGCCGTCGCCCAGTGCGCAGAACGACCGGCCGAGCAGGTTGTCGCAGGCGTCCAGCAGGGTGTCGAGGTCGTCGTAGGTGCCCGCGCCGGACAGGATGCGGCGCAGAATGCGCACCATCCAGTAGTTGCCCTCCCGGCACGGGGTGCACTTGCCGCACGACTCGTGCGCGTAGAACTCGATCCACCGGTACGTGGCGTAGACCGGGCAGTCCTGGTCGGAGAAGATCTGCGTCGCCGTGGTGCCCAGCATCGAGCCCTGCGCAGCCACCGAGTCGAAGTCCAGCGGGACGTCCAGGTGCTCGGCGGTGAACAGCGGCGTCGACGAGCCGCCCGGGGTCCAGAACTTCAGCTCGTGGCCGGGCTGCATCCCGCCGCACAGCTCCAGCAGCTCGCGCAGCGTGATGCCCATCGTGCACTCGTACTGACCCGGGTTGACGACCCGGCCGGACAGCGAGTAGATCATCGGACCGGACGACTTCTCCGTCCCCATCGTCCGCCACCAGTCGACGCCGCCGAGCACGATGTACGGCACCGAGGCGATCGTGCCGACGTTGTTCACCACGGTCGGCGACGAGTAGAGCCCGTGCGTCGCCGGGAACGGCGGCTTCAGCCGCGGCTGACCCCGGAAGCCCTCCAGCGAGTCCAGCAGCGCCGTCTCCTCGCCGCAGATGTACGCGCCGGCGCCGCTGTGCACGACCAGCTCCACGTTGAGGCCGGTACCCAGGATGTTCTTGCCGAGGTAGCCGCGCGCGTACGCCTCGGCGACCGCGTGCCGCAGTCGCCGCGCGGCGTGCACCGCCTCGCCGCGGATGTAGATGTACGCCCGCTCGGCGCGGATCGCGTAGCAGGTGATGACGATGCCCTCGATCAGCGCGTGCGGATCGTTCATCATCATCGGCAGGTCCTTGCAGGTACCCGGCTCGCCCTCGTCGGCGTTGACCACCAGGTAGTGCGGCTTGCCGTCGTTCTGCGGGATGAACGACCACTTCAGCCCGGTCGGGAACCCGGCGCCGCCGCGGCCGCGCAGGCCGGAGTCCTTCACCAGCGCGATCAGGTCGTCCGGGTGCGACTTCAGCGCCTTCTTCAGGCCCAGGTAGCCGTCGAGCTTCTCGTACGTGTTGATCCGCCACGCGTCCGGCGACAGCCAGCGCTTGGTGAGCACCGGGGTGAGCTTCTGCAACACCTCAGGAGAGGGACTCATCCTTACTTGCCCTCCTTGGACGGGATCGGCGTGTTCGGGTCGAAGCCCGGCACCGAGATGTCGTTGTCGGCGGCCAGCCGGATGCCGCGCAGCGTCGGCTCGCCGGTCGCGTTGTCGGCCACCGCACCGGGCCGGCCGTCGCCGTACCCGGCGAGCTGCTCGCCGATGCCGGACAGCCCGGCCGGCTCCGCACCCCGGTCCGGGTGCGGCACCTCGCCGGCCTGCAGCCGCTGCACGATCTCCAGCCCCTTGGCCTCGTCGACGTTGTTGTAGAACTCGTAGTCGACGGTCAGCACCGGCGCGTAGTCGCAGGCGGCCAGGCACTCGGCGTGCTCCAGCGTGATCGTGCCGTCCTCGGTGGTCTCCTCGTGGCCGACCCCGAGATGCTTCGACAATGCCTGGTAGGTCTTGTCGCCGCCCATCATCCCGCACAGCGTGTTGGTGCAGACGCTGACCAGGTGGTTGCCGGTCCGGCCACGCTTGTACATGGTGTAGAAGGTGGCCACCGCGCCGACCTGCGCCCGGGTGATGCCGAGCTGCTCGGCGCAGAATCGGATGCCGTCCGGCGTCACCTTGCCTTCCACCGACTGCACCAGGTGCAGCAGCGGCAGCAGCGCGGAGCGCTCCCGCCCCTCCGGGAAGCGCGCCTTGATCTCGGCCGCGCGACCCCGGTTCTCCTCGGTGTCCAGCTCTTCGTACGACATCAACGATCAACCCCACCCATGACCGGGTCCAGAGAGGCGCCACCGGCGACCACGTCCGCGAGCAGGCCGCCCTCGGAGATCGCGGGCAGCGCCTGCAGGTTCACGAAGCTGGGTTCGCGCAGGTGTACCCGGTAGGGCCGGGTGCCGCCGTCGGACACGGCGTGGCAGCCGATCTCGCCGCGCGGCGACTCGATCGAGGTGTACACCTGGCCGGCCGGTACCCGGAAACCCTCGGTGACCAGCTTGAAGTGGTGGATCAGGGCCTCCATCGACTGGCCCATGATCTTCGCGACGTGGGACAGCGAGTTGCCCATCCCGTCGGTACCGATCGCGAGCTGTGCCGGCCACGCGATCTTCTTGTCCTCGACCATCACCGGGCCCGGCTCGAGCCGGTCCAGCACCTGCTTGATGATCTTCAGCGATTCCTGGCACTCGTGCCAGCGGACCATCCAGCGCCCGTACACGTCGCAGGTGGTCTCGGTCGGTACCTCGAAGTCGAACTCGTCGTAGCCCAGGTAGGGCATGGTCTTGCGCAGGTCCCACGGCAGGCCGGCGGAGCGCAGCACCGGGCCGGTGACGCCCAGCGCGAGGCAGCCCGACACGTCCAGGTAGGCGACGCCCTTGGTCCGGGCGTGCAGCACCGGCTGGCCGTTCATCAGGTTCTCGTACTGCTTGAGCCGCTGCGGCATCACCTTAAGGAACTCGCGGATCGCGTCGATCGCTTCCTGCGTGACGTCCTGCGCGACACCGCCGGGCCGCACGTACGCCATGTTCATCCGCAGCCCGGTGATCAGCTCGAAGATCTCCAGGATCATCTCGCGCTCACGGAACCCGATGATCATCATCGTGGTGGCGCCGAGCTCCATGCCGGTGGTGGCGAACCAGACCAGGTGCGAGGCGATCCGGTTGAGCTCCAGCATCAGCACCCGGATCAGCCGGGCCCGCTCGGTGATCTCGACCCCGAGCAGCCTCTCGACCGCCAGGCAGTACACCGTCTCGTTGGCGATCGGCGACAGGTAGTCGGCGCGGGTGACGAACGTGGAGCCCTGCGTCCAGGTGCGGTACTCCATGTTCTTCTCGATGCCGGTGTGCAGGTAGCCGATCACCGGACGAACGTCGGTGACCGTCTCCCCCTCCATCTCCAGCACGAGCCGCAGCACGCCGTGCGTGGACGGGTGCTGCGGGCCCATGTTGATGACCAGCTTCTCGTGGTGCAGCGGGTCGTCGGAGCCGACGATGGTGTCCCAGTCGCCGCCGGTGACGGTGTAAACCTTGCCCTCGGTGGTGTCCCGCGCGGTCGCCGCGAACGGGTCCTTGGCCGAAGCCCGGCTCGACGTTGAATGCTCGGTCACTTGTACTGCCTCCGCTCGTCCGGCGGTGGGATCTCGGCGCCCTTGTACTCCACCGGAACCCCGCCCAGCGGGTAGTCCTTGCGCTGCGGGTAGCCCTCCCAGTCGTCCGGCATCAGGATCCGGGTCAGGTTGGGGTGGCCGTCGAAGATCACGCCGTACATGTCGTAGGTTTCCCGCTCCTGCCAGTCGGCGGTCGGGTACACCTTCGTCACCGACGGCACGTGCGGGTCGTCGACGCCGACCGCGACCTCGAGCCGCACCCGGCGCCGGAACGTCATCGACAGCAGGTGGTACGTGACGTGCAGCCGCCGCGCCTCACCCAGGTAGTCGGTGCCGGACACGTCGGAGCAGAACTCGTACCGCAGGGCGGGGTCGTCCCGCATGGTCCGGCAGACCTGCGCGATGAACTCGCGCCGGATGTGGATGGTCAGCTCGTCGCGGTCCACGCTCACCATCTCGACCGCCGCGTCGAACTGCGGGAACGCCTCGACCAGCGCATCGACCGTCTCGTCGAAGTACGACCCGTACGGTCGCTCGGCCGGCGCCACGGTCGGGCGGCGGCGCACCAGCCCGCCCATCCCGGACGTGTCGCCCGAGCCGATCACGCCGAACATGCCGTGCTGCACCGGATTGCTGGTCGGCGCGCCACCGCCGGAGACCATCTCGTCCAGGTCGTCGGTGGCCTGCAACCGGTCGATGCTGTCGGTCGGATGCTTGACCGGCAACGGATCCGGCTCGCCGGCCGCCGCGTGGCCCGGGGACACCTTCTCGTCGGCCGGTCCCTCGACAACGTCCTTGCCCTGCGGGAGTCGCTCACCGGCCGGCTTCGCGTCGGCGGACGGCTTGTCCTCCGCAGGATGCGGAAGCTTCTCGTCTGCCACGACTATCCCTTCCACCGGTCGCGCGCGACCGGCGCCTTGTCGTCGTTCTCGTGCATCCAGTTCTCGATCCGCAGCTGCTCCTCGCGGCCCTCGGCCGCGGCAGCGGTCCACTGCCGGCGCTTCGCCTTGTTGTAGCGGTAGCTCGACGGCATGGTGCCCGGGCGGACCGCCGGCGCCGGCTCGGTGAGCGCCTTCTCCGCCAGCTCCAGCCGGCGCTTCTCGCCCAGCGGCTCGTGCATGATCTTCTCGTGCAGCTTGAGGATCGCGTCGAGCAGCATCTCGGGCCGCGGCGGGCAGCCCGGCAGGTACATGTCCACCGGTACGACGTGATCGACGCCCTGCACGATCGCGTAGTTGTTGAACATGCCGCCGGAGCTCGCGCAGACGCCCATCGACAGCACCCACTTCGGGTCGGCCATCTGGTCGTAGATGCGGCGCAGCACCGGGGCCATCTTCTGACTCACCCGACCGGCGACGATCATCAGGTCGGCCTGCCGTGGCGAGGCGCGGAACACCTCCATGCCCCAGCGGCCGGTGTCGTAGCGTGCCGCGCCGGTGGTCATCATCTCGATCGCGCAGCAGGCCAGGCCGAACTGCGCCGGCCACATCGACGACCGGCGTACGACGTTCACCAGCTTCTCGACCGAAACCAGCAGGATGCCGGGCAGGTTTTCCTCTAGGCCCATGTCGTCACGCCCCCCTCAGTCCCAGTCCAGCCCACCGCGGCGCCAGACGTAGGCGTACGCGATGAACACCGTGACGATGAACAGCACCATCTCCACGAAGCCGAAGAAGCCGAGCATGTCGTACGACACGGCCCACGGGTACAGGAAGATGATTTCGATGTCGAAGACGATGAACAGCATCGCCGTGATGTAGTACTTGACCGGGAACCGGCCGGTCGGCGCGGGAGCGGGCTCGATCCCGCACTCGTACGCCTCCATCTTTGCCCGGTTGTAGCGCTTCGGGCCGACGAACGGCGCGATCGTGCAGGAGAAGAGCGCGAACAGGCCGCCGAGGACGAACAGCCCCGCAATCGGCACGTACGGCGCGATCGACATCGCCTTGTCTCCAGTTCCCGGCGCACCGCTGCGGCACACCTATTGCGATCTCTTCAAAACCGACTCACCCTATTGCGGGTCGGCGTCCGCCCTGCTATCGGGGGTGCGCCGGGCCCGCGATCCGGCCCCTACACCGCGGGCGCGACACGGGTCAGCGTGTTGATGATCCGGTCCATCGCGTCACCCCCACGAGGGTCGGTGAGATTTGCCAGCAGTTTGAGTACGAACCGCATCAGCACCGGGTGCGGCATGCCGTGCCGGGTGCAGAGCTTCATCACGTCCGGGTTGCCGATCAGCTTCACGAACCAACCGCCCAGCCGGTAGTAGCCGCCGTACCGGTGGGACAGCTCGCGCGGGTACCACCGCAGCATCCGCTCGCGGGCCGGGCCGGACCGCGCGGACAGCGCCTGCGCGGCGACGTCGGCGGCCAGCTCGCCGGACTCCATCGCGTACGCGATGCCCTCGCCGTTGAACGGGTTGACCATGCCGGCGGTGTCGCCGATCAGCATCACGCCGCGGGTGTAGTGCGGCACCCGGTTGAACCCCATCGGCAGTGCCGCGCCGCGCACCGGCCCGATCGCGTACTGCTCGTCGTTGAGCTGCCACTCGTCCGGGGTACCGGCGAGCCAGTCGGTCAGCATGGTTCGGTAGTTCGCCTGGCCGAAACTGGCCGACGAGTTGAGCACGCCGAGGCCGACGTTGACCCGGCCGTCACCGAGACCGAAGATCCACCCGTACCCGGGCAGCAGGGTGTCGCGGTTCGCGTCCCGGCCGTCCCGCAGCTCCAGCCAGGACTCCAGGTAGTCGTCGTGGGTGCGGGACGGGCTGTCGTAGTAGCGCCGGACCGCGACGCCGATCGGCCGGTCGTCGCGCTTCGCTATGCCCAGCGACAGGGCGAACCGGCCGGACACGCCGTCCGCGGCGATCACCAGCGGGGCGCGGAACTCGACCGGCTTCTTGTCCTTGCCCACCGTCGCGGTCACGCCGACGACCCGGCCGGCGGTGTTGGTGATCGGCCCGGTCACCGTGGTCGAGGTGCGCAGCCGCACGCCGGCACCGACCGCCCGGGCGGACAGGATCTCGTCGAAGTCGAGCCGGGTCCGGGTCAGCCCGAACTCGGGGTAGCTGGCCAGGTCCGGCCAGTCGAGCTGCAGCTTGATGCCGCCGCCGATGACCCGCAGGCCGCGGTTGCGCACCCAGCCCGGCGCGTCGATGTCGACGCCCATCTTGATCAGCTGCTTGACCGAGCGGGGTGTCATCCCGTCGCCGCAGACCTTCTCCCGCGGGAACTCGCTCTTCTCCAGCTGGAGCACGTCGAGGCCGTGCTGCGCCAGGTAGTAGGCGGCGGCCGAGCCGCCCGGGCCGGCACCGACGACGATCACGTCGGCGGAGCCGCCGGTCTCCTCGACGGAGCCGAGCGGCTTCTCCTCGGCGACGGTTGCAGCCGCGGCAGCGGCGTCGGCCGCGGTCGCGGCCGGTGCCGCCTCGTGGCGGGCACTGCCGGCGTCGGTCACGATGACCTCTCAAACGAACGATCGATGGGGGCGATCGGGCCGCTTGTGAAGACTTTCACGAGCGCCGATGCCGAGTCTAGGACGGGCAGCGGGGGCACAGCTGGTTAGGCCTACCTAACTTCGCCCCGGAGCAGCCCGTGGCCACCTTTCCCCCACGAACCGCAGACGAGCATCCGCGTCGATACGACCTGCGGTTCCCCCTCACCATGTCATCACCGGGACGCCGGCCCGCACACGGGTACGGTCCGCCGGCGGTGCCGGACCGTCGCATACCAGCCCGTTACGGCCGGACCGCGCGGTGCAACGTCACGATCCCGTCCAACAGGTTGCGCCACGCGACCTGACCCCAACCCGCGGTACCGATCCGGCGCGCCAGCTCCGCCTGCCCCGGCCAGTCCCGGATCGACTCGGCGAGATAGACGTACGCGTCCGGATTGGACGAGACGCGGCGGGCGACCCGGGGCAACGCCGCCATCAGGTACTCCTCGTACACCAACCGGAACGGAGCGACCGTGGGGTGGCTGAACTCCGCCACCACCAGCCGGCCGCCCGGCCGGGTCACCCGGGCCATCTCGGCCAGCGCCACATCGATGTCGGCGACGTTGCGCAGCCCGTACGAGATGGTCACCGCGTCGAAGCTGTGGTCGGCGAACGGCAGCGACATCGCGTCGCCGGCCACCATCGGCACCGCGCGACCGCGCTGCCGGCCGGCCCGCAGCATGCCCTGCGAGAAGTCCGCCGCCACCACCGTCGCGCCCGACCGGGACAGCTCCACGGTCGACACCCCGGTACCGGCAGCCAGATCGAGGCATCTGTCCCCCGGCCCGAGCCGCAGCGCCCGCCGGGTCACCTGCCGCCACCACCGGTCCAGGCCGAAGGTCATCACGGTGTTGGTCAGGTCGTACCGGTCGGCGACGCCGTCGAACATCGCCGCCACCTCGTGCGGCTGCTTGTCCAGGCCCGCCCGGCCCACGGGAGACTCGATCACGGTGACCACTCTTGCAGACCGCTCCGCCACCCGCCCCGGACGGTCGAACATCGAGTGTCCGGGCGTTCGATCACGGGGCAGTGTGGAGCCCCGCCCGGTGATCGACGCCCGGAAACGGTCCTCAGCGGAGCAGGGACAGGTCGATCGCGTTCGCCATCGCCTGGTACCCGGCGTCGCCGGGGTGCAGGTGGTCGCCGCTGTCGTACGCCGGCAGCAGCCGGCTCGGGTCGCTCGGATCGGCGGTCGCCCGGTCGAAGTCGATCACCGCGTCGAACGCGCCGCTGGTCCGGATCCAGTCGTTGAGCACCTGCCGCTGCCGCTCGCCGAACGCGGTGCCGTAGTCGCCGCCGTACCGCCCGTTCGAGCCGCCGAACGGGGTGAGCGTGGCACCGATGATCCGCACCCCGTGCGCGTGCGCCCGGGCGATCAGCTGCTCGTCCCCGGCGATGAGCTGCTCGGCGGTGGCGCTCGCCGCACCGATGTCGTTGATGCCCTCCAGCACGATCACGTCGCGCACCCCGGCCACCTCGAACACGTCCCGGTCCAGCCGGTGCAGCGCGCTCGGCCCGTACCGCACCGGTATCCGGTCTTCGAGGATCTCGTTGCCGCTGATGCCGGCGTTCGCGACCGACAGGGTCCGGCCGTGCCGCGCGTCGAGCCGGCGGGCCAGGCCGTTGGGCCAGCGGCTGTCGGTGTTGCGGGTGGAGGCGGTGCCGTCGGTGATCGAGTCGCCGAGCGTGACGACCGTACCGGCGACCTGGTGCGCCGCGGTCACGTCGACGGCGTCCAGGAACAGCGAGCAGTCGATGCTCGTGTCGTACCCGGTCGCGCCGGCCGACGTGCGGTCACCGGCGGCGAGGTAGCTGTCCTGCAGGCCGCGCGGGTGCTGAGTGGCCGGCCCGGTGGCGTCCGGCAGGTAGACGCTGACCGCCAGCTGGTGCAGCGCAGGTACCGACAGCCGGACCGGGTCGCTGAGCATCCGCGCGCCGGCCGGGACCGTCACCGAGCGCCGCCCGTGGAAGGTGACGCCGCGCAGGGTGCCGGGCACGGTGTCGGCGCCGGTACCGCGCAGCGCGACGGAGGCGCGCCCGACATGCAGCGGGGTGGTCCCGAACACGTTGGTCAGCCGGATCCGGACCCGGTCGCCGCCGGTGGCGGCGGTCAGCACGTTGCGCACGGTCTGGTCGGTCAGCCCGGTGTAGGCGGGGCAGTCGGCCGCGTCGGTCGACGCCTGGGTCGAGCTCGCCTCCCAGGCCGCCACCCAGTGTGGTCGGGGCGCCGCGTTCGCCGGCGCGGCCACCGCGATCGGGGCCAGCACGGCGGGAACCACGGCAAGGGTTCCGAGCAGGGTACGGATCGCTGTTCTTCGCAGCACGACGGGATCCTCTCGTTATCTTCCGATATCGATAACAAGGGATCATGTCGTTTTGAACATGATCTGTCCAGCGTCAGGCCGCAATCCGGGACCCCGTACCGGCCCCCGTACCGCTCACGTGCCGCTCAGGTGAGCTCGGAGAGGTCGATGGCGTCGCCCATCGCCTGGTAGCCGGCGGTGCCGGGATGCAGGTGGTCACCGCTGTCGTAGGCGGGCAGCATCCGGCTCGGGTCGGCCGGGTCCGCGACCACCCGGTCGAAGTCGACCACCGCGTCGAACGCACCACCGGTACGGATCCAGTCGTTGAGCGCCCGCCGCTGCGCATCCCCGTACGCGGTGCCGTAGTCACCGCCGAACTTCGTGGTGGAGCCGGCGAACGGGGTCAGCGTGGCGCCGACGACCCGGATGCCGCGGGCGTGCGCGGCGGCGACGATTTGCCGGTCCGCGGCGATCAGCTGCGCCGCCGTCGCGCTGTCCGCGCCGATGTCGTTGATCCCCTCCAGCAGGATCATCGTGCGCACCCCGGTCACCCGGAACACGTCCCGGTCCAGCCGGTGCAGCGCGCTCTCGCCGTACTGCACCGGGATCCGGTCGACGAGGACCTCGTTGCCGCTGATCCCGGCGTTCGCGACGGACAGCGTCCGGCCGGGTCGCCCGGCGAGCCGCCGCGCCAGCTCGTCCGGCCAGCTGAAGATCGTGCCGCGCACCGAGGTGGTGCCGTCGGTGATCGAGTCACCCAGCGTCACCACGGTACCCATGGCGCGGCTCGCCGCGGGCCCCATCGCGCCGCCCGCCGCGGGACCCATGGCGCGGCCCGCCGCGGGACCCATGGCGCCGCCCGCCGCGGGGCCGGCGGCCCGGCCGGTCGCCCGGAGCTCGACCCGGTCGGTGAACATCGAGCAGCTCGACACCTGGTACCCGGTGGCCGCCGGGTCGCCGGCCCGATCGCCGCTGGCGAGGTAGGCGCCCGACCGGCCCCACGGGTGCTGGGTGACCGGCCCGGTCGCGTCCGGCAGGTACACGCTGACCGCGAGCTGCTGCAGCGCCGGTACCGCCAGGTCGACCGGGTCGCTGCGCATGCTGGCGCCGGCGGGGATGGTGGCCTCGCGGTGGCCGTGGAAGGTGAGCTGACGCATCGTGCCGGGCACCGCGTCGGCGGCCTCGCCCCGCACCGCCACCGTGGCCCGGCCGACGTGCAGCGGCACCGTGCCAAACCGGTTCGTCACGTCGATGCGTACCTCGCTGCCGCCGGCCGAGACGGTGGTGACGGTACGGACGGTCTGGTCGTGCAGCCCGCTGAACGCCGGGCAACCGCTGGCGTCGCGCGCCGCGGTGGTGGAACTCGCCGACCACCCGGTCACCCAGTGCCGTGCCGCGGCACCCGGCCCGGCCTGCACGGCAAGTCGCGTCGGGCCGCGCTGCCCCGCCGGGGCGCCGGCCCCCTGCCCACCGGCGGCGGCCTGCGCGGCCGCCGGTACCGCCGGGACGACGACGGCGACCGCGAGCACCGCCAGCCCCGCCACCGCCCGCACCGCGAATCGTCCAGCCACGGCCGTCCTCCTTCGCCCGCTACGCGAACTTCGTCGATACCAGGGGATACTGTCGTGCCAGGCCGCGAATGTCCAGATCCGAGCGTCGGGCCCGCGGGTCGGCTTCAGCCGTTGCCCAGGGTCCGGTGCAGGAACGGGAGCAGGCGGTCCCAGTGGCGCCGCAGCCCGCTGGCGCTGAAGGCGTCGGTGTCCGACATCGTGAAGCCGTGCACGGTACCGGGGTAGATCTCCGAGACGTAGTCGACGCCGGCGGCGTCCAGCGCCCGGTTGAGGTCGCCGAGCGTGTCGGGGGTCAGGTCGCTCGCGGCGTGGCCGAGCAGCACCCGGGCGGTGAGCGACGCGAACAGGTCCGGACCGTCGGCGCCCACCGGACCGTGGAACGCGGCCACCGCGGCCACCCGGTCCGGGTGCGCCGCCGCGGTCCGCATCGCCAGCAGGCCGCCGATGCAGTACCCGGTGACCGCGACGGGACCGGCGGCGACCCCGGGCTGCGCGGTGAGGAACGCGAGGTAGGCGGCGGCGTCGCGGCGCGAGCGGTCGGCGGTGTGCGTACCGAGCAACGGCATCAGCTGCGCCATGACCCGAACCCGCGCGTCCGCATCGATGTGGTCGGGAAGGTCGATCACCGGGGTCGGGCCGTGCCGGTAGAGGACGTTGGGCACGAGCACGTGGTACCCGTGGCCGGCCAGCTCGCCGGCCAGCTCGCGCACCACCGGCCGGATGCCGAAACCGTCCGGGTACATCAGCACCCCGGGGTGCGGCCCGCCGTGGTCGGGGACGGCGGCGAACGCGTCGGCCACGCCGTCGTCGGTGCGAATCTGCAGCATCGTGCTGGGCATGAGAAGTTCTCCTGTCGTGGTTGATGGTGAGCCCGTGATCAACACGACGGAGGCGGAGCCCGCGCGGCCACGCGGGGTCCCGGATCGAACGGCGGGCCGGTGCCGGCCCGGCCGGCGCTCAGAACGGCACCGGGTCACCGATCCGTGCGTGGCGTGACGCCGTCCCGGTGGTCATCGGCCCAACCTAGCCCACCGCCCGGAACGACCGGTGTGGCGCACCGCCCGGGTTCGGCGGCGCTGCGGACCCGGGCACCGGGCGCGGTCCGCCGCGCCGGGCGCCGGGCGGCGCCGCCGATCGGCGCGTCAGCGGTGTGGCGGCACGGGCATCCGGTGGCCGTCGAGCTGGGCCAGGGTGAGCACGGCGAGCGAGTCGGTCCAGGCGAGCGGGGCGACCGAGGCCGGGTAGCCGGCGGCGGTCAGCTGCTCCGGGAACGCGCCGAGGCTGGTCCGGTGGGCGGCCAGCCAGCCGAGCAGCTCCGTGGCCCTGGCGCGCTCGCCGGTGCTGGCCCAGGCCAGGGCGAAGAACATCGTCTCCGGCGTCCAGGTGGTCGCGCCGGTCCACGACTCCCCCGGTACGACGCCGCCGTTCGGCCGGCGCAGCAGGTCGAAGCTGTGCTGCAGCGCCGGGCCCAGTCCGGCCGGCGCGACCGAGAACGGCGGGGCGAGGAACGCGACCGCCGAGTCGGCGCCGCTGCCGTCGGTGATCGTGCGCTGGTAGCCGTTACGGCCGAAGGTGGCGGCGATGCCGTCGGTCAGCCGGTCGGCGGCACGCTGCCAGCGGCGGGCGTCGTCGGCCTGGCCGAACCGGCGGGCCAGGTCGGTCGCCGCGCGCAGCCCGGCGAGCAGCGGTGCCGCGGTGCCGAGGTTGGGCGCGTCGGTACCGATTTCCCAGTAGTCCGGGCTCGCCGGCGGCAGGCCGGAGGCGTCGAGGCTGGCTGCGGCGTAGTCGGCGGCCTTGCGCACGGTCGGGTAGAGCGCCTTCGTGCGCTGGGTGTCGCCGCCGGCGCGCAGCCACTGCCAGACCGCCCACGGCACCCAGCCGTTCGCGTCCAGCTGCCAGTGCCGGCCGTCCGGCGGGCCGGCGCCGTCCAGGGTGGTGCGCGCCTCCCAGGTACCGTCGGCGCGCTGGGTGGAGGCGTCGAAGGCCAGGATCCGGTACGCCTCGGCGAGGTGGCCGGTGCGCATCAGCGCGGCGGCGACGAAGCTGGAGTCGCGCGGCCAGGAGTAGGTCCAGGCGCCGTACCAGGCGGCGGCGACGGCGCCGTTGCGCTGGGTCAGCAGGCGCATGTCCAGCAGCGCGCGGGCGGACATCTCGCGCTGCTGCGGCGTGCCGCCCGGCACCGTACCGGCGGCGAGCCAGGCCCGGCTCTCCCGGACCGCCGCGGCGGCACCGGGATCGTTCGCGGGCACGGTGATCGGCGCGGTGGCGCCGGTGGGCAGGTAGCGCAGCCGCCCGTCGGGCAACCGCAGCACCGAGCTGCCCGGCACGTACGACGCTCCGGCCGCCTCCAGCGGGCTGAGCGCGACCACGTGGTCGGCGTTGCCGAGCAGGCCGGCGGTGGTGACCGACAGCTCGCTCGCGGGCAGGTGCCGGTAGCAGGTGTTGTCGGCGGCGCAGTCGACCGTGTCGTTCACGCCGAACGCCAGGTGCCGGCCGGTCTCCCGGTGCCAGCCGCCCCAGTACGGCTGGTCGTAGTTCCAGCTGGGCAGCGCGCCGCCGGCGGCGGACCGGGTGCCCTGCCAGACGACCTTGTCGTCCGCACCGGACACCGAAACGACCAGGTAGTAGGTCTGCCCGGCGGAGACGGTGGCGGACACCGGCACCCGCACCCAGCCCATCCCGGAGCCGCCGAGGTCGGCGAGATCGACGTGGCCGGCACCGACGGCGCTGCCCGGGTCGTCCACCGCGGTGCGCACCGAGACGTCGACGGAGCCGACCGAGGCGTTGCTGACCAGGAACACGCTGACCGAGGTCAGCTCACCGGCGTCGGTGTCGAACTCCTGCGCACCGCCGTGGTCGGGGGCGCCGACCAGGTAGAGCGCGGCGTCGTACGAGAGTTGCCGGTCGTGACCGCCGGCGGCGTGCGCGACGCCGGACGCCACCACGACACCGGATCCCGCCACCGCCAGGGCCGCCGCAAGCCCGGACACGACCTCACGCCGTCGCCAGCCACCAGCCATGACTTCCCACCTCCGGGCGCAGACAGCACGGGCAGGAGGAAACCTAGCGGCGGATCGGTGATCTGGGAAGGACGCGGCCCAACCTGTGGACAACGCCTGTGGACGGTGGCTCAGGTGGCGTCGGCGAGGTCCAGGCTGGTGCGCTCGCCGGGGTCCAGCGCGATCGACGAGACGTGCGAGTGCACCCGCTCGTCGGTCGGGTCGTCCGCCGGTGTGTGATGCACCCGCAGGTGGCGGTACAGCGTGTCGCGCTGCGCCGGGATCCGGTCCGCGTCGCGAATCATCCACACCAGTTGCAGCAGGTTGGAACGGTGCCGCGCGCCGGCGGAGGAGATGACGTTCTCCTCCAGCATGATCGAGCCGAGGTCGTCGACGCCCATGTGCAGCGACAGCTGGCCGACGTCCTTGCCGGTCGTCAGCCAGGACGACTGCAGGTGCGGCACGTTGTCCAGGAACAGCCGGGCCACCGCCAGCAGCCGCAGGTATTCCAGGTTGGTCGCCTGGGTGCGGCCCTTCAGGTGGTTGTTCTCCGGCTGGTACGTGTACGGGATGAACGACCGGAACCCACCGGTACGGTCCTGTACCTCCCGGATCATCCGCAGGTGCTCGATCCGCTCGGCGTTCGTCTCCCCGGTACCCATCAGCATCGTCACGGTCGACTCGATGCCCTGCCGGTGCGCCTGCTCCATGACCTCCAGCCAGCGCTCGCCGGACTCCTTCAGCGGCGCGATCGCCGTCCGCGGCCGGGCCGGCAGGATCTCCGCGCCGGCGCCGGCGAGCGAGTCGAGCCCAGCGGCGTGGATGCGGCGCAGCGCCTCCTCGGTGGACACCCCGGAGATCTTCGCCATGTGCACGATCTCGCTGGCCCCGAGCGAGTGGATCACCAGCTGCGGGAAGTGCTTCTTGATCGCGGCGAAGTGCTCCTCGTAGTACTCCACGCCGAAGTCCGGGTGGTGCCCACCCTGGAACATGATCTGGGTCCCGCCCAACTCCACCGTCTCGGCGCACCGGGCCAGGATGTCGTCGAGGCTGCGGACCCACCCCTCGGCGTGCTTCGGCGCCCGGTAGAACGCGCAGAACTTGCACGCGGTGAGGCAGACGTTGGTGTAGTTGATGTTGCGCTCGATGATGTACGTGACGATGTCGTCCGGGTAGCGGCGGCGCCGCACCGTGTCGGCCGCCGAGCCCAGCGCGTGGAACGGCGCGTCGGTGTACAGCAGCAGCGCCTCCTCGGGCGTGATCCGCCCGCCGTCCGCCGCACGCTGCAGAATCTCGTCGATCTCCCGGTGCTCAGTCACGACCCCGAGGGTACGCGTCGCCGAACCGGCAAGGCCGGCACCGGGGCGCGGATCACGCCCCGCCACGCTGATCCGGCCGGGCGGTACGCGGGGCCGCGGACCCGTACCGTCCGCGAGGCGTTGGTCACGGCGGCGGGCGCCCGTCCGTACCCGGGAGCGGTCAGGGGGACTCGCGGCGGGCCAGCTGGTCGCGGACCTGCGGCGGCAGCAGCTCGCGCAGCTGGTCGGGCAGCAGCGGCAGGTCCAGCAGGCTCAGCTTCGCCTGGCTGCGCTGGCGGTGTCGGCGGACGTCGAGCCGCACCACCAGGCCGGCGTCGCGGCGCAGCTCGGCCCGTACCGTCCGGCCCGGCTCCAGCTCTCCGAGCACCTGGCCATCGGCCTCGATCACCGGCCGGCCGACGTTCTTCCCTTCGCGGAGGCCGTCGGAAGGACCGCCGACGTTCTTCCCTTCGCGAAGGCCGTCGGAGCCACCGCCGACGTTCTTCCCACCGCGGAGGCCGTCGGAGACACCACCGACGTCGGAGAGCAGGGAGAACTCGACCCGCTCGCCGGCGCCGAGCACGAGCGGGCGGCTGATCCCGGACATCGGCGCGACCGGGGTGATCACCACCGCGTCGGTCGCCGGCGACAGCAGCGGCCCGCCGGCCGAGTAGCTGTGCGCGGTGGAGCCGGTCGCCGTGGCCATGATCACCGCGTCGGCCCGGAAGTACCCGTACTGCTGGTCGTCAATGGTGAGGATCGCGTTGACCGTGCCGTCGCCGGGCCGCCGGGACAGCGCCAGGTCGTTGAAGGCGACGCAGCCGTCCCCGCCGGCGGTGATCCGCAGGCAACTGTGGTGCTCCAGCGTCACGTCGCTGGTGGCGAGCCGGTTCAGCGCGGTGACGAGCTCCGGCGGTTCGATCTCGACGAGGAAGCCCAGCCGGCCCATGTTGACCCCGAGTACCGGCCGGGGGTCGTCCGCGACCAGCCGCAGCGCGCCGAGCATCGTCCCGTCGCCGCCGATGCTGAGGATCGCGTCACTGCCGGCGAGCTCGTCGTCCGGCACCGCCCGCGCACCGGCGGCCCGGTCGGCGTCCGCGACACCGACCCGTACCGCGACGTCGTGCTCGGCCGCCCAGGCGAGCACCGTCGACACCACCGCCGTCACGTCCCGGGTGGGGTGCAGCACCAGCCCGAGCGTTTCCACCTTCGCCATCCGCCCAGCTCACCACACCCGGCCCGGATCGCGCGCGGGGCCGGCCGGGCTGCCGGAAAGGTCCGGCGACGCCACCGCGTGGTTCCCTCCCGCGAGGGAGCGGTGACGCCCTCCGCGGCGGGAGGCCGGAGCCGGTACCGCCCTCGGCAGCGGGAGGTGCGAACCGGTGCCGCCCCGACATGCTCGAACGGCCCACCCGTCACGAGAACTTCGGGAGTCTCCATGCACCGCAACGGAACTCGGCCGCGTACCGCGATCGGCGTGACCATCGCCGCCGTGCTGGCGGCGGGTCTGGTGTCGGCCGGCGCGGCGGCCGCGCCCGCCCACCCGGACCGGCACCACGCGTCGCCGGGCGACCTGCGGCCGGCCAGCGTGGCCGGCGCCGCCGGGGTCTTCTACGCGTACTCACCCGACGACACCATCCGGTTCCGGTTCGATGCAACGGCGAAGCCGTTCAGCCGGCCGCTGCCCGGGCTGCCGAGCGGCCTGCCGACCGACGCGACCGGCACGGTACGGATCTCCCACCACGTGGCCGCCCAGAACGTCACCGTGACCGCCGAGGGGCGGGTCGACTGCCTCGTCACCGGCGGCCGTACCGCCACGCTCACCGCGGTGATCACCCGCGCCGATCCGCAGGTGGCCGACTGGGTCGGCACCCGCCGCGGGTTCAGCGTCACCGACGGCCGCGGCCCGGCGCCGGACCGGATGGGCTTCTCCTGGGACATCGTCAACTTCGACACGGACGGCGCGGGCAACCCGACCCAGCCCTCGGCCGGTACCTGCCTGGCACCGGCACCGTTCGCGCCGGTCCTGGACGGCGGATTCCGGGTGCACGCCACGCCGCTGCCGCCGAAACCGACGTCCTGACCGGGCGGCGGCCCGCCGCTGCGCCGGACGCACCGGCGGCAGGCGACCGCTCGACGGTTCGGTCCCGCCGAGCGGCCACGGCCGCGCCAGGTCAGCAGCGGTCGGAAGGTGTCGGCCGTATAGGGTCAGCGCTCCCGAGCGCTGGCGGCCGTATCGGGTCAGCGCCCCTCCAGCGCCTTGACGTTGTCGCCGAAGGTCCAGCCCTTCGAGCCGTCCCCGTTGATCGACCAGGTCATCAGGCCCTTCAGCGTAATGGGATGGCGGCAACCCGCCACGCCCCCCAGCGCGGCGTTGATCAAGGGATCCGGTCACGTCGTGCCAGGGCGTTGCGACGCGATCCCTTGATCAACGCGAGAGGCCCTTGATCAACGCGAGGGTGCGGGCATGGCGAGACCTCGGTACCCGCGGGAAAGCGGTTGCTGCCGCGGCGGCCGGCCTCGACACTGCCTGCGTGTACTCCGACGCGGACGCCGCCGCCCTCTACGACCTGCTCAACCCCTGGAACCCGGACACGTACCGCGGGGACGCGTTCCACCACCACCTGGTCATGGCGGCCGGTTCGGTGCTCGACGTCGGCTGCGGCACCGGCTCGATGCTCACCTACGCCCGCGAGCACGGCCACCGCGGTCGGCTCGTCGGCCTCGACCCGGACCGCGCCGCGCTCGACCGCGCCCGGCGCCGCACCGACATCGACTGGATCGAGGCGACCGCCGCCGAGTCCGACACCCGTACCGAGGGCGGGTTCGAGCTCGCCGTGATGACCGGGCACGCGTTCCAGGTGCTGGTCACCGACGAGGACCTCCGCGCCTCGCTGCAGGCGATCCACGCCGCGCTGGCGCCGGGCGGCCGGTTCGTCTTCGAGACCCGGCATCCGCAGGCCAGGGCCTGGCTCGACTGGATCCCGGCCAATGCCGCCGACGTGGTCGACGCCGCCGACCGACCGCTGCGCACCTGGCACGACGTTGAGTCCGTCGACGCCGGCGTCGTGAGCTTCGTCGAGACGACCGCCGACCCGGACGGCACCGTACTGCGCGTCGACCGGGCCCGGCTTCGCTTCCTCGACGTGGCGCCGCTCAACGGCTTCCTGGCCGACGCCGGCTTCACCGTGGAGGCGCAGTACGGCGACTGGCAGCGTGGCCCGATCACCCCGACCAGCCGGGAGATCGTCACCGTCGCCCGCCGTTGAGTCGCCGCGCGGAAGCGCTACTCGACACGCCCCCGGAGCGTCAGACGGGATCGGTGAACGAGACCGGCGTGCCGGTGGCGCGGGCGTACGCGATCTCTCTGCTCGTGGACTCGCCGATGTAGCCGCCGGGGTTGACGACCAGAACCCGGTCCGCCAGGTCGATCTTGCGCAGGTGGAGGGCGTCCAGCGCGGCCTTCTGCTCGCTGGTGATCAACTCGTCCGCCCCGTGGTCCTCCGCGCGCACGAAGACGCCTGGCGCGACGACGATGACACCGGCGAAGGTCAGATCGCGGTTCGCCGCACGCATCTCGTCCACGAACCGGGTGGAGCCGCAGATGCAGACGATCTCTGGTCGGTCGGGCATGGCTCGGTCCTCCGGTCGAACGGGAAACCATCAGTGTGGGGGTTCTCGACGCCGCTCGCTCGCGCGGAGCTTCGCGGACGAGCCTAGGCGTGCCGGTCGTGGTCCAGCGAGGTGTAGCGCGGTGCCCCGGCGGCGAACCTGTCCACAGTGAACTGTCCGATCCGGACGGTGGCGGCGGCGTCGCCGGCCAGCGCGTCGGCCACCAGCCGGCCGGTCAACGCCGACAGCAGGATCCCGTAGTACGAGTGGCCGGTCGACCACCACAGGCCGGGAACCCCGCTCGGCCCCAGCACCGGCGCATCGTCCGGCGCCACCGGCCGCTGCCCGACACACCAGGTGTCCACGTCGCAGCCGGCCAGCGCCGGCACCGCCGCGATCGCCCGCTGCAGCACCTGGTACGCGCCGAGCACCGTGTTGCGGTCCCCCGGCGCCGCGCCGTCCTCCACCGTACCCGCGATCATCAGCCGGCCGTCGCCTCGCGGCACGACGTTGATCCCGGCGCGTAACACGGTGCGTACCAGCGGATCTCCGGGCCGGTCGGCGACCAGCACCGACTGCCCCTTGACCGCGCGGAGCGGGAAGCGCGCCGACTCCGGCACGCCCGGTAGCGCGCAGCTCGCCGCGCCGGCGGCCACCAGTACCACGTCGGCGGCGAGCACCGAGCCGTCGACCAACCGCACCCCGCTGATCCGGGTCGCGTCACCGCACAGTTCCGCGACGCCCGCACCGGACCAGACCGTACCGCCGCGGGCGTGGATCCCGGCGACCAGCGCCCGGCCGGCCGCCTCCGGGTCGACGCAACCCTCCCCCGGCACCTGCAACCCGCCGAGCGCGCCGCGCAGCTCCGGTTCGAGCCGCGCGGCACCCGCCGCATCCACCAGCGACGACTCGATCCCCAGCTCGGCATGGAACTCGCGCAACGCCACCACCCGTGCCAGCCCGTCCTTGTCCGTGGCCGCGACCAGTGAGCCGATCCGCCGGTACGCGGGGTCGATCCCGGTCTGCTCGACCAGCTCGGCGGCGAACGGCGTCCACTCCCGCTGCGCGTCCAGCCGCAGCCGCAGGAACGCGTCGTCGGCGGGCTCGCGGTACCCGACCGGGGCGATCATCGCCGCCGCCGCGCGGGAGGTGAACCGGACCGGCGCGTCCCGCTCGACCACGGTGACCCGGCCGCCGTGGCCGGCGATCCGCCACGCCGCCGCCAGCCCGACCAGCCCGCCGCCGACCACCACGACGTCGCCACTCACCCGATCCACCCTCTCCGTCGTCACGTCAGCAGCCTCGCACACCTCTCCGACCGGCGAGCGACGCAGCGCACCACGGGGGACGGCCCTTCCGGACGGCCGGGCGCCGTCGTCACCGCGGCCGGGAGCCGCCGGGCCGGCGTGCCGGCGTGCTGGCGTGCCGGTGCGATCGACCGTCCACTTCGGACCTCGACACCGCGGGACCACCGAACGCCGTGGCAGGTACCTGTCCGCTCGTTGACACCGATGGGCGGTTCGGTTACAAACATCACGTCAGCCACGTTGTTTCCGCATTGCCGTCCGGGGAGAGAAACCATGCCACAGGGTCCCCACGACGCGGGCGGCGAACGGCTTCGGCTGATCGGTGCGCCGGACCGGGACGAGGCCGGCGCGGACGAGGCCGACCTGCAGCGGTACTTCGAGGCCATGGTCGCCGACGACCAGAAGATCGAGCCGCGCGACTGGATGCCGGACGCGTACCGGTCGATGATGATCCGGCAGATCGGCCAGCACGCGCACTCTGAGCTGATGGGTATGCAGCCGGAGTCGAACTGGTTGACCCGCGCGCCGAGCCTGCGGCGCAAGACGGCGCTGCTGGCCAAGGTGCAGGACGAGGCCGGCCACGCGATGTACCTGTACGCGGCGGCCGAGACGCTCGGGGTGACCCGCGGCGAGCTGCTCGACCAGCTGCACGACGGTCGCCAGCACTACAGCGTCGTGTTCAACTTCCCGGCCGCCAGTTGGGCGGACATCGGTGCGATCGGCTGGTTGCTGGACGGTGCGGCGATCGCCAACCAGGTGCCGCTGTGCCGCTGCTCGTACGGGCCGTACGCGCGGGCGATGGTCCGGATCTGCAAGGAGGAGTCGTTCCACCAGCGGCAGGGTTACTCGATCCTGCACACCCTGTCCGGCGGCACCCCGGCGCAGCACCGGATGGCGCAGCAGGCCGTCGATCGCTGGTGGTACCGGGCGCTCGCGCTGTTCGGTCTGCCCGACCGCGCGTCGCGCAACACGTCGCGCTCGATGGCGTGGAAGATCAAGCGGCTGACCAACGACGAGGTACGGCAGAAGTTCGTCGACGTGATCGCCGAGCAGGTGGGCTCGCTCGGCCTGACGCTGCCGGACGAGGCACTGCGCTTCGACACCGAGCGCGGCCACTGGGACTTCACCCTGCCCGACTTCGACGCGCTCACCGCCGTGCTCCAGGGGTACGGCCCGTGCAACCGGCAACGGATGGAGCGTCGCCGGCGCACCCACGACGAGGGCGCCTGGGTCCGGGAGTCGGCGCTGGCCTACGCCGAGAAGCAGCGGCGCCGCCGCGCCGTCTGACCGGGCGGCTCCGCGGTCACGGTGGAGTCATCCGCTCCTGGAACGGGTGACCGCACAGCGAGCGGAAGAAGCCGGCGGCCTGCACCGGATCCCCGGCCGCGGCCCGCAACGACGCCAGCCGCCGCGGCGAATGCGCCAACCGGGCGAGCTTCAGGGTGTGCTGGTACTCGTCGGCCAGCAGGTCGTCGCGGCCGCGTTCGAACCGCCGCAGCGCGGCGCGAAGCCGGTCCGGATCGTGCAGGTCGAGGCCGGATCCGATGCTGTCGGCGAGCAGTGCGGCCTGGTGGAACGCATCGGTGATGCCGCGCGCGGTCAGCGAGTCCTTGTGATGGCCGGCATCGCCGACCAGTACCCAGCCGGGCCCGGCCGGCTGCCGGAAGAAGTTGAGCTGCGCACCGGTGCCGTAGATGCGCTCGGCGCGATCGACCGCCCGCATGCGGGCGTGGACGTCCGGCGCCGTGTCGCGCACCGCGGCCAGGTACGCGGCACCGGCGTCGAGCCGTACCTGCGGGTACGCGGACTGCGGGAAGTACGCGGCGACCAGGGTCAGACCGTCGTTGCTGGGCACCACGCCGATCCAGCTGCCGGGCGCCTCGTGGATCTCGAACCGGTCCGAGACGCCGGGCCAGTAGCTGTAGTAGACGCAGGTCCGGGGCGGGTCGGTGACGCGCACCGCGGCACCGGTACGGGCTGCCACCACCGACCGCATCCCGTCCGCGCCGACCACCAGCGGCGCCCGCAGCTGGTCGGTTCCGCCGCGCTCGGCGCGCAGCCGTACCCCGACCACGCGGTCGCCCTCGACGATCAGGTCGGTGACCCGCTGTCCGGCGCGGAAGTCCACCCCGGCGGCCACGGCGGCGTCCACCAGCAGCTGGTCGAGCAGGTACCGGCGCGGGCCGAGCGCGTAGCCGATGCCGTCGAACGTCCACATCGGACCGTCGATGGCGACGTCGGCCGCGCGGTACCGCAGGTGTGCGATCGGCGGGCAGCGGGTGCCGAGCACGGCATCCAGCAGCCCCCAGTCGCGCAGCAACGCGACCGCCGGCTGCTGCAGGTAGTGCGTGGACAGGGTGTCACGGGGAAAGCGGGCCCGGTCCACCAACGTGACCCGGTAGCCGGCGCGCGCCAGCAGCATCGCCGTCGGCGCTCCGGCACAGCCGGCGCCGACCACGACGGCGTCAGGCACGAGACAGCCGCTCCGGATCGGAGCGTGCGCTACGCCGCGGCCGCACCACCCGGGCGTTGTCCCGGGTGAGTCGCACGATGCTGGCCAGTAGCTCCACGCTGCCGCCGCTGCTGCCCACCGAAAACAGCCGGACGTCCTCCTGGTAGGACTGGCGGGCGACGGTGAAGTGCTTGGCCCGAAACGACAGCAGCGCGCGCAGCGACTGCTCGACCGCGGTGGCGGCGGCCCACAGCCGGTCGTCCATCGGGCCGTCGCCGGCCTCGTCCAGGGCCGCGGTCACCCGCGCGACGAGCGACGGGCCCCCGGCCAGCTCGGCGTACCGGCGCCGCCACTCCGGCAGGGCGTACGGGACCCCGCCGGCCCAGAACTCCGCGTAGCCGGCGGAGTCGTCGTCGTCCGGATCGTGGTCGGCGGCCCACAGCGCCAGGTCCAGCAGCGGCATCGGCAGCCCGGCGCCGGCTCCGCCGCGCCAGACCCGGCCGTCGATGGTCACCTCGTCGAAGTACGGCCGCAGCTCGTTCGCGAAGAACGCCGGCGTCACCCGGCCGTTCACCAGCTCGATCGCCTCGTCCAGCGAGGCCAGGTGGGCGCGGAAGCTGCCCATCGCGGTGAGGAACTCCGGATCGGTCAGCTCGGCCCGGGCGAGCGGATCGCACAGCTCGACCGCCTGCGACAGCCGGGGCAGGCTGAGCCGGACCGAGTCGATCAGCGCGCTCTCCTGCGACGATCCGGTGTAGCTTCGCTGCCGCTCGCCGTACGGGTTCCAGACGCTGTAGTGATGCACGGTGTCGCGCGGCACCACGTCGCCGCGGGCGGCGAGGCGTAGCAGCACCGGTTCGACCTCCGGTACCGCCGTCACCGGCTCCACGCCGTGCCGCTTGATCGAACCGAGCAGCAGGCCGAGATCGCGCATGGCCGCGCGGCACTCGTACGGTGTGCCGTCGGGCGCCGCCGCGGCGTTGGCGGCCAGCCGGCGCAGCGCACCGACCAACGCGGGCACGTCGGCGGCGGCGTTCATCTCGGGCAGCCGGCGGTACGTCTCGTCGGCGTCGAGCGGATCGAGCGCGCGCACCAGCCTGCTGTCGCGATGGTTGCCCGGCCCGGACATCGCGGCGTCACTCCCCGATCGTGGGTAGCTCGTTGACGAGGACGTTGGACAGCACGGAGCCGTCCATCCGCACCTGACGCAGGTAGAACTTCTGCACCGGCGCGTGCTTCTTGCTGAACTGCCAACTTCCGCGCGGGTCGTTCTGGATGCCGAGGTTGGCGATCGCGGTGTTCACCGCCTTGCCGGTCAGCGTCGTGCCGTCCGCGGTCACCGACGAGATCGCCTGGTCGAGAATGGATGCCGCGCTGTAGCCGTACGCCGCGGGCTCGTTCGGCGCGGTCCCGTACGCGTGCTGGTAGGCGACCACGAACTCCCGGTTCGCGTCGTTGTCCAGCGTCGGCGTGTAGTCCAGCGAGCTGTAGATGCCCAGCGCCGCGGACCCCTCGACCTGCAGCAGATCGCAGCAGGTGAGCGGCCCCGAGGCGTACACCTTGATGCCCTGCGACTTCAGGTCGAGCTTCTGGTACTCCTTGACGAACTGGACCGCCTGCATCCCGGTCGCCCAGACGTAGATGGCCTTGGCGCCGTTCTGTTGCGCCTCGGTCAGGTAGGAGCGGTAGCTGGCCTTGTCGCTGTACGGCGCGTAGGTGGGCTGCCCGTCGGGGTTGGCGAGCTTGCCGCCGGCGGCCTTGAAGGTGCGGACGAACGTCTGCGTGGTGTCGCCCTTGGCGGGGCCGAGATCGGTACCGAGGACGTAGACCCGCCCGCCCGCGTGCTTGGCGACGTACGCGCCGAGCGCCTCCGGCGGATCGGAGGTGAGGTTGGAAGCGCACCACAGGTAGGTGAGGTCGGGTACCTGGTCGGTGCAGGCCAGCGTGCTGACCAGCGGCAGCTTGCGCTCGGTGACCGGCTTCTGCATGGCGAGCACGGTGCGCACGTCGCTGATGCCGGTGATGGCGAGCAGATCCCGCTGGTTCAGCAGGCTCTGCTCCGCCTTGGCCGCCTTGGTACTGGTGGGGTCGTCGCCGGCGTCGCGCTGCACGACCTGGACCCGACGCCCGCCGAGCCGCCCGTCGTGCAGCTTGAGGTACAGGTCGAGGCCGTCCCGCATGGACCGGCCGATGCCCTTCTGGTTCCCGGACATGTCGGCGATGAAGCCGATCCGGATCGGGGCGGCCGACACGCTCTTGCCGCCGTCGCTGGTGCAGGCGGCCGCCAGGACCAGCAGTACAGCTGGTATCGCGAGCCCGGCCAGCATTCTCCTGACGCCCAAGACGTTTCCCTCCGACAGGCACGACGTTGCCCCGGGCCGGCCGCGGCGGCCGGCCCGGTCGATCCACTGTGGACAGTTACCGCGCGGCGACCACCGAGCCGATGATGTCGGCGACCCGCTTCGGCGCGGCCAGCATCGGCGAGTGGCAGGAGTCGCCGAGCTCGATCACCGCACCCGCCCGCTTGCACAGCTCGCGCTGCACCACGGTCGGCGTCGCGTTGTCCTGGCCGGTCAGCACGTAGGTCGACGGGATGTCGCGCCAGGCGACCGCGGTCGGGGTCTGGGACAGCACGGCGGCGGACATCGGCCGCAGCTGCGCCACCGCCGCCTCGGCCGCGTCCGCCGGCATCCCGTTGTAGAACAACGTCGCGGCGCGATCCGTCCGCACGCCCATCATGCCGTTCTCGCCCATCGTCAGGTCCGCCGGCGGGTTGAGCACGTCCGGCCCCGGGTTCGGTACCGCGTAGCCGCCGAGCGACTCGCCCTCGTCGGCGTTGTAGGCGGCGACGTAGACCAGGTGCCGCACCGCCGGATGGCCGGCCGCGCCCTCGGTCGCCGGAATCCCCCGTACGAGTGCGCCACCAGCACCACGTCCTCGTACCGGTCCAGGGTGTTGCGGATCTCGGCGGCGTCGGCGTGCATGTCACCCGCCGGCGCGCCGTCGACGGTGCGACAGCTCGGCAGGTCGACGGTGACGCTGTGGATGCCGTACTGGTCGAGCTCGGCGACCACCGGGTTCCAGCACCACGGGCTGTGCCAGGCGCCGTGCACCAGGACCACAGTCGTGTTGTCGTTGCTTGTCATGCTCTTCGCCTTCCGTGCGTTCTCATGCCGGTTGCGAGATACGAACCGCGGTTGCGCCGGGAATCCCAGACGATGCTTTTGCACGGTTCCTGGCGAGCGCCTATTTTGCCTACACCACGTCGTCCCCGAAAGACCCCCGGCGAAACTCCGTCGCGCGGCGCGGCGAACACGAGGGGAAAACACCGATGGAGGACCGCCCGTGCAGTCGTTCGATCCGAACGCCATCGCCGGCATCGGCCCGCTCGGCCCGGCCGTCGAACGTACCGGCATCGAGATCCGGCAGGCCGACCCGGAACGCGTGGTCGGCAGCATGCCCGTAGCCGGCAACACGCAGTCGTACGGGATGCTGCACGGCGGCGTGTCCTGCGTGCTCGCCGAGACGCTCGGAACCATGGCTGCGGCCCTGCATGCAGGCCCGCAGCGGCGCGCGGTCGGGGTCGAGATCAACGCCACGCACCACCGGCCCGCGCTGCGCGGCACCATCACCGGGACGGCGACCCCGGTGCATCGCGGCGACACGCTGGCCACGTACCGGATCGTGCTCACCGACGACGACGGCCGGACGGTCTGCACGGCCCGACTGACCTGTCTGATCCGAGATCTCCCTAGATCTTCGACGGCGGCCCGCGAGGACGAGATCTCGGCGCGGTAACGGGCGCCGGCGAGGGTTGCGGACGGGGTACCGCTGGTCAAACATTGCAAATCCCGGCTCCGAGCGCATCCACCGCATAGCGCACGAGGCGGCAGCTACGCGTATCCACTTCCCGAAGGGAACGTTCGGACTGGAGCCGCCCAGATGCCTACCGGATACAGCTTCGACAACGCCGGCGCGGCCGGCGCACGACAGCTCGATCAGCTCAGCGAGGCGTTCGACGGCCACACCACGTCCGTCCTCACCGAGTACGGGGTGGGCCGCGGCTGGCGGTGCCTGGACATCGGGGCCGGCGCGGGCTCGATCGCCGGCTGGCTGGCCGACCGGGTCGGCCCGGAGGGGCACGTCACCGCCACCGACGTCGATCCGCGGTACCTCACCGAGCGCGACAACCTGACGGTGCTCCGGCACGATGTCGGCCGCGACCCGGTACCGGCGGGCGAGTACGACCTGATCCACGCCCGGATGGTGTTCGTGCACCTGCCGAACCGGCACGAGGTGCTGGCCCGGCTGGTCTCCGCGCTTCGCCCGGGCGGGCTGATCGTGCTGTCGGACTGCGACTGCCGCGAGCGCGACCCCGTCCTCGCGGTGCCGGATCCGGCCGATGCCGAGACGTTCGAGCTGTTCAACGACATCATCCGGAGCCTCGGCCGGCGCAACGGCGCGGATCTCGGCTGGACCAGGTACGCCTACGCGGCGATGCGCACCGCGGGCCTGGCGCCCGAGCGGACCGTCGTGTTCGGCCGGTCGTGGCCCGGCGGCAGCGCCGGATGCGGCCTGTACCAGGCGTTGGCGTACCAGATCGAGCCGACGCTGCGGGCCGACGGGATGACCGGCGAGCAGCTGGCCACGCTGCACCGGCTGCTCGACGATCCCGGCTTCGTCCTCTCCGCCTGGCTGATGCACACCACGGTGGGGCGGCGTCCCGGCGCGGCCGCGGGGACCGACCCGGGCCGGGGTGCGGGCTGATGCGCGAGTACCACACGCCCGCGGTGGCGGCGGCGAGCGGCCTGTCCAGCATGGCCGATCCGGTGTACCGCAACGCCATCGAGCATCCGAGCGCGGTCGCGTTCGCGCCGTCCGACGGCCCCGGCCGGGTGACCGCGACCGAGTTCGCCGACCGGGTGACCGCCGTCGGCAAGGGCCTGATCGCCGCGGGCATCCGCGCCGGCGACCGGGTCGGCCTGCTGTCCGCGACCCGGTACGAGTGGACGGTCTGCGACTACGCGCTCTGGTCGATCGGCGCGGTCAGCGTTCCGGTGTACGACACCGCGAGCGTCGAGCAGGTGGCCTGGATCCTGCGCGACTCCGGCGCCGGCTGGTGCCTCGTCGGCGGCGCGGACGAGGCCCGCGTCGTCGAGACGGCGACCCGGACGATCGGCGGCCCGCCTCCCGTCGTGCTGCGGCTGGACGGCGGTGCGCTGGACCGGCTCGCCGAGCGGGCGGCGGACGTCGACGACGAGGCGTTCGCGCAGCGCCGGAAGGTACCGCCGGAGTCGGTCGCGACGATCATCTACACCAGCGGGACCACCGGGCCGGCCAAGGGCGTGGCGATCACGCATGACAACTTCCTGTCGAACCTGGACGGGTTCCTGGACCGGCTCGGCCCGGTGTTCGCGCCCGGCGGTGCGATCGTGCTGTTCCTGCCGCTCGCCCACATCTTCACCCGCACGATGCAGTGCGCGGCGGTGCTGCGCCAGGTGCGCGTCACCCACCTGCCCCGTACCGCCGAGCTCGCGGCCGGCCTCGCCGCGGTGCGGCCGACGGTGCTGCCGCTGGTCCCCCGGTACATGGAGAAGCTGCGGGACGCGGCGCCGGGTGGCGACGCCGTGGCGGCGCTCGGCGGAAGGTGCGGCGCGATCGTGGTTGGCGGCGCCCCGCACGACGAGCAGCTCGGCCACTTCTACCGGTCCGCCGGGATCGCCGTCTACGAGGGGTACGGGCTGACCGAGGTCGCCGGGCCGGCCACCATCAACGGCCCGGACGCGAGCCGCCCGGGTTCCGTGGGCCGGCCGCTGCCCGGAGTCTCGGTGCGCATCGCCGCCGACGGCGAGGTGCTGGTCCGCGGGGACTGCGTGTTCGGTGGCTACCACCGCAACCCGGCGGCGACGGCCGGCGCCCTGGTGGACGGCTGGTTGCACACCGGCGACATCGGTGTCCTGGACGACGACGGGTTCCTGTCCATCACCGGACGCAAGAAGGATCTGGTGATCACCGCCGGCGGCAAGAACGTCGACGTCACCACGCTGGAGAGCCGGCTGCGGGCACACCCGCTGATCAGCCAGGCGGTGGTGGTCGGCGACCGCCGCCCGTTCGTGTCCTGCCTGGTCGCCCTGGACCCGGCGGTACTGCGCGAGCGCAACCGCGCCGACGGTCCGCTGGACCGGGATCCGGTGCTGCGGGCGGAGATCCAGGCGGCCGTGACCGAGGCCAACCGGGCGGTGTCGCGGCCGGAGTCGATCCGGGCGTTCCGCATCCTGGACGGCGAGCTGACCGTGTCCGGCGGCGAGCTGACCGCGTCGTTGAAGATCCGGCGCGAGACCGTGAACGCCCGCTACCGGGAGGAGATCGACGCGATGTACCGACCGGATTCGTAACGAAACAGCGGGCAACGCCCGGAAGACATCGACAGCGGTCTTTTTTCGCCCAGACATTCATGATGCAATCCAGCGGTTCATCGCTCTTGCGGCGTTGACGCCGCATCACAGCATTCATCGTTGGCTGCGTTGTATGTCCGTCTCGAGGGGTGGCCGGTGACAGAACGGCAGAGCACCAGCGAGCGACCGACCACGGACCGGCGTCGTGGTCCGGTGGCCCGCCTTCGTGATGCACGAATCCGGACCAAGCTCGGGCTGATCCTGATCGTGCCGATCACCGCGCTGATCGGGGTCGCCGCCGTCCAGCTGGTCGGTACCGGCCAGGACGTGCTGCAGGCCCGGCAGGCGATCCGGCAAGCCCGGCTCGCCGACGACGCCACCGCGTTGACCACCCAGCTGCAGACCGAACGGACGCTGGCCGCGGCCCTGCTCACCACGCCGAAGCAGAAGCAGGGCGCCGCCGCTCGCGCGTACCGGGAGCAGATCGCCAAGGCCGACAGGCAGCTGCGGGAGTACCGCGCGGCGCGCGCCGGGGTGGACAGCTCGGAGCGCAACCTCACCGATCTGCTGGGCCGCATCGACACCCAGCTCGACGAGCTCGATCCGCTGCGCCGGTCGATCGAGAAGCGCGACATCATCCCGCTGTCCACCGCGGTGTTCAGCTACCGCAGCCTGATCGCCGACCTGCTGGCGTACCGGCAGACGCTGGCCAACGTGGCCGGTTCGGACGAGGCGGCCAACCTGGCCCGTGGCGCCAGCGCGATGGCTTCGCACACCGAGATGACCTCGCAGGAGCAGGAGGTCGGGATCGTCATGCTGGCCGGTGGCTCCGACGTGACCTCCGCCCAGCACGAGTCGTTCCAGGCCAACCTGGAGGGGCAGGCCGAGGCGCTGCGCGCGTTCCGCGACGCCGTGGACGGCGACCACGTCACCGCGATGGAGCGAACGATCGCCGGCCGCGGGGTCGGGGCGAACACCGACACGCCCCTGCCCGGCGACCGGCACGCCCTGACCACGGCGCAGACCCAGAACGACATCATCGCCGCCCAGCGGTACGAGGGTGACCTGAGCCGGGCGAGCGCCGGCGGCACCGGCACGATCTCCGGCGACGTCGGTACCGCGCAGTGGACCAGGACGATGGGTACCCGGGTGGCGCTCAGCGGCCTGGTCGAAACCCGGCTCCGCGAAGAGTTCCGCGCCCTCGTCCAGCAGCAGGAGAACGACCTGCTCCGCCAGCTCGTCGCCGAGTCGGCGGCGGTGTCGCTGATGGTGTTGGTGGCGATCGCGATCGCGTTGCTGACCGCGCGTTCCATGGCCAGGTCGCTGCACCGGTTGGAGGCCGGTGCGCTGTCCGTGGCGTACCAGGAGCTGCCCGATACGGTGGCCCGGCTCCGCGACCCGGGCACGCTCGGCACGCTCACCGCCGACGACCTCGCCGCCGGCGTCCAGGACGTGGTGGCCAGACCCAGCCAGGACGAGATCGGCCAGGTGTCCGAGGCGTTCAACGTCGTGCACCGGGAGACGGTCCGGATCGCGGCGGAGCAGGCCACGCTGCGCAGCAGCGTGTCGACGATGTTCGTCAACCTCGCCCGCCGTTCGCAGCTGCTGGTCGACCGGCTGATCCGGCGCATCGACCAGATGGAGCAGGGCGAGCAGAACCCGGACCGGCTCGGTCAGCTGTTCCACCTCGACCACCTGGCCACCCAGATGCGGCGCAACGACGAGAACCTGCTGGTCCTGGTCGGGGTCGACGTGAGCCGGGCCCGTCGCGAGTCGGCGGCGCTGGGCGACGTGCTGCGCGCCGCGCAGTCCCAGGTGGAGCAGTACACGCGGATCGAGCTCGGCGTCGTCGACATGGGCGTGGACGTCGCCGGTCGCGCGGTCAACGACCTGGTCCACCTCATCGCCGAGCTGCTGGACAACGCGACCTCGTTCTCGCCGCCGGACACCATCGTCACGGCCGAGGCGTGCTGGATCGGCAACCGGGTCTACGTCACGATCACCGACGCCGGTGCCGGGATCCGCGCCGATCGGCTGACCGAGCTGAACCGGCGGTTGGCCGACCCGCCGTCGGTGGACGCGTCGCTGTCCCGGAACATGGGTCTCGCCGTGGTGGGCCGGTTGGCCAGGCACATCGGCGCGACCGTCGAGCTGCGCTCGGCGCTGCCCGGCACCCTGGCCGAGGTGGTCATCCCGCAGGACATCCTGGAGTCGCCCGGGTACCGGTCGGTGCCCGACCCGACGTCGGCACGGCGCCGGGTCGAGACGCCGCAGACCGTACGGGCCGCGGCGCCGGCACGGCCGTCCATCGGGCTGCCGCCCCACCCGGCCACGGCAGCGGCGGCCGAGCCGCCGTCGCGTCCGGCCGGGTCCGCCTGGTTCCAGATCGCCTCGACGTCCCGGCCCGAGCAGGCGTCCGGCGTACCGGACGGGTCCCGCGACGAGGCACCGCCGCCGCGCGCCTCGGCGACCGGTCGCTGGGAGTCGCCGGCGGACGACGGGTGGCGGCTCGCCGCGGCTTCCTCGCGCCTGGCCGGCCACGGCACCACCGGCGGTCTGCCCCGGCGGGATCCGCAGGCGCAACTGGTACCCGGCAGCGTCACCCGCGCGCCGGCTCCGGTGCGGCGGCAACGGTCGGCCGAGGAGGTCCGGGGCACGCTGTCGTCCTACCACCGCGGCCTGCAGCGGGCGCGGATCGGCGAGCTCTACCAGCCCGGCGAACCGGAGTGACACAGGACCGGCCGGGTTTCGTCAGATACGAAACCCGGCCGGTCCGTACCCGCCGTGCCCGGCAGGCGGTTACTCAACCGTCGTAGTCGACCTCGACGTGCTCGGTGGCCGGGCTGGACTGGCAGGTCAGCACGTAGCCGGCGGCCAGCTCGTCGGGTTCCAGGGCGAAGTTGCGGGCCATCCGGACCTCGCCACCGGTGACCCTCGCCCGGCAGGTGGAGCAGACCCCACCGCGACACGAGTACGGCAATTCACCCCGTACCTCGAGGGCCTTGTCCAGGATCCGCTCGTCGTAGGCCATCCCGAACGTGCTGGACCGGCCGTCCAGGGTGATGGTCACCTGGGCCTCCCCCGCCGGTACCGGCGCGGCGGACGGCGTGGCGGGCGGTTCGGCGCTGACGTGGAACAGCTCGGTGTGCACCGAGCGCTCGTCGACCCCGGCCTCCGCCAGCACCCGCTGCGCGCCGACCACCATGCCGTAGGGGCCGCACAGGAACCACTCGTCCACTGTGGACGGATCGACCAGCGTGGCTAGCAGCCGGCCGATCCGGTCCGGGTCCAGCCGTCCGGAGAGCAACTCCGAGCCGCCCGGCTCCTGGGACAGCACGTGTACCAGCTGCAGCCGGTCGGGGTAACGGTCCTTGAGGTCGGCCAGCTCGTCGACGAACATCACCGAGCGCACGAACCGGTTGCCGTACAGCACGGTGAACCGGCTCTCCGGCTCCACCGACAGCGCCGTCGACACCAGCGACAGCACGGGTGTCACGCCGCTGCCGGCGACGATCGCCGCGTAGTGCCGGGACCGCTCCGGAGCGAGGTCGGTGGTGAAGTGGCCCAGCGGCGGGAGCACCTCGAGCCGGTCGCCGACGGCGAGTTCCTCGGACACGTACCGGGAGAAGACCCCGTCCGCGATCAGCTTCACCCCCACCTGCAGCTCGCCGTCGGTGGCGAGCCGCTCGGGCGTGGAGCAGATCGAGTACGACCGGCGTGCGTCGTCGCCGTCCACCAGGTGGCGCACGGTCAGGTGCTGGCCGGGCCGGAACGCGAACGTGTCGCGAAGTTCCGCCGGTACCGTGAACCCGAGCAGGTAGGCGTCCTCGGTCAGCCGCTCGAGCCGGGCCACGGCCAGCTTGTGGAACTCCGGGCGACGGCGCGTCGGCCGCCGCAGCGTGACCGCCATCAGTGCTCCTTGATCCGGTCGAACGGTTCGCCGCAGGCCCGGCACCGCCACAGCGCCTTGCAGGCGGTCGACGAGTAGCGGGACAGCTCCTCGGTGTCGGGGGACGCGCAGTGCGGGCACCGCACCGACAGCCGTACCGCGACGGGAGCCTGCCCGCGGGGGCCTGGTGGCGCGATCCCGGCCGCGTCGAGCTTCGCCCGGCCGGCCGGGCTGATGGCGTCGGTCGTCCACGGCGGCGCCAGCTGCGTCTCGACCTCCACGTCGGACACCCCGATCTCGGCGAGCCGGGACCGGATGTCGGACCGGATCACGTCCATGGCCGGGCAGCCCGAGTACGTCGGGGTGATCGCGACCCGGACCCGGTCGGCCTCGACCGACACGGTACGCAGGATGCCCAGGTCGTCGATCGTCACCACCGGCAGCTCCGGGTCGGCGACCGCGGCGACCGCGGCCCGGGCCGCCGCCTCGGTCACCATGTCGCACCCGGGTGCGCCCGGTGCAGGTACTGCATCTCCGCGAGCAGGTAGCCCATCACCTCGGTGTGCACCCCGTGCCGGCCGCCGCTCGGTGCCCAGTCGTCGTCCGGTACCGCCAGCGTCGCCTCGACCAGGGTTTTGTCCACTGTGGACAGCCAGGGCTCGCGCAGGGTGGCCGGATCGACCGCGACCCCTTCGGCCAGCAGCTCCGGATCGATCCAGCCGGCCTCGAACAGCTCGTGCGTGTAGGGCCAGATCCGGGCGAGCGCGTCAGTCATCCGCCGGTGCGCCTCGGGGGTACCGTCGCCGAGCCGCAGCGTCCACAGCCGGGCGTGGTCGACGTGGTACTCGGTCTCGGTGACCGCCTTCGCCGCGATCGCGGCGAGCCGCTCGTCGGTGCTGCGCCGCAGCGCCGCGTACAGCTCGTGCTGGTAGGTCGCGAAGCACAGCAACTTCACGATCGTCACCGCGAAGTCACCGTTGTCCAGCTCGACCAGCTGGCAGTTGCGGAAGTCCTGCTCGTCGCGGAGGTAGGCGAGATCGTCCTCGTCCCGGCCGGCACCCTCCAGCTCTCCGGCATGGCTCAACAGCAGCCGCGCCTGGCCCAGGGTGTCCAGGGCGATGTTCGCCAGCGCGACGTCCTCCTCCAGCTCCGGTGCGCGGGACGTCCACTCGGCGAGCCGCTGCGCGGCGATCAGGCCGTCGTCGGCCAGCGCCAGCACGTAGTCGGATCTCACAGGTGCTCGACCCCCTCCGGTACCGGATAGAACGTCGGGTGCCGGTAGACCTTGTCGCCGGCCGGGGCGAAGAACGCGTCCTTCTCGTCCGGGCTGGACGCGGTGATCGCCGCCGCCGGCACCACCCAGATCGACACGCCCTCCTGCCGCCTGGTGTACAGGTCGCGCGCGTTGCGCACCGCGAGCTCCGCGTCGGAGGCGTGCAGGCTGCCCACGTGCGAGTGGGCCAGCCCGCGCCGGGGGCGGACGAACACCTCCCACAGCGGCCAGTCCTGACTATCCACTGTGGACTGTCCGTTCTCGACGGTCATGCCGCGGCCTTCCTCGTGCGCTGCTTCGCCGCGTACGCCGCGGCCGAGTCCCGTACCCAGGCGCCGTCGTCATGCGCCCGCCGGCGGTGCTCGATCCGCTGCCGGTTGCACGGCCCGTCGCCCGAGATGACCCGCATCAGCTCGGCGAAGTCGGGCTGGGTGTACCGCCAGTGCCCGGACTCCTGGTCGTACGCGAGCGCCTCGTCCGGCAGGCTCAGCCCGAGGACCCCGGCCTGCTGCGCGGTCATGTCGACGAACTTCTGCCGTAGCTCGTCGTTGCTGAACCGCTTGATCCTCCAGGCCATCGACTGCGCCGAGTGGGTCGAGTCGGCGTCCGGTGGCCCGAACATCGCGAGCGACGGGTACCACCAGCGGTCGACCGCGTCCTGCGCCATGGCGCGCTGCTCGTCGGTGCCGCGGGCCAGCGTGTACAGCAGGTCGAACCCCTGCCGCTGGTGGAACGACTCCTCCTTGCAGATCCGGATCATCGCCCGCGCGTACGGCCCGTACGAGCAGCGGCACAGCGGCACCTGGTTGACGATCGCCGCACCGTCCACCAGCCAGCCGATCGCGCCCACGTCCGCCCAGCTCAGCGTCGGGTAGTTGAAGATCGAGCTGTACTTCTGCCGCCCGGACAGCAGCTTGTCGAACAGCTGCACGCGAGACACCCCGAGCGTCTCGGCCGCCGCGTAGAGGTAGAGGCCGTGACCCGCCTCGTCCTGCACCTTGGCCAGCAGGATCGCCTTGCGCGCCAGCGACGGCGCCCGGGTCAGCCAGTTGCCCTCCGGCTGCATCCCGATGATCTCCGAGTGCGCGTGCTGGGCGATCTGCCGCACCAGCCCCTTCCGGTACGCCTCGGGCATCCAGTCGCGCGGCTCGATCTTCGCCTCCGCCCCGACGACCGCGTCGAAGTACGCCGCCAGCTCGTCGCCGGCCGCGGCCGCGCCGTGGTCTCGCTCGGCGGTCGCGCGCAGCTCCGCTTCGGCCGCCGCCACCTCGGACAACAGCCCGGACGCACCGGGCACCTCCTGCCGCTCCATGCCCCCAGTGTTACAGCATCCCGTCACCGCGGCAAGAATCTGTAACACGTCGTGCCGGCCCGGCGCGCCGGGCACGGCGGTGGCCGCGACGCCAGGCGCCGCGGCCACCGTGAATCCGCAGGTCAAACCGGTCGTGAGCCGAATCAGGCCGACCCGGCCGGAAACCCGGTCAAGTCGACCCGGCCAAGAGCCCGGTCAAGTCGACCCGGCCGAAACCCCGTCAGGTCGACCCGGCCGGGAGCTCGCTCAGATGTTCGCCCGGCGCCGCCGACCCAGCACGACCAGGCCGACACCGGCCAGCAGCACCAGCAGGCCGGCCCCGCCGTACAGGCCGAGCCGGGTACCGGTCACCGGCAGCGAGCCGCCGGCGTCACCGCCGCCGTGCCCACCGGTACCGACCGAGCCGCTGGCGCTGTGCGACGGCGCCGCGCTGCCGCTCAGTACCGTCAACGTGATCGCCGCGCGGTCGTTCTTCGAGTTCCGGTCCGGAATGTTGCCCGCCATGATCGACAGCGTCCCGTCCGAGCCGACCATGGATTTCTCGATCTTCACCGTGATCGTCAGGTACGTCGTCTCCCCTGCCCGCAGCGCGGGGCCGAACCCGCAGAAGTACGAGCGTCCGCCAAGCTCGTGATGCTGCCAGTCGGGCTTGCCGTCGACTGCCACCGTGCACTCGGCGGTCGGCAGCGTCGGCAGCGCTGAGAGTCGGCCGAAAGGCGGAGTCGCGAAACGTGCGGAGACCACCGAACCGGGACGTTCAGCTCGCGCTGCGGGCGGCGTCGAACATCTGGAAGGCGGCGAGCGCCTGCGCCCGCGACTCCGCGCCGCGGGCGCACATCCGCTGTTCGTACCCGGCGAGCGCGGCCGTCCGTGTCGTACCGCCGTCCCGCGCCGCGACCAGCGCGTTCGTCAGGTCGGCGGCGTCCAGGAACGCCAGCGCGGCGCCGGCACCGCCGGGCGGTACCGGATGGCCGGCGTCGCCGAGCAGCGTGACCCGGCCGGTCTCCCACGGTTCGACCGGATCGCCGAGCCGCAGCGGACCGACCCCGCTGTTGGCCCGGTCGGCCTCGGCGAGCAGCGCCACCAGGTCCGGGTGCCAGCCGGCGGCGATGGACCGGAGTACCGCGAGTCCGCCGTCCTGGTCGTCGGCGAGGTGCGCGCCCAGCTCGGCCCGATCCGGCGGCAGCAGCATGACCCACCGCAGGTAGCTCGGCGTGTCCGGCAGGGCGACCTCCGGCGCGAGTTCGGCGGCGGCCGCGCGCGGCGACCGGCGGAACGGCATCTTGCCGAGCATCAGCTGCACGTCCGGCGCGGAGACCATGGTGCTCCAGCCGGGTACCAGGTCGGCGAACCGTTCGGTCAGCGGCGTGCGGCCGATCCCGCCGTACCGGCCGAGGTCACGCACCTCGACGTCGGGCAGCAGCTGCCGGCGCACGGTGGAGCCCATGCCGTCGGCACCGACGACGAGGTCGGCGGTCTCGGTGCTGCCGTCCGCGTACGTCAGGACGACGCCGTCGGCATGCTCCCGGTAGCCGGTCAGGTGGCGGTCGAAGGTGACGATGTCCTCGATCCCGGCAAGCAGCAGGTGCCGCAGCACGGCGCGGTCGAACAGCAGCCCCTCGTACCGCGGGGGCAGCTCGGCCAGCAGGTTGAGCTGCGGGTCGACCGCGCGGCCGGCGCCCGTCATCTCCCCGGCGACCGCGTCCAGTAGCGGCAGCAGCCGCTCGGTCAGGCAGCCCCGCAGCGCGGCGAGGCCGTCCGGCTCCAGCCCGATCCGGTACCCCTGGAAGCGGGCCTCGGCGCTGGCGTCGCGCTCGACGACCCCGACGTCGAATCCCTCCCGCCGCAGCCGCCGGGCCAGCGCGAGCCCACCGAGTCCGGCTCCGATCACGACGATCCGCATGACACCCTCCACATCGCTGAGTGAACTAAGTTCACGTGAACATTGTTCACTCTAACCACGCGGGTACCCGGCTGGCAAACTGTCCGGGTGTCTCGACGCGACGAAGTCCTGCACGCAGCGCTCGACCTGCTCGACGAGGTGGGACTCGACGCGCTCACCACGCGCCGGCTGGCCGAGCGGCTCGGCGTCCAGCCGGGCGCCCTCTACCGGCACTTCCCGAGCAAGCGGGCGCTGCTCACCGCGATGGTCGAAGCGGTGACCATGGACGACGGGACCCCGGCCGCCTCGGGCCGGTGGGACGAGATGCTCCGCAGCGGGGCGATGGAGTACCGGAACCGGCTGCTACGGCACCGCGACGGCGCCCGGCTGGTCGCCACCGGAGTACGGCCGGACCAGGCGGCCGCGCAGCAGGGCTGGCACCGGATGATCGCCATGGTGCGCGGTTCCGGGCTGGACCAGGCCGGCGCGATGGCAGCCGTCGACACGGTCTTCGCCTACGCCAACGGCTTCACCATCGAGGAACAGGCGCGCAGCGACTTCCCGCCGACCCCGGCCCAGCGCGCCGAACGAGACGCCGCCTTCCACACCGGCCTCGCCCTGATCCTCACCGGCATCACCACGACCGCATCCGCCCGGGCCGCCCAGCGTGCCGAGCCGACGCCGTGACGGCCGCTCCGGGATCTTTCGCCCAGCGAGCAGCGGTCGGAGTAGCTGCGGGTCAGGCGTCGGCGAAGAAGGTGGGGCCGTCGGCGGGCAGCGCGGGCACGGCCCCGGCAGCGGCGGCCCGGCGGGCGAACTCCCGCAGCCCGGCCACCTTCCGGTCGCTCAGGTCGAACTCCAGCGCCTGGTAGTAGCGGGCCAGGATCGCCTTGTCGAACGGTTCCCAGCGGACCGCGGAGTCGACGACCGCGTCCAGTTCCGTCCGGGCCAGCGCGGTGGACCGCAGGAACGCCTGGTGCACGTCCTTGACCAGGCCCGGGTTGGCGGCGGCGTAGTCGCGCCGGGCCGCCCACACCGCGAACACCATCGGCAGCCCGGTCCAGTCCTTCCAGGCCGAGCCGAGATCGGTGACGGTCAGCCCGTCGTGGTCTCCCTCGTACATCGCGCGCAGCGCCACGTCGCCGATCACCACGGCGGCGTCCGCGTCGGCCAGCAGTACGTCGAGGTCCGGCGCGCCGCGCACGTACTCCGGCCGCACCCCGTACCGCTCCGCCAGCAGCAGCTGCGCCAGCAGGACGCCGGTGCGGCTGGTGGAGCCGAGCGCGACCCGGCGCCCGTCCAGCTCGGCGAGCGGCCGCTTGTGCACGATGTTGACCGACAGCACCGGCCCGTCGCTGGTCACCGCGATGTCGCGGAGCACCAGCAGGTCGTCGGCGTGCCGCAGGAACTCGACCAGGCTGATCGGTGCGATGTCCAGCTCCCCGGCCACCAGCTGGTCGTTCAGCACGTCCGGCGGCGCCTTCGTCAGGTCGACGTCGGCCAGCGTGCCGGAGCGCATCAGCCCCCAGTAGATGGGCAGGCAGTTGAGGAACTCGATGTGCCCCACCCGGGGCCGCCGCAGCACGCTCACCGCTCGAACACTAGCCGCGTGACCGCCGTCTCCCACCCGCCACCCCGTGCCCGCGCCGGCCACGAGGCGTCGATCAACCGAGCGGGACGGACATCCCTCGCCCGACCCGAACCTGTCCCTCGCCCGACCCGTCGGATCCTCGACCGACCCACCGGGCCCGTGATCAGCTCGCCGGGCCCTTGATCAGTTCGTTCAGCTCTTGATCATCTCGCCGGGCTCTTGATCAGGTCGCCGGGTCCATGATCAGCTCGCTGAGCCCTTGATCAGCTCGCCGGAACCTTGATCAGCTCGCCGCGGGTTCGGCCAGCGGGGCCGTCGGTACGGCGTCGTCGCCGGTGATGGTCGCCGGGGCGCGGCGCAGGCCACGCAGCACCGGTACCGCCAGGACGCCGATCACCGCGAGGGAGAGCAGGCCGCTACCGGTGAACAGGATGCGCGGGCTGACCAGCGAGAGCAGCCCGCCGCCGGCGGCGTAGCCGATCAGCGTGCCGCTGTTGATGAAGCCGTTGAAGGTGGCGCCGACCCGGCCGCGCTCGTCCGGCCGGACCCGCCGACCCAGCAGTACGCCGATGGCCAGGTTGAGGCCGCCGTTGGCGAGGCCGCCGACCACGTAGACGGGGATCAGCCAGGGCACCGTCGGGGCGCTCGCGAGGCCGAGCATGACGAGCCCGAAGATGCCGAGCAGCACGAGCAGCAGCCGTACCACCCCGCGGTCGTCCGGGGCGCGCTTGCCGAGCAGCCAGCCGCCGGCGATCGCGGCCGCCGACCACAGCGCGCTGAGCAGCCCGTACGCGCTGGAGCTGCCGTGCAGGGTCTCCCGGACCAGGTAGACCTCGCCGACGTTGTCGCAGGACACGGCGGTGATACCGACCGCGATCAGGACGAGAGCGATGGTCAGCAGGCGGTCCGCCCGCACCAGCGACAGGCCGCCGCGCACCCGGCCGGTACTTGCGTCGCGGCGCAGCGGTGCACCGCCGTGCGCGGTGCGCAGCAGCAGCCCTGCGGCCATCACCGCGAGGAAGCTGGTGGCGTCGATGAGCAGCGGGATCGTCTGGCCGAACCGGCCGACCAGGATGCCGGCGATGGCCGGCCCGGCGAGGATGCCGATCCCGCGGACGGTCTGCACGGCGGCCTGAGCCTGCGGGATGCGGTCCCGGTGGATGGCGCGCGGGACGATCGCGCCGAGCGCCGGACCGGTGATCGCGAGACCGCCCGCGACCACCGCCATCAGCCCGATGATCAGCGCGGGCTGCCGTACGTACGCGAGGGCGACGCACAGCACCGCCTGGACCGCGCCGACCGTGACCAGCAGCGTCCTGCTCCGGAAGCGGTCGACGAGGCGTCCGGCGAGCGGGGCCAGCAGGACGGCCGGGGCGACGCCGGCGACCAGCAGCGCGGCGACCGCGTACCCGGCGGCGCCGTTGTCCTGGAGGGTCAGCACCAGGGAGGTGTCGGCCATGAAGTCGCCGGCGAAGGTGACCGCGGTGCACCCGGCGACGATGGCGAGCTCGCGTCGTTCCGAAGACGTGAAGGACATATTTCGAAAATAATCCTTCATACTCGATCCACGCAAGCCCTGGGGTGGCGTTGGCTGGAAATCGGTACTGGACCGGGCCGGCCGGCGGCTACCGTCCCGGCATGTCCGAGTGCGTCAGTCCTCCGAAACCGCGCCCCGGCGACGCCGTCGCGGTGCTCTCCCCCGCGTCCGGGCTGCCCGGGCTGTTCCCCGCCCCGTACGAGCTGGGCTTGCAGCGGCTCCGGGACGACTTCGGGCTGCGGGTCGTCGAGTACCCGGCGAGCCGGAAGATGGGGTCGAGCCCGCAGGAACGGGCCGCCGACCTGCACGCCGCGTTCGCCGACCCGGAGATCGCCGCGGTGTTCGCCAGCATCGGCGGCGACGACCAGCTCACCGTGCTGTCGCACCTGGACCGGGACCTGCTCGCGGCCAACCCGAAGCCGTTCTTCGGCTACAGCGACAACACCAACCTGCTGCTCCTGCTGCGCAACCTCGGCATCGTCGGCTACCACGGCGGCTCGGTGATGGTCGAGCTCGGCCGGCCCGGCGCGCTGCACCCGCTCACCGCCGCCAGCCTGCGGGCCGCACTGTTCGACACCGGCCCGTACGAGCTGGCCGAGACGACCACGTTCACCGAGGTCAACTCGCGGTGGGAGGACCCGCGCACGTTCGAGTCGGAGCCGGCCACCGAACCGGCCACCGGCTGGTACTGGCACCGCGGCGACCGGGTGGTCGACGGCCCGGTGTGGGGCGGCAACCTGGAGATCCTGTCCTGGCTGCTGATGGCCAACCGGGAGATCGAGCCGGCCGACAGCTATGCCGGCAGCGTGCTGATGCTGGAGACCTCGGAGGAGATGCCCCGGGCCGAGGAGGTCTACCGGATCCTGCGCTGCATGGGCGAGCGCGGGCTGCTGCGGCAGTTCCCGGCCGTACTGATGGGGCGGCCGAAGGCGTGGTCGTTCGAACAGCCGCTCGACCCCGACGGCCGCGTCCGGTACCGAGCCGAGCAGCGCGAAGCGGTGCTGCGCGCGTTCGGCGAGTACGCGCCGGACGCCATGATCGTGTTCGACGTCGATCTCGGGCACACCGACCCGCAGCAGGTTATCCCGATCGGCGGCCGGGCCCGCGTCGACGGCCCCGCCCACCGCATCACCGTCACCTACTGACCCGCGCCCGACCGTCGCCGAGCGCCGTCCGCCGCCGGCAGGGCACGAACACCGTCCGCCGCCGGCACCCCGTCCGCGCCGGCAGGGCACGGCGCGGACGGGTTGCTGCCGACTGACAGGGGCTGTCAGGGCAGCTCGGTAGCGTCGCCGCGGGAGCACGATCGACGGAGGCGGCGATGGACGAGCTGGCGCACTACCGGCAGGCAGGGCCGATCACCACGCTGGCGGCCGCGCCCGCCGCGCTGCTCGACGGGCTGCCGGCCGACCCGGTCGCGCTCTGCGCGGTGGCGCACGGGCTGGTGATCCAGCCGGCCGACGCGAGCAGGGCCGGGGTCGCGGACGACCGGTTGGCGGAGAAGGACATCCGGCCGGCCGCCGACCTGCTCCGGGTGCTCGCCGGGCTCGACCCGCGGCCGCTCACCGCACCGCGGCCGGCCACCGCGCGGGTGGTCGGCACCTGCCGGCACTTCGCCGTACTGGCCACCGCCCTGCTCCGGCACGCCGGGGTCCCGGCCCGCGCCCGGTGCGGCTTCGCTACCTACTTCCAGCCCGGCCGCGGCCTGGACCACTGGCTGCTCGAGTACTGGAACGGTGACCGCTTCGTCCGGCTCGACCCCGAGGTGCTCGGTACCGACGTCGCCGAGGCACCCGAGGATCTCGCCCCCGGCCTGTTCCTGACCGGCGGCGAGGCGTGGCAGCGGTACCGCGCGGGCGAGATCGACGCGCAGCACTTCGGCGTGCCCGGGTACGCGGACAACTGGGGGCCGGCGGAGATCCGCGGCAACGCGGTCCGCGACCTGGCCGCGCTCGCGGGGTACGAGATGCTGCCGTGGGACGAGTGGGGCCGGATGGCCGCCTCGTACGCGGGCGAGACCGGCGCCGACTACGACGAGGTGCTCGACCGGGTCGCCGCGGCGACCGCCGACGGCAGCCCCGCCGCCGTCATCGCCTGCTACCGCACCGCCGACCTCGCCGTACCCACCGAACACCGGCCCGCGTGAGACCGGCCCGGGGCGCAGCGGATCGTTCGACGGCATCGGCGCGCTCTCCGCTACCGGGCCGCGCCCGGGACCGAGACGGCTCCTAGGATCGCCGGATGGCGATTTCGGAGTACTTGGGCAGGTTGCGCGCCGTGGTCGGGCACGACCTGTTGCTGGTGCCGAGCGCGGCGGCGGTGGTGCACGACGACGCCGGCCGCATCCTGCTGGAACAGCGCAGCGACACCGGCACCTGGGCGCTGCCGGCCGGCGGGATCGACCCCGGCGAGCAGCCGGCCGCCGCGGCGCTGCGCGAGATCGAGGAGGAGACCGGGGTGATCGCCGAGATCGAACGACTCGCCGGGCTGGCGATGCACCCGGCCGAGTACCCGAACGGCGACAGGTGCGAGTACCTCAACGTCTGGTTCCGCTGCCGGGCGATCGGCGGCGACGCCCGGCGCGACGAGGACGAGACGCTCGACGTGCGATGGTTCGAGCCGGACGCGCTGCCGGACATCCACCCGTTCACCCGGCTGCGGATCGACACCGCGCTGCGCGAGGGCCCGCCGTGGTTCGTCCCGCCGGGCGAGGCGCTCGACACCGTGCGGATCAGGTATCCGTAGGCCGCTCGTCCGGCGTCGGCAGCGGGAAGGCGCGCACCTCCAGCAGCACGTCCCGGGTGTCGGAGCGGCCGGCGCGCTCCTTGCGCGGGTACCGCTTGGCGAACGACTCGACCAGCTCCACGCACGCGGCGGTCAGCTCGCGGAGCTCGTCCAGGGTCAGCCGCATCCGCGACTCGCTGAAGTTGGCCGCGTCCCACCACGCCGGGTCGGCATGCGGGGTCGCGTCGAAGAACCTCCTGGCCTGCTCGTCCCCGCGGGCCAGGACCAGCGGCGCGAGCAACTGCGTCGCGGCGCGCGCGGCCGGGTCGGTACCGGCGTCGTCGCCGACCCGCCAGCCGCCCGAGGAGCGCCACCGGCGTTCCCGGCGATCGGTGCCGGGCGCCTCCTGGACCAGGCCGTACTTGGCGAGTTCGCGCAGGTGGTAGCTGGTCGCGCTGGGCGACAGGCCGACGATGTCGGCGCATTCGGTGGCGGTCGCCGACTCACGGTCGCCCAGGTACTCCAGGATCGCCAACCGGGCGGGGTGCGCCAGCGCCCGGATCGCCCGCGGGTCGGTCAGGTTCGGTTTGTCCGATATCGTTCCGGTGCTGGTGGGGTCGTTGCCGTCGCTGTCACCGCTCACGGTCCCATCATTGCGCGTCGAACCGACCGAACCGGTACGGGCCGCGTACCGCCGGCGGCCGCGGCGGGGCCGAGCCGTCCGCGCTCGCGGCGCGAACGGCGGTGCGATGCACGGCGGCCGGGGTGACGCGCGACGAAAAGGCAGGTGACGGACCGGCGCCGGCACGCTAGGCTTTCGGATTCGCGCGCCGTGGTGGCGCGCCCCGTTGAACGGCACCGACCGCGCCGCGCACAGCAGCGGCGCCCGCGCCGGGTCGCGGTGAGAGGCGCCAGCGCCTCCCCCGACCCAGGACACGCCTCGGAGCGCCGGGCGGCGAAGGACGAGCCGGCTCCCGGCTCGGTGGCCTCCGCCAGGGATCGCGGCGAGCAGTGCGCCGCCGCCGACCGGACCACCGCCGACGTGACGTGAGGCGACATGACCGTGCAGAAGACCGACCCTGCCCTCGACGCGGAGCTTGCCGCCGAGCGGCACCACCTGACCTCCTCCCGGGCCGCGCTGCGCCGGATGCGCGAGCGCGCCGAGGGGCTGTACCGCACCGGCGACGGGGTCGGCGGCGACCCGTTCGCCGCCGAGTCGCTCGGCCGGGCGCTGGCCCAGCGCATCGCCGAGCTGGCCGACGATCCGGACACCCCGCTGTTCTTCGGCCGGCTCGACCACGCCGACCATGCCGCCGAAGCCGCCGCGGCCGGGTACCCGGACCTCGACGTGGTCGACACCGAGCACGCCGACAACGCCGGGGCGAGCTTCCACATCGGCCGCCGGCACGTGGTGGACGACTCGGGCGAGCCGCTGGTGATCGACTGGCGCGCCCCGGTCTCCCGGGCGTACTACCAGGCCAGCGCGCGGCAGCCGATGGGCGTGGCGCGCCGCCGGCGGTACGGGTTCGCGGCCGGCGCGCTGACCGGGTTCGAGGACGAGCACCTGACCGAAGGTGAGGAACTCGGCACCGCGAGCCGCATCCTGACCAGCGAGATCGAGCGTCCGCGCGTGGGCCCGATGCGCGACATCGTCTCCACCATCCAACCCGAGCAGGACGATCTGGTCCGGGCCGAGCTGGCCACCTCGCTGTGCGTGCAGGGCGCACCCGGTACCGGGAAGACCGCGGTCGGGCTGCACCGTGCCGCGTTCCTGCTGTACCACCACCGCGAGCAGCTGCGCCGCTCCGGCGTGCTGGTGGTCGGGCCGAACGCGGCGTTCCTCGGCTACATCGCCGCGGTGCTGCCGGCGCTCGGCGAGGTCGGCGTCGACCAGTACGCGGTGGATGCGCTGGTGGCGCACGCGCCGGTCCGGGCCGTCGATGCGCCGGCGGCGGCCGCGGTCAAGCACGACGTGCGGATGGCGCGGGTGGTGCGCCGCGCGCTGTACGGGCAGCTGGTCAAGCCGACCGAGTCGCTGGCGGTGTCGGACGGGTCGGCCCGGTGGCGGCTGTCCGCGGAGGCGCTGCGCCGCATCGTGGACGACGCCCGGCGGGAGGGCCTGCCGTACGCGACGGGCCGGGAGCGGGTGCGGGCCCGGGTGGCGAGCGGGCTGCGCCGGCAGGCCGAGGCGCGCGGCGAGTCGCCCGGCGACACCTGGCTGCGCCGGGTCGGCAGGTCGGCCCCGGTTCGCGAGTTCCTGGACACCTGCTGGCCGGCGGTCGACCCGATCGGACTGGTGGTGGCGCTGCTCGGCGACCGGGCGCTGCTCGCGGCCGCGGCGGACGGCATCCTCACCGACGCCGAGCAGGACGCGATCGCCTGGCCGCGACCGCTGCGCACGGCCCGGCTGGACCGGGCGCCGAAGGCGGCGAAGCTGACCGCCGCGGACAACGTGCTGATCGACGAGGCGGCCGGGCTGATCGACCGGGTCGGCAGCTACGGGCACGTGGTGGTGGACGAGGCGCAGGACCTGTCGCCGATGCAGTGCCGGGCGGTGGCGCGACGCAGCGAGCACGGCTCGATCACGGTGCTCGGCGACCTGGCCCAGGGCACCACCCCGTGGGCGGCCCGCCGCTGGCCGGATTCCCTTGCCCACCTGGGCAAGCCGGACGCCGAGGTGACCGCGCTGACCACCGGCTTCCGGGTGCCGGGCGCGGTGCTCGACCTCGCGAACCGGTTGGTGCCGGCGCTGGACGTGGCGGTACCGGCGGCGACCTCGCTGCGCGCCGACGGCTCGCTGCGGCTGCGCCGAATGTCCACAGTGGATGAAGAGCTGCCCGGCGCGGTGCGCGACGCGCTCGCCGAGGAGGGCTCGATCGGCGTGATCGCGCCCGATGCGGCGATCGAGGCATGCGGCCTCGCGCTCGCCGCCGCCGGGATTCCACACTCCACAGTGGACGATCTGGCGGCGGCGGAGCGGGTGGTGCTGGTGCCCGCGACACTGGCGAAGGGCCTGGAGTACGACCACGTCATCGTGCTGGAGCCGGCCGACATCGTGGCCGCCGAACCGCGCGGACTGCACCGGCTGTACGTGGTGCTCACCCGAGCGGTGTCCCGGCTGGTGGTGCTGCACTCCGCCGACCTGCCCGCCGAGCTCGTCGGCTGACCGGGCACCGCACCCGGCCACCGCGCGCGATCGCAGGCGCGGGCCGGATGCCGCCCCGGTGGGCCCTCGACGCGGCCGGACGCCGTGCCGGGGCCCACCGGGCTCCGGCACGGCGTCGTGCGCCGACGGCGGCCGGTCCGGTGGGCAACCCCGGCGATCCGCCGCGGGAGGTCAGGCGCAGAGCTCGGCGGCGTCCGCCAGCGCCGCGGCCGGGGTACGGGCGGCGTGCGCGAACGGGTAGAGCATCCGGGCGGATGCGTTGCCCCGGCTCGCCCCCCACAGGGCGCTGCGGCAGATCATGTCCTTGAGCGCCGCGCCGGACCGACCGGAGAACAACAGTTCGGTGGACCGGTCACTCGGGCGCACCGCCTGCATGATGCCCCGGCGGCGCCCCAGGCTGATGCACAGATCCCAGAACCGGAACTGGTACGGCCTCGGGGTGCGCCCGGACAGCTGCGCGGCGACCGCGTCACCCACGTACAGCCCGGTCGGCAGGCCGGCCTGGCAGGACATCCGCGGCACCCCCCACGGCATCGTGATCGCGGCGGCGTCGCCGATCGCGTACACCTCGGGGTGGCCGGGCGCGCGCAGGGTCGAGTCGACCGTGATCCGGCCGAGTTCGGTCGTGCCGAGGCCGGCGTCCGCGGCGATCCGCGAGGCGACGAACGATCCGCACCACACGGCGACATCGGCCGGTAGCGTGCCGCCGTCGCCGAGCGTCACCGCGCCGGGCTCGACCGCGGCGACCGCCGTGTCCTCCCGCACCCGCACGCCGAGCGTGTCCAGGGACCGGCGGATGTAGCGCTCGGCCCGGGCGGACACGTCGTGCGCGAGCCGGCCGCGGGTCACCAACGTCACGGCGAGCTGCGGGTACGCCTCGGCGATCTCGGTCGCCGCCTCGATCCCGGTGAGGCCGCCGCCGCACACCACCACGGTGCCGGTGCGGCCGTCCAGTTCGCGCAGCCGAGCGGCGAGCCGATCGGCGACCGGCCCGTCCAGCGTGTACGCGTGCTCGGCGACACCCGGCACGACATCGGTGCGGGTGTGACTGCCCAGGGCGTACACCAGGGTGTCGTAGCCGACCGGACCGCCGTCGGACATCCGCAGCGTCCCGGCGGCGAGGTCGATCGCCTCGACGGTGCCGACCCGTACCGACACGTCGGTGCCGGACAGCAGCTCCCGGAGTGGGTGCCGGGCGGTACCGGTGCCGGCGGCGACCTGGTGCAGCCGGATGCGCTCCACGAAGTCGGGCCCGGCGTTGATCAGTTGGATCCGCACGTCCCGACCATGGGTACGGCGGGCCAGCCGGCTCGCCGCCGCGAGCCCCGCGTAACCGGCACCGACAACGGCCACCTGAGTTGTCATCGTTCCCCCTCGTCCCTTCGTCGAAGAAGGCTTCACCCCTCGGACGAGACGGCGGAACGAAACGTGACGCGGCGGCTCAGCGCCAGACGAAGCCGCCCGCGGAGAACTCGATCCGCCGCCGCGAGACGTACGGGTTCGGCTCGGTGCGGCCGCCGCCCCCACGCTGGTGCGGCACCGCCGGCGCGAGTCGCGTGGTACGGGTCCGGTTCGTGGTGTTGGTCATCGTGGCGGTCATCGTGCACCTCGCTCATCGTTCATCCGGTATCCCCCAGGGTGGGACGGCAACGGCCTGTCCGAATCCACGTTTCGTGCCAGCGCCCGGTTTTGCCTGCCCGCCGTGATGCCGCGCACGTACCCGCAGCTCAGCCCGCCGCGCCTCGGTTCCGTGGCGTGCGGCGGACCGGGACGACCAGGGGGCCGTGGTCGCCGTCGACGACCCGGACCCGGGCCCGGTAGTGGGTGGCGAGCAGATCCTCGGTGAGCACCTCGGCCGGTGCGCCGAGCGCCACCCGGCGCCCGCCGGCGAGCAGCAGGATGCGGTCGGCGTACTCGCCGGCGACGGACAGGTCGTGCATGGTGGCGACGACGGTGAGCGGATCGTCCGCCGGCCCGGTGGCGCGCAGTTCGTCGACGAGCTCCAGCACGTCCTGCTGGTGGCCGATGTCCAGCGCGCTGGTCGGTTCGTCGAGCAGCAGCAGCCGGGCGCCCTGGGCGAGCGCGCGGGCCAGGAAGACCCGCTGGCGCTCGCCGCCGGACAGCGTGGACAGCTCGCGGTCGGTCAGCCCGGTGAGGTCGAGGCGGGCCAGCACGTCGCGCACCGCGGCCAGGTCGGCGGCGCTCTCGGCGGCCAGCGGCGGGATGTACGGGGTGCGGCCGAGCATCGCGTAGTCGAACACCGACATGCCCGGCGGTACCACCGGGTCCTGGGCGACGAGGGCGATCTGCCGCGCCCGCTCGCGGCGGCGCAGCGCGGTCACCGGGCTGCCGCCGATCCGTACCTCGCCGGTCGCCGGCAGCAGCCCGGCCAGCACCCGCAGCAGGGTGGACTTGCCGGCCCCGTTGGGCCCGATGATGGTCAGCCACTCGCCGGCGGCGACGTCGATGTCCACATCGGACAGCAACGTCGCGGCACCGATCCGGACGCCCACGCCGCGGGCGGACACCATCACCTCGCCGGTGGTCACGGGCCCACCCGCCTGGTGGTGCGCAGCACGACGATGAAGAACGGGGCACCGAAGAACGCCGTCACCACGCCGATCGGGATCTCCGCCGGCGCCTGCACGGTACGGGCGAGCAGGTCGGCGAGCGCCAGGAACGCGGCGCCGAACAGCAGCGACAGCGGCAGGATGATCCGGTAGCTCGACCCGGCGATCAGCCGTACCGCGTGCGGCACGATGATGCCGACGAAGCCGATCAGGCCGGACACCGCCACCGCGGCAGCGGTACCGAGCGTCGCGGCGAGTACCAGGATCATCCGGACCCGCTGCGGGTGCAGGCCGAGGCTCGCCGCCTCCTCGTCGCCGACGCTGAGCACGTCCAGCGCGCGCCGCTGGGACAGCACCACCACCGAGGTGACCACCGCGTACGGCAGCAGCATCAGCACCTCGTGCCAGCCGGAGGTGGTGAGCTGGCCGAGCAGCCAGGAGTACACCTCCTGGATCGTGTCGCTGTGCGCCTGCAACAGGTAGGTCTGGATCGCGGTGCAGAACGCCGCGATCGCGACCCCGGCGAGGATCAGCGTCACCGTCGACCGGAACCGGGAGCCGGCCGCGCCGAGCAGGTAGGTACCGGCGACCGCGGCCAGCGCGCCGACGAACGCGGCGAGCGGGATCAGCAGCGGCGCGGTCACCGACGAGCCCGGCCGCAGCACGATGACCGTGGTGGCGCCGAGGCCGGCCCCGGCCGCCACGCCGAGCAGGTACGGGTCGGCCAGCGGGTTGCGGAACACCCCCTGGTAGCAGCCGCCGGACAGCGCGAGCAGCGCGCCGACCAGCAGCCCGAGCACGACCCGGGGCAGCCGCAGCTGGGTCAGGATGGCGTCGTCGCGAGCGGACAGCCCGGTCGGCACCGCACCGCCGGTCAGGTGGTGCACCAGATCGGTGACCACGTCGACCGGCGACAGCGACACCGGGCCGAACGCGAGGCCGGCGACCAGCGCCACCAGCACCGCGGCAACCCCGACGGCCACCCAGCGCAGCCGCAGCCGGCTGGTCACGTCGCCGGTACCGCCCGGACGGCGTTGGCGGCGGCCTGCACCAGCTGCACGACGCGCGGGCCCCAGCGGGACGCGACGTCGTCGTTCAGCCCGTACACGTGCTTGTCCTTGACCGCGGTCAGCGTGCTCCAACCGGGCCGCTTGGCGACGGCGGCGGCCGATGCCGCGCAGCACTTGGTGTCGGCCAGGAAGACCAGGTCGGGGTTCGCCTCGATCAGGTACTCCTTGGACAGCTGCGGGTAGCCGGTGTGGCCCTTGTCCGCCTTGTCCGCAACGTTGGTCAGCCCGAGCGGGGTCAGCAGCGACCCGACGAACGTCTTGCTGGTCGCGGTGTGCAGTTGCGGATCCAGCTCGTAGTAGTAGCTGAGCTTCGTGCCGGGCTTCGGCAGGCCCTGCTCGGCCTTGGCGATGCCGGACTTCATCTTCCGCACGGTGCTCGCCGCGCCGTCGGTGTGCCCGGTCAGCCGGCCGAGGTCGGTGATCTCGCGGTAGCTGTCGTCGAGCGTGGTCGCGGCGGCGGCCACGTACACCGGGATCTTCAGCTTCTGCAGGCTCTTCACCACGTCACCGGAGCTGTACGACAGCACCACCAGGTCCGGGTCGTACCCGGCGATCGCCTCGACGTTCGGCTTGAACCCGGACAGCTTGGTGCGGGGCGCCTTCGCCGGGTAGTCCGACTGGTCGTCGACGGCCTTGACCTGGCCACCGGCGCCGATCGAGTACAGCATCTCGGTGGTGGTCGGGGACAGCGACACGATGTGGGTCGGCCGCGCGTCGACGGTGACGCTGCCGGCGGTGCCCTTGACCGTGACCGGGAACGAGCCGGCACCGGCCGAGGCCGAGGCGCCGGACGTGCCCTTGTCGCCGGAACCGGACGAACCGCAACCGGCCAGCACGACCGTCGTCGCGGTCAGCGCCACCAGCGCCGGGGCCACCCGGCGCAACGAAGCTCTCATCTCTACCTCCTGTCGGTCGAAGAACGGCTGTCGCCGACAGGGGAGCTGTCTGCGGGGCGCCCGTTCCTCGCAAGCGCAGTACGCGATCCGTGCGGCAGGCGACCTGGCTCGTACCGCCCCCGGGATCGGGGCCGGTCATCACAGTTGCGGGACAGCGCCGGGTTCCCACCGGCTTCGCTGCGACACGGTCCGCCAAGACGGTAGCGCACTCCTGAAACCGTGCTCCCCGCCATGGCGCCCTGGTGACGGGCGACGGCTGCGGGTGTCCAGATAGCGGGCCGCGCGAGCAATCGTGGCGCGGATTGCATACCGTATGCAGATCATGTCCGAGCACACGCTGGGTTCGTCCCACCTCCCGCTGCGCGATCTGGTCACCGACGAGATCCGGCAGCGGATCCTGACCGGGTTGCTGCCCCCGGGGGAACGGCTGGTCGAGGACCGGCTGGCGGAGGACCTCGGCGTGTCCCGCAACCCGGTCCGCGAGGCGATCCGGGTGCTCGCCACCGAGGGGCTGGTCGAGGTGGCGCCGCGGCGCGGCGCTGCGGTCGCCCGGCCGCGGCCGGCGCACGCCGAGGAGCTGTTCGACATCCGGATGGCGCTGGAGGGGCTGGCCGCGCGGCTCGCGGCCCGGCGGCGGGACGGGGCTGCGCTGGCCCGGCTGCGCAGCGTGCTGGACGATCAGCGCGACGCCGACCAGGTCGGCGCGGTCGCCGATCTGAACACCCGGTTCCACACCGAGGTGGCCGCCGCCTCCGGCAACGAGCACCTGCACCAGCTGGTGGGGCCGCTGCTGCGCCGCGCTCAGTGGGTGTTCCTGCAGACCGCGTACACCCGGGCCGGTGAGTCGCTGACCGAGCACGAGCGGATCTACGCGGCGATCGCGGCCGGTGACGAGGAGTCCGCGCAGTCGCTCTCGGTCGCACACGTGGCCGCGGCGCGCCACTCCTACCTGGCGCACGTGGCGGCGCAGTCCGGGGTCGTCCATCCCGTGGCCGCCCGGCCCGTGGCCGCCCGGTCCGAGCCGGCCAGCTGATCCCGCCACACCCCTCGTTCGCTCAACGCTGGGTGTCGTCGCGCTCACCAAGCGCTTCCACAGGGTTCACATAGTAGGAAGATCCTGGTGGCTCCGCTTGGATCCTGTATACAGAAGCCGTTGCGCGGCGACTGAGTGGCGCGGCACACCCCCGAGGTTCGAGGAGTCCCCCATGCGTACCCGTCGGCTGATGGCCGCGCTGGCGGTCGTCCCGCTGCTGTTGACGGCGGCGGCCTGCTCGGGCACCGAGACCAGCGTCGGCAGGCAACTCACCGGATCGGCGCCGTTCGACGCCCGACCGGTGCGCGACGGCGGCACGCTCACCGTCGCACTGTCCCAGGATCCCGACGCGCTCGACCCGACCACCGCGAACACCTTCGTCGCCCGCGAGGTGTTCGCCAGCATGTGCCAGAAGCTCTACGACGTGGACGAGAACCTGAAGATCGTCCCGCAGCTCGCCGCGGCACTGCCCAAGCTCTCCGACCACGACCGCACCGCCACGATCGCGCTGCGGCAAGGGCTGAAGTTCAACGACGGCACCACCATGGACGCGCAGGCGGTGCGCACCACCCTGGTGCGTGACCTGACGCTGCCGACCTCGTCGCGCAAGAGCGAGCTCGGCGCCGTCAAGTCGGTCGACGTGGTCGACGACCACACGGTACGGCTGCACCTGAGCCGCCCGTTCGCCCCGCTCGCCGCGCAACTGGCGGACCGGGCCGGGATGATCATGTCGCCGGCGGCGCTGCGCAAGTACGGCAAGAACTTCGGCGCGCACCCGCAGTGCGTCGGCCCGTTCTCGTTCGTCAGCCGCACCTCCGGCAGCCAGATCGTGCTGAAGAAGTCGCCGTACTACTACGGCAAGGCCAAGGTGAAGCTGGACAAGCTGATCTACAAGATCGTCACCGACGCGAACGTCCGGTCGGCGAACCTGCAGTCCGGTGACATCCAGGTCGCGGAGCGGCTGGCGACCTCGGACGTCGGCACCCTGTCGGCGGACAAGAGCCTGAAGATCCTGCCCGGCGGCGGCATCAGCTACCAGGGCATCACGATCAACACGTCGAACGTGCACGGCACCGACAAGAAACCCGGCAAGGTCGACACGCCGCTCGCCCAGCATCCCGAGCTGCGCCAGGCGTTCGGCCTGTCACTGGACCGGGACGTGATCAACCGGGTGGTCTTCAACGGCCTGTACGACCCGGACTGCTCACCGCTGCCGAAGAACTCCCCGTACCGCGACCCGAAGGCGACCTGCCCGAAGCGTGACCTGGCCAAGGCGCGCCGGCTGGTCAAGCAGTCGGGGGTCAAGACTCCGGTTCCGGTGACGCTGTCGCTGACCGCCGATCCGGTCTCCGAGCGGCTCGGACAGGTCATCCAGGCGATGGCCAAGGAGGCCGGCTTCGCCGTCAAGGTGGTACCGGGCGAGTTCGTCACCACGCTCAACCAGGCCCGGGAGGGCAAGTTCGACACCATCCAGGTCGGCTGGTCCGGCCGGGTCGACCCGGACGGTGACATCAACGACCTGATCACCTCCGGCGGCTCGAACAACTACAGCGGGCTGCACGATCCGGTCATCGACAACGGCGTGCACGCCGCGGCCGCGACCACCGACACCGCGAAGCGACGCGCCTTGTACAGCACGGTGATCGCGCGCCAGCACGAGCTCAACGGAATCATCTACCTGTACCACGAGCGCTACTTCCTCGGCACCTCGGCGAACGTGGCGGGCATCCGGTACTACTCCGACGGCATTCCGCGGTTCGAGACCGCGGGCTATGCGAAGTAGGTGGCAGGACAATGGGTTGGTATCTGCTGCGCCGCCTCGGCGCGGCCGTGATCGTGGTGCTGATCGCGAGCGTCGTGGTGTTCCTCGGCGTCCGCGCGCTGCCCGGTGACCCGGCCGTGGTGCTGGCCGGCGAGAACCCGACACCGCAGGTGATCAAGTCGATCCGGGCGGAGTACGGGCTGGACAAGTCGTTGCCGGTGCAGTACCTCGACTATCTCAAGCACCTGGTCACCGGCAACCTCGGTACGTCCACACAGGACAAACTGCCGGTCAGCCAGATCCTGGCGAACCGGATCCCGGTGACGCTGGAGCTTGCGATCCTCGCGATGCTCGTGGCCATCGTCGTCGGCGTGCTGTTCGGCACGATCGCGGCGGCCCGGCGGGGGAAGTTCTCCGACTACACCGCGACCGGCTTCGGCCTGCTCGGGCTGTCGGTACCGCACTTCTGGCTGGGGCTGCTCGCGATCCTGCTGTTCGCGGTGAAGCTGCGCTGGCTGCCGGCCTCCGGCTACGTGCCGTTCACCGAGAACCCGGCGCAGAACCTGGAACGGATGATCCTGCCGGCGCTGGTGCTCGGTACCGGCTTCGCCGCGGTGTTGATGCGCCAGACCCGGTCGGCGATGCTCGGCGCGCTGTCCGCCGACTACGTGCGTACCGCGCGGTCCAAGGGGCTGTCCGGGCCGCGGGTCGTGGGCGTGCACGCGCTGCGCAACAGCCTCACCACCGTCGTCACCGTACTGGGCCTGCAACTGGGCGGCCTGATCTCCGGCGCGGTGGTGACCGAACAGATCTTCGTCATCCCCGGCTTCGGCAAGCTGACCGTCGACGCGGTGCTGACCCGTAACTATCCGGTGATCGAGGCGGTCGTGCTGGTGACCGTCGTCGGGTACATCGTGGTCAACCTGCTCGTCGACGTCGCCTATGCGGCGCTGAATCCGCGGATCCGGCTGGCGGGAGCGACCAATGGCTGACGTGCTCACCACCCCGGCACCCGCGGCGGTCGCCGTGGCCGGCCGGTCGGACCGCTGGCGGCGGATGTGGCGCCGGTTCTACCGCAAGCCGATGTCGCTGGCCGGGCTGATCCTCGTCGTACTGTTCGTGTTGCTGGCGCTGCTCGGTCCGGCGCTGTTCGGCGACCCGACCGCGGTGCACTTCGACGACGTGCTCGGCGCGCCGTCCGGCGCACACCTGCTCGGTACCGACGATCTCGGCCGCGACCAGCTGGCCCGGATCGCGTCCGGCGCAAGGGTTTCGCTCGAGGCCGGGGTGCTGTCCACGGCGCTGGCGATGGTGATCGGCATCCCGATCGGGCTGGTCGCCGGGTTCTACCGGCGCTACCTCGACTCGGTGGTGATGCGCGCCGTCGACGTCGTGCTGTCCTTCCCGTTCCTGGTGTTCGCGGTCGGCCTGGCGGCGATCCTCGGACCGTCGCTGCGCAACGTGGTGTTCGCGCTCGGCATCTCGCAGATCCCGGCGATCGTCCGGATCACCCGCGGCGAGGTGCTGTCGGTACGCGAGCAGGACTTCGTCGCCGGCGCGATCGCCGACGGCGCGAACGACGCCACGATCCTGTTCCGGTACGTGCTGCCGAACGCCGCCAACGCGCTGATCGTGCAGGCGACGGTGGCGATTCCGGCCGCGATCATCGGCGAGGCGACGCTGTCGTTCCTCGGCCTCGGTGTGCAGCCGCCGACCCCGTCCTGGGGCGTCATGCTGACCACCGCACAGCAGTTCCTGTCCCAGGCACCGTGGCTCGCGGTGTGGCCGGGCGTGATGATCGCGGTCACCACGCTCGGGTTCAACCTGCTCGGCGACGGCCTTCGCGACGTGATCGACCCCAGGAGCGCCCGATGACTGATGAGGAACGTGCCGCACCGCTGCTCGCGGTGGAGGACCTGCACGTCTCGTTCGGCACCGAGGACGGGCTGGTCCAGGCGGTCAAGGGGGTCTCGCTGACCCTGGCGCCGGGCGAGATCCTGGCGCTGTGCGGCGAGTCGGGCTCGGGCAAGTCGGTGACCGCGATGTCGGTACCGCGGCTGCTGCCGCCCACCGCGCAGGTGACCGGCTCGGTACGGCTGGACGGCCGGGATCTGGTGCGGCTGAGCGGATCGGAGCTGCGCGCGCTGCGCGGCTCGGACGTCTCGGTGGTGTTCCAGGAGCCGATGACCTCGCTCAACCCGTCCTTCACGGTCGGCTTCCAGATCACCGAGGTGCTGCACCGGCACGAGAAGCTGTCCCGCCGCGCCGCCCGCGCCCGCGCCGTCGAGCTGCTGGAACTGGTCGGCATCCCGGACCCGGCCGGCCGGCTCCGGGAGTACCCGCACCAGCTGTCCGGCGGGATGCGGCAGCGGGTGATGATCGCGATCGCGGTCGCCTGCGAGCCGCGGATCCTGATCGCGGACGAGCCGACCACCGCGCTGGACGTGACGATCCAGGCCGGCGTGCTCGACGTGTTCCGCTCGCTGCGGGACCGCCTCGGTACCGCGATCGTACTGATCACGCACGATCTCGGGGTGGTGGCGGACATCGCCGACCGGGTCGCCGTGATGTACGCGGGCCGCATCGTCGAGCAGGCCAACGTGACCGAGCTGTTCGCCCGGCCGCTGCACCCCTACACCCGCGGCCTGCTCGGCGCGCTGCCCAGCGCCGCCCGCCTGGACGGTACGGACCGGCGCCGGCTGCGGGAGATCCCCGGCATGGTGCCCGCCCCGTACGCCGATCCGGACGAGTGCCCGTTCGCGCCGCGCTGCCCGATCGCCGTCGACGACTGCACCGCCGCCCGCCCGACGCTCGATCGCCAGGGTGGGGCGGACGCTCATCTCGCCGCCTGCTTCCATCCCGGAATGTCCACTGTGGAGGCCGTCGATGCCTGACCTGCTCACCGTCACCGACCTGGTCAAGCACTACCCGTCCGGCCGCGGCCGGACGGTCCACGCGGTGGACGGCGTCTCGCTGTCCATCGGCCCCGGCGAGGTGCTGGGCCTGGTCGGCGAGTCCGGCTCCGGCAAGTCCACCGTCGGCAAGTGCATCCTGCGGCTGACCGAACCCACCTCGGGCCGGATCGTGTTCGACGGTACCGACATCACCCACCTGTCCCGCCGGGGCATGCGGCCGCTGCGCCGGGACGTGCACATCGTCTTCCAGGACCCGTACTCGTCGCTCAACCCGCGGTTCTCCATCGGCCAGATCGTCGCGGAGCCGTTGCGGCAGCACGGGATCGCGTCCGGCCGGGCGGCCACCGAGAAGGTCTGCGAGATGCTGGAGCGGGTCGGGCTGCGCGCCCAGATGCGGCACCGGTACCCGCACGAGCTGTCCGGCGGTCAGCGCCAGCGGGTCGGTCTGGCCCGCGCGCTGGTGTGCGAGCCGAAGCTGGTGGTCGCGGACGAGCCGGTCAGCGCGCTGGACGTGTCGGTGCAGGCCTCGGTGCTCAACCTGCTCACCGACCTGCAGCGGGACATGGGGTTCTCCTGCCTGTTCATCACGCACGACCTGTCGGTGGTCGAGTTCCTCGCCGACCGGATCGCGGTGATGTATCTGGGCACCGTGGTCGAATCCGGTCCGCGCGAGCAGATCTTCACCGACCCGCAGCATCCGTACACGAAGGCGCTGCTGTCCGCGGCACCGGTACCGGATCCGGCGGCGCAGCGCGGCCGGCGCCGGGTGGTGCTGTCCGGCGACGTACCGTCGCCGTTGACCCCGCCGTCCGGCTGCCGGTTCCACACCCGCTGCCCGGTGGCGATCGACCGGTGCGCCACCGTGGTGCCGAGCCTGACGCCGGTCCGCGCCCCCGAGCACCCGGTGGCCTGCCACCTGGTGACCGAGGACTCGGTCCCGACCCTCGCGCAGTAGAGAGGACATCGATGTTCACCACCCGGCCCGAGTTGTCCGGCGATCACGGCATGGTGGCCAGCACGCACTGGTTGGCTTCGGCCGCCGGGATGAGCGTGCTGGAGCGCGGCGGCAACGCGTTCGACGCCGCCGTCACCGCCGGCTTCGTGCTGCAGGTCGTCGAACCGCACCTGAACGGCCCCGGCGGCGAGGTACCGGCGCTGGTCTGGCCGGAGGCCGAGCAGAAGGTGTCGGTGGTGTGCGGGCAGGGCGTGGCCCCGGCCGCGGCGACCGTCGACGCGGTTCGCGGCCTCGGCGTCGACCTGATGCCCGGTACCGGGCTGCTGCCGGCGACGGTGCCCGGCGCGTTCGGCGGTTGGCTACTGATGCTGGAACGCTGGGGCACCTGGCGGCTGCGCGACGTGCTCGAGCCGGCGATCTTCTACGCCGAGCACGGCATCCCCGTCATCGAGCGGATCGCGAACACGATCGAGACCGTCGCGCCGATGTTCCGGGCCGACTGGCCGACCTCGGCCGCCACCTGGCTGCCCGACGGTGCGGTACCGGTCGCCGGCGGCCGGTTCGCGAACCCGGTGCTGGCCGCCACGTACCGGCGGGTCGTCGACGAGGCGGAGGCGCACGGCCCGGGGCGGGAGCGAGAGATCGAGGCGGCCCGGTCCGCCTGGTACTCCGGGTTCGTGGCCGAGGCGGTCTCCGAGTTCTGCGCCGGCCGCGGCTGGCGCGACACCTCCGGCAACGAGCACTCCGGCCTGCTCACCGGCGACGACCTGGCCGGTTGGCGGGCCACGGTGGAGGAGCCGGCCAGCGTCGACTACCGCGACCACACCGTGTTCAAGACCGACAGCTGGGGCCAGGGGCCGGTGTTCCTGCAGCAGCTGGCGCTGCTGTCCGGGTTCGACCTGGATGCGGCGTCACCGGCCGAGTTCGTGCACACGGTGACCGAGTCGGCCAAGCTCGCGTTCGCCGACCGGGAAGCCTGGTACGGCGACCCGCGGTTCGCCGACGTGCCGCTCACCGCACTGCTGAGCAAGGAGTACAACGCGGCGCGGCGCGGCCTGATCGGGCCCGCGGCCAACGGCGAGCTGCGGCCGGGCAGCCCGGCCGGGCGCACCCCGCGTCTGCCGGTCTACCCGGAGCCGATCGTCGCGACCGCGGCGTCCGGCGTGGTCGGCGGTGTCGGCGAACCCACCGTGGCGATGCCGGCGGCCGACGCGCCCGAACCGGGCGAGGCGCAGACCGGCGCGAACGGTCGGGTCAACGGCGACACCTGCCATCTGGACGTGGTGGACCGCTGGGGCAACATGGTGTCGGCGACACCCAGCGGCGGCTGGTTGCAGTCCTCGCCGACGATCCCGTCGCTCGGCTTCTGCCTCGGTACCCGGGGGCAGATGTTCTGGCTGCAGGACGGCCTGCCGGGCACGCTGCGTCCCGGCGCGCGGCCGCGGACCACGCTGTCGCCGTCGTTCGCGACCCGCAACGGGCGCCCGTGGCTCGCCTTCGGTACGCCCGGCGGCGACCAGCAGGACCAGTGGAGCGTCAACTTCTTCCTCTCGCTCGTGCACGGTGGGCTGAACCTGCAGGAGGCGATCGACGCACCGATGTTCCACTCGATGCACTTCCCGTCGTCGTTCTACCCGCGCGGCAGCCGGCCCAACGTGCTGCTGGTCGAGGACCGGATGGACCCGGCGACGGTCGCCGAGCTGCGCCGCCGCGGCCACCAGGTCGAGACGCAGCCGCCGTGGTCGCTCGGCCGGCTGTCCGCGGTCGCCCGGGACGCCGACTGGCCCGGTACCGGCTTCCTGCGTGCCGCCGCCAACCCGCGCGGCGCCCAGGGGTACGCCGTGGGCCGCTGACCGCGCCTCCGGTGACCGCACATCGGGTGTAGCCCACCCGTCGGCGCCGGCTACTCTCGGTCGACCCGGGCCGCCGCGTGGCGGCACGGGTCGACCCGTGCCTGCTGGCCGTCGCGGCCGGTGGCGCCCATCGTGGTGACACGCGCCGTGGTCTGCCTGGTCGTGCGGCGCGCGTTCTGCCTGGTCCTGCGGCGCGCGCCACGTCGGCGTACGTGCATGACGCCTGACCGTCCGCGCTGCCCGATGTGACCGATACCGCTGGCGCCCGAGGCATGCGAACGCGGCGCCGCGGGTATGACCGCAGCCATGCGGTTTCCCTCGCTTTCCGCTCCGTACCCCCGCGGATTCCTGCGCGTCCTGCGCACCTGAGTGGCATCTCGCACTGCACGAGGCGTCGCCAGGCAGTGCCCAGTCGGCACACATCCCGCGTTGATACCGGAGAGGCATGGACGTCCAGCAGACATCGATCAGCGACGACCGATCCGCCGCCGCGCCAGCGCCCGCCCGCGAGCCGGCGGCGTCGCCGAAACCGGCCCAACCGCACCGGTTCCGTCCGGACGTCGAGGGTCTGCGCGCGGTCGCCGTGCTGGCCGTACTGGGCTACCACGCCGGCATCGCCCGGCTCGGCGGCGGCTACGTCGGCGTCGACGTGTTCTTCGTCATCTCCGGTTTCCTCATCACCGGAATGCTGGTACGGGAGGCGGAACGGCGCGGCACGGTGTCGGCGGCGTCGTTCTATGCCCGGCGTGCCAAGCGGTTGCTGCCGCTGACCGTCCCGGTACTGGTGGCCGTGGTCGTGGCATCCTGGTGGGTGCTGTCGCCGGTGGGCGGCAAGTCGGTGTTCGTCGACGTGATCACGGCCGGGCTGTACGTCGTCAACTGGCGGCTGGCCGGCCAGTCCGTCGACTACTCCGCGCTCGGCGCGGACGCGAGCCCGGTGCAGCACTTCTGGTCGCTCGCCGTCGAGGAACAGTTCTACCTGGTGTGGCCGGTCGTGGTCATCGCCGTCGCGCTGTGGTGCCGGTACCGGCACGTCGCGTTGCGGCCCCGACTGGTGGTGGCGCTCGGGACGCTCGCCGCCGCCTCGTTCGCCTACGCGGTGGCGCAGGTCGCCGACGCCGCCGGCGCCGCGTACTTCTCCACCCTGACCCGCGGTTGGGAACTCGCCGCCGGCGGGCTGCTCGCGCTGGTCCCGCCCGCCGCGTTCGCCCGGGTACGGCGGTTCGCCACGCCGGCCGCGGTGCTCGGCCTGGCCGCCATCGCGATCGCCATCGTCGGGTACAGCGACGACACCCCGTTCCCCGGCACCACCGCGCTGCTACCGGTGCTCGGTACCGTCGCGGTCATCGCCGCCGGCACGGCGGTCGTCGACACGGCGCCGGGACGGCTGCTGTCGCTGCCGCCGGTGCGCTACGTCGGCCGCATCTCCTACTCCTGGTACCTCTGGCACTGGCCGGCGATCGCGCTGGTCACCGCCTGGTTGGGCGATCTGCCGTCGTCCCAGCTCGCGGTCGTGGTCCTGCTGTCCGGCATCCCCGCCGCGATCAGCCACCACCTGGTCGAGGACCGGCTGCGGCACGCCAGGTCGCTCGCCCGGCCGCGTCGCGCGCTGCCGCTCGGGCTCGCCTGCACCGCGGTGTCCGTGCTGGTCGGGGTCGGTGCGTTGGTCGCGGTGCCGACGGTGCCGTTGGCCTCACCGCAGCACGCGATCGGCGCGAAGGCGCTGAAGCACAGCGACGGACCGCAGCGCACCGCCCGCGCGCTCGCCCCGGTACCGGACAAGGCGGTGCAGGACGACGGCCAGGCGCAGGACGACCACTGCCTGGTGCGGCAGAAGGAAACCCGCACCCCGGGTGACTGCGTGTACGGCGACCCGCACGGCGACACCACGGTCGTGCTGTACGGCGATTCGCACGCGCTGCAGTACTTCGCGGCGATGGACAAGATCGCCAAGCACCGCGGCTGGCGGCTGATCGCGCTCGGCAAGGCGGCCTGCACCCCCGCGCAGGTCAGCACCTACAACTACCAGTTCAAGCGGGAGTACTCCGAGTGTGACGACTTCCGGGACGCCGCGCTGAAGCGAATCAGCGCCGAACATCCGGCGCTGGTCGTGACCGGCAACCTCGCCACCGAGTCGGTGATCGAGGACGGTCACCGGCTCACCGGTGACGCCAGCGCCGACGCGCTGCGCGACGGGTACGTCAAGACGCTGGACGAGCTGCGCGACACCGGCGCCAAGGTCGTGGTCATGCACGACAACCCGCGGCCACCGGACGACATCCCCTCCTGCGTGTCCAAGTCGATGCGCGACCTGACCAAGTGCGCCTTCTCGGAGAGCACGGCGCTGGACTTCGAACCGGTCAACGCCGAAGCCGCCGACGCGGTGCCCGGCGTGCGGCTGATCGACGTGGCGCCGATGCTGTGCCGGGACGGTACCTGTCCGGCGGTGATCGGCAACGTGCTCGTCTACCGCAACGACGCGCACCTGACCGCCACCTACGTCCGCACCCTCACCACCTGGCTGTCCCACCAACTCCCCACGGTGACCTGAAACAGTTCAGCGGAGACTCGCCAGGAGATCACCGGCCAGCAGTGACACGGCGACGGCAACCTGTTCGGGCTCGCCGACACCTTCTTCGGCCCGCCCGGCCATCGCTGAACCGAGTGCATCCGGGCCTGCCGCGAACAGGGAATCGAGATGTTCCAATGCTTGCCGAGTGACCTCGCCGCACAACTGGTCGGCCCGCAAGCGTTCGAAGGATTCCTGAAGAGTCGAGGTGCCGATTGCCCGGAGCAACCGATAGGAGTCATGGGCGTCTTTGTCGTTGAGCCGGGTTGGGCTTTCGGACCGCTCTGCGATCTTGTGTAGCTTCGCGACCAGCAGCGCGGCCGGGCCGGCAACGTTGACGGTGACGACACGACCATCGCCAGAATCGAGACTGGGGACCGCCAGTTGGTCGTGGTCGATCAGAACCGCCTCCAGCCCCCGGGCTCGTCGGGTCGCTCGCTTGTCATGCGGCGGAATCCGAGCGCCGCGGGCCTGCCGTCCGCCGGGGCCGGCAAGTTGTTCCGGAACCATGAGGTCGACCGGAATGCCATCCTGATTGACCCAGGCCCCCGGCTGCCCGTTCGAAGCCGGTAGGAAGCCCGCGTCTTGCATGGCAGCCTCCACCCGGGGCATGTCCGCGAGAAGCCGCGGATCGAGCGCGACGTCGCTGTCCTTGGTTGCTTCCGCGAGAGCAACCTCGATGCCGCCGGTTCTCAGATAGACCGCTTGGGCCCCAATGACGATGACGGCATGGCGCTGCTCGGCAAGGGCGTCGAGCGCATCCAACAGGGCCGCCCGAGCACGGACCAGCAGGTCGGCGCGTTCATCGCCAGGCGTTTTCATTGCGTTTCATCCAATCCAGGAGTTCGGCTGCCTCGGCGGGTGCCCGACCAGGCCCCGTCATCAGGTCGACGGCCACCTGGGCTGGAGCGGCCACAGTGAGCCCGTCGAGAGCTTGCACGGTGCGGGCAAGCGCGACCGGGTAGGCCGGCCGCGCGATCAGAACGTTGGCGCCAGCATCGGTGGCGCGGGCACCCCACGCGGCTGCAGCTCGGTCGGGGTCACGGGCGTACACCATGACGGATCGGACGGGCGCATACGGCTGCCACGCTGCGGCCGCCGCGGAGCCGGTCAGCGCGTAGTCCTCCACCCCCGCGCCACGGATCTGGTCGAGTAGCGTCGGCAGACCGCGAGGAGCGATGTAGCGGGCGACCGAGTTGGTCCCCAGGAACTGATAGTCCGCACTCCAGCGTTGGAGCAGCGTGGGCCAGTCGGGGACGCTGATCAACCCGGCATCGTCCCGCCGCGCCAGATCCTCAGACTCCAGATATGCCAGCACCCGATATGCGGAGCCGGTCGACACGGCGGCAACACGCACCAAGTCGCGGATCTTCCACGGCCCAGTCGCATCGACCAGCGCTCTGACGACCTTGGCCGCGGGCTCTCCGGCGAGGGTTCCGCGAGGCCGCCCGGGACCACGCCACGGATCCCGGTCCGCGCCCCGATCCGAGAGAAACAGGCCCGGCTCGTCCGCACGCACCAGCAGGTTCCCGGATGCATCCACATAGGACAGACCGGCCTCGGCGAGACGCTTGCGGGTGGAGTTCGAGAGGTATCGGGACACGATCAGGCCAATGCTTCCCGGGTAGCGAGAGAGCAGCCGGCTGAGCCGGTCGCGCATCGCAGCAACGTCCCGCGGCTCGACCACGCCCTTCGCCTCGACGATCACGGCGACCTCGGCACCGTCGGGCGACCGCAGCGACAGGATCGCGTCGGCGCCCTGGTCTGCTGGCTGCCGCGCCTCGTCAAGCGACAACGCCCAGGTCGACGGCAGCCGCTGCTCGATGACCTGCGTCGCCACCGAGACCAGCTCACGGTCGGTTGGTAGTGGCGACCCCTCAGTCATGTTCAGATAATAGCCCTGTTCCGCCGCGGACGGAGAATGCCTATTTCCCGAACGCTAGTAAATCGTACATACTACACACGTAACCATCGAACGGGCCGCCGTACGTGGCTTGCCAAAAGCGGTTAGCGCTACTCCTTGACCCAAGAGCCACGCGCCGCCGCTGTGATGATGAGTTCCTTGTCGCGCAATGCCTCCAGGGCATGCCGGACGGTCGTCCGAGCCACGCCGGTCTCCTGCACGAGGGTCGTCTCGCTCGGCAGCTTCTCCCCCGGCTTCAACTGTCCAGACCGGATCATCTTCTCCAGCTGATCCGCGATCTGGCGATAGACCGGTGTCGGGTCCTTGATATCGACGGTGATCGCCACGCCGACAAGCGTATGCGCAGGTCAGACGTTATACCTGTCTGCTTTAGCGTACTCAACGTAGACAGGAGATACAAGTTGCTCTATGCTGAGGACATGAGATGAGGCGGCCCTCGGGGAGCCCGGCACGGCGCCCCGAGAGCCTGACCGGTATTGGAGGTACCGGCTGTGGCGAAGCCTAAACCAACTGCGACATACGTGTTGTCCGCGGACGATATCCGGGCGGGCGATCAGGTGTTCATCTCGCCGGCGGCCGGAGTGCACGGGCACGGGTGTTGGTGGGGCATGGTGGTGTCGCGGATGCCGGCGCTGGTCAACGGGGCGGTCTATCTGCGGGTGGTGCCGGTCGACGAGATCGCCGACAACGCCAAGGTCACCACGTTCTACGCGCGGCTGTCCGAGCTGCTGGTGCGGCGGATGCCGTGAGCGTGCCGATCGCGCTGGGTTGGCTGTTCAGTCTGGTACTGGCGTTCGTGCTCGGCGCCGCCCACGCCCACCGCGACCGGTAGCCGGGTCGCGCCGGCCGTCGGCGGCTCACACGTACCCGAACAGCTCGGTCCAGTAGTAGCCGTAGCTGCCGCCGCGGGCGAAACCGATGCCGGTGGCGTGCGAGTCGCAGTTCATGATGTTGGCGCGGTGGCCGGAGCTGTGCAGCCAGGCCTGCACCGCATCGTGCGGGGTGCGCTGGCCGGCGGCGATGTTCTCCGCGGACGGCTGGTCGTAGCCGGCGGCCTTGGCCCGGTCCCACGGGGTGCTGCCGTTGGGCGCGGTGTGGTCGAAGTAGTTGTGCGCGGCCATGTCCTCGCTGTGCGCGCGGGACGCCTTGGCCAGCCGGGAGTCGTACCGCAGGGCGCCGCAGCCGGCGGACTTCCGCGCCGCGTTGATCTCGATCAGCACCTGCTGCTCGTACTGGCTGGCCAGGCTGGTGCCGGTCGACTCGGGCGACGTGCTGGACCGGGTCGAGTGCGAGGCCGAGTGGCTCGGTTTCGCGGACTTCGTCGCCCGCTTCGACGGGCTGGCCGACGCCGACGGCGACGTGGACGTCGACGCGCTCGGCGACCCGGACGGGGTGGTACGGGCACCGCCGCGGCTGGCGCGGTCCGGCGCGCCGCGCCCATCGTCGACGCCGAAGGCGGTGCCGACGACGCCGTGCGGGTGCTGGTGCACCCAGTGCCACCCGTACCCGCCGGCGGCGGGCACGGCGATCGCGAGCGTGACGGCGACCAGTACCGCGATGCGGCGGCCGCGGTGGCGTCGGGTGCGGTGCCGGCCGGGGCCGGGCGACGGCGTGCCGCCGGTCGGCGTACCGGTTTCGCCGGGTGGTGTCCAGCCGAAGTCGCGGAGGGTGCGGCGGATCTGCGGTGTCTCTTCGGCCCGTGCCGATCGGCGTGCCCCGCGCATCGCGTCACCGTATCGGGCGAACTGCTGGCAGCGCAGCCCATAGGTGGCGCGCGCCACGTGCGGTCATACCCGGACGATCGGCCCCTCTTTGCCCGGTAACGAGAAATCTTCCATCCAACCGAAGCCCTGGCGAAAGTTCTCGACCTGGAGAATAGTGACGGGCGTCGTGGAACCTTTGCGCATATGGAGCTGCAATGACACGTTCCCTCTCGGTCAGCAGACGCACGCTGCTCGGTGGCGCGGCCGCGGTCACCGGTGCACTGGTCGTGCCCGGTAGCGCCCTTGCCGCGCCGAGCCGCAACGCCGCCACCGACGACGTCCCGATCAACTATCACGCCCACACGAAGTTCGCCGACTGGCTCCGCGGCCACAACGACGGCACCGTGGCGTGGCCGGGTCGCCGGCCCGGCGTGGTGATCGCACGTCCGGTCGGCACCACCAGCTACACCGACCCGCACACCAGCACCACCCGCGAGTACGAGTACGCGACGTGGACCTCGCCGGTGTACAAGCTCGACTTCGGCGCCACCGAGCTCGTCGCGTCGTGGAACGCCGACACCCCGGAAGGCACCTGGATCCAGATCGAGATGCAGGGCAGCTACACCACCGGCAACAAGACCCCGTGGTACGTGATGGGGCGCTGGACGGCCGGCGACAGCGACGCCGACATCCGCCGTACCTCGCTGGACGGCCAGGGCGACGAGTGGTCCGGCGTGTACACCGACACGTTCGCGGTCGACTCGGACGACGCCGCGAACGGCGTGCTGCTCACCGACTACCAGCTGCGGCTCACGCTGTATCGGCCGAAGGGCAGCCACGCGACCCCGCTGGTGTACCGGCTGGGCGCGTTCGCGTCCACCATCCCGGCCCGGTTCGACGTGCCGGTGTCGACCTTCGGCCTCAAGCACGGCGTGGAGATCGACGTCCCGACGTTCTCGCAGGACATCCACGCCGGCCAGTACCCGGAGTACGACAACGGCGGCGAGGCCTGGTGCAGCCCGACCTCGACCACGATGGTCCTGTACCGCTGGGGCAAGGACCCGACCGCCCGGCAGCTGGCGTGGGTCGACCCGAGCTACGCCGATCCGCAGGTCGACTACTCGGCCCGGTACACCTACGACTACCAGTACGAGGGCTGCGGGAACTGGCCGTTCAACGCCGCGTACGCGGCGACGTACGGCGGGCTGGACTGCATCGTCACCCAGATCCGCTCGCTGAACGAGGCGGAGCGGCTGGTCGCGAGCGGCATCCCGGTGGTCTGCTCGGTGTCGTTCTACGCCACCGAGCTCGACGGCGCCGGCTACAACACCTCCGGCCACCTGCTGGTGATCGTCGGCTTCACCGACGACGGCGACGTGATCGTCAACGACCCGGCGTCGGCGGACGACAGCAAGGTGCGGCACGTGTACAAGCGGCACCAGTTCGAGACGATCTGGCTGCGCACCAAGCGCCACCTGACCAGCGGCGGCACCGGCAGCGGTTCCGGCGGCGTCGCCTACCTGTACAAGGCCTCGCACCTGCCGTGGCCGAAGCCCACCGACCGGCACAACCCCAACTGGGGCTGACCGGCAACCGCCACCGGCTGCGGCGTCTCGCCCGGACGCCGCCACCGGCCTCTCGGGTACGCACCCGAGCGTCCGGCCCGTCGGGCGTCGCGTTCCCCCACGCGGCGACCGGCGGGCCGACGGTCAATCACGCTGGCGCCGGCCGGCGTTCGGGCCTACTTGTCGTCGTTCTCGTCGTCGCCGGAGAGCGCGGCGCGCAGCCGCTGCTTCTCCTCCTTGCGCCGCTGCACCGAGCCGTCGATGCGCTCGGCCATCTGCTCCCGCCACTTGCGCAGCGCGAAGTAGGACAGCGGCATCGAGACGACCAGCGCGATCATCAGCGTGACGAACAGGTTGAGCCCGAACGGATACACCACGGCACCGATGACGACGAACAACCCGATCCGCCCGAGCGTGTACTTCACCGCAGGGCTCACCGTCGTGTCTCCCTCACTCCACGAAACGAATGCCGTAGAACCAGATCGGCGCGTAGACCAGGACGCCGACCGCGGCCCCGACCGAGCCGGTGACCAGCGCCGGCAGCCCCGACGCCAGGTAGGCCAGCCCGTACCCGGCGGCGCCGCCGACCAGGATCGCGAGCAGCAGCGCGATCAGCATGATGCCGAGCCGGGAACGCACCCCGCGCCAGGCCCGGAAGTCCTCGACGTACAGCCAGAGCGCCAGGATCGCGATCAGCCAGCCGCGGGACGAGCCCACGTCGCCGACCCCCACCAGCGAGCTGAGCACGTCGATGACGGTCAGCGCCAGGAACGCCACCACCAGCCAGACGACCGCGGCGGCGATCAGGTCGCCGAACCGCGCCACCCGGCCGTCCGGATCGCGGCGCGGAAACTTCGCCCGCTCCATCGCACTCCTGCCCTCGCCGACAGCTGTCGGGCCTGCTGCACGGTCCGCACCTCACCAGCCCCTGACCGAGGGTACGCGGGCCGCCCGGCACCCCCGTCGGCCGTCGTACCGGTCGGGCATGATCGCGCCGTGACCGAGGCAACCGAGTACCTGCGGCGGATCGGGCATGCCGGCCCGGTGCGGGCCGATTCCGACACCCTCGCGGCGCTGCACCGCGCGCATCTCGCGACGGTGCCGTACGAGAACCTCGGCATCCAGCTGGGGCGGGTGCCGGCGCTGACCCGCGACGCGCTGTTCCGCCGCGTGGTCGAGGAGCGCCACGGCGGTTTCTGTTTCGAGCTGAACGGCGCGTTCGGGCTGCTGCTGCGCGAGCTGGGATTCTCGGTCCGGCTCGTTCGCGCCGCGGTCAACCGGCTCCGGGACGGCGAATCCGCCTGGGGCAACCATCTCGCCCTGCTGGTCGGCACCGAGCGCGGGCCGATGCTGGCCGACGTCGGCTTCGGCGACGGGTTCCTCGCGCCGGCCGGGGACACCCGCGAGCTGACCGACGTGGACGAGTTCGCCGCGGTCCTGGCCGACGAGTTCGGGCTGCCCCCGCTGCCGCCGGCCGACCTGGCCACCCTGTGGCGCCGCGCCGGCGAGCAACAGGCCGCCTGGAACGCCGCGCAGCGGTTCCGACCGTCCGAACTGCGGTGATCTGGGAGGCGGCAGGTCACGATTCGGGGGTGGGTGTCCGCACGGGGGTCGCCGCGGCCCCGATTGACAATATTCTCCGGTGTCGGCACCACTTCCCGCATATCTCTGCCATAGCCGGAAGGGACCCCACATGACCCCACCCCAGCACGGCATCAGCCGCCGCACCGTCGTCCGTACCGGCGTCGGTGGCGCGGCCGTCGCCGGCGCCGCCGGCCTCGGACTGCTCGCCGGCGCCGACGCCGCGCTCGCCGACTCCAGCGCCACCGCCGCCGACGCCGCGGCGCCCACCACCAAGATCCCGTGGATCATCGACTGCGCCGGCTGGGACGCCCGGTTCGTCCCGGACAGCGACCTGACCATCCGGTACGGCACCACCCGCAAGATCGTGGTGCACCACATGGCGTTCCCGAACGTCACCGACTACTCCGAGGAACATGCCAAGCAGCTGGCGCGCGACTGCCAGGACCTGCACATGGACCACAACGGCTGGGCCGACACCGGCCAGCACTTCACCGTCAGCCGCGGCGGGTACGTGCTGGAGGGCCGGCACGAGTCGCTGCCGTCGCTGGAACTCGGCACCCAGCAGGTGCAGGGCGCGCACTGCGTCGGCGAGAACACCCAGTCGATCGGCATCGAGAACGAGGGCACCTACATCACCGAGACCCCGACGGTGAAGCAGTTCGCCTCGCTCGTCCGGCTCTGCACCACCATCTGCCAGCAGTACGGCATCCACGCGTGGAACATCTTCGGCCACTGGGACTGGAACAACACCGACTGCCCCGGCATCGCCTTCTACCGCGAGTTCCCGACGCTGCGCCGCGAGGTCGCCGCCGCCTGCGGCGAACGCCTGGCCGACGTGCCGGCCCGCACCTGGCCGGACATCTTCACCTCGTCCGCCGGCTCGACCGTGACCACCCTGCAGTACCTGCTCGTCGCGAACGGGTACGACACGGTGACGCCGAACGCCGCGTTCGACGCCGCGACGCTCGCCGCGGTGCAGGACTTCCAGGCCAAGCACGGCTTCGAGGTGGCCAGCGACGGTACCGTCACCCAGCCGACCTGGGAGGCGCTCGCACCCCGGCTGCTGCCGCACGCCACCGGCGACGCGGTGAAGGCGGCGCAGAGCATCCTCGCGCACAAGGGCTACGACGTGACCGTCGACGGCACCTACGACGGCGCCACCCGGCAGGCGGTACGCCAGATGCAGCGGCTGCACGGGCTGCCGCCGAACGGGCTCGCCGACACCACGACCTGGTGCGCGATCCTGGGTGGGATCGTTCGCCAGGAGTTCTCCAACCTGCACCACTGATCCGCGTTGCCGATCAGGGGGCGGGGAACCCAGCTCGGGCGCGCCGCCCCCTTGACAACCCCCTACCGGGGAACCAGAGACGAGATCCTGACCCCGCCCGGCTCGCTTCGGAGCGTCGGGACGGGCTCGGCGGCGTCGGGGGTCAGGTGAAGACGGACTGGGGCTGGGCGCGGCGGGCGGCCGGTGGGGTGGCCGGGCCGTAGTCGTGGACGGTGGTGAAATCGGGGGCGCGGTGCACCGGGGTGCCGTTGGCGTCCCAGATCAGCTCGGCGACGTGCTGCGGGTCGAAGCCGTCGGCCGGGACCAGCAGGTCGGCGACGCCGAAGTCGAGCAGCAACTGCGCCGTCGACTCCGGGTGACTGGCCAGGTCGCACCCGATCGTGACGGTCTGGTCGAACAGCAGCCGGCACACCGCGAACAGCTTGAGGATCTCCGCCGGCGACACCTGGTGCCCGTCCGGCCCGGCCGCGGCGCGTACCGGCGCGAACACCCGGGCCGGCTCGTCCCGCAACGCGAGCAGCTCGGCGACCCGGTCGGCGGCCGGCTGACCCGAGGCGTACTGCCAGGTCAGCACGTGCGGCGTCGCGGCCGGATCGGTGACCGGCAGGAAGCTGGTGACCGCGCCGGCGGTGGCCGTGCGGCGGGCGTGCGCGAGGCCGCCGAGCCAGGACAGGTCGTCGCCGCCGAGCAGTGCGACCCCGTCCTCGGCGGTCAGCCGGGCACCGGCGGCCAGCCTGGCCTCGATGTCGGCGCGTACCGACAGTTCTGGCGCCGCCATGGCGCAACTCCTCTCCCCGCCACCGACCTGCGCCGGCACCGTCTGCGACTCGTACCGACGAGCCTACGAGCCCGGTCGCGGTGGATCGGGCACCCCCCTCGGACGTCCGCACGGCACCTCCTGCTCACAGGCTTTTGTGACCGGTGATCGGTGGAAGGTTCGCGGTGGGTGCCGTACCGTGGTGACCGCCTTGGCGAGGTTCATCAGGGTCTGCGGTCGAAGTCGACAACGGCGGCCGCGGCGCGCAGCTTGGCCGCGGCGATCGGGCCCGGCGACCGTGATGCGGGATGGTGACATGCGGAAAGCGGCACGGCGGACAGACCGCAGGATGCGACGGCGACCGTGGTTGGCGGCCGCCGGTCTGGCCGCGGTCATCCTGTTCGCCGGCGGCACCGCTGCCGCGACCGGCCCCAGCACCGCCTCCGCCGCGCCGAACGCCACCGGCGCCTCCGCCGTGGACGGCGGCACCAGCGGCGCGCCGGCCGCACCACCGGACGCCGGCGCCAGCCCGCAGACCGGCGGCCCGGTGGTCCCCCCCAGCACCGGCAGCACGCCCGGCAGCACCGGCCGGCCCGCCGCGGGTACCGACCCGACCGGGCCGCTGAGCAGCCGCATCGCCACCCAGACGGTCAAGGTGCAGACCCTCGCCGAGCAGGCCAAGCAGGCGCAGGACCAGATCGACACCGCCCAGTCGAACGTGGACGCGGCGAAGCGCAACCTCGACGTGGCCCGGGAGGAGATGAACTACTTCCAGGGCCGGGCCGGCGACAACGGCAGCAAGGCGTACCGCAGCGCGGCGAAGATCCCGCGGCACCTCGACCCGTCCGCCCGGGAGTACCGCCAGCTCGCGAAGCTCGCGCCGTGGCTGGCCGAGCCCGGCACCGTGCAGGGCAGCTCGGCCGGCGCGTCGTACCGGCAGGCCAAGAAGCTGTACGCGGCGGCCGACGCGGCCTACCAGAAGGCGCTGAAGGACCAGCGCACCGACAAGGACCGGTACGCGTCGCTGCGCAAGCAGCTCGATCAGGCCAAGGCCGACCTGAAGAAGCTGCAGGACCAGAACAACGCCTCGCTGTCGACCCTGCAGCAGCAACAGCAGCAGGCCGCCCAGCAGTACCGGGGCACCATCGGTGGCGCGGTCGACGGGATGCAGGCCAACGCGAAGGCGCTCGCCGCGGTCAGGTTCGCGGTGCACCAGGTCGGCAAGCCGTACGTGTGGGGGGCCGAGGGGCCGAACGCCTACGACTGCTCCGGCCTGGTGCTCGACTCGTACCAGCATGCCGGGGTGGCGCTGCCCCGCATCGCCGACCAGCAGTACCGGGCGACCGCCGGCTCGCCGGTGCCGCTGTCCAAGCTGCTGCCCGGTGACCTCGTCTTCTACGGCAACACCCCCGGGGTGTCCACCTCGATCTACCACGTCGCGATGTACGTCGGGCACGGGAAGATCGTGCAGGCGCCGACGTTCGGTATCCCGGTGCAGGTCGTGCCGCTGTCGCTGGGCGGCTTCTACGGCGCCACCCGGGTGGTGCCGGCGGTGAAGAAGAAGCCGACCAAGCCCAAGCCGCCGGCCTCCCCCGGCCCGTCCCCGTCGGGTACCTCGCCGAGCCCGTCGCCGTCCGGCTCCACCGGGGCGACCCCCGGCGGCCCGTCGACCTCGCCGTCGGGGTCCACGTCGCCGTCCACCTCGCCGTCCGGTGGCGACGGGGACGGCACCTCCCCGTCGCCCAGCTGTTCGGCGAGTCCCTCGCCGTCCGGCTCCGGTTCGCCCAGCCCCAGCCCGAGCCCCAGCCCGTCGGGGTCCGCGAGCCCGTCGCCGACCTGCTGAATCACCCCACCGTTGAACGCACCGGACACTGCATGCCGGTACCCGACCGGTACGGTCCGTGCGGGAGGTCGGCCGGGTCCCATGATGTGGGCAAACTGGGTGGTCCCTGTCAAATGAGCGCCGCCGATGCCTCGTAGGCTCACGGGGCCGGGTCGATGGTGACCGGGCAGCGTGACGTTCCCTTCGACGGGCCATGCGCAGCGTGGGCCTGATCGCGGCGATATGGCACCGTGAAACGGAGCGTTTGCCGGAAGCCTTGGGAGGGCTCGATGGAAGACCGGACGTGTTCGACGTGCGGTGAGCGCGTGCCACCGGCCGTGGGCATCTGCCCGCGCTGCGGCACGCCGGTCGACCAGCCACCGGCTGCCGGCCAGTACCGGGCGCCCGCCGGCTCGGCGCAACCGCCGTCCTGGCCGCCCGCCGGCCAGCCGGGCGCTCCCGCTGGTGGGCCGTGGGGCGAGCCGCCGGCACCGACGGGCAACGGTCCGTGGGGCGAGTCGCAGGCACCGACGGGCAACGGTCCGTGGGGCGAGTCGCAGGCACCGACGGGCAACGGTCCGTGGGGCGAGCCGCCCGCGGCGGGCAGCAACCCTTGGGGCGACCCGCAGCAGCCCGCCGGCCGGGAGATCCCGCCGGAGTCCACGCCGTGGGGTGCGCCACCGGCCCCCGCAGCCCCGGCCTGGGGCGAACAGCCGGATGCCCGGGGCGAATCGCCTGCCCAGTCCGGCGGCCCGACCGACGCGTGGCGCGAACCGCCAGCCCAGTCCGGCGGCCCGGCCGACGCGTGGGGCGAACCGCCGGCGCAGCCCGGTGGCTCCGCCGACGCCTGGGGCGAACCGCCGGCCCAGCCCGGCGGTCAGCCCGGCGCGGGCACGTCGTGGGGCGAACCGCCGGCCGCCGAGCCGGCCGCGTCGAGCTGGGGCGGTCAGCCCGAGCCGGGCGACGCCGCGCCGGCCGATCGGTACCCCGGCGAGGCCGGCCGGCACGCCGGCGACCAGCCGGGACAGCAGCCCGGCGCGGACGGCGAGCCGCCGGAACCGCCGCCCGGCTGGGGCGAGCCGCAGGTGGACGAGGCCGCCGCGCTGCCCGAGCCGTACCAGCCGCCCCCGCCACCGGTGGACGGGCCGGTGTGGGTCGGCGGCGCCGCGCCCGGCCCGGACGAGCCGGCGCCGGTGCCGGCCGAGACCCCCGATTCCCCGGCCGACCTCGGCGGTTACGACTCGGACGAGCTGCCGCCGGACCCGTGGGCCGCCGCCGCGCCCGCCGGCGACAGCCAGCCGAACGCCGACCAGCCGGCAGCGTGGTCCGACCCGACGCCGCCGGAGCAGCCGGCCGCCGGGCAGCACAGCCAGCCGGCCGAGCAGGCCCAGTCCGCCGACGACCAGCGCGACTGGTTCGGCGACCGGGGACAGCCGGCCCCGGCCGAGCACGCGTCCGCCGACCGACCGGCCGACGGCTTCGCGATGCCCGGCCAGGAACCGGTCGACCGGTACGCACCGGCCGACGGCGGCGCGGGGCACCCGGCGCCGGGCGAGGCGGCCGGCACCGCATCGGGCAACTTCGCGGTACCCGGCCAGGAACCCGTGGACCGGTACGCGCCGGCCGACGGCGCGGGCAGCTTCGCGGTGCCGGGCCAGGAGCCGGCCGACCGGTACGCACCGGCCGACCAGAGCGCGCAGTACGCGCCGGCCGACCAGGGAGCGCAGCCGGGCGGCTTCGCCGTACCCGGGCAGGAGCCCGTCGACCGCTACGCGCCCGCGGACGGTCCGGGCGGCTTCGCCGTACCCGGGCAGGAGCCCGTCGACCGCTACGCGCCGCGCGAGCAGGCGCCGGCGCCGGATGGCGGCACGCCCGAGCAGGCACCCGGGGACCGGTTCGCGCCGGCCGACGGTGGCGGCGGCTTCGCGATGCCCGGCCAGGAACCGGTCGATCGGTACGCACCAGCCGACGGCGGCGCGGGGCACCCCGTGCCGGGCGAGGCGGCCGGCACCGCATCGGGCGGCTTCGCGGTACCCGGCCAGGAACCGGTCGACCGGTACGCGCCAGCGGACGCGGCCGCGCCGGCGGCGGACGGCGGGTCGCCGTGGGCGGCGTTCGCCGACGCCTGGCAGGAGCCGGCTCCGTCGGCCGAACCGGCCGCCGCTGCATCCGGCCACGAGCAGCGGTCCGAGCCGGCCGCACCCGAGCAGCCCGGGTACCAGCAGAGCCCGCCGCCCGGGCACCAGCAGCCGGCGCAGCCCGAGTACGGGCAGGCGCAGGCCGGGCATGAGCACGCGCAGCCCGGTGACGAGCAGGCCCGGCCGGAGCGGTCTGGCTACGAGCAGGCCCGGCCGGAACAGCCCAGCTACCAGCAGGCGCGACCGGAGCAGGCCGGCTACGGGCAGGCAAGGCCGGAACCGGTCGAGTACGGCGACGGCGCGGCCCGGCACGCGCGCGACGACGAGCCGCGGCCGGCCGACGACGGCCCGCCGGCCGCCTGGCCGCCGGCCGCCGCGCCCTGGCCGGGCGACGACGTGCCGCCGGTCGTCGCCGCCCGGGGCCGGGCCACGGTGCCGGCCGCGAACCGGATCAGCGCCGACGAACTCGCCGCGCTGCTGGACGGTGGCACCGGCGGCGAGCCGAACCCCGCACAGCCCGCCGCGGCGACGCCGGCGGAGGGCGGTGCCGACGCGCAGCGGGCCAACGGCTGGTGGGAGCACGGCGTGGCCGGTGCCGGCGACCCTGCCGCCGCGGGCGGCTCCCAGCCGGCGCAGCCCGGCTGGCCACCGGCCGACCCGAACGGTGCCGGTCCGGCCGGCGCACCGGCGCAGCGCAACCCCGCCGAGCCGTCCCAGAATCCGCAGCAGGACCGGTACGGCGGGCCGACCGCCGCCGACCCGTACGGTGCCGCACCGCAGGGCGCCGGGTCCTACGAAGCGGGGCCGTCGAACGCCGGCTCGGGAACGTACGGTGCCGCGCCGCAGGACGGCGGGACGTACGGCACGGCACCACAGGACCAGGGTGCCTACGGTGCCGCGCCGCCGGACCAAGGTGCCTACGGTGCCGCGCCGCCGGACCAAGGTGCCTACGGTGCCGCACCGCAGGGCGGCGGGACGTACGGTGCCGCACCGCCGGACCAGGGTGCCTACGGTGCCGCGCCGCAGGGCGGCGGCACGTACGGCGCGCCCGCACCGCAGGACCAAAGCGGATTCGCCGCCGCGCCGCAGGACCAGGGCGGTTACCGGGCGCCGGACCCGCACGAGCAGGGCCAGTACGGCGCGCCGCAGGGCGGCGGCCCGTACCGGTCGGCGAGCCAGGCGGGCGCGCCACCGAGCCAGGCGGGCCAGTACCGTGCGCCGGACGACCAGCACGGCGGCCGGCCCGGCGACCAGCAGTACGGTGCAGGCCAGCAGCCCGGCGACCAGCAGTACGGCGGGGTCTACGGCGGTGGGCAGCAGCCCGACCGGCAGTACGGCGGGACGGCGGCGCCGCAGGACCAGGCGTACCCGCCCGGCCAGTACGGCGGGCAGCCGCCGGCCGGCGGCCAGCCCGGTACGTACGGCGCTGCCGATCCGCGCTACCCCAACTCGGCGCCGCCGGAGCCGAGCGGCGCCGCGCCGGACGCCGGTTCGTGGTGGCGCGGCTCGGACCGGGCCGGCGGCGAGCAGGCGCGGCGGGACGGCGGCGAGGGTGGCGGTACCGGTGGGGGCGGCCCGGGGGGTCCGGGCGCCCCACCCCGACAGCAGAATCCCGCGTTCCTGGGTGACGGGGCCGAGGCTCCGCCCGGCAGCCTGCCACCCGCGCAACGCTTCGCTGCCCAACTCGCCGCCGAGCACGACCGCACCGCGGCCGATGCACACCGCCCGCAGGCACCCGACCGGAACGAGTACCGGTCCGCCGCCCCGGGTCGGCACGAGCAGCAGTACGACCAGCCCGCCGGTGCCGCGCACCGGCAGCAGCCGGGGCCGGCCCCGGACCCGTACACCGGTGCCGCGCCCGGGCACGGCGCCGCCGCATCCGGGTACGCCGCTTGGCCCGAGCAGACCGCCGGACCGGGCGACGCCGCCCGGCCGGGATCCGATCGCGCACGTGAGCCGCGGTACGCGACCGATCCGCCGCCCCGGCCGTGGACCGACGCGGACCGCGCCGCCGCCCGCCCCGGCGGCATCGACCGCTCCGCACCCGGCACGTTCGGCCCCCCGGTCGGCACCGGCTCCGCCGGCCAACCGACCGTGGGTGCACCCGGTGCGGCAGGACCCGCCGGCGGCCCACCGACCACCACGGGTGCGTCGAATCCGGCCGGTGCCCCGACATCCGCCGGCGGCCCACCGACCACCGCGGGTGCGCCTCCCACCGGCGGCCCACCGACCACCGCGGGTGCGTCTCCCGCCGGCGGCCCACCGACCACCGCGGGTGCGCCCGGTGCGGCGGCACCCGGCTATCCCGCGCTGAACCCGCTGGAGACGACCGGGTCGCTGGCCGGCAGCATCCTCGGACCGCGCAACGCGCCGCCGGATGCCACCGGCGACCTGAACCAGCAGACCTCCACCCGGCGCACCATGCTGGTTCTGCTGATCGGCGTGGTGTTCCTGGTACTGATCGGCGTGGCGCTCTGGGTCATCCTGGCCTGACCCGCGCACACGCCGAGCGGTGGACCGTCGAACCGGCCGGCACCGTGGCAGGCTGGTCGGGAGTCGCCCCGGGCGGGGTGCCGCGACTCGACCGCGGCAGGTGGCTGACACGGGAGGCGAGATGGCGACGCTGGGCAGGTCGGCGCTGTGGCGGCGGCTGGACACCACCGGCACCGAGCACGTGCTGTACGACGACAGCCAGGGGCTGCGTGCCCGCGGCACGATCATCAGCGCCGACCCGGTGCCGTACGTGTGCCAGTTCCAGCTGCTCACCGACGAGACGTGGGCGACCCGGATGCTCGAGGTGGAGGCCGAAGGGGCCGGTTGGCGGCGCCGGGTGCGCCTGGAACGCGCCGCCGGTCGGTGGCGGGTCACCGCGAACGAGTCGGGCCGGCTGGACCAGCTGCTCGCCCGGGCCGGGCGGCCCGGTGCGGCGCTGCCCGGCGCCGAGCTGCCGGAGGAGCTGTCCCCGGCCACCGACGTCGACCTGCAGTTCTCGCCACTCACCACGATGCTGCCGCTGCGCCGGCTCGGGCTGCTGCACGAGCCGGACACGGTGCCGCACACGATCACCGCGGCCTGGGTGCTGCTGCCCGAGCTGACCGTACTGCCGAGCGAGCAGACCTACCGGGCGATCGGCGACGACAAGGTGCGCTACCAGTCCGGGTCGTTCGCCGCGGAGCTGACGGTCGACCCGGACGGGCTGGTCCGCCACTACCCCGGCCTGGCCGACCGGGTCGTCTGAGACCGCACACCGTCGATCATCGGGTGACGTCGCGTTGCCCCCGTGGCGCGGGCGGTGCGTGGGTCAGGGTTCGCGCCAGTGGCCGGTGGCGAGGAAGCGTTCCACGGTGGCGAGGTACGGTGCCGGGTCCAGGTGCTGCGCGGCCAGCCAGTCGTCGTCGTAGTACGTGCCGGCGTAGCGGTCGCCGGAGTCGCACAGCAGCGTCACCACGCTGCCGGTCCGGCCGGCCGCGCGCAGCTCGGCGATCAGCGCGAACGCCCCGCACAGGTTGGTACCGGTGGAGCCGCCGACGCGCCGCCCGAGCAGCGTGGCCGCCGCGCGCATCGCGGCGATCGAGGCCGCGTCCGGCACCCGCATCATCCGGTCGACCACGCCGGGCAGGAACGACGGTTCGACCCGGGGCCGGCCGATGCCCTCGATCCGGGAGCCGGCGCACACCGTGTGCTCCGCGTCGTCGTCGACCCAGCCCTGGTAGAACGCCGAGTTCTCCACGTCGACCACGGCGAGCCGTGTCGGGTGCTGCCGGTACCGGAGGAACCGGCCGATGGTCGCGGACGTGCCGCCGGTGCCGGCGCCGACCACGATCCACTCCGGGATCGGGTGTCGTTCCAGCGCCAGCTGTTCGAAGATCGACTCGGCGATGTTGTTGTTGCCGCGCCAATCGGTGGCCCGCTCGGCGTAGGTGAACTGGTCCATGAAGTGGCCGCCGAGCTTGCCGGCCAGCGTGCGCGCCTCGTCGTACACCCGGGAGGCGTCCTCGACCAGGTGGCACCGGCCGCCGGCGAACTCGATCAGTTCGATCTTCTCCGGGCTGGTGGTCGCCGGGATCACCGCGACGAACGGCAGCCCGAGCATGCGGGCGAAGTACGCCTCGCTGACCGCGGTGGAACCGGACGAGGCCTCCACGATCGTGGTGCCCTCGGTGATCCAGCCGTTGCACAGCCCGTACAGGAACAGCGACCGGGCCAGCCGGTGCTTCAGCGAGCCGGTCGGATGCACCGACTCGTCCTTGAGGTACAGGTCGATGCCCCAGTCGAACGGCAGCGGGAAGGCGAGCAGATGCGTGTCGGCGCTGCGGTTGGCGTCCGCGGCGACCCTGCGCACCGCGTCCGCCACCCAGCCGCGGGCGGCGTTGCCCCGGTCGAGTTGTTCCACCCGGCGACGGTACCGCGCGGTCGGCCCCGGCTCGGGAACCCACCGCAGCAGGGGCAGGATCACGCTGCCCGGTGCGGCATTTCCCGCTCGACCGCCTCGCGTACCGCGTCGGGTTCGACGCCGAGTGCCCGGAGCGTCGCGGTCGCCGGGTTCGGCTCCGCCCGGATCACGCCGAGCAGGATGTGCCCGTCGTTGATCTCGGTGTCCTTCCGGTGCACCGCCTCCCGCAGGGCGAGCTCCAGCGTCTTCTTCGCGGCCGGATCGAACGGGATGTGCCCGGCCTGGAACGGCTTCGTCGGCCGGTCCAGCGCGCCCGGCCCGAACGACTCCTCGGCGGCCCGCCTGACCTCGGCCAGGTCGATGCCGACGGTGGCGAGCGCGTCGGCGTCCAGCGCGTTGTCGTGCTCGTGTCCCAGCCCCGCCACGTACACCCGGGCCGGCTCGAACGCGACCCCGAGCGAGGTGAGCGCGGCGGCGGCCGGGCCCCGGTCGATGGCGAGGATGCCGAGCAGCACGTGCTCGGTACCGACGTGGTCGTGCCGCAACGCCCGCGCCTCCTCCTGCGCCATGACCACGGCCGCGCGGGCGCCCTTGGTGAACCGTTCGAACATCGTCAGCGATCCTTTCGACCCTTGGCGTGTTTCTTGTGCACGGCCTGCCTGCTGACCCCGAGCAGCACCGCGATCGACTCCCAGGACCAGCCCGCCTCGCGCGCCGCGGCCACCTGCAGCGCCTCCAGGCGCTCGGCGAGCTCGCGCAGCGCTCGTACCGCCCGGAGGCCGATCGCCGGGTCCTTGCTGCCAGCCGCCTCGGCCAGCTGCACTCCAGTAGCCATACCGTCAACTTACGTTGACACGGCCACGGTGTCAACCTTGGTTGACGAGCACGGAAAGGTTGAAATCCTCGGTCAGCCGGGCTGGACCGCCCAGGTCGACAGCGTCGCGGCGATCTTCTCGACGTCGAGTTCACCGGCCGCGATCGCCACGACGAGCCGCTCTCCCTCGTCGACGCTGGGCGCCCGGACATCCGCGCCGTTGAGTATCAGGAACAGTCGGGTGGACACCCAGGCGAGTCGCTTGTTTCCGTCGATCAGCGCATGGTTGCGCGCCAGCGAGTGCAGCAACGCCGCAGCCTTCTGGCGCAACTGCGGGTACGCGTCGTCGCCGAACACAGTGGCCCGGGGGCGGGCAAGCGCCGACTCCAGCAGACCCCAGTCGCGCACCTCGGGTTCGCGTCCGAGGTAGGCGCGAGCGGCCGCGATCAGGTCCGCGAGATCGAGGTAGTCGGTCACTGCGCGAGCCGGTCGAGCAGTTCCGCGTCCTCGGAGACGATCCGTGCCAACGCCGCGTCGCGCGTCTGCGTGCGGCGGGAGACGTACTCGCGGATCGCCCGCCGGGCAACCTCCTGCATCGAGAGGTGCTCCCGCTCGGCAGCATCCTGCAACTGCTTGGTCTCTTCGTCGGTGAGTCGCAACGTCATCGCCATGAGTCGATGGTACCGCGTGATACCGCGCGGTATCAGCTCGATTTCGTGGCGGCTTCGGTGACGAGGGGGAGGACGCGGTAGGGGATCTGCTCGTCCAGGGCGATGATCGTGGAGCAGCGCACCACCCCGTCGTACCCGAGGATCAGGTCGATGACGCGCTGCAGGTCGGCGTTGGAGCGGGCCACCACCCGGCACATCATGTCGCCGGCGCCGGTGATGGTGTGCGCCTCCAGTACCTCCGGGATCGAGCCGAGGTGCCGGGCCACCGCGCGATGCCCGCGCTCCTGCCGGATCTCCAGGGTCAGGAAGCCGGTCACCGGGTAGCCCAGGGCCACCGGGTCGATGCTCGGCCCGTACCCGCGGATCACGCCGCGGGAGGTCAGCCGGTCGAGGCGGGCCTGCACGGTGCCGCGGGCGACGCCGAGCCGGCGGGAGCACTCCAGGACGCCGATGCGGGGCTCCGCGGTCAGCAGGGACAGCAACCGGACATCCAGGCTGTCCAGTGAATGTCCCGTTTCGCTGTACACGTTGCGCACTGTCTCACCGCCCGTGACCGGCTTGTGGAGCAACCTGACCAGCATTCTCGCGCACTATTGCCCAACGGTGGCCGGCTGCACGATGCTGCCCGCATCCAACCGGTACGACAGCCTGGGAGGCGCACCATGACCACCGCCATGGACCGTCCGGCCGAGCAGATCGACGAGGCCACCCTGATCGGTGCGGTCGAGCACGACATCAGCGCCGACCCGTTCCCGGTCAAGGGGCTCGACCACGTCCGGTTCTATGTCGGCAACGCCAAGCAGGCGGCGCACTACTACTCGTCCGCGATGGGCATGACCGTGGTCGCCTACCGCGGCCCCGAGCAGGGCCAGCGCGACCTGGCCGAGTACGTGCTGACGTCCGGCTCGGCCCGGTTCGTGATCACCGGTGAGGTGCACGCGGGTACCGCGGTGGGCGAGTCCTGGGCCAAGCACGGTGACGGCATCGTCGACCTGGCCCTCGAGGTACCGGACGTGGACGCCAACTACGCGCACGCGGTCGCGCAGGGTGCGGTCGGGCTCGACGAGCCGCACGACCTGACCGACGAGCACGGCACGGTGCGCGTCGCCGCGATCGCCACGTACGGCGAGACCCGGCACACGCTGATCGACCGGTCGGCGTACGACGGGCCGTTCCTGCCCGGGTTCGTCGCCCGCGAGCCGATGGTGAACCGGCAGCAGCTGATCGACGCCGGGCTGCAGCCCAAGCGGTTCTTCCAGGCCATCGACCACGTCGTCGGGAACGTCGAGCTGGGCAAGATGGACTACTGGGTCGACTGGTACAAGAAGGTCATGGGCTTCACCAACATGCAGGAGTTCATCGGCGACGACATCGCCACCGAGTACTCCGCGTTGATGAGCAAGGTGGTCGCCTCCGGCACCCGGAAGGTGAAGTTCCCGCTCAACGAGCCGGCCGTGTCCAAGCGCAAGTCGCAGATCGACGAATATCTCGAGTTCTACGGCGGGGCGGGCGCGCAGCACATCGCGATCGCCACGAACGACATCATCGCGAGCTTCGACGCGATGCGCGCCGCCGGCGTCGAGTTCCTCAAGACCCCGGACTCGTACTACTCCGACGCCGAGCTGCGCGCCCGGATCGGCACCGTCCGGGTGCCGATCTCCGAGTTGCAGGACCGCGGCATCCTGGTCGACCGGGACGAGGACGGCTACCTGCTGCAGATCTTCACCGCGCCGCTGCAGGACCGGCCGACGGTGTTCTTCGAGCTGATCGAGCGGCACGGCTCGATGGGCTTCGGAAAGGGCAACTTCAAGGCGCTGTTCGAGGCGATCGAGCGCGAGCAGGAGCGCCGCGGCAACCTGTAGCCCGCGCGCCGCGTTCTTCCGGCGCGGGCCGCGCCAACGACGTCGCGGCCCGCGCCGGTGCCACGGCCGGGCCCCGGGGGCGGGGGCGGTCGTTCCGGTTGCTGCTACCCGTAACCTTGCTCTGTCAGCTTTCGCCGGGCCCTCCACCGTGCGTGGTCGCGCCCACCGGCAGCGGTCTCGCGGGCCCGCGTCGGCACGGTGGTCGTCGAGGAAGGTGCATGAGCGAGCGTCAGCGAGCGAATCGTCAGCGCGCGAATCACGGGTACCGTGCGTCCGGTCCCCACCCCGGTTCGAGTGCCGCGGTGACTCGGCATGGCTAAGTCGATCTCCCCCGGGTGGTACAAGGATCCGGCGGCGCCGGAGACGCAGCGCTACTGGGATGGCGAGCAGTGGCTCGGCGACCCGCTGCCGGCCGACGCCACGCCGCCGGCGACCCCGCCCCAGCCACCGCCACCGCCGCCACCCGTCCCGGAGACCCCGCAGGTACATCCGGGTTGGACCGGCGCCGAGGTGCCGCATCCCGCCACGACCGGTGCCGGTCAGCAGGTGCCGCCGGAGCTGCTGCGCCCCGGCGCCGTGCTGCGGGCGCTGCCGAAGCCGACGATGCCGGCCGGCTTCGTGTCGGCGTCGCTGGAGCGCCGGCTCGGCGCCCGGCTGATCGACGTGGCCATCGTCGGGGCGCTCAGCATCGTGGCGAACGCCTGGCTCGGCTACAAGTACATCGCCGCACTGATGCCGTACGTGCGGGAGGCCATGGTCAACCCGCAGACCGAGGTGCCGAACGACCCGCAGCTGACCACCCTGCTCTACGCGATGATCGCGATCTCGCTGGTGCTCTGGTTCGCCTACGAGGTGATCGGTACCGCGCGCAACGGGCAGACGTTCGGCAAGCGGCTGCTGGGCATCAAGGTGGTCCGGCTGGACGGCGCACCGGCCGACTTCGGATCGTCGTTCCGCCGCTGGGCGGTGATGGCGATCCCGAACCTGTTCTTCCCGTGCTGCGCCCCGGTGCAGCTGATCGACGTGCTCTGGTGCACCTGGGACAAGCCGCTCGCGCAGTGCATCCACGACAAGTCGGCCCGCACCATCGTGGTGTCGGCCCGGCCCGCCGACCTGCCGCCGCCCGCGGACGGGCCGGCCAACGACGGAAGGACGTCTCATGAGTGAGAGCGATCGTCGTCCCCTGACCCGACCGGACCTGGCCGCGCTCCCGCCGTACGTGCCGGGCCGCAGTCCGGCCGACCTCGCCCGCGAGCTGGGTATCCCGGCCGCGATCAAGCTCGCCTCCAACGAGGTGCCGTACGGCCCGCTGCCCGGCGTCCCCGAGGCCATCACCGCCGCGATGACCGAGGTCAATCGGTACCCGGACGCCGCGGTGATCGCGCTGCGCGACGAGTTGGCCCAGCGGTACGAGGTGACGCCGGACCGGATCGTCACCGGCTGCGGCTCGGTCGGGCTGCTGGACCTGCTGTGCAAGTCGACCTGCCAACCGGGCGACGAGATCGTCTACTCGTGGCGCTCGTTCGAGGCGTACCCGCTGGTCGTGCTCGGCGCCGGCGCCCGCTCGGTGCAGGTACCGAACAAGCTGCCAGCGACGGCCTCCGCGGGAGGAAGCACGTCGGCCGGGCACGGGCACGACCTGGACGCGATGCTCGCCGCGATCACCCCGGCGACCCGGCTCGTACTGGTGTGCAACCCGAACAACCCGACCGGGACGGCGCTGCACCGGGCCGAGCTGACCCGGTTCCTGGACGCGGTGCCGGACGACGTGCTGGTGGTGCTGGACGAAGCGTACCGGGAGTTCATCACCGACGAGGAGGTGCCGGACGGGCTGGTCGAGTTCGCCGACCGGCCCAACGTGGTGGTGCTGCGGACGATGTCCAAGGCGTGGGGGCTGGCCGGGCTGCGCTGCGGCTGGCTGGTCGCCTCGCCGGAGGTGGCGAACACGCTGCGCACCGTGCTCACCCCGTTCGCGACGAACATGCTCGCCCAGGCGGCCGCGATCGCGGCGCTGCACGCGGCCGACGAGATGCGCCGCCGGGTCGACCTGGTCCTGGCCGAGCGGGACCGGCTGCTGCCGCAGCTGCGCGCGCTGGTCCCGGGCACCCCGGCGTCGCAGGCGAACTTCTTCTGGCTGCCGGTGGCCGACCCGATCGGCTTCGGCAAGCAGTGCGAGAGCCACGGCGTGATCGTCCGCCCGTTCCCGGAGGGGGTCCGCGTCACGATCGGCACGCCGGAGGAGAACGACGCGTTCCTCGCCGCCGCCCGAGGCACCACCGGCTGAGCACCGCCGGCCCGGTGCGGTCGCCACGACCGGCGGTCGTACCGCCGTCGTGGTGCGGTGCGGTCAGCCGGAGTCGACGAGGCGGAGCGCGTCGTCGACCGAGCCGGTCGGGTCGGTGATCGGGTAGTCCACCGCGCGCACCACCCGGTCGGCGTCGACCACCAGGGTCAGCCGCTTGAGCCGGTCGACGCCGGCGGCCCGGAACGTCGGCAGCCGCAGCGCGGCGGTGAGCGCGAGGTCGGCATCGGACAGCAGCGGGAACCGGATCCCCTCGTGCTCGGCGAACGCGTCGAGCTGGTCCGGCCGCTGCGTGCTGATCCCCCGTACGCTCGCGCCCGCGGCGGCGAAGTCGGCCGCCCGGGCCTGGTAGGTGCGGGACTCCAGGGTGCAGCCGGCCGCGCCGGGGATGTCGCCCCAGCCCGGCGGGTAGCCCTGCACGCCCGGCCGGTACGCGCCGGGGAAGCAGAACAGGACGGTACGCGGGGTGTCGGCGACCGGGTCGACGGCGCCGGTGCCGCGGCCGAGCAGCACCGGCGGGATCCGGGTACCGACCAGGGCGCGGGCGGCGCGCACCTCGGCGGAGCCCTCGACGCCGGTGGCGCGCAGCGTGCCGTCCCCGCTGACGTACCGGGATCCCCAGTCCTGCAGGGCGATCAGCACCGGCAGCAGGCCGCGGCCGGCGTCGGACAGGTGGTACTCGTACCGCGGCGGGTGGTCCTGGTAGCGGCGGCGGTCGAGCACGCCGTGCTCGACCAGGGTGGCGAGCCGCTGCGCCAGCACCTTGCGGCTGACGCCGAGTTCGGCGGCCAGCGCGTCGAAGCGGTGCAGGCCGCCGGCCACGTCGCGCACCACCAGCAGCGTCCACCAGTCGCCGACGACGCCGAGCGCCTGGGCGATCGAACAGTCGGCGTCGGCCAGGTCCGTGTAGCGCATCTCTCCCCTGCTTTCGCCGTCCCGCCCTCGCCATTATAGTCAGTTCCCATTAGGAACTGACTGCCTCGGAGGATACGCGTGACGACGCTCGACCGGCGCGCCGCGACCGGCGCGTTCTGGCGGTACTGGACCGCGTCGACGATCAGCAACGTCGGCGACGCGGTCACCGCGGTGGCCCTGCCGCTGCTCGCGGTCGCCACCCTGAACGCCACGACGTTCCAGGTCAGCCTGATCGCGGCCGCCTCGTACGTGTCCTGGCTGCTGATCGGGCTGCCGGCCGGCGTGCTCGTCGCCCGGCTGCCGCTGCGCGGAACCCAGGTGGCCATGGACCTGCTACGAGCGCTCGCGCTGCTGTCCATCCCGGCTGCCGCCGCCCTCGGCTTGCTGCGCCTGCCGCAGCTGGTGGTGGTCGCACTCGTCGTCGGGCTGGCCAGCGTGGTGTTCTTCGTCGGCAACTCGACGCTGCTGCCCGCGATCGTCCCGGCCGATCAGCTGACCGGCCGCAACAGCCTCACCTCCGGTACCCACGCGGTGACCCAGCTGTCCGGCCCGTCGCTCGGTGGCGTACTGGTGCAGGCGGTCGGCGCGGTCGCGAGCCTGCTGTTCGACGTGGTCAGCTACCTGGTCTCGGCGATCATGCTGGCCGGCCTGCCCCGCCCCCGCCGTACCGGCGACGCGCCCACCGGTTCGCCGCTGCGGATGATCGCCGACGGCCTCCGGTACGTCGCCCGGCACCGGCTGATGCGCTCCTGCGTCGCCGCCGCGACGCTGGTCAACTTCGTCTGCGGCGCGCTGCTCACCCTCACCCCGGTGTTCCTGGTCCGTACCCTCGGCGCGGCGCCCGGCCTGGTCGGCGTGCTGATGGCGACCGAGGGGGTGGGCAGCCTGGTCGGTGCCGCGCTGACGCCGCGGATCGCCCGCCGGCTCGGCTCCGCCCGGGCGTTGCTGCTGGCCGGCACCGTCGCCGCGGTACTCGCGCTGCTGATGCCGCTGGCCCGCAGCGGCTGGGGGTTGCTGGTGTTCGCCGCCGGCAACGCCGGCTTCGCCGCCGGTGTGGTGGTGCTGAGCGTGCTCACCCGTACGCACCGGCAGACCGTCACCCCGCCGGAGCTGCTGTCCCGGGTGATGGCGACGGTGCGGTTCGTCTCGTGGGGCGCGATCCCGCTCGGCGCGCTGGTCGCCGGTCTGGTCGCCAGCGCCGTCGGCAACCGCGACGCGCTCGCCGTGATCTGTGCGTTCACCTTCGCCACCCCGCTGGTACTGGCGGTCGGCCCGGTTCGCCGGCAGCGCGACCTGGACTGATCCGGGGCGGGCACCGTCGGTGCCCGCCCCGGGTTGGCGGTTCGCGACGCCAGTAGGTGCGCCGCGGTCTCCGTGGTGCCGGTCCAGCCAGACCCTAGGACTGGACCTGGCAGAAGCTGCCGTAGTCGTCGCCGGTGTAGTAGTACTCGCCGCCGGATCCGCTGATCAGCCGGCGGTCACCGGTGCCGGAGTCGCCGGGGGTGGGCACCACGTACAGGTGGTAGTAGCCGGCCGATTCGGCGGGCAGCACGCCCTCCCGGTTCTGGTACACGGTGCCGTCCTGCTCGTACTGGAACGGGCCGCCGGCCTCGACCAGCCCGATGGTGTCCTGCACCTGCGACGGCAGGTCGGTGCACGCCGGTACGCCGCCTCCCCCGCCCCCGTTCGCGTCGGTGATCTCGCAGAACGTCTCGTAGTGGTCGCCGGTGTAGTAGTAGTGCGCCGGGTCGGTCAGCGGCGAGCCGCCGGTGACGATCCGCCGGGTGCCGCGGTTCGGCGAGCCGGGCGTGATGACGGTGTACTCGTGGTAGTAGCCGGACGACTCGGCGGGCAGCACGCCCTCCCGGTTGTCGAACACCACCCCGTCGTTGTCCGGGTAGGGGAACGGCCCACCGGAGTGGATCAGGTCCACCGTGTCGGTGGCCTGTGCCGGGAGGCTGCCCAGCGTGCAGTCGGAGATGTCGGCCGGCGCGGCGACGGACGCCGCGGCGACGTGGCGGGCCGGTACCGGGTGGGCCGGTTGGGCCTGGGCGACCCCGGTACCGAGGGCGAAGACCCCGGCGAGCCCGGCGACGGTGGTCACCAGGGCTCGGCGGAGCATCAGGGCATGTAGTCTCATGTCCGGATAGTACGAATAAATCGGTTAACGGCGCATCCCCGAGCCGCGAAACTTCTCGCCCCGTCCGATCAACGCCGGTCGATCTCCGGTCGGCGCGGCGGGCCGGTACGGGTCTCCCGCGCCGCCCGGTCCTCGCCGCCCGGGCGCAGGTCGCGCGGGATCAACACCAGGCTGACCAGCGCCGCGAGCAGCAGGACCACCGCCGAGACCAGCGCCGTGTCGACGAACGCGCGGCCGAACGCGCTGAACGCACCGGCCAGCGGCCCGCCCGTGCCGGGCGGGTGCCCCAGGTCGGTGGAGATCTGCGCCGCGTCGCCGACCGACTCGGCGGCCGGTCCGGCGTGCTCGGCCGGCAGCGCCGGCAGGTGCGCGCGGTAGAGCCGGACCGCGAGGCTGCCGAGCGCGGCCACTCCGAACGCCCCGCCCAGCTCGTAGCTGACCTCGTCCACCGCGGCGGCGCTGCCGGCCTGCTCGGCCGGCGACGACGCCATCAGCAGTACCGACGCGATCGTCGACGCGGCACCGGCGCCGAGCCCGGTCAGCGCCAGGAACGCACCGACCGGTGGGTACGTCAGGTCGCCGGCACGGGCGGCGAACCACGGCACCGCCATCCCCACCGCCACGACCAGCAGCGCCAGCGTCAGCACGGACCGCGGGGCGAACCGGGCGATCAGCGCCGGCGCGCCGAGGGTGCCGGCGATCAGCGCGAGCGGCAACGGCAGCAGGTGCACACCGGCTTCCAGCGGGCTGTCGCCGTGCGCGTACTGGAACCACTGGCTGGCCAGGAACAGCAGCCCGACGAGGCCGAACATGGCCAGTGCGATGGCCGCCACGGCGCCGGTGAAACCGCGCCGGGCGAACAGCCGTACGTCCAGCAGCGGGTGCCGGCGGCGCAGCGAGTTGCGGAGGAACGCGTACCCGCAGACGACGGCGACGATCAGCGAGACCCAGACGACCGGGTCGTGCAGGCCGTTCCTGCCGGCGAGCTTGATCGCGTTGGCGATGCCGACGATGGCGAGGATGGACAGCACCACGCCGGCCCAGTCCCACCGGGCCGGCACCGGCCGGTGGTAGTCGGGCAGCAACCAGCGACCGAGCACCATCGCGGCCATCGCGATCGGCACGTTGATCAGGAAGACCGCGTGCCAGCTGAAGTGCTCCAGCAGCCAGCCGCCGAGCAGCGGGCCCAGCGCCATCCCGGCGCCGAACACCGCCGACCAGACGCCGAACGCGAACGTCCGCTCGCGCGCGTCGGTGAACACCTGGCGCAGCATCGACAGCGTCGCCGGCATGATCGCGGCACCGCCGATGCCGAGGCCGACCCGGCTCGCGATCAGCTCGGCCGGGTTGGTCGAGATCACCGCGCCGATCGAGGCGACACCGAAGATGCCGTACCCGATCAGCAGTACCCGGCGGCGACCGGTGCGGTCGCCCATCGCGCCGGCGGTGACCAGCAGCCCGGACAGCGCCAGCGCGTACCCGTCGACGATCCAGAGCTGCTCGACCGAGTTCGCGCGCAGGTCGTCGACCAGCGCCGGCAGCGCGACGTTGAGGATCGTCGCGTCCATCGCGATGATCAGCAGCGACGCCGACAGCAGCGCGAGGACCACCCAGCGGGAGCCCACGCCCGGGACCTCGACGGCGACCGGCTCGTCCGGTTCCGCGGCGCGGTGCCTCCCCATCCGACCACCCCCGAGCCGCAGGATACGTGGCGTGATCAGAGCAACGCGGACAGTTCGATGATCGCGGCCCGACTACCCGCTTGCGGCCCCCTTTGCTCTGCTTCCCATGAGGAAGCACCCCTGCTTCCCATGAGGAAGCAGAGCAAAGGACGGTCAACGCATGGGGTGGCTGTCCGGTCCCGGTCTCAGCCGCGGGCCGGCAGGATGGTGCCGGTCACCTCGCCGAAGCCGATCGTCGTACCGTCGGCGCCCGGTGCGGTGCCGGTGATCGTGATGGTGTCGCCGTCGGCCAGAAACACCCGCTCGCTGCCGTCGTCCAGGGTGACCGGCTCGGCGCCGCCCCAGGTCAGTTCCAGGAAGCAGCCGCTGCCGCCGGGGCGCGGCCCGGACACCGTGCCGGAGGCGTACAGGTCGCCGGTGCGCACGCTGGCGCCGTTGACGGTGAGGTGGGCGAGCTGCTGCGCGGCGGTCCAGTACATGCCGGCGAACGGCGGGCGCGACACCGTGCTGCCGTTCCAGTCGACCGCGAGCGACAGGTCGTACGCGTTGCCCGCCGGCAGCAGGTAGTCGGCCGGGACCGGGTCCTGCGCGGGCGCCGGCACCCGGGCGGCGGCGAGCGCCTCCAGCGGTACCACCCAGGGCGAGATGCTGGTGGCGAACGACTTGCCGAGGAACGGGCCGAGCGGCACGTACTCGAATGCCTGGATGTCGCGCGCCGACCAGTCGTTCACCAGGACCGCGCCGAACACCGTCCGCTCGAAGTCCACAGTGGACACCGAGGAGCCCTGCGGGCTCGGGGTGCCGACCACGAAGCCGACCTCGGCCTCGATGTCCAGCCGCAGGCTCGGCCCGTACTCGGGTTCGCCGTCGACGAGCCGCTGCCCGGACGGCCGCACGATGTCGGTACCGGAGACCACGATGGTGCCGGCCCGCCCGTGGTAGCCGACCGGCAGCCGGTGCCAGTTCGGCAGCAGCGGCGGCTGGTTCGGCCGGAACAGCCGGCCGACGTTCCCGGCGTGCTCCTCGAAGGAGTAGAAGTCGACGTAGTCGGCCACCTCGACCGGCAGGTGCACGGTCACGTCGCTCCGCGCAACCAGCGCGGACCGCAGCGCCGGCTCGTACGAACCGTCGGCGACCAACTCCAGCAGCCGCACGCGCACCGCATGCCAGACGTCGAACCCCTTGACCAGGAACGGGTTCAGGCTCGGTGCGTCGAAGATGGCCCGGTCCACCACGCCGAACTCGTCGCGCAGCGCGTCGTCCAACAGACCGGTGTTCGCGGTCGCCGCGAGCGACAGCACCTGGTCCCCGATCGCGACCGCGACGTGCCGCCGGCCACCGTCCTTGCTGACGATCCCGTACGGCAGGTTGTTCGCCGGGAACGGCGAGGCCGCCGGGATCTCGATCCAACTGGTCACGCGTGAGCCTTTCTCGGCGCAGGCAGGTGGGAGAGCAGGGCGCGGGCGAGCAGGCCGAGCTCCACCAGGTCGGTCAGCGGCTCGGCCACGCTGCACGAACCGTACGAGGTGAACCAGGTACGCGACCGGCTCGACTCGCCGTCGCGCGGCAGCATCGCACGGGCCACCTCGGCCAGCGGTCCGGCCTGGCGGCAGGCCAGCGCCTGCTCGGTACCGGCGAACGGCGGGTCGGGCAGCGCGCCGAGGCACACCGCCGCCAGGACGTTCAGGTAGCCGTGGTGTTCGAAGCCGGTCGCCGCCGCGGTGTGCCGTACCGCGTGGTGGAGCCCCGCCGTCAGCTTGAACCCGAGCCCGCGCGCCCGGCACCGGTCGAGGAAGCCGGCAAGCTCCGCCTCGGTCGGGAACGCCTCTGCGGTGAGCCCCCCGGTACGCAGCTTCGCCCCGGTGCCGGGGCCGGCGGCAGCGAGCGCGTCGACCGCGGCGAGCAGGTGCGGGCCGCGGGGCAGCTCGACGTACCGGCGCACCGCTTGGTCGACCGCCGCCGCGAGCCGGGTGGCGACGTCCTCGACCTCGCCCGGCTCGGCGCCGACCGGGCATTCGAGCTGGCGCAGCACCACCCGCGGGTCCACCCGGACGTCCGGGACCACCGCCTCGATCGTGTCGATCGGCCCGATCAGGCCGATGTCCAGCCGGGGCGGCCGGGTCCCGCGCGGCCGTTCCGGACCGGCCGGGCCGCCGCTCGGCGCGTCCATACCGGCCGGGCCGCCGCTCGGCGCGTCCAGGCAGTCGACCAGCTCGCTCCACCGCGCCGTCGGGAGCAACAGCGGCCCGACCAGATCGGTGTACGGTGCCGTGCGGTGGTGCCGGTGTTCGGCCACCGCGACCGGCATGGGGGCATTGCCGGGCGGAAAGAGGGCGGCGTCGTCGACGAGCGCACGAAACAGCGCCGGGATCGGCGACTCGGTTGACATACCGCTGACCGTAGTCGACGCTACGTGTATAGGACAATAGCGTCCGATTATCGGACGAGCACTGTTGGTGACAACGATCGTTGGTGCCGGCCGGCGGGAACCGCCCGGCGGCACCCGTACCCGGGAGGGCCGATGCCGTACTACCGGCGGGTGGGCGAGATCCCACCGAAGCGCCACACCCAGTTCCGGCAGCCCGACGGCTCCCTCTACAAGGAGGAGCTGATGGGCCAGGAGGGGTTCTCCAGCGACTCCTCCCTGCTCTACCACCGCTACCCGCCGACCGCCATCCTCGCGGCCGACGCGTACGACGCGCCGCGCGTCACCCGCACCCCGAACCACCCGCTCAAGCCGCGGCACCTGCAGACGCACAAGCTCGACACCACCGGCGCGGACGCCATCACCGGCCGGCAGCACCTGGTCGCCAACGACGACGTGCGCGTCTCGTACGTGACCGCCGACCGGCCGAGCCCGCTGTATCGCAACGCCATCGGCGACGAGTGCCTCTACGTCGAGGCCGGTACCGCGACGGTCGAGACCCAGTTCGGCGCGCTCGACGTGCGCCTCGGCGACTACGTGATCATCCCGATGTCGGTGATCTACCGCGTGGTGCCCACCGGCGACGAGCCGCTGCGGATGCTGTCCGTCGAGTCCACCGGCCACATCGGCCCGCCGAAGAAGTACCTCTCGGTCCGCGGCCAGTTCCTCGAGCACTCGCCGTACTGCGAGCGCGACGTGCGCGGCCCCAGCGAGCCGCTGCTGGTCGACGAGACCGAGGTCGAGGTCATCGTGCAGCAGCGCGGCGGCTGGACGAAGTTCGTGTACGCGCAGCACCCGTTCGACGCCGTCGGCTGGGACGGCTGCCTGTATCCGTGGGCGTTCTCCATCTTCGACTTCGAGCCGATCACCGGCCGGATCCACCAGCCGCCGCCGGTGCACCAGACCTTCGAGGGACCGAACTTCGTGCTGTGCTCGTTCGTGCCACGCAAGGTCGACTACCACGAGCTCGCGATCCCGATCCCGTACAACCATCACAACGTCGACTCCGACGAGATGATGTTCTACACCGGCGGAAACTACGAGGCTCGGCGCGGCTCCGGCATCGAGCAGGGCTCGATCTCGCTGCACCCGTCCGGCTTCACCCACGGACCCCAGCCGGGCGCCGTGGAGCGCGCGCTCGGCGTCGAGTTCTTCGACGAGCTCGCCGTCATGGTCGACACGTTCCGCCCGCTCGACCTGTGCGAGCCCGGCCTGTCCGTCGAGGACACCGGCTACGCCTGGACCTGGAACCGCAAGGTCTGACCGGCACGGTGCCGGTGGCCCGCCGCCACCGGCACCCCGCCCCTCCGGCGGGGCCGCTCACCGGCCACGGCCGGCGCGGTGCAGGTCGTCAGCACGCAGCACCAGCGCGGCGAACGCGAACGCGCCCAGCAGGATCAGCACGCCCAGCGGCCACGGCGAGGCCACCAGGGCGAACACCAGCAGCATCGGCGGGCATGCCAGTACGCACCAGCATCCCGCCGCGAGCCAACGATCGAGCGACGGCAGCACCCGCAACGCCGGCTGCGTACCGGCCGGCGGGTGCACCCGGAACACGCCGAACAGCAGCACCCCGAGCAACCCGACCGCGGCGGCCACCACCCGGGCCACACCACCGCCGACCAGCATGGTCAACGCCACCACCAGCGGGCCGCCCCAGGCGTACAGCGCGCCGATCGCGAGGAACCGCGACATCCCGCTGCGCACGCCACGGCCGGCCGCCGGCTCCGGTTCGGTACGTTCGTCCGGCGCCGGCTTACCGCCGTTCCGGGACGGGCGCAGCCGCAGCACCGACGGCTGCTCGACGTCCGCCGCCCGCGGATCCAACCGGAGCGCCTCCGCGCGCGCCCGCCGGGCCACGTCGGCCAGCCCCAGATCGGCCGCGACCGCGGACAGCACCAGATGTGTCTCCGGCTCCTCCGGCGCGAGCCGGACCGCCTGCCAGGCCGCGTCCAGGCTCGCCTGGCCGTTGCGCACCTGACGGACGATCGCCGCGAAGTGCAACTGCCGCAGCCACGACTCCGGTTCGACCTCCACGAGCCGTTCCGCGGCCTCGATCGCATCCTGCTTGCGTTCCAGCGCGACCAGCGCGTACCCGCAGACCACCTGGCCGAGCAGGTGTTCCGGATCGGCGGCGAGCGCGGCGCGAGCCGGCGGCAACGCCTGTTGCGCGCGCCCGGCCCGCAACTCCACCATGCCGAGCGTCGCCAGCGCCTCCGGATTGTCCGGCGCCAGCCGCAGCGCATCCCGCAGTTCCTCGGCCGCCTCGGCGAAGTGGCCCAGGTCGTCGAGCAGGTCGGCGCGCTGGATGAACGTGCGCACCTCGGCAGCGGTGTCCCGCCCCGTCTCGTCCGGCTCCCCCGTCACGCCCCGAGCCTAACGACCCGACACCCCCACCGACCTCCAACTCGCCTCTCCCCATCACCCCGCACCGTCGCCCCACCATTCCCCGACCCTCCGAGGCGAACCATGCGGAGTCCAGACATCCGTACCGAGCCCGATGCGGTGATTCGTCAGGCCGGGTACACCAGGGCCGTGGCGATCGCCGCCAAGCCTTCGCCCCGCCCCGTGAACCCCAACCCGTCACTGGTCGTCGCGGACACCCGTACCGGCGCCCCACCCAACGCCGCCGACAACGCGTCCTGCGCCTCGCCCCGGCGCGGCCCGATCTTCGGCGACCGCCCGATCAGCTGGACCGCGATGTTGCCCACCGCGTACCCGGCGGCGCCGACCCGGCGCGCCGTCTCGGCCAGCAACGCGGTACCGGCGGCGCCGGCCCACTGCGGCTCGGCGGTACCGAAGTTCGCGCCGAGATCGCCCAACCCGGCCGCGGACAGCAGCGCGTCGCAGGCAGCGTGCGCGGCCACGTCGCCGTCCGAGTGGCCGGCCAAACCGGGCTGGCCCGGCCAGTACAGTCCGGCGACCCAGCAGTCACGATCGGCCTGGTACGCGTGGATGTCGGTGCCGACGCCGACCAGCGGGATGATCACGCCGCGAGCCTAGCGAACCGCGCGGCGAGCGCCGAGGGACCGCGGTCGAGCCGCACGACCGCGCGGCGAGCGCCGTCGGACCGCTGGCGAGCCGCAGGACCGCGTGGCGGTCCGTTCCGCCCGGACCGCACCGGTCGCGATGCGAGCGGCTACGGGTCGACGAGGAGGGCGGCGACCTGCAGGTCGAACGGCCTGGTGATCTTGAAGGCGGACTCGGCGCCGGGCACCGTGGTCACCCGGCCGCCGAGGCGCTCGACCAGGCCGGCGTCGTCGGTCGCGCCACCATCGGTGTCGGCCGCGTGCGCCGCGGCCAGCACCGTGCGCCGGAAGCCCTGCGGGGTCTGCACCGCGCGCAGTACCGAACGGTCGACCGTACCGGTGACGGCGCCGTCCGGGTCGACCTGCTTGATGGTGTCGACGACCGGCAGCACCGGGATCACCGCATCGCTGCCGGCCCGGACCGCCGCGGCGACCCGATCGACCAGCTCCGGCGGCGCGAACGCCCGGGCCGCGTCGTGCACCAGGATGATCGGGTACCCGCCGGGCACCGCGGCGAGCGCCAGCGCCACCGACTGCTGCCGCTCGGCGCCGCCGACGACCAGGTCCAGGCCCACCCCGCTCCCGGCGAGGACCGGGGTGAGCAGCGCGGACACCGAGTCGACCGCGCCGGCCGGCACCGCGACCACGACGTGACCGACGCAGTCGGCCTGCGCCAGCCGGCGCACCGCGTGCACCAGCAGCGGCGAACCGGCCAGCTCGCGCAGCGCCTTCGGCAGCCCGGGGCCCAGCCGCTCGCCCCGACCCGCAGCAGGCACGAGGACCGCGACGTCGCCGCGTCCTGCTCTCGACGCGGTCACGTCGCGGTCCTCGTTCCTGCGGATGGCGTCGTGCTTGGCTCAGGCCTCGGACAGCACCCGATCGAGCAACGACTCTGCCTCGTCCTTGGTGCTCTTCTCGGCGAGGGCCACCTCACCGACCAGGATGTCGCGGGCCTTGGCGAGCATCCGCTTCTCGCCAGCCGACAGCCCACGCTCCCGCTCCCGGCGCCACAGGTCCCGCACGACCTCGGCAACCTTGAGCGGGTTGCCGGACGCCAGCTTCTCCAGATTTGCCTTGTACCGCCGCGACCAGTTGGTCGGCTCCTCGGTGTGCGGAGCGCGCAGCACATCGAAGACCTTGTTCAGGCCCTCTTCGCCAACCACTTCCCGGACACCGACGATCTCGGCGTTTTCAGCTGGAACCCGCACCGTCAGATCGCCCTGCGCAACCTTGAGCACGAGGTACTGCTTTTCCTCGCCCCGGATGGTCCGGGTCTCGATTGCCTCGATGAGTGCGGCCCCGTGGTGGGGGTAAACAACGGTCTCGCCGACACTGAAAGCCATAGGTTCGAAACCCCTTTCGCTGTGTTAAGGGTAACACGCCGTTGCCCCGGACCGGGACTCCGCATGCCGCCATAACCGCTGGTCAGCGGCGTGTGAGGAGGCCTACTCGACTTGACAAACGGCGATTCGCGCGGCACACGGCGGCCGATCGCGACTACAGGTAATCTAATGGGCACGAAAAGTCAGGTGTCTGCTTCGTCCCTAAACACCCACCGGCGCAGCCCGGATCCGATCTGGTCCGGCGCCATCCCTGGTGCTCTCCGGCAACGTGAGAGAGAGTGGAGGCAAGCGGCCGAGGAGGCAGCGGTGAGCGGTCAACTTGGTGACGACGACGGCGGCCGCAGGTCGCCGGATCCCGACGGCCTGCCCGGCCTCCCGCCGGAGTGGGGACGCATCGTCATTCCCGATGACGCCGCCGAACTCGACCACGAAGCCGCGAAGGTGCGGCGCGAGCTGCGCCGCGAGGCGCTGCTGCATCGACACGGGCTGCGGCCCGGCCGGCGGATGCACCACCTGATGCTCCCGCTCGTGCTGCTCACCATGGCCGTGCTGGTCGCCACCACCAGCCTGTTCGCCGCCCTGTTCCCGCAGGGCCGGCGCGGCGGCGGCACCCCGAGCAGCAAGGCCACCGCCGTGCAGACCGGTGCGCCGCTGCCCGACCTCACCCTCGCCACCGCCGCGGGCCGGTCGGTCGCCCTGCGCGGCGTGCACCCGGCCGTCGTCCTGGTGCTGCGGCACTGCGCCTGCCGCAGCCTGATCGACGGCACCGCCAAGGCCGCCGGCAGCCAGGTGCGGGTGCTCGTGGTCGGCGCGACCGCACCGCCGACGCTGCCGGCGCTCCCGGCCGGCAGCCGGGTCACCGCGGTGCGCGACCACGGCGGCGAACTCACCGAGGCGGTCGCCGCCGGCCAGCACCGGACGAAGCTCACCGACAGGACCGCCACGGCGCTGCTGGTCGACCAGCACGGCGCGGTGATCGCCACCGTGGCCACCACCGTCGACCCCACCGACTTCGCCGAACGGGTGCCCGCCCTCGCCGGCTGACCGGCCCTGCCTCAACGCCGGCCGGTCAGACGGCGCGCAAGAGCACGGCATACAGGGTCAGGCCCGGGCCGAACGCGAGGGCGACGGTGCGCTCGCCGAGGCGTACCGGCAGCTCCTGGAGCACCGCGAGCACGGTGCCGGACGAGCAGTTGCCGTGCTCCCGCAGCGTCGCGCGGGACGGCTCCAGCGCCGCGTCGGACAGCCCGAGCCGCTCCTGCACCACGTCCAGGATGCGCGGACCGCCCGGATGTACCGCCCAGTGCGCCACGTCGGCGACGGACAGGCCGTGCCGGCGCAGCAGCGTCGCCACCGTGCCCGGCAGCTGCCCGGCCAGCGTGTCCGGAACCCGGGCGGACAGCCCCATCCGGAAGCCGTGGTCGGTGACGTCCCAGGTCATCTGGTCGGACGTGGTCACGTCGGTGACCGCGGCCACGTCCACCACCGCCAGCCCCGGTACCGGCTGGGTCGCCTCGGCCGGCCGCAGCACCGCGGCCACCGCCGCGTCGGAGAACAGCGCGTGCGCCACCACCTGGGACAGGTCCCGGGTCGCCGGCTGCAGGTGCAGCGAGGTCAGTTCGACGCACAGCAGGACGGCGGGACGGCGGTGCACGGTGACGAAGTCGGCGACCGTGGCCAGGCCGGGCAGCGCCGCGTAGCAGCCCATGTGGCCGATCAGCAGCCGCTGTACGTCGTCGCGCAGGCCGAGGTCCGCGGCGAGCCGGATGTCCACCCCCGGCGTCACGTAGCCGGTGCACGACACCACCGCGAGCAGGCCCGGATCGTGTACCGACAGGCCGGCGTCGGCAAGCGCCGCGGTCACCGCCGACCGGCCGAGCGGCAGCGCCTCGGTCAGGTACCGCCGCATCCGGTCACCGGTGCCGGCCGGGGAGATGTCCTCGACCAGCGGGTTGACGGCCGCATGGCGCCGCTGCACGCCGGCGTGCGCGAAGATCCGGCCGGCACCGCGCACGTCCCGGTAGTGCTGGGCGAAGAAGTCGGTCCACAGCGTCGACTGGTCCACCGCCGGTGGGAAGGCCGCGGCCAGCCCGGCCAGTACCGGCACGACCGCCGCGCCCTCGCCGCCGTCGCGCCCGGCCGCGGACGCCAGCGTGGCCAGCGGCGTCGCCGCGGTCCGGCTCGGCGCCCGCGGGGTCGACACCGCGTCCGGGCTCACCATCGAGGGGCCGTCCCGGCGGCGTTCGGGTCGCCGCCGAGGGCGGCGACGCCGAGCCAGTCCGCGCACACGTCGCTGGTCGCCGGCTGGAGCGCGCCGCACCGGGCGTCCCGGTACAGCCGTTCCAGCGGCTGGCCGCGGCGGGAGGCGCCGGCGCCGGCCGCCTCCAGCAGATCGCTCGCCACCCGCGCCGCGGTGTCCCCGGCAAGCAGCTTGGCCCGCCACACCCAGCGGTTGGTCTCCGGCGCGCCCGGATCGTCGTCGACCCGGCGGGCGGCCTCGAGTACCGCGAGGCGGGTCGCGGCGACGCTGGCCTCGGCGCGGCCGATCCGGGCCCGTACCGCGGGGAGCGTGGCCAGGTTCCGACCTTCCACATAGGACACTGCGGCGTCCACGGCGGCCTGCGCGACCCCGACGTACACCGCGGCGTAGCTCGCCACCAGCCACTGCGGCATCACCTGGGCGACCAGGAGGGCCAGCCCCTCCACGCCGCCGAGGAGGGCGTCGGCCGGTACCCGTACCGACAGGTGCAGGTCGTGGCTCGCGGTGGCGCGCATGCCGAGCACGTCCCAGTTCGGCGCGACCCGGACGCCGTCGCCGGCCGGTACCAGGAACTGGGAGATCTTGTCCGGCTCGGCCGACGAGCGGGCCGCCACCAGGTAGCCGGCGGCGCCCTCGGCGCCGGAGACGAAGCACTTGTGGCCGTCGATGACGAACCCGTTGCCGTCCGCGCGGTAGGTGCTGGTCAGTTCGGACAGCCGGGAGCCGGCCCGGGGTTCGCTCATCGCCACCGCGTAGCGGGCGCCGTCGCGCACCGTGGCGGTCAGGATCGCGTCCCGGGCGGCGAAGTACGCGTCGGTCGCGCCGAGCGCGCGGGCCAGCTCGTCCGGGGTCTGCGCCAGCGCGCCGGTGACCGAGGCGTGCATGTTGTAGATCAGCGCGGTCGCGCCGTTGCCGCGGCCCAGCTCCATCGCCACCCGTGCGTAGTCGGCGAACCCGGCGCCGGCACCACCCAGCCGCGGCGGCACCATCAGCCCGAGCAGGCCGGCGTCCCGCAGCGCGGCGAGGTCCGCGGCCGGCAGCGCGCCGTCCACGTCGTACCCGGCCGCCCGCGCGGCGAAGTCCGGCACCAGCGCGGCGGCCGCCGCCACCGCCCGGTCCGGTGTCAGCGGCTGCTCCTCGGTCACCTCACGCGTACTGGTCACGTCGCCTCCCTCTGGCGCCGGTCGGGCCGCCGATGCCTGCTTCTCACGGTGTCTCACCCGGCGGCCGGCCGCGGCGCCGGCCGCGAAACTGGTAGAGCAGCGCCGACGAACCACCGGCCCGCATGGTCACCGGCCCGCGCCCGGTCGCGACGAACCGCAGCAGCCCGGGTACGCCCGGCCGCAGCCCGCGTACCTGCAGGTCCACCCCGTGCGCGCGGGCCGCGGTGCGCAGCAGCCCGGGCGGTACGAACAGGTCCGGGTCGTGGATGCCGGCCGCGATCACCGGCCGGAACCGCAGCCGGCCCCCCGGGCCACGCGGCAGCACGACCCCCGGTATCCGCTCACCCAGCGTGACGAGGATCAGCCGGGCCACCATCGTCGCGTTGATCGTGTCGCCGACCAGCAGCCCGCCCGGCCGCAGCAGCCGTGCCGCCTCGGCGATCACCCGGGCCGGGTCGGCCACGTGTTCCAGCAGCTCACCGGCCACCACCACGTCGGCGCAGCCGGACGCGAGCGGCACCCGGTACGCGTCGCCGGCGAGCGGCGTCACCCCGTGTTCCCGGGCCACCCGCAGCGAGGTGGCGACGGGGTCGACGCCGACGTGCCGGTACCCGCGACCGGCCAGCCACGGCGCGAGCAGCCCACCGCCGCAGCCCAGGTCGACCAGTACCGCGCCGGGCCGGGGCGCCGGCGGTACCAGCCGGGCCCGCGCCTCGGCCAGCCAGCTCAGCGAGGCGAACACGCCGCCCGGGCGCCACCACTCGTCCCGCAGCCGCTCGTACTGGGACAGCTCGTTGCGGCCCCGGTGCCGGCCCGGCGCCCGATCGACGGTGCGCACCATCGCGGTCACCTCCCGACCCTGTCACACGAACGGGATGCTCGGGTGGTTCATCGGGGTACGCCGCGTGCCAGCCCGGCGTGCCACGCCGCAGCGGTACGCGCGGGGACCGGACGAGGACGGGCAGACTGGCCGTATGCGGATGCGGAGTCTTGCCTGGTGAGCGTGCGGCGACCGGACGAGCCGGCGACGACCGGCGGCGGTCCGGCGCGGGTGCGGCGAACCGTGCTGGGGCTCGTCCGCGGCTGCCACCCGGAGCCTGTGGCGGCGGTCACACTGGTGGCGACCGTGCTGTCGGTCGCGGTCGGCCGCGGCGCCGCCGGTACGGCGTCGGTGGCCGCCGCGGTGGTCACCGGCCAGCTCTCCGTCGGCTGGGCGAACGACTGGCTGGACGCGGCCCGCGACCTCGCCGCCGGCCGCCGGGACAAGCCGGTGGTGACCGGGCTGGTCACGCCGGCCACGCTGCGCGCGTCGGCGGTCGCCGCGGCGGCGGCGACGGTACCGCTGTCGCTGCTGTCCGGGTGGCTGGCCGGCGCGGTGCACCTCGCCGCGGTCGGCTGCGCCTGGCTGTACGACCGGCCGCTGAAGGCCACGCCCGCCTCGGTGCTGCCCTACCTCGCCTCGTTCGCCCTGTTGCCGGCGTTCGTGCTGCTCGGCGCGGGTGTCGCGGTGCCGTGGTGGCTGTGCGCCGCGGGCGCCGCCCTCGGCGGCGGGGCGCACTTCTTCAACACGCTGCCCGACCTGGCGGCCGACCGCGCCGCCGGCATCGCGGGACTGCCGCACCGGCTCGGCGCCCGGACCGCCTGGTGGGTCGGCGCGGCGCTGCTGCTGGCCGCCTCCGGCCTGCTCGCCTACGGCGTACGGGGTTGGTACGGCCCGGCCGGGTTCGCGGTGGCGCTCGCCGCGCTCGTGGTCGGCGCCGTCGCCGGACGCCGGCCGGGCTCCCGCGCCACCTTCCGGGTGGTGCTCGTGGTCGCCCTGGTCGACGTCGCCCTGCTGGTACTCGCCGGCGCCGCCACCGGCTGACCCGTCGAGCCGGTCGCCCGCCCCGATCGGCACCTCTCCGCACGTACCGGTACGGCCGGCATTAGGCTGTCCGATGGCCTACCTGGGCATTGCAGCAAGGAGGATCGGCACCGTGAGCCGCAGTGTTGTGTCGTCTCGATCGCCTCGGCTGCGTCGGTTCACCCGACGCGGCGCGCTCGCGCTGGTTGCCGGGGTGGGTGCCGCCGCGGTGCTCGCCGGCTGCGGTGCCGGACAGATCTCCGAGACCGCGAAGATCCAGCCCGCCGTGCAGGGCGCGAACGCCCAGTCCGACTCCGGCACCATCGCGCTGCGCGACCTCACCGTGCTGTTCCGCGGCGACGGCGACGCGACGTACACCGCGGGCCAGGACGCCCCGCTGGTGACCCGGATCGCCAACTCGGGAGCCGACGACGACGTGCTGACCTCGGTGAGCACCAACGCGGCCGAGTCCGTCGTCTTCGTCGACAGCTCCGCCTCGGCCTCCGCGTCGCCGTCCGGCAGCGCGTCCCCGTCGGGTACCGCATCGCCGTCCGGCAGCGCCTCGCCGACGCCGAACGACCAGCCGCCCGGCCCGGACCGGTTCGACCTCAAGGTGGCGTCCCAGGACCTGCTGACGCTCCTGCCGGACCAGGGCAAATACCTCGAGCTGTACAAGGTGCGCCGGGACCTGCGGCCGGGCCAGACGGTGCGCCTGGTGTTCCACTTCCAGAAGGCCGGCGACATCCAGATCGACGTGCCGATGGCACCGCCGGAGAAGGTCACCGAGCGCTCCCCGGCGGGCGTCGAGCACCCCGAAGAGGGCTGAGCCGAACCGGTACGAGTGCCGCGGCATCGCGCCTGCCGGGCGCGGCGCCGCGGCACTGTCGTACCCGGGGCATAGCGTTTCGGCCGTGACTTCCCGAAGCTCCGGCACTCGACCCGGTTCCGCCTCACGCGGTGCGGCGGTCCGCACCGTCCGCCCCGCGTACCACTGCGACGCGTGCGGGTTCGCGGTGCCGAAATGGGTGGGCCGCTGCCCCGACTGCGGCAGCTGGGGCTCGGTCGTCGAGGCGGCGCCGGCCGCGGCCGCACCGGCGGCCATGCCGGCACTCGCCGCGCGCGCCCCGTCCGTGCCGGCCAGCCCGATCGGCACGGTCGATCTGGAGGAGGCGGCGCACCGGCCGACCGGCGTCGGCGAGCTCGACCGGGTGCTCGGTGGCGGCCTGGTGCCGGGTTCGGTGGTGCTGCTCGCCGGCGAGCCCGGCGTCGGCAAGTCGACGCTGCTGCTGGAGGTGGCCTACCGCTGGTGTGCCAGCGCGCCGGCGCAGCCCGCGGCCACCCCGTCGCTGGTGGTCAGCGGCGAGGAGTCGGCGGCGCAGGTGCGGCTGCGGGCCGAGCGCACCGGTGCGGTGCACGACAGCCTGTTCCTCGCCACCGAGACCGACCTGGCGAACGTGCTCGGCCACATCGACACGGTCAAGCCGGGCCTGCTCATCCTCGACTCGGTGCAGACCATCGCCTCCCCGGAGGTGGACGGTTCGGCCGGCGGGGTGACCCAGGTCCGGGCGGTCACCGCGGCGCTGGTCGCGGTGGCCAAGGAGCGCGGCATCGCCACCGTGCTGGTCGGCCACGTGACGAAGGACGGCGCGATCGCCGGGCCCCGGGTGCTGGAGCACCTGGTCGACGTGGTGCTGCACTTCGAGGGCGACCGGCACTCGACGTTGCGGCTGGTCCGCGCGGTGAAGAACCGGTTCGGTGCGGCAGACGAGGTCGGCTGCTTCGAGATGCACGACGGCGGCATCCGCGGCCTGGCCGACCCGTCCGGGCTGTTCCTGTCCCGGCATGCCGACCCGGTGCCGGGCACCTGCGTGACGGTGACGGTGGAGGGCCGCCGGCCGCTGCTCACCGAGGTGCAGGCGCTGGTGGCGCCGTCGGTGCTGCCGTCGCCGCGGCGCGCGGTGTCCGGGCTCGACTCGGCCCGGGTGGCGATGGCGCTCGCGGTGCTGGAACGCCGCTGCAAGGTGCGGCTGCACGACCGGGAGGTGTTCGCCGCGACGGTCGGCGGGGTGCGGGTGACCGAGCCGTCGGCCGACCTCGCGGTGAGTCTGGCGGTGGCGTCGGCGTCCCGCGACTTCCCGCTGCCGGCCGACCTGGTCGCGATCGGCGAGGTCGGGCTCGCCGGCGAGGTGCGGCCGGTCTCGGCGGTGCCGCGGCGGCTGTCCGAGGCGGCCCGGCTGGGCTTCACCCGGGCGCTGGTGCCGGTCGGCTGCGGGCCGGCCGCGACCGGGGTCGACGCGCCGGCCGGGCTGTCGGTCACCGAGGTGCCCGACCTGGGCGCGGCGCTGCGCGCGGTGGCCGACGCCACTCGGGAATCGCGCGACTGACCCCGCCCGGTTCATACCGGTACCGACGGCATTGCCTTCGCCTGCTCGCGGCCGACCGGAGCCGTGCACATCGCTTCGGACACGAAGCGTGAGCGAGTGATCGTCGGGGCGGTGATGGCATGCCCCGGATTCCCTACACTGTGCCGGGCGGGGTGGCCCGTGACCGGGGCGGGGCGGCCCCGGTTCTCCGGCGGTGATCGAAGGAGCGGCGAGGTGCCAATCGACCGGGATGATCCGCTGCGCGCGACGCTCGCGCTGATGGCGCCGGGCACCGCACTGCGGGAGGGCCTGGAGCGGATCCTGCGCGGCAACACCGGGGCGCTGATCGTGCTCGGGTACGACCGGGCCGTCGACGTGCTGTGCACCGGGGGTTTCCCGCTGGACGTCGAGTTCTCCGCGACCCGGCTGCGCGAGCTGTGCAAGATGGACGGCGCGGTCATCCTCACCAACGACTGCTCACGCATCGTGCAGGCCGCGGTGCACCTGATGCCCGATCCGTCGATCCCGACCGAGGAGTCCGGCACCCGGCACCGCACCGCGGAGCGGGTGGCCCGGCAGACCGGGTACCCGGTGATCTCGGTGAGCCAGTCGATGCACATCATCAGCCTGTACGTGACCGGGCAGCGGCACGTGCTGGACGACTCGGCGGCGATCCTGTCCCGGGCGAACCAGGCGCTCGCCACCCTGGAGCGGTACAAGGCGCGACTGGACGAGGTGTCCGGCACGCTGTCCGCGCTGGAGATCGAGGACCTGGTCACGGTGCGGGACGCGATGGCCGTGGTGCAGCGGTTGGAGATGGTGCGCCGGATCGCCGACGAGATCGAGGGGTACGTGATCGAGCTCGGCACCGACGGCCGGCTGCTGGCGCTGCAGCTCGACGAGCTGATGGCCGGCGTGGACGAGGACCGCGCCCTGGTCATCCGCGACTACTTCCCGCCGGGGCGGATCCCGCCGGAGGTGCACGAGGTGCTGGCGCAGCTCGACGAGCTGTCCGCGACCGAGCTGCTGGACCTGACCGCGGTCGCCAAGGCGCTCAGCTACCCGGCGACCACCGAGGCGCTGGAGGCGGCGATCAGCCCGCTGGGGTTCCGGCTGCTGGCGAAGGTGCCGCGGCTGCCGTCCCCGGTGGTCGACCGGCTGGTCGGCCACTTCGGGGGGCTGCAGCGGCTGCTCGGCGCCACCGTGGAGGACCTGCAGGCCGTCGACGGCGTCGGCGACAGCCGCGCCCGCACCGTCCGCGAGGGCCTCTCCCGCCTCGCCGAGGCCTCCATCCTGGAACGCTACGTCTGACGGCCCCTTGCTGTGCGGAACCGCAGCTCGACTGGGCCGAGTGAGGCGGTCAGGTGACGGTCAGCGGGAAGGGCTTGGCGTGCTTGGTGCCGACCCGGCCGTCCAGCGAGTAGGAGCCGCGGGACAGGGCGTGCCGGGCCGTCTTGCAGCCCTTGCTCGCCGTGCGGCCGTCCCACACCAACCGGTACGTGACGTGCACGCCCGGGTCGAACCGGCGGACGTCGGAGCCGTGGTTGGCGTCGCAGTAGTCCGACGACCAGACCGTCGTGTCGCCGTGCTTGACGTACAGCTCCTGCTGGTCGGCGCCGATGTCGCGGGTGCACGCCTTGCGCGAGCCGTTCCCGATGGTCAGGTACAGCGCCGGGGTCGAACCGGCCGGCATGGTGCGCGGGTCCACCCGTACCGAGACGGTCAGCGCGTCGTCGCTGCAGTGCCCGGCGGGTTCGTCGTCGTCGGCCGGCGGTGGTACGGCGGAGGCGTCGACCGGCGCGCCGTCGCCGCTGCCTGCGGTCGGCGTGGGGCTCGCCGAGGCGCTGCCAGTGGGCGACGGGTCACCGGTCACCGGGCCGGTCGCCGTTCCGGAGCCGGACCCGGGGCGCGACGAGTGCTTCGCTCCGGCCGCGTGCGGGCCGGACGACGTCTTGGGCGCCCCCGGGCTGCACGCCCACACGGTGAGCACGACCACCAGCGCCACGCCGGCCAGCACGACCACCCGCCGTCGCCAGTAGACGGCGGGTGGGAGCGGGCCAACCGTCATCCGCATGCTCGAACACGTTAGCGACGACGTCGGCGAAAGCCGGTAGGCGCGCCGGATCGACGGCCGCCGATCACCCGCGTCACACGTGGTGTGCGGGCACCGGACCGGTCAGTACGCGCTGCTGATGGTGCCGTCCGACTGGCGCAACCGCTCCAGGTACTCGGCGAACGTGACGCGCCCGTCGGGGTGGTCCGGCGTCAGGTGCGCGCCGCCCCGGAACGCCGCCATGGTGCGCCCCGGCAGCCGTACCGGCATCCGCAGCACGCGCCGCTGCAGTCCGGCGACCGACAGGTACGTGCGCATCAGGTCGGGCAGCGCGGTCACCTCCGGCCCGCCCATGTCCGGCACCCGCCCGGCCGGCTCACCGAGCACCAGGTCGGCCATCCGGTCGGCCACGTCGCCGACGTCGACCGGCTGCACCGTCAGGTTCGGTACCAGGGCGATCGGCGGGCGCGCGATCGGCCGCAGGAAGCGCAACACCAGGTCGTGGAACTGGGTGGCGCGCAGCACCGTCCACGGCGCGCCGGACTGCGCGATGGCCAGTTCCGAGTTGAGCTTGGCCCGGTAGTAGGCGAACGGGATCTCGTCCACGCCGACGATCGAGATGTAGGTCAGCGGCCGCTCGCCGCGCTCGGCGAGCAGCCGCCGGGTCTGCGCCACGTCGCGCTCGGGATGTCGGTAGTCGGCGCTGGTCGCGCAGTGCGCGATCGCGTCCACCCCGTCGAGAGCCTGGGCCAGCCCGGTGCCGCTCTCCAGGTCGCCGCGGACCGAACCGGTCGGCAGCCCCTCGCGCCGGCTGAGCACCCGTACCTCGGCGCGTTCCTTGAGCCGCTCGACCAGTGCCCGGCCGAGCACACCCGTACCGCCTGTCACCAACACTCGTGTCATGACCATCCGACGGTACGCCGGCCGGAAACGTGACGTGCCACGATCGGCGCAGATCGGGTTTCGGCGGATATGCGGTGAAGGTTACGTTTCTACGCCCAGTCGGCGCGGAGCTTCTCCGGGTTACGTACCGCCCAGATCCGGCTGATCCGGTCGCCGGTGACCTCGACCGCGGCCACCACGACCAGGTCGTCGCCGCGCCGCGCCACCAGGCCCGGCCGGCCGTTCACGGTGCGTTCCAGCAGCGTCGTGCGCGGACCGGGGCCGACGAAGCGCAGCAGGTACCGGACGATCCGGTCCCCACCGTGGATCGGACGCAGGGCCGCATGCACCAGCCCGCCGCCGTCCACCACGACGGTGGCGTCCGGATCGAGCAGGCCCAACAGCGCGTCGATGTCCTGCGCCTCCCAGGCCCGGCGGAAGTCCCGGACCACCCGCTGGCGCACCGCGCCGTCCGGCGCCGCCGCGGGCTGCGCCGCCCGGATCCGGCGCCGCGCCGAGGTGGCCAGCTGCCGGCACGCCGCCTCGCTGCGGCCGACGATCCCCGCCACGTCGGCGAACCGGTACCCGAAGACGTCGTGCAGGATCAGCGCGACCCGCTCGGCCGGCGTCATCGAGTCCAGGACGACCAGGAACGCCATCGTGATCGACTCGTCCAGGGTGACCCGGTCGGCCGGATCGTCGGGCGGGCCCGCCACCGGGCCACCGAGCGGCGTCCCGTCGCCCGGCACCGGCTCGGGAATCCACTCGCCGACGTAGCGCTCCCGCCGGGCGCGCGCCGAGCCGAGCACGTCGAGGCAGATCCGGCTGGCCACCGTGGTCAACCAGCCGCCCGGCGACACGATCTGCGCCCGCTGCTCCGCGGACAGCCGGTACCAGCGCAGGTACGTCTCCTGCACGACGTCTTCGGCGTCGGCGAGCGAGCCCAACAGCCGGTACGCGAGGTTCATCAGCGCGCGCCGCTCGCCGACGACCGCCGCCAGGCCCGGATCGTCCACAAACCCCGTGTCCATCCACCCACCGTCCCTCTCGTACCCCGACTCCCCCACCGGTTCGACGAAACAGCACGCCCGGTCGTGACGCCACCGTCCGGCGGGCACATCACAGCGCCGGGCCGCCTCACGTTCGGCAGCCGCGCGTCGTCGAAGGGGCGAGGCATCGGGACGACCGACGCCCGTTCGGACGAGAGGAACCACGCGAGATGACCACGAGCACCGAACCAGCCGCCGCCACCTCCCGGCTGCCCGACCCGGCCCGGTACTTCCCGGAGCTGGGCGCCGTGTCGACCGCGCTGGCCAAGGCGGCCCGCAACGGCGCCGTGCCCCGGGCGACGATCGGCCTGGTACAGCTGCGGGCCGGCCAGATCGTCGGCAGCACCTACCACACGGTGCGGCAGACGGACCTGCTGCGCAAGGCGGGGGAGCCGGAGGAGCGCATCACCGCGGTCGCCTCGTGGCGGGACGCACCGTACTTCACCGACGCCGAGCGGGTCGCGTTGGAGCTGGTGGAGGCGGTACTCGTGCCGAACCCGACCGGCCGGCGGGTCGACGACGAGCTGTACGCCCGGGCCGCCGCGCACTACGACGAGCGGGCGCTGTGGACGCTCACCCTGGTGATCGGCCAGATCTGCCTGTTCATCCCGGTCGCGTTGATCGCCCAGCCGATCCCCGGCACCCCGATCGGCAAGAACTACCGCGCATAACGCGGCTCGGCACCGAGCGCCTCGTCCCGGCGGTACCGGGGTCTGCCGGGGCGGTGTGGCAGGATCGGGCGACGATGGACGGCTCGGTACTCCAGCGGCGGTTGGCCGCGCTCGTCGGCGACTGGTACGCCGAACACGCCCGCGAGCTGCCCTGGCGGGCGCCGGACGTGTCCGCCTGGGCGGTGCTGGTCAGCGAGATCATGCTGCAGCAGACCCCGGTGCACCGGGTACTGCCGGTGTGGCGGGAGTGGCTGGCCCGCTGGCCCACCCCGCAGGACCTGGCCGTCGAGCCGGCGGCCGAGGTGATCCGGGCCTGGGGCCGGCTGGGCTACCCGCGTCGCGCGCTGCGGCTGCACGAGTGCGCGAAGGCGCTGGTGGAGCGGCACGGCGGCGAGGTGCCGCGGGAGGTCGAGGCGCTGCTGGCGCTGCCCGGCATCGGTTCGTACACGGCGCGGGCGGTCGCCGTGTTCGCCTACGGCGACCGGCACCCGGTGGTGGACACCAACGTCCGCCGGTTCGTCGCCCGGGCCGTGACGGCGCTCGCCGACGCCGGCCCGCCTCGTACGGTGGCCGACCTAGCCGCGGTGGAGGAGCTGCTGCCGGCCGACCCGGCCGATGCGGCCCGCGCCTCGATCGCGTTCATGGAGCTCGGCGCGCTGATCTGCACCGCCCGCGCCCCGCGCTGCGCGGACTGCCCGGTGTACGCCGAGTGCGGCTGGCAGCGCGCCGGCCGCCCGGCGGCGACCGGACCGGCCCGCAAGGTCCAGAAGTTCGCCGGCACCGACCGGCAGGTGCGTGGCCTGCTGATGGCGGTGCTGCGGGAGGCCACCGCGCCGGTGCCGCGCGCCGCGCTCGACGCGGTGTGGCAGGACGGTACCCAGCGCGAGCGGGCGCTGGCCGGCCTGCTCGACGACGGCCTGGTGCACCGCCTCCCCGGCGACCGCTACGCCCTGCCGTCCTGACCGGCGGCTACACCACCACCCGGTAGTGCGTGGTGAGCAGCCCGGCGTCGTCGTACACGTGGAACGCGACGCCCGGCGGCTGGCTCTGTGTGACCAGCGGTCCGTCGCCCTCCCACGGCATCCGCAGCGTGGACACCACGCCGGGCGCGATCCGCAGCGGCCGGCCGGCGAACGTACTCGCGGCGGCGGTGTGGAAGTGGCCGGTCAGCACCGCGACGACCTGCGGATGCGCGGCCACCAGCGCGGCGAGCGGGTCGGCGTCCAGCAACCGGGTCGGATCGATGACCGGATGGTGCAGGACGACCGGCGGATGGTGGAACGCCACGAAGGTCGGCGTGGCCGCCGGGATCGAGTCGAGTTCGGTGGCGAGCCAGTCCAGCGTCTCCGCGTCGAGCCGCCCGGCGTCCTCGCCGGGGATCGACGAGTCGGCGACCAGGAACACCGCGCCGGCGACGTCGTGCCGCGCGTTGATCGGCCCGGTCGCGCCGCTGTCGTCGCCGAGCAGCCCCTTCCGGTACGCGGCCCGGACGTCGTGGTTGCCCGGGGAGACGAGGACCGGCAGCGGCGAGTCGAACAGCCTGGCCGCCAGCTCGTACTCGGCGACCTCGCCGTGGTCGGCGATGTCCCCGGTGACCAGGATCGCGTCCACCTGCCGCGGCAGTTCGTGCAGGTAGTCGAACACCCGGGCGGTCCGCTCGGCGGAGCGTGGATGGCTGTCCAGGTGGGTGTCACTGACGTGTGCGATGAGCAACACGGGCTCTCCTCCTAATGCCTTGATTCAGATCAAGCATTAGGCACGCTAGAGTGAGCCGGTCCGACTCCGCAACCGGGAAGGGACGAGATCGATGTCGTCCGAGCAGGTGGTCCGGCTGTCCCTGGCCCTGTCCGGCACGCTCCGGCACGACGGGGCCGGCGGGGTCGCCGACGACCTCGCCGACGTTCCCGGCCTGGCGTCCTGGCTGCGGGCGGAGGCCGAGCCGCTCCGCTCGTACCTCGGTGGCATCGGTGCCGCCGACGAGCCGACCCGGGCCGCCGTCGTGTCCGTGCGGCTGGCGATGCGCAGCCTGTTCGCCGAGGCCGTACGGCCCGAGCCGCCGAGCCGCGCGGACGCGCACGCGCTGCTGCCGTCGCCTGTGGCGCTGGACCGGCTCAACCTGGCCGCCGCCGCGGTCCCCGTACACCCGGTACTCGGCTGGCCGGACGCGGCGGCGCCGACCGTCGCCTGGCGCGGCGAACCGGACGACGAGCGGTCCCGCCTGGCCGCCGGCCTTGCCCGCGCGGCCATCGAGTTCCTGTCCGGCCCGAACCTCGATCAGCTCCGGGCCTGCCAGGCACCGCGTTGCGTGCGCTACTTCGTCCGCAGCAGCCCCCGCCAGCAGTGGTGCCGGCCGTCCTGCGGCAACCGCGCCCGGGTCGCCCGGCACTACCAGCGACACGCCGGCACCGCCTGACCTCCGTCGGCACCACCGGCCATACCCGGACGCCGGCACCACCGGCCATACCCGGACGCCGGCACCACCGGCCACGCCCGGACGCCGACCCCGAAACGACACTGGCCCCGGACCGTGCGGTCCGGGGCCAGTGCGGTGTTGCCTGCTGCTATTCGGCGTCGCCGGTGCTCAGGTCGGCGGGCACCGCGTCCGGCACCTCGGCCGGCTTGGTGGTGCCGCGGAAGACCAGGTGCGACTTGTCGATGTCGGCCGGGTCGCCCTCGACGTCCACCACCACGATCTGGCCCGGGGTGATCTCGTTGAACAGGATGCGCTCGGACAGCGCGTCCTCGATCTCCCGCTGGATCGTGCGGCGCAACGGCCGAGCGCCCAGGACCGGGTCGAAGCCCTTCTTCGCCAGGAACCGCTTGGCCCCGTCGGTGAGCTCCATGCCCATGTCCTTGTTGCGCAGCTGCGTCTCGATCCGGGCGATCATGATGTCCACGATCTCCAGGATGTTGTCCTCGGACAGCTGGTGGAACACGACCGTGTCGTCGATCCGGTTGAGGAACTCCGGCCGGAAGTGCTTCTTCAGCTCGTCCTGGACCTTCAGCTTCATCCGCTCGTAGTTGCTGTCCGAGTCGTTCGACTGGGAGAAGCCCAGCGAGACCGCCTTGGCCACGTCCCTGGTGCCCAGGTTGGTGGTCAGGATGATCACCGTGTTCTTGAAGTCCACGATGCGGCCCTGGCCGTCGGTCAGCCGACCGTCTTCCAGGATCTGCAGCAGCGTGTTGAACACGTCCGGGTGTGCCTTCTCGATCTCGTCGAACAGCACCACCGAGAACGGCTTGCGCCGCACCTTCTCGGTCAGCTGGCCGCCCTCGTCGTACCCGACGTAGCCGGGAGGCGCGCCGACCAGGCGGGACACCGTGTACCGGTCGTGGAACTCGCTCATGTCCAGCTGGATGATCGAGTCTTCCGAGCCGAACAGGAACTCGGCCAGCGCCTTGGACAGCTCGCTCTTCCCGACGCCGGACGGGCCGGCGAAGATGAACGAACCGGACGGCCGCTTCGGGTCCTTCAGGCCGGACCGGGTGCGCCGGATCGCCTGCGAGACCGACTTGACCGCGTCCTCCTGGCCGACGACCCGCTTGTGCAGCTCGTCCTCCATCCGCAGCAGCCGGGAGGTCTCCTCCTCGGTGAGCTTGTAGACCGGGATGCCCGTCCAGTTGGCCAGCACGTCGGCGATCTGCTCGTCGTCGACCTCGCTGACCACGTCCAGGTCGCCGGACTTCCACTCCTTCTCGCGCTGCGACTTCTGGTTCAGCAGCTGCTTCTCCGAGTCGCGCAGCTGCGCGGCCCGCTCGAAGTCCTGCGCGTCGATCGCGGATTCCTTGTCCTTGCGGACCTGGGCGATCTTCTCGTCGAACTCGCGCAGGTCCGGCGGCGCGGTCATCCGGCGGATGCGCATCCGGGCGCCGGCCTCGTCGATCAGGTCGATCGCCTTGTCCGGCAGGTAGCGGTCCGAGATGTACCGGTCGGCGAGAGTCGCCGCGGCCACCAGCGCCTTGTCGGTGATCGAGATGCGGTGGTGCGCCTCGTACTTGTCGCGCAGGCCCTTGAGCATCTCGATGGTGTGCGCCAGCGACGGCTCGTCCACCTGGATCGGCTGGAACCGGCGCTCCAGCGCCGCGTCCTTCTCCAGGTACTTCCGGTACTCGTCGAGCGTGGTCGCGCCGATGGTCTGCAGCTCGCCGCGGGCCAGCATCGGCTTCAGGATGCTGGCGGCGTCGATCGCGCCCTCGGCGGCACCCGCACCCACCAGGGTGTGGATCTCGTCGATGAACAGGATGATGTCGCCGCGGGAGCGGATCTCCTTCAGGACCTTGCGCAGCCGCTCCTCGAAGTCACCGCGGTAGCGCGAGCCGGCCACCAGGGCGCCCAGGTCGAGCGTGTAGAGCTGCTTGTCCTTCAGGGTCTCGGGCACCTCGCCCTTGACGACCTTCTGGGCCAGGCCCTCGACCACGGCGGTCTTGCCGACGCCGGGCTCGCCGATCAGCACCGGGTTGTTCTTGGTGCGGCGGGAGAGGACCTGCATGATCCGCTCGATTTCCTTCTCCCGGCCGATGACCGGGTCGAGCTTCGCCTCCCGGGCGGCCTGGGTCAGGTTGCGGCCGAACTGGTCGAGCACCAGCGAGGTGGACGGGGTGGCCTCACCGGTCGCGCCGGCACCGGCGGCCTCCTTGCCGCCCTGGTAGCCGGACAGCAGCTGGATGACCTGCTGCCGCACCCGGTTGAGGTCGGCGCCCAGCTTGACCAGCACCTGGGCCGCGACGCCCTCGCCCTCGCGGATCAGGCCGAGCAGGATGTGCTCGGTGCCGATGTAGTTGTGGCCGAGCTGCAGCGCCTCGCGCAGCGACAGCTCCAGCACCTTCTTGGCGCGCGGGGTGAACGGGATGTGCCCGCTCGGCGCCTGCTGGCCCTGGCCGATGATCTCCTCGACCTGCTGGCGGACGCCTTCGAGGGAGATGCCGAGGCTCTCCAGCGCCTTGGCCGCAACGCCCTCACCCTCGTGGATGAGCCCGAGCAGGATGTGCTCGGTACCGATGTAGTTGTGGTTGAGCATCCGGGCCTCTTCTTGGGCCAGGACGACAACGCGACGGGCGCGGTCGGTGAACCTCTCGAACATTCCTTCGTGCTCCTCACGTGCTCGTGTCCCGGTTGCGGTCCTCGGTCACCCGGTTGTGAGCCTTGCCGGCGAACCCGCTGCCGAGTTCTCCGCCAAGCCACGAGCACCTGCTGGTGTCCGTGTCATCACTCTATCGCTGGCGGCTGACCTTCTCCTGACGGCGGCGGGCGCCCAACCCCCCGCCAAACCAACCACGGGACACAGCCGGTCGGCCGTGACTGTGCCGGTGTGCAGGACCTTTGAGTCAACCAGGCGCAGGGCCGGGCTGTTCCACCCCGCCACGGCTGTACGCCAAGAGCGAAATCGGCGCGTCGTCGACGGCGCCGGGAACCTGCCCGGCGCGACCCGTTCACCCGGTCGCGGCCGGCCCGGACGGTCGCCCGGCCGTCCCGCGACGGTGGTCGACATCACCGTTCGAATGCGTCTCAGAACACCAGGTGATCACCGGCTCGGCGGCCCGGCCGGAACAGCACGCGGCCCGGACACCCGTCGGTGTCCGGGCCGCGGCCCAGCTGCGGTCGGGTCGACTCAGCGACCCGCCTCCGCGTGGTAACGCTCCACGATGTCGGCGGAAATGCGTCCGCGATCGGAGATATCCAGGCCTTTACGCTTTGCCCACTCGCGGATGGCGCGATTCTGCTCGCGGTCGCTGGCCGCCGAGGAGGTGCCTCGATTTCGCGGCGCGGCGCCACCGCGGGCCACGCCACCGCGACCGAGCTTGCGCGCCTTCTCGACGTACGTCGCGAGCGCGTCACGCAGGCCCTGGGCATTGGAATCGGAAAGGTCGATCTCGTAGTTCATACCGTCCAGACCGAACTTCACGGTCTCCGCGGCTTCCCCGCCGTCCAGGTCGTCGACGAGGAGGACCTGTACCTTCTGCGCCACAGCGCGATCCCTTCTGGTGGTCGATTGCCGAGCTCGGGGAAAACAATAACTCATCGGCCCGACGAATACCCGGGCGGGGAAAAACCAAGAGATAATTGAGCCACCGCCGATGCTGCTTTACCCCGCACCGGCACACGATGACCGGTTCGGCGGGCAGTACCGTGACCGGCCGACTACTCCGGGCGGACAAGCGGGAACAGGATGGTTTCCCGGATGCCGAGACCGGTGAGCGCCATCAACAGCCGGTCAATCCCCATTCCGACCCCGCCGGTCGGCGGCATGCCGTATTCGAGAGCGCGCAGGAAGTCCTCGTCCAGCTGCATCGCCTCGGCGTCACCGCCGGCCGCGAGCAGCGACTGCGCGGTCAACCGTTCCCGCTGGACGACCGGGTCGACCAGCTCCGAGTAGCCGGTGCCGAGCTCGAATCCCTGCACGTACAGATCCCACTTCTCGACCACCCCGGGGATGCTGCGGTGCGGTCGCACCAACGGTGACGTCTCGACCGGATAGTCGCGCACGAACGTCGGTTCGACGAGCCGGTCGGCGACCAACTCGTCGAACAGCTCCTCGGCGAGCTTCCCGGCGCCCCAGGCCGGGTCCACCGCAATTTCGTGCGCCTGCGCGTACGCCACCAGCTTCGCGTGCTCGGTGGCCGGTGTCACCTCTTCGCCGAGCGCGTCGGACAGCGCCCCGTACATGCTGATCCGGCGCCATTCCCCGCCGAGATCGAACTGACTGCCATCCTGATGGGTGACCATCGTGCTGCCGTGCACCGCAAGGGCGGCGCGCACCACGAGCTCCTGGGTCAGATCGGCCACCGTGTCATAGTTCCCATAAGCCTCATAGAACTCCAGCATGGCGAACTCCGGCGAGTGCGAGGAGTCGACGCCTTCGTTCCGGAAGTTGCGGTTGATCTCGAAGACCTTCTCGATTCCACCGACCGCCGCGCGCTTGAGATAGAGCTCCGGCGCGATCCGTAGATACAGATCGATATCGAGCGCATTCGAATGGGTGACAAACGGTCGCGCGGTCGCTCCACCGTGCAACGGCTGCAGCATCGGCGTCTCGACCTCGACGAAACCCCGCTCGTGCAACGTATCGCGCAGGCTGCGCACCACGTTCGCCCGGGTCCGTACCGTCTGCCGGGCCTCCGGGCGCATGATGAGGTCGACGTAGCGCTGCCGGACCCGCGCCTCCTCCGACATCGGCTTGTGCGCCACCGGCAGCGGCCGCAGCGCCTTCGAGGTGATCTCCCAGCGGCTCGCGAACACCGACAGCTCGCCGCGCCGGCTGGTGATCACCTCACCCTCGATGCCGACGTGGTCGCCCAGGTCGACCAGGCGCTTCCACTCGTCCAGCGACTCCTTGCCCACCTCGGCGGCGGACAGCATCGCCTGCAGCTCGGTACCGTCACCGGCGCGCAGCGTGGCGAAGCACAGCTTGCCGGTGTTGCGGATGAAGATCACCCGGCCGGTGACCGCGACCGTGTCCCCGGTCGTGGTGTCCGGCGGCAGGTCGCCGTACTTGTCGCGCACCTCGGCGAGGGTCGCGGTGCGGGGGAAACCCAGCCGGTACGGCTCGACGCCGTCGGAGAGCATCTTGGCCCGCTTCTCCCGCCGGACCCGCATCTGCTCGGGAAGCTCGTCCTGCTCGTCTGCGTTGCGCGGCTCGTCGGTACTCACGGCAACTCTCTGTTCGCTGGGTCGGTGACACGCAACGCTCAGCGTAACGAGTCGCCCCGGCGCCGCCGGCGAGCGGTCGGTGTGCAGGCCTCGTGCGGAAACGGTGGCGATCCCCGGCGGCGGCTCGGCGCCGTCGCACCGCGTCGGTAGCGTGGCCCGGCATGGAGCCCGAGAAGCGCGACAGACACCGGTTGTCCTTCGGCCCCGCCGCCGATCTGTACGACGAGGTACGCCCGTCCTATCCGGCCGAGGCGATCGACTGGATGCTCGGCCCGGCATCGCGGAAGGTGGTCGACCTCGGCGCCGGAACCGGCATCTTCACCCGGCAGCTGGTCGCCGCCGGGCACGACGTGCTCGCGGTCGAACCCGACCCCGGGATGCGCGCCAAGCTCGCCGCCCGACTGCCCGGGGTGGCGACCCCCGCCGGCTCCGCCGAGTCCGTACCGCTGCCGGACGCCAGCGTCGACGCCGTGGTGGCGGCCCAGTCGTACCACTGGTTCGATCCTGCGGTGGCGCACCCGGAGATCGCCCGGTTGCTGGCGCCCGGCGGGGTGTTCGCGCCGATCTGGAACCACCGGGACAACGAGGTCGACTGGGTCGCGCGGCTGACCGAGATCGTCGGCAGCGAGGCGGTGGTCCCGCCGGAGCTGCCGGACGAGCTGTTCGAGCCGATGCAGCGGGCCGACTTCCGGCACGAGGTGCCGTCCTCACCCGACCTGCTCGTCGCGCTGATCCGCTCCCGCTCGTACTACCTGACCTCGGCGCCGGCGGAGCGGGACCGGCTGGAGTCGGAGGTGCGGCAGCTGTGCGCCACGCACCCCGACCTGCGCGGCCGGGACCGCTTCCCGATGCCGTACCTGACGTCCGCGTTCCGCACCGCCCGCCGCTGATCCGCGGCGCCGCCCGCGCAGCACAGACTGGCCGGCGGCGCCCGCTTGCGGGTAGACGGCGAGGGCGTCAGCCGACGGTTTGTCCGCCTCCGGGTAGACGGCGAGGGACGTCAGCCGGCGGTGTCCGCGCGTGGGTCGGCGGCGGTGTCCGGCGGGTCGGTGGCGGTGTCCGGCGGCGGGTCGGCGACCGCGGCGGTGAGGGCGAGGGTGGCGCGCCGGGCGGCGGCGAGCACGTCGGCCGGTTCGACGCCAGCCGGGGCGGCGAGCAGCGCCGCCCGGACGGTGTCGAACGTCATCCGCAGCAGGATCCGGCCCTGCGGGTCGGTGTGCTCGCCGGCGAGCAGGTCGATCAGCCGGTCGATCCCACCGACCACGTCGGTGCCGTGGCCGGTGATCCGCCGCATGACCGGCTGGTTGGCGTGTGCGAGTCGCATCGTCGCGAGGTGTTCCGGGGTGGTACCGGCGAGCCAGCGCAGCGCGGTCCGGCGCGCCAGGTCGGGCCCGCGCGGCTGGTCGCGCACCCAGTCGATCAGCTCGTCCAGGTCGCGGCGGCGCTGTTCGACCAGGCTGGCGAGGATCTCCTCCTTGTTGCGGAAGTGGTAGTAGAGCGACGACTTGGTCAGGCCGAGCGCCTCGGTCAGGTCGCGGGTCGAGGTCGCCTCGTAGCCCTTCTCGGTGAACAGCTGTCGCGCGACCCGCTGGATCTGCGCGCGGGTGTCGGCGCCGCTGCGCCGTTCGCGTCCGGTCATGACCCTCCTCTCACGGGGTCCCAGTGTAGTTGCTTACCGAGCGCCCGTTCAGTTACGGTCCAACTTACCGAGCGACCAGTCAGGATGGTCGCGTCGTCGAAGGAGGAGCGCCATGAACACCACACCCCGCATCGCGATCGTCGGCGCCGGCCCGGCCGGCCTGATGTGCGCCCGGGTCCTGCACAACCACGACATCCCCGCGACCGTCTACGACGCCGACACGTCGCTGACCTCGCGAGACGCCGGTGGGAGCCTCGATTTGCACGCCGACACCGGGCAGATCGCGCTCGCCGACGCCGGCCTGCTGGAGGCGTTCACCGCCGTCGCCCGGTACGAGGACCAGGCGAAGCGGCGGGTCGACCAGCACGGCACCGAGCTCGCCGCGTTCGTCCCGGACGCCGACGACGACGCGGCCCCGGAGATCGACCGCGGGCAGCTGCGCCGCTTGCTCGCCGGCAGCGTGCCCGCCGGTACCGTCCACTTCGGACACCGGGTGGTCGGCGTCGACGCGGTCGACGGCGGGTACCGGCTGCGCTTCGCGGACGGTGGCCACGCCGCGGCCGATCTCGTGATCGGCGCCGACGGCACCTGGTCCCGGGTCCGGCCGCTGGTCAGCGACGCCGCCCCGGCGTACACCGGGGTGTCGTTCGTCGAGGTGCGGTTCGACGACGTGGAAGCGCGGCACCCGGAGATCGCCGCACTGGTCGGCACCGGTCACCTGTTCGCGAACGACGGCGCCGGGCGGGCCATCGTCGCGCAACGCAACAGCGGCGGCCAGATCCGCTGCTACCTCAGCATGCGCATCGAGGCCGACTGGCCCCGGCGGGCCGGGCTCGACCCGAGCGACGCCGCGGCGATCCGGCGCTACCTGCTCGACGCGTACGGCGGCTGGGGCGCGCGGTTCCGGCCACTGCTGACCGACACCGACGGCCGGTACCTGCACCGGCCGATCCACGCGCTGCCGGCGGGGCTCACCTGGCCGCACCGGCCCGGCGTCACGCTGGTCGGCGACGCGGCGCACGTGATGCCACCGCTCGGCGGCTGGGGCGCGAACCTCGCGCTGCTGGACGCCGCCGAGCTGGCCACCGCGATCGCGACGCAGCCGGCCGACGCCGCGCTCGCCGGGTACGAGAAGCGGATGTGGGCGCGGTCCGCACCGCTTGCCGCGGCCGCGAACGAGGGCCTGACCCGCTTCGCCGGCGCCGCTGACCACATCCCGGACCACCGGGCCGAGCACCAGCGGTACCAGCGAGACGCCGCCGCCTACCGCGCGGCCCGCGCCTGACCGCGCGGCCCGCGCCTGACCGCGCGCCGCGGGCCCGGGCGGGCGTGGCGCGGTGGCGGGTCAGACGGAGATGTCGACCGGCGGGCGGAGCGGGGCGAGCCGCGCGAGTACCCCGTGCACCGGATGATCGGCGAACGCCGCGAGCGGTGCGGGATCGAGCGGCTCGATGCCGTCGGCGGCCGGGAACGCGAGCTGATCGAGGGCCGCCGCGAACCGCGGACCCCATTTCCGCGCGCCGAGCCGGGCGGTCATCGAGCAGTTGTCGACCATGTAGGAGACGTCGCGGGCCCGCATGTACGGCAGCAACGAGTCGACCGCCTCGATGACCGACTCGTTGACGATCTCGGACCAGGCATGCCCGTGTTCGGCGAGGACGTCGATCTGCGCGACCATCGCGGCCACGAACACTCCGACCGTGACGCCGATCCCGGTACCGGCCAGCGAGTCGCGCAGGTTCAGCGCCTGGGCGCGACCCTGCGGACCCCACCCGAGCACCCCGATCCGGCGTACCCCGGCGAGCGCGGCCGGCAGCCGGCCGAACAGGTGCCGGCCGCCGCGGACGATGCTCTCGGTGGTGCCGGCAAGTTCGATCGTCTCGACGTCGAAGACGTCGGAGGTGAACGTGGTCATGGCGCAGTTCTAGGTCGCCGGGATAGCTTGCAGCAAGCGCAACTATCGCATCGGATCGTTTCAGGAACCGGAACGCCTTCATGGACGCCCATCGTGACCTGCGGCTCTACCTGCATCTCGGGCACACGCTCAACTTCGGCCGGACCTCCGCGGAGTGCCACGTCAGCCCCGCCACGCTGACCCGGGTGATCCAGCGGTTGGAGGTACAGGCCGGCGAACGGCTGCTCGACCGCGGCCCGCGCGGCGTCGCGCTGACCGCGGCGGGGCACCGGTTCCAGCGCTACGCGCGGGACGCGTTGCGGCTGTGGGACGAGTACCGGGAGCCCGCCGGCGACAGCGACGAGCTGACCGGCCGGGTCACCCTGTTCGCCTCGGTGACCGCCTGCCAGACGCTGCTGCCGGACCTCCTGGCACCGTTCCGGGCCGCCCACCCGCAGGTCGAGTTGGAGCTGCGCACCGGCGCCGCGGCCGAGGCGATCGCCCGGGTCGACGACGGGTCGGTGGACCTCGCGGTCGCCGCGCTGCCGGACCGGATCCCGGCGTCGCTGATCAGCCGGCCGCTGACCGAGACGCCGCTGGTGTTCGTCACGGCTCTCGGCCCGGCCGCACCGCGCCGGATCACCGCCGGTACCCCGCTGGTTCTACCGCGGAGCGGACTCGCCCGCACCGCGGCGGACCGCTGGTTGCGCCGGCGCGACAGCCCGCCCACCCGGGTGTCCTTCGTGGACAGCCACGAGGCGCTGCTGGCGCTCGTCGCGCTCGGCTGCGGCGTCGGGGTCGTCCCTCGGCTGGTGCTGTCGAGCAGCGCGCTCGCCGACCGGCTGACCGAGGTTCCGGCGCGGCCGCCGCTGGCGCCGTTCCGGATCGGGCCGTGCGTGCGCCGCGACCACCTGCGTACGCCGCTCGTCGCGGCCCTGTGGTCGACGGTCACCGCGACGGCCGGGCCGGGCCGCTGACGCGGTCCGGCCCATCGGTCGACGTGGATCGGGGTTCGTCAGAAGGCGCCGGTGCCGTTCGGGGTGCCGAGGCCGGTCGGGCCGTCGTAGCCGGCCCCCGCGGTGCACAGGTAGCTGCCACCGCAGCTGCCGTTGTTGCCGCTCGTCACGTCGTGCAGCGCCGACGCGTGCGAGTACGGATACGACTGGTCGATCGAGCCGGTGTTGCCGGCCAGCGCGAACACCGACGCGATGATCGGCGACGAGGCGCTGGTGCCGCCGACCTGCACCCAGCCGTCCGCGCCCTGCGCCAGCCCGAGCGCCAGCAGCAGATCGCACCACGAACCGGTGCCGCAGCTGTTGTACGTGTCGTACACGGCGACGCCGGTGTTCGGGTCGGCCACCGCGGACACGTCGGCGACGCTGCGGTTCGCGCAGCCGCTGTCGTGCTGCCAGGACGGCTTCGCCTCCTGCGTCGAGCAGCCGGAACCGGCGCCGGACCAGGCGGTCTCGGTCCAGCCGCGGGCGTTGCTCGCGGTGCTCAGGCTGGTACCGCCGACCGCCGTGACGTACGGCGAGGCCGCAGGCCAGGACACCCCGTACCCGGAGTCGCCGGAGCTGGCGGTGATCGCCACGCCGGGGTGCTGGAAGTGGCTGTCCGCATCGAGTTCGGTGGCGTCCTCGGCACCGCCCCAGCTGTTGGAGACGGCGACGACGCCGCTCGCGGTGGCCGCGGTGTCCTCGGCCGCGCCGAGCGAGTCGATGTCCGCCGAGTTCGCCTCGACCAGCAGGATGTGGCAGGACGGGCAGACCGCGGAGACCATGTCGAGGTCCAGCGAGATCTCCTCGGCCCAGCCGTAGTCGCCGGCCGGCAGCGGGCTCGCGGCGCCGTCCTGGTTCACCTTGCGGAAGCAGCCGTTCGCGCTCGTGCAGGCCGGCAGCCCGTACGCGGCACGGTAGGTGGCGAGGTCCGCTTCGGCGGTGGGCGCGTCGTACGCGTCGACGATGGCCACGGTGCGGCCGGCGGCGTTGGCGCTGCCCAGGCCGTACGCGTCGACCAGCTGTGCCGGGGTGAGCCCGACGGTGGTGGGGCTGCCGGTGGTCGCCGGCGCGACCGGCCGGCCGGCGCGGGTGCGCACCCGGCGCGGTGCGAACCTGCCGAGGCAGGACATCCGGCCGGGTTGCGCCGTGGCGCAGCCGAACCCCCGGGCTCCGATCGTCCTGGTACCGGTGTCGGGGTGGGCCGGTGCGGCGGCGGCCGGGGTGGTGGCCAGGGCACCGGCGACGAGTGCGCCGGTGGCGGCCAGTACGAGCGCCAGTCGGCGCGGGCGAGTGGTGGTGTCGTCCATCCAGACTCCTTCAGAGTGGGGACCCGCCGTGAGGGCGGAGGGTCCGCAACTGGTGGAACACGTCCGGATGGATGGTAAGGACGACAAACCGCCGAAATCAATGCATGATCGTCGATCGGGTACCGATCAGTCTCCATCGCCGCAGGTCGGACGCAGCAGCCGGAGGCTCGTCAGACGTTCTTCGCGTGCACCAGGCGCAGGCCGATCAGGGTCAGGTGCGGCTCGTGGTGGGTGACGGTGCGGCACTCGCCGACGATCAGCGGCGCCAGCCCGCCGGTCGCCACCACCGCGCGCAGCTCGCCGACCTCGGCGGCGATCCGGCCGACGATGCCGTCCACCTGGCCGGCGAACCCGTACAGGATGCCGGACTGCAGCGCCTCGACGGTGTTCTTGCCGACCGCCCGCGGCGGCCGGGTCAGCTCCACCTTGACCAGCTGCGCGGCCCGCGCCGCGAGCGCGTCCGCGGAGATCTCGACGCCGGGGGCGAGCGCGCCGCCGAGGAACTCGCCGCGCGCGCTCACCACGTCGAAGCTGGTCGAGGTGCCGAAGTCGACCACCACCGTCGGCCCGCCGTACAGGGTGTGCGCGGCGAGCGTGTTCATCACCCGGTCGGTACCGACCTCGCGCGGGTTGTTGTAGGTCAGCTGCACGCCGGTGCGCACGCCGGGCTCGACCACCACCACCGGCACCTGCGGGTAGTACCCGGCGAACATCAGCCGCAGCTCGTGCAGTACCGCCGGGACGGTCGAGCAGGCCGCGATGCCGGTGATCTTCGCGCCGTCCAGCAGCCCGCGGATCGTCAGCGCCAGCTCGTCCGCGGTGTGCCGGCTGTCGGTCTTGATCCGCCACGACCGGGTCAGGATCTCCCCGTCGAACGTGGCGAGCACGGTGTTGGTGTTCCCGACGTCGATGGCGAGCAGCATCAGCGACCCCCGGTGTCGGCGTCGGTCGCCCGGGGTCGCAGGTCCATCGCGATGTCCAGGATCGGCGACGAGTGCGTCAGCGCGCCGACCGACAGGTAGTCGACGCCCGTCGCGCCGTAGTCGGCGGCCACCTCCAGGGTCAGCCCGCCGGTGGCCTCCAGCTCGGCCCGGCCGTCGACCGCGACGACCACCTCGCGCAGCAGATCGGTGGACATGTTGTCGCACAACAGGAAGTCGGCCCCGGCGCCGACCGCCTCCAACGCCTCGGCCACCGTGGTCACCTCGACCTGCACCGGCACGTCCGGGAACCGCTCCCGCACCCGCCGGTACGCCGCGGTGATGCCGCCGGCGGCGACCACGTGGTTGTCCTTGATCATCGCGACGTCGTACAGGCCCATCCGCTTGTTCGTACCGCCGCCCGCGCGCACCGCGTACTTCTCCAGGAAGCGCAGGCCGGGCGTGGTCTTGCGGGTGTCCAGGACGGTGGCGCCGGTGCCGGCCAGCGCGTCGGCCCAGCGCCGGGTGTGGGTGGCCACCCCGCTCGCCCGGCAGAGCAGGTTGAGCGCGGTGCGTTCGGCGGTCAGCAGCGCCCGGGCCGGACCGGCCACCTCGGCCAGCACGTCGCCGCGGCGCACCGCCGCACCCTCCGGTACCCGCGCCTGGAAGCTCGTCGCGCCACCCGAGGCGAGGTCGAACACCGCCGCGGCGACCGGCAGCCCGGCGACCACGCCGTCCGCCCGCGCGATGATGTCGGCCACGTCGAGCTGCTCGGCCGGTATCGTCGCCACGCTGGTCACGTCCAGCCCGTCCGGGCCGAGATCCTCGGCCAGCGCTCGCCGCACGGTGTCCGACACCAGGCCCGGATCCAGCCCGGCGGCGGCCACGTAGTCCACTATGGACTGTCCTAGTACGACGGTGGTCACCGCGACTCCTCGAAGGTCTGAGCGATCTGGCCGCCCGGTCCGATCGTGGCGACCAGGTGGCCCAGCCACGCCGGATCGGCATCGGCGAAGTCCTCCCGCCAGTGGCAGCCCCGGGTCTCCCGCCGGCTGGACGCGGCGGCGAGCAACGTACCCGCGACCGTCACCAGGTTCGTCGCCTCCCAGGCCGGTGCCGACGCGGGCGCCCGGGCCTCGGCCAGCTCGGCCACCTCGGCCGCGGTCGCGGCCAGCGAATCGCCGCTGCGCAGCACCCCGGCACCCCGGGACATCGTCTTCTGCAGCCGCTCGCGTACCGACGGGTCGACCGCCCACGCGGTGCCCTCGGTCGCGACCGGGTCCGCCTGTGGCGGCAGGTCCCGGGCCAGATCGGCGCAGATCCGGGCGGAGAACACCAGCGCCTCCAGCAGCGAGTTGGAGGCCAGCCGGTTCGCGCCGTGCACGCCGGTGCACGCCACCTCGCCGCACGCGTACAGGCCGGGCACGCTGGTGCGGCCGGACAGGTCGGTGCGCACCCCGCCCGGCGCGTAGTGCGCCGCCGGTGCCACCGGGATCGGGTCGGTCACCGGGTCGATGCCGGCCTGGCGGCAGAGCGCGGTGATCGTCGGGAACCGGCGCTCCAGCATCTCCCGGCCGAGGTGCCGGGCATCCAGGAACACGTGCTCGACCTGCTGCGCGAGCATCGTGCGGACGATGTTCTTCGCCACCACGTCCCGCGGCGCCAGCTCGGCCAGCTCGTGCCGGCCGAGCATGAAGCGGTTGCCGGCCGCGTCGACCAGGTACCCGCCCTCACCGCGCAGCGCCTCGGACACCAGCGGCTGCTGCGCCAGCTCGTCCCGGCCGCCGAGGTACAGCGAGGTCGGATGGAACTGGAGGAACTCCAGGTCGGTCACCGCGGCGCCAGCGCGCAGGGCGAGGCCCACACCGTCCCCTGTGGACACCACCGGGTTCGTGGTGGCGGCGAACACCTGGCCCATGCCGCCGGTGGCGAGCACCACCGCGCGGGCCAGGATCGCGCCGACGCCGTCCGAGCTGCCCTCGTCCAGGACGTGCAGGGTCACCCCGGCCGCCCGTCCGGTGCGGTCGGTCAGCAGGTCGAGCACCAGCGCGTGCTCCACCAGCTTGATCCACGGATCCCGGCGTACCGCGGCGTGCAGCGCGCGCTGCACCTCGGCACCGCTGGCGTCGCCACCCGCGTGCACGATCCGGTTCGCGTGGTGGCCACCCTCCCGGGTCAGCGCGAGCGATCCGTCGTCGTTGCGGTCGAACTCGGCGCCGAACCGGATCAGCTCGCGCACCCGCGCCGGCCCCTCGGTCACCAGCACGTCCACCGCGGCCGGATCGCACAGCCCGACGCCGGCGATGTGGGTGTCCTCGGCGTGCGCGGCGGGGGTGTCGTGCGGGTCCAGGACCGCCGCGATCCCGCCCTGCGCCCACCGGGTCGAGCCGTCGTCGATGCGCTCCTTGGTCACCACGGTGACCCGCAGCCCGGCCTGCCGGGCGTGCAGCGCCGCGGTCAGGCCGGCGACACCGGAACCGATCACGCAGACGTCGGTCTCGTCCGTCCAGCCCGGGTCGCTCGCGGCGAGCCGGTGCGGCACCGTCAGCTGCCGCACCGCCGCGGCCGGCGCGGTCACCGGGCGTCCACAGTGGACGCCGCGACCAGGTTGCCGGGCACCGGATCGCCGGCGATGCCGGCCGGTGCGGCGGCCGGATCGCTGCCCAGCTCGATGATCCGGTTGTCCCGGTCGACGTGCACCACGTGCGGGCGGTACTGCCGGGACTGCGTCTCGTCCATCGCCGCGTACGACATGATGATGACCAGGTCGTCCGGGTGCACCAGGTGTGCCGCCGCGCCGTTGATGCCGATCACGCCGGACCCCGGCGCACCGGGAATCACGTACGTCTCCAGCCGGGCGCCGTTGGTGATGTCCACGATGGAGACCTGCTCGCCCTCCAACAGGTCCGCCGCGGCCATCAGGTCGGCGTCGATCGTCACCGAGCCCACGTAGTGCAGGTCCGCCTGCGTCACCGTGGCCCGGTGGATCTTCGACTTGAGCATCGTTCGGAACATGGTCTCCCCTACTCCTGCGCCGTGGACGGCTTGTGGCCACCAGGGCCCGTCTTGGAACCCGCAGCCGGCCCGCGGGATTCTGAGTCAGGCCCCAAGTCGACGTGCAGGTTGTCGATCAGCCGGGTGGTACCGACGCGGGCGGCGACGAGCAGCCGCCCCGGGCCCACCTCGGGTGCCGGCCCCAGGTCGGGGCCGGTCAACGTCAGGTAGTCCAGCTCGACCGGCGCCGCGTCGAGCACCACCCGGGCCGCGGCGAGCGCCGCCACCGGGCCGCCGACCGCCGCCTCGGCGCCCGCCCGCAACGCCGCGGACAGCGCCAGCGCCGCATCCCGGTCGGGCCCGGACAGGTAGGAGTTGCGGCTGGAGCGGGCCAGCCCGCTCGGCTCCCGGATCGTCGGCACCCCGACGACCCGTACCGGTGCGGCGTCGGTACGCACGTCCAGGTCGCGCACCATCCGCCGGACCAGCGCCAGCTGCTGGTAGTCCTTCTCGCCGAAGAACACCGCGTGCGGCGCCGTCAGGTGCAGCAGCTTGAGCACGACGGTCAGCACCCCGTCGAAGAAGCCGGGCCGGCTCGCACCCTCCAGCTCGCGACCCAGCGGACCGGGATCGACCCGTACCGCCGGCGGCCAGCTCGGGTACATCTCCGCCTCGTTCGGCGCGAAGACGACGTCGACACCGGCCTGCTCGCTCAGCGCGAGGTCGTCGTCCAGCGGCCTCGGGTAGCGGTCCAGGTCCTCGTTCGGGCCGAACTGCAGCGGGTTGACGAAGATCGTCACCAGCACCGCGTCGCACTGCGCGCGGGCCGCCTCGATCAGCGCCCGGTGCCCGTCGTGCAGCGCGCCCATCGTCATCACCACCCCGACCACACCGGACAGTCCACTTCGGACCTTGTGCAGCGTGTCCTTGTCCCGCACCACGATCATGATCCGGTCCGATCCGTACGCTCGGCCAGCACGCCGAGCAGCGCCTCCGCATCGGTCGGCCGCAACCGGCCGGCCGCGATCGCCCGGTCGGCGGTGCGCCGGGCCAGGGCCAGGTAGGCGGCGACCGAGTCCGGCGCCTGCGCGCCGACCGCCGCGACGTGCCGCCGCACCGTACCGGCGTCGCCGCGGGACACCGGGCCGGTCAGCGCGGCGTCGCCCAACCGCAGCGTGTTGTCCAGCGCGGCGGACAGCAGCGGCGCGATCATCCGCTCCGGATGCACCACGCCGGCCTGGCGAAGCAGGTCGACCGCCTCGTTCACGAGCGTCACCAGGTGGTTCGCGCCGTGCGTCAGGGCGGCGTGGTAGAGCGGTCGGTGCTCCTCGGCCACCCACTGCGGCTCCCCGCCCATCTCCAGGACGAGCACCTCGGCCGCCGGCCGCAGCGGTTCGGGCGCGGTCACCCCGAACGACACGTCGGACAGCCGCTCCAGATCCTCGGGCCGGCCGGTGAACGTCATCGCCGGATGCAGCGCCATCGGCAGGCCGCCGTGCGCGAGAACCGGCTCCAGCACGTCGATCCCGTACGCCCCGCTCGGGTGCACGATCAGCTGCCCGGCTCGGAACGCGTCGGTCGCGGCCAGCCCCTCGACCAGCCCGCGCAGCGCGTCGTCCGGCACCCCGAGCAGCAGCAGGTCGGCGGACGCCGCCACCTCGTCGGCCGGCCGGATCGGGGTACCGGGGAGCAGCCGCTCGACCCGTGCCACCGACGCCGCCGACACGGCCGTCGCGCCGGACACCGAATGGCCGGCCCGGCGCAGCGCCGCGGCCAGCACCGAGCCCACCCGGCCGGCGCCGATCACCCCGACCGAGAGCCGCCCCGGCCGGTCCTGCGGACTCGGCCCGCTCGGGCTCACGGCCGCCTCCGCCCGGTGACCACCGCACCCCTCGCCGGCCGCCGGCCGGTCATTGCCATGTTCATCGAAGATCCAGTCCTCCTACAGGTACCGGTCACGGCAAGTATTGCCCGCCCCGGTGCGGGCCCGACACAGCTTGTGGCATCGTTCACGGGCCCGAGAATCCGGCCTGTGGGTAAGTTCTCATCGCGCTGGGCGTTCTGCGGCGGTTCCGGCGGTTCGCCCCCTGGGCCGAGTGCATCTGCGTGGCACACGCTCTAAGGTGTGCCCGACGCAGTTGGGCGGGAAGCACCGGCCGACGGCGCGGGACGGTGACGGAAGGGGCACAGCGGTGCGGATGGTGATCGACGCCGAGGGCGTCTTCGACGGCACGGGCCCCAAGCTCGCGCTCGGCGCGCTGCGGTACCGGTCGGACGACGTGGTGGCGGTGATCGACAGCGCGCACTCCGGCCGGACCGCCCGGGACCGTACCGGGGATCCGCGGGTGCCGGCGATCCCGGTCGTCGACGACCTGGACGCGGCCCTGCGGTACGGGCCGGACACGTTCGTCGTGGGCATCTCGCCGATGCAGTCGACGCTCCCGCCGGGCCTGCGTGATCGCATCCTCGCCGCGCTGGAGGCGAAACTCGACGTGGTCTGCGGGCTGCACCACCAGCTCGGCGACGACCCGGAGCTGTCCGCCGCCGCCGACCGGGCCGGCCGGCAGATCTGGGACCTGCGCCGGCCACCGCAGCAGGACGTCCGGGTCGGTACCGCGGGGAGCACCCACCGACCCGGCAGCCACACCGTGCTCGCCGTCGGCTCCGACTGCAACGCGGGAAAGATGACCACGATGGTCGAGCTCGACCGCGAGGCCGCCCGCCGCGGCCTGTCCTCCCGGTTCGTCGCGACCGGACAGACTGGCATCCTGGTCGCCGGCGACGGCGTACCGGCCGATCACGTGGTGGCCGACTTCCTGCCGACCCTGATGCACCAGCACGTGTGCGCGGCCACCGCCGAGCACGACCTCGTCTTCGTGGAGGGGCAGGCCGCCCTCAACCATCCCTGGTACTCCGGGGTCAGCCTCGGCCTGCTGCACGGCACCGCACCGGACGCCCTGGTGCTCTGCCACATCGCCGGCGCCCGCGACCTGGGCCACCTGCCGCTGCCGATCCCGCCGCTGCCGCAGGTGGTGGCGATGAACGAGGCGGCCGCCACCTGGGGCGGCGGGCCCGCCGCCCGGGTGGTCGCGATCGCGCTGAACACCGGCCACCTGTCCGAGTCCGAGGCGGCCGACGCGATCGCCGCGGCCACCGGCGAGACCGGGCTGCCCGCCGTCGACGTCTTCCGTTCCGGCCCCGCACCCCTGCTCGACGCGATACTCGCGGCGCGCTGACCGCGCCCGCCCCGTCGTCGCCCCGGCGCGGCGGCCGCCGCACCCCGCACGCGCTGCCCGCGCCGTCGCCGACGACGATGCGGTCAGGTGCCGGGGCGGACCAGGCCGGTCTCGTACGCGAAGACGACGGCCTGGACGCGGTCGCGCAGGTCGAGCTTGGTCAGGATCCGGCCGATGTGCGTCTTGACGGTCGCCTCGGCGACCACGAGCCGCTCGGCGATCTCGGCGTTCGAGAGCCCCTCGGCGACGAGCAGCAGCACCTGGCGTTCCCGCTCGGTCAGGGTGCCGAGGCGGGTGTCGGGCCGCGGCGGGGCGGTCAGTTCCCCGGCGAACCGGTCGAGCAGCCGGCGGGTGACCCGCGGCGCGACGACGGAGTCACCGGACGCGACGACGCGGATCGCGGTGAGCAGGTCCTCCGGCGGCACGTTCTTCAGCAGGAAACCGCTGGCGCCGGCGTGCAGCGCGGCGAACGCGTCCTCGTCGGTGTCGAAGGTGGTCAGGGCGAGCACCCGGGGGCGGTCCGGACGCGAGTCGGCGAGCAGCCGGCGAGTGGCCTCGACACCGTCCAGCAGCGGCATCCGCAGGTCCATCACCACGACGTCCGCGGCCACCCGGTCGAGCAGTGCCAGTGCCGCCGCGCCGTCGCCCGCCTCGCCGACGACCTCGATGTCCGGCTGCGCGCCGAGCACCATCCGGAACCCGGCGCGGACCAGCTCCTGGTCGTCGACCAGCACCACCCGGATCGTCATCGGAGTTGCTGCCCTTCCCTCGCCGGCCGTGCGCCGACCGTACCGTGCGGGGCCGGTTCGCCGGCCATCGAGCCACCCGGCGCGGCCCCGGGCGCGCCGGGCTCGGCCGGCGCGCCGAGGTCCGGTACCGCGGGGTCGGCGCGATCCGGCAGCGTGGCGCGGTCGCCAGAATCCGACGGCGAGGCGGCACCGCCCGGGCCCGACAGCGAGGCGGCGGGGCCGGGATCTGCCTCGGTGCAGGCCTCGCGCGGGGCCGGTGGTGTGGTCGCGTGCTCGGGATCCGGCGGGGAGCTGGCGTCGGCAGGGATCGGGAGGGTGGCGGTGACCTGCCATCCCGGGGCGCCGCGGCGCGGGCCGGCGGAGAACGTACCGCCGTAGACACCGACCCGTTCGCGCATGCCGAGCAGGCCGTGGCCGCCGGGCACCGGGTCCGGTACCGCCGAGTCGAGCGAGCCGCCGTCGAGCACGGTGACGGTGACCGATTCCGACCGGTACCGGATCTCCACGGTGGTGTCCGTGCCGGCGCCGGCGTGCTTGAGCACGTTGGTCAGCGACTCCTGCACGATCCGGTACCCGGCGAGTTCGAGGCCGTGCGGCAGCGGCCGGGGCCGGCCCGAGGTGGTCACCGCGACCCGCAGCCCGGCCCGCTGGAACCCGTCGAGCAGGACGGACAGGTCGTTGAGCCGCTCGGTCCGGCGGTCGGCGGCCGGGTCGTCGGCACCGCGGTCGCGCAGCACGGCGACCAGCCGGCGCATCTCGGCGAGCGCGCCGCGGCCGGTGTCGGCGACGGTACGCACGGCGTCCCGGGCGGTGGCCGGATCGCCGGCGAGCGCGTACGAGGCACCGTCGGCCTGGGCGATCATCACGGCGAGGCTGTGCGCGACCACGTCGTGCAGTTCCCGGGCGATGCGGCTGCGCTCGTCGGAGACGGCCAGCCGGGCCCGCTGGTCGCGCTCCTGCTCGGCGGTACGGGCACGTTCCTCCAGGCTGCGCACGTAGAGGCGGCGGGTGCGCAGCACCAGACCGGTCAGCCAGACCGGGATCGCCCAGATCAGCAGCGTGGCGCCGCGCCGGTACCAGGTCTCCGGCGGCGTGCCGTTGCCGATCAGGCCGAAGACGGCGCAGCCGACGACGACGGTCGCCGCGGCGAGCCACGCCCAGGCCATCCGGTCCGCGTACTTCACCACCGTGTACATCGCCAGCAGCACGGCGATGTCGTACGCCTGGATCCGGCCGGCGAGGATCAGCTGCAGCAGCCCGAGCACGCAGATGACCGCGAACGCCGGGACCGGCCAGCGCCGCCGCGGCAGCAGCGTGACGGCCATCCCGAACCCGATCAGGCCGCTCCACCACTCGCTCGCGAACAGTACGAAACCGGAGAAGGCGGCCACGATCGCCGCGGCGGACGCGTCGAACGCCACCGACCGAAGCGGCAGCCGGAAGGCCCGCCGGATCCACCCCAACACCAGTGCCACGGTACGTGCCGGCCCGCCCGCGCCGGAGCGGGCCGGCCGGCGGGCCGGGCGGCAGGATGGTGGGATGGCGGACACGGGCGCTCCGGTGCGGTGGCGGACGGCGATGGAGACGGCGCTGTACGGCGATCAGGGGTTCTTCACCACCGGCGCCGGGCCGGCCGGGCACTTCCGGACCAGCGCGCAGACGGTGCCGATGGCCCGCGCGATCGGCGCCCTGCTGGTACGGCTGGACGCGGCGCTCGGCCGACCGGCGCGCCTGGACGTGGTCGACGTGGGCGCCGGTGGCGGCGAGCTGCTGACCGCGCTCGCTGCGGGTACGCCCACCGAACTGGCCGGCCGGGTCCGGTACACCGGCGTCGATCTCGCACCGCGTCCCCGGCTGCTGCCGTCCCCGGTCGACTGGCGGCACGAGCTACCGGCACAGGTCACCGGGCTGCTGCTGGCCACCGAGTGGCTCGACAACGTACCGGTGGACGTGGCCGAGGCCGGGCCGGACGGGGTGCCGCGGCTCGTCCTGGTCGACCCGGCGACCGGCGCCGAGACACTCGGCCCGCCGCTGACCGGCCGGGACGCCGGCTGGCTCGACCGTCACTGGCCGCTGGCCGGGCCGGGGGCGCGCGCCGAGATCGGTCATCCACGAGACGACGCGTGGGCCGACGCCACCGCCCGGCTGGTACGGGGCGTCGCGGTCGCCGTCGACTACGGTCACCATGCCGGCGCCCGGCCGTACCCGGGCACGCTGACCGGCTACCGCGACGGCCGGCAGGTGCCGCCGGTACCGGACGGGTCGACCGACCTGACCGCGCACGTGGCCTGGGACTCCCTGCTCGCCCCGGGCGATCTGCTGGTACGCCAGCGCGAGGCGCTGCGCGCGCTCGGGGTCACCGGGGCCCGGCCGCCGCTCGCGGACGCGGCGACCGACCCGGCCGGGTACCTGCGCGCGCTGGCGGCGGCCACGCACGCCGCCGAAGTGACCGACCCGACCGGACTGGGCGGCCACCACTGGCTGCTGCGTCCGGCCGGCATCGACCTCGCCGACCTGGGCCTGCCGGCCTGACCCGAGGCCGCCTGCCCGCCCACGCGACACGAGCCGGTCACCGCCGACCCGCGAGCGGCCCGGCACGAACCGAACCTCCGCCCGGCGCACCGGCGGCCCGATTCACCGCCCGCCCCGCCGAGCGGCCCGGCACAGGCGGAGCGCGCCGCCGGCCGGACCGCCGGGTGGGTCAGCGGGAGCTGGGCTCGCCGGGTGGCTCGGGCCGGGCGTCCGACCCCGACCCGGTGGGCGGGGTGTCGGACGGCGCGTGCTCCCCGGTCGCCGACCGGGCACGGCCCAGCGCCGGCGGCGACACCACCTTGCGCAGCCGCAGGTACCGGATGAAGCCCTCGTGGTCGAGGCTGTGCCGCACCGCGTCGGTGTACTCGGTGAACGCCGGGTAGCCGTCGTAGGCGAGCACCGTGTACGCGTTGGTCGCGACCCGGTAGCCGCGGTCCGGGTCGAGCGGCGCGCCGTCGATCGTCACGGTCGCCGGATCGATGCGCTGCCCGACCGGCTTCGTCACGTCGTAGCGGTAGCGGACCTGGCGCGAGACCGCGACGGGCGCGTACTTCACGGAACCGTCGGGCTGGGTCTGCCACTGCTGCTCCAGGCCGCGGCGGAACGCATCGCCGGTCATCGTGACCGTGACGATCGGCGAGTCGAACCCGTACGCCCGCCATGCCGCGCCGTAGGAGATCACGCCGTCCTCGCTGGATTCCGTGGCGTACGGCAGATCGCCGGTCAGCGCGCTGCGCCCGACCGGCGGCAGCACCGGCAGGAACGCGAACTCGGCGGCGGCGCGCGGGCCGTCCTGCTCGGCGTCCCACTGGATGAAGTCGGCGACGAAGTTGCCGAGCGTGCTCTCCCCGTCGGCGTTCGGGGTGCGCACCAGATCGCCGGTCTGCCGGGCGATCGGGGTGGCGGCCAGCCGATCCGCGGCGGCCACCCAGTAGTCGACGATGTCCCGTACCTCCGGATCGGCCGGGACGTCCCGGGTCACCGCGTGGTTGGTGGCGCTGGTCAGCTCGCGGACGAACCGGCCGGACGACGGATCGAGCTTCAGGTTGACCTCGGTGACGAGCTGGCCGTTGCAGCCGGCCTCGGTGACCGGCCGCGGCACGCCGTCCGGTCCGGGCACCATCATGTTGAACCGGCAGTGCCAGTGCCCGGTGACGATCGCGGCGATGTCCGGGTCGGCCACCGCTGCGAGATCGAACGCCGGCCCGGTCGGGTTGGTACCCGCGTTGTAGTCGCTGCCGGCGACCCCGCCCTCGTGCATCACCACGATCAGCGCGTTGACGCCGCGGCGTTTCAGCGCCGCGGCCGACCGGTTCGCCGCGGCGATCAGGTCGGTGGTGGCGAGTGTCGGCTGGTACGAGCAGTTGAAGCCGGGGCCTTCCACGCAGCCTTCGACGGTCAGGTGGATGAAGCCGATCGGGATCCGGCGGCCGCGCCCGGCGTCCACGTACTCGATGTTGTACGCCGGGGCAACGAGCCGGTTGCCGTCCCGGTGCACCACGTTTCCGGTGTGGAACGTCCAGTCCGCGCCGTGGAAGCGCCGGCCGGTGGAGTCGACGAAGTCGACGAACGGCTCGTCGTACGGGTAACGGTGCCCGTCCTGCATGTGGTGCAGCAGGAAGTCGGTGCTCTTGTCGAGCTCGTGGTTGCCGACCGAGGAGAAGCGCAGCCCGAGCTTGTTGAGGACCTCGATGGTGGGCTCGTTGTTCTGCGAGTCGACCTCGTACGGCCAGCCGGAGAAGTTGTCCCCGGCGGAGCAGAAGATCGAGTTGGCATCGCTGCGCCTGATCCGCTTCAGGTGACTGGCGAGGTAGGCGACCCCGCCGACCCGGACCGTGGCGCCGCCGGCACCGGTGATGAGGCCACCGCTGCCGTCCGCCGGCGGCTGGAGGTACCCGTGCAGGTCGGTGATGTTCAGCAGCTGGACGTCGACGTATCCGTTGGTACTGGCCGGGTCCGCCGCAGCAGCCGTGGCGAGTCCGGTGCCGCCGACGGCGGTGGCGGCGGCGATGCCCCCGCCCGCGGCGAGGATCGTACGGCGACTGATCGGGGCGTGCATGGCTCTCCCGTCGTCCCGGGGCACCCCACGAGCCGTCAATGAGTCCACAGTGGACAATGAGGGGCCGGCTGGGAGGTGGTGTGCCGGGGCAGCACACGCCACGACCCTACGAGCGCCCGGCGGGCAGCCCCATAGCGTGTCGCGCTACGGTTTTGCCCGATGCTGCCGCCGTCGCCGCCAGCTTGCGGGCACGTCGCCGTGGCGTCACACCGGTTGGTGGCTGCGCACCCGGCTGCGGTAGGCCGTGGGCGACAGCCCGTACCGGGCGTGGAACTGCCGGCTGAAGTAGTACGGAGAACAGAACCCGGTGTCCGCGGCGATCCGGCCGACGGCGCGGTCGGAGAACTCCAACAGCGACGCGGCCTTGCGCAACCGCACCGCGAGCACCACGTTCACGATCGAGTCGCCGACCTCGCGGCGGAACAGGTGGGACAGCCGGGAGGCGGACAGTGCGACGTCCCGGGCCAGTTCGGCCACCGTGACCGGACGGGCCGGGTCGGCGACGATCCGGTCCAGCACCTGCTGGATCCGCGGGTCCAGCATCTGCGTCCGGCGCTGCTCGTGCACCACCGCGGCGAGCAGCAGGATCTCCTCGATCGCGTTCAGCGCCAGCTCGGTGGCGAAGATGCCGGTCCGGCTGCGCGGCGTCTCCACCACCCGGCCCTCCGGCGCGTGCACCGTCGCCTTCGTCGCGTTGCGGTGCACGCGTTCGAACGCCCCGACGGCCTCGCGCAACCGGTCGCCGGTGCCCAGCCGGGTCAGGCTGAACCCGGGCGCCAGCTCGGGCAGCCGCAGCCACGAGAACCACGCCGTCCGCGGCTGGAAGTGCGCCCACCAGTAGCCCCACGGCGGGCCGTCCGGCGCCGCCCGGTAGTGCTGCACCGCACCCGGTGCGATGACCACCAGGTCGCCCGTCTCGATCGTCACGTGCCGGCCGTCGGCCCAGTAGTCGCCGCGGTTCGCGACCGTCAGGCTGACCATCCAGTTGCGGGCGCCGTTCTCCCGGTACACGGTGAACCCCGGCGTCTCGTCGAACCGACCGGCACACAACAGATCCGGCGCCGGAACCTCGGTGTACACCGCCGCTCCCTCCCACCGGTACGCCCGCCCCGTCGCCGGGGCGCGCCACCGTGCCGCCGCGACCGTCAGCCGACCGCGAGCTCCACCAACCCGGCCCGGGGTACCGCGAGTCTCGTCAGGCCGGGCGACAACGCTGTCGCCGGCAGCGGCAGCGGATCGCCGCAGTGATCGCGCACCGAGGTCACCCGCGCACCGTTCGCCGCCGCCACGTCGACCACCAGGCCCTCCGAGCCGGTGGCGTTGACTAGTATCACCGTCGGGGGGTCGGTGTCGTCAACGGTGACCGGCAGCTTCGCGTAGGCGGCGACGATCGTCTCGCCGTCACCCCGGGCCCGGACCACCGGGTACGCGAGGTCCGGGCGGGACGGTTCGATCGCCCCGACGACCAGGGTCTGCGAGTGCGCGGTGTGGAAGCCCAGCCAGTGCGACAGCATCCGACGATGCTCGGCCGGCAACTCGGACAGCTCCACCGACACCTGCGGCACGCTGAACAGCGCGCACAGCAACTGCTCCGCGGCATACACCGCGGATCCGGTGGGATTCCACAGGATCGGGTCCGAATGCACGGTACGACCGGGCAACAGCAGGCGCACGTCGAGTGTCCGGGTCCGGTTGTCGACGATGTCCATCGGGCAGTCCGCGGCGCGGAACAGGTTGCCGTAGCGCTGCATCGCCGGCCCGGTGTAGTTCTGCCGGAACTCCAGCAGCACCGTCGACCGGCGCTTCGTCAGCTCGGCCCGCAGCTCGGTGAGCCAGCGCGCGACCGCGCTCTCCACGTCCGGTACGTCGGTGCCGGTCCCGGCCGGCGGCGGATCGGCGACCAGCCAGGCGTCCAGGAAGTCGAGCTTGAAGCCGTCCACGTCGGTGCCGTCCAGCAGGCGCGCGCACACGTCGGTCAGGTGCGCCCGCACCTCCGGGTAGCGCGGGTCGAGGATGTCGGCGTCCTGCGCGGACAGCGAACCCAGGGTGCGGTCGGCGAACCGGGCTCGGGCCGGGCTACGCCGGCCGAGCAGCGGCGGCGCCAGCCACAGCAGGTAGCTCAGGCCGGCCGACCGCACCCGCGCCACGTGCTCGGCCAGGCTGCCCATCTTGCCGGCCGCCACCTCCCAGTCACCGCAGTACCAGTAGCCGCGGGAGGTGTCGTCGGTCTGCCAGCCGTCGTCGACGATCAGCGCACCGAACCCCAGCGCGCGAGCGTCCTCGGCGGCCCGTTCGATCCGATCCGCGGTCAGCTCCTGATGCATCGAGTACCAGGTGCAGTAGGTCGGCGCGCGACCGGCCGGCGGCGCCGGCATCGGCGGTTCCGGGAGCAGTTCGTCCCACCACGACGCCACGTCGGCCAGCACCGACCAGTACGGCAACCGGCGCCGGTCGACCCGCAGCACCACCGGATCCTCGGTACCGGACAGGGAAATCCGCACCGTGCAACGGAACCGGGCCGACTCCTCCCGGATTCCCTCGCGCCGCACCTGGATCCGGTGCGAGGTCTCGGACAGCGACCAGCACGCCACGTTGCGGTCCGCGGCGTCGACCAGGGCACCGACCGGCGCGGACCGCAGCAGGCTCACCGACCGCCGGGACCCCCACTCCGCCGGCAGGTGCCGGCGTTGCGCGTAGTCCGGCTGCCAGTACACCGTCGCATCGTCGGCCGGTACGTCCCAGTCGATGTCCAGCGTCCCGGCGCCCGGCGGCGCGGTGACGCGAACCTCCAGTACGTCCGGTGCGGCGGTGACGATCGTCGCCTCCGGCTTGCCGGAATCGGCATCGAGGTGCAGCCGCATCCCGTGAACGTCGAGCGAGTCCACGGGGGGCGGCGCGGTGGTGAGGGTCACCGGGTCGGTCGGCATGCGCGACTACCTTTACTTGGTGGCGATCTGCTGGTTGAGCTTGCTGACGAGGCCGCGGGCGGTGGCCGGGACCGGCTTGCTGCCCTGGAACATCGGCTGGAAGGTGTTGTCGATAGTGGTCTCGCAGGCGTTCCAGGCGGGTGTCTCCGGCAGCAACGTGGTGGGCCCGGTCGCCGCCTGCCGGAACGGGCCGAAGTCCTGCCCCTTGCCCTGCCAGTAGTCGAGGTAGGACTGCCCCTCGGACTTCAGCGCCGGCCAGACGTAGCCGCCGGATCCCATGATGTGTTGCGACTCGGCCGACGCGAACCACTTGACGACCTCCCAGGCCGCCTTCTGGTTCCGGCCGGTCCTGGCCAGCGCGAACGAGAGCCCGTTGACGTTGTTGGCCGCGCCCTCGGGCCCGGACGGGAGGTTGGTGACGCCGACGGTGAACTTCACCTTCGGCGCGATGAACGGCAGGATCGCGTTGACGCACGGGTACATCGCGACCTGCCCGCGGTTGAACAGGTCGAGCGCGGAGCCGGCCGACGGCGGGAACGCCACGTGCCACTTGTTGATCAGATCCGACTGCCACTGCAGCGCCTGGATCGCCTTCGGCTGGTCGAAGGTGAACGTCCCGAACGGCTTGTCCATGAAGGTCCCGCCGTTCTGCGGGATCCAGTTCAGGTACTGCGTCTGGTTGTGGTTCTCGGCGCAGAAGCCCCACTGCTTGACGTGCTTCGGGTCGAAGCCGGCCTGGTCCGGGTGCCTGCCGTTCTCGTCCACGGTCAGCTTGCGCGCCAGCGCGAGCAGCGTGCCGGAGCCGTCCGGCGCCCAGGTCAGCTGGCCCGGGTGGGGCAGCCCGGCCGCCTGGAACAGGTCGGCGTTGTACACCATCCCCGTCACGCCGAAGTCGGCCGGCATCCCGTACTGCTTTCCCTGGTGCCGGTACGAGTCGACGACCTGCGGGTAGAACGCCGACATGTCCACCGAGTCCTGCTTGATCAGGTCGGTCAGGTCGACCAGCACGCCCTGGGTGGCCAGCTCGGGAAAGTAGGAGACGGTGTTCCAGAAGATGTCCGGCCCCTTGCCGGCGGCCACCTCGGTGGTCAGCTTCGACCAGTACTGCGGGTAGGGCAGCTGCTCGACCTTGACGGTGATGTCGGGATGCTTCCGGTGGAAGGCCGCCGCGGACTTCTCGTAGCCGGGCTGCTGGGTCTCGTCCCAGATGCGGAACACGACCGTGCCCTTGCCGTTGCCCTTGCCGCCGCCGCTCGCGCCGCCGCCGCAGGCGACCAGTCCCAGCGCCGCGGCACCGCCGGTCATCGCGGTGAGCACCGAGCGCCTCTGCCATCCGTGCATGGTGCAGTCTCCTCGGGTCGTACGAACGAAAGTGTGGTGGTGCGCGGTCACTTCAGGCCGGTGAGGGCGACCGAGCGCACGATGGAACGTTGGAACAGCAGGAAAACCACGATCAGCGGCACCAGCGCGACGAAGCTGCCGGCCATCATCAGGTTGTAGTCGGCACCCAGGTTCCCTTGCAGCGACGCGATCCCGACCGTCACGACCCGGGTCGAGTCCGACGAGCTGATGATCAGCGGCCAGAGGAAGTTGTGCCAGGAGAACACGATGGTCAGGATCGTCAGGGTGCCGAGGATCGGCTTGCTCAACGGCAGGATCACCCGCAGCAGGATCGACATCGTGCCCGCCCCGTCGATGCGCGCCGCGTCCTCCAGGTCGGCCGGGAGCGTCTGGAAGAACTGCCGCATCAGGAAGATGCCGTACGGCGAGCCGAGAACGTACGGCGCGACCAGCCCCATCCAGGTGTCCACCCAACCGATCTGGCGCATGATCAGGTACAGCGGGATCATCGTCACCACGTTCGGCACCATCAGCGTCGCCACGTAGGCCCAGAACAGCAGTTGCCGTCCGGGGAACCGCATCCGGGCGAAGGCGTAGGCGGCGAACGTGGTGAACACCAGCTGCCCCACCGTCAGTACGACGGTGAGCAGCACCGTGTGCCACAGGTACGCGACGAACGAGACGTTCGCGATCGAACCGTCGAACAGCGAGACGAAGTTGTCCAGCGTGCCCGGGAGCGCCGGCAGCCACGGCGCCGTCGAGTTCAGTTCCGGCGCGGTCTTCAGCGACGTGAACACCACCATCAGGTACGGGAAGACCGACACGAACGCGCCGACCACCAGCACCGCATACACCGCCACCCGCTTCATCGTCGCCGCTCCTAGCTGTAGTCGTACGTGGTGCGCTTGCGGAAATAGAGCACCTGGACGAGCGTCAGCAGCAACAACAGGCCGAACAGCAGCATCGCCAGGGCCGAGGCGTACCCGTCGTCGAAGTTCTGGAACGCGGTGGCGTAGATCTTGAAGTTGAGCACCGTGGTCGCGTCGTCCGGCCCGCCCTTGGTCATCGCGAACACCGTGTCGAACACCTGGAACGACCCGATGATGCTGGTGACCAGCACGAAGAACATGGTCGGCCGCAGCAGCGGCAGGGTGATCGCGAAGAACTGCTGCACCCGGCCGGCCCCGTCCAGCCGGGACGCCTCGTACAGGTGCTCCGGGATGCCCTGCAGCCCGGCCAGGAAGAACAGCATCGTGTACCCGGTCCCGCCCCACACGCCGACCGCGGCCACCGCGGGCAGCGCCCAGGTACCGGACGACAGCCAGGCGATCGGATCGACCCCGAACAGCCCGAGGAAGGCGTCCAGCGCACCGTTCTGGGTGGAGAAGATCCACTTCCAGACCTCGCCCATCACCACCGGCGTCGCCATCCACGGGATCACGAAGAACGCCCGCAGGAACCGGATCCCGCGCAGCCTGGTGTTCAGCAGCAGCGCGAGCAGCAGCGCCAGGATCGTCTGGGTCGGGATCGCGATCAACACGTACAGCGCGGTCACCGCGACCGAGTGCCACACGGTGCCGTCCCCGGCCATCCGCCGGTAGTTCGCCAGCCCGACGAACTCCGGCGGCGCCAGCATGCTCCACCGGAACAGGCTGACGACCGCCACGATCACCACCGGCGCCAGCAGGAACGCCAGCACCCCGAACAGGCTCGGACCGAGGAACGCGTACGCGGTGACCGCTTCGCGCAGCCGCCGTGCGCCCCCCGCGCGGCGCGCCGGCCGAACCGGGCGTGCCGGTACGACCGGGCCCGTGCCGGCCCCGGCACCTGGCGGCGCCGGAGCACCACCCGGCACGCGAGACGTTGCCGCGGACCCTGGCATGGCCGACACCTCCACTCTCCTGTACGCATGCATGCGGACGCTGCCGGACGGCCCGGCACGGCGGCGGCGAAAGGTGGCCGACGCGGGCCCGGATCACCCGGTTGTCCAGGGATGTTGTTCGGAATCGAGGCTAGGATCCGGCCCCTGCGGCGACATGGCCGCTGTTGCCGTGCTTTTGTCCGATCCTGCTGCCACCGCGCTGGCCGGCGGTGCGATCGGCTGGCCGTTTTACCCGCAGACCGATGGGATCATCACGATCGGGAACGAGGAATGACCCCACGGTGGCCCGCCGGTTGGTTACGGACCGCGATTTTGTCTAACGTAGGTTCGTGGACTTCGACGCGTACGCGCAGACGGCGGTCACACTGGCGAACCTCCCGGCCGACGACCCGGTCGATCCGGCGGTCGCCTTCGGCCCGGACACCCGGGCCGCACAGGAAGCCGGCGAGCGCGATCTGGTCGCCGTGCGTCGCGCCGGCAAGCGATTGCGGCGGGTGTTCGAGCTCGGTGCCAGCGGCCGCGACGCTGAGGCCGTCGACGAGTTGAACGCGCTGCTGGTGGCCCATCCGGTGCAGCCGCACATCTCCGGCCATGACGGCAAGTCCTGGCACGTGCACGTCACCGGCCGCGGCTCCACCGCCAGCGCCGAGCACATCGCCGGCGCGGTCTGGGGGCTGTCGGTCTGGCTGTGCGAGAACGGCAGCGACCGGTTCGGTGTCTGTGCCGACGAGCAGTGCGGCAACGTCTACCTGGACACCTCGTCGAACAACTGCCGGCGGTTCTGCTCGGAGCGCTGCGCCACCCGCTCGCACGTCGCCGCGCACCGCGCCCGCAAGCGCGCCGCCGCGGTCGGCTGACCCCACCTCCGGTTCGGGCCCGACGTTGGCGTTGCCCGGCCGGGGCGGAGCTCAGGCGCGGGCGGCGCGTTCGGCGGTGAGCTCGTCGAGCAGGCCATAAAGCTCGTCGGCGCCGACGGCCTCGCGCTCGGAGTCGGCGAGCCGCGCCCGGCCCTCCTTGGTGTACACCGGCGGGTAGAGCGACAGCAGCCGATCCGGCGGCACCGCGGACACCTCCGCCTCCCAGCCCGGCCAGCGCAGATCGTGGTAGAAGTCGACGATCGCGCCGCCGACCAGCAGCGACAACCAGTCGCGGTACGCCCAGGACAGCGGCTCCCAGCGCAGCGTGTCCGGCCCCAGGTAACAGATCTCGCCCGGCTGGCCGGGCAGCACCACACTATCCACAGTGGACTCGGTGGGTTCCGGGTCGCGGCCCCGGATCACGTACCGGCCGCCGAGCACGTCGGCGCCGACAAGCAGATGACCGGCCGCCTCCGGATCGGGGTTGGCGCTCGCCAGGTCGGGCATCCGGCGCTGCGGGCAGCCCCCGCCGTACACCCGGAGCCAGCCGTTGTCGACCAGCGCGCCGCCGGTGTGCAGGGCCATCGCGCCGAGCCAGCTGTCCGCGGTGGCGCCGATCCGGCGCAGGCACCGCTCACCGGCCGCCGGATCGACCGGTAACACCTCGACCGAGACCGCGCCGTCGGACAGCACGGCCGAGATCTCCGGCCATGCTGGACTGCCCTGCATCACCAGGTCGCGGCGCGGCCTGGCCCGTCCGGTAACCGCCATGGGGGAAAGCCTCTAGACGTCGGCAGTGGAGGGGAGAGTCAGATGGGTCCGGGCGAACGCGAGCGTCTCGGCCAGCGCCGCCTCACGGCCGGCCCGGTCCATTTTGCGGGTGGCGATCTCGACCCCGACCGACTGCACGTGGCCGTCGGAGGCGAGCTTGCGCAGCACGTCGGCGCACGGCATCGTGCCGCGCCCCGGCACCAGGTGCGCGTCCCGGCCCGGCGAGTTGCCGTCACCGAGATGCAGATGGGTGAGCGCCGAACCCATCCGGTCGGCCAGCGCCAGCGGGTCGGCGCCGGCGGCCGCGCAGTGCGAGATGTCCAGGGTGTAGTCGTGGTAGCCGACCACCGTCGGGTCCCAGTCGGGCGAGTACGGCACGAACCGGCGGCCGGCCATCTTCACCCAGTACATGTTCTCCACGGCGAACCGCACACCGCGGTGCGCGGCGCGCAGCTTGTCCAGCCCGGCGGAGAACGTGCGGGCGTACTCCCGCTGCCAGAAGAAGGGCGGGTGCACCACCACGGTGCCGGCGTTCAGCTCCTCGGCCATCACCGCGGCGCGGCGCAGCCGCTCCCACGGATCCGGGCTCCACACGCGCTGGGTCATCAGCAGACACGGCGCGTGCACGGTGCCGATCGGGACGTTGTAGTGCTCGGCCAGGCCGCGGAGCGCACCGACGTCCTGGCTCACCGCATCGGTCCACACCATGACCTCGACGCCGTCGTACCCGAGTTTCACGGCCAGCTCGAAGGCCACCGCCGTCGGCTCCGGATAGACCGCCGAGGTGGACAGCAGGACCGGGACCGGGTGCCGACTGTGCTTTGCGTCGGATGTCACCGGTACAGCGTAATCGCCATCGCGGCCGGCGGCATCATCACCCTCCGTAGATGAACCCGACACGGCCTCTCCACCGCCGCTGACCTGCGGAATCACCCGTACGGCGGGTCAGGTGCCGCGGATCCAGTCGAGCCGGCGCAGGATCACGCCCTCCCGCAGCGCCCACGGACACAGGTCGACGGTGGACAGCTTCAGCCGGCACAGCGCCTGCTCGGCGACCACGCCGCCGGCCAGCAGCTGATGCGCCCGCGCCGGGCTCACCCCGTCCAGCTCGGCCAGGCTCGCGGACGGAATCCGCCGCACGAACCCGAGTACCTGGTGCAGGCCGGTACGGGTGAGGCTGCGCGGCACCCGGATGCCGGCCCCGGACGGCGCCGCGCCGGCCAGCCGGGCCAGGCTGCGGAACGTCTTGGAGGTGGCGACCGCCCGGTCCGGCCGGGCCGGGCCCAGCTCGGCGACCACGCCGTCGAGCAGCCCACCGACGTGCTCGGTCAACGCGGCCAGCTCGGCCGCGGAGGGCGGATCGGCGGACAGCCACTCCCGGGTGAGCCGACCCGCGCCCAGCGGTACCGACAGGGCGACGTCGGGCGACTCGTCGATGCCGCACGCCACCTCCAGCGAACCGCCGCCGATGTCGAGCACCAGCAGGGTGCCGGCCGACCAGCCGAACCAGCGCCGGACCGCGAAGAAGGTCAGCCGCGCCTCGTCCACCCCGGTCAGCACCTGCAGGTCGACACCGGCCTCGGCGCGGACCCGGTCGAGCACCGTCGCCGAGTTCGTCGCATCCCGCACCGCGGAGGTGGCGAACGCGAGCAGGTCGTCGGCGCCGATCCGTTCGGACTCGGCGTGCGCCTCGCGTACCGCGGCCACGAGGGCATCGGCGCCCGCCGCGGTGAGGGTGCCGTCCGGGCCGATCTGCTCGGCCAGCCGCAGCGTCCACTTCCGCGAGGTCACCGGCCACGGGTGGGCACCCGGATGGGCGTCCAGCACCAGCAGATGCACGGTGTTGGACCCGACGTCGATCACTCCGAGGCGCACGACGGAAGCATAGGAGGTGCGCACGGAAAGGGCGTTGGACGGCCAGCGAGATCCGCTGGGCGCCGACAGTCCCTTTCCGTACGGACCTCCAAGGGTGGCGGTCAGTCACCCGGGCCGTTCGGAAACAACGGGCTCAACTGGTCGTCCATACCGGCACCGTACGGGACGGGTACGACAGGGCCGTCGGTGCGGAGCCGCGGGCACCGGCGTTCGGTGCGGAGCGGCCGCGCACCGACGTTCGGTGCGGGGACTCCGGCGTTCGGTGCAGGGACTCCGGCGTTCGGTGCCGGGGACTCCGGCCCGGCGCGCGCACGGCTGCGTACGCTGGTCGGGTGGCGACCAAACGGGTACAGGTGCAGGTGACGGTGGAAGACCCGGACGAGCCGCGGAGCCGGGAGGTCCCGCTCGACTTTCCGCGGGAATGGATCGAGTTCACCGACCCGACCGACGACGAGCACGTGGTGCGCGCCGACCTGACCTGGCTGCTGTCGCGCTGGCAGTGCATCTTCGGCGCCGGCTGCCACGGGATCGTCGCCGGGCTGGCGGAGAACGGCTGCTGCTCGCACGGCGCCTTCTTCACCGACGCCGACGACGAGAAGCGGGTCCGCGCCGCGGTCAAGAAGCTCACCCCGCAGACCTGGCAGCACTACACCACCGGGTTCAAGAACTGGACCGAGGTGGACAGCACCGACGGCGAGGCCGACGGCCGCAAGACCCGGGTCGTCGACGGCGCCTGCATCTTCCACAACCGTCCCGGTTTCGCCGGCGGGTACGGCTGCGCGCTGCACGCCCAGGCGCTGCGCGACGGCGTGCATCCGTTGGAGTACAAGCCCGACGTGTGCTGGCAGCTGCCGATCCGGCGGCTGCAGGAGTGGGAGGACCGGCCGGACGGCACCCGGGTCCTCGTCGACACCCTCGGCGAGTACGACCGGCGCGGCTGGGGCGAGGGCGGCCACGACCTGCACTGGTGGTGCACGTCGTCGCCGGAGGCGCACACCGGCGGCGAGGCCGTCTACCAGTCGTACGAGCCGGAGCTGACCGAGCTGATCGGCAAGGAGGCGTACGGGCGGCTCGCCGAGCTGTGCGCCGCCCGCGCGAAGCGCGGCCTGGTCGCCGAACACCCGGCCACCGCCGCCGCGCCCCGGCGCAAGAAGAAGTAGCCGGGCCCGCCGGTCAGATGACCCCGAGGGCGAGCATGGCGTCGGCCACCTGGATGAAGCCGGTGATGTTGGCGCCCGCGAGGTAGTTGCCCGGCGCGCCGTACTCGTCGGCGGTCTCCAGGCAGCGGTCGTGGATGTTGCGCATGATGACCGCGAGCCGCTCCTCGGTGTGCTCGAAGCTCCACGAGTCACGCGAGGCGTTCTGCTGCATCTCCAGCGCGCTGGTGGCGACCCCGCCCGCGTTCGCCGCCTTGCCCGGCGCGACCACGACCCCGGCCTCGGCGAACCGGCGGACCGCATCGGGCGTGCACGGCATGTTCGCGCCCTCGGCCACGACGCGGCAGCCGTGCTCGATCAGCGCGGTCGCGTCGGGCCCGTCGAGCTCGTTCTGCGTCGCGCACGGCAGCGCGACGTCGCAGGGCACCTGCCAGACCGTGCCGCGGTCGCTGACGTGCGCGGAGGCCCCGCGCGCGGCCGCGTACTCGGCGATCCGGGCCCGCCGGACGTTCTTGACGTCCTTGAGCAGGTCCAGGTCGATGCCCTTCTCGTCCACCACGTAGCCGGAGGAGTCGGAGCAGGCGACGACGGTTCCGCCGAGCTGGTGGACCTTCTCGATCGCGTAGATCGCCACGTTGCCGGACCCGGACACCACCACCCGCTTGCCGTCGAACGAGTCACCGCGGGCGTCGAGGATCTCCCGGGTGAAGTAGACGGTGCCGTACCCGGTCGCCTCGGTGCGTACCTGGGAGCCGCCCCAGCTGAGCCCCTTGCCGGTCAGCACCCCGGACTCGTACCGGTTGGTGATGCGCTTGTACTGGCCGAACAGGTAACCGATCTCGCGCCCACCGACGCCGATGTCACCGGCGGGCACGTCGGTGTACTGGCCGAGGTGGCGGTAGAGCTCGGTCATGAACGCCTGGCAGAACCGCATCACCTCGGCGTCCGAGCGGCCCTTCGGATCGAAGTCGGAGCCGCCCTTCCCGCCGCCGATCGGCATTCCGGTGAGCGCGTTCTTGAAGATCTGCTCGAAGCCGAGGAACTTGACGATGCCCAGGTAGACCGACGGGTGGAAGCGCAGCCCACCCTTGTACGGCCCCAGCGCCGAGTTGAACTCGACCCGGAAACCGCGGTTGAGCTGGACCTCACCGGCGTCGTCGACCCACGGCACCCGGAAGATGATCTGCCGCTCCGGCTCGCACATCCGGCGCACCACCGCCGCGTCGACGTACTTCGAGTGCTTGGCCACCACCGGGCCGAGGCTCGCCAGCATGTCGTGCACGGCCTGGTGGAACTCGGTCTCACCGGGGTTGCGGCGCAGCACCTCGGCGTAGATGTCGGCCAGCGTGTCGTCTGAGGCGGGCACCCGTGAATCCCCTCGTCGGTAGTCGTCCTTCTCGTCGAGGGGCCGGCCGTCCGGCAGCCACCGACGGCTGCGCAGCCGTCGACACCGCCGTGACGGGGCGCCGGGGCACCACAGACACTATGCGGCCGCACCGCACCACGCCAATCGCCGGCACCGCGCCCCAGCGATACGACAACCCGGTCGGCCACCCTGGCCAGAATGCGAGCTCGTCTCCGTTTTGCCTTGGTTTTGATTCCGCGGTGATGTGAGGTCACAGAAGCGAGCCTGGGGCCGGCGCAGCGACCCTAAGACTCGAATTTGTAGCCTAGGCCGCGGACCGTGACGATGTGGCGCGGGCTGGACGGCTCCGGTTCGATCTTGCCGCGCAGCCGCTTCACGTGCACGTCCAGCGTCTTGGTGTCGCCGACGTAGTCGGCGCCCCAGATCCGGTCGATCAGCTGGCCGCGGGTCAGCACCCGGCCGGCGTTGCGCAGGAACATCTCCAGCAGCTCGAACTCCTTGAGCGGCAACGAAACCCCGTCGCCGCCGACGGTGACGACGTGCCGGTCGACGTCCATCCGTACCGGGCCGGCGGCGAGCGTCGGCGACTCGGCCTCGGCAGGCTCGGACCGGCGGCGCAGCACGGCGCGGATGCGGGCGACGAGCTCGCGCGGCGAGTACGGCTTGGTCACGTAGTCGTCGGCGCCGATCTCCAGCCCGACGACCTTGTCGATCTCCGCGTCGCGCGCGGTGACCATGATGATCGGTACGTTGGACCGCTGCCGGATCTGGCGGCACACCTCGCTGCCGGACATCTCCGGCAGCATCAGGTCGAGCAGCACGATGTCGGCGCCGGTGCGCTCGAACGAGGTGAGCGCCTCGGTGCCGGTGGCCGCGACGGAGACCTCGAACCCCTCCTTGCGCAGCATGTACGACAGGGCGTCGGAGAACGACTCCTCGTCCTCCACGACCAGTACGCGGGTCACGGCTGTCCTCTCACGCGCGCCGGGCGGGCGCGCCGGGTTGTACCTCTACTTGTCCGATGTCTTCGGCGATCTCACCCGGGTTGTGCTCCACCGCGATGTCGGCCGGCGGGCGGCCGGGTAGCCGCAGGGTGAACGTCGAGCCGATCCCGACGGTGCTGGCGACGTCGACCCGGCCGCCGTGGTTGGTGGCGATGTGCTTGACGATCGCGAGCCCGAGCCCGGTACCCCCGGTGGCCCGCGAGCGTGCCTTGTCCGCGCGGTAGAACCGCTCGAAGATGCGGTCCAGGTCGCGCGGCTCGATCCCGATCCCCTGGTCGATCACCGACAGCAGTACGGTTTCCGCCCGGTGGCCGGTCCGCACCGTGACGATGGTGCGTTCCGGCGAGTACGCCACGGCGTTCTCGACCAGGTTCGCCAGCGCGGTGGCGAGCTGCGTCTCGTTGCCGTACACGGTGTGCCCGCGCTCGCCCTCGGCGACCACGGAGATCTGCTTGGCCTGGGCGGTGGTTCGGGTCCGGTCCAGCACCTCGGCGACCAGCCGGTCGGCGTCGACCGGTACCGGGTCGGGCAGCGGTTCGGCGCCCTGCAGCCGGGACAGTTCGAGCAGTTCGGTGATCAGCCGGCCGAGCCGGGACGACTCGTGCGCGATGCGTTCGGCGAACCGGCGGGACGCCTCCGGGTCGTCGAGCGCGTCGACGAGCGCCTCGCCGAGCAGCTGCAGCGCACCGACCGGGGTCTTCAGCTCGTGGCTGACGTTCGCGACGAAGTCGCGGCGGACCCGGGCGACCCGGTGCGCCTCGGTGACATCCTCGGCCTCCATCGCCACGTACCCGCCGGCCAGCCCGACCAGGTGCACCCGGACACCGAGCCGGTCCGGGCCGTCGGTGGCGGCGCCGGGCAGGTCGCGCCGGTGGAGTTCGAGATCGACGTCGCGCTGCTGGCCGGGCCGGGTGATGCGGCAACCGAGGGTGCGCAGTACCGAGTGCGGGGTGAGCCCGGTCGACTGCACGCGCACCAGTCCGAGCCGCCGGGCGGCCGGGTTGGTCAGGATCACCTCGCCGTCGCAGCCGAGTACGACGAGGCCGACCCGCAGCGCTGCGACGCTCTGCTCGACGAGCGCGGCGTGCGCGCGACGATCGGCCCGAGCCGGCGGGGTGGCGGCCTCCCGGTCCGGCGCTGCCGGCCGGATCGACGGGGTCTGCCCCGGTTCGGCGCGACGGGTCCGATCATGCCGGCCGCGCAGGGCCGCGAGCATGCCCAGGCCGCCGACCAGCAGCCCGGCGAGCCCTCCGACGCCGAGTGCTGCCCAGTCCACGGGGCGATCGTAGGCCGGGCTGCACCGCAACGAAGGAGCATTCCACCACAAACCAGGCGCGGTTCGGGGAATGTTCACACCCCAGGAAGGCGGCGTTCACCGCCGTTCACCGCCGGTACGCCCCGGCTGCCTACCGTCGGGACCCGCACCGACCACCAGGGGGGGGGACCATGCGAGACGAGTATCAGGTGCAGCTGGCGCTGGTCGGCGAGCTGCTGTCGGCGATGGCCGAGGACGTCGGTACCGCGATGCGCCATGCCACCGCCGGGCTGCTCGGCGCCGACCGCGCCGCCGCCGAGTCGGTGCTCGCCGACCACCCCACCCTGATCGCCCGGCGCGACCAGGTCGAGGCGCGCACCTACGAGCTGGTCGCGCTGCAGGCGCCGGTCGCCGCCGACCTGCGCACCCTGCTCACCGCGCCGCGGGTCGGCGCCGACCTGGAGCGGATGGGCAACCTGGCCCGGCACGTGGCCCGCGCGGCCCTGCGCCGATACCCGGAGCGGGCGGTGGTGGACCAGCTCGCCGGCGTGTTCGCCTCGATGGCCGACACCGCGGTACGGATGGCGGGCAAGATGCGCGCCGTGGTCGCCGACCACGACGCGGAACTCGCCGCGCAGCTGGACCGGGACGACGACGAGCTCGACGAGCTGCATCGCCGGATGTTCGGCATCATGTTCGCCGCCGGCTGGAGCCACGGCGCGGCGGCGGCGGTCGACGCCGCGCTGCTCGGCCGCTACTACGAGCGGTACGCCGACCACGCCGTCAACGCCGCCACCCAGGTCATCTACCTCGTCACCGGCGAGCACGCCGGCTGACGGCCGGCGATCGGCTCCGGGCCAGGCCGTATGATCCGCCGCATGGCGATCCCCCCGGCCACCACGCCCGACGTCCTCGACCTCACCGACCCGGTACGGCAGGCCTGGCACGGCGACGCGCCGCGGCCGGTGCGCACGTACCTGTGGCGTCCGACCGGTACGCCACGCGGCACCGTACTGCTCTCGCACGGCAGCGGCGGCGCCGCGGAGACGCTGTCCTGGCTGGCCGAGGCGCTGTCCGCGGCCGGATTCCTCGCCGTCGGCGTGGACCACCACGGCAACAGCTACCCGACCGGCTACGTCGCGGAGGCGTTCGCGTGCTGGTGGGACCGGCCGCTGGACCTGACCGTGGCGCTGTCCGAGGTGGCCGCGCGGGAGGAGACCGGCCCGGTCGGCGTCGCCGGGTACTCGGCGGGTGGGTACACCGCGGCGGCCCTGCTCGGCGCCCGGATCGACCGCGCCGGCTACAGCGACCTGGTGCACCTGCGGGTGCCGCAGCCGCCGAATCCGGAGTACCCGACCATCGTCGAGGAGCTGACGTCCCGGCTCACCGAGTCCGATCGGGACCAGTGGGTCGAGCACTGCGGCCGCAACTACCGGGACGCGCGTGCCCGGGCCGGGTTCCTGATCTGCCCGGGGATGGGGCCGCTGATCGATGCGGACAGCCTGCGCCACGTCGAGGAGCCGGTGTCGATCTGGTGGGCCGGCGCCGACGACCAGACGCCCGCGCCCGACCACGCCCTGCGGTACGCCTCGCTGATCCCGGGGGCGAGCGCGCAGAGCGCCGGTGACGCCGTCGAGCACTACGCGTTCCTGGCCGACAACGAGGCGGGCGCGCCGGCCCGTACCGCCGTCGCCGGCGCCGCCGTCGAGTTCTTCACCCGCACCCTCGCCTGAGCACCGGCGAACTCACTCGGCCGGGATCGCGAGGACCCCGGGCAGCTCGCCGAACGCGCCGGGGCGCACCCGTCTCGGCGACCACCCGGCGGCCGGTCTTCGCGGCGCTCGACGTCCTCGGGTACGAGCGGCCGGCGCCGCCACGGGAGGCCGGCGCGGTCCGGGCGGCCGAGCGGCCGGCGCGGTCCGGAGGTGGACCACGCCGGGGCGCGGGTCAGCGGCCCTGGTTGGCGACCGCGGCGGCACCGGCCGCGGCGGCCTCCGGGTCGAGGTACTCCGACTTGACCTTGCGCAGCTCGTCGTCCAGCTCGTACGCCAGCGGGATGCCGGTGGGGATGTTGAGCGCGGCGATGTCGTCGTCGGAGATCTGGTCCAGGTGCTTGACCAGGGCGCGCAGCGAGTTGCCGTGCGCGGCGACGAGCACCGTGGCGCCGGTGCGCAGGTCCGGCACGATCGCGTCGTACCAGTAGGGCAGGAACCGCTCCAGCACGTCGGAGAGGCACTCGGTGCGGGGCATCAGCTCCGGCGGCAGCGCCGCGTAGCGCGGGTCACCGGCCTGCGAGTACTCGGCGTCGTCGGCGATCGGTGGCGGCGGCGTGTCGTACGACCGGCGCCAGATCATGAACTGCTCCTCGCCGAACTCGGCGAGCGTTTCCTTCTTGTTCTTGCCCTGCAGGGCGCCGTAGTGCCGCTCGTTCAGCCGCCAGGAGCGGCGCACCGGGATCCAGTGCCGGTCGACCCCGTGCAGCGCGATCTCGGCGGTACGGATGGCGCGGCGCAGCACCGACGTGTGCACCAGGTCGGGGGCGATCCCGTGCTCACGCAGCAGCTCGGCGGCGCGGGCGGCCTCGGCCCGGCCCTTGTCGTTCAGGTCGACGTCGACCCAGCCGGAGAACAGGTTCCTGGCGTTCCATTCGCTCTCGCCGTGGCGAACCAGGACAAGCTTGCCCACACTCATGCGCACTCCCTCGCGTCGCGACCGCTCGCCGTCCCATCTTTGCGCGCCGGACCGCGGCGAGCGCATCGGGGCCGGTCAGGTCCACTGGGTGGCTGTCTCCGCGTACCGGCTCGCGCTGCCGGGGGTCGGCTTTGCCGGGCCGGTCAGCTCCACTGGCCGCCGTTGTCCAGCTGGTACGAGGTGCCGCCGCCACCGACGCGGCGCATCACCACGCCGACCGCGGTCCCGTCCAGGTCCCACGCCGCCGGCTCCCAACCCTGCGCCTCCAGCGCCTCGACCGCCCAGAACAGCCGGGCGGCCACCATCCGGCTGCGGCTGGTCGGGTCGGTCATCTCGTGCGCACTGTTCGTCACCACGAACACGTACCGGTGCGGATAGTCGTCGAGCAGCCGCGGGTTCTGTTCCAGCGCCTCCACCGGTAACCAGCGTTCCTGGTGGACGGGGTTGGTCTGCGAGTACATGGGCACCTTCGCACGCTGCTGCCGGATCGGGACGGATCGCAGTATGTCGCATCCGGCCAACCGGCCGAACCCCACCGGGATCTGGAAAGCTACCGGCAGGTACCCGAACTGGCGGACGGCATCGACGAGGAGCAATGTAGTGACCGGCGAAAACCCCCGCCGAGCCGACCGTCACCAACCGTCCGGGCTTACATCACGGCCGGTTTCCTGACACTATCCGGATTCGGACAACTGCCACCGAAGGACATCATGACCGACGCGAGCTCCGACTACGAGCAGCTGCTCGCGCTGCACCACGCCATGCAGCTGCGTCGGTCCCTGCGCGAGGAAGGGCGCAGCGCCGCGCCGATCGCCGCCCGCCGGCCCACCGGCTACCCGGCGCGGGAGGGCGACCAGGCGCTGATGGTGGCGAGCCTGGAGACTATCGGTTCGTCCGCCGACGAGGTGGTCCGCTCGTTCTACGCGCAGCTGTTCCTGGGCCGGCCGTACCTGCGGGGGCTGTTCCCGGCCGGGCTGCGGGCCGACGGCGACCGGCTGTTCAACGCGCTGATCGGGCTGGCCGAGGCGCTGTCCGACCTGCCCCGGCTGGTCGAACGGCTGGAGCAGCTCGGCCGCGACCACCGCAAGTACGGGATCCGCCCGGCGCACTACGACGCGGTGCGGCAGGCGCTGGTCGGCGCGCTGCGCGAGCATGCCGGCGCCGGCTGGCGCCCGGAGTACGAGCAGGCCTGGCTGCGGGCGTACGACTTCGCCGCGGCGGTGATGCAGGCGGCCGGGGCGGCGTCCACCGACCCGCCGTACTGGCAGGGCACGATCGTCGCGCACCACCGGCCCTACCTGGACATCGCGGTGATGAAGGTGCGCACCGACGTGGCCTACCGCTACCGCGCCGGGCAGTACACGACGATCGAGGTGCCGGCGGTGCCGCGGGCGTGGCGGCCGTACTCGATGGCCACCGCGCCGCGCCCCGACGGCGTACTGGAGTTCCACGTCCGGGCGATCGACCTCGGCCAGGTGTCGACCGCGCTGGTGCACGACATGGGGGTCGGCTCGACGCTGCGGTTGGGCCCGCCGATGGGCTCGGCGGTGATCGCGACGACCGGCGAGCGGCCGCTGCTGGTCGTCGCCGGCGGGACCGGCCTCGCGCCGTGCCGGGCCATCGTCGAGCAGGTGCTCACCACCCAGCCGGGCCGGCCCATCAGGCTGATCTTCGGCGCCCGGCAGACCCAGGAGCTGTACAACCTGCCGATCCTGGCGCAGCTGGCCGAGCGGTACCCGGCGCTCACCCTGGTGCCGGTGGCGACCGACGACCCGGACTTCCCGGGGCCGCGCGGCGCGCTGCCGGAGCTGGTGTCCTCGACCGGCCCGTGGCACGAGCACGAGGTCTACCTCTCCGGCCCGCCGGGCCTGGTGCACGCCCTCGACCGCGTCCTGGCCCGCCTGCGGGTCCCCCCGGCGCAGATCCACCACGACCCGGTCCCCGACTGACGCCTGGCCCCGGTTGATCATCGCCCGGCAGGCCGGTACCGCGGCGGCCGGGCGGTCAGCGTTGCCGGGTGGGGTCGGCGAAGTGCGCGAAGGCGCGCAGGTTGGCGAGCGACTCGCCGCGCTTGACCCGCCACTCCCATTCGCGCCGGATCGCCGAGCCGAAGCCGATCTCCAGCATCTCGTCGAAGCTCTCGTCCGCGTAGGTCAGCACCGAACCGAGCAGCCGGTCCAGCTCGTCGGCGGTGACCGCGGCCAGCGGTACCCGGCCCATCAGGTACACGTCGCCGACGGTGTCGATGGCGAACGACACCGCGTACATCCGGGCGTTGCGGCGCAGCAGGTACGCCCAGAGCTGCTCGCGGTTCTCGTCCGGCTGCCGCATCACGAACGCCTCGATGCGCAGCGTGTGCTGGCCGACGATCAGGTTGCAGGTGGTCTTCAGCTTGTGCGTGCCCGGCAGCGTCACCGCGTAGCTGGCCTCGCCGGTACGCTCCCAGTCCAGCTCCGCGGCGGCCAGGCTCTGCTCGATCAGCTCGGTGATCTCGGCGTCCGTCATCCCGCCATAACAGCACGCCGGGGTGCCGGGTGGGCGCGGGCCCGGCGGTACGGGCCTGGCGGTCAGGCGCAGGCCCGGGTGCGGCGGCGGTTCTCGCCGATCGCGTCGGTGTAGACGTCGAACAGGCCGTCCGCGGTGCGGTCCCAGGAGAAGTGCCCGGCGTGCTCGACGCCGGCGACCGCCAGCGCGGCCCGGCGGGCCGGCGCGGCGAGCAGGTCGCCCAGCACGGTCGCCCAGCGCCCCGGTTCGTGCCCGTCGACCAGTACGCCGGTCGCACCGTGCCGGACCGCGGTGGTCAGGCCGCCGACCGCGGCCGCGACCACCGGGGTACCGCAGGCCTGGGCCTCCAGCGCGACCAGCCCGAACGACTCGTTGTGGCTCGGCACGCAGACCAGGTCGGCGCACCGGTACAGCTCGGCCAGCCGGGCGCCGGGCTGCGCCGGCAGGAACCGGACCCGGTCGGTGACCCCCAGCTCGGCGGCCATCCCGTGCAGGTAGTCGGGCCGCGCGGTCGCGCTGCCGCTGGCCCCACCGGCGATCACGGCCACCACCGGCCGGCCCAGCGCGGCCTCCCGGTCGCGCAGCCGGGCCAGCGCGTGCAGCAGCACGTCCGGCGCCTTGAGCGGCTGGATCCGACCGACGAACAGCACGATCAACGCATCGGTGGGCAGGTCGTGCCGGCGGCGCAGGTCGGCGGTGGTGTCCGGGCCGGACGCGGTGAACCGGTCGCCCGGGGTGAAGCACTCCAGGTCGACGCCGGGCAGCACGACCGACACCCGGTCCGGCGCCGCGCCGTACCGCTTGATCAGGTCGTCGGCCTCGGCGGCGGTGTTGGCGACCATCCGGTCGGATTCGGCGACCACCTGGTCCTCGCCGATGATCCGGGTCGCCGGCTCGGCCTGGTCGCCGTCGGCGAGCTGCGCGTTCTTGACCCGGCCCAGGGTGTGCGCGGTGTGCACCAGCGGCACCCCCCAGCGGTCGGCGACCAGGTAGCCGGCCTGCCCGGACAGCCAGTAGTGCGAGTGCACCAGGTCGTACCAGCCCGCCGGGCGGGCGGCCTCGGCCCGCAGGATGCCGGCGGTGAACGCGCACAGCTGGGCGGGCAGGTCGGTCTTGGTCAGCCCCTCGTACGGCCCGGCCGGCACGTGCCGCACCCGCACCCCGTCGGTGAGCTGCGCGACCGGCGGCTCGCTGCTCGTGGTGGCCCGGGTGAAGATGTCGACCGCGATCCCCCGGGCGGCGAGCCGCTTCGCCGCCTGCACGATGTACACGTTCATGCCACCGGAGTCTCCGGTGCCCGGTTGGTGCAGCGGTGAGGTGTGCATGGACAGCAGGGCGATCCGGTGCGGGCGGTCCACGTCCGCCCGGCCCGGCCCGGCGCACAGGTGCATGTTCGGGGTGCCGCGCGAGACCATCAGTCCTCCTTCGCTCCCCCGTACCCATCTTTGCCTGGTGATACGACAATCACCGAACTACCCGGCCCCGTCAGTGACGGATGTCGCATGGCAGGATCGGGATCATGGCTGACACGAACCGTCCGCTGGCCGTCGTGACCGGCGCGTCCAGCGGGATCGGCGCGGCGAGCGCCCGGCAGCTGGCGGCCGCCGGGTACCACGTGGTCGCGGCGGCACGCCGGGCCGGCCGGATCACCGCGCTGGCCGCCGAGCTCGACGGCACCGCGGTGACCTGCGACATCACCGACGCGGCGCAGGTGGCGGCGCTCGCCGACACGGTGTCGGAGCTGCCCGGCGAGCTGCGGGTGCTGGTCAACAACGCCGGCGGGGCCTACGGGCTGGAACCGGTCGAGTCCGCCGACCTGGCCGACTGGGACACCATGTGGCGGGTCAACGTGGTCGGCACCCAGCGGGTGACCGCCGCACTGCTGCCGCAGCTGGTCGCCAGCCACCGCGGCACCATCGTCATGATCACCTCCACCGCCGCGTACGGGGTGTACGAGGGCGGCGCCGGCTACACCGCGGCCAAGCACGCCGAGCAGGCGGTCGCCGAGACGCTGCGGCTCGAACTCGCCGGCCGGCCGGTACGGGTGGTCGAGATCGCGCCGGGCATGGTGGCCACCGAGGAGTTCTCGCTGACCCGCTTCCACGGCGACGCCGACCGCGCCGCCCGGGTGTACGACGGGGTCGCCGAACCGCTGACCGCCGACGACGTCGCCGAGTGCGTGCGCTGGTCGGTCGAGCTGCCGCAGCACGTCAACATCGACCGCCTGGTGGTGCGCCCGCTCGCGCAGGCCGCCCAGCACAAGGTGATCAAGGGCAAGATCGGCTGATGATGCCGGGTGCACGGGCCCCGGTACGGCCGGTCCCGAGCTGCCTCGCCGGGCTGCCGGGCGGCTGACGTGCCGGCGCGGCGGCCGTTCGGGGCGATCACCCGCGGCACCACCAACCCGAACCGGCTGCGCCGGGTCGACCGGTACCTCGCGCACCGGTACGGCCGGCTGTTGCGCGACGCCGCCGACCCGCTGGTGGTCGACCTCGGGTACGGCGCGTCCCCGGTGACCACGCTGGAACTCGCCGCCCGGCTGCGCACCGTGGCGCCGGCGGTCCGGGTGGTCGGGCTGGAGATCGACCCGGCCCGGGTCTCCGCCGCGGCACCGACGGCCGACCCGCCACGGGTCGAGTTCCGGCGCGGCGGTTTCGAGCTGGCCGGGCTGCGGCCGGTGCTGGTGCGCGCGTTGAACGTGCTCCGCCAGTACGCGGAGGGCGAGGTGCCGGCGGCCTGGACGGCACTGCGGCACGGGCTCGCGGCCGGGGGTGCCGCGATCGACGGTACCTGCGACGAGCTGGGCCGGCTGGCCTGCTGGGTGACACTGACCGACGCCGGGCCGGCCGGCCTCACCCTGGCCGCCAAACTGTCCACTCTGGACAGTCCGGCGACGTTCGCGGAGCGGCTGCCGAAGGCGCTGATCCACCGCAACGTGCCGGGCGAGCCGGTACACGCCTTCCTGTCCACGTTGGACGACAGCTGGCGGAATGCCGCGCCGTACGCCGATTTCGGGGTACGGCAGCGGTTCGCGGCGGCGGTGACCGCGACCCGGGCGGCCGGCTGGCCGATCGAGCGGGAGCCGGACCGCTGGCGCCGCGGCGAGCTCACCGTCGCCTGGCCCGCCGTCGCCCCGAATCCCGCCCGCTGACCGAGGAGGAGCCAACGTGTCGACCAACCCGGACACCAGCGGAGACCGCAAGCCGCCGCTGGTGCTGCACATCGGCCGGGAAGAGCTGATCATCCGGCAGCGGTACGAGGTGGTCAGCATCCTCAACGACATCCTGACCGGCGGCTGGTTCCTCGTCGGCAGCGTGCTGTTCTTCTACCCCGCGCACGAACACCTGGCGATCTGGCTGTTCGTCATCGGCAGCGTCGAGATGCTGATCCGCCCGGTGATCCGGCTGGCGCGCCGGGTGCACCTGCGCCGGCTGAATCCCGCGATCCCCACCGAGACCGCCCGCGATTTCTGACCAGCGGTCCCGCGGCCACGCCCGGCTCCCCGCAGCGGCCAGCGCACGGAAACAGCGGCGGGCCGCGCAGGAGCGCTGGCGGTGGGCGCGCACGCGGCACGGCAGTAACCGTGCCGGACCAGCCGAGGCGAGGGTGCTCAGCCGGCCGATGCGCTCAGTCGTCCGATGCGCTCAGCCGTCCGATGCCGCTCAGCCCGCCGATGCGCTCTGTCATCCGATGCTGCTCAGCTGGCCGATTTCAGCGCGGCGACGACGTGCCGAGCGCACGCGTCCGGGTCCGTGGCGGTGGTGTCGACGACCAGGTCGTAGGCCATCCCCGCGTGCACCCGGCGAGCCTGGTCGGCGGCCATCCCGCCGATCCGGTCGCCGCGCGCCGCCTCCCGGGCCGCGGCGACGACGGGATCGCACCGTACCCCCACCCACAGCACATCGAGGCCGGCCAGCGCCGAGCGCCACCGGTCCTGCCCGGCGCCGCCGGACAGCAGTACCTCGTCGACGATCAGGTGCGCGCCGGCCGCCGCCATCGCGGCGAGGCCCGCCATCCAGAACTCCTCCAACCGGCGGAATTCGGGGCCCACCACGATCTCGCCGTCCGGGCCGAACTCGATGCCCCCGCCGGTTTCCGGCAACGCCGCGACGAACGTGTCCACGCCGAAGGCCAACCATGGCTCCGGCAACAGCGCCTGCACCGCCCGGGCGATGGTCGACTTCCCCGAGCTGGAGCCACCGTTCAGGAAGATCACGTCCACGAACGGTGACCGTAGTCGCGCCGGCCCGGCAGCACGACCGATATGCGGCGGGCGGCTCGGCGCGCGTCTTCGGCGGAACCTCGCCCCGCCGCCGTCCGCGGTACACCGGTGCCGGCACACGATGTCTTTCGGTTGCCGGCGAAGATCCTGAGCCAAGGAGGACACGGGCGTCCCCACCGACCACGCACCGCACCACTCCGGCGCTCCGGTCAGCCAGACCGGGGCGCCTTCACAACTCACCCCGGCCGCCTACCGGGTACGGCGCCATGTGCGGCCCCGGTCATCGACCGGGGCCGCACATGTCAGCGGTCAGCTTTGAGCGTGCTGGTAAAGGCGGACCAGGCTGTCGGGGTCACCAGCAGAGCGGGGCCGGACGGGTCCTTGCTGTCGCGTACCGCCACCACACCCGTGAGATTCCCGGCCACCTCGACGCAGTTGCCGCCGCTGCCGCCGGATCGGCTCGACTTTCGCCACCGCGCGTCTCGCAGCTCCATCCGCTACCACTCCTTCGCCGTCGCTTCGATGAATTCCCGGGACCGCTCCGGGTCGAGGGAACGCGTGGTGAGGTCGCGCATGATGAATCCATAGCGCGCCAGTTCCTTCGGTTTATCCAGGTAGAGCGCTCCGGTAGCGCCCTCGACGTAGACGAGATCCGGCTCGGCGAAGGCTTCCGGGAAGCTCAGCAGAACGAACGTCCCCTCGGTTCCGGCGTGTGCACCGGCGGCGAACGGCAACACCCTGATCGTCACGTTGGGCAAGTCGGTCCACAGGATCAGCTGCGCCAGCTGGCGACGCATCACCGCCGCGCCACCGAATGCCGACCGCAGCAGCGATTCGTTGATGATGACGTCGAACCGGGGCGCGCTCGGCGACTCTCGGGTCAGCAGTGACTGCCGATCGATCCGCAGTTGCACCCGACGTTCGACTTCCTCGTCCGAGTCCTCCGAGGCCGCCCGGTAAACGGCCCGCGCGTAGTCAGCGGTCTGCAGCAGCCCGGGCAGTGCGTCGGACGCATACGTCCGGATCCGGTCGGCGGCCGTCTCGAAGCTGACGTACATCTCGAACCAGTCGGGGATGGCGTCGCCGCGGCTGTGCCACCAGCCCTTGTTGCGGGATTCGGCGGACAGCGCGAGCAGCACCTCGCGCATCTCGCTGGACGCCTTGAGGACCTGGGTCAGGGACAGCACGTCGGAGCGCACCACCGGGGACTGGCCGGTCTCGATCCGCCACACCTTGGACCGGTGCCAGCCGAGCTCGGCGGCCAGCTCATCGGCGGTCACGCCGGCACCGTCACGCAGCGCACGCAACTGCCGGCCCAACTGCCGCCGAGGAATCGCCGATCCGACATCCGTCATCGCAACCTCCGCAGGGATGAGGTGTCGCATACGGAACCCAAGAGTCACACCATGCAACACCGACCCTGGGTTACGCAACATACGACAAAACTAGATACAAAGAATTTCAGACAACGGACACCGTAGAACGTTGTACAAGCATCCTGAGCACGCTAATGTCCGCTCGTCGGTGTGACGTTGCGCGAGGGATTCCACTGCGAAGCGTGACGACACTCGACCCGGCCGGACCCGGTGACTCCCCCGTCGCAAACGTCCGGCCGGTAGCCGGTCCCTCTCCGTCGTACCCGGAGAGGGCCGGCCCGACTGGGCGCGGTTGAGCCGGCAAGCATCCACCACGCCCGGACCCCATCGAGCCGATTGGAGAAACCGTGATGGAGTTCGTTCACCGTACCGTCCGTGCGTTGCGAACGGTAGCCGACCGTTACCGGGCTGCGGTGGAACGGTTGCGCCGCAACGACTATGACCCGGCCGGGTGGTGGCGGTGAGTCCGCTGACCGCGGCGGCCCTGGCCGCCCTCGCCGTGCTGCTCGCGCTGCCAGCCGTGGCTGGTGTCGCGGTGGTCGTCATCGAGGCGCTGGGCCGCGCGCTGCGCCGCTGGCGGGCGCGGTACACCGTGCGGGCAACCGGGCGCCGATCCCGCCCGTACCGTCCGACGGTGCGCCCCGCCAGCCCGCACGGACAGACGCTGCGGCCGGCGGACCCGTACCAGCAGGCGCTCCGGCTGGCCCGGCGCCCCGCACCGACCGGAGCACCGTCATGGCCGCGGTGACCGGCCGGCTGCCGGCCGTCGGTGACCTCGTCTGGATCACCGAACGGGCCCTGCTACGCCCTGGTGACCAACCGGTCCGGCGCTGGCGGGTGATTGCCGCCGAGCTGGACCCGGAGCGACCCGGCTGCTGCCGCCTCCTCGGCTGGGACGCCGACCACCACGGTCAACCCGGCCACGAAGGTGAGACCTGGCGCACCGCCCGCATCGACGGCCTCACCATCCACCCCGCCAACGACCTGAGCGACCCGTCGTCTCGGCAGGAACCGCCCGACGAGATCGAGGAGCCGACCGCCGTACCCGGACCTGCGACTCGCCTGAGCGTGACGGCCTTCGTGTCCGACCGACCCGATCTCGATGTCGCGGCCTACTACGCCGAGCTACTGCTCAGGGCACTGCCCAGGCGGGCACGTCAGCACTGGGAGACACACATGTCCGAGTGCACGTACGAGTATCAGAGCCACTACGCCCGCCGCCTCCGCGCCGATGGTGTCACCACGGCGTTCGGCGAGGTGCTCGACGCACGGGGCTGGGAGGTTACCGACAAGACCTGGTTCCGCATCATCCGGTGCCGGGACATCGACCAGCTCAAGCGCTGGGTGCGGCGTGCCGTCACAGCGCCGACGCTGGACGAGGTCTTCGACTGAACGGCGAAGGCCCGGCGCTCGGCGAGCGTCGGGCCTTCGCGGTGGTACGGGATCAGCCGACGCCGGCGTAGGAGTGCAGGCCGGTGACGACGAAGTTGACTCCGAACAGGTTCACCATCATGACCGCCCAGCCGACGATCGCGATCCAGCCGGACCAGCGGCCGCGCAGGCTCGGGGTGGCGCGGGCGTGCAGGAACGCCGCGTAGACCACCCAGGCGATGAACGACCAGGTCTCCTTGGGATCCCAGTTCCAGTAGGTGCCCCAGGCGTGCTCGGCCCAGATCGCGCCGCACATGATGGCGAACGTCCAGATCGGGAACGCGAGCGCGTGCAGCCGGAAGCCGAGCCGTTCGATGCTCTCCGCGGCCGGCAGCCGCTCGCCGAGCGTCAGCGGGAACCGCAGCGGCCGCTCCACGTAGTCGTCGCCGTCGGTCCGCCGGGCGCGGGCCTCCACCGCGAGGGCATGCTCGCGGCGCTCCTGGATCAGGTACAGCGACATGGTCACGAACCCGACCATGAACAGCCCGGACGCCACCGTCATCGCGCTGACGTGAATGATCAGCCAGTACGAGTTGAGCGCCGGCACCAGCGGCCCCGCCGTGGCGTACAGCTTCGCGGCGTCGAGGCAGAGCAGGATCGCCACCACCAGCGACACGAACAGCCCCAGGTGCCGCACCGACGACCGCTTGTACGCGACGACCAGCCAGGCCACCGTGGCGATGAAGCACGCGGTGAGCACGTACTCGTACATGTTGCCCCACGGCACCCGGTGCGCCGCGAGCGAACGGAAGACCAGGCAGGCGGCGTGCGCGGCGGCCGCGACCGTCTGCACGCCCAGCGCGATCCGGCCGATCATCGCGGCCCGGCCGGCGTCCACCGGCGGGCGGTGCCCCGCCTCGTCGTCCTCGCCGTCGTCGACCACGGGGATCTCGGTGCCGTCGGTGGCGACGAGTACCTTCGTCGCCTGCCGCGGCGTGCGGGCGGCGATGCGGGCGACCACGCCCTGCCGCCCGAAGGCGTACTCGATGGCGTAGCCGACCATGGCCACGATGTAGCCGAGGACCGCCGCCACCATCAGGCCATCGGAGATCGAGGAGTACACGACCGTCAGTCCTTTCCTCGTGCCTGCGTCGCGCCTTCGGCGCTCGACCGTGCCTGCGTCGCGCCTTCAGGGCCCGACCGTGCCTCCGCCGCGTCGGCGGCGGGTGGGGTTCGGGACGGTCCGCCGGCGGCGCCCACCAGCCGGTCGAACTCGTCGGCGAAGCCCGAGTACTCGTTGCGGGCCAGCCCGCCGGCGCTGACCGCGCTGCCCGCCCCGTCCGGGGTGAACCGGAACCAGATCCGGCGGCGCCGGATGGACAGCGACCCGAGCAGGCCGGCGAGCATCGCGATGCCGGCGATCAGCATGATCCGGGAGGCCGGATCGCGCCGGATCTGCAACGTCGCCCACCGCTTCACCCCGACGAACTCGACCTTCGTCCCGTCGTCCAGCGTCCAGCTCTGCCCCGGCCGCAGCAGCCGGGGCTTGCCGACCTCCTTCAGCTGGCCGTTGTCGATCTGGCTCTGGTCCAGCGTGTACACCGAGTGCGGGATGCCCGCGTCGGTGCCGGTGTTGCCGCGGTAGGCGAACAGCATCAGCCCCGGATCACGCAGCCCCGGGTACGTCGACGCCTGGCCGCCCTTCTTGGCCGTGGTCGGGAAGAACACGCCCTGGAAGGCCATCTGCAGGTCGACGTTGCGCTTGCCGGTCTTCGGATCGACGTTGGCGTCCGGGAACAGCGCCACCCCGTTGCTGGTGAAGTTGCCGTCCTGCGGGATGAACGGTGCGGTCGTCGTCTGCGTCCGACCGTACCGGTCGGTGTACCGGATGACCGGCGAATAGCCGTTGCCGACCAGGTACACCGAGGCACCGTTGATCCGCAGCGGGTGGTTCACCGACAGGTTGTACCGGTGCGAGCCGCCCTGTCCCGGCACCTCGTAGGTCATGTCGGCGGAGTAGTGCAGCGGCTGGCCGTTGGCCTGGAAGCTGGCGTGGAAGCCGGTCATCGTCAGGCAGAACGGGGGCAGGTCGCTGCCCTTGATCCGCGACCCGAGGCTGTACTCGTCGTACTGCTGCAGGGTGTTGCAGAACCCGTTGTCGGCGCCCTGCATGATCAGCCGGCCGCCGTGCCAGCCGTAGCCGGCCCCGTACGCGACGCCGACCAGCACCGCCACCAGCGAGAAGTGGAACAGCAGGTTGCCGGTCTCGCGCAGGAACCCCTTCTCCGCGCTGACCGTCACGCTGCCGTCGTCGTGCCGGCGCAGCGCCGACCGGAACCGGGCCCCGCGCAGCTTCTTCTGCGCCAGCTTCGCCGCCTCCGCCGGCTCCGACTCCACGCCGTACTCGCGGTGCACGCGCAGCCGGGACAGCTGCCGCGGCGCGTCCGGCGGGGTGCGCCGCAGGGCCCGGACGTGCACCCGGATCCGCGGCGTGAGGCAGCCGACCAGCGACACGAACAGCAGCAGGTAGATCGCGGCGAACCAGGGCGACGAGAACACGTCGAACAGCCCGGCCTTGTCCAGGATCGGCGCGAGCGTCGGATGCTGCTGGTAGTACGTGTCGACCTTGTCGGAGTTGAGGTTGTACTGCGGCAGCAGCGAGCCGGGCGCCGCCGCCACCGCGAGCAGGAACAGCAGCAGCAGGGCGGTACGCATGCTGGTCAGCTGGCGCCACCAGCGCCGCGCGGTGGCGAGCACGCCGTGCCCGGCCACCCGCCGCGCCGAGTCGGCCGCCGGCCGGCTGGACAGCGCGTTCTCGTCCTCGCGGCCGGCCTCCGCCAGCTGCTCCGGCGCGCGGTTCCGCGCCCCGACCCGCGCCTGCTCGGCGCGGTCGGTGACCGCCTCGGTTTCCTCGGTCGTGGCCATCTACACGCTCACCTTTCCGGCGCCGACCGCAACCTGCAGCCAGATCGTGAAGGCGTCCCAGGCGCCGGTCGCGAGCGCCACGCCGACCAGGATCAGCAGGACGCCGCCGATCCGGGTCACCCAGGCGCTGTGCCGCCGGATCACCCCGAAGACCTGCAACAGCCGCCGGAACCCGAGCCCGAACGCCAGGAACGGGAGGCCCAACCCCAGGCAGTACGCGACCGCGAGCAGCACGCCGCGGCCGACCGAGCCCTGCACCGCGGCCAGACTGAGCACCGCACCGAGGGTCGGGCCGACGCACGGGGTCCAGCCGAGCGCGAAGACCGCGCCGAGCACCGGCGCGCCGACCAGCCCGGCCGCCGGTACCCGGTGCATCCGAGCCTCGCGCTGCATGCCGGGGATCACCCCGAGGAACGCCAGCCCGAGCACGATCACCAGCGCGCCGATCACCCGCTCGACCGCGACCCGGTGATCCAGCAACGCGCTGCCCAGGCTCGCCACCACCACGCCGGACAGGACGAACACGACGGTGAAGCCGGCGACGAACAGCAGCCCGCCGGCGAGGATCCGGCCGCGGACCCGGGCCCGGCTGGCGGCCGCGGTGCGCGTGGTCACCGCCACGCCGCCGGCCGCGGCGACCTCGCCCGCGGCAGCGGAGACCGCCTCGCCGCCGGCCGCGGGCACCACCCGGCCGCGCGGATCGGTACCGAGCGCCGCGTCCAGGTCGGCGCCGGCCAGGCCGGTGACGTACGAGACGTAGCCGGGGACCAGCGGCAGCACGCACGGCGACAGGAAGCTGACCATGCCGGCGACCAGGCTCACCGCCAGGGCCAGCAGCAGCGGTCCGGACGCGGCGACGTGCGCGAAGCTGGCACCCATCTAGTCGCCCCGTGCGACCTTCTCGACCATCGGCCGAAGCTTGTCGGCGAGGATCGCGCCCCGCTGTACGGCGGCGATCCGGCCCTGGGCGTCCACGATGATGGTGGCCGGGATCGTGTTCGGCGGCACCACCCGGAAGGCCAGCGCGACCTTGCCCGCCGGATCGAAGTAGGTGGGGTAGGTCATCCCACGACCCTGCACGAACGCCTTCGCGGCGTCCCGCTGGTCGCGGATGTTCACCCCGACGAACCGGACGCCCTGCCCCTTCGTCGCCTGGTACACCTGCTCCAGGTCGGGCGCCTCGGCCGCGCACGGGTTGCACCAGGACGCCCAGTAGTTGATCACCACGACGTGGCCGCGCAGCGAAGCGAGCGACAGCGTCTTGCCGCTGTCCAGCAGGGTGCCGGAGACGCTCGGCGCCTTGTCCCGGTCGCCCGGGTCGAACTGCTGCGACTTGCCGTCGCCCGCTTGGTACCGGTTCTCGCCGCCGTTCTGCTGGTTCACCGCGCCGCTGCCAGTCGAGCAGCCGGCGGCGAGCAGCGCGCAGGCCGCCAGCGCGGCCGCGACGACGCCCAGTCGCCGGATGCTGTGTCGACGCGGTGCCCGCACGGCTCAGGCCCCGTGCTCGGCGGCGACCGGCGAGGACGCCACCAGATCGGCGGCGGGCTCGGAGTAGGAGATGCCGGTCAGCCGGTCACCCTCGAAGTGGAACGAGGTGAGGCTGGCCAGACCGCACTGCCGCTTGCGCGGGTCGTGCCACAGCTTGCGCCCCTCCGCGTACCGGCGGAGCAGCCAGATCGGCGACTGGTGCGAGACGCACACCGCCTCGTGACCGGCCGCCCGGTCGCGCGCGTCGTGCAGCGCGGCCGTCATCCGGCGGGCGATCTCGACGTACGGTTCGCCCCAGGACGGGCGGAACGGGTTGCGCAGCTTCGGCCACACCGACGGGTTCTTCAGCGCGCCGTCGCCGACGCCGAACCGCTTGCCCTCGAACCAGTTGCCCGACTCGATCAGCCGCGGGTCGGTGTCGATCGACAGGTGCAGCGTCTCGGCGATCGGCGCCGCGGTCTGCTGCGCCCGCTCCAGCGGGCTCGCCACCAGATAGGTCACGTCCCGGTCGGCCAGCGCCGCGGCGGCGGCGTCGGCCATCCGCTCGCCGCGCTCGGACAGCCGGTAGCCGGGCAGCCGCCCGTACAGGATCTTCTCCGGGTTGTGCACCTCGCCGTGCCGCAGCAGGTGCACGGTGGTGGTCAGCGGCATCGTCGGCTCCGGCTCGGTGGGCACATCGGGGGTCACAGAGTGTCCAGGGCGGCGGCGGCGCGGGCCGCGTCCGGCAGGGCGGCGGCGATCTGCTCCACCGCGGCGGCGTCGTGCGCGCCCGAGACGAACCACACCTCGAACGCGCTCGGCGGCAGGTAGACGCCGCGGTCGAGCATCGCGTGGAAGAACGCCGCGTAGGCGGCGGTGTGCTGGCGCTTCGCGCCGGCGAAGTCGCGCACCTCGGCGTCGGTGAAGAACACCGAGAACATCGTCCCGGCGAACGACACCCGGTGCGGCACGCCCGCCCCGGTCAGCGCCTTGTCGGCCAGCTCGGCGATGGTGTGCGCGGTGCTGTCGAGCTGCGCGTACAGCTCGGGGGTGCAGCCGCGGAGGGTGGCCAGGCCGGCGGCGCAGGCCAGCGGGTTCCCGGACAGGGTGCCGGCCTGGTAGACCGGGCCGTTCGGGGCGAGCTGGGCCATGATCTCGCGCCGGCCGCCGAACGCCGCTGCCGGCAGCCCGCCGCCCATCACCTTGCCGAACGTGTACAGGTCGGCGTCGGCCGGGTCCAGCTCGCTCCAACCGCCACGGGCGGCCCGGAACCCGGTCATCACCTCGTCGACGATCAGCAGCGCGCCGTACCGGTGGGCCAGCTCGGCGAGCGTGGCGTTGAAGCCGTCGCGCGGCGCGACCACACCCATGTTGCCGGCCGCGGCCTCGGTGATCACCGCCGCGACGGTGTCCGGGTTGGCCGCGAACGCGGCCTCGACCGCCGCGACGTCGTTGTACGGCAGCACGATCGTGTCCGCCGTCTCCGCCCCCCTGACCCCGGGCGAATCGGGCACCGCGGACCCGCTGCGCTCGGCCGCCTCGGCGAGCGTGGCGACGCCCGAGCCGGCCGCGGCGAGCAGCGCGTCCACGTGCCCGTGGTAGCAGCCGGCGAACTTGATGACCTTGGTCCGGCCGGTCGCGCCCCGGGCCAGCCGGATCGCGCTCATCGTCGCCTCGGTACCGGAGTTGACCAGCCGCACCTGCTCGACCGGGGTCCGCGCGACGATCTCCTCGGCGAGCGTCACCTCGCCCGGCGTCGGGGTACCGAAGCTGGTACCGGCGGCCGCCGCGGTCGTCACGGCCTCGATCACGCTCGGGTGCGCGTGCCCGAGGATCAGCGGCCCCCACGAGCAGACCAGGTCGACGTAGCGCCGGCCGTCCGCGTCGAACAGGTACGGCCCGGAGCCGCGCACCATGAACCGGGGCGTGCCGCCGACCGCCTGGAACGCGCGGACGGGTGAGTTGACCCCGCCCGGCACCACGGCGCGGGCGCGATCGAACAGGTCCTGGGAAACGGGGGCGTCGCTCGGGTAGCCGGCGCCGGCCGTCGAGTCAGCTGAGGTCACAACCCCGCCATTGTGGCAGGTGCTTCTACGCGCTGTCGGAGACCCCCGGAACCGGGTCGCTACCTCACATCGGATGGTGCCGCAACCCGCCCCGCCGTACCTGTGGACAACGGCGCCGCAACCTGTGGACAACCGGGGCGTTGCCGGGCCAAGCGGTCATCATCGCCGTATGACCCCTGCCCACCGAGACGAAACGGAGCATCATCATGGTCATGCCGGTGCAGCGCGATGAGGGCGACCTCAAGGCGGCGGGCCTGGTGCTGCCGCCGACCGGCCCCTGGACGGTCGACGACCTCGCCAAGCTCCCCGACGACGGCCTGCAGTACGAGCTGTTCGACGGGATGCTCGTCGTGAGCCCGGCGCCGGCCCCGGCTCACCAGAACACCGTGGGCGAGCTGCACGTGCTGCTGCACACCGCGTGCCCGCCGGACCTGAAGGTCTTCATGGCACCACTCGACTACCAGCCCGACCGGTTCACCTCGGTGCAGCCCGACCTGCTGGTGGTGCGGGAGGACGACGTCGGGGAGAAGACCATCCAGCGACCGCCACTGCTCGCGGTCGAGGTGCTGTCGGCGTCGACCAAGCGCAAGGACCTGACCGTCAAGCTGGAGACGTACGCCCGCACCGGCGTCGCCGCCTATTGGATCGTCGATGCGGAAAAGGCGACGATCCGAGTGCTGGAGCTGGTCGACGGGCGGTACGAGCAGGTCGGCGCGGTCACCTGGGACGAGCAGCTCACCGTCGAGCACCCGTTCCCGGTGACGCTCCACCCGGCGACCCTGCTCGACACCTGACCTCGACCGCCACCGGCCCGACCGCCACCCGCCCGACCGTCACCGGCCCCGACCGTCACCGCGCGCAGAGCCGACGCACGGCCGGCGCCCCGCCGGACTCAGCCGGCGACCGGCTCGCCGAGCGGCTGCAGCGTCGGCACCCAGGCGATCTGCCGCTGCCACAGCTGGTGGCGCGCCCTGACCCGGCCAGCTTCGCCGTGCGCCACCGCCAACCGGCGCGCCGGCCACCGCACCGGGTCGAGCAGCCGGTAGGTGGCACTCGTCGCGGTCAGGTCCACCTCGACCAGCGCCGCGTCCACCAGGTCGGCGATCGCGACGCAGGCCGTACCCCGATCCAGCCAGTCCGCGGTCAACCACTCCACCGCGGCCAGGTCCAGCGCGCCCGGCCACGCCGCCAGCCAGCGCAACAGCCGCGCCGCGGGCGGCGACAGCAGCCGGTACGACCAGGCGAGGTTCGCATCCAGGCTGGCCTGCCGGGCCGGCTCCGCAGCAGTCTCCCCGGTCCGCGGCCGGCTCGTCCGCTGGTCCGGGTCCATCGGCCAGTCGAGGTCCACCGGCGGGGTTCCCGCCCTCAGCACGGCGTCCGGGTCGGCGTCCGGGCCGCTCAGCAGGTCGGCCACCACCGCGGCCGGCAGCGCCCGCAGCCGCGGAACGGCCAGTTCCAGCGCCGCGGGCAGCCCGGCGAGCTGCCCGGCCAGCCGGGCGAGACCACCGGCCCGACCGTCGCCGGGCATGCCGGCCCGGCCGTCCCCGGTCGCGCCGAGCCGGCCGTCCCCAGCGCCGCCAAGCCGGCCGTCCCCGGTGGCGCCGAGCCGGCCGTCCGCAGCGCTGCCAAGCCGGCCGTCCGCGGTGGCGCCGAGCCGGTCGGCCAGCAGTTCGGTCGACTCGACCCGGCCGAGCGGGCCGAGATGCCAGAGCATCTCGCCGGGCACCCCGAGCGGGGTCCGGCCGGTCGCGAGCACCCGCACCAGCGGGCAGCTGGCGAGCAGCCGGGCCAGCAGCCCCCGGGCCGCACCGCGGGCCACCTCGCAGGTGTCCACCAGCAGCAGGCAGCGGCGCGGCTGGAGGTGTTCGACCAGCACGTCGACGGCCCGCTGACCGGGTCCGGGCCGAAGCCCCAACGCCGCTGCCAGCAGCCCGGCCACCGACCGGTCGCCGGCCCGCCTCGACCCGTCCCCGAGCCCGGCCAGGTCGATCAGCCAGGCGCCGTCGGCGAGCCGGTCGGTGGCCGGATCGGACCCACCGTCCGGCGGCACCGGCTGTACCGGCCGGAGCAGGTCGCGGGCCACCTCGACGGCCAGCCGGGTCTTGCCGACGCCGCCGGTACCCCAGACGGTGACGAGCCGGTGCCGGCGGACCAGCGCGGCCAGTTCGGCCCGGTCCCGGCCCCGCCCGACGAACCTGGTCAGCGGCTCCGGCAGGTTGTGGCACCGGCCGTCCACCGTCTTGGGCCGGGGAAAGTCGCGCGCCAGGCCCGGCGCGACGATCTGGTACAGCCGGGTCCGGTCGTCGAAACCGCGCAGCCGGTGCAGCCCGAGGTCGGTGAGCACGACGCCGTCGAGCCGCGTCGCGGTCGCGTCGCCGGGCCGCATCGAAATCGCGGCGTCGGCAGGCGTCGTAGCGCGTTCGGGTCGGGCCGTGGTGGCGGCCACGATCCGGGCCGCGGTCGCGGCGGTGCACAGCACCTGGTCGCCGGCCGCCGCGGCGGCGACGCGGGCGGCCCGGTGCACCTCGAGGCTGGCGTACTCACCGTCGGCGGCGACAGCGTGCCCGGTGTGCAGCCCCATGCGTACCCGGGGGCGCAGGTCGGGCGCCGGCCACGGGTGGGCGGCGAGGGCGCGCTGGGCCCGGATGCAGGCGCGCACCGCGTCGGCCGCATCGGCGAAGGCGGCGAAGAACGAGTCGCCCTCGGTGAGCAGCTCCGCTCCGCCGTACTCGCCGAGACAGCGCCGCATCAGCCGTCGATGCTCGCCGAGTACCACCCGGTAGCCGGGTCCCAGTGCGTGCGCGAGTCTGGTGGAGCCTTCGATGTCGGTGAACAGGAAGGTGACCAGACCGCTGGGCAGGCTGTCGTGGCTCATCGTCTTCTCCGCTGCTCGGCAATGGCCGTGCTGGTCGCGGCCCGTGCGACGACCGCTGCCGTCGCCGGATCCGCCACGGAGGTACGGCGCCCGCGGCGCGAGGATCGCCGGCACTGTCACCGGTACCCGGCTCACCGGCAAGCGCGGTACCTCCTGCCCAACAGTTGATCTCACGGCGGCTCGGTGTACGCAACGAGGGCCCCTGGCGGCAGTTGCGTACCCGCTCCCGGCCGGCCATCCTCCTCTCACGGCCTGCCGGGCAATAGTCCGCCGGGCCGCGCCGGCGCGTGGTCGGTACGAGCGAGCGTGCGCCTGGCCAGCGAAGTCGCGCCTCCGGCGCCGTCGCGCGCCACCACGTAGCGACCGCGCGGCGCGCTTCGGGGGCGGAGCGGTGCCCGGGGCGGAGCGATACCGGGGGCGGAGCGGTACCGGCGGGGGTCGTTGCGCCGCGCCGCCGGACAGGCCACGATCGCAGTCATGTCGCACGAGGTACGCGCAGTCCTGGCCACCGCCCGGGACACACCGGTCAGCGTCGAGACGATCACCGTGCCCGATCCCGGTCCGGGCGAGGCCCTGGTACGGGTGGCCGCCTGCGGGGTGTGCCACACCGACCTGCACTACCGCGACGGCGGGATCGGGGACGAGTTTCCCTACCTGTTGGGGCACGAGGCGGCCGGGACGGTCGAGGCGGTCGGCCCGGACGTCACCGAGGTGGCGCCGGGCGACTTCGTGATCCTCAACTGGCGCGCCGTGTGCGGCGTGTGCCGGGCCTGCCGGCGGGGCCGGCCCTGGCTGTGTTTCGACACCCGCAACGCGACGCAGAAGATGACCCGCGCCGATGGCACGCCGCTGTCCGCGGCGCTGGGCATCGGCGCGTTCGCCGAGCTCACCCTGGTGGCGGCCGGCCAGTGTACGAAGGTCGACGCGCAGACGCCGGCGACGGTGGCGGGCCTGCTCGGCTGCGGGGTGATGGCCGGGCTGGGCGCGGCGATCAACACCGGTCAGGTCGGCCGGGGCGACTCGGTCGCGGTGTTCGGGTGCGGCGGCGTCGGGGACGCGGCGATCGCCGGGGCGGTGCTGGCCGGCGCGACCACGGTGGTGGCGGTCGACGTGGACGACCGCAAGCTCGACTGGGCGCGTACGTTCGGCGCCACCCACACGGTGAACTCCCGCAACGCCGACCCGGTCGCCGAGATCAGGGCGCTGACCGGCGGCAACGGCGTGGACGTGGCGATCGAGGCGGTGGGCCGGCCGGAGACGTACCGGCAGGCGTTCTACGCCCGGGATCTTGCCGGCACCGTGGTGCTGGTCGGGGTGCCGACCCCGGAGATGACGCTGGAGCTGCCGCTGCTGGACGTGTTCAGCCGCGGCGGCGCCCTCAAGTCTTCCTGGTACGGCGACTGCCTGCCGAACCGCGACTTTCCGATGCTGATCGAGCTGTACCGGCAGGGCCGGCTGCCGCTGGAGTCGTTCGTGTCCGAGAAGATCGGCATCGACGACGTGGAGGCGGCGTTCGGCGCAATGCAGCGCGGCGAGGTGCTGCGCAGCGTCGTGGTGTTGTGAGCGCGCCGATGACGACGAGGATCGAGCAGATCGTCACCGACGGCGTGTTCGAGCTGGACGGCGGCCGTTGGGACGTGCAGAACAACGTCTGGCTGGTCGGCGACGCGCACGAGTGCCTGCTGATCGACGCGCCGCACGACGCGGCCGCGATCGCCGAGCTGGTCGCCGGCCGGGACGTCGTCGCGATCGCCTGTACGCACGCACACTCCGATCACGTGGACGCCGCGCTGGCACTGTCCGAGCTGGTCGACGCGCCGGTGCTGCTGCACCCCGACGACCGGGTGCTGTGGGATCTGGTGCATCCGGACCGGGCGCCGCACGCCGAGCTGGCCGACGGCGAGACGCTCACCGTGGCCGGCGTCGACCTGCGGGTACTGCACACGCCGGGACACTCGCCCGGGTCGTGCTGCTTCCACGCGCCGGCGCTGTCGGCGGTGTTCACCGGCGACACGCTGTTCGAGGGCGGGCCGGGCGCGACCGGCCGGTCGTACTCGGACTTCGACACGATCGTCGCCTCGATCACCGACCGGCTGCTGACCCTGCCGGGCTCGACGACCGTACACACCGGGCACGGCTCGCACACCACCATCGCCGCCGAGGCCGCCCGCGCCCCCGAATGGCACCCCACGCGTTGATCAAGGACCCCGCGCGTTGATCAAGGACCCCGCGCGTTGATCAAGGGATCGGGACACGTTCGCCCAGGACTCGATGCACCGATCCCTTGATCAACACACTCGGGCCTTGATCAACACACTCGGGCCTGGGGACGGTTCATCGAAACGGCCACGCTGTACCGCGCAGGCTGGTAACCACAGGTCATGTACGGGAAACGATCGGTGATGGTGGTGCTGCCGGTACTGCTGACCGCGGTGGTACTGGCCGGCTGCACGGGCGGTGGCAAGAAGGACGGTTCCGGCACGCCGAGCAGTACCGCCGCGGCGGGCCAGGACCAGCAGAGCAGCTCGTACGAGAAGGTCGTGTCGAACGTGCTGCGCTCGGTGGTGCAGATCAACACGTCCGAGGGCCTCGGCTCGGGTGTCGTCTACGACGACAAGGGCGACATCGTGACGAACGCGCACGTCGTGGGCGCCGCGAAGACGTTCGAGGTGACCACGGCGACCAGCCGGAAGCCGCTGTCGGCGACGCTGGTGGCGAGCTACCCGCCGAGCGACATCGCGGTGATCAGGGTATCCGGCGGCCTGAAGGTACCGGCGGCCAAGTTCGGCGACTCCGGCAAGCTGCGGGTGGGTCAGCAGGTACTGGCGATGGGCAGCCCGCTGGGACTGTCCGGTTCGGTGACCAACGGCATCGTTTCGGCGGTCGGCCGTACGGTGCAGGAGCCCGGCAGCGAGGGCAGCCCCGCCACCACGATCACCGACATGGTGCAGACCTCGGCGGCGATCAACCCGGGCAACAGCGGCGGCGCCCTGGTCGACATGAACTCGCAGGTCGTCGGGGTGCCGACGCTGGCGGCGACGGACCAGCAGGAGGGCGGCGCCGCCCCCGGCATCGGCTTCGCGCTGTCCAGCAACACGGTCAGCCGGATCGCCGACCAGATCATCGAGCAGGGCTCGGTCAGCAAGTCGGGCCGCGCGGCGCTGGGCGTGACGGTACGGCCGGTGCTGAACCAGGACTTCCAGCCGGCCGGCGCGGCGGTCGTGTCGGTGCAGAAGAACGGCCCGGCGGACAAGGCGGGCATCAAGGCCGGCGACGTGATCACCGCGGTCGGCGGTACCCAGGTGACCGACGTCGCGGAGCTGACCGCGATCCTCGCCGAACACAAGCCGGGCGACACCGTCGAGGTGACCGTGGACCGGGACGGCAACCAGCAGAAGATCAGGGTCAGACTCGGCGAGCAGTGACGGCCCGGCCCCGCCGCAGCCGACACTCGGCCATACCGCCGCAGCCGACACTCGGCCATACGGCCGCGGCCGCGACGGTCAGCCGCGGGTACGCAGCTGGCGCAGGGTGCGGCCGCCGCTGGCGCGCTTGAACAGGTACTCGGCGCGTTCGTAGGACAGCCGCCGCCGGCCGGTGTCCGGGCACAGGTCGGCGTCCGCCGGCCGGCGGGCCGGAGCGGGCCGGCGGTCGCTGCGAAACAGCGGCCCGCGTCGCCGGCCGGCAACCAGCTCGGGCAGCACCGCCGCGGAGCCGGTACCCCAGGTCAGCCAGCCGCGGTCGCCCCGGGCGCGGCGGTTCGGCAGGTCGAGGTCGTCGACGTCGAGACCGAGCACCGTGCCGACCGGGGCGCCGGACTCGGCCAGCAGCAGCCACAGCGCGCGCTCCCGGAGCGCGACGTCGGGCCGGGCGCAGAGCGCGGCGAGGTCGGCCGCCGGCAGCGGCTCGGTACGCTCCGCCGGCTCGGCCCGGCGGTCCAGCCCGACGTCGAGGCCGCTGCGGCCGACCCAGGCGCCGAACGACCGGACCGCCGCCCGGTGCCGGTTCCAGGTACGGGCCGCGGCGGTGCCCCAGGCGACGGCGAAGACCCGGGCCACGGAGTCGGCGGTGATCTCGGCCAGCGGGGTGTTCGGGCCGAGGTCGAGGACGATCCGGCGCAGCGTCTGCCGGTACGAGCGGAGCGTGCCGGCGCGGTGCCGGTCGCTGCCGAGGAACTCGGCCACGGCGGTGTCCAGGGTGCGGCCGGTCGACGGCGCGGCGGGCAGCTCGGCGGCCCGGCGGCGCAGGAACCGCCGTTCCGCGGCCGTGCGGGCCAGCGCCGCCGCCCGGTCGTACTCGCGGCGCGCCTCGGCGGGCCGGTCGAGCCGGGCGAGCAGGTCGGCCCGTACCCCGGGGAGCAGGTGGTAGTCGCGCAGGGCCGGGTCGCCGGCCAGCTCGTCGACCGCGGCGAGGCCGGCCGCCGGTCCGCGCGCCAGGCCGACAGCGACGGCCCGGTTGAGCCGTACCACCGGCGTCGGCAGCAGCCGTACCAGCGCGTCGTACAGCGCGGTGATCTCCGCCCAGTCGGTGTCCTCCGCCCGCCGGGCCCGGGCGTGGCAGGCGGCGATGGCGGCCTGCAGCACGTACCGGCCGGGCGGCTCGCCGGTGTCCCGGGCGCGCAGCAGCGCGGCGAACCCGCGCCGGATCAGCAGCGGATCCCACCGGCCGCGGTCCTGCTCGGCCAGCGGTACCGGGGTGCCGTCGGCGGCGGTGCGCGCCGCGGACCGGGACGCCTGGATCTCCAGCAGCGCGACCAGCCCGTGCACCTCGGCGGTGCCCGGTGCGAGTGCGGCGAGCAGCCGGGCCAGCCGCAGCGCCTCCAGGCAGAGCCCGGGCCGGATCAGGTCGTCGCCGGCGCTGGCCGTGTACCCCTCGTTGAAGATCAGGTAGAGCACGTCGAGGACGGCGGCGATCCGGTCGGCCAGCTCGTCCGCGGCCGGCAGCGCGAACCGCGCCCCCGCCTCGGCGAGGGTCCGCCGGGCCGCCGCGATCCGGCGTACCACGGTGGGTTCGTCGACGAGGAACGCGCGCCCGATCTCGGCCACGGTCAGCCCGCCGACCAGCCGCAACGTCAACGCCACCCGGTACGGCGGGGCCAGCACCGGGTGGCAGGTGAGCAGCATCAGCCGCAGCACGTCGTCCGGCTCGGCCTCGGCGGCCGCGGCCTGCTGCTGGTACCCGATGCGTTCGGTGGCCCGGTCGGCACGGGCGGAGCGGCGCAGGTGGTCGACGGCCCGCCGTTTCGCCACCGTGGTCAGCCAGGCCGCCGGGGAGTCGGGTACGCCGTCGGCCCGCCACCGTTCGAGCGCGGCGACGAGCGCGTCCTGCGCCAGTTCCTCGGCCAGCCCGACGTCGTGCACCAGCCGGGTCAGCGCGGCGATGATCCGCGCCGACTCCAGCTTCCACACCGCGTCGAGTGCGGCCTCGACGTCGCTCATCGCCTACGTGCGGGCCCTCATGCCGAGAAGACCTGCTGGATCGTGCTCTGGCCGTCGCCCACGATCCGGCGGAACCGGCGGCCGAGCTCGATGGCCTCCTCCTTGGAGCGCACCTCGACCAGCGCGAAGCTGGCGATGGCCTCCTTGGCCTCGGTGAACGGGCCGTCGGTGACGGTGATCTCGGCGCCGTTCGACGTGATCCGGGTACCGCCCGGCTCCAGCCCGCCGGTGGCGAGCAGCACCCCGGAAGCGGTCAGTTCCCGGACGAACTCGCCCATTTCGGCGAACAGCTTCTTGTCCGGCGCGGTGTCCGACGGACCGGTGGTCATCAGGTATCGCATGTCGTGCTCCTTGCTCGGTTTCGCGCCCCCGGTGCGGCGGCGCCATACCCGAACGTCGTCCCAGCCTATGTGACAGGGAACGCTGCGCCTCGACCATCCGCAGATCGCGAATTTCGTCCTCGCCGGGCTACTCGCCGCCGCCGGGCTACTCGCCGTTGCCGGACTGCTCGCCGTTGCCGGGGCGGTCGGCCTGCACCGAGGCGTCCCGCCCCCGGTAGGGGCGGGGACGGGACGCCGTGGGGGAGTTGGGCAGCGTGGGTCAGTGCTTGCGCGAGGTGATCGCGGCCGGCGGCGCGTACGGCGCGGCGCCGGAACCGTCACCGTGCGCCGGCGATGCCTGGATCGAGTTGGTGGTGGCCGAACTCGACGGCGGCCCGAACACGCCCCAGGTGTCGGTGGCGTACTTCGAGCAGTCGGCGGGCTTGCTCTTGCCGGACTCGGCCAGGATCTTCTCCAGCAGCGGCTGGCTCGCCGCCGTCTCGTCGTACGCCGAGAAGATCATCATGCCGCCCAGGCCGTTGCACTTCGCGTACGCCACGTGGTCCACGATGGACTGAGGTGTGCTGCCGGCGTAGAACGTCGTGCCGTCGTAGTACCAGCCGGCCATCCGCACCGGGTCGTAGTACGCGGTGCCGGAGATCTCCTTCTGCAGCGCCACGCCGGGTACGTTGCCGGACAGCGGATGCGGCGCGCTGGGCCCGGTGGCGGAGCCGTACTCGCCGTGGTTGGCGCCGGCCGGCACCCCGGTCCAGCCCCGGTAGTACATCGGGATCCCGATCGTGAGCTTGTCGGCCGGGAAACCGCCGGGAATGGAGTACATCGAATCACCGACCGTGTAGGCCTTCAGCACCGTGTCCGAGTCGTACTGCTGGGTGCCGCCCGGTACCTGCGTGACGGGTCGTCGGCGGACGGGAACAGCGGGTCCTGCAGGTTGGTCGGGCCGGTCGCGTCCCAGGCACCGTGCATGTCGTAGGTCATCACGTTGCCGTAGTCCAGGTACTGGCCGACCTTGTCGGTCTGGACCTTGTCGATCTTGTCCTGGCCACCCGGCAGCGCCGCGGTGAGCAGGTGGTGCTGGCCGCCCAACGCATCCAGCTGGGACCGGAACTCGGCGAGCAGCGCGGTGTAGTTCGCGGTGTCGTCCGGGCTGTGGTGGTTGCCGACGTGGCCGGCGTCCGACGCCGGGTACTCCCAGTCGATGTCGAAGCCGTCGAAGATCCCGGCCGCGGTGCCCGGCCCGCCGTACCCGCCGGCTTCCGGAATGTTGCCCTTGATGAACATGTCGATGCAGGAGCTGACGAACTTCTGCCGGGACGCCGCGGTCGCCGCCGCGTCGGAGAAGTACTTGGAGTACGTCCAGCCGCCGATGGACATGACGACCTTCAGGTTGGGGTGCCGGGCCTTCAGCTCCTTCAGCTGGTTGAAGTTTCCGACGATCGGCTGGTTGTAGGTGTCGGCCGTGCCGTCGACGCTGATGTCCGCGCCGAACGACTTCTGGTAGTCGGCGAACGCGTCGCCGGCACCGTCACCGGCGTTCGGGTCGGACTCGCCGCCCGGGTCCGGGGTCGACGCCTTCGTCGCCTCGAAGCAGGTCTTGCTGTTCGGGTCGATGTTCGCGAAGTCGTAGTTGATGACGTCGATGTCGTCCGCATACCGGTCCAGATCCTTGAGGTAGTAGGCGTTCTGGTAGATCGACCACTGGTCGAAGTAGATGATGTTCTTGTCACCGGCACCCGATCCGTTGATGTAGCCGGACGTGTCGCCGTCGCCGCTACCGCCGCCCCCGGTCGGGGTGGTGACCGACACCGCGTCGGTCTTCGGACTCTCCCCGGCCGCGTTCACCGCGGTGACCTGGAACTGGTACGTGGTCTGCGCGGTCAGGCCGGAAACGGTGGCGCTCGTACCGCTCGCCGAGGAGACCTTCCCACCGTCCTGGTAGATGTTGTAGCTGTCGACCGTGCCGGCCGGCGCGGTCCACGCCAGGGCCACGGTGGTCGCCCCGGTCGCGATCGCGGTCAGCCCGGTCGGCGCCGCCGGCGCCGTGCCGCCACCGCCGCCACCGCCGCAGGCACCGTCGTCCTGCCAGGGGCCCCACTCGGCGGCGCCGGGCGTCTCACCCTGCGTCCACCACTTGGCGGTCCAGGTGTGGCCGTCGTAGCTCACCTCGTCGCCGGCGGTGTACACCGCGGAGGCGTCCCAGGCCGCCGCGGCGCAGGTGCCCGGGTCGGTACCGCCACCGCCGGGCGGGGTGGTCGGCGGGTCGACCACCGTGGTCTGGTTCGCGAACGCGGTGGTGTAGGTGGTGAACTCCCACTTCTGCTGCGTCACGCTGGAGCACTCGCCGGACAGCTTCTGGTTCTCCGGCGGGTCGCACTCCCGGTCCCGGTTGGCCGACCAGTACGTGTACCGGCCGAGCTGGTGCGACAGCGCGTAGTTCAGCACGGTCTGGAAGTCGGCCTGCCGGAAGTACTCGGCGGCGTCGGTCCGGCCGTTCATGCTCGACACGCCCTCGTGCTGGTAGGCGAAGTCGGAGGCCCAGCCGAGGTGGCTCTCCAGCAGCCCGTGGAACGCCTCCAACGCCGCGGTCTGGCTCGCGCCGCCGCCGCCGAAGCCGTTGTCGAACGGCATGATGGAGAAGTTGGACGGGGTGAAGCCGATCGACTTTGCCTGGTCGAGCAGCTGGGTGCCGAACCAGCCGGTGCCCGCGGTGGTGCCCGGCATCGTGACCGACACGTACAGGCCGGGGTTGTTCGACTGGAGCTGCTTCGCGGCACCGAGCTCGCGGGCGATCGCCGCGGTGTTCTCGTACTCCGGCTCCTCCAGGTCGAAGTCGATCGCGTGCAGGCCGTACGCGTCGATCACCTTCTGGTACGCCGCCGCGGTGGAAGCGACGTCCGAACAGGCCTGGCCGAGCTTGGTGCCGTTGTAGCCGCCGACCGAGACCGACACGTCGCCGCCCTTGCCCCGGATGGTGTCGATCGCCGTGGTGATGGCCGGCGCCGAGCCGATGGGCGTCGTGCCGTCCCAGGCCGGGTTGCAGCCGCCGTCGGAGAGGATGAACGCGAGCTGGAAGGCCTTCTGCCCGGTGGCGTCCATGATCTCGGCCGGGTCGGGCGGGTTGTTGTCGGCCGGCATCAGGTACGGCGCGGCCGCGTACCAGTTGGTGGACAGCGCGGCGCTCGGCGCCACCTGTCTTGCTGCGGGTGCGGCGTCTCCGGCGGCCGCGGCGGTGCCGGCGAACAGCACGCCCACCGCGGCGGCGCAGAGCGCCTTGCTGATCGGTCTGTGCACAGATCCTCCTCGGGGAGTCGGCCACGCGGCGGGGGTGGCCGCGCGGATCTGTCGCAACCGGGATGGAGCTTCGGTGCCGATCTTTAGGAAACTTTCCTTATAGTTTTCGGACCTTAATGTATTCGTCTTACCCCGTCAATCGCCGATTTCGGGCATCGTGCCCTAACGGTTGATCGCTCCCCAAGACAACAAAACAGCCACACCCGGGTCGGGTGTGGCCGTCGAGATCGACGCGGCGCGCGCGCCGTCGCCCGCGGGGCGCGGAGGCGTCAGTGGCCGCAGCCGCAGGCGCCACCGCAGCAGCCGCCGCCGGCCGCCGGCGCCGGCCCGCCGACACCGCCCAAAGCGACCGTGGACAGCAGTTTCACCGTGTCGGTGTGCCCCTGCGGACACACCGCCGGATCGGCCGAGGCGGACATCGGCCGGTCCAGCTCGAACGTGCGCGTGCACGCGCGACAGCGGTACTCGTACCGAGGCATGACGGGCACATCCTTCCGGTCGGACCGAGGCAAGCAATCGACAGTACCGGTTGAGCGTGCCGGAAGGACCCGACATACTCGACGTCGTGGTACGGCTTGCACTCCCCTCGCTGCACATTCTCCGCTGGTCCGGCTGGCGCCGGCCAGCGGTACGGCTCGGCCTGACCGGTCTCGCCGCGGTCGCCGTCATCGGCGCCGTCGGCACGGTGGGCGGCTACGTCGTGCCCACGCTGACCGCGCACGACGGTCCGGCCAAGAAGGTGGCCGGCCCCGCCACGTCGACCAGCCCGGCCCCCGCCGGTGGACTGCCCGGCGGCGGACCGCTCGGCCAGCCCAGCGACACCCCGTCGCCGTCCAGCAGCGCCGCCCCGTCCTCCGGGCCGGCCACCGTGTCGTCCTGGGCGCACAACCTGACCAGGCTCGGCATCTCGCAGGTCGCCCTGCAGGCGTACGGGTACGCCCAGGTGGTCACCGCGCAGGCCACCCCGGGCTGTCACCTGAGCTGGACCACGCTGGCCGGCATCGGCAAGATCGAGTCGAACCACGGCACGCACGGCAGCTCCCAGCTGACCCCCGACGGCAAGGCGGTCCCGCCGATCTACGGCCCGCCGCTGAACGGCGCCCGCGGCGACAAGCTGATCAAGGACACCGACAAGGGCGCGCTGGACAGCGACACGGTGTACGACCGGGCCGTCGGCCCGATGCAGTTCCTGCCCGGTACCTGGACCAAGTGGGGCACCGACGCGGACGACGACGACGTTGCCGACCCGCAGGACATCAACGACGCGGCACTGTCCGCGGCCCGCTACCTGTGCGCGGACGGCCACGATCTGTCGACCGGCACGGGCTGGTGGCAGGCCATCCACTCGTACAACAACCTCGACAAGTACGCCTCGGACGTCTACGCGGCGGCCGACGCCTACGGGGTGGCCAGCCAGCAGGGCTGAGCAACATTCGGGCATCCGCCCACCTGGCGGTACCGAGCACCGCCTGGACCAGCCATCGGCGCAGCTCACTTATGCTTCCGGCATGTCTTCACGCTCGCGCCGCGTCCCAGGGCGCGTTTCGGAATCCCGCGTACCGGCTGCGGCCCTTGCCGTCGCCGGTGCCGTCACGCTGGCCGCCGTCGGCGCCGGCTGCGCACCGCAGAGTTCGGACTCCGGTTCGTCGAAGTCCTCGGCCAAGGCGGCGTCCTGCACGCCGGATGGGCTCGCCACCAAGACGAAGGGCACGCTGACCGTCGCCACCGACAAGCCGGCGTACCCGCCGTGGTTCATCGACAACAAGCCGGCCAACGGCAAGGGCTACGAGTCGGCCGTCGCGTACGCGGTCGCCGACAAGCTCGGGTACGCCAAGGACAAGGTGACGTGGATCGTGGTGTCGTTCAACACCGCGATCGCCCCCGGCCCCAAGCAGTACGACATGGACATCAACGAGTTCTCCATCTCGCCGGAGCGGCGCAAGGCGGTCGACTTCTCCTCGCCGTACTACGACGTGCGGCAGACGGTGGTCGCGCTGTCGTCGTCGAAGATCGCCAAGGCGACCTCGGTGGCCGCGCTGAAGAACGCCAAGCTCGGCGCGCAGGTCGGCACCACGAGCTACCAGGCGATCACCGAGTCGGTCAAGCCCAGCGTCAAGCCGCAGGTGTTCAACAACAACGACGATGCCAAGAAGGCGCTGCAGAACGGGCAGATCGACGGCCTGGTCGTCGACCTGCCCACCGCGTTCGCGGTCACCGCGGAGATCAAGGGCAGCACGATCGTCGGCCAGCTGCCGAAGCTGTCCGGCAAGCCCGAGCAGTTCGGCATCGTGCTGGACAAGGACTCGCCGCTGACCGCCTGCGTGTCGAAGGCGGTGGATGCTCTGCAGTCCGACGGGACGCTCGCCGCGCTGCAGAAGAAGTGGCTGGCCGACACCGCGGGCGCGCCGGAGCTGAAATGACCGGTACCGCCGCCGCACCGGCACCGAGCGAGGTGCAGCTGGGCCGGCTCGCGTACCGGCGCCGGCAGACGGTGAAGTCGGTGCTGGTCGCGGCCGGGTCCACGGTGGCGCTCGGGCTGGTCCTGACCGTCGCGATCACCGGTGCGCCGGGCTTCGACCGGGTCCGCGAGTCGTTCTTCGACCCCAAGGTCGCCGCCGAGACGTTGCCGGACATCCTGGTCGGGCTGTGGCTCAACATCCGGCTGCTGGTGTGCTGCACGATCGGCGCGCTGATCCTCGGACTGCTGATCGCGGTGCTGCGCACCCTGCGCGGGCCGGTGTTCTTCCCGTTCCGGGCGCTCGCGATCGGCTACACGTACTCGTTCCGCGGCGCGCCGCTGATCATCGTGCTGTACGTGCTGACGCTCGGCGTGCCCGGGCTGCGCCTCGCCGGTACCCCGTCGGTCGTGGTGCTGGGCGGGATCGCGCTGGTGATCACCTACGGCGCCTACATGGCCGAGGTGTTCCGGGCCGGCATCGAGTCGGTACACCCGTCGCAGCGCGCGGCGGCCCGGTCGCTGGGGCTGTCGTACCGGCAGACGATGCGGTTCGTGGTGCTGCCGCAGGCGGTCCGGCGGGTCACGCCACCGCTGCTCAACGACGTGGTGTCGATGCAGAAGGACGTAGGGCTGATCTCGCTGGCCGGGCCGATCGACGCGATCCGGGCCGCGCAGATCGGCGTCGCCGAGCACTACAACTTCACCCCGTACATCGTCGCCGGCGCGCTGTTCGTGCTGATGGCGATCCCGCTGATCGCGGTGACCGACTGGGTGACGCTGCGCTCCGCCCGCCGCCAGAGCGCGGACGGTGCCGCATGAGCACCGTACGACGCGAACCGGCCGGCCAGGCTGCCGCCGGGGCCGACGCGCCGGTGCTGTCCTGCGCCGGGGTGCGGAAGCGGTTCGGTTCCACCGAGGTGCTCGCCGGGTTCGACCTGGACGTGGCCGAGCACGAGGTCGTGGTGCTGATCGGCGCGTCCGGCTCGGGCAAGTCGACGCTGCTGCGGTGCGTCAACCTGCTGGAGGACGTCGACGACGGCACGATCCACCTGGACGGCGAGCACATCACCGACCCGCGGATCAACCCGGACCGGGTGCGGCAGCGCATCGGGCTGGTCTTCCAGTCGTACAACCTGTTCCCGCACCTGAGCGTGCTGGACAACGTGACGCTGGCGCCGCGCCGGGTGCACCGGGTGGTGCGCGCGCAGGCCGAGGAGCGGGCGATGGCCTGGCTGTCCCGGGTCGGGCTCGCCGACAAGGCCAGGGAGTACCCCGACCGGCTGTCCGGCGGGCAGCAGCAGCGGGTCGCGATCGTCCGGGCACTGGTCAACTCGCCGCGGTTGCTGCTACTCGACGAGGTGACCTCGGCGCTCGACCCCGAGCTGGTCGGCGAGGTCCTCACGATGGTGCGCGACCTGAAGTCGGACGGCATGACGATGCTGCTCGCCACGCACGAGATGGGGTTCGCCAAGCAGGTGGCCGACCGGGTCTGCTTCCTGTCCGAGGGGCGGATCCTGGAGCAGGGCACGCCGGCCGAGGTGCTCGGCGACCCGCAGCAGCCGCGTACCCGGCAGTTCCTGCAGCGCATCATCGAGTCCGGGCGGCTGTGATCCGACCCATCAACGGACATTTCACGTAGTATGTCCGAATGACTGATCGCCCCGACAGCAAAATAACTCGCCGCACACACTCGCGCACGGACTCCCCCATCGGGTAGGCAGGAGTGGTGCGGATCAGAGAGTGGGCGCCGGCCACCGCGTCGGACGCGGAGATCGACGCGTGGCTGCGGGTGTACAACGCGGCCATCGCCGCCGACGTGCCCGGCGAACCGCCGTGGCGGCGCGACCGGCTGCGCGACTACCTGTCCGCCACGATGCCGAACGAACGGCGCGCCGCCTGGCTGGCCGAGGACCACGGCGAGCTGATCGGGTACGTCGGGGAGAACCTGCTCGGCTACGACATGACCGGTACCGCGGTGATCGAACTGTTCACCGAGCCGTCCCACCGCCGGCGTGGCGTCGGCGGCGAGCTGCTCGCGGCCGCGGCCCGGCACGCCGCCGCGCACGACCGCGAGCTGATCAGCACCGAGATCGTCGAGGGCACCCCGACCGTCGACTTCTACGCCGCGCACGGGTTCCGGCCGACGGTGGTCGAGGAGAGCAGCCTGCTCTCACTGTCCACAGTAGACTGGGATGCGGTGACGGAGAAGTCCGGCCGGATCGGCGCCGGCTACCACATCGAGCACTTCCCCGACGGGCCACCGGAAACGCTGCTCGCCTCGTACGCCGACGCCAAGCTGATCACCCGGCACACCCCGGTCGCCGACGTCGAATGGCACGCCGGCTTCGAGGCCGACCGGATCCGGGACAGCCTGCGTACCCTGCGGGCCCGCGGGCTGCGGCCCTACGTCACCGTCGCCATCCACACCGCCAGCGGCGAGGTCGCCGGCCTCACCGAGCTCGTCGTCCCGGCCCACCGCCCGGACCGCGCCGACCAGTACGACACGATCGTGGTGCCGGAGCATCGTGGCTACGGGCTCGGGCTGACCATGAAGGCCCGGCTGCTGCTCGCGCTGCGTACGGCCGAACGGCAGGTCGCCACGGTGCAGACCTGGCAGCCGGTCGGTGACGAGCAGATGCTGCGGGTCAACGCCGAACTCGGCTTCCGCCCGCACCGCCGCTGGTACGACTACGAGGCCCCGGTCTCCGCCGTCATCGAATCCCGCCGCACCGCCTGATCCGCGCATCCGCCCAGGCGCCTCGGCGCCACGCCGTGCGATGCTGCCAGCCGGGATCGTGCAGGGGATCGGGAGGAGGCGGATCGAACCGATACTGCGCGACCCGCACCTCCCACTGGCTGCGACGCCGCTGCGCCTCCCGCCGCTGCGGGTCCCTATGAAACGTCTCCGGCGGCCGCGCCAGCCCGTAGATGTCGCCCCACCATTCTCCGGCGACAGGATCCAGGATCGTGTCGAGATGGGCAGGGTAGCGTCGTCCGGCACCGTCGCGGGTGTCGTCCCACACCTGCATCGGCAGCACCAGCCGACCCTCATCGTCCAGCACGCTCAGGTGCAGCCCCACCGTGGCGAGGATCCGATCGAACACCTCGACGCTCAGTCGGTACGAGCCGGTCTCGATCCGACCGATCACCGAGGGACTCAATCCGACCACGTCCGCGAGTTCACGCTGACTCGCCCGCCCAAGCCGACGCACGCGGCGCACGATTCCCGCAACGAACGCAGTCACCGACGGCCTGGGCCGGGCCGTCGCCCAGCACACGACGCCGTCCGGATGACCCTTCGACTGCCGGCTCTTCTCCGTGCCCCAGGCGCTCATACGTCGATCGTCTCGCCCCTCGTCACCGCGGCTCCACTTATGCACAGCCCTGTGGATGTCGTCCTTCCGTCGCACCAATCGTGCTACCGCACCGCACCTCACCACCGCAGTAGCCGAACTCGCCGCCCGACGGAACTCTGCCCTTCCCGGCCACCACCCCTGTTCACAGCCCTTTGCTTTGCTTCCTCATAGGAAGCGCTGGCACGGTGCTTCCTATGAGGAAGCAGAGCCGCTTTGCTTCCTCTCAGGGAGCAGAGCGAGGGAATGTCGGTGCGACGCTCGGTGCGGATGCGCCGACGTCCGGCCCGCACCGGGTCTGTCAAACGTTCGGTGTATCTCAGGGTTGGGTGGGTTACTTCTTGCCGGCGGCCAGACGGCCGTCGAAGGCGATGTCGAACGCGTTGAGTGCGGGCTTCCACCGCATCATCCAGCGTTTGCGTCCGATGCCGGTCGGGTCCAGGCTCATCACCGCCATGTAGACACACTTGAGCGCGGCCTGTTCGTTGGGGAAGTGCCCGCGGGCCCGCACAGCGCGACGGATCCGGGCGTTGACCGACTCGATCGCGTTGGTCGAGCAGACCACCCGCCGGATCTCCGGGTCGAACGCCAGGAACGGCACGAACTCGGCCCAGGCGCGTTCCCAGAGCCGGACGATGGCCGGGTATCGGGTGCCCCACGCCTCGGTGAACTCGGCGAACCGCTCGGCCGCGGCGGCCTCGGTGGGCGCGGTGTAGACCGGCCGTAGCGCCTTGGCGATAGCGTCGAAGTGCTGCCGGCCGGCGTAACGGAAACTGTTGCGCAGCAGGTGCACCACGCAGGTCTGCGTCACCGTGGCTGGCCACACACTGGCGATCGCTTCCGGTAGCCCGGACAGCCCGTCGCAGACCATCATCAACACATCGGCCACGCCCCGGTTCTTCAGCTCAGTGAGCACATGCAGCCAGTACTTGGCGCCTTCACCGCCGTCACCGGCCCACAGCCCGAGGATGTCACGGTTGCCCTCGCAGGTGACCGCCAGCGCCACATAGATCGGCCGGTTCGCAACCTGACCATCACGGATCTTGACGTGGATAGCGTCGATGAACACCACCGGATACACTGCATCCAGCGGCCGGTTCTGCCACTCGACCATGCCCTCGATCACCTTGTCGGTGATCGTGGAGATCGTCTGGCGTGACACCTGCGCCCCATACACCTCAGCCAGATGGGCCTGGACCTCGCCGGTAGTCAATCCCTTGGCCGCCAGAGAGATCACCATCTCATCGACCCCGGACAGCCGCTTCTGTCGCTTCGCCACGATCCTCGGCTCGAAACTGCCATTGCGGTCCCGAGGAACATCCAGCTCGACCGGACCGACCTCGGTGAGCACGGTCTTGCTGCGGACGCCGTTGCGGGAGTTGCCGCTACCTCGACCAGCCGGATCGTGAGCCTGGTAGCCCAGATGGTCGGTAATCTCGCCCTCCAACGCCGACTCCAGCACCCGCTTGGTCAGCGCCGCCAGCAGCCCGCCCTCCCCGGTCAGCTGCAGCCCACCGGCCTTGGCCCGATCGACCAGCTGATCAATCAGCTGCTCATCCAGCCCGCCCAGGCCAGCCGCCCGTGTCGGATCGTCGGTGTTGTCCATACCAGACATCATCTCGGTCATCGATGTCACTTCCATGATCGGGAGTTACACCGAACGTCTTACAGTCCCCCCGCACCGTTCTGTCTGCTTCCTATGAGGAAGCAGAGCAAAGGGTCGCGAATAGGTGGTTGGGGTAAGGTCGGCATCGGTTTCGTCATTATGAAGCCACGGTGTAGCGACTGGCAGATCCCTTGTCGCACAACGGAACTCCACCCGTCCGCGGGGTCAGGGATCGGACTCGGAGTGGTCTTCGACGGGCTCACCCAGTACGCATCGAGCATGGGCCGCGGCGCTGCGACCCGACCCGTGCGTTCCCCGATCGGCCGGGTCGCGCCAGCTGGCCCGTCAGGGTTTCGGCCGATGTGGCTGCGCGGGCCGAGGAGCAGGTCGGCCAGCCGGCCGACCAAGGGGGCACCGCCGGCACCGGGGCACGGTGTGCGCGGCGAGCAGGCGCTGGATGCGGTCGTACCGGGTGGCGCCGGTGAGGTGCTCGGACAGCCGGCCGAGCAACGGGCCGGCGAGCTTCAGCACCTCCGCCCTCACGTCGAACAGGCCGAGCACCGGGCTGGCCAGCCCACCGGTGGCCAGGGGTGGCGCCGAGCAGCGCGTCCCCGAGCGCCCGGTCGAGCCCGGCGAGCAGGCTTCGCTCCGGCGCGAGCAGCTTCACCGCGTCCCGATGACCGACCGATCGCATCCCGCCTCCCCGTTCGCCGGGTTCTGCGATCAGCCCATCATGACTGGAACCGTGGCCAAGTCGCCCGAGGGCGGGGCGGGGCGGTCAGCTGGGGAGGTCGAGGTTCGTGGCGACCCGGGCGAGGGCGGTACGGAAGGCGGCGCGGTCCGGTGCGCTCAGCCCGGCGAGCAGGTCGTGCTCCATCGACTCGGACAGCCGGGTGCATTCGGCCAGCAGCTCGGTGCCGTGCGGGGTGAGCCGGAGCGCCTGGCGCCGGCGGTCGGCGGGGTCGCGGACGCGTTCGACCGCGCCGATGCGTTCCAGGTGGTCGGCGATGCGGACGATGAGGCTCGGCGCGACGCCCATCGTCCGGGCGAGGTCGAGCTGCGAGGTGGCGGGAGCGGAGGCAAGCAGGGCGAGGACGCCGACGTGCTTCGGCTTCAGGTCGTACCCGGCGATCTCGGTGGCGAAGCGCTCGGTCACCACGGCGCCGACGACACCGAGCCGGAACGCCGAGGTACCAAGCAGGGGCGCGTAGTCGACGTCGGTCATGGCGAGCATGCTAGTGCGCCGAAATCATTCACGCCGTGAATGATTTCGCAAGCCGTCCCGATCCACCGCACGCTCGAGAGCGCGACGGCCCGGCCGGGAATACGAGGTGCGTCTGGTTCGTGACAGTTCCGTCATGACCCCGGGGTGTGGCCGTCGAACCAGCGTCAGCCCCCGCCCGGAAGGTGATCGACCATGAGCCATTCCGCGATTCACTACGGCACCCCGCACGCCGGCGACCAGGTCTGGATCTCACCGGCCGCCGGGATCCACGGCCAGGGCTCCTGGTGGGCGCTGGTCGTGTCGACCAGCCAGGCACTCGTCAAGGGCGCCGTCTACCTGCGAGTGGTACCGCTCGCCGACGTCGACGGCGACGCCCGGGTACGCGAGTTCTACGCCCGCACCGCGGGCCTGCTGATCCGCCGTTGCGGCTGACACCGCGCGGCGGTCAGTAGCCGGCTCGGAGCAGCGCGGTCGCCTCGGTCGCCCAGTACGTGAGGATCTGCTGGGCACCGGCCCGCCGGATCGAGGTCAGCGTCTCCAGGATGGTGCGCTCCCGGTCCAGCCAGCCGTTCGCGAACGCCGCCTCGGCCATCGCGTACTCGCCGGACACCTGGTAGGCGGCCACCGGCACGTCGACGGCGGCGCGCACCGCGGCGACCACGTCCAGGTAGGGCAGCGCCGGCTTGACCATCACCAGGTCGGCGCCCTCGGCGACGTCGAGCGCGACCTCGCGCAGCGCCTCCCGGCCGTTCGCCGGATCCTGCTGGTAGGCGCGGCGGTCCCCCTGCAGGGTGGACTCCACCGCCTCCCGGAACGGGCCGTAGAACGCCGACGCGTACTTCGCCGCGTACGCGAGGATGCCGACGTCGGTGTGGCCGGCCGCGTCCAGCGCCTCGCGCACGACGCCGACCTGGCCGTCCATCATGCCGCTGGTGCCGACCAGGTGCACCCCGGCCTCGGCCTGGCGGACCGCCATGTCCGCGTACCGGGCGAGCGTCGCGTCGTTGTCCACCCGGCCCTGCGCGTCGAGTACGCCGCAGTGGCCGTGGGAGGTGAACTCGTCCAGGCACAGGTCGGACATCACCACGGTGGCGTCGCCGACCTCGGCGGCCACGTCCCGGATCGCCACGTTGAGCACGCCGTCCGGGTCGGTACCGGCGGAGCCGACCTCGTCGCGGGTCAGCGGCACGCCGTACAGCATGATGCCGCCGACGCCGGCCTCCACCGCCTCGACGACCACCTTGCGCAGCGAGTCGCGGGTGTGCTGCAGCACGCCGGGCATCGACGCCACCGGCTTCGGCTCGGCGATCCCCTCCCGTACGAACAGCGGCAGGATCAGGTCGGCCGGCCGGACCACGGTCTCGGCCACCAACCGGCGCATCGCCGGGGTGGTCCGCAACCGGCGCGGTCGTACGTCCGGGTACATCGGCTTCTCCTCACATCGAGGCCGGCGGTTCGGGCCGGCAGATCGAGGGCGGCGAGACCCCGCCGGCGGCGCGAACGCCGCCACCGGGGCCGCCGTCAGCGGAACCGCAGCGCGCTCGGGCCCTGCACCTTGGAGCCGCGGCGCTGCTTGGGCGGCATCTGGGCGAGCTTCTCCTTCAGCTCGACCGCATACTCGGCGAGCGCCTCGACCTCGTCGGTGATCGACGCGTGCTCCGGCTGCACGTCCACCCGCAGCCCGAACTCGACCGCGGTCTCGGCGGTCTTCGGCCCGATGCAGGCGACCACCGTACGGGCGTGCGGCTTGCCGGCGATGCCGACCAGGTTGCGCACCGTGGAGGACGAGGTGAACAGCACCGCGTCGAACCCGCCGGACTTGATCGCGTCGCGGATGTCGGCCGGCGGCGGCGCCGCGCGCACGGTGCGGTACGCGGTGACGTCGTCGACCTCCCAGCCGCGATCGACCAGGCCGGCGGCGAGCGTCTCGGTGGCGATGTCGGCGCGCGGCAGCAGCACCCGGCCCACCGGGTCGAGCACGTCGTCGAACGGCGGGAACTCGGCCAGCAGCCCGTCGGAGGACTGCTCACCGCCCGGCACCAGCTCGGGCTGGATGCCGAACCCGCGGACCGCCTCGGCGGTCGCGTCGCCGATGCAGGCGATCTTGACGCCGCCGAAGTGCCGGGCGTCCAGCCCGTGCTCGGCGAACTTCTCCCACACCGCGCGCACCGCGTTGGTCGAGGTGAACACGATCCACGCGTACCGGCCGTCGACCAGGCCCTTGATCGCGCGTTCCATCTGCGCCGGGGTACGCGGCGGCTCCACGGCGATGGTGGGCACCTCGGACGGGATCGCGCCGTACACCCGCAGCCGGGCGGACATCGCGCCAGCCTGCTCCTTGGTGCGCGGCACCAGCACCTTCCAGCCGTACAGCGGGCGGTTCTCCCACCAGCCGAGCTTGTCGCGCTGCGGCACGCCGCCGCCCAGGGTCAGCACCACCGGGCCGCCGAAGCCCAGCGCCGCCTCCACGAAACTGTCCACAGTGGACGACGTGGTGTACTGCGTCTCGCCGGTGCCGTCGCCGGTGACCGCGACCGGCACGCCGCCGTCCACGCCCGCGGCGAGCAGGCCGTCACGTACCTGGGCGAGGCTGCCGGCGTCCACCGTCAGGGCGAGCGACGACTGGTCGCCGGCGCCACCGAGCGCCGCCGCCACCGCGTCGAAGTCGAGGTTGACCACGTCGTCCGCGTCCACCTCGGTACGCACCGGGCCGGGCGGCATCCCCGCGTACGAGGCGACCGCGGAGGCGTGGCTGATCCCCGGCACCACCTCGAACGGCACCGCGCTGCGCGACACCGCCTGGATCTCCTTCACCACCGAGTCGTGCCCGTACGGGTCGCCGGCCACCAGCCGGACCGCGGACAGCCCGGACCGGGCCGCCGACAGCAGCACCTTGGCGATGTCGCCGGGCGCGCCCTCCGCGGGGCTGCGCTCCGCCCCCTCGGGCAGCACGGCGGACAGCAGGACTTCGGGCACCGACCGGTCGTACACCACGTGGTCGGCTGCGGCCACCGCCTCCGCCGCACGCCGGGTGAGCAGGCCCGGGTCACCGGGACCGGCGCCCACCACGGTGATGCGGCCGACGGACTTACGCGCGCGGGTCATCGTGCACTCTCCAACAGGGAATCAGCGCCAGCGTCGAGCAGCTCGGCGGCAAGCCGCCGGCCGACCGACTCGGCGTCGGCGGGCGTTCCGGTACCGAGGCGACGGATCGACGTACTGCCGTCGAGCGTCACCACGACACCGCGCAGGGAAAGGACCCCGTTCATCACCGTCGCGTACCCACCCACTGGGGCGCTGCAACCCGCCTCCAGCGTCGCGAGCAGGGCACGCTCGGCGAGGACCGCGGCGCGGGTCGCCGGGTGATCCAGCGCGCGCACGGTCGCGGTCAGCTCGGCGTCGGTGACCCGGCACTCCACCGCCAGCGCACCCTGCGCCGGCGCGGGCAGTACCACGTCGGGGTCGAGAAACTCGGTCACCTCGGTGAGCCGGCCGAGGCGCTGCAGGCCAGCCGCGGCGACCACCACGGCATCCAGTTCGCCGGACTCCACCTTGCGGAGCCGGGTGTCCACGTTGCCGCGGATCGGTACGCAGGTCAGCCCGGCGCCGAGCGCGTTGAGCTGGGCCATCCGGCGCGGCGCACCGGTACCGATCCGGGCACCGACGGGCAGCTTCGCGAGGCCCACGCCGCCGGCTGCGACGAGCACGTCGCGCGGGTCGGCGCGCTCCGGCACCGCCGCGATCACCAGGCCGGTCGCCGGCTCGGTCGGCAGGTCCTTGTACGAGTGGACGGCGACGTCGATCTCACGGCCGAGCAGCGCGTCGCGCAACGCGGACACGAAGACCCCGACGCCGAGCCGCTGCACCGGCGCGGCGGACCGGTCGCCGGTGGTGACCACCTCGACCAACTCCACCGGGCGGCCGCTGGCCGCCCGCAGCGCCTCCGCCACCTGGCTCGACTGCGCGACCGCGAGCGCGCTGCCGCGGGTGCCCAGCCGTATCGGCCGGGCCGCTGAACTGCCCGTCACCCGATCTCTCCGTCCTCACGTACCTCGGTGCCGCTGATCGGCCTGCTCTCGGTGGGCGCCACCCGGATCGCCTCGGCCGCGACGCCGTCCGCCACGTCCAGGTCGAACAGCTCGCGCAGGACCTCCGCGTACCGGTCCCCACCGGGCTCCGCGGCCAGCTGTCGAACCCGGACCGTCGGCTGGTGCAACAGGCGTTGTACCACCCGATGCACGGTGCGGGCCATTTCGGCACGCTGCGCGTCGGTCAGCTCCGGCCGGCGCTGGGCCAGCCGGCGCAGTTCGGCGGCGACCACGTCGTCCGCCCGGCCCCGCAGCGCGGCGACCGTGGGGGCCACGTTCGCACTGCGCAGGAAGCCGAGGAAGGCGTCCAACTCGTCGGCGACGATGCGTTCCGCCGCCGGCACCGAGCCCTCCGCCGCGAACGACGCGGCGCTGGCGGCCGGGGCCGCCGGCCGCGCCGACCCGCCGCCGAGGTCCGACGCCAGCGCACCGCCGGCCGGAGCCGACGTGTCGTCCGCGCTGTCCAACGACGAACCGAGCTGTTCGATGTCCACCACGACCGCGCCAGGCAGCTCGGCCACCCCGGCCTCGACGTCTCGCGGTACCGCGAGATCCAGCAGCAGCAACGGATCGTCGCCGCGCAGCCGGGTCGCCTCGGCGACCAGTTCGGTGCCGAACACGTGCCCGGTGGAGGCGGTCGCGGACACCACCAGGTCGGCCGCGGCGACCTCGCCGGCCAGGTCGGTCAGGCCGACCGGCCGGCCGCCGTGGTGACCGGCGAGCCGGCGGGCCCGGTCCAGGCCGCGGTTGGCGATCACCAGCTCTCCCACGCCGTACCGGGAGAGGGTCGCGGCGGACAGGGCGCCCATCGCGCCGGCGCCGACGACCAGAGCGCGCCGGCCGGGCAGCCACTCCTCGGCGGCGGTACCGGCGACCCGCTGCGTGCCGAGCGACAGCGCCGCGGTCAGCACGTTCTGCCCGGCCCGGTCGATGCCAGTCTCGGAGTGCACCCGCTTGCCGACCCGCAGCGCCTGCTGGAGCAGCTCGTGCAGCAGCCGGCCGGGCGCCTCGGCGTCCCGGGCCACCGCGTACGCGTCGCGCAGCTGACCGAGGATCTGCGCCTCGCCGACGACCATCGAGTCCAGCCCGCCGGCGACCCGGAACGCGTGCCGGACCGCCTCGTCGTCGTAGTGCACGTACAGGTGGCTGGCGAGCGCGGCGACGTCGCAGCCGGCCCGGTCGGCCAGCTCGGCGCCGATGTCGGCCAGCGCACCGTGGAACGCGGACACCGCCGCGTACACCTCCACCCGGTTGCAGGTGGACAGCACGACGGCCTCGGCCAGGTACGGCCGGGCCAGCAGCCGGTGCAGCAGCTCCGGCAGGTCGCCGCCCGGTACGGACAGCTTCTCCAGCAGCTCGACCGGTGCGGTGCGGTGCGACAGTCCGACGACGAGCAGGTTCACGACCCGGTCGCCTCCCCGGCGGGCTGCTCCGGGGCCGGCAGGGCCGTCAGCGCCTTCCGGTGCTCGTGGAACGACAGGATCTGCATCTCCACCGCCAGGTCCACCTTCCGCACGTCCACCCCGCTCGGCACGTTGAGTACGCAGGGTGCGAAGTTCAGGATGCTGGTCACACCGGCACCGACCAGCTGGTCGGCCACCTGCTGGGCGGCTCGCGCGGGGGTGGCGATCACGCCGATCGAGATGCCCTCCGCGGCCACCACCTCGGCCAGCTCGTCGATGTGGCGCACCACCAGTGTGCCGATCCGCTCGCCGATCTGGGACCGCTCGGCGTCGAACAGCGCGGCAACGGAGAACCCGCGGCTGGCGAACCCGCCGTACCCGGCGAGGGCGTGACCGAGGTTACCGATGCCGACCAGGGCCACCTTGCGGTGCTTGGTGAGCCCGAGCACCGCCTCGATCTGGGTGATCAGCAGCGCCACGTCGTAGCCGACGCCACGAGTCCCGTACGACCCGAGGTGGGAGAGGTCCTTGCGCAGTTTCGCCGAGTTCACCCCGGCGGCGGTGGCCAGGCCCTCGCTGGACACCGTGTCGTGCCCGTCCTGCGCCAGGCCGTGCAGGGCGCGGAGGTATTCGGGCAGCCGGGCCACGGTGGCCTCGGGCAGGTCCGGGAACACGGGGCTCGCTGAACTGTCGGTGCGCTGCTGACTCATCTGACTCTCGGTTGCGATCCTCGGCGTCCCAGCGTACGACCGGCACGGCGCGGGCCGGGCCAGTCGCGGGTGAAGCAGCGGCGCCGACGGTGACGGGCACGTCGAGCTGATCGTGCGGACCCGCTGACGCACCGCGGTCACGGTGTGATAGGTCTCGCGCCGCTGCCCGCCAGCGTATGCGTTTGTGAACGCACGCACAAATCGCGATCTTGACGATTCGTCACCGGTCGCACACGGAGCGGCGTATCTTGGCGCCGCGATCGACCGTGTTTGCGACGGACGCCACCAAACCGCCCAACCGGTGCCGGGTGGCGTGGGCCACGGTCGGTGGGGCTGGCCCCAGGGCAGGCTCGCCGGGCCACCCGATGGGCATCCGGCCGTCGAATCTCTACCGTCAAGGGCATGAGCGAGCGCCAGCGAGCGAACCATGGGTAGGTGCCTCGCGAACGTTCCGACGAAGGAGGAAGGTTCGTGAGCACCGCTGCCCCCGGCACGGCCGAGAACCGACGCCGTACGACCGTGTCCCAGTTCTTCGCCGACACCGGCTACTGCCTCGCCGACTTCCCGCTGTCGGTGGCGAGCTTCGTCGTGCTGTTGACGCTGTTCTCCGTCGGGCTGGGCACCTTCGCCGGCGCCGGCGGCGCGTTCGTCCTGCTCGCCGGGATGCACGTGGCGCGGGCGTTCGCCGGGCTGGAGCGGCGGCGGCTGTCCAGCGTGCTGCGGACGCCGGTCACCGCCCCCCGGTACCGCAAGGACCACACCAAGCACACCGGGCTGCGCCGACAGCTGGTACCGCTGGTCGACCCGCAGTGCTGGCGCGACCTGGTGTTCGGGATCGCCCGGTTCGTCACCGGCGTGACCGCGTTCGTGGTGACGGTGACCTGGTGGGCGGTCGCCATCGGATACACGCTCAGCTTCCTGTGGGCGTACCCGGTACTGCCCTACCTGAACGGCATCTCCGACCTGCTGGGCATGCCGCACAAATACGGCTACGTGGTCGCAGTCGACACCGGCGTGGGGCTGCTGTTCCTGCTCAGCGCGCCGTTCGTGGTGCGCGGGATGACGCTGATGAACGCCGGCCTGGCCCGCGGCCTGCTCACCCGCCACCGCGTCGACGCGCTGCAGGAACGGGTCGACGAACTGACCGAGAGCCGCGAGGCGGCCCGCTCGGCCGAGGCGTCCGCGCTGCGCCGGCTGGAGCGCGACATCCACGATGGCCCGCAGCAGCGACTGGTGCGCCTCACCATGGACCTGAGCCTCGCGCAGCGCCGGATGCGCACCGACCCGGAGCGGGCCGAGCCGCTGCTCGCCGAGGCGATCCAGCAGACCCGCGAAACCCTGGACGAACTGCGCGCGCTGTCTCGCGGCATCGCGCCGCCGATCCTCGCCGACCGGGGCCTCGCCGCCGCGCTGGCCGCGGTGACCGGGCGCTGCACCGTACCGACCGAACTGTCGGTGTCGCTGCCGGACAGCAAGCGGCTGCCGGAGAGCACCGAGAACACCGCGTACTTCCTCGTCGCCGAGGCACTGACGAACGTGGCCAAGCACAGCGGCGCGACGTGGTGCGAGGTGAAGGTGACCGGGGATGGCAGTCTGTTGTACGTGACGATCTCCGACAACGGCAAGGGCGGTGCGCACACCGCCAAGGGCCACGGCCTGTCCGGCCTGGCCGACCGGGTGCGCGCCGCGGACGGCCGGTTCCACGTGGACAGCCCCGCCGGCGGCCCGACCGTACTGACCGCGGAACTGCCATGCGCGTCGTAGTCGCCGACGACTCGGTGCTGCTGCGCGAGGGCATCGTCCGGCTGGTCACCGAGGCCGGGCACGAGGTGGTGGCGGCGGTCGGCGACGGGCCGTCGCTGGTCGACGCGATCACCGAGCACCGCCCGGACGTGTCGATCGTCGACGTCCGGATGCCGCCCAGCCATACCGACGAGGGGCTGCGCGCCGCCATCCAGGCACGCAAGAACGTGCCGGGCACGCCGATCCTGGTGCTCTCCCAGTACGTCGAGGTGTCGTACGCCGACGACCTGCTCGCCGACCGCGTCGGCGCGGTGGGTTACCTGCTCAAGGACCGGGTCGCGGACGTGGACGAGTTCCTCGACGGGCTGGTCCGGGTCGCCGGTGGCGGGACGGTGCTCGACCCCGAGGTGGTCTCCCAGCTGTTCGTGTCCCGCAAGGACCCCATCCGCACCCTGACCCCGCGCGAGCGCGACGTGCTGCAGCTGATGGCCGAGGGGCGCACCAACACCGCGATCGCCCGGGCGCTGGTGGTCACCGAGGGTGCGGTGGAGAAGCACATCTCCAACATCTTCGGAAAGCTGGCGCTGGCCCCGTCCGACTCCGACCACCGCCGGGTCATGGCGGTGCTCAGTTACCTGCGTACGTGACGCCACCCCGCGCCCGCCGAAGTGTGGCCGGGCGCGGGAGGCGTCCAGGTAGGGTTGGCGGCGGAGCGCCGGGAAGTCTGGTCGGCACACGTTGTCGTGCTACCCGGACCAGGAGCCAGCCGATGCCCGAGCGCCCGCCCGTCACCGCCCGGTTGATCGACCGCGCCCGGCGAATCCGCCAGCGCCGCCACCGGGCACAACGCCGCACCGCGGACGCCGCGGTCACGCTCGCCGGCTACCTGCGCACCGAGACCATCGGCGGCATCGTGATGCTGGGCGCCGCCATCGCCGCGCTGCTCGTCGCGAACAGCCCCGCCGCCGAGCTGTACCAGCACGTCCGGGACGCCCGGTTCGGCCCCGGCGCGCTGCACCTGTCGCTGACCACCGGCGAATGGGCGTCCGACGGGCTGCTCACCCTGTTCTTCGTGATCGCCGGGCTGGAGCTCAAGCGCGAGCTGGTCGTCGGCGAACTGCGCAACCCGCGTACCGCGATGCTGCCGGTGTTCGGTGCGCTCGGCGGGATGGTCGCGCCCGCACTGCTCGCGCTGCTCGTCGGGCGCGGCGCGGACGGCATCGACCAGGCCTGGGCGATACCGGTCGCCACCGACATCGCGTTCGCCCTCGCCGTGCTGGCGGTGACCGCCCGCACCCTGCCCGCCTCGGTACGGGTCTTCCTGCTCACCCTCGCCGTGGTCGACGACCTCGGCGCGATCCTGCTCATCGCCGTGCTGTTCACCGCGCACCTGGCGGTTCTGCCGCTGGTCGGCGCGGCCGCCAGCATCGGCGGGTACCTGCTGCTGCAACGGCTGCGGTTCCGCGGCTGGCCGGTGTACCTGGCGCTCGGTGTGCTGGCCTGGGGCCTGCTGCACGCTAGCGGCATCCACGCCACGCTGGCCGGGGTCGCGATCGGCCTCGCCACCCGGGTACGCCGCGACCCGGGCGAACCGTACGCACCCGCCGAGCACGCCGAACACCGGTTGCAGCCACTCAGCGCCGGCCTGTGCGTACCGATCTTCGCGTTCTTCGCCGCCGGCGTGCCGTTGACCGGCGGCGCGCTGCCCGCACTGCTCACCGACCAGCTGGCCTGGGCGGTCGTCGTCGGCCTGGTGGTCGGCAAGGCGGTCGGCGTGTTCGGCGGCTCGCTGCTCGCGATCGGCGTACGGCTGGCCCGGCTGCCGGACACCATGCACTGGCGCGACCTCGCCGCGGTCAGCGTCCTCGCCGGCTGCGGCTTCACCGTCAGCCTGCTCATCGCCGAACTCGCGTTCGGCGTCGGCGGCGAGGGCGAGCGGCTCAAGACCGCCGTGCTGGTCGGCTCGGTCATCGCCGCCCTGCTCGGCACCGTCCTGCTCCGCCGCCGAGTGCGCGCCCGCCACACCTGACCGGCCACGAGGTCCGCTCGACCGCCACGCCGTCGTCCGGCCGTCCGAGGGGCGCTGGCGGGGCTGGCAGCTGGCGTTGGGTACCGGCGCCTACGCTGGAGTCATGTCTGGACGGTCCCGCAGCGGTGCCCCGGCCGGGCCGGCGGGAACAGCGTGACGCCCCGGCCGGACGAGAGCTGCGTGCTCGTCGACGGACCGTGGACGCACCGGTTCGTCGGCGCCAACGGCAGCCGGTTCCACGTCGTCGAGGCCGGGACCGGCCCGCTCGTCCTGTTCCTGCACGGGTTCCCGGAAACCTGGTACGGCTGGCGGCACCAGCTGACCGCCCTCGCCGACGCCGGCTACCGCGCCGTGGCCGTCGACCTGCGCGGCTACGGCGCCAGCGACAAGCCGCCCCGCGGCTACGACGGGTACACCATGTCCGCCGACGTCGACGGGTTGATCCGGGCGCTCGGGGAACGCGACGCGGTCCTGGTCGGCCACGACCTCGGCGGCCTCGTCGCCTGGATGGCCGCCGCCTTCCACCCCCGCGGGTACGCCGCCTGGTCGTCTGCGCCGCGGCACACCCGCTGCGGCTGCGCACCGGGCTGTTCTCCGACCCGCGCGGCCAACTGTCCGCCAGCCGGCACCTGCTGAAGTTCCAGGTGCCGCGCTACGAGCACGTGCTGACCAGGGACGACGCCGCGATCGCGGCACAGCTGATGACCGACTGGGCCGGCCCGTGGCGCACCAGCGCCGAGTTCGCCCACTACCTCGCGCACTGCCGGCAGGCGATCCAGATCCCGCAAGCCGCGTTCTGCGCGCTCGAGGCGTACCGCTGGGTGTTCCGCGGCGCGCTGCGCCCCAGCGGCCGGCGCTTCGTCAAGCTGATGCAGCAGCCCATCACCAGCCCCACCCTGCACCTGCACGGCGGCGAGGACACCGGCGTCCTGCCCCGCACCGCGCAGGGCTCCGGCCGGTACGTCGCCGCCCGGTACGAGTGGCGCCTGCTCGACGGCGTCGGGCATCTCCTGCAGCAGGAGGTCCCCGATGTGGTCACCGCCGAGATACTCCGCTGGATCAAAGAGTAGGGACTCACCTCTTTGCGCTGAGGTGGACCCGAAGCGCCGGTGCCCGGCTGGCGTGCGCGCGGGGTGTAAACCCTGTTCGCGCTGCGTGCGCTTCTGCTGGTGGTGTAAAGCCCACCTCTGTTCCTTCTTTCACCCCTCGTGGGGGGAACGTGGGGAGCGGGCTTCGCCCCTCCCCACACCCCTCCCCATCAAGGGGGCAGTCGCCCCCTTGACAATCCCCCGTCGGGAAACCAGTGATCAGGAGGGACGCCGCCTGGCCGTTTCGGAGCTACGGGGTGTCGGTGCGGCCTACCCATCGCCGCCGAGCCCGCCACGCCAACAACCAACCCCATCCGCCTGTGGCCCGCCAGGAGACGAAGCGTCGCGTTGCGTTGCGAGGCGGGCGTTGGCGTGATGGGTAGGCCGGGCCGGTTCCCCGGTCTTCTTCGACGGGCACTGGGCGTCGAGGGGCATCGTCACCGGGATGGGTAAGGGGATGGCCAAGGGGAATCCCCTTGGCGGGGAAGGAGCGCGAGGAGGGGGCGAAGCCCTCTCCTCGCATTCCCCCACGCGGGGTCAAAGCGCGAACAGAGGTGGCCTTTACACCCACACGCCGAGCGCGCAGCGGCAGAGGGCGTTCACACCGCCGGCTGCAACCGGCGCCGGACAAGGGTGGGCTTTACACCGCCAGCGCCGGACGCACGCCAGCCGCGCAGCGGCGCTTCGGGGGCACCTCAGCGCAAAGAGGTGCGGTCAGATCAGGGGATGCCACCGATGGTGGTCGGCGTTGAAGACGGCCAGCACGGTGGTCGCACCGTCCGGATCGATCCGGTACAGCTCGGCGCCGTGCGGGAGCCGAGCGGTCGGGACGCGGTACTCCACGAGCTCGGGATCGGCCGCCGACCGCACCGCCGCGAGTACCGGCAACAGCTGCTCCGCCTCGACGTGCCACCGGATCGCGTGTACCGGCTCGGCGGCGACCTCGGCGGACAGACCGGTGGCGACCCGCAGGTCACCGGCGCGGACCGGGGCGTCGGCGACCGGATGGATCCAGCCACCGACCCGGTCGAAGTGCCGCTCCAGGTAGAACGGCACCTGCGCGTCGGGTAGCACCTTCTGCAGCAGCGCGGGGAACGACAGCGGCGGCACCGGTTCGGTCGGCGTCGGCTCGTTCTCGAGGGCGGGCGGTACCGGCGGCCACTCGGGCGCGGGTTCGCCGTCGTCCTGTGGCGGCGCGTCGGCGGCGGCACCCGTTGCGGGATCGCGGGACGCGGCGCCGGCCCCGGCGGCAGCGGGCGTGGCGGTTCCCACCGCGGCGCCGCCGTCGGTGCCCGCTGCGGCCCCGACCGTGCCGGGAGCCAATCCTTCGGCGGCCGCGTCGTCGCCGGACTCGGGCTCGCCGGTCAACGCCTCGGCACCGGTCCTCGACTCGCCGGTCACCGCGGCACCGCCGGTCACCGCATCGGCATCGCGCTCGGATCCGCTCGCCGGCGCGTCGTCGCCGACCGCGGGCTGGGTCGTCGGGACATCGTTGCCGACCGCGGACCCGCCGACCGCGGACCCGCCGGCCACGGCATCGCTGCCAACCGCAGACCCGCCGGCCGCGGCATCACTGCCAACCGCGGAACCGCTAGGCGGGGCATCGCTGGCGACCGCGGATTCGTCCGTGGTTGCGTCGGTCTCGGCGAGGTCGGGCGAGGAGTCCTGCTCGGCCTCGACAGGCGACGGACCCTCCTCGGCCGCCGCGCTGCGAGCGCCATCGTCGAGGTCGGCGACGGTACCCGCGGCCGTGCCGCGCACGTCCTCGGCGCCCTCGGCCGGTACGGCATCGTCTCCGGCCCCGGTACCGGCGGAGCCCGGCGCCTCGTCGCCGTCCCCCGTCACGGCCGAGCTCACCGCCTCGTCTCCCGCTCCCGTACCGGCGGAGTCCGCCGCATCGTCGCCGGTCGCCGCGGGCTGGCCCGGACCGGTCTCGGTCGCAGGCGTCTCCGCGTCGCGTTCGGACCCGTCATGCCCGCCCGCCGCGGCGTGCTCGGACGCGCGCTCGTCGGCGGCATGGTGACCGCCGGGCGCCGCGTCAGAGTCTGCGGCGGGCGAGGCGCCGTGCGGTGCCTGGGCGCCGTCGGGCCGCGCCGGCAGTTCCTCCCCGTGCGCCGCGGCGTCGGCCGGGGCCGACCACGGCGATGCGTCGGCCGTCCCGGCGAGTTGTTCGGAGGCAGGCCGGTCGGACGCGGGCTGGGCCGACACCGGCGCCGACTGTGCGGGTACCAGCGGGCCCCGCTCGGGCTGATAGGGCTGCTCGGCCTGCTGGCCCTGGCCCTGCTGGCCCGGCTCTGCCTGCTGGGGTTGCTCGGCCTGCTGGGATTGTTGTGGTGGCAGCACGCCGAGCCGCTCGGCGAGATGGGTGCGGCGGGCCCACTCGGCCAGTTCGGCGATCTGGTCACCGTCGACGGTGGCGCTCACCGGGGTGTCCGGGTTGAGCGCGAGGTACCACTCGCGGTGCGGCCAGTGCTCGACGATCAGCACGAACGGCACCACCGCGTACGGCGCGGCGCCGACCCGCTCGCGCATCCGCTCCTGCGAGGTGAACACCGGCACTTGCGGGGTGCCGTTGCGTTCGATGCTCGGCCAGGGAAAGTCGGGGGCGGTGACCGCGGTCGGCCCGGGCGCGGCGCCCTCCGGCACCGGCACCAGCAGGTACGCGCCGAGCAACGCGTCCATGAACGTCTTCCGGTCGCCGGTGCGGGACGCGTCCAGCAGCGTCTGCTCCAGCGGGCTCGCGGGCTGGAATCCGGCCGCATCGGCGGCGCCGGTCGACAGCACCGGCACCGTCCCCGGCGACGCTCCCGCGGCCGGCGGCTGGGCCTGCTGCTCGGCCGCCCCGGCGTGCGAGGCCGCCCCGGCCTGCTGCTGGTACTGCGCCGCCGCGTCGGCCGGCGGGTAGGCCTGCTCGCGTCCCGGCTCGTACGGCTGGGCCCCCGCCGCCTGGTACGGCTGTGCCGCGCCCTGCTGGTACGGCTGCGCCGAAGTGGGTTGCGCGGAAGCCGACTGCTGGTACGGCTGCGCCGAGGTCGGCTGCGCGGAAGCCGACTGCTCGTACGGCTGCGCCGAGGTCGGCTGCTGGTACGGCTGGCCGGAGGACGGCTGGGCTGCGGCATCGTGCTGCGCCCCGTCACCGGGGTCGGCCGGCGCCGCGGCCACCGTCTGGCCCGGATCGGCCGGTGCCACGGCGACCGTCTGGCCCGGGTCGGCCGGCGGCGTCGGCGTCTGCTGGGTCTGCAACGGATCCGGCTGGCCGGCGCCGTCCTGCTCACCCGGCCGGTACGTGGCGGCGGGATCGGCGGAAGCGCCGCCGACGGCGAGTTGCGCGCCGAGCTGGACACCGGTGAGCTGGCTGACGAACGTGCCGGGCAGGTAGCCGGCGATCGGCAGCCCGAAGTCGACAGCGAGCCACCAGGACTCGTCCGGCCACCAGGCGCACACCTCGGCCAGGCGGCCGGTCCGGAACTGGTCGGTCGGCCGGCCCATGATCGACGCCAGCGCCGGCTGCGAGGTGAACGCGAGGATGTACGTGCGCCCCTCGTACCCCCAGGTCGCCCAGGTGCCAGGCTGCGCGGCGCCGGTGGCGTCGGCGGCGAACGGCAGGATCAGGTCGGCGGCGCCGAGCACCTCGAAGTAGCGGTCCTGCTCGCCACGCTGCATGGCATCGAGCAGCGACCGCTCGACGTCGTTCGCCGGCTGCCATTCGTCGGCCATCACGCCTCCCTGCCGTCCTCGAGCTGCCTGCCTGCGCCGAGTGCGTCGAGGCCGGTCCCGGTCGCCGTTGCCCGGAATCGACCAGCAGACAACGTACCGGTCCGGCTCAACGGTGCGACACCGTCAGGTGCGCTGCTCACTCAGCTCACTGACCTCGTCACGCTTGGCCCATGCCTGGTGCACGCCGCGGTCGAACTCGCCGAGGTCCAGCCCATCCGGCGGCGGCAGCTCGCCGAGGTATTCCACCCGGTACCAGGAGCCGTGCTCGCCGACGATCTGGAACGGCTGGTCGCGCCAGCGGCACCGGACGGTCAGGTAGCCCAGCTCGGACACGTCGCCGCGCGGCACCACCCGCAGGTAACGTTGCGCGCCGATCTGCTCGAAACCGGCGGTCGGTTCCTTGGTGTAGAGCCGGACCCGGTCACCGTCCGGGCTGGCGTCGAACTCCTGGTCACGCCACCGCGCGTAGTACCCGTCCCGCACCACACACCTCCTCGTCCGGCATCGCCTGCGCGGGCTCCAACCTACAAGAGGTCGCCAAGATCGGCGCCGGTCGATGAGGTGCCGTTTCACCCGGTACCGACGCGTGCACCCGCCGGCTACGCCGGCACCCGCCCCAGCATGCTGGATCACCAGCCACCCGCAAAATCCCTGACTGGCCCCCAGAGAGGCAGCGGCTCCAAGCGAAAGGCGGGCCCTCGCCGTACCGAAGGCCCGCCTACCTGTCGTCACCGCATCACCGAACGAGCGTCAGCCCCACAGCTTGGAGTTGCTCATCTCGGTGCTGACGTAGTTGTCGCTCGCGATCCCGACCGCGCCGCCGATCTGGTTGAGCACCTGGTTCAGATCGGTGACTGCCTTGTCCCACTTCTGCTGGTGCTCCTGGTAGGCCTGGCGGTCGCTACCTTCCCACTCCATCCGCTGCAGGCCGGAGCGAAGTGTGTCCAGCTTCTGATCCATGCCCTGGGCGATCTGCTTCATCTGCGAGTGGGCTTCCTGCAGGACGTGCGGATCAACCTTGATCATCGACATTGTTGTCAGCCTTCCCCGTCAGCCGTTCAGCGCCGAGTGGATCTTGTCCAGCATCTGCTGCTGTTCCTCGTCGTTGTGCTGGTGCTGGCGGCCGGACTTGTCGAGCAGATCGGCGATGTCGTCCATCGCCCTGAGCAGCGTCTTGCTGTCTTCGCTCCACCGCTGCATCAGCTGCTGGAACGAGCCCGCGGCGGAACCCTGCCACGCGCTGGCCAGATCCTGCTGAACGAGCGTCTCCAGCTTGGTCAGATCGCCCTGGATGTCGTCTCGGGTCGACCGGACGTCGTTGGCTGCGGTATGCAGCGTCGCGTGGTCAACCTGCATGGGCCCGTTGCCCATGATCCACCTCCCGAACTATTGGAGGACCCCGTGTCCCGACCGACACCGCCGATCACAAAACCGGCGTAGGCGGCCTACCCAACGTAGGCAGTACCGTATCGGACGTGCGCAATGGTCCGCGACCGGCGAGTGTTGGTCAGTCCGCCCAGATCGCGCGCAGGACCGACAGAACACGACGGGTCTCGTTTTCCGTGACAGTTCTATCGAGTCAACGCAAGCAGGCATCTTCCTCACAGGCATCCCATCAACGGCCGCGCCGGCGGGTCGACGGCACCTGGGGAGCGCGTTGCCCTCCCATCGCCGGTTCAGGGTGCCGCGGCCCGCTGATGCTGTGGGTCGGCGGCGCCTACGCGTTCACCCGCTCGATCAAGGGCTGACCCGCGCCGGGTCACCTCGACCCGGTGCGCCACATCGACGGCAGCCGGCGCGCGGTCAGCGGTGGGCGGCGCCGAACTGCCGGCTCTCCACGTCGGTCGGGTTGAGCCACAGGTACCGGTCGGCCTGGCCACCGAGCACCGCCATCATGTCGTCCCGCATCACCTGGAGCAGGTTCACCGTCTCCGAGGTCAGTTGCAACACCGACGCCGCCGCGGACGCCTCGCCGGACGCCAGCCGCTGCAGGAAGATCATGTTCGACGCCTGCACCGACGGGAAGCCGTACGCGGTGAGCTGCCGCAGCACCGTGAGCTGGGTCTGCCAGGGCCCGAGCGCCGGCGGTTGCTGGGCGCCGTGCAGGCCCACGTCGTACAGCATCAGGGCGGGCGACGTGGCGGTCGCGCCGACCGTGACCGCACGCTCGCCCGACATCACCGCAACCCGGTCGTCCCGGCCGGTCGCCCAGCGACCGAAGCCCTGCCACTCACTCGGCTGGTTGGTGAACACGACCACCCGGGCACCCATCGCGAGCGCCCGGAACACCGTCACCCGGGCCGCCCACAGCCCACCGATCAGCGACAGTCGGGTCGGCTCGTCCCGGAACATACGCACCAGCACCGGTGCCTTGTTGCCGTCCCGCCCGAGCAGCAGCCCGCTGCTGGTCCCCGGTACCTCGATCTGTTGCAGCGCACCGCGCGACACCCCGTGCATCCCGGCCCGCAACCGCTGGAACGGGCGGAGCCGGCGCGGTCGGTACCCCTGGCGTTGCGGCCGCGCCGGCTCGACCTCGCCGTACATCGTGCCGGCGCCGAGCGGTGGCTGCTGCTGACCGGGACGGACCAGGCCGGGCATCGAGGCACCGGACACCGGCGCACCCGAGACCGGGTTCATCTTGGGCCCGCCGCCGGCGCCGAGCGGCCCGGCCGGGCCGTTCGGCGCCGGGCGCACCCGATCGTTGCCCAGCGGTACCAGCGCTCCGCCGGACACCGGCACCCCACTCACCGGCGGGCCGGAGACCGGTACCGCCGACCCCGGCGGCCCGGACAGGGGATGCGCTCCAGCCTGCGTAGCTCCAGCCTGCGTAGCCCCAGCCTGCCTGGCTCCAGCCTGCGTAGCCCCAGCCTGCCTGGCCCCGGCCTGCGTGGGCCTCGGCGGCGTGGGCCCGGACGGGCCGGGCCACGACGGACCCGACACCGGGGCTGCGGAATCCGGGGCTGCGCCGACCGGGGCGTTGCTCGACGCGCCGGTGACCGGGGCGTTGCCTGGCGCGCCGCTGACCGGCCCGTTCCGGGGCGGCATCGGCGGCGCCGTGTTCACCGGCTGCGCCCCCGGCCCGGGCACGGTGTTCCCGGAGGTCACCCGCGGCGCTGTGTTCCCTGGCGATGACGCGTTTCCTCGGACCGCAACACTTCTCGGCGGCGCGGCGGTTCCGGGTGCCACGGAGATTCCGGACGGCGCCGCATTCCCGGGAACCACGGCACCACCCGGCGGCGCCGCATTCCCGGGAACCACGGCACCACCGGGCGGCGCCGCATTCCCGTGGGGCACGGCGGTGCCCTGCGACACCGCACTCTGCTGCGGCGCGGTGGCTCCTGGCGGCACCGCGCTCGGCTGGCGCACTCCTGGGGGAACGGTATTCGCTCGCGGCACACCGTTTCCCTGCGGTGCACCGTTTCCCCGCGCCACCGTGTTCGCCCGGGCCACCGTGTTCGCCTCGGGCACCGTGTTCGCCTCGGGCACCGCGTTCGCCTCGGGCACCGTGTTCGCCGGCTGGCCGGGAGCTGGCGGTAACGGTCGCGCCGGGGAACCGGGCGGAGCTGGCACCGGGACGGCAGGCGGCGACGCCGGGCGCGCGGTGGCCGCCGCCCTGCCCTGCGGCGCACCGGCGGCAGGCAGCGGGGCGTCGGCCGGCTGTGCCGGGCGGGTGTCGCACCGCGCCGGCGCATCGGGAACGGACCGGCGTGACGCGCCCGGAAACGAGGTAGCCGGGAGCGCCGACTGCGGCGGCGCGCCCGGGATCTGCTGCCGCAGTGCGCCGGCCCGCCGTCCGGCCGGAGCACCGGGTGGGGCCGGCGCGGTGGCGGGACCGGGTCGATGCGGTGTCGCGGCACCGGGCGCCCGCGGCGGCTCGGACCGGGCTGACGGTTGCTGCGGTTGCGGCGGCCGGGCCGACCCGTACGTCGTGCCTGGACGGGCCCGGTCGACCTCGCCGGCTGTACCGGACGGCGGCGGCCCGGGCTGGTCGACCGGCGCGCCCGGCGCGTACATGGCGGGCTGGGCCGGCGGCCGACCAGCGGCCGGCGATTCGCCCGGCGCAGCCCGACCGTACGTGGTGGGCGGGGCCGGCGGCCGACCGGTGGCCGGCAATTCCGGCCGACCGGGCGCGGGCGGCTCTCGCCGACCAAGCACCTCCGGTTCGGGCCGACCGGTGGTCGGCTCGGCGGGGCGGCTGTGGCCACCCCGGGTGCCGTACGTGGTCGGCTGCGGGTCGGGCTCGCTGTCGTCGTCGCGGGAGTGCCGGCCGCGGGGCGGTTCCGGCTCGTCCGGCCGGCGCGGGGATCCGTAGACGTTCACTGGGCGCCACCCCCGCTCGGCGCCGTCGCGTACACCGACGGCGCCTGCTCTCCGTTGAGCCGGAACAGCTTGGCCCGGGACACGTTCGCCAGCTGCTGCAGCGCCCGGCAGTTGCCGGTCAGCTGTTCGGGCTGCGCGCCGACGCGGACCAGGGTGCGGAAGTCGATGCCGTCGTCGCTGGGCGACATGGTCACCGCGACGCTGGTCAGCACCGCGGGGGTGCGGGCGAGGCGGCCGATCACGCCGCTGATGTCGCGCAGCCGCGGCCAGTCGCGCACCCAGAAGCACGCGTGCGCCAGCCCACCGGCCCGCCAGCTGGACCACTCCTCGCCGATCTGCCCGACCGAACCGGGATCGACGTACCCGGTGACGCCACACGACTGCGCCAGCGCGTCCCGGACACCCTCGGCGTCGAGCAACTCGTACTCCAGGCCGGCGCCACCGATCGCCTTGCCGAGCCGGCCGACCGCGGTGGACAGGGCCCGGTGCACCCCGTCGACGCCGCCACCGCGGGTGGCGGTGGCCCGCGACGCGCTGGTCGGGTCGAGCCGGACCGCGACCCAGCACCGCTGGTCGATCGGCTCGACGCCCATGTCGCTCGCGGCGAGTTGCCGGTACGAGCGGGCCGCCGGCGCGGTGTCGTCCAGCATCGCCGCCGGGCCGGGAATGGTGTGCACGACGATCTGCAGCACCGAGACGCGCAGGCCGCCCTCGTCGAGCACCCGGGCCATCGCCTCCAGCGGCAGCGCCTCGGTCGGGTCGCCGCGCAGCCCGGTGCGCGGCGCGACCGCGACCACCGCGAACCAACCGGACTCGTCCTGGCCGATGCCGATCCGGTTGCCCCGGTCCTCGATCGTGCGGATGGACAGCTCCGGCACCAGCCGGCGCAGCGCGGCGAGCCGGGCGTCGTCGGTACTCGCGCCGCGGCCGCCCCTGCGTCGCCGGTAGCGCCGGCGCAACACCAGCCAGTCGGTCCACCAGTGCCCGCCGGTCCGGCCGAACGCCACGAACACCAGCACCAGGGCGAGCACCGCGGCGCCGCCGAGCCACGAGGCGGGATGCAGGTTGGCTGCCACGATCAGCGCGGCCAGAGCGACCTCGAGCAGGACGAACTGGCCGACGCGCACGCCGCCGAACCGGCGCCGGCCGCCGCGCGGTGCGAACGTCACCTCGCCGGCGTTCGCGTTCTCCAGCCGGACGGCCCCGTGGGCGCGCGGTGGTGCCTGCGTCATCACCATGGCTGGCCATCCCTTCCCCGTCTGCCTACCCGTGGTCGCCGCACCGGCGTGCTTCCGACACACCGATGGAGACCCGCCGCGTGCCCGCACACCATCACGATCAGCATCAGCGTGCACGCAGCCGGTACGGACGGGAACCTATCGTAGGGACGCCACAAAACCGTCAACCCTCGCGCGTACGCCCATCCCGTACGGCCGGGGCGGCACGACGCACCGGGCACCGAGGCGAGTCCGGGGCGCGCTGCATCTACCGAAACGGCAGGCGACAACCGGTGCTCACCACGCGTCGGAGCGGCTGACCGTCAGTCGTCAGCGACCGGGTGGGGGCGGACCCCACTGCCCCGCCGGTACCGGCTCCCTCTCCGGGTGCTGCCACTGCGGCGGTGCCTGCTGCGGCTCGCCGTACCCGACCGGGCCGCCACCCGGTCCGCCGGGCGGACCACCCGGGCCGCCGCCACCGCCGCCGCCACCGCCGTTGTTGCCACCGCCGCCGCGGCGGCGCGACCGCAGCGTCACGATCACCACGATCAACACCAGGATCAGCAGCGCGGCGACCACGATCACCGCGATCAGCACCGCGGTGGACAGGCCGCTGTCCGAGTTGTCCGTACCGCTCGCGGAGCTGACCGTGGCCACGCCGCCGGCGGCGAGCGGGTTGCCGTCCGCCTTCGGTACCTGCGGGGCCAGCGCGGCGGCCGCGTCGACCGCACCGAACCCGTACACCGGGTCCCGGCCCTTGGCGCCGAGGTCGTGCGCGGTGGCGATGAGCCGGTTGACCGCGCCGGCCGAGGAGATGTCCGGGTACTTCGACATGATCAGCGCGAGCATGCCGGAGACCAGGGCGCTCGCGCCGCTGGTGCCGTTGGACGTCTCGTACTCCTTGCCGGGCACGCCGGTCGGGAAGCTGATCCTCTCGGCCGGCGCGGCCAGCACGGTGCCCTTGCCGGTGCTGGAGCCGGCCCAGGTCGAGCCGTTCCGGCCGAGGCCGGAGACCGCGACCACGCCGGGTACGTCGGCCGGCCGGCCCAGCGGCGCCTCCGGGTCGTCGCCGGTACTGGCGACGAGCACCGCCCTGTGCTCGGTCGCGTACGCGATCAGCTGCCTCTTCCAGGGCGCGTCGGCCGGATCGGCCTGGTCGTTCACGCCGAACGACATGTTGACCACCCGCGCGCCGTGGTCGATCGCGTAGTGCACCAGCCGGGTGATGGTGTTCGGGGGCAGCAACGAGGCCTGCTCGCCCTTGATCGCAGAGACCGGGAGGATCTTGGCCTGCGGCGCGACACCGGGCATGTCGCCCGTGCCGGCGATCAGCGCCGCCATGCTCGTACCGTGGCCGTCCCGGTCGCGGCGGCCATCCCCGCCGCCCGGGTCGAAGCCCGGCACCACCCGGCCGGAGAGCTCCGGGATCGGGTTCACGCCGCTGTCCAGGACCGCCACCGTGACGCCCTCGCCGGTACTGATCTGCTGCGCCTGCGGGAGATGGATCGCGTCCGGGTACCAGTTGACGGCTTTCAGGTCGGGGGCGGCCGACACCACACCGGGCAGGGCGACGGCGGCGAGCAGCCCACCGACCAGAGCGCCGACGGCACCCGCCCGGAGTGCCGATGTTCTGCGCACAGCGTCCTCCCGTTTTGACGGATTCGGGCTCACCATAGCGACTCGGGGGTGGCCCGACGTTCCCACCCGCGACGCGGTGCGGACCACCGTCCGCGCGGGCCGGGCGGTACGCTCCACCGCGACCCGTCGTACCCAGGAGGCCGGCCGACCGTGACAGGGGGTGTCTCGATGGCTCCGCCCGTGCGAGCCGGAATCCGTTCGTCCGCCCCCGGGGCGGAGGTGCGGGTGGTGCACGCCGGTGTCGTCCGCGCTCGGGCCGACGCCGCGAGCGAGCAACCAGGCCCGGCGCAGCCGGGTGGCAGGCCATGAAGACACCCCCTGCGCAGGCGGGACGCGACGGTGAGGAGCCGTCGGCCGGTTCGGCCGCGGTGCCCGATTCCGGCGCCGACCCGGCGCAGCCGCAGGAGGCGCTGGCCGGGGTCGTGGCCCGGCTGCGGGACGAGCTGGCCGGCATGCGCCGGGCGATGCGCAACCGGGCGGTCATCGAGCAGGCCAAGGGCATGCTGGTGGAACGGCTCGGGGTCGGCCCGGACGAGGCGTTCGATCACCTGGTCCGGCTCTCCCAGCGCACCAACATCAAACTCGCCGAGGTGGCCGCGGCGCTGGTCGGTGCGACCGCGCCGGCGCCGGAGACCGAGCGGCCGGCCGCGTTCCTGGACGACGAGCTCGACCAGTACCTCGCGCACGCCCGGCGCCGCGCCGCCGACCGGCCGGTACCGGAACAGCCGCGGGCCCGGCAGCCGGAGGTCGAGGCGCTGCAGGCGCAGCACCAGCTGCTGTCCGCGCGCATCACCACCGCCCGGGAGTACCCGCAGCTGGCCGAGACGGTCGCCGAGGCCACCGTGGGCTGGCCGCCACCGGCCGCCGTGTCGATCCTGCTGCGCGACCCGGCAGACCAGCTGCAACCGGTCGGTGGGTACGGCAACGACGGCGCGGCGCCGCTCGCGGCCACCGCCGGTACCGCGTTCGAGCGGTCCGACACGGTGTGGGTCGCCGACTCCGGCGACGCGGCGTTGCGTTCGGTGCTGGCCGTACCGCTGTCCGCCGGTACCGAGGTGGTCGGGGTGTTGGCGGTCGGCTGGCGGGAGCCGACCGAGCTGAGCGCGCAGGCACACCGGTACCTGGTGGCGCTGGCGACGCCGATCGGCGGCCGGGTGGGCCGGCTGACGACCGCCGAACTGCCGGCCACCGAGGCCGATCCGACCCGCGCGGTGCTGGACGCGATACCCACGCCGGGGGTGCTGCTCGGGCCGGTGCGCGACGACGAGGGGCGGGTCGTCGACTTCCGGTTCGAGTACACGAACGCCGCCGCGGCGGCGCTGCTGACCGCGCTGGCCGGGCCGGACGCGACGGACCGCACCCTGCTCGCGGTGCTGCCGGACACCGGCAGCCGGCTGCTGCTCGGCGAGTTCGCCCGGGTGCTGGCGGACGGCGAACCGGCCCGGCTGGGCGACGTGACGATCGACGCGGCGGCGGACGGTACCGAGGAGTCGCTGGTGGCGCGGATCGACGCGACCCGGCTCGGGGACGGCGTGCTGTGCCTGTGGCAGCGCCGGTCGACCGCGGAGGAGCTGCACGACCAGCTGCTGCAGGCCGAGCGGATCGGCCGGCTCGGCTCGTTCCGCTGGGACCTGCGCACCGGCGCGGCCCGCTGGTCACCGGAGATGTACCGGCTGCTCGGCCGCACCGAGGAGCAGGGCGCGCTGCCGCTGTCCGAGAGCGGCGAGTACGTGCACGCCGACGACTGGTACGCGGTGCAGGAGGCGATCCGCGGCGCCCTGCTCGCCGGCCGGGCGTTCACCGTCGAGCACCGGCTGGCGGACGCGCCGGCGCGGCGGCTGCGGCTCAGCGGCGAGCCGGAGTTCGACTCCGACGGTGCCGTGTGGGCGATCCGCGGCACGGCGCAGGACGTCACCGAGGAGCGGGCGGTCGAGTCGCAGCTGCGCCGCGCGCAGGAGGCGCTGGCCGCGCAGAAGCAGCGGCTGCGGGCCGAGTCGCAGGCGGCGGCGACGATGCGGGACGCGCTGCTGCCGACCGACCCGGAGCTGACCGAGACGCCCGGGATCGCGGTGTCCGGACTGTGCCGCTCGTCCGAGGCGACCGGCCGGGTCGCCGGCGACTGGTACGACGTGTTCGCACTGCGCTCCGGCCCGGCCGGCGCCTCGACGTACCTGGTGGTCGGCGACGTCACGGGTTCCGGCTTGGCGGCGACGGTGGCGGCGGCCCGGCTGCGCAACGCGGTACGGGCGTATGCGGTGCTCGGGATGGATCCGGGCGAGCTGCTGTCCGCGCTGAACCGGATGATCGGCGAGCTCGGTGCCGGGCAGCTGGCCACCCTGGTGGTGGCCCGCTACCAGCCGGCCGAGCACCGGATGCAGTGGGCCGCGGCCGGCCAGGCGGCGCCGCTGCGGTACGCGCCGGACGGTACCGCGAGCGTGCTGACGGGTCCGCTCGGGCTGCCGGTCGGCGCCGCGCCGGACATCGCCTACCAGCAGGCCGCGGTCGACCTGCCGCCCGGCGAGCGGCTGCTGCTCTACACCGACGGCCTGGTGGTGCGGCGGGACCGCACGCTGGCGAGCGGCCTGGAGGCGCTGCTGCACGTCGGTGAGCACGTCGACCTGGGAGACCCGGTGGCGCTGGTCGATCACGTCACCGCGACGCTCGGTTCGGCGCCGGACGACGACCTGTCGGTCGTCGTCGCCACCCCGACCGGCGACTGAACCGCACGCGCCCCGGTGTGACCCGACACACTCCCGGTTTGGGGGTGCGGGGAACCGGGTAACGGGGCCGCTTCCGGCAGACTCGGGCAGGTGCACAGCGTGCGGGCGGACACGGTACTGAACGGCCGGTACCGGTTGCGCCGGCGGCTCGGCGCCGGCGGGATGTCCGTGGTGTGGCAGGCGTACGACCGGGTGCTGGAGCGGCAGGTCGCGATCAAGCTGCTGACCGGCACCGGGCCGGACACCGACCGGATCCGGGCCGAGGCGCGGGCCGTCGCCCGGCTGACCCACCCGCGCATCGTCAACGTGTTCGACTGCGCCGAGTCGACCGGCCCGGACGGCGGGGTGCTGCCGTTCGTGGTGATGGAGTACGTGCCGGGCCGGTCGCTGGCGGACCGGCTGGACGACGGTCCGCTGCCCTGGCCGGCGGCGGTGACGGTGGCCGCCGAGGTGGCGGACGCGCTGGCGGCGGCGCATGCGCAGGGCATCGTGCACCGCGACGTCACCGCGGCGAACGTGTTGCTCGGCGAGACCGGCGCGAAGGTCGTCGACTTCGGCATCTCCGCGGCGATCGGCGACCGGGACGCCCCGCCCGGGGAGAACAGCATCCTGGGCACGCCCGCGTACCTGTCGCCGGAGCGGCTGGCCGGGCTGCCCGTCGAACCAGCCTCCGACGTGTACTCGCTGGGCGTGTTGCTGCACGTGCTGCTGACCGGCGAGACCCCGTTCGGCGGCGACACCACCACCGACGCCACCGAGGCGCACTGGTACGGGCCGCCGGCGGCGTTGCCGCCGATCGACGGCCTGCCGACCGCGGTGGACCGGCTGCGTCGCCGCTGCCTGGCGAAGCGTGCGAAGGACCGGCCGACCGCGGCGGAACTCGCGGTCGAGCTCACCGCGCTGGCCGAGGCCGCCGACCGGCCAGCGGACGAGCTCGCCGCCCGAGCCGCCGACCAGCCGTCCGCCGCGGTCACCGGTGTGGCGGCCGGCAGCCCCCTCGCGATGCCGGTACCGGCCGGCGAGGCCGGACCGGCCGCCCCGCCGGTCGAGGAGCGCCGCCGGGTCGGCCCGCTGGGCCGGCGCGCGGCGCTGGTGGCGGCGGTGGTCCTGGTGCTGGGAGTCGCGGTGGGTGCGTCGGTGGCGGTCTGGCCGGCGGACCGGCACACCGACCGGACGGCGCCGGACGTCGCCCGGCCCGTCACCGCCGCCAGCACCGGCGCGGCAACACCGAGCCCGCACAGCGGTACCGGTTCGGTCAGTGCCAGCCCGTCGCCGTCGGCGCGGCCGAGCACCCGCACCAGCGCCGCCTCGGCGCGCCCGTCGGGCTCGGCGCACCGGTCGGCGTCCTCCGAGGCCGCGACCGCCGGCGACTGCACGGTGGGCTGGTCGTACCGGAGCCGGCAGGACGCCGGGTACACCGCGACCGTGCTGGTGCGCAGCGACCGGAGCCGGCACGGCTGGACGCTCACGTTCCGGCTGCCGGCCGGCCAGCGGATCACCGGCGGGTGGAACGGCCGGTTCGACCAGGACGGTTCGACCGTCACGGTGCGGTCCGCCGGGTGGAACGACGACCTGACCAGCCAGGGGGTCAGCATCGGCTTCACCGCGACCGTCGCCCACGACAGCGGCCCGGGCAGCGGGTTCGCGCTCGACGGCGGCGCCTGCCGCATGGTGTGACCCCGCGACGGCAGCCTCGGCCGGGGCGGTGTGGACCCGCGACGGCGGCCCCGCCGGATGGTGTGAGCCCGCGACGGCCGCGGTGGCCGGGCGGTGTGCGCGGCGCGTGCCGGGTGGTGTGGACCGCGGATCAGCGGCCGGTGCCGACCCGGGACGGGTACGGCGGTCGGTCGTCCCGGCCGGATCGGTCCAGCGCCGGCAGCCAGCGCCGCAGCGGGGGCATCCGGGACAGGCCGGCGAGGAAGACGACCGCGGTGGCGGCCGCCAGCGCGCCGCCGACGGTGTCCCCCGGGTAGTGCACGCCGAGGTAGACCCGGGAACCCATCACGAAGACGGCGAAGATCGCGCCACCGATCGCGACGCCGCGCTTCGCCGCCGGCGGTACCAGGATGACGGCGGTGACCACGATCGCCCATGCCGCGGCGGAGTGGCCACTCGGGAAGCTGCCGCTGCTGGCCGACTCCAACCAGAGCTTCCTGGTCGGCCGGTGCTCGTCGATCAGCGCCTTCGCCACGTAGGTGACGCCGGTGGTACCGATGAGCACGCCGAACACCCGCAGCGCCTGCCCACGGCGGCGGGCGAGCAGCAGCACGATCGGGATGACGAAGCCGAGCACCGCCCACAGTTCCGGCGTCGCGACCAGCGTGAACGCCTTCGCGACCGGGGTGAACAGGCCGTTGCGCGCCGACGAGACGAGCCAGTCGGCATCGGTGCCGGCGCTGGTCATCGGGCCGGTCTTGACGAACAGGCCGAGCAGCAGCAACACGATGCCGAGGCCGACGCCCGCGCAGATCAGTCGCGCGCCGAGCGCCGCGGACGGCCCGTACGTGCCCGCGGCGAACTCGGCGTCCGGGGTGCGTACCGGCACCCGTACCCGTCCAGCGCTCATCGGATGAACCTTAGCGTGCGGCGAGGTCGGCACCGGCCGGCGCCGGGATGTGGCCGCGATCAGTCCCCCGACCGGTCGCCGGCGTCCGGGTCCGTGGACGGACCGCCCGGTGCGTCACCGGTACTGATGGTCACGTCGCCGTTGTCGGTGGTGGCGACGAGGGTCCGTTTCGCACTGTCGTTGTCGGTCAACTGCGAGTTGACCTCGCCGTATTTCGTCCCGGTTGTCACGTGATAGGCCGAATCGGGTACCGTCAGCAGGATGTTGCCGTACGAGGACCGCGCGGCCACCCGCGTCGGCGCGTCGGCGAAGCCGAGCGAGATGTCACCGCTGTCGCTTTCGGCCATCACGTCGCCCGACCCCAGCCGGCGGGCCGTCACGTTGCCGTAGTCGGTGGACGCGCGGATCCGGCCGGACAGCTTCGTCAACGACAGGTCACCGTGCTCGGACACCACGTTGAGGTCGTTGCCGAGCCCGTTCGCGACGACGTCGCCGTACGTCGTCGACAGCGACACCTTGACCCCCGGCGGCACCGCCACCTGGTACTTCGCCTCGCAGTTCAGGTTGACCCCGACGCACGGCGCGGTCACCCGGAGCTCGTCGCCGTGCAACCGCCAGGTGGCCCGGTCCCGCGCCTTACCGGTGAGCCAGCGCTGCACCTGCACCGTGCCGGCCCTGCCCCGCACCAGCGTCACGTCGTTGTCGACCAGGACCGTCACCGCGTCGCCGGACAGGTCGAACGACCGGGCGCTGTGCGTGCTGTCGCCGGACAGCCCGACGTTCATGTCGCACCCGGTCAGCGCCACGCCCGCGACCAGCAACGCGGCCACCACCAACCCGCTTCGTACCCGCACCGTTTCTCCCCGCCTCGAAGTCACCCTCACGCTACGGATCGGGCGTTGGGGGCGGATCCGGGTTGCACCCGGAGCCGCCCCGGAGAAATCTCCGGGGCGCGGGACCTGGTCGGTCAGCGGTCGAGGACCTCGTCGGCCTCGCCGAGGATGGCGAGCGCCTCGGACGCGGCCGAGCCGTCGTTGCCGCGCAGCACGTCCGCCGCTCTGTCCATGATGGACACCAGCGAGCGCTGCTCGGCCTCGCGGGCCTTCGCGGTCGCGGTCTGCTCGGCCAGCTGCTGGTTCTTCAGCCACAGCTCGACGAAGACGGAAACCTTGGCGCGCAACACCCACGGGTCGAACGGCTTGGTGATGTAGTCCACCGCACCGGCCGCGTAGCCGCGGAACGCGAGGTGCGCGTCCCGGTCGACCGCGGTGAGGAAGATGATCGGTACGTGCCGGGTGCGCTCCCGCTGCTTGATGTGGCCGGCCGTCTCGAAGCCGTCCATCCCGGGCATCTGCGCGTCCAGCAGGATCACCGCGAAGTCCTCGCTGAGCAGCCGCTTCAGCGCCTCCTCGCCACTGCCCACAGCGATCGGATCGACCGGCATCCCCTGCAGGATCGCCTCCAGCGCGACCAGGTTCTCCCGCCGGTCGTCGACCATCAGTACCCGGGCGCGTCGCGGTGCTGTCATGTATGCGTTTCCCTTCCCCATCGCACGGCCGATCCGAGCCGGTCTCCCCCGTGACCATTCTCGCCCTGCCCGTCGGCGGCGCCAACGGGCCGGTGGGTCATTCCGCCGCGTCCCGGTTGGGCAGCCAGGACGCCATCAGGTCGAGCAGCTCGTCCAGATCGACCGGCTTGGCGATGTAGTCCGAAGCGCCGGCCTCCAGGCTCTTGTCCCGGTCGCCCGGCATCGCCTTCGCGGTCAGGAACACGATCGGCAGGTCGGCGAACTCGGGCTTCTGCCGGATCAGCTGCGTCGTCTCGTAGCCGTCCATCTCCGGCATCATCGCGTCCATCAGCACGATGTCGACCGGTGCCTCGTCGGCCAGCTTCTGGATCCCGTCGCTGCCGTTGTCGGCGTACAGCACCGTCATCCCGTGCATCTCGAGCGCGCTGGACAGCGCGTACACGTTGCGGATGTCGTCGTCGACGATGAGCACCCGGATGCCGGACAGGTCCGGTGCCGCACCCCGTTCGGCGTCGGTACCGGCGGTGGCCTCGGTCTCGGCATGCCGCTCCGCCGGCGGCGCCACGATCGGTACCAGCGCCTTCGCCGCCTCCTGCACCGACACCGGCTTCCACGGCTCGGACGGCCGGGACGACAGCGCCGCGGCGGTCTCGGCCGGCAGTACCGCCGGGATGGTCAGGGTGAACGTGCTGCCCTCGCCCGGCTCGCTGCGCACCGTGATCATGCCACCGAGCAGCTTCGCCGCCTCCCGGCTGATCGACAGGCCGAGACCGGTCCCGCCGTACTTGCGGCTGGTGGTGCCGTCTGCCTGCTGGAACGCGTCGAAGATGAGCTGCAGCTTGTCCTCCGGGATGCCGATGCCGGTGTCGGACACCGCGAACGACACGGTCTGCTCGGCGTCATCGAGCGAGGCGACGCCGAACCGGGTGTCGGCCGGCGTCGGCTCGACCCGCAGCGACACCTTGCCGCCCGGCTCGGTGAACTTCACCGCGTTGGAGAACAGGTTGCGCAGGATCTGCTGCAACCGCTGGGCGTCGGTGATCAGCCGGTCCGGCACGCCGTCGGCCACCGACACCGACAGCCGCAGCTTCTTCTCGTTGACCTGCGGCTGGAACGCCTGCCGCACGTACCCGGTGATCTCGTCGACCGGGACCTCGGCCGGCTGCACGTCCATCCGGCCGGCCTCCACCTTGGACAGGTCGAGGATGTCGTTGATCAGCACCAGCAGTTCCGAGCCGGAGCTGTGGATCGTCCGGGCGAAGTCGATCTGCTTGTCCGACAGGTTGCGCTCCGGGTTGTCGGCGAGCATCCGCGCCAGCAGCAGCAGGCTGTTCAGCGGGGTCCGCAGCTCGTGGCTCATGTTCGCCAGGAACTCCGACTTGTACTGCGAGGCCCGCGCGAGCTGCTGCGCCTTCTCCTCCAGGCCCAACCGCGCCATCTCGATCTCGCGGTTCTTGACCTCGATGTTCTGCTTCTGCTCGGCGAGCGCGGTCGCCTTCTCCTCCAGTTCCAGGTTGGTGCGCTGCAGCTCGTTCGACTGGTCCTGCATCTCCCGGGCCAGCCGCTGCGACTGCGTCAGCAGCTCCTCGGTACGCCGGTTGGCCAGGATCGTGTTCAGCGCGATCGCGATCGTGGTGACCAGCCGGTCGAGGAACGTCAGGTGCAGCCCGGAGAACGTACCGAACGAGGCGAACTCGATGACACCCAGCGGTTCGCCCTCGAAGATCACCGGCAGCACCACCACGTCGGACGGCGGCGCGGTACCGAGCCCGGAGCGCACGGTGAGGTAGCCCTCCGGCGTACCGGTGATGCGGATGGTGCGGCGCGACAGCACCGCCTGGCCGACCAGCCCCTCCCCCGGCGCGAACACCACCTCGGTGCCGGGCGAGACGTAGCCGTACGAGGAGACCAGCCGCAGCCGGGGCACCCCGGCCTCCTCCCGGTCGTACATGAAGAACGCGCCGACCTGCGCGTTGACCAGCGGAGTCACCTCGTTCATGATCATCCGGCAGACCTCGCCGATGTCCCGCTGACCCTGCAGCAGCGCCGAGACCCGGGCCAGATTGGAGTTCATCCAGTCCTGCTCGGCGTTCTTCTTGGTGGTGTCGCGGAGCGTGACGATCATCTGGTTGATGTTGTCCTTCAGCTCCGCGACCTCGCCCATCGCCGCGACCGCGACGGTACGGGTCAGGTCGCCGCGGGTCACTGCGGTGGACACCTCGGCGATCGCGCGCAGCTGGGTGGTCAGCGTCGACGCCAGCTGGTTGACGTTCTCGGTCAGGTCCTGCCAGGTGCCGGAGACGCCCTTGACGTGCGCCTGACCGCCCAGCTTCCCCTCGGTACCAACCTCGCGGGCGACCCGGGTGACCTCGTCGGCGAACGACGACAGCTGGTCCACCATCGTGTTCACCGTGTTCTTCAGCTGCAGGATCTCGCCCTGCGCATCCACGGTGATCTTCTGCGACAGGTCGCCCTTGGCGACCGCGGTGGTGACCGAGGCGATGTTGCGGACCTGGGAGGTCAGGTTCGACGCCATCGAGTTCACGTTGTTGGTCAGGTCCTGCCAGGTACCGGAGACGCCGGCGACCCGCGCCTGGCCGCCCAGGTTGCCTTCCGTACCGACCTCGCGGGCCACCCGCGTCACCTCGTCGGCGAACGACGACAGCTGGTCGACCATCGTGTTCACCGTGTTCTTCAGTTCCAGGATCTCGCCCTGCGCATCGACCGTGATCTTCTGCGACAGGTCACCCTTGGCCACCGCGGTCGACACCTGCGCGATGTTGCGCACCTGTGCCGTCAGGTTGCCGGCCATCGAGTTCACGTTGTCGGTCAGGTCCCGCCAGGTACCCGACACGCCCGAGACCCGGGCCTGACCGCCCAGCTTCCCCTCCGTACCGACCTCGCGGGCCACCCGGGTGACCTCGTCGGCGAACGACGACAGCTGGTCCACCATCGTGTTCACCGTGTTCTTCAGCTGCAGGATCTCGCCCTGCGCATCCACGGTGATCTTCTGCGACAGGTCACCGTCGGCGACCGCGGTCGACACCTGCGCGATGTTGCGGACCTGCGAGGTCAGGTTGGACGCCATCGAGTTGACGTTGTCGGTCAGGTCCTTCCAGGTACCCGACACGCCGTGCACGTCGGCCTGGCCGCCCAGGTTCCCCTCGGTACCGACCTCGCGGGCGACCCGGGTGACCTCGTCGGCGAACGACGACAGCTGGTCGACCATCGTGTTCACCGTGTTCTTCAGTTCCAGGATCTCGCCCTGCGCATCCACGGTGATCTTCTGCGACAGGTCGCCCTTCGCGACGGCCGTGGACACCTGGGCGATGTTGCGGACCTGCGAGGTGAGGTTGCCGGCCATCGAGTTGACGTTGTCGGTCAGGTGCCGCCAGGTACCGGAGACGCCGGAGACCCGGGCCTGACCGCCCAGCTTCCCCTCCGTACCGACCTCGCGGGCGACCCGGGTGACCTCGTCGGCGAACGACGACAGCTGGTCGACCATCGTGTTCACGGTCGACTTCAGTTCCAGGATCTCGCCCTGCGCGTTGACGGTGATCTTCTGCGACAGGTCGCCGCGGGCGACCGCGGTGGACACCGACGCGATGTTCCGCACCTGCGCGGTCAGGTTGGCGGCCATCGAGTTCACGTTGTCGGTCAGGTCCCGCCAGGTACCGGAGGCGCCGCGCACGTCCGCCTGGCCGCCGAGCTTCCCCTCGGTACCGACCTCGCGGGCCACCCGGGTCACCTCCTCGGCGAACACCCGGAGCGTGTCGGTCAGCGAGTTGATCGTGTCGGCCAGCTCGGCGACCTCGCCCTTGGCGCCGACGGTGATCTTGCGGGACAGGTCGCCCTGCGCGATGGCGGTCGCCGCCTGGGAGATCGACCGGACCTGGTTGGTCAGGTTCGACGCCATCAGGTTGACCGAGTCGGTCAGGTCCCGCCAGGTACCCGACGCTCCCCGCACGTCCGCCTGGCCGCCGAGCTTCCCCTCGGTACCGACCTCGCGGGCCACCCGGGTCACCTCGGCGGTGAACGTGGAGAGCTGGTCGACCATCGCGTTGACGTTCTGCCCGATGCGGGAGAACTCGCCCTTCAGCGGCCGGTCGTCGATGGTCAGCTCCGAGCGCTGGGACAGGTCACCGGCCGCGACCGCCTCGATCACCCGGGCGAACTCGCGGTTCGGCCGCACGAGGTCGTCGATGACCTCGTTGATCGAGCCGGCGGTCTCCTGCCAGCCGCCCTCCAGCGCCTCCTGGTCGAGCCGTTCGGCCAGCCGGCCCTCCCGGCCGACCACCCGGCAGATCCGGCGGACCTCCCGGGTCGACCGCCGGTGCACGGCCACCACGTCGTTGAACCGGTCGGCGACATCGCCGGCCAGCCCGTTGCGGCGGGTCAACCGGACGTTGAAGTCGCCCTGGCGGAACCGGCTGAGCGCCTCCGCCAGCTCCACCAGAACCGCCTCGGCGGCCGTACCCTCGACCGGACCGCCGGTCGGCGCGTCCGTCCTGTCCACCGTCGTCATTGCTCGCTCACTGCTCCTCGCGGACGTCGGCCACGTCGTACGAAACCCTACGGCTGGACGTGGCTACGTGCACAGGCCGTAGCGACACGATCAGCGGTAGGGTTCTGGCCCAGTCAACCGCACGACCCGCCCGACCTTTCGGGCACCAAAAGCAAACAGGTACATTCTTCGCCCAGGAATTTGCAGTCTGCCACAACCGCAACGGGCCGGCAGCCGACGGTCACCGGTTCCCGCCGGCGCTCGGTATCGTGTGACAGGGCCGCGGCGACGCCGGTGCCGGACAATGCACCGCAGATGCCTACATCGCACCGAAAGTGCGGTGACTGCGGGTGCCGGCGCGCCGGTGTCGACTCCCGGTACGAACCGGGGAAACGGGAGGTGGGGTGACCACTGCGGTGCATCGCCGGCTACGGCTGCCCGCCGACTACCGGTCACCGGCGGCGGCCCGGGCCGCCGTGCGCGAGGTGCTCGTCGAATCCGGCCAGAGCGACCTGCTCGACGAGGCGCTGCTGCTGACCACCGAGCTGTCGACCAACGGTGTGGTGCACGCCGGTACCGACCTCGACGTCGACATCGCCGCGGACGAGCGCGGCGTCACCGTCACGGTCACCGACTACCGCGGCGGGCCGATCGAGACGAACCTGCTCACCCCGGACGAGACCGCCGAGCACGGCCGTGGCCTGCTGCTCGTCGACCAGTTCGCCACCTCCTGGGGCACCACCCACGACCCGACCGGCAAGGGTGTCTGGTTCCGGCTGGAGCGCGGCGGCCCACCGGCCCGCACCCGGTACGGGCAGCCCACCCGGCCGCGGCCCGAGTCGCCGGAGGCGGCCGCCACCGGCCCGGCCGACGCGCTGGTCTGGCTCGTCCACGTACCGGAGGACCTGCGGCAGCGGCTGACCCTGCCGCAGCTGCTGTCCGAGCTGCTGCTGCGGCTGTGCGAGGTGATCGGCGCGGCCGGCGGCGCGGTGTACGTGGACGCCTCGGACGGCCGCGGCCAGCGGATGGTGGCCCGACAGGGCACCGCCGGGCTGCCGGTGGTGGAGGCGCCGGACGGCATCGCCGCCCCGGAGGCCGAGCCCGAGACCACCGAGTCCGCACCGTCCGAGTCGGTGCCGCTGCCGCTGCCACGGCCACTGTCCGGCCGGATCGAGCTGCACACCGCGCCGGACGCGCCGCTCACCGAGTCGTGGCACTCGCTGGCCCAGCTGTCCGCGGAGCGGATGACCATCGCGATCGAGAACGACCGCCTGCGCGACATGGATCGGGCGCGGCGCAGCTGGCTGACCTACCTGGCCGAGGCGAGCGAGCTGCTGGCCCAGTCGCTCGACGTGGAGCTGACCCTCGCGCTGGTTCCGCAGCTCGTCGTGCCGCGGCTCGGCGAGTGGTGCGCGCTGCACGTGTTCGACGAGTTCGGCGACCTGAGCCTCGCCGCGTCCACGCACGCCGACGAGGGCGCGCTGCCGCTGCTGCGCCGGCTGCTGTCCGGCCGCGACGAGGAGGAACTCGCCGACCGGCTGGCGGAGGCGGCACACGGCGACGGCGTCGTCGCGCTGCCCCGGCCGGCCGAGGGCGTCGCGGTACCGCTGATCGCGCGCGGCGGCGTGCTCGGCACCCTGTCCGTCGGCCGCCCGCCCGACCGGCTGCACGCGCCGGACGACGTCACGATCATCTCCGACATCGCCCGCCGCGCCGCCCTCGCCATCGAGAACGCACGCATCCACGCCGAACGCGCCGACGTCTCGCAGGCGTTCCAGCGGGCGCTGCTGCCGTCGGCGCTGCCGACCGCGGACGGCGTCACGTTCGCCGCCGAGTACGAGCCGGCGAGCACCGGCACCGACGTCGGCGGCGACTTCTACGACGTGCTGGAGCTGGGCAGCGACCAGTGGCTGATGTGCATCGGCGACGTCTGCGGCAAGGGTGCCCAGGCCGCCGCGCTGACCGGCGTGGTCCGGGACGTGATCCGGGTACTGGTCCGGGACGGCCGGCCGCTCGGCCGGATCGTCGAGCTGCTCAACCAGACCCTCCTCGACCAGCACGACGGCAACCGGTACTGCACCCTCGCGATGGCCGTGGTGGCCCGCGCCGCGGACGGTGCGCTGGAGATCGAGCTCTGCCTGTCCGGCCACGACAAGCCGTTCTTGGTGCGGCCCGGCGGCGGGCCCGAGGGCGGCGAGGTGCCGAACCCGGAACAGGTCGGCGAGTGCGGGACCGCGGTCGGGCTGCTGCCCGACGTGACGGTGACGCCGGTGAAGTTCCGGCTGGCGCCGGGCGATGCGCTGGTGTTCTTCACCGACGGGGTGACCGAACGCCGCCGCGGTACCACGCTGTTCGGGCACCACCGGTTGCGCCGCGAGCTGCGCGGCCTGGCGGGAGCGCCCGCGGCGACGATCGCCGGCAAGCTGACCGACGCCGTCCTGTCGTTCACCGCCGACCCGCCCCGCGACGACATCGCCGTCCTCGTCCTCCGCAACGAACCCACGGCCCCCTGACACCGCATCCAGTCAGCTGCGGCCTCTGACACCGCGCGCCGATCGGGTGCGGCGCCGGATGCCGCGCGCCGGTCAGTTGAGGTGGACGTCGACGGTGAAGGTGGCGCTGCTGTCGCTGCCGGGTAGCCGTACGGCGGTGGTGGCTGGCGGTTCCGGTTCGATCGGCGGCGGCGCGGTCGGGTCGTAATCGGGGGGCCGGCGCCGGGTCGACCGTGGCCCGGGCAGCCGGCCGCGCAGCCCGGGGCGCCAGCCGCGACGCCGGCCGGCCGGTACGACGACGGCAAGGAGCAGCAGCGCGATCACCACGGCGAGCAGCCCGACCGCCGCCCACAGCGCCGCGGTCCGGACCGGGTCCGCGGCGCCGGTACGGCTCGCCGCGGCGGGCAGCGCCCCACCGGCGGCGGTCGCGGCGCCGTTCGGCTCGCCGAGCACCTCGGTGAGCGCCCGGTACGGGTTGACCACGCCGTAGCCGACCTCGTCGTTGTGCCCGTCGACGGGGTGGTCGGCGGTGGCCTCCAGCCGGGTCGCCACCTGGTCCGGCGTCAGCTCCGGCCGGTACGCGCGGATCAGCGCCGCGGTGCCGGCCACCACCGGCGCCGCGAAACTCGTGCCCTTCTCGGAAAGGTAGCCGGAGCCGATGCCGGCCGGCGCGACGATGCCCGTGCTCGGCGCGGCCAGGTCGACCCAGTCGCCGGTCACCGACTCGCTGTCGTGGCCACCGGACGAGTCGATGCCGCCGACCGCGATGACGTCCGGATACGCGGCCGGATACCTGGGCTTGTCGTCGGCCTGGTTGCCGGTGGCGGCCACCATGACCACGCCGTGCTCGTGCGCGTACCCGACCGCGGACCGCAGTTGCGGGCTGTCCTCGGTGGTCAGGGACATGTTGATGACCGTCGCGTCGTGGTCCACCGCGTACCGGATCGCGGCGGCGATGCGCGGCGACCCGTGCTCGAACGTGCCGAGGTCCTCGGCGATCCGGATCGGCAGGATGGTGGCTTCCGGTGCCACGCCGTAGAAGCCGGAGCCGTCGACGCGCTTGCCGGCGATGATGCCGGCGACCATCGAACCGTGCCCGGCGCAGTCGGTGTCGGCGGTCCCCTTGCCGCGGACCAGGTCGGTGCCTGCCTCGACCCGGCCGGCGAGCTGCCGGTGCTGCGCGTTGACGCCGGAGTCGAGCACCGCGACGGTGACACCGCTGCCCTGGCTGATCGGCCAGGCCCGGTCGGCGGCGATGCGCTTGACCGCCCAGGGCTGGTAGTCGAGGTTGTCGCTGTCGCCGTGCGAGCACTGTGGGGCGGCGTCGGCGCCGGTCGGCGCGGCCACCGGGGCACCCAGCGCCGCCATCGTCAGCGCCGCGACCGCCAGCCGCCACGGCACGCCCACCCGGCGCCGGACGCCGCGGTCCGGCCGGTGCCGACGGTCCGTTCGGTCCGAAGCTGCGGGTAGCCGTGGCATCACCCGAGCGATCCTAGAGCCCGCAACAAAGCGGGCGGTCGGCGCCTGCTGGGGGGCACCGTCCGACTCCCGGTACGGCAGCGGCGACGCCGGTGGGCCCGCCGGTACCGGCGAGCCCACCGCGGCGTCGCCGCAGGTGTCCACTATGGACAGTCAGGACAGGAACGGGACGTAGTCGCCGATCTTGTTCGCCAGGTGCTTCGGCAGGTCTGCGTTGAGCCAGGTGAAGGTGCCGAAGTGGTCGACGACCGCGATGCCGATGCCGGCCAGGCCGATCAGGATCGACAGTACGGCCACGAGCCGACCGCCGACGTGCGCGCGCCGCGCGCTGATCAGGCCGATCACCGACAGCAGGATGCCGAACGCGGCGACGACCGCGCCGACCCGCGCCAGCACCTCGGTGACGCCGAGGGTCGCGCCGGCGACGGTGCAGATCAGGCCGATGGTGATGGGAAAGCTGGTACGCGCCTTGCGCCGCTCGTCGTCGTCGAGGTCGAGCGACGACGGGCTGCCCGCCGCCGGGCTGCCGAACGGGTTGGTCGGAGTGTTGCCGCGCTCCGGCAGTCCGCCGAGCGCGGTACCGGCGAACGGGTTGTCCTCGTCCGCATCGGTGCGCCACGGGTCGGCGGTGCCCGGCCGGGACGCGGTCTGAGTGCTGGTGTTGCGCAGTGGCAGGCGGTGGGTCACCGGATCGTCTCCGGAGTTGATGCCGCCACCGTTCGGATCGGTCACAACTCGCCTCCTCGGTGCGTCTCTCGGGTGGTTGGTTCGCCGGGACGCTTGGTTGTGTAACACGGATCGACACCGTTTGGGCAGACCCGTACGCACCGGGGCCGCCAGCTCGCGGTGCGCAGTCGTCACCCGCATACCGCCATCGGCGACTCACCGCATGCAGGCACGTTGCGGCGCGCAGGTTCCGTGACATGAAAACTCTCACGTCGTATTTGCGTTAATTACTCGTTTTGCCGGCACCACGCAAGGTGCGGACAGTAATACGGTGGGGACATGCGGGTGGTTGTGGCTGGTGGGCACGGGAAGATCGCACTCCGACTGACGCGCCAACTGGTTGCGCGTTCCGAGGCCGTGGTCGGCCTGATCCGCAATCCGGACCAGGCCGACGAACTTCGTGAGCTGGGCGCACATCCGGTCGTGCTGGATCTGGAGTCGGCGACTCCGGAACAGGTGGCCGAGCAGGTCCGGCACGCCGACGCGGTGGTGTTCGCCGCCGGCGCAGGCGCGGGCAGCGGCGCCGAACGCAAGCAGACGATGGACCGCAACGGCGCGATCCTGCTCGCCGACGCGGCCCGGCTGGCGGGCGTCCAGCGGTACCTGCTGGTCTCGTCGATGGGCGCCGGCGCACCACCGCGGCCGGGCACCGACGAGGTGTTCGCCGCGTACCAGAGGGCCAAGGGCGAGGCCGAGGAGGAGTTGCGGCACCGGCAGGACCTGGCGCTGACCATCCTGCGACCGGGCCGGCTCACCGACGACCCCGGTACCGGGCGGGTGCGGCTGGCGCCGGAGGTCGAGCCGGGCGAGGTGACCCGGGACGACGTGGCCTGGGTGCTGGCCGCACTGCTGGACGAGCCGGACACCGCAGGATTGACGTTGGAGCTGGTCGGCGGCGGTGCGTCGATCGCGCAGGCGGTCTCGTCGGTGGCCCGCACCGGGCACGGCGTCCGGCCGGAGCCGAACGGCCCCTGATCGCGCCGGCCGCACCGGCCATGCCGCGACGTCGGTGTTTGTTGACCCGGCAGTGCCGGCGCCGTAGTTTTGGCCGTACCAGGAGCGACTCGCCGGTAACCGGCGGCGCGTGAGCGCTGGAGGCGCGGATGGAAGTGCCGGCCCGGCTCGCGGCAGTGGCCGAACGGCTCGCCGCTTCGCTCGGCCCGCACGCGGTGCTGACCGACCCCGCCGAACTGCGCACCTACGAGTGCGACGGCCTGGCCCGCTACGCGGTCAGCCCCGGGCTGGTCGTGCTGCCGGAATCCACCGAGCAGGTCGCCGAGACGGTGCGCGCCTGCCGCGACGCCGGCCTGCCGTTCGTGGCGCGCGGCTCCGGTACCGGACTGTCCGGCGGCGCGCTGCCTCGCTCCGACGGCGTGTTGATCGTGACCAGCCGGATGCGCCGCATCCTGGAGGTCGACCTGGACGCCGAGTGCGCGATCGTCGAGCCCGGCGTCATCAACCTGGCGATCAGCCGGGAGGTCTCCCCCGCGCATTACCACTACGCACCAGACCCGTCAAGCCAGCAGATCTGTTCCATCGGCGGCAACGTCGCAGAGAACTCGGGCGGTGCGCACTGTCTGAAATATGGCTTCACCGCGCACCACGTGACCGGCTTGGAGATCGTTACCCCGGATGGTGACGTGGTGTGGCTCGGTGCCGGCAAGTGCCGGCAGTCCACCGGTTACGACCTGCTCGGGGTGTTCATCGGGTCCGAGGGCACCCTGGGCATCGCGACGAAGGTGGTGGTCCGCTTGGTGCAGACCCAGCAGTGCGTCGAAACGATCCTCGCCGCGTTTCCCGACATGGCGTCGGCGGGCGAGGCGGTCAGCGCGATCATCGCTGCCGGCATCACCCCGGCCGCGATCGAGATGATGGACGCGCTGTCGATCGAGGCAGCCGAGCAGGCCGTCGACTGCCGCTATCCGGACGGCGCGGGCGCGGTGCTGATCGTCGAGCTGGACGGTCCGACCGACGACGTCGCCGCCGAACTGGCCGCGGTGACCGCGCGGTGCGAGCAGTCCGGCGCGTTCGAGCTGCGGCGCGCCGCCGACGAGTACGAGCGGGGCGAGATCTGGAAGGGCCGCAAGTCGGCGTTCGCCGCGGTCGGCCGGATCAGCCCGGACTACATCGTGCAGGACGGCGTGATCCCGCGTACCGCGCTGCCGGAGGTGCTGGCCGACATCGCCGCGCTGTCCGAGCGCACCGGGATCCGGGTGGCGAACGTGTTCCACGCCGGCGACGGCAACCTGCACCCGCTGGTGCTGTACGACGAGTCGGTGCCGGGGCAGGGCGACGCCGCCGAGGAGGTGTCCGGCGCGATCCTCGACCTGTGCATCGGCCACGGCGGCTCGATCACCGGTGAGCACGGCGTCGGCGTCGACAAGGCCAAGCACCTGCCGAAGATGTTCACCGCCGACGACCTGGACACCATGCAGCTGGTGCGGTGCGCGTTCGACCCGGCGCAGCGCTGCAACCCGGGCAAGGTCTTCCCCACGCCACGGCTGTGCGGCGAGGTGCCCCGCCGCGGTACGGCGCCGCATCCGGCGCAGGCGGCCGGCCTGGCGGAGGCGTTCTGATGGCGGTGCTGGACGACCTGCGCGCGGTGTGCGAGGCGCGCCCGGCGCAACCCGCCGACCGGGTGGTGGACGTCGAGCCGCGCTTCGTGGCGTACCCGACGTCGACCGGCGAGGTGTCCCGGGTGCTGCGTGCCGCCACGGCGCACGAGCTGCACGTGGTGGTGCGCGGCGGTGGGACGAAGCTGCACTGGGGCGCGCCACCGACCGTCGCCGACCTGATCCTGGACACGTCCCGGCTGACCGGGGTGGTGGAGCACGCCGCCGGTGACCTGATCGCGGTGATCCGCGCCGGTACCCCGATCGCCGAGGTGGCGCGGGTGCTCGCCGAGCGCGGGCAGCGGCTGCCGCTGGACGAGATGCTGCCCGGCGCGACGCTCGGCGGCGTGGTCGCCACCGGCGCGGCCGGACCGCTGCGGCTGCGCCACGGTACGGCGCGGGACCAGGTGATCGGGCTGACGATGGTGCGGGCCGACGGGGTGGTCGCGCACTCCGGCGGCAAGGTGGTGAAGAACGTCGCCGGCTACGACCTGGGCCGGCTGCTCACCGGGTCGTACGGGACGCTCGGGGTGCTCACCGAGATCGCGGTGAAGCTGACCCCCGTCCCGGCGGCGCGGGCGTTCGTGTCCCGGCCGGTGCGCAGCCCCGGCGAGGTCCGCGACCTGTCGGTACGGCTCAAGCAGGAACGGCTGGCGCCCGCCGCGATGGAGGTCGAGTGCCCGGAGCCGGACAGCCTGCGGCGGACGGCGCGGGTACCCGGTCACCCCGATCTGATGGTGCTACTGATCGAGGGCACCGCCGACGGGGTGGCGGCGCGGGCGGAGAAGGCGGTCCAGGTGCTCGGCGGCGACGCCCGCGCCGACGCCGAACCGCCGGACTGGTGGGGCCACTACCCTTTCGGCCCGGACGACGTCGCGCTGCAGGTGGTCACCCCGGTCGGGCAGCTGTTCGGCCCGGTGTACTCGATGCGCGACGCCGCCCGCGGTACCGGCATGCGGATCTTCTGCTCGCCGGCCGCCGGCGTGCTGCACGCCGCGATCCCCGGCGACGTCGACCCGGACCGCGCGGTCGAGATCGTCAACGCCGCCCGTACCGTCGCGATGAGCCACGGCGGCCACTGCACGGTGCTCGCCGCGCCGCCGAAGATCCGGCCGGAGCTCGACCTGTGGGGGCCGATCGAGGGCATCGGGCTGATGCGCGCGGTCAAGCAGGAGTTCGACCCGGCCGGCCGGCTCGCTCCCGGCCGTTTCGTCGGAGGGATCTGAGATCGTGACCAGCGAACCGGACGTGCTGGGTGCCTTCGACGCCGACCATCCGCCGTCGAGGTCGCTCGCCGACGACTGCGTGCACTGCGGCTTCTGCCTGCCCAGCTGCCCGACCTACGTGCTGTGGGGCGAGGAGATGGACTCGCCGCGCGGCCGCATCCACCTGATCCAGCAGGGGCTCTCCGGCGAGCCGCTGTCCGACGCGATGGCCGGCCACTTCGACGCCTGCCTCGGCTGCCTGGCCTGCGTGACCGCCTGCCCGTCCGGCGTCCGGTACGACGAGCTGCTGAACGCCACGCGCGCCCAGATCGAGCGGCGACACCCGCGTACCCGGGGCGAGCGGCTGCTGCGCGCCCTCGTCTTCGGCCTCTTCCCGTACCCGCGCCGGTTGAAGCTGCTGCGCGCCCCGCTCGCCGCGTACCGGGCCACCGGCGCGGACCGGCTCGGTCACCGGCTGGCGCGGTACCTGCCGCCGGCGCTGGCGACCATGGAGGAGCTGGCGCCGCCGGCGCGGCGGGCCCCGCGGCTGCCCACCCGGGTACGCGCCCGGGGCCGGCGCCGCGCGACCGTGGGGCTGCTGACCGGCTGCGTGCAGTCCGCGTTCTTCGGCTCGGTGTCCGCCGCCACCGCGCGGGTGCTCGCGCTGGAGGGCTGCGAGGTGCTCGTTCCGCACCGGCAGGGCTGCTGCGGCGCGCTGTCCGCGCACACCGGACGGCGGGACGAGGCGGCCCGGTTCGCCCGCGCCACCATCGACGCGTTCGAGGCGGCCGGCGTCGACTACGTGGTCACCGACTCGGCCGGCTGCGGCTCGGCGATGAAGGAGTACGTGGAGCTGCTCGCCGACGATCCGCGCTACGCCGGGCGGGCCGAGCGGCTCTCCGCCCGTACCCGGGACGTCACCGAACTGCTGGTGGAGCTGGGGCCGGTGGCGCCGCGGCATCCGGTGCGCCGCACCGTCGCGTACCACGACGCGTGCCACCTGGCACACGCGCAGAAGATCAGGTCCGCGCCGCGCCAGCTGCTGCGCGGGATCCCGGAGCTGACCCTGGTCGAGCCGGCCGAGGCCGAGCTGTGCTGCGGCTCCGCCGGCGTGTACAACCTGCTCGAACCGGAACCGGCGCGCGAACTCGGCGACCGGAAGGCGGAGCGGATCCGGGCCACCGGCGCCGACCTGCTGGTCGCCGGCAACCCGGGCTGCCTGCTGCAGATCACCGCCGCGCTGCGCCGGGCCGGCACCCCGATCCCGACGGCGCACACGATCGAACTCCTCGACGCCTCCCTCCGCGGCCACGTCGATCATGGTGTCGGGTAGCCGGCTGCACGCTCGCCCGCTGCCCACCAGCATGATCAACAGGGCTGGGCGCGGGGTTGTGACCCGGGTCGCTCCGGCTGGCCCCCGCGTCACCGTCGAAACCGGTGCCCGGGCAGGTCGCCCGGTAGCGGAATATGATCCGCCTCGTGAGTACACACTTTGATGTCGTGGTCCTCGGCGCCGGCCCGGGCGGGTACACCGCGGCCGTGCGCAGCGCCCAGCTCGGCCTGCGTACCGCCGTCGTTGAGGCGAAGTATTGGGGCGGTGTCTGCCTGAACGTCGGCTGCATCCCGTCGAAGGCGCTGCTGCGCAACGCGGAGCTGGCGCACATCTTCAACGCCGAGCAGAAGACGTTCGGGATCCAGGTCGACGGCACGGTCACCTTCGACTACGGCGCCGCGTTCCAGCGCAGCCGCAAGGTCGCGGACGGCCGGGTCAAGGGCGTCCACTTCCTGATGAAGAAGAACAAGATCACCGAGGTCCAGGGCAAGGGCACCTTCGTCGACGCGCACACGATGACGGTGGCCCTGAACGACGGCGGCTCGGAGACGCTGACGTTCGACAACTGCATCATCGCCGCCGGCACCAACACCAAGCTGCTGCCCGGTACCGAACTGTCCGACCGGGTGGTCACCTACGAGGAGCAGATCCTCACCGACACGCTCCCGTCGAGCATCGTGATCGCCGGCGCCGGCGCGATCGGCGTCGAGTTCGCCTACGTGCTGAGCAACTACGGCGTCAAGGTCACCATCGTCGAGTTCCTCGACCGGCTGGTACCGCTGGAGGACGCCGAGGTGTCCGCCGAGCTGGCGAAGCGGTACAAGCGACTCGGCATCGACGTGCTCACCTCGACCCGGGTGGACGGCATCGAGGACACCGGCTCCGGGGTGAAGGTCACCGTGACCCGGGACGGTCAGCAGCAGGTGCTGGAGGCCGACAAGGTCCTGCAGGCGATCGGCTTCGCCCCGCGCGTCGAGGGGTACGGGCTGGAGAACACCGGCGTCAAGCTCACCGACCGGGGCGCGATCGACGTCGACGGCCGCTGCCGTACCTCGACCCCCGGCATCTACGCGATCGGTGACGTGACCGCGAAGCTGATGCTCGCGCACGCCGCCGAGGCGATGGGGATCATCGCGGCCGAGACGATCGGCGACGCGGAGACGATGGAAGTCGACTTCAAGATGATCCCGCGCGCCACCTTCTGCCAGCCGCAGATCGCGAGCTTCGGCTACACCGAGGAGCAGGCACGAGACGCCGGCTACGACGTGAAGGTCGCGAAGTTCCCGTTCACCGCGAACGGCAAGGCGCAGGGCCTGGCCGACCCGAACGGGTTCGTCAAGATCCTCTCCGACCAGAAGTACGGCGAGATCCTCGGCGCGCACCTGATCGGCCCGGACGTCACCGAGCTGCTGCCCGAGCTGACCCTGGCCCAGCAGTGGGACCTCACCGTGCACGAGGTGGCCCGCAACGTGCACGCCCACCCGACGCTCAGCGAGGCCGTCAAGGAGGCCGTCCACGGCCTGTCCGGCCACATGATCAACCTGTAGTACCCGCTCGTCCCGAACGCGGCGCCGACCCCAGCGTGTGGGTCGGCGCCGCGTCGTCTTCCCGATGGTAGGAAACGGATCCGGCACCGCGTTCGCCTTGACCGGCGCCATGTCGCCGCCCCGCGGGTTCCGCTACGGCGGCGGGGTAGAACGGACGATCACACTGCGCACGGTTTTTGTCGTACCGTGGTCGTAACGTCACGATCATGCCCTCCGTCATGCACGAAGCGTTGATCGAGATATTTCACGAGAACCCGTCGCTCGCCGCCACGCTGCTCGGCGACGTGCTCCGCATCAAGCTGCCCGACTGGCGCCAGGCCCGGCTCGACGCCGCCGAGGCCAACGATCTGCCGCACACCGAATACCGCGCCGACGCCGTAGTCACGCTCTGCGGAAACGATCGGCCGGTCCTGTCGGTCGTGGTGGAGATCCAGCTGCGCCCGGACCCGGCCAAACGATGGAGCTGGCCGGTCTACCTGGCCACCCTGCGGGCCAGACTCCGATGTCCCGTCGCACTGCTCGTGGTCTGCCCCGACACCCGCACCGCCGCCTGGTGCGGCGAACCCATCGAACTGAACCAGGACGGCTGGGTGCTGCAACCGCGGGTCGCCGGGCCCAACCAGATACCCATTGGCGTGGGCACCCCGGAAGTGGCGGTGCTGGCCGGTCTCGCGCACGCCACCGGCCCGGCCAGCCACCAGGCGCTCGACGCGGCGAACGCCGCGCTCGACACGATCGATCGCGACTTGGCCATCCGTTACAGTGAAATCATGCTCGCGGCGCTGCCCGAAGCGGCACGCCGCTACCTGGAGGCGCAGATGTCGACCCACACCTTCGAGTTCCAGAGCGACTACGCCCGCCGCCTCCGCGCCGAGGCCCGTGCCGAGGCCCGTGCCGAGGCCCGCAGCGATGCGCTGCTTGAAGTGCTGAGGGCGCGCGGTTGGGATGTCCCCGACGAGATCCAGCACCGTATCACCGAGTGCACCGATCCTGAGCAGCTCAACAGTTGGCTCTCGCGGGCAGTCAACGCGGCGTCGCTGGACGAGGTCTTCGACTGAGTCACCACGGGTGGCGCTGGCCTCCGACGGGCCGCCCGTGAATCCCCATGTCCACCACCGGCCACGGCGGATGCCACGATCAACGACGGGGCCCGGCTGGTACAGGAACCCACGGAGGGGGCGGGCATGCCGGAGCTCCCCGAGGTGGAGGCCGCCCGGGCGGTGATCGAACGCGCCGGGCTCGGCCGCCGGATCACCGACGTCGACGACTCCGACCGGTACGTGTGCCGGCCGCATCCGCCCGGGGAGATCCGCCGGGCGTTGCGCGGCCGTACCCTCGTCGCGGCGCACCGGCGCGGCAAGAGCATGTGGTGCGAGACGGACTCCGCGGCACGGTCGGTACCGCTGGGCATCCATCTCGGCATGTCCGGCAAGATCGTCGTGGTCGACGCGGACGGGGCCGAGGTCGACGGCGGCGACCACTGGGAAGGCGGCCGGCGGCCCGGTGACTACCGCTGGGCCCGGTTCGGCCTGGCGTTCGCCGACGGCGGCCGGCTGCTGCTGGTCGATCCGCGCCGCCTGGGCCGGGTACGGCTGGACCCGCCGGTCGACCGGCTGGGCCCGGACGCGGAGACGATCACCCCGGCGCAGTTCCGGTCCGCGCTGGCGGCCGGCGCGGCGGCACCGGTCAAGGCCCGCCTGCTGGACCAGCGCCGCCTCGCCGGGATCGGCAACCTGCTCGCCGACGAGATCCTGTGGCAGGCCCGGGTACATCCGGGCCGCCCGGTCGCCGACCTCACGGACGACGACCGGCGACGGCTGCTGCGGGCCACCCGGGCCGCGTTGCGCGCCTCCATCCGGGCCGGCGGCGTACACGAACTGACCATCGTCGGGTTGCGCCGGGCCGGCGCCAGCTGCCCGCGAGACCACGTGCCGATGACGCGCGGCACGATCGGCGGCCGTACCACTTGGTGGTGCCCCGCCGAGCAACGCCGCTGACCCCGCTGTGCCCAGAGATCGCGTCGATCAAGGGACCAGCACGTCGATCAAGGGCTCGCGACGCCGATCAAGGGCTCGCCGCGTTGATCAAGGGCTCGCCGCGTTGATCAAGGGATTGCGACGCCGATCAAGGGATTGCGACGTTGATCAAGGGATCGGGACAGCCGATGCTGGGACAACGTGTACCAATCCCTTGATCAACGCGGCGGGGCGGGGTTCTCGGGGGATTCGGCGAGGGTGCGGAGGGTGGCGAGGGCGGTGGGCCAGTAGGCCTGGTAGCGGGCCACCCAGGGGGCGAGGGCGGCGGTGAAGCCAGCCTCGTCGATCCGGTACAGCTGCTTGCGGCCCTGTTTGGTCGCGGTGACCAGGCCTGCGGCCCGCAGCGCCATCAGGTGCTTCGAGATGCCCGAGAACACCAGGTCGGGGAACTCGGCAGCGAGCTCGCCGACCGACAGCGTGCCGCGCTCGGCGAGCAAATCGAGCATCCGCCGCCGGGTCGGATCGGCGAGCGCCCGAAACGCCTCGTCACCCCGGTCTCCCGCCGATCGGGCGGCCCCGTTGCCGTGGTCGCCCGGCGGCCGGGCAGACCCGGCGCCGTGATCGGCCCTGGCGCTGTGATCGAGACCGGCACGGTGGTCGGCACCGGCGCCGTGACCAGGCCCAGCGCCATGATCGGGCCCAGCGCCATGATCGGGGCCGGCGCCGCGATCGGGCCCAGCGCCGTGATCGGGGCCGGCGCCGCGATCGGGGCCGGCGCCGTGACCAGGACCGGCGCCGTGATCGGGGCCGGCGCCGTGATCGGGGCCGGCGCCGTGACCAGGACCGGCGCCGTGATCGGGGCCGGCGCCGTGATCGGGGCCGGCGCCGCGATCGGGGCCGGCGCCGTGATCGGGGCCGGCGCCGTGATCGGGGCCGGCGCCGTGATCGGGGCCGGCGCCGTGATGGGACGGCGGGTGGGCGGTGGGGTGCCCGCGGTCAGGCATCGGCGGGTACGGCGGTGGGCACGTCGCCGGTGGCCACGGCCGCGGCGAGGTGGTCGAGGACGGGGTGCTCGGCGACGCCGCGCTGGTACGTGTCGGCGGTGCGCCGCCAGGTCGGCGTACCGATGCCGGCGAAGCCGTCGTGGGTGAGCGTGACCCGGGTGCCGCCCGCGGTGGCGGTCAGCTCGATCACCAGCCGGCCGGGATGCACCCAGCCGGCGCCCTCCTCCAGCCAGGACAGGATGAGCTTGCCCTCGGGTACGAGTTCGAGGACCTGGCCGCTGATCCAGGTCTCGCCGTCGCCGCCGAGCATCCGGTACCGCCCGGCCACCTGCAGGTCGATCTCCAGCGTGGGCGACAGCCACCGGCGCAGCGCCTGCTGGCTCGCGAACCACTGCCACACCCGGCTGGGCGGCGCGGCGATCTCGATCGTTGTCGCGTACTCCGGCATGACCGCTCCCCACGTTTCACTCTTCAGTAATGTTTACTGAAGGGTAAATCGTTGAGTGAGTCAAACCCGGTCGACTACGAGCCTCGTTCAGCGCTGCCGATGACCGACGACCACGCCGATGGCGAACGCGAGGAACAGCGAGAGAACCCAGCCGAGCACGGCCGAGGTCGTCACGACATCGACCGGGTCAGCAGGCCGGCGAGCCGCACGTAGAAGGTCCGTACCGTCGGGTTGCCGTCGATCTCGGCGACCGGCACGACCTTCAGGTACATCGCGCCCTTGACCAGCGCCGGGATCGCCTCGACGACCATCGCCCAGAAGCAGCCGTGGCCGTGCACGCCGGCCGCCGGGCTGATGAAGACCTGGTCGCCCGCGTGCGGGGTCGAATACCGGGCGATCGGATGCGTACCGTGGCCCACAGCCGCTCCCTTCGTGAGCGGTCAGACCCCGCGGCTGTCCTTGCCCGACACCGCGGGGTCGCCTCATTTCCGACCCCTGCACAGTAGCGCACATGGACACTATGGGCTAGACCCAGCTATCGCTGGACACCCCGACGGATGATCAGAAGCACCGGGGTTTCGCGCCTAGCCTTCGATCATGGTCGATTGGGCGAAGGTCAAGCCGGGTGCGTTCACGCCCGTCTACGTGCAGATTGCCCAGTTGGTTCGAGACGCCATCTCGTCCGGCGAGTTCGGCCCCGGCGACCGGCTCCCCTCCGAGACGTTCGTGCAGCAGGCAACGGGCGTCAACCGCCTGACCGTGCGCAAGTCGTACCGGATCTTGATCGACGAGGGGCTGATCGTCACCGTGCAGGGGCGCGGCAGCTTCGTCCTCCCTGTCGACGAGACCTGACCAGCGCCGGGGCAGCCGACGCAGGGTCAACCGGCCCCGCCGCTGGCGGGCCGGGGTGCATGCGCCCCGGGGCGTACGTCCACGGGCCGACGCTGCACGGCCGCGACGCGGCTACCGTCACGGCATGCGCGCCCTTCCCCGGTTTCCCGTGCCGGTCGACCGCCACCTGGGCCCGGTACTGATGTGGATCGGCGCCGCCGTGCTGACGGTTCTGCTCACCGTCAACACGCTGCCGCCACCTCTCGGTACCGGCGGTGGGTACGCGCACGCCGGGCCCGCCGCGGTGGCCGGCACGGTGGCGGTCGCCGCGGCGCTGCTGTGGCGGTACCCGCTGGCGGCGCTGGCGGTGCTCGCCGCCGGCGCCGTGGCCGCGGCCGGTGTGCTCGCCGGGCAGCAGTTCATCCCGGGCGTGCAGCCGGGCGATCGGCTGCGGGTCGGGTTCGGCGAGATGATCCCGGTGTACGTGGCGCTGTGCTACGTCTCGGCGACCCGGTCGCGCCGCACCGCGCTCATCGCGCTGGGTCTCGGCGTGCTCGTCCCCGCCGGGTACGACGTGTTCGCGCTGGCGCGCGGGCCCGGCCCGCACCTCGCGGAGTACCAGGCGCCGGTGCTGTACGCGGCGGTGTTCGCCTGGGTGGTCGGGCAGTCGATCCGGAAGAGCCGGCAGCTCGCCAGCGCGTCCCGGGCGCAGGCCGCCGAGCGCGCGATGACCGCCGAACGGCTGCGCCTCGCCCGCGAGCTGCACGACATGGTCGCGCACAGCGTCGGCATCATCGCCATCCAGGCGGGCGTCGGCAACCGGGTCATCCACACCCAGCCGGACGCGGCGCAGGAGGCGCTGCGGGTCATCGAGACGAGCAGCCGGGAGGCGCTGTCCGGGCTGCGCCGTACCCTCGTCGCCCTGCGCCGGGCCGATCCCGCCGGGCCGGAACCGGCCGGTACGCCGGGGCTCGCCGAGGTCGACCGGCTCGTCGCGGGCGCCGCCGAGGCCGGCATCGAGGTCTCCGTGCGCCGGACCGGCACGGTACGGGCGATGCCCGCCGCCGTGGACCTCGCCGCGTACCGGATCGTGCAGGAGTCGGTCACGAACGTCATCCGGCACTCGACCGCCCGGTCCTGCCGGATCGACCTGGCCTACCGGCCGACCGAGCTGTGCGTCGAGGTCGTCGACGACGGCCGGCCCGGCGCCGAACCCGGCCGCGGTACGGGAACCGGGCACGGGTTCGGCATCGTCGGGATGCGCGAGCGGGCGGCCCTGCTCGACGGCCACCTGGATGCCGGGCCGCTACCCGACCGCGGCTTCCGCGTCACCGCCGCCCTGCCGATCCCGGCGACAACCGCCGAACCGGCGCCCACCCCGAACCCGGAACCGGCCTGACCAAGAGCCAGGCCGACCGCGAGCCGGCCCGAACCCGAACCGGCCCCAACCGGGAACCGGCCCGAATCCGAACCGGCTGACCGGAGCCGGCACTGATCCGCGGGCGAGGGCGGGCCGGGCCGCCGCCCCCGCCCACCGAGGTCACGCTGGCTCGGTGGTACCCAGTTCGCCGGTGGCCGGGTCGATCCGGGCCACCGAGAGCACGGCGCTCGGGTTCGTGGCCGCGTCACCGGAGTGCTCCGCCGACTCGGCGATCCAGCGCTTGGCGCAGACCAACGTGATGACGAGCGTCAGGATGCCGTAGAAGACCAGGTAGGCCGAGAACAGCAACGAGTTGTGCGAGACGCCGTTCAGCCACACCGCGATCACCGGTGCGGTGCCGCCCAGTACCGAGGCCGAGATGTTGTAGGAGAGGCCACCCGCGGTGACCCGGATGCCGGCCGGGAAGATCTGGCTGATCGCGAGCAACGCCGGCACCGCGAGGACGCCCTTGCAGGTACCGAGGATCGCGGCGCCGAGGAACCCGCCGGCCAGGCCGCTGCCGGCGATCGCGTAGCCGGGCACGATGCCGACGACGAGCACCACCGAGGCGACGATCATCGCCCGGCGCAGCCCGATCCGGTCCGCCACCGGGCTGAACAGCAGGACGAACACGACCACCATGACGCTCGCCAACAGGTTCGCCGCGTTGGCCTCGGTGTTCGACAGCGACGGGTTGCCGTGCAGGAAGGTCGGCAGGTAGTTGGTCAGCAGGGTGGCGAACACCGACCAGCTGCCCATGAAGAAGGTGAACACGATGATCCGTCGCCAGTACCGCCGGACCGCCTCGAACAGCGGCATCACCCGGGCCCGGGTGGCCCGCCGGACCTGTTGCAGCGCCTGGAACTCCGGTCCCTCCTCGGTGCGTCGGCGCAGGTACCAGCCGACCAGCCCCATCGGGATCGCGATGAGGAACAGGATCCGCCAGCCGAACGTCTCGTACGCGCCGGACGGCAGCGCCGCCGACACGATGGTGGAGAACAGCGCACCGATCAGGAACCCGCCGAAGGTCAGCGAGGTGAGCCGGCCGACCGCGACCGCCTTGCGGCCCCGCTCACCGTGCTCGTAGACGAAGCTGATGGCGGTGGAGTACTCGCCACCGGTACCCATCGACTGGAGCAGCCGCAGCAGCAACAGCAGCGCGGGCGCGAACCAGCCGATCGTCCCGTAACCCGGAATCAGGCCGATCAGCCCGGTCGCCACGGAGGTCATGATGATGGTGACCGACAGGGCGCGGCGGCGGCTGAGCTTGTCGGCGATGTGCCCGAACACGATGCCGCCGAGCGGCCGGAGCAGGAACGAGATGGCGAACACCGCGTAGGTGTTGAGCAGCGCGATGCTCGGGTCGACGTCGGACGGGAACAGCTTCCTCGCCAGGACGACGGCAACGATGCCGTAGATTCCGGCGTCGTACCACTCGACGAAGTTGCCGGCCGACGCGGCGATGATGGTCCGCCGCCGGTCCTGCCGGGGCAGCGGGGACGGTACGGGTACTGCTGGGTTCGCTTCTGACATGGCCGTGATCGCCTTCTGGTGAAGTCGAGTGCGCAGGAGGGGATCCGTCGAGAACGGCGCGGAGTGCGAGGCCGGTGGGCGGCCGATCGCCTAGCGTTCGACGGTGTTCGCCTCGACGGCGTACAGCTCGTCGAGACCGATGGTGCGTTCCACGTTCTTGCGGATGCCGATGACGGTGTCCCGGTCGAACCCGGCCTCACCGGTGTCGGCGAGCGTGCCGAGCAGTTGCCGGACGGCAGCGTAGACGGCGTTCGTGACACTGATCGAGTCGTACAGGACAGCCCAGCCCCACTGCTGGAGCTGCCGGGCCGGGTAGACGCCCCGACCCTGGTCGTTTCCCGTGCTGTTGACGTAGACCAGCCGTACCCCGGGCAGGTCGCGCGGCGCCGCCTCCGCCTCGTCGTCGTTGTTGGGGAACAACATGACCAGGTCGGCGCCGGCGTCCGCGCAGGCGCGCGCCCGGCGGATGCCCTCGTCGTACCCGTCGGTGCGCATCGCGTCGGTGCGGGCGCAGATCACGAAGTCGGGGTCGGTGCGGGCGGCGAGCGCCGCGCGCACCTTCTGCAGCAGCTCGTCGAGCCCGACGACGTGCTCGACGCCCTTGTGGTAGTGGGCCCGCTTGGGGAAGACCTGGTCCTCGATGTGTACGGCCGCCGCGCCGGCCGCCTCCAGGGTGCGCACCGTGTGCATCACGTGCATCGGTTCGCCCCAGCCGGCGCCGGCGTCGACCAGCAGCGGCAGCGTGGTGACCGCCCGGACGTGGCGCACCATGTCCGCGACGTCGGTCAACGACAGCAGCGGCTCGGTGACCGCGCGGTGCGCGCCCATCGCGTAGCCGCCGAGGCTCAGCGCACGGAAGCCGAGATCCGCGGCGATCCGGGCGGACAGCGGGTCGGCCAGCGACGGCTGGACCAGGATGTCGTTGCCCCGCAACAGTTCCCGGTAACGAGCACCGGGTGACACCAGCGTCGTCATGACAGGTACAGCTCCTCTCCGGCGTCCAGCAGCATCGAGTCGGTGTCCAGGAAGTCGGTGTAGCGCACGATCAACGCCTCGTGCGTCTGCGGCACGCCGCGCGACGACGGCGTGTGCGCGATGACCCCGTGTACCAGCTCGACCGGCAACTTGTGCTGCCACATCAGGAAAGCGCCGTACACGCCGTGCTGGATCAACCGGCCGGTGCGGCTCTTCGCGATCGCGTCCCGGGTGCCCTCGTACTCGACCACCTTGCTCACGTCGTGCAGCAGGGCGATCGTCAGCAACACGTCCCGGTCGTACGGGATGCCGTGCAGGGTAAGGATCGTCTCGGCGCTGCTTTCGGCGAGCTGGGCGACGGCCCGGCTGTGCGTGATCAGCGTCCACGCGTCCGGTACCCGCTGCGGCGCCGCCGGTGCGGACGGGTTCTTCGGGATCTCGGCGAGATCGGCCCAGTCGCTTTCCTTCCACACCTGCGCCCAGATCTGCTCGACCGCGGCACGCAGGGTGTCGTCGCCGATCTGCGCGATCTCCGGGAGCAGCTCGCGGACCCGGTCGATCCGGTTCGCCTCGGTGGGTGTGCCGTCCATGATGATGTCCTTCTGTTGACCGCGGAACAGGAAACCGTTGCAAGGCAGGCGAAGCGGGTACGACTCAGGGAACTTCCAGGCAGACGATCGGACTGTGGAACTGGCCGCCGAAGATGTCGGTGTCGGTCGGGCTGCCGGACGGGGTGGGCCGGGGCAGCGAGACCTTGATGGCCAGCGCGACGTCGGCCCGGAACAGCCGAACGTCCGCCGGATCGACCCGGTAGAGTGCGGCGATCCGTTCGGCGCCGAGCACGCCCGCATCGACGACCCGCCGGTACGACGCCTCGTCGGCGAACATCACGTCGATGGTCAGTTCGAACGGGCCGGCGTTCTTGCTGCGGATCAGCCTGGCAAGTTGGTGCAGCTCGGTCATGGTCGCCTCAGACGTTCTCGACGGTCAGGGTGTACGTCTCGGCCGGGTCGTCGAGATGCAGCACGTGGTTGAGGGAGAAGCCGTAGACCGGCCCGGCGCTGATCGCCGGCGGGGACACCGGGAACGCCAGGTGGCTGACCAGCCCGCTGTACTCGGGGATCGGCTGGTGCAGTGCGGTGTGCCAGGCGATCGAGCCGATCGCCTGCGCGGCCTGCTGGTCGGCGGCGACGATGTCGATCAGAAGCGCCACCTCGTGCCCGGACACCTCGGTCGCCGGCTCCAGCGGGCCGAGCGTGCCGTTCCGGCCGTACACGTTCCAGCGGATCCGGTAGTCGTCCGCGGCGATGCCCAGGCTGTCGGCGACCTTGCCGGTGATCACCGCGTTCGTGGTCGCCACGAACCGGTCGATCTGGCGTACCACCAACGGATCCCGCACACCGGCGAACACCACCGTGCGGTACCCGAGCAGGCTCGCCGCCTCCAGCTTGACGGTGTAGTCGCCGGCCGGCTCGAACGTGCTTCCGGTGACCCGCACGGCCCGGTCCGACACCGGCGCGTACGCCGCGTCGGTGGTGACCAGCGTGCCGCCCGGCTCCACCAGGCGGAACGGGTCGGCGGTCTCGTAGAACGTGTGCGACGCGACGCTCTGCGGGGTGCACACCATGTCCGGGTTCGGCGGCTCGACGGTGAACCCGTCCGGGTCCAGGAACGCCACCATCGAGTCCGGGTACTTGCGCTCCACCACCGCCGCCGCACCGCACTCCAGGATCTTCGCCGCGTGGAACGCCACCCCCGGCGGGATGTCGCGCAGCATCGGCAACGCCGCGAAGATCGCCGTGTCACTGGTACGCCCGGCCACGACCACCTGCGCGCCGCGGCCCAGGGCGTCGGCGAAGCACTCCGGGCCCTGCATCGCGACGATGTGCCCCGCGGCGCGGATCGACTCCTCGTCGATGTCCGGCGCCCCGGCGAGCGGGCTCAGCCGGCCCTCCCGGTACGCCCGGACGACCCGCTCGGCGGACACCTCGCTGTCGACGGTGGCCAGCGGGAAGTGCCAGCCGTGCTTGGCAGCGAGTTCCCGCACGATCCGTACCGTCCGGGCCAGGTGCGGGCCGGCCCCGGCGGTGCCGGCCGAGCCGATCAGCACCGGGATGTCGTGTCGCAGCCCCGCGGCGATCATCAGCTCCAGGTCGCGGCGTACCGCGGCGTCGGACGACTGGGTCTGCCCGGATCCCAGGTAGTACGGCCCCGGGTCGGACGATCCCGCGTCACACCCGATGAAGTCGGCGCCCTCGGCGGCGTGTGCGAGCGTCTCCGCCTTGAACCCGGTACCCAGCTGTCCGGTCGCGGCAACGGCCTTGATCACGACAGCCGTTCCGAGGTGAAGTACGCGGTCAGCTGCGCGGCGTGCTCCTTGAGCGTGGGCGCGAACCGCTCCATCGCCGGCTTCGTCCACCGGGCGGACGGGCCGCTCACGTTGATCACCGCGATCGGCAGCGTCGAGCTGGCCGCGAAGATCGGTACCGCGATGCCGTTCATGTCCGGGTAGGTGCCGCCGGTCGACATCGTGTAGCCGAGTTCGCGCTCGGCCCGCAGCCGGGCCAGGAACCGGTCGACGTCCACGATGGACGTGTCGGTCATCCGGACCAGCGGGCGGGCCTGCAGAGCGGCATCGACATACCGTTCGGTGGCGAAGGCGAGGAACGCCCGGCCGCTGCAGCCGCGGGTGAGCGGGCCGTTCTCACCGATCGTCTTCTGCGCCCGGATGGGGGAGGTGGAGAGGCTGCGTGCGATGCACACCCGGTCCGGCCAGACCGGTACGCACAGCACCGAGGTCTCACCGGACAGGTCCCGCAGCTCGCTCAATACCGGAGTCGCCTGCTGGGTCAGCAACGCCTCCAGCGGGCTGGTCCGCAGCCAGCGGGCGATGGACGGCCCGGCGGAGTAGGTCTGGCCGCCCGGCGTCTGCGCCGCGAAGCCCGCCTCGACCAGCGTCGCGAGCAGCCGCGACACGGTGGCCTTGGACAGCCCGGTCTGCAACGCCAGTTCGGTCAGCGTCGGCGGGGCATCGGCGTCGAGTATCTCGGACAGCAGGGCGAGCCCACGAGACAGCGTGCGGGTCACGCCACCGTCTCGCTCCTCGGCTTGTTTCGCCTGGTGAAACTCCGTTTTCAAGGTACGAGCCATGTGCGGGAAACTAACCCTGAGTCCGGGCAGGTGTCAACGCATCGACGGGCAGAATTCGGCTCGGTGACCTGCAATCACCCGCCAGGTGACCTGCCCGGCGGCGTCCTCCGCCGGCAGCGTGCCCCGCTGCCGGGTCGAGCGGGCGCTGGTTGGTGGCCAGGCCCAACCGGTCGGCGCGTCAGACGCCGACCGGGTGAGCCTGTTCGGGCGGGGTACCGATGGCGCTGACCGGATGGCCGGCACAGCGGCGGCGGGTGGCGGTGGCGCGGCCGATCCGGGACAGGTCGAACCAGCGCACGTCGTCGCGCAGCCGGCACCAGGCGACCAGAAGCCAACGGCCGTGCGTGAACGCGAAGATCATCGGCTCCACCTCGCGCCGGGTGCGCCGCCCGCCGGCGTCGGTGTACGCGATGTTGACGGTGACCTGGTCGAGCAGCGCCTGCTCGAGTACGGACAGCACGCGGCGCGGCGCGCTCGGCCCGACGTCGACCCAGATCCGTTGGGACAGCGCGGAAGCCCGCCCCCGGTCGGCCGGAGTGAGCACGTCGAGCACCTTGCGGGTCGCGGCCCGCGCCGAGTCGGCGAACGGCGCCTGCGCGGACGCGGCCACCGCGGCGGTCAGCGCGAGCGCCTGCCCGGCGGTGAAGTTCACCGGCGGCAGCGATGCCCGCTCGGCCAGCCCGTACCCACCGCCGGGGCCGGTGCGGCCCCACACCGGCACGCCGGCGGCGGACAGCGCGGCGAGATCGCGCTTGATCGTCCGGGTGGTCACCTCGAACTCGTCGGCGAGCTGCGCCGCCGTCCGGCCCCCCGCGCCGGCCCGGCGCAGCGACTCGGTGAGGGCGTGCAGTCGCTCGACCCGGTTCACCGCACCAGTATCGCAGAAATGGTGACGGTAACAGTGACATGCCGTGGTCCACCCGGCGCGCGAACCTGGACGCATGCAGACTTCCACGTTCGTTCTCGTACCGGGGTTCTGGCTGGGCGGTTGGGCCTGGGACGGGGTCGCCGACCGGCTGCGCGCCGCCGGCCACCGGGCCGTACCGGTGACGTTGCCCGGACTCGACCCCGCAGACCCGCAGCGCGCCACCGCGACCGTCACCGACCAGGCCGAGTACCTGCGCGGCGTCGTCGCCGAGCAGCCCGACCCGGTCGTACTCGTCGCGCACAGCGGCGCCAACCTGCCCACCTCGGTACTGCTGGACCGGGATCCGACCGCGGTGGCGCGGGTGATCTACGTCGACAGCGGCCCGGTCGCGGACGGCGCCGGCTTCGACCCGTCCGTACCGGCGGACCTCGCCGAGCTGTCGTTGCCGCCGTTCGACCAGCTGCAGGCCAGCCTGGACGGGCTCGACGACGACGCCCTGCGCACCTTCCGGGAACGCGCGGTACCCGAACCGGGCGCGGTACTGCGCGAACCGGTGCACCTGGACAACGACGCCCGCCGCGACGTGCCCACCACGATCGTGGCCTGCTCGTACCCGTCCGAGGTGCTGCTCAAGATGGCCCGGGAAGGCCACCCGATGATGGCCGAAACCGCCACCCTGCGCGCGCTCGACGTGGTCGACCTGCCGACCGGGCACTGGCCGATGTGGAGCCGCCCCGCCGACCTCGCCACCACCCTCGCCACGGCAACCAGCTGACCGCCGGGCAGGACGAGCACCGAATCGAGCCGGTCGGGATGGGGAACGGCTGGCGCACATCGCTGACGCTTGTCGCTGGCGCTCGCCGTGCCGCGTCGGCGCGGCGCTACCGCGTCGACATCATCGCCAGCAGGTAGCTGATGTCGCGGTCGAAGGTGAACTCGCGCAGCATCGTGGTCGGGCGACCGTCTCGCATCCGCCAGACGAACGTGTAGAGCACCGGCTCGTCGTCCTTGACCCGGCGCATCACGATCACCGCCTGATCGCCGAGGTCGGAGGTGGCGGGGAAGGTCACGTCGTCGATGGACTCGCCGATCCGCTCGCCCTGCTCGCGCAGCGCCCGGAACCGGGCCATGAAGTGTTCCTTGGTCAGGGTGACGGTCTGCCCGGCCTGGTCGACGCGCACGTTCTCGAACTCCGGGTCGTAGATCCGATCGAGTGCGGCGAGGTCCATGTCGAGCCCGGCGCGGAGGTAGCTCCACATGCCGTCCACGAGCTGCTGGTTCATGACGCCCTCCCTATAACGCCGTTACATTGAGCTCAATGTAACACAGTTATAGAGTGGCGGGCATGGACGCGGACACCATCGTCAGGGCGGCCCTGGCACTGCTGAAGGAGGAAGGGCTGGCGGGGGTCACCTTTCGCAAGCTCAGCGCGAGCCTCGAGGTCAAGGCCCCCGCCATCTACTGGCGCTTCCGCGACAAGCGGGAGCTGCTCGACGCCGTGGCCGACGCGCTGCTGCGGGAGACACTCGGTGAGCCACGGCCGATGCCGGCGGGCAGCGACTGGCGGCGGTGGTACGTCGAGCTGCTCCATCGGCTGCGTCGTGCGATGCTCGCCTATCCCGACGGCGCCCGCGTCGTGGCCGGCGCCCGGCCGCCGCACACCCCGACCCTCGCCTGCATCCCCGAATACGGTCTGCGGGCGATCGAGGCGAGCGGCCGGCCGCTGCCGGAGGCGGCCGCGATCGTCTACACGGCACTGCACTACACGTTCGGCCACGTCATCGAGGAACAGGACTCGGCCGACGCCGAACCCACGACCGGATTCGCCCGGCGCTACCCCACCGTGGCCCGGGCGATGACCGAGGCCGGCCGACTCTCGCTCACCCCGGACGCCATCTTCGCCGCCGGCCTGGCGCTGATCTTCGAGGACCGCTGAGCCCCTCGGCGCCGGCACGAACCGTTCGCCCGCAGATCTCTCAGGGAGTGAGGGCGTGCAGCACCTTGGCGGCGGGTTCGTCGGTCGCCAGCGCGTGGGACTGACCGGCCCACATCGCCATCACGTCGGTGTCGCCGGCCGCGGTTGCCGCCGCGCGCAGCGGTCGGGTCAGCCCGTGCAGCTGCGGGTACGCCTCCGGCGCGTACCGCTCCTGCTCGGCCATGAAGCGATTCGCCAGGCCGCGTGCCCACCGGCCGGTGTAAGCCCGGGTCAGCCGCGTCTCGGCGAACTCCGGCGCCACCAGCGCATCCCGGTACGGCTCCGGGGTGCCGGCCTCCGGGCAGCGCAGGAACGCGGTACCGGCGTAGGCGGCGAGTGCACCGGCCGCCAGCGCGGCGCGAACCCCTACGGCGTCGGCGATCCCGCCGGCCGCGATCACCTTGATGTCCACAGTGGAGCGAATCAGCCGGATCAGCGAGAGCAGTCCGAACTGCTCCCCGCCGAGCCAGCCACCTCGATGCCCACCGGCCTCGATGCCCTGCGCGACAACGAAATCCGCGCCGACGCGATCGGCGGCGACGGCCTCCGCCGGGCTGTTCACGGTGACCCCGACCTCGGTGCCGGCCCGGCGCAACGCGATCACGTCCTGCTCGGTCGGCAGGCCGAAGGTGAACGTGACCACGGGCACGCCGACCGCGGCGAGCAGGTCGAGCTTCGCCTCGTACTCGTCGTCGGTCCAGCCCGGCACACCCAGCTCGGTGCCCAGCCGGGCCGCGGCGGGCTCCAGCCGCCGCCGGTAGGCATCGACAGCGTCCGGGTCGGCCGTGTCCGGGGTCGGGACGAACAGGTTCACCCCGAACGGGACACCGACGTCGCGGACCGTGGCGATCTGCTCGGCCAGCCCGGCCGTCGGCAGGTAGCCGGCGGCGAGCATGCCCAGGCCACCCGCCTTGCCGACCGCGGTGACCAGCTCCGGCGTGGTCGCCCCGCCGGCCATCGGTGCCTGCACGACCGGTCCCGGCAGTTGCCTCAGCCCCATCTCTTGTCAATACCAGCCGAGCGGCCAGGCCATGCATACCGCGCGAGTGACATGGGACACCTCGGCACGGCGCCGGCGTGCCACCGGCACAATTCTTCACATGTTGCACATCCGGGTGATCGCACCACCGCGGCTGACCGAGCAGGTCAGCGACCTGTGCGGGGCCAGCATCGCGGTGACCAACCTGGTCGTCCTGCCCGGCGCCGCGCGCGAACCGGCCGGTGACCTGATCCAGTTCGACATGGCCCGGGAGGCCGCCGACGCGATGCTCCAGCGGCTGCGCGAGCTCGGCGTGGACCAGTCGGGATCGATCGCCGTGGAGACCATCGACGTGTCCATCTCGGTCGGCGCGACCGTCGCGGAGGAATCCGCCCCCGGGTACGACGACGACGCGGTGCTGTGGGACGAACTCGACGCCCGCACCGCCGCCGACGCGCGGCTGAGCTGGGCGTTCCTCGCGTTCCTGGCGCTCGCTACCCAGATCGCCGCGATCGGCGCACTGCTCGACCAGCCGATCCTGATCGTCGGCGCGATGGTGTTGGGCCCCGAGTTCGGCGCGGTCGCAGCGATCTGCTTCGGCCTGGTCCGTGCCGACCTGCAGCGGATCGCGGTGGCCGTCCGCACCCTGGTGGTCGGCTTCCTGGTGGCGATCGCGATCACCACCGCCTGCGCGACGGCCAGCCGGTGGCTCGGCTGGATCGGGCCGGCCGACCTGTCGCACCGGCCGAACACCGACTTCATCGTGCATCCGGACAAGTGGTCGTTCATCGTCGCGGTCCTCGCCGGCATCGCCGGCATCCTGTCCATCACCGCGTCGAAGTCGTCGGCGCTGGTCGGCGTGTTCATCTCGGTCACCACGGTGCCGGCCGCCGGCAACATCGCGGTGGCGATCCCCCTGGCCCACTGGGTCGAGGTGCGCGAGTCCGCGGTCCAGCTCGGGGTCAACCTCGCTGGCATGCTCATCGCCGGTACCGCAACGCTTGCCACCCAACGGTTCCTGTCCCTGCGGTACGGCATCCAGCTACCGGTGCCCGCGCGCACCGCGGCGCGGCGCACCCCGCACCGGCCGGCCGCGCCCGGCCGCCCCGCCGGCCAGGCCAACCGGAAACGCCGCCGCAAGCGCCGCTGACCCCGCGCCCGCAACTCCGGATACCAGTGACGGCACCGCTGGCGCCGGGCGAGGAGACGGTGACGCTCCTGGTGACGGGACATCGCCGTGCCGGTGGAGCCGGGCGGCGCAGCCTCGCCGGTGGCGCATCGGTCCGCGGGACGCGAGGTCCGTTTCTCGCCAGCAGGGTGCCGGTGGGCCGGTGCAGGGTGGAGGCATCGCGCTCCCGCGACACCCGGAGCGCCGCTGCGCCGGCGCCGCCGGCGCGCACGGATACCGCCTACCCCGGGAGAGATCATGACCGCCGATCGGTACGCCCGGCGGGTGGCCGCCGCCGACTGGGACGCGGTGGCCGGCGAGCTCGACGAGTACGGGTGTGCACCGCTGCCGCAGCTGCTCACGCCGACGGAGTGCGGCCGGCTCGCCGCACTGTTCGACCGGCCGGAGCACTTCCGCGCAACCATCGACATGGCCCGGCACCGGTTCGGCTCGGGCCGCTACCGGTACTTCGCGGCGCCGTTCCCCGAGCCGGTCGATGCGCTGCGGCACTCGCTGTACCAGCGGCTTCTGCCCATCGCGCGGGACTGGTATGCCCGGCTCGGCCGGGACGCGGAGTGGCCGGACACCCTCGACGAGTGGCTCGCGATCTGCCACGACGCCGGGCAGCAGCGCCCGACCCCGATCCTGCTGCGCTACGACGCCGGCGACTGGAACGCGCTGCACCGAGACCTGTACGGCGACAAGGTTTTCCCGCTGCAGGTGGTGATCAACCTGAACGACCCCGGGGTGGACCACACCGGAGGCGAGTTCCTGCTCGTCGAGCAGCGACCGCGGGCCCAGTCCCGGGGTACCGCCACGCTGATCGAGCAGGGCCACGGGCTGGTCTTCACCACCCGGGACCGGCCGGTCGCATCGGCCCGCGGCTGGTCGGCCGCGCCGGTACGGCACGGCGTGTCCGCGGTCCGTTCCGGCCGGCGGCACACCCTCGGCCTGGTGTTCCACGACGCCGCCTGACCGACGGCCGGACGAGGGAGGATGGGCCGGTGACGTTGCCGCTGTTCGGGATGGGCCGGCGCGAGGTCGGGCCGGGCGCCGTGCACCTGCCGGGCTGGCTGGACGCCGACCGGCAGCGCCGGCTCGCCGACGCGTGCCTGCGGTGGGCGGCCGGGCCTGTACCGGCGCGGCACACGCTGCTGCCCGGCGGGCACCGGATGTCGGCCCGCACCGTCTGCCTCGGCTGGCACTGGCAGCCCTACCGGTACAGCCGGACCGCCGACGACGTGAACGGCGAACCGGTGGCGCCGCTGCCGGACTGGCTCGCCGAGTGGGGCCGCGCCGCGCTGGCCGAGTCGTACCGGCAGCCGAGCGACGACTACCGGCCGGACACCGCGCTGATCAACTTCTACGACGCGGACGCCCGGATGGGCATGCACCAGGACTCCGACGAGAAGGCACGGGAGCCGGTGGTGTCGTTCAGCCTCGGCGACAGCTGCCTGTTCCGGTTCGGCAACACCGAGAACCGGTCCCGGCCGTACACCGACCTGACGCTGGCATCCGGCGACGTGTTCGTGTTCGGCGGCGAATCGCGGCTCGCGTACCACGGGGTGGTGCGGGTCGAGCCGGGCAGCTCGCCGGATCCGGCGCTGCCGGCCGGCCGGATCAACATCACCCTGCGCGCCACCGGGCTCGGCTGAGCCGTCCGCCGTACCAGCCGCTCAGCCGTACCGCTCGATCAACGCGGCCTCGGTGGCCGGGTCGAAGCCGTGGTCCCAGGACAGCGGCGGCTCGCCGAGTTCGCGGTCGGCGGCGCGGGTGTCGACCGCGGTGGTGGCCAGCGGGGTGGCCGGCAGGCCCGCCGCCCGGGCCGCCGCGAAGCTGCGCTGCTGCCCCGGCCAGAACGGCCTGACCAGCGGAAACATCCGGGTCGCGTGCTCGTCCGGCACCCGTACGATCCGCACCTCGGTGCCGGCCGCGGCGGCGCAGGTGTGGATCAGCCCGCCGAGCGTGGTCGGCTCGTCCGGGCCGACCGCGTTGAACGCACCCGGCCGGTGCGCCTCGATCAGCCGCACCGCCAGCGTCGCCAGGTCGCGGACGTCGATCACCTGCACCGGCTGCGCCGGGTCCGCCGGCAGCGCGACCGCACCGCCGCGGGCGGCGCGGCGCACCCAGTAGGTGAACGTGCCCTGGTTGTCGTACGGGCCGGCCACCTTGCCGGGGCGCACGATCGTGGCGCGCTCGCCGTACCGGGCCACCACGTCGTCCTCGCAGGCCACCTTGAGCGGCCCGTACGTCTCGTTGGTCAGTTCCTCGGTGCCGCTGCGTTCGGCCGGCCGGCGCGGCGTGCTCTCGTCGTTGCCGGCTCGCACCCCGTCCGAGGTGTAGACGGCGTGGCTGGACACGAACAGGTACCGGCCGATCCGGTCACCGAGGGCGTCCATGGCCCGGCCGACGTGGCGCGGGTGGTACCCGGACGTGTCCACCACGGCGTCCCACTCGGCGCCGGCCAGCGCGCCGTAATCGTCCGCATCGCGATCACCGACCAGCCGGGTGACCTCGGGAAACAGGTCGGTACCGGTGCGACCGCGGGAGAAGATCGTCACGTCGTGGCCGGCCGCCAGGACCGCGGTCACGATCGCCCGGCCGACGAACGCGGTACCGCCCAACACGAGAATGCGCACGGCGATCGAAACTACCGTGCGCGTGACCCGCCGTCACCCCGGTTCCGGGCGCGCACCGCCCTGGTCGGATCCCGGGTATGGCCAGGCCCGACGCAGGCACCGCCGCGCCGCATCGCAGGCGGGTCTGCCGGCGCAGCCACCGGCCGGCGCGGCATCGCAGGCGGACCTGCCGGCGCGGCGGAACGGCTAGGGTCGGGGCATGGTGTGCGTTGCGGTCGGCCAGTTCTCCGCCGGTACCGACAAACAGGCGAACCTCACCGCGCTCGCCGCGCTGACCGAGCAGGCCGCCGCGGCCGGGGCGGGGCTGGTCGCGTTCCCGGAGTACTCGATGTACGCGACGCGGGCGCTCGACGCCGGCATCCTCGACTCGGCGGAACCGGTCGACGGCCCGTTCGCGACGAAGGTCGCCGAGCTCGCCGCGCGGTACCGGATCCGGGTGCTGTACGGGATGAACGAGACGCTGCCGGGCGAGCGCCGGGTGTCCAACACGTTGCTCGCGTTCGGGCCGGACGGCGATCTGCTCGCCAGCTACCGCAAGGTGCACCTGTTCGACGCGTTCGGCTACGCCGAATCCGACTGGGTGGCGCCCGGCGACCCGGACCAGCTGTGCACGTTCGACGCCGACGGGCTCCGGTTCGGCGCGATGACCTGCTACGACCTGCGGTTCCCGGAACTCGCCCGGCGACTGGCCGACGCCGGCGTGCAGGCGCTGGTGGTACCGGCGCAGTGGGCGACCGGCCCGCAGAAGGAGGACCACTGGCGGCTGCTGGCCCGGGCGCGCGCGGTGGAGAACACCGTCTACCTGCTCGCCGCCGACCAGTGCGCCCCGACCGGCGCCGGCAACAGCGTCGTCGTCGACCCGATGGGGGTACCGGTGGCGGGTGTCGCCGAGGCCGCCGGCATCGCCGTCACGGTCCTCGAGCCCGAGCGGGTCGCCGCGGTACGGCGCCGGCTGCCGTCGCTGCAGCATCGCCGCTTCCGGGTCGAGCCCGGCGATCCCGCCCCGCTCCCCGACGCCGGCGGCGATGCCTGACCCGCCGTCCCGGGACCCCGGCCGGCGACCCGGCGACGACCCCGCCTCCCGGACGCCCGACCCCGAATCACGGACGCCCGACCCGACCTCCCGGACGCCCGACCCCGCAGCACGGACGCCCGGCCCGACCTCCCGGGCGGCCGACCCCGAATCACGGACGCCCGACCCGACCTCACGGGCGGCCGAACCCATCTCGCCCGACAGGGGCGATGCCGCGGGCCGGAAGAGCAGCCGCGGCCGCCGCACCGCCGGTCGGGCACCGGGCGGGCCTGCCGCGCGGCTCGCCGCACGGATCTCCCGGCGGTACCCGATGGTCGTCGCGACGCCGCTGATCGGGCTCGTCACGATGCTGATCGGCAGCGACCGGGTACCCGGCCAGCGGCGACCGCGGGCCTGGCCGCTGCTGGTCGGTGCCGTGCTCACCGTGCTGTTCTCGCTGTTGACGATCAACGAGGTACGGCAGGAGTTCGGCGCCTCCTCGCCGCTGGCGCCGGTGGTCGGGCTGCTGCTGGCGCTGCCGATCGTGCTGCTGGTGCGCTGGCCGCTGCTGGCCTGGCGGCTGTCCGTCGTGACCATCCTGGCGATGCTGCCGATCTGGCACGGCCAGGCGTGGCCGGCGCAGCCGTTCCAGATCATCCTGTACCTCGCCACGATCGTCGCCGTCGGGCTGCGCCACAGCCGGGTCGTGCTCGGCTGGATCTGGGCCGTCACGATGGTGCTGGTCTGGCTGCTGCTCTACCCGATCAACGCGGACAACGCGATCGCCGCCACGGTGATCGGCACCCTGCTGGTACTCGCGGTCGGTGCGATCGGCAGTCTCGTCGCGGCGCGCCGGCAACTGGCCGTGGAGACCCGGCGTACCGAGGCCGAGCAGCAGCGCAGCGCGGTCCTCATCGAGCGGGCCCGGATCGCCCGCGAACTGCACGACGTGGTCGCGCACCACATGTCGCTGATCGCGGTGCAGGCCGAGACCGCCCCGTACCGGCTGACCGGGCTGCCCGGCACGGCGGGCGACGAGTTCGCCTCGATCGGTACCGCGGCCCGGCAGGCGCTGGTGGAGATGCGCCGGATGCTCGGCGTGCTGCGCGCCGAACAGCCGGCCGAACGCTCCCCGCAGCCTGGTCTGGCGGAGCTGCCGGCACTGCTCGACCAGGTACGCCGGGCCGGCGCCGAGGTCGACCTGCGCACCGACGGGACGCCGCGGCCGGTGCCGGTCGCCGTCGACGTCTCCGGGTACCGGATCGTGCAGGAGGCGCTGTCCAACGCGCGGCGGCACGCACCGGGCGCCCCGGTGACGGTACGGCTGGAGTACCGGTCGGAGGCGGTGTCGATCGAGGTCGTCAACGCCGCGCCGGACAGCCCGCCGGCCGCCGGCGAGCCGGGCCACGGACTGGTCGGCATGCGGGAGCGAGCCACGATGCTCGGCGGCACCCTGTCCGCCGCTGCCACCCCGGACGGCGGCTTCCGGGTCGCCGCGGTACTGCCCTGCGACCCGGGCCACGGCGACGCGTAGGGCGGCGAGGCGGCCGAGGGACGGGACACCCCGACCGCGGGCGATCCGGACAGGGCAGGATCGGGACCGACCCGCCGGGGCGGACGAAGGCGATGGAGGATCCGTGGACCAGCCGACGAAGGTGATGATCGTCGACGACCAGGCGATGGTGCGGCAGGGCTTCGGCGCCCTGCTCGCCGCGCAGCCGGACCTGGTCGTGGTCGGCGACGCGGCCGACGGCGCCGAGGCGGTCCGCAAGGTCCGCGAGCTCGACCCGGACGTGGTGCTGATGGACGTCCGGATGCCGGAGCTGGACGGGCTGGAGGCGACCCGCCGGATCCTGTCCGGCGCGGCGCCCGGTGCGCACGTCCCGCGCATCCTGATGCTCACCACGTTCGACCTCGACGACTACGTGTACGAGGCGCTGCGTGCCGGTGCGTCCGGCTTCCTGCTCAAGGACGCCCCCGCCGCCGACCTGATCCAGGCGGTACGGGTGATCGCCGGTGGGGACGCGCTGCTCGCCCCGTCCGTGACGCGCCGGTTGATCGCCGACTTCGCCGCCCGGCCGCGCGGCGACCGGCCCACTCCCGCCGCGCTCAACGCGCTCACCCCGCGGGAGACCGACGTGCTGCGGCTGATCGCGCGCGGCCAGTCGAACACCGAGATCGCCGAGTCGCTGGTGGTCGCCGAGCAGACGGTCAAGACGCACGTCGGCCGGATCCTCGCCAAGCTCGACCTGCGCGACCGCGCCCAGGCCATCGTCTTCGCCTACGAGTCGGGCCTGGTCTCCCCCGGCCAGTGAGCCGCCGCCGGATCGGTCACCGGCCGGCGCGGGCAGGAAGCGCTTGCCGCAAGCCGTCGGCCCTGCTCAACGGGTTGGTGGCGGGCGGATCGGGAGGGTCAGGCGGATCTCGACCCCCTGGCCGGGAGCGGTGTCCAGGGTGACGGTGCCGCGGTGCGCCTCGACGATGGCGCCGACGATGGCGAGGCCGAGGCCGGCGCCGCCACCGGACGCGGCCCGCGCCGGCTCGGCCCGGAAGAACCGTTCGAACGCGCGGTCGGCCAGCTCCGGCGCCATCCCCGGCCCGTCGTCGGCCACCGACAGCACCGCGGTACCGGCCTCGGCACCGCTGCCGCGGCCCACCCCGACCCGGATCGAGGTACCCGCCGGGGTGTGCTTGACCGCGTTGCCGACCAGGTTCGCGACCACCTGGCGGAGCCGCTCCGCGTCGCCGATCACCTCGATCGGCCCGGGCTCCTCGGTCCCCGTACCGGCCCGGCCGTCGGGGCCCAGCGCGACGAGTTCGACCGGATGGTCCGGGTTGAGCGTGTCCGTGTCCAGCACGATGTCGGCGGCGAGGCTGGTCAGGTCGACCGGGTCGGTGGCGAGCGGTCGCCGCTGGTCCAGGTGCGCGAGCAGCAGCAGGTCGTCGACCAGGCCACCCATCCGGCGGGCCTGGTCCTCGATCCGACCGACGATCCGGTCCGCCTCCTCGGCGGGCATCTGGTCGCGCTGCTGCCGGTACAGCTCGGCGTAGCCGCGGATCGTGGTGATCGGCGTGCGCAGCTCGTGCGAGGCGTCCGCGGCGAACCGGCGCATCTGCGCCTCGGACCGGCGCGCCGCGGCCTCGGACGCGGCCCGGTCGGCCAGCGCCGTCGCGATCCGGGCCAGCATCCCGTTCACCGCGGTCGCGAGCCGGCCCACCTCGGTCCGGTTGCCGTGATCGGGTACCCGCACCGACAGCTCACCGGCGGCGATGCGCTGCGCGGTGGTCTGGATGGACCGCACCGGGTGCAGGCTCAGCCGCACCAGCCAGAAGCAGGCCACCGCGAGCGCCGCCAGTACGGCCAGGCCGGCACTCAGGTTGATCAACGCCAGCTGCCGGACCGTCGCGTCGACCTCGGCCAGGCTCTCCGCCACGACGACGTGCCCGCCCGCCGGTTGCTGCACCGGGCGAACCAGCAGCAACCACCGGGACCGGCCGGTGCCGTGCACCGAGAACGGCCGCAGCAACGGCACCGGGCGAGCGCCGGTCAGGTCCGGCAGCTCCGGCCGCTCGTCGGTGAGCGCCGGGTCGCTGTGCTCCAGCACCCGGCCGTCCGGCCCGATCAGGTAGGCACCGAACGCCGACGGCACGCCGTGCTCGGACGGCGAGACGCCGCGACCGTCGGCGACCAGCGCCCGCTCCGCCCGCGGCGCGGCGAGCCGCAGCTCGTCGCCGGTCTTCGCGACGAGGTGCCGGCGCAGCAACGTGGTCCCGGCGTACCCGGTGACCCCGAGCGCGATCGCGACCAGCACCAGCACGCCGCACACCAGCCGAAACCACAACGGCACCCGGCGGTCCAGCCGGCCGAAGACCGACGATCGCGCCCCGGGCGCCGACGGGTCGGGCATGGTCACCCGCGGGGCGCCCGCAGCACGTACCCGATGCCGCGCAGGGTGTGGATCAGCTTCGGCTGCACGGTGTCCACCTTGCGCCGCACGTACGACACGTACAGCTCGACGACGTTGGTCTCGCCGCTGTAGTCGTACTGCCAGACGTGGTTGCGGATCTGCGCCTTGGACACGACCCGGCCGGCGTTGACCATCAGGTAGTGCAGCAGCCGGAACTCGGTGGCGGACAGGTGCACCGCCGTGCCGTCGCGCCACACCTCGTGGCTGTCCTCGTCCAGTTCCAGGTCGGCGACGACCAGCCGGGAGGTGGCCGGCGCGTCCGGCGACGCCCGGCGCAGCACCGCCCGGATCCGAGCGACCAGCTCGTCCAGGCTGAACGGCTTGGTCAGGTAGTCGTCGCCCATCGCCAGGCCGCGCAGCTTGTCCTCGGTCTCGCCGCGGGCGGTCAGGAACACCACCGCCGGCCGCTGCCCCGCCGTACCGAGTTGCTTGAGCACGTCGAAGCCGTCCGTGTCGGGCAGCATCACGTCCAGCACGATCAGGTTCGGCCGGAACCGCGCCGCCGCGCGGACCGCCTCGGCGCCGGTGTCCGCGGTCGCGATCTCGAATCCGGAGAAACCGAGGCTGCGGGCGAGCAGCTCGCGGATGTCGCGTTCGTCCTCGACGACCAGGATGCGTTCGGCCGCCAGCCGCTCCGGTTCGCTCACGGCGTCACCGGGCCGGCACACACGTCGTCCACCATCCGCTCATGGTCGAGTCCCGTTCTAGCAGTTCAATGGGCGCTGTCTGGCCGGTTCCTGTGAGCGTACATCCGGTTGTTAAGCCACAAAGCGGTCATCACCGGCCACTCGCCCCGGGGTTCGTGGCATGGATGGGGGAGACGTCGACCCGGGCCCCGCCCATAAGCTGAGCGCAACACAGGGGATGCTCCGGGAGGGAACGACATCATGAGCGACGACGGCTACGACACCTCGGTCGACGTGGACGGCAACGGCACCTGGGACGACCACTGGACCGAGTCCGACGGCCACGGTGGGCACTACGTGTACGCCGACATGAACGGCGACGGTCAAGCCGACTTCATCGGCCATGACGAGGACTCGAACGGAACCATCGACGCCGCCGAGTACGACAACAACCACGACGGCTACTTCGAGCAGCACACCGGCGACACCAACGGTGACGGCTGGCAGAACACCGAGGTGTCCGACAACAACAAGGACGGCACCGTCGACGAGGCAGGCCAGGACACCAACCAGGACGGCCACTTCGACGAGAAGGCGTACGACCACAACGAGGACGGCAAGGTCGACGAGGTCGTGCTGGACCGCAACCTGGACGGCAGCGACGACTACGACGCCAAGGACGTCAACTACAACGGTACCGAGGACACGGTGACGACCGACTCGGACTTCAACGGCAACTACGACACGGTGCACTACACCAGCAACGAGGCGAACCCGTTCGCCAGCTGACCGTGCCGACGGCCGGCGCCCCGTTCCCGCTGGGAGCGGGGCGCCGTCGTGCGCAGCGGCCGGCGGTCAGTGACCGACGCGCAGCATCAGCCGGAACTTGCCGATCTGGATCTCGTCGCCGTCCTCCAGCGCGATCGACTCGATCCGTTCCTGGTTCACGTACGTCCCGTTGAGGCTGCCGAGGTCGGCGACCGTGTACGAACCGTCCACGACGCGCAGCTGGGCGTGCCGCCGCGACACCGTCACGTCCTCCAACCGGATGTCGGACTCGGGATGCCGGCCGATCGTCACCGTCGGGCCGTCCACCGGGTACCGGTTTCCGAGGCCCGGCCCGCGCACCGTGACCAGCAGCGCGGTACCGGCCGGCGGTCGGTCGGTGTCCGCCGTCGCCATGGCCTCGCCCGGCAACGTGGTGCGCTCCAGCCGGGTCGTCGCATCCAGCGGCCGTAGCCCGTCGTCCAGCTCCGGGTGCCGTTGCAGGCCTTCACTCATGCCATACCTCCCGAGCCGTCATCGGAGGCCGACCGGTCGGGAGCGACGGTCAGCCGGGGCCGAGTTCCCCCAACCCGTCGCCGCGATCCCACTCTAGGACCCGCCATTGGGTCCCGCTTCGTCCCGGCCCCGGGGCCACCAGCGCCCCGGGGCACATCCGTACCGGGCATCGGCCGAGCTCCCCGCGTGCCCGGCCCCGTCGGCCTCCCCAGCCCAGCCTGACAAACAACCGGGAGTTCGCGCAATGCCCGGGAGTGGCGAACCGTGCATCCGGCCGACAACAGCTTGCACGATGCGAGATGCGGCGATACCGCCGACGAGCACTCCAAACGATCCGGCGCCACACGCCGTAAGGGGCATGACGTGCTGGCATTCGCGTGCGACGATCTGGACCCGGAACCATCGAACTGCGCATCGCCACGATGCGTGGAAGGGGTGTGTTCGTCACGGCGACGAATCGGGTGCAGGTACGGCAGCGCGGCATCCGCGGCTGGGCGATCTGGTCCGCCCCGCCACCGGCGCGCGCGATGGCACTCACCGTGGACGCGGTCGCCCTGGTCCTCGGCGTCGCGGCCATCGCGTTCCGGCTCGACCGGCCGCAGATCGTGTTGGCGCCGCTGCTGATCTGCGCCGCCGTCGCGATCGAGGGCGCCCGCCGGGTGGAACGTGCCCGCCATTCCACCGGAACCCTGCACAAGGATCTGCAGAGCGCCTGGTCGCTCGCGGCGGCGCTGCTGCTGCCCGCCGGTGTCGCGGTCGTCGCCGCGGTCGCGATGTACGCGTGGTGGCGGTTCCGGGCCGGCCGGTGCCGCCCGTTCGCCTGGGTGTTCAGCTGCTCGATGACGTTGCTCGCGGTGCTCGCCGCCGGCACCGTGTACCGGATCACCGAGTCCGGGCTGCGCGACGTGCCGGCCATCGGCGGCCTGTCCAGCACCCTCGGCGTGCTCGCCGCGGCGCTGGTGTACGAGATCGTCGACGTGGCGCTGTGCGGGGCGCTGATCCTGCTGCTGTCCCCCGGCACCAGCCGGGTCGAGGCGTTCGGTGACCGCACCACCGCGGCGATCGACGCGGCGGCGCTCACGTTCGGCGGCCTGGTCTCGATCCTCGCGCTGTACGAGCCGTGGGCGATGCTGCTCGCGCTGCCGGGCGTGGTGCTGCTGCAACGGGTACTGCTGGTCGACCAGCTCGCCGCCGAGGCCCGGACGGACACCAAGACCGGGCTGTCGGTCGCCGGCTGGTGGCACGAGCGTGCCACCGGCGAACTCGCCGTGGCCCAGGCCCGAGGTACCAGCCTGGCGATCCTGGTCGCCGACCTGGACCACTTCAAGCGGATCAACGACGCGTACGGCCACCTGGTCGGCGACGAGGTGCTGCGCGCGGTCGGCGACGCGTTCGCCGCCGGGGTGCGGGGCAAGGATCTCGCCGGCCGGTTCGGCGGCGAGGAGTTCGTGCTCGCGTTGCCGGACACCGACGCGGACCGGGCCGCTGCGGTCGCCGAACGGCTGCGCGGCCGGATCGCGACGCTCCAGGTGCCGAGCCGGATCGAGGTACCGGACGCCGAGCCGGTGCGCGGGCTGACCGTCTCCATCGGCGCCGCCGTGTACCCGGATCACGCGGACACCCTCGACTCGCTGCTGCGGGTCGCCGACACCGCGCTGTACGCGGCGAAGGCAGCGGGGCGCAACCGGATCTCGGTGGCCGGCTCCCCGGCGGTCGGCCCCACCAGCCGCGGCGCCGACACACCGGTCGACAGCGACGCGAGCTGACCCGGTTCGGCCGGCCGGGCCGCACCGGGTCGACCCGGTGCGGCCCCGACCATGGCTACTCGAGCCGGTCGGGGCCAGCACCGTGGCGAAACGACGGTGCCGACCACGGGGGCGAGCCAGTCGGCGCTGGCACGGTGGCGCGAGGCGACCGGCGCCGAGGGCGGGCTACTCGATCAGGCCGGGGGTGGCCTGGCGGGCCTGCCAGACCATGTCGTCCTCGGTCAGCCAGGTGGTGTGCTCCTCCGGGTCGTCGACCCGGCGGCCGGCAGAGGACCCCAGCATCGGGTTGCCGGCCCTGCCCGCCAACGGCTCTTCCCCGGCGACGCCGGGGGCGAGGCGGTTGCCGGGGGCGCCGTTGGCGGCGGCCAGGCCGGAACCGACGGCCACCCCCGGCGTTGCCGGCAGGGAGCCCGCACCGGCGCCCGGCACCGCGGCGACACCGCCGGGCGCCAGCCCGGCCGGGGCGGCGCCGCCGGTGGCACCGGCGGGCATGCTGACCTCGGCCCCGGCGAGCTGGGTGCCGTGCACGTCCGGCGCGGTGATCTGCACGGTCGACGCCGGGCCACCGGTGGTGGTCGAACCGTTCACGTCGCCGTGACCGGTCGGCGGCACCGGCGAGGGGCTCGCGCCGCCCGCGGACCGGCGCAGCGACACCTGACTGGTCGAGGCGCTGCCGGGCAGGTCGGCCGGCGCCGGTGCCACCTGCGCCGGGAACGTCGACTCCGTGGTCACCTGCATCTGACTGCCGAGCGAGGCCATCACCACCTGCGCCGCGTCGGACGCGTGCTTGCGCACCGGGATCTGGTTCAGGTAGCCCTGGCTCGCGCCGACGGTGCCGTCCGGCTGGACCGCGTTCGCGTTCAGGATGTTCTTGGTCGGCACGTCGGGCATCTGCGCCTGCGCGTCCGCCACCAGGTGCGCCACCGCGTTCAGGCCGAGCGACAGCCGGCCGGAGGTGTCACCGGCGTCGCTGGAGCAGCGCTTGGTGGCGGACAGCCGGCGGTGGAACTCGTCCGCGGCCGGACCGGACCAGTCGCCCCGGTCGATCGTCGCGTCCAGCGCCGAGGTCAGGTCGGCCAGCGCGCGCGACACCCGGTGCCAGGCCACCACGTGGGTGTTCTCGACCTCCTTCGGCTTGGCGGCGTCGAGCATGGCCCGCAGCTGCTCGTGGCTGTACTGCTGGTAGCTGTGGTCGCCTACGTGATCCATCGCCGCGCCCCTCAGGCCGTGTGCTGGTTGACGTCGTGGTGCGTGCCGCGCTCGACCGCCTCGTACGCCTGGGCGATGCTGGCGTTGCCGTCCCGCAACGCGACCAGCGCGTTCTGCAGCTGGGTCAACCGGTCGAGCACCTGCTGCTTGGCCTGGTCGTGCCAGGCGATCACGTCCTGCGCGTGCGGGAAGGTGCCGAGTGGCGGGGAACCGAGGTCACTCAGGCCGCCGATCGCCTCGGCCAGATCGGACACCCGATCGTCGAGCGTGCGCACGCTCTGCCGCAGCGACGTGGTGTCGACGTGAAGACTCATCGATCCCTCCGAGACGGTGGTGCGGTGCGAATCGGGCGACTGGTGACGACCCGACCGGGTGCATACGTTATCGGGTCGATGCAACGCTCCGCTGCACCCAGGAAGCAAACTGTCACGAGAACTTCCGCCGTTACTTCCGGCTCGGCGACGGGGACGGCGAGGCGCTCGTCGTCGACGGGTACCGACTCGCCTTCTCCACGTCCAGCACCGGGCCGGCCGGTACCAGGTCGATCAGGTTCTCCGGCAGCCGCACCGGGGTCATGTCGCCGTAGCCGAGCGCGGTGCGCGCCTTGTCGTCCGGCACCGCGTACCGGACGCCCTGGTCGGTGACGAGGTAAGTCGTCCCGGTCGACACGCCCGACGCCGTGGTCGGCGCCACCAGCGCACCGCCACCGCCCGGCACCAGTACCGCATCGGCGGTGAGACCGCCCTTGTCGTCGATGCCGCCCGCCGCGCTGGGATCGGTCCGGGTCAGCGCGGCCGGCGGCGTCCCGTACCACTGGATCCCGATGCGGCCGTGCGCATCGCGCGACGCACACAGCGCCGCCACCTCGCCGTTGTCCTTGGTGGCCAGCACCGGTTGCTTGTCCGGCAGGTCGGGTACCGAGAGGTCCTGCTTCGACGCGGGAGCGTCCTTGTAGTCGGCCGGACTCAGCTGCTCCGCCGAGCTGCGATTCTCCTTGCCCAGCAGCAGCAACTCGACCAGATCGGACACCTGCGCCAGCCCGTCGTCGAGCAACACGAAGTACTGGTCGGAACGGGCCGCGCTGGTCAGCCGGTAGACGGTGCCGATCGGGTCGGAGCCCGCGCCCACCGTCGGGCCCGGCTCGCCGAGGTTGTCGATCGTCGGCGCGACCAGATCCGGGCCGGCCGGAACCGCGTTCAGGAAGGCGGGCGCGACCTGCACCTGCCGCGCAATGGTCCAGCCCAACGCCGCGAGCGATTCGCGGTTCGGGATCCGGAACCGGTGGCCGTGCCAGAGCAGTGCGGGCTTCTCGCCGGCGGCGGTCACGATCACGCCGAGGTCGCCGAGGTCGGTACCGCCGAAGTCGCGGTGCACGGCGACCGTCACCCGCGGCTCGTCGCTGGTGGCACTGGCCGCCTTCGCCGAGCAGACCGACCAGGGCAGCGCGTGCAACGAATCGGTCGACGGCAAGGCATCCGGCGCATCGACGATGCCGACCGGCCGGCCCCGGGCCACCCCGACCAGCGAACTCGCCGACACCGTGATCGTGGTCGGCGCGGCCGCTTTCAGTACCAGCCGGGCGGACGCGTAGTTCAACACCGGGTGCAGCCGGCGCGACCGGTAGACGAACCTGGTGCCCGTCTCCTTCTCCACGATGAGCACGTCACCGTTGCGCCAGGACGTGTTGCCGCCCGGGCGGACCAGCCCGTACACGCCGAAGCCGGCGAGCACCAGGGCACCGACCATGACGCTGGCGAACGTGGTGAGACCGACCCGGCGCAGCGGCGGGTCGGCGGTCTCCGGGTCACCACCGAGCAGTGCCGAGACGATCCGCCGGGTGACGAACCGGTACGCCCGGATCTGCTCGCGACGCGACCGCATCGCACTCCTCCCAGTCGACCCGCGTGCCCGCTCGGTGCGCGGACCCGTCGGCACATACGATGAGGCCCGCCCGAGCCTCGCCGGCGGGCGGGGGCCTTCGGTGGCACGTGCGGCGAAAGCCGACAGGCACCGACGAGCGTTGTATCGGACGGCCGCAACCGAACGCAAGCGGCGAGTCACGGATGTTCGGGCCAGGGCGCGATCCGGGCAGCCGCTGCCCGGCGGGCTATCGTGCAGCAACCCGTACGGTCACAGCGGAGGATCACGGCTCGATGAGCACCGGCAGGACGGCAGGCGGCGACACCCCGCGCCAGCGCGCCGCCGGACCCCGCCCCACCATGGACGACAGGTTGGCCGGCCGCAGCGGCCCGGCCGGTACCGAACTGCCGGCGCTGCGCGCGATGCCGGCCGGCCGGCGGCGGCTGCCCGGCCCGGCGGTCGGGCAACTGGTCGCGGTCGAGGTCGCCGCGTTCGCCATCGCCGCGGTCATCGGCCGCGGGCTGCTGCTGCCGGTCGTCGTCGCCCTCGCGGTGCTGGTCACGCTGCTGTTGCTGGGGCGCTGGCGGGGCCGCTGGTGGTACCAGCAGATTCCGTTGCGGCTGAGCTTCCGGCGGGCCCGGCGTCGGGCGCGCGGCAGTGTCGATCCGCGCCGCGGTGCGTTGCGGGAGCTGGCACCGCGGCTGTCCGCCACCGACGTGACCGAGCGCGACGCCACCTACGGGCTGGGGTACGACGGTGCCGGCTGGTTCGCGGTGATCGAGCTGCGCGGTACCGCGGTCCCGCTGTCGGCGCTGGCCGAGCTGCTGGACGACCGGCTGACCCGGCTGACCGTCAGCTACCGCTACCGGGCCGCGCCGACCCCGCGGCTGACCGCCTGGGCGCCGGCGGCAATGTCCTATCAGGACGGTTCGGCGAAGCTGGCCGGACGGGTACCGCCCGGCGATGCGGCAACCCACCTGTGCCTGCGACTCGACACCGCGGACGCGGTGACCGCGGCGGACAGCCGCGGTGGCGGTACCGCCGGGGTGTCGCGGGCGCTCGCCGCCGCGCTGCGCCGGGCCGACCGGGTGCTGTCCGCGGCCGGCGCCCGGCACCGCACACTGCGCGCGGACGAGCTGCTCGCCGCCCTGACCACCTCGGTCGGGCTCGCCCCGGTGGCGATGCCGGGCCGGCGGATCGCGCCCGGCTGGGACCGCTGCGACGTCGACGGCTACCGGCAGGCGTCGTACCAGGTCACCGCCTGGCCGCCGCGGGCCGGACGGCTGGATGCACTGCTCGCCACCGGACCGACCGCGTGGACCACGCTGACCCTGGTCCTCGGGCCGTGCACCGGGACGACCGACGACGGTGCGCTGCCGCTGCGCGGGTACCTGCGAATCGCGGCGCCGCCGGACGCGTTCGGCGCGGCCACCGAGTCGCTGGCAAAGGCGGCCACCCTGCACGGGGTCACGCTGCGCCGGCTCGACGGCGAGCAGCACACCGCGCTGTACGCGACCGCGCCCACCGGCGCCGAGTCGCCCGGTACGGCGGTGCACGCCGCGCCGGTCGCGGCGCTCGACCGGCTCGCCCCGGCGGTACCGGCCGGCGGGCTGCTGCTCGGCCGCGACCCGGACCGGCAACCGGTGCTCGTACCGCTGTTCGGCGACCGGCCGCGGCGGGTCCTGCTGATCGGTTCCATCTGGCCGACCAGGCTGGTACTGCTGCGCTGCCTCGCCGTCGGCGCCCGCGCCCGGGCCTCCGCCGGTACCCCGGACTGGGTGTCGCTGGGCCGCTGGGCGACCGGCGCGGACCACTGGGTACTGCCGGCGGCGGCGCCGGTACCGGCGGCGCACCCGGCCGCGCCCGTGCTCGTCGCCGTGGATCCGACCGGGCCGACGGCGCCGCCCCCGATGCCGTGGCAGACCGTGGCGGCGACCGCGACCCGGCCGTCCGCGGCGCTGCTGTCCGGCGCGGACCTGGTCCTCACCGGCAAGCTGCTGCCCGCCGACGCGCACCTGATCGGTACCGCGTTCGGGCTCCCGGACGAGCAGCTCGGCCTGCTGAGCCGGATGTACGACGACATGGTGGCGATCGTCGAGCCGGGCGGCGTCCGCTTCTGCTGGCCCACGCCGACCGCGGTGGAGACCGAGATTCTCACCCCGCCCCGGCGTCACCAGCCGGCCCTCGGCGCCCCACCCCGCTGACCCACCGACCCGGTGATCCGCGGCTCACGGTGGCGGGCGTCAGCCGTTGAGGGCGCGGATGACCGTGTAGAGGCCGCAGACGGCGAGCACCAGCGGCACCACCGACAGGCCGAGGACGACCTCGATGATGTCGAGCACCCGGCCACCGACCGGGGTGGCGCGGCGGCCGGCGGCGGCCAGCCCGTACCCGCCGCCGGCGGCGCCGATCACCAGCAGCGCGGCCACCGCCACCGTGACCCGGAGCCCGGCGGACGGCTCGACGGGCCCGAACGAACCGACCAGCACCACGCCGGCGAGCAGCACCGCCAGGCCGAGCAGACCGGCCAGCAGCAGCGGCAACCGCTGCGTCAGCACCGGGAACACCCGGCAGCGGCAGAGCAGCACGATGCTCGCCACGAACGTCAGCGCCGGCCCGGCCCACCCGCCGCCCGCCACCAGCACCGGCACGCAGCCGACCAGTACGGCGGAGGCGGCGGCGAGCAGGGCGGTCAGGTAGTGGCCGGCGGTGACGGTGCGCGCCAGCACGTCGGCGCCCGCCACCTCGACCGCGTCGGTCTTCAACTCGTCGACGGTCACCGGGATCGTCGGCACCGGCAACCGGGCCAACCGGAACGCCGACATCGGCAGCAGCGGCAGTGCACCGAGCGCGACCGCCGCCAGCACCGAGGCCGCGGCCGCGGCCGGCACGCCGAACGCGAGCACCGGGAACGCGGCGAGGCACAGCGCGAACACCGCGAGCCCGGCGCCGACGAACGCGGGCACCTGGTACGCGACCGCGATGGCGCCGAGCACCAGGCACAGCAACGTCACCATGGCGCCGAGCAGCAGCGCGCCGGCACCGTACCGGCCGGGTGCGGGGGCGAGCAGCAGCAGCCCACCGGCGAACCCGTACCCGGCGGCGAGCGTCGCGGCGAGCAGCCCGGCCCGGGCATCGCCGACGGCGCGGGCCAGTACGGTGGCGGTCATCAGCAGCAGCGCGGCGACGGCGAGACCGGCCACGCCGCCGGGGACGGGTGGTGCGGCGAGCGCGAGCAGCGCGGCCCCAGCAGCGCGGCGCCGCCGAGCACGCCGAGGCCGAAGCGCCGGGTGGTGGTCGGCGACCAGCGCCGGCTGTGCCCGTCGACGCCGGCCGCGATCGCGTCCACCACGTCGTCGAACACCACCTCGGGCGCGAGCTGCTCGCGCGGGGTGAAGTGGAGTTCCTCACCGTGCTTGATGGCGAGCTGGGCCGGGGTGCGGTCGGTGGCGAGCGGCGCGCCGCCGAGCCGGGCGAGCGCCCAGCCGCCGTGCACCACGCCGGCGCGGGCCACGTCCTCACCCACGTAGCGCAGCAGGGTGGGCAGCAGATCGGCGAGCGGCAGGTCGTCCGGGATGGACAGATCGACGCGCGTCTTCGGCGCCACCACGGTGACGCGGGTGAGCCCAGCACCGGTCGCTACTGTCACCTTTCCGTCCCTTCGGTTGCCAGCAGGGCATTCCGTGCGCAGTGCAGAGTACCTACGATGGCCAACGCTGGGTATCCCGGTGCACACCAGGCTGTAGGAAGTGGGAAGGTATCGCGCGTGACGAGCACGATCGTGGTGTCCCGGCCGGCCCGACGGCACGGCCCGACCCTTCCCTCCGGCGAGCTGACCCTGGAGGCACCACCGGAAGTGCCCGAGCAGTTACCGCGCGGCATCGGACAGTTGCTGATGCTGCTGCCGATGCTCGCCGGCGCCGGCGCGATGGCGATGCTGTACACCGGGCGCGGCGGCACACTGTCCTATGTGGCCGGTGGCCTGTTCGGGGTGTCGATGCTCGGCATGTTCTTCGGCTCGATGTCCGGCCTCGGCCAGGACAAGACCGCGCAACTGGACGCCGAGCGCCGCGACTACCTGCGCTACCTGGCGCAGATGCGGCGCCGGGCCCGTCGCGCCGCAGCCCAGCAGCGCGCGTCGCTGATCTGGACCCATCCCGCCCCGGATGCGCTCTGGTCGGTCGTCGCCGGCGGAAGGCTGTGGGAGCGCCGGCAGACCGACGCCGACTTCGGCGCGCTGCGCGTCGCGGTCGGCACCCAGCGCATGTCGGTGCACCTCAGCACGCCGGAGACCAAGCCGGTGGAGGATCTGGAGCCGCTCAGCGCGATCGCGCTGCGCCGCTTCACCACCGCGCACACCAACTCGCTCAACGTGCCGGTCGCCGTCGCGATCCGCTCGTTCAGCCGGATCACCCTGCGCGGCGCCGATCCCACCGTGCTCGCGCTGGTCCGGGCGATGCTCTGCCAGTACGCGGCGTTCCACGCCCCGGAGGACGCCCGCGTCGCCGTGGTGGCGAGCCCCGACCGGCGGGCCCGGTGGGACTGGGTCAAGTGGTTGCCGCACGCGGAGACACCGGGCGGCGGCACGCTGCTCGTCGCCGGTTCACTGCGGGAGCTGGAGGAGATCCTCGGCGAGGAGATCGCCAACCGGCCCCGGCACTCGAAGACCGCCGAGCCGCTCAGCGAACGCCCGCACCTGCTCGTCGTCCTGGACGGCGGCGAGGTCAGCGCGGACGCCCAGCTGTACGGGGCCGGCGTGCAGGGCGCCACGCTGCTCGATCTCTCCGGCCAGATCCCGCGCGACGCCGACAACTGGCTGCTCGTACTGGACGTGTCGGCGCAGGCGGTCACGCTGTTCCGCGGCGAGCAGAGCGCGTACCGGGCCAGCGACGACGATCTGGCCGGCCTGCAGCACGAGACCCTCGGTACCCCGGATCTGCTCACCGAGACGCAGGCGGCGGCGTTCGCGCGAAGCCTCGCCCCGTACCGGCTGAGCGGGTCCGGCGGGTCGGACGAGCCGCTCGCCACCACGTTCGAGCTCAGCGATCTGCTGGGGCTGGGCGACGCGGCGGCCCTCGACCCGACACTGAGCTGGCGGACCAGGCCGGAACGCGAACGGCTGCGCATCCCGATCGGGGTCGGGCCGGACGGCGCACCGGTCGAGCTGGACGTCAAGGAGGCGGCGCAGGGCGGCATGGGGCCGCACGGCCTGATCATCGGTGCCACCGGTTCGGGCAAGTCCGAGCTGCTGCGCACGCTGGTACTCGGGCTGGCGGCGACCCATTCGTCCGAGGAGCTGAACTTCGTCCTGGTCGACTTCAAGGGCGGCGCGACGTTCACCAAGCTGGATGCGTTGCCGCACACCAGCGCGGTGATCACCAACCTGTCCGACGAGCTGCCGCTGGTGGACCGGATGAAGGACGCGCTGTCCGGCGAGCTGGTGCGCCGCCAGGAGGTGCTGCGGGCGGCCGGCAACTACGTCTCCCAGCGCGACTACGAGCGGGCGCGGCGGGCCGGCGAACCGCTGGAACCGTTGCCCGCCTTGATGATCATCTGTGACGAGTTCAGCGAGCTGCTGTCCGCCAAACCGGACTTCATCGACCTGTTCGTGATGATCGGCCGGCTCGGCCGCTCCCTCGGCGTCCATCTTCTCCTTGCCTCCCAACGGTTGGAGGAGGGCAAGCTGCGCGGCCTGGACACCCACCTGTCCTACCGGATCGGCCTGCGCACGTTCTCCGCGATGGAGTCCCGGATCGTGCTGGGCAACTCCGCCGCGCACGAACTGCCCAACGCGCCCGGGCACGGCTACCTGAAGACCGACACGTCGACCATGCTGCGGTTCCGCGCCGCGTACGTGTCCGGCCCGTACCGGCAGGTCGGGTCCGGCGATTCGGCCCAGCAGCGGGCCGGGCGCAGCATCGCGGCGTTCCGCATCGACCTCACCGCGCCGGCCGAGCTTCCGGTCGGCCCGACTCCGCCACCAGCCGAACGGCCCGCCCCGCTGCCGGCCGCCAAGGACCAGTCGACGGTGCTCGACGTGATGGTGTCCCGGCTGCGCGGGCACGGCCGGCCGGCACACCAGGTGTGGCTGCCGCCGCTCGGCGACCCGCCGGCGCTGTCCGAACTGCTGCCGCCGCTGTCCAGCGACCCGCAGCTCGGCCTGGCCCCGACCGACTGGGCACCGCGTGGCACGCTGCAGGTGCCGCTCGGCGTCGTGGACCGGCCGTACGAGCAGCGCCGCGACGTGCTGTGGGCCGAACTCGCCGGCGCCGGCGGCCACGCCGTCGTGGTCGGCGGCCCGCAGTCCGGCAAGTCGACGCTGGCCCGGGCCCTGATCGGCGGCCTCGCGCTCACCCACACCCCACGCGAGATCCAGGTGTACTGCCTGGATCTCGGCGGCGGCGCGCTGTCGTCGCTGCGCGGGCTACCGCACGTCGGTTCGGTCGCCACCCGGCGCGACCCGGAGCTGCTCCGCCGTACCGTCGCGGAGCTGACCGGGCTGCTGGCCGAGCGGGAGGCCCAGTTCGCCGAGGCCGGCATCGACGGGATGACCACGTTCCGCCGCCGGCTCGCCGCCGGCACGCTGCCGGACGAGCGGTTCGGCGACGTGCTGCTCGTCGTCGACGGCTGGGGCACCGTGCGGAGTGAGTTCACCGAGCTGGAGGAGCGGATCACCGACCTCGCCGCGCGCGGCCTCGGCTACGGCATCCACGTGATGATCACCGCCGCCCGCTGGGCCGAGATCCGGCTCAACCTGCGCGATCTGCTCGGCACCAGGTACGAGCTGCGGCTCGGCGACCCGGCCGAGTCCGAAGTGGACCGCCGGCTGGCCGCCTCGGTACCGGAGCGCTCCCCCGGCCGCGGGCTCGCCGCCGACGGCAAGCAGTTCCTCGTCGCGGCACCCCGGATCGACGGCATCAACAGCGTCGAGGACCTGGCCAGCGGCGTGTCCGGGCTGGTCGATGCGGTCGCCACCGCGTGGAAGCACGCGCCGGCGCCCGAGGTGCGGCTGCTACCCCGGATGTACCAGGCGGTCGACCTGCCGCGACCCGACGACCCGGCCGGCGTCCCGATCGGGCTGTCCGAGACCGACCTCGCCCCGGTACGGCTGGACTTCACCACCGAACCGCACATGGTGCTGGTCGGCGACACCGAGTCCGGCAAGACCGCGTTCCTGCGCATGCTCGCCGGCCAGCTCGTCCGGCGGTACCGGCCGGAGCAGGCCCGGATCATCGTCGGCGACTACCGCCGCACCCTGCTCGGCGCGGTACCCGAGTCGCACCTGCTGGAGTACGCGCCGTCGTCGGACGCGCTGCGGGACGCGCTCGCCTCGGTCGCCGACGCGATGCGCAAGCGGCTGCCCGGCCCGGACGTCACCGCCGAGCAACTGCGCGCCCGCTCCTGGTGGCGCGGCCCGGAACTGTACCTGCTGATCGACGACTACGACCTGGTCGTCACCGGCAGCGGCAACCCGGTGAGCGCCCTCGCCGACCTCGTCCCGCAGTCCCGCGACATCGGCCTGCACCTGATCCTGACCCGGCGCATCGGCGGGATGTCCCGCGCCATGTACGAGCCGATCGTCCAGTCGCTGCGCGAGCTCAACATGCCCGCGATGATGCTGTCCGGCCCGCGCGACGAGGGCATCCTGTACGGCAACCGCCGCCCCGAGCCGCTCCCGCCGGGTCGCGGCTGGCTGGTCCGCCGCCGCGACGGCGCCCAGCTCGTCCAGCTCGCGTACCAACCCCCCACCGACTGACCCGGGGAGAGCCGAGGGTGCGTGGTGCGCGACGTTTTTCCGATGTATGCCCAGTACCCCCGCTACACGTACCGGCTCTCCGGATCGCGGCTGGCCGGGTGATCGGCGGCGGGTTGTCGGGGGTGGGTGGTAGACGGGAGAGGTGGAACTTCGCAACGTACGGCTGGACGACGTGGACGCCTACGTGCGGATGCGGTGCGACCCGGCGATGATGGCCGAGCTGGGCGGCCCGCAGCCGGCCGACCGGATGCCGGACAAGGTCCGCCGCGACGTCGCCGAGGCGGAGGCCGACCTGTCCTGGATCCAGATGATCGTGCCCGACCCGGCCGACCCGGCGGAGGTCGCCGGCAGCGTGGTGATCTGGGCGCACGAGCTGGCCGGCACGCCTATCAGCGAGATCGGCTGGATGGTGCTGCCCGAGTACCAGGGTCGGGGGTACGCGAAGCGCGCGGTGCGGCAGCTGCTCGCTCGGGCCCGGCACGAGCGGCGGTGGGGCAAGGTGCACGCCTTCCCCGGCGTCGGCAACGCCGCGTCGAACGGCGTCTGCCGGTCGGTCGGGTTCCGGCTGCTCGGCCCGACCGACACCGAGTACGCCGGCCAGACGCTGCGCACCAACCACTGGGCCATGGACCCGGCGACCGATCTCGCCAGCTGACCCCACGCGCCCCGGCCGCGCCGGTACCCACCGGCCGGCGGGCGCAGGTGGTCACTCGGCGCGCCGGGGCGGGCGCGGGGTCATCATCGGGGAAACGGGTACCGGGGCGGGGGCGGCGCTGGTAGACCGTGGACGGGTGGCGGTCGATGGATGCGGGTGGGCGATGGACGACGCGACGTTCCTGGACGACGTGGCCGACGCGCTGGCCGGGCTGCCCGGTGTCACCGCGGTGGCGCTCGGTGGCTCGCGGGCGCAGGGCACCTGCCGGCACGACAGCGACTGGGACCTGGCGATCTACTACCGCGGCGACTTCGATCCGGAGGCGCTGCGGGCGATCGGCTGGCCGGGCGAGGTGTCCGCGCTGGGCGGTTGGGGCGGCGGGGTGTTCAACGGCGGTGCCTGGCTGCGCATCGACGGGCGGCCGGTCGACGTGCACTACCGCGACCTGAACGTGGTGGAGCACGAGCTGGTCGAGGCGCAGGCCGGCCGGTTCCGGATCGAACCGCTGCTGTTCCACCTGGCCGGCATCCCCAGCTACCTGGTCGTCGGTGAGCTCGCGATCGCGCGGGTACTGCGGGGCGAGCTGCCCCGGCCGGACTACCCGGCGGCGCTGCGCCGGTCGGCGCCACCCGTCTGGTGGGGCAGCGCCGAGCGGGTCTTCGAGTACGCCCGAGCGAACCATGCCCGGCACGGCCGGCTCGCGGCCTGCGCCGGGCTGGTGACGGTGGCCGCGAGCCAGGCAGCGCACGCGATCCTGGCCGCCCGCGGGGAGTGGGTCACGAACGAGAAGACCCTGCTGGACGGCGCCGGGCTGGCCGAGCTGGACGAGCTGGTCGCGGTCGCCCGGCCGACCCCGGCATCGCTGAAGCATCTCGTCGACGACGCCCGTACCCTCGCCCGCGGCGCCCTCGACGCCGCTTCCGCCTGACACCCCGGCCCGCCCCCTCGACGCGGCATCTCCGGTCGGCAGCGCCGCCCGGCCGGCACGGCGAACCGCGTCGAGGTGTCGTCCATCAGCCGAGCGTCTTCGGGCCGAGGTAGCTGCCGCCGGTCGCGTCGATGGTGTTCGCAGTGATCCAGCCGGCGTCGTCGCCGGCCAGGAACGCCACCACGGCGGCGATGTCGGACGGCAGGCCGATCCGTTCGATCGCCTGCCCGGCGGACACCATGGCGGCCGCCTGCGGCTGGTCGAACAGGAACGCGGTCCGATCGGTACGGGTCGGTCCCGGGTTCACGGTGTTCACGGTGATGCCGCGCGGCCCCACCTCGTTGGCGAGGTTGCGCCCCAGGGTGGCGAGCGCCGCCTTGGTCATCGCGTACCCGAGTTCGCCGGGCAGCGCGATCCGGGTGACGGCGGAGCCGATGTTGACGATCCGGCCGCCCGCTCCCATCTGCCGCAGCAGCCGCTGGATCAGGAAGAACGGCGTCCGGACGTTGATCGCGAAGAGCCGGTCGAACGCGGCCGGCGTCTCGGCCTCGATGCCGCCGTCGGACTCGCTGACCGCGGCGTTGTTGACCAGGATGTCGAGCCGGTCGCTGCCGGTGCACCGGTGCAGTTCGGCGGCCACCGCGCCGGCGAGCTGCTCGATCGCACCGTCGGTACCGAAGGTGGCCCGGACGGCGAACGCCTGCCCGCCGGCCGCCTCGATCGCGGCGACGGCGTCCTTGGCCGCGGTGTCGTCGCTGCCGTAGTGCACGGCCACCAGGGCGCCGTCCGCGGCGAGCCGCTCGGCGATCGCCCGCCCGATCCCTCGCGACCCACCGGTGACCAGTGCCGTCCTGCTCGTCAGTCGTGTCATGACTGCTCCTCAAATTGTTTCTCATAGACGCTGTTTATATTAGATACAGTTTTGGCTCGGACGCCAGGGTGATCCAGGGCACTGGCCCGGTCGAGCACGACGGCGCCCGGCCACGCGCGGGAATACCTGCGCCCGGCAGCCGTTCAAGCAGATATATTTGCGAAGTCAACTACTGACAGGAGTGGCGCGGCAATGCAGTTCGGGATCTTCACCGTGGGGGACGTGACACCGGACCCGACGACCGGCCGCACGCCCACCGAAGGCGAGCGGATCAAGAGCATGGTCCGGATCGCGCAGAAGGCCGAAGAGGTCGGCCTGGACGTCGCCGCGTTCGGCGAGCACCACAACCCGCCGTTCGTACCGTCGTCACCCACCACCATGCTGGGGTACGTCGCGGCCCGCACCAGCCGGCTGATCCTGTCCACCGCGACCACGCTGATCACCACCAACGACCCGGTGAAGATCGCCGAGGACTACGCGATGCTGCAGCACCTCGCCGACGGCCGGGTCGACCTGACGCTCGGCCGCGGCAACACCGGGCCGGTGTACCCGTGGTTCGGCAAGGACATCCGGGACGGCATCGACCTCGCGATCGAGAACTACCACCTGCTGCACCGGTTGTGGACCGAGGAGGTCGTGGACTGGGAGGGCAAGCACCGCACCCCGCTGCACGGCTTCACCGCCACGCCGCGGCCGCTCGACGGCGTACCGCCGTTCGTCTGGCACGGGTCGATCCGTAGCCCGGAGATCGCCGAGCAGGCGGCCTACTACGGCGACGGGTTCTTCGCCAACCACATCTTCTGGCCGGCCGAGCACACCCGGAAGATGGTCGAGTTCTACCGCAAGCGGTTCGAGCACTACGGGCACGGCGACGCCGACCAGGCCATCGTCGGGCTCGGCGGGCAGGTGTTCATGCGCAAGAACTCGCAGGACGCGGTGCGCGAGTTCCGGCCGTACTTCGACAACGCCCCGGTGTACGGGCACGGGCCGTCGCTGGAGGAGTTCACCGCCGAGACGCCGCTCACGGTGGGCAGCCCGCAGCAGGTCATCGACCTTACCCTCGGGTTCCGGGACTACGTGGGCGACTACCAGCGGCAGCTGTTCCTGATGGACCACGCAGGGCTGCCGGAGAAGGTCGTGCTGGAGCAGCTCGACCTGCTCGGCGAGGAGGTCGTTCCGGTGCTGCGCAAGGAGTTCGCCGCGGTACGGCCGGCGCACGTGCCGGACGCGCCGACACACGCGAGCCTGCTCGCCGCGAACGGCCAGCCGATCGACCAGTGACGCGCGACAGGGAGGAAGACACGATGACCGGGGCCACGCCGCTCGGGCGACGCAGCATCGTCGCGATCAGCGCCGGGCTCGGCGCGCCGTCGTCGACCCGGTTGCTCACCGACCGGCTCACCGAGGCGACCGTGCGCGGGCTGGCCGAGCTGGGCATCGAGGCCGACGTCGAGACCGTCGAGCTGCGCGAGGCCGCGCACGACATCGCGGACAACTTCGTCACCGGCTTCGCCAACTCGAAGCTGCGGCCGCTGCTGTCCACGGTCGCCAACGCGGACGCGGTGATCGCGGTGACACCGACGTTCAACGCCTCGTACAGCGGGCTGTTCAAGTCGTTCTTCGACGTACTCGACGAGGGCACGCTCGCCGACCGGCCGGTGCTGATCGGCGCGACCGGCGGTACGGCCCGGCACTCGCTGGTGCTCGACCACGCGCTGCGTCCGCTGTTCAGCTACCTGCACGCGGTCGTGGCGCCGACCGGCGTCTACGCCGCGACCGAGGAGTGGGGCAGCGCCGACGCGGAAACCGGCCTGGCGAAACGGATCGAGCGGGCCGGCCGGGAGCTCGCCGCGTTGGTCGCCGCGCGCGAACCGGCCGCCGAAGCCGACCCGTTCGCGACCGCCACCGCCTTCGAGGACCTGCTCAACGGCACGAGCTGAGCCGCACGATCCACGACCGGCCCCGGCACCGCCGGGGCCGGGGCCGGTCTCGCGTCTCCGCCCACCCCGTCGAACCCGCCACGCGGCCCAACCCGACGCCGCGAAACCCGCCACGCGCCTCGGCGTGACGCCGCGGTGTCTCGGTGCCTGCCACGCGTCTCAGGACGTCGCCGCGGTGTCGCGGAGTCGTCGCAGCGCGCCGAGCACGACGTCGGGACTCGTCGTGTACCAGAACGGCGGCAGCGAGTTGCGCAGGAACGTGCCGTACGACCGGGCGGTGTGCAGGCGCGAGTCGAGCACCGCGACCACGCCCCGGTCGGTGTCGGCCCGCACCAACCGGCCCACCCCCTGCGCCAGCCGGACCGCCGCCGCCGGCACGCTGACCGCGGCGAACCCGGACCCGCCGGACGCGTCGACGGCGGCGCTCCGGGCCGCCGAGAGCGGCTCGTCCGGCCGCGGGAACGGCAGCCGGTCGATCACCACCAGCTGGCAGGAGTCACCCGGCACGTCCACCCCCTGCCACAGCGACATCACCCCGAACAGGCAGCTCGACTGCTCCTGCCGGAACTTGCGGACCAGGATCGGCAGCGCCTCGTCGCCCTGCAGGTAGACCTCGACGCCGGTGGCGGCGCGCACCACCTCGGCGGCACGGTCGGCCGCCCGGCGGGACGAGAACAGCCCCAGGGTGCGACCGCCGAGCGCCTCGACCAGCCGCACCAGCTCGTCCGCGGCCGGGTCGGACAGACCGGACTGGGTCGGCCGGGGCAGCCGGGCCGCGACGTAGAGGATGCCCTGCTTGGCGTAGTCGAACGGGGAACCGACGTCCAGCGCGCGCCAGGCCGGCGGCTCCTCGTCGCCGTCCTGCTCGCCGCCGGCGAGCAGGAACGGCTGGGTCGATCTGGTCGGTCGCAGCGATGGGATGGCGGCGCCGTCGGCCGGCGGGTCGGGCCGGACGTCGCCCGTCTCGGGGGTGCGCCCGTAGCCGGCAGGCAACCCGAGGCCGGCGGCGACGGTGTCGAACCGGCCGCCCAGCGCGAGCGTGGCCGAGGTGGCCACGACCGTCCGGTCGGCGTAGAGCAACGACCGCAGCAGCCCGGCGACCGACAGCGGTGCCACGTGCAGCCCGGGATGTTCCTGGGTGACTCCCTCCACCCAGATCACGTCCTGTGGCGAGCAGTCGAGCAGCCGCTCGGCGACCTCGGCGATGGTCTGCACCGTCGACTTCGCCTGCTGCTTGTGCACCGGGTCGGGATCGTCGGCGCGCACGTCGCCGAACGCGTTCACCGCGGCGCGGCCGGCCGCCTGCACCAGACTCACCGCGTCGCGCACCGCGGCCGGCAGCTCGACCAGCCGGCCCGGCGGCGCGCCGGCGAGCGCGAGGGCCAGCGCGTCGGACGCCTCGGTGAGCCGGTCGAGCACCCCGCCGTCGAGCAGGGTGCGGGCACGCCGGGTGGCCCGGTCGATCGCCTCCGCGGACAGCTCGGCGCGGGCCGCCGAGGTCATCCGGTCGGCCAGCTCGTGCGCCTCGTCGATGATCAGCACCTCGTGCGGCGGCAGGATGTGCCGACCGGACATCATGTCGACGGCGAGCAGGCTGTGGTTGGTGACGACGATGTCGGCGGACCGGGCACGCACCCGGGACGCCTCGGCGAAGCACTCGTCGCCGAACGGACAGCGTTGCGCGCCAACGCATTCCCGCGCCGGCATGGACACCGTGCGCCAGACCATGTCGTCCACGCCCGGATCGAGCTCGTCCCGGTCGCCGGTCTCGCTGTCGGCCGCCCACTCGCGCAGCCGGACCACCTGCTTGCCGATCCGGCCGGCGGCGCCGAGCCACTGCGACCCGCCGCCGGACTCGCCGAACAGATCCGGCTCGGGCTCCTCGGCGCCGGCGTCCAGCCGGGCCCGGCAGGCGTAGTGGTGCCGGCCCTTGAGCACCGCGAACGTCGGCGGTCGGCCGAGCAGCGGGGTCACCGCCTCGGCCAGCCGCGGCAGGTCGTGCTCGATCAGTTGCGCCTGCAACGCGAGGGTGGCGGTGGAGACCACCACCGGGCCGCGCTCGCGCAGCGCACCGACCAGGTAGGCGAGCGACTTGCCGGTGCCGGTGCCGGCCTGCACGAGCAGGTGCTCGCCGCTGTTGATCGCCTCGTCGACCGCCTCGGCCATGCGCACCTGACCGGGCCGGCTCGCACCGCCGGGCACCGCGGCGACCGCCGCGCCCAGCAGGTCGAGGACGGACGGTCTCCGGGTCTGTGGCACGGTGCTCGTCACGCCGCCCGACGCTACCCGACCCCGCCGGTCCACCCCCGGGTTGTCCACAGGGGCCGGCGCTGTCCACAGGCCAACGCCGGCCGTCCGACCCGGCGGGTACGGTCGCGGCATGGTTGCGGATGACTGGGTGCAGGTGCGCTATTTCAAGTACGACGGGTCGTTGCACTGGCATTTCGACGCGGTCCGGCTCGGCTCCGACCGGTTCGGCACCTGGCTGGGCGCGCCGGCCGGCACCGCGCTGCAACGCGGCGCCGAGCCGGCGCTGACCTGGGAGGTGGCGCAGGTGCTGCTGGTCGCCGACGGCGAGAAGTGGTGGACGGCCAACTTCAACGCGGCGCCGCACCCGACCGAGATCTACTCCGACATGACCACAGTGCCGAGCTGGCACGGCGACGAGTTGCACGCCGTCGACCTCGATCTCGACGTGGTGCGCCGGCGAGACGGCCGGATCGAGCGGCTGGACGAGGACGAGTTCGCCGAGCACCGGGTGCGCTACGGCTACCCCGCCGACGTGATCGCCGCCGCCGAGGCGGCCGCCGACGAGGTGTTCGAGGCGATCACCGCCGGCGCCGAGCCGTTCGCCACCGAGTTCCGCCCGTGGCTGACCCGGGCCGCCGCCCTCACCCTGCGGGAAACGACGGGCTGACCGGCGTCAGTTCGGTTCCAGCGGCGGGAGGTGGCCGAGCTTGTCCGGGTTGAGCTGGTTGAACACCGCGGTGATCCGGCCGTCGGCGATGCCGAACGCCATCACCACCGCGGTGTGGTTGCCGCCGAGCTCGCCCGCGCCGTACAGGCCGAGGTCGCCGTTGACCAGCACCGGCACCAGCACCACGTCCGGATCGTTGGCCCGCCGGCCGAGGTTGAACAGGAACCGGCCGACCCGTTCCGCACCGCTGACCGGCTCCCGGACCGACGGGGCGAGGCCACCGCCGTCACCGACCAGGGTGACGTCCGGCGCCAGCACGGCGAGCAGCCCCGCCAGGTCGCCCTGCTGGCAGGCGCGCAGGAACGCGGCGACGACCCGGCGCTGCTCGGCCAGTTCGGCGTTGTGCCGGGGCACACCGGAATCACGCACCGCGCGCCGCCCGCGGGAGGCGAGCGCCCGCGCCGCGTCGGTACGGATGCCCAGCGTGTCGGCGATCTGGTCGAACGGCACGTCGAACACGTCGTGCAGGACGAACGCGACCCGCTGCTCCGGGGTGAGGCGCTCCAGCAGCGCGAGCAGCGCCATGCTCACCTCGTCGGTGCGGGCCACGCGCTCGCCCGGATCGAGCGTGGCGACGTCGGCGAGCGGCCGCACCACCGGCTCCGGTAACCAGGACCCGACGTACGCCTCCCGTCGCACCCGCGCCGAGCGCAGCACGTCCAGGCAGATTCGCCCGGTGACGGTGGTCAGCCAGGCGCGCGGGTCGTCGATCGCGGTCTGGTCCACGTCGCGCCAGCGCAGCCACGCCTCCTGCACCGCGTCCTCGGCCTCGGCGATGCCACCGAGCAGGCGGTACGCAACGCCGGTGAGGTGGTCCCGGTGACGCTCGAACTCGTCGGCCATCTCCCGATTCTGCGCCCCGCACCCGAGCGGGTGCCGATCCGGCCCCGGATCCGGGCGTGTTGTGCCAGCGTGGAGCCATGTTTCGGGGTACCGCAGCGCGGGTGGCGGATTGCGAGCCGGACTATCCGTACCTGCGGTTCGGGCACGCGCACAACGACTACCGGCACCGGCGACCGCTGTTCGCCGCGCTGCACTTCGGGTACGCGAGTATCGAGGTCGACGTGTGGCCGGTGCGCGGTGAACTGCTCGTCGGGCACGGCCGGCGGGAGCTGTCACCGCACCGCACCCTGACCCGGCTGTACCTGGATCCGCTGGCCGAACGGGTGCGCCGGCTCGGCGCGGTGTACCCGGGGGCGGCGCGCGGGCTGCAACTGCTGGTGGAGGCGAAGCACGAGCCGGTGGAGTGCTGCACGCTGCTCGCCGCGCAGCTGGGGCGGTATCCGGGCCTGTTCACTCGGTACGCCGGCGATGTCCTGCACGGTGGGCCGATCACGGTGGTGGTGACCGGTGCGGGTACGCCGCACGAGTTCGTCGGTGCGCAGCACGATCGCCTGCTGGGCTGCGACGGCACGCTCGCCGAGGTGTCCGGCAAGCGGTTGCCGCCGCAGCTGGTACCGCTGGTCAGCGAGCGCTGGACGCGCATGTTCCGGTGGCGCGGCAACGGGCCGTTCCCGGACCGGGAGCGGCGCCGGCTGGTGGAGCTGGTCGAGCGGGTGCACGCGGACGGCCGGGCGCTGCGGTTCTGGGGCGGCCCGAGCTGGCGTTCCGGGGTACGCCGGCGGTTCTGGCGCGCGCTGGCGACCGCCGGCGTCGACTACGTCGGCGCCGACCACCTGCGCGAACTCGCCGATCTCGCCGCGGACCTCGATGCTCCCGCCCACCACTCCACCCCGCAACGTTGAGCACTGCCCGCCCCCGCAGCGTTGATCAAGGGATCGGCGCACCGGCTCCAGGCACGATGTGTACCGATCCCTTGATCAACGACGGGGGTCGGCATCCAGTTGGCCGTGGCGTTTGAGCACCCGGACGGACGGGGCGGTTTCGTACCCGGTGACGCCGGGGAGCCGCCCGATCGGGCCGCCGAGGTACTCGAAGAGCGCGCGGGCGCTCGGGCAGCTGACGCTTGCGATCAGGTTGTTCGGCCCGGTGACCGCGGCGGCGAAGTTCACCGGGGCCTGCCGGATCAGCTGCTCGGCGGCCGCGAACAGCTCGCTGGGCAGCACGGACAGGAAGAGCATCGCGGTGGTGTCGACGTCGATCAGGTTGTTGACCAGGTCGATGTCGAACCGGACCTGGCCGGTCGAGCGCAGCGTGTCGAGCCGGCGCCGGGCGGTCGACTCCGAACACCCGGCCGCCCGCGCCAGCTCGGCGTGACCGGCCCGACCGTCCCGGCCGAGCACGGCGAGGATCGCGCGGTCGGCGTCGTCCGGCGACGTCGGCGGCGGTTCGGTCGGCGCGGGTTGCCGCAGCGCGTCCACCTCGGCCGGGTCGAGCCCGTCGCCGAGCCGGTGCACGAACAGGGTCGGGTCCGGTTCGTAGCCGCGCAGCAGCTGGTACGCGGTGAAGTCGGTGATCCGCGGGGTGCGCGGCAGCTTGCCGAGCAGCAGCGCGTCCCGGCTGGCCCGGGTGTCCGGCCGGGTGGAGCACAGCACCTCGCTGCCGCCGGAGACCAGATGCACCCAGTACGTGTCGGTGCGGCGGGCGAGCGCGTCGGCAATCGGCGCCGCCGCGTCCGGGGTGGAGCGCAGCCGGAAGAACCACTGCTCCATCCCGTACCACTCCGGGACGCCGACGACGCGCAGCCCGCCGGACGACCGCAGCCGTGCGTACCGCCGGGCGACGGTCTGGTCGGAGACCCCGAGCACCGCGCCGATCCGGGCGAACGAGGCGCGGCCGTCCACCTTCAACGCGTGCACGAGCCGCCGGTCGAGTCGATCGAGCGCGACGGATTCCATCGTCCGACCATAGTTCGTGTCGGATTCCGCCACCGGTACGGCCATGGTTGGGAATCCCGCCGCCGTCCGCGCAGGCTGGCCGCCGAGACGAATCCGCAAGGGGAGGAACGATCATGCGGAAGTGGGGGCCGTTGCTCGCGGTCTGCCTGGGCAACCTGATGCTGATGATCGACGTGACGATCGTGGTGGTCGCGCTGCCGACGATGGGCGAGCACCTGGACGCCTCGTTCGGCGAACTGCAGTGGGTGATCGACGGGTACGCGCTGGTGCTGGCGGCGTTGCTGCTGACGGTCGGGTCGCTGGCCGACCGGTACGGGCGGCGCCGCAGCTACCTGGCCGGCCTGGTGGTGTTCGCCGCGGCGTCGCTGGCCAGCGCGCTGGCGCCGAACGCGCCGGTACTGATCGCGGCGCGCGCGGTGCAGGGCGTCGGCGGCGCGGCGATGCTCGCCACCTCGATGGCGCTGCTGACCGCCAGCTACGCCGGCAAGGACCGCGGGATCGCGTTCGGCGTCTGGGGTGCGGTGTCCGGCGCGTCCGCGGCGGCCGGCCCGATCGCCGGCGGGCTGCTCACCGAGTACCTGAACTGGCAGTCGATCTTCCTGGTCAACGTGCCGGTGTGCGTGGTCGCGGTGGCGCTGTCGGCGCGGCTGCTCACCGAGTCGCGCAATCCGCACGCCGGCCGGCTGGACGTACCGGGCATGATCGGCTTCTCGGTCGCGGCCGGCGCGGTGACGTTCGCGCTGATCCGCGGCGCGGCCAACGGCTGGACCTCGGCCGGCACGCTCGTCCCCTTCGCGCTGGCGGCGGGGTCGCTGGCGGTGTTCCTGGTGGTCGAGTCGCGGCGGCGGCAACCGATGCTGGACCTGTCGCTGTTCCGGAACCGCTCGGTCACCGCGCTGCTCGCCGCGGCGCTGCTGCTGCAGGCCGGGGCGTTCGGGTACCTGCCGTACACGTCGCTGTGGCTGCAGTCGATGCTCGGCGATGGCCCGGTACGGGCCGGGTTGGTCGGCGGGCTGGCGCTGTCCGCGGCCGGGTTCGTGGTGTCCGCGCTGGCCGGCCGGCTGCTGCACGGCGTCTCGCCGAAGCTGCCGGTCGGCGTCGGGCTGCTGGTCCTCGCCGCCGGTGACCTGCTGGAGGCGCGGCTGACCGCCGACGCGGCAGGTACCCGGCTGATCCCGGGGCTGCTGGTCGCCGGGGTCGGGATGGGGCTCGCGCTGCCGACGCTGTCCAGCGCGGTGATGGCCGCGGTACCGCGGCACCGGGCCGGCCTGGCCGGCGGGGCTCTGAACACGTTCCGCCAGCTCGGCCAGGCGCTCGGCATCGCCGTACTGGGCGCGGTGTTCTCCGGCGGGCTGGCCGCGGGGCTGCCGGCGGAGGCGCCGGCCGGCACGGCGGCGGCGCTCGCCGCCGGCCAGGGCCAGGCGGTGCTGGCGCACGTACCGGCGACCACCCGGGACGCCGCGGCGCACGCCCTGCGCGGCGCGTTCGCGGTCGGCATCAACCGCACCCTGGTGGTGTCCGGCCTGCTCGCCGCGGTCGCCGGGATCCTGGTACTGACCCTCGTGACCCGCCACCACGGCGGTGCGGCCACCGACCCGCCGGCCCCGGCCGGCGCCGCGGTCGCGCCGCCGGGGTCGCCGCCGGTCCCGGCCAGGTCGCCCAGCGTGGCGGAAAACCGCTCGCCCGGCACCGATTCCGGCGTCATGCTGAGTTAGAGATCGCACCGAGCGAGGCCGAGTACAGCCTGTTCCGGGTGATCTCTCGACCGCCGGGGCTGGGCCAGCTCCGGCGGACACGGAACCGAGTTGCCAGGCGCGGCGCGGGTCGCACAACCCGCGCCGCGCCGCCGTGTTCGGCCCCGTGTCGCCGGCGCGGGCCACTCTCGTTCGGTGTGCGGAATGTCGAGACCGCACGGGTTTCGTGCGGCAGTATGCGATTGAGGACGCCGCGAATACTTTCCGTGTCGACGAAAGTGCGTGTCGTATAGGCATTGCGGGACGTACATGAACGGGAGGTGAACGCCGACTGAACCGGTCTCGACCAGGGGTGGGCGGGTGTTTTGCCAGCTCGGGGCATGCCTAGCATCGGACCGGCCGGGCGCCGGAGCGTGCCGTCGCGACGACGGTGGCAGGGGCTCCGGCTCGCGGCATCCGCCGTGACACCATCCGCGATCGCGACGAGGTTGCCGTGCGATTCAAGCTCCGTCCGTCCGAGGACGCCTTCTACGACTTCTTCAACCAGGCGGCCCAGAACCTGGTCCGCGGCGCCGAGCTGCTGACCGGGCTGACCGTCGTCGCCAGCGCCGAGACGATCCAGTCCATCTCGGAGGGCCTGCAGGAGGTCGAACACGCCAACGACGACGTCACCCACGCGCTGTACAACAAGGTGAACTCGACGTTCATCACCCCGTTCGACCGGGAGGACATCTACCGGCTCGGGTCCGGGCTGGACGACGTGATGGACGCGATGGAGTCCGCCGGCAACCTGGTCTACCTGTACGGGCTGTCCGAGATCCCGTCGCTGCCCCGGGAGATGGCCGAGCAGATCGAGACGCTCAACCAGCTGGCCCGGCTCACCGCCGAGGCGATGCCGAAGCTCAAGGGCATGAAGGGCCTCGAACCGTACTGGATCGAGGTCAACCGGCTGGAGAACGAGGGCGACCGCCAGTACCGGATGCTGCTCGTGCGGCTGTTCTCCGGCGAGTACGAGCCGCTCAACGTGCTGAAGATGAAGGAAGTCGCGGACGACCTGGAAGAGGCGATCGACGCGTTCGAGCACGTCGCCAACACGGTCGAGACCATCGCGGCCAAGGAGTCCTGACCCGGTGGACACCGCACTGCTCGGCACGATCGTGGTGATCGTGACGGCGATGATCTTCAACTACACCAACGGTTTCCACGACGCCGCGAACGCCATCGCGACCTCCGTGTCGACCCGCGCGCTGCGACCCCGGGTCGCGCTCGGCATGGCCGCGCTGGGCAACGTGGTCGGCTCGTTCCTGGGCGCCAAGGTCGCCGCGACCGTCGGCGAGGGCATCGTCAGCCTGCCGTCGAACTCGGCCAGCCTGGTCGTCGTGTTCGCCGGCCTGATCGGCGCCATCGTCTGGAACCTGATCACCTGGTACTTCGGCCTGCCCGCGTCGTCGTCGCACTCGCTGATCGGTGGGCAGGTCGGCGCCACCCTGGCGGCGATCACGCTCGGCATCGACGGCAGCGTCAAGTGGGGCGGCATCCTGGAGAAGGTCATCGTGCCGATGATCATCTCGCCGGTGATCGGCCTGGTTCTCGGCTACTTCGTGATGATCGGGATCATGTGGATCTTCCGGCGCCAGCCGCCGGGCAAGCTGAACCGGGGCTTCCGGTACGCCCAGCCGTTCTCCGCGGCGGCGATGTCGCTCGGGCACGGCATGCAGGACGCCGCGAAGACGATGGGCATCGTGGTCCTCGCGCTCGTCGTCGGTGGCCGGCAGACCGACTACCAGATCCCGCTGTGGGTGTTCTTCCTCACTGCGATCGTCATCGCCGCCGGCACGTTCTCCGGCGGCTGGCGGGTGATCCGCACCCTGGGCCGGCGGATCATCCACCTCGACCCGCCGCAGGGCTTCGCGGCCGAGATCACCGCGAGCAGCGTGCTGTACGTCGCGGCGATCGGCTTCGGCGCGCCGATCTCCACGACGCACACGATCACGTCCGCGATCATGGGCGTCGGCGCGACGAAACGGCTGTCCGCGGTCCGCTGGGGAGTCGCCGGCAACATCGTCACCGCCTGGGTGCTCACGCTGCCGGCCGCCGCGCTGTTCTCGCTGATCACGTACTACGCCTGCTACCTGGTGGTGCACTGAGCCGCAGCGGCGGGCCGCCGCGCCGCGCGCCGAGCCGGTGCGCTGAGCCGCAGGGGCACGCCGCCGCTCGCGCACCCAGCCGGTGCGTTGAGCCGCAGAAGCGGGCCGCCGCCCGCACACCGAGCCGGTGCCCGGACGTTCACTCCGCCGGGTAGCGGACGCCGAGCTGGGCGCGGGCGGCATCCAGGGTGCGCAGTACCGCGAGGGTGTCGGCGAGCGGCAGCAGCGCGCTCTCCGTCTCCCCGGTCCGCAGGCAGCGCATCACCTCGGCCGCCTCGTGCACGTACCCGCGCCCGGACGGTGCGGCGGCGACCTGTTCGACCTGGTCACCCCGGTACAACCGGAAGCCGTGCGGAGCGAAGAAACCGCGGTCCAGCTCGATCCGGCCGGCGTCACCGGACACCGCCGCCACCCGCGGGGTGTCCGCGACGATCGAGCAGGTCAGCGTCGCGACCGCGCCCGAGTCGTGGCTCAGCAGCAGCCCGACCGTCTCGTCCACCCCCTCGGCGGTACGGGTACCGGTCGCCGTCACCGTCGCCGGCTCGCCGAGCACCAGCTGCGCGAACGCCACCGGGTAGACGCCGAGGTCGAGCAGCGCGCCGCCGCCCAGCGCCGGGTCCCGCAGCCGGTGCGTCGGCGCGAACTGCCCGGTCAGGCCGAAGTCGGCGGACACCACCCGCGGGGTACCGATGTCGCCGGCGGCGATCCGCGCGGTCAGCTCCCGTACCGCCGGCAGCGTGCGCGTCCACATCGCCTCGACGAACAGCACGCCGGCCGAGCGCGCCCGTGCCACCAGGTCCTCCGCCTGCGGAGCGGACAGCGCCGCCGGCTTCTCCACCAGTACCGCCCGGCCGGCGTCCAGGCAGGCCGCCGCGGCGGCGTGGTGCGCGCTGTGCGGCGTCGCCACGTACACGACGTCCAGGTCGGCGTCCGCGGCCAGCTCCGCCCAGCTGCCGTACGCGCGGGGGATGTCGTACCGGTCGGCGAAGCGCCGGGCCGCCTCGACGCTGCGCGAGCCGACCGCCAGCACCTCGGCGTCCGGCATCGTCAGCAGGTCCTCGGTGAACGTCGCCGCGATCCCGCCGGTGGCGAGGATGCCCCACCTGATCTTCCGCATCCACCCACTCTGCCAGCCCCGGCCCGCGCCGGTAGATTCGCCGGCGTGGATGCCTACCTCATCGACGCGGTACGCACCCCGTTCGGGCGCTACCGCGGCGGCCTGTCCGGGATCCGGACCGACGATCTTGCCGCCCTGCCCCTCGCCGAGCTGGTCCGCCGCCATCGCGGCCTCGACCCGGCGACCATCGACGACGTGATCCTCGGCGACGCGAACGGCGCCGGCGAGGACAACCGCAACGTGGCCCGGATGGCGGCGCTGCTCGCCGGGCTGCCGGTGACCGTGCCCGGCAGTACGGTCAACCGGTTGTGCGGTTCCGGCGGCGAGGCGATCGTGCAGGCCGGCCGCGCGGTCGCGGTCGGCGACGCCCGGCTGGTCGTCGCCGGCGGGGTCGAGAGCATGAGCCGCGCCCCGTACGTGCTGCCGGCGCCGGACGAGGCGCTGCCGCGGACGATGCAGCTGCACCCGACCCGGCTCGGCTGGCGGATGGTCAACCCGGCGTTCCCCGACGCCTGGACGGCGTCGCTGGGCGCCTGCGCCGAGCAGGTCGCCGTCGAACTCGGCATCGGCCGGGCCGAGCAGGACGAGTGGGCGCTGCGCAGCCACCAGCTCGCCGCCGCGGCCTGGCAGCGCGGGCTGCACGACGACTACGTGCTGCCGGTCGAGCAGGTACGGCGGGACGAGTCCATCCGGGACGACACCTCGGCGGCGAAGCTGGCGAAGCTGAAGCCGGCATTCACCCCGGACGGGCCGGTCACCGCCGGCAACTCCTCGCCGCTCAACGACGGCGCGCTCGCCGCGTTCGTCGGTACCGCCGAGGTGGCCGCGGAACTGGGCGTCACGCCGCTCGGCCGGCTGGTGGCGACCGCCGTCGTCGGCGTCGAACCGAACCGGTACTCCACCGCGCCGGTCGCCGCGATCCGGCGCGTGCTGGACCGGACCGGACTGTCCACTTCGGACATCGTGGCCTGGGAGCTGAACGAGGCGTTCGCCGCGATGGTGCTGAGCTGCCTGCACGAGCTGCCGGGCATTCCGCGGGACCGGGTCAATCCGAACGGTGGTGCGATCGCGATGGGCCATCCGCTGGGGGCGTCCGCGGCCCGGGTCATGGTGGACGTGTGCCGCGAGGTCCGCCGCCGGGGCGGCGGCCTCGGCGTTGCCGCCGCCTGCATCGGGGTGGGCCAGGGCATCGCGGTCGTCGTCGAGGTCTGACCCGGCGCCGACCCGGTGCTCGACGATCGGCGCACTCCCGGGTGGACCCGCGACCGATTCGTCCCGTTCGCGACCTCGGGCCCGGGTCTCCGCCTCGGGGCAGGGCTGGGCGTTGCGGCCGCTCGGGTGGTCGGGTCGGCCCGCGCGTACCTGGCCGGGCGACCGGACGACCGAGCCGCGCGCTGCGGATTCCTGGCACCATCGAGGGGTATGCCGGTCGGAGAGTTTCCGCTGGTGGGGCGGGATGCCGCGCGGGCCTGGCTGGACCGCGCGCGGGACGCGGCCGCGGCCGGGCACGGCGGTCTCGTCGTACTCACCGGTGAGCCCGGCGCCGGGAAGACCCGCCTCGCCCGGGAGGCCGTGCGCGGCGCCCGCGCGTTTCGCACCGTCGTCGTCTCCTGCACCGGTACCGAACCGCTCGGGCCGTGGACCCGGACCGTTCGCGCGCTGACCGCCGACGACGCCGAACCGGCCGGCGTCGACCGCGCGTTCCTGCGGGCGCTGCGCTCCGGTGCCGACCTCGTGCTGGCGGCGGACGACGATCCGGGCACCGCCGGGCGCCAGCTCGCCGAGGACGTCACCACCCTGGTACGCCGGCGGGCCGCCCGGCGCCCGCTGCTGCTGGTGTTCGACGACGTGTCCGACGCCGACGAACCGTCGCTGCGGCTGCTCACCGAGCTGGCGCTGACGGTCCCGGAGCTGCCGGTACTGGTGATCGCGACGGCGCGGCCGGCCGACGTCGACTGGCACGGGCACCTGGCCGCGCGCGCCCGGCTGCTGCGCGCCGGTACCGCGGTGCCGGTCGAACCGCTCGACGGCGGCGCGATCGCGGCCCTGCTGCGGTACGCGGGGGCGGCCGACGACCACGGTCGCGTCGCCGCCGTGCTGGCCCGTACCGCCGGGAACGCCCTGTTCGTCACCGAGCTGCTGCGCGCGCCACGCACCGACACGCTGCCGATGTCGGTACGGGCGCTGGTCGACGACCGGGTCGCGGCCCTGCCGCCGGCGGCGCGGCCGGTGGTCGCGGCCGCGGCGGTGCTCGGCACGCCGATCGGTACCGACGTGCTCGCCGCCGTCGCGCCCGCCGAGGGATTCCGGGGTGGTCTCGGCGCCGTGCTCGACGCCGGGCTGCTCACCGAGGCGGCCGACGGCACGGTCGGGTTCGCGCACGAGATCGTCCGCGATGCGGTGTACGACGGGGTGCCCGCGGCCGACCGGGCCGTCCTGCACGCCCGGGCCGGCACGGTGCTCGCCGACCGCGGTACCGACGTCGCCGCGGCCGCGCGGCACCTCGCGCGTGCCGGCCCCGCGTACCGGGCGCGCGCCGCCGAACTCGCCCGCCAGGCGGGCGACCGCGCCGCCGGGCGCCTCGGATACGCCGACGCGACGGGCTGGTACGAGCGGGCCCTGGCGCTGTCCGGCGACGACACGGACCGGGTCTCGATCCTGCTCGCCCGGGCCGAGGCCCGCGCCGCGGCGGGTGACCCGGACGGCTCACGGGCCGGGTACCTCGACGCGGCGGTGCGGGCCCGCGCGCTGCGCCGGCCCGACCTGCTCGCAGCCGCGGCGCTCGGTCTCGGCTCCGGTACGGCCGGGTTCGAGGTGACGATGCTGGACGGGACGCAGCTGGAGTTGCTCACCGAGGCCCGCGCCGCGCTGCCCGCCGCAACGCCGCTGCGCGCGCTGGTGACCGCGCGGCTGTCGGTCGCCTCGTCGGTACTGGCCGGGGACGCCGAACGGTCCGCGCTCGCCGCCGAGGCGGTCCGGGACGCCCGCGCGAGCGGCGACGCCGGCGCCTGCGCGTACGCACTGTCGGCGCGGTGCGACGCGCACGCCGGGCCGGACCACCGGGTGGCCCGGATCGCCGACGCGACCGCGATGCTGGCACTCGCGGTACAGCTCGGCGATCCGCCGCTGGAGCTGCTGGCCCGCCGGCTCCGCCTGGTCGGGTACCTGGAGGGCGGGGACGTCGACGCGGCCGACGCCGAGGCGCTCGCCTTCCGCACCACGGCGGAACGGCTCGGCCGACCGCTCTACCTGTGGTACGTGCCGCTGTGGCGTGGCATGCGGGCGCTGATGGAGGGCCGCACCGCCGACTGCGCCGCGCTGCTGGCGGACGCCTGCGCGCTCGGTGACCGGGCCGGCAGCCGGAACGCGGCCGTCCTGACCCGCACCCAGCGCTGGTGCCTGCTCGCGGCGACCGGCGACCGGGACGGGGTGGCCGAACTCGGCGCCGGCCTGGACCCGGACCAGTTCGGCACGGTCTGGCCGTACGTGACGCTGGCGCTGATCCTCGCGCAGACCGGCCGGGTCGACGCGGCGCGCGCCCGGCTGGACGCGGTGGCGCCGCGGCTGCCGTCCGCGCCCCGGGACTCGGAGTGGTTGCCGATGCTGGCCCAGGTCGCCGAGACGGTCGGCGTGGTCGGTTCGCACCCGGTCGCCGACCCGGCGTACCGGGCACTCGCCGGCTACGCGGGGATGTGGGTGGTGGAGGGGATCGGCGCCGCGGTGCGTGGCCCGGTCGATCGGCACCTGGGCCTGCTCGCCGCCGCCCGCGGGGACCGGGCCGGTGCCGCGACCCACTTCGCCGCCGCCGAGCGGGCCTGCGTGGACGTCGGCGCGACGCTGCTGGCCGCCGAGGTGTGCCGGGACGCCGGCCGGGCCCTCGGCGACGGGGGCCGGCTCGCCGCCGCCGACCGGCAGTACCGCGCACTCGGGCTGGCGGCCGAAGGTGCCGGGCCGGATCCGGTGTTCCGATCCGACGGCGAGGTCTGGACCCTGGGGTACGAGGGGCGGCAGGTGCGGCTGCGGGACGCCAAGGGCCTGCGCGACCTGGCGACACTGCTCGCCCGGCCCGGCCGGCCGGTCGCCGCGCTCGACCTGGCCACCGCGTACACCCGCCGCCCGGCGACCGGCGACGCACCGGGCGGGGTCGAGGGCGACCTGGGCGAGGCGCTCGACGCCACCGCCCGCCGGGCGTACCGGCAGCGGTTGGCCGAGCTGGAGGAGGAACTCGCCGACCCGGCCGACCCGGAACGCGCCGCCCGGCAGCGGGCCGAGCGCGACGCGCTGGTCGAGCAGCTCACCACCGCGTACGGGCTGGGCGGCCGCCGGCGACGTCCGGGGTCGCCGACCGAACGGGCCAGGACGGCGGTCACCGGCCGGATCCGCGACGCGATCCGGCACATCGAGGCCGCCCATCCACCACTCGGCCGGCACCTGCGGGGCGCCGTGCACACCGGGACGTTCTGCGTGTACGAGCCGGAGCATCCGGTGCGCTGGCAGGTCACCCGCCGGTTCTGACACCGTGCGACCGGATCTCACGCCCTTCGGGTGACAGCACTCCGGGCTTCGGCGAGGTCCCGATCCGCGGGCTTCGACCCGACCCGATCCGAGGAGGCCAGACCAATGCCACGCACGAACAAGAACGAGGCGCCCGTGTCGGTGGACGAACCGGTCATCGAGGGCCGGTACGTCGAACTCGGCCCGTACACGGTCGGCTTCGAGACGATGAAGCAGGACATGGACCCGGCACCGCTGTTCCACGGGCTGCCGGACGACCGGTGCCAGGCACCGCACTGGGGTGTGGTGCTGCACGGCTCCCTGGTGTTCCGCTACCCCGACCACGAGGAGACCTACCGCGCGGGCGATGCGTACTACGGCGCGCCGGGGCATCTGCCGCTGCTGACCGCCGGCACCGAGATCGTCGAGTTCACGCCGACGGCGGACCTCGCCGCGACGATGCGGGTCCTCGAGGCGAACCTGGCCGCGTCCCGGGCGGCGTCGTCATGACCGTCGCGGGCACCGACCTGGCCGGCGCCCTGCTGCGGTTCTTCGCGACCGGACAGGCACCGGCCGGGCTGTTCGCCCCGGACGCGTTCCTCGACCTCAGCGTCCCGCAGTGGCGGCAGCAGGCCGACGGGGCCGACACGCTCGTCGCGTTGCGGCGGCGGCTGCACCCGTCCCCCGGTACCGTGCCGCGGCACCGGGTCGACCCGACCCCGACCGGTTTCGTGGTCGAGTGGGAGGAACGCTGGACCGCCGACGGCCAGGACTGGTACTGCCGGGAGATGGCCCGGGCCGAGGTCACCGGCGGCGCGATCAGCGCCCTGTCGGTCTACTGCACCGGCGACTGGGACGCCGACACGCAGGCCCGGCACGCAGCCACCGTCCCGCTCGTCCGACCCTGACGAACCCCGGGCGGCTGGGCCGACCCTGACGGCGGTCACCGGGCGGCGGTGCGGAGGGCGACCGGGAGGCAGCCGGCCAGCAGGGCCGCGGCGGTGAGCACGAAGGCGACGGCGAAGCCGGCGTGGGTGGCGAGGCCGCCGAGCAGGATGCCCCCGACGCCGGTACCGGCGTCCAGCGACATGTTCCAGACGGCGCTGGCGGTGCCGTGCCGGCCGGCGCCGGCCCGGTCGAACAGCAGGACCAGGGTCTGGTTCTGGGCGGCGCCGAACCCGGCGCCGAGCAGCAGCGCGCCGAGCAGGGCCGCCGCGGTACCCGGGCCGGTACCGACGTGCCCGCCGAGGCCGACGAGCGCCAGCCCGGCCGCGGCGGTGACCACCGCGACCGGCAGGATCGCCCGCACGGTGGCGGTTCCGGGCACGCGGTCGGCGAGTTGCCCGGCGCCCCACCGGGCGGCCAGCGCGGCGGCGCCGAAGACGGCGAGCACCGCGGCGGAGGCCGCCGGTACCGACAGCGGCGCGAACGTGATGATGCCGGTGGCAACGACGGCGATCGGCAGCATCACCGCGACCGGCCCGGCGATCGCGGCGAGCGGCGGCCGGCCGGTGTCGGCGGGTGGTGGCGGCGCCTGGGTGCGGCGGATGGCGAGGATCGCCGCACCGGCGGCGAGCGGCACGACGGTGCTCGCGACGAACAGCGCCGGGTAGCCGACCAGGTCGACCCCGGCGACGGCGACCGGCACCAGCGCGACGTTGGGCAGCGCGACGGCCAGCCCGTACGCACCGCTGGCCCGGCCGCGGCGCCCGGGTGGCGCGAGTTCGGCGACCAGCGCGCTGCCGGAGACGGTGAGCAAACCGAACCCGATGCCGCGCAGCGCGGACACCGCGATCAGCGGCGCCATCGCGTCGGTCAGCGCGTACCCGATGGTCGGCGGCACCATGACCGCCACGCCGGCGGCGAACGTGGCGTGGTAGCCGACGCGCCGGCCGAGCAGCGGTACCAGCGCCTGGGTGAGCACGGTGGTGAGCATGAACACACTGGTGGTGGCGCCGGCGCCGGCCGGGCTGGCGCCGCCGCGCGCGGCCCACGCGGTGACCACCGGCAGCAGTACCGCGTAGTTGGCGAAGGCGCCGACGGTGGCGACGAGCAGGGCCGGGAAGCCGCTCCGGGTGGGGGCGGCGACGGGCTCGCAGGTGACGGACACGCTTCCTGTCTAAGGGCGCAGCATCCATCACGTCAAACGAATGTTGCTGATGTGACCCATCGCTACTGTTGATACATGGAGCTTCGCCTGCTACGCACCTTCCGGGCGGTCGCCGCCACCGGCAGCTTCACCCGCGCCGCCGCCGACCTCGGGTACGTGCAGTCCAACGTCACCGCGCAGATCAAGACGCTGGAACACGAGGTCGGCGCGCCGCTGTTCGAGCGGCTCGGCCGGCGCATCGTGATCACCGACGCCGGTCGCCGGCTGGTCGAGTACGCGGACCGCATCCTCCGGCTCGCCGACGACGCCGGCGCCGAGCTGCGCGCCCTCTCGGCCGGCGACGGCGAGCTCGTCGGCACCCTGCGGATCGGCGCCGCCGAAACCCTCTGCGCGTACCGGCTGCCGCACGTGCTGCGCGCCCTCGCCGACCGGCATCCGCGGCTGCGGGTGGTGTTCCGGCCCGCGTCGCGGACCGAGCTGCTCGCCGACCTGTCCGCGGCCCGGCTGGATGCGGCGCTGCTGCTGGAGGAGCCGATCGCCGGCACCGGGCTCGCCGTGGAGCCGCTCGCGGCCGAGCCGCTGCTGCTGGTCGCCGCCCCCGACCACGCGCTCGCCAGCGCGCCCTCGGTGACCCCGGCCGATCTCGCCGACCAGCCGTTGATCCAGGTCGAGGAGGGCTGCGCGCACCGGGAGGTGTTCGACCGGCAGCTGCGCGCCGCCGGCGTCGCCCCGCCGGTACTGGCCGAGTTCGTCAGCCTGGAGGCGGTCAAGCAGTGCGCGGTCGCGGGCCTCGGCGTGGCGATGCTGCCCGCCGTCGCGGTTGCCGGCGAGCTGCGCCGCGGCGACCTCGTCACGCTCTCCTGGCAGCCGGACGCGGACGCACCCGTCCTGCACACCCAGGCGGTCCGGCTCGCCCGCCGCTCCCCGACCCCCGCCCTCACCGCCCTGCTCGACCTGGCCCGTACCCAGTGGGCCGCCTGATCGCGACAGCCCGGCTGGGGAAACCGCGAGCGTGTCCGCGTTCGGCCTGGGCTGAGAAAGCCGGCGGGTCAGACGGCGAAGGTGTCGGCGGGGGTGGTGGTGGGTTCGGCCGGGCAGGCCCGCCAGAGGTGGCTGGCCTGGGCGCCGAGCCGGGCCAGGTAGGCGGGGTTGAGGATCAGGTAGCGGCGCCACAGCCGCTTCGGCTCCAACCCCAAGCGCCACAACCATTCCAGCCCGCGCTGCTGCATCCACGGCGGCGGCTTGCGCAGGTCGCCGGCGTGGTAGTCGAACGCGGCGCCGACCGCGAGCAGCGGCATCGACAGCAGCGGCCGCATCGCGTGCACGAACACCTCCTGGCGCGGGCAGCCCAGCCCGACCAGAACGACGCGGGCGCCGGAATCGGCGATCCGGCGGGCGATCTCGGCCGGCTCACCCGGCTGCGCGGAGCGGAACTTGGACGGCTCCGCGCCGGCGATCTTGAGCCCGGGAAACTGCGTGGTCAGCGCCGCGGACAGCCTGTCCAGCACCGGCTGGGTCGACCCGTACAGGTAGATCGGCAACCCCTCGGCGGCGCACCGCTCGACCACCTTGAGGGTCAGCGTCGGGCCGTACGTGCGGTCCGGCAGCTGCGCCTTGTGCAGCAGGTTCAGCGCCCAGCGCACCGGCTGCCCGTCCGGCGTGACCACGTCGAACGAGTTGAGCCGGGCCTCGTGCGCCTTGTCCTGCACCCCGGTCATCACGCCGTGCACGGCGAGCGCGGTCAGCGCCAGCGGCCGCGCCTCGCGCGCCGCGGCAAGCACCTTGTCGGTCGCGGCCTCGTAGTCCATGGCGTCCACGCAGACGCCGAGCACGTTGCCCTTGCCCCGATCGATCACGACCTGCCGCCCCTCACCGGTACCGCCGCGTCACGCCTGCGGCGTCCAACGCTCGGCGTTCGCCTCGTACATCTCGCGCAGGATCGCCGGCACGTCGTACTGCTGCTTCCAGTCCGGGTAGTGCTCGCGGAACCGGCCCATGTCGCTGACGTACCACTGGTGGTCCCCGGTACGCGCGGTCTCGTCGTACACGTGCCGCATCTCGATGCCGGAGATCTCCTCGGCGAGCGTGAAGGCTTCCAGGTGCGAGCAGTTGGACTGCCGGCCGCCGCCCAGGTTGTACACCTCGCCGACCCGCGGCGCGCGGAAGAACGCCTCGAACGCGGTCACCACGTCGTTGCTGTGGATCGCGTCCCGCACCATCTTTCCCTTGTACCCGTAGATCGTGTAGACGCGGCGCTCCATGTTGCAGCGCATCAGGTAGGCGAGGAAGCCGTGCAGCTCGGCGGCGGAGTGCGCCGGGCCGGTCAACGTGCCGCCGCGGAACGCCGCGGTCTTCAGGTCGAAGTAGCGGCCGTACTCCTGCACCAGCACGTCCGCGGCGACCTTGGAGACGCCGAAGATCGAGTGCAGCGAGTGGTCGATGGACATGTCCTCGCGGATGCCCTCGTAGTAGGTGTGCGCGGGATCCAGCTCGTACCGCGTCTCCTGCTCGACCAGCGGCAGCCGGTTCGGGGTGTCGCCGTACACCTTGTTGGTGGAGGTGAAGATGAACGGTGCCTCGGGTGCGTGCAGCCGGGTGTTCTCCAGCAGGTTCAGGGTGCCGACCGCGTTCACGTCGAAGTCGGTGAACGGCTCCTTCGCGGCCCAGTCGTGGCTGGGCTGCGCCGCGGTGTGGATCACCACCGCGATGTCCCTGCCGTACCGGGTGAACAGCGCCGCGACCGCGTCCCGGTCCCGGATGTCGATGCTGTGGTGCTCGTAGGAGCCGCCCAGCTCGGACTTCAGCTGCTCCACCTGCCAGGCGGTCGAGCCGTCCGCGCCGAAGAAGTAGCCGCGCATGTCGTTGTCGATGCCGACCACGGTCAGGCCCAGCTTGGCGAAGTGCCGTACCGACTCCGAACCGATCAGGCCGGCCGAGCCGGTCACGAGTGCGACGCTCACAAAATCTCCTTCGGCCCTGCGTTCGGTGCGGGGCCGGCCGGCCCCGTTGCCGCGGCCCATCGTAGCGGCGCCGGGCCGCTGGACGCGGGCCGGCGCCTGGGTGCGCTGGTGAGACGGTGGGATGGCGCGGTATTGCCGGCGAGACGGAGAGGATCGGCACGGTGGGACCACCGGCGAGACGGTGGGGCTACCGGCGCGGCGTGGGACGGCACGGTACTAGCGGCTGGCCGGTGCGAGTGGTGGTGCAGCGGCGGTGCCGGGCGGGGATCAGCGGGCTGCGGACGGCGAGGCCGAGGCGGAACCGGACGCGGAGGCGGAGGGCGTCCGAGACGGGGACGGGGAGGTCGTCGGGACCGCACCGCCGGCGGCCACCGGGCCGGGCAGCCTGACCGACTTCGGCGCCGCGGCGGCCGAACCGACCAGCGTCAGCGAGCCGATGCTCAACCGGGCACCGGTGACCACACCGTCGTCGGCCAGGCAGTACGTGCCGGACGGGACCGGCGAGGACAGCGACGCCGCGGTCGGCTCGACCGAGAAGCAGGAGCCGGGCACCCCGGTCGGGTTCTTCGCCGAGTCGATCGACAGCGCCTCGCTGCGGTCGCCCAGGATCCCCAGCCAGGACAGCCAGAGCCGCTCGATCTTCGGGTCGTACTTCGCCGGCACCGAACCGCCCTTGCCGGCCACCCGGGCGCAGGACTTCGGGTCGCCGAGCCCGCACTGGTACACCCCGGCGGCGTTGCCGGCGACCGCCACGTCGGTGCCGCCGCCGAGCCCACCCTCGGGTACGTCGAAGCGCCAGGAACCGTTGGTGGCCAGCGTCACGGTGATCGTCGAGGTCGTCTTCCGGCCACCCGGCGAGTACTCGTAGCGGGCCACGTACCGCTTGTCGGCGGCGGCCGCGACCAGGCCGGCGAGCCGGTCGGCCGGGCTGCCCTCGTCGTGCGCGGCCGGGGTCGGCGACCCGGTCGGTGCCGGTGCCTTCGCCCCGCCGCCGCAACCGGTCAGCGCCGCCGATGCGGCGACGAGCAGTACGGGCATCAGTGCTGCGGTCCGAGTACGCACCCGGTCATTGTGGGTGGCCGGCGCACGGATCTTGGGGAGGCCACGCAGGGCGCGTCCCCGGTCACCCGGAGCACGGAATTCCGGAACCTGCACCGGCCGTACCGCGTGTGAGCGATTCATCGCATGCTGGGACGTGGGGTGGCCGCAACCTGCCCGGCCGGTACCCTGGCAGCGCCAGATCGACCTGAGGGCCATCCGGGCACCCTCGCAGAAGGGGTAGGTGTGACACTCGTCGTCCAGAAGTACGGCGGCTCATCGGTCGCCGACGCGGAGCGGATCAAGCGGGTAGCCGAGCGCATCGTCTCGGCCCGCAAAGCCGGCGACGACGTGGCGGTCGTGGTCTCCGCGATGGGCGACACCACCGACGACCTCCTCGACCTGGCCCACCAGGTGTCCCCGCTGCCGCCCGGCCGCGAGCTGGACATGCTGCTCACCTCCGGCGAGCGCATCTCGATGGCGCTGCTCGCGATGGCGATCCACAACCTCGGGTACGAGGCGCGCTCGTTCACCGGTTCCCAGGCCGGCGTGATCACCACCTCGTCGCACGGCAAGGCGCGGATCATCGACGTGACCCCGGGCCGGCTGCAGAGCGCGATCGACGAGGGTGCGGTCGCGATCCTGGCCGGGTTCCAGGGCATCGCGCAGGACACCAAGGACATCACCACCCTCGGCCGGGGCGGTTCGGACACCACCGCGGTGGCGCTGGCCGCCGCGATGCACGCCGACCAGTGCGAGATCTACACCGACGTGGACGGCGTGTTCACCGCCGACCCGCGCATCGTGCCGACCGCGCACAAGCTCGATACCGTGACGTACGAGGAGATGCTGGAGCTGGCCGCGTCCGGGGCGAAGGTGCTGCACCTGCGCGCCGTGGAATACGCCCGCCGGTTCAACATGCCGATCCATGTCCGCTCGTCGTACTCGACCAAGCCCGGCACGATCGTCGCCGGCTCGATGGAGGATCTTCCCGTGGAACAGGCACTGATCTCAGGGGTCGCGCACGACCGCAGCGAAGCCAAGATCACCGTCCTGTCGGTGCCGGACGAGCCCGGCCGGGCGGCCAAGATCTTCCAGGTCGTCACCGACGCCGAGATCAACATCGACATGATCGTGCAGAACGTGTCGACCAAGGCCACCGGCCGCACCGACATCTCGTTCACGCTGCCGAAGACCGACGGCGCGGCCGCGATGACCGCGCTGCAGAAGACGCAGGGCGAGATCGGCTTCGAGGGCCTGCTGTTCGACGACCACATCGGCAAGGTGTCGCTGGTCGGCGCCGGGATGCGGTCCAACCCGGGCGTCGCCGCGACGTTCTTCCGGGCGCTGTCCGAGGCCGGCGTCAACATCGAGATGATCTCCACCTCGGAGATCCGGGTCTCCGTGGTGTGCCGCGACACCGACCTGGACGAGGCGGTCCGCGCGCTGCACGAGGCGTTCGACCTCGGCGGCGACGAGGAAGCGGTGGTCTACGCCGGTACCGGTCGGTGATCGGCGGTGGCCTCGAACGAGCCGGCGAGAGGCGCCGCGCCGGCGCCGTGCCTGGCGGTCGTCGGCGCCACCGGCGCGGTGGGCCGGGTGGTGTGCGAGCTGCTGTCGTCGCGCAAGAACGTCTGGGGTGAGATCCGGCTGATCGCCTCCGCGCGGTCGGCCGGCCGGACCCTGCCGGTCCGCGGCGAGCAGCTGACGGTACGAGAACTCGCCCCGGAGGCGTTCGACGGCGTCGACGTGGCGCTGTTCGACGTGCCCGACGACGTCGCCGCCGAATGGGTACCGATCGCGGTCGAGCACGGCGTGACGGTGGTGGACAACTCCGCCGCGTTCCGGCTCGACGCGGACGTCCCGCTGGTCGTACCGGAGGTGAACCCGGAGCGGATCCGGGACCGCGGCAAGCACATCGTCGCGAACCCGAACTGCACCACGCTGGCGATGATCGTGGCGATCGGTGCACTGCACCGGGAGTACGGGCTGCGCGAGCTGATCATCTCCACCTACCAGGCCGCGTCCGGCGCCGGCCAGTCGGGCATCGACACGCTGCACGACCAGGTCACCAAGGTGTCCGGGGACCGTACCGTCGGGACCCGGGCCGGCGACGTGCGGCGCACCGTCGGCGACGAGCTCGGCCCGTTCCCGGCGCCGCTGGCGCTGAACGTGGTGCCGTGGGCGGGTTCGCTGCGCGACCACGGCTGGTCGTCGGAGGAGCTGAAGCTGCGCAACGAGTCCCGCAAGATCCTCGGCCTGCCCGACCTGAAGGTGTCCGCCACCTGCGTCCGGGTCCCGGTGGTGACCGGGCACTCGGTCACGGTGCACGCGGTGTTCGGCGCCGAGGTCTCCGCCGACGACGCGCAGGAGATCATCAAACAGGCGCCGGGTGTGGTGCTGGTGGACGACCCGGCCGAGGGCGAGTTCCCGACCCCGGCCGACGCCGTCGGTACCGACCCGACCTGGGCCGGCCGGGTCCGCCGGGCGCTGGACGACCCGCGCGCGCTCGACCTGTTCCTGGTCGGCGACAACCTGCGCAAGGGCGCCGCGCTCAACACCGTCCAGATCGCCGAACTGATCGCCGCCGAACCACACTGACGCACGTACCCGCCGGCAGCCGGCGTCACGCCGAGCCAGACTGACGCACGACCCCCGGCAGCCACGTCGCGCCGGACCTCGCTGACGCGGGCGCCCGCCGGCGGTCGGTGCCGCCGGCGGGCCAGGCTGACGCGGGCGCCCGGCGGCGGTCAGTGCCGGTAGCGGTCGGCCATCGCGGCGAACACCGCCCGCGGGGTCCGCACCCCGTCGGGGCCGACGCCGACCACGCCGTACGAGCCGAGGTCGGCGTCGCCGGTGCGCAGGAAGTCGGCGAAGGTGAACCAGAGCGCGGTGTGCACGCCCGCCGCCTCGAACACGTCCAGCAGCTCGGTGAGGTACCGCACCTGTTCCTGCTCGTCGCGCTCCGCGCCGTCGGGTACCTGCCAGGCGGTGCCGCCGCGATCCCCGGCGCCCCGGTACGGGCAGGTGCCGAACTCGGTGACCGCCACCGGCTTGCCGTGCCGGAACTGCTCCTGGAGCAGCTCGCGGTAGCTCTCGGCGTTGTGCGCGGCGCGGTAGGCGTCGACCCCGACGAGGTCGTACGGCGCCCAGTCGACCGCCTCCCACGGGCCGGAGGCGTAGCTGACCGCGCCCCCGAAGACGGCCCGGACCCGGGCGACGGTCGCCGCCAGGAACTCGTTGACCCGCTCGGTGACCGGGCCGAGCGACAGCCACCAGTCGAGGTCGGCGGCGGCGATCGCGGCCAGCCGGTCACGGTAGGTGTCGCCGGGCAGGAAGCCGGTGGCGAACAGGCTCAGCTCGCAGCCGGTCAGGTACACCACCTCGGCGCCGCGCCGGCGCAGCCGTTCGGCCCGGGTCGCGCCGTCGACGAACAGCTCCGTCATCCGCTCCGGCGGCAGGTCGACCGGGAACGGGCAGTACCAGACCCGCAGGCCGCGTTCGGCCGCCGCCTCGGCCGCGACGTCGAGCCGTTCCAGGTCACCGCCGGAGATGCGCACCGTGTCGCAGTGCAGGCGATCGACGATCGTGTCCATGTCGCGCCGCACCGCGTCACGGTCGTACCCGGGACGGCTGGCCAGCCCGGGCAGGAACCCGGTGTCGTAGTTGATCCCCCGGCCGTCCATCACGCGCCTCCTCGGATCGGTCCGTCGCCCGGCACCGGGGCGTCGGTGTCGGTGAGCGCGCGGGTACCACGGGCGAGCAGGTCGAAGGCGAGCTCGACGTCGGCGGCGAGGGCCCGCGCCGCCTCGCCCGGCGCGACGCCGTCGGCCAGCCGCCGGAAGTACGCCTCCTGGATCGTCAGCGCTGCCGCGGCGATCTGCCCGGCGACCAGCTCCGCGGCCCGCTCCCCGTACGCCGGGGCGAGAGCGGCGGTCAGCGCGGCGCGCTGGCGGTGGCGCAGGGTGTGCGCCGCGGCGCCGAGCTTCGGGTTGTCGACGATCACCCGGATGCGGGCGAGCAGGCCCTCGATCTCGGCACCGGTCGGCGCCTCGGCCGCGACGACCCGGTAGTGGCCGCGGAGCGCGGCGACCGGGTCCTGCCCGGCCGGGCGGTCGCGGACCACCGCGGCCAGGTCGTCGTCGCCGACATCCTGGACGACCAGCGACTCCTTGGTCGGGAAGTAGCCGAACAGGCTGGCCCGGGAGACGTCGGCGGCGGCGGCGATCTCGGTCATGGTGACGGCGTCGAAGCCGCGCTCGGCGAACAGCCGGAGCGCGGCCTCGGTGATACGGTGGCGCGTCTGCGCCTTCTTCCGCTCTCGGAGCCCGGTCATGCCACGAAGCCTAAATCAGACTCGATGCAAAAACAAACCGAGTCCAAAATCTAGCCGATGATCGCCACGGCCACGCAGCAGGCCAGGTAGAGCAGCTGCTCGAGGGTTCGGGGCAGCAGCGGGGTGTGCAGCCCGACACGGCGCCGGGCGGCGTGCGCGTTCGCCGGGAACACCGCGAGCAGCAGCAGGCCGAGGCAGGCCGCGGCGAGCCGGTCGGTCGACGGCACCAGCAGACCGACCGCACCGAGCGCCTCCAGTACGCCGGTCAGCCCGACGAGCAGGGCCGGCCGGGGCAGCCGCGGCGGGACCATCGCGACCAGCGCGGCGCGCGGCGGGCCCAGCCGGCCGGACGCCGCGACGAGGAACAGCAGTGCCAGCCCCGCCCGTACCGGGGTGCGCCAGCCGTCGAGAGCCGGCACGGCGAGGCCGAGCGCGGCGGTACCGAAGGCGCCGACGACGAGCGCGGTGAGCGTGATGTTGCCCAGCACGAACCGGAGCGCGCGCGGCGGCCGCCCCGCCGCGACGGACCCGGACGTTGCTCGCGGGGTACCGGACGTGGGTCGCTCGGTGCCGGACGTGGGTCGTTCGGTCATGGCGGTCATCTGGCCCTCCTGAAATCTTGTCACTGGCTAGATTGCCCGGAGGACCGCATCTTGTCAATGGCTAGATCGCGGCTAGAGTGGGCCGCATGGCGTACCACCACGGACAGTTGCGGGAGGCGATCCTCGCCGCCGCCGTCGAGACGATCGAGGCCGGCGGCCTCGCCACCCTGAGCCTGCGCGACCTGGCCCGACGAGCCGGCGTCTCACACGCCGCGCCGGCCCACCACTTCGGTGACCGGGCCGGCCTGCTCACCGCGCTCGCGACGGACGGCTTCCGGCTACTGGCCGAGGCGTTGACCGATGCCGGCGAGAACTTCCTGGAGCGTGGCGTGGCCTACGTACGGTTCGGCACCCGGCACCGCGGCCACTTCGAGGTGATGTTCCGCCCCGACCTGTACCACGGAGACGACCCCGACCTCGTCGCCGCCCAGAACCGCGCCTCCGACCTGCTCTACTCCGGCGCCGCCACCGTCGACGCGGACGCCGCGACCACCGGCCTGGCCGGCTGGGCGCTGGTGCACGGACTCACCTCGCTGTACAACGCGGGTGCGCTGCCCGATCAGCCGGACGACGCGACCGCCCTGGCGCGCCGGGTGGCCGCCCGCCTCGTCCGCTGAACCCTCTTGCCCTTCTTGGCTAATGCTATTAGCTTTAAAGCTATCAACACTAACCAAGGAGTCCTCGTGAGCAGCCGCGCCCTTCCCGTCGCCCGTCCCTGGTATCGCAGCCTCGGCACGGTGCCCGCCCTCGCCGGCATCGGCTTCGCCCTGTCCTGGGTGGCCGGGCTGTCCGTGTCGCCGGTGTCCACCGACCCGCACGCCACCGGTACCCAGGTGATCGCCGACCTGTCCGGCCACACCGTCGCGCAGACCGCCCAGTACCTGCTGACCGAGGGGCTGCCCGCGATCGGCATCGCGATCGTCGCGGTCGCCGTCGCGCGGCGCGCCCGCTCCCGCACCGGCCGTGCCCTCGCCGGTACCGGCCTCGTCGCCGCCCTGCTCTCCCTCGTCATGTGCGGGCTCGGCCTGCACCTCACCCTCTGGGACGCGCCCCGCGGCAACACCGCCACCGCCGGCCTCCTGTTCGACACCATCAGCCGGGTCGACGGGGTGAAGATGGCGCTGCTCGGTGTCATGGCCGCGATCGGCGTCGCGCTTGCCGGCCGGGGCCTGCCCCGCTGGGTCGCCTGGCTGGGCGCTGCCGTCGCCGTCTCCATGACCGTCTGCGCCGTGGGCTACGCCTTCCTCCTGCCCCTCCCCGCCCAGGCGGCCATCGTCGCCCTCCCCCTGCTCATCATCTGGACCACCGCCACCGGCATCACCACCTCCCCCCGCTGACCCCCGGGTTTCTGGCGCCAACGCCCGCTCTGCCGCGGCGCCGCTCGGCGTGCGGGTGTAAAGGCCACCTCTGTTCACGCTTTGACCCCGCGTGGGGGAATGCGAGGAGAGGGCTTCGCCCCCTCCTCGCGCTCCTTCCCCGCCAAGGGGATTCCCCTTGGCCATCCCCTTACCCATCCCGGTGACGATGCCCCTCGACGCCCAGTGCCCGTCGAAGAAGACCGGGGCCCGGCCCGGCATGTCCATCACGCCAACGCCCGCCTCGCAACGCGTCGCTTCGTGTCCCGGCGGCCCACAGACGGGTGGGGGGTTTGGTTTGTCGTGGCGGGCTCGGCGGCGATGGGTAGGCCGCACCGACACCCCGTCGTTCCGAAACGGGCCAGGCGGGGTCAGGATCTCGTCTCTGGTTTTCCGGTGGGGGATTGTCAAGGGGGCGACTGCCCCTTGACGGGGAGGGGTGTGGGGAGGGGCGAAGCCCGCTCCCCACGGTCCCCCCACGAGGGGTGAAAGAAGGAACAGAGGTGGGCTTTACACCGCCAGCACCAGCGCGCCAGCGCCGACGGGGGTGGGCTTTACATCGCGCGCACGCGAGCCGGGCACCGGCGCTTCGGGTGTACCTCAGCGCATAGAGGTACGTACAGGGCTAGGGTTCGGTGACCGTGGGCGGCAGCACCATCAGGGGCCGGGACACGGCGCCGGACTCGGCGAGCTTGGCCCCGTCCCGGCCGGAGCGCTTGACGGCGTAGAGCGCATCGTCGGCCCGCCGCAGCGTGTTCTCGGCGGTTTCGCCGGGCTCGCGCAGGGCGACGCCGACGCTGATCGTACGGCCGACCCGACGAGCCGCGGCGACGAGCCGTTCGGCGACGGCCTGTGCCTCGGTCTCGTGGGTCACCTCGACGACGGCGGCGAACTCGTCCCCGCCGATCCGGTACAGGTCGTCCTCGGCGCGCAGGGTGGCCTGCAGCGCGCGGACCAGTTCGACCAGGAGCCGGTCGCCCTCCTGGTGCCCGTACGTGTCGTTGACCGCCTTGAACTGGTCGACGTCGAGCGCCAGTACGGCGGTTCGGGCGGGTTGGGCGCGGGCGAGCCGTTCGGTGAAGCGGCCGTGGTGGCCGAGGCCGGTGAGCGGGTCGGAGCTGGCCCGCAGCCGCAGCTGGCCGACCAGCCGGACGCGTTCCAGGCAGACCAGGGTCTGGGCGGCGAGCAGTTCGAGCAGGCTGACGGTGACGGTCTCGGGTACGTCGACGCGGTGGTCGACCGCGAGCAGCACGCCGCCGTCGTCGTGCCGGCCGCCGATCGGTACCGCGATCATGGTCCGGATGCCGGCCTCGGTGAGCGACTCGAACCCGCGGGCGTCCAGGCTTTCCGGGTCGCCGAGGCTGTAGGTGGAGCCGTGCCGGCGGGTACGGGCGGCGAGCAGTGCGAGCGCCGGCCGGTCGGCCATCACCAGCAGCCCGGCGAGCGGGCCGCGCGCCGCCTGGATCCGGGTGTCGCTGCCGGTGCCGACGGCGATCGCCGCCGAGGACAGCCCCGAGATGTCCTGCGTCGCGGCGAGGCAGCGTTGCAGGACGGCGGGCTCGTCGGCGGCGGCGGACAGTTCGACGGCGTGCCGCAGCAGCTGCTGCCCGGCGCTCTCGGCGGGCAGGCCGCCGAGTCCGGCGATGCGCTCGCCGAGCACCTGCGCCGTCCGCTCCAGCGCGGCGCGTACCTGCTCGAGCGGTGGGCTCTCGGCCGACTCGATGTTGACGACGCCGAACGGTGGGCCGTGCGGGCCGACGATCGGCGTGCAGACCTCGGTACGCACGTCCGGGTCGAGCGGGATGTAGTCGGGGTCGGCGCGCACGTCGCAGACCTCGGCGGCCTTGCCGGTGCGGAAGACCCGGCCGATCACGCCGGCGTCGGACGGCACCCCGTCGAACACCTGCCAGGCCCCGGCGGCGCCGAAGCAGCGCAGCCGGCCGCGCAGGTCCAGCAGTACGGCGATGGTGCCGGGCAGTTGCTCGGCCAGCGCCCGTACCGCCGCCTGGCAGGCATCCGGTACCGACGGCGCGATGGTCACCGTGGTCGCCAGCGCGTCGACGAGCCGTCCCTGATCGATGCCGTCGGTGCTCACGTGCCGGGGCCGAGCCTTTCTGTCGTACCGCAACGCCGAGCAGAGCGCTGGCCGGCGCGATGATCTCTCTCCGTCTCTATCGAGTGTACGTTGAGTAGCCATTGCCAGGGACGCGCGCGCCCGTTGCGCCGATTCCGGGCTCGATGTCCGATCCTCTCCACCCAGTGAAACCGGACACACCCGTTCGGGGGGTGGTCGGCTCCCGCCTGCACATCCCGAGCGGCAAGATGACGGAGGTGACCAACGCCGCACACACTCTGCTATCGCAGTCACTCCCCCGTTACGAGACACTCCCGGCCGGTCAGGTTCCGTCGGCCGGTGAGGTCGTGCACCTGACCGGACGCGCCTCGCCGCAGTTCGCGCGCGAATCGATCCTGTTGCAGGTCGTCAAGGTCGAGCCGTCCAGTGTGGACGCCAGCAGGGGCCGGTCGCCGGGCCGGGCGGGCTGGCTCTATCTGACCGGATGGGAGCTCGACCACAACCGGCGGCACCGGACCGAGCGCACGGTGCTGGTGAACGCGGCGGGCCTGCTGGTCCGCCGTTGACGCGGGGCTGCGGGTACGGCGCGGCCCCGCGGACCACACGGACATGCCGTGACACCGGTGCGGTGTCACGGCATGTCCGTTCTGCACTTCCTGTCAACGGTGTCAGCCAGCGATCGTCCTGAGTGGACCATCCACGGTGGACACGCGGTGCCGACACGACTGACGGCCGGCAGCTGCCGGCCGTCAGGGAAACATCGTCATGGTGCCACCGGGGGGCGTGGTCGACGCCCCGACGGCTCTGCAGCGGCTATCAGTGCTGGCCCGTCACCCGCTCCGCGCGGATCTCGGCCAGGGTGCGGCGGATCGCCTGGTGGCGCTGAGCCAGGCGCTGGGCGCCCTCGTACGGGTCGGCGACCGACGCAACGGCGCTCCCGCCACGGTGCGGCCAGGACAGCAGCCGGCGTCGGATCCGGTCCAACATCGTTCCTCCCTGCTCGGTCAGGCGGGCGGAAAGCCGGCAACACGCACCGGTTCTCGCTCGCTGCAACTTGCTTGGAGTTCTGGGGAGTCCAACGGCGGAACGGCCGGTAGGTCACGGACAGAACATTCATGATCACTCAAAGGGTGTAACCGCATCGATCGATGCCTGGCCGTCTCGCATCAGTCGAGCGGCGCGACCTCTACAGTGCCGGGCATGGGTGTCGAAATCGAGGTGGTCCGTACCGTCTCCGGCGACATCGCCGAGGCATTCCGCCGGCTGCTGCCGCAACTGTCCAGCTCGGCCGCACCGCTGGACGGCGACGCACTGCAGGCGCTCGCCGACCATCCGGCGAACCGGCTGCTCGTCGCGCGCGCCGGCGGCGAGATCCTCGGCACCCTGACACTCGTCACGTTCCCCATCCCGACCGGGGTACGGGCCTGGATCGAGGACGTCGTCGTGGACTCCGCCGCCCGCGGCCAGGGGGTCGGCGCGGCGCTGGTCACCGCGGCGGTCGAGCTGGCCCGCACCTCCGGCGCCCGTACCGTCGATCTGACCTCACGGCCGTCCCGGGAGGCGGCGAACCGGCTCTACCGCCGCCTCGGCTTCACCGAACGCGCCACCAACCTCTACCGCATCACGACCTGACGCCACCGCCGCCACCGCGCCACCGCGCCGCCGTCCGGGCCGGCCCGGCGCCGCGCGCCCCGGCGGCATCCTCACCTGCCGTCGCCCGCGGGCCGCACCGCGGTCAGCCGCCGGACGAGGAAATCGCACCACGCGGCGATCGCCTCCTCGCCGGCCGTACCGTGCCCGCCGGGGAACGCGATCAGTTGCTTGTCCGCCGAGCCGAGCCGATCGAACAGCTCGAACTGGCCGGCGCGACCGAACAGCTCGTCGTCCCACTGCAGGTGGAACAGCACGGGCGTGCGTACCCGGGCCGCATCCGCGGCGAGTCGCGGCGCCATGTCCATCCCGGCCGGCAGCTCGTCCGGGTGGCGCAGCCCGAACTTGCCCAGCACCGCACAACGGAGCAGGTCGCCGGCGGCCGCCACGAACGGGAGGCCGAACCGGGTCCCCATCGACAGGCCCAGGTAGCCGACCCGGACGGCGTCGATCTCGTCCAGCGCGGTCAGCACGTCCCGGGCCGCCCGCCAGTCGCCGACCATGCCGTCGACGACGCGCTCGATCCCCGCCGCCGCGATCCGCTCCTGGTACGCCGGCACGGCCCGGTCCCCGTGGTACGGGCCGTCGATCGCGGCCGCGGCGATCCCCGCCGTACCGGCGAACCAGCGACCGAGCCGCAGCTGCCGCGGCGCCCGCTTGTGCCCGCTCCCGCCGTGTCCCAGCAGTACCAACGGAACCGGCGCCGCCGGCCGCGCCGGCAGCCACACCACCCCGGGCACCGTACCCACCTGGAACCCGCGCTCCACCACCCCGCCCGACACGACCTCCGCCGCCCACCGCGCCACCCGCGCACCCGTCCCCACCCTGTCGTCCACGACCGCCACGCTACGAGGGTGGCCGGATCGAGGGGGTCCCGGCGGCAGACGTCGGACGCCTTCTTCCAGGACTTAAATCGGCGGCGGTGCCGTGGCCACGTCGGTTACGTTCGCGCGATGCCCACACTGGAACTGCTGCGCGCCGACCATGCGAAGGCGCTGCTCGCCTTCGAACGGGAGAACCGCGCGTTCTTCGCCGCGATCATCCCGGACCGGGGTGACGAGTTCTTCACCCGGTTCGACGAGATGCTGGCCGACCGGATCGCCGAACAAGCCACCGGTGCCTGCCTGTTCCACCTGCTCGTCAACGACGACGGCTCGGTGCTCGGGCGGTTCAACCTGGTCGACATCGCCGACGGCGAGGCCGAACTGGGCTACCGGGTGGCCGAGCACGCCACCGGCCGGGGCCTCGCCACCGCCGCGGTGGCCGAGCTGTGCGTCCGCGCCGCCACCGAGTACGGCCTGACCACGCTGCGCGCCCGCACCACGCTCGCCAACGCCGCCTCGCGCACCGTGCTGACCCGCAACGCGTTCACCCCGGGCACCGAGACCGAGCTCAACGGCAAGGCAGCCCTCACGTACACCCGCCGGCTCGGTACCTGACCGTCCCGCTCCCGGACGGATCTCGTACTCGGCCAGCGATAAAGTGATCTTCCTCGGCGGGGTCGCCCGCTCGGCGACCCGGAGGCTCGCGTGCGGCGAAAAGCGTTGGTTGGTCTACTCATCCTGCCGCTCCTGACGATGACAGCCTGCGGTTCGGTCGCCGCGAGCACCCAGCACACCACCGATGCGCGCAGCACGCCGCCGGCGAGCGCGTCCACCAGCCCGACGAGCGCACCGCCGGCGGACGGGCTCCCGTCCGGACTGGTGCTCGGCCCGACGGGGCTGGGACCGCTGCGATTCGGCATGACCACGAGGCAGGCCAACGCCACCGGGATGCTGGCCGCGCCGGCCACCCGCGCCCCGGAAGCCAACCGCTGCGCCCAGTACCCGCTCGTCGGCGGCACCGTCCAGGACGCGTTCGTCCTGATCTCGCCGGACCGCGGGGTGGTCGAGATCGCGCCGCCCGCCACCGTGCCCACCCCGCAAGACATCGCCGGCGGCGCGACGCTCGCGCAGGTGCGGGCCGCGTACCCGCAGTTGGCCCAGTCCTACAACGGCACCAAGCTGGCCCCGGTCCCCGGCAACCCGCAAGCCCGCTACCGCTTCGCCATCGCGGACGGCAAGGTCCTCGCCATCACCATGATCGGCAACGAGGACTGTGCCACCTGACCCGACCGGTTCGTCCGCAAGGATCGAGGCCATGAGATTCGACAACCATCGCGTCGTCGTCACTGCTGCCGGCCGGGACTTCGGGCGAACTCTGGCCATCCGGTTCGCGGAGCTCGGCGCCGAGGTCCTGCTGTCCGCGCGCAGCCTCGCCGCCGCCGAGCGGGTCCGTGACGAGATCCGCGGCCGAGGCCACCAACGGGTACACGCCTATGCTTGCGACCTCACGGATCCCGCCTCGATCCGGGATTTCGCATCGGGCGTCGCCCAGCGCGTCGACCGGGTGGACATCCTCATCAACAACGGCTCGCGCTACCTCGACGGGCCGGATCTCCGGTCGGTGTCCGACGACGATGTCGTCGACACGATCGCATCCGGTGCCACGGGCACGATCCTGGCCGTGAAGCACTTCCTCCCGCTGCTACTCAGCTCGGACAAGCCGGATGTGGTGACGATGGTCTCCGCCTGCGGAACCGCCGGGCATCACCGCTCCGACGCGCACGACGCCTTCTACGCGGCCAAGAGCGCGCAGGCCGGGTTCACCGAGATCCTCTCCAGGCGGCTACGTCCCCAAGGGGTGCGAGTGATCTCGCTGTACCCACCCGACTTCGACAACTCCGACCCACTCTCGCCGGACTGGACCTCCACGCCGCGGGAGGCCACGAACGCCCTCACCGCACAGTCGCTCGTGGAGTGCATCCTGTTCGCAGTCGCCCAGCAGCGCGACTGCTTCATCAAGTCCTTCCACTTCGAACAGGCCTGACCGGGGCTCGTGCCGGCGGACGTTCCGATCAACGACGTGCAGCGGATCATGGCGGCACGGGCCAGCCGTGACCACGCCGGGCCTGGCCACGCACGCGTCGCCGGACCGTCCACGGAGGTGTGTGCCGACTTTCTGCTGACCGGGGAGCCAAGTTTGGCCCCGGAGACGCCGAGAGCCCATCCGAAGATGGGCTCTGAGCTGCCGTGATGGCTGGTCGGGGTGGCGGGATTTGAACCCACGGCCTCTTCGTCCCGAACGAAGCGCGCTGCCAAGCTGCGCCACACCCCGGTGGTGCGGACGCAATACTAGCGGACTGCCGTGGGTGGGCGCGAACGCGGGGTACGCCGCCCCGGACCGACCGCGGGCGCCGGCGGTCAGGAGCGGGGTACGAGGGTGAGCAGGGTCGCTTCCGGTGGGCAGGCGAACCGGACCGGGGCGTACGGGCTGGTGCCCAGACCGGCGGAGACGTGCAGCCAGGCGGCGCCGTACCGGTGCAGGCCGCGGGCGCGGCGGCGGTCGAGGCCGCAGTTGGTGACGAGGGCGCCGAAGCCGGGCATCCGGACCTGGCCGCCGTGGGTGTGGCCGGCGACGATGAGCTCGAAACCGTCGTCGGTCATCGGGTCGAGCACCCGCGGCTCCGGCGAGTGGGTCAGCCCGATGTGTACGTCGGCGACCCGGTCGACGCTGCCGGCGACCGCGGCGTAGTCGTCGCGTTCGATGTGCGGGTCGTCGACGCCGACGAGCTGGACGGTCCGCCCGCCGGCCTTGAGCACGCTGCGGGCGTTGTTCAGGTCGACCCAGCCGTGCGCGGCGAGCACGTCACGCAGGTCTTCGACGGGCAGGTGCACGCCCTGCCGGTACACCCGGTTCGGGTTGAAATAGGTGAACGGGTTCTTCAGGATCGGGCCCTGGTAGTCGTTCGAGCCGAACACGAACGCGCCGGGTGCGGTGGTCAGCAGCGGCTGCAGCGCCCGCAGTACGCCGGGCAGCGAGCCGGGGTGGGCCATGTTGTCGCCGGTGAGCAGCACCAGGTCGGGGTCGAGCGCGGCGAGCCCGGCCGTCCAGTCCTGCTTGCGCCGCTGGTCGGGCATCATGTGCAGGTCGGAGATCTGCAGTACGCGCAGCGGCTCGGCGTCCGGCGCGAGCACGGGCACGTCGTAGCGGCGCAGGGTGAAGCGGTTGCGCTCGATCAGGCTGGCGTACGCGAGGGTGGCCGCACCGGCGGTGAGCACCCCGGCGGCCAGCAGCGTGGTCCGACTCCGCATGCCGTCACTGTAGTGATCCGGCCCGGGACCCCTCCGACGCGGCACCGGGCCCGCGCCCGGTCGGGAGGATCATGGACCGATGAGTTCTCTGAGCGAACGGTTGCGCGCCGACATGACCGCGGCGATGAAAGCCAAGGACGGGTTGACCCGGGACACGCTGCGGATGGCCCTCACCGCGGTACGCACGGCCGAGACGTCCGGGACGACGGCCACCGAGCTGTCCGACGACGAGGTCATGGCGGTGCTGACGAAGGAGGCGAAGAAGCGCCGGGAGGCGGCGGAGGCGTTCGACGGCGCGGGCCGTACCGAGTCGGCGCAGCGGGAGCGGGACGAGGCGAAGGTGCTGGCCCGCTACCTGCCGGCGGAGCTGTCCGACGCCGAGCTGACCGAGCTGGTCGCCGCCGAACTCGCCGACGGCGGGTTCACCGAGCCGCGGCAGATGGGCCAGGCGATGAAGCGGATCCAGCCGAAGGTGGCCGGCCGGGCCGACGGCAAGCGGGTCGCCGCCGAGGTGAAGCGCCAGCTCGCCGGCTGATCGCCGGGCACCCCTTCGGCCGGCACAACGACGACAGAGCACGCCAAGCGGGCGGCAACGGGACGCCGGGCGAGCGGCGACTCGGCGGCCGGACGTACGACGAACGGCGGGCCGACCGGCGGCCCGGGGACCGGCCGATGGTCGGCACCCGGGCCCGGTCGTCAGTAGCGTCGGCCGGTGGGGCCGTAGCTCTGCGGCGTCTCGCCGAACGGCCAGGTGCCCCCGCCGTGGCCGCCATGCCCGCGCCCGCCGTGATCGTCACCGCCGGGGTGCTTCGGGTCGTCCTTCTTCTTCTTGGTCGGCGGCGGCTGGGTCAGGGAGCCGTCGTCGCCGAGGGCGATCTTCTTCGATTCCTTCTTGAATGCGACCGGCTTCTTGTGCCGCAGCGCCGTCTGCATGGTCTTGGTGACCGCCTGGTCGACCTGGTTGGAGACAACGGCGCCGACGTAGTTGCGTTGGTCGGTGGGATCGACCGCGGTACCCGCCGCGGCCACCCCCGTGGTGATCCCGGCGAACGTCTCGGTCGCGTTGTTCTGCGACGAACCGGTCTTGCCACCGAACTGCCAGTCGCCCAGCCAGCCGGCGACGGCGCCGGCGGTGCCGCCGCTGCACTGCCCGTAGTACGGGGTCTGGTTCACGGTGCACCGGGTGGCGTCGGTGGCGGCGCGGGCGATGTCCGCGGGAATCGCCTGGTGGCAGTTGGGCTTGCCGGCCGAGACCTCTTTGCCCTCGTTGTTGATGATCTTCATGACCGGCAGCGGCGCGCAGTACTTCCCGTCCGCGGCGATCGTGGCGTACGCGTTGGCCAGCTCCAGCGGGTACGTGCTGGTCACGCCGAGGGTGAACGGACCCCACTCGTCCGCGTGGTTGGACAGCCAGGCGTCGCTGGCTCCGTGGTTCTCGGTGAAGCCCTGGTTCGGGTCGCCCTTGAACTTGATCCCGAGCTTCTTGGCCATCGCGACCGCCTTCTGCGGTCCGACCTCCTGCTCCAGCCAGACGAAGTACGTGTTGACGGAGTGCCCGAAGCCGGTCCACATGTTGCGGTACCCGGAGAAGTAGCTGGTGTCGCTGTCGTTCTTGACGCAGTAGACGTAGCCGCCGTTGCCGTTCGAGCAGGCGCCGTCACCGGCCGCGGTCGGGTAGCGCGACTTGAACTGCACCGGTGCCACGTAGCCGGTGTCCAGCGGCTTGCCGTCGGCCAGCGCCGCCAGCATGGTGAACATCTTGTACGTCGAACCGGTCTGGTAGCCGCCGTCGTGCACCGAGTCGCCGGTGCCGGTGATCAGCGGGTTCACCGTGTTCGGGTAGCCGTTCTGGCCCTTCGGGTTCTTCGCGTAGCTGTAGTTGCGGTTGACCGCGAGGGCGAGCACCCGGCCGGTGCCCGGCTCGACGGCCGCGATCGGCAGCGCGAAGTTGCTGTTCTTGGCGTAGACGCTGGTGGACTGGTCCATCGCGGTCTGCTGGGTCTTCGGGTCCAGCGAGGTGATGATCTTGTAGCCGCCCTGCTTGAGGTTCTTCACCCGCTCGGCCGGGTTGGCCCCGAACGCCTTCTGATGCGACCACCAGTTCTGCACGTAGTCGCAGAAGAAGCCCCAGTCGTTGTGCTTGTCCGGGACGCTGCTGCAGCCGTTCTCGGCCTGGCTGACGTGCAGCTCGATCTTCTGCTTCTGGTCCTTGTGCGCGGTATCGGTGCCGATGTAGCCCATCTTCGCCATCGCGCCGAGCACGTAGTCGCGCCGCGCGGTGGCGTCCTTCATGTCCTTCGTCGGGTCGTACTGGTCGGGCGACTGCACCAGGCCGGCGATCATGGCCGCCTCGGACACCGTCAGCTCGCTCGGCAGCTTGGAGAAGTAGGTCTTGCTCGCCGCGTAGATCCCGTACGCGCCGTGGCCGAAGTAGGAGATGTTGAGGTAGCGCTCGAGGATCTGCTTCTTGGTCAGCTTCTTCTCCAGCGCCACCGCGTACCGCATCTCCTTGAGCTTGCGGGCCGGGGTGTCGGCGAGCGCCTCCTTCTGCTCCTCGGGCGTCAGGTTCGGGTCGCTCTTGAGCACGTTCCGCACGTACTGCATGGTCAGCGTGGACGAGCCCTGCTGGACCTCACCGCTCTGCCCGTTCGCGACCAGGGCGCGCATGACGCCCTTCAGGTCGACGCCGTGGTGGTGGTAGAAGCGGGTGTCCTCGGCCGCGACGATCGCCCGCTGCATGTTCTTGGAGACCTGGCTGAGCGGCACGTCCTTGCGGTTCTCGTCGTACATCTGCGCGATCAGCGTCTTGCCGTCGTTCGCGTACAGGTACGAGATCTGCTGGGAGGGCGCGATCTTGAGGTCGCTCGGCAGGTTCTCGAACGAGTCGGAGCCGGCCTTCGCGGTGAGCCCGCCGAAGGCAACCGCCGGAAATGCCGCGGCGGCCACCACAACGCCAGCTAGCAGACCACAGATCAGCAATGACGCGGCGTTGGACAGCAGGGAGTGTTCGCGCATCCGGATCACCGTCCCAGGGTACGTGACGTCGACTGGCCCAACCGCGGTCGGTTGAGCGCCCAGGAGGGCCCGATCCGACCGTTCACCGGTCGGTCGGCCCAGCGGGCGCGGCCGATGCGATGTCGGGCATCGCGGCACGCACCCCCGTAACACCAGACGGCGCGCGGCGTTGGTTGGTTGCGTACCGGCCCGGGAGCGTAGCGAAGGTCACCATCGCGGGCGACCCCAGATTCGCGGAGAAAAATCCCCTGACGACATTGCGTAATCAAGTGATTACAGAGGATCATGACGAGGCGACGGGTGTGTCGATCTCTCACGCTTGAGAGCGACGAAGCCCGTACGTGCTGTTGTGGTTGGGGCGATCAGTATCTAGTCTGCGCACGGGGGCAGCTCCAACCCACACCAGCGCGGGCCACGACGGTGGCTCGGCAGGGGGACCAAGAGGGGGGTCTTGGGTTATGGGGCTGAACGCCGAATGGGCAACAAGTGCCGCGTGCCGGGATGGGGACCCGGACGCACTGTTCGTACAGGGAGCGGAACAGAACATCGCCAAGCGAGTTTGTCGGTCGTGCCCGGTCCGGTTCGAGTGCCTCGCAGACGCGCTCGACAACCGTATCGAGTTCGGCGTGTGGGGCGGCATGACGGAGCGGGAACGGCGCGCGCTACTGCGTCGGCACCCGCAGATCCGAAGCTGGCGGGCAGTCTTCGAGACGGCGTTGAAGAACCAGCGGACGCCGGCCACCGCGGCATTGGCCGGCTGACACGACCGTTCCGCATCGACGTACCGGGTGGGGGACCCGGACGCTGATCGGAGCGGTGGGGGAACAACCGGAGGTCGTACCGGACGCGAACATCATCGGCCCGTACGGGGGGAAACGAACGGGCCACGGAGCTGTCACCCGGCGTCCGACACGTCCAACGCAGAAGCGCCCGGCCCATCGGGGCCGGGCGCTTTCCGCTGCCTGCACGGCAGGTCGGTCGCGGGCATCGGGGCGGGTGGCCGGCTGGCGGCCGTCAGTGCGCGTCACCGAGGGCGGCGCCGACCGCCCGCAACCCGGCGAGGTCGTGCACGTCCGCCGGTTGCGCCGGCACCGCGGACAGCGGTACCTGCGGGTGGGCCAGCGCGAACCGTTCGGCGACCGAGCGTTCCCGGGCCACCCGGCGGCGCAGCCCGGCGTGGATCCGCAGCGCGGCGGCGGTCTGCGCCGACTCGCCCGCGGCGGCCAGCGACTCCGCGGCACCGAGGCTGCGGTCGGTGGACAGCTGGCCGGCGGCCACCTGGTGCACCCGGTTGAGCACCAGGCCGGACAGCGGCATCCGGTCTGCGGACAGCCGCTCCGCGAAGTACGTCGCCTCCCGGATCGCGTCCGGTTCCGGCGCCGCGACCAGCAGAAACGCCGTCTCGCGGTGCTGGAGTACCCGGTAGGTGCGCTCGGCGCGCTGGCGGAACCCGCCGAAGGTGGAGTCGAGCGAGGACACGAACGTCGACACGTCCGAGACCAGCTCGGTGCCGAGCACCTTCATGAACGCCCGGCCGACCAGCGAGAACGATGCGGTCATCAGCCGCAGCACCGACCGGCCGCCGTTGCGCGCCGGCACCAGCAGCATCCGCAGCATCCGGCCGTCCAGGAACTTGGCCAGGTGCTGCGGCGCGTCCAGGAAGTCCAGCGCGGACCGCGACGGCGGGGTGTCCACCACGATCAGGTCCCACTCGTCGGTGGCCCGCAGCTGCCCCAGCTTCTCCATCGCCATGTACTCCTGGGTGCCGGCGAAGGTCGACGACATGGCCTGGTAGAAGGGGTTCGCGAAGATCTCCTTGGCCTTCGCCGGGTCGGTGTGCGCGAGCACCACCTCGTCGAAGGTGCGCTTCATGTCCAGCATCATCGCGAACAGCGCACCGCCGTTGCCGGTGTCGACGCCGGCCACCTCGCGGGGCGTGTTGTCCAGCTCGGTCAGCCCCATCGACTGGGCCAGCCGGCGGGCCGGGTCGATGGTGAGGACCACGGTGCGGCGCCCCTGCTCGGCAGCGCGCAGCCCGAGCGCGGCGGCGGTCGTCGTCTTGCCGACCCCGCCGGAGCCGCAGCACACCACGATCCGGACCGACGGGTCGCCGATGATCGCGTCGACGTCGAGGGTGGGCGAGACGGCCGGCCGGCCGGACAGCACGTCGTCGACACCGGTCACGCGGTCACCACCCCCTGCTTGGTCAGCGTCTCGGCCAGCGAGTACAGCGCGGACACGTCGATGCCTTCGGGCAGCAGCGGCAGCTCCAGCATCAGCCGGTCGAGTTTGTCCAGCTCCCCGCGCAGCCGGTGCTCCAGGTCGAGCCGGGCGCGGTACTCGGCCACCTCGGCGGCCAGGCCGGCCACGGTGGCGCGGTCCGCCGGCAGCCCGGCGGCGGTCAGGCCACGGCGCAGCTCCGCCTGGGTGACCTTGCCGCCGTCGAGCAGCGCCGGGCGGGTCTCGTTCACGATGATCGCGCCGACCGACATGCCCAGCTCGGCCAGCTCCGCCGTGGCGTCCGCGGTCTCCTGGACCGGCATCTCCTCCAGCAGCGTGACCACGTGCACCGCGGTCAGCGGCGAGCGCAGGATGGCCGCGACGCCCTCGCTCTGGGTCTTGATCGGGCCGACCTTGGCGAGCTTCGCCGTCTCCGCGGTGACGTTGAGGAACCGGGCGATCCGGCCGGTGGGCGGGGCGTCCAGCACGACCGCGTCGTACACCCGGCCGCGGGCCCGGCGGCCCTGCTCGGTGCGGGTGACCGCCTCCTTGACCTTGCCGGTGAGCAGCACGTCGCGCAGGCCCGGGGCGATCGTGGTGGCGAAGTCGATGGCGCCCAGCCGCTTCAGCGCCCGGCCGGCCGTCCCCAGCCGGTAGAACATGTCGAGGTAGTCGAGCAGCGCCTCCTCGGCGTCCACCGCGAGCGCGCGCACCTCGCCGCCGCCGGGGGCGACCGCGACCCGACGCTCCGCGTACGGCAGCGGGGGCGTGTCGAACAGCTGGGCGAGGCCCTGGCGCCCCTCGACCTCGACGATCAGGGTGCGGCGGCCGTCCGCGGCGAGCGCCAGCGCGAGCGCCCCGGCGACCGTGGTCTTGCCCGTACCGCCCTTGCCGGTGACGACGTGCAGTCGGGCCCGGGGCCAGGCCGACGACAGTCGGGCCCGGGGCCAGGCCGACGACAGTCGGGCCCGGGGCTCAGCCGACGGATCGGCCGGCCCGGCGTTGTCGGCTGGTCGCGGCACGCTCCGAGCGTACCCGTCAGCGGCGGCTCATCGACCGGTGCGGATGGCGCAGACCCGCCAGCCGTGCTCGTCGGTCACCCCGAACCGCCACTTCTGGTCGTCGGTACGGGCCTGCCCGGCCACCGTCCGCCGCAGGTGCAACTCGGCGGTGACCGTCGCCTCGTCCCCGTGCCGGGCGGTCTCGGTCAGGTCGCTCCAGGTCACCTTGCTGCCGGCCTGCTGGTACTGGGCGGCCTCGTCGAGCAGCTGCTGCACCGCCTTGGCGTCCCGCTGCTTGGCGCACACGTACCGCTCGGCGGCCTTCTCGTCCTGTTGCACGAAGATCGCGTTGAGCAGCCCGGACGCCGCCGCGGTCGGCTGTTTCGCCCCCGGAGCGACCTTCACGACCAGCAGGTAGCCGGTGGTACCCAGGCCGAGGCAGATCAGCACCACGCCGATCAGCACGAACACCGTCACGGTGCCGGCCCTGGTCCGGGTCGGCCCGGGCGGCGCCGGCGGGGTCGGGGCGGGGTACGGCGCGGTCATGCCCGTCACCCTAAGCCGTCGGGCAAGGCGGCATCGGCCGCCGAGGCGCGCGCGGGGAGCGGGCCGGCGGACCGGCAGGTCGGGGCAGCGGGCGCATCGGGCAGTCGGTACCGACCCGGCCGGCGAGTTCGGCCCGCAGCGCGGCCAGCTCCGCCATCCGGGCGTCGATCAGCCGGACCTTCGCCGCGACCAGATCCGACACCGCCGGTGCATCCGCCGGCGCCGGGCTCAGGGTGTCCGCCTGCTGGGCGATCTCGGCCAGGGTGAAGCCCAGCGCCTGCGCGGTGCGCACGTAGCCCAGCCAGGTCACCGCCTCGGCCGGGAAGTCCCGGTACCCGTTGGGCAGCCGCCGGCCGCGCACCAGCCCGAGTCGCTCGTAGAGCCGCACGGTGTCCTTGCTGACGCCGGCCCGGCGGGCCACCTCCCCGATCAGCACGCCGCTCCCCCTGCCGCCGGACTTGACCTTGGACCGTACTCCGCCCCTTAGCGTCGGCCCCGTTCCGCGCCCCGAGTTCCCGGAGGTACCCGTGTCCGCTGTCACCGCACCGGCCGAGCGCCGGTACCGGCGCGTCGTGCGCGCGAGCGCCGGCTACGACCTGGTCGTCACCGCCGGCTTCGCCACGCCGTGGAGCTACGCGCTGGTGCACGCCGCGCTGTCCGGGCTGGGCGACCGGCTCGGCCTCGGCGCGCTGCCCGCCCTCGAACCGGCCCAGCTGCTGTACGCGAACCTGATGGGGTCGATCGTCGTCGTCTGGTCGGTGCTGCGGCTGCGCCGGCCGAGCCGCCGCTACGGCGGGTACGACGGGGTCGCCCGGGTGCTGTTCGCGCTCTGGCAGGGCTGGGCGCTGGCGCACGGGTTCTCGTCCGTGCTGTGGCCGTTCCTCTTGGTGGAGGTCGCGTTCGCGATCGCCCAGCTGGTACCGCGGGCGAGGTGGCGGGTGCGCCCCGGCGCGGGGCGGGCCGGATCCGCGGAGCCGGCCGAGGCCCCCGAGCAGCGCGTCCTAAGCTGACGCCATGCAGAAGTGGGAATACCAGACGGTGCCGCTGTTGGTGCACGCCACCAAGCAGATCCTGGACAACTGGGGTTCGGACGGCTGGGAGCTCGTCGCGGTGATCCCGGGGCCGAACCCGGAGAGCCTCGTGGCGTACCTCAAGCGGCCCGTGGAGCAGTCCTGATGGGGACGGTCGCGGACCGGCTGACCGAGCTCGGGCTCACCGTGCCCGAGGTCGCGGCGCCGGTGGCGGCGTACGTACCGGCGCTGGTGGACGGCGATCTGGTGTACGTGTCGGGTCAGCTGCCGGTGATCGCCGGCGAGTTGGTGGCGACCGGCAAGGTCGGCGCCGAGGTGTCCACGGACGCCGCCGCCGCGCTGGCCCGTACCTGCGCGGTGAACTGCATCGCCGCGCTCGCCTCGGTGGTCGACCTCGAGCGGGTGCGGCAGATCGTCAAGGTGACCGGGTTCGTCGCCTCGGCGCCGGGATTCACCGACCAGCCGCTGGTCGTCAACGGCGCGAGCGAGCTGTTCGGTGCGGTGTTCGGTCCGGCCGGCCAGCACGCCCGCAGCGCGGTCGGGGTGGCCGAGCTGCCGAAGGGCTCCCCGGTCGAGATCGACGTGATCGCCCGAATCGCGCCCTGACCAGCCCAGACGGTGATCCGACCGGTACCGGCGGTGATGCCGGACGGGCGGCCGATGATCAACGCAGCGGCCGCCCGGCTGGCGAGGATTCGTCAGCGGATTCCGGAATTCCGGAAAGAATCCAAGGCCACCATCGGGTGGTGATGACGGATCTCCGACGGCCGGCTGGGTGATCGGGCTCGCACGCCGTACGATCTCTGCCGTGGGCAGCGCGGAGCCGGAGGATCAGCTCGCCGGCCCCCGGGCGGGGGTGCGGTTGACCGGTTCGGCGACGACCCCACTGGTCGACTTGCCCGGATGGGTCCGGCTGTTCCGGGCGCCCAACCCCGGCCCGATGACCCTCACCGGGACCAACTCCTGGGTGCTGGGCGCACCCGGCCAGGACGGCTGCGTCGTCGTGGATCCGGGACCCGCCGACGAGGAGCACCTGGCCGCGCTGGCCGGGGAGCGGCCCCGGCTGACCCTGATCACGCACGACCACCCAGACCACGTCGAGGGCCTCGACCGGTGGCGCGCGCTTGCCCCCGACACCCGCCTGCACCAGCCTTCCCGCGGCACCGTCGACGGCGAGGTCCTGCGCGCGGCCGGGCTGACGATCGAGATCGTCCCGACACCGGGGCACACCACCGACTCGACGTGCTACCTGGTCAGCTGCGGCGACGAGCGGGTGATTCTGACCGGCGACACCGTGCTCGGCGCCGGTACCACCGTGGTCATGTGGCCGGACGGCGACCTCGGCGCGTACCTGGCGAGCCTGGCGCGGCTGCGCGACCTCGGCGCCGGCCTGCCCGTACTGCCGGGGCACGGGCCGGCGCTCGCCGACTGCGCGGCGGCGGCGGAGTTCTACCTGGCGCACCGGCGGGTCCGGCTCGGCCAGGTGCGCGCGGCGCTCGCGGACGGGGCAACCGGCGTGGACACCGTGCTGGCGCGGGTCTATCCGGACATCGCCCCCGAAGTACGACCGGCCGCCGAGCTGACGGTGCGTGCACAGCTCGCCTACCTCCGTGACCGGGAACACAATCCCTCCTTCGAGCCGTTGGACACCACGTGACCTGCCCGGTGTGTGGAACCGTCGCCGTACCCGGCGCCCGCTACTGCCATCACTGCGGCAGCCGGCTGCCGACCGTGGCGGCCGCCCCGGCGACCGAGCGGCGCGTGGTCACCATCCTGTTCGGCGACCTGTCCGACTTCACCGCCTGGTCGGAGGACCTGGACCCGGAGCGGGTCAGCTCGGTGACCGACCGGGTGCTGGCCGCCTTCGCCGGCGCCGTGACCACGTTCGGCGGGCACGTGGACAAGCTGACCGGCGACGGCATCATGGCGGTGTTCGGCGCGCCGGTGGCGCACGAGGACGACCCGGACCGGGCGGTACGGGCGGCGCTCGCGATGCAGCGCGCCGTGCGCCGGGTGCTCGACGCGGAGCAGGGCGGCGGCGTGCCGCTCGGGCTGCGGGTCGGCCTCAACACCGGCCAGGTGGTCGCCGGCGTGCAGGCCAACCTCGAGTACACGGTGATCGGCGACGCGGTGAACACCGCCGCCCGGCTGGCGGACGCCGCCCAGGTCGGCACCGTGTACGCGGGCTCCACCACCTACCACGCGACCCGGCAGCGGGCCGCCTGGCGACGGCTGCCGCCGTTGCGGCTCAAGGGAAAGCGCGAGCCGGTCGAGACGTACGAGCTGCTCGGGCTGCGGGACGCGCCGGGCACCCGGTCCGGGCTCGGCGACGAGGCGCCGTTCATCGGCCGCGAGCCGGAGGCCGGCCGGTTCGACGGCCGGCTGAACGAGGTGATCGACCGCGGCCAGCCGCGCACCCTGGTGATGACCGCGGAGGCCGGCGTCGGGAAGTCCCGGTTCGCGGCCGAGGCCGGGCGACGTGCGGCCGAGCACGGCGCCCGGGTGCTGTCGGTGCGCTGCGAGGCGTACGGCGAGCGGCGCCGGCTCGCACCGCTGGCCGACCTGGTCCGGCAGGCCGCCGGGCTGTCCCGGGAGGACGGCAGCCCGCGTGGCGCCAGCCGCTCCACCGCCCAGTCCCGGCTGTACCGGCTGGCCGCGAAGCAGCCCGGGGACACCCCGCGGTTGCCGATCGACCTGCTGCTCGCGCTGCTCGGGCACGGCGACCTGCCGAACCGGATGGAGCGCCCCGCCGGTACCAGCGGGGACGCCGGTGAGGCGATCCCGGCCGCGGTGGCCGACCTGCTCAACGTGCTCGCCGCCGAGTCACCGCTGGTGGTGGTCGTCGACGACGTGCACGATGCGACGAGCGAGTCGCTCGCCGCGCTCGGCGCGATGATCTCCCGGCTGACCGGGCCGGTCCTGGTGCTGCTGCTCGGCCGGCCGGAGCTGACCCGTACCGCCGGGCTGCTGTCCCGGATCCCGGACGCGGAGCTGACGCCGCTGCCGGTGCTGCGTGGTGAGGACGCGAGCCGGCTCCTCCGGGCGTACCTGTCCGGCGGGTCGCTGTCCGCCGCCGACGAGGGCCGGCTGCTCGCCACCGCCCAGGGCAACCCGTTCTACCTGGCCGAGCTGGTGACGCTGCTGATGGAGCGGGGCCGGCTGGTGGACGACGAGGAGCCGGGGGACGACGGCCGGGTGCGCTGGTCGCTCGCGGCCGGTTCGCTCGGCGGCCGGCTGCTGTCCCGCGACCTGGCCGCGGTGCTCGCGGCCCGCATCGACGCGCTGTCCCCGACCGCCCGGACGGTCCTGCGTGACGCCGCGGTGGTCGGCGACACGGTCCCGGTGTCGTCGCTGTCCTCGCTGGAGCCGGAGCTGTCCGACGCGGACGAGGACAAGGCGATGGACGACCTGGTCGCGCGCAACATGCTGCGCCGCACCGGGCGGGACGAGTTCACCTTCACGACCCCGCTGATGCGCGAGGCCGCGTACGCCGGGATCGGCAAGGCCGACCTCGCCGACCGGCACGCCCGGCTGGCCCGGTGGGCGGCGCAGCGGGTGCACTCGGAGGGCACGTACTCGCCGGCCGACGGCGAGACGCTGGGCGACGACGCGTTCGTCGCCGAGCACGCCGAGAAGGCGGTGTTGCTGGCCGACGAGGTGGGCCTGCGCGACGACGCGGACGCCCGATCGGTGGCGCCGCTCGGCGCCGCGGCGCTGTCCCGGATGGCCGGCCGTGCCCTCGAGGACGGTGAGCCCGGCCGGACCGTCGAGCTCGCCGGCCGCGCCGCGCGGGTCGCCGGCGGTACCGGCGGGGGCAGCCTGCCGGTCGCCGACCGGCTGGTGCGCGCGCGGGCGCTGCTGCAGCTCGGCCGGGCCAACGACGCGCGTGAGGAGGCGGAGCAGGTCGCGGCCGGCGCGATCAGCGACGTGGTCCGGATCGACGCGCTGCTGCTCGCCGGGGACGCCTACCGCACCCTGGGCAACCGGGAGCAGGCGCGGGCGTCCTGGCGGGCGGCGCTGCAGGCGGCCGGATCGGCCAACCTGCCACAGCAGCGGGCGGCCACGCTGTGCAAGCTGGCGATGAGCGACTACCTGTCCGGCCGGTTCGCCGAGGCCGAGGAGCAGATCTCCGACGCGTACAAGGTGTCGCAGGAGGCCGGCGACAAGCGCAACCAGGCCTGGGCGCTGCAGCATCTCGCCTGGGTGACGACCAGCCGGGGCGACTTCGCCGGCGCGGACGGTGCGCTGGGCCGGGCGGCGAAGCTGTTCGCCGAACTGGACGACGACACCGGCCGCACCTGGGTGCGCGGGACGACCGCGTTCGGCCGGATGCTGGCCGGCCGGCTGACCGAGGCGGACAAGCTGGCGCGCGCGTTCCTGCCGTTCGGCGAGCGGGTCGGCGACACCTGGGCGGTCGGTACGTTGCGCAGCGTCGCCGCGTTCGCGTCCGCCGAACTGGGCCGGTTGGCCGAGGCGGAGCGGATCGCGCAGCGCGCGTACCAGGACTTCGAGCTGATGGGCGACGACTGGGGCCGCGGGCTCGCGCTGGTGGCGCGGGCGATGGTGGCGCGCGGCGCGGGCCGGATCGACCAGGCGGTCCAGCTGCTCACCGAGGCGGAACGGTTCGGCGAGAAGACCAGCCACCCGCTGCTGCTCGGCATGTCCCGGACGATCCGCGGGTTCTGCCAGCTGGACCGGTCCGATGCGGTGGCGGCCGAGCGGGACGCGCGGGCCACCCTCGACCTGGTCGAGCCGTACGACGTGGTCGACTCGGCCCGGGTGGGCCCGATGGTGCTGCTGGCCGAGGCGCGCCGGGCGCAGGGCGACCTGCCGGCCGCGCTGCGGCTGATGGACGAGATCGACGCCGACCCCGACCGTCCGGTGTTGCTGCTCTCCCGGCGGCAGGCCGGTGCCGTCCATGCCAGCGCGCTGCTGTGCGCCGGCCGTACCGTCGAGGCGGTCGAGCGGGCCCGGGCCGCGGTCGACTCGCCGGCCGAGGACGTGCGCAGCGGGGTGCTGGCGCACGCCGCGCTCGCTCGCTGCCTGGCCGCGGCCGGCAACGCCGACTGCGCCCGGCACGAGGCCCAGCTGGCCGCGGAGGCCGCGTACGCGACGGAGCAGACCGCCGACCGGGCCCGGGTCGACGGCCTGCTGGCCGAGCTGCCGGGCTGACAGGTTCACGACAACGGGTGACGAGCGACACGGCTAGGGTTCGGTGCGAGGTCCGTGCGGGACCGCGGCGAAACCGTGGGTTGGCGGCCGGCATCGACGGTCTGTTGTCGAGATGCGTCCTGGTGGGTCGGCAAACCGGCGACCGAGACCGTAGGCTCGTTCGGCTGAGCACTTGTTCGGTCCGGGGAGGAGACGTGACGTCGATGCATCCCGCGACTCCTGCCGCACCGCCGGCGCTCGGGCCGGGCCTCACCGCGCTGGTGCCGATCGCGCACGGCAGCACCGCCACGGTGTACCGGGCACTGCAGGCGTCCGTGGGTCGACCGGTCGCCGTCAAGATCGACAACCGTACCCTGGACACCGAGCGCGACCGGCGCCGGTTCCGGGACGAGGCGAACGCCACCGGCCGGGTCTCCGGCCACCCGCACGTGATCGACCTGTTCGACGCCGCGGTCAGCCCGGCCGGCCACCCGTACCTGGTGATGGAGCTGTGCAACGGGTCGTACTCCGACGACGTCGGCGCGCTGTCCCCGGCCCAGGTCCGGTCCGTCGGCATCCGCATCGCGAGCGCGCTCACCGCCGCGCACGCGGCCGGTGTGCTGCACCGGGACGTCAAACCGGGCAACATCCTGCACACCCGGTTCGGCACGCCGGTGCTCGCCGACTTCGGCCTCGCCGTACTGCTGGACCAGCGGGACGGGACCGAGGCGCTCGATCCGCTCACCCCCGCGTACGCGGCGCCCGAGTCGGTCGCCGACGCGGTGGCGCTGCCGTCCGGGGACGTCTACTCGCTCGCCGCCACCCTGTACGCGCTGCTCGGCGGCCACCCGCCGCGGCTGCCCGGCCCCGGCGTGCCCACCACCGCCACCCTGCTGGAGCTGTACGACCAGCCGGTGCCCGGGTTGCCCGACGTGCCGGACGCGCTGCTCGCGGTGCTACGGCAGGCGCTCGCCACCGATCCGGACCGGCGACCGAGCGCCGCGGAGTTCGGGCAGCTCCTGGCCGACGCCCGGGTCAGCGCACCCCCCGAACCGGTCGGCTGAGCCGGCCGTACGACGCGGCTTCGGCGGTCCGAGGACACGCACCGGCCCGGGATCCCTGATCGGGCCCCGGGCCGGTTTCGCGATGATGATGTGCGCAGGTCAGCGGGCGCGCCGGGCCAGCCGCTCCGGGTCGAGGATGATCACGCTCTTGCCGTCCAGCCGCAGCCAGCCGCGCGAGGCGAAGTCGGCGAGCGCCTTGTTGACGGTCTCCCGGGAGGCACCGACGAGCTGCGCCAGCTCCTCCTGGGTGAGGTCGTGGGTGACCCGCAGGACGCCGCCGTCCCGGGTGCCGAACCGGCCGGCCATCTGCAGCAGGTTCTTCGCGACCCGGCCGGGCACGTCGGTGAAGATCAGGTCGGCCAGCGAGTCGTTGGTGCGGCGCAGCCGGCGGGCGAGCACCCGCAGCAGCTGCTCGGCGATCTCCGGCCGGTTGGTCAGCCACGGCCGCATCGCGGCCTTGCGCAGCCGGGCCAGCCGCAGGTCGGTGACCGCGGTCCCGGTCGCGGTGCGCGGGCCCGGGTCGAACAGCGACAGCTCGCCGACCATGTCGCTGGGGCCCATGATCGCGATCAGGTTCTGCCGCCCGTCCGCGGCGCGGCGACCGAGCTTCACCTTGCCGGAGAGCACGATGTACAGGCTGTCGCCCGGCTCACCCTCGGTGAAGACCACGTCGCCCTTGCGGAACTCGACGATGTCGAGATCCTTCGCGAGCGCTTCGGCAGCCTCAGGGTCGACACCCTGGAACAGGCCCGCCCGGGCCAGCACATCATCCATCGCGCACCTCCACCCCGCAGCCGGCGCTGCGCGGTTGAGTCTAGGCGTACCAACGCCGCAGATGTACCGCACAACGTCGATAAGCCGTCAGTTTCCTGGTCAAGGCGGGCGTGAGGTTGTGCCCCGTGGCCCGCCTACCACCGATCTTGCCGTATCACCAGTTCAGTGCGCACGCGGGGCCGGTGCCCGCGGCCGGCGCCGGCACGTGAAGATGTCGCTATGGATCCAAGGCTGACCGCGCGAACAGAACGAAACCGGTCGATCCCGCTGCTTGTGTGGGAGTTCTCGGCGCCTCGGTCGTGTATCTCGTCGGGGCCGCTGGGCGGTGGCCTCACGGTCCGCGACTGGTTGATCAACGCCACCGTACCCCTGAGCTACGACCGGACCGACCCGGATCGGCACCTCGCCGAGATCGGCGCCGGGCTCGGCCTCACCGGTACCGGCGCCGGGCTGCTCACCGCCGTCGACGTCACCCGCCACCACGTCGCGGCCGACTCCGGTGTGCACGCGACCGCCACCGTCGGGCTGTCCAGCCCCGCCTGGGCCGCCGCGCCGGACGGCCACTTCCGCCGCGAGGTACCCGCCGGCGACCGGCCGGCCGTCTTCGCCGAGTACGAGACCGTCGAGTACCGGCCGCCGGAGCCCTACCGGCCGGGCACCATCAACGTCGTCGTCGCGCTGCCGGTACGGCTGTCACCCGCCGCGCTGGTCAACGCCGTCGTCACCGCCACCGAGGCGAAGGCCCAGGCGCTGTACGAGGCCGGCGTCCGCGCCACCGGTACCGCCTCCGACGCGGTCGTCGTCCACTGCCCCGTCGACGGCGAGCCCGAGCCCTACGGTGGGCCACGATCGCCGTGGGGCGCCCGGCTGGCGCGAGCCGTGCACTCGGCCGTACTCACCGGCACCCGCGCCTGGATCGCCAGTCCCAAGCGGGCGTTGCCGTGATGCAACGGGCGTGGCCCCGTTCTTCTTCGTCGATCACTGGGCGTCGATGGGTATCGGTGCCGGGGCCGGGTGGGGATGGCCAAGGGAGCGGCCCCTTGCCGGGGAAGGAGCGCGAGCGGGTGTCCCTACAGGGTTTGTCGGCCGTGGCTGGTAGGGCTTGCGGTCGCGCAGCATGGCGAACAAGACGTCACAGCGGCGGCGGGCCCCGTTGACGCGTAGTGCAGATAGGTATCGAGGATGTCGATCTGTGGCGTTCGGAGCTCCCTGAGATAGATTGACAGGGCCCTGACGATCACGGAGGTTAGACAGGTGCCCGTCAACAGCGATTCAGGAAAGCACTCCCCACGCATCTCGCTGATGCTCCGGATGCTCCACGACGCCTATACCGCAGCGGTCGAGGCTGAGTTGCGTAGCTCCGGTTTCGCCGATCTGGCCGGGGGTCGCGCCAAGGCGCTGCCATTCATCCCGGAGCGCGGTATCGCCGTAGGGCGGCTCGCCGAGCTTGTGTCGATCCGCAAACAGAGCATGGCGGAGATGGTGGGCCAGTTGGAGCGAGACGGGTTCGTGCGCAGCGGATCCAACCCCGAAGACGCCCGCCAGCGGGTGGTCTTCCTGACCGCCAAGGGCCAGAAGGCTCAGCCCGCGGCCGCGAGCGCCGGCGACGCGGTCGAGCTCCTCTGGGCGAACCTCACATCGCCGGAGTTGGTCTCGCGGCTCCGGATGGATCTCGAGGCGCTGGTGACGGCCGTCCGAGGGAATGACACCAAGACCGGTTCGGCCCGGGACGCCGCCAGTACCCAGGCGTGAGACGGACGGAGGGCTGTTCGGCGATGGGCGAGACCTCGCCGCCACCGTGCGAGCACACCTCGCGGAGCTGACCGGCCCGCTGTGGACCGACCTCCCTCCGGACGACGTCGCGGCCACCGAGCGGACGCTCAACACCCTCATCACCCGCGCACACGCACGGCTCGCGGACTGAGCCCGGATCCACCACCGGTGATTGGTGATCGGTGATTTCTGTGGGTGTCGCTTCGGCCGGGATCAGGGCGTGGCTGATCTGCCGGCCGAAGCCGGCTCCTCCACTTCGAGGCCTTGGTCGCGCCCGTTGGGGCTGGTTGGTCAGGTCGTGACTGCCGCTGGTGGGCTGGTCGCGGTCGCCCACAGCGGCGCAGCGCGGACACGGCGGCGGAGGGACCAGTGCGACGAAAGGGAGTGGGGTGGGAAAGAGGGCGAACAGCGCTCTCTGCACGGGTGGGTAGGCGGGTGCGTTCAGGTGGGGTACATCGCAACCCCGGCGTGATGTCACCGCGCCGGCGGGAGCTGTTCACGGCGCGTTCACCGTGCCCCGGGAGGGCGGCAACCTCGCGCTCCTAGCGTCCGAGCCAGACCGCCAGTACGGCGGCCCCGGCCGCAGCCGCGACCGGGACTCGTAGACGCACGAAGGGAACTTCGCGTGAAGCTCCAGCGGCATGGCGCGCTCGCCGCGCTGGCCATCTCGGCCACGTTGGCGATGGCCGCCTGCGGTTCGGACAACACCGGCTCGGGCGGCGGCAGCAAGAGCACCGCAAAGGCGCCGAGCACCGAATGCGCCAAGGGTTCGCTGACCTCACAGGGTTCGACGGCGCAGAAGAACGCGATGGACCAGTGGATCAAGGCGTACCAGACGAAGTGCTCCGGTGCGCAGATCACCTACGACGGCACCGGCTCGGGCGCCGGCATCCAGGCGTTCACCTCCGGTACCGCCGACTTCGCCGGCTCCGACTCGGCGCTCGCGGACGGTGCCGAGCAGAAGGCGGCGGACAAGCGCTGCACCGGCGGTGAAGCGCTCGACCTGCCGATGGTGACCGGCCCGATCGCCGTGGTCTACCACGTCCAGGGCGTGCAGGACCTGCAGTTCAAGCCGGCCACGCTGGCGAAGATCTTCGCCGGCAAGGTCAAGACCTGGGACGATCCGGCGATCAAGGCGGACAACCCGAAGGCGACGCTGCCGTCGACGCCGATCCAGGCGGTGCACCGCTCCGAGTCGTCCGGCACCTCGGACAACTTCACCACGTACCTGTCGAAGACCGCCGGCGCGGACTGGACGTACGGCCACGCCAAGGAGTGGAAGGCGCCGGGCGGGGTGGGCGCCAAGGGCTCCGACGGCGTGTCGGCGAAGGTGAAGCAGACCGCGGGCACGATCGCCTACGACGAGTGGTCGTACGCGACGACCAACAGCCTCGACATCGCGAAGATCTACAACGGCGCCGGGCAGTACACCGAGCTGACCGCGGAGGCGGCCGGCAAGACGGTCGAGGGCGCCAAGGTCGTCGGCCAGGGCGACAACCTGAAGCTCGACATCGACTACAACACCAAGGTCGCCGGGGCGTACCCGATCGTGCTGGTCACGTACGAGATCGCGTGCAGCAAGGGCAACGACTCCGGCAAGCTCGACCTGCTCAAGTCGTTCCTGACCTACGTTTCGTCCGACGACGGCCAGGCCGCGCTGACCCAGCAGGGCTACGCGCCGCTCCCGAAGCCGGTGCAGACCAAGGTGCAGGGCGCCATCAAGGGCCTGGCCTGACAGCGATGTGGTGCCGGTCGCCGACCGGCACCACATCGGTGTCGTTTCTTCGGATGAGGACCTCTGGCAGATGAGGACCGGGTCGAGATGAGCGAATCGCCGATGCCCACGAAGGTCGAGCCGGAACCCACCGTCCACGGTGGACCGACACTGGGCGGTGGCGCCGCCCTTCCCCGCGCCGGCCGGCGGATGGAGAAGCTGTTCCGGTGGTTCAGTACCGGAGCCGGTGTGCTGGTGCTCGTGGTGATCGTGGCGATCGCCGCTTTCCTGATCACCCAGGCGATCCCGGCGCTACGGGCGAACCAGGCCCACTTCTTCACCTCCACCACGTGGCTGCCGAACGACGTGGCGCACCCGCGCTTCGGCATCGCCGCACTCGCCTACGGCACGGTACTGAGCGCCGCGATCGCGCTGATCATCGCGGTTCCGGTGGCGCTGGGCATCGCGCTGTTCCTGTCCCACTACGCACCGCGCCGGATCGCCACCGGGCTCGGCTTCGTCATCGACCTGCTGGCCGCGGTACCCAGCGTCATCTTCGGCCTGTGGGGCCGCGATTACCTGTCCGGGCCGGTCACCGACCTGGCCGGCTGGCTGCACCGCTACCTCGGGTTCGTCCCGCTGTTCGGCAGCGGCGGCCCGTACGGGAACTCGATCCTGCTCGGCTCGATCGTGCTGGCGATCATGGTGCTGCCGATCACCACGGCGCTGTGCCGGGACGTGTTCGTGCAGACGCCCAGGGCGAACGAGGAGGCCGCGCTGGCGTTGGGCGCGACGCGCTGGGAGATGATCCGTACCGCGGTCCTGCCGTACGGCCGGCCCGGCATCGTCGCGGCGGTGATGCTCGGCCTGGGCCGCGCGCTCGGCGAGACGATCGCGCTGGCGATGACGCTGGGCGCCACGTTCGGCGTGTCGATCGACCTGATCGGAGTGGGCGGCAACTCGATCGCCGCCAACATCGCGAACGGCTTCGGCGAGGCGAACGCGACCGGTCGCGGCGCGCTGATCGCCTCCGGCCTGCTGCTGTTCGCCATCACCCTGATCGTCAACGTCGCCGCGCGCGCGATCATCTTCCGGCGCCGCGAGTTCGTGGGGGGCCAGTCATGACCACCTTGTCGCGGAACGGATCGCTGATGTCAGCTTCGCTGCGTGCCCGGCGGTTGCCGAAGGCGGTACCGCCGCTGCTCGGCGTCGCCGCGCTGGGTGCGTCCGCGGCCGGCATCCTCGGTACCGGCGCCGGCGGCTGGGTGTTGACCGTCGTCGTCGCGGCGGTGCTGTTCGTGCTCGCCACCCTGATCGTCGCCGGGGCGGTGGAGGGCGGCCGCCGGGCCCGCGACCGGGTCGCCACGATCGCCGTTTACGGCGCGTTCATCCTGGCGCTGATCCCGCTCGGCTCGGTCGTGGCGACGCTGCTGGCCAAGGGCACCGGCCGGATCGACGTGGAGTTCTTCTACCACTCGATGAACAACATCACCGCGCTGGACCCCGGCGGCGGCGCGTACCACGCGATCGTCGGCACCCTGGAGCAGGTCGGCATCGCCGCGGTACTGGCGATCCCGCTCGGCCTGGCCGCGGCGATCTACCTCGTCGAGTACGGCCGGGGTCGGCTGACCACCGTGATCCGGTTCTTCGTCGACGTGATGACCGGCATCCCGTCCATCGTGGCCGGCCTGTTCGTCCTGGCCTTCTGGGTACTGATCGTCACGCCGGTGTTCAACCACGGCCGGCCCGGCTACTCCGGGTTCGCCGCGGCGCTGGCGCTGACCGTACTGATGCTGCCGACGATCGTGCGCTCCGCCGAGGAGATGCTCCGGCTGGTACCGCAGGCGCTGCGGGAGGGCTCGTACGCGCTGGGCGTGCCGAAGTGGAAGACGATCCTGCGGGTGGTACTGCCCACCGCGGCGCCCGGCATCGTCACCGGCGTGATGCTCTCGATCGCCCGCGCCGCAGGCGAAACCGCCCCGGTGCTGCTCGTCGCGGGCGGTACCCCGGCGATCAACGTCAACCCGTTCTCGGGCAACCAGGAGTCGCTGTCCTACTTCGTGTACGAGCAGGCCGGCGCGGCATCGCAGTATGCGCCGGGCCGGGCCTGGACCGCGGCGCTGACCCTGATCGCGATCGTCGCGATCCTGACCATCGCGGCGAAGCTGCTGGCCCGCCGCTCCACCATCGGCCGGTAGAGGTGACTGTGCGCATGGCCAAGCGTGTCGAAGCGGTCGACGTGACCGCGTACTACGGGTCGTTCAAGGCGATCGACTCGATCACCATGACGATCGAACCGAAGTCGGTGACGGCGCTGATCGGGCCGTCCGGCTGCGGCAAGTCGACGTTCCTGCGCTCGATCAACCGGATGCACGAGGTCACCCCGGGCGCGAAGGTGCGGGGCAAGCTGATGATCGACGCGGAGGACATCTACCACCCGCGGGTCGACGTGACCGCCGTCCGCCGCACCATCGGCATGGTGTTCCAGCGCCCCAACCCGTTCCCGACGATGTCGATCTACGACAACGTGGTCGCCGGGCTGCGGCTCAACGGGGTTCGCAAGAAGTCCACACTGGACGATGCGGCCGAGTCCGCGCTGCGCGCCGCGCACCTGTGGGGCGAGGTGTCCGGCCGGCTGAAACGGCCCGGTGGCGGCCTGTCCGGCGGCCAGCAGCAGCGGCTGTGCATCGCCCGCGCGATCGCGGTCGAGCCGCAGGTGCTGCTGATGGACGAGCCGTGCTCGGCGCTGGACCCGATCTCCACCCTGGCGATCGAGGATCTGATCGGCGAGTTGAAGGACCGCTACACGGTCGTCATCGTCACGCACAACATGCAGCAGGCGGCCCGGGTGTCGGACCGGACCGCCTTCTTCTCCATCGAGTCGACCGGCGACCCGGGCCGGCTGGTCGAGTTCGACGACACCGCGAAGATCTTCCAGAACCCGAGCGAGCAGCGGACCGAGGACTACATCACCGGCCGGTTCGGGTAGGTGGCGCTGCGCCGGGCCCAGCCGTCGCCTGGCGGCGTTGTCGTCGGGGCGGAGTGCGTTCCTCCTCCGCCTTGCCAGGCGACCTCTGGATCCCGGCTCGCTCACGTCCCCTCGGGGTACCCGTCCAGACCGATCGACGCGTGGGGAACCGGCGACCGGTCAGGTTGCCAGGGCGGTCAGGTGTGCGCGCAGGACCTCGCGGGCACGGGTCGGGGGCAGCACCTCGGGGTAGAGGATCGCGTTCACGCCCAGGCCGTCCACCAGGGACGCCAGCCGCTCGGCCTGCAGATCGATCTCGTCGGCGGGGGTCGAGTCGTCGACCAGGCGGGCGACCACCCGCCGGGCCAGCGAGCGGGATCCGGTCGCCGCCCGTACCGCGAGGTCGCGCAGCTCGGGATGGGTGCGGGCGTGCGCGGTGAAGTCGAGGAAGACGGTCAGCTCGGCGCGCCGCTCGTCGTCCAGCGGCAGCAGTTCGGCGAGCAGGTCGGTGGCCTGCTCGACCCGGTCGGCGGTGGGGAGGTCGCCGAGCGCCCGGATCCGATCGACGCGTGCCTGCAGCCGGTCGCCGACCCGATCGACCATCGCCTGCATCGCGAACCGCATCAGTTCCTGCTGGCTGGCGAAGTAGTGCCGGAGCGAGCCGAGGTTGAGCCCCGCCTCGTCGGCGACCGTACGCAACGAGACGCGGGCCAGGCCGTCGCGCTCGGCGACCCGGAACAGCGCGGCCACCACGTCGCGGCGGCGCGCGGCGGCATCCACCTTCCTCGGCATGGCTCCTTTCTATCACAGCTGTGCTACGTTGTATTTAGCACAACTGTGATACAACCCTGGAGGCAATCGTGGAGACGGTGCTCAACCTGCTGCTGATCCGGTTCGGGATCATCGTCGGAGTGGTGGTGCTCGCCGCCCTCGTGCTGTTCGGCATCGCCGTGGCGCTCAGGCGCCACGGCCGCGACGGCACGCTTCGCCGGCACGCCGACCGCGCCCGCCGGTACGCGGCACCGGCGGTCGCCGACGCCGCCCGCGACCTCGCCCGCGGACGGCGCGTCGGGCTGGGCACGACCGCCGCCCGGGCGGCGGGCCGCTACCTCACCGACCGGGCGGCGGGCCGCTACCTCGCCGACCGGAACAACCGGTCCGGCGACGGGGACCGTCGATGAGCGGGCCTGCACGCGCGGGCCACGGGCATCGCGGGCCCCGGTGCCTCATCGGCGTTCCGCCGAAGGAGGAAGGCCGGTGAGCGCGCTGCGACTGCTGGCCGAGGACGGCAGCGAAGAGATCCTGCGCGAGTTGCTGTTCGACCGGCTCGCCAAGATCGGCATCGTGATCGTCGGGTTGCTGCTGCTGGGTGTCGGCATGGCCCTGATCTGGCGCCGCGTCTCCCGCCGCGGCTGAGCCACTCTCCACTGTGGATGGTGGTATCCGTGCGGTGCGCGCGGCACTGCACACGGTCCGGTTCGCTCGCCGGGACCGGCGCGCTCGCACCGGCTTGGTATGTTCGTCCGTGTTGCACGACGTGCACCGATCGGTGCCGGTTCACCGCCGGTCGCACGCTCCGGCACCGCCATCCCGATCCCAGGTGGTCGGGTGCACCGACCGTGAGTACCCGCGCCGCGGCCGATGTCCCGCGTGCCCGGGTTCGGAGAGGACTCTCGCCAGATGCGTTCCACCACCCTCGCCCGCCGGACGGCCACCGTCGCCGCCGGGCTGCTCGGCCTGCTCGCGCTCGGCGCCGCGCCGGCGCCGCCCAGCCGGCCACCGCCGACGGCACGATGACACCGCAGATCGCGCACGGCACCTCGGCGCCGGACGGCGCGTACCCGTTCTCGGTCAAGTTCACCATGACCGACATCCCGCAGCCCGACGGCGGGACGTACGACAGCGCCTGCTCCGGCGCGCTCATCGCACCGCGCTGGGTCGTCACCGCCGGCCACTGCTTCCACGACGTGAACCGCAACCCGGTCAGCGGCCCCCCGCAGTACGGGTCGACCACCGCCACCGTCGGCCGCACCGACCTGTCCGACGACGGTGGTCACGTGCTCGACGTGGTGGACGTCAAGCAGTCGCCGGACACCGACATCGCGCTGGCGAAGCTGTCCGCGCCGGTACGGGACATCGAGCCGCTCCGGCTCAACCGCACGGCGCCGGTCGCCGGCGACCCGGTCCGGCTCGTCGGCTGGGGTGCCACCACCGCCGACGGCGCCCCGGAGACGCACCTGCAGATGGGCGACTTCACCGTCACCAGCGTCGACGAGCACGACGTGTACGTGTCCGGCGCCGCGCCGTCCGCCGACACGTCGGCCTGCCCGTACGACTCGGGTGCGCCGTACTTCGCCGAGACGGCGCGGGGTCCGCGGCTGGTCGGGGTGGAGAGCACCGGCCCGGACTGCCCGCACACCGGCCCGGAGACCACCTCCCGGGTCGACACCGTGGCTCGCTGGATCCTCCGCCAGATCCACTGAGCCGTCCCGCATCCGGGGGTCGCGAGCAGTGCTCGCGGCCCCGTCGCGTTCCGGCGCGGCGTGGTGCCCGGCGAACATGCGACGACCCCTGGAACCCAAGGCCAGTGGGGGCCGCTCAGCGAAGATGGTGGCGGTCGAGCCAGCGGGCGATCGCCGCGGCAAGCACCGCGGGCTGGTCCTCCGGCGTGTGGTGGCCCGCCAGGTCCTCGTACTGCTCGATCTCGACGCCTGCGATGTTCCGGGCGTACCAGTCGAGCATCGCCGGCTCGGTCATCGTGCCGTAGTCGGGCCGGAACGCCACCAGCAGCTTGGGCACGTCCGGGCTGGCCGCCAGCCACTCGTCGTACTCGGTGACCCGTTCGACCACATCGACCGGGTCACCGCCCAACGGCATCGAGCGCGGCCAGCGGAGCAGCGGGAGGCGGCTCTTCTCGGTCGGGTACGGCCGGCGGTAGACGGCCAGATCCTCCGGGGTGAGATGGGCCGAGATGGCCGCGAGACCGCCCGCGACGTACGAGTCGGCCAGAATCATCTGCTCACCGAGGCCGGCGGTCTTGATCTCCCGGAACAGACCGCGGCCGGCCTCCGGGAACTCCTCCCAGCTCATCGGCTTGAGAATCGCCTCGGTGAACGCGATCCCCCGTACCCGGCCGGGGTGGCGGGCGGCCCAGTCCGCGGCCAGCGCGCCACCCCAGTCGTGCCCGACGAGAACGACCTGGTCGAGGCCGACCGCGTCGAACCAGGCATCCAGATAGCGGGCATGGTCGGCGAACGTGTAGTCGATCGCGGGCTTGCCGGACTCGCCCATCCCGATCAGGTCGGGCGCGAGCAGCCGCCCGGGGCCGACGGCCGGCAGGACGTTGCGCCACAGGTACGACGAGGTCGGGTTGCCGTGCAGGAACACGATCGGCGCGCCGGTACCGGTCTCCCGGTGGTACATGGTCGATTCGAGTGTCTGGTTGTCGGGCATGCCCCGTCCTTCAGAGGTTGAGTGTCCTGACGCGGTCGACCGCGATCTCGAGTACCACCCGGCCGGGCGGGTGGGGCGGCGGGGTGCGGTAGCGCGCGATGTAGCGGCCCACGGCTGCCGCGATGCGGGTGGGGTCCGCCAGGAAGGCGGCGACGGCGGGCGTCACCGGAAGGCGCCCACCATGCGGGCGGCCCAGTCAGTGAACGGTCGCGGGGTCCGCCCGAGCACCCGCTCGACATCGGGGCTCACCCGCTGCTCGGCCGGCAGCGGCTCGCCGAGGATGGCGAGCGTGCCCTCGACCACCGGCTCGGGCATGAACGCGAGCATCTGGGCCCGCGCCTCGTCGCGGGTCTGCTCGACGAAACGCACCGGCGTACCGAGCGCCGCCCCGATGGCGACGGCCCGATCGCGCGGGGTGACCAGCGACGGCCCGGTCAGCTCGTAGGTCCGGCCGCCGTGGCCCTCCTCGCGCAGCGCCGCGGCGGCGACCTCGGCGACGTCTGCCGGGTCGACCATGGGCAAGCCGACGGCACCGAACGGTGCGGCCGCGGTGCGGTCGGCGCGGATCGAGGCGGCCCAGGCGTACGCGTTGGAGTTCAGGCCGCCGGATCGCAGAATCGTCCAGTCCAGACCGGATCCACGCACCGCGTTCTCGAACGACTCCGCATGCCGGTACGCGTCCGGCCGGGTGCCGACGCCGAGCGAGGAGAGGAGCGTGACGCGCCGGACGCCGGATTCCTTGGCGGCGCTCAGGATTCCCTCCGGGTCGTCGCCGGCGACGAGCAGGAACAGGGCGTCGGCGCCGTCGAGCGCCGGCCGCAGGCTGTCCGGATCGGCCAGGTCCGCCACGTGGTGCGGCACGCCGTCGGGAAGCGGCGCGGGGTGTCGCGAGACCGCGACCACCCGCTCCCCGGCAGACGTGAGCGTCCGCACCAGTTCACCGCCGACGTTGCCGGTTGCGCCCGTGACCACGATCATCGATGACTCTCCAAGTTAGTTAGCTGACTGACTTACTTGTCGGACGCTACCCGAACGCCCGAGGCGTGTCTAGACTTAGTCAGGTGACTCACTCAACAGTGACGCGGCGGTCCGGCGGCAAGCGGGAGCGACTGACCGACGCGGCGGCCAGGGTCCTGCACGAGCAGGGGGTCGAGAAGACGACGCTGGCCGACATCGCGCGCGCCGCCGACGTGCCCGTGGGCAACGTCTACTACTACTTCAAGACCAAGGACGACCTCGTCGAAGCCGCGATCGGTACGCATGGCGACGCGTTGCGGTCGACCCTCGCCGCGCTCGACGAGCTGCCGACCCCACCGGACCGGCTGAAGGGTCTGGTTCGCGGCTGGGTCGACCAGCGTGAGCTCGCCGCGCGGTACGGCTGCCCCACCGGGACCCTGGCCACCGAGCTCGACAAGCGGGCCGACGGCCTGGACCGGAAGATCGCCGCGCACATGCGCGCCCTGGTCGACTGGGCCGAACGCCAGTTCGACGCGATGGGCCGCGACGACGCCCGCGAGCTCGCGGTCGCCCTGATCGCCGCGTACCAGGGGATCTCGGTGCTGACCAACACGTTCCGGGAGCCCGAGCTGATGGCTGTCGAGGGCCGGCGCCTGCAACGCTGGATCGACTCGCTCTGATCCGGGCGGCACACCGCACCGGGAGCCCGACACACGCCGACGGCCCGGACCGGACGCCCGATTCGGAGCGCCCGGCCCGGGCCGTCGAGAACGGTCAGTGGCGACGGAACAGCCGGCGGTTCTTCCGGTTGCGCTGCCGCGACGCCGCGGCGAGCCCGGTCCGCACCGTCGCGACCGTCCAGGCCGCTCCGATCAGGAACATGCCGGTACCGGCGAGCAGCAGCAACCGTCGTCCGGATCGTCGCCGCGCCGGCTCCTGGTCCGCGATCGGCTCCGTCGCACCGGGTCGCGTCGAATGGTCGACGACGTGCGAAGCGGCCGATTGACGAGTGGCATGCGCGCTCTGCGTCATTGCCCTGTCCATGGCGATCTCCCCTGAATGCCGTGAAATCTTCAGCTACACAGAGCGAGGCTACGGCTACTTAAAGATCAATGAGGGTCGATCCGAGAACTACAACACCAGCCGCGCGCCGTCCGCGTGCCACTCCACCCGGGGCTGTACCGGCGCGAGCGACGGCGCCGTGGCGGCCAGCGCGGCCGCGACCCGCTCGAACGAGGACAACGACTCCAGCACCGCCACGGTCGGCGGCAGCATGCCCAGCTCACCCGCCTCGCGGCCGGCCAGCGCGTCCGCCGGCCGTACCCAGGCGATCCGGTCGGCCTCGCCGCCGACCTCGCGCGCGGTCTGCCCCGCCGGCAGCTCGGCCAGGAAGAAGAACGTGTCGTACCGCCTGGGCTCGAACTCCGGCGTGATCCACCGTGCCCACGCGTGCAGCAGATCGGCCCGCATCGACAACCGGCGCTCGGTCAGCAGCTCCGACAAGGAAACCCGACGCTCCACAAGGGACACTCGGGCGGCCGACCAGTCGACGTCGCCCACGAACGAACCGGTCGCCCCGGCGAGCGGGCCCGCGTCCACGCCGGCCGCCGGACCGGCCGCAGCGCCGGCCGCCGGACCGGGCCCGGCGCTGGCGGGTGAGCCCGCGCCGACCGACGAGCCCGGCCGCAGGGTCGGGCCCGCTCCGGCCAGCACGTCACCGACGAGGGAGTCGGCGCCGGCGCCGGCGAACAGCACGCCCGTCTCCTCGAACATCTCCCGCACCGCGGCCGCGACCACCTCGCGGGCGGCCCGTACCTCGCCCGGCAGCCCCAGCATCCGCGCCCAGGACTCCGGGTCCGGCCCGACCCACGGGGAACCGGCCGGTTCGGCGCCGTCCCGGGGATCGACGCTGCCGCCGGGGAACGCGTACATCCCGGAGGCGAACGGCATCGTCGTTCGGCGGCGCACCAGGAAGACCTCCGGCCCACCCGGCGCGTCCCGCAGCAGCACGACCGTCGCCGCCCGGCGCGGCACGACCGCCGTACGGCCCTCGGCGTAGAACCGCCGGGCGTGCTCCGCCAGCCCCGCCGGTATCGGCTCCGTCCGCATCCGTACCTCCTCGCCCCGGCCATGCTCGCACGACGCCCACCGCGACCGCGGACGCCGGTGCCATCGTCGCAGTCATCGGCACCGTACTGACGTCCCGGTTCGTCGCCGCGTTCGTGTCCGGCACGCACGCCGGCCTGCGGGTCGTCGGCGTCGCGGTCCTCGTCGCCCGGGGCCCTGGTCGTGGCGGAGTCGGTGCTGTCGGCACGCCGGTCCCGCGGCCGTTGACCGGCCGGCGAGAACCTGCCCGGAACGGGCGGTCAGACGGCGTGCAGGTGACCCGGGTCGTCGCCGCGCAGCCGCTCGAACGCCTCGCCGGTGGCCTCGTCCGCCGGCAGCAGCACCACCAGCTGCTGGGCCTCGGACCCGGACAGTTCCAGGACCTCGCGGTGCCACCGCAACTGCGCGCCGGACGGATGGTTGACCCGCAGCGGTACCGACGGCGGCGGCAGCTGCCGGCCCACCCGCCGGGTGAACTCCACCCCGGCGACCGGTGCCAGCTCGGCCCGGAACCACTCGGCCGTACCGGCGGACGGGCCGAGCCACAGGTCGAACGCCTGCTCGTCGGCAACCTGGTCCCAGTCGGGGAACGCGGTGCGCGCGGCCGGATCGAGGAACACGTACCGGGTCAGGTTCGGCTCCGGCCGGTCGAGCAGGCCCGAGCCGCGCATCAGCAGAGCGAACCCGGAGGTGTACGCGAGGATGTCGCCGAGCCGGTTGGTGACCAGTGCGACGCCCGGTTCCAGCAGCCGCATCGTGGTCAGCGCCGTCGGGCGTACCTCGCGGGCCGGCGGCTCCGGCCGCTGGTGTGCGGTACAGGCGCCACCGGTGATCTTGGCGAGGTAGCGCAGGTGCGCCCGCTCGGCCGCGTCCAGGCTCAACCCGTCCGCGATCGCGTTGAGCACCGCGACCGACGGGTTGCGGTCCCGACCCTGCTCGATCCGGGTCAGGTATTCAACGCTGACGCCGGCCCGGGTGGCGAGCTCGGTGCGCCGCAGACCCGGAGCCCGGCGGCGCGGCTGGTCCGGCAGGCCGAGATCGGTCGGGCGGATGGTGTCCCGCTTCGCCCGGACGAAGTCCCCCAAGGGCGTGCCCATTACCTCAGCGTACCGAGCCGGCAGCCACGCAGCGTGGCCCTGCGAGGGCCAGCCTGATCCCGGTCTGGTTGTCCGGCCGCGCCGCGCCGACCATCGACGGCATGAACGAGAACAGCACCCTTGCAGTCATCATCGGCAGCGTCCGGGAAGGCCGGTTCGGCCCCGTTGTCGGTTCCTGGTTCGCCGACCGGGCCCGGGAGCACGGCGGGTTCGACGTCGACGTGATCGACCTGGCCGGCGTGGATCTCCCGCTGTCGTTGCCCGCCGTGTCACCGAAGGCGGCCGGCGCCGACTATCCCCGCCCGTACGGGCTGCGGCCGGTCAGCGAGCGGCTCGCCGCGGCCGACGCGTTCGTGATCGTCACCCCGGAGTACAACCACAGCTACCCGGCATCGCTGAAGGCGCTGATCGACTGGCACTTCACCGAGTGGACCGCCAAGCCGGTGGCCTTCGTCAGCTACGGCGGCGCCGCCGGCGGCCGGCACGCGGTACTGCACCTGGAGAACGTCCTGACCGAACTGCACGCGGTCACGATCCACGACGGGCTGACCTTCCCCAACTACTTCACCGCCTGGGAGGACGGGCAGCCCGCCGATCCCGCCAGCGCCGGGTACGCACACCAGCTGCTCACCCAACTCGCCTGGTGGTCCACCGCCCTGCGCACCGCCCGCGCCGCCGCCCCGTACCCCTCGACCACCCCGTCCCCGCCGCCGTCTAGCGCGGGCGAACCGGCCCGAACGGCGCGGCTCTCACCAGGGAACGACGCCGTTGTCGTCGAAGAAACTCCCGTTCGGCCCGTCGTCGGGCAGCGTCGCCAGCCGGATCGCGATCTGCGCGCCCTGCTCCGGCGTCCGCACCCCGCGGAACCCGTTCAGGTCGGTCGCGGTGAATCCCGGGCAGGCCGAGTTGATCAGGATGTTCGTGTCGGCCAGCTCCTTGACGTACTGCGTCGTCATGGCGTTCAGGAACGTCTTCGACACCGCGTACGCGCCGGAGATCGGGCCGACCGAGGCGCCCGGCGTGTTCTGCAACGTCAGCGACCCGACGCTGCTGCTCATGTTCACGATCCGCGGCGAGGCGGACCGGCGCAGCATCGGCAGCATCGCATTGGTGACCCGCACCACGCCGATCACGTTGGTCTCCACCACGGCCCGGATCGTCTCGGCGGCCACCGTGGTCGGGGTCTGCGGCATGCCGCCGGTGATGGCGGCGTTGTTCACGAGGACGTCGAGCCCGCCGGCCTCGGCCTCGATCAGTTCGGCCGCGGCGGCCACGCTCGCGTCGTCGGTCACGTCGAGAGGCACGCCGAACGCGTCGGCGCCGGCGGCCCGCAGCTTGGCGACCGCCTCCTCGCGGCGCCGGTCGTCCCGCGCGCCGACCCCGACCCGCCAGCCGAGGGCGCCCAGGCCGGCGGCGATCTCGTACCCGATGCCCTTGTTCGCGCCCGTGATCAGCGCGACCGTCGAGCCGCTCATGCGCGTCCCTCCTTCGCCGGAACGCCCAGAGGGTGCCGGATCACGCGATTTTCTTGCTTCACTCGCTTGCGCTCGCTCATGCCTCGATCGTCGATCGGAGCCGGCCCGCGCTCCAACACCGATCGGGTACCCGGCAATACCGTGCGGGTATCAATCCTGCTCGCCGCGGGATACCGTGGCGAGCATGGAGACGCGGGAGCTGCGGTACTTCGTCGCGGTCGCCGAGGAACTGCACTTCGGCCGGGCGGCGGAGCGGCTCGGTATCGCGCAACCCCCGCTGTCCCGGGCGATCCGGCAGCTCGAACACCGCCTCGGCGCGACCCTGCTGGAGCGCTCCAGCCGCGCGGTCACGCTGACCGAGGCCGGTGCGACGCTGCTGCGGGAGGGTCGGGCGGCGCTGGACGCGGTCGAGTCCGCCGAGCGCCGCACCCGGCGAGCCGCGGACGCCACGCCCGGTGCGGCCGGCATCGTGCTGGTCACGAAGGCCGGTGCCGCCGGCGAGCTGCTGCCGAAGCTGCTCGACGCGTACGCCGCCGAGCCCGGCGCGGTCGCCGTCGACGTGCTGCTGTGCCGCCCCGGCGAGCAGGAGCGGTTCCTGCGCACCGGGCAGGCCGACGTCGGCCTGCTGCACCTGCCGTACGACCAGATCACCGGGCTGGACACCGAGCAGCTGCGTACCGAGGGGCAGGTCGCGGTGCTGCCGGCCGGACACCCGCTGACCGCCAGGACCTCGCTTCGGATGGCCGACGTCACCGCGCTCCCCGACCTGCCGCTGCCGCGCTGGCCGGCCCGCGACGGCAGCTACCCGGACGGTCCCGGCCCGCAGGTCCGGGACCACACCCAACTGCTCCAGCTGATCGCGCTCGGCCGGACGATGGCGGTCCTGCCCGAGACGGTCCGCGGCCAGCTGCACGACGACCTGGTCGCGGTACCGGTGCTGGACGCCCCCGAGGTCACCACGCTCATCGCCTGGCCGCCCCAAACGCGCTCGCGCGCCGTCGCCGCCCTCGTCACCACCGCCACCCGCCTCTGACCCCACCGGGCTTCCCGGAGCAACACCGCGCCGCTGAAATGCCGCGCCGGCACCCCGATCGCGCACAAGCAGGCTCCCCGAAGCGAACGCCGCGCTGCCGAGAAAGCAGCGCCGACATCCCGTTCCTCTCCGACGCACACTCCGCGTCGATGGACACCATCACCGGGCCTGCCAAGGGGATGGCCAAGGGGAATCCCCTTGGCGGGGAAGGAGCGCGAGGAGGGGGCGAAGCCCTCTCCTCGCGCTCCCCCACGCGGGGTCCAAGCGCGAACAGAGGTGGCCTTTACACCACCAGCACCCAGCGGCCCCGAGCCGACCCGCAGCCGCTAGGCGTGCGGTACGGCCGGCGCACTGGACTCGTTGCGGGAGCGGCGGATCATCAGCGACAGCCCGACCGCGACCACCGCCACCACCGCCGCCACGGTGAAGGCCAGGTGCATCCCGTCCAGGAACGACAGGTTGCTGGCCTTGGTGATCAGCGCGGCGATCTCCTCCTTGGTACCCGGCGGTACCGGTGCCACCCCGCCGGCCACGGCGCTCTTGGCCGCGTCGACCTGCGCCGGGGTCAGCGCCGGCAGGTGCTGGTCGGTCCAGTGCCCGTTGAGCACGCTGCCGACCCGCGCGGTCATCACCGCACCGAGCACCGCGGTACCGAGCGCGCCACCGACCTGCATGGCGGCCTGCTGGACCCCGGACGCGACACCGGACAGCTGCACCGGCGCGTTGCCCACGATCACCTCGGTGGCGCCGACCATGACCACGGACAGGCCGAGGCCGAGGATGACGAACCACAGCGAGGTGAGCCCGGCCGAGGCGTCGATCGGCAGCCGGGACAGGCCGAACATCGCGATCGCGACCGCGGCCATCCCGGTGGCGATCGGGCCGCGCGGCCCGATCCGTCCGATCAGGGCGCCGGCGATGGGCGAGCCGACGACCATGCCGGCGGTCATCGGCAGCAGCCGGACGCCGGACTGGACCGGCGACAGGCCGTGCACCAGCTGCAGGTAGAAGGTGACGAAGAACAGCGAACCGAACATCGCGAACGCCATCAGCACCATCAGCACGGTGCCGATCGACAGCGACCGGGACCGGAACAGCCCGAGCGGCAGCAGCGGGTCGGCGGCGGACCGTTCGCGCAGGATGAACAGCACCGCGAAGACCGCCGCGCCGGCGAACAGGCCGATCGTGCGCCAGTTGCCCCAACCGAAGTCGGATGCCTTGATCACGCCGAACACCAGGGCGAACATCGCCACCGACAGCAGCGCGATGCCGGGGATGTCGGCCCGCGAGCCGCGGTCGACCCGGTGGTTGCGACCCAGCACGAGCAGGCCGAGGATCAGCGCGAGCGCGCCGACCGGCAGGTTCACGAAGAACACCCACTGCCAGTTGACGTGCTCGACGAGCAGACCGCCGACGATGGGGCCGGCCGCGGTGGACAGGCCGATCGCGGCGCCCCAGATGCCGATCGCGATGTTCAGCCTCTCCCGCGGGAACGCCTCGCGCAGCAGCCCGAGCGCCGCCGGTTGCAGCAGCGCACCGAAGACGCCCTGCAGCACCCGGAACGCGATGATCAGGCCGATGCTGCCGGAGAGCCCGATGATGCCGGAACTGGCGGCGAAGCCGACCACGCCGACCAGGAACATGCTCTTGTGCCCGAACCGGTCGCCGAGCTTGCCGGCAGTGACCAGGAAGACAGCCAGCGCGAGCAGGTAGCCGTTGGTGATCCACTGCAGGTCGGACAGGGACGCGTGCAGCGACTTGCCGATCGCGGGGTTGGCGATGGCGACGATGGTGCCGTCCAGCGCGACCATGATCACGCCGAGGGCGACGGCGACCAGGGTCGCCCACGGGCCCCCGCGACCGGTACTGCGTGCGGTCGCGATCGCCGTACCGGCCGCAGTGGTACTCATGTGGGTCTCCCCCGCCAGCTCGATTGATGGTGGGCAGTCGGCGCGCGGCGAGCTGTCCCCCAAGACACCCGATCGAACGGGCTTGCCACGCCGCGCTGCCGACGCCCGAGCCGCGCTCCCCCACGCGGCTCAACCCCCGCGGGAAGCATATTGTCAGTCGCTGACAAGTGGCAATGTGAGACACATGACCCTGACGCTCAGGGCAGCACCGGCGACCATCGAGGAGGAGGTGGGTGGGGATGACCGAGGCGGGCCTGCGTGAGCGCAAGAAGCAGCAGACACGCGCGGCACTGATCGCGGCCGCCCAGCGGCTGTTCACCGAGCAGGGCTTCGACGGCACCACCACGGACGAGATCGCCGCGGCGGCCGACGTCTCGCAACGCACCCTGTTCCGGTACTTCGCCGGCAAGGAGGAGATGGCGCTCGCCCCGCTGGCGGAGATGCAGGAGGGGTTCACCGACGGGGTACGGCGGCGCCCGGCCGACGAGCCGCCGATGACGGCGCTGCAACGCGCCGCCCGCGAGATGATCGCTGGCTTCGCCGGCGACGACGCGGGAAGCGAGCAGCGCCGCCAGATCCTCGGCAGCACCATCGATCTGGTCAACCGCACGCCGGCGCTGCTGGCCGAGAACCTGCGCCGGACCGTGGCCCGCGGCGAGCGGCTGGCGCAGCTGCTCGCCGAGCGCGAGGGCGTCGACATGGCCGACGACCCGCGGCCGCGGCTCGCGGTCACGACGTTCGACGGCGCGCTGCGGGTGGCGACCCTCAGCTCGTGCGACGCCGCGGCCATCGACCCGGTACTGATGGGACAGGAGCTGGAGCGCTGCCTCGCCGCGCTACCGGGAATCTTCCGGCACTGGCACCGAGCCGAGCCAGTCCACAAGGGGCAGGTCTAGGACACCAGTCCGGTGCGGTGGGCGATGATCACCAGCTGCACCCGGTCCCGCGCGTCCAGCTTGGTCAACAGCCGGGCCACGTGCGCCTTCGCGGTGGCCGCGCTGATGTAGAGCTGGCCGGCGATCTCGGCATTGGACAGTCCGCGCCCGACCAGCGTCAGCACCTCGCGTTCCCGCTCGGTCACCGCATCCAGCGCCGGTACGGGCCGGGCCGGAGTCGGCCGGTCCACGAAGTCGGCGATCAGCCGCCGGGTGACGCTCGGCGCGATCAGCGCGTCCCCGGCGGCCACCACCCGGATCGCGGCCAGGATCTGTTCCAGCGCCATGTCCTTGACCAGGAAGCCGCTCGCGCCGGCGCGCAGCGCGCCGTAGACGTACTCGTCCTCGTCGAACGTGGTCAGCATCAGCACCCGGGGCGGTTCGGCGGCAGCGGTGATCCGGCGGGTCGCCTCGATCCCGTCCAGGTCGGGCATCCGGATGTCCATCACGACCACGTCCGGCGCCGTCTCGGCGGTCAGCCGCACCGCCTCGGCGCCGGTACCGGCCTCGCCGACGACCGTGAGGTCCGGCGCATCGGCGATCAGTACCCGCAGGCCGGAGCGGATCAGCGGCTGGTCGTCGGCCAGCAGTACCCGGATCGTCATGCCGGCACCGGGATCGTCGCGGCGACCCGGAACCCGCCGGCAGCAGCCGGGCCGGCGTCGAACTCGCCGTGCAGCAGCGCGACCCGCTCCCGCATCCCGGCGATGCCGTACCCGGTGCCGACCGGTCCGCCGGATCCGTCGTCGGTGACCACGATGCGTACCTCCGTGTCCGTGGTGCACAGCTCGATCCGGCACCGGTCGGTACCGGCGTGCCGGATGACGTTCGTCAGCGCCTCCTGCACGATCCGGTACGCGGCGAGGTCGACGTCCGGCGGCAGCTCGGTGTCGCCGGAGCGCGCCAGCGTCACCCGGACACCGGCCTGCGCGGCCCGGTCGACGAGGGTACCGAGTTCGGCCAGGCCGGGTGCCGGCCCGAGCGGCGCCGCACCGGCCTCCGGATCGGACTGGCGCAGCGAGCCGAGCATCCGGCGCAACCCGGCCAGGGTGTCCCGGCTGGTCGCCTCGATCGCGGTGAGCGAGTTGCGCGCCTCGGCGGGCTGGCTGTCGATCACCCGGGCGCCGACGCCGGCCTGGATGGCGATCACGCCCACGTTGTGCGCCACCATGTCGTGCAGCTCGCGGGCGATCCGCAGCCGCTCCGCCTGTACGGCCCGGGCGGTGCGCTGTTCCCGCTGCGTCGCGGTGAACTGCCGGCGCTGCCGCACCGAGTGCCCGATCACCCAGGCCACCACGGCGAGCAGGACGACGACGATCGTGCCGAAATCGAGGTTGATCACCGGGTACGCGAACAGGAAGAACACCTGCACGGCCAGCGCCACCCCGGCGAACGGGATCGACACGCGCCGCGGCCGGTGCACCGCGACCCAGCCGATCGCGAGCACCATCACCGCGATGTGCAGCTCCCGCAGCGCCAGCAGGTTGCCCATGGAGTACCCGGTGTCGTCGATCCGGGCCGATGGACCGGGCAGTCCGGGCAGCATCGGGTCGGCGGCCGGCGGGTCCGGGTCGATCGTGGTGAGCATGAACAGGCCGACAAGCAGCGCGGCGAGGCCGGCGAACGGGTGGCGGCGCAGCAGCAGCCAGGGCAGCAGCATCGCGAGCATCGGGAACACGAACCGGGCCGGGCCCGGCAGCCGCGCCAGCATCACCAGCTCCAGCAGGACCGGCGAGCCGACCGCGCCGACCCAGACGGCGACGGTGGACCACCGCCGGCGGCGGGCCGGGCGGGCGGCGGGGCCGGGGCGGGCTTCGGAATCCGGCGGGCCGGCCCGGCCGGGGGTTCCGAAACTCGCGCTGGACATGCGCCGAGCCTAACGGGCATGCCGGCCCGGGCCATCGATCCGCGGGCGTACGCCCGCAGGCCACCCCGGCGGCGCCCCCGGGCCGATGCCTGCAACCCGCCCGAACCGGCAGGGTCGTACCCATGATCGACGTCAACGAACTGACCAAACGGTACGGGAAGGCCACCGCGGTGGACCGGCTCACGTTCACCGTGCGGCCGGGGCAGGTGACCGGGTTCCTCGGCCCGAACGGCGCCGGCAAGTCGACCACGCTGCGGCTCATCCTCGGCCTGCACACCCCGACGGCCGGTACCGCCACCGTGGACGGCCGGCCGTTCGCCGAGCGGCCGCGCGGGCTGCGGCACGTCGGCGCGCTGCTCGACGCGGCCGACGTGCACGGCGGCCGCAGCGGGTACGCGCACCTGCGCGCGCTCGCGGCGAGCAACCGGATCCGGCGCCGGCGGATCGACGAGGTACTGGCCGAGGTCGGGCTGCAGGAGGCCGCCCGGCGCCGGATCGGCGGGTACTCGCTGGGCATGCGGCAGCGGCTCGGCATCGCCGCGGCGCTGCTCGGCGACCCGCCGGTCCTGCTGTTCGACGAGCCGCTCAACGGGCTGGACCCGGAGGGCGTGCTCTGGGTACGGGGGCTGTTCCGGCGGCTGGCTGCCGAGGGCCGCACCGTGTTCGTGTCCAGCCACCTGATGCGGGAGATGGAGCACACCGCCGACCATCTGATCGTGATCGGCCGCGGCCGGCTCGTCGCCGACGAGTCGCTGGCCGAGTTCGCGTCCCGCGGCGAGGGGCTGCGGGTCACGGTCGACACGCCGGATCCGGCCACCCTGACCGCGGTGGTCGACGTCGCCGGCGGCAGCACCGTACCGGCACCGGACGGGACGCTGACCGTCACCGGGCTGACCGCGGCGCAGGTCGGCGAACTCGCCTTCCAGCACCGGATCCTGCTGCGCGAGCTGACCACCCGCAGCGCCTCGCTGGAGGAGGCGTTCCTGGCACAGACCGCGGACGCGGTCGACTACCTGGCTGGAGAGAACCGATGACGACCACCGCCGCTCCGCGCCTCGACGCCGAACCGGCCGCCCGGTTCACCGACCTGATCGCGGCCGAACGGATCAAGTTCACCTCGCTGCGCTCGACCCGGTGGGGTGTGCTGTTCAGCGCCGTCGTGGTGATCGCGATGAACGCCAACGCGGCGTTCTCCGACTACCGGAACTGGCCGACGTACCCCGCCGGCATCCGCGCCGCGTTCGTACCGGACTGGGCGGTGGGCGACGCCTTCCAGGCCGGCGCGGCGATGGTGACGATCCTCGCGACCGGCACGATCGGCGCGCTGGCCATCACCAGCGACTACGCGAGCGGGTTGGCGCGCACCACGTTCGCGGCGGTACCGGCCCGCAGCTCGGTGGTGCTGGCCAAGGCCACCGTGCTGACCGGGGTGCTGCTGGTCTTCGGGGTGCTGGTCGCCGGCGGGTCGTTCGCCGCGTCGCAGTCCATCCTCGCCGGCCGCGGGATCAACATCACGCTGGACTATCCGGGGGTACTGCGCGGGGTGGTGGCCTCGGCACTGCTCGCCCCGGTGTGCGGGCTGGCCGGGTTGGCGATCGGTGCGGTGGTCCGGCACACCGCCGCCACGATCGTGACCACCGTCGCGTCGCTGCTGCTGTTCCCGGCCCTGCTGCAGGATCGCCGGCACCTGACCGCGACGATCCTGCACGCCCAGCCGTACGGCGCCTGGGGTTCGCTGCGCGGTCTCGACTCGCAGCACCTGATGCCCTACCCGGCGACGCCGTTCGGATCGTTCCTGGTGTACGGGAGCTGGGCGCTCGCCGCCGTCCTCGTCGCCGCCCTCGCCGTCCGCCGGCGGGACCTGTGATGCGCGCGACGCCGATCCGGTCCGTCCTGCGGGCCATCGGCACCCGGGTACGCGCGACGCCGATCCGGTCCGTCCTGCGGGCCACCGGCGCCCGGAGACGCGCGACGCCGATCCGGCCGGCCCTGCGGGCCACCGGCACCCGGGTACGCGCGCTCGCGGGCCGGCGCGGGACGGGCACGGCCGGTGGAGCCGGACTGGGCGTGCTGTTCGGGCGCCGCCGAATCCGTACCGGGGTGCTGGCCGCCGTGGTCGCGCTGTCGCCGACGACCGCGACGGTGCTGGCGCCGGCCGCGGCGAACCGGCCGGCGGCCCCGATCGGTACCGCGGCGTGGCGCGCCGACCCGCGCGCGCTCCCCGATCCGGTGACGGCCGACCCCGCAGCGGTACGCCGGTTCTACGCCACCGAGCCGCCGGCGGCGCGCCGCGCGCTGGCGCTGCGGTACCCGGGTGTCGTCGGCGCCTCGGACGGGGCACCGGTCGCGCTGAGGTACGCGGCGAACCGGGTCGCGATGCGCGCGGCCGGTCCGCGGTTCGCCGACCGGCCCGGCCGGTACCTGCTGTTCGACCCGCGCGGCGACGGCCGGGCCGCGGAGGCGTTCGGCGATCTGGCGCGCGCCGACCGGATCGCGGTGCTGGTACCGGGAGCCGGGGTCGACGCGGCGAACTTCTGGTCCGGGGTCGGTGGCCGCGGTTACCGCGCGCTGGCCCGCCAGGCCGATCAGCTGTACCGGTCGGCTCGGCGGCCCGGGTTCGCGGTGATCGCGTGGCTCGGGTACACCACGCCGAAGGGGGTGTCGCTGAGCGAGGCGCGCGAGGATCTGGCCCGCACCGGCGCCGCCGCCCTGGTCCGGTTCGTCGCCGGGCTGGCCGCGGTCCGTCCACACGCGACGGTCGCGCTGCTGGCCCACAGCTACGGGTCGGTGGTCGTCGGGCTGGCCGCGCGACGGCTGCCGCCGCAGGTCACCGACCTCGTCGTGGTCGGCAGTCCGGGCATGGGCGTCGACGACGTGTCCCGCCTCGGTACCGCCGCCCGGGTCTGGGCCGGCCGCTGCCCCGGCGACTGGATCCGGTGGGTACCGGGCGAGCGGGTTTTCGGGCTCGGGCACGGCCGGGCACCGACCGACGCCGCGTTCGGCGCGCGCGCGTTCGGCACCGGCGGCGTTGCCGACCACGACCACTACTTCGCCCCCGGTACCGCATCGCTGGCGAACCTCGCCGCCATCGCCACCCGCGGAGCGCTGCGATGACCGCCGCACCGGTCGACGCCCGGCTCCGCGGCCGAGCGCCGTCGCGGTACCGGCTCTGGGCGGAACGGGTCACCGAGGCCACGCCGGGCGGGCGGGACCGTACCGTCGATGCGCTGCGGGCCGCGGCGATCACCGGCGTGGTGCTCGGGCACTGGCTGGTGTCCGCGACCGTCACCGATCCCGACCGGCCAGCCGCGCTGCACGGCGCGAGTCCACTGTCGACGTTGCCGGCATTGGCGCCGGTCAGCTGGCTGTTCGAGACGCTGGGGTTGTTCTTCGTCGCCGCCGGCTACGCCGCCGCCCGACCACGGGAAGCCACCGGCCACGGTAACGTCCGTGCGGACGGTCGCGCCGTGCTGCGATGGCTGGCCCGGCCCTCGGTGGTACGGCTGGGGGTGCCGGTGCTGGTGCTCGCCGCCGTGTGGCTGCCGGGACTGCTGGTACTGGACCTGGCCGGTGCACCGGCGACCACCCGCCACCTGGTCGTGTCGCTGGTCACGCACCCGCTCTGGTTCCTCGTCGTCTACCTGGTACTCGCCGCGGCCGCGCCGCCGCTGCGCCGGCTGGTGTGCCGCTGGGGGCTCTGGTCGGCGCTACCCGCGGTGCTCGCGGTCGCGGCCGTCGACGCGGCGCGCGGCGGCGGCCTGCCGGCCTGGGTGGCGCCGGTCGCGACGCCGATCGCCTGGTCGGCCCCGTACCTGTTCGGCATCGCGCTGGCGCAGGGTCGGCTGTCCCGGCGCGGCGGCGGGGTGCTGCTCGCCGGCGGCGTCGCCGGCGGCGCGCTGTTGCTGCGGCTCGGCTACCCGGCCAGCGCGGTCGGCGTGCCCGGCGACCACTGGTCCAACCTCGACCCGCCGTCGCTGTTCGCCCTCGCCCTCGCCGCCGCCCAACTCGGCCTGTTCCTGCTGGTACGGCCGTGGCTTGCCCGGCTGCTCGCCCGACCGGCGGCGTGGGCGCCGGTCGCCGGGCTCAACCGCGCCGCGCTGACCGTGTACTGCTGGCACCAGAGCGCACTGCTGTTGGTCACGTTCGCGGCGGTACCGCTGGGACCACTGCCCGGCCTGCTCGACCGGCCGACCGGATCCTGGGTGGTGCACCGGCTGTGGTGGCTGCCGGTGTTCGTTGCCACCCTGGTGGCCCTGTGCCGCCTCTTCCACCGCCCACCGTCGCGGAGCTCGGCCCGACCCGCGCGGGATGGTCCGGCCCGGCCCGGGGCCGGTCAGGAGTCGAGCGGGCGGCTGAGCGGACCCGCGCGGGATGGTCTGGCCCGGCGCGATCAGGAATCGAGCGGGCGGCTGAGCCGGACGTCCTCCTCGGCGTAACCGAGCGAGCGGTAGAAGGCGCGGGCGGTGGCGTTGGCGGCGCCGGTCTCCAGCGTCAACCGGCGCAGGCCACGGTCGGCCGCCCACCGGTGCGCGGCGTCCATCAGCGCCCGCCCGACACCGGCCCGGGCGGCGTCGGCGGCGACCACCAGCTCCCCCACGTACCCATCCCGCTCGCCGGTGAAGTGCCGGTGCTCGCCGGCGTGCACGAATCCGACCACCCGCCCGTCGAGGGCCGCGACCCAGACCGGTTCGGTACCGGCGATCGCGTCGGCGACCCAGCCACGCACCGCCCGCTCGACAGCCGCCGGATCGCGCCACGGCGGGACGCCCTCGGTGAGCCGCGGCGCCAGCGCGAGCACCGCATCGGCGTCGGACTCCTCGTACCGCCGGACGACGAGATCGGGCATACGGGGATTCTGCCACCATCCGGCGTTGCCACTGGCCCGTCGCCGTGCGTTCGGCTTCGACCCGCGGTCCGAGGAAGCCGAGCGGCCGGTGAGACATTCGGCCGCATGAACCGGTGCCCGGTCCACCTCCCTCGCCCCGTCGATCAAGGGCTCCGTGCGCCGATCAAGGGCTCCGCGCGTTGATCAAGGGCTCGGTGCGCCGATCAAGGGCCCGGTGTGTTGATCAAGGGCTCCGCGCGTCGATCAAGGGCTTCGTGCGCGGTGTCCAGCGACGATGTGTCCGGATCCCTTGATCAACCGGGGTGGCGGGGGTGGTGGGGGTGGTGGGGGTGGTGGGGGTGGTTGGGTCGGCGTGGATGAGGTCGGCGGCGAGATCCTGGGTTGCCCGTCCGGGGAAGACCTCTGGGTGGTGTACATCGAGCATGATGCCGGCGCCTTCTACCTCGAAGAGCCCGCCGCGATCCGGCAGTACCCACGAGCGCGCGACCCTCGGCCGGCCCAGCCGGGGTCGTGCGACCCTCGGCCGGCTCGGCCGGGGGTCGCATCGTCGGGTGCCGGCACCCGGTCAGCGTCGGCGACCGCCGAGGCGCACCAGGACGAGCGCGGACACCAGGGCGAGGGCGGCGAGGGCCGCCACAGCCGGCCAGCCCGCCCACGCGAGGACGAGCCCGCCGACCGCGGTACCGGTGGCGCCGCCCACGAAGTACACCGCCATGTACGCGCTGTTGAGCTGCGCCGGCCGGCGCGGGTCCAGGCCGAGCACCCGGGACTGGTTCGCGACCTGCGCGGAGAACAGCCCCGCGTCGAACAGCGCCAGCGCCGCCAGCAGCGGTACCGGGTGGGTCAGGCTCACGCCCATCAGCGCGGCGCAGGCGGCGGCGAGCAGCAGCCCGCAGACCACCACCCGCGACCAGCCGAACCGGTCCGCCAGCCGCCCGGCGACCCGGGTCGCAGCCATGCCGAGCAACCCGGCCAGCGCGTAGAGCCCGATGGTGCGCGGCGGCAGCGAGACCGGCGGTCGGGCCAGCGCGAGCGACAGCCCCACCCAGATCAGGCTGAACGCGGAGAACCACAGCGCGCCGGACAGCGCCGCGAACCGCAGCGCCCGATCCCGCCACACCAGCCGGGGCAGCGCCGCGAGGACCGCGCCGTACGGCTGGGTCGGCGGCAGCGGCCGGTTCGGCAGGGTGCGCAGCGCGGCGAGGCCCAGCAGCACGCACGCGGCGGCGAAGGCGAGCAGCATCCACCGCCAGCCGAACCGGTCCGCCAGCGCACCACCGAGAATGCGGCCCAGCACGATGCCGGCCGAGATGCCGGCCGTGATCGTACCGACGGTGCGGCCCCGGCGTGCCTCGACGGAGTACCGGCCCGCCAGGCTGCTCAGCTGAGCGCCGGTACTCGCGCAGGCGCCCGCGATCAGCAGCCCGAGCCCGAGCAGTACCGGGTTCGGCGCAGCGGCGGCCACCGCGAGGCCGGCAGCGAGCAGTGCCAGCTGCGCGGCAACCAGCCGGTTCGAGCGAACCCGGTCGGCCAGCGGCACGAGCAGCACCAATCCGGCCAGGTACCCGGCGATCGGTACGCCGGCGAGGATGCCGACGGTCGACACCGACGAGCCGATCCCGGCCGCGACGTCGGCCAGTTCGGGTTGCAGGACGTAGCTCGTCGCGGTGGCCACCGCGGCCGCGAGCGTGGACGCACCGAGCGCCGCGGCGCCCAGGCCGGGTGCGCGTACGGTCGCCCGTTCGGGTGTCAGCGTCTGCGTCATGCCGCAACGCTAGAAACCCCGCTACCGCCAATGCTGGCGGTAATCCGACCTCGCCGTCCGCGACGGCGATCCGGCGCCTGCGGGTCAACGGCGATCCGGCATTGGCCGGTCGACGGCGATCCGCTGGCCGGTCGACGGCGATCTGCTGGCCGGTCGACGGTGATCCGCTGGCCGGTCGGCGGGGATCCAGCGGTGGCCCGCGGCGCGCCACACGCCCGGTCCGGCCGACCGGCGGGCACCGGGCACGGCGCCGTCGTTGCCACGGCCGGTCCGGTCCGGCCCGCTCAGCCGAAGGGGTCGTAGTCGACTTCCAGCGGCTCCTGCTCGGGGCGCTCGCCGGCCGGGACGTGCTGCAGATTGAGCCGGATCCGGGTCCAGGTGCTGCTGCGGCCGCGCATCGAGTCGACCAGCACGTCGGCCGGTTCCAGGTGCGGCCAGACGCCCGGGTGGCGCTGCTTCCAGCGCTCCAGCCCGGCCATCGCCTCGTCCTTGGTGCGCGCCCGGGCGATCTCGATCAGCGGTTTGGTGGTGCGCCGCCGGCCGGTCGGGCCGCTGCTCTTGCCCGGCGCCGGCGGCGGCACGGTGCCGGCCTCGCCGTCCCCGCCGGCATCCGGCTGGTCCGGGTCGGTCCGCCGCTTCGACGGCTGTACCCGGCGGGGCTCGCCACGCTGCTTGGCGAAGTGCGGCGGCCACGGCGCGTCGCCCAGCCCGTTCTCGGCGTCCCGCTCGGCCAGCTCCAGCAGCCCGGTCAGCGAGCCGGCGGACGCGTCGATGTCCTGCCACGGATCGCCGAGCTGCGCGTACCGGTCGGGCACGGTGTCGATGGTGAACGCGGCCGGGTCGCAGTCGGGCACCTCGTCCCAGCGCAGCGGGGTGGACACCCGGGCGTCCGGGGTGGGCCGGACAGACCAGGCGCTGGCCGTGGTGCGGTCCTTCGCGTTCTGGTTGTAGTCGACGAACACGCCGTGCCGCTCCTCCTTCCACCACTTGCTGGTGGCGAGGTCGGGCGCGCGCCGCTCCACCTCCCGGGCCAGCGCCACCGCGGCCCGGCGCACCTCGGTGAAGGTCCAACGCTGCTCGATCCGGCAGTACACATGGAATCCGCGCGAGCCGGACGTCTTGGGCCAGCCGGTGAGGCCGACGTCGGCGAGCACCTCCTGGATCAGCAGCGCCACCTGGCGGATCTCCGGCCAGCCGACACCGGGCACCGGATCGAGGTCGACCCGTAACTCGTCGGGGTGATCGAGGTCGCTGGCGCGCACCGGATGCGGGTGCAGGTCGATGCAGCCGAGGTTGACCACCCAGGCCAGCTGGGCGGCGTCGGTGAGCACGATCTCGTGCGCGCTGCGACCGGACGGGAACTTCAGCTCCACCGTCTCGACCCACGGCGGCCGGTTCTGCGGGGCGCGCTTCTGGTAGAACGCCTCCCCGTCGACCCCGTTGACGTACCGCTTGAGCGCCATCGGGCGGCCGCCGACCGCGCGCAGCACACCCTCGGACACCGAAAGGTAGTAGCGCACCAGATCGAGTTTGGTGCGGCCGGACGAGGGGAAGAAGACCTTGTCCGGGTTGGTGATCGGGACGTCCCGCCCCGCAACGTCCAGTATCTCCCGTCGACTGGGCATGGACCCACGATACGGTGCGCTGCCCAACCCCGGCGCGAATTGAGCCCGGCCGATGCCGGCGTTCAGGTTTCGATCAGCTCCAGCAACCGGCGCAGGGTGCGCCAGTTTCGCGCGGTACCGACGCCGACGAGGCGACGCAACGCCGGTTCCAGCCGGGACTTGTGCACCCCGCCGGGCAGCCACAGGTACAGCTCGCGGCCGATCAGCTCGTACCGTTCCGGCTCGTAGGAGCGTTCGTCCAGCCCGGCGAGCCGGTCCGGATCCGGTTCGACGTCGAGGAACTGCACCAGATAGCGGGACTCGTCGGTGGCCAGCGAGCCGAACGGGTCGGCCTCGACCACCGCCCGAAGCTGCGTCGCCGTGCGCACCAACACCGGTACGTCGAGGTCGAACTCGGACTCGATCGCGGCCCGGATTCGCGCTGCGGTACGGTCTGCGGGCGTGGCCGCGGAAAACACCGCGTTGCCGCTTTGCAGGTGGGTGCTGATTCGCGCATAGCCAAGCTCGGCCAACATCGCACGCAACTCGGCCATGCCGACTCGGTTGTGTGCACCGAGATTGACACCGCGCAGCAGCGCCAGTTGTCGTTCCACGGCGGTCTCCTTTCGGACCCCGTACCGCCCGCCGAACGGCTGAATCCTGCGGAACGGGCGGGTATTCGCGCTGTCCTGTTTGGTCAGTGGGATAGTGGCATGCATACTTGCTCGCGAAAGTACAGCGCATCCGCGCGAAGACTTGAGGAGACTGTTGTGAACAAGGCAGAGCTGATCGAGGCCCTGGCAGCCCGGCTCGGCGACAAGAAGACCGCCACCACGGCGCTGGAGGCCGTGCTGGACGAGATCCAGCGCACCGTCGCCAAGGGCGGCAAGATCTCGCTGGCCGGCTTCGGTGTCTTCGAGAAGCGGGCCCGCGCGGCGCGCACCGCGCGCAACCCGCGGACCGGCGAGACCGTCAAGGTGAAGAAGACCTCGGTGCCGGCGTTCCGCGCCGGGCAGGGCTTCAAGGACGTGGTGACCGGCAAGAAGAAGATCGCCGCGGCCAAGAAGACCACCGCGAAGAAGGCGGCCACCGCGGCCAAGACCGCCAAGGCCACCCCGGCGAAGAAGACCACCACCGCGGCGAAGAAGACCACCGCGGCCGCGAAGAAGACCGCGCCGGCCAAGACCACCGCGAAGAAGACCACCGCGAAGAAGACCACGGCGGCCAAGAAGACCACCGCCAGCGCGGCGAAGAAGACCACGGCGGCGAAGACCACGGCGGCGAAGAAGACCACCGCCCGCAAGACCGCCACCAAGTCGGCCGCGAAGCGCACCCCGCGCAAGCGCTGACCACGTTCCGGGCGGCGCCGACGGCACCGACCCGGTTCCAGGGCGCGTCGCCACCTCGGGACGCCCCGGCGTACGACCCTGTGCCGGCCACCGGATCTCCGGTGGCCGGCACGTCGTTTGTCCCCACAGCCTGGCCGAGCCGTCCACATCGCTCGTCCCCGCCACCGGGGCCGAGTTGTCCCGGTACATAGACTCCTGTGCATGGCTTCCGGTCCGGCGCTGGGTATCGACTTCGGCACCTCCTCGACGGTTGGCGTGCTGCGCCGCGCCGACGGCTCGGTGCGCCCGCTGCTGTTCGACGGCACCCCGCTGCTGCCCTCCGCGGTCTACCTGGAGCCCTCCGGACAGCTGCTCACCGGCCGGGACGCCATCCACGCCGCCCGCCTCGACCCGACCCGGTTCGAGCCCGCGCCCAAGCGGCACATCGGCGAGGGCACCGTGCTGCTGGGCGGGACGGAGATCACCGCGATCGCCCTGACCGCCGCCGTGCTGCGCCGGGTCGCGGTCGAGGCGACCCGGGTCAACGGCACCGCGGTGCGCGAGCTGACCCTCACCCATCCGGCGACGTGGGCCGGCCCGCGCCGGGACGCGCTGGTACAGGCGGCGCACCGCGCCGGGCTGCCCCGGCCCCGGCTGGTGGCCGAGCCCGTCGCCGCCGCCAGCTACTTCACCGAGGTGCTGGGGCATCGGATCCCGGCCGGCTCGGCGGTGGTGGTGTACGACTTCGGCGCCGGCACGTTCGACGCCAGCGCGGTGCTGCGCGGTACACGAGGCTTCGACACCGCCGTGGTGGACGGGCTGGAGCTGGGTGGGCTGGACATCGACGCGGCCGTCGTCGACTGGCTCGGCACCCGGTACGGGCCGGACGATCCGGCCGGCTGGCAACGGCTCTCCGCCCCGGCGGCCACCGCCGACCGACGGGCCCGCGAGCAGCTGTGGACGGATGTCCGCGCCTGCAAGGAGCAGCTGTCCCGGTCCTCGTCCGCGCAGCTCGCCGTCCCGGTGCTGGAGGTCGACGCGCACCTGACCCGCGACGAGCTGGAACGGTTGGCGCTGCCGCTGGTCGAGCAGACCGTGACCGCCACCGCCGACGTGATCCGGGCGGCGAAGCTGACCACCAAGCAGGTTGCCGGGGTGTTCCTGGTCGGCGGCGGCAGCCGGCTCCCGCTCGCTGCCTCGACGCTGCACCGCCGGCTCGGCATCGCCTCGACCGCGATCGAGCAGCCGGAACTGGTCGTCGCCGAGGGCAGCCTGCGCAGCCCCGAGTCGGACGGCGCGAGCGCGACCCGGATCCTGCCGGCGTTGGGCAGCGCGGCCGAGCTGGGCGTCGGGCGGAACGCCATGGTCCGGCCCCCGGCCGCCGCCGCGACCTGGCCCCCGGCCGGCGCGGCGATTCCGTCGCCGGTCGGGCCCGCGGTTCCGGCGCCGGCCGGCGCCGCGGACTGGTCCCCGGCCGGCGCCGCGGTGTCGTCGCCGGCCGCTGGGCAGGCACTGGCCGGGCAACCGATCCCGGCGGCGCCGCAGTCCCCTGTCCCCCCGCCGCCGTATCCCGCAGCAGCGCAACAGCCGAGCCCGATCGCGGCGCCGCAGCCCGCGGGGTACCCCGTCGTGCCGCACGCGTCCGCCCAGCCCGCGGCACCGAACCCGGTGGCGCCGCGGCCGGCACCGGCGCATCCCGTGACGTCGCAGCCGGCCGCGCGCTCCGTGGTGCCGGCGTCGCCGCAGCAGGTATCGGTGCAGCAGGCGTCGGCGCGCCCCGTGGCGCCGCAGTCGCCGCAGTCGCCGGTGGCGCAACTTCCGGTTTCGGCGCCGCGGCGTGGTTCGGCCGGCGGTGACCGGGCGGGTACACCGAAGTCGGCGGCGACCCGGCGGACACCGACCGCGCCGGGATCCACCGGACGGTCGGCGAACGGTGCCGCCGGGCGGGCGTACCGGAGCAGGCGCGGCCGGACCCGCCAGGCCGTCCTGGCCGGGGTTCTGGTGCTGCTGCTGGCCGGCGGCGGGCTCGCCGCCTGGTACGGCTTCCAGCGCGTCACCGCGGCGGGCGACGGCGGTGGTGCCGGCGGCCCCACGTCGGCGCCGTCGGCAGGCGATGGGCGACCCGGGTTCGTACCGGCGGGCTGGCAGGTGGCCGTGCGCTCGCTCGACGCGCGCAACGGCTGGCACGACAACCCCGGCACGTCCGGCTCCTGCCGGCTCGACGGCGGCGAGCTGACCGCCACCCGCACCCGCACCACCGCAACGGGCATGTTCAGCTGCGGCGGCGCGCAGACCCACTACCGGAACGTCGCGCTGACCGCCACGGTACGGGTGCGGGCCGGCTGCGCCGGGATCTGGCTGCGCACCGGCGACCTGCACGGCTACTTCGTCGAGGTGTGCCCGGACTCGATCACGTTGCACCTGGTCGCGGACACCGACCCGTCGGACGGCACCGCGCTGCACCCCGGCTGGCCGCTGTCCACCTCCGCGACCGGCCGCCCGGTCACGGTCGGCGTGCTGGCCATCGACGACAAGATCACCGTGTACGCGAACGGGAAGCGGCTCGGCGGTCCGGTCGAAGACGACAGGATCACCACCGGCCGGCTCGATCTCGGCGTGTACGCCCCCGACCGGAACGCCACCGCGGTCTTCACCGACGCCGAGGCCTGGCACCCCGCCAACGCCGGCTGATTCCCCCGCGGCGGAGGCGTCAGCGGGGTTGCGGGAGGCGGCGGCCGAGCGCGGCGATGAGGATGCAGGCGGCGAGCTGCGCGGTCAGTACGGCGGCCATCCCGTGCGCCGCGCCGGCGCCGCCGCCGGCGACCGTGGCGTACAGGCTGCCGAGCAGGGCCGTACCGAGGGCGATGGCGGTCTGCTGGGTGGTGGTGAGGATGCCGCTGCCGGCGCCGGCCCGATCGGCGGGTACCTCGGCGAGCACGATCCGGAAGATCGACATCGCGCCGACCGCCTGCCCGGCGCCGGCGACCACCAGCGGCACGATCAGCAGCAGCGGCGCCCGGTGCGACCAGCCGAACAGCACCACCGGAATCATCAGCGCGATGCCGAGTCCCTGTACGGCCACGCCGAGCGGCAGCGCGCGCCGGCCGAACCGGGCGATCAGCCGCGGGCTGAGCATCGAGAAGACGAAGAACGCGACCGCGAGCGGGCTGATCGCGAGCCCGGCGCCGAGCGGGCCGAGGCCGAGTCCCTGCTGCATGGCCAGGGCGTAGACGAACATGAAGCCGCCGAAGCCGACGAAGAACGGGACCGCGGCGAGCAGCCCACCGCGTACGCCGGGCAGCCGGAGCAGCGAGGGCGGCAGCAGCGGCAGCCGGCCGGACCGCTCGATCCGCCGTTCCACCAGGAAGAAGGCGACGGCCGCGACGGGTACCACGGCGAACAGCGCGAGCAGCCAGGCCGGCCAGCCGAGCGCCCGCCCCTCGGTCAGCGGTACCAGCAGGGCGGCGATGGTGACCGCGAGCAGCACGGTACCGGCGAGGTCGGCGCGGGCCGGCCTGTCGGACCGGGTCGCCGGCACGGTACGCACCGCGAGCAGCAGTGCGGTGAGCCCGATCGGCACGTTGATCAGGAAGATGGGCCGCCAGCCGGTGTCGGCGACGTTCGCCGCGAGCAGCAGGCCGCCGCCGACCTGGCCGATCAGGCTGGCGATGCCGGAGGTGGCGCCGAACCGGCCGATCGCGCGGGCCCGCCGGGTACCGGTGGTGGTGGCCTGGATGGTGGCGAGCACCTGCGGCAGCATCAGCGCGCCGGCGGCGCCCTGGGCGATCCGGGCGACGATCAGCGTCTGCACGTTCGGGGCGAGGCCGCAGACCAGGGAGGTGAGGGTGAACGCGGCGAGCCCGGTGAGGAACAGCCGGCGGCGACCGAACGCGTCGCCGAGCCGGCCGCCGAGCACGAGCAGCAGCGCGTAGCTGATGCCGTACCCGGCGACGATCAGTTCCAGGGTGGAGGTGGAGACGTGCAGGTCGCGGTCGATGGTGGGCAGCGCCACGTTGACCACCATGAAGTCGATCGGTGCCAGCGCGGCGCCGATCAGCAGGGTCGTCAGGCCAGCCGCGGTCAGTCCGCCGGGTGCCGCGCGCCGCAACCGGTGCCGGGTGGGCCGGATGGCGAGGGTGTTGGTCATGCCCACCACGCTCCGCCGGCGCCCAACCTGGTACCAGTGCGTGGTTATCCGGGTACCAGCACTACCTGGTAACCGGCTGGTGCGGGCGGCACAGTGGAAGCATGGGAGAGCTGTTGGGTACGGGCACCCGGGACACGGCCGCGGTGCGCCGGCGCGAGCTGTCCGATTTCCTGCGTACCCGGCGGGAGCGTCTGGTCCCGGCCCAGGTGGGGTTGCCGCCCGGCCGGCGCCGCCGCACTCCGGGGCTGCGCCGGGAGGAGGTCGCGCAGCTGGCCGGCGTCGGGGTCACCTGGTACACGTGGCTGGAGCAGGGCCGCGACATCCAACCGTCCGGCCAGGTGCTGGAGGCGGTCTCGCGCACCCTGCGGCTCGACCCGCACGAGCGGGCCCACCTGTACCGGCTGGCGAACGTGCCGGCGCCGGAGGTGACGAAGGACTGCGCCGCGGTGTCGCCGGAGATCCAGCTGATGCTCACCCAGCTGGAGCCGTTCCCGGCGTGCGTGAAGAACGCCCGCACCGACCTCCTGGCGTACAACCGGACGTACGACCGGATGTTGGGCGGGCTGTCCGCAATCCCGGTGGAGCAGCGCAACACCACGCTGCTGTTGTTCACCGACCCGTCGTTCCAGGCCCGGATCGTCGGCTGGGAGGAGAAGGCGCCGATGGTGGTGGCGCAGTTCCGGGCCGCGATGGCCCGGCACGTCGCCGAACCGGCCTGGAAGCAGCTGCTGCGCACGCTGCGGCACCAGTCCCCGCTGTTCGCCGACCTGTGGGACCGGCACGACGTGCGCGAACCGGAGAACCTGACGAAGGAGTACCTGACGGACGACGTCGGGCTGGTCCGGCTGCGGTACACGAACCTCTGGTTCGGCCCGCGCAGCGAGACGCTGCTGACGACGTACACGCCGGCCGACCCGGAGTCGGCCGTCCGGCTGGAGCGGCTGTACGAGATCGCCGTCGACGCCACCGCCCCACCACAGACCTGAGAGCTGGCCCACAGCAAGACTGGTTTTGTTAGCTAAGTAAATGACTTCTGCGCCAGAATGGAACCTGTCGCAGAAGGTGGGTGCAGCAGGAGTGGTCGCAGGGTTCGGCACGTGGGCCGGTGGCACGTTCCGTTCGCTGCGCGTCCGCAACTACCGGCTGTTCGCGACCGGCCAGATCGTCTCCAACACCGGTACCTGGATGCAGCGCATCGCGCAGGACTGGCTGGTGCTGAGCCTCACCAACTCGTCCACCGCGGTCGGCATCACCACCGCGCTGCAGTTCCTGCCGATGCTGCTGTTCGGGCTGTGGGGCGGCGTGCTCGCCGACCGCTACCCCAAGCGCCGCACGTTGATCTTCACCCAGTCGGTGATGGGGCTGCTCGCCGCGTCGCTCGCGGTGCTCACCCTCACCGGCACCGTCCGGGTCTGGTACGTGTACCTGATCGCGCTGCTGCTCGGGTTCGCCACCGTGGTGGACAACCCGACGCGGCAGTCGTTCGTCACCGAGATGGTCGGCGAGAAGGACCTGCGCAACGCGGTGTCGCTCAACTCGGCGATCTTCCAGTCCGCCCGGCTGATCGGCCCGGCGGTCGCCGGCGTGCTGATCAATGCCGTCGGCGCCGGCTGGGCGTTCGGGCTCAACGCGCTCAGCTTCGGCGGGGTACTCACCGGGCTGGTCCTGATGCGACCGCACGAGCTGTTCCCGGCGCCGCGCATCGCCCGCGCCAAGGGCCAGCTGCGCGAGGGGTTGCGCTACATCGCCGGCCGCAAGGAGCTGATCTGGCCGATCGTGCTGGTCGGCTTCGTCGGCACGTTCGGGTACAACTGGGCGATCGTGCTGTCCGCGTTCGCGAAGAACGTGTTCCATCACGGTGCCGGCACGTACGGGCTGTTCAACACGCTGATGGCGCTCGGCTCGCTGGCCGGCGCGCTGCTCGCGGCCCGACGCACCACCACCCGGCTGCGGCTGCTGGTGTTCGCGGCGATCGGGTTCGGTGCGCTGGAGATCGTCGCCGCGCTGGCCCCGTGGTTCGCCGTCTTCGCGCCGCTGCTGCTGGTGATCGGGCTGGTCGGGATGACGTTCAACAACGCCGCGAACACCACCGTGCAGCTGGCCGCCGCACCCGAGATGCGCGGCCGGGTGATGGGCGTGTACATGCTGGTGTTCACCGGCGGCACCCCGATCGGCGGCCCGCTGATCGGCTGGATCACCGAGACCTACGGCCCGCGCGTCGGCCTGGTCGTCGGCGGCGCCGTGGCCGCCCTCGCCGCTGCGGCGGTCGGCGGCATCCTCTACCGCACCCGGCGCGCGACGCCGCCGGCCCCGGTCCCGGACGCGGTCGAGGCGCCCGCCGCGCCCCGCGCCTGACGCCGCTCGTCCGCTCCGGTCGGACGCGGCACCGGCCCTCCGCGCTCGTCCGTTCCGGTCTGCGGCGTGAGCAGCCGGCGCAGCGCGGTCGGAGTGTGCCCCAGCTGCGCCCGCACCGTCCTGGTCAGGTGCGCCTGGTCGGCGAAGCCGAGCCGGGCGGCGAGGCCGGCCAGGTCGGACTCGCCCGCGCCGAGCCGGTCCAGCGCCCGACCGACCCGAACCCGGTTCCGGTACCGGGTCAGCGACACGCCCATCCGGGCCGAGAACACCCGACTCAGCCGGTACGGCGAGACGCGCAGCAGGGCGGACAGCGAGCACAGCCGCGCCGCCCCCGGCGCGTCGTCGAGGACCGCCGTGCGGGCCGCTGCCACCAGCGCCTGGTCTCGCACGCCCGGCCGCGGCTCCGGGTGCCCGGCGGCGGCCGCGACGAGGCCCAGCAGCTCCTCGACCAGCGAGTAGTCGACATCGCCGCCGCGCGCCGCCGCCAGCAGCCGGCGGTGCGCCAGCTCGATCCGGGCGTCGACGTACACCGACCGGGCGGCGGCGCGGCCGTCCCACAGCCCGGCCGCGAACGACACCGAGGTGCACGCGTCATCGCCGGCCGGATGGGCGAACCGCTCCTCCTCGTGCGGCGTGCCCAGGTAGCCGACGGTGCGGTCGAGATCGGCGGCGGCGCCGTCGGTCGCCCGGCGGAACCGGCCGTGCCGCACCAGCACCAGTCGGTGGTCGCCCCGGGCCGCCGGCCGCGTCCAGTGCACCTGCTCGTCCCGGCAGGTCACCGCGGTCACGGCGAACTCGGCCCGGGCGGCAAGGGTCACGGTGGCCAGCACGCGCCGAACCGTACGCCGGGGGTACGACAACGGTGCACCGCAAGGATGTTCAAGACGGCGCCGGGCGGTCGACCGGATGCTGGGGCGTGTCCTCGGCGAGTCACGAGGACACGCACGAGATCATCCGAGGGAGTCACCCATTCCAGTCCAGGCAACGCCCACCGCCATCATCCTCGACTGCGCCGACCCGAAGGGGTTGGCCGAGTTCTACCGGAACGCGACCGGATGGCGGATCAACGACAGCGACGCCGATTCGGCCTACCTGGGCGACGGGCCGGTGCAGCTCGCGTTCCAGCGGGTCGACGGCTACCGGGGGCCCGGCTGGCCGGACGCCGGCAAGCACGCGCACCTGGACTTCGCCGTCGACGACGTGGCCGCCGCGGTCACCGAACTGCTCGCCCTCGGCGCCACGAAGCCGGAGTTCCAGCCCGGCGGCGACCAGTGGACGGTGCTCGCCGACCCGGAGGGCCACCCGTTCTGCATCGCCGCCACCTGATCAGGGAGTACCACATGGCAGCCATCCACCAGGAGTTCGTCGTCGATGCCCGCCCCGAGGACGTCTGGGACGTCCTCGCCGACTACGGCGCGGTGCATCGGCGGCTCGCGCCCGGCTTCGTCGTCGACACGCAGTTGCACGACGACACCCGCACCGTCACGTTCGCCGACGGGACCATCGTGCACGAGCGACTCGTCGACCTCGACGCGACGAGCCGCCGGGTCGCGTACACCGTCGTCGGCGGCAACCTGCATCCGTCCCATCACCATGCCTGGATGCAGGCGCTACCCGAGGCGGACGGCAGGACCCGGTTCGTCTGGCACACCGATGTCATCCCGGCCGACCTGGCCGGCCCGATCGCCGAGTTCGTGGAGCACGGTTCGACGGTCATCCGGGCCACGCTGTCCGCCGCCGGAGCGGTGCGCGGTTCGAGCTGACCGCGTACCGCGGCGGGTCCGGCGCAACCGCGTCGAACCGCCGACCGGAAACCGGTCGCCGGTCAGGCGACGGGGACGGGGTGCTGGTCCAGCAGGAAGCCGGCGAGCTTGGCGACGAAGCCGGCCGGGTCCTCGGCCGGGGCGCCGTGCCCGGCGTCGATCTCGGCGTACCGGGCGTCCGCGATCCCGGCGAGCAGCGCCTGCTGCTGCTCCGGCGGGATGATCTGGTCGTGCGCGCTGGCCAGTACCAGGGTCGGCGCGGTGATCGCGGCCAGCCGGTCGGTGAGGTCGACGGACAGGTCCACCTGCGTCTGCCGGTCGGTGCCCGGCGCCAGGCCGGCGGCGAACTCGGCGAGCAGCAGCGCGTACTGCGACGGCGTCACCGACCGCCAGAACCCCGGGCCGAGCGCGGTGAGCAGCAGCAGCTCGCAGAACAGCGTGCTGCCGTGCGCGGCGTCGAGCCGCAACAGGGTGAGCCAGTACCGCAGCTCGACCGCCATCCGGGTGGTGGTGCGCACCCAGCCGGCGTGCAGGGCGAGCGAGCGGACCCGGTCCGGGTGGGTTGCGGCGAGCTGGGTGGCCACCACCGCACCGAGGGAGTGGCCGGCCAGGTGGAAGTCGACCAGCCCGGCGTGGTCGGCCGCGGCCAGTACCTCGTCGGCCAGGTCGGCGAGGCTGACCGGGCCGCCGTGATCGGTGGTGTCGCCGGAGCCCGAGTAGTCCGGCGCCACGATGGTGAACCGGTCGGCGAGGTGGTCGATCAGCGGCTGCCACTGGCGCCGGTCGGCGCCGGTGCCGTGCACCAGGACCAGGCCCGGGCCGGTACCGGTGACGTCGTAGCCGACGGTGGCGGGCCGGCCGCCGATCATGATCGGGGCGTGGGGCATCGCGGTTCTCCGTTCCGGTGGCGGTCAGACGGTGGCGAGCATCGGGTCCAGCACGACGCGCAGCGCCGCGTTGAACTCGGCCGGGCGCTCCTGGTGCGGCAGGTGGCCGGCGCCGGGGATCACCGTGACGGTGGCCCCGGGCGTACACGCGGCGCACTCCCGCGCCACCGCGACCGGTGTCTCGGCGTCCAGCTCCCCGTGCAGGTAGTGGATCCGTACCTGCAGGTCGGGCAGTACCGGCCGGGGATCGTAGGTGCTGAACTGGGCGAACTGGCCGTCGGCGAACGTGCCGGAGTCGAGGATCTGCCGCACCGTCCAGTCGATCAGCGCCGGGGACGTGCCCGGGGCGTACCAGTGGGGCACCCAGGACGCGATGAAGCCGGCGCGGTCGCCCCGGATGGCGGACATGATCGCGGGCAGGTCCATGCCCTGGGCCGGCCAGTACCCGGGGCTGTCGACGGAGACGACGCCGCCGACGAGGTCGGGGCGGCGCAGCGCCAGTTCGGTGGCGAACGCCCCGCCCATCGACGAGCCGACGACGATCGGCCGGGTCAGGCCGAGGGCGCCGATCAGTTCGATCAGGTCGCCTACCACGCCGGCGATGTCGTTGCCGGTGGCGGGCCGGCCGGACCGGCCGCAGCCGCGCCAGTCCGGTACGACCACCCGGTGGTCGGCGGCGAACTCGGGGACCTGCGCGCCCCACACCCGGCCGCTGGTGCCCCAGCCGTGCAGGAACAGGATCGGTGCGCCGGTTCCGGCGTCCTCGTAGTAGATCGTGGTGTCGTCGACGGTCAGGTGTGGCATCTCGGCTCCTCCTCCTTCGATGAGCTCAGCCAACCGCCGGTGACGCCGGCGATCAACGCGTGACCTGCGACTACACTGATCACGAAAACTGATCGAACGGGGTGGACGTGGAACTGCGGCAGCTGCGGTACTTCCTGACGCTGACCGAGGAACTGCACTTCGGCCGCGCCGCGGAACGGCTGAACATCGTGCAGTCGGCGGTCAGCCAGCAGCTGCGCCGGCTGGAGCGCGAGCTGGGCGTCGACCTGTTCGACCGCAGCACCCGCACGGTCCGGCTCACCGAGGCCGGGCACCGGCTGCTGCCGCACGCCGAGCGGGTGCTCGCCGACGTCGAGGCGGCCCGGGCGGCGATCGACGACCTGCGCAGCCGGCGTGACGGTACGGTCCGGCTGGGCACCAGCACCGGGCTCGGCGCCCGGCTGGACACGCTGCTGGCCCGGTTCCGCGAGCTGGCCCCGGACGCGACGCTCGACCTGGTGACCGCGCCGGTCGCGGACCGGCTGCGCCGGGTGCGCTCCGGGGAGCTGGACGCGACGCTGGTCCGCGGCGAGCAGCGGGACGCCGCGTTGGAGCTGCTGGCGGTCTGGCACGACCCGCTGGTGGTGGCGCTGCCGGCCCGGCACGACCTCGCGGTCCGGTCCCGGATCGAGCTGGCGGCGCTCGCCGACCTGCCGCTGCGCCTCGCCAGCCGGCAGCGCAATCCCCCGCTGTACGACCTGGTGCTGGACAGTTGCCGGCGGGCCGGGTTCACCCCGACGCTCGGCCCGGAGTTCACCACCGACCAGGACACCCTGGCCGCGATCGGCTTCGGCACACCCTCCTGGACGGTGTACTACGCGGCGCAGGCCGGCCAGATCGCCCCGCCCGGCGTGGTGTTCCGGCCGCTCGCCCCGCCGGCCCCGGCGATGCCGACCTACCTCGCGGTACGACCGGACCCGCCGCGCGCGGAGCTCCGCGCGCTCATCCAGGCGTGCATGTCCATAGTGGACGAACCTCGGGCCGACCGGTCCTGACGACCCGGCCGGACCGACCCGTTCGACCCGGCCCGCCACCGCGACTTCGTGTTCGACCAGTTCAGCGCGCACTCTTCCGGGGTGGACAAGCTCGCTTCGAGCGGCCGACCGGAAGATCCGGCAGGCGGGCGCCGGCGGTCCCTTCCGTACGGACCTCTTGGACCGAACCGCCCGATCGTGAGGTTCCGGCATGGCGCGGACCACCCGCGACGCGCTAGCGTGACAAGCGTCACGCAAAGACGGCAGGAGGCTGTCGAGCCGGCGGCGACGCGACCCGTCGAGCCTGCCCGGCAGCCCCGGAGCGGTACCGAGGGCCCCGCCGCGTCAACGCGCCCGTGGCCCGGATCGGGAGGCGCGGGTGCGCATCGGCGTGGTACGGGAGACGGCGGCCGGCGAGCGCCGGGTGGCCATGGTGCCGGAGGTGGTGTCCCGGCTGGCGCGGCTGCCCGCCGAGGTGCTGGTGGCCAGCGGCGCGGGCGAGGCCGCGCTGTTCGCCGACGCGGACTACACCCAGGCCGGCGCCCAGGTGGTCGAGCCCGACACGGTGTACGGCACGGCCGACGTGCTGCTGTCCGTCGGCCCACCACCCGACGACCTGCCCGACAGAGTCCACAGTGGACAGACTCTGATCGGGCTGTACCGCCCGGCCACCTGCCCGGAGCTGATCGACCGGCTCGCCGCCGCCGGCGTCACGCTGGTCAGCCTGGACCGGCTGCCGCGCACGCTCAGCCGGGCCCAGGCCGCCGACGCGCTGACCTCCCAGGCGAACGTCGCCGGGTACCGCGCGGTGCTGGTCGCCGCCGCGGCGTACCCACGGTTCTTCCCGATGCTCGTCACCGCCGCCGGCACGGTACGGCCGGCCGAGGTGCTGGTGCTCGGTGCCGGTGTGGCCGGCCTGCAGGCCATCGGCACCGCCCGCCGGCTCGGCGCCCAGGTCCGCGCGTACGACGTGCGGCCGGAGACCCGCGAGCAGGTCGAGTCGGTCGGCGGTACGTTCGTCACCCTGGCCGATGTCGGCCCGGCCGAGGGCACCGGTGGGTACGCCCGGGCGCTGTCCGACGACGAGCAGCGGGTGCAGCAGGAGCGGCTGGCCGCGCAGATCGCCCGGCACGACGTGGTCATCACGACCGCGCAGGTACCGGGCGCGGCGCCACCGCTGCTGGTCACCGCCGAAGCGGTGAAGGCGATGCGGCCCGGTTCGGTCATCGTCGACCTCGCCGCCGGCCCGTACGGCGGGAACGTCGCGGTGTCCGTCCCGGACGCCACGATCCGCACCGACAACGGCGTCACGGTGATCGGCGCCGGCCACCTCGCCTCGGACATGGCGCCGGCCGCGTCCACCGCGTACGCCCGGAACGTCAGCGCGGTGCTGGCCGTACTGGTGTCCGACGGCGCCGTGCACGTCGACCTCGACGACGAGATCCAGGCCGGCATCGTGATCACCCACGCCGGCGAGAGGACCGCCTCATGAGCGAGCGCGAGCGAGCGAACCCCGGGCACTGTGCGCTCGTGCCGAAGGCCCGGCCGGAGCGAAGCGGAGGACCGGCATGAGTGGCAGCCTGCTCACCGACGTGACGATGTTCGTGCTGGCCGTGCTGGTCGGGTTCGAGGTGATCAGCAAGGTGCCGGCCACCCTGCACACCCCGCTGATGTCCGGCGCCAACTCGATCCACGGCATCATCCTGCTCGGCGTGGTGATCGTCGCCGGTTCGGCCCGCACCCCCCTGGAGTACGCGCTGGTCGCGATCGCCGCGGCGTTCGCCACCGCGAACGTGGTCGGCGGCTACCTGGTCACCGACCGGATGCTGGAGATGTTCCGGACCCGGGACGGCCGCCGCGGCCCGGCGGCCCGCGGCGACTCGGCACCGAAGGCGGCCGGCAAGAAAGTGCCGGCGCCGCGCGGTGCGACCGGGTCGGAGGTGGCGCGATGAGCGGGCACTGCGTGTCGTGCCTCGTCGTCGTTCCGACGAGGGAGGAACGACCGTGAGCGCGGTGGAGCAGCTCGGCTACCTGGCCGCGGCGGTGGCGTTCGTGCTCGGCCTGCACCTGATGAACTCGCCGGCCACCGCGCGCCGCGGCAACCTGCTGTCCGCGGCCGGAATGGTGCTGGCGCTGGTGATCACCGCGGTACGGCTGGCCCGCAACACCGAGACGATGACCGGCCCGGTGGTCCTGCTCGCCGGGGTGGCGGTCGGTGCGGCCGGCGGCGCGCTGCTGGCCCGGCGGGTACCGATGACCGGGATGCCGCAGCTGGTCAGCCTGTTCAACGCGGTCGGCGGCGGCGCGGCGGCGCTCGTCGCGGTCACCGAGTACGTTCGGCTCTCGCCCGCGATCGGCGCCCAGACCACCGTCAGCGCCCTGCTGGACGTGGTGATCGGCGGCGTCACGTTCACCGGTTCGCTGATCGCCGCCGGCAAGCTGCAGGGCTGGGTCACCGGCAATCCCGTGCTGTTCCCGGGCCGGCGCGCGGTCAGCGTCGGGCTGGTCGCGATCGTCGTCGCCGGCGCCGTCTGGGTGCTGATCACGCCGAACGTGCCGGTACTGGTCGTGGTGATCGTGGCCGCGGCCGCGTTCGGGGTGGCGATGGTGCTGCCGATCGGCGGCGCCGACATGCCGGTGGTGATCTCGCTGCTGAACGCGTTCACCGGTACCGCGGTGGCGATGGCCGGTTTCGTGCTGAACTCGGTGGCGCTGATCATCGCGGGTGCGCTGGTCGGCGCGTCCGGCACGATCCTGACCAAGCTGATGGCCGACGCGATGAACCGGTCGGTGATCGCGGTGCTCGTCGGCGGCTTCGGTACCGGCGACGGCGGGCCGGCGGCGGTCGGCTCGGCCGACACCTCGGTCCGGTCGGTCACCGCCGAGGACGCCGCCATCCAGCTGGCGTACGCGCGGAAGGTGATCGTGGTCCCCGGCTACGGCCTGGCCGCCGCGCAGGCGCAGCACGAACTGTCCGCGCTGGCCGACCTGCTCACCGAGCGCGGCGTCGACGTCTGCTACGCGATCCACCCGGTGGCCGGCCGGATGCCCGGCCACATGAACGTGCTGCTCGCCGAGGCGAACGTGCCGTACCCGATGCTCAAGGAGATGGACGAGGTCAACGACGAGTTCGCGGTGACCGACGTGGCGCTGGTCGTCGGCGCGAACGACGTGACCAACCCCGCCGCGCGCCGGCCCGGCAACCCGGTGTCCGGGATGCCGATCCTCAACGTGGACGCGGCCCGCAGCGTCATCGTGATCAAGCGCTCGATGGGCCACGGGTACGCCGGGATCGACAACGAGCTCTACACCGCGCCGGCGACCGGCATGCTGTTCGCCGACGCCAAGTCCGCCCTCGCCGACCTCACCAGCTCCGTCCGTAGCCTGGTCGGCTGACCTCAGCCGGCGAGACGGGCGGCGAGTTCGGCGGCGGTGGGCGGGTCGGCGCCCGCGCGACCGCAGGTGATCGCGGCCGCGGTCAGCGCCCGGTGCAGGACCTGCCGGGCGGTGTCCGCGGGCAGCGCCGGCAGCGCATCGAGCGTCAGTGCACCGGCCCGGTACAGCCCGTCCAGCAGCGCGGACATGCACGCATCGCCGGCGCCGACGGTGTCCACCACGTCGACCGGCGGCGCCGCACACCGCAGCTGGTACCCGGCCGTGGCAAGGTACCCGCCGTCGGCGCCGAGCGTCACGACGACCAGGCTCGGCCCGGCGGCGAGCCAGCGGGCCGCGACCGCCTCGACCGGCTCACCCGGGTACAGCCAGGCCAGGTCGTCGGCGGACGCCTTGACCAGGTGCGCGAGCGCCACGAACCGGGCCACCTGATCGCGCGCGTGCTCGACGGGGCCGTGCAGCGTCGGCCGCACGTTCGGGTCGTACGACACGACGGTCGAGCCGCGCACCCCGGCCAGCATGCCCGCCAGTACCGCGTCGCCCGGCGCCAGGGTGGCGAGCGACCCGGCGTGCACCGCGACCGAGCCGGGATAGGGCGTCAGGTCCTTCGGCGCCCAGGCCAGGTCGAACTCGTACGCCGCGGCGCCGTCCGCACCCACCCGCGCCGTCGCGGTGGCGGTACGGGCCGCGCCCGCGTCGCTGCGGTCCAGCGCGACGCCGGCGGCGCCGAGCCGGGCCACGATCCGGGCGCCGTGCTCGTCCGGCCCGTACTGGGTGATCAGGCCGGCCGGGTCGCCCAGCCGGGCCAGCCCGAGGGCGACGTTCGCCGGCGAACCGCCGACGAGCTCGACCGGTTCGGCGGCCCCGGGCCGCCACACCACATCCACCAGGGCCTCGCCGATCACCGTGAACACGGTTGCCGATCGTATCGGGCGGCCGGTCCAACGACCGCCGTACCGCGGGTCGGATCGCCCGGACCGCGCAAACGGGCACCGCACCGGGCCGATCCGGGCAGCTCGCCGCCGGGCGCCGCGCACCAGCCCCGGACCGATCCGCGCGCGTCGACCCCGGGCCGTTCGGCGCGGGGTGTCGACCGGCCGGGTGGACCTACCGATCCGGGGGTTCCGGCGGCAGGATCGGGTGCGGAGCTCGATAGTGGGGTGGGAAGGGAGGCCAACGATGCCCAAGGTGATCATCCTGACCGGCGACGCGGCCGAGTCGTTGGAGGTGATGTACCCGTACCAGCGGCTCCAGGAGGAGGGGTACGAGGTCGACATCGCCGCGCCGGCGGTGAAGAAGCTGCAGTTCGTCGTGCACGACTTCGTGGACGGCTTCGACACGTACACCGAGAAGCTCGGGTACACCTGGCCGGCGAACGTGGCGTTCGCCGACGTCGAACCGAACGACTACGTGGCGATGGTGGTGCCGGGTGGTCGCGCACCCGAGTACATCCGGAACGACCCGGACTTCCAGCGCATCGTCCGGCACTTCTTCTCCGCCGACCTGCCGGTGGCGCACCTGTGCCACGCCGCGCAGGGCCTGGCCGCCGCCGGGGTACTGGAGGGCCGCCGTACCGCCGCCTACCCGGCGCTGAAGCCGGACGTCGAGGCCGCGGGCGCCGAGTTCGTGGACGCCGCCGCGGTGGTCGACGGGCAGATGGTGTCGGCGCGGGCCTGGCCGGACCACCCGTCCTGGTTCGGCGAGTTCATGACGCTGCTGCGCAAGAAGGCCCCGGCCACCACCTGACCGGTACGCCCCCGCCCCGGTTGCGGCGGCGTCGCGGCGACCCGGCATCCTGTCATGCGTGCGCCGCCGGCGCACGGACTACCAGCACCTGTCCCGCCATCGAGCCACGGTGGCGGGACAACTGGCTGCCCGTCCGACCGCCGTTTCGCCGCCGAACCGCCCGCGCCGGGTGATGATGGTGCGCGAGGAGGTCGGCGGATGGAATTCGACATGGTGGTGGAGATCCCGGCGGGATCCCGGAACAAGTACGAGATGGACCACAGGACCGGTCGCATCCGGCTCGACCGGACGCTGTTCACCGCGACGCGCTACCCCGCCGACTACGGCTTCGTCCCGGACTCGCTCGGCGAGGACGACGACCCGCTCGACGCGATGGTGCTGCTGCTGGACGAACCGACCTTCCCCGGCTGCGTCATCGCGGTACGGCCGGTCGCGGTGTTCTGGATGCGGGACGAGCACGGCCCGGACGCCAAGGTGATGTGCGTACCGGCGGGCGACGACCGGTACGACCACATCCGGGACATCGGTGACCTGCCGCGCCACCTGCGCGACGAGATCAGCCACTTCTTCAACGTGTACAAGGCACTGGAGCCCGGCAAGGACACCGAGATCCGCGGCTGGCAGGGCCGGCTGCACGCCGAGGCCGAGGTCAACGCCGCCTGGGAGCGCGCCGCCGGCGAGCACCTGTGACCCCACCCGCTGCGGTCACCCGAAGGTGATGGCGGTGGCGTGCATCGCGCCGTCCTTGCCGGGATGTCCGCTGACCACCAGCGTGGTGCCGACGGCCAGCTCGCCCACGGACGACAGGCCGTCCACCGACGTGCTGTCGTCCACCTCGATGCCGATCGTCACGCCGTGGTCCAGGCCCAGCGTCAGCTGCCACCCGTCCTCGGCGTGCCGGATCGAGTAGAGCGTGCCGGTGCACACCGTCGTCAGCCCGGCCGAGCCGTAGCCGTCGCCATAGCCGTAGCGGCAGGTCGAGCTGTCCTCGGACGGCACGTCGAAATTCGATGCGCGGACCCCGAGCTCGGTCGTGTTGGCGGTGACCGCCGTGTCGTCGGGCGGCGGCGAGCTGGCGCGCTGCACCACCATGCCGCCGGCGAAGCCGATCGCGAGCAGCCCGGCCGCCCCGGCCGCCAGGTAGCGCCGGGGCAGCGACAGCGATCGCCGGCGAGACCGCGGCTCCGACTCGTCCTCGGTCAGCTGGTCGACGGTGCCCTCGTCGTCGAGGTCGTCGGTCAACTCGATCAGCGGCATCGGCTCGGCGTCGTCCTCGTCACCCGGATCGTCGTCCCGCCACCGGTGGGTACTGCGCATCGCTCCTCCCCGGTGGCACGGACGCCAACGCCGGTGCCACAAGCGAATTGTGGCACCGGGGGAAGGGCCACGCCGGCCGGTCGGCGGGTCCCTGCCCACAAGAGGACGTCCGGCGTGGGTACCAGGCGTTCCGGCGGGCAGTGCGGCCGGCGTGGCGCTGCGAGTAACGCTGTCGGGGACCTCGCGGCGCGCCTCAGCGGCGGGTCGGGCGCCAGAACCGGTGTGCCCACAGGGCACGGATGGTCCGGTCCGCCGGTGACTCTGCCGCCGGCGAGGTCGTCGGGGTCGGCTGCTCGGAGGTCGTGGTGAGCGAATTGACCAGTGACATCACCCCGTCGGTGCTGGTGCGCACCTCGTGGGCCAGGTCGCGGATCGTGTTGGCCATCCCCGCTCCTTGAATCGAGCTCCTCGGGTCGAGCAATCCACGCTCACCCCCAGTAGGCATCAAACGCAGCGCGTTGTCACCCCTACCCGCGGCGATTTCGCCGTGCTCCCTACCACTTTCGGTGTGAAGATCCATCGTCAGGGGAAGTCGACGCGCATCACGACCCGGCGCAGGCTCGGCGCGCTCACCTCGCGGAAGCCCGCTTCGGCGAACACCTGGACGCTGCCGACGTGCAGCTCACCCCAGGTGATCTCCTTGCCCGGCTCGGTCCGCATCGGGTACCCCTCCAGCGCGCGGGCGCCCTGCCCGCGGGCGTACTCGACCGTGGCCGCGGCCAGCGGGTAGGTGAGGCCACGTTTGCGAAACCCCTTGCGTACCACGAAGCAGGTGACCGCCCAGACGGTGTCGTCCTGCTTGTCCTCGTCCCGGCCGCGCCACACGGTGCGGCTGGTGACGAGCTTCGGATAGGCGGTACGGGGCTGCACCGCCACCCAGCCGACCGGCTCGCCGTCCAGGTAGCCGACCAGCCCGCTGGTCGACCCGGCACCCGGTTCACCGCACCGGGTCTGCTGGTACAGCCGGTCGCGCCGCTGCTCGTCGGTGAGCTCGGTCCAGAGCCAGCCCCGCACCGTGAACCGCTGGCAGTTGCAGCGGCCCGCGTAGTCCGCCGTACCGAACACCGCGCGCAGATCGGCCCGGCTCGCCTCGTTCGCCGGTACGACCGTCACGGCCGCCGGATCGATCGCCGGCTCCGTCGTCCTGCTGCTCATGCGGCACGCTAACGCGGATCCTCGCGGCGCGGATCCTCGGCCGGGCGGTTTGTCCGGCGCGACGTCGTTCGTCCGGCGCTTGACCCTGACGTCGCAGGAGGCTCGACGATCGGGGCATGACCGAGAACAAGGTGTCCGAGCGCACCGACGAGCAGCACTACCTCAGCCCGGTACCGATGCCGGCCGAGGACGCCGTCCCACCGGGGATCAGCCGCCAGATCTACGGCATGCCCGCGTACCTGAGCGTGCCGACCGCCGATCTCGCCGCGTCGACCGACTTCTGGGTACGCGGGCTCGGCTTCGTCGAGCTGTTCGCCGTGCCCGGCGGGGTGGTGCACCTGCGCCGCTGGGCCTTCCAGGACGTGCTGCTGGTACCGGGCGAGCCGGCCGCCACGCCCTCCGTCGCGCGGATCGGCTTCTCCTGCGTACTGGGCGAGATCGAGCCGACCCGGGACCGCTGCGAACGACTCGCGCCCGGCTGCACCAGCGGCCCGGAGGAGATGCCGTGGAACTGCGTCGAGCTGACCGTCGCCACCCCGGAACGGCAGCGGGTGGTGTTCACCGCCGCGCACCCGCTGGACCCGGCCAGCCCGGCGGCCGACTACCTGCGCGACAGCGGCTTCGACCTCCCCCAGCCATGATGCCCGCCCGGCCCGGCGTCGGCGTCGGTCCCAGCGTCAGCGTCGGTGCCAGCGTTGGCGTTGATCAAGGGAATCGGTCACGTCGTACCAGGAACGGCCGTCCCGATCCCATGATCAACGCCGGCTTTCCGCTGCCGTACCGGCTGGGCGCGGCGACGCGCCACACTGGGCGGATGAGTTCCCAGGTACGGACGGGCGGGTACACGGTCGGGCCGGCAGCGGCGCTCGTCGGCGTCAGCGTGAAAACACTGCATCACTGGGATGCCATCGGCCTGGTCCGGCCGAGCGGACGCACGCCTGGCGGCTACCGCGTCTACTCGCCCGACGACGTGGCCCGGATCCACCGGGTCCTGGTCTACCGCGAACTTGGCTTCCCGCTCGCCGAGATCGGCTCGATCCTGGACGATCCCGGTACCGACCCGCGCGACCAGCTGCGCCGGCAGCGCGACGAGTTGCTGTCCCGGCGGTCCCGGATCGACGAGATGATCAGCGCGGTCGACCGGATGCTCGACGCCACCCGGCGCGGCATCCGGTTGAGCGCCGAGGAACAGGTCGAGATCTTCGGTACGGACTGGCAGCCCGAGCGGGTCGACGAAGCGGAAGCCCGGTGGGGCGACACCCCGCAGTGGCAGCAGTACGCGGAACGGGCCGGTGCGCTGACCGCCGGCGACTGGCGGGCGGTGGCGGCCTCGATCGAGGAGCTGACCATCGATCTCGCCGCCGCGTGCCGGTCCGGCGTCGCGGCCGGCTCCGCCGAGGCGAACGGCCTGGCCGAGCGGCACCGCACGATGATGGAGACCTACTTCGACTGCACCCACTCGATGCACGTGTGCCTGGGCCGGATGATGGCCACCGACGCCGGCTACGTCGAGTACTACGAACGGTTCGCGCCGGGCCTCGCCGGCTGGCTGTACGACGCGATCTGCGCCAACGCCGCCGCCCACGGCACCGACCCCGCCACCGCAACCTGGCAGTGACCCCGTGCCGCACGGCTCGCCTCGCACAGCTTCCGGCTTCTACAACTTCCGCCCGCACGCCTCCCGGCCGGCACGGCTCTGGCTTCTACAACTTCCGCCCGTACAACTCCCGGCCAGTACAGCTCCCGGCCGGCGAACCGCGCGCTCGGCAGCGGCACCCACCGGGTCGCCACCGCAACACATCCCCGGCCGCGCAACGGCGAGGATTCAGCGGTCGGCCAGCCGCGCGCCGATGGGGCGGACGAAGCCAGCCACCGCGGCCGGATCGAGCGCCGCCGCCGACTCGCACCGCTGGCGCGCCAGCGCGGCCTCGATCAGCACGCCGTCGGCCGCACCGACCCGCGACACCGCCCAGCAGCCACCGTCCACTTTGGAGACCAGGGCGCCGTCGGCGGCGAACCGCCAGGCACGGCAGGCGTTGAGCACCGCGTACTCGCCGGGCGCGTGCCGCACCGCCCACCTCAACTCGGCCGCGAGCTGTGCCAGCACGAGATCGTCCGGTACGGGGGCGAACACGTCGGCCGCCGGCGGCGCCACGGCGAGCGCCCGGCCGGCGACGCGGCAGACGGCGAAGTGCAGCACCAGGTCGGGATCCCCGTCGCGGGCGTGGCCGTGGGGCTCCGAAACAGACCCTGGGCCGTGTCAGGGAATCCCGCCGTGCCGGACCGGTCAGCCTCGTTTTGGGGGGGTCGAGCGGCCCACTGGTCCGCTGGCTGCGGGCCGACATCGCGGCGCCCGCCGGTCGCGACCCGAGGGTCAGCCGAGCGCTGGACCGCTCGCAGACGGACTTCGCCGGTCGGCATCCGGAAACCGGGTGAAGGACGCGGAACTGCCGGCTACGCTGCCGGGGCTTGCCCACGCCGGGAGGATGTCATGGATCGCGAAGCTCGTACCCCGCCGCCCACCGAACGGCTCGCGTTCCGGCCGATGACCGGCGACGACCTCGACGACATGGCGGCGCTGCTCGGCGACCCGGCCGTGATGCGGTACTACCCGCGGCCCAAGACGCGCGACGAGGCCCGCGGCTGGATCGACTGGAACCAGCGGCTGTACCGCGACGAGGGGTACGGGCTGTGGGCGGTCGAGCTGCGCGGCACCGGCGAGTTCGTCGGCGACTGTGGCCTGACCCCGCAGCAGGTGGACGGGGTCACCGAGCTCGAGGTCGGCTACCACGTACGCACCGAGTTGCAGGGCCGCGGCCTCGCCACCGAGGCGGCGGCGGCCTGCCGCGACTTCGCCCGCGACATACTCGGCGCGACCCGGCTGGTCGCCGTCATCCGCCCCGACAACGTGCCCTCACAGCGCGTCGCCACCAAGATCGGCTTCCCCTTCGAACGCACCGCGACCGCCCACGGCCTCCCCGTCCACCTGCACGCAGCCGACTGGCCGGAGCATCCCTGACCAGCCCGCGGTATCGCCCAGCGAGCCCTCGCCGCAGCCGACTGGCGGAACATCCCTGACCGGTCGAGACAGGCCGGCGAGTGCCGTGCATCCGGAGCGGAGGCCGCCCGGCCACGTACCGGTACAGATCGCCGTAGTACCTGTTGTGCACGACCCGGAACAGCTCCGGCTCCCGCCCGATCCGCCGCACCAGCTGCTATCCGCCGGCCGGGCGGACCATGCGAACGTTGCGCAGGCGGTCCCGCCAGAGCTCGCGTTCGCCCGTGGCGACGAAGCCGTACCGGGTGTAGAAGCGGACGGCCCGGGTGTTGAACTCGCTCACCCACAGCCGGATCGGCGCCGCGCCGGCCCACCCGAGGAACTCCCCCATCAGCAGGTCCGCGACCCCGGTGCCCTGCGCCTCGGCGAGCAGGTACATCGGGCCGAGCGTCACCGTGTCGGCACGGCGCCCGTACAGGAACCCGACGACGGGCGCGCCTCCCCCAGCATCGCCGTCAGCCCGGACAGTACCGGCGCCGGTGACGGCATCGATGGCGGTGGCGCCGTCGGTGGTGGCGCCGACCTCGGTGATGGTCCGGACGATGCGGCAGAACACCCGCTCGGGTTCCCGTCGCGCCACCGCGATCTCCGCCGCCCAGCCGTCGATCCCTGCCGCGGTACCGAGATGGCCGAGGTTTTGCGCGATCCACGCCGCGTCCACCCCCGACCCATCCTGGTCATACGTCTCGTACCAAGCCCGCAGATGCATCCGAGCCACGGCCCCCGCGTCCCGAACCTCCGGCACCTCGATCGTGTTCACCCTGACAGTCTTGCCGTTCCGAGGTGGATCAGAGCTCGACGGTGTAGCGGTGGAGGGGGCCAGAGTTGTCCTGGTCGGTGGCAGCGAGGCGCATGCCGAGTTGTTCGACCACCCGCCGGGACGCGATGTTGTCCGGTCGGATGCTGGCCCACACCCGGCGCAGCCCGGCGTTCCGGCACTCGTCGACGACCGCCGCCGCCGCCTCGGTCGCCAGGCCGCGGCGCCGGTACCGCGCGGCGATCCGGTAGCCGAGCTCGGGTTCCGCGGCGGCCTGCCCGAGGCGTACCCCGCAGACACCGACCAGCTCACCGGTATCCCGGTCGCGTAGCAGGTACGAGCAGAGCCCGTGGCTGTCCCGGTCGTCGACCCGGTGCCCGACCCACAGCGTCGTCCCCGCCAGGGACCGGAACGGGCTCCGCGTCTCGTCCGACATCGCCGGATCGGTCAACGCCGCGTACAGCCGGTCCGCATCCGTCGCGACGACCTCGTCGAGCCGCAACCGGTCACTCACCAACGATCCCCGCAACCCACACCCCCGTTCGTCTAGTGCCGCAGCAATCCCGTGACCGGAACCGGCGGCAGATGCCCGTCCGGCGGTAACGCCTGGTCCAGGTGCAGTGCCACGTCGATGATGACGGCTCGGGTGAGGCTCGTACGAGAGAGACAGTCGGGTGCCGTGGCGCAGGTGGCGAGGTCGTCGCAGCCGGCGACGACCGTTCCCGCAGGGGGCCACGGATCCCGGTCAGCGCGGGCTCGCCGGCGGGTTGAGCAGCGTCCAGTGTCCCTCCGAGAGGACCTCGACATCGCCGTCGATCACCTTGATGGCGGTCTGAGCGTCGATGACGTAGGCCGGACCGTCCAGCTTGGCCGCCCATCGTTCGGCCTCGTCCATCGTGTTCTCCGGACAGTCCGGGCTGTCGAGATGCGGGAAGATGGAGAAATCGACGACTCCCAACGTCGTGTCGTCCCCGCTCGGTGGCTTCCAGCCGACGAACTCCTCCCCGATGCGGGGAGTCAGCACCATGCTCCCGGCGCTGAGGCCCACGTAGACCGTGTCGGTCAGCGACGGGAAGAGGTCGGCGAGCCCGGACTCCCGCATCCAGTGGCACAGGTAGAGTGCGTCGCCGCCGTTCACCAGCAGGACGTCCGCCTCGCGGACCCAGGAGACCCAGCGCTGCTTGTCGATGCCGGGCAGCGCCGTGAGCTCCAGCAACCCCACCGACTTCCACCCCAGGTCGGTCATGGGGTTCGGGGACCGTCCGCTGACGAAACGCCACGGCCCGCCCGGATCCCCGTACGGGCCGCCGTACCCAGCGGTGGGGATGCAGAGGGCGTTGGCCTCGGAGATGGGCTTACCCAGAAGATCGACCAGGGCCGCCCGCATGCTCGCGTTCTTCACTCCGGAGTCGGTCAGGAGAAGCTTCATCACCCCACCCTAAGCCGCCGGCCATGGCGGGGCGCAAGACCGGTCCTTCGTACTGCGCGCCCGGGGAGCAGGTGCGGTCAACAGACCCATTCTGCCGCTTCGCCGCATCGGTCGGCACCGCCGCGCGGCGGTCAGGTGCACTGCTCGTACGGGAGGGGGCAGCGCGGGTTCTCGGCGCAGACGGCGAGGTCGTCGCAACCGGCCTCGACCGCCTCCCGCAGCGCGTGGCGGATCGCCATCAGGTCGGCGATCCGCCGCTCGATCTCGGCCAACTTCGCCTCGGCGAGCCGATGCGGGCTACCCTGCCGCGCCCCGAGCGCCAGCAGGTCGGCGATCTCCTCGAGGGTGAAACCGAGGCGTTGCGCGGTCTTGATGGTGCGCAGCAACTGCACCGTCTCGACCGGGTACTGCCGGTGCCCGCCCAGCGTGCGCGCCGGCGCGGCGACCAGCCCGCGCCGCTCGTAGTACCGCAGGGTCTGCTGGTTGACCCCGGCCGCGGCGGCGACCTCCCCGGACCGCAGCGTCGGCCGATCGCCTGCGCTCCAGGCGGATCGCGGCCCGTGCCGGTCGGCGGGCAGCGGCGCCGAACGCGGCGTGCCCTGGTCGGCGCGCGGCTGCGGGGATCGCGGCGTGTGCCGGTCGGCGGGCAGCGGAGTGGATCGCGGCGCCCGGGTCATGCTCGCGCGCCCGGGATCGCGGAGGTGGCGCGCGCGGCGAGCGCGTCCAGCACCGGGAGGTGCGCCGCCGGTACCTCGACGTCGAGGAGCAGCCGGCCATCCGACATCCGCAGCGTGAAGCCGAAGAACGAGCAGCAGGAACACTCCCGCATCGCGAGGTCGGCGAGCCGCGCCGCCACGGCGGCGGCCGGCTCGAACTCGACCCGTACCGCGGTGTCGGCCGTCCGCTCGACGCACCGTCCGGACTCGGCGAACACGTCGTCGAACTCCGCCTGCCGCAACGGCTGGTCCACCGTCGGCAGCGTGCACGCACCCGGTACCCACGACGTCATGACCTGGTCCTCCGTCCGCCCCATCCCTCGACGGTAAACCCGTACCCAGGTACCGACTGCAACCCGAAGAGCCGGACCGCTGTTCCGCCGGATAGGTTCCGGAGGTGTCGATCACCGGGACCACGCAGACCGGCCTCGTCGTACTTCGGGGCAACTCGGGATCGGGAAAGACGACGACGGCACTGGCGCTTCGCCACCGGTTGGGCCGCGGAACCGCCTGGGTGGAGCAGGACCAGCTGCGCCGGATCCTGCTGCGCGAACACGACCGCCCGAACGGCATCAACATCGGGCTGATCGACCAGACCATCCGCTACGCCCTTGATCACGGCTTCCACGTCGTCCTCGACGGCATCCTGTACGCCGCGCACTATCGCGGCATGTTGTTCGGCCTGCATCGCGACCACGCCGGCCGATCGTCGTTCTGCTACTTCGACATCCCGTTCGAGGAGACCGTTCGCCGGCACGCAGGTCGCCCGCAGGCGGCCGAGTTCAGCGTCGACGCTATGCGCGACTGGTACCACGAACGCGATCTGCTCGACTTCGTGATCGAGCAGATCGTCCCGGCCACCTGGTCGCTGGAACAAACCGTGGATCGGATCCTTGCCAGCGCCGAGCTTGGGCCGCCCCCGATCGGTGCCTCGGGCGTCCTGATCTGAGGATCCTCTCGCTTTCGCTGGCACGAAACCGAAGTCTGTGCCAGGACCGCCCGGACCGAGGGCTACGCCACCGCGGTCAGCCAGGGTTTCGGCGCCGGAGGTCGGACCCGACCGTGGGGGCTGGTGGACCCTCCGGTTCGGCGACGCGACCGTCGCGCTCACCGCACACGCCTCGCTCGTCGGCGATCAGCCGCTGGCGTAAGCACGCGGGATCTGGTCTGGCTGCGTCCATGCGGCGACCGTCGGTTCGCCGCGTACCGTCTCGCGGCCGGGTGTGCGGCAGCTCATGCGGCCGGGGTCGCCGGCGTCCTGGACCGGCGGACGCCGCGCAGCGCGCCGGACCAGGCGACCAGCTGGTCGAGCATGCCGTCCACGGCGGTGTCGAGGCCCTCCGGTGGGACGAAGGCGCCGGTGCCGAACGAGGCGCGGGTCGAGATGGTCGGCTGGGCGCGGACCGTGGCCACCTGAAGCTCGGCGAGGACGAGCCGCAGCGCCTCGGCGGCGCGGGCCCCGGCAACCCAGCCGCCGTAGCTGATGATCCCGGCGGCCTTGTCGTTCCACTCCCGGTACACGTGGTCGAGGGCGTTCTTCAGCGCGCCGGGGTAGGAGTGGTTGTACTCGGGGACGAGGAACACGTAGCCGTCGAAGCTGTCGACGAGTGCGCCCCAGGCCCGGGTGTGTTCATGCTGGTACTGCTGGAGGTTCGGGTTGCCGGGCTCGTCGAGGTTGCCGAGGTCGTGGTCGGCGAGGTCGACCAGTTCGTAGCTGGCGCCACCGTGGGCGCGGGCGGCTTCCAGGGCCCAGGCGGCGATCTGGTCGCCGCGGCGCCCGGGGCGGGTGCTGCCGAGGATGAGCGCGATGCGGAGTGGCATGGACTTCCTTCCGAGAGTTGATACGTCAACTCTAACGGAGAAAGAGTTGAGGTGACAACTCTGCTGGTCACGGTATTCTGGCGGCATGACGGAGACGCGGTCGCTGGGTCCGGAGGAGTGGGAGTTCTGGGATGCCTGGATGCGGGCCCAGCGCCTGCTCACCCGCGAGCTGGAGCGCGACCTGCAGCGCGCCTGCGACATCTCGAAGCCCGAGTTCAGCGTGCTGGTGACGCTCTGGCACGCCGGGCGCGAGCTGCGGGTCGGGGAACTCTCCGCATCGCTCGACTGGGACAAGAGCCGCGTCGCACACCAACTGACCCGCATGGAGAAGCGCGGCTTCGTCCAGCGCACCAGCTCTGGCGCCGATGGCCGCCGCGCGGGGATCGGGTTGACCGCCGAAGGTCGACGCGCGGCGCAGCGCGCCATCTCGGTACACGGCAGCAACATCCGCCGCCATGCTCTCGACGCGCTGTCACCCGAGCAGGCATCGGTCCTCCGAGCATGGAGCGAGCAGACGATCCACCGCCTCGACCCGCACCGCGACGAGACCCCGACCGACGAGGCGTCCTAGACCACGCCGCATCCGAGAAGTCAAAAGGGGCCGGGCCTCGTTGACATATGTCCATATAGAGATATGTTTGAGCAATGGCACGCGCGTCGACGACCTCGGATGTCTTCAACGCGGTCGGTGACCCTCACCGCCGCGCGATCCTCGACGCGCTGCTCTCCGGGGAGAAGACGGTGGGGGAGATCATCCGCGCTGTCTCGATCGCACAGCCCCAGGTCTCCAGGCATCTACGGGTGCTCGGTGAGGTGGGGCTCGTCAGGTCCCGGGCCGAGGGCCGTCATCGCCTCTACCGCCTGGCTCCGGAGCATCTCCAGCCCCTGCACGACTGGGTGAGCAAGTACGAGCGGGCGATCAACGACCGGCTGAATCGGATCGAGGACTACCTCGAAGAGCTGCAACGACACGGAGGCCACCGTGGCACCTGATCGGCATGACTCTGCAGTCATCACGTTCCCGAACGAGCTCGAGGTCGTCATCGCCCGACAGTTCGACGCACCCATCACCCTCGTCTTCGACGTGTTGACGAAGCCCGAACACGTCAGGAAGTGGGGTGCAACGCCCCCGGACCGAATGACGGAGTGCTCGATCGACCTGCGGGTCGGGGGGAACTACCGCTCCTCCTTCGTGACCGGAGACGGAACGATGTTCTCGTTCAGCGGGACATACCTGGAGGTCGAGCCGCCGGTCCGAACGGTGGAGACGTGGCACTTCAACTGCTGGCCGGACGTTGAGGCGATCGAAACGATGGAGCTGCGGGAACATGACGGAGTAACGCTGTTCACCTGGCGGATGGCGTTCAGCGACAAAGCTGGACGCGACCACATGACCGCCTTCGACGGCCAGCAAGACAGCCTCGACGAGATGGCGAAGATCCTCAGGTCCCTCCTGAACACAAGCCCCGCCTGAACACCCGCTCATGCCGCGCCGGCGGAGACGGCCGTGCTCTCTACAGATCGCGGCGCCACTGGCGCGCGAGCGTCGGAACTCACGAGCGACTTCGATGATCTCCGAAAAGCGAAAGGACCAGGCGTTATGCCTGGTCCTCTGTGGTGGTCAGGGGCGGGGTCGAACCGCCGACCTTCCGCTTTTCAGGCGGACATGTTTCCGCAGGTCAGAGCACGTGCGGACGTTCGTCGTGCGATCCGCGTGCGACAAGCCTCAGCTCTTGATCACGATCGAGCGAGGCAGTTTGGACGAGTCGCCGTGCGCGGCAAGGTCGGTCAGCGCCGCAGCGATCTCCCGGTCCCGGCCGTCTACCGCATGCAGGTACCTCAATGCAGCCGCCGACGACGCATGCCCGAGCCGCTTTTTCAGGTCCGCGAGCGTCGCGCCGGCCGAGGCAGCCAGCGTCGAGCCGGTGTGGCGCATGTCATGGAAGGTGAAGTTGTCCATGCCGACCTTCGCGCGAGCCCGGGTGAACGCCTGCCGGATCGCGTCGCCACGCATCGGCTGGCCGGTACGCCCGACGAAGACCCGATCCTTGCCGGCCCACTGCTCCATGTGCTCGATCAGGAAGGGCAGCACGTGCGGCGGGACGACCACGGTCCGCTTCCCCGCATCGGTCTTCGGATCGTCGTCGAAAGCCTCCGCCGACTCCAACAGCTCGACGCGGTTCTTCCGGATCGTGATCGTGCCGGCCGCCAGGTCGACATCCGAGATCCGCATGCCGCAGACCTCACCACGCCGCAGCCCGAGCCACGCGGCGATCATCACGGCAGCCCGGTACCGCGGAGTGATCGCCTCCACCAGCGCGGCAACCTGCGCCGGAGTCGCTACCGGCCGTTCCTTGGCCCGGTCGACGCCAGCGCCGGGAACCTGGCACGGATTCTTCGCGATCGCACCATCGCGGACCGCGGCGTAGAGCACTGCACGCAGGAACCGGTAGGACTGGCGGATCGAGGTCTTCCCGCCGCTCCCCCGCATCGCCGTCGCGTACCACTCGCGGACAACGGGAGTCGTCAGCTCGGACAACATTCTCCCCTCAAGCGGGGCCAGGTGCAGCCGGAGGTTCCGGAGGCACGTCTCCCGCCAGCGGGGGCCGATCTTCGGGTTGTCCCGCAGGTGAGCCCTTGCGTAGTTGCCGAATGTCTCCCGGCCGAGCCCCTCATTCAGCCAGACACCACGGCTGATGTCCGCTTCCACCAGGGACAACCAACGGTCTGCCTCCGTCCGGTTCTTGAAGGTCTCCGGCGCGTACTGGCGAGACCCGTCCGGCGCGATGAACGATGCCTGAAACCGCCCGGACGGCAGCTTCCGCACGTAGCCGAATCGACGGCGCCTCTTCGCCATCACGCCACCTTCCCCGCACGCCACCGCACCGACAGCGGCTCGACTGTGCCCTCTTGGATGAACTCGTCCACCGCGCCCGCGGGGATGCGGACGTGACGGCCGAGCCGAACAAAACGGATTCGCCGCTCAGCAATCAGCCGGCGGGGGAACCGCTCGCTTGTGCCGAAGCGTTCGGCTGCCTGCGCTACGCTCAACAGAACTTCGTCGCTGGACACTCGATCCTCCCCAGATCGCTTATGCCGCAGTGGTTTGCGTTGCCGAAAGCTGTTGCTGTACCTGTTGTTTCGCCTCGTCGAGTTGTGCCCGCCAGGCTTGCCGTTCGGCGATCTTGCGCAGGAAGTGCACATGCGGCGGAGGCACGTCCGGGTCGTCTCGGGAGGCCAACTCGTACTCGAACGGGGGCGGGTCGCCGGGCGCCTGGTCGTGCTCGCCGGCCGTCGCATCGCCGGTTGCCGAAAGCGCGAGGAGAGCTTTGACCCAGGCTTTCCGGTCGGCCCGGTGATCAGCCAGGGTCTTGTTCGACCACTGCCGGGAGACCAGAACCCGCCGTCCGGTGAAGCCGAGGGTGCGCCGCTGATGCACCTTGCCCTTGCACCGTCCCGGCCGCGCCGTAGCCTTGGCGTTCTTGGGCTGCACCCCGTACAGCAGCCAGTTCGCGCACGTCGGAGAACACGGCAGGGTTTGCAGCTCCGCCGCGAGCCGGGCCAGATGGTCTTCCTGCGCCCGCGAGCCCGGAGCCACGGCGTCGGTGATGTCCTTCGCGATGTACTTCGTGATGTAGCGGATGGTCTTCTCAGCGCTCTCCGAGCCGCCCCGCACCCCGGCCAGGTGCACGCTGCCGAGCCGCACCACGTGCGCAGGCTCCGCGTCCGGGTCCTCATCGAGCGCGTCCAGCGCCTCATCCCAGGTCGGCAGCGCCGCCGAGGTCTCCGGGTCCCGGTAGGTCTTCGCGTCCGGGTCCCACACCGGCACGGCCCCGTCCGGGTCGTACACCAGCCGGTCATGCGCGGGCCACCACACCTGGTGGTAGGTTGCCGCCGCGACTTGCTTGACCAGCTTGCGGGCCAGTGTGCCCCGGACGGCGAAGTGCCCGTGAGGGGCCAGCCGCTTTTGCATCTCCACCGACCCCGCGTACTGCACGTTCCAGCCCACGGCCCGGCGCAGGTTCTGCCAGAACCGGTCGAGCACCTTCGCGAAGTGGATCGCGTCCAGCGCCGCCGCCCGGTAGTCGTACGAGTCGGGGTCGACCGGGGTCCCGACGCGGGGGTCATGCTGGCTGTGCAACTCGCCGCACTCACACACCTGCACTCGACCGCGACGCCGGTACGCGGAGTGGATCGGCCCGTACGAGCCCAGAGTCAGGGTCAGGAACACCGAGTCCCGGTGCTCCCGCCCGTCGGTGCCGATGTGCGGATGCGGAATGGTCCGGTTGGCCACCGGCAGCCGAGGCAGATCCGGTGCGTCCTGCCGCCGACGAGTCGAGCGCTTCCGGGCCGGGGCCGACTCCTGCCCATCGGTCCCATCCTTGCGGCCGCCAGGCAGCACCGAGCCGCGGACACCGGCCGCGGTGATCTGTTCATCCACCCGGTCGATCTCCGCGTCCAGCTCGCGCACCTGGTCCCACTCGGCCGCCAGGACCACGGAGGTCCGGGCGAACTCCAGGACAGCCCGGTACTCCACCAGCTCGCGCTGTTCGTCGGTCGGGGCATCGGGGGTGGTGACCGGTTCTTCGGTGAGGTGCCAGCCCTCGCGGATCTGCTGCATCCGCAGCCGCCGGTTCGCCTCCGCGCACGGCTCACACTTCGCCGCCGAGGTCGCCCCGCAGGGCACCGGCACCAGCTCGGTTTCCCCGGTCGCCGTGTTGGTACGGCGCAGCCAGACCGGCTTGACGCACACCCCGAACTTCTTCGCCAGCTCGACCGCAACGTCCTTCGCGATCGGCTGCAGCATCCGAGCCGCCCGCGAGTCGGGGCGGGGAGTCTCGTCCTGCCCGAGACCGGGCAGTGTCATCGGGTCGGTGCTCATTGGCCGATCACCACCGGACGACCGTTGACCCGGCCCGGCACAACCGGACCCGACGGGACCACCGGAGCAGCCGGCACAACCGGAGCAGCCGGGACGGTGGACGACACCGGACGAGCCGCAACCGGAGCGGCAGGCGCCAACGAGGCAGGAGCCGTCGGATGCTCGACCTTCGCGTGATCCGGAACAGCGACCGAGTCCTGTTGCGGGACAACGGGTTTCGTCTCGTTGGTGGACTTCGGCAGGCCGGAGAACACGAGCTTGACCAGCAGCATGAACGCCACCGCCGGCAGCGCCGCCAGCCCCTTCGAGGTCAGCGAGTCACCGGCCTGCGAGACCTGCGCACCCAGCGACAGCAGCCCGGAAGCGACCAGCAGCGCGACCGGGTAGCCGATCGAGCCGCCGGCCCGACGCTTGCGGCGGATCTCCAACAGCGCACACGTGGGCATCAGCTCCGAGGCGACCGCGTTCGCCCACCCGAACCAGTCGGCCGTCCCGTGCGGGAGCGCCTGCATCGTCCAGTCATGCATGTGCGTGAACGACGCCGCGCCGGCCATGACGCCGATCGCGCCCATGATCCCGAGCCGGGCGACATCCTCCACCCGCTGCGTCTTGCTTGCCTCAGCCATCACAGGTCACCCCCTCTACTTGGTGTCGCGCTTGACGGGACGGGACAGGAACGCCGGCGGCTCCCCGGCCGTATCCAGCGCATCGGCCAGAGCTTTGAACAGCGCCCACGCCTCCGGCACGGTCAGCGGAAGCCGACGATGCCGAGCACCAATCGCGATCCACGCCGAGTCGTCGGTCATCCGCACCGTCACCGCCGTCGACTTCTCCGACCCGGGGACCCTGATCCGGAACAGCCGCGCCCCGTCGTTGTCTGCCGGTACCGCACTCATCACGCCGCCTCCGTCCCGTCCGAGCCGCCCGCAGCAGGCAGGTTGCGCAGCTTGGCTAACAGCGAGTCCGGCACCACCGGCGTGACATCAGCCGGCGGGCACTCCTCCAGCTCGACCACCTCCACCGGCTCGACCGGCCGGGCGTCAGCAGGTTCGGTCTTGTCCGCCTGGCCCTCGTCGCCGTTGCCAGCCATGGGGGCAGCCGGGATGTCTTCGATGTCGTTGGAGTCGGTGGTGATCGGCGCGTACTCGCCGGCCATGGCCCGGATCTCGTCATCGGCGACGTAGGCCGCCCGGACGCGGAAGGGTTCCTTCTCGAACTCGCTGAGCGCGTAGCCCATGCCCGGTGTCGACAGCGAGATCTGATCGGCCAGCGCCCCGAGGTCGCGCATCCCGTCGCCCAACACCATGTCGACCTGCGAGGGCGTGTCCAGACACAGCGCGAGCCGGTAGGTGAACAGCCCGCGCATCGGGATGATGTCCTTCGACGGCTCCTGCACCAGGCCCAGCACTGCCCAGCCGACCGCCGCGCCCTTGGTCAGCAGCCGCCCCAGGGCGTTCTCGGCCCGGCGCCGGATCTCCATCGGCGCGTACGCGGTCAGCGTCGCCAGCTCGTCGACGACCACCAGGTGCAGCGGGTGTTCCATCGAGGGCGTGAACTTGCGGACGTTGCCGGCCAGCTCCGAGGCGACGCAGTCCATGTGGTCGGCCTCAGCCTCCAGCAAAGCCACCATGGCGTCCAGCTGGTCCGCCTCGTACCGGGTGAACAGCGGGCGGCCGATGGACAGTTCCATGCCACCCTTCGGGTCAATGCCCGACACCTTCACCAGCCCGCACCGGATCGCCGGCGCCAGGTAGCGCAGCACCGACCACAGCACCGAGCCCTTCCCCGCACGAGACCGGCCCGCCACCAGCACATGCCGCCCCAGCACCGGCAACGTCCACGGCGTCCCGTCCTCGCGGGTACCGACCGGCACCGCCGCCAGATCCAGCGGCACCAGATCCTCACCCTCCGCCGCGCGCGGGATCGGCAGCGCCGGAATGGTGGCCACCAACACGTCCTTACGCTGGAACTCCACCCACGCCAGGCCCGGCGAACCCGTCGACCGCACCCGGCAGTCCAACGCCCGCGCCGCGTTGGCCAGCTCAGCGGACCGCTGCCGGATCGCGTCCACCGTCAACCCAGCCGGAACGTCGATCAGCAGCCGATCCGCCGCCGGGGTGACCTCCACCCGCCGAATCTGCGGGATCACCACCACATCGCCGCCCCGGTCGGACACCCCGAGCCGACACCGCATCATCCAGCCGTTCCAGCGCCGCCCGTACCGGATCCACCGGCGCTGCCACCGCAGCAGACGAGGAGTCACCCGCTGCTTGAACGAGGCAGGCCAGGCGATGCGCCACACCACCGCGGCCGCAACCGGGGCCAGGACCACACCGGCCAGCGCCCACCGGCCACCCAGCACCCCCGCCGTTCCCAGCGTCGCCGTCACCGCAGTCGTGCGAGGGTGCTGGACAGCGGCCTTCACCAGCCGGTAGCCGCCGACACCGCACCACACCGGCAACCGCACCCAAAACGGCAGCGCCTCCACCAGCGAACGGCGTACCTCCACCGTCCGGCGACGGCTCGACATCACCAACCGCGTAGCCATTGACCCCAACCCCTCCGCTAACCGTGCGTGACCGTGTTTGGGCATGAAGAAGGCCGCCCGCATGCGATGTGCGTGACGGGCGGCCCTCGCCCTACCTTCCGTGACCTGCCGTGGCGCCTACTGACCTGCGGACAGCTTGCGCGCCAAGTGATCCAGGTTGTCGTTCAGCCGATCCAGCCACGCCCGGGACTGCGCCACCGGTCGGTCCAGGAACTCGTCCTCCGCCACCGACAACTTCCGTTGCACCGACGCCACCTCATCGGCCGCCGACCGCACCGACGACATCCAGGAGCGCACCAGCGCCAGGCCATCACCGTTACCGACCTTGCCCTGCAGCGCCGTCCGGACCTGCCGCAACGCGTCGTCTGCCATTGCTGATCTCCTCACCTGTTGACGAACACTCCGCTGACCCGCCGGACGAGCCGACCGGCCAGCACCAGCGACCGGACCAGCCGGCCGACCCACCGCCGGACGAGCCATCCCCGACCGACCCGCCGGACGCCGAGCGAACCCCGTCCGGCCACCCGACCGCCGCACCGCCACCACGCCCCGCTGCGGCAGCCCGTACCGCATCGACGCCACCGTCTTGCCGCTCCGGTACGTCGCCCGCATCCACACCCGCACCGGCACCGAACCCATCACCGAGCGCCCCACCTGCCACCGCACCCGGCGAGACACCGCCACGGCCCGGCCCAGACGCCCCGGTCCCCGGATCACCAGCCACCACCCGAGGACGCGCCCTCCGGAATCGACAGCCGCGCCAACTGGGCCGTCTCATCCAGCACCGCCCGTGCGTCCTCGATCGCCCGCAGCGCCAGCGGGTAGTCCTGATCCGCGATCGCCGTGGAGATCCGCCGGAACGCGCACGGGATGTCGAACACCCCGGCCGACACCAACGCCACATGCCGCCCGCGAAACGAGTCCTCCCCGCTCACGCCACACCATCCGCGAACAGCTCCGGCTGAATCACCGCCGGCACCGGCGCAACGGTCGCGGATGTGTTGCTACGACGGCGAACCCGCCGCTTGCCCGGAGCCGGGACGTGGTAGGTCATCGTGGGCAGCCACTGCCCGCGACCCAGCACCGGCAGCACATCGGAGCGCCGCGACACCAGCTCGAACAACTCCGCCCGATCCACATGCCGCAACCGGGCCACCGTCCGGGCCAGCGCCGCCGCAGCACCCGCAATCTCGATCAACGCCGCCACCCGCTGCGCATCCGACCCACCCGTCAGGTACGCATCCCGGATCGCATCGATCCCCGGCGCCGCCAACGCCGCCGCCTCATGCTTCCTGGTCACCGCCCACTCCCTCCACATCCACCGCGTTGGACGACGCAGGCCGAGCCGGGAACATGCCGCAGCCCGGCCCACGTCACGAATCAGGCCGCCTTGTCCGAACGAGACGCCGACTTCCCGCCAGCCACCGCCGGCCGGTAGCCCTCCGCGCGGAAGATGTAGCCCAGGTACTTGAACTCGCCCTGCCCCATCACCCGCGGCTCCGCCGTCAGACCGTCCAGCTCGATGAACCGGATGTCGGTGCCCGCCGCCAGCTCGGGCGTCTCCGGCACCGGCTGCACCGCAGCGGTGAACAGCAGCGCGAACGACGCCCGCTTCGCATTGGTCTCCGACGGGTCGGTCACGTTCGCCTTCCACTGCAGAAGCCCAGTCGCCTCGTCGCGCTTCTGCACCTTCGGCGCGTTCTTGTTCGGGTTGTACTCGTAGTCCGGCACCACCGAACCGTTCTGCAGCAGACCCTTCGGGAAGGCGACCTCGAACGGAGTCGGGAAACGCGTACCACGCTCCAGCACAACAACCACTCCTCTACTCGTGCCCTGCATCGGGCCTTACGGCGTTCCTTGCCGTCTTGGATCTACTTGTTCTGTAGATATGCACGATGTTAGCGACGTAGATATGCACGGTGCAATGCCTACTCGTGGGTAACTTCCGGATAGTTCGGAGTCTGCTACTTCGAGGTTCGGGCGAGCAGAATGCCCAGTGCTGCCATGGCCAGGACCAGCAGCGCAGGAGCCACCAGCAGCGGCGCGCGGAAGCCGGACGCACTCGCGATCAGCCCACCGGCGACGGAGCCCAAGGGGGCGACGCCGTTACCGATCAGCCGGAACGCCGACACGACGCGACCGAGCAGGTGGTTCGGTACGACCTGTTGGCGGGCTGACACCACCGCGACCGTGACGAGCGTCGAGCCGGCGCCGAGCAGTACGAACCCTGCCCAGGCGAGCCACGGTGTCCCGGTCAGCGCGATGACCACCCACCCGGCCGCCTGGACCACGCCCGCGCCGACAACGGCCCCACGGGTACCGACCCATCGGACGAGCGGAGAAGCGATCCAGCCCGCGACCACGGCGCCGATCGCGGAGGCAGCGATGAGCAGGCCGAAGCCGAAGTCACTGACGCCGAGGGAGTCCTTCGCGAACAGCACGAGCGTCGCGTACGCCAGGTTGTAGCCGACGTTGAAGGCCATCAGGCACAGCGACAACAGCACGAGCTCGCGGCTCCGGAACAGGTAGGCGAAGCCCTCCCGCACCGCGTTCCGCAGGTTCTGCCGCTCCGGGACCTCCGGGGCCGGAGTCTTCCGTACGCCGCCGAGGAAGCCGGCCGACGCAGCGAACGACACCGCGTCGACAGCGAACGGCGCCCAGGGAGCCAGTGCGAACGTGTAGCCGCCCAGCGGCGGACCGACGAGAGTCTTACCGACCGTCTCCCCGGCGAAGAGCTGACCGTTGGCCTTGGTCAGCGTGTCCCCGTCCCGGCCGACCACCTGCGGCAACAACGCCTGCGCCGCCGCGTCGAAGAAGCATTGGCCCGACACCACCAGGAACGCCACGACAGCCAGTGCCACCGGCGAGGCGACATGCGGCAGGGCCAGGCCGACGAGCGCGACGAGCGACAGAGCGCGCACAACATCCGCGGTGATCATCACGGCCCGCCGGGGGAGCCGGTCAACGATCGCGCCGGACCAGAACCCGACGAGGAACCACGGCGCCGCCGCCGCCGCACTCACCAACGACACCGCGAGCGGATCACGGGTCAGGTACGCCGCCAGCAGCGGAACCGCCACCGTGAACGCGCCGTCCCCGACGCTCGACACCGACGCCGAGGACCACACCAAGCGGAACCCGCGACCCAACCGGGTCCGGGTGCGCTGAGCCTTGGCCTGTTCGGTCGCCGTCATGATCCCCTCGTTCGGTCGGGGCCGGCCGAGACCGGCCCCGCTGAGTTCTACAGGTCGAACGTCCCGCACTGGACGTCGCCCAGGAAGCTCTCCCACGCTGCCGGAGCGAACGCCAGGACCGGACCCTGCCGATCCTTGCTGTCCCGAACGCCGACCGCCTCCGGGACCTGCGCGACCTCCACGCAGTTACCGTCGCCGCTACCGGGACCCTTGCGCCAGCGGGCCGAACTGAAATCGGGTGAGCTGAGCACGATGTGCCTCCAGGGACTCATGCGCGGTCTCGGTACGAGGCCGCAACCGATCGGACAAGCGCGAGTGAATCAGCCTTGCCCAGCGCAGAGGAAGACAGTTGATCAAAGTAGTGACGAAGCGAACCCAGCGAGTTCGCATCCTTCACCTTGAGATCCTGCGTGGTGGTCTCCACCAGTCCTTCCGGGTGGATCTCGCCCGCGAAGTCGAACACCATGAACGGGTGCTGCACGTACGCCACCTGTTCGATGTCGAACGACACCACCCGTAGGTCCACATTGGACCGTCGCGCGAGCTTCACCACTTGGTCGAGCTGCTCGGCCATCGCCTCCATCGGCACCGGCCGCCACCGAAGCGCCGTCTCCAACAGCACGATCCGATAGCTCGGCGCCGAGTCAGACTCCAACGTCGCCCGACGAGCCTGCCGCTGCTCCACCGCCCGATCCAGATCCGACGCGCCAGCCATCGCGGCGATCCGACGTGCGTACTCCGGCGTCTGCATGTACCCAGGCACCAAGACGGGCTGATAGTGCAGGATGCCGACCGCAGACGCCTCCAGCGCGATGAAGTCTCGCTGCCGCCGAGTCAGTCCCGACCGCGACGAGTTCCGCCAGGACCCCGGCTCCCCAACGTTCACCGCTGCCAGATCAAACAACCGCCGAGCCTCATCCGGCGGAGCGTCGAGCACCCCGACCAGCGCCTCCACGTCCTCCACCCGGATCAAGTTCTTTCCCGCCTCGATCCGGCTCACCTTCGACTGATGCCACCCCAGCGCCGCCGCCACCTGCTGCCCCGTTCGTGAGACGGACATACGCAGTCGCCGAAGTTCCTCTCCGAGTTGCCGACGTGCGGCAATCTGCGTCGGCTTAGCAGTCACTCGGCACCCCCGTCATCGAGCCAGACCGAATCACGGCATGCACGATGGTCGCCATCCGTAGATATGCACACAGTACATGCGCGGTCGGCACGGCGCGATAGCTCGGCAGATCCAGGCCCACTACCGCTAGCGCTCCATGGAAAATCTCACGGTGCGACCTAAATGACCGTGCAGGTCCACAACCGCCGACGTGCACACATCAAACGGTTTGTGGTGCGGGAGCAAGTTAAGACTTCGACAGGTGATATCCATCGTCAACAAGAGCAGAAAGTGCGACGCCTGGGTTTTGCCGAATGGCAGCGCGAAGTTGTATTTCCTGAAATTTGGCACGGCTCCGATCGAGGACGTTTCGCCAACCGAGCTTCGGCTTGGCCAATTCTTCCTCGATTAGAAACTCTATAAGATCTTCGATCGATGGGCGAAATCGTCGGCCGCCGACCGGGAAATGCAAGTCACCGAGTAGCTTCTGCTTTCTGCTACACAATTCCCGCATCACCTGAGTCATTGGGGCATTCTCTCCGAGTACCTGCAGGTGGGCCTCGGTGTAACCCTGTTTGTTACGCTCAAAGTCGTAATGGAACACCGGGTCATCTTCGTCCGGGCCAGCGTAGACGCTAAACGTCGACTTATTCACCGTAAGATAGTCGGTGCCTGACTCGAGATGTACTTGACACTCGAGCTCCAAGTACACATTGAACTGGCGTGAACCCGAGATTACTTCGACGCGGGTTGATCGCAGCCCACTCAGGTTAGTAGCGACCGCAACGAATCCACTACCGTTGTCCGCCGTGGCGGCCACTCGTACATTATTGCAGACTGTCCGATTCAATAGCGCTTGAGCGTCGGCTGCGAAATCGCGCGCCTTCGTCTGCAGCTTAGAGTGTGCCACCGATTAAGAACCAAAGCTTCCGAGCCGCAGTCGAACTGAAGTGTCCGGTTGCGTGCTGCGAGACAAGATCGTCATAACTCAGGTTCAACGCCCGAAGTTCCCGACCAGCCATCTCGCGCCACTGATCGGACGAGAGCATCGTGACAACCCCGTCACTTGGTTGTCCAAGCGGTGGCGGTGGTGGTGGTGGTACGGCCAACGGTCTCGCCTCCTCAGCTCGGCTTCACCAGGATACTGGCCTTTCCACCTGTCCGATACCACCCGAACGTCTGGGCTGCACTGCCGAATTAGTCTCTACTGGATCAAGGCGCCGCTGACGCGGCGCAGGCGCCGGGCACGGTCCGGGAAGGCCCGCCCGCCTACGGCCTGGCGGCCTCGGCGGGCGGAAGGCCGGCCCGCACCCGGCGCCGCCGTCGACAAGCACCGCCAGGACCAGGACGAGCTGTCGGGCACGGCCTTACGCTCGCCTCTGCGTGGCCGCTGTTCGCAGTGGTTCCGGGCGAGCGCTGCCGCGATGGCCCAACCCCGGGGCCATCTTGCCCCCGAGACCCGCCGGGCACGGTCCGCCGGACGAGACGAGCCGTATGCAGCATTCCGGCCTTCACCGCCTGGCCGTGCCCGAGCACCGCGGCCCGAGCCGCACACAGATCGAGAGCATGCCTCCTGCGGGGCGCTCAGGCTCCGGGATGGGCGGGGAGAGCCAGCGAGTACCGGTCGATGCGTGGTTGCCGAGAGAGCGTCCATCCCGCCCGCCGACGACCCAGGCGAAGCCGTAGCAGACCTGTCCTGTCTGGCGAAGGTCGTTCGTCCAGTTGGGCGCTCCACCTTCACCAGACAGGACAGCCCCGCTACCCCAGAGGGTGGGCCGACGGCAGACGGGATGGACAGACCGCGTGCGATCCGCGTGCGATAAGGGGCAGATGATCAAGGCGAATCACGGTCACTCGCGGGCAGTCGCAAGAGAGTTCGATAATCGCCGAAAAAGTAGAAGGACCAGGCGAAATGCCTGGTCCTCTGTGGTGGTCAGGGGCGGGGTCGAACCGCCGACCTTCCGCTTTTCAGGCGGACGCTCGTACCAACTGAGCTACCTGACCGCAGCATGCTCGCCACATCGTACCCGCCCACCCGGCGAGCCTCCCACCCGGTTCCCGTACCCACCGAGAGCCCCGGCCCACGCGTACGCACCGCAAGACGAGAGCCCGAGCGCACAGCACGCGGGCAAGCCGACAGCGAACGGCGACACGAGCTCGGGGGTGCCGGGGGGCGAAGCCCCCTCCGGCGCGGGGTCTGGGGGCTGCGCCCCCAGGAAACACAAAGCCGGCGTGTGTTCGCGCTTTCCGCGAACACACGCCGGCCAGTCGGCGGTCCCGACGGGACTTGAACCCGCGACCTCCGCCTTGACAGGGCGGCGAGCACTCCAACTGCTCCACGGGACCTGGTCCGGAAGACCCGGTCGTGCCCCCAACGGGATTCGAACCCGTGCTACCGCCTTGAAAGGGCGGCGTCCTGGGCCACTAGACGATGAGGGCGCTTGGCTGTTGCTGAACCATGATGGCAGAACCATCTTGGCACCGTGCAACCGGACCCAGCACCTCCGCCGGCCTGCCGTTGGAAGCGACGCAAGCATACGTGACGCCGCCCCGCCGTCCAAATCCGATCCCCGGCACCCGCGGGCCTCCGGGTCCACCGGCCCGACCACCCGGACCACACCGGGCCCTTGACCCGGTCGCCCGGCTGGAGCCCCTAGAGGCGAATCAGGTCGTACCGGCGGGAAAGGTACGGCAGCAGCGTGCGCAGCGCGGCGTACGTGTGTGAGCGGTCGCCGCCGCCGTCGTGCATCAGCACGATCGATCCGTGGCCGGTGTTCGATTTCACGTTCGCGATGATCGAGCTGGTCGGCGGGCGCTTCCAGTCGGACGGGTCGACGGACCAGCCGAGCGGCGCCATGCCGAGCTGGTGGGACACCCGGACGATGCGCTTCGACCAGTTCCCGCCGGGCTGCCGGTAGTAACGCACGGTGGCCCCGGGTGCCGCCTTGCGGATGGCCCGGTCGGTCCGGGTCAGCTCGGACCGGATGTACTTGGTGGATCGCTGGGACATGAACTCGTCGTGGTCCCAGGAGTGGTTGCACAAGGTGTGGCCACCGGCGATGATCCGGGCGACCAGCTTCGGGTACTCCTTGACCTGCTCGCCGATCAGGCAGAACGTCGCGTGCAGGTGGTGGCGCTTCAGCAGCGCCAGTACCTTCGGCGTCCACACCGGGCTGGGGCCGTCGTCGAAGGTGAGCGCGACCGCGGCGGTTCCGGTGGTGCGCAGCGAACCGCTGGGGCCGTCGCCACCGCCGGGCAGAGCGGTCGACCTGACCAGCCGCGCCTGCACGCTCGGTGACGGGCTCGCGGTCGGCGACGGCGAATGTGATCGGGGCCGGGCGGCGCCCGGCCCCCCGGCCCGTGCGGGCGCGCTCCCGCATCCCGCGGGCAGCAGCGTCAGCCCCAGCGCCGCCACCACCAGTCGCCAACGATGCCGCATCTGCCCCACCTCGTCCGGTTAGCCATCCCCGGGTCAGGTTAGAACGGCTCGGCACGGCATCGACGTGCCGGAGTGTTTGAGTTCTGACACGCCGGATGCGCGGTGTGGCCGGGAAATCGCGCAGCGTCAGCCGCGCCGCGACGCACGCCGGCCGGCACGGCGGTATCCGGGTGGTCGGCGCCTCAGGTGTTCCGCGCCTCAGCCGTACGCCGCCCAGGCGCACGGCGCCTCAGGAGCACGGCTTCGGGTGTGCGGCGGCGCCGCTGGAGCCCGGCTTCCGGTGTGCGGCGGCGCCTCTGGAGGCCGGCATCGAGTGTGCGGCGGCGCCGCCGGAACGTCCGGGTTCGGGTGTGCGGCGCCTCAGGAGTGTCCGGGTCAGGACTTCAGGACGGCGGGTTCGGCGAGCCGGAGGACGCCGGGCAGCCACGGCGTGTACGAGTCGGGGTCGGCCTCGACGGCCGACCGCAGCTCCGGCAGCGACACCCAGCGCCACTGCCCCACCTCGGCCGGATCGGGGTCCGGGGTCGCGCCGTCGACGTAGCCGACGAGGACGTGGTCGTGTTCGTCCTCGACCCGGTTGGTCGCGGCGTCCTCGGCCCGGTAGTCGAACTCGCCGACCTCGCGCAGCTCGACCCCGGTGACGCCCATCTCCTCGGCGAGCCGTTGCGCCGCCGACGCGGCCAGGTCGCCGTTCGGCGCCGGGTGGCCGCAGCAGGTGTTCGACCAGCGCAGCGGGAACCGGGTCTTCGAGGCCGCGCGGCGCTGCAGCAGCACCCCGTCCGGTCCGGCGAGCAGTACCGAGTAGGCACGGTGATGCCGCCCGGGCAGGGTGTGCGCCTCGGCCACGGTGCACGTGCCGATCCCCCGGCCCGCCGCATCGACCAGTTCGACAGGGTGTACTTCCCGGTTTTCCGGCATGCTCGCTCCCGGCATCGCGCGGCGCGCCGGGCCGGGCCCGACGCCTGGTACCGGATGCGACGGTACCGCTCACACCGGGGCGGGGGCCGCAACACCGACCCGGCGGGTGCGTGAGAATCGTCGTGGATCGACGGGGAGGGGCCGGACGACGTGTCTGTGCGCGGGCTGGAGCCGGACGGCGAGTCGACAGGCCCGCCGAAACCAGACGGCGCGCCGAACCCACACGACGCGTCAACCAGCACGCCCAAACCACACGACGCGTCAACCGGCGCGCCGAAACCAGACGACGGGTCGACCGGCACGCCGAAGCCGGATGGCAGGGAGCCGCTGGGCGCCACGGCAGAGCCGGACGGCAGGGAGCCGCTGGACCCCACGAGCTGGGCGGAGCCGGGCGGCGGGCGGGAGCTGGTGGGCGTCGCGGGCTGGGCGGAGCCGGGCGGCGGCGGGGAGCCGCTGGACGCCGCGTACCGGCGGTGCCGGGCGCTGCACCGGCGGCACGGCCGGACGTACTACCTGGCCACGATGCTGCTGCCGGCCTGGAAGCGGCGGCACGTGCACGCGCTCTACGGATTCAGCCGGTACGCGGACGATGCGGTGGACTGCGGCGGCCCGGTCGCGGCGCGGGAGGCGGCGCTGCGCGGGTTCGTCGCCCGGTTCGAGGCGGGGCTGGCCGGCGAGCGGGTGGCCGACCCGATCCTGCCGGCGGTGCTGCACACCATCCGGGTGTTCGACCTGGACGTCGCCGACTTCCGGACGTTCCTGGCCAGCATGGCGATGGATCTGACGGTGACCGACTACCCCGCTGGTCCGACCTGTGCGAGTACATGGCGGGCTCGGCGGCGGCGATCGGGTCGATGATGCTGCCGATCCTGGGTACCGAGCGGGTGCCGGTTGCCGCCGCGCGCGAGGCGGCGCGCGGGCTCGGGGTGGCGTTCCAGCTGACGAACTTCATCCGGGACGTGCGCGAGGACTCCGATCGCGGCCGGGTGTACCTGCCGGGCGAGGACCTGGCCCGGTTCGGCGTGACCCGGCCGATGCTGGCCGCGCCGACCGCGAACCGGGCGGTACGGGCGCTGATCGCGTTCGAGGTCGCCCGCGCGCACGAGCTGTACGAGGCGGCCATGCCCGGGATCGAGCTGCTCAGCCGGTCCGCCCGCCCCGGCATCCGAGCCGCGGCCGTGCTGTACCGGGGCATCCTCGACGAGGTGACCCGCGCCGACTTCGACGTACTGGCCCGCCGCGCCCGGGTACCCCGCCGGCGCCGCGCCGCGGTCGCCGCCCGCGAGTTGGCCCGGCTCGCCTGGTGACCGGCGCGTGGCGGGCGGCTGGCGGACGACGCGGCACGCTCGGCGGCTGCACCTCGCCGCCGTCCCCGGGCGTGTTCGTGCCGAGCCCCGCCGTCCCCAGCCGATGATCGAACCAAGCCCCGCCGTCACCAGCGATGATCGAACCAAGCCCCGCCGTCACCGGCCGATGTTCGAGCCGGGCGCCGCCGTCCGCGGGCGATGCTCGTCCGGGCGCGGCGGCCACAGCGGGCACGCACGTCCCCGAGTGCGGTGATACCGGGGTTCGGCGGGACGAACCTGGCGGGTTGGTGATCGGGCGGGGCCGGAGCGGGCAGACTGGGAGGTCCGCGGTGGGAGGTTGGTGTGCACAGGTTCACGGCCGAGACGTCGCTGCCACATCCGGTGCGGGAGGTGTTCGACTGGCACACCCGGCCGGGCGCGATCCGGCGGCTGCTACCGCCATGGGAGCCGGTCACGGTGGCGCAGGAGGCGCCGGACCTGACCGAGGGGGCCGAGGCGATCCTGCGGCTGGCCGGCGCGCCGGCTTCGATCGCACCGCGCTGGGTGGCCCGGCACACCGGGCTGGAGCCGCCGCACGAGTTCACCGACGTGCAGATCTCCGGGCCGTTCGACAGCTGGCGGCACCGGCACGTGTTCGACGCCGAAGAGGGCGGCACCGGGCTGCGCGACGAGGTGTCGTACCAGCTGCCGCTCGGGGCGGCCGGTGAGCTGGCCGCCGGGCAGGTGCAGGCGCGGCTGCGCCGGATGTTCGCGTACCGGCACCGGCAGCTGGCCGACGATCTCGCCGCGCACGCCGCGGCCGGCGGCCCGCCGCTGACGGTGGCGGTGGCCGGCGCGTCCGGGCTGATCGGGCAGGCGCTCGCCGCGTTCCTGACCACCGGCGGGCACCGGGTGATCCGGCTCGTCCGGCGCACCCCGCGGGTGCCCGACGAGGTGTACTGGGACCCCGAACGCGCCTCGCTCGACCCGGCCGCGCTGCGGTCGGCGGACGCGGTGGTCAACCTCGCCGGCGCGCCGATCGCCGGCCGGTTCACCCACGCGCACAAGGACGCGGTGCGCCGCAGCCGGATCCTCGGTACCGGCCTGCTCGCCCGGACGCTCGTCACGCTGCGGCGGGAGGGGGCCGGGCCGCGGGTGTTCGTGTCCGGCTCGGCGATCGGGTACTACGGGGCGGATCGCGGCGCGGAGCGGGTCGACGAGGAGTCCGGCCCGGGCACCGACTTCCTGGCCACCCTGGTCCGGGAGTGGGAGGCGGCGGCGGGGCCGGCGCGGGAGGCCGGCGTGCGGGTCGTGCAGGTGCGCACCGGTGTCGTGCAGTCGCCGGCCGGCGGGATGCTCCACTACCAGTTGCCGCAGTTCCTGGCCGCCGCCGGTGGCCGGCTCGGGCCGGGCGACCAGTGGCTGTCCTGGGTGTCGATCGACGACATCGTCGGGATCTTCCACCACGCGCTGACCAACGACGAGGTGTCCGGCGCGGTCAACGGCGTCGCGCCGGCGCCGGTCACGAACGCCTCCTACACCGCGACGCTCGCCGGCGTGCTGCACCGGCCGGCGGTCCTGCCGGTACCGGCGTTCGCGCCGCGGCTGCTGTTCGGCGGTGAGGGGGCCAACCTGACCGTACTGGCCAGCCAGAACGTGCACCCCGACGTGCTGGCCCGCACCGGCTACCGGTTCCGTCAGCCCGACCTGGAGTCCTGCCTGCGCCACGTCCTCGGCCGCACCTGAATCGACCACGGTCGTCGATCACGGCGCGCACACCGAACGCGCGTGCGCCACGCCGTGACCTCACGACCGACGTGGCGGGCGGCCGCGGGGTCAGCGCAGGGGGACGGCGGTCAGGAGGATGGCGGAGTCCTCCAGGGCGGTGACGTTGTGGCGGGCGTGCGGAACGTTGATCAGGTCGCCCTCCGCGCCGTCCCAGGACACCTCGTCGGCGGCGAGCCGGATCCGGCCGGACAGCACCAGTACGGTCGCCTCGCCGGGGTTGTCGTGGTCGCTGAGCACCTCGCCGGCGGCCAGCCCGATCACCGTCTGGCGCAGCCGCCGCTCGTGCCCGCCGTACACGGTGGACGCGCTGCGGCCGTTGGCCGACCGCAGCGCGGCGGCCAGCTGCTCGCGGGCCAGGGCGGTGAGTGACGCCTTCTCCATGCCCGACTCCCTCCGGCGGTCCGACGCCGACCGTACCGGCAGCGAACGGTCCGCGCACGCCGAACGCGCCCAACTGCGCGGCGACCGGTCAGGTCATCCCGCGGCGGCGGCGGATCGCGTTGTTGGCGGCGCCGAACCCGGCGTCCACCAGCAGGCCGATCGCCAGGATGACGATCATGATGCCGATCAGGTGCAGCGAGTCGGACTGGTCCCGGTAGACGCCGAGCAGCTGGCCGAGCGCCGGCCGGTTCGCGATGGTCACCAGCAGCTCCCCCGCCATCAGGCTGTGCCAGGCGAACGCCCAGCCCTGCTTCATCCCGGCCAGTACCGATGGCAGCGCGGCGGGCGCGATCACGTGCCGGTACAGGCCGACGCCGCGAGCGCCGAGGTTACGCCCGACCCGTACCAGCACCGGTGGTACGTAGTCGACGCCGGCGATGACGCCGTTGGCGATGGCGGGTGCGGCGCCGAGGACGATGACGAACTCGATCGCCCCCTCGGTCAGCTGGTACAGCAGGATCGCCAGCGGGAACCAGGCGATCGACGGCATGGTCTGCAGCGCGGTGATCATGGAGCCGATCGCGGCGCGCAGCACCCGGATGCGGGCGACCAGGATGCCCAGCACGAAGCCGACGACCGCGGCGAACGCGAAGCCGGTCACCGCGCGGCGCATCGTGGTGGCGACCGCGGACGCGAAGTCGGCGGTCGGAACGATGTCGGCGAGCCCGCGGGCCACCGCGACCGGACCGGGCAGCAGGTAGTCCGGCTTCCACCCGGACCAGACCACCAGCTGCCAGCCGATCAGCACGAGTACCAGCGCGAGCAGTTTCGGCCAGGCGCCGCGCCCGATCCGGGTCCACCACCGGTCCCGGCCACCACCGGCCAGCTCCAGCGCGTCCAGCCCGGCCAGCTCCCGCCCGGACCCGCCGCGGGTTGCCGCCCGACCGGTGGGTGCAGCGGGGCGGACCGCGGACGAGCGGACCGGGTCGTGGTTGGTGTCAGTGGCCATGGCGGCGTACCTCCGCGCGCAGCCGGGCGGTCACCTCGGCGGCGACCGCGGCGGTCTCCGGCGAGTCCATCCGGCGCGGTCGCGGTGCGTCGACCGTGGTCTGCCAGACGGCCCGGCCGGGGCGGCTGGACAGCAGCACGATGCGATCGCCGAGCCGGGCGGCCTCCCGTACGTTGTGGGTCACGAACAGCACGGCCGGCCGGCGCTGCTGCCAGAGCGCCTCCAGCTCGTCGTGCAGCAGGTCGCGGGTCATCGCATCGAGGGCGCCGAACGGCTCGTCCATCAGCAGTACCGGGCGCTCCAGCGCCAGGGTGCGGGCGAGCGCGACGCGCTGCCGCATCCCGCCGGACAGCTGGTGCGGCCGGCGCTGCGCGAACTCCGCGAGGTGTACCGAGGCGAGCAGGTCGCGGGCGCGTTCCCGGCGTTCGGCGCGGCCCACGCCGGCGAGCCGGAGCGGCAGTTCGACGTTGCCGGCGACGGTCAGCCACGGGTAGAGCGCGGGTTCCTGGAACATCAGCACCGGCCGGCCCGGCACGGTGAGTTCGCCCGCGGTCGGCGCGTCCAGCCCGGCGACCAGCGACAGCAGGGTCGACTTGCCGCAGCCGGAGGCGCCCACCACGCAGACGAACTCGCCGGGCGCCACGTCGAGCGAGATCTCGTCCAGCGCGAGTACCGCGCCGGCGCCGCGCCCGTGCACCTTGCTCACCGCGTCGATCCGTACCGCGGGCGCCGTCACCGCACCGCCGGGTGCCGGGGTACCGGCCGCGGCGGTCACGGCGTGCCCGCCGAGACGGTGGGTTCGCCGGCGGCCTTGAGCACCTCGTTCAGCGGATCGAGCTGGTAGATGCCGTCGAGGTCGACCGGGTCGAGCAGGTCGACGGACTCGGCGTGCTTGGCGCCGGCGATCAGCGTGGTGGCGAGCGGGTCGTTGGTGAACTCGATCTTCGGCCACGCCTGCCTGACCAGCGCCAGGTCGAGCGGCTTGCCGGACACCGTGCCGATCTGTTGGGACACCACCCGTTGCGCGGCGGCCGGCTGCTTCTTCAGGTAGTCGACGGTCTGCACCTGGCCGCGCAGCAGCCGGGTCACCACGTCCGGGTGCGCCTTGGCGAAGTCCTTGCGTACCAGCAGATCGGTGACGACGAACGTGCCGCCGGGCCACAGGGACCGCTCGTCGACCAGTACGTGGCCGCCCGCGCCGGCGATCTGCGACGCGTACGGCTCGGGGATCCAGGCACCGTCGATCGCCCCCGACTTGTACGCGGTGACCGCGTCGCCGTTGGCCATCGGCTTGATGTGCACGTCGCCGCCGCCGGACTTGGTGGTCGACAGCCCGTGCTTGGCGAGGAAGTACCGCGCGGAGACGTCCTGGGTGTTGCCGAGTTGCGGGGTGGCGATGTCGGCGCCCTTGAGGTCCGACCAGCTCGTGATCTTCTTGTCGACCACCAGCGCGGCGCCGCCGGACGCGGCGCCCGCGATCACCTCGACGGCGCTGCCGTGGCTCTGCGCCCAGGCGTTGACGGTCGGGTTGGGCCCGACGTACGCGGCGTCGATGGAGCCGGAGAGCAGCGCGGTGACCGCGTCCGGACCGGCGTTGAACGAGGTGGGCTCGAGCGTGGTGCCGGAGCCGAGGGCCTTGGCGTACCGGCCGGTGCCGATGCCGACGAGCGGTACCGCGTGCGTGACGTTCGGGAAGTAGCCCAGGCGCAACGTGGTCGTGCCGCCGGTGGCGGAGCCGGAACCGGGCGAGCAGCCGGCGAGTCCGCTGAGCCCGAGCAGTCCAGCGGCGGTCACGGCGAACAGGCGGCGGCGTGCGGTCATCGGCTTACCCTCTAACTCGATCGGTTTTATAGAGAATGCGACGGCGGGGCGCCGCTCGTCAACCGCGACATCGGCGTGGGCTCGGCGACACGCCCGAGCCCGCGAGCGGCGGCGGAAATGTGGGACAGCTCATATGCACGCAGACGAGACGAAAAGAAATCACCAGATCGATCAACTTTTCCGGCACTTCGTGCGTCTGGATAGGTGACGGCATGATCGCGATGCGACTCCACGAAGGACCTGGGTGGAGCGCTCGGTCACCCGTGCCCGCGGCTGCGATGCGGCGGAATCCATTGCCCCACAAGGGTTTTCCCGCCCGACTATGGTTCCGTTGCCGCTGCCCCGGCGGCGACCTGCGGTCGCCGGCACGCGGGCAGGGGCACGAGACGCGCGGTGCGGTGCCGCTGGGGCATCGCACCGCGCCACAGCCACACACCGCACCATGCGGCCCCGGTCCCCTCGCCAGGACCGGGGCCGCCCCACGCCAGGGCACGACAGGTACCGCAGGGTGCACCGGGTGGCGGCACGACAGGTACCGCAGGCTGCACCGGGTGGCGCCGGCGCTGCCGTCCCGCGATCGTGACGCTGGCTCGATGCGCCGATCTTGTCTGCGACCAGATCGTGGTGACTGGCGGCACGCCGGAACTCCGATCGGGCGAACCCGCGCGTCCACCACCGCCGGCGCGTCGTTGATCCAGGCGTACGGCCACCGACCCGCGCCGCACTCCCCACTCGCCGCCGGTCGCCACGACGGCGGGATCCGTTGCTACGTACGGAGTTCCGATGACGCTTGCGCTCGCCACCGACGCCACCACGGTCACCCGGATCGAAATCGCCGACCACGTCGAGTCGGCGTTCGCCGCCGGCGCGGCGACCCGCGCCGACCTGCTCACCGCCGCCCGCTCCACCGGGGCCCGGCCCGCGCTGCTCGCGGTGCTCGGCGACCTGCCCGACCGCCCGTACGCCGAGCTGCGCCAGCTCTGGACCGACCTGCCCGAGGTCCCCATCGCCCGCTGACGCGCGCACCCCGGCCGCGTCGACCGCCCGGCGGTTCGCAACGCCGGAGCGGTCCGCGCGAGGGCCAGCGGGCGTGGATTGGCCCTTGGCGGCCGCTGCCCCGCACGCCAGGATCGGCGCCATGGCACGGTTCCCACTCAGCACGATGTCGAACCTCATCGACGTCTCGGTCCGGTACGACCTGGCCGAAAGCACCTGCCCGGCGCTGCGGGTCGACGAGATCATCGACCCGGCCGAACTCGCCGCGCTGACGCTCGGCTACGGCACCTCGCCTGGCGACGCCGACCTGCGGGCGCTCGTCGCCGCCGACACCGGAGTACGCCCGGAGCAGGTCCTGGTGACGACCGGTGCCGCCGGCGCGATGGCGCTGCTCGCCCTCGACCGCAGCCCCGGCCGGGTCCTCGTCGTCGGCCCCTGCTTCCCCCCGGCCAGTACGGTGCCGGCCGGGCTCGGCGCCGAGGTCGACGTGGTGTCCGGCCGGTTCGACGACGGGTACCGGCTGCCGGTCGACGCCGTCGCCGACCGGCTCACCGACACGACCCGGCTGGTCTCGCTCGCCTCGCCGCAGAACCCGGCCGGCGTCCGCTACACCGACGACGAGCTCGCGGCGCTGCTCGCCGCGGTCACCGAACGCGCCGCACCCGACGCGATCGTGCTGGTCGACGAGACGTACCGCGCCTCCACCTACGGCGCCACGCCCGTCCCGCCGTCCGCGGCGACGCTGTCGCCCCGGGTGGTCACCTGCTCGTCGCTGTCGAAGGCGCACGGCGCGCCGGGGCTGCGGCTCGGCTGGCTCACCTGCACCGACCCCGAGCCGTACGAGCGGCTGCGGAACGCGAAGTTCGTCACCGCGCTGTCCAGTGCGCGGATCGACGAGGTGCTCGGCGCCGCCGTACTGCGCCGGCAGCGCGAACTGCTCGCCCCGCGCGCCGCGTTGCTCACCCGTACCCTCGCGACGCTGTCGAGCTGGGTGGACACCATGCCGGTCGACCTGGTCCGGCCGGACGGCGGCGCGCTGTGCTGCGTCCGGCTGTCCCCGGAACGGATCCCGGACGGCGCGGTACCCGCGTTCTACGCGCGGCTGGCCGAACTGGACACCCGGGTCGAGCCGGGCGGCACCTTCGGCGAGGCGGACCGGGTGTTCCGGCTCGGCTTCGGCAACCTGCCCGAGGCCGACTTCGCCGAGGCCCTGTCCCGCCTCGGCGACGCCGTGCGCGCCGCGACCACCGCAGCCGCCTGAGCACCGGGGGACTGAAGCCGGCTCGGGCCCATCCGGTACAGTCCTTCGCGGTGGTGTGTCCGAGCGGCCTAAGGAGCACGCCTCGAAAGCGTGTGAGGGTTCACGCCCTCCGTGGGTTCAAATCCCACCACCACCGCGCCTGAACAGGCAGAACGCCGGGCGCCTCGGAAGAGGCAGACCCGGCGTTCTGTCTGTGGTCCCAGTTTTGGTCTCACTGCTCGTTTCGGGCCGGTACGGCGGCGCGCCGGTCTCTGCATCCGGGGCGCCGCGCGGAACTGGAGTGATCATGAGTACGCACATCGGGGCGGAGCGCGGGCAGATCGCCGAGCGGGTGCTGATGCCCGGCGACCCGCTGCGGGCGAAGTGGATCGCGGAGACCTTCCTCACCGACGCGACCTGCTATTCGACCGTGCGCAACATGTTCGGCTTCACCGGCACGTACCGGGGGGTGCCGGTGTCGGTGCAGGGCTCCGGGATGGGCATCCCGTCGATCTCCATCTACGCGCACGAGCTGATCAACGACTACGGCGCGAAGACGCTGGTACGGGTGGGCAGCTGCGGTGCGCTGGCCGACTCGCTGCAGCTGCGGGACGTGATCGCGGCGATCGGCGCGAGCACCGACTCGGCGATCAACCGGCAGCGGTTCGACGGCATGATCGACTATGCCCCGGTGGCCGACTTCGGGCTGCTGCGCGGCGCGGTGGACGCGGCGGCCGGGCGCGACATCGACGTCAAGGTCGGCCAGGTGCTGTCCGCGGACGTGTTCTACACCGACCGGCCGGACCTGCCGGAGCGGCTCGCCGGCTACGGCGTGCTGGCGGTGGAGATGGAGGCGGCGGCGCTGTACACGCTCGCGGCCAAGTTCGACGTGCGCGCGCTGGCGCTGCTGACCGTGTCCGACCACATCGTCCGCGGCGAGGCGCTGCCCGCCGCCGACCGGGAGCGCTCGTTCTCCCAGATGGTCGAGATCGCCCTCGACACCGTCACCGCCGAGGCCTGACCGCGGCCCGCCCACCGGCGGAGCGCGGTCAGCGGAGCGAGTCGAGCACCTCGAAGTAGGTGGGGAACGTCTTGGCGACGCAGCCGGGGTCGGCGATCTCGATGCCCGGGCTGCGCAGGCCCAGCAGGGCCAGGCTCATCGCCATCCGATGGTCGTCGTAGGTCTGGAACGTCGTCGGCCGCGGCGGCCCGGGGTGGATGGTGAAGCCGTCCTCGTCCTCGGTGGCGTCGATGCCGGCCCGGCGCAGCTCGGTGACCACGGCGGCGATCCGGTCGGTCTCCTTGCCCCGGATGAAGCCGATTCCACGCACCCGGGTCGGCGAGTCCGCGTACACCGCGACCGCGGCGAGCGTCTGCGCGGTGTCGGAGATGTCGGCCATGTCGACGTCGATGCCGTGCAGGGTGCCGGTGCCGCGCACGGTGATCTCGTCCGCGCCCCGCTCCACCTGCGCGCCCATCTTCGCCAGCAGGTCGACGAACGCCACGTCACCCTGCAGCGGGTCGGCGCCGAACCCGGGCACCGTGATCCGGCCGCCGGTGAGCGCCGCCGCGGCGAACAGGTACGAGGCGGCGCTCGCGTCCGGCTCGACCGGGTACTCGGTCGCCGAGTACGCCCCCGCCGGCACCGACACCAGCGTCTCGGTGACGTCCGCCCCCGCACCGAACGCGGCCATCACCCGGCCCGTCATCCGCACGTACGGCACGGACACCAGCGGCGTCGCGACCCGTACGGCGAGGCCGGCCGGCAGCAGCGGCGCGGCGAGCATCAGCCCGGACAGGAACTGGCTCGACAGGTGACCCGGGATGGTCACCTCCCGCGCCGTCAGCGGACCGGCGACCTCGACCGGCAGGTACCCGGGGCGATCCAGCGGTCGCACCGACGCACCGAGCTCGACCAGCGCCTCCAGCAGCGGACCGAACGGCCGGGCCCGCAGCTGCGCCGACCCGTCCACCACCACCGGGGTCGCGGTCAGCGCCGCCGCCGGCAACACGAACCGCGAGGTGGTACCGGACTGCCGGGCGTCCACGGTCGCGCGACCGGTGCCGTCGCCGATCGCGGCGCCGACGCCGTGCACCACCATCCGGGCGGCGGACTCGTCGGTGTCCACCGCGACGCCGAGATCGCGTAGCGCGCCGACCATGGCCGCGGTGTCGTCGGCGAACAGCGCACCGGTCAGCGTGCTGGTACCGGTGGCGAGCGCGGCGCACAGCAGCGCCCGGTTGGTCACGCTCTTCGAGCCGGGTGCCGGCACCTCGGCGTCCGGCGGGGCGGTCAGCGGCGCGACGGCCCGTACCTCACGGTCGGTCATGCACCCATGGTGCCGCCGGGCCCGGGCCGCCCCGGCACCGCCCCCGCCGCGTCCCATCCTCCGAAGCGCAGGTCAGCGGCCGAAGAAGGTACGGATCAGGGCGCCGCACTCGTCCGCCAGCACCTCGGGGTAGACCTCGGGGCGGTGGTTGAGCCGGCGGTCACGCACCACGTCCCACAGCGAGCCGACCGCGCCGGCCTTCGGATCCCAGGCGCCGAACACCAGCGTGTCGATCCGGGCCAGGACCAGCGCACCCGCGCACATCGTGCACGGCTCCAGCGTCACCGCGAGCGTGCAGCCGGTCAGCCGCCACTCGCCGACCGCCGCCGCGGCCCGGCGCAACGCCAGCACCTCGGCGTGCGCGGTCGGGTCGCCGACCGCCTCGCGCTCGTTGGCCGCCGCGGCGAGCTCCACCCCGTCCGCGTCGACGACGACCGCACCGATGGGTACGTCGCCGGCCGGCGCGGCCGCCGCCACCGCGAGCGCGCGTCGCATCAGCTCGGGGTGGCTGGCCGGCGGCAGGCTCAGCGCAGCTCCTCGACCGCGTCGGCGCAGCCGAGAACCGCGCAGATCTCGGTCGTCACGTCGCTCGGCATCATGCCCTCACCGGCGCACAGCTCGACCAGCTTCTGGCCGGAGATGCCCAGATCGGCGAGGAGGTCGGAGTCGCCGACCGGCTCGATGTCGTCGGCGTTGCCGGCCGGCTGCTCCGGCGCCTCGTAGTCGTCGTCCTCGTCCGGCAGCTCGATCGTGTCGTGCCGGTCCTGGTCACCCAGCAGCACGGCGCCGAGCGGCGACTCGTCCACGAACGCCGCATCCGAGCCGAAGACCCGCAGGTCCTCGCCCTCGTCCAGGCGCAGCACCGCCAGGTACTCGTCGTCGACCTCGACGAACAGCAGCGACACGGACGCGTCGACGTCCACGTCGCGCAGCAGGTCGGCGACGTCCTCCACGTCCGCCAGGTCGGCCGGCCGACCCAGATCCAACTCGGAGACAGCCCAGTCGCGTGGTCCGCGAGCCGCCGCGACAGCGAAGTACGACACGATCCCCCCGGGGCACGTGTAGGAGATGATCGACGCCCGGCCCGGCGGAACACCGAGCCGACGTCTCACGGAGATTGTGTGTGGGCGCCCCGGGCCGTCAGCAGCCCGGCCGTCGGATGTACGGCAGGTCACTGACCGGCGGTGCGGCCACAGCGAAATCGTAGACCGAAGCGCGGGGAACGCAGACCCCGCGCCGGGTTCTGTTTCACGGCGGTCCGGCGCCGCTCGCGACCCGGGGTACGAGAACGTCCGCGTCCGGGTCGAACGACGGACGCGGTACGGCCGGCGACGGTGGCCGGCCCGGGAATCGAGACTCGGGGCCGTTCGACGTCCGCGGCCCGGAGGAGCCTCGCTCGGCGGGGTCCTAGACGGCCTCGCGGCGGCGGCGGGTGGCGATCAGTTCGCGCAGCCGGTCGACCTGGGCCCGGCGGGGGGCGACCCGGTCCCGCAGTGCCTTCGCGTCGGACAGCTCGGCGAGCAGCTGCAGTCGCCGGCGTCGCCGCTCAGGGTCGAGCCGCTGCAACTTCATGGGGGCATGCCGCGAATGTGCCGGGCCGGCGCGGCCAGCGTCAAGTCCGGGCGCGGTTTTGCAGTCGACCCCACACGGTGGGTACGCATCCGGCAACCTGCCGGGTTGGTTCCGGTACCGTCCGTCGCGGTGCCGGCCGGACACGGCCGTTCCACTGACACCTCCGAATAGCGGTCCGCGAGGTCCGCACGGGAAAGGCCGCCGCGCCCGGCGCGACGTTCCTGCCAGCCGGCACCCCCGCGCAGGACCTCCCCAGAACCGCGACCTTAGGGTCTGTTTCGGAGCCCCCGGCCGAGCGAGGCGAGTCCCGTTTGTCTGCTCGCAAGGCGGAGGGCAGTTCGTGTGCCGGGCTTGCACACGGGCTGTCCGACAACGCCGCGAGCGGGCAAACGGGGCCGCCGCAGCCGGCACGCGGGACTCCGAAACAGACCCTAGAGGGTGCAACGGAACAGCGCGGCGAAATCACCAAAGCAGCCAGTGCCCGGTGAAAGCGCTGACGACCGTCACGATCCCGGCAATACCGAGACAGCAGCCGGCGGTGGCGGCCACACCGACCGCGACACCGCGGTCGCCGTACCGCAGCAGCGCGAGGGCGGCCAGCAGGGCGAGCGCGGCGGCGCCGAGCGCGCTCCACGCGTACGCCCGGGCGGACCAGCTGATCGCGGCGAACATGCCGAACCAGACGACGGTCGAACCGATCCCGGCCCACACCGCGCGGGCCCGGATCGGGTGCGGTTCGCGATAGTACGGCCGGGGCGGGGGGATGGCCGCCGGCGTCCACGGCACCCCGGGACGCGGCCACCCCGGCCTCCCGGCATGCGGGCCGGGTGCCGGCCACGCCGGCCCCGGGCCGTCCCAGCCGGGCGGCGGGCCGGGGCGACGGTGCCCGGTCGGGTAGGCGGCGGGAGCCGGCAGGCCGCCCGCGGGGCGTCCGGCGGCCGGCCAGGGCCGCCGCGCCGGCCAGCCCGTCGGGCCGGCCGGGACCGGCGCCGGGTGGGTGCCGGCGCCGTCGGCCGGGCGGTCGGTGGCGGCGAGCCCCGCCCCGTACGACGAGGGCGGCGTGTCCGGTGGCGCCCAGCCGGCGGGGTCGTCCGACCCGTCCGGCCGCTGGCTGCGCTCGACCATGCCCACCTCCCTTGGAGCCCCGTGCAGAACGGATCGTCGGCGCCGATGCCACTCGGTGCGGACCTCCCAGACCGAAGCGTACCGGGGCCGTACCGCACGGCGGGCGGCCCCGACGACGGCGCCGGTCAGCGGGCGAACTGGGCGAATCGGGACTTGGCCAGCGTGTCGCCGAACGTGGTGAACGCGCCGCCCACCGCGAGCGAGTGCCGGGACGCCGACGCGGCCAGCACGATCACCCCGACCGTCGAGTTGGCCTGCGGCGCCCAGCCGAGCAGCCGCCCGGACGAATCGGCGGCGAACAGCTTCTGCCGGCGCTGGTTGCCGTCCAGGCAGTCGCCGTTGGTGTTCGCCACCCGCGCGGTGGTGCACGCGTGATCGAAGTGCCCGCCGGCGTAGACCACCCCGTCCAGCACCGTCACGTCGGACAGGTCGCCGTCCGCGGTCAGCGTCCAGCGGAGCCGGCCGGACCGGTCGTACGACGCGAGCCGGCCGCCGGGACCGGCCATCGCCGCGTACACGGTGTCGCCGGCGATCGTGACGTGATGCACGGCGTACCCGGCGTGGCCGGCGAAGCCGGTGTCGAGCGCACCGGTCGTGGCGGAGACCGCGGCGAGCCGGGCGTGCCCGCCGGCACCGTCGACCGCGCCGAACGTACCGCCCAGGTACACGCGGGAGCCGGACACCGCGATGCTGTGGACGGTGCCGTCCAGGTCGGGCCGGAACGAGGCGTCCAGGGTGTTGCCGGACAGGTCGAAGGCGGCCGCGTGCGCGCGGCTGGCCCCGTCCACGCTGCGGAACGTACCGCCCGCGTACAGCCGGCCGCGGGCGACGGTGAGCGCGTTCGGCGCGGTGGAGGTGCTGTGCCGGAACGTGTCGTCGACCGCGCCGCTGCCGGCGGCGGCGACCCTGGCCAGGTGCCGGTGCGCCCGGCCGCCGACGGTCGTGAACGAGCCGCCCAGGTAGACCGAGCCGCCGCTGACCGCCAGGGCGGTGACCGGACCGTTCACCGCCGGCGCCCAGCCGGTCAGCGCGCCGGTCGCGGCGTCGACCGCGGCCACGTACCCGCGCGCGACCCGCCTGCCGTTCGCCACCGCGACGGTGAACGAGCCGCCGAGGTAGATCGTGTCCCCGCTGTACGCGACGGCCCGGACCTGGTCGTCGAACCCCGGCGTGGCGGACTGCGGGGTCGCCGACACCGTCGCGGTCGCGGCGCCCGCCGGCGCGGTACCGGCGAGCACCAAGGTCACCCCGGCGGCGACGGCCGCCGCGGCCCCACGCACGCCGGTTCCGCGCACGCCGGTTCCGCGCACGCCGGTTCCGCGCACGCCGGCCCCGCGGACGCCGGCCCGGCGCGCCGGACGCAACCGGGAGGCGAACGCCACGCGCCCGCTGGCCTTCCGGCGCGTGCCGGTCGGCCGGACGGCCGTACGCCGCCTCGTCAGGAGGCTGATCGACGCTCGCATGAACCCTCCGAAGCAACAGATTGTGAATGTATGGTCACAATCTGCCCTCTTCGGGGTCAGCGGTTCGCGCGACGCGCCGCTGTGCCACGCTGTTGCGCGTGACGCGGCGGACCGTGACGGTGATCGGCCTCGGCCTGATCGGCGGCTCGATCCTGCGCGCCGCCGCCCGCGCCGGTCACGACTGCCGCGGCTTCGACCACGACCCGGCCACCCGCGCCGCCGCCCGCGAGGCCGGCACCTCGGGGCGGGAGGATGGCGATCCGGCCCCGGGCGGCTGGCGGATCGACGACTCGCCCGCCACGGCGGCGGACGGCGCGGACCTGATCGTGCTCGCCGTACCACCGGCGGCGCTGCCCGCGGTGCTCGGCCCCCTCGCCGGCCACCCCGGGATCGTCACCGACGTGGCGTCGGTCAAGCAGCCCGCGCTCGCCGCGGCCCGGCCCGCCGGCGTACGGTTCGTCGCCGGTCATCCGATGGCCGGCCGGGAGCTGTCCGGCTTCGCCGCCGGCGACGCCGCGCTGTTCGAGGACCGGCCCTGGGTGTTGTGCCTGGACGAGCCGACCGTGCTCGCCGACTGGCTGGCCGTCGCCGAGTTCGCGCGCTCGCTCGGCGCCCGGGTGGTACCGGCCACCGCCGCCGAGCACGACGACGCCGTCGCCCGGGTCAGCCACCTGCCCCACCTCGCCGCCACCGCGCTCGCCGCGCAGGCTGCCGGGCCGCTACCGGCCAGCCTGGCGGCCGGATCGTTCGCGGACGGTACCCGGGTCGCGGCCAGCGCACCCGCGCTGTGGGCGGACATCTGCGCCGCGAACGCCCCCGCGGTACGCGCCGCCCTCGACCGGCTGATCGCCGACCTCACCGCGGCGCGCGCCGCGCTCGACCCGCCGGCGTCGGCATCGGCGCTGGAACCGTGGTTCGGCACCGGCCACGCGGTACGCGCCGACTGGCCGCCCACCGCGGGCCGGCCCGTCCCGGTACCGCCCGAGCGGGACGCCCTGCTGGCACTCGGCCGCGCCGGCGGCTGGCTCACCGACATCACCGGCACCGAGCTCACCGCCGTCCTCCCCCGCTGAGCCACCGGATCACAGCTCACCGCCGTCCTCCCCCGCCGAGCCACCGGATCACAGCTCACCGCCGTCCCCCGCGCCGAGCCACCCGATCAGGGGCCCGGCGTGCCGCCCGGCTCCGGGATCGGCAGCGGAAGTGGGCGCACCCCTCGATCAGCGCACGCTGGGGCGGATGATGCGGCGGTCGGTGACGATCGCGGTGATCAGGTCGTGCGGGGTGACGTCGAACGCGGGGTTCGCCGCCTCGGCACCGTCCGGGGTCGTGCGGTGCCCGGCGAACGCCAACACCTCGCCGGCCGGCCGGTCCTCGATCGGTACGTCCGCGCCGGTCGCGGTCGCCTCGTCCACTGTGGACTCCGGCGCCACCACGAGGAACGGGATGCCGGCGCGCGCGGCACCGAGCGCATGCGCGTAGCTGCCCACCTTGTTCACCACGTCGCCGTTGGCGCAGATCCGGTCCGCGCCGAGGATCACCGCGTCGACCTCGCCGCGCGCCATCAGGAACGGTCCGGCACCGTCGACCGCGACCCGGAACGGTACCTTCGCCTCCCGCAGTTCCCAGGCCGTCAGCCGGGCGCCCTGCAACAGCGGCCGGGTCTCCGACGCGATCACCCCGGCCAGCACCCCGCGCCGGTGCAGCTCGGTGACGACGGCCAGCGCGGTACCCCCGGTGACGGTCGCGAGCCCGCCGGTGTTGCAGTGCGTCAGCAGCCGTGCCGACGGGCCGACGAGTTCGGTCACCAGGTCGGCACCCCGGGCGGCCATCGCCTGCGAACTCGCGATCTCCTCGTCCCGCAGGGCCAGCGCCTCGGCCAGCACCGCGTCCGGTCCGGCCGGGATCCGGGCCGCGGCCCGGTCCACCCCGCGAGCCAGGTTCACCGCCGTCGGCCGGGCCCGGCGCAGCGCCTCGACGTCGGCGGCCAACCGCTCCCCGACCCGACCCGACGCGGCGCTGTGCGCGTCGCCGACAGCGGACGCCGCGCTGTGTGCGTCATGGCCAGCGGACGTGGCACTGTGTGCGCCACGGACAGCCGACGCCGCGCTGACCGCGTCACCGAACGCGGCGTTGGCTGCGTCGCGGGCAGCGGGCGCGGCGCCGCGGGCGGAAGCGGCGTTGGCTGCGTCGCGGGCAGCGGGCGCGGGGCTCGTTGCGTGGCGGGCGGCGGCGAGGGCCACGCCGAGCGCGCCGGCGACGCCGAGCGCCGGCGCTCCCCGTACCGCCAGGCGCGCGATCGCGTCGACCACCTCGGTGGTGGTCCGCAGCCGCAACATCCGGGTGGTGTCCGGCAGCGCGGTCTGGTCGACGATCTCGATCGCCGGCCCGTCCGCGTCGGACACCCAGTCGATCGTCCGCATCCTGCCACCGTACCGGCGTCCGCCGCTCCTCCTACCGTGGCGAGCCCTCGCCCCACCGAGTCCAAGGACCTGAGGCCGGCACCCACGTCGATCAGGGGTCGCGGCGGCGTGCCTGGCCGCGACTCGCGTACCCAACTCCATGATCGACGCTCCCGACGGCGCCAGCCCGAGACGACGCTCCCGACCGGGGGCCATGCCAAGACGACGCTCCCGACCGGCGCCAGCCCGGGATCGACGCTCCCGACCGGGGGCCATGCCAAGACGACGCTCCCGACCGGCGCCAGCCCGGGATCGACGATCCCGGCGGCGCCCGGTGCGCGTCGCTCTCCTCGATCGTCGGCGGGGCGTCGGAGCCGGGACGACCGTAGGATCGGCGGATGGGTACGGAGGGGGCGCGCGATCCGGTGGCGGATCTGCGGCGCATCGCGTTCCTCCTGGAGCGCGCCGGCGAGGCGACGTACCGGGTGCGCGCGTTCCGGCGCGCCGCCGGCACCGTGGCGGACCTCGACGCCGGGGAGATCGACGCGCGGGTCGCCGCCGGTACCGTCGGGGAGCTGCCGGGCATCGGCGCGGTCACCGAACGCTGCATCGTCGAGTCGTTGCGCGGCGAGGAGCCGGTGTACCTGCGCCGGTTGCTCGCCACCGCCGGCCGGTCCGTCGACGCGGACGGTGCTGCGTTGCGGGCCCTGCTGCGCGGTGACCTGCACAGCCACACCGACGCGTCGGACGGCGGTTCGCCGCTGGCCGAGATGGCGGCGGCGGCGATCGACCTGGGCCACGACTACCTCGCGATCACCGACCATTCGCCCCGGTTGACGGTGGCGAACGGCCTGTCCGCGGACCGCCTGCGGGCCCAGCTGGGCCAGATCCGCGCGCTGGCGCCGGCGGTGGCGCCGTTCCGGCTGCTGACCGGCATCGAGGTGGACATCGACGCGGACGGCACGCTGGACCAGGAGCCGGCGCTGCTGGCCGAGCTGGACGTCGTCGTCGCGAGCCTCCACAGTGGACTGCGCGGCAGCCGGGACGTGGTCACCGGCCGGATGCTCGCCGCGATCGGCTCGGGGCAGATGGACGTGCTCGGCCACTGCACCGGCCGGATGGTGACCGGCAAGCGGCACCGGCCGGAGAGCGACTTCGACGCCGAACGGGTGTTCGCCGCCGCGGCGGCGGCCGACGTGGCGATCGAGGTCAACTGCCGGCCGGAGCGGCTGGACCCGCCGAAACGGTTGCTGCGACTGGCGATCGAGGCCGGCTGCCTGTTCTCCATCGACAGCGACGCGCACGCGCCCGGCCAGCTCGACTGGCTGCCGTACGGGTGTGCCCGCGCCGCGGCCTGCGGCATCGACCCGGACCGGGTGGTCGACACCTGGCCGGTCGAACGGCTGCTGGAGTGGACCGGTCGCCGGCGCGGCTGAGCCACCCGCCGGTCGGCGTCGATCCGCCCCCGGCCCGAGGCGCCGGCGCAGCCGGGCCCCGCCGGCGGTCGGCCCCGCAAGCCGGCCGTACCGGGTACGGCCGAACAGCTGCCGGGCCGTCCGACCGGGTGCTCGGCGCGCAGCGCGGCGAGCCGGTCGGTCGCCAGCACGGGCACCGGCACGGCCGCCCGGCCATACGTCCGGGTCGGGCATCGACCCGGTTCCGGTACGGCCGAGCGGCCATAACGGAAGGCCATAACGGGGAGTGCGGAAGCAGCCCGGTCGCGTACTGTCCGGGCCGTGGGACGTATTGACGAGATTGCCGACCGGTACGTGGACGACTGGGCCGCCCTTGATCCGGCCGGTGCCACCGAGGCCGGCGTGGTCGGCCACGACGACGAAATGCCCGACCTGACCCCGGACGGGTACGCGGCGCGGGCCGAGCTGAACCGGCGGGTGCTGGCCGAACTGGCCGGCGTCGAGCCGGCGGACGAGCGGGAACGCGCGGCCAAGGCGGCGATGCAGGAGCGGCTCGGCCTGGAGGTCGAGATCGCCGACGCCGGCGAGGACCGCGAGATGAACGTGATCGCGAGCCCGGTGCACGGGCTGCGGCAGACGTTCGACCTGATGCCGCTGGCCGGGGAGGAGGCGGCGAACAACGTCGCGACCCGGCTGGAGAAGCTGCCCCGGGCGCTCGACCAGCTGCGTACGACGCTGTCCGCGGACGCCGCCGCCGGCCGGGTCGCGTCCCGCCGGCAGCTCGCCGCGTGCGTCGAGCAGTACCAGGAATGGACCGGTACGGACGACTTCTTCGGCGGCCTGGCCGCCCGGGTCGGCGCCGAGGGCACGCTGGGTGCCCGCCTCGCCGCCGCCGCAGCGAGCGCCCGGCAGGCCGTCGACGGTTTCGGCGCGTTCGTGACCCGGGACCTGCTGCCGCGCGCCGCCGAGTCGGACGCGGCCGGCCTGGAGAAGTACCAGCGGGCGTCGCGCTACTTCCTCGGCGCCAGCATCGACCTGGCCGAGACGTACGAGTGGGGCTGGCAGGAGCTTGCCCGGATCGAGACCGAGATGCGCAAGGTGGCCGGCCAGATCGTGCCCGGCAGCAGCTCGATCGTCGAGGCGGCCGCGGCCCTGGACGCCGACCCGAAGCGCCGGATCGCCGGCAAGGACGCGTTCCGGGAGTGGATGCAGCGGCAGGCCGACGAGGCGATCGCGGCGGTCGACGGCGTGCACTTCGACATCCCGGACCCGGTGCGCACGATCGAGGCGTGCATCGCGCCGACCTCGGACGGCGCGATCTACTACACGCCGCCGAGCGAGGACTGGGCCCGTCCCGGCCGGATGTGGTGGGCGGTGCCGAACGGCGTCGAGGACTTCGCCACCTGGCGCGAGGTGACGACCGTGTACCACGAGGGCGTGCCCGGCCACCACCTGCAGGTCGGCCAGACCGTGTACCGCTCGGAGCTGCTGAACCGCTGGCAGCGGCTGCTGTGCTGGGTGTCCGGCTCCGGCGAGGGCTGGGCGCTGTACGCGGAGCGGCTGATGGACGACCTGGGCTTCCTGTCCGACCCGGGCGCCCGGCTGGGCATGCTGGACGCGCAGTCGTTCCGGGCCACCCGGGTCATCATCGACATCGGCATGCACCTGCAGCTGAAGATCCCCGCCGGTACCGGCTTCCACGAGGGCGAGACGTGGACCCCGGAGCTGGGCTGGGAGTTCCTGCGCGCGCACTGCCGGATGGAGGACGAGTTCCTGCGCTTCGAGCTGCTGCGCTACCTGGGCTGGCCGGGCCAGGCCCCGGCGTACAAGGTGGGCGAGCGGATGTGGCTCGCCGCCCGCGAGGAGGCCAAGGCGCGCAAGGGCGCCGACTTCGACCTGAAGGCGTTCCACGCCGCCGCGCTCGACCTCGGTTCGATCGGCCTCGACCCGCTGCGCGAGGCGCTCGCCCGCCTCTGACCGCTCCGTACGACGAAGGGGCCCGCCACACCGGCGGGCCCCTTCGTCGTCGTGCGCACCGCGCCCCGCCGCCCGACCCGGCGCCGGCGGGGCGGTATCGGCGTGCGCGGCGCCGGCCCGAAACGACGCGCGGTCAGGTCCAGAAGATGCCGTGCGGATTGGTCTCGATGGTGGTGAGCAGCGGTCCGGGGCCGGACGCGGCCGGCACGTCCGGGGCCGGGTGCCACCGGTTGTGGCTGTCGGACCAGTGCAGGGTCCACTCGCCTCCGTCCGGCGGGGGCGGGGTGTAGCGCAGCTGGGCGACCCGGGTCTCGGTCCAGTCGGGGCCGAGTTCGGGCATGAACGGCGGCCGGCACTCGACGATGGTGATGCTGCGGCCGCGGAGGCGGTACTCGACCCGCACCTGGTCGCGCAGCTGGTTCGGCACCCGCCGATCGCACCAGCGGGCGATCTGCCGTAGCTGCAACTCCGGCACGGCCGACAACGCGCCACCTCCCCACGCCACGGTTCCTTGAACCGTACGTGCCGTCGCGGTGCTCTAGCCACGGTTCGCGCGCACCAGCGGCTCTGTTCACAGCCGGCACGACTTATCCACAGTTGTCCACAGAGCCCGGCCGGTTGTCCACAGGTAACGCACCCGCTTATCCACAGATTTGTCCCCATCCGACCCCGGCAGTCCCCGCTCGGTGCGGTGGTTTTCCACAGTCCTTCCCTCGGGGCATCGACCCCGATACCGTGTGATCGCGCCGTCGAGGGGAGATGTCGTGGAAAACCGTCGTTCCCGCCGAGCCGCCACGCTCGCGATCGCTCTGGTCACCGCGCTGCTGACGCTGGTCGGCGCGCTCACCGCACCGGCCGCCGCCGCACCGCCCCCGCTGCCGTACGTGCACGGTGGCCAGACCGTGCCCACCTACTCCTACGCGGACGCGGTGCGGGAGAGCGTGCAGGTCGACACGCACCTCGACAGCGACCACGACGGCACGCCGGACACCATCGCGGTGGACATCGTCCGGCCGCGCACCGCGACCCGGGTGCCGGTGATCATGGAAGCCTCGCCGTACTACTCGTGCTGCGGGCGGGGCAACGAGTCGCAGGTGAAGACGTACGACCAGAACGGCACGATCCTGTCGATGCCGCTCGCCTACGACAACTACTTCGTGCCCCGCGGGTACGCGTTCGTCGCCGTCGACCTGGTCGGTACCAACCGGTCCACCGGCTGCGGTGACGTCGGCGGGCCGGCCGAGATCGGCAGTGTCAAGGCGGTCATCGACTGGCTCGACGGCCGCGGCACGGCCCACTACCGGGACGGGCGAACGGCGCGACCCGGCTGGACCACCGGCCGGGTCGGCATGATCGGCAAGTCCTGGGACGGCACCCTCGCCAACGGTGTCGCCGCGACCGGGGTGCGCGGCCTGGCCACCATCGTGCCCGTCTCCGGCATCTCCAGCTGGTACGACTACATGCGGCTGGACGGGGTGCCGCGCGCCACCGACTACCCGGGCTGGCTGGCCAGCGCGGTGAACGGCCGGCCGGCCGGCACCTGCGACGCGGTACAGGCCGACCTGAACACCGCCGGCGACGACGCGACCGGTGACTACAACGACTTCTGGGCGGCGCGCGACTACGTCCGGGACGCGAGCAAGGTGCGGGCCAGCGTGCTGATCGCGCACGGCCTGAACGACCAGAACGTGTTCGCCCGCAACTTCTCCCGGTGGTGGCATGCGCTTGCTGCGCACCACGTGCCGCGCACGCTGTGGCTGCACCAGGAGGGGCACACCGACCCGTTCGACATCGACCGGGGTGCCTGGATGACGATGCTGCACCGCTGGTTCGACTACTGGCTGCAGGGCATCCACAACGGCGTGATGGGCGGCCCGAGGGTGCGGGTCGAGCGGGCGCCGCAGCAGTGGCAGCAGCAGGCCGACTACCCGGCGCCGGGTGCCCGGCCGGTACGGCTCGGGCTCGGTGCGGGTGACGGCGGTGCCGGCACCGTCGGGGCCGGTCGCGGGTCCGGCACGGTCGCCCTGACCGACAACCCGAACCTGACCGAGACGCAGGCGGTCGGTGACCCGAACGCAGCGCGGGACGACCGGGCCGCGTTCGTGTCCGCCGCGTTCTCCGGCACCACCCACCTGTCCGGTACCCCGACCGTCACGCTGCGGTTCCGGTCCGACAAGCCGGACACCGAGCTGACCGCGAAACTGGTCGACTACGGCACCGCCGCCCGGGACGACTACCTGGCCAACGATCTGAGCGGGATCGAGAACCTGGACACCCGGTCCTGCTGGGGCGAGTCCACCGCGGACGACTCGGCCTGCTACCTGGACACCGCCGAGATCGTGCGGACCACCGACTACGGGGTGCTGTCCCGCGGCTGGACCGATGCCGCGCACCACACCGGGCTGACCCGGTACACGCCGGTCACCCCCGGCCGGTGGTACTCGATCACCATCCACCTGCAGCCGCAGGACCAGCTGCTCGCCGCCGGACACCGCCTCGGCCTGGTCCTCTCGCTGTCCGACGAGGAGAACACCACCCCGTCCGGTACCGGCGCGACGGTCACCGTCGATCTGGCGCACTCGACCCTGGCGCTGCCGGTCGCCGGCGCCACCCACCTCGGCGCCGCGACCGCCGCGCCCCGGCTGACCGGCGCCTCGCCGGCGGCCCCGGCCAGGCGCTCCACTCCGACCCGGCTGCTGCCCTGACCTCGGCCGGAACGCGGCGCGGACCCGACGGTCCGCGCCGCCGGCGGCCGGCCCGAAGCCGCCGCCCCGCCCGACCCGGGTGGGGCGGCCGCGTTGAGACGACCGTCACGGGACCCCACCGGCCTGTTGCGGGCGCCGCGGATCCGAGTAGGTTTCGCTCGTTGATTGTGAAACTATTCGGAGGTACCGGTGGGTGAGCGGGTCGAGCCGGTGCTGTGGCGGCCGTACTCACTGCGCGGCACCACGTTCCGCAACCGCGCCTGGTTGTCCCCGATGTGCCAGTACTCGTCGCACGACGGGTTCCCGACCGATTGGCACCGCACGCACTATCCGAGCCGGGCGATCGGCGGCGCCGGGCTGGTGCTGTTCGAGGCGACCGCGGTGAGCCCGGTCGGCCGCATCTCGCCCCTGGACGCCGGCCTGTGGTCACCCGAACACGCCGAGGCGTACCGGCCGATCACGACCGCGGTGGCGGCCGCCGGCGCGGTACCGGGGGTGCAGCTCGCGCACGCCGGGCGCAAGGCCTCGACCCGGGCACCGTGGCACGGCCGTGGCTGGGTACCGCACCAGGAGGGCGGCTGGACGACCATCGGCCCGTCGCCGATCGCGTTCGAGGGCTCCCCCGCGCCGGTAGCAATGTCCACTGTGGACATCGATCGGCTGGTGGCAGACTTCGTTCGCGCCACCCAACTCGCCGTGCACGCCGGGTTCGGCGTGATCGAGCTGCACGCCGCACACGGGTACCTGCTGCACCAGTTCCTCAGCCCGCTGGCCAACCGGCGCACCGACCACTTCGGCGGCGACCTGGCCGGCCGGATGCGGCTGCCGCTGACCGTGGTCGACGCCGTTCGCCGGGCCTGGCCCGCCGACCGGCCGCTGTTCGTCCGGATCTCCGCCACCGACTGGGTGGAAGGCGGCTGGACGCTCGCCGAAAGCGTGGTGTTCGCCAAGGAACTCGCCGCCCGCGGCGTCGACCTGGTCGACGTCTCCTCCGGCGGCACCGCGGCCGACGCGACGGTACCGGTCGGGCCCAAGTACCAGGTGCCGCTCGCCGCCGAGATCCGGCGCCAGGCCGGCGTACCGGTCGGCGCGGTCGGGCTGCTCGAAACGCCCGACGCCGCCGCCGAGGTACTCGTTGCCGGGGACGCGGACGCCGTCTTCGTCGGGCGCCCGATGCTCCGCGATCCGTACTGGGCTCTCCGCGCACCGGACGCACCCCACGCCGCCTGGCCCGTCCAGTACCACCGAGCCCTCTGACCACCTCTATACGCTGAGGTGGGCCCGAAGCGCCGGGGCACGGCTGGCGTGCGTCCGGCGCTGGCGGTGTAAAGCCCACCCCCGTCCGACCCTGCGCTTCCGGCGTGCTGGGGTGAAGGCTCCCTCTGCCGCGGCGCGCTCGGCGTGCGGGTGTAAAGGCCACCTCTGTTCACGCTTGAACCCCGCGTGGGGGAATGCGAGGAGAGGGCTTCGCCCCCTCCTCGCGCTCCTTCCCCGCCAAGGGGATTCCCCTTGGCCATCCCCTTACCCATCCCGGTGATGGTGCCCATCGACGCCAAGCGTGCGTCGAAGAAGAACGGGGAACCGGCCCGGCCTACCCATCACGGCAACGCCCGCCTCGCAACGCGTCGCGTCGCTTCGCTTCACGTCCCGGCGGCCCGCAGGCGGGTGGGGTTGGTTGTTGGCGTGGCGGGCTTGGCGGCGATGGGTAGGCCGCACCGACACCCCGTTCTTCCGAAACGGCCAGGCGGCGTCAGGACCCGATCACTGTTTTTCCGACGGGGGATTGTCAAGGGGGCGACTGCCCCTTGACGGGGAGGGGTGTGGGGAGGGGCGAAGCCCGCTCCCCACGTTCCCCCCACGAGGGGTGAAAGAAGGAACAGAGGTGGCCTTTACACCACAGCAAAAGCGCACGCAGCGGCGAACAGGGAAGCGCTTCACACCGCAGCAGCGCACGCAGCGCGAACAAGGGTTGACACCGCCAGCGCGAGCGCGCGAACAGGGGTGGGGTTGAGACCGCCAGCGCGAGCGCGCGCCAGCCGGGCACCGGCGCTTCGGGTGTACCTCAGCGCACAGAGGTGCCATAGCGGCTTAGGGTGGGGGGATGGGGCGAGTGCCGGGGTATGCGATCGGTGCGGACGTGGAGCTGCCTGCGGTCGGGTTGGGTACGTACCCGATGCGGGACGAGCAGGCGACGACGGCGGTGCGGGACGCGTTGGGGCTGGGGTACCAGCTGATCGACACGGCCGCCGCCTACGGCAACGAGGAGGCGGTGGGCCGCGGGATCGCGGCGGCGGGGCGGGCGCGCGCCGACGTGTTCGTGACCACGAAGCTGCGCGGCCGCGATCACGGGTACCAGCAGACGCTGGCGGCGTTCGAGGCGTCCCGGCTCGCGCTCGGCCTGGACTTCCTCGACCTGTACCTGATCCACTGGCCGCTGCCGCGCATCGACCGGTACGTGCAGTCGTGGCGGGCGATGGTGACGCTGCGCAGCGACGGCCTGGTGCGGTCGATCGGGGTCAGCAACTTCACCGTGGCGCAGCTGGACCGGCTGATCGAGGAGACCGGGGAGACACCGGCGGTCAACCAGATCGAGCTGCACCCGTACTTCCCGCAGGAGCAGCTGCGCGCCGCGCATGCGGTGCGCGGGATCCGGACCGAGTCGTGGAGCCCGCTGGCCCGGTCCGCCGCGCTGCTGCGGGAGCCGGTGGTGGTGGCCGCTGCGCGCCGGCACGGCGTCGAGCCGGCGCAGGTGGTGCTGCGGTGGCACGTGCAGCTGGGTACGGTGCCGATCCCGAAGTCGTCGTCGCCACAGCGGCAGGCGGCGAACCTGGACCTGTTCGGCTTCGAGCTGGATCGGGCGGAGATGGCGGCGTTGAGCGGGTTGGCGCGCGGCCGGCAGGGCGGCGACCCGGACGTGCACGAGGAGTTCTGACCGTTCGGCCGGGCTCGGCGGAGTTGGGCCGGTCCGTCGCCGGCCGCGCCGGTCCTGCCGGCACGGGTCAGTCGAACGTGCACCAGGCGGCGGTCGCGTCGTCGTACTGCTTGCCGCGCGGGAACCGGATCGCGGTGGGGTCGGCGCCCTCGGCGGCTCGGGTGCGGCGCACCAGCTCGGCCGGGTCGGCGGCGGCGAGATCGAGCAGTGCGGGCCAGCTCAGCTCGCCGAACTCGACGAGCCGGGTGGCGCCGTCGGTGGCGAGCAGCACCCCGTCGATGCCGGTGACCGGGGTGGTTCCGGTCAATGCCTCCCGGGCGGCGGCCGGATCCGTTGCGGCGACCCAGAACCCGCCCGGTCGGTTCAGCTGCGCCGAGCGGGCCGCGCTGCCGGCCCGGTCGCGTTCGGCGCGGGCCGGGCTGTCCAGCGCGATCGGCGGGCCGGGCAGTCGCACCGCCGCGATCCGCTCGTCGCACACCACCTCGATGCCGTGGCCGGCGCCGCGCCGGTCGAACACCACGGACGAGTCGGACAGCACCAGGTGGTCCAGCACGTCGTCGCGCTGCCGCAGCATCGTCACCGTGCACGCCGGCGTGTCCACATTGGACAGATCGCATCCGTCCCGGTGCGCGGCGGTGACCGTCTCGATCGCGCCGGCCAGCGCGTCCGGCAGGGTCTCGGCCGGATTGCCGGCCCGTGCCAGGAGCTCCGCCGCGAGCGAACGGACGTACCACGGCACGCCGTGCCGGCAACCGCGCCGCACCTCGCCGCCGAGGCTGTCCGGCACGCCGCAGCCGTCCAGCACCACCACGACGTCACCGCGGTGAGCCAGCAGATCCTCGTTCGGCTTGCCCGGCCTCGGCTCGCTCACACCCGTCACCCGCATGCCCCCAAGCTTAGAGGTCCTTGGCGGAAGGGGCTGTCGGCCATCCCACGCCCCTCGTCTGCGGACCTCGGGGAGATCCCGCCAGAACCTCCGATGCGGTGCCGCCGCGGCGACCGGAAGGTGGAGGTTTCTCACACCCCGGCGCCGGTTCACCGTTCCGACACTAGATTGGGCGATCGTGAAGGCTGTCGCGGTGCCCCGTCGGTACGTGGCGGTCATCGCGCTCGGCACCCTGCTCAACCCGCTGAACTCGTCGATGATCGCGGTCGCGCTCGTCTCCCTGCAGCACGCGTTCGGCGTCGGGTTCGGCACCGCCAGCTGGCTGGTGTCCGGGTTCTATCTGGCGGCGTGCGTCGGGCAGCCGCTGATGGGCCGCCTCGCCGACCGGTTCGGCCCCCGGCGGGTGTACTGCGTGGGGCTCGCGGTGGTGTGCGCGGCCAGCGCGGTGGCACCGTTCGCGCCCGGGTTCGGCCTGGTGCTGGCGTGCCGGGTGCTGCAGGCGATCGGTACCTCCGCGGCGTTCCCGGCCGGCCTGGCGCTGATCCGGAGGGCCGCCGGCACCGGGACACCGCCGGCCGGCGCGCTGGGTACCATCGCCGTCGCCAACTCCGCGTCGGCCGGCTTCGGACCGGTACTCGGCGGGTTCCTGGTGGCGTTCGCCGGCTGGCAGGGCATTTTCCTGGTGAACGTCCCGCTCACCTTGACAACGCTGGTCCTGGCGCTGAAGGTGTTGCCGCGCGACGAGCCGGCCGGCACCGCACGCACCGGGTTGGTCCGGCTGATCGACCCGCTCGGCATCCTGCTGTTCAGCGGCACCCTGGTGGGCCTGCTCGGATTCCTGCTCGCGCTGCCGCACCATCCACTGTGGATACTGCTGCCGCTGGTCGCGGTCTGCGCGGTCGGAATGATCTGGTGGGAGCTGCGCTCCCCGATGCCGTTCCTGGACGTCCGCGGCTTCGCGCGCAGCCCCGCGCTGACCGGCGTGCTCGGCCAGCAGGCCGCCATCCAGCTGGTGTTCTACGGGGTGTTCTACGGCCTACCGATCTGGCTGGAGGAGTCCCGGCACTACTCGACCGAGCAGGCCGGGCTGCTGATGCTGCCGATCGCCGCCCTCGGCGTACTGGTGACGCCGGTCGCCGCACGCCTGGTCGGCCGGTTCGGGCCGCGGCTGCCGCTGCTGCTCGGCTCGGTCGGGCTGCTGGCCGGTTCGCTGCTGGTGTTCACGCTGCACGACGCCACTCCGGCAGTCGGCATCCTCGGCGTGGCCGCCGTGCTCGGGCTGCCGAACGGCCTCAACAACATGGGACTGCAGGCCGCGCTCTACTCCGCGGCGCCGGCGGACGGCACGGGGATGGCGGCCGGCCTGTTCCAGACCGCCCGGTACGTGGGGGCGATCCTGTCCACCGCGCTGATCGGGCTGGTGCTGGAACCCCCGTCCGCGATCGGGCTGCACCGCATCGCCGTGGTGATGAGCGGGTTCGCGGCGCTCCTCGTCGTCGCGGCGATCACCACCCGCCGCTCCGGCACCGCCCGGCGGCCCTGACCGCCGGAAGCGCGCGGAACGCCGCCGGACGCCGCCGCCGGACGCCGCCGGCGGATCCGCCCGCCGCCGTACCGCCGGGCCGGGATCGCGGCGCGGGGCCGCTTGCGCGACGATGACGCCATGCCACTGAAGGTCCAGCTACGTCCGAACGCCGCCTACCTCGCACTGCTGGCGGCCGGGGTGATCCTGCTCGGGTTCGGCGCCGTCGCCACCGGCGCGGTCCGGTACCTGGGCTTCGTGTTCGGGGCCGCGCTCGTCGTACTGCTCGGCTACCCGGTGGTGCTGAGCACGATCTGCCGGATCCCGGTGGTGGTCGTCGAGCCCGACGGCATCCGGCTGCCGCTGATGGGGGTACGGCTGGGTTGGGCCGATGTGGCCACGGCGCGGCTCGGTGTCACCCCCGGTGCGCCCGGCCGGCCGGTACTGCTGATCGTGCCCGTCGATGCCGGGGCGACGATCCGTTCGATGCGGCCATGGCTGCGCCGGCAGGGCCGGGACGAACTCAGCAGGTACGGCAGTCCGGTGGTGCTGCAGCAGGCGTCGCTGAACCGGCCGCTGGGTGAGGTCCTGGCCGCGATCGAGGCGGCCCGGGCCGGCCGGCAGGTCACCGGCTGAGCGGCCGTGCCCAGCTCGACCGGACCGCGACACCGCGGTGGCCGGCCGGCCGCTCGGCGGCACTGCGGGCGGCTCACCGCAGACTCAGCGGCACGGCGCCGCAGCGCCGCAAGGCGGGATTCAGCGGCGGAGGACGGCGACACCCCGGGGGGCCAGCCGCACCTCCCTCAGCGGTACCGACGGGTTCGTGAGCAGGTCCGGCGCCGGGGTGGCGAGCGGTACGACGGCCGGTTCGATGCCGTGGTTGAGCAGCACGACGTGATCGCCGCGGATCCCCGCCTGCACCCCGTCGGGCAGGTTCGGCAGCACCGGCTCGACCCCGGCGGCGCCGCGCGCGGCGTCCAGCACGGCACGCATCGTGGCCGGATCCGGCCGGGTACCGAGGTACCAGGCGGTGCCGGCGCCGTGCCGGTGCCGGGTGATCGCCGGCCGGCCGGCGAGCTCGCCGCCGGCGAAGGTGGCCAGCACCTCGGCGCCCTCCGGCTCGATCCACTCGGACCAGAGCGTGCCGTGGCCGCCCGGTGTGGACAGCGCGCCGGACAGACCGATGGTGCCACCGCTCGGCAGCGGCCAGAACTCGTCGATCCGCAGCCCGAGCAGTCCCCGCAGCGGCGCCGGGTACCCGCCGAGGTAGGCGCGGTCGTCCGCGTCCACGATGCCGGTGAAGAACGACACCACCAGCGCGCCGCCACCCTCCACGTAGGACGCCAACCGGGCCGCCGCGTCCCGTTCCAGCAGGTACAGGTTGGGCACCACCACGAGCCGGTAGCCCGCCAGATCCGCCGTCGGCGGTACCACGTCGCACGGCACGTGCGCATCGAACAGCGGCGCATAGTGCGCCAGATGCGCGTCCAGCAGGTCCAGGTCACCGGACGGGTGCGAGTCGAGTTCCAGGCCCCACCAGGAGTTCCAGTCGTGCAGCAGCGCCACCTCGGCGTGCACGGTGGTGCCGGGCAGTTCCGGTACCGCGGCAAGCTCGTGGCCCAGAGCCCGCACCTCCCGGTAGGTGCGGGTGTTGGTGCCGCCGTGCGGGACCATCGCGGAGTGGAACTTCTCCGCCCCGCCGGCGGTCTGCCGCCACTGGAAGAACACCACCGCATCGGCGCCCTGCGCCACCGCCTGCCAGCTCCACAGCCGCATCAGGCCCGGTGCCTTGGGCGCGTTGCGTTCCCGCCAGTTCACCGCGGACGGTGCCTGTTCCATCAGCAGCCACGGCTGGCCGCCCCGCACCGACCGGATCAGGTCGTACCCGAGCGCCGCCGCCACGTGCGCCCGCGGATCGTACGGATCGGGGTATGAGTCGATCGCCGCGACGTCCTGGTGCGGCGCCCAGCGGTACCAGTCGAGCGCCTTCTGCACCAGCCCGACGTAGTTGGTCATGACCGGTACGTCCGGGGTGAGCCGGCGCAGGATCGCCTTCTCGGCCAGGTAGCAGTCGAGCTGCGCGTCGGAGGAGAACCGGGCGAAGTCGATCTGCTGGGCCGGGTTCGGGAACGTCGGCGCCACCCGCGGCGGCAGGATCTGCCCGAAGTCGGCGTACCGCTGGGCCCAGAACGTGGTGGACCAGGCGGCGTTGAGGGCATCGATGTCGCCGTACTTCTCGATCAGCCAGCGGCGGAAGTCGGCCGCCGACACGTCGCAGTAGCACGCCCGTACATGGCAGGCGAACTCGTTGCCGACGTGCCAGATGGCCAGCGCCGGATGGCCCGCGTACCGGGTGGCGAGCTGCTCGACCAGCCGGCCGGCGTGCTCCCGGTACACCGGGCTGGACGGGCAGAAATGCTGCCGGCCGCCCGGCGACAGGACCGTGCCGTCCACCGTGCGCGGCAGCGTCTCCGGGTACCGGTGGGGCAGCCACGGCGGCGGCGACGCGGTCATCGTGGCCAGGCACACCGACACCCCGGTCTCGGCCAGCCCGTCCAGCACCCGGTCGAAGTAGCCGAAGTCGTACTCCCCTTCCCGCGGCTCGACCTCGGCCCAGGAGAAGATGCCCGCGGTGACGAGCGAGACGCCGGCGTCGGCCATCAGCTTCAGGTCCTCGTCGCGTACCGCCCGCGGCCAGTGCTCCGGGTTGTAGTCGGCGCCGTAGCCGATCCGGCCCAGCTTGGCCCGTACCGCGGCCATCCGGTCGATGCTCATGCCACCTCCACAGCGGACCCGCGCGCGAGGTCAGCGGTCATGCCTTGACGCTTCCCTCGGTCAGGCCGGATCGCCAGAACCGTTGCAGCACCACGATCATGATCATCAGCGGGATCACCGACACCAGCGCGCCGCCGACCTCCAGCTGGTACAGCAGCGGCTGCCGGGACGCGAATCCCTGCCAGGAGGTGAGCCCGAGCGTGATCGGGTAGAGCTTGGTGTCGGAGAGCATCACCAGTGGCAGGAAGTAGTTGTTCCAGATTCCGACGAACTGGAACAGGAACACGGTCACCAGCGCCGGCGACATGATGCGCAGCACGATCCGGCGGAAGATGGCGAACTCGCTGGCGCCGTCGATGCGGGCGGCCTCCAGCAGGCCCGGCGGTACCGCGGCGTCGGCGTAGATCCGGCACAGGTAGACGCCGAACGGGCTGACGAAGCTCGGCAGCAGCACCGCCCAGTACGAGTTGGCCAGGTGCGCCTGCGCGAACAGCAGGTACAGCGGCAGCGCGAGCGCGGTCTGCGGCAGCATCACGCCGGCCAGCACGGTGTTGAACACCGCTTCCCGGCCGCGGAACGAGAACCGGGCCAGGCCGTAGCCGGCACCTGCCGCGAGCGCGGTCGCCACCAGCGCGCCGCCCCCGGCGTACACGATGCTGTTCAGGCCCCAGCGCAGGTAGATGTGGTTGTCGAAGGAGAACAGGTCGCCGAGGTTGGTGAGCAGCTGCGGATGGGCGAACCAGAGCCCGAAACTGCCGAACAGGTCGGTGCTGTTCTTGGTCGCCGACACGATCAGCCAGTAGACCGGGACCAGGAAGTAGATCGCGATCAGGCCGAGCACCGCGGTCAGGATGATCCGGGTGGACAGCGGCCCGGCGGACAGCCGGCCCCGCTTCTGTCTGGTGTGGACGGTCGTGGTCGGCCGTTCCATCGTGGCGGTCATCCGCGCCTCCTGCCACCGACCAGCCGCAGGAACCCGAACGACAGCATCGCGGCGATCAACGCCAGCAACACCGCCTCCGCCGCGGCGTAGTTGTAGTTGTTGTTGGAAAACGCGTCCGCGTACGCGGCGATGTTCGGCGTGTAGGTGCTCGTCACGTTGGCGGTCAACGGTTGCAGCACCAGCGGCTCGGTGAACAGCTGCAGCGAACCGATGATGGTGAACACGGTGGTGAGCACGATCGCGGGCCGGATCAGCGGCAGCTTGACGTGCCAGATCGCCTGCCAAGCGTTCGCCCCGTCGATCCGGGACGCCTCCAGCAGGTCACCCGGTACCGCCTTGAGCTGGGCGATGATCACCAGCATGTTGTAGCCGGCGAACTGCCAGGTGACGATGTTCGCGATCGACCACAGCACGGTGGTCGGGCCGAGGAAGTCGAGGGTGAGGCCGAGGTGGCCGCCGATCGACACCAGCGGACTGATCCCCGGCGTGTACAGGAAACCCCACAGGATCGAGGCGATGACCCCGGGCACCCCGTACGGCAGGAAGAAGGCGGAGCGGAAGAACCGCACGCCGCGCGCGGACGCCGCGTCCAGCAGCAGCGCGAGCACGGTCGCCAGCACGATCATCACCGGCACCTGCACCACCGCGTACCCGAGCACCCGGAGCACGCTCTGCACGAACGCGCCCTCGGCGAACACCGTGGTGTAGTTGCCGAAGCCGGCGAACACCTGGTGGGTGCCGAGTTCGCCGTAGAGCCCGGTGCGCTCGGTGCGGAACAGGCTCTGATACAGCGCGTAGCCGATCGGTACGATGAAGAACAGCAGGAAGAACAGGCAGAACGGTGCGAGAAACCCGATGCCCGGCGAGAGCCGTCGTCGCTTGCCGGTCGCCATCACCGCTCCTCTTTCGGGCCGGATGCCTTGAGCCCCTTGGCACGCAGGTCGTCCACGGTCTGACGCTGCGCGGTGCGCAGCGCGTCGATCAGCCTGCCGCGGCTGTTGACCGCGCCGGCGATCGAGGCGTTCAGGTGGTCCAGCGTCGATGCCGTGGTGGGCAGCCACAGCCAGCTGTCGTCGATCTGCTTGTCCGCCGCGGCGAAGACCTCGTTGTACCGCTGGCCGCCGAAGAACGGGTTCGGTCGGTCCAGGATCGTGCGGTGGTACGCGTTGTCCAGCGCCGGCCAGCCGTAGCCGCCCTTGATGAGCAGGTTGACGCTGTCCAGGTCGGTGTTGAGCCAGACCGCGAACCGCATCGCCTCCTCCGGGTACCGCGAGTTCGCCATCACCGCGGTCGACGAACCACCCCAGTTCGCCGCGGCCGGGTGCGAGGAGTCCCATTGCGGCATCAGCGCCACCCGCCACTTCCCGGCGGTACCGGCGGCGTTGCCCGTCAGCAGCGCGTCACCCCACTGCGGCCCGACCCAGCTGACGAGCTGGCCGCGCTGCAGCTGCGCGAACCAGCCGGACTGCATGTCCTGCTCGGCGAGGATCAGCTTCTCGTGCAGCAGCTCGTCCCAGTAGTCGCACATCCGGGTGCTGCCGGGATCGGTCATGTCGATCCGCCAGCTCTGCCCGCGCGCGGTGAACCAGTGCGCGCCGGCCTGCCACGCGAGGCCCGTCTGGTAGGCGGAGTTCGCCGGCGGGAACGCCATGATGTACGCGCCCGGGTCTGCCTTGCGTACCTTCGCGGCGGCGTCCCGGTACTGCGGCCAGGTCTTCGGCACCTCGATGCCCCACTTGGCGAACAGGTCGGCGCGGTAGAACATCGCCATCGGTCCGGACGCCTGCGGCACCGTGCGGACCCGACCGTCGAACACCCCCTGCCGCCACTGCCACGGCACGAACAGGTGCTCGTACCTGCCGATCCCGTAGCCGGTGAGGTCGAGCAGCCCGCCGTCGAGCATGAACGCCGGCAGGATGTGGTACTCGATCTGCGCCAGGTCCGGCGCGCCACCGGTGTGCACCGCGGCGTGCAGCTTGGCGTACCCGCCGCTGCCGCCCGGGATGATGGTGTCCAGGTGTACCTGCACGTCCGGGTTGCGCTTGTTCCACAGGTCGACGGGCGCGGCGATGCCGGGCACCCAGGACCAGAAGTTGAGCGTCACCTTCTCGCCCGGCTTGCGGTCCGGCCGGCCCGGTGGCGGCGCCACGCCGGTGCCGCAGCCGCCGAGCAGGCCGGTGCCGGCCAGGGCCGTGGTGGCGCCGCCGGCGAGCACCGACCGTCGTGTCATCGGGCGTGGCGATCCCATCCTTGCCCCTTTCGGTGCAAACCGGCGCGGGATGGGTCGAGCATCGCCAGGTGTGACATGCCTGTCAAGATGTATTCATAAAAAAAGAATTATCCTAGGGTGGGCCGCATGGCAGCAGAGACGACCGCGCCGGGCGGCGACCGGGGCCGGACCGCGGTGGTGACCGGCGCCGCCCGCGGCATCGGCGCCGCAACGGCGCGCCGGCTCGCCGCCGACGGCGCCCGGGTGGTGCTGACCGACGTCGACGACCTCGGCGCGCAGGTCGCGGCGGACATCGAGGCGGCCGGCGGGCAGGCGACGTTCGTCCCCGCGGACGTGGCGAGCGACGCCGACTGGGACCGCGTCGCCGCCGTCGCGCACCGGTACGGGCCGGTCGAGGTGCTGGTCAGCAACGCGTTCGTCGACCCGGCCCGGCCCCTGCACGAGACCGACCGGGACAGCTGGGACCGGCAGCTCGCCGTCTGCCTCACCGGCAGCTACCTGGCCGTGCGCACCTTCCTGCCGGACCTGCGCGAGCGGCGCGGCGCGGTCGTCGTCGTCTCGTCGGTGCACGCGCTGATCGGCCTGCCCGGCCACCCCGCGTACGCGGCGGCCAAGGGCGGGCTGGCCGCGCTGTGCCGCCAGCTCGCCGTCGAGTACGGTCCCCAGGTGCGGGTCAACAGCGTGCTGCCCGGCCCGATCCTGACCGCCGCGTGGGACGGCGTGGCCGAGGACGACCGGGCCCGAAGCGTCGAGGCCACCGCGGTCAAGCGGTTCGGCGACCCCGCCGAGGTCGCCGCGGTCATCGCGTTCCTCGCCTCCCCCGACGCGTCGTACGTGACCGGTGCGGCGATCCCGGTCGACGGCGGCTGGTCGATCACGAAGGCGTCGGCATGACCGAGTATCCGGGCCGCGGGTTGCACGGCCAGACCGTCGAGCTGATCGCGCACCGGATCCTGTCCGGCCGGCTCGCCGAGGGCGCCACGCTCGACATCCCGGCGCTGGAGGCCGAGCTCGACGTGTCCCGTACCGCGCTGCGCGAGGCACTGAAGGTGCTGTCCGCCAAGGGACTCGTCGGCGCCCGGCAGAAGCGCGGGACGTTCGTGCGGCCGCGCAGTGCGTGGAACCTGCTCGACGGCGACGTGATGCGCTGGCAGTTCGCCGCACCGGCGGCGACCTGGACGCGGTTCCTCGGCGACCTGGCCGAGGTACGTACCCTGCTGGAGCCGCCGGCCGCGCGGCTCGCCGCGACCCGGCGCACCGACGCCGACCTGGCCGAGCTCGACGCCGCACTGTCCGACATGGACGATGCCGTCGATCCGGATGCCGCGGTCGCGGCCGACCTGCGGTTCCACCGGGCGCTGCTGTCCTGCACACACAACGAGCTGCTCGGCCGGCTGGAGGTCGTGGTGGAACGCGCCCTCGCCGAGCGGGACCGGTTGGTACACGGCGGATCCGCGCCCGACCCGGTTCCCACCCACCGACCGGTACTCGAGGCGATCCGGGCCGGCGACCCGGACGGCGCCGAGATGGCCATGGACGAACTGCTCACCGCGGCCAACCAGCACGCCGCGGCACTGACCCGGGAAGCGGAGCGCGGATGAGGATCGCACGGATCGAGACGTTCCAGGTACCGCCGCGCTGGCTGTTCTGCCGGATCGAGACCGACGACGGGCTGGTCGGTTGGGGCGAGCCGGTCGTCGAGGGCCGCGCCGAGGTGGTCCGGACCGCGGTCGAGGTCGCCGCCGAGCACCTGATCGGCGCCGACCCGCTACGGATCGAGGACCACTGGCAGGTGCTGTCCAAGGGCGGCTTCTACCGGGGCGGGCCGATCCTGTCCAGCGCCGTCGCCGGCATCGATCAGGCACTGTGGGACATCGCCGGCCAGGCGTACGGGGTACCGGTGTACGCGCTGCTCGGCGGCCCGGTGCGGGACCGCGTACGGATGTACACCTGGGTCGGCGGCGACGAGCCGGCCGAGATCACCGACTCGGTCGGCGCCGCCGTCGCGGCCGGCTTCACCGCGGTCAAGATGAACGGGTTCGGCCGGATCGGCCGCGCCGCAACGGTTGCCGACTTGGCCGGCCTGGTCGACCGGGTCGGCGCCGCCCGCGCCGTACTCGGGGACGAGCGGGACGTCGCCGTCGACTTCCACGGCCGGGTCGCCTGGCCCACCGCACCCCGCGCGATCGCCGCCATCGCCGACCTGCACCCGCTGTTCGTCGAGGAGCCGCTGCCCCCGAGTACGGTCACCAGCTGCCCCGGCTGACCGGCTCGACGGTGCCGATCGCGACCGGTGAGCGGCTCTACTCCCGTACCGACTTCCTGCCCGCGCTCACTGCCGGGATCGCCGTCGCCCAGCCGGACCTGTCGCACGCCGGCGGCATCTCCGAGGTACGCCGGATCGGCGCGCTCGCCGAGACCTTCGACGTACCGCTCGCCCCGCACTGCCCGCTCGGGCCGGTGGCGCTCGCCGCGTCGTTGCAGATCGACTTCGCCACGCCGAACGTCCTGATCCAGGAACAGTCCATGGGCATCCACTACAACACCAGCAACGACCTGCTCGACTACGTCGCCGATCCGACCCCGTTCCGGTTCACCGACGGGTACGCGCTGCGCACCGAGACGCCCGGCCTCGGCGTGACGCTCGAGGAGGCCGCCGTCCGCGCCGCGGACGGCCGCGACCCCGGCTGGCGCAACCCGGTCTGGCGCCACCCCGACCACTCCCTTGCCGAATGGTGACCCGGCAACCGCGCCGCTGTCGCCGGAGTGCTGGCGGCGCCGACGTAGACTCCCGGCCATGGGCGAGCGACTCGGCGTCGACGAGGTCGACCGGCTCTGGCGCCGGTTCGAGCACACCGCGTTCCGGTTCGAGACGCTGCCTGCCTACCGGATCGAGAACGAACGGGCGCTGGTCGCCGAGTTCCTCGCCGGCGAACCGAACCGCCTGAGCTTCGTTCCCCGCGACCACGAACGGTCGGCACAGATCAACACGATGATCGGCCAGGGCCGGCAGGTCAGCCGGGTGCGGGTCCTGCACGAGCCGCCGAGCGGCTACGAGCGGTGGCAGCTGCTCTCGGGGCAGATCGCGCCGGGCGAACGGTTCCGCTGGATCTCGTACGACCGCGCGCTGTCGGTGGGGCTCCCGGTCGAGGCCGGCGACTGGTGGCTGTTCGACAGTTGCCGGCTGGTGCGCCTGCGGTTCACCCCGGACGGGGCCCCGCTCGGCGGCGAGCTGGTCGGTGACCCGGCGGTCGTGGTGCAGCACGCGGCCTGGCGTGACCTGGCCATGCACGTCGGGCTGCCGCGCAGTTCCTGGGTGCCCGGCCGGCCCGCAGCACCGAGGTGAGCCCGTGCCGGCGCCCCGTCCACTGTGGACGGGGCGCCGGTCGGTCAGCGCTCTTCGAGCACGGCACGCAGGAACGTCTGGGTGCGCTCGTTCTCCGGGTTCGAGAAGATCTTGTCCGGCGGGCCCTCCTCGACGATGCGGCCCTTGTCGAACATCAGGATCCGGTTGGACACGTCCCGGGCGAACTGCATCTCGTGCGTGACGATCAGCATCGTGATGGTCGTCGTCTGGGCGATGTCGCGCAGCACGTTGAGCACGTCGGCGACGAGTTCCGGGTCGAGCGCCGAGGTGACCTCGTCCAGCAACAGCACGTCGGGTTGCATGGCGAGCGCCCGGGCGATCGCCACCCGCTGCTGCTGACCGCCGGACAGCGAGGTCGGATGCTGGTTGACCCGGTCGCCGAGGCCGACCAGGTCGAGCAGCTGCTTGGCCCGCTCGACCGCCTCGTCCTTCGACAGCCCGAGCACGTGTATCGGCGCCTCGGTGACGTTCTCCAGCACCTTCATGTTCGGGAACAGGTTGAACTGCTGGAAGACCATGCCGATCTTCTTGCGGACGGTGCGCAGGTAGCGCTCGTTCGCCGGGACGAGCTGGTTGCCGCGCTTCATGTGCGACAGCGGCTCGCCCTCGACGTACACGACGCCGCCGTTGACCTTCTCCAGCGTCATCAGCAGCCGCAGGATGGTGGTCTTGCCGGAACCGGACGGGCCGATCAGCGTGACCCGCTCGCCCTGCGCGACGGAGAAGTCGAGGTGGTCGAGCACGATGTTGCTGCCGAACTGCTTGACCACCTGGTCGAACAGCACCATCGGCGTGCCCTCGGGCAGCTTCGGTGCACTGTCCACCGCGGACAGGTCGGGGATGTTGGGTTCAGTGGCCAAGGCGGTTCTCCAACCTTCGTACCAGCAGCGACGTGGGATAGCTCGCGATCAGGAAGATCGCCGCCGCCAACGTGAAGACCTCCAGGTAGCGGAAGTGGTCCGAGCCGTACTCCTGGGCCTCGAAGACCATCTCGTGCACGGTGATCACCGCGAGGAACGGGGTGTCCTTGAACATCGAGATGATGTAGTTGCCCAGGGCCGGGAGGACGTTGCGGACGGCCTGCGGCAGGATGACCGCCTGCCAGGTCCGGCCGCGCGCCATCGACAGCGCCGTCGCCGCCTCCCACTGTCCCTTCGGGACGCCGTCGATGCCGGCCCGGTACACCTCCGACATGTAGGTGGCGTAGTGGATGCCGAGCACCGACGCGCCGATCACGAACGGCGACAGCGACGGCAGCAGGACGTACACCGTGAACAGCTGCACCAGCAGCGGGGTGCTGCGGACGAACTCGACGAACGCGCGGACCGGCACCCGGACGAACCGGGCTGGCACCCGGCGCGCCATCGCCAGCAGCAGTCCGAGCAGGATCGCGATCACCGAACCGACCACGGTGGCGAGCAACGTGACCACAAAACCCTTGAGCAGCAGCGGAATGACGTCCTCGACGACACTCCAGTCCCAGATCGTGTGGTTCACATCGCTCTCCCCACACCCGTTCCGAGACCGACGCTCTGACCGGTCGGATCCGCCTCACGCAGGCGGAACAGGCCGCGCAATCCGGCGCCGCGCCCCAGGCGCGCCTTCGCCACCGACTCCAACGCGTTCATCAACAACGTGAAGATGTACGCCAGGATGAAGTAGACGACGAGCAGGAACAGATAGGACAGGGCCGTCTGCCCGGTCGCCGCCCGCAGCTGCTGGCCCTCGAAGGTCAGGTCGGCCACGGTGATCAGCGACAGCAACGGGGTCGACTTCAACAGCTGGATCAACAGGTTGTTGAACGGTGGGATCATGCCGATCCACGCCTGCGGCAGGATCACCAGCCGCATCCGCTGGAACGAGGACATGTTCAGCGCGGTGGCACCCTCCCACTGCGCCTGCGGCACCGCGTTGATCGCGCCGCGCACCACCTCGGCGCCGTACGCGCCGAAGTTGAGGCCGAACGCGATCACCGCGCACAGCAGCGCGCTGCTGATCTGGAAGCCCAGCACCGGAAGCGCGAAGTACAGCCAGAACAGCTGCACGTACAGCGAGGTGCCGCGGAAGAACTCGATGATGGTCCGGGCGATGCCCCGGACAACGAGGTGACGCGACCTGGCCAGCAGGCCGAGGATGAAGGCCAGCGCCAACGCGAGGATGGCGCCGAGCACCGTGGCCTCGACCGTGATCAGGGCAGCGGAACCGATGTTGCCCGCGGACTCGCCGAGCTGTTTGAAGAAGATTCCCATCTCAGGTCGTCAATCCCGGCCGACGGATCAGCCCTCGCACAGCGAGGCGGTGGTCAGGGTCGCCGGCGGCACGTTGACCTTGGTGAAGCCGTACTTGCCGATCAGCGAGGTGTACTGGGTCGGGTCGGAGGTGATCTTCTTCAGCTCCTTGTTGAACGCGTCCCGCAACTCGGTGTCGGCGGTGCGGAACACGGCGCCGCCGGCGCTGCTCTGCGGCTTGCCGTCCAGCTTCGGCTGGAAGGACGGGGTCACCTCGACCGGCTTGCCCTTGTTGATGTTCGCCAGCCAGCGCAGTGAGATGTCGGTCAGCGCGAACGCGTCGATCCGACCGGCCACCAGCGCGTCCAGCCCGTCCTGCTGCTTCGCGAACTCCTTGATGTTGCCGGACTTGACCCCGGCCGCGGTGGAGAAGCTCTTCTCGACGGCGGCCTGCAGCACTCCGACGGTGGCGCCGGCCTTGGCGACCGCCTTGAGATCGGTGAGGTGCTTCGGGTTGCCCTTCTTCACCAGCAGCGCGGTGGCGCCGACGAACTCGGGCTCGGAGAAGATGACCTCCTTGCACCGCTCCGGCGTGATCGCCATACCGGCGCTGACCACGTCGAACCGGTTCGCCTTGATGCCCGGGATCAGCGAGTTGAAGTCGGTCAGCACGCCGCGCATGTCCTTGACGCCCAGCTCGCTGAAGATCTTCTTGTGCAGCGTCGGCGCCTCGCCGACGAGATTGTCGCCCTGCTTGAACCCGTACGGTTGCTCACCCGCGAAACCGATGGTGACGAAGCCCTGCTTCTTGATCTTGTCGAGAGTGCTCTCCTTCGACTCACCGGTGCCGGTCTGGGTGCGCGAGCACGCGGCCAGCAGGCCCGGCACGGTGAGCAGCCCGCCACCGACCGCGGCGGAGCGAAGGAGCGTACGACGAGACCACCGACTGTTGTCCGTCACGGACCTCAACCTCCTCAGGCTTCGGACCCGGCGGCCACTCGGTGCCGCGTCGAGGTCCGGGCATGGCGGGCCAGCTCGGCCCGGAGTTCGGGCCTGAACGCTAGCACCGCTCGTATGTTTGTTGACATTAGGATCGTCGATAGTCTGCAACATGTTGGCGAACTGCGTTGTACCGTCTCGCCGGGTGAGCGCATCGGTCCGCCGTGTGAGCTACGGCCAACCGGCCGGGCCGCCCCTGGCGGTGCGTGGGTACCCCAAATAGGGTTCCGGTAATCCACGGGCGTGTCGCCGGCCAGCCATGACCAGACCAGGGAGGTGCGTAGCAGTGGCGAATTCTTCACATCGCCCTATTCGCCCCGCAACGCCGCTTCGGTCGGCCCGCGCGCAGAAGATCACCCCCGTGCCTCGCGAGTCCACTGTGGATCTGATTGCCGCCCGGCTGCGGCAGGCCATCTTCGAGGGCACCCTGCCGGCCGGTGCCCCCCTCGGCGAGGCCGAACTGGCCGAACAGCTCGGCGTCAGCCGTGGCCCGCTGCGCGAGGCGGCCCAGCGGCTGGTGCAGGAGCGACTGCTCACCACCACCCGCCGCCGCGGCCTCGCCGTGGTCAGCATGGACGCCGCCGCGGTCGCCGACGTCTACCTCGCCCGTACCGCCGTCGAGTGCGCGGCGTGCCGGGTCGTGTTGCGCGACAACGCGGTCGACCGCACCGTGCGCACCCTGAGAAGGGTCCACCAGCGGATGGTCCGGGCGAACAAGCGACGCGACGCGCACGCCGTCGGCGACACCGACATCGAGTTCCACCAGGCGCTGGTCGACGCGGCCGGCAGCCCCCGACTGTCCGCCAGCATCGCCACCCTGCTGATCGAGACCCGGCTGTGCACGTACTCGCTGGATCGCGAGTTCCGGGTCCGCGCCGACATGCCCGACTCGCACGCCGAGATCATCGACGCGGTCGAGGCCCGGGACGAAGCCGCACTGCTTGCCGTCGTCGAGCGGCACATGGCCGAGGCGGCCCGCCGGCTCACCGCGCCGACCAAGGTCGACACCATCTCCAGCCCGGCCCCCGCGGCGCCGCGACCGCTCGACCCGCTGGAACTCCCCCTCGACGACTGACACCCGGCTCGTCGGGTGTCGGGCGCGTCGAGCACCGAGTCATCGCCCGCTCACGCCTCGACCAGGGACTCGGGGCGGCGTGGTGCCGAGTCGCCGGCCGCAACTCCTGGCGCGACGAGGCCGGCCGAGGTGCGGGCCAGGCGGCGGTACGCGGTGGCCGCCAGCAGCAGCGCGATCAGGCCCGCGGCGACCGGGACGGCGAAGGCGCCGCGGAACCCGTACCGGTCGGCGAGGGTACCGGCGAGCCCGGCGCCGAGCGCGACGCCGGCGACGATGCCCGCGGCGAGCAGGGTGAGTACCGTCGCGGTGCGGCCGGGCGGCGCGATCCGTTCGGCCAGCGCGTACACGGTGATCAGGTAGGGCGCGACGAGCAGGCCGAGGACGGCCATCGCGGCGATCGCACCGGCTGGCCCGGAGATCGTCAGCAGCGCGGTGACCGCGACCGCGAGCGCCGCGGCGAACACCAGATACCGTGCGGGGTAACGGAACCGGGCCGGCAGCCAGGCGGTGGCGAGGCCGGCGGTGGCGCTGCCGACGCCCAGTACCGCATAGATCAGCCCGGCGGAGCCGGGCCGGCCGATCGAGCCGGCGAGTGCGGTGACTCCGGTCTGGGTGCCGCCGAAGATCGCGCCCAGCGCGGCCATCGCGAGGACCAGACCCAGCACCGTCCGCCGCGGCAGCCGGGCCCGCGGCGCGGCGGACCCCGACACCGCGACCGGGGCCGGCGCGGTCGGGTGCAGCGCGAACGCCAGCCCGGCCACCACCAGCAGCGCCGCCGCGATCAGCAGCGGGACCGCCGGCGGGAACATCAGCGCGCACAACCCGACCAGCGCCGGGCCGGCGACGAACGACGTCTCGTCGACCGCGCCCTCGTACGAGAACGCGGTCGGCACCAGCTTCCCGCGAGCGCGCAGCAGGTGCACCCAGCGGACCCGCATGAACGGCCCGACCTGCGGGGTGGCCAGGCCGGCGACGGTGGCGAGCGCGGTCACCAGCGACGCCGGGCCGTGCAGCAGGGCGGCCGCAACGAGCCCCGCGTACCCGGCGGCGTCCACCAGCGCGGCGACCAGCCCCACCGGCCGCTGGCCGTACCGGTCGGCGAGGGCACCGACCGCGGGACCGCCGAACGCGGCGCCCACGCCGAGCGCGGCGGTCGCGATGCCGGCCGCCGAGTACGACCCGGTGGTGGCGACCAGCAGGGTGAGCACGCCGAGCGGGCCCATCGCGTTGGGCAGCCGGGCAAGGAAGGACAACACCGGCAACCGCGGGCCGGTGGCAGCGAACAGCGCACGATAGGCACCCAGGGCGGGCACTTCGATTCCCCTTCAGGACGATGCGACGAATCCGATCGGCGCGCTAACCCACCCTCAGCGCGCCCGTCGGGTCGCTCGACCCGGGCCCTGTGCGGTTTCGATCATACGTCGCTGCCGGCGGCGTACTCCCAGGTCAGCCGGCCTTCATGGGCTGTGATGTCGACCATGCCGGCGCCGCGCACGCCACCGGCGCCGCGCACGCCACCGGCGCCGGGCCGTGGGCACGGCCGGCAGATCCCCGGCGGGCGGGCGCCGTTGTCCGGTCCGGGCATAGTGAGGGCGTGATGTCGCGACTGCCCGCTCCACTCCGTCGCTGGCTGCGGCCGCGGCGGCTGATCGCGCTCTGTCTTGCCGGGCTGATGCTGGTCGCCGTGCTGCTCGGCGGTTCGGTCGGCTGGGTGCGCCTGCGCGCGGACGGCCACCTGTACTACTCGGCCGCGGCGGCGCCGCGCGCACCGGTGGCGCTGGTGTTCGGCGCCGAGGTGTACCCGGACGGCTCCCCGTCACCGTTCCTGGCCGGCCGGCTGGAGCTGGCCCGCCAGCTGTTCGTGGCGGGAAAGGTCCGCGCCCTGCTCGTCACGGGCGACCACCGGCGGTGGCGCTACGACGAGCCCGACGCGATGCGCGCCTGGCTGGTCGACCACGGGGTGCCGATGGAGCGGATCGTGACCGACTACGCCGGCTTCGACTCGTACCAGTCGTGCGCGCGGGCGAAGCGGATCTTCGGCGTGCGCAGGGCGCTCGTCGTCTCGCAGGACTTCCACATCCCGCGGGCGACGGCGCTGTGCCGGTCGGTCGGCATCGACGCGGACGGCGTCGGTGACACCGGCCAGCACCGCTGGGACGCGTACCCGCGCAACTGGGTCCGGGAGCAGTTCGCCGACGTGAAGGCGATCTACAGCATGGTCGTGCGGCCCGATCCGGAGTTTCTCGGCCGCCGCGAACACGGCGTCGACCGCGCCGTGCGCTGACCGGACCGGCCGGCACGGCGAGCCGCCACGGCGGGCCGGCACGCACGGCGGGCCGGCACAGCGGGCCGGCACGCACGGCGTCGCTGGGCGACAGAGCGGCGCGTCGGCAGCGCAGGGCGGACAGAGCGGCGCGTCGGCAGCGCAGGGCGGACAGAGCGGCGCGTCGGCAGCGCAGGGCGGACAGAGCGGCGCGTCGGCAGCGCCGGGGGGCGGACAGAGAGGCGCCCCCGGTCGCTGTCGTGGCCGGGGGCGCCTCGCGGCGGGGGAACAAGGTCTGTGGCGGGCCGGCCACACTGCCGACCCGGTGAGTAGAACGAGCGTCGCCGGTCGAGGTGGCGCCCCTGCGGAAACCATCACACCCCGTCGCCGAATCGCAACGGTCAGATGCCGTCGACAGGCTTGACCATCTGCTGCGCGATCACCTTGTACCCGAGGCTCTCGTACAGCCCGATCGCGGTGGTGTTGTCGCCGAACACGTTGAGCCCGATCTCGGTGACCCCGCGGGCGGCCAGCTCCCGCTCGCCGGCCCGCATGATCGCCCGGCCGTACCCGCGGGAGCGGGCGGCCGGCGCGACCCACAGCTCGTACACCCAGGCCTGGCGGCGGCGCGCGGACGGCAGCGCCAGCCACAGCATGCCGACCCGCTCGTCCCCGTCGAACGCGGTGAACAGCAGCATCCCGTTGGTGCGCGCGCCTTCCGGCAGCAGCAGCGTGAACTCGGCCCGGGCCTGCTCGTCGGCACGCTCCGGAGCGAACTCGCCGGCGCGCACCTTGTCCTGCCCGTATTCGCGCACCGTACGGTCGAGGTACGCGTCGAACTCCGCCTGGGTCATCGGTCGCAACGTCACCCGAGCACTCATTCGCCCATCATGCGCCTCGAACCCCGGCCCGGCGGCCGCTGCGGCTCAGTCTGGGATCCGGGTGCCGCGGGTCAGCTCGGGATCTGGGTGCTGAGGCAGAAGGGGTGGCCGGCCGGGTCGAGGAACACCCGCCACCGGTCCGGCGCCGGCTGCTCGTCGGCCTTGCACGCGCCCAGCCCTACCGCCTCCGCCTCGGCGGCGTCCAGGTCGGTCACCGCCAGGTCGAGATGGAACTGTTTCGGCGTGGCCCCCGCCGGCCAGCTCGGCGGGGTGTAGTCGTCGACCCGAACCGTGCTGAGCCAGGTGCCGCCGGCGCCGACCGCGCAGAACTGCGGCGACCGGAACGCCACCTCGCCGCCGAGCATCGCCGCCCAGAACTCGGCCAGCGCCTCGGGCTCGGCGCAGTCGATGGCCACCGCACCCAGTCGTCCCACTGCCATTGTCGCTCCCCGTCGTCCGCCCGGCCCGCACGGCCGGGGTGTCTCGCCGAGTCTGCCGTACCGGTCCGACAGTTGCCGGTCAGCCGGCGAAGTGGCACGCGGCCGGGTGGCTACCGCGGATCGTGAGGGCTGGTGCCTCGGCCGCGCACACGTCGGCGACCCGCGGGCAGCGGGTACGGAAGCGGCAGCCGGACGGCGGGTTCGCCGGGGACGGGATGTCACCGGCGAGCACGATCGGTTCCGGCCCGGCCTCCCGCCACGGCCGCAGCCGCGGCACCGCCGACAGCAGCGCCTGCGTGTACGGGTGGGTCGGCGCGGCGAAGATCTCCGCGGTCGGCGCCTCCTCCACGATCCGGCCGAGGTAGAGCACCGCGACCCGGTCCGCGACGTGCCGTACCACGGACAGGTCGTGCGAGATGAACAGGTACGTCAGGCCGAGGTCGCGCTGCAGGTCCCGCAGCAGGTTCAGTACCTGGGCCTGGATCGACACGTCCAGCGCGGACACCGGTTCGTCGCAGATCACCAGGCGGGGCCGCAGCGCGATCGCCCGGGCGATGCCGATCCGCTGCCGCTGCCCGCCGGAGAACTGGTGCGGGTACCGGTCGGCGTGGTCCGGGTCGAGCCCGACCCGTTCCAGCAGTTCGCCGAGCTCGGCCGCCCACCGGTCCCGCGGTACCACGTCGGGGTGGATCTGCCAGGCCTCGGTGACCAGCTGCCGCACGGTGCGGCCCGGGTTGAGCGACGCGTACGGGTCCTGGAAGATCATCTGGATGTCCCGGCGCCGGCGCCGCACCTCGGCCGGTGGTGCCGCGGTCAGGTCGGTGCCGTCGAACGTCACCGATCCGGCGGTCGCCCGGGCCAGGCCGACCACGGTACGGGCCAGGGTCGACTTGCCGGAGCCGGACTCGCCGACGATGCCGAGCGTCCGCCCGGCCGGCAGGTCGAACGAGACGCCGGCGACCGCCTCGATCCGGCCGACCTCCCGGCGCAGCAGGGTGGACCGGATCGGGAAGCTCGTCACCAGGTCGCGCACCGACAGCAACGGCGACTCGGCCACCGCGGTACCGTCCGCGGACGGCGACGTGGCCGGGGCCGGGACGGCGGCCGACGGGGCGGACGGTTCGGCTGCCGGGCTCATCCGCCGACCTCCTCGCTGCGGTGACAGGCGCTCGGATTTCCGTCCACATCGGACAGCAGGGGAAGCTCGGTGCGGCACCGTTCGATCACGTACCGGCAGCGGGGGTGGAACGCGCAGCCGCCGGGCAGCGAGGCGGGATTCGGTGGCTGGCCGGGGATCGGTACCAGCCGGTCGGTGTCGGCATCGTCCGGCACCGAGGCGAGCAAACCCTCGGTGTAGGGGTGCCGGCAGTGCTCGTACACCTCGCGGGTCGGGCCGGTCTCCACCACCCGGCCGGCGTACATCAGCACGACCCGGTCGGCGGCGTCGGCAACCACGCCGAGGTCGTGCGTGATCAGCGCCAGCGCCATCCCGTCGGTCTCCCGCAGCGACGCCAGCAGCCGCATGATCTGCGCCTGTACCGTCACGTCCAGCGCGGTGGTCGGCTCGTCGGCGATCAGCAGCCGCGGCGACATCGCCAGCGCCATCGCGATCATCGCGCGCTGCCGCATCCCGCCGGAGAACTGGTGCGGGTACTCGTCGACCCGCAGCCCCGGCGCGGGGATGCCGACCCGGGTCATCAGCTCGACCGCGCGCTCGCGCGCGGCGGCGCGGGCCATTCCGCGGCGCCGCACCAGCGCCTCGGTGATCTGCCGGCCGACCCGGAACACCGGGTTGAGCGACGACAACGGATCCTGGAAGATCATCGCCAGCTCGTCACCGCACAGCGCGCGGGTCACCGACAGCGGCCGGCCGACCAGCTCGGTGCCGCGGTAGGTGATCGAGCCGGACACCTGCGCACCGCGCGGCAGCAGCCCCATCACCGCCTGCATCGTGACGCTCTTGCCGCTGCCGGACTCGCCGACGATCGCCACCGTCTCCCCGGGGTACACCTCGAACGAGACGCCGTCCACCGCCGACACGGTGCCGTGCCGGGTCGCGAACCGGACCCGCAGATCGCGCACCCGCAGCAACGGTTCCATGCCGCTCACCTCTCGGCCAGCTTCGGGTCGTACCGGTCCCGCAGCGCGTCACCGAGCACCCCGAACGCGACGACCAGCAGGGCCAGCGCGATGCCGGGGATGGCGGAGATCCACCACGCGGTGCTGAGCAGGTCGCGCCCGCTCGCGATGGTGGTACCCCAGCTGGGCGTGGTGGCGGGGGTGCCGAGGCCGAGGAACGACAGGGACGCCTCGGCGAGGATCACGTCGCCGATGTGCAGCGCCGCGATCACCAGGAACGGCGCGCGGCAGGACGGCAGCACGCAGGTACGCACGATGTGCCAGGTGCGGGCGCCGAGCACCCGGGTGGCGTCGACGTACTCCCGGTTCTTCGTGGCGAGCGCCTGGCCGCGGGTGACCCGGGCGAACGTGACCCAGCCGGAGATGGACAGCACCACGATCACGTTGCCGACGCTCGGCCCGAGCACCGCGGCGATCAGGATCGCGAGCAGGATGCCGGGGAACGCGAGCTGGATGTCGGCCAGCCGCATCAGGATCGAGTCGAGCCAGCCGCCGAAGTAGCCGGCGAGGATCCCGAAGATTAGGCCGATCAGCCCGGACAGCAGCAGCGCCGAGATGCCGATGGTCATCGACACCCGCGCGCCCTGCATCATCTTGGCGAGCAGGTCCTGGCCGATCTGGTCGGTACCGAACAGCACCAGGTGACCCTCGCTGGTGTGCGACATCGGCGCCAGCAGGCGGTTCCTCGTGTCGACGGCGACCGGGTCGAACCGGAACAGCATCGGCCCGAACGCCGCGCACAGCGCGTAGAACGCCACCACCGCAAGCGATCCGACGATCCGTACGGTGCCGGTCCGACCGCGGCGGCGGGCCGGCGACGCGGTGGTCTCGATGGTGTCCGCCATCGCGGACGTGGCGGTCACCGGGGCACGCTCCCTACCGACACGCGGGGGTCGATCAGCCCGTACAGCAGGTCGACGAGCAGGTTGACGACGACGAAGATGGCGGCGATCAGGATCACGCCGGCCTGCACCACGTTGTAGTCGCGGTACCCGATGGAGTCGGCGATCAGCCGACCGGCACCGGGCCAGGCGAACACGGTCTCGATCACCACGGTGCCGCCGAGCACGCTGCCCAGGTACAGCCCGATGACGGTGACGACCGGGATCAGCGCGTTGCGGATGGCGTGCGGGAACACGACGACCCGCTCGGACAGTCCCTTGGCGCGCACCGTGTTCAGGTACGACTCGTGGCTGATCTCCAGCAGCCCGGAGCGGGTCAGCCGGGTGACCATGGCGAGGAAGCCGAGGCCGAGCGTGATCGCCGGCAGGATCACGTTCTGCCAGGAGTGCGCGCCCTCGCTGGGCAGCACCCGCAACTGCCGGGCGAAGATCAAAAGCAACACGAGGCCGGCCCAGAACGTCGGGGTCGACTGGATGACCAGGGTGAACACCGAGATCACCCGGTCGATCCAGGAGTTCGGCCGGGACGCCGCGGCGACGCCGAGACCGATCCCGACCGTCACCGCGAACACCACCGCGGCGAGCGCGAGCTCGGCGGTCGCCGGCAGCCGCAGCAGGATCTGCCCCATCGCGTCGCCACCGAGCCGGATCGAGTCGCCGAAGTGCAGCCGTGCCACGTCGAGCAGGTAGTGCCCGTACTGCACCAGCAACGGCTGGTCCAGCCCCATGCTGTGCCGCAGCCGGGCGACGTCGGCCGGGGTCGCGTCGGAACCCAGGATCACCAGGGCCGGATCCCCCGGTACCACGCGCAGCACCACGAACACGATGGTGACCGCGCCCCACAGGACGAAGATCGAGTAGGCGAGGCGCCGGATCAGGTAGCCGAGCATCAGGCGCTCGCCCCCGACCGGGCCATCAACCCGGCCGGCGGGGTACGGCTCGGCCGCGGGCCGCCCGGGCCCAGCGCCGACTCGGGGGCCAGGTGGCCGGCAACGCGCCGGCCCGCCGGGGCCGGCGCCGGCTCGGCGGCCGCGGCCAGGTGGCCGGCGACGCGGCGGGCGCAGCCGACGGCGGCGACCCCGATCCGCTGCCGCGCCACCTGGTCGTGCTCGTCCACGGCGACCTCGACCGCGGCGATCGCGAGCCCGTCCGGGCCGAGTACCGGTGCCGCGACGGCCGCGCCGACGGCATAGCCGCGCGCCCGGGTGCGGCCCAGCGACAGCAGCAGCCGGTACCCGTCGGTACCGTGCTGGGCGGCGCACCGCTCGGCCTCGGCGCGGGGTCGGAAGGCCAGGTACGCGGCGCCGAGTTCGGTGTCGGCCAGCACGGCGGTACCGCGGGGTGGAGTGATCGCGCCGCCGCGGGCGTCCACCGACAGCGACCGCACGAGCCCGCCGTACCGGGGCAGCGCGAACCCGACCGGCCGGCGTACGGCCCGGGCGAGCGCGCCGAGCGCGGCCTGGATGTGCGGCCAGCGCGCGGTGGCCGGGGCGGGCCGGGCCGACTCGGCGAGCTCGTACAGGCCGACGCCGACGGTGTAGCGGTTGTCGTCCACCCGCTGCACCAGGCCGTGCTCGATGAACGCGGCGAGCATCCGGTGCACGGTGCTCTTGTGCAGGCCGGCGACGGCGGTCAGTTCGGTCAGGGTCATGGGTCGCCCGCGGCGACCGAGCTCGCCCAGCAGCGCGAGCCCACGAGACAGCGACTGCATCGGTGTGCCTTCCGTCCGGGGGTGACGGTGGTGCGGAACCGATCGATAGGGGGACTGTGAACGTTACCGGTAACGTTCACGGTGGCAAGCTAGCCATCCCGCACGGGGCTGTCAAGGGGCCCGTTGCACATCGCGAAACGCCCTTGTTCTCGCAGCTACCGGCGGGGTCCGCTGATCCGCGTCAGCGACATCCGGGCACCGCGAACCGGCCGCAGCGCGGCCCGGGCGGGCGCCCGTGTCCGGTCACCGTCGAGGAGCGCGCATGACCCGTTGGGCAGTGGACGACCCGGTCGACGGTGGCGACCGCCGGCTGCGGCTGACCCTGGTACGGCACGGCGAGTCGCAGTGGAACCGGCAGCGCCGGGCCCAGGGTCAGCGCGGCCCCGGACTCACCGAGCACGGCCGCAGCCAGGCGGCGCGCACCGCGGCCCGGCTCGCCACCCTGCCGACCCCCGACCTGGTCCTCGCCAGCGACCTGCCGCGGGTCGTCGAGACCGCACGCCCGTACCCGGCCGAGCCGGTACCGGAGCCGCGGCTGCGGGAGCTCGACAACGGGGCGTGGGCCGGCCTGCTGCTCACCGACGTGGAACGCGAGTGGGCCGGCGACATCGCGCGGATCCGGGCCGGCGAGGACATCCCGCGCGGCGGCGGGGAACGGTTCGCCGACCTGCGCCGCCGGGTCGCCGCGCTGCTCGCCGACCTGGCCGGGCAGGTACCGCCGGGCGTCGAGCGGCGGGTGCTCGCGTTCACCCACGGTGGGCCGATCCGGGCGCTGGTGGCCGAGGTGCTCGGCCTCGGCACCGACGGGCACCGGCTGCTCGACGACCCGGGCAACTGCTCGCTGACCGAAGTCCTGCTGTACGCCGGCGACGGCGGCATCACCGCCGGCCGGCTGGTCCGGTACGGCACCGACGACCACCTGGCGGCCGCGCCCGCGAGCGCGGCGCCGGCGCACCCGCACGCGGCGGAGGGAGACGCATGAGCCACCCGGTGACGTTCACCGCGATGACCTACAACCTGTGGGGCGGCTGGCGGTTCGACGAGCGACGCGACCCGCTGACCGAGCTGCTCACCCGGCGCTCGCCCGACCTGCTCGCCACCCAGGAACTGCACCCCGACTCGCGCGCCGCGGTGGACGCGGCCCTGGCCGACCACGACCGGGTACGGGACGGGTTCGAGGGCTGGGCCACCCGAAGCAACCTGTGGTGGCGCCGCGGGCTGTTCGACGAGATCGAGCACGGCGCCGCCGACGTCGGCATCTGGTCGGAGCACGCCCGGCTGTTCTGGGTACGCCTGGCGTGCCCCGCCGCCGGCACCGAGCTGGTGTTCGCCACCGCGCACCTGACCTGGCCCGGCCACCCGCGCGAGATCGCCGACGACCGCAGCCCCCGGGTCGAGCAGTCCCGGGCCATCGTCGCCGAGCTGGCCCGCCTCGCCGGTCAGGGCGGGTCGGCCACCGGCGACGCGGGGCCCGGTCGCCGCCTCGCCGGTCAGGGCGGGTCGGCCACCGGCGACGCGGGGCCCGGTCGGACCGCCGTGCTGTTCACCGCCGACACCAACGACTACGCCCGTCCACTGTGGACGTTCTACGACGGCGACTACCGCGAACCGTTCGGCCAGCTCGGCATGGTCGCGCCGGCCACCCATCCGGTGTATCCCCTGCCGCTGGACAAGCCGCGGGACTGGCCGGACACGTACGCGGCGGCGAAGACGATCGACTGGCAGTTCTTCCGCGGCCCGCTGCGCGCGGCCGGCGCGGAGGTCGTCGAGTACTTCTCCGGCGGCGTGGCGCCGTCGGATCACAAACCCGTCCAGTGCACGTACCGCTTCACGAGTTGAGGAGAAACCGTGAGACGACGCACGATGACCAGCACGCCAGGGCATGTTTCAGGACCCCCGGCCGAGCGAGGCGAGTCCCGTTCGTCTGCTCGCAAGGCGGAGGGCAGTTCGTGTGCCGGGCTTGCACACGGGCTGTCCGACAACGCCGCGAGCGGGCGAACGGGGCCGCCGCAGCCGGCACGCGGGATCCTGAAACACGCCCTTTGGGTGCTCGCCCTCGCCGGCGTGCTCGCCACGACCGGCTGCGGCGCAACCGAATCGGCCAAGAACGCCGCCGGTAAGGGCCTCCGGGTGGCACCGGCCACGTTCCCGGTGTCGCTGAACATCTACCAGTACCCCGCCGAGGCCGCGGTCCAGGGCCCGGTGCAGCACGTGCTGGAGACGCTCGTGACCCGCTCGGGCAACGACTACCAGCCGCGGCTCGCCACCAAGTGGAGCCAGCCGAACGACACCACCTGGACGTTCACCCTGCGCTCCGGGGTGAAGTTCTCCGACGGCAAGGCGCTGACCGCCGACGACGTGAAGGCGTCCGCGGACGCGCTGATCAAGGCGGGCAGCTCGCTGGCACCGCTGTGGGAGCCGGTGAAGTCGGTGACCGCGACCGACGAGCACACCGTCACCATCACCACCGCCCAACCGCTCGGCACGATGCTCGCCACCGTGAGCCTGCTGCCGATCACCGAGGCCGGCAAGGCGAGCAGCGAGTCGTACTGGAAGAAGCCGATCGGCACCGGGCCCTACACGGTCAAGGAGTGGTCGCCGGACAAGCAGCTGGTGCTGTCCCGCAACGCGAAGTACTGGGGGCCAAGCCGTCCATCCCGGCCATCACGTACCTGAACATCCCGGAGGAGTCGGCCCGGATCACCGCGCTGTCCACCGGGGAGGCGGACGTGACGAACGGCATCGGCGCCGACTCGGTCGACCAGGTGAAGAAGATGCCGGGCGTCACGTACGACACGAAGCCGGGCTACAGCTACGAGTTCATCTGGTTCAACTCGTCCCGGAAGCCGTTCACCGACAAGCGGGTCCGGCAGGCGCTGTGGTACGCGGTGGACGTCAAGCAGATCGTCGGCGACCTGTACGGCGAGCAGGCGAAGCTGGCGCAGGCGCCGATCCCGCAGCCGGTGTTCGGCGCACCGCAGCTGTCGCCCTACCCGTACGACCCGGCGAAGGCGAAGAAGCTGCTCGCGGAGGCGGGTTACCCACACGGGTTCTCCACCACGATCCAGTGGGCCAGCTCCGACGACACCAACCAGAACTCGCTCGGCCAGGCGTTCGTCTCGTACTGGGCGAAGATCGGCGTGAAGGTCAAGCCGCTGCCGAAGGAGCGCTCGGTCTGGCTGGAGGACCTGAACAAGCTCAAGTGGGACATGAACCTGCAGGGCAACACGGTCGCCACCGGTGACGCCGACTACACCCTGGGCCGGCTCTACACCTGCGACGCCAAGCGGATGGGCTACTGCAACCACAAGCTGGACTCGCTGCTGGCTCAGGCGAAGGCCACGCTGGACCCGGCCGAGCGCACCGCGCTGTACAAGCAGGCGGCGCAGATCATCTGGTCCGACGCGGTCGGCATCTTCCCGGCCGACTTCACCGTCGACCTGGCGTACCGGAAGAACGTGACCGGGCTGACCATCGACCCGGCCGGCCGCCAGTCGTTCGTGCACGCCAAACTCACCAACTGAAAATTGTTGCGCGGCAACGGATCCGGCGTTGCCAGCGGTGCAACCGCCGTTGCCGCGCGACCACACCGCCACCTAGCGTCGAGGCACGCAGGCCGTCGGAGGAAGGACCAACGTTGTCATCACACCTGGGGAGCACCGGAGAACAGGTACGGCGGGGCATGCTCGCCGCCGACCCCGCCCTGTCCCGGTTCGATCCGCTGCCACGGATCCTCACCTACGACAACTTCAACCACGGGACGAACGGCTGGACCGAGCTGATCGGCAACTACGACGGCAACGGAGATCTGTCCACTGTGGACGATCACATGCGCGACTTCCGTCCGCCGCAGGTGTCCAACTGCACGTTCTTCGACACCGGTACGCACGGCGCGCTCACCGGTGACTACGCGCTCAAGCTCGCCACCCGGCCGTACGTCGGGCACACTGCGGTCGCCATCCGCCGACTCACCATGGCGCGCAAGGGCCTGGTACAGCTGGAGACGCACTTCACCTACAAGGCGGAGGCGACGCTCGGCACCGACGCGGCGAACAACTCGTTCGGCGGCGTCACCTGGGACGGCAACCTGCACCCCAGCGAGGCGCAGTTCGGCGCGTTCACCGTGGCCACCGACATCTGCGGCGACGGCGGGCTGCGCTACCACACGGTGATGCGCTACCGGAACACCACCGTGGACAACAAGCTCGACCAGCGCTGGGTGTACCCGGTAGTACCGGAACCGACGCCGCGGGAACACCTGGAGGGCAAGGTGAAGCTCGCCTACGGCGACGACTTCACCGCGCCGAACCCGGACGACTGGCACCCCGCCTCCGAGCCGATGGCGATGTGCTACAACGAGGTCCCCACCAAGGTCAACTGGCACTACCTGCGGTGGCTGATCGACACCGACGCCCGGCGCAACGTCGAGCTGCAGATCAACGACACCACCCTCGACCTGCGCGAGGTGCCGGTCCCGGTGTACGCCGACCGGTACGACTCGCTGGAGAACCTGCTGAACTTCTACTTCAGCGTGCGCACCCACTCCGGTGTCCGGAACTTCCTCTATCTCGACTCCGTACTCGTTTCCGTGGATTGGTGAGGCGATCATGCGTCATGCCCAGACCGCCGTGCTGGAACGCGGCGCCGAGTTCACCGGTGAGTTCGCCACCGAACCGTACGAGCTGCCCTGGGCCGCGGAGGCCCGGTTCTTCGTGCAGGTGATCGACCCGATACCGGGCACCGTCACCCTGACCACCCAGCTGTCCCCGGACGGGTTGAACTGGATCGACGCCGAGCACCTGGCCGCGGTCGAGCTGGACACCACGGGTGTCGGTATGGTGACCTGGCGGGTCCGCGAGTTCGGCGGCTGGCTCCGGCTGCGCGGCGTGGCCCGCCCCGCGGACGCCGCCGGCACCGACGGCCGTGGCCCGCGACTGCGGATCCACCTCGTCGCCAAGGAGTAGCGCAGATGACCGTGCACCGGCCGACCGGCACGATGCGGCGCCGGGTCCGGCTGTCCGACATCGCCGAGGCGGTCGGCTGCTCGGTCAACACCGTCTCGCGCGCGCTCACCGGCAAGGACAGCGTCAGCCCGGCGACCCGGGCGCAGGTGATGGCCGAGGCCGAACGGCTCGGGTACGTGCCGAACCACCAGGCCCGCTCGCTGGTGCTCGGCTCCACCCGGACCGTCGGCCTGGTCATCACCAACCCGTCCAACACCCTGTACGCGGGGCTGATCTCCAGCGTCGAGCTGCGCTGCCGGGCCCTCGGGTACACGGTGATGCTGCTGGCCACCGAGGAGAGCCCGGAGTCCGAACGGGTCGCGGCCGAGTCGCTGCTGCACGCCGGCGTCGACTCGGCCCTCGCCGTACCGGTGCAGGCCGAGGCGGGCCACTGGGAGCGGCTCCGCCGGGCCGGCATCGACCTGGTGTTCGTCAGCCGGGAACTGCCCGGGATGAACGTCGACTTCGTCGGCATCGACAACGAGCACGGCGCGTACCAGTCGACCGCGCACGTGCTCGAGGCCGGCGCCCGGGTGGTCTGGGCGCTGGAGGAGGACCTGCCGATCAGCACGGTCCGGCAACGCCGGGACGGCTACCTGCGCGCGATCGCCGACCACGCCGCCGATCCGGACAGCGCCCGGGTACTGTCCGTACCGACCCGGCGGCGCGACTCGCTGACCCTGCCGTGGCAGGCCGAGGAGGCGTACCGGTTGGCCAAGCGGCTGCTCGCCGAGGCCGACCTGCCGGACGCCTTCGTCACCGGCAACGACTACTTCGCCCTCGCGCTGATCCGCGCGCTCACCGAGCACGGGCTCCGGGTGCCGGACGACGTGCTGGTCGTCGGCTACGGCGACCATCCGTACGCGGGGTACCTCACCCCGACGCTGTCCAGCGTGGCGCTACCGGCCACCGAGCTGGGCACCACCGCCGTCGACGTGCTGATGCGGCGCACCGCCGAGCCGGACGCGCCGACCACCCGGCACCTGATCGCGCCGCACCTGATCCCCCGCGAGTCCACCCGCCGGTGACGCCCGCGGCCGCCGTACGGCCGGGCCGGCCCGCGGCCCAGCCCGGCCGGAGCGCTCACTCGTGCGCGACGAAGTCGATCTCGACCAGGATGTTGTTCAGGTCCGATCCCACGGTGGTACGCACCGGGGCCGGGTCGGCGGTGAAGAACTCCCGGTACGCCTTGTCGAACTCGGCGAAGTCGCGGTGCAGCTCCTGCAGGTGGACGGTCGCCTTCACCACGTGCTCGAAGCCGAGGCCGCGCTGTGCCAGCACCGCGCCGAGGTTCTTCATCACCTGCCGGGTCTGGGTGGCGACGTCGTCGCCGACCGCCTTGCCGGTGGCCGGGTCGATCGGCCCCATCCCCGCCGTGTAGACGAACCCGTCGATCGCCACGCCCTGCGAGTAGCCGCCCGCCGGCGCCGGCGCCTGGTCGGTGCGCAGCCCCTGCCTGTCCGCCATGATCTGCTCCATTCCTTGTCGGATAACGTTCCGCTGGGCCGAGCCCAGCCGTGCTAGCGCTGCACGTCGTCGTCGGGCTCGGCGCCGAGCAGGTCGAGTTCGGCCCGGCTCGGCAGCCCCTCCCAGTCGCCTGGCACGGTCACCGCGAACGCACCGGCCACGGTCGCCGCGTGCAGGCACCCGGCCGGCGCCGCGCCACCGATCCACTCGGTCAGGTACGCGGAGGCGAACGCGTCGCCCGCGCCGACCGGGTCGACCGCCCGCACCGGCTTGGCCGGCAGGTCGTACGCGGTGCCGTCGAGCAGGCCGACCACGCCGCGGGAACCGCGCTTGACCAGCACCTGCCGCGGCCCGAGCTTTTCCAGCTCCGCGGCCAGCGTCGCCTCGTCGTCGCCCGACACCACCAGCCGCGCCTCCGGCCCGGTGGCGAACACGATGTCGGCCCGGGCCACCAGCTCACGCAGCTCGGCGCCGGCCGCCGCGGCGTCCCACAGCGCGGCCCGGTAGTTGAGATCCAGCGACACCGCGACCCCGGCACCGCGGGCGGACTCCACCGCCGCGTGCACCGCGTCGCGCGCGGTCGCCGACAGCGCCGGCGTGATGCCGGTGACGTGCAGCACCCGCGCGCCGCGCACCAGCGACTCATCCACATCGGACGGTGACAGGCGGGACGCGGCGCTGCCGGACCGGTAGTACTGCACCCGGGTCGCGGTGTCGGTGCGGCGCTCCTTGACCATCAGGCCGGTCGGCGCGGTGCCGTCGACCACCGCGTACACCGCGACGCCCTCGGCCCGGATCGTCGCGGTGACCAGCCGGCCGAACTCGTCGTCGCCGACCCGGCTCAGCCAGGCCGCCCGGCGCCCCAGCCGGGACACGCCGATCGCCAGGTTCGATTCGGCGCCGGCGACCGACAGGTCGAGACTGGACATGTGCCGCAGCAGACCGACCCGCGGTGCGGCCAGCAGGGCCATCGTCTCGCCCAGCGTCACCAGCTCCGCCGCGTCGGCGGCGGTGCGGCCGATCGGGCCGGGCAGGTCCGTCGCGTACTCCGGGGTGCTCACGGGCAACCCCGGTGCGCCGGAACCGTTGTCGGGCACCGCGACCCCGGCCCGGCCCCGGCCGACCGCGACGCGGGCACCGTCATGACCGGGCCTCGCGGATGACGTCGAGCACCGCGCGAGCCCGGGCGCCCAGCTCGGTCAGCGAGCCGCCGTCCAGCGCGTCGCCCAGCAACGGGCCGCCCATGCCGACCGCGATCGCGCCGGCGGCCAGGTACTCCGGTACGAGGTCGAGGGTGACGCCGCCGGTCGGCATCAGCGCCACGCCGTCGATCGGGCCGCTCAACTCCTTGAGATAGCGCGGACCCGCGACCGAGGCGGGAAAGATCTTCACCGCGGTCGCGCCGAGCCGCCACGCGGTCAGCACCTCGGTGGCGGTGAACGCACCCGGGTAGTAGCCGAGCCCGCGGGCCACCGCCTCCGCCGCGAGGGCCGGATCGGTGTGCGGGGAGACGATGAACGTCGCACCGGCCTGCTCGGCGGCGTCGACGTGCTGGGGCGTCAGCACGGTACCCATGCCGAGCTCCACCTCGGTGCCGTACCGGGCCCGGGCCGCGGCCACCGCGGCGAACCCGTCCGGCGTGTTCGTGGTGATCTCCAGGCAGCGGATGCCGTTGTCCACCAGCGCATCGATCACCGCCGGCAGGTGCTCGCCGGTGCGCTTGCCGCGCAGGATCGGGACCACGCCGGTGTCGATCAGCGCGGCGCTCGGCGCGCGGCGGGTTGAGGTGTCCATGTCGTGTCCTTCCGAGAGGTGCCAGCTGGATCGCGTTGGCGCCTCTAGAAATAGGTGTGGATCAGGTCGACCACGCGGTGGTCGGCGTCGAGCATCGGCACCACCCGCCACTTGTCGAACGCGGTACACGGGTGCGAGATGCCGAACGCGATCAGGTCACCGGGGCGCGGCGAAGGGCCGCCGGAGGTGTCCAGATAGGCGTGCTGGTCGTTGAACCGCAGCACGGAGAACCCCGCGGCCGACTCGGTCGCACCGTCCGCGCGCCGGAGCGTCTTCGGCACCGGCAACCCCTCGTCGTACGGGGCGTCCCGCTTGCCCATCGCGACCAGCGCCAGGCCCGGCTCCGGGGTGGAGGTGACCTGTGCCCAGACCGTCAGCGCCGGGATCAGCGATCCCTCGGCGCCGATCCGGTTGAACGGCGTCATCTCCCGGTAGAAGCCGTCGTCGTGGGTGATGTACGAGCCGGATCGCAGCAGTACCAGCAGTTCGCGTTTGGCGAGCCAGTCGCCGGCGAGCACCTCGGTCACCGCGTCGAAGTACGCCGAGCCGCCGGCCGACACCACCACCGGGCCCGGGCGGACCAGATCGAACGCGACCAGCGCCTCGGCCGCCTCGCGGAGCGTGCCGAGGAAGCCGCGCGCTTCCGCCACGGTGGGAAGACCACCCTCGTACCCGGCGACCCCCGCCACCGCGAGCCGCGGCACCTCGGCGGCCGCCCGCGCCAGCTCGACGATCTCGGCGACGGTGCGCACCCCGGTACGCCCGTGCGCGTGGCCGAGCTCGATCACCACCTCGAGCGGCCGGTCCCCGGTCACTTCGGCCAGCGCGGCCGAGATCGCGTCCAGCCCGGCGGCCGAGTCGACGTAGAACAGGAACTCGAACTCCGGGTCACGCTCGCGTTCGGCAATCACCCACCGCAGCGCCAGCGGGTCGAGCAGCTCGTTGGCGAGGAAGATCCGCGGTACGCCGAAGCCACGCGCGGTGAGCACCTGGCTCGCCGCGGCCAGCGTGATGCCCCAGGCTCCGGCGTCCAGCTGCTGCTCGAACAGCCGCGGCGCCATCGTGGTCTTGCCGTGCGGTGCGAACCCCAGCCCGTGCCGCGCGGTGTAGTCGGCCATGGTGGCGACGTTGTGCGCCACCGCGTCCCGGTCGAGCACCAGCAGCGGCCAGCTGAACGGACCGGTGAAGATGTCGTACCCGGCGGCGACGAACTCCGCCGCCGGCAGCCGGGCACCCGGCAGCCACAACCCCTTCGTCCGCCAGTCGATGCTCTCCTCGGGAATCCTCAGTGCCACGACGCCTCCTGTCGACGGGAACCCAGTGCGCCGGAGATCTGGTGGGCGGCGGCCACGACCTCCGGCGCGAGCCGGCGCAGCTGCGCCGCGGTCATCCGGGACGCCAGCCCGGACACCGAGACCGCGCCCACCACCCGGTCCTCGTGGTCGAACAGCGGCGCGGCGATGCACCGCACGTCCGGCTCGTTCTCCTGGTCGTCGATCGCGTACCCGCGCTGCCGGACCCGGGCCAGCTCGCGGCGCAGCGCATCCGGCTCGGTGATGGTGTACGCGGTGGCCGCGGCCAGGCCCGCATCGAGCACCGCGGCCAGTTGCGCCTCACCGGCGAACGCCAGCATCGCCTTGCCGACCCCGGTGCGGTACAGCGGGACGCGGCGGCCGACCCGGGAGGCCATCCGGACGTTGGCCTCGCTCTCCACCTTGTCGATGTAGACCGCCTCCAGCCCGTCCGGGACCACCAGGTGGCAGGTCTGCCCGGACGAGCGCTGCAGCGCGCGCAGCTGCGCCGCCGCCACCGTCCTGATGTCCAGTGTGGACAGGTAGGCCTGGCCCAGCTGCAGCGCGCCGAGGCCGAGACGGAACCGGCCGCTCGCGGTGTCCCGGGCCAGCAGCTCGGCGTCGATCAGCGGCTCGGCCAGCCGGAGCACCGTGCTCTTGTTGAGCGACAGCGCATCCGCGATCTCGGTCAGCGTCGCACCGGCGCCGCCGACCTCCCGTTCCACGTAGGCCAGGATGGTCAGTGCCCGGCGCAGCGAGGACGACTGGTTGCGGGCCACGGTCTCGATCATCGTGGCGACCGCAACGGGACGCCGGCGAGGGCGCCGGTCAGCTCACCGCCGGCCAGCACCGGTCGCCCGTTCACCAGCACGTCGTCCACCCCGACCGCGGGCCGGCGCGGATCCTCGTAGCTGGCCGCGTCGCGTACCCGGTCCGGATCGATCACCGCCAGATCGGCGTGGTAGCCGACCCGCAGCTGGCCGCGGCCGGCGAAGCCGAACCGGCGGGCCGGGTTCGCGGCCAGGTGCACCACCGCGTCCGGCCAGGACAGGTCGCCGAGCTCGCGCACGTGCCGGGCCAGTACCCGGGCGAACGCACCCCACCCGCGCGGGTGCGGATGCGAGCCGACGTAGATCCCGTCCGAGGAGCCCATCTGGGCCGGGTGCTTCAGCAGCGCGCGCACCGACTCCTCGCTGTTGGTCGGCGGCTGGCCGAACACGCAGCCGGCCCGCAACTCGGTGGCGCGCAACAGTTCCAGGCAGGTCGCGGCGGGGGTCAGGCCGGCCTGCTCGGCGACGGCCACCAGCGGCTGGCCCTCGGCCCACCGCCACTTGTCGGACGGCACGTACGACAGGGTGATGCGCGGCCACACCTCGGCCCGGTGCGCGAACCAGTCGGTGTCCAGCCGGCGCTGCACGCCGGGGTCGGCGAGCTGCTCGACGGCGTGCTCGACGTCGGCGGTGGGCAGCCAGTCGGGCAGCGTCACCATCGCCAGAATGGTGCTGCCGCGCAGGTACGGGTAGCTGTCGAAGGTGAGGTCGATGCCCTCCCCGCGCACGTCGTCGACCAGCCCGATCAGCTTGGCCGCCGGCCCGTGGTAGTGCGAGACGTGCACCGCGACGCCGCTGTCCCGGGCGATCTCGCGCACCTCGGCGATGCCGGTCGGCGCGTCCGCCTCGTACCCGCGCATGTGCGTCACGTACGGCAGGCCGCGGGCAGCGACCGGGCGGCACAGCTCGGCCAGCTCGGCGGCGTTCGCGTAGCGCCCCGGGCTGTACTCCAGGCCGGTGGACACCCCGACGGCGCCCTCGTCCAGGGCCCGCTCCACCAGGCGGCGCATCCGGCCCAGCTCGGCGGCGTCGGCCGGCCGCTGCGCCGGGCCGAGCACCTCGTACCGGATGGTGCCGTGCGGCGCCAGGTAGGCGGTGTTGAGCGCGGTGCTGTCGGTGTAGCCGGCGAGCAGCGCGGCAACGCCGATCGGCCCGTCGCCCAGCCCGGCCGGCGGCCCGTTGACCGCGTCGAAGTAGCGCGCCACGTACCGCAGGGTGCCCGGGGAGGCGGGCGCGAACGACAGCCCGTCCTGGCCGAGCACGAACGTGGTGATGCCCTGACGCAGCGCGGCGAGCTGCACCGCCGGGTCGCGCACCAGCGCGTCGCCGTGCACGTGCGCGTCGATGAACCCGGGCGTCACGTACCGCCCGGCGGCGTCGATGCTGTGTTCGGCCTCGGCGAGGTCGAGCTGGCCGAGCGCGGCGATCCGGCCACCGGTGACGGCGACATCGGCCCGGTACGCCGCCGCGCCCGTGCCGTCGAGCATCCACCCGCCCCGCACAATCACGTCGAACACGCCGCACCCCACCTCCCTGTCCTGCACGCTAGGCACTGACCCCGCGCTCCGACGACATCTTCGACACAGAGTTTTGCATAGCGGAACTAGGCGGACCCGGCGGCGGTCACGCGACACGAGCTCGTAGTGGTGCAGCCGGTCGTCGCTGGTGCGGCGGCGCATCCCGGACTTCTCCATCACGGCGGGCGGTCGGCGTCCGGATGCCGGGGTGTCGCGGACCCGCGACCGGCGGACGGTTCGGCGTCCGGATGCTCGGGTGTCGTGGACTCGCGGTCGATGGCCGGGCCGGTGGTGGCGTCCGATGCGACGCCCGGCTCGGCGCCGCTGGTACCGGCGCGGCGCTCGTAGGTGGCGACGACCACGCCGGAGTCGAGCACGTCGGTGTTCACCGGGCGGTAGGTGTCGACCGCGAACGGGCCGGCGAACAGCGGGATGCCGGCACCGATCGTGATCGGCGCCCGCTTGATGATCAGGCGGTCGATCTCGGGCCGCAGCGCGGCGGCGAGCTCGGCGCCGCCGATCAGCCAGATGCCCTTGCCGGGCTGGCGCTTCAGCTCCCGCACGTACGCCACCGGGTCGGTGCCGACGAGATCGACGCCGGGGTCCGGGCTCCCGGTCAGGGTCCGGGAGAACACCACGTGCCGCAGGTGCGGGTACGCATCGGTCAGACCCGCGTCGAGCCCCAGCTGGTAGCTGCGCCGGCCCTCCAGCACGGTGTCGAAGTGCTCGCCCTCGGCGGTGACCGACAGCGTCTGCCGGGCGGGGCCGGGCAGCGTCTCCGGGTAGTTCGCCGCCAGGTAGGCGATGTCGGACCCGGTGACCGGCCAGAATCCGCCCGGGCCGGTCGGGTCGGCGCCGTCCGGGCCGGCGATGAACCCGTCGAGCGTCACGGCGACGTAGTACGTGAGGGTGCGGATATCGACTCCCCGATTCGTGACGTTCGCCAGCACAGAATCTGATGAAAGACCAGCTCTGACGAAAGACCAGCCGGTAGGATAGCTGGTAGGATCATGGCATGAGCGAGGCGACCGGCAAGTACTCGATCACGATGCCACGAGACATCGCGGCCGCGGCCAAGGCCCGCGGCGGCTCGGCCGGATTGTCCGCTTACGTCTCCGCGGCCGTGGCGCGGCAGATCGAACGGGACGACCTGAACGAGCTGATAGTCGCCGCCGAGGCCGAGCACGGCCCGATCACCGACAAGGACACGCGGGATCTCCGAGCGCAGCTGCACGCCGCGCAGCGGGCACAGGGCACCAGCCCGGCCGGCGCGGCGTGAGGCGCTCCGGCGCACGTCCGGCCGGAACGCTGGTCCTCGACAGCCAAGGGCTGGCTCTGGCGGTGCGGCGCGACCGGACCCTGACCGGCTGGCTCACCGTGGCGCGCGAAGATGACCTGCGCGTCGTGACCTCGGCCGCAACGCTGGTGGAGGTCATCCATCCCAAGATCGACCTGGCGAAGCTGAACTGGACCCTGTCTCGCCTCGTTGTCGAACCGATCGACGAGGCCGTCGCACACCACGCTGCCGCACTGCTGAAGGAAGCCGGCTGGCACGGCCACAAGTACGCGATCGACGCCATGCTCTGTGCTACCGCGCTCGCCGCGCCGGGTCCGGTCACGATCCTCACCTCCGATCCGGAGGACATCGGCGCCTTGTGCGGCCGGCGCGCCACCGTGATCAAGATCTGAGCTTCCGGCCGTCAGCGGCTGGTACGGCGGTGCAGCAGTACGGCGATCACGAGGGCGGCGGCGAGGGCGACGAGCGCGGCGACCAGGATGCCGCGGTGGATGCCGCCGAGCATCGCGTCGACCGGGCTCGCCCCGGCCGCGCGTAGCCCGGCGCTGTGCGCCGCGTACAGCGCGGACAGGATCGGGATGCCCGCGGTCAGGCCGACCTGCTGCGCCGTGGTGAGCAGCCCGGTGGCGAGCCCCTGTTCGGTGTTGGACAGCCCGGACGTCGCGGTGATCCCGTAGGAGACGACCGCCGCCATGTGCCCGCCGAACGTGATGGTGCAGAACACCAGGACCAGCCAGACACCGCCGTGCGCACCGATCGCCAGCTGGACCGCGGTCGCGACGCCCTGCACGGTGAGGCCGGCGATCAGGACGGTGCGGCTGCCGTACCGGTCGACCAGGCGGGAGGCGATCAGCCCCACGGACGCGGCGCCGAGCCCGGTCACCCCGAACACCAACCCGGACTCGAACGGCGACAGCTGCCGGATCTGCTGCAGGTACAGGGTGAGCAGGAAGGTCAGCGCGCTGGCCATGGCGAACGTGACGAGCCCGCCCAGGTTGCCGACCGCGACCGTGCGCCGGCGCAGTACCGCGAGCGACACGAGCGGCTCGGCGGACCGCGACTCGACCAGCACGAACGCGCCGAACAGCAGGACCGCGGCAACCAGGGTGACCAGTACGTCGGGGCGGGTCCAGGAGGTCTCGGCGGCGGTGGACACCGCGTAGATCAGCGCGAGCAGCCCGCCGGTCACGGTGATCGCGCCGGGCAGGTCCAGTCGGGGCCGGTCGGTGCGCCGGCTCTCGGTCAGCAGCAGCGGCGCGGCGACCAGTACCGGCAGCGCCATCACCACGTTCAGCGCCATGGTGGACCGCCAGCCGAGCGCCGAGGTCAGCGCGCCGCCCAGCAGCATGCCGAGGGTGAACCCGAGCGACAGCACCATGCCGGAGACGCCGAGCGCCCGGTTGCGCGCCGGCCCCTCGGCGAACGTCGTGGTCAGCAGCGCCATCGCGGTCGGGATGGTGACCGCGGCGCCGAGCCCCTGCACGGCGCGGGCGGCGAGGAACGTCGCCGGGTCGACGGCGAGGGTCGCGGCCAGCGAGGCGACCGCGAACACCGACAGCCCGACGAGGAACATCCGGCGCCGGCCGACCAGGTCGCCGAGCCGCCCGGCGAGCAGCAGGAACCCGCCCGACGGCAGCGCGAACGCGGTCACCCCCCACTGCAGGTTCGCCTCGGCGAGACCGAGGTCACGGCCGAGGCTGGGCAGCGCGACGTTGAGGATGGAGAAGTCGATCGAGATCGCGAACTGGGCCGCGCACAGCAGGATCAGTACCAACCGGGCGCGGGCGGACAGTCGCGGCGCCGCCGTCGCGGCCGGCTGAGTGGTCAGTGTCGATGCCATGGCCAGAATCATTCGACGGATTTCGAACCTGTCACCAGAGCCTGCTTATGCTGGTGCCATGACCACCACCGTCCGGCGTACCGAGCTGAGCGAGTTCCTGCGGGCGCACCGGGCCGCGGTGTCGCCCGCCGACGCCGGGCTGCCCGCCGGCCCGCGCCGCCGTACCCCCGGGCTGCGGCGCGAGGAGGTCGCGGTGCTGGCCGGCGTCGGCGTCTCCTGGTACCAGTGGCTCGAGCAGGGGCGCGACATCACCGTGTCCGGGCAGGTGCTCGACGCGGTCGCCCGGGTGCTGCGGCTCACCGATCCGGAACGCCGCCACCTGTACGTGCTGGCCGGGCTCAACCCGCCGCTGCCGACCGAGCCGGCCGAACAGACCCTCGGTGCGGACATCACCCGGTTGCTCGACGGCTGGCTGCCGAACCCGGCGCACGTGGTCGACCGGTACTGGAACTTCGTCGCTGCCAACGCGAGCGCCCGGGCGCTGTTCGGCTGGGAGCACACGATCGCCGGCAACTGCCTGGTCGACTTCTTCACCGACGCGCTGTACCGGGCCCGGTACCGGCACTGGGAGCGGGTCGCGCCGACGGTCCTCGCGCACTACCGGCACGAGATGACGCTGCACGGCCCGGACGACGGGTACACCGCGGTGCTGGCCGACCTCGCCGAGCGCAGCACCGAGTTCGCCGAGCTGTGGTCCCGGCAGGAGGTCCAGCCGCCGAACCCGACGGTCAAGACGCTGCTGCATCCGCGGGTCGGCGAGCTGGTGGTCGAGGGCCGGATGCTGCACCTACCGGACCGCCCCGACGTCGCCCTGGTCCTGCACACCCCGCGCAACGCCGAGAGCGCCGCCCGCATCGCCGAACTGACCCACTCGGTGCCCCAGCCCGCCTGACCCCGCAGCGCTGGTCACGCGGCCCGTGCCGCCAGACGGTGGGTCAGGGCGTCGAGCGGGTGATGCAGCAGTCGGGGCACAGCCGGTTGCCCAGGCTCGGTACGACGAACGCCAGGCAGCAGGTGCTGCGCCGGACCCGCAGCGAGTCCCCGGTGTCGCACAGCTCGGCCAGGTCGGTCAGCCGCAGCGCGGACAGCAGCGCCTGCGCGTCCGCGGCGGCCCCGTCGAGTACCGGCTCGGCCGCGGCCAGCGCGTAACCGACCGACGCGGCGAGCTGCCCCCACAGCGTGTGCGCGCCGATCCGTACGTGCCGGCGGGTGGCCTCGATCAGCGGCGCCACGTGGCGGTCCCGCAGCGTGTCGGCCAGTAGTGCGAGCAGTGCGTCGGCGGTGTCGACCACGACGGTGCCGGGCAGGCCGGCGACCGGATCGTCGGCCAGCACGGCGACGGCGGGCCGCCGCATGCCGAGCCGGAAGTACGGGGTGTCGTCGAGGAACTGGACCGCCACGTTGTCGGCGGACAGCAGCGGCACCCGGCGCGCGGTGGCCCACCCCAGCACCACCGGCATCGCCAGCCAGTACGTGTACTGCTTGTACGCGAGGGCGGCGGCGGCGTGCGGCTTCGCGCCCCACTGGGTGATCGGTACGGACAGCAGCCGGGGCAGCGCGCTGCCGTCGAGGAGCGCGCCGGCCGGTATCCAGTCGGGGCCGGCCCGCAGGTCGTCCGCGATACCGAACTCCGCGCGACCGTCCCGGACCGTGTCGAGCGCATCGAGTACGGGGGCGAGCGGCGCGAGGCGGGCGCCGGTCAGCGCGAGCGTCACCGCGCCACCCACCGATCGGACACCCGTTCCCCCCGCCGCTCCGCGACCGTTCCTCCCCGTCGCAAACTTAGGCTAGCCTAGCCCATCCGTCGGCCGGCACTGCCCGGATCCCTGTGAGGTACGCCGCGACCGCGCGCTCACCGTCCGTCTTCCGGCGGCCCGCTGACCGCTCCAGCCGCGCCGGCGACCGCGGCGCAGCAAGGATCCTCGATCGAGCGGGCCCGGTCAGCGAGCGGGCCCGGTCAGGAGGTGCGGCGCTGACGGCGGAGGAGCCAGATCAGGTAAGGCGCGCCGGCGAGCGCGGTGACGATGCCGACCGGGATCTCGTTCGGCGCCAGCACGTACCGGCCCAGCGCGTCCGCGGCGACCACCAGCACCGCGCCGAGCAGCGCGGCGACCGGCAGCAGCCGGCGGTGTGCGGTACCCACCAGGCGCCGGGCCAGGTGCGGGGCGATCAGGCCGACGAACCCGACCGTACCGACGACCGCGGCGGTGCCGGCGGCGAGCACGGCGCCGCCGAGCAGTACGGCCAGCCGGGCCCGGCCGGTGGGCAGCCCGAGCGCGCGGGGCAGGTCGTCGCCGAGGCCGAGCAGGTCGAGCACCCGGGCGGCGGCGATCAGCACGGCGAGCGCCAGTACCGGCAGCACGAACCAGGTCAGGTCGCTCGCCGAGCGCGCGTAGGTGGAGCCGGCCAGCCAGGTCAGAGCCGCGGCGAGCTGCAGCTGGGCGCGCAGCGACAGCACCTGGATCAGCGCCGCGGTGGCGGCGGCCAGTCCGATGCCGACCAGTACCACCCGGGTCGGGTCGGCCGCGCCGGTGCGGCGGCGGGTCGCGAGCAGCATCACCAGGCCGAGCGCGAGTACCCCGCCGACCAGCGCGGCGGCCGGGATGCCCCACCGGGGCGCGCTCGGTACCAGGGTGATCAGGGCGACCGCGCCGATCGCGGAGCCGCCGGTGACGCCGAGCAGGCTCGGCTCGGCGAGCGGGTTGCGCACCACCGACTGGATCGCGACGCCGGCACCGGCCAGGCAGGCGCCGGCCAGTGCGGCGGCGAGGATCCGCGGGGCGCGGAACGCGACGATCCCGTTGGACAGCGCATCGGACTGGCCGACCGTCGCGGCGAGCAGCCTGCCGACGGACAGGTGCACGTCGCCGACCGCGAGCCCGGCCAGTACCGCCAGCGCCAGCGCGATGACGCCGCCGGCCACGATCAGCGCGTACCGGCGGCGGCTGCGCGGCGCCGACACGGTCACCGCGGCGCCGGTGTCCGCGTCCCCGGTCGGTACCCGGCGGGCCAGGTAGACGAAGATCGGCCCGCCGACCAGCGCGGTCACCACGCCGGCCGGGATCTCGTACGCGCCGGAGCCGGACGCGGCGAGCAGCGCGCGGGCCACCACGTCGGCGCCGAGCACGAAGACCGCGCCGTACACGCCGGCGATCGGCAGCAGCGCGGCGTGCCGGCGCACCCCGAACATCCGGACGACCACCGGCGCGACGAGCCCGACGAACCCGATCGGCCCGGTCAGCGCCACCGACACGGCGGAGAACACCACCGCGAGCGCGAACGCGGACAGCCGGATCCGGCCCACTCGCAGGCCCAGCGCCTCGGCGGTGTCGTCGCCGAGCGCGAGCAGGTCCAGCGGCCGGGCCAGCAGCGGCGTGGCCGCGGCGGCGAGCAGCACGATCAGGCCGAGCAGCAGCGGCCGGGTCAGCCCGGTCTCCAGCAGCGATCCGTTGCCCCAGAAGAAGAGTCCCTGGGCCCGTTGCGCGTGCAGGATCAGCAGCACGGTCGCCGCCGAGCTGCCGGCCATCGCGACCGCGGTACCGGCGAGCAGCATCCGGCCGGGCGCGACCGGCCCGCCGGCGGTGAGCAGCTGCACCAGCCCGGCCGCCACCAGCCCGCCGGCGAACGCCACCGCCGCCGACGGCAGGATGCCGAGCTGCACGCCGGACAGCGTGCAGATCGAGACGGCGAGGTACCCGCCGGCGTTGACGCCGAGGGTGTCCGGTGCGGCCAGCGGGTTGCGGGTGGCGCCCTGGATCAGCGCCCCGGACAGGCCCAGCGCCAGCCCGGTCACCAGGCCGGCGGTCAGCCGCGGCAACCGCGATCCACGCAGTACGGCCAGGGCATCCGGGTCGCTGTGCCCGGTGGCGAGCGACAGCAGCCGGGGCAGCCCGATGCCGGCGCTGCCCTGTCCGATGTGGACGATCGCGAGCGCCACCAGCAGCACGACACCGATCGCGGCGACGACCGCGATCCGGGACCGGCCGGCCGACGGTACTCCTCGGCGCACCGCCGGCGGGGTCGCGATCGCCGCGGTCACGCCGCGCCGAGCGCGCTCAGCGCCTGGTCGATCAGCATCTCGTTGGACTTCGGGCCGCCCCAGACCCAGGTACCGGGGTCGATGCCGTGCAGCTTGTGCTGCTTGACGAAGCCCAGGTTCTTCCAGGTGGCGTTGGACGCCAGCGCACCGGTGAACGGGTTGTCCGACGGCTGGGCGATGTAGAGCACGGTCGCGTCGGACACCTGGGTCAGCCCCTCGACGCCGGTGGCGGTGAAGCCGGACGGGTCGGAGTCCTTGCCGTGCCAGGCGTTCGTCAGTCCGATCGACTCCAGCACCTGCACCGCCTGGGAGTGCGCGGTGTAGGCGCGGATGCTCGGCTGGCCGTCGACGGAGAACCCCTGCAGCAGCGCGATGTCCGTCGCCTTGCCGGCGAGCTGCTTCTTGGCCGCAGCCACCTTCTGCTGGTACTGCGCGACGACCTGCTTCGCCGTGTCCGCCCTGCCCACCGCGGTACCGAGCTGGATCATGCTGGTGTTCGCGGTCTGCACCAGCTTGTCGTTCGGGCTGTACCCGTCGAACTCGACGACCGGCGCGATGTCCTTGAGCTGCCCCAGGTTCGCGCTGACCCGGCTCTTCTCCACCACGATCAGGTCGGGGTCCAGCGCCTTGATCTTCTCCAGGCTCGGCTGCGCCCTGGTCCCGACGTCGGTGACGCTCTTCGGCAGCCGCTTGCCCGCACCGACCCACTGGTCGTACGTGCCGGCGTCGCCCACGCCGACCGGCGTGACGCCGAGCGTCAGCAGGTCCTCCACGTAGCTCCACTCCAGCGCCACGACCCGCTTCGCCGGCTTGGCCAGCGTCACCGTACCGGTCACGTCGTGCACCGTGATCGAGCCGGCCTTCGACCCGGATCCGTTGGTACCGGCGGCATCCCCGGCGGTACCGCCGCCGCACGCGGCGAGCAGCCCGGCGGCCGCGAGCGCGATGGCGCCGACGAGGGTCCGTCGGGTCGTACGCAGGTGGGAGGTGGTCGGCATGGCACTCCTCGTCGAATCGTCCGGGATGGGTGTCGCGGTCAGTCGGTGTCGAAGGCCGAACCGGCGACCGCCTCGGCCGGCACCGTGGCGTCCGCGGTGCCGCGGTCGAGGCGGGGGAACAGGGCCAGGTGGCCGGACGCGGGGTCGCGCACGACGGCGACGTCGAGTTCGAACGCGCGGCGGATGTGGCCGGCGGTGAACACCTCGTCCGGGGTACCGGCGGCGACCACGCCACCGTCGGCGGCGAGCACCGCGTGGTCGGCGTATCCGGCGGCCTGGCCGAGGTCGTGCAGCACCAGGCCGCAGGCGATGCCGTGGTCACGGGCCAGGCCGCGGACGACCTCCAGCACCTCCAGCTGGTGCCGCAGGTCGAGGTAGGTGGTGGGCTCGTCGAGCAGCAGCACGCCGGCCTGCTGGGCCAGTACGGTGGCCAGCCAGGCGCGCTGGCGCTCACCGCCGGACAGCTCGTCGATGCGCCGGTCGGCCAGCTCGTCGGCGTGCGTGACCGACAGCGCCCAGTCGACGGCGGCTCGGTCGTCGGCGGTGTGCCGGCGCAGCGCGCCGCGATGCGCGTACCGGCCGTGCCGGACCAGGTCCTGCACCGCGACCCCGGCCGGTACCAGCGGGGACTGCGGCAGGAACGCGAGCCGCCGGGCGAGCTCGCGGCGGGACAGCGCGGTCAGGTCGTCGGCGCCGAGCCGGACCGTACCGGCCAGCGCCGGCTGCAGCCCGGCGAGCGTGCGCAGCAGCGTCGACTTGCCGCAGCCGTTCGGGCCGACGAGCACGGTGACGGTGCCGGGGGTCAGGCCCAGGCCGACGTCGGACAGCACGCACCGCTGCGGGTACCCGACCGCAAGGCCGGCGGCGGACAGCGCGGGTGCGGCGACCACTCATCCTCCCGAGCGCACGGACCGACCCGGGCCGGGCCGACAGATAAGGCGAGCCTAACCTAGCCGCCCGGTCCTGTCATGCCCGCGTGGGCCATCCCACCCGGTTCCGGCGCCGTCGCGCGCTCCGGAGCCGACGCCGGGCCTGGCACCCACCCGTCCCGGACGCCGGCGGGCCGCACCCGCACCCCCGGGCAGCCCGTACGGCCGGCGCCCTGCGGGCTGGCGTCAGCGGGTGAACAGCGGGAGCACGAGGTCGTCGACGATCTCGACCAGCGCCGATTCGGGCACCGGGGCGTGGGTGACCACCATCTCGTGCCGGACCAGGTCCATCGGCAGCCGCGCCATCCGCGGCGTGATCCGGGACAGGTCGATCTCGCCGCGGTCCGCGGCGTGCCGCAGGACGGTCATCGTCCAGCTCGGCTCCGCCTCGAAGATCTCGCTCTGCACGTGCGGGAACTCGGCGATCAGCCCGTGCATCAGGTCGTGCCCGAGTTCCCGGTACCGGCCGGCGGCGCGGCGCAGCACGACGAGCAGGTCCTCGCGCAGCGAGCCGGTGTCGGGGATGTCCTCGGCGAGCGGGACGACCCGGCGGCGCATGGCGGCGACCATCAGCTGCGCCCGACTCGGCCAGCGCCGGTAGATCACCGCCTTGCCGGTCCCGGCGCGGGCGGCGACGCCCTCCATGGTCAGGTTCGCGTACCCGACCTCGGCGAACTCGTCCCAGGCGGCGGTGAGGATCGCGTCCTCCAGCACGGCGCCGCGTCGGCGTGATCCGCTCGTCACCCCGGTACCCCCTAGATACGACCGTTCCTTGAATGTATCGTCCGACATTAGAGACGTGCGTTCCTTATGGAGGTGGGCGGCATGACGACGACGGAGGTCGCCGACGACCGGCGGCTGCACCGGCTCGCCTGGGTACTGATCGTCGGCGGCATCGCGCCGCTGCTGGACACCACGATCGTCAACGTCGCCCTCGACCGGATCGGCCGCGAACTGGGCGCGCCGGTCGCCACCGTGCAGTGGATCGTCGCCGGCTACCTGCTCGCGTTCGCCGTCGCCATCCCGCTGTCCGGCTGGCTCGTCGCGCGGTACGGCGCCCGCCGGATGTGGCTCGCCGCCCTCGTAGTGTTCCTGCTCGGTTCGATCGCCGCCGGCCTGTCCTGGAACGTCAGCAGCCTGATCGCGTTCCGGGTGTTCCAGGGGCTCGGCGGCGGGCTGATCCAGCCGCTGCTGACCACGCTGCTGGTCCGCGCCGCCGGCGGCCGGCCGCTCGGCACCCTGATGGCCACCGTCAGCACCCCGGCCGTCGTCGTACCCATCCTCGGCCCGGTGCTCGGCGGCCTGATCGTCACCGGCCTGAACTGGCGCTGGGTCTTCTTCGTCAACGTACCGATCGTGCTGGTCGCGATCGCGCTCGCGGCCCGCGCGCTGCCCCGCGACGACGCCGCACGCCCCGGCACGCACCTGGACCTCGCCGGGCTGGCCCTGCTGTCCCCCGCGCTGGCCGCCCTGATGTACGGGCTGTCCACCGCCGGCACGCAGGGCTTCGGCGCACCGCGCACGCTGGTACCGCTGGTCGCCGGGACCGCACTGCTCGCCGGCTACCTCGCGTACGCGCTGCGCGGCCGGCGGGAACCGGCGATCGACCTGCGGCTGTTCCGGCACCGCACGTTCGCCGGCGCGGCCGGGCTGATGTTCCTCGCCGGCGTCTCCATGTTCGGCGCGATGCTGCTGCTGCCGCTGTACTACCAGCAGATCCGCGGCGCGTCGGCGCTGGTGGCCGGGCTGCTGCTGGCGCCGCAGGGGATCGGTTCGCTGCTGCCGCGGCGGCTCGCCGGCCGGCTCGTCGACCGGATCGGCCCGCGGCCGATCATCCTCGCCGGCGCCGCGCTCACCGTCGCCGGTACGGTCCCGTTCGCGCGGGCCGGCGCGCACCCCAACCCGGTACTGCTGGGCGCCGCCCTGGTGGTCCGCGGCGCCGGGCTGACCTCCGTGACGATCGCGGTGATGGCGACCGCGTTCGACGGGCTCGGGCCCGCCGAGGTGCCGCACGCGAGCAGCGCCATCCGGATCGTGCAGCAGCTCGGCGGCTCCTTCGGTACCGCCGTGCTCGCCGCCGTGCTGGTGCACGCCGCCGCCGGTCACCCCGGTACCGCGGGGCACGCCGCGGCGTTCGGCACCACGTTCTGGTGGACCATCGGCGGCACCGCGCTGGCCCTGCTGCCCGTACTGCTGCTCCCCTCCCGCCGCCGGCCGGGATGACCGGCAGGTTCCGCCGTCCTGCGAGCGGCGCAGCCGGCGCGTCCGGTCCATGGTTGCGGCGCCCATGCTGGCGGCGTGCGAGAACGGTTGCCGCGGGGCCCACCGCACCGCCCTGTTCTGCGCCGCACGGCCGCGCCGGGGAGCCGGTCAGGGTCGGGCGACGGTCGGCGGGCGGCCGGTGGGCGGATGCCAGATGTCCATGTCGACGGCCCGGACCGCGCGGCCAGCCTCGTCGAGTACCCGGCCCATGAGCTTGTGGTGGCGCAGCACGATCGCCCGCTCGGCGATCGACAGCCCCGGGAACCGGGCGGACAGGCTGATCTCCAGCCGCTGCAGGTCGGCCAGCGCCGACAACCACACCGTGACGATCAGGTTCTGGGTACCGGCCACCGCCGCACACAGCCGCACCTCCGGGCGCGACGCGATCGCCGCGGCCGTGGCGGCGAGCTCCCCCGGCGGTACGTTCGCCCACAACGTGGCGGACACCGGCCGGTGCGACGCGTACCGCGCGAGCTCGCACCGGATGGTCAGCACGCCGTCGTCGAGCATCCGGGCCACCCGGCGGCGGGCGGTCGCCGCGGTGATGCCGGCCGCGACGGCCAGCTCCGAGTACGGCACCCGCCCGTCCCGGCCCAGCGCGAGCGCGAGCGGCCGGTCCACGGTACGCAGCTCACCCAGGCCGCTCGCCCGGGTCAGCGCCGCCCGGCGAAGCCGGTCCCGATCCGCGGCGTCGAGCACGCCGACGCGCCAGCTGGAGCCCTCCGCGTACACGTCGGTGACCATGGTGGTGCGGGTGGCGGTGATGCCGGGCAGCCGGGACAACCGGCCGACCAGGTAGTCGGACAGGTCGGCGAGCCCGGTCGTCCACACCGTGAGAAGCAGGTCGCAGCTGCCGGTGGTGTGCTCCACCGTGACGGCGTGCGGGTCGTCCAGGATCTGCGCGGTGATCTCGGGCAGCCGGCCGGGCAGGCAGGACACCGCGACGAGCGCCAGGCTGGTGCGGCGCATCAGCGCGGCCGACCCGTACCCGGTGATCCAGGCTTCACCGGCGGCGGACAGTCGCTGCCAGCGCCGCGCGACGGTCACCGGGTCGGCCCCGAGCACCGCCCCGAGCAGCGCCCAGGGCGCCCGCGGCGCGATCTGCAGCGCATGGATCAGAGCCAGGTCGGCATCGGCGAGATCCTGCATCAGGAGGCGAGGCTAGCGCTCGATCCTGCGTTCTGGCGACCGACTTCGGGTAGCCGGGGCAATGATCGGGCGACCCCCACGAATCGAGGCACCCCCATGAATGGTCGAGATCGAACGCATCGTGCGGTTGTGTGCCGCATGACCGTTCCGGTTGAGGAGGAACGGTCGTGAGCGAGACCGCGACGTTGTCACTCGGGCTCACCGGTCGCCTGCGGCAGGTCGCCGCAGCGTCGGTCGGCAACGCGATCGAGTGGTACGACTGGTACACCTACACGTTCCTGGCCACCACGTTCGGCCCGTTGATCTTCCCCAGCAACAACCCGATCACCTCGGCGCTGAGCACGTTCGCCGTGTTCGCGGTCGGGTTCTTCATGCGGCCGGTCGGCGGGTTGCTGCTCGGTAGCGTGGCCGACCGGTTCGGCCGGCGGACCGCGCTGACCGTGACGATCCTGCTGATGGGGTTCGGCAGCCTGCTGGTCGGCATCGTGCCGAGCTACGCCCAGGTCGGGGTGCTGGCGCCGATCATCCTCGTCCTCGCCCGGCTGATCTCCGGGCTGTCGATCGGCGGCGAGTTCGCGGCGTCCACCACGTTCCTGGTCGAGTCGGCCGGGCCGCGCCGCCGCGGCCTGTTCTCCAGCTTCCAGTACGTGTCGACGACCATCGGCCAGCTGATCGCGTCCGGCCTGTCCGCGCTGCTCGTCGGCGTGCTGTCGGAGCACGCCATGACCGGCTGGGGCTGGCGGATCCCGTTCCTGCTCGGCGCGGTACTCGCGCTGTTCGGGTTGTGGCTGCGCCGCGGCGTGCGGGAGACCAAGCAGGTCGCCGCGACCGACCGGCCGCGCTTCTACGAAGCGATCGTCCGGCACCCGAAGCAGTCGCTGCTGATCGTCGGGATCACCATCGGCGGCACCATCGCGTACTACTCGTGGACCGCGTACCTGCCGACCTACGCGCAGCAGAACGTCGGGTTCGACAAGGGCGAGTCGCTGATCGTGTCCACGATCGCGCTGGCGTTCTTCGCGCTGATCCAGCCGCTCGGCGGGATGCTGTCGGACCGGATCGGCCGCAAGCCGATGCTGCTGGTGTTCTCCGCCGGCTTCGCGATCCTGACCGTGCCGCTGCTGATGCTGCTGACGAACTCGTTCGGGGTGATGCTGGCGATCACGCTGGTCGGCATGATCCTGCTGACCGGGTACACCTCGATCGCGGCGGCGATCAACGCGGAGGTCTTCCCGGCCCGGGTCCGCGCCAGCGGCATCGGCTTCCCGTACTCGCTGGCGGTGGCGCTGTTCGGCGGGACCGCGCCGTACGTGGGCACGCTGTTCAAGTCGCTGGGCAACGCCGGGCTCTTCCCGTACTACATCGCGCTGCTGTGCGCGGTGTCCTTCGTGGTGTACCTGTTCCTGGCCGAGACGGCGAAGAAGCCGCTCGAAGTATGAACCTGACGCGGCTCCGGCACGACCTGCACCGGCATCCCGAGATCGGGCTGCGGCTGCCCCGCACCCAGCGCGTCGTCCTCGACGCGCTGGCCGGGCTGCCGGTGGAGGTCGGGACCGGGCGCGAGCTGTCCTCGGTCGTCGCGGTCCTGCGCGGCGGCGCCCGTACCGGCGGTCCGGTGGTGCTGCTGCGTGCCGACCTGGACGCGCTGCCGGTCACCGAGACCGCCGACGTGCCCTACAAGTCCACTGTGGACGGATCGATGCACGCCTGCGGGCACGACCTGCACACCGCGATGCTGGTCGGTGCGGCGCACCGGCTGGCGGCACGGGCCGACGAGCTCGCCGGCGACGTGCTGTTCTGCTTCCAGCCCGGCGAGGAGGGGCACGGCGGCGCTCGCACGATGCTCGCCGAAGGGCTGCTCACCGCGGCCGGTCGCCGGCCGGTCGCCTGCTACGCGCTGCACGTGTTCGGCGACGTGGTACCGCACGGGGTGGTCGCCACCCGGCCCGGACCGATCATGGCGGCCTCCGACGGGATGCGGGTCACCGTCCGCGGCCGCGGCGGCCACGCCTCCACCCCGCACCGCACCCGGGACCCGATCCCGCCGGCGTGCGAGATGGTCACCGCCACGCAGGCGCTGGTGGCCCGCGGCTTCGACGTGTTCGAGCCGGTCGTCGTCACGGTCGGCACGATCCATGCCGGTACCCGGCGCAACGTGATCCCGGCGACCGCCGAGCTGGAACTGTCGATCCGCTCGTTCTCCGCCGAGTCGCGCCGCACCGTGCTCGACCGGCTGACCCGGCTGTACCAGGGGATCGCCGCCGCGCACGACCTGACCGTCACCGTCGAGCCGGTCCCGGTACACCCGCCGACCGTCAACGACGCCGCCGCGACGCAGCTCGCGCTCGACACCGCGACGGACCTGTTCGGCCCGGACCGGGCGCACACCATGCCGCACCCGCTCGCCGCCTCCGAGGACTTCGCGTACCTGCTCGACGCGGTACCGGGCGCGTTCGTGCTGCTGGGGGCGGCGCCGGCCGGGACGGCACCCGCCGACTCGGCGAGCAACCACGCCGGCGACGTGGTGTTCGCCGACGACGTCCTCGACGACGGCGCCGACCTGCTCACCGAACTCGCCCTGCGTCGACTCGCCGAGGGTTGATTCCGGCGAAGCGAACCGGGACGCGGTGCGGCGCCGGGATCGGGCCCGGCGCGGCGGCATTCATCCGCGCGGCGATCAGGTCCTACCCGGTGTATCGCGGTCGCGAAAATCGCCGGAAACCGGTGCGCCGGGCGCGCTAGCCTGCCGCGGTGACCGACAGACAGCCGCTCGTACCGGACGACTTCCCCATCCCGCAGCCGCCGGCGACCGACCGGTACCGGCTCGAACCGCTCGGGCCGCAACACAACGCGTCCGACCACGCCGCGTGGACCGGCAGCATCGACCACATCCGCGCCACGCCCGGCTTCGAGCAAGGCTCCTGGCCGCCGGCCGACGGCATGACCCTGGAGGCGAACCTCGGCGACCTGCGCCGGCACGCCGACGACTTCGCCCGCCGGGTCGGCTTCACCTACACCGTGCTGTCGGTACCGGACGGCGACGTGATCGGCTGCGTCTACATCTACGGTTCGCGTACCGAACCCGGCACGGTTGACGTCGCCTCCTGGGTCCGGGCCGACCACGCCGACCTCGACGCCGACCTGTACCGCGTGGTCAGCGACTGGCTCACCACCGCCTGGCCGTTCTCCCGCCTCGACTACGCCCCCGCTGACCCCGGCCGTACGGGAGGTACCACCAGCCGTCCCCGAGATCGAGGCCGTCACCGACCGCCAACGGCTCGCCGAACAGTCCCGGACATACCACCATCCGACCGCATCACCGAGCACGTGCGCGAACGGGTCGCTACTACGGGGCGTCCTCGCCGACGAGGCCGTCGATGGACTCTCGGATCAGGTCGGCGTGGCCGGTGTGCCGGGCGTACTCCTCGATCAGGTCGACGAGCACCCGGCGCAGGTTGAGCGTCTCCGGGCCGTCGGACAGGGCGAGCCGGTGGTCCAGGTCGTGCTCGGCGAGTACCCGGTCGACCGCGGCCTCCGAGCGCGCCACCGCCGCGAGCCACAGCGCCCGCAGCTCCGCCGGCGAGTCGTCCGCGGCCGAGGTCCAGGGCCAGTCGCCGTTCGTGGCCATCGGCGCCCAGACCGCCGGGTAGTCCTCGCCCAGCAGCAGGTGGGTGAAGTAGTGGTCCTCCACCAGGGCCAGGTGCTTGACCAGCCCACCGAGGGTGAGGGTGGACGGCCCGAGGGTGCGCCGCATCGCGGCGGCGTCCAGCCCGCCGGTCTTCCAGGCGAACGTCCGCCGGTTCCGGTACATCGCACCGAGCAACGCCTCGATCTCGCCGGGCGTGGCGGTGAACGGGCGCGGGGTCAACTCGCTCGTCTCAGTCATGCCGCCGACGCTAAACCAGATTCCGGACGCAGCACTTCCGGATCTGCGTCTCGTCAGCCCCGCGTACCGGTGAGTTTCGGTGCCCGCGGTCGTCTGCCCTCACGACGGCACGAGCAGGCCATCGGCAAGACCACCGGCGACACGGTGACGATCCAGCTCCTCGAACGCCTGCCCTGACGGTCGCCCCAGCTCCTCGAACGCCTGCCCTGACGGTCGCCGGACCACCGCCGCCCCGCCGCTCGCAGCGGGACACCGCCGGCTCACCCGGTCGCAGCGGGGCACCGCAGGCTCGCTCGAAGCGACGCACCGCCGGCTCGCCGCTCGCAGCGGGGCACCGCAGACTTGCCGGTCGGGTCTACCGTCCCTTCATGCACCTCTTCCTGCGCCTGCTACCGATCCTGATCGTGCTGCTGGCGCTGCTCGCGCTGCTGGTGTTCGCGCTGGTGGCGTACGGGCGCCGGATGGTGCGCAACCAGCGCACAATGCTGGCCGATCTGCGCCGCGACGGGCTCGCGTTCCTGTGCCGCCCGACGCTCGGCCTGCGCAGCTCGGCCGGGTTCGTCCTCGCCGCCGACCGGCACGCCGTCTCGCTGTGGAAGGTCGGGCTGCGCCAACCGGTGCGCCTGCAGAGCTTCCCCAGCCGTGGCGCGCGGGTGGAGCCGGCCACCGTACGCATCAACACGGCACGCCGGGCGGCCGGGCTGTCCGTGGTCTCCGCCGCCGGCGAACGCCTGGACGTCGTCGTCTACCCCGACCCGACGATGTCGTACTCCAGCCCCACCAAGGACGCCCTGCTCGACCGCGTGAGCCAACAGCTCCAGGCACACCTGTCGCAGTTCACCACCGACTGAGCGGCGGCGCGGGCCGCGACGCCGAGACGCTCGACCCCGACAGCGCCCCGCCCGCCGGGCCCCGATGCCGACCCGAAGCTCGACCGGACGTCGTACCGCCGCGGGTTCGGCGCCGCAGCAGCGGCCGGGCGGGTGACCAAAAGCGGATGCCGTGGGGCGGGTGGGACGGTTACCGTCCGGACGTGGCCCACACCTATCCGCCGCTCAACGTCGAGATCCGCACGCCGCGGCTGACGCTGGCGGGCGCCTGCGACGAGTTGCTCGAACGCCTGGTACCGCTGGTACGGGCCGGGATCGCCGACACCGAGCCGCTGCCGTTCGACGATCCGATCTCGTTCTACGCCGACAGTCCCGAACGCGAATGGCAATGGCTGCGCAGCATCTGGCGCGGCCGCGGCCGGGTCAGCCCGGACTCGTGGCGGCTGTACTTCGCCGTGCTCGTGGACGGTGAGCCGGTCGGCATGCAGGACCTCACCAGCACGAACTTCACCCGGTTCGGTACGGTCTCCAGCTTCTCCTGGCTGGCCCCCGGCCGCCGCGGAGAGGGCCTCGGCAAGGAGATGCGGGCGGCGATCCTGCACCTGGCCTTCGCCGGGCTGGGCGCCCACGAGGCCGGCAGCGACGCGTTCGTCGACAACGAGGCATCCAACCGGGTTTCTCGCGCGCTCGGGTACGAACCGAACGGTACCGACTGGGACACCCGCCGCGGTGAGCCGGCACGGATCCAGCAGTGGCGACTCACCCGCGAAGCCTGGGAACCGCGCCGCCGCGACGACATCGAACTGGCCGGCGTCGAGGAGTGCCTACCCGTTCTCGGCATCAGCTGACGGCACCTCACCCCGTTCCGGGAGATGCCCCGTCCGCGCCTCCGCACCGCGCCGGGCCCTCACCGCAGCGACGAGACGATCGCGGCCATCCGGACCGCGGTCGCACCGACCGAGGGCGCCGACATCGCACGGATCGTCGCCTCGGCGATCCGGCGCTCCTGATCGTCGGGCCGCCGCCGCTCGTCCGGCGAGTCGTTGCTGGTCGTTCTCTTGCTGGTCATCGGCTTCCCTACCGTTCGGTCTCCTGGGTGGCGTCCTCGTGACCCACCTCGATCGGTCCCGGGCATTCCTCCCGTACCAGGCTCGTGCCCGCCTCACCGCCACCTCGCCGTCGCCGCCGGCAACTGCGGCAGCGCCTCGTCGAGCAGGTGCGCGAACACCTCGCGCCGGCCGTGTTCGGCCGCACCGAGCAGCACGGCCTGCCGTCCCAGGGCCGACAGCGCCAGCTCCGGCGTTTCCATGCCCTGGCAGGCGGCTTTGAAGCGCTCCCGCAGCGGATCCAGGATCGTGGCCCCGGCCAGCGCCACCGCCCCGCCCAGCACGATCAGCTCGGGGTCGAGCGTGTGCACGATCTCGGCCATCGCCCGCCCCAACAGATCGGCGAGCTGCGCCACCCGCGTCACCGCCGCCGGTTCCCCGGCCGCCGCCGCGGCGAACATGCCGACCAACTCGCCGTCGTGCTCGTACAACCACCGGCTCGCCCGGCCCCAGCCGGAGTCGTCGACGTTGGCCGCCTCCCCGGCCTGGTGGTGCGCACCGCGGTGCAGCCCGCCGCTGTGCACGATGCCGAAACCCACGCGCCGGCCGGCCAGCACCACGACCACGTCCTCGGCGTCGCCAGCCACCCCGAACCGCTGCTCGCCCAGTACGGCCAGGTTGGCGTCGTTGTCCACGCTCACCCGCGCCCCGGGGAACCGGTCACGGACCAGGTTCCGCAGCCGGTCGCCGACCCAGTCGCCGGACCGGATCACCTGGCAGGACTTGATCACGCCGGCGGCGTCCACGATGCCAGGCGTGCCGACCGTCACCGCCCGCACGTCCGGCCGAGCCACCCCGGCCATCTCCAGGGCCCGGTCCGCGATCTCGGTGAGAACCCGCAGCCGCCCCTCGGCCGGCGCATCCGGATCGATGCTCACCGGCTCGGGTGGCGCGCCCACTCCGACGAAGGTGCCGGCTTCGACCTGCGGCCCCGCCAGGTCGTCGAGCCGGGCCCGCACCGTGTGCGCGCCAACGTCCAGCGCCAGCACGTAGCCGAACGTCGGCCGCAGCCGGTACAGGGCTGCCGGGCGGCCGCTGACCAGCGCCACCGGCTCGGACTTGGCCACCACGCCCTGCGCGACCAGCAGGTCCACCGCACGTTCGACCGTCGACCGGGACAGCCCGGTGGACCGCACGAGTTCGGCGTTGCTGTAGGGCCGCCGGTCGTACAGCACCTCGAGCACGCGTTCGGCGTTCCACCGCCCCAGATCGGTGGTGCTCGCGATCATCCGACCCATCACCACACTTACGTTATGACCAATCATAAGTCCCGTCAATACTCACGTACGGGGGCTTCGCCACGACGGGGTACCAGCACGGGACGGGCAGGATCGGACAGGGCTCGAATGAGACTGGAACTGAGACCGGACGCTGCCTGAAGCGCGAAACGCCGCCCGGAGCCGTGCTGGGCTCGGGCGGCGTTTTCGCTGTTCAGTGGCGGAGGCTCGGGGATTTGAACCCCGGATCGGGTTGTAGCCCGAAACCCGCTTAGCAGGCGGGCGCCATAGACCAGACTAGGCGAAGCCTCCCAGGACGGCCGGGTACCGACCGTCGGTGGTCGAGAATACAGGGCGGCGACGGCAGCGGGCAAAGGGCATCCGGCGCGTCGTGGTTCGCCGGCCGTTCGGGCGCTGGTCAGAGCCAGGAAACGCGCCCGTGGAGCAGGGCGTACCCGACGAAGGCGCCGATGTCGAGCAGGCTGTGGGCGACCACGAGCGGGGCGACCCGGCGTACCCGGAGGAAGAACAGCGCGAACAGCACGCCCATGATCGCGTTGCCGACGAAGCCGCCGAACCCCTGGTAGAGGTGGTACGAACCGCGCAGCAGCGCGCTGGTGACCACCACGGCCGGCAGCCGCCAGCCGAGCTCGCGCAGCCGGGTGATCAGGTAGCCGAGCACGACGACCTCTTCGAGCACGGCGTTCTGGATCGCCGACAGGATCAGGACCGGGATCGCCCACCACACCGACGGCAGCGCGGACGGTACGACATTGGCGGCGAGGCCGAGCGCGCGGGCGGCGAAGTACAGGCCGAGGCCGGGGATGCCGATGGCGAGCGCGACGCCGGCGCCTGCGCTCAGGTCGAACACCGGGCGGCGCAGGTCGAGACCGAGGGTTCGGCTGGCGGGCCGGCCGGAGCGGCCGAGCAGGTGCATCGCGAGCAGTGCCGGTACGACCGCGAACGCGATGCCGAGCAGCTGGTACGTGAGGTCCAGCCACGGCCGTCCCGGCGCCTGGGAGGCGTTGAGGGTGGCGCTCTGGTCGGCGAGCGCCTTGCTCGCGGTGAGCTTGCCGATGAGGTTCACCAGCGCGTACACCCCGGACTGGCCGAGCGAGACGGCCAGTACGAGCAGTACCTCGGCGCGCAGCGTGCGCCGGTCGGGCCCGGCGTCGACCGGCTCGTCGGTCACCGGCGATTTCGTCACCGGCCCAGCATGACAGTCTCGCGCCCGCCGAACGACGCCGGTCAGGACGTTCCGCTCAGCGTCGCGAGCCGGGCGACACCGAACAGTTGCGGGCAGATGAGCCGTGGGAACGAACACGTTCGCCACGAACTTGTTCGTAACGAACATGTTCGTTATCGTGGAGGCATGGCGGATGAGGGAACGCGGAGCAGGCGGGAGCGGCCGGCCAAGCCGGCACTGACACGCGGCGGCATCGTGGCGACTGCGGTACGGCTGATGCGGGCCGAGGGGTTGGCCCGGGTGACGATGCGGCGGCTGGCGCAGGAGCTCGACACCGGCCCCGCCTCGCTCTACGTGTACGTGCGCAACACCGCCGAGCTGCACGCCGCGGTGCTGGACGAGCTGCTGGGCGAGCTGGCTCCGGTGCGCGCCGGCCGGTGGGACGAGCGGCTCGTCGGGCTGCTCACCGACTACACCGCGTTGCTGTTCGCGCAGCCGAGTCTGGCCCGCGCGGCGCTGTCCGCCCGGCCGAGCGGGCCGCACTACCTGCGACTGGTGGAGAGGGTGCTCGGGCTGCTCGCCGAGGGTGGCGTGCCGGGGCCGCAGGCCGCGTGGGGCGTGGACGTGCTGCTGCAGTTCGGTACCGCGACGGCCGCCGAGCAGAGCGACCGGGACGCCTCGGCCGAGGCGAACCGGGAGTGGGACGCGTTGACCGGCGCCGTGCAGGGCGCGTCCGCCGACACGTACCCGCAGCTCGCGGCGCTGGGGCAGGCGCTGCTGTCCGGCACGGCGGAGGACCGCCTCGGCTGGGGTTTCCGCGTCCTGATCCACGGCATCGCACACACTGCGCTGCCGGAATGACCGGCCGGCGCACGCATCGACCCGCGGATCGACGCACATCACAGGGAGGAATCGTCATGGCCACAACGGAAACCGGCGGCGGGCAGCGCGAGATCGCGATCGTGGGCGGCGGGCTGGGCGGGTTGACGCTGGCCCGGGTGCTCGCGGTGCACGGCATCGCCGCCACCGTGTACGACCAGGAGCCCGGGCCGGGTGCTCGCTCGCAGGGCGGCATGCTCGACATCCACGAGGAGTCCGGGCAGCGCGCACTGCGGGCCGCCGGCCTGCTCGACGAGTTCCGGCGGATCGTGTTGCCGGGCGGCGACGCGACCATCGTCCGCGACCGGCACGGCACCGTGCGGCACGCCGACGGCGGAGGCAACGGTCGTCCCGAGGTCGACCGCGGGCAGCTGCGCGAGCTGCTGCTCGACTCGCTGCCGCCCGGGTCGATCCGGTGGAACGCCAAGGTGTCCGCGGTGCGAAGCCGGGACGACGGTCGGCACGAGGTGGTGTTCGCCGACGGGTCGACGGTGCTCGCCGACCTGGTCGTGGGCGCGGACGGGGCGTGGTCGAAGGTACGGCCGCGGCTGTCCGCGGCGACGCCGGACTACCTCGGCGTCACGTTCGTCGAGATCGACCTGCACGACGCGGACACGCGTCATCCGGCCGCCGCCGCGATGGCCGGCCGCGGTTCGCTGTTCGCGCTCGGCGACGGCACGGGGCTGCTGGCACACCGGGAGACCGACGGCAGCCTGCACGTCTACGCGGCGCTGCCGGTACCGGCGGGTTGGGCCGACGGCATCGACTTCGCCGACCGTCCGGCCGTGCAGGACGCCGTACTGGCACACTTCACCGACTGGTCCGACGGCCTGCGGGCGCTGGTCGCCGAGGCGGACGGCCCGCTCGTTCCCCGCCCGCTGTACGGGCTGCCCGCCGGTCACCGCTGGTCCCGGGTGTCGGGCGTGACCCTGCTCGGTGACGCCGCGCACCTGATGTCGCCGTTCGCCGGGGAGGGCGCGAACAACGCGATGCTGGACGGCGCCGAGCTGGGCGAGGCGCTCGCCGCGCACCGGGACGACGCCGAGGCGGCGCTGGCCGCGTACGAGGCGGGCATGTTCCCGCGGTCGGCCGAGGCGGCCGACGGCTCCGCCCAGGGCATGGCCCTCTGCCTGGCACCGGACGCCCCCGCCGGCCTGGTGGCGATGTTCGGTGCGGCCGCCTGACCCGCCGCCCGGCCTTGGTCACGATGCGCGGCAAGGCCGCCTGGCCCGCGTCGGGGCGGTGGCCCAGCCGCCGGCCGGACGGGTGGTCGTCGCGGGTCCGGTCGTTCAGCAGCCGAGAGTCCCGTTCACCGCACCGGGACAGGGATCACCAGCGGAGCAGGGCGGCGATGCCGTCGCGGTCGGCGAGCTCGGCGGCCGCAGCGCCCTCGAGCAGGGTGACGGCGCCGCCCCGGGACAGCGCCAGTTCGACCATGCCCTCGGCAAGTTCGCTCGCGGTGCCCTCGCCGGCGAGCAGTACCGCGGTGGGCGGGGCGCCGGCGTCGACGGCGTCCTCGGGGCTCCAGCCGCCGGCCGCGTCGAGCAGCAGCCGTTCGACCCGGCCGTCCTGCAGCATCGACACCGTGTCGGCGAGCCCGAGCACCCCGTTGCCGCCGGCGCGGGCCAGGTCGGCCACCCGCTGTACCGCGGCCGCCTCGCGCCGGGTGCGCGCCTCGGTCAGCGTGGGGGTGACGAAGTCGAGCACCTCGGTCGGGGTCAGGTCCGGGTCCAGGACGGCGTCGAGCTCGGTCCGGTCCCGGTCTGGCGGCAGGGCTTCGGCGAGGATGCGGGTCAGCCGCGGGTCGCCCACCAGTACCAGGGTCTGCCAGCCGCGCTGCTGCGCGTGCTCGCCGACGGTGCCGGCGGCATGCCGCAGGTACTTGGCGAGGTGTTCCTCGACCCGCTGCGCGTACCGGTCGGGGTGGATGCCGGCGCGCGACAGGGTGGGCACGTCGGAGCGCGGCTCGCCGGACGTGGTGGCGCCGGGCAGGTTGAACGAGACGGAGTTCAGCTCCTCGGCGACACCGTAGCGGCAGTCGAACAGCCGCACACCGTCCCGGCCGACGCGGGCGACGCCGGCCGGCGCGGCCGGTTCGATCGCGGCGAGCAGCGGCCACAGGTACGCGTTCGACTCGACGACGGCGACGTCGCCGACGGGCCGCTGGATCCAGGCGGTCTGCAGCGCGTCGCCGCCGAGCTGCGCGAACATCATCCGGCCGAGTCCGGCCTCGGTCGGATCGAGAAGATCGGCGATCGGCTGTTCCAGCTCGTCCAGCCTCGCCTCGGCGCGAGCGGCCCAGTCCCGGTCGGCGTGCTCGGCGAGGTCCCGGCGCAGCGCGCTGAGCGTGCTGCGCATCCGGGTCTGCCCTACCGCCGACCCCGGTTCGACCGTGGCGTACAGCGAGAGCACGCCGATCTCGTCGTCGAACGCCGCCAGGCGGCTCAGGTCGGCCGCCTCGAACATGTCCACGTCGCCTCCCCGAAAGCGCGGGTACCTCTCCAGGATCGGCGCGGGCGGGTGCCGGCACCGGCAAACGGCCGAAAACACCGGATGTCGGGTACCGCTGCTCGCAGTCGACCCGGGTCGGCTGCCCACGCGTACTTCCGGGTACAGCCGGCGTGCGCGAGCGGATCGTCGTGCTGTCCGTAGACCTGCCCGGGATATGACTCTGTGATGCCTTCCGGCGGACGTTGTGTGTGTTGACGCTGTGTGTACCCTGTGCCATCTCCCGGCGCGGTGCCGGGCGATTCGACCCCTGAAGGGATACATCGATGGATCAGGCAACGCAGACGCCGCAGGCTACCCCCTCGGCCGCCCCCGCGACGGCCGGCACCAAGTCGGTCGGCGTCGCGTACCTGCTGTGGTTCTTCTTCGGCTTCCTCGGCGTGCACCAGTTCTACCTGGGCAAGACCGGCCGCGGCGTCAGCTACATCTTCACCCTCGGCTGGGTGGGCATCGGCCTGCTGATCGACCTGTTCACGCTGCCGAGCCAGGTTCGCAAGGCCAACGGCGAGCAGTAGGCACGCCTCGCGGTGGCGCGTGATCCTGGGGCAGCGCGCCACCGTCCGCAACATCGACGACCACCCGCCGCACCGACGCGACGATCGCCCGCCCACCGCCGGGGATGGTGTGATGGGGTGGTGAGTCGGGAGAACGAGCGGCGCAACCTGGCGATGCTGCGGGCCCGGGACGCGATGGACGCGCACTACGCGGAACCGTTGGACATCCCGACGCTGGCCCGGATCGCGCACGTCTCGGCGCCGCACTTCATCCGCACCTTCCGCGCGGTGTTCGGCGAGACGCCGCACCGGTACCTGCAACGGCGCCGGGTCGAGCGGGCGATGTTCCTGCTGCGGGAGTCCGATCGCAGCATCACCGAGGTCTGCTTCGAGGTCGGCTTCGCCAGCCTCGGTACGTTCAGCCGCACCTTCCGCGAGATCACCGGCGAGCCGCCCAGCGCGTACCGCCGGCGGTCGGCACCGATCGACGTACCGGGCTGCTTCGCCCGGTCGTGGCTGCGACCGAGTCGTTTTGGAGAAGTACGCGGGGCGGATCGTCGGTAGCGTCGGCAGAACTCGACACACCGTTACGGGAGGGTTCCGATGCTCAACGCGATGACGATCTCGGAGATCTACGTGCTGGACCAGGACGAGGCGCTCGACTTCTACGTCGGCAAGCTCGGCCTGGAGGTGAAGACCGACGCCGACCTCGGGTTCATGCGCTGGCTGACGGTCAACGTGCCCGGCCAGCCCGACCGCGAGCTGCTGCTGGTCAAGCCCGGCCCGCCGGCGCACGACGAGGCCACCGCGGCGCAGCTGCGGGAGCTGGTCACCAAGGGCGCCATGGGCGTCACGATCTTCACCACCGAGGACGTCCGGAAGACGCACGCGACGCTGCGGGAGCGCGGCGTGGACATCACCGAGGAGCCGGTGGAGCGCGACTACGGCACCGACTTCGGCCTGCGCGATCCGTTCGGCAACCCGCTGCGGATCGGCCAGCTCTCCGCCCGCTGACCTCCTGGCTCGGCACCCGGGCGCGGAAGCTCGCGCACGCCCGGGGCCTCGCCCCCGGACCAGCACCACGCATCCGGCCGGACCGACGGCAAGCGGCAGGGGTCCGTCGGATCCTGACCGGCGGCGCGGCGGTCAGGGGATCGGGACGGCGAAGCTGGCGGGATCGGTGAAGACGTCGTCCAGGACGGTCTCGGCGGCGCCGCGGGCGGCGGCGGTGAACCCGAGCCGGGACAGCCGGACGTCGCAGCCACCGGCGTGCGGCGCGAGTACCCGTCCGGTGACCTCGGCGCGGACCCGGGACAGCAGCGCCTCGCCGAGGTGGCTGAAGTAGCCGCCGAGCACCACCACCGCGGGGTCCAGCACGTTGACCAGCAGCCCGAGCCCGAGACCGAGGTCGGCGGCGATCCGGTCGATCGCCCGGATCGTACGGGCGTCGCCGGCGGCCGCCCGCGCGGTGCCGAGCGCGAGCCGCTCCTCCAGATCACGGTGCTGGTCGCGGAGCGGGTCGGTGGCGTCGGCCGCGTACGACAGGAAGGTGCCGAGGCCGACCATCGTCTCGAAGCAGCCGCGCTGGCCGCACGGGCAGGCGGCGCCGCGCGGGTCGAGCGGCATGTGGCCGAGCTCGCCGGCGGCGTGGGCGGCGCCGAGGACCAGCGTGTCGTCCACGACGATGCCGCCGGCGACCCCGACCTCGCCGGTGAGGTACAGCAGGCTCGGTACGTGTGCCACCCGGTGCTCGGCGACGGTGCCGAGGCGGGCGTCGTTGTCCACCCGTACCGGCGGGGCGTCCGGGCCGAGGCGGTCGGCCAGCTCGGCGGCGACCGGTACGCCGGACCAGCCGAGGTTGGTGGCGAGCCGGACGACGCCGGTGTCCCGGTCGACGTGGCCGGGCGTGGCGACGGTGACCCCGGTGACCGCGGTACCGGTGGCGCGCAGTGCGGTGAGCGCGGCGGCGACGAGATCGGCGGCGAGGTCGAGGGTGGCGTGGTGGTCCCGCCGGTCCTGCTCGACCGGTGCCCGGTCGTCGAGCACCACGTCGCCGGGCAGGTCGAGGGCGATGACCCGGATGTAGTTGACGCTGATCTCGACGCCGAGCCCGCAGCGGGCGCCGGTGCGCAGCGCGACGGCCTGGTGCGGCCGGCCGATGCCGCCGGCCCGGCGCCGCTCGTCGTCGGTGACCAGGCCGAGCTCGACGAGCTCGCCGACGAGCTTGGACACGGTGGAGTTGGGCAGGCCGAGGTCGCGGGAGATCTCGGTCCGGGACCGGGCGCCGCGGCGCAGGTGGCGCAGCACCACGCTGACGTTGTTGCGCCGGATCGCACCGCGGGCGGCGGCGTCGCCGCTGCCCGTACCGCTGCCTGCCGTGAGCACGGCACCTCCACGGTGTGTCGTTGGTGTCCTTTGCTCTGCTTCCGGATAGGAAGCGGAGCTGCTTCCCATGAGTAAGCAGAGCAAAGGCTCAGGGTATTGACCCTGGGCGAGTTAGTTATAACCTTAGCGAAAATAAATCGTACGGATCGGGACTTGTCCCCGTACGGCCACCGTCGGCCGCGCGACGACAGCCCGTTGGCCGGAAGGAGCCAACCGTGCCCCTCTCCCGACAGACCCGACGACGCGCGCTGGCGGCGCCGGTGGCGGTCGCCGCCGCCGCACTGACCGTCGCCGCCGGCCTCGGCACGCCCGCGGCGGCCGACCAGCCCGCGCAGTACACCGTCACGATCGGTTCGACCGGCGTCTACCGGTACCCGACGGACACGCCGGCGAGCGCGTTCATCGACAGCGACGGCACGTTCCACTTCCAGCAGTCGGCGGCGCTCTACGGCGCCAACGACCCGCGGTACTGGGAGTTCTACACCGGTACCGACTTCGACCACGCGAGCCGGGACGCCAGCCTGTCCGACGCGGTGAACCCGGACAACCCGGCCGACGCCAACAACGACACCACCTGGCGCTGCAACAACAGCCCGACCGGCACGGAGTCGACGTACGCACCGGCCGGCTCCGGGTACGCGCAGAAGAACTACTGCGACCTGGTCGGTACCTGGGTCGACCCGGACACCGGCGACTGGTACGGCATCGTGCACAACGAGTTCACCCCGGAGCCGTTCGGCGCGTACTCGTTCTCGCACTACGACGCGCTGGACTACACGGTCTCGCACGACCACGGGAAGACGTGGAGCATCGAGGGCCACGCGGTCACCTCCCCGTACAGTACGAAGCGCGGTGACACGACCGCGTTCCCGAACCAGTCCTTCTACTACGGCGACGGCGATCCGCGGCTGTTCGTCGACCCCGCCTCCGGCTACTTCTACCTGTACTACGGCTCCCGGGTCGTACCGAAGAAGGGCGCCGGCGGCGCGGACGTCGACCTGCAACACGTTGCGCGGGCGCCGATCTCGGGCAAGATGGCCACCGGCACGTGGCGAAAGTGGTACGACGGGCACTGGTCGCAGCCCGGCGTCGGCGGCAGGGAAAGCAACATGGTGCCGGTCGATGGGGACAACCCGAACGGCTACACGCCGCCGGACCGGGACTACGACCCGGCCAACACCGGCAACCCGACCCAGCAGGTGGCGGACGGAAAGCTGCCGCCGAAGTCGAAGCTGTTCGTGATGAACATCGTCTACGACGCCTACCTCGGCCTCTACATCGGCGAGCCGGAGCGCACCAGCGGCCCGGAGCCGCAACGGTTCTACGCCACCGACGACCTGAGCACGCAGAAGTGGCGGCTGATCGGCGACTCCGGCGACTACACCTCCGAGTCCTGGTACCGCTGGATCGTCGACAGCGCAACGCTGACCGGCACCACGATCGTCGGCAGGGACTTCCGGTCGTACTGCTCGATCGCCTGCAACCACTCCGACGGCGAGTACGCCAACGTCACGATCGACACGACCGCGCCGGCGCAGGCACCGGTACGGGCCGGCACGAGCTACCGGATCGCCAGCGGTACCGGCCGGGTGCTCGCCACCGAGGGCCGGAGCACCGGGACGGTCGCGCTGCCGGCGGACACCCGCAGCGCCCACGCCGACTGGCGGTTCGTCGCCGCCGGGGACGGCTCGTACCAGGTGATCGACTCGTCCGGGCGGGCGCTCGGCGTGGACGCGACGAGCCAGGCCGGCCGGGCCTGGGGCACCGAACCGACCGTCACCGCGGTCGGCGCCGGCGGCCCGAGCACCGGGCAGCAGTGGTGGATCGTGCCCAACCGCACCGATCCCAGCACGTACCGGCTCGTCAACCGGTACAGCGGGCTGGTGCTGGGAATGTCCGGCCGGCAGGCGGCGACCACTCCCCTGCGTACCTGGACCAACGACACCGGCAGCCCGGTCGGCGCCCACCACAGCGCCGCCGAGCAGACCGTCGCGTTCCGTCCCACCCACTGACCAGCGCGACCGGCCGGCGCACCACAGCGCGGCTCCGGGATGTCCGCCGTACCGCGGTCCCGGCGCCCGCTGCCGGCGCGGGCCGGGCGTTTGCCGGCGCCGCGCCGTCGGGTCGCCCGGCCCGGATCACCGCCGGTACGCGGGTACGGCAGACTCGATCCGACACGAGGTCGGCGTGGCCGACGAACCGCACCCCACCGGTACCAGCTCCAACCGCGGTTCGGGTGCTGGCCTCCGGGGCAGGATCGAGGTGATGCGATGTTGGTGCTGTGGGACATCGACCACACGCTGCTGGATGCGGGCCCGGCCGGCCGGGACGCGTACGCGGCGACGTTCCAGGAGATCGCCGGCCGCCCGCTGAGCGCGCCGTGGCTGTTCGACGGGCGTACCGAGCTCGCGGCCGCGACCGAGGTGTTGCAGGCGCACGGCATCGACCCGGCCGGCGGCACGCTCGACCGGTTCCTCGACCGCCTCGTCACGCAGTTCCGCGCGTACGCGGGCGACATCGCCACGCAGGGTCGGGCGCTACCCGGTGCTGCGGCGGCGCTGGCCGCGGTCGGGGCGCTGCACGGCGTGCACCAGTCGGTGCTGACCGGCAACCTGTACCCGCTCGCGGTGTTGAAGCTGGCCGCGTTCGGGCTGACCGACCACCTCGACCTCCGGCTCGGCGCCTACGGCGGCGACGCGTACGAGCGCACCGACCTACCGGCGCACGCGTTCGCCCGGGTCGAACGCCAGCTCGGTCGTCCGCACCGCCCCGAGGACACCGTGATCGTCGGTGACACCCTGCGCGACGTCGCCACCGCCCGGGCCGCCGGCGCCCGGATCGTCGCCGTGGCAACCGGATCGGTCGGCGCCGACGCGCTGGCCGCGGCGGGTGCCGACGTCGTACTGGCCGACCTCGCCGACACCGCCGCCACCGTCCACGCCATCACCGGCCGCCACAGCGCGGGCTAGCTACGGGTCGGGCCAGATCGGGTCGGGGAGCTTGCGCAGCTGGTCGAGCGGAACGTCCTGGTCGCAGTGCCACTGCGTCAGATCGGCGTGGATCAGGTAGCCGCCGAGGTGCACCCACCCCAGGGTTCGGCTGTCCGACACCGAAAGCACCCGGTACGGCCGGTCCGACACGTACGCCGGCAGCGCGATCAGGTCACCGACCCGCGGCCGGTATCCGGTCACGACCGGTCACCGCCCTCGATGCGGCGCACCACCGCGGGATCGACCCGCCACACCCGCCCGCTGGTACTGGTGATCTCGACCAGGTGCTCGTTCCGCAGATACGCCTCGGCGACGGTGACGACGGGAGCACGCTGCCCGATCAGGATCCGGTCGCCGGGGATCACGACCATGACGCACCAGCCTTGTCCGCCAACGGAACCCGGGCCCGGCCGACCGCGAGCCCGGTCACCCGACGCGCACGGGTCGGTAGCCCAGTCACCCGACGCGCGTCGACCGGGGGGCCGTCGGGGCGAAGAGAGCCCCGCCGCAGACGGTCGGCGCGGATGCGGTCGGCCAGCGCCGTGGCCGCCGCGTACGGGTCGGCGGGCCGGGTGCGCGGCCGGCGGTGCCGCACGGCGATCGGGGCGAGCAGGTACGTCGCGAGGGCAACGATGCCCGCCGCGTCGAGGGCGCACACGACCTCGATGGCCACCCGGTACAGCGCGAGGGTGCTCATCGCCACCACCCGGCCGGGTCGATCGGGCGGTCGGCGACCTCGTCCCGCCAGCCGTCGATGCGGGTGCGCAGCCGCCGGCACGCGCCCGCGATAGTCTTCAGCAGCTCCATCGGTTCTCCAAGGGTTCGATGGGGCGGGGGCGCGGTGCGGCCGGCAAGCAGGCACCGCGCCCCCACTCTCTTCTCCTCGACCCACCGGGTACGGCGGCGGGCCACCTGCGACGAAGCGACGCGCACCGGGATCGGCGCGTCACCGTCCGTCGTCGGCAAACAGCAGTATTGCCGCATCATGGCTGTTGATGCAACGAGTCATGTGAACTCGTATGCGAACATCGGTTAGATGGAGAAACAGAATGTGTTGCGTCGTGACACATCATCGTGTGTCATAGCGGTGCAGACCGGTGTGTCACGGCGACACGGGGAAGGGAGGCCGAGGCAGTGATCGACAGCGATACGGGGTCGACCGTTCCGCGCTGGCGACTGGGCCGTGAGCTGGGAAAACTCCGCGAACAGAGCGGGCTGAAGACCGCGCAGATCGAGGCGCGCACCGGTTTCAGCAGGTCGAAGATCTACCGGATGGAAACGGGAAAGTCGCCGAGCCGCCGCGCGGACGTCGAAATTCTCTGCCAGATTTATCGGGCCCCGGCGCGTCTCACCAAGGCGCTGACCGCGCTGGCCACCGAAACGACCAAGACCGGCTGGTGGCACTCGTACGGAGACGTCATCCCGGAATGGTTCGAGCTGTTCGCGGGGATGGAGGCCTACGCGGAGAGCATGGACATCTACGAGCCCGAACTCGTCACCGGCCTGCTGCAGACCCACGACTACGCGGCCGAGATCATGCGTACGGCCGAGGCCGACGGTGACGACGAGGAGATCGAGCGACACGTCGATCTGCGCCTCACCCGCCAGGCGCGGCTGAATGACGACGACGCACCGACCCTGCACGTCATCCTGAACGAGGCCGTGATTCGCCGACCGGTCGGCGGCGGCGCCATCATGGCCGAACAACTCCGCCACCTCGTCGACGCCAGCCAACGGGAAAACGTGTCTGTGCGACTGTTGCCCTTCTCGGCGGGTGCGCACGCGGCCATGATGGCCGGATTCACATACATGCGGTTTCCGCAACGAGCAATATCCGATGTCATCTACCACGAGACGCGAACCGGCGGCTTGTACCTCGACAAGGCAACGCAACGAAAGCCGTACCGGCAGATGTGGCGGGACATCTACGACCGGGCGTTGGACGCTGATGCCAGCCGAGACATGATGATCAAGGTAGCGAAGGAGTACGCCCCATGACCGATCTGAGTGGCGCCGTGTGGCGCAAGAGCAGTCGATCCGGTAACTCCGGCGGTCAATGCGTCGAGGTGGCGGGCAATCTGCCTGGCGTCGTTGCCATCCGGGACAGCAAGGACCCGGACGGCCCGGCACTGGTGGTCCACCCGACCGCGTTCCGCGCGTTCACCGACACCGTGAAGTCGCACTGATCACGGCGGTCGTCGAACGAGCGTCCGCGTCGGCAGGACACGGAAAAGGCGGGTATCCATCCCCGCCAGTACAAACGTAGCTCGGGGGCGGGGACTTTGCGGCAAGGCCGATCCGCTGCCGGCTTTTGTACGATTTCAGCGGGATGTCATCGGTGCCCCCTAGCGTCGGGCTGCCACGGTGCTCGCCGCGGCCGTACCGGATCGCAGGAAGAGGGATGGCATGAAACCACGCGCGCTTCGTCGACTCGCGGCCTCGGTGGGCGCCGCCGCGGCGATGCTCGTCGCCGGCGGAGTCTTCGCCACCGCGGCGCACGCCAGCGGGATCGACCACTACTACGTCGAGATCGGCGGTACCGGTGCGGCGCAGCCCGCGTCGAAGGGCTGCACGTCCAGCTACTGGGCGGCGAACGCGACGCTGCCGGCCGGCAGCAAGGCGGTCGGGGTCTGCTACCCGGCGACGGCCGGCCCGTGGGTCGGCGGGGTCACCGCGCCGAGCTACGAGGCCAGCGTGCACCAGGGGCACACCGCGGCCCTGGCGCTGGTGAAGCGGCTGCGCGCGCAGCACCCCGGCGCGCGGATCACGATCACCGGGTACTCGCAGGGCGCCCAGATCGGTGACCAGGTGCTACAGGCCGTCGCGGCCGGCTCGTTCGTCCCGCACGGCCAGGTCGACGGCATGCTCTACGCCGACCCGATGCAGCCCGGTACCGGGATCTGGGGCCACCTGTTCCCGAAGGGGGTCAGCCTGCTCGGGTTCACCTCGACCGGCGCCGGGCCGACCGACTTCAACGGGATCCCGGTCCGCCGGTTCTGCATTCACACCGACGGGATCTGCGACGCCACCTCGATCCAGGGCATCGGCGGCTACTTCGTGCAGCACCCGACCTACCCGAAGCACATCATCGGTGACACGCTCCGGTTCGACGGCCAGAGCGGCATCCGCTGGTACCCCGAGGGCGCCGGCAACTGAGCCGCGTCAGGGCCTGCGCACGGTCGTGGTGTCGGGGTCGGCGACGGTGCCGCGCGAGGTGGTGGGCCGCAGCTCGGGAATCGGTCGATCGCGCTGGTCGACCAGGACGGAACGGGCCTCGTCCGGGCCGAACGCGTGCCGCTCGCCCCACTGCCGCAGCGCGACGACGACGGTGAACAGGTCGCGCCCGGCCGGGGTGAGCAGGTAGACCGGCCGCTTCCCGGACGGGGCCGGCCGCCGGTCGAGCACGCCGTTGGCCGTCAGCCGGCGCAGCCGGTCGGTGAGGATGTTGCGGGCGATGCCGGTGCGCTGCTGGAAGTCGGTGAACGAGCGCGCACCGTCCATCGCGTCGCGGACGACGAGCAGGCTCCACCGGTCGCCCACCAGGTCGAGGGTGCGGGCGACCGGGCAGGTCGGGTCGGTCCAGGCCGGGTCCGCGGCGCCGACCTTTGGGTGGGCCATCACACCTCCGCAAAGAGTTGCTGATTGAAATCATCTTGCCGTACGTTCCGAACAGTTGCAAACTGCTACTGTTTGGGAGGGCGGATGGGGCTCACCATCGGCCGCCGGCTGCTGTTCGCAGCGACCTGCGCCGGCGCCGTCGCGACCGTGTACGCGGCCCAGCCGGTACTCGCCGAGATCGGTGCCGACCTGCGGGTGCCGGACGCCGAACTGGGCTGGATCGTCACCGCCGGCCAGCTCGGCTACCTGGCCGGGCTCGCGCTGCTGGTTCCGTTGGGGGACCTGGTCGACCGGCGCCGGCTGATCACGACCCAGCTGGTACTGGCCGCCGCCGGCGTGGCGGTCGCGGCAGTCGCCACCCGTGCCTGGCTGCTGCTCGCCGGGGTGGGCCTCGCCGGGCTGTTCGCGGTCGTCGTCCAGACGACCGTCGCGTACGCCGCCGCGCTGGCCACCCCGGCCGACCGCGGCCGCACCCTCGGTACGGTGACCGCCGGCGTCGTCGTCGGCATCCTCGGCGCCCGGGTGGCCGCCGGCGCACTCGCGGCGGTGGCCGGCTGGCGCAGCGTCTACCTCGCGCTCGCCACGCTGCTGCTCGCCCTGGCGTACCTGGTCCGACGACTGCTGCCGGCGGACCCGCGCGCCGAGCCCGCCTCGTACCGGGCGGTGCTCGCCTCGCTCGGCGGGCTGTTCCGGGAACGGCTGTTCGTCACGCGCGGGCTGGTCGCGCTGTTCCTCTTCGCCTCGTTCGGCACCCTGTGGAGCGGCCTCGCGCTGCCGCTCGCCGCACCCCCGTGGCGGCTGGGTACGGCACAGATCGGGCTGTTCGGCATCGCCGGGCTGGCCGGCGCGCTCGGCGCCGCACGGGCCGGGCGCTGGGCCGACCGCGGCCTCGCCGGCCCCGTCACCGGCGGCGCGCTCGCCCTGCTCACCGGCTCCTGGCTCGCCCTCGGCCAGGCGTCATGGTCGCTGTGGCTGGTCGGCGCCGGCGTGCTGGCCCTCGACTTCGCCGTCCAGGTCGTCCACGTCGGCAACCAGCACGCGCTGACCGCGGCCCACCCGGACCGCACCAGCACCGTCGTCGGCGGATACATGATCTTCTACTCGCTCGGCTCGGCGCTCGGCGCGGCGGCCACCACCACCGCGTACGCGAGCGCCGGCTGGCGCGGCTCCAGCATCCTCGGCGCCGCCTTCGCCGGCTGCGCCGTCCTGGCCTGGTTGGCCGGCAGGGCCCGGTCGGCCGGCGGCCCGGCCGGCAGGGTCCGGTCGGCCGGTGGCCGGAAGGCCGCCGGGCCGGTCGCGGTCAGCTGCGCACCGAGGAGTCCCACCGCCAGCTGACACCGCGGGTTTCCGGGGTACGGCCGGTGGCGGCGAGCAGGTCGTGCCAGGGGTCGTCGGTACGGGTCACGGCCGGGAAGATGCGGTCGAGCACCCGGCCGACGACCGCCTCGTCGGGCCGGTAGCCGACCTCGTGCGTCCGCAGGATGTCCCACGCGTGCAGCACGGTCTCGGTGATCCCCATCGCGGCGAGCCCGGTCGCGTCGGGGTTGCCGTACGGGTGCCAGCCGATCCGGTCCGCCGGGGCCGTCGCGACAACCGCGACGAGCAGCCCGCCGACCGCGTCCAGGCACTCGCAGATCGCCCGGGTGCCACCGTCCTCCTCGGGCCAGAACATGAACGGCGGCCCGTCTGGCCGCGGCTGCATCGGCTCGACCAGCGGCGTGTACGAGTCGCCGTGGCCGCGCTCGCCGGACAGCTGCATGGCGTAACCGCCGAGGTCGTCGAGGATGTGCGCAGCGGTCTCCCGGCAGGACCAGTCCAGGTCGGCGGCCGGGCGTTCCCAGCCGTCGTCGGGGATCAGGGCGAAACGATCGATGACGGCCTGCACGGTGTCCCGGACATCGGCGGCGGGTTGCGGCAGTTCGGTCGGCATGGGCCGGAGGGTAGTCAGCCCGGCCGTGCGGGACGATCGGATTTCCCCGGACAGTCCCGGCCCGCCACCGCACGGGTTGTTGCGCGCAGCCGCGTCGTCAGCCGGATGGGCGTTCGCGCAGACCCGGCCGACCACCGTGAACCAGCGGCTCGGCCGCGTCGCCGCGCTCGCGCTGCACCGCACCGGTGCCCGGTCCGGCGATCGCACGCCGCGGGCGGAACGCAGGTTCCGGGCCATCGCGGCAGGCAGTCGCCATCGTCGATGCGTTGAGGCCGGTAGCCGGGTGGTGCAGAATACGGACGCCGAGGTGCGCGGGCGGATTCGTGGCGGTGGACACGCATGGTCGATCGGGCTGACAGTCGCGAGGACGGCCAGCTGATCGCGCCCGTACCCCGCTTCGTCGGCCGGGCCCGTGAACTGGCCGTGCTGGCCGAGACGCTCGGTACGCCGACCGCGCTGGTCCTGCTGGAGGGCGAGGCGGGGATCGGCAAGAGCCGGCTGGTGCAGGCGCTCGTGGAGACCGGCAGCTACCGGATGCTGGTGGCCAGCGCGCCGCCCTACCGCCAGCCGTACACGCTGGGTTCGGTGGTGGACGCGGTCCGGCAGGCGGTGGTCGAGGTGGCCGGGCTGGGGCTGAGCCCGCTGGCGGGTGCGCTGCGCCCGCTGTTCCCGGAGTGGGCCGCGGACCTGCCGCCCGCACTGGAACCCGCGGAGGACCAGCTCGCGGCGCGGCACCGGCTGTTCCGGGCGCTGGCCGAACTGCTGTCGAAGCTGCGGGTGGACGTCCTGGTCACCGAGGACGTGCACTGGTCGGACGAGGCGACCCTGGAGTTCCTGCTGTTCCTGGCGGCACAGCGGGAGCTGCCGATGGCCATGCTGCTGACCTACCGGCCGGAGGACGTGGCCGCCGGCTCGCTGCTGCCGCGGCTGTCGTCCCGCTCGCCGACCGGCCGTACCGTGCATCGCGTCTCGCTCGGCCCGCTGGACGTCGCCGGTACCGCCGAGCTGGTGTCCTCGATGCTGGCCGACGGGCAGGTGTCGGCGGCGTTCGCCACCTTCCTGCACGAACGCACCGACGGCGTGCCGCTGGCCATCGAGGAGTCGGTACGGCTGCTGCGGGAGCGGGCCGACCTGGTGCACCGGCGCGGCGAGTGGGTGCGGCGCAGCCTCGACGACATCCACGTGCCGCCGACCATCCGCGACGCGGTCCTGGAGCGCGTACGCCGGCTCGCTGCGGACCCGCGCGCGGTGCTGCGGGCGGCGGCGGTACTGGCCGAGCCGAGCCGGCCCGACGCGCTGCTGGCGACCGCCGGACTGCCGGCGGACGGTACGGACTGGTGGGCGGCGCTGGATTCCCGGCTGTTGCAGGGCGACGCCGCCGGGCTGATCGGCTTCCGGCACGCGCTCGCCGCCCGCGCGGTGTACGAGGCGATCCCGGCCGGCGAGCTGCGCGCCCTGCACACGCGTGCCCGCCGGTACCTGGAGGGGCAGGCGCCACCGCCGGCCGCCGCCCTGGCCCGGCACTGCCGGGCCGCCGGCGACACCGCACGCTGGTGCCGGTACGCAGAGCTGGCCGCCGCGGCGGCGCTGCGGGCCGGGGACGACGCCGGCGCGGTCGCGTTGCTGTTCGAGCTGCTCTCCGGCGCGGACCTTGGCGCCGACACGGTGCTGCACCTGGTGGAGCAGCTGCCGCTGGCGGTACTGGACGGTGCCCGGGTCGCCGACCTCACCCGCATCCTGCGGCACGCCATCGACGCCGGCACGCTGGACCGGCCGGGCACCGCCCGCGTTCGGTACACGCTGGGCGTCATTCTCGACATGATGGGCGAGCACGACGCCAGCCGGGCGGAGCTGAAGGCCGCGATACCGGATCTGCCGTTCGGCTCGTCCCAGTCGGTGCAGGCGATGCTGCTGCTCGGCTGGGCCCGCGGGACCTCCTGGCCGCGCGACGCGCACCTGTACTGGCTGCGCCGCGCCGCCGAGGCGACCCGGCAGCTGCCGCCGGCGGACCGGTACCGGATGGACACCCAGCGCGCGGTCGGCCTGCTGCAGCTCGGTGACGACGAGGGGTGGACGGTCGCCGCGGGGGTGCCGGATGCGACCGAGACGCTGGAGCAGCGCCAGGTCACCATGCTGCACGGCCTCAACGTCGGCGACTCCGAGATGCGCTGGGGCAGGTACCGGGATGCCCGCCGCCACCTGGACCAGGTGGTGGAGCTCGCGCAGGCGCACCGGTACGAGCGGCTCGGCGACGTGGGCCGGTCCACCCGCGCGCACCTCGACCTGTACGAGGGACGCTGGTCCGGGCTGGCCGAGCTGGCGGCGGGCCTCGCGGACGCCGACGACCAGCAGCCGGTGGCGCGGTTGGAGAGCGCGCTCGTCGCCGCGCTGGCCCGGGGGCTGACCGGCGCACGAACCGCCGCCGAGCCGGCGCTGCTGGCGGTGCTCGACGAGTTGCGCGAGCGCGGTGCCGTGGACGGCATGGGCGAACCCGCCGGCATGCTCGCCCGCTGGTGGCTGGCCGACGGCCGGGTCGCCGACGCACTGCGGGTGACCGAGGAGCCGGTGCGCCTGCTCGCCCACAAGCAGGTCTGGCTGTGGGCCATCGACGTGGTACCAGCCCGGGTCGACGCGCTGGTCGCGGCGGACCGCGGTGAATCGGCCGCCCGCCTGGTCGCCGAGTACGAGGCGGGCACCGCCGGGCTGGCCGCACCCACGGTGCGGGCGAGCCTGGCGCTGTCCCGGGCGTTCCTGGCCGCGGGCGGGTCGGCGCCACCGGCGGCGGTGGCGGCCCTGTTCGCCGAGGCCGCGGCGGCCTGGCGGGCACTGCCCCGGCCGTACGAGGCGCTGCTGGCCGGCGAGCGGCAGGCGCGGTGGCTGCTGGCGGCGGGCGACCGGCAGGCGGCGCTGACCCTGCTCGGCACGGTGCTGCGGGAACTGACCGAGCTGGGCGCGGCGACCGACGCCGACCGGGTCGCCCAGATCATGCGCGAGCACGGGGCGCCGGCCGCGGTCTGGCGCGGCGGCACCCGAGGGTACGGCGACCAGCTCTCGCCGCGCGAGCTGGACGTGGTCCGCCTGGTGATCGCCGGCCGGACGAACCGCGAGATCGCCGCCACGCTGCACCGCTCGCCGAAGACGGTGGGTACCCAGCTGGGCTCGGCGATGCGCAAGCTCAAGGTCGCCACCCGTACCTCCCTCGCCGTCGCCGCCCTCGCGGCCGGCGTCACCGCCGCGGACTGACCGGACACTCCGCCCTCGCGGCCGGCGTCACCGCCGCGGACCGACCGGACACTCCGGCACCGCCGGCGGCCCCGTTCCCGGCCAGCCGCGCGTTCTCAGCCAGCCGGCCGTGGCCCTTCGCGCGCCTGGAAGCGGCCGTGTTTCAGGCGTCTGCCTGATCGCTAGCCACCACCCTCCCCGCACAGACTGGCCCTGTTTGGCAGCCGCTCTCGCCAGAGAGGACCGATGGACGCATCGCCGAATCCCGAGCCGGAGGAGCCCGACGCCGAGAGCGCCGACGGGCAGAACGACGTCGAACCGGCCGACGACGAGTACGAGCCGCTGTGACCCGGAAGGAGAAGCGAATGCGATTGTCTCGACTGCTCGTGGCGAGTGCGGCCGCGATCGTGGCCGTGGGCGTCACCGTGTCGGGGGTGGTGTCCGCGACCGGCGGTACCGCCGCACCACCCGCCGGTGCGCCGATCCACGTGGTCGACCCGCCCGCCGCACCGGCCGCGGCGCCCGCCCCCGTCGCACCGACGGAGGTCACGTTGGTGACCGGTGACCGGGTACGGGTGGACGGCCAGACCGTGACACCGCTGAATGCGGGGCCGCCGATGGTGCGGTTCACCTGGGGCGGCGACGCCTACGCGGTACCGGCCGCGGCCGTGCAGTACCTGGGTTCGACGCTGGACGTGCGACTGTTCGACGTCAGCTACCTCGCCCGCACCGGCGGCAGCGTGCCGGTGACGGTGCAGACCACCGGAACCGCGGCGCCGCTGGCGGCGGGTACCTCGACGCTGAGCGCGACGGCCCACCGGATCGGATCCAAGATCAAGTCCGGGAAGCTGACCGGGGTCAAGAAGATCCGCCTCGCGCACAAGGCGGGCACCGCCGCGTTGCCGGCCGCTCCGGCCGTCGCCGCGCCGACCGGCAGCGGGCTGGCGTACGAGACGCTGACCGTCGACGCGGTCGACCGCAACGGCGCCGCGGCGCAGGGCGTCGTCCTCGTCCAGAACGTGGACGACTCGTCGCTCGCCCTGATCCTGTCCGCGATCGACGGCTCGGCCAGCTTCAGCGTGCCCGAAGGGACCTACAGCGTCGTGGCGGACCTGCTCACGCCCGGCGACAACAGCACCTGGGACGGGGCTCTGGTGGCCGAGCCGCAGGTCTCGGTGACGCGGGACCGTACGGTCAACCTGGACGCCCGCCCCGCCAAACCGTACCGGCCGGCGCTCGACCCGTCGCTGACCACGCCGGACACCCAGGTGGACGAGATCGGCGTCACCCGCACCGGGGTGCACGGCGACGCGGCGACCGCCAGCGGCGCCTACTTCGGGCTGCTGAGCCTCACTCCCGACCCGATCCCCGGGTTCCGGCCGTCCGCGCTGTACTCGGCGCAGAGCGGCACGGTGACCGAGGGCTCGTTCGACTTCGATGCGGTGACCCAGCTGATGGACTCGCCCTGGTCCGGCGCGATGCAGAGCGGCCCGTCGTACCTGTTGAGCTTCCCGCACGCCGGGTCCGTCCCGGCCGGGGTGAACACCACCCTGAGTGCGACCGACCTGACGACCGTGGACGACGACCTGTACAGCCAGCCCGGCGCAGCGCCCGACGGTTACCTGGAGTTCACCGTCTCGGAGCCGTGGGGTTACTCGGCGAAACGCAACATCGCCGTGGCCACCGGCGATCGCACCGACTTCTGGTACACCTCGGCGCCCGACGTTGACCGGTGGCGAATCAGGGCCGACAGCTCTGACAATTTCAGTCGACAAAGCACCTTCCTGACCGCGCGGCACGGCGGGCACATCCACCAGAGCTGGAACGTCGGGCCGTTGGTCCCGTCACCGGTCGCGCAGACGGTCCAGTCGCTCCTTGACTTCAACGGCGACAGTCCGTCGACGCCGGTCTCGCCGTACACGACGATGTGTCCGGCCTGCCGGCAGGACGACAACGTAACCCTGTTCCTGGCGTTCGGCGACTCGGACCCGACGCACTCCTCGCCGGTGCCCGAATACCTGGCCCCGTCCAGGATCCGGTTCACCCGCAACGGCACGCTGGCCTGGTCCTCGGACCACCTGTCGACCGGCAGCGTCAAGCCCTACTCGATACCCCTGCCGATGCTTCATCAGCCGGCGAACTACACGCTCGACTGGACCATCGGCAACGGCACGGGGAGCGGCGATCCGGCAGCGACCACCGACACGCACTGGGCGTTTACTTCCAAACCCGATGCTGTCACCGATCTGCCCGCCGGCGAGCAGTGCGCGCCGGATGCCAACCGCGGCTGCGCCGCCCTGCCTCTGCTGTTCATCAACTACCAGCTCGCGCTGAACCACCAGTCGCAGGCGGCCCCGGGTACGCCGTTCACCGTCTCGTTCTCGGTCAAGCACCAGCAGGGCGCGCCCGCCGCGACCGGGCTCGGCGCCACCGTGTCCGTCTCGTACGACGACGGGAAGACCTGGAGCGACCCGAAGGGCGCGCAGGCCGACGGCGGCGGGAAGTTCAGCCTGGCGATACAGCACCCGGACAGCCCCGGGTACGTGTCGCTGCGGGTCGACGCGCACGACGGCGCCGGCAACACCGTGCGGCAGACCGTGATCCACGCGTACCAGCTGGCGAGCTAGGAGGAGGAGCCATGACCAGATCGAGACCCGCCATGCTCGTGGCGGCCCTGGCGGCCGTGCTGGGCCTCGCGGTGGTACTGCCCGCCAGCGCCCAGCCGGCGCGGGACGCCGACACCGGCGTCGCCACCCACCGCGCCTGCGCAACCCCCGCGGCCGGAAAGCACCGGGCGGCCTGCCTGGCACTGCTGGACACCGCCGCGGACGGCACGGCGCTGTCCCGCGCGGACGCGGCGCCGCTGCACCCGTTCACCGCGGCCGACATCCAGTCCGCGTACCAGCTGCCGTCGGCGCTGCTGGGCGCGCGGCAGACGGTCGCGATCGTCGACGCGTACGACGATCCGACCGCCGAGGCCGACCTGGCCGTCTACCGGGCGGCCAACCACCTGCCGGCGTGCGACGCCGACTTCCCCTGCTTCCGCAAGGTCGACCAGCGCGGCGGCACCGACTACCCGGCACCGGACGACGGTTGGGCGGTCGAGGAGTCGCTGGACCTCGACATGGTGTCGGCGGCGTGCCCGAACTGCCACATCCTGCTCGTCGAGGCCGACGACCCGTCGTTCGACAACCTCGGCGCGGCGGTGGACGAGGCGGTGGCGCTCGGTGCCACGGTCGTGTCGAACAGCTACGGTGGCCCGGAGGGCAACGGGGAGCAGGACTACCAGGCGCACTACGACCATCCGGGCGTCGCGATCACGGTGTCCTCGGGCGACACCGGGTTCGGCGTCCAGGTGCCGGCGGCGTTCCCGACCGTGACCGCGGTCGGCGGTACCACCCTGTTCCAGGACGGCAGCGCCCGTGGCTGGGGCGAGACCGCGTGGGCGGGGGCCGGCTCCGGCTGCTCGGCCTACCTCGCGAAGCCCAAGTGGCAGAAGGATCGCCTGTGCCACAAGCGAACCGTCGCCGACGTCGCGGCCGTGGCGGACCCCAGCACCCCGGTTGCCGTGTACGACACCGACAACGAGCCCGGCTGGCTCGCGGCCGGCGGTACCAGCGTCGCGGCCCCGATCGTGGCGGGCGTGTACGCGCTCGCCGGCAACGCCACCACGGTCACCAACGCCTACCCGTACTCACACTCCCGCGCCTTGTTCGATGTCGTCGGCGGGAGCAACGGCTCGTGCGGCGGCGGCTACCTGTGCCAGGCGGTGCCTGGCTACGACGGCCCGACCGGACTGGGCAGCCCCCACGGCATCGGCGCGTTCTAGGAGGATCGATGCGAACACTGACAGGACGCAGAACGACCGTGCTGGCCACGGTGCTGGCCACGGCCGCGGTGACCGCGGTCGCCGGACCGGCGGCGGCGCAACCCGCACATCCCACCCGGCAATGCACTCCGAGCTGGTCGATCGTGCAGGCGCCGGCGATGCCACCGGCCTTCCACGACTACCTCGGCGACCATTACGGCCAGGGCGTGGTCGCCCCGGTCTCGGCGGGCAACGTCTGGTTCCCGTCCTACCTGTCGCAGAACGCCGTGCCGGAAGAGACCTGGATGCCGCGGTGGAACGGCAGTTCACTGACCACCGCCCCGACGGTACCGAAGCCGACACCGGCGTTCGAGGACGTGGGAGGGGCGTCCTTCGACTCCGCCTCCGACGGCTGGATCGTCGGCAACAGCTACATCGTGACCACCGCAGGCACGTACAACTGGATCCCGGAACCGACCGCGGCGCACTGGCAGAACGGCCGTTGGACGACCGTGCCGCTGGCACCGTCGTCCGACCCCAACGAGACGTCTGCCCAGCCGAATGCCGTCGTCTCGGTCAGCCCCACGGACGCGTGGGCCGTCGGCGCGCAGCGGACGTCGGACGGCGGCGCGGTCGGCGCGCTGGTCGAGCACTGGGACGGCACCGCGTGGGACACCGTGCCCAACCCGGCCGCCAGCACCGACGGCGCGCAGCTCATGAAGGTGCAGGCCGTGTCCGCCCGGGACATCTGGGCAGCGGGGTTCGCCGGTGGTGGGTCCAGCCCGTGGGCCCCGTTGGTCGAACACTACGACGGGACGAGCTGGACCAGGGTCGACGTGCCCGCAGCGTCGACTCCCTCCGCGTTTTTCGGGCTGAGCGTCAGCAGCTCCACCGACATCTGGGCGGTGGGCGACCAGACGATGGCCGGCACCAGCGACACGGCCGTGCCTCTCGTCGAGCACTTCGACGGTACGTCGTGGAAAGTGGTCGATGACCTGCCGGACATCGGCAACGCCAAGCTGACCGGCGTCTACGCGGCCTCCCCGACCGACGTGTGGGCCACCGAACAGGTGCCGGAGCACACCAGCATGCAGCTGCTGCACTACGACGGTTCCAGCTGGACGCAGGTGCCCTATCCCGGCAGTGCGGAGTACAACGCCTACCCCTGGGCGATGGACATCGGCGGCACCGGCCCGGACGACGTGTGGGTCCTCGGTGGCGTCACCACCAACTACACCGACCCCGAGTGGCGCATCCAGTTGCGGATCGCGCACCTGAGCTGCGGAGGGAAGTGATGATGAGAATCCGCATCCTGGTACTGGCGCTCGTCGCCGGCGCCCTTGCCATCCCGGCGGTCGCGAGTGCCGCGCCACCGGCCGCATCCCCGGTGAGCGTCCGGCACGCCTGCTCGGACCCCCGCCCCGGCTACGCCTCCTGCCAGGCACTGGTACGGACGAACGTGGTGCGGCCCAAGGGAATCCAGCACGCCACCGCCCCGGCCGGGTACGGTCCGGCGGACCTGACCGCCGCCTACGACCTGCCGGCGGCGACGACCACGGCAACGGTCGCGATCGTCGACGCGTACGACTCACCGAACGCCGAGGCCGACCTGGCCACCTACCGCGCCCAGTACGGGCTGCCCGCCTGCACGACCGCCAACGGCTGCTTCCGCAAGGTCGACCAGCGCGGCGGGACGAGCTACCCGGCGCCGACCAGCGACTGGGCCGGCGAGATCGCCCTGGACGTCGACATGGTCTCGGCGGTCTGCCCCAGCTGCCACATCCTGCTCGTCGAGTCCGACGATGCGGAGATGGACAACCTGGGTACGGCGGTGGACGAGGCCGTGACGCTCGGCGCGAAGTACGTGTCGAACAGCTGGGCCGGCAGCGAGAGCTCGGATGAGCAGAGCTACGACCACTACTTCGACCATCCGGGCGTGGCGATCACCGCCGCCACCGGCGACTGGGGCTACGGCGTGTACTACCCGGCGGCCTCCCCGAACGTGACCGCGGTGGGCGGCACCACGCTGCTCCGGGACGGCTCCGCCCGCGGCTGGTCGGAGTCGGCCTGGAGCCTCGCCGGGAGCGGCTGCTCGGCGTACGAGCCCAAACCGGCATGGCAGGCCGATTCCGGCTGCGCGAACCGGGCCGAGGCGGACGTGTCCGCGGTCTCCGACCCGAACACCCCGCTCGCCGTCTACAACGGCGGCTGGATGATGTACGGCGGCACCAGCGCGGCGACCCCGATCATCGCCTCGGTGTACGCGCTGGCGGGCACGCCGCAGGCCGGCACCAACCCGGCCCGGTACCCGTACGACGATCAGCTCGCCGACCCGACCGCGCTCAACGACGCGGTGGGCGGCAGCAACGGCAACTGCTCGCCGGCGTACCTGTGCACCGGCGCCGCCGGCTACGACGGGCCGACCGGGCTGGGCACGCCGAACGGCACGGCCGGGTTCGCCTACCGGCAGCCCGGCACCGTGGCCGGCACCGTCACCTCCGGCGGCGCACCGGTACCGGACGCCTCCGTCGCGGTCGCCGGCCGGCGCACCACCACCGACGCCCAGGGCCGGTACACGCTGGGACTGCCCGCCGGGTCGTTCCAGCTCACCGTGGACAAGTACGGGTACCTGTCCCAGAGCACGCCCGTCACGGTGACCGCCGGTTCGACCACCAGCCTCGACGTGACGCTCACCGCGCACGCCACGGCCACGATCGCCGGTACCGTCACCGATGGCTCCGGGCATGGCTGGGCGCTCGCCGCGACGGTCACCGCCGACGACGGTACCGACCATCCCGTGACCGCCACCACCGACTCGTCCGGGCACTACTCCCTGCGGGTCCTGACCGACACCAGCTACACGCTGCGGGTCGAGGCGACGGTGCCCGGCTACCTGGCCGAAACGAAGAAGGTCGCGGTCACCACCGCCGACGTGGACCTCGACGTGGCGCTCCTGATCGACCAGGACGCCTGCACCGCACCGGGCTACCAGCCGGTCGAATCCGGGACGACACAGCCGTTCTCGGGCCGGTCGGCGCCGTCGGGCTGGAGCGTCGCCAACACCGACCCGCACTACCCCGGGTACACCGCGAAGCCCGGCTGGCAGTTCACCGATCCGGGCAACCGCACCAACACCACGGGCGGTACGGGCGGCTTCGCGATCGTCGACTCCGACCACAGCGGCGCCCTGCACGTGCAGGACACCGTACTGACCGGGCCCGTCACCGATATGTCCACAGTGGACAATCCGACGATCCGGTTCTCGTCGGATCTCGTCCCCGCCGTCAACTCCACCGCAGCGGTCGACGTCTCCGTCGACGGCGGAACCACCTGGCACACCGTGTGGAGCAGTACCGGCATGCACGGCCCGCACGGCACCGCCATGGTCGTGGTCCCGGTGCCGGCGGCGGTGCACCAGCACGCGGTCGCCTTCCGCTTCCACTACACCGGAAGCTGGTCGAAGTGGTGGGAGGTCGACGACGTCTTCGTCGGAAGCCGAACCTGCCAGGCGGTCTGACCATCGAGGTTGCCTGGTCCGGGGCGCTGGCTCCGTGACCCGGCGACCCGGGGCGCAACGCTGACCCGCCGCGGCCCGCCACCCAGACCAGGTGGCGGGCCGTGACCGCTCAGGGCGTCACAGCTCGTCCGCGGCGGTGGCGAGGAGGCGGGCCAGTTCGGCGGGCTTGCTGAACATGGGCCAGTGGCCGGAGTCGATGTCGACCAGTTCCAGCCGCTTCGCCTTGGCCAGTTCGGGCACCTCACCGGCGTCGATCCACGCGCGCGCCTGGGCCGGGCTGAACTCGGGGCACACCAGCACGGTGGGCACGTCGTACCGCCGAGCATCGGTCAACCGCACCACACCGCGCGCGACCTGCTCGGGGACCGGCATTGCGGCGGCCTCGAACCGGCGGCGGGTCGGCTCGTCCAGGTCGGCCGAGTCCGGGCCCTCGAACGGGCCCCAGCCGGGGAACGGCATCCCGCCGTCCTGCACCTCGAAGAAGTCGGCGTACTTCTCGCCGTCCGGGTTCGGGAAGCCGCCGATCAGCGCCACCCCGGCGAGCCGCTCCGGCCGGGCGTCGGCGGCGAGCCAGGCCAGCGAGGTGGCCGCGGAGTGGCCGACCACCAGCGGCGGCGCCGCGGCCGCGTCCACCGCGGCCAGCACCGCGCCGATCTGGTCGTCGAGCGTGGCGTCGGCGCGGCCGTCGCCCTGGCCCGGCAGCGTCAGCGGCACCGGGCGGTGGCCGAGTGCCTCGATCGCCGGTACGACCTCGTCCCAGGCGGAGCCGTCCAGCCAGAGACCGGCCACGAGCACGATGTCCATGATCGAATTCCTCCCGAAGGTGGCGTGATGGGTGTGGTGCGACCCGCTCGCCGTCACGGTAGGACGGATTCCGGACGAAGAGCTGCCGGTTCTGGCTACCCTGCTCGGGTGTCCGAGCTGAGTCCGACGGCGCGCGCCCTGCTCGCGCTGGAGATCCTGCACCAACGTCCCGGTGTGACCGCAGAGGAGCTGGCGTCCCGGCTCGGCGTCACCGAACGCGCCGCGCGCCGCTATGTCGGGATCCTGCGCGAGGCCGGCGTCCCCGTCGAATCCACCCGCGGTCCGTACGGCGGGTACCGGCTCGGCCGCGGCGCCCAGCTGCCCGCGGTCGTGTTCACCGAGGAGGAGGCGCTCGGCCTGGTCATGGCGGTACTGGACGGGCACCCCGCGGCCGCCGCCGGCGAGGACGGCATCGGCGCCGCGCTCAGCAAGGTCATCCGGGTGCTGCCGGACCGGATCGGCCGGCAGGCCGCCGCCCTGCGCGCGCACGCCGCCGCCACGCCGGACCGGCACGCCGCCCGGCCCGACCCGGTCACCACCAGTGCGCTCGTCGCCGCCTCGGCCGGCCAGCAGCGGGTCCGGCTGCGGTACCGGAGCGAGTCGGGCAACGAGTGGGAGACCGACGTGGACCCGTGGGCGGTCGTCGTCCGCTTCGGGAAGTGGTACCTGCTGTGCCACTCGCACCGGGCGGACGCCGTGCGCACCTACCGGGTCGACCGGATCCGCGCGGTCGAGCAGACCCGGTACCGGTTCGAGCCGCCCGCCGACCTCGACCCGGTCGCCGCGCTGGAGGAGAACCTCGGCGTCGGCTGGGAGTACGAGACCCGGGTCGAGTTCGACGCGCCCCTGGCCAAGGTGGCGTCCTGGGTACGGCCGCCGATGGGGCGGCTGGAGCCGGCCGGCGACGGCTGCGTGCTGGTCGGCAGCACCAGCAACCCGCACATGTACGCCCGGGAATGGCTGGCGACGTCCCCCTTCCCGTTCCGGATCGTCGGCGGCCCGGAACTGCGCGAGGTCGCCGCCACCGTCGCCGCCCAGTTCACCGCGGCCGTCGCCGACCCGGCCGGGCGGCCGGCCGACCCACCCGAGCGGTAGCTGCTCGCCGCCCGGCCGGCGCTGCTGGTGCGGCGCGGACCGTGCGGACGACGGCCGGCCAGCAGGGCTGCCCGGGATCAGGCGGCCGAAACGGGGTGATTGGGGCGCAGCACGTGCTGCGGGTCGAACCGGGCCCGCAACTCGGCCAGTCGCCGACCGTCGGCGTCCCCGAAACCGGCCCGGACCTGGTCCGGTGCGAGCGGCCCGAAGCTGAAGTTGAGCGGCCGGCCGACCGCGTCGGGCTGCCACGGCGCGATCAGCCGGCGGTGCACCGCCGTCACCGCCGCCGGGTCCGAGTCGACCGGCGACAGCACCGACACCAGGTACTCGGCGTCCCGGTGGCCGACCGCGTTCGGCACCTGCGGCGGGCGGGCCATCGCGCCGCCCAGGTGCCGGATGCCGACGATGCACATCACCGGCTCCGCGGCGGTCTCGGCGCGCAGCGTGTCGAGCCGGTCCGCGTCGAGCGCGGGCAGCAGCACCGGGTTGGACCGGTACTGGTGCGGGCGTTCCGGCTCGGCGAAGATCGCCCCGGACTCGGTGTACGGCAGTTCGCCGACGCTGTCCTGCACGCACTCGCCGAGCTCGCGCAGTGGCGCGATCAGCCGCTCCCCCTCGTCGGCCGGCCCGCACCAGCACAGCTGCAGCTTGCCGATGTTCCGGCCGCGCAGCCCGGCCGGGACCATCGGGAGATCCGGATAGCGGAGCATGCTCACCGCGGAGGTCATCTCGTCCGGCAGGTTCCGCGTCCAACTCCACCAGCCGGCCGGCACGCCCGGGTCCTTGTCGAGGTCGAAGGCGAGCGAGCCGCCGTAGACGCGCGCCACCGGCAGCAGCCCGATGCGCATCCCGGTCACCACGCCGAGGTTGCCGCCCCCGCCGCGCAGCCCCCAGTACAGGTCGGGCTCGGTGTCGGCGGTCGCGTGCCGGAGCTGCCCGTCGGCGGTGACCACGTCGAGTTGCTGCACGTGGTCGGCGGCGAACCCGTACCGGCGGGACAGCAGGCCGATGCCGCCGCCGAGGGTGTACGACACGGCGCCCAGCGCGGGGAAGCTGCCGGACACCGGCGCCAGCCCGTACGGGGCGGTCGCGTCGATGACCTGCCGCCAGGTGGCGCCCGCCGACACCCAGGCGGTCCGGGCGTCCGGGTCGACCCTCACGCCGGTCAGCGCGGCGGTGGACAGCAGCAGCCCGCCGTCCAGGCCGGCGTTGCGGCCGTGCCCGGTCGCCTGTACCGCGAGCGGCACGCCGCGGTCGGCGGCGAACGCCACCGCCACGTGGACGTCGTGGTCGTCGGCCGCGGCCAGTACCGCGTCGGGCCGGTGCGGGTCGAGCAGCTGGAATCCGCCCCGGGCGGCGTCGAAACCGTCGTCGCCGGGCAGCAGCACCTGCCCGTGGGCGTCGTCACGCAGTGTCGTCACATCGATCATGTCGGACACGCTAAGTCCCCTTCCGGTCTTAACGTGTCCGGAACGTATGGCAACCTTGGTCACATGAACGAAAGCGCGTCGGACGGCATTACCGAGCGCCGACCACCCGGCACCGGCGGGCGGGCGCCGCGGCGCGAGCTGCCAGGCCGGATGCTGCGGTTGCTGTCGCTGCTGCAGGCGCGCCGGGAGTGGTCCGGACGGGAGCTGGCCGACCGGCTCGGCGTCACCGAACGCACCCTGCGCCGCGACATCCACCGGCTGCGCGAGCTCGACTACCCGGTCGTCGGAAGCACCGGCACCGCCGGCGGGTACCGGCTGGCGTCCGGCCAGGCGCTGCCGCCGCTGCTGCTCGACGACGACGAGGCGGTCGCGATCGCGCTCGCCCTCTCCACCGCGGTACCGGGGGTCGACGAGGTCGGCGCGCGGGCGCTGGCCAAGCTGACCCAGGTACTGCCGGCCCGGCTGCGGCCGCAGCTGGCCCGGCTCGCCGACGCGGTCGCGGTGGTGCCGCACCGGCAGGCCGCCGGTACCGATCCGGGCGTGCTGGCGACGCTCGCTGCGGCGTGCCGGGACACCGAGATCGTCACGTTCGACTACCACGGCCGGTCCGGCCCGCCCGGCCGGCGCCGGGTCGAACCGCACCACCTGGTCACCCTGGGCGGCAACTGGTACCTGGTGGCCTACGACCCGGAGCGCGCCGACTGGCGCACCTTCCGGCTCGACCGGGTGCGGTCGCCGGCCAGCACCCGGCACCGGTTCGCCCCGCGGGCGCTGCCGGCGCCGGACGCCGCGACCTACCTGGGCCGGTCGTTCGCCGGCGCCAGCTACCGCTACACCGCCCGGGTCGAGGTGGCACTGCCCGCGGACACCGTCCGGACCCGGATGTGCCTGTCGGCGCCCGGCCAGGTCACCGAGCTCGCCCCGAACCGCTGCCTGGCGTCGATGAGCGCCGACTCGCTCGATCTGGTCGTGCAGTATGTCGCGATGGTCGTCTCACTCGACGCACCCACCTGCCTGATCGCCGGCCCGGAGGTCACCGACCGGCTGCGCTCCCTCGCCACCAGCCTCGCCGCCACGGTCGAACGGTCCACTGTGGACGACAGGCGGCCGGTGGAGGGGTCGGCCGTCAGCGCGGTGGCTGACGCTGATCGAGGTCGGCGTCGCTGATCTCGCGTACCGGTCGGCACGGCACACCGAGCGCCACCACCATCGGCGGTACGTCCTTCGACACCACGCTGCCGGCACCGATCACCGCCCCGTACCCGATGGTCACGCCGGGCAGCACCACGACGTTGCTGCCCAGCCACACCCTGTCCGCCAGCACGATCGGCTCGGAGAACCGGTTGTAGTCGTGCCGCAGCGCGGGATGCACCGGATGCCCGGTGGTGGTCAACGTGCAGCTCGGCGCGATCATCACCCCGTCGCCGATCCGGATCTCCACGTCGTCCACGAGCGTCAGGTTCACGTTGCCGTAGAAGTCGTCCCCGATGTGCACGTTGCTGCCGTACGCGGCGTGCAGCGGCGACGCGATCACCGGGTTGCGGCCGACCGAGCCGAGGATCCGGCCAAGCAGCCGGGTGCGCGCCTCGACCGCACCCGGCGGCGTCCGGTTGTACTCGAACAGCAGGTCGGCGCGCCGCCCACCGCTCAGGAACGCCGCATCGTCCTCGGTGTAGAGCAATCCGCGCGCGATCCGTTCCTCGGCGTCCATCGCCACTCCCCTCGCCGTCGCAGTCCGTACGAACCGGACCGTCGACGCCATTCTGTGGGCACCGCCCGGCCGCGGTAGGGGTGGCCCTACCGCGAGGTTCCACGGTCGCCATGTGTTGCCGGCGGCGCCGCCCGGCGAGGCTGGGAACATGGTCAAGGCAACGACACGAACCACCGACGTGGTGGAGCTGGCCGGGGTGTCCCGCACCTACCCCGGAGGAACCGCGGTGCAGGCGCTGCGGGACGTGACCGTCTCGTTCGGCGCCGGTACGTTCACCGCGGTGATGGGGCCGTCCGGGTCCGGGAAGTCGACCCTGCTGCACTGCGCCGCCGGCCTGGACCGGCCCACCACCGGGCGGGTGCGGCTCGCCGGGAACGACATCGCCACGGTGCGGGAACCGAGGCTGACGAAGATCCGGCGGGCGCACGTCGGGTTCGTCTTCCAGTCGTTCAACCTGATCGACTCGCTCACCGTGTGGCAGAACGTAATGCTGCCGCAGCGGCTCGCCGGCAGGCGGCCGGACCGGCGCTGGGCCCGGGAGGTGCTGAGCCGGGTCGGGCTCGTCGGCCGCGAGCACCACCGGCCGGTCCAGCTGTCCGGCGGCCAGCAGCAGCGGGTCGCCCTGGCCCGCGCGCTCGCCGCCCGCCCCGACGTCATCTTCGGCGACGAGCCGACCGGCGCCCTCGACCTCGGTACCGGCCGGGAGGTGCTGGCGCTGCTGCGCCAGTCGGTCGACGAGTTTGGCGCGGCGGTCGTGATGGTCACGCACGACCCGGCCGCCGCCGCCTGGGCCGACCGGGTGGTGTTCCTCGCCGACGGCCGGCTCGCCGGCGAACTCGCCGCCCCCGACGTCGAGCAGGTGACCGCCCGGATGACCCGGCTCACCGCCACCGCGGCGGGTGTCCGGTGAGGACACTCGCGATCGCCTCGGTGCGCCACCGGCTCGGCGGGTTCGTCGGGTCGCTGCTGGCGGTGCTGCTCACCGTGGGGCTGCTGACCGTCAGCGGGCTGCTGATGTTCTCGGCGCTGACCGCCGGCCCCGGGCCGGACCGGTTCGCCGCGGCGACCGCCGTGGTGGCGAAGCAGCGGTCGGTGACGCTGCGCACCGTGACGCACAAGAAGGACAAGACGAAGGTCAAGTCGAAGACCAAGCCGCTGACCGGCGCCGCGGTACTGCCGGCCGGCCTGGCCCGGCGGCTGGCCGGCACCGCCGGGGTGGCCCGTACGGTTGCCGACACCGCGTTCCCGGTCGACCTGACCGTCGCCGGCCGCCCGGTACGCGGGCCGCACGGCTCGGCGGTCGTCGCGCACGGGTGGTCGTCGGCGGCGCTCACCCCGTACCGGCTGCGGGCCGGGACGGCGCCGGCGCGCGGCGGCGCGGTGCTGGACGCGTCGTTCGGGGCGCGGCCGGGCGACCGGGTCACGGTGGCGACGAAGACCGGTACGCACCGGCTGCGGGTCACCGGGATCGCGGCACCGGCCGGCACCGACGCGCTGGCCAACCAGGGCGCGGTGTTCGTCGCCGACGGCGCGGTGGCGACGCTGTCCGGGCTCGCCGGGCCGACGGCGGTCGCCGTGCTCGCCGCGCCGGGCGTGTCCGCCGGCACGCTCGCCCGGCGGCTGGACCACCGGGTACCGGACGGGTTGTCGGTGTTCACCGGCGACGAGCGGATCGCGGCCGACCTGCCCGGCGCCACCACCAGCTACGTCGGCGCCGTCTCGGTGTTCGGCATCATGCTCGGCGTCACCGGCTTCACCGCGGTGTTCGTCCTGGTCGGCGCGATCTCACTGGTGGCCCGGCGGCGGCTGCGGGAGCTCGCGCTGCTGCGCACCGTCGGCGCCACCCCGGCCCAGCTGCGCCGGCTACTCGGCATCGAGACCGCGCTGGTCGGGCTGCTCGCCGGGATACCGGGAGCGGTCGGCGGTGCGCTCGCCGCCGACGTCGTCGCCCAGCGGTTCCGGGACGCCGGCGTGGTCCCGGCCCAGTTCCCGGTACGGACCAACGCCGGCGTGCTGCTCGCCGCGGTCGTCGCCGGGGTCGCGATCAGCGTGCTGTCGGGTGCTCTCGCGGCACGCCGGGCCACCACGATCGCGCCGACCGAGGCGCTGCGCGAGACGGTCACCGCGCCGACCGGCGGCACCGCGTTCCGGGGCGTCGTCGCGACGGTGAGCGCCGCCGGCGCCGCCGCGGTGCTGGCGTTCGTGCCGCTGCGGTCGAACATGGGCATCGGGATGAGTTTCGTCGCCGCCGCGCTGCTGATGTGCGCGGTGGCGGCCGCCGGACCGCTGCTCGCCCGGCTGCTGGGCGGCGTGCTCGGCGCGGTGTTCGGCCGCGGCGGCGCCACCGGGCGGCTCGCCGCCGCCACCACCCGTACCCAGGCGCGCCGGGTCGCCGCGGTCGCCCTGCCGCTCGCGCTGATGGTGGCGATCACCGTGACGCTGCTGGGTACCAGCACGCTGACCGGCCAGGTGGCCGAGCACCAGCAGGCGCAGCGGTCGTCCGCCGCGGACTGGCAGCTCGCGCCGCGCGCCGGCAGCGGCGTACCGGTGGCGGTCGCGGAACGGCTGGGCCGGCTGCCGGGCGCGACCGGCGTCGCGGCCACCCTGCCCAGCACCATCATGACCAACGAGCACGGCAAGCCGGAACACCACTCCGCGCAGGGGCTCTATGCGGCCGGCGCACCGGCGCTGGACCTCGGCGTCACCGCCGGCCGGCTCGGCAGCGGCATGGCGGTCGGCGCCGACCTCGCCGCCGGGCAGGGCTGGCACGTCGGCGACCAGGTCAGCATCTGGCTGCCGGACGCGAGCACCGCATCGCTGCGCATCGACGCCGTGTACCAGCGGGTCGCCGGGTTCGGCGAGGTCGTGCTGCCGGCGAAGCTGGTCGCGGCGCACGACCCGCGCGGCCTGGTCGGCGCGCTGTACCTGCGGGGCGGCGCCGGGCTCGCGGCGACCGTACGGCACCGGTACCCGCAGCTGACGGTCACCGGCGCGCAGCGCACCGTCGCGGTACGCGGGATCGAGACGCAGCAGGCCGCGTTCGACGCGCTCACCGTGATCCTGCTCGGGTTCATCGCCATCTCGGTGGCGAACACGTTCGCGATCGCCGCGCTCGGGCGGCGGCGCGAGTTCGCCGACCTGCGGCTCGCCGGCGCGACCGCCCGGCAGGTACACACCCTGGCGGTACGCGAGACGCTCATCGCGGTGTGCCTCGGGCTGCTGCTCGGCTGCCTGGTGACCGCGGCGGTCGTCGGCGCGTACGGGCTGGCCCAGGACGGGCGGTGGCACCTGGTCGTCGACCCGGCCGGGTACGCCGCGGTGATCGGCGGCACCGGCCTGCTCGGCCTGCTGGCCGGCATCGTCCCCACCCGGCTGCTGGTCCGCCGCCGCGCCCTACCGGCCGCGTGAACCCACCGCGCCCTGCCAGCCGCGGGAACCCACCGCGCCCTCCCGGCGGCGGGAACCCGCCGCGCCGACCGGCCCGGCCCGGCCGCATTCCGGCCGGTCGGGCCGGTGGTGCCGGGTGGGCGCGGCGGGCGGCGGCACGCGGCGTTCGTAGGCTGGGTGGCGTGATCGGTCGGACCGGACGGGCATTGGGCTACCTGGCGCTCGGCGCGCCCGTGGCGATCCTCGCGCTCGCCTGGACGCTCGTCTCGTCGATCCTGCTGCTCCTGCTGGCGCCCACCCAGCTGGCGCCGCGCGCGCTGCTCGGCGCCACGGTCGTCAGCCGGTCGCTGGCCCGGTTCGAGCGCTGGCGGCTCGGCTGGTACTCGGGGCGCCCCGTCGCGGTGCCCTACCAGCCCACCGTGGCCGGCCCGGTCCGGGTCCGGGCCGCCGCGGTGTTCCGGGAGCCGGCGACCCGGCGCGACGCCGGCTGGCTCGCGACGCTGTTCCCGCTGGCGCTGCCGAGCATGCTGCTGGCGCTCGTGCCGACCCTGCTGGCGGTCGGCCTGGCGACCGCGCCGGCCTGGCTGTGGGCGGTACCGAACCCCAACGCGCCGGAGCTGGTCGCCCCGATCGTCGGCACCTGGCCGGGCCGGGCCGCGGCGGCGGTGCTCGGGCTGGCGCTCGCGCCGCTCGCCGCCCGCTGGGTACTCACCCTGGCCCGCGGCCAGGCCGGCCTCGCCCGGCTGCTGTTGCGGCCCGACGACCGGCAGCAGCTGACCGCGCTGGCCGCCCGGCTCGCCACCACCCGGGCGCGGGTGGTCGACGCGCAGGCCGCCGAGCTGCGCCGGATCGAGCGCGACCTGCACGACGGCGCCCAGGCCCGCATCGTGGCCGCCGGCATGACCCTGGCGCTGGCCGACCGCAAGCTGCGCGGCCGGCCCGACGACCCGGTCCGGGCCGACGTGGAACTCGCCCGGCGGCAGCTGGACGGCGCCCTCGCCGAGCTGCGCCACCTGGTACGCGGCGCGCACCCGCCGATCCTCACCGACCGTGGACTGTCCGCGGCACTCGGCGCGCTCATCGCCGACAGCCCGCTGCCGGTCGACCTGCGGGTACCCGACGACACGTCGGTACCGCCGGCGGTGGAGGCGGCCGCGTACTTCGTGGTGTCCGAGGCGCTGACGAACGCGGCGAAGCACGCCGGCGCGCAGCGGTGTGAGGTGACCCTGGCCGGTACCGCGGGCGGCGGGCTCACCGTGCAGGTACGCGACGACGGGCGCGGCGGCGCCGACCCGGCCGGCGCCGGGCTGGACGGGCTGCGCCGCCGGGTGGAGGCGCTGGACGGCATACTCTCGGTGCAGAGTCCGGCCGGGGGGCCGACCGTCGTGTCCGCGGAGTTCCCATGCGCATCGTGATCGCCGAAGACCTGCTGCTGTTGCGGGACGGGCTGATCCGGATCCTCACCGACACCGGGCACGAGGTGCTCGCCGCCGTCGACAACGCCCCCGACCTAGAGCGCGCGGTGGCCGAACACCGGCCCGATCTGTCCATCGTGGACGTCCGGCTGCCGCCGGGGTTCCGGGACGAGGGGCTCCGCGCGGCGCTGGCGATCCGGGCCGAGCACCCGGGCGCCCCGGTGCTGATCCTGTCCCAGTACGTCGAGCGCAGCTACGCCGTCGACCTGCTCGCCGACGGCGACGGCGCGGTCGGCTACCTGCTGAAGGACCGGGTCACCTCGCTGGACGACTTCCTCGACGCGATCGACCGGGTCGCCGCCGGCGGTACCGCGATGGACCCGGAGGTGGTGCGGCAGCTGTTCGCGCGCAACACCCGGGACCGCGGCGTGGCGGCCCTGACCGTACGGGAGCGGGAGGTGTTGGCGCTGGTCGCGGAGGGGCTGTCGAACTCGGCGATCTGCGCCGCGCTGTCGCTCGCCGCGGTGTCGGTGGAGAAGCACATCACGAACATCCTGGCCAAGCTCGACCTGCCGCCGGACGCGGACAGCCACCGCCGGGTCCGTGCCGTCCTGGCCTACCTCAACCACTGACCGCGCGGTCCGGGCGGTCAGCCGGCCGACCCGGACCGTACCGCCGCGGCGACCTCGGCCGGCGAGGCGTGCCAGGGGGTGCCGTGGCCCGGGAGTACCCAGGAGGCGGACAGCCCGGCGATCCGGTCGAGCGAGGCGAGCGCCTCGGCCGGGTCGTCGGTGAACGGCGCCGGCTGCGGGCCGCGCCGCCCGGTCAGGACGTGCCGGGTGGTCAGGGCGTCCCCGACGAAGACCGCGTCGGCGACCGGGACGTGCACCGCCACGCTGCCGGGCGAGTGCCCCGGCATGCCCACGACGACCGGGCTGCCGGGCAGGTCCAGCACGTCGCCGTCGGCGATCTCGGTGACCTCGCCGACGTAGCGGGCGCGCAGGCCGTTCTTGCGGAGGGAGTAGGCGAAGAAGCCGAGCGTCGGGCCGAGCCGCATCGGGCCGGTCGCGACCTTGGGCTTCTTTCCGGTACGGGCCCGGACGGCGTCGGCGGCGTGCACGAACACCGGGACGCCGTGGTCGCTGCGCAGCCGTTCGGCGAAGCCGATGTGGTCGGAGTCGCCGTGGGTGAGGACGAGTCCGCGGATGTCGCCGACCGACTTGCCCAGCGACTGGAGTTCGCGCTGCAGGTCGTGCCAGTGGCCGGGCAGGCCCGCGTCGACGAGTGTGATGCCCTCGTCGGTGTCGACGAGGTAGCACGCCACGAGATCGTTGCCGAGGCGGTGCAGGTGGGGTCCGAGCTTCATCGTTCTCATCTCGAATCGTTCATACGATGAATGATTTCAGGAAGATAGCATGCGGGGCCGCGGCCACCCGAGCGGTTCCGTCGCCGTCACCCGGCTCCGGGCGCGGCATACCGTCGCAGCCGGCTCGCGCGCGACTCCAGATAGCGCTGCTCGGCCAGGCTCGCGGTGGCCCGCGCCGCCCGCCGGTAGTGGTCGTACGCGCCGGCCCGGTCACCGCTGCGCTCCAGCAGATGTGCCCGCACCGACAGCAACCGGTGATGCCCGGCCATCCGGTCATCGTCCTCCAGCATGGACAGCAGCGCCAGGCCGGCGGCGGGACCGTCCACCTCGGCGACCGCGATCGCCCGGTTCAGCGTGACCATCGGGTTCGGCGCGATCCGGCTCAGGATCAGGTACAGCGCCGCCACCTGCCGCCAGTCGGTCTGCGCGGCGGTGGCCGCATCCGCGTGCGTCGCCGCGATCGCCGCCTGCAACTGGTACGGGCCGAGCGCCGGCCCGGCCAGCGCCGCCTTGACCAGCTCCGTACCCTCCTCGACCAGCTCGCGGTCCCAGCGCGACCGGTCCTGCTCGGCCAGCGGTACCAGGTCGCCGGCGGCGGTGGTCCGCGCCGCGCGCCGGGCATGGGTGAGCAGCATCAGCGCGAGCAGCCCGGTCACCTCGTCGTCGTCCGGCAGCTGCGCGTGCACCAGCCGGGTCAGCCGGATCGCCTCGTACGCCAGGTCGGCCCGGTCCAGGTCGGACCCGGACGAGGCGGTGTACCCCTCGTTGAAGATCAGGTAGAGCACGTGCAGCACCACCCGCAGCCGCTCGGCCAGCTCGGCGTCCGCGGGCAGCCGGAACGAGCTGCCCGCGGTCCGGATCCGCTGCTTGGCCCGGCTGATCCGGGCCGCCATCGTCGCCTCCGGCACCAGGAACGCGCGGGCGATCTCCGCCGTGGTCAGGCCGCCCACCGCGCGCAGCGTCAGCGCCGTCTGCGAGGCCGGCGTCAGCGTCGGATGGCAGCACAGGAACAGCAACACCAGCGTGTCGTCGGCGTCCGGCACGTCGTCCGGCGCCGGCTCGGCGGCGATCGTCGCCTCGCGTTGCCGGCGCGCGTGGTCGCTGCGTACCTGATCGATCAGCCGCCGCGAGGCCACCGTCACCAACCAGCCACGCGGGTTGTCCGGTACCCCCGCGGCCGGCCACTGCGCGGCGGCCGCGAGCACCGCCTCCTGCACCGCGTCCTCGCAGCCGTCGAACCGCCCGTACCGGCGCAGCAGCGTGCCGAGGACCTGCGGCGTCAGCGTCCGCAGCAGGTCCCCGACCGGCGTCGTCATGCTTCCAGTGGCCCGTCGGCGAACATCACCTGGCGCACCTCGACCCCGAGCCCCTCGATCGCGGCGTCCGGGACCATCGCCGCCAGCTCGATCGCGCGTTCCTTGTTCTCGCAGTCGACCAGGTAGAAGCCGCCCAGGAACTCCTTCGCCTCCAGGAAGGGGCCGTCGGTCACCACCGGCTGCCCGTTGCGAACCTTGACCACCGCCGCCTGCGACGGATCGACCAGCGCCTGCGTGGTGATCAGCTCACCGGACTCCTTCACCGCGGACAACAGCGCGGCGTGCCCGGTCCCGATCGCCTCCTTCTCCTCGTCGGTCAGCGCGTCCAGTACGGCCGGGTTGATGTGCATCGAGATCAGGAACTGCATGTCGTACTCCTCGGTCGGCGCCCCTGCGCCGGGGCGTTCGAGGGTAGGTCGGAGCCGCCGCCCCCGTCTTGACATCCCCGCCGAACCTTTCCACGAATTTCTCGCCGGTACCCGTGTCAAGAATCGCGCCGCCGCCTCGGCCACCCGTCGAGAGCCCCCGAACGAGGAGGTTTCGCACCATGCGAGTCGACCGGTCGGGCTGAGCCTGCCGGTACCGATGCTGCCGACGACGTTCGTCGCGATGGATCTGACCGCATTGTTCCTGGCGCTGCCGCGGCTGTCCGCCGACCTGGGGCGCGAGCAGCGTGCAGCAGCTGTGGATCAGCGACACGTAGCGGCGAACCGCGCGGCCCGGCAACCGGAGCGGGAGCCCACCCGTACCTGACCGCCCGGCCGTGCTCGACTGCCCCGCGGTTCCCTGCCACCCGGCCGTTCCCCAGCCTCCGGCCGTTTCCGATCGCCCGGCCGTTTCCGATCGCCGTTTCCGATCGCCGGGCCGTTCCCGGCCGTCAGGCCCTTCCGATCGATCAGGCAGCGGAACCGGCTGCCGTTTCGGCGATCCGGCCGTCCGGCCCGGCACCCGTTGCTAGCGTGGCTACCGTGACCGCACGGTGCAGCGTGGACGATCGACGCCGGCGGCACGTCGTCCGCCGTTCGCCGAGCCGCATCCGGGACCACGCATGCAGGTCGATGTCCGCCACGATCCGTCGTTCGCCGTCGCCCGGGTGACCCTGGCCGCCGGCGAGAGCGTACGAGCCGAATCCGGCGCCATGATGGCGATGTCCCCGGACGTGGCCATCGAGGCGAAGACCGGCGGCGGCCTGCTGAAGGGGCTGCGGCGCAGCGTGCTCGGCGGCGAGTCGCTGTTCGTCACCCGGTTCACGGCCGGCCCCGGCGGCGGCTGGATCGACCTGGCCGGCAACCTGCCAGGCGACGTCACCACCATCGATGTCGTCGGCGCGGTGAACCTGACCCGGGGCGGCTGGCTGTGCTCGTCCGACGGCGTCGAGATCGACACCAAGTGGGGCGGGTTCAAGAACCTCGCCGGCAGCGAGGGCGGCTTCCTGATCCGGGCCGAGGGCACCGGGCAGGTCCTCGCCACCTGCTACGGTGCGCTCGACCGGATCGAACTCGGGCCCGGGGAGCGGGTCGTCGTCGACTCCGGGCACGTCGTCGCCTTCGGCGACGGCCTGACCTACACCACCCGTACCGTCACCCGCGGGCTGGTGCAGACGCTGAAGTCGGGCGAGGGGTTCGTGTTCGACTTCACCGGCCCCGGTCCACTGTGGATCCAGAGCCGCAACCCGACGGAGTTCCTCGCCTGGCTCACCGACAAGCTCCCGTTCAGCCGGGAGTGAGCCGCGGCGCGGGGTGGCTCGCGGCGAAGTCCAGCACCAGTTCCGCGGTGCGGGCGGGGTCCTCGATGATCGGGGTGTGCCCCACGTCGGGCAGCATCTCCACCCGGGCGCCCGGTACCACGAGGTAGTCGTTCGCCGACGACGGGCGCCAGCGGCGGTCCTGCTCGCCGAACAGCACCAGCAGCGGCGTGCCGAGCGCCGCGAGCCGGTCCGGCAGCGTCTTCTCCTCCAGGTACCAGCGGGGATCCTGCATCAGCGCGGCGAACACCTCGAACGGCGTCTCGCGCATCTCGGCCAGGATGTCGGCCGGCAGCTCGAAGTCCGGCCGGGCGAAGCCGGTCGCCGCGAACTGGCGGATCTGGTCGTCGGTCGGCGGCCACTGCGCCGGCCCGATCGCCGCGGTCTCCGGCGCGGTGAAGGCGGCCATGCTCGGCCCGGTGTCCACCAGTACCAGCCCCGCCACCACGTCGGGCCGCTGCTCGGCGAGCGCGGTCGCGGTGATGCCGCCGCTGGAGTGGCCGACCACCACGGCGCGCCCGACACCGAGCCGGTCCAGTACCGCGGCGACCCGGCCGGCCTGGGCCGGGGTCCGGTAGTCGCCGTCGACCGGCTTGGCCGACCGGCCGCAGCCGAGCAGGTCGACCCGGATGACCCGGTGGGTACCGGTCAGCAGCGGTACCAGCGCGTCCCAGGTACGGCCGGACGCGGCGGTGCCATGGATGAGCAGCAGTACCGGCGCGTCCCGCGGGCCGTCCTGCCGTACGAAGATGTCGCCGTCGTCCCGCGACAGCGTGGTCTCTTCCGTCGTCATGCCCCCACGGTGCCCCACCGTCGCCCGCACGGATTGAACGAATGTTCCCACCACCCGCGACGGCACCCCGAGTACGGGCGGACACCGGAGCGGGCCGGCTGGGGCCAGGCCGACACCGGTGTCCGGGCTGGCCGGGGCCACGGGCCGGCACCGGATGCGGGCCGGTTGGGGCCACAGGTCGGCACCGGACGCAAGCTGTTGCGGGCCGCGGGCCGCGGGCCGGAGGCCGGAGGCCGGAGGCCGGGAGCCGCGGGCCGGAGGCCGGGAGCCGCGGGCCGGAGGCCGAGGGCCGCGGGCCGGAGGCCGAGGGCCGCGGGCCGGGGGCCGGGGCGGCCCGGAGTGACGGTCGACTCGGATGCCGGCCGATGCGGGGAGACGCGGCCTAGCATGGGCTGATGCGGGCCGGCGGGCGCGGGCGCGACGTGACGGCTGGGTGGGACGTGGTGAGCCCCGGCCGGCCCGGTCGGCTGCCCGGCGTGATCATGGCCGGGTTCGACGTCCTGGATCTCGCCGCGCCGGTACGGCTCGTCCCGCATCCCGCGGTGACGGTGGTGGTGGAGTTCGGCGCCGGCCAGCCGATCGTGGCCGACGCGGCCGGCCGGGAGCGGCGCGGCAGCCTGGTCGCCGGGCCCGGGTTCGGCCTCGGCGGCGCGCTGGCCCGCGGCGCGGACGTCACCTGCGTCCAGGTACGGCTCTCGCCGGTACTGGCCCGCTCGATCCTCGGCGTGGCCGCCGGCGACCTGAGCGGCATCGGCGTACCGCTGGACGACCTCTGGGGCGCCGACGCCGCCCGGCTGCGCGAGCGGCTGGCCGCGGCGGCCTCGTGGCCGGACCGGTTCGCGCTGGTCGAGGAGGCGCTCGCGCGCCGGCGCCGGCCCGGTTCGTACCCGGACCCGGAGGTGGCGTGGGCCTGGCGCCGGCTCGTCGCCGGTCGCGGGCTGGTCCGGATCGACCCCCTGGCAGCCGAGGTCGGCTGGAGCCGCAAGCGGCTGTGGTCCCGGTTCGCCGCGCAGCTCGGCCTGCCGCCGAAGCGTGCCGCGACGCTGATCCGGTTCGACCACGCCGCGTACCACCTGGCGACGGGGCGGGATCCGGCCCGGGTCGCCGCGGACGCTGGCTACGCCGACCAGTCGCACCTGCACCGCGAGGTGGTGTCGTGTACCGGCGTCACCCCGGCGACGCTCGCCGAGGAGCCGTTCCTGGCCGTCGACGACGTCGCCTGGCCGACCCTGCAGCGCCGACGTCGCGGACCGGGTTTCCCTGCCCGGCAAGCAATCTGACCACCATCCACTGTGGACCTTCGATGCCGCCGCAGGCGGGTGAAGCCAGCAGGGGCGGCGGACGCTGCGGTCTGGGCGGTCGCGGGGGCCGCGCCGCACGATGCAGCATGCGAGGCCAGCGGGGACGGGCGGCGCACGCGGCATGCGAGGACGGCGGCGCACGCGGCATGCGAGGCCGCCGGGGCGGCGCCGCGCACTGCGGTGTGCGAGGTCAGCGGGGGCGGCGGCGAAGCACGTCGGCGAGGACCGAGGTGACGAACCGCGCGACGGCGTCGGGCGCCGGCTGGCCGGGTTCGGCGAACAGCAGGTGTCCGCCGCCGACCAGCGAGAGGGTCAGCGACGCGATGTCGGCGTCGGCGGCGAGCCGACCGAGTTCGCGCTCGGCCGTCAGGTAGTCGCCGACCGCACCGGTGACCTCGCCCAGGATCGCGGTCCCGCCGCCGGGCCGGGCGGCCCGCAGCCGGGCGCGCAGCTCGTCCCGGAACGTGATGAGCGGGATGAGCGCCACCCAGATCGGCCCGAACAGCGCGGTCAGCGCGGTGGTGAGGTTGTCGACGACCGCGCCGGTACCGGCGGCCTGCCGCAACTCGGCGGCGCGCGGTGCCAGCTGTGCCGCCGCCCGGTCGAGCACGAGCGCGGTGAGGAACGTGTCGAAGTCGGCGAAGTACCGGTGCAGCACCCCCTTGGCACAGCCGGCCTCGTCGGTCACGGCGCGGCTGGTCAGCCCGTTCGCCCCGGCCCGCAGCAGCACCCGCTCCGCGGCGTCGAACAGCTGCTGCCGGGCGTCCTGCAGGTGCACCCCGGTTGGCATCCACCGATCCTCTCGTACCGCTCCTTCGGTGCGCGCCCCCACCGGCAGGTGTCCCGGATTGCGCTAGTGGGCGCTTGCCCATTAATGTGGGCGCATGCCCATTCTACCTCCAGAGAAAGCCACACCACCGCCGCCGGAGCTGCACCGGGCCCGCCGGATGGCCGAGTCGTTCGGCACCGATCCGGCCGGCTACGACCGGGCCCGACCCGAATACCCGGCCGAGCTCGTGGCGCGCATCATCGGCGACCGCACGACACCGGCGGTGCTCGACATCGGCTGCGGCACCGGCATCGCCGGGCGCCAGTTCCAGGCCGCCGGCGGCACTGTGCTCGGCGTCGAGCCGGATGCCCGGATGGCCGAGCATGCCCGGGCGCACGGCCTGCCGGTCGAGGTGGCGACGTTCGAGGACTGGCAGCCCCGCGGCCGCAGCTTCGACCTGCTGATCGCCGCCCAGTCCTGGCACTGGGTCGAGCCGGTCGAAGGACTGCGCAAGGCGGCCGAGGTGTTGCGCCCCGGCGGCCGGTTCGCGCTGTTCGGGCACGTGTTCGAGCCGCCCGCCGAGATCGCCGGGCCGTTCGCCGAGGCGTACCGCCGGGTCGTGCCCGACTCTCCGTTCGCCCAGGGTTCCGGGCGCCGCCCGATCGAGGTCTACCAGGCCGGGTACGCGAAGATCGCCGGCACGCTGCGGGAGTCGGGCGAGTTCGGTGACGTCGAGCAGTGGCGCTTCGACTGGCAGCGCGACTACACCCGGGACGAGTGGCTCGCGCTGCTGCCGACCACCGGCGGCATCGCTCCGCTGCAACCCGGGCAGCGGGCCGAGATCCTGGCCGCGGTCGGCGCCGCCATCGACACGGTCGGCGGCGGCTTCACCATGGACTACGTGACGCTCGCCGCCACCGCGGTGCGCGCCGACCCGGCCTGAGCCGCGCGGTCCGCGTCGGGCGATGCCCCCGGCGCGGACCCGCGGCGCCGGTCAGTGCAGCGCGCTGTGCTTCTGCCAGGTCGACCACGGCACCGACCAGTCGCCGTTCTGCCACAGCTCGATCTTCGGGCCGGTGGTGTGCACGACCTGGACCACGTCGCCGATCCGCGAGTGGTTGTAGTACCAGACCGCGTTCTTGCGGTTCAGGTTCAGGCAGCCGTGCGACACGTCCTGATGGCCCTGCGCCCACACCGTGGTGTCCAGCTCGTGCAGGTAGATGCCGTCGGTGCTGATCTTCGTCGCGTAGTAGACCGACTCGGCGGCGTACCCGTACGGCGAGTCGGCCGGCAGGCCGTAGCTGTCCGACGACATCGTCACCGGGTTCCCGTGGTCCAGCACGGTGTAGGTGCCCGACATCGTCCAGAGCGAGATCGAGCCGTTCTTGCCCTTCACGTACCCGCCCTGGCCCATCGAGGTGGGCATGTCGCGGACCAGCTTGTCGTTCTCGTAGACCTTCACGTGGTGCGTCTTGTCGTCGGCGATCGCCACCCGCTTGTCGCCGATGGTGAAGCTGGCCTTGCGGTCGGCCTGCCCGTACAGCCCCTTGCCGACGCGAACGCCGTAGACCTTGGCGTCGACGGTCACCTTCGTGCCGGACGCGTAGTAGCTCTCCGGCCGCCAGTGCACGTTCTGGTCGTCCACCCAGTACCACGAACCGTCGACGTGCGGGCTCGTCGTCACCACGAGCGACTTCTCCGCGGCCGCCTTGTCGGCGATCGGCTCGTCGAAGTGCACCACCGGCACGATGCCGACGCCGTAGGTCGCGCCGTTCTGCAACGCGTACCCACCGGTCCGCTGCAGGTAGGGCAGCGTGAAGTTGGACGGTTTGACGGTGCGGAAGGACTTGCTCGTCTGCACCTTCTTGCCGTCGGCGTTGGTCGCCACGGCCGACAGCGTGTACTTCGTGTCGTACTTGAGCTTGCCGGTGGCCTGCCAGGACGCGCCGCCCTTGGCCACCGCACCGGCGACGTCGGCGCCCTTGGCGCTGCGCAGCGTCACCGACTTCAGCGCGCCGTCAGCCACCTTCACCTGCACCAGCCCGGCCGGACTGACGTCCGACGTCGCGGTCAGGCTGGTACTGATCACGGCGGCGGGTGCGGGTGAGTGCGACGGCTTCGCGTGGACCTGTGGACCACCCGACGACGTACACCCGGCCACCGCCAGCACGGCAACGGCCAACCACCCGACCCACACGACCCGACGCACACGCATCATGCCTCCCCACCCGGTACGTCCCTCATGAACTACCAGGTCCCGACGGGCGGGTGGGCTGCAGGACGATCACGGATCGGCCTCGGCCCGGCTCCGGCCGCCTGCTCGCCACCAGAATAGACGGGGCGTGCCAGCGCAATGACACCGAAGTCCGGAACGGCAACGCGACACGCCGAAACCGACCGAGGTTTCTCACCCGCCGTACCGGACAAGCGCCCCGAAGGCGTTGATCAAGGGATCGGGCCACATCGTCCGGGCCTGTCCTGCCCGGATCCCTTGATCAACGCATCAGCGCCTCAGCGCTCAGCGCCACCAGCGCTCAGCGCCACCAGCGCCGGCCGACGGTGAGCGCGTCGAGCTCGCGGAGCCGGTGCGGCGGCGGGTTGCCGGTACGGAGTTCGGACACCAGGTGTGCGGCCTCCCGCAGTTCGCAGCCGGCCGCCAGCTCGTCCGGCGTCAGACCGGTCGCGGCGGCGACGACGTCGAGAACCGTACGCAGGTGCGGGCCGCTGAACGCGGCCAGGAAGAACCAGTCGTCGAGCGGCTCGCCCCAACGGGCCCACTCGAAGTCGAGCAACGCCAGTACCTGCCCGTCCCGGGCGAGCCAGTTGTCCCAGTGGCAGTCCGCATGGACGGGTACGCCGGTGCGCGCCCGCGGTGGCGCCTGCGCCGCGATCGCCGCCAACCCGTCCAGTACCGGCGGGGCCAGCCGGCCGTCCGACCCCAGCTCCCCGACCGCGGCAAGCAACCCCGCCCGGTCGACGAATCCATCGTGCGCCAACGGTTCCCGCAGGATCCGGTCGGCCACCCCGGGCGGCTGCCAGGCGTGCAGGACCAGCAGCCGTTCGACCGCCTGTTCGGCCAGCGACCGCGCGGCGGTCGCGGTCACCCCGGGCAGGCCCATGCCCGGCGCCGTCCCGACGACCCGCGCGTAGCAGGCGTACCGGAACTCGCTGGTACCGAGCCGCTCGGTGCCGCTGGCCAGCAGCGGCGCGGTCAGCCCCGTGGGAAGCCGCTCGACCAGCCCGACCTCCCGGTCCAGCCGGCGATGGCGACCGCCCTCGATGACCTTCACGACCACGTCCGAGCCGGCGAACACGTGGTGGGACAGGCTCGGTACGGCCGACATCGGGCCCGGATCGCGGCTCAGCACCGTCGCCGCGATCGTGCGCGCCACCTCGGCCATCGGCCGCGCCTCGGCCATCGGACCCGCTCCCCTCGACGTCCCCGCGCCGTCGGTGCCGTTGCGGCACCGGTGACCTCGCGGCACCGGTGTCGTTGCGCTGCCGGTGACCTTGCGGCGCCGGTGTCGTTGCGGCGCCGGGGTCGTTGCAGCGCAGGTGGATCAGCGGGAGCACGGTAGCGTGCCGGGCGCTCAGCGGCGCGGTCGGGACAGTTGCTGGGCCAGCAGCACCATGCTCATGCCGAACATCAGGATGCCCAGCGGTACGTGCGCCTCCATCACATGGTTGATGCCCAGAACCACCTGGAGGCCGGCGAGCACCAGGAAGCCCACCGAGTACCAGATGGGGCGGGGCGAGCCGCCGCCCGGCTTCCAGCCGAGCACCGCGGCCAGCACGTACAGCATGGACGCCCCGAACATCACCCGGGCGTTGACGCTGTGCAGCACCTCGCCGTGGTGCGTGCCCAGCATGATCCCGGCGGTGATCGCCTGGAAGAAGATCGCCGCGGTCTGCAGCGCGACGGAGACCCGGACGAACGTGCTGGTGCCGTGCCGCGCTGCCGTCAACTGGGTGGCCATGACGTGGTCCTCTCTGCTGCGCGTCGGTGCCGATCAGCCCGACTCGGTACTACGACGAGGCACGGCGGAAAAGTGTGAGGCGAGGTGGTCGCGCGGGTCGGCGCCGCCACCGAGCCGTGCGGCGGGGCAGGAAGCCGTACAAAATTATGGAAAGAGTCTTTACTGTTAATAACAGTTCCTTTATATCCTCGGTTGATGCCCATCGAGATCGTGTTCGAGACCCATGCGTTGACCGAGGACAACGAGCGGGGCATCGCCACCGGCTGGCTGCCCGGACGGCTGTCCGACCGCGGCCGCAGCAACGCCGCCGACCTGGGCCGGCGCCGGCGCGACGACGGCATCGCCGCGGTGTTCACCTCCGACCTGCGTCGCGCAGCGGACACGGCGCGGATCGCCTTCGGCGACAGCGACATCCCGATCCTGGCCGACTGGCGGCTGCGCGAGTGCGACTTCGGTACCCGCAACGGCACGCCGGCCGCCGAGGTCAAGGCCGACCGGCTCGACCACTGCGACCGCCCCTATCCCGGCGGGGAGAGCCACGCCCAGGCGATCGACCGGGTGGTGCGGTTTCTGGCCGATCTGCCGACCCGGTGGTCCGACCGGCGCGTCCTCGTGATCGGGCACCTCGCGACCTACCGGGGGTTGGAACACGCCAGCACCGGCCGCACCGTCCGCGAGCTCGTCGCCGCCGACTTCACCTGGCAGCCGCACGGCTGGCAGTACCGCATCGACTGACCGGCGCCGCGGGGTTCAGCCGATCGGCTTCCGGTCGGCAGCGGGCACCGTCCAGTACGTTTCCGGGTCCCACGCGGTGACCGTCTCGTTGCGGTCCCGCGGCAGCTCCCAGTCCTCCTGCCGGCCGAGCGCGGTCAGGTCGAGGAGCGGGTAGGTGCCGCCCAGGTGGTCCATCCCGCGCGCGTAGGTGGAGTAGGTGTGGAAGACGTCGTCGCCGGCACGCAGGAAGCAGCTGACCCCGGCCAGCTCGACGGAGCGGTCCGGCGCCGGCTCCAACAGCTCCGGCTCGCGCCGGTAGTTGTACTCCGGCTGCGGGCGGGCGGCATCCATGGACACCTGGAGGTCGTAGTTGAAGTCGCTACCGAACGCCGAGAACCACGGCACGTCCCAGCCGCGCTCCCGCCGGGCCGACGCGATCTTCTCGTACGGGGCGCGGGAAACCAGCACGTAGGTCGTCTGCCGGGCGGCGAGATCGTCGAACAGCGCGCCGGTCAGCTGGCGGATGTCGGCCGAACAGGCCGGACACGGCGCCGACCAGTCGGGACCGAACATCACGTGCCGTACGACCAGCTGACGGCGCCCGGCGAACAGCGCACCGAGCCCGACCCGGCCCGACGGCCCCTCGAAGACGTAGTCCTTCTCCACCCGTACCATCGGCAGCCGGCGCCGGTCCGCGTTCAGCGCGTCGCCCTGGCGGGTGTGCTCCTTCTCCCGCGCCAACAGCGCGCGACGCGCCGCCAGCCACTCGGCCCGATCCACCACCTGGGGCAGTGCCATCGCATCCTCCGTGTGCTCGGTCAGAGATCCTTGGCCAGGACCTCGTAGTGCGGCGTCAGCTCGAGCCAGCGGGTACGCCACGGCGCCGGCGACCGGTGGGCGAGATGCGCGGCGAGATCCTCCACGTGCGCCTGCCAGCCGGCACCGTGCCCGTCGAGTACGTCCAGCGGGAGCCCGCGTTCCTCGATGACGAGCAGCGTCTGCTCGCCGTCGCGGCGCAACTGGGCCTCGACGACGGTGTCCTCGCCGTCCTCGTCGTCGATCATGGTCACCAGCAGGCGATCCGGCGGCTCGCACCGGTCGACCCGAACGCGGCCCTGCCACGTACTGGTGAAGCGGGCCCGAACGACACCGCCGAGTCGCGGGTCGCCGTCGACCTCGGCGATCCAGCGCGCCAAGCGGGCCGGCTCGGTGAGAGCCGACCACAGGTCGTCGATGTCGGTGTCGAACCGGTCTTCCATCCGGACGACGCCCTTGCCGTCCTGCGCCCGCAGCGTCCCGATCACGCCGGGCCGGCCGTCCCTGCTCATCCTTCGTCCCTCCGTTGTTTCCTTCCCCGCGCCACCTCGGTGTGCAGGGCGTCGAATCGCTGCTGCCACAGGGCCCGGTAGTCGCCGAGCCATTCGTCGAGTTCGGCCAGCGGCTCGGGCCGCAACCGGTACAGACGGAACTGGGCCCGTTGCTCCACCTCGACCAGGCCCGCCTCCCGCAGCACCCGCAGGTGCCGCGAGACGCCCGGACGCGCGATCGGCAGCTGGGCGGCGAGCTCGGTGACGGTTGCCGGACCGTCCCGCAGGGACCGGAGCACGGTGCGCCTGCTGGGATCCGCCAGCGCCTGCAAGATCGCGTCCATCGCGCCAATGTACCAAGCTGGTTACATAACAAGCAAGGTACGTACGTGCCAGACCCGGCGGAGGTCCGGGGCGTGTGCCGCTCCGTCGGGGCTGGCGCGACCCGTAGTTCACCGGCTCCGCGGCGATCGCGCTCCAGAGGGCCAGGATGATCACGACGGCCGGTCTTCGGAACGTCGACGCCGGGCACCGCGGTGCGGCGAAGGCCGGTGGGTACAGTCGGGCGGTGAATCCCGCTGCACTGCGCTCCCTGTCGGACGGCGACCTGGACACCCGCACCGAGCGCCTGACCCGACTGCTCGACCGGGCCGGCGACCTCGGCGACGAGTCGGCGGCGGAAACGCTGCGCGCGTTCGTCCGGGACTACGGTTCCGCGCACCGCTCGCTGTTCTGCCGGGCGATGAACCGGGCGGCCGCGTTCGGCGACGCCAGCCTCGAAGAGCCGCTGCTGGCCGCGCTGACCGACACCCGGTACAACTGCCAGGCCTGGGCGGCGAAGGGCTGCGCCGCCCTCGGCTTCCGCGCCGCGGTCCCGGACCTGCTGGAGATGCTGCACCACGATCAGTGGATCGCCCGGGAGGAGGCGGTCGTCGCCCTCGGCGAGCTGGGCGACGACTCGACCGTGCCGGCCCTGGTACCGCTGCTACGGGACCCGGCCGAGTGGATGCGCGCGCGCAGCGCCGAGGCGCTGGCCACGATCGGCGGCGACGCGGCACTCGCCGGGCTGTGGGACGAGTTCATCCACCGCCGCTTCCCGCGCATCGGCTACCTGGCCAGCGCGCTGGCGCTGTTCCCGCCCGACGTCGTGCTGCCCCGGCTGCTCGACACCGCCGCGAGCCCGGACCCGGACCAGCGGTACTGGGCGGCCGTGGCGCTCGGTTCGACCGGCGACGACCGTGCCGTACCGGTACTCGAACGGTTGCAGGCCACCGACCGCGGCGCCACGGTGTTCGACGGCCAGGTCCGCGCCGCCGCGAAGAAGGCGCTGCGCACGCTCGGCCGGATCCAGAAGGCCATCGCCGCCCGAAACGCACCCTGACGGGCACGCCGCATCGCCATCCACCGAGCGATCTCCCGCGGTACGTCGTCCGTCGCGGGCCTTGCCGAAGCGCGCGACGAGCCAGGCGACGCACCCGCCGGTTGTTGCCCGGTTAGGCGACCATGGGGCCATGACCAGTCCCCCGACCGCGCTGTTGACGGTGAACGCCTCGAACCCCAACTTCTCGATGGGGCTGGTGCAACCGGAGGCGGTGCTGGACGGGTGGCCGATCCGGCTCAGCTGGGGCTGGAACCAGCTGCCCGTGCGGCCCGGCCGACACCGGCTGCGGGTGCAGGCCCGGGCTCCGTTGCGCGCCTTCGGCTCCGCCGACCTGATCCTGGACGCGCACCCCGGACAGCGGGTGGTCGTCTACTACGCCTCCCCGTACGTGGCGTCGTTCGTCTGGTCCCAGCCGGGCGCCATCGGCTTCGCCCCCGTGCAGAGCAGCGGCCGGGCCGCCGCGCTGGTGTCCAGGCTCGTCCCGGCCGGCATCGCGTTGTTGATGATGCTCGTCATCGGCATCCTCGTCATCGTCGCGACGGTCTCGCAGTGACCGCGCGCCGGGGCGGACATCCATCCGGCCGTCGCGGAATCCGGGGCCGCATCGGCTGAAGCCGCGGGGTCAGCGGCCGTCGACGAACGTGACCGTCTGGTCGAGCGGCGCCCGGGGCGTGCGGGCGTGATCGATCGTGGCGTCCCGAAAGCCGATCGACATGCCGCAGAAGAGCAGGAGTCCCGCCGGGGGCGACAGGACCTCGGCGACGCTGCGGTGAAACTTCGCCCAGGCCATCTGCGGGCAGCTGTGCAACCCTTCGGCACGCAACAGCAGCATGACGGTCTGCAGGTACATGCCGACGTCGGCCCACTGGGGTGCCCCCATGTCCTGGTCGATGTAGCAGAACAGAGCGGCCGGCGCGCCGAAGCAGTCCCAGTTCGCAGACGAGGCCCGCTGTCGCGCCGCCAGATCGTCGCGCGCGATACCGAGCGCTCCGTAGCGTTGCGCACCGAAGGCGGACCGGCGCTCGTGGTAGGGCGACTTCAGCTCGGCCGGGTACTGCTCGTACTCCGGTTCGTCCCACGGGTCGCCTGCGGCCAGACGGGCACCGGCGCGCTTCTTGACCTCGGCCAGCGGCCGGCCGGTCAACACGTAGGCATGCCAGGGCTGGATGTTGGATCCGGACGGCGACCAGGACGCGGCGGACAGCACCCGTTCCAGCGCCTTCCTCGGTACCGGCCGATCGGTGAAGCCGCGCACCGCCCGCCGGCTGGCAACCGCCTCGTAAACGTCCATGACCGTCTGGATCTTCCTCTGCTCGACAGCTTACGTTCAGCCGAGATAGTATCACTCGATACTGTATCGTGTTTGACTATCGTCGAGCATGAACCGCCGCCCCGGCACGTCGCCGCGGGCACGGCACCTGGGAGAGCTCATGGCTACGCTGCTGCACATCGACTCGTCCGTGTTTCCCGGCGAGGCGTCCGCGTCCCGTTCGATCACGGCCGCCTTCCGCAGGACCTGGCAGGAGAAGCATCCGGCCGGCACGGTGGTCTACCGCGACCTCGCCGCGGCCCCCGTCCCGCACATCACCGCCGCCGCATGGACCGCCGGCGCCACGGACCCCTCCGATCGCACCCCGGAGCAGTCCGCCGCGTTCAGCGCCCGGGTACAGCTCATCGAGGAGCTGGAGCGGGCGGACACGGTCCTGCTCGGCGCACCGATGTACAACTTCTCGATCCCGTCGACCCTGAAGGCATGGCTGGACAGCGTGATCCTGGCTGGCCGCACCACGGGCGAGCACCCCTCCGCTCAGGGCACACCAGCGGTCGTCGTGGCAAGCCGCGGCGGCTCCTACGCGCCGGGCACCCCGCGGGAGGGCTTCGAGTACGTGCAGAACTACCTGGAAGCCGTACTGAAGGGCGCGCTCGGGCTGGCCGTCGACTTCATCGTCCCGGAGCTGACCATGGCCCCGCGCAACCCGGCCATGTCGCAACTGATCCCGCGCTACGAGGCATCCCGAACGCGCGCCTTCGAGGACGCGACCGCCAAGGCAGCGGAACTCGTCGAGCGCCTCGCCGCCTAACCACCCGCGCGCGAGGGGCGCCGCACCCCAACCCGGTACGCGGCACCCTCGCCGCGCCTACGCCTCGGCGCCACCGGGATAGACGAGCCGGGCCAGCAGATCCGCCAGACGCTCGGACTCACCCGGCCCCAGCTCGGCGGCAAGCCGCTCGGCCAGCGGCTTCGCCGCCACGTGGGCCGCATCGAAAAGTTCGACCCCTTGCGGTGTGACGTGCACCGCCCGAGCCCGACGGTCCCCCGGAACGGCCTTACGGACGGCCAGCCCCTTGCGCTCCAGGTCGTCGACGATCCGCATGATTCCCGCCTTGTCCGACCCCGTCTCGGCCGCCAGATCCCGCTGCATCATGGGCCCCTGGTTGACCAGGACGATCAGCACCGCGAAGTGCCGCAACTCGATGCCGAGCGGCCGAAGCGCCTCCCCCATCACCGCAGCCGCGCGCCAGTGCGCCCGACGCAGCAGCAAGCCGAGCGCGAACGGTGATTCATCGCCCCGACGGTCGGTCGCACGCCCAGCGACGATGCGGTCAGGAACATCGGAAGCCATGCCCCCACACTACAACTATCGATCATTCGAAACCGTATCGATTGAAACCAATGTGGTCGCCGCGCGCAGGCTCGGAACCGGCGTTACCAGGCGCCGGTCGGGGAGCTGGCCCTGCGCCATCCTGCCCTGCTGGTCGCCGGCGAGCCGCGCGCCCAGGATGCGCCGCCACCGGGTCCGGTGGCGATTGGTGCAGGTGCCACTGGCGGTACGGCTCGCCGGCGGGCACCCCACGCTTCCGCCCCCGTCGTCCTGCCGCGCTGCCCGGGCGCCGATCAGGGCGTGGCGAGGCGGCGGGCCAGCACCATCGTGCCGGGGGCCGCGCGGCCGCCCGGGCCCGGTCGGGCGGTCAGCTCGTCCGCCACAATCGCGTCGCCGCACGCCCCGCACGCCACGACCGGTACGGCGTCGTGGTCGCGGTGCTCGAACCGGATGGGTGGGCCGCCGTCGGGCGGCTGCCAGCGGTCACCCCAGGCCGTCAGCGCCACCAGGATCGGGATGAGCTGCCGGCCGGACTCGGTCAGCACGTACCGGTCGCGGGGCGGACGCTGCCGGTACCGCTCTCGCCGCAGGACACCGTCGTCGACCAGGCCGTTGAGCCGTTCGGTGAGCAGGTTGCGGCTGATGCCCAGATCCTCGGCGAGGTCGGCGAACCGGTCGATGCCCAGGTACACGTCGCGCAGGATCAGCGGGGTCCACCAGTCGCCGACCACCTCGAGGGACCGGGCCAGCGAGCAGTGCATCTCGGCGAAGCTCGTCTGTCGCATCGCTATGCGCTCACGGCGTCGAGGATGGGCGGGGCGACCGCCTCGGTCACCCCGTTCGAGCCCAGGTGCTGGCACAGCCGGGACCACCGGAGCGAGTCCTCGTGCACCTCGTACCAGCAGATCCGACCGAACCGCAGCCGCACGAACTGCACGAACACGTTCCGGTAGGGCTCACCGAGCGGAGTGGTGGCGGTGAGTGTGAACAACCCCGCGATGCGGGTGTTCCACGGTGGGCCGTCGACGGCCAGCTGGCGCAGCTCGAACTCGGCGTCGGGGAGCAGCCGGAACAGCCGGTCGAACCAGGCCGCCATCGCCGCCCGGGTGGTACGGGTGCCGCCCAGGCTGGTGTCGCCGTGGAAGGTGACGCGGAAGTCCGGCGCGAACCGCCGGATGATCGCGTCGTAGTCGTGGGCGTTCATGGCCTGCCAGACGCGCCGGTACTGGCGGCGGGCGATCAAGCGGAACACGAGCCCTCCCTGTCCGAGTCAGTTCAATACCGATACTAACCCAGATGCGATCGCCCCACTGCCGATCCAGCGACATCACGCCAGCCGGCACAGCAATCGCTTCATTCCCCGGGGCTGTCGGACAACTCCCGTGCCCAGCGATGCGACCAGGCGATCAACGGCTTCAGCGAGCGGTAGACGTCATCGCCGAGTTTCGTCAGCAGGTACAGACCGTCCTCGCTCTGCTCGACGATGCGTGCGTCGTTCAGTTCGCGAAGGCGCTGATCCAGCACGCTCGACGACATACCGTCACAGTTCTTCTGCAGAGCGCGGAAGCCCAGCGGACCGTTTCTCAACTCCCAGATGATACGGAGCACCCAGCGCCGCCCGAACAGATCGAGCGCCGCCATCATCGGACGGCCAGTGGCGGAGCCTCGCACCGGGCTGCCCGGACGTGGTCCCCGTTCGTTGCCCCGGTTGGCTGATCCAGACATGGCCATCAGCGCGCACCCCGCCCCCGGTACCAGCCGGACGAGGTCTGCTCAACGGAGGTTGTCCGCGCCGACGGTCGACTCGGCCCCGTTGCCGCAGCGGAAGGTTCGGCGATGCCCGCGGGGCGTACGAAAGGCATGACGACTGGGTAGCTCACACTTCTCCGCGGCGATCTGCTCGGGCTTGGCCGGCCCGATGCTACACCGACATGCTCGAGCAGTGACCGAACGTGCGGGGCTTCTCCGGTTCGGTACTCGGCGGTCCGTCGACCCTGATGGCAGGAGTCCCACCGGCAGTCGGTGCCATGCACCCCACGCAGATCGGTCCAGTCGTCGCCTCAGCGTCCCCCGCGGACCACCGCCAACCCGCCGACCCGGGTCGTGATGCCCGCGGGCACACGGCGGGCCGAAGCAAGCACGCTGGCCGGTCGACCGAGGGTGTCACCCTGCTCCACCTCGATCGCGATCGTCCGCGCCCCTGTCGCGTCGAGCAGGTGGGCGGCGAGGCAGCCGGTGCTGTTGGCGTTGGCGACGTCCTCGTCGACACCGATCGCCGGCGCGAACATCCGCGCCGCACCCGGTCGGTCGCCCGCCGGCGGTACGTACACGAAACAGCCGAGGAGCCCGTACCGCGTGCACGCCGCTGTCAACCTGTCGAGGTGCGGGCGGACTCGAAGCAGCGCCGGGCGGTCGCGGACCGGTACCAGCATGCGCGGTGCGCCGGGCGCGGCGATCCGTGGCGCGTCGGTCGGATGAAGGTCACCGGCGACGAGCCCGAGTGCGGCGACGATCGCGGCGCGCTCGTCCGGTGCCGGGTGACGCAGCGCGACGAGGCCCTGGTCGAACCACACCTCGATGCCGGTGGGGCGGCGGATCGCGACGGTGTCGAACGTGCGCCCGCCGGTGTGTTGGCGGTCGTACAGCTCGCGAAGCTCGGTGCGGGTCAACCGGACCGCCTGCGCGGCAACGGTGCCGTGGCCGCAGCCGGACAGTTCGGCGGTGGCGGTGAAGAACCGGACCGGCCAGCCACCGTCCGGCGTGCGCCCCGGGCCGAGGAGCGCCGCGTGCGAGGTGCCGGCCGCGGCAGCAACCGCACGCCGGTCCGCGTCGGTCGCCGCCGGGTCGTCGTCGGTGACGGCCGTGGGGCTACCGCCCCGGCCGTCGCGCCGCACGCACGCGTCGACCACCGTGACACCCGGCCAGGACATCGGCCCACCCTCCACACTCGGCGAACCGGAAACGGCCGATGACCGAACCTGACCGCAACGGCCGACCAAGCGCGTCCCAGACTCGTACCGGCCCCTCAGCTGGCGCCGTCCGGCACCGGATAGTGGATGACGATCACACCGCCGGTGGCGTAGTTGGCGACATCGGCGGTCAGCCGCCGGCCGTGCGGGGACTCCCGTGCCGCGGCCATGGCGGCCGCGTCGGCGAAGTCGGCTTCGAAGACCGCGAAGTACGCGGCTTCTCCCGTGGTCGTCGCCACGTCGAAGCTGTAGCGCCACGCAAGCACACCGGGCCAGTCCTCGACCAGCGGAAGGTGGTGGGACAGGTAGTAGTCGCGGAAGTGGTCCGGGTCGGCGGGCGGGGGATACAGGACGAGCAACCTTTGCATGACGACTCCGTCCAGAAACGAGACTGTTGCCGGTGGCCTGGGATCTGCTGCCAAGTGCGAGGGACGGCACGGAGCGGTTCGGGTCGACCGGCTGCCGTGCGGGACGCTCGATCGTCCACAGTAGATCAATGCTTCGAAATCACGTGCACATCGAACGCTAACATCAGTGCTTCGGATTCGGAAGCGAGCGCGCCGGCGCGGACCTGTGATGTGCGTCAGCATCGGCGCGATGCCGCGGCGTGAGGTAGTTCATTGCACGGGGAGCGCCGGCTCCGCACACTCAGAGCAGTTCGAAAATAGAAGTGATTGCGGGAGGGTGGAGATGGTCGAGACGACCCGAGTACGGCCCAGTTGGCCAGAGTCCGCCGCGGTCACCGCGGTGGGCGATGCGCTGGTCGAGGACGCCGCAGGCGACGACATCACCACGCTCTGGAGCGTGCCAGCGGGCGCGGTGGTGCGCGCCGAACTCATCGCACGAGACCCTGGCATTCTCGCCGGTCTACCCGCCCTGACCGAGGTCTTCCGCCAGGTGGACCCAGCCGTGGTGGTCGAGCCGGGTTTCGTCGACGGAGACCACGTCGAGCCCGGTGACGTGGTCGCGGTGGTGTCCGGTCCCGCCGCCAGCATCATCACGGGTGAACGGGTGGCACTCAACTTCCTCCAGCGCATGTCGGGGATCGCAACGATGGCCGGCGCGCTGGTCGAGAAACTCGCCGATCTGCCGGTGCGTGTCCTGGACACCAGGAAGACGGCGCCGGGACTTCGCGCGCTGGACAAGTACGCGGTGCGGGCGGGCGGCGCTCACGGGCATCGACTGGACCTCTCGACGATGGTGCTGTTGAAGGAGAACCATGTGGCCGTCGCGGGCGGCGTGACGGCTGCCCTTCGCGCGGTACGGCGGGGTAGCCGGACCGAGTCGCGTCCGGTCGAGGTGGAGATCGAGGTCCGTACCGCCGACGAGGCGCGCGAAGCGCTCGCGGCTGGCGCTGACTGGCTGCTGCTGGACAACATGGCCCCCCGCGAGTTGAGAGCGGTGGTTGCGCTGCGCGACGAGCTGGGGCCGGGGACGAAGCTCGAGGCATCGGGACGGATCACCGCAGACACCGCAATGGCGGTTGCTGCGACCGGCGTCGACGCGATGTCGTTGGGCGCTCTGACCCACAGCGTCCAGGCCCTCGATCTGAGCCTGCTCGTGACCGAGGTCGACGCCAGCGGCCAGCGCGAACTCCGACGGTGATCGGGCGACCCGCGGACCACTCGCGCACACCGGTTCGCGGTGACATCCGGCGACTTCGCCTGCCGCGTCCCTACCGCACCGGGTGACCGACCCCTATCGGGTGGCCCGGGGTCGGTCCATCGTCGCGAAACGGTGGGCGATGGGTTGATGGCGGGACGGCCGGACGCACCGCGCGGCCGGTCCGATGGTGTACCGCGACGCGTTTTCGATCACGCCCGGCGCTCCCGGTGGTGACACTGGTTGGGGTGACACGTGGGGTGAACGCGCAGCCAGTGGCGTACCACCACGCGGCGCAGGACGCGTTGCCGCCTCCGGAGTCGGTCGATGTGACGCCGAGGCTGGCCGCGCGAGTGGCCGTCCCGCGCGGTCCGTCGGTCCGGATCGCCCGCCCTCGGCCAGAGGGCCGGCTGGCCGAACTGACCGCGGCCGGATCGACACTCGTCAGCGCGGGTACCGGCGAGGGAAAGACCGTCCTCGTGGCGGGATGGGCCGCCTCCGGGCGGGTTCCGGGTGCCCTCGCCTGGTACACGTTGCCGGAGCAGGGCACCGATCTGGCGACGTTCTGGTCCGATCTGCTCACCGCGTTCAACCGGGCCGGTGTACGGCTGGGCGACGGCCGGCCGAGGCTGTTGAGCACCGCTGAACATCGGCCCTACCAGCCTTTGGACGACATTCTCGCGCTGTTTTACGACCTGTCGGAACCAGTGGTACTGGTGTTCGACGGAGTGCACCGGATTCGGGATCGATTCGTTCTGGACTGTCTCGACCTGCTCCTGATGGAGCCTCCGCCGGCTCTCCGGCTCGTTCTGCTGGGGCGAGGTGCGCTCCGGCTGAGATTGCAGCGGTTGCGGCTCGACGGGCTGCTCGGCGAGATGAGCACGGCGGACCTCCGGTTCGACCGTGCCGAGACGGTTCGTCTCCTCCAGGCGCATGGCCTGTCGCTCGACGACGAGCAGATCGATCGGCTCCTGGCGCGTACCGGCGGCTGGGCGGCCGGGTTGCGCCTTGCCGCAATGTCCCTGGATCCCGCCGACCCGGCTCGGAGCCTTGCGCGGTTCTCCGGCACGGCGGCACCGGTCGCCGATTACCTGGCCGACGAGGTGGCACCGCTGTCGCCAGCGGTTCGATCGTTCCTGCTGCACACGAGCGTCGCCGAGCGGATCAGCGGCTCGCTCGCCACCGCGCTGTCCGGGCGGCTCGACAGCCAGCGGCTGCTGGAGGACCTGGCGGCGCGCACCGGCCTGGTCCGGCCCGTGGATCGCCAGGGGGAATGGTTCGACCACCACGAACTTCTCCGGGAGTACCTGTACCACCGCCTGCAGCTGGAGGAACCGGACACCGCGCCGGCGATACATCGGCGGGCCGCCCACTGGTACGCGCAGCACGGGGCGCCCCTGCCGGCGCTGCGGCACGCGGTGGCCTCCGCCGATCACCACGAGGTCGGTCGGATCCTCTTCACCCGGGCCCTGCCCCGGCTGATGTCTGCCGACGGCGCCATCCTCGCCGAGGAGGTACGGCCGCTCGCGGCCGCCGCCGACACGGCACCCTCGGTGACGACGCTGGCGTGCGCCGCGGTCACCGCCCTGTACCGACGCGACTTCGTGCGGGCCCGCACGCGACTGCGGCAGGCGCGCTCGATGTTGTCCGGTGAGCCGGCCGGGCTACGGCCGGCGGCCGAGATCGGGCTGTCCGCACTCGGCGCGATCGCGGCCGGATCGCTCGGCGAGAATCGCGCCGCCCGCAAGGCGGCGGGCCGGGTCCTGACCCTGACCGGCCCGGGCGCTGCGTCGGATATGCCGGCGATGGCCGAGTACCGGGCGCTGGCCCACTGGTGCATCGGGCGTACGCAGCTGTGGCAGGGTGCGGTCAGCGCCGCGCACCGGACCTTGCAGGATGCCGCCACTGCCGCCGGGGAGTGCCGGCTCGATCTGACCGAACTCAGTGCCGACGCACACCGGGCCGTCGCCGAGGTCGTCCGCGGCGAGCTGCGGGCCGGCACGAAGCTGGCCCGCTCGACCGCCGCCGATGCGCAACGCCGTGCCGCCGGACTGGAACCGTACGTTGGGGGCGCGTACCTGGCCCTTGCGCTCACCGAACTCCAGCGGGACCATCCGCTCGTCGCCGCCCGCTACCTGGCGCAGGCCGCCACGGCCGCGGAAACCGGCGCCGACCAACCCGTACGCTGCGCCGTCCGGGTCGCCGAGGCCCGGCTGCTGGTGCAGAGCGGCGACCAGGGTACGGCCCGGCGGGTGATCGCCGAGCTGCGAGCCGGCGGCCTTCCCGGGTTGTTGACCGAGTGGCTGGCCGGAGCCGAGGTCGAGGCAGAACTCGCCGCCGGTGCACCGGCGGCGATCATCGACCGGCTGCCCGCCCGCGGTGAGCCAGGCGACTGGGACCGCATCTGGCTTGGCTGGGCCGACCTTTCGCTGCACCGACCGGGCGGTGCCCGGCAGCGCATTGCGCCGCTGCGCCGATCGGCCGATCGTGGCCGTGCCGTGGCCGTCGAGGAATCGCTCATCACGGCGCTCGCCGCGGAGGCGCTCCGGCAGGACGGTGTCGCCGTCGAGGCGGTCGATCGAGCGCTCGGCCTGGCCTTCGAGGACCAGCTCAGCCACCCGTTCCGCGCCGCCGGTCATCGGCTGGAGCCGCTGATCCGCAGGCAGCAACGCGTGCTCGGCAGCTACGCCTCGTTCGCCAGCACGCTGATCGACGAGCACGCCGCGGCGACCGGTGCGCCGGCCGCCGAACCGTTGACCGAACGCGAACTGACCGTGCTGCGATATTTGCCCACGATGAGCAGCAACGACGAGATCGCGGCCGATCTGCACATCAGCGTGAACACCGTCAAGACACACCTGAAGAGCCTGTACCGGAAGCTGGGCGTCGGCAACCGGCGCGAAGCCATCCGGCAGGGCCGGGTACGCGAGCTGCTGGGGTCGCCCGCCCAGCAGCCGGCACCGCTTCGGGAAGAAGCCAGCCGCCCGCCGTACCGGATCTGAGTCGCGCGGCGCGGCTCGACACCGGTCGTTCACCCTCGCCGGGTGAGGCCCGTGGACGTGCGGTGGGAGACGCTCGGCTGGTGTCGTGTTCGGCGGGCCGCCGCCGATCCAGGCGCGACCGAACCGGAAGGAGACACCGCCATGAGCCAGTCGAGCGCTGCGCGATCGTGGGCATGGGGCGGCACGATGTTCGCTGCCACGATGTTGCTCCTCGTGGGCATGTTCCAGGTATTCCAAGGCATCGAGGCAATTGTCCGCAGCGGGTTCTACGTCGTCGCGAACAACTACCTCTACCAGATCGACACCACGGCCTGGGGTTGGATCCATCTGTGCATCGGCGCCGTTGCCATGCTGACCGGAGCGTTCCTGTTCCTCAGCGGCTCGGCATGGGCCCGGGGGCCGGCATCGCCCTGGCGGGCCTGTCTGCCATCGCCAACTTCTTCTTCATCCCGTACTACCCGTTCTGGTCCTTGCTGATCATCGCGCTGGACGTGTTCGTGATCTGGTCGCTGGCTACGGTGGGTTCGCGCTCGCGTGAGGCTCAGCAGCAGCCTGGCGGGATGGACGCGGCGGCCGAGCGGTGGCCGATGTCCAACCAGACCGGTACCTCGGCGTCGGCGCGGATGGATGCGCCGACGACGCGGACGACGCCGTCCGACGGTGAACGGCCGGCCGAGGCGCCGGGATCCCGGCAGTCCTCGTCGCCATCGAGCTGACGCCGCCGCGTCGTGGCGGTGACAGACGCAGGCGGGGCGGCGACACCCGCGGCTGAGCACAGGTCGGCCCGGGCGCTGGTGTTGCCGCTGGTACTGGCCCGCGTTGGTGGCGGCCGGTGCCTACACCGGCGCTCGATCGCGGCGAGGAGCCGTCGAGGCGGCCGGGACGCAGCAACGAGCCTGTCGAGGCATCTGGGACGCAGCAAGGAGCCTGTCGGGGCGGCCGGGACGCGGCGCGGCGAGGTCAGCCGCGATGGTCACGGCGTGGCCGGTGGCTCCAGACGGGTTCCACGCGCTGCCACTCGCGGTCCCAGTCTCGGAGCCTTCGCCGGTTCACCGTGACTCGGGTCGCGACGACGACCAGGGCGCCGACGGCCGCCGTACCGAGGGGTACCGACAGTCCGGGTCCGATGCCGTCCAGGATCGTGCCGAGCCGGGTTTCCGGACGGGGCACCTGGTGCCAGTTCGCGTCGAACCAGACGGTCGCGTGCGCTCCGGCCCGGGTGTCCGCGTCGACCCGCACGGTGCCCGTCCGGCTGCCAGCCGGTGTGTGCCAACGAACCCGGGCGCTGGCCTGGGCACCGACGGTACTCGTCCGGCCGGACACCGGCGTCGCTGCCGGCGCGTCCTCCAGCAGGACGACGTCGTACGGGTGGGTGTGGGCGCGGGCCAGCCGAGCGGTGCGTTCCGCGCCTTCGGCCGTGTACGCGCCCAGGATGATCCCGGCGCCGATCGCGGCGAGCAGCGCAACGCACGCGGCCCGCAGGACGGCGGCCTCGATGCGATCCGAGCCTCGGCACATCGGGCTTCGGGACGGCCAGAGGCGGTACAGGGCCCGATCGAGCGATGCCCACGCACGATTGCTCCCGTGCCGCGTCTCCATGTCGCCCCCTGATGGCAACTGCGCGAAGTCCGGATCCGGCCGCAGTCCCGGTCCGGGGCCGCGACCTGCCACACCGTCGATCCTCGCCGCGACGAGGCTGGTGCCGTAGAGATGACCGGCCCTGCCGCGTACGGCCAGTGGGCCCAGTTGTGCCGGGAAGATCGGCCCGGTTGGGCCGTTGTGGCGCCGCCGGCAGCCGGGCGGCCCGGTCGTGGTGGGGGTGGACGGATCGGCCAGCGATCCCGCGATCGGCTGGGCGTTCGAGGAAGCCGCCGACCACGAGTTGCCGTCCCGCCGCATCGTCCACCCGCGCTGGTCCGTGATCGCCTGTGCCGCACGGTTTCGGGAGGGTCATCCGCTCCGGCCAGATCGGCCGACGGCCCCGCTCAGGACAGCGGGCCGAGACTCCCCCAGCCGGTACCGAGTCGTATCCGAGACGCGAAACCGGTGCCACGCCCCGGATACAGGTACAGGTACCCGGAAGAGGAGTGGATGGCCATCATGTCCGGATAGCCGTCCCGGTTGAAGTCACCGATACCGTCCAGGCTGCGCATCGAGTTCCAGCCGCCGGTACCGATCCGCGCCCGCGCCGCGAAACCGCTGCTGCGTCCCGGGTACAGGTACAGATCGCCGCTCGACGACAGGCGGGCGATCAGGTCGGGCCGGCCGTCCCGGTTGAAGTCGCCGACACCGGTCAGTTCACTCATCGCGTTCCAGCCGGCGCCGAGGCTCGTGCGGGCGCCGAGGCTGGTACCGCGGCCGGGGTACAGGTAGAGGTAGCCGGAGGAGGTCTGGACCGCGGCGAGATCCGGCCGCCCATCGCCGGTCAGGTCGCCGACCGCGGCGATCTCGCGCATCGCGTTCCATCCGGTGCCGAGCCGAACCCGGGCACCCAGGCCGGTGCCGGTACCGGGATACAGCCACAGGTAACCGGTGTTCGTGTCCCGGGCGATCACGTCCTCCCGGCCGTCGCCGGTGAAATCGCCCAGCCGGTTGATCGAGTTCATCGGCCCCCAGCCGGCACCGAGGCTCGTGCGGCTTTCCAGGTTGGTTCCGTTTCCGGGATACAGGTACAGGGTCGAGTTCGAGCCGTTGCGGCCGAGCAGGTCCGACCAGCCGTTGCCGGTGAAGTCGCCGACCTTGGTGGCCGGGAGGGGCGCCACGTCGAGGTAGTCGTTGTCGATGTTGATGGTCACGCCACCCCAGGTCTCATCATGTCCACCCCGGTACTGCTTGATCCGGCGGTGCGGCGACCAGTACGACGACGGGATCGCCGAGTCGGAGACGGTAGCCACGCCGTCCCACCGCGCGAAGTCGAGATGATCCGGGCGAACCAGGCTCGTCGACGAGTACGCGGCGACCTGGTCGGCGACGGTGGACGCCATGCTGCCGTACAGCCCGGCGAGGTAACCGCGATCGTGCACCCGGGTGTCGAAGCCACTGACGAAGTTCAGCACCGCGGTACGGCACGCGCTGTCGCCAGTGCGGTACGCCTCCATGTCGTCGTACAGCGTGCTGCCCCGCGGCAGCCCCAATGCGGTCGCCGCGGCGACCGCGTCGTCACCGGCTGCCCGGCCCTGTGCCGCGGCGGTCGCCGGATCGATCAGGTACTTCTTGTTCGACGTCGTGCAGGGCGCCTGCAACCCCATGTAGATCGGGACCAGATGCCAGCCCGCCGCCTGCTGCTCGGCCACCCATCCCGCGGTCAGGTTCGGCTGGCTGCACGCCCGGTTGATCCCACCGACGTAGACGCCGACCGCGCGGTACGGCGACGCGGCCCACGCCTGCATCGCCGTCGAGGACGGGGCGGAACAGGCGTCGAAGCCTTGTCCGGTGAACGATCCGGGCGCCGGACTCGCCGCCAGCGCCCGCTGCGGAGCCGATCCCACCGTCAGTGCCGCCGTCTCGGCGACCGCAACGACCGCCAGGCTGGCCAGAATCCGCATCGTGGTTTTCACCGGATGCCTCCCCACGACCCGGGGGCTACGGACGGGGACGGTGGAACCGCCCCAGGTTCCCGCACACCGACCGCCGAACCCCAGTGCCGAATGGCACCCGCCGGCGGGCCTTTCCGCTCTCCGAACCGGTCAGTCCGATGGGGCAAGGGTGCGCACGACGCAGAACTCGTTGCCTTCGGGGTCCGCCATGACCACCCAGTTCCGGTCGGGTCCCTGGCCCACATCGGTGGTGGCAGCGCCGAGCGCGAGCAACCTGGTGACCTCGCTGTCGGTACTGGCGTCGATCGGGCTGACGTCGAGGTGCAGCCGGTTCTTCACCGACTTGTCCTCGGGTACTCGGGTGAACACCATGGTGGGTGGCATCTGGCGGGCCCGGATGTCCTCGATGGTCGGCTCCCAGGAGCCGATCTCGACCATGCGCTCGTTGCGGTCGAGCACGGTGAAGCCCAGCACCTCGCACCAGAAGGCCGCCAGCCGCTCCGGGTCGTGGCAGTCGACGTTCAACTCGGTGAACCTGCTTGTCATCGGTACTCCTTGGTGGAGCGGCGGATCTGCCGCCGGTGGGACAGTTCGAGGCCTTTCCGGTGAGCAGAACCCGACCCGTGGTTCGGCCCGGATTTCGCGATCACGCGGGCAGTTCCGGGTGGGCGAAGGCGCCTGCGGCGGCCGCGAGCACCGCAGCCTGCGCGGCGCGGGCCGGGACGGCCGGGTCCGGCCCCGTACGCAGCAGGACAAGCTCGTGGTAGACCGGCGCCGTGGCGGCGATCAGCAGTGCCCGCGCGTCGGTACCCGCGGGCAACTCGCCGCGCCCGGTGGCGCGGGCGACCAGGACCTCGGACTGGGCGTACCGGTCGGCCCACAGCCGTGTCTGGGCGCGCGCGGCCTGCTCGGAGTGGAACGAGGCGGCCATCAGTGCGAGCGCCAGCGACGGTCGTTCGACCAGGGACTGCTGGATTTGTCGGTTGAGCTCGGTCAGATCGCCGAGCAGCGATCCGGTGTCCGGCGGCTGCCAGTCGATCTCGCCGGCGGCGTCGATCACATCGACGATCAGGCCGCCGACATCGCGCCAGCGCCGGTAGACCGTGGCGCGATGCACGCCGGCCCGGGTCGCGACGCCCTCCACGGTCAGCGCGTCGTGGCCGCCGCGGGCGAGCTCGGCACGGACGGCGTCGAGCACCCGGGCGCGGACGCGGGCAGTGCGCCCGCCGGGGCGGCGGTCGGTTGCGGGCAGGTCGGCCATCGGCAGTGGGTATCCGGTTGGTTCGGGCGGCTGGGTGTGCGAGCATCTTAACGCGACAGTTGTCGCTCTAGTCAAGTCGAGAGGATCCGCCTCCGTGATGCGGCCCGTGCCCGCCGACCCCACCGTGCTGCACCCGATGCCGGAGCATCCGCGTGTGGTCCTGCTCAAGCCGCTGGTGACCTCGCCGCTGATCGAGGTCGGCGACTTCTCCTACTACGACGACCCGGACGACCCGACCGCGTTCGAGACCCGCAACGTGCTCTACCACTACGGGCCGGAGCGCTTGGTCATCGGCAAGTACTGCGCGCTGGCGACCGGAACCCGGTTCGTCATGAACGGCGCCAATCACCGGATGGACGGCCCGTCCACCTTCCCGTTCCCCACCATGGGTGGCTCCTGGGCGGAGCACTTCGACCTGATCACCAACCTGCCCGGCCGCGGCGACACCGTCGTCGGCAACGACGTGTGGTTCGGCCACGGCGCCACGATCCTGCCCGGCGTACGCATCGGGCACGGCGCCATCGTCGCCGCAGGCGCCGTGGTCACCAGCGACGTGCCCGACTACGGCATCGTCGGCGGCAACCCTGCCCGACTGATCCGTACCCGCTACGACGACGCCGACATCGCCCGGCTGCTCGCCATCGCCTGGTGGGACTGGCCAGTCGAGTCGATCACCACCCATCTCCGCACGATCATGTCGGGCACGGTCGCCGATCTGGAGGCGGCCGCCGCCCAGATCGAGCACCCCTGACTCCGCATTGCCCGCACCGCACCGGAAACGAGTCATCACCATGCCCCGCCGCGCCCACATCGCGGTGGTCGGCGTTCCCATCGTCAGCCACGTACTGCCCCGTCGACGACGCGAGGTGCACCCCTGGGGGCCCGCAGCGGTCGATCCTGGCCCAGGCGGACGCCTTCGTCACCCACGCCGGCACGGGCGGCTGCGGCGAGGGGCTTCTCGCCGGCGTACCGATGATCGCCGTACCGCAGGGCGCCGAGCAGTTCAGGTACCCCGACCGGCTGGTGGAACTGGGCGTCGCCCGCCGGATGGGCACCGCGGACGCCACCGCCGAGACCCTGCGCACGGCGCTGACCGACCCGGTCGCCGACCCGGCCCGGGCCCGCCGATCCCGGCAGCTGCGGACCGCCGCTCGCGCCGAGGGCGGTACCACGCGCGCCGCCGACCTCATCGAGACCCTGCTGCCCGACAACGCCACCCGCTGACTCCCTAGACATGCGCTTTCTCGGGTATCTCGCGCGCGAGCAGAACGGCGACCGCCCCCAGCACGGTTCCGGTGATCCGGCGCTGCCACACGGCCCACGTTGGCCGACGTTCGATGAATCCCGCGATCGCGCCGGCCGCGATGACGATCAAGGCGTTCACCGTCAGGCTCACCCCGATCTGCACACTGCCGAGGGTGACTCCCTGCACTGCGGTATGGCCGAGACGTGGGTCGATGAACTGCGGGATCAACGCGAGGTACATGATCGCGGCCTTGGGGTTCAGCAGGTTGGTGATCAGCCCCATCCGGAACAGCTTTCGGGCGGGATCCCGCGCCAGGGTCTGTTTCGGGGCCCCCGGCCGGCCGAGGCGAGTCCCGGTTGCCTGCTCGCAAGGCGAAGGGCAGTTCGTGTGCCGGGCCTGCACACGGGCTGACCGGCAACGCCGCGAGCGGGCAAACCGGGCCGCCGCAGCCAGCACGCGGGGCTCCGAAACAGACCCTTGTTGCCGTGTCTCGAACATGCCTCGGCCACCAGGTTTGAGTGCCCGCCACGCCAGGTACGCCAAGTAGAGCGCACCGGCGGCCTTGAACCCGATGAACAGGAAAGGGACCGCGACGAACACCGCCGCGAGGCCGACATTGGCCATGACCAGGTAGATCACGAACCCGACACCGGTGCCGGCCAACGAGGTGAGTCCGGCGATTCGCCCCTGACTGATACTGCGCGACGCCAGGTACATCATGTTGGGGCCAGGAGTGACCACCATCGCGAGGGCGGTCAGGGTCATGGCAACGGCCGCAGCCGTCGAGATCAGCATGAGCATGCCTTTCCACTTCGAAACAACCTACGTGGTGGATCCAGGCTCGGGCTCAACCCCGACGAGCGGCCCATGCTCGCGGGCGGATCGAGAGCCCGGGTACGGGTTCTCACCGAAACCTGCTGCCACACATTGGCGTGGCCGACCGCGTACCGGACGGCTCGAGGTCAGCTGTTCCTGATGTGCTCTTCGCCGCACCGCTCGAAACGCGCGTTGCGAGCACGCCAGCGGCCAGATAGCCGCCCGCCACGATCGACATGGGGAGGTGGAGGCTCGGGAGCCCACCACGGGGCGCAAGAACGCTGCCCAGGATCGCGACGCCGAGTAGACCACCGATCTGTCGTGCCGTGTTGAGCACCGCCGAGCCCAGTGCCGCTCGGCCGGGTGGAGACGCATCCAGGACAACCGCAGTCATGGCCGGCATCGCCGTGCCGATCAGCCCGAAGATCGCGGCGAAGACGGCTACCGAGCCGAAGGGAGTGCGGGCGTCGGTCGTTGCGAAGAGCGCCGCGCCAACGGCGCCCGCCAAGAGCCCGATGAGCATCGGGAGTCGTGCGCCAAAGCGAGCATTCAGATGTCCGGAGAGCATCGTGCAGGCCACCACCACGACAGCGAGTGAGAGGATGGCAAGACCGGCCTCCGCCGCGGATCGGTGCTGGGTGCGCTCCAGGAACAACGCGAGGCAGAACAGCGTGCCGTACAGGCCGAAGTTGAACAGCGTGCCGATGACGGTGGCGGTCGAAAATCGCCCGCTCCTGAACATGCGCAACGGGAGCATCGCCTCGTCGGTGACTCGTTCGACGATCACGAAGCCTACGGCCAGTCCGAGGCCTGGCAGCCCGAACGTCAGAAGCTGCCAACTGACCCAGCCGTGCGCCGAAGTCGTGGTGAACGCGATCGTGATCGCCGCCAGGGCGGCCACCGCCAGGATCTGCCCGTACGGGTCGGTCCTTGACCGCGGCCGTTTCGCAGCTTCGCTCACCGTGGCCAGGACCATGAGTCCGGACGCCGCCCCTACGGGCACCGCGACGAGAAAGACTGCGTGCCAACCAACCGAATCCACGAGGATTCCGCCAATCGCCGGGCCCGCGGCCAGGCCGACGCCGGAGATGGCGCCCCACGCCCCCAACGCGCGGGCGCGAGCCCGACCCTCCGGAAAGCGGTGCGCGATCAGGGCCAGCGAGCAGGGAACGAGTGCCGCTGCGCCGATCCCCTGCACGGCACGCGCGGCGATCATGGTCGGCACCGTCGAGGCGAATGCGCAGACGACGGTCGCCGCGGTGAAGACCGCCAGTCCAGCGAGGTAGAGCCGACGTGCCCCCCACCGATCACCCAGCGCGCCAGCATTGATCATGAAAGCCGCGAACGTGAGCGTGTAGGCATTCAGAATCCATTGCTGACCGGACAGCGATGCGTTCAGCGAGGAGCCGATGGCCGGCAGCGACACACTCACGATCGTGGCGTCGAGAAGGACGACGAAAAACCCGAGGCAGATGGCCACCAGCGCCACCGTCCCCCGGTCGCCAGGTGGTCGTGAACGAAAGACGACCGGGACAGCGCTACGGGACATGCGTCCAGCGTCGCCCGGCTCCGATCGGCCCACAATGCGGAATAGATCGAGTTAGACTTCGCCTGGGACGAAGGCAGGAGCCATGGAGACCACTGGGCCAGCCGCCCGCACGCTCGGCTTCGATCTCCTCGACCTGGAGCTGTTCGCCCAGGTCGTCGAGGCGGGCAGCATCACTCACGGCAGCCGCGAGGTGCACCTCGCACTGCCGTCCGCCAGCGCCCGTATCCGGCAGATGGAAAGGGCGATCGGGACGCCGCTGTTGACCCGCGGTCGCCGCGGCGTGACGGTCACCCCGGCAGGCCTGCTGCTCCTGCGCCATGCCCACTCCGTGCTGCACCAGATCGACCGGATGCGCGGGGACCTCACCGAGTACGCCGCCGGGTTGGTTGCAACCATCCGTCTTCTGGCCAACACCGCAGCAGCCACAACGACCCTGCCCGAAGAGTTGGTCACGTTCCTCGTCGCCCACCCGGCCATCGACGTCGATCTGGAGGAGCGCCCCAGCCACCTCATCGTGCAGGCCGTGGCCGAAGGACGCGCCGAGATCGGAATCGTGGCCAGTTCGGTCAGTGTCGGCCAGCTCCGCCACGTTGCCCTTCGCGACGACCGGCTCGCACTCGTCACACCACCGAAGCACCGCTTCGCCCGCCGCAGACGGATTCGCTTCGAGGAGTGCCTTGACCAGCCATTCATTGGTCTCAGCGAGGGAAGCGCGCTCCAAGAACACCTCGAAGGCCATGCGCAGCCGCTGGGGCAGCGGCCCCACTACCGGCTCCGGCTGCCAAGTGTCGAAACCGTCTGCCAAACGGTCGCCGCCGGTGTCGGCGTCGGTGTCCTGCCCATTGCGGCCGTCCGACGTTGGCAGCATGTTCATCACCTCGCGACCGTGCCCCTCAGTGACGACTGGGCTGCACGCCAGCTCCTTCTCGTCACGCACCCCACCGTCGCCTTGTCAGCTCCAGCAGCAGCGCTCAGAGCGCATCTCGCGAGCGCGGCGCTTGCGGGAGACCCAGCGGAAGAGACTCGCCAGCGATCTGACGCTGGTCGTAGATCAGGGACACCGAAGCGCGCGTGGCGACCTGCCTGAGGGGCCAGCCGACGCACGGCGGGACGAGTTCAGGGGAAGATCCGATCAACAGGGTCGTGCGTACCGCCAGGAAGGTGAGTGACGATGGGAAAGCTGCTCTGGCACACGCGTTGAGCCTGGATGGCTTCATCGCCGGTCCGGGCGACGACATGGGGTGGGTCTTCGACGTCGATGGCGGGTCCGGCCAGACCGCGGACGAGGTCGTTCGATCGACGGGAGCGCTGCTGGTTGGCCGACGTACTCAGGATGTCGAGGACCGCGACCAGCCGGGTTTCTACGGAGGCAGCTTTCGCGGGCCGTTCTTCGTGCTGCGTCACGATCCGCCGGCACAGCCTCCCGTCGTGAAGGGGGTGACGGGGCAGTTCCTCGACACGGGGATCGAGGAGGCGGTGGCGCGTGCCAAGGATGCGGCGGGTGGCTTGGATGTAGTCATCCTCGGCGCCAACGTGGCTCGGCAGTGCATCGAGGCCGGGCTCGTGGACGAGATCATCGTTCACATCGCGCCGTTCCTGCTCGGCGCGGGGGTTCGCTTCTTCGAACGCCGCGATGGCGCCCCGATCAGGCTGCGGACGCTGTCCTCTCGAAGGGAGGGCGAGACCATGGTGTTGCGTTACGCGGTCGACGGGCCGACCAGGCCGACGACCGGTCAGCGCGCGTGATGCACCCTCAGCCGGTAGGCGCCGCGCCCGACGCACCATCTGCTCGCCTGGTTCAGGACATCGCCGGACCACCGCCTTGCGGGATACGGCCGGGGGTGATCAAGATGGCGTCCATGCGAATTCGGACCGGTGTCCCCCAGGACATCACCGGGATCGCGAGCGTTCACCTCGCGACTCGGCGGGCGACGTATCGAGGGATACTCCCGGACGAGGTGTTGGACGTCATGACACCGGCCTCGGTGGCGGCCTGGTGGCGGGAGTACCTGCCGCAGGCGCCACGACCGAACACGCTGCTCGTGGCGGACGCCGAGAGCACCCCGCAAGGATTTGCCTTCCTCCAGGCGGCGGGCGTTCGGGGCGAGATATTCGCCATCCACGTACACCCGCAGGCGCAGGGGCAGGGCATCGGTCGGCTGCTGATCCACCGCGCTCTGGAGGTGCTGGGATCCTGGGGATGCGATCGTGCCGTGCTCTGGGTGCTCGCCGACAACCATGGTGCGCAGCGGTTCTACCGGAAGCTGGGTTGGACGCCCGTGCCCGAGGGCATCCGCGTCGAGAACATCGACGGGGCTCCGGTCACCGAGGTCTCCTACCAGTTGCCCCTCGCTCCGGACGAGCCCCGTGCCGGACACCATCCAGCCTGATCGGCCCAGCCCTGGGATGCCAGGTGCTGGACCGCTCCGGGGCGAGGAACGCGGTCGCCTCGGCGATCTCCTCGGCGGAGGCCGGCCGGACCGCCGGTGCGGCGGCGGCGAGCTGGTCCAGGCCGTCGCCCATGACGGCCGTCCCCTCGGTACGGGTCGGGCCTGGGCTCACCGCGTTGACCCGCACGCCGCGCGGCCCGTACTCCGCCTCCCAGGACGTCGTCCGCAGCACCAGGTCCTGCCCGTCGCAGTGGTGGCCGCTCCCGGTGTGACGGGCGAGCCGACGAACCGTCCTCTTCGACGACCGTCACGAACGCGCGCATCTGTTGAAGCTCCACACCACCATCACACCACCGGGATCGCGGTACATGGGGCGTTCGTCAGAGCGACGCCAGCTGCGCCCCGCCCGCACACTCGATCACCGAGCCGGTCATGTAGCCGTTGCCGGCCAGGAACTCCACCGCCTGCGCAACCTCGTCGGCCGTACCGACCCGGCCCGCAGGCAGGGCCCGCCCGTACCGCTGGAACATCTCGGCCCGAGCGTCCTCGGGCATCGAGGACCACCAGGGGGTGTCGATGACTCCAGGCGAGACCGCGTTGATCCGCAACGGTGCCAGCTCGGCCGCCAGCGGCGGGATCATCGACTCCAGCGCGCCGTTGATCGCCGCAAGACCCGCAGTGCCCGGCATCGCGATCCGAGCGCTGACCGCGGTGATGAAGGTGACCGACCCCGAGGCAGCCAGCCTTGGCAAGGCCGCTTGCAGCGTACGCAGCTGTGGCCAGAACTTCCCCGCGAAGCCGGCCGCGATCTCGTCAAGGTCCATGGTGGAGATCGGTCCGGCGCCGGCCGCTTCGCTGAGCGCCAGGACGAGGTGATCGTACGTGGTGTCCTCGCCGAAGAAGCCGGCCAGAGCTGCCTTGTCGGTCGCATCCACGGCGACGGCTCGCGCACCGGTACTGGACTCGATCGCGTGCAACCTCTCCGGATCGCGCCCGGTGACCGTCACCGTGGCATGCCGATGCGCGAACCGCCGGGCCGTAGCGGCGCCGATGCCTGAGCTGCCGCCCATCACCAGGATGCGCTGCCCTTCGAAACTCATGTGGCTCTCCATTTGACGAGACTTCGAGTCTCGGCAATCTTATCGAGACTCTGAGTCTCGACAACTGATAGGCTCGTCACATGGCCGAACGACGCCCTCACACGGGACGACGCCGCAGCGAAGAGGCCCGGTGCGCCATCATGAGTGCCACCCTCCGCCTGTTCACCGAGCGTGCGGCTACAGACGTGACCGTCAGTGCCATCGCCGCCTCCGCCGGTGTCGGAAAGCAAACGATCTACCGTTGGTGGCCGTCGAAGTACGCCATCCTGGCCGAAGCGCTGAGCGACCTGAGCGCCTCCCGCGTGCCCCAACCCGATACGGGCAGCGTGCACAAGGACCTGCGGAGGTACATCACAGCCACCTTCCTCGGCGCTGGATCCGACGAGGTCGCCCCGCTCCTGCGCGCCCTGGCGGCACAAGCCCAGAACGACCGGCAGAGCCGCAGCACCCTGCGCGCCTTCGGCCGGGATCGGCGCCAGGCGCTGAGCGCGATCCTTCGCCGCGGTGTCGAGCGCGGTGAGCTGCCCGCCCACACCTCGGTCGACCTCGCCGTGGACCAGGTCTTCGCCATGCTGTGGTACCGACTTCTCATCGACGATGGTCCGCTGTCGGCCGGCGTAGCGCGCCGGCTCACCGATGCCCTGCTCAAACAACTCAGCTGACGCGCCGGATCCGGAGCCTTCGACACGTCGAACTCGCGCGACTCATCCAGGCCGGACGGGCCGGGCAAATCCGCCGTCCCTGATGGCGTCGCGCGGCACGGTCGGCGCCGGCGATCCCGCGGTCGCGTACGGTCGGCTGCGACTGGCGCTTCCCGCACGGCAGCTGTGTTTCGCTCGCCCGACCGGGCAGCTCCCGCCTCGTGTCCTCCGCCCGGGCCGTGCCCTCAGAGATGCGCTCGGACCCACGCGGCGGTGTCCACCGGGTCGACGATCGCCGAGGCGACCAGCGGCACGCAGACCCCCGACAGCGCCAACCAGACGACGCCGACGATGGTGGCCCGGAGTGACCAGACACGCGCCGCCTCCGCAGCCCGTGCTGCTCCCGCATGGTCACCGGATGCCGACAACGGGTCGACCTTGATGGCGTTGGCCACGGCGGGGATGCCGAGCGGCCAGAACAGCACGATGCCCACGATTGCCCGGCCGAGATGGTTGGCCGCGGCGCGGGGCGGGGCTGGCGTCGGTTCCACGCAGGTACTCCTGTCTGGTGGGGTCAGGGCCGCGGAACGGAGCGCGCGAGTGCCCATCAATCAGCGTCCGGGCTTCGCCGAGCCCGTTCAAGGAGAGAACCGGTCAGTGGCAGGTTCCGGCCACGGCTGCGGCCTTACGATGCAGGAATGCTGGACTCGGTGCTTTCCCGCCAGGCGGGCGATCTCTACCAGCGGCTACTCGCCGGGGAGTACCACTCGCTGGCATCGGACGCCATCGACTCGCTCGACCACGACGCCCTCGAACTGGTACGCGCCGGCTTCGCGCGGGTCCAGGACGGCGACCCACCGCTGCTGCGCCCGGTCGCGCCGGCAGCCGCCGTGCAGGAGGTGCTCGGCAAGCTGGCAACGCGGATCTCCTCGTGGCAGGAGCACACCGCGCACACCGTTCACGACCTGATCACGCTCCAGCGCAGCGCCCTGAGCATCGACGGACATGCCGTCCGGCCGCAGGTCGAGGTGGTCACCAACGCCGCGGCCGTCATCGACCTGGTCGACAGCGTTCAGCGTGGCGCCCGGCACGAGTTGCTGTCGCTGGACTCCACCGCGGCAGCCGGATCCAGCTGCCAACCGCGGCTGTCGCCGGTGGTGGCGAGCCCGCCAGCGGTGTGGAAGACGGTATTCACCGCCGACTTCGACACCCCGGAACTGTCCTGGATCCTCGACGGGACCCGGCAGGCGGGAGGTGAGGTACGGCTCGCCGCGACCCTGCCGATGAAGCTGCTCATCGCCGACCGCAGCACCGCGCTGGTACCACTGGACGAGAGCGGCTCGGCCGGTGTCGTCCTGTTCCGCTCCTCGACGGTGGTCGGGGCGCTCGTCGAACTGTTCGGCAACCTGTGGGACCGCGCCACGTCGCGTCCCGGCGCACCGAGTCACGCCGGCGGGCTGACCCCGTACCAGCGGCATGTGCTCACGCTGTTGGCGGCCAGTCTCAAGGACGAGGAGATCGCCGCCCGAACGCACGTGTCGATCCGCACGGTACGGCGCAACGTCGCCGCGATCCTCGACCGGCTCGGCGTGACCACGCGCTTCGCCGCAGGGGTACAGGCCGCCAAACGCGGCTGGCTCTAGGGTCTGCTTGAAGTTGATCTTGTGGGCAGGAACCGGCCACGACCCGGATCTCGGCCTGCCGACGGCTGCCCGCACGGCGTGCGTTGCGCAGGACGATGCTGCTGATCACGGTGCGGCGCAGGCGAAGTGTTTGAGCAGAGTTAGTGCCTGCCGGTGGTGGTCAGTTCGGCCAGCAGGGCTTGGACGCGGTGGTCGATCTGGTCGCGGATGGGGCGTACCTGGTCGAGGGTTTTGCCGGCGGGGTCGGGAAGGCTCCAGTCGAGGTAGCGCTTGCCGGGGAAGACGGGGCAGGCGTCGCCGCAGCCCATGGTGATGACGATGTCGGCGGCGTGGACTGCTTCGGTGGTCAGGGGTTTCGGGAATTCCTGGGTGAGGTCGAGCCCGATTTCGTTCATGGCTTCGATGACCGCGGGGTTGATGGTGTCGGCGGGTGCGGAGCCGGCGGAGCGTACGGTGACGCGTCCGGCGGCGTGATGGTGCAGCAGGGCGGCGGCCATCTGGGAGCGTCCGGCGTTGTGGACGCAGACGAACAGTACTTCCGGCGTGGTGGTCACGACGGCTCCATGGGATTCACGAGTGCGGCGAGCCGGTCGGTGGCGAAGTGGACGCCCAGGACCGGGGTGTGGCGGTGGACGCGGGCAGCGGCGTCCAGCATCGCGTAGGACCGTTGCAGGTAGTGGTGGATCGTCTCCGGGCCGAAGATCCCGGCGAGACGGTCGGCGGCGCAGGCGTGGCATCGGTGTCGAGCAGTCGGCAGTCTTCGGCGTCGGCGCAGTGGTGGGGCTGGTCGGTCATGACGAGTTCCCCGAGGGTGCGAGCGTTGCGGTGGCGGGGTTGAGTCGGCGGCGTAGCCACAGCGACACGTAGACCAGCGCGACCAGGGCGGGTACTTCGATCAACGGCCCGACCACACCGGCGAGGGCTTGGCCGGAGGTGACGCCGAAGGTCGCGATGGCCACGGCGATGGCGAGTTCGAAGTTGTTGCCGGCGGCGGTGAACGCCAGCGTCGCGGTCCGCTGGTACGGCAGGCCGACAGCGCGGCCGAGGGCGAACGAGCCGGCCCACATGATGGCGAAGTAGCTGAGTAGCGGCAGCGCGATGCGGGCCACGTCGATGGGGCTGCGGGTGATCGCGTCGCCTTGCAGCGCGAACAGGATGACGATGGTGAACAGCAGCCCGTAGAGCGCGAACGGTCCGAGCTTGGGCAGCAACCGGCCCTCGTACCAGTCGCGTCCCTTGCCGCGTTCACCGAGTCGGCGAGTCAGGTATCCGGCGATCAGCGGGATGCCGAGGAAGATCAGCACGGAGCGGGCGATGGACCAGACAGAGAAGTGCAGGTCGGTGGCGGGCAGGCCGAGCCAGCCGGGCAGGACGGTCAGGTAGAACCAGCCGAGCAGTCCGAACGCGATGACCTGGAACACGGAGTTGAGGGCGACCAGGACGGCGGCGGCTTCCCGGTCGCCGCAGGCGAGGTCGTTCCAGATGATCACCATGGCGATGCAGCGGGCCAGCCCGACGATGATCAGCCCGGTCCGGTAGGCAGGCAGATCAGGCAGCAGAAGCCAGGCCAGCGCGAACATCACGGCCGGCCCGACGATCCAGTTGAGCAGCAGCGAGGGGATCAGCAGGCGGCGGTCGCGGGTGACGGTGTCGAGCCGGTCGTAGCGGACCTTGGCCAGTACCGGGTACATCATGATCAGCAGCCCGGCGGCGATCGGGAGGGACACGTCGCCGACCCGTACGGCGTTGAGGGCGGTGTTGAGGCCGGGGATCAGCCGGCCCAGGCCGAGCCCGGCGGCCATCGCGAGCAGGATCCAGAGCGGCAGGAACCGATCCAGGCGCGACAGCCGGCCCACGACCGCCTGGTCGGCGGGTGTGGCGGTGTCGGTGGCGCCCATCAGCATTCCCGCCGGACGTCCGCGTTGCCTGCGGCGCGGTCGGCCAGGTCGGTGAGCCGTGTCGCCGTCGCGCGCAGCATGTCGGGTCGCAGCCGGTAGTAGGTGAACTTGCCGTGTGGTTCGCGTTCGACCAGGCCGGCTTCCCGCAGGGCGCGCAGGTGGTGGGAGACCAGCGGCTGTTTCGCGCCGAGGTCGTCGACCAGGTGGCAGGTGCACAGGGCGCCGTCGGCCAGCAGGTCCACGATCCGGGCCCGGATGGGATCGGCCAGCAGCCGAATCACATCAGGCTCGGTTGATATCAACATGGATTGATCTAAGCTCGGCCGGTGCGGCCGTGTCAAACGACGAACCGGTGGACGAGAGGTGGCCTGTCCGTGGATCGACGGGAAGCCGACCGCGGGTCGGGGCCGGTGACCGAAGCCGACGCCGCCCTGGATCGGGGTGGCGCGGTCGATGTCGTGGTGGTCGGCGGCGGCCAGGCCGGGCTCGCGGCCGGGTACTTCCTGCGGCGGGCCGGGGTGTCGTTCGTGATCCTCGACGCGCAGATCGGCGCGGGTGGGGCGTGGCGGCATGGCTGGGAGTCGCTGCGGCTGTTCTCCCCGGCCCGGTACAGTCCGCTGCCCGGGTGGTGGATGCCGCCGCAGCCGGGTGAGCCGTTCCCCACCGCCGCGCACGTTCGCGGCTATCTGGCCGACTACGAGCGGCGCTACGCGCTGCCGATCGTGCGGCCGGTCGAGGTCACCGCGTTCGGCCGCGTCGCCGGCGGGCTGGAGGTGCGGTCCCGGTCGGCGCGGTGGCGGGCCGGTGCGGTGGCGGGCCGGTGCGGTGGTCTCGGCGACCGGGACCTGGCGGCGCCCCTATTGGCCGCGCTATCCGGGCCGGTTCGGCGGCCGGCAGTTGCACACGGTGTCGTACCGGCGGCCGGAACCGTTCGCCGGGCAGCGGGTGCTGGTGGTGGGTGGCGGAAACTCGGCGGCGCAGATCCTCGCCGAGGTCTCCACCGTGGCGAAGACCAGTTGGGCCACGCTGCGGCCACCGCGGTTGTTGCCCGACGAGGTCGACGGCCGGGTGCTGTTCGATGTGGCCAGTCGCCGGCAGGCCGCGGTGGCCGCCGGCCGGGGTGACGACCGCGGAGCCGCGGCGCTGGGCGAGATCGTGATGGTGCCCAGCGTTCGGGCGGCCCGCGAGCGCGGGGTCCTGGTGGCGCGGCCGATGTTCACCAGGCTCGTTCCCGAGGGCGTCGTGTGGCCGGACGACACCCTCGGCCGCTTCGACACGATCATCTGGTGTACCGGGTTTCGGCCCGACCTGGGGCACCTCGACCCGCTCGGCCTGTCCACGGTGCAGGGGGTTCCGGCGACGGTCGGCACCCGCTCGGTCGACGAGCCGCGGCTGCACCTGCTCGGCTACGGCGACTGGACCGGCACCGCGTCGGCCACCATCATCGGCGCCGCCCGCACCGCGAAGGCCTGCGTCGCGCAGCTCACCGCCGCCCTGGCCGCCTGAGCCGCGGTCTGCGGCGTCAGCAGCAGAACCGGAGGTACGCCTGCAGGTCGGCGAGGGCCTGCCCGGCGCGGGTCTTGTCGGCGCGGTAGAGCACGATCTTGCCGTCGCGGCGGGCGGTGACGATGCCGCCGCGGCGCAGCAGTGCGAGCTGTTGGGAGGCGGTCGACTGGCCGATCCCGGCCCGCTCGGCGACTTCTCCGACCGACAGTTCGGCGCCGCGGGCGAACAGCAGCATGATCTGCTGCCGGGTCGGGCTGGCCAGCGCCTTGAGGAAGTCGTGGGTCATCTCCGACAGCTGCGGTTGCCCCTGTTCACAACAGGCCTGCTCGGTCTGATCTGCTACCTGCTCGGTCTGATCTGCTGCCCGCTCGTCTGCCATCCCGCCACCTCCCCGCGGGCCCACGCTAACCTCATATCGACAATTTGTCATTTCACGATATGACGATATGATGGCGGCATGCAGAGCGACACGAGGCAGTCGGTGGTGATCGTGGGTGCCGGCCAGGCGGGTCTGGCGGCGGCGGGGGCGGTGCGCGCCGCGGGCGGCGAACCGGTCCTGTTGGAGGCGGGCAGCGAGCCGGTCGGGTCCTGGCCGCACTTCTACGACAGCCTCACCCTGTTCTCCCCGGCGCGGTTCAGCGCGCTGCCGGGTGTGGGGTTCCCGGGTGATCCGGATCGGTACCCGCGCCGCGACGAGGTGGTCGACTATCTGCGCGACTACGCGAAACGTCTGGAGCTCGACATCCGCTACGGCCAGCAGGTCGAGCAGGTCGCCCAGACCGCTGGCGGGTTCGTGGTGCGTACCGCCGGCGGGCTGGAGGTCTCGGCGGGGCGGGTGATCGCCGCCAGCGGCGGGTTCGGCACTCCGTACCGGCCGCGCATCCCCGCGCTGGAGGGCTTCGGCGGACGGGTGCTGCACGCCGCGGACTACCGCGGTCCGGGCCCGTTTGCCGGGCAGCGGGTGGTGGTGGTCGGTGCCGGCAACTCCGCGATCCAGATCGCCATCGAGCTGGCCGAAGGCGCGCGGGTGACGATCGCCTCGCGGCACCCGATCCGGTTCCTGCCGCAGCGCGTCGCCGGCCGCGACATGCACTTCTGGCTCACGGCCACCCGGTTGGACACCGCCGGGTGGGCGCGGCGGCTGTTGACCGGCGGCGCCGGGACCCCGGTATTCGACACCGGCAGCTACGCCGCCGCGATCGCTGCCGGGAACCCGGATCGGCGGCCGATGTTCGTGCGCGCCGCGGGGAGCAGCCTCACCTTCGCTGACGGCCAGCGCGAGCACGTCGACACCGTGCTGTTGGCCACCGGGTACCGGCCCGCCGTGGGCTACCTGGCCGCCCTCGGCGCCCTCGACAAACACAGGCTGCCCCGCCACCACGGCGGCGTGTCGAGCACCCATGCCGGGCTGGGTTATGTCGGGCTGGAATGGCAGCGCAGCTTCTGCTCAGCCACCCTGCGCGGCGTGGGCCGCGACGCCGCGCACGTCGTACGCCAACTCCACCGCCCGGCACGCCGATAGCCACCGCATGCGCCGACCTGCCGATGGTGCTCCCGCAGACGGTCAGGAGACGGTGGCGGTGGCCTGGGGCACCACCAGCAAGGTGGACAGCTCGGTGATGGCCTCACGCACCGGCCGGTAGTACACCCAGGTGCCGCGCCGCTCGCCGGCGATCAGCCCGGCCTCGCGCAGCACCTTGAGGTGGTGGGAGATCGTCGGACCGGTCAACTCGAACGGCGCGGTGATGTCACACACGCACGCCTCACCACCCGGGTGCGAGGCGATCAGCGACAGCAACTGCAGGCGCACCGGATCACCCAACGCCTTGTACGCCTTGGCCAACCGGGCGGCGTGCTCGGCCGGCAGCGGCATCTGCGCCAGCGGCGCGCAGCAGCCGGCGGCGTCGGTGGTCAACACCGGGAGTTGCTTCGACATTCTTCTATCTTGACAGTTATCGAAGAACGAGGCAAGCTTCTGGTTCGACAAGCGTCTATTCAAGGAGTCGTGATGGTGCGACTGTTCGGTCGCCGCCGGTCGGTGACCTACTGCGAGCGCTGCGGGAACGCCTGCTCGGGGCAGTGTCGGTCCGCGGTCCGGCTCGACCGGATTCGTGACCAGGCGCTGGGTCTGCGGTGGGGTCGGCCGTAGCCGGCAGTCCGCCGTGGCCCACCGGCCGCAGGCAGCGCGAGAGCAACCCCCGTCGGGACCAAGCAGACAACAGCGACCAGGCAGCAACGAGAGGAGACGGTCATGACAGACACGGCAACGCAGGGTGGGTTCATTGGCGATCCGGCGCAGGCGTACGCGCCGCCGGCGGGTGGCGGGTGTTGCGGCGGCCCGGCCCCGGCAGCGACCAGCGATGCGGCGGGCGGCTGCTGCGGGACCGCGCCGAGTCAGACATCGGGCAGCTGCTGCACGCCGGCGGCCACCGCACCGGTGGCCACGCAGAACGTGGTCGAGTCCGGGGCCGGGTGCTGCGGATGAGCACACCCGCCGCGACGCGGCAGGCGGGCGCGACCCGGCGGCTGGTGGACACGGTGGCGGCGCTGGCCGGCGACCGGTTCACCGGCCGCCGGGTCGGCACGTCCGGCGGCCGGGCCGCGGGCCAGTGGCTGGCCGCTCAGCTGCGCGCGGCGGGAGCGGCCACGCGAGTCGAGGCGTTCCCGGTCGCCGGGGTGCGGGAGTTGACCGACACCCCCACCCTCATCTACCAGGGCCGAGCCCTGGCCCATCGGCGTGACTGGGCCGAGCACGGGGCCTCGGCCGGGCTCCCTGACGGGGCGGCCGGCCCGGTGGTCACGGCGCAGGCCGGCCACTGGCGTGGCCGGTGGATTCTGCTGCCCGTGCTGGATGCCGCGTCGGTGGCGCGGGCCGCCGCCGAGAAGGCGATCGGGATCCTGGTGCCGCGTGGGGTCGACGAGGCGGGCTGGATGCCGAAGATGATCACCGGCCCCACACCGCTCCCGCTGCCGGTGGTCAGCCTGCACACCGTCTTGCACGCGACGCTGGCCACCGCGGGCGACGACCCGGCCCCGATGACCGGGCGCATCCCGGTTCGGGTGGTGGCCACGACCGGCACCAACGTGCACGGTGTGCTGCGCGAGGCGCCGCCCGGCGGCCGGTCGATCCTGCTGACCGCGCACTACGACGGGGTCGGCGACGACCCGCAGCAGCGGCTACCGGCCGCCGCCGACAACGCCTCCGGCGTCGCCGTCGTCCTCGAAGCCGCCCGCCATCTCGCCGGCAGCCTGCCGGCCGGCGTGGGGCTCGCGGTCGCGCTGCTGGACGCCGAGGAGGCCGGCGCGCTCGGCTCGGCCCACCACGCCACCCAGCTCACCCGTGCCGGCGGTCTGACCTCGGGCACGGTGGTGCTCAACGTCGACGGCGCCGCCCACCTCGACGGGGCCGCCACCATCGAGGCCGGCGGGGCCGCCGACGAGCTGCTCGACGCCCTCGATACGGCCGGCCGCACGGTGGGGACGGCGCTGCGGGCGGGGCCGATGGCCTCCGACAACCGCCGCTACGCCGCCGCCGGGCTACCCGCGGCCGGGGTCGGCATGGGCATGCCCGGCTACCAGACCCCTGCCGAAACCCCCGACCGGGTCGAACCGGACACCCTGCTGGCCGCCACCCGCCTGGTCACCGCCACCGTGCGGATTCTCGCGGACCGGACACGCCGATGAACACGCTGGCCACCGACCCCTTCATCGTCTATCGTCGATTAACGATGAATGGTGAGAGTGACACCGTGGGCGGGTTGTTGGATCGGGCGAGCGCCGAGCAGTACGCGAGATGGTTCAAGGCGCTGTCCGACCCGACCCGCATCCAGATCCTGGAGTTGCTGGCTCGACGTCGGGAGCCGATGAGCGTCGGGGCCGTCGTGGCCGAGGTCGGCGTGGCACAGTCGACGGTCTCGCAGCATCTCGCCGTGCTCGCCCGGGTGCGGTTCGTGCTGGTCGAGGCAGTCGGCACCTCGCGGCACTACCGGGTCAACGAGGCGTGCATCGAGTGCTTCCCCACCGCCGCGGACGTGGTGATGGGCCGGCCCGCCCCCAACCCACAGCAACCCCGATGCTGACCGACGCGCGCGCGGTGACGGTACGGCCGATGGTCGGTGCCGACGCCGAACCGGTCCTCGCCATCTACCAGGCCGGCCTGGACACCGGGCAGGCCAGCTTCGAAACCACCGCCCCCGACTGGGACCGGTTCGACGCCACCCATCTGCCCGAGCACCGCCATGTCGCGCTCGCCGCCGGCGAGGTGGTCGGGTGGGTGGCGGTGAGTGCGGTGTCGATCTTCCCGGACAACACCGCCAGCCTCGCCCTGCACGCCGCCTGCGGCTTTCGCACCATCGGGGTGCGCGAACGCATCGCCCGCCACCACGACCGCTGGCGCGACACGCTGCTGCTGGAGCGCCGCAGCCCGACCATCACCTGACCGCATTGCCTTGCACTACAAGGAAAACGCCACCCTTTTGTATTGATGAACATCGAAACAGTAGGAGGATTTCGTGATCGAGTCACCTGTGGTTGTCATCGGCGCCGGCCCGATCGGGCTGGCCGCCGCCGCACACCTGACCGAACGCGGACTGCCCGCCCTGGTACTGGAGGCCGGCGAGCGCGCCGGGGCCGCGGTGCACCGCTGGGGGCACGTCCGGCTGTTCTCGCCGTGGAGCCAGCTGGTCGACCCGGCCGCCGCCCGCGCGCTGCAACCCACCGGCTGGCAGGCGCCAGCCGGTGACGCCTACCCGACCGGGGCCGACTGGGCCAACGCGTACCTGCAGCCGCTGGCCGACACGCTGGGCGACACGGTGCGGTTCGGCACCCGCGTGATCGGGGTGTCACGGCAGGGCCGCGACCGTGTCGTCGACGCCGGCCGCGACACCACCCCGTTCGTCGTGCACACCCGCGAGGCGGGTGGCCGCGAAGGTCGGATACTCGCGCGGGCGGTCATCGACGCCTCCGGCACCTGGCAGAGTCCGAACCCGCTGGGCGCCGACGGGCTGCCCGCCGCCGGCGAAACCGACGCCGCCGAAGCGATCAGCTACCGCATCCCCGACCTGACCGACCCGGCCGTCGCCGCCCGCTACGCCGGCCGCCACACCGCGGTCGCCGGCAGCGGCCACTCCGCCCTGACCGCCCTGGTCGGCCTGGCCGAACTGGCCGCCACAGCCCCCGGCACCCGGATCAGCTGGCTGCTGCGCCGCGGCCAGACCGGCGCAGTGTTCGGCGGCGGCGCAGCCGATGAGCTGGCCGCCCGCGGCGCGCTCGGCCAACGCGCGCAAGCCGCCGTACAGGCCGGGCACATCACCACCGTCACCGGCTTCCGTACCGACCGCCTCGACCCGGCTGGCGACCGCCGATGGGCCGTGGTCGCCGACGACGGGCGCCGCATCGAGCAGGTCGACCAGATCGTCGCGGTCACCGGCTTCCGCCCCGACCACCGGCTGCTGTCCGAGATCCGCCTCGGCGTCGACCCCACCCTGCAGGCACCGACCGCGCTGGCACCGCTGATCGATCCCAACGTGCACTCCTGCGGCACCGTCTACCCCCACGGCGTGGCCGAACTGGCCCACCCCGAACCCGACTTCTACCTGGCCGGAATGAAGTCCTACGGCCGCGCACCCACCTTCCTCGCTCTCACCGGCTACGAACAGGTCCGCAGCATCGTCGCCGCCCTCGCCGGCGACCACGACGCCGCCCACCGCGTCGAGCTGACCCTGCCCGACACCGGAGTCTGCGGCGGCTCCGGTGTGTTCGACGACCCCACCGCCACCGGCGGCTGCTGCACGACCAGCGAACCCGAACTGATCGCGCTACCGACCCTGCGCCCCTGACCCGCCGGCGTTACCGGCCCCGCCCCGGCACGGGGCGAGGCCGGGCGGTTCGCGCCGCCGATCCCACCGAAGGCAGGAGCCCGTGACGCAGCCCGAACCCACCACCTCGACGGCCACGGCACTCACCGCACGGCGGCTACGGCAGGTGCTGATCGTGCTGTGCGGCACCGAAATCACCAGCTGGGGAGTGCTCTACTACGCCTTCCCCGTCCTTGCCCCACACATCCACCACGACACCGGCTGGCCACTACCCGCACTCACCGCCGGCCTGTCGATCAGCCAACTGGTCGCCGCCGCCCTGGGCATCCCGCTGGGCCGCCTGCTGGACCGACACGGCCCCCGCGCGATCATGACCACCGCCTCGGTGATCGCCGCACCCGCCCTCGCCGCCGTCGCCTACGCCCCCACCCTCGGCTGGTTCCTCGCCGCCTGGATCGCCGTGGGCGCCGCCATGGCCGGCACCCTCTACCCGCCCGCATTCGCCGCGCTGACCCGCTGGTACGGGCCCGACCGGGTCAAGGCCCTCACCGCCCTCACCCTCATCGGCGGTCTGGCCTCCACCGTGTTCGCGCCGCTGACCGCCGCCCTCGCCGACCACCTCAGCTGGCGCGGCGTCTACCTCACCCTCGCCGCCGCCCTGGCCGCGATCACCATCCCCGCCCACCTGTTCGGGCTACGCCTGCCCTGGCCAACCCCACCCAGCCATGAACCCCACCAGCCCGCACCGGCCGACACCTCACCAACCCGCATCGCCCGCAGCCGACCCTTCCTGACCCTGACCGCCGTCCTGACTCTCGCCGCGTTCACCGTCTATGCCGTCGTGGTCAACCAAGTCCCGCTGTTGACCGCCCGCGGCCTGACCCCCACCCTCGCCGCCTGGGCACTGGGCCTCGGCGGACTCGGCCAAGTCGCCGGACGCCTCGGCTACCAACGCCTCGTCGCCCACAGCAGCGTGCGCACCCGCACCATCGCCATCCTCGCCGCCGCCGCAGCCACCACCCTGCTACTTGGCCTGATCCCCGGACCCGCGGCCCTGCTGATCGCCGGCGCCATCCTCGCCGGCACCGCCCGCGGCGTGTTCACCCTCCTGCAAGCCACCGCCATCTCCGACCGCTGGGGCACCCGCCACTACGGCCGCCTCAACGGCCTGCTCTCCGCCCCCACCACCCTCGCCGCCGCCACCGCACCCGCCGCCGGCGCCGCACTGGCCACCCTGCTCGGCGGCTACCCCGCCGTGTTCCTCGCCCTCGGCGCCCTCACCGTTCTAGCCACCATCGCCGCAGCCACCACCACGCCAACCAGCCGCTAGCACACCACCTCACCGCCATACGCGGTGACCCCTGCCCAGCGGGCACGCTCGAGGTTGGTCTCTCTTGTCGCCCTCCGCTGCGGCAGCCTTCTCCATCCCGTGTGCCGTTGCGGAACGCCCTGACGCCGCCGGCGATGCGGCGGCGTAAGGGTGGTGGGATGCCTCGCCGACGCTCACGCATTCGGGCGGGTCAGGCCGCGGGCTTTGCCACTTCCGCCTCCGCGGCACGGGCGAGCCGCTCGACCCAGTCCTGGTGGTAGCGGTACAGCGCACCGGGATGCCTACGCCCGAGTTCCTCGACGAAGAAGGGACCCTGCTGCGTTTCCTCGGTCAGTACGTGACAGCCATCGTCCGTAGGCGTGATGACCCAGCCGTGGTATGCGCTCGAACCCGTTTCGTCGCCGTCGACTGTCGTCTCCCACGCAAGCCTGGTGAACGGCTCGTACTCCGTCACGTGGAGACTCATGGGAAATCCCACCGTCACTCGGCTGAACCTGGCCCCCAGAGCCAGTTCCGAACCGCCGGAAAGGATCTTGACGCGGTCTTCGGGAGGGAAATAGCTCGACCAGTTCTCGGCATCGACGAGCAGCTTCCATACCACTTCAGGTGGCGCCTTCACGTCGATGTCATTGAGCGCGTAGAGAGCAGACGACTTCGGGTCGTACTGTTCGGGCCATATCACCTTGTCGTACATCGGCCATCTTTCCTTTCTGGGTGGTTCCGCTGAGAGCACTTCGAGTCAACCGGCCTGATTTTCACGCTCGGTCGCCACCTTGGCGAGTGCTGCGAGGAGGTTCTCGTGCGTGCGCCAAAATACCTCGGGGTCCTGCTTCGCCAGTTCGATCCAGAGCGGACCCTGCATCGTCTCTTCGGTCCAGAGATGGCTCCCCTTTGGCGTGGGGGTGATGATCCAGGCGTGGTAAGCCCTGGACGCTTCGGACGCCTTGGGATAACCGCCCCAGGCGATACGCGACACGGGCTGGAACTCCTGCACGGACGCGAAGACGTCCTGGCCGGCCAGGTTGGTTTCGAATCGAGTTCCGAGGCGCAGCGAGTCATGGCCGTCAAGAATCTGAACATCCCCGACGCCCGGGTAGAACGTGGGCCAGGTGCGCGGGTCCACGAGCAGGGACCATATCGTTTCCGGAGAGGCTCCGACCTCCAGCTCGTTGGTGAAGTGGATGGGGGATCGACTAGGAGTCATGGCCTCCGGCCAATTTATCGCCTCAAACATGAAGATCTCCAAACGGTGGACCGCGCTCTGGCGGTCATGAACGCACGGCGATGGATACACATCGCCGGAATTTAATCGAGTGGAACAGTCACCCGTTGTGCGCCAACCGACGACGTATTCCTGTCCCGCGGGACGTCGCGATCTCCCTCGCCATCGATGTACGAGGTCTTCGACCTATGCGTCGCTCCGCCACGTCGCTGCTTGTGCACCTTGCCGTACCAGGACGGGCCAGAACGGTGGTGTGCGGCGGTTGAAGGTCGAGGGCGCGTCAGACGCGGCCGACGGCCACGGAGTTCCTGACAGCGTCCAGGCCTGCGGCATGCTCGACGACGGGCTTGTATCCGAGTTCGGTTACGGCCTTGTCCGTGCGCAGGGTGCACTCCTGCCCGAGGAACCATCGAGCGGGGACGGGGACCTGGCCGGCGGCGGTCTCGGCGTCCATGTCGGGAATCGCGACATCGACACCATAGATCTCGAACTGGATCTCCAGGAACTCACGGAGAGTGACGCGATGCCGGTCCGTGACAAAGTAGGCCTGACCTGGTCGGCCGCGCTGCCATCCGAGCACGAGTCCCTCGACGGCGTTGTCGACGAAAGTGACGTCGGTTGTGTGCCGGCCTCCCTCGATCCAAGCGAAGTGCCCCGCCTTCGCCGCCGCGGCCAGGCCCTCCACGAGGAAGCTGTCGGGTCCCCAGACGAACCGCGGGCGAATCGACACGGTGGCGAAGCCCGGGGCGTTCGCGTCGAGCACGATCTTCTCGGCCACGGCCTTCGTGGCGCTGTAGGCGGCTTCCGAGTCGGGCCGCAGCGGCGCCGTCTCGTCGATGTCCACGAGCGGGGCGCCAGCCAGCAGGGCGGCTTCGCTACCGCAGTGGACGAAACGTGGAACCCGCGCGTAGCGCGCAGCATCGACGGCTGCCTGCGTGCCGCGAACGGTCACCAGTTCATGGCGTTCACGATCAGCCGTGACGTCCGTCTCGGCGGCAAGGTGGAAGACCACGTCGCTGCCCACCACGTCGTTCCGCCACGTGAGCGGCTCGGTCAACTCGCCGCGCACAGGCTTCGCGCCCAGCGCCGAGATCTTCGCGGCCGATGCCTCACTTCGAACCAGAACACCTACCGAGTGCCCCGCGCCGAGGAGCCGGCCCACCAGTACCTGGCCGATGAACCCGGAGCCACCGGTAACGAACACCTGTGCCATGGCCTCTCCTTCGCTCGATGCGAGCCCCTCGCCGGGCCTGGCGAGAAGGTCTCGTGGGTGACAGCAACCAGGGGCTCGAATGGCTTCCCTCCATCACCTTCATGCTTCGAAAGCCTTCGATAAGATCCATGGATGGCTTCTCTGCGGGCACTGGAGTGCCTTGTCGCCGTTGCGGACTCCGGATCGATCACGCAGGCCGCCCTGCTGCTGCACTCGTCGCAACCCGCTGTCTCTCATCAGCTCGCTTCATTGGAACGCGAGACCCGGACGGTTTTGCTTCGCCGCGAGCCCCGGGGGGTAAAGCTCACTTCAGCGGGGCGGGCTGCCGTCGCCGATGCCAGACGTGCGATCGACGCGGCCGCATCCGCGGTTCGGTCGGCGCGTGCGGCGGGTCAGGCGGCTGGGGGCATCCTGCGACTGGTCTGCGCGCAGAGCCTCACGGTGCCGTTGCTCGCTGCCGTCATTCGTCAGTGGCACCGCCGCTATCCGGAGGTCGCGATCACGCTGCGCGAGTCCACGGCGATGGACGAGGCGCTCGGCCTCGTCGACTCCGACGAGGTCGACGTGGCAGTGGTGACCGCTCCCTCGGCCGGCCGCTTCACGATCACCGCCGTCGCGGAGGAGGAGATCGTGTTGGCGACACCCGCCGACCATCCGCTGGCCGGGCAGCCGGCGGTCCGCCTTGAGGATCTCGAAGGTGTGCCGCTCGTTCACTTCGCACCGGACAATGGCCTCAGCGCCTGGCTCGACCAGTCCTTCGCCCGCGTGGGAGTCCACCCGGAGACGGTGATGCGGACGTCGGTGACCGCGGCGGCACCGCAGCTCGCGGCCGCCGGACTGGGCATCGCCGTGTGTCCCGTGAGCGCGGTCAGCCACGGCTTCCCGGGAGCGGTGCGATCCTTTTCCCCGCGCTGGGTCAGGCAACTGGTGGCGGTGACGTCCACAGAACCGGACCCGCTCGTCGCACGCTTCGTCGGCGATCTGCGCCGCCACGGCATAGGCGTGCCGCGCGATGTGCGGGATCAGCTCGCCCGGAACGGTCTTCCGAACGAGGCACCAACCGCCCACGCCGAGGCGGCCCACCCCGGAGCAGACAAGGAGCCGACCTGAATCGATGTTGTGACTTGACTGGGCCGGTCACGACCCAGGACGCGCTGGCTGCCTGCGCGCCAACCGGCATCCCGCGCGGCTGTTCCGCGTATCGCCTACCGCATGAAAACGAGCACGAGAGCTCACCACCCCGGCTACGGCAGAGCCCCTGCCCGGTCGGCGAGCTGGCCGACACCATCGGCATGGAGCAGTCCGCCGTCTCCCACCAACTGCGCCTGCTGCGCGCCCTGGGCCTGGTCACCAGCACCCGATCGGGGCGACGCATCGTCTACGCCCTGTTCGACAACCACGTCGCCCAACTGCTCGACGAAGCCATCTACCACATCGAGCACCTCCGGCTCGGCAAGCACGACACACCTGCCACAGTTACCGAGCCCACCGCCGGCTAGCGTCCGAAGTGAGCGGGCTTAGCGGTGCCCATCATGTCGGGGCCACGGCGGGACAGCCGGACAACGGGTAGAGCACCGGCAACCAGGAACCTCACGAGACGACTCTCCGTCAGACCATGTGGAGCACAGCCGGGCGCGCCATGGCCGTCCGAGCTGCGACCTCGACCTCGCACAACCCAGGCACCACCCACGGCAGTTGCATAGCGTAATCTGCCTCCAGTTACAGAGGGTAGTTTCGCATCGTGGAATACGGTCTTGGGTTCGACCTATCTCGGGCACCGCTCGGGCACGACTCGGGCACTGTATCGATAACCATCGAACATGAAGGTTGCTCGCAAAAAAGTAAAGGCCCTGGTCACGGCCTTTACGAGCATGAAAAACGCCTTTACGAGCATGAAAAACAAGGTGCGCCCGGAGGGATTCGAACCCCCAACCTTCTGATCCGTAGTCAGATGCTCTATCCGTTGAGCTACGGGCGCAGTTGGTGAAACCGGCGGTAACTCTAACACGGCCGGTTCGGGCCCCTCCGGGCGGTACGGCGGGGGCTCAGACGGACCACTGATCGAGCAGCGGGTCGGGCGTGCGGCGGCGGCGCACGGCGCGTACGACGAGCAGGGTCGCGCCGGCGGCGGCGAGCAGTGCCAGGGCGATGCTCGCGTACAGCCAGGGCCGGCGGTCGGGGGCGGCGTGGCCGGTGACGGTGACGATCCGGCCGTGGCCGGGTACCGAGGTGATGTGCTCCAGGGTGACGATCCAGTCGTCGCCCCGGAGCGTCTCGTTGTGCTGCCGGAAGTCGTCCAGGGTCCGATATTCGCCGCCGTTCTGGTCGACCAGCCTGGTGCCGCCGTCGCGACGCCTCGGCACGTACACGGTGCCGAGCTCGAGGCTGCCGTCGTGGTGCTGGATCAGGATCCGCCGGGTGTACACGGTGCCGCCGCGCCCGGCGAAGCGTTCGGCGCGCCGCTTGGCCGTAGCGGTCGGGCAGGCGCCCGCGTAGGTCCGGTACCGGTCCTGCTCGCGCTGCTGCTCCAGGTAGTCGGCGTCGATGCACTCGTACACGCTGAACATGCTGGCCACGACCGCCTTCGGCCCACCCTCGGCGGCGAACTCGGCGAGCCGGTCGGGGCCGGTCACCCCCGCGTACCGGTCGTGTCGTACGTGCGTGGACCGGAAGTACCGGTACATCAGGTCGCCGGTGGTCGGCCGGTGCTGCGGGCCACCGCAGCCGGCGAGTGCCGCGAGCAGGACGACGACCGCCCCCAGGCGGCTCACACGCGTCATCGGACCGCCTTTCGTCGCGGATCGTCAGCCGTAGCGAGTATCGGACCGGTCGGGCGGGACCCGTCCCGACGGCGGGTACCTGCGTGTTTCGGACAGTTCGCCGACCGGCGACGATCATGACGGCTAGCGTGGTGTCTGTCTCATTGCTTCCAGTACGGGCGGTCCCGGACGGTGTGTGCGGGCGGCCCGGGACAGGAGTCACACCATGGCCGGGTACGTGATCGCGCAGCTTCGCCCGCCGGACCCGCTGCCGCCGGAGGTCGGGCAGTACCTGGAGCTCGTCCAGGGCACCCTCGATCCGTTCGGTGGCACCTTCCTCGTGCACGGCGGCGCGCTGGAGGTACGGGAGGGCAGCTGGCCGGGCGATGCGGTGGTGATCCGGTTCCCGGACGTGGAGCACGCCCGTGGCTGGTACGAGTCGCCGGAGTACGTACGGATCCGGCCGCTGCGCACCGATCACATCGACTGCGACGTCGTCATCGTCGAGGGCGACTGACTCCACCGGGCCGGGGACGACACGCGTCCGGGGCGGAGCTGACGGCTTCCCGCCAGCCATCGGGAACCTCGGCGAGTCCGGGCCGGGCGACGGCAACCCGCCAGCCATCGGGATCGGCGCGTCCGGGCCGGGCATGAAACCGCCCCGCCGGCGGAGGCCGAGCGGGGCGGTTTCGAGTTCGAGCACCGGGGGGATGGTGTCGACCACGTCATGGTGCCGGCACCCATCGTGCGGACGAAACCCCCTGGTTGCCATTCTTCAGATAGTGCGTGGTCCGGTACCTGCTGTGATCTTTCCGCCCTGTCGCGACGACTTGCACCGATCACGTGACTCGGACCGACCACCCGATTCGCGGCACCGGCCGGCGGGGGCGGCATCAGCTCGGGTCGATGACCTGCGGCATCAGGTCGACCGGTGCGCGGCCGGACCGCCGGCCGCCCTCGTCCACCGCGCCGGTGACCCGTCGGGCGTCAGGCCAGCGGTTCGAGGTGATCGGGCGGGATCGCGTCGGCCAGCCAGACCCGGTCGTTGCCACGATAGAAGACGATCCCGGCGGCGGCCGCCGCGGCCGCATCGACCGTCAGCAGCACCGGCCGGCCGCTCTTGCGCTGCCCCACCGAGCGCGCGGTCTCGACGTCGGCCGACAGGTGCACGTACTGCCGGCCCATCGGGCGCAGCCCCTGCGTCCGGATGACCGGCACCGTGGCCGGGGCCGTACCGTGGAACAACCGCGGCGGCGGCAGGCCCGGCACCAGCTCGATCCGGCCGGCCAACGAATGCCCGTACCGGGCGCGGATCCGGTCACCGTCGAGCTCGAAGCGCTGCTTGCTGGCCGCTGCCATCATCCGCCGCACGGCCGCGCGGTCGACCGCCGCCCAGTCGCCGCCGCGCTCCCGCAGCGCCAGCAGCAGCTGATCGACCGGGGTCCAGCCCTCCCGGTCGAGTTCCAGCTCGTACCGCCAGGGCTCGTGCCGCAACGCGTGCGAAACCGCCCGGCTCAGCGCCACGTCGTCGACCACCATACCGCCGAGCCTACCGGCGCCGTACCCGTTGTGCGACAAGGTAACCAGCGAGCTGGCCGGCGTAGCCTACGATGCGGCGGTGGACGGCGAGGCACGGCGCACGCGGACGCTGACCGAGATCTGGTCCCGGTTCCCGGCGCTCGAGGAACGGGTCCGGCGGGTGTACGGGCTGCGGGTGCCACGGCACCTGGCGGTGTTCGCCGCGCTCTGGCACAGCGCCGACGACGCCGAGCGGGAGGGGCTGAACCAGCTCGGCGTCGCCCCGTTCGGCCTCACCGAGTACCTCGCTCCGGACGGGCTGTCGCTGGTCGGCGCCGGCGGGCTGGACGAGCGGTTGCACGGCCGCTACCGGTGCGATCCGGCCGAGTTCGTCACCGTGCTCGGCGGTGACTCGGACGGGCTGCACTACGGCCTGTGGTACGACGATCCGGCGCAGCTGCCCGCATTCGTGGTGTTCAACTGGGCCCGCGATTCGGCGGAGACCTGGACGAACGGCGCGGCCACGCTGCTCGTCCAGCTCCGGCACCGGATCGACGCGGTGGCCGCCGACTACGGCGCGGACGGCCCGGAGGCTCGCGCGTTGCGGCCGCTCGCGGCGGCGCTCGACTGGTTCGCCGCCGCCGACCGGGAGGCGGTGGCCGCCGACGGCCTGCCGAGCTGGGCGCAGTCACCCCGGCAGTCGACCGCGGTGTCGCTGTTTCCGGTGCTGCCCACCGATTCCGGCGACCCGCGGCTGGAGAGCTCCGGCCAGCGGCTGCGGGCGTTGCAGGCCGGCGGGCCGGACGCGGCGAGCCTGATCGCCGAGGCCGAACGGCAACTGGCCGCCGGGCAGCCGGCGTACGCCCTCGCGGTCGGCAGTGAGCTGCACTGGATCGACGCGGACGAGTACCGGGACCGTGGCCTCGCCCTGCTCGTCGGCGCGTACCAGGCGCTCGGCCGCGACGCGCTCGCCGACATCGCCGAGGTGCACGCCGCGCACCGCGACCTCCGTAGCGTCAGCGTCCTCACCCGCACGCACTGACCCGCCCGCACTGACCCGCACGCACTGACTGGCCCACACTGATCCGCACGGCCTCGCGCACCGCTGCCGCCCGTACCGTCGGCGTCCCGACCCCGCGCGCACACCCTGGTCGGACCGGCTCGCTCGCACCCCGTCCACGCCTGCCTGCCGCACCGACCCCGCACGACCCGACGGCACCGACTCACGTGCACCGACCCACGTGCATCGATCGGACCGCGCTGGCCCGCCGGTGAGGGGCTCCTTCGCGCTGATCCGGGGCGGTCAGTCCGGGTCGACGCCGAGTCGGTGTCGCGTCCGGTTCCCGCGGCGCTCCGCTCCGGTCCAGCTGCGCGGGCGATGAGTTTCCGGGGGCCGGCGGATCTGTACCGGTGGAGGGTACGGAACCGAAAGGGAGCGCGGGATGAGCGAGACGGTTGTGGTGCGGTACCGGACACGCGAGGATGCGGCGGCCGAGAACCGGCGCCTGGTCGAGGCGGTGTTCGCGCAGCTACGACGGGAGCGGCCACCGGGGTTGGAGTACACCGCGGTGCAGCTGGACGGCGCCGAGTTCGTGCACGTGGCGACGACCGCGACAGACCCGGTGTTGCCGGGCGTCGAGGCGTTCGGGCGGTTCCAGCGCGACCTGGGTACCCGGTTGGCGGCCGAGCCGGAGCCGCGGAAGGCGACGCTGCTCGGCACGTACCGGCCGGCCGGCGCGGCGGTGCCGGTCGCGGTGGCGTTCGTGGAGGCGTTCGGCCGGCGCGACCTCGCGACGGTGACCGCGCTGCTGCACGACGACGTGGTGTTCGAGAGCCCGCGTACCCGGCTGGCCGGGGCGGCGGCGGTCGCTGCGGCGATCGGTGAGTTCGCCGAGGTGGTCACCGGAGTCGACGTGGTGGCCGCGTACGGCGACGAGGACAGCGCGGTGGTCTGCCACGACCTGCACACCGGCCCGTTCGGCACCGTGCGCACCGTCGACCACGTGTCGGTACGGGGCGGCCGGATCGCCGCCGACACGGTGGTGTTCGACACCGCACAGGCCGGCCGGTGACCGCGTTCGAGGACGCGGCGGAGCGGTACCGGCGGGAGCTGTTCGCCTACTGCTACCGGATGCTGGGCTCGCCGCACGACGCCGACGACGCGGTGCAGGAAACCTACCTGCGGGCGTGGCGGGCCTTCGACGCGTTCCAGGGCCGGGCGTCGGTGCGCACCTGGCTGTACCGGATCGCCACCCGGGTCTGCCTGCGCGCGATCGAGGGCCGGGCGCGTCGTGCCCTGCCGTCCGGGCTGGGCGGGCCGGCGGCCGATCCGGCCGGGACCATCGATCCGCGCAACGTCGAGATCCCTTGGGTGGAACCTGTTTCGGCGACGGAGCTGGACCCGGCGACGGCGGCCGAGGCGCACCACGGCATCCGGCTCGCGTTCGTCGCCGCGTTGCAGCACCTGCCCGGCCGGCAGCGCGCCGTACTGATCCTGCGGGACGTGTTGATGTTCCACGCCGACGAGGCCGCCGATTTGCTGGACAGCAGCACGGCGGCCGTCAACAGCGCGCTGCAGCGCGCCCGCCGGCAACTCGCCCGTACCGCACCGGACGGGTACGACCTCACCGAGCCGGCGGATCCGGTGCGTCGCACCCTGCTCGACCGGTACGCGGTCGCGTTCGAGAACGCCGACATCGACGAGCTGCTGCGGATTCTCGCCGCGGACGCGGTACTGGAGATGCCGCCGATCCCGACCTGGTTCCGCGGCCGGGAGCAGGTCGCCGCGTTCCTGCGCCGCCGGCTGACCCGGCCCGGTCGCCGGTTGCTGCCGACCACGGCGAACGGCCAGCCGGCCTTCGGCCTGTACGTCGCGGGGCACGGCGGCGTTCCCCGCGCCCATGCCCTGCAACTGCTCACGCTCGGACCGGACGGGATCGCGCGGATCGACATGGTTCACGATCCGTTGCTGTTCCCGCGGTTCGGTCTCCCCCATCTCGCCAGCACCGAGGAGAAGACATGCATCTGACGACAGGCGCCACCGGTGTCGCCGGTTCGATCGTGGCCCGCGAGTTCGCCCGCCAGGGCGTACCGATCCGGGTTCTGGTCCGGGATCCCGCCAAGGGGGCGTGGCTGCGGAACCTGCCCGGCATCGAGATCGTGGTCGGCGACATGCGCGTACCCGAGTCGCTCGGCGCCGCGCTGGACGGGGTCGACCGGGTGCTGATGATCTCGTCGCCGCGCGACGACATGGTCGGTACCCAGTGCCGGTTCATCGACGCGGCGAAGGCGGCCGGGGTCGGGCACGTCGTCAAGTTCAGCGGCAAGGAGTCCGGCACCACGTTCGACCCGCAGGCGTTCCGCGGTACCCGTTGGCACCTGGAGATCGAGCGGTACCTGGAGGACTCCGGGCTGGCCTGGACGCACCTGCAGCCCAGCCAGTTCATGCAGGTGTACCTGCCGGGTGCGCTCACCGGCGTCGACGCGGGCCGGGGCGCGATCGTGATGCCGATCGGGGACAGCCGGCTGGCCCCGGTGGACATCGAGGACATCGCCCGGGTGGCGGTGGCGGTGATGGCCGCGGACGGGATCGAGGGCCGGGCGTACGCCATGACCGGCCCGGAGGCGCTGACGATGACCGAGGTCGCCGAGCTGCTCACCGCGGCGACCGGCCGGCCGTACCGGTACGAGCCGGTGACCGCCGGGCAGAAGCGGGCGCTGCACGCCGCCGAGGGCTTCCCGCCGGAGGTGCTGGACCTGCTGGACGAGATCTACGCCGGCCGGCGCGGCTCCCCGGACGCGGTCGTCGACCTGAGCACGCACCGCACCTTCGGCGTGGAGCCGACGACGTTCGCCGACTTCGCCCGCCGGCACGCCGGCGACTTCGCCCCGGTCCCGTCCGCCTGACGAGACCGGTCCCGACCAGCCCACGGGACACCGCCACAGCCAGCGGTTCCGACCGGGCGGCGGGGCCCGATCCCGGCCGCCGGGTCGGACGCCGGCCCGTGCGGTTCCCGTACGGGTCGGCCGGCGCGGCCGGTGCACCCCGCCGCCCCAGCACCGGCCACGGGTCGACGGTCATGGCACCGACAGCGCGGCGGCGGGGGCGAGGCGGCTGGCGCGGACCGCCGGGTACAGGCCGGCGAGCGTACCGATGATCATGGTGGCGGCGATGCCCCCGGTCGATGCCCAGGCGGGTACCACCACCGGCCAGCCACGGCTCGCCGCGTAGCCGGCCGTACCGAGGATGCCGATGACGGCGCCGCCCGCGCCGCCGAGCCCGGACAGCAGCAGCGACTCGGTGAGGAACTGCAGCCGGATCTGGCCGCGGGTGGCGCCGAGCGCGCGGCGCAGGCCGATCTCGGCGCGGCGCTCCAGCACCGAGATGATCATCGTGTTGGCCACCCCGACGCCACCGACCAGCAGCGCGACCGCACCGAGACCGAGCAGCAACGCGGTGAGGGTGGCGTCGGTGGCCTGCTTGGCGCGCAACGCATCCGACGGCCGGGAAACCGAGACGGTACCGGGTCGCTGCGGGTTGGCGGTGTTGGCGAGCACCGCGCGTACGGCCGGGATCTGCTCCTCCACCGCGCGCACGTAGACGCGGGTCGGGTGGCGGTCGAAGTGCAGGTACGTGCGTGCCGCGGACCAGCCGACCAGCGCGGCGCTGTCCAGCTCCGGCGCGAGCGCCACCGGTTGCAGCACGCCGGCCACGACGAACCAGCGATCGCCCAGCCACACCCGTACGCCGGGGCCGGGCAGGCCGAGCCGGCGGGCCGCGACGGAGCCGAGGACGACGGCCGGGTAGCGCGCCGTGGCCGCGTTGAACCAGGAGCCGGCGGCGAGGTGGGCGGAGACCGTGCCGGGCAGCGCGGCGTTCGCCGCGAGCACGTCGATGCCGCCGGTCTGGCCGGGTGGTACCCGGTCGTTGCGGTAGACGTGCGCGGTCAGCTCCCCGGTCGCGGACACCGCGGTCACCGGGCCGATCCGCCGGATCATCCGGGTGGACTCGACCGGCAGCTGAGCCGGTTCGCCCGTCTGCGTCTGTGCCGGGACCACGGTCAGCAGGTTGGTACCGAGCCGGGCCAGCTGCTGGTCGAGCTGCGCGCGGCTGGACGTGGAGATGCCGGCCACGGCGATCATCGCCCCGATGCCGATGGCCACCCCGAGGGCGGACAGGATCACCCGCAGCGGCCGCGTCCGCAGACCGGCACCGCCCAACCGGATCGCGTCGGTGACGGACAGGCGGGCCGGCCGCGGCGCTCCGGACCGGTCACCCACGACGCCCACCCCAGTCCGCTGCCTGCGCCGGGCCCGGATCCGGTTCCGCCGGCCGCACCGGGCCCCGAGCCGGCTCCGATGTCCGTGCACGATGCCCGTCCTGTTCGGTGTCGGCGACGACACGGCCATCCCGGACCGCGATCTGGCGCGGCGGCAGGGCCGCGATCCTCCGGTCGTGGGTGATGATGACGACCGTGGTACCGGTCGCGTGCAGGTCGGTGAGCAGCGCCAGCACGGTCTCGCCGGCGGCCGAGTCCAGGTTGCCGGTCGGTTCGTCGGCCAGCAGCAGCGGTGGCGAGCCGAGCAACGCCCGCGCGATCGCGACCCGTTGCCGTTCGCCACCGGACAGTTCGTTCGGCCGGTGGTCGAGCCGGTGCCCGAGACCGACCCGCTCCAGCGCCTCCCGCGCCGCCTGCAGCCGGCGCCGCCGCGGTACCCCGGCGTACAGCAGGCCGTCGGCGACGTTCTCGTCGGCCGGGACCCCGGCGGCGAGGTGGAACTGCTGGAACACGAAGCCGATCGTGCCGGCCCGCAGCGCCGAACGGGACCGGTCCGGCAGCGCGGCGATGTCGTGTCCGGCGATCCGTACCGTGCCGGAGGTCGGTTCGTCGAGCGTGCCGAGCAGTTGCAGCAGCGTCGACTTGCCCGACCCGGACGGTCCGACGATCGCCACGAACTCGCCGGCGCGGATCGTCAGATCGACGCCGGCCAGCGCCGTCACCGGGCCCGGGTAGGTCTTCGTCACCCCGGTGAGCCGCACCAGCTCGACGCCCGGCGCGGTCACCGCGGCACCCGTACCGTGGTGCCGGCGTGGATCCCGTTGCCGGAGATCTCGATCAGCCCGTCGGCGACCATGCCGGTGTGCACGGCGACGAGCCGGCTGTGCCCGGCCACGACCGTCTCCACGCCGTAGCCGCCCTCGGCGAGGGCGAGCAGCGCGTCGACCGGTACCGCGAGCACGCCGCGGTGGCGCTGCGCCACGTGCCGCACGACCACCTTCGCCGCGTTGGTGAGCCGCTGGTCCTCGGCCACCCGTACCGTCACGCGCACCACCGGCTCGTTGTCGCTGACGCCGAGGTTCGCCGAGGCCACCGTGCCCGCGACGACCCCGCCGTCGGGCAGCGTCACGGTGACCGACGCCCCGTGTTTCGCCCAGTCCGCGTCGTCCTCACCGAACGAGGCGGTGACGACCTTGGTACTGCCGCCGACGGAGACCACGTCGGCCGGGCTCGCGGCGCCGGGGCGCACCAGGCGCCGCGCCACGCGTACCGCGTGGGGTTGGATCACGACGTCGGCCGCGGCCACGGTGCCGGTCTCGGGTACGCCCAGATCGTGCTGCCAGCGCTTGACCGCCGCCGCGGTCAACGGCGAGTACGTGTCGTCGACGGTGAAGTCGCCGTACCCGAGCGCGGCGAGGTTCTGCTCGAACTGGCGCACGTCGTTGCCGACCGTGCGGTCCTTCAGCTCCCGGTACATCGGCAGGGTCCCGTAGAGCAGGACCACCGGACGGTCGTCGACCCGGACGAGCTGCTCGCCGCGGGAGACGGTCTTACCGGTGGCCGGCAGCCAGGTGATCGTGCCGGCCGCCTTGCACGTCACCGGGGCGCTGGCGCCGTAGCCGACCTCGCCGTCCGCCGAGACGTACCGGACGAGGTCGCGGCGCACCACCGTGGCCGTGCCGGTCGACTTCGGGCTGGTGCCGGTCGCCGCGGGGTGCCGGCCGCCCAGCCCGACCGCCGCCGCGCCCGCCACGACCAGCACCGCGACCGCTCCGGCCGCGATCGCGACGGTACGGATGCGACGACGCATCAGCCCTTGGCCTTGCCGGTGGGTTCGGGTTGGAGGCCCAGGATGGACGCGCATGCCTTGGTGGCGCGCCGCAGGCCGGCGCCGTCCTGGTTGCCCTCGGGGTCCGGGAAGTAGCCGTCCGCGCCCGGATCCGGATAGTCCGGCGCGCCGTGCGAGCGCATGCACCTCGCGTACTGCCGCCGCTTGGCGATCTCCTGCGGCGACAGGGTGGGCCGGTCCTCCAGGTCGGGCGGGAGCGGCGGCACCTTGTCCTTGCACGCCTCCTGCGCGGCCCGGAAGGCAGGGTCCGCCTTCAGCTTCGCCTTGTCGCCGGTGAACTCGACGTTCCCCTTCGAATCCGGATCCGACACCTGTACGTGGTGCTTGCGCAGGCATTTCACCCACTCCCGGACCCCGTCCACGTACGCGGTGCGCTCGTCGCTCTTGCTCGCCGCGGACGGTTTCCCGCCGGCTGACGCCACCTGGGGACCGGTGCTTCCGCCGCAGCCGCTCAACGCCAACGTCGCGACGGCCGCGACCCAGATCAGGTGCTTGCGCACGGCATCTCCTCGACTCGGGTACGCAACGCCGGCGACGCTAGGAGCACACCGATGAAGAACCGTTGAAGATCCCGTTCGGTACCGGTGCCGCCGTCCGCGCCCCCTGCCCGTACGGCCGGGCCGCCCGTACTGTGTCGCCGGGAGGTGCGGTGTGGCGGCTCGGATACTGGTGGCGGAGGACGATCCGAAGCAGGCGAACCTGCTCCGGCTCTACCTGGAACGCGAGGGGCACGCGGTGGCCGTGGCGGCAGACGGCCGGGCCGCGCTGGAACGCGCCCGCGCGCAGGCGCCGGACCTGGTCGTGCTCGACGTGCTGATGCCGGTCGTGGACGGGCTGGACGTGTGCCGGATCCTGCGCGCCGAGTCGGACCTGCCGATCCTGCTGGTGACCGCCCGCAGCACCGAGAACGACCTGCTGCTCGGCCTCGACCTCGGCGCCGACGACTACCTGACCAAGCCGTACAGCCCGCGGGAGCTGGTTGCCCGGGTACGAGCCCTGCTGCGCCGGGCCGGCCGCGGTGCGGCGGACGACGACGTGCTGGTCGTCGACGACCTGACGATCGACGCCGGCCGCTTCGAGGTACGGGTCGCCGGCCGCCCGGTGTCGTTGACCGGCAAGGAGTTCGCGATCCTGCGGGCGCTCGCAGCCGAGCCGGGACGGGTGCTGACGCGGGCGCAGATCATCGACCGGGTCTTCGGCTTCGACCAGCACGTGCTGGCCCGTACGGTGGACGCGCACGTGATGAACCTGCGCCGCAAGATCGAACCGGATCCGGCCGCGCCCAGGTACGTGCAGACCGTGTACGGCCGGGGCTACCGGCTGCGGGAGCCACGGTGAGCCGGCCGGCCGGGGTACGGCCGAAGTCGGGGTTCGGGTGAGTTTCCGGTTCCGGGTACTCGCGTTGACGCTGCTGATCGCCGTCACCGCGACGGTGGCGACCGCGTGGCTGACCCTGCACCAGGCGTCCGGTCAGCTCACCGACTCGGTCACCGCCGCCAACCGGGACGTGCTGCGCGTCACCGACGAGCTCGGCCGGTACGGCCGGGAGCACGCCGGCTGGTCCGGGGTGTCCGCCACGGTGACCGCCATCTCGCGGCGCACCGGCCTGCGGGTACGGGTGGAGACCGTGTCCGGTGACCTGATCGCCGACTCCGATCTGCTGGCCGGCCGTCCCGCCCGGGCGGTGGTCGGGCCGGCCACGCTCGCCGACCCGCGGCCGACACTGCGGCTGGCCGACCGGGCCGGCCAGGGGCAGACCCTGACCACGGTCTGGTCCTCGTTCACCAGCTACGTGCGGGAGTCGGGGTACGCGCGGTGCGTGCAGGCGGCCGGCGGCGCCGTACTGGCCACGACGGGGCCGGCCGGGGTCCCGGAGTACCACCCGACCGGCGGTGGCTCGGCGGCCGAGCATCGCTGCCGGAGTTCCGCCGACCGGGCGGCACCGTCGACGGCCGAGGCCAAGGACTTCAAGCGCGCCTTGCGTGCCTGCCTGCGGGACGCGACGACCTCCTTCGCCTCGTGCCTGAACCGCTGGTTCGCCGCGCACGTCGGGAGGTACGCACCCGACTCGGTGCGGGTGTACGTCGGTGCCCGCGGGCAGACGGACCCGGCCATCGGTGCCGGCCCGACGGTGCTGGTCGCCGGCATCGTGGCGCTCGCGGCCGTGGCCGCCGCGGTGCTGCTCAGCCGGCGCGTGCTGCGACCGGTACGGGCGTTGACGGCGGCCGCCCGGCAGCTCGGCGACGGCGCCGGCGCCGGCCCGGTACCGGTGTCGGGGCGGGACGAGATCGCCCAGCTCGGCCGCGCCTTCAACCGGATGGCCGCATCGCTCGCGGCGAGCGAGGAGCGGCAGCGGCAGCAGATCGCGGACGTGGCGCACGAGCTGCGTACGCCGCTGGCCAACCTGCGCGGCTACCTGGAGGCGCTGGCCGACGGGGTACTGCCGCCCAGCCCGGAGCTGTTCGCCTCGCTGCACGACGAGGCGCTACTGCAACAGCGCATCGTCGACGACCTCCAGGTACTCGCGCTCGCCGAGTCGGGTGCGTTGAGCTACCACCGGGAGCCGGTCGATCTCGGCGAAGTCGCGGCGGCGTGCCGTACCGCGCATTCCGGGAACGCCGAGGCGGCCGGCGTGACGCTCGCCGTCGAGCGGCATGGGCCGGCCGTGGTGTCCGGCGACCCGGAGCGGCTGCGGCAGGCGGTCGGCAACCTGATCCGCAACGCGCTGGCCGCGACGCCGGCCGGTGGTCGCATCGTGCTGGCCGTCGCCGCCGGTGACGGCCGGGCCCGGCTCGACGTGACGGACACCGGCAGCGGCATCGATCCGGCCGACCTGCCGCACCTGTTCGACCGGTTCTGGCGGGCCGACCCGGCCCGCGGCGGTGGGCGCAGCGGCCTCGGGCTGACCATCGCGCGGCAGCTGGTGACCGACCACGGAGGCAGCCTGACCGCGGTGAGCACGCCGGGGTCGGGCAGCACCTTCACCGTCGCCCTGCCGCTGATCTAGCGGTCCTCGCACGCCCTGCCGCGAGTTCGGCGGCCCGCACGGACGGCATCTGGGCGGACTCGCGGCCGGCCGGTTGCCGATCGACCACGCTGGGGTCAGGGGAAGGATCATCATTCCAGTATTGACATGTCAGTGATGGATATTCTAGCTTTGACATGTCGATGGCGAATCATTGGAGGCGGCCATGACCGACACCGCGTACCTGGAGGGCCTGCTCGCCCCCGTCCCGGACGAGATCGACGCGGTCGACCTGCCGATCCGCGGCACCCTGCCGCCCGAGCTGACCGGCCGGTACTTCCGGAACGGGCCGAACCCGCTGCCCGGCCAGGACCCCGGCCACTGGTTCGCCGGCGCCGGCATGGTGCACGGTGTGCGGCTGCGCAACGGCCGCGCCGAGTGGTACCGCAACCGCTGGGTGCGCACCGCGAGCCTGGCCGGCAAGCCGTTCGTGTCCGAGCGCGGCCTCGACCGGACCGCCGTGCCGGCGAACACCAGCGTGGTCCGGCACGCCGACAAGATCCTCGCCCTCGTGGAGTCCGGCTTCCCGTACGAGCTGACCCCGGAGCTGGACACGGTCGGCCCGGTGGACTTCGGCGGGCGGCTGACCACCGCGTTCACCGCCCACCCCAAGCTCGACCCGGCCACCGGTGACCTGCACGTCTTCGGCTACGGCGCGCTCCCGCCGTACCTGACCTACCACCGGCTCACCGCCGCCGGCGACCTGCTCGACACCCGGGTCATCGACGTACCCGGGCCGACGATGATGCACGACTTCGCCATCACCGAGCACCACGCGGTCTGGCTCGACCTTCCAGTCGTGTTCGACATGAGCCTGGTCGGCCGCGGCATGCCGTACCAGTGGAGCGACGGGTACGGCGCGCGCCTCGGCGTGATGCCGCTCGGCGGCGGGCCGGTGCGCTGGATCGAGATCGACCCGTGCTACGTCTTCCACGTCGGCAACGCGCACGAGGACGCCGCGGGCCACGTGGTCCTCGACGCCGTGCGGTACACGCCGGGTTCGTTCCTGGCGCAGTGGTCCGGCATCGGCGGCACCACCGCCGGTACCGAGGCCGCGCACGCGGGCGGGGGCAGCCCCTCCGAGGCCAGCCGGGCGGCGGGCGGCGTGGTCGCGAGCGACGCCGCGGCCGGCGCCAGCCTGCACCGGTGGACGATCGACCCGGCCGCGGGCACCGTGTCCGAGCAGCAGCTGGACGATCGGTCGGTCGAGTTCCCGACGATCAACGACGAGCTGGTCGGCCGGCCGAGCCGCTACCGGTACACGGTCGGCGGTGGCGAGATCGTCAAGTACGACACGGTGTCCGGCGCGGCCAGCGCGATCGAGGTGGCGGGGCGGCCCGGCGAGGCGGAGTTCGTCCGCGCCGCCGACGGTGCCAGCGAGGACGAGGGCTGGCTGCTGTCGATCGTGTCCACCCTGAACGGTTCCGAGCTGCGCTGCCTGGACGCCCACGACCTCACCGAGGTCGGCGCGGTGCTGCTGCCCCGCCGGGTGCCGGCCGGCTTCCACGGCTGCTGGCTGCCCGACTGACCGACGCGCTTCCCATGAGGAAGCAGAGCGGCTCTGCTTCCTCATGGGAAGCACCCGCTGATGCGCGGCGCCTCTGCTTCCTCTGAGGAAGCAGAGCAAAGGGCCGAGAACACCCTGTCGGTCCGGTCGGCAGCGGCGTCCTCCACCGGTTACCCACAGCTATCCACAGGCGGCCGCGACTGTCCACCGGGTTTTCCACAGGCTCGGGTCAGTTATCCACAGGGTCGCGGTGGATGGGGCACGACATGCACCGCGGGCCGCCGCGGCCGGACCCCAGCTCCGAGCCGGCGATCCGGATGACCTCGACACCCGAGTCCTCGAGCCGGGCGTTCGTCTCGGTGTTCCGCTCGTACGCCACGCACACCCGAGGCGCGATCGCCAGCGTGTTGTTGCCGTCGTCCCACTGCTCGCGCTCGGCGGTCACCGGATCCAGCCCGGTGTCGATCAGCCGCAGCGTGTCGATGCCCATCGCCTTCGCCGCCGCCGGCAGGAACGGCTCCGGCCCGGCCACCGCCACCTCGCCCGGCCCGGCCTCGGTCACCGTGTACGCGGCGAGCCGGTCGGCCACGTTCGGGTACATCACCACCGCGTCGACGTCGACCATCGTGCAGACCGTGTCCAGGTGCATCGTCGCCCGGTCCTGCGCGATCGGTACCGCCAGCACGGTGTGCGCGAGGCCCCGGTCGAAGCAGCGCCGGGCCAGCCGCTCCGCCCCTGCCGGCGTGGTCCGCTCGCCGACGCCGACCGCGATCACCCCCGGCGCGAGCAGCAGCACGTCACCGCCCTCGACGTGCTCCAGGCTCGGCTCGTACAGCAGCGGGGTGCCGGCGAAGCGCGGATGATGCCGGTAGATGGCGCGGGTGATCGTGGTTTCCCGGGACCGCGCCGGCATGGTCAGGCTGGTCACCGCGACGTGGTCGCCGACCCAGGCGCTGGAGTCGCGGGTGAACAGCAGGTTCGGCAGCGGGTCGATGACGAACTCGTGCCGGTCCATCAGCGCGTAGACCAACCCGCCACCGGTACGCAGCTCCTCGTGCGCCAGGCCCGCGGTCAGCACCGTGGCCAGCGCCTCCGGCGTCTGCCCGGCCAGGTAGTCGGCCACCCGGCGGCGCAGCGTGTCGCCGAGCCGGTGATCGGCCAGTACCGCCTCGGTCAGCTCGGCCCGCGCGTCCGGCACCGTCAGCGTCTCGGCGAGCAGCTCGGCCAGGTAGAGCACCTCGACACCGCGCCCGGTCAGCGCCGCGGCGAACGCGTCGTGCTCGTCCCGGGCCCGCTCCACCCACGGAATCCCGTCGAACAGCAGCGAGTCGTTGTTGCGCGGGGTCAACCGAGCGAGCTCCGGGCCGGGCCGGTGCAGCAGCACCGTACGCAGCCGCCCCACCTCGGTGTCCACTCGATGCGTGCGGTCGGGCACCGCGCTGTGCCCGGTCGTTGACTTGGTCACGCCCCCGAGCCTAAGAGGTAGGTGGCGGGTTGGCAGGCGCTGGCCGCCGGTCGAGGCGAGCCCTGCCCACTCGGCGCCAATCCCCTGATCTGTCCGGAAACGGACGGGTCATACCGTCCTGTCGTACCCCTCGCTTACTGTTAGCCGCGATGAGCACACGGTCCGCTCGGCGCTGGGGAGGAACCGTGCACGTCGAACTGTCGCTCAGCGAGGAGCAGCCCCGCTCCTCGCCGCGCACCCCCACCTCGCCGCTGGTCGCCGCCCAGTTCCCGGCGCCCACACCGGGCGCGCCCCTGCCGGCCACCGCCCGCGCCCTGGTCGACGCCGGGCTGGCCGTGCCCGGCACGCCGGAGCAGCCAGGCTCGGCCGAGGCCGTGCTGCGCGGCTGGATCGCCGTCGTCGCCGGCGCCACCGACCCGTGCCTGCTGCTGAACGCCGCCGGGCTGGTCACCGCCTGCGCACCGGCCACGCTCGAACTGCTCGGTCTGCCCGAGCCGGCGGCCATGGTCGGCCGCGGCCTGCTCGACGGGCTGCTGCACCCGGTCGACTTCACCGCCGCCGGCAACCGCCTCGCCGAGTGGGAGCTGACGAAGCTGCCGCCGCTCGCCGCGCTCGCCACCGACGCACTGTCCCGCGGCCTGCTGCGGCTGCGGCACGGGTCGCAGGTGCGTACCGTCGACGCGATCGCCACACCGCTGCATCACGACGCGACCCTGATCGGTTCGCTCACCTTCTTCCACCCGATCTGACCTGCGGCGGAAGCCGGGCAGCGATCCGATCTGGACGAGCGGACGCTGGCGAGTGGTTGCTACCGTCTGCGACGTCGCCTCGACGGCCACACGCCCGTGCCGCCGAGCACCCCCGCGACGCGGCACGGAGGTCCTCACGATGACGACGGTGATCGTCGCGTTGCTGGTGGTGATCGCGGCGCTGCTCGTCGTCGTGATCGTGCTGCTGCGGCTGCGCTCCCGGCGACCCGTCGCGGCACCCCCGATCGTCACCGACCCGTTCGCCGACACCGAGACCGACGTGCTCACCGGCGATCCGCGCCGGCTCACCGCCGGCGACACGGTCGAGATTCGCGGTACCACCTGGTCGGTGCGCGGCACGTTGCGGTTCACCGAGGGCGGTTCGCGCTGGTCGGAGCACCTGCTCGACGACGCGCACGGGGCCAGGGTCTGGCTGTCCGTCGAGGAGGACCCCGACCTGCTGCTCGCGCTGTGGACGCAGGTGCACGGCAGCGAACTGACCCCCGGGCCGCGGGTGGTGCACCAGGACGGCGCCCGGTTCGTCTCGGACGAGTCCGGTACCGCCGACTACCGGTCCGAGGGCAGCACCGGGCTGGCGACCGCGGGCACCATGGCCTACCACGACTACACCGGCGACGGCGACGCGCTGCTCGGCTTCGAGAAGTACGGCAGCGGCGGCTGGGAACTCGCCCGCGGCCAGCGACTGGCCCGGCGGGACGTGCGCGTGTTCACCGCTCGCTGATGCACGCCACCATCACGACCCCGTTCGTCGACACCCGCGCCGCCGACCTGGGCTACGCGCTCGACCAGCCCCGGCTCGACGCGCTCGAGGTGCTCACCGTCGGCCCGCTCGAACTGCGCCTGCTCGGCGCCTCGCACCAGGCCGTACTGCGGATCGACGGCCGGGAACACTCCGAGGTGGTGGCCTGCCTGGCCGGCGCGGCCGACCCGCTGCCGACCCGCCACGACCGGCCCTGGGGCACGGCCGGATACCGGTTCCGCAGCGCCGTCGAGACGCTCGCGCCGGCGCGGTTCGCCCGCCGCGCGGCGCAGCTGCGCGACCGGTACCGGATCGCGGAGCACGCACTGGTCTGCGAGTTCGGCGGTCTCGACGACGCGATGACCATCCTCGTCGCCGAGCCGACCGGGCTCGGCTGGCAGACCTGGCACAGCTACCCGCAGACCGGCGAACTGGTGTGCACCCGTTCGGCCGTGCTGGGTCGTGCGGGGCACCCCTCGGCCGAGCCGCAGCCGGCACGCGGGATTGCCCGACCCGCCGTGTCCGTCGGCGGACCGTCCGGTCCGTCGACGGCGATCCCCGCCCCGGAAGGAGCACGAACCCGGTGAAACCCTGGCACCTGTTCACCGCCGCCGGCGTGACCGGCGCCCTCGGACTCGCGGTCGGCGGCTGGTTCCTCGTCGGCGGCTCACCCCACGGCTACGTCTCGGACCACTACACCCGGGCCGTCCGGTACGACTCGGGTACCGCCCGGGCGTTCACCGCCGCCGGAACGCCGACCGCGGTCGCCGGCACGATCGCGGACCACTGGCGCCCGGCCGGCCGGGTCGTGGACGGCTCCGGCGTCTACCTGCGGTACAGCGACACGATGATCGCGGTGACGCCGCGGGGACGCGGCTCGGTGATCCGGGTGGACGGCTTCCGCTCCGGCTACCGGCACTACTACCACCACGTCGGCGGCTACTGGACGATCCCCGGCGGCAGCGGGGAGAAGTTCCGCGGCGGCGGGCCCGGGAGCGGGAAGTGACCCGGCCAGGCCCCGCCCGCCCCGGCCCGAACCCACCGGCCGCCGGAAACCCGAAGGACAGCCGGCGCCCCATGATCCTCGGCGTGCTCGTGATGCTGGGCATCGTCGCGTTCTGCTCGGCCGGCCTCGTCTCGTCGTTCTCGGCCTCGTCCGACGACAGCGGTACCGACAACGGGCTGCTGCTCGCCTCGGACGCCGACGCGCTGGCCACCGACCTGGCGAAGGCGACCGCGGCGCAGGGCATCTGCTACGGCTGGGACCTGTCCGTGGACAACGCCGGGACGGCCAACCACGGCGTCGGTTCCAACGAGGGAGCCGGCAAGGCGGTCGACGAGTCCGGCTGCCAGCGCTGGGTGGTCTTCGACGTGGACGTGACCTGGACGCCCGAGTCGAGCGAGCTGGCGGACAGCGAGACGGCCACCCTGCGCAGCTCCGGCGACCTGGGCGACCTGCCGAGCATCGACGAGCTGACCGACGTCGGCGTGACCGACAAGACGCTCACCGACGACCCGGCCGGCTCGACCATCGCGGTACTCGAGGCGCTGCCGCTGATGCTGTCCGAGCGCGGCGCGGCCGACCCGCTGCCGGCGGCGACCGACGACCCGACGTCGACCGTCAGCGTGCCGCCCGAGGCCGGGTCCGACCGGTGGCGGGCGAACAAGGCGTTCGCGATCATGGCGATCGTGTTGCTGCTGGCCGCCGGCGGCCTGGTGGTGTGGGGAGTCCGGCGCCGTCGCGACACCGACGACGCGCTACCGGCGGCGGGACCAGGCACGGCACCGCCGCATCCTCGATCCGGGCCACCGCAGGCGCGCCCTCGATCCGGGCCGCCGGTCCCACCGCCGCCGGCCGACCCGTGGCTTCGTCCCCCGCCGCCCGGACCGCAGCCGCCCCATCCGCTGCCACCGCAGCCGCCACAGTAGGAAGGATCCGCAGTGACAGAGATGCTCAGCGGCCTGTTGTCGGCCCTCGCCTACGGCGGTGTCGGCATCGCCCTGCTCGCCCTCGGATACCTGCTCGTCGATCTGATCACGCCCGGCAACCTGCGTCGGCAGGTCTGGGAACAGCGCAACCGCAACGCCGCACTGGTGCTCGTCTCCGGCCTCGCGGCCGTCGCGATCATCGTCACCACGGCGATCCTGACCAGCGAGGACGGCCTGCTGCTCGGCCTGCTGTCCACCGCGCTGTACGGGGTGCTCGGCATCCTGGTGATGGCGGTGGCGTTCGTCCTGCTCGACCTGGCCACCCCGGGCCGGCTCGGCGCGCTGCTGGTCGACGAGGTACCGCACCCGGCGGTCTGGGTCACCGCCGCGGTCAACCTGGCGGTCGGTGCGATCACCGCCGCGGCGATCTCCTGACATGGCGGTACCCGACGAACTGACCGCCGCCGCCCGGTCCGACCCGGCGGCGGGCGAGACAGCGCCCGGCGAAGCAACGGCCGGCGAGACCGGTGGCGAGATCGGGTGGCCGCGGCACCGGCGGCTGGCGCGCTTCGCCGTACTGCTCGCGGTGTTCCTGTGCGCGGCCTGCGGCCTGGTGTACGAGCTGGCGCTGGTCGCGCTCGGCAGCTACCTGATCGGGGACGCGATCGGGCAGGCGTCGATCGTGCTCGCGGTGATGGTGTTCGCGATGGGCGTCGGTGCGTTCGCGGCGAAGCCGCTGCAGCGCCGGGCCGCGGCCGCGTTCGCCGGCGTCGAGGTGGCGTTGGCGCTGCTCGGTGGGCTGTCGGTGCTCGGACTGTACGCGGCGTACGCCTGGCTCGACCTGTACGTGCCGGCGATGGTGGCGATCGCGTTCGGAGTCGGCTGCCTGATCGGCGCGGAGATCCCGCTGCTGATGGTGCTGCTGCAGCGGATCCGCCGGCAGGAGGTCGGCTCGGCGGTGTCCGACCTGTTCGCCGTCGACTACGTGGGCGGGCTGCTCGGCGGGCTGGCCTTCCCGTTCCTGCTGCTGCCGGTGTTCGGGCTGGTCCGGGGCGCGTTGCTGGTCGGCGCGGTGAACGCGGTGGCCGGCCTGGGGCTGGTCCTCGGCGTGTTCCGGCGCAGCCTGCCGCGCCGCTCCCGGGCCGTACTGGCGGTCCTCGCCGCGCTCGTCGCGGTGCTGCTCGCCACCACGTACGGCCTGGCCGGGCGGTTCGAGGTGAGCGCCCGGCAGGCGCTGTACGACGACCCGATCGTCGTCGCCGAACGCTCCCACTACCAGGAGATCGTGATCACCCAGTCGTTGTCGGTGTCGCAGCCCGACGTCCGGCTCTACCTGGACGGCGACCTGCAGTTCAGCTCGGTCGACGAGTACCGCTACCACGAGGCGCTGGTGCATCCGGCGCTGTCCGGGCGGCGCGACCGGGTGCTGATCCTCGGCGGCGGGGACGGGCTGGCCCTGCGCGAGGTGCTGCGCTACCCGGACGTGCGGCAGGCGACGCTGGTGGAGCTGGACCCGGAGATGATCCGGCTGGCCCGGCACGACCCGCGGCTGAGCCGGCTGAACCGGCACTCGTTCGACGATCCGCGGGTCCGGATCGTCAACCAGGACGCGATGAGCTGGCTGAAGTCGCAGCGCGACCGGTACGACGCGGTGATCGTGGACATGCCCGACCCGGACTCGACCGCCACCGCCAAGCTCTACTCGACCGAGTTCTACACGCTGCTGCACCGGGTGCTCGGGCCCGGCGGGCGGCTCGTGGTGCAGGCCGGCTCACCGTACTTCGCGCCCCGGTCGTACTGGTGCATCGAGGCCGGGGTGCGCGCGGCGGGCTGGCACACCACGCCGTACCACGTGGACGTGCCGTCGTTCGGTGACTGGGGGTTCGTGCTGGCCGGCGCGCGGACCGCGCCGACCCCGACGCTCGCGCCGGACGCACCGAGGACCAGGTTCCTCACCCCGGCGGTGCTGCGCGCGTCCACCGTGTTCCCGGCCGACCGGGCCCGCCGGCACGAGGACCCGTCCACGCTGACCCACCCGCGGATCATCGACCTCGAACGCGAGGAGTGGAAGAACTACTGAGCTTCGCCGGTCGGGTACAGCTCGGCCGCGGCGGCGGTGGCCCGCGCGAGGATCTGCTTGGCCGGCAGCGACAGCGCGGCGGCCGCGGCGGCGACGTCGGCGTACTCGACCGAGACGTTGACGACGCTGCCGTCGTCGCTGGCCACCTTCACCCGGATCGGCTGGCCGGCCACGTGCACCGCGCGCTCGGCCCGGTCCAGCGGGAACTTGCGCACCGGGTGCGCGCGCAGCCCGATCGAACTGGTCTCGGCGAACACGATGGCGCGCAGCGCGGCGGCGTGCTCGGCGCGGCACAGCACCGACAGGGTGTGCGCCGGGCGGCCCTTCTTCATCAGGATCGGGGTCAGCCACGCGTCCGCGGCACCGGCCGCGAGCAGCTTCGCCAGTACCGCGGGCCACAGCCGCGGATCCAGGTCGTCGACGTTGCACTCCAGTACCAGCGCGTCGGCTTCGGTGCTCCCGGGCCCGGCGACGTCGGTACCGTCCGGGTCGGCGCCATCACCCGCGGCTTCGGCGCGGCCCGGGTCGGCGACACCGCCGGGGACTCCGGCGCGGCCCGCGGCGGCGGCTTCGCCGAGGATCAGGCGCAGCACGTTCGCGGTCTCGGCCGGGTCCCGCCCGCCGGCGCCGACGCCGGTACCGGTGACCCGCAGCGGCGGCATCGACCGCCACTGCGCGACGTGCGTGGCGAGCAGCGCCGCCCCGGTCGGGGTGCACGCCTCGTACGGCAGGTCGCCGCCGGTGACGGGGATCGACGCGGCGCGAACGATGCCGAGTACGGCGGGGCCGGGGATCGGGATCGCGCCGTGCGCGCCGCGGGCCCGGCCGGAGCCGAGCGCGAGCGGCCCGGCGGACAGTTCGGTCAGGCCGCGCTGCTCGCGCAGCCAGTCGATGCCGGCGCAGGTGCCGACGATGTCGGCGATCGCGTCCAGCGCGCCGACCTCGTGGAAGTGCACCTCCTCGGGCGAGGTGCCGTGCACCTCGGCCTCGGCCGCGGCGAGCCGGGCGAACGCGTCCAGGGCGGTGTCTCGTACCGCCGCCGGCAGCGTCGCCCCGGTGAGGATCTGCCGGACGTCCGACCAGTGCCGGTGGTGGTGGCTCTCCGGCGCCTCGACGTGCACCTTCGTCGCGGCGATCGCGTGCCGGCTGGTCGGCTCGGCGGTCAGCCGGATCGGCTCGACCGGCAGCGCGGACACCGCCGCCTGCAGGTGGTCCAGCGGCACCCCGGCGTCGACGAGGGTACCGAGGAACATGTCGCCGCTGGCGCCGTTGGCGCAGTCCAGCCAGCCGATCATCGGGGCAGTTCCGTGACCGTACCGAGGGTGCCGGAGTCGGTGCCCGAGCCGCTCTGCCGGGCGATGCGCGCGCCGTACAGACCGGCGCCGAAGCCGTTGTCGATGTTGACCACGGCGATGCCCGGGGCGCACGAGTTGAGCATGGTGAGCAGCGCGGCGAGCCCGCCGAACGCGGCACCGTAGCCGACCGAGGTCGGCACCGCGACGATCGGCACGCCGGTCAGGCCGCCGACCACGGAGGGCAGTGCGCCGTCCATGCCGGCCACCACGACGACCGCGTCGGCCCGGTCCAGCGCCGGCCGGGCGGCCAGGATGCGGTGGATGCCGGCGACGCCGACATCGGTGATCTGCTCGACCGCGGCGCCGAACACCCGCGCGGTGAACGTGGCCTCCGCGGCGACCGGCAGGTCGGAGGTACCGGCGCAGACCACGGCGACGCGGCCGCGCGGGATCTCCGGCAGCGGGCCGAGGGCGACGCACCGGCCGGTGGCGTCCTCCAGCAGGTGCCCGTCCGGGCAGGCCGCCCGTACCGCGGCGCGGGCCGCCTCGTCGGCCCGGGTGACCAGGATCGGCCGGTTCGGGTTGGCCGAGGTGAGGTGCTTGACGATGGCCGCGACCTGCTCGGTCGTCTTGCCCGCCGCATACACCACCTCGGGGTCGCCGGTGCGCAGCGCTCGATGCGTGTCGATCCGGGCGAATCCCAGGTCGGCGTAGCCGCCGCCGTCGCCCAACACACCGCTTTCCAGGCGTCGCATCGCCTCGTCCACTCCGGTGGCCCCGTTCGCCACCGCGGCGAGCAGGCGCCGTGCCTCGTCCCGATCCACGTCGCCCACCCTACGGCGCCACCGCGCCAGCTCCACGGCCGCGCCCGCCGCACTGCCTCGATCATGGTGCGATTCGGGCGGAAAGCGCTTTCTCAGCGGTGCGACGCCACGATCATCGGTCGGGCGCCACGGTCACACTGCGGGCCGGGTCAGCCGTCGGTCACCACGGTGCACTCGTGGTACGACAGGGCCGGGTCGTAGCGGCCGACTTCGGCGAGTTTCGGCTGGTCCAACACCACGACGTACTGCAGGTCCTCGACCGCGCAGACCCGGGCGGCGAGATCCAGCGCCGCGGCCGCGTCGGCGACCGGCAGGTCCGCGTACAGCGCGCGGTCGTGCAGCAGGAAGTCGGGGCCGGTACCGGCCCGGTGCGCGGTGACCGCCATCGCCAGGTCGAAGCAGAACAGCGTCATCGCGCCGACCCCGGCACCCGGCTCGCCGCCGAGCACCGGATAGAACGCGTACCCATGGTCGCGCGCCGCGACGGTGAGCGCGGCCGGCCGGGACGGCCCGAACATCTCGTACGCGTACCGGGTGAACAGGTTGCTCGCTGCGGTCAGCCGGTCGTGCCGGCCGCGCAGGTCGGACCGGACGCTCTCGCGCAGTTCCAGCGCCTGCCGCTGCAGCTCGGCGTGCGCGTCCGCGTACCGGGCGACCGCGGCCCGGCGGGCCCGCAGCGCGGCGAGCTTCGCGTCCAGCGCGGCGGTGGCGGCGACCGGATCGGTGGCCAGCCCGCCGGCGACGGCGCGGGTCGACCGCCAGCTCGCGTCGGCGGCGGCCTCGGCCCGTTCCAGTTCCAGGGTGGCGAGCTCGGCGGTCAGGTTGGCGAGGTCACGGCTCGCGGTCGCGTCGGAGAGCCGCTGCCCGTTGGGCAGGTCGGTGTCGCCGCGCTGGCTGGAACGCAGGTGCCGGCGCGAGGCCTGCAACGTCTTGGCCGCCTCGACCAGCGCCGGGTCCAGCCCGAACAGGTGCGCCAGCGGCGGCAGCGACTCGACCGCCGGCTGCTTCGCGTGGTGCCGGATCGGGTCGCTGAGCCCGCCGTGGTCGGCGTCGCGCAGGTAGTACGCCATCAGCGACCGGTACGACGGTTCGTCGTCGGCGCCGGTCAGCCCGAACAGCGTCTGGCCGAGCCACTGCTGCCAGTCCGCCACCGGCAACTCCCAGGGCGGGGCGTCGGTACCGCTGGAGTGCACCGACAGCTCGCCGGGGCTGGCGCCGGAGCGGGTCGCCGTCACCGTCTCGCCGGCGCCGGTGAACCGCACCGTGGTGGACGACTCGGCGAGCTGCTGCCGGGCCGGGGCGGCGCGCACGCTGCCGCTGCCGCCGAGGGCGAAGTCGAGCGCGGCGGCGAACCGGCTGCGGCCGATGCCGCGCCGGCCGGTGTCCGGCTCGGTCGAGCCGGCGGCCGCGGCGCGGTCGCGGGCCCACTGTTCGCCGAGCGGGGTGTACCCGACGACGCTGGCCCGGCCGCGGCGAGCCGGGATGATGTCCTGCACGGTTTCCGGCGCGACGTGCCGGGGTCCCGGTTCGGTGGGCTCGGCGGTGTTGGTCGAGTCGAGTACCGCAACGTTGAGACCTGGGGCAAATCGGGCAGCTCGGAATCCGGGGAGATCGCTTGCGAGTTCGCGTAACACGGTCCCTACTCCGTAGCCCGGGAGATCAAGAGCGCTGCGCCCGATTGTGCCAGCGCACCCGCCGGACCCGTGCCGACGGGGTGCGTCGAGACAGGTACCGACGTTCGGGTGCGGATGCGGCAAACGAGCGCAACTACGCTTAGTATTGCAGCATTCACGATCAGACCATCCGCCCGCCCCGCCCCGTCCGACCGGAAGTCGTGACGTATCTGCTGGTACCCGATGATGTTCATCGATCTTGCCAGTACCCGGCCGGTCCCGCCAGTACCGTTGGCAGCAGACGACAGGGAGGCGACAGGCCGACAGTGGGTGACGAACGGGTACGGGGGTCCTTCGTGGACCGCGCGATCGACGCGCTGCAGGCCGCGGCGACGCCGCTGACCACCGGCGAGCTGCTCGCCGCCGCCGGGTCGGCCGGCAGCGTGCGCACCGCCGTACAGAAGCTGTCCGCCGACGACCGGCTGGTCCGCACCGGGCGCAACCGGTGGGCGCTCGCCGGCACCGGCGCGACGCCGTACAGCCCGCTCGCGGCGAGGTCGACCGCCGCGCCCCGGCACCGCCGCCAACCGCCGACGCTGCCGCCCGCCACCGAACTCCTCCGCCCGCCCCACACCCCCTGAACCAGCGGTCAGCCAGCCCGACCGACGGGTCAGGACGGGCGTTGGGCGACGACGAAGATGCGCGGAAAGGGCAGCACGGTGCCGTAGTCCTGCGGCGGGAACGCGTCCCGCAGCGCCACCGCGACCTCGTGCTCGAACGCCGCCCGCGCCGCCGGATCGTCGGCCAACGCGTCGAGGTACGGCCGCAGCCCGGTGCCGCGGAACCACTCCAGCACCGGATCCTCGCCGTGCAGCACGTGGTAGTACGTGGTTTCCCAGGCGTCCACGGTGCAGCCCATCCGGGCCAGCTCGTCCAGGTACGACTCGGGGTGGCGCACCGGGCTCGCCGTGCGCGGCCCGGGCCGTTCGGCCACCGCCGCGAGCCGGTCCCGCCACGCCGGGCGCTCCACCACGGCGCGGATCGTCTGCCGCACCGCGCCACCGCCGCCGGCCGGTACCTGGAACGCGAGCGCGCCGCCCGGCCGTACCGCGGCGACCCAGCGGCCGAACAGTTCGGTGTGCCGCGGAACCCACTGCAGAGCCGCGTTGCTGACGATCAGGTCGACCGGTTCCGGCTGCCACTGCGCGATGTCCTCGCGCCGGAACCGGAGCCGCTCGGTACCCAGCGGGTGCGCCGCGGCGATCATCTCCGCGGACGAGTCGATGCCCAGCACGCGCGCGGCCGGGTACCGCCGGGCCAGCGTCGCGGTCATGGTGCCGGGGCCGCAGCCCAGGTCGACGACGTCGGCCGGGTCGCGCACCGGTACCCGGTCGAGCAGGTCACCGAACGGGCGGGCGCGCTCGTCGGCGAACCGCAGGTACTGGTCGGGATCCCAGCTCGTCATCCGCCCACCGTACGACCCGCGGCCGCGCGGGGACCGCACCGAACCGGATGCACGGCGCCTCGGAAACGCACCGGAGGCGCGCCGCGAACCGGAAAGGAACCGGAGGCGCGGCGCGGCTCGGAACCCTCAGGCGCCGACCCGCACGACTGGTTCGCCGATGGCGGCGGACAGCTGGCGGTGTGCCTCCGGATGCCGGTCCCACCAGCGCCGGTAGTCGGGGTTGCGGTCCAGCTGGGACAGGTACGCCCGGGCGGCGCACCGGTACACGTCGGCGGCGTGCTGGGCGTGCGGGCCGGCCGGATGCCAGACCAGCCAGCGTTCCAGGATGATCGGGTCGCCGGCGAGCGGCCGGACGGCGATGCCGGACCCGTCCCGCGAGGTCGGCTGGGCCAGCGCGACGGCGCCGCCGGCGGCGACCAGTTCCCGGCAGGTGGCGGGCTCGTTCACCTCGTGCCGGATCCGCGGCCTGAACCCGGCGACCGCGCACGCGCGGGACAGCACGACCTGGTCGTTGCCGTCCCGCATCGGGGCGATCGCCCAGTCTTCCGGCGCCAGATCGGCGAGTTCGACGGTCGGTCGTTCGGCCAGCGGGTGGCCCTCGGAGAGGGCGACGAAGACCGGTTCGGCGACGAGCAACCGGGTGTCCAGCCGGTCGCTGGTGGGCAGCGGCACCCCGGCGCACTCGTCCAGTACGGCGAAGTCGAGCCGGCGCGACTCCAGATCCTGTGCCAGCTGGCCGATCCCGGCGACCTCCAGCGTGACATCGTCGGTGGGCAGGATCTCGGTGATGCCGCGGGCCAGGTTGGGCCCGATCGCGCCGGGGCAGGCGCCGATGCGCAGCGCGCCGGCCGGTGCCCGGGTGCGCGCGTCGGCGCCCGCGAGCAGGCTCTCCATGTCGGCGAGCACCACCCGGGCCGAGGAGACCAGGTACGCCCCGAGTTCGGTGACGCGCATGCCGGTGCGTTCGCGCTCGAACAGCTGGCCGCCGAGCCGGCGCTCGATGCGCTGCAGGGTGGCGGACAGGGACGGTTGCGAGACGCCGAGCCGGGCCGCCGCCCGGGTCAGGCTGGGCTCCTCGGCGATGGCGCAGACCAGACGCAGGTGCCGTAATTCCAGCTCAGCCATGCACCACATGTTATGACCTGATTTGCACGGAGTACCACTCGGTAACCCGCCCGGGTGGTCCAGCACGACGGCATGGCCACCAGCTGATGCTGGTGGCCATGCCTCGATGCGGGGTCGAGCCCGGTCGGGTCAGCCCTTGAACGCGTCGGTGCCGTTCGGGGTGCCCAGGCCGGTCGGGCCGTCCCAGCCGTCGCCGGCGTTGCACAGCTGCTGGATGTCGCAGCTGCCGTTGCTGCCGGTGGTGACGTCGTTCAGGCTGTCGCTGTTCGACCACGGGTCGCTCGCCGGGTTGTCCCCGGGCGAGCCGGCGTCGGCGTACACGCCGGCGATGATCGGCGACGAGGCGCTGGTGCCACCGACGACCATCCACCCGTCCTGCTCGTACGTGTCGTACACGGCGAGGCCGGTGTTGGGGTCGGCGACCGCGGACACGTCCGCGATGGCGCGGTTGCTGGTCCCGGTCGCGTCCGTCTCCCAGGACGGCTTGCTGATGTACTGCGACTCACCGGAGCCGGCGCCGTCCCAGGCGCTCTCCGACCAGCCACGGTCGGACGAGTCCTTGGTCAGCGAGGTACCGCCGACCGCGGTGACGTACTGCGACGCCGCCGGGTACTCGGTGCCGTAGCCGGAGTCGCCGGAGGAGACGGTGATCGCCACACCCGGGTGGTTGAAGTACTGGTCGTCGGCCTGCTGCTCGCTCGCGTCCTCGCCGCCGCCGTAGCTGTTGGACACCGCGGTGGCGCCCAGCTCCACGGCGGTGTTCACCGAGGCGCCGAGGTCGTCCATGCTCGCGCTGTTCGCCTCGACCAGCAGGATCTTGGCCTTCGGCGCGACCGCGGACACCATGTCCAGGTCGAGCGAGATCTCGGTGGCCCAGCCGGAGTCCGCCGTGGGCAGCGGGCTGGCGTCACCGTCCTGGTTGACCTTCTGGAAGTCCGCTTCACCCAGGCCGTACTGGGCCCGGTACGCGTTCAGGTCGGCCTCGGCGTTCGGGTCGTCGTACGCGTCGACGATGGCCACGGTCTGGCCCTCGCCGCCGTCGGCGGCAAGGTTGTACGCGGACTGCAGGTCGGCCGGGCCGAGCCCGGACGGGTCGGCGTGCCGGCCGATCGACCGGGGCTGCTTGACGTCGGTACGCACCAGCGCCAGGCAGGCCATCTCACCCGCCTTCGTGGGCCGGGCACAGCTGTGCGTGACGTTCGAGCCGTCGGTCGTCGCGGTCTGCGCGTTGGCCGGTGCGGCGCTGAACGCCAGAGCCAGTGCGCCGCCAACAGCGACGGCGGCACCGGCGAGGGGCTTGGTTCGCATTCCTGTCCTCCTTGCGGTAGGGGTCGTGCGGAGGAATGCGAACAGTATTCAGCGCGAACGGTGCATATACCTCATCCCGAAAGCTGATAACTCCGACATTATGGAAACCTTAAGGAGTAAACCGGTCACAGCGGGTTCATCGCTGGAGCTCGTCGAGCGGCCGACCGGACGGCCGTTATCGATGGGCGGGTCGCACCCGGAGCGCGGGGGAACGTCGAGCGCGCCCCGCCCATCGTCGGGGACCACCGCCTCGCGCACCGCCGGGCCGTGCGGTGCAGTGCGGTGCGTCCCGTCCCGCGGTACGGCCAGGGAACGACGTCCCCGGTGGTCCGCCGATCCGCGGGGGCGGAAGCCGGACGGCTTCCTGGTCGGACGCTCGGCGCGGAACCGAGCGGAGCCGCCTGCCCGGCGCCGTCGGAAGGCGCCGAGCCGGTTGAAGGTCAGTGCCCGTTCGGCGGGGTGATCGTGACGCCGGTGACGACCCGCCACTGGGCGCTGCGCCCGGCCGGCCGGGCCGGCGTACGCGCCGCGCTGGCCGCTCTGGTGGCCAGCCGGGTCGCGGTGCACGGGCTCGGCTCGCCGCAGTAGCCACAGCGCGAGCCGTCCGGCCGGTGCCGGTTCAGCACGTACTGCGCGTCTCGCCAGAGCAGCGCGTCGACCACGTCGTCGGGTACGGCCGGCGCGACCGCTGCCGCCTCGGTACCGCCCGGCGGTGCCTCGCCCGCAACCGTCGCGGTGGCGCTGTGCCTGCCGCGTTCGGCCACTCCCACACCGGCCGGTGCCGTGCTGGTCGCGTTCACCGGTCCACCTCCCCGTGATGTCGGTGTCCTGCGGAGCCGATGAACCGAAAGTTACGGCGGCGTCACCGCGTGGCGACGGACCGGGAGTGCGACGGTGCAGATCGCGATTCCCAGCCTCAGCGCGGATCCGGACACGACGAAAGCCGGCCTGCACTGCGGCGAGCCGGCGACAGGTGTGCTGGGGTCAGAGCGGCAGCGGCGGCGGGGTCGGGTTGTTGGCCACGGCGGCGGCGATGCTGCGCGAGACGGTGGCGAGTTGGTTCAACACCGTCGGCTCGTTGCGCTGGAACTCCTCCAGCGACATCGTGCAGCCCAGCACCATGTGCGGCGACTCGGCCGACCCGGTGCTGATCACGGTGGCCGCGCAGGCCACGTTGTCGCGGTACTGCCCGCGCTCGACGAAGGTGCCGCGCCGACGCAGCCCGGCGAGGTCGTGCTCCAGCTGCTGCCGGTCGACCACGGTGGACCGGGTGTACGGCCGCATGCCGACCACCGACAGGTAGCGCCGTCGATGGGTCACGTCCAGGGTGGCGAGCAGCGCCTTGCCGATCGCGGTGGCGTGCGCCGCGTCGTCGAACCCGACGATCAGGTCCTCCAGGTGCGGCGACCGCGGGCCCTCGGCGACGCCGGTGATGGCCACCTTGCCGTCGACGAACCGGGCCAGGTAGTGGCTGAACCCGGTGGCCCCGGCGGCCCGGCGCAACCCGACCGCGGTGTCGGTCGGCGGCCGGACGGCCGCGCTCAATTCCCGAAACCTGTCCGCCACCTCCAACCCGGGGAGGTAGGTGCCGTCGTTGCACCGGATCAGGTAGCCCTCGTACGTCAGGGTGCGCACGAGGTGGTAGGTGGTGGACAGGCCGAGTTCGCACCGTCGCGCGATCTGCTTGACCGTGAGTCCACGCTGGGAACGCCCTACGGTCTCCAGAATCCGCAGTGCACGGGACACACTTTGGATCAGGTCCGAGGGTGCCTGTGAGCCGTCAGTGCGCACAACAAACCTCCGCATTTGATCCGCCCCGTACCCGAGCGGATCTGTCCACGATAGGTATTGCCGCACTTACTGAGAAGACCCGGTTACGTGAGGTGACTCAGCGTGGCGGGATTTGTGGCTGTAGTCACGCCTTTATGGCGAATTCTATCACGAACTGTAGTCGACAAACTGGCCATGCGGTGGTGACCTGGTTTGCCACGCTAGCGGCCTTCGTCACCTCTCGGACCGGGCGCCGGCCGCCACCGGCAGCGACATAGGCTCGCCGCATGTCGACGCGGTACAGCTACCTCGGGCCGGAGGGGACCTTCAGCGAGGAGGCGCTGCGGACCCTACCGGAAACCGCCGACGCCACCCTGCTGCCGGCGCGCACCGTGCCGGAGGCGCTCGACGCGGTACGCGGCGGTGACGCCGACGCGGCCCTGGTACCGCTGGAGAACTCGGTCGGCGGGTCGGTGCCGGTGACCGTCGACGACCTGGTCGCCGGCGGCCCGCTGCAGATCCGGCGCGAGGTGGTGCTGCCGATCCGGTTCGTGTTCGCCACCCGCGACGGCCGCGGCCTGGACGCCGTGCGTACCGTCGCGGCGCATCCGCAGGCCTCGGCCCAGTGCCGACGCTGGCTGCGCGACACCGTACCGGCCGCAACCGTCACCGACGTGCTGTCCAACGCCACCGCGGCGATCCTGTGCGCCCAGGGCGAGTACGACGGGGCGCTGTCCACGCCGCTGGCCGCGCGGCGGCACGGGCTCACCGTGCTCGCCGAGGGGGTGGCCGACCACGCCGACGCGATGACGCGGTTCGTGCTGCTGGAGCGGCCCGCGCCGGCACCCGAACCGACCGGCAACGACGTCACCACGATCGCCGTGTTCATCGCGCACGACCGGGTCGGTGCGCTGCTCGCGGTGCTCACCGAGCTGGCGGTGCGCGGGGTCAACCTGAGCCGGATCGAGTCCCGGCCGACCGGCGAGGCACTCGGCCGGTACTGCTTCCTGCTCGACTGCACCGGCCACGTCGCCGACGCGCGGATGGGCGAGGCGCTGGCCGGGCTGCGCCGGATCTGCCGGGACGTGCGCTTCTTCGGCTCGTACCCGCGGGCCGGCGCCGAGCCGCCGGTCCCGCCGCCGCCCGGCATGTCCGACGCCGACTTCACCGAGGCGCGGTCCTGGCTGGCCCGGATCCGCGCCGGCCACCCCACCCCGCCGGAGTCGCGTTGATCATGGTGTCGTACCCGCGAACAGCGCCGTCCCTGCGTCCAGGCGCCCTGATCAGCCTCCCGCGGGGCGGTGGGGCGCGGTGAGCCGGCGGATCGTGCTGGTGCGGCACGGGCAGAGCACCGCGAACGTGGACCACTCGCTGACCTGCGCGATCCCCGGCGTACCGCTGTCGCCGCTGGGCGAACGGCAGGTGGTCCGGCTGGCCGCGGACTGGCCGGCGGAGTACGCACCGGACACGGTGTGGTCGTCGCCGATGGCGCGGGCGATGCGGACCGCCGAGCCGATCGCCGCGCGGTACCGGCTGCCGGTGCGGGTGCATCCGGCCGGCCACGAGGCGCTGATCGGGACGTTGCACGGCAGTACCGACCCGGCCGACGCGGCGCTGGTGGCGACGACGTTCGCGCGCTGGCGGGACGATCCGACGCCGCGGCTGCCCGGCGGGGAGGACGGCACCGACCTGGTCCGCCGGCTGCGTACGGTGCTTCTCGACGTGCTCGCGGACCTGCCGGCCGGCGGCACCGCGGTACTGGTCGGGCACGGCACGCTGTTCGCGGTCGCCGTGCCCCGGCTCGCGGCCGGGCTGTCCCGGCACGTACCGGAGCTGCCGAACGCCGGGCGCGCGGTCCTGGAAGCGCCGGACACCGGTACCGCCGGGCTGAGCGCGGCACGTTCCGAAGCGCCGGCAGCCGACGACACGATGGACTCCGAACGGCCGCTGCGGGTGCTGTGCTGGGCGGGCGACCGGCGAGACGAGCGAGAGGGACGGGCATGACCGACGATGGGCAGCGCGGGTACGCGCGGAAGCTGGCGGCCGAGGCGGTCGCGGCCGGCGACGACACCGGCTGGTTCGAGCGGCTGTACGCGGCGGCCGAGTCCGGCACCGCGGTCGTGCCGTGGGCCGACCTGGAACCCAACCCGCTGCTGGTCGACTGGTCCGCGGCACACTCCGGGCACGAGGGCCGGGCGCTGGTGGTGGGCTGCGGCCTCGGCGACGACGCCGAACATCTCGCCGCCCTCGGGTACGACACGGTCGCGTTCGACGTGGCACCGAGCGCCGTGCGGGCGGCCCGGGAACGGTTCGCCGGCTCGCCGGTGCGCTACCGGGTGGCGGACCTGCTCGACCCGCCGGCCGACCTGCTCGGCACGTTCGACCTGGTCTTCGAGGCGTACACGGTGCAGACCCTGCAGGGCGCGGCCCGCCGCCGGGCCACCGCCCGGTTCGCCGAGCTGCTGCGGCCCGGCGGCCGGCTGCTGGTGATCGCGCGGGCCCGGGACGACGACGATCCGGTCGGCCGGATGCCGTGGCCGCTGACCCGTACCGAGATCGAGGCGTTCGCGGTCGACGGCCTGCGACCGGCGCTGATCGAGGATCTCGCGGACACCAGCGAGGACCCGCCGGTCCGCCGCTGGCGCGCCGAGTTCGTCCGGCGCTGAGACCGCCCGCCGCTCGGGCCGCGCCGCGGGAGACATGCGCCGGATCCGCGAGGCACGCGTCGCGGGCTCGGTCGGGCGGTCGGTGCCTGGCGGAACCTCGGCGCAATGCCTGTCAGGGGGTTTCCGGGAGGAGCGGGAGGCGGACCTCGGCGCGCAGTCCCGGCCCGCCGGTGCCGCCGACGTTGCGGTCCCGGTGGTGCGCGGCGGTCAGCGTGACGGCGCCGTGATGCGCGGCGACCAGCTCGGCGACGATGGCCAGGCCGAGACCGGAGCCGCCCTCGTCCCGGGCCCGCCCGTCGTCGAGCCGGGTGAACCGGTCGAACACCCGGTCCCGGTCGGCCGGCGGGATGCCCGGACCGTCGTCGGTGACCACCACGACCGCCTCGTCGCCCTGCACCGACACCGACGCGACCACCTCGGTCTCGGCGTGGCGTACCGCGTTGTCGAACAGGTTGCCGACCACCCGGGCCAGCGCGGCCGGATCGCCGTGCACCTCCGCCGGCACGTCGAGGAGGGCGGTGACCGGGACCCGGGCCGTCTCGTACCGGTCGGCGACGTCGGTGACCAGCGCGGCCAGGTCGACCCGTTCGGCCCGCCGGGCCATCCGGGCGGCCGCCTCGTCCGAGTCGGCGGACCGGGCGAGCAGCAGCAGGTCCTCGGTCAGCCGGGACAGCCGTTCGGTGTCGACCAGCAGGTCGCCCGCGACGTCCGGCCAGTCGGCCCGGTCGCCCAGCCGCTGTGCGACCTCGAGCTGGGTACGGATGCTCGCGACCGGGCTGCGCAGCTCGTGCGCGGCGTCCGCGACGAACGCGCGTTGCCGCTGCTGGCTCGCGGTCAGCCGGGACAGCATCCCGTTCAGGGTGGTGGCCAGGCGCGCCACCTCGTCACCGGTGGCCGGCACCGGCAGCCGGCTCGCGGGAGACCCCGCGTTGGCGATCTCCTCCGCGCCGCGGCGCAGCGCCTCCACCGGGCGCAGCGTCCACCCGACGGCCCGCCACGCCACCAGCCCCAGCACCGCCACCAGCGCCGGGAACGCCACCAGCAGCACGTTGCGGACCAGCCCGACGCTCTGCGTCAGCTCGCTTCTCGACACGGCCACCAGCACCGTCTCGTCGCCGGCCGGTACCGCGACCACCCGCAGCGGGGTGGCCAGCCCGGCCCGGTCACCCGGCACGTCGAAGCGCTGCCCGCCCCGCGCAGCCCCGATCTCGTCGGCGTGCAGCACCGGTACCAGCCGGTCGGCGCCGGCGGAGGTGGCGACGATGCGGTCGGACCGGTCGACCACCTGGATGGTGGCGACCCGCTCGCCGGCCGGGATCGGGTCCGGCAGCTTGCCCGCCCGGACCAGCGCGGCGACCTCGCGGCCGCTGTCGCGCGCGCTGTTGTCCAGCGCCCGGGACAGCGTCGCCTGCAGCGCGAAGACCAGCAGCGCGCCGCCCAGGGTGAGCCCGATCGCGAGGCCCGCGACCGCGATCAGGGTCAGCCGGCCGCGCAGGCCGAGCCGGGACCACCACCGCATCGCTGCCCTCCGCCGCTCATCGTCCGGCCGTCGTACCGCGCCGGCCGAGGCGCCCCGCAGTCGGCGCGCCGGTCACTGGTCGGCCACCAGACGGTAGCCGGCACCCCGGACGGTACGCAGCGACGACCGGCCGAACGGGGTGTCGATCTTGCGGCGCAGGTAGCCGACGTACACCTCGACCACGTTCGGGTCGGTGTCCTCCGGGGCGTCCCAGACGTGGTCCAGCAGCTCGATCTTGGGCACCACCGCCTCGCCGCGACGCATCAGGTACTCCAGCAGCGCGAACTCGCGCGGGGTCAGCTCGATCGGCGTGCCGCCGCGGGACACCTCCTTGGTCGCCGGGTCCAGCGTCAGGTCACCGGCGGACAGCACCGCCGGCCGCTCCCGTACCCCGCGGCGCAGCAGCGCGCGGATGCGGGCCAGCAGCACGACGTACGAGAAGGGCTTGGTGAGGTAGTCGTCGGCGCCGGCGTCCAGCCCGTCGGACTGGTCGTACTCGCCGTCCTTGGCGGACAGCATCAGCACCGGCACCCAGTTCCGTTCGGCCCGCAGGGTCTGAATGATCTTGTACCCGTTGAGGCCGGGCAACATGATGTCCAGGATCACCGCGTCGTAGTCGCCGTGCCGGGCCGCGTCGAGCCCACCCGGCCCGTCGTGCTGCACGTCGACGGTGAACCCCTCCGCGGACAGCCCGCGCGCCAGCGCGGCGGCGAGCCGTACCTCGTCCTCGACCACCAGCAGCCGCATCGTGCCTCCCGTACCTGTGGGACACCCATGGTTGCGCATGGTGGCTGAGAGCTGCTCAGCTCCGCTCAGGTTGCTCACAGTGCGTCCGGGGCATTCTGGGAACCGGTCGGCATGGGGACGGTCGACCGGACGGTTCGTGAAGGGTCGGGGCGGACGGCGTGTCCGCCAGGGCCGGTGAAGGGGGTAGGCATGTCGGTGTTTGCACGACCGGCGGTGCGCTGGGCGATTCCGGCGGTCGCGCTGGTCGCCGTGATCGGCGCCGCGGGCGCGGGCAAGATGCTCGTCGCCAACGCGTCGTCCGGGCTGCCGGAGCGCAGCCCGCAGCAGTTGCTGATGGACGTGGCGCAGGCCCGCGTGGACAGCCTGTCCGGCACGATCGTGCAGAAGTCGGACCTGGGCCTGCCGAAGCTGCCCGAGCTGGACGGCACCGACCTGAACGCGATGGTCACCGGCAGCCACACCGCCAAGGTCTGGTACGACGGGCCGCAGCACGCGCGGCTTTCGGTGCAGGGCACCGGGGTCGACGAGAGCGACGCGATCCGCAACGGCAAGGACGTCTGGCTCTACGACAGCGCGAAGAAGTCGGCGACGCACCGCACACTGTCCGCCGACTCGGCGAAGCGGCCGTCCGCGGCCCCGTCGGTGCTGCCGTCGACCGGCCCGAGTTCGCTGTCCGGTGGCGTGACGCAGCTGCTCACCCAGCTGGCGCCGAGCACCAACATCGGCACCGACGGCACCGCCAAGGTGGCCGGCCGCAAGGCGTACGAGCTGGTCATCTCGCCGAAGCAGCACGACTCGCGGGTGGAGCAGATCCGGATCGCGATCGACGGCGACAAGCACATCCCGCTGCGGGTGCAGATCTTCGCCCGCGGCTCGGCGGATCCGGCGTTCGAGGCCGGGTTCACCTCGGTGTCGTTCGCCAAGCCGGACGCGTCGGAGTTCCGGTTCAACCCGCCGGCCGGCACGAAGGTGACCGAGGCGAAGCCGGGCAGCTCGGACCACAGCAAGGTGGCGCCGAAGGACCGCGACCACCGGCAGGGCAAGAAGGGCGACGAGCCGCAGATCGTCGGTACCGGCTGGACCTCGGTGGTGGTCGCCAAGGGCGTCGACACGACGGTGCCGGCCGGTAAGACCGCCGAGCAGAAGAAGGCGTCGGCGGCGGCGACGAAGTTCCTCGACTCGCTGCCGAAGGTGCACGGCTCCTGGGGTTCGGGCCGGCTGGTCGAGACCAAGCTGTTCTCGGTGCTGATCACCGACGACGGCCGGGTGCTGGCCGGCGCGGTTGCCCCGGCACAGCTCTACCAGGCGGCCGCGCAGACGAAGTAGCGACTGCCCGGCCGGTGGGAGCCGTCTCCCACCGGCCGGCAGGCGTCACCACACGGGGAAGAGGGCGCGCCGACCCGACTGGTCCGGGTCGGCGCGCCTTGCTGTCCAGAGGCTGCCCACAGTGTCACCCACGGTGTTGTCCACAGTGGACAGTGCGTGGTCACCAGGCCGGGCGGATGCCGTCCGGTGCGTCCGCGACGTACGCGGCGAGTGCGGTCCGGGCGGCGTCCAGCTGCTCCGGGCCGACCAACGTGGCCCAGCGCCGCTCCACCCCGTCCCAGTAGGCGACGACCCGCTCGATGCAGTCCCAGCCCCGCTCGGTCAGCCGCAGGACGCGTGCCCGCCGGTCGCTCGGGTGCGGCTCGCGCGTCACGTATCCCCGCCGTACCAGCTCGTCGACGAGCTGCCCGCCGGCCTGCTTGGTGACCCCCAGGTACGTGCCGAGCTCGACCGAGGTGGCCGCCGGATGGTTCGACAGGTACAGGAAGACGAAGCCGTGCGCCGGCCGGACGCCGGGGTGCCCGGCCGACGCCAGGTGCTCGGTCAACCCGGCCATCGTCACCTGGTACGCCGTGGCCAGCAGCACCGCCAGCGCACCGCGGCCGCTCATCGCCGCACTCCGCGGCGCGCGCACGAACGCGCAGCACCCATGATCCGTACGCTCCCGCCCTCGTTCATGCCCCCAGCCTGCCTTGCGCTCCGATGGTCAAGCTGCTTTACTACTTCTAGATGGACAAGCAACTTGACTATACGGAGGCCATCCCGTGCCCGCACTCAGCTACGCCGACGCACCGACCGTCGAGGCACACGGCATCAGCGCCCGACCGATGGCGGTGCCCAGCCGTGGCAGCACCGAACTCGCCATCTGGTACCTGACGGTGCCGCCGCACTCCGACCCGCAGCAGCACAGCGTCGACCGGGAGGAGGTGTTCGTCGTTCGGTCCGGCGTGCTGAGCGGCCACATCGACGGCGCGGCGGTCGCCGCCGGCCCGGGCGACGCGCTGCTGGTACCGCCGGGGGTGGAGTTCGCCGTCGGCAACAGCGGCGACGAGCCGGCGGTGGCGCTGGTCTGCACGTCCGCCGGGGTCACCGCCACGGTGCAGGGCGCGCCGGTCACTCCGCCCTGGTCGCGCTGACCGGGTCCCGGTCCGCGGCGCCGTCGAGCAACGCCTGTCCCAACGGGGTACGCAGGTGCCAGACGGCGGCGCCGTGCCGGATCCGGTCCAGCAGACCCGCCGCGGCGAGCGTGGCGGCGTGCCGGCTGACCGACGACGGCGCGATGCCCAACCGGATCGCGAGCTGGCTCGTCGTCACGCCGGCCTCGGCGACCCGCAACAGCTCGGCCCGGGTCGCGCCCAGCAACGTCGCGAGCGACCCGGACGAGCGGCGGACGGTCTCCGCCCACAGCAGGCCGCGGTCGATCGGGTAGAGCAGCGTCGGCGACAGCGACGCGTCGGCAAGCGAGATCATCTTGCGGAAGCAGAAGAACGACGGCACCAGCGTCAGGCCACGACCGTCCAGCACCAGATCGCGCGTCTCCGGGTAGTCGACCTCCAGCACCGGCGGCCGCCACCGCGCCAACGGCGACAACCCGGCGAGCAGCGCCTCCAGACCGCCGGTGGCCAGGGCGTGCGCCCGTACCGCAAGGTCGGCGGCAACGGCCCGGTCGAGCACCGGGCGGTACGGCGCGATCAGCTCGGCGTCCCAGCGACGGAACGCCGTGGCGACCGCGCCGAGCAGCTCGGCGTCGCCGTCGGCCAGGCCCCGGATCGCCACCGGCACCGGCGCGGTCCGCGACATCTGCGCGAGCTCGCCGGACAGTCGCCGGCGCGGCGTCGACCGCAACGCATCCAGCCCCGCGTCGAGCCCGTGGAGCCCGGCGGCCGGGGTGAGGAAGTCGGGAAAGTAGACGCCCGTCGGCAGCAGTGCGGACAGCAGCGACAACTGCCGCCGGTGCTCCTGCCACCCTGCCCGCCGGGTCTGCACCTGCCGGAACCACGGCCGGAACGGCAGCACGCTGCCTTCCCGGAGCCGGAACCGGCTCAGCACGATCTCCCACATCGGGTCGGCGCCCCTGGCCAGCCGCGTGCGCGCCAGATCCTCCATCGTGAAGTGGATGCGCAGCGTTCCCATTCGAACACCCCGAGCCCCGTGTGTGTGCGTACGCGGCAAGCGTAGTGCCGCTGCCCCACGACGCGTGGATTGTCGGGTCCACGGCGCGACACGTACCGTCCGGGCGGAATGCTGCCCGCACCGTGCCGACCCCAGCGGTTCGGGTCCCCGCGGTCGTCAGCCCCAGCCGAGCTGGTGCAGGCGCGCGTCGTCGATGCCGAAGTGGTGCGCGATCTCGTGCACCACGGTGACCGTGACCTCGTGCGCCACCTGGGCCTCGGTGTCGCAGATCGACAGGATCGGGTTGCGGAAGATGGTGATGCGGTCCGGCAGCACCGCGCCGTAGTCGGCGCCGCGCTCGGTCAACGCGTACCCCTCGTAGACGCCGAGGAGCCGCTGGCCGTCCGGCGAGTCGTCCTCGACCAGGATCACCACGTTGCTCAGCAGCTTCAGCAGCTGCTCCGGCACGCTGTCCAGCGCGTCGGCGACCAGCTCCTCGAACCGCTCCCGCGACATCGTCACCGCCATCACCCGATTCTCCGCCCGGTCCGGTACGGGCGGGTCGCGCGCCGGCTGGTCCGAAGCGCCCCGCGGTGCCTTGTTGCGGCCGCCGGTCCATGCTGGACTGGGTCGATGGCGGCCGGTAGCGGGACGACGCTGCGCCGGCCCGAGGGCACGTACGAGTACTGGCAGGGCGGCACACCAGCGTCGGTGGGTGCCCGGCCGACCGCGGCGGCGCGGTGACGAGGCGGCACGAAGCCCGACCGCGCGGCGGCCGGGCTTCGTTCACCGTGACCGGGTCAGGACGAGAACTGGGTGTCCAGGGTGATCGTGGTGCCGGTGAGGGCGCGGGAGACCGGGCAGCCGGCCTTGGCCTTCTCCGCGTACTCGGCGAACTGCTCGGCGGTGATCCCCGGCACCGTGCCGACGGTGTGCAGCGCGATCGAGGTGATCGTCGGCTGGCCGTCCTCGGGCCGGATGGTCACCTCGGCGGTGGTCTGCACCGCGGTGGGCGGGTGGTTGTCGGTGGCGAGCATGTTCGACAGCGCCATCGAGAAGCACGCGGCGTGCGCGGCGCCGATCAGCTCCTCCGGGTTCGTCCCGCCGGAACCGTCGCCGAACCGCGACTTGTACGAGTAGTCGCCCTCGTACGCACCGCTGCCCAGCGCGACGCGACCCGCGCCGTCCTGCAACCCGCCCCGCCACTCGGCAGAAGCCTTCCGTACCGGCATGCCATGACCTCCCTGCATCAGTCGGACACCCCGACGCTAGCGCGCAAACTTCCCGCCGGGCATCGATCGGCCACACGGACCGCGATGCCTCAGCAGCGATCCCGCCCGACCTGGTACGCGCGCCGCAGCACCGGCGGTGTCCCGGGGCGCGGGCGCATATCGGCTCGAGCGCGGCGGACCCTGCCAGGTAGGCTCGCGGCGTGATTGACCTGCGACTGTTGCGTGACGATCCGGACGTGGTGCGAGCGAGCCAGCGGGCTCGGGGCGAGTCCGAGTCGTCCGTCGACGCCCTGCTCGGCGCCGACGAGCAGCACCGCGCCGCGCTGGTCCGGTTCGAGAAGCTCCGGGCCGAGCAGAAGGGCCTGGGCAAGCAGGTCGCGCGGGCGCAGGGTGACGAGAAGCAGCAGCTGCTGGCGCGCACGAAGGAGCTGGCGGCCGAGGTCAAGGCGGCCGACGGCGCGGTCACCGAGGCCGCCGAGGCGCTGCGCGCCGCGCACCTCGCGGTGCCCAACATCGTCGTCGACGGTGTGCCCGCCGGCGGTGAGGACGACTTCGTCACGCTCAAGGAGGTGGGCGAGAAGCCCGACCTGCCGACCGTGCGCGACCACCTGGAGCTGGGCGAGCTGCTCGATGCGATCGACATGGAGCGCGGCGCGAAGGTGTCCGGCGCCCGGTTCTACTTCCTGCGCGGGGTCGGCGCGTTGCTGCAGCTCGCGCTGTTCCAGTGCGCGCTGGCGCAGGCGGTGGAGTACGGGCTGACGCCGATGATCACGCCGTCGCTGGTGAAACCGGGGACGATGGAGGGCACCGGTTTCCTCGGCGCGCACGCCAGCGAGGTCTACCGGCTGGAGGCCGACGACCTCTACCTGGTGGGCACCAGCGAGGTGCCGCTCGCGGCGTACCACAGCAACGAGATCATCGATCTGGCCGAGCCGAAGCGGTACGCGGGCTGGTCGTCCTGCTACCGGCGGGAGGCCGGCAGCTACGGCAAGGACACCCGCGGCATCATCCGGGTGCACCAGTTCGACAAGATCGAGATGTTCTCGTACTGCCGGCCCGAGCAGGCGGCCGACGAGCACCTGCGGCTGCTGGCCTGGCAGGAGGAGATGCTCGGCAAGATCGAGGTGCCGTACCGGGTGATCGACACCGCGGCGGGCGACCTCGGCAGCAGCGCGGCCCGCAAGTACGACATCGAGGGCTGGGTGCCGAGCCAGCAGCGTTACCGCGAGCTGACGTCGACGTCGAACTGCACCACGTTCCAGGCCCGCCGGCTCGGCGTCCGGTACCGGGGTGACGACGGCAAGCCGCAGGTCGCGGCGACGCTGAACGGCACGCTGGCCACGACCCGGTGGCTCGTCGCGATCCTGGAGAACCACCAGCAACCGGACGGTTCGGTGCGGGTGCCGAAGGCGCTCCAGTCGTACCTCGGTCGCGACGTGCTGACCCCGGTGCGCCCCTGACCCCTGTTGATCATGGGATTCGCCACGCGTTGATGCCGCCCGGTGAAACCCTTTCGTGACGCCTGGCCCACGGTCGACGTCGGCGATGCGCCGGGCGGGGCGCAGGGGGCGATCTATCCTTGATCGCCCGGGGCGGGGACGGCCCGGGCCACGGTGAGAGGTGTGTGTGCGCAGTTCACTCCCGAAGCTGGTCGCCACCGACATGGACGGCACCCTGGTGCGCTCCGACGGTACGGTCAGCGACCGGTCGCACGAGGTGCTCGCGCGGCTGCGTGCCAACGGCGTCGTCCTGGTGGGCGCGACCGGTCGGGGCCCCCGGCTGATCGAGCTGACCATGCGCGATCTCGGCCCGGCCGACTACCTGGTGCTCGCCCAGGGCGCGCACATCTACGACATCGGCGGCCCGCTGCCGGTGCTGCTGCATGCGATGACGGTGCCGGGTGCGTCGATCGCGCGGGCGGTCGCGCTGGTGGAGGCCGAGATCGGGCCGGTGCAGCTGGCCGTCGAGGCCGGCACCGCGGTCAACTCTCCACTGTGGACGGACGTGGGCTTCGCCTGGCCGTACCCGGAGCCGACCGAGACCCGGCCGCGGGCCGAGACGCTGCACGGTCCGCTGGTCAAGGCGTTCCTGATGGCCGAGACGATGAGCCTGGACGATCTGCTCGCGGTCTGCCGGCGGGTGATCCCGCCGCAGCTGTGCGAGGCCTCCTCGTCCGGCGGGATGGTCGAGCTGGCGCCGCACGGCGCGACGAAGGCGACCGGCCTGGCGTTCGTCACCGAGGCGCTCGGCATCGACCCCGGCGACGTGCTGGTGTTCGGTGACATGCCGAACGACGTGCCGATGTTCGCGTGGGCCGGGCACGGCGTCGCCGTCGCCGGCGCGCACCGCGAGGTGCTGGCGATCGCGGACGAGGTGACCGGCTCGGACGACGAGGACGGCGTCGCCACCTACCTGGAGCGCCTGCTCGACGGCTGACCGCCGGCGCCACCGCGGCCACCGGCACCCGCGGTCGGCCCGTTCGGGGTCGGGTTCCCTCCCGTCAGGCCAGATTCCCGCGCCGGCCCGGTGACCTCCAGCCCGGCGCACGAATCATCGGATCTCTGGGCTTGCGTCGTGCAGGGTGGCGCCGCGACCATGACGGCGGGCGGCGCGCACCCCGCGTACCGTCGGGGCGCCGCGGAGGGAGCACCAGATGCAGGTCGTACGGTTCAGCAACCCGCAGTCCGGCCAGCCGGAGGTCGGCGTAGGGGACGGGGACACGGTCACCACGCTGCCCGGCGTGACGATCGCCGACCTGCTCGCCCGCGGCGCCGACGGCTTCGCCGCCGCGGTCACCGACCCGTCCGGCCCGACCCACCCGGCAGACCAGCTCGCCTACCTGCCGCCGGTCGACGGCCGTACCGAGGTGTGGGCCGCCGGCGTCACCTACCAGCGATCCCGCCAGGCCCGGGTCGAGGAGTCCGGCCAGGCCGACGTGTACGAGCTGGTGTACGAGGCGGACCGGCCCGAGCTGTTCTTCAAGGCGCCGGCCTGGCGGGTGGTCGGGCCGGACCAGCCGGTGCGGGTGCGCGCCGACTCCGGCAACGACGTACCCGAGCCGGAGCTGGCGCTGGTGCTGGACCACGCCGGCGCGCTCGTCGGGTACACCGTCGGCAACGACCTGACCTCGCGCGGCATCGAGGGGCAGAACCCGCTGTACCTGCCGCAGGCGAAGATCTGGCGCGGCTCGTGCGCGCTCGGCCCCGGCATCGTGCCCGTCGCCGCCCTGCCCGACGCCGGTGACCTCGGCATCCACCTGACCATCCGGCGCGACGGCGTCGAGGTGTTCGCCGGCGACGCCAACACCAAGCAGCTGCACCGTGGCCTGGACGAGCTCGCCGGCTGGCTGTACACCGAGCTGGACTTCCCGCAGGGCGCGGTGCTGCTCACCGGTACCTGCGTGGTGCCGGAACTGGCGTTCACGTTGCGGTCGGGCGACATCGTGGACATCACCGTGGACGGCGTCGGTACGCTCTCCAACCCGGTGGGCTGACCCGCTCGGTGGACAACCCCGGCGCGGGCAGTCGATCATGAACTCCGCCCCTCCCACCCCCGAGGAGACCGAGTGGCCGAGCCGCTCGCACTGTCCATCGACTTCGGCAGCTCCAACACCGTGGCGCTGCTGCGCGACGCCGGCGGGCGCAGCCGCACGCTGCTGTTCGACGGCTCGCCGCTGCTGCCGTCGGCGGTGTTCGCCGCGGCCGACGGCAGCCTGCTCGTCGGCCGGGACGCCGCCCACCTGTCCCGGGACGACCCGGCCCGGTTCGAGCCGCACCCGAAGCGGCGGATCGACGACGGGACGGTGTTGCTCGGCGACCGCGAGGTACCGGTGGTCGAGCTGGTCGCCGCGGTGCTGCGCCGGGTGGCGGACGAGGCGCGGCGGGTCGCCGGCGTCCTGCCCCCGACCGTACTGACACATCCGGTGGCGTGGGGCCCGGCGCGGCGGGGCGTGCTCACCGAGGCGGCGCGGCGCGCCGGCCTGCCGGTGTCCGGGCTGGTCGCCGAGCCGATCGCGGCCGCCTGCTACTTCACGACCGTGCTCGGCAGCCGGCTGGTCGCCGGGCAGGGGCTCGCGGTGTTCGACTTCGGCGGCGGCACGCTGGACGTCGCGGTGGTCCGGCCGGCCGGCGGCCGGCTGGTCGTCGCCGCCACCGGCGGGCTGGACACGGTCGGCGGCATCGACATCGACGCGGCGATCATCGGACACCTCGCCGGGCCGATCCAGCGGCAGGCACCCGACAAGTGGGCCCGGTTGTCCACTCCACGCTCCCCCGCCGACCTGCGCGACCGGGCGCTGATCTGGCAGGACGTCCGGGCCGCGAAGGAGATCCTGTCCCGGGCCAGCCAGGCCGGCGTGCACGTACCCGGCCTGCCGACCGCGACGCACCTGACCCGGGCCGAGTTCGAGGCGCTGGCGGCGCCGCTGGTGCAGGCCGCGGTCGCCGAGACCGCCGCGACGATCGGCCGGTCCGGTACGGGGGCGGCCGAGCTGGCGGGGGTGTTCCTGGTCGGCGGCTCCAGCCGGATCCCGCTCGTCGGGCAGGCGCTGCACCGGGCGCTGACCGTGGCCCCGACCGTACTGGAGCAGCCGGAGACGGCGGTCGCCGAGGGCGCGCTGCACTCGCCCGGTGCGCCGGCGCTGTCCCCGCGGGTCGCCCGGGCGATGGACCGGCTCGACCCGGGCATCACCGTGCCGCAGCCGGAGCCGGCGCCGGCCGTACCGGAACGGCGGCGGCGACGCTGGCTGCCGCCGGTGGCCGCTGCGGCGTTCCTGCTGGCCGCCGGTGCGACCGCGGTGATCCTGCAACCGTGGGAGAAGTTCGGCGCCAGCGCCGACCCGGGCGACAGCCCCAGCGCCGACCCGAACCGGGCCGCCGGCGGTGCGAAGACCCCGAGCCCCGGCCCGTCGGATCCGTGCCCGACCAACGAACAGGTGCAGCAGTCGGTGTCACCGGACACCAATGGCGGCGGCGGTACGACGGACGGCTCGAACGTCGCGGTGCACGGCGACGTCGTCTGCGCCGGCGGGTTCGCCGGCGTCCACGTGTTCGGGCAGAACGGCGGCCAGGCGACCGACCCGGCCGTGGTGGTACTCCAGTACAAGAACGGCAGGTGGATCCAGCTCGTGCTCGGTACCAGCATCTGCGAACCCGGCCCGGGCGGTGGGCAGCCGGACTGGACGAAGGGCCAGCGGGTACCGGACAAGGTGATGAAGTCCGTGGGTTGCGACCCGAAGTACTACAACTGACATCTCCGGCGACGCACCGGACATCGACCGGCGGCTATGGCCGTGGCCACAGCGAGCGGCGGCCGGGCGTGCCGACCGGCAAGATGGAGGGGATGACTCCTCCCGCACTGGTCGCGAGCGACCTCGACGGCACCCTGCTGCGTACCGACCGGACCGTGGGGGCGCGCACCCTCGCCGCGCTGCGCCGGCTGGGCGAGCGCGGCGTGCCGTTCGTGATGGTGACCGGGCGGCCGATCCGCTGGCTGGCCGAGGTGATCGCGCAGACCGGCACCCCGTCCGCGCTGACCGTCTGCTCCAACGGCGCGGTGATCTACGACGCCGCCGCCGACCGGGTCGTCGAGCACCGGCCGCTCGCGCCGGAGCTGCTCGCCGACGTCGTCGGCCGGCTCCAGGACAGCTACCCGGACATCGCGTTCGCCGCGGAGACCCACGACGGGCTTCGGCACGAGCGGCACTACCCGGTCGCGGAGGTCTCCCCCCGGGTCCGGCCCGGCGAGCTCGCCGAGCTGATCGCGGCGCCGGCGATCAAGCTGCTGGCCCGGCTCGACGGCGCACCCGACGCGGTGGCCGAGCAGATGGCGGCGAGCCTGTACGGCGTCGCCGAGGTGACCCGCTCCTCGCACGACTGCCTGATCGAGATCTCCGCCGCCGGCGTCACCAAGGCCACCGGCCTCGCCTGGGTCGCCCGGCGGTACGGGGTGGCGCCGGAGGACATCGTCGCGTTCGGTGACATGCCCAACGACCTGCCGATGTTCGGTTTCGTCGGGCACAGCGTGGCGATGTCCAACGCGGAACCGGCGGTACGAGCGGCCGCCGACGCCGTCACCGCGAGCAACGACGAGGACGGCCTCGCCGACTACCTCGATCGGCTGTTCGCGCCCGCCCCGATCGACTGACCCCCGACCCTCGGCGTCGAACAGCTCTCCGCAGCGAACCGACCCTCGCGGCGAGTTGATCAAGGGCTCGGAGAGTTGATCAAGGGATTCGGACGCGTCGTTGCTGGACGCTATGCACGAATCCCTTGATCAACGGCCGGAGGGGGTGCGGCGGCGGGGCGTCAGAGGTACTGGCCGGTGCGGTTGGGGGGCTCGGGGTGCTCGCCGCCGGGGACGCCGGGCATCATCATGCCGGCCTGGCCGGCGGGCAGCGCCGGACGCTGGCCGCCGCGGATCTGGTCGAGCTGCATCCGGGCCGCCATCTGCTGCGCCATCAGCGCCGCCTGAATGCCGTGGAACAGCCCCTCCAACCAGCCGACCAGCTGCGCCTGCGCGATCCGCAGCTCCGGCTCGGTCGGCGTCGCGTCGTCGTTGAACGGCAGCGACAGCCGGTCGAGCTCCTCCCGCAGCTCGGGCGCCAGCCCCTCCTCCAGCTCGACGATCGACCGGGCGTGGATCTCCTTGAGCCGCTGCCGGCCGGCCTCGTCCAGCGGCGCGGCCCGGACCTCCTCCAGCAGTTGCTTGATCATGCTGCCGATCCGCATCACCTTGGCCGGCTGCTCGATCTGGCTGGCCGGGTCCTTCGCCGCGTCCGCCTCGGCCGGGTCGACGTCGACGGCGCCGACCGGCCGACCGTCCGGCCCCACCACCAGCACGGTGCGGGACTCCGCCTGGTCGGACTGCTGCTGCTCGCGCGGTGTCTCGGTCATGCCTCCATCCTGACGCACGACCCGCGCCATCCGCGAACCCGGCCCTGGCGGGTGTCTTCATGATCGGGGTGCAGCTCCCTGCCAGGGGCCGCGACCGGCTGCGCCGCCGCCGGGGTGGGCGGTTCGCGGCCAGGCTCCGGGTGCGTGGGCTCGCGACCTGGCGCCGAGTGGGTGGGCTCGCGGCCAGGCGCCGGGTGGGTGGCCCGCGGCCGGCGCCGGGTGCGTGGGCTCGCGGCCCGGCGCCGGGTGGGTGGGCTCGCGACCCGGCGCCGGGTGCGTGGGCTCGCGGCCCGGCGCCGGGTGGGTGGGCTCGCGACCCGGCGCCGGGTGGGTGGGCTCGCGACCCGGCGCCGGGCAAACGGGCCCGGCGCAGCCGGGTGGGCGCTACGAAGACATCCCTGGCAGCCGGGACGTGATATGACCTACCCGGCGGTACGGATCCGGGAGGGCGGCGATGGCCGAGCAACGGGACATACTGTCACGTCCCGGCCCGCAACCGGACGTGACGATGCGGTACGGGGAGCTGCCCGACCAGGTGGTCGACGGCTGGCTGCCGGCGCGCGGGGCCGGGCAACTCGTGCTCGTGCTGCACGGCGGGTACTGGCGGCACGACGTCGACCGCGGCTACCTGGCGTCGCTTGCCGCCGATTTCGCCAGGCGGGGCTATGCGGTCGCCTGCCCGGAGTACCGGCGAACCGGCGACGGCGGCGGCTGGCCCGCCACGTTCACCGACGTCGCCGCGGCGCTGGACGCCACGCCGGCGCTGCTCGCCGCCGCCGCGCCGGGCCGTGTCGAGCCGGGCCCGGCCGTGTACGCGGGGCACTCGGCCGGCGGTCACCTGGCGCTGTGGGGGGCGCTGCGGCACCGCTTGCCGCCCGGCGCGCCCGGCCGCCGGGACACCGCCCCGCCGGTACGCGGGGTGCTGGGGCTGGCGCCGGTCTGCGACCTGGCCGAGACGTACCGGCGCGGCCTCGACCTCGGTGCCGCCGGCGCGCTGATGGGCGGCGGTCCAGGCAAGCATCCGGACCGGTACGCCGCGGCCGATCCGGCAGCACTGCCGGCCCCGGAGGTACCGACGGTGCTGCTGCAGGGACCGAGCGACGGCCGGGTGCCGATCGTGCTGACCCGGGACTACGCCGGCCGGCACGGGCTGCGGCTGATCGAGCTGGACGGCGCGGACCATTTCGCCGTGGTCGATCCGGCCGCGCCGGCCTGGCCCCGGGTACTGACGGCGCTCACCAGCCTGGCCCGCCCCGGCAACGACCGGCCCGCCTCCCGCACCGAAACCCCAGCCTGACGACCCGCCCGACCGCACCAGCACACCCCGCACGTCGCGCCACACGCAGGTGGGGCGACCCGCAAGCACGCGGCGCCACACCGCAGGTGGGGCGACCCGCGAACACGTGGAACCACACCGCAGGGCCACGCTGACCACCCGCGCCCGCCTCGACGGCGAGTCGTACCGGGTGACCGGGACGAAGGCGTGGGATGGAGTCAGTCGCAGGCACGTGCGACCGCATCGTAGGTGGGGTCGCACGCAGGTGACCGGACCGAAGCTGGGTGTCGGGGTCGGTCGGCCGGGCACGCGGCGCCGTTCGTCCGCGGTGCCGGGCCGGTCAGGCGTCCCCGGGGCCGGCTTTGTCCACAATGGACTCCTCGGCCGCTCGTGGTGCCGGCGGCTTCTTCGCGTTGCGCCGCTTGCCGGCGCCCGCCGCCCGCTTCGCGGCCCGACCCGGTGTGCCCGCGTCGCGGTGGTTGCCGGTGCCGGCGTCCTTCGGGGCGGCGCCGACGCCGGCCTGCCCGTCGTCACCCGCCTCCCCGCGCGCCGACCCGTCGCTCGCCGCCGGCCGGCCCGGCTGCGGCGGCACGTCGGCGTCCGGCGCCGCTCCGGCCGAGCGCTCGGCGTTCGCGGTGCTTGCCGCCTGCGTACCGGCCGCCTGCGCGGAGCCGGCCGACGGCTCGCCCGCCACGTTCGCGGAGTCGGCGGCGTCCGGCTCGCCGGCCGCCTTCGCGGAGCCGGCCGCCCGGGCGGTGCCGGTCCGTTTCGCGGCCGGCTTCGAGGTACCGGATGCAGCACCGGCCCGTCGCTGGCGCGGGGTCGCGGCGCGCTTCGCCGGCATCTCGTCCACCGACTGCGCGCGCTTCGGGTCCGTGCCGCGCAGCGAGCCGAGCCACTCGCTCATCTCGTCGTCGGCCGGCGCCTGCCCGGCGGCCGGCGACGCGGCGGCCGCCCCCGCCGGTACCGGATCCGGACCGGCGGTCGTCGGCGCGTCGGCGCCGTTCGGGTCGCCGGCCGCGTCCTGCGACGGCGTGGCGCCGGACGCTCGCCGCGACCGGCGCAGACCGCGGCCCCGGCGCACCGGCGCCGCCTCGGCGGTCTCCGTACCGCTGTCGTCTTTCGCATGCGGGACAACGGAGTCCGCGCCATCGGGCGACGCGGCCGGCGCGTCAGCTTCGGGACCGGTCGGGTCGGTGGTGTCGGTCGCCACGACCAGAGTCAGCCGGTCCAGGTAGCCGAGCTGCAGGACGATCAGCAGGACCGCGGCGAGCACCGCGAGCGGCGCGACGAGCAGCACCGCGGTGGAGCTGGTCACGCCGAGGCGGTCGAGCATCGTGCCGGCGCCGGCCGGATCGACCGTCTCGACCAGCAGCGCGGCCAACCAGGCGAGTACCGCGAAGGGCGCGGCCGGGGCGAGCAGGGCACGCCAGGCGAACCGGTCGCCGGTGCCGCGCCGGCGCAGCCACCGGTCCCGGTGACCGGCGGCGAGCAGCGCGAACCCGAACACCGCCGGTACGCAGATCAGCCCGGCCGGCGCCGGATCGAACTGCCGGTCCAGCGCCTCCAGCGGCCCCATGGTGACGAACAGGGCCGGCGCGAACGGCAGTAGCAGCCACCAGCTGTGCTGGCCGGCCGGCCGCAACGCACCGATCGCGATGCCGGCCGCGGCGGCGATCACGACGGCGCCCAGCGAGACGAGCGCGGGCCCGGCCAGCGCGGTACCGAGCAATCGGACGAACGGGTCGGGCCGACCACTCGCCGCCGGGATCGGGATCAGCACCGCGGCCAGCGCCGCCACCACCAGGACCGCGAGCGCCGCGCCCGCGGCGAGATGGACCGCGTCGCGCCGGTGGGCGGGCGGTGCCAGCGGCTCGGATCGGCGCGCCGCCAGTACCAGCCGTGGCCGCAGCAACAGCCCACCGAGCCAGGCCGCCAGGCCGCAGGCGCCGACCACGACGAGCAGCACGACGGCCATCGCGGCGCGACGCGACCCGTACTGCTCGTCGCCGGCGGACAGCGCGAACCGCGCCGCGTACGCGGGTGTCCACAGGCCCCCGGAACCGCCGGTGACCGACGAGCCGACCTGGCCGGGCACGGTGATCAGCTGCCAGCCGAGCGCGAGCGTAGCGAGCACCAGCACGCCGGCGACCGCGGCGAGAGACCGGCCGGTACCGGCGGTGAGCGTCGCGAGCAGCGCCACCCCGAGTGCCACCGCGAGCAGGGTGCCGGCCAGTACCGCCAGGTCGAGCGCGGGCGGGCCGGCGAACACCCGGTGCCGCAGCCCCGGCCACCCGACGGTGATCACCAGCGGCGCACACCCGGCGAGCAGGACGGCGGCGATCGCCCGGGCCGCGAGCCGGGCCGGGGTGACCGCGCGGCGCAGCACGTACGCCATGGCCGGCGCGACGAGCAGGGACACCAGCAGCGGCAGCCCGATCAGCGCGATCGCGCCGAGGTAGCTGTGCCAGTACCGGCCGGGCAGGTCACGGAACGCGGCGAAGCCGGTGAACCGGGAGTCGCCGGCGGTCGAGGTGGTGACCGCCGCAACCGCGAGCAGTCGGAGGAACGGCACCAGCAACCCGACGACGAGCAGGACGGCGGCGGGGATCAGCAGGATGGCGCCGAGGATTCGGGCAGGACGGGGCGTGGGCACGACGCCTCACTCTTCGTCGGCGGTCGATGGGAGGGTGAAACGCTACCGGAACCACGACCGCCCCGAAACACACGTTTCACACCGAAGTCGCCCCGTCGCTCACCGTGTGTCGTCCCCTGCGCCGCGTTCCCACGGCGATACTCCGGCCGAACCATCCGGCGTCGACGTTCCCGGCGGTGCGGCCGGCGGGGTGCCCGAGGGGCCGCCGGGCGCGGGTGGCGCCGGAGGTCCGCCGGGGCGTGCCGGGAAGGCCGGCGGGGCGCCGCCGAGGCTCGGGCCGGGCTGGCCCGGAAACGGAGCCCCGGTGCCGGGTCGACCGCCCGGACCAGCCGACGGCATCCCCGGCCCGCCGGGCGACGCACCCGGTCCCGGTGGCGTGCCGGGCGACGCCCCCGGGCCGGGCGACATCCCCGGGCCCCGCGGAGCACCGGGTGGCATGCCCGGGGCAGGCTGCGGACCACCCGGGGGCGGCTGCGGGGCGCCCGGCGGGAAGGCGGCCGGGGGAAGGCCACCGAGCCGTGGCCCGGCCTGGTCGGGCCCGCCGAAGGCCGGGCCGGCCGCCCCGCCGGGTGGGTCACCGAAGGCGGGGCCGGGCCCGCCGCGCCACGGGCCGCCCGCGGCGACGGCACCGGGCTCCTGGTCGGGGTCACCGAGCCGCAGCGCGAGCCGGTCGAGGTACCAGATCTGGGCGACGGCGAAGACCAGCAGGGCCGGGATCGCCAGCGGCGCGGCCGCGAGCAGCTGTCCCGGGCTCGGCCAGCCCACGCTGTACGCGTTCAGCTGCCGCAGCACCGCCACGTCCGCGGCGGCGTGCTTCATGTCGGTGACGACGGAGTAGCGCCAGAGGTAGTCGTGCGCCTGGTACAGCCAGGTGGCCATGGCCACGACGCCGAGCAGCGGCAGCGACGGCACCAGCACGGTACGCAGGAAGGCGGCCGGCCGGCGGGCCGCCTGGGCGGCGCGCCAGCGGTACCCGTGACCGGCGCCGAACAGCGTGAACACCAGCAGCGCCGGCACGCTGACCAGGATCGGCGGGATGGCGCCGAGGAACGTGTTCAGCTGGTCGTCCGCCATCGCCGACTGCACCGACACGGTCAGCAGCGGCGTCACCGTCACGAACAGCCACGGCATGAACGGCAGCAGCAGCCAGTGGCTGTGCCGGCCGAGCGGCCGGAACGCGCCGATCCCGATCCCCGCCGGGTACGCGAGGAGCAGCTGGACGAGCGTCGCGAGCAGCGCGGGCAGCAGCGCGCCGGTGAGCGTGCCGCCGGACGAGGCGGGGCCGGACGAGGTGTGCTGCTCGGTGAGCAGGCCGAGCCGGGGGTACGCCTCGACCGCGAGCAGCGCGACGGCGCCGGCGAGTGCGAGCACGCCGAGCACCACGGCGCGGCCCGAGCTGGGCCGAGCCAGCGGGCCGGCGGCCGGGCCGGGCCGGTCGAGTTCGAGCCGGGGCCGGGTCAGGATCACGATCAGACCGGCGGCCAGGCCGAGCACCGCGACCGGGATCAGCAGCATCGTGCTGTCGGCGGCGGCCTGGCCGAACCGCAACGTCATGAACGCGTCCTGGAACGCGCGGATGCCGAGCGAGGTGGTGGCTCGACCGGGCGCGAGCATCATCGTCAGGCTGATCGCCTGCAGCCCGATCGCGAACGTGCCGAGCACGAGCACCGCCCAGGTCACGACGGCGCCGCCGAGGGTACGGCCCGGGCGGTCGGTGGCACGCCGGCGCAGCGCGGCGAGCAGCACGCTGACCCCGATCCCGGCGATCAGGCCGATCGTCGCCAGGGTGACCAGGACGGCCAGCTTCGGCGCCGACTGCAGCAGCCCGCGTCCGAAGCCGTCCGGGCGGTAGCTCAGGTGCGCCCAGGCCAGGACGACCACGGCCGGGGCGAAGCCGGCGGCCAGCACGGCGAGCAGCGCGCGGACGACACGACGCAGTACGGTCGGCGCCTCGGCGGCGGCGAAGGACAGCAGCGGCACCACGATCAGCATCACCAGGGTGGGCAGCGCCGCCTCGATCAGGGTGTTACCGACCGTGCCAAGCGGATCGCCGAAGTCCCCGCCGTGCGCGGTCGCGCTGCCGGGCAACGATTTGGCGGCGATGCCCGGCGCCTTGCCGGTGAACGCCTGGATCACGGTCTGTACGGTCGGGACGACGAGCCAGTACAGCCAGCCGAGCGCCATCGGCAGGGCGAGCAGCAGGCCGACCCAGCCGGGCGGTCCGCTACGGGCGGGTCGCACCGGTACGGGCGGGTTCGTGGCCGGAGGCATGGCCGGGGACGGGTACGGGGCCGGTGCGCTCATGTAGCCACCTCCTCAGGTGGGGGCTTGCAGGGATTCTGCCCTGTCCGCGCAACGCGCGGCGGCCCGCCGGCGGCCGGGTGGCCGGTGGGGCCTGATGCGGTAGCGTCCGAGCGTCATGGGTGGGCAGCGAGGTGGCAGTCACCGGTACCGGCGTTCGGGTCGCCGGCGCCTGGTTCTGGCGTCCGCCGGGGTCGTCCTGGTGCTGCTCGCCGCCGGTGGCGGGGTGGCCTGGTGGCGGCACGGCAGCGGCGCGGAGCCGAAGCGCGGCGGCACCGCCGGCGGCAGCGCACCAACCCCGGTCCGTACCAGCGGTTCACCCACACCGTCGGCGGCGCCGAGCAAGAAGTGCGACGCGGATTGCGTGCAGCAGCGGCGGTACGCGGCGGCCAGGAAGTACATGGACGATCACGCGGCGACGAACGCGTACCTGAGCGTGCAGATCGTCGACCGCAAGACCGGCAAGAGCTGGCAGCACGGCCCGGTGACGCACCCGGGCTGGACCGCGTCGACGATCAAGCTGGCGATGGCCACCGACATCCTGCGGCGGCAGCGGGCCGGCGAGGTCACGCTGAGCGACGCGGACCGTACCGACATGGCGAACATGCTGAACTTCTCCGACGAGAACGCGTCGGACCGGCTCTGGCAGCGGTACGGCGGGGACGCCCAGCTGGCCCGCTTCCGGGACGTGTTCGGGATGTCCGGGCTGCACTTCGTGCCCGGGTTCACCGACGGCACCTACTGGGGCTTCGTCAAGTGCACCACCGAGGACCTGTCGCACCTGATGAGCTACGTGCTGACGAAGACCGCGCCGGACGACCGGGCCTACCTGGTGTCCGCGATGCGCGGGGTGGCGCCGAACCAGCGGTGGGGGGTCTGGGCCGCCGGCCACGACCAGCGTCCGGGCGACAAGAACGGCTGGTCGTTCGAGACCGACTCGTACGGCAAGCACTGGGTGCTCAACTCGGTCGGCTTCGCCGGCCCGGACGAGCGGTACGCGATCGCGATCATGTTCCAGGTGCAGCCGCACTCGACCATCGCGTACGGCACGCACACCGTCTCCGACGTCGTCGGCCTGCTGTTCGGCGTACCGGCGCCGGCCACGATCACCGTGCCGGAGCCGGACGGCTGAGGTGACCGAGCCGCCCTGGGCCGAGCCTGCCCCGAGCGCCACCACGTCGGCCTGGTGGTGGCCCTGGTGGTGTGCCTGCTGCTGGTCGTGGGTGGTGCCGGACTGTCCGGCTACCTGCTCTACCACGCGGCCCGGGACGACGATCGGGGCTGGCCGGCGAGCTGGCACACCGCCGCGTTCACCGTCAGCGGCGACGACTCGACCCGAGTGGACGCCGGCAGGCTGCTGGCCCTGCTCGCCGGCACCGGCACCCGGTACGAGGTGCACGGCGACCGGATCGTCCTCGCCGTCCCGCCGGCGCGGGCCGCGGCGCTGCCCCGGCTGCGTTCACTGATGCCGGTGCGTACCGAGCTGTCGGTGCGGCCGGTGCTCGACGTCACCAGCCCGTCGCCCGGCTGCACCCCCGGCGATCCGCCCGCCTGCGACCGGTCCGGGCAACGGTACCGGCTGGGCCCGCCGGTGCTGTCCGGCCGCGAGGTGACCGGCGTGCGCACCGGTACCGACCCGGAAACCGGCTGGTCGGTGACGGTCCGGTTCAGTGCCGCCGGGCAGCGGGCGATCAGCGACGCGACCAGCCGGTACGCCGGGCAACAGTGGGCGATCGTGATGGCCGGCGCGGTGCTGTCCGCGCCGGAGGTACCCGGGCCGGTCTCCGGCCCGCTGCAGGTGTCGGACGGATCGGACCTGGGGCAGATGCGTCGGATCGCGGCGGCCTTCCGGCTCGGCCGGCATCCGGTCACGATCCGCGCCGCCTGACCGGCATCAGCCCCCGCAAGAGCGACGTCTCAATGACTTCACTATGACGTCTCCGCTTGGTACGCTGCCGTCATGCAGCCCGAACCCCTGCGGCCGGTACCGCCGCCACCGCTGACCGACGCCGACCGCGAGGCGGCCGTCGAACTGCTGCAGCGTGCCTGCGGCGAGGGCCGGCTCACCCTGGAGGAGTTCGGCGTCCGCGCCGGCGCCGCCTGGGCCGCCGACACCAGCGAGGAACTCGCCGAGGTCACCGCCGGGCTGGCCGCCGCACCGCCGGTCGGCACCAGCCAGCCGGTGACCGTCATCTCCGCCGTCTTCGGCGAGCACAAGCAGTACGGGCGGTGGCGGGTCTCCCGGCACACCCGGGTCCGCGCCCTGTTCGGGTCGACCAAGCTCGACCTGCGCGAGGCGACGATGGACGCCGAGGTGGTGCGCGACGGCGTCGTCGACATCGAGGTACGCACGTTCTGCGGCGAGGTGAAGATCACCGTGCCGGAGGGCGTCGAGGTGGAGGTCTACGGGCGCTCGCTGTTCGGTTCGCGCACCACGAACCTCGCCGCGGTGCCGCGCCGGCAGGGCACGCCGACGATCCGGCTGCACTGCAACGTGACGTTCGGCGAGATGAAGGTGCGCAGCGCACCGCTCAGCCGGCACGGCGGCCTGCTCGGCAACGGCAAGCTCGGCCGCATCCTCCGCGAGCTCGTCGACTGACGGCCCGAACCGTTCAGCCCCGCCGCGTCGATCAAGCCCGTCGCCCGGCCCGGCCAGCGTGCCGGCGACCGCCCGCCCCGTCGATCAAGGGACCGCCGCGTTGATCAAGGGACCGGCGCGTTGATCAAGGGATCCAGACACATCGTTGCAGGACGTCGCGCCCCCATCCCTTGATCAACTGCGGCAGGCCCGTGGTCAGGCGGTGTGGGTCGGTGGGGGGTCGGTGCGGTACGCGCCGGCGATCGCGGCGGCGGTCACCGCGGCGGCGGCGCGGTCGGCGACGGCCTCCGACAGCGGCTCCCCGGTGTTGAGCAGCCGGTAGTACAGCGGCGCCGAGACCGCCGCGACGACCTCCCGCGGATCGGTACCGGCCGGCACCTCGCCGCGGTCGATCGCGGCGACGACGCAGCCGGCCCACTCGTCGATGCGGCGCCGGTAGAAGCCGTGCAGCGCCTCCGCCGTGGCCGGGTTGCCGGCCGCCGCGGCGATCAGCGCGGTGAACAGCGCGCCCTGCCGGGCATCGGTGAGCGTCGAGACCACGAGCCGGGCGTTGGCCCGCAGGTCGGCGGCCAGGCTGCCGTGGTCGGACCGGGGTACCGACTGGTCGGCCATGTCCCGCAGCAGATCCGCGGCGAGCGCCGAGGTGCTGCCCCAGCGCCGGTAGACGGTCGTCTTGCCGCAACCGGCCCGGTGCGCCACGTCGGCCAGGTCCAGCGCCGCGAACCCGGACTCGGCGAGCGCGTCACCGGCCGCCGCGAGTACCGCATCGCGGACGCGGGCGGTGCGACCGCCGGGCCGGACCGTGCCGGGTGTGGGTGTGCCGCGAGTCATAACGGGACTCCTGTTTCATTAGTCCGGGATCCGATGCTACCGTGTGGCACTAATGGAACCATAGTGCCATTTAACTGCGGTCCGCCGCCGGTCAAGGAAGGACCGTCATGTCCACACCCGCCCTTCGCACCGCGGTCGCCGCACCCGCGAACCGGATCACCGGCCGGCTCCGGATCACTCTGGTCGTCCTGCTCGTCGCCCAGTTCATGCTCGCGGTCGACTTCTCGATCCTCAACGTCGCGCTTCCCGTCATCGGCGCCGGGCTGGGCTTCCGGCTCGCCGAGCTGCAGTGGATCGCGACCACGTTCGCGCTGTCCGCGGCCGGGTTCACGCTGCTGCTCGGCCGGGTCGGCGACCTCGTCGGCCGCAGGCGGATCTTCCTCGCCGGGCTCGCGGTACTCACCGCCGCGTCGCTGCTCGGCGGGTTCGCCACCAGCCCCACCATGCTGCTCGTGGCCCGGGTCGCGCAGGGTCTCGCCACCGCCGCCGTCACTCCGGCCGGTCTGGCCCTGCTGACCACGTCGTTCCCGGACGGACCGTTACGGCAGAAGGCGCTCGGCCTCAACGGCGCGCTGATGTCCGCCGGCTTCACCACCGGGGCCATCCTCGGTGGCGTACTGACCGACCTGCTGTCCTGGCGCTGGTCGTTCCTGCTCAACGTGCCCGTCGCGGTGGCGGTACTGCTCGTCGCGCCGGCCGTCATCGCCGAGTCTCGACCGCCGGTACGCCCGCGGCTCGACCTGCCCGGTGCGCTGAGCGTCACCGTCGGCCTGCTCGGCATCGTGTACGGGCTCACCCAGGCCGGCGAGCACGGCTTCGCCCGGCCGACCGCGCTGGTTCCGCTGCTCGCCGGCGCCGCCCTGCTCGTCGTCTTCTACCTGGTGGAACGACGGGTACCGGAACCACTGGTACCGGTACGCATCCTGACCCGGCGCACCGTGGCCTGGGGCAACATCGCCGGGCTGATCGCGTTCGGCACCGAGACCTCGCTCGTCTACCTGCTCACCCTGTACCTGCAGAAGACGCTCGGGTTCTCCACGCTCGGCGCCGGGCTGTCCTTCGGCGTGCTCGGCGTCGGTACGGTGCTGGGCGGGATCGCGGCGCCCCGGCTGATCGCCCGCACCTCGCCGACGGTCGCGCTGGTGCTCGGCGGCCTGGTGCAGGCGGCCGGTACCGGTGCACTGCTGGCGATCGGGGCGAACCCCGGCTGGCTCGCGCTGTTGCTGCCGGCCACGTTCGTCGGCGGGATCGGCAACATGGTCGTCATCGTCGGCTTCATGGTCACCGCCACCTCCGGCCTGCCCGCCGCCGAGCAGGGCCTGGCGTCCGGCCTCGCCACCATGGCACAGCAGGTCGGCATCACGATGGGTACGCCGGTGCTGTCCGCGGTCGCCACCGCGGCGATGGCCGGCGGGCCGGCGGTGCTGCCCGGCGTCCGGGTCGCGATCGGGGTGAACGTCGCGCTCGTGCTGCTCGGCGTCGCGCTCGCGGCGACGTTCCTCGCCCGACGGCGACACCTCTGACCACAGTGGACGGTGGGCCGAGCTCGGCGCACCGTCCCACCGCAGCGCAGGGCACTCCGTCTCATCGGAGGGCAGCAGGCTCCGTCCCGCCGTAGGGCAGGGCGCTCCGGCCCGCCGCAGGGCAGGAGGCCCCGCCGCACCGCGGGGCAGGAGGCCCCGTCCCGCCACCGGGCAGGGCGCTCGGTCTTGCCACAAGCAGGGCGCTCGGTCTTCGCAGGGCAGGGCGGTCCGACGGCCCGGTCGGGCGTCCGGTCTGCACGTGCCGCGTCCGCCCGCAGCCACCCGGCCGCCCTCGTCGCGTCACCGCGGCAGCAGGAACCCGGCGATGGCGTGGCGGAGGGCGTCGGGGGTGAGGCCGTGCGCGTCGTCGTGATCGGCCGGCGTACCGAACCGGTGCAGGTCGACCCGGCGCACCCCGAGCCCGAGCGTCCGATGTGGACGGTCGAGCAGCGCGTCGTCGACCACCCGGGCCGAGGTGCCGGCCAGGTACGGCTCGACCAGGATCACCGTGTCGCCCGTGGCACCGGCGAGCTCGCGCAGCCCGGCGGCGTCGAACGGCCGGACCGTGTTGGTGTACGCGACGGTCACGTCCAGGCCGACCGTGGCGGCGAGCACCGCGGACAACATCGGCCCGACCGCCACGACGACGGCGCGGTGACCGGTTCGCAGCGGTACCAGGCGGCCGTCGGTACCGGCATGCGCGCCGTCGTTGCTGCGGGTGGACAGCCGCAGGTAGACCGAACCGTCGCCGCCGACCGCGTGCCGCAACAGCGGGTCGACCTCGTCCGGATGGCCCGGTACCCGGACCTCCCAGCCGGGCAGCGTGTCGATCAGCGCGACGTCGCCGGGGGCGTGGTGGCTGCGGCCGGCCTGCGCGTTGTCGTACGAGGCGCCGACGCTGACCAGCACGCCGTGGCCGTCCTGGTTGCCGAAGTCGAGCTTGATCTGCTCGAACGCGCGCTCGACCAGGAACGGCGCGTAGCTGTGCGCGATCGGCCGCAGCCCGGTCTGGGCCAGCCCGCCGGCGACGCCGACCAGCAGCGACTCGCGGATACCCACGTTGAGCACCCGGTCCGGGTGCCGCTCGCGGACCGGCTCGAACGCCGCCGCCGAGATGTCCGCGAGCACCAGCGCGGTACGCGGGTCCTCGTCCAGGATCGCCGTCGTGCCGGCCACGAACGTCTCTCGCATGTCCATTGTGGACTGTCCTCTCGGTGCTCGACGGCTCAGTACTTGTCTTCGACGGTAGCCACGACGACGTGCGGACGGCCGGGCAGCGGGGTGGTCAGGGCGGACTCCAACGCCCGGTGGTTGCGGCCGTCCACCGTCGCCGTGGACCAGCCGTGCGCGGCGAAGCGCGCGCCGATGCCGCCCGGCCAGCCATGCGTCGCGGACCGGTTGTCCACCACCACGACGGTCAGGCTGGCCAGCCCGGTCGCCCCGGCGTACGCGATCGCCTCGTGGTTGCTGCCCTCGTCGAGCTCGGCATCACCGACCAGCACGTAGGTCCGCGCATCGGGGAAGCCCTGGGCGCGGAGGCCGAGCGCGACGCCGACGCCGAGCGGCAGCCCGTGGCCGAGCGAGCCGGACGAGATCTCCACGCCGGGCAGCCGGGTCCGGTCCGGGTGGTACCCGAGCGGCGAGTCGTACGAACCGAAGTCGTCCAGCAGGTCGGTGGGGAAGAACCCCTTCGCCGCCAGTACCGCGTAGTACGCGGCCGGTCCGTGCCCCTTGGAGAGCAGGAACCGGTCGCGGGCCGGATCGTGCAGGTTGTCCGGATCGACCCGCAGTACCCGGTCGTAGAGCACCCACAGCACGTCCAGGGTGGAGGTCGCGCTCGGCTCGTGCTTCTCGTCACCGGTCATCCGGGTCAACAGCGCGGGCAGGTCCTCGTACCCGAGGAGGTCTTCCGTTGCGGTCGTCATGTCGGTAGCCTGCAACCTGAAGTCAGGTTTAAGTCAACCCGGATGTGAAGACTGGCACGATGAGCGAGCTACCCGAGACCCTCACCATCGGCGAACTGGCCGCCCGCAGCGGCGTCGCCGCCTCCGCGCTGCGCTACTACGACAAGCTCGGCCTGCTGCAGTCCGACCGCAGCGGCGGCAACCAGCGCCGGTTCTCCCGCAGCGAGCTGCGCCGAGTTGCGTTCATCCGGATCGCCCAGCGGGTCGGCCTGAGCCTGGACGAGATCCGGGACGCGCTTGCGCTGCTGCCGGAGAACCGTACTCCGACCCGCGGCGACTGGGCCCGGCTGTCCCGCGCCTGGCGCAGCCGGCTGGACGACCAGATCCAGCTGATGGAACGGCTGCGGGACCGGCTTGCCAGCTGCATCGGCTGCGGCTGCCTGTCGCTGAAGAAGTGCGAGCTGAGCAACCCGCACGACATGCTCGCCACCGACGGCCCCGGCCCCCGCTACCTGATCACCGACTGACCGACGTCCCAGCTCCCGCCCGGCCACACCTGATCGGCCGTACGATCGCGTTGCGTTCACTCGACCGAAGCGGTCCCCGATCGGCAGGTGGCTTCCGCGTGGCCGAGAGATCCCCGGTGCCGCAAGCGATACGCTACGGGTTCGACCTGACCGACCCCCACGACGCGTTGTTCGTCGGGTCCGCCTTCTTCACCGTCGCCGAGCTGCCCGCCGACGACTCCGGCCGGGTCCTGGTGCGGAGCAGCGGGCGGAACCGGGTCGCCGGGTCGTCTCCACCGACGAGTTCGTCCGGCTCGCGCGCGACTGCTGCCGGCAGCCACTGATCCGGGTCCGAGCCGGTCAGTTGCGGTACGTGCGGTAGACGGCGGCCATGTCGGCGGCGCCGTGGCCCTCGGCGAGCGCCTGCTCGTACCGGGCGCGTACCGCGGCGGCGAGCGGCGCGGGCTGTCCGGCCGCCGCGGCCGCCTCGCCGACCAGCCGGGCGTCCTTGACCGCGAGCGACAGCGGGAAACTCGGCGGGAACTCGCCGGCCAGCATCGCCGCGCCCTTGCCCTGCACGTACCCGGCGTCCAGGCCGCCACCGCGGATCGTGTCCAGGAACAGGTGCGGGTCGAGGCCGAGCGCGGCGGCGAGCGACAGCGCCTCGGCGGTACCGACGGTCAGCGTCTCCAGCCACGAGTTGAGCACCAGCTTGAGTCGGCTGCCGGCGCCGGCCGGCCCCACCCACAGGGTGCGCGACCCGATCGCGTCGAACACCGGCGCGCACCGCTCCCGCGCCTGGTCCGGACCGGACGCCAGGACGACCAGCGCGCCCTGCTCGGCGGGCTGCCGGGTACCGAGCACCGGCGAGTCCACGTACGTCAGGCCCTGCGCCGCGGCCAGGCCGGCGAACTCGTCCGCGTACGCAGTGCCGACGGTGCTGGCCTGGATCCACAGCCGGCCACCGCCCAGCTCCGCGCCGAGGCCGAGCATCACCTCCCGGACCGCGGGCCCGTCGGAGAGCATCGTGAGCACGGTCTCGGCGCCGAGCACCGCCTCGCTCGGGGTCGCGGCCACGACCGCGCCGCGGTCGGCGAGCGGCCGGGCCCGGGCCGGCGTCCGGTTCCAGGCGCGGACCGAGAACCCCGCGTCGAGCAAGTTGGCCGCCATCGGCAGACCCATGATTCCGGTACCCAGTACCGCGATTGTCGTCATTCCCCCAGCATGCGCCGCAACCCGGTCGGCGGCGGCCGGAACCCCTCCCCCGGGCGGGGGAGGTGGGTCCCGCGTCGTAGCGGGGCGCCCGCTCGGCCGGTACCGGCACAATGGCGGCATGCGAGCGACCAGGTCACCGGTGGTACGGCCGCTGACCGCGCACAGCACCCGGCAGCGGCTGGTGTTCCTGCTGCTCGGCAGCGGGCTGGCGGTCGCGTTCGCGTCGCTGGACGCGGTGGTGCTCGGCGCGATCGCGGCGGGCCGGCTGCCGCTGCCGCTCGCCGCCCCGGTGTTTCTGGCCGTCACCGTGGCGCCGCCGGCGCTGCTCGGGCTGCTCCCCTCGGTACGGGTGGTCGAGGGCGCCGCGGCCCGCAACCTGCTGCAGGTGGCGCTGCCCGAGTCGCTGCCCGCACCGCGCGACTTCGACGCCCGCTGGCGCGCCGCGCTCTGGTTCCTGCTGCACCTGGTCGCCGGCGCGGTGGTCGGCGCCGCGCTGCTGGCTGCGGCGTCCTGGGTGATCAGCCTGGCGGCCGCACCGTTCGCCGCCCGCCCGCTGGTGCCCGGGTTGCCGACCGGCGCGTCGGCGGCCTGGCTGCTGGTGCTCGTGATACCGACGGTGCTGGTGTTCGGCTACCTCGTGGCCGGGGTGGGGGCGGCGATGGCGCGGATCGCGGCACCGCTGCTCGGGCCGTCCCCGGCCGAGCGGCTGGCCGAGGTCGAGGCGAGCGCGGCCCGGCTGGCCGAGCGCAACCGGCTGGCCCGGGAGCTGCACGACTCGGTCGGGCACGCGCTCACGGTGACCACGTTGCAGGCCGGCGCGGCCGGGCGGGTGCTCGATGCGGACCCCGAGTTCGCCCGGCGGGCGCTGGCCGCGATCGAGGAGACCGGTCGGGCCGCGCTCGCCGACCTGGACCACGTGCTCGGGCTGCTGCGCGAGGAGTCCGCGCCGCGGGCGCCGCAGCGCACCCTGGACGACCTGCCCGCGCTGCTGTCGGCGTCGGCGGCGACCGGCGTCCCGGTACGGGCGAGCGTGCCGGACCGCATCACCGGGGTACCGGCGGTGGTGTCGCGCGAGGCGTACCGGATCGTGCAGGAATGCCTGACCAACGCGCTGCGGCACGCCGGCCGGGTGCCGGTGACCCTCCGGTTGCGGCTGACCGCGGACGAGCTGGAGCTCGAGCTGACCAACAGACTGTCCACAGTGGACGCCCCGACCCGGCCGACCGGTGGTCGCGGCCTCGCCGGCATCGCCGAACGGGTCGCGCTGCTGTCCGGCACGATGACCGCCGCGCCGACCGACGGCGACTGGCGGGTCGCGGTCCGGCTGCCGCTGGGGCACGCCCCGTGACGACTACCGCAGGGACGGCACCCTTCGTGACGAACACCGGGAGAATGGCATGACGGTGCGGATCCTGCTCGCCGACGACGAGCCGCTGGTAAGGGCCGGGCTGGCCGCGGTGCTCGGCGCCGAACCGGACCTGACGGTGGTCGGCGAGGCGTCCGACGGCGCCGAGGTGCTGCCGCTGGTCCGCTCGACCCGGCCGGACGTGGTGCTGATGGACGTCCGGATGCCCGACGTGGACGGCATCCAGGCCACCCGGTCGCTGGTCGAACGGTTCGACGACCCGCCCCGCATCCTGGTGGTCACCACGTTCTCCAACGACGACTACGTGTACGAGGCGCTGCGCGCCGGTGCGGCCGGCTTCCTGCTCAAGCGGGCCCGGCCGGACGAGATCGTGCAGGCGGTACGGACCGTCGCGCGCGGCGATTCGCTGCTGTTCCCGGCCGCGATCCGTACCCTCGCCGGGCGGTCGGCACACACCGGCGGCGGCGACCGGCTGGCGGCCGCCAAGCTGACCGGGCGGGAGGGCGAGGTTCTCCGGCTGATGGCGCGCGGACTGTCGAACGCGGAGATCGCCACCGAGCTCTACCTGGGTGTCGAGACGGTCAAGACGCACGTCGGCAACGTGCTGGCCAAGCTCGGCGCGCGGGACCGCACCCAGGCGGTCATCCTCGCGTACGAATCGGGCTTCATCACGCCCGGCTCCTGACCGGGAGTCCGCGATCGATCTCGGGGGCGCAGGATGGAGCGATGGTGACCGACGAACGACTGACGGCGGCGGCCGAGGCCTACGAGCGATCCGTGTTCCAGAGCGACGGCAGCGGGTTGCCGGCGGCCGAGCAGGGCCTGGACGCACTCGACGCGGACGCCGCGCTGCACCGCGGGCGGCTCCGGCACGCCGGGTACCTGGCCCGGCGCGACAGCGATCCGAGCGAGGACCCGCGCGAGCTGCCGCTGTTCGAGCAGGCACTCGCCACCTACCGGGCGCTGGGCGACCCCCGCGGCGAGGCCGAGGCGCTGTTCTGGGTCGGCTGCGTGCACCAGGTGGTACGCGGCGACGGCGCGACCGCGGTGCCGCTGTTCGAGCAGGGCGTCGAACTCGCCGAGGCCGCCGGCGATCGGCGCACCCTGTCGTACCTGCTGCGCCACCTCGGCATCGCCGCCCACCAGGAGGGCAACCTGACCGCGGCGCGCGAGTTGCTGGAACGGTCCACGCTGCTCCGGCGCGAGCTGCACTTCGACGCCGGGGTGGCCGCCAACCTGGTCGGCCTGGCGTACCTGGCGTATGCCGAGGGCCGCCGCGAGGGTGCGGCGGCCCTGCTCGACGAGGGCGACCGGCTGTGTGCCGCCGCCGGCGCCGCCGGCATCGCCCGCCACCTCGCCGAGGCCCGTACCGACCTGGGGTGACGACCGCGAACCCGGGCCGGCACTGGGCTGAGGCCCGCACCCGGGACCGCCGGTCACTGGCGCCGGCGTGGCCGTACCAGACCGGCCGCCGGCCCGGACCGGGCTGGCGGCCGCGTGACGCATCGTGGCAGCGACGGGTCACGCGGCCGCCGCGTCAGTGCGCGCTGTCCAGGAGGGCGCGCTGGTCGTCGGTGAGGTCGAGGTCGGCGGCGGCGAGGCTCTCGTCGAGCTGCGTCACCGACGACGCGCCGATCAGCGGGATCACCGCCGGCCGACCGCCGATCAGCCAGGCCAGTACCACCTGGTTGACGGTGGCGCCGGTCTCGGCCGCGACCTGCCGCAGCGCCTCCTGCCGGCGCGGCGTACCCGGATGGTCGAACTCGGCGCCGAACGGCTTGTCGGCGCGGGTGTAGCCGCCGGACAGCAGCGGCGTGTACGCCACCAGTGCCAGGCCCGGGTTCTCGTCCGCGTAGCCGAGCAGGTCCGCCCCGGCCGTACCGATCTGGCCGTGGTGGGACAAATCGTGCGGTACGTCGGTGCGCGGGCGCAGGTAGCTGTGCCGGTACTGCAGCACCTCGTAGCCGGCGAGCCCGCGCGCGGCGGCCAGGTTCCGGGCCCGTTCCACCCGCCAGGACCAGTGGTTGCTCGCCCCGAGCAGCCCGACGGTGCCGTCCTTCACCAGTTCCCCGAAGCCCTCGACGGTCTCCTCGATCGGCGTCGCCGGGTCCTCGATGTGCGCGTACAGCAGGTCGATCTTGTCGACGCCGAGGCGCTCGGCGCTGGCCGCGGACGATTCGCGGATCACCCGCGCGGACAGCCCCTCCCCGTTGTCCAGGTAGTGCGTGCCGGCGGCGAGCGGCCGGGCGCCGAGCTTGGTGGCGATGACGATCTCGCTGCCGATGCCGCGGCTGCGGCGCCACCGGCCGAGCAGCGCCTCGCTCTCGCCGCCCTGCGTGCCGTTGATCCAGAACGCGTAGTTGTCCGAGGTGTCGATGAACGTGCCGCCGGCCTCGACGTAGCGGTCGAGGATGGCGAACGAGGTCTCCTCGTCGGTCTGGGTGCCCATCAGCATGGCGCCGAGGCTGAGCACGCTGACCTCGCGGCTGGTGGCCGGGTCCGTCCCGATGGTGCGGTACTTCATGGCGTGGTTCCCTCTCGCTGTCGTGGTGCGGGGGCGGCGCCGCGCGCCGGCTGCGCGACGCCGCCACGAACGGCCGGGCAGTACGACCGCCGGCCTCGAGAGGGAAGTCTGGGTGCTGGACCGCGCTCCAGGTCAAGCGCGATCGGGCTCAGTCGTCGATCCGGGTCAGGTGCACCAGCACGGAGTCGTAGTCACCCTGCAGCCGCACCGGCAGGCCGAACGTGTGCAGCGCCGCGCCGGTGAACTCGACGTCGAAGCCGCTGGCCCGGTACCGGGCGGTCGGGTCCAGGCCGGCCAGCCGCAGCACCGGCGGGCGCTGCCCGAACCGCTGCGCACCGAGGTACGCCAGCACGACGGCCTGCGCCCGGTCGCGGGTCACGTACTGCACCGCGGACAGCCCGTCGGACGGCGCCCGCAGCCGGTACAACCGTCCATGCTGGACGATCGAGCGGACCTTCTTGTACTGCGCGATCAGCTCTGCCGCCTCGTCGAGTTCGGCGTCCGACCACTCGGACAGGTCGCCGCCGACGCCGAGCACGCCGGCCATCGCCGCGTGGAAGCGGTAGCGCAGCGGCACGGTGCGCGGGTCGAGGAAGTTCGGCACGTCGGTCACCCAGCACGACATCGCGCGGGCCGGGTAGAGCTGGCTGTACCCGTCCTGGATGATCAGCCGGTCCGGCCCGTCGGTGTTGTCGGAGGTCCACACCTGGTCGGTACGGGCGAGGATGCCCAGGTCGATCCGGCCACCGCCGCCGGAGCACGACTCGAACGCCACGTCCGGGTGCGCGGCGCGCAGCCGGTCGAGTACGCCGTAGAGGTTGTGCACGTGGTCGGTCCACAGCCGGGCCGGGTTGTCCGCGTTGGACGGCCAGCCGGGCTCGGTGAAGACCCGGTTCATGTCCCACTTGACGAACCGGATGTCGTTGTCCGACAACAGGTTGTCGAGCTGGGTGAACATCCAGTCGGCGACGTCGGGCCGGGCCAGGTTGAGCACCAGCTGGTTGCGCATCTGGTGCCGGGTGCGCTCCGGGAAGTGGTAGACCCAGTCCGGGTGCTCGCGGTAGAGGTCCGAGTCGGGGTTGACCATCTCCGGCTCGACCCAGATGCCGAAGTCCATCCCGAGCCGGTGCACCTCGTCGATCAGCGGGGTCAGCCCGTTCGGGAAGCGGTCCGGGTTGACCCGCCAGTCACCCAACCCGGCGTGGTCGTGCACCCGGGCGCCGAACCAGCCGTCGTCCATCACGAACAGCTCGCAGCCGATCCGCGCCGCCTTCGCCGCCAGCGCCATCTGGTTCTGTTCGTTGACGTCGAAACCCGTTGCCTCCCAGGAGTTGTACAGCACCGGGCGGTTGGTGTCGGCGTTCGCGAGCACGTGCCGCAGGGTGTACTCGTGCCAGCCGCGGCTGGCCGCACCGAACCCGTCCGATGTGTACAGTCCGGCGAAGACCGGGGTGTCCAGCGACTCGCCGGCCGCGAGCCGGTACGGGCCGAAGTCGGTGTGGCCCAGACCGCCCAGCACCTGCATGCCGCCCTGCGCCAGCCGCTGCGCGGCGAACTCCCACGATCCGGACCAGGCCAACGCTCCACTGTAGACGGACCCGGCCTGCTCGGTGGCGGTACCGTCGTCCAGCGCGAACCACGGGTTCGCGTGGTGGCTGGTGATGCCGCGCCGGCTGCCGGTGGTGAAGGTGCCCTCGGTCAGCTCCTGGCGGCGCAGCTGGGTCTCCGCGCCCCACCGGCCGATCAGGTGCGACAGCCGGTAGGAGTCCCACTCGGGCAGCGTCCACGCGGCCGAGTCGACCCGGTCCAGCTCGATCACGGCGCTGCCGGTGTTGGTCGCGGTGACCCACCGCTCGATCACGTCGGTACCGGCCTGGATCCGGTAGTGCACCGCGACCGCGAGCGGGAAGTACGCGTCGGCGAACTCCAGCGTCAGCTCGTGCGCGCCGGCGTCGTGGGTGGCGCTGCTGCCGGTCAGTCGCCACTCCACCGACCGCACGTCGCCGGCGAACCGGGCGGCGAGCGCCGGGCGGGCGAACCGCAGCCCGCCGGCCACCGGGTACTCCTCGGCGCCGTCCAGCGGCGACTCGAACCCGCGCCGGCTCCACCGGGACCGCTGCACCGTGGCGATCTGTACCGCGTCGGCGAGCGTCACCGGGGCGCCCCAGTACACGTGCAGCAGCACGTCGGGCAGCTGCTGGCGGTGCACCGTGACCTCGGGTGGGCAGGCGACCGCGTAGGCGGTGCCGGGGGTGCGCAGCAGCCACACCCGCGCCTCGTCGTCGTAGTCGATGCCGACCCTGTCCCCGCCAACCCGGTCATCGCCGACTCGCGTCGTCCGTACAGCCATGCGTACTCCTTGATCGAACGTCTCCGCACATCTTGCCCCACTTTTCAACACCGGCAAGCGGTCGTGGGGTACGCCATCGCGGCGGTCCGACTCGCCAGCAGCGACACGCCGCGATCTGTGCGAGAAACCAGTCAGTGTGGCGATTACGACACGAGCGAATCGAAACCAATCGATAACTCGTGCTGAATCATGCAACGGACGGGACCGGATCACAGTGAGGGGTAACCATGAACAAGACGCTCCGCAAGCTCGCCGTCGGCGGCGCGGCGGCGGTGGCGGCGGTCGGCCTCGGCGCCCTGGTGGCTCCGTCCCCGGCGCTCGCCGTCTCGGCCAGCGCGTTGTGCGGCGACAACTACCACAACATCGACTCGCACACGCTGTCGCACAACGGCAGCACCGTCGCGGTGATCTACCTGTCCTACAACGGATCCACCGACTGCGTGGTGACCGAGAAGTACCAGCTCACCAGCTTCGGCACGATCACCGGTGCGTGGGTGCAGCCGGAGGGCTCCACCCAGACCTCCGACGAGTCGTACTACAACTCCTACGCCGGCCCGGTCCGCCGGTCGGCGGCGGGTACCTGCATCAAGTGGGGCGGCGACGCGACCTACCACGTCAGCGGCGACACGTACGCCCTGCTGACCTGGACCAGCGGCTGGTCGCACTGCGGCTGACCGACCGGGGAGATCCGGGGCAGGGCCGGGTTACTTCCCGGCTTGGTCCCGGATCGGCACGCGTCGCGGCCGGTGTCTCCCGGCCGGATCAGGACGGGTCGACGTGGCCGTGTTCCCAGGCCCACGCGGCGATCTCCACCCGGTTGCGCAGCCCGAGCTTGGTCTGGATGCCGGACACGTGGCTCTTCACCGTGCTCAATGAGATGAACAGCTCCGCCGCCACCTCCCGGTTCGTCCGGCCCCGGGCGATCGCGCGGACCACCTCCCGCTCCCGGTCGGACAGCGGCCGGCCGGGCCGGTCGGTGCCACGCGCCGCCGGCGCGAGCCGTTGCAGCAGCCGCAGCGTGATCGACGGTGACACCAGCGCGTCCCCGCGGTGCGCCGCGCGTACCGCCTCGGCGAGCAGCACCGGGCCGGCGTCCTTGAGCACGAAGCCGACCGCACCGCCGCGCAGCGCCCCGTACACGTACTCGTCCAGGTCGAACGTGGTCACCACGACCACCTTCAGCGGCTCCGGCACCCCGGGGCCGGCCAGCGCGCGGGTCACCTCGATGCCGTCCAGCCGCGGCATCCGCACGTCGACCAGGCACACGTCCGGGCGCAGCCGGCGGGCCGCCTCGATCGCCTCGACGCCGTCGGCCGCCTCCGCGACGACGGCGATGTCCGGCTGCGCGTCCAGGATCAGCCGCAGCCCGCCGCGCACCAGCGCCTGGTCGTCGGCCAGCAGCACCCGGATGCTCACCGCGGCTCACCCACCGGTACCGGCAGGGTGGCGACGACCGACCAGCCGGCGTCCGGCCGCGGGCCCGCCTGCAGGGTGCCGCCCAGCACCTCGATCCGCTCCCGCATGCCGAGCAGCCCGTACCCGCCGGGCCGGCGCCGGGCCCGCACCGCGGCGCCGTCGTCGGTCACCGTGACCGTCAGGTACGGCCCGGCGTCGGTCACCGTCGCCACCACCTCGGTGGGCTGCGCCGCGTGCCGCGCCACGTTCGTCAACGCCTCCTGTACCAGCCGGTGCACGGTGCTGGCCACCTCCACCGGCCAGGCCGGTTCGGGGTCCGGCAGCACCAGCCGCACCGCCGGGCCGTGCACGGCGAACCGCTCCACCAGCTCGCGCAGCTGCGCCGCGCCGACCGGCATCGGGTCGGTCTCCCCCGCACCGTCGCGCAGCAGGCCGAGCACCCGGCGCATCGCGGCGAGCGCGTCGGCGCCGGCGCTCTCGATCCGGGCCAGCGCCTCGTCCAGCCGCGCCCCGTCCACGCCAACCAGCCGGGCCTCGTCACCGCTGGTCAGACCAGCCCCGGCACCGGTGGTCTGCCCGGGACCGGCAGCACTGACCAGCCCGGTCCCGTCGCCACCAGCCCGCTCGGCCCCGGCGCCGCCGACCAGCAGGCGGGCCGCCTGGGTCTGCAGGACGATGCCGGTGACGTGGTGCGCGACCACCTCGTGCAGCTCGCGGGCCAGCGCCAGCCGCTCGTCCCGGCGTACCTGCTCGGCGGCGGCACGGCGGCGCAGGTCGAGCAGCCGCAGCAACAGCCCGCCGGCGACCGCGGCGAGGACCCCGACCGCGTCCAGCAGGACCAGGTTCGTACCACCCGGGGCGACGAGCAGCGCGGCCGACCAGCTGCCCGCGGCCAGGACGAGTCCGCACGCCGCCACGGCCGTCGCGCGGCGCGGCGGCAGCACCCGTACCGCGGCGGCGACCAGGACCGCCAGCGCCAGCGCCAGCGTCGGGCTCGGCTCCCGGGGCAGCCCGGCCACCAGCGCCACCGGTACCGCCAGCGCCGCCGCGGCGAGCCCGACCGCGGCGGCGACCGTACGGTTGCGGTGCCGGCACACCGCGGCCGCGCCGACCACCGCGCCGACCGCGACGTCGAAGATCCAGTACCCGCCGCCCCAGCTGGTGCCGATCGCCACCGCCTGCACGCCGAGCCCGGCGGCGAGCAGCCCGGCCAGCGCCACCCGGCCCGCCCACCGCAGCGCACCGGCCCCCGTCCGTTCCGCCACGTCGATCACGGTACGCAGTCGGCCGCCCGGCCGAACCGGTCAGAAGTACGACGCGCACCCGCGCCGGCCGTGCTTCGGACCGATGTGGCTCGCGGGGTTCCCGCCGACGATGGCCGGCATGGCTACCGAATCACGCTCCGTACCCGAACGCACGGCGACCACGCCGACCGCGCCGTCGGGCCGGGTCTCGGCGCTCGACGTGCTGCGCGGGTTCGCCCTGTGCGGGATCCTCGTCGTCAACGTGCAGCCGATCGCCAACGCCGGCGCGCGGGTGCTGGACGATACCGGTACCTCGACGCAGTGGCCCGGCCTGCTGTTCGACCAGCGGTTCTTTCCGATCTTCTCGCTGCTGTTCGGGATCGGGTTCGCGCTGCTGCTGCGCTCGGCCGGGCAGCGCGTCGCCCGGCCCCGGGTCGTACTGCTGCGCAGGCTGCTGGTGCTGCTCGCCGTCGGGCTGGCGCACCACCTGCTGCTGTGGCAGGGCGACATCCTCACCGTCTACGCGGTCGTCGGGCTGGCCGTACTGCTGCCGCTGTCGTTCGCGCCGCGCTGGCTGACGGCGGCGCTGGCGGTGCCGGTGCTCGCCGCCGGGCTGCTCGTCGGCACCGGGTTCTTCTCGCTGATCCCGGGGCTGTTCCTGGTCGGCGCGGCGCTCACCCGGTACGGCGTGGTGGACCGGCTGGACCGGGCTCGGCTCGCGCCGTGGCTGCTGCTGCTCGCGTTCGCGGCGGCCACCGCACCGGTGCTGTACGTGCAGGTGACGAACGGCGGGCCGCGCGCCTTCGCGCTCGCCGGGCTGCTCACCGCCGGTCAGCGGTCGCCGGCGGGCGGGCGGTGGTCGCGCAGCACGCCGGGAAGTTCGTCGAGGTGCGCCAGCGTGCGACCGGGCCACGCCGGGTCCCGGTCCACGAACTGCGCGGTGCGCAGCGCGGTCATCCCGACGCCGGCGGCGCCGGCCAGTTCGCCGTCCGCGCCGTCGCCGACGAACACGCAGTCGGCCGGGCGGACCCCGAGCCGGTCGGCGGCCAGCCGGTAGATCGCCGGGTCCGGCTTGACCAGCCGGACCGTGCAGGAGAACACGGCGGTGTCGAACCGTTCGGCCAGCGGGCTGTCCGGCCAGGCCTCGGCCGTCTCGGCGGTGGCGTTGCTGATCAGCGCGAGCTGCCGGCCGTCGGCCCGGAGCCGGTCGAGCACTGCCAGAGTCGGCGCGGGGACGGCGTTCAGCACCCGGCCGGCGAACGTTCGGCGCAGTTCGGCGGCGGCGGTGACCTGCGCGTCGGTCGGGTCGGCGCCGAGCCCGCGAGCAAGGACGCGCACCGCCTCGGTCAGGCTCCACCGCACCTGCCGGTCCCGCCAGCTGTCGTGGTACGCCTCGACCAGCGCGCCGGGCGCGACCCCGAGCACCGTGGCCATCTCCCGCACGACCTGGTCCCGGCCCTCGTCGGCGCCGTGCAGCAGCGTGTTGAACAGATCGAAGATCACCGGTACTGGCACCACCGGATGATAGGCGGCGGCCGTGCCGCGACCCGACCCACCGCCGACCGGGCGACGGTACCGGTTACCTGTTCTCGGCGACGGTGTCGGCGGCGTCGGTGGCGGCCCGGGTGGCGCGGTCGAGGAAGTCGGCCAGCAGTTCCAGCTGCTCCGGCGTGTACCGGGCGAGGATCTGGTCGAGCGACCGGTTCATCGGCCCGTACAGCCGGAGGATCTCGGCGTTGCGTTCGCGTACCGGGGTCAGCACGACGGCGCGGCGGTCGACCGGGTCGCGGTCCCGGGTGATCCACCCGGCACTCTCCAGCCGGTTGAGGATGCCGGTCAGCGTCGCCGGATGGACCCCGGCGTGCCGGGCGAGCGCGGTCGGGGTCAGCGGCGCGTACCGGTCGATGAGGTCCAGGCACTCCAGGTCGACGGCCCGCAGGTCGAGCCGGCCGCCGACGGCCTGGCTGAGCATGCCGAGCCGGCTGCTCAGCGCGCGCAGCCGGGTCCTGATGGTGCCGGCGAGCCGGCGCCGCCCGCCGCCCGCTGCTGCTGCTGTGCTCATCGGCCCCTCGACATCCGTGTTCCTCCGGCCAGGGATTGTACGGACCCGTCCGCCCGGTGGCGATCGACCGTGAATTACGAGACTCATATATTACGAGTATCAAAGTAGATGCTATGGTTCTCGTATCAAATGAGAGAGCCGGAGGTTGACATGATCGTGGTGACCGGGGCGACCGGACTGATCGGCCGCCAGGTGGTCGAAGCCCTTGCCGCACAAGGAAATCCGGTGCGTGCGGTGACGCGCAACCCGGACGCGACGATGCCGCCCGGCGTCGAGGTCGCCGCACCCGGCCCGGCCGCGTACCGGGGGGCGACGGCGCTGTTCGTCAACGGGCGGGCGGTGCACGACGATGCCGCGGCGGAGGTCGCCCGCGCGGTCGACGCCGGTGCCCGGCGCATCGTCGCGCTGTCGGCGATCAACGTCGACGACGACCCCGCGTACCAGCCGTCCCGGCTCCAGGGCGACCGGAACCGGGAGGCCGAAGCCGCCGCGGTCGGCAGCGGCGTGCCCTGGGTGAGCCTGCGGGCCTGCACGTTCGCCGACAACACCCGGCTGGCCTGGGGGCCGCAGCTGCAGGTCGGCGACGCGGTCCGGTACGGGTACCCGACGTTCCAGGAGGCCCACCTGGACGACCGGGACCTGGCCGAGGTGGCGGTGCGGGCGCTGCTCGACCCCGAGCTGACCGACCGCCGGCTGGTCCTGACCGGGCCCGAGTCGTTGTCGCTCGAGGAGACCCTGGACCAGCTCGGCGAGGTGCTGGACCGCCCGCTGCGCTACGTGGCACTGTCACCGGACGACGCGCACGCCGCGATGGTGGCGCGGGGCCTGCCGGCCGAGTTCGCCACCGCGCTGATGGCCCGCTACGCGCGGTACGACCACACGCCGCATCCGGTCACCGACGACGTCGCAACGGTCCTCGGCCGCCCCGCCCGCACGTTCCGGCAGTGGGCTGCCGACCACACCGCCCTGTTCGCCCGGAACTGACCGCACCCCGCCCGGAGACCGCCCCGCCCGCCGCGAACCCGTCGTCGCCGCCTGCCGCAGCAACCCAGGCGGCGCGCGGCGGCCGGGGCGCCGCGGCGCGGGGCCGGGCGGGTCGCAGCTCAGTGTGCCGCGTCGTACACGGTGCGGGCGGTGGCGATGTCGTCCCGGTGCCGTTCGGCCCAGCTGGTCAGGGTGAACAGCGCGTCGTGCAGCTCCAGCGCCATCGGCGTCGCCACGTACTCGACCTTCGGCGGCACGGTGGGGTGCACGGTGCGGGTGAGCAGCCCGTCGCGCTCCAGGTTGCGCAGCGTCAGGGTGAGCATCCGGCGGCTGATGCCGGTGATGATGCGCTCCAGCTCGGTGAACCGCACCGGCCCGCGGACCGCCTCGACCAGCACGCCGATGCTCCACTTGCCGCCGACCCTGTCTAGTACCTCACGCACCGTGCAGGTGGGGCACTGCGCGACCTGGCTTGGTACATCGCTGGTACTCCGTGACATGGATGTGCCTCCTTCCGCACGACTCGATGGTCACACATGATGGCCTCTGTAACAAGTCGTGCACCATTGGAGGCAAGCCGATGTCCACCTCTCCATCCACCTCCCGCGGCCGGCTGCTCGCCCTGGTGGTGCTGTGCGCCGGACAGCTGATGGTCATCCTGGACGGGACCATCGTGAACGTCGCCCTGCCGACGATCTCCGGCGCGCTGGACTTCGCGCCGGCGAACCTCGCCTGGGTGATGAACGCGTACCTGATCGGGTTCGGCGGGCTGTTGCCGCTGGCCGGCCGGCTCGGCGACCTGATCGGCCGCAAGCAGGTGTTCGTGACCGGGCTGGTCGCGTTCGTCGCCGCGTCCGCGCTGTGCGCCGCGGCGGTGAACCAGGTGATGCTGATCGCCGCCCGGTTCGTGCAGGGCGCCGGTGGCGCGCTCGCCTCGGCGATGGTCCTCGGCATGCTGGTCACGCTGTACGAGCAGCCGCGGGAGCGGGCCCGCGCGATCGGCGCGTTCACGTTCGTCGGCTCCGGTGGCGCGTCGATCGGCATCATCGCCGGCGGGGTGCTCACCCAGACGGTCGGCTGGCACTGGATCTTCCTGGTCAACGTGCCGATCGGGCTGGCCGCCGCGGTCCTCGCCGCCCGGGTACTGCCGGCCGAGCGCGGTCTCGGCCTGCGCGCCGGTGCGGACGCGGCCGGGGCGGTGCTGGTGACCGCCGGGCTGATGCTCGGCGTGTACACCATCGTCCGGTCCACCGAACAGCCCTGGCCGTACACGCTGGGTACCGGGGCCGCCGCCGTCGTGCTGCTCGCCGGGTTCGTGCTGCGACAGGCTCGGGCGGCGACGCCGCTGCTGCCGCTGCGGGTCTTCGCGGTACGGTCCGTCGCCGGCGGCAACGCGACCCTGCTGCTGGCGATCGCCGGGATGTTCGGGTTCCAGTTCCTGATCGCGCTCTACCTGCGCGAGGTGCTCGGCTACGACCCGCTGCACACCGGCCTCGCCCTGCTGCCCACCTCGCTGACGATCGCGGTGGTGTCGCTCGGCGTCTCGGCCCGGCTCATCGCCAGGTTCGGCCCGGTACGGGTGCTCGCCGCCGGGCTGGCCACCATCGCGGTCGGGTTCGCGATCCTGACCCGGCTACCCAGCCAGGACGGGTACCCGATGCTGCTGCCGGCGCTGCTGGTGCTCGGCGCCGGGTTCGCCACCGCGATGCCGGCGCTGACCGGGCTGGCGATGTCCGGCGCCGATCCGAGCGATTCGGGCGTGGTGTCCGGGTTGTTCAACACCGTGCAGCAGGTCGCCGGTGCGCTCGGCCTCGCCATCCTGTCCACCGTCGCGGCGGCGCACACCCGGCAGCTGGTCGCCGCCGGTGCCGGAGCGGCGGCGGCGCAGACCGGCGGGTACCGGGTGGCGTTCGTGGTCGCTGGCGGGTTCGTCCTGGTCGCGCTGGCGCTCGCCGTCACCGTCCTCCGCCGGACCGGCGGCGCGCCACGCCCGGTGCCGGTGGACCGGGCCGAGCCGGTGCGTACCGGAAGATCTTGATCGACGGCGCCGGCCGGACCGCGGTTCGTCCGGTCGGCGCCGGGACCGCTCGACGTTCGTTCGACGCCCCGCGGAACGTGGGCAGGCACACTGCGAGCACCGCCCGGCCAGCCCTTACCCTGGTTCGCGAACGAGACCGGTACAGCGCCGTGCCGTCCTGGCATCTGCCGGTGACCGCCGGCAGTCGCGACGGACGAAGGGACGACCAGGTGCGTATCGGTATCTTGACCGGCGGTGGCGACTGCCCCGGCCTCAACGCGGTGATCCGGGCGGTGGTGCTGCGCGCGGTGCGCGACCACGGGTGGCAGGTCACCGGGTTCCGGGACGGCTGGCGCGGCGTGCTGGAGGACCACCACGTCGAGCTGGAGCCGGCCCGGGTGCGCGGCATCCTCGCCCGCGGTGGCACCATCCTCGGCTCGTCCCGGGTCAACCCGGACACGCTGCGGGCCAGCATCGACACGATCCGCTCGGTACTGGCGTCGAACGGCATCGACGCGCTGATCCCGGTCGGCGGCGAGGGCACGCTGCAGGCGGCGCACTGGCTGTCGTCGCACGACATCCCGGTGGTCGGGGTACCGAAGACGATCGACAACGACATCGACTGCACGGACGTCACGTTCGGCTTCGACACCGCGGTGGAGATCGCCACCGACGCGATCGACCGGCTGCACACCACCGCCGAGTCGCACCAGCGGGTGATGGTCGTCGAGGTGATGGGGCGGCACACCGGCTGGATCGCGCTGCACTCGGCGCTCGCCGCCGGCGCCCACCAGGTACTCACGCCGGAGACGCCGTTCGACATCGAGCAGGTGTGCGCGGGACTGCGCCGCCGGTTCGACGAGGGTGACAACTTCGCGGTGCTCGTCGCCGCGGAGGGCGCCACGCCGGCGCCGGGCACCATGCCGTTCGACGAGGGGTACATCGACCAGTTCGGGCACCGCCGGTTCGCCGGCATCGCGCGGCAGCTGCAGGCCGAGATCGGGCGGCGGCTCGACCGCGAGGTCACCACCACCGTGCTGGGGCACCTGCAGCGCGGCGGCACGCCCACCGCCTACGACCGGGTACTGGCGTCGCGGCTCGGCGGGCGTGCCGTGGAGGCGATCCGGAACGGCAAGTACGGCACGATGTCGGCGCTGCGTGGCACGCAGGTCGAGCTGGTACCGCTGGTCGACGCGGTGGCGCGGCTGAAGACCGTCCCCGGCGACACCTGCGCCGAGCTCTCCGCGCTCCTCTGACCGCTGGTTCGGGTCGACGCCCGGACCGCTCCGAAGCTACCGGGCGGGTGAGGTGGTCCGCCGCCGCACGGTGCGGGTCATGCGCTCGGGACGGCAGCGCCGTTGCGGTGGGCGCGGCGGAGCGCGACGAGGACGAGTACGGACAGGACGCAGACGGTTCCGGCGAACCAGCTCACGGCGGTGGTGAGGCCGGTGGCGGTGGCAAGGACGCCCACGCCGAGCACGGGCAGTCCGACGCCGGCGTAGAGAACGACGTAGAAGCTGGAGAGCACTTCGGCCCGGTTGGCGGCCGGGGCGTTGGCGTTCACCGTGGTCAGGCCGCCGAGGAACACCAGTCCGTGACCGACTCCGGACAGGATGGTCGTGACCAGCAGCAGCGCGAAGGAAGGGACGACTCCGACCAGCACCAGGAGCCCCAGCCCGACGGCCAGGATCGGCAGCCCGGCGAGCTGCGGCTGGCGCGGTGGTCGCCGGTAGGCGACGAGTTGGACGGCAGCCGAGCTGGCCAGCATGAGGGCGGCGGTGCCTCCGCCGAGGAGCAGGTTCCTGCTCCCCGTGAGCGTGGCGACGTAGGTCGGGACGAGCGTGAGGAAGAGTCCGATCACCGCGAAGGCGAGGAAGTTGGCGCTCCCGCTGGTCACGAACGTCGCGCGCATCGCGGCCGGGATCCGGGGCCGGCGCGGCCGCCACCGCGCCACCGGTGGCGCGGACGGGATGCGGGCGACCGCGACGGCTGCGGCGGCCAGCAGCACGATCTCGACGACGAACGGCACCACGTCGGGAGCCGGTGACCACTCGGCGATGAGTCCGGCCAGCACCGGGCCGAGGCCCAGCCCGCCCACCGAGAGCACCGTGGAGACCAGCGCCGCCCTACGACGGTTGCCGGTGGGTTCGAGTTCGGTGAGTGCGGCGGTCACCGCCCCGGACGAGGCGCCGACGGCAAGGCCCTGCACGATCCGGGCGGCGAACAGGAAACCGGTACCCGAGGCGAGCGCGAACCCGAGCGACCCCAGACCCGCCAGTGCCAGGGCGGGGAGCAGGATCCGTCGTCGCCCGATCGCGTCTGCGAGCGGCCCGGCCACCAGCAGGGACGGGATGAGAACGGCGACGTAGCTGGCGAAGATCAGGGTGACGACGAACGGTGAGAAGCCGAACCGTGCCTGGTAGGTGTGATACAGCGGGGTCGGCAGGTTGGTCCCGGTGAGCATGACGAGCAGCGTGTACGCCATGGCCCGGAACGGCCACCTGGCGCCGGCTCGCGAGCTGCGACCAACCGGCGCCGCCGGACGGGGCGGCCGAGTGACCCCGGCACCGCCGGGGCCGTACGGCATGGACTCCGATCTCATGTTCATGGTTGCCGAACATAGCAGATGTTCACCTATCCCGAACATGCTCGGGTACGGTGGAGGGCATGGCGAGTAGGACCGCGACCAGACTCGTGCACCCGGCCGTCGGCGAGCTGGAGTTCACCACCGTGCTGACCGCGCTCAGCGACCCCGTCCGGCTGGCGATCGTGGCGCGACTCGCCGAGGTGGAGCCCGATGGCGAGCTCGCCTGCACGACGTTCGCGCTGCCGGTCAGCAAATCCACCCAGAGCGGTCACTTCAGAACCCTGCGCGAGGCAGGAGTGATCCACCAGCGGGACGAAGGGACCAGGCGGCTGAACCGGCTCCGGCGGGCCGACCTCGACGCCCGCTTCCCCGGCTTGCTCGACCTCGTCATCCCGCAGGGGCGCGAGATCGTCGCCTCCTGGGCGTGACCAGGACCGGACGCAGGCACCCGGTCCGGCGCCGGGCCGGCTCCGACCACGCCGCCCCGCCCGCCGGTCGGTTCCGGCGAAGCGGCCGCTCGCCTGTCCGAACGCCGGCGGGTGGGCCGGTCACCAACCCTGGGTGGCGCCGCCGTCGACGAGGACGGTACTGCCGGTGATGAAGCCGGCGCGGTCGCTGGCGAGGAAGGCGGCGGTGGCGGCGAAGTCGTCGGGGTCGCCGAGGCGGCCGACCGGGATGCCGGCGGCGATCCGCGCCAGCCCGGCCTCCGGATCGGTGAACTGGCGCGTCAGCGCCGGGGTGCGGTGGTAGCCGGGGGCGAGCACGTTGATCGTGACGCCGTCCGGACCGATCTCCGGTACCAGCGACTTCGCGTAGCCGACGAGGCCGGGCCGCACCGTGTTGGACAGCCCGTACTGGGGACGCGGTTGGCGGATCGTCTCGGAGGCGACGAGCAGGATCCGGCCCCAGCCGGCGGCCCGCAGCCGCGGCAACACCGCCTGCACGAACCCGATGTGCGCGAGCAGGCACAGTTCCACGGCGTCCCGGTAGGCGTCCAGGCCGAACGCGGTCACCGGGCCGGCGGGTGGACCGCCGGCGTTGCTCACCACGATCCCCGGCTCGCCGAGATCCGTTGCCACCGCGTCGATCCAGCCCTGTACCGCGTCCTGGTCGCGCAGGTCGACCCGGTCGGCACGGACCCGTCCGCTCGGATCGGGCCGGCCGGCCGCAGCGGCGACCCGATCGGCGGCGGCGGCAAGGCGCTGCTCGTCCCGGCCGCTGATCGCGACCCGGGCGCCCTCGGCGGCCAGCGCGGTCGCGACGGCCAGCCCCAGCCCGCTGGTGGCGCCGGAGACCAGCGCCACCCGTCCGGCGATGCCGAGATCCACGCGTACTCCTCTCGTCGTGCGGTGTCAGGCGGTGCCGCGCAGGCGGTAGCCGTACCGGTGCAGCCAGGGCGCGGCGATCGAGGCGGCGACGTACCGGGTGGCGCGCGGCGCGGTGGCCCGCCAGCGCTCGTCCGGCCGGATGGTGACCGGCCCGGTACGCAGCCGGTCCGGGTTGCCGGTGACGGTGTGGTTGGGCGACAGTACGGCGGTGCCGTCGGCGCCGACCGGGGCCGCGTCGGCGAGTCCCCAGTCGGCGAGCACCGCGCCCAGCGTGTCGGCCGGTGCGGCCGCGAAGTCCTCGTACCGCAGCCGCCGGTACCGGTCCGGGAAGGCGCGGCCGACCCGCGCCGACGCCTGCTGGAACGCCACCCAGTAGGCGGTGCTGCGCCAGGCCGGCATGGCCGGGATGTACGCCTTGGGCCGGCGCCACGACTCCGCGATCGCGCGCGGGTCCCGCAGCACGTGCAGCACGTACGGCCGGACCCGGCCGCTGCCGCACAGCGTCGCCGCCTCGGCCGGGAACTTGCCGCTGTCGACGACGATCCGGGCGCCCGACTCGGCCACGATGGCTTCGTAGAGCCGTTCCAGGTCGCGCCGGGCGGCGGCGGTGGCCGAACTCTCGGCCAGCCTCGCGGCGACGTGCCGGGTGCGCAGCAGCCGCCGCTGCCGGTCGAGCAGGTCGGGTACGACGTCCGGGGCGCCCAACCGGCGCAGCACCACAGACCACAGTGGACAGTCGGCGACCCGGGTGCCGCAGCCGCACACGTCGTTGGTGCCGTCGCCCAGCACGCCGTGCCGCCACAGGTACCGGAGCTCGCCGACGTGCACCGCGCCGGGCAGCTCGCCGATCAGGTTCCCGATCAGGGTGGTACCGCTGCGACACCACCCGGTCAGGTAGACGACGACGGGCCGGCCGCTCACGGGAGCCGGCCCGGCAGCGCCGCCGCGACCTTGTCGACCGCGTCGACCAGTTGCGCGCAGTCCTCCTCGGTCAGGTTCGCCGACAGCGGGATGTCGACGGTGCGCGCCACCGCGGCGGTACTCACCGGGTACGCGGACCGGGTCACGGCCGGGTCCGGGAACAGGAACCGCCAGTTCCAGAACGCGCGCACGTTGACGTCGTCCGGGTCGCCGAAGGCGCGCACACCGATCCCCTCCGCGCGCAGCGCGCGGGCGAACCACCAGGCCGACGGTCCGTCCGGCAGCCGCAGCAGGAGCGCCTCGCCGAGGTAGGCACCGGGCGCGACCGGCTGCCGTACCGCGATGTCCGGCCGGCCGCCGAGCGCGGCAGCGACCCGGTCGTAGTTGCGCCGGTGCGCCTCCAGCCGGCCGGGCAGCCGGCCCAGCTGGGCCCGCGCCAGCGCGGCGCGGATCTCGTCCATCCGCCAGCTGAACAGCGGCAGGGACAGGTCGTCCAGGCCCGGCGGATCGGTGAAGTGCCGGGCCATCCGCGACTCGTACGCACCGGAGTAGACCAGCGCCCGGGAGTAGACGGTGGCGTCGTCGGTCAGCAGGAACCCGCCCTCGCCGGTGTTCAACGCCTTGTCCGACTGGGTGGAGAACGCACCGACCCGGCCCCAGGTGCCGAGCGGCCGGCCGGCGAGCCGTACCCCCAGCGCGGGGACCGCGTCCTCGACGATCGGCACCCCGAACTCGTCGGCGATCGCGGTGATGGCGGGCATGTCGGCGGCGAACCCGCGCATGTGCACCACCACGATCGCGCGCGCCCCGGCCGCCATTTTGCGACGCAGGTCGGCGAGATCGAGCTGCAGCTCGTCGTCGCACTCGACCAGGACCGGTCGGTGCCCGGCCAGCAGGATCGCGCTGGGGGTGGCGGCGAACGTGAACGCCGGGCAGATCACGCCGGAGGCCGCCGGCAGGTCCAGCGCCAGCAGGCCCAGCGCCAGCGCGGTGGTACCGCTGGCGCACCCGAGGGCGTGGGTGGCACCGAAGTACCGGCAGAGGGCGGCCTCGAACGCACCGGCCTCGGTCGCCTCGTGCGGCCGCGAGTCGTACCGGAAGTACCGGCGGCTGCGCAGCGCCTGCACCGCGGCGGCGATGTCCTCGTCCGCCACGTAGGCGTCACCGTTGTCGTACGCCGGCCAGGGGCTCGTACGGATCGGGGCACCGCCGTCGATCGCCAGCGTGACGTCCGTGGTGTGGGCGACCATCGGCGGCTCCCTTCACGACCGGTGGCCGGCGTCGGTGCCGCACCACTCCTGCGGGCGCCCGCGCGGGATCGACGCACCAGCGACCACGCAGCGATCGCCGGGCGTACGGATTCGACAGGTCGGGCTCGCATACGAAATCGGATCGGCGTCCGCGGGGCATACCCGGCCACACCGGATACGAGGGATTTCCCCAGTCTTTCCGGGCCGCTCCGGCCGGTGGCTTAGGGTCTCGATTCGAGTCGCCGAGCGGTGCGCCACGCGCTTGCGCGCCGTACTCGTCGGCTCGGCTTGCCTTGGCGCCCAAGGCATCCGGTCCTCGACAACCTGATGGAGGTACGTTGCGCTACCTCGTCGACGATCCCGAGCTGACCAGCCGCACACCGGGCGAGGAGCTGGCCGTGGCGGCCTGCCGGTCCGCGGGCGACACCGCCTCCGCCGTGGTACGGGGAGCGATCGCGCGGCACTTCCCACTCGCCGCCACCCGCCCCCGCCCGCCGGTACGAGACCTGCTCAAGTCGGCCACCATCACGGACGAGTCGGTGTCGTTCGTCGAGGAGCGGCGCGGCTCGCACCAGGTCACCCGCGACACCGAGTACGCGGCGACGCCCGAGGCGCACCAGCTGCCCCGGGCGATCAAGGCGGCGCTCACCGAGGTACGGGTGCGGGTACCGGTACCGGCACAGATCTGCCACGACCCGGCGCTGCTGGCCCGGTTCGTCGACCACCGGGTGATCGTGCGGCTGTGCACGGTGGAGAACGACGTCCTGCTGCACGGCAGCGCCGACGGCGCCATCACCGGCCTGCTCCGGCTGCCCGGCCTGCGCCGGCTGCGTGGCGGCGCCGACCTGCTGGACAGCATCATGGCCGCCGCCGCCGACGTCGAGGACCAGGGCGGTTCCTGCGACGCGCTGGTGCTGCATCCCCGCACGTACTGGCGGCTGGTCGGGCTGGGCGCCCTGCCCACGGTGGACGCGGCCGGGCTGCGCATCACCCGGACCCGGATGATCGCGCCCGACCAGATCCTGCTGGGCGACTTCCGCGCCGGGGTCACGCTGCTGGACGGCAGCGACGGCGGCACCCTCACGCTGCGCCGCGACGGCGAACTGGCCGAGATCGAGGCCGGCGGCCGGGTCGGCCTCGCCGTACACCTGCCGCAGCACTTCGCCCTGCTGGTACTGGCGCCGGAGACGGTGCCGCCGGCCATCGAGGTCATGCCGACGACGGAGGGGGCAGCATGAAGATCGGCATCCTGCTGTGGGACCGCACCGGCATCGACGCGGACGCGCTCGCCCTGCTCGAGTTCGGGAAGCGGCGCGGGCACGAGATGTCCGGGTTCACCCTGGAAGAGGTCGAGTACCGCCGCGACGACGGGCCGGCCACGGTGTGGGCCAACGGCATCGACGTGAACAGCTACGACGCGGTCATCTCCCGGGCGAACCTGATCGGCGACGTCTGGCAGGACGATCTGGCCGCCACCGCCGGCGTGTTCCGGGACCGGACGGAACGGCTCACCATGATCGGCGACGTGCTCGGTCCGCGGCTGTTCGATCCGGTGGACGACTGGTTGTGCGCGGAGAGCAAGTTCCTGATGGCGCAGCGGCTCGCCGCGGGTGGCTTCCCGGTGCCACCGTTTCGCTCGGTCAGCACGGTCGAGGACGTGGCCGCGGCGCTCGCCGACTGGGACGACATCATCCTCAAACCGTCGTACGGGCTGCGCGGCATCGACGTCGAGCGGGTCACCGACCTGGACGCCGACCGGTCCATCGTGGACAGTCAGCTGTCGCGCTACGGCACCGTGATCTGCCAGCCCTTCTACCCCACCCAGTACGGCGAGCTGCGGATCACGGTGTGCGGCGAGGTGACGCCGATCAACATGCTCAAGCTGCCGGCCGCGGGCAGCTGGCGGTGCAAGACGCTGGAGGGCGCGAGCTGGGAGCGGTTCGACGCGCCGGACGACCTGATCGACCTGGCGGTCCGCGCGACCCGGCACCAGGGCCTCACCTGGGCCGGGCTGGACATCCTGCCGACCGCCGACGGCTACCGGATCCTCGAGGTGAACACGGTGCCCGGATTCCTCACCATCTTCGGCGACGGGCCCGCCGCCGAGGGCCACGCGGGCGTCTTCGACTGGATCGAGAAACAGATCGACACGATCGGCTGACCGACGAGCGTTGGGGGACCACGATCATGATGTACGGAGCGGAGTCGTTGCGGCTGCCGAGCGAGGAGCGCGCCGCCGAGTATCGGGCCGCCGGCTGGTGGCGGGACGAGACGTTCCTCGACGACCTGGCCCGGGCGGTCGACACCCGGCCGGACCATCCCGCGATCATCGCGTACCGGGGCGACACGGCGCCCCGGATCATCTCCTACCGCAAGCTCGCCGAGCTGGTCGAACGATTCGCCGGCGCGCTCGCCGCGCTCGGAGTCGGTCGCGGCGACGTGGTCGCCATGTACCTGCCGAACGTCTGGCAGATCACCCCGCTGTGCCTGGCCTGCAACCGGATCGGCGCGGTCAGCGCGGCGATGTTCCCGGCGCTGGAGGAGCACGATCTGCGCTTCACCATGACCGCCACCCGGGCGCCGGTGTGCATCAGCATCGACCGGATGGACGACATGGACGTCGCCGCCCGGGTGGCCGCCGCGGCGCCGGAGACGGTACGGCACCTGGTGGTGATCGGCGCCGATTCCACCGCCGACGCGATCGACTTCACCGAGTACTTCCTCGACACCGCGCATCCGACGCCGGACCCGGCGCTCGCGCTGCGGCCGGACGAGGTCGCCGCGCTGGTCAGCACGTCCGGTACGTCCGGCCAGATGAAGGCGGTCGCCCACACCAGCAACACGCTGTACGCGGCGACCCGGGCCGGTGCGGAGCCGTACGGGCTGGGCCCGGACGACGTGATCGTCACGCCCCACCCGCACCTGCACATGGCCGGCATGACCTACGGCGCGCTGATGCCGTTGCAGCTCAACGCCACCTGGCTGATGATCTACGACCGGCCCTACGACGTGCCGTTGCTGCTGGACACGATCGAGCGGCACTCCGTCACCTGGGCGTACATGGCGCCCGGCTTCCTGGTCGACATGATCGCCGCGCAGCACGAGCGGCCCCGCGACGTCAGCTCGCTGCAGCGCATCGTCTCCGGCTCGGCGCCGCTGCAACCGGACCTGATCGACTCGGTGCGCGACACGTTCCAGGTGCCGGTGCACGCGCTGTGGGGCATGACCGAGAACGCCGCGGTCACCATGACCCGGCCGGACGATCCGGCCGACTGGGCGACCCACAGCGACGGCCGGCCGGTCCCGTGGATGGACATCCGCATCGACGCCGAGGAGGGCGAGGAGGCCGGCCGGTTGCTGGTTCGCGGCGCCTCGCAGTGCCTCGGCTACCTGAACCAGCGCGACGTGTACGAGGCGTGCCTGGAAGGCGACTGGTTCGACACCGGGGACATCGCCCGCCCGGACGGGCGCAACGGCATCCGCATCGTCGGCCGCCGCAGCGACCTGATCATCCGTGCCGACGGGCTGAAGGTACCGGTACTGCTGGTCGAGGGGTTGCTCGCGAAGCATGCCGGGATCAAGGAGCTGGCGCTGATCGGCTACCCCGACCCGGCGGTACCGGGCACCGAGCTGTGCTGCGCCGTCGTCGTCCCGGACGGCACCCCGCCGACGCTCACCGAGCTGCACGACTTCCTCGACCGCGCCGGGCTGACTCGGGAGTTCTGGCCGGACCGGGTGCAGTTCGTGTGGCAGTTGCCGAAGAACTCCGTCGGCAAGATCCAGCGCACGCCGCTGCATCGACGCTTGGAGCTCGCCGCGGAGCCGCGATGACCCGCTTCGTGCAGGCCGGCCGCGCGGCGGGCTCGCGTACCCGGGGCGCCGCGCTGGCCATCATCTGCGCCGCCCAGACGATGTTCGTGCTCGACGCGATGGTCGTGACGGTGGCGCTGCCGCGGATCCAGACCGGGCTGGGGTTCTCCGGCCCGGGACTGGAGTGGGTGGTCAACGCGTACGCCCTGGTGTTCGGTGGGTTGCTGCTGCTCGGCAGCCGCTGCGGGGACGTCTTCGGCCGGCGCCGCATCTTCGTGCTCGGGCTCGGGCTGTTCACCGTCGCCTCGCTCGCCGGGGGACTCGCCCAGTCGCCGTGGCAGCTGGTCGCCGCCCGCGCCCTCCAGGCCGCCGGCGCGGCGGCAGCCAGCCCGGCGACGCTGTCCCTGCTCGCGACCACGTTCCCGGAGGGTGCCGGACGCGGCCGGGCGATCAGCATCTACACCGCGCTGGGCACCGCCGGCGGCGGGATCGGCCTGCTGGCCGGCGGCCTGATCACCAGCGTCGCGTCGTGGCGCTGGATCATGCTGGTCAACGTACCGTTCGGGATCGCCATCGTCGCCCTGGCGTCGCGGCTGCTGGCCGAGCCGGCCCGCAAGCCGGGCCGCTTCGACCTGCCGGGCGCGGTCACCGGCACCCTCGGCATGACCCTCCTGGTGTTCGGCCTCACCCGGGCCGCGGCCGACTCGTCGGGCACCGTGCACTGGGCGGACCCCTCGGTACTGCCGGCGCTCGGCGGCGGGGCGCTGCTGCTGGGCGTGTTCGTCCTGGTGGAGTGGCGCAGTCGGCGCCCGCTGCTGCCGCTGCGGCTGCTCGCCGGCCGGGCCAAGCTGGGCAACTACGCCGCGATCGTGCTGTTCAGCATGGCGATGGAGGGGATCGCGTTCTTCCTCACCCTGTTCGTGCAACGCAGCTGGCACTACAGCACGATGCACACCGCGCTGATCTTCCTGCCGATGACCGCGTTGCTGGTGATCTGTTCCCGGGCGAGCGGCCCGCTGCTGCGTCGCTTCGGTACCCGTCCGGTGATCCTCGGCGGGCTGGCGCTCGCCGCGGCGGGCGTCGCCTGGATGTCCCTGATGGACAGTTCCGGCGGGTACCTGACCGACCTGCTGGTGCCCAGCTCGCTGTGTTACGCCGGGTTCGGCGTGGCCGCACCACCGATGACCGTCGAGGCGCTGGCCAGCGTCGGCGAGCGGGACGCCGGCATCGCGTCCGGGGTGTACAGCTGTGCCCGGCAGCTGGGCGGCGCGGTCGGCCTCGCGCTGCTGGGCAGCATCACCTGGTCGGCCGTCGCGACGCACCAGCTCGAGGTGGACCCGCTGTCGACCGGCATCCGGTACGGCTTCCTGTCCGCCGCCGCGCTCGTCGTGCTGGCGGTGGCCGCCACGGTCGTCGGCACGCTCCGGCGCCCGGCGCCGAGCACCTGACCGTCGCCGCCCTGGTCACCGCAGTACCGGTGGCCAGGGCGACAGCCGCTCACACCATCGCCGGCGCGGCCAGCTCGCGGTACAGGTGCAGGTCGACGACGATGTCGTCGGCGTCGTACAGGCCGACCGTGTCCCCGTAGTTGTCCAGGAACTTCTTGCTCGCCGAGGCGACCTCCAGCGTGTCGCCGGCGGCGAGCCGGCGGGCCGGCAACGGCTGCCGGCGCATCAGGTGGTTGCGCAGCGACCAGCCGGTCAGGTCCACCGGGGACTCCGCCCGCAGCACCGTGCGCTCGTCGGCGGCCGAGGCCGACTCGATCCGTACCGGTGTGCGCGACAGGCGGCTCGGCTGCCCGGACAGGATCGGCTGCACGAACGGCACGTTGTTGGTGATCACCGCGTCGACGTCGAGATCGCGCATCGCGGCGACCGCCTCGGGCGCGTCGATCGTCCACGGCAGGACCCGGATCCCGTGCTCGTGCGCGGCGGTGACATGCTCGGCGGTCAGCAGCCGGCCCAGCGGCGTGTACGCCGAGACCCAGTCACCCAGGTCGGCGAACCGGTCCAGCTCCAGCATGTAGGTCAGCCCGCTCATCAGGCACATCGGTACGGTCGGCAGCAGTTCGTGCAGCTGCCACAGGCGGTCCGCGTCGACCACCTGGATCGCCACCGGTGGATGGTGGATGTCGTCGAGCCGGTCGCCGAGGCAGCGGCGCAGCTCCTCGGCCAGCTGCTCCTCGATACCCGGGCTGCGCTCCGGCACCTTCAGCTCGATGAACAGCGTGCTGCGCCCGTCGATCGCGGCCAGCAGCTCGGCCAGCGTCGGTACCGGCTCCCCGCGGTACCGCTCGTCGAACCAGGCGCCGGCGTCGAGCTTGCGCAGCTCCGCCACGGTCAGCTCGTTGATCGTCGCGTCCGCCCGGTCCGGCAGTACCTGCGCGATGTCGGTGGTGCGGCGCAGCTTGCTGTCGTGCATCACGACCAGCTCACCGTCGCCGCAGCGCTGCACGTCCACCTCGATCGTCCGGGCGCCCTGCTCGATGGCCGTACGGCACGCGACTATGGTGTTCTCCGGCGCGGTGCCGCAGGCACCACGGTGTGCGACGCAGGTACCGACCCGGGGCCATTCGGGTTTTCCGCTCATCCGAGGGATGCTAGGGGTTGTCTTCGTCGCCAGCCACCCTGCTGCTCCCGGTGGAGCTTCGAGGACACGCGCGGGCAATGCGGCCCCGCCCGACGCCTCGTATCGATCGACGTATCGATCGACGTCGTATCGACACTGATGAGTTCTACACCCTGGTTTCGGTCCGCACACCGGATTGATCGGGTCTTCACATACCGCGATGAAGGCTGTCAACCGTTGTGATGACGTACCGTTTTCGCCCGGCGCGAGCGGGCTGGCACGCTTGCTGCGGTACACGACGTCACCGACCACGTGTCCTCACGAGCTCGGTTCGGACCTCCGATGACTGCGGGGTCCGAACCGACTCATGGGCGGGCCGCCGAGGTCACGTGCGGGTCCCGGTCCCCGGCGGGCAACCGGGGGGATGCCGGTGGGGGCCGGGACCATCGTCGTGGCACCGGATGCGCAGGGGGTTTGCGCACCCGAAGTCCGGTCATGATCAGGGGGAACGCATGACCCAGACAGAGTTGCCCACACTGGCCGTAGCAAGCGGCCAGACCGTCCAGGTGCACGCACACGGGCGGATCCTCGCCTCGGCCATCCGCAACGGCCGGGGCTGGTCGGTCCTGGTGGACGGCGAACAGTACGAGGCATCCAACCTCGACCGGGTGCTGGAGCTGCTTCACCTGCTCCCACGCCACCGTCGCCGCCGCTGATCAAAAGGTCCACAGTGGACTTGTATGTCCACTGTGGACAAATAAGCACCGATCGACCTCCGACCGATGCCGGATCGAGTGGATCTTCACCACCCGCTGCGGCCCGTCGACCCGGTAGATCCCGCGCGGGTGGCGTAGCAGCCGTCGAACGGCGTGCCCACCCGTCGCGGTGCACCACCTGCCGGGCCGATGCTCCCGCGTCAGCAGGTCGGCCAGCGGAAGTCCTGGTCGTCCAGGTCGTCGCCGGGGTGCCGGCCGCCCTCCGGGTAGATGCGCAGGCCGCCGGAGTCGGTGACCTCGACCCGCAGCGCGCCGTCGCGGGTGGGACAGGTCAGCGTCGTCGTCGCGTGCACACCGGTCTGCCGGTCGGTGCCGGTGACCGTGAGCCTGACCAGGCCCGGCCGCCGGTCCGCGACCGAGAACTCGTTGCCGTCCGGCTGGACCGCGACCACCGGATGCCGTACCACCGCCCACGCCACGGAGGTCACCTCGGCCCCGCGGAACACCTGGCCGGGATGGCCCGGTACCGGCACCGACCGCGCGCCGAACGGGCAGCCCGCGGTGACCAGCGCGCGATGCCTCGCGCACGCGTCCAGGTACGCGTCGACCTCGCGCTGCGCCTGCCGCTGCGCCCTGGCCGTGAGGGTCGTCCGGGGCAGCGTGACCGGCGTGCCGTCGGGCCCCGGCGCGTCCGGTTGCCGCAGCACGTACGTCCCCGGCATCAGCGGGTACCCGGCGCGAGGCACCGTGACGGTGTCCGGGGCCGAGGCGAAGAACCGGTGCACGCCGGGAAACAGCACGAGCGTGCCGGCCCGCGCCACCCTCGCCGCCGTCTCGGGCAGCGCCTTGCGGTGCCCGTCGACGTCGACGTACGGCAACGGGAAGGTCCCGAAGCTCAGGTAGACGTACGGATCGCGCAGCCGCCAGCCGCCCGCGCCGGACCGGACCACGGTGAACCGGTACGAGGCGGTCCGGGCGGCGGCCGTCGAGATCGTCGCGTCGACCGCGGTCTCCCCCGCCCCGGTCGCACCCGGTACCGCCCGCACCGAGGTGATCCGCCACCGCTGCCGCGGCGCCGACGCCCGCAGGAACGAGTCGTCCGCGGACGGGTCGGGCTCGTCCGCTGCCAGCGCGCCGGCCGCCGCCACGTCGCCGCGCTGGATCGCGGCGAGGAACGCACGTACCTGCCGCTCCGCCGGGTCCGGCGCGCCCGGCCACACCAGGGCCCCGACCAGCAGCACGATGATCACGCCGGCCACCGCGTACCAGGCGATCGTCCGCCGCCGGGCGCTCCGCAACCGCGCACCGCCCGGTACAGCCGCAGGCGCGTCGTCTCCCGGCGCGTCGTCTCCCGGCACGTCGTCTCCCGGCACGTCGTCTCCCGGCACGTCGTCTCCCGGCACGTCGTCCTCCGGTTCGACGTACGGCACGTCGTCCTCGGGCTCGACATGGGGCAGGTCGTGCTCGGACTCGACGGCCGGCGCGCCCGCTGCGGTCTCGACGGCCGGCGCGCCCGCTGCGGTCTCGGCGTCCGGCACGTCGGCTGCGGTCTCGGCGTCCGGCACGTCGGCTGCGGTCTCGGCGTCCGGCACGTCGGCTGCGGCCTCCCCGTGGCGCACGTCGGCTGCGGCCTCGACCTGGAGCGGGTCGAGCACCGGCTCGGCCGGGGGCACGCCCGCCGAAGGGTGCGGACGGCGGGGATCGTCCGTTGCACGTTCCATGGCTGCCATCCCTGGGGCCGGGGTGGGCCGCCGGTTCGGGGGAACCGACGTAGCGGAGATCGTACGGGGGACGGTCAATCGCGACTCCGTTGCGCGACAACGCTAGCGTGCTCGAATATCACGAGCCTGGGGAGCAGCCGATGCACGACGCCGCACCCGAGCCGGCCCACGACACGCCGGACCGCGCGGCCGAGCCGGAGGACGACGTGCCGGCCGGCACCGGTGAGCCGGCGGTCGGCGGTGTGCGGCTCGCGCCGGGCTGGCACGTCGCCTCGGCATCGTTGCTGGTGGTGATCCTGGTGCTGGCCGGGATTCTGGTGGCGCGGCACGCCGGCGCCGGCGACGCCCCGGCCGCCGCGGCATCCCCCTCGGCGTCCACGCGCGCCCCCGGGACGGTGTCGACCGGGCGGTTGGCACCGGATCGCGGGACGCTGCGCATCGCCGAGTCGGGCTTCACGAACATCACGACGCCGTCCGGCGGCCCCGCGGTGAGCTGGGGGGTCGTCCTGTCGAACAGCAGCCACCGCGCGGTCGCCGCCGTCCTGCTGAAGATCACGTACCGCGACCGCGACGGAGGGCCCGTCAGGGTCCGAAAGTTCTTCCGCACGGCGAAGGCGGCGGAGATCATGCCCGGCAGCCGGGCCGGCGTCGGTGGCGTCGCGCAGCTGTCGAACAGGGTGTCCGCGACGGTCCGGGTCAGCGTGGACAGCGTGCTGTGGACGGTGACCTCGCAGCGCCACGCGCTGCGGGCGAGCAACCTCACCACGGACTGGCGGGACCAGGGACGGCAGGCCGAGTACTGGAAGCATCCGACCGCGGCGGCGAACCGGCGCGGCAACCTCTACCTCACGTTCCGGGTCGACTCCGGCTTTCCCACCGTACTGTCCTATCCCGCCGTCACGGCGATCTACCGGGACGGGCACGGCAGGATCGTCGGCGGCGCCCCGCTCGACACGCTCGGTACCGACGTGCTGGTGCCGGCGGGTTGGTCCGAGCAGACCGTCCGGATGTGGTACCCGCCGCCGGCCGGCGCGGTCGAGGCGAGGACCGAGGTCTACCTGTACTCCCGGCGGGACTGACCGGCCGGTATCCGCGGTCCGGGGCACGGCGCCGGCCGGCTGCGTACCCTCGCGGCATGGACGTGGTCTGGCTGGAGAGCCTGGTGGCGCTGGGTGAGCACGGCAGCTTCACCCGGGCGGCCGAGTCGCTGCACATCAGCCAGCCGGCGTTCAGCCGGCGGATCCGGGCACTGGAGCAGTGGGCCGGCACCGACCTGGTCGACCGGAGCAGCCTGCCGATCACGCTGACCCCGAGCGGCCGGGTGCTGCGGGCCCGTGCCGCCGACGTGGTGGCCGGGCTGTCCGCGCTGCACGACGAGATGCGCGGCCGGCAGACGATGCCGGCGCACCCGGTCCGGCTGGCGGTCAGCCACAGCCTCGCCACCCACTACTTCGCCGGCTGGTGGCGGGCGATCACCGCGGACGCGCCGCAGCTGACCTGCCTGCTGCTCGCGGCGAACACGCTCGAGGCGTACGACACGCTCGTGCACGGCGGGTGCGACCTGCTGCTCGCCTACGTCGACCCGCTGCACCCGTTGGAGCTGGGCGACAGCGACGTCGAATCGGTACTGGTCGCGCGGGACCGGCTCGCGCCGTACGCCCGGCCCGGCACGTACCGGCTGCCGGACCCGCAGCGGCGCTCGGACGGCGGTGGCCCGGAGGTGCCGTACGTCAGCCACGGCGCCGGCTCGTTCCTCGGCCGGGTCACCGACCGGATCCTGGCCGGCCGGCGGCCCCGGCTGCGCCCGGTCGCGCAGAGCGATCTCACCTCGGTACTCGCGGCGCTGGTGGCCGCCGGTCTCGGGGTCGGCTGGCTGCCCGGCCTGCTCACCACCGAGCAGGTGGCCGCCGGGCGGATGACTCCGGTCGGCGACGGGCAGTGGACCGCCGGGCTGGAGATCCGGCTCAGCCGCAACCGGCGGCAGCGGGCCAGCAGCCACGCCGTCGAGGTCTGGGAGCGTGCCGCCGCGAACCAGGACCGGACCGGCTGAGCCGACGCCGCCGGATCGGCCGGGACGCCCGCGGCGCAGCCGCTACCGGGGGGCGAACGTGCTGCGGTAGCCGAACAGGCCGGCGCTACCGCCGGTGTGCACGAACACGACGTGCTCGTCGGCGCCGAACCGGCCGGCCTCGATCGCACCGAGCAGCCCGGCGAACCCCTTGCCCGAGTACACCGGGTCGAGCAGGATGCCCTCCGTCTCGGCGACCAGCCGCAGCGCCGCGACCATCTCGTCGGTCGGTACCCCGTAGCCGGGCCCGGTCCAGCCGTCGTCGACCTGCACGTCGTCCAGGCCCACCGCGCCGGGCGCGCCGATCAGCTCGGCGGTGCGCACGGCGAGATCGTGCACCAGCGGACGCTGCACCGCCGCCGGCTGCCGGACGCTCACGCCGAGCACCTGGATGCCGCTGCGCATCGCGAGCAGCCCGGCGAGCAGGCCGGCCTGGGTGCCGGCGCTGCCGGTCGCGTGCACCACCCAGTCGATCGGTACGTCGGCGGTCGCCAGCTCCTGCGCGCAGCCCACGTAGCCGAGCGCGCCGACCGGGTTCGACCCGCCGCCGGGGATCACGTACGGCCGCTTGCCCTTCGCGCGCAGCTCGTCGGCGAGCGACTCCATCGCCGCGGCCATGTCGGTACCGGCCGGCAGCCGGTCGGCGATCCGGGCGCCGAGGATCGTGTCCAGCAGCACGTTGCCGGACGCCTCGTAGTCGTCGTCGCGTACCTGCCGGCGCTCCAGCAGCAGCTCGCAGCCGAGACCGGCGCGGGCCGCGGCGGCCGCGGTCTGCCGGGCGTGGTTGGACTGCGTGGCGCCCTGCGTGATCAGCGTGTCGGCGCCCTGCGCCAGCGCGTCCGCGAGCAGGTACTCCAGCTTGCGGGTCTTGTTGCCGCCGGTGGCGAGGCCGGTGCAGTCGTCCCGCTTGATCCACAGGTGCGGCACCGTCGAACCCTTGGCGCGCAACACCTCCGTCAGCCGTGGCATCGGCTCCAGCGGCGTGGGCAGGTGCCCCAGCCGGTACCGGGGGAATCGAGCGAGCTGCATCCGTGGCCTCCCATCGGCGAAACCGGGGCCGGTCAGGTCCCCGGCCGAGTACAGCAGAACCGGTACCGGCGGTCCAATGCCGGATTTCGAGGGCCCATGCGGATCGTGCATGCCGGCGGCGGAGTCGTTGACGGGCCTTCCGGTGCCCAGCAGAATCCCGGCAATGCGGCCCGCGTCACAACGCGACCGGCCGCTCGACCGGCCAGGTACCGCCTCACCGGGCGCGGATCCGACCTGCTGCCCTCGTTGCGCCCCACCCTGGGAAGGACACGACCATGACCGATCCGGTACCGACCGAGCCCGCCGACGTGGTCGCGCTGCGCCGGGACCTGCACCGGCATCCGGAGGTCGGCTTCACCGAGTTCCGCACCGCGAGCCGCGCCGCCGGCCGGTTGGCCGACCTCGGCTGGCAGGTCGCGGCCGGCGCGGAAGTGTTGGACGCCGACGCCCGGCTCGGCGTGCCCGACGGCGCCGAGCTTGCCGCGGCGTACCAGCGGGCCGCGGACAGCGGCGCCGACCCCCGGTACCTGCCGGCGCTGCGCGGCGGGCTCACCGGCGTGGTGGCCCGGCTGCGCGGCGCCCGCCCGGGGCCGGTGATCGCGTTCCGGGCGGACATGGATGCGTTGCCGCTGCACGAATCCGACGCCGACGACCACGCACCGAGCCGGCTCGGGTTCCGGTCCGGGTGGACCGGGCGGATGCACGCCTGCGGGCACGACGGGCACGTGGCCGTCGCGCTGGCGCTCGCCGAGCGGCTCACCGACCGCGACTTCCCCGGTGAGGTCCGGCTGATCCTGCAGCCGGCCGAGGAGGGCGGGCGCGGCGGCGCGGCCATGGTGTCGGCCGGCGTCGTCGACGACGTGGACGTGTTCGTGGCGCCGCACCTGGGCATGGGCCTGCCGACCGGCACCATCTGTACCGACGTGGCCGGGTTGCTGGCCAACTCCAAGCTGCGGGCGGTGTTCCGCGGCGCCGCGGCGCACGCCTCGATGGCACCCGAGCACGGCCGGCACGCGCTGCTCGGTGCCGCGTCGGCAACCCTTGCGGTACACACGATGCCGTCGTTCTCCGGCCACCAGACGCGGGTCAACGTCGGGGCCCTGCACGGCGGTACGGTCAGCAACATCGTGCCGGACCGGGCGGAGCTGCGGCTCGAGACCCGGGCCGACGACGGCGACGTCAACGCCGAGCTGGAACGCCGGGTCCGGCGGATGCTCGCCGGCGCGGCCGACACGTACGGGCTCGACGTGGACGTGGAGCTCATCGGCGCGGTGACGACCGCCGGCAACGATCCCGCGGTCACCGCCGCCCTCGGCGCGGCGGCGGACCGGATCGGCGTCACCGTCGGCGCACCCGGCGCCGGGATCGGCAGCGACGACGCCACCGCGTTCATGCGCCGGGTCCAGGATCGTGGCGGCGTCGCCGGCTACTTCGGCATCGGCGCGAGCAGCCCGGCACCGCACCACTCCGGCACCTTCGACCTCGACGAGGCAGCGCTGCCGCTCGCCGTCGACCTGCTGGATTCCTTGGTACGTAACCAGACCGTGGCCATGTGAGTCACGCGTGACCCCGCCGGGCGGACCGCCCGGCAGCGCTCGCGCCGGCCGTACCCCCCGCCGTGCCGTCCTGCGACGGTCGGGGGACGGTCGACGCATCCCGGATGGAGGTGAGACCAGCATGTCCGCACCGACCAGACGACGCCATCGACTGGTACTCGTGATCCCCTACCTGTGGACGGTGGCGGCGGTACCGGCCGTCAACCTGGTCCACGCGAGCCCACTCGACGTGCCGCTGCTGCTGTGGTGGGCGCTGCTCGGCGTGCTCGTGACGGCCGGCAGCATCTTCGTGGTGTGGCGGCTCGACAACGCCCTCGACGCCGCGACGGCCGACGACCCGACGGCGGTGCAACGATGACCGTCGCCCTGGCAATCGCGCTGTTCATCGTCGCCGCCACCACCGGCGGCACCACCTACCTGGCCCGCCGGCGCCGCCGGGTCACCATGAGCGAGTGGGCCGTCGGCGGCCGCAGCTTCGGCAGCATCCTGCTGTGGTTCCTGTCCGCCGGCGAGATCTACACGACGTTCGCGTTCCTCGGCGCCGCCGGCTGGGCCTACGCGTACGGTGCGCCCGGGTTCTACATCCTCGCCAACGCACCGCTCGGCTACGTGCTCGGGTACTGGCTGCTGCCGAAGGTCTGGCGGGCCGGTCGCGACCACAACGTGATGTCGCAGGCGGACTACATCCGCGCCCGGTTCGGCCGCCGGTGGCTCGCCGGGCTCATCGCGCTGATCGGCGTCCTCGCGCTCATCCCGTACGTGCAGGTGCAGCTGACCGGGCTGGCGACGATCCTCACCGTCATGTTCCACGGGTCGATCGGCAAGCCGCTCGCGGTACTGGTCGGCGTGCTGTTGCTGCTGACCTTCACGTTCACCGCCGGGCTGCGCTCGTCGGCGTTCGCCTCGATGGTCAAGGACGTGTTCGTGGTCGCCGTCGTGGTGGCCGTGTTCGTCACCATCGGCACCCTCACCGGGCTCGGCGGCATCGGCGGCATCTTCCGGCACATGGCCGAGCAGCATCCCCACTACGCCAACCTGCCCGGGATGCAGTCCGGCACGCACTACAGTCCCTGGTGGTTCTGCTCGTCGATCCTGATGACCAACATCGGCTACTGGATGTGGCCGCATTCCTTCCAGGCCAACCTGTCGGCGAAGAGCGACCGCGCGATCCGGCGCAACGCCGTGCTGCAACCGATCTACACGCTGTCGTACTTCTTCATCTTCGTGATCGGGTTCGCCGCCCTGCTGACCCTGCCGCACCTGACCGACTCCAACACCGCGCTGGTCTCGGTGATCTACCGGTACTTCCCGCAGTGGTTCATCGGGATCGCCGCCGGTACCGGCATCCTCGTCGCGCTGGTGCCGTCCACGGTGATGCTGCTGACCCTGGGTACCACGGTGGCCCGCAACATCTACCGGCCGACCGCGGACCTGTCCGACCGGCACCGGCTGCTCGTCGGCCGGCTCGCCACGGTGCTGGGCGTCGCGGTCGCGGCGTACCTCACCCTCGGCTCCAGCTCGACGATCGTCAGCCTGCTGCTCGTCGCGTACAGCGGGATCGCGCAGATCGGGCCGGCCATCATCCTGTCGCTGCTCTGGCGTCGCGTCACCGCGTACGGCGCGGCGGCCGGCTCGATCGTCGGCATCGCGTTGGTCGGCATCCCGCAGGTGTCGACCTGGTGGTCGGGCGTCTCGTCGATCGCGCTCGGCCTGTTCGCCGTCGCCGTCAACACGCTGGTACTGGTCGTCGTCAGTCTCTGCACTCGCGCGCCGGAGCAGGCGAACATCGCGGTCGGGATCCCGGACACGCAGGTGCCGCGTACCGCACCGGCGCCGGCCTGACGCCGCCCGCCGTGCCCCGGCGAGCAGGCCGGGGCACGGCGATCAGCAGGTGCGCCACCGGATCGTGGAACGGTCGACGTGCTCCTCGCCGTACCGGCCGCCCTCCGGATAGACGCGGAACGTGCCGGTGCCGGTGACGTCGACCCGCAGCACGCCGTCCCGGGTCGGGCAGGAGATCGACGTGGTGGCGTGGAAGCCGGTGTCCTCGTCGGCACCGGTGACGGTCAGCGTCAGCTTTCCGGGTCGCCGATCCACCACCTGGAACTCGTCGCCGACCGGCTCGATCGTGATCTCCGGGCGGCGCTGCATCCTCCAGCGTGCGGACTCGATCTCGCGCCCGGAGAAGATGCGGTCGGTCCGGCCCGGCTCGGGTACGGACTCGACGCCGAACGGGCAGCCCGGCGTCACCGCCTTCGCCCGCCGCACGCAGTCGTCCAGGTAGTCGTACACCGCCTGCTGGGCATCGCGCTGCGCCGCCCCGGTCAGCCGCATCCGGGGCAGGACAAGGGTGTTGGGCGTGGCGACCGGCACGTCGCCGGCCTGCCGCACGGTGTAGCGCCCGGGCATCAACGGGTACGACGACGCCGGGTGGGTGACTCCCGACCCCGACGAGAAGAACCGGTACACGCCCGGGAACAGCACGTAGCGCCCGCCGTAGCTGACGTTGCCGTTGGGCCGCGGCAACTGCTCGCGATGCCCGTTGATCGCGACGTAGCTCACCGGGAACGCGCCGAACGTCAGATACACGTACGGATCCTGCAAGCGCCAGGCATCGTCGCTGGTCTCCCGGGTCAGCTCGAACCGGTACGAGACCGAACGCCCGCCCGGCACCGAGATCGTCGCGTCGACCGCGGAGAACGAGCGCTCGTCGGCGTCGTCGTCCGACCGTACCGACGTGACGTGCCAGCGCTGCCGCAGCACATCGGCCCGCAGGAACGAGCGGTCGGTCTCCCGGGTGTCCGGCTGCTCGTCCACCATCCGCTGCGCCGCCGCCGCGTCGCCGCGCTGGATCGCCGTCAGGAAGTCCCGCACCCGCCGCTCGGCGCGGGTCGGCTGGCGCGGCCACACCAGCAGCGTGGTCAGCAGCACGATCACCGCGCCCGCCACCGAGTACCAGGCGATCCGCCCCCACCGGGAACGCCGACTCGCCGGCACCGTCCCCGGGTTCGCCTGCTCGACGAGACGCACGGCCGATCGAACGTCCAGCATCCCCGCGCCAGGCAGCGCCTCGTCACCCGCCGCGGGCCCCGGATCCGCGCCCGCCGGATCCTCCGGACCCTTCGGATCGACGCGCGACGGATCCGCCGGACGCTGCGGGTCCGCTGCGCTGTCCATGGCTCGGTACCTCCGGGTCGCGGCTCGCCGTGCCGGAGATCGTACGAGGTCACGTCAACGCCGGGGCGGGTTGCGCCGCCTCGCTAACCTGCCCGGATACCGCGAGTCGAGGAGTGGGGATGACCGACGCCGGAGCCGCGCCGCCCGACCCGGTTGGCGTGCGACGATCGCCGCTGCGCCGGCACCTGGTGTCGGTGCTGCTGGTCGTCGCCATCCTGGTGCTGATCGTCCTGCTCGCCATCAAGGGCGGGACCAACCACCGGCTGCCGACCGCGGCGGCGTCACCGTCACCGTCCGCGTCACCGTCGAACGCCGGCAGCCGGTACGCCCCGCTGACGACGCCGCCGGACCACGGCACGGTGAAGATCGACGAGACCGGCTTCGAGAACATCAGGGACGTGGCCGGCGAGCCCCAGGTCACCTGGGGCGCCATCATCGAGAACACCAGCGGGAAGGCCACCGCCGCGGTCGAGCTGCGGATCACCTACCTCGACCGAGCCGGCAAGAAACTCAAGGTCGAGGACTTCTACGAGCGGGCCGCGGTCCCCGCCGTGCTGCCCGGTCGGCGCACCGGCGTCGGCGGCGTCACCTACCTCGACGACCCCGCCGTCGCCGCGGTACGGATCCGGGTCGGCACGACGCGCTGGTGGGTCGAGCCCGGCACGCCGCCGACCCTGGCCGCCGGCCGGATCCGGACCGACTGGCGGGACAAGGGCGAGCAGGTGCCGTACTGGGGCGGCGGCAAGATCGGCGCGTTCCGGAACGACTGCGGCACCCTGTACGTCACGTTCCGGGTCGACTCGTCGTACCGGACGGTGCTGTCCCGGGCGGGCGTGACGGCGGTCTTCCGCAACGCCAAGGGACGCATCGTCGGCGGCTCGACGATGACCGATCTCGGCCTCGACGTGGTGCTCCCGCCGGGCTGGTCCGACCAGTCCCTCCGGGTCAAGTACGGCCCGCCGGAGGACGTCGACGAGGCCAGGACCGACATCTACGTCTACCCCTCGACGACCTGACCCGCCGGCCCGCTCACCGACCCGGACCCAAGAACTGCTGGCCCGCTGCGGGCCCAGGAGCCACCGGCCCGCTCCCCGACCCGGGCCGAAGGACGGCCGGGACGCTCAGACCTGGTACTCGCGGACGAGGTCGCGGAACTGCCGTTCCAGCCGCGCCAGCGGTGCGGCGAGCTCCGCGTCGATGGCGGCAGCCTGTCCGGCATCGAGTACCACCCGGGCCGGCTCGTCCGGCCGGCTGGCGACATGGTCCAGCCGCATCGCGGTCGGCGGGTGCGAGGAGTCGACCCGGTGCTGACGCATCCGGCCCTGGCGGACCAGTCGATCCTTCTCGGTGGCCGGCAGTTCCGCGGCGTGCGCGACGATCGCGGCGTACGACTCGCCCGCCGGCGCGTTCCGGGGCACCAGCCGGCCGGCCCGCAGCAGGGTGCCGGTCACCAGAAAGGTCTCCAGCAGCGCCCGAGCCGCCGACCGGCCCCCGGCGCGCACGGCCATCGCGTCGGCCAGGTACTCGGCCCGCTGGCCGACCCGCAGGGAGACCAGGGCGAACGCCACGATCACGCAGTACAGGGCGCCGCCGACGATCGCCTGCGGGATCAGCAGCAGCAGTCCGGCGATCATCCCGAGTGGGTTGCCACGGGCCGCGAAGACGCTGTCCCGCCCGGGCCGGACCAGCTCGTACCAGCGGGCCAGCGCACGAAGCGCGCCGCCGACGAACACACCCTGCCGGTTGTCGCCGTTCGCCCCGTGGCCGAGTTCGTGGCCGAGCAGCGCGACCCGGCCCTGTCGGTCCAGCACCGTCCACAGTGGAGCACCCAGGACCATGGTCGGGCGCTGCCGGATGCCGGCGACGGTGTAGTACGCGTTGAAGTCCGGGTCCAGGCCGATCTGCGCGATGTGCCGGGCGCCGATAGCGTCGGCCACGGCGTCGCACAGCGCGTACAGCTGCGGCGCCTCGTCGCGGTCGAGCAGCTCGACCTCCGGATCGATCTTGCCCAGCCGTGGCCGCAACAACACCACGATCGCCAGCGCGAGCAGCCCGAGCGGGACGAGCACCAGCCGGCCGGTGAGGCAGAGCCAGATCCCCAGTACCGCGACGGCGACGGTGACCGCGTGCACGCAGCCCGCCAGTACGTAGGTGAAGACCCAGGCCGCATCCCGGCTCGGCCGGGCCACCTCGGTGCGACAGAGCCGTTCGTGCACCGACGCCATGGTCCGGTCGCCGACCCTCAGGACCCACCGGTTCACCCGGCCCCGCGGTGGCTTCGGCGGGTTCGGGTCGACGCCCCATCCGCAGCCCGGGCACCAGGACGGGTACCGCTCGTCGGCCACCAACGGGGCGGCACAGTCCGGGCACGCAGCGGACATCTCGGTCGTCACGGCGGCTGAAGCTATCGAAACCCGACCATCCCGCCCTCCCCCGAACGGCCGATCCACGCTGGCCCATCGGCCAGACTCCGGGCGGCGAGCGCCACCGCGCCGTACGTTGGGGCACCGGTCGTCGAGGAGGCACCATGCGGCGAGCACGTACCACCGGCGGGAGCGCGGCGCGATGATGCGCTTCGCGGAGGCGGCGGCGTGGGAGTCCTGGCTGGCCGAGCACCACGCCGAGGCCAGCGGTGCCTGGCTGCTGATCCGCCGCAAGAACTCGGCCGCGCCGCTGCTCACCATCGACCAGGCCGCCGAGGTGGCACTGTGTTACGGCTGGATCGACGGTCAGCGCCGGGCGCACGACGCCGACTCGTTCCTGCAGCGGTACTCGCGCCGGCGGCCCACCAGCCCGTGGTCGCGGGTGAACGTGGAGCGGGCCGAGGCGCTGATCGCATCCGGCCGGATGCGCGAGCCGGGGCTCGCCGCGATCGAGGCCGCCCGCGCCGACGGACGCTGGGACGCCGCGTACGCCCCGCAGCGCGAGGCACCGGTGCCGACCGAGCTCACCGCGGCCCTCGCTGCCGACCCCGCCGCGTCGGCACGCTTCGACGCGCTCGACCGGACCGCCCGCTACCTGCTGGTCCTCCCGCTGCTCAAGGCCAGCACGCCCGCCACCCGCCGACGCCGTCTCGCTGCCATCATGGACAAGCTGGCCGACCAGGACGACACCGAGACCTGACGCCAGGACGGGACGGAGCCGCATGGACGACGGGTTGCGCGCCGAGCTGACCGCGATGTTCGAGGCGGACACCGTTGCGGTGACGGCGTTCTACGCCCAGGCCGGCGACCACCGCGAACGCTTCGCCGCGACCGGCATCGTACCGGCGACCCCCTGGCCGTTCGGCCTGCTGGAGTGGTCGCCGATCGAATCGGCGCCACCGCTGGTGCGCCGCGTGGTCGAGGTGGTGCACGCCAACGCGGCGCGACTGCGACGGATCGTCGCCGACCACGGCTGGCCGGGCCGGAGCCTCGCCGGCGAGGACGGCGCGGATGCCGCCTGGCTGGTACTCCAACACGCCAGCTCCGGCGTCCCCACGCTCGGAACCCCGGAAAACCTGGCGTTCTGCCGGTCCTGCATGCCACTGCTGGCCCGAGCGGTACGGGCCGGGGACGCGCGCCCACGGCAACTCGCCGCCACCGTCGACAGCCTCCGCCAGGCCGACCGCCTCCCCCCGGTGTACGCGGTCCTCTCCACGGACTATCACATCGAGGACGGTCGCCCGGTCTTCCGCCACCACGTCGCGCTGGCTGACATCGACCGGGAGCGGTCCCGCATCGGCCTGCCACCCCTGGCCAGCGACATCCACCGCCGCCAGCAAGGCAATCCCCTCCACCCCGCCGGCCCCACCCCCGCCGAACCGTGGCGAGAAAGGTAGGGCGGTCAAACCGGTTGTTGGGGCGGGGCCGGGTCACTAGGTTTCGCGGGTGACCTATCTGAGCCCGCTGGGGTACCTGCTCGGGGTGGAAGGTGCCGCGCTGCTGCGCGGGATGCGGGACGGCACCGGCGACCGGGCGTACGTCGAGGCGCGGATCGCCGAGATCCGCGCGCTGCTCGCCGATCCGACGCTGCGCGACAACGCCGGCCTGGACGCGGTGCCGGGCAACATCGACACCGCCGAGGTGTACGACGAGTGGGCGGCGCACTACGACGGAGCGAACTCGATGATCGAGCTCGAACAGCCGCTGGTCCGCGAGATCCTGGCCGCGTTGCCCGTCGGTACCGCTCTCGACGCGGCCTGCGGCACCGGCCGGCACGCCGGGTACCTCGCCGGGCTCGGTCACCGGGTCATCGGAGTCGACGCCAACGCGCGGATGCTCGCGGTCGCGGAGGCCAAGCTGCCCGAGCTGGATCTGCGCAGGGGCCCGCTCGAAGCGCTCCCGCTCGACGCCGACTCTGTCGACCTGGTGGTGTGCGCGCTGGCCCTCTGCCACGCGCCGGACCTCGCCGCGGTGTTCGCCGAGTTCGCGCGGGTACTCCGGCCGGGCGGGCACCTCGTCGTGTCGGACCCGCACCAGGTGCTGTCGTGCCTGCGTCCCACGCTGCCGCGCGCGGCGGGTCCGGACGGCCGGCGCTCGATCCTGGTCGAGTACCACCGGCCCCTGAGCGCGTACCTGACGGCCGCGCTGCCGCTCGGCTTCCAGCTCCGGCACTGTGCCGAGCCGCATGCACCCCGGCCCGAACGGACCGCGGTACGGCCGCCGATGCCGACCGAGGTGAGCTGGGAACTCCTCGACCAGGTGCCCGACGCCGCCACGGTGGCAATGGACGTCCCGTCGATCGTGCTGCTGCACCTGCAGCTGCCCGCCGCGTGACGGCCCGTCCGGTCCCGGCGGGACCACGACCGGCGGCGCCCCTACTTGTGGCGGAAGTGGACGAAGAGGCGGCCGAAGTTGCGGGAGTCCTTTTCGACGCGGTGGTAGAGCGGCTTGATGTCACGGCGGTCGAGGAAGCGCAACACCCGCTTCTTGAGCTGGCCGGAGCCCTTGCCGGGGATGATTTCGACCAGGGTGGCCTTCTTCGTCAGGGCTTCCTGGATGATGTCGTTGAGGGCGCGATCGATGTCCTGACCGCGGTTGAAGATGTCGTGCAGGTCGAGCTTGAGCTTCATCGCGTTCCCTCCTGGTCCGACCCCACGGTACCCGGGTCGTCGGCGAGGGCGAGGAAGGCGAAGCTGGCGAGCCAGTGCGCGGTGAGGAAGCTGCCGTGGGTCAGCGCGCCGAGGCAGCGCTGCGTCTCGGCCGCGGCGCCGGTACGAAACGACGCCACCCGCGGGTCGCTCGCCGGCAGCGCGGCGGCGATCGCCCGCAGCTGCCAGGCGCGGGACAGCCCCAGCCCGTACAGGTGGGACTGCTGGCCGTCGCCGGGGTCGAGCGGCACGACCGGTCGCAGCCCGGGCGATCGGCCCGGACCCCCGTCGGCCGGCGGGAGGAAGCCGGTGAGCCAGGCCGGGAACTCGTCGGCGGGCAGGACCCGGCGCATCAGGTCGGCCTCGGACAGGCCGGCGGACAGGAAGTCCTGGCCGCTCGGTTCCCAGCCGATCGGGTAGTCGCGATCCCCGCGGTACCAGTCCATCGCACGGTCGCGGATGCGGGCGGCCAGCGTCTCGTCGCCGCGGGCGTGTGCGGCGTCGAGCAGCAGCGACAGCGCGAACGCGGTGTTGGCGTGGGTACCGTGCCGGACCGGCTCCGGGGTGCGGTCGAGCCAGCCGAGGGCGAGTGACGGCACCGCGTCGGCCAGCGGTGCGAGCGCGGCCGACCAGCGTGCCCCGGCCGGGCAGCGGTCGGCGGCGGCGGCGAGCACGGACGCCCAGGCCCACCCGTACGGCCGCTCGAACTCCGGGTGGGCGCGCAGGTACTCGGCCTCGACCCGGATCGCCGCCGAGGTCAGCGTCTCGCCGAGCACCGCCTCGACCGCGCCCACCTCGATCCACTGTGGATAGTCGGTGCGCAGCCGGATCAGCAGCCAGTGCATGTGCACGCAGGAATGCCAGTCGTACGCGCCACCGAACGCCGGATGCAGCCGCCGGGGCCGCCAGGTGTCGTCCGGGCCGGTCGTGACGTGCTGGCTCGCGTACGGGAACTCGGTGCGGATGTTGCGGATCGCGGTCTCCGCGAGGGTTCCGGCAAGCTCCGCCAACCGGTCGCTCACTGCTCGGCCCCGCCGGAAACCGCGATGTCCACAGTGGACGACAGTGCGGTGTCGACCACGATGCGCAGGCCGCGGGCGATGTCGGGGACCGACATGCTCGGTGCCGAGCCGTCGGTGACCTGCTCCGGTGCGTACGGGACGTGCACGAACCCGCCGCGCACCGCCGGGAACTCGGTGGCGATCAGGTGCGCGAGGCCGTAGAACACGTGGTTGCAGACGAACGTACCGGCGGTCTGCGACACCGCGGCCGGGATGCCGGCGTCGCGCAGCGCGGCGACGCACGCCTTGATCGGCAGGGACGAGAAGTACGCCGCGGGCCCGTCCGGCACGACCGGCTCGTCGACCGGTTGGGTGCCGGCGTTGTTCGGGATGCGTGCGTCGTCGACGTTGATCGCCACCCGCTCCACCGACAGCCCGGCCCGGCCGCCGGCGAGGCCGGCGCACACCACCAGTTCCGGCTGGTACCGGTCGATCGCGGCGCGCAGCGCGGGAATCGAGCCACCGAACGTGCACGGCAGCTCCACCGTGTGCACACCGTCCATCGTGGACACCGCAGCCGAGGACGGGTTCGTGCTCGCCCCACCGAACGGCTCGAACCCGGTCACCAACACGCTCACACTGCACCCCCACGGCACTCCGCCACGACACGGCGCACGCACGCGCACCACCCGTGACTCGCTCGTTCACGCTCGCTCATGCCGCGCCTCCACCGTGCTCACCGGGCCACGAGAAAAGGTGGTTCACCCGACGACCCCGAAGGCGAACACGTACATCAGCGCCATGTTGCAGAGCAGCAGCGGTATCGCGGTCGGGATCTGCGCCTTGATCGGGCCGTACTTGCTGCGCATCTCCAGCAGGGCGGCCGGGACCAGGTTGAAGTTCGCGGCCATCGGGGTGCACAGCGTGCCGCAGAAACCGGCGAGCATCCCGATCGCGAACACCGCGGCCGGGTTGCCGTGGAACTGCTGGATCAGGATCGGCCAGCCGATCGCCGCGGTCATGATCGGGAACGCCGCGAACGCGTTGCCCATGATGATGGTGAACAGCGCCATGCCCAGGCAGTACACGATGACGCCGCCGATCAGCGAGCCGTGCGGCAGCACGTGGTTGGTCACCTTGCCGACCGCGGTACCCACGCCGGCGGCGGTGAACAGCTGGCCGAGCGTGGCGAGCATCTGCGGCAGCACCGCGGCCCAGCCGATCGCCTCCAGCAGCCGGCGACCCTCCCGCATCGGGGCGAGCACGCCGCCGTCGGCGGCGGTCGGCCGCAGCATCACGAGTCCCACCGCGACCGCGACGATCGCCGCCACGCCGAGCCCGATCAGCGTCTCCGAACCGGTCTCCAGCAGCGGGGTGGCACCGATGCGGACCTTCACCAGTACCGCGGCGAACAGCACCGCGACCGCCGGGATCACCAGGGCAGGGACGAACAGCAGGCTGCCGAACCGGTCCGCGCCGGCCTTGCGCTGCGCGTCGTTCGGCCCGCCGGCGGTACCGCGGGACAGCTGCCGGGTGCCCACCAGCGCGGCCATCACCAGGACGCCGACGCCCAGCGGCCAGGCCGGTGCCGTCTTGTGCACCACGAACGTGCCGTACCCGAAGGAGAGCCCGAGCAGCGCCCAGAACGCGGCGCTGCCGTACCGCTTCGGGTTGCTGCGGTCGCCGGCGGTCAGCGCGGCGACGCCGAGGAAGATGATGCCGCACAGCCAGTAGAACCACTCGACCTTGATCACGGCTGCGGCACCTCCGCTTCACGCTTCGGCGCGAGGTCACGGGCCATCCGATCGAGCTGCCGGTCCAGCCACAGCAGCCGCGCACCGTGGATGACGAACGCGCAGATCGCCGTCGGGATCGCCCACAGCGCCACGTGCAGCGCGTCGAGCTTCAGCCCGTACGTGGAATCGACGAAGCCGGTGATGAGCAGGATCGAGCCGATCGCGACGAAGATGTCCTCGCCGAAGAAGACGCCCACGGTGTCGGCGCTCGCCGCGTACCCCTTGATCTTCTCGGCCATCGTCGGCGGCACCGACCGTACCGGCGGGCCGCCGCTCCCTCCGCCATCGGGTAGATCAGCGGCCGGACCGCCTGCGCCGGACCGCCGATCGAGTTGAGCCCCAGCGCCGCCGTGACCTGCCGGATCAGCTGGTACAGGGTGAGCAGCCGACCGGTGGTCAGCACGCCGAGCCTGGCGATCAGCCGGCGCGCCTGTTCCTGCAGGCCGAACCGTTCGATCAGGCCGATCACCGGCAGCACGATGATGAACAGGGTCACCGAGCGGCTGCCGGCGAACCCGGTGCCGAACGCGTTGAGAATCTCCATCGGCGACAGTCCGCCGAGCAGCCCGGTCACGATGCCGGCGACCGTCACCACCACGAGCGGGTTGAGCCGTAACGCGAAACCGACCACCACCAGCAGCACACCGATCAACACCAGCATCGCGGCCTCCGTCTCCCGACCCATCCGCGTATCCGGTGATTCGCACCCTATGGAGGCATGCGCCCGCCGCACAAGAGGTACCGGCGTCGGGCTTGCCGAGGCTGACGACGGGCACCGGGACGATGACGCCGTGCCACCGTCCGGAAGAACGCGGCGAACGGAGGCAACCCCGCGCCGCCGCCAGGTGGTGGTGTAGGGCAGCGGCATCCCGAGGAGGTGCGATGCGCAAGGAACCGGACGGGTTCCGGGACTACGTCGCGGCGCGGCAGGAGCACCTGCTGGGGCTGGCCCGACTGCTCGTCGGTGACTGGCAGCGCGCCGAGGACCTGGTACAGACCGCGCTGGCGCGGGTGTGGCCGCACTGGGCGCGAGTGAACGCGAGCGGCGATCCGCACCCCTACGTACGCCGGGTGCTCATCAACGCCAGCCACACCGCCGGGCGCCGCCGCTGGCGCAACGAGCAACCGCACGCCGTGGTACCGGAGTCGGCCGCGCCGACCGAGGACACGGAGCTGCGGGTGGCGCTGGAACGGCTGCTGCCGACGCTGCCGCCGCGGCAACGGATGGTGCTGGTACTGCGCTACTACGAGGATCTGCCGGAGTCAGCGGTGGCCGAGCTTTTGGGCTGCTCGGTCGGCACGGTCAAGAGCCAGTCGTCGAAGGCCCTCTCCCGGTTGCGGACCAACCGGCTGATCCGGGAGCTGGCCGGGGAGGGTACCGATGAGTGAGCCGGAGCTGGCCCGGGCGTTGCGCGAGATCGCTCGCCGGCCCGATCCCGCACCGGACCTGTTCGGCCGGGTCGCCGACCGGGTCCGGCGGCGCCGCCACCGGCAGTACGCGGTGGGTTCGGCGGCGGCCGTCGTCGTGCTGGCGTTCGGCGGCGCGCTGGCCGTCGCGACCCGCGCACCGGCACCGCCACCCGGCGCGCTGGCCACGACACCGTCGAGTACCGCCGCCACGCCGCGGGCAGGTACCCCCGCGACGCCGGGTACCGGCGATCCTTCGCCGTCCGGTGGATCCCCGAGCGGGGGGCCGCACACGACGCCCGGTGGCCCGGCGCGCTGCGCCACCGGCGATCTCGCGGCCGCGTTCTCCGCACTGGAGCCGCCGCAACACGGCGGTCCGGACCTGATCGGCGGCCTCACCGTGTACGACAAGGCGGCGCAGCCGTGCAAGCTGGGCGGCACCATCACGCTGACCGCGCTGGATGCTGGCGGTCGACCCCTCTCGCTGAACGGTCCGACCAGCCTGCCGTTGACCGAGGCGGTACTCCCCGCGAGCAACGCGGAGTATCCCGTCGGGCTGCAGATCTCGCTGCGCAGTCGAGGTGCCCTCGACTGCCCGGCGGCCGACCGTGTGACGCCGGACCGGTTCCGGTTCACCATCGGCTCCGTCGTGGTTTCGGTGCGCAACCAGGCCCACGGTGCCCCGCTGTGGGGCTGCCGCGGCGCCATCGAACTGCTCGCCGCCGGCTGAGCACCCGCCGGCCACCCGGCCGTACCTTGTCGGGTGGGGTTGCCCCCACCCGACAGTGACGGGATCGCCGGCTGTGTCCGGAATGGCCGCGGCCCTAGGTTCGGTGGCATGAAGGCGATCTTGACCGCGCTCGGCGGTACCGTCGCGGCGGTGGCCGCGTGCCTGTGCATCGCGACGCCCGCGCGCGCCGACGACACCACGACGACCGTCGCCCGCACCGCCGACCGGGTGATCACCGCACAGCTGGCCAAGGACCACATCCCCGGCGCCGCCGTGGTCGTCGTCGCCGACGGCAAGCAGGTGTACGCGAAGGGCTACGGCGTGGCCGACACGGGCCGGCGCACCCCGGTCGACCCGGCCCGTACCCGCTTCTACCTGGGCTCGGTGACGAAGCTGTTCACCGCGACCGCGGTGCAGCAGCTGGTCGACGCCGGGAAGCTCGACCTGGACGCGGACGTCAACACCTACCTCGACTTCCGCATCCGGGACAGCTACCCGGGACGGCCGGTCCGGGTGCGCAACCTGCTGACGCACACCTCCGGGTTCGAGGATCAGGTGCTCGGGGTCGCGACCCCGGCCGGTACGCCGGTGCCGAAGCTCGGGCCGTGGCTGGCCCAGCACCAGCCGGCGCGGGTGCGCCCGCCGGGAACCCTTGCCTCGTACGACAACTACGGCGTCGCGCTCGCCGGCTACCTCGTGCAGCGGGTGTCCGGCGAGTCGTACGAACGGTACGTGCAGGAGCACGTGCTGGCGCCGCTCGGGATGCGGCACACCAGCCTGACCAACGGCACCGAGCACCTCGCCACCGGGTACCGCAGCGACGGCACCGTCGCCACCGGCGGGCAGCGCGGCCCGCTGACCCCGGCCGGCCCGAACGTCACCGCGGTACCGACCGACCTCGGCCGCTACCTGATCGAGCAGCTGCGGCCGGGCAATCCGTTGCTGCACCGGCAGTTCACGCCGGACAAGCGGCTGCCCGGGATGGGGCTGATCTACGAGGAGCACCCGCACGACGGCACCCGGGTGATCGCCAAGGACGGCGACGTGCCCGGCTATCACGACTACGTCGCGCTGCTGCCGGACGACGACCTCGGCATCTACGTCGCGTACAACGGCGACGGGGTGGACAACAGCGGCGGCTACGCGCGGCGCGAACTGGTCGACCGGGTCGTCGAGGCACTGCACCCGGACCGGCACCCGGCGACGCCGACCCGGCACGCCGACGGCGACCTGTCCCGCTACGCCGGCAGCTATCGCACCACCCGCTACAACCACCACGACCTGACCAAGGTGACCCAGCTGGTGTCGCCGGTAACCGTCACCGCGCACGACGACGAGCTGACCACCACCGGGCTGTCGGACAACCCGGCGGTGTCCGAGCAGCACTGGATTCCGTTGGGGCACGGGCTTTTCGCCGAACGCGACGGGGACGCGCGGTTGGCCTTCGACGGCGACGTGCTGCTCGACTCCGAGAGCCCGAGCGCCGCCTACCAGCGGCTCGCCTGGTACCAGGCGCCGATGCTGCACCTGGAGCTGCTCATCGCCGCGATCCTGATCCTGGCGTACGCGCTGGTCGCCTGGCCGATCGCGGCGATCGTGCAACGCCGCGCCGGGCTGCTGGCGAACCTGGCACGCTGGGGTGGTTGGGGCGCCACCGTGTCGGCGTTCGCGTTCCTGACACTGTTCGCCATGGTGATGAGCGACGCGGCGGCCCTGAACGAGCACATCACGCTGAACGACTCCGCCGTGCTGCACGCCGCACCGGTCCTGCTGCGCGTCACGTTCGGGTTCACCGCCCTGCTGCTCACCGGTTCGGTACTCGCCTGGGTACGTCGCTGGTGGCGGCTGCCGGGACGGATCGGCTACACCGTGGTGACCCTGGCCGCGGTCGCCCTCTGCCTCGTCAGCGCCTACTACAACCTGATGCTCGACTGACGGTGACGCCGGGCTGACCCTGCCGTGACGGGCCGGCCCGACTGCCCCGCCGACACTGGAGAAATCAGGCAGATCCTTCTCCTACGCTGCCGACACGGCCCGCCCTTCCGACCCTGGGTCGGTACGGGCGGGTCGTCGTGCTTCGGCTGCGATGTGGAGGAACCCATGAGCAGATCCAGTCACCCCCGGTCGATGCGCCGACTCGTCACCCGGGCCGGCCTGGTCGGCGCGGCAGCGCTGGCGGCGGTACTCGTCGCCGGGCAGGCGTCGGCCGCGACCGTGCACACCAGCAGCGGCAAGTCGTTGAACGTCCGGTCCGGGCCGCACACCAGCTCGAAGATCGTCGGCTCGGTGCGCAACGGCGCCACGGTGAGCATCAGCTGCCAGACCCACGGCGACAAGGTCACCGGCAGGTACGGCACGAGCGACCTGTGGGACAGGGTCTCCGGCGGCTACGTCAGCGACACCTACGTCTACACCGGCTCGGACGGCCGGGTCGCCAAGCTGTGCGGCTCCTCGTCCACCTCGACGAAGTGCTCGACCAAGGGCACCGGTGACCCGCGCGGCTGCGCCAAGGCGGTCACCTGGGCCAAGAACCACCGCACCACCAGGTACCACAGCGGCTACTACCGGCGGTGCGACCACATCGTGGCCCTCGCGTACGGCTTCTCGGCGTCCGGCTCCACCACCGCGTACGTGCACTGGACCCAGGTGCCCAAGAAGTACAAGCACGCCGGGTCGACGAAGGTCCCGGCCGGCGGGCTGGCGTTCTTCGGCGGCGGCGCCGGGCACGTGATGATCTCGATCGGTGGCGGCAAGTTCGTCTCCAACGACATCCACGGCAACGGCACGTACACCACCACCACGATCAAGGAGATCAAGCAGAAGTGGGGCAAGCCCTACCTCGGCTGGACCCAACCCTGGTTCAAGGTCAACCACTGACCGCTGCCCCACCCGTCCGTTGATCAAGGGCCGAAGTTGTTGATCAAGGGCCGTTGGTGTTGATCAAGGGATCGCGTCACGTCGTTCCCCGACGATGTGCACGAATCCCTTGATCAACGGTGGCGGCGCTGATCAACGGTGGCGGCGCTGATCAACGGTGGCGGCGCTGATCAACGGTGGCGGCGCTGATCAACGGTGGCGGCGGTGATCAACGGCGTGGGCGGTGGTCAGAGGGCTACGCGTAGGCCGGGGGCCGCTAGGACGACCGGGCAGTCGGCGATCGCGGCGGCCTCGGCGAGCAGCGCCGGCGCCTCCTGCCAGGACCGCAGGTGGGTGAGGACCAACAGTTCGGCGCCGGAACGCCGGGCGAGCCGGCCGGCGTCACCGGCGGTCAGGTGGCCACGCAGCGGCCCGGCCGCGTCGAACCCGCTCGCCTCGGCCAGCACCACGCGGCAGCCGTCCGCCAGCTCGTCCAGCGCCGTACACGGCTCGCTGTCCGCGGTGTAGCACAACACATCGCCGACCCGGGTCGCCCAGCACTCGCCATGCGGTACCGCCGCCTGCCGGATCGTCAGCGGGCCGGCACAGAACGGCTCGGCGGTGGCGCGGCGGGCGTGCATCGTCTCGGCCTCGGCGTACACGAACTCGGGCAGGTCGCTCGGCCCGACCACCTCCAGCGGCCGGTCACTGGAGCGTTCCCGCAGGTACCAGAGCTGGGTGAGGTCGACCCAGTGATCCGAGTGGGCGTGCGACAGCACCACCAGGTCGACGTCCGCGGGCGCCACGTAGCGCTGCAACGGGCCAGCCGAGCCGGAACCGGTGTCCAGCACCAGCCGGAAGCCGTCCATCTCGACCAGATAGCACGAGCACCCCGAATCGGCCGACGGCGCCGAGCCGGAACAACCCACCACCGTCAACCACATGGGCTGACAATAGTGCGGACGATCGCTCGATCCGGCCCGCGGTGCCGGACCGTACTGGCAGGATCGGCGCCGGGGCCACTGGCCCGCGCGGCCCCGGGAGCGGGGCCGGCCGGCGTGCCGGCTCCGGCACACGCACGCACGCACACGTCACTCGACAGCGAGGGAGATCTCGCGATGACCTCGAACCTCAACCCGTACATCAGCTTCGACGGCAACGCCCGCGAAGCGATGGAGTTCTACCGGAGCGCGCTCGGCGGCGACCTGACCGTGAGCACGTTCGGCGACATGGGCGACACCGGCCCGGCCGCGGACAAGGTGATGCACAGCCAGCTCGAGACACCGACGGGCTTCCACCTGATGGCCGCGGACACCCCGCCCGGCATGGAGTACCGGCCGGGGCAGAACATCTCGATCAGCATCAGCGGCCCGGCCGCGGACGCCGCCAACCTGCGCCGGTACTGGGAGGCGCTGTCGGCCGGCGGCACCATCACCGTTCCGCTGGAGAAGCAGCCCTGGGGCGACGAGATGGGTGCCTGCGTCGACCGCTACGGCATCGCCTGGCTCGTCGACATCGGTACCGCAGACTCGGGCCAGTAACCGATCCACCGCGCGGCACCCGTCGACGTCGAGTGTCGCGCGGCGGCTCGACGTCGGGGGGAAGCCCCCGCCCCGCTCGTCCGGCTAGCCCCGCCCCGCTCGTCCGGCTAGCCCCGCCGCGGTCGTCCGGCTACCGCCATGGCCGCCTGCCCTCGCGGACGCCAGAGTGATCCTGGTACGCCGAACGAGGGAGATGACCGTGCTGAGAACGAGTCTGCGGCGGCTGCTGCCGTTCGCGCTGGTGTGTCTGGGCCTGTCGTGGGTGCCGTGGCTGGTGCTCGCGGTGCTACGGGTGGATGTCAACCACGGCCCCGCGCAAATGGTGTTCGGTTTCGCGGCGAGCGGTCCCTCGCTGGCCGCACTGGTGTTGTGGCTGGCCGGTGGGAGGCGCCGCCGGCCCTCCGGCGTCCGGCTCGGCCTGTGGCCGATCGCGGCCCTGCTGCTCGGCGCCGCCGCACCGGTACTCGCCGCCCTCCTCCTCCACGGCGGCGACGTGCCGCAGCTCGTCCGGCACGCCGGAGTCGTCGTGGCCGGTGTCGGCGGTCCGCTCGGTGCGCTGGCGTACACGCTCGTGTCGGGGCCGCTGTCGGAGGAGTTCGGCTGGCGCGGGTACGCCCAGCCGCGGCTGCGCGATCGCCTCGGCCGCGGCAGCACCGTCGCGGTGCTCGGCACCGCCTGGGGACTGTGGCACCTGCCGCTGTTCCTCCTCGTCGGTACCGGTCAGCACAGCACGGGCCTGTTCACGATCCAGGGCGCGCTGTTCTTCGTGATGGTCTACCCGATCACGTACCTGGCGCTGTTCGTCTCCGAGCACCTGCGCGGCGGCGTCTGGGCCGCGATCGTGCTGCACGCGGCGTGGAACTTCAGCGACGCGATCATGCCGCCCATCGGTACCGGTGGCGCCGCCCTGGAAACCGTGCTGTGCCTGGCGATCGCCGCCCTGGCCGCCGTCGCCTGGCACCTTCGCCGCCCGACCCGCCACCTCGCCGCGCCGGCGACCGCCGTACCCGCCCGCTGACGGCCCCGGATCCCGGGCCGGCGCCGGCCCGGGGCTAGAGGGGCGTTTTGCCCGATGAGCGGAGGGCGTGGGATTCGAACCCACGAGGACGGGGATACCGCCCTAGCGGTTTTCAAGACCGCCGCCATCGGCCACTAGGCGAGCCCTCCGAGGCGCCGCGGGCGGCGCCGGATCCAGTTTGTCATGGCCGGGCGATGCCGTGCGGTACCAGGGGGCGTCTCACCGGGCCCCGTGCGGGGCCGGCCGGCCGGGCGGGCGGCCCGAGCGGCGGCACCGAACCCGGCCCGCCTGGGCGGTACGGAGATCAGCGGAGCACGTCGATCGGGGTGCCGGGCGGTACCCCCTTCAGCCGGCGCAACGACCGGTCGTGCAGGCGGATGCAGCCGTGCGAGATCCTGGCTCCCGCGGTACCGATCCGGCCGTCCTCGCCGAGCGGCCCGCGGATGCCGACGACCGCGTCGCCGGAGCCCGCCCAGTCCGAGATCGCCTCCGAGTGCGCGGAGGTGACCACGATGAACGGGCCGTACCCGGGCTCGCCGGCGGGCGCCGGCTGGTCGAAGGCGACGAAGAAGTGCCCGACCGGGGTGGGATCGTCGGGCGCGCCGACGCCGGCCCGGGCCGACGGGACCAACCGACCCCGCCGGTACAGCGCGCCGCCGGTGATCCCGATGCTCGACCCGCCGTCGGTCGCGTGCACCGTACCGGCGGCGCAGTCGGTCCTGGCGTCCGCCGGGGTGGTGAGCGTCAGCCCGGCGGGCAGCGTGTCGGTGAACGGCCAGCCCTCCTTGGCGAGCAGGTCGTCGGTGTTGGTGATGGTCAGCGTCAGCACCGAACTGCCGTCGACCTCGGTGCGGTCGGGGGTGAAGGACTTGCCCAGCTGTGGCGTCACGTCGAGCAGCCGGATGTCGTCGAAGGCGTGGTCGTTGCCGTTCCCGCTGCCCTGCGCGTTGACCATCTTCAGGCCGACCGCGTCGCCGGTGAACAGCAACGGCTCGTCCCAGGTGAAGGTGCCGGCGAAGTAGCCGGGCGAGACCTGGGTTCCCCTGGTGCACGGGTCGATCGGCTGGTCGTTCACCGGGATCGACGTGGTGCCGTCGACGAGGAAGTAGTTGAGCAGGGCGTGGTTGTGGTTGGCGGTGCAGCCGGTTTCGGCGGCGTTCACGGAGAACGTCAGGAACCGGCCGCGGGCGGTGATCGGGATCGGCTGCTCGGTGTGGAACTCGACCTTGTCGGCGCCGGGGTTTCCGTTGTTCACCGGTCCGTTGGTGTACGCGCTGACGGCGTGGTCGGCGTTCGGGTCGGTGGACCCGTTCAGCTGGCCGAGCGCCCGGGAGAGTTGGCGCACCTGGTTCCACGCGGTCTGGCCCGAGGAGCCGGGCTCGCCCGGCAGCGGCGTGCAGTCCCGTACCTGCGGCGCCACCGCGGAGTTGGTGCCCGGCGGGTCGTCGAACGCGGCGATCCACCCGTTGCAGTTGACGGGCCAGGGCGGGTCGGCCGTGTACGTCATGCCGGTCGTGCCCGTGTAGTCGGCCAGGCGTACGGGCAGCGTCGACTGGCGGTTCTCGAAGTTCTCGGTGAACACCGGGCTCGGCGGCTGCGGGCTGCCGGGTGAGCCGGGCACCGTCTCCGGTGTGGCGCGGGCCGGCGCCGCAGCGGTACCGGCCGGATGGCTCGCCACCCCGGCCAGCGCCGCGGTGAGCAGGACGCAGCCCAGGATCGCGACGCGGGTACGAACAAGTCTGGTCAGCGGTCGGATCATCGGCCGGTCACGCGCGGCATGCTCTTCTCCCCTACGACGCAAACCACGTCGAGCAATGTGAACACTACGGAGAGGAAGGTGTCCGAATGGCCCGGTATCGGTTGCCAGAGTTCCCCAGATTGGCCAAACCGTCAGGCATCGACCTGGTCGGGCCCGGCGGGGTGCGCCACCGGGCGGGGGCGAGCCGCCGGTGCCGAACGCTCAGCCCGTCACGGCCGGGCAAGCCGCCGGGCGTCGAACGGCCAGCCCGTCACGGCCGGGCGATGCTGCGCGGCGCCAGAGCTTGGGCCGGGCGGATCTCGCCGACCGGCTCGCCGTGGCCGAGTACCGGCGGGGCGGCCAGCGAGGTCTCGGCCGGCAGGGCATCCACGGCGGTGAGGTCGGCACCGAGCGCGCGCAGCGCCGCGACCAGTACCGGCGGGCGGGCGCGGCCGGCGCCGTCCGCGATCTTGAGGGCGGCGGCGCGGCCGTCCGGCAGCGCGGCGGCGTACACGCCTTCGGCGCCGTCCTTCGCGATCAACCCCGGCACGAGGCGCATCAGCTCGGTGACGTCCCGCCCGGTACCGCCGACGTACTCGGGGTGCGCGCGCATGGCGGCGGCGACCCGGCCCTCCGGGGTACCGGAGTGTGCGGTGGCGATGCGGCCGAACGCGCGGGCCAGCCCGGCCAGCGACACCGCGAACAGCGGCGCGCCGCAGCCGTCGACACCGACCGCGGCGACCGGCTCGCCGGCGAGGTCCTCCAGCGTGCGGCGGACGGCACGTTGCAGCGGATGGCCCGGGTCGAGGTAGTTCTCGGTCGGCCAGCCGGCGGTGGCGCAGGTGGCGAGCATCGCGGCGTGCTTGCCGGAGCAGTTCATGGTGATGCGCTCGGGGCCGCGGCCGGCGGCGTAGTGCGCGGCGAGCGCCTCGGTCGACAGCGGCAGCCCGAGCGTGTTCTGCAGGTCGTCGGGGGTGAGGCCGGCGCCGGCGAGGATGCGCCGCACGCCGTCGAGGTGGTACGGCTCGCCCGAGTGGCTGGCGCTGGCCAGGGCGAGCAGTTCGCCGTCCAGCTCGAGGCCGGCGCGCAGCATCGCGGTGGCCTGGATCGGTTTGTTCGAGGAGCGCGGGTAGACCGGGACGTCGGGCGCGCCGACGGCAAGTACCGGTCGGTTGTCGGCGTCGAGCGCCACCACCGAGCCGTGGTGTTCGGATTCCAGAAAGTCACCGCGCCAGACCTCGGCGACCGGCTCGTGCCCGCCCATGCATACCCCCCAGATCGTCCCGCCTGGGTACGAGTCTTGCAGCGTCGCGGCGCGGACCGCGAGCGGCCGCAGGTCACGGAGTGCGCCGTCACAGCACCCCCACGTTGTACTGTCGAGATAGTTAGGCTAGCCTGACCTCGTTTGAGCGGGCGGTGCTCGCCCATCGCCGCCGGTCGATACCGGACGGGCGAACCACACACGTCGGCGCAAGGAGGCGCGACAGCGGTGATTCCGACGCTGGTGATCGGTCTGCGCGAAGGGCTCGAGGCGGCGCTGATCGTCGGCATCATCGCCGCGTTCCTCGGCCGGAACGGCCGGCGCGACGCGCTACGGCAGATGTGGATCGGCGTGGCCGCCGCGGTCGTGCTCTGCCTGCTGATCGGCGTCGGGCTGGTCACCCTGTCGCAGGAACTCCCGCAACAGGCCCAAGAGGGCATGGAGACCGTGATCGGCCTGTTCGCGGTCGTCATGGTCACCTTCATGATCCTCTGGATGTCCAAGCACGCCCGGTACATGAAGCGCGACCTCGAGGGCGCGGCGTCGGACGCCCTGGCCCGCGGGTCGGCGGGCGCGCTGGTCGCGATGGCGTTCCTCGCCGTGCTCCGCGAGGGGTTCGAGACCTCGGTCTTCCTCGTCTCGGTACTGCAGAACTCCACCAGCGTGGCGACCGGCACGATCGGCGCGGTGCTCGGCATCCTGATCGCCCTCGCCATCGGGTACGGCATCTACCGCGGCGGCGTGAAGCTCAACATGGCGCGGTTCTTCACCGCCACCGGGCTGGTGCTGGTACTGGTCGCCGCCGGGCTGGTGATGACCGCGCTGCACACCGCGCACGAGGCCGGCTGGCTCAACGTCGGCCAGGCCACGGCCGTCGACCTGACCTGGCTGGTACGGCCCGGCACCGTGCTGGAGTCGCTGTTCACCGGCGTACTGGGCTGGCAGGCTCGGCCGGCGGTGATCGAGGCGATCGGCTGGCTGGTGTACGCGGTACCGATGCTGTGCTACGTCGCCTGGCCGCGGCGCCGGAAGGCACCCGCCGCGAAGAAGTCCACCCAGCCGGCGCCGGCGCCCGTCGACGCGGCCTGAGCAACACGCCCCTCGAACACGACATCCCAAGGAGTACCCCGTCATGCCTCGACCCCGATCGCTGCGCGCGCTGAGCGTCGGCGTACCGGCCGGGCTGGTCGCCGTCGGCCTGCTCGCCACCGGCTGCCAGAAGGGCGGCGACGACGCCGCCGCGAAGGGCGCGACGACGGTCAAGGTGTCGCTGACCGACGGCGGCTGCAAGCCGTCCCCGGCCAAGATCAAGGCCGGCGCGGTGACGTTCCAGGTGAAGAACGAGAACGCCAGCAAGGTCAGCGAGGCGGAACTGCTGCAGCACGGGGTGATCGTCGGCGAGAAGGAGAACCTGACGCCGGGGCTGTCCGGCACGTTCTCCCTCAAGCTCAAGGCCGGCAAGTACCAGATCTACTGCCCGAACGCGAAGACCGAGCACTGGAACCTCACGGTCACCGGCACCGCGGCGGACGCCAGCCAGGACCCGGCGGTACGCAAGGCGCTCGCGTCGGCGACCACCGGGTACCACGACTACGTGGTCGCCGAGGTCGACAAGCTGGTACCGGCGACGAAGAAGTTCACCGACGCGGTCCGGGCCGGCGACATCGCCAGGGCGAAACAGCTGTACGCGTCGGCGCGGTACTACTACGAGGAGGTCGAGCCGGTCGCGGAGAGCTTCGGCAACCTCGACCCGGACGTGGACGCGCGCGCCAACGACGTGACCGACCCGAGCAAGTGGACCGGCTTCCACCGGATCGAGAAGGCGCTCTGGCAGGACAAGTCCACCAAGGGCATGAAGCCGGTCGCGGACAAGCTGGACGCCGACGTCGCGAAGCTGAAGAAGCTGGTGGCGACCGCGAAGTACCAGCCGGCGCAGCTCGCCAACGGCGCCACCGAACTGCTCAACGAGGTGGCGTCCAGCAAGATCACCGGCGAGGAGGACCGGTACTCGCACACGGATCTGACCGACTTCGAGGCGAACGTGACCGGCGGGCAGAAGGCGTTCGAGCTGCTCAAGCCGGCGCTGGACAAGATCGACCCGGCGCTGGCCAAGAAGGTCGACTCGGCGTACGCGCAGGTGTTCGACTCGCTGAAGCCGCTCGCGGGCGACTACAGCGGAACGAAGTACGTGGACTACTCGACGGTGACGCAGGCGCAGCGCCGGACGCTGACGCAGCAGGTGGACGCGCTCGCCGAGCCGCTGTCCCAGGTCGCCGCGAAGGTGACGGGCTGACCGTCCACAGTGGACGTTCTGGGGAGGGATCGCCGATGACGGACCGGTTTCGTACCTCGCGCCGCGGGCTGCTGACGCTCGGCACCGCGGCCGTGGCCGGTACCGCGGCGGGCACGCTGACCGCGTGCGGTTCGGACGCCGACGCGCCGACCGAAGCACCGGCGATGGTGGCGTTCGGCGGCGCCCGGCAGGCCGGGATCGCCACCGCCCAGCAGGACCGGCTGGCGTTCGCCGCGTACGACCTGACCGTCGACGGGACCCCGGCGCAGAACCGGGACGCGCTGCGCGAGTTGCTGAAAACCTGGACGGCGGCAGCCCGCGCGATGTGCGAGGGCAAGCCGGTACCGGGTGAGAACAAGCTCGGCACGGCACCGCCGGCGGACACCGGCGAGGCGTTCGGCAGCAAGCCGGCGAACCTGACCGTGACGATCGGGTTCGGCCCGTCGCTGTTCGACCAGCGGTTCGGGTTGGCGGCCAAGCGCCCGGCGGCGCTCGCCGACCTGCCGAAGTTCGCCGGAGAGAACCTGGACACCGAGAACAGCAACGGCGACGTCGCCATCCAGGCCTGCTCGGACGACCCGATGGTCGCATTCCACGCGATCCGCAACCTGGCCCGGCTGGGCCGCGGCACCGTGGTCATGCGCTGGTCGCAGCTCGGTTTCGGGCGGGCCGCGTCGACCAGCGCGAAGCAGGAGACACCGCGCAACCTGTTCGGGTTCAAGGACGGCACCCGCAACATCCACGACGCCAAGACGATGGACCGCTGGGTGTTCGTCGGCGCGGACACCGACCAGAAGTGGATGCGGGACGGCAGCTACCTGGTGGCGCGCAAGATCCGGATGCGGATCGAGGCGTGGGACCGGGACTTCCTCACCGACCAGCAGAACGTCTTCGGCCGGCACAAGTACACCGGGGCGCCACTGACCGGCGGCAGCGAGTTCGACAAGCCGAACTTCGCGGCGAAGAACCCGGACGGCTCGCCCACGATCCCGGTCGGCGCGCACATGCGGCTGGCCGCCCGGGAGAACAACGGCGGCGTGCAGATCCTGCGCCGCGCGTACAACTACACCGACGGGATGATCGCCTCGTCCGGCGAGCTCGACGCGGGCCTGTTCTTCCTCTGCTACCAGCGTGATCCGCGGTCGCAGTTCGTTGCGCTGCAACGGAAGTTGAGCGCGCACGACGCGCTGAACGAGTACATCACGCACGTCGGCTCCGGGCTGTACGCGTGCCCGGGCGGCGTCGGCGACCACGAGTACTGGGGCCAGTCCCTGCTGGCGGACTGAGGGTCGCCGTAGCTCCAGCGTAAATCCATACCGGCTGTCGTCGCGGTTGGCCTAGCCTGCTCCCGGCGTTTCGAATCGAGCCGGTGGAAGGGCCTGCGCAAGTGACCATGCACGCTGACCAACTGGACGTGACCACCGAAATCGTCGCGGCCCTGGTCCGACAACAGTTCCCGCGCTGGAGCGGCGAGACGATCCGACCCCTGGCATCGACAGGGACGGTCAACGCCATCTTCCGCATCGGGACCGACCTCTCTGCGCGATTCCCGCTGCGCCTGGCCGATCCTGCCGAGACGCTGGCGGTACTGGAACAGGAAGCGAGGGCGAGCGCGGAACTGGCGCACGTGTCTCGGTTTCCCGCCCCGGAACCCGTCGCGCTGGGCGAGCCCGGAGCGGGCTACCCCATGCCATGGTCGGTCCAGACCTGGCTGCCGGGAACGGTCGCCACAGATGCCGACCCGAGCGGGTCGGCCGCTTTTGCCGAGGACCTTGCGGCCTTCATCGCGTCCCTGCGGGGGGCCGAGACGCGGGGGCGGCTGTTCAGCGGCGAGGGTCGTGGCGGCATTCTCGCGCACCACGACGACTGGATGGCGGAGTGCTTCGAGCACAGTACGGAGCTGCTCGACGTGCCCCGGCTGCGCCAGTTGTGGAGCCACTTTCGCGAGCTGCCACGCACCAGCGCCGACGTGATGAGCCATGGCGACCTGATTCCTGGCAACGTGCTGGTCGCGGAAGGCCGGCTCAGCGGCGTACTCGACACCGGCGGCTTCGCCGCGGCCGACCCGGCGCTGGATCTGGTCGCTGCCTGGCACCTGTTGCAGTCAGGCCCGCGGGACGTGCTCCGGCGAGCGCTGGCCTGTGACGATCTGGAGTGGGAGCGGGGCAAGGCGTGGGCGTTCCAACAGGCGATGGGTGCCGTCTGGTACTACGTCGTGAGTAACCCGGCGATGAGCCGGATGGGACGCCGGACACTCGACCGCATTCTGGCATCGATGCAGTGATGGTCGATGTGATGCCGTCAGGCGGCGCGGTGGGCGAGGTAGACGACGTCCGGTTCGCCGCGGGCCACCTCGACCGGCAGCACCCGTACCTGGTCGAACAGCTCGCCGAGTGTCGCCTCGAACGCCGGTACCGCCGCCGCACTCCACACCGCGAGGGTACCGCCGGGCGCGAGCGCGGCCCGGGCAGCGGTGAGGCCCGCCACGTCGTACAGCGCGGCGTTTCCCGGCACGACCGTCCACTGTGGACCATTATCGATGTCGAGGCAGATCGCGTCGTACCGGTCGGCCGGCGCATCGGCAGCCAACCACCGCACCAGGTCGGCCACCAGTACGGTGACGCGCGGATCGGCCAACGCGTCGCCGGAGAACCGGGACAGGTGTGTGCGCTGCCACTCCAGCACCACCGGTTCCCGCTCCAGTACGGTGATCTCGGTCAGCCGCCCGTCCGCCACCGCCTGCGCCAGCGAGAACCCGACCCCCAGGCCGCCGATCAACAGCCGCCGCGGCGCGGTCCTCGCCGCCAGCGCCTCGGTCACCAGCAGCCGTTCGGACCGGCCGTCCGAGGTGTCCATCAGGAACGTGCCGTTGCTGATGATCTCGTACCGGCCGGTCTGCTCGTCCCGGCGCAACACCAGCTCGCCGCGCGGCGTGTCCCGACGTTCGATGGTCTCCACGGTCGCCGAGCTTAGAACGTCGCCGGCCGCACTCCGCGCGGACCGGCCACCCCCGCGGCGGTACGGTGGCGGCGTGCATGCGGTGATCAGGAACGCGGACGGCGGCCCCGAGGTACTCGACTGGGCCGAGGTGCCGGACCCGACCCCGGGGCCGGGCGAGGTCGTCATCGAGGTGGTCGCGGCCGGCGTCAACCGGGCCGACATCCAACAGCGGCGTGGGCTCTACCCGCCGCCGCCCGGCGCGCCCGAGTATCTCGGCCTGGAGTGCTCCGGCCGGATCTTCGCCGTCGGCGCCGACGTGACCGACTGGCAGCTCGGCGACGAGGTGTGCGCGTTGTTGCCCGGCGGCGGGTACGCCGAGCGCGTCGCGGTCTCCGCCGACACCGTGCTGCCCGTCCCGGCCGGAGTCTCGCTGCGGGACGCGGCCGGGCTACCCGAGATCGCCTGTACCGTCTGGTCCAACCTGGTCCAGGTCGGCCGCCTGAGCGCCGGCGAGACGCTGCTCGTGCACGGCGGCGGCAGCGGCATCGGTACCTTCGCCATCCAGCTCGCCCGCGCCCTCGGCGCCATCCCGTACGCGACCGCCCGTACCGTCAAGCACCAGGCGTTGCGCGACCTCGGCGTCGAAGAGGTGTTCGACTACACGACGACCGACTTCGTCGCCGCGCTGGCCGACGCCACCGGCGGACACGGCGCCGACGTCGTCCTGGACCACATCGGCGCCAAGTACCTGACCCGCAACGTCACCGCGCTCGCCCGCAACGGCCGGCTGGTCGTCATCGGTTTCCAGGGCGGCCGTACCGCCGAGCTCGACCTCGGCCTGCTGATGGCCCGCAACGCCTCGCTCGCCGTCACCGGACTGCGCGCCCGGCCGCTGCCCGAGAAGGCCGCCATCGTCGGCGAGGTCGGTACCCACGTCTGGCCGCTCGTCACCGCCGGCGCGGTCCGCCCCGTCATCGCCGACACGTTCCCGCTCCCGGACGCCGCCCAAGCCCACCGCGTCATGGAGTCCAACTCCCACCTCGGCAAGCTGCTCCTCACCCGCTAGCCCACACCAGCACCTCTACGCGCCGAGGTACACCCCCGACGCGCCGATGCCCGCTCGTCGCCGCCCCTCCGACCCCGCTACGCGTGCGGGGTACGGGGTGAGCCCCGTGTTCGCCGCTGCGCGCTCGGCGTGCGGAGTGAGCCCCGTGTTCGCCGCTGCGCGCTCGGCGTGCGGGGGTAAAGGCCACCTCTGTTCACGCTTTGACCCCGCGTGGGGAATGCGAGGAGAGGGCTTCGCCCCCTCCTCGCGCTCCTTCCCCGCCAAGGGGATTCCCCTTGGCCATCCCCTTGGCAGGCCCGGTGACGATGCCCATCGACGCCAAGCGTGCGTCGAAGAAGACCGGGGAACCGGCCGGGCATGTCCATCACGGCAACGCCCGCCTCGCAACGCGTCGCGTCGCTTCGTGTCCTGGCGGCCCACAAGCGGGTTGGCTTGGCGTGGCGGGCTCGGCGGCGATGGGTAGGCCGCACCGACACCCCGTAGCTCCGAAGCGGCCAGGCGGCGTCCTTCCTGATCACTGGTTTTCCGGTGGGGGATTGTCAAGGGGCGACTGCCCCCTTGATGGGGAGGGGTGTGGGGAGGGGCGAAGCCCGCTCCCCACGGTTCCCCCACGAGGGGTGAAAGAAGGAACAGAGGTGGCCTTTACACCACCAGCACGAGCGCACGCAGCGCGAACAGGGGGACGCCGCCAGCAACGCGCGCGAGCCGGGCACCGGCGCTTCGGGAGCACCTCAGCGCAAAGAGGTGCCCCACCCCCCTTTTCAGCGCAGGGTGAACTGACGCCCCAGCAGACCCTGGCGCGACCGCCGTTCCTCCGCGGTCAGCGGCTCGGCGGCGTCCAGGTGCCGCTGGTACCCGTCGCGTACCGCGGCGAGCGGCTCCTCCCAGTCGGCGCCGGGCCGGTCGATGGGCACGTCCCACACCGGTACGAGCAGCCCGTGGGCGCGGAACATCCCGGCGAACCGGGTGCCGTCGCCGAGGGTCAGCGCGCCGGCAGCGGCGAGCTTGGCCAGCGCGTCGAGCGCCGGGTCCTCGTCCTCGGCGAGTACCCAGCGCACGTGCGCCTTGTCGGGTACCCGGCACCAGTAGGCGCCGGGCGCCGCGGTGAGGTGTTCGGTGGGGTAGATGGACTCGTTGGCCTGGTCGAGGCTGGCCTTGACGGTGGGGTCCTCGTCGGCGCCGGGGGCGATCCAGAACTCGAATCCGGTCTCGATCGTCACGTCGAGCGGTCCGTCGACCAGCACGTCCTGCAGCCGCGGGCCGGGGCCGGGCAGCGCCGGTACCCCGACGGTCTGGCCGACCTCGGTGTCCAGCGCGCTGAGCAGGGAGGCGGCGATGTCGCGGCTGACGTCGCCGGACTGGAACTGGCGCTGCAGCCCGACGAGGATCGTGCCATCGCCGCGGACCATCGCCGGCCAGGCCATCGGCAGCACGGTGGCCAGGACGACCTGCCGGTCCGGGTATTTCGCGGCGTACTCGGCGGACAGTTGCAGCGGCGCGGTCGCCGCGGGGACCAGCTCCCGCAGCGCCACCCAATCGGCCTCGCTGGCCAGACCCTCGAACGGACGCGCGACGAAGATGTCGCGCACCTTCTCCCGGCGCTCGGCGCGGGAGGCACTGTTTCGGCGACGCTTGCTCACGGCACGCCAGCCTAGGCGGTTACGCCGGGTCACCCACAACCGGCATACGGTACGCGACCGACCGGTCGCTCCCCGAGAAGCCACTCCGGGGCCGGTGACCCCGGCAGGCGGCCCACCCGGAAGGGTCGGTGTCGTCAGATGGCGAGGCGGCCGGCGTCGGTGGCGGCCACGAGTTCGGCCCAGACGCGGCGCCGACCGTCCTCGGTCTGCACGCCCCAGCGGGACGCGAGGGCGGCCACGATCTGCAGGCCGCGGCCGTCGACCGCATCCCAGTCGGCCGACCGCAGCGTCGGCGTCTCGGCCGAGCCGCCGTCGATGACCGCCACCTGAACCCGGTCCGGCAGGACCGACCAGGACACCTCGATCAGCGTGTCGCGCAGCGCGCGGGCATGCCGGGCGGCGTTGCCGACCAGCTCGGAGACCACCATCACGGCGTCGCCGGCCAACTCGGCGTCGACGCCGGCGGCCCGGAGGCCGGACAGCAGGTGGGTGCGGGCGAGGCTCGCGCCGCGGGCGTGGTGCGGCACGAAGGTGTGCCGAGCACGCTCCCCAACGCCAGCTGTCACGTTCACGCCTCTCCCCACACGTCACACGCCTGCGCGAGGCAACCGTACCTCAGCGACCGTTCCGTCCGGATTACGCCGCCGTAACGACACCCAGCCATGCTGGCCCTCCACGATCCGCCGCACCAGGTAAAGCCCCAGGCCGACGCCGCCGAACCGGCGCCGGTCGGTCCGTTCCGCCTGCCAGAAGCGGTCGAAGACGCGACCGGTGTCCTCCGGCTGTACCCCGATGCCGCTGTCGGCTACTTCGAACCACACTGTGTTGTCGTCCGCACCTGCCGTCAGCGTTATCAATCCGCCGCCAGGGGAATATTTGTGGGCGTTCTGGACCAGTTCGGTCAGTACGGTGGGTACACTGTCCGGATCTCCGTACGCGGGGGGCAAGCGGTCCGGCAGCGCCGGCCGCAGCCGCGCCGCCTCTTCCGGGCCCAACCGCGCCACCGCCTCGGACAGCGCCGCGAGCAGGTCGAACTCACGCGGTTCGAGCAGCGCGTCGACCCGCTCCTCGTCGCCCCCCAGCAGCAGCCGGTCCACCAGTACGGCCAGCCGGTCGGCGCGCTCGTGGATGGCCCGGACCAGGTCGCGGCGGGTGTCGTCGTCGAGCCGGTCCCACCGCCGGTGCAGCGTGTCGACGTACCCGCGGATCACCGTGACCGGCGTGCGCAGCTCGTGGCTGGTGGTGGCGACGAACAGGTCCTTCGCCCGTTCCCGCCGCCGCGCCTCGGTGACGTCCCGGAACGTCACCACATGGTCGGCCGAGCCGGAGAGCGCGGTACACGACACCGACAGCACCCGGCCGTCGGGGAGGTCGAGTTCAGCGGTCCGGCCCGGTGGCGGCACCGCGAACGGGATGGGGTGGCCGACCGCCTGCGCCGCGGCGCGACCGGTGATCACCTGCGCGGCAGGGTTCCAGCTGCGGACCGTACCGTCCACGGCGACCACGGCCAGGCCGTCGGCGAGCGCGGCGACCAGCGGGTCGATCGCCGGCGGGCAGACCGCGCCGAGCGCCCGGGCGACCAGCCGTACCGCGTCCTGCGCGTCCCGGTCGAGCCGCCGGTCGGGATGCAGGTACAGGCGCACCAGACCGGCCGGGCGGCCCTCGGCGTCGGGTACGGCGACGGTGACCGCGCCGGCGGTGTCGACCGCGGGCGGGTCCGCAGCGGAGCCCGCGCTGATGGTGCGGCCCAGCGACCAGGCCGCGCCGGGGCTCACCGCGACGATCCGGGCGGTGCCCTCGCCCGGGACGGCGAACGCGGCGCCGGCCGCACCGAGCGCGTCGGACAGCGCGATGAGCAGCTCCCGTACCGCGGGCTTCGGGTGCCGGCCGGCGTCGGTGGCACGCAGCATGCCGGCGATCAGTACGGGGAAGTCCACGGCCATCGCGGTGCAGTCTTGCCGGCCGGCAGGCAGGACGCAACCGCGCGGCGGCGACTTCGCCGCTCATACCTCAAATACGCCGGTTTGGTGTACCGGATCGGGGCAGACGGGCCGTCGGCGGCCGCGGGTCAGATGATGCGCGGCGACTCGCCGCCGTCAGCCTCCAGCGGGCGATCCGCGGCGGCCCAGGCGCGCATCCCGCCGTCCACGTTGCGGACCTGGTCGAACCCGTTGCCCAGCAGGTACGCGGTGACCTGGGCGGAGCGGCCGCCGGACCGGCAGATCACGTACACGTCGTCGTCCATCGGCACCTCGCCCATCCGCGCGGGCACGTCCTGCATCGGCAGATGGTGGGCACCCGGGGCGTGCCCGGCGGCCCACTCGTCGTCCTCCCGAACGTCGAGCAGGTACGCGCCGCGGGGGACGTCGGCCGCCGGCACGGTGGGAACTTCTGGTGCGAACACGATGGGAGCCCTCCTGAAGGTCGTCTCCCGAAACGTATACCGCGCCGTCAGGTGGCGTTCTTGTTGACCAGGGTGGGGTGGGCCGCCGCCCAGGTGTCGAGGTCGTCCTCGCGGATCGCGGTGAACAGGCTGCGTCCGGTGTCGTCGAGCTGCTGGATCGCCTGCCCGTCCGAGGAGTACCCGTCGATCTCGGGCAGCCGCAGCATGGTGATGTCCGAGCCGGAGACGCGGCGCAGCGAGAAGACCAGGTCGGGCAGTGCGACGCCGTTGGTGTCGACGGTCAGGTCGTCGCCGATCGCCCGGACCACCCGGTCCAGCTTCGCCGGGTTGGACAGCAGGCCCTCGTGCTCCGCCTGCGCGGCGGCCGCCTTGATCAGCTGCTGCTGGTGCCGCTGCCGGCCGTAGTCACCGTCCGGCAGGTCCTCGCGTTGCCGCACGTAGTCGAGCGCCTCGGCACCGGTGAAGTGGTGGCACCCGACGGTGAACAACCGTCCCGTGTGGATCGACCTGGTGCGCTCGTCCACGCACAGCCGGATCCCGCCGAGCGCGTCGACCACCTTGTCGAATCCCCGGAAGCTGACGATGACCATGCCGTCCAGCCCCACGCCGGTGAGCTGCTCCACCGTACGGGCGGTCAGCTTCGGCCCGCCGAAGTCGTACGCGGCGTTGATCTTCGCCTCGCACCCGGTGCCCTGGCCGCAGTCGTCGATCGGTACCCACAGGTCGCGCGGGATGGAGATCAGGTACGCGTGCCGGTGGTCGGCGGTGACGTGCGCGATCATGATCGTGTCGGACCGGCCCGGGTCGCCGGTGGAGTCGGTGGGCCGCTTGTCGGAGCCCAGCAGCAGGTAGTCGAACGCGCCGTCGATCACCTCGTGGCCGGCCGATCCGTCGATCAGGTCCGCCCGGTGCACGCTGCTGTCGTACCGGTGCTCCAGCACGGCGCCGGCCGCCATCGTGCCGGCGGACAGCACCACGAGCACCACGCCCACCCACACCATCAGCCGGGCCCACAGCGGCGACCTGCGCCGACCGCCCCGGCCGGTCCGCGCCTCGGCCACGGTCCGCCTCCCCGTCGCCGGGGCGGCAGTCGGCCCCGGCACGAGTCATTGTGTGCCGAGGCCGATGCGCTGCGTATCCAAAGTGCGACTTGTTACTTCTTCTGCGGGTTTTCCTTCAACCACTTGGCGACGGTGTCGTTGGTGACCGCGTCGTACAGCGAGGACGCCTTCTGCTTGTTGGACAGCACCACGCTCTGCCCGTCCATCGTGCCGGTGCCGTCGTTCGGGCTGGTCATGAACGTGATGTCGTTGCTGCGCAGGTTGCGGAACTGCACCGCCTCGTCGACCAGCTGGAAGCTCTTGTCCACCTGGATCACCTTGACGACCGCCTGCAGGAAGTCGTTCAGCTTCTTCGGGTTGGACAGCGTGCCGCTGCTCGCCGCCTTGTTCAGCAGCGCCTTGAGGAACTGCTGCTGGTGCTTCTGCCGGGCGAAGTCACCGGTCGGGAACTGGTAGCGCTGGCGGCAGTAGTCGAGCGCCTGAGCGCCGTTGAAGGTGTGCCAGCCCTTGGTGAACTTGCGGTGCGGCGGGTGGATCGACGTGATGGTCTGCTCCACGTACATCCGGACCCCACCGAGCGCGTCGGTGACGTCCTGGAAGCCCTGGAAGTTCATGATCGCGACGTGGTCGATCCGGACCCCGGTGAATCCCTCCACCGTCTTGACCATCAGCGGGGTGCCGCCCCAGGCGAACGCCGCGTTGATCTTCGCGTTGGTGCCGCCGCCGTCGGCGCCCTTCATCTCCGGCACGTACACCCAGGTGTCACGCGGGATGGACACCAGATAGGCGTGGTCGTGGTCGGCGTCGATGTGCAGCAGCATGATCGTGTCGGTGCGCGGCTTCTCGCCGCTCTTCTCCCAGCTGGTGCGCATGTCGCTGCCGAGCATCAGGATGTTCTGCGCGCCGTCGACCTTCTTCGCCGGCCGGCCGCCGGTCAGCCCGGCGAACGCGTCGGTCCGGTGCAGCTTGTCGTCCAGCGAGCTCGCGTACGCCCAGACGCCGACGGTGCCGATCCCGGCCAGCACCACCAGCGCCAGCACGATCACCAGGATGCGCCGGCCCCAGCGCGGCCGTCGCTTGCCGCGGTACTGGTTGCCGCCGCCACCGCCGCCACCACCGCCGGGTCGGCGCGGGCCGCCCGGCCCGCCGGGTCCACCGCCCTCGCTGCGCGGTCGGGCCGAGCCACGGGCGGGGCGGGACTGCCCGCCCAGGTAACTGCGCGGCACGGTGCCGTGCGACATCCCCTCGCGGCCGGGTGTCCGGCCGGAGCGGACCCGGGCGGAGCCGCGCGCGTTCGGGGGAGTGGAAGCCATGGACCCAGCGTAAGGGCAGTTGGCCCGGTACGAATGGCGCCACGACGACAGTACCGACAGATCGGGCACCTGCCGCAGCTCGCGATCATGACCCTGACGAGGCAAGACACGCGGGAGGCAAGCGCTATCTCCAAGGTTGCTGCGAATCTGCGGGCGGCGGTCGCCGCCGAGCGGCCGGGACCCACCGTGCTCGGTCCCCCCGGACCACCCGACCGCCCTGGCGGCGACCTGTCGGCACACCCACACTCGTCGCGGCAGCGGCGGGCGTCCCCCCGTTGGTGCGTCGGATCCGTGCCGGCGACCGGCCGCGGGGAGCCGGCGGGGGCACGCAATCGAACCTAATCAGGGGCAGCGGTCGACCGCAGGGACCAAAGTCCCGGAAACCGTCGATGTTCGGAGGACCCCCGCATTCTCGCCTACTCTTCCCGCCCGGGCCGGCACCGCCTCAGGGTGTACCGACGGTCAGGTACCGGCCCCGGCGGTACACCAGGATCGGCTCGTCGTCGGCCAGCGTCACCTGCTGCACGATCGCGTCGATCCGGAGGCTCCAGCCGACGTCCGCCGCCCCGTCGTACCGGCAGCCGAGCCAGCTGGTGCCCGCGGAGAGCACCGGCCCCCACTCGGTGTCCGTCCAGTCCTGCTGCGCGAACAGCCCGCCCGGCGCCGGGGCGAGGCCGCCGAAGCGGTCCGCCAGTACCCGGTGCCGGTCGCCGAGCAGCTGCACCGTGAACCGGCCGGTCGCCTCGATCGCCTCGGCGAGGTCGCTGTCCGGGTCGATCATGCCGACCACCCGCGCCGGGTCGCCGTCGACGACCAGCGTGGACGCGACGGTCAGCCCGGCCCGGTCGCGTCCGGTGCCGGTGGTCCACAGCGTCACCGGCGTCGCCAGCCGGCCCCGGAACCGGCGCAGCGGATCGCGCTGCCCGGCCGGCGTCGCGTACGGATGCTCGGCATGGATCTGCGCACCGGGTTCGTCCATGCCGCCATTCTCGCCGCCGGCCGGCACCGCCGAGGCGGTACGCCGGTGCGACGCCGCCGCGGTCCGGCCCGGGGCGCCGCAGGTCAGCGCGGCGTCTCGGACCGGAAGGTGTGCCCGAGCTCGGCGCCGAGGCCGAAGTAGTGCCGGAAGTTGTAGATCAACGGCTGCCACCGGGCCGGGTCGACGTGGTCGGTGCCCGGTACGACGATGTCGGGCGCGGCGTGCACCCGCAGCACGTCGGCCTCGACCACGACGAACGACCCGTCCGCGGCCGGCCGTACCCGCGTCGCCCGGGCCTCCAGCTGCAGCGGGCACTCGGCGACCCGCGGCGGGCCGACCAGGTCGGCCGGCGCCGGGGTCAGGCCGGCGGCGGCGAACTTGGCCGGCTCGTACCGGAACCGGTCGGCCTTGTGCGCCGGCACCGGGTCGCGGCCGGTGAGCGGGGCGAGCCGTTCCACCGCCTGCCACAGCGCCGGGTCGGGCAGGTTGACCACCAGGTCCGGGCGCTGCGCCAGGTTGGTGGCGCTCTGCCCGGCCGCACCGAGCCCGAGCACGACGGTACGGCCGAGCGCCCAGGCCGAGGACAGCGGCGCCAGGTTGGCGGTGCCGTCCGCGTTCTCGGTGGACAGCAGCACCACCGGGGTGCCGAAGTACAGGATGCTCGGCTCGATGGTCAGGTGCGTCGCGCGCGGTTCGAGGGCCGCCGGGGCGGCGGTGGGTGCTTCGGTCATACCGCGACGCTAGGGCGCGGACCCTTCGGCCCCGGCCGAAGTCTCCCGCGGGGTCACGCCTCGGCCGAGCTCTCCCGTGGGTCAGTAGGCGCCACGGCGAGCGAGCACGACGCCGAGGGTGCGCCAGAGGATCAGCAGGTCGAAGGTGAGCGACCAGTTGTCCACGTAGTACAGGTCGAGCCGGACCGCGTCGTCCCAGGACAGGTCGGAGCGGCCGGACACCTGCCACAGCCCGGTGATGCCGGGCCGCACCAGCAGCCGGCGGCGCACGTCGCCGAGGAAGTCGCCGTCCTCCGCCGGCAGCGGCCGCGGGCCGACCAGCGACATCTCCCCGAACAGCACGTTGATCAGCTGCGGCAGCTCGTCCAGCGAGGTGCGGCGGAGGAACCGGCCGATCGGGATGACCCGCGGATCGTTGCGGATCTTGAACAGCAGCCCGTCGGTCTCGTTCTGGTCGGCGAGCAGCGCGAGCCGCTCCTCCGCGTCGCAGTACATGGTGCGGAACTTCCACACCTGGAACTGGTTGCCCTCGCGGCCGATCCGCGGCTGCCGGAAGAACACCGGGCCGGGGTCGGAGATCTTGATCGCGATCGCGATCGCGGCGAACAGCGGGGTCAGCAGCAGCAGACCGAGCGCCGAGGCGACCCGGTCCAGCATGTTCTTCGCCACCCAGCCGATGCCGGAGATCGTCGGCTCTTCCACGTGCAGCAGCGGCAGACCCTCGACCGGCCGGATGTGCACCCGCGGGCCGGCGACGTCGGTCAGCTGCGGCGCCACCACCAGGTCGATGCCGGTGCCCTCCAGCTGCCAGGCCAGCTTGCGCAGGCCGCCCTCCTCCTGCCGGGCCGTCCCGCACATCGCGATGGTGTCGGCACCGATCTCACCGACCACCTCGATCAGGTCGCGCCCCGCGTACAGCGGGACCGGCGCCTCGACGCCGCGCGCCCCGGCCCGGCCCTCGGTGAGGAAGATGCCGGTCGGCACCAGCCCGGCGTTGGGGTTGCGGGTGATCGCCCGGTACACCTCCATCGCCTCCGGCAGCGTGCCGACCAGCAACAGCTGCTGGGAGGCGCCGCCGCGGCGGCGGATCACGTACAGCACGATGCGCGCGACGGCACGGGCGAACAGCACGTAGCCGAACGCGGTGAGCAGCGCGGTGCCGACCGCCAGCCGGGACAGGTCGGTCTTGAACGCCATCACGACGAACGACACGATCGCGACGACGATCAGCCCGGCCCGGAAGACCCGCTTGAACTCCTCGGTCCCGATGCCGAGGTACCGGCGCTCGTAGGCTCGGCTGCCCCAGAACGTGATGGACCAGCCGAGCGGCAGGACCACCATGCCCCAGATGAACATCGCCAGCGGGTAGTCGCCGCTGAAGCCGTCGCTGAAGCCGTGCCACGGGTACTCGGTCGTCATGATCGAGGTGAGGCCGCCGAGCGAGGTCAGCACCAGCTCCACCGCGGCGAGCACGAACGCGTACGTCCGGTCCCAGCTCGGGCGGCGCTTGCGGTCGCGCAGCCAGAAGGATCGGGTGATGCCGTTGTTGTCGTGCCCGTTCGGTGACATCTTCCGCGCCGCTCGTACCGGCGCGGGCTCCGTCTTGGCTCGGCCTGGTGTGGTGTCCGGCCTTTCGAGGCTCGTGGTCACCTCTGTGTGCCCTCCCGCACCCCGCGCACCGTGATCGTCAGGGCCATCAGTGTGCCACGTGGTGCTGTGCACTCCCCGTGACCCGTCCGAGCCCCGCAACCGACCCGGTCCGCCGAAGCGGGTCGGGCGAATGCGGCGCTGCCGCCCCTCGCTCACCGGATCACTTCAACAACCTGGACATCCGGCGGTCGGCCAGCGGCCGACCGGAGGTCTGGCACGTCGGACAGTACTGAAGGCTGGTGCCGCTGAACGACACCTCACGGACAGTATCACCGCAAACCGGGCAGGGAAGTCCGGCCCGGCCGTGTACTGCCATTCCAGATCGCTTTTCCGCCTTCAAGGTTGCGGAGCGTTGCCCTACCGCTCGTTTCAGTGCGTCGGTCAGCACCCCGCGCAGCGCCTCGTACAGCCGGGCGACCGCCGCCTCGTCGAGCCGGTCGGACAGCGCGAACGGGGACAGCTTCGCCGCGTGCAGGATCTCGTCCGAGTACGCGTTGCCCACGCCGGCGATCGTCTGCTGATCGGTGAGCACGCCCTTGATCTGACGGTGCGTGGCGCCCAGCAGTTCGGCGAACCGCTCCGGGGAGACCTCCAGCGCGTCCGGCCCGAGCCGCGCGACCCCCGGTACCTCCAGCGGGTCGGTCACGACGTAGGCGGCGAGCCGCTTCTGCGTGCCGGCCTCGGTCAGGTCGAACCCGGACCCGTCGTCGATCCGTACCCGCAGGGCGATCGGCCCCTTGCCGGGGCGCGGCGGGGTGGCCGGCAGCGCGTCGCGGTAGTGCAGCCAGCCGGCCCGAGACAGGTGCACGACCAGGTGCAGCACCGGCTCGCCGGCGAACCGCACGTCCAGGAACTTCCCGTGCCGGCCGGCATCGAGCAGCTCCCTGCCGACCAGCGCCGACAGCGGCGGGTCGTAGGTCTTCAGCGCGCTGAACGCGACCGGGTCGGCCCTCTCGACCCGGTGACCGCCCGCGCGCTCGGTGAGGTAGGCGGCCAACGCCGCGACCTCCGGCAACTCCGGCATCCGTCCAGTTCAGCAGGTCTACGCGGCGCCGTCCAACCGGTCGGGCAAAACGGGCCGGTAGGGTCTGAGCCGAGGTGGGACGCGGGTCGTCGCCGGCGTCAACGGGGGCGGCGGCGCCCAAAGCGGCGTCCCGTACCGATCGGCCAGCGGGCAGGGGAAAACCGGCATGAAGGTTGTCATCGCGCACAACCTCTACTCTTCGGCGCAGCCGTCCGGGGAGAACGAGATCGTCGAGTCGGAGTCGCGGCAGCTCACCGCCGCCGGCGTGACCGTGCTGCCGCTGCTGCGCCACTCCGACGACATCGGCGCGCTGCCCGCCACCCGCAAGGCGTTGCTGCCGTTCTCGCCGATCTACAACGCGGGCGCGCAGCGCGAGCTGGCCGGGCTGATCCGGCGCGAGCGGCCGGACGTGCTGCACCTGCACAACCCGTACCCGTTGCTGTCCCCGTGGGTGGTCCGTACCGCGCACCGGCACGGGGTCCCGGTCGTGCAGACGGTGCACAACTACCGGCACGTGTGCGCGGCGGCGACGTACTTCCGGGACGGGCATCCGTGCCACGACTGCCTCGGCAAGCGCTTCCCCACGCCGGCGATCCGGCACGCCTGCTACCGGGGGTCCACCGCGCAGTCGGCGGTGATGGCGACCACGCTGGCCGTACACCGGCCCACCTGGCGCAGCGTCGACCGGTACGTCGCGCTCGCGCCGCACCTGGCCGACCACCTGAAGACGTTCGGCATCACCGACGGGCAGATCGCGATCAAGCCGAACGGCATCCCGGACCCCGGCCCGCTCGACGACCGCACCGGCGACGGCTTCCTGTTCTTCGGCCGGCTCACCCCCGAGAAGGGCGTCGACCTGCTCCTGGACGCGTGGCAGCGGCACGCCGACGGCGACGCCGGTACGTTGCGGATCGCCGGCGACGGTCCGCTCCGCGGCCGGGTCGAGGCGGCCGCCGCCGCCCGCGCCGACGTCGAGTACCTCGGCCTGGTCGACCACGCCGAGGTGGTCCCGGGGCTGATCCGCGCGGCGAGCGTCGTCGTGGTGCCCTCCACGTACGCGGATGCGCTGCCGACGGTGATCCTGGAGGCGCTGGCCAGCGGCCGCCCGGTGCTCGGCACCAACGTCGGCGGCACGCCGTACCTGCTCGGGCTCGACCCGGCGCACGAGCCGGCCGACCCGGCGCCCGGCTGGGTGGTCGAGCCGGACCCGGCCGCGCTGGCCGAGGCGCTCGCGATGGCCCGGCTGCGGGCGGCACCGCTGCGGCCGGCGGCCCGGCACCGCTACCAGACGGCGTTCGCCCCGGACGTGCTGTTGCGCCGGCTGATCGAGCTGTACGAGGAGGTCGCCGCGGCTCGCGCCCCGCAGGGCTGAGACGGCACCAGGTCAGGAAGACCGGTAGATGTCTGCCCGGTGGTCCACGTCCAAGACGTGCACGGTGTGGGTGTTTTCCTCGATGCGATAGATGATCCGGTAGGTGCCCCGTCGGGCGCCATGACATCCGGTCAACGGTCCGAACAGGCATCTGCCGACCCGATATGGGTTGGCAGCCAGAGTCCCGGCGCAGAACTCCAGCACGGCTGCCGCCACGGATTCGGGGAGACGCTGGCTGATCGCGCGGCGAGCGGCAGACTGGAAGCGAACCTGGTACGGCTCGTTGGAGGTCACGCGCCGGTCGCCCGGCGGCGAGCCAGGTCGGCACGCACCGTTTCCAGATCCACTCCATCGTCTCCACGGCCGAGTTCAGCCAGGCTCTCGGAGATCCGCGCAGCCGCGTTCGCGTTGCCCAGAATCTCCAGGGTCATCTCCAACCCTTCGAGATCGTCGGTCGACAGCAACACCGCCTCGGGCTCACCGTTGCGAGTCAAGGTGATGCGCTCGTGCTCCTGACGCACCCGGCGGGCGAGTTCAGACAGGTGGGCCTTGGCTTCTGACAGAGGCACGGGAGTGGCTGCGATCGTCATGGTCACAATATTACACCATGCTGGTCAGAACATTGACCATAGACGCTCCGGTGCGATGTCGCGGACTCATAGTGGTGCCCCGACGCATCCACACCGTCAGGGGTGGAGCTTCTCGCCGGCGGCGAGCATCGCGACGAACTTCTCGACCCGGCGGGCCCGCGTCTCGGGTCGTTTGGCGTCCTGGATGCGGTGCAGCACCGCGTAGCGGTTCTGGCTGTCGAGGGTGGCGAAGAACTCGGCGGCCGCCGGCTGCTGCTCGAACGCGGCGGCCAGGTCCGGCGGGATCGTCGCGCCGGCCGGCCCGTCGTACGCCGCGTCCCACCTGCCGTCCGCACGAGCGGCGTCGATCGCGCGCTGCCCGGCCGGCAGCATCCGGCCCGCCTCGATCAGCGCCTCGGCCTTGGCGCGGTTGCGCTTGGACCACTTGCTGCGCGGACCGCGCGGGGTCCAGCGCTGCCGGTACGCCTCGTCGTCGATGCGGCGCACCTGGCCGTCGATCCAGCCGACCCGCAGCGCCTCCTCCAGCGCCTCGTCGTAGCGCACCGTGGGGCGACCGGTCGCCTTCTTCGCGAACCGGATCCACACCCCGGTCGCGGTCTCGTGCTCGGCCGCGAGCCAGTCGGCCCACTCCGCCTGGTCGGCGAAGCTGCGCTCCTCCTCGTCCATGCCGCCGACCGTACCGGCCGGGTCCGACGATCCGGCGCTACCGGGTAGCCGGCAGGTCGGGTACGCCGGACCGGTCCGTGCGGGTGACCAGCGGGGACCGCAACTGCGGCAGCAGCGGCGGCCCGACCAGCGGTACCAGGTTCCATGCGACGGTCGCACCGGCCCGGCCTACCGTGATCCGGACCCGGCTGGGGCTGGTGACCACGACCAGGTCGGCCACGAAGAGCGGACCCTGCCACCCGCCCGCGGCCGCGACCGGGCGACCCAGCGGCGCACTCGACCACCAGTCGCCGTGCCCGACCGGTACCTCGAACGCCTCGGTACCGGCGTCGATCCGCATCGTCCAGCCACCGGGCCGCGGTTCGACCCCGATCGACGACCCCGCCGGCAGTACCGACCCCGCCGGGCCGAGTCCGGGCGTGCCCTCGTCGGCCACGACCGCCCCGGCGGCACGGCGGTCGGGGTGGTGCTCACCGGACGCCGGCCGCAGCGTGAGCCGCGCCAGCCGGTCGGCCAGCTCGCCCTCCGCCCGAGCCACCGGCGCGGGCCCGGACCGACCCGCCGGCGCACCCGGCGCCGAGCCGGGGCCCGCGCCGGGTGTCGAACCGGGTTCGAGGGTCAGCCTGCTGCCGGCGTCCAGTGCCGGCAGCAGGCAGTCCCACACGGCGTCGAGGATGACCTGGGTCCGCCAGGTCGCCGCGGTGACCGCCACCACCAGATCGGACTCCGGTACCACCAGGCAGAGCTGGCCCATCGCACCGTCGCCGCGGTAGCCGTGCCGGGACCGCCAGAACTGGTATCCGTAGCCCACCAGCCAGTCCGCCTCCCGGGCCCCGTCGGCGAACTGGCGGGTCTCGATGTGGCGCCGGGTGGCGAGCGCGACCCACTCCGCCGGTACCAGCTGGCGACCGCGCCACCGGCCGCCCCTTAGCAGCAGCTCGCCGAACGCCGCGATCGCCTCGGTGGGCAGGTACAGGCCGTGGAAGCCGAACGTCGCGCCGCCGCGGAGCCGTTCCCAGTCCACGCCGGTCACGCCCATCGGGCCGAACACCCGCTCCGCCAGCAGGTCCGGCACGGTGCGGCCGAGGGCCCGCTCGACCATCCGGGTCAGCACGTACGTGGTGGTGTTGTCGTACGCGTGCCACACGCCGGCCGGCTCGTCCGGCGGCAGCCGCAGGAACCCGCGGACGAGGTCGTCCGGCTCCAGCGCCCAGGCGGTCTCCAGCGTGTCGGAACGGTGCCCGGTCGCCATCGACAGCAGGTGGTGCACCGTGAGCCGGGCGGCCCGCGGCGACACCGACTCCGGTACGTGGTCGGGCAGCACGTCGACGATCCGGTCGTCCAGCCGCAGCCGGCCCGACTCGATCGCCAGCCCCACCGCGATCGAGCCGAACGACTTGGTCAGCGAGTACAGCAGGTGCGGCCGCTCCGGCGAGTACGGCGTCCACCAGCCCTCCGCGACGACGTGCCCGTGCCGCACCACCATCAGCGAGTGGCACTCCACCCCGGCGGTGGCCAGCCGGTCCAGCAACGCCGACACCCCGGCCGCGGCCACACCCTGGCTGCTCGCCGACGCCCGCGGCAACACCTGCTCGATTCCCACCCCCAGGATTCTCGCCCGGCGGGCGATCGACTTTCCCGGCCGACGCGGAGTTCCCGGCCGACGCGGGGCTTCCGCCGTGTCCGGTCAGCCGGTCACGGCACCGGGCTTTCCGGCGAGGGCGACCAGCTTCCGCACCGCGACCCGGTACAGCGAGGCCTGTACGGCGGTACCGATCGCGGCGCCGGACATCAGCCCCCACGCCGCCCCGGGCAACCCGCCGAGCACGGCGCCGAGTACCAGCCCGCCGAGCGCCGCCATTGAGTAGGCGAGGTACTGCGTGAACAGCATCCGGGCCCGATGCATGCCGCGCATCGCCACCGTGAACGGGATCTGCAGCAGGTACAGGCAGGCCTGCAGCGCGATGGGCAGCGCGATCGCCGCGACCGCCAGGTACGCCCCGGACCGGTACAGCGACAGCAGCGGGTGCGCCAGCGGGACGGCGACAGCGAGGATGCAGGCACCGATCGCCGCGTTGACCGCCAGCACGGTACGGGTCTGCCGGCGCAGCCCGGTCGCGTCCCCGGCACCGGCGAACGCGGACGCCCGCGGTACCAGCAGTCCGTTGAGCGCCATGACGAAGCTCTGCGCCGGTTGCAGCACCACGATCTGCACCAGCCGCAGCCCGGAGTAGGCGGTGGCGCTGAGGATCCCCTGTACCAGGCTGGCGATCAGCAGCGTGGTCAGCTGCGCGAGCACGCCCGTCCCGGTGAACCAGCCGAGCAGGTGCCGGGTGTCGTGCAGCCAGCGCGCCGGCCGTCCGCCCAGCGGGTTGATCCGGGTACGCGCGTAGAACACCAGCGCGCCCACCGTGGCGCCGATCCCCCAGCAGGCGATCAGCGGTCCGCCGCCGACGTGCCCGGTGAGCAGCAGTGCCGCGACGCAGGCGCCCTGGACGACCACCCAGCAGCCGTCGATGATCAGCGCCTGGGACTGCCGGCCCCGGCTTTGGTAGGTGTAGCGGGCCAGGTCCTGCAGCAGGATCGACGGCACGAACGGCGCGCACCACACCAGGTCCGCGACGTAGTGCTGCGGCCCGAGCAGCCACCCGGCCAGCAGGACGACGACGCCGAGCAGCCCGAGCGTCGCGCTGGTGGCGTGCGCGTTGGCGAACTGGCGGCGCCGGTCACCGGCGTCGGCGAACCGGGGTACGTGCGCGAGCAGTACGTCGCCGACGAACGCCCGGCCGAGCCCCTGCACGAACACCAGCACGGCCACCGCGTACAGCATCAGGCCGGCCTCGTGCACCGGCAGCACGCTGGTACCGAGCAGGCCGGTGCCGGCGGTGGTCAGCGCGACGAGCGCCTGGTCGGCCAGGCCGGCGACGGTGCGGCCACGCAGCCCGCTCACCGCAGGCTGGCCCGCCCCGCCGCCGCGATACTCGCCGCCAGGAACAGACAGTTGACCAGCGCGAACAGCACCATCACCCAGATCATCCCGGCCGGCCAGGCGGCCAGCACCAGGCCGATCAGCAGCAGCATCGCGCCGTAGTCGCGGATCAGCTTGACGATCCGCACCGGCAGCGAGGACGAGGTCACCAGGCTCTCGTTGGTGCCCTCCTTGGCCATCACCGAGGTGACCAGGTTGACCATCCAGGACGACGCGAACACCGCGACCAGCCAGACCGGCGTGCTCGGGCGCTGCGCCACCGCGACCGCGCCGACCGCGGCGACCAGCGAGATCTGTACCGCGACGTCGACCAGCACGTCGACCCGGGCACCGGCCGCACTGCCGGACCCGGCGACCCGGGCGAGCTGCCCGTCGGCGCAGTCCAGCGCGTACGCGACGTGCCAGATCAGGAACGCGAGCACGCCGACGAGCCAGGCCGGCAGGTGACCGGCCGCGACCGGACCGGCGGTGAGGACGACGGCGACCGAGGTGGCCACCCCGAGCACCAGGTTGGCCGCGGTCAGCGCGGTCGGCGGCAGCCCGAGCCGGTACGCGGTGAGCGCGAAGACGGCACCCAGCCGCTGGTCGAACGTCTCGGTGAACAGCCCGCCGCCGCGGTTGACGGCGAGGAAGTCGGCCGCGGTAGGCGGCGCCGCGGGCCCGGTCTCCGGCTCGGGCACGAGCCGGGTCTCAGTCCCGGACACCGGGCTCGGTCGAATCGAGCTCGTTGGCCTTGGTCAGGTCGGGCTCGAAGTCGACCTCGACGCAGCCGTACGCGGAGATGTCGATTGCCGACACCTGCATCCCGGCGGTGCGGATGGCGCCCTCGATGCCACCCTCGAAGTACTCCTGGTCGTCGACCAGGTCGAGGTGTTCGATCAGCGTCGCCTTGTGCGCGGCGGAGATGTAGTTGATGCCGACCGCCTCGCCGAGACCGCCGACCACCTTCTTGGACAGCTCGGCGATGTAGCCGGCCGCGTCCAGCGTGTACTTGACCTCCTCGTCGGCCACGCTCTCGGTGTTGACCGCGACGAAGCTGCGGTCGGCCTCGATCGCCGGGCGCAGCTCGTCGAGCAGGCCGGGCACGAACACCACGTCGCCGTTCATCCACAGCACCCCGCCGGGCGGGGACAGCCGCAGCGCCTTGAGCAGGCTCTTGGAGGTGTTGGTCTGGTCGTACGACTCGTTGTAGACGAAGTTCGCCCGGTCGCCGGACTCCTCCATGATCAGGTCCTTCTTGAACCCGACCACGATCGTGACGTGTGCGTCGTCGCCGAAGGTGGCGCGCAGGTGGTCGAGCTGCTGGCGCTGGATCGTGCGCCCGTCGGCGAGCCTGGTCAGCGGCTTGGGGTGCGGTCGCCCCAGCCGGGTGCCCATTCCCGCGGCGAGGATGACGACATTGAGCGGCACGTCCCGGCTCCCTTCGACTGACCGATCACTCGGGCGAGGATATCCCCGCCGATCAGTGACCATCCGTACATCTCGGTCCGCGCTGCCGGCCTCGGCTCGGTGCCGGCCCACGGCGGTATCCCGCGACGGTACCGCCCGGCTCGCGGCGACCTCCGCCCGCCGCCCGGGCTCGCCCGAACGGGCAGGTCGGCCCCGATCGTGTCGAAACCCTTGTGACTTGCGCCACGGGCGGGACAATACCGGTAAGGCGCGGGTACAACGCCCGGCATGTCAGCTTCGCTAGCAATCGTCCGCGCTGCGGTGAATGGAGTGAGATGCCATGCAGGTACGCGAGGCCATGAACCCGGTACTGGTGTCCATCGGTCCCGGCCACACCCTCCGCCAGGCCGCCGCACTGATGTCGCAGCGGGGCGTCGGCGCGGCGGTGGTGATCGACCCGGACGCGTACGGGCCGGGCATCCTCACCGAACGCGACGTGCTGCGCGCGATCGGCGCCGGGCTCGACCCCGACGTCGAGACCGCCGAGTCGCACCACACCCGTGACCTGGTGTTCGCCGGCCCGGAGTGGACGCTCATCGATGCCGCCGAGGCGATGATCCGGGGCGGGTTCCGGCACCTGATCGTCATCGACCACGACGACGTCGTCGGCATCCTGTCGGTGCGCGACATCGTCCGGCACTGGTCCCGGGCGGCCGCGGACCTTCGTACGACGGCCTGAGCCCTCCGCCACGGCGCAGGACGCGCCCCGGCGCCGTCACTCGTTGGCGGCGACCGGCTCCGACCGGTCGGGGCGCTCGACCTGGTCGGGGCGCTCCGTCTGGCCGGGGCGCTCCGTCTGGCCGGGGCGCTCCGTCTGGCCGGGACGCTCGAGGCAGACGCGTTCCACCTCGCCGGTGACGCCGGCGGTGGAGCTGGGCCGGACCGCGTCGCGCACGGTGCGCAGCGTGTCCTCCAGGGCGGCCAGCCGGTCGGGGTCGAGCAGGCCGGTGAACCAGGTCTCGATCAGCGCGTTGTGCTCCGGCAGGATCTGCTCCACCCGGGTCTGCCCGGCCTCGGTGAGCACCGCGAAGAACCCGCGCCGGTCGCTCGGGCAGGCCTCCCGGGTGACCAGACCGTCGCGTTCGAGCCGGTCGACGACCCGGGTGACACCGCTGGTGGACAGGATCGTCTGCGCGGCCAGGTCGCTCATCCGGAGCCGGTATCGGGGCGAACGGGCCAGGCGGATCAGCACGTCGAATTCGGCCAGCGACAGCTTGTGCGCCGCCAGCAGCGGCTGGAACTTCTCGTTCAGCCCGGCGTGCACCTCGTTCAGCAGCCCCATCGCGGTGATCCGCGGGTCCGCGAAGACCTCCTTCGTCATGCCTCCAGACTAGCAGTAGTTGACGAACGAAATATTTGCTGCGTAGATTGTTGTTGAGGCAAGTACACAGCAGCGCCTGGAGAGGACGAGGACATGAGCGAGAGCACCCTGGCCACCCGCGAGTGGGACGGCACGACCATCCCGCAGCCCGGCACCTACACGCTGGACGTCGCGCACACCCGGGTGGGCTTCGTCGTCAAGCACATGATGGTGAGCAAGGTTCGCGGCCATTTCAACGACTTCGACGCCACCATCACGGTCGCCGACGACCCGGCGCAGTCCGGGGTCACCGCCGCCATCAAGATCGCCAGCGTCAGCACCGGCCAGCAGGGTCGCGACGACCACCTGCGCACCGGCGACTTCTTCGAGGCGGAGAAGTACCCGGAGATGACGTTCACCAGCACCGGGATCACCGGGCACCGCGGCGACACCTTCACCCTGGCCGGCGAGCTCACCATCAAGGACGTCACCCGGCCGGTCGAGCTCAAGGTCGAGCTCGAGGGCGTGGCCACCAGCCCGTACGGGCACCAGGTGTTCGGCTTCACCGCCAGCACCGAGATCGACCGTGAGGCGTTCGGCCTGACCTACAACGCGACGCTGGAGAGCGGCGGCGTGCTGATCGGCAAGAACGTCAAGATCGAGATCGAGGGCGAAGCGGTCGCCGCCTCCTGACCCACGATCCGACACCGACGGCGCCCGCCGCTCCCCCGCGACGGCGCCGTCGTCGTGTCCGCCGAACTCGCCGGCCCCGGCGCCGATGGGTCTCCGCTTACCAGCCGGTGACTTACCGCTTGCCTCCGGACAGGGGCGGCCGGGGGCGCGGCACGGGCGAAACTGTCCGCGTCCCGACAGTACGGGCGCCGCACGCCGGCCCCGCCGAGCCGCCCGGCCACCATCCGTACCTGCGGTAATGCCGCCCGCTCGGGCCGGCCGGCGCCAACCTGCCGGAACGGCCCAGCAGTGGCATGATCGAACGGCTGTAGCGTGCCGGTGACGGTCCGGTTACGGTTGACTCGCACCACATCGGGTGACGCGGGAGGACCGATGGGTAAGCAGCTCGACGCGCACACGTTCACCCGCCAGGATCGAGCGCGCTACCGGGAAAAGGTGCGCAGCTGTCTGGACGTCTTCGCGTTGATGCTCAACGACTTCGCGTTCGACTCGGACAAGCCGCTGACCGGCCTGGAGGTCGAGATCAGCCTGGTCGACGACGACGCGAACCCCGCGATGTGCAACGCGGACGTGCTGGCCCGGGTGGACGATCCGATGCTGCAGGCGGAGCTGGGCCGGTTCAATCTCGAGATGAACGTGGCCCCCCGGCTGCTGGCCGGCGACGGCTTCGACGACTACCGGCGCGACATCAGCGGGCGGCTGGCCCGCGCCGAGCGGTCCGCCAGCGGGATCGGCGCGCACCTGTGCCTGGTCGGCACCCTGCCGACGCTGCGCGAGGAGCACACCGGCCCCGAGATGCTGTCCGGCGGAGCCCGGTACCACCAGCTCAACCAGCAGATCATTCGGGCGCGCGGGGAAGACCTGAGCATCGACATCCGGGGCATGGAGCGGTTGTCCACGATGACCGACTCCATCGTGCTCGAAGCCGCCTGTACCGCCCTGCAGTTCCACCTGCAGGTCTCGCCGGACGCGTTCGCCGCCACCTGGAACGCGGCGCAGGCGATCGCCGGCGTCCAGTGCGCGCTCGGCGCCAACTCGCCGTACCTGTTCGGCCGGGAGCTGTGGGCCGAGACCCGGATCGCACTGTTCGAGCAGGCCACCGACACCCGGCCGGCCGAGCTGAAGGCCCAGGGGGTACGCCCCCGGGTCTGGTTCGGCGAGCGGTGGATCACGTCGATCTTCGACCTGTTCGAGGAGAACGTGCGGTACTTCCCGCCGCTGCTGCCGATCCTCGACGACGAGGACCCGAAGCAGGTGCTCGCCGACGGCGGCGTACCGAAGCTCGGCGAGCTGCGGCTGCACAACGGCACCGTCTACCGGTGGAACCGGCCGGTGTACGACATCATGAACGGCCGGCCGCACCTGCGGGTGGAGAACCGGGTACTGCCGGCCGGCCCGACCGTGGCCGACATGGTGGCGAACGCCGCGTTCTTCTACGGCGTGGTCCGGCAGCTGTGCGAGCAGGACCGTCCTGTCTGGACGCAGATGACGTTCTCCTCGGCCGAGGAGAACTTCCACACCGCCGCCCGGTACGGCATCGAGTCCCGGCTGCTGTGGCCGGCACTGGGCGAGGTGCCGGCCACCGAGCTGGTGCTGGACCACCTGCTTCCGCTGGCGTACCAGGGACTCGACGAGTTCGGCGTCGACGCCGCGGTGCGCGACCGGCTGCTCGGCATCATCGAGGGCCGCTGCCGTACCGGCCTGAACGGCGCGCAGTGGCAGGTGGAGACGGTCGCGAAGCTGGAGGACGACCGGCAGCTCGACCGGCACCAGGCGCTGGCGGCGATGCTGCAGCGCTACTGCGAGCACATGCGCGGCGGAGACCCGGTCCACACCTGGCCCATCGGCTGACCCACCCCCGCCACCCCCGCCACGCCCGCCACGCCCGCCACCCCCGCCACGCCCGGTTGATCAAGGGATCCGGACACATCACCCGGTTGATCAAGGGATCCGGACACATCGTCGCTGAACATCGCGCACGAAGCCCTTGATCAACGCGCCGAGCCCTTGATCGACGGGGCGAGCCCTTGATCGACGCACTAGCCCTTGATCAACGCGCCGAGCTCTTGGCGACGCGGCGCGAGGTCACAGGTGGTGCAGGCAGCGCCACTGGGTGGCGTGCTCGCGGTAGCCGAGGCGGGCGTTGATCGCGAGCATCGGCGCGTTCTGCTCGTCGTTGCCGGTGTACGCCTCGGTCAGGCCGCGCTCTACCGCGCGCCGCAGCGACGCCACCTTCACCAGCGTGCCGAGACCCCGGCCGCGGCACGCCCGGCGGGTGCCGGTCATGCCCGACCAGTACCGCGGCGGGTCGGTCTGGGCCAGCGTGAACGCGGCGACCGTGCCGTCCACGACCGCCGCCATGCTCAGCTCGCGGTCGGTGTCCGGCAGCTCCCAGGCGGCCGCCAGCCACCCCTCGTACGGCATGGCGTCGACCGGCACGTCACCCGGTTCGTCCCGGCTCGCGTCCGCGTCGGCCGACCAGAGCGGGCGCGGATCGGCCGCGAAGTCCGACCACGGCCGCAGCTCCACCCCGGCGGGTACCGCCGGCTCCGGCAGCCGCGCCACCGACAGCACCGCCCGCTGGTACCGGGCACGGCGTCGGCGCTGGTAGCCGTGCTTGTCGGCGAACCGTTCGGACGCCGGGTCGGTCGACCCCCAGGCATGCACGTCCCGGACACCGAGACCGCGCAGGTGGTCCTCCGCGGCGCCGAGCAGCACGGTGCCGGCGCCGCGACCGCGGTACGCGGGCAGCACCGAGACGTGCGCGAACCCCTGGCCGGGCACCGACGTCTCCCAGTCCAGGCCGGACCGCACCAGGCCGACCGGCGTCCCGTCGAGCTCGGCGACGAACACCCGGAACCGCTGTTGTGCCGGTGCGTGCGCGAACTGCCACGCCAGCCCGGCCCGGCTGCGTACCAGGTAGGGGTGCACGGTGCGGATGATCTCGTGCAGGCAGTCGAGGTCGGTGTCGGGTCGGAGGTCCCGTACGGCCGGTGCCATGCCCGGCACGCTACCGTGCGAGGCAGGAGGGGCGATGCTGACGACGGTGGCGTGGGCGGTGATCGGCGGCGCGGTCATCGGGGTGCTCGCCCGGCTGCTTATTCCGGGCCGGCAGCCGGTGTCCTGGTGGGCCAGCATCGTGGTCGGCGTGGCCGCGGCGTTCGTCGGTACCGGCATCGCCGCGGTGTTCGGATTCCGCGACACGCCCGGCATCGACTGGAAGAAGCACGTACTGCAGCTCGGATTGGCCGTGCTCGGCATCCTGGTGCTGACCGGCATCAACCGCCGCCGCCACGCCAGCCCCACCCGCCGCTGACCCCCGCCCCGCCCCCGTCCCCTCCCGCGTTGATCAAGGGATTCGGACACGTCGACGCTGGACGTCCCGGATGAATCCCTTGATCAACGCACCGTGCCCTTGATCAACGCACCGTGCCCTTGATCGACACACGGAGCCCTTGATCAACGCGGGAGGGCTGAGTGGAGCGGTGGGTTGGGTCAGTGCGACTGGCCGACGGTGATCCAGGCGCGCTCGTCCTCGGTGAGCTGCTGGACGGCCGGCGGCAGCTGGCCGTCGATCACGTGGCCGAGCGTGACGGACTCCAGGATCGCCCGTTCGCTCGCCCGCAGCGCGATCCACACCTCCTGCAACGGCCGGGCCGCGCCGGTGTAGTCGACGTGCTCCGGCCGCTCGCCGCGCACGCCGAGCAGCGGGCCGTCGACCGCCCGGATGATGTCGGCCAGCGAGATCTCCTCCGGCGGCCGGGCCAGCCAGTAGCCGCCGACCGGGCCGCGCTGGCTGCGCACCAGACCGGCCCGGCGCAGCTGGTTGAGGATGTGCTCCAGGAACTTGCCGGGGATTTCCTGCGCGCGGGCCAGCTGCTCGGAGGTGACCGGCGACTCGGTCGCGGCGGCCAGCTCGGCAGCGGCGCGCAACGCGTAATCGACTCGGGCGGACAGCCGCATGGTTCGATTATCGTCCGTCGCCGGGCGCCGACTCGGGCCGGCCCGGGATCAGCCGGTGCACCAGCCCGAAATCGATGGCGTCCGATGCCGACAGATCCCGCCGATCTGACAGTGCGCTCTCGATCTCTGACTGGCTGTGACCGGTACGGTCGGCGAGCCGGACAGCGAAGTCCTCCAGCAGCCGGAGGTGGGCGCCGGCCGCCCGGGTGACGTCCTCGGCAGTACCGGCCAGCTCGTCGACCCGCGGCTCGGCCAGCACGAACCTGGCATGCGGGTACGCCAGGCGGTCGCCGGCGGCGGCGTAGACGCCGAGCGCCGCTCCCCCGACGGTACCGAGCGCGACGGCCCGGACCGGGGTCTGCATCAGCTCCAGCACGTCGATCAGCCCGAACGCGGCGGCGAGCTCACCGTCCGGGCTGGACACGTGCATGGTGATCGAGCCGCGCGGGCCGGCCAGCGCGTCCAGCGTCATCAGCGCGGCGCTGACCCGCGAGGTCAGCTCGGGGGTGATCGGGCCGGACACGGAGACCGTCTGCTGTTCGAACATCCGCTGTTCCAGCCAGGACGCCGGGCCGCCGGCGGCGAGACGGTCCGGCGCGCCGAACCGGGACGGGTCCGGCTGCCGATCGGGCATCCCCGGTCGCCGGCCCGGCACGTCGCCCGGGTCGCCGGGCGGGCGCCAGTCGGGGATCCCGCCGTATCGCGCCGTCGCGCCGTTATTCATCGCCCTTCCTCCTTCGCCGCAAGCCCGACGAGGTACGGCGCGCAGCACGCTCACCCCGCCGAACTTCCACCGTCGCCACGACCCGACGAGGCGCGGGGCGCAGCACGCTCACCCGCCGAACTTCCGCCGTCGCCGCGAGCCCGACGAGGCACGGCGCTGACCCGCTCGCTCACCGGGGCTCCGCTCCGCCGTCGCGCAGCCGCAGGTCGAGCCGCCGGTGCACGGCACCGGCGTAACGCTCCAACGTGGACAGTCGAGCGTCGACGGAACCGGACTCCAGGCGGGCGATCGCCGACTGCGAGGTACCCATCCGGGCAGCGACCTCGGCCTGGGACAGCCCCGCCGCCCGCCGCTGCGCCACCAACTCGGCGAGCAGGCCGCGACGGCGCTGCGCCATGCCCCGGAAGCCGGGAAAGACCGGCAGCTCCTCCTCGTCCTCCGTCGCCATATCAAATATGCTATCCCGAACGGCGGAGCACGGCCACCGGTCCGCCGACCCCGCCGTGGCGGACACTCGGCGACTTCGGCAGGCTGTCCGCATGGATCTCGTGCCGGACAACGTCGGCCGCGACGGCGCCGACGGCTTCAACTTCCGCAACCAGGTGACCGGGCAGCCGGTCCCGATCAACGGGGCCGCGCACCGCGCGGCCGACCAGGCCGCCGCCGAGGCCGTCGCGGCCATCGACGACCCGCAACTGGCCGACCATCCGCTGGTACAGGGGTTGCTCGCGGAGCTGCCGGCTCGCGACGCGCGGCTGCCCGAGGGCTGGCTGGATCGCTGGCTGGAAGCGGCCCGCGCGGTGCTGGAGCTGCTCTACACCCGGCGCTGAGCCGACTGGGGCTGCCCTGCATCCGGCGCCGAACCGGCTGGGGCTGCCCTACATCCGGCGCTGAGCCGACTGGGGCTGCCCTGCACCCGGCGCCGAAGCGGCTGGGGCCGGCGCTGAGCCGACTGGGGCTGCCCTGCATCCGGCGCCGAACCGGCTGGGGCTGCTCTACACCCGGCGCCGAGGCGAACGGCGGCCCGTCGACGGCGGTACGCCAGCGCGGCGGGTCGACCGGACTGTCCACAACGGACGAATGGACGGAGCAGCGGCCCGGGGCAACGCCCCCAACATCGACCCCGGGCCAACCGCCGGCTTCGGCGGCGTGCTCCGCGCCGATGACATTATCGATCGATTCTGCCAAGAACCTGAATGCCAGCATCGGGTTGCCTCGCAGCGACGGCCGTCGCCGGAACCAGCGGATCACCGTACGAAACGCGGGTCGCGTTCGGTGACCCGACCGCGACCCGTCGTGCGGCGCCGTGTCACATCGACAGCGTGCCGACTGCGTTCCGGTACGCGTCCATCGCCATCCGCCACAGCAGACCGCCGGCGGAGATGCGCGCCACACCCAGCGCGGCGAACTCCGCCGGGCTCGGACCGTCCGGCCGCCAGTGCACGTTGACCGGGCCGTCGATCCCGTTCACCAGCCGGGCGACCGCCGTCGGCGGGCAGAGGATCGGGTACACGCAGTCGGCGCCGGCCGCCAGGTACCGGTTGGCGCGGGCGATCGCCGCGTCGACCCGCTCGGCCTCGGACAGCCCGGGCGAGCGGAGGAACACGTCGACGCGGGCGTTCAGCACCAGCGGAACGCCCGCCGCCACCGCCGCCTCGCGGACGCCCGCCAGCCGGGCCGCATGAGTGTCCACATCGGACAGTACGCCGCCGGTCGAGTCCTCGATGTTCGCGCCGACCGCGCCGGCGGACACCAGCGCCGCGACCAGGTCGGCGGCGGGCAGCCCGTACCCGTTCTCGGCGTCCACGGTGACCGGCAGGTCCACGGCGCGGGCGATCCGGCCGGCCGCGGCGAACATCAGCTCGGGCGGCGCGCCGCCGCCGTCGGAATAGCCGAGCGACTCGGCGACCGCGACGCTGCTGGTCGCGACCGCCGGGAAGCCCTGCTCGGCGACGATCCGGGCGCTGTTCGCGTCCCAGGCGTTCGGCAGTACGACCGGGGTCCCCGGACGGTGCAGCGCCCGGAACGTGGCGGCCGCGTCGGCCAGCGCCGACGCCGTCATGCGGTGGCCCGGTCGAGCGGCTTGCGCTGCGACACGTACGAGCCGGGCGTGGTGCGGCCGGTGACGGCGAGCCGGTTGAACGCGTTGATCACGATCGTCGCCCACACCACCGCGGACAGCTCGGCCGGCTCGAACACCGCGGCGGCCGCGTCGTACACCTCGTCCGGGACGAAGCCGTCGGTGAGCACGGTCACCGACTCGGCCAGCGCCAGCGCCGCCCGCTCCCGGTCGGTGAAGAACGGGGTCTCCCGCCACGCGTTCAGCGCGTAGATGCGCTGCTCGGTCTCGCCCAGCGCGCGGGCGTCCTTGGTGTGCATGTCGATGCAGAACGCACAGTGGTTGATCTGCGAGCAGCGGATCTTCAGCAGCTCCATCAGGAACGGGTCCAGGCCGGCCGCCTCGCTGCGCCGGTGCAGCTGGCGCAGCGTCTCGTACATCTCCGGGTGCGTCGCACTCATGCTCGTCCGCGTTGTCATGCCTCGACCCTAGGTCGGCGAACGGCCGCGGATAGGGTCCAATTCGATGTCCGAACCATGGTCCATTGGCGGCGTCGACCTGCACCTCGACCTCGGTCCCGGCCGGCGCCGGGCCGGGCTGACCGACGCGCTGCGCGAGGCGGTACGGGCCGGGCGGCTCGCACCGGGTACCCGGCTGCCGGCGAGCCGGGCGCTCGCCGCCGACCTCGGGCTGTCCCGGGGCACCGTGACCGCCGCGTACGGGCAGCTCGCCGCGGAGGGCTACCTGTTGGCCCGGCCCGGCGCCGGTACGGTCGTCGCGCCCCGGGCCACCGCGGCCCGGCGGCCGGTACCGCTGGAGCGGCCGTGGCGCCCGGCGGTCCGGTACGACCTGCGGCCCGGGTTGCCCGATCTGTCGGCGTTTCCGCGCCGCGACTGGCTCGCGTCGGCCCGGACCGCGCTGGCGACCGCGGACCACGCCGCGCTCGGCTGGGGCGACCCGCGCGGCCACCCCGACCTGCGCGCCGAGCTGGCCGGCTACCTGGGCCGGGTCCGGGACGTACGGACCGAGCCGGACGCGGTGATGGTCTGCGCCGGGTTCGCGCACGGGTTGGCGCTGGTCTGCGCGGTGCTGCGGGACCGCGGGGTGCGGGCGATCGCGCTGGAGGACCCGTACCTGCCCGCGTACCGCGAGGTCGCCGAGGCGGCCGGGCTGCGTACCGTCCCGGTACCGGTCGACTCGGACGGCATCCGGGTGGACCGGCTCGCCACCGCGGACGTCGGCGCCGTGGTGGTGACGCCGGCGCACCAGTTCCCGCTCGGCGTCGCGCTCGCGCCGGCACGGCGGGCGCAGCTGGCCGACTGGGCCCGCCGCACCGGCGGGCTGCTGGTCGAGGACGACTACGACGGCGAGTACCGGTACGACCGGGAGCCGCTCGGCGCGCTACAGGGCATGGCCCCGGCGTCGACCGTCTACGTCGGTACCGCGAGCAAGACGCTCGCGCCGGGGCTGCGGCTCGGCTGGCTCGCGGCGCCGCCCCAGCTGGTCGCCCCGCTGGTACGGGAGCGCCGGCACACCGACCGGCACACCGGGATCCTGGAACAGCTGACGTTCGCGGAGCTGATCCGGTCCGGCCGGTACGACCGGCACGTGCGGCGCAGCCGGATCACCTACCGGCGCCGGCGGGACGAGCTGGTCGCCGCGCTGCCGGCCGGCCTGCCGGCCACCGGCATCGCCGCCGGGCTGCACCTGCTGGTCGGGCTGCCGGCCGGGGTGAGCGAGTCGGCGGTGGTGAACGCGGCGCGGCGGCGTTCGCTCGGGTTGGAGGGGCTCTCCGCGCACTACGGCCGGTCCGGCCGGCGGTCGCCGCAGCTGGTGATCGGGTACGGCACCCCGCCGGACCACGCGTTCCGGCCGGCGCTGCGCGCGCTCGTCGACCTGCTCCACGAGTACCCGGGGCGGTGACGGCCGCCGGGTCAGGAGCTCGATTCGGGCGCGGACCGCAGGACGACCGTCTCGCTGACCGGCCGCAGCAGCCGCAGCAGGCCGATGCCGCAGGCGGTGACCACGGCACCGCCGGCCAGGTCGATCACGAAGTGGTTGCCGGTGGCGAGCACCACCAGGCCGGTACAGGCCGGGTAGCAGACCGCCAGGGCCCGCACGAGCCGGTGCCGGACCAGCCAGAACACCATCGCACCGGCCCACAGCGCCCAGGCGAAGTGCAGGCTGGGGAACGCCGCGAACTGCGCCGCGGTGTGCTCCATCGGGCCGCTGGAGTAGTCCCCGATGCCGGGGAAGACCGCCATGGTGTCGACGATCCCGGCGCCGGGCACCAGCCGGGGCGGCGCGACCGGTACGGCGTAGTAGAGGACGAAGCCGAGCAGCGTCGGCACGGCCAACAGGAACCGGGCGTACGGGTACGCGGCCCGGCGGCGCAGGAACAGCCAGAGGATCACCGCCGGCGTGACCACCTCGTGCAGCAGCACGTAGTAGTCGTTGGCCACGGTGGCGAGCGTCGGGTGACCGGCGAGCGCGCCGTTCAGCGGCGCCTCCACGTCGATGCCGAGCCACCGCTCGGCGGCCAGGAACGCGTTCGCGTGCCGTACCGCGGGCGCCGGCGAGACGTTGATCTGGTGCTGGATGAACGTGTAGAGACCGAACCCGATGCCGATGATCAGCAGCTCCCGCCACCACCTCGCCGGCGCGAGCCACCAGCGGGGCCGGGCCACCGGCTCGGTCCCCTCCTTCGCCGCTTCGTCGGTCAGGGTCACGGTTTCCATCGTCCAACGAAGATCACCGGGCGCCCACGGCATTGCCGAATCTCACTCCCCGCCGGGCCGGCGGGCGCGCGGCGGGCGCGCCGGGACGTCGGGGAACGGGGCGCTGCTGTGACCGACTCCACAACCGCCGGGGCGACCCGGGCCTTGGCCGGCGCGAACCCGCTCGGCTGGCCGGCCCGTCGATCGGCGGGAGCGCTGGCGGCGGCCCGGCCGGCACCGTCGACGGCGGACGACGCGTTAGTTTCTGCAGGGTGCCGAACTATCCGAAGATCGAACTGCACGTGCACCTGGAAGGTGCGATCCGGGCGCACACGCTGCTCGACATCGCGCGCCGCAACGGCGAGACGCTGCCGGCGGACACCGTCGAGGGCCTGGCCGGCCTGTACGAGTTCACCGATTTCGCCCACTTCATCCGAGTCTGGCAGCTGACCACGAACTGCCTCCGCAGCGCGGCGGACTTCGAGCAGATCGTGGTCGACTACGCCGCCGAGGCCGCCGGGTACGGCGCGGTGTACGTGGAGGGCATCTTCTCCCCGCCCGAGCGGGTCCAGCAGGGCATCGACTGGGCCACCATGTTCGAGGGGTACTGCGACGGCATCGTCGCCGCCCGCGAGCGGCACGGCGTCGAGGTGCGGCTCACCCCCGACCTGTACCGCAACGGCTGCCCGGTGGACCTCGCCGAGGAGTGCGCGCGCTGGTCGGTGCGGTACGCCGACCGCGGCATCGTCGGGTTCGGCGTCGGCGGGATGGAGGTCGGCCGCTCGGTCCAGCCGTACGTGCGGGCGTTCGACATCGCCCGCGACGGTGGCCTGGCGATCGTGCCGCACAGCGGCGAGACCACCGGCCCGGAGTCGATGCGGGAGGTGCTCGACCTGCTGCGGCCGGACCGGATCCGGCACGGCATCGGCGCCGCGCAGGACCCGGCGTTGCTGGCCGAGATCGTCGACGCCGGCATCGTGCTGGACGTCTGCCCGACCTCCAACCTGCGCACCAGGGTGGTCGCCGACCCGGCCGAGCATCCGCTGCCGACGCTGCTCGCGGCCGGCGCGCAGTGCACGATCAACACCGACGACCCGGCGATGTTCGACACCGACCTGGGCCGGGAGTACGAGCTGGCGGAGAAGCTCGGGATGACCGGCCGCGCGGCGTTCGACGCGGGCATCACGGGGGCGGCCTGCGACGACGCCACCCGTACCCGGCTGGTCGAGATCCGGGACCGCTCCTGGCCGACCGGCTGATCAACCGGTCAGGGTGGCGCGGTGCGCCTCCCACCGGTTCATCAGGCCGGTCATCTCCTTCTCCAGGAACTGGAAGAAGTTCACGGTCTCCATCGCCCGGCGGCCGGCGTGCGTGTCCGTGCCCACCACGGCCACGCCGTCCCGCAGCGCCTCCACGACGTGCTTCATGATCGGCGCCCGGGTGGAGATCGCCTGCTGCCACATGTCGTCGCGGACCGTGTAGTGGTCCCGGCGGCTGCCCGGTTCGCGTTCCCGGAAGGCCATCCCGACGTCGGTCAGGTAACGGGTCGCGCCGGACACCGCGGCGGGGCTGACCTTCAGCGTCTCCGCCAGCTCGGCCGCGGTCAGCCGGCCGGTCTCGGCCACGAACAGGGCGGCAAACACCCGGGCCGGCATCCGCGGCACGCCGAGGCTGGCGACCACCGAGCCGAGCCGTTCCCGGTATCGCTCCACCGCGGTAACAGCCTGCTCGTCGCTGTCGGCCCTGGTCACGTCGCCTCCTCGTACCTCGAATCGTCGTACTGCGAGTTTATGCCCTTCACTACATTCACAAAATTATGAATTCAGTGTAGCGTCGATGGCATGGACAACGCCATCTCGGCGACCGGACTGGTGAAGCAGTTCGGCCGCACCCGGGCCCTCGACGGGCTCGATCTGCACGTCGCCACCGGCGAGGTGCACGGCTTCCTCGGTCCGAACGGCGCGGGCAAGTCGACCACGATCCGCGTCCTGCTCGGTCTGCTGCGCGCCGACGCGGGCACCGTCACCCTGCTCGACGGCGACCCCTGGCGCGACGCCACCACGCTGCACCGCCGCCTCGCGTACGTGCCGGGCGACGTCAACCTGTGGCCCACCCTCTCCGGCGGCGAGGTCATCGACCTGCTCGGCCGGCTGCGCGGCGGGCTCGATCCGGTGCGGCGCAAGGATTTGCTCGACCGGTTCGACCTCGACCCGCGCAAGAAGGCCAGGACCTACTCGAAGGGCAACCGGCAGAAGGTCGCCCTGGTCGCCGCGCTCGCCTCGGACTGCGAACTGCTGATCCTGGACGAGCCGACCTCCGGTCTCGACCCGCTGATGGAGCAGGTCTTCGCCGACTGCATCCAGGCCGAGCGCAAGAGCGGGCGGACCGTGCTGCTTTCCAGCCACATCCTGTCCGAGGTCGAGGCGCTCTGCGACCGGGTCAGCATCATCCGCACCGGCCGCACCGTGGAGACCGGAACGCTCGCCGAGCTGCGCCACCTCACCCGTACCTCGGTCACCGCCGAGCTCGCCGGGCCGGTCGACGGCGTCGCCGCGCTGCCCGGGGTGTACGACCTGGTCGCCGAGGGCAACCGGCTGACCTGCGAGGTCGACACAGTCAAGCTGGACGAGCTGCTCCGGCACCTCACCGCGATCGGCGTGCGCAGCCTCACCAGCCAGCCGCCGACCCTGGAGGAGCTGTTCCTGCGCCACTACGAGCAGGACGAGCCGGCGGTGACGGCATGACCAGCACCCGACGCGCACCGGCCCGCGGCGGCGGGACCGACACCGCCGAGCGCACGCCGGCCGCCGCACCGCGCACGGACTCCGGCGGCGGGCAGCATTCCTTCGTCGGTACCGGCACCCTGGTCCGGCTCGCGCTGCGGCGGGACCGGCTGATGGTGCCGATCTGGCTCGGCGTGCTGTTCCTGCTCACCATCATGTCCTCGCTCAGCGTCAAGGACCTGTTCGGTTCGGCCGCGTCCCGCGACCAGCTGGCCGGCAGCGCCGGCGCCACTCCGGCGACCGTCGCCATGTACGGCCCCTCCTGGGACGTGGGCACCCTCGGCGGCCTGTCCACCTGGAAGATGAACACGATGGGCACGGTGCTGCTCGGCCTGCTCAGCATCTTCGTCGTCACCCGACACACCCGCGGCGACGAGGAGCCGGGCCGGCTGGAGCTGATCCGCGCCGGCGTGGCGGGACGGTACTCGGCGCTCACCGCCGGCGTGCTCGTCGCGCTGCTGACCAACGTGGTGTCGATCCCGCTGGTCGGGCTGGGGCTGATGGCCGGCAGCGTCGGCGCCGGGCCCTCGTTCGGCTACGCGCTGGCCCTCGCGCTGGTCGGGTTCGTGTTCACCGGCCTCGCCGCGCTCACCGCGCAGCTGACGGAGAGTTCCCGGGCTGCCAACGGGATCGCCGCCGCAGTGCTCGCGGTCGCGTTCCTGCTCCGCGCGCTCGGCGACACCACCAGCCAGATCTCCTGGCTGGACTGGCTGTCGCCGATGGGCTGGCTGGTCCGGTTCCGCGCGTTCGCGCCGCAGCCCCACTGGTGGCTGCTCGCGCCGCCGGTGGTCGCGCTGCTCGCCCTGCTGGTCGTCGGATACCTGCTGGCCGGTCGCCGCGACCTCGGTGCCGGGCTGCTGCCGGCGCGGCTGGGACGGCCGGCGGCGAGCCGGATCCTGTCCGGTCCGTTCGGGCTGGCATGGCGGCTGCACCGCGGTACCTTGCTCGGCTGGTCGGTCGGGTTCGCGGTGCTCGGTGGCGCCCTCGGCAGCGTCTCCAACGGGCTGGACGACTTCGCCGCGAGCAAGGGCGTCCGGGACATGCTCCGGGCGCTGGGCGGCCAGCAGGCGCTGGTCGACTCGTACCTGTCGTTCTGCATGGCGCTCGCCGCGCTGGTGGTGGCGGTGTACCTGATCCAGTCGCTGCTGCGGATGCGCAGCGAGGAGACCGCGTACCGGGCCGAGCCGGTACTTGCCACGCCGGTGGCCCGGCTGCGCTGGGCGGCGAGCCACATCACCGTCGCGACGCTCGGCGGTACCTGGCTGCTGATGCTGATGGGCCTGTTCGCCGGGCTCGGCCGGGGCGGGGACGACGTCGGCCACCAGATCGGCCGGCTGCTCGGCGCGGCCCTGGCGCAGCTGCCGGCCGCGCTGGTCCTGGCCGGGATCACGATCGCGCTGATCGGCCTGCTGCCGCGCTGGTCGGTGGCCGCCTGGGGGCTGCTCGGGCTGTTCGTCGCGATCGGCCAGTTCGGTGACCTGCTCAAGCTCGACCAGCGGGTGCGGGACGTTTCGCCGTTCACGCACACACCGACCGTGCTCGGCGGCACGGTGACGGCGACCCCGCTGATCGTGCTGGCGCTGGTGGCGATCGCGCTGACCGCGCTCGGCCTGGTCGGCCTGCGCCGCCGCGACATCGGCGCCGCGTAACGGGGGGCGGCGTTGCGGGGCCGGGCGGCGATCGTCTCGTCGCCCGGCCCCGTGCCACGGCGGGTGACGGTCATCTCGTCGCCCAGCTCCGTACCCTGTCCCGGCCGGGCGGCGATCGTCTCCGGCGCCGTGCCCCCGTGCCGTGCCGTGCTCCACAGTGGGTTTCGGCCGCCGGCGCGGCAGGGATCCACAGTGGACGGTCAGGCGGCGGCCAGGGCGGCGTAGCGGTCGCCGGCGGCGATCAGCTCGTCGTGGGTACCGGACTCGGCCACCCGGCCGCCGTCCAGCACCACGATCCGGTCCGCGTGCCGGATCGTGGACAGCCGGTGCGCGATCGCGATCGTGGTACGCCCCTGGGCCAGGGTGTCGAGCGCCCGCTGCACGTCCCGCTCGGTGCGGGTGTCCAGCGCGCTCGTCGCCTCGTCCAGGATCAGGATCGGCGGGTTGCGCAGCAGCATCCGGGCGATCGCGATGCGCTGCTTCTCCCCGCCGGAGAACCGGTAGCCGCGCTCGCCCACGACCGTGTCGTACCCGTCCGGCAGCGCCGCGATCTGGTCGTGGATCCGGGCCGCTCGGCAGGCGGCGACCAGCTCCGCGTCGGTGGCGTCGGCCTTCGCGAACCGCAGGTTCTCCGCCACCGACGCGTGGAACAGGTACGTCTCCTGGGACACCACACCGACCGCGCCGGTCAGCGAGGCGGTGTCCAGCTCGCGGACATCGACGCCGTCGATGGTCACCGCACCGTCGGTCACGTCGTACAGCCGGGCGACGAGGTAGCCGAGCGTCGTCTTGCCCGAGCCGGTCGCGCCGACCACCGCCAGCGTCGACCCCGCCGGTACGGTCAGGTCGATGCCGGTGAGCGCGGCCGCGCCGCCATCCGGCTCGTACGAGAAGGAGACGTCGCGGAGCGCCACCTCGCCGCGCACGGCCGGCAGCGACCGCGGGCCGGGCGCCAGGTCGACCGGCAGGTCGAGGTACTCGAAGACGCGGCCGAACAGGGCGAGCGAGGTCTGCACCTCGACGCCGACGCCGAGCAGCGAGACCAGTGGCCGGAACAGCCGGGTCTGCAGCGTGGTGAAGGCGACCAGGGTGCCGATGGACACCAGGGTGCCGCCGTGCGCGAGACTCAGCCCGGCCACCCAGTAGACGACGGCGGGCAGCACCGCGTAGGTGATCGACACCGCGGACATCCGCCAGCGCCCGGCCATCACCGCGTCGACCTGCAGCCCGGACAGCCGGTCCGACTCGCCGGCGAATCGGTCCGCGAGCACCGAACTGCGGCCCAGCGTCTTGCCGAGCAGGATGCCCGACACCGACAGCGACTCCTCGACCAGCGCGGACATCGCGGCGAGCTGCTGCTGGTTGCGCCGGCGGATCGCCTTGCGTTCGGCGCCGACCCGGCGAGAAAGCCAGACGAACACCGGCAGCAGCGCGAGCGACAGTACGGCGAGCCGCCAGTCCAGGGCGACCATTGCGACGACCGCGGCGATGACGGTCGTGACGTTGCCGACGGTCGAGGTGATCGTCGAGGTGAGCACGTTCTGCACGCCGCCGATGTCGTTGGCCAGCCGGGACTGCACCTCGCCGGTACGGGTGCGGGTGAAGAAGGCCAGCGACATCCGCTGCAGGTGCCGGTACACGCCGGTACGCAGGTCGTGCATGACGCGCTGGCCGACGGTGTTGGACAGCCAGGACTGCCAGACCTCGGCGGCGCTGGTGACCACCGGTACCCCGATCATGCCGAGGACCAGCCAGGTCAGCAGCCACACGTCGCGCTGCGGGATGGCGTCGTCGAGCACCGCCCGGAGCAGGAACGGCGACACGGTGGACAGGCCGGCGGAGGCCACGATCAGGGCAAGGACCACGAAGAGCCGGCGCCGGTACGGCCGGAACAACCGGGCGATCCGCGCCAGCGAGGGACGTTCGGTACGGGAATCATCGGTCACAGCAGGAGCGCTCCGAGGGGTTGACGAACGTGATCGGCCCGGGACCAGCGGCGCGCTGGGAGCACGGCCGGACGTTCGGGCCATCACGAGACTAGCTCTTAAAGAGGTAGACTCGCAATCATGTTCCGGCCGCTACCGGGAGTGCGGCCAGTGCTCCGGCCTTCAGGCCGGGGGTGAGTGCCCGCACCGGAGGGCCGTGAAGGCCCGGGCAGTGCCTTAACCGGGATGGTTCTGCTGTTCGATGTACTGACGCACGATGCTCAGTGGTGCCCCGGCAACGGAGCCCGCGAAGTACGAGCCTGACCACAACTTGTTGGCCCGGTAGTAGTGGCGCACAAGGTCGGGGAACTCCTGCCGCAGCCGCCGAGAGGACACGCCCTTGAGGGAGTTGACCAGGCGGGCCACGGCGACTTTGGGTGGGTAGTTGACCAGCAGGTGGACGTGGTTGTTCTCGCCGTTGAACTCGACCAGCTCGGCCTCGAAGTCATGGCAGACGTCCCGCATGATCTGTTCGGTCCGGGTCAGGTGCCGGTCGGTGAACACCTTGTGCCGGAACTTCGTGACGAAAACCAAGTGGACGTGCATGACAAAAATGCAGTGTCTGCCAGTGCGAATGTCTTCAAGTTCAGCCATAAACCAATATGGTAGAGTATCGATCGTGCAGCTCCGTTACCAGTTCCGCGTTTACCCGACGCCCGGCCAGCAGATCGCGCTGGCGCGGGCTTTCGGGTGCGCGCGGGTGGTGTACAACGACGCGCTGCGCGCACGGCAACAGGCCCGCGAGGCTGGGCTGCCGTACCTCTCGGACGCCGAGCTGTCCAAGCGGATCATCACCGAGGCCAAGGCCACGCCCGAACGGGCGTGGCTGGGCGACGTCTCGGCAGTGGTGTTGCAGCAGGCCCTCGCAGATCTCAACGCAGCGTTCCGCAACTTCTTCGCCTCGGTCACCGGCCGCCGCAACGGCCGCAAGCTGGCTCCGCCCCGGTTCCGGTCACGTAAGGACCACCGGCAGGCCATCCGGTTCACCAAGAACTCCCGGTTCCGGTTGCTGGACAACGGCAGGCTGCGGCTGCCGAAGATCGGCGACCTTGCGGTGCGCTGGTCGCGGAAGCTGCCGTCGGCGCCGTCGAGCGTGGCGGTCATCAAGGACCCGGCCGGCCGGTACTTCGCGTCGTTGGTGGTGACCACAGCCGACGACGAGACGTTGCCGCCGGTTGAGTCTCAGGTGGGTATCGACCTGGGCCTGACCCACTTCGCTGTGCTCTCCGACGGCCGGAAGATCGCATCCCCGAAGTTCCTGCGCCGTGCCGAACGAAAACTCCGCAAGGTGCAGCGCGCTCTGTCTCGCAAGGCCAAGGGCAGCAACAACCGGAAGAAGGCCGTCGTTCGTGTCGCCAAGGCGCACGCCAAGGTGGCAGACGCGCGGCGAGACCACCACCACAAGCTGTCCACGACGATCATCGGTGACAACCAAGCGGTGTACGTCGAGGACCTGTGCGTGGCCGGTCTGAGCCGGACCCGGCTCGCGAAGTCGGTGCACGACGCGGGCTGGGCGCAGTTCACGGCGATGCTGGAGTACAAGGCCGCCCGGTACGGGCGGTCCTTCGGGCGGGTAGGCCGGTGGTTCCCGTCGACCCGCATGTGCTCAACGTGTGGTGTCGTATCCGAACGCAAGCCGCTGCACATGCGGTCGTGGACCTGCCTGTGTGGCGCCGTCCACGACCGGGACATCAACGCTGCAATCAACGTGTTGGCCGCCGGGCAGGCGGACAACTCAAACGACCGTGGAGCGCAGGTAAGACCGGCATCCGTGCCGGCGCAGCGCCGTGAAGCGGTAACCCACCCGGGCGCCGCGTGTTCCATGCGCAGCGTGGAGGGAATCTCCGCCCTCTAGGGCAGGGAGGATGTCAAACTACCGACACCCGAGCAGCAGCACCAGGAGTCGACGGTGACCACGCCCGACAGTTCGACCGCGCAGCTCGCCGACCTGTTCTTCCGGCTGGGCAAACGGATCCGGCATCGGTCCGCCGAGCACCTCGCCCCGGTCGGGCTGACCCCGGCGCAGGCCCGCGCGCTGCGGGTCATCTCACACAGCGACCGCCCGCTGCGCATCGTCGCGCTCGCCGCCCGGCTCGACATCGTGCCGCGCTCCGCCACCGCGGTCGTGGACGCGTTGGAGGAGCTCGGCCTCGTCGCCCGCAGCCCCGACCCGGACGACCGGCGCTCGGTGCTCGTCGTCCTCACCCCCGCCGGTACCGAGCTGCTCCAGCAACTGCGGGACACCCGCCGGCAGGCCGCCGAGGACCTGTTCCTCGCCCTCTCCCCGACCGACCGGGCCGAACTCACCCGCCTCCTCGTCGCCCTGCACGACGCCACCGACCCCACCTGCTGACCCGACCATGCCCGGCCTCAAGCCCCGATGCTGCCGGCGCTCGCCGACCACCGGCTGAGCGGAGCCGACGACCTGCCGGCTCAGACCGAGAGCACCAGCTTGCCGCGGCTGGCCCGAGCGGCCAGCCGGTCCAGCGCCCGCCGCGCGTCCGCGAGCGGCAGTACCTCGGTGACGTCCACGTGGATCCGGCCGGCCGCCAGCAGGTCGAGGGCCGCGCGGCCGAACTCGGTGACCAGGTGCGGGGCGCGGCGAGCCAGGTCGCCGATGTTGAACCCACCGACCGACCGGTTGCCCTTCCACAACGGCTGGACGGGCAGCGTCAGGTCGGGGTACCCGCCGGCATCCCCGTACGCCGCGAGCCGCCCGAGCGGTGCGAGCACGTCCAGGCTCGTCGCCCGGGCCGGCCCGCCCACGGGGTCCAGTACGAGATCGACGCCGCGACCCCCGGTGAGTTGCCGTACCCGGTCGGCGAACGCGTCGCGCGGGAGCACCTCGTCGTAGCCGAACTGCCCGGCGTACACCGCCTTGTCCGGCGCACCGACGGTGCCCAGGACCAAGTCGGCGCCGAGCTCGCGGGCCAGCTGCGCGGCGACCGACCCGACCCCGCCGGCCGCGGAGTGGATGAGGACGCTGTCGTGCCGCCGGACCCGGCCGACCCCGGCGAGCAATCCGTACGCGGTGGTCAGGACCGTCGGCGCCGCGGCGGCGATGATGGGGTCGAGGCTCCCGATCGGGTAGGTGAAGGCGGCCGGCGCGACCACGTACTCGGCGTACCCGCCGAAGCCGGGCAGGTAGGCGGTCACCGCCGCACCGGCTGCGATCCCCGTGACCTCGGAGCCGACCCGGGCCACGATGCCGGCCGCCTCCAACCCGGGTACGTCGCCCCCGGGCTCGGCCGGCCCGAAGTCGCCGCGCCAGTGCTGGAGCTCGGCGAAGTTCACCCCGGCGTACGAGACCCGGACGACGACCTCGTCCGGCCCGGGCGTGGGGATCGGCCGGTCGAACTCCACGAGTTCACCACCGTTGACCGTGAAGCCGATCGCGCGCATGCCGCCTCCTCAAATTCATCCAAGTGAAAAAGTTCCGCCTAGATGTTTCCGCATGGATGTAGTTTTGACAAGAACCGGGAGGAGTACCGATGGCGACCGTCAGCGAGCGCTGGAACGAACTGCACCGGCTGCACACCAAGGTCGAGGCGGCGGTCGAGGCCGCAGTGCGGGAACAGCACGGGATCGGCATCTCCGAGTACGCGATCATGGCGGTCCTCGCCGAACACGGGCACGCTCGGATGCAGCGGTTGGCGGAGGCGGTCGAGCTGCCGCAGAGCACGACCAGTCGGCTCGTCGCCCGCCTCGAATCGACCGGGCTGCTCGCCCGCTACCTCTGCGAGGCCGACCGGCGCGGCGTCTTCACCAGCATCACCGAGGCCGGTCGGGCCAGCCATCGCGCGGCCCGGAAGACCTACGAGAAGGCGCTGGCAACGGCGCTGGGCAACGCACGAGTCCAGCGGTAGCCGAGCGGATCACGCACCCTCGGCCGATGAGCGGGCACCGCTGCCGAACCGATCCGAACGGACGCCGGGTCTCAGGCCGGGCGGAGGTAGTGGAGGAGGTCGTCGATGAGGCCGGGGGCGTCGGCGTGACCCTTGCCGTCGGGGGCGAGATGGCCGGCGAGGGCGAGGTCCGCGGCACCGTGCGCGAGGGCGCGGAGCAGCGCGAGCAGCCGGTCCGGGTCGCCGGGCGGGAGCGCGCCGGTGGCCTGCGCCGCGCGTACCGCAGTGAGCAGCTGCGCGGAGGCGGCGTGGGCGGCCTCGGCGAGTTCGTCGGAGGACGTGGTCCAGCGCCCGTAGATCAGCTTGAACCGGGCCGGGTACTCCTGCGCCCATTCGGCGTAGCGCTGCAGTGAGCGGCGCAGTACCTGCTCGGGCGGCTCGGTGCCGGCGAGGGCGGTGGTGAGCCGGTCCCGGCGGCGGCGCAGTTCGCGGGCGGCGATCGCGGCGAGCAGCGCCTCCTTGTTGCGGAAGTGCTTGTACGGCGCGTTGTGCGAGACGCCGGACCGGTGGCCGACCTCGCGCAATGTCACCGCCTCGACGCCGCCGGCGTCGAGCAGCTGTTCGGCGGCGTCGAGCAGCAGATCGCGGGTCGTCCGGGGCACGGTCGCCACCCTATCCCTGGTTGACGTTGTCAACCTCGTGCGGTTAGGTTGACGTCGTCAACCTGAGGAGGAACCCCATGCGAGCAGTCGTCACCGGCGCCACCAACGGGATCGGCGAGGCCGTCGCCCGCCGCCTCGCGAGCGAGGGTGCCACTGTCACCCTGGTCGGGCGCAGCGACGAGCGACTGCGGGCCGCGCGCGACCGGATCGCCGCCGCGGTACCCGACGCGGAGCTGACCCTGGAGCGCGCCGACCTCGCCGAACTCGACCAGGTCCGCGCGCTCGCCGACCGGCTGCTGGCGACCGCGCCGCCGGACGCCGTGATCAGCAACGCGGCCCTCGTGACGCCGCTGGACCGCCGTACCGGCGGCGTGCCGCGGGTGCTCACCGTCAACCACCTCGCCCCGTACCTGCTGCTGCGGTTGCTGGCCGACGCGGTCGACCGGGCCCGGTTCGTCGTGGTCGGCGCCGACCCGGTGTCGCTCGCCCGGTCCCCGGTCGACCTGGACGACCTGCTCTTCGAGCACCCGGAGCGGCTCGGGGAGCCGATCGGCCTGCGCCCGTTCCGCGCGTACGGGCGGACCAAGAACATGAACGCGATGTTCGTGTTCGCGCTGGCCCGCCGGTTGGCCGGCACCGGCGTCACGGTCAACGGCGCGCATCCCGGCATCATCGGCGGTACCGGCCTCGCCGGTGAGGCGCCCGAGGTGCGCGAGATCGTCGCCCGTACGTTCGAGCTCGACCTGGCGTCGCTGCCCGGCCCGGAGGTCGGCGCCGACACCCCGGCCTGGCTGGCGACCGCGCCGGAGCTGGCCGGCGTGACCGGCCGGTTCTTCGTGGATCGCAAGCCGGTCGAGACCGCCCCGCACACCACCGATCCCGCGCGCGGCGACCGGCTGTGGACGACATCGGCGCGACTGGTCGGTCTACCGGCCTGACCGCGGGGTGCTGCCTGGCCTGAGCGTCGTCCCGCGCCTCGGCCCTGTTTTTGACCCCTAGGTCTAGAACTGTTAGCGTGGTGGCATGGCCAGGCCGCGGAAGTTCGACGACGACGAGGTGATCGATCGTGCGATGGACGCGTTCTGGACCAACGGTTACTTCAACACCTCGCCGGCCCAACTTGCGGCGGCGACCGGGATCGGAAAGGGCAGCCTCTACAACGCCTTCACCAGCAAGCGTGACCTGTTCGATCGCGCGCTGACCCGCTACGACATGCTCGGCGTCGAGTTCGCCGAGCAGCACCTGTCGAAGCCGGTGGGTACCCGCGAGGCCATCGCCGGCTTCCTGCGATCGCTGATCGAGGCGGACCTGGCCGGCCCGGTGCGCCGCGGCTGCCTCGCCGTGAACACGTCGGTCGAGCTGGCCGCGCAGGACCCGGAGATCCAGCGCGCGGTACAACGGATGCAGGAGCACACCATCACCGCACTCGCCGACCGGATCGCCCGCGGCCGCCGGGACGGCGACGTCGACCCCGACGTCGACCCCCGCGCGTACGCGGAGTTCCTGATGAACACGATCGTCGGCCTGCGGGTCATGGCGAAGACGAACGACGCACCCATGCTGCATCGCATCATCGACTCGGCCCTCGCCGGACTCTGACCTCTCTCGTACCTCCCTGGTCGGGCCGGCGTGTGCCTCAATTTTTGTCCTGTAGGTCAAGAAAGGAACCCCCGATGGAACTCGCACTCACCGGGAAGACCGCCGTGGTCACCGGCGCCAGCCGCGGCATCGGCCTCGCCGTCGTCGAGGCGCTCGCCAGCGAGGGCGTCCGGGTACTGGGCGCCGCCCGTACGATCACGCCGGAGCTGGAGAAGTACGCGGCGGCGACCGTCGCCGTCGACCTGTCCACCCGCGCGGGCGCGACGTCCGTGGTGGACGCCGCGCTGGCCGAACTTGGCGGGATCGACATCCTGGTCAACAACGTCGGCGGCGGCGACGCCGACCGGATGACCCTCGGCGGCGTGCTCGACATCGACGACGAGCAGTGGCGTCGGATGTTCGACCTCAACCTGTTCAGCGCGGTGTGGACGACCCGCGCGGCGCTGCCGAGCCTGCTCGACCGGCGCGGCGCGATCGTCAGCATCTCGTCGATCAACTCCCGGCTGCCGGCCACCAGTCCGGTCGGCTACGGCGAGGCCAAGGCGGCACTCACCGCGTTCAGCAAGCGGCTGAGCGAGGAGTACGCGCCGCGCGGCATCCGGGCCAACACGGTGTCGCCGGGTGTCGTCGGCAGCTCGCTGTGGCGCGGCGAGCACGGGTTCGGCGCGAAGCTGGCCGCCGCCAACGGGGTCGCCCACCAGGACTTCCTGGCCGCGATTCCGCAGCAGTTCGGGATGGCCTCACCGCGGATCACCGAACCGGCGGAGGTGGCGGCGCTGGTCACGTTCCTCGCCTCCGAGGCGGCCGGCAACATCATCGGCTCCGATTTCGTGATCGACGGCGGCACGATCAAGACCGCCTGAAGACCAAAAAGGTGCCCGCCCGCGAAGCGGGCCGGCCCAGCCGGTCGCTGGTCGAAGACCACGCCCAGCAGCACCACGGTGCCCGCCCGCGAAGCGGGCCGGCCCAGCCGGTCGCTGGTCGAAGACCACGCCCGGCAGGGCTGGGCGCCGAGGAACTCGCAACGCGGGGGTCCGGGGGGCTCGGCCCCCCGGGCTGGCATAAGGATGGCGGCCTGCGCTCGCGCTTCCTGCGAGCACAGACCGCCAACGCCATCCGGTGGGGAAGGAGGGAGTTGAACCCTCACGCCCTTTCGGGCACACGGACCTGAACCGTGCGCGTCTGCCATTCCGCCACTTCCCCGTGGCCGCACCCGTGATCCACATGGATTTCCGGGGGCGTTCGCGGGTACATAGGTTACAGTGCCCGCCGGACCAGGATGCCGATGGCCCCGGGTCCGCTCTCCGAGCTACATGGTGCAAGCTCAGACAGCGGCGAAAGCCTAACACGAGGAGGAACGCTCCTGCCGACGGGAGTGGTCTCGCCCGATACCATCGGGGTCACGGATGCCGAGGAGGAGCCGGTGAGCGTTCTGCAACGCTTCGAGAAGCGGTTGGAGAACTTGGTGGAGGGCACCTTCGCCAAGGTCTTCAGGGGGGTCGTCCACCCGGTGGAGATCGCCAGTGCCATGCAGCGTGAGGCCGAGGCGCACAAGGCGATTCTCGCCGGTGGGCGCACGTTGGTCCCCAACCGGTACGTGATCGATCTCTCGCCCTACGACCACAGTCGCCTGGCGCCGTATGCGGCGGCCCTGGCGCAGGAGTTGGCCCAGACCCAGGCCGAGTTCATCGGCGAACAGGGCTGGACGGTGTACGGCGACGTCATCGTCGAGATCGAGCGCGGCGAGGGGCTCGACACCGGCATGTTCCGGGTGACCGCCGAGGTCTACACCGGTGGCCAGCAGCCGGAGCAGCCGCCCCAGCAGCAGGGGTACGACCAGCAGCAGTACCAGCAGGCTCCGCCGCCGCCCGGTCCGGGCCCGGAGGCGTACCAGACGTCCGGCCCGCCGGCGCCGCCGATGGGCCAGGGCGCGCCGAACGCCCGGATGGTGTCGAACGACGGCCGCCAGTTCGCGCTGGCGATCGGCTCGACGATCATCGGCCGGGGCGAGCAGGCGCAGCTGCGGCTGGCCGACGTCGGGATCTCGCGCCGGCACGCCCGGCTCGACTTCGACGGCACCCGGGTGGTGTTGACGGACCTCGGTTCGACCAACGGCACGGTGGTGAACGGGCAGCGCATCTCGGCCGTGGCACTGCGGCCCGGTGACGTGATCCAGTTCGGTACGACGTCGCTGACGTTCCACGTGGACGGCTGATGCCGGAGATCGTCCTGGTCGTTGCCCGGTTCGGGTTCCTGGCACTGTTGTGGATCTTCGTCTTCGCGGTCGTCGGGGTGGTGCGGCGGGACCTGTGGTCGTCCTCGCGCGGCAACCGGCTGGTGGCGGCTCCGCCGCGCGGGGCGCAGCCGGCGTCGGTGCCGCCGCCGCCGGCGCGGCCGCGCGCCACGCCGGGACGGCCCCGGTTGCTCGTGGTCACCGAGGGTCCGCTGGCCGGTACCCAGATCACCTTGGGAGATCACCCGATCACGATGGGCCGGGCGGAGAATTCCACCCTGGTGTTGACCGACGACTATGCGTCCACCCGGCATGCCCGGCTGGTGGCGCGCAACGGGGACTGGTTCGTCGAAGACCTTGGCTCGACCAACGGCACGTATCTGGATCGCGCTAAGGTCTCCGGACCAACTCCTGTCCCCCTCGGTGTGCCGATCAGGATCGGTCGCACCGCCCTTGAGCTACGGCCGTGACTATGACCTTCCGGTGTCCCGTTCCACTCCGTCCCCCCGGTGAACGCGTCTCCGGCGCTGCGGTGACCTGTCTCCCGCAGCTCGGTCCGCGCGGAGGTCCCCTCGTGACTGTGTTTCCCCGCGTCGCCCTCCGCCCGCCGATGCCCGCTCCGGAGGCCGCCTGATGACAGTGCTCCCCGGCGCCCTCCTGCGGTGCGCGCCTCGCTCGCTGGCGCTCGCTGCGATGCTCGCTCCGGAGGCCGCCTCATGACGCTTACCCTCCGCTTCGCCGCGCACTCCGACCGCGGCCTGATCCGGGACGGCAACCAGGACTCGGTGTTCGCCGGCCCGCGGCTGCTGGCGGTCGCCGACGGTATGGGCGGCATGGCCGCCGGTGACGTCGCCAGCAACATCGTGATCGGCACCCTGGCCCCGCTGGACGACGACGTACCGGGCTCCGACCTGGTCGACGTGCTGCGCAACGCGGTGTCCGAGGCGAACCAGCGGCTGCGCGCCACGGTGGCGGCCAACCCGCAGATGGAGGGCATGGGTACGACGCTGACCGCGTTGCTGTTCTCCGGCACCCGGTTCGGCCTCATCCACGTCGGCGACTCGCGCTGCTACCTGCTGCGCGACGGGCAGTACACGCAGATCACCAAGGACGATTCGTACGTGCAGATGCTGGTCGACGAGGGCCGCATCACGCCGGAGGAGGCGACGAACCACCCGCAGCGGTCGCTGATCACCCGCGCGCTGCAGGGCGAGGACGTCGAGCCGGAGTTCTCGGTACGGGAGGCGCACGCCGGCGACCGCTTCCTGGTCTGCAGCGACGGCCTGCACGGCTTCGTCAGCGACGAGACGATCAGCGAGACGATCCGGTCCATCCCGGACACCCAGGAGTGCGTGGACCGGTTGATCCAGCTGGCGCTGCGGGCCGGCGGCCCGGACAACGTCACGGTGATCATCGCCGACGTGGTGGAGGGCGTGTTCCCGGAGCAGTCGCCGATCGTCGGTGGCGCCGCCGCACAGGACCGCGGCAACGTCACGGTGGCCGACCCGAACAGCCCGGCGGCCCGGGCGGCGCTGGCGCAGCAGCCGCCGCGGCCGGCCACCCCGCCGGAGCCGGCCGAGCCGACCGAGACCGAGGCGCGGCGCCGGCACCCGGTGCGCAACAGCCTGATCGTGCTCGCGGTGCTGGTGGTGCTCGCGGGCGGCGGATTCGGCGTGTGGCGCTACACCCAGGCGCAGTACTTCGTGGGCGCCACCGACGACGGCTACGTGGCGGTGTTCCGCGGCGTGCCCGGCAAGGTCGTCGGCCTGCAGCTGTCCACTGTGGACGTCAAGAGCGACACGAAGACCAGCGAGCTGACCCAGCTGGTGCGCAACCGGGTCGCGCAGGGCATCGACAGCCCGAACCGCACCAGCGCGCTGAACACCCTGCGCGAGCTGACCGACGACAGCACCACCAACCCGAACATGCTGCCGGTCTGCGAGACCCCGACACCGGCGCCGAGTGCCACGCCGAGCAAGCACCGGTCGCCGACGCCGACCGGCTCGGCCGCGTCCAAGTCCTCGAAGCCGTCGCACTCGGCGAGCAAGTCGCCGTCGCCGTCGCCGACCCCGTCCCCGGTGCCGTCCGGCGCCTGCCGACCCGGCCGGTAGCAGACCGGTGACCTCGTCCAACCTCGCCTATCCGGCCGCGGCACCATCGGGTGCCGCGGCGGGTGGACGCGCGCGTACCGGCCGGAACACCGAACTGCTGCTGTTGCTGTTCGGCTTCGTGATCACGGTGGTGCTGTCCGCGGCGAGCGAGGGCGCGCTGATCGACACGATCCGGCTGGACAGCCTGGTGCTGCCGTTCCTGGTGCTGATGCTGGGGCTGCTGGCACACGTGCTGGTCCGGATCTTCGCGCCGTACGCGGATCCCGTGCTGCTGCCCCTGGCGATGCTGATCAACGGCATCGGGGTGGTGGTGATCCACCGGGTCGACGTGCCGAGCGAGACCGACGACAGCTTCAGCAAGTTCGCCAGCATCGGGCCGTTCGACGGCCTCGGCATCCAGCAGGTGCTGTGGTCCGGGGTGGCCGTGGTCTGCTTCTGCATCGTGCTCGCCGTGGTGCGCGACCACCGCACGCTGTCCCGGTACGCGTACACGCTGGGGCTGGTGGGCATCGTGCTGGTGGCGATCCCGGCGCTGCTGCCCGGCAGGTTCAGCGAGGTCAACAACGCGAAGGTGTGGATCACGATCCCCGGGGTGGCGAGCGTGCAGCCCGGTGAGTTCGCGAAACTCGCGCTGTTCGTGTTCTTCGCCTACTACCTGGTGCGCAAGCGCGAGGTGCTGTCGCTGGCCAGCAAGCGGGTGCTCGGGATCGAGTTCCCGCGGCCCCGTGACCTGGGGCCGGTGCTGGTGGTGTGGGTGCTCAGCGTGCTGATCCTGGTGGTGGAGAAGGACCTCGGGTCCTCGCTGCTCTACCTGGGCACCTTCGTGGTGATGCTCTACATCGCCACCGAGCGGCGCAGCTGGCTGATCATCGGTGCCATCCTGTTCGGCTTCGGCGCGGTGGTGGCGTACTCGCTCGGCACCTGGCTCGGGCCGTTCCGCAACTTCCACGACCGGGTCAACTTCTGGCTCGACCCGATGTCCGACCCGCTGGGCAACACGTACCAGCTGTCCCGGTCGCTGATCAGCCTCGGGGTCGGTGGCCTGCTCGGCACCGGGCCGGGCGCCGGCGACCCGACCTCGGTACCGCTGCCGCGCAGTGACTTCATCGTCGCCACCATCGGCGAGGAGCTCGGCATGTTCGGGCTGACCGCGCTGCTGCTGGTCTACCTGCTGATCGTGTTGCGCGGGGTGAAGGCGGGCACGATGGCCCGCGACCCGTTCGGCAAGCTCCTCGCCGGCGGCCTGGCCTTCTCCGTGGCGTTGCAGGTGTTCGTCATCGTGGGTGGGGTGACCGATCTGATTCCGCTGACCGGTCTGACCACACCGTTCCTGTCCTATGGCGGTTCGTCGCTGGTGGCGAACTGGATCCTGATCGCGATGCTGATCCGGATCTCGAACGACGCGCGTGCGCCCGGGCAGGTGACCGGTGGCGGCCGCGGCAATCCACCGCCGCAGCTGCACAGCGTCGCGACGGAGGTGATCAAGCTGTGAACCGTACCTTGCGACGCTCCGCGCTGGTGGTGTTCGTGCTGTTCCTGGCGCTGCTGGGAAACCTGACCCGGGTGCAGTTCTTCCAGGCCCGCAGCCTGGCGGAGAACCCGGCGAACCCGCGCATCCTGAAGGACGCGTACGACACGCCGCGCGGCGCGATCATGGTCGGCCGCGACCCCGTCGCGTACAGCAAGGACACCGGCGGCGTGCTGCGCTACCAGCGGTACTACCCGAAGGGCGAGGAGTACGCGCCGATCACCGGCTACACCTCGCTGGTCTACGGCAGCACCGGCATCGAGCGGTTCGAGAACTCGATGCTCAACGGCACCGACGACACGCTGCTCACGCAGAAACTGTCCGCCACCGTGACCGGCAAGAAGTCGGCCGGGGCGAACGTGCTGCTCACGATCAACGCGAAGGCGCAGGACGCTGCCTGGAACGCGTTGAAGGGCCGCAAGGGCGCGGCGGTCGCGATGGACCCGAAGACCGGGAAGATCCTCGCCCTGGTCACCTCGCCGAGCTTCGATCCGAACCCGCTGGCCAGCCACGACGACGACACGATCAAGAAGGCGTGGAACTCGTACGATCCGAGCAGCGGCTCCGGCCCGATGGCGAACCGGGCGCTGGGTGGCGGCGGCCCGTGGCCGCCCGGTTCCACGATGAAGGTGATCGTGTCGGCCGCCGCACTGGAGAACGGCTACAATCCGGACACCAACATCCCGGCCGGGTCGAGCTACCAGCCGTCCGACGGGGGCAACGAGATCCACAACGACGTGCCGTCCATCTGCCCGCAGGATCAGGTGACGATGCTCGTCGCGCTGCGTGACTCGTGCAACACCGGGTTCGCCCGGCTCGGGGTGAAACTCGGTGCGGACACGGTGATCGACAAGGCGGAGCAGTTCGGGCTGAACAAGTCGATGACGATTCCGATGCTCGGCCAGGACCAGGGCATGCCGGTCGCGAAGAGCGTCACCGGCGACCCGAAGGGCGATTCGCAGATCGCGCAGTCGTCGATCGGGCAGTTCAACGTGGCGGAGACGCCGCTGCAGGAGGCGATGATCGCCGGCGCCGTAGCCAACGACGGCACCGAGATGACGCCTTACCTGGTGCAGGAGATCCAGGGCACCGACTACTCTGCGTTGCGGACTGCGCAGGAACACAAGTACGGTCAGCCGGTCAGCGCCGACACCGCGAGCAAGTTGCGCGAGATGATGAACGCGGTCGTCTCGTCCGGTACAGGGCGAAACGCACAGATCGACGGGATCGAGGTCGGCGGCAAGACAGGTACCGCCGAGCACGGCAACGGGGCGCCCGAGCACGGCTGGTTCATGGGTTATGCGCGCGACAACGGCGACCCGAAGGTGGCCGTGGGCGTGTTTCTAGAGTCGGCCGGTGAGAACGGCAGCGGGGACGCCACCCAGATCGGCGGCGACATCATGAAGGCGGTGCTGGGCAAGTGACCACGACCGCGCGCGCGAGAACGAAGGGACCGAGCACATGCTGACGCCCGGGGGCACACTGGGCGGTCGCTACCGGCTGACCGAGCGGATCGCCAGCGGCGGCATGGGCGACGTGTGGAAGGCGGAGGACACCGTCCTCGGCCGCGTCATCGCGGTGAAGATCCTGCAATCCGCGCTGTTGTCCGAGCCGGGCTTCGTCGAACGGTTCCGCGCCGAGGCCCGGGTGATGGCCACGATCAACCATCCCGGCGTGGTCAAGGTGTACGACTACGGCGAGACCGACATCGACGGTGGCGGCCAGATCGCCTACCTGGTGATGGAGTACGTCGAGGGCGAGGCGCTGTCCACCACGCTGGCCCGGGTCGGCCGGCTCACCCCGGCCCGCACGATGGACCTGCTCGCCCAGGCCGGTGAGGCGCTGCAGGCGGCGCACGAGCACGGCATCGTGCACCGGGACGTGAAGCCGGGCAACCTGCTGGTCCGGCCGGACGGGCGGCTGGTGCTGACCGACTTCGGCATCGCCCGGTCGGCGATGTCCGGCCAGCTCACCACCGCCGGCTCGATCCTCGGTACCGCGTCGTACGTGTCGCCCGAGCAGGCCACCGGCAACGGCAACATCACCGCCGCCTCCGACGTGTACTCGCTGGGCGTGGTCGGCTACCAGTGCCTGTCCGGGCGTCGGCCGTTCGAGGGCGAGAACCCGATCCAGGTCGCCATGAAGCACATCCGCGACGTGCCACCCCCGCTGCCCGCGGACGTACCGCAGGGCGCGCGCGAGGTGGTCGACCGGGCGATGGCGAAGGACGTCGGGGCCCGCTGGCCGAGCGCGTCGGCGATGGCGCAGGCCGCCCGCCGGGTCGCGTCCGGCGCGCCGACCGCGTCGTTCGGCGCCGGCGCGGCCGCCTCCGGCGGCCCGCAGCACACCTCGGTGCTGCCGGCCGGCGCACCGACCAGCGGCCCCGGCGGGTACGCGCCGACCAGCGGTGCCGGCGGTTACTCGCGCGGCGCCGCCTCGGTGCCGTCCGGGCCGCCGATGAACACCGGGTACGAACGCAACGACGAGTACGCCGGCGCCACGCCGCAGCGCGGCGGCAACGGGCGTGGGCTGAAGATCGCTGCGATCGTGCTCGCGGTGGTCGTCGTGCTCGGCGGTATCGGCGCCATCGCCTACGCGCTGACCAGCGGAAGCAGTGACAACAACCGGGCCAACGGCGGTACGACCCACTCGCCCAGCGCCAAGGCGTCGCAGAACGACACGGTCGACTTCGACGTCGACTCCTGCCAGAACAAGTCGTGGGACGAGGTCCAGCAGGAACTGACGAACAAGGGGCTCAACCCGATCAAGAAAGACAAGCCCGTGTTCCAGCCACCGGCCGGGCAGGTGGTCAGCTGCGTGCCGGCGCGCAACGACGGCTCGCCGCTGCACAAGGGCGACAACGTCCTCGTCTACGTGTCCACCGGCGGCTTCGGGAACGGCAACGGCAACGGCAACGGGAATGGGAACGGCCACGGTGACGGTGGCGACAAGGACCACATGCCGGGCATGGACCCGTCCTCGCCGTCCGGCGACACCGGTACCCCGTCGACCGCGCCGACCACCCCGAACGGCAACCCGTCCCCCACCGGCAGTGATGCCGGCGGCGGCACCGGCGACAACGACTCGCTGTCCGGCCACACCGGTGGCGCGGCAGGGCAGTTCGGCATCGGGGAGGACTCCCCGTGACCGACGAGGACCGGGTGCTCGGTCACCGGTACGACGTCGGCGAGCTGATCGGCTACGGCGGCATGGCCGAGGTGCACAAGGGTCTCGACCAGCGGCTGGGCCGGGACGTGGCGATCAAGATGCTGCGCACCGACCTGGCCCGGGACGCCACCTTCCAGGCCCGCTTCCGGCGCGAGGCGCAGAACGCCGCGTCGCTGAACCACCCCGCCATCGTCGCGGTGTACGACACCGGCGAGGAGAAGGGCGCCGACGGCGAGGCGCTGCCGTACATCGTGATGGAGTTCGTCAGCGGACGGACCCTCAAGGAGGTGCTGACCGCCGAGGGGCCGCTGCCGCCCAAGTCCGCGCTGGAGATCACCGCGGACGTCTGCTCGGCGCTGGAGTTCAGCCACCGGCACGGCATCATCCACCGCGACATCAAGCCCGGCAACATCATGTTGACCGACGCCGGGCAGGTCAAGGTGATGGACTTCGGCATCGCCCGCGCGGTCGCCAGCACCACCACCACGATGACCCAGACCAGCGCCGTCATCGGCACCGCGCAGTACCTGTCGCCGGAGCAGGCGCGCGGCGAGACCGTCGACGCCCGCTCCGACGTGTACGCCACCGGCTGCGTGCTGTTCGAGCTGCTCACCGGGCAGCCGCCGTTCACCGGGGACAGCCCGGTCAGCGTCGCCTACCAGCACGTCCGGGAGGAGCCGAAGCCGCCGAGCCAGCGCAACCCCGACGTCCCGCCGGACGTCGACTCGGTGGTGTTGAAGGCGCTCGCCAAGAACCCCGCCAACCGGTACCAGAGCGCCGCGGAGATGCGCGCCGACATGCTGCGGGCGGCGAACGGCCGGCCGGTGCTGGCCACCCCGCCGCCGCCGGCGGAGGCCCGTACCCAGGTGTTGGGGGCCGGGGGCGCCGGCGGGGACACCGGTACCCAGCCGGCCGCCCGGGTGACCGACCCGGCCCGCCGCCGCCGCGCGGTGTGGGTGCTCGTCTCGCTGGCGCTGCTGGTGGTGCTCGGCGTCGCCGCGGTCGGCATCGGCCTCTACCTGCAGTCGGATCACAGCGCGAAGGCGGTGCTGCCGAACGTCAAGGGCAAACCGACCGCGACCGCGATCAAGACCCTGCACACCGCCGGCTTCCGGCACGTCGAGCAGCGCTCTGCGAAGTCGACGAAGGCGCAGCGGGGCAAGGTGATCGAGGAGGTGCCGACACCGCAGCCGGACAAGAAGATCGCCACCAGCACCCAGGTGACGTTGACGATCGGCAGCGGCCCGCAGACGGTCAAGGTGCCGGACGTGACCGGGTTCACCCGGGAGGGCGCCAAGAGCACGCTCGAGCTGCATCACCTGAAGGCCCGGTTCACCGAGGTGGACAGCGCGAACGCGAAGGGCACGGTGGTCGACACCGACCCGCCGAAGGGCAGCGAGCTGGCCGTCAACACGACGGTCAGCGTGCACCTGTCGAAGGGCAACCAGGTCAAGGTGCCGTCGGTGGTCGGCAAGATGCAGTCCGAGGCGGAGCAGCAGCTGCGCAACGCCGGCTTCACCGACATCACGGTGCAACCCGACACCGCGTCCAGCCAGAAACAGGGCACGGTGGTCAGCCAGACGCCGAACGGTGGCGAGTTCGCGGTACGCGGAGCGCACGTGACGCTGACGGTGGCCGTCGGCCAGTCGAAGTCGCCCAGTCCGAGCGGTTCGAGCTCCCCGAGCCCGACCGAGACGCCGAGCAGCACTCCCTCATCGCCAGGGTTCCCGCTCCCGACCGGTGAAGGCGGCGGGGCCGGCGGCGACTGATTTCGCCGGCGGTCAGCCGGCGGCGACGAGGCGGCGGCGCTCGACCTGCTCGGCCAGGGCGGGGGCGAGCGCCAGCGCCTCCGGGTGGCCGCAGCCGGCCAGCCAGTTCGCCAACATCAGGTGACCGCCCTGGGTGAGCACCGACTCGGGGTGGAACTGCACGCCCTCGATCGCGAGGTCGCGGTGCCGCATCGCCATCACGACGCCGGACTCGGTGCGCCCGGTGACGACCAGCTCCGGCGGCAGGGTCGACTCGGTCACCGCGAGCGAGTGGTACCGGGTGGCGGTGAACGGCTCGGGCAGGCCGGCGAGCACCCCGGCCCCGGTGTGGTGCACCTCGCTGGTCTTGCCGTGCAGCAGCTCGGGCGCCCGCGCCACGGTCGCCCCGTACGCCTCGGCGATGGCCTGGTGACCGAGGCAGACGCCGAAGATCGGCAGCCGCCCGGCGGCGGCGGTGACCAGCGGGACGCAGATGCCGGCGCGGCCCGGCGTGCCGGGGCCGGGTGACAGCAGCACGCCGGCCACGTCCAGCCCGAGCGCCTCGTCGACGGTCAGCTCGTCGTTGCGGCGGACCAGGCAGTCCACCCCGAGCTGGCCGAGGTATTGCACGAGGTTGAACACGAACGAGTCGTAGTTGTCCACCACCAGCACCCGGGTACCCATGTCAGGAAGTCTAGGTGCTGTCCACGCCCCGCCAGCGGGTCAGTTGCCGGGAAGGTCGGAGCCGCCGGCGTGGCGCGGCGTCGGGCTCGGCGTACCGCGATCGTGGCCGGCACCGTTGCCCGAACCGGGGTCGTTGCCCGGGCCGGTGACCTGGACGTCGTTGAACGGCAGGATCGGGTCGACGGCCGGGAACACCAGGTACCACAGCAGCGCGGCGGCGCCGGCGACCAGTACCAGCGTGCCGATCAGCTTCCCGGGCAGGCCGAACGGGAGCTTGCGCCAGATCCACCCGTACATCCGTCAGCCCTTCAGTTCCTTCGGCATGCCGTCCGCGGTGGGCATCTGGCGGACCAGCTTGCCGTGGTAGATCAGCCGCTGGTAGTTGTCCCACCACGGATTGCACGTGGTGAGCGTGACCAGCGCCTTGGTCGGCTTGGCGTCCGCAGGCTCGCCCGGCACCGGGTTGACCACGTCCACCTGGTGCGGGTCGACGATCTGCTGCTGGTAGGTGCGGTAGACGAACCAGGTGGTGCGGGTCTGCACGATGATGTCGTCGCCCATCCGCAACTTGTCGAAGTTGCGCGGGAAGATCGCGTCCTCCCGGTGGCCGGCGACGGCGAAGTTGCCGATCTGGCCGGGCATCGCGGAGTCGGGGTAGTGGCCGGGCGCGTTGCGGATGTCCTCCGGCGTCACGCCCTGCACCACGATCAGCTTGATGCCGAACCGCGGAATGTACAGCCGGGCCAGCGCCTGGCCGGGCAGCGGCGGCGCGTCGTCCGCCTTCTTCGGCGGATCCTGCCAGGCCCGTTGCAGCTGCTGCTCGTACCTGTCCTGCTGCTTGTGGATGACGATCTGCTTGCCCCAGATCTCGTACCCGGCGAACAGCATCACGATCAGGCCGCAGGTGATGAGCACCTCACCGATGCCGCGGACGGCCCGGCGCACCGGCCCGTCGGCGTGCGGCGGTACCGCGGCGGCCGGCTCGGGCCGTCCGGCTCCCCGCCCGCGGCCCCGACCGCGGGCCCGGTGCGACCGGATCTCCCTGGGCACGGCCGGCATGACGACCGTCTCGTCGTCGTCCGGGCGCCAGCCCCGGCCTTCCTCCGGCCCCCAGTAGCTCACGTGCCCTCCGCGGGATGATCGGCTCGCATCCGTTCCTACCGCGGCACGCGGGCGTCGGACAGGGACGAGGACCCGTGGTACGCCGGCACCCGCACGTCGTCGTCCTCCTTGACTTCGTAACCGAGACCCCAGTCCTTGGCCGCGGCGCGGAAGGCACGCACGCCCGGCGCAGTGTCCAGCGCCGCGTTCATCCGGCCCCGGTCACCGATCGCCACGATCACGAACGGCGGCGAGAACACCTGGCCGGACAGCAGGAGCGTGTTGCCGACGCAGCGTACCGCGCTGGTCGAGATCACCCGGACGTCCATGATGGACATCGCCTCGGCGCCACCGGCCCACAGGGCGTTGACGACCGCCTGCACGTCCTGCTGGTGTACCACCACGTCGTCGGCGGTCGCGCCGGTGGGCAGCTGGCGGTCGGGCTGGCGGGGCGCGTCGTTCAGGGTGACCGTGAGCGCCGGGCCGTGCACCGCGGTCAGGCCGGCGGTGGCCTTGCTTCCGTCGGCGCGTTTCTGCTGGTCACGCACGCGCGCATCGTTGCGGCCCTGCCGGCTGGTGTCGTCCTCGACCTCGGCGCGCAGCGCGGCGGCCCGCTTCTCGCTGCGGGCCACGTCCGCCTGGCGCTGCCGGATCGCGTCGCTGAGCTGCACCCGGCGGTCCTCCCGCAGCTGCGTGCCGCGGGCGGTACTGGCGGTGGTGGCGAACAGGAACCCCGCGGCAACGACCACAAGTGGCACGATGGCAGACCAACCGGGCTTTCGGCCGGGGCGCCGGCGCGGCAGCAGGAATTGGGCGAGCAACCCGGGGTTCCGGTCCGCGGGACTGGAATCCGCCACGCCTCCTCCTTGCGGTCTGCCCAACCTTGATTACGCTAGCGTCCGGAACCCCTGTCAGGAGAGACCGTGCCTAAGTCGCGAGTACGTACGAAGAAGGTTTACACGCCGCCGCGGATCTGCGACCGCAGGAGCGCACCGCCGCGGCGAAGAAGAAGCCCAGCCCGACCTGGGTGCCGATCACCGCGCTGGTGCTCATCGTGGTCGGGATCGGCTGGCTGGTGACCTACTACCTCTCCGGCGGCCTCTTCCCGGTCGGGACCTGGGGGTACTGGAACCTCGCGATCGGTTTCGCCGCGCTGGTGGCGAGCCTGGTCGTGCTGTCCCGGTGGCGCTGACCCGACCGTCGCACTCTCCTGGCACACCCGGGATCGCCGCGCACCCGGGATCGCCCCATCAACAGAGTTATCCACACTGTGGATAACTCTGTTGGTACCTGTCGTGACATGGCGGCCACGGTCACTCGAGTTCGGCATCGGCCCCGTCGCGGCCACTGTCCGATTTCCGACGTCGAGTTTGCCTGTGTCGTTGATCACGCCAGTGTCCGCGCGCCCGCCGAGGCGTCGCGTCGACCCGGTCGATGACCGACGAACCGCCCGGCTACCGTCGAACGCGGCGCCGGTCGGCGCCGGTACCGCCCGCTGAGGAGAGACGATGACCGCTCCCGAGTCGCAGAAGAAGGAATGCCCCGACCTGACCAATGCGGTGTGGCGAGGCTCCGACGAGGAGACGCCGAAGGGCGGCGGCCGCATCGAGGTGGCGTTCGTCGAGGACAAGATCTGCATGCGCAACGGCGAGGACCCGAACAGCCCGGTGCTGGTCTTCACCCAGGCCGAGTGGGACGCGTTCGTCGGCGGCGCCAAGGACGGCGAGTTCGACCTGCCGATGCAGTGACGCCGCCGGCTCCGGCGGCCCGGCTCAGGCGTCGAGCAACTCCAGCACGGTGGCGTTGGCCATCCCGCCGCCCTCGCACATCGTCTGCAGCCCGTACCGGTGGCCACCGGTACGCATCGCGCCCAGCAGCGTGGTCATCAGCCGCGCGCCGGAGCCGCCCAGCGGGTGCCCGAGCGCGATCGCGCCACCCCGCGGGTTGACCCGCTCCGGGTCGGCGCCGGTGTCCTTCAGCCAGGCCAGCGGCACCGGCGCGAACGCCTCGTTCACCTCGAACACGCCGATGTCGTCGATGCCCAACCCGGCCTTCGCCAGCACCTTCACGGTGGCCGGCATCGGTGCGGTGAGCATCAACACCGGGTCGGCGGCGGCCAGCGCCGTCGCGTGCACCCGGGCGATCGGGGTCAGGCCCAGCTCGCGTGCCTTCTCGCTGGTGGTGACGAGCATGGCGGCCGAGCCGTCGGAGATCTGCGAGGCGGAGCCGGCGGTCACCACCCCGTCCGGCCGGAACGGGGTCGGCAGCTCGCCGAGCTTGGCCAGCGAGGTGTCGCGCCGGATGCCCTCGTCGGCGTCGAACACCCCGCCGCCGTCCAGCGGCACCGGCACGATCTCGTCCACGAACAGCCCCGCGTCCTGGGCCGCGGCCGCCTTCGCGTGACTGGCCAGCGCGTACTCGTCGAGCTGGGTGCGGCCGAACCCGTAGCGCCGGGCGATCAGCTCGGCGCCGACCCCCTGGTTGAACGGCAGCGGCCCCGGCGTGACGCCCTCGACACCGGCGTACCGGGCGAGCACCTGCGGGCCGAACGGCGTGCCGACGTCGTGGCCGACCGAGGATCCCATCGGTACCCGGGTCATCGCCTCGACGCCGCCCGCGACCACCACGTCGCACTGGCCGCTGACCACCGCCGCGGCGGCGAAGTGCAGCGCCTGCTGGCTGGAGCCGCACTGCCGGTCGATGCTGGTGCCGGGCACCGACTCGGGCCAGCCGGCGGCGAGCACCGCGTTGCGGGCGATGTTCCAGGACTGCTCGCCGACCTGGCTGACGCAGCCCCACACCACGTCGTCCACCAGCTCCGGGTCGATGCCGGACCGCTCGGCCAGCGCGGTCAGCACCCGCGCCGACAGATCGACCGGATGAACCCCGGCCAGCGTGCCCTTGCGCCGTCCGACCGGCGTGCGTACCGCTTCGACGATGACCGCGTCGCGCATCTGTTACTCCCCGGTAGCCTTTGCCCGAAGCGTACCGCGGTCGCCGGCCCGGCGGGTCAGGCGGCGGCGCGCACGGCCGGCGCGAGGGTGTCCTCGCACCACTGGCGGAACGTGGTCGGCGTGTCCGCGACGTGCCGTGGCGTGCGCACCACCGCGTCGTCCAGGCCGTCCACCTTCGCGGTCATCATCTCGACCAGCCCCTGCGCCATCGCCGCGGACCGGCCGTACCGGAGCATCTGGTCGGCCAGCGCCGCGGTCGTGATCTGCTCGTACCGCACCGGGCGGCCGAGCACGTCGCCGGCGGTGGCGGCGAGGTCGGCGTACGACAGGTTCTCCGGGCCGAGCAGCGGCACGTCCTGCCGACCGGTCCAGCCGTCGTCGAGCAGCAGCCGGGCGGCGACGGCGGCGATGTCCCGGGTGGCGACCATCGGCAGCGCGCGTTGCGGCGGAACCACGTCGTACAGCGTGCCCTGGCCGGCGATCGAACCGACCTGGCGCAGCACGTTGTCGAGGAAGCCGGCGGCGGCCAGGGTGCGCAGCGCCACGCCGGTGTCGGCGAGCAGGTCGTCCATCGCGAGCGAGCCGGTCACGTAGCCGGCGCGCTCGGCGTACGGCGTGCCGCGACCGAGCGCACTGACATCGACGACCCGCGGTACGCCGTGCCGGCGCAGTGCGGCGGCGGCGGGCCCGGTGAACCCGGCGAACGCCTGCTCCATGCTCTCGGCCGCGGGGTCCACCGGTACCAGCCAGAACACTGCCTCGGCACCGGCGAAGGCCCGGTCGACGACGGCCGGGTCCCCGTGCGAGCCGGGCACCACCTCGACCCGGTCGCGGACCCGGCTCGGCAGCCGGGCCGGATTCCGGACGATGACCCGGACCGGTCGGTCGGTGGCGAGAACGTGGTCGAGAACCTGGTGGCCGATGTTGCCGGTGGGTGCGGTGATGACGATCATGGCATGTCTCCGATATGCAGGAGCGAACAAGTAAACTCTACTGTACCGTTTACTTCTGACGAGGTGCAAGGCACATGAAGAGGGCCGTGCGATGACGGGTGACCGCACCCCCCAGCGACGGGGCGAACAGCTGCGGCGGCACATCCTGATCAGCGCCAAGGAGGTCTTCCTGGAAACCGGGTACGAGCGCGCCTCGATGGACGCCGTCGCGGCCCGGGCCGGCACCTCCAAGCGGTCCCTGTACGCCCACTTCAAGAGCAAGGACGCGCTGTTCCTGGCCGTGCTGGAGCTGGTCCGCGAGCTGTACCTGGGCCGGCTGCGCACCCCCGACACGTACGCCAGCGAGCCCGACGAGGCGGTCACCCGGTACTGCGGGCGGCTGCTGCAGCTGCTCGTCTGGGAACCTCAGGTACACACCTGCCGGCTCTGTATCAGCGCCGCCGAGCGGATGCCGGCCAGCGCCCGCGCGTACTTCGAGGCGATCTTCGCGAGCGCGCACCAGCGGCTCGCCGACTACCTGACCGACCGGTACGAGCTGGCCACCGCGGACGGTGCGGCGCTGGCCACCGATCTGCTCGGCCGCACCGTACTGCCCCGGGTGTTCCGGACCCTGCTCGGCGTCGATCAGCCGAACCCGGACGAGCCGGACGAGGCGCTGCTGTCGACCACGGTCGACCTCGGCACGATCCGGCGACAGGTCGCCGCCACCCTGCCGGCCTGACGCTGCCGGCCTGACGCTGCCGGCCTGACCCTGCCCGCCGCTGCACGGTGCCGTCCGGTGTCGCCGCGCGCGGGGTGTGGCCGGCGTTTCGGCGGGCGGGCAGACTGGGCGGATGGACAGCGGAGCGGAGCCGTACAAGGTGCGGCCCGGGGCGCCGGGCGACCCGGGCGGGGATGAGACGACACCGACCGACCGGGCCGACCCGTTCCGGCCCGTTGTCCCGCCCTTCGACGCCGCGGACCGACCGGATGCACCGCCCGCAGGCACCGCGGACCCGCTCGGTGCGCCCGACGCCGGCGCCGCGGGCTGGCCGGATGCGCCGCCCGCCGGCACCGCGGACTGGGCGGCGGAGACCGGCTGGGCCGACGAGTCGGCCGCGCCGGCCGCCGGACCGGTACCGGAGCGGGTCGAGTGGCGGGTCCGCCCCGCCGCCGCCGTGCTGAAGGGCGTCGGGGCGGCGGCGTTCGTCGTCGCCGGGCTCTGGGCCGGGGGTACCGACCGGGTCGGGCTGGCGATCGGGCTGGCGGGGGCCATGGTGCTCGCCGTGCTGGCCCTGCGCGATCTGGTGCTGGCCGTCTCGCTGGCCGCCGACCGGGACGGCGTGACCATCCGCGGCATCCTCGGCCACCACCGGGTCCCGTGGTCGGACGTGGAGCGCATCCGGGTCGACCGCCGGTCCCGCCGCGGCATCCGGTCCGAGCTGGTGGAGATCGACTGCGACACCGAGTTGCACCTGTTCAGCCGCACCCAGCTCGGCGGCGCCGACTGCGTCGACGTGGTCCGTCAGCTGGGCGCGATGCGTCCGACCACCTGAACGTTCCGGAAGATCGCGCCACCGGCAGCTACCGGCGGGCAGGCGGCTACCGGCGTCAGGTCGCCAGGAGTTGGGCCGTTCTGCCCACGGTGAGCAGGATCAACACCAGCAGGACGCCGCCGAGTACGGCGATCTGCACCGGCGTCCGGGCCGACCTCGGTGCGTACGCCAGGCCCAGGCCGAGGACGCCACCGGTGACCAGGCCGCCGATGTGCCCGATGATCGAGATGCCCGGCACCAGGAAGCTGAAGACCAGGTTGATCACGATCAGCACGACCACGCTGGAGCTGGACAGGTTCAGCTTGCGGTTGACGAAGAACATCGCCGCGAACAGGCCGAACACCGCGGTCGAGGCGCCGCCGGACAGGGTGCGGTCGGTGAACAGGTAGCAGGCGACGTTGCCGCCGATGCCGGCGATGAAGTAGAGCGCGACGAACCGGGCCGGGCCGAGCGCGCGTTCCAGGTAGCGCCCGAGCACCCACAGCACGTACATGTTCATCGCGATGTGCAGGATGCTGAAGTGCACGAACATCGCCGTGACCAGGCGGTAGTACTGGCCGTCCGCGATCGCCGGCGAGAACACGCCGAGCTTGAGCTCCAGCCCGGTGGTGGCGCCGGCGAGGAAGCTGCTGCCGCTGCCGATCGCCGCGCCGAGCCCACCGCCGACCAGGATCAGCACGTACACCAGGGCGTTGACGGCGATCAGCGTGATCGTGGCGTACCCGCGCTCGCCGGCGCGGTGGCTGCCGCCGAACGCGCCCTGCGGCTGCCGAACAGTACGTTTGCCCTGCGTCACGCATTCCGGGCACTGGAAGCCGACCGAGGCGGTGTTCATGCAGTCCGGGCAGATCGGGCGGTTGCAGCGCACGCATCGGACGTACGTCTCCCGGCCGGGGTGCCGGTAGCAGACCGGGACGGTCGGACTGCCGGTCGTCTGCGGTTCGGTCATCGAGCGCCCTTCCGTGCCTGCTGGACTGCGCCGTACCCGCGGGGACGGCGCCGCGCCTCAAGCATGCCGCACCGGGCGGCCGAACCGCTCGGCCGCCCGGTGTGCGGACGTCGTACCGGTTACTCCTGCGTGATGTCGATGCGCTCGATCACGATGTCCTCGACCGGCTTGTCCTGCGCGCCGGTCTTGGTGTTCGCGATCTGGTCCACGACCTGCTGCGACGCCGGGTCGTCGACCGCACCGAAGATGGTGTGCTTGTTGTTCAGCCAGCTCGTCGCCGCGACGGTGATGAAGAACTGCGAGCCGTTGGTGTTCGGCCCCGAGTTCGCCATCGCCAGCAGGTACTTGCGGTCGAACTGCAGCTCCGGGTGGAACTCGTCGCCGAACTGGTAGCCCGGGCCGCCGAACCCCTTACCCAGCGGGTCGCCGCCCTGGATCATGAACCCGTCGATCACCCGGTGGAAGATCGTCCCGTTGTACAGCGGCCCCTGACCGGGCTGCCCGGTCGCCGGGTCGGTCCACTCCTTCGAACCGTCGGCGAGCCCGACGAAGTTCTTGACCGTCTTCGGCGCGTGGTTCGGGAACAGCTCGACCTTGATCGGGCCGGCGGTGGTCTGCAACGTCGCGTACAGCTTCTCAGCCATCTGAATCTCCTTGTGGTGCTGCCCGGGCGGCCCTGTCGCCCCCGCGGCGGGCCACGGCGGTGGCCAATCACGCAATCGTCGCATGCTGTCGTTTGGCCGATACGGGGGTAGGGGAACAGGGAGGATGGGCGGGTAATACTCACGGGAGGTGGGACACAGTGTCGCTGGGTCGTGCGGAGAAGACACGTGCACAGCAGTTCGGGAACGAAATGACGGACGGGCTCGAGCACCTGCGGTCGGCGGCCGTGATCGCCGCCGAGCGTGCGGCGGAAGCGGTGGCTCCGCGGGTCGACACGGCACGGGTGGCGCTCAGCCCCCGGGTCGACGCCGCCCGCGAGGCACTGGCGCCGCGGCTGGACGCGGCCCGGGGCGCCATGTCGCCGCGGGTCGAGGCGGCCCGCAGCGCGATGGGCAAGTCCTGGGACACCACCGTCCAGGCGGTGGCCCCGGTGGTGACGGCGGCGGCCGAGAGCGCCCGGCGGTCCACCGAGGAGGCGCGCAAGGCCGCCGGCAAGCGGTCCGGCAAGGCCCGCAAGCAGGCCGGCAAGAAGCTCGACAAGGCTCGCACCGCGACCACCGGTACGAGCCGGCGGCGCCGCTGGCCGTGGGTGGTGGGCGCGCTGGCGCTCGGCCTCGCGGTCGGTACGGTCGCGGCCGTCGTGTCCCGGCGGTCCACCGCCAACTGGGACGAGTACGAGCCGGAGCACGAGTTCGCCGAGCCGAGCAGCGTGTTCGCCGAAGCGCGGGAACGCGCGACGGAGAGCGCCGAGACCGGCAAGGCCGACACGGGCAACGCCGACACGGGCAAGGCCGCCACCGGCGAGGCCGGAACCGGCAAGGACACGCCGGCGGCCGCCGCCGAAGGCGCCAAGTCCGCGGCCGCGGACGCGGCGAAGAACGGCGCGAAGGCAAGCCGCGCCACCGAGGCACGCAGCAACGGCCACAAGGCCTGACCGGGCCACCACGGCGGCTCCGCTCTCGTACCCGGGAGCGGAGCGCTGCCGTGTCATCGGGCCGCGGAGCGTCGCCGCACCCCGCCGGCCGGCCGCTCCGGCGTCAGAGCCAGCCGGAGCGGCGGAAGATGCGGTACAGCCCGACGCAGATGCCGAGCATCAGCGCCACCACGACCGGATAGCTGAACGTCCAGTGGAGTTCCGGCATGTGCTGGAAGTTCATCCCGTAGATGCCGGCGATCGCGGTCGGCACCGCCAGGATGGCGGCCCAGGCGGCGATCTTGCGCATGTCGTTGTTCATGTCGACCGACAGCTGGGTCAGCCGCGCCTGCAGGATCGAGTTGATCAGGTCGTCGAAGGTGACCACCTGCTCGACCGTGCGGGAGAGGTGGTCGGCCACGTCCCGGATGTAGCGCCGGATCTCGCTCGGCACCCCCGGGATCCGGCCGCTGACCAGCGAGTTCAGCGGTCGAGCGAGCGGCACCACGGACCGCTTGAACTCGACCAGCTCGCGCTTGAGCTGGTAGATGCGCTGGATCCGGTCGTCGCCGGCGCGGCTGAACACGCTCGCCTCGACCTCGTCGATGTCCTGCTCCATCTCGGCCGCGACGTCAAGGTAGAGGTCGACGATGCGGTCGACGACGGCGTGGAACACCGCCCACGGACCCTGCGCGAGCAGCTCCTCCTTGGTCTCCAGCTCCTGCCGGACCGGGCTGAGCCGGCAGGCGTCACCGTGCCGCACGGTGATGACGAAGCGCGGGGAGATGAACAGCATCACCGCGCCCGTCTCGACCACCTCGCTGGTCTCGGTCAGCTCGGCGTGCTCGACGTACCGCGCGGTGCGGACCGCGACGAAGGTGATCTCCCCGTACCGCTCGACCTTGGGGCGCTGGTAGGACTTGACCGCGTCCTCGACCGCGAGTTCGTGCAGGTCGAAGGTCTGCGCGATGTCGGCGAACTCGTCCACGTCCGGTTCGTGCAGGCCGAGCCACACGAACGCGTCGTCGCGCTCCAGGGCCGCCGCGAGCGCGTCCCGGTAGTCCCACTCACCGGGCTGGCGAACCCCCTGGACGTACAGCCCGCAGTCGACGATGGAGCTGCGCTCGGGCCGGGACGGTGGCCGCGGTGCGGCGACGCTGGCGGCCGTGCGAGGCAGGACCTTCGACACGGCGCGGACGGGAGCGCTGAACGCCCGACTCAGCCCACGACCGTTTCCTCGGTGCTGATATGCCATCGTCCGCCCCCTTTCCGCCTGCACGGCAGCGGCCGATGTCCGGGCACAGTGCTGCCGCGGGTCCTCCCAGTCTGGTCGCCGAAAACGTCCGGCTCACGAACTCACAAGAAATGCCCAGGAGAGCGCGCACACTCTCGGCGGGTCCGCAGGAAACTGTACTACCAGGGGCAGATCGCCGACCGACGCGGCGCCGTGTGGCCGGTCACCGCTCGCGCTGCTGGGCGGCAGGATACCTCGCAGGCGGCGAACCGAGCGGCCGGCGCGGTGGGTCGCAGCGCTGCCGCGGTGGCTCGGCGTGGCGGGGCCCGGACATTAAGCGAGGCGCCGGGTGGGCCACCGGCTACGGGGGGTTCAGCCGGTGACTCCACCCGGCGCCTCCGGGGGCGGGGGTAAAGCCTTTATGCGCCACTCCGCAAGTTGATGCTCACGGACGGCGGCCGTCGCCAATCTAGGACGGCCCCGCCGGCCAGGGAACGCTTTGCAGTTGGCGGGTTTGCGCCATGTCGCAAAAGCGACGCCACTCCGAGCGTCACCCTCCCACGATCTGGACGTTTGACAGTGGCTGTACCAACGACAGCAGGGCGTGTCGCGAGGTCGCCGGCCGCGAACGACTCACCGACCTCGGGACACGCCCTGCGTCGGCCCGGACCCGCGTGGGGCCCGGGCTCGTGATCAGCCCGCGTGCACCGCCTCGGCGAGCCGCCGCACGCCCTCGTCGATCTGGTCCGGGGTGACCGCCGAGTACGCCAGCCGCAGCGCGTGCTCGCCGCCCTCCAGCAGGAAGTCACTGCCCTTGACGACGGCGACCCCGCGCTCGGCCGCGGCCGGCGCCACCTTGGCCACGTCCACGCTGTCCGGGAACTCGACCCAGAGGAAGTAGCCACCGTCCGGCACCGTGAACCGCGCCTCGGGCAGGTGCTTGCCCAGCGCGTCGGCCAGCAGGTTCACCCGCTCGGACAGCGCCGCACGCACGGTGGCGATGGACGCGTCGATGGCACCGGAGGTGGCGAACTGGTAGACGATGCCCTGCGCGACCATGCTGGGCGAGATGTAGGTGTTGGTGGCCACCTTGGCGATCTTCGCGATCGTCGCCGCCGGCCCGACCAGGTAGCCGACCCGCAGCCCCGGGCAGACCGTCTTGGTGAACGACGACGCGTACACGACGCGGTCGTCGCGATCGAGTTCCCGCATCGTGGGCAGCGGATCGCCGGCGAACCGGATGTCCAGGTACGGGTCGTCCTCGAAGATGGTGAAGTCGTACTCCCGGGCCAGCTCCAGCAGCCGCTCCCGGCGCAGCGCGGACAGCGTGACGCCGGCCGGGTTCTGGAAGTTCGGGATGATGTGCGCGAGCACCGGGCGCAGGCCACCGTCGAGCAGCTTGGCCAGCTCCTCGACGTCGATGCCGTCGTCGTCGACGGTCACCGGGTGCAGGTTCCCGCGCCGGTTGCGCAGCCCGAGCAGGGTCCGGTCGTAGGTGGGCCGCTCCACCACGACGTCGCTGTCCGGCTGGACCAGCAGGTCGAACAGGAACGCGTCGGCCTGCAGCGAGCCGTTGGTGACGAGCACCTGCTCCGGGGCGACACCGTGCTTGTCGGCGATCCACTTGCGCAGCGGCAGGTAGCCGACGGACGTCCCGTACGCCGTGAGGCCGCCGGGATCGCTGTCGAAGGCTCGGACCGCTGCCTGCTTCAGGCCCTCGACATCCACGATGTCCAGGGACGGGGCTCCACGTGCGAACGAAATCGTGTCGGCCATGCGGACAAGGTTAGGCTCCCCGCCGCCGGCCGCAACGCACGCCCTGGCTGCCGCTCACCATGCGGATCGGCGGCCATCGGCGCAGGTCGATGCCGCCGTACGAGCCCGGTTTGCGGGCACCGACGACCGGGTCCCGGCGTACCGGCGCGGTGCCCGTAGTGTCGGGTGCCGTGAGCGAGCTGCGGGCGGTACTGGAGTCGGGTCTGCCGGACGAGTCCGGGCCGGGGGTCTACCCGTCGGCGGTGGCGCTGGTGCTGCGCGACGGCGAGGTCGCCGGGCGGGCCGCGGTGGGCGAGGCGGTGCGGTACGCGGGGCGCGACTTCTCGCTGTTGCCCCCGGAGCGGCGGATCCCGGCCAGCCTCGACACCCTCTACGACATCGCCTCGATCACCAAGATGTTCACCGCGGTCGTGGTGCTCGGGCTGGTCGAGGAGGGGCTGCTCGATCTGGACGAGCCGGTCGGCCGGTGGTTCGCCGAGTACCGCAGCGGGGTCAAGCAGCGCGCCACGCTGCGGATGCTGCTCACCCACGTCGGCGGCTACCGTCCCGGGCGGCCGGTCTGGCGGGAGGCCGACTTCATCGCCGCCCGGCGGCAGCTGCTGCTCGACGCCGAGCCGGTGCGCGAGCCGGGCACCGCGTTCGAGTACTCCGACATCGGCTACCAGACCGCCGGGTTCCTGGCCGAACTGGTCACCGGGCAGCGGCTGGAGACGCTGATCGCCGACCGGATCCTGCGGCCGCTCGGGCTGGCCCGGACCGGGTTCAACCCCTCGGTGGCGCTGCTGCCGCGGATCGCGGCGGCGGAGGAGCGCGACGATCTCGCCACCGGGATCATCCACGGCCGGGTGCACGACGAGAACGCGTACGGGCTGGGCGGCGTCGCCGGGCATGCCGGGTTGTTCGCCACCGCCGCCGACCTGGCCCGGTTCGGCGAGCTGCTGCGGCACGACGGCACTCTCGACGGCGTCACCGTGCTCAAGCCGGAGAGCGTCGAGCAGTTGCGCACCGACCAGCTGCCGGCGAGCGTGCCGAACCGGTACCGGCAGGGCATCGGGGCGCGGATCGGCGACGCCAACTTCATGGCGCCGCTGCCCGGGTCGTTCGGACACACCGGCTTCACCGGCACGTCGCTGGTGGTCGACCAGGCGCGGAAGCTGACCGTGGTGCTGCTGACCAACCGGGTGCACCCCACCCGGGAGACCGACGTCAACCCGACCCGGCACGCCGTGTCGGCCTGGGCTGCCGACCTCTGACCGGCCGTACCGGGCTCCCCGGGGCCGGTCCGGGCGACGCAGCGCAGGCGTGGGCCCGCGCGCTGTGACCGGAAACTCGTAGCGGTGGCGGAGCGCGCTCTGTTAGTACCAGTAGCGTGCTCGCCCCTTACCGTCGCATCCTCGCCACCCCGCACCTGCCACTGCTGCTGGTGATGTCGCTGCTGGCCAGGCTGTACGCGACGGGCATGGCGCTGGCCATCACGTTCCTCGTCGCCGGCTGGACCGGCTCGTACACCCTGGCCGGCGTCGTGACCTCGGCGCTGATCATCGGCAGCGGCATCGGCGGCCCGCTGCGCGGCCGGTCGGTGGACCGCAAGCCGGCGCCGCGGCTGCTCGTCCTGACCAGCTTCGGGTACGCGGCGGGCATCGGGCTGATGGCGCTGCTGCCGGCGGCGTGGTGGCCGGCCGCGCCGGTTCTCGCATTCCTCGCCGGGCTGTCGCAGCCGCCGGCCGGGCAGATCGCGCGGTCGGTGTGGTCCCGGCTGCCGGACGCGTCCGCCCGGGAGGCGAGTTACGCGGCCGAGGCGACGCTGCAGGAGCTGCTGTTCGTGGTCGGACCGATGCTCGCGGCGCTGCTGGTGGCGCTGGTCAGTGCGCGCGCGGCGGTCGGCGCCTGCGCGGTACTGGCGCTGCTCGGTTCGGCCGGCTTCGCGCTGGTGGTGCACCGGTCCGGGCTGCAGACCCGGCCGGCGGCGGAGCGGCCGGAGCAGCACCGGCGCGAGTCGCCGTTCGCGGTGCTGCGCTCCCCGGGCCTGGTGTCGGTACTGGTGGTGATGGCGCTGCTGGTGGGCGCGCTGACGGCCGGCGACATGGTGGTGGTGGCGTGGGCGCGGGACCGCGGTACCCCGTCGCTGGCCGGCGTGCTCGGCGCCGTCTGGGCGGTCGGTTCCGGGGTCGGCGGGCTGTTCCTCGCCGGTCGCGGCGGGCAGCGGCTGCCGCTGCGGGTCGGGCTGGTCACCGGCGGCCTGGTGTTGCTGGCGCTGGTGTTGCCGCCGGTGCTGGCGCACCCGTCGCCGCTGCTGGTCGCCGCGGTGCTGCTGGTCGGCGGTACCGCCATCGCGCCGGCGATCGCGGCGGCCAACTCGCGGCTCGGCGCGCTCGCCCCGGACGACCGGCGGGGCGAGGCGTTCGGCTGGATGACCACGGCCACCACGGCCGGCGGCGCGGTGCTGTCGCCGGTGGTCGGCGCGCTGCTGGACCACCTCGGTCCGGCCGCCGCGGCCGGGTTCGGCGGTCTGATCGTGCTGCTCGGTACGGTGCTGGCCCGCCGGGTCCCGCAGGCGCCGGCGCCGGTGCTGGCCACGACCGGCAGCACCGCCCCGGTCTCGCCCAGCTGAGCACGCGGCGCTGGTCGTGGCGCCAGGGCGTCGCGCCTGTACCGCGAGGGTCAGGACAAGCCGAGGGCGGCGAGCAGGTGCGGGAGGGCACGGGCGCCGAGTTCGGCGTCCGCGGCGGCGTCCCCGCCGTACCGGAACTGCTGGGACGGCGCCGGCTCGGGCTCACCGGGGAGGTACGCGCGGTGCCCGGCGGTGTCCGAGTCGACGACCGTGATCCGGCGGCCGGCGGCCCGGCGCCGCGCGGCGAGCTCGCGGGCGAACTCGGTGGACTGCCACATCTCGTCGTCGCCGCCGGCGACCAGGACGACCTCGCCCCGGATGCGCTCCACCGGAATCGCCGCCGCCTTCGCCTCGGCCGGGAACGCGGCGAGGCTCCGCTCGTACAGCGGGCGGCACGCCACCGGCGGCTCGGGGTCCGGACCGTCGTCGTACGGCACGAACGGCAGCGGCTCACCGCGCCAGGTCCAGCACGACCGGTACGGCTTCGTCACCCCGTCCCGGCCCGGCCCGACGTTGGCCCACACCACCGACGTCGGCGCGAACGCACCGACCAGGTCGAGCCGGTCGTCCCGGATGCCGGTCAGCAGCGCCGCCTCCGCACCCTTCGACACCCCGACCATGCCGAGCTTCGGCGGGTCGTACCGGCACAGCAGGTCGAGGGCGGCGGTGAACGTCTCCAGCGGTACCTCGCAGATGCCGGGCGGCTGGCCGGGCCCGCCGAACCAGCGGATCGACGCGGCGAGCGCACCGCGCTCGGCGAACACCCGGGCCCGGTCGGAGTCGATCCGGCCGCTGGAACCGGCCACGACCAGCACCGCCGCCCGTGGCGGCTCGTCCGGCAACCACAGCACGCCGGTGGGTTCGCCGGGCAGCGCCTGTTCGGTCGGCATCGCAGCCACCTCCCCCGCCGATCATCCCAGGGGCCGCGGCGCAGAATGCCGGTACCCCGCTGGCACATCCGGCGTAGGTTCGCCTGGTGGCGCGCCAGCGCGCCAGCCAGACCCGACGATCCCGAAAGGAGGCGGCATGACGACGAGCCGACCGCGGCCGCCGGTGCCGTACGACTTCCTGCCGCCGGTGCCGTCGTTCCCGGTGTCCAGCACGGACATCGCGGACGGCCAGGTGCTGCCGCAGGCCCATGTCGAGGACGACGACGGCAGCGTGTCGCCGCAGCTGTCCTGGAGCGGCGCCCCGGCCGGTACCCGCAGCTACGCGGTGACCTGCTTCGACCCGGACGCGCCGACCGGCTCCGGCTTCTGGCACTGGGTGCTGTTCGACATCCCGGCCGACGTGACGGAACTGCCCACCGGTGCCGGCTCGGGCGACTTCCTCGGGCTGCCGGTCGGCGCCAAGCACGGCCGCAACGACTACGACGAGCAGGGGTTCGGCGGTGCCGCGCCGCCGCCGGGACACGGCCCGCACCGGTACATCTTCGCGGTGCACGCGCTGGACGTGCCGACGCTCGGGCCGGACGCGGGCGCTCCGCCGGCGTACGTCGGGTTCAACATGTACGGCCACACGCTCGGTCGCGGCCTGCTGATCGCCACGTACGAGAACAAGGGCTGACACGTCCGGGGTTTCACCGGATGCGACGGCTCCGCGGCGCCGGGACGATGACGGGGTGACCGTCTCGTCCCCGACCGCGGTACCGACCCGGGTTCGCGGCGGCGCCGCCACCCTGCTGGTGGCGGTGCTGGCCGGGCTGGCCCTCGGCGCCGTCGACCTCGCCGGCCAGCTGCTGCTGCCGTACCCGTGGGCGAACCTGGCCAACTCGCCGGCGGTGTGGGCCGCCGCCGCGTTCGCCCTGGGCGCCGGGCTGCGGGCCGGCCGGGCCCGGGCGATCGCGGCCGGCATCGTGCTGCTGCTGGTCGCGGTCGAGAGCTACTACCTCGCGGCGACCCTGGTGCTCGGCGACGACCTGGCCAACCTGTGGTCGCCGACCACGCTGATCTGGCTGTTCGCGGGCGTACTGGCGGGCGTGGTGTTCGGTCCGGCCGGGGCGGCGTGGCGGGCCGGCCGGTGGTGGCCGGCGACCGTCGCGGTCGCGCTGCTGGGCGCGGTGTTCGTCGCCGAGGGCGCTCGCGCGTTCCGGACCGTCAACCTGCCGACCGGGGCGATCCTGGCCGTGCTCGGCCTGGCGCTGGTGCTGCTGCTGGCCCGGTCGGCCCGGCAACGGTTGGTCGCCCTGGCCGTCCTGGTGCCGCTCGCCGCGCTCGGCGCCGTCGGCTATCTCGGCGCCGGCCTGGCCACCGGCTGACCGAGTCGCGCCGGGACACCGGCTGACCGGACCGCTCGGGCCGCCGCCGGGTCACGGCTGACCGGGCCGCTCGGGGTCGAGCGGCCCGGCTCCGGCGGCGGTCAGACGGTGCCGGACTCCCACCACCAGCCGCGGCCGAACTCGGCCTGGCTGTCCACGTGCTGGTGGTCGGTCGTGTAGCGCTCCAGCCCGGAGAAGCCGCAGGTCTCGGCGTGCTGGTAGATCGTCTTGTAGGTGATGCCGGAGACGTACATGTCGGCCGCCGCACCGTAGGTGTGCATGCTGCCGACGATGCCGCCGACATCGGCGTTGTGCTGCTTGTTGCGGAAGCCGGAGTTGATGTGGATCGGCAGGTTGCCGAGCTTGACCCGCAGCGCCTCCAGCTTGTACATCAGCCGGCGGACGTTCTCCTGCGCGCTCGCCGCGCTGACCGCGCCGCCGGCGAAGCTGCCGGTGCGGCTGTCCCACAACTCGCTCCAGGCGAAGTGCGCGGTCGAGCCGTCGCTCTTGGCCAGCGCGTTCAGCTTCGACTGGGTGTTCGCGCCGACGATGCCGTCGACGGCCAACCCGTACGCGCGCTGGAACCGTTCGACCGCCGCGAAGGTCGCCGGGCCGAACTGGGCGTCGATGGCGAGGTAGACCTTCGCGGCGCTCGAGGTCGGCCAGCCGGCGATCCGGATCTGCAGTTCCCGCACCGCGGTACCGGACGCGCCCTGCCGCAGGGTGCCGCCCCACGGGTACGCCTGGGCCGGCGCTGCGAGCAGCGGGCCGGCCACGGCGCCGGCGCCGACGGCGAGCGCGCCGACGGCGGCGTTGCGCAGCAGTCGCCGGCGGCTCGGGGAGAACGAGAAGCTGTCCGTCACGATCGCTCCTTGAGGGGAAGAGCGGGTAATGACGGAATAGTGCAGGATTACGAAGAACGGCGCCAGCAGCCGGTCGACCGTCGGTCGATCGACCGATAGGCAGTCGATCGACGCCGAACCGGCCGCCGGCGCACGGGTGTCACAGGCCGAGGTCGCGGGCGATCAGCAGCCGCTGCACCTCGCTGGTCCCCTCGCCGATCTCCAGGATCTTGGCGTCCCGCCACATCCGGGCCACCGGGAACTCGTTCATGAACCCGTACCCGCCGTGGATCTGGGTCGCCTCGCGGGCGTTGGTGACCGCCGACTCGGAGGCGTAGAGCTTGGCGATGGCCGCCTCGGTCTTGAAGTCCTCGCCCGCGAGCATCCGCGCGGCGGCGTCGTAGTAGGCCAGCCGGGCGGTGTGCGCGCGCAGCTTCATGTCCGCGATCTTGAACTGGATCGCCTGGTAGGCACCAATCTCGTGGCCGAACGCCGACCGCTGCTTGGCGTACTTCACCGACTCGTCGACGCAGCCCTGGGCCAGCCCGACCGACAGCGCGGCGATCGCGATCCGCCCCTCGTCGAGGATCCGCAGGAACTGGGCGTACCCGCGGCCGCGCTCGCCGACCAGGTTCGCCACCGGTACCCGACAGTCCACAAAGGACAGTTCGTGCGTGTCGGAGGCGCACCAGCCGACCTTGGAGTACTTCGGGCCGACGGTGAACCCGTTGGTACCGCTGGGAACCAGGATCGACGAGATCTCCGGCCTGCCGTCGGCCCGCCGGCCGGTGACCGCGGTGACCGTGACGAAGTCGGTGATGTCGGTACCGGAGTTGGTGATGAACGACTTGCTGCCGTTGATGACCCAGCTGTCACCGTCGAGCTCGGCCCGGGTCCTGGTGGCCCCCGCGTCCGAACCGCCGCCCGGCTCGGTCAGCCCGAACCCGGCCAGCGCCTCACCCCGGCACAGCCGCGGCAGCCACCGCCGCTTCTGCTCCTCGGTACCGAACCGGTAGATGGGCATCGCGCCCAGCGAAACGCCGGCCTCCAGGGTGATCGCCACCGACGAGTCGACCCGGGCCAGCTCCTCCAGCGCCAGGCACAGCGCGAAGTAGTCGCCGCCCATCCCGCCGTACTCCTCCGGGAACGGCAGGCCGAACAGCCCCATCTCCCCCATCCGCTTCACCACTGGGTAGGGGAACTCCTCGCGCTCGTAGCAGTCGCCGATCACCGGCGCGACGACCTCGGTGGCGAAGTCCCGCACCGACTCCCGGAGTGCCGCCTGCTCCTCGCTGAGCCTGAACTCCATTGTGGACGCTCCTTCGTGGATGGCCGGTCAGACCGGGGTGACGCCGTGGCGACGGTCGGCGAAGTCGCGGCCCTTGCCGGCGGCCGCCGCGTACCGCGCGATCAGCTCGCCGCGTAGCTCGGCCGGCTCGACCACGGTGTCCACCACCAGCTCGCCGGCCAACCGCATCACGTCGATGTCCGCCTCGTACTCGGCGCGCCGGGCCGCGACGAAGTCCGCGCGCTCGTCCTCCGGAAGGGCGGCGATCTTCTTCGCGTACACCGCGTTGACGGCCGCGTCCGCACCCATCACCGCGATCTTCGCGGTGGGCAGCGCGATCGTCGCGTCCGGCTCGAACCCGGGGCCGGCCATCGCATACAGCCCCGCCCCGTACGCCTTGCGCACCACCACGCACATCTTCGGCACGGTGGCGCGGGCGACCGCGCTGATCATCTTCGCACCGTGCCGGATGATGCCGGCCTTCTCCACCGCGGTACCGACCATGAAGCCGGGCACGTCGGACAGGAACAGCAGCGGCACGTTGAACGCGTCGCACAGCTCGATGAACCGGGTCGCCTTGTCGGCCGAGTCGATGAACAGCACGCCGCCCTTGAACATCGAGTTGTTCGCGACGACGCCGACCCCCTCGCCGTTCAGCCGGCCGAAGCCGATCGTCACCTCGCGCGCCCACAGCGCCTGGATCTCGAAGAACGAGTCGGCGTCGACAAGCCCCTTGACGTACCGGCGCATGTCGAACGCCTGCCGCTCGGACACCGGGACCAGCTTCGCGAGGTCCACGTCCGGCGCGGCGACCGGCTCGGCGCTCGGTGGCTGCTGCCGCCAGTTCGACGGCAGGTAGCTCAGGTAGCGGCGGACCACGTCCAGCGCGGCCGGTTCGTCGGAGACCAGGAAGTGCCCGACGCCGGACTCCTTGCAGTGCACGGCGGCGCCGCCCATCGCCTCCAGCGTGGTCTTCTCGCCGGTGACCATCTCGACCATCCGGTCCGACCCGAGGTACATCGAGGCGTTGCCCTCGACCATCACGACCACGTCGCAGAACGCCGGGATGTACGCACCGCCCGCGGCGCTCGGCCCGAACAGCGCGCAGATCTGCGGGATCGACCCGGACGCGCGCACCTGCTCGTGGAAGATGCGCCCGGCGCCGCGCCGGCCCGGGAACAGCTGGACCTGGTCGGTGATCCGGGCACCGGCCGAGTCGACCAGGTAGATCATCGGCACACGCTCGGCGTACGCCCGCTCGATGACCCGGATGATCTTCTCGACGGTACGGGCGCCCCAGGAGCCGGCCTTGACCGTCGAGTCGTTCGCCATCAGCCGCACCGGGCGCCCGTCGACGGTGGCCCGGCCGGTGATCACGCCGTCCGCGGGCAGCCCGTCGGTCTGGGCGTTGGCGAGCATCCCGTCCTCGACGAAGCTGCCGTCGTCGACCAGCAGCGCCACCCGCTCGCGGGCGAACAACTTGCCGCGGCCCCGGTTCGCCTCGTGGTACTTCTCGGCGCCGCCCGCGGCGATCCGCTTGCGCAGTCGTGCCAGCTCGGCAGCTGGGTCCTCCGGCATCGACACCGGGCGCCTCCGATCGTGGTCCCTACGAATACGTAGCTGAACGATCGTTAGGGTAGCTCAGCCGGCGCCGCGGCACCATCCGGACGCCCGACCTGCGACGACGGACACCGGGCCGGTCGGCCGGGGCGCACGACGACGGACACCGGGGCTGGTCGGCGAGGCGCACGACGGCGGGCCCCCGCCGCGTGGCGAGGGCCCGTCGAGGTGGTGCCGTGAGTGACAGGTGCAGTTATGTGAGACGGGGTCGGTTGGGGGCTACCCCGGTTCGTTCGGTACCCGGCCCCGAACCTGTGGTCGGGGCCGGGCTTCAGCGAATCAGTGCTGGGCGGCGACCGCGGTCGAGCTGCCGTTGACGCCCACGCCGACGCCGAGCACGCCGACGCCGTTGCCGGCCACGTTCACCGGAACCTGGATCGGCGCGTGCACCTGGGTGCCGTTGGCGATCCCGGAGTTGCCGGCGGAGACCATGTCGGTGCCGTGCGACGAGGCGATCGCGGGCAGCGTGCTCGCGGTCTTGGCCGGCTTCGCGGCCTCCGCACCCTCGGTCGAGGTCGCCATCGAGTGGTAGCCGCCACCCTGGTGGCCGCCCTCGCCCGACAGCGCGGCCGCGCCGCAGTTGCCGGAGATGCCGATCCCGGCACCCAGCACGCCGACGCCGTTGCCGCACACGTTCACCGGAACCTGGATCGGCATGTTCACCTGGGTGCCGTTCAGGATGCCCTTGTTGGCGGCGGACACCATGTTGGTGCTCTCCTGCGCCGACTCGGCACGGTGCGCCACCGAGGTGCAGTCGCCGGACACGCCGGCGCCCAGGCCGAGCACGCCCACGCCGTTGCCGCAGACGTTGACCGGAACCTGGATCGGGGCGTTGACCTGGGTGCCGTTCAGGATCCCGGCGTTGCCCACCGAGCCCATGTTGGTGCTCTCCGGCGCGTACGCAGACTCCTGCGCGGCGGCGACGCTGGTGCAGTCGCCGGAGACGCCGATCCCGGCACCCAGCACGCCGACGCCGTTGCCGCAGACGTTCAGCGGCACCTGGATCGGCACGTTGACCTGGGTGCCGTTGCCGATGCCCATGTTGCCGGCCGACACCATGTCGGTGCTCTCCTGCGCCGACTCGGCCCGGTGCGCCACCGCGGTGCTGGAGCCGTTCACGCCGATGCCGACGCCGGCCACGCCGACCCCGTTGCCGGCCACGTTCGCCGGCACCTGGACCGGGACGTTGGCCTGCGTGCCGTTCACGATGCCCTTGTTGTCGGCGGACACCAGGTTGGTGCTCTCGGCGCGGTCCGCGACCGAGGTGCTGCTGCCGTTCACGCCCAGCCCGACGCCGGCGACACCGACGCCGTTGCCGGCCACGTTCGCGGGAACCTGCACGGGGGCGACCACCTGGGTACCGTTGCCGATCCCGTCGTTGCCGGCGGAGACCGCGTTGCTGGCGTGCGCCATGCTGGCGCCGGCCAGCAGGAACCCTGCGGAGAGGATCCCGACCCGAGCGGTACGACGAACCCATGTCTTCATGAGGAAATGCCTTTCCGAATTTCGTGAATGAATGCAACAGGAATTGCCGTCGGGCAGCGTGCACCCGACATCGATCAGTCAATTACTGAATTGAGCGGGACGGTCGTTTTCGCCGCCGTGTGATGGCTGCGACGAGCGGACGAACAATGCCTTGCCAGAAACGCTCGGCGGGCGATCCCGCTCAGTCCGGTGAGACGACCGGGTCGGCCTCGGAAAGGCGAGGCAGCCCGATCTGTGCCGCGGCCGGCCGGACCCGCAGGGCCTGGTCTCCGATCGCGGCGTACGCCCCGGTCGGTGCGAAGGCACCGCCGTGCGGGGAGGAGGCCGCCGAGACGGCGGAGCCTCCGCTGGTGATCCCCGTACCCAGTGGCGCGGGCGCGGGGGTTCCCGGTGCCGGGTAGCCGGTACCGGGAGACCGGAAGCCGGCACTGGCCGCTTCGGTACCCGTCCAGGTCGCGAACGGGTGCGACGCGCAGCGCGACGCCGGTACCGCCGGGTGGGCAAGCCCACCGGCGGGCAGGTGCCCACCCAGCCACGGCGCCTGGTGCGGCGCCGCGAGGATCGGCACGCCGAATCCGGACAGCGGATCGGAACCACCCGTCAGCACGCCTGTCACCGGGGTCGCAACGCCGTCGGCCATCCCTGGGAGCGGATGCACGACGGCGCCCAACAAGCCGGTCACCGGGCGCGTGGCAGAGACGAGTGGGCCGGTCAGGGTGTCCGTAACGGGCCGCGTGGTGGCTGCGACGGTCGAGGTGACGGGTCGGGTGACGGCCGCCAGTGCGCCGATCACCGGGCTCTGGTTGAGCCCACCGGCGATCGGTCCCACCGCGGTCGTCACAGGCCCGGTCACCGGACGCGTCGCGTCCGCCACCGGTCCGAGCACGGGACGGGTCGCGTCGGCCAGTTGGCCGAGCGGCGCCGGTCCGGATGCCCCGGCGGCTGGTTCGCCGGCCGGGGTGGTGGCCGAGTCCGTCGACGGACGGGTCGGCCGGGTGCAGGCCGGGCCGGCCTGCGGGTTCGTCGGCGCAGCCGCACCGTGCTGGGCGGCGTCCGCCGAGCACGTGGAGTTGGCGACCGGTGCGGTGCGCGGGGCGTTCCCGTGGTGCGAGCCGGCGGCAGGCCGGTCGCACGTCTCGTCTCCGGCGGCGGTACCGCCGGAAGTCTGGTTGTCGCCTGCGGTCAGGCTGTGCAGCGTCGAACCGACGGCGTGCGTGGTGGCCGGGAGCAGACCGGCCTGGCAGCTCGGCGCCGGGGCGCTGTCGTCGTGCGTGGGCGAGGCGCTGGCGACCTGGCTGCCCAGGAACCAGGCGGCACTCGCGGCGCCGGCGAGGACGAGGGCCCGCAGGCCGTACCGAAGGGCGCGGGAGCGGCGCGCGGTCGCGGGTGCGCAGCAGCGCGGGTCGCGCTCTCCGCCTCGCGTCCGGTCGCCCATCTACGCAACACCTTTCATGGCCTTTACGGCTTTCGTCCCTGGTTGGGATCATGCCCGAAAAGCAGCTCGGTCGCAACTGATTGTGCAAGTCGCGGCACGATCTGTAGAACTCAACGAGAACCGTCGATCGGGGTCACGCCGAGATCGAGAAAAAATCGAGCGCTCCGCAATTGCCGGATGGCAGTGCGGTACCGCACTGACCGTTGCGACACGACAACGGATCGAGGATGGTGCTGATATCGGCCCAGCGCACTGACAGGTCGGGCGGCACGTCGGACCGGGCGGTCGATCCGGCGAGTGGTGGGCACGGCCGATCATGAGGTTCGGCGACGGGTGGCGAGCGGGCAGGAGGTGCACATGGGTGTCTCGTACGCGGTCGGACTGCCGAACGTCGGCGAGTTCGGCGACCCGCGCACGCTGCTGGAACTGGCCGTCGCCGCCGAAGAGAGCGGCTGGGACGGCGTGTTCGTCTGGGACCACGTGCTCTACCACGAGCCGGACTGGCCGGTCGCCAACTCGGTCGTGGCGCTGTCCGCGATCGCCGCGCGGACCCGGCGGATCCGGCTCGCCCCGCTGATGACCGCGCTGCCCCGCCGGCGGGTCCAGGTGGTCGCCCGGGAGATCGCCACCCTGGACGTCCTGTCCGGCGGTCGGATGATCTTCGGTGCCGGCCTCGGCTCGATGGACCGGGAGTACGCGGCGTTCGGCGAGAACGCTTCGCTGCGGGCCCGGGCCCGCCGGCTCGACGCCTCCCTGTCGGTACTGGCCGACCTGTGGGCCGGCGATGCCGTCAGCCGCGGCGAGCCGGTACCGGTGGAGCAGGTCAGCATGCGCCCCACCCCGGTGCAGCGACCCCGCCCGCCGATCTGGTGCGCCGGCCGCTGGCCCGCCACCGCGGGCTTCCGCCGCGCCGCGGCCTGGGACGGCGTCATGCCCATCCACACCGACTACGGCCGCGGCACCATCATGCCGGCGAGCACGCTGGGCGAGATCCGCGACCTGATCGCCACCCGCCGGAACGGCATGCAGGGCTTCGACATCGCGCTGGAGGGCCGCACCGAGCCGGCGACCGCCACCGAGACGATCGCGCCGTACGTGCGGGGCGGGCTGACCTGGTGGGTGGAGGCGATGGGGTGGTGGCGCGGCGGCGTCCGGGAGGCGTGGTCCCGCATCCTCGCCGGCCCACCCGACTCACCGTGATCGCCTTGCACCGCAACGCGTTCCGATATCCCGCTGGGCGGCCGGGGGCCGGGCCGAGCCCGTCAGGAGAGTTCGCGCAGCCGGATCTCGCTGTCGAACGGCGCCGGTAGCGTCAGCACGCCGGCCGGCGGCGCGTCGGCCACCAGCTCGTACTTGTCGGAGTCCAGCCGGTACAGCTCGCCGAGGAAGCCGGCCGGCGTCTCCTCGACGATCAGGTACCACTCGATGCCGGCGTCCCGGTACGCGGTCATCTTGTCGCCGCGTTCCTCGCCGCCACCGGGCGAGACGACCTCCCCGACGAGTACCACGTTGGCCGGCTCCATCGGCCGCCCGTGGCGGAACTCCTTCAGCACCAGCACGTCCGGCGCCCGGTACCGACGCCCGTCGGCCATCCGCACGTCGACTTCCATCAGCACACGCTTGCGGTCGCCGAGCACTTCCTGAAACAGCCCGGCCAGCGTCATGCTGGCGAACATGTGCTGGGCGGTGGGACCGGGGGTCAAGATCAATCTCCCGTCGTGGAGCTCGGCCCGCACGCCCGGGGGCAGTGCCTCGTAGTCCGCCTCGGTCCACTCACCACCGTGGAAGAGCACCAACTCGCCGAGCTCGCGGGCCTCGTCGCCGGCGTGGCTCGGCGAATCGACGCGAGCTGCTTCGGTCATGGTCGGCACCTCCTCGGCCCGAATCTACCCAGTACACGGACCTCGACGACGGTAACGGAACCACGCGATGACGAACACCAAGCGTGACACCGGTCGATACCCGGCGCGGGCCGGGCCGGCTCAGGCGGGGATGGTGCGGTAGCGGGGGCCGGCCCGGAGCACACCGGACGGCAGTTCCTTGCCGACGATGTCCTGCGCCAGCGCCGCCACCTCGACCAGCGCGTCGAGGTCGATGCCGGTCTCGATGCCCATGTCGTGCAGCATGTGCACGACCTCCTCGGTGGCCACGTTGCCGGTGGCGCCCGGCGCGTACGGGCAGCCGCCCAGGCCACCGATGCTCGCATCGAACTCGGTGACGCCCAGCTGCATCGCGGTCAGGATGTTCGCCAGCCCCGTCCCGCGGGTGTTGTGGAAGTGCAGCAGCATCGGGATGTCCGGCTGCCGGTCGCGTACCGCGGTGACGAGCTCGGTGACCCGGCGCGGTGTGGCCATCCCGGTGGTGTCGCCGAACGCGACCCGGTCGGCGCCGTCGGCGACCACCCGGTCCACGATGGACGCGACCCGCGCCGGCGCCACGTCCCCCTCGTACGGGCAGCCGAAACTGGTCGCGACGATCACCTCGACGCGGGCGTTCTCGCCGTGCAGCAACGAGATCAGCTCGGCGATGTCGTCCAGCGACTCGTCCGTGGACCGGTTCACGTTCTTCCGGTTGTGGGTGTCGCTGGCCGACACGACGACCTCGATCTCGGTGAACCCGGCGGCCAGCGCCCGCCGCGCGCCGCGCGAGTTGGGCACCAGCGCGGAGTAGCGGACGGCCGGGTCGTGGCTGCTGCCCGACCACACCTCGTCCGCGTCGGCCATCTGCGGGATCGCCTTGGGGTGCACGAAGCTGACCGCCTCGATCCGGCGGATTCCGGTGCGCGGCAACGCATCCAGCAGCCGGATCTTGGCCTCGGTCGGGACCGGGTCCTCGTTCTGCAGCCCGTCTCGCGGGCCGACCTCGCGGATCGACACCCGCGCCGGCAGCTCGGTCATCGCTGTCCTTCCTTCGTGGACGGTGCGCGCATCCGGCCGATGATGCCGGTGTCGTACGCCCCGGCGACGAACTCGGCGTTGTCCAGCAGTTCGGCGAAGAACGGCAGGTTGTTCTTCGGCCCCTCGATCCGGAACTCGGCGACCGCCCGGCGGGCCCGCGCGAGCACGGTGTCGCGGTCCGGGCCGGACACGATCAACTTCGCCAGCAGCGAGTCGTACGCCGGGGTCACGGTGGTGCCGGCCGCGTAGCCGGCGTCGACGCGGACTCCGTCGCCGGTGGGTTCGACCCAGGTGCGCACCGGGCCGGGGCCGGGCAGGAACCGCTTCGGATCCTCGGCGTTGACCCGCAGTTCCAGCGCGTGGCCGGTGATCGAAAGCGCCGCCGGGTCGAAGCCGGGGTCCTCGCCGGACGCGATCCGCAGCTGCGCCTCGACCAGGTCGATGCCCAGCGTCGCCTCGGTGATCGGATGCTCGACCTGCAGCCGGGTGTTCATCTCCAGGAAGAAGAAGTCGCCGGAGTCGGGGTCGAGCAGGCACTCGACCGTACCGGCGTTGCGGTAGTCCACGGTCTCGCCCGCGAGCTGCGCAGCGCCGAGCAGCCGGGCCCGCAGCTCCGGGGTCACCGCCGGCGACGGCGCCTCCTCGGCGACCTTCTGGTTGCGCCGCTGCACCGAGCACTCGCGTTCGCCCAGCGCGACGACCCGGCCGTCGGCCAGGCCGAGGATCTGCACCTCGATGTGCCGCACCCGCGGGAAGTACCGCTCGATCAGCACGCTGCCGTCGCCGAACATCCGCTCCGCGAACGCGGTGACCTTCTCGTACTGTGCGCGCAGCTCGGCCTCGTCGGCCGCGGCGGCCATGCCCATCCCGCCGCCGCCCGCGGCGGCCTTCACCATCACCGGGTAGTCGATCGCCCGGGCCGCCTCGACCGCGGCGTCCACGCCGGCCAGCGGCGTGGTGGTACCCGGCGAGACCGGGACGCCGGCCGCGGCCATCAGGTTCCGCGCGTTGATCTTGTCGCCCATCTGCTGGATCGCATCGGCGGGCGGACCGACCCAGACCAGGCCCGCGTCGGCGACCGCGCGGGCGAAGTCCGCGTTCTCGGACAGGAAGCCGTACCCGGGGTGGATCGCCACGGCGTTGGTCTTCCGGGCCGCGGAAAGGATCGCGTCGGCGTTCCGGTACGCCTGGGGCGCGCCGATGTCGACCGCCTCGTCCGCCTCGGCCACGAACGGGAGGTCGGCGTCCAGCTCGGAGTGCACCGCGATGGTGCGCACCCCGAGCCGGCGCGCGGTCCGGATGACCCGGCGCGCGATCTCCCCGCGGTTGGCGATCAGCAGCGACTCGATCACGTGCCCTCCTGCCGTTCCGGTATCGGCTTGAACGATCGTTAGGGTACCCCGGTGTCCCACCGACCGGGCGGCCCGCGCCGCGCGTTCCGGGACGCCTCGCGGCGCCGGCCGGACGAAACCCGGTGGCCGGCATGCCGCATCGTCGGCGCGGCACGCCGAACCGGACACCAGTACCGAAGCCACTATCCAGGTCAAAACGGGCTTGTTACCAGCGGGAAACTACGGACGGCAACGAAACTGCATGTCGTACTTCCTGGCCCGGGCCGTTACCGGCCCGCACGATCGTTGTGCGGTTGCTGCCGGTGCCGGGTGCAGGATCCGGGCCGAACGGGGGGCGGCCTGACTCCTTTCCCCGGCACCGCAGCAGTCCGTCCACCGCACCGGCCGTGCCGCCGACACGCCAGCTCAGCGCAGCAGCGCGCGCACCCGGGCGGCCGCGGCCGGCTCCGCCAGCTCGTCCAGCCGGGCCGCGGCCCGGCGCAGCACCTCCCGGGCGGTCGCCACCGAGCCGGTCGCGGCGAGCGCCCGGCCCAGCGCGGTCAGCGCGGCCACCTCGTCCTCGACCCGACGCGCCCCGGCCGGCAACTCCTCGTACAGGGCGAGCGCGCGCCGGGCGTGCTCGGCGGCCACCCGCGGGCGCCCCAGCACCAGGCAGGTGACCGCGAACTCGCCCAGCACGCTCACCTCGGCGCGCCGGTCGGCCAGTTCCTCGGTGATCCGTACCGCCCGGGTGTGCTCGGCGAGCGCCGCGTCCGGCTGCCCCAGGCCGGCCAGCACCGTGCCCAACCGGCTCGCCACCGCCGCCTCGAACTGGCCGCCGCCCAGGTCGCGGGCGATCCCCAGCGCCTCGGTCAGATGCTCGTACGCGGCGTCGTCCTCGCCGGCCTCGTGCTCCAGCTGGCCGAGGTTGCCCAGCGCGGTGACCTGGGCGGACCGCGCGTCGGCGACGCGGGCGGCGGCCAGGCTGTCCAGCAGCGACCGGCGCGCCGCCGCGATCCGGTCCGGCCGGCCCGCGGTCGAGCGGCCCGCCTCGTACATCAGCCGGCGGCCGATGCTGTTCAGGATGCCGGCCTCGGCGTCCTTGGCGCCGGCGGCGCGGAACGCGGCGAGCGCCAGCTCCTGGTGCCGGGCCGCCTCGTCGGGCCGGCGCTGCTCCAGCAGCGCGAACCCGAGGCGCTTCTGCTCGGTACCCACCAGCAACGGGTCGCCGGCCCGATCGGCCAGCGTCACCGCGCGGCGGGCACCGCGCTCCAGCGCCACCAGGTCGCCGCGCAGGAACGGGTACAGGTTGATCAGGCTGGCCAGCCGGGCCACCGTCAGGGCCGGCGTGGGGATGCCGGGCTCGGTGGCGATCCGACGCAGCAGCACGTCCAGCGCGGCCCATTCGGTGCGGTACCAGGTGGCCGCCTGCTCCCGGGAGCCGAACGTCGGGCCGGGCGTGCGCGGCGGCGGGAACGGCGGCCGGCTCGCCGGCCACAGCGCCAGGTCGGCCTGGTACGCGGTCGCCGCCAGGTGCTCGACCAGCCGCTCCAGTGCGGCCCGGGACTGGGCCGGGTCGAGCTCGTCGGTGAGCAGTTCGCGGGCGAACGCGTGCAGCAGGTCGTGCTGCCGGTACCGGCCGAGTTCCGGGCTCTCCAGCAGGTAGGCGTCGACGAGCTGCTCCAGCAGCAGCTCGGTGTCGGCCTCGCTCGCACCGGCGAGTACCGCCGCGGCGGCGGTGGCGACGTCGTGCCCGGGCCAGTGCCCGAGCAGCGCGAACAGCCGGGCCGCCGGCGGCGACAGCCGGTCGTAACTGACCCGGAACGACGCCCGGACGGCCAGGTCGCCGACCCGCAGCTCGTCCAGCTTGCGGCGGGACGCGGCGAGCCGGTCGGCGAGCGACGAGACGGTCCAGGCCGGGCGTACGGCCAGCCGGGCGCCGACGATGCGCACCGCGAGCGGCAGCCGGTCACAGGCCGCGACCACCCGCGCCGCCGCGTCCGGCTCGTACGCCACGCGTTCGGCGCCGGCGATCCGGCCCAGCAGCACCGTCGCCTCGTCGTCGCCGAGCCGGCCGATCGGCACGTGCCGGGCACCGACCAGGTCGGGCAGCCGGTACCGGCTGGTGACCAGCACCGCGGAACCGGGGCCGGCCGGCAGCAGCGGCCGGACCTGGGCGGCGTCCCGCGCGTCGTCGAGCAGGACCAGGACGCGGCGGCCGGCGAGCGCGGTGCGGTACCGGCCGATCCGGGCGGACAGGTTCTCGCCCCGCTCGCCCGGCTCGGCGCCGAGCGCGGTCAGGAACCCGGACAGCGCGGACGCCGGGTCGACGCCGCCGGACCGGCTGCCGGCAAGATCGAGGTAGAACTGCCCGTCCGGGTACCGGTGGCGCAGCAGGTGCGCGGCGTGCACGGCGAGGGCGGTCTTGCCGGCGCCACCGCCGCCGCCGAGCACGACGATGTGCACGCCGCTCTCGTCACCGGCGCCGAGCGCCTCGGTGAGCCGGGACAGTTCGGCGATCCGGCCGGTGAAGTCGGGCAGGTCGGTGGGTAGCTGGGCCGGCCCGGTGGCGTCGCCGGACATCCGGCGGCCGCGGGCGACCGCGGCGAACCGTTCGGCGTCCAGGCCGGTCAGGCCGAGCGCGGCGGCGAGCCGGTCGACGGTGCCGCGGCGCGGCCGGGACGCCTCGCCGCGTTCCAGGTTGCTGAGCGCCCGGACGCTGAGCTGGGCGCGTTCGGCCAGCTCCTCCTGGGTGAGGCCGGCCGCGTTCCGGGCGCTGGCGAGCACCTCGGCGAAGGACGCCTCGGCCGGCGAGTCGGGCTCCACGGAGTGAGATTATTTGCCCCGGCACCGACAGACGCGGTAGCTCTGTCGGACTTCCGGCAAGAATTCACGCAGGTCACTGACGGTAACGAACTCTCAGTGATCAAGCGTTGCCATACGGTCAGGAAAGCAGGGCGGCCTTGGTGGCCGCCCGCAACAGCGTCGCGCGGCGGTCCCGATCGAGCTCGGCGCCGATGAACGGGGTGGAGTTCATCAGGCCGAACGCGGCGTGCGCGAGCACCCGGGCAGCCGGTCGCGGCAGCTCCGCGCGCAGCTCGGTGAGCACCTGCACCCACTCCTCCACGTACTGCCGCTGCAGCCGGCGAATCTCCCGCCGCGGCTCGTCCGGCAGCCGGTCCAGTTCGTGCAGGTGCAGGGTGATGACAGCGGGATTTTCCAGGGCAAACTCGACATGGAAGTCGAGCAACGCGTCCAGCGCCGTCGCCGGATCGGCCGCGCCCTTGATCCGCTCCTGGCTCGCCGACAGCAGGTGTTCGCTGACCGGGATCAGCGCCGCCGCCACCATCGACTCCTTGCCGGAGAAGTGGTGGTAGAGCGCGGGGCCGGTGACGCCCGCCGCCTTGCCGATCTCGTCCATCGAGACACCGTGGTAGCCGCGCCGCGCGAACAGGTCGACCGCGACGTCAAGAATCTCCTCGCGCCGCGACCGGCGCCCGTTCGATTGCCCGGCGGTCATCGCGCCAGCCTAGCCGCACCCCGAACGGTCGCCGGGGCGCACCGGCCGTTACCACGATGTGGTCGACCGGCCGGCCAGGGCGGGTACCAGAAATCCTCAGCCGCGGCCCAGGTGCTCCATCAGCGCCTGGAACTCCGGGGTCAGCACGATCGACACCTCGTCGGCGGTGGTGCGCAGGTCGGCGGCGAGGTCGACCGCGCCGTCGTGCCAGTGGTACAGCGCCGCGGCGATCGGCCGCTCCGCCTTGGCGTACTTGTCGAGCGCGGCGCCCGCGAGCACCTCACCCGCCGCGTACACGGTGCCGTCGGTCAGCGGGTGCACGTAGATCGCGCCCTCCGCCGGCACCGCCAGCAGCGCCCCGTACGGCCCGACCACCGGGTACCGGTCGAGCCAGAACAGGTGCCCGCTGGCGTAGTCCTCGTCCCCCGCCAGCACCGCGATGTCGGCGCCGTCCATCACCTCGCGCTGCACCAGCTCCAGCGCCTGGCCGGCCCGGACGTTGGCCCGGCCCAGGTCGAGCAGCTCGTCCGGGCCGAGCGGCCAGTCGGCGACCCGGTCGGCCGACGGCGTCATCACCGCGGTGGGCCGGTCGATCACCAGGCACTCCTCGATGCCCGGCGCCACCGGCCGGCGCACCGGCACCAACTCGTCCGGGATCTCCCGCTCGACCGGGTAGATCCGGACGCGCAGCTGCGCGCGCACCTCGTCCAGGCTCTCCCCCGTCTGGTCCTGGTCGGCGTCGCCGAGCTGGTCCAGGAAGTCGTCGATCAGCACCCGCCACTGGTCCCGCGGCGCCTGCTCGGTCCGCCGGCGCAGGTTGTCGAGATGGATCGTCCACGGGGTACCGGACGAGGCGCCGACGATCTCCAACTCGTCCGCCGACACCACCGTCACCGCCAGCCCGCGGTTCTTCGCGCGCAGCCGGAACAGCCACAGCAACGGGTCGTCGTTCACGCTCACCTACCAGCTCGCCGGACGTATCAGCACAGCCTGCCAAGCCCGCACAACCACACCAGGTCAGCGCCGCCCGCACGATCGGTGAGCCGCACCGTAAGTGTCCATAATGGACAGACGAAGCGACGCCCCCGGGTGGCGGGGGCGTCGCTTCGTTCCCTGGTTACAGCTTGCCGGACCGGACGGCTGCGGTGAACGCACCGAAAGCACGCGGCGCGACCACCAGCGCCGCCCCCTCCGGATCCTTACTGTCCCGCACGGCAACAACACCGACCAGGTTGTCGGCCACCTCGACACAGTTCCCGGTCGATCCCGATCGGCTGCTCTTACGCCACCGGGCGCGGGCGAGGTCTGCTCTGGACATCCCGCGCCTCCCTTCCGCTACGAGGTCAATGCCTTCGCAATGCTACGCAGCAGATCGCGCGACTTCCGCGCCGGTAAAGCCTGTGCGCGGAGGCTCTCGAACACATCCGCATACGCAGCGAGTTGCCCGGGCAGATCAAGGTAGAGGGCGCCAGCCAGAGTGTCGACGTAGACCACCCGATCGTCGATCGGTCCGAGCGGGAAAGGGTCAGGCGGCGGCGGGAAGTCGAGGATCACGAACGATCCGTCGAACCCGACGCCCTGTTCAAACTCGACGATCTGCAGTTCGACATTGGGGCGGTCAGCCGCCTCGATCAGGCGTTCACACTGATCACGCATAGTCGCCGGCCCGCCGACCAACCGCCGGAGCGCCCCCTCGTCCAGTACGACGATGAGCTGTGGCGGGTCGACACTGTCCAGGATTCGCTGGCGCTCCATACGCAGCGCCACCTGTTGTTCCATCCGGTTCGAGCTGCCGGTCTCGCAGACAGGAGCGTGCCGGATCGCCGCCCGCGCGTACTCCTCGGTCTGCAGCAGGCCCGGCACCATCTGGCACTCGTAGGTTCGAAGCGTCGCTGCGGCCGACTCCAGTCCGACATACTTGACGAACCAGTCGGGCATGACCTCGTCGTACGGTCGCCACCAGCCCTTCTGGCCCGCCTCCCGAGTGACTTGCAGGACGGCGTCCGCGGCCGGCCCATCCATCCCGTAGAGCCTGAGCAGCGCGGCGACGTCGTTGACACCGGGCCGGACCTGAGCGAGTTCGACCTTGGACAGCCATGAGCTGTTCTTGTCGACACTCCTCGATGCCTCGGCCGCAGTCAGCTCGGTGCGTTCCTCCCGGAGCCGACGAAGTGTCAGCGCGATGTGCCGGCGTTTCACTGTCGGACTGGTCGGTCTCATCCTTGGCGCCACGATGAAGGCCTCCTCTGGGCAGTTGACACCCCCGCCACCTTATGCCATTAGTTTCGAGCGAATCGCTCATAGCGTCTTGCTTTTAGCGGCACGTTGAGTCAACATCACGTGTGTCGGATGTGACGCTTGGCGGTTGTCAGTGACGCGGAGCGTGAGGTTCGACGCTGCGCGCGGAGCGGTGGCTCTCGCGCGAATCCGGCTCGTCGCCGTACCCGACGGGCCGGCCGGAAAGGTTGGGGGCGCGGCGAAAGCTTGCCGGCACCGCCGCGCCCCCGGCCCCATCAACCGAACCCTTGGAGACAGTCGATGGAGCTCGTTCACCGTACCGCGAGCGCGGTACGCACACTGTTCCGGCGCTGTCGCGCCCAGCGCGTCCGGCGCTGTCGCGGCCAGCGCGTCGAGATCGCCGCCCGCCCGATCGATCCGAACGGGTGCCGGCGATGACCTTCCAGACCGAGGCGCTGCTCGCCTCGCTCGCCATCATGATCACGACCGCGCTGTGTTGCGCGCTGATCCTGTACCTCGCCGACCGGGCGATCATCCGGTGGGAGCGGCGGAAACCCGTCGCCGCAACGGATCCGTACGCACAGGCACAGGCGCTCGCGGCACGGCAGCTGGCGCTGCGCCACCGGCACGGATCCGCGCCGCTGCCCGCGCTCGGCCCGAGCCGGTGAGCGGGCCCCGACCGGCGGTCGGTGACCTCGTCGCGCTGCCGCGGTACCTGTCGGACCGGCCGTACCGGGTGCTCGCGGTGGCGGACTCGATGATCCCCGGCTGGGTGCACCTCGGTGGCTACCTCATCCGCGCCGACCTGACCCAGTGGCTGGTCGACTACGAAGTACCGGCCAACCAGCTCCGGTTGCTCGACGACGCGGTGCTGCCGGTGTACGACAGCGCCCGCCGGATAAAGTGAGCCGATGGGTGTGGGGATCGGGGAGGACCCGCTGACGGGCCGGTTGGTGCGGTTGCGGGCGGTGACCGAGGACGATCTGCCGACGCTGGCGCGGTGGTGGGCCGACCCGGCGGTGGCCACGTTCCAGGACGGCGGGCCGCTGCACCCGAAACCCGCCGCGCAGCTGATCGACATGCTCCGCTCGTGGAGCACGAACGAGTCGCTCGACGTCGGCCTCGCGGTGACCACGCTCGACGGCGAACTGGCCGGGCACGCCGCGCTGCACCAGATCCGGCCGAAGGACCGGGTCGGCACGTACGGGATCATGATCGGCCCGGAGTTCCAGAACCGTGGCCTCGGTACCGACACCACCCGGGTGATGCTGCGGTACGGGTTCACCGAGCTGAACCTGCGGCGCATCCAGCTGCTCGCGTTCGGCTACAACGAGCGGGCGATCGCCGCGTACCGCAGGGCCGGGTTCCGGGAGGAGGGGCGGCGCCGGGAGGCCACGTTCCGCGGCGGCAGCTACCACGACGAGGTGCTCATGGGCGTGCTGCGCCGGGAGTGGGCCGAGCCGTCCTGACTCCGTCCACTGTGGACCGTCCGCGGAACGGGACCAGCGAGGGAGGCGGCTCCCTCGCTGGTGGGAGTCGCCGGCCGGGCCGGCCGGACAGGCTTGCGGCATGACCACCCTCGATCGCCGACACTCGTCCGCGACCCGGTACGGCCGGGTCGACACCGTCCGCCGCTGGGCCAGCCGGGCCGGAGCCGTCGCGCTGGTCGGCATCGGCATCGCGCACACCGCCGTCAACGGCTACGCCTACCTGAAGCACGGCGGCGGTTCGCTGCCTCTGTTCCTCGTGTTCGGGCTCGGGGTGAGCGTGCTCGCCTTCGCACTGGCTGCCGTCGCCTGGCGGTACGGCCGCCGGGACCGGCGGGCCGGTGGCGCCGCGCGGATCGCCGTGGCGGTCGCCGCCGCCCTGCTCTGCCTCACCGCGGTCAGCGTGCTCCGCAGTCATCCGTCGGTGATCTGGGTGCCACTCGGGCCCGGACCGTGGTCGCTACTCGGCGGCCCGGCGCTCGCCCTCGCGGCCTGCTGCCCGCGCGGGCGCACCCGGGGCTGACCGGTGCCGCCGGGCTCTTCGGCAGGAGGTGCCCGGCCGCCGGGCTCCCGACAGCGGCTTCGGCCGCGGCAGCGCTTCGGGAGCCCGCCGGTGGCCATCGCGCACCCGGCGGGTCGATCAGCGGCGAGCCGGAGCGCGGCCGGACCGGTCCGCGTCGTCCACTGTGGACCGTCGGGGCCAGAGCGGGCGGGAGGCCAGCGCGAACAGGCCGGCGCCGACCGCGTTGACCAGCACGTCGTCCACCGAGGACACCCGGCCGAGATCCGCCACGTACTGCACGGTCTCGATCAGCACCGAACCGAGCGCAGCGAGCAGCACGACGCGCGGCAGCGAGCGCAGCCGGGCGAACCGCACCGGCAGGAAGAACCCGGCCGCGGCGAACACCAACAGGTTCCCGATCAGTTGTATCTCCACGGTGTGCGCCGGCGTGCCGACCAGCGAGGCGAGATCGTCCAGCGGTAGCGGCTGGATCCGGCGCGACGCGTCCGGGTCCGGGGTGAGCGTCATCGCCAGCCACGGCAGGGTGCCGTAGACCGCGGCGACCTCGCACACCGCGTACCAGAGGGCATGCCGGGTCACCGGAGCCGCTGCCGCCGCACCGGCCGGCTGCACCGGCCTCGCGGGCGTCGGGCCGGTCGGGTGCGCCGGCGTCGTCAGCGCGCGGGCCCGGAGCAGGACGGCGAGGACCGCGACCGGGAGCGCGACGGCGAAACCGATCAGGATCAGGTGGTAGCGCGACCAGACCTCGGTCACCGGCGGTCGACCAGCCGGCCGGCGATGCCGTCGAGCAGGCAGTCCAGCCCGAGGGTGAACTGCCGGTCCGGGTCGACGTCGTGCGCCTCGTCGATCCAGCGGGCCAGGGTGGGGTAGCGCGGGTCGGCGGTGATGCGGTCGACGTGGGCGGTCGCCGTGGCGCGCAGCTCGGCGTCGGTGGTCACGCCGATCCGGCTGCGCATCCGGGCCTCCTCGGCCTCGTGCTGCGCGTACGACTGGGCGTGCCCGAGGACCATCCCGACGATGCTCATCATGGTGGTCACGTCGAGGCCGAGCCCGTCCACCGCGCGCAGCGCCCATTCGTTGTGCCACAAGGCGTTCGGGCCGAACATCGGCCGGTGGTGGGACAGCGCGACGAACCACGGGTGGCGGCGCAGCGTGTCGCGTTCGCGGTGGGCGAGCAGGGTCAGGTCGGCACGCCAGTCGCCGGACGGTACGGCCGGCAGCTCGATCTCGCCGTACACCGCGTCGAGCATCAGGTCGACGATGCCGTGCTTGCCGCCGACGTAGCGGTACAGCGACATCGGGGTCGACGAGCCGAGCGCGGTGGCGACCCGGCGCATGGTGACCGCCTCGGCGCCGTCGGCGTCCGCGATGGTCAGCGCGGCCCGGACGATGCTCTCCCGGCTCAGCGCCGGGCCGGCGGCGCGGCCGGTCGGCTCGGGCAGGTCCCACACCAGCCGCTCGTCGCGCGGGCTCACGGGCGCACCCTCGTCGCTACCGCCGGGAGCGGCCAGCACTTGCTCATGGCGTGACTCTAGCCTGTCGTGTACGTTGTACGCGTGATGTACGACGTACACGAACCTGAGCCCGTCCTGATCGTCGGCGCCGGCCTGGTCGGCCTGACCACCGCGCTCGCCCTCCACCACCACGGCGTGCCGGCCGTCGTGGTGGAGAAGCACCCCGGTACCTCCATCCAGCCCAAGGCGCGCCGGTTCAACTTCCGCACCATGGAGGTGTTCCGCGCCATCGGCGTCGCCGACGCCGTGTACGCGGCGGCCGAGGGGCTGTCCGCCCACCAGGGCATGCGCGCCGGCCGCACCCTCGTCGAGTCCGAGCCGCTGCCGCCGCCCCCGCACGTCGACTACGCCGACCTGCTCGCCGCGAGCCCCGAACGGTCCTGCCTGGTCGCCCAGGACCTGCTCGAACCCGTCCTGCTGCGCGAGGCGCGCGACCGCGGCATCCGGGTGCACTTCGCGACCACGCTCACCGACCTGGCCGACGACGGCACCGGGGTCACCGCCACCCTCACCGGCGCCGCGGCGACCGACGGCGCCCTCGCCGCGTCGTTCGGTGCCGGGTCCGCGGTCGAGGCCACCGGGGTCGGCACGCCTGGCGACGCCACCGTGGTGCGGGCGTCGTACCTGGTCGGGGCCGACGGGGCGCACAGCACCGTGCGGTCGCTGCTCGGCATCGAGCGCAGCGGGCTGGGGGCGCTCGGCGACGCGGTCACCGTGTACTTCCGCGCCGACCTCGGCGCGCTCACCGCCGGCCGCGAGTTCAACATCTGCCAGACCGAGCATCCCGCGGCACCCGGGGCGCTCGCCTCCGTCGACGGGCGGTACCGGTGGATGTTCATGACCGGGCCGCTGCTGCCGGTGGCCGACGATCCCACCGCGCCGGCCGACCCACGGTGGGCCGATGTGGTGCGTACCGCCATCGGGGCGCCGGACGTGCCCGTCGAGGTGCTGTCCGCGCTGGCGTGGCAGCCGACGATGCGCGTGGCGGACCGGTTCTCCGCCGGCCGGGTGCTGCTCGCCGGCGACGCCGCGCACGTGATGACGCCGTACGCGGCGGCCGGCGCCAACACCGGCATCCAGGACGCCGACAACCTCGCCTGGAAGATCGCCGCGATCCGCTCCGGCACCGGCGGCGCCGCGCTGCTCGACAGCTACCACGACGAACGGCACCCGGTCGCCTACCACGTCGCCGAGCAGTCCGCGCTGCGCACCGGTGGCCTGCGCGACCTCGCACCACCCACCCTGGACCACCCGTTCGCGCTGGTCGCGGGCGCACAGTACACCGCGGGTGCGGTCCTCGACGACGGCAGCGGCCCGCAGCCGACCGACCGGCTGGAACTGTCCGGCCGCCCCGGCACCCGGCTGCCGCACCTGCCGCTCGCCGGCGGCCGGTCCACCCTCGACCTGGCCGGCGCCGAACCGGTCCTGCTGCCCGCGCCGGACGCCGCCGGCTGGCGCGCCGCGGCCGAGAAGCTGTCCGTACCGGTCGCGGACGCCGGCCCCGGGTGGCCCGCCGCGGCCGGGCTGGCCGGCGACGGCGCCCTGCTGGTACGGCCGGACCGGATCGTGGGGTGGCGGTCTCCTACCACATCGGACGACCCGATCCGCGCCCTGACCAGCGCGATCGATGCCATCCTGGGCAGGTGAGCCGGTTCCGGGTCTCAGGGATTCACCCCATGGCGGCGGCGCCGCGCACGCAGCACCATGGATGGTGAGGCGGTCGGGGTGACCGCCGAGGATGAGAGGTCAGACAGTGAAGGCGCTTCTGATGGCCGCACTCGTGGTGATCGGCCTGTTCGTCGCCGGATCGCTCGTCGTGTGGGCCGTGAAGGCATTCATCGGCGTCCTGTTCTACGTGCTCGTCGGCGCGCTGATCGTGGGCGGCGTGGTGTTCATCGCCGGCAAGGTGCGCAAGTCGGTCGGCGGCTCGAGCCGACGCCAGCTGCGCTGAACCGCGACCCAGCGAGCCGGGCGCAGCCCGGCGACCTGGACCGCGACGGCGGTTCGAGCGAACCGCCGTCGCCTGCATGCCGAGCCGCGGCCGGCGCTACCGGGTAGCGCCGTCGCCTGCATGCCGAGCCGCAGCCCGCGCTACCCGGTGGCGCCGTCGTCCAGCGGTTCGGCGGTCGCCTCGACCATCCGGTCCAGGGCGGGGCGCTTGGCGGTGATGCCGTCGCCGGACGACCGGCCGGTCAGCCGGCGGCGTACCCACGGGGCGAAGTAGCGGCCGGCCCAGCGCACGTCCTCGCTGCGGGCCCGCAGCCACGGACGGGCCGTCGCCGGCGGCAGATCCGCGCACCACGTCTCGTCGACCGGGACGCCCAGCGCCGCGAGCACCCGGCCGGCTGCCCGCCGGTGACCGACCGGCGACAGGTGCAACCGGTCCGGCGCCCACATCCGGCGGTCCACGAAGCCCCGGTCCCGCCACAGATCCGCCAGCACCGCGCCATGCCGTGCCGCGGTCTGCCGGATCACGTCGTTGTACGCCTCGGCGCGCTCCTCGATCACCCGCCGCGCCGGCAGCAGGAACGTCACGTCCGCGGCGGTGAGCAGCAGCACGGTGGCGCCGGTGTCGGACAGCCGGCCGACCACCCAGTCGAGCCGACGGCTGATCTTCGGCAGGTCGAAGCCGGGCCGCAGCGCGTCGTTGCCGCCGGCGACGAAGCTGACCAGCTCCGGCCGCATCGCGATCGCCAGCGGCACCTGCTCGTTCACGATGCCCTTGAACAGCCGGCCCCGGACGGCGAGGTTCGCGTACCGGAAGTCGGGGTTCTGCGCGGCCAGCACCTCGGCAACCCGGTCCGCCCAACCGCGGAAGGTACCGTCGGGGCGCGGGTCGACCATCCCCTCGGTGAAGCTGTCCCCCAGTGCGACGAAGCTGTTGAACTGCCGCGGCACGGCGGTCCGCCCCCTTACCTCCGTCCGGCGGGACGCTGTCGAATCCCCGCCGGGCCCCGTTCCCGAACGGTGTCAGGTTACCCGCAGGTACGGCTGCGGTTCCGGGGCAGGTTCGCCCGCGCCCATGCCGGGCTGGCGCCGGCTCCAAGGCGCCGCACGGGCACCGAAGCAGGCGCCGGGCAGGCACCGGACGGGCGCCGGACGGGCGCCGGACGGGCACCGGCTCCGAGGCGCTGCACCGGCCGACCACTGGCACCGTGATCTCCCCCACCGCCGCCTCGCCGGCCCCACGGCGCGAGGATGACATCGATGGAATCGCGAGGCGGTTGTTGCTGTTGCAACAACCGTGGACATCGATATCTACTCCGACGTGGCCTGCCCGTGGTGCTACCTGGGCAAGCGTCGACTCGAGCTGGCCCTGGAACGTTTCGACGGCGACGTCACCGTGCGGTGGCGGCCGTTCCAGCTGGACCCGTCCGCGCCGACCGAGCCGACCCCGCTGCAGCCCGCGCTCGCGGCGAAGTTCGGCGGGCTCGATCGCGTGCAACAGATGAACGACCAGATGGCCGAGCTGGGCCGGGCGGTCGGGCTGGACTACCGCTTCGGCGACGCGCAGCACGTCAACACCTTCCCGGCGCACCGGCTCGCCTGGTACGCGGAGCGGGAGGGGTACGGCATCGCGGTCACCGACGGGTTGTTCCGGGCGTACTTCACCGAAGGCCGCAACGTGGCCGATCCGGCCGTACTGCTGGAGGTGGGCGTTGCGGCAGGACTGGAGCGGGAAGCGCTTTCCGCGTTCCTCGACTCCGACGAGGGCAGCGCCGAGGTGGCGGCCGAGCTGGCCGAGGCGCAGCAGCTCGGCATCACCGGGGTCCCGACGTACGTGCTGGCCGGTAAGTACGCGGTGTCCGGGGCCCAGGAGCCCGACACCCTGCTGGAGGTGCTCAAAGAGGTGCAGCAACGGGAGTCGGCGATCACCCCGCTAACCACTCTGGGTGACACAACGGACACTCAGGCAGGTACCTGTACCGACGAGTCTTGCGCCATCTGAACCCACTCCCGACGGCCCGGCTCGATGACGAGCCGGGCCGTCGAGTTATCCACCGCGTTATCCACAGGTAGGGCGCCGGGCGGATCGATGTTTCACGTGCAACATCGCCGCGATCGATGGCTTCAGGATCGAGAGTGGATCGTTTTTCGAGGTCAGATGGCTTGCCGTGAGTTATCCACAGGTTTGTACACAGGCGATGTCGGCGGACTGTTGATAACCGGGCAAGCTGTGGACAACTCGGCTCAGTCCGTGGAAACCGGCCGGCCCAAACCCTCGCTGACCTCGGCGTTCGGCAGCATCGCGAGCACTTCACCGGGAACCAACAACTTGCTCCGGCGCAGCCCCGAACCGATCACGACGCGTCCCGCCGCCAGCACCGCCGGATCGACCAGTACCGGCCAGTCCGCCGGCAGCCCGACCGGCGTGATCCCGCCGTACTCCATCCCGGTCGACTCCACCGCGGCGTCCATCGGCGCGAAACTCGCCTTGCGGGCGGACAGCCGGCGGCGCACCAGCCCGTTCACATCGGCCCGGGTGGTCGCCAGCACGACACAGGCCGCGTACCGGGTCTCGTCGCCGCGGCGACCGGCCACCACGACGCAGTTCGCCGAGGTGTCCAGGGTGGTGCCGTAGGCAGCGCAGAACTCGGCGGTGTCGGCCAGCTCCGGATCGATCTCCGCGACCAGTACCTCGGTCACCGGCACGCTCGGCACCGACCAGGACCGCAACGCGGCCAGTACCGGCGCGGCCAGCAGGTCCGGCCGCTCCAGCGCCGGTGAAGTCTGCAACGTCGTCGTCATCCGGCCATCCTCACACCGGCCGCCGGGGCGCCCGGCACAGCCGCACCGGCGCGGCCACGTACCGGGACGGTGCGTCCCGGGAAAGCGCATACCGGGCGAGGCACGTCGGGCCCATCGCGCCAGCCGGGGCGCGGGTCAGGGACGGGCGAGGGGGCGGGCCAACCGGGACGCGGGCCGGGCGAAGGGCTCGCGCCAGCCGGGACGCGGGCCGGAGGGGGGCGGCGAACCGGGCCGGGACACCGCGCCGGGCGGGGACGTACCCGAACCGGATCGCGGGCTGGGCGCGGCGTCAGGACGGCGGGCGCAGCACGCAGAACTCGTTGTCCTCCGGGTCCGTCAGCACGTGCCAGCTCCAGCCGGCCTCCTCGATCGGGTCGGTGGTGCGCCGGCGCGCGCCGAGTGCCACCAGCCGGTCGACCTCGGCGTCCAGGTCGGCCACCCGCAGGTCCAGGTGCATCCGGTTCTTGCCGACCTTGGCCTCCGGCACCCGCTGCAGCAGCAGGTCGGGCCCGTCATCGGTGTGCGGCACCAGACTCAGGTAGCGGCCGACCGGCTCCCCCTCGACCCGGTAACCGAGCGCCGCCGCCCAGAATCGCGCCACCCGCCCGAGATCGCGGCAGTCCAGCACCGTCACCACGTGCATCGCTCACCCCAGCACATCGCTCGCCGCGGCCGGGCGTCCCGGCGTGCGGTCGATGATCACCCCAGCGGTAGGCGCCACTTCTCCTCGCCGACGTTCGGGTTCGACGGTAGCGGCTGCCGGTGCCCCGTCGGGCCGAAGCCGTACCGGCGGTAGAACGCCTGCGCGCGATCGTTGCCGTCGGCGACCCACAGCACCACGCCGGCCGGTCGCTGGCCCTTGGCCCAGGTCAGGAACCCGTCGACCAAGCCGGCGGCGACACCCCGCCCGCGGACCTCACCGCGCACCCACATGCCGATCAGGTGCAGGTCGGCGGAGTCCTCCTCGGCGAACCCGCCGACCAGACCGACCGGCGCACCGTCGAGCGCGACGAACCAGGTGGCGCGGTCGAGCTGAGCCCGCCACTGCCATTCGTCGAACGCCGCTTCCCGCTCGACCGTCGATGCGAACGCGTACGGCGCATCGGTGAGCGCGGCGAGCCGCACGTCCCGGTAGATCGCCCAGTCGTCGCCGGTCAGCTGCCGAATCTCGATCACCCGCCGAGTATGCCCACGGCGCGGTCCCGACCGCGGCAGGCGTCGGACACCGGATCCCCGCCGCACCGACCACCCACGCGGCTCGATATCGGTACGGCAAGGGCGGGCCGGCGGGTGAGGATGACCCGAGCCGATCGAGAGGTCCGTACCCGGCCGTCGCCGCCGTTCCGTCCGGACCTCGAAGGGAGCCGTACGCGGATGATCGAGGAACCGTTGACCGGGGGCAACGTCAACGCCGGGGTGGTACGCATCGGCGACACGGTACGGCGGCCGGCCGGGCCGTGGACCCCGGCGGTGCAGGCGCTGCTCGGCCACCTCGCGAGCGTCGGCTTCCGCGGCGCGCCCCGGCCGTACGGGCTGGACGAGCGCGGCCGGGAGGTGCTGGAGTACCTGCCCGGGAACGTGGCCTGGCCGGACCACTTCGACGCGCTGGAGGACAGTGCCGCGCTGGCCGCGGTCGGCCGGCTGATCCGCGAGTACCACGACGCGGTCGCCGGGTTCCGGCCGCCCGCCGACGCCCGCTGGCAGGCGCTGTGGCCGCCGCACGGCGACGAGATCATCGCGCACCACGACCTCGCGCCGTGGAACCTGGTCCTCGGCGACCGGCCGGCGTTCATCGACTGGGACGGCGCCGGCCCGGGCAGCCGGCTGTGGGATCTCGCGTACGCGGCGCACGGGTTCGTCCCGCTCGCGCCGCGCACCGGGGCGGACGGTGCCGCGGCCCGGCTGCGTACCCTCGCCGACGGCTACGGGCTGGCCGAGACCGACCGGTACGAGCTGGCCGAGCTGCTGGCGGTGCCGGCGCGGGCGATGTACGACCTGCTCGCGCGCGGCGCCGACACCGGCGAGCAGCCGTGGGCGCGGCTCTGGTCCGCCGGACACGGCACGGTGTGGCACGACGACGCCGAGTTCATCGAGCAGCGCCGGGACCGCTGGCGTACCGCCCTGCTCGCCTGAGCCCGCCGCGCACACACCCCCGCCCCGGGCCGGAGCGCCTCGCCGCCGGACCGGAGCGCATCCCCGCACCGGACCGGACGCCTCCACCGCACCGGACGGAACACCTCCGGCGCCGGACCGGGCGCTGCTCCGCACCGGACCCAAGCGTCTCCCGGACCGGGATCGGAGCGGCTCCCGTTGATCAAGGGATCGTGGCGTCCGTTCCTGGCAGGACGTGCCCGGATCCCGCGGTCAATGCCGCGGGGACGGTCAGGCCGGCCGGAACGTTGCCGTCGCGTAGGTGGCGCGCACCGGGGTGCCGTCCGGTCGTCGCCGGTTCGCCAGCACGCCCGGCACCGACTCGTCCGCCGGGGCGTCGCTGAGCACCCGGTTCAGCCGTACCGTCAGGGCGCCGCCCTCGGTGGCCACCCGTACCTCGGTGCCGCTGCCGGCGTCGACCGTCTCGAAGCCGGTCACGGTGAGCGGACCCTCGGTCGCCGGGCGCGTCGCGACCGTGGGATCCGGGACGTTGCTCGTGCTCTGCGCCTGCGGCTCGGCGACGCCCTGAATCAGCGCCACCAGCTGCGCCACCAGGACCGGGTCGTGGCCGCCGTCGTAGATCCAGCGCTGCCCCAGCACACCGTGCTCGGCGGTACCGAGCAGCGCGGCGTCGGCGCCGTCCAGCGGGGCGCCACGGTACGTCATCGGGACCAGGTAGGTGGTCGGGCCGTCGGCGACCGCCATGAACTCCACCCCGACGGCATCGGCCGGATCGTCCAGCCGGAAGCCACCCACGCGTTCCAGGTCCGGCCCGCCCGGCCGCGACCGGTACCAGGGCTGCTTCGGCAGCCAGTCGGTCAGCAACTCGAGCTTGCTCGGTACCAGCGTCGTCTGGTGAATGACGGCCATCTGCACTCCTCGATGTCCTGCCTGCGTCACCGTTCAGCGTCGCATCGGCCCGCCCGTCCCCGGTACCGCGGCGCCACGGATCACACCGCCGACCACCTGGCGTATGGTCGTCGTACCAGGACACCGACATCTCCTGCCGGGTGTAGCCGACGTCCGGGGCCGCGTCCCGCCCCGCGTCACCATGGACGGCTACCGGTCTTCGGGGTACGGACCGAGTCACGCGGACGCCCGCGGTCCGGCGCCTCGCCGGTTCCGCACGGGCACGAACCCCGCCCGCGGAACTGGACCCGTCGGCAGCGGAAAGGCAAACCACCGTGCCGACGCGTCTCGGCCGGCGATCCGCGCCCGCCTCCACCCTGTCCACCCCTCCCCGACACCACCCCGTGCGCACCGCCATCGGCCGATGCCCAGCGATGCTGCGTACCGGCATCCGCCGAATCCCGGCCATGCTGCGTACCGGCATCGGCCGATGCCCAGCGATGCTGCGTACCGGCGTCGGCCGAATCCCGGTCATGCTGCGCGACGGCATCGGCCGGTATGCCGCGGCGATCCACGTCGCCGGGGCCGTGCGGTACTACGCCGCGTCGCTGCCGATCCGGCTCGGCGCCGCCATGCTCAGCCTCGGCGTGCTCGTGCTGATCCGGCACGCGACCGGCGGGTACGCCACCGCCGGCGCGGTGGTCGGCACCCTCGCCGTCGCCGGTACCGTCGGCGCGCCGCTCACCGCCCGGATCACCAACCGGTACGGCCCGCGGCGGGTCTTGCCGGCGCTGACCGCCGGCAAAACGCTCGGCATGCTCGGCCTCGTCGCCGCGGTCACCGCCGCCGCACCGGTACCCCTCTGGTATGCCGCGGCCGTCGTCGCCGGGCTCTGCACGCCCGCCGCCGGCTCGCTGACCCGGGCCCGCTGGTCGGCGCTGGCGCCGGACCGGGCGGTGCTCTCCACCGGGTTCGCGCTCGAATCGCTGACCGACGACCTCACCTTCGTGGTCGGTCCGGTGCTCGCCACCGTCCTCGGCAGCCTCGTCCAGCCGGTAGTCGCACCGCTGCTCGCCGCGCTACTGGTACTGGTGGGCGGCATCGCGATGGCGACCCAGCGACGCCCAGCACCGGCTCTCCGTCGGCCGGACTCGGCCGTCCCCGGTGAACCGTCGACGGCGAGCCGTGCGCACGAACCCGCGACGCCGCCCGCGGCAGGCGACACGCCGGCCGCGACCGACGCCGGCCCGGCACCGACGACGCCGCGTGCCGGCGAGTCGTCGGTGCCGGCTGCCGCGCGCGAGCCACAGTCGACAGCCAGCGCGCGCGAAGCCCGGGCCACCGGCAGTCCGCGCAAAGCCTGGGCCACAGGCAGTCCGCGCGAGGCCCGGGCGACAGCCAGTGCGCGGCCAGCGGCGGGTGAAGCCCGCGTACCGCCGAGTGTCGCCGAGAACGCCAGGCCAGCCGCGGCCAGTGCAGGCGGACCGGGAGCGGCTCGGCGCCGCACTCTCCGGCGCGGCGCGGCCCGCGCGCTGGCGTTGCGGGTGAGGACCGGTGCGCTGGCCGCCCCGGCGTTGCGGGTGATCGCCGGCCCGCTGGCCGCGCCAGCGTTGCGGGTCATGGCCGGGGCGTTCGTCGCGACCGGCGTCGTGTTCAGCGGCGTCCAGGTGAGCATCGCCGCGGTCGCCAGCGGGTACGGTCAGGCCGCCGCGGCCGGGCCGGTGTACGGCTGCTTCGGCGTCGCCAGCATGTGCGCCGGCCTCGGCTACGGCGCGATCCGCGCCCGGTCCGCGCCGCACCGCCGGGTCGCCGTCGGGTTCGGCTGCCTCGCCGCCGGCTGCGCCCTGCTGCCGTTCGCCCCCGGACTCGCCCCGCTCGCCGCGGCGGTCGCGGTGCCCGGGCTCGCCGTCGCGCCGACGGTGATCGCCGGCAACACCGTGGTGCAGCAGCGGGTCGGTACCCGGCATTTGGCCGAGGCGTTCGCCTGGCTGGGCGGGGCGTGCTCGCTCGGCGTCGCGGTGGGTGCGGCGGCGGCCGGCCGGCTCGTCGACACGTACGGCCCGCGCGCCGGGTTCCTGCTCCCGATCCTCGCCGCCGCGGCCGCCGCCACCCTGGTCGCCCGCTGCGCCCGCACCCTCGCCCCCGCCGACCCGCGCCCCGATGAGCCGTGACCTCGGTGGACCGAGGCGCCGCCCCCGCCCGGTCGCGCCATCCGGGACCGCGGACCGCCGCAACCAACCGCGGCCCGACACCGCGCGGTCGTGCCAACCCGAGACCGCGGCACGTCACTGCCCCAACCGACCGCGCCGCCGACGTCGGCGCGGGCTCGGTGGTCAGGCCGGTGTCGACCCGGTCAGTTCGGCGACGATCCGGCGGTACTCGGCGGTGACCGCGGCGGCGTCCACCCGGGTCGGCGTGCCGTCCCGCAGCACCCACTCGCCGCCGACCAGCACGTGCCGGACCAGCGCGGCACACCCGTCGGTCAGTACCGACCAGGCCAGCGTGTCCGGGTCGCGGTGCACCGGGCCGAGCCGGTCGGCGTCCAGCAGCACCAGGTCGGCGGCCCGGCCGGGGGCGATCTCCCCGAGATCGTCGCGCGAGTAGCCGAGCGCACCGCCGCGGCCGGCCATCCGCAGCACGTCGGCCGGGCTCGCCCGCCGCGACCGGTCCGGCTCGCGCTGCTGCAGCAGCCAGGCGGCGCGCATGGTGCCCCACATGTCCGTGTCACCCCAGTCGGTGCCCAGCCCGAGCGTGACGCCCGCCCGCCGCCACTCGACCGCCGGCGGGATCCGCCCGTGCAGCGCCAGGTTCGACACCGGGCAGTGCACCACCGCGGCACCCGCCTCGGCCACCAGCGCAACGTCGGCAGCGTCCATCTCGCAGCCGTGGAAGAGCACCGTACGGGGGCCGAGCAGGCCATGCTGCCGGAGCACCTCGATCGTCGAGGCGCCCCACCGCTCCAGCACGAGTTCCCGCCGGCGCACCGTCTCCAGGCAGTGCAGCGCGAAGATCGGCTGGTACTCGTCCCGGTAGCGTTCGGCGAGCGCCACGGCCTCGGCGGTGAGGTCCTCCTCCGACTCGATGTTGACGGTGCAGCCGGCCGGATCGGCCACCTTCTCGATCCAGTCGTCGTACGCCTGCGGCAGCGACCGGATGCCCACCGCGGTACCGGCATCGGCCAGCAGCCGTGGCGAGTGCTCACCGAAGCCGCAGTCCGCCACCATCGTCACGCCCTGCCGCAGCAGGGTGAGGTACTCGTACCGGATGACGGCGGCGACCCGGTCGGCGTTCGCCGGGTCGTCCATCCAGGCGCCGACCCGCTGCTGGGCCCGCCCGGCCGGGGAGTCACCGAACCAGTCGAAGATCTCGTACCCGAACTCCAGCCCGCGGACGGCCGTCGACTGGCTGTGGAAGTGCCCGTTGACGAGCCCGGGCAGCACCACCAGGCCGGTGCAGTCCACATCGGACGGTCGACTGCCGGCCGGCTCGATCCGGCCGATCACCCCGTCCTCGATCTCGATGTCGGCCTCGACGAAGGTTCCGTCCGGACCCAGGTACCGCGCACGCGTCAACCACACGCCGGCCACCGTAACCGGGCCGCCGTCCGCCCGCGCACCAATTCGCCGGCCCAGCGCCCGCCCAGGCCCAGCGCTCAGGCCCAGCCGCTCAGGCCCAGCGCTCAGGCCGTAGGCCAGCGGCTCAGGCCGTAGGCCGGCGGCTCAGGCCTAGGCTCGGCGGCTCGGGCCTGGGGCGGGCCGGCATCGCCGTCATCCGTGCCGCCGGCGGCGCCAGTAGTCGACCGTGACCACGGCGAGCAGCGGCGCCCAGGCCACCAGCGGCTGATAGAGCAGCCCGACCAGCAGCCAGCCATCTCGGTCATGCCCGAATGCGGCAGCATCCACCAGAACAGCATCGGCGTCCACAACGCCGCGAGCACCGCTGCGCCGGCGCCCGCGATGGCGACCACCGTGAGGTACGGCAACGACCGTCCGCCGAGCACCGGCACCCACCGCGGCACCCGCTCGCCCCACGGGCGTACCAGCCCGAGCGTCGCCACCGCCGCCAGTTCGGTCAGCACGCTCAAGATGAGCAGGTACGCCGGGCCGGCGAAACCAGGCGGGCAGATCTCCAGCAGCCCGGCCGGCGTGTACCCGGACGGGCCGCCACACGCGACGATGATGCGCCACAGCCCCGACGGCAGGGCGGTCAGCGCCGCGGCGTGCGCCGCCCACACGACCCAGCGGCGCGGTCGACGAGCTGCCGAATTCGACACCGGGCGGGCGGGCGGGCAGAAGCGAAGCGGCTGTCATGGCTCGATACTGGCCTCGCGCGCGCCGTCGCCCCTTCCCTCGACGAGGGAGACCGCTCCCCCGCCCGGGGGAGATCCGGTACCGCACCGGAGGTCGCCGCCGCCGGGGGCGAACAGCTCAGGGCCCACGTTGGCCGCAGCCGTCACGCGCGTCTCAGAGGTTCTCCTCGTCGGCCGGTCCGCCTGTCGGCCCACCGGATCCCGGCCCACGGCCCGCGCCGTCGCCACCGGACGCCGGCCCACCGTCGCCACCAGACGCCGGCCCACCGTCCCCATCGTCGCCACCAGACGCCGGCCCCTCGTCCCTGTGGACGCCACCGGACGCGGCGCTGGGATCCTGCTCGCGCGGCGGCCAACCGCGGGGCATCACCCGGCTCGCGGCGAGCAGCGCCACGCCCGCCGCGCCGAACCCGACCGCGCACAGCGACAGGCACACATAGCCGCCGGCCGAGCCGGCCAGCACCCCGACCGCCGCCAGCACGACCACGACCGCCGACGCCACGCCGAGCACCAGCCCGACCACGCCCGCCACGACCACGCGCCCATCCTTGCACGCCGCGCCGGAACCACCACGCCGCGCAAGACCCAGCGTCGAATCCTCGAACCGACCGGGCAGGTACCGGTCACGGCGTCGACCCGGCACATCGACCGTCCGCGGTTCCGCGCCCGAGGCCGCCACCGAACCGGCTCATCGACCGGCCCGCCGTGCCCGAGATCGCCGCGTCGTACCAGGGCCCCGGCCGCGCCGCCGCCGCTGCGACCCGGGCCCACCCGGCGTTCACGAGCGGGGGCAGCGTGCTCGCGCCTGCCGGCACGCCACGGCGTTGCCTCCGTGGCTCACCCGGCAGGCCCTCACCTGCTGACCGACGGGCCCTAACCTGCTGGGATGAGCCATTCGACCAGCCCGGTCGTTCTCGTCACCGGCGCCGGGCACGGCATCGGCCGCGCGACCGTACGAAAGTTCCGCGCCACCGGGGCGCGTGTGCTCGCCGCCGACGTCGACCTCACCGCCGCGCAGCAACTCGCCACCGACCCCGGCGTACTCGCCGCGCACCTGGACGTGACCGACCCGGCATCCGTCGACGCCTGCGTCGCCGAGTGCATCGCCCGGTTCGGCCGGTGGACGACCTGGTCTGTACCGCCGGCGGCGACAAGGACAGCCCGCCGAGCTTCCTGGACGAGACCGACGACGACTGGCGCCGGCTGGTCGAGCTCAACCTGTACGGCGTGGTCCGGTGCATCCGGGCGGCGGTACCGCGGATGACGGCCGGCGGCGCGATCGCCCTCGTCGGGTCGGTGAACGGGCTCGCCGCCTGGGGCGGTGCCCCGTACTCGGCGGCGAAGGCCGGACTGGTGAACCTCACCCAACAGCTCGCGGCGGAGTTCGGGCCGCGCGGCATCCGGGTGAACCTGGTGGCGCCGGGCACCATCCGTACCCGGGTCTGGGACGACCAGCCGGGTCGGCCGGACCAGATGTCGGTGCTGTACCCGCTCGGTCGGATCGGCGAGCCGGCGGACGTCGCCAACGCGCTCGCCTTCCTGTGCTCGCCCGACGCGTCCTGGATCACCGGGGTGACGCTGCCGGTCGACGGGGGTGCCTCGGCCGGCCCGCGCCACCTGTTCACCCGGCTGCCCGACCGCACCCCCTGACCGCGGTGGCCCGGTCCGGCCGTGACGCGCTTCACGTCACAGCTCGCGGCACGGTCGCGTCTACCTGGTGAGACGCATCCGTACGAGGGGAGAACGACGATGAGCAACCAACGGCTCGCCATGACCAGCCTGCAGGCCGGTTTCCAGCAGGTGATGGGGCTGCAGAACTTCGTCAACGAGCGGGTCGACGGCAGCCTGCTGCACCTGATCCAGCTGCGCGCCTCCATCCTGAACGGGTGCGCGTTCTGCATCGACATGCACAGCCGCGAGGCGGCCGCCGCGGGCGAGGACAGCCGCCGGCTGTTCGCGGTGGCGGCCTGGCAGGAGGGCCCGTTCTTCGACGACCGGGAGCGCTCGGTCCTGGCGCTGACCGACGCGGTGACCAAGCTCGGCCCGGACGGGGTGCCGGACGAGGTGTGGGAGCCCGCCACCAAGCACTTCAGCGACCAGGAGCTCGCCGACCTGATCCTCGCGATCGCCGTGATCAACGTGTGGAACCGGGTCAGCATCACCAACCGGACGCAGCCGCCGAAGCACGTCTGACCTGCTCGCCCGCGTACCGTGAGGGTCCTCGTGGAAGGGGGCCGCACGCCGTTCCGCGGGGATCTTCGAGTACGGACAGGGAGAGCCGATGGTGCTACGGGTACGCGGGCGCGCTCTGCCCGACGGTCGCTGGCTCGATCTGTACGCCGACGGCGACCGGTGGGCGACCGACCCGGTGCCGGGGGCGGACCTCGTCGCCGAGGGCTGGCTGCTGCCCGGTCTCGTCGACGCGCACACCCACCCCGGCGCCGAAAGCCCGGGCCAGCCGCTCGATCCCGACATGCTCCGGGCCGACCTGCACGATCATGTCGCCGCCGGGGTGACGATGATCCGCGCGCCGGGCATCGCCGGCGAACCGCCCGCCTGGTTCGGCGCCGATCCCGACGTACCCCGCGCCGTGCACGCCGGGCCGTGGATCGCCCAGCACGACACCTTCTTCGACGGCTGGGGCCGGCGCGCCGACCTCGCCGACCTGCCCGGCGTCGCGGCCGAGCAGGCCCGCCGTACCGGCTGGGCGAAGATCATCACCGACTGGCACCCCGGCGACGAACCGGTGCCGGCCGAGGTGCTGCGCGAGACGGTGCGCCGGGTGCACGAGGTCGGCGGCCGGCTCGCGGTGCACTCCCAGCACGCCGCCGGCGGCGCCGCCGCGGTCGCCGCCGGGGTCGACTCGCTGGAACACGGCATGTGCCTGGATCCCGCACTGTTGAGCCAGATGGCGGCGCAGGGCACGGCGCTGACCCCCACCCTCGCGACCATCACCGACTCGCTGCACCGGGTCGAGCAGCAGCCGGACAGCCCCCGACGCCGCTGGTACCTGTCCGGTGCCGGTGTGCACGCCGCACTGGCCGCCGCCGCGGCCGAGGCGGGCGTCACGCTGCTCGCCGGTACCGACTCGCGACCGCACGGCCGGGTCGCCGACGAGGTACGCGCCCTGGTCGCCGCGGGGGTGCCGGCCGACGCCGCGCTCGGCGCCGCGTCCTGGACGGCCCGCTCGTACCTCGGGTTGGACGGCCTGGTCGACGGCGCACCGGCCGACGCCGTCGTCTACGACGCCGACCCGCGCACCGATCTGTCCACACTGGACCGACCGCTCGCCGTCGTGCTCCGCGGCACGGTCCGGCACCACGCTGACCGCACCGGCGCAGGCGGTCAACTGGTCGATGGGCCGTAGGTCAGCAGACCGCGCTCGGTCAGGAGTTCGCGGAGCTGCTCGTCCTGGTCACCGGTGAGGCCGGCTCGGGGCAGATCGACGTACTGTTGCGAACCGACGAACAGCAGGTACGCGTACGGCTTCTGCCGGGCCCGGGTGAAGGCGCCCCAGCCGTAACGGCCGCAGAAGATGTCGGACTCGACCGTCAGCCCGTCCGCGTCGCAGACGATCCGGCGCGGGTCCGACGCGTACGACGGCAGCCGCCTGAGGGCTCGGCGCACCGGGAACAGCATCGACTGCACCAGCAGGACGAGCACGAGCAGCACGGCCACCCCGGCGACGACAGCACCGCGGCTGCCCGTCGCGAAACACAACCCGACCGCCACCACCAGAAGCCAGAACAGGTAGACGGTCCACCGCGAATCCGACCTCAGTCGATCCCGCATCAGCTGCCGCCAGTACTGCTCGTCCCGACGTGCCGTGAACTCGACGCGCATCGCACTCCCGCCCGCTCCACCAACGCACCGACAGAGTTCCAACCCGCAGCGTCCCTGTCGACCCCGGCGTCCGATCGCGCGCAATCCACCCGGTCGTAACACCCGGCCGTACCGCGCGACGCGGATTGGCTCGACGCGCCCGGTCGCGCCCAGGCCGTACCCCGGCCGCGGGCGACAAACCCGTTGGCGGGTTGGGGGCCAGCCGCGATGATGATCGGCGTGGACGAGATCGAGGTCGTCGTCGGGCATCGGGAGCGCACGACGCTGCGGGTCGGCGACATGTTCCTGAAGGTCGACTCCGACCCGGCCCGGCTCGACGTCGAGGTCGAAGCGATGGCCAGGGCACCGATCCCGACCGCGGAAGTGCTCTGGCACAAGCCGTCGGTACTCGCGCTCGCCGCCCTGCCCGGTACGGCGCTCGGCATCCTCGGTGAGCCGTCGCCCGCGTCACCGGCGGCATGGGCCGCGGCCGGCACCGCCGTACGGAGGCTGCACGACGCGCCGCTTCCGCCCTGGCCGGGTAAGAACCAGGACGCGATCGCCGCGCATCTCGACACCGAATGCGACTGGCTGGCGGCGAACGATGTCCTGCCCGCCGACCTGGTCGCCCGCAACCGGCGGATCGCCGAGGCCGCGTTCCGACCGTTCACGCCGGTGTTCATCCACGGCGACCTGCAGCTCACCCACGTGTTCGTGGACGGTGACGAGGTCACCGGGGTACTCGACTGGTCCGAGGCCGCACCGGGCGACGCACTGTACGACCTCGCCATCCTGACGCTGGGGCACGAGGAACACCTCACCGACGTCGTGGCCGGCTACGGTACCGGCGTCGACCTCGATGTGGTCCGCGCCTGGTGGTCGGTGCGCAGCCTGAGCGCCGCCCGCTGGTTGATCGAACACGGCTTCGACCCGGATTCACCGGGCTGCGAGTTCGAGGTGCTGCGATCCCAGTAGCACGAACCCGGTAGCCAGCCCGCCGACGGCACCGCGAGCGCCCGGCGTGCCAGGCTGCCCGTATGGCGACCGCACCGAAAGACGTACTGCTGTGGACGCTGAACGGCCTCTCCGAACGCGACCTGCGGCTGCCCGTACGCCGACCGGAGCCAACCTGCTGGGCATCGTCAAGCACGCGCTGCGCACCGAGGTCGTCTACTTCGGACCCGCCTTCGGTCGCGAGTGGCCCACGCCGGACGAACTGGTGTCCGCGACGCCGCGGTGCAGCTCGTCGCATCCAGCGGACGTGCCCAGGAGGTCTCGGTGGCCGGCCTTCCGGTTCCGGACGCGCTGAGGATGACGGGGCCCCGGCGCTTATCCCTGCCTAGCGCTGCCGCTTGCTGAGTTCTGCTGACTTTCGCGGGCCAGTGCCGACCGCTACTGCGGTCCGCTGGCCCGCTTCTGTCGCGTTGACCTGGGAAACTCCGGGTGGAGCTGAGGGGACTTGAACCCCTAACCCCCGCCTTGCAAAGGCGATGCTCTGCCAGTTGAGCTACAGCCCCGGGAAACGGCACTGTCGAAGAACAGCACTGCCCAAGAAACAGCACCGTAGCCCGACGGCTGGGATCGCCGCCGGGCCGGTGTGTGTTCCGGACCGGGTCGGGGACCCGGCCCGATGCTATTAGCGAAGGTCAGGAGACGTGGTGGCCTCGTGCCAGAGCGCACGCTCGTCGTTCGCGTCCTTGACCTTCTTCGCCACCAGCGCAGCGACGCCGACAACCGCGGCGACGATCAAAAGCTTCTTCACCATCTGTCCCCTAGTTGCGAATCTCGCCGGCCGCGGACGGTCGACGCAACGGCTCGGGAGTGGGGCTAGCTGGAATCGAACCAGCGACCTCATCGTTATCAGCGATGCGCTCTAACCGACTGAGCTATAGCCCCCTGCGCGAGCCTGAAGATTACCCCATGGCTGCCCGGTCGGCGCCACCCGGGGTCGGCGTGGCGACGCAGTGCACCCACCGCCGGGTGTCGACCCGGCGGCATCGCCGACGGTACCAGCGAACCGCGCACCGGTCGCCCGAATCGGGCTCCACAGAGACGATTCCGGCCCGGCACCGCACGGGTACCGGGCCGGATCGGTGGACCTGGGTCAGTCCTTCTCGGACAGCGTCACCTCGATGCCGCCGACCAGGTCGGAGCACACGTTGTAGATGAACGCGCCGAGCGTGGACAGCGCGGTGAACAGCACCATGTTGACCACACCGAGCAGGGCTGCGACGCCGATCACACCCTTGGCGGTGATCTGCAGGTTGAAGCCCTTGCCGTCGGAACCGGCGGACCCGATCAGCGAGGTGAGCGTCTTGTTGATGCTCTCGAACACGCCCATCGTGTCCAGCGCCAGGTACAGCACCGAGGTGGCCACGACCATCACGATGAACAGCACCAGCGACACCGCGAAGGCGAACTTCATCACCGACCACGGGTCGATGCGCTTGAGGTGCAGACGCGCCCGCCGTGGTCCGCGCGATGCGGCCGCCGACACGGTCGCCCGTGCCGCCCGGACCGCGTCGGCGACCTGAGCCTTGGCCGGGCCGCCGTCCGGTGGCGCGGACACCGGCCCGGTCGGCGGCGGGTTCATGCCCGGCGGCCGCACGAACTTGCTCGTGGCCGACGGGTCGGCCGAGGGCACGGTGGCGCGCCCGACGGTCCTGTTGCCCTGCCCGTTGGCCGAGGGGCCGGAGCGCGCCGCGGCGGTCTCGTGCGTCTTGGCCTCAGTCATACGTCAGTCCTGTTCCTCGGGCTCGTCCGCGTTGCGGGTGATCGCCACCAGCGTCACGCCCGCGGGAAGGTCCATCAACTTGACCCCCATTGTGTTCCGGTCCCGGGTCCGCCGTACAGGCTTCACCGGAGTCCGGATTACTCCACCGTTGGACGTGATAGCGAACAACTCGTCCTCGGGCGACACCGCGAGTGCACCGACAAGTTGACCACGCCTGGTGGTGATCTTGGCGGTCAGTACCCCCTTGCCGCCCCTGTTCTGGGTGGGGTATTCCTCCACCGGAGTCCGCTTCGCGTACCCGCCGTCGGTGGCCACGAGGATGTCCATACCCTCCTTGACCACCTCCATCGTCAGCAGCACGTCTCCGTTGGTGAACCGCATGCCGATCACCCCGGCGGTGGCCCGCCCCATCGGCCGCAGCGACTCGTCGGTCGCCTTGAACCGGATGGCCTGGGCGTTCGCGCTGACCAGCAGCAGGTCGTCCTCCGGCCCGATGAGCGCGGCCTTGACCACCTCGTCCTCGTCGCGCAGGTTGATCGCGATGACCCCGCCGGACCGGTTCGAATCGAAATCGGACAGCTTGGTCTTCTTGACCACACCGCTCTTGGTGGCGAGCACCAGGTACGGCGCGACCTCGTAGTCGGCGATCTCGATGACCTGCGCGATGTGCTCGTCCGGCTGGAAGGCGAGCAGGTTCGCCACGTGCTGGCCCTTGGCCGCGCGGCTCGCCTCGGGCAGCTCGTACGCCTTCGCCCGGTAGACCCGGCCCTTGTTGGTGAAGAACAGGATCCAGTCGTGCGTCGAGCAGACGAAGAAGTGATCGACCAGGTCGTCCTGGCGCAGCTGGGCGCCCTGCACGCCCTTGCCGCCGCGCCGCTGCGAGCGGTACAGGTCGACCTTGGTGCGCTTGGCGTAGCCGCCGCGGGTGATCGTCACGACGACGTCCTCGCGGGCGATCAGGTCCTCGATCGACACGTCGCCGTCGAACGGAACGATCTTGGTGCGCCGCTCGTCGCCGTGCTTCCGGACGATCTCCGCGAGCTCCTCGGAGACGATCTTCCGCTGCCGCTCCGGCCTGGCCAGGATGTCCTGCAGGTCGGCGATGGTGGCCTCGATGTCGGACAGTTCCTGGATGATCTTCTGCCGTTCCAGGGCGGCCAGCCGGCGCAGCTGCATGTCGAGGATCGCGGTGGCCTGCACCTCGTCCACGTCCAGCAGCTCGATCAGGCCGGTCCGGGCCGCGTCCGCGCTCGGCGAGCGGCGGATCAGCGCGATGACCTCGTCCAGCTGGTCGAGCGCCTTGACCAGACCGCGCAGGATGTGGGCCCGCTCCTCGGCCTTGCGCAGCCGGTACCGGGTGCGCCGGACGATGACCTCGATCTGGTGCTTGACGTAGAGCAGCAGGAACTGCGCCAGGTTGAGGGTGCGCGGCACGCCGTCGACCAGCGCCAGCATGTTCGCGCCGAACGTCTCCTGCAGCTGGGTGTGCTTGTACAGGTTGTTGAGCACGATCTTGGCGACCGCGTCGCGCTTGAGCACCAGCACCAGGCGCATGCCGGTACGGCCGGAGGACTCCTCGCGGATGTCCGCGATGCCGCTGATCTTGCCTTCCTTGACCAGCTCGGCGATCCGCTCGGCCAGGTTGTCCGGGTTGACCTGGTAGGGCAGCTCGGACACCACGAGCATGGCGCGGCCCTTGGCGTCCTCCTCGACGTCCACCACCGCGCGCATCCGGATCGAACCACGCCCGGTCCGGTACGCGTCGAGGATGCCCTGGGTGCCGACGACCAGGCCCTTGGTCGGGAAGTCGGGGCCCTTGACGATGCCGATCAGCGCTTCGAGCGCCTCTTCCTCGGTCGCGTCGGGGTGCGCCAGGCACCACTGCACGCCGTCCGCGACCTCGCGCAGGTTGTGCGGCGGGATGCGGGTCGCCATCCCGACCGCGATCCCCTCCGAGCCGTTGACCAGCAGGTTCGGGAAGCGGGCCGGCAGGACGTCGGGTTCCTGGGTGGTGCCGTCGTAGTTCGGCGAGAAGTCGACGGTGTCCTCGTCGATGTCCCGCAGCATCTCCATGGCCAGCGGGTCGAGCCGGCACTCGGTGTACCGCATGGCGGCGGCCGGGTCGTTGCCCGGGGAGCCGAAGTTGCCGTTGCCGTCGATCAGCGGCGCCCGCATCGACCACGGCTGGGCCATCCGGACCAGCGAGTCGTAGATCGCCGAGTCGCCGTGCGGGTGGTAGTTACCCATCACGGCGCCGACGACCTTGGCGCACTTGACGTACCCCCGGTCGGGGCGCACGCCGTCGTCGAACATGCCGTACAGAATCTTGCGGTGGACCGGCTTGAGGCCGTCCCGCACCTCGGGCAGCGCGCGGCCGACGATCACGCTCATCGCGTAATCGAGGTACGACCGCTGCATCTCGACTTCGAGCCCGACCGGCTCGATCCGGTCTCCGCCGCCCGGCGGCACCGTCGTCTCGGTCACGAATTACCTCTTCGCTGTGGATATCGCTGTGGACAGTGTGGATGATCAGCCACTCAGCGTGGCCGCAAGGTCACCGGTCAGATGTCGAGGAACCGGACGTCCTTGGCGTTGCGCTGAATGAACTCCCGACGCGACTCCACGTCCTCACCCATCAAAACGCTGAACAGCTCGTCGGCGGTTGCGGCGTCGTCCAAACTGACCTGTGACATCAGCCGGGTGGCCGGGTTCATCGTGGTGTCCCACAGCTCGTGGTAGTTCATCTCACCCAGACCCTTGAACCGCTGGATGTCGTCCGGCTTCGCGTTCGCGCGCTTCTCCTGCCGCATCGCGATCAACCCGTCGCGCTCCCGGTCGGAGTACGCGTACTGGACGTCGTCGCCCTTCTTGTTCCACTTGATCTTGTAGAGCGGCGGCCGGGCCAGGTAGACGTGGCCCATCTCCACCAGCGGCCGCATGAACCGGAACAGCAGCGTCAGCAGCAGCGTGGTGATGTGCTGGCCGTCCACGTCGGCGTCGGCCATCAGCACGATCTTGTGGTAGCGCAGCTTGCTGATGTCGAAGTCCTCGTGGATGCCGGTGCCGGCGGCGGTGATGATCGCCTGGACCTCGTTGTTCTTGAGGACCCGGTCGATCCGCGCCTTCTCCACGTTCAGGATCTTGCCGCGGATCGGCAGGATCGCCTGGATCTGCGGGTTGCGGCCCTGCTTGGCGGAGCCACCGGCCGAGTCGCCCTCCACGATGAAGATCTCGCACTCGCGCGGATCGGTGGACTGGCAGTCGGCCAGCTTGCCCGGCATCGAGCCGGCCTCCAGCAGGCTCTTGCGGCGGGCCAGCTTGCGCGCCTGCGCGGCGGCGGCGCGGGCCCGGGCGGCCGCGGACGCCTTGGTGATGATCACCTTGGCCTCGCTGGGGTTGCGCTCCAGCCAGTCGACCAGCCACTCGTTGCAGACCCGCTGGACGAAGCTCTTCACCTCGGTGTTGCCGAGCTTCGTCTTCGTCTGGCCCTCGAACTGCGGCTCGGCCAGCTTCACCGAGATGATCGCGGCCAGGCCCTCGCGGATGTCCTCACCGCCGAGCTTGTCGTTGCCCTTGAGGAGCTTCTTGTCCGCGCCGTACTTGTTGATCACGCTGGTCAACGCGGCCCGGAAGCCCTCCTCGTGGGTACCGCCCTCGATCGTGTTGATCACGTTGGCGAACGTGTACACGCTCTCGCCGTACGACTCGTTCCACTGCATCGCGATCTCGACCGACATGCCGTCGGTCTGCCCGTCGAACGAGATGATCGACTTGTGGATCGGCGTCTTCTTCGCGTTCAGGTGCGCGACGAAGTCTGCGATGCCGTTCTCGTACTGGAAGGTCTCGGTGACGATCTCCGGCTGGTCCTCCGACGTGCGCTCGTCGGTGAAGACGATCTTCACGCCGCCGTTCAGGAACGCCGTCTCCTGCAGCCGGCGGTGGATCGTCTCGTGGTTGAACTCGACCGTCTCCATGATCGAGCCGTCCGGCCAGAACGACACGCTGGTGCCGGTGCGCTCGGTGCGCTCACCCTGCTCCAGCGGCCCGGGCTTGGAGTGCTCGTAGTTCTGGTGCCAGGTGTATCCCTTGGTCCAGATCTCGACCTCCATCCGGACCGACAGGGCGTTGACCACCGAGACGCCGACGCCGTGCAGGCCGCCGGACACCGCGTACGCCTTGCTGTCGAACTTGCCGCCGGCGTGCAGCACGGTCATGGCGACCTCGACGCCGGGCTTCTTCAGCTTCGGGTGCAGGTCGACCGGGAAACCACGGCCGTTGTCGATCACCCGCACGCCACCGTCGGACAGCAGGGTGACCTCGATCTCGTCGGCGTAGCCGGCCATCGCCTCGTCGACGGCGTTGTCCACCACCTCCCAGACCAGGTGGTGCAGGCCACGCTCGCCGGTGGAGCCGATGTACATGCCGGGCCGCTTGCGGACCGCCTCCAGGCCCTCGAGGACCTGGATCGACGCTGCCGTGTAGTCGCTCTGCTTCTGCTTGGGGGCTGCCACCCTCTGTCACTTTCTCCGCGAGCCGGCAGTGGAGCCGGGTGCCGGGCCGCGAGGGTCGGGCGAACGCGGGCAGCGAACGGCACGCGCACCCGCCACGGCGGGTCGGGAAGGGATTCCGGGCCTGGTGCATCGAACCGGACATCCCGCCGTCGGCCGGATGTCGGCCCACGCCCCCTCAGCACGAAGGTCGTCGGGGTCGCCGGCCAGCGGCCGAGGCCCCGCGGCCTCCCACGCGTGCCGATCGATCCCCGCGCTTGCGGGTCGAACGGCTGAACTCCGCGTCAATATTACTTGGCTCTGCCGACATAACCGCGATGCGGCACCCCTGACGTGGCCGAGAAGACCAGAAAAAGCGGGTGGACGCACCCCCCTACCAGGATGGGGGACCCGTGCGGCCTCGGTGCGGCAGGCCCGGTCGGCCGAGCCGGAACCTCCGGCGCAACCGCTCCGACGCGCCGGGCGGAGCCGCCTCGGCGAGCCTCCGCCACGATAGCCGGCGGCCTCGGCGCGAATGGGTCGAACCGGACGGCCGACCGGCCCTGTCCGGACGCTCGTGCGGCCGCGGGCCGCTACCATCGGTGGCCGATCACCCACCGCGGCCCACCCGTACCCCGTCTGCCGGGTCGGGAAAGTTTCGGCTCGATACCCAACCGAGCGGCGGCCTGCTCCATCGATACGGGTAGCAGGATCGGGAGGGCGGATGAACCCACGACAACGGCGGGACTACGAGTCCTACATCGAGGGCCGACTGACGTCGCTGCGCCGCACGGCGTACCGGCTCGCCGGTAGCTGGGACGGCGCCGACGACCTGGTGCAGGACACCTTCGTCAAGCTGTACCTGCACTGGGCGAAGGCGACGGCGGCGCGGTCGATCGACGCGTACAGCCGGCGCATCCTCGTCAACACCTTCCTGGAACAGGTGCGCCGGCCGTGGTACCGACGCGTGCTGTCGTTCGACACGCCACCCGACCGGCCGATCCGGCCGGTCGACCACGACGGCGCGCTCGACCTGCGCGCCGCGCTCGGCCGGCTCGCCGCCGGCCAGCGGGCCGTCCTGATCCTGCGGTACTGGGAGGGCCTGGACGTGGCCGAGACCGCCGACACGCTCGGGTGTTCCGAGGGCACGGTCAAGAGCCAGACCTCCGCCGCCATCGGCCGGCTCCGCCGCCTGCTGCCCGAGTACGCAGGCGTGGTGGAGCCGGTCGGCACAGACAGGAGCAGGGCATGAACGACGAGAAGCTGCGTGAGCTGTTCATCGACGCCGATCCGGTCGACGAGCCGCCGCTCGCCCCCGGGTACCTCGCCTCGACCACAGCCGCTGCCGACAGAGCGGCACGGCGTCGCAGACTACGACGATTCACCGTCGGCGGTGTCGCCGCGGTGGCGGCACTGGCGATCACCGGCCTGGTCGTCCAACCCCAGCTGCCGGGTACGACGACCGCACGCGTCTCCGCCGCGTCCGCTGGCGGCGGCAGCTACGACCCGCTGATCTCGCGGCTCGCCCCCGGGTGGCTTCCGAGTGGGGCGAACCTGCACGAACGGTCGGTCGAGAACCGGGTGCAGTCGTTGCGCGTCGAGAAGTGGGAAGGCGACGCCAAGCGGATCCAGAAGACCGACTGGGCGATCGAGCTCTTCCTGTACCCGCCGGGGGTCAAGCAGGCGTCGGACGGTCCGCACGAGCACCAGCGGTTCGGTCACGGCACCAAGACGGCCCCCGTTCAGGGGATGCCGGCCGAGTTGTTGGGCGACGGGCCCGCGTACGAGCTCGCGTGGCGGTACCCGTCCGGCGCGCACGCCATCGTGCAGATCGATGCCACCGGCACGTTCGTCAAGGCCGGTGACAGTCCGAAGGGCTACCACACCGGTTTCGGCGATCAGACCACGGCCGTTGCCCGCAGGATCGCCGCGAACCTGCGGATCGACGGCCACACGCCGCTCACGTTCCCGTTCGCGCTGCACCTGCCCGCCGGCCAGCACGTGGTGGCGGCCAGCTCCCGGACGATGCGGGGGAACGACGGCAAGCTGACCACCGACGCCCTGCTCACCTGGGGTACCAGCGCGGGGATGAAGACCTGGTCGACGGTGGACGTGTCCTCACCGGCGCGGAAGGGCAAGCCGGAGATGTTCACCAGCGGCGTCTACTTCATCCCGAACACGCACGGATTCACCCTGCAGGCGTCGGCCCGGCACGGCGACAGCAAGAAGCTGGCCGAGCAGGTACAGATCTTCGGGTCGCCGACCGATGTGAGCACCTGGCGGGCCGACCCCGTCCTCGACTGAGCGCCGCCTCGTTTCGCTGCCGCCGGGTCCGTGACCCGGCGGCAGCGCCGTGCCCGCCACCTCGGCGGCGATCCCGGCGACGAGCCCGCCGCCGGCTCCGTCGCGGTCGAGCTGTTCGCCGGCGGCGCCGGCTGGGACGACCCGCTGAACGACGGGACCAGCGCCGGGCTGGACGATCGCCCGACCCATCGCGAGCCGCCACCCGGCACCGCCGGCCCCACCAGCGACGGCACGCCCTCGTACTGGCTGGAATCCCGGTTCGCCGGGGCCGAGCTGGCCTGGCAGTGGGCGCCGGGCGCGTACGCGATCGTCGCGGTGGACCGGCTCGGCGGCGCCGACAACCGCGCGACGGCGCTGCGCCCGGTGCGGGCGATCACGGTGCGGCAGGAGGCGGTGCGGTTGCCGTTCCGGATGGCCGCACCGCCGAGGACGTTGCCGCTGCGCGCGGTGCACGCCTACCTCGCCAGCAGCGACTACGGCGCGACGGTGACCTGTGCCGAGCGAGCCTCGATGCTCGGGCCCACGCGTGCGGTCCGGATGGTGGCGTTCCCGCTGCTCGCCGACGACCGGCGGGGCAGCAACGGCAGCCACAAGATCCCCGACCCGAACACCACCCTCGACGGACACCCGGCCTGGTACTCGCGGCAGGCCGGGGCGGAGAGCACGTGGCTGTTCGACGTGTCCGGCAACCTGATCAAGGTCGACACCTGGGACGAGCACGGCACCGAGCAACTCGGCGACGTCGGCGCCACCACCCGGTACGCGAAGCGGATCCGGCCGGTGTCCGACCCGACCGACCGCACCACCTGGGCGGCGATGCCGCGCTGACAGCACCCGGCGATCGCGCTGCTTCGCCTGCGCCACAACGGATGCCGCCGGCCCGCATGCCACCGGCCGGCGGCATCGCCCCGCCGTCGACGGCAGCGCGTGTCGGCATCGCATCGCTGTCGGCGACATCGCACGCCGGTCGCCGCCTCGCACGTTGGCGCGGGAGGTCGCCGTTTCGAGCCGCAGCAGCGCGGGAGGTCGCCGCCTCGGGCAACAGCATCGCGCGCCGATCGGCGGCGGCGCGTGCCGGCTCAGCCGTACGTGTCGCCCGGGCCCGGGCCGGGCACCCGGAGCGAGCCGTGCCGCCAGGACGGTGCCGCCGGGCCGTGGATGCGCAGCCGCTTCACCGGGCTGGGCCGCACCTCCTGCGCGATCTTGGCGAGGATCTTGCCGCTCAACAGCCGCAACTGGGTCGCCCAGGCCGTCGACTCCGCCTCGATCGTCAGCTCACCGTCGACCAGCTTCACCGGTCGGCAGTGCGCGGCGACGTCCGTCCCGACGACGCGTTCCCAGGCGCCGAACACGGTCGCCTCGGCGGCGGGCTGCTGCCACCCCCGGTCTCGGACCAGCTTGCCCAGCAACGCGCCGAACGGCTGCGGGTCACGCGGATCGGGCCCGGGGCCGGAGTAGCCACGCTTGCGGTACCGCCGGGGGTCGCCGCCGCGCGACCGGGTCGATCGGCCGCGCTCCCGTTTCGCCTTCGCCGCGGCCAGTACCGCCCGCGCGAGGTCTGGACCGGCCAGCCCGTCGGGTGTCCCCGCGTTGTCCGCTGCGCCCTCGCGTTCCTCGCCCGGCCCACCGGTCCGATCTCCCGCCGGCGCCTCGGGTCGGGCGTCCTTGCCGTCTCGACCGGCGCCCCGGCGATCGTTCCGCCCGCCGACCGGCTCGCCGCTTCGGCCGGCGCCGCGGTCGCCATCCAAGTCGGCGCCTCGACTGGCGCCGCGGCCCGCACCCCGGTCGCCATCCAGACCGGCGCCTCGGCCCGCGCCTCGGCCGTCATCCAGGCTGTCGCCTCGGCCGGCGTCGCGGCCGGCGCCCCGGCCACCGAATCCGGTGCGGTCAGAAGACCCGGTGCGGTCAGAGGACACGGCGCACCTCCCCGGCCGCCACGTCGTACCGGCCGCCCTGCAATGCGGTCGGCACGTCCGCGGCGACCGCGCAGGTGACGAGCACCTGGTCGGCGCCGCCGACCAGATCGGCGAGCCGCTCCCGGCGGCCGGCGTCCAGCTCGGCGAACACGTCGTCGAGGATCAGCACCGGCTCGGCCCCGGTACTACGCAGCAGCTCGAAGCTGGCCAGCCGCAACGCCAGCGCGACCGACCAGCTCTCGCCGTGGCTCGCGTACCCCTTGACCGGCAGGTCGCCGAGGCGCAGCAACAGCTCGTCGCGGTGCGGCCCGTGCAGGGTGGTACCGCGTTCGACCTCCTGCGGGCGGGCCTTGGCCAGCGCGGCCGACAGCCGGGCGGCGAGCACGTCCCGGTCGGCGGTCAACTCCGCGTCGCCGTCGGCCGACAGCGTCGACCGGTATGCCGCGTGCACCCGGCCCCCGCCCTGGCTGACCGCGTCGTACGCCTTCTCCAGGTGCGGGCCGAGCGCGGCGACGAGCTCCAGCCGGCCGGCGACGAGGTCGGCGCCGTGCCGGGCCAGATGGCTGTCCCACACGTCCAGGGTGCGCAGATCGGCCGCGGCGCTCGACTCGCCGTCCGCGCCGTGGCCGCGCCGCCCGGCCCGCCGGGCCAGGTACGAGGTGCGCAGCAAGGCGTTGCGCTGCTTGAGAACCCGGTCGTAGTCGGCCCGCACGCCGGCGTAGCGGGGGAAGCGCGACACCAGCAGCTCGTCCAGGTACCGGCGCCGCTCGGCCGGGTCGCCGCGCACCAGCGCGAGATCCTCCGGCGCGAACAGCACGGTACGCAGGGCGCCCAGGATCTCGCGGGCCCGCGGCACCGGCGACCGGTTCAGCCGGGCCCGGTTCGCCTTGCCGGGCACCAGTTCCAGCTCCAGCACCAGCTCGCGGCCGTCGTGGACGACGACCGCCCGGATCACCGCCCGGGCGGCGCCGGAACGCACCAGCGGGGCGTCGGACGAGACCCGATGGCTGCCCAGCGTGGCCAGGTAGCCGAGGGCCTCCATCAGGTTCGTCTTGCCCTGCCCGTTCGGCCCGACGAACACGCTCGGACCTGGGGACAACGACACCGACACCTGTGGATAACTGCGGAAGTCGACAAGCTCGACCGCTCGGACGTACATCCTCGATCCCCCAGGTGTCGCCGCCGGCCGTGGACGGCAGAGCCGTCCGCAGCCTCGGTGGACGGCTCAGCCGTCCGCGTCCTCCTTGACCGCGTGCCCACCGAACTGGTGGCGCAACGCGGCGACCGCCTTCATCGTCGGCGACTCCTCCTGCCGGGAGCCGAACCGGGCGAACAGCGAGGCGGAGATGACGTTCAGCGGGACGCCGAGCCGGATCGCCTCCTCCACCGTCCACCGGCCCTCACCGGAGTCGGCCGCGTAGCCGGCGATCTTGGCCAGCTTCGGGTCGTCGTCGAGCGCCCGGTCGAGCAGGTCGAGCAGCCAGGACTGGATGACGGTGCCCTTGCGCCAGGACTTGATCGCGCCTGGCACGTCGTCCACGATCTCGGAGGCTTCGAGCAGCTCGAAACCCTCCGCGTACGCCTGCATCATCCCGTATTCGATGCCGTTGTGCACCATCTTGGTGTAGTGCCCGGCGCCGACGCCACCGGCATGCACGAACCCGAACTCGCCCTCCGGCTTCAGTGCATCGAAGATCGGCTGTGCCTTGGCGACGTGCTCCGCGCTGCCGCCGACCATCAGCGCGTACCCGTTCTGCAGGCCCCAGACGCCGCCGGACACGCCGCAGTCGACGTAACCGATGCCCTTGGGGGCCAGCTTCTCGGCGTGCACCTTGTCGTCGGTGAACCGGGAGTTGCCGCCGTCGACGACGACGTCACCCTCGGACAGCAGCTCACCCAGCTCCTCGACGGTCTGCCGGGTCGCATCGCCGGCGGGCACCATCACCCACACGACGCGCGGCGCGTCCAACCGCTCCACCAACTCGGCGAGGCTGGCCACATCGGCAACGTCCGGGTTCCGGTCGTATCCGACCACGTCGTGCCCGGCACGACGCAGCCGCTCCCGCATGTTGCCGCCCATCTTGCCGAGACCGATGAGCCCGAGTTGCATGTCCCCTCCAGATTCCGCTCCGCCGGCGACGCGTGCACACCGGGATGTCGGTGCCGATCGCCCCGCGACGACGGTACGCGGGTGCCGCGCCGACGCCGCGACCCGGCACCGCGGCTGTGGTGTGCTACTGGTTGGCGAACCGCACCGGCATGATCAGGTACCGGTAGGACGTGTCGTCGTCGTTGTCCTCGGTGCTGCCGGACACGACCGCCGGCTTCATCGGGTCGACGAACGTCAGCTTGGCGATCGGCCGCCCCAGCTGCGCCAGCCCGTCGAGCAGGTACTGCGGGTTGAACGCGGTGGTCATCGGCTCCCCGTTGTACTCGCACTCCAGCGCCTCGGAGGCACGGGCGTCCTCGGTGGCGCCGGCCTCGACGACCAGCCCGTCGGACGAGAACGACAGCCGGACCGGGTTGTTCCGCTCGGCGACCAGGGCGACGCGCTTGACCACCTCGGCCAGCGCGGCGGCCGGCACCCGAGCGTGCGAGGTGAACTCGGCCGGGAAGATCGACCGCAGCGGCGGGTAGTTGTCGCCTTCCAGCAGGCGGCTGGTGGTGCGCCGCTCACCGCCGGCGAAGCCGATCATGCCCTCGCCGGCGCCCGGCGCGGACAGCGCGATCCCGACGGTGCCGCCGAGCGGGCCGAGGGCCCGCGCGGTCTCGCTCAGGGTGCGCGCCGGCACCAGCGCGGACAGGCTGGTGTCCGCCTCGTCCGGCTGCCACTCCAGCTCGCGCATGGCGGCCCGGTAGCGGTCGGTGGCGAGCAGCGTCAGCGTGTTGCGCTCCAGCTCGAACTTGACGCCGGTGATCATCGGCAGCGTCTCGTCCCGGCCGGCGGCGATCGCGACCTGCGCCACCGCGGTGGCGAACAGTGCGGCGTCGATCCGGCCGGCGGAACGCGGCATCGCCGGCAGTGCCGGGTAGTCCTCGACCGGCATCGTCGGCAACGTGAACCGGGCGCTGCCGCAGGTGATCTCGACCCGGGAGCCCTCGGTGGCGACGTCGACCGGTTTCGCCGGCAGCGCCCGGGTGATCTCGGCCAGCAGGCGGCCGGAGACCAGCACGGTGCCCTCCTCGTCCGGCTGGACGTCGACCTGCACCTGGCTGGAGACCTCGTAGTCGAATCCGGACACGGTCAGCCGCCCGTCGCCGACGGCGAGCAGCACGCCGGCCAGCACCGGCACCGGCGGCCGGTTCGGCAGGCTCTTCGCGGTCCAGGCGACGGCGTCGGCGAGCGCGTCCCGCTCAACCCGGAATTTCATGCGGTCCCTCCTGGGAGAGCATCGGTCGGGCGCCGACGGCGTCCGTCACGCATCGGCGTCGCGGGTCGGCTGGTCGTGGCGCAGGCCCGTCCGGAGGACCATACGGGCACCCACCGACAACTCGACGAATGCCCGGACCGTCCGGGGCGTGCGCTGCGGGTCTCGATTCTAAGGGCCCGGCCGAGTCGTTGCGGACGGTTCTCCCCGCCAGGGATGGCCCGGGGCCCTTCCTGCAGCCCGGCACCCAGACGATTGGCTTTTTGCTCTCTTAGAAGAACTCAACCATCAACGTCATAGGGGCTGTGGAAACTGTGGAGAATCGACGTTTTCCCTGATCCGGACCGGTTGAGGGGTGTGGGAAAGCTGTGTGCGCAGCGGTTGATGACTCGGCGCGTCGTCCACAGGCGGCCGATCGCCGCCGCGTTGTCCACCCGTTGTCCCAAGGTTCGCGGGCTTATCCACCGCGCTGTCCCCAGGTCTTCCCCAGGGTTGTCCCCAGCCCAGATCATGATCAACGACCGGTGGAAATCTCTGTCCACCGGTCGTCCACACGCTGTCCCCAGGACACGCCGGGTTCACCACAGGCAATCCACCGATCTGTCCACAGGGCTTGTGCACAGCATGTTGATACACCTGTGGATGACGCTGTGGATCGAGCCCGTGTGAGGCTCGTCGCTTTCGATTGGAGAGCCCCGTTCGGGGGTGTGGACACCACCGCCGATACCCGGAAACCGCTTGCCGCGGCAGGATCCGCTCGCCGAGCACGGCGCTGCCGGCACAGTGGGGCGACTCCGTGGCGAGAGGGCAGGCCGGGTACGACGCCCGGCACGCGCGGAACCGGCCTACGGCTCCTGCTGCTTGATGCGGTTGGTCAGCTCGGCGATCTGGTTGTACAGCGTGCGCCGTTCGGCCATCTGCCGGCGAATCTTGCGATCCGCATGCATCACCGTGGTGTGGTCCCGGCCGCCGAACGCCTGGCCGATCCGCGGCAGCGACAGGTCGGTGAGCTCCCGGCACAGGTACATGGCCACCTGCCGGGCGTTCGACAGCACCCGGGTACGGGAGTGACCGCGCAGGTCCTCCATGCTGACGCCGAAGTAGTCGCAGGTCAGTTCCATGATCTGCTCGGAGTTGATCTCCGGCCCGGCGCCGTCCGGGATCAGGTCGCGCAGCACCTCCTCGGCCAGCGCGATGTCGACCGCCGCCCGGTTCAGGCTCGCGAACGCGGTGACCCGGATCAGCGCGCCCTCCAGCTCCCGGATCGAGTTCTGGATCCGGGACGCGATGAACTCCAGCACGTCGAGCGGCGCGTACAGCCGTTCGTGCGCCGCCTTCTTCTGCAGGATCGCGATCCGCGTCTCCAGATCCGGCGGCTGGATGTCGGCGAGCAGCCCCCACTCGAACCGGGTGCGCAGCCGGTCCTCCAGCGTGGAGAGCTGCTTCGGCGACCGGTCGGAGGTGATGACGATCTGCTTGTTCGCGTTGTGCAGCGTGTTGAAGGTGTGGAAGAACTCCTCCTGGGTGCGCTCGGCGCGCTCCAGGAACTGGATGTCGTCGATCAGCAGGATGTCGGCATCCCGGTAGCGCCGCTGGAACGCCTGCATCTTGTCGTCCCGCAGCGAGTTGATGAAGTCGTTGGTGAACTCCTCGGTCGACACGTACCGCACCGAGCGGGCGTTGCCGAGGCTCGCGGCGTAGTGCCCGATCGCGTGCAGCAGGTGGGTCTTGCCGAGACCGGACCCGCCGTACACGAAGAGCGGGTTGTACGCCTTGGCCGGCGACTCGGCGACCGCGATCGCCGCGGCGTGCGCGAACCGGTTGCTGGAGCCGATCACGAACGTCTCGAAGGTGTACTTCGGGTTCAGCCGGCTGACCGCGTCGGCGCCGCGCCCGCTGTAGTCGCGCAGCTGGCCGCCTGGCCGTACCGCGGGCGACGGGTCACCGCGGCCGGTGCCCTCCGAGCCGGGTCGGTGACCCCGGTCGGTCCGGGCGGCCGCCGGTCGTACCGGATCCGTGCCGGCGGTGTCCGCGGTCCGCTGCGGCGGTGCCGGCGGGCCACCGGCGGCCGGCGCGCTGCGCCGGGGCGGGGCCGCGGCACGCCCGGCCGCGGGGATGTCGAGCCCGGGCAGTTGCGGCGCCGGGATGCCCAGCGACAGCTGCCCGTTCGCTTCGGCCGGCTCGGACTGCCGGCGGTACTCGCCGGCTTCGGCTCGGTCCGGCGCCGGCGGCGGGTAGTCACCCGGGGCAGGGCGATAGCCGCCGCCGTCCGGCCGGTAGTCCCGGGTCTCGGGCTGGTAGTCGCGCTCGTCCCGCCGGTAGCCGGCGGCGTCTCCCCAGTAACCGGGGCCGTCCGGCGGGTAACCGGGGCCGTCCTGCTGGTAGTCGGGCCCGTCCTGCTGGTAGGCCGCGGCGTCGCGCGGGAAGGACCGCCGGTTCGGTGGGAAGTCCGCGTTCTCGGTCCGGTACTCGGTGGGCTCGGCCCGGTAGTCCGGCCCGTCCGGCCCGTAGTCCGGTGGCTCGCTCCGGTACTCGGTGGGCGCCGGCGGGTAATCGGGCGCGGCGGGCCGGAAGTCGGGGGTGGCCGGAGGCAACGTCGCACCGGGGTCGGCGGTCACCTGGTCCGGATCGTCCGACGGCTGTACCGCGACGGCCAGCTGGATGGTGCGCCCGAGCCGGCGGGAGAGTGCCTCGGTGATGGCCGGCCGCAGCCGCGACTCGATCGCGTCGCGGGTGAACGGGTTCGGCGCGGCGATGAAGGCGGTGTCCTCCACCAGGGCCAGCGGGCGGGTCAGCCGCAGCCAGGCCTGTTGCTGCGGGGAGAGGGTCTCGTTGGCGAGCTCCTCGGTCGCCGCGACCCACACGGCGGCAAGATTGACCGCGTCGTCGCCCACCGCTGCGCACCCCCTCGCCATCGCGGGCAGCCCCGGTGCTCGGCCGCTGCCCGACCGGCGGCGGCGAACCCGCTGCGGGGCATCGTACGGCGCCGTGAGCAGCAGACTCGCACGTTATCCACAGGTCCATCCACAGCCTGTGGATCGTTCTGGAGCTTCCAGTATCAACCAGGGACGAACTGCGCGAACCAGATTCGCCCAGACTCCGGTGAGAGGCCGCGATGCCGGACGCCGGCACGCCCGTACACGGTCGCACACCGCAGCCAGGTGCCATCGAGCCGGGTGCACCGGTAACCGGCGACGCTAACAGCGCGGAGGCCGCCGATACAAGATACAGACGTGCACTCGGGGGTCCACCGGGACGGGCGTCGGGCGGCCCGGCGCGGGTGGGTACCGCCCGGCAGCGTTTGATACGGTAGAGCGGCATGTCTGCGCCTCATGGGCGCTGTCCGATGACCTGGGGGTCACGGTACGCGGTCGGGGGTCGCCGATTCTCGGCGCGCCAGCAGTTCCGGCGCGAGCCGTACCTTCCCGACGGTACCTGATCTTGGAGAACTCGACGTGAGCAAGCGCACCTACCAGCCGAACACCCGCCGGCGCGCGAAGACCCACGGCTTCCGGCTGCGCATGCGCACGCGTGCCGGTCGCGCCATTCTGGCGGCTCGCCGTCACAAGGGTCGCGCCCGCCTCTCGGCCTGATCCGTCCCGACACGCTGAGTTCATCGTGCTGCCGCCCGCCGCGCGGCTGCGTCGCCGCGCCGAGTTCGCCGCGACAACCCGCGGCGGGCGTCGTGCTGCGCGAGGTGCGCTCGTCGTGCATCTCGCGCCCCCGCAGCCTGGGACGAACCAGGACACACCGCCGAGCGGCCCGCGGTTCGGCTTCGCCGTCTCCCGGGCGGTGGGCAACGCGGTGATCCGCAACAAGGTCCGCCGGCGGCTGCGTCACCTGGCCCGCGAGCGGTTGGACCAGCTGCCGGCCGGTACCACCGTTCTGGTGCGGGCCCTGCCGGCCGCCGCGGACCGGACGTTCCAGCAGCTCGGCCGCGACCTCGACGCGGCGCTCGCGGCCGCCGCCGCGCCCCGCGGTATGCAGCGCCGAAAAGCCCCCAGGTCGGGGGAAACATCGTGAATGCCGCCACATACGCACAGAGCGACGCTGGCTTGCCGGCCGGCAGGGTGGGTCGGGTGCTGATAACCCCGATCGTCGCGTACCGTCGTTGGATAAGCCCGGCACTGCCGGCTCGCTGTCGGTTCCACCCTTCGTGCAGCGCATACGCGCTACAGGCCGTGACGGTACACGGCGCGTTGCGCGGGGCCGGCCTCGCGATCTGGCGGCTGCTGCGTTGCCAACCGTTCCACCCGGGCGGGTACGACCCGGTGCCGCCACCTCGGCACCGCGCCGATGTGACTGGAGCCTGAGTAGTGAGTCTGGACTTCCTCTACACCGCGATCTCGTGGGTCATGCTGCGTTGGCACGCCCTCTGGGACGCCATCGGACTCGGCAAGAACCAGTTCCTCGGTACCGACTGGGACTGGGTGCTCGCGATCGTCTTCCTGGTGATCACGATCCGCGCCGTGCTGTTCCCGCTGTACGTCAAGCAGATCAAGTCGCAACGCGCCATGCAGGCGCTGCAGCCCAAGATCAAGGAGCTGCAGGCCAAGCACAAGGGCGGCGACAAGCAGGCGATGCAGCAGGAAATGATGGAGCTGTACCGCAAGGAGAAGGCGAACCCGCTGATGGGCTGCCTCCCCCTCGCGCTGCAGGCCCCCGTCCTGCTCTCCCTGTTCCACGTGCTGCGCCACCTGAGCAAGGTCACCGGAAACCACAGCGAGCACTTCAAGTCGCTGTACGGCTGGACCGCCGCGCAGTTCGACAGCGCGTCGCACGCCCACCTGTTCGGTGCGCCGATCGCGGCGAGCTTCAAGTCCAACCAGGCCACCCTGGATGCCCTGAACTCCAGCGCGCTGCACGTCCGGATCGTCGCCGGTGTGCTGATCGCCGCCATGATCGTCACGACGTTCCTCACCCAGCGGCAGATGATCGCCCGCACCGGCTACGCCACCGACCCGCAGCAGAAGATGATCCAGCGGGTCATGCTGTACGGCGTCCCGGTGATGCTGCTGGTCTCCGGTTCGATCTTCCCGATCGGTGTGGTCATCTACTGGACCACGTCCAACCTCTTCTCGCTCGCCCAGCAGAGCTGGATCCTGCACAAGTACCCGCCGCCGGCGAACGCCGCGAAGGCCGCCGCCGAGGCCGGCAAGCCGCTCAAGGGCAAGGCCGCCGAGGAGGCGCGCAAGGTCGTCGAGCAGCGCCGCGAGGCCGCGAAGGCGCTCGCCCCGAAGCCGGGCGCCAAGCCGGTCCGCAAGCGCACCGCCACCGGCACCGGTGCCCAGTCCGGTACCAACGGGGCCAGCCGCACCGCCGGCAGCCAGCCCGCGAAGAAGACCGGTGCCCAACCGGCCAAGAAGACGGGCGTCCAGCCGGTGAAGAAGGCCGCCGCGCAGAAGCCGGCCAAGAAGGCGGCGCCGGGCCAGGCCCCGGCCAAGAAGGCGGCGCCGGGCCAGGCCCCGGCGAAGAAGACCGGTCAGTCCGGTACGTCGAAGTCCGGCACCGGCCGCACCGGCACGGGATCGACCAACGGCGCGAAGGTACCGGGATCGTCCGGCACCACGGCGTCGGGCAAGCGGAAACCGGGCTCGTGAGTCGTGCCGCGGCGACGGTGGCACCCTGTCAGGGAGAGCCGATTCGCCGCGGAGCCGACCGGCGTGGGCGACGGTCGGCGGCGCGCCCGGAGCGCGCCGACAATACAGACTGACCGGCGTTTCGTGGAAACGCCCAGGGGACTTGGAGTAACACTGCCGTGACCGATACCAGTACCAACGCGGTGGAAGCCGACGAGAAGCCCGAGGCGGCGAACGACGCGCCGGCCGAGGAGTCGACGTCGGAGAACGGCGGCGCGCGCGCGGCATCGGACGACTCCGAGGCGCTGTTCAGCGAGAGCGAGATCGCTGCCGACTACATCGAGGGCCTGCTCGACATCCTCGACTACGACGGGGACATCGACGAGCTCGTCCAGTCCGGCCGGCCGGTCGTCGAGCTGGTCGGCGACAACCTGGATCCGCTGATCGGGCAGCGCGGCGCCACGCTCGAGGCGCTGCAGGAGCTGGCCCGGCTCGCCGTCTTCCAGCACACCGGTTCGCCGAGCCGGCTGCTGCTCGACGTGGGCGGGTTCCGCGCCGCGCGGCGCAAGGAGCTCGGTGCGATCGCGAAGAACGCGGTCGAGAAGGTGCGCGAGCACGGGGATCCGGTGAAGCTGGAACCGATGAGCGCGTTCGAGCGCAAGTGCGTGCACGACGTGATCAACGAACTGTCCGATGTGGAGAGTGAGTCGGAGGGCGTCGAGCCGCACCGGCAGATCGTGGTGCGGGCGGTGAGCTGACCTCAGCCGTACGGAGAAGGGCCGAGCCTGCTGGACGCGGGGCTCGGCCCTTTTTCGTGTGGTCTGGTTGGGCGGGCCCGAGCGCGTGTGCGGAGCGCTCGGGGTGGTGAGTGAGGGCCAGGGGAACGTGGGTTCGCCGCTACCGGCAGAGGGACACGTGGACTCCTTGACCAATCGCCCGTCGGGGAAGCGGGGGCGAGATCCGGACGCCGCCAGGGCCGCTTCGGAACGTCGGGGGCCAGTGACCGAGTTGGACGCCGCTTGAGCCGCTTCGGAACGGGGGTGATCGGGTTGGTAGCCCGCCCGCCCGCCCGCCCGCCCGCTCGCCCGGCCTGGCATGGCCGGCCGGGTCGGAAGGCCGGGGTCGGGTGATCGAGTGGGAACGGGTGCCCGGCCGTGTCGGAGTGTCGGGGCCGGCGATCCGGTCGGAGCCGCCCGGCCATGTCCGAAGGTTGGGTCGAAGACGGCGACCGGCTCGCTTCGGTGTCTCGGGGACGGGGTGTTCGGGCTGGGCGGCGCCTGGTTCGCTGCGCAGTCTGAGGTTCGATACGGCAGCCACGAGAACTACGCAAATTAGTCGAAAAAAGGCACGTAAATCCTGCGACCTACCACTACGGCCTTCAATTCGACACTGACAAAATCCCGCCGGCCCCATCCGCTTCTCGGCGCCCAGCCGGCGACTCAGCCCGCCAGCTGGCACAGATTCGTGCCCGCCGATGCGCCGAACGCGCCCGGCCGAAGCACTGCGCCCGCGGTTCGACGCCAGCGCAGCGGCGTTTCCTGGGGGTTGTGGGGACTTGCGTTTCGTGGCGCCGGCTGTCTCTGCTGGGCGGGTTGAGATGTTGGCGACTCGGTCGGCACGGCGTCGGGGCGCGGGTGCGCGTGCCATCGAGAATCGTGTCATGGCTGAATCCACCGATCCGATCCCCGGCGCAGGCGCGCTGCCGCCGGCGCTGGCCGAGACCGCGCGACAGGTCTTCGGGGCGCGGCTGCCGCTGGCCGAGCGGTACGCGGAACTGCTCGCCACCGAGGGCACCGTCCGCGGCCTGGTGGGGCCGCGGGAGGCACCCCGGTTGTGGGACCGGCATCTGCTCAACTGCGCGGTACTGGCGGAGCTGCTCCCGGTCGGGTCGGTTGTGGCGGATGTCGGATCCGGCGCGGGTCTGCCCGGTATCGTGCTCGGAGTGGCCCGCCCCGATCTGTCGATCGTGTTGATCGAGTCGCTGGCGCGGCGAACCGCCTTCCTGGACGAGGTCGTCGACGAGCTGCAGCTGTCGCGGGTCACCGTCGTGCGTGGTCGCGCCGAGGAGCTGGCCGGCCGCATCGCCCAGCCGGACGTGGTGACGGCGCGCGCGGTCGCGTCGTTGGATCGGTTGGTGCGGTGGTGTTTGCCGCTGCTACCGACCGGCGGCCGGCTCCTTGCGGTGAAGGGCGCGTCGGCCGGCGACGAGGTTGCTGAGCATGCGGCGCAGATCCGTCGGGCGGGCGGGGACGAGCCGCGGGTGCTGCAGTGCGGAGTGGGTCTGGTGGAACCGGCTACCACGGTGGTCGAGGTGGTCCGGCTCAGCGGGGCGAACGGGAAGAGGAAACGGGGGCGGGCCGACACATGATGTTCGGGCAGTACGGGGGTGCGGGCGGCGGGTCGATTCGCCGCCCCGGCACCCCGGTCGGTACGGCTGGGGGTGCTGCCGCAGGCTTTCCGGGTCGTGGCGTTTCGGCAACGGCCGATGGTCATGCGGGGCGGATCGCCGTAGGCTTGCCGCACATCGGTACGAACACCGGAACGACGGACATCGGTCACAGCGGTTCGCCCGCGTCCCTTCAACGACGAAGCCCGGTCGCTTCGCGACGGAGGTCGGCTCGGCGCGATGGCGCCGCTGTGGCAGGCTCCCCGATGGGTACCGGTGATTCCCCCAATCGACCGAACGAGGGCAGCATGGTGCGCGAGGACCGACCTGCCGAGCCGTCCCAGGCTGGGTACGACGTCAGTCAGCAGCGAATCCGGAAGGCGCTGGCCGAGGTCTCCGTTTCACGTGAAACCGACCCGCTCGACGGGCCTGGCGGAGCCGCTGAACGAGCTCGGCCCCGCTCCACCGGCACGGTGTACGGCACGCCGCGCCGTCCGGAGTCGTACGACGAGGGGGCGGCGCTCGACGAGACCCCCGCCGCCCGCGGGAGCGGTACGGCCGCGGTGCCGGCGCCGCTGGCGGGTGAGCGCACGAGCGCGGTGCCGACGCAGCCGTCCGGCGCGGTTTCACGTGAAACCGACCTCGACGACGACGATCTCCCGCTCGCCATGGAGGCGCGGCGGGCGGTGCAGATCCTCAACCCGTCCGGCGCGGCGCTGATCCCGCGTCCGGCACACCGGCGCATCATGTGCATCGCCAACCAGAAGGGCGGCGTCGGCAAGACGACGACAGCGGTCAACATCGCGGTCGCGCTTGCACTGCACGGCAGCCGAGTGATGGTGATCGATCTCGACCCGCAGGGCAACGCGTCGACGGGCCTCAGCGTCGAGCACCACGCCGGACTCAACAGCATCTACGACTGCCTCACCGACGGGCTGCCGCTGGCCGAGGCGGCGCAGACGGTGGAGGGCATCCCGAACCTGCTCTGCGTGCCGGCCACCATCGACCTGGCCGGCGCGGAGATCGAGATGGTCTCGGTGGTCGCCCGCGAGTCCCGGCTCAAGCGCGCCATCGCGGCCTACCAGGAACCGCTCGACTACGTCTTCATCGACTGCCCTCCGTCGCTCGGCCTGCTGACGGTGAACGCGCTCGTCGCGGCCGAGGAGGTGCTGATCCCGATCCAGTGCGAGTACTACGCGCTGGAGGGGCTGGGGCAGCTGCTGCGCAACGTGGAGCTGGTGAAGGCGCATCTGAACCCCTCGGTGTGGATCTCCACGATCCTGCTGACGATGTACGACGGCCGCACCAAGCTTGCCGACCAGGTCGCGCAGGAGGTACGGGAGCACTTCGGTGACGTGGTGCTCGACGCCGTGATCCCGCGCAGTGTCAGGGTCTCCGAGGCTCCCGGGTACGGGCAGTCGGTGTTGACCTACGACCCCGGATCACGCGGTTCGACCAGTTACTTCGACGCCGCCAAGCAGCTCGCGGAGCGCGGAGCGGCCGCGGGAGGGAAGGCATGAAGAATCGCCGGGGTGGCCTCGGGCGTGGGCTTGGCGCGCTCATCCCCACCGGTCTGACCGACGCGTCCACTGCGACGCAGGAGCCGCCGGTGTCCGCTCCCCCGTCGCCATCGCCCGCGATGTCGCCGGCGCCGATGCAGGCCGCCCCGGTCGAGGACGGGCCGGTCGGTGGAGTCCGCCAGGACGCCGCCGCAGATCTCGCGCCGGTACCGGGTGCGCGGTTCCGGGAGGTCCCGGTCGCCGCGATCGAGCCGAACTCGAAGCAGCCGCGGCAGGTCTTCGATGAGGAGGCACTCGAGGAGCTGCGCACCTCGATCGAGCAGGTCGGCTTCCTGCAGCCGATCGTGGTCCGCGAGCTCGAGTCGGGTCGGTACGAGTTGGTGATGGGTGAGCGGCGCTGGCGGGCTGCCCAGTCGCTCGGCCGGGAGAACATTCCCGCGATCGTGCGGGACACCCCGGACGACGACATGCTCCGCGACGCGCTGCTGGAGAACGTCCATCGAGCCAACCTGAACCCGCTGGAGGAGGCGGCCGCGTACCAGCAGCTGCTGGAGGAGTTCGGCGCCACGCACGAGGAGCTGGCGAAGCGGATCGGCCGCAGCCGCCCGCAGATCTCCAACACGATTCGACTGCTGAACCTGCCCCCCGCGGTACAGCGTCGGGTGGCGGCTGGGGTGCTCTCCGCCGGCCACGCGCGGGCGCTGCTCGCCATGGACGACGCCGACCGCCAGGACGAGGTCGCCAAGCGCATCGTGGCCGAGGGCCTGTCGGTGCGGGCGACGGAGGAGATCGTGGCGCTGACCGCCACGACGCCGGCCGGGAAGCGCAAGGAGTCGTCGGCGGACAAGAAGTCGACCGCGCACGCCCCCGCCGTGACAGAGCTGGCCGATCGGCTCTCCGACAAGTTCGACACCCGGGTGAAGGTGGACCTGGGCCGGCGCAAGGGCCGGATCGTCGTCGAGTTCGCGACCGTGGACGACCTCGAACGGATCGTCGGGATCATGGGTATCAACGGCCGGACGAACGACTGACCCGACCCGGTACGGCTCGCACCGACGGCGGCCTTCGCGGAAGCGAGGGCCGCCGTTCGTGTGTCCGGGCGCCGATCGTGGCCCCAGCGGCTCCCCTTCCCGGACTGGATGTTTCACGTGAAACGGTGGCCGGGGTCAGCGACCCCGTTCCTCTCGAGGAGGGATCTGGCCGAGGCGTGCTTCGAAGTGAGCCGGGCGCCGGTCGTTTCACGTGAAACGTGAGCGGGGGCACCTATCCCCTGGGCTGGAAGGCGTCGATGCGAAACGTTCCGGACACATCGACGTGCTGCCATGGCCACAGGAGGTGCTCGATGCTCGATACCGAGATCCGATCGCGGCCGGCACGGCTGGACGACCTGCCGCGGCTGACCGAGATCTACAACCACTACGTGCTGGCGACGCCGATCACGTTCGACGTGGAGCCGGTGACGGTCGCGGGCCGCCGGGACTGGTTCGACGCGCATGCGCCGAGCGGGCGGTACCGGCTGCTGGTGGCCGAGCAGGACGGCGTGGTGCTGGGCTACGCGTCCAGTGGCCGGTTCCGGACCAAACCGGCGTACGAAACGTCGGTCGAGTTCAGCGTGTACCTGGCACCGGAACGCACCGGCAACGGCGTCGGCTCGCTGCTGTACCGCCGGCTGCTCGACGAGCTCGCCGGGGCCGACGTGCATCGCGCGTACGCCGGGGTGTGCCTGCCGAACGAGGCATCGCAGCGGTTGCATCGCAGGTTCGGGTTCCAGCCGATCGGGGTCTACCGGGAGGTCGGTCGGAAGTTCGGACGGTACTGGGACGTGCAGTGGTTCGAGCGGGAGGTCGACGCGGCCTGAGGACCTGCGTCGACCTGGCCGGGTGGGGGGACCGTGGTCGCTCCGGGTGCGTTCGGGGTGGCGGGGTAAAGGCCACCTCTGTTCTTTGTTCAACCCTTGTGGGGCGTCGTGGGATCGCTTCGGACCGGGTTGGTGCGAGATTGGCTGGCGTGTTTATGGGTGTTGTGGGGTTCGTTTGGGATCGGGTGGATGGGGTGGAGCGACCCGATGAACTGGTGGAGGTGCAGGAGGGGCTGGAGTCCTGGGCGGTGGTGCGGGCCTACCGGAAGGTGATGCGGGAGCTGACGGGAACGGCCGGGGTGCTCGATCTGGGGGCCGGGCCGGGCGGCGAGACGACGTTCGTCGGGGTGGACAACTCGGTGGCGATGGCACGGCGAGCGACGGCGCGCGGGCGCCGGATGGTGGTCGGGGACGCGGCGGCGCTGCCGTTCGCGGACGGCGCGTTCACCGCGGTACGGGCGGACCGCGTGTTCCAGCACCTGGCCGATCCGGCCCGGGCGCTCGCCGAGGCGGTACGGGTGACCGAGCCGTACGGGCGGGTGGTGGTCGCGGATCCGGACCAGTCGACGTTGACGATCGACGCCGGTGGGTGCCCGCTCGCGACCGCCGTGACGGACTTTCGACGCGCCCACGTCCGCAACGCGGATTTCGCCGGGCGCGCGGGCGCGGTGTTCGAGGCGGCCGGGCTGACCGAGGTCGACGTACGGCGATGGCGTTTGGTCCTCACCGACCCGGCCCGCGCGTTCGGGATCACCACGTGGGGCGAGCTGATGGTCTCCGACGGGCTGTTCGACCGGCGGCAGTGGCGGGCGTGGCAGGCCGCGCTCGCCGGCGGCGAGTTCCGGTACGAGCTCGACTACGTGGTCACCGCGGGGCGCCGCGCGGCGTGACCGTGCCGGGCGGCGCGAGGTGCGCGGACACGAACTCGAGCATCGCCGGCGCAGCGAGCTGCGCCAGGTGCCACGTGTGGGCCGAGTCCTCGGTACGGGTGGTGACGTGCTGGCCGCGGGCCCGCAGCGCCGCCACCAGCCGCTCGTTGTCCCGGCGTTCCCGCGCCGACGCGCGCCGCGGCCAGTCGAGAAACACCGGTACCGGCGCGGCGAACCGCATGGTGGGCAGGTAGTCGAGGATCCGGTTGCGCCGCACCAGATCCGGCCGTCCCTTCAGCTCGGCCGACTCCGGTCCGGCGCCGGCCGTGGGGTACGGCTCCAGGGCCGCGATCGAGCCGATCTCGCCGGTGTGGTGCAGCCCGAGGTTGAGCGCGCAGAAGCCGCCGGACGACATGCCCGCGAAAGCGCGCCCGTGCCGGTCGGCGATGGTACGGAAGTGCCGGTCCAGGTAGCCGGGCACGGTGTCGTTCGCGCCGGTGCCGGCGAGGAACGACCCGAGCCTCGGACCGGACACCGCGTCGAGGCATTCGGTGTCGTGCAGCCCGCCGAGCGTCGTGTCCGGCAGCACCACGATCATCGGCCGAACCCGGCCGCGCGTGATCAGCTCGTCGAGCACCGCCGGCAGCCGTCCGGCGATCAGCCAGTCGTTGCTCCGCCCGGGCCACCCGCCGTACAGGTAGAGCACCGGGTACCGGCGGGAGTCGCTTCGGTAGCCGGGCGGGAGGTAGACGTCCATCGTCTGGGTCGGCACCGACAGCCGCGGCGAGCCGAGCCGGACCGACACCACCGTCGAGCCGTGGCCCGCCGGCAGGTCCCGGTCGCCGTGCACCCGCGGCGGATGGGTGAAGCCGAGTACGTGGGGAATCGCGCTCGGTGTGGTCACGTACCCGGCGTAGCTGTTGAGTCCGGTCAGCATCGCGGCGAGTAGCCCGACGACCAGCACCGCGACGGCCGGGCTGCGGCGCCGCGGCCAGCCACGTCGGCGCCGCAGCAGAACCAACCCACCGACGACCCCGGCGGTACCCAGCAACACACCGACCGGCACCCACCACGACGTCATCGGCATCGGGGGCCCTACCAACGCCCCACTCACCAAGATCGCCTCCCACCCCCACGCTACGACGCCCACGAGCCGGCCGAGGCGCACTCCACCCGCACCCCCGGTGCTTCCGAACCCGCCGAACGACGTCCACCGCCGTGCCCCGCGACCGCGCCGAGCCGGAACGTCGACCGAGCCAGGTCGAGCCGCCCAGGCGGTCCGTCCGACCACCGTTCCTCACCCATGGAGACCCCAGGGAGCGTCCGCACCGGTACCGGGCACGTCGTTACGAGAAGCCCCAGCGGCGCCCTACCTGATCTGAAGCGGCCGGACGGCGTCGGGCGCTGGCACCGGGCCCGTTGTTGCGAAGCAGCCCAGGCAGTGTCCGGCCCGATCACCGTTCCCCGACGTTCCGATGCGGCCAGGCGGCGTCAGGATCTCGTCCCCGCTTCGTCGACTCCCCCATGCGGGGTGAAAGCCGCGAACAGAGGTGGCCGTCACCCCAACAAGCCGTCACCCCGACGAGCCGTCACCCCGAAGACTCAGCGCCCCGCCCGCTCGCCCGCGCGACGAGATTGTGCAGTACGGAGCCGAGCCGCCGCCCCGCCGCCTCCACCGCCATGGGCAACAACGACGTCTCGGTCATCCCCGGCGCCGTGTTCGCCTCCAGTACCTGGATGTCCCCATCCGGACCGACGATCAGGTCGATGCGGGACAAGTCACGCAGCCCGAGCGCGGTGTGCACCCGTACGGCGATCTCGGCGACCTCGTCGAGTACCTTCTCCGGCAGCCGGGCCGGGCAGTGCCAGGTGGTGATTCCCGCGGTGTAGCGGGCGGCGTAGTCGTAGTTGCCGTCCGGCGGCTCGATCTCGACGGCCGGCAGCGCGCGCGGCCCGTCGCCCTCGTCGAGCACGCTGACCGCGACGTCGACGCCGGGCACGTACCGCTCGATCAGTACGGTCGGCGCGTAGGAGAAGGCGCCGACCATGGCGGCGGGCAGCGCATCGGCGGAACGGACCGCGGCGACGCCGAGACCGGACCCGCCGTGTACCGGCTTGACCACGAGCGGCAGGCCGAGCCGGGCGACGATGTGGTCGAGCAGGGTCTGCGCGCCGAGCTCGGAGAAGGTGGAGTGCGGCAGTGTGATCCCCGGCGGGGTGGCGATGCCGGCGTCGGAGAGGATCGACTTGGTGATGGCCTTGTCCCAGGCGAGCCGGGCCGCGCGGGCGGTGGACCCGACGTACGGCACGCCGACCACGTCGAGCACGCCGGGCAGCGAACCGTCCTCGCCGGGGCTACCGTGTACGGCGGGCAACACCACGTCCGGTCGCTCCGCCGACAGGTAGGGCAGCAGCGTCACGTCGACGTCGCGCATCTCGACGTCCAGGCCGGCGGCGGTGAGCGCGTCGACGACGCGGCGGCCGGAGCGCAGCGACACGTCCCGCTCGTAGGAGAGTCCGCCGGCGAGCACGAGCACCCGCGGCGGGGCCTCGGCGGTCACGCGATCCCCGGCGGTACGTCGCCGGTGACCCGTCGCGGTGCGCCGGCGCTGCCGGTGGCTCCGAACGTAGAGCGCAACGTCAGTTCCTCCTCGATCACCCGGCCGAGCCGGCGCACGCCCTCGCGCAACCGGTCCGGTGGCGGGAAACAGTACGACAACCGCATGTGCCGCGCGCCGGACCCGTCGGCGTAGAAGCCGGTACCCGGCACGTACGCGACCCGGGCGGTGATGGCGCGGGGCATCATTGCCTTCGAGTCCAGCGACTCGGGCAGCGTGACCCAGATGTAGAAGCCGCCGGCCGGCCTGGTCCAGCTGACCCCGGCGGGCATCGCCTCGTCCAAAGTGGACAGTGTGGCGTCCCGCCGTTCCCGGTACAGCTCCTGGAAGACCTTCAGCTGGTCGCGCCACGGCATGGTGGCGAAGTAGCGGGCCACGATCCGCTGGTTGAACGTGGCCGGGCAGAGGATCGCCGCCTCGGACGCCATCACCAGCTTCTCCCGCACTGCATGGGGCGCGAGGATCCATCCGAGCCGCACCCCGGCCGCGAACGTCTTGGAGAACGTCCCGAGGTAGAGCACGCCCTCCCGGGCGCGGGCGCGCAGCGGCGCCGGCGGGTCCTGCTCGAACCCGAGCAGCCCGTACGGGTTGTCTTCCAGTACGAGCAGCCGGTGCCGCTGGCAGATCTCCAGGATCTGCTCGCGCCGCTGTTCGGCCAGTGTCACGCCGGCCGGGTTGTGGAACGCCGGCACCGTGTAGAGGAACTTGGCCCGCCGGCCGGACGCCGCAACGGCGGCGATGGCCTGTTCCAGCGCGGCCGGGACGAGCCCGTCGTGGTCCATCGGTACGTGCACCACGTCGGCCTGCGCGGCCTGGAACACGCCGAGCGCGCCGACGTAGCTGGGTGCCTCGGCGAGCACCACGTCGCCGGGGTCGAGGAACACCCGGGAGACCAGGTCGAGCGCCTGCTGCGAGCCGGTGGTGACGACCACGTCGTCGGGCGAGGCGCCGCCGGAGGCGTCGATGCCCTCCTCGGCCATCACCGCGCAGATCTGCTCGCGCAGCGCCAGTTCGCCCTGGCCGCCGGTGTAGTTGAGGGCGGGTGCACCCTCGCGGCGGATCAGTTCGGCGACCATGTCGCCGATCGCATCCAGCGGCAGGGCGGCAGTGAACGGGGAGCCACCGGCCAGCGAGACGACCTCGGGCCGGTTCGCGACGGAGAACAGCGCGCGGATCTCGGATGCCTTCATCCCGTGCACCCGCTGCGCGTACAGATCGGTGTAGTCGTCGAGTGTCGTGCCGGACACGGCGCCCCCTCGTTGCGTCCTCGCCGGCCGCGGGAGCCGGCGTCGGGCTGGACCCGGCGCCCGGGGAAGCTTCCGGCAGCGGTGGCGGGTCCGTACCCGCGGCGCACGGTTGCCACACTCTACCGGTCGACGTGGAGCAACCGCTGCGCTACGTGATGCAGACCGCGTAGGATTCCTCCCCGAGAGAACGCGGTACCGGCGCCGACAAGCACCCGCCCGTACCGGTCCAGCAGGGGGTGACGGTGTCTCGACGGTTGGTGAATCTCACCCTCGACACCCTGGAAGACCTCCCCGGCCGCTGCCGCGGCTGCGTGTTCTGGGAGCTCGACCCGGTCGCCGCGGACCGCGCCGCGCGCGCCGGCGACGCGGAGCTGTCCAAGGAGGCCTGGGCGTCCCAGACGCTGCTGGAGTGGGGCTCCTGCGGCAAGTTGATCTACGTCGACGAGGCGCCGGCCGGGTACGTCCTGTTCGCACCGCCGGCGTACGTGCCGCGTTCGGTCGCGTTCCCGACCAGCCCGGTGAGCCCGGACGCGGTGCTGCTGATGGCCGCGTACGTGGTGCCCGACTTCGCCGGCGGCGGCCTCGGCCGGATGCTCGTGCAGGGGGTGGCCCGCGACCTGACCCGGCGCGGCATCAAGGCGATCGAGGCGTTCGGCCGGGAGCGGCCGGCCGCCGTCGCGGACCGTACCGCCGAGCACGGGGCCGAATCGCCGGGCGAGCGCCGCTGCGTCGTACCGGCCGACTTCTTCCGTTCGGTCGGGTTCAAGACGGTCCGGCCGCATGCCCGCTTCCCGCGGCTGCGGATGGACCTGCGGACCGCGCTGTCCTGGAAGAGTGACGTCGAGGCGGCGCTGGACAAGCTGCTCGGCTCGATGCGCCCGGAGGCGCTGCTGCACCCCGCCCTGCCGCACTGACCGGTCGTCGCGGCGGGGACGGCCGACCAGGGGCGGTCGATCAGCGGGCGGCGAGGGCGGTGCGCAGCGAGCTGACGTCGAAGGTGCCGGTCGGGAAGTCGGAGTCCTTGGTCAGGTACATCCGCTGGATGGCGGCCACCATCGCCTCCACCGCCCGGTCCCGGAACACCGGGTCGATCAGCTTGGCCCGGTCGTCCGGCGAGGTGAGGTAGCCGACCTCGACCCGCACCGCGGGCATCCGGGTCAGCCGGAGCAGGTCCCAGCCCTTGGCGTGCGCGCCGCAGTCGAGCATCCCGGTCCGCGCGGCGACCTCCCGCTCGACCAGCCCGGCAAGCTGCTCGCCGACCGTCGAGGTCACCCCGACCGGTCCGCCGAAGTGGTACGCGGCAACGCCCTGCGCGGCGGGGTTCGGGTGGCCGTCGCAGTGCAACGAGATGAGCAGGTCGGCGCCGAGATCGTTGGCGAACCGGGCGCGCTCCCGCTCGGGGAACCAGGTGTCCCGGTTGCGGGTCAGGTGCACCTGGACGCCGGCCGCGGCGAGCCGGCCCTCCAGCCGGGAGGCCAGGTCGTACACGATGTCGGCCTCGGTCCACCGGAGCATCCCGTCCGGAACCGTGACACCGGTGTCATCGCCGCCGTGGCCGGGATCGATGACGATCCGCTTGCCGACCAGGGCGGGCCCGGCGTGGTGCAGCAGGGCGGACTCGCGGAGCAGTTGCGGGCGGCCGCCGGTGACCTTGCGGCCGAGCCGGCGCAGCGCCGCCATGGTCGCCGGGCCGAACGAGCCGTCGGAGGTCAGCCCCACCTCGCGCTGGAACTTGCCGAGCGCGTGCGCGGTGCGGTCGCCGAAGACCGCGTCGGCGCGGCCCACGTCGTACCCCATCTCGAGCAGTCGCTCCTGCAGTGCGCGGACGTCGTCGCCGGTGAGCGGTTCGGGGCGGGCGGCGAACAGCGGGCGGTCGCCGAGTTGCCAGCGGGCACCGTCCAGCGCGTGCCAGGTCTGGTCGTCGACCACGCCGTCCGCGATCAGTCCGCGGGACTGCTGGAACGCGCGGATCGCGCGCTCGGCGGTGGGGTCGTATCGATCGTCACCGGTGTCTTCGGGAAGCAGGCCGAGCCGGACGAGGACGGTGCGGATCTCAGCTGCCGCCGGACCGCGGTCACCCGGTCGGATCGGACGCATACGTGGTGCCTCCCTCGCGGCATCGACTCCGTGGCGGCACGCAACGGCCACGGTGAATGCTCGCCGCGGACAGCGCGGCGCGAGCATCACAGACATCGGAGCGTACTCCGTGGTCCGGCTTGGCCCCGTACGGGCCGACGCCCACCGGCCGCGAGGGATGCGTCATTTGTTGTCGTTCGCACCGAAACGACGCAACGTGCCGAAGGCGTAGCAATTCGGGACCGGGTGCCCCGCCCGGGTCCGGGTGGCAGGCTGTTCGCCCGCTACCCGGCGACGGGTGGCCCTACTGGCAACCCGGTCCCTACATGCGACTTAGTGTCCGAGCCGCCGGACGTTACAGGCTGGACTCGATGAACTTCGCCAGCGCGCTCTTCGGCTGCGCGCCGATCACCGACTGGACCGGCTCACCGTCCTTGAACACGGTCAGGGTCGGGATCGACATCACACCGTAGGTGCGCGCGGTGTTCGGGTTGTCGTCGATGTTGAGCTTCACGATCTCGACCTGGTCCGCGTACTGCTGGCCGAGCTCCTCGAGCACCGGGGAGACCTTCTTGCACGGCCCGCACCACTCGGCCCAGAAGTCGACCAGAACCGGCTTGTCCGCCTTCAGTACGTCGGCGTCGAAGCTCGCGTCGGTGACGGCCTTGCTCATGTTGGTACCCCTCTCGAAAGGATCTTGCTCACTCGACGGACGCGAGGTAACGCTCGGCGTCCAGTGCGGCGACACAACCGGTGCCCGCCGCGGTGATGGCCTGCCGGTACGAGTGGTCGACCAGGTCGCCGCAGGCGAACACGCCGGTCACGTCGGTGCGGCTGGTCGGCGACTCGGCCCGCACGTACCCCTCGTCGTCGATGGCGACCTGTCCGGTGAACAGCTCGCTGCGCGGGTCGTGGCCGATCGCGATGAACAGCCCGGTGACGTCCAGGCTGGACTCCTCGCCGGTCTTCGCGTTGCGCAGCTTGACGCCCTCGACCTGGTCGGTGCCGACTACCTCGGTGACCACCGAGTCCCAGATCACCTTGATCTTCTCGTTCTTCAGCGCCCGCTCGGCCATGATCGGGCTGGCCCGGAACTCGTCCCGGCGGTGGATGATCGTCACGGTCTCGGCGAACTTGGTGAGGAACGTCGCCTCCTCCATCGCCGAGTCGCCGCCGCCCACCACCGCGATGTGCTGGTTGCGGAAGAAGAACCCGTCACAGGTCGCGCAGGACGAGACGCCGTGGCCGAGCAGCCGCTGCTCGCCCGGCACGTTCAGCGGGCGCCAGGCCGAACCGGTGGCCAGGATGACCGCCTTCGCCTGGTACTCGGTGTCGCCCACCCAGACCCGCTTGACGTCGCCGGCCAGCTCGACCCGGGTCACGTCGTCGGTCAGCAGCTCGGCACCGAACCGCTCGGCCTGCTTGCGCATGTTGTCCATCAGATCGGGGCCGTCGATGCCGTCCGGGAAACCGGGGAAGTTCTCCACCTCGGTGGTGGTCATCAGCGCACCACCCGACTGCGCGCCCTCGATGACCAGCGGGTTCAGGTTCGCCCGAGCCGCATACACCGCGGCGGTGTAACCCGCCGGCCCGGACCCGATGATGATCAGGTTTCGGACGTCTGCCACCACACGACCCTCTTCCTAGACATGCCCGGACCCGGCTGCGAGTGCCGGATCCGAAGCCTCTGCCGACAGAACGCCATCGTACGGACCGAGATTCCCGTTGCGGTCTGTGTCACGCCGCGCCGACCTGTCCGGTCAGGACGCGTGCACGGCGACGACCGTGGTCCGGTACCGCACGTGCGCCCCGTCGGTGCCGCACTCCGGGCCGACCACGGAGATCTGGTCGCCCGGGCCGGCCGGGGCGACGACCACCGCGGCGGGCCGGCTGCGGAACATCGCGAAGTCCACCAGCGACGCGCCCGAGGCGTCCAGCTGGTGCAGGCACCTGTCCAGCCGGGCCGGGTCGGCCAGCGGCCGCAACGCGCTCGGCACCGCGGCCGCCGCGGTGCCGGAAAGCGCTTGCTGACCGGCCAGGCCGCGCGCCTGCGGCAGCGTGCCCGCCGTGTAGTCGGTACCGCTCGCGGCCAGCCGCACGCCGTCGGCCGGCCGGGCGTCCTTCGGCGCGATCTGCGCGTGGTTCGGCCCCTTCGCACCCGCCGTCGGCGGCGCCGCCCCGTGCGGGGCCGAATCGGCCGTGCGAGCCGAGCCGTTCCCGCCGCCGCCGGTCAGCAGGCTTGCCCCGGCAATGCCGGCGAACGCGAGGACCACGACCGCCGCGGCCGCGCCGGCGAGCCACTGAGCCCGGCGCCGCCGGGCTGCCCGCCGCGTCCGATCCAGCGGTACGACCGGGTGGTCGGCCGGCGCCTGTTGCCGGAAGCCGTCGGCGAGGCGGGACAGCAGCTCTGGCGGCGCCGCCACGGGGGACGCCCCGACATGCGCCAGGTCGGCCCGGACCGCGGCGTCGGCCTCGACCGCCGCCGCGTGTGCCGACTGCCACTCCGGTCGCGTCGCGATCAGCTCCGCCACCTGCTCCTCGACACCGGTCCCGGCCAGCGCACCGCCGACGTAGTCGGCGAGCAGCTCGTCGTCGACCTCCCGGCCGAGCCGGGCCGTTGCGACCATCCGGCGAACCTCGGCCAGGTAGTCGGGGTCGGGTGGCGCCGCGTCGGGCGACGGAGGCCGCAGGTCGTCGCTCACGTCGCCCCCCTCCCCCGTCGCGTACCGCCGTCTTCGGTGCCGGCCGTCTCCGATCTGACGTCCGCCGGCGCCGTCTGGTTCCGCAGGTGGCCCAGCGGACCCGCCAGCCGGGCCCGGCCCCGGGCGCACCGGCTCTTGATCGTGCCCGGTGCCACGCCGAGAATCTGGGCCGCCTCGGCCACCGGGTAGCCGTACACGTCGACCAGGACGAGCGCGGCCCGCTGGTCCGGCGGCAGCTCGGCCAGCGCGGCCTGCACGGTCAGTGCGGTGTCCCGGTCCGCGACCTGCGGGCCGGTGGCGACCGGCTCGGCGGCACCCGACTCGGGCAGCGGCACGGTGGGACGGGCCTGGCGGCGCCGGGCCCGGTCCAGGCAGGCGTTGACCACGATGCGGTGCAGCCAGGTGGTCACCGCCGAGTCGCCGCGGAACCGGTCGGCCTTCCGGTACGCGGAGATCAGCGCGTCCTGGACCGCGTCGGCAGCCTCCTCGCGGTCGCCGAGGGTGCGCAGCGCCACCGCCCACAGCCGGTCGGCATGCCGGCGTACCAGCGTCTCGAACGCGGCCGGATCGCCGGCGACGTGCGCCCGGAGCAGCTCGGTGTCGCCACGCGGGTCCATCCCGCTCGCGGTGGGCAGGTCGTGTCGCACGGCCGGGTCACTCGGCCGGATCGCGCCGGCCGCGGCCGCCCGGCCGGCACCGCGGGGAGCCGGTCACTGCCCGCGGACCTTGATGTCCTTGACACCGAGCTGGTATCCGCCGTCCTGCGCCTGGGGCAGCTTCGTGATCCACACCATCAGGTAGCGCGTCTTGACGCCGCTGAGCGTCCACGACTTCGTCACCTGAACCACCTGCTGTTCGGCCCCCGGTACCTGCTTGTAGCTCGACACCACCGAGTTGTCCTTGGCCGTGGTGCTCATGCCCCCGTCCGCCGGGTCGGACTCGCCCATCCGCAGTCCGACCGTCGCGCCGCCGTCGCTGAGCACCACCGACACCGTGGAGATGTCGCGCACCTTGCCGAGATCGAGCAGGATGCCCATGCCGCGCTTGAAGCTGCCGAAGTTCGCCTGCTTGTAGTCCTGCGTCTCCCACTGCGTCGTCGCGCTGTCGTCGATCGCGTTCTTCGCGTCGTTCAGCTCGGTGCGGTCGCCCTGGTCGGGGTCGACGATGCGGACGTTGGCCGGCTTGATCGCGGTCGGTGCGCTGTTGCCGCCCGGACTGGACTGGCTGGTCGAGGTGCCGTTCGGCCCGCCGCCCTCGGACGTGTTGCTGTTCAGCCACTTGGTACCGATCAGCAGCCCGAGCAGCGAGATCACCGCGAGGCCGGCGATGCCGACGGTCAGCTTCTTCCACCGCGGCCGCCGCTCCGGCGGGTCCGGCGTCTCCACCGCGACCAGGTCGAGCGGTCCGCTGACCTCGTTGGCGATGTTGAGCCGCGCCAGCTCGCCGGACAGCTCGGCCGCGGTCGGCGCCGCCAGCTGGTCGTCCAGCAGGTCCATGGTCAGCGCGTCGATGTAGTTGGGTACGTCCGGGCGGACCTGCCGGGGGGCCGCCAGCTTGCCGTCCACGGTCGGTGCCGGCGGCAGCCCGAAGTCACCGGGCAGCTCGGCCGGCCAGGTACCGGTCAGCGCGCAGTAGAGGACTCCGCCGAGACCGCGGATGTCGCCTTCCTGGCTGGCGTCGGCGGACGCGCGCGCGTCGGCCAGCACGATCCGCTCGGCGCCGAGCAGCACCGTGTTCGGGTGCACGTTGCCGTGCGCGACGCCGGTTTCGTGGATGGCGGCCAGCGCGTCGGCGATCGCGTACGCGACGGCGGTGGCGCGGACCGGGTCGAGCGGGCCGTCGGTGGCGACGATCTCGCGGAGCGGATGACCGTCCACGTACTCGCGCACCACGTAGGCGCGCTCGCCTTCGTCGACCGCGTCGTACACCCCGACCGTGTGCGGGTGGACCACCCGGCTGGCGGCGACGGCGGCCTGCAGCATGTCGTTGGCGGAGTCGCCGCCGGGGTACTTGAGGACGATGGTGACCGGGCGGCGGAGGATGACGTCCACTCCGCGCCACACCTGCCGCCCCGTGGAGTCGTCGTGGATGTGCTCCTCGAGGCGGTACCGGTCGGCGAGCACCTCGCCAACCGCGGGTGCTCCGACCTGGGTCAACCCAGTCCTCCCTCCGGCTGGCCCCCGGGCAGCGGCTGGCTCTAGTGCGACCCGTCGTTCACTCACAGCCTAGGTCCTCCGCGACGGGCGCACGCGGCACCCTGCTCAACTCCGGCGACTCGATGACCGTGCCGGTAAACCTCGACCATCACGGTCCGTGCCGCACCGTCGCAGCACGATCGGTCGCACGAGCCGCTGCCACCGTATCGCGTCGTGCGCCGGTACTCGACGGGCCGGATGGTATTTGTTCCCGAGTTACCCACTTCTCGAACCTCGCAACCTCTGTGTCACCTGCGCGATGACACGGATGTACGAAAGGCATACACGTGTCGTGGGCGGTGCGGGTTGCGGTGCCGGACGGACTTCACGATGCCGCCGCGGTGACGTGATTTAGTACTTACTCTTCGTGAGGACGAGAGGTCCGTCACGGGGGTGTGAGATGACGCGAGTCGACAACGTCCGGTCCGTCACCGAGGGGTACTCGTTCGACGGGCCCTGCCTCGACCTGGGTGCCCTGTTGACCGGACCGGACACCGTGGCCGCCGCGGCGAAGGTGCGCATTCCACTGAGCATGGTCAACCGGCACGGGCTGGTCGCGGGCGCCACCGGATCGGGGAAGACGAAGACCCTGCAGGTACTCGCCGAGCAGCTGTCGGCCGCCGGGGTGCCGGTCTTCCTGGCGGACGTCAAGGGCGACCTGTCCGGGGTCGCCGAGCCCGGCGCCGACAACCCGAAGATCGCGGCGCGGGCCCGGTCGATCGGCCAGGACTGGGCGCCGGCCGGCGCGCCCACCGAGTACTACAGCCTCGGCGGGCGCGGCACGGGGATCCCGATCCGGGTGACGATCTCGGCGTTCGGGCCGCTGCTGCTGTCCCGGGTGCTGGAGCTCAACGAGGTCCAGGAGTCCTCGCTGATCATGGTCTTCCACTTCGCCGACGAGCACGGCCTGCCGCTCCTGGACCTCAAGGATTTGCGCAGCGTGGTGACGTACCTGACCGGCGAGCAGGGGGCGGCCGAACTCGCCGCGCTCGGTGGACTGTCGAAGCAGACCGCGGGGGTCCTGCTGCGCAAGCTGATCACGTTCGCGGACGAGGGCGCGGAGGACTTCTTCGGCGAGCCGGAGCTCGACACCCGCGAGCTGCTGCGCACCGCCGAGGGCGGGCGCGGTGTGGTCAGCGTGCTGGAGCTGTCGGAGCTGCAGGCGAAACCGACCCTGTTCGCGACGTTCCTGATGTGGCTGCTGGCGGACCTCTACCACGATCTACCCGAGGTCGGGGACGTGGACAAGCCGAAGCTGGTGTTCTTCTTCGACGAGGCGCACCTGCTGTTCGACGGGGCCAGCACAGCGTTCGTCGACGCGGTGACCCAGACCGTACGGCTGATCCGGTCCAAGGGTGTCGGGGTGTTCTTCGTGACCCAGACCCCGAGGGACGTGGCGCCGGACGTCCTCGGCCAGCTGGGCAACCGCGTGCAGCACGCGCTCCGGGCGTACACGCCGGACGACGCGAAGGCGTTGCGCGCCACGGTCTCCACGTTCCCGAAGTCCGGGTACGACCTGGCGGAGCTGCTGACGTCGCTGGGCATCGGCGAGGCCGTCGTGACCGTACTGTCGGAGACCGGTGCGCCGACGCCCGTCGCCTGGACCAGGCTGCCCGCGCCGACCTCGATGATGGGGCCGCTGGACCCGGCCGAGCTCGATCGCCGGGTACAGGGGTCGCCGCTCTACGCCCGGTACGCCGAGCCGGTCGACCGCGAGTCGGCGTACGAGATGCTGGCCGCGAAGCTCGCGCCGGCCGACGACACCGCGCCGGAGAAGCGGTCCGCGCCGGAGAAGCGGTCCGCGCCGGAGGAGCGCCGGAGCGAGCGCGACGACTCCGGCATGGTGCAGAAGGTGCTGGGCAGTACGGAGGTGCGCGGGTTCCTGCGCTCGGCCGCCTCGACGGCCGGCCGGGAGGTGTTCCGCAGCCTGTTCGGTACGGCGCGGCGCCGTCGCTGACACGCCGTGACCGGCCGCTGTGGCGAGCCTCTCAGTCGTCCGGGGCACGGCGAAACGGGTGTTGCCGGACAAGATCGTCCGGTAAACAGCACTACTGGGCAGTAACACGGCATATCGGATGGCAACCGCCCAGGGGACTGGTCATGCTGTTCCCCATGGTTGCGTCGATGGTGTTCGACTCCGACCGGCGGGTGCTGTTGTGGCCACTCCCGCCGGAGCAGCACACCAGCGAAGGGATCGGTGTCGGGAGCACCGTCTACCACGCGTGGCTCGCCTACCCGGACGCCGAGGCGCTGCGCCCCGATCCGGCGGCGGCGTCCGACGCGCTGCTCGTGCACCGGATCGACCGCGGGTACCTGATCAGGCACGACGGCACCGTGGTGCGGCAGCTGATCGCCGGTACCGAGGAGCTCCTCCGCGCCGCCTACCAGACCCGCTGACCAGCGACCCCGGCCCGGTGCGTCAGCGGCCGACCTTGCTGTCCGTTCTCTCTGGCCGGCGCGGTGCTGTGGTGTTCCCGGTGCGTCAGCGGCCGACCTTGCTGTCCGTTTTCTCTGGCCGGCGCGGTGCTGTGGTGTTCCCGGTGCGTCAGCGGCCGACCTTGCTGCGGACCATGCTCACGAGCTGGTTGATCTCCCGGACCCGCAGCGCGTACGCGAGGCCGAAGTAGACGATCGCGAGCACCGCGCCGCCCGCGGCCAGCTCGGTCAGGCTGGCGATCCGGCCGTCCCCGAGCATCGCGCCGAGCGCCTTCGCCACCAGCCAGCCGGGGACCGCCGCGACCGCGCCGGCCAGTACCAGCCGGAGCAGGGTGCTCGCCACCCGGCGCAGGCCGAGGGCACCGATCCGGCGGCGCAGCAGCGCGTACGACACGATCGCCGCGACGACGAACGACACCGCGTTGCCGAGCAGCAGCAGCGGGACCACGTAGTCGATCGGGGCAAGGAACCAGACCGCCACGTCGAAGGCGATCTTGACCAGCACCACCGGCACGTTGACCAGCGCCGGGGTACGGGTGTCGGGCATCGCGTAGAACGTGAAGATCTGCAGCTGGCTGATCGCGAACGGGACCAGCCCGAAGCCCGCCATCGCGATCGCCAGGCCGGCCGAGTGGGCCGCGCCGGCGTCGAAGTGGCCGTACTGGAACAGCACGACGCCCAGCTGCGTGCCGAACACCGCGAGCGCTGCCGTGCCCGGGACCAGCAGCACCGCCGTGAGCCGGGTACCGAGGGAGAGGTAGTCGGAGACGTCGCCGAACCGCCGGTCGGCCGCGGCCGCGCTCATCCGCGGCATCAGCGCCGTCATCACCGACACCGCGGCGATCCCGTTGATCGTCATCATCAGCAGGAAGCCGTAGTCGTACACGATCGTGCCGGTGTCGTTGTGGCCGCGGGTGGTGAGGCCGGCGATCTTGACCACGACCAGCATGCCGACCTGACTGATCGCCACGTAGCACAGCGCCCAGCCGGCCAGCCGGCCGATCTCGCGCAGCCCCATGCCGCGGAACGAGAACCGCGGCCGGAACCGGTACCCCACCTTGCGCAGCGCCGGGGTCAGCGCCAGCACCTGCACGCACATCGCGATGGTGAAGCCGGACCCGATCAGCGCGATCTTCGGCAGCGTCATCGTGTCGAGCGTCGGCTTGTCCGGCCAGATCAGCGCGAACATCACGAAGAAGCCGATGATGACGATGTTGTTGAGGATCGGCGCCCAGGTCGGCGCCGCGAACGAGCCGCGGGTGTTCAGCACCGCCTGGAACATCGCCGACAGGCCCATGAAGAAGATCGCCGGGAGCATGAAGTAGCTCAGCGACGTGACCGTGTCGTGGATCGGCGTGCCGCGGGCCAGCACCCAGGACACCACCGGCGCGCCGACCGTGACGATCACCGACATGACCAGCAGCATCGTCGCGGCCAGCGTGACGAACCGTTCGGTGAACGCCTGGCCGCGGTCCGGGTCGGTCTTGCGCGCCCGCACCAGCAGCGGCACCACGACGCTGGTCAGCGTGCCGCCCATCAGAAGCTCGTACAGCATCTGCGGCGAGTAGACGGCCTGGGTGTACGCGTTGCCCACGGTCAGGCCGAGCGCCGCGCCGATCGCGACGGTGCGGCCGTAGCCCAGGATGCGGCTGACCAGGTTGAGGCCGGCCATCATCGCGCTGTTGCGCATCACGCCGCGGTCGCCGCCGGCCTCCGGCTCGGGCGTCGGCGGTACGTCGCCGGTCGGCGGCATGGTCGCCGTCGCGGCCGGATCGGGTACCGCACCGTGCGGGGCGGACATCGCGGCGACCTCCTGCTCGACGGCGTACGACGAGCGGTAGAGCCCGTCGCCGGCCGCGGTCGGCTCCGGCTGGGCCGGCTCCACCGGCTGGCCGGGCTGGTACCCGGGCACGTCGTACCGCGCCGTCCCGTCGTCCGCCGGCCGCGTCGCGTCGTACCGCGCCGTCGCGTCGTCCGCCGGCCGCGTCGCGTCGTCCGGCACCGGATGCTGGATGCGCGGGTCGTCGCCGCTGCGGTACACCCGCCCCTGGGGGTTACTCATGGTTCGCTCGTTGCGCTCGCTCATGTCCGGTCTCCGCTGCGGCCGTCACGCGTCGGACTTCGCGAGCAGGTCGGGTACCTGCGCGACCAGCCGCCGCTCGTCGGGGTGGGCGAGCCGCTGCGGGATGTCGTCGAGTGGCACCCATGCGACCTCCACCACCTCCCGGTCGGTGTCCGACAGCTCGCCGTCGACGAACCGCAGCAGGAAATGGTGCACGGTCTTGTGGATCTTCTCGCCGTGCAGCATGAACCAGTAGTCGACCTCGCCGAGCCGGTGCCGCACCTCGGAGGACACCCCGGTCTCCTCCTCGATCTCGCGCACCGCGGTCTGCTCCAGGGTCTCACCCAGCTCCACGTGACCCTTCGGGAGCGACCAGATCAGCCGGCCGCGCCGGTCGTGCTTGCCGATGAGCACACCGAACGTGCCGTCGTCGCGCACGTCGACCACCAGCCCGCCGGACGAGACCTCCTCGATCCGGCCCGACCGGGTCCGCCGCCGGCCCCGGATCTGGCCCGGCGGTGGCGTGTCGACCCGCCGCTTGCGCCGCTTCTTCGCGGCCGACCGCGCGGTCGGTGTGGCGCCCTCGCCCGGTGCCGCCTCGGTGGCGGTACCGCCGGCCGGCGTCGCCGGCGCTTCGCCGGACGCGTTCGGCCCGCGCCGCCGGCGCCGGCGCTTGCGCCGCCGCCCGCCGCCACCCGACCCGCCTGCCGACCCGTGTGCCGCTCCCCCCGACCCGGCTGCCGCGCCTGCCGACCCGTGTGCCGCTCCCTCCGGACCAGCTGCCGCGCCCGCCGATCGGGCCACCGCTCGCTCCGACGCGGCGACCGATCCGGCCGCGCCGCCGGCGGATGCGGCGCCGGCGGCCGCCACGCTCCGGGCCGGGGAACCGCCGCCGGCCAGCGCCCCCGACTGCTCGCCGTCGGCGGCCGTGACCTCGGTCGACGTGGTTTTGGTCGGTGCGTTGCGGTGGCGCGGACGGCGCCGGCGGCGGGACCGCCGGCGCGGCGTTTCCCCCGTACCGGATGCGGTGTTGGCGTCGTTTGTCGCATTGCTCGGCCGTGTCGTCGACCCGTCGGCAGGAGCACCCTGTTCGACGGCGGGTGTACGGTCACGGCTCGGCATGACACGACCCTAGCGCCCGCTTCCGCGACCGGTTGACGGGAACGGACGTGGCGGCGTATGGCCCGCAGACGGGCGCGCGCACCGACCCGTCGGGCTCACCACCCGGCTCGGTACGCTGGCCGGGCCATGAGCATGCACCCGGGCGGCCGCTGCCGCCGCATCCCGATCCGCACCGCCGACCGGTGCCCCGCCGTCCGTACCTGCTCGCTCGGCCCGAGCGCCGCCGGCGAGCAGGCGAACCACGAGGGTGGCGTGACCGTGCCGAGGGCGCGGCGCAGCGGAGCGCGGGCATGAGCATTTCTCGCCGGGAGCCGTCCGAGCAGCAGCGCCGGGCCGCGGCCGAGCTGATCACCGTGCCGCCGGTCGCGGACGAACTGGGGCAGCGGTTCGCCGCCGCCGGGCACGAGCTCTACCTGGTCGGCGGCTCGGTCCGGGACGCGTTGCTGCGCCGCCCGGGCGCCCTGCTGTCGGCCGGCGTCGACCCGGCCGACGCGCGCGAGCAGGACCTCGACTTCGCCACCAGCGCCCACCCGGAGCAGACGCTGGAGCTGCTGACCGGCTGGGCCGAGGCGACCTGGACGACCGGGATCGCGTTCGGCACCATCGGCGCGCAGCGCCGGGGCCTGCGGATCGAGATCACCACCTACCGGGCCGAGGCGTACGACCGGGTCAGCCGCAACCCGATCGTGCGGTACGGCACCAACCTCGACGACGACCTGGCCCGGCGCGACTTCACCGTCAACGCGATGGCGTTCTCGGTGCCCGGACACGAGTTCGTCGACCCGTACGGTGGGCTCGTCGACCTGGCCGGCAAGACGCTGCGCACGCCCGGCGCGCCGGCCGACTCGTTCGCCGACGACCCGCTGCGGATGCTGCGGGCGGCGCGGTTCGCCGCGCAGCTGCGGTTCGACGTCGACCCGGCGGTACGGCAGGCGATCGTCGAAATGGCCGCCGACCTCGGCCGGATCACCGCCGAACGGATCCGGGACGAGCTGACCAAGCTGCTGATCGGCGCCGACCCGGTGGCCGGGTTGCGGCTGCTGGTCGACACCGGGCTGGCCGAGGTCTTCCTGCCCGAGCTGCCGGCGTTGCGGATGCAGATCGACGAGCACGCCCAGCACAAGGACGTCTACGAGCACACGCTCACCGTGGTGAACAACGCGGTACGGCTGGAGGGGCCGGACGGTCCGGACTTCATCCTGCGGATGGCCGCGCTGATGCACGACATCGGCAAGCCCGCGACCAAGGCGATCGGTGCCGACGGCGGCGTCTCGTTCCACCACCACGAGGTGGTCGGGGCGCGGATGACCCGGCACCGGATGAAGGCCCTCAAGTTCTCCAAGGACACCATCACCCAGGTGTCCCGGCTGGTCGCGCTGCACCTGAGGTTCTACGGCTACGGGCGGGGCGAGTGGACCGACTCGGCGGTCCGCCGCTACGTCACGGACGCCGCCGAGCTGCTGCCCCGGCTGCACAAGCTGGTGCGGTCCGACTGCACCACCCGGAACCGGCGGAAGGCCGCCGGGCTGGCCCGCGACTACCAGGCGCTGGAGGATCGGATCGACCGCATCCAGGCCGAGGAGGACCTCGCCCGGGTACGGCCCGACCTGGACGGCAACGCGATCATGAAGCTGCTCGACATCCCGCCGGGTCCGGCGGTCGGCGCCGCCTGGAAGTACCTGAAGGAGCTGCGGCTGGAACGCGGCCCGCTACCGCCGGACGAGGCGGAGGCCGAGCTGTTCCGCTGGGCGCGCGACCAGGGCATCATCGCGTAACGAGCGACCGTTCCGTAACGGGATGCCCGCTGTGCGTGCGCGACATTGGGTCGTGATTGCCCTGTCGGATTCGCCCCGGCATGATCGCAGGAATCCTGCCGGCCCGGCGGCGGCCGAGCCGAACGGTGCCGCACGCCATCGAAGGGAGCCCGAAGGTGCTGAACTTCATCGTGAGCCTCGTCCTGGCGTACGGGCCGGACATCCTCGCCGCGGTCGTGGGCCTCGTGCTGTCGCTGATCATGATCAAGCGCCGCGGCTCGCTGTACGCGCTGTTCGGGTTCCTGGCGATGCTCGTCGCGGTCGGCATCGGCATCGTCGACCTCGTCTACCTGACCTGGTTCGCCAGCCACAACCCGGACACCGTCCTGATGGTCAGCAGGGTACTCAACGGCGCCGCCGACATCGTGCTGCTCGCGGCCTGGGCGCTGATCCTGGTGGCGCTGTTCATCAAGCCGAAGCCGGAGCCGGCGAAGCCCACCCCCGCGTCGGGCGGCCCGGCGCAGGCCGGCTGGCCGACCCAGCCCGCCGCCGGCGCCGCGCTCGGCGGGCAACCGCCGGCCGCCGCGGCGCCCGCCAATCCCGGCAATGCCCGGCCGGTCTCGGGCCAGCCGGCCGCTCAGCCCGCGCCCGGGTTCGGCCAGCCCGTACCGGGTCAGCCGCAGCCCGGGTTCGGTCAGCCACAGGCGGGCGCGGGTGGGCCGGCCGGCGGCGGCACCGGCACGCCGCAGTGGGGCCAGCCGGGCGCCGGCCCCTCGCCGTACTGACCGGGCTCCCGTCTGATCGGGCTTCGGACTGATTCGGGCTCCCGACTGATCCGGGCTTCCGCCCCGAGCGCGGTTCGGAGACGGTGCCTCGTCGGGCCGGGCCCGACCCGTCCGGGCTGCCGATTGCCGCTGCGAGGTGCCGGTCGGCATCGCTCCCCGGCTCGGTGGGTGGTCTCGTACCGCTACCGTCAGGTCCTCGCGCGGGCCGTCCGGTCAGCCGCGTCGCCCTTCCCAGCCGCCCGGAGAGGACCCGCCGATGTCCGGATTCGTCACCCTGCTCATCGACATCGCGATCAGCCTGCCCGGCGTGGTGGTCGCCGGCATCGGGCTGGCGCTGTCCATCACGAACCGCCGCCGCCTCGGCGCCTCGTCCGGGGCGATGCTGATCGCGTTCGTCGTGCTGCTGATCGCGGCGCTGGTCGGCCTCGGGCAACTGATCCTCAGCGTGTTCGGCCCCAGGGTCATGCTCGAGAACCACTGGAGCTACAGCAGCCTGGGCCTGGCCTTCGGCGTGGTCAATGCGGTGCACATGCTGATTTCGACGGCCGGCTGGGTGGTTCTGCTGATCGCGATCTTCCGCCGCCGGGACACCGCGACGAAGCCGGCCACCCCGGCCTGGAACCGGTCCCCGGTGGCCGGCGCCGCCCAGTACGGCGCGACCGCACCGCTCCCGGGGCAGCCGTCCGCTGCCACCACACCCCAGTTCGGCGCGGGCCAGCAGGCCGGTGCGGCCGCGCCGCAGTCCGGCGCGGGCCAGCAGCCCGGTGCGGCCCAACCGCAGTTCGGTGCCGCCGAGCCGCCCGCGGCCTCACCGGGTGAGCACCAACCGGGCGGTTGGACGGCCCCCGGCGGCCCCTCCCCGTACTGACCCGACGATGAGAATGTCGCACTCATCCGGTTCGCACTGCAGGGCGTCCCTGCCCGTCCACGCCCAGTAGCCTCGGCCCCTGCCCACGTCGCGTAACGCGGCTCCGCGGTGCCCGGGAGAAGAGGCGCGATGCTCGACCTGATCTCGATCGCGGTCGCGGTGCTGCCGTCCGGGGCGACGGTCGTCGTGACCGTCGTGGGCCTGGTGCTGACGGTGGCGTTGCGTACCCGACTCGTCGCGGCCCGGAAGCTCGTGCGGTGCGCGCTTGTCGTGTTGGCGATCGACTCGCTGCTGATCTTCGGGCACGTCGCCGTGCTGACCGGCGCGCCGCAGCTGGTTCTTGACCGCGACTGGGACGCCCCCGGCCTCGTCGTCTACTTCGGCACGCTGGGGTTGCTGCACACCGCGCTGACGGTGCTCGGCTGGGTGCTGCTCCTGCTCTCCCTGTTTCCCCGACGGCGACCCAGCCACCTTCCGGTGGGCCCACCGACGCCCGCGGACCGGCCGGCTCCGGTGGCGTCCACCGGCCCCGGCGGCCCAGTCGTCGCCGCGCCGGTCGGCCCCGAGGTGCGCCCGGCGGTACCACCGGCGGACGTCGACTGAGCCCAGCGGGGATGGCGGTCAGAGGCGGGCGAGGGCGCGGATGGGGAACGTGCCCATGCCGTGCACCGGCGGGGGTACGGCGGTGAGCCGGGCTCCGTGGTCCGGCAGCGCGGCGAGGTTGGTGAGGTGCTCGACGATCGGGATGCCGGCCCCCAGCAGTCCATTGTGGACGGGTCGGGCCCGGTCGGTGACGTCGTCGACGTTGAGCGCGTCGACACCGACCAGCGCGACGTTCGCGTCGATGAGTACCCGCGCCGCTTCGCCGGTCAGGTAGGGGCTTCCGGTCAGGTAGGCGGGCGTGCCCCAGTGCCGGGACCAGCCGGTCTCGATCAGCACCGCCTGTCCCCACAGCCGGCCCGGGTCGCCGAGCAGGGCGGCCCCGACGCTCGGGACGTCGACCGCGCGGATCACCGTGATCGGCACGTCGACGAGCCGTTCCGGTGCCAGCGCGGCGAGGTCGGCGCCGTCCGCGTGGTAGTGGTACGGCGTATCCAGGTACGTGCCGGTGTTCGCCACGAGGTCGATGGCGTGGATGGCGAACGACACGCCCTCGGCGAGGTTCGCCGTGCTCGCCGCGCGGCTGGTGTGTTCCCGGATCACCGGGCCCGGCAGCCCCGGGTAGGTGACCATGCCGTCGGTGATCGGGTGGGACAGCTCGACGAAACCCACGGTTTGCCTCCTTCGCCGGAACGCACTCGCCGCCGGCTCATGACACTCCACTGTGGACAGGATAGAGCCGCGCCACCAGGCGGTGGCCGAAGCCGACGACCGCGTAGCCGACCCCGACGACGAGTACCGCGGTCAGCGAGTGGCCGTCCGGCGGCAGCAGCACCGCGCCGAGGAACAGCCCCAGCACGTAGCAGATGTTGTAGGTGGTGTCGTTGACGCTGAACACCCGGCCGCGGAACTCGTCGGCGCTCTCGGCCTGCAGCGTCGTGTCCACCACGATCTTGGTGCCCTGGGAGGCGATGTTGATCGCGAAGACCGCGATCACCAGCAGCACCTGCTGGAACGGCGAGCCGAGCACCACGACCACCAGCCCGGCGCCGGCCAGCAGCAGGGTGACCCAGTTGCGGTCGCCGAAGCGGCGGGCCGCGGGCGGCGTGATCGCCGCGCCGAGGAACGAGCCGGCGCCGCCGGCGATCACCACCGCGGCCAGCCCGACGACCGACTGCGCGTAGTCGCCCGGCGCGGGAAGGTCTCCGCCGGCGGTCGGGAAGTAGTTGCGGTACAACAGGAGTGCGGCGACCGTGAGCACCCCGTACAGGATGCGGTAGGCGGACTGCGCGGTCAGCACGGCGGTGGAGTCGGCGTGGCCGACCAGGTGCCGGGCGCCGGCGATCATGCCGCGCAGCACCGCGTACAGCTCGGCCGGGATGGAACCGCCGACCGGCGCCGAGGCGTCCGGGCCGAGTTCCCGGCCGTGGAAGTACAACCCGGCGAGCACGCCGGCGACCAGGTAGCCGGCCGCGGCCGCGGCGGCGAGCAGCCCGTACCCGGCGGTGCCACCGCCGACGAGCACCTGCACGAGCGCCGAGACGCCGAGCGCGAGCGAGTTGCAGACCGTACCGAGGGTCGGCGACACGGCGTTCGCGGTGATCAGCCGCGGGCCGTCGACGACGTGCGGCATCGCCGCCGAGTGGCCCGCGAGGATGAACCGGTTGATCCCGATCACCAACAGCGCGAACAGGATGAACAACGCATTCGGGTGCCCGGTGAACAGCAGCGCCGCGGCCGGCAGCGCCAGCGCGCAGCGCAGCACGTTCGCGTAGCTGATCACGTTGCGGCGCAGCCACCGGTCCAGGAAGACCCCGACGAACGGGCCGAGGATCGAGTACGGCAGCAGCAGTACGGCGAATCCGGTCGCGATCGCCACCGGGTCGGTGTGCTGGTTGGGATTGAACAGGATGCTGCCGGCCAGCGCGCCGGAGAACAGGCCGTCGGAGAACTGGCTGGTCAGCCGGGCGACCAGGAGCCGCCGGAACCGCCGACCGGCCAACAGGACGCGCAGGTTCCGCTCACTCGGCACGCCTGCGACCCTAACGGCTCGCCGGGGCCGCGCCGGCACCGGCGGCCGGCCGGCGCGCCGCCGAACGGTACATCGGGTGGGGTATCGGGGCGGCCACCCCTACCTCCCCCGAGGTATGCCGGGGTTCTCCGCTGGCACGAAGACACCGGAACACCGCGCCGGCAGGATGGCGAACGTGAATCCATCTGACCCACCACCGCGCCGGGTGTCACCGGTGTTCGTGGTGTTCCTGCGGATCGTGACGACGCTGTTCGCCGCGACCCTGCTGTGGCAACCGATCTCGGCCGGTACCTACATCTCCGGCCAGCCGGGCATGATGACCTGGCACTCCGTCGGCGCGGCGCTCGCGGCGTTCCTGACCCTGCCGATGATCCTGGCCGGACTGCTGCTGCTGGTCGGTGGCGGTACCTGGTGGCCGCTGGCGGCGTCCGCGCTGCTGCTGGTGCTGGTGGTCGCGCAGATGGCGTTCGGCGGTACCCGGCTGCTCGCGGTGCACCTGCCGCTGGGCACCGCGCTGTTCGGCGTCGGTATGGCGTTCGCCTGGTGGTCCTGGACGAGGCGGGCCGGCGAGCGCCGGGGTTCCCGCACGGCGACGGCGGTGGCGCGATGACCACCGTCGAGTCGACCGCACCGGCGGTACGCACGCCGTTCGTCCTGCTGCTGCGGGTGTTGGCGGTACTGACCATGGCCGCGATGCTGTGGCAGCCCACCGTCGCCGGACTGTTCACCACCGGCCGGGTCAGCTACCTGACGCTGCACGACATCGGCGCGGGGGTCGCCGCGCTGCTGGTCGCGCTCGACGTCGTCGCGGCGGTGCTGCTGCGCTGGCCCGGGCGCGGTTCCGCGGCGCTGATCCCGCACGCCGTCGCGATGCTGGTACTGGTCGGTGCGCAGATGGCGCTCGGATTCACCCACCTGCTCGCCGTCCATCTCCCGCTCGGCGTCCTGTTGTTCGGTATGGCGCTGGGATTCACGGCGCGCGCATTCGCACGGAGGAAGCCATGAACCGCCGCCGGGTACTGGGACTGTTCGGCGCGGCCGGCGCCGCGGTGGCGGCCGGCGGGACGCTCGCCGGCTGCGGCGACACCACCGAGACCGCCGGCATCGTACTGCCGTCGTCCGCGCCGCTCCCGCCGCGGTTCCGGGTGCCGCTGCCGATCCCGGCGGTGAAGAAGCCGGCCCGCACGGTGCACGGCGTGGACGAGTACGAGGTGACGCAGAAGATCGGCAGTGCCGAGATCCTGCCCGGGAAGACGACGAAGGTGTGGGGCTTCGACGGGACGTTCCCGGGGCCGACGTTCGAGGCGCGCGCCGGGCACGAGCTGCGGGTGAAGGTACGCAACGAGCTGCCGCAGCCGACGTCGACGCACCTGCACGGCGGGGTCACGCCGCCGGACTCGGACGGGTACCCGACCGATCTGGTGGTGCCGGTCGGCGACAGCTTCGACACGCACATGCGGCACTCGGGCGACATGCCGATGACGGTGCGGCCGCAGGACTGGACGCTGCACAAGGGCACCAAGGAGTACCGCTACCCGCTGGGGCAGCGGGCCGCGACGCTGTGGTACCACGACCACCGGATGGACTTCTCCGCGCCGCAGGTGTGGCGCGGGCTGGCCGGCATGTTCGTGGTGCGCGACGACGAGGACGACGCGCTGCCGCTGCCCAAGGGCGAGCGCGACATCCCGCTGCTGATCTGCGACCGGGCGTTCACCGCGGACGGCTCGTTCGCCTACCCGTCGATCGACCCGTCGCTGACCATGACGCCCGGCGTGCAGAAGAAGTACATGCAGGGCGTGCAGGGCGACGTGATCCTGGTCAACGGTGCGCCGTGGCCGGAGCTCGAGGTCGCGCCGGTGCGCTACCGGTTCCGGATCCTCAACGCCTCCAACGCCCGGCGCTACCAGCTGGCCCTGGACGACGGCCGCCACCTGGTGCAGGTCGGCAGCGACCAGGGGCTGCTGGCCCGGCCGCGCACGCAGTCCAGCATCGTGCTGGCGCCGGCGGAGCGGTTCGACGTGGTCGTCGACTTCTCCGCGTACCGGCCGGGCAGCACGGTGACGCTGGTGAACCGGCTGGGCAGCGGCGCCACCGGGCAGGTGATGCGGTTCCGGATCGGCAACCGGGCCAGCGACGACTCGCACGTACCGGCTCGACTGTCCGATGTGGAGACACTGAAGCGGTCGCAGGCCAGGGTGACCCGGCAGTTCGACTTCCGCCTCAGCGGCAAGGGCTGGACCATCAACAAGCAGTTCTTCAGCCCGTCGACGGTGCTCGCCCGGCCAGCCCTCAACTCGGTCGAGCTGTGGCGCTTCACCAGCGACTTCCATCATCCGGTGCACACCCACCTGGCGCACTTCCAGGTACTGACCCGGGACGGCCGTTCGCCCGGCGCCAACGACCACGGGTGGAAGGACGTCGTCGACCTCCGCCCGTACGAGGTGGTCGAGGTGCTGGTGCGCTTCACCGGCTTCCGGGGCCGGTACATGCTGCACTGCCACAACCTGGAGCACGAGGACATGGCCATGATGGCCAACTTCCAGGTGGTCTGACGCGATCGGGCCCCGACCGCGCGAAGCGGTCGGGGCCCGATCTGCTCGTTCGTCGGTCAGTCGGCGTCGACGGTCGGCACCAGGTCGGTGCGCTCCGGCTTGGCGCCGTTGCCGTTGCTGCCGCCGGCGATGCGGGCCAGCAGCGCGGAGAAGTCGACCCCGGTCAGGTCGGTACCCAGTTGCAGGCCCTGCGCGACGGTGGCGGCGACGTTCTTGGTCACCGCGCTCGCGCCGTCGGTGGAGATCACCGTCATCTTGTCGATGCCGGCCATCGGCTTGGCCGCCGCCTCGACCACCTCGGGCAGCATCTTCACCAGCATCTCCAGCACGGCGGCCTCGCCGTACTTGTTGAACGCCTCGGCCTTGAGCCGCATGGCCTCGGCCTCGGCCTGACCGCGGGCCAGCACGGCGGCCGCCTCGCCCTCGCCCTCGCGCTGCACCGCCTGGGCGAGCGCGGTGCGCTGGGCCAGGTCGCCCTCACCGGTCAGGCGCGCCTGCTCGGCGTCGGCGTGCGCGGCCTCGACCGTTGCCCTGCGCTGCGCCTCGGCGCGCAGGATGGCGGCGTTCTTCTCCGCCTCCGCCTTCAGGATCGCGGCGTTCTTGGCGGCCTCCGCCTCCTGCTCCACCTTGTACCGGGCGGCGTCGGCCGGCTTGCGCACCTCGGTGTCGAGCTGACGCTCCTTCAGCTCGGCGTTGCGCTGCGCGACCTTCTGCTGCTCGGCGAGGATCGCCTGGTCCCGCTCGGCCTTGGCCAGCGGGCCGGCCGCCTCGGACTTCTGCGTGGCGGCGTCGATCTCGGCCTGGATGCCGGCCCTCTTCAGCGCCAGGTTCCGCTCCGACTCGGCGATGACCTCCTCGGCGCGCAGCCGCTCCTGCTCGGCGGACTGGCGCGCGGTGGCCTCGGCGATCGCCGCCTCCTTGACCGCTCGGGCGGCCTCCGGACGACCCAGGTTCTTCAGGTAGTCGCCGTCGGTGCGGATGTCCTGCAACTGGAAGGTGTCCAGCACCAGGCCCTGGTTGGTCAGCGAGTTCTCCGCCTCCTCCGCGACCTCGGAGGCGAACGCGGCGCGGTCGCGGATGATCTCCTCGATGGTCAGCCGGCCGACGATGGACCGCAGCGCACCGGCGAGGACCTCGCCGGTGAAGCCCTCGATCTCGTCCTGCTGGTCCAGGAATCGCTGGGCGGCGGCGCGGATCGCGTCCTCGGTGCCGCCGACCTTGACGATCGCAACCGCGTCCAGGTTGCAGGTGATGCCCTGCTTGTTGATCGCCCCGGTGACCGTGACCGGGATCCGCCGGCTGGACAGGTCGAGGATCTGCAGCCGCTGCACGACGGGCACCACGAACACCGAGGCACCCATCACGACCTTCTGACCGGACAGGTCGGTGAGCCGGCGGCCGTCCGCGCCGAGCGTCGACTTGCCCTTCCGGCCGGTGACGATGAACGCCTCGTTCGATCCGGCGACCTTGATCCTGGACAGCACCAGGATGACGATCAGGACCACCAGCACCACGATGCCGGCGATCCCGATCAGGATGGGAGTCGTCATTTCCGTCCTTTGTGGATAGTGGGGATTCAGGGAGCTTCCGGAGGACCGCGTTGGATCCGCTCAGGCGCCGACGGCGGGCGGCAGCCGCAGATCGGTCTCCTCGACCACGACGCTGGTCTCGCTCGGTGTCTCGATGACGAGCACCGGCGTGCCGAGCGGCAGCGCCCGTGCCGAGCGCGCGTTGTACTTCAGGACCTGGCCGGAGATGGTGAGCTTGACCTCGCCGTACCCGCCGGGGCGGATCGGCGTGGTGACCGTGCCGAGGGCGCCGATCAGGTCGTCTCGGGTGAGCGTCGCGTCGGTCGGCATCCGCATCAGCGCGCGGGTCAGCCGGATCACGAGCCACCCGGTGGGAAACGCGGTGGCGAGGCCGGCCACGCCGCCGAGCAGCGCCGAGGGGGCGCCGGCGCCGGGGACCAGCGCCGCCACGATCCCGCCGACGAACCCGAAGGCGCCGAGGAACCCGGCCACCACCGGCACCGAGAACGGCCCGTCCACGTCCGCATGACCGAGCTGGAACAGCTCACCGAACAGCAGCGAGACGGCCAGCAGCACGACCCCGATCGCACCGACGACCAGGAAAGTACCGGTCACCCAGTCCATGCCGCCCCCTCCTGCCGCCTCGCCGTCAGGGTAGCGACCGTCCGCTCGTGCCGGACGACCGTACGGTGATCAATCACCGCAACCAGCCCGGATCGGACGAGCAGGCCGGGTCAGCGGCAGCCGCAACCGGCCAAGGTGGCGGCCACCGCGTCGATCGCGGTCGTCGCCGCCGCACCGTCCGGGCCACCGTTCGCGAGCACGGCGAACGCGAGCAGCCGGTGGTCGACGTCCACGACCAGCCCGGCCAGCCCCTGCACCCCGGTCAGCGCGCCGGTCTTCGCGCGCAGCACGCCGGCGGCCCGGCGCGCGGAGCCGTGCCGGTACCGGTCGGCCAGGGTGCCGGAGTATCCGGCGACCGGGAGACCGGTGTACACACTGGACAGTTCCGGCCGCGAGCGGCTGGCCGCGAGGCGGAGGATCGCGGTGAGCAGCGCGGGGTCGAGCCGGTCGGCCCGGGACAGCCCGCTCGCATCCGTCATCCGCAGGCTGCGGACCGGCAGCCCGAGCCCGCGCAGCACGGTACGGATCGCGGTCGCCGCGCCGGCGAAACTGGCCGGTTCGTGCCGGGCGAGCGCCACCTGCCGGCCGAGCGCTTCGGCAACCACGTTGTCGCTGGTACCGAGCATCCGCTCGACCAGCGACGCCAGCGGCGCGGACGAGACGTGGCCGAGCAACCGGGCACCGTGCGCCGCCCGCCCGCGGACCACGGCGCTCGCCGGCAGCCCGAGCAGCTGGGCGAACTTCGTACCGGCGGCGAGGTCCGGCGCCCGGGACCGGTTGCGGTCGTACCGCGGTGCGGTGCGCCCGCCGTCGACCATCAGCGCGGTGATGGGCGCCGCGTCCCCGTTCACCCGCACGTCCGGGTCCCAACCCGGCGCTCGGTCGGCCCCGGTGAACAGCGTCGCGTCCACCAGCACCCGGCGCGGCCGGTGACCGAGCCGGCGGCGTACCTGCGCGGCGAGGTCGGTGAGTTCGGCGGCACCCCGATAGCTGCCCGCGACCGACACCGACAGGGTCGGGTCCCCACCGCCGACGAGGACCACGTCACCCGGCCCGGCGCCGGCCACCGCCGTCGTCCGGAACCGGTGGCCGGCGCCGAGAACGGTCAACGCCGCGGCCGCCGTGGCCAGCTTCGCCGTCGACGCCGGTACCCGGGCACCGGTGCTGGCGGAGTAGAGCGTGTCGCCGGTGGTCACGTCCACCACGGACATGCCGACCGCGGTACCGAGCCGGTGGTCGGCGAGCACCGGCCCCAGCCGGCGGACAAGGCCGGCCCCGCTCGGTGGCCGGCCGCCGGTCAGGGCGGGCAGTACCGGGCCCGGATCGGTACTCGGCCGGGACGGTGCCGCGGACCGTACCGAGACGGACCCGGTCGGCGCGTCCGGCCCGGCGGCCGGCGGTATGCCGCCGAGTGCGAGCAGCGCGGCGGCCAGGACCACGACGAGCCCGACCGCGCCGAGCCCGACCACGCCGAGCCCGACCGCGCCGAGCCCGACCGCGCCGAGCCCGGGTGCGCCGAGCACGGGTGCCCGCCGCCGCTGGCGGTGCCGTCCGATCACGGCGCCGCCGATGCCGCGGGAGGCGACGGCGCAACCGGTGCCGACCCGGGTTGGATGCGAGCCCAGAGCCGGCCGGCCAGGTCCGATGCCGGCGACCGGCCGCCTCCGGCGGCCACCAGCACCACGGTGGCCTGGCCCCGGTCGACACCCGCGGCCCAGCCCGAGCGGACCCGCTTCCCCTGCTGCTGAACGCTGGTGCGGTACAGCACCCGCTCGGGGGCCTGGCCGTTCGCCAGCGTCGTCGGGTACCGGCCGGTGACGTCCCGGGTCTGCTGGACCGCCGCCGCGGTGAACGCGCGCCGGCCGGCCGGCGCCGCCCGGTACAGCGTGCCGCCCGCGGACGATCGGACCGAGTCGACGACGTGCCGGGCCAGCGCCCGGCCGTCGTTGCCGAGAGTGGCGTACCCGCTGGCCAGGTCGGCCGGGCTGACCGGGTACTCGCCGAGCGCGATGGCCGGCCGGGTCAACGCCGGCTGCGGATCGTCCGGGCCGTCCACCAGGCTGGGCCGCCCGGCGTAGCTCGCGGCGACGCCGGCGGCGCGCACGTCGTGCACGATCCGTACCGGGTCGGTGGCCTGCGCCACCCGGTAGAGCACCGTGCCGTACGAGTGGGCGACCGCGTCGTCGATGGTGCACCGGGGACACTGCGCGTTGCCCGGGTTGTACAGCGGTACGCCGTTGCGGTCCGGGAACTGCTGCGGGGATCTCCCGTCCCACAACCGATCTCGGTCCAGGCCGTGCTGGAACGCGCTGGCCAGGACGAGCGGGGTGAACGCAGCACCGGGCGTGGCCGGCGCGTCGGCGTGGTCGAAGTAGCCGAAGCCCTTCGCGTTGCCGTGGTAGGCGCGGATCCCGCCGGTGCGCGGGTCGACCGACACCACCGCGACCGCGAGTCCGGCGGGTGCCTCCTGCCGTACGGCGGTTTCGGTGCGCTGCTGGGTGGCCCGGTCGATCGTGGTCACCACGCGCAGCCCGCCGGTACGCAGCTGCTGGGCGGTGATGCCGTGGCGCTCCAGCTCCCACTCGACCTGCTGCGCGATCAGCCCGGCCGGCCCGACCGGGCCGGTCCCGGCCGGCGCCGTCGTGGCCGGGAACCGCAGCCGCGCCGCCTCGTTCACGCCGAGCCAGTGCTGCGACACCATCCCGGCCCGCACGTACCGCCAGCGGTTGCGGGCGCCGGCCGGATCGACCGCCGGGTCGAAGTTCGTCGGGTCCTTGATGACCGTGGCGAGGACCATTCCCTGCGCGGTGTCCAGCTCGTCCACCGGCACCCCGAAGTACGCCCGGGCCGCCGCGTCGATCCCGTACGCGCCGCGGCCGAAGTAGATGGTGTTCAGGTACCGGCCGAGGATCTGGTCCTTGCTGTACCGGCGTTCCAGCTTCTCGGCGAGCACGATCTCGCGCACCTTCCGGGACACCGTGCGGTCCAGCGTCAGGTACGCGTTGCGCACGTACTGCTGGGTGATCGTCGACGCGCCCTCGACCCCGTCGCCGGTCACGTCCGACCACAGCGCCCGCCCGATGCCCCGCCCGGACACCGCGCCGTGCGTGTAGAACGACCGGTCCTCGGCGGCCAGGACGGCCCGCCGCACCGGCACCGGCACCCGGCTCAGCGGTACGGCGATGCGGTCGACGACGCCGACCCGCGCGAGCACGGTACGGCCGTCGGAGTAGTACAGCACCGACTGTTGCGGCTGGGCGGGGTCGGCCGGCAGCGGCAGGCTGATCGCCCACCCGACCAGGACCAGGCCCGCGGCCAGTACCACGGCGGAGAAACCGGCCAGCGCGCGGCGGAACCACCGGATGTACCGGCCGACCGGGCGGCGGCGTCGGCCACGCCGCCCGGTGATCGCGTGCAGTACCCGCCGTACCAGGGGCGCCGGAGAGTCGACCACGTGAGGTACACGGCACGAGCGCGACGCGGCGTTGCCGGTGCGGGACAACTGTGGCCTTTGCCTCACTGTCGGGCATTCGGACGATCCCGGCGCGAACCCCGAGCCCGGTGCCCCGAGCCCGGTGGCCCCGGAGTGTGGGGTACGAGGATGTCCGATGGCCGCCGGAAAGTGTCGGTGGGTGCTGGGAGGATGGGTGGCATGCGCTGGTTGAGTGTGCCGTCCCCGATCGGCGACCTGGTCGCGGTCGCCGACGACGACGCGTTGCGGCAGCTCCGGTTCGGTGGGCCCACCCCGGCCGGTGCGCCGTCGCCGGCCGACCCCGTGCTGGCCGCCACCAAGGCCCAGCTCGACGAATACTTCGCCGGCCGGCGCACCGACTTCGACCTGCCGCTGCACCTGGTGGGCAGCGAGTTCGAGCGGGCCGTGTGGGCCGAGCTGATCCGCATCCCCTACGGAGAGACGTGCAGTTACGGCGACGTGGCCAGGGCGGTCGCCGACGACGTCGGCGCCTCGCGGGCGGTCGGCACCGCGAACAACCACAACCCGGTCCCGGTGATCGTGCCCTGCCATCGGGTCGTCGGCGCCAACCGCAAGCTGGTCGGCTACGGCGGTGGCCTGCCGCGCAAGGTGTTCCTGCTGGAGCTGGAGGCTCGGGTGCAGTTCACCGCGGGCGGTCTGTTCTCCGGCTGAGCCGATGCCCGGCGGCGCCGGCGGGCAGAGACGACGACGGGCACGTCACCGGGAAAGTGACGTGCCCGTGGATTCGTCGATCAGCGGTCGAGTTCGCCGGCGATGAACTTGTCCACCGCGTCGCGCGCGGTCGAGTCGTCGTACTGCTCCGGCGGCGACTTCATGAAGTAGGACGACGCCGACAGGATCGGGCCGCCGATGCCGCGGTCCTTGGCGATCTTCGCCGCGCGCAGCGCGTCGATGATGATGCCGGCCGAGTTCGGCGAGTCCCACACCTCCAGCTTGTACTCCAGCTGCAGCGGCACGTCACCGAACGCCGAGCCCTCCAGCCGGACCAGCGCGTACTTGCGGTCCTCCAGGAACGGTACGTAGTCCGACGGGCCGATGTGCACGTCGGCGGTGCGCATCTCGTGCGGGATCTGCGAGGTGACCGACTGGGTCTTCGAGATCTTCTTGGACTTCAGCCGCTTGCGCTCCAGCATGTTCATGAAGTCCATGTTTCCGCCGAAGTTCAGCTGGTACGTACGGTCCAGCCGCACCCCGCGGTCCTCGAACAGCTTCGCCAGCACCCGGTGCGTGATGGTCGCGCCGACCTGCGACTTGATGTCGTCGCCGACGATCGGCACGCCGGCGTCGGTGAACTTCTTGGCCCACACCGGATCCGAGGCGATGAACACCGGCAGCGCGTTGACGAACGCGACACCCGCGTCGATCGCGCACTGCGCGTAGAACTTGTCGGCCTCCTCGGACCCCACCGGCAGGTACGACACGAGCACGTCGACGTTCGCCTCACGCAGCGCGGCGACCACGTCGACCGGCTCGTCGTCGGACTCCTGGATCGTCTCCCGGTAGTACTCGCCGAGCCCGTCGAACGTGTGCCCGCGCTGGACGGTGACGCCGGCCGGCGGCACGTCGCAGATCTTGATCGTGTTGTTCTCGCTGGCCACGATCGCCTCGGACAGGTCGCGGCCGACCTTCTTGGCGTCCACGTCGAAGGCGGCCACGAACTCCACGTCGCCGACGTGGTAGTCGCCGAACTTGACGTGCATGAGTCCCGGCACGCGATCCGACGGGTCGGCGTCGCGGTAGTAGTGCACCCCCTGAACCAGGGACGCGGCGCAGTTGCCCACTCCGACGATGGCAACGCGGACAGAACCCATGTCTGCCTCCTTCTCTAGACGGCCACACCGAGCGCGCAGTCGCGGTCTGCGCCACGGCCCGATGTGGTGCTTGCGACGGACCTAGTCGGGCCGGCGTTCGCCGGCGGGCCGATCGGGTCCCGTGTTGTTCGGGCCAACCGCACCCGGGCTCGGGCGCGGGGTGGTGACTGTCGGCGGCTGACCGGTTCGTTCGTGCACGATCAGCTCCTCCAGCCAGCGGACCTCGCGGTCGGCCGCTTCCAGGCCGTGCCGCTGCAGTTCCAGGCTGTAGGCGTCGAGTCGTTCCGCGGCGCGGTTGAGCGCGTCCCGCAGGCCTTCCCGGCGTTCCTCGACCCGGCGTCGGCGTCCTTCCAGGATCCGCAGCCGGGTCGCCGCGTCGGTACGGCCGAAGAAGGCGAAGTGCACGCCGAACGCGGCGTCGTCGTACGCCTCCGGGCCGACCTGCGCGAGCAGGTCGCCGAACCGCTCCTTGCCTTCCGCGGTCAGCTTGTAACTGATCCGGCTGCGCTTGCCGAAGCCGGGCTTGCGCCGCAGCGGACGCTCGGCGCCGCCGGTCGCGGCCGGCTCGACCGGATCCGAGTCCTCGGTGATCCAGCCGGCCTGCTGCATCCGGCGCAGCGTCGGGTAGAGCGTGCCGTAGCTGATCGCGGCCCGGAACGGTCCGAGCATCGTGGTCAGCCGCTTGCGCAGCTCGTACCCGTGCATGGGCGACTCGTGCAGCAGGCCGAGCACCGCGAGATCCAGCACCGGCTGCCACCTCCCCCTCGCCCCGTCGTCACTGCCAGCGACCCAAATGGGCCACGCCGATGTATCGGCTCGATACATCGACACCATAACAGCCGTGCGACCTGGGGGAAACCCATCGCTCCCCGTGGCCTTACTGCGCAGCGACAACTACGGTGAGTAGTGCCCGTTTTAACCTTGCGCGGGTGTGCGTGAGCGTGGTTGGCGCGTACCCTCGTGCCCATGCGCACGCAGCGGCAGGTCGTCGACTACTCGCTCCAGAAGCGAGCGACGCTGCGCGCGCTGTTCGCTGGGCGGATCGGCACGTACGAAGCCTGTGACGCCTCGCCATACCTGCTCAACGCGGCCAAGTTCCACGGTGAGCGCACCGAGACGCCCTGTCCGGTCTGCCGCCGCGAGCAACTCTGGCACGTGCACTACATCTACGGCGACGAGCTGAAGCAGTCCGCCGGCCAGGCTCGGCGCAAGGCCGAGCTGACGACCCTGGCACAGACCTACCGCGAGTTCACGGTGTACGTGGTGGAGGTCTGCCGCGGCTGCGGCTGGAACCACCTGGCCGAGCAGTTCCTGCTCGGACGCGGGGTCGGTGACCCCGGCACGCGACACGAGGCGGCCGAGTGAACACCTTCACCGCCACCGCCGGGTCCGGCGGAGCGTGGAGCATGTGTGCGGTGGTGCGGTGTAGCTCACACGAACCGGACGGCGGCTGGGCAGCCGTCGTCCCCGACGGCATGGTGTGACGAATGACGAGCCCCCCGAACCGCCCGCGTGGCTCGGCCCGGGTACCCGGGCCGGATCCCGACGGTCCCGGTGGTGTCCGCGATGCGGGCCAGCCCGGGCGGCACAGCGTCCCGGGCAACCACAGTTCAACCGGCAACCATGGGGTGGCCGGCGGTGACTACGGCACGGCGCGGCACGGCGCGGCCGGCGCCGACCAGCCGTACCGGCGGGGGCTCGGTGGTGGTGGTGGTCGCGCCGCCGACCGGCCCGGCGCCGGCACCTACGGCGGCTCCGCCCGGCCGACCGGCAGCACCGGCTCGGCCCCGCGCGAGCCGGGCACCGCGTACGGGCGGCCAGCCCGGCACGGTGCGGACGACGAGCCGCCGAACGGCCGGCACTCGGCTGGCGGCGGTGGTCGGCACTCGACCGAGCCGCCGACCGGTTCCGCCTCCGTCGGCGGCGCCACCCGGCGCAGCGCGTTCGGTAGCGGCGCGACCGGGTCCGCCTCGGTCGGCTCGGCCTCGGTCGGTTCCGCCTCGGTTGGTTCCGCCTCGGTTGGCTCGGCCTCGGTCGGGTCCGCCTCGGTCGGGTCCGCCTCGGTCGGCGGCGCCGGGATGGGCCGCGCCACGGTGCGCCCCGCCGGGCCGGACGGGCCGACCGACTTCTTCCGCGACGACGGCAGCCCGCTGAGCCGGGCCGAGGAGCGCCGCCGGTCGCACGAGACACCGAAGGCGCGCAAGAAGCGCCGGCGCCGGCGCCGGATCATCGCCGGCGTCGCGGTGCTGCTGCTGCTCACCGGCATCGGCACCATCGGCGGCGCGTTCTACTTCACCAACGTGACGCTGCCCGGGCAGCTGCCCACCCCGCAGGCATCGACGTTCTACTACGACGACGGCAAGACGCCGATGGCGCGGCTCGGCGCGAGCGACTCCAACCGCAACGTCGTCGACATCGACAAGGTGCCCGAGCGGGTGCAGTACGCGGTGGTGGCGGCGGAGGACAACACGTTCTTCACCAACTCCGGGGTGGACGTCAAGGGCACCATCCGGGCGTTGTGGAACAACGTGACCGGCGGTGACACCCAGGGCGCCTCGACGATCACCCAGCAGTACGCGAAGCTGTCCGAGGACGCGAACACCGCCGCGGACCGCACCTACACGCAGAAGCTGAAGGAAGCCGTCGTCGCGGTCAAGCTCGACCAGAAGTACTCGAAGAAGCAGATCCTCGGCTTCTATCTCAACGCCGTCTACTTCGGCCGCGGTGCGTACGGGATCCAGGCGGCGGCGAAGGTCTACTACAACAAGGACATCAGCAAGTTGACCACCGAGGAGGCCGCCGTGCTGGCCTCGGTGATCAAGGACCCGTCGCAGGACGACCCGGCGGTGAACAAGAAGCTCGCCCAGGCTCGCTGGGAGTACACGCTCAGGCAGATGACGAAGCTGGGCAAGTACGACAAGTCGATCTCGCTGGCGAACTACCCGATGCCGAAGAAGCCGAAGGCCAACACCGGGGCGAGCTTCGGCCTGGACAAGCCGACCGGTTTCGTGGTCACCCAGGTGATCAACGAGCTCGCCCGCAACCGCACCCTCTCCGACGCGTCGACCTACGCCAAGGCGCGGGAGGAGACGAAGCAGCGGCTGGAGACCGGCGGGTACAAGATCGTCACCACGATCAACAAGAAGGCCGAGCAGGACGCGATCTCCTCTGCCCACGAGGTGATGAACGGCGACCAGGAATACAAGGACGCCCAGAAGCAGAACAAGCACCGGCTCGCCACCGCGCTGGTCTCGGTGCAGCCGGGCACCGGCAAGGTGATCGCCTACTACGGCGGCGACGACGGCACCGGGTTCGACATGGCGGCCAACCCGCACCAGCCGGGCTCCTCCTTCAAGGTGTACTCGCTGGCGCTCGGGATCAAGGACGGTATCTCGGTCAAGTCGCTGTGGAACGGCGACGAGGCCGAGAAGTTCGACGACCGCGGCGGCGACGGCAAGGTGCACAACTCCGACGGTGAACACTGCAGCGACGGCGGCATGGACGCCCAGGGCCACGAGCTGTGCACCCTGTCGAGGGCCACGGTGATGTCGCTGAACACCGTGTTCTATGCCCTGACGCAGAAACTGGGCAAGGACAAGGTGCTCGACTTCGCGCACCAGGCCGGCATCAACATGATCATGTCGGACGGCTCCAACGGCAAGCCGGCGCACAAGTTCGACCTGAACACCGTCAGCGCGCAGGACGCCGTCGCGCAGGGCGGTCTGGGCAACGAGATCGGCTTCGGCCAGTACCCGGTGACCCCGCTGGACCACGCGAACGGGTACGCCACGCTGGCCGCCGGCGGCAAGTACAGCACCGAGCACTTCGTCACCAAGGTCACCGACTCGCACGGCGTGCAGGTGCAGCTGCCGAAGGTCAAGCACCGGCAGCTGTTCGACGCCTCCACCGCCGCCGACCTCGACTGGGTGCTGAAGCAGGTCGCCGGCAACGAGAGGCAGAAGATCGACCCGCCGCGCGACCAGGCGAACAAGACCGGTACCTGGGAGTGGCCGAACAAGGAAGGCATAAACGCCAACTCGCACGCCTGGATGTGCGGGTACGTGCCGCAGCTCGCCACGGTGGTCTGGATCGGCCGGAAGAAGGGTGACGGCCCGATCTACAACATGTGGGGCGCCCCGATGTACGGCTCGGAGTACCCGTCGTACATCTGGAAGGCGTACATGTCGAAGGCGGTGCAGGACCTGCACATGCCGCCGCAGAACTTCCCGCCGCCGGTCTACGGTGGCAGCAAGACGGCCGGCCAGGTGGCCTCCTCGTCGCCGTCACCGAAACCGACCCACAGCACCAACCCGCACCCGACCGGGCGGCCCACCAACAGCGTGACCCCGCCGGGCGGCTGGCCGCCGGGTACCGGGACACCGTCGGACGGCCCGTCCTCGCCGACCTGCAACATCTGGGATCCGAACTGCAAGACCAACGGCCCGGGCAATCCGAACGGGAACAACGCCGCTCCCGACGGCGCCGGGTAGCGGGGTGCACACCCGCCGGCGGCGTCGGGCAGGATGGGCGGCATGAGTGGCGAGACCCGAAACGTCCCGTCGCGGCTCGGCGGGTCGCGCCTGCGGCTGCCGGACGAACCGGCCCGGGAGGACTGGTTCGCCGGCGGCCTGTCCGAGGCGATCGGCGGGCCGCTGGGCGACCATGCCGTGCGGCCGCCGCACCGGCGCTACGTCACGCCGGTACGGATCGTGCTGGCGCTGGCCTGCCTGCTGTTCGCGCTGCACTGGGTGCAGAAGTCGCCCTGCCGGGACGGCGCCTGGGGCGACCTGAAGCAGTACAAGGACCACTGCTACACCGACGTGCTCGCGCTGTACTACGCCGAGGGGCTCGGTGACGGCAAGGTGCCGTACGCCGACCACGCGGTCGAGTACCCGGTGCTCACCGGCCTGTTCATGGGCGCGCTCGGGCTGCCGGTGCACGCCCTCGCCCAGCATGTCGACATCAACCAGGGCAAGTGGTTCTACGACGCGAACGCGATCATGCTGTCGCTGCTCGGCATCGGCACGGTGGCGATGGTGCTGGCGCTCAGACGCCGACGACCGTTCGACGCGTTGCTGCTCGCGATCGCACCGGCGATGCTGGTCACCGCCACCGTCAACTGGGACCTGCTCGCGATCGCGCCGACCGTCGGCGCGCTGCTCGCCTGGTCCAGACGACGGCCGTGGCTGGCCGGGCTGCTGTTCGGGCTCGGCGTCGCCGCCAAGTTCTACCCGCTGCTGATCCTCGGGCCGCTGCTGGTGCTCGCGCTGCGCAGCGGGAAGCTGCGGCAGGCCGGCACCACGGTGCTCACCGCCGCCGCCACCTGGGTGGTCATCAACGCGCCGATCGCGATGCTCTACCCCGACTCGTGGCTGCAGTTCTTCCGACTCAACTCCACCCGCGGCGTCGACTGGGGCACCCTCTGGTACGTCGGGGCGCACTTCCCGACCGGCGGCGAGAACGCCGGGCTGCCCGGGTTCGGCTACCTGAGCACCCACATCACCACCCTCAACTTGCTGTACGGGGTGCTCTTCGCGCTCTGCTGCCTCGCCATCGGCGCGCTGGCCATGTTCGCGCCGCGTCGCCCGCGGCTGGCGCAACTGGCGTTCCTGGTCGTGGCCTGCTTCCTGATCACCGGCAAGGTCTGGTCCCAGCAGTACGTGCTGTGGCTGATCCCGCTGGCGGTGCTGGCCAGGCCGCGCTGGGGTGCGTTCCTTGCCTGGCAGCTCGCCGAGGTCGGCTACTTCCTGGCGTTCTACGCCGAACTGATGGCCGCCTCCGGTACCACCGTCGTACCGGAGTGGGTGTTCGTGTTCTTCTCGCTGTGCCGGCTGGCCACGCTGGTCGTGCTCGTCGGGTACGTGGTGCGCGACATCCTGGTGCCGGCCCGCGATGCGGTCCGCGCGGACGGCAGCGACGACCCGGACGGCGGCGAGTTCGACCACGCCCCGGACGTGTCCTGGCTGCCCGGCGCGGCCCGGCCGACCACGCCGGCGCCCGCCCCTTCTTGACGCCCGGCCGAGCCGGCGCGGCCCCTCCGCCGGCAGTACGACTGCCCGAGCACTGCACGTTCGCTGCGCGCGGCCCCGATCCGGGCCGCGACGGATCAGCAGCGAGCGCGGGCACCGCCGTCGTCCTTCGGCATCCACCGGACATCGAAGGAACACGGCGAAGGGAAACACGTGGTGGAACACGAGCTGCCGGCCGAGCTGGCCGGATCCATCGGGACCGACTTCGGGCCGCGCGGCCGGCGCTGGCTCGACGACCTGCCCGCGCTGGTCGACGCGACCTGCCGGCGCTTCGGGGTACGCATCACCGGCCCGGTGCTGCCCGGCGGCACCTGCTCGTACGTGGTGCCGGTGCGCCGCGGCGAGCGCGAGCTGGTGCTGAAGGTACCCGTGCTGGACGACGAGAACTTCGCCGAGTGCACGGCGCTGCGCTGCTACGCCGGCGACGGCGCGGTCCGGCTGTACGACGTCGATCTCGACTCCGGTGCCTTGCTGCTGGAGCGGGCCGATCCGGGTACCGCGCTGCTCACCGAGTACGAGCGGGGCGCGCTGACGCTGGACGAGGTCGTCGGGGTGGCGACCGGGCTGCTGCGCCGGCTCCGCCGGGTGCCGACCGGCGACCTGAGCCACCCGGCCCCGCGACCCGGCATCGACGCCCCGGACGGTACGCCGCCCGCGGTGGCCGAGCCGTTCCCGCTGGTCCGGGACCTGGCGCTGCGATGGGCCGGGGAGCTGCCCGTGGCGTACCGCCAGCTGACCGAACCGGCCACCGGCGGGGGCCCGGTAACCACAGCGGCGCCGCCCGGCGCCGACCAGGGGTCACCGTCGACGGCCGGCGGCGACGACCGGGCGGCGGCGGCCGGCGGCCGGGTGGCGGCCGGGTCGATGGAGCTGCCGAGGGCGCTGTTCGAGGAGGCGACCGAGCTGTGCGTCGCGCTCGCCGAGCCGGACGGGCCGGACGTGCTCGTCAACCGGGACGCGCACACCGGCAACGTGCTGTCCGGTCGCGGTGGGTCCGCCTGGCTGCTCATCGACCCGAAGCCGGTCGTCGGTGACGCCGCGTTCGACGCCGGCCACCTGCTCTGGGATCTGCTCCGGTACGAGCCGACCCCGGCCCGGGCGGCCCGCCTCGTCGACCGGATCGCCGCCGGGCTCGGCGTGGACCGGGCGCGGGTGCGCGGCTGGGCGCTGATCCGCGCGGTGGAGAACCTGACCTGGGCGGTACCGGCCGGCGAGGGCGCCCCCTACCTCGCCGGTGCGACCGCCCTCGCGGCGAGCTGACCGGCCGCGCGTCGTCCCCGGACCGCCCGGCCCGGGGACGGGCGTTACTGCGGGTCGAGGGTGTAGACGACCGCCGGCCCGGTGTCGGAGATCTTGATACCGAGCCCGATGGTCGACTTCGAGATCACGTTCTGGTACGGCGTGCCGACCAGGCCGTCGCGGAACACCACCACGGTGCGGACCCCCAGCTGACGCAGGTAGGCGACGCTGCGCTGGCTGGGGAAGTCCGTTGCTGCCTGCCGGATCTGGTCCTGTTTCGCCGGCTGCACCCCGCTGCCGCCGTTGACCAGCTGCGGGAACCCGTCGGTCGACCAGTACATGTAGCGCTGGTCGGTGAGCGTGTCGGTCGGCAGGATCAGCACCGGCCCGGCGACCGCGTGCAGCTCCCTCGGCTCGGTCGGTACCTGCGGGTGCGGCGTGCGCGCCCACCCCTCGACCAGCACCAGCACCAGCGGTACCGCGACGAGCAGCCGCAGCGCCGGCCCGATCCGGCGCGGGTTGCGACCCCGGGACACCGCGAACTCGTCGGCCCGCTGGCTCAGCGCGTTCACCGCGCCGGCGGCGAGCAGGGCCAGCAGCAGCGTCGTCCACAGCACCAGCCGGCCCGGGGTACGGATCGCGTCCCACGCGGGCAGGTGGTCGTAGAGCACCAGGTAGGTGTACCTGCCGCCGCCCGGGAAGGCGGTGCCCATCGCCAGTACGACGCTGACCGCGACCCCGGCGAGCAACAGCAGCCGGGTCCGGATCCGCCAGCTGGACAGGAACAGCCCCAGCACCGCGAACGCCACCAGCACCATCCCGACCAGCAGCGTCATCTCCGGCTGGAACGGCAACGCCTGGCGCGCCCGGGCATGCGTGTCGCCCCACAGGAAGGACTGCTCGGGCGCGATGAAGAAGCCTTGCCACGGCGGCGAGAACAGTTTCAGCTCGGCGACGGTCCGGCGGGCCTCCGGGTGCTCGTGCACCGCGCGCAGGTAGGGCAGCCCGAGGTAGAGGCAGGTCGCGCCGAACACGGCCAGCCCGGCCAGGTTGCCGAACAGCAGCGACAGGTGGAACCGGCCGGCCGGCGCGGTGTCCCTGCGCAGCCGGCGGTGAATCTTGCGTACCAGCCAGGTCGCGCAGCCGACGACGACCAGCACGCCGAGCAGGTAGCAGAACGGCAGTCCCAGGCCCCAGCCGAGCGTGACCTGCCAGGCGGCGACCAGCCAGCCGCCGAGCGCCCAGCCCCAGCGGATCCGGCCCGGCTTCCCGTTCCGCCGGAAGCTGAACCCGTGCCCGCGGGCCAGCATCGCCAGCGCCAGGGCGATTCCGCCGGTGGACAGGATGTTCAGGTGGCCGCCGTGCGCCAACCGCCACGGCGCGTACGCGAACGCCGCGGCGGCCATCGCCGCACCGGGCTTGCGGGTACCGAGCTGCCGGCACAGCGCGTACATCCCGACGAAGGCCAGCGCGTACGCCAGCACGTACAGGAGGTTGTAGCGCACCAGCGCGGCGACGGGACCGGAACCGATCATGCCCAACGGCGCGTACCCGAGCAGGCTGTCGGAGAACGCGAGCGTGTCGTGGTCCGGGAAGAAGGTGTTGCTGTCCCACAGGTGCAGCGGGTCGGTCAGCAGCGCGTGCCCGTCCCAGGCCACCTGCCAGGTCTGCAGGAGCGGATCGTAGATGTCCTGCGGGATCGTGCTCGCCGGATGCAGCACCGTCGGCCAGGTCATCAGCACCGCGAGCAGTAGCCCGCCGACGCTGGCCACGGTCCATTCGTGGGTGACGAACCGGCCGATGCCGGCGCCGACCCGGCGCAGCAGGCCCGGCGGGTTCGGCTCGACCGGTGCGAACCGCGACCACCCGGCCTCGTCGCCCTTGCCAGTACCGCCGTCACCCTTGCCCGGCGCGGCGTCCTCGACGGTGTCGGCGGCAGCGCGGTCGGTCGGCTTCCCCGGCTCCCCGGCCACCTCCGTCGTCCCGGTCGCCTTGCGCGCCGATTCGGCGGCCTGCGGGCCCGAGCCGGTACGGCCGGTGCCGGTCTCGGCGGCGGGACCGTCGGCGTCGTCGCGCTGTTCGGGCGCCGACTGCCGCAGGGTCAGGTGGGCGACCGACGGGTCGCTCGCCGCGCCGCTGCTCGCCAACGCGCCGCCGCGCCGCGGCTCCGGCGTCTCCTCGCCGCTCACGAGCGGCCCTCCTTCGTCCGAACGCTGGTGCGCCACCGGATCGCGGCGTGCCCCGCCGGTCGCTGGCTCACGGGACCAGTCGCTCTCGGAGGTAGGCGATGTCGGTGGCCTGGCCGCCGTCGGCGTTCGGCGTCTCCACCACCGCGGTGCAGCCGGCCGCCCGGATCACCTCGGCGACCTGCTCGGCCGCCAGGTCGGGGCTGTCGGCGAGGTTCGCGTGCCGGTCCCGGCCGGAGTCGAAGCCGTCCCGGGACCCGTTGGCGTGCACCAGATCGACCCGGCCGGTGATGCCGCGCAGCCGGTCGACCGCGTCGCCGAGCTGCTCCCCGCCGCAGAACGCGTGGCAGGTGTCCAGGCACAGGCCGGGGCCGAAGTCGCCGATCGCGTCCCACAGCCGGGCCAGATTGTCGAACCGGCGGGCGCAGGCGTGGTCACCGCCGGCGGTGTTCTCGATCAGGATCGGCAGCGGGTACCCGCCGGTCTTCGCGGCGCCCTCGAACGCCTTGCGCCAGTTGTCGAAACCGACCTGGATGTCGTCGGCGGCGGTCACGTGCCCACCGTGCACGATCAGCCCCTTGGCGCCGATCGCCGCGGCCGCCTCGGCGTGCTGCGCGACCAGTTTGCGGCTGGGAATCCGGATCCGGTTGTTCGTGGAGGCGAGATTCAGCACGTACGGCGCGTGCACGTACAGTTCGAACTCGCCGGACGCCGCGGCCTCCCGCAGCTCCGCGGCGTGCGGGTGCTCGGTCGGCGCCTTCCATCCCTGCGGATCGGCGAGAAAGAACTGCACCGCGTCGGCGCCGCGCTCGCGTGCGCCGGTGAGTGGGTCGTCGCTGTCCACATGTGCCCCGATACGCATGCCGCCGAGCCTACGGCGTCGCGCCGACATCCCGCGGACCGTCCCGCCGGGCGGCCGGGCCCGTCTCGTGGGCGGCCCGGGCCCGGCATGTCCGTACGGTCGGGATGCGGTCGCGCAGGGCGACCGGTGCGGGCCAAGTAGCCGAAATCCGGAAAACGTTCGGGTTGTGCGATCTACCGATCGGTAGCAAGATAGGGCTTCATATCTGGCCGCTGCCTGTCGCGGACCCGTCGCCGCCACCGGGCAACGGCCGTACGACGTCGACAGGAAAACGCGGCAACGGGCGTCACTGACCGTGATGCATCTCGTTGACACGGTAGATCCGCCGCTCGCGGGTTGCCGCAATGACCTGGGGAGACCGGGAATGCGTTATCAGCCAAGACATCTTCGCCCCCGCGCCCGCACCGTGGCCGCGACCTCGATGGTGGTCGCCGGCCTGGTGGGCGGTGGTGCCGCACTGATGTTCGCGACAGCGCCGGTCGCGGCGAACCCGTCGCCCGCGGCGACGATCAACTACACCGGCGACTGCGGCCTCGGCATCGGGCTGTTCGGCAAGTCGAAGCCGGACACCGACCAGCCGGTCTCGGTGCCGGCGGGCAGTTCGGTGGTGTTCGTCAACAAGATGAAGGTCAAGGCCACCCTGACCATCGGTTCGCAGACCTACAAGGACATCGCCGCCGGCGACAGCAAAACGATCTCGATGGACCAGGGCACCGTGCACCCGACGATGAAGCCGGAGTGCCTGGCGAGCGGCGGCGACGGCAACTACAAGGCGGCGACCATCACCGTCACGCCGGCGGAGAGCAGCAGCACCGGCGGGAAGGAGACCTCCGGCGGCGGTTCGTCCACGTCCGGCAGCTCGCACCAGCCGTCCGGTGACGCCGGCGACTCCGGCGGCACCGCGAAGCACCCGACCGGCGACGCGAGCTCGGCGCAGCAGGTGCCGGGGCACCAGCCGAACGGCGGCGCGGCACCGAAGGTGCACGACCCGGTCGCCCGCGGTGCGGTGCCGTCCTCGGCGGCCGAGCCGGGTGCCGGCTCGGGCACCAGCGGCGGTGGCGGCGAGGTCTCCGGTACCTCGATCGCCAAGGCACCGGGCTCGGTGGCGGCGCACCCGGTCGCCAGCGTCGGTCCGAACAGCGCCACCAGCGTGCTCGCCCTGATCGCGGCGATCTGCCTGGTCGGCGTCGGTGCCGCCGCGGTACGAACGGTGCTGTCCCAGCGCGGTCGGGGCGGCGCGGCACACAGTTGACAACGTCGTGGTCACCAGGACACGGCGCACATAGTCTCCGCGGGGCGGCCGGCTCCCACCTCATCGGTGTGGTCGTTCCTCCCCAGGTCCCACCCTGTAAGGCTCGGACCGGGCGCCCCGCGGCCCTTCGCCCTCGCCCGAGAGGGCTGTGAGCAGGGACGCCGGGTTCGGGTCGGGTGACCACCGGCTGATAACCTTCTACGGTTCGGTCCGCGCCGCGGGGTCGTCCCCGCGGCGTTTCGGTGCCGAACGACGCACAGACCTCCTGCCACGGAAAGTCCGTGGCCGCCTAGTCCACAGGGGGTGAGAACGTCTTGCGTCACTACGAAGTCATGGTGATCCTCGATTCCGATCTCGAGGAGCGCACCGTCGCACCGTCGCTCGACCAGTACCTGAACGTGATCCGCAATTCGGGCGGATCGGTCGAGAAGACCGACGTGTGGGGCCGGCGCCGCCTCGCGTACGAGATCAACAAGAAGACCGAGGGCATCTACGCCGTCATCGACCTGTCGGCCGAGCCCGCCGCGGTGGCCGAGCTGGACCGCCAGCTGCGACTCAACGAGTCGGTGCTGCGGACCAAGGTCCTCCGGCCCGAAATTCACTGATATCCGATCGGTCACTCGTTGTGTCGTACGTCGGTGCGACCCTCGGGGTCCGAGTGTGAGGAGTGAGTCATGGCAGGAGAGACCGTCATCACGGTCGTTGGCAACCTGGTCAACGACCCTGAGCTGCGGTTCACCAATTCCGGCGCGGCGGTGGCGAGCTTCCGCATCGCGTCGACGCCCCGCACCTTCGACCGCCAGTCCGGCGAGTGGAAGGACGGCGAGGCGCTGTTCCTGAGCTGTTCGGTGTGGCGGCAGGCGGCGGAGAACGTCGCCGAGTCGCTGCAGCGCGGCAGCCGGGTCATCGTGCAGGGCCGGCTCAAGCAGCGGTCGTACGAGACCCGGGAGGGCGAGAAGCGCACCGTCATCGAGATGGAGGTCGACGAGATCGGCCCCTCCCTGCGGTACGCGACGGCCAAGGTGCAGAAGATGTCGCGCAGCGGTGGCGGCGGTGGCGGGTTCGGTTCGTCCGGCGGTTCCGGTGGTGGGAACTCCGGCGGCGACGACCCGTGGGCGTCGGCCACTCCGGCCGCGAGCCGCTCCGGCGGCGGTAACAGCGGTTTCGACGACGAGCCCCCGTTCTAGCCGGCGTGCCGCCCCGCGCGGCACCGGCATCCGTACGTGAAAGGCAACACTGAAATGGCTAAGCCTCCGTCTTTGCGGAAGCCCAAAAAAAAGGTGAATCCTCTCGACAAAGAGAAGATCATCTACGTCGACTACAAGGACACCGCGCTGCTTCGGAAGTTCATCTCCGACCGCGGCAAGATCCGGGCCCGCCGGGTCACCGGTGTCAACTCGCAGCAGCAGCGGCAGATCGCGCGCGCCATCAAGAACGCCCGCGAGATGGCCCTCCTGCCGTACACCGCGCAGAACCGCTGAGGGGGACCGACATGAAGATCATCCTCACTCAGGAGGTTTCCAACCTCGGTGAGCCCGGCGACATCGTCGAGGTGAAGAACGGCTACGGCCGCAACTACCTGCTCCCGCAGGGCTTCGCGATCAGCTGGAGCCGGGGCGCGGAGAAGCAGGTGTCGCAGATCAAGCGGGCCCGCTCGATCCGCGAGATCCGCAACGTCGACCAGGCGCAGGAGGTCAAGGCCCAGCTCGACACGCTGAAGGTCACGCTGACCGAGCGCGCCGGCGACGGCGGTCGGCTGTTCGGTTCGGTCACCCCGGCGGAGGTCGTCTCCGCCGTGCAGGCGGCCGGTGGCCCGGCGCTCGACCGGCGCCGGCTCCAGGTCGGTTCGCCGATCAAGACGGTCGGCAGCTACCAGATCCCGGTGCGGCTGCACCCGGAGGTCGTCGCGACCGTCAACCTCGACGTGGTCGCGTCGAAGTAGGTTCGCGAGATCCATCCCGGTGCCCGGGCGGTCCACGACCGCCCGGGCACCGGTGTCTTCGGCGCCGGACCGCGCGGCGCGCGCCCGCGATGCCTCCCAGTCGGCAGGTCGAGACTGTCGGTACCCGCAGGTCGGGACCTATGCTGACGGGATGGCCAGTTGGTCCGGTATCGGACCGGGCAGACGAGCAGACTCGGGCAGGAGGAGACCGGCGATGCGACGGATGATCGCGGCGGTCGCCGTCTGCGCCGCCGGCCTGCTGCTCGCCGGATGCCGCGACTCGGGTACGCCGCAGGGCGAGCCCCGGGACACCGTCGGCGCCACGTCGGCCACGCCGAGCGCCGGCCCGGCCCAGACCCGGCACGCCACCGCCGAGCTGACCCGGGCGGTACGCAAGCTCGAGGCGACCAGCTTCGCGTTCGACGGCGGGACCGGCATCGCCCGGGTCAGCGGTTCGTACCAGCCGAAGCGGAAGCTGGGCCAGCTCGACGGCTCGTTCGGGATCGGCGCGATGGACGCCGTGCTGGTCGGTACCGACCTGTACGTCAAGGGTGTGGACAAGGACCCGGACGTCTGGCTGCGGATCCGCACCGCCCGGCTCGCCCCCGGCAACGTGCTGGCGCAGGCGATCGACCCGACGCTGAGCACCCGCTACCTGGAGACGATCGAGTCGGCCGCGGAGACCTCGCCCGGCCACTACCAGGGCCGCATCGACCTGGCCACGCTGCGCGCCCGGGCGGCCGGCGACCGTACCGCCCAGCAGTTGACCATGCTGCTCGGGCCGTCGCCGAGCCGGGTCACGTTCGAGGCGTCCGTGGACCGGTCCGGCCGGCTCACCAGGTTGGCGATCAGCGTGCTGCGGACGGACAGCTCGGCGCAGTCCACGGTGACCACCCGGTACCGCGACTTCGGCACGCCGGTATGGGTGGAGGCGCCGCCCGCGGCGCAGGTCCGGGAGGCGCCGCAGCAGCTCTACACCGTGCTCGCGCCGAACCCGACCCCGTCCTCGACCGCCGGCTCCGCGAGCCCCGCCACCGCGGACTAGGGTCTGTTTCGCAAGTCCCGCGTGCCGGCTGCGGCTGGGCACGCCACGACAGACCGGGGCGTGTCGGAGACCCCGCGCGGGATTTTTCGACACGCCCCGGGCGGGCCACCCGCGTACCGGCCGCCGAGGCGTCGGCGCACGCTCGAAGCAGGCGGCGGTGCCGGCACAGGCGCAGCGCCGGCGTCAGCGCGCTGCGAGGCGTGGGCGCACCGCGAGGCGTCAGCGCACCGCGAGGGCGTCCGGGTTGGCCAGCGCGGGCGGCGTCTCGCCCCGCAGGTACGCGCCGACCGCGGTCGCCGCGAGCCGCGCCGCGCGCTGCGCCGTCTGTACGGTGGCGCCGGCGAGGTGCGGGGTGAGCGCGGTGTGCGGTGCGGTCAGCAGCGGCGAGGCGGGATCGACCGGCTCCGTCTCGTACACGTCGAAGGCGGCGGCGCCGAGCTGACCGGAGCCGAGCGCCTCGACCACGGCCGGGTAGTCGACCAGGCCGCCGCGGGCGGTGTTGACCAGTGTCGCGCCGCGCGGCATCGCGGCGATTTCGGCGGCCCCGATCATGCCGCGGGTCTCCTCGCTGAGCCGGGCGTGCAGGCTGACCACGGCGGACCGGGACAGCAGCTCGGCCAGCGGGGTGGAGGTCACCTCGGCGTCGGCCGGCAGGTACGGGTCGTGCACGAGCACCGTGGCGTCGAACGCGGCGAGGATGCGGGCGACCCGGCGACCGATCGCGCCGTACCCGACCAGGCCGACGGTGCTGCCGGCGAGCTCGCTACCGCACTCGGTCAGCGCGTAGAGGTCGCTGCGCCACTCCCCCGCCTGTACCGAGGCGTGCCGCTGCGGGATCCCGCGCAGCGCCGAGAGCAACAGCGCGACGGTGTGTTCGGCGGCGGCGACCGCGTTGCGGCCGGGAGTGGTGCACACCGCGATGCCGCGCTCGGTGGCGGCCTGGACGTTGATGTTCACCGGGCCGCCACGGCAGCACACGATGAGCTTCAGCGCGTCCGACGCGGCCAGCACCCGCTCGGTGAACGGGGCCATCTGGGTCACCGCGACCTGCGCGCCGGCGAGCGCGGCGATCAGCGAGTCCTCGTCCCCGGACGCCTCGTCGACCTCGGCGACCCGCCCGTACGGGGTGTACGGCCAGGGCAGCGTCAGTGTCGTCGCCGACAGCGCGTCGGCGCCCAGCTCCGCGTTCAACGCCTCGCGGATCAGCGCGTCGGTGACGAAGTGGTCGCCGGCGACGAGGACCTGGGTCCGGGGCACGGGTGCTCCTCTCGGCTGCGCCGGGCGCAGCGGTCAGTCGGCCAGCTCGTAGCGGGCGCCGTGCTCGGTGAGATCGGCGAGTTCGCTCTCGGTGGCCTTGGCATCGGTGATGATGCGGTCGAAATCGGTGACGTGCGCGTGCCGGTGCAGCGCGACCCGGCGCAGCTTGGTGTGGTCGACCATCAGGATGCTGCGCTGCGCCGAGCGCATCATGGCGCGCTTGACCAGCACGATCTCCTGCTCCTGGTGGTACGCGAACTCGCCCGAGACGGCGGAGGTGGACGTGAACAGCAGGTCGACCCGGATCGCCTCGATCGCCTCGATGCACGGCACGCCGAGGAACGAGTCGTGGGTCGGGTAGTACTCGCCACCGAGCGCCATCAGCCGCACCCCGGGCGCGGCGGACAGCAGCTTGATGGTCTCCAGGAAGTTGGTCACCACGGTCAGCGGCGTGATGTCGGTGAGCAGCTTCGCCAGTTCCAGCGTCGTGGTGGAGTCGTCCAGCATGATCGCCATGCCGGGTTCGATCAGCTCCCGCGCCCGCCGCGCGATGGCCTGCTTCTCCGCCGTGGACGAGCGCATCCGGTACGCCACGTTCGACTCGAACACGCTGGACGGCTGGGAGCTGACGCCGCCGCGGTACTTGCGCACCACGCCCTGGCGTTCCAGTTCGTCCAGGTCGCGGTGGATCGTCATCAGGCTGACGTGGAACTTCTCGGCCAGGTCGGCCGCGGCGACGGAGCCGTGCTGGAGCACGTGCTCGGCGATCTCCGCCTGCCGCTGGGCCGGCCGGTTCCGCTCGGTCGGTGCACTGCTCATCGGCCTTCCTCCTTCGTCGGAAGCCCGACGAGGCACGACGCGCAGTACCTACTGGTCGTTCGCTGACCATCTCTCATGGATGCCTCGCTACCGGGTAATGGGCGGTTCGGGTGTCGGCGGCACGTTGAACGCCGCCAGGGCCATATTTCCCGGCCGTACCAGAAACGTCGTCAGCGAGGTGGGTACAAGATCTGGCAGAAGTGCCCGGTAGCGCGCCAGCGGGCCACCCATCAGGTCGGTGACCAGCAGCCGGATCAGCGTCGAGTGCGCGACGACGAGAATCCGGCCGCCCGGATCGGCGGCGACGAGGTCGGCCAGCCCGGCCCGCGCCCGGCGTACCGCGTCGGCGGGGTGCTCGCCGTCCGGGAAGTGATGCTCGACCGGGTCCTGCTCGAACTTCTCGACCGCGTCCGGATGGCTGGCCCGCAGTTCGTCCAGGGTGCGCCCCTCGGCGATGCCGAAGTCGAGTTCGCGCAGCCGCGGCTCGACCGTGGGGGTGAGCCCGGTCGCCGCGGTGACCGGCTCCGCGGTCAGCTGGGTGCGGCGCAGATCGGTGCGGTACAGCGAGGTCAGCCCGGCGGTGCGGGCCCACTCGCCGAGCCGGGCGGCCTGCTGCACGCCGACCTCGTCGATGCCGACGTCGCTGCTCCCGCAGTACCGGTTCGGCGAGTGCCACGGGGTTCGCCCGTGCCGGGCCAGGAACACCGTCGTCGGGCTCATGTCTGATCCTCCGCTGGCTGCTCGGGGCCGCCGGGCTGCCCCGCCGTGGCAGCGACGGGGGCCCGGTCGGCGGCGGTGCCGGTGGATCCGGCGGCGGCCGGGTCGGCCGCGGCGCGGGTACCGGCGAGTTGCTCGACGGTCGTGCCGTCCGCGCCGGCCGGCGTGCCGGCCGTGCCGGCGGGCGTGCCGGCCGCGGCGGGGGCAAGGTCGGCGCGCGGGTCATCGGCGGCGGCGAGCAGGTCGGCGCCGATCGAGCCGCGGCGGTGCAGCTCGGCGACGAACTCCCGGTACGGCTCGGTGAACCGTTCCGGCCCGCCCGGCCGCGGCTCGATCTCGACGTACGGCCGGGCCATCCGGGCGGCGGTCGCGGCGACCGATCCGGTACCGGCGGCGGCCAGCACGGCCATCCCGACGGCCGGTTCGGCGTCCTGCGGTACCCGCAGCGGCCGGCCGAGGATGTCCGCGCGCAGCTGGCACCAGTACCGGCTGCGCGAGCCGCCGCCGGTCAGGGTGACGGGCCCGTCGGTACGCGCGCCGAGGCTGCGCAGGTAGGCGAAGCAGAGCCGTTCGACGTAGCCGACGCCCTGCAGCAGCGCGGCGTACCCGTCGGCGTCGTCGGCGAGGCGGCCGACCACGAACGGCTCGGCGGCCGGATCGACGAACGGAAAGCGTTCTCCCACGGTGGCGATCGGGTAGCGCAACGCGCCGGCCGGTTCGTACGCGGCGGCGCGCTGGGCCAGCGCATCCAGCTCGGCGGGGCCCAGCCCCGGGTAGGCGGCCGCGATCGCGCCGGCGCCCGAGCTGGACGCCCCGCCGGGCAGCCAGCCGCCGTCCGGGTGCCGGTGCGAGTACACGGCGCCGCCCGGGTCGGTGAGCCGCTGCGCGGTGACGCCCTTGAGCACCAGCGTGGTGCCGAGGATCGAGTTCCAGGACCCCTCGGTGAGCGCGCCGGCGGCGAGCTGCGCCGCGCAGCCGTCGGTCATCCCGGCGCGGACCGGCAGACCGGCGGGCAGACCGGTCTGCTCGGCCGCGGCGCGGTCGACGGCGCCGAGCGTGGTGCCGGGGCGTACGACCGCGGGCAGCAGGCTGGCGGGCACGTCGAGCCGGGTCAGCACGTCGGACGGCCAGCGCTCGGCGTCCAGGTCGTACCCGGTCTTGAGGGCGTGGCTGTAGTCGGTGGCGACGGGGCCGCCGGTGAGCCGGGCCGCGAGGTGGTCGGCCTGGTGTACCAGCCGGAGCCGGCCGGCGATCGCGTCGGCGCGCAGCGTGGCGTCGGTGCGCAGCAGCCAGACCAGCTTGGGCAGCGCCCAACTGCGCTGCATCGCGTAACCGAGCCGGTCCCAGAGGCCGGCGCCGGCCGCGAGCACGTCCGCGACCTCGGCGCCGGCGCGGCCGTCGTCGTACATCAGGCCGGGGGTGCGCGGGGTGCCGTCGGGGTCGGCGAGCAGGAAGGTACCGGAGGTGGCGTCGATGGCGAGGCCGCCGATGCGGCTCGCGGCGCCGGCCGGGAGCGCGCCGACGGCCTGCCGGCTGGCCTGGCAGAACGCCTGCCACCAGTGCCCGGGATCCTGCTCGTGCCGGTTGCCGGTGCGGGTCGAGGCCAGTGGCGCGCTGCCGGTGGCCCGGGTCGCGCCGGTCTCGTCGACGATCGTGACGCGGACGCTCTGCGTACCGACATCGGCGCCGGCCCAGAGCTCGTTCGGACTCGGCTGAGTTTCCGCCATCAGTTGGTGCCTTCTGGCTCGACCTACGGGTGCGATTACCGATGTTAACTTAACATAGAAGACTGTAAACAACCTCAGAACATATGGGGCATCCGACACTGCGGTCTGCCCGCAGCGAAGATCGTTGCCGTACCAGGCGGAGCACCATAGCGTTTCTGATATGAAGCTCGCCGTCCTGGCCGACATCCACGGCCACCTGCCCGCACTCGACGCGGTCCTCGCCGACGTCGAGGCCGCCGGCGTCGACGCCCTCGTCCTCAACGGCGACATCGCCACCGGCCCGATGCCCGCCGAGACGCTCGACCGGCTCCTCGAACTCGGCGACCGGGCGATCTGGGTCGGCGGCAACGCCGACCGCGAACTCGTCGAGGAGTACGACGGCCGGCTGCCCACCGACCTGCCCGACCTCGTCGCGCTGCCCACCCGGTACGCGGCGAGCCGGCTCACCCGCACCCACCGCGACCTGCTCGCCGGCCTGCCGCTGACCGTCACGCTGGACGTGGACGGCCTTGGCCCGACCCTGTTCTGCCACGCCACCAGCCGCAGCGACACCGAGATGGTGCTCGTCGACTCGCCGGTCGACCGGTACCGGGAAGCGTTTGCCGACCGGGCCGAGCGCACCGTCGTGCTCGGCCACACGCACATGCCGTTCGACCGGCTCGCCGACCGCCGCCGGTTCGTCAACCCCGGCAGCGTCGGCATGCCGTACGGCGAGCCCGGCGCGTACTGGGCGCTGCTCGGGCCGCACGTCACGCTCCGGCACACGACGTACGACCTGGCCGCGGCGGCCGACACGCTGCTCGCCGCGGCACCCGACTATCCCGGCATCGACGAGTTCGTCGCCGAGAACGTCCGCACCGTCCCGTCCGACGCCGAGGCACTCGCCGTCTTCACCCCGAAGGACTGACCGGCGTCGGAGGTCGGCGGGTGGCGGGTCGCGCGGGCTGAGGCCCGGGAGGCTCAGCCGCCGCCGGTCGCCGGCAGGGTGAGCCAGACCTGGTCCGGCCAACCGTCCGGGTCCGGCTCGATCCGCCACGGCCGGAAGCCACGCCGCCGGTAGAACTCGGCCGCGCGAGTGTTGCCCGCCAGGTGCGACAGCGCCAGCCGGTCGGCACCCGGCGGAAGCGCGGCCAGTACCGCGGCGAGCAGGGCCGAGCCGAGGCCCCGGCCGTGCATCGCCGGGTCGACGTAGAGCTTCCACATCACCGGCACGCCGTCGGTGGTCTGGCCGAGATTCGCCGTACCGACGACGCGACCGGCGGCCTCGGCCACGAACGTGGTGGTTCGCGCCATCGACTCGGCCAGCTGCTCCGGCTGCCACCACCGGTCCAGCATGTATCGCACGTAGTCCGGTCCGGCGATCGGCTCGTACGTGTCGGCGACGACGCGCTCGCCGAGCGCCCGCAGCGCCGGCACGTCGCCCGGCACCGCCGGCCGGACCAGGTACGGCGCCGGGCGGCCCGCGGTGCCCGGCGGGACGTTCTCGTTGCCGGTCGCGACCATGACGAGGACGCTAGCAAGCTAGGGCGTGTCTTCATGGCTCCGGGCGGGCGCTACGAAACAGACCCTGGCGCTTGCCTGCGAAGTGAGCGCGGGGCGGACGGCGCCTCCCCGCGGGGCGCGGTCAGTCCTTCAGGTTCGCGGCGGTGCGGATCAGCTTCGCCAGCTCGTGCAGTTGGGCGTCCTCGGTGGCGTCCGCCGCGGCGTCCACCGTCGAGGCCAGCGACTCCGGCCGCACGTCCGACGCGTACCGGTCGCCGCGCAGCCACTCGGCGAACTCCGCCACCGCCCGGTCCGCCCGCAGCCGCGGCGTCGCGTCGGCCAGCGCACCGTCCAGATCGGACACCGAGACGGTACGGCTCGCCTCCTTCGCCCCGTCCGACTCCGGGTCCTGCCAGCGCACCCGCGCCGTCGCCACCCGGCCGGTCGCCTTCGGCGCCAGCGTCACCTCGTACAGCGCGGTCACGCTGTGGCCGGGACCCACCCAGCCGCCGTCCACCGAGTCGTTCCGGAAGTCGTCCGCGGCCAGCCGGCGGTCGTCGAACCCGATCAGCCGGTAGCTGCGCACCTGCTTCGGATCGAACTCCACCTGCGCCTTCGCCGCCCGCGCGCGCACCGACAGGTTCGCCGTCAGTTCGGTGGTGAACGTGCGCCGCGCCTCGGCCCGGTCACCCACGTACACCGCCATGCCGTGCCCGTGGTCGGCCAGCTGCTCCATCAACGCGTCCCCGTAGTCGCCGCCCACCCCGACGCACAGCAGCGTGATGCCGCGACCGGCCTGGTCCGACACCTTGTCCAGGATCGTCTTCGAGTCGGTGTCGCCCTGGTTCGCCAGCCCGTCGGACAGCAGGATCACCCGGTTCGTCGCGCCCTTCCGGTACCCGTCCCGCGCCACCCGGTACGCCGTCTCCACCCCGCTGCCCAGGTCGGTGCTGCCGGAGGCGGACAGCTCGTCGATCGCGTCGTCCAGCGCGTCCCGGTCGGAGACCGCGGTCAGCTCGCGCAGCACCCGTGGCTCGTCCGCGTACGCCACGATCGCCACCCGGTCCGACGGCCGCAACTGCCGGACCAGCGTGTGCAGCGCGTCCTTGACCAGCCCCAGCTTCCCGTCGTAGTCCATCGACCCGGACGTGTCGATCGCGAACGTCAACGCCACGTCCCGGCGCGTCCCGGCGTCCTCACTGCGGGTCTGCAACCCCACCCGCATGACCCGGGTACCGGAGTCCGGCAGCGTCGCGCCGTCCGCCGTCACCGCGAACCCCGACCCGGCCGGCTGCGCGTAGTCCTGCCGGAACGCGTTCACGAACTCCTCCGGCCGCACCGTCGACGGGTCCGGCAGGCTGCCCGCCGCCAGCTGACGCCGCGCGTACGAGTACGACGCCGTGTCCACGTCCAGCGCGAACGTCGACTTCGGCGTGGTCCGCGCGTCCACCGGCGGCGCGTCACCCGGGCGCGCGGTCCCCGTCGCCGGAGCCGTCGCGCCGGTCACCTTCCGCGGTGCCGAGTCGGTACCGGCCGACGACCGGTTCCCGCCGTGCCCGCTGCACCCCGCCACCAGCGCCAGCCCGGCCAGCGCCGCCACCACCGTGACGCTACGTACGATTCGCATCGGAACCTCCCTCACGTCGATTGACCGTCAGACGCGCGGGGGCCGGCCCCGGATCCGGGCGTGGCCGAGTCGTGTCCGCACCGTGTCGGGGTCGTGCCGGCACACAGCGTCACCGGCTGGTGCGCCGCGACCCGTGCCAAGATCCGTTTCACGGCGCGCCGGTGTCGGGCCCAGCCCGTAGAGTTGATCGCATGGCGCGGGCGAACGAGCGGGTCGCCGGCCTCCTTGCGGAGTACGCCGAACTGCTGGCCATGACGGGTGGCGACCGGTTCAAGATCCGGTCGTACGAGAAGGCTGCCCGCGGCGTCGGCGGCTACGCCACCGACCTCGCCACGCTCGACGAGGCCGCCATCCGCAAGATCCCCAACGTCGGCGCGTCCATCGCCGGCAAGGTGCACCAGGCAGTCCAAACCGGGACGTTTTCGCAGCTGGAAGAGCTGCGCCGGCAGATACCCGCCGGCGTGCTGACGCTGATGCGCATCCCCAACCTCGGCCCGGCCAAGGCACTCGCCGTCTACCGGGAGCTCGGCATCGCCGACATCGACGCGCTGCTCGCCGCCGTCGAGAACGGCGACCTGCGGCAGCTCAAGGGGTTCGGTCCGCGCACCGAGGAGGTCATCCGCACCGGCATCGAACTCGTCCGCGGCGGCGCCGGCCGGGTCCTCATGGCCACCGCCCTCGACCTCGCCGAATCCATCGTCGACCGGCTCGCACCGCTCGCCGACCGCTGCACGTACGCCGGGTCGCTGCGGCGCGGCAAGGAGACCGTCGGCGACATCGACATCCTCGCCGCGGCGGCCGACTCCGGGCCGCTGATGGCGGCGTTCGTCGCGCTGCCCGAGGCCGACACCGTGCTGGTGCGCGGCGAGACCAAGACCTCCATCCGTACCGCCCTGCACCCCGCCGCCGCGCTGCCCGCCGCCGGTGCCGGCACGCAGACCGATCCCGACCACACCGGTACCGGTGGGGCGTCGACCGCGGCCGCCGGCGGTGCCTCGGCGGCCGGCGGGCTGCAGATCGACCTGCGGGTCGTGCCGCAGGAGGTGTGGGGCGCGGCCCTGCAGTACTTCACCGGCTCGCGCGAGCACAACGTCCGGGTCCGCGAGCTGGCCGTGCACGCCGGCCTCAAACTCTCCGAGTACGGGCTGTTCCACGCCGAGACCGACGAGCTGATCGTCGCCGGCACCGAGCAGGAGGTGTACGAGCGGCTCGGCCTGCAGTGGATCCCGCCCACCCTGCGCGAGGACCTCGGCGAGGTCGCCGCCGCGCGCGCCGGCGAGTTGCCCGAGCTGGTCACGGTCGACGCGCTGCGCGGCGACCTGCACACCCACACCAACCTCACCGACGGGGTCGCCAGCCTCGACGAGATGCTCGCCGCCGCCGCGGAACGCGGGTACGACTACTGCGCGGTCACCGACCACGCGCCCGAGCTGTTCATGCAGCGGATGACGCTGGAGAAGGCGCTCGCCCAGCGCGAGCAGCTCGCCGAGCGGCGCGCCCGCTACCCCGACATGCGGCTGCTGCACGGCACCGAACTCAACATCGCGCCGGACGGCTCGGTCGACTGGCCGGAGGAGGTGCTCGCCGAGTTCGACCTGTGCGTGGCGAGCGTGCACAGCCACTTCACGCTGCCCGCCGCCGAGCAGACCCGGCGGCTGATCCGCGCCTGCGAGAACCCGTACGTGCAGATCATCGGGCACCCGACCGGCCGGCTCATCGGCCGCCGCGAGCCGATCGACCTGGATCTGCCCGCGGTGTTCGAGGCGGCCGCCGCCACCGGTACCGCGCTGGAGATCAACGGCGGGCCGGACCGCCTCGACCTGCGCGACGAGCACATCCGCTGGGCCGCCGAGCGCGGGGTCACGTTTGCCATCTCCTCCGACGCGCACGCCGTCCCGCAGCTCGACTTCGTCCGGTACGCCACGCTCACCGCGCAACGCGGCTGGCTGACCCCGGACCAGGTGCTCAACTGCTGGCCGTACGAGCGGGTGCTCGAGTTCCTCACTCGGCCGAGGTAGCCGAAAGTTTTCCTCCTCCACACCTTGTTCACGGAGTTTCCCCAGCTCACAGCGCTGTGGCTAGTTATCCCCAGTAGTTATCCCCACCCTGTGCACAGCCTTGTGCACAGACATCCGCGGGTTGTCCACAGGTTGTCCCCCGCACTGTCCACCGGCCGATTTGATCCCGTGCCGTACCGCTCTCTAACCTCGCCTGGCGACCAGCGCGTCGCCGGCAAGAATGTCGGTGCCGTGTGGTTCGCTGCGGGGGTACTCGGTACCGCGTGCGGTGCCGACAGCAGGGGGGCGCAATGTCGATCTCGGAGGACGTCCGGCCGGCCGGCGACGGTCCGGACGACGAGCCGCACCCGCGGCCACCCCGACAGCAGCACGAGCCGAGCGCCGCCGACTTCGAGCGCACCCCGCCGCAGGACGTCGCCGCCGAGCAGTGCGTGCTCGGCGGCATGCTGCTGAGCAAGGACGCCATCGCCGACGTCGTCGAGATCCTCAAGACCAACGACTTCTACCAGCCCAAACACGGCATCGTCTTCGACGCCATCCTCGATCTGTACGGGCGGGGCGAGCCGGCCGACCTGATCACCGTGGCGTCCGCGCTGGTCGACTCCGGCGACATCGGCCGGGTCGGCGGCGCCGGCTACCTGCACACCCTGGTCTCCGCCGTGCCCACCGCGGCCAACGCCGCGTACTACGCGCGTATCGTCGCCGACCGCGCGATGCTGCGCCGGCTGATCGAGGCCGGCACCCGGGTCACCCAGCTCGGCTACGGCGCGGCCGCCGGTGCCGGCCGGGACATCGACGACGTGATCGACATGGCCCAGCAGGCCGTGTACGACGTGACCGAGCGCCGGGTCTCGGAAGACTTCGCCCCGCTGAACGAGCTGCTGCAGCCCACGCTGGACGAGATCGAGGCGATCGGCGCCAACGGCGGCGTGATGACCGGTGTGCCCACCGGCTTCACCGACCTCGACAACCTCCTCAACGGCCTCCACCCGGGCCAGCTGATCATCGTCGCCGGCCGCCCCGGCCTGGGCAAGGCGCTGGCGCTGGACACCCCGCTGCCCACACCCGACGGCTGGACCACCATGGGGGAGGTCCAGGTCGGCGACCGGTTGATCGGCGCCGACGGCCGGCCGACCCGGGTGGTCGCCGCAACCGAGGTGATGCAGGACCGTCCCTGCTACGAGGTCGAGTTCTCGGACGGCACCGTCATCGTCGCCGATGCCCAGCACCAGTGGCGAACCAGCACCCGGGCCAGCCGCCGGCAGCGCTCCGAGGGGAATCGGAGCCTGCGCTGGTCGATGGAGGGCATGCACCGGCTGCGGCAGGCTCGTGCCGCCGCCGAGCAAGGGCCCGACCAGTGGGTGGCACTGTCGGCGGTGACCGCCGATTTCGGCGCCGAGTTCCGGCACGTGCTGCACACCGTCGCCGGGGCGGTGGGAAGTGCCGGCAGCGTCACCCGGACCTACCAGCGCGGCGGCCGTTCCTGGTCCCGCGCCGTTCCCGCGTACTCGCGGCAGGCGGTGCTGTCCGCCCTGCATGACCGGGCCGTCGTCCCGATCGACGACGGCCAGACGGTGCGGCACCGGGAGGTGGTCACCACCGAGGAGATCGCCGCCTCGGTGCGTTGCCCGGACGGCCGACCCAACCACGCGATCGCCGTGGCCGGCCCGGCCGAGCTACCCGAACGTGAGCTTCCGATTCCCGCCTACACGCTGGGGATATGGCTCGGGGACGGAGACTCCGCCGGGAACCGGTACACGTCCGCAGACCCGGAGATCGCCGAGTACGTTCGGGACGAGGGAATGCAGGTCACCGCGCTGGGCGGACTCCGGTACTCGATCAAGCTGCCGGCGCCCGCCGCCATCCCGAACCGATCCTGTGCGGTCTGCGGTCGCGAGTTCCGTCCCAAGGCGAGCAACGTGCGCACCTGCGGTCGAAGCTGCGATGGCAGGGCCCGGTTCGTGTCCGCCGCCGAGCCGGAGCCGAACTGCCCGGACTGCGGCGGGCCGGCGACCGGTGCCGGTGCCGGTCGGCGGCAGTGCCGCGACTGCCGTGCTCGGAGCGGTTCGTTCACCGCGCGGCTCCGATCGCTCGGTGTGTACGACGACAAGCACATTCCGCGCGACTACCTGCGGGCCTCCGAGCGGCAGCGGCGTGCGTTGCTCGCCGGCCTGCTCGACTCCGACGGGTACGCGATGCCGTCGGGCACCGTGCAGTTCGCGGTGACCTGCCGCCGACTCGCGTACGACGTTCGCGAGCTGGTGCTGAGCCTGGGCTACCAGGTCTCGATGTCGACCAAACGGGTCGACGGCCGCCGCGAGGCGAGCTCGATCTGCTACATGCTCACGTTCACGCCGGCCGAGCCGGTGTTCCGGCTGCGGCGCAAGCTGGTGCGACAGCGCGGTGCGACCCGGGTGACGACGCGCCGCCGGTACGTCGTGGACGTGCGGCCGGTGGCCAGCGTGCCGGTGCGGTGCGTGCAGGTGGACAGCGCCGACCACATGTACCTGGCCAGCGAATCCTGGATCCCTACCCACAACTCCACCGTGGCGATGGATTTTGCCCGGGCGTGTTCGATCAAGAACAACATGGCCAGCGTCATCTTCAGCCTGGAGATGAGCAAGGTCGAGATCGTGATGCGGCTGCTGTCGGCGGAGGCGCGGGTGCCGCTGCACACGCTGCGGTCCGGGCAGCTGTCCGACGACGACTGGACCAAGCTGGCCCGACGGATGGGCGAGATCTCCGAGGCGCCGCTGTTCTGCGACGACACCCCGAACATGAACCTGATGGAGGTGCGGTCCAAGGCCCGGCGGTTGAAGCAGCGGCACGACATCAAGCTGATCGTGGTCGACTACCTGCAGCTGATGAGCGGGCCGAAGCGGGCGGAGAGCCGGCAGCAGGAGGTCGCCGAGCTGTCCCGTGGCCTGAAGCTGCTGGCCAAGGAGGTCGACTGCCCGGTGATCGCGGCCTGCCAGCTCAACCGCGGCCCCGAACAACGCACCGACAAACGCCCTCAACTGTCCGATCTGAGGGAAAGCGGATCGATCGAGCAGGATGCGGATGTTGTCCTGCTCTTGCACCGTGAGGACTACTACGACAAGGAGACGCCGCGCGCCGGGGAGGCGGACTTTATTGTCGCCAAGCATCGAAACGGGCCGACCGACACGATCACGGTGGCGGCACAGCTGCACCTGTCCCGGTTCGTCGACATGGCGGTCAGCTGACCCTCGCCGGCAGGGTGCCGGCCGCCCGCCCGTGGGCCCCGTCGTAGGGAAACGGGATGGGCGAGGGCGGCCGATCAGGTAGTGGGCAAAACGCGGCCGGCGTGGTCAACTTGATGCGTTAGCCGCGTGTCCCGTCGTGGGACCCGACGCGCCGACGATCCTTTCGCCACACGCCGAGCCACCCGAGCCGGGGCAGCGGGTCCTGCACACCGGGAAGGGCTCGGAGCTGTCGCGGTGCCTCGCTGGTTCGATGACGCCCCGGCAGCCCTCGCAACAGGGCGACCCGCAACGGGCCGCCGAGGATCGCATCGGTAGGGGAGATGAGGGCGCGATGGCGAGCGCTCCAGGGATCGAACAGCATCCAGACCTCGTCGAGCTGCGCGACAAGTACGAGCGCGCCGCGGCACGGCCGATGGTGCAGGTGCTGGACGGGCTGACCGTGCTGGCCGGGCTGTATCTGGCGATCTCGCCGTGGGTGCTGGGCTTCAACGGCCTGCACGCGCTGGCGGCGAGCAACCTGATCGTCGGCCTGGCGTACTGCGCGATGGCGATGGGATTCGTCGCCGCCTTCGGCCGTACGCACGGGATCGCGTGGACGGCGCCGATCATGGGCGTCTGGGTGATCGTGTCGCCGTGGGTGATCCGTGGGGTGGACGCGAGTACCACCACCACGATGATCAACAACATCATCGTCGGCGCGGTGTGCGTGCTGCTCGGGCTGGCCGCGATGTCGGTGGGTACCCGGCGGATGATGCCGCACCGGTGACCCTGCGGTACCAACGCAACGACGGCGCGCGCCCCGGAGGACCGGGAGCGCGCGCCGCCGTATCCGGTCGCTCAGCGACGGGCTTCGACGACGGTGTTGCCGCTCATCACCGTGCGGGTCATCGGACGCTGCAGGAACTCGTGCGGGAAGCCGAGCGGGACGGAGCTGGCCGCGTCCAGCGCCGCGAGCTGGTCGGCGGTGAACTCGATGTCCAGCGCCCCCAGGTTGTCCTCCAGCTGTGCCAGGGTGCGTACGCCGAGGATCGGTGCGGTGACCGCCGGATTCTGCAGGTCCCAGGCGATCGCCACCCGGGACGGGGTGGTGTCGAGTTCGGCGGCGACCTTCGCGACGGCGTCGGCGATGTCGAGTGCGCGTTCGGTCAGCGCACCGTTGCCGGCCGCGATGTCGCGCCGGCTGCCGGTCGGTGACCCGGTCCCCGCGGCAACCAGGTCACTCCGGTCGTACTTGCCGGTGAGGACGCCGGAGGCGAGCGGCGACCACGGTACGACGCCGAGCCCCAGTTCGGCCGCCATCGGGATCAGTTCGCGTTCCACGGTGCGCTCGACCAGGCTGTACTCGATCTGCAGGGCGACCAGCGGGGACCAGCCGCGCAGGTCGGCGATCGCCTGCATCCGGGAGACCTGCCAGGCCGGCGTGTCCGAGATCCCGACGTAGACCACCTTGCCGCTGCGGACCAGGTCGTCCATCCCCCGCAGTACCTCCTCGACCGGGGTGGTCGAGTCCCAGGCGTGCAGGTAGAGCAGGTCGATGTAGTCGGTGCCGAGCCGGCGCAGGCTGTCCTCGACCGAGCGGACCATGTTGCGCCGGTGGTTGCCGCCGGCGTTCGGGTTGCCCGGGTCGGTGTTGCTGGTGTACTTGGTGGCGATGACGAACCGGTCGCGCCGGCCGGCGGCCGTCTCGCCGACCAGCCGCTCCGACGTCCCGTTCGTGTACACGTCGGCGGTGTCGATGAAGTTGCCGCCCCGGTCGACGTACGCGTCGACGATGCGCCGGGTCTCGTCCCGGTCGGCGCCCCAACCCCAGTCGCTACCGAAGGTCATCGCGCCGAGCGCGAGCGGCGAGACGCGCAGGCCGGAGCGGCCGAGCAGACGGTACCGGTCGAGGGAGGGTGTGGTGTGTGCCATGGTGTCGCTCCTGATGCGTTCGCTGACTTCCTGAGCACCAGCTTCGCCGAGCGGCGGCTCGACGTTCAGGGACGACGTTTCCTGGGAAAGCGGATCCCAGGCTGAGCGATGTGGCCGGGCGTTCGGCGTGGGGTGGGCCCGGCGCTGGGCCCGAGGCACGGCCGGCGCCGGGCGGCAGGGTCGCTGGTGGTCGGCGGCGTGCCCGGCGGCTCGTAGGCTGGGTGCATGACGGAGACGGTGGACGTCAGTGCGGAGTTGGCGGCATTCCTGCGGACCAGGCGGGAGCGGCTGACCCCGGCCGAGGTGGGGCTGCCGGTGACGGGACGCCGGCGTACGCCGGGGCTGCGCCGCGAGGAGGTCGCGGAGCTGGCGAACGTGAGCGTCGACTACGTGGTGCGGCTGGAGCAGGCGCGCGGGTTGCGGCCGTCCGCGGAGGTGCTGGAGGCGTTGTGCCGGGCCCTGCGGCTGACCACCGACGAGCGGTCGTACCTGTTCGATCTGGTCCGGCAGCGTCCCGCGGACCGGCCGTCGGATCGGCCGGTGTTCCCGGCGGCGGCGGCCCGGTTGGTGCACGACCTGTCGCCGCTGCCGGCGATGCTGATCGACCACCGCTTCGACGTGCTGGCGTGGAACGCCGAGATGAGCCGGGTGATGCTGGGGCTGGACACGCTGCCGGCGCAGTCGTTGAACACGATGCGGTTGTGCCTGATGGATAGCCGGTTCGAGCATTTCTACGTGGAGCGGGAGCGGGTGATCCGGGAGGGCATCGCCGATCTGCGGGCCGCCTGGGCCGCGCATCCGGACGATGCGGAGCTGGCCGCGCTGCTGGACGAGCTGGTCTCGGCCAGCCCGGAGTTCGCCCGGCTGTGGGAGCTGCATGCGGTCCGGGTGAACGGGCGGGGCCGCAAGCCGATGCTGCACCCGGAGTTCGGCCCGCTCACGGTCGACTACGAGGTGCTGCTGCCGATGTCGGAGCCGGACCTGCGCGTCGTGCTGTACCGGGCGGCCGACGAGGTGTCGCAGCGGGTGCTGGACACGATCGCCCGGGAGGCGACCCCGACCGCCGTCGGCTGACGACCACCACCGGCTCGCGGCGACGTCAGTCGGCGGCGGTGGCCTGGGGTTCGGTGAGCGTCTGGTGCAGCCAGTCCTCCACCCCGGCCACGTGAACGGTCGCCCAGGCGCGGGCCACGTCCGGGCTGCGGCTGACCATGGCGGCGTGGATCGCGGCGTGCTGTTCCCGGGTGCGCTGCACGGCGCCTTCCTGGGTGAGGCCGCGCCAGACCCTGGCCCGTACGGTCGGGGCGGACAGGCTCTCCAGCAGGCTGGCCAGGGACGGATTGCCGGCGCCGACGGCGATCTCGCGGTGGAACCGCAGGTCGTTCGCGACCAGCTCGTCGACGCTGGGGTCGTCCGGCAGCTCGGCCAGGATGGCGCCGAGCGTTTCGAGCTGCTGGTCGGTCATCCGCCGGGTGGCGAGTTCGGTGGCGGCCGGTTCGAGGATGTGCCGGATCTCCAGGAACTGGCGGATGCTGTCGTCCCGGTGGAAGTCGACGACGAAGCTCATCGTCTCCAGCAGCAGCTGCGGTTCCAGGCTGGTGACGTAGGTGCCGTCGCCCTGCCGCACGTCGAGCACGTGGATCAGCGACAGCGCGCGGACCGCCTCGCGCAACGAGTTGCGGGACAGGCCGAGCCGGTCGGCGAGGTCGGCTTCCTTGGGCAGCCGGTCACCGGGGCGCAGCTCACCGGACGTGATCATGTTCTTGATCCGGTTGATCGCCTCGTCGGTCAGCGCCATCCAGCCCTCCAGCTGCCGGGCGGTGCCCCGCGGCAGCCGGGCCCCCGTCTCCACGACCGCGCGCGGTGCGGTTGGTCGGCGCACCCGGCGCGCCGCGGCGCCCGCTGACGCCGCGGCGTGCCGAGCCTGCGATGGCTCGTCTAGTCGAACAGGTCCTCGAGGAAGCTGCGGCGCTTCCGGCGCTGCCCATGGTCCGGGTGGCGTCGCTCATCGTACCGGCGGGTTTCCTGCCGGCCGCGCGCGTCGTGTGGCCGTTGGTGGTCGCCCGGGCCGTACCAGCCCTGCTCGGCGTTGATCAGGTGTTCCAGCTCGCCGCGGTCGAGGAACAGGCCGCGGCAGTCGGTGCACTGGTCGACGGTGACGCCGTTGCGTTCGTACTGGCGCATCTGTCCTTGGCACTTCGGGCAGATCAGATCCATCGGGCAACGGTAGCCGAGCGATCAGCCGATCCACCAAGCCCGATAAGGCTCCGTTGAGGTTGCGCGGCCGCGGCGGGGTCAGCTCAGCAGTCCGTGCACCTCGGCATCGGAGATCTGCCGGAAGTCCTGGTAGAACCGGCCGACCGCGTCGAAGTTCTCCGGCCGGTACGGGCAGACCAGCTCGTCCACGACCGTCGCCAGCGACCGGGCCGCGTCGGGTGCGGCGACCGGTACGCCGAGCACGGTGGTGGTGGCGCCGCGGCGCCGGGCCACCTCGACCGCGGCCCGCGCCGTCGCGCCGGTCGCCAGGCCGTCGTCGACCAGTACGGCGGTGCGGCCGGACAGGTCCGCAGCCGGGTGGTCGGCGTGGTAGCGGGCGTCCTGCCGGGCCAGCTCGTCGCGTTCGGTGGCGATCACGGTGTCGATCTCGTCGACGGACAGGCGGTCGGCGAACTCGGTGAACACCACGACCTCGTCCGGCCCGATCGCGCCGAACGCCACCTCCGGCGCCCACGGCACGCCGAGCTTGCGCACCACCAGTACGTCCAGCGGGGTGCCGAGCCGGCCGGCGACCTCGGCGGCCACCGGCATCCCGCCCCGGGCCAGCCCGAGTACGACGACGTCGGTGTGGCCGGCGTGCCAGCCGAGCAGCGCCGCGAGCGCGGCACCCGCCTCCCGCCGGTCCCGGTATGTCCGGTCGACGACCGGGCCGGCGAGCCGATGTCGGGGTCGCGACCGCATCTCTCCTGTCTACGCCGGATCCATCGCGGTCGCGACTCGAACGCCGACATGCCGTACCTTGTCGACCGGTTCGCGGGGTATGCGCAGTGCCACCGCCCAGACCGCGTACGCGGCGGGGTAGAGCAGGTAGCCGAACCGGGTCGCCGGCGCCAGGCAGATCGCGAGCAGCATCGCCGCGGTCACCCGCCACGCCACGGTGGCGACATCGGCCGGCGGCCGGACCAGCAGGTGGATCACGAACGCCAGGCCGGCCGCGACCAGCAGGCCGGCCGCGACGACCTGCCCGCCCGGTAGCAGGACGGCGATCAGGTGGCCGGGCAGGTTGCTCGCGGCGGGGCTCTCGGCCAGGCCGCGCCCGAGCGGGTAGCGGACCAGGTTCTCCAGCACCCCGTCCGGGTCGCGCAGCGCGATCGGGCCGAGCGTGACGACCGGCAGGGCCAGTGCCGGCGTCAGGTACCAGCCGAGCGACCGGCCGCCGGCCCGGAACCCGACGAACACCGCCAGCACCACCAGTACCGGCAGGGCGAACAGCTTCATCGCCGCGGCGTCGCCGACGACCAGACCGGACAGCAACCACCAGACGGCGCCACCCCGGTCGTCCACCCGCGCGCGGACCGCGAAGGCGAGCCCGAGCAGGCACAGCGCGAGTACCGGCAGGTCGTCGCCGCCGGTGGCCAGGGTCAGCGCGCAGACCGGGAACAGCGTCGCCACCTGCGCGGCGCGGACCAGTACCGAGGCGGGGGCGAGCCGGCGCAGCAGTACCAGGGCGGCGACGATCGCGGCGGCGGTCACCAGGGCGAAGCCGACCCGGGCGTCGGTCCACCACTGGTCCCCCGCGTACCGCCGGGGCAGCCCGAACACCGCGATGCCCGGGTTGTACGGCACGTAGGCGAGGTAGCCGAGCGACGGCAGCGCGCCGACGATGCCGTCGTGGGACAGGTACGGGCTGCCGGTGTCGACGAGCCGTGCCCCGGCCATCTCGACGACGGTCACCTCGTCCTGAGCCCGGCCGCTGGCACCGGCGGCCCGCTGGGCCGCCTCGATCAGCAGTGGCAGCAGCGTGGTGGCGGCCCAGCCGGCGAACACCAGCACCATGCGTACCGCGGGCCGGGCCAGGCCGCGGCCGGCGAACCGTTGGACGACGGCGAGCACGGTCAGCGCCAGGTAGCCGAACACCGCGATCCGGCCCCACTGGGCGTGCGCCGGCATCCCGGTGTTGAACGCGATGATGCCGGCATAGCCGGCGGAAACCGCGTACAGCGCGATGTCGACCACCGTGCCCCGGCCGGCCCGGTGCGTTGCGCGGGCGATTCCGGTCAGCGTCACGCCGGTCAGTCTGGCATCGCTCCCACCGGCCTCGCACTCCCGGTACGACCCGTCCCGCCGCACCGCCGATCGCCCCGGCCGGCGACGGCCGGAACCGCCCCGGCGCCGGTGGTGGCCCGAACCGGCACGGTCGCCGGCGCGGGTTCGGGGTCGCGGGTTACAGACGGTGTCGGTTGCTGCGGGTCAGCCGGCCCGGTGGGATGCGGATGACCTGCGCGTCCGCGGACATCGGCGGTGCCAGCGGGGTCTCCGCCGCGAGCAGTTCGCCGATCCTGGCGTCGGTCACCGGCCGGGAGAACAGGTAGCCGGAGCCGCACGGGCAGCCCAGCTCGAACAGCAGCGCCCGCTGCCGCTGGCTCTCCACCCCTTCGGCCACCACCGACAGGTCGAGGCTGCGGCCGAGGTCGATCGCGGCGCGGACCACCGCGGCCGGCTCCGGCGAGGTGACCAGGCCGGCGACGAAGCTGCGGTCGATCTTCAGCTCGTCCACCGGCACCCGGGCCAGCATGCCCAGCGAGGAGCTGCCGGTACCGAAGTCGTCCAGGGCGATGCGCACCCCCAGCTCGCGCAGCCCGCGCAGGGTCTCGTCGACGACGTCCAGTCGGCTCAGGTTGCGCGTCTCGGTCAGCTCCAGGGTGAGCTGCTCGGGCGGTACCCCGCTCGCGGTGACCCGCCGCTGCACGACGCGCAGGAAGTCCGGGTCGAGCAGGCTGCGCGGGGACAGGTTCACGGCGACGCCGATCGGGTGCCCGGCCTCGGCCCACTGGTACGCGGCCTCCAGCGCGGTGTCCAGCACCAGCTCGGTGAACTCCGGCAACAGGTCGGAGCGCTCGATCGCGGTGAGGAACTGCCGCGGCGCCATCTCCCCCCGGTACGGGTGTTCCCACCGGGCGAGCGCCTCCGCGGCGCTGATCCGGCCTGAGTTCAGCTCGACGATCGGCAGGTACCGCAGGGCGAACTGGTTGCCGTGCAGCGCCGCGCGCAGCTCACCGCCGAGGGCGAGCCGGCCGACGTCGGCGGTGTCGCGCTGGCGGACGTACTCGGCGAGCCGGCTGCCCTCCCGCTTCGCCTGGTACATCGCCACGTCGGTGCGGCGCAGCAGCTCGCCGACCCCGCCCTGGACCGGGGCGAGCGCGACGCCGGCGCTGCCGCCGACGGTGATGCGGATGCCGTCGACCTCGATCGGCGGGTCCAGCGTGGCCAGCATCTGCCGGGCCCGGTGCACCGCGAGCGCGGGCGCCGGCAGCGCCACGAACAGCACCGCGAACTCGTCGCCCCCGAGCCGTACCACGATGTCGTCGGCGCCGGCCGCGGTGGCCAGCCGCCGGCCGATCGCGGTCAACACCTCGTCCCCGGCGGAGTGCCCGAGGGTGTCGTTGACCTCCTTGAAGTGGTCCAGGTCGATCAGCACCATCGCCTGGGTGCCGCGCGCCGGCCGCTCGGACAGCACCTGCTCGCCCACGTCCAGCAGGTACCGGCGGTTGGCCAGGCCGGTGAGTGGATCGTGCGCCGCGTCGTAGGCGTGCCGGGCCGCGCGTCGCTGCGCCTCGGCGTACGCGTACGCGTTGCGCAGCGCGGTGCCCAGGGCGGCGGCGAAGGTACGCAGTGCGTACCGCTCGCTGTCGCTCAGCCGCACCGTGCCCGCGAACCGGAGCCGCAGCTCCCCCGGTCCGGCGTCGGCGTCGGTCCCGCCGAGCGGCGTCTCGATCGTCTCGGCCTCGCCGGTGGCGGGTGCGTCGGCGGCCGGGCCCGCCCAGGACACGCCCTGCGCGTCGCCGCGGACCAGGCCGTCCGGCTCGGTACCCAGCCGAACCAGCACCTCGACCTCGTCGGCGCCGAACAGCTCGGCGGCGCCGGTCACCGCGGTACCCAACACCTGGGCCAGGTCGACCTCGCTGAACCGGTCGGTCGCCGCGGCCAGCCGCTGCCACGCCTCCCGTTCGGTGTGCGTGCGCAGCCGGTAGGCGTAGGCCAGCCGCAGGAAGACGATCATCGGCGGGATCGCGAACAGCAGCCGCGGGTCGAACCGCAGCACGGCGAGGATGAGGAACGCGATCGCGATGTTGCCGCTGATCGCGATCAACTCGACCCGGTGCAGCGGCATCAGCCGCAGCCGCGTCCCGTTGGCGAGGGCGATCGCGATGCTCACCGACAGCGCGGCGAACAGCGCGTACACCCCGGTCGCGGCGACCAGCGCGACCGCGCCACGCACGCTGAACGGATCCACCCGGGTGCCGGCCACCAGGTAGCTCAGGGTTGCCGCCGCCGTCACCGCGACGACCTGTTTCGCGACGTTGAGGGTGAGCTTGTCCGCGGGGCGGCGACCGATCAGCTCGGCGGCGAGGCGCCCCAACGCCGCCGCCCAGATCATCGTGCTCGGTGGCAGCACGACCAACCCGATGATGACGGCTGCCTCGCCCCAGGCGAACTGCACGCCCTGGCTGCGCAGCCGCAGCTGCACCGGGGCCAGCCCGGCCACCGTGTACAGCGCGAGCATGCCCACCGCGAGCCACAGCGCGCCGGCCGGGCCGGGCAGCTTGGCGGTGGCGACCAGGAGCACGCCGAGCGCCAGCGCGGCGTGTCCGAAGATGTAGCGGCGCAGGGTGGCGTTGCGGGCCGTGGCGGCGTCGGCAGTACTCACGGTGGCAGGTCCCCGGGGCGAAGCGGGTGACGGATGCGCAGATCCTACGCGGATGCGCGGATCGACGTAAGTGACTGTTCGACAACACCACAGTTCGTCGTCAGGTCCAGTTGTGTTCACGCACGGCGTCTCCTTTCGTACGACATGGCCGATGGGGCGCCGGTCAGCTCCAGTTGTGCTCGCGCATCGCGGTCTCCTTTCCGCTGGTCAGGACGGTGTCCGGGTGTTCAGCTCCAGTTGTGCTCGCGCATGACGTGCCCCTTCCTGCTCGTGTTGTCGGCTGCGACATCGGCTCAGCTCCAGTTGTGTTCGCGCACGAGATGTCCTTCCTGCTCGTCGTGTCGGTGTCGGCGGGTCAGCTCCAGTTGTGCTCGCGCATGGCCTGCCCCTTTCTGCTCGTGTTGTCGGCTGCGACATCGGCTCAGCTCCAGTTGTGTTCGCGCATCGCGGTCTCCTTTCCGCTGGTCAGGGCGAGTCCGAGGTGTTCAGCTCCAGTTGTGCTCGCGCATGGCGTGCCCCTTCCTGCTCGTGTTGCCGGCTGCGACATCGGCTCAGCTCCAGTTGTGCTCGCGCACGGCGGTCTCCCTTCCGCTGGTCAGAACGGGTCCGAGGCCCTCAGCTCCAGTTGTGTTCGCGCATGGCGTGCCCCTTTCTGCTGGTCGGGGCGTTGCCCGGGTTGTTCAGCTCCAGTTGTGTTCGCGCACGACGGACCCCCTTCGGTACGTCTCGGGAGTGTGTGCCGGTGCATCGGCGGTCGCATGTCGGCGGCAGCCCAGCGGCGCGGTACGAGGAGCGCGAGGTGCATGCCCGTTTTCGCGGCGTCGTCACGACCGCCCCCCAACGTCGCGCGCGTCGTGGCCGGTGCATGCGGCCCGTTGCGTCGCGGGGCGGGCCGGGGCACCGCCATCTCCGGCAGGAGGAACACCGTCAGCATAGATAGCCGTCTATGGCAGGGCCATGTGCGAAAAGGATGACAGATGATCACTTCCTGGGAGGAAACGGCTCGGTCCCTGGGCGCCGGGCCCGCCGGTGGCGCGGTGGGGCGTACCGATTCGCCCGCCGTGTCGGTCCAGGCCGGCCGGGCTGCGTAGGCTCGTCGTGTGACCGAGTCCAGCGGCCTGACCCATGTGGACGAGACGGGCGCGGCCCGGATGGTGGACGTCTCCGGCAAGGACGTCACCGTCCGCAGTGCCGTCGCTGCCGGCGTGGTGCGTTCCACGACCGAGGTGCTCGACCTGATCCGAACGAACGGACTGGCCAAGGGCGACGCGCTGGGGGTGGCGCGGATCGCCGGCATCATGGCGGCGAAGCGCACGCCGGACCTCGTCCCGCTGTGCCATCCGATCGCCATCCACGGCGTGGTCATCGACCTCGAGCCACAAGAGTCCACAGTGGACATACGGGCGGCGGTGCGGACCGCGGACCGCACCGGCGTCGAGATGGAGGCGCTGACCTCGGTGCTCGCCGCCGGTCTCGCGCTGATCGACATGATCAAGGCGGTCGACCCGGCGGCGCGCATCGACGCGGTCCGGGTGCTGCGCAAGGACGGCGGCAAGACCGGTACCTGGATCCGCCCGGCCGACGACGGGAGGCAGCCGTGACCGACTTCCAGGCCCGGGTCATCGTGGCCTCCAACCGCGCCTCGTCCGGCGGGTACGCCGACACCACCGGGCCGGTGCTCGTCGACGGGCTGCGCCAGCTGGGCGCCACGGTGGCCGAGCCGGTGGTGGTACCGGACGGGGACCCGGTCGAGCGGGCCCTGCGCGAGGCGGTCGCCGCGCGGGTGGACGTCGTCCTCACGACCGGCGGTACCGGCGTCTCCGCCACCGATCGCACCCCGGAGGCGACCGCCCGGGTGGTCGACTACCAGATCCCCGGCATCGCCGAGGCGGTCCGGGCGTACGGGGTGGGAAAGGTGCCGACCGCGGCGCTGTCCCGCGGCATCGCCGGCGTCGCCGGCCGCACCCTGGTGGTCAACCTGGCCGGTTCGCGCGGTGCCGTCGCCGACGGCCTCGTCGTACTCGGCCCGATCCTGGCCCACGCGGTCGACCAGCTCCGGGGCGGCGACCATCCGCGCTCACCGGACGGGCCGACCGCCACGTCGCCGGGCGCCGGCGAGCCGACCACGTCGCTGGCTCCCGGCGGCCCCGCCACCGGCGCGGCGAGCGGTTCGCGTGCCAGCGCTGCCGGAAAGCCCGGCGCCAGTGCTGCCGGCGGTCCGGGAACGGGGGCTCCCGGCACCGGCGCCGATGGCGACGGTGCCGTCGGCTGGGCGGCGGCCCGGACCGCCGCACATACCGCCGGGGCGGCGGCACCGCCGGAGCCGGTCCGGCTGGCGCTGGCCGACGCCACCGGCGCGACCCTCGCCGAACCGGTCCGGGCCCGTACCCCGTTGCCGGCGTTCACCACGGCCAGCGTGGACGGGTACGCGGTGCGTGGGGCGGGGCCGTGGCGGGTGTCCGGCCGGGTGCTCGCCGGCCAGGTCGCGGTCGCGCTGGCCGACGGTATGGCGGTGGAGATCGCCACCGGTGCGATGGTGCCGCCCGGTGCCGACCAGATCATCCGGGTCGAGGACTCGACCCGGAGCGCCGACGGCCTGGTCTCCGGCCAGCCGCGCAGGCCGACGCCGGAGTGGCGGGTCCCGGGCGAGGAGGCGGTCAAGGGCGAGGAACTGCTCCCGGCCGGTACCCCGGTGACGCCCGGGGTGGTCGGCGTCGCCGCCCAGTGCGGGCACGATGACCTGCTGGTGCGCCGCCCGCCCCGCGCCACGGTGCTGGTGTTCGGTGACGAGTTGCTCACCGAGGGCCTGCCGGGTCGCGGCCTGGTGCGCGACTCGCTCGGCCCGCAACTGCCCGGCTGGTTGGCGCGGATCGGTGCGCTGCCAACGGTTTCCGCTCGGCTGACGCCGGTCGGCGACACGCTCGACGCGCACGTGGAGGCGATCGCGACCGCGGCGGGTTCGCACGAGCTGGTGTGCACCACCGGCGGCACCATGCGCGGTCCGGTCGACCACCTGCATCCGGCGCTCGCGCAGCTCGGCGCCGAGTACGTGGTGGACACCGTCGCGGTCCGGCCCGGCTTCCCGATGGTGCTGGCCAAGCTTCCCGGCGGCCGGTTCGTGGCGGGGTTGCCGGGCAACCCGCAGTCGGCCGTGATCGGTCTGCTGACGCTGGTGTGGCCGCTGGTCGCCGGGCTGACCGGGCGATCGGTGCCGCGGTTGAGCCGGGTCCGGCTCGGCGCCGAGATCGCCGGCCGCGGCGACGACACCCACCTCGCGCTCGCCCGGCTGGAACCGGATGGACTGGCGTACCCCTTGCCCCACAACGGATCGGCGATGTTGCGCGGGCTCGCCTGGGCGGACGGCTTCGTGCTGGTACCGCCGGGCGCCACCGGCCGCGCCGGCGAGCCGGCCGAGTTCCTGCCGTTCCCGCTCAGTGCCGGGGAACGGCCATGACCGCGCCCCGCGGGGGTGCCCGGGAGGTGTCGTGGTGACCGAGCTGGTCCGGGTCGAGGTGACCGAGAAACCGCTGGTACCGGCGGAGTTCGAGGAAGCGGTGTCCCGCAGTGCCGCGGGGGCGGTGGTCTCGTTCGCCGGCGTGGTGCGCGACCACGACCACGGTCGTACCGTCCGGGAGCTGACGTACGAAGGGCATCCGAGCGCGGCCGACGTGCTGGGCAAGGTGGTGGCCGACGTGGTGGTGCACTGCCCGGAGCTGCAGGCGGTGGCGGTCGGGCACCGGGTCGGCCCGCTCGCGATCGGGGACGCGGCGCTGGTGGTGGCGGTCGCCTGCGCGCACCGGGGGGCCGCGTTCGACGCCTGCCGGCAGCTGGTGGACGAGGTGAAGGCGCACCTACCGGTGTGGAAGCACCAGCTGTTCGCGGACGGTACCGACGAGTGGGTCAACTGCCCCTGACGCGCCTCTGTCCGGAATGGACGGTTGCACGATGACGGGTTATCGTGGCGGCCGGCAGCTTTCCGTCGCGTCGAACGGTAACGATGCTCTAACGCGTTAGCGCACCGATTCGCGCCGTTGGGTCAGAAACCCGACACTTGACCTCCGCTTCCCTCCAACGGGGCCATTGTGTTACCCATCGCGCCGTCCGGCGGCCTATGGTGTCGCTGGTTGGCACGTCGTACTATGCGGCTTGCCGCCCGGCTCGGTTCGGGTGTCGACCAGACAGTGCACATGGTTCGGTGTTGGAACGGCGAGCGCCCGGTGGGCGGCGTTTCGGTTTGAGGTGACTCCGGGGGCGGAGTCCGCAACCGGCGCCATCGCCGCCCGATGGTGGAATGCATGTGGGGGGAGTGCAGATGAGCATGGTTGCGACGCAGGCTGCCGCCGAAACGGCAGTCCAGGATGATCCACCACTGGTCGCGCGTGGGCTGATGGATGCCTACCGGCGCTGGTGGCAGTCGGTCCAGCAGGTGCACAGCATGTTGGAACTGGGCAGCGGGTCGACCGAGGAGGTCGGTCAGATCCTCGACGAGGAGCGCAACGCGCGGCTCGACTACGCGGCGATGCTGCGCAGTTCCAACCGCCCGGTGGCCGACTACCTGGCCGAGGACAAGGCGTTCCCGCCGCTGTGGCCGACCCCGGAACCGCCGATCGCCCAGCGCTGAGTCGACGACTCGGCGGCAGGCTGTCGCGTTCGGTCACTCGGTCGCCGCGGCCAGCCGGCGGTAGGCGTCGGAGCCGAGGAACGGCGGCAGCACCTGGCGGGCGATGTCGGTCAGGTCCAACTGCGGCACCTTGTCCGCCGCGACGAACTCCAGCGCCTGCCCCTCGCCCAGCCGCACGTCGTCGCGGGTGACGGGCAGCGCGGTGGCGAACACGTGCCAGGCGACCACCCGGCCGGGGCTGACCCGGTCGGGCATGGTCCCCTCCGCCACCGGGTGCACCGGTCCGGTCGCGGTCAGCGCGGTCTCCTCGGTCAACTCGCGCCGGGCCGCCTGCTCCGCGGTCTCACCGGATTCCACGTGGCCGCCGGGTGGTGACCACCGGCTCGGGTCGACCCGGGCGGCGGCGTCGCGCAGCTGCATCAACAGCGCACCGCCACGGCCGACGACAACCATCAACGCGATGCGGTGTCCGATGGGCGCCATGCCAGCGAAGCGTAGCCGATCGGTTGCCGGAAACCGAGTGCCGCCGGGCGTCGCCGCGCGGTTCGTGGCCGGGCGGTACGAGCGGTCAGGGCGTGACGCGCTCGACGGCGCGGCGGCGCAGCCGGCCGACCCGCTTCGCCGCGGTCTCGGTGGCGTGCGAGGCGCGCCAACCCAGCCCCGGTCGACCCTGGGTGTCCACCGCGGTCAGCGCCAGACCACCGAGGATCGCCACGTTCTTGAGGAAGTGGTTGCGGTGGTTGGACCGCTGGGCCGGGTCCTGGTAGCGCCACCAGGCGTGCCCTACGACGGTCGTCGGCACCAGCGAGGCGGCCAGCGCGAGCGCCGCCAGCCGGGGCAGTCGGCCGCTCGCGAGCAGCGCCGCGCCGCCCACCTGGACCGCCGCGTTCGCCCGTACCACGGCGACCGGACCGGTGGGCAACCACGGCGCGGTGTGCTCGGTGGCGGCGGCGAGCCGCGCGCTCACCGGCTCGGCCTGTTTGGCCGCGTGTTCGGGGTGCAGCAGGGTGTGTATCCCGCCCGACACGAACACCGAGGCGAGCATGGCGTGGGCGAGGCTCCGTACCGGCTTCATACCTGTTTTCATACCGCCGATCGGCTCGGATCAATCAGACAATGTACGATTCGCCGGCCCGTGACCCGTGTCGCAACTCCCGGGGAGTGACTCTTGTCGTACCGTGCGGCTACGGTAAGTGGCATTATGTCGCGCCTTTCGTCCGGGGTTGTCTGCCATTACCGTCCGATCGCGATCTGCTCGGCGGTAGGCGCGTTCGCTCTGGGCTCGGCGGCGAGCCAGACGGCCGGCTGGCCCTTCTGGCTGCTGCTCGCCGGCGCGGCCGCGTTCACCGCCGTCTCCGTCGGCCTGCCGATGTACGCCGAGCGCGCCGCGTCGGTGCGGGCCACCGACGCCCGGCAGATCGCCGAACGCGCCACCCAGCAGATGCGCATCGTGGTCGGCCGGGTCCTCACCCCGCTCGCGTACCTGCTGGGCGAGATCAGCGATGCCCGGCCGCGCGGCGGTGACCTGGACCAGCTGCAGGGACAGGCCCGCCAGATCGTCCTCGCCGCCGCGTGCGAGCTCGTCGCCCCGGACGGCGCGCGGGCCTGCTACTTCCGTGCGGTCGGTGGCCGCAGCCGCCGGCTGGAGCTGGTCGGCTACTACGGCCGGGCCGAGCCGGGCACCGTCGAGTTCGTCGCCGGTACCCCGCTGGGCGACGCCGCGTTCCACCTGATCGACACCGACACCGACGGTTTCTACCCGGACCTGACCGTGCAGGCGCCGCCCGGCTGGGTCACCGACGACCACAAGCACCGGTCGCTGATCTGCGTACCGGTGGTGACCGCGCGGCGCCAGTTCGGCCTGCTGACCGTGGACACCGAGGAGTGCGGCGCGCTGCACGACCAGGACCGCGAGCTGGTCCGGCTGCTGGGCGAGCTGCTGGCGGCCGGGTTGAACCGGTGATCGCCCGCTCACACGAACGGGCGGATTTCAAGGCTCGGAGCTGACGGATCTAGGACAGTCCACTCGACAAGTGCGCATTAGTGTGCGTGGCAACGTGCGGACGAACGCCGTTGCGTTGGCGACGTCGGCGAGGTCATGGCAGGCTGGACCCGATCGGTTCTGGATGGGGGTCTCCGGTGTCGAGCTTGATCGAAGCATGCGGCGCGCCGTTCCTCGGTTCGACCGCACACGACGAGGCGCGGGATGTCGACCAGAGTCCGCGCGACCGCGCCTCCCGCCTGCTCAAGGACCCCAAGGGATACTTCGCCGACGCCCGCAGCTGGGCCGGCAAGAAGGCCAAGGCCGACGTGCAGCGCGAGCTGTCCGAGAAGAAGGCGCAGCGCACCCGGTTGCCGCTGTGGAGCCGCCTTCGCCTCGCCGCCGTGCACTGAGCCCGTCCGTCGCGCGCCCACTACCGGCACGGCGTGGTTCGGCCGTGGCAGACCGTTGCGGTGCCTGTGATCCGCCGCAACGCATTCGTGGCGTACGTGCCGTCCGGTGGCACACTGTGCGGCATGAGCGACGAGGTGACCGAGCGCGCCCTGCCGATCTCGGACGAGCCGGCCGACGACGTGCTCGGGTCCGGCTACACGGCCCGGACCATCCCGCTGCCCGACGACGACGAGGGCGAGGTCGTCGCCACCCTGGTGCACCACCGCCCCACCGCCACGCCGACCGGTGACGCCGTGCTCTACCTGCACGGGTTCTCCGACTACTTCTTCCAGACCGAGCTGGCCGACTTCCACACCGCCCGGGGCAGCGACTTCTTCGCGCTCGACCTGCGCAAGTACGGTCGCTCGCTGCGCGAGCACCAGACCCCCGGATACATCACCGACCTGCGCGACTACTTCGCCGAGCTGGACGAGGCGGTGCGGATCATCCGGGCCGAGCACGGCGCCCGGCGGGTGATGCTGAACGCGCACTCCACCGGCGGCCTGATCGCCGCGATCTGGGCGCACTGGGTGCGCGAGCGCGGCCTGATCGACGCCGTGGTCCTGAACAGCCCGTGGCTGGACATGCAGGGTTCCTGGCTGGTGCGCACGCCGGGCACCGAGGCACTCGACGTGATCGGCAAGCTCAAGCCGAGCGCGGTGGTCCGGGCCAACGAGGCCGGGGTGTACGGGTACAGCCTGCACCACGAGCAGCACGGCGAATGGGACTTCGACACCGTCTGGAAGCCGCTGGGCGGGTTCCCGGTCCGGGCCGGCTGGTTCCGAGCGGTGCGCCGGGCCCACCGGTGGGTGCACTACGGGCTCGACATCCGCTGCCCCGTCCTGGTGATGTGCTCGACCGGCAGCCGGTTCCCGCGCAGCTGGAACGAGGAGGCGCAGCGGTTCGACACCGTCCTGGACGCCGACCAGATCGCCCGCTGGTCGCCGAAGCTCGGTCGGCACGTGACGCTGCTCCGGATCGAGGGCGGAATGCACGACCTGGTGCTCTCGGCCAAGCCGGTCCGCGAACGGGTCTACGCGGAGACCGCGCGCTGGCTGGACGCGTACCTCCCGGCCTGAGGGTCTGCTCAAACACCCCTCGGGGGTTTCGCCAGGGCCCGGAACGGTGGCACCAGGGTGCCGCCAACTGGCGGGATCCTGGAACAGACCCCCGGCGCGCGATACGGTCGGGGGGTGACGGTCGAGACTCGTAAGGCGTTGACGCTGGTCGACCAGTTTGGTCGGGTGGCGACCGATCTGCGGGTGTCGTTGACCGATCGGTGCAACCTGCGGTGCAGCTACTGCATGCCGCCGGAGGGGTTGCCCTGGCTGCCCCGGCAGGAGTTGCTGACCGACGCCGAGGTGGTCCGGTTGTGCCGGATCGCCGTGGAGCGGTTGGGCGTGCGGCAGGTCCGGTTGACCGGCGGTGAGCCGTTGCTGCGGCCGGGGCTCGTCGACATCGTCACCGAGCTGGCGACGCTGTCGCCGCGGCCGGAGCTGGCGTTGACCACGAACGGGATCGGGCTGGCTCGGCTGGCCGGGCCGCTGCGCGCGGCCGGGCTGGACCGGGTGAACGTCTCGCTGGACACGCTGCGGCCGGACCGGTTCGAGACGCTGGCCCACCGGCGCCGGCTGCCCGACGTGCTGGCCGGGATCGCCGCGGCGGCCGAGGCCGGAATGACCCCCGTGAAGGTCAACACGGTGCTGTTGCGGGACCTCAACGAGGACGAGGCGCCCGAGCTGCTCGACTACGCGCTGGAACACGGGCTGGAGCTGCGGTTCATCGAGCAGATGCCACTGGACGCCCAGCACGGTTGGCGGCGGGACCGGATGGTCACCGCGGACGAGATCCTGGCCTGGCTGTCGTCCCGGCACGAGCTGGCGCCGGACGACCGAGAGCGAGGCAGCGCTCCGGCGCAGACCTGGCTGGTGGATGGCGGCCCGGCCCGGGTCGGCATCGTCGCCTCGGTGACCCGGCCGTTCTGCGGTGACTGCGACCGGACCCGGTTGACCGCCGACGGGCAGGTGCGGTCGTGCCTGTTCAGCCGGGACGAGGCCGATCTGCGTGGCGGGCTGCGCGGCGGCGCCACCGACGAGGAGCTCGCGGCGGCCTGGCGGACGGCGATGTGGGGCAAGGCGCCGGGGCACGCGATCAACGATCCGTCGTTCCTGCAGCCGTCCCGGCCGATGTCCGCGATCGGCGGCTGAGGTGGTCACCGTTCGTTACTTCGCCGGTGCCCGCGCCGCCGCCGGTACGGCCAGCGAGCAGGTGCGGGCCGACAGCCTCGGTGAGCTGCTGACCGGCCTCGCCGACCGGCACGGCGACGGGCTCGGCCGGGTCCTCGGCGCGGCGTCGTTCCTGGTCGACGGCGTCGCCGCACACGACCATCAGGCGAGGTTGCGGGTCGGCTGCACGGTGGACGTGCTCCCCCCGTTCGCCGGCGGCTGACACTGCTGTCGGTGATGAACCGGTTTCGGGGGGAATTTTCCCCGACATCACGCAGCAATTGCACCACTCGGGCGTGACAAGAGGGTGAGGCCGGCGGCCGAAGGACCCGGCCCACGTCCCGAGAGGGGAGCGTGTGCGCGATTCGCGCGACTTCGACTCCTTCTACCTGGGCACCGCGCCTCGCGTCACCAGCCACGTTTACGCGATGGTCGGCAACCGGGCGGACGCCGAGGACATCACGCAGGAGGCGTACGCGCGGGCGTGGCAGCACTGGGACAGGGTGGCCGGGTACGACAGCCCGGAAGCATGGGTCCGTACGATCGCCTTCCGCATCGCCGTGAGTACCTGGCGCAAGGCGCGTAACCGGCTCACCGCGCATCGGCGGCACGGCGTACCGGAGGATCTGCCCGGTGCCGACCCGGACTACGTGGCGATCGTCGCGGCCCTGCGCCGGATCGCGCCCGACCAGCGGCGCGCTGTCGTGCTGTACCACCTGGTCGGGTTGTCGGTGCCGGAGATCGCCGCCGAGACCGGCGTCGCCGTCGGTACCGTGCGGGCCCGGCTGACGCGCGGCCGGCAGGCGCTGGCCCCACACCTGTCCGAGTTCACTGCCGAACTGACCGCCGGAGTCTCGGAGGTGGCCAACCATGGCTGACCGCTTCGAACGGGCACTGCGCGCCGGATCCGCACGACTCGCGATGAACACGAGACTGAAGCATCCGGGCGAGATCCGCGCCGGTGCCGAACGCCGCCGCCGGCACCGCATCGTCGCGGTCGCGTCCGCCGTGACGCTCGCGATCGCCGGCCTCGGCGGCACCGCGTACGCGGCGGGCTGGGGTTCGGCGCCGACCGGGCACCCGGCGGTGTCGCCGACCCGATCGGCGACCGCGTCGCACCGCCCGTCGCACCGGGCGAGCCCGTCGCGGCGGAACACGCCATCCCCGACCGGTTCGCTGTCGGAGCGGCCGGACGGGGGGCAGAGCCGCGGACCGTCCGACGGCGGTGCCAGCGCCGAGTGCGATCTCGATGCGATGACGGCCGCGACGATCGACGCCGGCGGTGTTGGCGGCGGGCATGCACTGTTCACGGTCTCGATGACCTATTCCGGGGCGAAGCCCTGCACGCTGCCCGAGAAGTACCCCGAGCTGACCTACCTCTGTGGCGGGAGCGCGCAGGCGGATCCGGAGTACTGCCGGCTGCCGGCCGGCCACGGTACCTACTTCGACGGTGGCCCAGCGAAGGCGTACGGCGGGACCGTCCGTCCACACCAGACGGTGCTGTTCGACGTCGCCACGGTCTCCGAACCCAGTGCCGGGGCGGAACGGACCTACTCGGGGCTGCACCTCGTCACGCAGTCCGGCGGCGCGGTGTCGATCACCGGCGATCCGGTGTCGAGCACCGGCGGCGTCACCGTCGGCAGGTGGTACCACCGGCAGAACTGAGCGCGCCGCGCGGCGGGGATGTGCCGCGCGGCGGCGATGCGCCGCGCGGCGGCGTCCGGCCCGTTCGGCTGCGCCGAGCCTGCCCGAGCGCCGCGTCGCGCCGGAACGCCGCGCTGCGCGCCGTATCGGCCGAACGGTGGAGTCGGTGCCGACGGCGTGACGACAACGCGCGTCGGGCATCGCCTCCGACCACCCCAGCCGGCCACAGCGGGCAGCGTCGGCGGGCGGTGGGCTGGAGATCCCCGTGAAACCCCCTCTCGCATGCTGCGCAGGGTCACGGCCGCACTCGCCGTGGCCTGCGCCGCCGTCGTGGCGCCGATGGCGCTCGCGGCACCGGCGCTCGCCGGCGACGAACGAATCACCGTGTCCGGAAAGACGACCCGCGACACCCTGGCGGGGCGATGGGTCACCATCTGGACCGCGCACAACAACACCAGCCAGACCGCGAAGATCTCGGAGCACGTCGGCCGCGAGTGGTCGTCTGCCACGATCGCGCCGCGCGGCGATGCCCACTACCGGGACCTCGTCCCCGGCACGGAGAAGGTCGCGTACGGCGGCGTTACGGTGCTGTGGCCGGGAAGCAGCACGGAGATCACCTACCGGGCCCAGCGGAAGCTGACCGGTGGGTGCACGGTGGACGTGCTCCCCCCGTTCGCCGGCGGCTGACGCCGGCGAACGCCGCGCGGTGGGTACCGTCCGGATCGGCCGCTTTCCTGGGCCCTGCTGTTGGTCGGCCACCGCCGCATCGACACGTGACGATCGGGGCGCACCGGTCGCGGCAGCCGTACAGGACCGGAAGTGGTTACCGTGTGGCGCATGGACCCGAGCACGGTCGACTACGCGCCGCTGACCGCACGCCCCTCCCCGGCCGAGGCCGACGCGGTGCGGCGGGAGGCGCTCGCCGGTGCGTTCGGTAAGAAGACCGCAACGGAGGTGCGCGGCGCCGCGGGCAACCGGCGGATCGCGGTCGGCCTCGTTGGCGGATTCCTGACGTTGATCTTCGTCATCGTCACGATCGTGCACGGCGCACAGGGCGGTGACATCGGCGACTGGCTCGCGGGCCTCTTCTGCACCGGAATCGTCGTGCTCGGCTTCGGGAGCCTGTACGTGCTGTTCGTCCTGAAGGACCATCGGGGCTGGCGGCGCAGCGCCCAGTTGATCGCGTTCGCCCAGGCCAACGAATTCGACGTGCAGCCGGCCGCCACGCCGCGTTCCCGGCCGGGCGCGCTTCGGCCGCACAGCAACCCGCAGTACCAGTCGTTGTCGGACCTGGTCGAGTGGGATCAGGGCGGGCGGCCCGTCGAGGTCGCCACCTGCTACCGGTCGTTCGGCAAGAACAGTTCGTTCACGGTCCGCTACCTTGGCGTCCGGCTCGACATCGACCTGCCGCGTGTCAGCTTCGACTGCGGCAGGTCGATCTACCCGCAGGGTGACCCCCACTTCGGTACCGACGTCCTCGCTGACGACCCCACGCTGCCGTCGAGGCACCGGCCGCGGCTGATCTGCCGACCGGGTACCGGCCGCGTCGCCCGCGAGTTCTTCACCGACGCGCTGATCGGCGTGCTGACCAACGAGAGCCACCCCGCCAACGCCGAGGTCGTCGACGGCTGGTTCCTCGCCTACTACAGGAGCCGCGACATCCTCGATCCCGCGCTGTGGCGCCGCATGATCGAAACCGCGGCGCTCGTCGCCACGATCACCGCCGAGTTCCACAACCGGCAGCCGGGCTCGGCTCCAGCCGACCCGGTGTAGCCGGACCGACTCGGCCGGGAGCGATCGCCGTGGAACCTGTGGTGTCAGCCGCCGAGGGCGGCGTGCAGGTCGGCGGCGCGGAGCGAGGCGGGGGCGCCGCCGGTACGGGCGAGCTCGTTGCTGCGGCGGCGCAGCAACTCGTTGACCGGGGTCGGCACGCCGGTGAGCCGGCCCAGCAGCACGATCTCGCCGTTGAGGTAGTCGGTCTCGACGCTGCCGGTCCCCCGGTACAGGCTCTGCCACGACGACGAGCCCGCCCGCGTGCGGCCGAACCGGGTGATGCGCAGGATCTCGCCGCGCCGTTCCCGGTCCTCCGCCATCGAGACCACGTCGACGCCGGCGGCGGCGAGTACCGTCTCGCCCTCGGCGCGGGCCGCGTCGATCAGCGTCACCGCCTCGTCGCTGTCGTCGTCGGCGACGAGCGCGCCGACGGCGTTGGCCAGGTTCATCAGCAGCTTCCGGTACTTCCAGCGCATGATGTCCGGCCGCGGCTGCGCGACGAACGTGGCGGCAGCGAGCCGTTCGGCGAGCGCGGTGGCGCCGGCGTCGACGCCGGACGGGTACCGGCCGAGGTCGAGGATGCCGGTGGTGGGCACCGAGTACGCCTGTACCACCCCGGGTTCCAGGTGGCCGGCGGGCATCATCACGCACACGCCGTACACGGTGCCGAAGTGGCGCAGCGCGAGCCGCTCGTTCGCCACGCCGTTCTGCACGCAGCAGACCGGGACGTCGGGGCCGGCGGCGGCGGCCAGGTCGGCCAGCGCGGCGGCGGTGCCGTTGGTCTTGATCGCCAGCAGTACGACATCGCCGTCCCGCCAGTCGATCTCGGCCGGCGAGGCGACGGCCGGGATCGGCAGCGTGGCGGTCGTCTCCGGGTCCTCGAGCCGGAGCCCGTCGCGCCGGATCCGGTGCAGGTGTTCGCCGCGGGCGATCAGCATCACGTCCTGCCCGGCCTGGTGCAGCCGGCCGCCGAGGACCCCGCCGATCGCGCCGGCGCCGTACACGATGAAGCGCATGGTCGCAGGTTGCCACGGCGGCTCCGGTGCGCGGCGACGGGTGGCCCCGGGAATGGCGTGGCCCGCACCGCGCTGACGTCCCGGATGGATCGGGCCACGCTCGGTGATCTCGATGAGATCGCCTCGTGACCATGTGGCGTGAATCACACCCTTTACGGAATGCAGTAGATTCTGGTGTAAGAGCCGATTAATGCTGGCAATAGGCCCGAATCACCTTCACAGATGGTGACAATCGGCGGCAGAGGCACGAGGGTGGCACAACCTCGATCGCCGGACGTATCCCGGCAGCTCGACGCGGTGTTCTAGTGTTCGGCGCCGTGGTCTTCGAGCAGGACAATCTCCGGCGATTCGGGTACAAGCAGGAGCTCAGGCGATCCCTGAGCTTCCCCGATCTGCTCTTCTACGGGCTGATCTTCATGGTGCCGATCGCGCCGTTCGGCATCTTCGGCAGCGTGTACCAGGCCTCCGGCGGCATGGTCACGCTGGCGTACGGGATCGGCATGGTCGCGATGGTCTTCACCGCGGCGTCCTACGCCCAGATGGTCAAGGCGTTCCCGATGGCCGGCTCGGTCTACACGTACGCCGGGCGCGGCATCGCGCCGCCGGTCGGCTTCGTCGCCGGCTGGATGGTGCTGCTCGACTACATCCTGGTACCGAGCCTGCTCTACCTCGTCGCCGGCAGTGCCATGACCACCTTCGTACCGGGGGTGCCGGTGTGGGCGTGGCTGCTGATCTTCCTTGCGTTCAACACCACGGTGAACTTCTTCGGCATCAAGCTGACCGCCGTCACCACCCGGGTGATGCTCGTCGGTGAGCTGGCCGTACTGCTGATCTTCCTCGCGGTCGGCATCTACGGCGTGGCCACCGGCAAGGCGACCGGCGACCCGCTGAAGCCGCTGTTCGACTCGCACCACTTCTCCACCACGGTCGCGTTCGGCGCGGTGTCGGTGGCGGCGCTGTCGTTCCTCGGCTTCGACGGCATCTCTATGCTGGCCGAGGAGAACCGCGGCGAGTCGCGCCAGGTCGGCCGGGCGCTGATCGGCGCGCTGGTCCTCGCCGGGCTGCTGTTCATGGTGCAGACCTGGGTGGCGTCGATGTTCGTGTCCGGCCCGGCGCAGATCAAGGGGGACGTGGACAACGCGTTCTACAACGCGGCCAAGGTCGCCGGTGGGCCGTGGCTGTCCACCCTGACCGCGCTGACCACCGCGATCGCCTGGGGTTTCGCCGACTCGCTGGTGGCGCAGGTGGCGACGTCGCGGCTGCTGTTCGCGATGGGCCGGGACCGGCAGTTGCCGAAGTTCCTCGCCCGGGTGTCGCCGAAGCGGATGGTGCCGACCAACGCGATCTTCCTGACCGCGCTGGTCACCCTCGGCGTCGGCCTGTACATGTCCAGCCGGGACGACGGCATCGCGCTGCTCAGCTCGATGATCAACGTCGGCGCGCTCGCCGCGTTCATGCTGCTGCACCTGAGCGTCGTGGTGTACCACCTGATCAAGCAGCGCAGCCGGCGGGTGTTCGTGCACCTGGTCGTGCCGGTGGTCGGCATCGCGATCCTGGTCCTGGTGGAGGTCAACGCCGACCACAACGCCCAGATCCTCGGCGTGGCCTGGCTGACGCTCGGCCTGATCGTGCTCGCCTCGCTGTACGCTCTCGGCCGCCGGCCCCGGGTGCCCAGCATGGGCATGGCCGAGGACGAGCCGGTCCAGGAGACGGTGTGACGCCGCGGGAGGCAGCATGGCGAGCGAGCTGATCGAGTACCGGCCGGGCGCCGGCGACTACGCCTACACGTTCGGCGGGCGGCCCGCGGTGCGGCACGTCAAGCCGGGCGACCTGATCTCGATGTACACCGAGGACTGCTTCGGCGGCGTGGTGCGCTCCACCGCCGACCTGCCCTCCCAGGTGTGCAACTTCCCGTTCCTGAACCCGGTCACCGGGCCGTTCCACGTGGACGGTGCCGAGCCGGGCGACACGCTGGCCCTGCACTTCGTCGAGATCGCGCCGGCCCGGGACTGGGCCGTCACCACCACGCTGCCGCACTTCGGCGCACTCACCTCCACGCACACCACGGCCACGCTGCAGGATCCGCTGGAGGAGCGGGTCTGGAAGTACGACGTGGACGTGGCCGCCGGAGTGGTCCGCTACCACGCCAGCCGGTCCGGGCACACCGTCGAGCTGCCGCTGGACCCGATGCACGGCACGGTCGGGGTGGCGCCGGCCGCCGGCGAGGCGAGGATGACGATCACTCCGGACGCGCACGGCGGCAACATGGACACCCCGGAACTGCGCGCCGGCGTCACCGTCTACCTGGGCGTCAACGTGGCCGGTGCGCTGTTCGCCATCGGCGACGGGCACTGCCGGCAGGGCGAGGGCGAGGTGACCGGAGCCGCGGTCGAGGCGGCGATGAACACCGTGGTCGCGGTCGACCTGATCAAGGGCGTGGGTACCCCGTGGCCGCGGCTGGAGTCCGACGACGCGCTGCTGTCCACCGGTTCCGCCCGGCCGCTGGAGGACGCCTTCCGGATCAGCCAGCACGACCTGGTCACCTGGTCGGCCGGGCTGACCGGGCTGGACACCCTGGACGCGTACCAGCTGATCGCGCAGGCCGGGCAGGCGCCGGTCGGCAACGTCGTCGACACGAACTACACGATGGTCGCCAAGGTGGCCAAGAAGTACCTGGCCGCGGTCGGCGCGGCCGCCGCGTACGACGGGGTGCACGAGCGGCTCCGCGCCCTCGGTCGGCAGTACCTGTCGAGCCGATGAACGCACGTCGGCCTCTGAGTCGCCGCGCCGGAGCCGGGCTGCCCGCGAGGGAGGCGGGCCGGTGAGCCGGCCGGGCCGGTACGAGCCGCGGGACGCCTCGGCGCGCGGCCACCTGCCGCTGCCCGAGGCGCTGTTCGTGCTCGGCCACGACGAGGCTGGCCGCACCCGCTACCACCCGCGGCTGCTGGACGTGGTGCTCGGCGGCGCGCTGCTCGCCGAGGCGGCGATCGGCGGGGCGGTGACCGTCGCCGACGGCGGTACGGTCAAGGTCGCCGACCTCGGTGGCCCGCCCCCCGACGCCCGTGCCCTGCACCTCGCGGTGCTGGACACGCTCGCCGGCGAACCACGGCCGCACACCGCCGCCGAGTGGGTGGGCCAGTTCGCGCCCGACGCGGCGGTCCGGATCCTGGAGTCGCTGGAGCGCACCGGGCTGTGCCGCCGGGTCACCGCGCGCCGGCTCGGGCTGTTCCGTACCGACCGGGTCCAGTTCGTCGATCCCAGCGTGCTGGGCCGCACCGAGGCGTGGTTCACGCACGCGTTGACCTGGGCGCAGGACCTGGCGCCGACCGATGCGGTGCTCGCCGCGCTGGGCCGCGAACTCGGTCCGGCCCCGCCCGCGTACGAGGACCTGGCGGCCGAGGAGCGGGCCGCCCGCCGGCGCGCCGTGGACGAGGCGATGGACGACTCGGCCCGCCGGGTGGTCGCCGCGACCCGGGCCGCGATCGCCGCCTCCGCCTTCGGCGCCTACCGCTGACCCCCCGGTACCGCCGGGATGCCTACCGCCGAGCCGGGCGAGCCCGCCGACCCACTGAGCCCACCAACCCACTGAAACCGCCGACTCGCTGCCCGCCGACCCACGAGACCGCCGAGCAAGGAGGCCGCCGAGCCGGCCGGGCTGCCGGGGGTGGCCGAGCGGAGGCTCAGGCGACCTCGTCGTCGGGCTGGTCGGGGACGGCGGTGAGCCGGGTGGTGCGGTCCGGCCGCGGGCGGGCGCCCGCGTGCGGGAAGACGAACTTCCGGAACGCCCAGAGCCGGAAGCCCATCGCGAGCAGGGTGCCCAGGATCATTCCGCTGACGAAGTCGGAGATCTCCTGGGTCAGCAGCGACACGGCCGGGGTGCGCAGCTCCAGCACGTACCGACTGATCAGCAGCGGGATGTCGTTGACGCCCACGCCCAGCCCGCTGACCAGGAAGAACAGCAGCGCCTCGTGGTGTCGCTCGCGCCCCCCGCGGGTGCGGAACGACCACTCCCGGTTCAGGATGTACGACACGATCGTGGCGATGATGGTCGCCACGGTCAGCGCCGTCACCGGCTTCTCGTGCAGGATCGTCAGCTTCAGGCCGTAGTTGATCGCGACCGTGATCAGGAAGCAGGTACCGCCCACGATCAGGAACTTGAGTCCCTCGTGGTGCTTGATGATCAGCGACCGGATCGGTTCCGGCACCCGCCGCACTGCGCTGTCGACCACGAACACCCGACGGAGCCTACGCACCGCCCGCCACGGCGGCCGCACCGACCCGGGAACGTTGGTGATCCGTTGACTACCTTCTGTACCTGCGTTGTCCCGGGCCGGTACGGACCGGTCAGCCGTCCGGTCCGCCTCCGCCGTCTTCGACCCGTCGTGGCGGGCTCGTCTGCGTCGTCGGCTCAGGTGTCCCGGTCGATCAGGGTGATCACGTCGGACGCGGCGACCAGCACGGCCGGATCACCGGTACGGGCGTGCGCGTCCAGCGCGGTGTCCACGAACTTGAGCACGTGCTCGTCCCGGTGGGCCGCGGCCCGGTCGAGCACCTCGGTACGCGGGTCGGTACCGCTCGGGCCACTGCCCAGCTGATCCGCCGGCATCGGCTCGGCCGGGGCGTACACGCTGGTCACCGCTGCGGAGGCGGCCCACGCGGCGCCGACACTGGGCAGCCACTGCGAGCGGGGCAGCGCCGGCAACGTGCGCAGCACCGCGTTCGGCGCGGTCGCCGAGTGCACCAGCATCACCGGCGACCCGTACCCGTACCGGCCGTACCGGCGGACCGCGGCGTCGACCAGGCCGGCCAGCCAGTCGCGGGCGGCGTCCGGTTCGTCCGGCGGTCCGGCGGCGGCCACCGACTCCGGCCACCCGGCGAGTGTGTCCAGCCGGGCCAGCCGGTCCCGGATGCCACCGGTCTGGTCGGGCAGCGTCGGCACCTGGTCCAGCGCCGCCGCCGGGGTCAGCCCGCCGCGCGGCGCGCTCACCCCGCCGACGGTCTGCCAGCGCGCCGCCCAGTACGCCAGGGCGTGTGCCAGCTCGGCCACCGCGGCCGGGCTCTCGTCCCCACCGCGCAGGGTGCGGACCGCGTGGCCGACCCGGATCACCCCGTGCGTGGCGCCGGCCGCGATGCCCGGCAGCAGCCGTGGCCACCATTCGGCCAGCACGTCCGACCAGGGACGTTCGGAGACCTGGCCGACCAGCAGGTCGACCCAGTCGGCGATCCGCCGCGGATCACCCAGCGCCGGCTGCCACCGGGCCGCGTCGATCGGCTCCGACCGCGCCGGCATGTCCGTCAGCTTCGGCCGGTACCAGTCCAGCCAGCCGTGCACGTCACCCTCGTGGCCGTGCCGAGCCAGTACCTCGACGGCCATCGGGGCGTGATTGGTCAGCCAGCCCTGTCGCTCGGGGCCGGTGCGGTGCAGCCGCTCGTACGCCTCGTCGAGTACTCCGTCCGGCATTTCCTGCCTCCATCCAGCGTCGTTGCCTGCCCGCACATCGTTGAACTTCACGTTCGATTGAAGTCAAGCGTGGACAACCGGACGGATCGGCGGCGCCGAATCGGGCGGTATGGATGAACTACGCTGCTCCGGCAGGCTGGTCACCCGCGGTGCCGGGGGTCGAGCGGCGGACGACAGGCGGGCGGGTCGACCACGGAGGTACCGCAACGATGCAGAACGGCGTGGTGGACGATCAGGACATGTCGTCTGAACCTCCGTCGGCTCCCGCCGTGGACCGGGTGCCGCCGCCCGCCGTGCCGACCGACCCGGTGATCGAGCGTGCCGCCACCGCGGTGGAGCTGCCGAAACCGTGGTGCGACTCGGCCGTCACGGTGGTGCTGCCCACCTACAACGAGGCCGACAACCTGCCGATCATCACGAAGGCGCTGTTCGCGCTGCCGCTGCCGCAGCTACGGGTGCTGGTGGTCGACGACAACAGCCCGGACGGTACCGGCGAGCTCGCCGACCGGCTGGCCACCGAGTACGACGGGCGGCTGAGCGTGGTGCACCGGACCGCCAAGGAGGGCCTCGGCCGGGCGTACGTGGACGGCATGACCCGCGCGCTCGACGCCGGCGCCGACTTCGTGGTCCAGATGGACGCCGACCTCTCGCACCCGCCGGAGGCGCTGCCGGAGATGCTCGGCACGCTGCTCGCCACCCGGGCCGGCGTCGTCATCGGCTCCCGGTACGTCACCGGTGGCGTGCTGGCCGAGGAGTGGGGCGTGCACCGACGGCTGCTGTCCGCCTGGGCCAACTTCTACGTCCAGCGGCTGCTGTCGCTGCGGATCCGGGACGTGACCGCCGGGTTCAAGCTGTGGCGCGCCGGCACGCTGCGCGACCTGCGGCTGGAGTCGATCGGCAGCAACGGCTACAGCTTCCAGGTGGAGATGAACTACCGCGCCGTGCTGCGCGGTCACAAGGTGGTCGAGGTACCGATCCGGTTCGACGAGCGGGCCCGCGGCGCCTCGAAGATGAGCTTCGCGGTGCAGCTGGAGTCGGCGCTGGTGCCGTTGCGGCTGCGCCGGCAGCGCCGCACCTTCGGCCGCTGACCCGCTGGCGCCGGCCGGTGTCCGGGTCGTGGCGGTCTCCACCATGCGGTCCCGTGCGTACGGTCCGTCACCGTACGAGTGGCGCGCGCCACTGAACGCCCCGGCTCGGCGTGACCTGGAAAACAATCGTCTTCGCTGCTCCGGGCGGGAAACCGGGTCCTACCGGCGAGTACTCACCGATCGTCACTCCGCGCGTCGGACACAACACGCTGGCGGGGTTGCCTGCCGGGTGACCCGTTCGTTATGTTCCGCGGGACCTGTTGAGCGAAGGGGGCACCGTGGAGGGTAAACACGTGCGGCGGCGGTTTCCGCGGCCGGTGCTCCCGATCGCGGTCGGGGCCACGGTCGCAGCAATGGCCATCGGCGGGGTTTCCTTCGCACTGACGGGCAACGAGGGGCCGACGACCAAGCCGGCCGCCGCGGCCGACAACAAGAGCCAGCCCGACCGCGAGTCCCTCGAGAAGCGCGCCTCCCGCGACAAGGCCCGCCCCACCGGTTCGGCCGCCGCCGGCAAGAGCGACACGCAGGGGTCCGACGCGAAGAAGGACGACGACTCGGTCCACACGGTCGTCACCGGGGACAGCGGCAGCTGCAAGGCCGACTACACGTCGACCGGGTCGACCACCGCGAGCGGCCAGAAGTTCGATCAGAACGCGATGACCGCCGGCAACATGACCCTTCCGTTCGGGACCAAGGTGCAGCTCACCAACCCGAGCAACGGCAAGTCGGTGACCGTCAAGATCAACGACCGCGGGCCGTACGCCAATGATCGTTGCTTCCAGCTCACCTCGGGCGCCTACGCGAAGATCGCGTCGCTGTCCAGCGATGCGACCACGGTCAACTACCAGGTGCTGTACTGACCGCTTTGTGCGTGACCGGCCCAAACCCCGGCCGGGACGCCGCGCCGAGGCGGCTCGCCTGACGACCCGCCGCAGTGCATCCTCTAAGGTGCAGCATTCTCAGGTGTAGAGATTCTTCCCAACGGTGCACTGCATCCTGGGAACACCGCACTCCAGGAGCGCTGCGACCCACCGCGGCGCCCATTTCTGTCCCGGGGACCTGAAGACGATGCCACGAAGCAAGGCCCGACGCATGATGCGCCCCGACGCGCGCGCCGGCCTTGTCGCCGCCCTGGTGCTGCTGGCGATGGTCTGCGCGGTGGAGGTGGCCGACGGCCGGGCACCGAGCTACGTCGGACTGCTCGCGGTGCCGCCGTTCATCGCGGCGGCGTTCGGGTCCTGGCGCACGGTGCTGCCGGTCGGCGTGCTGTCCGTGCTGCTCGCCGCGCTGTTCTGGGTGACCTCACCGAGCGGGCCGCAGACGGCGGTGGCGGTCAACGTGGGTGCGGTCGTGATCGCCGCCGCGATCGCCGCGGCGGTCGGCGCGATCCGGCAGCGGCAGGTGGAGCGGTTCGCCGCGCTGTCCCGGCTGGCCTCGGTGGCACAGAAGGCGATCCTCGGCCCGCTCGGGCCGCGGGTCGGCGACCTGCCGCTGGCCGCGCGGTACGTGTCGGCCAGCGCCGAGGCCGACATCGGCGGCGACCTGTACGAGGCGGTCGACACCACGTACGGGGTGCGGCTGCTGATCGGTGACGTGCGGGGCAAGGGCCTCGACGCCGTGCGGCTGGCCAGCGTCGTGCTCGGCTCGTACCGGCACGTCGCGTACGAGCGGGCCGACCTGCGGGCGATCCTCGCCGACCTGGACCGGGCGGTGGCCCGCTCGGTCGGGCTGGAGGACTTCGTGACCGCCGCACTGGTCGAGGAGCGCGGCGGCACGCTCACCGTGCTCAACTGCGGCCATCCGGCGCCGTTGTTGATGCGGCAGGGCCGGGTCATCCCGCTCGCCCCGCCGGCACCAGCGCCGCCGCTGGGGTTCATGCCGATGGCCCGCCCGCTGGTGCGGCGGCTGGAGCCGGGCGACCGGATCCTGCTCTACACCGACGGGCTGGCCGAGGCGCGGCGGGACGGCGAGTTCTTCCCGATCGAGGACCGCGCCTGGGGCCTGCTCGGGCACGGCACCGTGCAGGACGGCCTGGCCTCGCTGGAGGCCGCGCTGCTGGAGTGGGTCAACGGCATGCTGGATGACGACATCGCCCTGGTGCTGCTCGAGTACACCGGCGCCGGGCTGGCCGGCGAGGCGCGCACCGCGACACCGTCCTGGGAGGTCGGCGACGTCGCCAACCCCGGAGCACGGGACGCCTGAGCGGGCGGTGTGCCGGCACCTTCCGGTTGCTGGACCTCGCGATCAGCTCGAGCGCAGGCCGAGGGCGACGGTGCCGGCGCGGTGCCGGCCGATGTAGCGGTTTCGGCGGAGCCTGTTCAGCAGGATGGTCAACATCGTCCTGGCCTCCTCCCGGCCGGCCGCAGATCGCCGGAGGGGGCCGGCGGGCGGCGTGCGTCGGTGGACCTGCGCGGGCTCCGCGGCTCGGCGGACGGTTCGGCGAACCGACCCGGCACTCCACCGGTACCAACGAGGCATTCGGGACGCGGTGACGCGGGTCACGGTGGGGCGCCAAGGCGAGATCGGCTTGCCCGCGGTTACCGATGAGTAATACAGTTGGTTACCGAAGAGTACGGGTCGGCGGTGATGGCGGCGTCGACCGGGCCGAGCACAGTCCGGGAGCGTGCACACATGGGGCACTACAAGAGCAACCTGCGGGACCTCGAATTCAACCTGTTCGAGATGTTCGGGACCGCGGACCGGCTGGGCAAGCAGCCGTTCCCGGAGATCGACGCGGACACCGCGCGCGGCCTGCTGGCCGAGATCGACCGGTTCGCCCGGGAGGACCTCGCCGAGTCGTTCGCCATCGGTGACCGGACCCCGCCGGTGTTCGACCCGCAGACGCACTCGGTGCACGTGCCGGAGGCGTTCGCCAAGCCGTTCAAGCAGATGATGGAGGCCGAGTACTGGCGGATGGACATCCCGGAGGGGATGGGCGGCACCCCGGTGCCGCGCGCGCTCTGGTGGTCCACCTCCGAGCTGATCCTCGGTGCCAACCCGGCCGCGTTCATGTACGCCGCGGGCCCGAGCTTCGCCGGCACGCTGTACAACCTGGGCACGCCCGAGCAGCAGGAGTGGGCGAAGCTGTTCGCCGACAAGCGCTGGGGCGCGACGATGGTGCTCACCGAGCCCGACGCCGGCTCCGACGTCGGCGCCGGCCGCACCAAGGCGTACCGGCAGGACGACGGGTCGTGGCACATCGAGGGCGTGAAGCGGTTCATCACGTCCGCCGAGCACGACATGGCCGACAACATCATCCACTACGTGCTGGCCCGGCCGGTCATGGCGCCGAGTCGCCAACCCGGCGGCCAAGCAGCGACTCGGGGCCATGAAGGCGTCGAGGGTGCGGGCGGACCCGGTACCAAGGGGCTGTCGCTGTTCGTGGTGCCGAAGTTCCTGTTCGACCCGAAGACCGGCGAGCTGGGCGAGCGCAACGGCGCCTACGTGACCAACGTCGAGCACAAGATGGGGCTGAAGGTCTCCACCACCTGCGAGCTGACCCTCGGCGACGGCACGCCGGCCAAGGGCTGGCTGCTCGGTGAGGTGCACGAGGGCATCAAGCAGATGTTCCACATCATCGAGTACGCCCGGATGATGGTCGGCACCAAGGCCATGTCGGCGCTGTCCACCGGCTACCTGAACGCGCTCGACTACGCCAGGTCCCGGGTGCAGGGCGCCGACCTGACCAACCCCGGCAGCCACGCGCCGCGGGTCACCGTCACCCACCACCCGGACGTGCGGCGCTCGCTGCTGCTGCAGAAGTCGTACGCGGAGGGGCTGCGGGCGCTCGTCGCCTACACCGCGAACTGGCAGGACGCGGCGATCGTCGCCGAGGCCGAGGGCGACGAGAAGGCGGCGAAGCTGGCCCGCCGGGTCAACGACCTGCTGCTGCCGATCGTCAAGGGCTGCGGCTCGGAGCGCGGGTACGAGCTGCTCGGTTCGGAGTCGCTGCAGACCTTCGGCGGGTCCGGCTTCCTGCAGGACTACCCGCTGGAGCAGTACATCCGCGATTCGAAGATCGACACCCTGTACGAGGGCACCACGGCGATCCAGTCCCAGGACCTGTTCTTCCGCAAGATCGTGAAGGACCAGGGCAAGGCGCTGATGCAGGTGGCCGGCGACATCAAGGCGTTCATCGACGCCGAGGCCGGCAACGGCCGGCTCAAGGAGGTCCGCGCCTCGCTGAACACCGCCCTGGAGAACGTGCAGGGCATGCTCGGCAAGATCTTCGAGTACGCCGGTGCCGCCCAGCAGGGCGAGCCGCGCTCGATTTACAAGGCGGCACTGCACCTGCGCCGGCTGCTCCTCGGCATGGGCGACCTGGTCATCGGCTGGCTGCTGGCCCGTCAGGCCGAGGTCGCGCTGACCAAGCTGGACGGCGAGGTCTCCGCCGACGACCGGCTGTTCTACCAGGGCAAGGTCGCCACGGCGAGCTTCTTCGCCGCCGAGGTGCTGCCCCGGCTGGCCGGCGACCGCGCCGTCGTCGAGGCCGCCACCCTGGAGCCGATGGACCTCCCCGAAGAAGCGTTCTGACCGGGCCTGTCCTCCCGCCCCGCCGACCCCCGCCGCGCCTCGCGCGACGGGGGTCGGTCGCTGTGCCACCCGGTCGCTGTGCCACTCGGTCGCTGTGCCACTCGGTCGCTGTGCCACTCGGTCGCCGATGCACCCGGTCGCCGGAAGTCCGGCCGGTCGGCGCCGGTCGTCCGGGGCGGCGACCCGGTCGCGACGAAAGGTGATGGCCGGCGTGCGGCCGGGCGCCGTAGGGTCGTGGTGTGGCGGACATGATGTGCGTGGCCCGGGTGCTCTGCCTGGCCGGCGGGGACGCCGCGGTGCTGACTGCGCACCGGCCGGTGCGGGTCTACGTGGCGCCGGACGGGCCGCGGCTCACCGGCGCGGTCGAGGTGCCGGTGGAGGAGCGGGCCGGGCTGGCCGACCCCGGGGCTGCGCCGCGCGACCGATGGCTGCTGGCCGGCGACATGTCGGCGCCCGCGGCGAACGGGGAAAGCGGGCAGCAGGTCCTGGACCGGTTCGGCGCGACACTGGCGGAGATCGCCGAACGCCATCGCGGGCAGACCGTCGCGGTGGTCGCCGGCGGGCTGGAGCTGCCGCTCGCGGCGCTGTGCGCCGGCCTGTCGCCGGTCCGGGTGCACGCCGCGCCGCTCGCCGACGGCGACGTCGCGGTGGCCGAGTACAACGCGGACGGCTGGCGGTACGTGTCGGGCTGGCCGGCGTGACCGCGGCGCTGCGGGCGCGGTTGACGCGCGGTGAGGCCGCGATGGCCGATCTGGCCGAGGTCGGCGGCGACTCGGCGACCGTGGCCGGGATCGCCTGCGCCAGCTACGGAATCGACCAGCCGTGGGCGACCTGGGCGCGCCCGGTGACGCCACCCGACGACCTGACTCCGGTGGCCGACTGGCTGGCCGGCCACGGCGGGCCCTGGTCGGTGAAGGTGTCGGCGGCCGACACCGCCGCACCGGCGTACCGCGGCCTTTCCGAGTGGCTGGTACTGCCGGTGTACGCGCTGGCCGACCCGGTCGGCGCGGCGCCGGTGCCGGGCCTGTCGATCGGCGCGCCCCGCGATCCGGCCGAATTCCTCGCCGTCTACGGGGCGCAGCTCGCGCCGCTGGCGACGGCGCGACACCTGGCCAGCCCGCGGTACCGGTTCCTGGTGGGCCGGATCGACGGCGAGCCGGTGGGGTGCGCGCTCGCGCAGCGCGCCGGGGACACGGCGTACGTGTCAGCGGTGACGGTACGGCCGGAGTACCGCCGGCGTGGCATCGGCGCCGCGCTCTCGGTGGCGGCGACGGTGGCGGCGACCGGGCTGACCGACGGACCGGTGTGGCTGCACGCCGAGGACGGGCCGGCCCGGATCTACCGCCGCCTCGGGTACCAGCGGGTCGACACGCACGTGGTGCTCACCCCGCGCTGAACGCGCTCACAGGTCGGCGCAGATGTCCCTGGCCTTCTTCAGGTTGTCCCGGGTGATCGGGTTGTCCGCGGTGAACTTCTGCGCGATGCCGTCGCTCGCCTTCCGCAGTGCGTCGCGCAGCGGCCGGTAGCTGGCGTCCCGCTCCGCGGCACCCATCGCCAGGCTGACGGCGGCGCTCAGCTCGTAGAAGGCGGGGTTCTTCCGGTCCGACATGCGGATGGCGCCCATCCGGTCGAGCAGGCCGCAGGCGGCCCTGGCATCGGCCTTCGCCGGGTCGTCGGAACCCGATTCGCCGCAGCCGGCCAGCCCGACAGCTGCCAGCGCGGCGGCCGTGACCAGGGAGAACATGCGGATCCGCATCGGTCCACGGTAACGTGCCGGCGCCGCGGGCCGGGCCGCGACCAGTGGAGACCGGACGGTCGCGTCGGGCCGGCGCGCCGCGCCCGGTCGGACGTAGGGTGAGCAGCGTGACGTCCGTCGATTCGGTCAGACCGTGTCGTGGCACCCGCGGCTCACGGGACTCCACGACGCGGCCGACGGCCGCCGGCATCGACGATCGGACCGGAGCATGAGGATCCGACCGGCGGGGCCGCACGCGGTGCTGCTGGAGTGTGCGGACGCGGCCGAGGTCGCCGCCTGGCACGCCGAGGTGCAGCGGCGCCGGGCCAGCGGTGCGCTGGCCGCGACCGACCTGGTCCCGGCCGCCCGTACGGTGCTGGTGGACGGTGTCCCCGACCCCGCCGCGCTGGCCGCGAGCCTGGCGGACGGTTTCCCCGCCGCGCCGACCGGCAGCCCTGCCGGCGGGGCCGCCGCGTTTCCCTCCGGCGAGCAGGCCGGCAGCGGCGGCGGGACGGTCGAGAACCGTTCCGACGAGGCGGCCGAACGCCCTGCCAGGCCCCGGATCCCGCCGGTCGGGGCGGCGCACGTCGAGCTCGACTGCGTGTACGACGGGCCCGACCTCGCCGAGGTCGCCGAGTTGTGGGGTACCAGCGTCGACGGGGTGGTCGCCCGGCACACCGGCACCGAGTTCCGGGTGGCGTTCTGCGGCTTCTCGCCGGGCTTCGGCTACCTGACCGGGCTGCCGGCCGAGCTGGCGGTGCCGCGCCGGGACAGCCCGCGGCCCCGGGTGCCGGCCGGCTCGGTCGGCCTGGCCGGCGAGTACTCCGGCGTCTACCCGTCGCCGTCGCCGGGCGGGTGGCGGCTGATCGGCCGTACCGACCGGGTGCTGTTCGACCCGGACGCGTCGCCGCCGGCGCTGCTGACCCCCGGTACCCGGGTGACGTTCCGGGCGGTCCGCGGATGAGGGCGTTGACGGTGCTCAAGCCGGGGCTGCTGACCACGGTGCAGGACCGGGGCCGGCCGGGCCTCGCGTACCTCGGCGTGCCCCGCTCGGGCGCCGCCGACCTGCCGGCGCTGGAGCTGGCGAACCGGCTGGTGGGCAACGAGCCGGGCGCGGCCGGGTTGGAGTTCACCGTCACCGGCGCGGTACTGCGGGCCGAGGAGCCACTGCTCGTCGCGGTCACCGGTGCGCCGGCCCCGGTGCGGGTCGCCGGGGCCGAGGTGCCGCACGGCGCGGCGGTACGGGTGCCGGCCGGTGCGGAGCTCGCCGTCGGCACCGCCCGTACCGGGCTGCGCAGTTACCTCGCCGTCGGCGGCGGCGTCGCGGTCCCGCCGGTGCTCGGCAGCCGCGCCACCGACACCCTGTCCGGCCTCGGCCCGGCCCCGCTGCGGAAGGGCGACGCGATTCCGATCGGCCCGCCACGCGCGGTCCGCGCCGCCGACGACGAGGCGATCGCCGCCGCACCGACCGGCGCCGGCGGCACCGACGCGGCCCGGACCGGCACCGGCCACACCGGCACCGGCAGCATCGACGCGGCCCGGACCGGCACCGGCCACACCGGCGCCGGCGGCATCGACGCGGCCCGGACCGGCACCGGCCGAACTGGTGCCGGCCCGGACGGGGACGCAGGCCACGGCGACGCGGGCCGGGCCGGCGCGGGTGGCGCGGCAGCGGTGGTGTTGCGGGTGCATCCGGGGCCGCGGGTGGACTGGTTCACCCCGGCGGCGGTGCGGACGTTGCTCTCCGCGGACTACCGGGTCTCGCCGACGAGCAACCGGGTCGGCATGCGGTTGGCCGGGCCGGCGCTGGCGCGGGCGGTCGACGCGGAACTGCCCAGCGAGGGCGTCGTCCTCGGTGCGGTCCAGGTACCGGCGGGCGGCGAACCGCTGGTGTTCCTGGCCGACCATCCCACCACCGGCGGCTACCCGGTGATCGCGGTCGTGGACCCCGACGACGTGCCGCGCGCCGCGCAGGCCCGGCCCGGTACGCCGGTCCGGTTCGAGTCCGAAGGAGTGCCCGGATGGACCTGAACAGTGACCTCGGCGAGGGGTTCGGACGCTGGACGCTCGGCGACGACGACGCCCTGCTCGCGATCGTGACCAGCGCGAACGTGGCCTGCGGGTTCCACGCCGGGGACCCGACGACGATGCGCCGGGTGTGTGCCGGCGCGGCCGCGCAGGGTGTCGCCGTCGGCGCCCAGGTCGGCTACCGGGATCTCGCCGGCTTCGGCCGGCGGCGGATCGACTACGACCCGGGCGAGCTGACCGACGACGTGCTCTACCAGCTCGCCGCGCTGGACGGCTTCTGCCGGGTCGCCGGTACCCGCGTCACCTACGTCAAGCCGCACGGCGCGCTCTACAACACCGCGGTACGCGACGAGGCGCAGGCGGCGGCCGTGGCCCGGGCGGTGGCCGAGTACGACCCGACCCTGCCGGTACTGGGGCTGCCCGGCTCGGCGCTGCTGCGCTGCGCGGCCGAGGTCGGGCTGCGCACCGTGGCGGAGGGGTTCGCGGACCGCGGGTACGCCCCGGACGGCACGCTGGTGTCCCGGCGGGACCCGGGCGCGCTCGTCACCGACCCGGACGAGGTGGTCGCCCGGGCGCTGCGGATGGCGGTGGGCGGCGAGGTGGTGGCGGTCAACGGCGCCTCGCTGCCGATCGCGATCGACTCGCTGTGCGTGCACGGTGACACGCCGGGCGCGGTGGCGCTGGCCTCCCGGCTGCGCACGGCGCTGACCGAGGCCGGCCTGGCGCTCGCCCCGTTCGCGCCCGGCGACCTGCTCCGCCCCTGACCCGCACCGGCGGTCTCGGGCGGCACGTAGCTCGCCGGGACGGTCCGGCGGGCTCGGTCGTGGGCCGCTCCTGGCGACCCGTTCCGGCGAACTGACATGGGTTGTCAGGGCGGCGCGGCACGCTGACCGTATGACACTGACCCAGTACTTCACCGCGACCAGCATCGACGGCTACATCGCGGACGAGCACAACAGCCTGGACTGGTTGTTCGAGGCGGACGGTTCCAGCGAGGAGGCCCGTTCCGACGGCGCGGCGGAGGAGCCGGCCGGCGACCGGTTCGCCGAGTTCTTCGCGGGCGTCGGCGCGATGGCGCTCGGCGCCACCACGTACGAGTGGATGCTCGAACACGAGCAGATGGCCGCGCACCCGGAGAAGTGGCAGCGGTACTACGGGGACACGCCGGTGTGGGTCTTCACCCACCGCGAGCTGACCCCGGTGCCGGGCATCCCGCTGCGGTTCGTGGCCGACGACGTCGTCGGTACGCACGCGGCGATGGTCGAGGCCGCCGCCGGCCGCAACATCTGGCTGGTCGGCGGCGGGGGTCTGGTCGGCGAGTTCGCCGACCTGGGCCTGCTGGACGAGATCATCCTCGGCGTCGCCCCGGTACTGCTCGGCGCCGGCGCCCCGGTGTTGCCGCGCCGGCTGACCTCCCGCTCGCTCACCCTCACCGAGCTGTCCCGCGACAACGGCTTCGCCTACCTCCGCTACCGCGTGCACCACGACTGACCACGCCGCACCGCGCGTCGATCACGACTCGTACCGCCGGCCCGTACCGTGATCGACGGGGTGGGACGGGTCGGGGCTGGTCAGCCGCGGAGGACGAGGGCGAGGGTGTCGTCGGCGCCGGGGGTGACCGTGACCGGAACACCCCAGTCCTGCCGGGTGAGGTGGCAGGCCGGGTTCTCGGCCTCGGCGTCGCAGGTGGCCGCCTGCGCCATCACCGACAGCACGCCGCTCGCGCCCGGCGCGAACACCAGCCGCCGGGACAGGTCGGTGCCCACCCCGGCGCCCTCGACCAGCAGCGACGGCGGGGTCGCGGTGACCTCCAGCCGGGTCGCCGGCCCGTAGCTCTCGTCCAGCTTCGCGCCAGGAGGGGTCTCGAACACCACGTCCAGCGTGACCGCGCCCTCGCCGACCGGCGTGACCGGCCGCTCGGTGCGGTACCTGGCCGCCGGCGCCGCGGCGGCGGCCAGGTCCGGCCGGGTCAGCCGGTGCGCCCCGGACTCCACGACGAGGAAGCCCGGCCCATCGAGGTCGGGCAGCACGTCGGACGGCTCGGACAGCCCGCGGGCGAGCGTGGTCACCGCGCCGGTCGCCGGCTCGTACCGCCGGATCGCCCCGTTGTACGTGTCGGCGACGAGCACCGCGCCGTTCGCCGCCACCGCGACCCCGAGGGGGTGCTGCAGCAGCGCGTCCAGCGCCGGCCGCGGGACCCCATCGCCGGCGGGCTCGCCACCCGGCACGTCGGCGTGGCCGAAGTCGAACAGCCCGGTACCGATGACCGTGTGCAGCTCGCCGCCCTGCACGTAGCGCAGGGCGGACGATTCGGAGTCGGCCACCCAGAGCCGGTCGCCGTCGGCGGCCAGCCCGGACGGCTGGGCCAGGAACGCGTCGCCGACCGGCCCGTCCCGCAGGCTCTCCGTGGTGGTACCGGCCCAGCGCGACACGGTGCCGCCGACCGGGTCGAACCGCCACAGCTGGTGGATGCCGGCCATCGCGATCACCGCGGCACCCTCGTACCAGGCCAGGTCCCACGGCGAGGACAGGTCGACCGCGCGGGCAGCACCGGCGCTGGCCGCGGTGGCATCGGTGCGGTGGTCGGCGCGCCAGGGCGCGCCGGTGCCGGCGACGGTGCGCACCGCGCCGTCCGCCAGCCGCACCCCGCGCAGCAGGTGGTTGACCGTGTCGGCGACCAGCACGTCGTACCCGACCCGGTCGGCGACCTCGGCCGGCAGCACCAGCACGCCCTGCGGCTCGCTGAACGACGCCTCGTCGGCCGGCCCGTCCGCCGCGCCGCGCTCGCCGCTGCCGATCCGGCGCAGCACGCTACGGCCGTCGTCGGCGAGCTCGGCCAGCTGGTGCCGGGACGAGTCGCTGGCCAGCAGCGTGCCGCCGGGCAGCCGCACCGCCTTGCCCGGGTATCGCAGCACGCTCGGCGCCGGCGGCGGCGGCACGTACGGCCCCTGGCCGCGAACCAGGGTGCCGTCCGCGGTGTGCTTGGCGACCAGCTCGGCGAGCAGCCGGTCCAGCCCGTCGCCGTGGCCCTCGCCGGCCATGCTCGCCACCACGTACCCCTGCGGGTCGATGACGGCGAGCGTCGGCCAGGCGCGCGCCGCGTACTGCTGCCAGGTGGACAGGTCCGGGTCGTCCAGAACCGGATGCTGCACGCCGTACCGCTCGACGGCGGCGGTCACCGCGTCCGGCGCCTTCTCGTGCTCGAACTTCGGCGAGTGCACCCCGATCACCACGAGCGAGTCGGCGTACTTCTCCTCGATCGGCCGCAGCTCGTCGATGACGTGCAGGCAGTTGATGCAGCAGAACGTCCAGAAGTCCAGCAGGACGATCCGGCCGCGCAGGTCGGCGAGGCTCAGCTCGCGCCCGCCGGTGTTCAGCCAGCGCCGGCCGCGCAGCTCCGGCGCGCGAACCCGGGCACGACGATCATCCTGGTGGTAGGCCATGACCACCATTCTCCGCGGCGCCGGCCCGGCCGGCAGCGTGGCGAACGCGACAGCGCTACCGCGCCGGGGCCAGGCAGCGGAACCGGTCACCGGCCGAGCCCTGCAGCTCGACCGCCGGCCCGGTCGGGTCGGGGCATTTCGCCCGGCTCGACGTCACCTTGGTGATCTTGTACGCCCCGGGCTTGCCGCAGGAGACCGCGACGGCCTTGCCGCCCTGCGCGGTGATGCACGACCCGACCGGGAACGACTCGCCGTGCCGGCCGTTGAGGATCAGCGCCGAGATCACCGCCGCGGCCACGACCACCGCGCCGACGATGATCAGCGTGAGGGTGCGCTTGGGCTGCGGCGGCGGTTTGACCGGGACCGGCATCGTCCACGCCGGCGGCACCGCACCGCCCTGACCCGGGTACGCCGCCGGCCCGGCCGGCGGCTGGTCCGCGTGTACCGGGGTGCCGGCGGGCTGCTCCGGGTACGCCGGGGTGCCGGCGGGCGGCTGACCCGGGTACGCCGGGGTGTCGGCGGGGGGCTGGTCCGGATGGGCGGGCGGTGGTGCGTCACCGGGGCGGGGGTCCCGGCCGGGTGAGGATGCGCCGCGTCGGGTGCCGTCCGGCTGCACCGCGCCACCTCCGTCGCATCGCCGTCGCCCGGACCGTCCCGGGCCGCGGGCGTCTCACGCTACCCGGAACCGTCACCCCCGGCCGATCGGGTCCGGCGCCGGAACACTCGCGTCCTGGCACTGCCGGCCGTACCGGCGTGGGCTCGGTGGGGCCGACGCACGGACGCCTTGCGCGTCGGCCGTACCCGTCGTGGTGCCAGGGGGCCGACACACTGCCGCCCCCCTCGATCGGGCCGAGGAGGGCGGTGTCTGGACGGCGACGGTGGTGGGGCGGCCACCGGTCGCGGGAGTAAGGGAGGTCAGTCGCGGTTGGCGATCGAGAGCAGCTCGTCGCGCATCGCGCGGGACGGGCAGCGCGACAGCGCCCGCTCGATGGCGCGAGTCCGACGGACCACCGTGCGACGCTCCCGGTACTTCTGGAGCAGGTTGTTCATCAGTGCCTCACCTCTGCTGGATGTCTCTCCGGTGACTCCATTAGAGCGCAGATGACCGGTTGACTGCAAAAGAATCCATGGTGAGGGCGCTTACATGCCTAAGATCCTTCGGCGTGACAAGGGAAATCACCGTGGTGTCGACGGTCACGTCCGGAAACGGTAACGGCCGCGACCCGGATCGGGTCGCGGCCGTCACACGTCGTACGGAAGATCAGCCCCAGGCGAGCAGCGCCGCCTCCGGATCGGTCAGGAACGCCCCGATGTCCGCCAGGAACCGGGACCCCAGCTCGCCGTCCACGATGCGGTGGTCGAACGAGAGGCCCAGCGTCGTCACGTACCGCGGCTTGACCTTGCCGTTGTGCACCCACGGCTGCTGCTTGATCGCGCCGAAGGCGAGGATCGCGGTCTCCCCCGGCGGCAGGATCGGGGTACCGGTGTCCACCCCGAACACGCCGACGTTGGTGATCGTGAACGTGCCGCCCTGCATCGCGGCCGGCGCCGTCTTCCCCGCCTTCGCGGTCGCGACCAGCTCGTTCATCGCGTCGGCCAGCTCGCGCAGGGACAGCCGGCCGGCGTCGGCGATGTTCGGCACGATCAGGCCGCGCTCGGTGGCCGCCGCGATGCCGAGGTTCACGTACTCCTTGACCACGATGTCGCCGTTGGCCTCGTCCCAGGTCGAGTTGACCAGCGGATGACGCCGGACGGCGACCAGCACCGCCTTGGCGACCAGCAGCAACGGCGAGATCCGCACGTCCCGCCAGTCGCGCATGGCGCGCAGCCGCTCGACCGCCTTGACGGTACGGGTGGCGTCGACGGTGAGGAACTCCGTCACGTGCGGCGCGGTGAACGCGCTGGCCACCATGTTCGCCGCGGTGAGCTTCCGGACCCCCTTGATCGGGATCCGCTGCTCCCGGTCGGGGCCGAACGACGGTGCGGACACCGCCGCCGGTGCCGGGGCGGCCGCCGCGGACTGCGCCGCCAGCACGTCGTCCCGGCTGATCGAGCCGTTCGGGCCGGTCGGGGTCAGCGTCGTCAGGTCGACGCCGAGGTCCTTGGCCAGCTTGCGGACCGGCGGCTTGGCCAGCACCCGGACGTTCACCGGCGCCGGCTGTGCCGGTACCACCGGGGCCGGCGCCGGGGCGGGTACGACCGGCGCGGCGGGTACGACCGGAGCGGTGGGCGCCGCCGCGGCCGGGGCGGCAGGTGCCGGGGCGGTGGCGCCGTTGACGGGACGGCGGGCCCGGCGCTTGCCGCCGGACTCCTTCGGCCCGTACCCGACCAGCACCGCGGTGCGGCCGTCGGCGCTCTGCTCGCCGATCAGCGGCCCGGTCACCTCGGCCGGACCGCCGGAACCCGGCTCGGGCAGCGGGCCGGCGTCCGGGTCGGTGTCGAACGAGACGATCGGCGCACCGACGTCGACGGTCTCGCCCTCGCCGTGGAAGATCTCCACCACCGCGCCGGTGTACGGGCAGGGGATCTCGACCGCCGCCTTGGCGGTCTCCACCTCGACGATCGGCTGGTTCAGCGTGACCCGGTCGCCCGGCCCGACGAACCACTTCAGGATCTCGCCCTCGGTGAGTCCCTCACCGAGATCGGGCAGGGGGAACTGCTTGACGCGCGTCATCCGGGCGGCTCCTAGTAACTGAAGGTGCGGTCGACGGCGTCGAGCACCCGGTCCAGGTCGGGCAGGAAGTGCTCTTCCAGCTTCGACGCCGGGTAGGGCGTGTCGAAGCCGGTCACTCGCTGCACCGGCGCCTCCAGCGAATAGAAGCACTCGTTCTGTACCCGCGCGGCGATTTCCGCGGCCGGCCCGGCGTTCGTCGGCGCCTCGTGCACGACGATCAGCCGGCCGGTGCGCTTGACCGACTCGTACACCGGATCGAGGTCGAGCGGGGAGAGCGTGCGCAGGTCGATCAGCTCCAGCAAGCGGCCGTCCTCGGCCGCCGCGTCGGCGGAGTCGCGTAGTACCCGCATGGTCGGGCCGTAGCCGACCACGGTGGCGTCGCTGCCGGCCCGTACGACCCGGGAGCGGTGCAGCGGCTCGGCGCTCGCGAGCGAGGCGTCCAGGTCGACCTCGCCCTTCTCGTAGTAGCGCGCCTTCGGCTCCAGGAAGATCACCGGGTCGTTCGACCGGATCGCCTGCTGGATCATGAAGTACGCGTCGACCGCGGACGACGGGGTGACGACCTTCAACCCCGCGGTGTGCATGTAGTAGGTCTCCGGCGACTCGGAGTGGTGCTCCACCGAGCCGATGCCACCGCCGAACGGGATCCGGATCACGACCGGCAGCGTGATGCGCCCGCGGGAGCGGTAGTGCATCTTCGCCAGCTGGTTCGTGACCTGGTCGAACGCCGGGTAGGAGAACCCGTCGAACTGCATCTCGCAGACCGGCCGGTAGCCGCGCATGGCCAGGCCGATCGCGGTACCGACGATGCCGGCCTCGGCGAGCGGCGAGTCGAGCACGCGATCCTCGCCGAAGTCCTTCTGCAGCCCGTCGGTGATCCGGAAGACGCCGCCGAGCCGGCCGACGTCCTCGCCCATCAGCAGTACCTTCGGGTCGTCCTCCAGCGCCCGGCGCAGGCCGAGGTTGAGCGCCTTGCCGATGGTCAACGTCTGCGTACCGGTCAACGGTCCCTGCTGCTTGGCCATCAGTGCGCCCCCTCCCCGACGAAACTGCTCTGGTACTGCTCGAACCAGGCGCGCTCGGCGTCCTGCAGCGGCGACTCCTCCGCGTACACGTGCTCGAACAGCCGGCTCGGGTCCGGGTCGGGCATGCCGATCACGAACTCGCGCAGCCGGCCGGTGATGCGGTCCGCGTCCGCGTCGACCGAGGCGAAGAAGTCGTCGTCGCCGATGCCCGCCTTCGTCAGGTAGCTGCGCATCCGGGAGATCGGATCGCGCTGCTTCCACGACTCGACCTCGCTGCCGGTGCGGTACCGGGTCGGGTCGTCGGTCGTGGTGTGCGCACCCATCCGGTACGTGTAGGCCTCGATCAGCGTGGGGCCCTGGCCGTGCCGGGCCTGGTCCAGCGCGTGGCGGGCGACCGCGTAGCAGGCCAGCACGTCGTTGCCGTCCACCCGCACGCCGGGGAAGCCGTACCCGGCCGCGCGCTGGTAGATCGGGGTGCGGGTCTGCCGCTCGACCGGCTCGGAGATCGCGTACTGGTTGTTCTGGCAGAAGAACACGACCGGCGCGTGGTAAACGCCGGCGAACACGCACGCCTCGTGCACGTCGCCCTGGCTGGACGCCCCGTCGCCGAAGTAGACGATGGCGGCCTCGCCGTCGTCGGTGCCCACCTTGCCGTCGTAGTTGATGCCCATCGCGTAGCCCACCGCGTGCAGCGTCTGCGCGCCGATGACCAGCGTGTACAGGTTGGCGTTGTGCTCGGCCGGATCCCAGTCACCGTGGTCGTTGCCGCGGAACAGCCCGTGCGGCGCGGTCGGGTCGACGCCCCGGCACCACAGCACGCCGTGCTCGCGGTACGTCGGGAACGCCATGTCCTGCTTGCGCAGCGCCCGGCCGGAGCCGATCTGCGCCGCCTCCTGGCCTTCCAGGCTGGCCCAGATCGCCAGGTGCCCCTGGCGCTGCAGCGCGGTCGACTCCAGGTCGAGCCGCCGCACGATCACCAGGTCGCGGTAGAGCCCCTGCAGCTGCTCGTCGGTGAAGTCGACCGAGTAGTCCGGGTGCTCGACCCGCTCCCCGTCCGGGGTGAGCAGCTGTACGAACTCCGGCTCCGGCACGGACCCCTGGAGCGCCGCCTCCTCGGCTGGTGTCGGTGCCGGGCGTGACCGCCGGGCACCGGACCGGGCCTTGGTGGCGGGCCGCCCCTTCGTCGCGGGCTTGTCACCCATGTCCGATCCCTCTCCCTCTGCTTGCGCCGCCGGTGTGGGGTTACCGCACCGGTCGGCGTCTCCGTCGTGCCGCGCGGACCCCGGTTGGGGGTTCGCCCGGCGGGAGCGTCGGCGCAGGGGCCGGATCGCGGGTGTGCGCGATCATCGGCCCCGTTGCCGATTGCCCAACAGCATGTCAGCTCGGATGCGAGTCCATCGAGGGTGATGGCCGCCACATCCCGTGCCGCCATCGTACGGGCTCCGGTGGTCGCGAGGGCACCAGCCGGTCGGCTGTGGGGCGGCCCCGCGACCCCCGCGCTCGTGCCTGTCGCAGCGGCGAACCGTCGCCCAGGCGCGGCTCTCCAGGGGTCCACCGGGAACCTACGCGACCGTAACCAGCCTTTACCAGCGTTCAGGGCCGGGGCGGTGCGGGAGGGCGCTGCGTACAGGGAAAACAACTGTGTGTATACACAGAGCTCACGAAGTGCAACAATACTCCGGTAGCGCGGCAGGAACGGGAGTAGCCGCTCGTACCGGTCCTAGCCGACGTACGGCACAGCGAGGCACCTTGCTCGCACCGCTCGACGGCGCTCCGGCACGGCGCGGACACGGTACGGAGGCGAGGAGGCGAACGGTATGCGAGTGACCGTCACCACTTCCGACGCGCGTCCCGCGACGAATGGCCGTTCCGGGGCTGCCGGGGCAGGTGCCGAGGGGACTAACCTGCACGGCGTGGCCGAGCGGACCGAGACGCCGCACCTTGTGCGCGGCAACGGAACCCCGGCCCTGGCCGGCGGTCTGCGTGCCCATATTTCCGGATTGATGGGGCGGATCGCCGCGGGGTTGCGGGCTCGGTACCGGGCCGCCGCCCGCACGATCGCCGGCCGCAAGATCACCCTCGTGCTGGTGAGCCTCGTCGCCGTCACCGTCGCCGCCTCGACCGTGCTGATGGCCGCCGGCGCCGACCGGCTGCGCAGCGCGCCGCTCGCCGAGACCACACCGTTCCTCAAGAGCCCCGGCAACGCGCCCGTCGTCGTACCCGACCCCGACGCCAAGGGCGCCGACCCGACGCAACCCCACGGTGACTCCGGCGCCGCACCCGATCACGACGGCGCCACCGCCCCGTCCGGGCACGGCGACGCGCGCGGCCGCACCCACCACGGTGGGGCGGCGCGGCCCGACGGTAGGGGCGCCCACGACCGCCGCGACGAGCACGGACGGCGTGCCGGCTCACCGACCGACCGGGAGCGGGAGAGCGACCACAGCGACCGCACCGCTCCGACCGGTCCCCGCCAGCCCGTCGTCGAACCCGGCCCCGACGGCACCACGATCATCCGGTACGACGGCCTCCGGATCGTGCTGCCGCCGCTGACGCAGGCCGCCACCCTGCCGATCGTGTTCGGGCCGGTGACGCCCATCGGGCACACCGCCGGCCCGATCACCGTGGCCCCGGCGCCGCAGACCGCGGGGCCGATCGTGTTCGCCCCGCTGGCGCCGGCGGCCCGGACCGGCGGGCAGCCCGGCCCCGAACCCGTCGCGCTGACCGGATTCGTACTCAGCGGCAACCGCGCCACCCCGGTGTCCCTGCTCCCCGCCGGCGACGACGGCCCGGCGCGCACCGGCGCCCGCAGTGCGGCGCCGGCGGCCAGCCAGACCGACCCCACCTGGTTCGCGGCGCGGCCCGCCGCGCCGACCGGCCCCGCCGGCACCGACCCGGGCGGCGCGACCTGGACCGTGCTGGACCCGTCCGGCGCCGCATGGACCCTGTCCGCGCCGGCCGCCAGCACGCCCGCGGCGACCTCGCCGAAACTCGCCGGACCCGCGACCGCCGAGACCCGGGCCGCCGCGCCGGGAGCCGCCGCGCCCGGCGTCATCGCGCCGGCGGCCCCTGCCCCGGCTGCCATCGCGTCCGGCGCCACCGCGGCTCCGCGGGCCGCCGCGACGCCGTCTGCGCTCGGCGCCACCACAGCTCCGTGGGGCACCGCACCTACAGCTGCGCCCGGTGCCACCGCGGCTCCGTGGGGCACCGCGACGCCGGCTGCGCTCGGTGCCACCGCGGCTCCGGCGGCCACCGATTCGTCGCAGCCGACCTCGCCGGCCGTCGTGCAGCCGCCCGCGGTCACCCGGTCGGCGACCACGGGCCCGGCCACGGTCACGTCACCGGGCGGCTCCCGCACTGCGGGGCCGGCTCTCGACGACTCACCCGCCGCCCCGGCGCTCGCCGGCGCCAGCCCGTTCGCCGGGAACGCCACCGGGGCCGGCGGTACGAATGCCGCCCGGGGCGCCGTGGACGGTGCCGCGAGCGGACCGGCCGCCGTCGCCGGCAACGGGGCGGACGCCGCGCCGCCCCGTGCCGGCGCGGGCGCGGGCGCCACGGCCCCGGCCGGAGCGACGGCCGCGACCCGGCCCGGCGCGGCCACGACGCGGACCGGTGCACACCCCGGAGACGGCAGCAACAGCGGCGGCGGGAGCGGCTACGACCGCGACAGCGGTGGCAGCCAGGCGTCGATGCCCGGCGGCAGCGGCGGCAACGGCGCCGGCGGCCGCGAGGCGTCGGTGCCGGGCGGCGACGCCGGTGCCGGGAGCTCGGCCACCGGCGGTCAACAGCACACCGCGGCCAGGGCGCCCGAGAGTACGGCGGGCGACCAGGCGGGCGCGGCGGCGAGCAACGATGGCGTCGGTACCGCCGGCCGTCAGCCGGCGACGGTGACCCCACCGACGACCCGGTCGGAACCGGCACACCAGCCCACCGCGCCGAGCCAGCCGGACGCCGCCCACCGGCCGAGCGCCGAACAACCCCCGACTGCTGTTACCAGTGGGCCGGCCGCCCCGGGGCACAGACCCTAGGGGATCGGCCCCAGCGACCACAGCCCACGCTGACCGCCCGCGCCCGCTCGATGCCGGTGCGAACCCGCTGCCCGGAGCGGTTGCCGGCCAGGCAGGTGGCGACGATGTTCTGACCGGATGTCGATGCGCGCCCGGTCGTGTCGGGGCGGATTGCGGCCAGGCAGGGGACGGCGTTCTGGTCGGACGCGGGTGGTGCCTGGTCGCGTCAGCGGGGCAGGTTGCTGGCCAGCCAGGTACGCACGGCGTTCTGATCGGTGGGGTCGACGCCGTCGGTGAGCATCGCCCGCGCCACCTGCGCGGCGGTGACCGCGTTGCCGGCCGTGTCCGCCATCGCGGCGGCGAAGTCGTCCAGGTCTTCGCGGATGGCCTCCTGGGTCGCCATCACGGCGTCCTCCGGCAGGCCGCGCCGTCGCCCGGCGTACGTGACGAAGGCCAGCAGCACGGTGGGCAGCCAGTCGACGCACTCGGGGTCCAGCACTGCCGAGGTCGGTACCCAGTCGACCAGGAACCGTTCGGCCGCGGTCGGGCTCCACCGGTACGGGTCGGCCGCCGCGTACTCGGCGATCAGCCGGGCGCACGCCTCGACCACGCCGTCCGGCGCGTCGTCGATCTCCGCCTCCGGCGCGGCCAGGAACTCCGCCACCGGATCGACGCCGGCGCCGGCGTCCTCGGCCGACGCGGTCGGCAGCGTGGCCAGCCGGGCCAGCAGCAACGCCCGGTCCTCGGCGAACTCGGTCGAGTCGGGCAGTTCGAGCAGCTCGTCGGTGCGGGCAAGCAGCGGCTCGATCGCGGCCCGGGCGGTACTCGGTGCGACCTCGGCGAGCTGCAGGTCGTCGTTGCTCGCCGCGCTGCGCCGGCAGTCCGCCAGCACCCGCTCGGGTTCGGTGGAGGTCCAGCAGTCCTTCACCACGCCGAGATTCGCGTCGGTCAACACGCAGCAGGCGTGCGGTGCGCCGCCACGATCCCGGTCCGAGAACTCGAAGACCAGGACGAACTCCGTCTGATCGCCGTAGACGTCGCTCATCGCCCAGGCGTCCGTGCACCGGGCGGTACCGATCTCGGCGGCCCAGACCGGCTGGGTCCCGGCGTTCGACGCGGCCCGGGCACGATCGGCCACCTCGGCCGGCGCCACCCCGGCCAGCCCGGCCAGCAGCGCACCGGCCAGCGCGTCCTCCCGACCGTCCAGCACCTCTACCAGGTCCTCGGCGAACCGGGCGACCGCGGCGGCACGCTGCTCGTCGGCCGCCGCGTACGCCCCGCCGAGCAGCGCGGAGACCGCGAACTCGGCGTCCAATGCGGTGTCCACGGCGGCGATCGGCGCGCACGCGGCCAGGATCGGCGCGAAGAATTCCTGCTGCTTCCCCGAGACGGACATCCGCCCAGCCTACGTGCACCCGCGCCGGTACCCCCGCACCGTCGTCGAGCGGCGCCGCCGAACGCGGCCGAGCGGCGCGGCCCCGGGACCGCGCCGCTCAGCGGCGGCGGCCGGCGGCGGTACTCAGCGGTGGCTTCGGGCGACGATGCTCACCAGCGCCCGCAGGCGGCGGTGCTCGGCAGTGGCTTCGGGCGGCGGGTGCTCACCGGCACCCTTTGGGGCGGCGGTGCTCAGCGGTGGCCGCGGGCGGCGGCGAGGGCCGCGTGCGCGGCGCGATAGGCGGTCAGCTCCCCCTCGACCGGTGCCTGCACGCAGTCGCGCGCGGCGGCGGCGACCGCGGCGCGCAGTGCCGCGTCCACCCCGGACCGCTCGTTCCGCGCCGCCCGGCGCACCAGCGGCACCGCCACCAGCGACGCCAGTACGCCGGCGAGCACGCCGCCGGCCAGCAGCCACAGCGCCGCCAGTCCCGGATCCGGTACCGAGGCGGAGACCGCCGCGGCGATCAACCAGGCGGCGCCGGCCACCGCGCCGACCCCGAAGACCCACTGCAGCACACCGAGCACCGTCCACCAGGCCGGCCGGGTACCGCGGGCGGCCTGGGCCGGCAGCGCCGCGAGCCGCCCGGCGAGCGTCGGTACCTGCTCGGTCAGCACGGCGCGCAGCGAGTCGCGCCAGGGCGCCGGCAGCCGCTCGAGCACCGGCCCGAGGCTGGCGCGCAGCACGCCGCCGAGGCCGATCCGCCGCGGCGCCTCCCGGTCCGGTACCGGCCGGGTCGCGTCGTCGTTCGCCTCGTGCCGCCCGCCGGCCCCGCTCGGCCGCACCGCGGGGCCACGGTCCACCGCCAGCTCTGCGGCAGCTCCGGCCGGGGCGCCGCCGGAGTTGGCGGGTCCGGTCGTGCCGGCGCCGGCGTTGGCGGCTGCGGCCGGAGCGCTTCCAGCCTGGGCGCCGCGGGTGTCGGCCGCTCCGGCAGCGCCGGTGCCGGGCCCCGCCGTCCTGGCCGCTCCGGCCTTCGCCGCGGGCGGCTCGGCGGTGCCGGCGGTTCCGCGATCGGCGTGCGCGGGGCCTCCGGTGCCGCCGGAGGCTGCTGCCCCTGCGGTCGCTACGCCGGCCATCGCGCCTGCGGTGCCGGCCGCGGTCGGGTCGGCCGGTGTGGTGTCGTCGAGCCACTCCAGGTCGTAGCGCTCCTGCGCCAGGATGCGGTCGGGATTGCGACCACCCAGCGCCCGCCGGACGAACAGCCAGCCGGTCGCCCGCCGGCCGCGGCGGCGCATGTCCTGCTCCGCAGCGTCGACCAGGCCGGCCACCCCGACGTGCGCGGCCAGCCGATCGGCCAGCTCGTCCACGGCCACGCCGGCCGGCGGCTCGGTGTCGGTCAGGTCGACCAGGCCGTCGGCGGTCGCGGTGAGGTCGGCCGCTATCCGTACCGTCGCGGCCTGCCGGCTGGCGACCGCGTCCGCGAGCGCGGACCGCAGCGCCGCCACGCCGAGACCGGTCCGTGCCGAGGCCAGGTGCACCGGCACGGCGGCCAGGCCGTCCTCGGCGAGCAGCCGGCGCAGATCGGCGGCCAGCTGGTCGACATCGGATTCCGGCAACCGGTCCACCTGGTTCAGGACGACGGTGAGCGCGGCGTCCCGGTCCGCCAGCGACGACAGGTAGCGCTCGTGCACGGTGCGATCCGCGTACTTCTGCGGGTCGAGCACCCACAGCACCATGTCGGCGGAGCCGATCAGCCGCTCCACCATCGGCCGGTGCCCGCGCTCGATCGAGTCGAAGTCGGGCATGTCGATCAGTACCAGCCCGTGCAGCGCCCGCTGCGCGTCACCGTCGAGCACGCTCTCCCGCTCGGTACGGTTCTCCGGCGGCACGCCGAGCCAGTCGAGCAACGGCCCCGTACCCGCCGGTTCCCAGATGCAGGCGTGCGGATCGGCGGTGGTCGGCCGGCGGGCACCGACCCGGGACAGGTCCAGCCCGGTCAGCGCGTTGAACAGCCGCGACTTCCCGCTCCCGGTGGTACCGGCCAGCACCACGACCGTGTGTCGCTCGGACAGCGCCAGCCGCTCGTCGGCGCGGGCCAGCAGCGCGTGTACCGGGGCGAGCCGGTCGGCGTCCACCCGCGTCCCGGTCGCTGCGGCGAACTCACCCAGCGCACGCAGTCGCGCCGGCAGGTCACCGAGCGGAACCTCCTGGGGCACCGCCGGATCCTGGGTCGTCTCCGGTCCCGCATCGCCGTCGCTGGTGGGCTGCGTCGTCGGGTCGACCGCGCCGGTACCGCGCCGGTGCCCGCCTGCCTCGGCGGTGACCTGCTGCCCGGTCGCTGCGATGCCTCCCTGGTACCGGGGCTGCCCGGCCGGGCCCTGGTGCGGTGCTGCGTCGATGCCGTCCCTGCGCTGGGCCGGCTCGGCGGTGACCTCGTGCCCGGCCGCTGCGATGCCTGCCTGGTGCCGGATCTGCCCGGCGACGATCTGCTGCTCGGCTGTGCCGTCCCCGCGCTGGGCCGGCTCGGCGGTGGCCTTGTCCCTGGCCGCGTCGATGCCTGCCGGGTTCCGGGTCTGCCTTGCGGTGACCTGGGCGGCTGGTCCGATGTCGTCCGTGCGCTCGGCCGGCTCGGCGGTGGCCTGGCGCCCGGCCGCTGCGATGCCTGCCTGGTGCCGGGTCTGCCCGGCGGGGCCGTGGTGCGTTGCCGGATCGCCGGTGGCCGCACGCCCGGCCGCGCCGCCGCCGGGCGTGGCCGGCTGCGCCGGATCGGTCGGTACGGGCAGGCTCGGCTCGGACCCGCCGTCGAGCGCGGACGCCGCCCACGTGGTTTCGGTCGCCCCCTGCGTCGCCGGATCGACCGGATGCCGCGCCGAGCCGTCGGACGCCGAACCGGTCTCGCTGTCCGCGCCCCTCGGGCCGGCGAGGTGGTGTTCCGTGAGGCCGGCGGGATGCGGCGCGGCGCCGGAGGCGCGGTGCATCGCGTCGTAGGCCGGGCGCTGCGCGGCGTCGTCTGAATGCGGTGCGGTAGCAGCCGGGTGCTGCGCGGCGCTGGTCGGGTGCTGCGGGGTGCCGGTTGGGTGCTGGGCGGTGTTGTCCGGGCGCTGCCGGGTGTCGGTTGGGTGCTGGGCGGTGCCTGTCGGGTACCGCGCGGGGCCGGCCGGGTGGTGGGCGCGGTCGGCGGGATGCTGCGGTTCGACCGCGATGGAGCCGTCCGCTGCGCCGGTGGCAGCGGGCTCTCCACCGTCGGGAGTCGGCCGGTCGGTGCCGTGGTCGGTCACGGTGCCGGCGGTCGGCGCCGCGGGCCCATCGCCGGCCGTTGCTTCGGTCGGGATGCCGTCGGGGCGTGTGGCGCCGCTGGCCGCCGCCCTGGTCCTACCGCCGCGGCGGTGCGAGCCCCGGTGTGCCCGGCCGGCACGGTCCGGTACCGCGGTCGGCTCGACCGCGTCCGGCGCCGGCGTGGCTGCCGGCTCCGCTGCCGCGTCGGCCGCCGGCCGGTGCGGGTCCGGCAGTGGTTCGTCCGAGGCGAGCTGCTGGATCCAGGCGGTCATCTCGGGATCGGCGTCGTCGTCCGCGCCGGTTCGCGCGGCTTCTGGCCGGCTCACGTGTCCTCCTGGCCGGTGCCGTCGGTGGTCTCGTCCGCTACGCCCGCCCGGTCGGTACGCCCGTCCTCGGCCACCCGCCCGCCGCCCGTCGCGGTCTCGTCGTCGGTGGCCGGCCGCTCGCCGGGGGTCGCGCCATCCGTTGCGCCGCTCGGCCCGGCGTCGCCGTCCCCCGCGCCCGTGCCGTCCGTACCCTCCGCGTCGTCGTCGCCAAGCGCGTCCTCGGGGGCCCTGTCCGTCGTCTTGCCGCCGGGTTGCCCGTCCCTCGTCCTGCCGCCCGCCGTGCCCGTCGTCTTGCTGTCGGCCTTGTCCGTCGTCTTGCCGTCGGCCTTGTCGGTCGTCTTGCTGTCGGCCTTGTTCGTCGTCTTGCTGTCGGCCTTGTCCGTCGCCTTGCCGTCGGCCTTGTCGGTCGTCTTGCTGTCGGCCTTGTTCGTCGTCTTGCTGTCGGCCTTGTCCGTCGCCTTGCCGTCGGCCTTGTCGGTCGTCTTGCTGTCGGCCTTGTTCGTCGTCTTGCCGCCCGCCGTGCCCGTCGCCGTGCTTCCGGCCCTGTCGGTCGTCTTGCTGTCGGCCTTGTTCGTCGTCTTGCCGCCCGCCGTGCCCGTCGCCGTGCTTCCGGCCCTGTCGGTCGTCTTGCCGTCGGCCTTGTTCGTCGTCTTGCCGCCGGCCCTGGCCGTCGTCTTGCCGCCGGCCCTGGCCGTCGTCTTGCTGCCGGGTGCCCGGTCCGTCGCCTTGCCGCGGGCCTTGGCCGTCGTCTTGCCGCCGGGTGCCCCGTCCGTCGCCTCGGCGTCGATCGAATCCCCGAGGCCGGACGTCGTCTCGGCGCCCAGCCCCTCGGTACCGCCTCCGCTCGTCCCCTCGGCCGCAGCCTCGGGCATCGCGAACCCATGGGCCGGCCCGGTCGCGTCCTCATTCGCCGCGTCCTCGCGTGGCTCGCTGGCCGGGGATGTCGCGATGTCGTCGATCGGCCCGGTCGCCGCATCGCCGCTCTCTCCAGCCACGTCGGGCATGGTGACGTCGTTGTCCGGTCCGGTGACGTGCTCGTTCGTCACGTCGTCGGGGGCCGGTTCGGTGCCCTCGTCGTTGGTCGTGCTGCCTGCGGCACTGGCCTCGTTGTTCGTCGTGCTGCCTGCGGCACTGGCCTCGTTGTTCGTCGTGCTGCCGGGGCCAGTGGCCTCGACGTTCGCCGGTACGCCAGGGACTGGTTCGGCCGCGGGGCCGCTCGCCCCGTCCTCGGTCGGGTCGCTGGCCGTGGGCGCCGCGATGTGGTCGATCGGCGCGGCACGGCCGTCGGTCGTTGGTTCGCCGGTCGGTGCGGCGCCTGGTGTCGTGTCGCCTGGGGCCGGCTCGGTGGCGTCGGGGCCGGTCGACTCGCCGCCGGCCCGGGCCGCCGCGACCGTGGCCGCGGCGTGCAGCGACTCGGTCCCGTCCTGCCGCTGCTCGCGGGCGTCCGCACGGGGTTCCGTGTCGGTACCCGACTGGCGGACGGACCGCCCCTGCTCGCTGTCGGACTCGCTCTGCTCGCTGTCGGTGTGGCCCGGTGCGGCGTCGGCCGGCGCGGCCTCGGCATGTTCCGACGCAGGGCCGGAGGCGCCTTCGTCCGGCGATACGGCGTCGTCCAGCGGCGGGACGGATTCCGCCCCGGCCTCGGTCGTCGCCTCGGTGGTCTCGGCCGTACCCTCGCCTACCGCCGCCGGGCTCGCCGGACCCGAGGCGTCCGCCGTCGGGTCGGCGACGGCTCGGTCCGTTGTACCGTCATCGATCGCGCCGCCGGCTGCCGTGGCGGCACCCGCCTCGATCGACCCGGCGCCGGACGGGGCGGGTTCGGCGAAGCCGGCGTCGATGGATGTGGGCTCGCCCGAGGCGGTCTCGCCCGGTACTGCGTCGCCCAGTACCGCGTCGCCCGGTACCCCGTCGCCCGGTACCTCGTCGCCCGGTGCCGTACCGCCCGGTCCCGCATCGACGGGTGCGGCAGCGTCCGGCGCAGCCGCGGCGCCGGCTGCCGGTGGGGTGGCGCCGGCACGATCGGTGGTGGCGTCGGGCGCCGTTCCGGCGCCGCCGGTTCGGACCTCCTCGGTGCGCGGGGTCTCGGTCTCCTCGGCGCCGGGGACTCCGTTCGCTTCGGCGCCGGTGGACTCGGCGGACTCGGTGCTCGCGGGCCCGTCGGTGTCGGTCTGCTCGACCGTTCCCCTGTCGGAGGGTCCGGTCGCCTCGGTGTGAGTGGACTCGACAGCTTCGGTGGCGGTGGGTCCGACCGTTTCCCTGTCGGTGAGTCCGGTCGTCTCGGTGCTGGTGAACTCGACAGGCTCGGTGTCGGTGGGCCCGTCGGTGCCGGTGAGTTCGATCGCCCTTGGGTCGGTGGGTCGGGTCGTCGCGGTGCTGGTGGACTCGGCGGCCCCGGTACCGGTGTCGATGGACCCGGCGGCGGCCGGGGCGACCCCGTCAGTACCGGTGGACTCGGTCGCCGGGTGGAACAGCGGACTGTCCGGGCCGGGGAGCGGGCCGGTCGTCGGTGCCGACGCCGGGGGTACGGGCGGTGTCGCCGGTGGCAGCGAGCGGCGCTCGGTGACCAGCGCGGCCGCGGTACGGGCCGGCACCAGCGCCGCGGCCGCGGTACTCAGCGCAACCACCGCGGTGTCGTCCACCGCGACCCGGTTGAGCGCGGCGTCGTACCGCCGGCGCTGCTGGTCGGCGAGCTCGCGGAGCCGGCCGACCAGCGCGTCCCGGGCGGTACCGGCGATGCGCCGTACCACCGGGTCGGCGAGGACGGTGTCGAGCATGGCGCGCTCGGAGCCGGTGGCATCGGTGCGCGCCGGCGCGACGAGCACCGCGACCAGCACGAGCAGCCGTACCGCGGCGATCGTGTACTCGGTCTGGCGGGCCACCGAGCGTTGCCCGTCGTCGGTCCGGATCCACTCGTCCAGATCGTCGAACCACTGTCCGACCAGGTCCGGCCCGGTGTAGCTGTCCACATCGGACAGTAGTGCGGTGCCGGCCGGGCCGCGCTGCCAGGCATCGGCGATCCGGCGGGCCGAGTCGGCGAGCGTCTCGTCGACCAGGCTGTGCAGGGCCGCCCTGGCTGCCGGGACGAACTGCCGGCCGGGCAGAGCGCGTCCGGCCAGCGAGACCAGCAGCTGGTCGCGCAGCCGCCCGGAGCGGGACTGTACGGCGCGGACCAGCTCGCCGCCGCCGACCAGCTCCTGCCATCGGGCGGCGAGCTCGCCGCCGAGCAGTCCGCCGCCCCGGACCGCATCGTCCACTGTGGACAGCGCGTGGGCGTGTGCGGTACGCACCTCGGCGCGCAGCGCGTCGGACTCGCGGTGCTGCGCGGCGAGTTCGGTGGTCAACTCGGCGAGCTTCGCCGGCAGGGTGGCGATCGCGCCGTCCAGGGTCTGCCGGGCGACCGCGGCGCGAGCGGCGCCGTCGGCGGCGAGCCGTTCGAGCCAGTCGCGCAGCGCGGCGACCTGTTCGGCGGGCAGCAGCCGCTCGTGGTCCATGGCGGACTCGGCCAGCTCGAACAGTGGCACGTCGGCCAGCCCGTCCTCGGCCAGCAGCCGGCTGAGGTGGCTGCGGATCCGGCGGGCCTCGCCGACCGGCATCCGGTCCAGGACGACGGCGAGTCCGGCGTTGCGGTCGCGGGCGGTGCGCAGCAGCTGCCAGGGCGTCTCGTCCGCGTAGCGGTTGGCGGTGGTGACGAACAGCCAGGCGTCCGCGGCGCCCATCAGTTCGTCGGCCAGCTCCCGGTTGTCCGCGGCGACCGAGTCGATGTCCGGCGCGTCCAGCAGCGCCAGCCCGGGCGGCAGCGCGGGGGCGGCCACCACCTGCAGGTGCCGGCCCTGCGGCGGGGTACCGCCGGTGCGGGCGAAGGTGGCGAGCAGCCGCGGCCGGCCGAACCAGGACGCGTCCGCCGGGTTGGCCACCAGGACCGGCGCCCGGGTGGTCGGCCGGAGCACGCCGGCCTGGCTGACCGGCGCTCGGACCAGGCTGTTGACCAGCGTCGACTTGCCTGCGCCGGTGGGGCCGCAGACGACGACGAGCAGTGGCCCGGCCAGTTCGGCGAGCCGCGGGGACAGGTAGTCGTCGAGCGTGCCGGCGAGCCGCCGGGCCAGCTGCCGGGCCTCCGCGGCGCCGGCCGTGGCCAGGCTGAACCGGGCGCCGGCGACGGCGGTCCGCAGTTGCTGCAGCGCCTCGCCGAGCACCTGGTTACCGAGGTCGTCCGGGGCGGCCGGCGGGGCATGGTGCTCCGTCGGTTCCCGGCGCTCGGCGCGCGCCGGCTCGGGTGGGTACGGTCGATGCGTGGAACCGGTCGGTTCCGTGGTGTCCGTCGGGCGGTTGTCGCCTGGCTCGTCAGGCTGCCGACCTGTCTCGGTGAACCGTCGCCCCCCGGCTGGCGCGACGCCGCTGTCTCGCTGCGTCGTCACGGCTCAAGGGTGCCCGATCGACCAACCGGGCCACAACGCACACGCCAGAGCACGTCCGCGGTTTCCACCCCAGTGTGGAGCTGATATCGGTAACGACGGTATGTTTCCGGCATGCGTGACATGATGCCCCTCCGTACGGCGGGCTCCGCCTCGGCGCCTCGCTTGGTCCCGCCTCGACCTCGGTAACGGTAAGCTTCCCTGCCCGATCACGCTGACCCCGGGCGCGACGGATCTGTCATGCCGATGACATCGCCGCCCGGTCGGGTGTGCGAAAGTCGAGCGGTACCGCTGGCTGGATATTCTTCCCATATCGGTCGTTGTCAACTCTAACGGGGCTGGTTCGCATGCACGGTAGGAGAGCGGCCGGGGCCCCGCACGATGGAAACGACACGCAGCGTCCTGCCGACGCGCCCGCCGACCACCGACCGCCCGGTCCTTCCGACCCGGTACCGGCGGCGGAGCCCACCGCGGTGACCCGAGAACAGGCGCTCGCCGCGCTGGCCGTCGCCTACCGGCAGCTCACCGCGGTCGTCCAGGGCCGGCCCGACGCCGACCTGATCCGGCCCACCCGGTGTACCGGCTGGTCGGTGCTCGACGTGCTCTACCACGTGCTGCTCGACGCGCAGCGGGCGCTGATCGCGCTGGCCACCCCGGACGAGCGGGTCGCCGACACCGACTACATCTCGTACTGGCGGTCGTTCCCGGCGTCCCCGCGGATCGGTGCGAACGAGCACGCCCGGGCGGTCCGGATCGCCGCGTCCGCGTTTCGCCCGCGCACCCTGGTGCAGCTCTGGCAGGAGACGGCGACGGCCGCGGTGCACGCCGCCCGGGCCGCCGATGCCGACCTGCGGCTCAGTACCCAGCAGCACGTGCTGATGCTGCCCGACCTGCTCGCCACGCTGGCGGTGGAGGCCTGCGTGCACGGGCTGGACATGACGGTGGAGCTGGCCGACGCGCCGAAGCCCGACCCGCTGCCGCTGGCGTTGACCCGGCGCACGCTGGACGGGCTGCTCGGTGCCGGCGTGCGGCGCCCCGGCTGGGTGGATCGTGACTATGTGTTGAAGGGCACCGGCCGAACTCCGCTGAGCGCGACGGAGCGTGACGTGCTGGGGCCCGCAGCGGCGCAGTTTCCGCTCTTCGCGTGATCGACGCCCGATTTGATCCCGGGTCCTTGGTCCCGGCTCGGCCTGCCGATGATGTGGTAGTGGCGCGGATTGTCTAGGGTGAGTCCGCACGGGGCCTCCGGCGGTGCCGCCGTCGGGGCCATTGGCCCTCTGGCCGCGGCGCGCCAGACCCCCATCGCGTACCACCCGTCCGAAAGCTCAGGTATCGCCGTGACGCAGCCCCCCTACGATCCGTACTCCGGCTACGGGAACCAGCCGGGCTACGGTCAGCAGCCCGACTATGGTCAGCAGCAGCCCGGATACGGTCAGCAGCAGCCCGGGTACGGTCAGCAACCCCAGTCGTACGACCAGACCGGGTACGGCCAGCCCGACCCCGGCTGGCAGCAGCCGGACGGCGCTCCCTACTCGGGGGTGCCGAACTCGGGCGCGCCGGTGTCCGGCGGCTACGGCCCGGATCCGTACGCGAGCTACCAGGCCAACCCGGCGAGCGGTCCGGCGTACGGGCAGCCCAGCGCGCCCGGCTACGGCGCCCAGGGCTACCCGCCGCCGCCCACCGGTGGCTCCGGCGGCAACAAGGGCCCGCTGATCGGCGGGATCATCGGCGGCGGCGTGCTGGTGCTGGTGGCGATCGTGGTCGTCACCGTGCTGCTGGTGACGAAGTCCGGCAAGGACGACAACCCGCCGGTCGCCAAGGACAGCACCTCGGCGTCGGCGTCGGCGTCGCCGGCCCCGAGCGACAGCGACAGCGGCGACGACAGCGGCTCGACCGGCGAGCCGCCGGACAAGATCGACGACAAGGTCGACTGGTCGCCGTTCGAGGACGCGTACGGGAAGTCGTCCGGCTCGGTGTCGAACAGCAAGTCCAGCGACGACACCATGACGCAGGTGCGCGCCACCCAGACGTTCGGCAGCTACAGCGGCTCCACGTACGCCTCGGTGTCGGTCGCCGGGCTGTACTTCGACACCGCGAGCGACGCGAGCAACCTGTTCAAGTACTACTGCGGCGACGACGCCAGCAACGTCAAGAGCGGCTCGATGAAGGACGCCGACATCGGCGACCAGGCCTGCTCGTACGTCAGCGAGTCGAGCGACGGCTCGGACGGCGGCGCCATCCTGTACGTGCAGGTGCTGAAGGGCAACTTCATGCTGCAGATGAGCCCGATGGTGTTCCACTCGGACGACAGCAAGTGGTCCGACTCCGACCTGGACAAGGTGCGGGACCAGGCCATCGAGAGCGCGAAGGGCACGCTCGACAAGCTGACCTGAGCGCGCGAGCGCAGCACGACCGCGGGCCCCGTACACGACGTGCGGGGCCCGCGGCGTGTCCGTCACCGGATCGGTCGACCCGCGTGACGGGACCCTCGGCCGCCGCGTTGTAACGGCCGGAGGATCTTCATGGACACGTTCTCGCTCTCCCTGCTGCCCGCCGCGGCCGATGCCGGCCTGGACACGTTGACCGTCAGCCGGCACGTACCGGTGTTCCGGCGTGACGTCGGGCGGCACGACACGACGCTCGCGGTCGCGCAGTGCGTCGACCCGAACCGTTTCATCAACGCCGGGCTGGTCCTGCTGCTGACCCGGCGGCGGCTGGTGGTCACCCGGCAGAGCCGGCTGTTCGACCGGGTTCGGCCGCTGATCAGCGCGGATCTGACCGAACTGGCAGAGATCGACTGGACGCCGCGGGACCGGATCGGGCTGCTCGACCTGCGGTTCGCCGTCGACGGTGACCGGCACCACCTGTGGGTCCGGGCACCGCACCGGCAGCAGCTCGGGCACCTGGTGAGCGTGTTCGGCCGTACCTTCGCCGCCGGCACCGACGAGCTGGCCGCGCGCCGGCACGCGCCGGGCCGGAACATCCCCCGGCAGCGCTGAGGGCTGCTGGTAGAGTCGCCGTCGTGACGCGTCTGTATCGGTGGTTTACATCGCCGGCCCTGGGTGGGGTCGGGCGGGCCACCGTGCACTGACGCCTCGACAACCATCCAGAGCCGGCAAAGGCAGGGGATTCTCCCCTGCCTTTCCTGTTTCCCGCAGCAGGCCGGCCGGATGGGACCGCGTGCGGCCTGCGGAAAGGTCAGTACATGGAACCGCTCCGCGATCGCCGCATCGCCTCGGTCCGCCCGCTGGTGCAACCGGCGTTGCTCGCCGAGGAGCTGCCGATCACCGAACCCGTCGCCGCCACCGTACGGGCCGGCCGGCGCGCCGTGACCGACGTGCTGTCCGGTGCCGACGACCGGCTGCTGGTGATCGTCGGCCCGTGCTCGGTGCACGACCCGGCGGCCGCGCTGGAGTACGCCCGGCGGCTGGCCGGCGCGGCCGGCGAGCTGCGCGACGACCTGGCGATCGTGATGCGGGTGTACTTCGAGAAGCCGCGCACCGTGGTCGGCTGGAAGGGCCTGCTCAACGACCCGCGGCTGGACGGCTCCTTCGAGGCGAACGAGGGGCTGCGGATCGGCCGGCGGCTGCTGCTGGACATCGGCGCGCTCGGCCTGCCGGTGGGCTGCGAGTACCTCGACCCGATCCTGCCGCAGTACCTCGCGGACACGGTGAGCTGGGGCGCGATCGGCGCCCGGACCGCGGAGAGCCAGGTGCACCGGCAGCTCGCGTCCGGCCTGTCGATGCCGATCGGGATCAAGAACGGTACCGACGGGGGCGTCGGGGTGGCGATCGACGCGGTGCGGGCCGCGGCGGTACCGCACGTGTTCCCGGGCGTGACCGAACACGGCGTGGCGGCGATCATGCAGACGGCCGGCAACCCGGACTGCCACGTCATCCTGCGCGGCGGCCGGTCCGGCCCGAACTACGCCGCCGAGCCGGTCGGCGCGGCGCTGGCTCAGCTGCGCGAGGCGCGGCTGCCGGAGCGGGTGATCGTCGACTGCTCGCACGGCAACAGCGGCAAGGACCACACCCGCCAACCGCTGGTCGCCGCGGACATCGCCGGCCAGCTGGCGGCCGGCCAGCGCGGCATCGTCGGCGTGATGCTGGAGAGCTTCCTGGTGGACGGGAAGCAGTCGCTCGGCATCGAGGGCGGCTCCGGCGAGCTCACCTACGGGCAGAGCGTCACCGACGCGTGCCTGGGCTGGGAGTCGACCGTACCGGTGCTGCACCGGCTGGCCGACGCGGTCCGGGCCCGCCGGAACCGGGTCGCCGGCCCCGCCACCGTCGCCGGCGCCTGACCGCGGCACCGTCCCGCCTGACCGCAGCACCGTCCCGGCGCCTGGTCGCAGCACCGTCCCGGCGCCGGACCGCGGCACCGTACGCGCGAGCTGACCTGGCTCGTACGCACTCGTGACCGGATCGTCATCCGGTTCGGCGAGGATCCTTCGGCCGCGGTTCGGCGGATGATGACCGGGGTGTGTGCGCCGGCGGCCGAGCCGGCGCGGGCCGTACTGCCGGGGAGGACGTGCTGACCGAGACGCAGCGTCGCGGGCTGGTCGTGGTCGTCGAGGACGAGCCGGCGATCAGCGACCTGGTCCGGATGTACCTGGTCCGGGACGGGTTCGGGGTGAGCTGTCACGGCGACGGCGAGGCCGGCCTGGCCGCGGTACGACGGGAGCGACCGGTCGCCGTGGTGCTCGACATCCGGCTGCCCGGCATCGACGGTACGGAGGTGTGCCGGCGGCTGCGGGCCGCGGACGACTGGACCCCGGTGCTGTTCCTGACCGCCGCGGACGACGAGGTGGACCGGGTGGTCGGGCTGGAGCTGGGCGCGGACGACTACCTGACCAAGCCGTTCAGCCCGCGCGAGCTGGTCGCCCGGCTGCACGCGGTGCTGCGCCGCACCGCCGGCCCGGCGACCCACCGGGTGTACCGGCTGGGTCGGGTCAGCGTCGACACCGAGCGGCGCCGGGTCAGCCTGGACGACGCGCCGGTGCCGTTCACGGCCACCGAGTTCGATCTGCTGGCGCACCTGATGGCGCGCCCCGGGCGGGTCTTCACCCGGGACGAGCTGCTCGCCGCGGTGTGGGGCTACGCCGCGCAGGCCGGCACCCGTACCGTCGACGTGCACGTGGCCCAGGTGCGCGGCAAGCTCGGCGCGGCCAGCCCGATCCGTACGGTCCGGGGCGTCGGCTACGCCGCGGAGAGCCCGTCATGACCCAGCCGCCACCCTCTCCGCCGGACCCGCCGCGCCCGCCGCTTCCGCCGTCGCCGCCGGATCCTCCGGGTCCGCCGGGGGCGCCGGGGCCGCCCTCTCCGCCGGGTCCTCCGGGTCCGCCCGTTCCGCCGGGTGCGTTGCGACCGCCCTCGCCGCCGGGGCCGCCGCCGCCGGCGTCCGGACCGCCTTCGGTGGCCGGATCGGCCGGTGGGCCCGGGCCGGAGGATCGGGCGGTGGGACGGCGCGGGATCGTCGGGCGGTCGATGCTGGTGACCTGCGCGGTCGCGGTGATCTCGGTGCTGGTGACGGCGGCCGTCGCGGTACCGCTGGCGCGCGCGGCCGGCGCCCGGGCCGAGCGGCGTGGGCTCGGCCAGCAGGCCGACGTGGTCGCCGCGCTGGTGGCGAAGCGAACCGAGCGCCCGGTGCGTACCGCGGTGCTGGTGCGCCGGTTGCGGGCGGCCGGGGTGGAACTCGCCGTGGTCACGCACGGCACGGCGGATCGCGACTGGGTGCCGTCCCGGGTGGCGCGCCGGCTCGGCCGCGGCGAGGCGGTGGACACCTCGGCGCGGCGCGGCGGGCGGCGCCTGCTGCTCGCCGGCCGGCCCACCGGCGCCGGCGAGGGCGTCGTACTGGCCCAGCCGGTACCGCGGCTGCTCCCGGGCGCGGCCGTCCTGCCGTTGGCGTTGGCGCTGGTCGCCGGGCTGATCGCGGGTCTGCTCGCCGGGGTGCTGCTGGCCCGGCGGCTGTCCGGCCCGATCCGGCGGGCGGCCGGTGCGGCGCGGCGGATGTCCGCCGGGGACCGGAGCGTACGGCTGCCGGTGGAGGATCCGGCCGAGGTGGCGGAGCTGTCGTCGGCGCTGAACCAGCTGGCCGGCGCGCTGGCGGCGAGCGAGGGGCGGCAGCGCGAGTTCCTGCTGTCGGTGTCGCACGAGCTGCGTACCCCGCTGACCGCGATCCGCGGCTACGGCGAGGCGCTCGCCGACGGCGTGCTGCCGGACGAGGCGGCCGTGCGCTCCGCCGGCGCCACCGTGCTCGCCGAGTCGGCCCGGCTGGACCGGCTGGTGACCGACCTGCTCGCGCTGGCCCGGCTGGCCGCGCAGGACTTCCCGATCGAACTGGTCGACGTCGACCTGGTCGACCTGGTCACCGCCGCGGCCGCCGCCTGGGTCCCGCGGTGCCGGACCAGCGGCCTGGAGCTGCGCACGGAGGTACCGCCGGGTCCGGTCGGCGTGCGCACCGATCCGGGCCGGCTGCGGCAGGTGCTGGACGGCCTGATGGAGAACGCGCTCCGGGTGGTACCGGCTGGCGGACCGGTGGTGCTCGCGCTACGCACCGACGGCCGGTCGGCGGTGCTGGAGGTGCGGGACGGCGGGCCGGGGTTGTCCGACGACGACCTGGCGACCGCCTTCGAGCGAGGCCGGCTCTACCGGAAGTACCGCGGGGTCCGTCGCGTAGGCACCGGGCTGGGGCTGGCGCTCGCGGCCCGGCTGGTGGCCCGGCTCGGCGGCCGGATCGCCGCCGGCCACGCCGCCGAGGGTGGCGCCGCCTTCACCGTGACGCTGCCGATCCTTACCTGATCCGAACATTCGCCTGACGCCAGCCGGGTCGGCGGGCGGCAGGCTGTCGCTGTCGTGTTCGGCTACACGGTGCCGACAGCCCTTCCGGTCGGCACCGGGCGAAGGAGGAACGGTGCGGGACAGGAATCGTACGGGTCGGCGCTGGGCACTCGCCGCGACGGCGGGCGTGGCCGGGTTGGTCGTCCTCACCGGCTGCGGCGCGGCGGCGACCGGCACCGACCCGGACTCGGTCGACCAGCAGGCGATGTCCGCCCTCGGCATCTCGACGACGGACACCTCGGACGTGTCCACGACGGGTGCCAGCGCGTCGGCCTCGCCGGACGGGCAACACCCCCGGCAACGGCACCCGCGGCTGCGCCGGTACCTGCGCAAGCACACCCTGCACGGCAGCGTGACGGTGCAGACCAAGAAGGGCCCACAGACAGTAGCGGTACAGCGGGGCACCGTCGTGTCGGTGACCTCGACCGAACTGACCGTGAAGTCCTCGGACGGCTTCACCGAGACGTGGCGGCTGACCGACGCGACCCGGGTCCGCGCCCACCGGGAGCGCGCCGAGGCGTCCGCGGTGAAGGCGAACGAGCAGGTCGGCGTCGCCGGCCGGGAGCAGGGCAAGACCGACACCGCGCGCCTGGTCGTGGTCGTCGACCGCTGACCCGCCGGCCGCGGCCACCGCGGGCGCCTCCGTACGACCGCATCGAGCCGTGGGCGCCCGCCGCGCGTTGGTGGACGCCCACAGCCCGGCCGGGCTTTTCTTATCCGGCTCCGGAGCCGTCGGTACCGCCCACGCGGCAGGACAATTGGTCGATGAGCCGCTCGACTGGTGCGAAGGCGCGATACCCGGCCAAACCGGATCCGACGATCACCGGTGCCAAGATCGCGCTGATCGGCGCGATCGCGGCGGCCCTGATCGGGGCGGCGAGCACGATCACGGTCGCGCTGGTGCAGCGGCGCGGATCCGAGGCCGCGCCCGGGTCCGTCGGCGCGTCGCCCTCCGACCGTTCCACCGCGTCCCGGACGCCGACCGCCGGGACGACCCGCGCCGGGCCCGCCGAGCCGAGCGCGGCATCGCCGTCGGCGACCGGGACGGCGCCCGACGGCGTGACCTACCGGTGCACCGGCTCGGCGCCCACCGGGATCGACATCTCCTACGGCCCGTCCACCGGCGGATCGCAGGCGACCAGCCTGCCCTTCACCGCGCACGAGCGGCTCACGGCCTCGGCGCGGTACTACTCGATCACCGCGCAGCTGGCCGGCAGCGGCCACGTCAGCTGCACGATCACCCTGACCGACGCCGGCCGTACCGTGTCCGCCAGCGGCACCGCCCGGGGCGGCTACAACAGCGCCCGCCCCCAGATCTGTGCCGGCCTCGACGCGCACCGCTGGAACACCTGTACCTGACCTACTGGGTGGGTGAGAACGGCTCTTATCGGAATGAGATCGGGGCGGTCTTTTCGGCTCGGCGTGGATTGCGGTACACACAGGGCATGGGAGGCGGCGTCCGGCGGGCGGCACTGTGCGCGGTGCCGCTGGCCGCCGTGCTGTTCGCCGCCACCGGCTGCGTGCGTACCTACCTGCCCGAGTCGCCGGTCATCAGCAAGTCGCCGGCGCCGGCGGGCAGCAGCTGCGGCGCCGCACCGACCGGCATGCCCGGCCTCGGCGTCACCCCCGACGGCTCGACCCCCGACGGCTCGGTTCCCGGCGCCTCGACACCTGGCGCCTCGACACCTGGCGCCTCGACACCTGGGGCGGACGGCGGCACGCCCGGGGGCGTCCTGCCGACGGCCGGGGCGCAGCCGGGCGCCGGCGGCGGGGAGACCGACGGACCGGTGCCGCCGACCGCCACCGCCCCGCCGTACCCGACCGGCACCTACCGCCCGCCGGGCGGTACCACGACGACGCCCGGGGCGCCGACCGGCGGTGGCATCGGTACCCCCAACCCCGGCGTGCCCGGCGAGACCGGCTGCCCGAGCGCATCGCCGACACCCAGCCAGCCGGGCACCGGCCTGCCGTCGGACCCCACGGTTCCGCTGCCCACCGGCACCGGGCCGATCGGCGGTGCGCCGGCCCCCGCGGTGACGGCGTGCCCCGCGTACGCGCCGAGCGACCGGACGATCCTCACCCTCGCCGCGCTGAAGGCGACGGACGGGCTGCCCACCGGTACCACGGTGGCGGCCCGCCGGTGCGCCGACGAGTACCTGGTGGCGGACCTGTCGGCGCCGAAGGTGGGCACCATCCGGGTGGTGCTGCAGCACGGCACCGGCGGCTGGCGCGCGGTGGCGGTCGGCTCGTACCCGTGTCACGCGCTGAGCACCGCCCCACCCGCCGCCCGCAACCTCCTCGACTGCGACTGACCGGTCGTCACCGGGTCACGTCTGCGGCCGGTCCGGCGCGGCGTAGGAGTTGCGGTCGGCGACCATGAGCCACTCGTCCCGGGCGATGCCCTCGTGCACCTCGGCGTCGGGGACCAGGCGGACGCGCCGGAAGCCGGCCTTCTGGTAGGCCCGTTGGGCCCGGTAGTTGTGTGACATCGCGGACAGCGCGACGCGCCGGGCGCCGAGGGTGCCGAACAGGTGGTCGAGGGTGAGCCGCAGCATCCGGGTGCCGAGTCCGGCGCCCCACAGCTCGGGTCGGCCGACGAACAGATCCACCCCGTACGGATTGTCCAGAGTGGACAGTCGTAGTACCGCGGCGTCCGAGGCGAAGTCACGCCAGCGGTAGAACTGCAGGTAGCCCACCGGCATCCCGTGGTACTCGGCGATCAGGCAGTGGATCGGCACGGTGCCGGCGAGCCGCGGCGTGTACTTCGCGGTGATGTCGAGCAGCGACATCGGGCGGTCCCGGCCGCCGAACCAGCTCAGTACGCGCGGGTCCGACAGCCAGCCGGCCATCGTGGCGAAGTCGCCCTCGCCCATCGGCCGTACCGCCAGGTCCCCGTCCACCAGCACATCCACCTCACCCATGCTCTCGTACCGGCCCCACACCGCCGGCAGCCACCCGCCCGGCGTGACGACGGCGCCCGGCCCGGTACCGAGGGAAACGAGCGTCCGGCCCGCCCGGCGGTGCCGTACCGGCGAGCCCCGGTAGGTGACGCAGAGTTTCATGGCAGGATGCCGGGCGTGCCGCACGACAGTGCCCCCGCCTCGGGCGACCCGATCCCCCGGATCACCCTGCCCACCACAGCGGCCTCCCCGGCACCGTCCCAGGGCGAGCCCCAGCGCCGGACCGCCGCGTCTGCGACCAGCGCGAGGGCGCTGGTCGCAGACCTGCACGTGCATTCGAAGTACTCGCGGGCGTGCAGCCGGGACTGCGATCTGGAACACCTGGCGTGGTGGGCCCGGCGCAAGGGCGTCGCCGTCGTCGGCACCGGTGACTTCACTCACCCGGCGTGGTACGCGGCGCTGACCGAGCAGCTCGTCGAGGCCGAGCCCGGGCTGTACCGGCTGCGGCCGGAGCTGGAGCGGGCGGTCGACCAGAAGCTCGCGCCGTCCTGCCGGGGCACCACCCGGTTCATGCTGAGCGTGGAGATCTCCACGATCTACAAGCGCGACGGCGCCACCCGCAAGGTGCACCACCTGGTGTACCTGCCGGACCTGGCCGCGGTGGGCCGGTTCAACGCGGCGCTGGGCCGGATCGGCAACCTCGGCTCGGACGGCCGTCCGATCCTCGGCCTGGACTCCCGGGACCTGCTGGAGATCACGCTGGAGGCGTCGCCGGACGGCTACCTGGTGCCGGCGCACGTGTGGACGCCGTGGTTCGCCGCGCTCGGTTCGAAGTCCGGCTTCGACGCGATCGCCGACTGCTACGCCGATCTGGCCGACCACATCTTCGCGATCGAGACCGGGCTGTCGTCGGATCCGCCGATGAACTGGCGGGTGTCCGCGCTGGACCGGTACGCGCTGGTGTCGAACTCGGACGCGCACTCGCCGCCGGCGTTGGGCCGCGAGGCGACGATGTTCGCCACCCCGTACGACTTCTTCGCGATACGCGACGCGCTGCGCACCCGGGACGGGCTCGCCGGCACGGTCGAGTTCTTCCCCGAGGAGGGCAAGTACCACCTCGACGGGCACCGCAAGTGCGCGGTACGGCTGGAGCCGGAGCAGACCCGCAAGCTCGACGGCCGCTGCCCGACCTGCGACAAGCCGCTCACCGTCGGCGTGCTGCACCGGGTGGAGGCGCTCGCCGACCGGCCCGACGGGCACCGGCCGGAGCGGGCGGCGCCGTTCCGCAACCTGGTACCGCTGCCCGAGATCCTCGGCGAGATCCACGGTGTCGGGCCGAAGAGCAAGACCGTGGACGGCAAGGTCGTGGCGCTGGTGGCCGAGCTGGGCTCGGAGCTGTCCATCCTCACCGAGGTACCGATCGACGAGGTGACCCGGGCCGGCGGCGCCGAGCTGGGCGAGGCCGTGGCCCGGCTGCGCCGCGGCGAGGTGTGCCGGGAGGGCGGGTACGACGGGGAGTACGGCACGGTGAAGCTGTTCGAGCCGGGCGAGCTGGCCGACCGGTCCGCGGGCGCGCTGTTCGACCTGGCGCCGGACCCGAACGCGGCGCCGCGCAAACGTCCCGCCGGGAGTACCAGGGCGCGGTCGGTGCCGCGGCAGCGCGCCGTGCCGGCGCAGGACGAGCTGCTCGCCGCGGACGGGACGGCGCCGCCCGAGGCGCTCGCCGGGCTCGACCACGTGGAGCCGGTGATCACCGGGATGGAGCGGCTCGGCACCGGGCTGCTCGACCTGCTCGACCCCGATCAGAAGGCGGCCGCGCAGGTCACCGATGGTCCGGTGCTGATCATCGCCGGCCCCGGCACGGGCAAGACCCGGACGCTGATCCAGCGGCTCGGCCACCTGATCGCCGAGTGCGGGGTGCCCGCCGAGCGGTGCCTGGCCATCACGTTCACCCGGCGCGCGGCGGACGAGATGGGCGAGCGGCTGCGGTTCCTGCTGGCGGCGGCGCAGCCGGAGCAGCGCGACGCGGCCACCGGCGCCGGCGCGACGGTCAGTACGTTCCACGCGCTCGGGCTGTCGATCGTGCGCGAGCACGCGGACCGGTTCGGGCTGACCGCCGGGTTCCGGATCGCGGACGCGGACGAGCAGCTCGACGCGGTCGGTGAGGCGGCGGGGTTGCCGGACGACGAGACCGCCCAGGCTCGGCGGCTGCTGCGCCAGCTCCAGGAGTTCCGCCGTACCGCCGGGCGGCTGCGCGCCGATGCCCCCGGTGAGGCGGCGGCCGGCCGGCCCGATCCGGCGACCGCCGACACCGCGCGCCCCGAGCCCGCCGACGATCTGACCGACCTGGTCAAGGACTACACCGCGGCGCTGCGCGCCCGCGATCTGGTCGACCTGGACGAACTGGTGCGGCTGCCGGTGCAGCTGCTAGGCAAGGAGCCGGCGCTGGTGGCCGCCTACCGGCAGCGGTACACGCACGTGTTCGTCGACGAGTACCAGGACGTCGACGACACCCAGTACGGGCTGCTGCGGCTGCTCTGCCCGCCGGACGGCAACCTGTGTGCGATCGGCGACCCGGACCAGTCGATCTACTCGTTCCGGGGCGCCGAGGTCGGCTACTTCCTGCGGTTCGCGGCGGACTTCCCGACCGCGACGGTGGTCCGGCTGACCCGCAACTACCGGTCCACCGCGCCGATCCTGGCCGCCGCCGTGCAGGCGATCGCGCCGGACACCCTCGTCGCCGGGCGCAGCCTGGCGCCGGCCCGGCGCGGCGCGATCAACGGCGCCCGGATCACCCGGTACTCGGCGTCGTCGCCGGCGGACGAGGCCGACTTCGTCGCCCGTACCATCGACGCACTGGTCGGTGGCTCGTCGTTCCACGCGCTGGACTCCGGGCGGGTCGACTCGCGCGAGCACGGCCCGCTGGGCGGGGTGTCGTTCGCCGACATCGCCGTGCTGTACCGCACCGACGCGCAGGCCGGGCCGATCATCGACGCACTGTCCCGCTCCGGGGTGCCGGTACAGAAGCGCTCGCACGACCGGCTGCTGGATCGCCCCGGGGTGGCCGCCATCGTCGACGAGCTGCGGTACGCGACGGGCATCGACGGCGCGATCGCGGCCCGGGTCCGGCTCACCGCGCAGGTACTGGTCGGTCGCGGTGACCTGCCCGACCCGCAGCTGACCGACGCCGACATCCACACGGCGGTCGAGCTGCTGATGCCGCTCGCCGCCCGCTGCGGCGCCGACCTGGAGACGTTCCTGGCCGAGCTGGCGACCGGCGCCGAGGTCGACACCTGGGACCCGCGCGCCGACCGGGTCACGCTGCTGACCCTGCACGCCAGCAAGGGGCTGGAGTTCCCGGTGGTGTTCCTGGTCGGCTGCGAGGACGGGCTGCTGCCGCACCGGCTGCCCGGCCGGCCGCCGACCGACGAGCAGCTCGCCGAGGAGCGCCGGCTGCTGTTCGTCGGGATCACCCGGGCGAAGGACCGGCTGTACCTCTCGCACGCGGCCCGGCGGCAGCGTCGCGGCGACACCGAACCGCGTCCGGTGGCCGCCTCACCGTTCCTCGCCGCGATCGACCACCGGCTGTACGACCGGCTCGGCGACGACCCCGAGCCGGCAAAGCCGCAGGCGCGTCAACTCCGGCTCATCTGAGCCGGTTGGGGGCTCCGCTCGGGCCGGGCTCTCCGACCAGCTTCGCGGCGGCGGGCCCCGGCCGGCCGGGCGGACGGGCCGAGCCGCGCCGACCATGAGATCGCCAACAGCCTCCGGCCGGGCGGTGCGGGCCGGTTACCGTGACGTGGACAACGGTCGCATGCCTCGCGCTGGTGTGGCGACCGACGCGGGGTGCGGCGGGGCGCCTCGGGCCGGCGACCGTGGCGAGGAGGAACGATGTCGAACTACGGACCGCCCGGCGGCTACCCGGGAGCGCCGCAGGACCCGTGGCAGCAGGGTGGCGACCAGCCCGGCGGTTCCTCGCCGTACGGGCCGCCCGATCCGGCTGCGAACCCGCCCGGGCAGCCGCCGTACGGGCAGCCGTCCGGCCCCGGCTACGGCGGGCAGCCGTCCGGCCCGAGCTATGGCGGGCAGCCGTCCGGCCCGGGCTATGGCGGGCAGTCCGGCGGCCCCGGCTACGGCGGGCAGCCGGGCGGGCCACCCGGGTACGGGCAGGATCCGTCCAGCGGCGCCGGCTACGGCCAGCCCAGCGGGCCCGGATACGGGCAACCAGGCCCGTACGGTCAGGATCCGTACGGGCAGACGTCGCCGATGCCGCCCGGCCCCGGCGGTCCGGGCATGCCGCCCGGTGGCGGACCCCCGCCGTACGGCGGGGGCGGCGGCTGGGGCCCCGGCGGGTTCAACCAGCCGCCGAAGAAGAGCAAGGGACCGATGATCGCGATCATCGTCGTGGTCGCGGTGGTGCTCCTCGCGGTGGTCGGCGTCGGCGCCTGGGCGATCGCCGGGCGCGGTGGCAGCCCCGACCCGAAACCGACCCCGACCGCGGAGCGCAGCAGTGCGAGCCCGTCGCCGAGTTCGGAGAGCCCCAGCCCGTCCGAGTCACCGACGCCGTCGGCGACGCTGCCGGGCGGCGACGCGTACTCGGTCCAGGAGGGCCAGTGCGTCAAGAACGAGGGCACCGACTCGAAGCCGAACCTGAAGATCGTCGACTGCGCCAAGGGCACGTACAAGGTCCTGAAGAGGTTCCGCGGCACCCACGACACCGACAAGTGCAACGACGTGGCCGGCTCGGACAGCAGCTACTACCAGAAGTTCGGCAGCGACCTGTCCAGCCTGGACTTCGTGCTCTGCCTGCAGAAGCAGGACTGAACCTGCGACCACACGCTGAATAGCAGCACCATCACCGTCCGTCGAGCATCGTTCCCGACGGGCGGTGTGGTGTGCGTACCGGCACCGGGAGACCTGACAGCGCCGGTTACCGTTGCTGTCCAGTTCGCGCGGAGGCGGATGTTGTCGAGGAGGATCGATGTCGCACTACGGGCCGCCAGGTGGTGACCGACCGTACGGGCAGCCGGACGGGTCCTGGCCCGGGCCACCCCCCGGCCCGCCGGAGCAGTCCCCGTTCGGTGGGCAGCCCGGTGGCGGTTTCGGCGGTCCCCCGCCGGCCGGTCCGCCCGGGCCGATGCCGGACGAGGCGAACCCGTTCGGCGGCCCGCCGCCGACCCCACCGCAGGGCGGGTTCGGCGCCCCGCCGCCGGACCCCGGTTTCGGCGGCGCTCCGGCAGGCCCCGGCTTCGGAGCTCCGCCGCCGGAGGGCGGCTTCGGCGGCTTCGAGCCGAACCCGGCCGGTGGCCCGCCGCCGTGGGACGGTGGTGGCGTGCCGATGTCGGCGCCGCCGCAGCCGCCCAAGAAGGGCAAGGGCCCGCTGGTCCTGGTCATCGTGCTGATCGTGGTGGTGCTGCTGGGCGGCGGCGGAGCCGGCTGGTACTTCTTCCTCGGCCCGGGCAAGTCGCACTCCACCACCGACGCGAAGGGCGACAAGGGCAAGGGCTCGGCGAGCCCGTCCACCAGCCCGAGCGGCGAGGTGAAGGCGGCCGGCGTGCAGAAGGGCGACTGCGTGGTGCCGCCCAAGACCGGCAACAGCGTCACCCCGGCGAAGTGCTCGGCCAAGGGCGCGTTGAAGGTCATCGACCGGATCAACGGCACCACCAACGACGCCAAGTGCCCGAAGCCGCAGACGAACTACACGTACAAGTTCACGTCCTACTCGGACAGCAAGAAGTCGTTCGTGCTGTGCCTCGCCACCCAGAAGTGACCGCCCCGTAATCGGATGGTGCTCCCCCGGCGGGCGGCTTAGCCTTGCGCTCCATGGGGGAGCCCGGGTCGACCCGCGGTCCCGGGTCGCTCCACGGCCTCGGGCCGCTGCGCAGCACCGGGTTCCGGCGTTACCTGGGCGCCCGGCTGGTGTCGGTGCTCGGCAGCGGGTTCGCCACCATCGCGGTCGCCTTCGCGGTACTCGACCTGACCGGCTCGTCCGCCGACCTCGGCCTGGTGCTCGCCGCCCGCAGCCTCCCGCTGGTGGTGTTCCTGCTGCTGGGCGGCGTGTTCGCGGACCGGCTGCCGCGCCATCTGGTGATGGTCGCGGCCAACCTTGTCTCGTTCGCCACTCAGGCGGTCGCCGCCGTACTGGTGCTCACCGGCGCGGCGCAGATCTGGCAGCTCGCGGTGATCGAGGCGGTCAACGGTACGGCCGTCGCGTTCATCATGCCGGCGATGACCGGGGTGCTGCCCCAGCTGGTACCGCGGGAGCAGTTGCAGCAGGCGAGCGCGCTCGGCGGGTTCGCGCAGAACGGCGGCAGCGTCGCCGGTGCGGCGCTCGGCGGTGTCGCGGTGGCCGCGTTCGGCTCCGGCTGGGGTCTCGCCGTCGACGCCGCCTCGTTCGCGGTCAGTGCGCTGCTGCTGATCGGGCTCCGGTTGCCGGCGGCGGACCGGGCCGAGGTCACCTCGGTACTGCGCGACCTGCGGGACGGCTGGCGCGAGTTCGCCTCCCGGACCTGGCTGTGGGTGGTGGTGCTGGCGTTCGGCGTCATCAACGCGATCGAGGCGGGCGCCTGGACGACGCTCGGCCCGGTGATCGCGGACGAGTCGTTCGGCCGGCGGGTGTGGGGGCTCGCGGTCTCCGCACAGTCGGCCGGGCTGCTGGTGGCGATGCTGGTGATGCTGCGGTACCGGCCGCGCCGGCCGCTGCTGGTCGGCATGGTCGGGGTGTTCGGGCTGGTACCGGCGATGGCGGCGCTGGGAGTCTGGCCGCACGGCTGGCCGTTGCTGCTGGTGTTGGCGCTGGCCGGCGGGTTCGGTATCGGGCTGTTCGAGGTCGCCTGGGAGACCTCGCTCGTCACCCACGTGCCGCTGACCGCGCTGTCTCGGGTCTCCTCGTACGACGCGCTGGGCTCGTTCGTCGCGCTGCCGGTGGGCCAGGTGGCGGCCGGCTGGCTCGCTGCCGCGTTCCCGGCCCGGGCGGTGACCGGGCTCGGTGCGGTGGTGGTCGCCGTGACGGTGGCGGCCGGGTTGCTGAGCCGGTCGGTACGGAACCTGCCGGCGGCGTCGTCCGCCGTGCTGGACGACGACCGGGCCGCATGACCCGGTGCCAGGCACGCCGGCCGGGCCGCATGACCGGGTATCGGGCCCGCCGGCCGGGCCCGATACCCGGTGCCGGGGCCGCTGGCGGCCGGGCCGGGTGCGACGCTGGAACGGTGAACGACGTGCGTTACCCGGTGCCGGACACGCTCGGCTACCTGACCGGCCGGTGGCGGCTGGATCGCCGGCTCACCGACGCTCGCGCCGGTCAGACCGGCACGTTCACCGGGGTCGGCGAGTTCGTGCCGGTGCCCGGCGGGCTCGACTACGCCGAACGCGGCGAGCTGACGTTCGGCCCGCACCGGGGGCCGGCGTGGCGGCGGCTGCGGTACCGCAGTGACGGCGAGCTGGTTCGGGTCGAGTTCGACGACGGCCGGTTCTTCCACGACCTCGATCTGCGGGGCGGCGGTTGGTCGGTGACGCACCCGTGCCGGGCGGACGGCTACGCCGGTGAGTTCCGGGTGACCTCGGCCGACACGTTCGTCCAGGACTGGACGGTCACCGGACCGGCGAAGGACCTGCACCTGCTGACGACGTTCGACCGGGCCTGATCGGCCCCGCATCGAGGGTTCTTTGCAAAGCTGGTAGCTTTGCAAAGCATGGCGGAGGAGGAGCAGGCCCGGCGCGTCGACGGCGCGGCACTCCGCCATCCGATCCGGGCCCAGCTGCTCGACCTGGTGCGCGAGCTCGGCACCGTGACCTCGACCGAGGCGGCCCGCCGGCTCGGTCACAGCAGCGGTCTCTGCTCGTTCCACCTGCGTCAACTCGCCCGGTACGGCTACCTCGAAGCGGCGCCCGCCCGCGGCCGGGTGCGGCCGTGGCGGCTGCGCGGCGCGGAGCCGGCCCCCGAGCCGAGCGCGGTGACCGGGCTCGGCGAGCTGTCCCGGGAGCTGGAAGACGAGGGGTACCGGCGCTGGCTCGCGCAGCGCGCCGACGCGCCGCCGGAGTGGCGGGTCGACGCCGCCGACAGCGCGGTCCTCTACCTGACCCCGGCCGAGTTGCAGGCCCTGGCCGGGGAGATCCGTACGGTGCTGCACCGGTACACCGGGCGGGAACACGACCCGGCCGCCCGCCCCGCCGGCGCCGGGCCGGTCGGCTCCGTCCTGCGGCTGTTCCCGCTGCTACCCGAGACCCCACTGCCGCCCGAGACGAAGGACCAGCATTCATGAGCGTTCAGGAGTTGCGCCACTTCGGCGATCCGGTGCTGAAGACGATCTGCGACCCGGTCACCGACTTCGGCCCGCGTACCGCGGAGCTCGTCACCGACCTGCTGGAGACGGTGGAGCTGCCCGGCCGGGCCGGCCTCGCCGCGAACCAGATCGGGGTGAGCCTGCGCGCGTTCAGCTACAACGTGGACGACCAGTTCGGGTACGTGCTGAACCCGGAGATCGTGGAGCTGTCCGAGGAGCGGCAGGAGATCGACGAGGGCTGCCTGTCGGTACCGGATCTGTGGTTCCCGACGGTGCGCGCGGTGCGGGCGGTGTGCCGCGGCGTCGACCTGCGCAACGAGCCGGTGGTGGTCAGCGGTACCGGCGTGCTCGCCCAGTGCCTGCAGCACGAGACGGACCACCTGGACGGCCTGCTCTATCTGGACCGGTTGGACGCGACCGAGCGCCGCAAGGCGATGCGCGCGGTCCGCGAGTCGTCCTGGTTCCTGCCGGCCAGCCGTCGGGAACCGGCCGGCGCCCCCTGGCGCCTCGGCTGACCGCAGCGCCGCAGCTGGCTGGCGCATCGCAACGGCTGCGCGCCCGTCGCCGGCCCGACCGTACGGCGTGCCTGGCGGGCGCGGCCCGACAGGCATCGAGCCGCTCGGCCTCGACGGCCGGGCGGCTCGGTGTCGGGTCGGGTCACCGACCCGGCAGTTCGGGGTATCCCGGGCCGTCGAGGAACTTCTTCCTGGTCTTCTGCAGCGACTTGGCAGCGGCGTACCCGCTGCCGGCGCCGATCAGCAGGCCGACGATGTCGGCGAACGCGCCGCCGCCGGTGAAGGCGAGGGCGATCAGCGCGCCGAGGGTGGCGAGCACGGCGATCGGCACGCGTCCCCGGACGAACCGGCTCACCGGTTCACCGCCGGCCCGCTTCTTCGCGGCAGAACCGAGCAACAGCAGGTAACCGTCGTGGCCGAGCGCGACGAGCAGTCCGACAACGGCAACGACCGTGGCGATGAGGTCGATGATGGTACCCATGACTCCAGTGTGCGTGCTCGAGGCGGCTTCGCCATGGTGCTGGCACCCTGAATCGACCCCGAGTTTGTCGGGGGTCCGGCGCGGCGGGCCGGCGGCGGCCGTCGGGGGGCGGCGGGATGCCTGATTCACGGCCGTACGTGATTCTCAGCGCGGCGATGTCGGTCGACGGCTTCCTGGACGACACCAGCGACGACCGGCTCATCCTGTCCGGTCCGGCCGATCTGGACCGGGTCGACGCGGTACGGGCGGAATGCGACGCGATCCTGGTCGGCGCGGGTACCGTCCGGGCCGACGACCCGCGCCTGGTCGTCGGCGCGGTACGGGCCGAGCACCGCACCGCCGAGGGGCGCCCCGCGCAGCCGGTCAAGGTGACCCTGACCGGCTCCGGCGACCTGCCGCCGGAGTCGCGGTTCTTCACGTTCGGCCCCGCCTCGAAGCTGGTGTACGCGCCGAGCGGGGCGGCCGCCGCGCTCGCCGACCGGCTGCACGGCTCCACCACCGTGATCGACACCGGCGCCTCGGTCGAACTCCCTGCCCTGCTCGCCGACCTGGCCGACCGCGGCATCGGCCGGCTGCTGGTGGAGGGCGGTGGCGAGGTGCACACGGCGTTCCTGACCGCCGGGCTGGCGGACGAGTTGCAGCTGGTGGTGGCGCCGCTGTTCGTCGGCGCCGAGTCGGCGCCACGGTTCGCCGGCCCCGGCCGGTACCGGTGGGACGCCGAACACCGGATGCGGCTCGCGGAGGTGCGCCAGCTCGACGACGTGGTGCTGCTGCGCTACCTGCTGGGAGACGACGGTGACTGATCGGGACTGGCTGGCCGCGGCGATCGAGGAGTCGCGGCGCTGCCCGCCGTCGGCGACCGCGTTCTCGGTGGGCGCGATCGTGGTCGGGCCGGACGGCGCGGAGCTGGCCCGCGGGTACTCGCGGGAGGGCGACGAGAAGGTGCACGCCGAGGAGTCGGCGCTGGCGAAGCTCGCCGACGCCGACCCGGCGGCCGCGGTGCAGCTGTCCGGTGGCCAGCGGGTCGGCCGGGTGCCACCGGGGAGCACCGTCTTCAGCTCGCTGGAGCCGTGTTCGCAGCGGGCGTCCCGGCCGCACACCTGCGCCGAGCTGATCAGTACCGCCGCGGTGGCGCGGGTGGTGTTCGCCTGGCGGGAGCCGGCGATCTTCGTCGCCGGCGACGGTGCCCGGGTGCTGGCCGACGCCGGCGTGACGGTGCTCCAGCTGCCGGAGCTCGCGGCCGAGGTGGCCGACATCAACGTGCACCTGCTGACCCACGGTTGACAAGTGAAGCTAATAGCATTAGCTTATTGGCTATGGCGAACACAGAGTTTCTTGACGTGCCGGGCGGACAGCTGGCGTACGAGGTGGTCGGGCCGGTCGACGGCCCGCTGGTGATCGCCCTGCCGGGGATGGGCGACCTGCGGCAGAGCTACCGGTTCCTGGCCCCGCGGCTGGCCGACGCCGGCTACCGGGTGGCCAGCGTCGACCTGCGCGGCCAGGGCGAGTCGAGTACCGGCTGGGACAGCTACCGGCCCGAGGCGGTCGGCGCCGACGTGCTGGCGCTGATCGAGCACCTCGGTGGGCCGGCCGTGCTGGTCGCGACGTCGTTCTCGCCCAGCGCGGCGGCCTGGGCGGCCGTGCAGGCGCCGGCGCAGGTCGCCGGGCTGGTGCTGCTCAGCATGTTCACCGACAACCCGACGATGAACCCGGTGATGCGGCTGGTCAGCGGCCAGGTGATGAGCCGCCGGGCGCTCTGGCTGATGTACTGGAAGTCGCTGTTCACGACGGTCCCCGCCGACTTCGCCGCCAACCGCGAGCTGGTCGAGCGCAGCTTCGGCCGGACCGGCATGGCCGCGGTGCGGGCGATGGGCGACGCGGACAAGACCGAGGCGAACGCGTCGCTGCCCCGGGTGACGGTGCCGACCCTGGTCCTGTACGGGTCGAAGGACCCCGACTTCCCGGACCTGGCCGCGCAGGCGAAGCGGGCCCAGGAACTGCTCCCGCACGCCACCGTGCAGATCGTGGACGGGGTGAAGCACTACCCGGCCACCGAGGCGCCGGACGTCGTCGCGCCGGCCACGCTGCAGCTGCTGAAGGAGGCGTTCGATGCCTAGGGCCGGCCTCAACCCGACCGCGGTCGTCGACGCCGCGCTGGCGGTCCTCGACGAGGCCGGCGTCGACGGGCTGACCCTGGCCGCCGTCGCCGTGCACGCCGGCGTCGCCACCCCCTCGCTGTACAAGCACGTCAAGGGGCTCGGCGCGCTCCGCGACCTGGTCGCCGTCCGGGTACTGGACGAGCTCGCCACGAACTGCGAGCAGGCGGCGATGGGCCGCAGTACCGACGCCGCACTGGCCGCCGTGCTGCACGCGTACCGGCGGTACGGGCAGGAGCACCCGCACCGCTACGCCGCCCTGCCGCAGCAGCCGGCGGACGAGCCGGAACTGGCCCGGGCCGGCGACCGCGCGGTGGCGGTCTTCCTCGCCGTGCTGCGCGGGTACGGGTTGGACGGCGCCGACGCGATCCACGTCACCCGCGGGCTGCGGGCCGCCGCGCACGGGTTCGTCCTGCTGGAGATCGGCGGCGGGTTCGGCCTGCCGGAGAAGCTCGACGACAGCTACCAGGTCCTGATCGACACCCTCACCGCCGGCCTGCGCGACGTGTCCAGGAGGTGGGCACGGACGGGCACCGACACCCCGCCGACCGGGTCCGATAGGCCCATCTAGCGGAATCTAGTGTCAGGGCTAGATGATGCGATACGGTGCGAGACGTGGATCCGATCCGGAACCCGTACGCGCCCGGCGCCGGCCAGCGACCGCCCGAACTCGCCGGCCGCGACACCGAGGTCACCGCCTTCGACGTGGTGCTGGAGCGGGTCGCCCGCGGGCGGCCGGAGCGCAGCCTGGTGCTGACCGGCCTGCGCGGCGTCGGCAAGACGGTCCTGCTCAACGCGCTGCGCAGCCAGGCGATCGGCCGGCTCTGGGGCACCGGCAAGATCGAGGCCCGCCCCGACCAGCAGCTGCGCCGGCCGCTGTCCGCCGCGCTGCACATGGCGGTCCGCGAACTCGCGTCGCGGCACCGCGCCCCGGATCGCATCGACGAGTTCGTCGGCGTACTCAAGGCGTTCGCGCTGCGGTCGAACCCGGCCGGCGCGAAGCTGCGGGACCGCTGGCAGCCCGGCATCGACGTACCGGCGGCGACCGGGCGGGCCGACTCCGGCGACATCGAGATCGACCTGGTCGAGCTGTTCACCGACGCGGCCGCGATCGCCACCGACGTCGGTACCGGGATCGCGCTGTTCATCGACGAGATGCAGGACGTGGGGCCGGCCGACGCATCCGCGCTGTGCGCCGCCTGCCACGAACTGTCCCAGCTGGGCGGGCCGCTGATCGTGGTCGGCGCCGGCCTGCCGCACCTGCCGGCGGTGCTGTCCGCGTCGAAGTCGTACTCGGAGCGGCTGTTCCGGTACACCCGGATCGACCGGCTGGAGCGCGAGGCCGCCGACCGCGCGCTCACCGCGCCGGCCGACCGGGAGGACGTCGACTTCGAGCCCGCCGCGCTGGCCGAGCTGTACCAGTTGTCCGGCGGCTACCCGTACTTCGTCCAGGCGTACGGGAAGGCGACCTGGGACCACGCGCCGATCTCGCCGATCACCGCGGCCGACGTCCGGGTCGCGGGGCCCGCGGCGGAGAGCGAACTCGCCGTCGGCTTCTTCGGCTCCCGCTACGACCGGGCCACCCCGGCCGAGCGGGAGTACATGCGCAGCATGGCCGAGCTCGCCGACGCCGACGCGCCGGTGGCCACCGCCGAGATCGCGAAGTCGTTGGGGCGCAAGCCGTCCAGCCTGTCCCCGGCACGCGACTCGCTGATCAAGAAGGGGCTGATCTACTCCGGCGAGCGCGGCACGGTCGCCTTCACCGTGCCGCACTTCGCCCGCTACCTGCGCACCCAGCCCAGCTGAACCTGGCCCCGGGTGGCGGTCAGCCGGCCGGGGCGTACCTGGCGAAGAACGCCGAGATCGTGCGCAGCACCGACTTCGGCGCGTCGTAGGTGGCCATGTCGATGCCGTGCCGGGACCCGTCGATCAGCGCCTGATGCCGGTACCGGGCGGGCACCGCCGCGGCGATCGCCTTGGCGTCGGCGGCCGGTACCCAGCTGTCCTGCCGCGCCGACGCGATCAACGTCGGTACCCGCAGCTTCGGCACCGCGGCCAGCACGTAGTCGCGCCGCTCCGGCGAGAGCGCGATCACCGCGTCCACCCGCGGCGTGATCTTCGAGGCGGCCACCAGCGAGTCGCGCGCCCCGGCCGAGGCGCCCACCACCACGACGTGCTTCGCGCCGCGCCGCCGCAACTCGGCGACCGCGTTGCCGATGTCGGCGACGGTACCGTCCTTGGCGGTGTCGAAGCCCAGGTACATCCGGCCCTTGCCGGCGATCGCCTTCGGCAGCGGGAACCAGCCGCACCAGTCCAGGTCGCTCTGGTTGACCAGCACCACGCCGCTGCTGCCCGACCCGTACAGCGGGCCGGTGGCGTGGTCGGCGCCGAAGCTGATCCGCCGGCCGCCCGCCTCCGGGCAGCTCACCTTCGGGCTCGGCGCGGCGCGCGGCGACCGGCTCGGGCCGCCATCCCCGCTCGCCGTACCGCAGCCGGCGAGCAGTGCCACCGTGACCAGCAGAATCCCCGTGAACCTGCGCATGCCGCACGATAGATATTCGAAGGTGGCTCACCGGTCACGCCCAGGCAACGAACTCACCGCCACCGCCGCGGCGAGATGTGCCTCGCTACAGGAGCGCGGTGGCGGCGGTGAGGACCTCGCCGCGGTACGCCGCGCCGAACAGTGCGGTGTGCGCGAGCAGCAGGTACAGCTGGTGCAGCGGCACCCGGTCGGCGGCGCCGGGGGCCAGCGGAAACGCCTCCTGGTAGGCGGCGAGCACCCGGTCCAGGTGGGGCAGCCCGCCCCACAGCCGGAGCAGGGCGAGGTCGGTCTCCCGGTGGCCGCCGTGCACGGCCGGATCGACCAGCCAGGCCCGGCCGGCCGACCACAGCACGTTGCCCGGCCACAGGTCGCCGTGCACCCGGGCCGGCGGCTCCGGTGGGCCGGCGAGCGTCTCGATGCGGTCCAGTACCGCGTCGATCCGGCCGGCGTCGGTGCCGTCCAGCGCGCCGTTGTCGACCGACCGCCGCAGGTACGGGCGGAGCCGGTGCTCGGCGAACCACGCCGGCCAGGCGCTGCCGGTCGTGTTGTCCAGCGGCAGCGTGCCCAGGTATCCGTCGCGCTCGGCGCCGAACGACGGCGCCCCGGCCCGGTGCGTCGCGGCGAGTTCCCGGCCGAACCGTTCGGCCGCCGCGGGGGTCGGTTCGGCCGGCTGGACCCAGGTCAGCACCAGCATGTCCGCGGTGCTGGCGAGGACCTCCGGGACGGGTGCGCCGGCGGCGTCGCGCAGCCAGCGCAGTCCGGCGGCCTCGATGGCGAAGAAGTCGTCGGGCGCGCCCGGGCGGCTCTTCGCGAACACGTCCGTACCGTCGTCGAGGGTGAGCCGTTCGGCCTGGCAGATCGAGCCGCCGGCGACCGGTGTGGTGCGGATGCGCTGGTGCTTGAGGAACGTCGCGAGCTGGTTCGGATGCTCGCGCAGATAACCGAGGTCCACGCCGGAAGGGTACCCAGGAATCCGGTTCGCCCTGCTGTGCCGGCCGAATTCGCTGTCCGGTGCGGACGGGCAACGACAGGCGGGAACGGCCGCGGGGGAGTATGCAGAAGTAATGGCAGAGACCGCGACGGGAACCCCGATCAACGCGCAGACCACGATCCGGTCCTTCCGCCCGCTGGACCATCGGGCCTGCCGTGACCTGTGGGCCGAACTGACCGACGACGACCGGCGCCGCTACGACGCGCCCCGCCAGGACGACCCGGGCGCCGGGTTCGAACACTTCATGGCGCGGCTGGAACTGTCCGGAATGTGGGTCGCCGACCATGCCGAGGCGGGTGTCATCGGCTTCACCGGGCTGATCCTGCACGGCCGCCGCGGCGAGGTCGACCCGATCGTGGTGGCCGGCCCGTACCGGGGTGCCGGGGTGGGGCGGGCGCTGCTGGACCGGGTGGCCGCGGAGGCGCGCCGGCGCCGGCTGAGCGAGCTGTCCATCTCGCCGTCGACCCGCAACCTGGACGCGATCCGTTCCTTCCATCGCGCCGGGTACGACGTGCTGGCGCACCTGACGCTGACGCTGGACCTGACCGAGTCCGGCCGGGCCTGGCGCGACGGCATCGACCTGCACGACCTCCGCTTCCGGTACTGATCGTCCACAGTGGACGATGGAGGTAGTGACCGGCGGTAGCTGACTGCGCCGCTCCACGCTGGCGCAGCGGTCATCGCGGTCACGGACGGTGCGACCTGTGGACAGTTTGTCCACAGGTCACGGTGCTCGCTGGCCGGGCCCGCGCCGCCGCCGGACGCTGGGCCGCATGACCCGCGCACCCGACACCACCCCGCCCGGCGCACCACACACCGCGCCGGCCATCCGCCTCGCCGGACCGGCCGACCTGCTCGCGGTCATCCCCTACCTGCTGGGCTTCCACCCCACCGACAGCCTGGTCGTGGTCGGCCTGCGGGAAGGCAGGATCGCGTTCTGCTTCCGAGCCGACCTCGCCGACCCACCCGCGCCGCACCGGATCGCCGCCATGCTCTCGGCGCAGTCGCTGACCGGTGTCATCATCATCGGCTACGGGCCGGCCGAGCGGGTCGACCCGATCAGCGAACCCGTCGCGGCCGCGCTCGCCGACGCGGGCCGACCGGTGCTGGACCGGCTGCGTACGGAGGCAGGGCGGTTCTGGTCCGACTCCTGCCGCCGGTCCGACTGCTGCCCGCCGGACGGGCAGCCGCTCGGTGTGCCGTCCCGGGTCGCCGCCGAGGCCACGCTCGCCGGCCTCGTCGCCCTGCCGTCCCGCGACGCGCTGGCCGCCCAGCTCGCGCCGGTCACCGGCCCTGCCCGGGTGGCGATGGAGCGCGCCACGCACCGGGCCGAACTGCGCCTGCAGTCGCTGCTCGACACCGCACCGACCCCGGCCGCCGCGGCCGAGCGGATGCTCGCCGACGGGTTGGCCGCGGTGCGCGACGCCGCCCGGCGGTACGGCACCGACCCGGCCGTCCGGCTGACCGACGACGAGGTCGCCTGGCTCGGCATCGTGCTCGCCGCCACCCAGGTTCGAGACGAGGCGTGGCTGCTCGCCGAGGGCGACCTGGCCGGTCACCGGGCACTGTGGACGGACGTGCTGCGCAGGGTCACCGACGAGTACCTGGCGGCGCCGGCCGCGCTGACCGGATTCGTCTGCTGGCAGCAGGGCGACGGCGCGGTCGGCATGATGGCGCTCGGCCGGGCCCTCGCGGTGGATCCGAGCTACTCGATGGCGCTACTGCTGGCTCAGGCGCTGGCCGGTGGCCTGCCGCCCACCGCCTGGCGGCCCACGCCGACCTCCACGTCGGACGGGGTCGACTCGTGATCGGCCACGACCCGCTCGGCTCCGGTGTAGACGTTCATCCGGTTACCGCGCAGGAAGCCCACCAGGGTCATGCCGACCTCGGCGGCGAGGTCGACCGCCAGCGTGCTCGGCGCGGACACCGCGGCGAGCATCGGGATCCCCGCCATCGACGCCTTCTGCACCAGCTCGAAGCTCGCCCGACCGCTGACCAGCAGCACGCTGCCGCGCAGCGGCAGCCGGTCGTTGCGCAGCGCCCAGCCGATCACCTTGTCGACGGCGTTGTGCCGGCCGACGTCCTCGCGCACGCACCACGCGGCACCGCCCGGGGCGAACAGGCCGGCCGCGTGCAGCCCGCCGGTGCGATCGAAGATCCGCTGCGCCTCCCGCAGCCGGTCCGGCAGCGCGGCGAGGGTCTCCACCGACACCCGCAGGTCGTCGTCCGCGACCGGGTACGCGGTGCGGGTGCGCACCGCGTCGATGCTCGCCTTGCCACACAGCCCGCAGCTGCTCGTGGTGTAGAAGTTCCGGGTCGGATCGACGCTGGGCACCGGGGTGTCGGGAGCGAGTGTCACGTCCAGCACGTTGCCGGCGTTCGCCTCGCCGACGACGTTGCCCGAGCAGTGCCGTGCGGTGCGCACGTCGTCCCTGTTTCGCACCACGCCTTCGGTGCACAGGAAACCAACCGCGAGATCGACGTCGTCCCCAGGCGTCCGCATGGTGACCGCGAGCGGACTTGCGTCCACCCTGATCTCCAGCGGCTCCTCGACCACCAACGTGTCCGGTCGGTGCGATTCCCGGTCGTCGACGATCCGCACGGTCGGCCGCCGGTCCGTCATCCTGCCCACCCACCAGACGCTAGACCGCATCGCCTCGCCCTGCCACCTTGCCCGCGCGGCCGACACCGGCCTGGCGGCCACACCGGCCTGGCGGCCACACCGGCCTGGCGGCCACACCGTCCTGGCGGGCCCACCGGCCGCCGGGCGGCCCGCGCCGTCCGGTCGCACCAGCCCCGACGCCGAGGGTCGTCCCCCGCGATCCCGCACACCCGGCCCTCGGCGTCGGCTTCCCCACCCCCGGATCGACTCCCGAACACCCCGCACGCCGACACCGGACGAGCCTGCGGTCCGGGCCATAGGCTCGGGGCGTGAGCCTGGACCTTGCGGCGATCGTGCTCGCCGGTGGCGCCGCCCGGCGGTGGGGTGGCCGGCACAAGCCGGCGATCCCGGTGGCGGGCACCCCGATGCTCGACCGGGTGCTGGCCGCGGTGCCCCGGGCCTGGCCCCGAGTCGTGGTCGGTCCCGATCAGGCGGTCCCCCACGACGTCGTGGTGGTGCGGGAGGACCCGCCGCTCGGTGGCCCGGCTGCGGCGATCGCCGCCGGCGCCGGTGCGGTGCTGGCCGCGGTCCGCCACGGCGGCCGCTCCCGTCGACCAGGGGACGGGCCCTCCTGCGTCGCGGTGCTCGCGGGTGACCAGCCGCTGCTGTCGGAGCAGGCCGTGACCGTGTTGCTCGACGCGCTGCGGTCCGCCCCGGCCGGCATCGCTGGTGCGGTCTACGTCGACGACGGTCGCCCGCAACTGCTGTGCGGCGTGTGGCGACTGCCGGCGCTGGTGCGGCGCTGCGCCGAGGCCGGCGGGGTAGCAGGGAAAGCGCTTGCCGGCAGCTCGGTCCGGGCACTGCTGGCCCCGCTGCGACACGTGCCGGTCGTTGCCTCCGCCGATCCCCCGCCCTGGTACGACTGCGACACCCCCGATGCCGCCGCCCGCGCCGCTGCCACGCTGCGCGGTGCCCGGCCGAACCGGCCGGGGCCGGCCGAGTCGGGCCGGTGATCCGAACCCGTCCGCGTGGCGGCGCGGCGGGCTGGCGTCCGATATCGCCGTGATCGTCCGGGTGGCACCGAGCCGACTGCGGGGCGGAGGCGAGTGGATAGGGTGGGCGCGTGAGGCCCGCCGGCGGCGCTCGGTGGCGGGTCGACCCGGGGAGGGGAGAGCCACGTGAGCGAGCGGCCCGAAGCTGCGCGTGCGGCGCGCGCGACGCTGACCCAGCGCACGGTGATCGGCGATCCGGCCACCGTCGACCTGCGTGGCAAGGTCGATGGCGCCTGGTCCGACTTCCGGACCGCGCTGGAGGCGGCGTTGCCGGCGATGCCGGTCGGCAGCCGGCTCACCGTGACCCTGGACCCGACCGCCACCGGTACCGGCGAGGCGGTGTACGACGTGGTCCTGCGGGTGCTGCCGCAGTCGGTGGTGCACGCCGACGCGGTGGGCAACGCGGGCCTGCCGGAGGAGTACCGGCTGGACCGGGTCGCGGTGGGCGACCTGGTGGCGCTCGGCTGGTCGCCGCCGGGTGTGGTCGAGGAGACCGCGGACCGGTTCGGCCTTCGGGTGCCGATGGACGAGGCGCCGGGCGTCGCGAGCGTGGTCACCCGCACCCTGCGCGACGTGTACGGGGCACCGCACCCGGCGTTCCTGACATACACGGTGAGCGGCGACGACGTGCTGCCCGCGCTGGGGTCGGCCCGTCCGGTCGCCGCCGGTACGGTGCTCGCCGCGCACACCCCGTCGTCGGCGGTGGCGGCGTACGACATCCCGCTGGAGGAGCAGGTCCGCACGGTCGTGGCGAGCCTGTCGAAGACCGACCCCGACGCGCTGAACCCGGACGACGACGGTGAGTTCAGCGTGCGGGCCGGCTCCGCGATGGTGTTCGTCAAGATCAACGACAACCCGCGCCTGGTCGATGTGTACTCGCCGATACTGACCGAGGTCGAGCCGGACGAGCGGCTCTACGAGCGGCTCTCCCAGCTGACCCAGCGGATGCCGATCGGCCGGCTGTACTGCACCGAGAGCACCGTGTGGGCCTCGGTGCCGGTGTTCGGGCGAGACTTCCAGCCGACCCACCTGCTGCTCGCGCTGCAGGTCATGACGCGGCTGGCGGACGAGCTGGACGACCGGCTGCAGGGCGACTTCGGCGGCAAGCGGTTCTTCGGCGAGGGCGACAAGGGCGTCAGCCGCGCCGAGCGCACCGGCATGTATCTCTGACCCGTACGACTGGGGTCAGGATGAGGTGAGGCCGGAGGCGGGCCGGTCGACCAGCCGGGACAGCACGATCATCGACCGGGTCTGGGTCACGAACGGTTCCGCGCGCAGCCGCTCCAGCGCCTGCTCCAGATGGCTGATGTCGGACGCCCGCAGGTGTACGAGGGCGTCCGCGCCACCGGACACCGTGTACGAGCCGACGACCTCGGGGTGTCGCCGGGTGGCGCGCTCGATCTCCGCCGGCGTGGTGCGCCCGGTGCAGAACAGCTCGACGAACGCCTCGGTCGACCAGCCGAGCGCCGCCGGGTCGACCAGCGCGGTGTAGCCGCGGATCACGCCGGTCGCGCGCAGCCGGTCGACCCGCCGCTTGACCGCCGGCGCGGACAGCGCGACCCGAGCGCCGATCTCCGCGTACGAGAAGCGGGCGTCCTCGCAGAGCAGCGCAACGATCCTCCGGTCGAGCTCGTCAAGACGCAACGGAATGCTCCTATCCCGCAACGGAACCGCGTATCCGTGAACCGCCAGCGTATCTACCTTCGTAAGCGTGATCGACACGCCACGTGCCGGCCAGTACGAGGTGGTACCGGCTGACTCCCCGCTCGCCGCGCCGGCGACCGCCGCGCCCCGCCCCGTCCGTACCCGCGAGTACCTGATGTGCCCGCCCGAGCACTTCGCGGTGGAGTACGCGATCAATCCGTGGATGCATCCCGAACAACCGGTCGACACCGAGCTCGCGGTCAAGCAGTGGTACGGGCTGCGCGAGACGCTGACCCGGCTGGGCCACACGGTGCACGTGCTCGATCCGCAGTCCAGCCTGCCCGACATGGTCTACGCGGCGAACGGTGCGTTCGTGGTGGACGGCGCGGTGTACGGGGCTCGGTTCCGCTACCAGCAGCGGCGGGCCGAGGCTGGCTACCACCGCGCCTGGTACCTGGCGAACGGCTGGAGCGACTTCCACATCCCGGAGCACACCAACGAGGGCGAGGGTGACTTCGCCTACCTGCCCGCGGTGCCCGGGATGGGCGGCGTCGTGCTCGCCGGGTACGGCTTTCGCACCGCGATCGGAGCGCACGCCGAGGCGCAGGAGGCGCTGGCCCGTCCGGTCGTCTCGCTGCACCTGACCGACCCGCGCTTCTACCACCTGGACACCGCGCTGGCCTCGATCGACGACGCGACCGTCGCGTACTACCCGGGTGCGTTCAGCGCGGCCTCGCAGCGGGTGCTGCGGCAGCTGTTCCCGGACGCGCTGCTTGCCGACGAGGCGGACGCGCTGGCGTTCGGCCTGAATGTGGTCAGCGACAACCGGCACGTGGTGCTGAACTCGACCGCGACCGGGATGATCGCCAAGCTGGCCGCCCGCGGGTACGAGCCGGTGCCGGTGGAGCTGACCGAACTGCACCGCGGCGGCGGCTCCGTCAAGTGCTGCATCGCCGAACTGCGGCGCTGACCCTGCACCCCGCGCGCCCCGGGGAACCCGGACGGCACCGCCGGTACGTGGATCGCTGGCGCGCTCTGCTCAGTCGTCGGCGCGGCGGGCGAGCAGCTCCGGCGCGAGGATCCGGACGGTACCGCCGTCGACGGCGATCAGGCCGTCGCGGCGCAGCCGGGCCAGCGCGCGGTTGACGGTGACCCGGGTGACGCCGAGCAGTTCGGCCAGCGCCTGCTGGCTGTCCGGCAGCGCGACCACGACGCCCGGCGCGGGTCTACCGCCCGGATCGTCCGCCGGGATCCCGGCCCGGCCCTCCTCCTCCCTCGGGCCGGTCGGGGTCCCGGCCTGGCCTGCACGTTCCCTCGGGCCGGTCGGGGTCCCGGTCTGGCCTGCACGTTCCCTCGGGCCGGTCGGGGTCCCGGTCTGGCCTGCACGTTCCCTCGGGGCGGTCGGGGTCGCGGCCCGGGCCACGTGCTGGCTCGGGGCGGTCGGGGTCCCGGCTTCGGTGAGTAGCCAGGCGGCCAGCCGGGCCTGCGCCGAGCCGGTCCCGCCCACCCAGCGTTGTTGCTGGTCCCGGGCCTGCCGGGCGAGCAGCTGGAGGACGTGCCGGCGCACCGCCGGGGCGGTGTCCACGAGAGCGAGGAACCGTTCCCGCGGCAGTAGCCGGACCCGGCACGGTGTCTGCGCGACGAACGTCGCGGTGTGCCCGCCGGCGTCGATCACGGCGACCTTGTCCAGCGCGCACGGCGCGGCCCACTCGCCGAACCGAAGTACCCGGCCGGCCGAGGTCACGGTCGTCGCGGCGACCCGCCCGGCGAGCAGGATCGCCAGCCGCCCGGCCGCGTCGCCGGCGTGCCACAGCGGCTGCCCCGGCCGGTACCGCCGCGGCACGGAGTTGGCGAGCACCGCCCGCAGCCGCGCATCGTCGAGCCCGGCGAACAGCGGTACGGCTTGCAGCCGGGTCGGTGTATCGCCTGTTACAGGCCTGGTCACGGGATCCACCGTACGGTCGGCGAATGATCGTCGTCGAACTCACCTTCACCGCCACACCCGAACGGCTCGCCGCCCGCCCGGCGCATCGCGCCTACCTGACCCGGCTGCGCGACGAGGGTGCGCTGCTCGCCGCCGGCCCGTGGGCCGACGACTCCGGCGCCCTGCTGGTGTTCACCGCCGACCGGGATGCGGTCGAGCAGATCCTGGACACGGACCCGTACTACCGGACCGCGGGTGTCGAGGTCACCGCGGTCCGGGACTGGCGTCCGGTCGTCGAACGCTGACGGTGGTGTCGGTTCGCCGGGCCGGCGGAGACCTCGTAGAGTCGGCGGATGGCCGTACCCGAGTTCGTCACCCGCATCCGGTCGAAGCTGGGCCACGATCCGCTGCCGCTGCCCGGTGTCACCGCGGTCGTCCGTCACGACGACGGCCGGATCCTGTTGGTACGCCGGGCGGACAACCACCGGTGGACGCTCGTCACCGGTTGCCTGGAACCGCCCGAGCAGCCCGCCACCGCGGTGATCCGCGAGGTATGGGAGGAGGCCGGCATCGTCGCCGAGGTGCAGAGCCTGCTGCGGGTCGAGTCGATGGACCTGATCACGTTCCCGAACAGGGATCAGGTGTACATGCTGGACCTGGCGTTCGGCTGCCGCGCCGTCGGCGGGGAACCGCGGGTCAACGACGACGAGTCGATCGACGTCGGCTGGTTCGAGCTGGACCGGCTGCCCGACATCCCGCCGCGCCACCTGGCCTGCATCACTGCCGCCCTGCACCCCGCCGGTACCGCCTGGTTCGCCCCGCCCGTACCGCTGCCCGCCGCCGAACTCGACTGACGGCGCCCGGGGCGACGGTCGCATCGGCCGCTCGGGGATCCGGGCAAACGGCTGGCGGTACCGGCGGCGGCTGCCTACGCTGCGGCGCATGCCCGAACTGATCGAGCCGACGGCCCGGCTGGCCGCGTCCTGGCGGGCCGCCCGCGACGACTGGGGTCGCGGGGTGCACCAGGACGGCAGCGGGTTGAACGACGACGCCGACGACGTGGACACCGACGCCGGCTTCGCCGCCTGGGTGGCCCGGCTGCGCCAACAGGCGGACGACTCGGTACCGGTGGCGCCGGATCGGGTGCACGCGAGCTACTGGTGGATCGTGTCGGGCGACGAGATCCTCGGTGCCATCTCGCTGCGGCACGAGCTCAACGACTTCCTGCTTCGGGCCGGCGGCCACATCGGATACGGCGTGCGCCCGTCCGCCCGCCGCCGTGGCCTGGCCGGCTGGACGCTCGTCGCCGTGCTCGACCGGGCCCGCGACCGCGGCATGGACCGGGTGCTGATCACCTGCGCCGATGACAACGTCGCCTCCGCGCGCACCATCGAACGCGCCGGCGGCGTCCTCGACGACGTCCGGGACACCGAACTCGGCCGCACCCGCCGCTACTGGATCACGTTGTCCGACAGCGAATCTGCTCTGTCCACAGCGGACTGAAGTCAGCAGAGCCGGCCCGACGCGTGCAGGTCGGCGAAGATGATCCGGTCCACCGGAGAGACCCGGTCCCGGTCGGCGTAGCCGAGCCAGCGGACCTCCTCGATCTCGCTGCTGGCCGTCGGCGTACCGACATGGTCGGCGGTGTAGCAGGTCATCCGCACCAGCACGCCCTCCGCGTGGCCGTGCGCCTGCGCCTCGTACGTACCCGCGTGTACCGCCGTCTCCGCGGCGATGTCGACGGCCAGTTCCTCGGCGATCTCGCGTACCAGGGTCTGCACGTCGCTCTCGCCCGGCTCCCGCTTACCGCCCGGCACGTAGTAGGTGTCCTTGCCCCGGGACCGGGTGCTCAGAATCCGCCCGTCCTGCACCTTCAACCAGGCAACCTTGTCGATCACGTGCACCACCGCAGTCTGCCACCTCCCACGCACTGCCCGACCCCGCCACCTCCGAGCGTGACCTCGCCCAGGCTGCTCCTGCCTCGCGCCTCTCGACACCGATCGACGGCGTGCCGCCAGCGGGGGCCCGGACCGAGACGGACCGGCCAGCACCGCTCCCTGGGTACAAACCGGCTGCGAGCCGGCCGATTCGCTGATGGGATCTCGTCATGCAGCTACCCGACCAGGTAATCCTCGCGCTCGCCGGCGGGATGGCCGGCACGCTCGTGTCCCGCCACGCCGAATCGATCGGCGCCGGTACCGGTGCCGCCACCGGCGGAGTGGCCCGACTCACCGGCGAGCTGCGTACCGGCGCCGACGTGCGGCCATTCACGCTGATCCGGAAGCGGGCCAGGCCCGCTGGTACCGGACGGCACGCGGCGGGCGCGCGCGATCCCCGGCACTTCGCCTACTGGCGGCGCGAACCGCTCGCCTACGCGTCCGATCTGCTGCCACGTGGCCCCGGATTGAGGGCGCCGCTCTGCTACGGCGTCGTGGGTGACACCGTCTACCTGGCCGACACGACCGGCGGGCCGGAATCCGGCGGCAGAGCGGCCCGGCGGCTGGCGGCGTGGCAGACGAGCACCCCGGCAACGGACCCAGGCTGGCTCGCGGGACACCAGCTGGCGCAGCGGCTCGCGGTGACCTCGCTGGACTGGGCCGATATGCCGGTCGCGCGCCCGCTGCTGCGTTGTTGGGCCCGCCGCCGTGAACTGCTCGCGGTGGTCGAGTCGGTGCCGACCGTGTTGTCGCACGGCGACTTCCACCGCGGCAACCTGATCGCCGCCGGCGCCGACACCGTCGTACTCGACTGGGCCACGCTCGGCATCGCACCGGTCGGCGCCGATCTCGCCCACCTGGCGCTGTCCACGTTGGACGATCCGGTACCGGAATATCTTGCCGCCGCCCGCGGTCGGTTCGAGCCAGCGGCGGTCCGGCTGGGGTACACGGTCACGGTGCTGTTGACCGGGATCAGCCGGCTGCACTGGATGCTGTCCGGTGGCCGCGACGTGCCACCAGGGTACGAGCGGTTTCTGCTCGCCGCGCTGGATGGTGGGGCGGCGCTGTGTGGGTCGGGCTGGCAGGATCTGGCGCATGGCTGAGAGCTCTCCGGGCGCGTGGCGGCGGGTCATCGTCGGCGCCGGGAAATCCTGGGTCGTGTTCGCGCAGGGCACGTACGTCGTGCTGCCGAACCCGGATCCAGCGGCCGATCTCGCGGCGGCCGCCACCGCACTGCTCTGGGAGTACGGCCCGGTGCACGCCGGCAGTCCGGCCGGCGACTTCGACGTGGTGACGCTCGATCCGGGGTCGGGCTGGCGGTCACCTGCCACCACCCGGACATCATGACCTACGTCGCCGCCGACGAGGTACCGGGCGGGGAGGACCTCGTGGTCGGCCTGCACGGCCGCGGCAAGCGCGACCGGGACGCGCGCGAGCTGAGCGTCCTGCACGTCGAGCATGCGCGCTGACCCGTCACTCGCCGAATCCGGTGCGGTGAAACGTGACGGTGGTGAATCCGGTGCCGTCGAAGGCCAGCCGGACGCCGTCGCAGGGCTGCAGCGGGACGCCCCAGGACGCGTGGTCGCCGTGCGGCAGGCCGTGCACGAGGGCCAACTCGATCGCGCCGCCGTGCGAGACCACCAGCGCGGCGGACCCGTCCGATACCGCACGAACCGCGTGTGTCCACAGCGCGAGGTTTTGGGCTGCAACCGATCGCAGCTCCGCCGAGGCGGCAAGCAGTGCGGCGTAACGGGAGTACGGGGCAGGCCAGCGCCACTGGTCGTGCCGGCCCACCACGCCGGGCAGGTAGCCCGACGGCATCTCGGCGGTGTCGTCGCAGGCGAAGCCCATCGCCAGCGCCGTCTCCACGGTGCGCGGCACGGTGCTGGCCAGCACGTACCCGAACGGTCCGGTGCGCGCCCCGACCTCGCGGGCGAGGCGCACCCCGTCAGCCGACAGCGCGCTGCCGCAGCCCCGCGCGAGGCCCTTCTTCGTCCGTGAGTGTCGCCGTACCTCCAGCCACCGCACGGGCCGCAGCCTACCGGGGCGCAGCTACCGGGGCGGACACCGGCGTCGCGTACGGTGGCTCCGGCAGGTCAGGCAGGATTGCGGGCATGTCCACCGCTACCGGAAGAAGCCCGGGCCAGGTCGTCGGGTCGCTGATCGCCATCGTGTTCGGGCTGGTGTTCGTCGTCGTCAACAGCGGCGGGCTCGCCACACCCTGGCCGACGGTGGTCCGGCTTGCCGGGGTCGCGGTGGCCGCCGTGCTGCTGATCGCCCTGCTCGTCCGGCGCCCCCGCCCGGGACCGGCCGCCGCGCGCTCGGACCCGAGCGGATCGACCGACCGGGCCGGTGCCGGCTCGGCGACGTTCTTCGGGTACCGGCGGTTCTGGGTGATCGTCGCGATCGAGACGGCGGCGCTGTTCGCCGGGCTGTACGTGATCAACGGGGTGCTGGGCCACTCCGAGGTCGCGGTGGCGTGGATCGCGGTCGTCGTCGGCCTGCATTTCTTCGGGCTCGGCCGGGCGTTCCGGCTCACCCGGTTCCACGTCCTCGGCACCGCGATGACCGCGCTGGGTGTGGCCGGCTTCGTGCTCGACGCGGTCGGCGCCGGCGCGCCCGTCATCGGCCTGGTCTCCGGCGTGCTGTCCGGCGTCGCGCTGTTCGCCACCGCCGGCTACTCGCTGGCCCGCTGACCCGGGTGTCGGCGAGACTGCGCGGATGGAGTTCCTCTGTTATCACCGGGATCGGCCCGGATCCGGGGCGTTGCGGGACGAGTTGGTCGAGGCGCACTGGTCCTACATGGACGGGTTCGCGGCGGAGATGATCGCGCGCGGCCCGACCCTCGCCGACGACCTCGACACGGCGACCGGCAGCGTGCACGTCCTCGATCTCCCCGACCCGGCGGCGGCGCGCCGGTTCGCCTTCGAGGAGCCGAACTACCAGGCCGGCGTCTACCGTGACGTGCTGCTGCGCCGGTGGCGCAACCTGCTGGGACGCACCATGTGGGAGTTTCCCGGCGGCCGTACCGGCGGCAGCCGCTACCTGGTGCTCGGGCTCGGCGCGGGTGAGCCGGTGGATGCCGCGCCGCCCGCCGACCGGGACGAGCTGATCGCGTACGGGCCGCTGCTGTCCGACGACGGCGCCCACTGGCTGGGTACCGCGGTTCTGCTCCGCGCCCCCGACCCGGACGCCGCGCGTGCCGTGCTCACGCCCGACCGCTACGACGCGATCGAGGTGCACAGCTGGCAGTTCGGCGGCCGCCCCGAGTAGCGCCCGACGGCTTCGGGGACGCCGGACGCTGCGGCGATCGGCCCGAGGCGGTGCTGACGGAGGGGGTTGGTCGTGGCCGACGAGTCGCTCGTCGACCTGATTCAGTCCTATTTGGACGACGACGAGGTCGCCCTGATGCCCGGCGACCCGGCCGCCGAGGTGCGCGCGAACACCTGGGGCTACGGCGTACCGGCCGGCGCCGTCGACGTGCCCGCAGTCGGCGCAGCGCTGGAACGGGTCACGAGCGTGTTGCGCGTACGCCTCTCGCGACGTGGCGATGCCGGCACCTTCTACTCGTGGTACGACGCGCAGGCGGGTCAGCTTCGATGCTCGCTGTCCTCCGCGCCGCCGGACCGGCTCCCGTTTGGTGGCCCGTACCGCCTGGCGGTCCGCGCCACCGAGGTCGTCGCGCTCGCCGCGGCCGACGACCAGCCGGGCCTCGTCGCCTGGTCGGATCTCGCCGACGCCGACGCCGGGTCCGATGACGGCGGTGACGACGACGCCGGCGACTCGGTGGAAGCGGTACCGCCGTTGGTGGTGTGGGCGGTGGCCCTGCCCTGATCGATGGTGCCGTCGTGTCGAATGTGGCGGATGTGGGTGGGTGTGTGGTCGGCCTGGTGGTGAACCGGGCCGGGGATCGGGAGTCGCCCTACGCTGCTGGCCGTGATCGTTGGGGCGGAAGGGAACGCGCCGGAACCGGCGCCGCAGTGGCCGGCCAGACTGTCCGGATCGTTGCTGCTGGGCCAGGGTGTGGTGCTGCTCGTCGCGGCCGGGTGTGCCTGGTCGGAGATGCGCTCGGCCGGCCAGTGGGCCGCGGCGGCGACGGCGGCGCATCCGGTCTCCGCCGCGGACGCCCACGAGGCGACCGTCGTCGTGGCCGCCATCGCCGAGGACATGGTCATCTACTCGCTCGCGATGGCACCGCTGTTCCTGCTCGGCGGCCTCTGGCTGCTGCTCGCCCGGAGCGAGCCGTCCCGCGCCGTCGCGTTCGTGGTCGTCGCGATCGGCAGCATGTGCTGCCTCGCGAACGGGTGCTGCATCGACTACACGACGCAGAGCGACGTCGCCGACGCGGTGCTGGCGGCGGCGCCGCCGGAGTCGGCGTGGCAGGACCTGATCGGCACGCTGGCGGACGGCTGGTTGCTGACGCCGATCGTGTCGCTGGTCGTCGCGGTGCTCGTCGGCGTGCAGCTGTCCTGGGACAACGACGCGGCAGCCCGGATGACGCTCTTCCTGGACCGGCGATCGTGGCCCGTGCAGCGGTGACGACCCGAAACGGGTCCGGCGGGCGATGGTCCGCGACGCCGAAACGGGTACGGCGCCCGGCGACGGTCTGGGACACTCGGTGGTCGGATCTCGGAGGGTGACGGTGGGTGCGGACCGGCGGGCGCTCGGGCGCGTGTTCAACGAGGTACCGGAGCTGTACGACCGGGTCCGCCCGGGCTACCCGGACGAGCTGTTCGCGGATCTCGCCGACCTCGCCGGCCTGCCCGCCGGGTCGGCGGTGCTGGAGGTCGGCTGCGGCACCGGCCAGGCGACCCGCTCGCTCGCCGGCCGCGGCTGGCGGGTGACCGCGGTCGAACCGGGCGCCGAACTGGCGACGCTGGCGCGCCAGCGGCTGGCCGGCACGCCCGGCGTCGAGGTCGAGACGTCCACCTTCGAGCGGTGGGACGACCGGGGCCGGCGGTACGACGCGCTGGTCGCGGCGTCGTCCTGGCACTGGGTGGATCCCGCGGTGGGCTGGCCCCGGGCGTACCAGGTGCTGCGGCCCGGCGGGTGGGCGGCGCTGCTGGGGCACGTCGTGGTGCGGCGGCCGGGCGAACCGGAGGTGTACGCGGAGACCGCCGACCTGCACGAGCGGTTCTCCCCGGGCAACCCGGACTGGGGTCACCCGCCCACCGAGGATCAGGTCCGGGCCACCGGCGCGGGCTGGGGGCAGGTCGAGGATCCCGGACCGCTGTTCGGCCCGACGACGGTCCGTTGGTACCCGACCGTGCAGTGGTTCGACGGCGCCGGCTTCGCCGACCTGCTGCGCTCGCTGTCGCCGTACCGGCGGCTGCCCGCCGACGTGCGCGAACCGTTGCTGGACGCGGTCGCCGACCGGATCCGCACCCGCCTGGGCGACCGCGTACCCCGTCGGCACCTCACCGTGCTGCGCGCCGGCCGCCGCGCCGTCGTACCTGGGTAGGGGGTCGGGCTGGCTCCGCGCGGTGATGTGCCGCGCCGGTGCCGGACCGGAGGATGTCGGCATGAGCGAGCTGACGATCGATCGGACCGGCCACTTCTTCGCGCGACAGCTGTTCGCCCCGCTGTGGGACTGGCGGCGCAACGCCTACGCGCTGACCACGCTGACCGGGGTCGCCTGGTTCGCGCTGTCGATCGCCACGATCACCGGGCTGGCCGGCACCCGGCTGGCGGCGCTCGGGGTACCGGTGGCGGTCGGGCTGGCGTTCGCCCTCGCGCTGCCCGCCGCCCGGCTCGAGCGCCGCCGCCACGGGCTGATCGGTACCGCCGTTCCGCCGCGGCGCGGGCTGCTGCGCGCGGTGGCGCACCTGCTGCTGTCCGTGCCGCTGGGCGGCCTCGGCGTCGGGCTGATCGTCTTCTGGGCGCTGGTCTCGGTACGGAACCTGATCCTGTTCCCGTTCGTGTACTCCTGGGCGATGGATCTGAGCACCTCGTGGGGCGGCCCGACCGTGGTCGGCGCGGTGGCAGTGCACATGGCCGGCGGGCTCGCCGCGTTCCTGCTGATCCCGCACCTGGTCCGGGCGCTCACGACGTTGCACGCCGCCCTCACCCGCCGCCTCCTCGGCCCCGCCGAGTAACGCTCCGGTCGGCGACCTGTGCCGGCCGGCTCGTCCGGCCGGCACGGCTCGTCCGGCCGTCCGGCGCGTCAGCGCTCGCTGTCGAGGTCGGCCATGAACGCGGCCGGGTAGCGGTCGCCGCGGGCCGCACCGCGCGGCACCAGCTCGTCGATCCGGGCCAGGTCGTCGGCATCCAGTACGACGCGGTTGGCGCCGAGCATGGTGGTCACCTGGTCGGGCCGGCGGGCTCCGACGACCGGGACGATGTCGCCGCCCTGCGCGGACACCCAGGCGATCGCGAGCTGGGCGAGCGACGCGTCCTTCGCGTCGGCCAGCTCGCGCAGCCGGGCGACGAGCGCGTCGTTGTGCTCCCGGTTCTCGCCCTGGAAGCGGGGGAACATGGTCCGCGAGTCGCCGCGCACCGGGCTGCCGCCGATCAGCCCCTTGGCGAGCACCCCGTACGCGGTGATCCCGATGCCGAGCTCCCGGCAGGTGGACAGGATGTCGTCCTCGATGCCGCGGCTGAGCAGGGAGTACTCGATCTGCAGGTCGCTGATGGGGGCGACCGCGGCGGCCCGCCGGATGGTCGCCGCGCCGACCTCGCTGAGCCCGATGTGCCGCACGTACCCGGCGTCGACCAGCTCGGCGATCGCGCCGATCGTGTCCTCGATCGGTACGGTCCGGTCCAGCCGCGCCGGCCGGTACACGTCGACGTGGTCGGTACCGAGCCGCTGCAGCGAGTAGGCGAGCGAGTTGCGCACGGCGTCCGGCCGTGCGTCGAAACCGCGCATCTGGCCACCCGGGGCGAGGACCGCCCCGAACTTCACCGAAAGGACGACGTCGTCGCGGTTCCGGCCGCGCAGGGCCCGGCCGATCAACTGCTCGTTGTGCCCGGCCGCGTAGAAGTCGGCGGTGTCGAGCAGCGTCCCGCCGGCATCCAGGTAGTCGTGCACGACGCGGACGCCCTCGTCGTCGTCGACCCGGCCGTACGCGCCGGAGAGGCCCATGCAGCCGAGGCCGGGAGTGGAAACTGCGGGGCCGGTACGGCCCAGGGTTCGGGTGTCGAGTGCTGTGGTCATGCCGCCAGCGTGATCGGGCCCCGACTCGGCAACCAGGCACGGCACATCCAGGGACCGCCTCTCCCTGGCAGGCGGCCGGTACGGCGCGCAGACTGGAGCGGTGATCGACCGTACCGGGTTGGCGGACTTCCTGCGCCGCCGCCGCGAAACGCTGCGCCCGGCCGACGTCGGCCTGCCGGCAGGCACCCGGCGGCGTACCCCCGGCCTGCGGCGCGAGGAGGTGGCGCAGCTCGCCGGCGTGTCCACCGACCACTACTCCCGGCTGGAGCAGGCCCGCGGCTCGGCGCCGTCCGAATCGGTGGTGGCGGCCCTCGCCCGGGCGCTGCGCTGCGACATCGACGAGCGCGACCACCTGTTCCACCTGGCCGGACTGGCCGCACCGGCCCGGGTGGCCGGCGGCCACGTCCGGCCGGGCCTGATCGACCTCGCCACCCGGCTGGTCGACGTGCCGGTCTGCATCAGTACCGACCTGGGTGAGGTGGTGTGGCGCAACGCGCTGTTCGCCGCCGTCAGCGGGCTGAACGAGTTGCGCCCGGGCCGGGACAGCAACCTCATCTGGCGCTGGTTCACCGAACCGTCCTCGCGCGAGCGGCTGCCCACGGCGGACTGGGCGCGGCTGTCCGCCACGAGCGTCAGCGACCTGCGCGCCACGTACTCCCGGCGCGCCGGCGACCGCGACGTCACCGAGCTGGTCCACGACCTGCTCGAGCGCAGCGCCGAGTTCCGCGAGCTGTGGCAGCGCCACGAGGTCGCGGTGCGTCGCGCCGACCGCAAGGACTTCCAGCACCCCGAGGTCGGCCTGGTCCACCTGCGCTGCGAGGTACTGCTCACCCCGGACGAGGGCGTGCACCTGCTGGTGTTCTTCCCGGTCGATCCGGCCGAGGACGGTGCGAAGCTCGACCTGCTCCGCGTCATCGGCACCCAGCACTTCCAGCCCGCCACCTGACCGACCGCGCCGCCCTCCCCGCCGATCAGGCGGCGAGGAGGGTGAGTTCGGCGGTCAGCAGGTCGGTGAGGCGGTCGTGGCGGCCGTCGTTTCGCGCGATCCCCCGGCTCGGGCCCTCGGTGATCATGAGGACGTAGAGGTGCACCCGGTACAGCGAGAGCCGGATCCGCGCCGCCGCGTCGAACGGCGCCGGCCGGTACCCGCGCAGGAACGGGTGGTCCGGCTCGTCCTCGATACGGCGGAACAGCGCCGGGGACACCAGATCCAGCAAAGGATCCCCGTAGAGGTACCGCTCGCCGTCGACCAGGCCGGCGAGCCCGCCGGACGGGGACACCAGCACGTTGCCGTCCCACAGGTCGAAGTGCAGCAACGTCGGCCGGGTCACCGCGGCGAGGACGTCGTGGTGCCGCTCGAGCACCCCGTCCAGCGGCGGCAGCGGCACGTTCCACTCCGCGGCGTCGGCCCGCAGCGCCGCCACGATCGCACCGAACGCGGTCGGCCAGTCGGGCGCGGACGGCCGGTCGCCGGCATAGCCGAAGTGCGACCCGGAGATCTCGTGCACCGCGGCGATCGCGGCGCCCAGCTCGGTGCGGGCCCGTGGCGCGTCCTCGCTGGTCAGCGGTCGGCCCGGCAGCAGCGTCGTGATGATCCAGTCGTCGCTCGCCGCCAGCACCTGCGGCACCGGCACCCCGGGTGCCCGCTCGCGTACCAGCCGGAAGTACTCCGCCTCGGCCGCGATCAGCCCCCGCTCGTACCGGAGGATTCGAGTTCCCGGTGGCGGCCCCACCTTGACCACGACGTCCCGGCCGTCGGCCAGCGACACCCGCCAGACGGTGGCGAACGTGCCGCCGCTCAACTCGACCGCCTCGACGATGTCGACCGGGCCCAGCCCGTCGACCACCATCGCGGCAATATCGGCGCGCGACAACGCCACCTGAGTCGGACTCCGCACCACCCGAGCCTAGAACCCCCGCATGCCGTGCTGCCCGCGCCGGTACCGTGGCTTCGCATGGCCGACGCCGAGATCGAGGTGACCGCCGAGCTGGTCCGCGAGCTGCTGCGGGAGCAGCACCCCGATCTCGCCGGGCTGACCATCCGCGAGGTGCCGGGCGGCTGGGGCAACCAGATGTGGCGGCTCGGCGACGAGCTGGCGGTACGCATGCAGCGCATGGACGCGACGCCGGAGCTGCAGTTCAAGGAGCGGCGGTGGCTGCCGGTTCTCGCCCCGCGCCTGCCGCTGCCGGTACCGGAGCCGGTGCGGCTCGGTGTGCCGTCCGCGCGCTTCCCGAAGCACTGGACCGTGATGACCTGGGTACCGGGCGAGCCACTGGACCACGGCTCGATCAGCCGCGGTACCCACGCCGCCGACACCCTGGCGCACTTCCTGCGGGCGCTGCATGTCGAGGCGCCCGCCGATGCGCCGACCGCCACGGACCGCGGTGCCCATCCCCGGGACTGTACGGCCGGATTCGAGCGGTTCCGCCGAGCCGTCGCGATGGGCTCGCTGCCCCGCCGCGGCGACCTGACGCCCGACGACATCGCTGCGCGGGTCCGGTCCCTCTGGGACGACGCCGTGGCCGCCGGGGCGTGGGAGGGCCCGCCGGTGTGGGTGCACGGCGACCTGCATCCCGCGAACGTCGTCGTCTCCGACGGAACGCTCTCGGGTGTCGTCGACTTCGGCGGCCTGTTCGCCGGCGACCCGGCCTGGGACCTCGCCGCCGCATGGCTGCTACTGCCGGCGGGCACGGCCACCCGGTTCTTCGACACGTACGCGGTTGCCGACGAGGCGACGATTCGCCGCGCCCGCGGGCTGGCCGCCATGAAGTGCTTCTTCCTGATGCTGATGGGCCAGAACGGCGACCGCGGTCTCCCCGGCGGCAAACCGCACTGGCTCCCCGCCGGCCAGGCCGCCCTCGACCGGGTACTGAACGACGACGCCTGACACCGCCGTCCTCTGCGCGGATCACCGCAACCGCCGCGTGCCGTGCCGTGCGAGTCCGGATCGAACCTGCGGGCGCGGTCCGGCAGCTGTCCCAGGCCGATCGGCGTCGGTGGGACCCTAGGCTGCGCGGGTGATCGTCTGGCTGGCTTCGTACCCTCGCTCGGGCAACACGCTGGCGCGCATCGCCCTGCATCGCTTGTACGGCGTACCGACCTACGTGGTGTACGAGAAGGACGGTGTCGCGGAGCGCATCGGCTCGGAGCTGATGGGCGCACGCGAGCGGCCGACGGAGGTCGCGGCGATGCAGGCGGCGCCGGAGCTGTACTTCGTCAAGACACACCGCCCACGGGAGCCTGGGGACGAGACGCCCTCGATCTGCCTGGTCCGGGACGGGCGCGATGCGGCGGTCTCGTGGGCTCGGCTGCGACGTAAACCAGGGGACCCGCGAGAGAGCTTCGCGGCCGACGTACGCGGCCAGTTCACCGACGGCGGTGGTGCCGGCGCCGGGGCATGGGCGACGAACGTGTTGAGCTGGCTGGACCCGCCGGTACGGCATCGGGTGGTCGTTCGCTACGAGGACCTGATCGCCGACCCGCTGCACGCCATCCGCGCGGCGGTGCGTGTCGTCGCTCCCTGGCTGACGCCACAGGCGAACGCCGAGCCGCCGACGTTCACCGAACTGCAGCGGGTCGATGCCGGCTTCTTCCGCCGCGGCATCGTCGGAAGCCACCGAGACGAGCTTGACGCAGACCTGGTCGGCCTGTTCTGGGAGCAGCCACCCAACGTCGCGGCGATGCGCCTGCTGACGAGGACGCGCCATCAGCCGGGTCGCAGCGACGGCTGAGGCGCGCCTCGACCGACGACGCACCCGCCGCCGCAGCGGCCGAGGTGCGCCTCGATGGACGTGTCGCACCCACCCGCCGCCGCCGCGGGTTCCCGCACCGACGCGGCTCGAACCGCCCCTGGTCAGGCGTAGTACAGGTGGCCGGCGCAGGACGGGCACGTGACGTTGCCCTTCGCCAGACCCTCGGACGGAAGCTGCTGCCCCAGGTCGTTGATGCACACGCTTTCCCGGCAGCTGATGCAGGTCAGACCGATGATCTGGTCCCGGCTTGCGTTCACCGAGACATCGCCTTGCTTCGCGAGCCTGGTGAGCTCCGTGGAGTCCTGGAGTTCTCCGTACACCGACTTCCAACGGGTCTGGCACTTCGTGCAGCCGCGGGTACCTTCGCCCGTGGAACTCGTCGCCGTCTGCGATTCCGAGATCGTGATGTCCGGCCGGTTGCCGGATGCGGAACTGCTCGGCATGCCGACACACTTGAGCTCGCCGACCCCGAAATCCATCTCGAACAGTGTCGCCGGCATTCCCTTCTCCAGCAACGATCGCAGGAGTTTGGTTGCAGTGAGCCTTTTTCATCCTGCTGCGAGTTCGTGGTCTTGAAGGACGTGGATGGCTTTGGCGAGTCGGCCGGCGCGGTGGGGGCTGGAGCGTAGCTTGCGCAGGATGCGCCAGGTTTTGAGCTGGGCGTTGGCGCGTTCGCCGGGGCCACGCAGCCTCGCGTGCGCCCGGTTGGCAGCTTTCTGAGACTCGGGTTTACCCTTGCCCTTGTACGGAGTGATCACCGGCTCGCCGATCCCGTGATAGCCCTTGTCGCCCAGGGCGATCAGCCCGGCCTGGCGTAGCGCGGCGAGAATGTTCCAGATGCGGGCGGCGGCGGTGTCGTGCACGCTGCCGGGCAACGCACCCGACACCCACAGGATGGCCCCGTCGGGTGCCGAGATCACCTGCAGGTTCATCCCGTGCATCCGGTGCTTGCCGGAGTAGAACGGCCGGTCGGCGGCCACCCGATCGATCGGGACCAGGGTTCCGTCGATGATCACGTAGGCCATGCCGGCCCGCCTCGCGGTCTTCAGCGCCGCCTGCAGCTTCGGTGCCCGGTCGGCCAGCAGCTCCACCGTCTCGTTGACGTAGCGCCAGCAGGTGGCTGTGGACACCTCGAAACCCGCCCCGACCTGCGTGAACGGTTCACCTTTGCGCAGATACACCAGCACCAGCAGCGCCTGTTGCCCCGCATCCAGCGCCCGCCACCGCGAGCCGAGTTGCCGACGATGGCGGCGGATGAGTCCAGACACGAAGGTCAGGGTCTGAGATGACAACGGCAGCGCGGCACGGTAAAACAACATGAAGAAGCCCTTGCTGACGACAGCAGATCTTGGTCGATCGCCGTCATAGCAAGGGCTTCGCTACATCCCCGACCGCGACACGCCCCTCTCGGTCACGAACCCGTCTCGATCCCCAGCGGCCCAACACATCCCCACCACGATGAAAAGGGCTCAGTGTCCGGGCGGGCGATGATCAGGAATCTCACGGGTATGTTCACGTCCACGTACGTCGCGCCCGACGTCTGACGAGCACGCCCGCCGCTCTGCCGGTTGCGGTACATCGCCTCGTGACCGAAGAGCGCGTACCTGCCGTCCTCCCGGCGCATGATGCGGTAGAACCTGCCGGTCCCCGACTCGATCGAAATCGTGTTGAACTGAACGTTCGGCTGAGCCGGACCCTCATCCGCGTCGACCATCGTTTCGGTGAAGCCCGCACGACGGTCGGTCGTGAGTATGTCCGTCACCTGCCGGCGGAGCTCCTCCGCAGTCAGGTCGAGTACCTCCCGCGCCCCCCACGTGTCGCGCACCCGGTCGAAGTTGTCCCTGATATCGGCACTGCTGGCCGCCGCGAGGTTTCCGACCTCGGCCATCACCCGATTCAGCCCCGTCTGAGGGCGGGGCCGAGGAGCGGTACCGGGGGCAGGCGCGGCGGTCCGCTTCTCGCTCTTGCGGCCGAACCGAAATTTCATCGAGCGCTCCCTTGCGCAAGGCGGGTTCAAGCTCACCGACCCGGCGATCCTTCGGATCTCTGGAACCGGCCATCGTACGGCCTCCGGGTATGGCCGGTCAGCCGGAGTGCAGGCGGGGAGGTCGGTGCCGATCGGTGGAGCCCAGTCCGGGCGCCGACCCCTCGTGGCTGGGCACTCGTGCAGGATCCGCGCCCGCACTTGCACGTGGCTGGCCGGTTCTGCCGGTCCGCCGCCAGGCGCCGTCACGGGAGGCGGATCGTCCTGATGCGCCGCCATTGTACGCTCCGTCCTGCCGGCCGCGGTCTGGCCGGTTGCCGGGCGGGGGTGGTGTGGTGGTGGAAAAGTTCCGGTTACCGGAGGGACTGCGCGAGGCCCGGCGGCGGCTGGGCCTGACCCAGGATGCGCTGGCCGCCCGGGCCGGGTTGAGTGTCCGCGCCGTCCGCGACCTGGAGCGGGGCCGGGTGCCGAACCCCCGGCCGGCGACGCTGCGGCGACTGGCAGCGGCGCTACAACCACCGGACGTCGAGCCGCTGGCCGCCGACCCGCCACCGGTCGAGCCGCTGGCCGCTGGTCCGTCGGCGGCCGCGCCGGCAGCGGGGCCCGAAGCGCTCGGCCGGTCGCGGTCCGACCGGGTCGGGACCTGGCTGCAGGTGCTGGGACCGTTGCTGGTGATCCGGGACGGTGAGCCGGTCCCGGTGGGCTCGGCCCGCCGCGCCAGCCTGCTGGCGTTGCTCGCGCTGTACCCGAACACCCCGGTCGCCGTGTCGGACCTGCTGCAGGGGGTGTGGCCCGATCTGGAGTCGCCGCCCCCGGAGCTGCTGCACACCCACGTCTCCCGGATCAGGCGGCTACTCGGTGCCGGCGGCCCGCGGCTGGAACGCGTCGGTGGCGCGTACCGGTTGGTGGTGGACGAGACGCACGTCGACCTGCTGGCCTTTCGTACCGCGGCGCGGGAAGCCGATGCTGCCTGGGCCGACGGCCGCCCCACCGCGGCACTCGAGTCGTGGGCGCGGTGTTGGCGATTGTGGCGCGGTGCGCCCCTGGCAGACCTGCCCGCGCTGGCCGGACAGCCTGCCGCGGCGGCGATCCAGCGCGAGATCACGGCGGCCGCGATCCGGCACGCGGATGCCGCCCTGACCAGTACCGTTCCGGTGCGCGGCATCGCCGAGACCGCTCTGACGCCGCTGACGCGGCTCGCCACCCTCGATCCCCTGGATGAGGCCGTTGCCGCCCGCCTCATCCGCGTCCTGGCCGCGGTCGGCCGCCGCGCCCACGCCCTCGACACGTACCACCGGATCCGGCAGGCACTCGCCGACGACCTTGCCGTCCGGCCCGGCAGGCAACTCCAGGCCGCCTACACCGACATCCTCCGCGCCGACGACGATGCCGGCAGGGCGGGCGACAGCTGGGCCGGCGCCGAGCGGCCGTACCGCTGGCCGGCCCCGGCCCAGCTGCCTGCCGACATCCCGGACTTCACCGGCCGCGACACGGCGCTCGCCGAGGTCCGACGGCTGTGCGACCCCGGCGCCGCCCCGCTGGTGGTGATCAGCGGGGCCGGCGGCACCGGCAAGACCACTCTCGCGGTACGGGCCGGGCACCTGCTGCGCGAGCGCTTCCCCGACGGGCAGCTCTGCGTGGACCTCCGCGGCGCGGCCCCCGTGCCGGCGGCGCCCGTCGACGTGCTGCGGCTGCTGCTCACCGCACTGCGGGTAGCGGTGCCCGACGGGCTCGAGCCGGCCGCCGCGCTGCTGCGTTCCGTACTCGCCGACCGCCGGGTCCTGCTCGTGCTCGACGACGCCCGCGACGTGGCGCAGGTACGGCCGTTGCTGCCCGGCGGGTCCGGGTGCGCCGTCCTGATCACCAGCCGCCGACAGCTGGCCGACCTGCCCGGCGCCCGCCATGTCGCGCTGCCGCCGATGAGCCTGGACGAGAGCGTCGAACTGCTCGGCCGCATCGCCGGGGCCACCCGGGTCGGCGCCGAGGCGGACGCGGCGCGCCGCATCGCCACCGCCTGCGACGGGTTCCCGCTGGCCACCCGCATCGCCGGTGCACGCCTCGCGGCCCGCCGCCACTGGACCGTGGACCACCTCGCCACCCGCCTGTCCGAGGCCCGGCAACGGCTGTCGGAGCTGGCGGTCGGAGACCTCGCGGTCAGCGCCTCGTTCCGGCTCAGCTACGACGGTCTCACCCCGCCGCAGGCCCGCGCGTTCCGGCTGCTGGGGCTGTGGCCGGGTGCGGACATCCCCGAACCCACCGCGGCCGCGCTGCTCGACCTGCCCCACACCGGCGCCGAGGAGCTCCTCGAACATCTCGTCGACGTGCACCTGCTGGCCAGCACCGCGATCGGCCGGTACCGCATGCACGACCTGGTCCGCGCGTACGCCAACGACCTGGCAAGCGCTGTCGACCCCCCGTCCGCGCGAGCCGCGGCGCTGCGCCGTGCCGTGACCCACACCGCGGGCATCGCCCGGCTCACCCGCTACACCCTGCTCCGCGAGACCGAGGACGCGTTCCCGGACCGGGCCGCCGCGATGGCGTGGGTCGGCACCGAGTACACCAACCTGACCGCGCTCACCCAACTCTGCCGGGATTCCGACCTCGACATCGACACGTCGGCCGCCGCCCACCTCGCCCTCGCACTCTCCTACTACGACAAGGACTGCTCGGACCACCTGGCCGGCGAACGGCACAGCCGCGAGGCCCTCCGGTTCGCCGAGGCCGGCGACGATCCGTGGCTGATCGCGCACTCCCGCAACCAGGTCGGCGGCAGCCTGCTGATGCAGTTCCGTACCGTCGAGGCTGAGCCGGTGCTGGAACGCGCGCTGACCGAGTTCCGGTCGATCGGCGACCGCCAGGGCGAGACGACGGCGATCGACAACCTCGGACTGGTGCACCTGCAGGCCCGCCGCTGGGACGCCGCCGGTGACCACTTCGCCCAGGCCCTGCGGCTGGCCGAAGAGGCGGACGACCAGGAGAACCAGGCGCTCGCCCGGCTCAACCTCGGTGTGCTGACCGGCATGCGCGGCCACTACCGCTGTTCGCGCGAGCTGCTGACCGACGCACTCTCGATGGCCCGCCGGATCGAACACCCGAGCCTCACCAACCGTACCCAGATCAACCTCGGCTGCGCGTGGCGCGAGCTGGGTGACTTCGACCAGGCCCGAGCCTGCTTCACCGAAGCGGCCGACCGCATCCGGCGCGAGGGCGGCCGTACCGAGCTCGGCTGGGCCCTGTGCGAGCTGGCCACCACACACCGGCTGGCCGGCGATCACGAGCAGGCGGCCCGCGACTGCCGACAGGCCCTACGCATCCTCCGGCAGATCCGCGCCCCCTACGAGGAGAGCGTGGCCCTGATCGAGCTGGGCCACCTCGCCACTGCCACCGGACACCCGACCCAGGCCACCGAGCACTGGCGGGCCGCCCACCACATCCTCACCGAACTCGGATCCCCCGAAGCCGACGACGTCCACACCTTGCTGACCGCCGCCCACCACGACGAGCCGGACGAAGCGACGCGGTAACACGCTGGGTACCGACAACCGCGCGACCCTGGCCCACCTGATGGCGCGCAGGAGGCACTCCTCGATGCGTTACCAGCAACGGGGGGACTGTAAGACGTTCGGTGTAACTCCCGATCATGGAAGTGACATCGATGACCGAGATGATGTCTGGTATGGACAACACCGACGATCCGACACGGGCGGCTGGCCTGGGCGGGCTGGATGAGCAGCTGATTGATCAGCTGGTCGATCGGGCCAAGGCCGGTGGGCTGCAGCTGACCGGGGAGGGCGGGCTGCTGGCGGCGCTGACCAAGCGGGTGCTGGAGTCGGCGTTGGAGGGCGAGATTACCGACCATCTGGGCTACCAGGCTCACGATCCGGCTGGTCGAGGTAGCGGCAACTCCCGCAACGGCGTCCGCAGCAAGACCGTGCTCACCGAGGTCGGTCCGGTCGAGCTGGATGTTCCTCGGGACCGCAATGGCAGTTTCGAGCCGAGGATCGTGGCGAAGCGACAGAAGCGGCTGTCCGGGGTCGATGAGATGGTGATCTCTCTGGCGGCCAAGGGATTGACTACCGGCGAGGTCCAGGCCCATCTGGCTGAGGTGTATGGGGCGCAGGTGTCACGCCAGACGATCTCCACGATCACCGACAAGGTGATCGAGGGCATGGTCGAGTGGCAGAACCGGCCGCTGGATGCAGTGTATCCGGTGGTGTTCATCGACGCTATCCACGTCAAGATCCGTGATGGTCAGGTTGCGAACCGGCCGATCTATGTGGCGCTGGCGGTCACCTGCGAGGGCAACCGTGACATCCTCGGGCTGTGGGCCGGTGACGGCGGTGAAGGCGCCAAGTACTGGCTGCATGTGCTCACTGAGCTGAAGAACCGGGGCGTGGCCGATGTGTTGATGATGGTCTGCGACGGGCTGTCCGGGCTACCGGAAGCGATCGCCAGTGTGTGGCCAGCCACGGTGACGCAGACCTGCGTGGTGCACCTGCTGCGCAACAGTTTCCGTTACGCCGGCCGGCAGCACTTCGACGCTATCGCCAAGGCGCTACGGCCGGTCTACACCGCGCCCACCGAGGCCGCCGCGGCCGAGCGGTTCGCCGAGTTCACCGAGGCGTGGGGCACCCGATACCCGGCCATCGTCCGGCTCTGGGAACGCGCCTGGGCCGAGTTCGTGCCGTTCCTGGCGTTCGACCCGGAGATCCGGCGGGTGGTCTGCTCGACCAACGCGATCGAGTCGGTCAACGCCCGGATCCGTCGCGCTGTGCGGGCCCGCGGGCACTTCCCCAACGAACAGGCCGCGCTCAAGTGTGTCTACATGGCGGTGATGAGCCTGGACCCGACCGGCATCGGACGCAAACGCTGGATGATGCGGTGGAAGCCCGCACTCAACGCGTTCGACATCGCCTTCGACGGCCGTCTGGCCGCCGGCAAGAAGTAACCCACCCAACCCTGAGATACACCGAACGTTTGACAGACCCGCAACGGGACCGTGTGATCGCTGAGGGTCTGGACAAGCAGGTCGCGCACGGGTCGGGACCGGGCACGTAACGGGCATGGCCGACGCAAGAACCCGGTATGAAGATCAACCGTCCAGGTCGGAGAGGTGCTCTGACCTGGACGGGAACTGTGGAGCGGGTGACGGGAATCGAACCCGCACTGTCAGCTTGGGAACCGCACCACGATCAACGTTCAACGCCCTGACCAGCGCGTCTATCTGGCCGCCACCGGCCTGGACTAACCCTCGTTGGCCACCCCGAATGGCACGCCAATGGCACGGCGGCGGCCTGCCGGTCAGGCTTGCCGGCTGTTCGCGTCCTGGGTAGTCGCCGCTAGTCGGATGCGTTGTGTTGCGTGGAGTAGGCGGACCACTCGGTATCGACCGACGGCGCCGACGGTGGGCGCCGGCTCGTCGTACTCCAGCACGGCATGATGGCCGTCGAACTCTGTCACGTACTCGCGGTTGCTCGGGTAGACGGAGGTGACGGTCGCCGTGACAGTGGAGCCCACTGGGTGTCGAGCGCAGAGTTCCTCCCATGCTTCGCTGGTCAGGCGGCAGAGGGTCGGGCGGTGCGAGCGCATGTCGGGGTCGAGCGGGTAGAGACGGACCTGTCCGGGCCGGTGTTGCAGCACCTCGAACGGCGCTTCACGTCCGATGGCGGGCCACTGCTGGGCCTGGTAGGGCAGGTGGAGTGCGTCGATGAATCCGAAGGGTGGCCGGGTGCCCAGGTCGACGATGACGCCGGTGCGTCCGTCGCCCCATGGCTTGTCGCTGATGCGTCCTTGCACCTGGTCGCCGGTGGGGTACCGGCGACGTGCTGTGGTGAGTAGGTCGGTGTCTGGCACGGCCCTCATGCTGCGCCGCACGCTTCCGACGGTCAATGATGGGCAGTGCCAGACCAACGGACGGTGAGCGTCGGTGCCGGTGGCAAGGCGGCCCCGGTGTTGGGCCGCCTTGGCGTCGATCGCCCGTTACCGCGGTTCACGGTGACCGAGCAGGGCGATCGTGGGCCGCAACCCCGAAACGGCCTCGTAGTCCTGGCCGTGGGAGTCGAATGGCGCCGGTTCGGCGGCGGCGCTCCGGCCCCAGAGGCGGCAGCCGAAGGGGCCGGGCCTTACCGCCGCCGGGCCGGCGCCGCGCCGCGCCCGCGCGGCGCCTTGATCATGTAGAGAACAAATCGGCAACACACCGACTGATCACAACCGACTGATCACAACCGACTGATCACAGTCAGGAAGGAAACGGGTCACGGGAGTGTGAAACGTGCTTGCTCGCGCCTCAGCATCATAAAAGGCGTGGTGCATTCCACGCCTAAAGGTTGTCCCGTAATGATCTTGATGGGTTGACGCGGAAGGACTTCACGGCCGCGTCGGGCCGGTCATACGACCATGGTCAGGTTGCGCATCAACGCGATACCGGCGGCGGCGTACCAGACGCCTCGTTGTTTGCGGCGGCAGTCGCGGAGGATCTTCCAGGACTTCATGTGGGCGAAGCAGTGCTCGACGCGGGCGCGGATACGGCGGTGGACGGTGTTGAGGTCCTGTTTCCACTGCGGCAGCGGCGGTTCACCCTCGCGCGGCTTGCGGTAGGGCATGATTACCTCCGGGTTGCCCTGGTAGCCGCCGTCGGCCATTACCGCCGCGCCGGCGCACTGTTGGTCGACGCCGGAGTCGGTGTAGGCGCGGCAGTCGTTGCGGTTGCCGGGCAACGGATCTCCGACCGCGACGGTCAGGCGGGTGTTGGCGTCGATGGCCACTTGCAGGTTGGTGGAGTACCGGTAGTTCTTCGACCGGGCCGACATGTTCCGGTCGTGGGTGGGCGCCAGCGTGCCGTCCACGATCAGGACCGTGTCGGGTCGGTGCCGGCGGCTCTGGGGCTCCAGTACCAGGTGTGGGGCCAGGTGATCGACGATGCGCCCGGCGGCCGACTTCGATACTCCGAACAGCGGCGCGATCTGCCGCAGGGTCAGGTTGGTGCGGTAGTAGGTGGCCACCAACAGCACCCGGTCGGCCAGCGGGAGCCCCCACCGGCGGCCAGCGCCGGTCTGCTGTCCGCCGCGACCAGCCACGATGGCCACCAGCTTGCCGAACTGCCGGGCTGACAGGCCGGTGAACACCGGGATCCACTGCGGCTGATCGGACCTGATCGTCTGCTCCACACCAAGGTCAACGACCGAGCGGACCAACGATTACGGGACAACCTTTAGCGCGGCGCAGGCATCTGGGATCTTCACTCGGCGCTTTGATGCCGGGTCGGCCGTTTCGTGGGTGACAACAACGCAATGGTGCGAGCACGCCTGCGCGACAAGAAAGTAGTCAGCACTACTAAGGAAAGTGGAGACGGCGGCCGAGGTGTAGTGACCGGAGCTCGCCCATTTGCTTAATGCCGTTAGAGAGGCCGTGTCCTTGGGGTGAGGGGTGAGGCGGAAGGCGGGAGGCAATTTGCGTAGCCAGGCGGCTAGCTCGTCGGCCGTGCCTAAGATCTCTTCGGCCACTTTCTCGACTGTAAAAACCTTGCCTGCTTTGTGTCCTTGCTTGAGCCAGTCCCAAAATGCCGGAACGATGTCAAAGGCGTAGTGTCTGTTTTTGGCATCGATCAACACGTTTGTGTCAATCAGGTACATCAGGCGACTCCGAGTCTCTGACCCAGCTCCTCGAAGACTGAAAGCTTCTTCGACCCGAGGAGGCGGAAGGCTTCTCCGTAGAGTGTTCCTCCTTCCAAGGTGTCGGAAATTAGAGCACGAGCAAAGCGCTTACTAAGGCGGACGGGCTGGGTGTTGTAGTAGTCGCCGCCGTCTGTTGATTTCTTCTTTGCGAGTAGTGCCATAACGCGGCGTAATTCCGCACTAAAGGACGTTTCAAAGTTGTCGTGCGAAATGAGATCAGCATCGAATATGCGCCTAAGAATAACCAGAGTGCTCACCTTGTAGTACCGAGCAAGCCTGTTTAATTCTTCGGTAAGTCGGTTCCGAGGCTCATACTCGTCACGAATCGACTCCAGGGGCACGAGGAGTTCTGCCGCAACCGAATTGCACCAACGCTCAGTTCGGTCAGTCACGTTCGTCTGTGAGAGATCCGGCTTGGACAGCGCCGATTCGCCGAGGGAAACATGGGCAATTTCGTGTGCGAGAGTGAATATCTGAGCGGCTTTCGTGTCCACGCCGTTGATAAAGATTACCGGAGCGACTCGGTCAACCAGTGAGAAGCCGCGAAACTCGCGCGGATCGAGCTTGCGATGGGTATTTGAACCGACGATACCGCTGATCATAACCAAGATGCCGACATCTTCAGCATTTGCTACCAGGCCACTCAGGGCCTTATTCCAGTTTGAATAGCCAGTTCGACTGCTAAGATCGAAATGGAGAGCATCGCGCAGATACGCTGCCGCCTCGGTGATCCTGTTGCGTACTGACAAACTACCGACGATCGCCACCCGAGGCTCGCCGTTCCTGATGGCGAAGTGGCGGTACCATTCTTGCCTTTGCTCGGAAAGGTAAATGGTGTCGAGAAGGTCGGGAGTCGGTGTGTGAACGGCCTGGCTATCGAACGTTCGAAAGTCGTGCACCGGCAACTCTTCCGTTGGTGGTTCAGATAGGAAGAAGAACCCCAGCGGAGCATGGGTAGCACGCGCGTATTCCTCAAGTTGTCGCATTGTCGGAACTGCGCGCCCAGTCTCCCAGTCTGGTAGTTTCGGGAATTTGCCCGACAGACTATGGGTACTCTGGCCAGCTCGACGGCGAGCCCAACGGAGCATCGTGGGAGCGACATTGACACGAACAGCCACAGTCGCCTCCAATGTGCTAGCCCTGTGTGCTTGGCTGCTTACTTTACCGTGATCGCGGCGGAGAGTCCAGTCCTCTGGATGGTCCCGACCTCTCCGTAACCGCCGGTAGAGCAGTTCACCAATTGAAAACCTCGGTAATCTATTGAAGAGGGTGGCCGTTTTCGAGATAGTTCGTGTCCCCTGACGTCACTGCTTGTTGCGCAGCAGCCAACCTGAGGACTAGCCGAGGAAGAGTCAGCTCGCGGTTCTGGTCGAGATGGACATATCGGTACTCAGCAATCTCCGCATCCTGGAACTTGATAGTGGCGTGCTGTTCGTTGGTGAGGTGGCCGCCGTTGAAGATGAAGAGGATTTTGTCGCCGTCGCGGTCTGAGGGGGCCCAGTCGGCGACGAGGAGGCGGCCGATGGTGGGGCGGATGCCGAGTTCTTCTTCGACTTCGCGTACGCAGGCTTCGTAGGGGGTCTCGCCGGGCTCGACGTAGCCGCCGGGGATGTCCCAGTAATCCTTGTAGGTGGCGCGCACCATCATGATGCGGCCCTCGGCGTCGGTGAAGAGGGCTCCGGCTGCTGCCGCTGCGCGGGTGGGGTTGTGCGGTCCGGGTGTCGTCACAGGGTCGAGGGTATGCGGGCTACTCGGCGACCTGCATCCGACGGGCGAGGCCGGTGAGTTGGTGGCTCGGCGTGCCTCTGCTGCGGCGTACCCACGTGCGGACGAGGTTGCGGCTCGCGGCGTGGTACCGGATCTGCTCGGGTGCGAACTGCTCCGCGTCGAGCAGCGCGGTCATGGCGTCGTCGGTGCGGTTCCACGCGTTGTACGCGCGGGCGGTCTCGATGGCGTGCCGTGCGCGGCGTTCGGCCGGGAGGCTGGACGTGTCGACGCCGGGGGCGAGGTCGATCGCTACCTGTACGTCGCCGAGTTCGAGTGCGGCTTGCACGCGGTGAATGGCGACGTTGGTTGGGCCGAAGGCGGTCCACAGGTGGTTGGCGTCCTGGCCGATGCGGTGGGCTGCGGAGTCTGCTTCGGTGAGGAAGGTCTGCGCGGCGGCTCGGTTGTCGCTGCGGGAGGCGGCGACGGATCCGGTGAGGAACAGTGTTCCGTACACCGACAGGTAGGTCGGGGTCGCCTTGTTGAGGCCGGGTTCGAGGAAGTTGGCGGCGTCTTCGACCAGGCGGACGGCGTCGGCGTAGCGGCCGGTGGCGAGCAGCGTATGCGTGAGCGATCGGAACAGGGAACCGAGTACGACGGGGTTGCCGGCGTCCTGGGCGAGATGGAAGCCGCGTTCGGCGGAGATCCACGCGAGGTCGGTCTCGCCGAGCTTCGTCAATAGGGTCGCAGCTGCCTGGTACGTGAGGGCGAGCGCCTGGCGGGCGTGGTCGCGGTCGTCGCCGGTCGAGCTGCGTACCGCGGTCTGCGCGTCGGACAGCACGGCCGGCAGGCGGTTGACGACGTACCCGAACTGCGACTCCTGGTAGGCGGTCCTGACGTCGTCGACGCTGGACTTCAACACCGGTAGCGCAACAGGCTCGTCGTCGGCGGTCGACAGGAACGGGGACAGCTGGCGGTAGTCGAGCAATGCTTCGCGGAGGGCCGGGACGGTACGGGTACCGCTGTCCGGCGACCACTGCATCATCGTTGGCTCGCCGAGCAGATCGCCGACGCTGACGTCCAGGCAGTCGGCAAGGGAGCGCAGAACCGAAAGCCGGTCGAGGTGGATCTTGTTGTTCTCGACCTTGCTCAGCCAGTCGTCGGTACGGCCGACGAGCCCGGCCAGCACACCCTGGGACATGCCGCGCCGACGGCGCTTCCACGCGATGCGCTCGCCGATCGTCAACGTGTCTGGCGCGTCCGGCACACTCCACCGTCCCGCAAGGCTGTCCGGCAACGACCCCGGAAAAGTATTCCGGGTTGTTCCTGCACCGTGACCATACGTTGCCGCTATGACCGAATCCAATGCCTCACGCGGTACCTGCCAGTCCTGTGGCGGTAGGGGCTGGAAGTACGAACGCCCGATGCGGGCCGTGGTCACCGACCGGCTCGGCTCGGAGCAAGCCTCGACGTGGGCGAAGCGCCCTTGCGTCGTCTGCAACGGGACCGGCTCGGCGACGGATGCCCGATGACCGGCCGGTACTGGACCGCTGCTCCGGCCCCGTTCGGGTCGCGGTCCGACTGGTACCGGGTGCGTCGGGCGGTCGACCTGATGCCGACCGGCGTCGCGGTCGCGACGGTCGTTGCGTACCCGGGCGACGGGATGGTGGCGCTGCACATGCCGACCGGGTCCATCGCTCGGCTATCGGCCGGCGATGCGCTGGGCATCGCGGCGTGCCTGTCCGCGGCCGTCGAAGGAAGCATCCCGGCCGCGAACGGGGACGGCCTGGTGCTCGAAGCCGATCTCGGCGACGGCTGGCACAGGATCTGACATGAGACTCCCGGCCGGCGGCTCATCAGCAGCGGTCATCGCCGACCGGGTACGGGGCAGGACGGGCGCGGCGACACAGCCCTGTCGTACCCAGGGCGGCGAGGGTGCCCCGCGCCCGTCCTGCTCCCGTGACAAGACCGGCACCGGGCCGGGCGCCGGCATCCCCCGTACGCCACTCCTTTGGCGTACCCAAGCCCGCCCGCCCCGGTGCCATCCAACGCCAGGAGGCCACCCATGGCGACGATTTCCGTCGGCTCGTTCGTCCCGATCCCCGGCCAGACGGTCTGCTTGAGCGACAAGGCATCGACTCGGTTTGGCGGCCGGCCGATCCGGCTGTTGATCACCGGGGAGTCGAAGCCGGCTCCGGCGGCGATGGGCCAACGCCATCTCGCTACCACCTCGGATTGGCTCGCCATCTCGGGGTACGAACTCGGCCCGCGCGGTGAGCGCCTTCGGCATCACCGCGATGTGGTCGTGTACGCCCCGGCAATCGTCATCTGCGGAGACCCCGGAGTCCGATACACGAGGTGACCGCGGAGCGTCGCCACTGCTCGGCCGGGACATCCCGACGGACGGCCATGCACGAACACGCGTTCGTCGGTACAAGTAGGTACGCGGGGCAGTACGTGCGCGGGGGCGGTCGTGGACGAAGACGAACGCTGATGGACGAAGACGTCCGCTCTCGGAACGAACGTGTACGGTGAGGCAGGATGGCCTGACAGTCAGGTCCCAAGCTCCTGACACGTGATGATGCTGAGTCTGAGGTCGGTGTGTCGTGCCGCTGGAAGTGAGCCCACCGAAGTACGCGCAGGTCCTCGCGGCGTTGCAGGCGAAGATCGAGTCCGGTGCATACGCGCCGGGGTCGGCGCTGCCCAGCGAGGCGAAGCTGTCGGATGAGTTCGACACGTCGCGGACCACGATCGTCAAGGCGTTGAGCATCCTCCGCCAGGACGGCTGGATCGAGTCGCACCAGGGCAAGTCGCACTTCGTGCGCGGCGTTCCGGCATCGGCTCGTCAGGTCACCCCCGAGTACGTGTCGTCGGCCCTGGACCTGGACGAGTCCGTCGGTACGGAGCTGCTGCGAGTCGGCGCGGTCATCGCTCCGCGGTGGGTGGCAACGGCTCTCGGCGTCGACTCTGATACCCCCGTGTACGAGCGACGTAGGCTGGTGACCAGCAACGATGGCCCGGTCGCGCTGTCCACCGTGTACATCCCGGTCGAGCTGGCGGTGGGCAACGACCTGACGAAGCGCGAGCCGATCGCAGGCGGCATCCGCGGACATCTCCGCAAGAACGCCGGTGTACGGCTCGACAGCGCAACCACCAGGATCACCGCCCGGCTTCCTGAACCGGCCGAGCTGGACCTGTTGAAGGTCACCGAGACAACGCCGGTCCTCTGGCTGATGGTCACCGCCTCCGCTCCGGACGGCGCGGTTGTCGCTGCCGTCGACACGGTGCTTCCTGCCGACCGCCACGACCTGGTCGACACCTTCCCGCTCGCTGACTAGAGCTGCTGGGTTGCGTCGCGCCCCTGCTCATTGTCTGCTCAATCTAGGTGTGCCTGGTAGGTACTCTTGGCGCGGGCAAAGAGCGCTTGCCCGCACTGGGCGTCACTCAGTCAAGGTGCTCCGCATCGCGCTTCTTCTGGTGTGTCAACTAGAGGGAGTGGCGGAGTGGGGCCCACATCCACCTTGCAAGCGGCTGCGGTTGCAACATCGGAGGTCGTGGCACTGCCTCTGGCCTGTGTCTCGTCCGTGTACGTGCTGCTGGTCGTCATCCTCTCGATGACCGCAGTCTTCTCCTCCATGAGGGTGCGACGCGAAGCCGCTTTGCGCGTGCTGCGGGTTCTGCTTCGGCGACAGAGCGGCCGTAAGTAGCCCAATCGCCAGTTGGCCCCTCGTCTTGGCCGGCATGCCGTAGCTCGGGCGACGACCCGAGAAATTCGTCCGACGCACTTGCCACTACAAGTTGGCTTCGCTATGGTTCACATAGCACGTCAAGTTGTAGGAACACATCGAGCGAAGTTCTGACGGAGGTAGCAGTGGGCATCCCTATGGGTATCCGGGTGGAGATCCCGTCCGAGGTGGCGTTCCGGAAGAACGCCCTGTGCCTGTCGGTGGACAAGGAGATCGACTTCGACAAGCGCGGGCAGGGCGACGACCAGGCGCGGGACAAGCAGACCGGGCAGCGGGTCTGGGCGGTCACGGTGATGGACCTGGACGAGGAGGCGTCGAAGTTCGGCCGCTCCGCGCAGGTCAAAGTCAAGGTGCTCGCGGAGCACCAGCCGGTGCCGCCGGCCGCGAAGATCCCGGGTTACCCGCCGGTGGTCGCGTTCGAGGGCCTGCAGTTCACGCCGTACCTGGACGACAAGAAGTGCCGCGCGCCGCACGACGGCCGGCAGCACAAGTGCAAGGCGCAGCTGACGTTCTCGTTTCGCGCGACCGGCATCGTCGAGCCGCGCGAGCTCGCCGTTCCCGCCGACTCGGACCGAGTCGCCTGACCGTCTCCCGTTCATGAGGCGCGGGACGGCCTGAGCTTGGCGGCTGACCGTCCCGCGCTTCTCCTGCCTCACAGGAGGAATCCAGAATGTCACGCCACGATGTGGCCAGTTTGGCCTGCCCGGCGCTGGCCGGAGTCCGTGCCGCGTACTGCTCGACCGGTACCGACGCCGACCGTGTCGCCGCGCTCGTGGAGATCGCCGGTGCTGCTGCGGCGGCGGCCCGCACGATCTACCGGTACCGCCATCTCGACCGCACCACGCTCGCCGAGCTGGTGTCGCGTCCGATCGACGTCGCCGCGGTCCTCGGCCGTGGGCAATGGCTTCCCACGATGACCTTCGTCCCCGCCCCACCCAAGCAGCGCAAGCCTGCGCGCCGCAACGCGGGAACCGACCGTGACTCGGCTCGCGCGGTCCAGTCGTCGCTGTTCCCGGTCGTACCGGCGTTCGTGAACGCTGGGGGTGGGCGATGAACGACTCGATGGATGATCGCGCTCGCCTCGGGCTACCTGGCGAGCTGTGCACCTGCGGTCGTCAGGCGGTCTGGGTGTTCACCACCAGGTTCGGCCTGGTCGGTTCCTGCGGGATCAATGATGGCGGCAACGACGTCGGCCCGTGCCCGTTCTGCTCGTCACCCCGCAAGCACTTCAACGCGTTGGGGACTCCCGAACGCTGCCCGCAGTACCGCCTGCGTCCCGTGACGGGTGGTGGTCGGTGATGGTGGCGCGTCGTGAGCCGCAGTTGGTGCGGTTGCAGTCGTCGGTGTTCGCGGTGCCGCGGTGGGCGCTGCTGGTCGGCCTGATGTTCCGTGCGCTGTACCGCGGTGTCCGTCTGGCGTTGCGGTACTGGCGGGTGACCGGCCCGGCGGTGCTGCTGGTCTGGCTGGGCTGGCGGGCCGGCTGGCAGATCATCCCGATCGTCTTCCTCCTGGCGGCGGCTGGCCTGTCCGGGTGGCGTATCGGGCACCGGGACTCGTTCGGAGTCTGGGTGAAGTGGCCGTGGCTGTCGCGGTGGCGTCGGTGGTGGCTGTACCGGCGTGGCTGGGAACCGACCATGCGCGGCTGCGGCCTGTCGACCGCGCACGGGTCGGTGCAGTACTGGCCGCCGATCCTGTCAGTGAAGTCCTCCCCGGCCGGCGACGTCGTCCGCGTCCGGCTGCTGCGCGGCCAGACCCCGGACACGTGGTCGGGGAAGTCCTCGGAGCTGGCGTACGCGTTCGGCACCCGCCTGTGCCGTGTGTTCTCTGGCCGCATCAACGTCCTACCCAAGATCCGCGCGGGTCGCCTCGGCGTCCTGATGGCCTGGTGGGATCGCCACCGGTTCGGCCGGGACCGCCCGACCGAAATGACGCTGGTGTTCGTGCGTGGTGACCTGCTGGCCTACGCGGTCCCCGCGATCGGCCCCGACTCGATCCCGCACACCCCCGACCTGTCGAGCCTGCCGGTCGGACTGCGGGAGGACGGCTCCTGGCTGCGGATCGTGCTGGAACAAACGCACGTCCTGATCGCGGGCGCGACCGGGTCGGGGAAGGGGTCGGTGATCTGGTCGATCCTGCGGGCGCTGGCTGGTGGTATCCGGTCGGGGCTGGTGCAGGTGTGGGCCATCGACCCGAAGGGCGGCATGGAACTGGCCATGGGCCGCCGCCTGTTCTCCCGCTTCGCCTACTCGTCGCTGCCCGAGATGGCCGACGTCCTGGACCAGGCCGTCGAGGTCATGCGCGAACGACAGACGCGCCTCGCCGGATCGGTCCGCCAGCACGTACCGGCCCCGGCCGATCCGACGATCGTGGTGCTCGTCGACGAGCTGGCGGCGCTGACCGCGTACCTGACCGACAAGGACCTTCGAGCGCGGATCGAAGCGGCGTTGGCGGTGCTGCTGTCGCAGGGCCGGGCGCTGGGCGTGCATGTGATCGCGGCGGTGCAGGACCCGCGCAAGGAGGTCGTCAAGTTCCGCGACCTGTTCCCGACCCGGGTCGGTCTGCGGATGACCGAAGACGAACAGGTCGACATGGTCCTCGGTGCCGGAGCACGGAAGCGGGGCGCGCTGGCCGACCAGATCCCGGCCAGCCTGCCGGGGGTCGGGTACATGGTGCTCGACCAGCGGCCCGAACCGGTCCGGGTCCGGTTCACCCACATCACCGACGACCACATCCACGACATGAACACCCGCTACGCGACACCGACCCCGGCGCCCGCCTCGGCAGGATCTGTTCCCCCGCAACGGAATACGCCCGTCGACGGGAATGGCAATGGGTCGGAGCCGCTGCCGGTCGAGCTGTTCAACAAGCTGCGCGGCGGTGACCGATGACCGGCATCGAACGCCGCGCGGCCCGGTTGTGGCGCATCCGGGTCCCCGGCGCGCTGCTGTCCGGCACGGCGGTCACGGTCCGACTCGACGCCAGCGAAACCGACGCCCGGATGTGGGTCGCGGTCGGCGCCGGACACCGACGCCTGCCGCTGTCCGTACCGGAGGCGTGGGCGGTGTTCAAGCTGCTCGGCGAAGCGCTCGACGTCACCGGCGATCCGCCCGAGTTCGTCCGTACTCCTGTCACTCCGACCAGCAAGTAGGGAGGGCCGTCATGCCCACCGCACACAAGGCGGAGAACGCGGCCCGGCTGCTGATCCTGGCCGGGATCGGCGCCATGGCCGGCGCCGCCTCCTTCACGCACATGCACGACTGGACCATGGCCAACGTGCCGGCCGGTACCGGGGACTGGTTCGGCTGGGCGAACGCCATGGCTTCCGAACTGACCCCAACGGTCGCGGTACTCGACGTTCGGCGGCGACGCCGTAATGGCACCTCGGTCCGGTTCCCGACCGCCGTGCTGGTCGCCTCGGTCGGGCTGTCGCTGGCGGCCCAATTCGCCCGTGCCACGCCCTCGGTGTCGGGGTGGCTGTTGGCCGCTGTCCCGGCCGTCGCGTTCATCGTGTTGACCAAGATGGTCCTCGCCGGCCCATCGCGCACGACAGAACCAGAACCATTGCAGGACAACGAATCCGACCCGACACCGGCCACGGTGGACGCCGATGCAAGCACGCTCCCGACCGATGCTCCGTCTGCGCCGGAATCCCCGACGGTGGTGACGGTTCATGACCCGGCTCCGACCCTGACGCCGGCCCCGGCGTCGGCTCGTCCGCTCGTGGCTCGGGTGGTTGCGCCATCTCGTCCCGTCGCTCGTGTCAACGGGTCCGCTCGGGAGGTGCCGTCGGTATGAGCAGCGTGAAACCAACGGCCGTCATACTCCCAGAACTCGGGCAAGAGGACACGCCGCGACCGGGGACGCGCGCGGCTCGGTTGTTGCAGCCGATCGCCAAGGACATGGCCGCTGAGCTGGCGAAGCAGTTCGGGGTGTGCGTCAAGCCGGTGTGGCTGCGCCGCACCAACACCGCCACCGGCGAAACCGAGCTGATCTCCGTGCCGTGCGGCGCCACGTCTGCGGCCAAGTGCGAACCGTGCGCCGAGGCGAACCGCCGGCTGCGGATGCAGCAGATCCGCGAGGGCTGGCACCTCACGGACGAACCGGTGACGACCCCGGACGCACCAACAGACGAGCAGCGGGAGTTGGTCGAGTACCGGGCCGTCCTGGAATTCGCCCGGACCTCGGTGGTGATGGCCGCCGAATGGGACCAGGTCGCCGAGCTGGACGCCGAGATCGACCAGGTGGACGAGCAGATCACCGCCGCCGGCATCCGCGGCTCGGTCCTGCCCGGCGGCCGGAAGGACGGCACCGACGAACAGGAGACGGCTCCGGCGCGGAAGCGGTCGACCAAACGGCGCCAGGACGCACCCGACCTGCCCCGGCTCCCGGTCGCGAACCGCACCATCCCGCACCCGCACATCGGCTCCGACGGCCACGAGCACCGGGACTCGATGTTCCTGACCCTCACCCTCGGCTCGTACGGGGCGGTGCACTCGTCGTACTACCGGCGCGGCCGGGTGCAGCCGTGCGAGTGCGGGGAGCTGCACGCGCAGCATGACCCCCGACTGGGCACCCCGGTCGACCCCGACGCGTACGACTACCGGGCCGCGGCGTTGGACGCTATCCACTTCGCGAAGGTCATCGACCGGTTCTGGCAGAACCTGCGCCGCGCCGTCGGCTGGAAAGTCCAGTACGCCGGGTCGATCGAGATGCAGAAGCGGCTCGCCCCGCACGGGCACTTCGCGGTGCGTGGTGCGCTGGCCCGCAAGCTGGTCAAGCAAGTCGCTGCCGCGACCTACCACCAGGTGTGGTGGCCCGCGCATGACCGGCTCGTCTACGACCCCGACGGGCCGCTCCCGACCTGGGACGCGGATGCGCTGGCCTACCGTGACCCGACGACAGGTGCGGCGCTGCCGACCTGGGATGAGGCCCTGGATGCCATCGACGACGACCCCGCCGCCGAGCCTGCCCACGTGGCGCGGCTGGGCACGGTCGACGTCAAGGGCGTGCGCGGCGGCTCCGACAACGCCGAGAAAACCATCCGCTACATCACGAAGTACATCGCCAAGGACATCACCGACGCCGTGTCGCCCGACTCGCGGGCGCAGGAACAGCACATGGCGCGCCTGGCGGACGAGCTGCAAACCCTGCCGTGCTCGCCGACCTGCCCGAACTGGCTGCTCTACGGCATCCAACCCAAGAACGCGAAAGCCACTGCACGGCCGGGACGGTGCAAGGGCAAGGTCCACCAGCGGCGCACCCTCGGCTTCACCGGACGGCGCGTGCTGGTCTCCCGGCAGTGGTCGAACAAGACCCTCGCCGACCACCGCGGCGACCGCAAAGCCTGGGTCAAAGCACTCCTCGCCCTTTCGGCAACCGGCAACGACGACGGCGACCAGGCGGCCGGCACTGCCCAGGACCAGGCGGACGGTCCCGGGCAGGGCCAGGCGGCGACGCTCGATCGGTTCGAGTACCAACTCGCCTCCCGCGACGACCCCGACGTGCCGCCACCACACGTGCACTTCCTGCGCAAGATCGCCGAGCGCCAGCAATGGCGCGCGCAACTCGACGCGGCGAAACAGCAAGTCCTGCAACGACTTTCGGCAACAGGCCACGCGGCATGAGACCTGGGGAGGATTCTCGTATGTCCATAGAGGACAGTGTGTTGACCGTTGAGGAAGCGGCGGCGGTCATGAAGATGAGTACCCGCTACGTCCGTCGGCTCGTCGCCGAGCGGCGCATCCCGTTCCACAAGGTCGGCCGCAGCGTCCGGCTGCTCAGCTCCGACGTGTGGGCGCATGTCCACGCCGGCAGGGTCGAGGCCATGACCGTCTCCGACGTGTGGCGCGGGCTGCGGGAGGTGGCCTGATGCCCAACAAGGAGGGCCACCGCCATTTCGGCAACGTGCGCAAGCTGCCGTCAGGACGGTTTCAGGTCCGGTATCCGGGGCCGGATGGGCGGATGCGCAACGGCGCCGAGACCTATCCAACGCGGCCGCTGGCTCTGCGTGCCTTGGCGATCGTTGAGGGGCAGGTGGCGCGGGGCGAGTGGATCGATCCGGAGCGGGGCAAGGTGCTGCTGCGCGACTACGCGGACCGGTGGATCGCGCAGCGGCCGAAGCTCCGACCTCGCACGGTGGACCTGTACCGGTGGCTGCTCGGCAAGCACATCGCGCCGTACCTGGGTGGCGTGCCGCTCAGCAAGCTGTCGACGGCGATGGTGCGGGAGTGGCGGGCCGAGCTGCTCGGCAAGGGTGTTTCGGCAAGCATGGCGGCGAAGGCGTACCGGCTGCTGCGGGCCGTGCTGATGACCGCGGTGAACGAAGACAACATCCTCCCGCGCAACCCGTGCCGCATCCCGGGCGCCGACGCGGAGGACCCGGCGGAGCGGCCAACGCTGAACGTGACCGAGGTGTACGACCTGGCGGCAGAGATGCCGGACCGGTTCTTCGCCCTGGTGCTGCTCGCCACCTTCGCGAGCCTCCGGTACGGGGAGGTGACCGCGTTACAGCGGCGGGACCTGGACCTGTCGGTGCGGACCGTGCGCGTTCGGCAAGCGTTCGTGGAGCGATCCGGCGGTGTGCTGCTCGGGCCGCCGAAGTCGCGTGCCGGTCTGCGGACGGTGTCGATCCCGGCGAGCCTGGTACCGGAGCTGCGGCGGCACCTGGCGGACTACGTCGGCGACGACCCGGACGCCTGGGTGTTCACCGGTCCGAAGGGGGCTGTTCTCAAGCGCAGCAACTTCAACAAGGTGACTGCGTGGAAGGAGGCGGTGACCAAGATCGGGAAGCCGGGGCTGCACTTTCACGACCTGCGGCACACCGGCAACACGCTGGCGGCTTCGTCCGGGGCGAGCACCCGTGACCTGATGGCGCGGATGGGGCACGACAGCATGAACGCCGCGCTGATCTACCAGCACGCCACGTCGGAGGCTGACCGGGCCATCGCCGACGCGCTCGATCGGAAGCTTCCCGGCGGGGGCGATGACGAGCCGGAGGACCCGCCCGCGGGTGCTCTGGTGCCGGCCGGCTAATGGCACGGTAATGGCACGCAAGATCAACTAAAGGCAGTGGCAACGACGAAGGCCAGGTCGGGCGTGTGCCCTGACCTGGCCTTTCGTGGTGGAGCGGGTGACGGGAATCGAACCCGCACTGTCAGCTTGGGAAGCTGAAGTTCTGCCATTGAACTACACCCGCGTGCTCACCCGACCGGGTCGAGTGAACCGCTCACACTCTACAGGGCCGAAGCGGGGGCGCCCGGCCCACCCCGGGGGAGGGTGGGCCGGGCGGGGGCGAGGAGTGAGGTCAGTGATGAGTGCGGCGGTGTCGGCCCTGCGGTCCGTCGATGAGGCGGCGGATCGAACCGGTCAGCCCGCGGCGGCCGGGGCGTCGGTCCTGGTCGGGACGGTGGGAACGGCTCGGGTCGTCGTCGCCGCCGCTGCGCTGCGGCGGCACGAACGGTGCGCCGCCGCCGTCCGCGGCGCGCATGGCGGAGGCGAAGAACGCGCCGGAGCCCCAATCGCCCGGGGCCCCGCCGCCCCGGACATCACCCGCCGCGACACCGCCCGTCGCGGCAGCGCCGGGCGCGGCACCGCTCGCCGCGGCCGCGCCGGGCGCGGCACCGCTCGCCGCGGCCGCGGCGGGTGCGACGCCACCGGCTGCGGTATCGCGGGCCGCGGCACCGGGGGATGGAGCGGACGTCGGGTGGCCGGCGCTGTCGGCCGTCGGCGCACCGGCACGGGGGTCGTCGCCAGCGGAGCTCGGGTCGGAGCGGACCGTGCGGTACGCGCCGGTCGGGCCGACGGTGACGCCGAGCCAGCGGACCGACATGCGGGACAGATCGGATCCGTTGCGGGAGTCGAGGTCGACGATCTCGCCGACCAGGGTGATGCCGGCGCCGGTTGCGGATGCGGCGAAGCTGGTCACGGAGCCTCCATGATCGTGAACGGTGCGCCTGGCGCGGTGGTGCGGTCGAGCCCGGTTGGGCTGCACGGCGCAGTTGGGCTGCCCGATGCGGTCGGGTCGTTGGGTGCGCGCCAGACGGTGATGTGGGCGGAGCCGGCGCCCGGGCGACCGGGCGTGACGGCTGGGCGGTCGCGGCGACCGACCATCGCGGCATCGATGAGGAACTCGAACAGGTGCCAGTCGACCGTGCCGGCGGCACGGCCGAGCTGGGCGAGCCGGGCCAGTCGACCGCGGTCCCGCACCGGGATCGCGTGGCCGGCCAGATATGCCTCGTCGTCGCGGTCGTCGGCCGGGAACGAGTGCAGCGCATAGCGCCCGTCGCGCTCCAGGTCGAGCCGCTTCGGCGAGTCGATCAGGAAGCAGAACAGCCCGTCATCGGTGATCACCGGGCTGACCGGATGGACCCGCGGGCCGCCGTCGCGGCGGACCGTGGCGAGGAAGCCGAAGCCCTGCCCGAACTGGTGCACGAGGTCACGGATGGCCTCGGCCAGCTCGGGTGCCGCTTCGGCGAACTCTGCCCAGGTGACCATGGGTCCTAGTCTATCGAACATATGTTCGAACAACCACTGTTTTGGCCCCCGATCGGGCGGTGCGAGGCGGCCGGAGCACCACCCCCGCCTGGTCGGCGGCACCCGCGGGACGCGTGGTGCAACGGCTCCCGGGCCGGCGCTGGCCGGCCGCCGAGCAGGCTTCGGGGAGGGACGCCGAGCAGCCTTCGAGGAGGATTTGCGGCGCGACCCGTGGCGGTACGGATCGAGCGGCCGGGCGGCGGTCCGCGCGCCGAGATGGCAGAGTCTCGCTGCGACGAGTGCGACGAGGAGGAGACCGCGATGCCCGCATTCGGCGACTACCAGAACGAGCTCTACTTCCAGGCGTTGTTCGGCACCCTGCCCGACCTGCCGATGGCGTACGCCGAGCTGGCGGCGCGGGCCGAGCAGGCGTTGCCGCCGTCGGTCTGGTCGTACGTGGCGGGCGGCGCCGGTGACGAGCACACCCAGCGTGCCAACGTCGCCGCGTTCGAGCGGTGGGGGCTGGTACCGCGGATGTTCGTCGGCGCCGCGCAGCGCGACCTGTCGGTACGGCTGTTCGACCTGGACCTGCCGGCGCCGGTGTTCCTGGCCCCGATCGGCCTGCTCGGCCTGTGCAGCCAGGACGGGCACGGTGACCTGGCGACGGCGCGGGCCGCGGCGCAGACCGGCGTACCGATGGTCGCGTCGACGCTGAGCGAGGACCCGCTGGAGGACGTCGCCGGTGCGCTCGGCCCGACGCCGGGGCTGTTCCAGCTGTACACGCCGACCGACCGGGACCTCGCGGCGAGCCTGGTGAGCCGGGCCGAGGCCGCCGGGTACAAGGGGATCGTCGTCACGCTCGACACCTGGATCACCGGCTGGCGACCCCGTGACCTGGCGAGCGGCAACTTCCCGCAGCTGCGCGGGAAGTGCCTGACCAACTACACGTCCGACCCGGTGTTCCGCCGGCTGCTCGGCCAGCCGCCGGAGCAGGATCCGCGCGCCACCGTGCTGAAGTGGGTGCAGCTGTTCGGCAACCCGCTGACCTGGGACGACCTGCCGTGGCTGCGGTCGCTCACCACGCTGCCGCTGGTGGTCAAGGGCATCTGCCACCCGGACGACGCGCGCCGCGCGCTGGACGGCGGCGTCGACGCCATCTACTGCTCCAACCACGGTGGGCGGCAGGCGAACGGCGGGCTGCCGACCCTGGACGTACTGCCGGAGATCGTCGCCGCCAGCGACGGCCGGCCGGTGCTGTTCGACTCGGGCGTCAGGTCCGGCGCGGACATCGCGAAGGCGCTCGCGTTCGGCGCCACGGCCGTCGGCATCGGCCGGCCCTACGCGTACGGGCTGGCCTTGCGCGGCACCGCCGGTGCGGTGCACGTGCTGCGCTCACTGCTCGCCGAACTGGACCTGATCATGGCGGTCGACGGCTACCCGACGCTCGCCGACCTCACCCCCGACGCCCTCCGCCGGGTCGGCTGATCCGTCACCCGCTCAGCGCAACAGCTCGTGCGCGCCGAGCCCGCCACGCGTCCGGCGTCGTCTGTCTGCCGCCCGGCCGGCCCGGCTCCGCGCGGCCCGGGCGGTTCCGCGACCCGTGGCCGGCGCGGCGACGGCGTTCGCCGCGTCGGCTGACTCGTCGTTCCGCTCGGCGCGGGCTGCTCGTTCGCGCGCCGAGCCCGCCACGGGTCCGGCGTCGTCTGTCTGTCGCGCCGGCCCGGCCCGGTTCCGCGCCGCCCAGGTTCCACGTCCGCCTCGGCCGGCTCCGCGACTCGTGGCCGGTGCGCCGACGCCCCACTGCGAGCCTTGGCTGGTCCCACGCCGTCCCGGTCGATGCCTGCGCCGGGTCGGCGGGTCCGTGGCTGGGTCGTGTGGCTAGCCGTTCTCCTTGTGTACCGCCTCGATGTTGTTTCCGTCGGGGTCGCTGACGAACGCGCAGTAGGCGCGGTACTCGTTCCAGAAGCGGGGAGCGTGTCGCGACGTACCTCCGGCCGACACCGCGACCGCATGGAAGACGTCGACCGCGTCCCGGCCGTCCGCGGCGAACGCGAGGTGCATCCCGCGGGTGGCGTCCCGCGCTTTCTCCGCGGTCTCCAGCGACAGCGACGGGGTGTCCCGCTCGGGATGCCAGTACTCGGCCACCGTCTCGGTCCGGTAGCCGGCGACGATGCCGAGCGTCTCCAGCGCGGCGGTGTAGAACCGTTCGCTCGCCTCGAAGTCCGACGCGAACACGCCGACGTGATGGATGAAGGACGTCGATGCTTCCATGGCGGCGCAGCCTACCGAACCGGCCGACCCGCGCTGCGCGTTCGCACCAGCCCGCAGCCCGCAGCCCGCAGCCCGCAGCCCGCAGCCCGCAGCCCGCAGCCCGCAGCCCGCAGCCCGTGACCCCGGCAGCCCGTCAAGCCGGCAGTCCGCCAGGCCGGGAGCCCGCCGGCCCGGCAGCTCGCCAGCCGGCAGCCCGCCAGCCCGGCAGTCCGTCAGCCCGGCAGTCCGTCAGGTCGGCAGTCCGTCAGGCCGGAAGCTTGCCAGCCCGGCAGTCCGTCAGGTCGGCAGTCCGTCAGGCCGGAAGCTTGCCAGCCCGGCAGTTCGCTGATTCGGTAGACCGGCGGCTACCCGGACGTACCGGCGGGGTGCAGTTCGGCCCGCCGGAGCGCACGGGCGGCGAGGCCGACCGCGGCGGCGATCAGGCAGATCGCGGCGCAGCCGGTGAAGAACGCGGCCGAGCCCCAGGCGGCGACGGTGAGGCCGACGGCGGGGAACAGGATCGGCGCGAGCCCCAGGGTGCCGAGCGTGGTGACCGCGGTGATCCGGCCGAGGTAGCCGGGATCAGCCTCGGTCTGCACCAGCGCGCCGGTCAGTGTGCTGGTGACGCCGCTGGTCAACCCCATCGACCCGCCCAGCAGTACGGCCAGCGGCAGGCTCGGCGCGAATCCGATCCCGGCGGTACCGGCGGCGGTGGCGAGCAGCGCGCCGGCGGAGACCAGGCCGGCCCGCGGAATCCGGCGGCGCGCCGCGACCAGCAGCGCGGCCGCGGCGCCGCCGACGCTGAACGCGCTGGCGATCCAGCCCATCCCGGTGGCGCCCCACCCGTGCTCGTCGGCGAGCAGTACCAGGCCGAGACCGACCGGGCCGCTGAAGCACATCTCGCTCAGGCCGACGACCACGACCAGCGGAGCCAGCACCCGGTGCCCGCGCAGGTAGCGCAGGCCCTCGCCGAGCCCGCGCCAGGCCGGTACCCGGGTGGCGGCCGGCGCCGGGGTGGTGCGCACCCGAAGCAGCAGGAGCAGCGAGACCGCGAACAGGGCGCTGGCCGCGCCGAAGGCCGCCGGTGAGCTGCCGGTCGCGAGGACGACGCCGGCCAGCATCGGGCCGACCGCGTTGCTGAGCCGGATCGACAACCCGCGCATGCCCTGCAGCCGGGCGAGCTGACCGGACGTGGTGATCCGCGGCGGGAACGCGCCGACGGCCGGCATGAACAGCGCGTCCACCACGCCGAAGACCACCGCGGCGGCGATCAGCAGGCCGAGGCCGGGCGAGGTCAGCAGGATCGTGACGGCGACCGCGCCGATCACGACGCAGCGGGTGGTGTCGCTGGCCACCGCGATCCGGCGCGGCCCGAACCGGTCGGCGACCACGCCACCGGCGAGCATCAGTACTGCCCGTGGCACCGCGCCGCACGCGACGACCAGCCCGACGTACGAGGGGCCGGCGATGCGGGTGGCGGCCCAGGACAGCGCGAGGAAGTAGACCAGGTCCCCGGTCACCGACGCGGTGTACGCGGTGAGCCAGCGCAGCACGTTCGGGTCGCGGTGTGCCGGCCGGACGACCGCGGTTGCGGCGGTGTCGCCCTCGCGGGAACGCCCGCGCGCCACGGCCCCGCTCATGCCGGCCCCGGTTCGCGTGGCGCCGGCTCGCGCGGCCCCGGCTCGCGCGGCCCCGCTTCGGGCGGCTCCGCTTCGGGCGGCTCCGGCTCGTGCCGCCCCGGCTCGAGCGGCCTCGGATCGTGCGGCCCCGGTTCGAGCGGCCTCGGATCGTGCGGCCCCGGTTCGAGGGGCTCCGCATCGTCCGGCGCGGGTTGGAGTGGCCCCGGATCGTGCGGCCTCGGATCGTGCGGCACCGTGACGTCCGGCGGCGGTTCGAGTGGGATCGTGCCGGGCACCGGGAACGCCTGAACCTGCACCGACACCGGCACGCCGGCCGCGGCGTCGGCGGCGGGCTCGTCCCGGTACCGGCGGATCACGTCGAACAGCTCGGCGCGCAGCCGCGCCACCTCGGACGGGGTGAGCGTCAGCGTGAAGTCTCCGTACGTGCTGACGTCGGCCCATTCCCGGGGCAGCAGCGGGACCTCCTGCGCGGCCCGGCGCAGCTGCTCGATCCGGGCCAGCACCAGGGCGTGCGTGTACGCCCGGCCGGCCGCCCGGTGGTCCGCCGGCCCGGCCGACGGGTCGTGGATCGACTGCCGGTGCGCCGCCTTCCACCAGCGGTCCCGCCCGCTGCCGAGGTCCTCGTCCTCGACGATCAGCCCGCCGGCGGCGAGCCGGCGCAGGTGGTAGCTGGCCGCGCCGGGGTTGATGGCCAGCGCGGCGGCGACGCGGGTGGCGGTGGCCGGCCCGCGCTCGCGGAGCAGGTTGAGCACGGTCAGCCGGAGCGGGTGGGCCAGCACCCGCAGGGTCGCGGTGTCGAGGCGGATGTCCTGCTCGTCCATGGCGCCGACCCTACACCTACAACAGTTGTTTCAAAACATCTGTTGTAGGTTCTGCCGCGCACGGGGCCGGGTGGGGCGTTGTCCGGGCGCTGTCGGTACGCTGCGCGAATGCTGTTGTCCGACCGGGACCTGGCCAAGGAGATCGACAACGGCCGGCTGCGCCTCGACCCGTACGATCCGGCGCTGATCCAGCCGTCCAGCATCGACGTGCGGCTGGACCGCTGGTTCCGGGTGTTCAACAACTCGCGCTACACCCACATCGACCCGGCCCGCCAGCAGGACGACCTGACCAGCCTGCGCGAGGTGCCGGACGGCGAGCCGTTCGTGCTGCACCCGAACGAGTTCGTGCTGGCGTCCACGCTCGAGGTCGTCACGCTGCCGGACGACCTGGCCGGGCGGCTGGAGGGCAAGTCGAGCCTCGGCCGGTTGGGCCTGCTGACGCACTCCACCGCCGGGTTCATCGACCCCGGCTTCTCCGGCCACGTGACGCTGGAGCTGTCGAACGTGGCGAACCTGCCGATCATGCTCTGGCCGGGAATGAAGATCGGCCAGCTGTGCCTGTTCCGGCTGTCGTCACCGGCCTCGGCGCCGTACGGCTCGGCCGTGTACGGGTCGCGCTACCAGGGGCAGCGGGGCCCGACCCCGAGCCGCTCCTGGCAGAACTGGCGCACCTGGCCGACCGGCAGCTGACTCGGACCGATGCTCAACCCGCCACGGTGACCGGGACCGTGCCGACGATGGCGCGATGGTCCGAGCAGGGGCCGCCGCAGGTGGTCGGCACCGCGAGCGAGTCCTCCTGGTACACGCCGGCGACCGTGTCCTCGCGAACGAACAGCAGGTCGAGCTTGGTGCCGAGGCCGCACGGCCCGCCGGTGCTGCCGAACGTCCACTCGCCGTAGCCGGGGCAGCCGCCGTCGGTGTCGTCGAGTTCCCGGTACCGGCCGGTGTTGTCGCGGTTGGCGGGGGTGTCGAGCGACGACGAGTACCACCCGTTCAGCCGCGCGCTGTTCGGCTGGGCGTTGAAGTCGCCGGAGATCAGCACGGTGTCGCCGGCGGCCCGGAAGCCGTCGATCCGGCTGCGGACCGCGTCGAGCTGCGGTTGCAGGTACGCGTCGTCCGGGACCAGGTGGGTGGTGCAGTAGACGAGGTGTGGCCGGGCGGCGAGCGGCGCGCAGAGCAGCTTGCGGGTCTCGTTCGGGTGCCGCGCGTCGGGCAGCGCGTACCGGCGGGCGGTGCCGAGCGGGGCGGCGCTGAACAGCCCGATCCCGTACTGCTGGCCGGCGCAGATGCTGCTCTGGCCGCCGGGCGTGCTCGGCTCGAACCGGGCGAAGTTGCCCGGGTCCTGCGGGAAGCCGGCGGCGCGCAGGCTGGTCACGAGCGCCGTGTACTGCTGGTGGCAGAGCTCGTTGATGCCCACGAACTGGGCGTTGCGGTGGACGATCGACGAGGTGGCGGCCGGGATGAGGCCGTCGGTGGTGGACCCGTGGTGCATCGTGTTGCCGGCGATGTTCCACTGCCAGACGGTGGTCGGGGTGGTCGCGGCGGCGGCCGTGCCGGGCACCGCGAGAGCCGCGAGCACGGTGGCGCCGGTGGTGATGAGCGCTGCGGCGAGACGTCGGAGCATGGGCCCTCCCGCGTGCGCCGGCGGGTAACCGGACATTCGAGGTCAGGCAGCTTTTCTACCACGAAACCGCCCGGGGCGGCGGCAACGGACCTGCGCGCCGTGAAGGATTCTTCCGACTCCTCTGGTTTGGGGCGGCAGGTATTGACCTCCGCTCAAGGTCGGACAAGTGTGTCCACAAGCGGTTAGCGTCTGATCAACCGCCATACCCGAAACGACGGGTAACCATCGCGACGAGGAGATGAGGCTGTGCGACGCATCGTCCGAGTTGCCGCGGTCGCCGCGGCCGGAGTGCTGGGCGCCGGGGCCATGGCCACCGGTGCCGGCGCGCAGGGCAGTACCGTTCCGGCGTCCGGGCCGAACCAGCGGCAGGCCGAGTTCGCCGCGGCCGCGCACCACTCCGGCGTACCGGCCGACGTGCTGCTCGCCGTGTCCTACCAGGAGACGCGCTGGGAGGCGCACGCCGGCGCGCCGAGCACCTCCGGCGCGTACGGGCCGATGGCGCTGACCGACGTGGCCGCCGCGACCAGGGGCGCCCGGGCCACCGCACCGGAGCGCAACCAGCGCGGAGACGGAGTCGCCCGGCCGGCCGCGGCGATCACCGCGGGCGCCGCCGCCGATGGCGCCGCCCAGCACACCGCCCGTACCGCGGCGGCGCTGCTCGGCGTGGACGCGGCGACGGTGCGCGGTGACGAGGCGACGAACATCGAGGCGGGCGCGGCGCTGCTCGCCCGCTACGCCCGCGACCTCGGCCACGGCAACCTGCCGAGCGGCGTCGACGGCTGGTACGGCGCGGTCGCGAAGTACGCCCAGGCGTCCACCCAGCAGGGCGCGCAGAGCTTCGCCGACTCGGTGTACGGCACGATCGCGGCCGGCGCGCACGCCACCACCGCGGACGGCCAGCGGATCAGCCTGACCGCCCGGAAGGTGACGCCGAAGCGGGCCGAGGCGGCGGGTCTGGGCCTGCCGAAGCCGGCGAGCAGCCAGCGGCCGGAGTGCCCGCGCGGGCTCGACTGCGACTTCGTCCCGGCCGCGTACCAGCTCGACGGCGACGGTTCGGACCCCCGCAACTACGGCAACTACGACCTCGCCGACCGGCCCGAGCAGGTGAAGATCGACACGATCGTCCTGCACGACACCGAGGAGACGTTCGGCGACACGCTCGACACGTTCACCAACCCGGCGAGCTACGTGTCGGCGCACTACGTCGTCCGCTCCGGCGACGGCCACGTGACCCAGATGGTGCCGACCAAGGACGTCGCCTGGCAGGCCGGCAACTGGTACATCAACGCGCACTCGATCGGCATCGAGCAGGAGGGGTTCGCGATCCAGGGCGCCACCTGGTTCACCGAGCCGCTGTACCACTCGACCGCGCGGCTGGTGCGCTACCTCGCGGCCCGCTTCGGGGTGCCGCTGGACCGGCAGCACATCCTCGGCCACGACAACGTGCCGGGCATCAGCGCCGCCGGTATCCCCGGGATGCACTGGGATCCGGGCCCGTTCTGGGACTGGAACCACTTCCTGAACCTGGTCGGCCGGCCGACGATCCCGATGCCGGGACGGCACGTCGTCACGATCAACCCGCGGTTCGCGGCGAACGAGCAGCAGGTGCGTGACTGCGAGCAGAACACGCCGGTGGCGAAGCAGGCCAGCTCGTTCGTCTGGCTGCGTACCGGGCCGAGTGACGACGCACCGCTGTTCGACGATCCGGGGCTGGACCCGGCGCAGACCGGCGGTACCGACTGCGCCGCCGACTGGGGCGACAAGGCCAGCGCCGGCCAGCAGTACGTGGTCGCCGGCCGGGCCGGCACGTGGATCGCGATCTGGTACGACGGCGCGAAGGTCTGGTTCGACGGCACCCGCGCGGTCTCGCCGGCGCGAGCCCCGGTGATCCGGCCGAAGCCGGGCCGGGACAGCATTCCGACCTACGGAGTCGCCTACCCGGAGAAGTCGGCCTACCCGGCCGAGATCCCGCCGGCGAGCGTCACCCCGCTCACCTACACCATCCACTCCGGACAGTCCTATGTGTACGGAGGCCGGGCGGTCACCGACTACTACTACGCGAAGACGATCGACGACAGCATCCCGGGCGACCACACCGACGTGCCCGGACACGACCGGTACCTGCGCATCCAGCTGGGCCACCGGATCGCGTTCGTGAACGCCGCCGACGTGGTCGTCGTCCCCGCCTGACAACCAAGGTCCGTCCCGGGGTGGCGCCGTCGCCCCGGGACGGTTCGTGAGGGAGGAACCCCGATGCACCGACCGCCATCCCGAAGACTCGCCGCCGCGATCGTGGCCAGCGCCGGTCTCGTCGCCCTGGTACCGGCCGCGGCCGGTACGGCGGCGCCCGCACCGGCCGCGACCGGGGCCGACCGGCAGCAGCAGTTCGCCGCCGCCGCGGCCCACCACCACGTACCGCTGTCCGTCCTGCTGGGCGTGTCCTACCTGGAGTCCCGGTGGGACGCCCACGTGGGGCAGCCGAGCAGCGCCGGCGGGTACGGTCCGATGCACCTCACCGACGTGACCCGGGTGGCGGCGCCGGCCGCGCGCGGTGACGCCCGCGGCGACGACGCGCGGCCGATGACCACACCGGCCCGACCGGCCCAGAGCACCGGCGATCCGGCGCTGCACACCATGGACGCGGCCGCCGCGCTCACCGGGGACAGCCCCGCCACCCTGCGCACCGACCCGGCGGCGAACATCGACGCCGGTGCCGCGCTGCTCGCCGACTACCAGCGCCAGCTCGGCGCGACCGGCAGCGACGCCGCCGACTGGTACGGCGCGGTGGCCCGCTACTCGGGCGCCACCGACGTGGCCGGCGCGCGCGAGTTCGCCGACGAGGTCTACCAGGTGATCCGCACCGGCGAGGCCCGCCGCACCGACAGCGGTGACACGGTACGGCTCGCCGCCCAGCCGTCGGTGGCCCCGAAGACCGGCCAGTTGTCCGCGCTGCACCTGGCCAAGGCGGAGAGCGACGCCGACACCCCGAAGCCGGAGTGCCCGGCCAGCATGGGGTGTGACTTCGTACCCGCCGCGTACGCGCAGAACAGCGCGGACAAGGGCGACTACGGCAACTACGACCTCGCCGAGCGGCCGAGCAAGCTGAAGATCCAGTACCTGGTCATCCACGACAACGAGGGCTACTACAACGGCACGCTGAGCTGGTTCCAGAACCCGGCGGCGTACGCGGCGGCGCACTACGAGCTGCGCAGCTCCGACGGCCACGTGACGCAGATGATCCAGAACACCAACGTCGCCTGGCAGGCCGGCAACTGGTACATCAACGCGCACTCGATCGGCATCGAGCACGAGGGGTTCGCCGCCACCGGCGCCACCTGGTACACCGAGGCGATGTACCGGCAGTCCGCGAAGCTGGTGCGCTACCTCGCCGGGAAGTACCGGATCCCGCTGGACCGGCAGCACATCATCGGGCACGACAACGTACCGGCCACCACCGCCGCCGGGATCAGGAACATGCACTGGGACCCGGGCCCGTACTGGGACTGGAACCACTACATGAACCTGGTGCGCGGGCACGCGCAGCGGCACAGCCACACCGGCGGCCTGGTCACGATCTCGCCCGACTTCGCCACCAACCAGCAGCTGGTCACCGGCTGCGACAAGTCCGGCTCCGGCACCCCGTGTGACGCGCAGGGCACCAACTTCGTCTACCTGCACACGCAGCCGAGCGCCGACTCGCCGCTGGTGTCCGACCCCGGCCTGCACGCCGGGCCCGGCACCACCGACATCGCCGACTGGGCCGCCCGCGCGGTGGACGGCCAGCAGTTCGCGCTGGCCGGACGATCCGGTGACTGGACCGCCATCTGGTACGCCGGGGTCAAGGGCTGGTTCCTCGACCCGCACCGCAGCCCGACCGCGACCGCGGCGCACGGGTTCGTGGTGACGCCGAAGCACGGTGCCACGGTGCCGATCTACGGCCGGGCGTACCCGGAGGCCAGCGCCTACGACGGCACGCCGGTGCCGGTGCAGTCGGTCGTCGACCTCGGCTACACCATGACGGCGGGCCAGCGGTACCCGCTGGGGTTGACCGACGTGGTCACCGACTACTACTACGCGCCGACGATCGACAGCTCGCTGCCCGGTGACCACACCGTCGTGGTCGGGCACGACCGGTACTACGAGATCCAGTTCGGGCACCGCATCGGCTTCGTCCGCGCCGACGCGGTCACCATCCGCCCGGTCTGACCGGCGAACGCCAGGTCCGATCGCCGCCAGCATCGGCGATCGGACCTGGCGATGCTGGCGGCATGGAACTGAACCTCGACAAGAAGGTCGCCGTGATCACCGGCGGCAGCAAGGGAATCGGCGCCGGCATCGCGGCCGCGCTCGCCGCGGCCGGTGCCCGGGTGACCGTCGGCGCCCGTACCGCACCGGCCGAACCGGTCGACGGCGTGACGTTCGTCCCGGTCGACCTCGGCACCCCGGACGGCGCCGACCGGCTGGTGCGTACCGTGGCGGAGACGCACGGCGGCATCGACATCCTGGTCAACAACGTCGCGGTGAGCGAGCCGGCGCAGTCGGTGCTCGACTTCACCGACGAGCAGTGGCACCGCATCTTCGACCTGACGTTCTTCAGCGCGGTACGGGCGGTGCGGGCCGCGGTGCCCTCGATGCGGGGCCGCGAGAACGCCTCGATCGTCATGCTCGGCTCGCTCAACGCCCGGCTGCCCGCGGGCATGATCGCCCCGTACTCGGCGGCGAAGGCGGCGCTCGCGAACCTCGGCAAGGCGCTGTCGGAGGAGCTGGTGCCGGCCGGGATCCGGGTCAACACGGTCTCCCCCGGCCCGGTGCGCACGCCGCTGTGGACCGACCCGGGCGGCTTCGCGGAACTGTTCGCCGCGCAGGCGAACACGACCGTCGACGACGTGATGGACCGGGTGCTGCCGGAGTCGATGGCGATCACCACCGGCCGCGTCAGCGAGCCGGACGAGGTCGCCGACCTCGTGTCGTTCCTGGTCTCCTCCCGGGCCCGCAACATCACCGGGGGCGACTACATCATCGACGGCGGCATGTACAAGTCGACCGCCTGACCGGCGGTGGCCGCGGCCCCCGGGATCACCGGGGCCGCGGCTCCGCCGGCGCCGGCGTACCGACGACGGCGGACAGCACGTCGTCGAGGGTGACGATCCCGATCGGCGCGCCCTCGGTACCGACCAGGGCGATGTGGTGCCGGCCGCGGCGCATCGACAGCAGCAGGTCGGCGAGCGTACGGTTCGGCGCCACCACCGGCAGCGGCCGGATCGCGCTGGCCGGCAGCGGCTTGCGGCGGGCCGGCCCGGTCACCTCCAGCACGTCCTTGACGTGGATGAACCCGAGCACCCGGCGCGACGACCGGGCCACCACCGGGAACCGGGACCGGTGGGTACGGTTCGCCGTCAACTCCAGCGCCGCCGGCGAGATGTCGTCCGGCACCGCCACCACGTCCATCCACGGCAGCAGCGCGTCGGCGGCGGTCAGCCGGCCCAGCGCGAGCGCGCCGGCGAGCCGGGCGTGTTCCGGCTCGGCCAGCAGCCCCTCGGTCCGCGACTCGCTGACCAGCCCGGCGAACTCGTCGGCGTTGAACACCGACTTCGCCTCGTCCGGCGGCTCGATCCGGAACAGCTTCAACACCAGCCGGGCCAGCCATTGCACCGCCGTCAGTAACGGGCGAGTGACGGTACAGAAGCCGAGCAGCGGGGGCGCGAGCCACAGCACCGCGCGTTCCGGCCCGACCAGCGTCAGGTTCTTCGGCACCATCTCGCCGAGCACCGTGTGCAGGTAGGTGACGATCGCGAGCGCCAGCACGAACGACACCGGGTGCAGCACCTCGTCCGGTACGTGCGCCGCCTCGAACGGGATGCGCAGCAGGTGCGCGATCGCCGGCTCGGCCGCGGCGCCGAGCCCGAGCGAGCAGATCGTGACGCCCAGCTGCGTACCGGCGACCATCAGCGGCAGCTGGCTCATCGCCGACAGCGTCCACCGGCCGCGCCGGGACCGCCCGGCCTCCGCCTCGATCTGGGTGCGCCGGGAGGCGATGATGGCGAACTCGCCGGCGACGAAGAACGCGTTGCCGGCCAGCAGTACCACCGTGACGATCAGCGCGCCGACGTTCACGGGGCCTCCCGCGCGCTCGGGGCGGTCATGACGACTCCTGCGGGACGTACTCGCTGGGCGGTTCCCAGTCGGCCGGCGGCCGCACCCGGACCTGCTCGATCCGGTGCTTCTCGACCGACGTGACGGTGAACTCCCAGCCGTCGTGCGCGACGCTCTCGCCGGCCACCGGGATGTGCCCGAGCTGCGCCATGACGAATCCGGCGAGCGTCTCGTACGGCCCGTCGGGCAGCCGGAAGCCGCACTGCTCGTACAGCTCGTCGGCGCGCAGCACGCCGGGCACCAGCTTCGCCGGGTCGACACCGGGTGCGGTGATCTCCAGCGTCTGCGCCGACAGCGACTCCTCCTCCGGCCGGTCGTACTCGTCCTCGATGTCGCCGACGAGCTCCTCGACCAGGTCCTCCAGGCTCACCACGCCGTCGGTCCCGCCGTACTCGTCGACCACGATGGCGAGGTCGCGGCCGCCCTGCCGCAGCGCCTCGAGCACCTTGTCCAGCCGCAGGCTCTCCGGTACGAACACCGGCTCGCGCGCGTACCGGCGCACCAGCGTGGCCCGGCGCTGGTCCGGCGGTACCGCGAGCACGTCGGAGATGACGGCGACCCCGACGATCGAGTCGAGCGTGTCGACGTACACCGGGAAGCGGCTGCGGCCGGACTCGTTCGCGAGCGCCAGCATGTCGGTGACGGTGGATTCGGCCGGCAGCGCCACCACGTCCACCCGCGGCGTCATCGCCTCCGCGGCCCGCTTGTCGCCGAACCGGATCGTCCGCTGGACCAGCATCGCGGTCTCCCGCGGCAGCGCACCGGCCCGCGCCGACATCGCGGCGAGCAGCCCCAGTTCCTCCGCCGACCGGGCGCTCGCCAGCTCCTCCTGCGGCTGCACCCCGAACCGGCGCACCACCGCGTTGGCGGAGCCGTTCAGGATCCGGATCAGCCAGCCGAAGACGGCCGAGAAGCCGCGCAGGATCGGGGTCACCGCCCGGACCGCGCCCATCGGCTTGGCCAGCGTGGCGTTCTTCGGGATCAGCTCGCCGAACAGCATCGAGAACAGCGTCGCGATCACCAGCGCCAGAACCGCGGCCACGTTCGCCGCGACCTCGCCGCCCAGCCCGTCGAACAGCGGCCGCAGCAGCTTCGCCAGCGCCGGCTGGGCCAGATAGCCGGTCAGCAGCGCGGACAGCGTGACGCCCAGCTGGGCGCCGGACAGCTGGAAGGACAGCCGCCGGAACGCGGCGAGTACCTGCCGGGCCCGGCGGTCGCCGGCCGACGCCTGCCGCTCGATGGTGGCCCGGTCGGCGGTCACCAGCGCGTACTCGGCGACCACGAAGAAGGCGTTCGCCCCGGTCAGCAGCACGAATGCGGCCAGCGGTAGCACCGTCGACAGCGCGATCACCCGTCCGAGTCGACGCGCGCGCTGGCCACCTGGTTCGCGGTCGAGCCGTCGACCCGGAACAACCGCAGGTGGTACTCGCCGGTGGGGAACGGCATGGTGAAGTGCCCGACGTACCGGCAGCCGGAGAGTGTCGCCGGTTGCCGCACCACGATCGCCTTGCCGGCGGCCATCGACTCGCTGCCGACCGGTTCGACCTTCCCTCCGACGACCCGGGCGGAGGTTGCCCCGAACGTCACCGCGTACGTGCCCGCCCGGCCGGTGGCCGCCCAGTACACCGGGTTGCCCTTCTTGACGTGGCCGACCGAGCCGGTGATCTTGGGGGTGCCGCACTGCGCCTTCGGCGGCCAGGTGCCGTGCCGGGCGGCGAGCGCCACGGCGCCGACGAACACCACCACGATCAGCACCGCCAGCAGCACCCGCGGCTGGTACCAGATGGGCGGCTTGTGCCGCTGCCAGATCGGCTGCTCCGCCGCGTCCGGCTGTTCGGAGGGCTCGTCGTCGGCGGGCCGCCGGGGGTCGTCGCGCAGCACCGGATGCTTCCCGTTGGCCTGGCCGGTCTCGGCCGGGGCGGGCTCGGCCGACGATCGACCCGGACCAGGTCGATCGTCACCGCCGGCTGCGTGCTCCACGAGGTGCAGGCTACGCCGTGTCGGGCCGGTAACCGCACCAGGCCGCTCGCGTGACAGCCGCTTCGGGACCGTTTCGGTACGCAGCTCGATCGCCCTGATCGGTCGCAAATCGCAGCCTTGGGGAGATACGCACTGTTGACCCGGAACGCCGGTCTGTGCCGGAAAGTTTCAATCACGGCACCACCTACCACGACGCCGCGTTCGCGGCGAACTACAACGGCGCGTACCAGGCGGGCGTCATCCGCGGCGCCTACCACGATCTGGCAGTACGCCGAACGGGCGGTGCGGCTCCCGAACCGGGAACCACACCGCCCGTTCTGATGCGCACTACTTGCCCAGCGAGCGGAGCAGCACCGTGGCGACGTCGAGCACCTCGACGTCGTCCTCGGCGTCCACCCCGTCCGGCTTGGTGGCGTTCACCCCGTCGGAGATCATCGTCATGCAGAACGGGCAGGCCACCGCGATGGTCTTCGCCCCGGTCGAGCGGGCCTCCTCGACCCGCTCCACGTTGATCCGCTTGCCGATCCGCTCTTCCATCCACATCCGGGCACCGCCGGCGCCGCAGCAGAACGACCGCTCCGCGAACCGCGGCATCTCGGTCAGCCCGCTCGCCGCGCCATCGCCGGCCGGGCCGCCGTTCCCCGCGGCCGCGCCGTTCCCGGCCGGGCCGCCGTGCCCGCTCGCCGCGCCGGCCGCGGCGCCGATCAGCTCCCGCGGCGGTTCGAAGATCCGGTTGTGGCGGCCCAAGTAGCACGGGTCGTGGTAGGTCACGCCGCCCTCGATCGGGCTCACCGGGGTCAGCTTCCCGGCGGACACCAGGTCGGCCAGCAGCTGGGTGTGGTGCACCACCGAGTACTCGCCGCCAAGCTGCTCGTACTCCCGGGCCAGCGTGTTGAAGCAGTGCGCGCAGGACGCGACGATCCTGCGCCGCCCCTTGTCCCGGCCCTCGAACGCCTCGTTCAGCGTCTCGACGTTCTGCTGGGCGAGCATCTGGAACACGAACTCGTTGCCCATCCGGCGGGCCGGATCACCGGTGCAGGTCTCGCCCTCGCCGAGGATGGCGAACTTGACGCCCGCCTCGTGCAGCAGCGTGGCGACCGACTTCGCGGTCTTCTTCGCCCGGTCGTCGAACGCCCCGGCGCAGCCCACCCAGTACAGGTACTCGAAGTCCGTGGCCTCGTCGCTGCCCACCCGCGGGATCTCGAAGTCGAGCGACTTCGTCCAGTCCTCCCGGGTGTTGGGGTTGGCGCCCCACGGGTTGCCCTTGTTCTCCAGGTTGCGCAGCATCACGCCGGCCTCGGTCGGGAAGCTCGACTCGATGAGCACCTGGTACCGGCGCATGTCGACGATGTGGTCGACGTGCTCGATGTCCACCGGGCACTGCTCGACGCAGGCGCCGCAGGTGGTGCAGGACCACAGCACGTCCGGGTCGATCACGCCGCCCTCGTCGGGGCCGCCGATCAGCGGGCGGTCCGCTTCGGCGAGCGCCAGCGCGTCGACGCCGGCGAGCTGCTCCTGGCTCGCCTTCTCCTCGCCGGTGGCGTCCTTGCCGCCGCCGGCCAGCAGGTACGGCGCCTTCGCGTGCGCGTGGTCGCGCAGCGACAGCACCAGCAGCTTCGGCGAGAGCGGCTTGCCGGTGTTCCACGCCGGGCACTGCGACTGGCACCGGCCGCACTCGGTACAGGTGGTGAAGTCGAGCAGCCCCTTCCAGCTGAACTGCTCGACCTGCGCCACCCCGAACGGATCCTTCTCCGGGTCGGCTTCCTCGAAGTCGAGCGGCTTGCCGTCGGCGTCCGTCATCGGCTTCAGCGGGCCGAGCGCGAGCGCACCGCCGGAGTTGCGCTTGAAGAAGATGTTGAAGAACGCGAGGAACCGGTGCCAGGCGACGCCCATCGTCAGGTTCAGCCCGATGACGATGAACCACACCCAGGACACCAGCAGCTTGACCAGCGCGCAGATCGTGACCAGGTTCAGCGCGGTGCCGGTGGGCATGCCGGTGAAGATCGAGCCGAACGCGTGCGACAGCGGCGTCGCCCAGGTCGGGTACGGGAAGTCGCCGGCGGCGATCTTGAAGGTGCGGATGGCGAAGATCGACGCGCAGATCGCGAAGATCGTCCACTCCACGTAGTACGCCTGCCAGGCGGTGGAGCCGAGGAACCTCGACCGGCTGCGCCGGCGCGGCAGGTTCACCTGGCGAATGATGATCAGCACGATGATCGAGATCCAGCACAGGCCGGCGATCAGCTCCATGAGCAGGCCGTACACCGCCCAGTGACCGATCACCGGCCACTCGAACCGCGGGTTGGACACCTCGCCGAACGCCTCGACGATGGTGAACAGCAGCGCGCCGAACGCGACCATCACGAACCAGTGCGCGACGCCGACCCGGGTCCACTTGAGCATCCGGGTGTGGCCGAGGATCTCGCGCAGCATCGTCGCGGTGCGTTGACCCTTGGCGACGAACCGGCTCGGGTCGCTCGCGCCGACCCGGAACAGGCGGACGAAGTACCGGCCGGCACGGACCGCCATGACGACGGCGCCGGCGAACACCAGCCAGGCCACCACGGTGGCGACGATCTGGAGCGCGTGCATGGTCCGCGTTCCTCCCGGGTTGCGGGTGTGGGCTGCCGACAGCTTATTACTCGCCGGTAGCAGCGGTGGTCCGGCCCGTGGTGGAACCGGTTCGTCCGGCCGTGCCGTCTCGTCCGGGAACGCCGCTGATGGGCACCGACCGACGCTCACACCCTACGTGTTGAGCGGCCCTACCTGCCGTTCCACATTCACGCGTACGGAACGTGTTTGCGTGACCGCCCTCGGTGGTATGGCGTTACCAGTAAAGGCGCGTACGGGACGTCGGCGACAGCCGTCCCGGCGACGCCTCGAACACCGGCGGCCGGTCGGCCCGTGCCGACGCGGCCCGAGGAGGTACCCGCAGCTATGCGCAGTCCGTACACGCTGGATTCTCCGCCGCCGCGCCAGCCACCGGCGGCGGTCGTCGAGGTGACGGCGTGGGTCCTCGCCGCCGACATCTGGCACGGGCACCAGCCGGACAGCCTGCTCGGTACCGAGTGCGCCGAATGTCATGGTTCGTGGCCGTGCCCGAGCTGGGAGGTCGCCGACTCGATCCTCGCCGACGTCTGCCCGCCGGGTACGACGCCGCGACGAGCCGCCGACACCCGGACGGGCGGCCGGGTACCGCGGTCGGCGGGGTCGCCACTGCGTCCCGCCAACGAACCCGCGGCCGCGGCGAACGCGGCCACCCCGGCGAGCTCCGCCCTCGCGTCCGCGCTCGCGCCGCCGGCCGTCGAGGCCGAGAGTGCCGCGGATCCCGCCGAGCTGCCGGCCCAGGGCACCGGGCGGCACGCCGTCGCCGCGGACCGGCCGTCGTTCGCGCAGCGAGCGGGCGGCCTCGTACCGGCGACCCGCGCCGGTACGCCGCCCCGGGGCCGACGCCGCCGCGCCGAGCCGGCGGACGGCGCCGAGGTACCGATCGAGCGGTCGGCCGAACGGCTGGTCGGCCACCGCGCCCGCGCCACCCAGGAACTGCCGGTGCTCGGCAACCTGCCGCGGGCGCTCCGCGCCGCGAGGGACGCCGGCCGGCACTGACCCGCCGTACCGGCGTGGGGTGCGCCACGGCCGCCGGCGTGCATTGCGCCACCCTCGAGGGGGAATGCGGACCCGGGGTGCTGCGTTGTGTGACCATGAAGGTTGCGTGAGACAGGCTCAACCCGAGTTGACGATCGATGTGGGGTCGCGTCAACATTGAGTCAAGCGCACTCAACTTCGCCACATGGCAGCACAAGACGGCCACCTGGCATCAGTATCGGAGGAAGCAAACATGGCACGTGCGGTCGGCATCGACCTCGGCACCACCAACTCTGTGGTCAGCGTCCTGGAGGGTGGCGAGCCCACCGTCATCGCGAACGCCGAAGGCGCGCGCACCACGCCGTCGATCGTCGCGTTCGCCAAGAACGGCGAGGTCCTCGTCGGTGAGGTCGCGAAGCGGCAGGCGATCACCAACCCGGACCGGACGGTCCGATCGGTCAAGCGCCACATGGGCACCGACTGGTCGATCGACATCGACGACAAGAAGTACACGTCGCAGGAGATCAGCGCCCGGACCCTGCAGAAGTTGAAGCGGGACGCCGAGGCCTACCTGGGCGAGCAGGTCACCGACGCGGTGATCACCGTCCCGGCGTACTTCGAGGACGCGCAGCGCACCGCGACGAAGGAGGCCGGCGAGATCGCCGGTTTCAACGTCCTGCGCATCATCAACGAGCCCACCGCGGCCGCCCTGGCGTACGGGCTGGACAAGGGCGACGCGGAGGAGACCGTGCTGGTCTTCGACCTCGGCGGCGGCACGTTCGACGTCTCGCTGCTGGAGATCGGCGACGGCGTGATCCAGGTCCTCGCGACCAACGGTGACAACCACCTCGGCGGCGACGACTGGGACGAGCGCATCATCAAGCACCTGGTGCAGACGTTCCAGGGGCAGCACGGCGTCGACCTCGGCAAGGACAAGATGGCCCTGCAGCGCCTCAAGGAGGCCGCGGAGAAGGCCAAGATCGAGCTGTCCGCCACCACGAACACCACGATCAACCTGCCGTACATCACAGCCGGCCCGGACGGCCCGCTGCACATGGACATCTCGCTGTCCCGCAGCGAGTTCCAGCGCCTCACCCAGGACCTCCTGGACCGCACCAAGGCCCCGTTCGAGCAGGCGGTGCGCGACGCCGGCATCAAGGTGTCCGACATCGACGACGTCATCCTGGTCGGCGGCTCGACCCGGATGCCCGCGGTGAACGAGGTCGTCAAGGAGCTGGTCGGCAAGGACGCGCACAAGGGCGTCAACCCGGACGAGGTCGTCTCGGTCGGTGCCGCGCTGCAGGCCGGCGTGCTCAAGGGCGAGGTCAAGGACGTCCTGCTGGTCGACGTGACCCCGCTGTCGCTGGGCATCGAGACCAAGGGTGGCGTGTTCACCAAGCTGATCGAGCGCAACACCAAGATCCCGGTGAAGCGGTCCGAGGTGTTCACCACCGCCGACGACAACCAGCCGTCCGTGCTCATCCAGGTGTTCCAGGGCGAGCGCGAGATCGCCGCGTACAACAAGAAGCTCGGCACCTTCGAGCTGACCGGGCTGCCGCCGGCGCCGCGGGGCGTGCCGAAGATCGAGGTGTCCTTCGACATCGACGAGAACGGCATCGTCAACGTGTCCGCCAAGGACGAGGCGACCGGCAAGGCGCAGTCGATGACCATCTCCGGCGGCTCCTCGCTGCCGAAGGAGGACATCGAGCGGATGATGCGCGAGGCCCAGGACCACGCCGAGGAGGACAAGAAGCGGCGCGAGGAGGCGGAGACCCGCAACCTCGCCGAGGGCCTGCAGTTCCAGACCGAGAAGTTCCTCGCGGAGAACGGCGAGAAGATCCCGGCCGACAAGAAGTCCGAGATGGAGGAGGCGCTGGGCGAGCTGCGTGGCGCGCTCGGCGGCCAGGACATCGAGTCCATCAAGACGGCGCAGGAGAAGCTCGCGAAGGTCTCCCAGGAGGCCGGTGCCGCGATGTACGCGGCGTCCCAGGCCGCCGGTGAGGGTGCCTCGGCCGGTGCCGAGGGTGCCGCGGGTGCCGGCGCCACCGGCGACGCCGGTGCGCAGGCCGGTTCCGCCGCGGGCGGCAAGGACGACGTCGTCGACGCCGAGATCGTGGACGAGGACGACAAGAAGTGACGGAGCGAAAGCCAACCGACGCAGGAAAGGTGCCCCCGGCCACCGGGGGCACCGGCCCGCGCGAGGACGAGGAGCAGGAGGAGCGGATAGTCGTGCGCGACCGGCGCCGCATCGACCCGAACGGCACAGCGCCCCGCGGCGGTACGGACACGGCCGCCCCGGAGTCGGCCCCGGCCGACCAGCCAGCCGGGACGGCAGAGCCGAGCGAGGCCGGTACGCCGGAGACGACCGCCGCGCCCGATGCCGGTGAGGTGGAGAAGTTGAGTGCCGAGCTCGCCGAGCGCACCGCCGACCTGAAGCGGGTCGTCGCGGAGTACGCGAACTACCGGCGGCGGGTCGAGCGGGACCGCAACGTGGCCGCCGAGCAGGCGACCGGCGCGGTGCTCGCGTCGCTGCTGCCGGTGCTGGACGACCTCGACCGGGCCCGCGAGCACGGCGACCTGGTCGGCCCGTTCGGTGCGGTCGCCGACCAGCTGACGTCGGTGCTGACCAAGGCGGGCCTCACGCCGTACGGCGAGGCCGGCGATCCGTTCGACCCGATGCACCACGAGGCCGTGGCGCACTCGCTGTCGCCGGACGTCACCGAGCCGACCTGCGTGATGGTGATGCGCCGCGGCTACCGGCACGGCGAGCGGATGCTGCGGCCGGCCATGGTCGCGGTCGCCGACCCGGACCCGGACGCGAAGCCGGCCGAGTCGGCCACGCCGGCCGAGCCGGCCACCGAGCCGGCCGCCTCGGCCGACGCCGGTGAGCAGAAGAAGGGCACGGACGGGCCGAGCACGGACGGGTCGGAGAGCTGACCGGTTCGATGCGTGGACAGGTGGAAGGGGGGCTGCTGCGGTGAGCCAACAGGACTGGCTGGAGAAGGACTACTACAAGGTCCTCGGTGTGCCGAAGGATGCGCCGGCGAGCGACATCAAGAAGGCCTTCCGCAAGCTGGCTCGGGAGCTGCACCCCGACCACAACCCCGGTGACGACGCCGCCCGCGAGCGGTTCAAGGACGTCTCCGAGGCCTACTCCGTGCTCTCCGATGACAAGAAGCGCAAGGAGTACGACGAGACCAGGTCGCTGTTCGGCAGCGGCCTGGGCGGCCGGATGCCGGGCGGGGCGGCGGGCGGCGGCGGCATGCCGTTCGACCTGTCCGACCTGATCGGCAACGCGCAGAGCCGGGCCGGTGGCTTCACCGACCTGTTCGGTTCGCTGTTCGGCGGTGGGCGGCACAACGCGCCGCCGACCGACCGGGTCGGCCGGGACATCGAGGCGGAGGTGTCGGTCGGGTTCACCGACGCGGTGCTCGGCACGACGCTGCCGCTGTCGTTGCGGTCGCCGGGCGTCTGCGACCTGTGCCATGGCACCGGCGCCAAGCCGGGCACCTCGCCGCGCACCTGCCCGACCTGTCATGGCTCGGGGCTGACGTCCAGCAACCAGGGCGCGTTCAGCTTCTCCGAGCCGTGCAAGGACTGCTCCGGTACCGGCTCGGTGGTGGACGAGAAGTGCCCCGAGTGCCGCGGCACCGGCGGGGTCACGAAGACCCGCACGATGTCGGTCCGGCTGCCGGCCGGTGTGTCCGACGGGCAGCGGATCCGGGTGCGCGGCAAGGGCGAGCCGGGTGGCCGCGGCGGTCCGGCCGGCGATCTGTACGTGCTGGTGCACGTCACGCCGGACGACCTGTTCGGCCGCAGCGGCAAGAACATCACGCTGACCGTCCCGGTCACGTTCGCCGAGGCGGCGCTCGGTACGGACCTGCGAGTGCCCACAGTGGACGGTGTGGTCACCGTCCGGGTCCCGCCGGGTACGCCGAGCGGCCGGGTCCTGCGCGTCCGGGGCAAGGGTGTGCCGGCGAAGACCGGTGCCGGCGACCTGCTGGTGACGATCGACGTGTCGGTACCGCCGGAGCTGTCCGAGCGGGCCCGCAAGGCGCTGGCCGAGTTCGCCGCGGAGACGCCGGCCGCACCGCGCGACCGGATCGACGCCCGGGTCCACCGGCAGGAGCACTGAGGAGGTCGGCATGGCCACGGAGTTCTTCGTCAACATCGAGTCGACGTCGGATGCGAAGGTCATCGTCATCTCCGTCGCGGCTCGGATGGCCGGCATGCACCCGCAGACGCTCCGGCAGTACGACCGGCTCGGGTTGGTGCAGCCGGGCCGCACCGCGGGCGGCGGCCGACGCTACAGCGCGCGGGACGTGGCTCTGCTGCGCGAGATCCAGCGACTGTCCCAGGAGGAGGGGGTCAACCTCGCCGGGATCAAGCGGATCATCGAGCTGGAGCAGGCCACCCGGTTGATGCAGTCCCGGGTCGCCGAGCTGGAGGAGCAGCTGCTGGAGGCGCGCCGTCAGCTGGCCGAGCTGCACGCCATGACCCCGTCGTACGGGCGGGATCTGGTGCCGACCCAGGAGACGGCGCTGGTCGTCTGGCGCCCGCGCAACTCCCAGCAGCGGCGCCGCGACCGCTGATCGAAAACACCCGAAAGCACCGGCACACGGCCGGGGGACGACACGTCCCCCGGCCGTGTCCGTGTGTGTGGGCGGGAGTGTCGCACGTCCGAGTGGTCGGTATCGGGGAAACGTCGAAGAACGGGGTCAGCCCGGTGCTGCTGGGTAGCGTCGGTGACCGGAGCCGCCTTCGTGGTGGTGGCGGCGGCCGGCCGGTCGCCGCGGATCGCAACGAGAGGGACAACGGGTCATGGGGATGAAGGACAAGTTCGACGACATGAAGGACAAGGCCAAGGACATGCTCGGCGACCACCCGGATCAGGCCGAGCAGGGCATGGACAAGGCCCGTGACATGGCGAGCGAGAAGACCGGCGGGAAGTACGACGACAAGCTGGACAGCGCCGCCGAAAAGGGCAAGGACTACATGGGCAACAGGGGCGACGACCACTGACGCCCTTCCGGGTCGAGAACGTCGGTCCTGGCCGCACCCATCGGTGCGGCCAGGACCTTTTTCGTCCGGCGGGTGGCCCGGGCCCTGGTGGCCGGCAACCCCGGCTCCCGGTGGCCGGCGCCCGCCACTGGTGGCCGGCAACCCAGGCTTTGCCGGCCGGCAACCCTGGGATTCCCCGGGTTTCGGCCGCCCGGGCTGGGCGGGCCGATACCGGCGGGGCACCATGGAGTCCGACCGGTGAAGGGGGAAGGCCAGTGAGTTTGTGGGACAAGTTCGACGAGTTCGCCGATCGGGCCACCGAGCTGGCTGACAAGGCCACCGACCGGGCCCGCGGGCTCGCGGCCGAGCACAACGACAAGATCGACGCGAAGCTGGACCGGGCGGCCGGCTTCATCGACGAGAAGACCGGCGGGAAGTACTCCGACAAGATCGGCACCGGTGTCGTCCGGGCCAAGGACAGCCTGGACCGGTTCGCCGAGCAGCAGCCCGCGCGTCCAGGGCAGGGCGAGACCGGCCAGGGTGCTGCCGGCCAGGGCCAGACCGGGCACGGCGAGGCCGGGCACGGCGCCTCCGGCGACGCGTCCGGGCAGGGCGCGTCCGGGCCGGGCGCCGCCGGCGACGCGGCCGGTCAGGGCTGAGCGGCTCCCGGCCGGGCCGGGACGGACGCAGACCGCGCCGCGGTGGTGTCAGTGCACGTCGTCGCGCTCGGCGGTGGCCTCGTCGAGTTCGGTCGCCTCGACCACCGCCGGCTCGTCCGGTGGGGCCTGGCCCGGTGGTCCGGCTCCGGCCCGCCCGTTCGCGGCGTGATGCGGCTCGGGGGTGTCCGGCACTGTCCGCGGTTCGGGCAGCATGGCGGCCTGCTCCTCCGGTCCGATCAGATCGTCGACGTCGATCGGCGCGCCGGCCGGGAGCGGCGTGGCGACCACCTTGACCCGCCGGCGCGGCCGGCCGATGTCGGTGAGCCGGGCCAGCAACGGCCCGACCACCACGGTGATCATCACGTACGCGGTGGCCAGCGGCCCGATCTGTTTCTCGATCCCGGCCGCCACCGCCAGCCCGGCGATGACGATCGAGAACTCTCCCCGTGGCGTCAGCGCGAGCCCGGCCCGCCAACGCCCGCGGGGTGCGATGCCGGCGCGTTTCGCGGCGAGGTAGCCGGTCGCCACCTTCGTACCCATCGTCACCACGGCCAACCCGACCGCTGGCAGCAGCACCGACGGGATCGACCGCGGGTCGGTGTGCAGGCCGAAGAAGACGAAGAACACCGCGGCGAACAGGTCACGCAGCGGGCTGAGCAGCTGGCTGGCGTGCTCGGCGACCTCGCCGGACAGTGCGATGCCGACCAGGAAGGCGCCGACCGCGGACGACACCTTCAGGCCCTGTGCCACGCCCGCGACGAGCAGCGTCAGGCCGAGCACGCCGAGCAGGAAGGACTCGGCGTTCTTGGCCGAGACGAGCGCCGAGATGAAGCCGCCGTACCGGATGGCGACGACGAGTACGGCGGTGATGGTGAGGACGGCGATGCCCAACGTCAGGCCGCCCATCAGCAGGCCCGATCCGGCCAGCACCGCGGTCAGGATCGGCAGGTAGAGCGCCATCGCCAGGTCCTCGGTGACCAGCACCGACAGCACCGTCGGCGTCTCCCGGTTGCCGAGCCGGCCGAGATCGGTGAGTACCTTCGCGATCACGCCGGACGAGGAGACCCAGGTGATGCCGGCGAGGACCACGGCGGCGACCGGACCCCAACCGAGGATCAGCGCGAGCGCGGCACCCGGTACCGCGTTGAACACCGCGTCGATCAGGCCGGACGGCGCGTGCCGCTTCAGGTTGCCGACCAGCTCCTCCGGCGAGTACTCGAGGCCGAGCATCACCAGCAGCAGGACGACACCGATCTCCGAGCCGGCCTCGGTGAACTCCTGGCTGGCGGACAGCGGCAGCAGCCCACCGTGGCCGAAGGCCAGCCCGGCGAGCAGGTACAGCGGGATCGGGGTGAGGCCGATGCGACGGGCGACGCGGCCGAGCAGGGCGAGGCCGAACAGCAGCGCGCCGATTTCGGTGAGGAGTGCCGCAGTGTCCACCGGCTACCCCGTCTGCCCGTGCGCGATGATGTCGGCCACCCCGTCGACGCCCTCCCGGGTACCGACGACGACCATCAGGTCGCCGCCGGCCAGCCGGAAGTCCGGCGTGGGCGAGGCGAGCGCCTCGCCGTGTCGCAGTACGGCGACGATCGAGGCGCCGGTACGCGTGCGGGCCTGGGTGTCGCCCATCGGCCGGCCGGCGAACGGCGAGCCGGCCCGCACCGGGATCTGCTCGATCACCAGTGTGCCGGCGACCTGGTCGTGCAGCCCGGCGAGCTGGCTGAGCACCCGGGATGCGTCCAGGATCACCGCGAGCGCATCGGCCTCGTCGTCGGTCAGCGGCACGGTGTCGCTGCTTTCGTCGGGATCCTCCGGGTCGTACACGATCAGGTCGCGCTGGCCCGATCGGTGGGTGATGACCCCGATCCGACGACCGGACGTGGTGGCTAGGTCGTGCCGTACGCCGATGCCTGGTAGCACGGCCTTCTCGACCCGTACCCGCACGGTGTTCACCGCCTTGTGTTCCTCTGACTTTGCCGGAGTGGCAACCCTACAAGGTCAGGGTGAGTGCCTCGTTCGTGCTCGATCTTCCCGATCGCAACGGCGGCGAGCCGTTCTCCCGTCGGCGGGGTGCCGGTCCGGTGCGCCGACCATGCCGGGGGCGACGAGCCCCGTGCCGTCCGGCATGCGGACGGCACGGGGTGATCGACCGGGCGAGCGGGTCGTCAGGCGGCCATGTCGGCGAGCTCGGTTGTCGGTACGTCGGTCCGCACCGGCTCGGTGGGCCGGGACCGCCGGTCCGCCACGCCGGACAGTACGGCCAGCGCCAGCGCGCCGACCGCGACCGCGGCACCGACCCAGGCGGTCGAGGCGTACCCGAGGCCGCCGGCGATGACCAGCCCGCCGAGCCACGGCCCGATCGTGTTGCCGGCGTTGAACGCGGACACGTTGACCGAGGACGCCAGCGTCGGCGCGGCTCCGGCCAGCGAGAAGACCCGGCCGTTCATCGACGGCGCGCACGCCATGCCGAACAGCCCGAGCCCGAACGCGAGTGCGACCGCGGCGATGGTCGACCCGGCGAACAGCGCCAGCGACGCCAGCACCAGGATCGTCCCGGCGAGCGCCACGTACAGGGTGCCGAGCTGCCGGGCGTCGGCGAACTGGCCGGCGAGCGTGATGCCGACCAGGTTGCCCAGCCCGAACAGCAGCAGGACGCCGGGGATCAGCCCGCTCGGCACGCCGGCGACCCGGGTCAGCAGCGGCGTCAGGTAGCTGAACACCGCGATGAACCCGGTCTGTACCAGCGCCGTGGTGGCGAGCGCGAGCCACAGCCGGCCGCTGCGGAACGCGGCCAGCTCGCCGCGCAGGTTGGGCCGGTCGGCCGGGTCCGCGGAGTGCCCGCCCGGTACCACCTTGAGCACGCCGACCAGGCCGATCCCGGCGAGCCCGGCGACCACCAGGAACGCCGCCCGCCAGCCGAGGTGCTGGCCGACGAGGGTGCCGAACGGTACGCCGATGATGTTGGAGACGGTCAGCCCGCCGACCATGACGGCGAGCGCGCGGGTGTGCGCGCCGGCCGGGGCCAGCTTGACCGCGGTCGCGGCGCCGACCGCCCAGAACGCGGCGGTGGCGAGCGCGGTGAGCACCCGGGCGCCGAACAGCATCGGGTAGTTCGGTGCGATCGCGGCGAGCACGTTGCCGGCGATGAACACCGCGAGCGCGCCGGTCAGCGTGACCTTGCGGGGCAGCTTGAGGGTGGCCGCGGCGAGGATCGGCGCGCCGACGAGCATCCCGATCGCGAAGCCGGAGATGAGCAGCCCGGCGGTGGGGATCGACACGTGCAGGTCGCCGGCCACCTCGGGTAACAGCCCGGAGATGACGAATTCGCTGGTACCTAGGGAAAAGACGCTCAGCGCGAGGATGTAGACCGCGAGCGGCATGGCGGGTCTCCCGAAGACAAGGATTTTTGGACTGATCGTTCTAGTACGCGGCCGTCGTTGGCCGCCAAGGGTTCTCGGTCGGGGTCGCCCGGCTCGTGCGTTGCCCGGGCGGATCGGGTCGTTGCTGGTGGGTGGGGGTTCGGTGCCGGCTACATGGCGGCGAGCGCCACGTTCGCGGCGTGCCGCATCGCCGTGTCGGCCACCCCGCCCCGCGCCATCACCTGCAGGCCGGCGATGGTGGCCTGGACGAAGTCGGCCAGCTCGTCCGGCGACGATCCGGTGCGGATCTCGCCGGCCGCCTGACCGGCCTCGATGGCACATCGAAGCTCGCCGCGCAACGACGACATCCCGCGCAGCGCGCACGCGGTCAGCTCGTCGTCCCGGCCGGCGAGCTCCACCACCGAGCTGACGGTGAAGCAGCCGTCCGACCCGGCCGTGATGATCGCGTCGAACAGCGCGCGCAACCGCTCCGGTACCGGGGTGTCGGCGTGCAGCAGGTCGACCAGCTCGCCGGTCTGCCGCTCGGTGTACCGGGTCAGGGACCGCTCGAACAGCTCCCGCTTGCTGCCGAACGTGTGGTAGATGCTGCTGCGGCACAACCCGGTGGCGTCGCACAGGTCCTGGGTGGACGTGGCTTCGTAGCCACGATCACGAAAGGCCTGCGTCGCGGCGTCGACCGCCTCGTCGACGTCGAACTCCTTGGGTCGTCCCACCCCGAGGACGGTACCGGTACTAGAACGGGCAGTCCACTATTCCCGCCGGCGACCCTCGTCACCTCGAAGCCCGGTGTCGTCGAGCGAGCCGGTGCGGTGCGACTGGTGGGCGGCACCGAGGGCGGCGACGAGCGATTCGGCGGCGATGGGTCCGAGCCGCAGAACGTGCCGGGTGTGGACGAAGCTTGTGCACACGAGCCGTTCGCACCCGAGGGGGTTGCCCGTGTCGGACATTCCGCGCAGCACCGACGTCCTGATCGCCGGTGCCGGACCGGTCGGTCTCACCCTGGCCACCGTGCTCGCCGCCGCCGGCGTCGACACGGTCGTCGTCGACCAGGCGGCCGAGGCGGCCGACACCTCGCGGGCCGCCGTCGTGCACGCCCGCACGCTGGAGGTGCTGCGCGAGATCGACCTCGCCGACGAACTCGTCGCGCAGGGCATCGTGGCCCGGCGCTTCACCGTGCGCGAGCGCGACCGGGTACTGCTGACCGTCGACTTCGGCGAGCTGCCGACCGATTTCCCGTTCGCCCTGCTGGTCCCGCAGGACGTGACCGAGCGGGTACTCACCGCGCGGCTGCGCGCGGCCGGCGGTGACGTGCACCGCCCGTACCGGCTGACCGGGCTGGATGTCGACGCCGCGAGCGTGCGCGGCACGCTGGCGAGCGGCGAGACGGTGCGGGCCCGGTACGTGGTGGGTTGCGATGGCATGCACAGCTTCGTCCGGGGGCGGACCGGCATCGAGTTCACCGGCGACAGCTATCCGGAGTCGTTCGTCCTGGCGGACGTGCGGCTGTCCTGGTCCGAGCCGAACGACCAGGCCATCTTGTACCTCTCGGCCGACGGGGTGACGGTGGTCGCGCCGCTGCCCGGCGGCCGGCACCGGATCGTCGCCACCGTCGACGAGGCGCCGGAGAAGCCCAGCCTGGCCGACGTGCGGGCGCTGCTCGACGCCCGCGGGCCCCGGCGGCACCCGGCCCGGGTGGACGAGATCGCGTGGAGTTCCCGGTTCCGGGTCCACCATCGGCTCGCCGCGCACTACCGGTCCGGCCGGCTGCTGCTCGCCGGCGACGCGGCACACGTGCACAGCCCGGCCGGCGGTCAGGGCATGAACACCGGCATCCAGGACGCGGTGACGCTCGGCCACAAGCTCACGGCCGTGCTGCGGGACGGCGCCGCCGAGACCGTCCTGGACGAGTACGAGGCGGAGCGGCGCCCGGTGGCCGAGGAGGTGGTGGCGTTCACGCACCGGATGACCCGGGTCGCCACCGTCGGCTCGGCACCGCTGCGCGGGGTCCGCAACACCGCGCTGCGCGCGCTGGACCGGATCCCGGCGGTGCACCGGGCGATGGCGATGAACCTGTCCGAACTGGCGAACCGCCCCGCCGCGGAGCGCTGACCCGGCGGGCGACGCCCCGGCGCGTACGGGGGTCGCCGGCGCGGCCCGGCGCCGCCGGGGCGATGCGCCTCCGCGGGTACGGAGTGGGCCATGTCATGGCCGGATCCGCCGCGCCGGGACAAACCTCAGGTTGAGCGGAATAGACTCAACTCTTGCCCGGTTGCACCAAGGGATGCGCCAGAACTCCGTCGGCCGGCCCCGGGGCACTGGCGCAAGGCCGTGAGAACCGAAGTCTGCTGCGGGGAGAGCATGAACGTCGAACGCCTGACCACCAAGAGTCGTGAGGTCATCGCCGCGGCCGTGTCCGCGGCGACCGGCAAGGGGCACGCCACCGTCGAGGCCTGGCACCTGCTGGATGCGCTGCTGTCCACCGAGGGGTCGACCGCGACCGCGCTGCTGCGGGCCGCGGGCGCCGATCCGGGCCGGGTGGAGAGCGCCACCCAGGCCGCGCTGGCGAAGCTGCCGACCGTGTCCGGCAGCAGCATCGCCGAGCCCACCGTGTCCCGGGAGATCGTCAACACGATCAACGCCGCCGAGCAGATCGCCCGGCCCCTCGGCGACGAGTACCTGTCGACCGAGCACCTGCTGGCCGCGCTGGCCCGGGTGGGCGGCCAGGTGACGCAGGCGCTCACGGACGCCGGCGCCACCGAGGAGAACCTGGTCGCGGCGTTCCCGGTGGTCCGCGGCGGCGACCGGCGGGTCACCACGCCCGACCCGGAGCAGACGTACAAGGCGCTGGAGAAGTACGGCATCGACCTGACCGCGCAGGCCCGCGAGGGCAAGCTCGACCCGGTGATCGGCCGGGACGCCGAGGTGCGCCGGGTGGTCCAGGTGCTGTCCCGGCGCACCAAGAACAACCCGGTGCTGATCGGCGAGCCGGGCGTCGGCAAGACCGCGATCGTCGAGGGGCTGGCGCAGCGGGTCGTCGCCGGTGACGTGCCGGAGAGCCTGAAGAACAAGCGACTCGTCTCGCTGGATCTCGGCGCGATGATCGCCGGCGCGCAGTACCGCGGGCAGTTCGAGGAGCGGCTCAAGTCGGTACTGGAGGAGATCACCGGCTCCGAGGGCCAGATCATCACGTTCATCGACGAGCTGCACACCGTCGTCGGCGCCGGCAAGGCGGACGGTTCGATGGACGCCGGCAACATGCTCAAGCCGATGCTCGCCCGCGGTGAGCTGCGGATGGTCGGCGCCACCACGCTCGACGAGTACCGCGAGCACATCGAGAAGGACCCGGCGCTGGAGCGGCGGTTCCAGCCGGTGCTCGTCGGCGAGCCGAGCGTCGAGGACACCGTCGGCATCCTGCGCGGCCTCAAGGAGCGGTACGAGGTGCACCACGGGGTGCGGATCACCGACGCCGCGCTGGTGGCCGCCGCCGCGCTGTCCGACCGGTACATCACCGACCGGTTCCTGCCGGACAAGGCGATCGACCTGGTCGACGAGTCCGCGTCCCGGCTGCGGATGGAGATCGACTCCCGGCCGGTCGAGGTGGACGAGATCGAGCGCGCGGTGCGGCGGCTGGAGATCGAGGAGATGGCGCTGTCCAAGGAGGACGACGACGCCTCGAAGCAGCGGCTGGAGAAGCTGCGCCGCGAACTCGCCGACAAGCGCGAGCAGCTGACCGTGCTGAACGAGCGCTGGCAGAACGAGAAGCAGCACATCTCCGCCATCTCCGAGACGAAGGAGGAGCTCGACCAGATCAAGCGCGAGGCCGAACTGGCCGAACGCGACGGCGATCTCGGCCGCGCCTCCGAGCTGCGGTACGGGCGGATTCCGGAGCTGGAGAAGAAGCTCGCCGACGCGGGCCAGGAGCTGGCCGAGCTGCAGGCCAACGGCGCGATGCTGAACGAGGAGGTCAGCCCGGACGACATCGCCGACGTGGTGGCGTCCTGGACCGGCATCCCGGCCGGCCGGCTGATGGAGGGCGAGACGGCCAAGCTGCTCCGGATGGAGGAGGAGCTGGGCAAGCGCGTGATCGGCCAGGCCGAGGCGGTCGGTGCCATCTCGGACGCGGTACGCCGCGCGCGGTCCGGCATCGCCGACGAGAACCGGCCCACCGGTTCGTTCCTGTTCCTCGGCCCGACCGGGGTGGGCAAGACCGAGCTGGCGAAGGCGCTCGCCGACTTCCTGTTCGACGACGAGCGGGCGATGGTCCGCATCGACATGTCCGAGTACGGGGAGAAGCACTCGGTGGCGCGGCTGGTCGGTGCCCCGCCCGGCTACGTCGGGTACGAGGAGGGCGGCCAGCTGACCGAGGCGGTGCGGCGCCGGCCGTACTCGGTGGTGCTGCTGGACGAGGTGGAGAAGGCGCACGCCGACGTGTTCGACATCCTGCTGCAGGTGCTGGACGACGGCCGGCTGACCGACGGCCAGGGCCGCACGGTCGACTTCCGCAACACGATCCTGATCCTCACCTCCAACCTCGGTTCGCAGGTGCTGATCGAGCCGACGCTGGCCGAGGAGGAGAAGAAGCAGGCGGTGCTGGCACTGGTGCGCGAGCACTTCAAGCCCGAGTTCGTGAACCGGCTGGACGACGTGGTGGTCTTCCACGCGCTGGACACCAGCGAGATGCAGGCCATCGTGGACATCCAGGTGGCCCGGCTGGCGAAGCGGTTGACCGACCGCCGGCTGACCCTGCACGTCGCCGACGACGCGCACAAGTGGCTGGCCGAGCACGGCTACGACCCCATGTACGGGGCTCGTCCGGTGCGCCGGCTGATCCAGACCGCCATCGGCGACCAGCTGGCGAAGGAGCTGCTCGCCGGCGCGGTGCGAGACGGCGACACCGTCTCGGTGCGTACCGCCGAGGACGGCTCCGGGCTGGTCGTGGCCCGGGCCTGAGCACCACCGCGAAACGCCGGAGCGGCATGCCGCCGCTCCGGCGTTTGCATGCCTCGCCTACGGTCCCATCGAACGGCGGTGGTGGTGCGTCCACCGACAACCCAGGACAAATGGGGAGGCGGGATGTACGGCGCGGCATACTCGACGCCGCCACCACCAGCGCCCGGCCGGCCGGTCCAGGTGATGGCCGGTGCCCTGGCGGTGTTCGGGGCGGCGGCCATGACGCTGGCCGAGACCGTGTTCGAGATCCTGATCTTCCAGGACTTCAGCCGGCTGGACACCAGCGGCGAGCTGGCCACCGGCCTGCAGCCCTACCTGATCCTGACGATCGTGCTGAACATGCTGGTCACGATCGGGCTCGGGCTGGCCGCGCTGCTCACCATCCGGCGCCAACAGGTGGGGCGGATCCTGATCTGGTCGGTCGGCGGGTTGTGCGCCGCGCTGCGGCTGTGCTGCCTGTCCGGGATCGGCATGTTCGGCGCGATCAACGCGGCGGTGGGCAGCGCCGCGTCCGACTCGGACACGTCGATCTCGCAGCTCGCACCGGGATGGGAGATCGCCGGTTCGGCCATCTTCGGGATCCTCGCGCTGGCGGCCGTGACGGTCGCGATGATCATGGTCGGGCTGCGCCCGGTCGGTGCCTGGTTCCGCGCCGCCCGGCCCGCCGCGCCGGTCCCGCCACGGCAACCGTACCGACCGTACGGATATTGATCGCCGTGTCCCGGTACGGTGGGCGCACCAGAGACAGAGAGGTCCGATGATGTATCCGCCACCATCCGTGCCGCCCGCGGCGCCAGGATTCTCCACCGCGGCGGGTGGTCGTCCGATCACGGTGACCGCCGCCGTGGCGTGCATGCTCGCCGCCGTCGTGGTCAACCTCGGGCAGGTCGCGGTCTCGGTGCTGGCGATCACCCGGATCGGCGACTGGATGGCGGCTCAGGGCCTGTCGCAGAGCACCGTCGACTCGGCCACCAACGTGTTCAAGGTCGCCCAGGTCATCTCGATCATCATCTACCTGCTGCTGAGCATCACGATCGTGGTCCTCGCGCTGGGCAACCTGCGCGGCAAGCGGGGCACCTGGATCACCACGTTCGTGATCTCCGGCCTGTTCGTGGTGTGCGGGTTCTGCGGCGCGATCGGCAGCCTGTCCAACACGGCGACCACCTCGAACATCGACACCAGCAGCATGATGCCCGGCTGGTACATGCCGGTCTCGATCGTGCTCGCGGTCCTGCTGGTGCTCTGCCACGGTGTGGCCATCGTGCTGCTCGCGATCAAGCAGTCGAGCCAGTACTTCGCCAAGAAGGTGCCGGGTGGCCCGGCCCCCTCGTATCCGGGCAGCCCGGCCGGTGGCTACCCGGCGGCGCCCGACCCGGGCTACGGCACCGCGCCCAACCCGTACGGCGACCAGACCGGCTACGGCGACCCGGGTTACGGTGCCGGCCCGGGCTACGGCGCCCCGCCCGCATCCGGCCCCGGTTACGGTGGCCCGCCGGCGTCCGGCCCCGGTTACGGTGGCCCGCCCGCATCCGGCCCCGGTTACGGCGCCCCGCCCGCATCCGGCCCCGGTTACGGTGGCCCCCCGCAGTCGGGTCCCGGTTACGGCGGTCCGCCGCAGTCGGGTCCCGGTTACGGCGGTCCGCCGCAGTCCGGCCCCGGCTACGGCCCGCCGCGCTAGGGGGCGACGACGATGCCCACCGCACTGGTGACCGGCGCGACCGCGGGGATCGGCGCGGCCTTCGCCGACCGGCTCGCCCGGGACGGCCGCGACCTCGTCCTGGTCGCCCGGAACGAGCAGCGGCTCGCCGACACCGCCGCCGAGCTCACCCGGCGGTACGGCGTGGCGGTCGAGGTGCTCGCCGCCGACCTGTCCACGGCGGAGGGGTGCGGCGCGGTCGAGGCACGGGTCGGCGATGCCGACCGGCCGGTCGCGCTGCTCGTCAACAACGCCGGCATCTCCCTGCACAAGCCGTTCACCAGCAACAGCGCCGACGACGAGGAGCGGCTGCTGTGGCTGAACGTACGGTCGGTGCTGCGGTTGACGCACGCCGCGCTGGCGGTGATGGTGCCGCGCCGGTCCGGCGCGATCATCAACGTCTCGTCGGTATCGGGCTTCGCCGCGGTGATGCCGGGCTCGACCTACCCAGCCAGCAAGGCCTGGGTCACGAACTTCAGCGAGTCGATCGGAGCGGCGGCGCGCCGGCACGGCGTCCGGGTGATGGCGCTCTGCCCCGGCTACACGCACACCGAGTTCCACGACAGCGCCGGGATCGACATGACCGGGCTGCCGAGGTTCGCCTGGCTCGAGGCCGACCAGGTGGTCGCCGAAGCGCTGCGCGACCTGCGCCGCGGCAAGCTGCTCAGCGTCCCGTCCCTGCGGTACAAGGCGGCCGCGGTCGTGCTGAGCCGGCTGCCGCGCGCGGTGCTGCACCGGCTGCCGAGCGCCGGGGGCAGCCGCACCAGGGAGTGACCCGTACCGGTTCTCGACGGTGCGGCGCCGGCCGGTCGGCGTGCCTCGGCCGGGCGCCGGCAGCAGGCGTGGCCAGGGGCTCTAGGCTGTGGCCGTGTCGGATCGGGAGAACCTGCGTCAGCTGATCAAGGATCTGGCCGTGGTGCACGGCCGGGTCGTGCTCTCCAGCGGCCGGGAGGCCGACTACTACGTCGACCTGCGCCGCATCACGCTGCACCACGCCGCGGCGCCGCTGGTCGGCCGGGTGCTGCTCGATCTCACCGCGGACTGGGGGTACGACGCCGTCGGTGGGCTGACGCTCGGCGCCGACCCGGTCGCCACCGCGGTACTGCACGCGGCCGCCGGCCGCGGGCACGGGGTCGACGCGTTCGTGGTCCGCAAGCAGGGCAAGGCGCACGGCCTGCAGCGACGCATCGAGGGTCCGGACGTCGCCGGCCGGCGGGTGCTCGCGGTCGAGGACACCTCCACCACCGGCGGCAGCGTGCTGGACGCGGTCGAGGCGTTGCGGGCCGAGGGGGCCGACGTGGTCGGGGTCGCCGTGGTCGTCGACCGCGGCGCCGGCGACGCGGTCCGCGCCGCCGGCCTCGAGTACCGCGCCGCCTACTCCCTCGCCGACCTCGACCTGGCCTGACCGGCACGGCCCTGCCCGTGCGCGGGGACTCCCCCGCGGGAGGCCGAGGCATGCCAACGGGAGTGCCGATCCGCTGCCGCCGGGCTACGGCCGCCGGAGCGCCGGATCCGCGGTGAGGGTGCCGGCGTCGGCGTCGAGTACCGCCCGGGTGCCCAGCGGGACGGTCACGCGCACCGCGCCGTGGCCGATCGGCAGCCCGCCCAGCACCGGTACGCCGAGCCGGTGCAGCCGGTCGGCGAGCACCTCGGGTACCGAGGGGTCGGTGCCGGGGCAGTCGGTGAACTGGCCGACCGCGACGCCGGCGAGGCCGTTGAGCAGGCCGGCCCGCTCCAGGTGCAGCAGCATCCGGTCCACCTTGTAGGCGGGCTCCGCGATGTCCTCCAGCAGCAGTACGGCGCCCGTCGGGTCCGGCGCGTCCGGGGTGCCGAGGGTCGCGGCGAGCATCGCCAGGTTGCCGCCGAGCAGCCGCCCGGCGGCGCGCCCGGCGGTGGTCACCGCGGCGGTGGACTCGGCCGGGTCGGCCGCGAGGCGTACCGGCGTGGGGTCGAACAGGGCGGTGTGCAGCGCGGCGACGGTCATCGGGTCCGGCTCGGTGCGTAGCGCGAGCGCCGGGCCGTGCAGGGTGGCCAGCCGGGCGCCCCGCCACAGCGCCAGGTGCAGCGCGGTGATGTCGGAGAAGCCGAGCACGATCTTCGGGTCGCGGGCGACCGCGGCCGTATCGATCCCGGCGACGATTCGTTGGCTGCCATAGCCACCGCGGGTGCACAGCACGGCACGTACCGCGGGGTCCGCCAGGGCGGTGTTCAGGTCGGCGAGCCGGTCGCGATCGGTACCGGCGACCAGGCCGTCCCGGTCGTACGCGTGTGCGCCGACAGTGACGGACAGTTTCCATTCGCGGAGGAGCGCGGCACCGCGCTCGACCTGTTCGCGGGACACCGGTCCGGCCGGCGAGATCAGTACGACCTGGTCACCTGGGGCGAGGGGGGTGGGCTTGAGCGGCAAGGAGTCGTCGGGCACCCGCACAGCCTAGATATGTCGCTCCGCTGGCCGTTACCTACCGCAGTCGGCGGCGTTAACGCTATAGGTACCGGCAAATATTCAAGATGTTGAATGTCCAGGGGGATGAGGGCACGTGACCGCTGTGCTCACCGAGACCGTACCGACCGCTCGCTCGCCGCTCACCGGCGAACCGCTGGCGGCGGCCGAGGCAGACCGCCTCGCCGGCCTGCTCAAGGCGCTCGCCGACCCTGCCCGGTTGCGGCTGCTCAGCCTGATCCAGGCGGCGCCGCGATGCGAGGCGTGTGTCTGCGACCTGATCGGTCCGCTCGGGCTGAGCCAGCCGACGGTCAGCCACCATCTGCGAGTGCTCACCGAGGCAGGCCTGCTGGAGCGGGAGAAGCGCGGGGTCTGGGCCTACTACCGGATCGTGTCGCCGAATCTGAGCACCGTGGCGAGCCTGATCGCGCCGCCGCGCCGGCGTCGCAGCCCGCGCCCGCGTACCGCGTCCTGACCAGCTGGATGTGCCCGGGCCGGTGGGGGCGCCGGCCCGGGTCTTGCTGTCCGGCGGGATGTTCGCGGGCGTGTTGCCGCCGGCTCGGTCGCTGACCTCGCCAGACGCGGGTCAGGATCGGATCGCGAGGTAGGCGGCGACCAGGAGGGCCAGTACGCCGATCGCGCCGAGCGCCATGATGATCAGCAGGATCGGCAGCGCGCGGCCGCCGCCCACCGGGACCCGGCGGGCGGTGTACGGCGCGGCGATCGGTCGCGGCGCCGCCGTGTACGGCCGCCCCTGGTAGGCGGGCATCGCCGGCAGGTCCCGGCCGGGCCGCGCCGGTGGGCGCAGCTGCCCGGTCTGGTGCGTGGGCAGCGGGCCGGTGCGCGCCGTCGGCTCGACCGGCCGACCGGTGTGATCGACCCGCGGCTGCTGGCCGGTGTGCGCGACCCGGGGGAACTGGCCGGTGTGCCGAGCCGGGCCGGAGACCGGCGGGAGCGGATTCGTCGGCGACTCCACCACCCGCGGCAGCTGCCCGGTGTGCCGGCTGCCGGCGGGCCCGGCCGGTGCCCGGTATCCGGGCGGCGCGGCTCCCGGAGGCGGCCCGGGGGCCGGCGGCATCGCCCGGCCGGCCCGCGGGATCGATCCGGTGTCGGCCGTGGTCCGCGGGATCGATCCGGTGTCGGCGTGTGCTGGGCGCCCGTCGGGCCCGACCCGGGGGATGGCGCCGGTGTCGGCGTGGACGGGGCGTCCGTCCGGCCCGACCCGGGGGATCGATCCGGTGTCCGCGTGGACGGGGCGTCCGTCCGGCCCGACCCGGGGGACCGCGCCGGTGTCGGTGGCGCGCGGGATCGAGCCGGTGTCGGTACGGGTGGGGATGTTGCCGGTGTGCCGGCCCGGCGCCGGCGGCCGCACGGTACTGACCAGCCGGTCGAACACGCTGCGCACGCCGATGGTGCCGGCCGCGTCGAGGCTCGCCACCCACGGCTGCTCGCCGGACAGCTCGACTCCGGCGAACTCCTCACCGGCCGGGGCGTGCGACCGGGCCCACTGGTACGCCTCGGTCAGCGCGCCGCGCAGCGAGTCGTCGTGCACCGCGGACGGGCCCATGGTCAGGATCGTGACCGCCCGGCCCTGCTCGTCCTGGCCGCGGCAGATCTCGAACCCACCGTGCACCCGGACGGTGGTGACACCACGGAACGGACCGACGTCGCGTCCAGTGGGTTCCATCGGCTTCTCCGGCGTACCGAGGGTGAGTCTGCGGCTCGTTTCCCGACACACCGTCTCGGGCCGCGAGCTCCGGTCCGGCTCAGCGTACCCGGCCGGATCCGGCGCCGACCGCCGCGCGGCCGTGGCCCCGTTCGCGTACCGTCACCGGCGGGTCGCGGGCTGCGATTCGGTGTCGTCGTCCCGGGTCTGCGCGGCGCCGCCGCGGCGCCGCGCCAGCAGCCGCTTGCCCAGCTCACGCAGCATCGGCAGCAGCGCGATCAGCACGATCGCCGCGATGATCGGCAGCAGGTACTTGTCGATGATGCTCGGCGGGATCACGCCGGCGGTGCGGTTGCCGAGCAGGATGATGCCGTCGGTCCAGATCACGCCGCCGACCACGTTCCACAGCAGGAACTTCTGCCACGGCATCTCCAGGATGCCGGCGACCGGGTTCAGGAACGCGCGGACCACCGGGATGAACCGGGCCAGCACGACGGCCTTGGCCGGCCCGAACTTGTTGAAGTAGTACTCGGCCCGGTCCACGTACTGCGCCTTGAACAGGCGGGAGGCGGGCCGGTCGAACATGGCGCGGCCGAACCGGGCGCCGAGGAAGTGGCCGAGCTGGGCACCGGCGATCGCCGCGACCGGCACCCCGATCAGCAACGCCGGGAGGGACAGCTGGGTGCCGAGCAGGTGCTCGGCGACGGCGGAGCTGGCGATGCCGGCGATGAACAGCATCGTGTCGCCGGGCAGGAAGAACCCGAAGAACAGACCGGTCTCGGCGAAGATCACCGCATAGACGCCGACCAGCCCGAACGTGTCGATCAGCGACTTCGGATCGAGGAGGTTGACCGCCAGCGGCTCGCTCGCCGCCCTGGTCAACTCGAGGTGCCCCACTCGGGCGACCCTACCCGGCGCGAAGATCGGTTCACGCCTCGGCCGCGAGATGTGCGGGCGATCCCACACGCCGGGGTCGCCGCGCCTTCAACCCCGGTACCAGCAGCGCCACCAGTACCCCGAACACCAGGTACCCGCAGATCACGAGCAGGTGTGCGGTGATGTGGTGGGAGTCGAAGTAGGAGACGTTGCGCACCGTCTGGGTGGCGGCGCCGGTGCCGATCCACGGCCCGATCGCGCGCCAGAACGCCGGCAGCATCGGCCACGGGAACACCCCGCCGGAGCTCGGGTTGCCGAGCACCACGAACACCGCGATCGCGATGCCGATGCCGATCACCCCGGCCAGGACCTGCATCGCCATCGTGAACGCCGCCGCGGAGAACACCAGCAACGCCCCGATCCACCACAGCTGTCCGACGGTGGCCGGCAGCGCGTGCAGTACCGGGCCGACGACGATCGCGCCGCCGACCCCGGCGGCGATCGAGTACACCGCCATCGCGAGCAGCCGGATGAACGCCCGGCGCAGGTTCGCCGGCCGGGTACCGGCGGAGACGCCGAGCATCGAGGCGACCAGGTAGCCGCCCACGCTCCACGCCACGACCAGGTAGAACGAGCTCAGCTCCTCGAAGTCGTCGGCCGGCAACGGCTTGACGTCGGTCACCGACAGCCGCAGCCCGGCGCGCGGCGCGACCGCCGTCATCACCCGCTCCAGCGCCTGCGACATCGACGGTCCGGCGGCGCTCGCCACGATCAACCGGGCGGTACCGCCGCCGCTCGCCGCCGGCGTGACCACCAGCGCCCCGTCCGCGTCCCGGGTCGTCACCTGGCGCCGCGCGGTCGCCGCGTCGGACACGGCACGGGCCTCGACCGGCTCCCCCGGCAACCCGTTGAGCTGCGCCAGCAGCGGTCCCGCCGACCGGCTCGGTGCCGCCACGGCCAGGTCGATGTGGTGCGGCTTCGGGTGGTGCAGCGCGCCCATGTAGGACAGCGCGAACGCCAGCATGAGCAGGAACACCCCGACGCACAGCAGCGCCGAGCGCGGCGTGACCGCGTCCTTCCAGTCCCGTACCGCCGCCCGGTCCCGGTGGGTGGTCGCCCTGCCGGCGGCCGGCGTGGCTGCGCCTTCCCCGGTGGGCTCGGCGCCGGCGGTCGGCGCCGGCTCGCCGTCGGGCGTGCTGTCGTTCGTACCGTCGCGTTCGTCCATGGCGCCCCCCGGAGTGCGGCTGTTCCCCGCAGTTTCTCCCGCCGGTACGCGGCATGTGCGTGGTTTGCCCAGAGTGCCGGGCCTAACCGTCCAGGAAGATCGGGTTGGTCAGCGCCGCCATCGAACCGTACGGCAGGGCGGCGTCGGCATCGGCGTGCCGCACCTCGGCGCGGACGTAGCTGGTGTAACGCGCGGTGGTGCGCCACTCGACCGGGCCGGGCAGCGGCGCCGCATGCACCAGGCCGCGGTCGGTGACCAGCCGTACGGTGCCGGCCGGCACTCCGGTCACCGCCAGCCGGACCGTCACCGGCGCATCCGGCGCGACCGCGAGCCGTTCGCCGATCCCCGCGGTACGCCCGTCCGCGGTCGCCGCGAGCGACACGGTCACCGCGGCGTCGTCCGCCAGGTACGAGCGGCCGGCGGCCAGGCCCGCCTTGATCCCGGTGGCGGACAGCGCCTCGGCGTGTACGACCGTCTGCGGCAGGCCGACCACGTCGCCGTCCCGGTGCGCGTCGCTGTTGCCCATCGCCGGGAGGAACCGGCCGGCGACCAGGGTGCCGTCCCAGGTGGCGAGCGCCGCCTCGTTGCCGATCGACCACGGGCCGTTCCACACCTCGACCGCGTCGGCCTGCTCGTAGCCGAACTTCCACGAGCACGCCACGCACTGCCCGTACGGGTGGGCCGGCACGACGAGGCCGCCGAGCTCGCGCACCCGCGCCGCGTGGTCGGCGAACACGCCGTCGGCGGCCCGGTACCGCCAGTCGATCCAGGAGCCGGGCGGCAGGCCGATGGCCAGGCAGTGGCCGTTGCGGGTGGTGATCTCCTCGCCGGTGAGGATCAGCAGGTCGTCGCCGGCATGCTCGCCCCAGATCCGGTGCGAGGCGGGCGTGTTGTGCTCGCTGGAGTTGATGAAGTCCAGCCCGCGGGCCCGCGCGGCGGCCGCGACCTGCGCCGGGGTGCGCCCGCCGTCGGAGTAGACGGTGTGCAGGTGGCAGTCGCCGCGGTACCAGCCGGGGCCGCGCCCGGTGCTCGCCGGCGGGTGGTGCACCGCCGGCTCACCGACCACCGGCGCATCGTCGAACGTCACCTCGACCGTGTAGTCGAGCCCGCCCGGCGCCACCGTGTACGGACCGAGCACCACGTGCCAGCGGCCCGGCTCGACCGGCCCGGGCAGGTAGCCGGGCGTGGCGTCGGCCGCCGACAGCTCGAACCGGTCGCGCGCCCCGCCGGACCAGCCCCGGAACCCCGTATCCAGGCCGCGCTGGTCGAAGATGCCGGCGTCGCAGGCGTTGCCGACGGTGCCCGCGGCCAGCGGCGGCCGGTCGTACGAGTACCGGACGGCGAGGCGGGTGGTGCCGGCCGGGACGTCGACCGGCAGGTACACGTAGTCGGCGGCGCCGGGGTCGAGATGCCCGGTGTACACGCGTTTCTGCACCGCGCCAGTCTGCCGTGCCCGCCCGCCCCCGCCGCAACCCCGCCGTCCGGCCGCCGTCCCGGCGAGGCGCGCCCGGCCATTCCCGTGGCAGTCCGTCATCCCGGATCCGGCGCAGCCCGCCGTCGCGGGCGCGGCGCATCGTGCTCACCTGCCGGGACTGTGGCGTTCGTCCGCCGGTCGACCGCGGGACGGAGGTTTCCGGCATGATCCGAGCCATGCGAATTCGAGCACTCCTCGCTGCCTCCGTCACCGCACTCGGTACCGTCGCCGCCGCCGTGCCGGCGGCCGCCCACCCCGGGCCCGGCCGCCACGACGCCGGTGCCTGCTCGCCCTTCGTGTCGTTGCGCGGCTTCTCCGACGCGCTGGACAAGCGGAAGTTCGGCGATGCGCAGGTCGGCGAGCTGTCCGGCCTCCAGTACGACGGCTCGCACCTGCTGGCCGTCAGCGACACGTCCGCGCTCTGGACGCTGACCCGGCCGACCAGCGGGCTCGCCACCCGGCCCGTCGGGTACCAGCCGCTGGCGGACGAGCACGGGAACGCGATCGACTCCGAGGCGATCGCCGTGGACCGGGACGGCACCCGGCTGATCACCTCCGAGGTCGAGCCGTCCGTCCGGCGGTACGACCGGCACGGCAACGTGCTGGCCAGCCTGCCGGTGCCGGACCGGTTCCGGGTCGCGCCGGCCGGCGAGGCCGAGGAGAACGCCACCTTCGAGGGGCTGACCCTGCTGCCCGGCGACCGGTCGCTGATCGCGTCGATGGAGTCGCCGCTGTCCGGTGACGGCACCGACGCCGACGGCAACGGGCTCAACCGGTTCCTTCGCTGGGACCGGCGGCACGGCCGGTTCGAGGTCGCCGCGCAGTACGCGTTCACCGTCGACGCCGGCCTGCAGATCTCCGACGTGCAGGCGATCTCGCCGACCCGGCTGCTGGTGCTGGAGCGCGGCTGGCAGCAGGGCTACGGCAACACGATCCGGCTGTACGAGGCGGATCTGGCCGGTGCGCAGGACGTCACCGGGGTGCGCAGCCTGGCCGACACGACCGTCCGGCAGGCGCGCCGGCGGCTGCTCGCCGACATCGGGCAGTGCCCGAGCGACGGTGCGACGGCCAAGCAGCCGCAGCCGAACCCGCTGCTGGACAACATCGAGGGGATGGTCTTCACCGGCCGCCACCTGCGGGACGGCCGGCGGGAGCTGTTGATGGTCTCGGACGACAACCTGTCCGACGAGCAGATCACCCGGCTGTACTCGTTCTCGGTCCGGGTCTGAGCCGCCGCCGGGCGGTCCGGGTCCGACCCGCACCGCCCGGCAACCGCCTGCGGTTCACGACACCGGGCGTACCGCCCGGCCGCGGCTCCCGGCGGCACCGGGCGTACGCCTGCTCGCGGCTCCCGGGCCACCGGGCGTACTCCTGGTGGCCCGGGTTCATGGTGCCGAGGACGACAGTTCGTTGCCCTGGTCGCCGCCAGCCAGCACGATCCGGAACTCGCCGCCGCGCTGCGCGACCGGTTCGCGGTGCGGCCGGTGGTCCGCCGGTCAGGGCGCGATCGTGGCCGGGGCCGCCGCCGGTACCCGGGCGGTCGCGGTCCTGCGCACCGCCAGCGCGGTCAGCGCGAGCGCCACCAGCACGAACCCGACCTGCCCGACCAGATCGACGCCGTGCTTCGGCTGCGCCACGAAGCCGACCACGCAGTACACCAGCAGGGCGCCGAACGCCGGCGCGAACGCGTGCCGGGCCGTCCAGCCGGTCCGCCGGGACCAGGCGACGAGCAGCGCCGCGACGGCGACGTAGAGCACCAGGTCGATCGGGATCGGCCAGCCACCGGGCAGGCCGTGGTTCGCCAGCTCGAACACCGCCCCGGCCACCGCCGCGAGCAGCGCCACCAGCCACGGTGCCGGCACCCGGCCGGTACCGGTGCGCCGGCGCCGGTCGACCCGCGGGAACAGGAACGCGACCACGATGCACAGCGCCGTCCCGATCGCGGTCAGCGCCACCTGCCCGACCGACAGCTCGTACGCCGGGAAGGACGGGAGACCGCCGCGGAACGTCCCGTGGACGGCGGCGACCCCGCCGACGAAGACCACCGCGGTCACCGCCAGGCCGACCCGGCCGAGCCACGGCCCGGTGCCGCGCCGCGCGTACAGCGCCTCGGTGAGGGCGATGGAGGCGCCCATGCTCCACACCACGTGCAGCGTCAGGACGAACAGCCACCAGGTCCAGCCGATCCCGAACAGGTTGCCGGGTTCGAGCAGGTGCAGGCCGGCGAACCTGGGGTTGAACAGGCTCATGTCCGCGAACCCCTCCTCGACCAGCCCGTACGCGGCGGCGAGCGCCAGCATCGTCGGCCAGCCGCGGCCGGTCCGCCGGGTCACCTCGCGCACCAGCACGGCCCCGGCGCCGTACATGGCGGCATCCACCGGGTAGGCGTACGCCGCGCTCAGGGTCGTGTTCCCGAGCAGGAACTCGCCCACGAACGGGGCCAGCAGCACCAGCACCCACGCCGGTGCGATTCGTCGCCACATCTCGATCACCCTCCGCCGAAACGATCGAGCCCAGCCTCGCCCCGCGACACCCATCCCGGGCAGAGTCGTCGATCCGGACTCGGCCGGTACAAATGTCCTGCCCGGCGATGCCTGGTCCGCGTGGCGGCAGCGGACTAGCGTGGGACCGATGGGGAGCACCGAGGTCGACCTCGACCCGCCGCGCCGCCGCGGCCCCGGGACGGCGCCGGCCGGTGCCGGCAGATCGGACGAGGCCGCCGATCGGCTCAGCCTGGACGACCCGTTCACGGTGGCCACCGACTACTGGCACCAGCTGCCGGACGGCCGGATCCAGTGCGACGTGTGCCCGCGCGCCTGCAAGCTGCACGAGGGGCAGCGCGGGCTGTGCTTCGTCCGCGGCCGGGTCGACGACCAGATCGTGCTCGCCTCGTACGGGCGGTCCTCCGGGTTCTGTGTCGACCCGATCGAGAAGAAGCCGCTCAACCACTTCCTGCCCGGCACGCCGGTGCTGTCGTTCGGCACCGCCGGCTGCAACCTGGCCTGCCGGTTCTGCCAGAACTGGGACATCTCCAAGTCGCGCGAGATCGACACGCTGACCTCGGCCGCCGGCCCGGAGGCGCTGGCCCGCGCCGCCGAGCAGCTGGGCTGCCGCTCGATCGCCTTCACGTACAACGATCCGACGATCTTCCTGGAGTACGCGATGGACGTCGCGGACGCCTGCCGGGACCGCGGGATCAAGGCGGTGGCGGTGAGCGCCGGCTACATCAACGAGACGGCGCGCCGGGATCTCTACGCGCACATGGACGCGGCGAACATCGACCTGAAGGCGTTCAGCGAGCGGTTCTACCGCAAGGTCACGTTCGGCAAGCTGGACAACGTGCTGGACACGCTCGATCACCTGCGGGAGACCGACGTCTGGTTCGAGGTGACGACGCTGCTGATTCCCGGCCAGAACGACTCGGACGACGAGATCGCGAGGCAGTGCGACTGGTTCGCCGAGCACCTCGGTCCGGACGTGCCGCTGCACTTCACCGCGTTCCACCCGGACTTCAAGATGCGCGACATCCCGCGTACCCCGCCGGCGACGCTGCGCCGGGCCCGGCGGATCGCCCGCGAGCGCGGCCTGCACCACGTCTACACCGGCAACGTGCACGACGCCGACGGCCAGACCACGTACTGCCCGTCCTGCGGCGAACCGGTGATCGTTCGCGACTGGTACGTGCTGGGCGACTACCGGTTGACCGACGACGGGCACTGCGTCCACTGTGGAGCGTCGATCGCCGGTGTGTTCGACGGCCCGCCGGGCGACTGGGGCTCCCGCCGGCAGCCGGTCCGGCTGGTCGAGCGCGGCGGCCTCGGCCCGCACGACCGCCGCGCCGCCGCTCCGTCGCCCGCCTCCGGTACCGGCGGTGTCCGGTGACGGTGCGCCCGCCGGCGGTGGCCGGGAAGTTCTATCCGAGCGACCCGGACACCCTGCGTGGCCTGGTCGACTCGCTGCTGGCCGGCGTCGAGGTGCCGGCCGATGAGGCGCTCGCCCCGGCGTACGTGGTGCCGCACGCCGGGTACCGGTTCTCCGGCCCCACCGCCGCCCAGGTGTACGCGCGGCTCGCCGCGCACGGCGAACGGATCGCCCGGGTACTGCTGATCGGCCCGGCGCACTTCGTCCGGCTCACCGGCTGCGCGGTGTCCACAGCGGACAAATGGGCCACCCCGCTGGGCGAGATCCCGCTCGACGCCATCGGCCGCAACACCCTGATCGAGGCCGGCGCCGCGGCCGCGAACGACGAGCCGCACGAGCCGGAACACTCGCTGGAGGTACAGGTTCCGTTCCTGCAGGCGGTGCTCATGCCGGGCACCCCGATCCTGCCGGTGGTGGCCGGGCCGACGCCCGCGGACGCGGTGGCCGACCTGCTCGCCGCCGGTATCCGGCGTTCCGGCACCGTGCTGCTGTGCTCCACCGACCTGTCCCACTACGAGCCGGACGCGCAGGCGCGCGAGCAGGACGCGGCCACCATCCGTGCGGTGACCGAGCGGGCGCCGGACCGGATCGGGGTGCGGGACGCCTGCGGCGTGTTCGGCCTGCGCGGCCTCACCGCGCTCGCCGCCCGGGCGGGCTGGACACCGCGCCTGCTCGGCTACGCCACCTCCGCCGACACCATCGGCCCGCCCGACCGCGTCGTCGGCTACGCCGCCTTCACCTTCTGCTGAGCCTGGCCAGCGACCCGAACGATCGGTCCGGACCGCAAGCCTGCCGGAATTGTCGCGACAACGTCAGCGGTAGTCGTCGGGGTCGTCGGGGACCGCGCGAGCCTGTTCCAGGCTGTCGTCGACGGGCGTCTCCAGGCCGATGTCCGGCGTGGGCTCGTCCTCGTCGGCGGGCTCGGCGGGCCGCTCGTCGTCCGGCGAGTCGGCGTCCGGCGCCTCGATCCGCGCGGCAAGCGGTGTCTCGCCCGGACGGTACTCGCTCGGGTCGCGCTCCTGGTCGGGTGCCAGTTCCGGCTCGGTCACCGCGTCACCTCCGCAGATCGGTTCGCCGGCGCGTGCGCGCCGGGGCGGGTATCCGCCGCTGTCGCTGCGTGTGCGCCTCAACCGTAACCGGGTCCCCGGCCGCCCGCAGCGCCTCACCGAGGTACCGGCCCCGGCGCGTACTCCGCGTCACCGCGCCGCGGGCGGAGGCCACCGCGCCACCGGGGTCTCGCGGTCGCGGGGGCCACCGGGCCGTCCGGTCTCCGGCCTGCGGGAGGCTGCCGGGGCATCCGGGTCTACCGGCCGCGGGAGGACACCGGGCCGTCCGGGTCTCCGGGCCGCGGGAGGTCACCGCGGTGCCGGTGGTCGGCGTGCCGGTCGAGGTACCGGTCGCCGAAGGTCACCGGGCCGGCGAATGTGCGGAATACTCGACGTCGCGGTACGGCGGGTCGCGGACCGGCCGTACCGGGGACAGCGGCGTCCATCTTCCGGTGTCGACCCCGTACCGGGGTCGCACCCGCGAGACTCGACCGAGACACGACACAGCTCAAGGAGCGCTCATGCCCATCGCCACGCCCGAGGTGTACGCCGAGATGCTGGACCGCGCGAAGGCCGGCAGCTTCGCGTACCCGGCGATCAACGTGACCTCGTCGCAGACGCTGAACGCCGCGCTGCGCGGCTTCGCCGAGGCCGGCAGTGACGGGATCGTCCAGGTGTCCACGGGCGGCGCCGAATACCTGTCCGGCTCGACCGTCAAGAACATGGTGACCGGCGCGGTCGCGCTTGCCGGGTACGCGCACGAGGTGGCCAAGCAGTACCCGGTGAACATCGCGCTGCACACCGACCACTGCCCGAAGAACAAGCTCGACTCCTACGTGCGCCCGCTGCTCGCGATCTCGCAGGAGCGGGTGGCGCGCGGCGAGGACCCGCTGTTCCAGTCGCACATGTGGGACGGCTCGGCGGTGCCGCTGGACGAGAACCTGGAGATCGGCCGTGAGCTGCTGGCCCAGGCACACCAGGCGAAGATCGTCCTGGAGGTGGAGATCGGCGTGGTCGGCGGCGAGGAGGACGGCGTCGTCGGCGAGATCAACGACAAGCTCTACACCACCCCGGCCGACGGGCTGAAGACCGTCGAGGCGCTCGGTACCGGCGAGAACGGCCGCTACATCACGGCGCTGACGTTCGGCAACGTGCACGGGGTGTACAAGCCGGGCAACGTCAAGCTGCGGCCGGAGATCCTCAAGCAGATCCAGGACGAGGTCGGCGCGAAGGTGGGCAGGCAGCGCCCGTTCGACCTGGTGTTCCACGGCGGGTCCGGTTCGACGCTGGACGAGATCCGGGCCGCGGTCGACTACGGCGTGGTCAAGATGAACATCGACACCGACACCCAGTACGCGTTCACCCGGCCGGTGGTCGACCACATGCTGCGCAACTACGACGGCGTGCTGAAGATCGACGGCGAGGTCGGCAACAAGAAGCAGTACGACCCGCGTGCCTGGGGCAAGGCGGCCGAGCAGGGCATGGCCGAGCGGGTCCAGGCGGCCTGCGAGGCGCTGCGCTCCAGCGGTACGACGCTGGCGAAGTGAGCGAGGTCGGCCCCGCGGCCCCGGGAGCGGTCCGGAAACGCCGGACACGAGTTGCGTAACGAGCGTCACACACCGACTCGCCAACACAACCGAAAGTGTGGTACGAACGGCACTCGGTCGGACCTAGCGTCTGTCTCGGCGTCGCCGCCGGCGCCGGGACGGGCCCTGGGGCTTGCCCCGAGACCCTGCCGTGGCGGGCCGGCTGCGGGGCGGGACGGGCCAGGCAGCGCGGGTCCGATCGAGTGCCGGGTTCGGGTCCATTCGGCATGGTGATCTTTCGTGATACGGAATGGGGTCGCGGGGCCGTGAGCGAGACTGGCTTTCTGGGGGATGAGCACCTTCTACCTCGTCCAGCACGGCGAGAAACAACGCAGGGGAGGGGACCCGGGGCTGACCGTCACCGGGCGGGCCCAGGCGCTGTGGACCGGGTCGTGCCTGCGAGGCAGGGGCGTCACCCAGGTCTGGGCCAGCCCGCTGCGGCGCAGCCGGGAGACCGCCGAGATCATCGCCGCCGTGCTGGGGCTGCCGGTGCACACCGACCCGCGCCTGCGCGAGCGGATGAGCTGGGACGGCAGCCAGCCGTTCGACACCTTCCAGCGCGAGTGGGCACGCTCCACCGCAGACCGGGACTACCGGCCGCTGTGGGGTGACAGCTCGCGCGACGCCGGCGACCGGCTCGCCGGGTTCCTGCGCGAGCACGCCGAGGACCGGGGCAACACGGTGGTCGTCTCGCACGGCGGCGTCACCGTCGACCTCGTCCGTACCCTGTTCGGCGACGAGCCGCTCGCCGACCGGCCGGAACTGCTCACCCGCGGCGTCGCGCCGTGCTCGCTGACCACGGTGCGGTACGCGGACGCCACGCCCACGCTCGACCAGTTCGCCGACGACCGGCACCTGTCCACGCCGGAGGCGCCGACCGGGGCGTTCACCCACCAGGTCGGCGGGTACCGGCCGCGCTGGCTCTACACCGCCCGGGAGATCCTGGACGTGCACGGCGAGCGGCTGGCCCGGCTGGCCGGCCGGCCGCTGGAGCACACCTGGGTGCTGTGGGATCGCGACCTCGACGAGTGGTACAGCGAGGGGCCGGTGGTGTTCCAGTTCGCCGGCGAACGGCTCACCGCCTGCCACCGGCGTACCGGGGAATGCTCGCTGAGCTGGGACGACCTCGACCCGACCGAGCCGGTCGACGCCGGCGACGAGAGCCTGCGGCTGTGCTGGCGGGCCGACGTGCTGCCGCCGCTCGCGCCGGTCGTCGGGCATCCGCTCCGGCTGCTCGACCTGGTCGAGGACGGCGACCCGGACGGGCGCTGGCTGATCAGCGGGCTCGACTTCGGTTTCGACGATCCGCACGTCGTGCTGGCGAACGTGGACGGGCACAACGCGCTGTCCGGGAGACCGACCGCCGGCTCCGAGCCGCGCCGCCGGGTCCGGGTGTCCTGATCTCCCGGACACCCGGGCAGAGCTTGGTCGCGGGCGCCGCGGCAGAGCGTGCTCGCGTGGGTGCCGCGGCAGGGCTCGGGCGCCTCGGCAGACGAGAACGGTGGCCCGTCGCCGAAGCGGCGGGCCACCGTCATACCGGGTCCTGGGGAGGCTCCGGACACCTGGTACGTCGGGGACCGCGGGCCGCGTGTTACACGCACCCGGGGGCGTCGCCGTCGGTACCTGCCCGCCTCCGCGCCGTGGCGTCGACCCGCGACCGGCCGCGACGCGGTCCCGGCGCCGGATCGGCGGTGGGCCGCTGCGGGTAGCGTTCGGGTGTCGGGAGCCTGCGCGCCCGGAGTGTGAAGGCCTGGAAATGTCGTACCGATTGGCGGAATGAGCGTGTCGCACCAGAACCTGCTGCCGGAGCCGCCGGCGACCCTGCTCGCCGAGGAGCCCGAGCCGGCCGCCGAGCTGGCCGCCGCGTTGCGCGACGACGGTGACGTCGCCGCGGTCGCCGCCCACTTCCCGGCCTACAGCGCCGCCTGGGCCGAGCTGGCCGAGCGCGCGCTGGCGAGCGGCGCGGTCGTGACGGCGTACGCGTACGCGCGGACCGGGTACCACCGCGGGCTCGACCAGCTGCGCCGCAACGGCTGGAAGGGGTTCGGCCCGGTGCCGTGGTCGCACCTGCCGAACCGCGGCTTCCTGCGCTGCCTGCACGCTCTCGGGCAGGCCGCCGACCAGATCGGCGAGTCCGACGAGGCGGCCCGGTGCGCCACCTTCCTGCGCGACTGCGATCCCTCCGCCGCCGACGCCCTCGACGGCTGATCCGCTCGTCTACAGAGAAGAAACCCAACCCCACCCCTTACCCGAATCTGGGGCGCTCGGGCGGTTGCGGGGGCGGGCGCGTCAGGCGCCGGCGCCGGTGCCCACTACCGCGGTGCGGGTGTAGTGGCGCATCTCCTCGATCGCGGGGAAGTACGGCTTGATCTCGGCGAAGAAGGCGCGGAAGGCGGGGCTGCCGCGGAAGCCTTGGAGATGGTCGGCAGCCGACGTCCAGGTGATGCGCAGGACGTACGATTCGGGGTCGTCGTCGCACCGGGTGAGCTCGTAGTCGACGCACTGCGGCGCGCCCGCCAGCGGCACCGCGGCGCGGGCGTACGCGGCCTCGAACGCCTCGGCGTCGGCGACCGGAATGCGATAGCGGGTGTACTCGATGATCATGAAGCCAGCGAAACACCGGGCCGGCGCGGCCGCAAGAACGCACTTTCCGGTGCGTGCCCGGTGAGCGCCGCCCGCGCCTACCACTGCCCGGTCGAGCTGACGATGGACGTCATCGGCCGCAGGTGGACGGCGGTGATCCTGGCGCACCTGAAGGAGGGCGTGCACCGGTACGGCGAGCTACGGCGCCGGATGCCCGACGTCAGCGAGAAGATGCTCACCCAGCGGCTGCGCGAGCTGGAGCGCGCCCGGCTGATCAGCCGCACCGTGCACGACGGCGTGCCGGCACCCGTCTCGTACCGGCTGACCGACGAGGGCGTCAGCCTCGCCCCCGTCCTCCAGGCGCTGTACGACTGGGGCACCACCCGCGCCACCCGCCACGCCATCCCGCTGGACCCGATCTCCTAGCGGCCGGGCCGCGTCGGACCCTAGAGTCCCTCCGCGACCGCGGCGGCGATCTTCAGCCAGGCGTCCCGGCTGGACTGGGACAGCCCCGCGTAGCGGATCGGCTCACCCGAGTCGAGCAGCTTCTCGTACGGCGCGAGCAACACCGCCCGGGTGCGCGCGGAGAAGTGCCGCTGCACCGCCGGCAGGTCGAGATCCTTGCGGTGGGCCGGCATCGAGACCACGGTGACCGCCCGCCGGACCAGGTCGTGCCGGCCGGTCTGCTCCAGGTGGTCCAGCGCCCGCGCGGCGGTCTCGGCCGAGTCGTTGCGCGCCGACATGCACACCACCAGCTGGTCGGTCGCGTCGATCGCGGACTGCCAGTTCGCCGCGCGCACGTTGTTGCCGGTGTCGACCACGATCAGCTTGTAGAACCGGCTGACCACCTCGCGGATGTCGTGGAACGCCGCCGCGGTGAGCATCTCGCCGGCGGTCGCCGACTCGTCCGACGCCAGTACGTCGAACATCGCCTCGCCCTGGGACCGCACGTACTGGGAGAGGTCGCCGACCCGCCCGGTCGGGCCGCGGAAGTGCGCCAGGTCGCGCAGCAGGTCACGCACCGTACGGTTGTGGAAGTCCTGCGCGGCGCGCATCCCGAGGGTGCCCTGCGTCTCGTTGTTGTCCCAGGCGAGTACGTAGCCGCCGCGCTTCTGGCCGAACGTCATCGCGACCATCAGCACCGCGACGGTCTTGCCGGCGCCGCCCTTCGGGTTGATCACGGTGATCTGCCGCAGCCCGCCGAAGTTGCGGCGCACCATTTCGACGGCGTGCCGCTGCTCCTGCTCCTTGCGGCCGGGGCCGAGCTTCATCAGGCCGAACGAACCGACCCGTACCGCCCGCCGTACGCCCTGGGAGGCGACCGGGTCGCTGGGTCGCGCGGCGCGGCGCTGGGCGAAGTCGTCCGCGGTCGGGGCGTGGTCCGCCCCGGGCATCGGGTAGTGCGGCTGCTGCTCGACCTGCGGGTACTGCCCGGTCTGGTACTGCTGCCCGGCACCCCACTGCGGCGCGCCGGGCTGGGGGGTCGGCGCACCACCCCAACCCTGCTGCTGCGGGTAAGCGTCGTACCCGGGTGGCGCCGACTGCGGCGCCGCCGGCCACTGCTGGCCCGGGTCGACCGCCGGCTGCCCCTGCCCGGCGCCCTGGTTCGTCCCCCCGCCTTGCACCGGACCGCCCTGTACCGGGCCGCCCTGTACCGGGCCGCCCTGTACCGGGCCGCCGTGCGCAGGGCCGCCGTGCGTGGGGCCGGCCTGAGCCGGTCCGCTCTGCGCGGGACCGCCCTGCGCGGGACCGGCCGGCGCCGGACCGCCTTGCGTCGGGCCGCCAGCTGCGGGGCCGCCCTGGTGCTGCGCGGGCCGGTTCTGGCCGGGCTGTGGCGGCGCGGGCTGCTGCGCCGCCTGCCCGCCGGGTCGGCCGGGGCCGTTCGGGCTCGGCGCAGCCTGCCCCCCGGCGTGCTGGCCTGCGGTAGCTGGGCCTTGCGCTCCCGGCCCGGTCGCCGGCGGGTCGGCCAACGGCGGCAGCGCCAGCTGGTCGAAGACGCCGTCCTGGGTGTGGTCGTAGGGCGCGTCGGCCGGGGCGGGCCGGGCCGCCGGCGCACCCGGCTGCGGCGAGGTGGGTGCCGCGTCGGTGACCTGCGGCCAGCCGGCGCCACCACCGGAGAACGGGTCCACGTCCGGCGGCTCGGGCCAGCCGGTGTCGGTACCGGCCGGCTGTTGGGACCAGTCCGCGGTGGCCGGCCGGCCGTCGGCAGGCTGGAACGCGGGCCAGTCCGACCCGGCGCCACCGGCCGGGGTGGGCTCGGAGAACGGCGACCACGGGTTGGTGTCGGCCACCGGCCAGCCGGCCCCGCCCGGCTCCGTGCCGCCCCAGCCGGCGCCGCCCGGCTCCGTGCCGCCCCAGCCGCCCGCGTCCGGCGCCGGCGGCGGCCAGGGCGCGTCCGGCCCCGCCGGCGCGGCCGTGTCGTCCAGCTGGGCGGTCGGGGTCGGGTCGTCGGCGACGTCGCCGGACGGTACCGGTGGCCACGGCCCGGGCGCGCCGTCGTTCGGCGCACCGGCTGCCGCGGCGTCGTCCCGGCGGGGCGGGACGGTGGTTCGGGCACCGTCATCCGCGGGCGACGAGGTCGACTGCCGACCGGTGCGGGAATCCTCCACCAGTTCCCCCTGTGACCTGTACGGTCCGCGACGCGTGGTCGCGGACGGTGAGCGGACTACTCGATATTGTCGGCCATTCGTCCGGCCGACGCAGATTTAGTGGACAGCCACCCCAGGCTTTCCTGTTGGGGCCTCTCGACAGAACCCGACCGGGACAGATCTAGCAGTTCTATCGGTACACCGCCCAGGCGCCTCGTTCCACCCACCAGGTGCGCTTGCGGGTCAGCGTGCCGGTCACCGCGTCGTCGACGAACGGTACGTCCTCGGTCGGCGTCACGGCGACCGCGCGCCCGTGCGCCCGCCGCACCTCGACCCGGGCGCGCCGGTTGCCCAGCCAGCGCTTGCCCACGTAGCGCAGTACCGCCACGGCGACGTCGACCGAGCCGTCGGCCGGATCCGCGGCGGTGACCAGCGGCAGCCCGTCCACCTCGGTGTAGCTGTCGCCGGGCGCGTTGACCACCGTGCACAGCAGCAGCGGGTCGGTACCGTCCGACAGCACCGCGTCGTCCACGTTGACCACGGCGCGCCACGGTACGGGCCGGCCGTCCTCGTCCGCGCCACCCAGCAGCGCGCCGTGCAGCGTCACCGATCCGCCGTCGGTACGCAGCAGGTCGAAGCGGGCGGTGCGCCCGGCCAGCACCGCGGCGGCCACCTTCGCCGGGTCGCGCGGTAGGCCGAGCCGGGCGACCAGGTCGTCGGTGCCGTTGCGGTCCAGCGACAGCAGCCCGATCGGCGGCAGGTCCGGCAGGGTGCGGTCGGCGGGCAGGTCGGCGGGGCGCTTGCTGGGCGGCGGCGCGCAGCGCCGGACCAGCCGGCGGACCACCGCGCGGGCCTCGCCGTCGTCGTTGCCGACCACCACGAGCTTGCCGTCGGCCAGCACCGTCTCCTTCAGTACGGTGTCGATCTCGGCGTCCGAGTTCGCCTCCACCAGCCGGACCTCGGCACCGCCGGCGCGCAGCGCGTCCCGGCAGGCCAGTACCGCGGCGCGCGGCGTCGGTGGCTCGCCGTGCCCCCCGCAGCCGGACCCGCAGCTCGCGGCGTCGGAGCCGCCGCGCGCGCTGTCGGCGCTGCAGCCGGTACCGCAGCTGTCGCAGTCGTCGCCGGTGTCGTCGCCCTGGCCGAGGCCGAGCAGTACCACCTGGTCGCCCACGTCGTTCCTCCCGTACGCCGACCTGCGGGCCGGCAGTCGCTCGGTACCACGGTGGCAGGCGACGCGGCGGCGGTCGGCGCCAGGGTCGGGGTCGCCGCCCAGCAGCTGGTCATGCCGGTGGGCGGCGGCAGTCCGGCCGGCTGCGACCTCTATGGTTCCGGTGTAGCGGGAGGCGCCAGGAGGGCGGACGCATGCCAGCGATCGTGGTCGTCGGTGGACAGTGGGGCGACGAGGGCAAGGGTCGGGCAACCGACCAGCTCGGGGACCGAATCGACTATGTGGTGCGATACCAGGGCGGCAACAACGCCGGGCACACCATCGTCACGCCGGACGGCGAGAAGTTCGCGCTGCACCTGCTGCCGTCCGGGGTGATCACGCCCGGCGTGGTGACCATCATCGGCAACGGCGTGGTGGTCGACCCGAAGGCGCTGCTGGAGGAGATGGACGGGCTCGCCGCCCGCGGCGTCGACACCAGCAACCTGCTCGTGTCGGCCGATGCGCACCTGATCATGCCGTACCACCGGATCATGGACAAACTGACCGAGCGGTACCTGGGTGTGCAGCGCATCGGCACCACCGGGCGCGGCATCGGCCCGTCGTACGGCGACAAGATCGCCCGGATCGGCATCCGGATGCAGGACCTGCTCGACCCGGGCATCCTCGCCCAGAAGCTGCAGGGTGCGCTGCGGGAGAAGAACCAGGTCCTGGTCAAGGTCTACAACCGCAAGGCGATCGACGCCGACGCGGTGTGCGCCGAGTACCTGGAGTACGCCGAGCGGCTCCGCCCGTACATCGCGGACACCCGGCTGGTGCTCGACCAGGCGCTGACCGCCGGCAAGACCGTGCTGCTGGAGGGCGCCCAGGCGACGATGCTCGACCTGGACCACGGCACCTACCCGTTCGTCACGTCGTCGAACCCGACCTCCGGCGGCGCCGCCGTCGGCGCCGGCATCCCGCCGACCCGGATCGACCGCGTCGTCGGCGTCTCCAAGGCGTACGCGACCCGGGTCGGCGCCGGGCCGTTCCCCACCGAGCTGTTCGACGAGAACGGTGAGCACCTGCGCAAGGTCGGCGGCGAGTACGGGGTGACCACCGGCCGGCCGCGCCGCACCGGCTGGTTCGACGCCGTCGTCGCCCGGTACGCGACCCGGGTCAACGGGCTGACCGACCTGGTGCTGACCAAGCTCGACATCCTGTCCGGGCTGCCGCGGGTGCCGCTGTGCGTGGCGTACGACGTGAACGGCACCCGGCACGACGAGATGCCGATGACGCAGACCGACTTCCACCACGCCAAGCCGATCTACGAGTACCTGGACGGTTGGTGGGAGGATCTCGCCGACGTGCGGAAGTTCGGCGACCTGCCGGCGAACGCGCAGCGCTACGTCGAGCGGGTCGAGCAGCTCGCCGGCGCACCGGTCGCGATCGTCGGCGTCGGCCCCCGCCGCGACCAGACGATCGTCCGCCACGACCTCCTCTAGGGTCTGTTTCGCAAGTCCCGCGTGCCGGCTGCGGCGGCCCCGTTTGCCCGCTCGCGGCGTTGTCGGACAGCCCGTGTGCAAGCCCGGCACACGAACTGCCCTCCGCCTTGCGAGCAGACAAACGGGACTCGCCTCGCTCGGCCGGGGGCTCCGAAACAGACCCTAGAGCGAGCGGGGTCCGCGACACCTCGGGACCGGAAGGTACGCCCGGAGCCTGCCGCCACGCCGGAGGACCCCCCGAACCGGCGTGGGGCGAGGGGTACGGCCGGGGTTGCGGAACGTAGGCTGCCGGCATGCGGGTACTGCTGATCGGGACGGGCGGGCGCGAGCACGCGCTGGCGCTGTCGTTGGCCGCCGACCCGGCGGTGGAACTGCTGGTCTGCGCGCCGGGCAACCCGGGGATGGCGGAGGTCGCGGAGCTGCGCGAGGTCGTGCCGACCGACCCGGCCGCGGTCGCCGCGCTGGCCACCGAGGTACGCGCCGACCTGGTCGTGGTCGGCCCGGAGGCGCCGCTGGTCGCGGGCGTCGCCGACGCGGTCCGGGCGGCCGGGATCGCGTGCTTCGGCCCGTCCGCGGCGGCGGCCCGGCTGGAGGGCTCGAAGGCGTTCGCCAAGGACGTGATGGTGGCCGCGAAGGTACCGACGGCGCGGGCGCGCAGCTGCGCCGGGCGCGCCGAGGTGGCGGCGGCGCTGGACGAGTTCGGCGCCCCGTACGTGGTGAAGAACGACGGGCTGGCCGCCGGCAAGGGCGTGGTGGTCACCGACGACCGGGCCGCCGCGCTGGCACACGCCGACGCCTGCCTGGCGCCCACCGACGGCAGCGTCGTCGTCGAGGAGTACCTGGCCGGACCCGAGGTGTCGCTGTTCGTGCTCACCGACGGGACCGCCGCGGTGCCGATGCTCGCCGCGCAGGACTTCAAGCGCATCGGGGACGGCGACACCGGCCCCAACACCGGCGGCATGGGCGCGTACGCGCCGCTGCCGTGGGCGCCGCCGACCCTCACCGACGACGTGCTGCGCGACGTGGTGCACCCGCTGCTCGGCGAGCTGCGGGCCCGCGACGCGACGTTCAACGGCCTGCTCTACTGCGGTCTGGCGCTGACCGCGGACGGTCCGAAGGTGATCGAGTTCAACGCCCGGTTCGGCGACCCGGAGACGCAGGTGCTGCTGCCGCTGCTGACCACCCCGCTGGCCGGCCTGCTGTACGCCGCGGCCACCGGCCGGCTCGCCGAGCACCCGCCGCTGACCTGGCGCGAGGGTGCCGCGGTGACGGTCGTGCTGGCGTCCGCCGGCTACCCGGGTACCCCGGAGACCGGTGCGGTGATCAGCGGCGCCGACGCGCCGGGGGTGGTGCACGCCGGTACGGCCCGGGGCGCCGACGGTGCGCTGGTGTCGGCGGGCGGCCGGGTGCTGTGCACCACCGGTACCGGGGAGGACCTCGCCGCGGCCCGCGCCGCCGCGTACCGGTTGGCCGGGTCGGTGACGATGCCGGGCGGGCAGCGCCGTTCCGACATCGCGCTGGCCGCCGTGCAGGGCACCGTCACCGTCCCGCGCTGACCCGACACCCGCCGCGCCGCCATTCGCCGCAGCCGGGTCCGGAGCGGCCGGATCGGCGGTACCGGTCCGGTGGTGGATGCCGGCGCGGGGTCCGGGCCGGTAGCCTGCCGTCGTCGGCGGGAGGTGGCGGTGGACACGGAGCGCGAGTTCGCGGAGTACTTCGCCGCGCGCGGCCAGGCGATGCGCCGGACGGCGTACGCGCTGTGCGGCGACTGGCACACCGCCGAGGACCTGGTGCAGTCCACGTTCGTCCGGCTGTACCGGCACTGGCGTAGCATCCGCCGCCCCACCGTCGACGCGTACGCGCGGCGCACGCTGCTCAACCTGTTCCTGTCCGGTCGCCGCGGCGCCTGGCGCGAGCAGGTGGTACCGGAGGTGCCGGAGCGGGTGGCCGCGGCGCCGGGCAGCGAGGACCGGATCGACCTGGCCCGGGCGCTCGCCCTGCTGTCGCCGCGGCAGCGCGCCATGGTGGTGCTGCGCTACCTGGAGGACCAGTCGGTCGCCGAGGTGGCGGAGCTGCTCGGCGTCGCCGAGGGCACGGTGAAGAGCCAGACCGCGCGCGGCGTGCAGGCGCTGCGTACCGCGCTCGGCGAGCGCGTGCTGTCCGGGCGGTGAGGCGATGCGCGACGAACTGCCCCCCGGCCCGTCCGGCGATCCGCTGCCGAACCGGTGGGCGGCGTCGAACCGGTGGCAGCCGCCGGACGACACGGCCGGCCAGACCCCGGGGGACGAGCCGCTGCGCGAGGCGCTGCGCGACTACGTGAGTTCGGACGAGCCGCCGATGCGGGTCACCTCGGACGGGCTGCTCGTCGCCGCCCGGCAGGACCGCCGGCGCCGCCACCTCGGCGCGCTGGTCGGCACCGCCGCCCTGGTGGTACTGGTGCTGGCCGGTGCGATGCTCGGCACCGGGCAGCGCACCGGGCCGCCACCATCGCCGGCCGAACGGGGCGGCTCGACCGCGGACCGGCTGGACGCGGCGTTGCGGGCGGCGTTGCCGCACAGGTCGCGGCTGACGCTGCGCAGCCTGTACCCGGCGGACGGCGGTACCGCGCTGCCGGCCAGCGCCGCCGCCTCGGCGAACGCCTGGTACGGCACCTGGGAGTCCACTGTGGATGGCCGGACCGAGGAGGTACGGCTGGCGCTGACCTACTCGACCGGGACGCTGCCGGCGTGCCCGGCCGGGCAGCGGTGCCGGCTCGCGCCCGGCCCGTACGGGACGCGGGTTGCGACCTACACCGCCGACGACACGCGGTGGGCCGTGCACCTGCGCGGTCCGCATCTCGCGGTGCGGGTCGGCGACCGCAGCCGGACCGGCCGGTACGGCTACGACCGCGCCGCGCTCACCCGGGCGGCGACGAGCGCCGCGCTGGCCGCACCGGTACCGGTGACGCTGCGGTCGGCGGCCCCGGCCCGACGCGGCGGTACGGCGAAGGCCGAGCGGGCCGCGCTGGACACCGCGGTGCGGGCGGACCTGCCTGGCGGTGCGGCGCTGCGCGCGTACCGGGACCCGGTGCCGTTGGCGGTGTCGGCGGCCGGGCCGAGCCGGCTGCCGGACTCACGGGCACGCGCCGCGGATGCCTGGTACGCCGACTGGACGGTGCCGGGCCAGCCCGGCGCACCGCGGCTGGCGTTGCTGGCCACGTCGCCCGGCGGCGATCGCCTCGAGCCGCGGCAGGTGTGCGCCGCCGCCGGTACCACCTCGTACTGTCACGACAGGAAAGCGGACGGTGGTCGGCTCGTCACGTACGAGGTGTCGATCGGCGATGCGGTCGAGCGGGGTGCGGTGCTGCTGCGCCCGGACGGGTCGCGCGTGCTGCTGACCGAGTCGGTACTGGCGAGCGTCGACTTCCCGTTCGCCGCGGCCGACCTCGCCGGCGTCGTCACCGATCCGGCCCTGCGCCCCTGACCGCGCCGCACCCCTGCCTGCCGGTACGTCCAACGGTCGACCGGCCCCTGTCTCGCGCGTCACGTCGAGTGACGGGCGGGTGTCCGGAGATCTCCGGTGGTGACCGGGAAGTACCCCGGCCTTCCACGTTCTGGTGATGCCTTCCCATGATGTGGGTGGCGAATCCACCCGGGCGCGGTATCGTCGCTGACGCTGCTTTGCTTACCTACAAATCGAACCAGGGTGTCGGAGGTAGTGCCGTGCGACGGCCGGTCGTTGGGGTCACCGGATACAGCGTCGGGGCGGAGAAGTCCCGCGAACTCGGCTTCGGCCCACGTCACCTCGACATCACTCCGGGTACGTATCTCGGCTGGGTACGCGACTGCGGCATGCTGCCGGTCCCGATTCCCGTGCACTCAGAGCAACTGCACGACGACTATCTCTCCATGCTGGACGGTCTGCTGCTGACCGGCGGCGCCGACATCGGCCCGGAGCTCTACGGCGCACCGGCGCACCCGCTGGCCAAGCTGGAACCGCACCGGGACGCGTTCGAGTTCGGGCTGGTCCGCGCCGCGTTCGAGCGCGGCCTGCCGATCCTCGGCATCTGCCGCGGCATGCAGGTACTCAACGTCGCGCTCGGCGGTTCGATGCACCAGCACCTGCCGGAACGCTCCGAAGAGGTCGTGCACTCCAGCGAGTTCCGGGACGGTCGCCGGCACCCCGACGACATGTGGCAGCCCGCGTACCACCAGGTCACGATCACCGACCCGACGCTCGCCGCGCTCGCCGGCGCCGAGAAGATCAGCGCCAACAGCTACCACCACCAGGGCGTCGCCGCGCTCGGTGAGGGCCTGTCCATCGCCGCCCGCGCGTCCGACGGGCTGGTCGAGGCGATCGTCGGCGTCGACCGGCCGCTGCTCGGCGTGCAGTGGCACCCCGAGATGCACACCGCGACCGACCAGGCCGGCATCGCCCCGTTCCGCTGGCTGGCCAACCGCCTGACCAGTCCGGTGTCCGCCGACGAGGTCCTCGCCCTCAACTGACCGACGCCCCACGCCGGCGCGGCGTCTCGGCGTCTCACCCCGTTGATCAAGGGCTCGTCCCGTTGATCAAGGGCTCGTCCCGTTGATCAAGGGCTCGTCCCGTTGATCAAGGGCTCGTCCCGTTGATCAAGGGATCGCGGCAGGAAGTCCTCGCACTTCGTGCCCCGATCCCTTGATCAACGCATCGGGGGCCCCGCGCCCTGCGCAGCCGGCATCGGCCCGGGCCGATGCGGGAGCGTTGCCGGGTCGGGGAGAATGGTGCCGTGACTTCTGCGGCGAAACCCCAGGTCCCGAACGTGCTGGCGGCGCGGTACGCGTCGGCGGAGCTGGTCCGGCTCTGGTCCCCGGCGTACAAGGTGACGCTGGAGCGGCGGCTCTGGCTCGCCGTCCTGAAGGCGCAGCGCGACCTCGGCGTGAGCGTGCCGGACGGCGTCGTCGAGGCGTACGAGAAGGTGCTCGACGACGTCGACCTCGACTCGATCGCCGAGCGCGAGCGGGTCACCCGGCACGACGTCAAGGCGCGCATCGAGGAGTTCTCGGCGCTCGCCGGGTACGAGCAGGTGCACAAGGGGATGACCAGCCGCGACCTGACCGAGAACGTCGAGCAGCTGCAGGTACGCGACTCCCTCGCGCTGGTGCGCGACCGCATCGTCGCCGCGCTGGCGCGGCTCGCCCGCCGCGCCGCCGAGTACCAGACGCTGGTCATGGTCGGCCGGTCGCACAACGTGCCGGCGCAGGCCACCACGCTGGGCAAGCGGTTCGCCAGCGCCGCCGAGGAGCTGCTCGGCGCGTACGCGCGGCTGACCGAGCTGCTCGACCGGTACCCGCTGCGCGGCATCAAGGGCCCCGTCGGTACCGGGGCCGACCAGCTCGACCTGCTCGACGGCGACGCGACCAAGCTCGCCGAGCTGGAACGGCGGGTCGCCCAGCACCTCGGCTTCGCGCACGTGTTCGACTCGGTCGGCCAGGTCTACCCGCGCTCGGTCGACTACGACGCGGTGTCCGCGCTGGTGCACACCGCGGCGGCGCCGTCGTCGCTGGCCACCACGATCCGGCTGATGGCCGGCCAGGAGCTCGTCACCGAGGGCTTCAAGGAGGGCCAGGTCGGCTCCTCGGCGATGCCGCACAAGATGAACACCCGCTCCTGCGAGCGGATCAACGGCTTCGCGGTGATCCTCCGCGGGTACGCCTCGATGACCGCGGAACTCGCCGGCGGGCAGTGGAACGAGGGCGACGTGTCCTGCTCGGTGGTACGCCGGGTCGCGCTGCCGGACGCGTTCTTCGCCGCCGACGGGCTGTTCCAGACGCTGCTGACCGTGCTGGACGAGCTCGGTGCCTACCCCGCCGTCGTCGCCCGCGAGCTCGACCGGTACCTGCCGTTCCTGGCGACCACCAAGATCCTCGTCGCCGCGGTACGCCGGGGTGTCGGGCGGGAGCAGGCGCACGAGGTGATCAAGGAGCACGCGGTCGCGGTGGCCCTCGCGTTGCGCGGCGAGGCCAGCTCGAACGACCTGTTCGACCGGCTCGCCGCGGACGACCGGATGCCGCTGACCCGCGCCGACATCGACGCGCTGGTCGCCGACCGGGCTGCGTTCACCGGAGCGGCGTCCGCCCAGGTCGACGCGGTACTGGCGCGGATCCGCCCGATCCTCGACGCGCACCCGGAGGCCGCCGCCTACACCCCCGCCCCGATTCTCTGACCGACCGCAGGTGGCGCTGCCGCCCGACCGCCGGTGGCACTGCCGCGCCGCCGCGCGTCGATCAGGGAGCTGTGCTCGACGGTTCGGCGTGACCGCCGGACTCGACTCCCTGCTCGGCACGCGGCGCGCCCTGCCCCGGGTCAGCCGGTGGTGGCGAACAGGTTGGCGTATCGGGCGAGGTAGAGCGGCCAGCCGCGGTCGTCGGCGATGCCGTCGCGGACGCCCTCCCAGCCGGGGCCGTGCCGGTCGAGGTGCCGGTGTTCCAGTTCGACCCGGGTCCGGTCGGGCGCCTCGGCGACGAACCGCACCTCGACCTCGCTGCTGTTGCTCTCCGGGTCGCTCTCCACCTGCCAGGTCGGCCCGATGTCCCAGCTGAACACGACCCGGTTCGGCGGGTCGTACGCGAGGATCCGGGCCCAGCGGCATTCGCTGCCGTCGACGCCGCGGTCGACGATGCCGCCGCCGACCCGCGGCTCCAGCGTCGTCTCCGCGATCGGTACCGACAGCAGGTTGTGCTCGGGCGGCTTGAAGTCGCCGAACCGCTGCGTGAACGTGGCGAACGCGCGCTCGGCGTCCACCGGTACGACCACGGAACGGACGACGGTGGTGGTCTCGGTGCTGGTCACGATGACTCCTCGGGTTCGGATTTCGGTGGTTGCCGGTCGCCCGGCAGCAGGTCCTGGTAGCCGGCCAATGCGCGGCGCCAGAACGTGTCGAGCTGGTCCCGGAGCGCTGCGACGCCGGCCGGGTTGAGCCGGTAGACCCGGCGGGTGCCGCGCACCTCGTCATCGACCAGCCCGGCCGACTTGAGTACCCGCAGGTGCTGCGACACCGCCGGCCGGCTGATCGGCAGCTCGTCGGCGAGCTCGCCGACGGCCCACGGCCGCTCCGCCAGCCTGGTCACGATCGCGCGTCGGGACCGGTCACCCAGTACGTCCCACGCTTCACCGGCTTCGTTAGTCTCCACGAACCGTAAGTTACAACTTACCGATGGTCGCGTCAACGGCCCGGTCGGGTGGTCGTACGGCGTCTACGAGGGTGCCGACCCGCGAGCCGCCACCAGCGCCAGGCCGCCGACTCGTACGGGCGGTGAAGCTCAGCGCGACCCGATGCCGGCGCGTCGGGTCTGTGGTGAGAGGGGGGATCTGCCGGACGAGAACGCGGCTGCGGTCGCCGGCGGTACCTGGCCGGTTTCACGTGAATCAGCAGCGGCGGGTTGGCGTGAGCCGCCCGACGATCCACCGACCGGTGCCGGAGATTGCGGCATTGTCGCACCGTATCGGGGGGTTTCCCGGGTTGGCCGGCGGCGGGGCGGGGTAGCCCGCGAGATACGCTGAGCGCGCTCGTGCCCGGCAACTATTTCGACAGGAGCGTCGCGTGGCTCGCGTGGTCGTCGACGTCATGCTCAAACCCGAGATTCTCGATCCCGCCGGTCAGGCGGTCGCGGGCGCGTTGCCCCGGCTGGGTGTCACCGACGTCGCCTCGGTGCGGATCGGCAAGCGGGTCGAGATCGAGTTCACCGGTGAGCCGGATCTGGCGAAGGCCAGGCAGCTCGCCGATGCGCTGCTCGCCAACCCGGTGATCGAGGACTTCACCGTACGGGTCGAGAAGGCGGGGCGGGCCGCACCGGCCGGCGCCATCGACGCGATCTCCGGTGTGGACCCGGTGGAGCCGGACGTGCCGGCGGTGATCGCACCGCGCCGGCTCGACCCCGGTACCCCGCTGGTGGAGGCCCGGCCGGTCGAGACCGCGGCACCAGCCGCCACGCCGAGCGCGGCGCCAGCCGCCACGCCGGCGAATGCCGTACCACCGGCCGCGGCGGCCGAGGGTGAGGGCGAGGGCGGGCAGTGAGCCGGATCGGGGTCGTCACGTTCCCCGGCTCGCTGGACGATCGGGACGCGCAGCGCGCGATCCGGCTGTCCGGGGCCGAACCGGTCGCACTCTGGCACGACGACGCGGACCTGCACGGGGTCGACGCGGTCGTGCTGCCCGGCGGCTTCTCGTACGGGGACTACCTGCGCTGCGGCGCGATCGCCCGGTTCTCCCCGGCGATGATGTCCATCGTGGATGCCGCGAACGCCGGGCTGCCGGTGTTGGGCATCTGCAACGGTTTCCAGATCCTCTGCGAGGCGCACCTGCTGCCCGGTGCGCTGACCCGCAACGGGCACCTGCACTTCCGCAACCGGGACCAGTGGCTGCGGGTCGAGCAGACCGACACCGCGTGGACCAACGCGTACCAGCCGGGCGCGGAGATCCTGATCCCGGTGAAGAACGGCGAGGGTTGCTACGTCGCGGATCCGGCCACGCTGGAGGAGCTGGAGACGACCGGCCGGGTCGTCTTCCGGTACGTGCGGGGCAACCCGAACGGTTCGCAGCACGACATCGCCGGGGTGCGCAACGCAGCCGGCAACGTGGTCGGGCTGATGCCGCACCCGGAACACGCGGTCGAGGCGCTGACCGGTCCGTCCACCGACGGCCTCGGCATCTTCGCGGCCGTCCTGGCACACCTTGGCACCGCGGTGCCCGCGGCGAGTCGGGATCGGCGGTAGGAGAACGATGACAGACAGCGAGAAGCCCGTGCTGGACACCGTGCCGCGCGCGGCCGACACGCCGGAACAGGCCCAGCCGTACGCGGAACTCGGCCTTGCCGACGACGAGTACCAGCGGATCCGGCAGATCCTCGGCCGCCGGCCGACCCAGTCCGAGCTCGCGATGTACTCGATCATGTGGTCCGAGCACTGCTCGTACAAGAGCAGCAAGGTCCACTTGCGACAGTTCGGCGAGAAGACGCCGAAGGACACCCGGATGCTCGCCGGCATCGGCGAGAACGCCGGCGTGGTCCGGGTTTCCGACGAACTGGCCGTCACGTTCAAGGTGGAGAGCCACAACCACCCGAGCTACGTGGAACCGCACCAGGGTGCGGCGACCGGCGTCGGCGGCATCGTCCGCGACATCCTCGCGATGGGTGCCCGCCCGATCGCGGTAATGGACCAGATCCGGTTCGGCGCGGCCGACCACCCGGACACCGCCCGGGTACTGCCGGGCGTCGTCGCCGGCATCTCCACCTACGGCAACTGCCTCGGGCTGCCGAACATCGGCGGCGAGCTGGTCTTCGACTCGTGCTACCAGGGCAACCCGCTGGTCAACGCGCTGTCCGTCGGCGTCCTGCCGGTGGCCCGGTTGCAGCGCAAGGAGGCCGAGGGCGAGGGCAACGTCGTCGTCCTGGTCGGCGCGAAGACCGGCCGGGACGGCATCGGCGGCGTCTCGGTCCTCGCATCCGCCACGTTCGACGAGACCAGCCAGCAGCGCCGCCCGTCGGTACAGGTCGGCGATCCGTTCATGGAGAAGCTGCTGATCGAGTCCTGCCTGGAGCTGTACGACGCCGGCCTGGTCGCCGGCATCCAGGACCTCGGCGGCGCCGGCCTGACCTGCGCGCTGTCCGAGACCGCCGCGGCGGCCAACACCGGCATGCTGATCGACCTCGACCGGGTACCGCTGCGCGAGGCGTCGATGGACCCGCACGAGGTGCTCGCGTCCGAGTCGCAGGAGCGGATGCTGCTCGTGGTCGAGCCGCCGAAGCTCGACGCGGTGCTCGCCGTCTGCGCCAAGTGGGGGGTACTCGCCACCGCGCTCGGCACCGTCACCGGAGTCGGCGACAAGCTTACGATCCGCTGGCACGGCGAGACCGTGGTCGACGCGCCGCCGGCGAGTCTCGCCGACGACGGCCCGGTGTACGCGCGGCCGCTGCGCGAGCCGGCCGACCGGGTGCTGCTGACCGCCGACGTGGCCGAGACGCTGCCCCGACCGTCCACACCGGACGAACTGCGGGACACGCTGCTGCGCATGGTCGCGGCGCCGAACCTCGCGGACAAGACCTGGGTGACCGAGCAGTACGACCGGTACGTGCTGGGCAACACCGTGCTGGCGCAGCCGGAGGACGCCGGCGTGCTGCGGCTGTCGGAGGACTCCAACCTCGGGATCGCGCTCGCCACCGACGGCAACGGCCGGTACGCCCGGCTCGACCCGTACCAGGGCGCGCAGCTGGCGCTGGCCGAGGCGTACCGGAACGTCGCGGTGACCGGCGCCGAGCCGATCGCGGTGACCGACTGCCTCAACTTCGGCAGCCCGGAGGACCCGGAGGTGATGTGGCAGTTCGCCGAGGCGGTCCGCGGCATCGCCGACGGCTGCCAGCAGCTCGGCATCCCGGTCACCGGCGGCAACGTCAGCTTCTACAACCAGACCGGCCGCACCCCGATCGACCCCACCCCGGTGCTCGGCGTGCTCGGGCTGCTTTCCGATGTGCGGCAACGCATCCCGATGGGGTTCAAGCCCAGCGCGGACGGCCGCGGCGACCTGCTGATCCTGCTCGGCGAGACGAAGCCGGAGCTGTCCGGGTCGGAGTGGGCGGCCACCGTGCACGGTCACCTCGGCGGTACCCCGCCGACCGTCGACCTGGACCACGAGCGGCGGCTGGCCGAGCTGCTGCGCGCCGCCGGCTCGCACGGGCTGATCACCGCCGCGCACGACGTGTCCGACGGCGGCCTTGCGATGACCCTGGTCGAGGGGTGCCTGCGGCACGACGCCGGTGTCCGGGTGCTGCTGCCGGACGGGTTCACCGAGGGGACGGACCCGTTCGTGTTCCTGTTCTCCGAGTCCTCCGGCCGGGTGCTCGTGTCGGTACCGCGGGGCATGCAGGCCGCGTTCACCGCGCTCTGCGCCGAGCACCAGGTGCCGTGGACCGGCATCGGCATGATCGACCCGGACAGCCGGGAGCTGGCGGTGGCACACCAGTTCACCGTGCCGCTGGACGAGCTGCGTACGGCGTGGTCCGGGACGCTCCCGGCCCTGTTCGGCGCTCCTGCCGAGGCGGCGGCGCTGGCCACGGACGCCTGAGCGCTGCGTGCTTGGCGTGCGGGTGTCAACGCCCTCTGTCCGGCGCCGCATGTGGCTGGTGGTGTAAAGGCCACCTCTGTTCACGCTTGGACCCCGCGTGGGGGAATGCGAGGAGAGGGCTTCGCCCCCTCCTCGCGCTCCTTCCCCGCCAAGGGGATTCCCCTTGGCCATCCCCTTGGCAGGCCCGGTGATGGTGTCCATCGACGCCGAGTGTGTGTCGAAGAAGACCGGGGAACCGGCCGGGCATGTCCATCACGGCAACGCCCGCCTCGCAACGCGTCGCGTCGCTTCGTGTCCTGGCGGCCCACAAGCGGGTGGGGTTGGCTTGGCGTGGCGGGTCCGGCGGCGATGGGTAGGCCGTACCGACGCCCCGTAGCTCCGAAGCGGCCAGGCGGCGTCCTTCCTGATCACTGGTTTTCCGGTGGGGGATTGTCAAGGGGGCGACTGCCCCCTTGATGGGGAGGGGTGTGGGGAGGGGCGAAGCCCGCTCCCCACGGTTCCCCCACGGGGGGTGAAAAGAGGAACAGAGGTGGCCTTTACACCACCAGCAAGAGCGCACGCAGCGCGAACAGGATTTACACCGCTCACAGTAGCGAGCGCCGGCGGGCAGGGGTGGGCCTGACACCCCGACCCCGAGCCCACCCGCCATCGTCTCCAAGATTTCGGTGACCGACAGCACCGGAAATCCTCGCGCGCCCTCGCGCGCCCGGCGGTAATTTCGCGGCATGACCGAGTCGGTGTTCACCCAGCCCGGTGCGGGCGTCCGGTTCGAGTGGGGGCTGGCCGGCGCGGCCGAACTGAGCCGGGTGTGCGCCGCGCTCGTCGTCGTGGACGTGCTGTCGTTCACCACGTCGGTGACCATCGCGGTCGAGCGTGGTTTCCGGGTGCACCCGTTCCCGTGGAACGACCAGGCCGAGCAGTACGCGCAGCGGATCGGTGCGGCGGTCGCGGTGGGCCGGTCGGCGACGACCCCGAAGCGGCCGTGGTCGCTGTCGCCGTCGGCGCTGCGGTCGGCGCCGGTGGTACCCGATCTGGTGTTGCCGTCGCCGAACGGGGCGACCATCTGTGCCGCGGCCCAGTCCAGCGGGATCCCGGTGCTCGCCGGCTGCCTGCGCAACGCGAGCGCGGTCGCCGACCTGCTCCGCTCGGACGGGTACGGGACGCCCGAGGCACCGATCGGCGTGATCGCCGCGGGCGAGCGCTGGCCGGACGGCACGCTGCGGCCGAGCGTCGAGGACCTGCTCGGCGCCGCGGCGGTACTGGACGGGCTGACCGGCGGTGAGCTGTCGGTCGAGGCCGCCGCGGCGGTGGCGGTGCTGTACGGGATGCCGGACGTGCCGGCGGCCGTCCGCGGCAGCGCCTCCGGCCGCGAACTGACCAACTACGGCTTCGGCGCCGACGTCGATCTCGCGGTCGAGCGCGACGCCAGCACCGAGGTGCCGGTGCTGCGTTCCGGCGTCTTCACCGGCGGCCGGGTCCCCCGGACCCGCTGAGCGGCGCCGGAGGGGTCAGGCGGCCGGGTCGCGGCGGAGCAGGGCGAGCAGCGCGACGCAGACCGCGACCACGATCGTGCCGAGCTGAACCAGCACACCCGTACCGAGGTGGGCGGCGCCGGCCCGGTCGAACAGCGGCGTCCAGAGCTGCCAGTAGTGCACCGGCAGTACCTCCTGAACGCTCCGCAGCACCGTGGTGCCGTGGAGAATGCTGGCCGCGATGACGAACGCAACGGCCGCACCGAGCGCCTCGGCGCCGCGGGGCAGCAGGATGCCCAGCGCGAAGGCGATCGTCGCGACGCTCAGCATGCACAGCACGTTGTAGCCGCACGCGACCGACACCCGTACCGCGGTCTCGCCGGCGGTGAGGTCGGCCGCGCCGATGACGTGGAACCCGTGCCAGCCGAAGAGCACGAGGCCGGCCAGCAACCCGGCCAGCGGTACGCACAGCGTCGCCGCGGTGGTCGCGACGCCGAGCGCCGCGAGCTTGCCGGTGAGCAGCCGCCGCCGGCTCACCGGCGCCATGTACAGGTAGCGCAGCGTCCCCCAGTCCCGGTCGGCGGCGCCGATCGCGCTGCCCAGCAGCGCCACCACGACCGGCAGCAGCAGCGGTTCCAGGAACGCGAGGCTGGCGACGGCGTGGTTGAGCGCGGAGTAGCTGGCCGCGCCGAACAGCCCGGCGTTGCCGCCGTTGCGGTGCCCGGCGTTGCCGGCGGTCGCCACACCGGCCGCGACGGGTACGGCGGCGAGGCAGGCCAGCGCGATCAGGGTACGGATCCGCAGCAGCTGGGTGGTCAGTTCAACGCGCAGCACGTTCGTCCTCTTCTCCGGTCATGGTCAGGTACGCCTCTTCCAGCGATCCGGCGGTACCGACCAGGTCGGCCAGCGGTCCGGCGGCGACCAGCCGGCCGTGCCGGAGCACCACCACGTGGGTGGCGAGTTGCTGCACCTCGGCCAGCTGGTGGCTGGAGACGAGGACGGCGGCGCCCTGCCGGGCCAGCGTGGCGAGCCGTTCGCGCAGCGCGCGCACCTCGGCCGGGTCCAGGCCGTTGGCCGGCTCGTCCAGGATGAGCACCTCCGGCTGCCGCATCAGCGCCTGTGCGAGCATCAGCCGCTGTCGCATGCCCATCGAGTAGCCGCGTACCTTCCGGTCCAGCGCGTCGCCCAGCCCGGCCAGCTCCAGCGCGGCGTCGAGCCCGGGTGGCGGCCAGTGCCGGCCGGCCGCCGACCAGAGCAGCCGCAGGTTGGCCCGGCCGGACAGGTGCGGCACGAGCGCCGGCCCGTCGATCAGCACCCCGACCCGGCGCAGTACCGGAGCGCCCAGCGCGACCGGCTCGCCGAGCAGCCGGGCCCGGCCACCGTCCGGTGTGGACAGTCCGAGCAGCATCCGCATGGTGGACGTCTTGCCGGCGCCGTTCGGCCCGAGCAGCGCGCAGACCTGGCCGGCCTCGACGGCGAGGCTGAGGTCGCGCACCACCGGTCGCCGCCCGTACCGCTTGGTCAGGTGCTCGGCGCTGATCATGGTGGCCGTCATCGGGTTGCCTCCCCGTGGTGTGGTCGTTGGTGCCCCGTCGGCCGGGCCGGCACCGCCAGCGCCAGCACGGCGGCGAGCGCCGCCGCGCCGAGCCCGGCACCGAGCGTGAGCCCGACCAGGGTCGGTACGGCCGTCACCGGCCCCAGCCCGAACGCGGCCCGGATCGCGTCACGGAACGCCACCGCCAGCAGGACCGCGGCGCCGCCGGTGGCCAACGACGTCTCGACGGCGCGGCGGGCACGGCCAGCGGCCGGCCGGACGACGAACCCGGCGACGGCGTTGCTGACCAGGCAGAACGCCAGGAGACTGGCCGCCTCGACGACGAAGTACCAGGTGACGAGCAGCGGATCGGTGAGCCTTTCGCCGATGCTCTGGGCGCCGGCGAGCCCGGCTCCGGCCAGCACGCTGACGGCAGCGAACACGGCCAGCGCGTGTCGGCGTACGCGGTCGACCATGGCGGGGCCGGTCCAGCGGCGCGGCAGCGGTGTCCACCGCAGCAGCAGGGCGACGTCACCCAACCAGTCGTGCCGCCACCGGCGGGCCGAGCCGAGCGGCTGGCGACACCGCACGAGCAGCACCGCGGCGCCTGCCACGAGCAGCGAGGTCACCGCCAGGCCGGCGACCAGTACCGAGGTCCAGCCGGTCCGGGCGACGGGCGCCGCACCGAGCACCGCCGCCCACTCGAACGCGGACGCCACCCCGACCAGCGTGGTGATCGTGCCGGCGGCGCGGGCGGTCTGCTGCGCCCGGTCCGGCCCGCCGGGCGCCCGCCATGCGAAGAGCCGCAGCACGACCAGGAGCCCGAGCCACGGGACGGCGAGCTCGGCCAGTCCGACGACCGCGTGGTACGGGTCGTCCCGCCACGGGCTCGCCACCCGCACGGTCCGGTCGTGGGCGGCGAGGACGGTCAGCGCCTCGAAGACGGCGGCCAGGAGCAGGCTCGCGCCGCAGGCGGCCACGGTGGCGCGGCCCTTCCGGTACTCGGGTTCCATGGCCGCGATAGTACGCGCCTCGTAGTACGAGGCAAGTAGTATCGAGGTGCGTACTATGCTGAGGCGGAGACGAGGAGGGCCATGCACAGCAACGACGCGCAGATGCTCGTGCTCACCGTGCTGGCCGACCGGCCGCTGCACGGGTACGCGATCAACGCCGCGATCGAGCAGCTCACCGGCAGCCGGCTCGGCCCGGGCAGCCTGTACGGCGCGCTGTCCCGGCTGGAGGCGCGCGAGCTGATCCAACCGGTCGAGGGCGCCGGCGAGTCCGCCGAGCGGCACCGCACCATGCAGATCACCGGCGCCGGCCGCGAGGTGTTGCGGGCCGAGCTACAGCAGATGGCCCGCGTCTCCGCGGCCGGCCTGCGGGCACTCGGGGCGACGCGGCCATGAGCGCCGCGACGCTGCTCGCGCGGCTCTACCCGCCGGCCGTCCGGGAGCGCTGGGGCGTCGACATCAGCCGCGAGGTGTCCGCCGCGGGCATCCGATCCTGGCCGGACACCCTGGCCGGCGCCGTCCGGCTCTGGCTGCACCCGAGCGACTGGGGCGAGAACCGCAGCGGCCAGACCCGGCGGGTACTGACCGTCATGCTGTTCGCGGTCGTCGCGGCGACCGTGCTCGCGCTGCGCGCCGTCACCCCGTCCGCCGCGCTGACCGCCGACGTCGCCCACCCGGCCACCAGCCTGTGGCTCGCGCCGCTGCTCGCCGGCGTCGCGCTCGGCGCGCCGCTGCCCCGGCTGCGGCCGGCGTCCCTGCGGCAGCTGTCCATCGTGGCAGTCCGCACCCTGGCCGCACCCACCGCGGCGGTCGGCATCCTGCTGACGGTCGCCTGGAGCGGCGTGGCCGAGCACGTCACCGGCCCCGCCGACCTCGCCCTCGTCGGGTACTACTGGGCCACGCTGGCGTTCCTCGCCGTCCGGTGCTGCACCCTGGTCGGCCGGATCTCCACCGCCACCGTCCTGCCGAGCACCCGCCGGCTGTCCGCAGCCCTGCTGCTGTTCGGGCTCGGCCTGGCGATGGCGGCCGGCCAGAACCTGCTCGCCGACGCCCGTACCGGCCTGCACCCGAGCGGACTCGCGGCGACCGCGGTCCTCGCCGCACTCGCCGCCACCGCCGTGATCGCCGGCCACGACCTGCACCGCGGCGAACGCACACCCCACTGACAAGCCCGTCGGCCGACAACCTGCGCCCCGCCCCCAGCATCGATCAAGGACCGGTGACGCGCCGCCGCGCCGACCAGGGGGCCGATGACGCGCCGCCGCGCCGACCAGGGGGCCGATGACGCGCCGCCGCGCCGACCAGGGGCCGGTGGCGCGCCGCCGCGCTGACCAGGGCCGGTGGCGCGGCCCGCTGCCTCGATCCCGGGCTTGTCGGGGCGGCGGGGCTCGGGTACCCGCGTCGATCAAGGGCCGTGGTCGGCAGAGCGTTCAGTCGAGCCAGTCGACGCCGTCGTTGCGGTCCAGCCGGGTCTCGTCGCCGGACGGCGGCGCCGGCCGCGGCTGCTGTTGCGGCCGGCCCGGCTGCTGCTGGCCGGGCTGCCAGACACCGGTCGGTTCGTTCAGCTCCGGCCGCTGCTGCCCGTACTGCTGGCCGCCCTGCCCGTACTGCTGACCCGGCCCGGCCGGTTGCCCGTACTGCTGACCGCCCTGCCCGTACTGCTGGCCCTGGCCGTACTGCCCGGCCGGCTGACCGTAGCCGCCGCCCTGGCCGTAGCCACCGGCCGGCGCGCCGCCGGACTGCGGGTACCCGCCGCCGCTCGCCGGGTTCGCGCCGCTGGCCGGCTGCCCGCCCGGGTAACCGCCGGCCGGCTGCCCGCCCGGGTAACCGCTGGTCGGGGCCGCGCCACTGGTCGGCTGCCCGCCCGGGTAACCGCTGGTCGGAGCCGCACCCGAGCCGGGGTAACCGCTGGTCGGGGCGCCGGACGCGGGTGCCGCGCCGGAGGTCGGCGCGGAGCCGGGACCGCGGCCGTACATGGTGCCCTCGTAGGAACCGCCGACGCCGCGGTCGGACTGCTGCCACGGTTGGGACGGACCTTGTTGCCCGCCGTACGTGCCGGTCGCGTCGCCGGCGGGCGGACCGGCGGGTGGCTGCGCTCCGTACACCTGGGTCTCGCCGCCGTAGACCTGGGTGGCGCCGCTGGGCGCGTCCGCCCCGTACGCCTGGGTCTGGCCGCCGTACACCTGGGTCTGGCCGTTCTCGGCGCCGTAGGCCTGCGTCTGGCCGGCGCCCCCGTACGGCGGGTAGCCGTCGTCGCGGACCAGCGGCCCGTTGTGCACCATCGTCGGCGCGTCGTCGCCGCCGGGCACCGCGCTGATCACCGCGGTCTCGCCGGCGCCGCGCTGCGGGTACCCGGTCGGTTCGGGACCGTCGTTGAACGGCAGGATCCCGTCGCCCGAGCCGCCCGGACCGTCGCCGTCGTCGTCCTTCTTGCGCATCAGCAGAACGATCGCGACGATGCCGCCGACCACCAGCAACGCGCCGAGGATGATCAGGACCCAGACGATGGTGCCGAGCCCGCCGCCGTCGTCCTTCGGTGCCTCGCTCGGCGTCGGCGACGCCGCCTTGGCGTGCGTCTTCGTCGGTTTCGCCTTGGCGATCTTGGTGAGCTTGAACGGGGAGAACGCCAGCGGCTGACCGTTGGTGCCGTTCTGCGTCTGCTTGGCCTGCTTGTACCCGTCGACGTCCACGGTCGCGGTGATCTGCCCCGCGGCGAGCGTCTGGTCGTCGCTCGGCGTCCAGCTGAACTCGCCGTTCGCGTTGGTGGTGGCCTGCCGGCTGGTACCGGCGCTGTCGGTCAGCGTGACCTTGGCGTTGGCGATCGCCGAGCCGTCCTTCGCCGACAGCACCGACCCGGAGATCTGGCCGACCGACTGCGGGGCGTCGTTGGACAGCGTCATGTTGAACGACGCCGAGCCGGGCTGCGGTGCGCCGGCCGCGGTGACCTGCACCTGGCCGCTACCGCTGCGGCTGTCGCCGGCCGCGATCTCGCTCTGCTGCGGCGCGGCGACGGTGACGTAGATAGCCTTCGCCTTGCCCGGGTCCATGTGCCCGACCGGGCAGTTGAGCTGGTTCTGCCCGGTGGCGACGCAGCTGGCGCCCTGCGAGCCCTTGATCGTCACGCCGGAGTCGGCGAGCGGCACGCTGACCACCGCCGAGACGTTCTCCGCGGGCTCGGACGTCTGGATGTTGATGCTGATCGTGCGGTTGTCACCGCCGACCTTCAGGTCGACGGTGTCCGGGCTGGCGCTGACCGACAGGGTGGGTGCGGCGATGGCCGGGGTGGCCGCCACCCCGGCCAGCATGAGCCCGACGGCCAGGCCGACCGCCGTGGCCAGGCTCGCCCGGCGTCGACGCCCGCGGGTGTGCGCTGGCGTTGCCATCTCCACCGCCTCCGGTGTATACGTCCGTCCCAACGCCGGAACTATGCCTTGTCCGCCTGTGAGTTGGCGACCCGACCTGTCAACCGAGTGACCCACGTCGAAGATTCGCCTCGTTCTTCCGGACCCGGAACAAAGCAGCCAACCAACCTGCGACGCGGATGTCTCCCGGCGTTCCCGTCGTACCGTGACGGTATCGTCCCGGCCGTGACCGCCCGTACTCGTTCCCGCGGACCGGACCCGGCCGCGGTCGCCGCGGCCGCCGCCGAGCTGGACGCCGGGCGTACCCCGCCCGCGGCGGTGCTGCGAGATGCGACCAGGGTGCTGTTGGGCTGGCTGGCCGAGCGCGCGCCGGGGCATTCGGTCGAGGTCCGCGTCCCGCCGTACGGGGCGATCCAGTGCATCGCCGGCCCCCGGCACACCCGCGGGACGCCGCCGAACGTGATCGAGACCGACCCGCTGACCTGGGTCCGGCTGGCCACCGGTCGCACCGCGTGGGCCGACGCGGTCGCCGCCGGCTCCGTCCGGGCGAGTGGCGTGCGGGCCGACCTCAGCCACGAGCTGCCGCTGGCCCGGTGAGTCCGACCGTGTGGCTTGCGCCGCTCACGCCACGATCCGGACCATCGTCGCACGGGGGTGGGGGCGCCGCGGGCTGCTCGTACGGCCGCGGGACCGGCGATGATGACCAGAAGTGATCAAACGACGCCTCTATGTCATCGGAGTCGGCTCGCGTACACTGGCCGGCGACGGCTTTCCCCGGCTAGCGAGGAGCGGCAGTGCCCCGAGGCGACGGGCTGCTGACCCACGATCTCGACCCGGACGGCCCCGGCCCGCAGGACGCGTGTGGCGTCTTCGGTGTCTGGGCACCGGGCGAAGAGGTCGCCAAACTCACCTATTTCGGTCTCTACGCACTGCAGCACCGCGGCCAGGAAGCGGCCGGCATCGCGGTCAGCGACGGCTCCGGCGTCGTGGTGTACAAGGACCTCGGCCTGGTCTCCCAGGTGTTCGACGAGGCCTCCCTGGCAAGTCTGTGGGGGCACATCGCGGTCGGCCACTGCCGCTACTCCACCACCGGCGGCCCCGGTTGGGAGAACGCGCAGCCCACCCTGCGGTCCACCACGGCCGGCACCACGATCGCGCTGGCGCACAACGGCAACCTGGTCAACGCGGTCGAGCTGGCCCACCGGGCCGCGAAGCTCGGCCTGGACGCCGGCGCCACCAACGACACCGCCCTGGTCACCACGCTGCTGGCCAGCCGCCCCGACCTGTCGGTCGAGGCGGCCGCGCTGGAACTGCTGCCGACCCTGCGCGGCGCGTTCAGCTTCGTGTTCTGCGACGAGGACACCCTCTACGCCGCCCGCGACCCGCAGGGCATCCACCCGCTGGTGCTGGGCCGGTTGGAGCGGGGCTGGGTGGTCGCGTCCGAGACCGCCGCGCTGGACATCGTCGGCGCCTCGGTGGTCCGCGAGGTCGAGCCGGGCGAGCTGCTCGCCATCGACGAGCACGGGCTGCGCAGCGAGCGGTTCGCGAACCCGGAGCCCAAGGGCTGCCTGTTCGAGTACGTCTACCTGGCCCGGCCGGACACCACCATCGCCGGCCGCAACGTGTACGCGACGCGGGTGGAGATCGGCCGCCGGCTCGCCCAGGAGTACCCGGTCGAGGCCGACCTGGTGATCCCGAGCCCGGAGTCCGGTACGCCGGCGGCGATCGGCTACGCCGACGAGTCCGGCATCTCCTACGGCATGGGGCTGGTCAAGAACGCCTACGTCGGCCGCACGTTCATCCAGCCGTCGCAGACGATCCGCCAGCTCGGCATCCGGCTCAAGCTCAACCCGCTGCGCGAGCAGATCCGCGGCAAGCGGGTCGTGGTGGTGGACGACTCGATCGTGCGCGGCAACACCCAGCGGGCCATCGTCCGAATGCTGCGCGAGGCCGGTGCGCTGGAGGTGCACGTCCGGATCGCGTCGCCGCCGGTCAAGTGGCCGTGCTTCTACGGCATCGACTTCGCCACCCGCGCCGAGCTGCTGGCGAACGGGCTGGACACCGAGGGCATCCGCCGGTCGGTCGGCGCCGACACCCTCGGCTACGTGTCGCTGGACAACCTGATCGCGGCGACCGAGCAGCCCCGTAACCGGCTCTGCCGGGCCTGCTTCGACGGGGTCTACCCGGTCGAGCTGCCGGCCGACACCCTGGTCGGCAAGCACGTCCTGGAAGGCATCGGCCGACGCGCCGACAGTTCGACCGCCACGTCCGGCCCACCGGCCGCCGACGCTGGCGCCGGCCGCCCGAGCGAGGCGCGGCCACAGGCAGCGGATGCCAACCCGGTGTCCGCCGGCCCGGGTGGGGCGGACGCCCTCCGGCGTCCGTGAACGACGTGGGTCGCTCGGCGGCCCACCTGAGGGGAGATTCGGTGACCCAGGTGACCGAGCGAGCTGGTACGACCGACGGCACCAACGGCGAGACGGGTCAGCGAGCGGGTACCGTCCCGTGGTCCGGCACCGCCGGCCGTGGCCGCAAGCGCGGCTCCAGCTACGCCGAGGCCGGCGTCAACATCGAGGCCGGTGAGCAGGCCGTCGAGTTGATGAAGAGCAAGGTGCACAAGACCTTCCGGCCCGAGGTGGTCGGCGGCATCGGCGGCTTCGCCGGCCTGTTCGCGCTGGACACCACGAAGTACGCCAAGCCGCTGCTCGCCTCCTCCACCGACGGCGTCGGCACCAAGCTGCTGATCGCGCAGCAGATGGGCATCCACGACACGGTCGGCGTCGACCTGGTCGCGATGGTGGTCGACGACCTGGTCGTGTGCGGCGCCGAGCCGCTGTTCCTGCAGGACTACGTGGCCTGCGGCGAGGTCGTGCCGGAGCGCATCGTCGAGATCGTCGCCGGCATCGCCGACGGCTGCCGGTACGCGGGGTGCTCGCTGGTGGGCGGCGAGGTCGCCGAGCACCCGGGCATGCTGCGCCCGGACGAGTACGACATCTCCGGGACCGGCATCGGCGTCGTCGACGCCGACAAGGTGCTCGGCGGCGACCGGGTCCAGCTGGGCGACACCCTGATCGCGCTCGGCTCGTCCGGCCTGCACTCGAACGGGTTCTCGCTGGTCCGGCACGTACTGCTGGGCGCCGGCCGGATGAAGCTCGACACCGTGGTGGACGACCTCGGCGTGCAGCGCTCGCTGGGCGAGGAGCTGCTCGTACCGACCCGGATCTACGCGCAGGACTGCCTGTCGCTGATCCAGGAGTGCGACGTGCACGCGTTCGCGCACATCACCGGCGGCGGCATCCCGGGCAACCTGGTCCGGTCGCTGCCCGAGGACCTGGACGCGATCGTGGACCGCTCGTCCTGGCGGCCGCAGCCGATCTTCGACCTGATCGCCACCAAGGGGCGCATCGACGCCGAGGAGATGGAACGCACCTTCAACCAGGGCGTCGGCATGGTCGCCATCGTCGGTCCCGCCGACGTCGACCGGGCGATCTCGCTGCTGGCCGCGCACGACGTGAACGCCTGGGTCCTCGGCGAGGTCGTCGAGGGTGACGGCCGCGTCCAGATGCTCGGCGAGCACACCCGCGGCTGACCCACCTTCGATGGGGAGGGGCGAGCCCGCTCCCCATCGAAGGGTCGAAGCGGGTGGCCTTTGCGCCGTCACCCCGATCGGACGCAGGCGAACGACGGCTGCGTTACCCGACGCATCCGGTGAGCGCGTCGGCGATGGCGGCGCAGATGGGCAGCCCGGTGTGGTGCTCGATCCAGCCCCACTGCCCGTTGGGGTTGAGATCCAGGAAGTACCAGCGCCCGTCCGGCCGCACGACGAAGTCCATGGCGGCGAACCGCAGCCCCAGGTCGGCGAGCATCGCGGCGACCGCGGCGCGCACCCCGTCCGGTACCTCGGCGACGGCGTAGTCGACCGCGTCGTAGTCGGACCGCCAGTCGAGGCGGGCGTCGTCGGAGCGCGCGGTCAGCCGGGCGGCGAAGTACCGGTTGCCGACCACGGTCAGCCGCACCTCGTGCTCCTTGTCGATCCACTCCTGGAACTGGTGCGCCGTGTACCGGACCGAGTCGTCGATCTCGGCGGCGGTGATCGGGCTGGTGTAGATGAACCGGGTGCCGCCGGCGGACGGGAGCGAGCCGCGGAACGGCTTGTACACGGCGCGCGGCAGCCCGGCGACGAACTCCCGCGCGGCGGCCGGATCGGTGGTGATCAGCGTCCGGGGTGTCGCCAGGCCGGCGCGGGCGGCCGCGGCGAGCTGCACCGGCTTGTACTCGGCGTGCTCCATCCGGCCGGGGTCGTTGAGCCAGCGTGGTACGGCGCGGAGCAGCCCGCCGAACCCGCCGCGCGCCTCCGCCGTCGCCCACTCGTCGGCCCCGCTGGTACCGGCGTCGTCGGGACCGGCGGTGTGCCCGGCGTCCGGGCCCCGTCCCGGCGCGCCGGCCCCGGCGGGGCCCTGCGCCGGAGTGCCGTCCGCCCCGCCGGTACGAACGGCGATCCGGCCCGGCCGGCGGTGGTAGGCGCCGACGATGCGGTCCAGCTCGACCGACCGGTACGGCGTGCGCAGCGTCCCGGTCCACCCGCCCGCGCCGTCGAACGTGGCGGACAGCGCGAGCCGGTCCGGGAAGTCCGCCGGGTCGCACCGGAACACCGGTACGTCCCGGCGGTCGAGTTCGGTGATCACCAGGTCGGCGGTGGCGTCCAGCCGGCCGGTGAGCACGAGCACGGTGTCCGGCGCTATCACGTGAACGACTTGTCGAAGATCTCGTCCTCGCGTGGACTCTCGCCGCTGGTCTGCAGGGTCTGGGCGAGGCGGTGGTCGATCAGGGGCAGCCAGCGGTCGCCATCGGCGGCGAGGGAGCGCTGGCTGCGTTCGTCGTAGCGGACGTGGTCGAGGTCGAGCTCGACGCCGGCGCGCGGCGTCCGGGCGAAGCGGAGGCCGAACGGCGTGCCGGCCGTGTCCCGGCTGGTCCGATCGTCTTCGGTGACTGCCCTACTGTCCATACCAGACCCCTTGTTCGCTGTGTGTCACCGTCGCGGATGCGGTGGTGCCCTGCGGTCTTCCGGCGTGGTCACAGACGGTTCCGCGGTGCCGGACGAACAATCCGCCCGTCAGTGTCTCTCGCTGGCAAGCCGGGCGTAAACCGTGCCGGCCGTACCGCTCACGCTGCGCAGCGGCGGTGTTCGTGACTTGGTCAATCTCACGGTCGGTTTGCCGGCCATCGGGGAGATTCGGCACGCTCCGCCGCTAGCGATCCGCGCCGGTACAGGATACGAATACCTACGTGGCCTTCGACATCAGCAACTACAAGAACAACTCGGTGCGGGTCAAGTTCGACGACGTCGATTACGACTCGTTCCGAGAACGACCGCTCACCCCGGCGGCACTGCGCACTCTGCGTTACATGTCCGACGTAGAGAGCCATACGATCTGTTACCTGCGTGACCTGCTCGTCACCCCGTCGCACAAGGACCCGGAGGTGACCGCGTTCCTCACCCACTGGGCGTACGAGGAGTTCTGGCACGGCGAGGCGCTCGACGAGGTGCTGCGGGTGCACGGCATGCTTGCCGACTACGCGCACATCCGTGAGGTGCGCCTCGCGCAGGGCGTCAAGGACCGGCTGGCACCGATCAACCAGGCGCTCGCGGCGAACATCATCGGGGAGGATTTTGTCGCCGTGCACATGTCCTGGGGTGCGATCAACGAGTGGTCGGCGCACTCCGCGTACGCGCGAATGATGCAGCGGGAGGACCACCCGGAGCTGACCAAGCTGCTCAAGCGGGTGCAGCAGCAGGAAACCCGGCATCTGGCCTTCTACGCCTCGCAGGCGAAGGACCGGCTGGAGCGTTCCGCCAAGGCGCGCAAGCTGACCCGGTTCGCGATGAAGGCGTTCTGGGGCCCGGTCGGTTCGACCATCGAGCCGAAGCGGGAGACCGCGTTCGTGCTGAACTACCTGATGGGCGGGCCGGAGGGCGCCAAGCACATCGAGCGGATCGACCGCAAGATGGACGAGCTGCCCGGCCTCGGCGGGATGAACCTGGTCCGCAAGGCGATCGCGAAGTTCGGTGTCGGTCCGGGTGTCGCGGAGCGGCAGCAGTCGCTGCTGCACCGGCTCAGCGGGCTGCGTGCGGTGGCCGCGCCGCGGGCACGCACCGTGGCCGGCGCGCTGACCCGGCCGATCGAGGTCCCGCCGGCGGCGCCGAGTTCCGGCGAGCCCACCGCGACCGCCTGACCGGCTGCCGGGCGCCGCAGCGCCCGGTGGGCAGGCAACGGGCCACCCGGTCCTCGTCGACCGGGTGGCCCGTTTCTGCTGTCGATCTCTTTCGCCGACGGACTCGCGGGTCCGGTGCCGGGGCACGGTGGATCGCGGTGGCTGCCGCGTCGGAACCGTGCCGCTGGCACGCGGTCGGTCCGCACGGATTCGTGCGGACCGGCGAGGTGGCCGGAAGGACCGGCCCTGTCGGCGTGGACGAAAGGCGAGGCGATCAGCGGCCGTTGGCGGCGCGCTGCCCCGACTCCTCCTCGTACGAGTCGTACGAGTCGCCGTATTCGTCCACGCTGTTGAGATCGTCCCCGTTGGAAGGACCGCTCCCCAGTTCGCGCTCAAGCGCCCCGAGGTCGGTATCAGGGGTGTGGTACTTCAGCTGCCGGGCCACCTTTGTCTGCTTGGCCTTAGCTCGGCCGCGCCCCATGGCTCGACCCCCTCACGCGGTAATGACGGGGTGCCGGAGGCGACCCCGGTGACTTAGGCATCTCTCGTGGCTAATACGGTACAGCGCCGGTCCGGGATTCGGCACCTCGCCCCACCCTTGAGTGAGCCATCGGTGGCAGACCACACAGCGGCCCCGGCGCGATGCCGCACCGGGGGCGTCGAAGTAATGGGTACGAACGGTCACCGGCCGCTACCGACCGGTGCCCCGGGCCGGCCCCGCTGGGAGCCGGCGGTACGGTTGCTGCTCAGTGAGCGGGCAGCAGGATGCCACGCAGCCGACCGCACTCGGCCATCCGGCGCTCGGCGAGCCGATCCGCGGCAACCGCGGGCGGCACCCCGTCGCTGTCCGACAGCGCCAGGATCTCCTTGGTGGTGTCGAAGATCTTGCTGGCCCGCGACTTGGCCCGGTCGAAGTTGAAGCCGTCGATCTCGTCCGCGACCTGGATCACACCGCCGGCGTTCACCACGTAGTCCGGCGCGTACAGCACGCCGCGGTCGGCGAGCACCTTCTCGACGCCGGGGTGGGCCAGCTGGTTGTTCGCCGCACCGCAGACGATCTTGGCGCGCAGCGCGCCCACCGTCTCGTCGTTCAGGGCGCCGCCCATGGCGCAGGGCGCGTACACGTCGATGTCGGAGGCCAGCAGCGCGTCGGTGTCCGCGACGACGTCGACCTGCGGGAACGTACTGCGCATCCACTCGGTCGCGGCCGGGCTCGGGTCGGTCGCGACGATCTGGGCGCCGTCCTCGGTGAGGTGCTGCAGCAGGTACCGGCCGACCTTGCCGACACCGGCCACGCCGACCCGGCGGCCGCGCAGGGTCGGGGTGCCCCAGGCGTGCTCGGCCGCGGCGCGCATGCCCTGGAACACGCCGTACGCGGTGAGGATGGACGAGTCGCCGGCGCCGCCGTGCTCGACCGACCGCCCCGTCACGTACCGGGTCTCCTTGGCCACGATGTCCATGTCGGCGACGTAGGTGCCGACGTCGCAGGCGGTGATGTAGCGACCTGCCAGCGACTCGACGAACCGCCCGTACGCGCGCAGCAGCGCCTCGGACTTGATCGTGTTCGGGTCGCCCCAGATCACCGCCTTGCCGCCGCCCAGGTCCAGCCCGGCCAGCGCGTTCTTGTACGCCATGCCGCGGGACAGCTCGAGCGCGTCGTGGACCGCGTCGGCTTCGCTCTCGTACGGGTAGAAGCGGGTGCCACCGAGGGACGGGCCGAGCGCGGTGGAGTAGATCGCGATAATCGCCTTCAGCCCGGACGGCTTGTCCTGACAGAAGACGACCTGTTCGTGGCCGCTGTCGGCGGTGAATACGCCCATCTTTTCGTCACTCCTACGTGTCCTCGGCCGCGTCCTTGTGGGGTGGCGGCGCGCCGCCGGCGGGTCTGCCGGTACAACTGAGCGTAGTGCGCGCGCTCGCCCGGTACGGGGCGACAGGTGCGGTGCATCCCAACTCGCGGACACCGCGTCGGCGGTGAGAGGCTCGGACGTGGCACGATCGGCGCCGTGCCGCCCTTCGCGTCGTACCTTCGCGTCTACGAACCGCTGATCGCGTTCGAGCGTGCCCGCCAGCAACACTGGCGGCGCTACCTGGCGGCCAATCGTGCCGTACCGCAGGCGCTCGGCCCGGCGCGGCAGCGGCGCACCGTGCTGGAGGCGCTGGGCGCCGGCTGGACCAAGCTGCCCGAGCTGCCCGACGAGGCGTACTCGGTGACCGACGGCGAGGTGACCCTGGTCTGCCCGTGGGACCTGCGGGTCCAAGTGGCGCAGGGGGTGCTGTCGGCCCGGCGCGGGGTGCCCGCGGCGCTCGCGGACGCGTTCGTGCCGCCGGCCCTGACCGCGGTGGCGGAGCGGGTGGTGGCCGACTGGCGCACCGCGGCCGATCCGCTGGGCGACCTGCGTACCGGCGGCGCCGCGCTGACCGAGCACGACCAGCTGCTGCACGAGCTGGTGTCCGGCTGGGTGGTCCCGGCCCGCTGGTTCGCCTTCGTGGAGTACGACGAGCGCCGCGCCGGGCTGGCCCCGACCGAGCGGCACGTCCGGTACCGGACGTCGATGGCGCGGGCCCGGCGGCGGGCGCACCGGGCGCTCGCGGTGATGCGCCGGACCGTCGGCGAGCACGCGCCGATGACGCTGGCGGTGGAGAACGACGCGCGCTGGTTGGAGAAGTTCCACCCACGCTCGGTAGTCGAGTTGGACTACGGCGGCCTGGTCTACCTGATGGGTGACCGTGAGTTGCTGGACGACGACTCGCCCCGGGTGGTGGCGGACACCCTGGCCGCACTGGCCCGTGGCGACACGGACGCCGCCGGCGAGCTCTACTCCGACCTGCTGGAACGTTGGCGGAAGGTGCAGCTACGGGAACGCCGCAACTGACCGCACGCCAGTTAATGGGGATAGATCGGACTTAGTTCCTCCTGTTGTCCAGCCCAGTTCATCCGTTCGGCCCATGTCGGACATCGCGGACAGGACGGACCATGGAAGAGCGTCGGCCGGCGGGACCCCGGTCGATGGCTGAGAGTAATCAGGAGGAATAACCGATGGCATCGCGTACGCATGAATCCGAGCCGCTGCTCACCCCGGCGGAAGTGGCCTCGATGTTCCGGGTCGACCCGAAGACCGTGACCCGGTGGGCCAAGGCCGGCAAGCTGAGCGCCATCCGGACGCTTGGTGGCCACCGGCGCTACCGCGAGTCTGAGGTGCGGGCTCTGCTCCAGGGGCAGATCCCCACGCAGCGACAGGGCGAGTAGAACAACCGATCCGTCGCCCCGGCGGCGGATGGTGGCGAGTCGGTACCGCACACCCCCGAGCGGCGGCGAGGAGGATCCGGCACCGACTGTCCGTCACGAACACGGCGCAACCAGGACGCACCCCCCACCAGGCGGGTGCGTCCTTTCGCGCGCCCAGCCGTTCCGGCGTCGACCATGGTGCGGTACCGCCTGGCCAGCGCTTTCCGGCCACCTTGCGCCCCGCTCGACAGGGCCTGGCGGCGTCACCAGCGGCCGAAGTGGACCACGTCGTCGAACGGGCGGTGGCCGCGGCGCAGCGACGGCGAGCGCGGGTCGGGCGCCCGGTAGCCGATGGTGAGCGCACCGATCGGCTGGTACGGCTCCGGCACGCCGAAGGCGGCGCGGAACGCGTCGATGCGCTCCGGCGGGATGCCGAAGAAGCACGCGCCGAGCTCTTCGTCGACCGCGGTGAGCAGCATCAGCAGGGCGGCGAACCCGGTGTCGATGTGCCAGTACGGCACCGGCCAGCGCGCCTCGTCCCGGTCGGTCCAGCCCTTGTCGGGCTCCGCGTACCGGTCGAGGTAGGCGTCCCGGTGCGACAGCGGCACCACCAGCAGTGGTGCGGTCGACATCCGGGCCAGCCACCTCGAGGGCGCGTCCGGCGTCGAGTCGTCCGGCGCGGTCGCCGCCCAGAACCGGGCCCGGTCCTCGGCCGACTCCAGTACGAGGAAGGCCCAGCCCTGGGAGAACCCGGCGGACGGCGCGCGCAGCGCGTGCCGCAGGATCCGGTCTCGGACGTCGGCGGGCACCGGACGATCGGGGTCGTAGTTGCGGACCATCCGGCGACGCCGGACGACTTCGGCGAACTCCATGCATGGCAGGCTACGGCTCCCGAGTCACGACTACTGCGCGTGCGTTCTGTGACACGTACCGCCGAACACGATGGGGGAGTTGCCCACCGGTACGCCTTGATCAACAGGGCGGCCGGACGGACGATGAGAGGTGCCGCCGGGCGCGATGGCGGTGGTGGAGGTGGGGCGATGGGGAGGCAGGCCGTCACCGAGCGCGCTCCGAGACCGCACCATTTGGCGCTATGCGCTACATTTCTGCTGGTCACCACCGACTCAGAGTGAGGTGGGGATTGCCGTGCTCCGTCCGAACCTGTACGGCAGCCTCGCCGTACTCGCCGTCGTCGCCGCCATCGCGATCGGCCTGCCCACGATCGACGACGCGCTGCCCGCCGGGCGCTCGCTGCGTGCCGGCGAACGGCTCGACGTCGGCCTCGGCGTCTCCGTGGCCGCGCCGGCGGACGCCGTCCTGGACGTCACCAAGACGCAGCCCTCGCTGTACCGGCTGGTCTTCTCGGTGCGCAGCGTCCGGGTCGTGGTCGAGGCCAGCAGGTACGCCGGGGACCTGGCCGGGCTGAGCGAGCGACTGCGCCGCAAGATCCAGAGCAATCCCGGGTACCAGACCTCGCAGGAGGAACATCCGACGTCGACCGTGACCGGCGTCTCCGGGCTCGCCGGCAGCTACTCCACGCCGGGGCGGAACGGGACGTACGCGGTGTTCGGGCATCACGGCGTCGGTGTCGAGATCAGCATGGCCGGGGACGGGTCGGACCTGCGCAAGGAGGGTACGGACCTGACCGCCATGATCCGTAGCGTGCGGTTCGGTGCGTCGTGACGTCCGGCACGGTACCCGAGGACGGTGCCGAGCCGACTCGCAAGATCACCAAACGGCTCGGTGCGCGTCGCCCGCTGTCCCATGACGGTCGGCACCGGGCGGGCATCGCCGAACGCCCGCCGGTGGCGCCGCCGCCGGCCGCCTCCGGCCCCGCGGTCCAGCTGCGGATGCCCGCGGTGTGGATGGTCGCCGTGCTCGTCGCGATCGGCGCCTGGCGGATCGGGCTGATCTTCGCCGACGCGGTCCGGCTGTACCCGCGCGCCTCCGCGGTGGCGTTCGTGCTGTTCGCCGCGTACGCGGTGCCGTTCATCTGGGTTGTCCGCGAGGTCGACTGGCTGGAACGAGAACCGTTCGTGCTGCTCGCCACGGCGTTCTGCTGGGGCGGGCTGGTGGCGACCGCGATGGCCAACATCGGCAACACCGCGGCCCAGGAGATCCTCGCCAAGGTCTTCTCGCCGAGCTTCGCCGACCGCTGGGCGCCGGCGATCGTCGGCCCGACCAACGAGGAGACGCTCAAGGCGCTCGGCGTGGTCGCGATCGTGCTGCTGGCCAAGCGGCACGTCAACAGTGTCGTGGACGGCTTCGTCTACGGGGCGCTCGTCGGTCTCGGCTTCCAGGTCGTCGAGGACTTCGTCTACTCCATCAACTCGGTGGTAATCGCCGGCGACGGCGACACGATCATGCCGGTCGTGGCGACCTTCCTGGTCCGGGGGTTCCTGGGCGGTCTGTGGAGCCACACGCTGTTCACCGCGCTGGTCGGGGCCGGCGTCGGCTATGCGGTGGTTCGTACCGACCGGCCGCTGCGGATCCGGGTCGGCGTCGCGGTCCTCGCCTACCTCGGCGCCTGGACGCTGCACTTCGTCTGGAACTCGCCGCTGCTGCGGGACGGGTTCGGCATCGGCGTCGGCGGCCTGATCGCCGGGCTGCTGATCAAGGGCATCCCGGGGTTCGTCGCCGTGCTGCTGATGCTGCGGGTGGCCCGCCGGCACGAGGCCGGGTACTACCTGGGCCGGCTGAACGGCATCGAGCCGATCCTGGTCGCGCCGGACGAGATGGACGCGCTGGTCACCGCGCGCGGCCGGAGCGCCGCCCGCAAGCGCGCCGCGGCCAAGGCGGGCCTGCGCGCCGACCGGACGGTACGCAGGCTGCAGCGGGCGCAGGCGAAGCTCGCGGTGGAGATCAGCCGCAGCGGCTACCCGTCGTACTGGGAGGCGGCGCGCAACCCGAACCCGCGGACACCGGCGCTGGAACGGTGCGTCCGGGAGATCCTGCTCGCCCGGCAGCGACTCGTCGCTCTCGGCATCCCGGTCGCCAGCCGGTACGGCCGGGAGCAGCGCACCCCGCTCGGCGGCTGGTCCTGCGCCCTCGCCATCGCGGGCCTGCTGGTACCCGGTGCCTCGGTGATCGCGCTGATCCTGGTCGGCATCGGTACCGTGTCCGCCCGCCGGCAGCGGATCAGCCCGGACAACCGGCTCGGCATGGCCAGTTCCATCGGTGTCCTCGCCACCGCCCTGTGGATCGTCGTCTACCTGCTGCACGGCTTCAGCGGCGGCTGACCGCCTCTGCCGCCCCGGCGCGGCCGCCGTTGTTGCGCAGGATGGCATGCATGCCACAGCCGGGATCGCAGGGCGATCCGGCGAACTCGTATGAGACGACGACGAACTCGGCGCGTGGCTCCGGGTGAACGAGGCTGATCGGGTTCCACCCGGTCAGCGCGTGGATGCCGGCCAGGAGCGCGACGACCGCGCCGGAGACCTTCAGCAACGACCCGAGACCAGAGGAATCCGGCTGTTCGGGCGCGGCCTTGGCCTCCCCTGACATGACACAACGGTACTTGGCACGACGATCGGAACTTAGAGGCCGAATCCACGCTACCAGTCGCTATGTGGACACGTGCGCGAGATCGCGAGCTCGGCGGCCGACTCCGCAACCGTCCCGGCGCTCGGCGGCGCGATGACACCGGCGATGGTGCACAGCGGTGGGCTGACGCCGGCGGTGGTGCACAGCGGCGCGATGACGCCGGCGGTGGTGCACAGCGGCGCCGGTAGGGTCGGCTCGACAGCGTCGTCGAGCGGTGGGAGGTACGGGTGGCCGAGCGGCTGGTGGTGATCGGAGGCGGCACGATGGGCAGCGGGATCGGCTACGTCGCCGCGAACGCCGGGTACCAGGTCGAGCTGGTCGAGGTCGACGGCGGCCGGGCCGCCGCGGCGCTCGCGACGCTGGCCGCCCGGTGGGACAAGGCGGTGCGCACCGGCCGGCAGGACGCCGCCGACGCGGCCGCCGCCCGGGACCGGCTGACCACCGCGACCGCGCTGGCCGACCTGCCTTCGGAGCCGTCCGTGGTGATCGAGGCGGTACCGGAGCGGGTCGAGCTGAAGCGGCAGGTGCTGCGCGAGGCGGAGCGGCTGCGGCCGGATCTGTTGGCCAGCAACACCTCCAGCATCGCGATCGGCGCGCTGGCCGCCGTCCTGGCCAGCCCGGACCGGTTCTGCGGGCTGCACTTCTTCAACCCGGTCTGGTCGATGCGGCTGCTGGAGGTCGTGGTCGGCCCGGACACCGCGGCGGCCACCACGGACGCGGCGCTGGCCCTCGCGGTACGGCTGGGCAAGGAGCCGATCGTGGTGGCCGATGCACCCGGGTTCGCGTCCTCCCGGCTCGGCGTGGCGCTTGGCCTGGAGGCGATCCGGATGGTCGAGGCCAAGGTCGCGAGCCCGGCCGACATCGACACCGCGATGACCCTCGGGTACCGGCATCCGATGGGCCCGCTGGAGTTGACCGACGTGGTCGGGCTGGACGTGCGGCTGGCGATCGCCGAGACGCTGCGGGAGGCGTACGGGGACCGGTTCGCGCCGCCGGACCTGTTGCAGCGGATGGTCGCCGAGGGCCGGCTCGGCCGCAAGTCCGGCCAGGGCTTCTACCGCTGGGTCGACGGCAAGAAGGTCGTCGATGAGTAACGCCGGGCGCGGTCGGCGGGCCGCTGGGCCGGAGGTCGTCGATGAGCACCGGCGACGCCGACCCGGCGCGGCGAACGGAGGGGGACGGTGACGGACTACCGGACGCTGCTGGTCGACGAGCGAGACGACCGGGTGGTCGTCACGCTGCACCGGCCGGACAAGCGCAACGCGATCGACGCGGAGATGGTCGACGAGTTGCACGCGGTGTGCGACAAGCTCACCCGCGAGCCGAAACTGCTGCTGCTCACCGGCGGTACCGACGGGATCTTCGCGGCTGGGGTGGACATCGCGCAGCTGCGCGACCGTGACCGGTACGACGCGCTCGCGGGCATCAACCACGGCATCATGCAGCACATCCGGTCGCTGCCGATGCCGAGCGTCGCCGCCGTCGACGGGCCGGCGCTGGGTGGCGGCGCCGAACTCTGCTACGCCTGCGACGTGCGGATCTGCACCGACCGCAGCTTCTTCGGCCAGCCCGAGGTGCGGCTCGGCATCGTCGCCGGCGCCGGCGCGCTCTACCGGCTGCCGCAGCTGGTCGGCGAGTCGCTCGCCAAGGAACTGCTGTACACCGGCCGCCGGCTCACCGCCGCGGACGCGCTGGCGGTACGGCTGGTGTCGCAGGTGGTGCCGGCCGACGAGCTGCTGGCGACCGCGCACGCGCTGCTGGACCGGATGGCGAAGGTCTCACCGCTCGCGTTGCGGCTCACCAAGCTTGCCGTCGACGCGCCGGCCGACGCGCACCCGCAGATCGAGCAGCTGGCCCAGGCGGTGCTGTTCGAGGACGACGAGAAGCGCCGTCGAATGACCGCGTTCCTGGACCGGTCGTGACCGGGTTCGCCGCCGGCGAGCCGGAGTGGCGGGCCCGCCTCGGGTCGCTGCGGCAGGCGGTTCGGCAGGAGCTCGTGGCGCGGCAACTGGCCGAGCAGGTACCGGACGCGCCACCGCGGCGGGTGCTCGACGTCGGCTGCGGCCAGGGCACCCAGGCGCTGCGGCTGGCCCGGCGCGGGCACCGGGTGACCGGCCTCGACGGGTCCGACCGGCTGCTGGCCGACTTCGAGGCGGCGCTGAGCGTCGAACCGGCCACGGTACGCGACCGGGTCACGCTGGTGCGCGCCGATATCGCCCAACTGCACGCGCCCGCCGGGGACCCGCCGCCCGGCGGGCCGGCCAGGGACGAGCGTGCCGATGTGGCTGCCGGGGACGAGCGCGCCGATGTGGCTGCCGGCGGTGTGCCTGCCGGGGGACGGCGTGCCGGTGTGGCTGGTGGTGCCGTGCCTGCTGGGGGCGAGCCGGCCGGCGGGGGTCGGGGCGGGCTGTTCGGGCCGGCGAGCTTCGACGTGGTGCTGTGCCACGGCGTGCTCATGTACTTCGACGATCCGGCCCCGCTGCTCGCCGACCTGGCCCGGGTGCTCGCACCCGGCGGGGTGCTGTCCCTGCTGGTACGCAACGGGGACGCGCTCGCGATGCGGCCCGGGCTCACGGGTGACTGGACCGCCGCGCGCCGCGCGTTCACGCAGGCCGGCTACCTGAACCGGATCGGCGTGCAGGCCCGCGCCGACCGCCGCGCCGACCTGACCGCCGCGCTGGCCGGTCTCGGCCTGTCCGTACCCACCTGGTACGGCGTGCGGGTGTTCACCGACACCCTCGCCGCGGACAGCCCGGTGCCCGACGACGAGACGTTCGCCGCCATCCTGGACGCGGAGGACCGCGCCGGCCGCACCGACCCGTACCGCGCGGTCGCCCCGCTGCTGCACCTGATCGCCCTCCGGGGCTGAGCGTGCGGCGGATCGCAGCGGTGGCAGGGATCCTGGTCCGGGACGACCGGCTGCTGTTGGTGCGCCAGCAGTTCCGCGTCCGGGGTTTCTGGAGCCTGCCCGGCGGGACGGTCGAGGACGGCGAGTCACTGCTCGCCGCGCTGAGCCGCGAGCTGGTCGAGGAGACCGGCCTGCGGCCCGGCCCGGTGGTGCGGCTCGCGCACGTGACCGAGCTGTGCACGCCGTCGTTCCTGTCCACGGCGCACGTTTTCGTCGTGGCCGGCTGGTCGGCGGTCGACGGGTTCGCCGGTGATCCGGCCGGCGAGGTCGTCGCCAGCGAGTTCGTTCCGCTGTCGACCGCCCGGGAACGGATCGCGACCCTGCCCTTTCCGGCCATGCGCGAGCCGCTCCTCGGGTACCTGTCCGGCGACACCGACCGGTTCTACTCGTACGTCGCCGACGGCAGTCTCACCGAGGCGCGGCGGACCGTGCCTGGCTGAACCCATCGATCCCGGCCCGAATCGAAACTATCCACTATGGACTCATCAGTGATGGATCGGTTGCCGCTGCTGGGGTGCGGCGTGGCACTTGATAGTCCATAGTGGACGATGGCGGCGTACTTCGTCGAGTCGATCGCGCCGTCGGGGTCACGACCGGAGGCGTGCCGAGTGCGTGGGGTCTCCGGTCCGGTTACCTGCCAACGAATCTGGTGCTGTCCCGCCTTGGATCCGTTGCTGGAGAGTAGAACCGATCGCGGCGAGTGCCCGGATCGTTCGTACCGGCGTGGTGGTGTGCGGCACGTGTCGTGGCACGACGTTCCCGGCCGGGCGGCAGGCGGGTAGCGTCGCCGGCATGGCGGACGACGAGACGGTCAGGGGCGGCGCGGTGGACGCGGGCGAGACGGCGGGTGTGCACGAGCGGGCCGCGGCGGGCGTGGACGAGCGGGCAGTGACGGCGGCGACGCTGAGCGAGGTCTTCGAGAGCATGGGGGCGCTCGCCGACCGGATGGGGGTCGAGGTGCTGTCGGCCGCCCCGGACCGGGTCGTCGGCCGGATGCCGGTCGTCGGCAACACCCAGCCGTACGGGCTGCTGCACGGCGGCGCGTCCTGCGTGCTGGCGGAGACCGTCGGGTCGGTCGGGGCGGCGCTGCACGCCGGGCCGGGTGGGCGCGCGGTCGGCATCGAGCTCAACGCGAGCCACCACCTCGGCGTGCGGGACGGCTCGGTCACCGCCACCGCGACGGCGCTGCGGCTCGGACGCAGCCTCGCGACGTACGAGATCGAGGTCGTCGACGACGCCGGCCGGCGGGTCTGCACGGCCCGCCTCTCCTGCATGATCCAGCGGTCGACCATTGCCGGGTAGCGACTCTGGATACCAAACCCACCCATCTCCACCTGGCAAAATTACGCCGAGTAATTCGTCGGCAACTCTTGACAACCATGCGCGGTGCTACCAACCTTGTAGGTGGTCGTACCGATCGACGGGAATAAATCGCGACGACCAGGGTGTCTTGCGGCCGGCGCAACTGGGGGGTGGCACCGGCCAGGGGGGCGAGACACCGGCAGCCGGGCGGGCTGCACGACGGGGGGAAGAACGAAGCTTTCCGCGGTCGTGGGTCCGCCCGGGCTTGCGTTTCGAGGCCGCATCGCTCGCCGATGCGGCCTCGTCGCGTCGATCAGGAACCCGCCCGCTCGTCCCCGCTGGTCGAGAACCTGCGTGCGGCGTGTCCTCGACGGCGCGCCGCCGCGGGCCCGAGCTCGGCGCGGCGCCACGAGTCCACGACCGGCGGGAGGATGGCGCCGCCGCCGGCCCGGATCGGCGCGGCTGGGCGCCGCCGCCGGCCGGATCGGCGCGGCTGGGCGCCGCCACCGGCCGGATCGCGCGGCTGGGCGCCGCCACGAGGCCGCGATCGGCGCGGCTGGGCGCCGCCACGAGGCCGCGATCGGCGCGCCGCAGGGCCAAGATCGACGGGCGGGCGGGCAAGATTCGGTCAAACCTGCCGTACGGGGGCCGCACATCCGCTCAGTACACGGAACAATGCGGGCCATGAGCTACGGGTACACGGGTGACGGGCCGCTCGCCGATCCACCGGACGCGCTGGCCGATCCGCTCGCGATGCGGCTCGCCGCGATCATCCGGGAGATCCGGCCGGGCGAGCGGCTACCGGCCGAGCGTGAGCTTGCCACCCGCCTCGGCGTCAGCCGTACCGCGCTGCGGGACCGGTTGCGGTTCCTCGAGTCGGCCGGCATCCTGCGGCGCCGATCCGGCTCCGGTACGTACGTGGAGGCGCTGAACCCGCAGGCGCTGACTCGTACCCTCGGTGTCGCGGTGACGTTCTCCGGGCTGCCGGCCGAGTCGATGTTCACCGCGCTGGACGCGCTGGACCGGCAGGCGGCCCGGGAGGCGGCCACGCAGGCCGACCACGCCCAGCTGGCGGCGCTGCGCCAGGCGCTGGAGGGGATGCGGGACGTTCGGCCGAACGCCGTGCTGACCGCGCACGAGGAGTTCCACGACGCGATGATCGAGGCGGCAGCCAGCCCGGCGCTGACCCTGCTGCGGTCCGGCGTCGTGGGCGCGCTGCGCAAGGCGCAGCTGGTCTGGCCGGACCGGCCGGATTCGGCCGACGCGGTGCCGCCGCCCGGCCTGTACGAGCGTCATCGGGCGATCTACCAGGCGATCGCCGCAGGCGACCCGACCGCCGCCGGTGCCGCCTTCGACGCCTGATCAAGCCCCGGCGTAGTTGATCAAGGGATCCGTGCGGACCGACCTGGCCGAACGTGTCCCGATCCCTTGATCAACACTCCCGGTCCTTGATCGACGCCGCCCCGGCGCGCGGCCCAGCCCGGCACGGCGTGGCACGGCGCGGGCGCGGCCGCGCCGCGCTGGCCCGGTTGATCAAGGGATCGGTGCGGATCGGCCTGGGCAAACGTGTCCCGATCCCTTGATCAACTAACTCAGTCCTTGATCAACTCTCTCGGCGGCTACTTCTGGGCCTGGATCATCCAGTGCTGCTGTTCGAGGTCCTGGGTCGCGGCGATCAGCAGGTCCTGGGTGATCGGGTCGGGCTCGTCGGTGTCGCGTACCCGGGTGCGGAACCGCTGCACGATGTCGGCCAGCAGGCTGGTGAAGTACTCGATCACGTCGCGGTCCTGCACGTACCCGTCGGGCAGCTGCTTGGTGTGCGCCGACTTGGCGACCGTCTCGGCGCGCCCGTCCGGGTTGACGCCGATGGCGACGGCCCGCTCGGCGACGATGTCCATGTGCTTGCGGGCGATGTCGACGACGTCGTCGAGCTGCAGGTGCAGCGACCGGAAGTGCGGGCCGATCAGGTTCCAGTGCGCCTGCTTGGCCGACAGCGACAGGTCGATCAGGTCGACCAGCGCCGACTGCAGGGCATCGCCGGTGACCTTGCGCGCCTCGTCGGACAGTGGGCCGGTGACGGCTGCCATGATCTCTCCCCCTTGTGATCCGTCCTTTGTGCCCCGGCGGGCCGGGGCGCCATAATCTGGAACGATTCCAGATTACCCGGTTGGTGCCCGGTCGAAACCGTCGTACTCACCACACCGGGTACCCGGCTCGCCGATCGGTACACGGTGGTACCGGGACAGAATGGGGGCGACGACGACGGCGGGAGGCGCGGTGATCGGGCTGCGGTGGGTGCTCGACGCGCTCGGCCCGGGGCTGCTCGACCCGGTCGAGGTCGGTACCGATCCGGGGGTGCGCGACGTGGTCGTCGCCGACCCCGACCCGTCCGACGTGGACCGCATCCACCCCGGCGACCTGGTCCTCGGCGTCGCCGTACACGACGTGCCGGCGGCGCTGGCCGTACTGGAACGGTGCGCCGACCGGGGCGCGGCGGCGCTGCTGCTGCGGCCACCGGTCGCCCGCGAGGCGGCCGTCCGAGCCAGGGCCCGGGAGCTGCGGCTGCCGCTGGTGACCGCCCGCCGGCAGGTGTCCTGGGCCCAAGTGGTGTGGCTGCTGCGCAGCCTGGTCGACACCGGTACCGTCGCTGCGCCCGCCGGCTCGGTCGACTCGCCGGCGTTCCAGGACCTGTTCACGCTGGCCGACGCGGCCGCCGCGGTGATCGACGCGCCGGTCACCATCGAGGACGAGTTCTCCCGGGTGCTCGCCTACTCGAAGCGGCAGGAACAGGCGGACGCGGCCCGGCTGTCCACTATCGTCGGCCGCCGGGTGCCCGCCGACGTGCTGCGCCAGTTCCGCTCCCGCGGCGTGTTCCGCCGGCTCGGCAGCGGTTCCGAGCCCATCTTCGTACCGGAGCAGCCGGACGGCACGATGCCCCGGCTCATCGTGCCGGTACGGCTGTCCGGGCAGCTGCTCGGCTCGATCTGGGCGCTGGTGCCGGAACGGCCGCCGGAGGAGCGGGTCCAGGCGTTCGCCGACACCGCGAGCGTGGTGGCGCTGCACCTGCTGCGGGTGCGGGCCGCCGCCGACGTGGCCCGCCGGGTCGCCGCCGACCGGCTGCGCGCCGCCCTGTCCGGTACCGGGGCCGACGACCCGGCCGACCTGGCCCTGCCGCCGGGCCCGTACCGGGCGGTGGCGCTGGATCTGGCCGCGCCGGACGACCCGCACCCCGGTACGCCCCGGCACGCGGACCGGCTGCAGGCGCTGTGGGAGTCGATCGGCCGCAGCCGGGGCTGGCGGCGGCCGGCGATCACCGAGTACGAGGGCCGGCTGTACGCGGTGGTGACCGAGCACGGTGACACCGGCTCCTGGCCGTGGCTGGCGAAGCTCGGCACCGAGCTGGCGCGCACCGAGCCGGACGTACGGGTCGCGGCCGGCGGCCCGGTCGACCGGCTCGGCGAGCTGCACCGCTCGACCGTGCAGGCCGCGGCGCTGCTGCGGCTGATCGACCGGGGCTTCGTCACCGGGCCGGTCGCCGCGCACGAGGACTCCTGGGCGGCGGCCGTACTCGACCTGGTCACCGGCGCGGTGCCGCTGGGCGACCTGCTCGCGATCGGCCCGCTCGGCGCGCTGCTCGCGACCGACGACTCGCGTGGCGGCTGGTACGCCGAGACGCTCCGGGCGTACCTCGCGCACCCGGGTGATCCGGCGGCGGCGAGCCGGCAGCTGCACGTACATCCGAACACCTTCCGCTACCGGATGCGCCGGCTGCGTGCCGCGCTCCCGGTGGACCTTGATGCACCGGACGTGCGCTTGGCACTACAGATCCAGCTTTATGCCGGCAGGTTGCACGGTTGAGTTGTGCCCGGCGCACAATGATCGGCCTTGGGCTCGTTTTGCCGGAACGATGACCGACGGTCACCTCAGGCCGGACCATTACCGCAGAGGTGTCGACACGGGCGACCCTCGAACGACTCGTGTCGTTGAACCGGTGATCAGCTCAAGCAGAGGTCGGTCGAGCCCGATCCGCACGACCTCTCCCAGGCAACGGTGCCTGCAGTCGGAAGGACAGTGCGTCATGAAGGTCGGCGTTCCACGCGAGGTCAAGAACAACGAGTTCCGGGTCGCGATCACCCCGGCCGGGGTGCACGAACTGGTCACGCACGGGCACGAGGTGGTCATCGAGCGCGGCGCGGGCGTCGGCTCGTCCATCCCGGACGACGAGTTCCTGCACGCCGGTGCCAAGATCGGCGACACCGCCGACGCGGTGTGGGCCGAGGCGGACCTGGTGCTCAAGGTCAAGGAGCCGGTCGCCGAGGAGTACCACCGGATGCGCGAGGGTCAGGTGCTCTTCACCTACCTGCACCTCGCCGCGTCCCGGGAGTGCACCGACGCGCTGCTGGACCGCAAGGTCACCTCGGTGGCCTACGAGACGGTGCAGCTCGCCGACCGCTCGCTGCCGCTGCTGGCCCCGATGAGCGAGGTCGCCGGCCGGATCGCCCCGCAGGTCGGCGCGTACCACCTGATGCGGTTCGCCGGTGGCCGCGGCGTGCTGCCCGGCGGCGTACCGGGGGTCACGCCGGCGAAGGTCGTCGTGCTCGGCGCGGGTGTCGCCGGCCGCAACGCGGTCGAGATCGCGGTCGGCATGCGCGCCGACGTGACCGTGCTCGACCTCAACGTGGAGAAGCTGCGCGAGCTGGACCACCTGTACGAGGGGCGGATCCACACCGTCGCCTCGAACGCGTTCCAGCTGGAGAAGGAGGTCACCGACGCCGACCTGGTGATCGGTGCGGTCCTGGTGCCGGGCGCGAAGGCGCCGAAGCTGGTCAGCAACGAGCTGGTGTCCCGGATGCGGCCGGGCAGCGTGCTGGTGGACATCTCGATCGACCAGGGCGGCTGCTTCGAGGACTCCCGCCCGACCACGCACGCCGACCCGACCTACCGGGTGCACGACAGCATCTTCTACTGCGTGGCGAACATGCCGGGCGCGGTGCCGAACACCTCCACGTTCGCGCTCACCAACGTGACCATGCCGTACGCGGTTGCGTTGGCGGACAAGGGATGGCGCGCCGCGCTGGCCGACGACCCGGCGCTCGCGCAGGGGCTCAACACGCACGCCGGCCAGCTCACCAACGAGCCGGTCGCCGCCGCGCACGACCTGCCGTTCCGTCCGGTCGCCGACGTGCTCGCCTGACCGTCGCCGTACCACCCGCTCGGCCCGGCACCTGCGAGGTGGCGGGCCGAGTTCGTGTGCGGCCCTTCCGGGTCCGTTGCGGCGCCCGGGCGGCTTCGGGTCCCGGCGCCGGGGTCACTTTCCGAGGTCGGCGAGGGCGCGCAGGCCGGCCAGTACGGCGGCGCCGGTCGGCGGGTGCTCCGGGTCGGCGAGCGCCTGGATGACGACGCCGGACATCAGTGCCATCTGCACCATCCCGACCGTGCGCGCCGCCTCGTCGGAGACCTCGTCCTCGGGCACGCTGAGGATGGTCGCGGCGGAGCCGGTGCGGCCCTGCCGCATCCCGTCGGCCAACTGCGGCAGCAGGTCCGGGTTCCGGCGCGCCTGCATGAACAGGTCGACCGAGGTCAGCCACAGGTCGGGGTGCGCGCGGGCCTGCGCGATCAGCTCGTCCCAGCTGCGCACGTATCGCTCCACCACGTCCGCGTCGGGGTCGTCGGCCGAGACGAGCGCCCGGCCGGCCTTGTCGCCCCACTCGTCGATGAGCGCGAACAGCGCCTGGAACAGCAGCTTCTCCCGGGATCCGAAGTGGTAGCCGATCGCGGCGGTGGAGACCCCGGCGGCCGTCGCGATGTCGCGCACCGAGCTGCGGTCGAACCCCTTCTCCAGCAGGCACCGTTTCGCGCCGTCGAGCAGCGCCTCGCGGTTGCCCTTGTTGTTGCCTCCGGCCATCGCCGCAGCCTAGCAACGCCTTGCTCGATCGTCTCAGTCGAGCGAGTCGCGCAGCCGGGTAACGGCTGGGCAGTGATCGAGATCGCGGGCGGCCCAGTGAAAGAGAAAATCGTTGTCGAATATGCTGGGCGGCATGGCGGTACTCGTCACGCTGTTGTCCCTGGTGGCCACCCTCGCGGGTGGCCTCGTCGCGCTCCGGGCCCGGGACAAGCTGCACCTGATCCTCGGCCTCGCGGCCGGCGTACTGCTGGGCGTCGTGGCGTTCGACCTGCTGCCGGAGATGTTCGAGCAGAACGCCTACCACGTGCTCGGCGTGCCCGCCGTGATGATCACGTTCGCCGCCGGGTTCCTCACCCTGCACATCGTCGAACGTGGCACCGCGGTGCACCGCGGCCACGAGCACGAGTACGAGTCGCACGGCCACCACTACCCGACCGTCGGGGTCCTCGCCGCCTCGGCACTGGTCGCGCACAGCTTCCTGGACGGGCTCGGGATCGGCCTCGGCTTCCAGGCGAGTACCGCGATCGGTGCCACCGTGGCGATCGCCGTCATCGCGCACGACTTCGCCGACGGCTTCAACACCTTCACCATCACCTCGCTGTACGGCAACGCCCATCGCCGCGCGCTCACCCTGCTGTGCCTGGACGCGGTGGCGCCGGTGGCCGGGGCGGCGGTGACGCTGTTCGTGCACGTACCGCAGTCGGTGTTGGGGCTCTATCTCGGCTTCTTCGCCGGATTCCTGCTCTACATCGCGACCAGCGACATCCTGCCCGAGGCGCACGCCCGGCACCCCAGCCGCCTCACCCTCGGCATGACCGTACTGGGGATGGCCTTCATGTTCGTCGTGGTCGGCGTCGCGGGCTGACCGGCCGCGGCGAACCGCGTCAGGACCAGCGGACCGCCATGGTGGTGCGCCACCGGTCGAGGACATCGGGACGACCCGTGACGGTCAGACCGGCGTGGTCGCGCCGGTTCCACATCAGGTGGTACAGGTCGGACGCGGTCGCGGTGATCACGCAGTCGGCCGCGGCGCAGGCGGCGGCGTCGGGCCGATCGTCGCCTCGGACACCGGACTCGGAGATCGTCACGAGCCAGCGCCGGTCGATGTCGGTGGCGGTCAGCCCCAGCCGGGTCGGCGCGCCCCAGCCGTCCGGGCGGTGCCGGCGGCGGGTGAGGAAGCGGAGCAGGAGTTCGTCCAGACCGTCGGCGCCGAACTCGGGTGCGACGCCGGTGATCCGGCCCGCCGCGGCCTGCGCGTCGACCCGGTGGATCGCCGTCTCGTGCGCCTGCCGCCGGGCCCAGAACGCCAGCGGCGACGGCGCGGGCAGGAACGTCCAGCAGGCCAACGAATCGGGCGCCTCGGTCAGCGCCGTGACGAGCGCGGCATGCCCGGCGCGGAACCAGCCGACCAGCTCGGCGTCGTCGCCCCAGGTCTCCATCAGCTCGCGGTCGAGCTCCTCGCTGGTCTCCTCGGCATATCCCGTGGTCACGTAGTAGCCGGCCCAGCGGTGCACCCCGCCGATGTGGCGCAGCAGGTCGCGCAGCGTCCAGTCGGGGCAGGTCGGGACGGGGGTGTCGAGGTCGGTGCGGTCGGCGGCCGCGGCGAGCAACTCGCCCTCGGCGCGCAGCGTGGCGAGATGATCGGCAACGGACATGGGCATGGTCGCATCGTAGAAGCGAGGTCTGACGACCGCCGCCCGGTATGCCCCACCGGTGCCTTTCGGTCCGGCCGTTCGACCCCGTTCTGCCAGGATCCCTAACCGGATTGGCCCGTTCGGCTGGTCGGTGAGTAGGCCGAACGGTGGGGTCGGTCGTCCGTACCGGCAGAAGTGTGGCCGGGGCGACGCCCTGGCCGTTTCCTCCGTTACATCGAGGCCCTTTTTCCAGGCCACGCCAAGGAATCCGGCTTACCGTCGAAGACGATGTACCGCAGCAGGGACGGGCGCTGGACCGTCGAGCACATGATCGGGACCGCAGCCGAGGACGGCCGGCCCCGCGATCTGCTGCGCGTGTCACACAACGGCTACCAGGTGGCGGTGTGCCGGTCGGTGGACGAGGTGGCCGAGCTGGTCAACCTGGCCGATCTGGAGCTCGTCGAGGACCACCGCCGGCCGCTCGCCCCGGCCAGCTGACCCACGTCGCAACTGCCCCGGCCCGTCCGCGCGTCGTCGCCGCTGACCCGCTCGGCCGGCCCGCGGCGTCGTAGTCTGGCAGGCGATGCTGTTGACGATGCCGCCGCCGGCGCCGCTCGCCCCGTTCGTCACGAACCTCTACTGGTACGACGAACCGCTCGACGCCGCGCTGGAGCTGGCCCTGCCGACCGGGCGGCAGCAGCTGATCGTCAACCTCGCCGAGGACGAGCAACGCTGGTACGACGGTCCGGGCTTCGCCCGGGTGCACCGGCTGCCCGCGGCGACGGTGTCCGGGGCCAACGCCGCGCCGCTGTGCATCGACACCGCCGAGCAGCGGCAGGTCGTCGGCGTCTGCTTCCGGCCCGGCGGCGGCTTCCCGTTCTTCGGTACTCCGGACGCCACCGGCGATCTGCCGCTGGACGAGCTGTGGGGCCGGGACGGCGCGACGCTCGCGGAGCGGCTGCGCGGCTACCCGACCCCGCGCGGGCGGCTGGCCGCAATGGCCGAGCTGCTGCTGGCCCGGCTGCGAGACCGGCCGGCCGGACCGGATCCGCTCGTGGGCGCGGCGGCCAGGGCGCTGGAGCGCGGGCTGCCGGTGGCGACCGTCGCGGACCGGCTGGGCCGTACCGACCGGGGGCTGGCCCGCCGGTTCGCCGCCCACACGGGCTACACCCCGAAGCGGTACGCGCGGATCCGCCGGTTCCAGCGGGTCGCCGCCGGCTGCGCGGCGCTGCCGGCGGGCGCGGTCCGGATCGACTGGGCCGGACTGGCCGCCACACACGGGTACGTCGACCAGTCGCACCTGATCCACGACTTCCGGACGTTCGCCTCGGTCACGCCCACCCGGTACCGGCCGCGCGCGGCGGGCATGCCCAACCACCTGCCGGTCGCATCGGGCTGAGCGGTCGGGTTTTTCCAATACCGGTGCCGCCCGCGGCGCCACGATGGCAGGCATGGACAGCACACTCGCACCCACCCTGGCGGTCCGGGACGCGGCCGCCGCCATCGACTACTACCGGCAGGCGTTCGGCGCGACCGAACTGAGCCGCTACCGCGACGCCGGCCGCATCGTGCACGCCGATCTCTCCGTCGGTACCAGCGAGTTCGCCGTCAAGGACGCCGACGACGTCGATCCCGCACCGGACGGGGCGGTACCGGTCATCCTCGCGCTGCGGCTGCCCGACGTGGACGCCGTCTGGCAGCGGGCGATCGATGCCGGCGGTACCGAGATCTTTCCGCTGAGCGACCACGAGTACGGCCGGATGGGACGCATCGCCGACCCCTTCGGGCACCGCTGGATCCTCGCTGCCGCCTGACCCGGGCCGCCGCCGACGCCGGACCGGCTGTCCGGTCCGGCCCGGGGCGGCGAGTCGCGTTCGGCGGATCGCGGGCCGGTGTCCGGGGTGTCCTGGCGGGCCGGCCCGCGGTCGTGGCAGAATCCTCGGTCATGACGGACCTGCGCTGCACCGCGACCGGCTTCGCGCCGATTGTCGCCGCCGCGTGTCCGTGTTGTTGCCGCTGATCTCCCGCGCCCCGCCCGGTCTGCCACCGGGCTCCCGTCGAGTCAGCGAGCGTACCCATGTCTTCGGCCCTGCGTGCCTCCCGCCCTGCCCGTACCCGCGTGCCCGCCTCCGCCGGCGCGCCCGACCTGTCCGGCCGCGCCGTCGTCGTTCTGCACGCGCACCCCGACGACGAGGCGATCTTCACCGCGGCCACCATGCGCCGGCTCGCCGACCGTGGCGCCCGGGTGGTACTCGTCATGGCCACCGGCGGTGAGCTCGGCGAGCGGCTCGCCCCGCTGCGCCCCGGCGAGACCGTGCACCGCCGCCGGCTGGCCGAGCTGGAGGCCGCGGCCGAGCTGCTCGGCGTCTCCCGGCTGGTACTGCTCGGCCGGCGCGACTCGGGCATGGCGGGGTGGCCGTCGGCCCGGCATCCGCGGGCGCTGGCCCGGGGGCGGACCGACCGGCTGGCCCGGCGGCTCGCCGAGGTGATCGACGCCGAACGGGCCGACACCGTGCTGCACTACGACGACCGCGGCATCTACGGTCACCCGGATCACGTTGCGGTGCACCGGATCGGCGCGCTGGCGGCGGCGATGACCGGCGCCGTGTCGTACGAGGCGACGGTGGACCGGGACCACCTGCACCGACGTGGCGGTACCCACCTGATCGACGCGGCGAGCGGGCACACCGGTGACTACGGACGGGCCGGGCACGAGATTCCGGTGCGGTTGACCGCGACCGACGCCGAACTCGCCGCGAAGCGGGCCGCGATGTCCGCGCACGCCAGCCAGATCGCGCCGGCGGCGGTCGGCGGCGACGGCTTCGCCGACACGTACCGGCACGAGTGGTACCTGACCGGCCACGCCCGCGGAATCCTCACCGACCTGGCCACCGTGCCGGGCTGACGGCCCCCCGCGGCCAGCCGGGGAGCGTCGACCCGGCACACCGCAGTGGCCCGGCTGGTCCGAGGCGTGGTCCGTGCCCGCCGTGTGGCCCGGCTGGTCCGCGGCGCGGCCCGGCCCGCCGTGCCGACGGAGGCATGGTCCGGACATGCCGGGTTGCGGTGCCCGGCTGGTCCGAGGCGTGGTCCGGCACGCCGGGCTGGCGGCGGCGCTGTGATCCCGCCTACCGACCGCCGTACCCGGGAACGCGCCGGGAGCGCGGCGCGTTGCACGTCACGTGGCTGTGTCTGACGAGGTGAAGCTGTCGGTGCTGGACCTGGCGCCGGTACCGGACGGATCGACGCCGGCCGACGCGTTGCGCAACAGCGTCGAGCTGGTACGGCTGGCGGAACGGCTTGGTTACCACCGGTACTGGGTGGCCGAGCACCACAACATGCCGGGCATCGCGAGCTCGTCCCCGCCGGTGCTGATCGGGCACCTGGCGAGCGCGACCGAGCGCATCCGGGTCGGCTCCGGCGGGGTGATGCTGCCCAACCACGCGCCGCTGGTGGTGGCCGAACAGTTCGGCATGCTGTCCGCGCTGCACGACGGGCGGATCGACCTCGGGCTCGGTCGAGCCCCCGGTACCGACCAGGTCACCGCGCACGCGCTGCGCCGGGACGCCTCGCCCGCCGCGGACGAGTTCCCGCGCCAGCTCGGCGAGCTGATCGGCTTCCTGGACGGCGAGTTCCCGGACGACCACCCGTACGGCGCGATCACCGCCGTGCCGGGCAAGGGCTATCGGCCGCCGATCTGGCTGCTCGGCTCGTCCGGCTACTCGGCGCAGCTGGCCGGCGCGCTCGGCATGCCGTTCTCGTTCGCGCACCACTTCGCCGGCGACAACACGCTGCCGGCGGTGGAACTGTACCGCTCGTCGTTCCGGCCGTCGCCGGACCTGGCCGAGCCGTACGTGATGCTCGGGGTGTCGGTGTTCTGCGCCGACACCGAGGACGAGGCGCGGCGGATGGCGAGCTCGCAGGAGCTGTCGTTCCTGCAGCTGCGCACCGGTCGGCCGGGCCCGCTGCCCAGCCCCGAGCAGGCGGCGAACTACCCGTACACGTCGCTGGACCGGCAGTTGATGGAGCAGCGTGGCCAGCACACCGTCGTCGGCGACCCGGACCAGGTGGCGCACCAGCTGACCGAACTGGTTGCGAAGACCGGTGCGCAGGAGCTGATGGTCACCACCCAGGCCTGGGACCACAAGGCCCGGCTCCACTCGTACGAGCTGGTCATCGCGCACTGACCGGCGCGCTCGCGGCTGCCCGGTGGCGACGCGGCCCCCTGACGCCGCCGGTGACGTGCCGTCGTGCGGGATCGCTCAGCGTCGCTGGTAGCGGGCGCGGACGAAGCACAGCACGCCGAAGCAGCCGATCCCGAACGCCACCAGGCACAGCAGCACCCGGCCGTGCGGCTGGCCGGCCAGTACCCGCAGCGCCTGGTCCAGCCCGCGGCTGTGGTGCGGCTGGTAGGTGACCGCCGAGATGGTCAGCAGCACGCCGACGATGCCGTACGCGACGCCCTTGGCGACGTGCCCGATCGCGCCGACGGCGAGCACGGCGCGGCGGGCCCGGTGGCCCAGCCGGTCCAGTTGCATGGCGCGCTCGAACCGGCGGAGCAGGCCGTAGCAGAGCATGCCGATGCCGAGCGCGACCACCCCGACGCCGATCGCGCCGACCAGGAACCGCCCGCCCGGCAGGCTCAGCGCGGTCGACGTCGCCCGCTGCTCGCTGTGCCCGCTGGACGGTGCGCGGTCGGACAGCACCGTTCGCGCCGTGGTCGCGGTCAGCGCGGCGAAGCAGATCGCCTGCGCGATCGACGTCAGTCGCCGCTTCGTGCCGGGATGGCCACCGTGGCCGGGCTCGCCCCAGACGGCCTCGGCGAGCCGCCACAGGGTCAGCAGCAGCAGCCCCACGGTGAGGATCGCGAGCAGTACCCGGCCGAACGCGGCGCCGGCCAGGGTGGCGAGGGCGCCGCCGGCGTCGGCCGACCGGTCCGAGCCGCCGAACGCGATCTGCACCGCGAGCCAGGCGACCAGCAGGTGGATCGCCCCGTACGCGGCGTAGCCCGCCCGGCCGACGCGGCGCATCAGCACCTGACGGTGGTGGGTGGGCGCGTGCCGCCACGGCCATCGGATCGCGGTCACCGTCGCACCTCCGCCTCCGTACCCGGACCAGCTTCGCCGGCGGCTTCGGCCGCTGGCTGCCGGCCCGTCGCGCGGTCGGCCGGTACGAACAGGCGCCAGGCGCCTGGCAGTACCCGCCAGGACCGGCTGACGGTCGGCGCGGAGAGTTCGCCGTCCGCGTTGACCCGGAAGGACTCGCCGGCCACCAGCACCCGGTCCGCCGGGCCGTGGATGACGTCGAGCGAGTCGACGTGCCGGCCGCGCAGCAGCCGCAGGGCGTAACCGATCCGCGCGATCGGCCCGGTCGCCTGCGAGATCGTCACGTGCATCCGGCCGTCGTGCACGGACGCGTCCGGGCTGAGCAGCGCGCTGCCGCCGGCGATCGTCGGCGCGTTGGAGACGGCCACCATCAGGTTGCGGTGCCGCGGATGCGTGGCCGTACGACCGTCGATGACCACGGTCAGCCGCTTGCCGGGTCGGACCAGACCGGCGATCATCGCACCGATCGGGAAGGCGGCCGGGCCCACGTGCGGCTTGAGCGGGCGGGCGCTGTCCGCGGCGTCGGCGCCGACCCCGACGTGCGCCGCGTTCACCACGACGTCGCCGGTGTCGTCCACGATCAGGTCGGTGGCGCGGGTGGCGCCGTCCCGGACGACGCCGGCCGCCGCCGTGACGTCCAGCGGGATCCCGCTGCCGCGGGCGAAGTCGTTGCCGGTACCGAGCGGGAGCAGCCCGACACGCCGCCGGCCGAGCTCGTCCCGCCGGTACAGCGCGCGGAGCAGGGCGTGCAGCGATCCGTCGCCCCCGGCGACGATCACGTCCTCGTCGGTGTGCTCGGCCAGGATCGGGTCGAGCCCGGTGCCGGCCGAGACCGCGACCCGGGTGACCGGCGCACCGATGATCTTCTCGCCGGTCGCGATCGACTCGGCATCGCTGGTGCCGGCGTCCTCGTTGTGGAGCAACAGCATGGGTGCCTCCGGGGGTGGTGCGGCCGCCGAGTGGCGCCGGCGGGCCCGGCACCGGCGCCTGGGTACGCCGCCGATGCCGGCTGGGGAGGGCGGTGCGCGGCGGATCAGAACAGCGCAGCGAGCTTGCTCACCAACATCGTCGCCACCAGGCAGGCGATGCCGAGCCACTCCCAGCGGACCTTGCGGGTCCGCCGGTGGCTGTAGCTGATCCCGCCCAGCACCAGGAACAGGACCGATGCGATCAACAGCACGACATTGAGTGTCTGCATGCCAGAGCAGTACCCATTCGGACCGCTTCGCATGCCACGGTCACCGACCATAGCTCCACAATGGACAGTGGACCGACGCGTGCCGGCACCGCTTTCCCGGCGTACCAACGGAAGCGCCGGCGCCGTCCACCTGGCGCGTCGGCCGCGGCGGATCAGCGCGGGAACTCCGCGCGTACGCCGAGGAGCCGGACCGGGCGGTCGGCGGCGAAGTCGTCGAGGGCGGCGAGCGCCGCCATTTCGATCCGGTCGGCGTCGGTCGTCGGCTCGGCCAGGGAGTGCCCGTGGGTGTGCGTGTGGAACGGGGCGTACCGCACCTTCACCACCACCCGCGCCACCCGCAGCTCGGCGGCGTCGGCGGCGACCAGCCGGGCCAACCGGGCCACCTCCCGCCGCACCTGCGCCCAGTCGGCCAGATCCTCCTGGTACGTGGTTTCCCGGCTGCGGGACCGCGGCACGTGCGGCGCGTCGGTCACCGTGCCGTCGTCCGCACCGCGCGCCAGCCGTACCAGCCACGGGCCGGTCGCCGCGCCGAACGCGTCCGCGAGCGTGCTCGGGTCGGTACCGGCCAGCCCCGCCACCGTCGTGATCCCGAGCGCCGCCAACCGCTTCGCCGTCTTCGCGCCGATGCCCCACAGCGCGTCGGGCGGCCGGTCGCCGAGCAGGCCGTACCAGGTGTCGGGGGTGATGGTGAAGATCCCGGCGGGCTTGCCGAAGCCGGTGGCGAGCTTGGCCTGGATCCGGTTGGTACCGATGCCGACGGTGCAGTCCAGCGCGGTCGCCGCGCGCACCCGGCGCTGGATCTCGGCGGCCACCGCGGCCGGGTCGTCGGTGTCCACGGCGAGGAACGCCTCGTCCCACCCGAGTACCTGCACGACCGCGTCGAAGCCGCGCAGCGTGGCCATCACCGTCGCCGAGGCCGCCTCGTACGCCTCCCGGTCGACCGGCAGGAACACCGCGTCCGGGCACAGCCTGGCCGCAATGCGCAGCGGCTGGCCGGAATGCACGCCGTACCGCCGGGCCTGGTACGACGCGGTGCTCACCACGCCGCGCCGGCTCGGGTCGCCGTCGCCGCCGACCACCACCGGCAGGCCGCGCAGCTCCGGTCGGCGCAGGATCTCCACCGCCGCGACGAACTGGTCCAGGTCGACGTGCAGTACCCAGCGGGCCACGCACCATTCTCCCGCGGAAATGTCGGTCCCCGGGGGTAGACCGGAGGCATGGTCACCGTCGACGACGTGCGCAGCTGGGCCATCCGGCTGCCCCGCACCACCGAGGCGCTGGTGTACGACCGGGTCAAGTTCCGGGTCGGCCGCATCGTCTACGCGGCACTCTCCCGGGACGAGACGATCATGGGCTTCGGCTACCCGAAGGACGAGCGCGACGCGCTGGTCGCCGGCGAGCCGGAGAAGTTCCTGCCGCCGCTGCCGTCGGACGAGCGGTTCAACTGGGTGCGGGTGCGGCTGGCCGCCCTCGACGTGCCCGAGATGCGCGAACTCGTCCTCGACGCCTGGCTGATGTGCGTGCCCAAGAAGATCGCCGCGATCCACCCGCCCCTGCACGCCCCGTAACCCCGCTCGCCCACAACTCCGGGCGGACGAGCCCGAACGCGGGCTCGACCGCGGTCGGTCGGGACGGGGCGTCGGGAGTCGGTGGGCTCGGCGCCGGCCGCGTTCACGCCTGTGCGGCCAGTACCGCCGCGAGGCCCTCCTGCAGATCCCGGACGAACGGCCCGGGAACCTCCAGCGACGGGAAGTGCCCGCCGTTCTCCGGCGACCGCCAGCGGACGATCTGCCGGTACCGTTCCTGCGCCCAGGGGCGTGGACACTTCTCGATGTCGCGAGGGTAGATGCTGATCGCCGACGGGACGTCGACCCGCAGCTCGGGATCGAGCGCGTTCACGCCGCCGTGGCTCTCGTAGTAGATGCGGGCCGCCGACGCGCCCGTACGCGTCAGCCAGTACAGGGTGACGTCGTCGAGGATCCGGTCGGTGGAGATCGTCTCGAACGGGCTGTCCTCGGTGTCGGTCCACTCGGCGAACTTGTCGAGGATCCAGGCGAGCAGCCCGACCGGTGAGTCGACGAGCGAGTACCCGATGGTCTGCGGTCGGGTCGCCTGCTGCTTCGCGTACGCCGCCCGGTGCAGCCAGAAGTCGCGGGTCTGGTCGACCCAGGTGCGCTCGACCGCGGTCAACCCGTCCGTCGGCAATCCGGGCGGCGCCTGCGCGAGCGTGGTGTGGATACCGAGAACGTGTTCCGGGAACCTGCCGCCGAGGACCGTGGTGATCACGCCGCCCCAGTCGCCGCCGTGCGCCACGAACCTGTCGTACCCGAGCCGTCCCATCAGCTCCACCCAGGCGGCCGCGATCCGTCCGGTGCCCCATCCGGTACCGGCTGGCTTGTCGCTGTAGCCGAACCCCGGCAGGGACGGAGCCACGACGTGGAACGCCGGCGCGGTGGCGTCTGACGGCGCGGTCAGCTCGTCGATCACGTGGGCGAACTCGGCGACGCTGCCCGGCCAGCCGTGCGTGAGGATCAGTGCCGTGGCGTCCGGGCGGGCCGATCGGCGATGCAGGAAGTGGATTCCCAGCCCGTCGATGGTCGTGCGGAACTGGCCGATCCGGTCGAGGCGCGTCTCGAACGCCCGCCAGTCGTAGGCGGTGCGCCAGTGGTGCACCACGTCCACCAGGTCGGCGAGGGGAACGCCCTGCTCCCATCGGTGCGGGCCGGGCGGGGCGCCGCGGACCGTCTCGGCCTCCGGCAGCCGGGCCGCGGCCAGCCGTGCGCGCAGCTCGGCGAGCTCGGCGTCGCTCGCGTGGGCTTCGAACGTGTGCACGTCGCGGGTGTGACGGCTCATGCGGCGCCCCCATCCTGTTGGAACCAGCTAAGACGGTTCTAGCATGGCCGGAACGCGCTCGCAACCGGCTAAGGTGGTTCCATGAGTCCCCGGTTTCCCGACTTCCGTCTCGGCAAGGTGCTGGCGACCAGCTTCACCGGGACCCTGTCCGAGCGGTACGGCGACGCGGTGGAACGCATCCCCACGCCCGACCGACTCGCCGACTGGCTCGCGGTCAGTGGCCTCGCCGTGCCGTCCTGCACCACCGTCCAGCTCGAACGCGCGTGGCAGCTCCGCGAGTCGATTCACGCCGCGGCGACCGCGGCCGCGCGCCACGAACCGCTCCCGATGCCCGCCGTCGAGATCATCAACGACTGCAGCATTCAGGGGCGGGCCGCGGCTGTCCTGACTCCCGAGGGCGCCCGGCGCTGGCAGCTCGGCTCGGCCTCCGCCGTGGCAGACGCGCTCGGGGTGATCGCCGCCGACGCGATCGGCATCATCGCGGGGGAACGCGACGGGAGGCTGGCCCTGTGCTCATCGCCGACCTGCCAGGCCGCCTTCTTCGACACCAGCCAGAGCCGCACCCGCAGGTGGTGCGACATGAACACGTGCGGTAACCGCCAGAAGAAGGCGCGCTTCACCGCCAACCACCGCAACAACGTCACACCGGCGTAATCGCACCGACGAACAACGCCGGACCGGCGCCCCGAGGAACCGTGGATGTCTCCGAACGGCCGCGTACGGGCGCGAATGAGACGGCAGGACAGCGCCAGCTCGGCCAGGGACGTTGGCAGACCGGCGTTTCCGCCCTGCCAACTGCTGCTGCCGGACCTGCACCTGTGCCAGGGTTCAGTTCGCTCGCAGAAGGCTGGAGAGCGGAGCCCGGATGTCAGCGGGATGAAGGTTGAGGCGGTCGAAATCCTGGGCGGTGGCCCACATGAGTTCAAAACTGTCGTTTGGGCCATGCGCCTGTGCCTCTTCGCCGGACAGGACCGGAATCCCGCGGACGTCAGCCATGAGGAAGTACGAGGCGGGTCGGCCGTTGTGCCGGCCCGTCCACGCCAGCCGCTCGATCCTCGCGCTCAGTGTCGTTTCCTCGTTGAGCTCGCGCAGAGCGGCCTCCTCGACGGTTTCGCCGTCTTCAACGCCGCCGCCGGGAAGGACCGCATAGTGATGGCCGGGGCACGTTGGCCCGGGCCAGCCGGCGTCGCCGCACATCGCACAGACAGCCGCAGAGTCGTGCCTGAGGAAACGCTTGATGATCAGCGCACGAGGCCCGTCAATGACGACGGCAACTGCTCGGGGAACCAGCACGTTCTCATCATCACCTTGCTTATACGCAGAAACCAGCCCGGCTGGCTGGGGTTGCCCCCGCGCCGTGTTGACCGCGTGGCAGTTGCGGCACCTGCGGCAGAACCTCAGCCGCACCTGACCGATGCGAAACACACCGCCGTGACCAGCATCGCCGAGGCGCCGGAGGCCACATACTTCCAGGACTCTCGATCGTGCGGCGACAGACGTCACGCACTGGCTGATCGATCGGCGGTGACTGCTTGTCTGGCTGACCGAGCGTTCGGCATCAGAGCGTCGAACAGGGGCCAGCCGTCGATCTCCGCCGTTCCTGTTGCGGGAAACAGCCGGCGGGCAAGGGCTTCGTCCAAGAACGCCCGTACGTTGCCGGGTTCGAAGAGGTTCAGATACGCCCGATCCGGTTGCTCACGCGTAGCGGACGACCTCGTCGTGGTGCAGGCGCGGCAGGCGAGGGAACCAGGCGTCGGCACCGGGGTACCCGATGTTCACCACGAGATGGGACTGCCACGTGGTGCCGGCGAAGAACTCGGCGTCGACGGCGGAGGCGTCGAAGCCGCTCATCGGCCCGGCGGCGAGGCCGACAGCTCGGACACCGAAGATGAAGTACGCGGCCTGCAGCGCACCGTTGTAGCGCGCTGTTGCCTCGCGCAGGGCCGGGGCCCCGGCGAACACCTCGCGCAGCTGGGGCTTGAACGGCAGCAGCTCAGGGATCCGCTCATGGAACGCGGAGTCGTTGGCCAGGATGGCGGTGACCGGCGCGGCGGCCGTCTTCGCTCGATTGCCCTCGTTCATGAACGGCAGCAGGCGGTCGCGCCCCTCGCCGAGCCGGGTGAACAGGATGCGCAGGGGACTGGTGTTCGCCGAGGTCGGGCCGAACTTCGTCAGTTCGTAGATCTGGGCGAGCTGCTCGTCGGTCACCGGCTGGTCGGTGAAGGTGTTCGCGGTTCGCGCGTCCGTGAACAGCAGGCGGCGGCCCCTGTCGTCGAGCACGGGCAGGGTCGTTGCGAGTGTTGAGATCGTTGACATGGGAAGTTCCTTCGGATCAAGCGGGACAGGATGGAGAAGGGATGTGGCCCGGTGGTGATCCCCGGTTTGGACGGGATCGCCTCGGCGGATCCGCCGACGTCCAGTTCGCAGGCGGCTCAAGCCGAGAAGGACTCCTTGGCGTGCCCGCTCAGTGGCACCTGGCGATGCAGGACCGGAGGCTGTGGGCGGGAAGCAAGCAGCGCAGCGAGACTTGGCACGTTCGAGCGCATCCACGCGTCGTGCTCCTCGAACGCCTCGACCGACGAGTACGCCTGGACGACCGTCAAGGGACCGCTCGGGTCGTCGATCGGCTGGTGGACCGAGTAGTGGATGCCCCCGGGCTCGGCGTGCATCGAGACTGCGAACTCGCGCAGCAGCTCGATGAGCTGGTCTCGTAGGCCTTCCTTGGGCTGCAGGTGGCTGACGGCGATGTATGTCGACATGTTCACTCCTCGGATGTTCCTGGCCGCTTGGGCGGCCAGGACGCGGATTCGCGCTCGGTTGGCCCGTCGGGCCTTGGGCGCCGACCCGAAACATCCGGGCCGGGAAATCGCGCGTACCTCTGTAGTTGCAGCCCACGGTCGTTCGAGGGCGCGGAGCCGGGGTACGGCGCTTCTGGGCCCCGCGCCCGGTCGGTCATGCCTGGTCGGCGCCCGGTCCTCAGCCCAACGCCACCAGGACGAACTCGCGTGGTGCCGAAGTCCAGCACGGCGGCCAGGCGGTCGTAGCCCAGACCGATACTCGGCGCTAGTAGTTAAATATTTAAGTCACAAGTTAGCCTAGGGCGCTTCAACATGAAAGTCAATCGGCCGGTGAATCACTTCACCTTTTAAGTTATGCTGTCGTCATGGACACCCCGCAGGAACCCCGCTGGCTCGACGCTGAGGAGAGGCGGACGTGGCTCTCCCTGGCCAGCGCGCTGATCAGGCTGCCGGCCGCGCTCGACGCGCAACTCCGCCGCGACGCCGGGATCAGTCACTTCGAGTACCAGGTGCTGGCCTGGCTGTCCCAGGCGCCCGACCGCACCCTGCGGATGAGCGTGCTGGCGACGCGAACCGGGGGCTCGCTGCCGCGCCTGTCCCAGGTGGTCGCCCGGCATGAGCAGCGCGGCTGGGTGCGCCGCACCCCTGATCCGGCGGATGGCCGCTACACCCTGGCGACCCTGACCGCCGAGGGCTGGACCAAGGTGACCCACACCGCACCCGGCCACGTCGAGGAGGTTCGCCGCCTGGTCTTCGACCCGCTGACCAAGGCTCAGTCCCGGCAGCTACGCGAGATCGATCAACGCATCTTGCGCGCCATCGACCCGGATGACCGCTCCCTCGATGACTGAAGTCGGGGGCGCGCCGACCCGACTACGACCCGTGGAAGGGCCTGCTCGCCAGTGCCACGGTCCGCGACGGACGCCACACCGCCGCCACGGTCCTGCTCACCCTCGGCGTACCGGAGCGCGTGGTGATGCAGATCATGGGGTGGTCGTCGACCGCCATGGCGGCCCGCTACCAGCACGTGACCGCCGGCACCCTCCGGGACGTGGCGCAGCGCGTCGGCGGCCCCATCTGGGTAGTGGCCAAGGAGGGCGGAGAGGGGACTCCCGGGAATTCCGCCGGGCCCCGTTGAGACTGTAGATGAGACTACGGACGTCGATGGCCCCCGCTGCTCGCAGCGGGGGCCATCGACGTCGTGCCCGGTGAGGCACTGGCGGAGGATACGAGATTCGAACTCGTGAGGGTGTGAACCCAACACGCTTTCCAAGCGTGCGCCCTAGGCCACTAGGCGAATCCTCCGCGGGACACGATACCGGCCCGCGCGAGCAGGTATCCAGCCGGTACCGCCGAGCGCCGCATGCGGGTGGGTTCGGCCGCCGGGTGCCCTGTACAGTAGTCGCCAGCCCCTCGTGCGGCGTGCATCTCGTCAACTCCCCCAGGGCCGGAAGGCAGCAAGGGTACGCGAGCTCTCACGGGTGCACGGGGGCCCTTTCGTGCCCGCGCCCGGCCGGCCGACGTGCCCGCGCCGAGCCACCGTGCCGGGCATCGCAACCCCGCCGTCACCCGCCCGGCCGCGCCGGGCGGATGGTGTCGGCCGGCTGACCTAGACTTCGGCTCCGGGGCCAGCAGTGGGTCTCGGAGAGGGGGCGAGACGCCGGTGCCGAACATCGCGTTGTACCGGAAATATCGGCCGCGCACCTTCGCCGAGGTGTTCGGCCAGGAGCAGGTCACCGAGCCGCTGATGGCGGCGTTGCGCAACGACAAGCTCAACCACGCCTACCTGTTCAGCGGGCCGCGCGGCTGCGGCAAGACGTCCAGCGCCCGGATCCTGGCCCGCTCGGTGAACTGCGCGAAGGGGCCGACGCCGGAGCCGTGCGGCGAGTGCGACTCGTGCCGGGCGCTCGCGCCCGACGGGCCGGGTTCGATCGACGTGATCGAGATCGACGCGGCCAGCCACGGCGGCGTCGACGACGCCCGCGAGCTGCGCGAGAAGGCGTTCTTCGCCCCGGTCAACAGCCGCTACAAGGTGTACGTGATCGACGAGGCGCACATGGTCTCGTCGGCCGGGTTCAACGCGCTGCTCAAGCTGGTCGAGGAACCGCCCGAGTACGTCATGTTCGTGTTCGCGACCACCGAGCCGGACAAGGTGCTCGGCACGATCAGGTCGCGGACTCACCACTACCCGTTCCGGCTGGTGCCGCCCGGGGTGATGCGCGAACACCTGGAGTGGCTCTGCGCCAAGGAGGGCGTCAAGGTCGATCCGGCGGTGTTTCCGCTGGTCGTACGGGCGGGCGGCGGCTCGGTGCGGGACGCCCAGTCGATCATGGACCAGTTGCTCGCCGGCGCCGACGAGTCCGGGGTGAGCTACCCGCGCGCGGTCGCGCTGCTGGGCGTGACCGACGTGGAGCTGATCGACGCCGCCGTCGACGCGCTCGCCGGCTCCGACGGCGCCGGGCTGTTCGGCGCGGTCGACCGGGTCGTCGAGGCCGGCCACGACCCCCGCCGGTTCGCCTCCGACCTGCTGGAACGGTTGCGCGATCTGATCGTGCTCAACCAGGTGCCGGACGCCGCCGGCAAGGGCCTGCTCGCGGTGCCGCCGGACGAGGTGGAACGGCTCGTCGCGCAGGCGCAGCGGCTCGGTCCGGCGACGCTGTCCCGGATGGCCGACATCCTGCACGAGGGTCTCGCCTCGATGCGCGGCGCCACCTCGCCCCGGCTGGTGCTGGAGGTCCTCTGCGCCCGGATGCTGCTGCCCGCCGGTGACAGCGCCGCCGACCTGCTGCAACGGCTGGAAACGCTGGAGCACCGGATCGCCGCCGGCGGTGCGGTGCCGATCGTCGGCTCGCCGGCCGCGGGTGCACCGGGTACGCCCCCGGTCGGCCCGGGCACCGACGTCCCATCCGACCCGACCGCGGGTGCCGCGGCCGGCCCGAGCGCGGGTGCCGCGTCCGGGCCGAGTACCGGCGCTCCGGTCGGCCCGAGCACCGGCCCGACTGCGGGTGCCGCGTCCGGCCCGAGCCCGACTGCGGGTGCCGCGGCCGCGACGGCGTCGGTGCCCGCGCAGGCCGCGGGACCTGCGCCCGCCGTGCCCGCGCCGGCCGCACCGGTGCCTGCGCCCGCCCCGGTCGAGCCCGGGTCGACGTCCGCGGCGGACCCGGCCTCGGCCCCACCTGCGCCTGCTGCGCCACCTGGGCCGTCCGTGCCACCTGCTCCGTCCACGCCGGCTGCGCCGTCCGTGCCGGCTGCCGCGCCGGCGGCGGCCGGGGGCGGGCCGGGCCGTACCGAACCCGCGGGCCCCGCCGCGTCCGGCGACGTGGATCTGGCCACCGTCGAGGCGCACTGGAGTGCGGTGCTGGCCGAGGTGAAGCGGCGGCGGCAGATGGTGTGGGCGATCCTCGGCCAGAACGCCGGGCCGTACGCGTTGGACGGCGACACCCTGGTTCTCAAGGCGCGCAACGCCGGCACCGCGGCGCGGCTCAACGACGACAACCTGGCGTCGGTGATCCAGGATGCGGTGCACGCTGTACTGCACCGTCGGCTGCGGATCCGCTGCGAGGCGAACCCGGCGGCGTCGAGCCGACCGGCGCCGCAGCGCAGCGCCCCGCCGGCCGCCGCCGCGCCGCCGGCACCGACCGCGACCAGTTCGCCGGTGCCTGCGGACGACGCCGGCGGCTGGCCGGAGATCGCCCGCCCCGGCGGCTCCGCCGGGGGGACGCCCGGCCGGCCGGAGACCGGCGCCGGACCCGCGGGAGGCGCCGGACCCGCGGGAGGCGCCGGACCCGCGGGAGGCGCCGGACCCGCGGGAGGCGGCGGCGCCGCTGCCGTACCGCCGGCGAACGGCTCCGGGCCGACCGGTGCCGCATCGGCGGGCCCCGTGCCGCCCGGTCCCGTGCCGGGTGGCCCGGCCCCGACCGGGTCGGCGGGAGCGGCCCCGGCCGGGTTCGGTGGCGCTCAGGCGGTCGCCGGGAGCGCGCCGGTGTCGAACGCTGCCGGTGCCGGATCGGCGCCGAGCGGGTTCGCGCCCGGGAACGGCGGCGCGCAGCCGGGCGGCGCGGTGGCGACGATGCCGCGGCCGGCCGGCGCACCGGACTGGCTGCCCGACGGGCCCACCGACTTCTCGCCGGACGACCCGGTACCGGTCAGCATGGGCGGCACGGCCCCGACCGGCGGCGCGGCGACCGCGGTGGCCACGGCGCCTGTTCGGCCGACCGGTCCGGGCACGGCGCCGGCGCTGGACGGGTTCGCGCCCGGCGACGAGCCGACCGACGAGCCGTTCGACCCGGCCACCGCGCCCAAGCCGGTCAGCGTCGAGGACCGGGCGGTCTCGCTGCTGGTACAGAAGCTCGGGGCAGAGCCGATCGACTAGAACGGGTGGTGGCCCGCCCCCCCGCAGACCGGCAGGCAGGATTCCGTGCCACACCCGCGGTGGCGTCTCGAAGTCCGCGGGCGGCAGCGGGCGGTGCGGGTGGTGTCGCGTTGCGCCGGCTACGCTCGGCAGGGACAGACCGCAGAGCCGACGAGCCCCGAGGAGTCGCCGTGATGCCGGGTGGCGGGCAGCCGAACCTTCAGCAACTGCTCAAGCAGGCACAAAAGATGCAGGAGCAGCTGGCTTCGGCACAGGAAGAACTGGCGGACACCGAGGTCAAGGGTGCCGCCGGCGGCGGGCTGGTGACCGCGACGGTGACCGGAAGCGCCGAGTTGCGCAGCATCGAGATCGACCCGAAGGTGGTCGACCCGGACGACATCGAGACCCTGCAGGACCTGATCGTCGCGGCGGTGCGCAGCGCCACCGAGGAGGCGCGCAAGGTGCAGCAGGAGAAGATGGGCCCGATCGCGGGTGGCCTCGGCGGGATGGCCGGCGGCATGCCCGGTCTGGGCTTCTAGGACCGCCCGGTGTACGAGGGCGCCATCCAGGATCTGATCGACGAACTCGGCCGGTTGCCCGGGGTCGGTCCGAAGAGTGCGCAGCGCATCGCGTTCCACGTGCTCGCCGCCGACCGGGAGGACGTGACCCGACTGTCGGCGGCACTGACCCGGGTCAAGGACCAGGTGCGGTTCTGCCGGGTCTGCTTCAACGTGGCCGAGGCCGACGAGTGCCGGATCTGCCGGGACGCACGGCGCACCGACGAGGTGCTGTGCGTGGTGGAGGAGCCCAAGGATGTCGTCGCGATCGAGCGCACCGGCGAGTTCCGCGGCCGGTACCACGTGCTCGGCGGGGCGATCAACCCGCTGGAGGGCGTCGGCCCGGACAACCTGCGGATCCGGGAGCTGATGACCCGGTTGCAGTCGGGCGCGGTGACCGAGCTGATCCTCGCCACCGACCCGAACACCGAGGGCGAGGCGACCGCGACGTACCTCGCCCTGCTGGTGAAGCCGATGGGGATCGCGGTGACGCGCATCGCGTCCGGGCTGCCGGTCGGCGGCGACCTGGAGTACGCGGACGAGATCACGCTGGGGCGCGCGTTCGAGGGGCGCCGCTCCGTCGACGTCTGAGCGGGCGGGCTCCCGGTCGGCCCGCACCCGGACCGAAACAGACCCTAGCCTGGTGGCATGACAGCTGGGCGGGAGATCAGGTTGGCGGCGCGGCCGGTCGGTTGGCCGACCGCGGAGACGTTCGAACTGGCCACGGTCGAGGTGCCGGCGCCGGCCGACGGGCAGGTGCTGGTGCGCAACACGCTGATGTCGGTCGACCCGTACATGCGGGGCCGGATGAACGACGTCGAGTCGTACGTGCCGCCGTTCGAGGTCGGCGGGCCGCTGGAGGGCGGCGCGATCGGCGAGGTCGTCGAGTCCCGGTCCCCGCGGTACGCGGTGGGTGACACGGTGCTGCACGGCCTCGGCTGGCGTGACTACGCGCTGCTCGACGCCGGCAGCGCGGTGCGGGTCGACCCGATCGCGGCGCCGGTCTCCGCCTACCTGGGGATCCTCGGCATGACCGGCCTCACCGCGTACGCGGGGCTGGTCGCGGTGGCGCAGCTGAAGCAGGGCGAGACGGTGTTCGTGTCCGGTGCCGCCGGTGCGGTGGGCAGCGCGGCCGGCCAGTTCGCCCGGCTGCTCGGTGCCGGCCGGGTGATCGGTTCGGCTGGTACGGCGGCGAAGGTCGCCTACCTGACCGACGAGCTGGGCTTCGACGCGGCGTTCGACTACCACGACGGGCCGGTGGCGCGGCAGCTGCGGGCGGCCGCCCCGGACGGCATCGACGTGTACTTCGACAACGTCGGCGGCGAGCACCTGGAGGCCGCGATCGCCTCGATGAACCGATTCGGCCGGGCCGCGATCTGCGGGATGATCTCCGGGTACAACGACACCGAGCCGACGCCCGGGCCGCGCAACCTCGCCCGGCTGATCGGATGGCGGCTCACCTTGCGCGGTTTCCTCGTCCGCGACCACGGCGATCTGCGCGCCGAGTTCGTCGAACGGGCCGGCCGGTGGCTGGCCGACGGCGAACTGTCCTACCGGGAGACTTTCGTCGACGGCCTGCCGAACGCGCCGGTGGCGTTCCTGGACATGATGCGCGGCGGCAACATCGGCAAGATGCTGGTCCGACTGTCCACATCGGACTGACCGGTCGGCCCCGCGCGGTCAGCGGGACCCGGCGGGCTCGGCGGCGTGGTCGAGCAGGTCGGCAAGCCGGTCCCGCAACACGGTCAGCGCGTCCAGCTCCTCCTGTACCGCGGCGAGCTTGCGGGCGATCGTGCGGGTGCTGGCCGGGCACACCGCGGTCAGCTCGCCGCCCAGGCAGGGGTGGAAGTCGGCGATCTCGGCCAGCGTGAAGCCGACCGTCTGCAGTCGCCGGATGTTCGCCACCTGCCGGGCCGCGGCCTCGTCGTAGTGCCGGTAGCCGTTGGCCGCCCGCTCGGCCGTCAGCAGCCCGTGCGACTCGTACAGCCGCAGCGCGCGCCGGGTGGCGCCGGTCCGCCGGGCCAGCTCGCCGATGCGCACCCGGACCCCTCCCTTGCCGCCCGCGCGGCCGTCAGATCGTGCCGGCGTGGTTGAGACCACCGTCGACGCGCAGCACCTGGCCGGTCACGTAGCTCGCCTCCGGCCGGGTCATCGCCACGATCCACCAGGCTATCTCGGCCGGGTCCGCGATCCGGCCGAGCGGGATGCGTTCGATCGCGCGGGGAGTCTCGGTGGCGATACGGTCGGCGCTGAACCCGGCGTGCGCCAGTACCGGCGTGGCGGTGATGCCCGGCGCGACCGACACCACCCGGATGCCCCGCTCGGCGAGTTCGGCCGCCCAGGTGTAGGTGAGGAAGTCGAGCGCCACCTTGGTCGAGCCGTACATCGAGTTGCCCGGCCAGCCGTGGTGCGGGCCGTTCGACGTGACGTTGACGACGACCGCGCCCGGGGACAGGTGCGGGAGCGCCTCCTGGGTCAGGAACACCGGACCGAGCAGGTTGGTACCCAGCTCGGTCTCGGCGGTGGACCGGTCGATCGCACCGAGCCGCGCCGGCCGGATGATCGCGGCGTTGTTGACGAGGACGTCGATGCGTCCCATCGCCTCGATCGCGGCGCTGACGATCTTCGCCGGCCCGTCCGGCGCGGCCACGTCGGCGACGACGGTACGCACGCCGTTCACGCCGTCCGCCGTCTCGGCCAGGGTCCGCTCGGTGCGGCCGGTGATCAGCACGTCGGCGCCCTCGGCCGCGAACAGCCGGGCCGTGGCCCGCCCGATGCCGGTGCCGCCGCCGGTGACGACCACCGCCTTGCCGGTCGACGATCCGCTGGTGGAAGCCGCCTCGTGGTTCGCCCGCCGGGCGCCCGCTGCCGGGAAGTTCGGTGCCATGGCGCGACCGTAGACCCTGACCCGCGGGTCAGGGTCAAGTCGCGACGGGGACGTACTCGCTGTCCCGGTACGACTGTTCGGGGATGGTGGCGAGCCGGGACGAGCGGGCCCGGGGGCCCAGCCGGTACAGCTGCTGGAAGCTCATGATCAGCGGCCGCCAGGCATCGGGGTCGACGTGGTCGGCCCGCTCGGTGTCGCGGATCTCGTCGTGCACCCAGACGCGGCGGACCACCACCTCGAACGCCACGATCGCGCCGCGCTCCTGCTCGTTGTCGTCCGCGATCGGGTGCGTCGTGGCGAGCGTCGCCTCCATGGCGACGGGGCACTCGGCGATCCGCGGCGGCGCAACGGTGTCCGACGGTGCCGGCGTCAGCTGCGCGACGCCGAACTTGTCCGGCTGGTACCGGTAGCCGCGCGCCGACTTACCCGCCGACATGCAGGCGTTGCCGGTGGTGAGGGCGAGCCGGTCGACGGCGTCGGCCTGCTCGTCGGAGGGCAGGTTCAGCACGCACTCCCCGGTACGGCGCAGGTTGCGTGCGGTCTGCGAGCCCGCGCCGAGGCCGAGCATGCCGCGCCAGCCGAGCCAGAACGCCGACGACATCGGGGCCAGATTGGCCGTACCGTCGGGGTTCTCGGTGGACAGCAGGACGACCGGGGTGCCCCAGTACAGGATGCTGGGGGCGATCGGCGTGTGGCTGTTCTCGTACTCCATGTCGTCAGTCTGCGGCCACTCCCCGGCGGCTGGCTGGCGGAAATCGGTCGCAGCGTTTGGCGCCCGACGGGTCGGTCGTGGCCGACATGGCGGATCGCGGTGTCCGGTGAATTACCGATGCGTGACTGATTCGGCGGCCCCCGGGGCGTCCGTAGCGTCGGGCGTACCGACACGACAACAGGAGGAAGTCATGGCAGACATCACCGCGCTGGCAACCCGGTACCTCGACGCCTGGAACGAGAACGACCCGGCCGCCCGCCGCGCCCTGGTGGACGAGGTCTTCGCCGCCGACGCCCGCTACACCGATCCGCTCGCCGACGTCCGCGGGCGGGACGCCATCGACGCGCTGCTCGGCGAGGCGCAGCAGCAGTTCCCCGGGCTGCGGTTCAGTCTCGGCGGACCGGTCGACGACCACCACCACCTGGCCCGGTTCCACTGGCACCTCGGGCCGGACGGCACCGATCCGATCGTCGTCGGTTTCGATGTCGTGGCGCTCGACGAGGAGGGCCGGATCGCCCAGGTGGCCGGTTTCCTGGACAAGGTCCCGGCCTGAACCGACGCTGCCGGCGGACCGCCCGTGGCGGTCCGCCGGCGTTGCTTCGGCGGGCTACCACACCTCGCTGACGTACCGCCGCTTCACGGTCGCCGCGGTCGCGTCCGGATCGGCGGCCCAGACGTCGGCGTTGAAGATCTCCACCTCGATGTCGCCGGTGTAGCCGGCACCGTCGACCATGCCGCGCAGCGCCCGGAAGTCGATGTGCCCGTCGCCCATCATCCCGCGGCCGAGCAGCGCGTCCGCCGGCAGCGGTACCATCCAGTCGCACACCTGGAACGACGCGATCCGCGCCCCGGCCGCCCCGATCGCCGCGGCCACGGTCGGATCCCACCACACGTGGTACGTGTCGATCACCACGCCGACCGCCGAGGCCGGATGCGGTGCGGCCATCGCGACCGCTTCATCCACAGTGGACAGAACGCCGCGGTCGGCGCAGAACATCGGATGCATCGGCTCCAGGGCCAGGCGAACGCCGTGGCCGGCGGCGAACGGCGCGAGTTCCGCGATGGCGTCGGCGACCCGTTCCCGGGCGCCGGGCAGGTCGCGCGAGCCGGCGGGCAGGCCGCCGACGACCATCACCAGCGTGTCGGTGCCGAGCTCGGCGGCCTCGAGGATCGCGCGCTGGTTCGCCTGGATCGCCGCGCGGAACCCCTCGCGGTCCTCGGCCGTGAGGAACCCGCCCCGGCACAGCGAGGAGACGCGCAGGCCGGCGTCCCGAACGAGCTTCGCCGCGGCGGCCACGCCGTACTCGGTGACCGGCTCCCGCCACAGCCCGATCGACGGGATCCCGTGCCGGGCGCACAGGTCGACAGCGGCGGGCAGGTCGAGCCGGTCGACGGTCTTCTGGTTCAGCGACAGCCGGGAGAGCCGGGGGTCGCCCGCCGCCGGCGTCTCGATGGCCGCCCGCGCCCCGCTCGGTACGTCGAGGTCGGTCCGGTCGCCCGCCATCAGGCCTCGATCCCGTGCACCGCAAGCAGGGCGCGCATCCGGCGTACCGCCAGGTCGGTGTCGCGCAGCAGCCCGGCGGCGTCGGCCAGCCGGAACATCTCGGCCAGGTGTACCAGGCTGCGGGCGCTCTGCCGCCCGTCGACCATCGTGAACGCGTCCTGGTGGCCGTTGAGCCAGGCGAGGAACACGATCCCGGTCTTGTAGTGGTACGTCGGTGTGCCGAACACGTGCCGCGACAGCGGGACGGTCGGCGCGAGGATCTCGTCGTACCGGTCCCGGTCGCCGGCGTCCAACGCGTGCAGCGCCGCGGCGGCGGCGGGCGCGATCGCGTCGAAGATGCCCAGCAGCGCGTCGGACCCGGACGCGATCAGCGACGGGTAGTTGAAGTCGTCGCCGGTGTAGAGCCGCACCCCGGCCGGCAGCGCGGACCGCAGCGCGACCTCGTGCTCGGCGTCCAGCAGCGAGACCTTGACACCGTCCACTGTGGACGAATGGGCCGAGATGATGTCGAGGAAGCTCTTCGTCGCCACCGCGAGGTCGGTCGATCCCCAGTAGCCGGCGAGGGCCGGGTCGAACATCTCACCCAGCCAGTGCAGGATCACCGGCCGGCGCACCTGGTCGAGCAGCCGGCCGTACACCCGGGCGTAGTCCTCGGGTCCGCGGGCGAGCCGGGCCAGCTGCCGGCTGCACATCAGGATGACCGTGGCGCCGGCGTCCTCGACCGTGCCGATCTGCTCCTCGTACCCGGCGATCACCTCGTCCACGGCGGTCACGTCGCCGAGGTGATCGGTACCGGCGCCGCAGCCGAGCACCGCCGGCCCGGCGACGTCGCGGGCGGCGTCGGCCGAGCGGCGGATCAGCTCGCGGGTGGCGGACCAGTCCAGCCCCATCCCGCGCTGCGCGGTGTCCATCGCGTCGGCCACCCCGAGGCCGAGCGACCACAGGTGCCGGCGGTACGCGATGGTCGCGTCCCAGTCGACCGCCGCCGCCGCGCCGGGTGTGTTGTCCGCCAGCGGATCGGCGACGACGTGTGCCGCCGCGTAGGCGACGCGGGAGGTCGCCGGTCGCTCGATCGCGGGCCAGCGCACCGGATCGCGCAGGCGGTAGGTGGCGAGCTGACCGTCCATAGTGGGCAGAACGAGGTCACTCATGCGTCCACCGCCGGGATCTCGACCCGCCGGCCCTCCCGTGAGCTGGTGTAGCCGAGTTCGGCGAGCTGCACGCCGCGCACCGCGGCGGCGAAGTCGTACCGGAACGGCTCGCCCGCGACGACGGCCCGCAGGTACTGCTCCCACTGCACCTTGAAGCCGTTGTCGAACTCCTCGTTGTCCGGTACCTCCTGCCACTGCTCGCGGAACGGTTCCGGGGTGGCGAGGTCGGGGTTCCACACCGGCTTCGGGGTACCGGCGCGGTGCTGGAACCGGCACCGGCGCAGCCCGGCGACCGCCGACCCGTGGGTGCCGTCGACCTGGAACTCGACCAGCTCGTCCCGGTTGACCCGAACGCACCAGGACGAGTTGATCTGCGCGACGATCCCGCCGTCCAGCTCGAAGATGCCGTACGCGGCGTCGTCCGCATCGGCCACATAGGACCGCCCGGACTCGTCGACGCGTTCCGGGATGTGCGTGGCGACCCGCGCGGTCACCGCCCGTACCGGCGCGAACAGGTCCTCCAGCACGTAGTTCCAGTGCGCGAACATGTCGAGCGCGATGCCGCCGCCGTCCGCGGCGCGGTAGTTCCAGGACGGGCGCTGGGCACTCTGCCAGTCGCCCTCGAAGACCCAGTAGCCGAACTCGCCGCGGATGGACAGGATGCGGCCGAAGAAGCCGCCGTCGATCAACCGGCGCAGCTTGCGCAGGCCGGGCAGGAACAGCTTGTCCATCACCACGCCGTCGACGATGCCGGCCGCGCACGCGGCGCGGGCCAGCGCGCGGGCGCCCTCGACCGATTCGGCGAGCGGCTTCTCGGTGTACACGTGCTTGCCCGCGGCGATCGCAGCGAGGATGCCCTTCTCCCGGGCGGAGGTCACCTGCGCGTCGAAGTACACCTCGACGTCGGGCTCGGCGAGCACCGCGGCGAGGTCGGTGCCGTACCGGTCCAGGCCGTGCCGGGCGGCGATGTCGCGCAGCTTGGTCTCGTTGCGGCCGACCAGGATCGGCTCGGGTACGACCCGGGTCCCGTCCGGGAGTTCCACGCCGCCCTGGTCCCGGATGGCGAGGATCGAGCGGACGAGGTGTTGTCGGTAGCCCATGCGGCCGGTGACCCCGTTCATGGCGATACCGACGGTACGTACTGGCATGCGGTCGATCCTCCTGCAAGCTACGGCAAGCGCTTACCTGGAAAGCGCTTGCCGTACCGTAGACTGGCGGTCCGGGCCGGGTCAAGCACGGCCGGTGGGCGCGTTGCGCGAGCCCCGGGCCACGCCGAACCCGCCCGGATGGTAGGGATACCGGGTGGCATGCCGCGCGCGCATGCACGCGGGAAAGGGGTACCGCAGTGGCGACACTCGCCGAGGTGGCGCGGCAGGCCGGGGTGTCGGTGGCCACCGCGTCCCGGGTGCTCAACGGCGGCAACCGGGTGGTCCGCCCGCAGCTGCGGGACAAGGTGCTCGCCGCCGCGAACGAGCTGCACTACACCCCGAACGCGCACGCCCAAGCGCTCGCCGGCAGCCGCACCGCGAGCGTCGGCCTGGTGCTGCACGACGTGTCCGACCCGTACTTCGCGGCCATCGCCAGCGGCGCCATGCGCCGCGCCACCGAACACGACATGCTCGTCATGATGTCCTGCACGTTCCGCGACCCGGACCGGGAACTCGCGTACGTGCGGATGCTGCACCAGCAGCGCGCCCAGGCGATCATCCTGGCCGGCTCCGGCTACCACGACCGGGAACGCAGCGAGAAGCTGCGCGCCGCGCTCGCCGCGTACTCCGCGGGCGGCGGCCGGGTCGCGGTGGTCAGCCAGCACCGGTTCGACGTCGACACCGTGCTGCCGGACAACCAGGGCGGCGCCCGCGCGCTCGCCCGCGCCCTGATCGACCTCGGTCACCGCGAGTTCGCCCTGATCACCGGGCCCGAACACCTGCTGACCGTGCGGGACCGGTACCTCGGGTTCCGGCACGAGCTCGGCCGCGCCGCGGCGAAGCTGCCGAACCGGCGGGTCGCCGACGGCGGCTTCACCCGGGACGGCGGGTACGCCGCGGTCCGGAAGCTGCACGAGTCCGGCGCGCTGCGCGAGGTCAGTTGCGTGGTCGCGCTGTCCGACGTGATGGCCATCGGCGCCCTCGCCGCGCTGCGCGACCTCGGCATCCGGGTACCGGACGACGTGTCGCTCGCCGGCTTCGACGACATCCCGACGGTACGAGACCTCACCCCACCGCTGTCCACCGTGCGGCTGCCGCTCGCCGAGATGGGCGCCCGCGCACTGGATCTGGCCCTCGCCGGCCGGGAGACCCCGACGCCCCAGGTGATCCGGATCGACGCCGAGGTGGTGCTGCGGGAGAGCACCATCGCGCTGCACCGGCCGGCCGCGCCGATCCCGGCCACCCGGCAGGTACGTGACGGCGCCGCCGCGCTCGGACCCGCCCGCGGTGCCGCGTCCGGCCGGGAGGGCTGACCCCGTCGCTGCCTCGCCCCGCCCGGTCGACGCCGGCCCTCGCGCCACCGGCCGACGCCCGGCGGCGCCCGAACCGCTTTCCGGCCGGCCCACCGCACCTGCCACCGCCCGCGCCGGACCCGTTTCGCCGGCCGGCCCGCCGCGCCGGCGTCGCTTCGCCGACCCGGCCCCGCCACCACCGGACAGGAGAACTGACGTGATCGCGTTCGCCACCCTCGGCTGCCCGGGGCTGCCGCTGCCCGAGGTGATCGACCTCGCCACCACCAACGGCTGCACCGGCATCGAGTTCCGGTGCGCCGACGGCGAGCCCGTGCATCCCGGACTGTCCACATCGGAGCTCGCAGCCGTCCGGGACCGGCTCGCCGCGGCCGGGCTCACCGCGCTGGCGCTCGACTCGTACATCCGGGTGGCGGCCGAGGGGGACGACGCGGAGGTGATGGCGGAGCTGCGCCGGCACCTGGCGGCGGCGGTCGCGGTGGGGGCACCGTACGTGCGGGTGTTTCCGGGCGGTGGTGAGCCGTCCCCGGCCGCGGACGAGCGGGCGGTACGGCGGCTCGCGGCGGTGGCCGACGCCGCCGTCGACGCGGGCGTCGGCGTGTTGCTGGAGACGCACGACTCGCACCGCCGCGCGGAAGACGCGGTACGGGTGGTCGCCGCGGCGACCGAGCGGGCCGGTGTGTCCACATCGGACGGTGTACCGCTCGGGGTGATCTGGGACGTGCTGCACACCTGGCTCGGTGGCGAGACCCCGGCCGCCTCCGCTGCGCTGGTCGCGCCGTGGCTGGGGTACGTGCAGCTCAAGGACGTCCCGTCGGCCGAGGACGGCACGCCGGTACCGCTGGGCGCCGGGGTGTTGCCGCTCGACGAGGTGCTGGCACAGCTGCACCGGCGCGGGTACGCCGGGCCGGTGTCGCTGGAGTGGGAACGCGCCTGGCACCCCGAAGCCGCTCCGCTCGCCGACGTGCTCCCCGGCTACGTCGAGCTGGTCCGCACCGCCGGGACCCCGGCCACCGGCTGACGCCACCACACTTCCGGCGCGATCAGCGGAGACGGCGGGTGGCGGCGACGCCGAGGGCGAGGCAGCCGGCCGCGACCGGCAGCTCGCAGCACCCGGCGAGCAGCAGCGCCTGGTCGAGGTCGCCACCCGGTGCCGAGGTCAGCACGTCGAACCAGGCGTCGACGACGAGCATCGTCGCGGTGGCGGTCGCGGTGACCACCACGCCGCGGTGCCGGCGCCAGGCGAGTACGCCGGTGGTGGCCAGGCCGAGCGCGAGCAGCACGTCGAAGCCGACCCAGGCGAGCGACCAGTGGTGCGCCCGGGTACTGGTCGGCAGGGTGCGGGACAGCACCGCCAGCCACGGCAGCATGGCCGCCGCCGCGATCGCGAAGGCGACGCCGACCAGGCGAAACACTCTCGTACTCAGCGCCATCGGACCCTCCCCGGTTCGTCCCGGGCCCACCCTAGCAATCCGCAGAGCTTTCTCTGCAAAGAAAAGTCTGTAGATGTAACCTAGGGGACATGCCCGAGCCGATGCGCCACCGTGTCGCGGATCCGGAAACGCTGAAGGCGCTCACCCATCCGCTCCGCCGGTGCATCCTCCGCGAGATCGACCGGGACGGCACGGTCACCTCCACCACGCTCGCCGAGCGCCTCGGACAGAACACCGGCACCCTCAGCTACCACCTGCGCCAGCTCGAGCGGTACGGGTACATCGAGGACGTGCCCGACCGGGGCACCGGGCGGGAACGCTGGTGGCGGCGCACCAACACGAACTGGCAGACCGCCGACCCGGACACGCTCGACCAGGCCGGTCGGGCGCTGGTCGAGCAGGTCACCCGGCGCAGGCTCGCCGAGGACGCGCACGACATCGGCACCATGGTCGACACGCTGCTCGCGCACTGGGAGCGGGACAAGCCGATGACCACCTGGTCGCGCGCCGGTACCCACCTGTCGCCGGAGCAGTTCCGCGCCTTCGAGGCCGACTACCTGGCACTCGTGCACCGGTACGCGCAGCGGGTGGACGAGGCGCCGCCCGGCTCCCGCCCGGTCCGGATCCGCTGGTACGCCTACCCCGAACCGGCCGACGAGGACGACGACCGACCCTGAGCGGTCCCGGCCGCCCGCGAGCCGGTCACCCTCCTGCGGGCAGGACCGCCGGGCCGAGTCCTCTGCCGGGTGCCCGGCGTGGTGGGGCGAACGTTCGGCGGTAGTCGCTCGGATTGGTGCCTGTCCCGGCCCGGAACTGCGCCCGGAAGTTGGTCGGGTCGCGCATCCCCACGGCCGCCCCGACGGCCGCGACCGGCAGGTTGGTGGTCTGCAACAGCGTGGCCGCCCGGGCGATCCGTTGTTGCTGGACCCATGCCGCCGGCGTCGTGCCCAGGTGCGACTGGAACCGACGGTGCAGCGTGCGCGGTGCGACCCTGGCCCGCCTGGCCATCGTGGCCAGGCTCAGCTCGTCGGCCAGATGGTCGACACACCAGTCGAGCAGCCCGCCGAACGGATCCGGTTGTCGACGTGGCCGCGAATCGATGGCGTACTGACGTTGCCCGCCCTGCCGATGCGGCGGCAGCACCATGTTGCGGGCGATGGTGGCGGCCAACTCGGGACCGCATCGCCGGCGAACGATGTGCAGCGCGAGATCCGCCGCGGCGCCGGCACCGCCGCTGGTCGCCACATCCCCGTGGTCCACGAACAGCACGTCGGGCGTGACCCGCACCAGCGGGTACCGCTGGGACAGGTCGTCGGTCTGGGACCAGTGCGTGGTCGCCGCCCGGCCGTCCAGCAGGCCGGCCGCGGCCAGCGCGTACGTCCCGGAGCACAGCCCGGCGATGAGGCAGCCGCGCGCGTGCGCGGACACCAGCGCGTCGGTCAGGGCGCGGGACGGTTCGGCGGGTGTTGGCCATCCGGTGACGAACACGACGTCGGCCTGGTCGACGGCGGCCAACCCGTGCTCGACCACGATCCGGTACCCGGCCTTGGTGCCGACCGGACCCGGGTGTTCGGCGGCGATCAGGAACTCCGCCCAGTCCGGGATGCCATCTCGTCGAATGCCGAAGATGTCGGCGACACAGGCGAGCTCGAACGACGCTTGCGGTTCCACCACGACGGCCACCACCCGGAGCATCTGGCAAGAAAACCATGCAGAGTGGCTATCCCGCCACTCGGCGCCGCGCGGGTTCCGCCCGCAGGCTGGATGCATGGATGACGCGCCGGACACCTGGACCGGAACCTGGATCAACGAGTACGGCTCGCTGCTGCGGATCACCGCGGAACGAGACGGTCACGTCGCGGGCACCTTCACGACCGCGCTGGGCGACAGCTCGTTCGCCGGCACCACGGTGCCGGTGACCGGGCTGGCCAAGGGGAGGGCGCTGCACGTGGCCTTCGTGACCGCCGGCGAGCTCGCGGCGATCGCCTCGTTCACCGGGCTGCTCCGCGCCGACCTGCTTCACCTGGCCTGGCACGTCGTGTCGGACCGAGCGGTACGCAGCCCACGGCCGGGCGCCGAACCCGTCGAGATCGAACTGCCGTGGGCGCACGCCGTACTGGCGAACACCGACACCTTCCGTCGCCGGGACTGAGCCGCACGGCCGGGCCGCACGGCCGGGCCGCACGGCCGGGCCGCACGGCCGGGCCGCGGGCCGCCGCGGTCACTCCGCGGCGGCGGTGACGGCCGCGGCGGCGGTGACCCGCCGGGTACGGAACCGGGGCAGCCGGCCCTGCCGCCGCTCGATCAGGTGCGCGAGCCGGGTGATCAGCCAGTTGACGATCATGTACAGCGCGGCCACGACCAGGTAGGTCTGGATCGGCGCGTGCACGTACTCGCCGAGGATCTTGCCGGAGTAGAGCAGCTCGGAGTAGGTCACCACGTAGCCGAGCGTCGAGTCCTTCAGCAGGTTGATCAGCTGCACCAGCAGCAGCGGCAGCAGCGGCCGGATCACCTGCGGCAGGATCACCAGCCGCATCGCCTGGCCGTAGCGCATCCCGATCGCGTACGCGGCCTCGGTCTGGCCGCGCTCCAGGGCGAGGATGCCGGCCCGGAACACCTCGGCGATGGTGGCCGAGCCGGTCAGGCAGATCGGCACCGCGAGCTTCCAGATCGTCGGCAGGTTGAGGCCGACCGGCGGCAGCGCCAGCAGGAACACCAGGATCAGCAGCATCGTCGGCAGCGACCGGAAGATCTCGGTGAACGCCACCGCCGGCCAGGACACCCAGCGGCGCTTGGACAGCCGGCCGAGCGCGATGACCGCGCCCGCGGGCATCGAGATCACCGTGCACAGCAGCGTCACGAGGATCGTGTACTTCAAGCCGTTGAGCAGGAAGCTCATGATCGGCCACTGGGTGAACGGCCGCCACTTGTCGGCGGCCAGCTGCCCGTGCACGTCGAACTGCCGGATCGCGAGCAGCAGCAGCGCGGCGAGCGCCAGCACCGCGAGCACGGTGGCCACCACGATCCGGCGCCGCCCGCGCGGACCCGGACGGTCGAACAGAACCGGCTCGACGCCCCTCATGCCCCGCTCCTCACGCCGCTCACCGCTGGAACCTGACCCGCCGCTCGATCATGCCGAAGATGTACGCGCTGCCCAGCGTGACCACGATGTACAGCACGGCGGCGCAGCCGTACCAGACCAGCGGCGAGCCGACCGACAGGCTCAGCACCTTCGTCGCGTACGTGAGCTCCTGCGCGCCGACGGCCGCACACAGCGAGGTGCCGAGGACCACGCCGATGAACACGTTGCCGAACGGCTGCACCATCGCCCGGAACGCCTGCGGCAGCACCACGTGCCGCAGCGACTGGCCGAACGTGAAACCGATCGCGCGGGCCGCCTCGACCTGACCGAACGGCACTCCGCGGATGCCGGAGCGCAGCGTCTCGCAGACCACCGCTCCGGCGTAGAGGGCGATGCCCAGACACACCGACCAGAACGGCGACAGCACGATGCCGATCCAGGGCAGGCCGAACACGCACAGCACCAGCAGCACCAGCAGCGGCACCGCCCGGAACGCCTCGACGTAGAACCAGCCGAACGCGCGCAACGGCAGCACCGGGCTGATCCGGCAGATCGCGATCAGGGTGCCGATCACCAGGGCGCCGACGAACCCGACGAGCACGATCTCCAGGGTGGCCACGAAGCCGTGGCCGAGGTCGCCGGCGTGCGAGAAGATGTCCACCGCTGCCTCCGTGGCGTTGGCCGGCCGGTCACCGCTGCCGGTGACCGGCCGCTACGGCTGGGTCAGCAACCTGGGCTCAGGAGCCCTCGACCGAGCCGAGCTTCGGCGGCTCCGGCGCGCTGCCGGACACCACCGTGCCGATGGTGGCCTTCCACAGCTTCGCCCAGGTGCCGTCCTGCTCGATCTTGGTCAGCCAGTCGTTGACGAACTTCTTGTACGCCGGGTCGTCCTTCGGCAGGCCGATCCCGTACGGCTCCGCGGTGAACGGCTGGCCGACCACCTTGACGTCGGAGTTCGTGGACGCGTCGCCGACCAGAATGCCCTGGTCCAGCACGTACGCGTCGACCCGGCCCTGCTGCACCGCCTGCAGGCAGTCGTTGTTCTCCTCGAACAGCTGCACCTTCGCCTTCGGCGCGAACTTCTTCAGGTCGTTCGCGGCCGTCGAGCTGGATTCGGTGGCGACCTTCTTGCCGTTCAGGTCCTTGACCGTCTTGATCGAGGTGTTGTCCTTCTTCACCAGGATCGCGTCACCGGAGGAGTAGTACGGCCCGGCGAACGCCACCTTCTGCGCCCGCTCCGGGGTGATCGTGTACGTCGCGAACACCGCGTTGACCGAGTGGTTCTGCAGCAGCGCCTCGCGCGTCTCGACCTGAACCTGCTTCATGTCGGTCTGCGGTTTGCCCGTGATGTACTTCGCGAGCATCTTCGCCAGGTCCGCGTCGAAACCGGTGAGCGTGCCCGAGGTCGGGTCCTTCAGGGAGAACAGCGGCGCGGAGGCGGTCCCGCCGTACACCAGTTTGCCGTCCGCCTTGATCTTCTTCAGCGTCGGGCTGTCCGGCAGGCTGGACGCCACCGGTGCGGAGCTGATGATCTTGTCGACGGTACTGGCCGAGCCGGAGCCGCCGGCCTTCGTGCTGCCGGCGTTCGGTGTCGCGGAGTTCCCGCTGCAGCCGGCCGCGGCGAGCAACGCACCCAGCAGCGGCACCGCGACCAGCGCGGCGCGCCGGCGTGCGCCGACCGTCCTGCTGATGCTCATTCCCTTACCTCCCAAGCGATGCCACGTCGGACGAGCCGCCGGCAGCACGTGTCGAGTCGGACGGATTCGCCAGCCGAGGTCCGACAGCTGGCCGTTCACGCACCGGTGTCGAGCACACGGTCAGTCGTGTACGGCCCACCATTCTTACACTGCGTGGCCCGCGCGGCGCGTTCGTTACCAGCCGGCAACCAGCATTCGGTAAGCCGGTACCGAGAGTTCCGGTTCGGATGCCGTCTGCCATCCCGCCGCCACGCCGGTCGCCGGGGTGGCATGGTGGCGGCATGGGCGATGCTGTCCGCGCCGACCGTGCCGCGCCCCGGGGCGCCGCCGGATCCGTCGCGTTCTCTTCCGGTACCGGCCGCGGCGTGCTGCTCGCGACAGTGCTCGCGTCCGGCATGGCGATGCTGGACGGAACGGTCGTCAACGTCGCGCTGCCGCACATCGGCGCGGATCTGCACGCCGAACTGTCCGGTCTACAGTGGACGATCACGGGGTACACGCTCACCCTGGCCGCACTGATCCTGCTCGGCGGCTCGCTCGGCGACCGGTACGGGCGGCGCCGGATCTTCGTGATCGGCACCATCTGGTTCGCCGCCGCCTCGGCGCTGTGCGGCCTGGCGCCGTCGATCGAGGTACTGATCGGGGCGCGGCTGTTGCAGGGCGTCGGCGGCGCGCTGCTGACCCCGGGTTCGCTGGCGCTGATCCAGGCCACGTTCCGCAAGGACGATCGGGCCCGGGCGATCGGCGCCTGGTCCGGCCTGGGCGGCGTCGCCACGGCGATCGGGCCACTCGTCGGTGGCTGGCTGGTCGACGCGGCCAGCTGGCGGTTCGTGTTCTACCTGAACCTGCCGCTCGCCGCGGTGGCCGTCGCGGTCACCCTGCGCTACGTGCCGGAGAGCCGGGACCCGCAGGACACCGGGCGGTTCGACGTGCTCGGCGCGGTGTTGTGCGCGCTGGGCCTGGCCGGCCTGACCTACGCGCTGGTCGAGCCGACCGACGCGGCGGGCCGGCCGGTCGGGCTGATCGCCGGCGTCCTCGGGGTCGCCGCGCTGGTGGCGTTCCTGCTGCGACAGCGGCGGGTGGCGAACCCGATGCTGCCGCTCGGCCTGTTCCGCTCCCGCACCTTCAGCACCATCAACGCGGTCACCTTCGCCGTGTACGCCGGCCTCAGCGGGCTGATGTTCTTCGTCGTGCTGCAACTGCAGACGGTCTCCGGCTACTCCGCCTTCGCGGCCGGCGTCTCGCTGCTGCCGTTCACGGTGATCATGCTGGCGCTGTCGGCCACCTCCGGCCGGGTCGCGCAGCAGATCGGCCCGCGTATCCAGCTGATCGTCGGGCCGGCGCTGACCGCGGTCGGGATGCTGCTGACGCTGCGGATCGGCCCGCACGCGAACTACCTGACCGACGTGCTGCCGGCGATCGTGGTGGTCGGGCTGGGCATGACCGTGGTGGTCGCGCCGCTGACCGCGACCGTGCTGGCCGCCGCCGACGAGCGGCACGCCGGCATCGCCAGCGGCGTCAACAACGCCGTCGCCCGCGCCGCCGGCCTGCTCGCGGTGGCCGCGCTGCCGCTCGCGGCCGGCCTCTCCGGCGCCGCCTACCGCGAACCGGCCGCTTTCGACCACGGGTTCCGCATTGCGATGGTGATCTGCGCCGGGCTGCTCGTGGTCGGTGCCGTGCTGTCGGCGGCGCTGCTGCGGCCGACCCACCGGTTGACCGCCGAACGGGCACCGACCTCCCGGGTGAGCTGCTCGGTCACCGGGCCGCCGGTCGAACCCAGCCGGGCCTCGGACGGCGCCTGACCCCCGATGCGGGGCCGGGAGGTGTTCGACCGCGACCCGGCGCGGGGCCGGACGGCGCTCGACCGCGACCCTGCTCGCGGCGTGCCCGACCGGGATCGGGACGGCAACCGACCGTCCCGGTGGCTCGGTTCGGGGTCGGACGACCCCGAACGGAAAGGACGACGCGATGCTGCTGGCGGACGAGCGGGCCGAGGTGGTGGCGGTGTGCCGCCGGCTGGTGGCCGAGCGACTGGTCGTCGGTACCGCCGGGAACGTCAGCGTGCGGGTCGGTGACCTGGTCGCGGTGACCCCGTCCGGCGTCGACTACGCCACCCTGACCGCCGACCAGGTCGGCGTGCACCGGCTGGACGGTACGCCGGTGCAGGCGCCGCTCGCGCCGACCAGCGAGGCGCCGATGCACCTCGCCTGCTACGCGGCCCGCCGGACCGGCGCGGTCGTGCACACCCACTCGGTCGCCGCCACCGCGCTGTCCTGCCTGGTCGACGAGGTACCGCCGGTGCACTACTACCTGGGGATGTTCGGCGGCCGGCTGCCCGTCGCGCGCTACGCCAGCTACGGCACCCCGCAGCTCGCCGAGAACATGCTGGCCGCGCTCGGCGACGGCACCGGCGTCCTGCTCGCCAACCACGGCGCCGTGACCCTCGGCGACACGCTCGCCGCCGCGTACGACCGGGCGGTCTACCTGGAGTACGTCTGCGACGTGGCGCTGCGGGTGCTCGGCGCCGGCCGCACCGCGCGGCTGCTCGACGAGACCGAACTCGCCGCCGTCAGCACCCGCCTCGCGCACTACGGCCAACCGCGCCGCTGACCCGCGCATCCGGCCGACCCGCGCCGCTGACCCGCGCACCCCGGGCGACCCGCGCCGCTGACCCGCGCGCTCTGGGTGACCCGCTCCGCGGACGCGCGCCCTGGGCGACCCGCTCCGCGGACGCGTGCGCTTCGGCCGACCCGCGTGTCCGGCCGGCGCCGGGTCGTCCGGCCGCTCAGTGCGGGCGGTCGCCCTCGCCGCCGCGGGCCAGGACGGCGAGGACGAGCTGGTGCACCGGCTCGGCGTCGGCCGCATCGTGCAGCGCGCACCGGCCGCCCTTCACCGTGTACCACTCGTCGGCGCCCTGGTACTGCACCTGCACGACCAGCCGCCGCTCGCCGTCCACCGTGGTACGCAGCGTGACCGGGCCGGTGATCACCCCGACCTCGTCGGTGTACACGCCACCCTGACCGGTGCTGAAGTCTCCCGAGTACGTCTGGCTCATGGCGCCGATCGTGCCGGCCGGCACGCCACCCCCGCCAGGTTTTGTCGGATGTCCGGCGCAGGCCCCGCCGGACATCCGCCGGCTCGGTCAGCAGTGGTTGGTGAGCATGTCGCTGAGCGCGGACTTCTCGGCACTGGTGATCGTCAGCTTCCAGACGTACTTGACCTGGATCCAGTTGCGGGCGTAGTAGCACCATTCGCCGGTGTTCGGCGGCTTCCACTGCGACGGGTCCTGGTCGCCCTTGGACTCGTTGCTCGACGCCGACACCGCGATCAGCTGCGGGTCGGTCAGGTCGTTCGCGAAGTCCTGCCGCTTCGCGGTGGTCCAGGCGGCGGCGCCGGACCGCCACGCGTCCGCGAGCGGCACGATGTGGTCGATCTGTACCTTGCTCGGGTCGGTGGTGGTGGTCTGGTCGTACACGCTGTACCAGGAGCCGGCGGTCGGGTAGCAGTCGTTGCCGACCGTGACGCCGTCGCCGTCGCGCTTGAGCACGACCTCGCGGGTGTTGCAGTTGTCGCCCTGGCTGATCCAGTGCGGGAACTTGTCCCGGCTGTACCCGTCCATCGAGCCCGGCGCCGTGACGGTCAGGGTGGCCAGGTGCGCCGCGGATTCGCTCGCCGACGGCGGGGTCGGTGGGTACGCCTGGGCGGGACCGGCCACCCCGATCGCCGCGAGGGTGCCGGCGGCCGCGACGGCGCCGAGCACGGTTCGGATTCGCATCTGTCCTCCTCCGTCATGAAACTTCCTACCTTGAGGGCATCATGCACGTTTTCTCCCGTGAGCGGGAGGGGACAATTACCTAACAAGTGCTGACCGAACGGCGTCGTACGGCTACCGGGTCAGTACGGCGGGAGGATGCCGCGCTGCAGCGCGGCGGTGACCGCGGCGGTGCGGTCCGAGACGCCGAGCTTGCCGAACGTGCGCAGCAGGTGCGTCTTGACCGTCGCCTCGCTGATCAGCAGCGCGCGGCCGATCTCCGCGTTCGTCCGGCCGGCGCCGACCAGCCGCAACACCTCGATCTCGCGCGAGGTCAGGCCGACCGGGGAACGCAGCCGCGACACCAGCTTCGCGGCGACCGACGGCGCCAGTACCGTCTCGCCGCGCGCCGCCGCCCGGATCGCCTGCGCGAGTTCCGCCCGGCCGGCGTCCTTGAGCAGGTACCCGGTGGCGCCGGCCTCGACCGCGCGCAGGATGTCGGCGTCGTTCTCGTACGTGGTGAGCACGACGACGCGGCACCGCGGCTGCTGCGCGAGCACCGCGAGGGTGGCGGCGACGCCGTCCCCGTTCGGCATCCGCAGGTCCATCAGCACCACGTCCGGGTCGCACGCGCGGGCGGCGACCACCGCCTCGGCCGCCGACCCGGCCTCGCCGACCACCTCGATGTCGGCCTCGGCGCCGAGCATGCCGCGCAGCCCCTCCCGGACCACCGGGTGGTCGTCGACCAGCAGCACCCGAATCATGCCGGCACGTCCACGGTCAGCCGGGTGCCCCGCCCGGCGGTACTGCTGATCGAAAGCCGGCCGCCGACCTGCGCGAGGCGTTCCCGCATCCCGTGCAGGCCGAAGCCGGCCGCGTCGGCGGGCTCGAACCCGACGCCGTCGTCGACCACCGTGAGCCGCACCGAGTCCGGCAGGTACCGCAGTCGCAGGCTGGCGGTGGCCGCGCGGGCGTGCCGGCGCACGTTGGTCAGCGACTCCTGGGCGCACCGCAACACGACCACCTCCGTACCGGCGGGCAACGGCCGCGGTTCGCCGACGAGCTCCCAGCCGGCGTCGATGCCGGTCTCCTCGCCGAGCCGGCCGGCCAGCCGGCGCAGCGCGTCCGGCAGCGACGCGCCGGTCAGGTTCGTCGGCGGCTGGGCGCCGACCAGGGCCCGGGCCTCGGCGAGGTTCTCCCGCGCCGCTCGCGCAGCCCGGTCCAGGTGCACCTTCGCCTGCTCCGGCGGGGCCGCCTCGGCCGCCTGCAGCAGCATCAGGATGCTGGTGAAGCCCTGCGCCAGGGTGTCGTGGATCTCCGCCGACAGCCGCTGCCGCTCGGCGAACGCGCCAGCCTCGCGTTCCGCCGCGGCGAGTTCGGCCCGCGCGTCGGCGAGCTGGGCGAGCAGGTCGGCCCGCTCCCGGCTCTGCTGGATGATCCGCTGGATCCACCACCCGAAGTAGCCGGCGAACACCAGGACGACCACGGCCACCCCGGTCGCGGCGAGCCCCGGGTAGGTGTGCTCGCCGGTCAGCGTGGCCACCGGGACCACGTTGCCGGCGAGGGTGGCGAGTACCGCCCAGCGCAGTGGCAGCAGCATGAACACCTGCGGGATCAGCGCGAACAGCAGGAACGAGCTGGACAGCGACGCCGCCTGCGCGGTGATCAGCAGCGCCAGCGCGACGAGCTGGTAGCAGGCGGTGCGGGCCGACACCGGCCGGGAGCGCACCGCCCGCCGGCCGACCAGGCCGTACCAGCCGGCCAGGACGACCAGCAGGGTCAGCGCGACGGTGCGACCGGCGCCTGCCCCCGAGTACCAGACGGCGGCGAGCGAGCCGGCCATCACGAGCCCGTAGTACGCGTCTCGGACGACGGCTCCCCGCGTCCACGCGTGCACCGCTGGGGCGGCCGGGTGCGTGCGGGCTGACGGGGGCTGCGGCACCGGCCAAGCATGCGGTACCGGATCAACTCGCCCGGAGCCGGGCGTACTCCGAGTCCAGCAGGTGCGCCGCGCCGCGCCCCTCGACCTCGATCTTCTCGCCGTCGGCCAGCACGATCCGGATCGGGTGCCAGCTGCGGCCCGGGGTCACGGTCAGCTCGGTGATGCGCTCCAGCGACACCTGGCCGACGTGCTCGCAGACCCGGTTGAGCATCGGGTCGGCCCGCCAGACGTGCAGCGCGGCGGCGGTGAGGCCGAGGATCATCGCGCCATCCAGCGGTACCTCGGTGCGTTCGGTGATCTTGTGTGCGGCGGCCCGGGCCGCCGGCCGGGCGATCAGGTAGTTGCCCAGCGGGGACAGCAGCCGGGTCAGCCCCAGCACCGTGTCGACCCGCGCGTACGCCGCCGCCAGCAGCGGTTCGCCCAGCTGCCGGGACAGCGCCGGGACCAGTTCGTCGTCCTTGAGATGCGTCATGTTGGTCAGCATCGCCGCGACCGCCGGGCACCGCCGTCGACCGATCCTCGACGCCGGTGTCCACCGTCCGGTGGACACCGGCCCGGACGGTAGCGTGACGGGATGACCGTACTGTCGGGCAAGGGCGCCGTCGTCACCGGCGGCTCACGCGGGATCGGGCGGGCGATCGTGCGGCGGCTCGCCGCCGACGGCGCGACCGTCGTCTTCAACTACGCCAGCAACACCGAGGCGGCGAACGCGGTCGCCGCCGAGGTACGCCAGGCCGGCGGTCGGGCGCATCCGGTCCGCGCCGATCTCGCCGAACCCGGTGCCGTCGACCAGCTGCTGGCCGCCGCCGGCGAGCAGCTGGACGGGCTGGACATCCTCGTCAACAACGCCGCCGTGGAGATCCCCGCGACCCCGCTCGCCGAGACCGACGAGGCGTTGTGGGACACCACCATGACGGTCAACGCGCGCACCGTCTTCCTGACCCTGCGGCACGCGGCGCGGACCATGCGCGACGACGGCCGGATCGTCAACCTGTCCACGCTCAACACGGTGCGGACGGTGCCGGGCATCGCCAGCTACGCGGCCAGCAAGGGTGCGGTCGAGCAGCTGACCCGGGTCGCCGCGGTGGAGTTGGGCCCGCGCGGCATCACCGTCAACGCGGTCTGCCCGGGCGCCACCGACACCGACCTGCTGCGGCACAGCAACACCGCCGAGTCGCTGGCCCGCATCCCGGCGATCACCCCGCTGCGCCGGCTGGGGGAACCGGCCGACATCGCCGACGTGGTCGGGATGCTGGTGGGGCCGGACGCCCGCTGGATCACCGGCCAGATCGTGCTGGCCACCGGCGGTCTCTGACCGGCAGCGGGATGGCGGTGGCCCCCTGGCCCGGTGCGGCGGCCGGCCCGCGGCCGCCGCACCCGGCGATCAGTGGGCGCGGTTGACGGCGCTGGTGACGGCGCGCAGCGAGGCGGTCGTGATGTTGGCGTCGATGCCGACCCCCCAGTAGGTGCGGTCGCCGATCTCGCACTCGACGTACGCAGCGGCCACCGCGTCACCGCCGCTGGTGAGCGCGTGCTCGGCGTAGTCCCGGACCCGCACCGTGACGTCCACATCGGACAGTGCCCGGACGAACGCGTCGATCGGGCCGTTGCCGGTGATCGTGGCGTCGTGCCGGGTGCCGTCGGCGGAGAACTCGATGCCGAGTTCCAGCTTGTCGTCGGTGGCCGACCGGGTCACGTAGTCGTGCACCACGACCCGCCGGTCGCTCTGGTGGTCCACCGAGTACTCCTGCTGGAAGATCTCCCAGATGCGGGCCGCGGCGACCTCGCCACCCTCGTCGTCGGTGTGCCGCTGCACCACGCCGGAGAACTCGATCTGCAGCCGCCGCGGCAGGTCCAGCCCGTACTCGGACTTCAGCAGGTAGGCGACGCCGCCCTTGCCGGACTGCGAGTTGACCCGGATGACCGCCTCGTAGCTGCGGCCCACGTCGTGCGGGTCGATCGGCAGGTACGGGATCTCCCAGGCGACCTCGTCGACCGGCACGTTGCGCGCCGCGGCTTCCGCCTCGCGGGCCTCGAACCCCTTCTTGATCGCGTCCTGGTGCGACCCGGAGAACGCGGTGAACACCAGGTCCCCGGCGTACGGGTGGCGCTCGTGCACGCCGATCTGGTTGCAGTACTCGACGGTGCGCCGGATCTCGTCGATGTCGGAGAAGTCGACCTGCGGGTCGATGCCCTGCGAGTACAGGTTCATGCCGAGGGTCACCAGGTCGACGTTGCCGGTGCGTTCCCCGTTGCCGAACAGGCAGCCCTCGATCCGGTCCGCCCCGGCCAGTACGGCCAGTTCGGCGTCGGCCACCGCGCAGCCGCGGTCGTTGTGGGTGTGTACCGACAGGCAGACGTGCTCGCGCCGGGACAGGTTGCGGCTCATGTACTCGATCTGGTCGGCGTACACGTTGGGGGTGGAGCGTTCGACCGTGCACGGGTAGTTCAGCACGATCTCCCGGCCCGGCCCGGGCTGCCAGACGTCCATCACCGCTTCGGAGATCTCGATCGCGAAGTCGAGCTCGGTGTCCATGAAGATTTCCGGCGAGTACTCGTAGCCGAACTCGGTGCCGGTCAGGTACTGCTCGGCGAACTTGACGACCGCCTGGCTGCCCTCGACCGCGATCGTCTTCGTCTGCGCCCGGCCGTCACCGGGGAAGCCGAACACGGTCTTGCGGAACACCGGGGCCGCCGCGTTGTACATGTGCACGGTGGCGTGCCGGGCGCCGACCAGGCTCTGCACGGTGCGCTCGATCAGGTGCTCGCGCGCCTGGGTCAGCACCGAGATCGTGACGTCGTCGGGGATCCGGCCGCCGTCGATCAGCTCCCGGACGAAGTCGAAGTCGGTCTGGCTGGCCGACGGGAAGCCGACCTCGATCTCCTTGTACCCCATGCGTACCAGCAGGTCGAACATGCGGCGCTTGCGTTCCGGGCTCATCGGGTCGACCAGCGCCTGGTTGCCGTCGCGCAGGTCGGTGGTCAGCCAGCGGGGCGCACGCTCGATGCGGTTGCCCGGCCAGGTACGGTCCGGCAGCTCCACCTTGTTGTAGCTGTGAAACGGCTGGTACCGGTGGTACGGCATCGGGGACGGCTGCTGGCGGTTGAACGTGGCGCCGGTCATCGCGGCGTACTCCTTCTTCGCGTGCTGCGGGGGAAAGCTACGAGACCCGACCGGTGCCGTGCGGGTGCGGCGCTCGGACGCGCCCGGCGGGGTGTGCCGCGGCGGGCCGAGATGCTGGTACGGGTGGACAACGGTGACGATCCTCGGGCGGCGACATCGTGTCGACAAGACGTCGTCAGAGGCCCAGGAAGGGCGAATGGCCCACACGGGAACGACCGGCGCGCGGCACCTCCGCGACGAGGTGCCAGCCGTTAACGGGCCTCGTCGCGGCAGCGAAGGAGAAGCAGGCCGCGGTACATATCGGTGGCCACGTTACGTCATCGCCGGCCGAACACGAAGCAGCCACCCACAGGCTGAGACATCTTTCACGCCGGCCGTGCCCGCCGCCGCGCACCCGCAGGGCTGCCGGTGCGCCGGGGGCCGGTGACCGGGATCCGGCGCCTCCGGGGGCGTTCCGGCGGTCGGCTCCGCCGTCAGGTGGTGAGGGTCGCGTCAGGTGGTGAGGGTGGTGAGGCGGTCGACGAGAGTGGTGGGTGCGGGGAGGGCGGCGATCTCGGCGCGTACCTCGGCGGCGGCGGTGGCCAGGGCCGGATCGGTGAGCAGGCGGTCCAGGGCGTCGGGGGTGAGCTCGTCGGTGGTGTCGACGGCGAGGCCGGCGCCGCGGTCGGCGAGCAGCTTCGCGTCGTAGCGGCGGTCGCCGGGCCCCGCCGCGACCAGCTGCGGTACCCCGAGGGCGAGCGCGGTGAGCATCGTGCCGGCACCGCCGTGGTGTACGAGCGCGGCGGCGGTGCGCAGCGCGGACGGCAGCGGTACCCACTCGACCCAGCGCGCGTTGTCCGGCAGCGGCCGGGTCATCAGTCGCCGGTCCGGGCGGACCAGCACGATCTCCGCGTCGAGCCGCGCGCCGGCCGCGAGGGTGGCGGCCATCAGCCGGTCCGGGCGGCGGCCGGTGGCGGTGGGGCGGGTGACGAGGATGCGGGGCCGGTCCGGCGGCGGTTCGCGCAGCCAGCCGGGCAGCTCGCCGGCCGCCGCGTACGGCACGTACCGCATCGGCCAGCCGGGGCGCTCGCCGACCAGGCTCGCCGGCGCGACCGTGAACGTACCGATCGGGTCGGTGCCGGCCATCGTGCCGAGCCGGGCGAGGATCGCGGCGGCGATCGGCCGCCCCTCGCGCAGCGAGATCTCGTGCAGCACGGCGGGCAGCGCGTGTTCGGCGGCGACGGTGGCGGCGATGGGCGCGCTCGGTTCGTACACCACGATCTGCGGGGCGAACGACGCGACCAGGTCCGCGAGCGGTTGGCGCAGCCGCCGGTTGATCTCGGCGAGGCGGACCACGGCGGCGCGGGTTCCGGCCGTACCGGCGTGCTCGGCGCGGGCCAGCAGCGGGTGGCGCAGCGCGACCCGGCGCGCGACCGGCTGGTACCGGAAGCCGGGGAGCAGGTCGTCGACGGCGACGCCGGCGTCGGTGGCGGCCGGTCCGGCGCTCGCCAGCCGTACCTCGTGACCGGCGGTGCGTAGCGCGTCGGCCAGCGGCACCAGCGGGAACAGGTGCCCCAGCAGCGGCGCGGCGACCAGCAGTGCCCTCATCGGCGCGGCTGGTCCGGACCGGTGTTCATCGCTCGATCGTGGCACGCCGGCGGCCCGGGCAGATCCGCCGGTCGGTCACGTTCCCGTCCGGCGCGCCGACCGGTGATCGTGGCGCGACCCACCGGTCGGGTTCCCGGCCGGTGGCCGTGGCAGGTCGGGGCGCGGGGTCGTCGGGCGGATCGGGTGCTCGGCCGGTGGCCGTGGCGGATCGTCGGGCGGGTCAGGTTCGCGATGGGTGGGGGTGGCGAGTCGGTGGGTCGGGGAGCTGGGCCAGTTGGGCAAGGATCTCGGCCGGTGCGTCGAACGCGACGAGTTTCTGGTCGGCGACGTCGGCGACGGTGAGTACCAGGTGGTCCAGCCGGAACTCGCCGAGCGCGGGGTGGCGGAGCAGCTTGTGGCCGCTGCCGACGCGGGTGATCTGGTGTCGCGGCCACCAGGCGCGTACCTCGGCGCTGGCCGCGTGCAGCCGGTCGGTCAGCGCCGTGAACGACGGGTCGTCCGGGTAGCGCGTGGCCGTGGCCCGGTAGCGGCCGAGCAGCGCGGCGGCCTCGCGCTCCCATTCGACCAGCACCTCGCGCGCGTGCGGGTCGGTGAACATCCACCAGACGATGTTGCGGTCGGCGACCGGCACCGCCAGCCAGTCTGTCCACAGTAGACGGACGGAGCGGTTCGCGGCGAGCACGTCGAACCGCCGCCCGGTCACGTACGCCGGGGCCGGGTCGAGCCGGTCGACCAGGGCGCCGAGCCCCGGGGCCAGCGTCTCCGCGGCCGGCGGTTCGGTGACCGGCGGCGCGCCGTGCACCAGCTCGTGCAGGTGCGCGCGCTCGCCCTCGTCGAGTCGCAGCGCGCTCGCCAGCGCGTCGAGTACCTGCCGGGACGGTGTCACCGCCCGCCCCTGCTCCAGGAACGTGTAGTAGGTCGGGGAGATCGCGGCGAGCGCGGCCACCTCCTCGCGGCGCAACCCGCTGGTCCGGCGCCGGTTGCCGGCCGGCAGGCCCACCTCGGCCGGGCTCAGCCGCTCTCGCCGGGAGCGCAACATCTCGCCCAGTTCGCGGGGATTCGGCGCCATCCTGGTACTCCCGGTACTGGTAACAACGGCAGCGGGACACCACTGTACGGCCGCCCTAGCGTCGGGGACATGCAGAAACGCACACTCGGCGACTCGCTGACCGTCTCCGCCCTCGGGCTCGGCTGCATGGGCATGTCCCAGGGATACGGACCGGCCGACGACGACGCCTCGCTCGCCACCCTGCACCGCGCGCTCGAGCTCGGTGTCACGCTGCTGGACACCGCGCAGAGCTACGGCGCCGGGCACAACGAACGGCTGCTGTCCCGGCTGCTCGCCACCCGCCGGGACGAGATCACGCTGGCGACGAAGTTCGGCATCGTCCGGGACGCCGACGGCACCCGGCTGGACGCCCACCCGGACCGGGTCGCCGGGTACTGCGACGCGTCGCTGCGGCGGCTCGGCGTCGACACCATCGACCTCTACTACCTGCACCGGCCCGACCCGGCGGTACCGGTCGAGGACACGATCGGCGCGATGGCGGCGCTGGTGACCGCGGGCAAGGTGCGCCATCTCGGGATCTCCGAGCCGAGCCCGGCGCAGCTCGCCGCGGCCGCCGCGGTGCACCCGATCGCCGCGGTACAGAGCGAGTGGTCGCTGTGGTGGCGGGAGCTGGAGGACGAGGTGGTGCCGACCGCGCGCCGGCTCGGCATCGGCGTCGTGCCGTACTCGCCGCTGGGTTCCGGCATCCTCGCCGGCGTCACGTCCGCCGCGCCGTTCCGGGACCGCGATCCGCGCTACGCCGGCGCCGATCGCGAGCGCAACCTGGCCCTGCTGGGCGAGGTCCAGGCGATCGCGGCGGAACGCGGGGTCAGCTCCGGCCAGCTCGCGCTCGCCTGGCTGCTGGCGCAGGGCGACGACGTGGTACCGATCCCGGGCACCCGCAACGCCGACCGGCTCGCCGAGAACGCCGCCGCGGCCGACATCGTCCTGACCGCCGTCGAACTCGACCGGCTGGAGACCGCGGTACCACGGGGCGCCTGGGCCGGTGATCGCAACTCCTTCGCCGCGCACGGCGCCACCCGCACCGGGTGACCGGACCAGCCCACTAATTACTAGACGCTACGTCTCGTTAATGGATAGGGTGGTGGGACCGGCCGGAGCCGGTGTGCACGCCGCCCGGCGGGCCCTGCCCCGGCCGCACCACCACGCGGCAGGGAGCGACGGATGCCCGATCGGATCATCGTGATCACCGGCTCGACGGACGGACTGGGCCGGGCCCTCGCCGGCGACCTCGCCCGCGAGGCCGCCATCACCCTCGTCCTGCACGGGCGAGACCAGCACCGGCTCGACCAGCTGGCCGACGACCTCGCCGGCGAGCCGGCCACGATCCGCACCGTCCGCGCCGACCTGTCCGAACTGGCGCAGGTGCACCGGCTCGCGGACCAGATCGCCGAGCACACCCCGTACGTGTCGGTGCTGGTCAACAACGCGGGCGTCGGCGGCGGCGAACCGGACGGCACCGACCGCCGGGTCACCGTCGACGGCTACGAGCTGCGGTTCGCCGTCAACCACCTCGCCGCGTTCGCGCTGACCCGGCGGCTGCTGCCGCTGCTCGACCGCGGCGCGCCGGCCCGGGTGGTCGACGTCGCCTCCCTGGGGCAGGCCCCGATCGACTTCGACGACCCGTTCCTGGAGCACGGCTACAGCGGCATGCGCGCGTACGGTCAGTCCAAGCTCGCGATGATCACCACCGGTCTGGTGTTCGCCCGGCAACTCGACCCGCGCCGGGTGACGGTCAACAGCCTGCACCCGGCCACGTACATGCCGACCAAGATGGTGCTGCAGACGGTCGGGCACAGCGTCGACTCGCTCGAGACCGGCCTGCACGCGACGCGGCGCCTCGTCCTCGACCCCGCGCTCGACGGGGTCACCGGGCAGTTCTACGACCGGACCACGGTGGCGCGGGCGCACCCCGACGCGTACGACCCGCGCATCCAGCAGCAGCTCTGGGACCTCAGCGTCCGGCTCACCGAGCGCAGGTAGCGAACGCCGGTGGCCGGTGTCACGCCCTCGGCCCGGTACGCCGGAACGGTGTCACGCCCTACGGTCCGGCATGCCGGACCGTAGGGTCGGGGAATGACTGAGGCGCAGCCGGTACGGGTGGGACTGGTCGGGGCGGGGCCGTGGGCGCGGGGGATGCACGCGCCGATGCTGGCCGCCGGGCCGGAGACGGAGCTGGTCGGCGTCTGGGCCCGCCGGCCCGAGGCGGCACGGGAACTGGCCGCCGCGCACGGCACCGAGGCATACGACGACTACGCCGCGCTGCTCGCGCACTGCGAGGCGGTCGCGTTCGCCGTACCGCCCGATGTGCAGGCGACGATGGCGGTCGAGGCGGCGCGGGCGGGCAAGGCGCTGCTGCTGGACAAGCCGATCGGGCTCACCCTGGCCGAGGCGGCCGCGCTGACCGAGGCGGTCGACGCGGCCGGGGTGGTCAGCCAGCTGACGCTGAGCAACCGGTACCGGCCGCGGGTGCGCGAGTTCCTGACCCGGGCGGCGGCGTTCGACACCTACGGTGCCCAGGCGCGCCAGCTGACCGGTGCGTTCATCGCCGGCGACTACGCGCACGGCTGGCGGCTGGAACACGGCGCGCTGCACGACATCGGCCCGCACGCGCTCGATCTGCTGGACGCCGCCGTGGGCGCCATCGAGCAGGTGACCGCCGCCGGCGACTCCCGCCGGTACCTGACCCTGACCTGCCGGCACGCCGGCGGCGCGGTCAGCCAGCTCGCGCTGTCCGGCGTGGTGCCCCGCACCGGCGACGGCCGGTACGAGACCTTCGAACTGTTCGGCCCGACCGGCGCGCTGTCGCTGGACTTCGCCGAACTGTCCGCCGACACCGCCGACGACGCCGAACGCTGGGCGACGCTGCGCCGCGAGTTCGCCGCCGCGGTCCGCGCCGGCCGCCCCGCCGACCTGGACGTGCACCGCGGCCTGTACCTGCAACGCCTCATCGACCAGGCCCAGCGCAGCCTCTGACCGCCCGCCCAACGTCGACACGGGAGCCGTGCCCGCTCGCGCCGCGGCCCGGATCCGCCCGTCCGCGCGGCGGATCCGGCCGCGGCCGGCGAGCCCGCGCCGGTCAGGTGAAGGCGGTCAGCTCGGCGACGACCAGTGCGGTGAGGCACAGCCCGGCGATCAGGTAGATCACGGCCCACGTCTGCATCTGGATCCCGTACAGGGTGTGGTCGGGGCCGTCGCGGTTGAGCCGGCGGCCGACGATCCAGGTCGGCACGCAGCCGGAGAAGATGCCCGCGGTCCCGGCGGCGTCGGCCAGCGTCGGCTCGAACGCGATGATGACCCCGAACCCGAGCGCCATGCCGGCGGCGAGGAAGGGGATGGTCAGCCAGCCCCAGCCGCTCCAGCCGATGACGAGGCGCAACATACCGGACATGGTAGCCGGTACCCCTGACACGGAACGCCTACGTGCCGAACCGGCCGAACGGCCCACCGGTCAGGTGTGGGCCGGTTCGGGGACGGGCTCCGGCTCGGTACGGGTGCGGCGCAGTGCCGGGGTGGTCAGCGCGACGGCGACGACGCCGACCAGGCAGGCGAGACCGCCGGACAGCAGGGCCGCGGTACCGGAGGTCCAGCCGGCGACCAGGCCGCCGCGCAGGTTGCCCAGGTCCGGCCCGGCCTGGCCGACCGCCTGCTCGGCCGCCGCGACCCGGCCGCGCAACGCGTCCGGCGTGGCGAGCTGGACGATCGTGCTGCGGGAGACGACCGACACGGTGTCGGCGGCGCCGGCGACGGCCAGGAACCCGAGGCCGAGCCACGCGTTCGGCGCGACGGCGAACCCCGCCAGGGCGACCCCCCAGGTGGCGGCGCCGGCGAGCATCGCGCGGCCGGGCCGGGCCCGGCGGGTGAACGTACCGGACAGCGCCGAGGCGACCACGCCGCCGACCGCGATCGAGGTCAGGAACAGGCCGTACGTGCGGGGGTTGTCGCCGAACCGCTCCGCGTTGATGATCGGGAACAGGCTCATCGGCATCGCGAGCACGGTCGCGGCCAGGTCCGTGAGCAGCGCCCCGCGCACGATCGGGGTGCGCACCAGGAACGCCAGCCCGTCGGTGACGCCGCGCAGGCCGGGCCGAGACGACTCGCCGTCCGGCCGCATCGCGGGCAGCCGGGCCGCGCCGTAGAAGGCGAGCAGGAAGCTGATCGCGTCGATCAGGTAGCAGCCGCCGACGCCGAAGGCGCCGATCACCAGCCCGGCCACCGCCGGCCCGACCAGCATCGTGCCCTGGAACGAGATCCGGCTCAGCGCCAGCCCGGCGGCGAGCTGCTGCGGCGGAAGCAGCCGGGGGATGAACGTGCGGGCCGCGGGGCCGCCGGCCGACACGAAGCAGTACTGCACGGCGACGAGCGCGAGGACCGCGATCGCCGGGACGACACCGGCGAAGCCCTGCACCGCGAGCAGCACCGAGCACAGCGCCTGCCCGGTCAGCGCGATCAGGTACAACCGGCGCCGGTCGACCCGGTCCACCAGGCTGCCGGCGGCGAAGCCGACCGCGATCAGCGGTACCGCCTGGGCGATGCCGACCGCGCCGGTCCACACGGTGCTGTGGGTCAGCTGCCAGACCTGGTACGGCACCGCGACCATGGTGGCCTGGCTGCCGAAGCCGGAGAACACCCCGCCGAGCCAGAGCCGCCGGTATGCCGGCGAGGTGCGCAGCGGCGTCACGTCCAGCAGCGCGTTGCTCACACCCATCGCGGGTCCCGGTCGAGTCGGTCCCGGATCCGGTCGTGGAAGCTCCTGCGCGCCAACGCTTCCTGGATATCGGTGACGACCCGGGTCAGCGGGTACGGCAGCTCGTCCTCCAGGTCGGCGATCGCGGCCTCGGTGGCCTCCCACTCGGCGGCGAGCCGGTCGACCAGCCGGGTCGCCTTCGCGGTGAGCGTCACCCGCTTGCTGCGCGCGTCGGGGCCGGGCACGGTGCGGACCAGGCCGGCGGCGCGCATCGCGGCCACCTTCTGGCTCTCCCCCGAGTGGGTCACCTGCACCGACCGGGCCAGCTCGGCGATGGTCATCGGGCCGCGCCGGTGCAGCCGGATCAGCTCCATCACCCAGGTGGGCCGCAGCCCGTCGATCGCCGCCTCGGCGTAGATCGTCGCGATCTCGTCGTCCAACGCTGACAGCAGCAGCCGGACCGGTCGCCACCGGCTGCGCTCGGTCGGGTCGTCCACGTGTTCGTCGGTCACGCCGGCAAATATAACAGCACTTATATAAGCACTGTCAATTCTGCTTCCGGGCGACGATCGCCTGACTCACCACCCAGGCGGCCGCCGAAGCGAGCACCGCCGCCGGAATCGCGTCCGTACCGGCGCGGCCGACCAGCAGCGACGCGAAGATCAACGGGGAGAACAGCAGCCGGGCCTGCGCCGCCATCCCGGCCGCCGTACCGACCGCGATCGCGAGCGTCGGCGACACTCCGAACGCCACCGTGGCCACCGCCGCCAACGCGACGCCGAGGAACAGCGCCGGGAAGATCGGCCCGCCGCGAAACCCGCAGCCCAGGCTCACCACGTACGCCAGCGTCTTGGCGACGAGCAGCACCAGCACCAGGCCGACGCTGCTGGCGCCGACCACCGCCGGCAGCGACGTCTGCCCGGAGAACAGCACGTCGGCCGAGTCCGCGCCGAGCCAGGTCGCGGCCAGCGCCAGCAGGCCCACCACCAGGCCACCACCGGCGAGAACCGGTGCCGTCCCGAGCCGCTGCTGCAGCCGCTCCACCCGCGTCGCGGCCCGATGCACCACGGCGAGCAGCAGCGCCGCCAGCACACCGACGACGACCGCGACGAGCAGGTCGTACAGGTGCAGGCCGTGGTAGCCGGGCAGGTGCGGGATGGTCAGGCCGGGCGCGTTCAGGCCGCCCCAGGAGCCGAACCCGATGAAGATCACGTACCCGATCGCGGCGGCCACCAGGCCGGGCAGCAGCAACGGCAGCAGCGCGGTACCGGCCGCGAGGCCGATCTCCATGAGCAGCATTCCGGCCACCACCGGGCCGGCGAACAGCGCCGAGATCGAGGCGAACGACCCGGCCCGTGCCAGTACCTGGGTGCGCTTCGGATCGAGCCGTACCAGCCGGGACGCCGCCACCCCCAGCGCCGAGCCGAGCGCGACCACCGGCGCCTCCGGCCCGAGTACCGCACCGAACGACAACGTGCCCAGCGCGGCGAGCGCCACGCCCGGGGCGGCGGCGGGCGGAGTCACCTCGCCACCGAGCCCCTGCAACGGCCGGTGCCCGCCGTCGCCCGGCAGGAACCGCCGCACCGCGACCACGATCAGCGCGCCCACCAGCGGCAACCCGACCACCAGGTACCAGGGCGGGGCGCGGTGGTGCAATGCCGACGGCAGGTCGGTCCACAGCCAGTGCTCCAGGAAGTGCACCAGGGCGAGGAAGCCGGCCGCGGCGAACGCGGCCGGGACGCCGATCGCGGCGCCCAGCAGTACCAACCGCAGCAGCCCCGCGCCGGACACGCTGCCGCGGCCCGTCGCCGACCCCGTCGCCCCGTCCACCGCCGCTCCCCGGCTCGCCGGCCCCGTACCGTCACGCTACGGCCGCCGCCGGTCCGGGACCCGCCAGTCACCGGAACCGGCCACGCCCACGGCGGGACACCCGCTGCCGGCTCGCCGATGCCCGTGGCCGGGCGACGGCCGACCAGCGGTTCGCCGGCCGGCTACCGGTGGCGGAAACCGGTCCGCCAGGTCGGGTGGATCGGCGTCCAGCCGGTGGCGCGCGCTTTCGCGTTCGACGCGCCGCGACCGCGCGGCGTCCCCACCGGAACGTCGGCGACCGCCGGTGCCGGTGCGCCGAGGCGATCGGCGTAGACGGGAAGCCACTCGGTCGCCGGTGCCGGCTCGTCGTCGACGAGGTGGTAGGCGCCGTCCGGCCAGTCCAAGGCCTGAACGGTCGCCGCGACCGCGTCGTCGACGTGCAGGAACGACGTGATCGCCGGGGTGGCCGGCAGCTGGCCGGCCAGCACCGCGGCGGCGACGCGGCCGCCCGGCGCGTACCAGGTGCCGGGGCCGTACAGGGTGCCGTACCGCAGAGCGGTCGCCCGGGGCAGCCGGCAGACCAGGTCCTCCATCGTCTCGATGGCCGAGCCGGGCTGCAGCGGGTCGTCCTCGACGGCCGGTGCGTCGCCGTCCCGGTACGCCCAGGTGATGCTCTGTACCGTCATCCGCTGCACGCCGGCGGCCAGCGCCGCGGCGACGAGGTTCGCGGTGCCCTCGCGCCGGAGCCGGGCGTTGGCGTCCGTGTCGAAGTCAGACAGGTCGGTCAGCTCGTGCATGACCAGCTCGGGTGCGGCCTCGGCCACCACGGCGGTCAGCCGGGCCGCGTCGTACACGTCGACCTGGACGGGGGTCGCACCGAGCCCGCGGAGGCGGTCGAACCGGTCGGCGTGCCGGGTGGTCGCGGTGACCTCGTGGCCGGCCGCCACGAGTTCCGGGACGAGCCGGCTGCCGAGGACGCCGGAACCTCCGGCCAGGAAGATACGCATGGGTGACCCTTCTGTGCGCTGCGAGCGGAAACGTCTCCACCTCCCAGGACGGTGCGGCCGGCGCGAACGTCAGGTGCCGAATCGGTCGACGCTGTCCGGCACCGGGCACCGGGGCGCGCACCGGGCGCTGCGCACCGGGGCCGGGCCTGGCGATCGCGCAGCCGGGGTGGGGCTCCGTCCCGGCCGCCTGACATCTCGGCGCGCCGCCTCGTCCTGGTTGACGAGACCGGGGAACGCCCGAGCGAACGAAGCAGGTGGCCGCCGGTCGGACCGTGTTCTCCCTCGTTCGAAGGAACGTCCACATGAACGACCCCATGTCCAACATCCGGCCGCTGGGCTCGGCGGAGATCAACGACTTCGGCCCGGCCCACGTGCACACCGTCACGATCGACCTGGAGCCCGGGTCGGCCGGGTCGCCACCGCACCGGCACTCCGGCCCGGTCTTCGGCTACCTGCTCGAAGGCGAGCTGATCTTCGAACTCGAAGGCGAACCGGAGCGCGTCGTCCGGGCCGGCGAGGCGTTCTGGGAGCCGGGCGGCGACGTGATCCACTACCAGGCCGCCAACAACCTCACCGATGCCCGCACCGTCTTCCTCGCCGTCATGGTCTGCGCCCCTGGGAAGGAGATGCTGACCTACGTGACCGACGAGGAACTTTCGGAACGAGCGCACCTGCGCCATCCGCGCCCGGCCTGACCGGGATGCGGTACCGCGCCGCCGGCTCACCGCCCGCCGGCGGCGCGGTACCGCTCCGCGTCGTACAGCAGCCGGAGGCCGGTGATCCGGCCGGCGGTGAGCCGAAAGAACTCCGCGAACCGGACGGTGCCGGCGGGCAGCTCCGCGTCGTACATCGTGGCCGCCTCCTCGTCGCCGGTCAGGCGGTGCAGCATCGTCATGCCCCGCATCGTCTCGACGAACCCGGTGACCCCGTGCACGAACCGGTCCGCGCCGACCACCCGGCCGGCGATCGGGCCCTCGAAGACCAGGTCGTCGGCCAGCAGCGGCCGCAACCGAACCGGATCGAACGACGTCGTGCCGCCCGCGAGCAGCTCGTAGTAGGCCGTGATTGCCGTGCTGTTTCGATCCATGACTACCTTTCGTGTCGTGCCGGCAAGAAGCCCGGACAGGCCGTCGACTCGGCACGACGCCGCCCGGACACACTGGTACAGACACCGGCGGGGGCGGGATCGGAACGGTCAGCCGCGATGTGACGGCAGGCCGAACGCGGCGGCCAGGCTCGGATCCAGGAACCGGGTGATCCGCCCGATCCGCCCGGCCGCGGGCGTGAGCACCACGACCCCGACGAACGCCCCCGGCCCGGCACGGTCGTCCGTCCCCGACCGCGCGGCGTCGGACGCCCCTGGCCCGGCACGGTCGTCCGCCCCCGCCACTGTCCGCGTCCCCGAACCCGGCCGCGCGGCCTCGACCGTTGCCGAGCGCACGGCGGCGGGAGCCTCCGGTGTCGCGCGGGCGGGGGCCGGCCGGTCGTCCAGGTAGCAGCCGAAGGCCGGTTGCCGGTTCGCCCCGGCCGGTACCAGTCGGAGCCGCCGGCCGCCCCGGCCCCGGGCGCTGGCCGCCAGGAACGCGCGGATCGCCGCCGCACCGTGGTACTCGTGCGGCGCCGGCGGCATCGCCAGCCACGCCTCGTCGGTCAGCAGCGCCAGCACGCCGTCGACGTCGTCCGCGGTGAACGCCGCCGCGAACCGGCGTGCCACCGCCCGCTCGCCCGCATCGGGCCCGCCCGGCCGGTGCTCGTTCGCGGTGAGGCCGGCGCGGGCGCGCTGCAGCGCACCCTTCACCGCGGTCGGGGTGGTGTCCAGCATCTCCGCGACCTCGGTACGGCCGAAGTCGAGGACGTCACACAGCAGCAGCACCGCGGCCTGCCGGGGCGGCAGTTGCTGCACCGCGACGACGAACGCCAGCTCCACCGTCTCCCGGCTCAGGTACCGGGCCGCCGGGTCCGGTGCGCGCTCGGCGATCCGGTCCAGCGCCGCATCCGGGTACGGCTGCAGCCAGGTCACCGTGGCTCGCCGGGACGGCGCCGGCGGAACGAACGGCGGTACCGGTTCGGCCGGGATCCGCCGGCGCGCGTCGCGCAGTGCGTTGCGGCAGCGGTTGGTGGCGATCCGGTACAGCCAGGTGCGGACCGAAGAGCGGCCGGCGAAACCGCCCAGCCCGCGCCACGCCGCGAGCAGTGTCTCCTGAACCAGATCCTCGGCGTCCGCGAGCGAGCCGAGCATCCGGTAGCAGTGCAGGTGCAGCTCGCCCCGGTACGGCTCGACCAGCTCCCGGAACGCGCCGGCGTCGCCGTCGCGGGCCTGCTCCAGCACCGAACGCACCATCCGCCGATTCTCCCGCGCCGCCCGCCCGCCGCCCGCCCGTTGGCCGGTACCGGACCGTCGTCGGCGGTAGGGGGACCGGCCGGCGGGGTCACACGATGTCGAGGTTGGCCATCATGCCCATGTCCTCGTGCTCGGCGTTGTGGCAGTGGAACAGGTACCGGCCGCGGTAGCCGTCGAAGCGGGTGATGATCTCCGCCGACTCGCCCGGCCGCAGCGCGATCGTGTCCTTGAGCCCCGCGTCGCTCGGCAGCGGTGCCCGGCCGCCGCGCGACAGCACCCGGAAACCGACCAGGTGCAGGTGCACCGGATGGTGCACGTCCGCGATCAGCCGCCACACCTCGACATCGCCGAGCCGGGCGGTGACGTCCGACCGGGCCGGATCGAACGGCCGCCCGCCGATCAGCCAGCCGTGCCCGCCGCCCATCCGGCCGGCCCGGAACGCGAAGTCGCGCACCCGGACCGCGTCGCCACGGTGCCACGCCGGCAGGTCGCGGGCGAGTACCCGAGGGACCCGGCTGCGGTCGGTCGCCCTGCGCGCCACCCGGAACGCGAGCACCTCGCGGGTCCGTCCGGTACCGAGACGGTTGCGCAGCCGTACCCGGGAACCGACCGGTACGGCGGCGAAGTCGACCACCACGTCGTACCGTTCGGCCGGCGCGAGCGGCAGCACCCGCTGCGTGACCGGTGCCGCGAGCAGTCCCTGGTCGGCGCCGACCTGGACCAGGTCGAGCCGCCGCCCGTCGTCGGTGACCGCCTCCAGCTCGTAGTGCCGGGCGTTGGAGGCGTTCAGGATCCGCAGCCGGTACCGGACCGCGTCGACCTCGTGCACCGGCCACGGCGCACCGTTGACCAGGATCACGTCGCCGAGCACCCCGGCGAGGTAGCGCTCCGGAACCCCGGGCCGGTCGCGCAGGGTGGGATCGAGCGCCGGGTAGGCGAGGCTCCCGTCGGCGGCGAACGCGCGGTCGGTGATCATCAGCGGCAGCTCGCGCGGTCCGGCCGGCAGGCCCAGCGCCTCCTCGGCATCGTCCCGGACGACGTGCATCCCGGCCAGCCCGCGCCAGATCGCCGGCGCGGTGAAGTCCATCCGGTGATCGTGGTACCACAGCAGCGTCGGCCGCTGGTCCAGCGGAAACGTGTGCGTGCGGGTCAGCCTGGTCACCACCGCCCGCGGATCGTCCATCCCGCCCGTGCCGGGCATGTGCCGCATCCCGTCCATCGGTTCCCGCCAGCCCCGCGGCAGCACCAGATCGGTCGGGTACCCGTCGGACGCGGCCGGCGTCCGCCCGCCGTGCAGGTGCACCACCGTCGGCACCGGCAGCTCGTTGCGGTAGGTCACGGTCACCGGCCGGCCGCGCCGGGATTCGATCGTCGGCCCGGGGAACGCCCCCTGGTACGTCCACATCGGAGTGTCGACACCGGGCAGGATCCGCACCCGCGCCGCGTGCTGGGTCACCTGGTACCGGTCCGTTCCGCCCGCGGTGTCGATCGGCCGCAGCACCGGCGGCACCGGCAACGGCGTCCGGTACGGGTCGGGCAGCGGTACCGCGCTGCGCAGCTCGGCGCCGGTGACCGCCGGCCGGCGGGCCAGTACCGCCGAGGTGGTCAGGCCGCCGGCGGCGAGCGCCCCGAGCGCGCCACCGATGCCGAGCACCCGGCGCCGGTCGACGCCGTACGCGCGCCGCCCGGGCGACCGTGTCCTGCCCGCCGGTTCCCGCGGGTCACTCATCGGTGGCCTCCGGCCGGTCGTCGGCGTCGCGGGCGGTGCGCGGCAGCGGGCGCAGCCAGACCGCGACGAACTGCCCGATCAACCCGGTGATGGTCAGCACGCCGAGCGGCAGGTGCAGCCAGAGCGCGCCGTCCATGCCGGCGACGTACTGCACGGTCTCGGCGGCGACCAGGCCGAGCGTGCCGAGGAACAGCCCGGGCCGGCGCAGCCGTACCCAGGCCACGACGGCCACCACCAGCTGGACGTAGCCGAGCGAGGTGACGATGTTGGCGCCGGTCGCATGCCAGCCCAGCGCATCGAAGTCACCGCTCAGGTACACGCCGGCGAACACCGGCTGGGCGAGGATCACGGCGGCGTGCGCGCTGACGACGGATCGCATCACCCACCCGGCCGGGCCGGTCCGCTGCGCCACGGCCCGGGCCGTGGCGAGCGTCTTCGTTGCGGTGGACACCGCGTCCCCTTCCTCTGTGGTCGGTACGAACGATTCGACGCTATGGCCCACGCGTTATCTTGACCAAGACCAATATTGCGATGGCGTTATGATGCGGAGGGCATGATGGAGCTCAACGCGCTCCGCCAGTTCCTGGTCGTGGCCCGGCTGCAGCACCTCAGCCGCGCGGCCGACGAGCTGCGGGTCGCCCAGCCGTCGCTGAGCCGTACCGTCGCCCGGTTGGAGGCCGAGCTCGGCACCCCGCTGTTCGACCGGGGCGGCCGGCTGACGCTCAACGACGCCGGCCGGCTGTTCCGCGAGCATGTCGAACGCGCGCTGGGCGAGCTGGACGCCGGGCGCCGCGCCGTTGCCGAGGCGACCGCCGAGGGAGCCGGCACCGTACGGCTGGCGTCCGAGACGTTCCTGACCCTCACCGCCCCGCTGGCTGCGTTCAAGCGGGCCCATCCCGCCGTCGAGGTCGAGCTCAACTGGTCGCCGGCCGAGGACATGGCCCGCCGGCTCCGGGCCCAGGAGGTCGACCTGTGCGTCGCCTCGCAGCCGATCCCGCCGAACGGGCTGGCGTCCACGCAGCTGTTCGACGAGCCGGTCGGCGTGGGCATGGCGACCAGCCATCCGCTGGCCCGCCGCGATCGCGTGCGCATCGAAGAGCTCGCCGACGAGCCGTTCGTCAGCGCCCGGCCGGGGCACTGGCAGCGCCGGCTGCTCGACCGGCTCTTCGCCGCCCGGAACCGGACCCCGCGGATCGTCTGCGAGGTCGACGAGCCCAGCGCCATCGCCGACCTGATCGCCGCCGGTCTCGGCATCGGGCTGGTACCCGGCTTCGCTCGCCGGACGGAGGTGCGGGTGCCGGCCGTCTGGGTCGCCGTCGACAGCCTGGAGTGTCGCCGCGCCGTGACGCTCTACTGGGTCGCCGAGCGCCACCTGTCCGGGGCGGCTCGCCTGCTGCGCCACGCCATCGCCGACTGGGACTGGCCGGGCGGAGCCGGTCGCCCCGCGGCGGGCCTGACCGGTAGCGGGGCGCGGCGGTAGAGCTGGTCGGAGCCGGTCGCCCCGCCCCGGAGCTGACCGGTCGCCGGGCCAGCGGCGGTACGGTCAGCCGACCGCCCACGGGCGGAGCTTGTCCGGGTTACGTACCGCCCAGATGTGCGTGATGCGGTCGTCGACGACATCGAACGCGAAGACCGACACGACGACGTCGTGCTGCCGGATCGTCAGGCCGGGCTGGCCGTTGACGGCGGTCTCCGTCATCGTGATGCCGTCGGTCTGCCGGCCGGCCAGGGCGACGACGTACTGCGCGATCCGCTGGCCGCCCGTGACCGGTTCGAGCGCTGCGCGGACCAGGCCGCCACCGTCCGCGGTGAACACCGCGTCCGGATCGAGCAGCCGGACCAGCCCGTCGATGTCCTGCGCCTGCCACGCCTGCCGGAAGTGCCGGACGAGGTCCGCCTGGGCCGCCGCCGGCGCCGTGGGGTGGTGCCCGGTCCGGACCCGGCGTCGCGCCACCGACGCCAGTTCACGGCAGGCGGCCGGGGTACGGCCGGTGATCTCGCCGATCTCCGCGAACGGGTAGCCGAACACGTCGTGCAGGATGAGCGCGACCCGCTGCGCGGGCGTCATCGCCTCCAGCGCGACCAGGAACGCCATGGTGATCGACTCGTCCAGGGTGACCCGGTCGGCCGGGTCGACGTCGTCGACGGTGGCGCGCCCGCCGACCCAGCCGGTACGGTCCGGCACCGGTTCCGGGATCCACTCGCCCACGTACCGCTCGCGGCGGGCCCGCGCCGAGCCGAGCAGGTCCAGGCAGATCCGGCTGGCGACCCGGGTCAACCAGGCGCCCGGTGACTCGATCTCGGCCTGCTGCTCGCGGGACATCGCGTACCAGCGGGCGTAGGTCTCCTGCACCGCGTCCTCCGCCTCGGCCAGCGACCCGAGCAGCCGGTACGCAAGGCTGATCAGCTGCCGGCGCTCGCCGATGAGCGCGCTGAGGTCCGGGTCGGACCCGTCCTGCCCCGGTACCGGGTCGGTCGTCATGGTTTCGGCTGCTCCCTCGGTCGGCGCCACGGCCCGCGCGGGACGACGCTCGACGCCGGTCCGGGCGGACCTCTCCCCAGGTACGACGAGGCGGCCGGCCCGAATGTCAGGCCTGACGTTCCGCGACCGTACGTCGTCGTACCCGTATCGATGTCCGAACGGAAGGCGCGCCCGGCGCCGGCAGCCCTTTGCGGTTCGGACCTCAAGGATCCACCCGGACGAAAGGACGACGAGGATGTCGACACGATACGAGGCGGACCAGGCGGCGATCCGGCAGCGGATCGACGTGATGATCGCGGGAATCGAGGGGAAGGACCTCGACGCGCTGCGGCGCAGCTACGCGCCCGACGTAGTGTCCTTCGACGTCGAACCGCCGCTGCAGCACGTGGGCGTGGACGCGAAGCTGAAGAACTGGGAGCGCGCGTTCGCGATGCTCGACGAGCTGCACTACGACACGCGCGAGCTGGCGATCGAGGTCGGCGACGTGGTGGCGTTTGCGCACTGCTTCGGCCGGCTGCGCGGAACCCTGGCCGACGGTACCGCCACCAGCGGGATGTGGGTGCGCGGCACGTTCTGCTTCCGCAAGGTCGGCGACGAGTGGCTCGTCGCGCACGATCAGGCTTCGGTACCGCTCGACTTCCCGACCGGCCGGGCGCTCACCGACCTCGAACCCTGACCCCCGGTACCGGTCAGCCGGCGCCCCCACCGCCGGCTGACCGGTACCTGCGCCTCGGATGGTGCAGCAGCAGGGGTGGCAACGAGCGGGATTCTGTGACGTGTCAAAAGAACGTAGACTGGTCGGGTGACCGAGACGAGGTGGCTCGACGCCGACGAGGAACGGTCCTGGCGTGCACTGCGCCGGCTGCTCACCGCGCTGCCGGCCCGGCTGGGCCGTGACCTGACCGCGCTGGGGCTGTCGTCGACCGACTACGAGGTGCTCAGCACCCTGTCCGAGCGGGACGGCTGGCGCTGGGGGCTGAAGGACCTGGCCAAGAAGATGGAGTGGAGCCGCAGCCGCCTGTCGCACCACGCCGCCCGGATGGAAGCGCGCGGGCTGATCGAACGAGAACCCGACCCGGACGACGGTCGCGGTTCCATCTACCACCTGACGGACACCGGGTTCCAGACCCTTGCCGCCGCCGCGCCCGGGCACCTCGACTCGGTCCGGCGCCGGCTGCTGGACCACCTCAGCCGGGACGAGCTCGCCGTACTGGAGCGGATCTCCACCCGGATCGCCGACCTCCCGGACTGACCACCAGCGCCGGCCGGCCGGGCCACCGCCGGCCGAGGCCGGCGGTGGCGCCTGGGTCAGGCCAGCGTCGCGATGTCGATCACGAAGCGGTAGCGCACGTCGGAGGCGAGCACCCGCTCGTACGCCTCGTTGACGTAGTCGGCCGAGATCAGCTCGGTTTCCGGCGCGATCCCGTGCTCGGCGCAGAAATCGAGCATCTCCTGGGTCTCGGGGATGCCGCCGATGCTCGACCCGGCGAACGACCGCCGGTTGTTGGCCAGCGCGAACGCGTGCACCGGCAGCGCCTCCGGCGGGGCGCCCACGTTGACCAGGGTGCCGTCGAGTCGCAGCAGCCCCAGGTACGCGTCCATCTCCAGCGGCGCGCTGACCGTGTTGACGATCAGGTCGAAGCTGTTCTTCAGGGCCGCGAACGTGTCCGGGTCGCTGGTCGCGTGGTACTCGTCGGCGCCCAGCGCGAGCCCGTCGTCCCGCTTCTTCAGCGACTGCGACAGCACGGTGACGTTGGCGCCCATCGCGTGCGCGATCTTGACGGCCATGTGGCCCAGCCCGCCCATGCCGACGACCGCGACGCGGGTGCCGGGGCCGGCGTTCCAGTGCGCCAGCGGCGAGTAGGTGGTGATGCCGGCGCACAGCAGCGGCGCCGCCTTCTCGAACGGGATCGACTCGGGTACCCGGAGCACGAAGTTCTCGTCGACCACCACGTGGGTCGAGTAGCCGCCCTGGGTGATCGTGCCGTCCCGGTCGACCGAGGCGTACGTGCCGACGGAGCCGTGCAGGCAGTACTGCTCCATGCCGGCGCGGCAGTTCTCGCACTCCCGGCAGGAGTTGACCAGGCAGCCGACGCCGACCCGGTCACCGACCTGGTGCTTGCTCACCTCGGCGCCGACCTCGGACACGATGCCGACGATCTCGTGCCCGACCACCTGTGGATAGGTGACCGGACCCCACTCGCCGCGGACGAGGTGGATGTCGGAGTGGCAGATGCCGGCGTACTTGATCTCGATCAGCACGTCGGACGGCCCGACGTCGCGCCGCTCGATGGTGGTCGGGACCAGCGGTTCGGTCGCCGAGGGTGCTGCATACGCGTTCACGCGCACGATGTGTCTTCCTTCGTACGGGGATGGTCCACCCAGCAAACACCTCGGCCGGGGCCACCGCCAACCACGGCCGGCCCGAGGTGACCTACGGGTCACCGCCAGCCGCGTCCGAACGGACACCACCCCCAGGCCGCTCGAAACCGTCGCGGTCGCCACATCCTGGCTGTCGCCGGTACCGCGTTCGCCGGGTCGAGTCACACCAAGATACCCCAGGGGGGTACTTGCGTTGCGCCGGTGGCGGGCGCTAGCGTGACGTTCCTCGATACCCCCTAGGGGTACATGTGAGCGTTCGGGAGGACGTCATGTCGGACCTGGCAACGGGCTCGCGCCGGTGGTGGGCGCTGGGGTTCATCGCGCTGGCGCAGTTCATGGTGATCATGGACACCTCGATCATCGGAGTGGCGTTACCGAGGATGCGGGTCGACCTCGGGTTCTCCCCGGGCGGACTGTCCTGGGTGTTCAACGCGTACGTGATCGCGCTGGCCGGACTGCTGCTGCTCGGCGGCCGGCTGTCCGACCTGCTGGGTGCGCGGCGCGTGTTCGGCGCCGGCTGGGTCATCCTCGCGATCGGATCGGTGCTCGCGGCGCTCGCCGGCACGGCGGGCGTCGAACTGATCGGCCGGGTGGTGCAGGGTGCCGGATCGGCGCTGATCGCCCCCTCGGCCCTGACACTGCTGATGACGGTGTTCGGCCCGCGGCCCGGCGAGCTGGGCCGGGCGCTGGCGATCTACGGTGCCGCGGCGCCGGCCGGCGGGACCGCCGGGGTGTTTCTCGGCGGCGTCATCACCCAGTGGCTGTCCTGGCCGTGGGTCTTCTGGCTGTACGTGCCGATCGCCGCGGTCGCGATCGTCGCCACGCCGCTGCTGATGCCGGCGGCCGGCCGGCGCCGCGGTTCGGTGGACGTCACCGGCGCCGCCGCGGTCACCGGCGGCCTCGCCCTGGCCGTACTCGCCATCGTTCGGGCACCGCAGGCCGGCTGGGGCTCGCCGTCGACGCTGGCGATCCTGGCCGGCGCGATCGTCCTGCTCGCGGGATTCGTTGCGGTGCAGCGGGTGCGGCGCGAACCGCTGGTACGACTGGGCATCTTCCGCACCCGACTGCTGGGCCCCGCCAACCTGGCGCAGGCGTTGCTCGGCGCGGCCTGGATCCCGATGTGGTACTTCCTGAACCTGTACCTGCAGCAGGTCCTCGGCTACGGTGCCTTCGCCAGCGGCGCGGCGCTGCTGCCGATGACGCTGCTGATCGTGATCCTGATGGTCGCCGTCGCACCCCGGCTGATCGCCCGGCTCGGCGCCAAGCCGCTGATCGTCGGCGGACTCGTGGCGCTGTCCGCGGGGCTGGTGTGGCTGTCGTTCGCCCGCCCGACCGGTACCTTCCTCCTCGACGTCCTGCCCGCGTCGCTGCTCGCCGCGCTGGGCCAGGCGCTGGCGTTCATCCCGTCCCTGGGTACCGCGATCGGTAGCGCCCGGCCCGAGGAGGGTGGGCTCGCCGCCGGGCTGGTCAACACCTCGTACCAGGTCGGCTCCGCGCTGGGGTTGGCCGCGATGACGGCCGTCGGCGTCTCCTTCGGCGCCGATCGGATCGGCCACCCGGCCGAACTGACCGCCGGCTTCTCGGCCGCGTTCCTCGGTGCCGCCGGCATCGCCGTGCTCGGCGCGATCCTGGTCCTGCTGGTGTTTCGTACCCGGCGACCGGTGCCCGCGCCCGACCCGCAGCCGACGGCCGCCGGCTGACCGGCAGCTGGCGGCCGCCGGCTGACCCGCCGCCGCTCGTGCGCGTCGACCAGCCTCGACGCCCACGAGCGGCGGATTCGGGGAGGATGCCCCTTCTGCTGCCCCGTGGGACGGCGGGCCAGTGGCAGGACGTCGGCTCGCGTGCGCGTGGCCGGCTACTTCGCAGCGTCGCCCCCGGATCACCGGGCGCAGCAGCCCCTGCGGTGGCGCCCGTCCCAGCTGGAGGGCGATGCCGGTGCCGGTAGCGAACTCGGTACCCGGCAGAGGACACTCTGGGTGAGTGCGATCGACGACGAGGCGGTGCGGTGAGATGGAGCAACCCGAACCCGGTCCCGGCCTGGACAGCGCCGACCTCGACCGGCCGAGCCCGGCCCGCATCTACGACTACCTGCTCGGCGGCGCGCACAACTTCGCCTCCGACCGGTCCGCCGGCGAGCGCGCCGCGGCGACCATGCCCACGCTGGTCCCCGCAATCCGGGCCAATCGCGGCTTCCTGCGCCGGGTCGTGGTCCGGCTCGCCGGCCAGCATGGCATCACCCAGTTCCTGGATCTCGGGTCGGGCATCCCGACCGTCGGCAACGTGCACGAGATCGCCCAGAACCAGAACCGGGACAGCCGGGTGCTCTACGTCGACATCGATCCGGTGGCGGTGGCGCACGCCCGGCACATCCTGTCCGACACCCCGCTTGCCGAGACCATCCAGTGCGATTTCCGCGACCCGGAATCGGTTCTGGGCCACCCGACCCTGACCCGCCTGCTCGACCTCGACCGCCCGGTCGCGGTGCTGATGAATGCGGTCCTGCACTTCGTCCCGGACGAGCAGAACCCGGGCGGGATCGTCGGCGGCTACCTCGAACACCTCGTACCGGGAAGTTACCTGGCCATCTCGCACGCCGCGCCCGACCCGGACCACCCGCGCGAGCAGGAGGCGATGGTTGCGGACTACCGGCGCACGACGGGCGCCGAGTTCATCAACCGCTCCGCCGAGACCATTGCCGGCTGGCTGCACGGGCTCGACATCGAGCCGCCCGGAATCGTCCCGGTCAACGAGTGGCACCCGGACCGGACCGCCGAGCCGATCCTGCGCACCTACGGCGTCCTCGCCCGCAAACCCTGAGCCTTCCTGACCCCCGACGCCGCTCAGGAACCCTGCTGCGCCCGGAACACCAGCAGCGCCAGCTGCACCCGGTTGTCCAGGCCCAGCTTGGCCAGGGCCCGCGAGACGTGGGTCTTGACGGTGCCCTCGCTCATGAACAGCGCCGTGGCGATCGTGGCGTTGGACGCGCCCTCCGCCACGGCGTCGGCCACCGCCCGTTCCCGTTCGGTGAGCACCGCCAGCGCGCGGGCGGCGGCCGCGCCGTCGTCGCCGCCGCGCGACCGGGCCTGCCGAGCCACCAGCTGCCGGGTGATCGTCGCGGAGAACGCCGACTCGCCGGAGGCGGTGAGGTGGATCGCGTGGCAGAGTTCCTGCGGCGCAACGTCTTTCAGCAGGTACCCGCTGGCGCCGGCCTGCAGGGCATCGAGCACGTGGGTGTCCAGGTGGAACGTCGTGAGCATCAGTACGGCAGCCGACGGCACCGCGGCGTGGATCCGCCGGGTGGCCTCCACGCCGTTCATCTCCCGCATCTGCAGGTCCATCAGTACGACGTCGGGCCGGTGCCGCGTCGCCGCGACGACGGCGTCGGCCCCGCTCGGCGCCTCGGCGACGATCGTGATCGTGGGGTCGGCCGACAGGACCATCGACAGCCCGGCGCGGACCATCGCGTCGTCGTCGACGACGAGGACCGAAGTGGTGGTGTTCATCGGTACGGCACTCTGCCATGCATCCGGAACTCGCCGGCGCCGCCGTCGCCACGTCCGATGAGGTCGTGCTCCACCGTGCCACCGAGGGCGGTGACGCGCTCGGCGAGCCCGAGCAGCCCGGCGCCGCCGCCGGGAAGCGTCGGCGCGTTCGGGTCGACCGGGTTCGTGACGGTCACCAGCAGGTCCGGGCCGTCCCGCCGTACCCGCACGGTCACCAGCGAACCGGCGGCGTGCTTGCGCGCGTTGGTCAGCCCCTCCTGGACCAGGCGGTACGCCTCCTCGGTGGCCGGGTTCGCTGCCCGCAGGGCTTCGTCGTCGAGGTGTGCGACGACGAGCTGGCCGGCCTGCCGGGCCTCGTCGACCAGGCCCCGGACGGTCCGCTCGTGCGGCGTCTTCTGCGGTACCGCCAGGGTGCCGTCCCGCAGCACGCCGATCACGGTGCGCAGCTCGTCGAGCGCCTTGGTCGCGGTCGTACGGATCGTCGTGGCGGTGCCGCCGACGTCCTTCGCGTTCGCGCCGGCGACCTCGAGCCCGCCGGCGTAGAGCGCGATCAGCGACATGTAGTGCGCGACCGAGTCGTGCATGTCCCGGGCGATCCGGGCCCGCTCGGCCAGCTGGAGCTGTTCGGCGCGCAGCTCGCGCTCGCGCTCGATGCGCGCCGCCCGGTCCCGGTACACGGCCACCAGGTCCTGCTGCTTCTGGTGCAGCGCGCCCCAGGCCACGACCGCGAGCGCGATCGCCGTGTTGACCACGACGGTCAGGCTCAGCTCGGAGTTGGCCGGGTAGAGCAGCCAGAAACCGAGCGCACCGGCCACATCGGCGAACGCCACCGCGAAGGCGAGCTCGATCCGCCGGGTGCGGGCCACCGCGAACAGCGCCACGTAGTTGGCGACGCCGGCCGTCGCGCAGCCGGCGGCAGCAGCCGCGAGCACCAGCCCGATGGCGACCGGGGCGCGCCGGCGCAGCAGCAGGGCGAGGCACGCCAGCGCGCCCACCGCGACGTCGAGGGCGCGCCAACCGCCACCCGGCCGCTGTTCGAGAACGAGGAACAGCAAGGCGAGGCCGCCGGCGAACGAGGCGAGAACCACCAGCGCCGACCGCACCCGCGACTCCCACCGCTTCCGGCTGCTGGACGACTCGGTGGCAGAGGGCGGCACCGGGTCAGCCTAGGAGATTCCGGCAAGGGCGCCGGCGGAGCTGGCCGCTACCGTTTCACCCGCCGGTCGCCGGCATGCCGGCGTCAACGAAAGTGGCAGCCGGTACTGGCCGTTGGCTGACCCGTTCGTCCCGAACGGCAGACGACGCGGGGAGGCCGCGACCGACATCGTTGACGGCATGAACACGACACGGCACCGCCTGACCCTGCTGCTCGGGACGAATCCCGCCGAGCCGCACTCCACCACCCGGATGCGCTACGCCATCACCATGGTCGCGGGCTTCGCGACCGCGGTGCAGGTCATCGTCTGGCTGATGGTGGCCATCTTCGGGACCCACCTGGACGGCCCGTGGTGGCTCTGGACACCGGCCAGCGCGCTGGCGATCAACGCCGCGTTGCTGGGCCTCGACCACGTCCGCCGGCACTGGTCGAACACGGCCGCCCCGACCGGGACCACTCGGGGGTCACTGTGACGACACCATCGATCGCCCCCGGCTCGTCCCCCGCACGGCCCGCGGCGCCGAAAACCTCGCCCGCCCGGCTCGCCGGCCCGGCCGGCCTCACCGTCGGTGCGCTGTCCGTGCTGCTGGTTGGCCTGTACTTCGTCTACTCCGGCCCGCCACCGGAATGGAACGTGCTGACCCGCAGCCTGCTGACGCTCGTCATCATCGCCGCCCTGACGCTGTTCGGCGTCGCGCTGGGCCGGCTGCTACCCAGCGACGGGAAGGGTCGGCGAACCGTCGCCGGGCAGCTGTCGATCGTGTCGCTGCTGACGTACGGCGGGGTCATCCTCTTCGCGACCTCGCTCGAGGCGGGCACCCCGCTCGGCTACCCCGGCAAGGCGATGGATCCGACCACCGACGGCCCGCTGGCGGCGGCGATGGCGCTGGCACACGGACCGATCGCGCACCTGTGGATCGCCATGTTCTTCCTCGGGTTCGTGGTCGCGGTGAGCCGATCGGCGGCACCGCGCATCGTCCCCCGCTGGACCCTCCGCGGCAGTGTCGTCGTCGCGGTGATCAACCTGCTCGCCGTGCCGTCGCTCTACTTCGGTATGGACGCCAGCAACTTCTACGCCGTCAACGGGTGGGGCGCGGACGCGCTCGTCGGGCTGATCACCCTGATGTGGGTGGGCTTCATCGGACTCGGCATCCAGCGGGCGCGCAGCAGGCCCTGACCGCGTACGGCCGGGACGTGGTCACGACACGGTGTTGCTCGCGGCAGCGAGACCGCGGGCCGCGGCCACGTCCACCCGGCCGTCGGCCAGGCGGTAGCAGAGCCCGACCACACCGGCCTGGCCGGCCTCGACCTTCTCGGCGAGCAGCCGGGACCGGTCGAGCAGCAGATCGACGGTGCGGCTCACGTGCTCGGCGAGGATCTCGTCGGCGCCGGTGCGCCCCGCGGCCCGGGCCGCCAGCACGCTGGGCGTCACCTGCTCGACGACGTCGCGGATGTACCCGGGGGCCACCGCACCGTCCTCGAGCGTGGCGCGCGCGGCACCGACCGCGCCGCACGCGTCGTGGCCCAGCACCACGACCAGCGGGCAGTCGAGCAGCTCGACCCCGTACTCGATGCTGCCCAGCACCTCGGGGCTGATGACCTGGCCCGCCGTGCGCACCACGAACAGGTCGCCCAGGCCGCGATCGAAGATGATCTCGGCGGCCAGTCGGGAGTCCGAACACCCGAACACCACGGCGCACGGGTGCTGGCTCTCGGCGGTCTGGGCCCGGCGCGCGGCGTCCTGATTGGGATGTTCCGGCGTACCCCCCACGAAACGCTGGTTACCGGCCAGCAGCAGCTCGAACGCTTCGGTGGGGGTCAGGGCCCGGGTCTCGGTCATGACCGCAGGTTACGTCCCTCTCGGGCGCAGCACGATGGCGCACGCCACCGTCGGTACCGCCGGGGCCGGCGCGACGCTCGCGTCACCGGCTCAGTCGCCGGCGCCCGGGCCGTGCGAGACCAGGGTGGGGTGCCGGGCGAGGTACCGGCCGATGGTGTCGTCGCGCAGCGCGGCGAACAGCTGGTCGTCGACCGGCTGGACGAGGCTCTCGTTGCCGTCCGGCAGGGTACGGTGCGCGATCTGCAGGCCGATCACCTTGGCCGGGGTGAGCCGGCGAAGCGCCAGGGCGAGATCGGCCAGGCGGTAGCCGTTGAGGTCCATGGTCAGCGCGCGGCTGGTGGCGTCGAGCAGGCGGTTCAGCTTCACCGGGTTGGTCAGCACCCCGGTACTGGTGGCACGGGTCAGGATCTGCCTGAGGTACTGCTGCTGCATGCGTTGCCGCCCGTAGTCGGAGTCGGCGTAGGCGTAGCGTTGCCGGACGAGTTGCAGCGCCCGGGTCGCGTCGTAGTGGTGGCAGCCGGCGGTGAACTTCTCCCTGGGCAGGCCGGGTTGGCGGGATACGAACGTCTTGTCCACGCAGAGGCGGACCCCGCCCAGTTCGCTCGTGATGTCCTTGAACCCGTCCCAGTCCGCCAGCGCGGCCAGCCCGAAGTGCGCGCCGGTCACCTGTTGCACGGTCGTGGTCAGCAGCCGCATCCCGCCGGTGGTGTCGTCGACGTCGCGCATCCCGTACGGGAACGCCGCGTTGATCTTCGTCGTGCTGTCACCCTTGCCGGTACGGGCGTCGGCCGGGATGTGCACCTCCAGGTCGCGCGGGATCGACAGCAGGTACGCACGGTCCAGCGACGCGGAGACGTGCAGCCACATGATGGTGTCGGCGCGCGGCAGCTCGCCCGTCCTCTTCCAGCTGCTGCGCAGATCCGAGCCCGCCAGCAGGATGTCCAGCGGGCCGGTCACGGTGCGGGAGCGGTGCGCGCTGCCGTCGCCGAGGAGATCCCGCTGCTGCACCGCGTGATCGAGCCGGTTCGAGAGGACCACGGTGCCGGCGTAGGCACTGCCGCTGCCGAGGGTCAGGACGATCCCGATGATCAGGCACAGCCTGGTCCAGAGTGGACTCCGGCGCTTCGGTTTCCGATTTCGCCTGGCCACTGCGACCTCCCGCGCCGCCCGGCCGTCGCCGGCCTGGCACACCCCTCGCCCGACACGGTGCGCCCGGGGCACAGGGTTGCTGCAGGGCCGAACATCTCCCACCGTCCCACCGCAACGACACCCGCAACGACGGATCGCCGCACCACCACCGGATCGGTACCGCCGTGCCGCGGCCGGCACCGTGCCCCGCCGGCACCGTGCCCCGCCGGCACCGGGCCGTGGCACCGGACCCTGCCGGTATCGGGTCGTGGCGCCGGGTCTCACAGGCACCGGGTCGCGCTGGTATCCGGTCGTGCTGGTAACGGGTCGTGCTGGCAGTGGGTCGTGTTGGCTCGCCGGCCGGCCGCGCCGTCGGGGGTGTGGACCGTGACGCGAGTCTCCGTCGCACCCGCTGGGATCGCCGGACCTATCGTCGGCGTATCGGCCAGCGCGTACGTCCTGGCAACATCGCGGCGCCTTGACTGGTCGCATGACGTCGACCGTGCCCCCGCTGACATCACCCGCGCCGCCGCGCGCGTACCGGCGTACCCGCCGCTCCCGGCGCGGCCTGGCGCTCGCGGCGATGGCGCTGCTGCTCGGCCTGCTCCTGTGGGGGCATGGGTGGATCCCGAACGGGGCCGGGCATCTCGGCAGCCTGGTGGAGACGTTCCTGCCGTGGTACGGGCTGGCCGTACCGGTCCTGCTCGCCGGGGCGCTGTGTCGCCGCTCCGTCGCCGCGGCGGCGGCGTTGCTGGTGCCGGTGGTGGCGTGGTTGAGCCTGTTCGGCGGGCAGCTCGTCGACAGGTCCGGGCCGGGCGCCCGGCTCACCGTGGTCAGCCACAACGTCGGTGCCGCCAATCCCGACCCGGCCGGTACGGCGCGCGACCTGGTCGCGTCCGGCGCGGACCTCGTCGCGCTGGAGGAGCTGACCCCGCAGGCCACGGGCACGTACCAGGCGGGGCTGGCGCGGGCGTACCCGTACCACGCGGTGCGGGGCACGGTCGGGCTGTGGAGCAGGCTGCCGCTGTCGGACGCGGGGCCCGCCGGCGCGATGGACCCGTCCCGGGCGATGCGCGCGACGGTGGCCACCGACCGTGGCCGGCTCGCGGTGTACGTGGTCCACCTGTGGTCGGTACGGGTCAGCCCCGGCGCGAGCTTCTCGGCCGACGTGCGGGATGCCGGCGCGGAGCGGCTGGACCGGGCGGTCGCCGCCGACCCGGCCGAGCGCGTGGTGGTGCTCGGCGACCTGAACGGCACGCTGGACGACCGCGCGTTCGCCGGCCTCACCGCGCGGCTGCGGTCGGCGCAGGACGTTGCAGGGCAGGGCTTCGGCTTCAGCTGGCCGGCGACGTTCCCGGTGGCGCGGATCGACCAGATCCTGGTACGCGGCGTGGAACCGACCCGCGCGTGGAACCTCCCGGCCACCGGCAGTGACCACCTACCGGTGGCGGCCGGAATCCGCTGGTGAGGCCCCGCCCGGCCGCAACGGCAACGCCACCCACGCCCGCGGCGGCCATCGTCACCCGCGCCCGCGCCGGGCAGCGTCTGCGCTGCGCCCGGCCTACTCCTCCCCGAAAGCTGCGCGGCGCCGGCGCGGTCACCTGCCGCGCTCGGCCTCGCCCAGGATGTTCGCCACCATGCCCCCGAACACCACGTGGTGGAACGGGACGATGAGCTTCCAGTACGCGTGCCCGGCGAAGCCGTGCGGCTGGAACACCGCACGCTGCCGGTAGCAGGTGCCGCCGTCGGCCGCGGGCGAGACCGACAGTTCCAGCCAGGCGCGGCCCGGCACCATCATCTCGGCGCGCAGCAGCAGCCGGCTGCCCCGCTCGATCTCCTCGACGCGCCACCAGTCGAGCGCCTCGCCGGTGTGCAGCCGGTACGGGTCACGCCGGCCGCGCCGCAGGCCCACCCCGCCGGACAGCCGGTCCGCCCAGCCCCGCACCACCCAGGCCAGCGGAAACGAGTACCAGCCGTGCTCGCCGCCGATGCCCTCCACCACCTGCCACACCCGGTCCGGCGCCGCGCTGCTGTGCTGCTCGCGCACGTCCTCGTACACGGTGCCCCCGGACCAGCCGGGATCGGCGGCCGACGGCTGGGACGGATCCTCCGGCCAGCTGGCATCCGACCAGCGGGTGGCCACCTGGTACTGGCTGGTCCGGCTCAGCGCCAGCTCCACGGCCTGCTCGAAGTGCAGCCGCCCTTCCGGTGGGTCGGGCACCAACTGCAGGATGTCGTCCTCCTGGCAGATCACCTCGTGGATCAGCGAGGCGATCAGCGGTACCGCAATCGATTTTGGCACCGGGGTCACCAGATTGACCCACTGCGCCGAGAGCCACGGCGTCAGCACCGGGACCGGGAGGATGATGCGCTGCGGCAGCTTGGCGACCACGGCGTACCGACGCATCATGTCCAGGTAGCTCAGCACGTCCGGCCCGCCGACGTCGTACGTGCGGTTGAGCCCCTCCGGGAACGTCGCCGCCGCCACCAGGTACCGCAGCAGGTCGCGGATCGCGATCGGCTGGATCCGGTTGTGCACCCACTGCGGCGTCACCATCGCCGGCAACCGTTCGGTGAGGTGTCGCAGCATCTCGAAGCTCGCCGACCCGGACCCGAGGATCACCGCGGCCTGCAACACCACCGCATCGGTGGGCCCGGCGAGGAAGATGTCCCCGACCTCCTTGCGGGACGCGAGATGCGGCGACAGCTCGTCGGTGTCCGGGTGCAGCCCGCCGAGATAGACGATGCGCGTCAGGCCGGCATGCCCTGCCGCCGCGGCCAGGTTCTCGGCGCCCCGCCGGTCCCGGTCGGCGAAGTCGGTACTGTGCAACGAATGCACCAGGTAGAAGGCGACCTGCTGATCCGCCACCGCGGCCTCGGTGCTGCCGGCATCCAGCACGTCGCCCCGTACGATCTCGACGTCGTCGTGCCAGGGACGGTCGCTCAGCTTCGCCGGGTTGCGCGCGACCACCCGTACCCGGTGCCCAGCCTCGAGCAGGTCCGGCACCAGCCGGCCCCCGATGTACCCGCTGGCACCGAACACGACGCAGCGCATGCCCCCATGGTTCCGGGTGCCCGCCCCCATCGCAGCCGATCCCGGTTTCCAGCTCGTTCCCGTAGAAGGGTCGAGCTCCCCGGTAGAGCACCCGTCGACGGTCGATCAGCCGACCACGTACTCGGCTGACTCCCTTCGCGCTCGGACCGGCGGGTATGGAGGCCAGCTGTCGCTCCGTACGGCCGAGCCGCCGAGCCGATGCGGTGGCCGCCGCATGTTTTCGGGGCGTCGCATGGATGTTCGGCCACAATATCGACGCGCCCGGTTCAGTCTCGGGAAGCGTCCGGGTCGAAAGACTTCCATCTTCTCGAGCTCGGGACGTCTTCGAGTAGCGCGGCAAAGAAGTCTGTTTACACTGACATGTCAGTCATGTTGTTCACCGAATCGACACCGTCGGTCATCGGATTGATCACTCCGACGATAACTGTACCGAAAGAAATGACGGAGACGATCATGAGGAAGACACCGGCGCCTCCCGTGTAAAAGACTGGTTCGCTCTGCGATCCCAGCAAGACCGCAGCCAAGGCGCCGGCCACGATGAGCGCGCCGAGGATTGCGAGCCTGCGGAGATGATGAACAGCGACCATTCGGGGCGCCGTCTGATGCGCAAGATGACGTCATCGCCCGCCGTGAGAACGTCTCCCTTGCGACGAGGATGGCGTCGCCCGGGCCAGCACTACCGACCGAGGCCTGGTGCAAACGCGAGTCACCGTCAGCGAGCGCACCGGCATCATCGAGACGTACGAGCTGGTCGAGCGCCACTCCGGCTAAGCCTCCGCTGATGGCGGGCCCGATGCACCTGCCGAGCCCGCCCGACCCGGACCATGGGTCGGCCGGCGTGTCGACGTCGCCGGCGACCTCCGCGAGCGGGTGGCAGGTTGGGCGCTCAGTGGCGGATCAGTCGTCGCCCGTTGTCGGTGGACGGCGGGGTGTAGCTCATGCCGTAGTGGTGGAAGGCGCGCTGTTCGGCGTCGGCGCTGAGGCTCACTCCGGGTTTGGTGATGGGTGCTTGCTTCATGTCCTCGTCCGACCAGTCGGCGGTCAGGCCGTTCGGGGCGCTGTGGACTTTGCCGGCGGGGACGAGCAGTTGGGTGCTGGAGAAGCGGCGTGGTTTGACGCACAGGAACACTGCGGTGTCGGTCTCCGCGTCGTAGTAGATGTCTACCAGCTTGCCGATTTTGTCGCCGCCGCTGAGTAGCACGTTCTGACCGAGCCACTGGCTCGGGTCGGTCGAGTTGGTGGACGTTGAATTGGTCATCGCGGTCTCCGTCCTCGGCAGCAGTGCTGCCAGATGTTTCTGCGGCCATGCGGCCGCCACGGCGGCGGCGACATCGACTTCTCGGACCGTCGTGTCCGTAGCGGCGTCGTGTAGACCGATGCCGGGGCGGCGTTGTCGGAAGAGGAGTGTTGGAGCGTTCGTGCGCGCACCGCGAGCGGGTCGTGCCAAGCCGCCTGAACCAAGCGAGTCAGGGAATGGTGACGGGCGTGCGACGAGCACGCGTCTGCATCACCGACGGTCGTTGGATCGCACGCCGCTGAGACCGGTGCGCGCTGCTGCCGCCGCCCCTCATCCTGTCTGGTCTCCAGCCGACACTGGACGGGGAACGTCTCCGACTGTACTCGGGCAACCCTCGTTCGGCCGGTCTGCAACAGTAACCATCTGCGCAGATCGCAGCGGCGCGGATGTCGTCGCGTGGCGGAGTACGGGATAGGGTTGGTCTACCGAGGACTTGTCGAAGCGTCGGCCGCCATGCAGATGGTGCCAGTGTTGGCGTCGCCCTGGGCGAACGATTGCTTGACCGCCCACAGCGGGCCGGTCGAAGGGGCCTCTGCGATGGCCGTCCAGATCAGGAATGCCGCGACGTTTCCTACCAGCCGACCACTCGATCCCCGGGTCCAGCGCGCCACCGACGCTGGCGGTGTGCGGCTGCGGATGGATCCGACCAGCGGCCAACACGGCGCCTTGGATGGGGCGTGGTGGCCCTACACCAATGACTTGGCGGCCGAACTGCCTGCGCTGATCGCCGGTGTCGACGCATGGCTGGCCGGCCGCGATCCCGGCCGCAGCGAACACGTCAGTCGGGTCGCGGTGGGCTGGCACGCCTGGAACCAGATACCCGATCGCACCGAGATCGGCGGTCGACGTGTCCAGGTCGGCTGGTTCAGCAACATCGACGTGCACACCGTCAGCGTCTCCTGCCCCAACGGCAGCCACTATGACCTGCTCGTCGTGCCGCCGGACTCACTCAATGACGCGGCAGCGTCGGTGATGACCAGGGCGGCGGACGCCCGAAATGAGTTGGGCGGCAGTGAGATCTTGCTGCAACAGGCGGGCCGATACGATTCTGGTTCACTGCCGGTGGATGCCTGGCACGATCCTGACCCCGTCGCGGGTCAACGCTCTGATTGGGAGATTGGCGCCGGCCCCGCTGCTTCGGCTGAGCGTGATCTGCTGCCGGCACCACCGATCCGGCCACTGTGGTGCGAGCCGGTCCCGGCCGGCTCATGTTCGGCGGCTGGCCCGAGGTGGCACGCGCGGGTCGCTCTTGCGGGTGGTGATCTCGTCGCCGCGACGCGTTGGGGGTGTTGCGCCTCGGCTGGTCTGCCTGATTCGACGCGCTGCCAGCTGGTCGAACGATGAGTGAGTTGAGGCGAGGGAGATGGTGGCGATGTGGAGCGATGCTCGACACCAACCGACTTCGGCCGATGGTTTTGGCCCGAGGCTGCGGCTCGCGCTGGCCGATCGGCCCTCTGACGGCTCCGTCGATGGTGCCTGGTGGCCGTACTCGCGGGATCTTGGTGTCGAGCTGCCGCCGCTGATGGCCGGGCTGCATGCGGCATCGGGGATCGATGGGGCAAGCTGGGTCTCGGCTGGCCGCGCGGGATGGGACCGCTGCCCGGTGCGGATCCGCATCGGCGGCGTCTGGGTACGGATGCGGTTGCTCGGTATGCTCGACGGCCAGTTGTTGACCATCAACTTCCTCGACGGTGACCGCATCAGGCTCATCGTGGTGCCGGTGGACGCCCCCGACGACACGGCAGCCGCGGCGTTGACGGCAGGAGCGGCCGGCAAGGCGACCGTCGAGCATCAGAACCGCTGACCAGGAGGCGATCACCTTGCACCGCGAGGCGATCACCGACCCGGGGTGGGCCGGCAGCAAGTGTCTCGGCGCCGGGAGTGGCATACCCCCGCACGCAAGCGATCCGGCGGGCCCGTGACGTCGGTCCGGGCGCTTGTCGATCGGCGGCGGCCCACCGCCAGGACGGCCCCCGGACCGGTGTCGACCAGCGCACCTGCCGTCTCTTTTGACCCGCCTGGTGATCATCTCAGTTGTCGGTGCTACCCGTCCGCTTCGCAGGCATGACCGCCGCGCTGGTCTCGCCAGGCACGCCGTTTGGCCCGGGATGGGTTGGGTATCGTCGCGAGCAGCCCTCGTCGGTGCGAAAAGTCGCCCATCGAGGGCCAGCAAGGGCGCCGAGCCGCGGACCGGCCCCTTTGCGCATTGCCGGATCTGCCGGGCCGGATCTGCCGGTGCTGGCAGTCGGGCCCGTTCATGTCGCATCAATCGTCGACGCGTTGGACGGGGCAGGTAGGCAGCTCATGGAACGGCTTGAGCCGGTTGAGAAAGCTGACAAGCCGTGGTCACCGTATCTGGAACGAACCGGCTCACCGGGTGCGGTGCATGGATGGAGAGCTATCCGCGTGGGTGGGCGAGGATCGCGCGAAGATCGGCCTTGCCGTCGGCGACCGTGCCGGCCAGCGCGGTGAGCCGCAGCTGGTGCGCCCGGGCGTACCCGCGGAGTCTGTCGAAGGCCTCGTCCATCGACACGCCGCCGTGCTGGGAGAGCACGCCCTTCGCCTGCTCGATCGCGATGCGGCTGGTCAGCGCTGCCTGAAGCTGCTGGGAGAGGCGCTCTCCCTGGTCGATGGTGCGTTGCTGGAGGATCCCGATCGTGGCGACGTCGGCGAACGACTGTCCCAGCCGAGACGCGTCGATAGCGACCCCGTGAGCCGCGGCGTTGAGCAGGGTGAGCACGCCGATGGACTGGTGGTGGTAGCGCATCGGTAGGGCGTGCACGGCGCGGAAACCGCATTTGCCGGCCGCGACGCTGAACCGTGGCCAGCGGGCGCGCCCGACGGAGAGGTCCGTGCAGATCACCGGCTGCCCGCTGTGGACGCAGTCGATGCACGGGCCGTCGCCGGTCTCCACCGCGAACCGCTCCAACAGCTGAGCCCCCCGACCGGAGCTCGCGACGACCTGGAACTCGCCGTGGGGGCTGCGGAGAATGACGCCAGCCGCATCGACGGAGAGCAGTTCGGTGCACCGCTGGGTGAGCATAGCCAGGAAATCGGCGATGTCGAAGTCGGCGACCAGCGTGTCGGCCAGGGCGACGAACGCACGCGAGACCCGGTGTTCACGGCCCTCAGTGGTCTGATCCGATGTGGGCGACATCCGGCGCTCCTCAGCAGGTGTGGTCAGTCTCCTCGGGACACGTCGGACGCCAGCAACTGAGCGGCGTCGAGGTCGCCGTTGGCCAGATCCCTGGCCACGTCGGACAGCCGTCGCCGACTCCCCCGGGCATAGTCGCGCAACAGCGTGTACGCGGCGTGCATGTCAATGTCGCCCCGTTCGGCAAGCACCCCCTTGGCCTGCTCGATGACGGTGCGTCGGTACAGCGTGGCCTGCAGCTGCTCGGACAGAATCTCCTGCCGGCTCACGGCGCGCTGCTGCAGGATTCCGATGGTCGCCACGTCCGCCAGCGCCTGGCCGAGCGCGATGCTGTCTCGATCGACCGGCCCCGCAGCCGCACGGAGCAGGGTCAGGGCACCGATGATATCGTCGCGCAGCCGCATCGGGACCGCACACGCTGCACGGAAGCCGGCGCTGGTCGCGAACGGAGCGAACTGCGGCCATCGTTCGACGTCGGCGGCCAGATCCATGCTGAGCACCAGCTCGCCGGTGCGCACGCAGTCCAGACAGGGCCCTTGCTGGGTCTGCGCGGCGAAGACCTCGACCAGGCCAGAGTTCTCCGACGATCCCGCCGCGGGCCTCCAGCCGCCGCGCTGGTCGGCAAGAATCACCCCGGCGGCGTCGACCTCCAGCAGCTCGACGGCCCGCTCGGTCAACATGCCGAGGAAATCGAGCACGTCGAAGTCGGCGACCAGGGTGTCGGCGAGCGACACGAACGTGGCCGCCAGCCGCTGGTCCCGGGTGTTGCTCATCGCAGACGACCTTCCTCACCATGCGTCATTTCGGCTCCGACTCCGGCTCGAAGCGCAGGACCTTCCGCACGACCTTTCGCGCCACCTCGGCCATCGTCAGGTCGTGGGTGAACGCGTACCCGCGCAGCCGCATCAGGGCGTGCTCGGTCGTCACGCCCAGCTGCGCCTGCACCATGCCGGTCGCCTGATGCACTTCGATGTGCGGGTTTGCGAGCCAGCTCAGATCGGCGATCGCGTGCCCGTCGATCTCCTGGAGGATGCGTTCGCCGGCGAGATCGGTCAGGATCAGCGCGTCTGTCACTTCCACCGGGGTCAACCGACCGGGGCTGGCACGGTAGAGGTCCAGCGACCCCAACCGCACGACCCCGATCTGCAGCGGGAACGAGAAGACCGCGGCCACGCCAAGCTTGACGGCCTCGGCAGCGAACACCGGCCATCGGGACAGCTCCGCGGTCAGGTCTGCCACCAACACCGGTCCGCCGGACTCGAACGCGTCCAGACAGGGACCCTCTCCGACGGTGAGTTGCAGGTCTTCCAGCGCCGCACTCGTGGCGTTGGTCGCGTGCACCAGCCCGCGAGCGGGATGGCCGTCGCGGGCGTGCCCATCGCGCTGACCGAAGGTGGCCAACACGGTTGCCCCGGCGCCGGTGATCGACAGTTCCACGACGCAACGAGCGCACACCAGTCCGACCGCCGGGCCGGGCCGGGCCGCACGGTCGTCCGACAACAGAGCCTGTAGCCGCTGTCGCCTGTCAGCCATCCGGCCTCCGCCCCGTCACGACCAAGCCTAGTCCTCGGCGAGATCGGCGGCACCGTCGCTGGTCGGCGCCGTGCGGCCGGCGGGGTTTCCACCGACCTGGGACGGGTATCGTCTCAGACAAGAGGTAGTGGTCGTAGCGAGTGCCGACGGACGGCCGTTTGAGCCCGTCCCAGGTGTTGCCGACCCGAACCAACGTGCCCCAGACCCAGGCGCGCACCGACAGCGGTGAGTCGAGGGAGTGGGCATGAGCAGCAGATCCGTCACCGGCGCCACAACGGCAGCCGGTCGTCCAGCCGAACCCGCCGGACCCAGGCAGCAGCAGGATCGATATACCCAGCAGTACACGCAGCTGATGCGGCAGGTGAAGCAATCCGGGCTGCTGCGCCGGCGCTACTGCTACTACTGGACGAAGATGTCGCTGACCGTGCTCGCACTGGCCGGCACCGGCCTGGCGATGGTGCTGGTCGGCGACTCGTGGTTCCAGCTCATCCTCGCCGGGGTGCTCGCGGTCGTGTTCGCCCAGCTCGCGTTCCTCGGCCACGACGCCGCGCATCGGCAGATCTTCCGCTCGGGTACGGCCAACGAGTGGGCCGGGCTCGTGCACGGCACGCTGCTCGGCGGGTTGAGCGCCGGCTGGTGGCAGAACAAGCACACCCGGCACCATGCCAACCCCAACAAACTGGGTGCAGACCCGGATATTGCGACCAGCGTGATCGCCTTCACGGCCGATGCGAGGGCACAACGCGGCCCGATCGGCAGGTACCTCGCCGATCGGCAGGGCTGGTTCTTTTTCCCGCTGCTGCTGGTGGAGGGGCTCAACCTGCACGTCGGCAGCGTCCAACGCGTGGTGGGGCGGGCGCCGATGAAGCGCCGCGGCTGGGAGATCGCGTTCCTGACCGTGCGGCTGGTCGGCTACCTCGTCCTCCTGCTGATACTGATGTCACCGGAGATCGTGGTCGCGTTCGTTGGCATCCAGCTCGCTGTGTACGGGCTCTACCTCGGAGCCGCGTTTGCCCCTAACCACACCGGCATGCCGATCGTGCCGGCGGACCTGCGCATCGACTTCCTGCAGAGGCAGGTACTGATGTCGCGCAACGTCACCGGCGGCTGGTTCATCCACTTCCTGCTGGGCGGGCTGAACTACCAGATCGAGCACCATCTGTTCCCGAGCATGCCGCGGCCGAACCTTCGTCGGGTCCAGCCGCTGGTGCGTCGGGCCTGCGCGGACAACAACGTCGCGTACACCGAGAAGCCTCTCGGCACCGCGTACACGATCGTGCTGCGCTACCTCAACGACGTCGGACTGGCCGGACGCACCCAGTTCTCCTGCCCGCTTGCCGTGCAGCTGCGGGCACCGAAGTAACCGCCCCGGTCGGGCGGGGCGCTGGGCAGCCGGCCCTCCGGCGAGCGCCTGCACGACGGAACCCGATAGAGCGGTGCTCGTCAGTGCCGCACCAGGCGCCGCCCGTTGTCGGCGGTGGACAGCGTGAACTCCATGCCGTAATGGCGGAAGACGCGCAGTTCCTCGACGCCGGACAAGCCCACGCCCGGCTTGGTGGTCGGGGCGCCCCTGACGTCGTCTTCGGACCAGTCCACCGTCAGGCCGGCCGGCGTCTCGTGCACCTTGTCGGCCGGGACGAGCAGCTGCTTGCTGGAGAACAGACGCGGCTTCACGCACAGGAACACCGGGTCGTCGCTGTCGGCGTCGTAGTAGACATCGACCAGCTTGCCGAGCCTGTCGCCGTCGCGAAGCAGCACCTCTTTTCCACGCCACCCGCTCGGGTCGGCCGAACGACGCGGCGACATCGAGTTCATCGTGGTTTCTCCATCCTGGGGAGTGCTGTCGGATCCGTTGGACAATCCACTCGCACACCGCGGGGCGGCGTCTTGCCATCCGTTCGCAGGGCGCAGTGCGCCCCGTCGGCGGATGGCTTCGGCGGGGTCTGAGCCGAGCGAGCCTGGACCGGCGATGGCCGTGCACGCACGTCCACCACCGGCATGGCGGCTGGTCTGTACGCGGCGACACGGACCTCGGCAGCGCCGGCTTGACCGCTGTCGTTCCCGCACATGGACCAGGGATGACAACCCGCCGTGGCCAGAACGAGGCCGATCGAAAACGGCGGATCCCCCGGGATTCCGGACGCTTCCCCCAAGCGTGCTCCGGACACATCCCTCCACCGTCACCGTCCAGCAGCGGGGTCTCGGCCACGGCGGGGTTCTGGCCACTATCCCCTAGCACAGAGTCTGCCGCAACCCCTGGTCGCCTGATGCTGACACTACGCAGCCTCACTCCGAACCCTGCCGCCAACAGCAGGCGCCTGACCGGCCGCCGCCGGGAGTCGATGTTCGGCGCGGGGCGCCCGCGGACTGTCGTGGGGTTACGAAAGACTTGTCGAGGCGTCGACCGCCATGCAGATGGTGCCAGAGTTGACGTCGTCCTGGGTGATCGATACAGGGCCAGCCCACAGCGGGCCGGCTGGAAGGACGCCGTCATGGCAGTCCGGCGAACGACGCCCACCCGTTTCCCACCGCAGATCCACTGGATTCCACTGCCATCCGCTCCGGCAACGGCGGCGGGGTGTTGCTCGCACACGGGGCGCAGCCGCGCTGAGATCGGTTGTGCGGCAACGTCGCCGGTGGGTGGGCCGGTGCGTACGCAGGTCGGGCAGTGGTGTGGCCCGGCCGTGCCGGCGGTGGCGGGGTTCCAGCCGTCGCATTCGGCGGCTGCGGGGCCCTTGTGCAGCCGGGTCTCAGCGGTCGCCGGTGTCCGGGTCGGCAGAGGTGTCGGGATCGGCAGCCGGTTTCCGCTCGTCGGTGATGGCGTCGAGTTGCTGGTGCAGCTGGGCGATCTCGGCGCGGGCATAGGCGAGTTCGACCTGGAGGGTCACGATGCGGCACGCGGCGTCCATCGACAGGCCCTCGTCGACCAGTACCCGCGCTTGGCTGGCCAGGCCCAGGTCGTGCTGGCTGTAGCGGCGATGCCCGCCGGCGGAGCGCTGTGGGTCGAGCAGCCCGTTGACGCCCAGCTGACGCAGGAACGCCTGGCTGACACCCAGCAGCTGTGCGGCGGTGCCGATCGTGAACGCCGGTGTCCGCGCCCCGACCAGTCCCGACAGGTCTGCTCCGGACCCGTTCTGGTCTGCGATCACCGGACCGCCACCTTCCTGATGCACCTGTCGGAGTGCTCACCCTGCTGTGGGATGGTCAGCAGGGTGAGCACCCCAGCCACGAGGGGAGCCTGCGACAACATCGCGCCAGGGCATCACCTCCCCGCACAGTGATCGAACGAACCAGCCCCGATCGCCCCTGTCCACCTTTGCTGAGGGGGCGGGGATGAGGTCAGCTGGCTTCGATCACCTTGCGGTCACCGCCTGCAGCGCGGGCGATCGGGATCCGGCGCGGCTTGGCGTGCTCGGCGACCGGGATCGTCACCGTCAACACTCCGTTGCGGTAGTCCGCCGACACCTTCTCCACATCCAGCCCGTCGCCCAGCACCATCTGCCGGGTGAACGTGCCCACCGGGCGCTCCCGTGTCACGAACTCGGCACCCTTCGGTGCATCGACGTCGCGTCGCGCCCGCACCGTCAACGTGTTGTTCTCGGCCGTGACTTCCAACGAGTCCTCGTCGATGCCGGGCAGATCCAACCGCACCTGGTACGCGTCGCCGGACTTGAACGCGTCCATCGCCGCCCAGCGGCTACGCCACGCCGGCTCGTTCGCCCAGCCGTTGGCGAACTGCTCGATCTCCCGGAACGGATCGAACCGCACCATGCTCATCAACCATCACTCCCGCAACGATCAACAAACAACCTGTAGGACGGGCCCTCAGGCCAGCCGCATCGGCCCGCCGGGCCACGGCCGCCACGGGCCGCGCCCGTACCAAACCCGACGGCCTCGACGACGCGGCCACCTCCGGCCGCGGGCCGTCCGATCGATGGTGGCCGACATCGATCACTCACCTCCACAGCAAACAACCTGCCCCAGCCACCAGGGCTAATCTGTAGTGGCGAGACCAATTTTATCCCACTGGGCCGCGACGTCAAGTGAATCCGCCGGCACGCGCGCCCGGTCGGACCTCGGCCGCCGGCCCACCTGATCCAACCGGGTCGCTGCGACCTACGCGGCCGGACCCTGGTCGAGGACACGTAGAAATCTAGGCTCACGGTACTAGACATTCAGGGGAGCGTCGGCTAGCGTTCTGCGGGTCGACAAGGAAGACCAGGACAGACGCTGACGCAGCAGCCGCATCATCCGAGTGCGGCCGGCAGACCGCCGCGGGTCCGCCGAGTGGATAGTTCGCCGCCGCGCGGTGGGCGTTGGGAAGCCGGCGCCCACCGACACGGCCGGTACTGGAGGAAGTGGAAGTTCGCAGGAAAGGGAGGGTGATACACACCGTTGGATCGCCCGCCAGGCGGTGAGGTTGACGCCGGGGCGGACACCGTTGAGGGTCCCATCGAGTCTGAGGTGGTGGTCTCCGGTCACGTTTACGCGATCCCCGCACCTTGTAACCCTGTCAAGGTAGGTGCGGAACCAAGACGCCGACCGCATGTCGGCAGGTGGTGTTATTGATCCCGAACCCGGGCCCCCGGCGTATCCGCGCCGGGGGCCCTCGACGTGCGTCTGGCCGAGGCCGGCAGGAGGGTGCATGGGCCAACAGCTCGAAGACATGTTCGACGACGACAACTATCCCGCCTACACCATGGGGCAGGCAGCCGAGCTGGTCGGAGTGTCCCAGGACTTTCTGCGCAGCCTGGAAACGAAACTACTCAACCCGCACCGCTCCGCCGGCGGGCACCGCCGCTACTCCCGCTACCAGCTGCGTCTGGCCGCCCGAGCCCGCACTCTGGTCGACGAGGGCACCGCGATCGACGCCGCGTGTCGCATCATCATCCTCGAAGACCAACTCGCCGAGGCTCAACGCCTCAACCGCCAATACCAGCAAGACAACGGGGCCCCTCACCGGGACTCCGACGATCCCCAGCCTGACGACGAAACCTGACAGGTGCCGGGGGGCGTGCTGCTGGCGTTGCACTGCGGCGCCAGCGGACGCCTCGGGATGGCACCCGTCCATCTGTTGGCTGTCCCGCGGTTCGCGTCCAGCGGAAGGCGAGGCAATCGTTGTTCAAGCCTGCGCAGCCTTAGCGGTTGATCGGTCGGCCCGGTGCACCGCTGGCCGGCATTGCTGCGGGGTCTTCGGCCGATAGCAGATCGCGCAGTTCGCGCAGGGTACGGGACAGGATGCCGGACACGTGTGCCTGCGAGATGCCGAGCCTCGCGGCGATCTCCTGCTGGGTGAGCTCGTCGAGGAACCGCATGCGGATGATGGCCTGTTCCCGGCCGGGCAGCGTGGTCAGCGCTTCGGCCAGTGCCAACCGGTCGACGACCGCGTCGATGCCGGGGTCGGCGCCGGGCAGCTGCTCGACCAGCGGCGACTGGGCCTCCCCGGCCGCGCCGTCCAGCGAGACGGCCATGTACGCCCGAAACGCCGCCATCGCGTGGCCGACCCGCTCGACCGGCTCGCCGACGCTGTCGGCCAGTTCGGTGACGCTCGGCGAGCGGCCGAGCCGGGCGCAGAGCGTCTCGGCGGCGTGGTGGGTGCGCAGCGCGAGCTCCTGCAGCCGCCGCGGCGGCCGCACGGCCCAGGCCCGGTCCCGCAGGTACCGGCGCAGCTCGCCGGTGATGGTCGGCACCGCGTAGGCGATGAACCGGCCCAGCTGTGGCCGGTAGCCGTCGACCGACTTGATCAGCCCGGTCGCGGCGACCTGGCGCAGGTCCTCCAGCTGCACGCCCAGCCCGCGGTAGCGGCGGGCCAGCCGGTCGGCCAGCGGCAGCAGCGACTCGATCACGGCCGCCCGGGCCGCCGCATGGTCACCGGCAGTGGCCTTCGCCAGGGCCCGTACCCGGGCCGTCGGCCCGTCGCCGCCGGCGTCGCCGGCACACTGCTCGGTCTCGGTTACCGTCACGAACGCGGGCGCTCACTCGGCTTGGCGGCGCGCGGCGAATGGTGTTCGCCCTCAACGATTGCCCAGCCTGGGCTGCGATCGGAAGCTGCTGCGCGTGTGGCTGTCAGCGACGCAAGGCGAGCATGGGGCACTCGAAGGGATCGCGCGCGGCCAAGCCGACTTCGTTGAGGTAGGCGATCACGATCGCGTACGAGCGCGGCAGTGACGTCTCGGTGTAAGGAATTCCCCGGGAATGGCAGTAGTCGCGTACGACGCTGCGGGCCTTCGCCAGGTGTGGGCGCGGCATGCTGGGGAACAGATGATGCTCGACCTGGTAGTTGAGTCCACCCATCAACGCGCTCGCCCAGAAACGCCCTCGAATGTTGCGGGAGGTGCGGACCTGTTTGGTGAAAAAGTCGAGTTTCTCGTCGGCACCGACGATCGGCATTCCCTTATGGTTGGGCGCGAACGAGGCGCCCATGTACACGCCGAACACCGCCAGCTGGACGCCACAGAATGCTCCGGCGATCCGGGGCGACAGGAAGACGAATGCCGGCGTAGCGATCAGGGCGAGATGCGCGGCGATCAGCCCCAACTCCGTCCAGCGGCCCGTGATACGGCGCCGGCCGGCCAAGAATCGGATCGAGCTGACGTGCAGATTGATCCCTTCCAGCATCAGCAGCGGGAAGAAGGCGTAGCCCTGGCGGCGGGTCAGCGCCGCCAGCAGGCCGCGGCGGGTAGCGGCGTCCTCGGCCAGGAACGAGATCGTGTCGATTTCGATGTCGGGATCCTTGCCGACCCGGTTCGGGTTGGCGTGGTGACGGGTGTGCTTACCCATCCACCACGAGTAGCTGATACCCACCAGCAGAGTGCCCAGCAAGCGCCCGGCGCGGTCGTTGGCCGGCCCGCCCGAGAAGATCTGGCGGTGCGATGCCTCGTGCGCGAGGAACGCGAACTGCGTGCAAATCACGCCCAGTGTTGCGGCGATCAGAAGCTGCCACCACGAGTCACCGAGCAGAACGAATCCGGTGACCGCGCCGGCGAGCGCGAGACACAGCCCGCCGAACAGCAACCCGTAGAACCAGCGGGCCCGACGCAGTAGCCCCAGCTCCCGAACAACCTGCGCGACCGCTTTGTACGACCCGGCGAACTGATCCGCCTGAGCCGCTCGACGCTGGTCGACCTGCGTCGAGCGCAAACCCATAGCTGTAATAGCAACTCCCTTGCCAGAATGATCCGGCCCGATCGGCCGATGTGGCCATCGCTCCGGCTGATAGATAGCAAGAACGGGTGCCCGAAGCATCGGGCACCCGTTCCCTGGGTCTTTACAACGTCGAGACGTTCATCGCCTGCGGGCCACGGCCGGTGGTCTCGATTTCGAACTGCACCCGAGCGTTCTCATCCAAGCTGCGGAATCCAGAGCTCTGGATGGAGGAGAAGTGAACGAACAGGTCCTCACCGCTGTTGTCCGGGCTGATAAACCCGAATCCCTTGTCGGCGTTGAACCATTTCACGGTGCCTTGCGCCATGTTGCCTCTTTTCCTCATCGAGCCTCCGGCGCAGCCATTTGGATACGCCGGCCAACGCACACGACTCAACAGGAAAGAGAAGAGACCGCGCCCGCTGTCAATCTTTGCGAGCGCCTCATGAAACGACCACAAAAACCGTGAACCAGCTTCAGTACAGCACGCGCAGCGTGCAGCCGTCAACCACCACCACCGGTGGGAGGCGGCGTCGCCGAGAAGTGGTCAGCGTTGCTGTTGTGGCGCGGTTCGCCGGCCGTGACGGCCTCTCCAGCGGGCCCGGGGCGCATCGTTGATGGTTGGCGCTGCCTCGTGGGCGAGCCCGGTGGTCACGCTGGAGTAGAGGCCGGTCACCGCGATCGAGGAGTGTCGCAGCATCGCGGAGACGGTTCGAATCTCGATGCCGGCGGCGAGCGTGAGGGTTGCGGTGCCGTGCCGCAAGTCGCGGAGTTGGATCGGCGGGAGTCCGGCTCGGCGCAGGTAGATGGCGAACGCGTCGGTGATGCGAGATGGGTGCAGTGTGGTGCCGTCCGGGTTGACGAACAGCAGCCCGGTCTCGGTCCACGCATCGCCTGCAGCGGTACGTTCGGCTGCGCGTGGGCGCGGTATCGCTTGAGGGCGGCGACAGTCTGGTCGTCAGCAGAGCGATAAGCGGTTCGGTGGGTACGCTCCAACGTCGTCCGAGACGGATTGCCGGGATGGGGAACGTCCCGGCCACCGCGAGACGCCGGGCCGTAGGGTAGCAGCCTCCCAGGATCTGCGCGGCGGTGGCCAGGCTGGTCGTCACGCCCAGCCGGCGGACGTCGTCCAAGCGCCGCACTCGGCGCGCAGGTCGCATCGCACTCATTGGTGAGGTTCCTCTGGTGTGCATCACGCTGCAGGTCCGTCGACGACATCCGCTCGTGCCAGGTGTTCTACGGCTTTGTTGGAGCGGTCTTCGGATGAGGCATGCCAGCGCTGGCGCTGCCCGTGCACCCACTACCTATTGCCAGCGACCCCCTTTAATACGACAGGGTGTCGCACAAAGGTGTGGATCAGACCTCCCATACCGGTCGAATCACTCCGTGGCCTTCGGCTGATCTCACGGGCTCGCCTCGGACTGTCGGGCCCCGCATGCTGATCGCGCAGCGCAGCAGGATCGCTCTGGCCGGTCCAGTAGGAGTTTGCCGGGCCGCTGGAGCTCGATTGGGGACCTCAACGGTTCGCCCTTTGGCCATTCGCCAATATCGCGGCGATTACGTCGCGCGAATCGTGAATGCTCTTTTTCGGCATTGCGCGTTGCTGGGCCTGAAGCGCAGGAAGGTCACGGCGACGTAAGAGAATTCCCAAATCGGGCCGCGTCAACGGCACTAGCGGCAAAGAAATGGCGAGCCTCGCCCAGTCAACGAGATGTCAGGGCGAAGGGCGGCGTGTAGCATCAGACGGATAATCGCGCCGGCGATTACAGCGTTCCCGCAGGTCAAAGCCATGTTATGACTCAACGTGAAACCGGTCGAAAACTGGCATAACCAGGGACCTCGGGCCGACCCCGAGCACCACGGAAACTGGCCCATGAGGGTGTTTTCTCAGGTCAGAGGGTGGGTCGCGTGGGACTCGAACCCACAACCTACGGATTAAAAGTCCGCAGCTCTGCCAATTGAGCTAGCGACCCGGCATGGGACAGGCTACCTCAAAGCTCGAGGTGGCCGGGTACGCGGTCCACACGCCTGAGGGTGCGTATCTGTGCTGGTCACGGCGTTGCCTGGGCGGTGCGACACCCCCGGCGGGGCGGTGCGAGCAGCGGCTGGTGCCGCTGTCGTGGCACGGAGATGCGGTGCGGCTCGCCGCGTGCCGTTCAGCGGGTGCCACCTGGGTCGTGGTCGGGGTGGCATGGACGGTCCTGGGGTCGGCGTGGATCGGGCCGCCGTACGACAGCCACTGCTCCGCCCGCCACCACTGGCTGCCTCGTGAAGGCGCCCAGCGCGCGCCCGTTCCCGCGCCGCAGGTGAGGCATCCACCGGCTGGACCCGCCGTGTGCCAGTCACCGGGAGCATGCCCAGGATTGCCGGTGCCGCCGTCGGTGGATTCGCATCTTCAGCAGCGGCGGCGCCCGCCTCATTTCTCGGGACGAGATATTAGCGAAGGAAGCTTTACGAACAGTTGAGAATCGGGTCCCCGTTCGGTTGCTGGGGGATGTCCGCGACGACGACGCCAAGAATCCCGGCCTGACTGCGCTGGTCGCTGGCCGGGCAGCCGCGTCGTCTCAAATACTGGGCTCGAGATGTTCGTCATCTGAATCGCGTCGGCAGGGCGTGCTGGCGTGTTTGCGAGCGCCTGAGCCCCTCGTTGGGGGTGAGGTTGAACACGTGACTGTGGTCGGCGGTGGGCTCGCGCGCCGCCGTCGTGCGGGTTGACCAGCGTGGCCAGCCGTGACTCTCGACGGCGTCCCGGCCGGGTCCGATCAAGGCAGGTTGCCGGGCTACGCACGGCCCGTATCGGTGTTGTAATGCCAGGCTCGGCACGCGGCGGTGGCGGCTGCTGGGGCCGCCGAGGCGCGCGCGGGAGGTGTCTGGCGCGATTTCGGACAGGGTAGAGTGCGGGGCCGTGCATGGCACAACTCGCCACAGTTCCGTCAACACCGTCATTGGGGCTGCCTTGCCTCGTTGAGGGTGGCTGAGGCCTCGACGGCGATCGTGAACGCGGGTCGGTGGGCTCGTACGACGTGGCGGCACAGTGTGTGGGCGGGAACGGCGCCGGTGCGGGGGCACGCGCTTGCAATATGTCAACCGTTGTTGATGGAGCGCAATGACTAGTCAGCAGACCCATCAGCGCCAGGCGGGTCGCGACCGCCGGCCGCGGCGCCAACGATCGATCCGGCAAGGTGTTGTCCGCGTCGCGCTGGTTCCCAGCGTCGCGTTGATCGCGTTGTGGCTGGTTGGCGCCTCGTACCTGGGCTACACCGGAGTCTATGCGCGCCAGGTGGCTTCGAGCGTGCGGCAGGTGTCGATCCCTGCAGTGAACGGCCTCGCCTCCTTGCAGAAGGAACGTCAGCTGAGCATGGCCGAGCTGGCCAACTCGGCGGGGACGCCGGCGGGAACACGGTCGCTGAACGCGCAACGCGCGACCAGCGACGAGGGCCTGGCCTCGATGCAGAACGCCGCGAAGGCAGCACTGGGCAGCGCCCCCGCGTCGATCAAGGACCAGATGGCGACCGTCACGGGCTACCTCCACGAGCTGCCGAAGGTCCGTGCGCAGATCGACGCGAGAACCATCAGCCCGCAGAACGTCTACGCGTTCTACAACAAGATCCTCGACGCTTCCATTCAACTGTTCAACACCCAGGCGCGGATCATCCCCGACGCAACCGCGTCGCAGGGTGGCTTCGCCGCCACGGACCTGTTCCGGGTGTCCGACCTGATGTCGCGTGCGGGATCTCAGGCCGCCGGTGCCTTCGCCGCGAAGAAGTTCAGCACGAACGACTACCTGACGTACGTCCAACTGGTCGGCGCCTACCGTTCGCAGCTGAGCAACGTCGAGGCGGATCTGCTTCCGGACGTTCGTGCCGGAGTCCGTCGCATGATGCGCAGCGACGAATGGTCCCGCCTGTCCGCCGCGGAGGACGCGATCCTGGCCGACGGTGCCTGGCAAGGCGGCGTCCCCACCGGGCTTCCGGTGGATTCGGCGGCGTGGGGCAAGCTGACGGACCAGGTCTCCAACGACCTGATCGAGCTGGCCAAGTCGCAGGCCGACGAGGTCTCCGCGCAGGGGCTGGCCAGCGGAAACCAGAACCTCGGCTGGGCGATCGGCGGCAGTGTTGCCGCGGCTGCGGTGGTGGCCCTGGCGATTCTGTGGGCCCTGCGCCGGTCCAGTGTTCTGGTCGGCCGGACGCTGATCCCTCGTATCCGCCAGCTCGGTGAGGACGCCAACCTCATCGTGCGGACGCGCTTCCCGGCGATCCGGGAACGACTGGCGGCGGGTGAGCGGGTCAACGTGCGTGAGGAGTTGGGCCAGATCAACTCGGCTGCTGACGAGGAAGCCGAACAGGGACAGGACGAGATCGACAACGTGCGGAAGACGCTCAACGACGCCGTCGTGCTTGCTGCCGACGCCGTGGTGAGTGAGGGCCAGGCGCGCGCCGGGGTACTGCGTGTGTTCCTCGGCATCGCATACCGCAACCAGCGTCCGCTGCAGCAGGCGAGCCGTGCACTCGATGCCGAAGAGCGGGCGGAGGAAGACCCCGCCCGTCTGGAGAAGTGGTTCCGGGTCCATCACCGGGTCAACCAGGTGCGGGGCGTCAACGAGAGCCTGATCATCCTCGGTGGCGGTAAGCCGGGGCGGAAGTTCCAGACGCCCATTCCGCTGCTGCAGGTGATGCAGGCTGCCAAGGCGCAGGCCGAGGACTACGACCGGGTCAAGCTGGAGACCGCGCCCGAGGTTCGGGTGCGGGGCGACGCCGTGAACGGGACCATCCATCTGCTCACGCAGCTTCTCAACAACGCCATCGGCTTCTCCAGCACCGAGTCGGACGTGCGGGTGCGTGGTGTGTACGTGGACCGGGGTATTGCCATCGAGGTCGAGGACCGAGGGATCGGCATGGCGCCCGAGGATCTCGACCAGGCCAACGCGATGCTCAAGCAGGCGCCGGAGTTCAACGTCAACGCGTTGGGCGACGGGTCGCAGTTGGGGTTCTGGGTCGTCGCGCAACTCGCCAAGCAGCTCGGGATCACGGTGACGCTGACCACCTCGCCCTACGGCGGCGTGCTGGCGGTCGTCTTGATTCCCAAGGCACAGCTGGACAACGCAGCCGACCGCAGTGGCGACATCTCCCGCATGGCCGAGAGTGTGGATGTGCCGCGCGATGTCGAGCAGACGATGCAGATGCCCGCGTTCGTCGGTGCCCCGCCCGCGCCGCGACGCCCCGGCCTGTCGACGAACGGTGCCGCGCACCGGCTCGACAGCGGCTCGGCGCACCGCCCTGCGCCGACCGCTCGGCCGGTCAGCCCGGCCCCGCGCATCCAGCCCGGTACGGGGCACGCTTCGTTGGGTGCTCGGGACATCGGTGTGGAGCCGCCGGCGCGGGTCACGGCGATCAGGCAGCAGCCACAGGTCCCCGAGCGCGATGCGCGGCCGGGCCGGCCGCCGCTGCCGGAGCGGCAACCGCAGCAGCACATCGCGCCGCAGCTGCGTGAGGATCTGGAGCATCCCGGCACGCCGGAGCAGGCGATCGACATGGGAGATCCGGAACTCATCCGCAACCGGTTGGCACGGTTCCAACAGGGCAGCAACGCTGGCCGCGCTGAGGACAACTGAACACACCCCTTGACAGGAAACGGCAAAGCATCATGAGTGAGACTCCCACCACACCGATGAACGTCGACTGGGCGCTGGACGATCTGGTCGATGGTCTCAATGCCCTGTGTGCCGTGGCCGTGTCGACCGACGGCATGCTCATCCAGCGATCGCGGCGAATCAGCAAGGACAGTGCTGACTCGCTGGCCGCCCGCGCCTCCTCGCTGGCGAGCATCGCCCGCGGGATTTCCCGGCAGTTCGGTAGCGGACCGATGCAGCAGACCATCGTGGAAATGAAGGACGCGTACCTGGTCATCACGGCTGCCGGACCGAATGCGTGCCTCGCGGTACTCGCCGATGTCAACGCGGATCTCGGCCAGGTCGGTTACGAGATGAACCGTCTGGTGAAGCGTGTCGGGGTGCACCTCGGATCGCAGCCTCGCGACACGACAGCCGCCCTGAATGGCGGTTTGGAAGGATAGCCTTATGGCCGGGCAGAATGACGAATGGGTCGACGATGACGCCGGCGGGCTGGTCCCGCTCTACGCGGTTGCCGGCCGCCGCGCAACCGCCGACATTTCCAGTGACTTGAATCTGGGCAGCATGGTGAGAGCGACGACGGCGGATCTCGACCCCACCTATTTCGAGCCGCATCAGGTCCAGATCCTCCGGCTGTGTCAACGATGGCTCACCGTCGCGGAGATCTCTGCGATCGGCAAGGTGCCGTTGACGATCACGAAAAGGCAGTTGGCTGATCTGATCGACCGCGGCGTGCTGGCACTCAGCTCCGGAACCACGAGCTCCGCTGCGCCCACGCGGGACAGACTCGTCCAGGTCCTTGACGGCCTGCGCGCCATGTGATGTGAGGAAGGAACGATCTTGGAGCCGCAGTCGGTCAAGATTGTGGTCGCCGGTGGATTCGGCACCGGCAAGACCACGCTCGTTGGTTCGGTGAGCGAGATCCCGCCACTGACCACCGAGGAGCTGTTGACTGAAGCGAGTAAGCCGGTGGACGACCTCGCCGGTGTCGAGAGCAAGACGAACACGACCGTTGCCCTGGACTTCGGCCGGCGGACGATCAACGAAGAAGTCGTCCTGTACCTGTTCGGGACCCCTGGGCAGGACCGGTTCTGGTTCATGTGGGACGAGCTGGCGCTCGGTGCGCTGGGCGCCTTGGTGCTCGTCGACCCTCGGCCGGCGCGACTGAACAGCAGCTTCGCCGCCATCGACTACTTCGAGGCGCGTCGCATCCCGTACGTGGTGGGCGTCAACATGTTTCACGGTGTCTGCGCCTACGAGGACCACGAGATCCGCAGCGCGTTGAAGCTCGGTACGGAGGTGCCGTTCGTGCGGCTTGACGCCCGCGATCGCGAGTCGGTCCGGCGTGCCCTGATCCGCCTGACCGAACATGCCTTGGCGCGGCTGCCGGTGGTCGGGGAACCGGCAGCCAGGTGATCGCCGCTGTCAGTCCCGCAACCGGTCTCGCCAGGTGGCGAACCCGCTGATCAGGTCGTCCGGCGCACCGGCCAGGCGCAGCCGTTCGACCCGATCGTCGATGTAGCACCGGTACAGCGGGCGGAGGCCGGCCAAGAGCGGCAACGCCTTGTCGGGGTCTAGCGCCGCACCCGCGCGGATCGACGCCGCGAGCCGCACGAGCGGCGCCGAGACGGGATCGGGCTGCGCGAGGTACCAGTCGAGCGCGACGTCGTTGCCCACCGCACCGCCGTCTTCCGCTGTCGCGTGCAGGAACCGCACCGGGAACAGCACGGCCTTGGTGAACAGGACGACGTCGGTCAGCAGCCGCTGTGGCTGGTGGAACTCCGCCACGACCTCCGGTACCGCGAGGATCTCCAACGCGAACCGGCTGCTGCTCAACAGCAACTCGGTCCGGTCGGGACGGGCGACCGCCTCGCGCACGGCGATGCCGAGCAGCAGTTGCCCGTGATCTGCCAGATCGAGCCGGTCGAGTGCCGGAAACCGTCCATCCTCCCGGCCGTCGCGCAGCGCGGGCAGCGACGCCCAGAAGGCCGACACCTTCCCGTAGAGTCCGGCCTGCTCCCGCACCGAGGTTGCGCAGTCGTCGGCGAGTTGCCGGTCGCCGGGCCGCACCTCGGAAAGGACGATGCCGAGATCGATGTCGCTCGCCGACGGCGAGTACCCGCCGTGGGCGAGGCTGCCCAGCAGGTACGCCGCGGTCAGCCGCTCGCCGAACGCGGCCTGCCAGACGCGGGCGGCACCGAGCGCCACCCCCCGGGCCCGATCCTGTGCTGTATCGATCATGCTGCGGCGGTGTCGCGCACGGCGCACTCGGCGATCCGGTCGGACACCAGGGTGATGATCTGCCAGCCCCGATCCATGATCGTCACCATCTCGTCGACAGACCAGTCCGATCGGCTTCGCAGCAGCCGATAACCCATCTCCAGATGCTCGACGTCATCCTCGTCGTGTTTGGCGAAGTACTCGTCGTGCGGGAAGGCGCGGACGCCGGCCTGACTGAACACCAGGCTGCCCGCTTCCAGTACGAGGTGGGCCAGCATCGCGCGCTGCATGCCGGGCAGGGTGCGGAACTGTTCGATGAACCACGCCGCACCCGCCTCGATGACCGGATCCCAGATGACCTGGTCCGTACCGCCCCGGCTGCGCTTCAGGATGTCGTTGTGGCCGACCTCTTCCTGCCAGTGCTCGATCGCCAGGGCGAGCAGCTCCGGGTCCTGGTCGGTCTGAATCCGGGACGCCTCCGCCTGGACCCGCGCGGTGATCATGCGCTGGAACGCATTGGACCACGGCTGCAGGAGAGGCAATGTCGCCTTCTTCGTTTCCTCGGCCACCGTGTCGTCGAGGAGCAGCTGGCACAGGCGCGACGCACGGTACTGCTCCTGCCGCTGGTTGTTGTACTCGGCAACGCGATCCACGTTCGAGCGGTCGGGCTGGCTCATGGTGGACTCCTTTCTACGGGTCATGCTCGTTGGGCGGACGCCACCGGCAACGCGGCTGGCTGCGAGAACGTGGGGAACCGAAAGTAGGTGGTCACGTCGCCGCTGCGGCGGGCGCGATGGCTGACCAACTCCAGCACACCGCGGCCGCCGTCGGACCGGCGTGGCGAGAACGCCTCCGTCAGCGCCACGAACCGTTGCGCCGGTACGCCTTCCGACTCCATCAGCGCGGATGTGCGCTCGACCGACTCCTGTTCACACGTTGTCAGGCTCGGCATTCGGAGATACGTCGTTGCCTCGACGGCCTGCTGATAGCCGGAACGAAACGCCAGGCAGGTCAACGGTGCGTCACCGGCGTCGTCTCGGCCGCCGGTCAGCATCCGGTAGGCGGCGAGCGCGCGGCCCTCGTCGTGGTGCAACGCCACGGAGGCGACGCGGTTCATCTCGGCGACGTCCACGCCCTGATGGCGGTAGTAGATCTTCACCCGTGCCACCGCGCTGTCGCCGATGTCGAGTCCGACGAACTCGATCTCGCGCGAACCGTAGCGGGCGCCGTTCTCGATCCGGTGCCGCGCGTGCTCCCAGGCCCGACCCAGACCCACCAGCTGCATGGCCCGGTCGACGACCGCACCGCGTCGCGCGAGAGGCCATCCGTACAGTCCGAAGTAGACCTTGTGCGCCGGCGGATTCGGCGCCCGCCAGGCCATCGAATGCCACAGCGGTGCGGCGACCGGCTGCCGGAAGAGCCGGCTGATCGAGGTGAACAGCGACGAGCCGGACCACAGGCTCGATCGGGGGTCGGTGACCCCGGCGCGGTGCGGGACATCGGACAGGCAGTCGAAGAGCATCCGCAGTTCCGGATGCGCCCCCGACCAGTTGGCCGACAGTTCCGCCGGGAAGCCGTCATCGGCAACGTAGGACGTCTCGCGGGGCGCCGCCTGGATCTGGTCGTCGGCCCAGTCGGGCAACAACCGCTGCAACTCCTGCGTGGGAGGCTGCCATTGCTCGGCGGCGAGACCCAGCGTTTCACACGCCGTAGTCCAGATATCGATGAGGTACTCGCCCATCGCGCGGCCCAGGATGGGCCTCTGTGTGAATGGCGACAGGCTCATCGACGGTCACAGCCTGTTCCGATACGAAGCAATGAAACGGTCCCCGGACGGCTCAAAGATAACGGTGGGTTACTGCCCATTTCAGCCTCTGAACTCGATAGGCGATACAACGACCATGTGAGCCACAAACGTCATGAGGATCAATATAGGGAGCAGCGGGTTGTTGCGGAATAGCTCATGGCGAGTTCCATCGCCGCATCACCAGACACTCATACATCGGGTGATTTCGGCAACACGATGAGTGTCAGAGGGCCGCGGGTTCGTGTGGCTTCGCGGACCCGGCCTAGCGGTGGTGGGCGAGCGGTTCGTGGGCGTTGTCGGTGGCGGGGTCGGTGTGGACGGTGACCTCGGACAGTCGCGGTACGGCGTGCAGCAGCGCGTGTTCGGCGTCGACGGCGATGGCGTGCGCGTCGAGGACGGACAGGCTGGCATCGACGGTCAGGTCGGTCTCGGCGTGTAGCCGGTGGCCGATCCACCGCAGCCGCAGCGCGCCCACGACGCGGACGCCGGGGGTGGCGGCGAGTGCGGTCTCGGCGGCGTCGACCAGGTCGGGGTCGACCGCGTCCATCAGCCGGCGGTAGATCTCCCGGGCGGCGTCCTTGAGTACGAACGCGATCGCCACCGTGATTGCCAGGCCGACGATGGGATCGGCCCAGCTCCAGCCGATGGCCACCCCGCCGGCGCCCAGCAGTACGGTGAGGGAGGTGAAGCCGTCGGTGCGGGCGTGCAGGCCGTCGGCGACCAGGGCGGCGGAGCCGATCCGGCGGCCGACCGAGATGCGGCAACAGCTACCGGACGACGAGCTGATCGAGACCGCTGCCACCGCCCTCCGGTTGCTCGCCGATCCGACCCGGCTGCGGCTGCTGTGCCTGCTGCGCGACGCGGAACTCGACGTCGGCAGCCTTGCCGCCGCCACCGGCTCGGCCCGTCCGGCGGTGTCGCAACACCTGGCGAAGCTGCGTCTGGCCGGGCTGGTGCGTACCCGCCGGGACGGCCGCCGCGCGCTCTACCGCGCCCGCGGCGGCCACGTCCGGCGGCTGGTCGACGAGGTCCTCGCCGCCGCCCAGCATCACCTCACCGGGGCGCCGGACCACGACTGAGTCGCCGCGTCGCCCGATCTCGCCGATCATCGGTACGGTCGGGGGATGATCATCACGCTGGCCACGGTGAACGCCTGGCAGCTCTACGACGAGCAGGCCGCCCAGCCGGAGCGGTGGCGGCGGGTCGAGGAGCTGGTCGCCGGCCTGAACGCCGACGTGGTCGCGGTGCAGGAGCTGATCGCCGACGGCGCCGACGAACCGGCCCGGCAGGCCGGCGCGGACGCGGCGCTGCGGCGACTGGCCGAGCGGACCGGGCTGTACTGCGAGGTCGACGGCCGGGCCGCGGCGGCGGCCGGTGGCGGCCGGTACCACGCGGGTCTGCTGTGGCGCGCGGATCGGGCGTCGGTACGGCCGGGAAGCCTGGTCCGGCTGGGCCGCGCCTCGCACGGCCTGTGGCACGGCATGGTCACCTGCGTCCTGACCATCGACGGCACGCCGCTGCGGGTCGGGTCGGTGCACCTGTCGCCGCACTCGCCGCCGTGGCGGGCCGCCGACGCGTACCAGGTGCTGACCGCGATGCACCCCGACACGCTGCCCGGGTTCGTCGGGGGCGACTGGAACAGCATCGGCGCCAGCCGGATCGAGACCGGCGACGGGTGGCACCACTACGACCGGTCCCCTTATCCGGCGCCGGTCTGGCATCCGGCGCACGGCTACCAGCTCGGCGGCGACGGGCAGGTGGACCGCGGTGCGGCGGAGGTGCTCGAGAACGCCGGCGGGATGCGCGACTGCGCGGTGCTTTTCGGCGCGCCGTGGCAGCCCACCACCGGTTACCACCCGATCGACCCGCAGCCGCCGCGGCGCATCGACCGCTGGTACGCCACCCACCGGGTTCCGGCGGCGGCGATCGCCGGCTACGCGGTGGCCGATCCCGGACGGGTCGGTACCGACACCGACCATCGGCCGGTACTGGTCACCGTCGACACCGGCGCGCTGCCCGGCGCGGCCCCGGCCGGATGAGCGCGGGCGAGTCGGACATGCCGGTCGATCCCGCCGCGCCACTGTCGCGGTCGCAACGCTGGGTGAACCACCATGGTGGGCCGCCGTCGGGTGGCCATAGCATCGGTTCGTCGGATCGGATTGGTGGAGCTGGCCGAGAGCTTTTGGTGGGTTCCTACAACGATGCGTCCTGAACGTGCGTTAGTTGCTCCATGGCGGGACGAGTCGGCAGGCGTCAGGGTGGACCGGGGCGGCCGCGGCGCGGCGCGCACTTCGTCGTCTACGGAAGGGCTGGGTCGGGTGTTCAGTCGTGTCGCCATCGTCAACCGTGGGGAGTCCGCGAGGCGGCTCATCCACGCCGCGCGGGAGCTTTCCGCGCAGACCGGGCACCGGATCGAGACCATCGCCCTCTACACCGACGTCGACCGGGCCTCGACGTTCGTCCGTGAGGCCGACCACGCCTACGACCTCGGCCCGGCGTCGGCCCGGCCGTACCTGGATCTGAAGGTACTGGAGCGCGCGCTGCGCGAGACCCGCGCAGACGCGGCGTGGGTGGGCTGGGGTTTCGTCGCCGAGGACCCGGCGTTCGCGGAGCTGTGCGAGCAGGTCGGCGTCACGTTCGTCGGCCCGAGCGCCGAGGCGATGCGTACCCTCGGCGACAAGATCGGCGCGAAGCTGCTGGCCGAGGAGGTCGGTGTACCGGTCGCGCCGTGGAGCCGCGGCGCGGTCGAGACGCTGGACGCGGCGCTGACCGCGGCGGCCGAGATCGGCTACCCGTTGATGCTGAAGGCGACCGCGGGCGGCGGCGGCCGGGGCATCCGGGTGGTGACGAGCGGGGCCGAGCTGACCGACGCGTACGAGCGGACCAGCCAGGAGGCGGCCCGCGCGTTCGGCAGCGGCGTGGTGTTCCTGGAGCGGCTGGTCACCGGCGCCCGGCACGTCGAGGTGCAGGTGATCGCGGACGGCGAGGGTACGGCGTGGGCGCTGGGCGTCCGCGACTGTTCGATCCAGCGCCGCAACCAGAAGATCATCGAGGAGTCGGCCTCGCCGGTACTGCCGGCCGACAAGGTCACCGAGCTGAAGGCGTCGGCGGAGCGACTGGCGGTGGCGGTCGGCTACCGGGGCGCGGCGACGGTCGAGTTCCTGTACCACCCCGGTACCGAGGTGCTCGCCTTCCTCGAGGTGAACACGCGGCTGCAGGTGGAGCACCCGATCACCGAGTCGACCACCGGCTTCGACCTGGTGAAGGCGCAACTGCACGTCGCGTCGGGCGGCCGGCTGGTCGGGAACCCGCCGGTGGAGCGCGGGCACGCGATCGAGGCGCGGCTCAACGCCGAGGACCCGGACCGCGACTTCGCGCCGGCGCCGGGCCGGATCGCCCGGCTGGACCTGCCGGCCGGCCCGGGCATCCGGGTGGACACGGGCGTCAGCGAGGGCGACGTCATCCCCGCCGACTTCGACTCGATGATCGCCAAGATCATCGCGTACGGGCGGGACCGGGACGAGGCGCTCGGCCGGCTGCGCCGGGCGATGCGGCAGACCACCGTGGTCATCGAGGGCGGCGCGACCAACAAGAGCTTCGTGCTCGACCTGCTCGACGCGCCCGAGGTGATCGACGGCAGCGCGGACACCGGCTGGATCGACCGGGTCCGCGGTGAGGGCCGGCTGGTGTCGCACCGGCACTCGGCGGTGGCGCTCGCCGCTGCCGGCATCGAGGTGTACGAGGACGAGGAACGCGTCGAGCAGCAGCGGCTGCTGTCGACCGCGTTCGGCGGCCGCCCGCAGGTGCAGCACGACAGCGGCCGGCCGCTGGATCTCAAGCTGCGCAACGTCGGCTACCGGGTACGGGTCGCGCGGGTGGGCGCGCACCGGTTCCGGGTCGGCATCGAGGCGGGCGGCGAGCTGCGTACCGCAGACGTCGAGCTGGACCGGTTCGACCGGTACTCCGGCCAGATCGTGGTCAACGGCGCCCGGTACCAGCTGCTGACCGACACGCACGGGCCGGTGCACCTGGTCGAGGTGGACGGGGTGACGCACCGGGTCAGCCGGGACGAGGGCGGCGTGGTCCGCTCGCCGGTACCGGCGCTGGTCGTGGCGACGCCGCTGGCGGTCGGGGACGAGGTCGAGGCCGGTGCCCCGGTGCTGGTGCTGGAGTCGATGAAGATGGAGACGGTGCTGCAGGCGCCGTTCCGGGCCCGGCTGAAGGAATGCACGGTGTCGGTGGGCAGCCAGGTGGAAACCGGCGCGCCGCTGCTGCGGCTGGAGCCGCTCGCCGACGACGACGCCGAGGCCGCCGTCGAGCAGCCGGCCGCTCCGGTCGAGCTGGACCTGCCGAACGGGCCGACGACGGTGCCGGCGGCCGACCGGGTCCGCCGCGGTCAGGAGGATCTGCGCAGCCTGCTGCTGGGTTTCGACGTCGACCCGCACGACGAGCGCCGGGTGCTCGACGACTACCTGGCCGCGCGCCGCGAACTCGTCGCGTCCGGGCACCGGCCGCTGTCCGGTGAGCTGGCGCTGGTGGAGGTTTTCGCCGATCTCGCCGAGCTGAGCCGCAACCGGCCGACCGACGAGGACGGCACCGACACCCACGTGCACAGCCCCCGCGAGTACCTGCACGCCTACCTGCAGAGCCTGGACGTCGAGCGGGCCGGGCTGCCCGACTCGTTCCAGGCCAAGCTGCAACGGGCGCTGGCGCACTACGGCGTGACCGAGCTGACCCGCAGCCCGGAGCTGGAAGCGGCGGTGTTCCGGATCTTCCTGGCCCAGCAGCGGTCGGCCACCGATGCGGGCGTGGTCACCGCGCTGCTGCGCGCCTGGCTGCAGGAGCCGCCGCCGGACGGGACGCTGCGCGAGCCGACCGGGCTGGCGCTGGAGCGGCTGGTGTCGGCCACCCAGCTCCGCTTCCCGGTGGTCTCCGATCTCGCCCGCGGCGTGGTGTTCGGCTGGTTCGGCCAGCCGCTGCTGCGCCGCACCCGGGCCAAGGTGTACGCGAAGGTGCGGGCGCACCTGCGCTACCTGGACGCGCATCCGGACGCGCCGGACCGGGCCGACCGGATCGCCGAGATGGTCCGTACCACCGAGCCGCTGGTGCGGCTGCTCGGTCAGCGGCTGCCGCGGGCCGAGAAGGACAACACCGTGATGCTGGAGGTGCTGACCCGGCGGTACTACGGGAACAAGGGGCTGACCAACGTCCGGGCCAGCCGGGTCCCGCTCGGTACGTTCGTGGTCGCCGAGCGCGCCGGGTCCTACCTGGTGTCGGCCGCGGTGCGGTTCGAACGGCTGGGTGACGCGCTGCGCGGGCTGGAACAGCTGGCGACCGGCGACACCACCATCGACGCCGACGTGTACCTGTCGTGGGACAACCTGCCCGGCGACGCGGACGAGATGGCCGCCGCGCTGTCCGAGGTGGTTCGCGCCAACCCGCTGCCGTACCAGGTGCGCCGGCTCACGGTGACCCTGGCGGGCGGCCGCGCCGGCGCGATGCACCACCACTTCACCTTCCGCGCCTCGCCCACCGGGATGACCGAGGACCGGCTGATCCGCGGCCTGCACCCGTACATCGCGCAGCGGATGCAGCTGGAGCGGCTGAACCGGTACGACCTGACCCGGCTGCCGTCCTCGGACGAGGAGGTCTACCTCTTCCAGTGCGTCGCGGCGGACAACCCGTCGGACGACCGGCTCGTCGCGTTCGCCCAGGTACGGGATCTGAGCCCGCTGCGGGAGCAGGACGGCCGGCTGGTGGCGTTGCCGACCGCCGAGGACGTCGTCGCCACCTGCGTCGACTCCATCCGGCGGGCCCAGTCCCGGCGGTCACCGCGGAACCGCTTCAACACCAACCGGATCGTGCTGTACGTGTGGCCGCCAAGCGAGCTGACCGACGACGAGCTCGACATCATCGCGAAGCGGGTGCTGCCGGCGACCGCGGGCGCCGGGCTGGAGGAGATCCTGTTCATCGGGCGGCGGCGGGACCCACAGACCGGTGCGCTGAACAAGATCGCGATGCGGATCTGCTTCGACGCCAACGGTGGCGTGCAGGTCGTGTTCGGCGAGCCGTCGGACGAGCCGCTCGAGCCGCTGGACGACTACCGGCTGAAGGCGTTGCGGGCGCGCAGCCGCAACTCGGTCTACCCGTACGAGGTGACCGAGCTGCTCGGCGAGTTCGTCGAGCACGATCTGGACGACGCGCACGCGCTGGTGCCGGTGCACCGGCCGAAGGGCCGCAACACCGCGGGCATCGTCGCCGGCGTCGCGACCACCGTCACGCGGCGGCATCCCGAGGGCGTCACCCGGGTGGTACTGCTGGGCGACCCGACCAAGTCGCTCGGCGCGCTGTCCGAGCCGGAGTGCCGCCGGGTGATCGCCGCGCTCGACCTGGCCGAGCGGATGCGGGTACCGCTGGAGTGGTACACGCTGTCGTCCGGCGCCCGGATCGCGATGCGGTCCGGTACCGAGAACATGGACTGGGTGGCGGCGGCGCTCAAGCGCATCGTCGAGTTCACCCAGGCCGGCGGCGAGATCAACGTCGTCGTCGCGGGCATCAACGTCGGCGCCCAGCCGTACTGGAACGCCGAGGCGACGATGCTCATGCACACCAAGGGAATCCTGGTGATGACGCCGGACTCGGCGATGGTGCTGACCGGCAAGCAGGCGCTGGACTTCTCCGGCGGCGTGTCGGCCGACGACAACTTCGGCATCGGCGGCTACGACCGGGTGATGGGCCCGAACGGCCAGGCCCAGTACTGGGCGCCGAACCTCGCCGCGGCGCACGACGTGCTGCTCGCGCACTACGACCACACGTACGTGGTGCCCGGCGAGGCGGCGCCGCGGCGGGCGGAGACGACCGACCCGGCCGACCGGGACGTCAGCGACTTCCCGCATTCCGTTGCGGGCAGCGACTTCCGGACCGTCGGCGAGATCTTCTCGGCGGCGAACCCGGACCGCAAGAAGCCGTTCGACATCCGTACCGTGATGCGGGCGCTGTCCGACCAGGACCACCCGACGCTGGAGCGGTGGGCCAGCATGGCGGACGCGGAGACCGTGGTGGTGCAGGACGCGCACCTCGGCGGCTACCCGGTCTGTCTGCTCGGCATCGAGTCGCGATCGGTGCCGCGGCGCGGCTTCCCGCCCACCGACGGGCCGGACGCCTACACCGCCGGTACGCTGTTCCCGCGCTCGTCGAAGAAGGCGGCCCGGGCGATCAACGCGGCCAGCGGCAACCGGCCGCTGGTGGTGCTGGCGAACCTGTCCGGCTTCGACGGCTCCCCGGAGTCGATGCGCAAGCTGCAGCTGGAGTACGGCGCGGAGATCGGCCGGGCGATCGTCAACTTCGACGGCCCGATCGTGTTCTGCGTGATCTCCCGCTACCACGGCGGTGCGTTCGTGGTGTTCTCCAAGGCGCTCAACCCGAACATGACGGTGCTCGCGCTGGAGGGCTCGTACGCCTCGGTGCTGGGCGGCGCGCCGGCCGCGGCCGTGGTGTTCGCGGCCGACGTCAAGTCGCGGGTCGCCGCCGATCCGCGGGTGCGGGAGCTGGAGGCGCGGGCGACCGCGGCGTCCGGCGCCGAGCGGGCGGTGCTGACCGCCGAGCTGGACGAGCTGCGCACCACGGTACGGGCGGAGAAGATCGGCGAGGTGGCCGCCGAGTTCGACCGGATCCACAGCATCCAGCGCGCGGTCGAGGTCGGCTCGGTCGACGCGGTGATCCGCACGGCGGAGCTTCGACCGCGGATCATCGCCACCATCGAGGCCGGCCTGCGCTCCTCGACGCGGGAGGCGTGAACCGGATCTGTCGCCCGGGCCCGGCATCGGCCCGCCCACGCGGGCCGGTGCCGGGCCTTCGCGTTCGGCCGTGCTTGACCGTCCGATGTGGACGGTCCTAGCTGGACCGTGGCGCGGGCGGTGCCTGCTCGAACGGGTGCGGCTGGTCGGGGCTGAGCACCCGGGCGGCGTTGATCAGCGCGAGGTGGGTGAACGCCTGCGGGAAGTTGCCGACCTGCCGGCCGTGCCGCACGTCGTACTCCTCGGCGAAGAGGCCGACGTCGTTGGCCAGCCCCAGCAGCCGCTCGAACAGCTCCCGCGCCTCGTCCCGCCTTCCGTTCCACGCCAACGCATCCACCAGCCAGAACGAGCAGGCCAGGAACTGCCCCTCGGTACCGGGCAGGCCGTCGTCGGTGTCATCGGTGGAGTAGCGCGACAGCAACCCGTCGCGCCCCAACTCGGCGCGGACCACGTCGATCGTCGACGTCACCCGCGGGTCGCCGCCGGGCAGCAGCCCGACCAGCGGGATCATCAGCGCCCCGGCGTCCAACGCGGTGGACCCGTAGTACTGGGTGAACGTCTCGCGGCGCGGATCCCAGGCACGGTCCAGGATCTCGGCCCGGATCGCGTCCCGGGTCGCCGCCCACTTCTCGACCGGGCCGTCCAGCCCGAACCGGTTCGCCATCGCGACCGCCCGGTCGAACGCGACCCAGGCCATCAGCTTCGACTGGGTGTAGTGCCGGCGCGGGCCGCGCGACTCCCACATCCCGTCGTCCGGCTGTTGCCACACGCCGTCGAGGTAGTCCAGCAGCTTGCGCTGCTGCCGCCACTGCCGGTCCGGGTACCGGCCCACGTGGCCGGCGACCACGGCGGCGACGCCGAGCACCTCGCCGTACACGTCCAGCTGGAACTGGCCGGCCGCCGCGTTGCCGACCCGTACCGGCCGGGAGCCCTCGTATCCCGGCAGGTGGTCCAGCTCGTACTCGGCGAGCCGCCGCTCGCCGGCGATCCCGTACATGATCTGCATCTGCTCCGGATGCCCCGCGGTGGCGCGGAAGACGCAGTCGGCGAAGGCCCGCGCCTCGCCGGTGTACCCGCCGGCGAGGAGCGCGTTGAGCGCCAGCACGGAGTCGCGCAGCCAGGTGTAGCGGTAGTCCCAGTTGCGCTCGCCGCCGAGGTCCTCCGGCAGCGAGGTGGTCGGCGCCGCCACGACGGCACCGGTCTGCCGGTCGGTCAACGCCTTCAGCACGATCAGGGACCGCAACACCTCGTCGGCGTACGCACCGGTGTAGCCGCACCGGCCGGACCAGTCCAGCCACCACCGTTCGGTCCGGGCCAGCGCCGAGTACGCGTCCTCCACCAGCCCGGGCGGCTCGTACGGCGGGAACCAGGTCAGCATGAACCGCTCCGTGCCGCCCGCCGCGAGCTCGAACTCGCCGACCGTGGTCAGCTCGTGCCCGTGCAGCGGTACCGAGGTGGCGAGGTGCAGCGCGTCCGGCCCGGCCTGCGCGACCACCCCGTCCGGTACCCGCTGCACCCACGGCACGACCGACCCGTACTCGAACCGCACCACCAGCTCGACCTGCAGCCGTACCCGGCCACGCAGGCCCTGCACGATCCGGGTCAGCTGGGGCCGGGCGCCGGGCTCGCGCGGCGGCATGAAGTCGATCAGCCGCACCGCGCCGTCCGCCGTCTCCAGGTCGGTCTCCAGGATCAGCGTGCCGTCCCGGTACCGCCGGGAGATCCGGGTGACCGGGTCGACCGGGCCGATCAGCCACCGGCCGTGCGTCGGCTCGCCGAGCAGCGCGGTGAAGCAGGCCGCCGAGTCGAACCGCGGCAGGCACAGCCAGTCCACCGATCCGTTGCGCCCCACCAGCGCTGCCGTCTGCAGGTCACCGATCAGCGCGTAGTCCTCGATCCGCATGCGGCACACCCCCGTACCACGCTACGTGGCGGCCGGCCGCACCGACCGGCAAACGCCGGTACCGAGCCGCACCGGCAAGCAGCGATGCCGAGCCGCACCGGCGAGCAGCGAGCAGCGGTGCCGAGCCGGCCGCCCCGGCAAGAGCCGGGACCGAGCGGGCGGCGACGGCGTGATCCGGTGCCGCACCTCCGGACCGGTCTGCGGCGGCGCCGCGGACCGAACCGGCTCAGCCGAGGACGCGAACCGGCTCACCGTCCAGCCAGCCGAGCACGTCGGCCACCGCGTCGCCGTAGAACGTCGCGTAGGCCTCCCGGGTCACGTACCCGATGTGCGGGGTGGCGAGGACGTTCGGCAGCCGGCGCAGCTCGTCGTCGGCGGTCAGCGGCTCGACGTCGTACACGTCGAGGCCGGCGCCGGCGAACCAGCCCTCGCGCATTGCCCGTACCAGCGCGGTGCGGTCCACGATCGGCCCGCGGGACGTGTTCACCAGGTAGCCGGTGGGCCGCATCGCGCGCAGCAACCGCTCGTCGACGAGGCCACGAGTCGCGTCGGAGAGCACCAGATGGATCGACACCACATCGCTGCCCGCGAACAGCTCGGTGGCGTCGGCAGCGAGCCGGGCGCCGCCGGCCGCGGCCCGCTCCGGCGTGAGATGCGGGCTCCAGGCGAGCACGTCCATGCCGAACGCCTGGCCGGCCGCGGCGACCGCGCTGCCCAGCCGGCCGAGGCCGAGCAGTCCGAGGGTACGGCCGCGCAGTTCCAGGCCGATGCCGCGCTGCCAGTCGCCGGCGCGCATCCCGTTCGCCTCGTCGACCAGGTTGCGGGCCAGGCCGAAGATCAGCGCCCAGGTCAGTTCCGCGGTCGCGGTACTGCTGCCCCGGGTGCCGCAGACCGTGACCCCGTGCGCGGCCGCGGCGGCCAGGTCGATCGACGCGTTGCGCATCCCGGTGGTGACCAGCAGGCGCAGTTCGGGCAGCGCGTCGAACACGGCCGCCGGGAACGGCGTGCGTTCCCGCATCGCCACCACCACCTGGTGCCCGCGCAGCGCGTCGACCAGCTCGTCCGCCGCCAGCGCCCGGTCGAACCGGTCGAGCTCGAGCCGGCCGGCCAGCGGTGACCAGTCTGTCGAGGTCAGTGCGACGTTCTGATAGTCGTCGAGGATCGCGCAGCGCGGCAGTGCCATCCCGCCAGCATGCCAGCCGCCGCGACCGTCCCGGTGGCCACCCAGCTGGCCGCCGGGTCAGCGCGGGAGTGGCCGCCAGTTGGTGCCGCGGGCGAGGAACCGGGCCGCCTCGGCGTCGGCCTGGCGCGGGTCGACACAGGACACGTACTCGTACGACTCGCGCGGGCCGAGGTGGTCGACCCGCCAGCGGCCGGACCGTTCGTGGATCACCACCTGCTGCCGCCGTCCGGGATCGTCCTGCCCGTTCCACCAGCCCCGTACCACCGTCACGCCAGCCACTCTATCGAACACCTGTTCGATGTCGTGTCACCCGGTGGAGGGCTCACAGCTTGCGCAGCCGGACCCGCTCGACGGAGTGGTCGGGGCCCTTCTGCAGGACCAGGGTGGCGCGCGGCCGGGTGGGGCGGATGTTGTCGACCAGGTTCGGCTCGTTGATCGCCGACCAGATGCCGGTCGCGGTCTGTACCGCCTGCTCGTCGGACAGCGCCGCGAACCGGTGGAAGTACGAGGCGGGGTCGGCGAACGCGGTCTGCCGCAGCTTCAGGAACCGCTCCACGTACCAGCGGCGGATGTCGCCGGCGTGCGCGTCCACGTACAGGGAGAAGTCGAACAGGTCGGAGACGGCCAGCCGGGGCGCCGGCTGGAGCACGTTCAGCCCCTCGACGAGCAGGATGTCCGGCTGCCGGATCACGTTCCGCTCGCCCGGCACGATGTCGTACGTCAGGTGCGAGTACACCGGTGCGGCCACCTCGGCCTGGCCCGACTTGACGTCGGTGACGAACCGGACCAGCGCCCGCCGGTCGTAGCTTTCCGGGAACCCCTTGCGTTCCATCAGGCCGCGCCGCTTGAGCTCGGCGTTCGGCAGCAGGAAGCCGTCGGTGGTGATCAGGTCGACGCGCGGATGGTCGGGCCACTGGGCGAGCAGGGTGCGCAGCAGCCGGGCGATGGTCGACTTGCCGACCGCGACGCTGCCGGCGATGCCGATCACGAACGGCACCGGCGCGGGCGTCTCGCCGAGGAACACCCGGGTCGCTTCGTTGAGCCGCTGGCGCGCGGCGACCTGCAGGTTCAGCAGCCGGGACAGCGGCAGGTACACGTCGGCGACCTCGTCCAGCGAGACCACGTCGCCGAGGCCCTGCAGCCGGGACAGCTCGTCGGCGGTCAGCCGCATCGGGGTGGACCTGCGCAGCGTGCGCCATTGCGCGCGGCTCAGTTCCACGTAAGGGGTCAGGTGAGACACGCGAAACAGTGAACATCGTCGTTCCGGTGGTGCCGAGCCGGGGCTGCCTGCTGTGCGGTTTCCCCGCCGAAAGTCACATTTCGCACCCGCGGGATCACCGCCTGGCGACCCGCCTTCGCCCGACAAAAGGTAATTGCCTAACTACGATCGGTGCTCGTGGCCATCGTGACGCGGGCCGGCACCGCCGGACTCGGCCGGGCGACCGGGGTGCTGGCGCTCGGCAGCGCGGTGTCCCGGGCGACCGGCTTCCTGCGTACCGCCGCGCTGGCCGCTGCGATCGGCTTCGGCCTGGTCGGCGACGCGTACAACACCGCCAACCTGCTGCCCACGCTGATCTACGAGCTGCTGCTCGGCGGCCTGCTCAGCAGCGTGGTGGTGCCGCTGCTGGTACACGCGCGGCGCCGGGACGCCGACGGCGGCGACGCGTACACCCAGCGGCTGCTCACCCTGATCGTGGTCGGGGTGACCGCGGTGACGGCGCTCGCGGTCCTCGCCGCGCCGGCGCTGACCTGGCTGTACGGCATCCGCGACGATCCGGCGCAGGTCGCCCTGACCACCCTGCTGACCCGGATCATGCTGCTGGAGATCGTGTTCTACGCGCTGTACGGCGCGCTCGGTGCGGTGCTCAACAGCCGCGGCGTGTTCGGCCCGCCGGCCTGGTCGCCGGTGCTCAACAACCTCGTCGTGATCGGTACCTGCGTGGCGTTCGTACTGCTGAGCGGGGCCGGCGAGCTGACCCCGGCGGGCATGCCGGCCGGCGGCGCGTGGCTGCTCGGCATCGGTACCACGGTGGGCATCGCGGCGCAGGCGGTGGTGCTGCTGCCGGCGCTGCGGCGGGTCGGGCTGCGCTGGCGGTGGCGGTTCGACTGGCGCGGTGCGGGGCTGGCCGAGGCCGGCCGGCTCGGTGCCTGGGTACTCGTCGACGCGGCGATCAGCCAGGCCGGCTACCTGGTCATCACGTCGGCGGCGAACACCGCCGGGCGCGCGTCCGGCGTCGGCTCCACCGTGTACACCAACGCCCACCTGCTGCTGCAGATGCCGTACGGGATCATCGGCGTGGCGCTGCTGACCGCGCTGCTGCCGCGGATGAGCCGGGCCGCGGCCGCCGGCGACACGGCCGGGCTGCTCGCCGACCTGTCGCTGGGCAGCCGGCTCACCGCCGTCGCGCTGGTACCGGTCACCGCCGCGCTGATCGTGCTCGGGCCGGCGCTGTCCACGGTGGTCTTCGCCCGCGGCGCGGTGTCGCCGGCGTCCGCCCGCACCGTCGGTACGGTCCTCGCGGTGTCGGCGTTCGGGCTGGTCCCGATGGCGATCGGGACGCTGCAGCGGCAGGTCTGCTACGCGCTCAGGGACGCCCGCACGCCGGCCGGGATCAACGCGGCGATGGCGGCCGTTCTGGTCCCGGCGTGCCTGCTGGTGCCGCGGCTGCTGGCGCCGGGCCGGGTGGTCGCCGGCCTCGCGGTGGCGTACGGCGGGGTGCAGCTGGTCGGGCTGGTGCTGGGGCAGCTGTGGCTGCGGCACCGGTTCGGGCCGCTCGGGTTCGGCCGGGTGGGGCGCACCGTCGGCCGGCTGGTCCTGGTGTCCGGCGCCGGTGCGGGGACGGGCTGGGCGGCGGTGGCGGCGGTGACCGCGGTGGCCGGTCGCGGGGTACCGGGATCGCTGGCCGCCCTGCTCGCCGGCACCGCCGCCGGGCTCGTCGGGGGCTGGCTCGCCGGCCGGGTCGTGCACGTCCCGGAGGTACGGGCGATGTCCGGTCTGGTGCGTGCTCGACTCGCCGACCGACACGCCAGGTGACTACAAATTGAGATTATTTGGATACGTATTGTTACCTTCGTAGGCGTGCTCGTCTCGACCACGGAGGCACCGTCCATCGGGGCCCGGCCCACGGCCGGATCGTCCACAGCGGGATCGTCCACGGGGAGCAAGGCATGGGATCACCCAAGCAGGATCTGCGACCGGCACCCGGGCTGCGGCCGGCCCGCCGACGACGCCGGGCGGCGCCACCGGTACCCGGACCGGACGTCCCGGCCTACCGGTCGGCGGTCGCCGACCTGCTCGCCGAGCTGACGCGAGACCCCGCGCGGACACCCGCGATCCTCACCCGGCGGCTGGCCGAACCGGTGTACGCCGGCCTGCTCGCGGCCACGCCGCGCGGCCGCACCGCGGTACTCGGCGACCTGCTGCGCGCGGTCCGGGCGGTGCTGCGGCGGCCCGGCGGCGAGCCGGTACCGCTGGTCCGGGTGCAGCTGCTGGCCCAGATCGACGCGCTGTGGTGGGGCCGCTCGCCGGCGTACCCGTCCGGCGCCGAGCTGTGCGCCGCGGCCGACCTCGTCGACCTGGAGCCGCTGCGGCGCGCCGGCCGGCTCGGCTTCCGGTACCGCCGGCAGCCCACGCACCTGGTCGGCCGGGCGATCCGGTCCGCGCACCGGCGCGCCGTCCAGCGCGGCCTGTGGCCGGAGCGCTCGCCGCGTACCGCCGGCCTCCGGTACCCGCGAACCCGGCCGGAGGCGGTGGCGCTGCTCAACCAGGTCGCCCGCCGGTTCGCCGAGCGGGCCCCGGCCGGTACCCCGCCGCTGTGGGTGACCAGCCTGGCCCGCAGCACCCGGCACCAGGACCGGCTGACCCGGCTCGGGTACCCGACCATGCCGGCGTCCGCGCACTGCTCCGGCTACGCGGTCGACGTCGAACTCGCCTGGTACGCGCGCTACGGCGCCCGGCACGTGCTCGCCGCCGAGCTGCTGGCCCGGCAGGACGCCGGCCAGGTCAACGTGATCGACGAGGGCCAGGTCTGGCACGTGTGCCTCAGCCCGGCGGCGCTACCCGCGCTGCGCCGGGACTTCGACGCGGCGCTGGGCGGCTGACGTGTGCGGCATCGTGGTGACGGTCGGCGCCGGCGCCGACGAGACGACGTTTCGCCGGATGATCGGCGCGATCGAGCCGCGCGGCGAGACCACCGAACTGCTCCGGCACGACGACGTACTGGCCGGCACCCAGCGGCTGCACATCGTCGACCGGGAACGCGCCGTGCAGCCGTGGGTGTCGGCCGACGGCCGGTACCTGCTCTGCTACAACGGCGAGATCTTCAACCACCGCGAGCTGCACGCCGAGCTGGCGCGGCTCGGCCGGACGCTGCGCACCGAGTCCGACACCGAGGTCGTGCTGGAGGCGTTTCTCGCCTGGGGCGAGACCGCGGTGCACCGGCTGCGCGGCGAGTTCGCGTTCGCGATCGTCGAGCTGCCCACCCGGCGCACCTACCTGGCCCGCGACCCGCTCGGCGTCAAGCCGCTGTACTGGTCGGCCGAGGGCGGCCGGCTGCACGTCGGCTCCGAGGTGAAGGCGCTGGTGCCGGCCGGTGGCCGGATCACCGAGGTCGGCCCCGGCGAGCACGGTTGGGCCGCCCCGGGCGAGCCGCCGAAGCTCGCGCCGTACGTGGACCTGCTCGCCCTCGGCGCGGACGAGGCGCCGATCACCGATGCGGACGAGGCGGCCGCCGCCGTGCGGGAGACGTTGCGCGACAGCATCCGGGTACGGCTGGACACCGACCTCACCGTCGGCGTGGTGCTCTCCGGCGGGCTGGACAGCACGCTCACCCTGCTGCACGTCAAGCGGTGGCATCCGGACTGCGTCGCGTTCACCATCGGCGCACCCGGCAGCGAGGACCTCGACTACGCCCGCCGGGTCACCGCCGACCTCGGCGTGCCGCACGAGGTGATCGAGCTCGACCCGCGGCAGGTACGACTGGCCGAGATCCGGGAGGCGATCCGGATCGGCGAACTGACCGAGTACGGCGACATCATCAACGCGGTCGTGTCGGTGCCGCTGTTCCGCCGGATCCGGGATGCCGGGGTCAAGGTGGTGCTCACCGGCGACGGCTCGGACGAGCTGTTCGGCGGCTACGACATGTACCACCGGGTCGGCCCGGCGGCGGCCCGCCGGCTGTTCCTGCACAAGATCCGCAACCTGTGCCGGACCGAGCTGCAACGGGTGGACCGGGCCAGCATGGGCCAGGGCGTCGAGACCCGCATCCCGTTCCTGGACCTCGCGCTCGTGCGGCTCGCGATGCGGCTGCCGGTCGAGCTGAAGCGGCGGGACGGCCGGGAGAAGTGGATCGTCCGGCGGGCGTTCGCCGACGTGCTGCCCGAGTACGTGCTGCGCCGGCCGAAGAACCCGCTGTCCTACTCGTCCGGGCTGCACGAGCGGGCCCGGCTGTACAAGCCGCTGTTCCCCCGGCTGCACCGGTCCTTCGGCTACGAGGCGTACGAGCCGGTGCGCCGGGACTTCGACACCCTGCTCCAGCGGTACGACCACGACCTGGACGCCGCGGTCGCGGCCGGCGTCGCCCGGCACGACTACACGCTGCTGGAACGCGCCCGCGATCTGGCCGGCGCGGCCCGCCAAAACCTGGCGCCACCACGCCGCGCCGCCGCCCACTGACCGCCGCGCCGCCGCGCGCCGCCCGCCGTCGCGCCTCCGCGGCGCAGCGGCGCCGCTGCCGCTGGCCGCGCATCGTCCGTTGCGCACAGCTCGCCGCCGGTCGGCGCCCGCGGACGGCCCACGGAGCAGCCCGGGTACCGGTCGCACCGGGGCCGTTGCGGGCCGGCTGCCGGCCGGCCATGCTGCGGGTACCGCCTGCGTGTCGCGGCGGTACCACGGAAGGGGCGGTCGATGGTGCGCGAACTCAGCCTGGCCGAACAGGCGTCGCTGACCTCCGGCGCGGGGATGTGGGAGACCGTCGCGGTCCCCGGCGCGGTACCGGCGCTGACCGTATCGGACGGCCCGCACGGCATCCGCCGCCCGGACCCGGACTCTGCCGACGCGCTCGGGATCAGCGAGAGCATCCCCGCCACCTGCTTCCCGCCGGCGGTGACGCTCGGCTGCTCCTGGGATCCGGAGCTGGCCCGCCGGGTCGGCGCGGCGCTCGCGGTCGAGGCGCGCGCCCTCGGCGCCGGCGTGGTCCTCGGACCCGGCGTGAACATCAAGCGTTCCCCGCTGTGCGGCCGCAACTTCGAGTACTTCGCCGAGGACCCGTACCACGCGGGTGTGCTCGGCGCCGCGCTGGTCACCGGCATCCAGTCCGGCGGGGTGGGCGCCTGCGTCAAGCACTTCGCGGCGAACAACCAGGAGACCGACCGGCTGCGGGTCGACGCCGACGTGGACGAGCAGACGCTGCGCGAGATCTACCTCCCGGCGTTCGAACGGATCGTGCGGGAGGCCCGGCCGGCGGCGGTGATGTGTGCGTACAACAAGCTCAACGGCACGTACGCGAGCCAGCACCGGTGGCTGCTGACCGAACTGCTGCGCGACGAGTGGGGCTTCGACGGCGTGGTGGTGTCCGACTGGGGCGCGGTGAACGACCGGGTTGCGGCGCTGGCCGCCGGCCTCGACCTGGAGATGCCGCCGACCGGCACCGACGACCAGATCATCGAAGCTGTCCACAATGGACAGTTGAGCGCGGAGGCGGTGGCCACCGCGGCCGGCCGGGTCGCCGCCCTCGCCCACCGCTACGCGACCGACGCCGCGCCGGCCGGGACGCCGGTGGACGCGGCGCGTGCCGGGGCGGCCGGGTGGGACGTCGACGCGCACCACGCGCTGGCCGCCGAGGTGGCCCGCGCCGGCGCGGTGCTGCTGAAGAACGACGACGCGGTACTGCCGTTGGATCCGGCAGCGGCGCAACGGATCGCGGTGCTCGGCGAGCTTGCCCGGACGCCCCGCTACCAGGGCGGCGGCAGCTCGCACGTGACGCCGACGACGCTGGACGCCGCCTGGCCGGCACTGCGGCGACTCGCCGAGGAACGCACCGAGCTGACCTTCGCCGCCGGCTACCGCCTCGACGGTACGGCGGATGCCGAGCTGGCCGGCGCCGCCGTCACCACCGCGGCCGCGGCCGACGTCGCCGTGGTGTTCCTCGGCCTGCCGGAGGCCGCCGAGTCGGAGGGCGTCGACCGGACGAGCATCGACCTACCGGCCGATCAGCTCGACCTGCTGCGCCGGGTCACCGCCACGGGTACCCGGGTCGTCCTGGTGCTCGCCAGCGGCGGCGTGCTGTCGCCGGACGGGTGGTGGGACACCTCGGCGATCCTGGCGGGTTTCCTGCCCGGCCAGGCCGGCGGCACCGCGCTGGCCGAGCTGCTGTTCGGGGTGCACGCGCCGGCCGGCCGGCTCACCGAGACGATCCCGCTGCGGCTCGCCGACACCCCCTCGTACCTGCACTTCCCGGGCCGGGACGGGCACGTCCGGTACGGCGAGGGCCGCTACGTCGGCTACCGCTTCTTCGACACGGTCGAGCGCGAGGTGGCGTACCCGTTCGGGCACGGCCTGAGCTACACCACGTTCGACCACCGCGACCTGGTCGTGCGGGCCACCGGCGAGAACTGCTGGCAGATCGAGGTGACGGTGACCAACACCGGCGACCGGTTCGGCCACGAGGTCGCCCAGCTCTACCTCGCGTTCCCCGGTGACCGGCCGCGGCACGAACTGCGCGGCTTCGCCAAGGTGGGCCTCGCACCGGGCGAGTCGGCCCCGGTCCGGTTCGAGATCGGTCCGCGTGACCTCGCCGAATGGTCGGTACCGCGGGGCGACTGGCAGGTCACCGCGGGCCGGTTCACCGTCGAGATCGGCGCCTCGTCCCGGGACATCCGGCTGCGCGCCGAGCTGACCACGCCCGGCGACGGGTACGTCCCGCCGGTCGGGCCGATGTCCACCGTGACCGAGTGGCTGGCGCACCCGGTCGGCGGCCCGCTGCTCGCTGCCGCGCTCGCCCCGGCTCTCGACGGCCAGCCGCTCGACCCGGCGCTGGTCGCGCTGGCCCGCTCGCTGCCGCTGGTCAAGCTCGCGACGTTCCCGGTCGGCCTCACCCCGGCGAGGATCGCCGACCTCGTCGCGCAGGTCGACCGCGCCCAACCGGCTGAGGGCCGCTCACCCCGGCGAGGGTCGCCGATCTCGTCGGGCAGGTCGACCGCGCCGGCAACCGGCTGAGGGCCGCGGCCCGCGCGCTCACGCGGTGGCGACCGCGGACCAGAACGAGTCGAAGCCGTCCTGCGGGCCGGCCATGCCGCGCTGGGTGAGCAGCACGCCGACGAGCTCGCGGCTGGGGTCGACCCGGACCGTCGTGCCGGTACCGCCGGTCCAACCCCAGGCGCCCGGCGCCTGCCAGGGCTCCGCGGCGGCGATCTCCACGCCGGTACCCAGGCCCCAGGACAGGCCGGGGCCGAGGATCGGTACGCCCTGGTCGCGTTGCGCCGGGGTGATCGCCTCGGTGGTCATCGCCTCGACCGATGCCGCGGGCAGGATCGGCGCGCCGCCGTCGGCCAGCGCGGTGAAGCAGCGCAGCAGGTCCGGCGCGGTCGACACCAGTCCCGAGCTCAGCTCACGGAACGTCGGCTCGGCCGCGAACATGCCGTCCGGCGGGTCGAGGACGGTGAGCCCGTCCGGCCCCGGCAGGTACGCGGTGGCGAGCCGCGCCGGGTCGGTCGCCCGGAACCCGGTCGAGGCCAGCCCGAGCGGTCCGGTGATCCGGTCGGCGACCAGCCGGGCCAGGGACGTACCGGTGGCCCGCTCCAGCGCCACGCCGAGCAGATCCATGCTGGTGTCGTACAGCCAGCCGGCGCCGGGCTGGCACGCCGCCGGCAGCGCGCCGATCCGGGCCACGAACTCGTCCCCGGTCATCGGCGGCGTCAGCGGGCCCGGAGACACCTGCTGGCGCGCCATCTCGCGCTGCAGCGGGGTCGGCTCGAAGATCACGCCCCAACCACTGCGCATGGTGAGCAGGTCCCGCACGGTGATCTCCCGTACCGCCGGGACGGTGCTGGTCAGCGGCGCGTCCGGCGCGGTCAGTACCCGGTGGCCGGCGAGCTCGGGCAGCCACTCGGTGACCGGGTCGTCCAGCCCGAGCAGCCCCTCGTGTACCAGCCCGAGGGTGAGCGCGGCCCCGATCGGTTTGGTGACCGACGCGATGCGGAACTGGGTGTCCTCGGCCATCGGCGCGCTGTCCGGTTCGACCGCGGTCCGGCCGCCGGCATGCACCTCGACCTCCCCCGGAGCCGTACCGCCGCCACGTAGCCGGGCAGCCGCCCCGCCGTGACCTGCTCGTCCAGTAGCCGCCAGATCGCCGGAAAGTCCGGCTCGCGTGTCTGCATGTCAGGTCAGACGGCCCGGACCCGCCGCACTCATCGGTACGGCGCCGGGCAACGTGCGGGTCAGGGGCGCTCGTTCGCCAGGACGCTGCTGAACCGGCGGAGCAGCCGCAGGTAGGCGTACCCGCCGGCGCGCGGCGGGGCGAGCCGGGCGAGCAGCGCCAGCGGCGGCGGCACCGGCAGGTTGGTCCGCTCGGAGGCCGCCATCCGGGACACCAGCCGCACGTGCGGCACCCGCAGCCGCTCGTACCGGCGCAGCGCGCTCGCGGCATCGCCCCGGTCCCCGTGCAGCGCCCGGCGCAGCAGCCAGGCGTCCTCGAGCGCCTGGTTCGCGCCCTGCGCCTGGGACGGCGGGAACGCGTGCGCCGCGTCCCCGACCAGCGTCGTCGGCCCGGAACCCCAGCGGTCCGGTACCCGGTGCAGCACGTGCGGGTAGCGCCCGATGTCGGCATCGGTGATGCCGGCGAGCAGCTCCGGCACCGGCTCGGCGTACCCGGCGAAGAGCCGCCGCAGCCAGCCGACGGTGCCGGTACCGGCCGGCTCCGGCCCCGCGCCCCGGCGAACGTCGAACCACCACTGGGTACGGCCCTGCCCGGCCGGCATCATCCCGACCAGCCCGGCGGTACCGACGGCCAGCAGGCCGGTGCGACCGCCGGCGATGGACGACAGTACCTCGGTGAGCCCCTGCCAGGTGTCCCAGCCGACCTCGGCGGCCGGCTCCGGCGACAACACGCTGCACCGCACCGCGGACCGGTGCCCGTCGGCGCCCACCACCACGTCGTACCGGTCGGTGCCGGCGGCGGAGACCACCTCGGCGCCGTCCGGGTCGGTGCGCACCGACCCGACCGGCGCGTCGTACCGGATGGTGCCGGCGGGCAGGCCGGCGGTGAGGCGGTCGATCAGCTCGGCCCGCGGCATCGTCCGCACCTGCTGGCCGGTACGCCGCCAGAGCACGGTGAGGTCGGCCCGCATGATCCGCCGACCGCCGGCGTCGACCGACGCCAGCGTCTCGATCGGTGCCCCGAGCGGCGCACCGCCGACCGTGGCCGGTCCGCTCGGGGCAGCGCCCCCGGCCGGCGCCGAAGGGCCGGGCTCAGTAGCACTCGACGTCGATGTGCCGGGCGCGGCGGTGCGGCCCGGTGTCGACGTGCCGCGGGCGGCGGTGCGGCCCGGTGTCGACGTGCCGCGTACCGCGGTGCCGAGGTCGACGCCGAGGCCGGCGAGGGCGGCGGCGCCGTTGCTGAAGATCGTCACCGCGGCCCCGCTGCGGGTGGGGCCGGCGGCGCGTTCCAGCACCCGGACCCGGTGGCCGTCGGCGAGCAGCCCGTGTGCCAGGGCGAGGCCGCCGATGCCGGCGCCCACCACGCAGATGTCCATGATCGATTCCATTCACTACGATCGTTGTATATCGATGGTGCCATACGCTGGGCGGGTGCCACCACCCAACGCCGCCCGCCGCCGCGTGCTGGCGACCGCGGCGACCGAACTCGTCGTCGCGCAGGGGTTGCACGGACTCACCCACCGCTCGGTCGACCGGCAGGCCGGCGTGCCAACCGGTACCACCTCCAACTACTTCCCCAGCCGGGACGCGCTGCTCGTCGCCGTCGCCGAGCAACTGGTCGAGCGCCACCATGAGGACATGCACAGCCAGACCGAGCAGTCCCGCGCCGGCCGGCGGCGGCGCGGCACGCTCGCCGAGGCGGTCGACCTGATCGCCGGCTCGCTGTTCCACGCGGCCACCGCCGAACGCGACCGCTACCTCGCGCTCTTCGAACTGCAGGGCGAGCTGCGCCGCCGGCCCGAACTCGCCGACACGCTCGGCGCGCTGGTGGCCCGGGCCGCCCGGGACACGGCTGCCTACCACCGGGAGTACGAGCTGCCGATCCCGCCGGCCGCGGTCCCCACCCTGCAGGCGCTGTACGGCGGGGCGCTGCTCGCGCTGTTGTCCGTGCCGCCGGACCGGGTCACCCGGGACGCGGCCGGCGCGTACGCGGCCGCGATGATCCACGGCGTCCGCGCCTGACCCGGCGCCGCCGCCAAGCCTCGGGGCTCGCTCAGCGGGGCGAGCAGCGGGAGCCGTCGGGACCGGCGGGCTCCGTCTCGGCCGTCCGGCTCGCCGCGTACCGGGCCATGGTGCCGGGATGGGCCCACGGCGAGTAGCGGGGTACCCAGTGGATCAACGCCGCCGCGGCGGCCAGCCCGACCGCGCCCATCGTCACGATGCCGCCGGCGAGGCTGCCCAGCGCGGCGACCGCGGACACCACCAGCGGCCCGCCCGCGTTGCCGGAGTCCGCGCACAACCGCCAGATCCCGAGGAACTGGGAGCGCGCCCCCGGCGGCGCCACGTCGGCACCGAGCGTCATCAGGATGCCGCTGCCGATCCCGTTGCCGAACCCCATCGCCATCGCCACCAGGGTCAACGCCAGCACGCCGTGCGTCAGCGGCAGCGCGGCCTCGCTCAACCCCAGGATCAGCATCGACGGCACCGCGACCGGCAGCCGGCCGAACCGGTCCATCACCCGGCCGGACGGATAGAACAGCAGCATGTCGACCGCGCCGGCGATGCCGAACACCAGGCTGGTGGTCGAGGCGTCGAGCCCGATGTGGTCGGCCCACAGCGGAAGCACCGTCTGCCGGGTCGCCCGTACCGCACTGACCATCAGTACCGCCATGCCCAGCGTGGCGAACACCTGACGGTGCGAGGCCAGTACTGCTCGGGTCGTGGTCGGCGCAGCCCTCCGCTCGGGTGTCGCGCCGGACACATCGCGCACCAGCAGCACCACCAGCCCGGCGGCCACCGTCGCCACCAACCCGACCCAGTACGCGTCCCGCGCCGGCGCGCCGCCGTGCAGCACCGCGGCGCCGACGAACGGGCCGAAGAACGCACCGATCCGGGCCGTACCGCCGAGGGTGGACAGCGCCCGGGCGCGCAGCCGGGCCGGGATCGCCTCGGTCAGGTACGACTGCCGGGCCAGGTTGAACACCGAGTTGGTCATGCCGGTTGCGGCGACGCAGGGGATCAGGACGAGCACGTCGCGGGCGAGCAGGCAGCCGGTCAGCGTGACGACCGCGACCCCCGACGCGACCAGCATCGCCTTCCGGTCGCCGAGCCGGGCGGCGAGGATCCCGGCCGGTACGTCGCCGGCGATCTGGCCGAGCCCGAGCAGTGCCAGTACCAGGGCGGCGACGCCGAACGAGCCGCCGAGCTCGCGGGCGTTGAGCGCCACGATGGGGGTGATCGCGCCCTGCCCGGTCTCGAACAGCAGTGTGGGCAGGAACACCGCGGGCGCGATGCGCCACAGCGTCACGGGTCTGGTCATCTCGTGGTCACCCTGCTCCGGGCGCCGCGGCGGGGCCAGGGGCGGTGGCGCAGCTGTGCGCTACGCCACGGGTCGTTCGGGGGTCACGTTGATCCTGAGCCGTTCGGCCCGTAATCTTCCCGTTCGTCGGGAGGGTGGCTGCGGGGGCGGCCACGAGGGCCAACCGACGCGAAGGCCGAGGATACCGGCGCGTAGCGAGGCCTAGCAAGATCAACTTATGTACGATACTGGCGATATCCGAGAGAGAGGTCGGAATCGGGCGCGTTCGAGTCCTGGCGGAGCGGACGCTCGGCGGCCGGCTGCGGCCCGAGGGGAGGGCGCGTCCCGCGTTCGCTTCCCGACCCCTGGCCATGCCCGGCGAGTGGGCGCGTCGCACAGGCGGTCCGATCCTGGCCGTCGAAGGGCTGACAGGGTGTGGCGCGAACAACCTGTCCGTGAGTAGGGTGCGGGCTTCGTCCGAATTGAACGGGGCCGTGCGCACCTCACCACGGAATCAGCATGATGTCCGTTACCGGCCGTGTTGTGGAGCATCGTGAAGAAGCAATCTCAAGATACGGGAACGACGCCGCGTATCAAGGATCCGAAGCAGCCCGTATCCATCAAGTCTCGCTTCACCCGGGTCGGACTCATTCCCAGCATCGCGCTGGTGATCACGTGGGCGATCGTGGCTGGCTACTTCGTCTTCACCGGTGTCTACACCCGGCAGGTCGCCAAGAGCGTGCAGGAGGTCTCGGTCCCCGCCCTGGCCGGCCTGTCCTCGCTGCAGAAGGAACGCTCGCTGAGCATGGCGCAGCTGGCCGAGCCGGGCAGCACCCAGGCGTTGCGGGCCCAGCGGCAGCAGACCGACGCCAACGTCGAGAAGATGCAGAAGACGGCGGCCGAGGTGATGGGCCTCGCGCCGGCCAGCATCAAGTCGAAGCTGGCCGCGCTGAACAGCGACCTGGACAAGCTGTCGGGCATCCGCCGCCGGATCGACGACCGGACGGTGACCGCCAAGGAGGCGTTCAGCTCGTACAACACGATGCTCGACGCCGCCAACGCGCTGTTCAACGCGCAGGCGCGGATCGTCACCGAGACCGACACCATCCAGGGCGCCATCGCCGCGACCGAGCTGTTCCACGTCGCCGACCTGCAGTCGCGCGCCGGATCGATCGTCACCGGCGCGTTCGCCGCGCACCGGCTCACCGCCGACGACCTGCAGCGGTTCCACACCCTGGTCGGCGCCTACCACGACGAGCTGCAGGACGCCACACCGCTGCGCCCGGCCGTACGGCAGCAGTTCGACGACCTGGTGCACGGGTCGGCCTGGGCCGACGTCACCGCCGCCGAGCAGCAGCTGGTGCGGCACGGCACCTGGTCCGGCACCGTACCGAACGGGCTGGGCATCGACGCCGGCCAGTGGCAGCGGTCCTCGACCAAGATCTCCGACGCGCTGCTGTCGATGACCACCACGCAGGCCACGCAGGTGTCCGCCGAGTACCTCACCGTCGGCAACAACAAGCTGCTGTTCGCCATCGTCGGCAGCCTGCTCGCCCTGCTGGTCGTCATCGCCGTGTGGCTCGCGATCCGCCGGTCCCGGCGGCTGGTCGACGGTGCGATGAAGGCCGGCCTGGACGCGATCGCGGCGGAGTCGAAGGCGATCGCGGCCACGCTGCCCGAGGCGTTGAACCGGATCGGACGCGGCGAGCAGGCCGACATGACCTCGCTGTTGCCCGCGGACGCCGGAGGGACGGCCGATGACCACGCGGTCGGTGCGGTCGAACTCGGCGCGATCCAGCAGGCGGTACGCGAGACCAGCCGCACCGCGATCGAGGCGGCCACCGGCGAGGCCCTCGCCCGCAAGAACAGCCGGCAGAACCTGGTACTCGCGGCCCGCCGGTCGCAACGCTGGTTGGCCACCCTCGCGGTCGGGCTGCGCGAGCTGGAGAACGCCGAGCAGGACGACCCGGACAAGCTGGAGAAGGTCTACGCGCTGCAGCACAAGATCACCACGCTGCGCGGCGACAACGACAACCTGATCATCCTCGGCGGCGGCGACCTCGGCCGGTCCCGGCGTACCGCGGAGTGGATCGACGACGTGCTCGGCGCGGCCAAGGCGCAGTGCGAGCAGTTCCAGCGGGTGCGGATCGAGGCGGGCCCGAAGGTGAAGGTCAGCGCCAGCGCGGTGCTGCCGATCAGCCACCTGCTCGCCCAGTTGCTGAACAACGCGGTCTCCTTCTCACACCCGCCGACGCAGGTACTGATGACCTCCTCGACGGTGGCGTCCGGGCTCGTCGTGGAGATCGAGGACCGCGGTATCGGGATGTCCACCGAGGAACGCGAACGCGCGAACGCGCTGATCCGCGAGGCACCGGAACTCGTCTCCGCGGAGAACGTCCAGAAGCTCGGCCTCCTGGTGGTCGCCGCCGTCGCGCAGCGGTTCAACATCCGGGTCGAGCTGAAGGACTCCGCCTACGGCGGCATCAAGGCGATCGTGCTGATCCGCAACGACCTGCTGGACCGCGCCGGCTCGGAGCACACCGGTGAGCTCGGCGCCGGCCGCCGGCGCCGGCCCGAACCGCCGGCCGGGCCGATGCCGTCGCGCGCCGAGCCGACGCCGATCCCGGTACGCGCCGAGCCGGGTCCGATGCCGTCGCGCGCCGGGGCGGGGCCGATGCCCTGGGCCGAGGACGGTTCGCGGCGCGAACCGGCGTGGGGCGGGGCTCCCGCCGGACCGCAGCCGGTCGCCCGACCCACGCCACCGTCGCCCCGACCCGAACCCGCGCCGCGCCCGGCGCCGGTCCCGCAGCCGGAGCCCGCGCTGCGCGCCGACCCGGCCGGGTCCGATCTGCCGCCGCGGCACGGGCCGGCGCCGCGGACGGAGCGGGCCGAGCTGTCCGACAACACGATCCAGTTCCCGGCGATCGACCCGCTCGCCGGCGACGACACGGGCCGTACGTTCGGCCCGACGCCGACGCCGACGCCGACGCCGACGCCGACGCCGACGCCGACGCCGACGCGGCGCCCGGGGCCGGGCGCCGTAGAGCCCGAGCGCCCGGACCCGGGTGGCTCCGGCGCGGACGACGCCGAGACGAGGCTGCCACGACGGGTCTCGACCGTCCCGAGTCGAGCCGGTGCCGACCGCGGTGCGTACGGGCCGAGCGGCGTCGAGGAGAGCGCGCCGCCACGGCCCCGCCCGTACCCGAGCGCGCCGCCCCGCGAGCGGCACGACGAGCCGGAGGTACCGGTGCTCAACGAGGCCGCGCCGGCAGCCGCACCGAGCGGCCAGTCGACCACCGCGGGCCTGCCCGTCCGGGTCCGCCAGGCCAGCCTCGCGCCGGGGCTGCGCCGGCCCCGGGCCGAGTCGGCCGAACCGGCCCAGGCCGCACCGACACACACCGCGGACCAGGCCAGGCTCCGGTTCGCCGCGTTCCAGCAGGGCATGAGGGCGGGACGCGAGGCCAACCAGAAGTCCGCAGACACGGTCTCAGAGAACGGGAACAGCGATGGCTGACGTCATGAATCCGCACCTGGTGCACCTGCTGGATCGGCTCGTCGAGGACGTCGAGGGGGTCTGCGCCGCGGTGGTGTCGACCGACGGCCTGATCATCCAGCGGTCCAGCGGCCTGTCCAAGAACGCCGGCGACCAGCTCGCCGCGCAGTGCTCCGGGCTGGCCAGCCTGTCCCGCGCGATCACCCAGTCCGAGTACGTCGACGGCGGGCCGGTGCAGCAGACGATGATCGAGATGCAGGACCGGATCCTGTTCATCATCTCCGCCGGGCAGAACGCCTGCCTGGTGCTGCTCACCCCGGCCGAGGACGTCAACCTCGGCAACGTGGCGTTCTCCATGACCCGGATCGTGGCCCAGGTCGGTCGGCACCTGAGCGCCGAGCAGCGGGTCGTGACCGGCTACGCACCGAGCTCGTGACCGAAGGCAGGTCGTGATGGAAAACGCCGACGAGCAGTGGGTGGACGAGTCCGCCGCACCGCTGTTCGACAACTACTCGCGGATCGGTGGTCGGGCCCGGGCCCGGCACACCCTGAGCCTCGACACCCAGGTACGCGCGGCCGGCACGTTCGACCGGACCGCGCTGCAGGTCGAGCATGCGCAGATCCTCGAGCTGCTGGCGAACCGCTGGCTGTCGGTCGCCGAGATCGCCGCGCACCTGCACACCACGATGAACGTGATCCGGGTGCACCTGAGCGACCTGCTGGAGGAGCGGCTGGTGGCGATCGGCGCGCCGGCCAACCGCCGCACCCGGCCGAGCCGGGAAGACCTGCAGAAGGTCATCAATCACCTCCGAGCGATGTGAAGGGACGGGGCGTGGGTCCGCAGTCGGTCAAGGTGATCGTGGCTGGTGGCTTCGGTACCGGGAAGACGACGTTGGTCGGCGCGGTGTCCGAGATCTCGCCGCTGACCACCGAGGAGGTACTGACGCAGATCGGCGAGGGTGTCGACGACACGGCCGGGATCGAGTCGAAGACCACCACCACGGTGGCGCTGGACTTCGGTCGCCGCACCATCGCCGACGACCTCGTGCTCTACCTGTTCGGTACCCCGGGGCAGGACCGGTTCTGGTTCATGTGGGACGAGCTGTCCCGCGGTGCCACCGGCGCGATGATCCTGGTCGACCCGCGGCGGCTGGACACGAGCTTCCCGGCCATCGACTACTTCGAGGCGCGGGACCTGCCGTTCGTGGTGGCGGTCAACCTGTTCCACGGGCGGCGCCGGCACACCCTGGCCGAGGTGCGGGAGGCGTTGCAGCTCGAGGACTCCTCGGTACCGCTGATCGAGTTCGACGCCCGCGACGCCGCGTCGTGCCGGTCGGCCCTCGTCACGCTGGTCGAACACGCGATGGCGCGCCTCCCCGCGGTCACCGTCGGCTGACCGCGCGCCCGGGGCCGGCTCAGTCCGGAAGCCGGTGCGGACGCGGGTCGGTGGCCTGCTCGTCGCAGCCGGAGGGCGGGTGCTCCGGTGGAGGCTTCGGGCCACCGCCGCGCGCCACCAGCGCCGCGTTGAGCTGCGGCAGATCGGTTGGCCGGGTCGGCGACAGGCCGGTCAGCTGGGTGATCCGGCGCAGCCGGTAGTCGACCGTGTTCGGGTGCACGTGCAGCGCGGCCGCCGTGGCCCGCCGGTTCAGCTCGTGCCGCAGGAACGTGTCCAGCGTGTGCAGCAGGTCCGGCTTGTGGTCCAGCGGCGCGAGCAGCTCGGCGAGGCCCGGCAGCGCGTCCGACGGCCGGCTCAACTGGTAGTCCAGCAACACGTCGGCCAGCCGGTACAGGCCGGGGCGGCGGCCGGTGCGGCGCACCAGCGCGACGATCTCCGCGGTCTGCGCGACCGCCGCCGGTACCTGTGGCGGCGGTACCACGGCGGCCGCTGCGGTGATCGCGCAGCCGGCGGCGTCCGCTGCCCGGCCGACCAGGTCGGTCAGCGTGGGCCACGGCGGCGGTACCCCGGCCGGTACCAGGGCGGTGCCGCCGGACGAGTCCAGGGCGGTCAGCGTCGGCTCACCGGCGAACCGGTCCAGCACCGCCCGTACCCGGCGGACCTTGCGGCGAGCGGCGACGCCGGCGACCGCGCCGCCGCCGACCTCGTCCGGGTGCGGCGCGAGCGTCAGGTGCAGCACCACGTACCGGGGTGCCGGGCGCGGCCCGTTGTGGTGCGCGAACTTGTCCAGCGCCTCGCCGGCCACCAGCGCGGTCAGCAGCGCGTGCCGGCCGCCGTGCTCCTCGCTGCCCAGGATCTGCCGTACCTCCAGGTAGGCGGCGCTGACCGCGGACAGCACCCGACGCTCGAACGCCAGCACCTGGCCGGCGGTGGCGAGCACGTCCGGCAGGTCGGCCGGCCCGGCGCCGGCGGTGAGTTCGGACCACGCCATCGCCACGCCGATCTGGTAGGCGGACAGGATCGCGTCCAGCGGTACGCCCTCCTCCGCGCGCTGCGCCGCCGAGTCGCGCTGCGCGGCCAGCTGCTCGTCGGTGACCGGCTGCCGGCGCTGCAGCACGTCGGCGAAGGTGCGCAGGTTGTGCCCGACGATGTCGGCGATGTCGCCGCCGACCTCCTCGGTCGGCAGCTGCGCGTACACCGGGAGTTCGATGACCAGGCGGGCCAGTACCTGCCGGGTCAGCACCGGGATCTGCTCGCGCAGCAGGGCCGCGACGCACCGGCCGCCGATCCTCAGCGGGGGCTGCGTCGCGCCGAGGTTGTGATCCGTCACAGAATCCCCCATCGAAATCTGCGCTTCGATCCACTTACCTGGGCGACGTCGGCTCTGCATTATGTCGTTTGACCCCAGTTCGCCGCCGCCCCGCAGCGTCCCCGGCATTCCCCTCCCCACCCGCGGGTCCGGCGCCGTCGCCGATCGAGCGCGAGGTGTGTCCCCATGCAGCTGCAGTCAGCCCAGCCAAGGATCGTCGCCGCCGTGGCGGGATGCGTTGCCGCCGCCGCGGCGGTACTGGTCGGCGCCGCGCCGGCCGCCGCCGCGCCCGCACCGCACTACGTGGCCCTGGGCGACTCGATGGCCTCCGGGCCGCTGATTCCCGACATCACCGGGCCGGTCGCCTGCGGCCGGTCCACCAGGAACTACGCGCACCTGCTCGCCAGCCGGCTCGGGGCGGCGTCGTTCACCGACGTCACCTGCTCCGGCGCCGACACCGGCGACCTGACCTCGCCACAGAAGCTGTCGCTGGCCGGGATCGACATGGGTACCACGCCGGCCCAGTTCGACGCGCTGCGCTCGGACACCACCCTGGTCACGCTCACCGTCGGCGGCAACGACACCGGCCTGGTCGGCGTCGCGCAGAACTGCATGCAGCTCGACCCGACCGCCGATCCGTGCAAGGACTCGTACACCGCGGGTGGGGTGGACCAGATCGCGCAGCGGATCGCCGCGTTCGCGCCGAAGCTCGCGACCGCACTGGACACCATCCACCAGCGCTCGCCGCAGGCACGCGTCGTCGTCACCGGGTACGGGCTGTACATCAAGCACGGTGGCTGCTGGCCGGTGCAGCCGATCCTGAACGTGGACGCCGACTGGCTGCAGGGCGAGGTCCACCTGCTGAACCAGACGATCGCCGCGCAGGCCGCCGCGCACGCCGCGGAGTACGTCGACGTGGAGACGCCGGGGGTCGGCCACGATGCCTGCCAGTCGCCGTCCCAGCGCTGGCTGGAGGGCTACGTGCCGACGAACCTGGCCGCGCCGCTGCACCCCAACGCGCGCGGCGAGGCTGCCTACGCGGGCATCATCGGCGACCAGCTGGAAGACGCGTCCGATGCGTGAGCCAAGCGCGACGGGCGCCGGGCACCCGGACCGGCGCCGCCCGCTGCGCACCGGTTCCGGGTCGCGCCGTGACGCGACGCCCGGAAGTACGATGCGCCGAATGCTGCGCGGCGGCCTCGGGTCGCGTCGCGCGTCGACCACGGGGCGCTCGCCACATCGGTTGCTGCGCAGCGGTTCCGGGCTCCGGCGACTGCTGGCCGGGACGGTCGCGGTGGTCGCCGCGGTCGGCGTGCTGAGCGCGCCGGCCGCGGCGCATCCGGCGCCGGCGCGGCCCGGCGGCTGCGATCCGTTGGTCGGCAGCGAGTGCCTGCTGCCGTTCCCGAACGACTGGTTCACCCGGCCCGATCGGCACAGCGCGACCGGGCGGCGGGTGGCGTTCACCTCGGCCGTACTGCCGGCCAACGCGCTCGGCGTGCCGGTCGACCCGACCGCCTGGAACCGCAGCGACGGGTTCTCCCCGGGGCAGGCGCTGCTGGTTCAGGTGCCGAACGTGAACCTGCCGGCATCCGGTGCCGCGCCGATCACCGACATCGGCGCGTCGCTCGCGCCGGACGCACCGATCGTGCTGCTGGACACCGACACCGGCCGCCGCTGGCCGTACTGGGCGGAGCTGGATGCGAACGCCACCAGCGCGGACCGGCAGGCGCTGCTGATCCGTCCAGCCCGGGACTTCACCGAGGGGCACCACTACGCGGTCGCGCTGCGAAACCTGCGCGACGCGTCCGGTGCGACACTGGCCGCACCGGTGGCGTACGCGAGCATCGCCGGGCACCGGCTGCCCCGGCACGACCCGCTGTGGGCCCGGCAGCGCGAACTCGCGCCCTCGCTCGCCGCGCTGCGCCGGGCCGGCGTCGACACCGTACGGGCGTACCTGGTGTGGGACTTCACCGTCGCAAGTGGACGGAACCTGACCGGTGAGCTGGACCGGATTCGGGACGACGCGTTCCGCCGGCTGCGCGGTCGGGCGCCGAGCTACCACGTCGACGCGGTCACAAACTTCACCGCCGAGCAGGACGCCCGGATCGCCCGCGAGGTGATCGGCACGGTGTACGTGCCGAGCTACCTGTCGCTGCCCGGCGGCCCGGCCGGGTCCCGGTTCGCCCGCGACGCGCGCGGCCGCCCGGTGCACCTGCCGGGCAACACGCAGCTCGCGCGGTTCCGGTGCGAGATACCGAGAGCCGCGTTCGAGCACCCGTCCCGACCGGCGCTGTACGGGCACGGGCTGCTCGGCAGCCGCAACGAGGTCGGCGCCGGCAACGTCAAGGCGATGGCGGCCGAGCACGACGTGACGTTCTGCGCCACCGACTGGGTCGGGATGGCGTCCGACGACGTGCTCAACGTGATCGCGTCGCTCACCACGATCGGCCAGTTCCCGTCCATCCCGGACCGGCTGCAGCAGGGCATCCTCGACGCGCTGTTCCTGGGCCGGGATCTGGTGCACGACAAGGGTTTCCGGGCCGACACGGCGTTCCGTACCGAGGACGGCAGGCCGCTGCTCGACGCGGGCAAGCAGCTGGTGTACGACGGGAACAGTCAGGGCGGCATCGTCGGCGGCGCGGTCATCGCCAGCTCGCCGGACATCCACCGCGGCGTGCTCGGCGTGACCGGGATGAACTACAGCCTGCTGCTCAACCGCAGCGCCGACTTCACCCAGTTCCAGCCGATCCTGGACGCGTCGTACCCGGACAAGCTGCGCCAACAGGTCGTCCTCGGCCTGCTCCAGATGGTCTGGGACAGAGCCGAAACGCAGGGGTACGCGCAGACGCTCGCACGCTCGGGGCGCGAGGTGCTGATGCATGTCGCGTACGGCGACCACCAGGTGGCGAACGTCGCCGCCGACGTGGAGGCGCGTACCCTCGGCGCCCGCGTCGCCGCGCCCACCGTGACCCCGGGCCGCAGCCCGGATCGGGTCCCGTACTGGGGGATCCGGCCCGTTTCGTTGCCCTATCACGGATCCACCATGGTGGTGTGGGACTCCGGTACGCCGTCGCCGCCCACCACCGACACCGCGCCGACCGGCGCCGCCTACGGGCACGACCCGCACGAGGATCCGCGCAACTCGGCGGCGGCCCGCGAGCAGAAGGCGACGTTCTTCGACACCGGCACCGTGGTCGACGTCTGCGGCGGCCGGCCCTGCACCGCCGATCCGGCATGACCGGCGATCCAGCGAGCACCGCCGATCCGGCATGACCCGCGATCCAGCGAGCACCGCCGATACGGCGTGCCCCGCGAATCCGGTCTGACCCGCGACGGAGAATCGATGCGAGCACTTCGATGGCGTACCAGCCTGGGGGCGGTCGCGTTCGACGAGGTCGATGGGCTGTATCCCAGCTTCGACGACTACCTGCACGACGGACTCGACCTGTCCGACGCGACCATCACCGCCCTGCGCGCCAGATTCCTGTACTGAGCGCGGAACCCGGCGCCGTTCCCGGTGGGAGCGGCGCCGTGGTGCCTCAGGTGAAGATGGAGACGCCACCGGGGCCGACGAGCAGCCCGACGATGATCAGCACGATGCCCCAGAGGATCCGCCGCTTCAGCAACGAGACCACCCCGGCGACGACCAGAATGACGGCCAGAATCCACAACAGGAATGTCAGCATGTATCGATGGTGCCCGATGTGGCCGCTCGCGAAACCCGATCACTCCTCCGGTACCCGGGGGCCGGGTTCGGTGAGCCCGGCCAGCAGGTCGCCGTCGCTGTCCATTCGGGACAGGGCCGCCGCCGGGCCCCCGGTGACCGGCCGGCCGGCCTCGACCTCGGCCCAGTGCAGCGGCAGCGACACCATCGGTGCCGCGCCGGCGCGCAGCGAGTACGGCGCGACCGTGGTCTTGGCCGCGTTGTTCTGGCTCCAGTCGATGAACACCTTGCCCGGTCGCAGCGACCGGGTCATCCGGTCCACCACCCGGTCCGGGTCGTGCTGCGCGAGCCGGTGTGCCAGCCGCTTCGCGTACCCGGACACCACCGGCGCCGGCTGCGTCGACGCGATCGGGCACAGCAGCTGCATCCCCTTGCGCCCGCTGGTCTTCGGGTACGCGGTGATGCCGTCGGCGGCGAGTTCCTCGCGCAGCGCCAGGGCGACCGCGAAGCATTCGGTCAACCCGGCCGGCGGCCCCGGGTCGAGGTCGAACACGATCAGGTCCGGCGGCTGCGCGGCATCGTCGCCGTCGACCCGCCACTGGGGAACGTGCAGCTCCAGCGCGGCCAGGTTCGCCAGCCACACCAGGGTGGCGAGCTCGTCCACCACCACGAAGTCGACGGTCTCCCGGTCCATCGTGGAGCCCGGGACCGGAAGCGTCACGGTCCGCACCCAGTCCGGGGTGTGCGACGGCGCGTTCTTCTCGAAGAACGACCCGGCCGCCGCGCCGTTCGGGTACCGCTTGCGGGTCAGCGGCCGGCCGGCGAGATGCGGCAGGAGCACCGGCGCGATCCGCGTGTAGTAGTCGATCATCTCGCCCTTGGTCAGGTCCGGGAACATCGGTTTGTCCAGATTGGACAGCGACAGTTCCCGCTCGCCCACCCGTACCCTCACGCGTTCGGTTGCCACGGAACCTCCCGGTCGGTGCGGATGCGGTTCAGCCGGGGGAAGCGGAGCCGCCCGTCGGTGGTCCGGTTCCCGTACGTCACCTCTACCACGATCGCCGGCGTCACCCAGTGCGCGCCGCGCGCGTCCTCGGCCGGTACCGGATCGGCGAACGGCGACGCGTCCGCCGCCAGCGGCGCCAGCAGATCCAGCAACTGCCGCTCCTTCGCCGCGGAGATGCCGCCACCGACCCGGCCCCGGTAGCGCAGCCCGCCCCCGTCGTACTCGCCCACCAGCAGTGCGCCGATCGTCCGCGCGCCCGGCCGGTACCCGCCGACGACCAGGTCGTCGTTGTGCACCCGCTTCACCTTGACCCAGTCGGCCGAGCGCCGGCCGGGCCGGTACTCGCTGTCGCGCCGCTTCGCGACCACGCCCTCCAGGCCGTTCTCCTCGGCCGCGGCCCAGGTGGCCGCACCGTCGTCGAACACCGGGGGGACCAGCCAGTGCGGCCCGTCGGCGACCCGCTTGCGCAGCGCGGCCCGGCGCACCCGGTACGGCTCGGCGGTCAGGTCGGCGCCGTCGGCCCGGAGCAGGTCGAAGATCAGGTACGTGACGGGCAGCCGGGCGGCGAGCGCCGCGGCCCGGTGCGCGTCGCGGACGTGCATCCGCTCGGCCAGCGCCGCGAACGACGGCCCGGCCGGCCCGAGTACCGCCACCTCGCCGTCGACGACCATCTCGCCGGGCAGCGCGGCCAGGCCGGCGAGTTCCGGGTACGCCACCGTGACGTCCGCGCCGCTGCGGGCGAACAGCCGCAGCCGACCCCCGGAGATCTCGGCGATCGCGCGAATCCCGTCCCATTTGAACTCGTACGACCAGCCGGGTCCGGTTGGCAGCTCTCCCGCGACCGCGAGCATCGGCCGGTACCCACCCGCCATCGGCTCACCCTAACGGGCCGGTAGCGCCCGTCAGGCCGTCCCGCACCAACCCGCAGCGTGGCCGGCGCCGAACCCGATGGAAGGGCCGGGGCGCCCGCTGGGCAGACAACCGCGCTGCTGGCAGGCAGGATGGAGGGGAACGCCGAACCCACCGCGAGGGAGGCGGGCATGCGAGCGATCTGGAAGGGTGCCGTGTCGTTCGGCCTGGTTTCCATCGCCATCAAGCTGTATGCCGCAACCGAAGAGAAGACGATCCGGTTCCACCAGGTCCATGCCACCGACGGCGGCCGGATCCGGTACAAGCGGGTCTGCTCCATCGACGGCGAGGAGGTCGGCTACGACCAGATCGCCAAGGGGTACGACATCGGCGGCGGCGAGGAGGTCGTGCTCACCGACGACGACTTCGCCGACCTGCCGCTGCCCACCTCGCACGCGATCGACGTGCTGGAGTTCGTCCCGTCCGAGCAGGTCGACCCGATCCTGTACGGCAAGTCGTACTACCTGGAGCCGGACGGCGCCGCGACCAAGCCCTACGTACTGCTGCGCGACGCGCTGGAAGACTCGGAGCGGGTGGCGATCGTCAAGATCGCGCTGCGCCAGCGCGAGCAGCTCGCGACCCTGCGGGTACGCGACGGGGTGCTGGTGATGCACACGATGCTGTGGCCGGACGAGGTGCGCAAGGCCGGGTTCGACTTCCTCGACGAGGACGTTTCGGTGCGCCCCCAGGAACTGTCCATGGCCACCTCGCTGATCGACTCGATGACCGCCGACTTCGAACCGGACGAGTACACCGACGACTACCGCGAGGCGCTGCAGGAGGTCATCGACGCCAAGATCGCCGGCCGGCAGGTCACCCAGCAGCCGGCCGAGGAGGAGGCGCCGTCGAACACGATCGACCTGATGGCGGCGCTGCGGGCGTCCGTCGACCGGGCCAAGACCAAGCGCGGCGAGGCGCCGGCGAAGGCACCGGCGAAGAAGGCCGCGGCCAAGAAGGCGGCTAAGAAGGCGGCGCCGCGCAAGCGGGCCGCGAAGAAATCTGCAACTTCCAGTACGAAGCGTAAGACCGCCTGATCGGGGCACCTTCCTGGTATTCCAGATCTTTCTCCTCTCCCGGGGTTAGCTTGACCTCGAAGGTGACTGTCTGTGCCGGCCGGGCCGTGTGGGGTACGGCGCGGTCCAGGCCCGGGCCGAATGGGGGAGGCCATGACACCAGTCCTGGCGGTCGATGTCGGTAGCTCCATCACGAGCGCGCTGACCACGGTCGCGAACTTCGTACCCAAGCTCGTGCTGTTCGTCGTCATCATGGTGATCGGCTGGATCGTCGCGAAGGTCCTGCGCAACGTGTTGGGCCGGATCCTCGTGAAGGTCGGGTTCGACCGGGTCGGCGAACGTGCTGGCATCAACCGGTTCCTCGGCAAGTACACCGCGAGCACGTTCGTCGCCCTGCTGGTGTACTGCGCGATCCTGCTGTTCTCGCTGCAGTTGGCGCTCGCCGCGTTCGGGCCGAACCCGGTCAGCAACCTGATCAGCGGCGTGGTCAACTTCCTGCCGAAGGCCTTCGTGGCGATCGTGATCGTGATCGTGGCGACCGCCATCGCCCGGGTCGTCAAGGACATCGTCAGCAACGCGCTGAGCTCGATGTCCTGGGGCAACGCGGTGGGCCGCGTCGTCCAGGCGATCATCATCGGCATGGGCGTCATCGCGGCGCTGAACCAGATCCAGGTGGCGAGCAGCGTCATCACGCCGGTGTTCATCGCGTTCCTGGCGATCATCGTGGGCGTGGCGATCGTCGGCGTCGGCGGCGGCCTGATCGCCCCGATGCGTACCCGCTGGGAGCGGATGCTGACCCGGGCCGAGAGCGAGGCCAGCACGATGCAGGTCCGCAGCCGGTCCGCGCAGCACGATCTGCAGCGTGGCGGCGCGCCGGCCGAGACGTCCGGTCCGCAGCACAGCGCCACCGCGCCCGGGGGCGGCACCGCGCCGACCGACCCGACGTACGGTCAGCCGCCACAGCAGTGACCTGGGAGGACCCGGCCGGGCCGGGGTGGCGCGTGCCGCCCCGGCCCGCAGGCCGGTTTGCGGCGGTTCGGCGGCTACCGCGTGGCCTGCGAGAAAGGTCACGAACTGCTTCCACCGGGCCGCCTCATCCGGCAAGCCGGGTGCCGCCGCGTTAGGCTGCGAGGCGTGCGACCGGACCTGGACATCGCGGTGCGCCACGAGCCGGAGGAGACCGTGGTGGCGCTTGCCGGCGAGATCGACATCCACACCGTGTCCCGTCTGGTGGCCACCGTCGAGGAAAGCCTGGAACACGGCTCGTCCCGGCTGTTGCTCGACATGGGCAAGGTGACCTTCTGCGACTCGCAGGGGCTCGGCACGCTGGTGGTGCTCAGCCGCACCGCGACGCGGGCCCGCAGCTCGCTGGTGCTCACCAACGTCGGTCCGTTTCTCGACCGGCTGCTGGAGGTCACCGGCCTGCGCCACTCGTTCACCATCCGCGCCGCCCAGTAGCCGGCTCCCTGCCACGCTGCGCCGTGGCGTGCCGCTGCGAAAATGGGATGAAGCCCGAGGTCCCGGCACGTAGCGTCCCGGTCGTGACGGATGAGGCTGCGGCGACAGGTGACGACCCGGCGGACGGCTGGTTCGGCGAGAGCATCGCCGCCGACTACGACGACCCGGGCGACGGGGCGAACTCGCCCGAGACGGTCCGCCCCGCGGTGGAGGTACTGGCCGAGTTGGCCGCGGGCGGACCGGTGCTGGAGTTCGCGGTCGGTACCGGCCGGATCGCCGCACCGCTCGCGTCCCGCGGGATCGCGGTGAGCGGGATCGAGCTGAGCCGGGCGATGGCGGCCCGGATCGCCGGCAAGCCCGGCGGCGAGCGGGTCGACGTGACGATCGGCGACATGACCTCCACCCGGGTCGGCACCGACTTCACGCTCGCGTACCTGGTGTTCAACACGATCAGCAACGTCACCAGCCAGGACGGCCAGGTCGACGTGTTCCGCAACGCGGCGGCCCAGCTGCGGCCGGGCGGGCTGTTCCTGATCGAGGTCGGGGTGCCGGAACTGCGCCGGCTGCCACCGGGACAGGACACCGTGCCGTTCACGGTGGCGCCCGGCGACCGCGGCGGCTACGTCGGTTTCGACCAGTACGACGTGGCGACGCAGCTGTTCACCTCGAACCACGTGACGGTGTCGCCGGACGGTACCGGCAGGTTCCACCGGATCCCGTTCCGGTACGCGTGGCCGGCGGAACTGGACCTGATGGCCCGGATCGCCGGGCTGACCCTGAAGTACCGCTGGTCCGGCTGGGACCGCGCCCCGTTCACCGCGGACAGCACCAGCCACGTGTCGGTCTGGCAGAAGGGCTGAGCCGGCCCCGCGCCGCGGTCAGAGATAGAGGCCGGTGCCGTCGTTGTCGACCCGGGCGGCGGCCACGGCGTGCACGTCGCGCTCCCGCATCAGGATGTACTGCCGGCCGTGCAGTTCGACCTCGGACCGGTCGTCCGGGTCGAACAGCACCCGGTCGCCGGTCTTGATGGCCCGCACGTTCGGGCCGACCGCGACCGCGACCGCCCAGGAGAGCCGGTGCCCGACCGATGCGGTGGCCGGGATGACGATGCCGGCGGCGGATCGCCGCTCCCCCTCGTTGCCCTCCTGGCGGACCAGCACCCGGTCGTGCAGCAGCCGGATCGGCAGGCCCTGGTAGAGATCGTCGGTCGTCGGGCTGTCCCTCGTGCTCACGAGGCGGAACGCTACCGCGAGCCGCGGCTTCGTGCGTGTCCGGGTATCGACTCGCGCCGGTACCGTATACCCCAAGCGGCTGGGGTGTGCCGCTGTGTGGTGCACCCAGAGGTCTCGACCGGAGGGCGTTCGCCCTCCCCCGAGGCCTCTTGACGTAGGGGGACGACGCTGACTCGCTTCGAGACCATGAAGGACCGGGCACGCGGGGCGTGGCAGGCTGCCCGCGGTCGGTTGGAGGAGGGCCGGGAGCGCAGCGACCAGGCCCTGTTGCAGACCGCGACCGCGACCACACCGCCCACCCCGCCACCGGACGCGCCGGCGGCGCCGGCGGCTGCCGCGTCCGCGCCGGAGCCGCGTCCGGCCGAGCTGTCGGTACCGCGCGGGGTGCGGGTCGCGGCCGCCTGGTCCTGGCGCATGATCGTGATCGTCGCCGCCGTGATCGGCGCGTTCACCCTGCTCACCTACGTCAGCAACGTGATGATTCCGGCGATCATCGCGCTGCTGCTGACCGCCCTGCTGCAGCCGGGTGCGACCTGGCTGCGCCGGCACGGCGTGCCGCGTTCCCTGGCCTCGCTGATCATGGTGGTGCTGGGCATCGTGGTCGTCGCCGGGGTGCTCACCGGCGTCGTGACGTCGTTCATCAATGGCTTCTCCGACCTGTCCGACAACGTCGCGCAGGGCATCCAGAAGATCCAGCAGTGGCTGCACAGCAGCCCGCTGCACATCTCGGACAAGCAGATCAACGGCGCGCTGAAGGAGGCGCAGAAGTGGTTGAGCAGGAACCGGGGCGCGGTGACGAGCGGTGCGCTGTCCACCGCCACCACGGTCGGTGAGGTCCTGGTCGACCTGTTCCTGATCCTGTTCACCACGTTCTTCCTGGTCCGGGACGGCCGGCCGATCTGGAACTTCATCCTGCAGCTCGGCCTGCCCCGGTCGGCCCGGGCGGCGGTCGACGACGCCGGGAGCGCGTCGTGGCGCTCGCTGGTGGCGTACGTGCGGGCGACGGTGCTGGTGGCGTTCATCGACGCGTTCTGCATCGGCATCGGCATCGTCGCCGTCGGCGTGCCGTACAGCCTGGCGATCCCGCTGGCCGCGCTGATCTTCCTGGGGGCGTTCATCCCGATCGTCGGTGCGACCGTGTCCGGCGTGGTCGCCGTGCTGGTCACGTTGGTGACCAACGGGTTGATCGCGGCGATCATCGTGCTCGCCGTGGTGCTCGGCGTGCAGCAGCTGGAGGGGCACATCCTGCAGCCGCTGATCATGGGCCGGGCGGTGGCCGTGCACCCGCTCGGCGTCATCCTCGGCATCACCGGCGGCATCGCGATCGGTGGCATCTTCGGCGGCCTGATCGCCGTGCCGTTCATCGCGGTGATGAACACCGCGATCCGGCATCTGGTGGCCAGGCAACGACATCGGGCCGACCCGCCGACGGAGGAGGCGGAGGCCGCGCTGCCGTCGCCGCAGCAGGGCGAGCCGGAGCCGGGCTGACCGGTACCGCCGCGGCGAATCCCGGTGCGCGGCGGCGCCCGTGCAGCTAACCTGCCCGCGATGACTCTTGTATATGACGAGGCCGGCACTGGTGCGCCGGTCCTCCTGCTGCACTCGTCCGTGTGCGACCGCCGGATGTGGGACGACCAGGTACCGGCGCTGGTCGCCGCAGGCTTCCGCACGATCCGCTGCGATCTGCGCGCGTTCGGGGACACCCCGGTCTCGCGCGAGCCGTACCGCAACATCGACGACGTCCGGGACCTGCTCGACGCCCTCGGGCTCGACCGGCTCTCGGTCGTGGGCTCGTCGTACGGCGGCGGGGTGGCGCTGGAGTTCGCAGCGACCTGGCCGCAGCGGGTCGACTCGCTGTTGCTGCTGTGCCCGGCGGTACCGGGGATCGAGCCGGACCCGACCCAGCGCGCGTTCGGCGCCCGGGAGGACGAGCTGATCGAGGCCGGCGACGTGGCCGGCGCGGTGGTGCTCAACGTGGACACCTGGCTCGGCCCGGACGCCGACGAGGCGACCCGGCAGCGGGTGGCGACGATGCAGCGCCGCTCGTTCGACGTGCAGCTGGCGGCCGGCGACGAGATGGTCAACCCGACCACGCCGGACATCGACCTGACCCGGATCACCGCCCGCACCCTGGCGGTGTCCGGCGGGCACGACCTGGCCGGGTTCCGCACCGGTGCGGCCGAGGCGGCGCGGCTGATCCCCGACGCCCAGCACCGCGAGCTGTCCTGGGCCGGTCACTTCCCGAACCTGGAACGACCGGCCGAGACCAACGACCTCATCCAGGAATTCCTGGCCGGCACCGGATCCTGAATCTTTTCCCGCGACCGGTCACATCCGCGCACGGCCATCCGTCATAGAGCCACGACGACGAAGCGGGCCGGAGCCGGTCCGCGAAGATGACGGAGGAACGCAACAGTGAGCGCACGGATGACGAACCCGGCCATGGTGCTGCCCGAGGCGATGAAGGGCATCGGCAGCCTGACGAAGGCGATGGCCTCGGGTGGTGTGGGCAACGACCTCCTGGAGATCGTCGGCCTGCGGGCCAGCCAGATCAACGGCTGCAGCCCCTGCGTGTTCGCGCACGCCCGGAACCTGCGGAAGGCCGGCGTGGACGAGGACAAGATCGCGGCCGTCGCGGTGTGGCGGCACGCGCCGTACTTCAGCGACGCGGAGGTCGCGGCGCTCAAGCTCACCGAGGCGGTGACCCGGCTGGCCGACCGGTCCGACGAGCCGGTCTCGGACGAGCTGTGGGACGAGGTGTCGAAGCACTTCGACGAGAAGCAGCGCGCGGCGCTGATCCTGACGATCTCGATGCTGAACTTCTTCAACCGCATCAACACGACGATCCAGGAGCCCGCCGGTACCGAGTGGTGAGCCACCAGGTGGCCACGGGCCACCGTCCGGTGTGGACGGTACGGACCGGAAGGCGCCCGGCGCCTTCCGGTCCGGCATCTCAGTCCAGTGTGGACAGTTCCATCGCGTTGATCCGGTTCTGGTCGCTGACCACCTCGAACTCCGCGACCCGGTCGCCGGCGAACCGGAACAGCAGGATCCGGTACTCCCGGCCGTGCATCGACGCGACCACGCCGACCCGGCCGTCGACCAGGATGGGGATCCCCACGGCCGCCATCGGCCCGAACACCGTGGCACCCCGGGCCACCGTCGCCGCCCCCTGCCGGACGAACCGGCCGTCGGAGCGAATGATCACGTCCGGGTCGAGGATCGACACCAGCGCGTCGAAGTCGCCTTGCCGGGCGGCGCTGAGGAACGCGTCCACGATCCGCCGCTGCCGTACCACGTCCGGGTGCTGCGGCGTGCCGCCCTGCACCCGCCGGCGCGCCCGGCTGGCCAGCTGCCGGGCGGCGGCCGGGGTGCGCTCCACGATCGGCGCGATCTCCTCGAACGGCACCGCGAACATGTCGTGCAGCACGAAGGCCAGCCGTTCGGCCGGATCCAGGGTCTGCAGCACCACCAGCAGCGCCAGCCCGATCGAATCGGTCAGCAGCGCCTGCGACTCGGGTGTCTCCGCCGGCGCGGTCCGCGCCGGTTCGGCCGGCTGCTCGTCCAGCGACGCCTCCCGCCGGGAGGTACGCGACCGGAGCATGTCCAGGCAAACCCGGCCGACCACGGTGGTCAGCCAGCCGGCCAGGTTCTCCACCACGTCGGCGTCGCTGCGGGCCAGCCGCAGCCACGCCTCCTGCACCGCGTCCTCGGCCTCCACGGCCGAACCCAGCATCCGGTAGGCAACCGCCGTCAGCCGTGGCCGCTGCTCCTCGAACCGCCGCGCCAACATGTCCCGTTCGTCCATCGCCGCCCCCTCGTACGTTCGTCACCACCATGACGAACGCCAGCCACCCGCCGTGACAAGGATTTCACCTCTTTGCGCCGAGGTGGACCCGAGGCGCCGCTGCGCGGCCGGCGTGCGCCCGGCGCTGGCGGTGTAAAGCCCACCCCTGTCCGGCGCCGGTTGCAGCCGGCGGTGTGAACGCGTCTCTGGCCGGGGCCGCATGTGGCTGGCGGTGTAAAGGCCACCTCTGTTCACGCTTGAACCCCGCGTGGGGGAATGCGAGGAGAGGGCTTCGCCCCCTCCTCGCGCTCCTTCCCCGCCAAGGGGATTCCCCTTGGCCATCCCCTTACCCATCCCGGTAACGATGCCCCTCGACGCCGAGTGCCTGTCGAAGAAGACCGGGGCCCGGCCCGGCATGTCCATCACGGCAACGCCCGCCTCGCAACGCGTCGCGTCGCTTCGTGTCCCGGCGGCCCACAGACGGGTGGGGGGTTTGGTTTGTCGTGGCGGGCTTGGCGTTGATGGGTAGGCCGCACCGACACCCCGTCGTTCCGAAACGGGCCAGGCGGGGTCAGGATCTCGTCTCTGGTTTCCTGGTGGGGGATTGTCAAGGGGGCGACTGCCCCCTTGACGGGGAGGGGTGTGGGGAGGGGCGAAGCCCGCTCCCCACGGTTCCCCACGAGGGGTGAAAGAAGGAACAGAGGTGGGCTTTACACCGCCAGCACCAGCGCGCCAGCGCCGACGGGGGTGGGCTTTACATCGCGCGCACGCGAGCCGGGCACCGGCGCTACGGGTGTACCTCAGCGCATAGAGGTACTTCAGTCTTCGGCCATGGCCGCGGTCAGCGACGTACGGGCGGCGCGCCGCGCGGGGAGGACCGCGGCGACGAGCCCGGCCAGCGCGGCGAGTGCCAGGTACAGGAGTACCTGCCCGACGGGGATCTGCACGCCGCCGGCGAACCCGGTCATCGCGGCGCGGGCGGCGGCGATGCCGTACCCGATGCCGAAGGCGATGCCGACCAGGGCGCCGACCACCGCGATCAGTATCGCCTCGGCGAGCAGCATCCCGCGCAGCTGGCCACGGGTGAGGCCGAGGGCGCGCAGCAGCGCCGACTCCCGGGACCGTTCGAACACCGACAGCGACAGCGTGTTGGCGATGCCGAACAGGGCGATCAGTACGGAGATGCCGAGCAGCGCGGCGAACACGCCGAGCAGCTGGTCGATCGACGAGCTGAGCCGTTGCCGGGTTTCGGCCATCGACGAGACGTCCACGAGCGGGTACCGCCGGAGTGCGGCGTCGACGGCGGCCCGGGAGTCGGCCGCCGAGACGCCGGAGCGGGCCCGGACATACACGGCCTGCGCCGGGTGCGTGCCGTACGCGGTGCGGAAGTCCGGCCACGACAGCAACGCGCTGCCGATCATGCTGCCGGTGTAGAGCGCGACGATCCGGTACCGGTGGGCGCCGACGGTCACGGTGTCGCCGACGTGCCGGCCGAGCCTCCGGGCGGCGGCCTGGTGCAGCGCGACCGTGCCGGCGTGCAGTCTGGCCAGCGACCCGGCGGTCGTCTCGGGGCGCAGGTCGGCGCCCGGTTCGAGGGCGGCAACGGTGGTGCGGCTGCCGGCGACCGTGCTGCGGGTGCTGTGCAGCGCGGTGATCCCGGCGAGTTCCGGGCGGCCGCGCAGCGCGGCGACGGCGGCGGCCGGTACGCCGCTGCCCGGTTCGGCCTGCACGCCGCTGAGCAGGTAGTCGGCCGGAAAGCTGCGGCTCATCTCGGCGTCGGCCGAGGCGCGAACGGTGGCGAGCGCGACGCTGAAGATCGTCATCAGCGCGACGCCGATCATCAGCGGGGTGCTGGTCGCGGCCACCCGGCCGGGGTTGCGCCGGGCGTTGCGGCCGGCCAGCCGGGTCGCCGGGCCGAGCAGCCGGCCGGGCAGGTACCCGACGACCGCGATGACCGGGGCGAGGTAGAGCGGCGCCAGCACGATCAGCCCGAGGAACACGATGAGCCCGCCGCCGACGACCAGCAGCATGCCGGTGGTGTTCTCGTCGGTACCGGCCGGTGTGGCGGTCACGCCGAGCACGGTGAGCGCGCCCCCGACCGCGGCGAGCAGCGCCGCGGCGACGATGCGTACCACGGTGCGGTTGCGGCTGGGGTTCTCGGCCGGTGCCCGCAGGGCGGCGATCGGCGCGATGCGCGTGGCGGAGATGGCCGGCAGCAGCGCCGCGGCGAGGGTCACCAGCAGTCCCGTGCCGATCCCGACCAGCACCGTGCGGGGTGCCACCACGAGCGATCCGGTGGCCGGCAGCGCCAGGCCGAGCGCGCTCAGCGCGGCGGCCATCGCGTACGCGAGGGCGAAGCCGAACAGCACGCCGAGCGCCGAGCTGGCGAGGCCGACCAGCGCGGACTCACCCAGTACCGAGCCGAAGACCTGGCGGCGGGACGCGCCGACGCAGCGCAGCAGGGCGAGTTCGCGACGCCGCTGGGCGAGCAGGATGGTGAACGTGTTGTGGATGACGAAGGCGGCGACGACGAGCGCCACCAGCGCGAACACCAGCAGCGCGGTGCTGAACACGGCCACCGACGAGATGGCGTCGTTGGCCAGTTCGGTGCGCAGCGTGCTGCCCGAGATCACCTCGGTGTGCGGCAGTCGGATCGCCGCGTTCACCCGGGCCGTGAGCTGCTGCTCGGACACTCCGGGTGCGGCGTGCGCGACGATCTGCCGGTACCCGGTGTGGCCGGAGTACCGGTCGAGGGCCCGGTCGGTGAGCACCACGGTCGACCCGTCGCTGCTCCCGGTGCCGGTGTCCATCTCGACGATCCCGGTCAGTACCAACCGATGCCGGTGCTGGTGTGGGTCCACGACGGTGATCGGACCACCGACCCGGAAGCGGTACCGGGTGGCGGTGTCGCGGTCGATCGCGACCTCGCCGTCGCCGCTCGGCAGCCGTCCACTGTGGACTTCGTAGGGTCGCAACCCGCGATCCCGGATGGCGTTGACGCCCTTGCCGGCGACGCCGAAGTTCGTGATCGGGCGGCCGTTCGGAGCGAGGACCGGCACGCTCTCGCTGGCCCGGCCGGCCGCGGCCTGCACCCCGGGCACGGACTCGATCGCGGACAGCGCGGATCCGGGCAGCCGGTGGTCGCTGCCGGTGCCGCGTACGTCGACGTCGACGCCGGCGGCCGACCCGGCGAACCGCTGGTACAGCGCCGCTTTCGCGGTGTCGGCGTAGGTGAGCGTGCCCGTGACGAAGCCGACCCCGAGCACGATGGCCGCCGCGGTCAGCACCAGCCGCAGCTTGTGTGCCCGAAGCCCCGCAAGCGTCGCCCTCAGCATGCCGCACCGAGCCGCTGCATCGCCGCGAGCACGGTGTCGGCCGTCGGCCGGAGGATCTCGTCCACCAGCCGGCCGTCGGCCAGCAGCACGACCCGGTTCGCGTACGCGGCGGCGACCGGATCGTGCGTGACCATCACGATGGTCTGGCCCAGCTCCCGCACGCTCGCGGACAGCAGTCCGAGCACCTCGGCGCCGGAGCGCGAGTCGAGGTTGCCGGTGGGTTCGTCGGCGAACACCACTGCCGGCCGGGACACCAGCGCCCGCGCGCAGGCGACCCGCTGCTGCTGGCCGCCGGACAGTTCGGTCGGTCGGTGCCGCAGCCGGTCGGTCAGCCCGGTCACCCGGACGAGGTGATCGAGCCAGCCGGCGTCCGGCTTGCGGCCGGCGAGTTCCAGCGGCAGCAGGATGTTCTGCTCGGCGGTGAGCGTGGGCAGCAGGTTGAACGACTGGAACACGAACCCGACGCGGTCGCGTCGCAGCCGGGTCAGCGCCCGGTCGGACAGCGTGGTCAGCTCGACACCGGCGATCCGTACCGAACCGTGCGTGACGGTGTCGAGGCCGGCCAGGCAGTGCAGCAGGGTCGACTTGCCGGACCCGGACGGCCCATGATCGCGGTGAACTCGCCGGCACCGAACGCGACGCTCACGTCGGCCAGGGCGGACACGGCGGTGGGCCCGGCCCCGTACGTCTTGGTCAGGTTCGTCGTCTGCACCGCGGGTTGGGTTGCCGTCAGTGGTTGCGCCGTCATGTGCACTCCGGTGGGTGGGTGGCGCGCCCGCGACGGGCCGGCGCCGGCCGGTCGGCGCTCGTCGGCCGACCGTGCCACCGGAACGCTAGGTTCCGGTTCCGGTGTGTGTCGTCCGTCCGGGGACGGCACTTGGCGTCCCGCTCGGGTCGCACCGGCGCCGCGGAACGCGCGTTGTGCGTCGGCCCATGGGCGTACCCGAATGGGGGATGTCCCCGAGGTGCCGCGCCCGCCCCGATCCGGTGGTCGCGCGTGCCGGAAAGCGCTGTCCGAGGGGGAAAGTCCAGGTTGGACGGTGGGCAAACGATCTTGGTCTTGACGCTGACCGGAGGCCGTGTACGCTGGGTGCGGTCAGCCGTTGAGGCTTCGGTAGAGAACCCTGCCGCAGGCCTCCGGCTGTGGCCCAGGTCACTACATAGCAAGATGTCGGTGACTCTTCAGGCCGCGTCGCGGTGTCGTGCCGTGCCTGTCGGGTGCGGTGTGACGACGGCAGAGTGCCGCGCGACGCCGGTCATTTCGGTGCCGCCGCGATTGCGGCGCACATCTCGCAAAGTGCTCAAGCAACGGGCGCTTCGTAATCCCCATTCGGCCGCTGTGCCGCCCGGCTCGCCATGCCTGCCCGGGTGGTCTCGACCATGGTGTCGAAGGAGCCCAGTATGTCCATCCCGACCACCCTCACCCACCCCTCGAACGTGGACAGCGTGCCGCGACAGCGCACCGCCCATCGCGGGAACGACGAGACCGGCCGGATGCTGCTGACCCGGCTGTACGATCTGCCCGCCCGGCACCCCGACCGGGACCGGATCCGCGATCGTGTCATCGAGTGGTACCTGCCGCTCGCCCGGCACCTCGCCAGCAAGTTCTCCGGCCGCGGCGAGTCGCACGACGACCTCGTCCAGGTCGCGACCATCGGACTGATCAAGTCGGTCGACGGGTACGACCCGGACCGCGGCGTCGAGTTCACCAGCTATGCGGTACCGACGATCAGCGGTGAGCTGAAGCGCCACTTCCGTGACAAGGGCTGGACGGTCCGGGTGCCGCGCCGGCTGCAGGAACTGAAGCTGTCCCTCGCCAACGCCACCGGCCCGCTGGCGCAACGGCTGGGCCGCTCGCCCACGGTCGCCGACCTGGCCGAGCACCTCGGTATCTCGGAGGACGAGGTGATCGAGGGCCTCGACTCGGGCAACGCGTACAACGCGGTCTCGCTGTCCACCCCGGTCGGGGCCGGCGACGCCGCCGCGACCGAGGTACAGGACCTGCTCGGTGCGGACGACCCGGGTCTCGCGACGGTCGAGGACCGGGCCGCGCTGCGGCCGCTGCTCGCCGCGCTGCCCGAGCGGGAGCGCACCATCGTGGTGCTGCGCTTCTTCGGCAACCTCACCCAGTCGCAGATCGCCGAGCGGGTCGGTATCTCGCAGATGCACGTGTCCCGGCTGCTGTCCCGGTCGCTCGCCAGCCTGCGCGAGTCGATGGCCGGCGCCGAGGCTGCCTGACGCGCGACCGCGGCGGCCCGGCCCGGCTGACGCGCGACCGCGGCGGCCCGGCCCGGCGCCGCCGCGGCGTTGCGACGCCGCTGCAGCGAGGGGTGCGCTGACCGGGCTCGTCCGCCGCTCTGACACGATCGGCGGATGAGCCCGGTCAGCCGGAAACGCAAGAAGCCCGCCCGCCGGCGGTCCGCCCCCGGCCTCGACGCGATCGCCGCCGAGGCGGTCACCGCGTACCGGGAGACCCTGGCGGTGGACGGCTTCGCGGCGGAGCTGTTCACCGCCGAACTGCTCGGCGGCTGGTGGCAGGGTGCCGTCGCCGCCGGTACCAATCCCGAGGCCGTGCCGCGCGCCCTGGTGCGGTACGCGGCGCACCGGCGGACCGAGGAGGCGCTCGCCGCGCTGCTCGCGCTGGCCCACCTCGGTACCAGCGCAGCGCTGCGGGATGCCGCCCGTGCCGCGGCGACCCGGCTCACCGATGCCGGGGTGCCCGCGCCCGGCTGGGCCGACCAGGTCGGCCCGGTCGCGGTGCTGCGGTGCGCCCTGGTCACCGACGCCTACGGGGAGCAGACCACGGTGCTCTGCGAGTACCGGCGGGGCGAGGCGCGGCACGCGCTGTCCGCGCTGCTGGACCACGACGAGGCGGACGGCGCCGTCGTCGACGCGTGGTTCTCCGCCGGTCCGGACGAGCTGTTCGCGCAGACGGCCGCGCGGGTGGCCGAGTCGGACGGGGTGGCGGCGATGGCCAGTACGGATCCCGGCCGGGCGGCGCGCCTGCTTCGTGCCGGGTTCGCCCGCCTCGACGAGTGGGCCGAGCCGACCGACAGCGAGGATCTGCCGCAGTACCGCGCCCTCGCACTGGCCCGCCTGCGCGACATGCCCGGCGATGCCGAGATCGGCGCCGGAGAATTGACGGGTACGGGCGATCGGGAAACACCGGCGGGCAGCTCCTCCGGCGGCGCCGCCCCGGTGCCGCGGACGGCGCCCCCGGCACGGAGGCACCCGGTGCGGACCCGGTCAACGCGCTCGACGGGTTGCTGGAGGAGGACGTGGTCGGCCCGGCAGTGGAGGGGTTCCTGGCTTCGGCCGAGGCCACGGCGCTCACCGGGCATGCGCCGGCCGCGGTGGCCGCCGCGGCGCGGGTGATCGCCGAGTTCGGCGCGGACGAGGACGAGCGCCCGCTGCGGATCGGGCCGGGCCGGCTCGGCCGGCTGCTGCACGGCGGCGTCGACGCCGACGACCTCGACGATCCGGCGCTCGTCGCGTTCCCGGCGGTCGTCGTCGCCTGGACCCGGTACACCGCGCGGCTCGCCGAGCTGCCGCCTGCCGCCGTCGAGGACGTGACCGCGATCGCCACCGAGTGCGGCGAGCACGTCGGCGAGGAGCACGAGGAGCTGTCCGACGACGAGCTGGCCGAACTGCTCGACCGGTACGTACCGGAGCTGGACGGCGCCGACCTCGACCCGGCGGAGGCGGCGGCGGTTTTGGAGCGCCGGCTGTTCGCGGTGCCGGCGACCGTCGTCGAGCTCGACGGCGAGGAGCTGGACCTGGACCCGTCCGATCCGGACGACCGGCGGCTGCTGATCGTTGCCGAGCACGGCAGCGACCCGGACGACAGCGACCCGCACGTCACCCTGCACGAGATCGTCGCCGAGCAGCTCTGGCGCGACGAACCGCCGCAGGCCTGGCAGGCCGCCCGCCGGCTGCTCGACGCCGGCGCGGACCGGGCGGACATCCTGCACGTACTGGGCGAGATCGCGGCGCGGCACGTCCGGCCGGCCGGCGCGGAGTACGCCGACGCCGCGCACGCCGCGGAACTCGACGCCCTGGGCCGCTGACCCGCCGCCGCCGGACCCGAGTGGTTGATCAAGGGATCGGGACAGCGCGTCCAGGCACGTTGTGTACAGATCCCTTGATCAACTCGGCCGGGACGGGCGGCGGCCGGGGTCAGGTCGTGGGGCGAGGGTCGGGGGTGGGGGCCGGGCGGCCGTCCAGGCGCTCGTACGTCCACTGTGGACCGTCACCGGCCAGCCGGCGGACGGCGGCGACCAGCCGGTCGACGTGCTCGGTGGTGGTACCCAGGCCGATGCTCGCCCGTACCGCCGTGCCCGGCAGCTCGCCGCCGGCGTGCCGGAGCAGCCGCCGGGTCAGCGGGTGCGCGCAGAACATCCCGTCCCGTACCCCGATCCCGTATTCGGCCGACAGCGCCGCGGCGAGCACGTCGGAGTCCAGGCCGCGTACCGCGAAGGCGGCGATGCCGACCCGCGGGGTGCCGGCGTCGAACAGGGTGAGCACCGCGACGCCGTCGATGCCGGACAGGCCGGCGTGCAGCCGTTCGGTCAGCCGCCGCTCGCGGTCGATCGCCGCGTCCCGGTCCCCGGTCCGCAGCGCCTCGCACACCGCGCCGAGCGCGACCGCGCCGAGCACGTTCGGGCTGCCGGCCTCGTGCCGGGCCGGGCCGGTCGACCAGCGCACGTCGTTCGTCGCGTCGCCGACCAGCGCGGTCGCCCCGCCACCGGCCAGGTACGGCGGGGCCGCGTCGAGCCAGTCCGTCCGGCCGGCGAGCACCCCGGCGCCGAACGGCGCGTACAGCTTGTGGCCGGACAGCGCGAGGTAGTCGGCGTCGGCGGCGGCGACGTCGACCGGACGGTGCGGCGCCAGCTGCGCGGCGTCCACGAAGATCCGCGCCCCGTACCGGTGTGCCGCCGCGGCCAGCTCGGCGATCGGCCAGATCTCCCCGGTGACGTTCGACGCGCCGGTCACCGCGAGCAGTACCGGCCCCGGCGCGTCCTCGCCGCGCCGCAGCTCGCGCAGTGCCGCGTGCACCGCCCGTACCGCGTCGGCCGGGCTGTCCGGGATCGGCAGCCGCACCGCGCGGCGCCACGGCAGCAGCGTCGCGTGGTGCTCGGAGTCGAACACCAGCACCGTCGCCTCCGCCGGCAGCGCGTGCGCCAGCAGGTTCGTCGCGTCGGTGGTGTTGCGGGTGAAGATCACCGCGTCGTCGTCCCGGCAGCCGAGGAACCGCGCCACCTGCTCGCGCGCCCGCTCGTACCGGGTGGTGCACAGCTGTGACGGCAGGCCCGCGCCGCGGTGCACGCTCGCGTACCGGGGGAGCAGGTCGGTGATCGCCTCGACCGCCACCCGGGCCGCCGGCGCGCTCGCCGCGTAGTCGAAGTTCGCGTAGCCGACGGTGCCGCCGGTCACCAGCGGTACCTGCAGGTTCGCGTCGGCCAGTGCGAGCGGTTCGGGCTGCCGGGGTACCGGTACCAGGCGTGGCCGGCGCGATGCGGGCGCGGGCGGGACGATGTCGACAGGCAGGGACACAACACACCTCCGGGAGGCCAGGGACCCCACCGGTGACGTGCGGTCCGCGCTTGCCCGTCGCCGTGCGGCGCGCGGGCCCGGTCTTCACCCGGGGCACCCCACCGCGGAAGCGAGGGTTGCCGGCCAGCAAGCCGGGGCTTGACGCTGGCACTCGTGACCTGCGGAGCAGCATAGCCACACTAGGCTGGCGCCATGGCAGACCTCCCGCCCTCTGGGACGCCCGGCACACCGGACCCGGCGCGGCAGCCGTCCGACGGCGCGCCGCGACCCGGCGACGGCTCACCGTGGGCCCGTCCCGCCGAACACTCGACGCCGGCCGACGCCGGTCGGGACGGTGCACCGGGTCCGGCCGGCCAGCCCGGGGCGGACCGCACCACGGAGCCGGTCGACACACCCGGGTGGCGGCCACCTTCGACCCCACCAACCTCCGGCGCACCGACCTCGGGGGCACCGGACGCCGCGCGCGGCGGCCCGGCGGTCGCGCCGGGCGGACACCCGAGCGCCGGACCTGGCGGACACCCGAGCGCCGGACCGGGCGGGCAGCCGACCGTGGGGCCGGGCGGGAACCCGAGCGTGGGACCCGCCGGGCGGGCGGCGGTCCCGCCGGGCGGGCCGCCGAGCGCCGGGCCGGGCGGGCAGCCGATCGTGGGGACCGGCGGGCACCCGTTCGGGCCGCCGGTGGTGGCGGTGCTGGACGCCCCGAAGCGTGGCCGGTTCGACTGGGTACGGCTCTGGAAGATGACCGGCGTGATCGCGCCGATCGTGGTCGGCGCGCTGGTGCTGATCCTCGCCGTGGGTACCAACATCGGGCCGAAGGCGTTCGCGATCGGGCTGGCCGTGGCCGTCATCCCGGTTCCGTTCCTGGTCGGCTGCTTCCTGTGGCTGGACCGGTACGAACCGGAGCCGTGGAAGTACCTCGCGTTCGTGTTCGGCTGGGGCGCCTGCGTCGCCACCTCGGCGGCGCTCGGCGTGAACACGCTCGGGTCGTACCTGTTCGAGCAGGCCGGGATGTCCGGCAACGCCGACGCCGTGCTCGTCGCGCCGTTCATCGAGGAGACGATGAAGGCGCTCGGCCCGGTACTGCTGCTGTACTTCTTCCATCGCAAGAAGCGGCAGCCGATCAATGTGGTCGACGGGATCATCTACTTCGGCCTGTCCGCGACCGGGTTCGCGATGGCGGAGAACATCCTCTACCTCGGCGGCATCTACGTGACCGGTTCGAAGGAGGGCGGCGCGGTCACCGGCGCGCTGATGGTGGTGATGCTGTTCGTGGTGCGGATCGGCATCTCCGGCTTCGCGCACCCGCTGTTCACCTCGATGACCGGCATCGGCTTCGGTCTCGCCGCCCGGGCCCGGGACAGGCGGGTGCGCTACCTCGCGCCGCTGGCCGGCTGGTTCGCCGCGATGAGCCTGCACTCCACCTGGAACCTCATCTCCACGCTCGGGCCGCAGGCGCTGCTCACCGGGTACGCCGTGGTGATGGCGCCGATCTTCTTCGCCGCGGTGGGTGTCGCGCTGTGGGCGCGCGGCCGGCAGGGGCGGCAGATGGCCCGGATGCTCCGCCCGTACGTACCGGCCGGGTGGCTGTCGCCGCCGGAGCTGGCGGCGCTGGCCACGATGACCCGGCGGATGGCGGCCCGGCGCTGGGCGAAGCGGGTCGCCGGGCCGCAGGGCGCCCGGGCGATGGAGGAGTACCAGTTCGCGCTGTCCACGCTGGCGCTCGCCCGGGACTCGGCGCTGGCCGGCTTCGGCGCCGACACGTTCGCCGAGCGGGAACGCGAGCTGCTGACCAAGGCGATCGGGCTGCGCCAGGTCTTCACCGGCCGGGACCGGACCGTACCGCCGGCGTTCTGGGACGGGGTGAACTACCACATCCGGTTCCCCGACGGCACGGTCCGCCAGCTCCCCCCGCCGCAGCGCCCGGTCGTCCCGGTGCCGGTGCTCACCGGCTACCCCCATCCCGGCCAGGGCTGGTGGTGACCGGCACCGCACCGAGCGCCGGGCGGCCGGGCGGCCGGGACCTGCGGAGCCGTCAGCGGCGGCCGCGGAAGAAGGCGGCCAGGTCGGCGGCGAGCAGCGCCGGCTCCTCGTACGCGGCGAAGTGGCCGCCGCGCGGCATCTCGGTGTACCGCTCGACCCGGTAGACGCGCTCGGCCCAGCGGCGCGGCGGGCGGCTCAGATCGGCGGGGAACACCGCCACCGCGGTCGGCACCTCGACCCGGCGGACCGGCGGGACCAGGCCGCGGCCGAACTCGTGGTACGGCCGGAACGACGACGAGATCGCGTTGCCGTACCAGTAGAGCGAGGCCTGGGTGAGCACGAAGTCGTCGTCGAACCGGCTGGCGAGTTCGCCGTGGCTGTCGCTCCAGGCCCGGTACTTCTCCACGATCCAGGCGAGCAGCCCGACCGGCGAGTCGGCCAGCGCGGGTGCGAGCGACATCGGCCGGGTCTGCTGTTCGTGCTGGTAGCCGCCTTCCGTCGCGGTCCACCGCGCGACCGACGCCAGGTACTCGCGCTCGTCTGGATCGAGGTCGTCGTCGGCCACCCCGGTCGGCGGCGACACCGCGAGCAGGTGGATCCCGACAACCGACTCCGGGTACGCCTCGCCGAGCCGGGACGTGACCCCGGCGCCGAGGTCGCCACCGTGCGCGCCGTACCGGCCGAAGCCGAGCTCGTCGTGCATCAGCCGGTGCCACAGCTCGTGCGTCGGCAGGTCGGACGGGAACGTCGGGCGCGGCGCCGAGAACGGGAAGCCGGGCAGCGCCGGCACGATCACCGTGTACGCGTCCGCCGCGCTGCCACCGTGCTCGCTCGGCGCCGACAGCCGGCGGGCCAGCTCGACCAGCTCCAGCACGGTGCTCGGCCAGCCGTGCGTCAGCATCAGCGGCAACGCGTCCGGGCGTTCGGCGTCGAAGCGCAGGTAGTGCACGTCGGCGCCGGCGATGTCGGTGACGAATCCGGGCAGCTCGTTGATCGCCGCCTCCCGCGCCCGCCAGTCGTACCCGTCGGCCCAGCGATCGGCGAGGCGCCGCAGCTCGGCCGGATCGGTACCCGCCGTCCAGCCGGCACCGGGCACCGGCGTCGCCCACCGGGTACCGCGAACCCGTCGGCGCAGCTCGTCGAGCTCCGCGTCCGGCACCCGGAGTACGAACCGCCGGGATCCCATCTCAGTAGCCCTGTACCGGTGCGGCGGCGTGGCTGACCTGGACCAGGTGGGTGACGCAGGTGTCCCCGGTCAGGTCGTGCAGCAGGAACCCGGTGGGCTCGTGCACGTATCCGAACGGGGCCTCGGAGCGGGTGCACAGGTCGATCTGCCGGTACGTGCTGGGGGCCACCGAGAGGGTGGAACCGGCGAAGTTGGCGCTCACCGTACGGTGCAGGTGGCCGGCGAGGACCCGGACCACGTTGCGGTGCCGGGCGATCACCTCGGCGAAGTCGGGCCCGTCGGTGAGCCGGATGCCGTCCATGAACGGGATGCCGACCTCGATCGGCGGGTGGTGCAGGCAGACGAACGCCGGCAACTCCGGCCGCCGGGCCAACTCACTGTCCAAAAAGGACAGCTGGGCCGCGCCCAGGGTACCGGCGGCGGTGCCGTCCACCTGCGAGTCGAGCACCACGATGGTCGCCTCGGGGTAGTCGACGGAGTAGCTCGCCCGGTCCGGCCCGCCGCCGACCCGCCCACCGCGACCGTCCGACGCCGCAGCCGCGTCCGGCCCGAACTCGGCGACCAGGTTCGCGGTCAGGTCGTGGTTGCCGGCCACCAGGTGTACCGGCAGCCGGAACCGGCCGAGCACCTCGCGCAGCGCCGCGTACTCCTCCGGCCGGCCGTGGTCGGTCAGGTCGCCGGTGATCACCACGCAGTCGGGCGCCGGTTCCAGGGTGAGCACCCGGCCGAGTGCCCGGTACAGCCCGGTCGCGGGTTCGGCGGCCAGCGGGCCGGTGGTGATGTGCGGGTCGGACAGATGGGCGATGAGCACGCGTACCTCCCGGAGACGGGGATCTTGGCAACCAAGCATGCCGCACCGGCCCCACCGGCATCCCGCCCGCGCAGCCGCCCCGACGATCGTCGGGATCCGTCCCGGGCTGCCAGGTACGACGGGTGCCGGCCCCCCGCTCGACGCGGGCGGCGGTCGGGCCGGGGCGAGCGACGGCGGGAAAGTGTCGGTCCGAGTGGCTACCGTGTTGCGGTGCGTGCGGCCAGGCTGATCTCGTTGTTGCTGCTGGTGCAGTCCCGCGGCCGGATGACGGCACCGCGACTCGCGGCCGAGCTGGGCGTCTCCGAGCGCACCGTCTACCGCGACGTGCGGGCGCTGTCGGAGTCGGGCGTGCCGATCTACGCGGAGCAGGGCGGCCGCGGTGGCTATTCGCTGGTCGACGGCTACCGCACCCGGCTGACCGGACTGACCCGGGAGGAGGCCGAGGCGCTGTTCCTGTCCGGCGCGCCGGCCCCGGCCCAGGCGCTCGGGCTGTCCGACGCGCTGTCCGCGGCCCGGCTGAAGGTGCTGGCGGCGCTGCCGGCCGAGCTGTCCGACGTGTCGAGCCGGGTCGGCGCCCGGTTCTTCGTGGACGCGCCGGGCTGGTTCCAGCCGGTGCGCGCGACGCCGGAACTGTCGGCGGTGGCCGACGCGGTGTGGGCCGACCGGCTGCTCGCGGTGCGCTACCGGCGCCGGGACAAGACGGTGCGCCGGGTGCTGGAGCCGTACGGCTTGGTGCTCAAGCAGTCCGTGTGGTACCTGGCGGCCCGGGTCGACGGCGCGCTGCGGATCTACCGGGTCGACCGGTTCGAGGAGGTGGCCGAGACCGGTGCGGGGTTCGTCCGCGACCCGGAGTTCGACCTGGCCGCCAGCTGGGCGCAGCGGTCCGCCGAGTTCGAGCGGCAGATGCTCGCCGAGACCGCGGTGATCCGGCTGACCCCGGCGGGCGCCCGCGGGCTGCGGCACGCGGTCGGCGCGCTGGCCGCCGCCGAGGCGCTGGCCACCGCCGAATCCGACCCCGACGGCACGCTCACCGCCCGGCTGCCGATCGAGAGCGTGGACATCGCGCACCGCGACCTGCTGCGGCTGGGCGCCGAGGTGGAGGTGCTCGCGCCGGCCGCGCTGCGGGACCGGTTCGCCGAGACCGCGCGAATGCTCGCCAAACGATACGGAGTGGACGCGGTAGCCTCCGGCTCATGCGCCTGACGGGCATGACCTACAACCTGAAGAACCCGGTGGACACCGACGCGCGGGCCTGGCCGGCGCGTCGGCCGCTGCTGGCCGAGCAACTGCGGCGCGCCGGCGCCGACGTCATCGGGACGCAGGAGGGCCATCACCAGCAACTGCGGGAGATCGCCGCCGACTCCGGCCGGTACGAGCTGATCGGCGCCGGCCGGGAAGGCGGCGGCCGCGGCGAGTGGGCCGGGGTGCTGTACGACCCGGCGGTCCTGACGCCCGTCGACGCGCAGCACTTCTGGTTGTCCGACACCCCGGAGCGGATCGGTTCCCGCACTCCGAGCTGGGGAAACACGGTGATCCGGATGGCCGGTCTGGTGCGCTTCCGCCGGTCCGACGGCGGCGAGCTGTACTGGCTGGACACCCACCTCGACCACAAGTCGGCGATCGCCCGGGAGCGCGGCGCGGCGCTGATCGCTGAGCGGCTCGGCGCGCTCGACCCGGCCGTCCCGCTGGTGGTCTCCGGCGACTTCAACTGCACCTCGGACGAGAAGCCGCACCGGATCCTGACCGACGCCGGGCTGGTCGACGCCTGGGAGGCGGTCGGCGCGCCGCCGCAAGGCACGTACGGGGGTTGGCGCGCGCCGGGTCCGGATTCCGACCGGATCGACTGGATTCTCACCCGCGGCCTCGGCGTCCGCGGCGCGCGGATCGGCGATTTCCACGACGGCGAGAGCTGGCCGTCGGACCATGTACCGGTACTGGTCGAGCTGGACCTCCCGGATCCCGCCCCGGAGCGCTGACGTGCCATCCGCCCGCCGTTGCAGCACCCGCCGGCATCCGGCCACCCGACGCCGGCCGGCCGGTTCCGCGCGCCGCGCGCGGTCCGGCCAGGACGGCCACACACCGCCGCCCGGCGCTCCCCACGCCACGCCGTTGTCTGACGCTGCCGGCGTCGTGCCGCCGCCCGGCGCTGCCGGCGTCGTGCCGCCGCCCGGCGGTGCCCGCTTGGCGGCGCTGTCCGGCGGTGCTCGCCGGGCGCTGGTCGTACTGGCGGTGGTGCTGCTCGCGGCGCTGGTCGGCGCGGCGCCCGGTGCCGCGGCGCATGCCGACCCGGACGTCCGGGCGGACGAGTGGCAACTGCCGCAACTGCACGCCGCCGACGCCTGGCAGCTGTCCACCGGCTCCGGCGTGACCGTCGCGGTCCTCGACTCCGGCATCGACGCGGACCATCCGGACCTGGCCGGCCGGGTCGAGCGCGGCATCGACCTGGTCGACGGCAGTACCGACGGGCGCAAGGACTTCGTCGGCCACGGCACGTCGGTGGCCGACCTGATCGCCGGCCGCCGGGACGGTCCCGGCGTGGTCGGCCTCGCGTACGACGCGAAGATCCTTCCGGTGCGGGTGCTCGACGCGCAGAACCGGTACGGCGACGCCGCGACCGTCGCGTCCGGCGTGCGGTGGGCGGTCGACCACGGCGCCCGGGTGATCAACATGTCGCTGGGTGGCGCCGCGTCGTCGGACGCGCTGCACGCGGCCCTCCGGTACGCGCTGGATCACGACGTGGTGGTCGTAGCCTGCGCCGGCAACACGGCGGACAAGGCCGGCAAGGGCGTCTGGTACCCGGCGCGGGCGTCCGGCGTGGTCGCGGTGTCCGGGCTGAACCCGGACGAGACGTTCTGGTCCGGTTCGGTCGCCGGCCCGCAGGTGGCGCTTTCCGCGCCGGCCGACGGGCTGATCGGCGCCCGGCCCGGCGGGTACTGGCACGTGCAGGGCACCAGCTTCGCCGCGCCGCTGGTGTCCGCGACCGCGGCGCTGATCCGGTCGAGGTGGCCCACCATGTCCGCGGCGAACGTGGTGAACCGGCTGATCGCCACCGCCGACGACAAGGGCCCGCGCGGCCGGGACGACCGGTACGGGTACGGCATGGTCGACCCGGAGGCCGCGCTGACCGCCTCGGTGGGCGAGGTCGCCGTCAACCCGCTGGACACCGAGGCGCCGAGCGCGTCGTCGGCCGGCGGTGCCGGCGGGGCCCCGACCGCGTCGCCGAGCGTGTCCCGATCCCCGCGGGCCGAACCCGCCGGCAACACGCAGACCGCGGTACTGGTGGGCATCGGCGCGGTGCTGATGGTGGCGGTGGCCGGCTTCCTCGCCCTCGCCCTGGCCCGAACCCGCCGCGACAACACCTGACATCGGCCGACCGGCGGCCGATTCCACCCGACTGCGCGCCGGGCCTGCTGAAGGTAGCGTTCAGGCACTGCTAGAAGTAGCGTTCGTGCCATGCGTCACCGATTCCGACGTTCGTCACCTGCACTGGTTGCGATCCCAACTTCCGGCTGAGACGGTCGACCTCATCGCCATCACGACGGGCAGCCGTGCTTACCGGCGACCGGATGGCGTTGCCGTTGTGCCCCTCGCTCTGCTCGGTGCGTGACGAGTCGTGCGGTCGGCCCAGGTGTGGATGCGGACCTCTTGCGGTTCCGGGGCTGCTGCGACTCGCGACTCGTGGGTGGTGCCTCGCCGCGCCGTGAGCAGTCGGGCGCGTCACTTCTAGACTGACCGCATGAGCACTTCGTCCCGGTTTGGTGTCGGCGCGGCTGCCGAGAGTGACGCCCGGCGCTCGGTACCGGGCCCGGCATGCGGCCGCTGACGCCGACCGACCCGCGCCGGCTCGGCCCGTACCCGCTGTTCGCCGAGCTGGGTCGCGGCGGCATGGGGCAGGTCCTGCTGGGCAGCGCGCCGGACGGGCGGCTGGTCGCGGTCAAGCTGATCCGCCCGGACCTGGCGGCCGACGACGGTTTCCGGGACCGTTTCCGGCGCGAGGTCGACGCGTCCCGCCGGGTGCCCGGGGTGCGGACCGCCGCGGTCGTGGACGCCGACCCGGACGCGCCGACACCGTGGCTCGCCTCGGTGTTCGTCTGCGGGCCGCCGCTTTCCGACGTGCTCGCCGACGGCGGCCCGCTGCCGGTCGACTCGACGGTACGGCTGGCGTCCGGGCTCGCCGCCGCGCTGGTGGAGATCCACCAGGCCGGGCTGGTGCATCGCGACCTGAAGCCGTCCAACGTGCTGCTCGCCGCGGACGGGCCACGGGTGATCGACTTCGGTGTGGCCCGCGCCGTGGACCACCCCGCCGGCGCCGAACTCACCCGGGCCGGCTGGCTGGTCGGCTCGCCCGGGTTCATGTCCCCGGAACAGGCGCTGGGCCAGCCGGTCACCGCGGCGAGCGACGTGTTCAGCCTCGGCGTCGTGCTCGTCGCCGCCGCCACCGGCGGTACCCCCTTCGACGGCCCGTCGGCGCCACAGACCCTGTACAACGTCGTGTACGCGGAGCCCGACCTCGGTCCGCTGCCCGAGCCGGTCCGGTCGATCGCCGCGCACTGCCTGGCCAAGGACCCGGCCGCGCGGCCCACCGCGCAGCAACTGCTGACCGCGATCGGCGCGCAGCCGCACACCGCGCGGCCCTGGCCGACCGAGGTGCACCGGCTAATCGACGCGGAGCAGGCTGAGCTGTCCCACCTCGCCAGCCAGGCCGCCTTCGTCCCGCCCGGCTCCCCGGCCCCACCCCCGACCGGCGGCGCCGGTCCGGTCAGCGGCGCCGGGCTGGTCAGCGGTGCCGGCGCCACCAGCGCCGCCGGTCCCACCAGCGACGCGGGTCCGGTCAGCGGCGCGGGTCCGACCAGTGGCGCGGGCCCGAACAGTGGTGCGTGGTCGGGAGGCGGCGCCGGGCCGGCCAGTGGGGCGGGACCCGCTGGCGCGGGCGCGACCGTGGCGGTGCCGGAGCTCGCCGGGACGCAGCCCAGGCGCGGATCGGCGCCGATCCCGCCGGCGCCGACCCGGATCGACCGCCGGCCGGTGCTCCCGGCACCGCGGCCGGAGCGTGGCTCCGGGCGCACCCGTACCGTCGTGCTCGTGGCGGCCGCGGCGGTGCTGCTCGTCGCGCTCGTCGTCGGGGTCGGGTTCGCGACCTCGTGGTTCCGGCCGGACCGGTCGACGCCGCCGCCAGGTGCGGCGCACAGCCACCGCCCGACGCCCGCCTCGCCGGCGCCGAGCGAGCGGGAAAGCCCGACGAGCAGCCCGAGCCCAACCGCGCCCGTCGCGGTCACCGGCGAGATCGACGGGTACGGCGGGGCCTGCGTGGACGTGGCCGGCGGTGCCACCGACGACGGGACCGCGATCCAGCTGCACAGCTGCAACGGCACCCAGGCGCAGCAGTGGACCGTCGGTACCGACGGCACGGTGCGGGCGTTCGGCAAGTGCATGGACGTCACCGGCGGGGCGACCGGCAACGGCACCCCGATCCAGCTGTACGGCTGCAACGGCACGCCGGCGCAGCAGTGGCAGGTCGGCGCCGGCGGCCAGCTCGTGAACACCAAGTCGGGCCGCTGCCTGGACGCCACCGGCCCCAGCGCCGCCGACGGCACCCGGCTGCAGATCTGGGACTGCACCGGCGCCGACAACCAACGCTGGAACCTCCCCAGCTGATGCGGTCAGGTACAGGAGCCGGTGTCGACGCTGCCGGTGGCGGTACGGCCCTCGCTGGCCACCGGCGCGGCCTCGGCCGCGGTGAGCGCGAACCCGGTCTGCGGGTCGTCGGCGGCCGCCGCGAAGATCACCCCGTACACGGTGCCGGCGGGGGTGACGAGCGGCCCGCCGGAGTTGCCGCTGCGCACCTCGGACCGGATCGTGTACACCTCGCGTACCACCGTGCCGGAGTCGTAGATGTTGGGGCCGCGGATGTCGCGGCGGTCGCGCACCCGGGCCGGCTCCGCGGTGTACGGCCCGTCCAGCGGGTAGCCGAGCACGATCGCGTCCTTGCCCTCGTTGGCCGGGGAGCCCGCGAACGACAGCGGCGGCGCGGTCAGGTCCGGCACGTACAGCACGGCGAGGTCGCGCTGCGAGTCGTACGCGACGACCGTGGCGCCGAGGCGGTCACCGTTCTCGTTCTCCACCACCAGAGTCTTGGTACCGGCCACCACGTGCGCGTTGGTCAGCACGTGCCGGGACGAGTAGACGAAGCCGGAGCCTTCGATCCGGCGCGAACAGCTCGGCGCGTCGCCGATCACCTTCACCACGGACTTGTGCAGCCGCCGCACCACCGCGGACGACGCGAGCGAGGAGTCCGGCGGCGGCACCGAGCGCACCTGGGTCGGCGTCAGGCCGCTGAAGACGTCAGGGAAGTCGCTGGTGTTGACCGCGTCCCGGAGCCGGTTGTACAGCACCCGGGCGCCGGACGGCATCGCCGAGTCGACGCCGTGCAGCACCGCCGAGGTACGCACGCTCTTCGCCAGCCACGGCACCGACGACGAGCCGAGCGGTACCGCGATCATCCAGGAGACGACCAGGACCGCGACGATCGACACCGCGGCGCCGCCGAGGTCGTCGACCACCTGTACCCCGCGGCTGAGGATGGAGCGGCGGATCCGGGTGCCGAGCATCGCGGCGAGTGCCTGCAGCAGCACGGCCAGGATCAGCACGGTGGCGAGCGAGACGATCACCCGCGTCGCCGGGGTGTGGAAGTGGTTGGCGGTGATCGGCGTCAGCTGCAGGCCGATCAGCGCCCCGCCGATGAAGCCGACGAACGACAGGATGCCCACCACGAAGCCCTGCCGGTAGCCGTTGATGGCGAACAGGATCGCCAACACCACGACCACGATGTCGACGACGCTGCCGTACACCCTGCGTCCCCCTCGCCTCGGCGTCCCGGTCGTGGGGTGCCAGGCCGACCAGGTGCCGGCCGGGCGAGGTTCGCTAGGAGACCTCGATGACCCCGGTCATGTGCTGTCTCACGTGATAGGTGCACACGAAGTCATACCGTCCGGCCGACGAAAGATCCACCTCGACCTCGCCCGGCTTGCCCTTTTTTACCATTCCGGTGTTCGCGTGCAGTTTCGTGACCTGCAGGTCGTGCGGGGTCGCACCGGTCGTGACCAGCGTGATCTCCAACTTCCCGGGATGCGCCTTGATCACGTTCGGGGTGAACCGCATGTTCTCGTCACCCTTGACCGTGATGTGCTGGACGCCGTTCGCACCGGTGGTCGCCGTACCGACCCGGTTGCCGGCCGACGAGCCGCCGTGGACGCCGCTGCCGTGCGCGCCCGCGAAGCCGCATCCGCCGGCGGTGAGCGCCACGCCGAGCAGTGCCGTCGGGATGACGATCCGTGCCCGCCGGCCGCCTCGGTGCTGTGCTGGCGCCAGGGTCCGAGCCGTCAACCCTGCCGACCGCGTCCGCTGACCGGCCCGGCGCTGTGCGGCAGCCGGGGCCGGAGCGGCCAACCGTGCCATCTTTCGCATGACCTCAGCCTAGAAGCCGGGCAGCGGCGCCCCGCCGCGGGTCGGACGCCGGGCGGCGACGGGCCGGCGCGGGTCAGAAGCCGGGCGGGAGCGGCTCGACCCGGGTGGTGTCCCAGGTCCGGGACCAGCCGCCGAGGTCGAGCAGCCGGGACAGGATGCCGCCGGTGAACCCCCACACCAGCATCCCGTCCAGCCGGAACGCGGCACCCACGTACCCGCTCGGATGGCGCACCCGCAGCCGGTTGGCCGGGTCGGCCAGGTCGGCGAGCGGCAGCCGCGCCACCTGCGCCACCTCGCCCGGATCCAGGTCGCCGAACGGGTGCGGAGACCGCCACCAGGCCAGGACCGGGGTGACCCGGAAGTCCGAGACGTTCAGGTACAGCTCCGGCAGGGTGCCGACGACCTGCACGGTGTCGGCCCGGATGCCGACCTCCTCGCCGGCCTCGCGCAGCGCGGTACCGGCGGGGCCGCCGTCGGTGGGTTCGACCCCGCCGCCCGGGAACGCGCACTGGCCCGGATGGTCGCGCAGGGTGCTGGCCCGCTGCAGGATCACCACGTCCGGCCCGGTCGGCCCGTCGGCGAGCAGGATCAGCACCGCGCTGCGCCGGGCGGAGGGTGTCGGCGAGCCGAACGTCTCCGGCCGCAGCGCGCCGACCCGGGTCAGCAGCGGCTGCCACCAGGCGGGCAGCTCAGTGGCGGGATCACCCGCGATCGCGCTCACCGCCGCCCCCGGCCGGTCGGGTCGGACCGGCGGTCCGGGCAGGTCATCCCAGCTCCTTCTGCACCAGCGCCGCCAGCGAGTCGGCGGTCAGCGCGGTCGAGTTGTACGTGTAGGCGAGGCTGCCGTCGGCCCGCAGCAGCAGCGTGGTGGGTAGCGCGGCGCGGTGCACGCCGGCGAGCAGTTGCTGCTTCGGGTCGTACAGCGTGGGCAGCCGCACGCCCGCAGCCCGCGCGAACGACAGCCCGGCGGCCTCGGTGTCGCGGGTGTCCACCGTGAGCACGACGACGTCCGGGTGCGTCCTCGCGTACGCCTGGATCTGCGGCAGTTCCTGGCGGCACGGGCCGCACCAGGACGCCCACAGGTTGATCACCGTAGGCTTCCCGTACGCCCGGGCGATCGGCACCGAGCGACCGTCGTGCGCGCAGCTCAGCGTGACCGCCGGCGGCTTCGGCGTGCCGGTGGCCGGACCACGCGGGGCCGGGCAGGCGGCGAACCAGGCAGCCGCCGCACCGCTCGCACCGGCGGACGGTGTCGCCGGGTGCCGGGCCGATCCGCCGTCGCCATGCCGGGCCGATCCGCCGCCGTCGCCGCAGCCCGCCGCCACCGCGAGCAGTACGAACATCACCCCCGGCAGCAGCAGCCGGCGCGCGAGACCGCCACCTGCCGGGCCGGCCGGCCGATGCGTCCGCCGGCGGCGGCCGGCGGGTCGGGCAGGGGTCATGGGGCCGGGACGCCCGCGGCGGCCGCGAGCTCGGCGACCCGCGGGCCCTTCAACAGTTTCCCGGCCGCCACCGGGTCGGTCGGGCCGGTGCCGTACGACGGGCAGAGCTTGGCGAGGGTGCAGGCGCCGCAGGCGGGCTTGCGGGCGTGGCAGACCCGCCGGCCGTGGAAGATCACCCGGTGCGACAGCATCGTCCAGTCGCGCTTCTCGAACAGGTCGCCGACCGCGAACTCGATCTTGACCGGGTCGGTCTCCGCGGTCCACCGCCAGCGGCCGACCAGGCGGCCGAAGTGCGTGTCGACGGTGATGCCCGGGACGTCGAAGGCGTTGCCGAGGATCACGTTCGCCGTCTTGCGACCCATCCCGGGCAGCGCCACCAGGTCGGTCATCCGGCCCGGCACCTCGCCGTCGTGCCTCTCCACCAGCGCGGCGCCGAGCTTGATCAGCGAGGTCGCCTTGTTCCGGTAGAAGCCGGTCGGCCGGATCAGCTCCTCCAGCTCGGCCCGGTCGGCGCCGGCGTACGCGGCCGCGGTCGGGTACCGCGCGAACAGCTTCGGCGTGACCTCGTTGATCTTCTTGTCGGTCGACTGTGCGGACAGGATGGTGGCCACGGCGAGCTGCAGCGGGTTGGTGAAGTCGAGCTCGCAGTGCGCATCCGGGTGCGTCTCGGCGAGGATGCGTCCCATTCGCCGGGCTCGCCGCTTGAGCGACAGCGGGCTCTCCGCCTCCGCGGTCGCGGCGGCCTTCGTCTCTCGGATCACCCGCCGAGCCTACGTCGGGGTACCGACGGCCCGGCCCGCTCGGGTGCCCCCGAGACGGCAGTCGTGGAGATCACCGGGGCACGGAGCGTGAACGTGGCGCGGGGCCCTTCCCTGGCCGGGCGGGCCGCCAGTAGCGTCGGCCGGGTGTCCTCACCTGTCACCCTCGCCGTCGTCGGCGCCGGAAGCCGCGGCAACGCGTACGCCCGCTGGGCGCTGGAGCACCCTGACCGGGCTCGCGTCGTCGCCGTGGCCGAGCCCCGCGACGTGCGCCGGGAGCGGTTCGCCGCGCAGCATCAGATCCCGGCCGAGCATGCGTACCCCGACTGGCAGTCCCTCGCCCAGCGGCTCGCCGCCGGCCCGCCGCTGGTCGACGCCGTGCTCGTCTGCACCCAGGACCGGATGCACACCGAGCCGGTACTCGAGTTCCTGAAGCACCGCCTGCACGTGCTGGTGGAGAAGCCGCTGGCGCCGACCGAGACCGAGTGCCGGCAGATGGTGGGCGCCGCCGAGGCCGCCGGCGTGCTGTTCGCCGTCGGTCACGTGATGCGCTACACGCCGTACACCCAGGCGGTCAAGCAGGTCGTCGACGACGGGCTGCTGGGCGACATCATGAGCGTGCAGCACCTGGAGCCGGTCGGCTACTGGCACCAGGCCCACTCGTACGTCCGGGGCAACTGGCGGCGCGCCGACGAGTCGACGTTCATGCTGCTGGCGAAGTCGTGCCATGACATCGACTGGCTGCAGTACGTGCTGGGTGAGGCCCCGACGCGGGTGTCCAGTTTCGGCCGGCTGTCGCACTTCACCCGCGCGCACAAGCCGGCCGGCGCCGCCGACCGGTGCCTGGATTGCTCGGTGGAGCCGGACTGCCCGTTCTCGGCGAAGCGGTTCTACTTCGACCGGCTGGTCCAGGGCGACCGCGGCTGGCCGCTCGACGTCCTCGTCGACGAGTTCACGGCCGAGGCGCTGGGCGACGCGCTGCGGCACGGCCCGTACGGGCGGTGCGTGTACGACAGCGACAACGACGTGGTGGACCACCAGGTGGTGAACATGGAGTACCCGTCGGGTACGACCGCGGTGTTCACCATGACCGGGTTCAGCCGGCAGGGGCACCGGGAGACGAAGCTGTTCGGGACCCGGGGCGAGCTGACCGGCGACGGCGAGAAGCTCGACGTGTTCGACTTCCTGACCGACACGCACCACATCATCGACACCACCACCGTCGGTGACGCCAGCGCAGCCGGCGGGCACGGCGGCGGCGACGCCGGACTGATGGACGGGTTCGTGTCGGCGCTGGAGACGGGCGATGCGTCCCGGATCTTCTCCGGGCCGCGCGACTCACTGACCAGCCATCTGACCGTGTTCGCGGCGGAGCGGGCCCGGCTGCGGGGCAGTGTCGAGCCGGTCTCGCCGCCGTTGGAACTCATCGTCGGCTGAGCCGGGCGGCGTGTTGCCGCCACCAGCGCCGTGCCCGCTTCGGATCGAAGCAGGTACGGCGCTGTTGTCTTTCCTGATGCTCTCGCCGGGGCCGGTCCATCCGGGGCCGGGAAGGGTTCATCGAAGTGCCGCTCGAAGGGGTCTTGCTCGGGGGATTCGGCGATGTTAACTTTGCGTGATCCAAACGGATTCTCGTGTTAGAAGTCTCAAGCACGCTGGTCACCGGGGCTTCGGCAGGTCCACTGCCGGACCCCGCGGCCGGTCGTCTCGGCTCTGGCGGCCGGACCTGAAACGACGGAGGGCTCGCATGTCAGCGGTCGACGCCCGGGCCGGTGCCCGTTCGGCCGACACGGTAGGTACCGGTGACCGTCCGCCACCACGCCGGCGGCGGCCCCGGCACCTGCGCGAGTACCTGCTGTTCCTCGCGTTCATCGTGCCGAACTTCTTCTTCGTCATCGTGTTCGCGTACTGGCCGGTCATCTACAACGCGTACCTGAGCCTGACCAGCTGGAACATGCTGGCGCCGGTGAAGGAGTTCGTCGGCCTGGCCAACTACACCGACCTGCTGACCGACAGCGACTTCCTGGACACGCTGCGGATCACCGTGATCTTCGTGCTCGGCATCGTGCTCGGCAGCATGGTGCTGGGCCTGGCGATCGCGGTACTGCTGAACGAGAAGCTGATCGGCCGCGGGTTCGTCCGGACGATGGCGTTCGCGCCGCACATCCTGTCCGGCGCCGCGATCGGCACCATCTGGCTGTTCATCTTCGACCCGAACTACGGCCTGCTGCGGCCGATCTTCGGCGCCGTCGGGCTCGCCTCGCCGAACTGGATGACCAGCTCGAAGTGGGCGCTGCCCGGGCTGATCATCGTCTACCTGTGGAAGAACATGGGGTTCATCGCCACCGTCTACCTCGCCGGCCTGCAGAACGTGCCGCGCGACCTGTACGAGGCGGCGGCGATCGACGGATCCGGGCCGTGGCACACGTTCCGGAAGATCACCTTCCCGATGCTGTCGCCGGTCACGTTCTTCCTCGTGATCACGACGACGATCGGGACCTTCCAGGCGTTCGACATCATCGCGCTGATGACCGGTGGCGGACCGGGCAACTCGACCACGATCCTCAGCTGGTTCATCTACCGGCAGGCGTTCAAGGCGTTCGACGCCGGCCACGCGGCCGCCGCCGCGATGCTGATGTTCGTCGTCCTGGTCATCATCACGGCGCTGCAGGCCCGGTTCCTCGAGCGGAAGGTGCACTACCGGTGACGACCTCCACTGTGGACAGTCCGGCCCGGCGGTCCAGCCGCGGCGGCCGAGTGCTGCGGTACGTGCTGCTCGTGGTGGTGGCGTGCGTGGTGCTGGGCCCGATCTACTGGCTCGTCACCTCGGCGCTCAAGCCGACCGCGGACATCTACACCTACCCGCCGACCTGGCTGCCGAACCCGCTGCACCTGCGGTGGGCGAACTTCGCGGACGCCTGGCATGCCGCACCGTTCGGCCGGTTCTTCCTCAACTCGCTGATCGTCACCGCGATCGGCACCGTGGGCGAGATGCTGTGCGCCACGCTCTGCGCGTACGCCTTCGCGTTCCTGCGGTTCCCGTTCAAGAAGGTGCTGTTCGGGGTGCTGCTGGGCGCGATGATGGTGCCCGGTCACGTCACGCTGCTGCCAAACTACCTCACCATCTCCGACCTCGGCTGGATCAACACGTACCAGGGGCTGATCTTCCCGGGCCTCGGATCGGTGTTCGCCACCTTCCTGCTGCGGCAGCACATGCTGACGCTGCCGGGCGAGGTGCTGGACGCGGCGAAGGTGGACGGCGCCGGCCACCTTCGCACCATGATCCAGGTGGTACTGCCGCTGTCCCGGCCGATGCTGATCACCGCCGGCGTGATCACCCTGGTGGCCAAGTGGAACGACTTCATCTGGCCGCTGATCGTCACCAACTCGACCAACATGCGCACCGTTCCCATCGGGTTGCTGTTCCTCAAGACCCAGGAGGGCTACAACAACTGGGGAGCGATCATGGCCGCTACCGTGCTGGTCATCGTGCCCGTGCTGATCGTCTTCTTCTTCGCCCAACGACAGATCGTCGCCGGCCTCACTCAAGGCGCCACCAAGGGCTGAGCCCTGAGCCCGCCCCATCCTCCACATTGGACACCACCGCGTACTCGACGCGGGAACGGAAACGGAGAACAGCATGGTTGCTCCTGCCCGGCTGAGCCGACGCTCGCTGCTGGCCGCGTCCGGCGGTGCGGCACTCGCCCTCACCGCCGCCGGGTGCGGCGGTGGTAGCGGCGGCGGCAACGGCTTCGCCCAGGCGTCCGGCGACAAGGTCCCGGACAAGTACGCCAAGCGCACCCGCGTCGTGGTCTGGCACGCGTACTCGGGAATCCCGGCGTGGCGATCACCGAGCTGGCGAAGCGGTTCAACGAGTCGCAGACCGACGTGTACGTGGAGGCCCAGTTCCAGGGCAGCTACGACGAGACGGCGCAGAAGGTCACGGCCGCGGTGCAGGCCAAGAAGATCCCGGATCTGGTCACCTTCTCCGAGGTCAACTGGCACAACTTCTACCTCAACGACCTGCTGGAGCCGCTGGACGGCTACTTCGGCTCGGGGTTGAAGCGTTCGGCCTACAACCAGAAGCTGCTGTCCGAGGGCGTGCTCAAGGACAAGCTCTGGTGGCTGCCGCTGGCCCGTTCGACGCCGATCTTCTACTACAACAAGACGCTGTTCCACAAGGCGGGGCTGCCCGACCGCGGCCCGGCCACCTGGGACGAGTGGCGCGGGTGGGCCAAGCAGCTCAAGGGCCTGAAGGTCAAGGGCAAGCAGGTCAAGATGGAGGCGTACCAGAAGATCGACGGCGACTGGCAGTTCCAGGGCTCCGTCTGGCAGTGGGGCGGCGCGTACTCCAACGGTCTGAACGTCGCGATCGACCAGGAGCCGGCGGTGGCCGCCGGCGAGTGGCAGCGCGAGCTCATCTTCAAGGACAAGATGTCCTACATGGCCGACAGCCCCAGCGTCGACTTCCAGAACCAGCTGATCGCCACCCTGGTCACCTCCACCGGCGGGCTGCAGGGGATGACGGAGGCCGCCGAGAAGGGCAAGTGGGAGGTCGGCACGGCGTTCGTGCCGAAGAAGGAGCAGCAGGTCGTACCGACCGGCGGCGGCGGCTTCGGTATGCTGGCGTACTCGCCGAAGGACCGCAAGCAGGCCGCGTGGAAGTTCATCGAGTTCTGCGGCAAGGCGGAGAACTCCGCCTACTGGACCCTGACCACCGGCTACCTGCCGGTGATCAACGCGGCGGTGGACGAGCCCGACCTGAAGAAGCGGCTCGCCAACGACCCGAACTTCTCCACCGCGGTCAAGCAGCTCGACATCGTCCGCAAGGAGGATGAGGTGCGGCTGATGGTGCCGAACGCCAACATCCTCATCTACACCGGGCTGCAGAAGATCTGGGCCAACAACACGCCGGCCAAGCAGGTGTTCACCGACGTGGCCGGGCAGCTGAAGAAGGCCACCGACAAGGTGCGCAAGAACATCGAGAAGCACGTCTGACGCTCCACCGTGGAGGTGGCGCGGCGGTCCACCCCCCGACCGCCGCGCCACCTCCGGCCCCGCCAGAACGGAGCACCGACCATGACGATCCCCGCTCGACTCTCCCGCCGGTCGCTGCTCGTGGCATCCGGCGGCGCGGCACTCGCACTGACCGGATGCGGCGGCGGGAAAGCCGCCGGAGACAACGGTTTTGCGCAGGCGACCGGCAACAAGGTCCCGCAGCGGTACGCCAAGCGCACCCGGGTGGTGGTCTGGCACGCGTACGCGGCGAAACCCGGGGCCGCGCTGAACGAGTTGGCCAAGCGGTTCAACGAGTCCCAGTCCGACGTGTACGTCGAGACCCAGTTCCAGGGCAGCTACGACGACGTGACGCAGAAGGTCACCGCCGCGGTTCAGGCCCGGAAGATCCCCGATCTGGTCACCCTGTCCGCGCCGGCCTGGCACACGTTCTACCTCAACGACCTGCTGGAGCCGCTGGACGGCTACTTCGGCGCCGGACTCCAGCGCACCGCCTACCACCCGGAGCTGCTGTCCGAGGGTGTGCTGAAGGACAAGGTCTGGTGGGTGCCGTTCGCCCGGTCGACGCCGATCTTCTACTACAACAAGACGCTCTTCGCCAAGGCGGGGCTGCCCGACCGCGGCCCGGCCACCTGGGACGAGTGGCGCGGGTGGGCCAAGCAGCTCAAGGGCCTGAAGGTCAAGGGCAAGCAGGTCAAGATGGAGGCGTACCAGAAGATCGACGGGCACTGGCAGTTCCAGGGCTCGGTATGGCAGTGGGGCGGCGCGTACTCCGACGGGCTGGACATCCGGATCGACCAGGACCCCGCGGTCGCGGCCGGCGAGTGGCAGCGCAAGCTCATCTTCGACGACAAGGTGGCCTACATGTCCGACAGCCCGCCGGTCGACCTGCAGAACCAGCTGATCGCCACGCTGGTCACCTCGACCGGCGGCCTGCAGGGGACGACCGAGGCGGCGCAGAAGGCCGGCTGGGAACTCGGCACCGCGTTCGTACCCAAGAAGGACAAGCAGGCCGTGCCGACCGGCGGCGGTGGGTTCGGCATCATGGCCTACGCGGGCAAGGAACGCAAGCAGGCCGCGTGGGCGTTCATCGAGTACTGCGCCAAACCGGCCAGCGCCGCATACTGGGCGCTGCAGACCGGCTACCTGCCCGTGGTTCCCGCCGCGACGAAGGAGCCGGACCTGGCGAAGCGGCTCGCCGCCGACCCGAGCTTCTCCACCGCCACCAAGCAACTCGCGATCGCGCGCAAGGCCGACGACGTCACGCTGTGGGTGCCGAACGCCGATGTCATGATCTACACCGGGCTGCAGAAGATCTGGACGGACAACCAGCCCGCCGGTACGGTCTTCGCCGACGTCGCCAGCCAGCTGCGCAAGGGCGCGGACAAGGTACGGAAGGCCGTGGAGAAACATGTCTGACCGAATCCGCATCATCGGGCACCGCGGCGCGGTCGGACTGGAGCCGGAGAACACGCTCCGCTCGTTCCGCCGGGCTCAGGCGGTCGGCGCCGACGAGGTCGAGCTCGACATCCGCCGCTCGGCGGACGGCCACCTCGTCGTCGTGCACGACGCCACGGTGGACCGCACCACCGACGGCACCGGTGCCGTCGCCGAGCTCACCCTGGCCCAGCTGCAGGCGCTGGACGCCGGCGGCGGCGAGCACATCCCCACCTACGCGGAGGTGCTCGACGCCATCGACATCCCGGTACAGACCGAGATCAAGGCGATCGAGGCGGTACCGGGGTTCGCCGCGCTGGTGCGCGATCGGGGCCTCGCCGACCGGGTGTACGCCGCGTCGCACCACGCCGAGATCCTCGCCGCGGTGCGCGAGGCGGTACCGGAGGTGGCGCGAGCGCTGATCCTGCCGTCCTCGCCGGCGGACGCGGTCGAGCAGGCCCGGGCCGTCGACGCGTCCTGGCTCGCGCTGGGCATCCGCAACCTCACCGCCGACCTGGTCGCCTCGGTGCACGACGCCGGCATCGCGATCGACGCCTGGCCGGTACCGGATCCGGAGACCCTGGACCGGGCCCGCGCGTTCGGCGTCGCCGCCGTCACCACCGACAACCCGCACCTGCTCGCCTGACCCCGAGGCGACCGTCCAGACCCGGTCCTCGCCACGCCGGTGGTCGAGCTGGCCGCCGAGACCGGGCCCGCCGGGGCGACGGCCCCGCGTCGAACCCGCCGCGGGCAACCGGGTACGCGTCAGCCGGCGGCCCGGTCCATCCGGGGCTGCCAGTACAGCTCCAGCCGGGACAGGTCGGTGCCGGCGGGCAGCCGCACCGTGTCGCTCTCCTGGCACCTGCCGGCGGACAACGCGGCCGTGGACGCCTCGTCGGACCGGTCGCACATCGGCTCGTCCACCACGACCAGAGGGTCGAGATCGCCGGCCAGGATGCGGCCGTGCCGATCCCGGAGCACCACGACGACGTACTGCACGTACTGCCGGGACCGGTGGTCGAGATGGAGCTCGAACCCGATCCGGGCGGTCGCCTGGTAGCCGCGGGTGTCAGTCGTCGTGCCGAAGACACGCAGGTGCCCGATGGTCGCTCTGGTGCAGCGGTGCGTCGAGGCCGGCGTACGCCTTGCCCGCGGCGGCGATCCGGTCCACCGGGATCCACCCGGCGCCGACGACCTGCACGCTGATGCCGGTGACCGAGCCGAGCCAGCCGTCGTCGGCGTGTTCCTGGCTGAAGAACTGGCCGGTGATCGCGGTCTCGGCGCCCGGCGCGAGCGCCTGAACCTGCGTGACGTCGGTGCCGTCGCCGAAGACGCCGGCCGACCGGCCGGGCGCCGGCCGCAGCCGCACCCGTACGGAGATCGCGTAGGCGCCGTCCGGGCACGGGTTGCGGAGCACCGCGGCGTACCGGATCCTGCCCTCCTCCCGGGCCACCGACCAGCCCTGATCGGCCACCTGTACCTCGCAGATCCGCCCGGGCGCGGGCAGCGAGCCGAGAGCCTGCCGCGTCGCGGTGGGCGCGATCGTCGGATCGTTCCACCGGTGCACGCCGACCACCAACCCCGCCACGACCGCCAGCAGCACGACACCGGCCAGCCCGGCCAGTGCCGCCCGGCGCCGCCGCCCCGGCCGCGCCGCGTCGGCCACCGGCGCGTCGGCGACCGCGGACACCGGCGCACCCCCGGGCTCGACGGCCGGCCCATCGACGTCCGGCCCGGGGCCGCCAGCTTCGGGTTCGGCCGGCTCGACTGGGTCGGGGTCGGGTGCATCGGGCTCGGTCGGCCCAGCCGGGCAACGTTCGGGTTCGACCGGGTCGGCCGGCTCGACTGGGTCGGGGTGGGCTTCGGGGCCGGTCGGCGTGGGGTCGGACGAGGTACTCACGAGCGGGTCCCGGCGTGCGAGCGCAGCCTGGCGACGGTGGCGCGGGTGATCGCGGCGGCCGCCCACCGGTGCCGGTCCTGGGTCATCCGCTCACCGGTCAGCTCGACGTACACCTCCAGCAGCAGGTTCTCCTCGCGCACGGCGATCAGGTAGCCGCCGCCGACCGCGTACGCATCGGCGCCGGTGGCCTTCGCGGTACAGAACGCGGTGGGCACGCCGAGGCCGGTCGCGTCGGTGAACGGGCCCGGGCTCGGGACGACCCGCTGCGGTGTCGGCAGTGAGACGTCGCCGGTGGCGCCACGGAGGTCGCCGCCTCTGCTGTGCACGTACGCCCGGGCGGCCTGGTGCCGGGACGGATAGACCGCGAACGCGACTCGGACCAGGCTGTTGGCGCCGCCGGCAGCCGCGTGCAGGTCGTATCCGCCGGTGCAGTAGTCGACCCGGAGCCCGGTCTCCCCACCGGTCCCGTCGTCGTGCGTCGGCACCGAGCGGGACCGGTCGGTCGCGAACGGGTCGGCGGTCCGCAGCGGCGACACGTCGACCAGGTCGCACGGCCGGCGCACCGGGTCGTACCGCCCGGCGGCGCTCCACCGGACCGCGCCGACGGCCGCCGCGACGGCCAGGACGGCGGCCGCCCCGCCGAGCCACCACCGGACCCGGCGCGATCGTGCGGCGGGGATCGGATCGTCCATGCGGCGGGCTCCGGGAATCGAGGCGACGACAACGCAGCAGAGTGTCTCAGTCGTCCGCAACTGCGGGAGTCTGCTCCGTTTGTGGCGTCGTTCCCGGGCCGGTCAAGCGGCGCGCCGGCGGTTGACCGGGCGGAGCCGGCGGCCCGGGTGCTCCGGCGGTACCAGCGGGGTCGGCGCGTCGCCCGTGGTCGGCCGGTGCGGCACGCCGTCCGCCGTCTCGTCCGAGCGCGCGACCGGACCGCGGGTACCGTCGGTGGCGGCCCGGCGGACCATCAGCATCAGGGTGAAGCCGATCAACAGCAAGCCGTGCTCGGAGACCCGCATCGCGGTCACCGTGCCGGCGGCCAGATCACGGATGCAGAACGCGGTCAGCAGCACCAGGAAGCCGCCGACCACCGGAATCAGCCCGGCCGCGGCGCGGGACCGCCAGGCCACCCACGCCATGCCCACGCCCAGCGCCACGTTCCACGCCGTGCTCTCGTCGAACAGGTGCGCGCCCATGTCGTGCCCGCTGGACGCCGGCATCCCCGCGTGCCAGCCGAGCAGTTGCGCCAGCCCGAGCGCCAGCTGCGCCGCGGCGACCACGGTGAGCGCGATCCGCCAGCGGCGACCGGCGCCGGCGCGCGTCGGCCAGGCCGTCGCCAGTACCCGGTCGGTCAGGTCCGGCTCGGCCACCGCCGGCCGGACCCGCAACCGCCGGGTCAGTGCGGTCGCCTGCCGCTGCCAGGAATGGCACGCCGCACACCCGGCCAGGTGCTGATCGGTCGACTCGGCCGGTACCGGCTCGGTCTCGCCGTCCAGCTGCGCCGACAGCGCCGTACGACACTGCTCACACTCCATGCCTGTGACAGTCGTCGGCGGTGGCCGTCGAGTTCCCGGCGCCCGGCTGCGGTCGGCCGGGGAGCGGCCCGTACCCTGTTCTACGTTTCGTCGAACTGCTGTCCCGGGGCAAACGGGACGGCGCCGACGGTCCGGCCCGGACCGGTCGCGAAGGGAGCGGCGTGGGACACCCGGCGCGTGACGATGCGCAGCTCACCGCGTGGGCGCTCGCCGCGGGTGCCGGTGACCGGAACGCCGCGGAGGCGTTCATCCGGGCCACCCAGCGCGACGTCTGGCAGCTCGTCGCGCACCTCACCGACCCGCAGCGGGCCGACGACCTCGCCCAGGAGACGTACCTGCGTGCCTTCGGCGCCCTGGGCCGCTTCGCCGGCCGGTCCACCGCCCGTACCTGGCTGCTGTCGATCGCGCGGCACGTGGTCACCGACCACATCCGTACCCGGTACCGGCGGCCACGCACGGTCGACGCCGACTGGATCCGGGCGGCCGAGCACCGGCAGCTGCGCGCCTACCAGGGCGGCGCCGGGTTCGTCGAGCTGGTGGAGACGGTGCAACTGCTCGCCGGGCTCGACCCGGACCGGCGGGAGTCGCTGGTGTTGACGCAGATCCTCGGCCTGGACTATGCCGAGGCGGCGACCGTGTGCGGCTGCCCGGTCGGCACCATCCGGTCCCGGGTGGCCCGGGCCCGCGCCGACCTGCTCGCCGCCCGCGCCGACGACCCCGCCACCGACTCGCACACCGGCTGACCCGCGCCGTCGCCCGGCTGCCCGGGTCGCACCACACCATCCCGCGGCGTCGCGTGGCGCTGGCCCGCATCGCCGTGACGCCGGCGTACCCGTGGGCACCCGGCGTCGCCGTTGGCGCATCCCCACAGGGTCGGCGATGACATTCGTGCTGCCGCGTCGTCTGCCCCGGTAGGACCCCGTCGTCCGGACCGGAGGAGGCCACCGTGTCGGAACCGTTGCTGCCGCTGTGGCTGCGGCTGGTCGCGATCCTGGCGCTTGCCGGGATCACCGTGGTGCATCTGCGGCACGTGCGCCGTGCCGCCCGCGCGGAGCGGGTCTGGCACACCGGTCACCTGGTCATGGCGATCGGCATGGTCGCCATGCTGGTGCCGTCCGGCGCGCTGGCGGTACCCGCGGTCGCCGGCGAGGTGGCGTTCGGGGTCTGCGCGGTCGGCTCGGCGGTGCTCGGCGCGGCTCGGCTCCGGCGGTACCGGCCGAGCCTGCCCTGGTTCGCCGCCGCGGTCGGGCACGCGGGCATGGCCTGCATGTTCGCGCTGCCGCGGCCCGGCTTCGAACTGATCGTCTGGGTGCTGGTGCTCTGCTGCGGGTTGACCGCGTTGGGCTGGGCGACGGGCCAGCTGCCGGCCGGGGACGGCACGGTAGCCGGGACCGGGGGCGGCGCGGTGACCGGGTCCGGCGGCGCGGCGCACCCGGTGGCCGTACGGGTGTCGCTCGCCGCGATGGCGCTGACGATGGCGTACCTGTTGGTCGCGATGCAACTCGCGATGCCGGCCGGCCACACCATGCCGGGCATGTGACGGTCCGGCATGGTGTGGCCGCCGCCAGGCCGCCGACCACGCCGACGCCGGTGGCGGTGCGGCGGCGGTGCCGGTCAGGACAGCAGGTCGTGGGCGCGGCGGGCGGCCCGCGCCGCGAGCGCGGCCAGCGCGTCCAGGTCGACGCCGTCGATCGCCGGCAGCGGTACGGGGGTGCCGGGCTCGGCCGGCGGCCGCAGTGGCGCGGGCAGCGGTGCGGGCACCCGCGCGTACGCCTCCGCCGCGGCAACGGTGTCCACAAGGGACGGTGCCGGGGCCGGTGTGGTGCTGCCGCGGCGGTCGCGCAGGGCACCGAGCACCGCGGTACGGGGCCGGCCGCGCAACAGCAGCAGCGCGAACGGATCGGTGTCGAGCAGGTCGGCGAGCACGTAGCACAGCGCCGCGGCGTGCTTGCACGGCACCGCCCGGTCCGGGCAGTTGCAGGAGACGGTCAGCTCGCGCGGGCCGGGCAGCAGCGGCAGCCCGGCCGCCGCCACATCGTCCACGATGGACGGTGGCAGCTCGCCGTCGAGCAGCGCGGCGGCGTGCGCGAGCCGGCCGCCGATCACGTCCAGGACCCGGCCCCACTCGGCACCGTCGAACGTCGCCACCCGGACCTCGACCTCGTACGGCGTGGGTCGGCTGCCGCGCACGCGCGCCGCCGCGGCGCCGGCGGTCACCACCGCATCGCGCACCGCGCCGGACCGGGCGTACGTGCGGCCCCGCGGCAGCCGGTTCGGGTCGATCAGTGCCTGCTGCTGCAACGCATCCAGCCACGCCCGGGACCACCAGGTCGCGCCGAACCGGCGCCGCGCCGCCGGCGCCACGTCCCCGATCACGATCTCCCGGTCCGGCGCCGCGCCGTGTCGGGCCGGTGACGTCGCGACCCGGCGCCCCCGCTCGGTCATGCCAGCGCCACCAGGTCGGCGAGTTCGGTGTCGGACAGCTCGGTCAGCCAGGTCTCGCCGGTACCGACGACCGCGTCGGCGAGCGCCCGCTTGTCCGCGATCAGCTTCGCCACCCTGTCCTCCACGGTGTGTTCGGTGACCAGCCGGTGTACCTGCACCGGCCGGTCCTGGCCGATCCGGTACGCCCGGTCGGTCGCCTGGTCCTCGACCGCCGGGTTCCACCACCGGTCGACGTGGATGACGTGGCTGGCCCTGGTCAGGTTGAGCCCGACGCCGGCGGCCTTGAGCGACAGCAGGAACACCGGCGCGCCGCCCTCGTCGAACCGGCGTACCCGCTCCTCGCGTTGGTGCACCCCGAGCCCGCCGTGCACCAGCAGCGTGTCCACACCGCGGTCGGCCAGGTGCCGCTCCAGCAGCCGGCACATCTGCACGTACTGGCTGAACACCAGCACCGATTCGCCCTCGGCGAGGATCACGTCGAGCAGCTCGTCCAGCGCGGCCAGCTTGCCGGACCGGCCGGCCAGCGGCCCCGGCTCGCCGAGGTACTGCGCGGGATGGTTGCAGATCTGCTTCAGCGCGGTGAGCAGCTTCAGCACCAGGCCGCGCCGGGCGACGCCCTCGGCCGCCTCGATCTCGGCCATCGTGTCGCGCACCACCGCCTCGTACAGCGTGGTCTGTTCGGGTGTCAGCGGGACCAGCTCGTCGGTCTCGGTCTTCGGTGGCAGCTCCGGTGCGATGCCGGGGTCGCTCTTGCGCCGCCGCAACAGGAACGGCCGGGTCAGGGTGGCGAGGCGGCGGGTGGCGTCGGCGTCGCCGTACCGCTCGACCGGGATCGCGATCCGGCGCCGGAAGTCCGCCAGCGGGCCCAACAGCCCCGGCGTGGTCCAGTCCACTATGGACCACAGGTCGGTGAGCCGGTTCTCCACCGGGGTACCGGTCAGCGCGATCCGGGCCACCGCCGGCACGGCGCGCAGCGCCTTCGCGGTGCGCGACAGCGGGTTCTTCGCCGCCTGCGCCTCGTCCGCGACCACCAGCCCCCACCGCGCGCCGGCGAGCGTGGCGGTGTCGGCGCGCAGTACGCCGTAGCTCGCCAGCACGATCTCGTCGCCGGCCAGCTCGCCGAGATCCCGGTTGCTGCCGTGGAACCGGCGCACCGCGATGCCCGGCGCGAACCGGTGCACCTCGCGCTCCCAGTTGCCCAGCAGCGAGGCCGGGCAGCAGACCAGGGTAGGTCCACAGTGGAGGGTACGGCGATGCAGGTGCAGCGCGATGATCTGCAGCGTCTTGCCCAGCCCCATGTCGTCGGCGAGGCAGCCGCCCAACCCGGTGCCGGTCATGGCCGCCAGCCAGCCGAGACCGCGGCGCTGGTACGGCCGCAGTGTGGCGTCCAGCCCGTCCGGCGGCGGCACGTCCGCACCCGCCCCGGCCAGCCGCTCGACCAGCTCGGCCAGCGGCCGGTCCGGCGTGAACGGCACCTCGCCGTCGGTCGTGGACAGGGTGCCGGTGAGCGCGGCAGCCAGGGCCTGGCCACCGCCGACCCGCTGCCGGCGCCGCCGGAGCCGGGCGACCAGCGACCGGTCCACCCGCACCCACCGGCCGCGCAGCCGGATCAGCGGCCGCTTCGCCTCGGCCAGCGCGGTCAGCTCGTCCTCGGTCAGCTCGGTGCCGTCCAGGGTGGCCTGCCACTGGAAGTCGAGCAGCTCGTCGAGTCCGAACGCGGCCGGGCCGGTCGCCGCGGGCCGCTTCGTGGTGGCGGCGAGCCGGGGCGAGTGGTCGATCAGCTCGGCCGGCCACAACACGTCGGCGCCGGCCGTACCGAGCGCCGCTGCCGCCTCGAACAGCCCGTCCACGTCCTCGTCCGCCAGCGGCAGCGCGCTCGGCGCGTGTTCGGCCAGTGCGGCCGACAGCGGGGGCCACACCCGGGCCGCGCGCCGCAACGCCAGCAGTACGTCGGTTTCCGCGTCCGCACCGAACCGGTCCAGCACCTCGCTCGGCGCCGACCACAGCCGGGCCAGCTCGACCACCAGGCTCGGATCCCCGGCACTGCGCATCGCCAGCGCCACCGAGAACCCGTCGCTTGCCGGGGTTTCCCCCGCCGCGACCGGTGCTGCCGGCATCGTCGCCGCGACCGGCGCTGCCGGCACCGTCGCCGCGACCGGGTCGCCCGCCGCGACCGGCGTGGGTAGGCACAGCCGCAGCACCAGCCGGACCGAGCCGGCCAGCTCGGTGTCGATCGCGGTCAGCAACCGCCGGTACGGCTCCGCCGGCAGCGGCTCGTCCGCGGCGTACCCGGCGACGGCATCGAGGCGCGCCGCGTCGGAGTCCACCGCGGTACCGAGGTGCGCCCCGCCGTCGGCGGTGCGGGCGAGGGTGTCCGCGAGGGCGTCCCAGCAGGCGCTGATCAGCGATTCCGGGGTACGCAGCAGCGCCCGGCCGGTGCCCGCTGTCGGCGCCGCGTACGCCTCCGGCGGCATCGCCGCCGCGCACCGGTGCAGCCAGTCGGCCGCGGCCGGATCCGGGAGTACCCGCCAGGCGGCGGTGCCGGTGGCGCTGCGGCCGGGGGCGAGCCGGCCGGCGGCGAGCTGGCCGAGCCCGGACAGCACGACGGCACGCCAGGCCCGGGCCGAGTCGGTGTCGTCGTCGCCGTCGAGCAACCGGCGTACGGCGGCCTCGATCGGCAGGATGTGGGCGGGCATGCGGTGCCGGCGAATCCGTCCGTACGCCGATTGAGCGACAACGAACTGCGAATCGGTGTCGGATATCCGACCGTCCGACCGCCAGAATGCGAAGGTGCCACGTCGCGCCGGGTCGCCCGGCAGAAACGTCGCGTGTACCGCGTGGTCACCCATGGCATTGAAGGCTACCCAAAGCGCGGTGGCCGGTTTTTCGCCGAAACGACGAATCCCGGGGCAAAGCCCCGGGACATTCGATGCGGATCATGCTGCCGTGGCCGGTGTCGGCCGACGGTGGGTCAGTGCTTCGCGCCGGCGCCAGCGATCACGGAGCGTGTATCCGGCGGTGCGAGGGTGTGGCCGTCGGGGAGGATCTCCCCGTCGTCCTCGAACAGGATGACGCCGTTGCACAGCAGGCTCCAGCCCTGCTCCGGATGAGCCGAGACGACGTGCGCCGCCTCCCGGTCGAGGGCCAGCGCCGAGGGGCATTCCGGCGTATGGAGGCACATAGCTCCTCCATTGCGGTAGTGGTGGGATGGGAGCCATCCCCGGTCTCATCAAGTCTGCGCCGCAGGTACGGAACCTTCAAGCGAATCACCGTCCGAGGAGAATATTTCCCCTGTTCGTATCCGGAGCGTTACCAAGCTGGCCCCGGGCGCCCCACCGTACGGCCGATGCCCCCTCGCCGACCGGGCGTGCCGTCCGGGGCCGAAAACCCGCGCACGGTGAGCGTCGTACCGGTGTGCGCGCGTACCGCTTCTGCGCGTGACGCCCGCTCGGCCAGCGGATCGATCGGTAAACCCTTGTGACATTCCATGGTTCGTTTCCGGTCGTATTCTCATTCACACGCGACCCGCACCGAGCCGGGTCGAGGGGGGTGCTCGGCGTGACGAGGGAGGTCGACGCGCGGCGAACCCGGTTCACCAAGCGTTGGGCCCGGGGCATCGCCGACCGCGCGTTTGTCCCGATGTCGTCCGATGAACTGGTCGGCTACCTCAGCGACCTGTCCGATCGGATCGTCGCGCTGCACACTGCCGCGACGTTCGACCCGGACCAGGCCCGCGAGGTCGGTGCCGCGCTGGTCGCCGCGGACGTCACCGATTCCGGCGCGCTCGGCCTGACCCTCACGCTGCTCACCGACGACCCGCTCACCGCGACCGCCGGTACCGCGAAGCGGCGGCGGGAGATCCGCGCCGCGCTCGCCGACGGGTTCGCCGCCGCGCTGCGCGAACGGACCCTCGCCGAGCAGGAGTCGATCCGGCTCGCCCTGGTCGACGCGCGCCGGCAGGCCGAGCAGGCGCTGTCGGTCAGCCAGGCCCGGTTCCAGGCGGTGTTCAGCGAGGCGGCGATCGGCATCGCGCTGATCGACGACCAGCAGCGCATCGCGGACGCCAACCAGGCGCTCGGCGACCTGCTCGGCCGCCACCCGGACGGGCTCGCCGGCCACGGCCTCGACGAGTACGCGCACCCGCAGGACGCCGGGGCGGTCCGGTCGGCGGTGGCCGGGCTGTTCAGCGGCACGCCGACCCCGGTGCAGCTGGAGCGGCGGTTCGCCGGCCGGGACGGCGCGCTGGTCTGGGGCCGGATGACGCTGACCACGATCGAGGCGCCCGCCGGCCACCAGTACGCGGTGGCCATGATCGAGGATTCCACCGAGCGCCGGCTGCTCGAGGCGCGGCTGGAATACCAAGCCTGGCACGACCCGCTGACCGGGCTGGCGAACCGGGAGCTGCTGCTCAGGCGGCTGAACGAGACGCTCACCGGCACGAACGGCAGCCCCCACGGCACCGGCGGCAACAACGGCAACGGCTCGGCCGGCGGTACCGGTGCTGCCGGCTCGGCCGGGGGCATCGGCCTCTGCTACCTCGACCTGGACGGCTTCAAGTCGGTCAACGACTCGTACGGGCACGAGACCGGCGACGGGGTGCTCGTCGCGGTCGCGCAGCGGCTCGATCTGGCGCTGCGGCGCACCGGCTGCCTGGTAGCCCGTACCGGCGGGGACGAGTTCGTGATCCTGATCGACGACGCGGACGGCGAGCCGGTGCGGTGCGGCGAGCGGGCGCTGGCCGCGCTGCGCGACCCGCTGCGGGTCGGCGGGCACGAGCTGTCGGTGTCGGCGTGCGTGGGTGTGGTCGACCGGGTGGTCGACCGGTTCACCGCCGCCGAGCTGATGCAGGCCGCCGACACCACGCTGTACTGGGCGAAGTCGGAGGGCGCCGGCCGGCTGGCGGTGTTCGACCCGGACCGGCACGCCCGCGAGGTCGCCCGCTACTCGCTCGCCGCGGCCATGCCCGCCGCCGTCGAGCACGGCGAGTTCGTGGTCGAGTACCAGCCGCTCGTCGGGCTCGCGGACAACCGGCTGCGCGGGGTGGAGGCGCTGGTGCGCTGGCGGCACCCGGAGCTCGGCTGGCTGCCGCCGGACCGGTTCATCAACCTCGCCGAGGAGACCGGCGCGATCGTCCCGCTCGGCCGCTGGGTGCTGCGGTCCGCGTGCGAGCAGGCCCAACGCTGGCAGGACATCGCCGCCGACGACTTCTTCGTCAGCGTCAACCTGGCCGTCCGGCAGGCGCACGAGAAGCACCTCACCGACGAGGTCTCCGAGGTGCTGTCGAGTACCGGCCTGCCGGCCGACCGGCTCGTGCTGGAGCTGACCGAGAGCGCGATCATGGGCCCGGCCGCCGAGCCGCTGCGGGCCCTGCACGCGCTCACCGACATGGGTGTCCGGCTGGCCATCGACGACTTCGGCACCGGCTACTCGAACCTCGCCTACCTGCGCCGGCTGCCGGTGCACGCGCTCAAGATCGCCGGCTCCTTCGTGTCCGGGATGGCCGACGCGACCGACAACGGTGTCGGCGGTCCGGACCCGGTGGACGAGCGCATCGTCGAGACGCTGGTGGAGCTGGCGCACGCGCTCGACCTGACCGTCATCGCCGAGGGGGTGGAGACGGTCGGGCAGGCCAGCCGGCTCCGCGAGTTCGGCTGCGACGTCGGCCAGGGCTGGCACTTCGCCCGGCCCAGCGCACCGGACGCGATCACCGCCCGGCTCATCGCCGAACGCAACAACCACCACTGACGGCACGGCCCGAGTTCAGGACGGCGCCGGCTCACCGGGCACCCGCTGCCCGGCCGAGGCGTCGACCCGGTGGTCCCGGCCGTGCGGTCGCCCCGGACAGGGTGAGGGCCGGCCTCCACGTGGTGGCGGGGCCGGCCCTCCTCGGTGGCTACCGAGTCGTGTGTCGCGGTGTCAGGGTCGAACCGCCCCGTACCAGGAACCGGGGTAGTCGAGCGTGGACACCTTGACGTACTCACCGGGCTGCGGCGCGTGGATCACGTAGCTCGTGCCGTCGTACCTGCCGATGTAGATGGCGACGTGCTCGCCGCCGTTGTAGAACACCAGGTCACCCGGCTGCAGGTCGGCCCGGGTGACGTGCGGGAACGCCGCGTACTGGCTGTAGGTGTAGGCGCGCATGTGCACGCCGGCGGCGGCCCAGGAGGCCGAGGTCAGCCCGGAGCAGTCGAAGGTGTTCGGCCCTGCGGTCGCCCACACGTACGGGTCGCCGAGGTGGGCGATCGCGTAGCGCACCGCGACGCCGCCCGGCCCGGGGATGTAGGGCATCTGCGGCAGCGCGGTGCCGGTGTTCTTCCGGGCGGCCGCCGTCTTCATCCACTGCTTCTGCATGGTGGCCATGTCGGACTGAAGCTTCTTCTTCTGCGCCGAGAGCTTCTTGGCCTCCGCCTTGTTGCTGGCGATGAGCTTGTCGTACTTGGCCTTCGAGGCGTCGAGCCTCTTCTTCGCCTTCTCGTACTTGGCGACCTTGGCGTGCTGATCGGCGGCCATCCGGTCCAGTGTCGCCATCTGGTCGAGCATGGTGGTCGGCGAGCCGTACTTCAGCATCGAGTTGAGGGCGGACAGGTTGCCGCCCCGGTAGGCGGCGGCCGCGTACGTGCCGACCTCCTTGTACATCGCGTCGACCTTCTTCTCCAGCGGCGCGATCTGCTTGCCCAGCTGCTTGGACTTCCGCTCGTTCTTCGCGAGCGCGTCCTCGTTCTGCTTCAGCTTCTCGCCGTTGGTCTCCATCTTGGACCAGGTCGAGTCCATGCCGTGTTCCAGCTGCGAGGCGGACGGATCCGCGTGCGCGGCGGTCGGCCCGACCAGGCCGACACCGACGGTGGCGCAGACGGCGGCAGCGAGCAAAGCAAGCGCGCGCCGGGTTGGGCGCGCAATGGTCCCCGCTACTGACACCAGTAGCTCACTCCTTCTCCCGCAACCGCCTACCGGGTTAGCTGACGGGTTCGGGCGGGAAGAAGTGAGTTCGCCCTACCACCGGCTCTCCGGGAGAGCTGGCGGATTCACCCCGGATGGACGCCGCGGACGGCATCCGTTGGATCCCCGGCTCGCCGAGCGACGACTCGGCGGTGCCCGTTCGGCGCCACCGGTTTGATGGCAGACTCCCGACCGGACCGCCCAAGAGTACGGATACCGCCGAGTGCCGTTCAACCCTGCGTGATCTGTTTGGCTTTGCCGGCTGGTCAGCGGTCACCGCGCTCTCGTGTGCGGACACCTGGGGTAACGAACCCGTTATCGTGCCGTTACGAGTGGCCGGCCGAGAAGGTACCCGGAAGAACGGCACCACCAGGTAAATCGCCGCAGAGTCGGAGCGCCCCGCGGTCCGTCATGTGGGAATGGCCACAGCACTCCGGGCGATGCTGCGCTCCGCGATCGACGCGCCACCAACCGTTTGCCGATCCACAGAATCCCGGTACGCGACCAGCTCCGGTGCACGAGAGTGGAGAGGTGACGGCGGCGCTGGGCACGCGCCGGCGTACCGGCGAGGGGGTGGCGTCGATGCCCGCTAGCGATCTGCCGACCCGCCGCCTGGGTCGTACCGACCTGCACATCACCCGGGTCGGCTTCGGCGCCTGGGCGATCGGCGGCGCGGGCTACGCGTACGGCTGGGGACGGCAGGACGACGGCGACTCGGCGGCGGCGATCCGGTACGCGGTGGAGCACGGGGTCAACTGGATCGACACCGCACCGGTGTACGGGCTGGGCCACTCCGAGGAGATCGTGGGCGCGGCGCTCGCCCCGTACGCCGAGCCGGACCGGCCGTACCTGTTCACCAAGTGCGGCCTGACCTGGGACGAGACCGAGCGCAGCCGGCCACCGCGCGCGGCCGGCGCACCGAAACAGCTGCGCCGGGGCCTGGAGGGCTCGCTGCGCCGGCTCGGCGTCGAGCGCATCGACCTGTACCAGCTGCACTGGCCGCGGGCTGCCGGCGTACCGCGCGCGGAGACCTGGCAGACGCTGCTCGACCTGCGCCAGGAGGGCAAGGTTCGGGCGGTCGGGCTGTGCAGCCAGAACATCGCCGGGTTCGCGGCCGCCGCGACGCCGGGCCGGCCGGACGCCGCGCAACCGCCGTTCTCCGCGGTCGACCGGGAGGCGGCCGAGGGGCTGCTCGGCTGGTGCGCGGCGAACGAGGTCGGCGTGCTCGCCGCCAGCCCGATGCAGTGCGGCCTGCTGACCGGCGCGTTCACCCGGGACCGGGTGGCCGCGCTGCCGGCCGACGACTGGCGCCGCGGCGACGGCGAGTTCGTCGGCGCCGCGCTGGACCGCAACCTCGACCTGGCCCGGCGGATGGGCGACGTGGCACACCGCCGCGGCCGTACCCTCGCCGCCGTCGCGGTCGCCTGGACGCTGGCGTGGCCCGGGGTGACCGGCGCGATCGTCGGCGCCCGCCGGCCCGACCAGGTACGCGACTGGCTGCCGGCCGCCACCGAGCCGCTGGACGGCGACGACCTCGACGAGATCGCCGAGGCGATCGAACGCTCCGGTGCCGGAACCGGGCCGACCCGCCCACCGGTCCCGGTCGACCCACCGCCCGCCGCCGCGCCGACCTCGCCGGGGCCGAGCCTGGCCGAACCGGCGCCGCTACCGTCGGCGGCCGCCGACGGGACATACCGGGTCACGACGGACCGGTCGCGCGGTGATCTGCTCGCCGAGCCGTCCTGAGCCGCCGCCCGCGACGCCGGCACTCCAGCCCCGCCCCGTCTCCGACCACGCCGCCGGCCGCGCGGTACGGTCGCCGCAACGGCGGTACGAGGGGGTTGAGGATGGGCGCGTTCTGGCATCCGTTCGCGGACATGGGCGACGTCGAGTCGGCGGGGGAGTTCGTGCTCTCCCGCGGCGAGGGCGTCTGGGTGTTCGACGAGAACGACCGCCGCTACCTGGACGCGACCGCCGGGCTGTGGTTCGCGAACGTCGGGCACGGCCGGCGCGAGCTGGCCGAGGCCGCCGCCGACCAGCTGCGCACCCTGGCCGCCTACTCCTCGTTCGGTGACATGGCGGTGCGCACCACGATCGACGCGGCCGAACGGGTCGCGTCGCTCGCCCCGATGCCGAACGCGAAGGTCTTCTTCACCTCCGGCGGCTCCGACTCGGTGGACAGCGCGGCGAAGCTCGTCCGCCGGTACTGGCACGAGCTCGGCGCGCCCGAGCGCACGGTGCTCATCTCCCGGACCAACGCGTACCACGGGATGCACGTGGCCGGCACCGCCCTCGCCGGGATCCCGGGCAACCGGGCCGACTACGGCGAGCTGATGGCCGACACCGCGGTGGTCGACCGGGACTCGGTGGACGAGCTGCGCGCCACGATCGAACGGATCGGCCCCGGCCGGGTCGCCGCGTTCTTCTGCGAGCCGGTGATCGGCGCCGGCGGCGTGTACCCGCCGGCCGAGGGCTACCTGACCGCCGCCCGCCAGGTGTGCCGGGAGTACGGCGTGCTGTTCGTCGCCGACGAGGTGGTCACCGGGTTCGGCCGGATCGGCGGCGACTGGTTCGCCAGTACCCGGTTCCACCTCGAACCCGACCTGATCACCTGCGCCAAGGGCATCACCTCCGGGTACCTGCCGCTCGGCGCGGTGATCGCCGCCGAGCACGTGGCCGAGCCGTTCTTCCGTCCCGGCGCCGGGGTGTGGTGGCGGCACGGCTACACGTACTCGGGGCACCCGGCGGCGTGCGCGGTGGCGCTGCGCAACCTGGACCTGCTGGAGCGCGAGCAGCTGCTCGCCGAGTCGAAGCGGCTGGAGTCCAGCCTGGCCAAGCAGCTCGGCCGGCTCACCGAGCACAACCTCGTCGCCGAGGTACGCGCCGGTGTCGGCGCGGTCGCCGCGGTCCAGCTCACCGAGCCGGCGCTGGCGCCGCAGCTGGTCAAGGCGCTGCGCAAGCAGGCGGTGACCACCCGCGCGGTCGGCGCCGGTGGCATCCAGGTGTCCCCGGCCTTCGTGATGTCCGACGACGAGGTACGCCTGCTCGCCGACGGCATCTGGGCCGCCCTCACCGACCTCCGCCGCTGACCGCGCCCCGCCCCGGTGTCGGCCAGGCCCCCGGTGAGTTGATCAAGGCCCCAGTGCGTTGATCAAGGCCCCAGTGAGTTGATCAAGGGATCGCGACGCGTTCTTCTCGGTCGACGTGACCGGATCCCTTGATCAACTGCCTGGGCCCTTGATCAACCGGGTGGTGCAGCTCGGCGCGGCGGGCGGGGCTGCTGTGAGATCTGCCGCGGACCGGCCCGGTCGCACGATCCAGGCGGCAGGATCACAGGCGGAACGTACGAAGAGGGGGCTGCGCCATGAAACTGGTGACCATCGACGACATCCGCGCCGCCGCGGAGGTTCTCACCGGCGTCGTGGTCCGCACCCCGCTGCTGCCCCAGCCGTGGTCGCAGCCCGGCCGGCAGCTCTGGCTCAAGCCCGAGAACCTGCAGCCGGTCGGCGCGTTCAAGCTGCGCGGCGCGTACCACGCCATCGCGGTGCTGCCCGACGAGGCGCGCAAGGCCGGTGTCGTCACCCACTCGTCCGGCAACCACGGCCGTGCGGTCGCCTACGCCGCGGCGCTGTTCGGGGTGCCCTCCGTCGTGGTGATCCCGGACGTTGCGCCGCCGATCAAGATCGAGGCGGTCCGCGAGCTCGGCGCCGAGGTCGTCCTGGTGCCCGGCAGCGAGCGCGCCGACGCCACCGAGCGGATCGCCGCCGAGCGGGGGATGGCGGTGATCCCGCCGTTCGACCATCGGGACGTGATCGCCGGCCAGGGCACCGTCGGGCTGGAGATCCTCGCCGACGCCGCGGACGCCGACGTGGTACTCGTGCAGGTCGGTGGCGGCGGTCTCGCCTCCGGCGTGAGTACCGCGATCAAGGCGCTCTCGCCGCAGACCGCGGTGTACGGGGTGGAGCCGGCGGTCGCGCCGGACGCCCGGGACTCGCTCGCCGCCGGCCGACTGGTGCCCTACCCGGACGAGCAGCGGTACGCGACGATCGCGGACGGGATGCGCACCGGGCTGTCCGAGCTGACCCTGGCGCACCTGACCGCGCACCTGGACGGCATCGTCACCGTCGCCGAGGACGAGATCCGGGACGCGGTGGGGGTGCTCGCCCGCCAGGCGAACCTGGTCGCCGAACCGTCCGGTGCGACCACCCTCGCCGCCTACCTGCACCACGCCGACGAGCTGCCGTCCGGCCGCACCGTCGCCGTCGTCTCCGGCGGCAACCTCGACCCGGCCCAACTGGCCACCCTGGTCGCCCCCTGACGGCAAGCGGCCGGTTGGCGTCCAGCTCACGTCCCCGGCCAGCTGGCCGCCGTCGTCGGCGGCTGACTCACGGCGTCAGCACGATCTTTCCCCTCGTACTGCCGGTCTCGATCAACCGGTGCGCGTCGGCGGCACGCGCGAACGGGAAGACGTGTTCCCCGTACACCCGCAGCCGGCCCTCCTCGACCAGCTCGACCAGGTGGTCGAGCCCGGCAGGGTCGGGCTCCACGCCGATTCCGGCGAACCGCCGGCCGGCTTGCTCGGTACGCTCCGCCAGTGCGGCGTCGTGGTGGCCGACGATGGTCAGCAGCAACCCTCCCGGCCGGAGCACGTCGATCGACCGCTCCGCGGTGGCGCCCCCGACGGTGTCCAGCACCACGTCGACGTCCTTGACCGCGGTGTCGAAGTCCACCGCGCGGTAGTCGATCACCTCGTCCGCGCCGAGCGAGGCGACGAAGTCGCGCTTGGCGCCGCTGGCCGTCGCGATCACGTAGCCCCCGCGCGCTTTCGCGATCTGTACCGCCAGGTGCCCGACCCCGCCGCCGCCGGCGTGGACGAGTACCCGCTCGCCGGCGGTCAGGTGAGCGGTGTCCACCAGGCTCTGCCACGCGGTCAGTCCCGCCAGCGGCAAGGCGGCGGCCGAAACGTGGTCGAGGACGGCCGGCTTGCGGACGAGCTGCCGCGCCGGCACCGCCACGTACTCGGCGTAGGCGTCGACCCGACGGGGAAACAGCGGCAACCCGAACACCTCGTCGCCGACGGCGAACCGGGTCACCCCGTGCGCCCTCGCCGTGACCACGCCGGACACGTCCCAGCCCAGCGTGAAGGGCGGCTGCCCGTACTGCGGGAAGCGCCCGGCCCGGATGTTCGCGTCGACCGGGTTCACCCCGGCGGCCCGCACCTGCACGAGCACCTCGGTCGGCAACGGTACGGGCGGCTCGGCCTCGGCGAGCTCCAGCACCTCCGGGCCGCCGAACACCCGTTGGGTCACCATGCGCATGTCGATCTCCTCTGTTGGCAGGGGTGGGAGCCGTGGAGCGCGCCCGGTTCCGGCTCGCCGGACGCGACCCACGGCGGCTCCAGGGGTTTCTCGGAGTTCCCGGATCGCGCGGGCAGCTCGGCCGGTTCAGTCGACGCCGGCCCGGACCGGCGGGAGGTGCGCGGCGAAGAACGACTCGATGCGCTGCCACGCGTCGGCGGCCTCCGGTCCGCGGAACCCCGCGCGGGCGACGACCCGGGCCGGCAGCACCGGCTTGGTGCGGTTGAGGAAGCCGTGACCCGCCTCGGGGTACTCCCGGACGTCGTGTTCCACGCCGATCTCGGTCAGGGTGGTGCTCAGCGTGTCGGCCGCGCCGCGCAGCGTGCGGTCCAGGCCGCCGTACGAGCCGACGATCGGGCACGCGCCGGCGAGCACCTCGGTGGCGTCCTTCGGCACCTGCCCGTAGTTGACCGCGGCGACCGCGTAGTCCGACTGGGCGGCGGCCAGCAACGCGAACCCACCGCCCAGGCAGAAGCCGATGATGCCGATCCGGCCGGTGCAGTCCGGCCGGTCGAGCAACCACTGTCGCGACTGCTCGACGTCGGTGAAGGTCTGGCCGCTCTGGGCGGACAGGTCGCGGAAGGAGCGGACCAGGCAGCGCAGCCGCGGGCCGCGGTGCAGGTCGGGGGCGAAGGCCAGGTAACCGGTGCGGGCCAGCCGCTCGCAATGGGCCCGGATGTCGTCGTTCAGCCCGTACGCCTCGTGGATGACGACGACGCCGGGCCAGGGGCCACGGCCGGACGGAGTGGCCAGGTGGCCGGCAGGTTCGACACTCATGCCTCGTCCAATTGATGATATGTGAACTGATGACTAGTCATGAGTAAAGCATGACCAGTCACCGATCACAAGTAGGATCGCGGTCATGGTGGAAGTTCTGGAGCTGGCCCAGGCGGTCAAGGCCGCGTACCGGGAGATCGACCGGCGCGCCAACGACGCCTACCGGCCGCTGGGCGTGACCAACGCGCAGGCCGAGGCGATCCTGATCATCGGAGCGCGGGAGCCGCTCGCGCTCCGGGAGCTCGGCGCGCTGATCATCGCCGAGTCCGGCCACCCCAGCCGGCTCGTCGACCGGCTCGTCGCGGCCGGCCACGTCGACCGGCGCACCCCCGCCGACCGGCGCCGGGTCGAGCTGAGCCTGACCGCGTCCGGCCGGAAGTTGGTGCCCGAAATCCTGGCGGCGCAACGGGAGTTGCTCGAGTGGGGGGCCGAGCGGCTGGCCGGGCACGACGTGCCGGCCGCGGTGGCCACGCTGCACGCCGTCTTCGCCGACGGCCCGCTGGCCGACGTACTCGCCTGCCGCGCCACTTCATCGTGACGCAGACCCTAGCGCGCCGGCGCGCTGGCCACCCATCGCGCCGGCGCGGTTCAGGCTGTCCGGTTCAGCGGGCCACGGTGTCGATGATCCAGGCGTAGCAGCGGGCCCTGTCGTGCCAGGCCTGGTAGCGGCCGGACCGCCCGCCGTGACCCGCCTCCATCTCCGTCCACAGCAGCACGTTCGACGCGCCGTTCGCGCGCAGCCTCGACACCCACTTGGCCGGCTCGTGGTAGAGCACCCGGGTGTCGTTGAGGCTCGTCTCGACGTAGATCGGCGGGTAGTTCGACGCGTCCGCGGCGACGTTCTCGTACGGCGAGTACGACTTCATGTAGCGGTAGACCTCGGCGTCGTGCAGCGGGTCGCCCCACTCGTCCCACTCGATGACCGTCAACGGCAGCGACGGGTCGAGGATCGAGTTGAGCGCGTCGACGAACGGCACCGCCGCGTAGATCGCGCCGAACGCGTCGGGCGCCTCGTTGACCACCGCGCCCATCAGCAGCCCGCCGGCCGAGCCGCCCAGCGCGGCGAGCCGCGGCGTCGAGGTCCAGCCGGCCTCGACCATCCGGCGGGCGCACGCGACGAAGTCGGCGAAGGTGTTCTTCTTGTGCAGCATCTTGCCGTCCTCGTACCACCGGCGGCCCAGCTCGCCGCCGCCGCGGATGTGCGCGATGGCGTACACGAAGCCTCTGTCCAAGAGGGACAGCCGGTCGATCTGGAAGCCGGGGTCGATGGAGATCTCGTACGAGCCGTAGCCGTAGAGCAGGCACGGCGCGCTGCCGTCGCGCACCAGGTCCTTGCGTGCCACCACCGAGATCGGCACCTTGGTGCCGTCCGGCGCGGTCGCCCACTCGCGGAACTGCTCGTACTGGTCCGGGTCGTAGCCGCCGAGCACCGGCTGGCGCTTGCGCAGCACCAGGTGCCGCTGCGCGAGGTCGTAGTCGTACACCGAGCGCGGCGTCACGAGCGAGGCGTAGGTGAGCCGGAACGTGCCGGTGTCGTACTCCAGGTTGGCGTCCGGCTCGACCGTGTAGATCGGCTCGGTGAAGGCGATATCGTGTGGCGTGCCGAGCGCGCCGTCGGCGCCGAGCGGGTACACCCGCAGGCCGGTGAGCACGTTGTGCCGGCGGTGCACGACGAGGTGGTCGGCGAACACGTCGAAGTCCAGCAGCCGGGTGTCCGCCGCGTGCTCGATGATCGGCGTCCAGTCGCCCGGCGCGTCCACCGGCGCCGCGGCGAGCGCGAAGTTCTCCCCGCCGCCCACCTCGGAGTCGTTGTGCAGCACCAGGAACCGGTCTTGTCCATTGTGGATGATCTGGTGGTCGACCTCGTACTCGACGTCCTGCTTACGGGCCCGCACCAGTGTCGGCGTGCCGGTCGGGTCGTCCGCGGCGAGGTAGCGGACCTCGCTGGTGACCTTGCTGTGCGACTCGATCAGCAGGTACCGCTCCGAGCGGGTCAGGCCGACGCCGACCCAGAACCGCTCGTCCGGCTCCTGGTAGACCACCACGTCCTCGGCCGCCTTGGTACCGATCCGGTGCCGCCACACCTTGTCCGGCCGCCACGCGTCGTCGACGGTCAGGTAGAACAGGTGCGTCGAGTCGGCCGACCAGGCCGCGCCGTACGACGTGTTCGGCACCTCGTCGTCGAGCAGCTCGCCGCTGGGCAGGTCCTTGACCCGCAGCGTGAAGCGCTCGTCGCCGGCGTAGTCGTCCGCGTAGGCCAGGTAGCGGCCGTCGGCGGTGACGGTGAAGGTACCGAGGGCGAAGAAGTCGTGACCGTCGGCGAGCTCGTTCTCGTCCAGCAGGACCTGCTCGCCGGGCACCGGAACGCCGGGCTGGATCACGGGCGGCGTCGGATCGTCGCCGGCCGCCACCCGGCACCGGATCGGGTACTGCTGACCCTCGACCGTGCGGGTGTAGTACCACCAGCCGTGCCGCCGGGCCGGCACCGACAGGTCGGTTTCCTGCACCCGGCTCTTGATCTCGGTGAAGATCTCGTCCCGCAGGCTCGCCTCGCCCGCGGTCGCCCGCTCGGTCCAGGCGTTCTCCGCGGTCAGGTACGCGATCGTGTCCGGATTGTCCTTCTCGGCCAACCAGGCGTACTCGTCCACCACCGTGTCGCCGTGCTGCGTCCGCTCGCTGGCCACCCGCTTCGCCGCCGGCGGCTCCGCCATCGCACCCTCGCTCATCTGCGCCACGCTACCGCCGGCGCCGCCGAATTCGCGGGCGCGGCGCGGCCGGAGTCGTACCGTCGCGGGCCGGGCCACGCGCCGGGGCTGGCGGGATGCGGTCGTCTGGCACGATATCCGCATGCCCGAGCAGCTCTCGGATCACTTCTGCGGACCACCGGACGCTCCGGATCGCTACCTGCTGCGCGAACGGCGCTCCAGCGGCGGCGAGGGGGAGATCTGGAGTGCGGTCGAGCAGCACGCCAACTTCTCCTTCCGGTACGCCGTGAAGATCATCCACGCCGACCACCAGGACGACTCCGGCCGCTGGCTGGAGAACCTGCGGCTGCAGTCCGCGCTGCTCACCCAGCTGGAGCACCCGTCCCTGGTGAAGGTGCGCGAGGTCTTCGTGGGCGCGCCGCCGCACCCGCACGGCGCGCCCGACGCGGCCGCGGGGTCCCGGCTGTACCTGGTGATGAAGTGGATCGAGGGCCGCAGCCTGCAGGAACTGCTGGAGGCGGGCGAGCTGCGCGGCCCGGCCGCGCTGGACCCGCTGGCGCCGGTCGCGGAGGCGATCGACTACCTGCACAGCGGGCGCGACACCGACGGCCAGCCGGTGCTGCACCGCGACATCAAGCCGGCCAACATCCTGCGCGCCGACGACGGCCGGGTCTACCTGGTCGACTTCGGGCTGGTCCGGTTCGCCGGCGCGGCCACCATGTCGAAGGTGTCCGGGACGGTGCCCTTCATGGCACCGGAGTCGCTGCACCGCGGCGAGTACGGCCCGGCCAGCGACCGCTACTCGCTGGGCGCGAGCCTTTACTACATGCTCACCCGGGAGCTGCCCGTCCCCGGCGACACCGACGCCATGCAGCAGCGGCTCGCCGCCGCGCTCGGCGCCGGCCAGGACCGGATGGTGCAGGGCATCCTGTCGATGATGGCGGTCAGCCCCACGCACCGGCCGGCGTCCGCGCAGCAGTGGCTGCACGCGCTGCGTACGCCGGTCGCCGAGACCACCCTCGGTGCCCCGGCGCCGCCCGTCCCGCCGCCGACGCCCGCGCCGCCGCGGATCACCGCCGAGACGGTGTTCGGCGGTGCGACCTCGTCGCCGCCACGGTCGGCGCCGCCGAACCCGTCCGCCGCACCGGTACCGCCGTCGGTCCCCGGCCCGGTGCCACCGTCGGTGACCGGCGTACCCACCTCGCTCGGTGCCCCGGCGGCGTCCCGGATGCCACCCCCCGGGTACCGGCCGGCGCCGCCGCGCGGCGCGCCACCGCCACCGGTGGCGCCGTTCCCGGGCACGGCGCAGCCGTGGCAGCCGGCGAAGAAGCGGAAGCTGTCCGGCGGCAAGATCGCCGCGATCGTGGCCGGTTCGGTCGGCCTGGTCGTGGTTGCCAGCTGCGTCGGGCTGGGCATCCTCGGCTACCGCGAGGGCCAGCGCGATTCGGGTAGCGGCGGCCACAACCCGGACGCGAGCGCCTCGGTCGACCACAAGCACCCGCCGCCGACCGCCGCCCGGCTCAAGCGGATCCAGGTGTCGGTCGGGCAGATCGAGCAGGCCACCGGCGCGGAGTCCTACGGGATCGAGGCCAGCGAGAGCAAGGACCGGCTGCTCGGCGGGCTGGATCAGTTCAAGCCGTGCGCGGAGGGCACCGTCGACGGTGCCGCGATCGGGTCGCAGACCAGCAACGGCTTCTCGTACTACACCGACGACGAGACCGCGTACGCGTCGTCCTCGGTGGTCGGCTTCTACGGCACCGCGTCGAGCAAGTTCTACACGGCGGCGAAGCAGTCGTTGCAAAGGTGCGGCTGGAACACGTTCGAGATCGGCAAGATCGGCCAGCAGTCGGTCGGCTACACGCGCCATCTCGACGACGGCGAGTACGGCCCGACCACGCTGGTGCTGGTCCGGTCGGGGCAGGTGGTGTTCGAGCTCACCCTCACCGCCAAGTCCGGGGGAGCCCAGGTGCAGGCGGAGCAGCTCGCCACCGCGATGGCCAAGTACCTGCCGGAGGAGAAGTGACCGAGCTGCTCGTCGGCGTCGGCGGGGCGGAGCACCGGTTCGACGCCGGGGGCCCGGCCGCGATCGTGGGCCGGGACCCGCTCTGCCAGGTGGTGATCGACGACCCGCTGGTGTCCCGGCAGCACCTGGCGCTGGAGTGGGCCGACGGCCGCTGGTGGGTCCGCGACCTGGGCAGCAGCAACGGTACGTTCCTGAACGGTCGCCGCGTGCAGCGCGTCCCGGTGGAGCAGTCGGTGGCGTTGCTGCTCGGCAATGCCAGTACCGGCGTGCCGATCCAGCTCCGGCCGGCCTCCGTGGTGTCGCCGACCGTCGTACCGGGCCGGCCCGGTGGCGTCCCGGAGACCGTCGTACCGGGCCGGCCCGACGGCGCCCCGGCGACCGTGCCGCGCCCCGTGCTCGGCATGCCGCCGCCCGCCGCCCGTACCCCGAACGCGCCGCCGGCCTCCCCGGCACCGGCCGGGCCGGCGCCGCAGGTGGCGGTGGTGCCGCCGTCGGTCGTCGGCCGCACCCCGTCCGGGTCGTACCGGGCGGGCGAGGTGGTGCGGATCGGCCGCGACGCGGCGAACGACATCGTGCTCACCGACCTGCTGGTGTCCCGGCGGCACGCCGAACTCCGCCGGGTCGACCGGGGGTACGAGGTGGTCGACCTCGGCACCCGCAACGGCACGTTCGTCAACGGCCAGCGGGTGTCCTTCTCGCTGCTGCGGCCCGGCGACGTGGTCGGCGCCGGGCACCATCAACTCGTCTTCGACGGCACCATGCTGTACGAGTACGTGGACACCGGGCGGGTGTCGCTGCGCGCCGAGTCGCTCACCGTCACCGCCGGGCCGCACACGCTGCTGGCCGAGGTCGGGTTCGAGCTGCCCGAGTCGAGCCTGCTCGCGGTGGTCGGGCCGAGCGGCGCGGGCAAGTCCACCCTGCTCGGCGCGCTCACCGGCATCCGGCCCGCGACCCGCGGCACCGTCCGCTACCAGGAACGCGACCTGTACGCGGAGTACGACGACCTGCGGCACCGGATCGGCCTGGTGCCGCAGGACGACATCCTGCACCGGCAGCTCACCGTGCGCCGCGCCCTGCGGTACGCGGCGGCGTTGCGGTTCGGCGCCGACGTCTCGGCGCGCGAACGCGACCAGCGCATCGACGAGGTGCTCGCCAAGCTCGGCCTGACCGAACGCGCCGACCAGCGGATCAGCACCCTCTCCGGCGGTCAGCGCAAGCGCACCTCGGTGGCGCTGGAGCTGCTCACCGAGCCGTCCCTGCTGTTCCTGGACGAGCCGACGTCCGGGCTGGACCCGGCGCTGGACCGGGACGTGATGCTGGCGCTGCGCGACCTCGCCGACGGTGGCCGCACCGTCTGCGTGGTCACCCACAGCGTGCTGCACCTGAACCTGTGCGACCGGATCCTGGTACTCGGCCGGGGCGGTCGGGTCTGCTACTTCGGCCCGCCGGACGGGCTGCTCGCGTTCTTCGGCGCCCAGGAGTACGCGGAGGTGTTCGAGCGGGTCGCCACCGAGCCGGAGGCATGGGCCGACCGGTTCCAGCAGCACGCGACGCCGCGCACGCCGGTCGAGCCGACCGCCCGGATCGCGCCGCCGCCCCCGGCGGGCGACCCGGACGCGCCAGGCGCCGCGAGCTCCCGGCAGGGGTTCTGGCGGCAGCTGGCGATCGTCGCCCGCCGCACCATCGCGGTCACCCTCGCCGACCGGCTGTACGCGTCGCTGCTGGTCGGCCTGCCGCTCGGGCTGGCGCTGCTGGCCCACCTGGTGCCCGGCGACGACGGCCTGGCGAAGCCGGCCAACGCGCTGCACCGCTCCGCCGAGGCGGGCCAGCTGCTGACCATCCTGGTGATCGGCGGCGTGTTCATGGGGCTCGCCGGCGGCATCCGCGAGCTCGTCGCCGAGCGCGCCATCTACCGGCGAGAACGTGCGGTCGGCCTGTCCCCCGGGGCGTACCTGGGTGCCAAGCTGGTGGTGTTCGCGGTGCTGAACGCCGCGCAGGCGACGGTGTTCGTGCTGGTCGCGCTGTGGGGCGCGAAGCGGCCGGCCGCGGCGCTGGTGCTCGGCTCACCGACCGTCGAGCTGGTCGCCGCGGTCGCGCTGGTCACCCTCGCCTCGACCGTGCTCGGCCTGCTGATCAGCGCGTACGTGTCGACCACGGAGCAGACCATGCCGGTCCTGGTCGGGCTGGTCATGGCGCAGCTGGTACTCAGCGGTGGGCTGTTCGCGGTCGCCGGCCGGGCGGTCGTCAGCCAGCTGTCCTGGCTCGCCCCGGCCCGGTGGGCCTACGCGGCGGCCGCGGCCACCGTCGACCTCAAGAAGGTCATGCCCGACCCACCGGACGACACGCTGTGGGACCACGACTCCGGCCGGTGGCTCATCGCCGCCGGCGTGCTGGTCGGCCAGACCATCGTGCTGCTGATCGCCACCCGACTCGCCCTCCGCCGCCACGAACCCGGCCGCTGACCTCGCCGGTACCCGGTCCGACCGGTGCCGTCTGCCGGGGCACGGCGATGCCTGCTGTGGTCCGTGCAGAAGGCGCCGCGGGCACGGGCGGGTCAGAGCCAGCCGTTGGTGCGGGCGGCGTTGAGGGCCTCGATCCGGTTGCGGGTGCTGGTCTTGCCGATGGCGGCGGACAGGTAGTTGCGCACCGTGCTCTCGGACAGGTGCAGAGCGCGGGCGATGTCGGCGATCGTGGCGCCGTCGGCGGAGGCGGCGAGCACGTCGCGTTCCCGGGCCGACAGCGGGTTCGGGCCGGCCCGCAGGGCCGCCGCCGCGAGCGTCGGATCGACCACCGTCTCGCCGGCGACCACCCGGCGGATCGCGTCGGCGAGCTGCTCGACCGGGCTGTCCTTGATCAGGAAACCGCGGGCGCCGGCGTCCATCGCCCGGCGCAGGTAGCCGGGGCGGCCGAACGTGGTGACGATCAGCACCCGGCAGGACGGTACGGCGGTGGCCAGCTCGGCCGCCGCGTCCAGGCCGCTGCGGCCGGGCATCTCGATGTCGAGCACCGCGACGTCGGGCGTCAGCCGTACGCAGGCGTCCACGACCTCGTCGCCGCGGGCGAGCAGCCCGACCACGTCGATGTCGTCTTCCAGCTCCAGCAGGGTGGCCAGCGCGCCACGCATCATGCCCTGGTCTTCGGCCAGCAGTACCCGGATCACTCGTCCATCCTGCCAACCGTCACCGGGACGGTCGCGGTCAGCGTGAACCCGTGCCGGCCGGCGGCGGTGTGTACCGTGCCGCCGGCGGCACCGAACCGCTCCGCCAGCCCGCGCAGCCCGTTCCCCCCACCCATCCCGCCGAGCGGCTCGAACCGGGCGGCAGCCGTCGGCGGCCCGGACGCGCCGTCCGGGCCGGGCGAGCCCGCGCCGGTACCGTCGTCGGCGACCTGCAGGATCGCCCGGTCGTCGGCGTAGCGCAGGCTGATCGTGCAGTGCGTCGCCGCCGAGTGCCGGATCACGTTGGTGGTCGCCTCCCGTACCGCCCAGCCGAGCAGGGCGTCCGCCGCCTCGTCCGGGTCGCCGGCGGCGCGGCGCACGGTGGCGGTGATGCCGGCGTCGGCGAGGGCGGCCCGGGCGCCGTCGAGCTCCGCGGCGAGGCCGCGCTGCCGGTACCCGGTGACCGCCTCGCGCACCTCCACCAGCGCCTGCCGGCCGATCGTCTCGATGTCGGCGGCCGCCGCGGCGGCCTTCGCGGCGTCCCGGTACGCCAGCCGCCGCACCACCTGCGCCTTGACCACGATCACCGAGAGGGTGTGGCCGAGCAGGTCGTGCAGGTCACGGGCGAACCGGACCCGCTCGTCGGCGACGGCGCTGCGCGCCAGCTCCTCACGCGCCTCCCGCAGCAGCCCGATCGTGGTGAAGAACCGCCGCATGATGAACATGACCAGGCCGGACATCCAGGCGGCCAGCGCGATGGTGACGTAGTCGAGTCCGCCATGCCCGCCGAGTACCACGATCACCAGCGACGAGACCGCCAGCACGCCGAGGAACGCCGGTACCACCATCGGCAGGATCATCGCCGCGGCCTGCGCCGGCAACACCACGAGCAGGCCGCCCGAGCCGGGGATCGTCCGCCCGAGCGCCAGCGCCAGTGCCAGCAGCGGGAGCAGCAGCAGGTACCGGGTGAGCTGGGCCAGGCCGGTCGGCGGCAGGCGCATCGCGACGGTCATCGTCGCGCCCATCGCGATGACCCCGACCGCGGCCAGCCACTGGCCGTCGAGCACCGCCACGATCAGCGGGAACACCAGCAGTGCCAGCCAGACGACGATGCCGGCGCGGCCGATCTTGCCGTCCGGCCCCCGGTCGGTGCCGTTGCGTAGCTTGTCCCGCGAGCGGGCCAGCGAGCGCGCCTCGACCGCGTCGACCCGCCGCGCCAGCCGTGCCAGCCAGTTCATGCCGCTCCCGGTGCCGTGGCCGCCGATCACGAGTTCCCCACCAGTCTCTCAGGCGGCGCGTCGACCGGCCCGCCGGTACGCGACCAGCGCCAGCGCCGTGAACGCCCCCAGCCAGCCGACCAGTACCGCGATGTCGGTCAGGTGCGGCGCGTGGTGGAACGCGATCTGCCGGGAGATGTTCGCATATCCGAAGGTGGGGACGAACTGGCTGACCATGCGCAGGGCGTGCGGGAACAGCGTGGCCGGCATCCACAGCCCGCCGAGGATCGACATGGCGAAGTTCAGCAGCATCGTGACCGGGCCCGCCGCGGGTACCGACACCAGGTAGCCGACGCCGAGGCCGAGCAGCGCGAACGGGGCCAACCCCAGCCAGAGCAGCGCGATCACCCCGACCCACTGGATCATCGGCAGGTGCACGCCGTTGAGCACGCCACCGACCACGCAGACCACGAGGATGCCGGGCAGCCCGGCGAGCATCCCGGTCAGCCCGCGGGCCACCACGACCCGGCGCGCGTCCAGCGGGGTGATCCGCAGCTGCCGCAGCCAGCCGTTCGAACGGTCGGCGACCACCGACATGCCGTTGGTCAGCGCGGCGCCCACGGCACCGAACCCGGCCATGCTGACCATCAGATAGACCGCGACCTGCTGGCGTTCCGCGCCGGACCCGCCGTACAGGTTGGAGATCACCAGGTACATCACCAGCGGCATGGCCAGGCTGGACATCAGGTAGCTGGGGCTGCGCAGCAGCCGGCGGATCTCGAGCTTCAGGTAGCCGGTCATCGCTGTGCTCCTTCGAGGATCGCTTCGGTGCCGTGCTCGGCGGTCAGGGCGAGGTAGGCGTCCTCCAGCCGGGCGCCGCGGACCTCCAGCTCGCGCAGCAGGCCGGACTCGGCGAGGGCCAGTACGGTGGCGTCCGCGTCGTCGGTGGCCAGGTAGGCGCGGTCGCCGCGGATCTCCACCGCGGTGACGGCCGGCAGCCGGTCCAGCCCGGCGGTGCCGTTCGCGGGTACGGCGATGCCGACGTTGTGGGTGGCAACCGAGCGGCGGATCGCGGCCGGGGTGCCGTCGGCGATCAGCCGACCGCCGGCGATCACCACGACCCGGTCGGCGCTCTCGTCCGCCTCCTCCACGTAGTGGGTGGAGAACAGCACCGTGTGCCCGGCCCGGGCGTACCGGCGCATCGCGCGCCAGAAACCGTGCCGGGACTCGACATCCATCGCCGCGGTCGGCTCGTCCAGCACCAGCAGCTCCGGCCGGCCGGCGATGGCGGCGGCGAACTTCACCCGCTGCGACTGGCCGCCGGACAGCTTCTCCAGCCGCCGGCCGGTCAGGCCGTCCAGGTCGGCCAGCCGGACCAGCTCGTCGAACGGCATCGGGTTCGGGTAGAGCCCGCGGACGAAGCCGAGCAGCTCGGCCACGGTGACCCGGGGCAGCAGCTCCGTCTCCTGCAGCATGGCGCCGACCTTGCCGGCCGTGCTGGCCGCGTTCGGGCTGGTACCGAACAGCTCGACCCGGCCGGTGTCCGGGGCGAGCAGGCCGAGCATCATCGCGATCGAGGTCGACTTGCCCGCGCCGTTCGGGCCGAGCAGGGCCACCGTCTGGCCACGACCGATGGTCAGGTCCAGGTCGGACACCGCCCGTACCTGGCCGTAGCGGAAGGACACTCCGCGAAACCGCACCGCATCCGTGTTCTGCATGGCTACGACGCTACGAATCCGCCGACCCCGCCGGCAGGCGTACGTGTCCCCACTCCGCCAGGACAAATGTCCTGCCCCGATCGCCGCCGCGCCCGCCGGGCCGACATCGGCGCTGAGATCGAGCCGACGGCGGCGGCTCAGTAGACGCCGGGCCGCAGCGCCACCTGGGCGTCTCCGGTCAGCCGGGCAGCAGCCGGTTGGTACCCGAGTGCAGGTCCAGCACCCGGGTCAGCTCGGTGGTACCGACGACGAGGTCGTCGTCGCCCACCCACCACATCGCCTGCACGGTGCCGGTGCCCATCCGGTACGAGCGGTGCCCGGTACCGGTCAGGTCGACGGTGAGGACCGTGCCGTCGGGCTGCGGGAACGCGGCCCGGGTGCCCGCCGCGTTCAGCGCGCCGGACGCGAGCGGCGCCGGCTCGTACCCGTCCCGGCGCTGCCGAGCACGGCCACCGTGGCGATCCGGCGCATCCGGGCGTCGTCACCCAGTACCAGCACGACCGAGGTCCGGGGCGGCACCTGCGGCCAGCCGGCCGGGTATGCCGCGAACAGCCCGAGCGCGTGCCGGACCGGACGGGTGGACAGAGGTTCGGCGTGCGCCGGGTCGGTGTCGATGGTGCGCGGTAGCTGCGTCGCGGCCAGCGGCAGCGAATCCGCCGCGCTGCCGCCGGTGGACCGATGCGCGGACGGCTCTACGGACGCGTACGTGCCGGGCGCCGGGTGGTCGTGCTCGCGCGTCCCGGTGAGCGGCCGGTGCCGAGGAGGGCGACGGCGAGTACCGCGGCAGCGGCGGCGCCGGCGCACCGGCGGCGGCGCCGGCGCACCGCGGCGAGCCGCCAGGAGTACGGCCGGTTTCGCCCCGGATCGGCACCGCACGCCGGACGCTCCCGAGGCCCGCCGGTCCGGGCTGGCCCTGGGCGATGCCGAGCGGTCCGGGTCGCGCCGGTCCGGGCTGGCCCCGGGGCGATGCCGAGCGGTCCGGGTCGCGCCGGTCCGGGCTGGCCCCGGGGCGATGCCGAGCGGTCCGGGTCGCGCCGGTCCGGCCTGGCGGCTGCCGCAGGCGGTGCGGGCGGCAGCGGCGGTGGAGTCAGTCGCCGGCGTTGCGGTGCAGGGCGACGTCGGTGACCCACTGGGTGAAGCCGGCCTTGCGGTACAGCGCCACCGCGCGCGGGTTGTCCTCGTCGACGTAGAGCAGCACGGTGGCCAGGCCGCGGGCGTCCCGCAGGTAGCGCAGCCCGGCCGCGGTCAGCGCCGCACCGAGGCCGCCGCCCTGCGCGTCCGGGTCGATGCCCAGCACGTACACCTCGCCGACCTGATGGTCGCCCTCGTCGTGCACCTTCGTCCAGTGGAAGCCGACCAGCCGGCCGGCGGCGTCCTCGGCGAGCAGGAAGCCGGCCGGGTCGAACCACGGCTCCGCCTCCCGCAGCAGCAGGTCCTCCCGGGTCCACCGGCCCTGGTCCGGATGGTCCGCGAAGGCCCGCCCGTTGACGTGCAGCCAGGCGTCCTCGTCCACGCCGGGCTCGAACGCGCGGATCCGGATCCCCTCCGGTACCGCCACCTCCGGCATCGGCCCGGTCAGGTCCCGGCGCAGCTGCCAGAGCACCCGGTACCGTCGGAAGCCGGCCGGCCAGCCGAGCGCGGTGGCCGACGGATGGTCGCCGTGCGCCCACATGGACAGCGGCGCGTCCGCACCGGCCGCCTCGACCAGCGCGCGCAGCAGGGTTCGTCCCACCCCGCGCCGCCGGTACGCCGGGTGCACCACCAGCTCCGCCTCGCCGGCGGCGACGTCGAGCTGCGCGTACCCGACGAGCACGGTGCCGGCGCGCGCCAGCAGGTGCAGCACGTCGGTACCGCCGTGCGCCAGGCGCAGCCGGAACGACTCGCCGAGTGGCGCGACGCCATCGGCGATCCCGGCGACCTCGGCCAGCTCCGCCACCTCGTCCCGCGCGTCGACGGACACCTGCCCGACCGTGGTCACCGCGATGTCAGCGGCCCCGATACTCATGGCCCCACCGTAATCGCTGCACCCCCGGCCCGTTGATCGAGCGCGCGCCCCGTTGATCAAGGGACCGTGCCGTCGATAGAGCGCGCCGCTGATCAAGGGGCGGTGCCGTTGATCAAGGGGTTGCGACACATCGTTCGCGGAGTACGTGAACCGATCCCTTGATCAACTACCTGGGCCCTTGATCGACTACCGCGGGCCTTGATCAACTACCTGGGCCCTTGATCGACTACCGGGGGCCTTGATCGACTGCGGGGGTCTTGATCGACGGAGCGGGTGCGGGGTCGGTGTCGGGGAGTTGCCGGGGCGGCTGCGCGGCGATGAACTTGTAGCCTACCTGCCGCACCGTGCCGATCATCGACTCGTACTCGCTGCCGAGCTTGGCCCGCAGCCGCCGTACGTGCACGTCGACGGTGCGGGTGCCACCGAAGTAGTCGTACCCCCACACCTCGCGCAGCAGCTGGTCGCGGGTGAACACCCGGCCCGGATGCTGGGCGAGGAACTTCAGCAGCTCGAACTCCTTGTACGTGAGGTCCAGCGGCGTGCCGCGCAGCCGCACCGAGTACGTCGCCGGGTCGATCACCAGGTCGCCGGAGCGCACCAGCTCCGCGTCACCGTCCGCGGCGAGTGCGGCCCGGCCGGCCGCGAGCCGCAGCCGCGCCTCCACCTCGGCCGGCTCGGCGCCGGCCAGTACCACGTCGTCGATGCCCCAGTCGGCGGCGACGGCGATCAGCCCGGCGCCGGTGACGACGGCGATCAGCGGTACGCCCTGCCCGGCCGCGGCGAGCAGCCGGCAGGTGGCGCGGGCACCGGCCAGGTCGGACCGGGCGTCGACCAGCACCGCGTCCGGCGTCGGGCCGGACAGCAGCGCGGAGATGCCGAGTTCGGCCGCGCGGACCTGGTGCGGCAGCAGGTCGAGGGCGGGTAGCACCGGATTGCCGTCGCCGCGGTCCGGTGCCGCGCCGGCCGGGTCGGCGGAGTCGGCGGAGTCGGTGAGGACGAGGATCTCCACGGGATGGGCACCTCCCGCTCGTCCGTCCTGGCGCGCTGGCCGGGACGGCGGCCCGTGGGCCGAGCTGCTCGGGTCTCCCGACGGCGCTGACGGGCTGTTCTGTCGACAAAGGCTACCGGAGGCCGGGGCCGGCGCAGGTTGTGATCGGTCACAGGTTCGCCTCCGGCTGCGGTGCTCTGGCACCATCGCTGCGTGTCCGCGAACCCGCCACCCCGCCCAGCCGGCGACGGAACCGGTCGATACCAGTACGACCCGGACTGGTTCGGCTCGCCCGCCGATCCCGCGCCCGACGGGGTCGTCGAGGACGATCCGCGGTACCGGCCGGCGGATCCATCACCGTCGATGCCGGACGGGACCTCGACGGTCGACTGGTTCGGCGCCGCGCCCGGCCCAGCCGAGCCTCGCGCCGGCCGGTTCCCGGGCGGCGCACCCGGGCCGGACGAGCCCGGCGCTGGCCGTTTCCCGGGCGGCGCACCCGGGCCGGACGAGCCCGGTGCCGGGCGTTTTCTGGGCGGCGCATCGGGGGCGGACGTGCCGTACTTCGGCGCCGCCCCGCCGGACCGGCCGAACCCGCCGCGCGGTGCGGAGCCGGACCCGTTCGCCGACCTGCGGGCGCCCGACCGGTACGCCCCCGAACCGCCCGGCGCCGGCCGCGCCGGCCAGTACGCTAACTCTGTGGGTCGTGACGGTAACCCTGAGTCGCCAGCGTCCGGCCGGGAGGACTGGCCGACGGCCGACGACGACTGGTTCGCCCCACCGTCGACCGGCGACGGCCCGGCTACCGCGTCCCAACCCCGCTACCGCGACGAGCCCGGCCCAGGCACCGCGTCCCAGCCTCGTTACCGCGAGGAGCCCGATCCGGGCACCGCGGCTCAGCCCCGCTACCGCGACGAGCCGGATCCAGCCGGTGCCGCGACATCCCGCTTCGCCGGCAGTCCGGACCGGTACCCCGACGGTGCGGATCACGGTGCCGGCCGGCCCGACAGGTATGCGGGTACGCCGGACGGCTACACCGCCGGACCGGACCGCTACGCCGACAGCCCGGACCGGTGGAGCGCCGAGCCGGACAGGTACCAGGCGCCGCGCGACCGGTACGACGCCGCGCCCTACGAGCCGGGCTCGCCGGAGCCGTACGGCGCCGGGCCACAGTCCGCCGGCCGGTACGACGCAGGGCCGCACGAGCCGGGCTCGTCGGAGTCGTACGGCGCCGGGCCACAGTCCGCCGACCAGTACGGGGCCGGGCCGTACTCGGCCGACCGGTACGACGCGCCCGGCGAGCGTCACGACCCGCGGCCCGACCGTCACGACCCGCGGCCCGACCCCTACCAGGTTGCCGATCCGTACGGCCGCCCACCGGCAGCCGAGGACCCGGCCGACGACACGTACGGCGGGCGGGCGGCCGGCGGGGCTCCGGTCGACGATCCGTACCGCGGGGCGGGCGACCCGTACCGCGGGCAGCCGGAGCCAGCCGGCCGGTACGACGCGCAGGCGCCGGCGGACGGCTGGCCGGCGGCGCCGCCCGCGACCGGACCGGCGGGTGCCGACGCCGCCGCGCCGGTGTCGCTGGAGCCGGTACCGCCGGACCGGGCGGCCGCGGCGATCAACGCCGTGCTGGCGGTCGTGCTGTTCGGGGCGCTGATCGCGGCCGGCCGGGTGGGTTCGCCGGTCGGTCTCGCGGCGTGTGCCCTGATCCAGGTCGTCCTGGTGTCGACCTGGGTGTTCGGCACCCGCCGGCCGGGCCCGGCGGTGGTGGCGGTGGTCGCGCTCGGCGCCGGCTTCGTCGCCGACTGGTTCGCGCAGTACGGCGCGGCGGTCTCGCTCGCGCCGTTCGGATACGTGCTGGCCGGCGGGCTGCTCGCCGCGGCCGCCGGCCAGCTGGCCCGCGGCGCCGGCCGGAACCGGATCACCGACTCGCTGGCGTCGACCATGTTCGCGGTCACGTGCACGGTCGCGGTGCCGGCGGTGGTGATGCTGGCGCGGCTCGACAAAGGGCCGTCCGCGGTGGTCCCGCTGCTGGGCGCCGCCGGTGCCGCGGTGGCGCTCGCCCGGCTGGTCGACCTGGCCTGGCACGCGCCGCGGGCCAGCGCGCCGGTGGCCCGCGGGGTGATCGGGGTGGTCGCCGGCGGGGTGGTGGCCGGCACGGTGGTCGGTTTCGTCGCCGGCCAGCTCGCCGGCCTGCCCGGTTTGCACGCCGCCGTCGCCGGGCTGCTGATGGGGCTGGCCGCGGTACTCGCCGACGTCGGGGTCAGCTTCGGCAGCTCCGGCCGGGAGCTGTCCGGGGAACCGCCGCACCTGTGGCCGGCCCGGTTCGTCCTGGGGCCGGCGGTGGCGGCGGCGCTCGTCGCGCCGGTCGCGTTCGTGCTCGGCTGGCTGGTGCTGCTGCCACCGCAGTGAACCGCCGGCCCGGGCCGCCGGCCCGCGGACCGCTCGCCCCGGGAAAATCTGACGAGATTATCGGCACCTCGCAGGCGATCTGCGTGGTTTGTCGGATGCCGCGCGTTGCGGTGGTGCGGTCATCTGGCAACCTGGGCCCGTGGTTGTGTACGCGAAACCCAAGCGCACCCGGCGCAAGGCGCCGATCGTCCTGCTCGTGCTGCTGATCGTGCTCGTGCTGCTGCTCGTCGCGGCAGACCGCGTCGGCCACTCCGTCGCGGACGACAAGCTGGCCGACCAGGTCGCCGCCCAGGCGCAGAGCAAGGATGTCAAGCTCGGCGTGCCACCGACCGCCGACATCACCGGTTTCCCGTTCCTGACGCAGGTCGCGGCGGGCAAGTACGACAAGATCCTGGTGCACATGCGGGACGTGACGGTGCAGAGCTACGCGATCCCGAAGCTCGACATCACCGCCAACGGCGTGCACGCGAAGACCAGCGACGTGCTCAACGGCAACGGCCCGATCACCGCCGACACCGTCTCGGGTACCGCGACCGTCGGCTGGGGGTACGTCAATCAGGCGGCCAAGGAGCAGCTCGAGCAGGACCAGGTCAAGGACGTGCAGCTGTCCGGACACGACGGCGCGCTCGACGTGCGGATGACCGTCACCGTGCTCGGCCAGGATCTCCAACTCGCCGGTACCGCCAAGCCGACGCTCAACGACGACGGCAAGAGCCTGCGGGTCAGCTTCGCCGGCCTGCACACCACCGGCAAGCTGCCGGACGCGGCGAAGAACATCCTGGACGGCGTGCTCCAGCAGCTCGGCCTGCAGATCAAGCTGCCGACCCTGCCGTACGGGCTGAAGCTGACCCACGTGGACCCGCAGTCCGACGGGCTGCTGGTCACCGCCACGGCCGAGAACGTCACGCTCGCCGAGTGACCACCGCCGTGACCGGCACGACATCGACCGGCCGGCGGCGCACTGTCCGGTTCGCGCCGCGCGCGATACGGTCGACAGCGTGCCGAGCTGGGTGACGGGTGTCGTGGTCGCGGCGGTGGTGTTGGCCGCCGCGACGGTGGCCGGCCTGCTCTGGCAGCGCCGCAACGGTCGGTTGCGCGCGGTGGAGGGGGGCCCGGCGGTGACGGAACAGGATGCCGAGGCCGGCGTGCTGGCCCGGCTCGGCGTGCCGGCGGACGCGCCGGTGACGCTGCTGCAGTTCTCCTCCGCGTTCTGCGCGCCGTGCCGCGCCACCCGGCGGATCTGCGCCGAGGTGGGCGACCAGCTCGACGGCGTGGTGCACGTCGAGGTCGACGCGGAGAGCCACCTCGACGAGGTGCGCGCGCTGAACGTGCTGCGCACCCCGACGCTGTTCGTGGTCGGTGCGGGCCGGCAGATCGTGCAGCGGGCCAGCGGCGCGCCGAGCAAGCCGCAGCTGATCGCCGCGATCGCTCCGCTGCTCACCGCGCCCGCGGGCGCGGGCCAGACCTCCTGACGCCGGCGGCGGCACGCTCGGGGTTCAGAGGTCCAGGCCGCTGCGCAGCATCGCTTCCACGTCGCGCAGCGTCTCCTCGCCGATGTGCGCCTGCGGCGGGCCGGCCAGCCAATCCCGGTACACCCGGGTGAGCGAGCAGCCGTCCGCCCAGCGGCCGTCCGGTAGCCGCACGGTGAGCAGGTCGCCGGAGTCACCGTCGCGCACATCCAGCGCGTACAGCCAGCTGCGGGTGGAGTCGTTGATTCCGTCGGCGGACACGATCAGCACGTCGCGCCGGCGCGGCGACCCCTTCGGTTCGTAGCGGTAGATGGCGCCGCGCATCACGCCGCGCCCTCGGCGGCGAGTAACTCCTGCTCGTCGTACCGGCAGTGCTGCTCGGCGTCGGGCTGCGCGGCGGCGCCGGTGCGCAGCGCCTCCCGCCGGGTCACCGCGGACAGCCAGGCGGACGCCGAGATGCCGGCCCGGGCGGCCACCTGGCGCAGCAGGAAGTCGGCCTCGTCGTCGAACACGATGGTGCGTTTGACGGTCATGGCCGGCAGCGTACCGAGCCGGGCCGAACCGGTCGGACGGTTCGTCACCGGTACGGACGGGTACGTCCCGCCGCTGTCCGCCGATCGGCGCCGTACCGAGAAGAACGGTGAGCGGGGTCACTTCGAGGGTGAGCGACCACGGGTCGGCGTGTTAGCGTCACGGCATGAGCATGCTGCTCACCCGACGCCGGCCGATCGACCATTGCCGCGTCGCCACCTGCCTCTGTCGTCGCCCGGCCTGACCGGCGACGACCGTCTCGCGCACCCCGCAGCTGCTCGATCTGGATTCCGGGCACTCATTCCGCCCGTACTGAGCACGGTGTGCGAACCATCGGTACCGATCTGTTGACTCGCAGTGGATCCGCGGGTCTGATTTCGGCATAGTCGCCGCAAAGACGCGTACTCGTCTGCCGGAGGTGTGCCATGCCGTCATCGTCCGTTTCCGAACCCCAGCCGCCCTCGCCCGTGTCCGAACCCGCCGGGCCGCCCCCGTCGGCCCGGCCGGCCGCCGGGCTGCTCGATCCGCGTGGCCCGCGGTTCGGTGCCTGGGTGACCACCGCGGTGTTCGTCGCCGTCCTGGTACTCGCGTTCGCCTCGCCGCTCGCCGCCGCGATAGTGGCCGGCGTGCAGACGGTCGTGTTCGCGATCGGCGCCTTCGCCGGGCCCAGGTCCGCGCCGTACGGGCTGGTGTACCGCTACGCGATCGCCCCGCGCCGGGGCCGCCCGAGCGAGCTGGAGCCGGTCGCGCCGGTGCGGTTCGCGCAGGCGGTCGGGCTGGTGTTCGGGGCGCTCGCCACCGTCGGGTTCGGTACCGGAGTCGTCGCGCTGGGCGTCGTCGCCGCCGCGCTGGCGCTGGTCGCGGCGTTCCTGAACGCCGCGTTCGGGTTGTGCCTCGGCTGCGAGGTCTACCTGCTGTACCGGCGGGCCACCCACCGCCCGCTCGCCGCCCGTGTCCATCCATCGACCCCCTGACCGCCGCACGTACCATCTAGGGAGAACGCATCATGAGTCGCGACACCGCACTCGTCTCGGCCGACTGGGCCGAAAAGAACCTCGGACAGCCGGGGATCGTCTTCGTCGAGGTCGACGAGGACACCACCGCCTACGACGGCGGCCACCTGCCGGGCGCGATCAAGCTCGACTGGAAGACCGACCTGCAGGACCCGGTACGCCGCGACTTCGTGAACCAGCAGCAGTTCGAGCAGCTGCTGTCCAGCCGGGGCATCGGCAACGACGACACCGTCGTGCTCTACGGCGGGAACAACAACTGGTTCGCCGCCTACGCCTACTGGTACTTCAAGCTGTACGGGCACGGCGACGTGAAGCTGCTCGACGGTGGCCGCAAGAAGTGGGAGCTGGACGGCCGGCAGCTGTCCACCGAGCTGCCGCAGCGCGCCGCCACGCAGTACTCCGCGAAGCCGCAGGACCTGTCGATCCGCGCGTTCCGGGACGAGGTCGTCGACGCGATCGGCGTCAAGAACCTGATCGACGTCCGCTCGCCCGACGAGTACGCCGGCCGGCTGCTCGCACCCGCGCACCTGCCCCAGGAGCAGTCGCAGCGCGCCGGGCACGTACCGACCGCGGCGAACGTGCCGTGGAGCAAGGCCGCCAACGAGGACGGCACCTTCAAGTCCGACGACGAACTGCGCGCCCTGTACATCGAGGCCGGGTTGGACAGCAGCAAGCCGACGATCGCGTACTGCCGGATCGGGGAGCGCTCGTCGCACACCTGGTTCGCGCTGCACGAACTGCTCGGCGAGCCCGACGTGAAGAACTACGACGGCTCGTGGACCGAGTACGGCTCGCTCGTCGGTGTGCCGGTCGCCCTCGGCGACGAGCCGGGCAGCAAGGAGGCCTGACATGACCGCACAGCAGGCATCGCTCACCGTGGCCGGTTGCGGCGCACCCGACCAGGCGGCAGCGCTGCCGGCCAGCGTCGACCTGACCAAGGAGACCGTCATCGCCGGTACCGTCACCGCCGACGGCGCCACGGTGTCCGGCGCCTACGTACGGCTGCTGGACGGCACCGGCGAGTTCACCGCGGAGGTCGTGGCGTCCGACGACGGTGCCTTCCGGTTCTTCGCCGCGCCCGGCGCCTGGACCGTACGGGCGCTGTCCCGGGCCGGCAACGGCGACGTGCCGGTGACCGCCGACCGCGGCCTCAACGAGGTCGAGGTCGCCGTCGCCCGCTGACCGCCATCGACGAGGTGTGGCCCCGGGATCGCCCTCCAGGGGCCACACCCACTTCTTCTCACTCCCTTTGCTCTGCTTCTCATGGGTAAGCAAGGTTGGACTGCTTCCCATGAGTAAGCAGAGCAAAGGGGCCCGAAGAGCACCACCTGCTTCGAACGGCGTGGTGGGTCAGGTTCGTTGGATGGCGCGCAGGTCGAGGCGGCGCAGGACGTGGTCGGCGGCCTCCGGGTCGGCGCCCTGCTGGCGGGCCGCCAGCACCGCGCGGCGGGCCGCGGACAGCAGTTCGGCCTCCAGCCCGACCAGCTCGTGCCGCATTGCCAGCCGGCGGGCCAGCTCCGGGTCGTCGTCGCGGTCCTCGCCGCTGCGCATCCGGTTCAGCACCGCCTGGTACCAGGACTGCAGCCGGTCGTACAGCTCCGGCGGAACATCGCCGGAGTCGGTGAGCTCCTGCAGCCGGGTCAGCGCCGCCTTGGCCGCGGCGCCGGTGATCGTCAGCTCTGCCTTGCGCTGCTTCTCGCTGCTCGCCTGCACGCCCAGCCCCCGCACCAGTGTCGGCAGCGTCAGCCCCTGCACCACCAGCGTCACCAGGATCACCGCGAACGCGATCAGCAGGATGTTCGCCCGCTGCGGGAAGTCCAGCGGCAGCGCCAGCGCGGTCGCCACGGTGACCACGCCGCGCATCCCGGACCAGGCCAGCACGGCGCTCTCCCGCCAGCTGCGCACGCCGCTCGGTTCGACGCCGGCGTAGGTACGGATGCGCCGCCGGGTGTGCGACAGCAGGCCGGCGAACAGCATCCAGCCGATCCGTACGCCGATCACGACGACGCACACGATCCCCGCGTCGATCAGCGGATGCAGCAGGTGGTGTCGCAACTCCGGCAGTACCTCGGTCAGCTCCAGGCCGATCAGCCCGAACGCGAACCCGGTCACCAGCAGCTCCACGACCTCCCAGAACGACCGGCTCTGCAGCCGTCCCTCGGCGTCGTCCGGATTGGAGGCGAAGTGCCCCAGGTAGAAGCCGGTGGCGAGGACCGCCAGCACCCCGGACGCCTCCAGCCGGTCGGCCGCCACGTACGACACGAACGGCACCAGCAGCGACAGCCCGCTCTGCAACGTCGCCGTCGGCAGCCACCGCAGCAGGTACCGGCTGAGCACGCCGACGAGCAGCCCGATCACCGTGGCGGCGACCGCCGAGTAGACGAACAGGCCGCCGACCCGCAGCGCCGAGAACGAGCCCGTGACCACGCCGGCCACCGCCACCTGGTACAGCGTGAGCGCGGTGACGTCGTTGAACAGCCCCTCGCCCTCGATCAGCGCGACCAGCCGGCGCGGCAGGTTGAGCCGGTTCGCCACCGAGGTGGCGGCCGCCGCGTCGGGTGCCGCGACGATCGCACCCAGCGCGATCGCGCCGGCCAGCGGCAGGCCGGGCATCAGCGCGGACGCCACCGCGGCGACGGCGGCGGTACTGACGAACACCAGGGCCACCGCGAGCAGCAGGATCGGCCGGGCGTTCGCCACGAAGCTGCGCCACGAACTGCGCTGGGTCGCCGCGTACAGCAGCGGCGGCAGCACCAGCGGCAGGATCAGGTCCGGTTCGAGCTTGAGCGCCGGCACGATCGAGTTCGGGATGACCGCGAGGATCAGGCCGAACACGGTGATCAGCACCGGGTACGGCAGCTTCAGCCGCTCGGCCAGCGGCGTGATCAGGATCGTCGCAATGGCCAGCAAGAACACGACCCCAAGCTGGCTCATCGCACGCACCCGCCCGTGCCCGCCGCGCGGCGCAACCGCGCCGTCCCGCCCGCCAGCGCCACGTCCCCCGACATGTCAGCGACACTAACGGGTCGCAACCGCGGCGCCTGGCCGTTCCCCGCTCGCCGGGCCCGTGCGGGCGGCTGCCACCATGGTCGCGTGACGAGGCGTGCGCGGTGGCTGTGGGCGACGGTGGCGCTGTGGGCCGTGGTGCTGGTCGCGCTCGCGTTCGCGGCGGCCAGCCGCCCCACCGTCAAGCAGCAGCAGAGCCCGGCCGCGGCCCGCCCGTCGGTGCAGGCGGCGCTGGCCAGCGTGCTCGCCGCCGCCGGGCCGGACACCGTGACGGCGGTCGGCCCGTACCGGCAGGTCGGCACGTGCTCGCTGACCGCGGCGCGGCGCGGCGTCGAGTGGTCGCAGGTCGTCGACGTCTACGGCCCGACCGCCCGGCTCGCCGGGCTCGCCGACCGGCTGCCGGCCCGCTACCAGGCGAAGTCGGAGCTGTCGTTCACCGGCGGCGGCCGGATGACCGTCGCGCACCCCTCGCCGTTCCTGAAGCTGACGGTGCGGGCCGCGGAGAAGGACCCGGGACACGTGATCGCCACCGTCGACACCGGCTGCCGGCCCACCACGGGCAACCCGTACCCGGCGTTCCTGGCGGCCGCGTCCGACCGGGAACGGGGTACGGCGAAGCGGGTGTTCGGGCTGTTCGACGCGACGCCGAGGACCTGGCAGCGGGCCGAGCTCGGGTGCGGTGCCCGCACCGTCACGGCGACCGCCACCGCGCCGTCGTCGCTCGCCCCGCTCGGCCGGGCGCTGGACGCGCACCCGCCGGCCGGCCGGCTGATCACGCACAACGACTCGCGGTACGTCTACCTCGACCACGGCCGCGGCCTGGTGGTGGCCGCGGACGGCGACCGGCTCGCCGTCACCGCCACCACACCATGTCGCTGATCTCGCGTGCGGTCGGTCCGGGGTGACCCGGCCGACGATCGCACCCGACACGGCCGAGCGGGCGGGGACAGCGCCCCGTAGACTCACGCACCGTGGTCGAGCTGGGATTCGTGAGCCTGCTGGTGGTGCTGTTCGGCGTGCTCGCCGGCACGTTCGGATATCTCGCGGTACGGATCGGGAGGGCGCGGTGAGCGAGAACAGCGGCGCGGACGGCACGAGCACGCAGCAGCCGGGTCTGCCGCCGGGCTTCCCGAGCCAGACCGCGCCGGCGTACCCGTACGAGGAGACGCACGACCTGCGCGTCGGCCCGGACCTGCATCCGTCGCTGCTCGGCCTGCTGCCGTACGTCGGGGTGTGGCGCGGCTGGGGCAAGGGCGGCTACCCGACGATCGAGGACTTCGACTTCGCCCAGGAGATCCGGTTCAGCCACGACGGCCGGCCGTTCCTCTACTACGAGTCGCGGTCCTGGCTGGTGGACGCGGAGCGTAAGCCGATCCGTCCGGCGGCCCGCGAGGTCGGCTGGTGGCGGCCGCAGGTCGGCCCGAACGGCGCCCGCGACGGCGACGAGATCGAGGTCGAGCTGGCGCACCCGACCGGCATCATGGAGCTCTACCTGGGCCGGATGACCGGTACCCAGGTCGAGCTGGGCACCGACGCGGTGTTGCGGTCCGGCACCGCCAAGGACGTCTCCGCCGGCCACCGGCTGTACGGGATCGTCGAGGGCGCCCTGCTCTACGCGTACGACATGACTGCGATGGGCCAGGAATCCAGCCCGCACCTGTCCGCCCGTCTGGAACGCGTGGCGGGCTGACCGCCCGCCCGGAACGTGTGGCGGGCCGACCCTCAGGCCTGGAAACCCAACAGGTCGCGGAGCGTTTCGGTGGGGGCGGGTTCGGTGAACTTGACGCCGTCGAGTTCGCGGACCGCGACGATGCCGCGGACGCTGGAGGTCAGCCAGACGCCGCTGGCGCGCTCCAGCTCGTCCTGCCGGACCATCCGCTCGCCGGCGTGCCAGCCGAGCGCGTCGACGTGGTCGAGCAGCCAGCGCGCCGTGGTGCCGGACAGGATGCCGGTCGCCTGCGGCACGGTGTAGAGGGTGCGGTGCTCCAGCCAGACCAGCGTCGAGGTCGGCGCCTCCAGCAGGTAGCCGTCGGACGACACCCACAGCACGTCGTCCAGGCCGGCCGCCGCGGCCCAGCGCTGGCAGGCCATGTTCATCGCGTACGACAGGGTCTTCGCGCCGCCGAGCAGCCACGGCGCCGCGGACCGGGCGTCGGACGCGAGCCCGAGGTTGAGGGTGCCGAGGCGCAGCCCGTTGCGGCGCACCGCGTGAGTGCTGTCCGGGACCGCGGTCAGGGTGCCGTAGCAGGTGATGCCGTCGCCGTCCTCGGGACCGCGGGTGCAGATGATCTTCAGCGCGCCCTCGGTGCCGGCCGGCCACTGCGCGCAGAGGGTGTCGGCGAGGCCGACCAGCTCGGCGCGGGGCGGGAGATCGAGGTCGAGCCGGGCGGCCGAACCGGCCATCCGGTCCAGGTGGTCGTCGAGGAGCCACGGACGACCGGACCGTACGTGCATGGTCTCGAACACGCCGTCACCACGCGCCGCGCCGAGGTCGTCGGCGCGAAGGATCGGTGTGGTCGCAGGTATGACTCCGCGGCCCAGGACCGCGACGACTCGTTCCACGGCATCGACCCTATCCGGTAGGGGTAGCACTCTGCGCGACGGTACCCGCCGTTTTTCGGCCTCGCACGCCGCAAATGATCACCCTGGGTATCTTCGGAAGGGGCATTTACCATCTGGTCGGGCAAATCACCGATTGCCGACGTCGCGCCGACGCGGATTCGTCGTCCGAGCCGTACCCGTGCCTATGATCGGGCCATGGCCGCTGACACCGCTCCGTCGCTCGCCGACGTGCTGCGCGCCCGGGGTCTTCGGCTCACCGCCCAGCGGCAGCTCGTGCTGGAGGCCGTCCAGCGGCTCGGCCACGCCACCCCGGAGCAGGTGCACCAGGCGGTCTGCGCGACGGCCGCGGGCGTCAACATCACCACCATCTACCGCACGCTGGAGCTGCTCGAGGGGCTCGGGCTCGTCACGCACACGCACCTCTCGCACGGGGCACCGACGTACCACGTGCCGGGCGAGCGGTCCCACCTGCACCTGGTCTGCCACCGGTGCGGTGCGATCGACGAGGCGCCGCTGTCGCTGATGGGCCCGCTCGCCGAACAGCTCCTCGCCGAACGCGGGTTCCGCCTCGACATCGGTCACATGGCGCTGTTCGGCACCTGCGCCGACTGCGCCGAGCACCCGTCGTGACCCGTCGGCAACCGCGGCTGCCCCGACCGTAGCGGCGGCGCATCCGATCCGAGCACGAGGTCCACCAGGAAAGGCGCCCTTTCCGGCGGACCGAGGGAAGGCAGGCAGCCCCATGAACGCACCGACCGACACCGCCTCGCCGCTGCTGCGGCTACCCGGGGCGGTGGCCGCCGACCCGACCGGCCCGGACGCCGGCGTCGCCGCCCACTACGGCGACCCGATGCGCGAGCAGCGCACCCTGGCCGAGACGGTCGGGCTGGTCGACCGGAGCAACCGCGGGGTGCTCCAGGTGCCCGGCGCCGACCGGCTCAGCTGGCTGCACACCCTCGGCAGCCAGCACCTGGAGCGGGTCGACGCGCCGACCGGCAGCGAGCTGCTGCTGCTGTCCCCGCACGGGCACATCGAGCACCACGCCGTACTCGCCGAGTTCGACCAGGCCGTCTGGCTGGACACCGAGCCCGGCGCGGCCGGCGCGCTGCTGGACTTCCTCACCTCGATGCGGTTCCTGCTGCGGGTCGAGCCGACCGACGTCACCGCCGGGTACGCGGTGGTCAGCCTGGTCGGCCCGGACGCGCCGGCGGCACTGGCCCGGCTCGGCGTGCCCGAGCTGGGCCCGGCCCGGGTCGCCGCGGTACCGCCGGCTCAGTTCGCCACCGGCGCGGTGCCACCGGCGCCGACCTCGACGTTCCCGGTGGTCGCGCTGCCCGGCGGCGGGTTCGCCCGGCGGATGCCGGACTTCGGCGACGCCGCGGTGATCGACCTGGTGCTGCCCCGCCCGGCGCTGGCCGAGCTGCCCGAGCGGCTGGCCGTCCCGGTCGCCGGCAGCTGGGCGTACGAGGCGTTGCGGGTCGCCGCCGGCCGCCCCCGGTTCGGCCTGGACACCGACCACCGCACCATCCCGGCCGAGGGCGGCCTGCTCGCCTCGGCGGTACACCTGGACAAGGGGTGCTACCGCGGCCAGGAGACGGTGGCCCGGGTGCACAACCTGGGCCGCCCGCCCCGCCGTACGGTGCTGCTGCACCTGGACGGGATCGGCGAGCAGCTGCCCGCCCCCGGTACTCCGGTGCTGCGGGACGACCGGCAGGTCGGCGTCGTCGGCAGCGCCGCCCGGCACTACGAGCTGGGCCCCGTCACCCTCGCCCTGGTCAAGCAGAACGTCCCCGCCGACGCCGCCCTGCGCATCGGTGACGCCAACGCCGCCATCGACCCCGACCTGTAGCCGTCAGGGTCGCTGCGCCGGCCCGATGACCTCACATCACCGTCAGAGCAGAGATCGGGCCGGCGCAGCGACCCGGACAGGTCTGGCAGGATCGCGGGTATGGGTGGCACGTTGATCACGGTGGCGCCGACCGGCGCCGAGTCGAAGAAGTCCGAGGTACCGGCGCTGCCGGTGACGCTGGCGGAGCTGGTCTCCACGGCCAAGGAGTGCGAGGCGCTCGGCGCGAGCGTGGTGCACGTGCACATCCGTGGCGCGGACGCCGAGCCGACACTGGACCTGGGCCGGCTCAAGGACACCGTGGCGGCGCTGCACGCCGAGACGAACCTGATCGTGCAGCTGTCGTCCGGCGGTGCGGTGACCGACCCGGAGTCCGACCGGCTGCGGGTCCTGGAGGCCGAGCCGGACATGGCCTCCTGCACGATGGGCACGGTCAACTTCGGCGACGACGTGTTCTCCAACCGCTGGGAGTTCATCGTCGAGCTGCACACCCGGCTGCGCGACGCCAAGATCGTGCCGGAGTACGAGATCTTCGACCTCGGGCATCTCGCCTCGCTGGCCCGGCTGCTCGACAAGCACGGCCTGCCGTACGGCGGGCACGTGCACGTCGATTTCGTGATGGGCGTGCCGGGTGGTATGTCCGGCAGCGCGCAGACCCTGGTCGCCGCCGCGAACGAGGTGCGCACCCTGCTGCCGGCCGACACCACGTTCGCCGCGACCGGCATCGGCCGGACCACCCTGCCGGTGCTGCTCACCTCGCTCGCCGCCGGCGGTCACCTGCGGGTCGGCATGGAGGACACCCTGACGTACGCGCGGCGGCAGCCGGTGGAGAGCAACATGCAGCTGGTGGCGCGGGCTGCGGGCCTGGCCCGGCTGGCTCAGCGCCCGCCGATGCCGGTCGCCGAGGCCCGCGCGCTGCTGCACATCCGGGACTGACCTGGTCCGCGGCATCGTCGCCCCGGCGCCGGCTGGTCAGCCGCGATGGAAGCCGCCCTCGACGTTGATGACCTGGCCGGTGACCCAGCCGGACTCGGCCGAGCAGAGCCAGCCGACCACCGGCGCCACGTCGGCCGGGGTACCCCAGCGGCCGGTCGGGAACGCCGCCGCGACCCGCTGGTAGGCCTCGCCGGTCGAGTAGCCGGTGTCGCACGGGCCCGGGTTGACCGCGTTGACGGTGATGCCCTGCCCGGCGACCGACGCCGACAGCGACAGGGTGAGCGCCTCGATCGCGCCCTTGCTGGCGATGTAGGCGAGCTCGTTCGGCATCGGGCCGAGCCGCTGGCCGCTGGTGAACAGCACGATCCGGCCGCCCGGCCCACCCAGCTCCGCGTCCTGCTCGTACGCCGCGGCGAAGTGCTTGACCAGCAGCAGCGAGCCGCGCGCGTTGACGCTCAGGTGCCGGTCGATCTCCTCCGCGGTGATCTCGGCGAGCGGCGTCTGGGTCGAGTAGGCGTGCACCGCGGCGAGCGCGTCGATCCGCCCGTACCGGTGCAGCGCCGCGTCGACGAGCGCGCCGGGTTCGGCCGGGTCGGCGAAGTCGCCGGCCCGGTACTCGACCGCCGCGCCGGTCTCGCGCAACGCCGCGACGACCTGCGCGGTGCGATCCTCGGTGCCGTACTCGGCCGCGTCGTAGGCGGGCAGGCCGGACAGGAACAGGTCGTACCCGTCGGCGGCGAGCCGGTGTGCGACCGCGGCGGCGATCCCGTTGGTACGACTGACTCCGGTGACCAGGGCGACCCGGCGGGCGCTGGATGCGAACATGTCGCGCAGTCTCGCCGGCCGTCCCGTCAGCGGCAACGCAATACCGTGCTGCTAGCAGGGCGCAGATCACTTCTGCGGTCATTTCCGCAGGTGAACAGGCTGGATCGGCAGTGACGACACGCTCCTGCAAGCAGGGTGCTTGCAGGAGTTAGCACTGCGCGCTACCGTCGTTGACATGGCCGGGCTGCGGGACGTCGGGGACTTCATTCGCGAGCAGCGGCGCAGCGCGCAGATCTCGCTGCGGCAGCTCGCGAAGCAGACCGGCGTCAGCAATCCGTACCTCAGCCAGATCGAGCGGGGCCTGCGCAAACCGAGTGCCGAGGTGCTGCAGCAGATCGCGAACGCGCTGCGCGTCTCGACCCCGGTGATGTACCTGCGCGCCGGCCTGCTCGAGCACGGAGACGGCCAGGGTGTGCTGACCGCGATCGCCGCCGACGAGGTGCTCACGGCCCGGCAGAAGCAGTCCCTGGCCGAGATCTACGAGGCGTTCCGCCGCGAGAACCTGCGATACGCGGAGGCCGACGCGCCGTCCGACGGGGTGCCGTTCGACGGTGAGCCGTCCGACGGGGTGCCGGCCGCCGGCACGGCCGAGGACGGCCCGACACCAGAGCCGCACGACCCGGGGGTGGGTGCGGCGGCCGGGGCCGGTGGGAAACCGACCCCGGCCGCCAAGGCGGCATCCGTCGGCAGCACCGCCGAGCCGGCGGACGGTGGCCGGACCGCTGAGGCCGCGACCGAGCCGGCGGACGGTGGCACAGCGCCCACGGCCGGTCCGGTCGGGTCGCCGCGGTCGACCGCGGTGCCGATGGCGCGCACCGCGGCGAGCGCGGCGCGGCGGGCAGCGAGCAAGGCGGCGCAACGGGCCGCGGACGGCGCCTCGCGGGCCGCCGGCAGCCCGGCGGCGAAGGCCGCACAGCGTTCGGCCGGCAAGGCGGCGCAACGGGCCGCGGACACCGCGGCCGGCAAGGTAGTTCGATCCGCGGTCGGCAAGCGGGGGCGCGGCCGACCGGATGACCAGTGACCACAGTCGAGGGGTGGAGAAATGTCAGACAAGCAGAAGTACCCCGGCCCGCTGTACGCGGCGGCCGGGTTCGGTGACCTCGCCGCGGAGAAGCTGCGCGAGCTGCCCGACCGGGTGTCCGGCCTGCAGTCGTGGGCCCGCGAGGAGTTCTCCGGTGGCCGGGAGAAGGCCCAGGCCGACCTCGCCGATCTGGGCGGCAAGGTCGGCGCCGGGCTCGCCAACTGGCGGCACCGGGTGCAGGACATCGCCGCGACCGACCGCACCCAGCTGCGGGCCGACGCGCGCCGCCGGGCCGGCGAGCTGGCCGACGAGGCGGGTCGCCGGCTGGTGACCGCGCAGGTCCGGGCGGCCGAGGCGTACCAGGACCTGGTCGCCCGGGGCAGCACCCTGCTGGACGCCGACGCCACCACCGCCGCCGACACGCCGGACGAGATCGCCGAGCACGCCGCGCCGGTACCGGAATCGGAGTCGGCGCCCGCGCCGAAGAAGATGGCGAAGAAGGCGACCCGTCCGGCAGTCCGGAAGAGCGCGGACAAGTAACCCTCGGGTGCGCGAGTGGCGCACCCCGAGGATGGGGTCCGGGTGCGCGAGCGGCGCGTCCGGGCCCCGTCACGCCGGTACGGGCGTGGCACCGGCTCCACCGCCGGCCGCTGCGCCCGGTGGCGTACCCGCGTGGCCGGCCCGGCGGCGCGCCGGCGTACCGCCCCCGTGACCTGGGTGGGGCAGCGGGCGCGGGAGTTCGAGGCGGTGCACCGCGCGCACCGGCGCTAGGCTCGTCGCATGATGTTCCAGTTCCCGGTGCCGACGCTCGACAACTTCGCCGTGGTGGTGGAGTACTACATCGCGCTGCTGTTGACCGTGTTCACCCTGGTGCTGGAGCTGGTCGCGCTGGTGCACTGCGCGATCCAGCGGTCCGACGCGTTCCGTGCGGTCGGCACGCTGAGCAAGCCGGTGTGGCTGCTGCTGATCGGCGGGTCGACCCTGCTGACGCTGCTGCTCGGCGCCAGTCCGCTCGGCCTCATCGGGCTGGTCGGCCTGGTTGCCGCCTCGGTCTACCTGCTGGACGTCAAGCCCGGCCTGCGAGATCTGCACAGCGGCGGGCTGTGGTGACCGGCCGGGTCGCCGGCACTCTGCACACCGCGCACGGCGCACACCTGGACTACCTGGTGGTCGGGTCCGGCGCGCCGGTGACGGTCTTCGCGCACGGGCTGGGCGGCGGCATCCCGGACACCCGCCCGCTGGGCAGCGCGGTCGACGGCACCAAGGTCTTCTACCACCAGCGCGGGCACGGCGGGTCGACGGCGGTGCCCGGCCCGTGGACGTACGGTGACCTGGCCGCGGACCTGCTCGCGGTGGCCGACGAGGTCGGCGCCACCCGCGCGCTCGGGGTCAGCCTCGGCGCCGGCGCCCTGTGCCGGCTGCTCGCCGAGCAACCGGAGCGGTTCGAGCGGCTGGTGTTCTTCCTGCCGGCGGTGCTGGACACGCCGCGCGACGGGGCCGCCCGGGAGCGCATCGTCGGGCTCGCGACCGCCGCGGCAACCGGCGACGAGAAGCTCGCCACCGAACTGATCGAAGCGGACGTACCGGCCGAACTGCGGGACAGCGCAACCGCCCGGACGTTCGTCCGCCAGCGGGTCGCCGCGCTGCTCGGGCCGGGGCTGGGCGCCAGCCTCGCCGGGCTGGCCGAGGCGGTGGCGCTGCCCCGCTCCGCCGGCGGCCTCGCCGCGCTGGCCGCGGTGACCGCGCCATCGCTCGTACTGTCCTGCGTCGGTGACCCGGCGCATCCGGCGGAGGTGGGCGACCGGCTCGCCGCGGCGCTGCCGCACGCCACCCTGCACCGGTACCTGGAACCCGGGGTGCTGTGGCACCACCGGGCAGACCTGCGCGGCCGGATCAGCGCGTTCCTGAACGGATGATCCGGATGCTGCGCGAGTTCGCGACCGGTGTCGCCCTGCTCGGGCGCGGCATCGTGGTGGTGTTCCGCTCGCCGCGGCTGCTGCTGTTGGGCGCGCTACCGGCGCTGCTCGCGTTCGTGGTGCTGGCCACCGGGTACACGTTCCTGCTGGTGTTCCTCGGCGACGAGGTCGAGCTGGTCACCCCGTTCGCGGACGGCTGGTCGGCCGGGTGGCGGACCACCGCGCACGTGGTCGCCGGGGTCGCGCTGACCGGCGCCGGGCTGGTGGTGGCGGCGCTGCTGTTCACCACGCTGGCGCTGACCATCGGTGACCCCTGCTACGAGGCGATCTCGCGGCACACCGAGCGGCAGTGTGGCGGGCTGCCGGACGAGGTCGAGGTGGCGTGGTGGCGCTCGGCGGGCCGGACGGTGCGAGACGCGCTGCGGATGCTGCTCGCCTCGGCGGTCACCGGCGTGCTGCTGTTCGCCGCCGGGTTCCTGCCGGCGGTCGGCCAGACCGTGGTGCCGGTGCTGGGTGCGCTGGTCGGCGGCTGGTTCCTGGCGCTGGAGTTGACCGGCGTGCCGTACGAGCGGCGTGGCCTGCGGCTGGCCGAACGCCGCCGCCTGCTGCGCCGGTACCGGCCGCGGGCGCTCGGGTTCGGGGTCGCGGTGTTCGTGCTGTTCCTGGTGCCGTTCGGGGCGCTGATCGGTACCCCGGCCGCGGTCGCCGGCGCCACCCTGCTCGCCCGGCACACCCTCGGCGATCCGGCCACGGTTCGCCGCCCCGCCCCGGTACCCCACTGACCGGGCAGGTCACGGCGGTTGCCCGGTCGGTGACGCAGGGCACGGTGGGTTCCGGAGAGGCGCTAGTGTGCCCGCCATGGATGTGCCGGCGTCGACGTCACGGGGGCCCGAGGCCACGGCCCCGGCCGAACCCGCCAGCGGTCCGGGCGCGGCGGGCCGGGCACCGCTGGTCGCGCTGCTGGCCGTGGTCACCGTGTTCGCGGTCGAGGGGCTGCGCACCAGCGGTCCGCCGCTGGACCACGTCGCGGGTGCCGGTGGGGTCGCGGTCGCGGCGTTGGTCGCGCTGCTGGTCTACCTGCTCCCGGTACTGATCGGCCCGCTCGCCGGTTGGCTCGGGGCGCGGCGCGCCACCTCCGCGGCGGTACTGCTGCTCGTGGTGGTGCGGCTGCTGGAGCAGGCGGTGCCGACGCCCGGCTTCGGTACCGCGTTGACCACCACGGTGGTCGGCCTCGGCGCGCTGGTGCTGGTGTCCGCGCAGGTGGTGCGGATCGGTCGGCGCGGGTTCGCGCTCGGCATCGTGCTCGGCGGCGCCGTCGATGTCGCGGTACGGTCCGCGTTCGGCAGCTGGGATCCGGTCTGGCGGCCCGGCCTGCTGCCCTGGCTCTACACGGTGGTCGCCTGCGTGCTGCTGGTGGCGCTGCTGGCGCGCACCGCGCGCGCCTTCGGGCCGGTGACCGGCGAGGTGCGCTCGTTCGCCGTGCTCGGCCCGTACCTGGCGCTGTACGTGCTGATCCTCGGCAGCCCGGCGTTCGTCGCCTCGCAGGGCGGCCTCGGCGCGCCGTGGGCGACGGTACTGCTGCTGTTCGGCGCGCTGCTGGCGATCGAGGCGATCGGGCGGGACGCGCGGCTGCCCGGCCGGTACCTGTGGATCGTCGGGCTGGTGCTGCTCGGCGCGGTCGCCGCCGCCCTCTACCTGCACGGCGTTCCCGCGCTGATCGCGGTACTGGTCGGCCAGGTCGCCGCCGCGCTGCTGCTGGCGCGGCTGCCCGCGGCATACCAGCCGCCAGCTCCCGCCGGTGCGCCCGCCCGAGCCGGCGGCGTACTGCGCCCCGGGGTCGCCGCCGCCGGTGACGGGGCGGGTCCGGGGCGCCCGGCGGGGCGCCGGGCGCACGCCGGGCCGACCGGGCTCGAGCCGGACTCGGCGCCGTCACCCGGCGGTCGGCGGGTCGGAGTTCCCGGCGGCGGGATGCGGCCCCGGCCCCGCCCGACCCCACCGCCGGCTCCGCCGGTACGGCACCGTACGCCGGCTTTCGGCTTCGCGGCCGCGGGCCTCGGCGCCGGTCTCGGCTTCGTCCTCGTCGTCCTGCTGTACCAGGCGAGCTACGACCTGCCGCTGCCGTTCGACAACCGGTTCCTGCCGCTGGCCGGTGCGGTCCTGATGGCGCTGCCGGCGGCGCTCGGCTACCGGTCCACAGTGGACACCGAGCCGGCGACGCCGGACCGGCGCGGCGGGCTGCTCGCCCCGCTTGCGGGGGTGCCGGCGGTACTGCTGATCGTGCCGATCGTGCTGCTGCTGACCACCCCGGCGCCGGCGCACCCGAGCGCCACCGCGGACTCGGTCCGGCTGGTCACCTGGAACCTGCACTACGGCGTGAACGACGACGCGGCGGTCGACCCGGCCGCGATCGCCGCCACCCTGCGGGGCCAGCACCCGGACGTGATCCTGCTGCAGGAGGTGAACCGCGGCTGGCCGATCGGCGGCGGGACCGACCTCGCCGAGTGGCTGTCCCGCACCCTCGGCATGCCGTACGTGTGGTCGCCGGCGGCGGACGGCCAGTTCGGCAACGTGATCATGTCCAGCCTGCCGATGTCGCACGTGCACACCGGCCCGCTGCCGTACGGCCAGGGTCCGCAGCGCCGCTCGTACGCGCAGGCCACGGTGCAGCTGCCCGGCGGCCAGGGGCTGACCGTGTGCACCGCGCACCTGCAGAACATCACCGAGCACCACGCCACCCGCGACGCCGAGATCGACACGCTGCTCGGACACTGCGGCGGGCACGCGCCCGTGGTCGTCGCCGGCGACTTCAACGCCATGCCCGGCTGGCCGGAGATCGCGAAGTTCGACCGGGCCGGGCTGGTGAGCGCGCAGGACTCGACCGGGCACGCCGGCGAACTGACCTCGCCGACCGACACCCCGAAGTACCGGCCGGACTGGATCTTCGGCTCCGACGACGTGTCGTTCAACGACTTCCGGATCGTGCACAGCACCGCGTCGGACCACTTCCCGCTGGCCACCACGGTACGGCTGGGATGATGCGGTGATGCAGATCGACGCGGTCCGGGGAGACATCACCGAACAGCAGGTCGATGCGATCGTGAACGCGGCGAACTCGTCGCTGCTCGGTGGCGGTGGCGTGGACGGCGCGATCCACCGGCGCGGCGGGCCGGAGATCCTCGCCGAGTGCCGCGCGCTGCGCGCCTCCCGGTACGGCAAGGGTCTGCCCACCGGGCAGGCGGTCGCCACCACCGCTGGTCGGCTCCCCGCGCGGTGGGTGATCCACACCGTCGGCCCGGTCTACTCGAGCGGAACCGACCGGTCGCCGCTGCTGCGCGACTGCTACCGCAACTGCCTGCGGGTCGCCGACGAGCTCGGGGCGGTGACCGTCGCGTTCCCGCTGATCTCCGCCGGCGTGTACGGCTGGCCGGCCGACGATGCGATCCGGCAGGCGCTGAACACCCTGCGCGACACCGAAACCGCGGTTGAACGCGCCACCCTCGTGTTGTTCGACGAACCCAAGCGTCTCCTCGCCGAGCAGCTCCTCGCCGCCCGCTGACCACCGCCCCAACCCCGTCGCGCGGTAGCCGGCGCCGTGCTCGTCTCCGCACGGTCTCGGCCGGGCAGGTAGATCCGACTCGACTCCGCCAGGGCCAGAAAGCGCCCGTGACGCGGCGAGCGCCGCTCGGGACCAGTCGGTCGGTTCGGTCAGGATGCGGTGAACGCTGCCCGGGACCGGTCGGTCAGGATGCGGAGAGTGCCGCCCGGGACCAGGCGATCGGTTCGGTCTGGGCGGGGAGTGCCGGCCAGCCGTTGACCACCGACAGCAGCTCCAGGTAGCGCTGCCGCCGCGGGTCCGCGGCGGTCTCCAGCCGCGCCGCCAGCCGGGTACGCACGTCGAGGCCGGCGGGGTGGCCCAGGGTCGCCGCGTACCGCTCCGTCAGCGCGGCGACGAGCGACGCGGCGGCGGGCGAGCCGGGGTCGACCCGCGCCGCGAGCGCCGGCCGCGCCTGCTCGATGGCGAGCGCGACCGCGTCCGGCCGGGGCAGCCGGCCACCCGCGACCGCGTCCTGCGCGACCCGGTCGGCGTGGAACTGTTCGGCGGTGCGGCGCAGGACCGCACGGAAGCCGTCGTCGGCGAGCAGCGCCGTCAGCTCCAGCCAGGCCGCCGCCTGGGCCGCGTCCGGATCGTCCGGCAGTTCCGGGGTCAGCGAGCGCGGCACGCCGTCGAGGTCGAGGCCGGCGAAGACGGTGCCGAGGAAGTCGTCGATCAGGGCGACGCGGTCGTCGTCGGACAGCAGGCTCATCAGATCGGTCTCCTTCGGGTCGATGCCGTGTTCGGCCACCGCGGCGAGTACCGCGCGTTGCCGGCGCAGCGCGTGCAGCTGCTCGGTGACCGCCGCGACCCGTACCGCGGCGACCTCGGCGAGGGAGGTCTGGCCGCCCAGGATCCGGGCCACGGTGGCGAGGTCGAGACCGAGCGCGCGCAGCGTGCGTACCAGCCGGAGCCGGGTCACCGCGGCCGCGTCGTACCGGCGCTGCCCGGCCGCGGTCCGCCCGGCCGGCGGCACCAGTCCGAGGTCGGAGTAGAACCGGACGGTCTTGACCGACAGCCCGGTCAGCCGGGCCAGGTCACCGATCGCGAGGTGCGCGCCGCTGGTCATGCAGCCACTGTGCCTGCTCCCCCTGCTGGAGGAGCAAGCCGGTCAGCCGACCCGGAGGCAGTCCAGCAGCGTCTCGTCGCCGGTGACGGTGAGGATGTCGAACGGCACCCGCCCGTACAGGGCGAGTTCCACGTCGCTGGCGGACCCGCTGACCTGGGTCTGCAGCGGGCGTTCCTCGGGCAGCAGGGTGGCGGTGTCCAGCAGCGAGATGGCGCCGCCGCGGACCCGGACGATCCAGCTGTCCTCGGAGTCGTCGGCGATCAGCTGGACGACGCCGTCGCCGGTCTTGGCGAGCCCGCCGTCGGCCGGTAGCCAGGTGTCGAGCACCTCGTCGACGCCGTCGACCGCGAGCGCGGTCTCGATCGGCTCCGGCAGCCCGACCGCGACCTGCCCGTCCCAGCGGTGCACCGCGAGCTCGTGCGCGAACCGGCGGTACCAGAACCGGGCGACCTTGTCCTGCGGCGCCCAGTTCCACGCCGGCAGATCGGGCGCGGTACCGCCCAGCGCGGCCACCGCGGCGGCGAGCGCGGCGTCCCACCACGGCAGCAGGTCGGCGCCGGTCGGCGCGCCGTCGGTGGACGGGTCCCCGGGCGAACCGGTCTCACCCCGGACGACGTGTGCCGCGACCCAGCGCAGCCCGGCGCCGGTGTGCCGGAACAGGTCGGCGACCGTCCAGCCGGGGCAGCTCGGTACCGGGCTGGCGAGCGCGTCGTCGACCGCCGTGACGGCGCGCAGCGCCGCCGCCTCCCGCTGGATCGCCGACAGCCAGAACGCCTTGTCCGGCCTGGCCGAGGTCAAGGTCATGGCGTCCCCCGTTTCCGACATACCGCGAAGCCCGGCGCGGCACGGCGGCGCAGGGCCCTCTAGGGATAGCAGAAGCCGCCCGGATCGTCACGCTCGGGGCACCCCGGGCGGATCCGGCGCCGGTTCACGGGTCGAGCGTGGGACGGCGGTCCGGCCGCAGCTGGTCGAGCAGCCGCGCCTCGCCGGCGGTACCGACCAGCTCGAACGAGATCCGGCTGGTGAGCGCGAGCAGCAGGTCGCTCGCGGTACCGGCGGCCACGGCGCGCACCGCCGGGGTGGTGTGGCCGCTGTTGTCCAGCAGCGCCATGCCCTCCTCGCGCAGGCGGACCAGCCACTCGGCGCCGGTGTCGGTGGCGAGCAGCCGGACGGTACCGGTCGGGTCGTGCCGGCCGATGCGGCGCGCCGGCAGGATCGTGTCGAACAGCTCGGTCACGCCGTCGGTGGCGGCCTTCGCCTCCAGCGGTACGGGTGCGCCGGTGGCGAGCTGCACGTCCCACCGGTCCAGCGCGGTCAGGTGCGCGGTGCGGCGCATCCAGAACCGGGCCTGCTTCGGCTGCGGCGCCCAGTTCCACGCCGGCAGGTCGGGGTCGAGTTCGTCGAACGTGGCGAGCAGGTCGCGGTACGCGTCGAGCCAGAAGTCGAGCAGCGCCAGACCGTGCGGCGGCTCGGGCAGCGGGAGGGTGGGTCGGCTCGTCTCGCCGCGGGTCACGTGTGCGCGAACCCACCGGTACTCGGCGCCGAGCGTGCCGAGCAGATCGCCCACGGTCCGGTCGACGTGGCCGGGTACCGGCAGTTCGAGGGCGTCCCCGACCGCCGACTCGCCGAGCAGCACACCGTCGTGGCGCAGCGCGGCCAGCCAGAAATCCTTTCCCGGCCGCACCGGAATCCTGCTCATCGGCCTGCCTCCTTCGTCGGAAGCCCGATGAGCCGCGATGCGCGGTACCTCTGATTCGCTCGCTGATGCTCGCTCATCGTCCTGCACCCCCATCCGCGCGGATGGCTGGATACTTCGAGCTTAGGCTGACCGGGTGCAGGACGTCAGTCAAGAGTTTCTGGGTCGCTACACGACGCTCGGCCTCGGTGGCCCTGCGCAACGTGTGGTCGAGGTCACCAATTCCGACGAGATCGTCGCGGCGGTACGCGCCGGGGACGCCACCGGCGAGCCGCTGTTGCTGCTCGGCGGCGGGTCGAACGTGGTCATCGCGGACGAAGGGTTCCCCGGGACCGTGGTCCTGCTGCGCACCGGCGGCGACGGCCTCGGTTTCGGCCGCGGCGGCGACGGCCGGGTCGCGGTGACCGTACCGGCCGGGATGGACTGGGATGCGGTGGTCGAGGCCACCGTCGCCCAGGGATGGTCCGGGATCGAGTGCCTGTCCGGCATTCCCGGCGCGGCCGGCGCAACGCCCATCCAGAACGTCGGCGCGTACGGCCAGGAGGTCTCGCACACCATCGTCGAGGTCACCGTGTACGACCGGGTCGAGCAGCGCACCGCCGCGATGCGCGCCGACGACTGCGCGTTCGGCTACCGGACCAGCCTGTTCAAGGGCAACGACCGGTGGGTGGTGCTGTCGGTCGCCTTCGTGCTGCACGAGGGCGGCGAGTCCGAACCGATCCGGTACGAGCAGCTGGCCCGCGCCCTCGGCGTCGAGGTCGGCGACCGGGTACCGCTGCCGCTCGTCCGGGACGCGGTGCTGGAGCTGCGCCGGAGCAAGGGCATGGTGCTCGACCCGGCCGACCCGGACACCCGCAGCGCCGGCTCGTTCTTCACCAACCCGATCCTGTCCGCCGACGAGTTCGCCGCGCTGTCCGCCCGGTGCGCCGACCTGCTCGGTGCCGACGTGCCCGTACCGTCCTGGCCCGAGTCCGGCGACCGGGTCAAGGTCCCCGCCGCCTGGCTGATCGAGCGCGCCGGCTTCACCAAGGGGTACGGCCCCGGCCCGGTACGGATCTCCACCAAGCACACGCTCGCCCTCACCAACGCCGACCACGGCACCACCGCCGAGCTGCTCGACCTGGCCCGGGAGATCGCCGCCGGCGTCCACAAGACCTTCGGTGTCTCCCTCCACCCCGAACCCGTCCTCGTCAACACCTCCCTGGGCACCTCTATGCGCTGAGGTACACCCGTAGCGCCGGTGCCCGGCTCGCGTGCGCGCGATGTAAAGCCCACCCCCTGTCGGCGCTGGCGCGCTGGTGCTGGCGGTGTAAAGCCCACCTCTGTTTCCCCTTTTCACCCCCCGTGGGGGAACCGTGGGGAGCGGGCTTCGCCCCTCCCCACACCCCTCCCCGTCAAGGGGGCAGTCGCCCCTTGACAATCCACCACCGGAAAACCAGAGACGAGATCCTTACCCCGCCTGGCCCGCTTCGGAACTACGGGATGTCGGTACGGCCTACCCATTAACGCCAAGCCCGCCACGCCAAGCCAACCCCACCCGCCTGTGGGCCGCCAGGACACGAAGCGACGCGACGCGATGCGTTGCGAGGCGGGCGTTGCCGTGATGGGAAGGCCCGGCCGGTTCCCCGGTCTTCTTCGACGCACGCTCGGCGTCGAGGGGCATCGTCACCGGGATGGGTAAGGGGATGGCCAAGGGGAATCCCCTTGGCGGGGAAGGAGCGCGAGGAGGGGCGAAGCCCTCTCCTCGCATTCCCCCACGCGGGGTAAAGCGGCGAACAGAGGTGGCCTTTACACCACCAGCACCCAACGGCCCCGGCCAGAGACGCGTACACACCGCCGGCTGCAACCGGCGCCGGACAAGGGTGGGCTTTACACCGCCAGCGCCGAGCGCACGCCAGCCGCGCACCGGCGCTTCGGGTTGACCTCAGCGCAAAGAGGTCCCCCACTCAGCAGGTCCCCGCCGCCCAGGAGTCGTACCGCTCCCGCCAGGAGACGCAGTACCCGGAGTAGGCGGGGGACGTGTCGGTCGGTATGGCGGGGTCGCGCCAGGGTACGGCGTCCCCGCGGGGATCGGCCGCCACGATGCTGCCGGTGACGGCCACCGCGGGCACCGGGTACCGCCCGCCGCGTCGCGGATCCACGTACACCTCGACGTACTGCTCCAGTTGTGCCCGCGGCCCGAACGGCAGGGTCGGCGCGGCGAGCAGGTTCCAGCGGTTGTCCCACCACAGGTAGGCGCGCCAGGTGGTGCCGCCGCTCGCGGCGGGCCCGGACTCGACGACGACCGAGATCCGGTCGCCGTCGTGCACCGGGTACTGGTCGTAGTAGGCCCAGTCGCCGCCGGTGCTGTCGTAGGTGTAGACGTGCTGGGCGTTGTCGTCGAGCCAGCCGTCCTCGGTCCAGCCCGCCTCGAGCCACCGGGTGCGGCCGGCCGCGTCGGCGCGCGCCATCACCCGGGCGGCGACGAAGTCGTTGCTGCGCCGCCGTACCCCGGTGTCGCGGACCTGCAGGGTGGCGCCGACGGCGGCGTAGTCGTTCTCGCTGTACGCGCCGAGGTGCCGGTACCCGTCGGCATCTTCACCCGGCCGCGCGGCGAGCCCGACGCCCCCGCCCGACGGAGCGCCGCCGGCCGGTGCCCGTCGCCCGCCCGACGGACCGGTGCCGGCCGGTGCGACGCGCGTCGCTGGTACCGGCCGGGCGGGGACGACGCGGGTCGGGGCGGCGCGGCAGGCCCCGGCGCCGGGCGGTGCGGTGGGCGGGCGGCGCGGTGCGGTGGGTCCGCCTGGTGGGCAGGCCGGCAGCTCGTCGCCCGCGGCGACGGCCGCGACCGGCCGGGGGGTGCCGGCGGTCGCCGGTAGCGGCGCCACCGCGGGCACGCCGAGCACCAGCAGCAGTGCCGACCAACGGGCGGGTAGGCGCGAGGGGATGCCGGTACCGTTCCGGCAACGCCGAGGATTCACGTGACTACATAACGGTGGTCTCCGGTGTCGGTGACGACGGCCGGTGTGTCCCGAGCCAGCGCCGCAGCCGGTCGCCGAGCAGTCGCATCGGCACCGGTATCGCGAGCCAGACCAGGAACGACCACTGGCCGAGCAGCGCGATCGGGATGGAGATCGCGAACACCCCGGCCATCATCAGCGACCGCATCTGGGCACCGTCGATCGCCTTCGTGGGAACGCCGGGACGGAACAGCCCGTACTTCCACATGTCCCGCACCATCAGCGCGAACAGCAGACCGGACACCGCCTGCGCCAGCGCGTACAGCCCGAACCGGACGAGGAACGCGCCGTCGTCCTCGCTCTGGGTGAGCAGCTTCGTCAGGTACGGCAGCAGCACGGTGATCATGAGCCAGAGCATGTTGTACCGCAGTACCCGCCCGCCGAGCTGGCGCACCCACCGGAACACCGCGTGGTGGCTCATCCAGTGCGCGCCGATCACCGCGAAGCTGATGAAGAACGCGATGTACTCCATCTTGCGGTCGTACATCCAGCTCAGCACCTCGGCGCTGGTGCCACGCTGCGGCACCGGAAGCTCCAGCGCGAGCAGGGTGATGGCGATCGCGATCACCGCGTCGGAGAAGAACGTGAGCCGCTCGGCCGCGGCGAACTCCACCTCCACCCGGGTCAGCCGGATCTCCTCCGCCTCGGCCCGGGTGGCAGCGTCCACCGCCGGTGCGGCGGCGCCGCTCGGCTGCGACGCGGAAGGGGACTGTGGTTCGTCGAGCATCAACGGCCTCGTACCTCGGGGTGGTGGCTCGGCCGGGCGCACCTCACGGCCCTGACCTCTGTGGACGTCGTGAGTGTGCCAGACCGGGAAAACCGGGCGGACGCTTCGAGCGGTACCGCACGGGCGGGCCCGCGGGGCAGCGGTCACGATCTGGTCAGGTCGCGGCGGCGCGCCGGGAAGCGCTTGACAGACTGTCGGCATGGCACACGGCTACCCGTACGCGGATCTGCCCGATTTCCTGCGCCGGCTGGAGAAGGCCGGCGAGCTGAAGCGGGTGTCGGTACCGGTCGATCCGACGCTGGAGATCAGCGAGATCACCCAGCGGGTGGTCCGGGCCGGCGGGCCGGCGCTGCTGTTCGAGCGGCCGACCCGGGGCGACATGCCGGTGCTGATGAACCTGTTCGGCACCCGCCGCCGCACCTCGCTGGCGCTGGGGGTACGCGACGTCGACGAGATCGGTGACCGGATCGCCGAGCTGGTCAAGCTGGAGCTGCCGACCGGGCTCGGCGGCATCTGGGGCGCGCTGGGCAAGCTCGGCCAGCTGAAGTCGGTGCCGCCGAAGCACGTGAAGAGTGCGCCGTGTCAGCAGGTGGTGTACACCGGCGACGAGGTCGACCTGGACCGGCTGCCCGGCCTGCAGGTGTGGCCCGGCGACGGGGGGATCTACCACAACTTCGGACTGACCCACACCAAGCATCCCGAAACCGGCAAGCGCAACCTCGGCCTGTACCGGTTGCAGCAGCACTCCCGCAACACGCTCGGCATGCACTGGCAGATCCACAAGGACTCGACCGCGCACCACGCGGTCGCGGAGCGGCTCGGTCAGCGGTTGCCGGTGGCGATCGCGTTCGGCTGCGACCCGGCCGTGTCGTACGCCGCGTCGGCGCCGCTGCCGGCCGAGATCGACGAGTACCTGTTCGCCGGGTTCCTGCGCGGCGAGCGCGTCGAGATGGTCGACTGCAGGACCGTGCCGCTGCAGGTACCGGCGAACGCCCAGGTGGTGCTGGAGGGCTGGATCGAGCCGGGGGAGCGGGCGCCGGAGGGGCCGTTCGGCGACCACACCGGCTTCTACACGCCGGTCGAGCCGTTCCCGGTGCTGCACGTCGAGTGCATGACCACGGCGAAGAACCCGGTGTACCAGTCGATCGTGACCTCGAAGCCGCCGCAGGAGGACTTCGGCCTGGGCAAGGCGACCGAGCGGATCTTCCTGCCGCTGATCAAGATCCTCATCCCGGACATCGTGGACATGAACATGCCCGAGCCCGGGGTGTTCCACAACTGCCTGGTCGTGTCGATCGACAAGCGGTTCCCCAAGCAGGCGCAGAAGGTGATGCACGCGGTCTGGGGTGCACACCTGCTGTCGCTGACCAAACTGGTCATCGTGGTGGACGCCGACTGCGACGTGCACGACCTGCGCGAGGTGTCGTTCCGTGCCTTCGGCAACGTCGACTACCTGCACGACATCGTGGTCTCCGAGGGACCGGTCGACCATCTCGACCACTCCTCGTACCACCAGTTCTTCGGCGGCAAGCTCGGCGTCGACGCGACCCGCAAGCTGCCGACCGAGGGGTACACCCGCGAGTGGCCGGAGATGATGACCATGTCACCGGAGATCGTGTCCACTGTGGACAAACGCTGGGCCGAGTACGGCCTGGGGACGGGCCGCTGATGTCCACCGACGGCTCGCCCACCCCGGCCACCGGCGGGGCACCGACCCCGGCCACCGACGGCTCGCCCACCCCGACGGCCGGCGGCAGCGGCACCGCGGACGCGGTCAGCGACTCGGTGGTACGCCCCGGGCACGGCGCCCGCGCGTTCCTGCGGCTGGTGATGATCGAGCACTCGATCTTCGCGCTCCCGTTCGCCTACGTCGCCGCGCTGTCGGCGATGCGCATCCACGGCGGGCACGTGCAGTGGCTCACGCTGGTCGAGATCACCGTGGCGATGGTCGCCGGCCGTACCGTCGCGATGGCGGCGAACCGCATCATCGACCGGCACATCGACGCGCAGAACCCCCGTACCGCGCACCGCGAGCTGGTCACCGGCGCGCTGTCGCTGCGCAAGGCGTACCTCGGGCTCGGCATCTCGCTGCTGGTGTTCTTCGTCAGCGCCGGGCTGCTCAACTGGCTGTGCCTGGCGCTGTCGCCGATCGCGCTGTTCTTCCTGATCATCTACTCGTACGCGAAGCGGTTCACCGACTTCCCGCAGGTGTTCCTGGGCCTCGCGCAGGCGATCGGCCCGATCGGCGCCTGGCTGGGTGTCACCGGCCACTGGTCCTGGACCGCGCTGCTGCTCGGCCTCGCGGTGGGCGCCTGGATCGGCGGCTTCGACTGCATGTACGCCTGCCAGGACGTCGACGTGGACGCCAGGATCGGTGTCCGCAGCGTGCCGGTCCGGTTCGGTGTCGCGAACGCGTTGCGCGCCTCCGCGGTGGTGCACGTGGTCACCCTCGGGCTGTTCGTAGCCTTCGCCCTGGCTGCCGGATACGGCCCGATCTGGTGGGTCGGGCTCGGCATCACGGCCCTGATCCTGGTGTACGAGCACGCCATCGTGCGGCCGTCCGACCTGTCCCGGATGACCCGGGCGTTCTTCACCGCGAACGGTGTGGTCAGCATCGTGCTGTTCGCCTTCGCCCTCGCCGACCTGGTGTTCCTGCAGGGCCTGGGCGCCTGACCGGTCGCCGCAACCGGTACGTCAGGCGATCCGTACCGATCGGAAATCCCGCGACAACCGGCGCGACTCCGGCACCGGCTTGAGTGGAGCCCGCCGTCGTGGGTATCGAACAGGGTGGATGTGGTCCAGGTGACAACCGCGGCAACCGGCTGCGACTGTACGGAGGGTGGACGGTAGATTCACATTCCGCGATCCTGGATGTCTGCCCCCGGTTCTGTCCGAGTGTCGGACCGACCCCGCCGCTCGGCGATGGGGGAGGAGGTAGCGCGTGACCAGATCGAAATGGCGAGAGCTGGATGCGGCAACGAAGCCCCCGGCACCACGTCGGCCCAGCGCCGACACCGAAGAACGCACCGTCGACGCAGCCGGTGACAAGGTCGTCGTCGACGGCGTCACCGGGGACGGCCCGGTGGACGGCTGGACCGACACCGACGAGTACCTCATCGGGCCCTGATCGGGTCCTACCACCGCGGGCCGGTGCGCAGGTCGCGCACCGGCCCGCGGCGTGTCCGGCCCCCGCGACGAGTTCGCCGTCCGACAATCATCGACAGTGGGGAGGCAGGTGGTCGGGATGGGTGACGATCCGGTTCGGACGGCGCGGCACATCGTGGACGCGCAGCGCTACCTGGTGCTCGCGACCGCGGACCGCACCGGCCGGCCGTGGAGTACCCCGGTGTATTTCGCGCACGACCGGTACCGCACGTTCTACTGGGTGTCGTCGCCGGCCGCGGCGCACTCCCGCAACATCGAGACAAGGCCGGACGTCGGCGGGGTCGTGTTCGACTCGGCCGCGCCGATCGGCACCGGGCAGGGCGTCTACCTCGCCGCGACCGCCGCCCGGGTGCCCGCTACCGAGCTGGCCCACGCGCTCGCCGTGTTCAGCCGCCGCTCGCTCGACCACGGCGGCCGGGCCTGGACCACCGCCGACGTCGGCGAGGCCGCCGGCCTGGTGCTCTACCGCGCGGTCGCCGACGGGTACTGGATGCTCGCCAAGGACGGTGCGCCCGACCACCGGGTACCGGTCGCGCTGAGCTGAGGCGCGCGGGTCACGCCGGGCACACCCGGCCCGGGCGGCCGGCCCGGTGTGGCGGGTGGTGCGGCAGAGTGGGGTGCATGGCGGAACAGCGTCGACCGTGGATCGTCGGGATGTCGGGCGCGTCCGGCACCCCGTACGCGCGGGCTGTCGTCGGCGCGCTGCTCGACGCCGGGGCGCCGGTCGACCTGATCGTCTCGCGGGCGGCCCGGCTGACCGTGCTGGACGAGACCGGCCGGCCGATCCGGGACGGGCACTGGCGCGAGGACCTGGCCGGCTTCCTCGGCCGTGACCTTGCTGCCGGTGCCGACCTGCGGTACTGGCCGGCCGGTGACCTGGCCGCCGGACCCAGCTCCGGTTCGTACCCGGCCCGTGGCATGGTGGTGGTGCCGGCGAGCACGGCCGCCTGCGCCGGCATCGCGCTCGGACTGTCGAAGGACCTGTTGCAGCGGGCGGCGGACGTCAACCTGAAGGAACATCGGCCGGTGGTCGTGGTACCGCGGGAGACGCCGGTGCCACGCAGCCACCTGGTACAGCTGCTGGCGCTGCACGACGCGGGCGCGACCGTGCTGCCGGCGAGCCCGGCGTTCTACGCGGGCGCGCGCGACGTGCAGCAGCTGGTCGACTTCGTGGCCGGCCGGGTGCTGGACGCGCTGGCCGTCCCGCACACGCTCTACCTGCGCTGGTCCGGCCGGCTGGGCGAGGCCCGGCTGGCCGCGGACACCAACGATCCGGCGAGTCGGCCAGACCCGGAGTAGAACCCCGGTGCCGCGTCTGGCCGGCGCCGCCGGACCGCTGTCTCTGTGGTTTGGCCGCGTCAGTGCGACGTTGCCTGACTCTCCTCTGCGAACCCTGCTTCGTCGCCGCTGAGCAGCGCGCGAACCTCCGACTCCCGGAACCTGCGGTGCCCGCCCGGCGTACGGATGCTGCCGATCCGCCCGGCTGCGGCCCAACGGGTCACTGTCTTCGGGTCTACTCGGAACAACGAGGCCACCTCACCCGGTGTGAGCAGCCGATCGGAACTCTCCACGACCCCCCTTTGTACATACTCCCTGAATCCATTACAGCATCGACGTCCCCCGCCGTCCCGGAAATGGTCGGAACGCCACCCGATGGGGTGTTGTGGCGACGCACACTTCTTCAACCGCCTGTAGGAATATTGTCACTCGGAGCTGTGCACAAGGGCGGATGTTGGGATTTTTAACAGTCGGTATCCGCTATCGGGTTACCGCACCGATCCGCCGAACGCTGCCGATCGAGCCCGCTCGCGTGTACTGAGCGCAGTCACCGGCGGCGAGTGCCGACCCCTTTCCCGGCAAGTTCCGCCTCTCCCGGCCCCGACAGAACGGACCAGGACGCCGACCTAAACTGTCGCGGTGGACTCGACCGACCGGCAGATCCTCGACCTGCTGCGCACCAACGCCCGCCTGTCGTATGCGGAACTCGGTCGACAGATAGGCCTCTCGCCACCCGCGGTGCACGACCGGGTGTCCAAGCTGGAGGCCACCGGGGTGATCCTCGGCTACCGCACCCTCGTCGAACCGGAGACCATCGGCCTCGGCGTCACCGCGCTCGTCGGCATCGTGCAGACCGACAGCAGCGAGGCGGACGACATCGCCGCCGAGCTGGCCAAGCTGCCCGAGGTGGAGTCCTGCTACTACCTGGCCGGCCAGGAATCGTTCCTGTGCAAGGTGCGGGTCGGCACGATCGGGCAGCTCGAGACGCTGATCGGCCGGCTCAACCGGGTGCCCGGGGTGGCCCGTACCCACTCGACGATCGCGCTGTCCACCAAGTGGGAGAACCGGCCCCAGCCCCTGACCGACCCGGACGAGCAGTGAGCGTCGGGCGACGACACCAGTAACCGAGCCGAACAGCACGGCGAGCGAAGCGAGCGGAGTGGCGATGAGCGAGGAAGAGTTCCGGATCGAGCACGACACGATGGGCGAGGTCCGGGTACCGGCCAAGGCCAAGTGGCGGGCGCAGACCCAGCGCGCGGTGGAGAACTTCCCGATCTCCGGCCGCACCCTGGAGCACGCGCACATCGCCGCGCTGGCCCAGATCAAGGCGGCGGCCGCCAAGGTCAACGCCGAGCTGGGCGTGATCGACACGGACGTCGCCGAGGCGATCCGGTCCGCCGCCGTCGAGGTCATCGACGGTGCCTGGGACGACCAGTTCCCGATCGACGTGTTCCAGACCGGCTCCGGTACCTCCTCGAACATGAACACCAACGAGGTGCTCGCCACCCTCGCCACCGAGCGCCTCGGCAAGCCGGTCCACCCGAACGACCACGTCAACGCGTCGCAGTCGTCCAACGACGTGTTCCCGTCCTCCATCCACGTCGCCGCCACCGCCGCGGTCATCAACGACCTGGTACCGGCGCTGACCCACCTGGCCGACGCGCTGTCGGCGAAGTCCGCCGAGTTCGCCACCGTGGTCAAGTCCGGCCGTACCCACCTGATGGACGCCACCCCGGTCACCCTCGGCCAGGAGTTCGCCGGGTACGCGGCGCAGGTCCGGTACGGGGTGGAGCGGCTGCAGGCCTCGCTGCCGCGGCTGGCCGAACTGCCCCTCGGCGGTACCGCCGTGGGTACCGGGATCAACACGCCGGCCGGCTTCTCCGCGAAGGTGATCGAGGAGGTCGCCGCGGCGACCAACCTGCCGCTCACCGAGGCGCGGGACCACTTCGAGGCGCAGGGCGCGCGGGACGGGCTGGTCGAGACGTCCGGCCAGCTGCGCACCATCGCAGCCGGGCTGTACAAGATCGTCAACGACCTGCGGTGGATGGGCTCCGGTCCGCGTACCGGCTTGGGCGAGATCGCGCTGCCCGACCTGCAGCCCGGCTCGTCGATCATGCCGGGCAAGGTGAACCCGGTGCTGCCCGAGGCGGTACGCCAGGTCGTCGCGCAGGTCATCGGCAACGACGCGACCGTCGCGTTCGGCGGCACCCTCGGCGACTTCGAGCTCAACGTGATGCTGCCGGTCATCGCGGTCAACGTGCTGGAGTCCGTCCGGCTGATCGCGAACGTGTCCCGGCTGCTCGCCGACCGCTGCGTCGCCGGCATCACCGCGAACGTGGAACGCTGCACCGAGTTCGCCGAGTCCTCCCCGTCGATCGTGACGCCGCTCAACCGGTACCTCGGGTACGAGGAGGGCGCGGCCATCGCCAAGCAGGCGCTGAAGGAGCGCAAGACGATCCGCGAGGTCGTCATCGAGCGGGGTCACGTCTCCTCGGGCAAACTCACCGAGTCGCAGCTCGACGAGATCCTCGACGTCCTCTCCATGACGCATCCGTGACCTCTATGCGCTGAGGTCAACCCGAAGCGCCACTGCGCGGCTGGCGTGCGCTCGGCGCTGGCGGTGTAAAGCCCACCCCCGTCCGGTGCTGCGCGCTCGGCGTGCGGAGTGAGCCCCGTGTTCGCCGCTGCGCGCTCGGCGTGCGGGTGTAAAGGCCACCTCTGTTCGCCGCTTTACCCCGCGTGGGGGAATGCGAGGAGAGGGCTTCGCCCCCTCCTCGCGCTCCTTCCCCGCCAAGGGGATTCCCCTTGGCCATCCCCTTGCCAGGCCCGGTGACGATGCCCCTCGACGCCCAGTGCCCGTCGAAGAAGAACAGGGAACCGGCCCGGCATGTCCATCACGCCAACGCCCGCCTCGCAACGCATCGCGTCGCTTCGTGTCCTGGCGGCCCGCAGGCGGGGTGGGGGTTTGGTTTGGCGTGGCGGGCTCGGCGTCGATGGGTAGGCCGTGCCGACACTCCGATCTTCCGAAACGGCCAGGCGGCGTCCTGCCCGATCACTGCTTCCCCGACGGGGGATTGTCAAGGGGGCGGCTGCCCCCTTGATGGGGAGGGGTGTGGGGAGGGGCGAAGCCCGCTCCCACGGTTCCCCCACGAGGGGTGGAAAGAGGAAACAGAGGTGGGCTTTACACCACCAGCAGAAGCGCACGCCGGCGCGAACAGGGGCGGGCTTTACATCGCGCGCACGCGAGCCGGACGGGCGGCGCTTCGGGTTCACCTCAGCGTATAGAGGTGGGGTTCAGCTCAGCGGATAGAGGTGGACAGAGCGGTGGCGGCGGCGAGGACGCGCGGACCGGTGGTGGTGTCGTCGAGGGTGCCGAGGGCGACGACGCCGACGCTGGCCTCGAGGCCGTCGATGCCGAGGACCGGGGCCGCGACGCCGTAGGCACCGGACTGGAATCCGCCGGCCGAACTGGTCCAGCCGCGCTCACCGCGGCGCCCGGCGAGGATGGCCTGGCCACCGGCGGCAGCGGACAGCGGGTGCCGGGAGCCGGTCCGGTACGCGACGTGCAGCGCGGTCCAGGAGGGCTCGACGACCAGCAGGGCGAGCGCCTCGCCGCCGTCCTCGACGGTCAGGTGCGCGGTGGCACCGAGGTCCTCGGCGAGGGCCCGCAGGATCGGTGACGCCGCCTCGGCGAGCAGCGGCTGGGCCCGCCGGGCGAGCGCCAGTACGCCGATGCCGAGCCGCAGCGGCCCGCCGGGGTCGTGGTGCAGCAGCCCGTGGGCGGCGAGCGTGGCGGCCAGCCGGTAGACGACGGTACGGCCGACGGACAGGTGTTGCGCGGCGGCGCTGATCGAGACACCCCCGGGGTGCTCGGCGACGAGGGCGAGCAGGCGCAGCCCGCGGTCGAGCGTCTGCGCGGTCTCGGTCGCCCTCTCCACAGCCAGACCTTACCGGCTGCCGCCCCCACCACCCCCGGTTGATCATGGTGCGGTGTCGACTGGTAAGCGCTTTCTCCGCGTACCGCGCCGTGATCGACCCGGTGGGGGTGGCGCGGGGTTCGAGGAGTGTGGGCGGGCCGTTACGCTTTCAGGGTGAGCCTGCAGCTGTACGACACCGCGACCCGCTCGGTGCGGGACTTCGTCCCGCGGGAACCCGGCAAGGTCGGGATCTACCTGTGTGGTGTCACCGTGCAGAGCCCGCCGCACATCGGTCACCTGCGCTCCGGCGTCAACTACGACGTGCTGCGCCGCTGGCTGGAGTACCGCGGTCTGGACGTTCGGTTCATCCGGAACATCACCGACATCGACGACAAGGTGCTGGCGCGGGCTGTGGCCGAGGCGGTGCCGTACTGGTCGATCGCGTACCGCAACGAGCGGCTGCTCGACGACGCGTACGACGCGGTGGGGGTGCGGCTGCCCACCTACGAGCCGCGCGCGACCGGGCACATCCCGGAGATCCACGCGCTGATCCAGCGGCTGATCGACCGCGACCACGCCTACGTCACCGACGCCGGCGAGGTCTACTTCGACGTCTCGTCGTTCGCCGACTACGGGGCGCTGTCCGGGCAGCGGCCGGACGAGATGCGCTCCGGTGAGGGCGCCGCGCCCGGCAAGCACAGCCCGCTCGACTTCGCGCTGTGGAAGGGCGTCAAGCCGACCGAACCGGACGACGCCTACTGGCCGTCGCCGTGGGGCCGCGGCCGACCCGGCTGGCACATCGAGTGCTCCGCGATGACCTGGCGCTACCTCGGCGAGGAGTTCGACATCCACGGCGGCGGGCTGGACATCCGGTTCCCGCACCACGAGAACGAGATCGCCCAGTCCCGCGCGGCCGGCTTCGGCTTCGCCCGGTACTGGGTGCACAACGGGCCGCTCAACCTCGGCGGCGAGAAGATGAGCAAGTCGCTCGGCAACGTCGTCGACCTGCCGTCGCTGGCCGCCCGCGGGCTGCGCCCGGCGGAGGTGCGCTACTACCTCTCCGCCGCGCACTACCGCTCGGTCATCGACTACTCGGAGGCCGCGCTGGACGAGGCCGCCGCCGCGTACCGGCGGATCGAGGGGTTCGTGCAGCGGGCGGTGGAGCGGGTCGGGGTGGTCGAGACCGACGGCGTGGTGCCGGCCGGGTTCGAGACGGTGATGGACGACGACCTGAACACGCCGCAGGCGTTCGCGCTGGTGCACGAGACCGTGCGGGCCGGCAACACGGCGCTCGCGGCCGGCGACGACGAGGCGGCCCGGCAGGCGCTCGGCGAGGTCCTGGCGATGCTCGGCGTGCTCGGCCTCGACCCGCTGGCCGGCGCACCGGCCGCCGGCGGCAGCGGCCTCGCCGACACGGTCGACTCGCTCGTCGCGCTGGCCCTGCAACAGCGCGAGGCGGCCCGCGCGCGGCGCGACTGGTCGGCCGCCGACGCCGTGCGTGACCAGCTCAAACAGGCCGGCGTACTGATCGAAGACACCCCGCACGGTCCACGGTGGACACTCGCGGCCAACGCAACGGACGGTCCCTGATGCCCGGCAACTCGCAGCGCCGCAATCGTCGCACCTCGTCGAAGAAGGGGAGCACGTCGGGCTCCGGCGGGCACCACAAGCACTCGCTCGCCGGCAAGGGCCGTACCCTGCCCGCCGACGAGCGGCCGTGGCACAAGCAGTACCGCCCCGGTGAGAACGAGCAGCTGCCGAAGCGGACCAAGTGGAAGCAGGAGAAGGAGCGCCGCAAGGCCGCTGCCGAGGGGCGCGCGCCGAAGGCGGGTGGCCGGCGCGACGCCTCACCGGCGTCCGGCCGCCGCGGCCCGCGGGTGTCCCCGGGCCGACGCAGCAGCACGCCGAAGGACGCGCCGGAGCTGCTGGTCGGGCGCAACCCGGTGGTCGAGGCGCTGCGCGCGCACGTGCCGGTGACCGCGCTGTACGTGGCGCAGGGCATCGAGCTGGACGCCCGGACCACCGAGGCGGTGCGGACCGCCGGTGACCGGGGCATCGCGATCATGGAGGTGTCCCGGGCCGAGCTCGACCGGCTCACCGGCGGCGTGCTGCACCAGGGCATCGGCATCCAGGTCCCGCCGTACGAGTACGAGTCGTTCGAGGACATGCTGGCGGCCTCCGGCGAGGCCCCGGCGCCGCTGCTGGTGGCGCTGGACGGCGTGACCGACCCGCGCAACCTGGGTGCGGTGATCCGGTCGGCCGCGGCGTTCGGCGCGCAGGGCGTGTTCCTGCCGTCCCGGCGGGCGGCGGGGATGACCGCGACCGCGTGGCGCACCTCGGCGGGCGCCGCGGCGCGGCTGCCGGTCGCCCAGGTCACCAACCTGACCCGGGCGCTCAAGCAGTGCCAGCAGGCGGGGTTCGTGGTGGCCGGGCTGGCCGCCGACGGCGACGTCCCGCTGTACCAGCTGGAGGCGTCGGTCGATCCGATCGTGGTGGTCGCCGGCTCCGAGGGCCGCGGGCTGTCCCGGCTGGTCGGCGAGACCTGTGACCTGCGGGTGTCGATCCCGATCGCGTCCGAGGTCGAGTCGCTGAACGCGTCGGTCGCGATGGCCGTCGCGCTCGCCGAGATCGCCCGGATCCGCACCGCCTGATTGCACCGGGTGACCATCCCGGCACGCTGCGGCCGTCCGGCGGAGACCGGGACCGCGCTTGGGCTGCGTCCGTACGATCGGGTCCGGTCGTCGTGCCCAGGCGCCGGCCCCGTCGAGGATCGGAGGGATCCGCCGTGACCACGCCGCTTCAGCCGGGTTTCGGTATCGGGATCGATCTCGGTACGTCGAACACGGTGGCAGTGGTGCGCTCACCGGACGGCCGGACCCGGCCGTTGCTGTTCGACGGGCAGCCGATCCTGCCATCGACGGTGTTCGTGGACGAGTCCGGTCACATCCACGTCGGCCGGGACGCGCAGCGGCTGGCGCAGCTGGATCCGGCCCGGTGCGAGCCGAACCCCAAGCGGCGGATCGACGAGCCGTCGGTACTGCTGGGTGACCGCGAGGTGCCGGTGGTGGCGCTGCTGGCGGGGCTGCTGAAGGAGATCGCGGCCAAGGCGGTCGAGGCGGTCGGGTTCCTCCCGCCCGCCGCGATGACGCACCCGGCGGCCTGGGGCCCGACCCGCCGGGGCGCGCTGCTGGAGGCGGTGCGACAGGCGGGGTGGCCGCCGGTGAAGCTGGTACCGGAGCCGATCGCGGCGGCGCGCTACTTCGCGCAGGTGATGCGCCGGCCGGTGCCGGTCGGGTCGTCGCTGGCCGTGTTCGACTTCGGTGGTGGCACGCTGGATGTCGCGGTGGTGCGCAACGAGGGCACCGGGTTCACGGTGATCGGCTCCGGTGGCGACGAGCGGCTCGGCGGGCTGGATCTGGACGAGGCGCTGGTGACGCACGTCGGCGGCCAGATCGGCCAGCGGTACCCGCAGATCTGGCAGCACCTGTCCCAGCCGACCTCGACCACCGACCGCCGGTACCGCCGGCTGTTCTGGGCGGACGTGGGCGGCGCCAAGGAGATGCTGTCCCGGTCGACGAACGCGCCGGTGCCGGTGCCGGGCGCCGACGCGGCGATCCACCTGACCCGCGACGAGTTGGAGCGGCTGACCACGCCGCTGCTGGATCGCGCCGTCGCAGCGACCGAGGCGACCATCGCTCAGGCCGGCCTGCGGGCCGACCAGCTCTCCGGGCTGTTCCTGGTCGGCGGGTCGAGCCGGGTACCGATGGTCGCCCGGCTGCTGCACGCCAAACTCGGCATCGCGCCGACCGTGCTGGAGCAGCCGGAGCTGCCGGTCGCCGAGGGCGCGCTGGCGGAGCTCGCGCCGGCCGACGCGGCGACCGAGTCGATGCCGTACCCGATGTCGGCGATGCCGGCGAGCCCCGCCGCCGGCATGCCCGTCAGCGCCCTGCCCGGCCAGGCCGGCCCGGTGTCGGGTGCGCCGGGACAGCCGTCCGGCGCGCCGATGTCACCGGGTGGGCCGCCCGGGCCGTACCTGCCGGGCGGGCCACCGCCGGGCGGGCCGGGCGGCTACCCGCAGGCGCAGTTCGGCCAGCCGGCGCCGATCCCGGCCCCGCCGCCGGCGCGACGCGCCTGGTACAAGCGGCCGAAGGTCATCGTGCCCGCCGCCGCGGCCGTCGTGCTGCTGCTCGTCGTGGGCGGGTACCTGCTGCTCCGCAACCCTTACCAGGAACGCGGCTTCGACGGGCTGAAGGCGATCGGCTCGGTGAAGTACGCCGGCGCCGACGACAAGACGTGGGTGCAGGTCGTCGGCGACACCGCGTACACCATGGAGATCGACTCGGGCGAGTCCTACACCAGCTCCGGTACGGCGATCCTGCGGGCGATTCCGCTGGGCCAGAAGCCACTCAAGGCGAAGTGGACGAAGCGGATCGACTCCGGCGGCGCCGACTGGGACACCGACTGGGGCATGCACGTGTACGACGGTGGCGGCATCGCGATCCGCTACGGCCCGGACGGCGACACCCCCGGCCGGTACTACCTGCTCGACCTCGACGGCGGCAGCAACTGGCACAGCGACACCGCCAACAACGAGGCGTTCGGGGTGTCGGTCGCCGCCGGTGTGGTGCTTCGGCAGGCCAGCGACGGCTCCCGGATCACCGCGCTCGGCCTGTCCGACGGGAAGCCGAAGTGGCACCTCGCCGGCATCGCGTACGTCGAGAACACGCCCGGCGATCTGGCCCGGCCGGCCTGGTTCGGCAGCTCGTGGCCGATGCACAGCGCGGAGAAGGCTACCCGCGCGGTGGTCGTCGACACCGACAACGTCGCCACGCTCGTCGACCTCAAGACCGGCCACAAGCTCGCCGACGGCGGCAGCCAGCGGCTCTCCGGCACGACGACCGGCGCCACCACCGGTCCGACCCGGCTGGTCTACAACGGCATGCTGATGGACATGACCCCGGCGGCAGGCTTCCAGATCCGGGCGTACGCGCTCGACTCGATGGACCAGAAGTGGGCGTACCACGGGGGCAGCGGCTACACCCCCGACTGGATCCAGCCGTGCGGCGAGTCGCTGCTGTGCATCAAGGAGCACCGCGGCGACAGCACCGACGGCTCCGCCGAGAAGGGCGTCCGGCTGGTCACGCTGCACCTCGACGACGGCAACAAGGAAGCCTGGCACAAGGACGTCAAGGGCCTCGACGGCGCGATCGGGGTCGGCAACCGGGTCGTCGTCACCGCGCACGACGACAGGGCCACCACCACCGTGTACGACGAGGACGGCACCTTCCAGGAACGCCGGGCCGGGATGGACGCGGCCCGGGTCGACGACGCCACCATGTTGCTCGCCAACGGCGTGGTGGAGACCAACGAGACCGATCCGAACTGGACGATGACCGGGTACGGCGTGCAGTCCGGCAACACCGACACGCTCGGCCCGCTCGCCGCCGACCTGTCCAGGTGCGAGTTCAGCGACACATACCTCGCCTGTTCGGGCGACGGCAAGTTCGAGTTCTGGCGTTTCCGGAGCTGAGCTTGCGCGAATCGCCCCCAGCGGCGCCGTCCTGCGGCACACAATGAGGGCACCCAGGCACTTCCCGCTGGTACCGGGTGGCACGGTCGCCGTCCGTGCGCATGCCGGTACCGCGACTGCAGAGAGTAGGAACAGCAAGGGAGGCACCGGTAGCCGCCGGTGCCTCCCTTGTCGCTGTCCCGCCGCTTCCCGGCCGCGGACGCGAGCGGGGCACCGGCCCGAAGGCCGATGCCCCGCATCGCTGGAACGGTGTCGCTCAGGCCTCGACGCGCTCGCCGGTCGACGCGTTGAAGATGTGCGGCGTGCTCTGCGGCTTGAGGTAGACGGTGTCGCCCATGTTCGGCGTGTTCCGCCCCTCGGTACGGATGACGAACTGCTCCTCGGTGCCGTCCAGGTCGGCGCGGCCGTAGACGTACGCGTCCGAGCCGAGCTCCTCGACCAGGTCGACGGTCATCGACAGGCCGCCGTCACCCTGGCCGACCAGCTGCACGTCCTCCGGCCGGAAGCCCACGGTCACCTTGCCGTCGGCGCCCTCGCCGGCCGCGGCGACCGCCTCGCGGGTCAGCGGTACCTGCAGGCCACCCAGGTGCGCGCCGGCGTCGCCGAGCTTGACGGTCTTGATGTTCATCGCCGGCGAACCGATGAAGCCGGCCACGAACACGTTCTTCGGCTTGTCGTACAGCACCCGCGGGGTGTCGACCTGCTGCAGCAGGCCGTCCTTGAGCACGGCGACCCGGTGGCCCATGGTCATGGCCTCGGTCTGGTCGTGCGTCACGTACACGGTGGTGGTGCCGAGGCGGGCCTGCAGCGCGGCGATCTGCGAACGGGTCTGCACGCGCAGCTTCGCGTCCAGGTTCGACAGCGGCTCGTCCATCAGGAAGACCTGCGGCTCACGCACGATCGCGCGGCCCATCGCGACCCGCTGCCGCTGGCCACCGGACAGCGCCTTCGGCTTGCGGTCCAGGTACTCCTGCAGGTTCAGCAGGGCCGCGGCCTCCTTGACCCGGCGCTCGATCTCCGGCTTCGGCGTCTTGCGCAGCTTCAGCGCGAAGGCCATGTTGTCGAAGACCGTCATGTGCGGGTACAGCGCGTAGTTCTGGAACACCATGGCGATGTCGCGCGCCTTGGGGGGAAGGTTGGAGACGTCCTTGCCGTCGATCAGGATGGCGCCGCGGTCGACGTCCTCCAGACCGGCGAGCATCCGCAGCGAGGTGGACTTGCCGCAGCCGGACGGGCCGACGAGAACGAGGAACTCGCCGTCCTCGATCTCCAGGTTGAGCGAGTCGACGGCCGGCTTCGTGGTGCCCGGGTAGATCCGGGAAGCGGCGTCGTAGGTGACAGTTGCCATGGTGATGGCGTCCTTTCACCGGCAGGTACGTGCCGGACGATCCGAGTGAAAGACCGCACAGCCGCGCCGAGGGCGGTGTGCTGTCGCCAACATAGCCGCTGGCCCTGTGAATGAACAGAGTCCGTACGAGCGGTGCCGCGCCGCTGACTCGCCGTACGGCGGGGTGGGTCTCGCACCGGCGGTTCACCCCGCGCCGGGCCTGCGCGCCCGGATTGTCCGCGGGCGCTCCTGGAGCCGCCTGTCGGCCTCGAACCGACGACCTACGCTTTACAAGAGCGTCGCTCTACCAACTGAGCTAAGGCGGCAAACGCAGCCAGTCTAAGACCACTGGCCCGCGGTGGCGCCACCGCTGGCACGGGCGGGGCGTGTCGCGCCGGCGGCGCGCAGGGTGATCAGCCGGGCGAGCCGGTCCGCAGACCCGACCGGTACGCACCAGACGCCGGCCCGGACGGACATCCGGACCGCCGGCCGGCCGATCGCGATGGTCAGCCCCGTTCTGGTGGTCGGGTACGCCACGGTCCCCGGCTCCGAGACGGTCACCGCGGCGACATCGCCCACCTCGGACCAGTCGGCTCGGTCGTACCAGACGACCCGGCTGCCCCAGTGTCGCGACTGGACCCGCCTGTTCACGCCCACCTCGTCCGGCCCGACCCGCATCCGACAGGGAAGGTCGAGCCTCCAGGTCACCGCCAGCGGGCTCGCGGCCAGATCGGCCGGGTCAGCGGCGAGGATCGGCCGCAGGCACAGTCGCCGCAGCACGGTGAACAGCAGCACGGCGCCGCAGGCGCCGGCCACCGCGCCGCCGGTGGTGGCGAGCATCCAGGACGGCGTGTGCCCGCCACCGTCGGCGCCGAGGTCGGTCGCGTACCCGGCGATCGCACCGGCGGTGAGCGCCGCGATCCAGCGACCGGAGCGGGCCCACTCGTCGGTGTCGTTCCAGTGCCGGACCAGCTGCACCACCGCCAGGACGAGCAGCCCGACCGCCGCGGCGAACGCCGGCGTGCGGACCAGCCGCTGGTCGGCGACCAGCGCCAGCCCGACGAGCAACGCGACCGGCGGAAGCAGCTGCAGGATCACGACGAACGCCCTGACGACGGACAACGTGGTACGAAACTCGGCACGCATCCGGCCACCGTAGCGACCCGACACCACCCGATGACCGGTTCGCCGCGGCCTGCGGACCGCGCTCGCCGGGCCTGCGAACCGGCCCGGCGGGTCGCGCCCGGCCCCGCGGTGCGGTCCGCCCCGTACCGCGATGTGGTCAGGAGGTGTGCAGGAGGTTGGCACAGGCGTGCAGGGCGCTGCGGACGGCGCCTTCGAGGCTGGGGCTGGCGAGCCAGTCGCCGGCGAGGTGGATCCGGTCGGCGCGATGAGTACGGGCCCGCAGCGCGGCGTCGCGCGCGTGCAGCCGGCGCAGCCAGCCGACCCCGAACAGCGGTACGCCGTACCGGTGCCGGACCACCGCCCAGCCGAGGATGTCGCCCAACGGCTGGCCGAGCAGCCGCTCCGCCTCGGCCAGCAGCAGCGACCGGATCGGCCGGTCCGGCTCGTCCAGCAGCTCGGCGCCGAGCTGCGGCGACGCGCAGATCGCCAGGCCGCCGCGGCCGTCCGGCACCTGCCCGGTACCGCGGATCTCCAGCGGTTCGACCCCGGCGAGCGGATGCCGGCCGGCCCCGACCGGGCAGACCGGGTGCGGCACCGGCGCCGGCGCCGCCAGCGCGACGTGCAGCAGTACCGCCGGGGAGAACGCGGCGTCGTCGGCGAGCGACCGGTCGGGGTGGTCGGCCGGCAGCAGGGTGGTGGCGAGCGACGGCGGGCCAGCCAGTAGCACCGCGTCGGCGGTGAGGGTGTCGCCGCCGGCCGTGTCGACGTGCACCCGGTCGCCGTCCGGCCGCAGCGCCACGACGGTTGTCTCGTACCGGACGTCCAACGCCGCGGCGACCGACTCCCACAGCGTGCCGAGGCCGCCGCGCGGGCAGTACAGGCGGGCGCCGGGTGCGGCGGCGAACTGCGCCAGGGCGACGGCCCGGGAGGTGCGGTGGGCCGGGGAGAGCATCAGCGCGTCGAGCGTCGCCGGCAGGATCCGGTCCGCGTAGTCGCGGCCGACGTGCGCGGTGAACCAGCTGGCGGCGTCCTCGTCGTCCAGGTCCGCGGCGGCGGCCAGATCGCCCCAGCGGGGTGCGGAAGCGGCCAGCCGGGTGCCGAGCGCGGCCACCCGCCGGCGGCTGGCCGCCGACAGCAACGGGGTGCGCAGCATCGCCGCGGTGGCGGTCGGCAGCGGGTGCCGGCGGCCGTCCAGGACGATCCGGCTGTCCATCGCCAGCCGGATCAGGTCGCGCCGGCCGAGGCCGACCTGCCGGGCGAGATAGCGGGTGGAGCGGTAGAAGGAGGCGATGAACTCGGCGCCCCGGTCGAACCGCCAGACCTGGCCGTCGACCCGCAGCTCGGCGACGCCGGAGCGACCGCCGGGTCGGGGATCTCGCTCCAGCACGGTCACCGCGGCACCGGCCGTGGTCAGCGCGCGCGCCGCGGTCAGCCCGGCGGGGCCGGCGCCGACCACCACCACCCGTCGAGGTACCGCCATGGCACCCATCATGCCGTGGCCGTGCACCCGGCCGCGGCACGCCCCGGTGCGGTGCCACCACCGGAGTACCGCATCCGGTGGTGGCACCGCACCGCGCCGACGGCTGCCGGTGTCGTTCTCGGTACGTGCCAGGGGCATCCGGCGGGCGCCACGTCGCGCCGGCGGCTGTCGTTCCCGGGACGTGCCGGGCGCCACGTCGCGCCGACGGCTGGCGGTCCCGGTGCGTGGCAGGAGTGTCCGCCCGGCCGGCCAACGCCGGCTGGCCGGGCGGACCTCCCGGGTGGGTCAGGATGCGGCGGCCGGCTCCGGCTCGCCGGCGGGCTCGGCGTCGTCGGCGCCGGGGTAGCCGGCGAGCTCGCGTTCCAGCTCGGCCAGCCGGGCGCGCAGCGCCTCCGCCTCGGCCTGCTTGGCGGAGCGGTGCTCGTCGATGACCGTCTCGACCGCGCCGGTGATGGACTCGATGTCGATCGCCCGGGCGACGGCGTGTCCGGCGGTCACCGGCAGCGGGGTCGGCTTGACCAGCTTGCGCGAGCCGTGGCTCGCCTCCACGGTGGCGCCGTCGCCGGCGACGGTCACCGTGATGACCACGTCACCGGCGCTGCCCCGGGCGGCCTTCTTCGCCGCCGCCTTGGCCGGTCGGCCGCGCCGGGCCGGCGCCGCTTCACTCTCGCCATCGGAAGCCGATGCGCCGCCGGCTCTGGCCGCTTCACCGACGCCGGCCGAGTCGGCGCGGCCTGCGGCGCCGGCCGGGCCGGCGCCGGTCGCCGCGTCGGAGGCCGGACCAGCGCCGGTCGCCGCGTCGGAGGCCGGGTCGGCGTCGGAGGTCGGGTCGGCGCCGCTCGCAGCGTCGGAGGTCGGGCGGGTGGGGGCCGAGGCCGGTCCGGTCGCGTCCGGGTCGGTCGCGGCGGTGCGGGCGATGACGTCGGCGCGACCGCGCGGCACGACGGTGAGCACCGTGGTGGGCAGCCGGACGTCCTGCTCGGATCCGTTGCGGGTGATCCGCACCGTGCAGGGTAGGTCGGCGTCCGGGTCGTGGTCGACCAGGACCCCCTTGGTACCGGCGGGAACCTCGCCGTGTGCGGTGTGCACCGCGACCCTGGGCTGCTCGCCTCGCCCCAACGCACTGACCAGGGCATGCAGGTCACGGTCGCTGAGCTGATCGGTGGAACCAGCGCTCACGCTCGTCCTTTCCTTCGGTGATGGCACGGCGGAACGACGTCGGCGACGTTCCGCGGCCGCAGAGGTCGGACCGACCTCCGTACGACAGGTGCGGAATGACCTTCGCACAGGCGTACGACACGACGCCCGCACGGGGTAGCCGGCATCGATACTGCGGGTGAGCCGGCGCCGGGCGCGTCCGGCGAAAGGCCGCCGGGACGGGGACGTCAGCGGGCGCGGGCGAGCGTCACCGCGAACCGCTCGGTACCGTCTGGCCACCAGTGCTCGACGGTGAACCCGGCGGCGGCGAGTTCCGCGCTGATACCGGCCCGGTGGAACCGGGTGGAGACCGCGGTGCACAGCAGCTCGCCGGCGGTGAACGAGATCGTCAGGTCGACCGCGGCGAGCGTCACCTCGATCGGCCGGGTCGCGCGCAGCAGCAGCTGTACCCACTCGTGTTCGGCGTCCCAGCGCACCACGTGTTCGAACGCCTCGATCGGGAAGTCGGCGCCGAGCGCGCGGTTGAGTACCCGCAGCACGTTGCGGTTGAACTCGGCGGTGCGCCCGTCCGGGTCCTGGTACGCCCGGACCATCGCCTCCGGGTCGGTGACCAGGCCGACGCCGAGCAGCAGCGCGTCGCCGGGCGCGAGCACCGCGCGCAGGCCGCACAGCAGCTGCGCCCGGTCCGGTGGGAGCAGGTTGCCGATGGTGCCGCCGAGGAACAGCACCAGCCGGTTCTCGTCTGCCGGCAGCGCGTCGAGATGCCGGGTGAAGTCGCCGACCACCGCGTGGATGTCGAGCCACGGGTACCGGGCGGACAGCGTCGCGGCCGCCGACGCGAGCGCGCTCTCCGATACGTCGAACCCGACGAACCGGCGCAGCGTGCCGTGCTCGTGCCCGGCCTCGATGATCAGCCGGGTCTTCGTCGACGCGCCGGAACCCAGCTCGATCAGGGTGCGGACGTCGGTGTCGGCGACGACGTCCGCGGCGTGCTCGGCGAGCACCGTCGATTCGGCCCGGGCCAGGTAGTAGCCGGGCGCGTGGCTCAGCTCGTCGAACAGCATGCTGCCGTGCGCGTCGTAGAACCAGGTCGGCCGGAGCCACTTCGGGTGTTCGGTCAGCCCGGCGACCGCGTCCGCGCGCAGCGCCCGGGCCTTCTCCTCGGTACCGAGGCGGACGTCGAAGGTCGGCCGATCGCTCAGCACGCCGCCACCTCCGCAGCCATGGATTCACGGTACGGCGTGGCGGGCGGCCGGCGGCGGAGTTGCGGCGAGCGGGCGAGGGACGAATGCCGGCCGCCGGGTGTGCTGGTACGCCGGCTGCCGGGTTGCGGCGGCTGGGTGGTTGTGCCGTCGGTAGGCTGCGCCTCATGTCTGCGCACCGCACCCGACTGATGTGCCAGTTGTGCCGTAGTACGGGTGTGGTCTGGGCACCGAAGATGGCGGTGCAGTGGGGCAGCCGGGAGACGTTCTCGCTGGCCGCACCGACCCGCTGCCCGGAGTGCCGGGGCAGCGGCTGGTTCGAGCTGGCCCGGGAGAACGTCAACGGCGCCGGCTGAGCCGGCCGAGCCGGGTCGGGCCCGGCGTCGAGAGCACCCGTCGCCTGGCCGTACCGGGTGAGAGTGCCCACCGTCCGGTCGGGTCGGCGGGCGGGATCGGGGTCCGGCGTTGAACGATGGGACCGTGACCTCCGTCGACGCCCGAGCCAGCGTGCTCGGCGAGTACACCCCGGATCCGCGCCGGTGGCGCGCGCTGACGGTGTGCCTGATCGCCGGGTTCATGACGCTGTTGGACGTCAGCATCGTCAATGTCGCGTTGCCGTCCATGCAGGACGGGTTGCACGCCAGCGCCTCCGACCTGTCCTGGGTGATCTCCGGGTACGCGCTGACGTTCGGGCTGGTGCTCGTGACAGCGGGCCGGCTGGGCGACGACCGCGGTCGGAAGCGGATGTTCCTGGCCGGGCTGGTGCTGTTCACCGCGACCAGTGCGCTCGCCGGCGCGGCCACCTCCGGCACCTGGCTGGTCGTGGCGCGGCTGCTCCAGGGTGCCGCCGGCGGGTTGCTGAACCCGCAGGTCATCGGCGTCATCCAGCAGCTGTTCCGGGGCCGGGAGCGGGGTCGCGCGTTCGGCCTGTTCGGTGCGGTCGTCGGCATCTCGACGGCGATCGGGCCGCTGCTCGGCGGGTTGCTGCTGCAGGGCTTCGGTGATCAGGAGGGTTGGCGGTTCGTCTTCTACGTGAACCTGCCGATCGGGGTGCTCGCGCTGTTCGCCGGGGCGCGGCTGCTGCCGCACGACCGGATCGACCGCAACGCCTCCCGGCACACGCTCGACCTGGTTGGCGTGGTGCTGCTCGGCGTGGCGGTGGTGGCGATCATGCTGCCGCTGATCCAGGCGGAGAAGGACCCGTCCGGCGCGCCGTGGTGGCTGCTCGCGGTCGGGGTGGCGCTGCTCGGCGGCTTCGTCGGCTGGGAGCGGCGGTACTCCCGCCGCGGCCGGCAGCCGCTCGTCGACCTGGGCCTGCTGCGTACCCGCAGCTACGCGATGGGTACTTCACTGGGGCTGGCCTACTTCGCCGGGTTCACCGGGATCTTCTTCGTCATCACGCTGTTCTTCCAGCGCGGGCTGGGCTACACGCCGCTGCAGGCCGGCGCGGCGATGCTGCCGTTCGCGATGGGGTCGGCCGGTGCCGCCGCGCTCGGTGGCCGGATCGTGTCCCGGTACGGGCGGGCGCTGGTGGTGCTGGGGGTGCTCGCCGTCGCGGTCGGCCTGGTCGGTACCGACCTGGTGCTGGGCGCGTTCACCGGCGGGCACGTGGGGCTGGTGACCGCGCTGCCGCTCGCGGTGGCCGGGATCGGCAGCGGCCTGACCATCGCGCCGAACCAGACGCTGACCCTCGCCGAGGTACCGCCGGCGGAGGGTGGCACCGCCGCCGGCGTGCTGCAGACGGGGCAGCGGATCGGCTCGGCGATCGGCACCGCGGTGGCCGGCGCGCTGTTCTTCGGCAGCCTGGCCACCACGCACGGCGACTACCACCAGGCGGCGGCGCTGGGCATCCGCGGCTCGATCGCGCTGGTCCTGGTCGCAGTGCTGGTCGGCGTGGCCGATCTGGTCCTGGATCGCCGGCACCGCCGGGCCCAGGGGTCCCTGCCGCCCCGGGTGTGACCTGTACCGCGGCGGCAGTTGGCGAGCCTGACTCCGTATTAGCGTGGTGGTCGTGGTGCGACGAGGCGAGCGATGAGGGCGGACGACCGCAAACGGGGACATAACGCCCGGTCCGGCAACGCCGGGGGCGGCGGCAGCGAGGCCGGATGGTTGCGGCGCCTGCTCGGGTACTGCTGGCGCTACCGCGGCCGGGTGATCGTGGCGTTCGGCGCCTCGGTGGCCGGGATGGGCGTCACCGCGCTGGTACCGCTGATTCAACGCTCCATTGTGGACGATTCGATCCTGTCCTCGAAGCGGCCGCTGCTGCCGCTGGTCGGGCTGCTGGTGCTGGCCGCGCTGGCGATCTACGGCACCGCGTTCCTGCGCCGGTACCACGGCGGCCGGCTGGCGCTGGACGTGCAGCACGACATGCGGACCGCGCTGTTCGCCGCGCTGTCCCGGCTGGACGGTGCCCGGCAGGACGAGCTGCAGACCGGCCAGGTGGTCGGCCGCGCCACTTCGGACATCACCATGGTGCAGGGCCTGCTCGGGATGATCCCGATCATGATCGGCAACGTCCTGCTGTTCGTCATCTCGCTGGTCGTGATGATCACCCTGTCGCCGTTGCTGACGCTCGTCGCGCTCGCGGTCGGCCCCGGCCTGTACTGGATCTCCGTGCTGTCCCGGCGCAAGCTGTTCCCGGCGACCTGGGCGGCGCAGCAGGAGGCGGCGGCGGTCGCGGCCGAGGTGGACGACGCGGTCACCGGCGTGCGGGTGGTCAAGGGCTTCGGCCAGGAGTCCCAGGAACTGACCAAGCTGGAGCGGGTGGCCCGGCGGCTGTTCGCGTCCCGGCTGCGGGCGGTGCGGCTGAACAGCCGGTACAACCCGGCCCTGCAGGCGATCCCGGCGCTCGGCCAGGTGGGCGTGCTGGCGCTGGGCGGCTGGCTCGCGGTCAACCAGTCGATCACGCTCGGCACCTTCCTCGCCTTCTCCAGCTACCTGGCCCAGCTGATCGGCCCGGTACGGATGCTCGCCGGGTTGCTGACCATCGGCCAGCAGGCGCGCGCCAGCGTGATCCGGGTGTTCGAGGTGATCGACTCGCAGCCACTGGTCACCGAGGCGCCCGACGCGATCGACGTACCGGCCGACACCACGCCGACCGTCGAGTTCGACGACGTGCACTTCGGGTACGTGCCGTCGCAGCCGGTGCTGTCCGGGCTGACCCTGTCCGCGGCGCCCGGCGAGACGATCGCGCTGGTCGGCTCGTCCGGGTCGGGCAAGTCGACGGTGTCGCTGCTGCTGCCCCGGTTCTACGACGTGGGCGCCGGCGCGGTCCGGGTCGCCGGGCACGACGTGCGGGAGCTGACGATCGACTCGCTCCGGGCGTCGATCGGGCTGGTGTTGGAGGACAGCTTCCTGTTCTCCGAGTCGATCCGGGACAACATCGCGTACGGGCGACCCGACGCCACCGACGAGCAGGTGGTCGCCGCGGCGAAGGCGGCCGAGGCGCACGAGTTCATCCTCGGCCTGCGCGACGGGTACGACACGATGGTCGGGGAGAAGGGGCTGACTCTGTCCGGCGGCCAGCGCCAGCGGGTGGCGCTGGCCCGGGCGCTGATCACCGACCCGCGCATCCTGGTCCTGGACGACGCGACCTCGGCGGTGGACGCGCAGGTCGAGGCGGAGATCCACGCGACGCTGCACCGGGTCATGCAGGGCCGCACCACGCTGCTGATCGCGCACCGCCGCTCGACCCTGGCGCTGGCGGACCGCATCGCGGTGCTGGACGGCGGCCGGGTCGTCGACATCGGTACCGAGGCCGAGCTGGCAGAGCGCTGCCCGCTGTACACCCTGTTGCTGTCCGGCCCGGGCGACGACGCGGAGGGCATCGACGCCGGCGAGCTGCCCGCCGAACCGGCGCTGGTGGTACCGGACTCGGCGGCCGACGAGCTGAACGACGACGGGACCACGGCGCGGCTGTGGGATCCGAGCCGCGCGCCGGAGCCGGAGCACGTGCCGGGCCTGGCCGGCGATCCGGCCGCGCTGCCGCGTGGCGGCGGGGGCGGTGGCGGTGGCGGGATGGGCCGGATGGGCGGCGCGCTGGCGAGCATGCCGCCGACGCCGGACCTGCTCGCGAAGGTCGCCGCGCTGCCACCGGCCACCGACACCCCGGACGTCGACGACGACTCGGTACGGGCGGCCGACCCGCGGTTCAGCCTGCGCCGGTTGATCGCCCCGATGCGCGCGCCGCTGCTGGTGGCGCTGCTGCTGGTGGCGGTGGATGCGGCGGCGACGCTGATCCTGCCGGCACTGATCCGCTCCGGCGTCGACTCCGGCGTGCAGCACCGGCACCTGGCGGTGATCGCGACCGTCTCGATCATCGGGCTGGGCGTCGTGCTGATCGACTGGGTCGTCCAGATAGGACAGACGCGGATCACCGGCCGCACCGGCGAGCGGATGCTGTACGCGCTGCGGGTGAAGACGTTCGCGCACCTGCAGCGGCTCGGCCTGGACTACTACGAGCGGGAGCTGTCCGGCCGGATCATGACCCGGATGACCACCGACGTGGACGCGTTCTCGTCGTTCCTGCAGACCGGGCTGGTGCAGGCGGTGGTGTCGGTCCTGACGTTCTTCGGCATCCTCGGCGCGCTGCTCTACCTGAACGTCGAGCTCGGCCTGGTGGTCTGCTCGGTGCTGCCGATCATGGTGCTGGCCACGCTGGTGTTCCGGTCCCGCTCGTCGAAGGCGTACACCGAGGCGCGGGAGAAGGTCGGCATCGTCAACGCCGACCTGCAGGAGAACGTCGCCGGCATGCGGGTGGCCCAGGCGTACCGCCGGGAGGGGCGCAACCGGGCCAGGTTCTCAGCCCGCTCGGACGACTACCGCCGCACCCGCACCCGGGCGCAGCGCTACATCGCCACGTACTTCCCGTTCGTGCAGTTCCTGTCCACTGTGGCCGGTGCGCTGGTGCTGGTGGTCGGCGGCCAGCTGGTCCACAGTGGATCGTTGAGCACCGGCGCGCTGATCGCGTACCTGCTCTACATCGAGATGTTCTTCGCGCCGGTGCAGCAGCTGTCCCAGGTCTTCGACGGGTACCAGCAGGCCGCGGTGGGGTTGCGCCGCATCGTCGAGCTGCTGCGTACCCCGACCAGCACGCCGCAGGCCGCCGACCCCATCGCGGTCCCGCCGCGGCTGCGCGGCGAGATCGTGTTCGCCGACGTGTCGTTCGGCTACTCGCCGGACCTGCCCCCGGCGCTGTCCGATGTGGACCTCGCGGTCTCCCCGGGGGAGACGGTCGCGGTGGTCGGTGAGACCGGCGCCGGGAAGTCGACGCTGGTCAAGCTGGTCTCCCGGTACTACGACGTGACCGGCGGCGCGGTCCTGGTCGACGGCGTGGACATCCGCGACTACGACCTGCCCGGCTACCGGCACCGGATGGGTGTGGTGCCGCAGGAGCCGTACCTGTTCCCCGGCACGGTTCGGGACACCATCGCGTACGGCCGGCCGGCGGCGAGCAACGCCGAGGTGGAGCGCGCGGCCCGGGCGGTCGGCGCGCACGACATGATCGCCCGGCTGGAGGGTGGCTACTACCACGAGGTCGCGGAGCGCGGCCGCAACCTGTCCAGCGGGCAGCGGCAGCTGCTGGCGCTGGCCCGCGCGCAGCTGGTGGCGCCGGACATCCTGGTGATGGACGAGGCCACCGCGGCGCTCGACCTGGCCACCGAGGCCGAGGTCACGCGGGCCACGGATCGCCTGGTGGGTAAGCGAACCACGCTGGTCGTGGCGCACCGGCTGACCACCGCGGCGCGGGCCGACCGGATCGTGGTGCTCGACCGCGGCCGCATCGTCGAGGCCGGTACGCACGCCGAGCTGCTCGCCGCCGACGGCGCCTACGCCCGGCAGTGGGAGGTTTTCACCACCGGTCAGACCATCACGGCAGCACGCTGACCCGAGCCCGCCGCATCATCGCTGTCGGTACCCACGCCGAGTCGCTGCGTGCCGTCCGGGTGACCGGCAGGTGTCCAGAAGGTTAACGACGTCTGTCTTGTGGGTTGCGGCACAGCCGGAAGCTGCTCTATCTTCCCGTGAACGCTGTCGTAAAAATCTTTCAACGACCGCGTTGTGCATCGTGCCGGTTGCCGTGGTGGGAGGGAACGTTGACAGTCACTGACCGATCATCGGCGGCTACCGCCGAGGCTGACGCGCCTGCAGTGCGGTCGGCCAGCAGAACGCGCCGTAAACGGCGCGAGTACCTGCTGTTCCTGCTGTTCATCGCGCCGAACGCGGTGCTGCTCGCGGTATTCGCGTACTGGCCGATCGTGTTCAACGGGATCCTCAGCCTGACCAGCTGGGACATGGTCTCGCCGCACATCCCGTTCGTCGGCCTGGCGAACTACAAGGACATGTTCACCGACACCGACTTCTGGTGGGTCATCCTGCGGACGATCCTGTTCTCCGGCGCGGTCGTCATCGGCTGCGTGGTGGCCGGGCTCGCGGTCGCGATCCTGCTGAACCAGAAGCTGCGCGGCCGCAACGTGGTCCGCACGGTCGCGTTCGCGCCGCACATCCTGTCCGGCGTCGCGATGGGTACCGTCTGGCTGTTCATCTTCGACCCGCAGATCGGGCTGATGAAGATGGTGCTGGGCAAGATCGGCGCGGACGGCCCGGCCTGGATGACCGACTCGAACTGGGCGCTCGCCGGCCTGATCATCGTCTACCTGTGGAAGACGATCGGCTTCGTCGCGGTGGTCTACGTGGCCGGCCTGCAGGGCATGCCGAGCGACCTGTACGAGGCGGCGCGGCTGGACGGCGCCGGCTCCTGGACGCTGTTCCGCAAGATCACGTTCCCGCTGCTGTCGCCGGTGACGTTCTTCGTCGTGGTGGTCACGATCGTCGCCACGTTCCAGGCGTTCGACGTCATCGCGATCATGACCGACGGCGGTCCGGGCGACGCCACCACCACGATCTCCTGGTACATCTACAAAGAGGCCTTCCAGGCTCTGGACGCCGGCCATGCGGGCGCCGGCGCGCTCGTGATGTTCGTGATCCTGATCGCGATCACGGCGGCCCAGGCCCGGTTCATGGAGCGGAAGGTGCACTACCGATGAAGACCGTTGGTACCGGCCTGAAATACCTCGGGCTGATCGTCGTCCTGGTGCTCGCCGCGGTGCCGATCTACTGGCTGCTGTCCACCTCGGTCACCTCGCCGGAGAAGATCTTCCAGTTCCAGTGGTTCCCGGACGGGCTGAACTGGCAGAACTACATCGACGGCTGGAAGTCCGCACCGTTCGGCGCGATGTACAAGAACTCGATCATCGTCACGCTGGCCGGCGCGCTGATCCAGATCTGCGTGGCGATCCTCAGCTCGTACGCGTTCGCGTTCCTCGACTTCCCGGGCAAGCGCATCGTGTTCCTGATCTTCCTCGGCGCGATGATGGTGCCGGGCACGGTGGTACTGATGCCGAACTTCCTCACCATCGCGGCGCTCGGCTGGGTCAACTCCTACGCCGGCATCGTGATCCCCGGTGTCGGATCGGTGTTCGCGATGTTCCTGTTGCGCCAGCACATGTTGACGCTGTCGTCCGAGGTGACCGACGCGGCGAAGGTCGACGGCGCGAACCACCTGCGCATCCTCTGGCACGTGGTGCTGCCGATGTCGCGGCCGATGGTGGTCACGGTGATCGTGGTGGCACTGGTGGAGAAGTGGAACGACTTCGTGTGGCCGCTGGTGTCGACCAGTACCGACTCGATGCGTACGTTGCCGGTCGGGTTGCTGATGATCAAGGACGCGCAGGGCTTCACGAACTGGGGCGCGGTCATGGCCTCCTCGGTGTTCATCGTGGTGCCGGTGCTGATCGTCTTCTTCATCGCCCAGCGCCAGATCATCGCCGGGCTCACCGCCGGCGCGACGAAGGGCTGAGAATGAACGCGAAAGCACGCGCCGCGCTGAGCCGGCGCACCCTGCTCGGCGCGCTGGGGCTCACCGGCGTCGCGGCGATGTCCGGCTGCGCCGGCAGCTTCCAGCAGACCGCCGGCACGGTGCCCGGCAAGTACGCCAAGCGGCAGCATGTGGTGTTCTGGCACTCGTTCGGCGGTACCCCGCTCAAGGTGCTCACCGAGCTGGTGGCGAAGTTCAACGACAGCCAGTCGGACATCTACGTGGAGGCCCAGTTCCAGGGCAGCTACGAGATGACGATGCAGAAGCTCGCCACCGCCATCGTGGCCAAGCAGGTACCGGACATCTGCGTACTGTCCGAGGTCACCTGGCGCAAGATCCACCTGGCCGACGCGCTGGAGCCGTACAACGACTTCTTCGACGGCGACGTGCAGCCGGACCAGTTCATGGACCAGTTCATCGAGGAGGGCACGGTCCAGGGCAAGCTGTGGTGGATCCCGTTCGCCCGCAGCACGCCGATCTTCTACTACAACAAGACGGTGTTCGAGAAGGCCGGGCTGTCGTCGGACGGGCCCGAGTCGTGGGAGCAGCTGCAGGAGTGGGCGCCGGCCATCATGCGGCAGAAGACCGCCGCGGGGCATCCCAAGGTGCTGGCGCTGGGCAGCACGTACGCCAGCTGGTACTTCCAGAGCAACGTCTGGACCTGGGGCGGCCACTACTCCAATGGCCTGGACGTCAAGTTCGACACCAAGCAGCTCATGGACGCCGGCCAGTGGATGGTCGACTTCATCCGCAAGCACAAGGCCGCGTACCTGTCGCAGAAGCCGGACCAGGACATGGGCAGCGGGATCACCGCCTGCTACCTGTCCTCGACCGGCGGCCTCACCCAGGCCGGCCTGAACGCCAAGGGCGGCCACTACCAGGTCGGTACCGCGTTCCTGCCGCAGCACGAGGGGAACTTCGGCTGCCCAACCGGTGGGTCCGGCATCGGCGTGCTCAAGTACGCGGAGAAGTCACGCAAGGAGGCCGCCTGGCAGTTCATCAAGTTCCTGGCGCAGCCGAAGAACTCGGCGCACTGGACCGTCGGTACCGGCTACCTGCCGGTGGTGAAGGCGGCCCAGCAGGAGCCTGAGCTGATCAAGGCGACCAAGGACAAGAACTACCTGACCGCGCTGCGGCAGCTGCCGAAGACCCAGCCGCAGGACCTGATCCGGTTGATCGTGTCCAGCGCCGGCGACACAATGGACGAGCAGCTGACCAAGCTGTACTCGTCGAACGCCTCGGTGCCGGACGTCTTCGGCCGGCTGGACAAGAAGCTCGGTTCGCTCGCCGATCTGATCCGCGAAACCTACGACTCGCACTACAAGTAGTACCGCGTCGCGGTGGCCCGGCCGGCCGGGCCACCGCGTCCGTCAGTTGACGTCGCGCATGCGCTTGGTGATCAGCGGCGAGACGAGGTACATGACGACGCCGAGCAGCGCGACCACCCCGCCGACGATGGCGAAGTAGGCGACCTCGGTGTCCGGGTTGAACACCGGCACGATCTGCGCGCTGATCCCCTGCGCCGCGGCGTCGGACAGGAACCACAGGCTCATCGTCTGCGACGCGAACGCGACCGGGGCGAGCTTGGTGGTGGCCGACAACCCGACCGGGGACAGGCACAGCTCGCCGAGGATCACCAGCACGAAGCTGCCGACCAGCCAGAACGGGCTGGCCGGTACGGACGTCCCGTCGATCAGCCCGGGACCGGTCATCAGCAGGTACGACAGACCGGCGAGGAACATCCCGGCGGCGAACTTGCGCGGCGTACGGGGTTGCCGGTCGCCGAGCTTGGTCCACAGCAATGCGAACAGCGGCGCGAACAGCACGATCGCGAGCGGGTTGATCGACTGGAACCAGGACGGCGGGATCTCGAAGCTGCCGAGGTGCAGGTTGGTCCGTTCCTTCGCGAACGTCGCCAGCACCACCGAGCCCTGCTCCTCGATCATCCAGAAGAACATCGACCCGATGAACAGCGGGATGTACGCCCGGACCCGGGACCGCTCGTCCGGCGTGGTGCGCGGGCTGCGCAGCATCACCACGAAGTACGCCACCGGCAGCGCGATGGACAGCAGCGAGATGATGTCGATGATCCAGCCGACGGTGAACACCCCGCCAAGCACCATCCCGCCCAGTACCAGCACGACCACGATCGCGCCGATGCCGAACCGGGTGGCGACCGGTCGCCGCTCGGCCGGCGTGATCGGGTTGTGCGCGGTCGTACCGGCCGAGCCCATCCAGCGGCCGAGGACCACGTAGAGCACCAGCGCCAGCGCCATGCCGAACGCGGCGAAGCTGAACCCGGCGTGGTAGTTGTAGCCGTTCGCCAGCGCACCGACCACGATCGGCGCGATGAAGGCGCCGATGTTGGTGCTCATGTAGAAGATGGAGAAGCCGGCGTCGCGGCGGGCGTCGCGCCGGCTGTAGAGGTCGCCGACGACGTTGGAGATGTTCGGCTTGAGCAGCCCGGTGCCGATCACGATGAAGATCATCGACAGGTAGAGCGCGGCCAGGCCGCCGGTCGGGATGGCCAGGCAGATGTGCCCGCACATGATCAGGCAGCCACCGATGAAGATCGACCGGCGGGAGCCGAGCAGCCGGTCGGCGATCCAGCCGCCGATCACGCCGGACATGAACACGGCCGAGCCGTAGATCGACATCAGCGACGACGCGGTGCCCTGCGGGATCCCCAGGCCGCCCTGGCTGACCGCGGAGTACATGTAGTAGAGCAGGATCGCGCGCATGCCGTAGTAGCTGACGCGCTCCCACATCTCGGTGAAGAACAGCGTGGCGAGCCCGCGCGGGTGGCCGAAGAAGCCGTACTGCGGTGCGTCCGGTACCGCGTCCTCGTCGACTGCTTGACTCACCGTCGCCCCTTTCCGTCGGGATCCCCTCAGGCTGCATTGCTCCGGTACCGCTTGGTGGGCATTTGCCGCTTTTCCTACCCGACAATCCTTCGGGTGAACCGTCGAGCGGCCTGCGCCTGTCCGGGGTGCCGGCCGGCGTCGAGCCGACCGTGCCTAGGCTGAGCCCGACCCGTACCGCCGGCCGACCGCCGCGGTCGGGTCGCCGGCGTTCGACCCGGCAACGGGGCCGTGGTCGACCACCCTCTCGTCGCCGTACGGGCGGTCTGCGGGGCGGAATTGACCGGCCGGCAAGTAATTGGGTTCTTCGTCACAGCTAATCAACTTGCCTGCCGGGCCGGCAAAACTGATGCTTGTAGGGAACAACTATCCATCCTCGGTGGGGCCTGCCCGGCTGTCGGTCGGCAGGCAGCTTGGAGATCATGTCCGGTTCGACGCCGGCGACTCCGCCGGACGAGGAACTTGCGCTGGCAGACCGCCTCGGCGATCAGCTTGTCCGGTTCCTGCGCCTGGTGGGCCGCAACCACACCAACCTTCCCGAGATCTACCAGGCGGACATCGAGAAGGTCGGCTACGTGCTGCTGTGGCGCCTCGCGGCGGACGGGCCGCAGCGCACCACCGCCCTGGCCGAGGCCGTGCACTCGGACATCTCGACGATCAGCCGGCAGGTCACCGCGCTGGTCAAGCAGGGCTGGGTGGAGCGCACCCCGGACCCGGAGGACGGCCGGGCCTACCTGCTCGCGCCGACCGAGGACGGCCGACGCGTCTACCGGCGCATCCGCAAGCGCCGCAACGAACACATGGCCCACGTGCTCGCCGGCTGGGGGACGAGGACCGGCGCGAGCTGCTGGCGCTGCTCGACCGCCTCAACGACGACTTCGAGGAATACCTGCTGCGGGTCCACGAGGGCTGCAGCCAGAAACAGCAACGGGGAGAGAAGGTCGGATGAGTCATACCGCTGCTGCGGCACCGAGCAAGGCGGTTGCGTCCCCGTCCAACGGCGTGCTGACGCACCGACAGATCATGACGATCCTGATCGGCCTGATGCTCGGCATGTTCCTCGCCGCGCTCGACCAGACGATCGTCGGTACCGCCATCCGGAACATCGCGGACGACCTGAAGGGCCTGGACAAGCAGGCCTGGGCGACGACGGCGTACCTGATCACGTCGACGATCGCCACCCCGCTCTACGGCAAGCTGTCCGACATGTACGGCCGGAAGCCGTTCTTCCTGGCCGCGATCCTGATCTTCATCGCCGGCTCGGTCGCCTGCACGTTCTCCACCTCGATGTACGAGCTGGCCGCGTTCCGGGCGTTCCAGGGCCTGGGTGGCGGTGGCCTGATGTCGCTCGCGCTGGCGATCATCGGTGACATCGTCGCGCCCCGGGAACGAGCCAAGTACCAGGGCTACTTCCTCGCCGTGTTCGGTACCTCCAGCGTGCTCGGCCCGGTGCTCGGCGGGGTGCTGTCCGGGCAGAGCTCGATCCTCGGCCTGACCGGCTGGCGCTGGGTGTTCCTGATCAACGTGCCGATCGCGGCCGTCGCGATGGTCGTGGTGACCAAGGTGCTCAACGTGCCGCATGCGGCGCACAAGCACAAGATCGACTGGGCCGGCGCGCTGTTCCTGGTGGTCGGGCTGGTGCCGCTGCTGGTCGTGGCCGAACAGGGGCAGTCGTGGGGCTGGACCTCGACCCGGTCGCTGGCCGCCTACGGCATCGGCGTGGTCGGCATCGTCGCGTTCATCATCGCGGAGAAGTTCGCCAAGGACGAGGCGCTGATCCCGCTCCGGATGTTCCGCAACCCGGTGATCTCGCTGATGTCGGCCGGCGGCTTCATCGTCGGTATGGCGATGTTCGGCGGCATCGCGATCCTGCCGCAGTACCTGCAGATCGTGCACGGCGCGTCGGCGACCAAGTCCGGCTTCCTGATGCTGCCGATGGTGCTCGGGATGATGGTCGGCTCGATCCTGTCCGGCCAGATCACCGCCCGCACCGGCCGGTACAAGATCTTCCCGATCATCGGTACCGCGCTGATGGTCGCGGCGTTGCTGCTGCTGCACACGATCGGTGCCGACACCGCGCTGTGGCAGGTCAACGTCTTCATGGCGATGCTCGGCCTCGGCCTCGGTAACTGCATGCAGACGCTGACCCTCGCGGTGCAGAACGCGGCGCCGCCGAAGGACATGGGCGTCGCGTCGGCCACCAGCACGTTCTTCCGGCAGATGGGCGGCACGCTCGGTACCGCGGTGTTCATCTCGGTGCTGTTCAGCACGGTCGGCGACAAGATCACCGACGCCTTCAAGGAGAAGTCGATCCAGCACGGCATCGCGCAGGCCGCGCAGGACCCGTCGGTGCTGAAGAACCCGCTGAACGTCGACATGCTGAAGCATCCGGCCCAGGCGGCGAAGCAGGTGATGAGCGACTCGTCGTTCCTCTCCCACATCGACGACCGGCTGGCCCGGCCGTTCCTGGTCGGGTTCTCCAACTCGATGGACCTGGTGTTCCTGATCTCCGCCGGCGTCGCGGCGATCGCGTTCGTGCTCTTCCTGTTCACCAAGGAGGTGCCGCTGCGCACCCAGTCCGGCACCGCGGCGCGGCTGTCCGCGGAGAGCGCGGAGGCCGCGGCCGACCCGGCCGCGATGGTGGCCGACACCGAGGACTCGGTGCCGCCCGGCGGCCGGCACGCCGCCGACGCCGATCCCGCGGCGGAACCGCCGGTCGACGCGGTGGCGGCGCTGCCGGCGGCCGACCCGACCGCGGACCTGCCGCCGGCTCCGGTGATCGGTACACCGATCCGCGGGTACGTGCGGCAGGCCGGCGGTGCGGTGGTCTCGGACGCCGCGCTGACCCTGATCGATCCGGCCGGGCAGCAGATGGGGCGCGGCATCACCGCCGGGGACGGCGGGTACCAGATTGCGGTCGACCGGCCCGGCAACTACGTGTTGATCGCCCGCGCCCGGGCGCACCAGCCGCAGGCCACGATGGTGACGGTGAACGGGAACCCGGTCCAGCTGGACCTGACCCTGGCCGGCTCGGCCGGCCTGGTCGGTGCGGTCAAGCAGACCGGTGACCACCCGATCCCGGGCGCCGCGGTGATCCTCGCGGATGCCGACGGCAACGTGGTCGGCTCGCAGTCCACCGACGTGGGCGGCACGTACGAGTTCGTCGAGCTGGTCGCCGGGTCGTACACGCTGGCGGTCAGCGCGCCGTCCTACCAGCCGGTGGCGCTGCTCGTCACGGTGCCCGACGTGGGCCGGGTCCGGCAGGACATCGAGCTGGCCGGCGGCGCCCAGCTGCGCGGCGTGGCGCGGTCGTCCGACGGCCGGCTGGTGCCCGGTGCCCGGGTCAGCCTGCGCCGGCCGGACGGGACCGAGATCGCCGCGACGATCACCGACGACGCCGGGCGGTACGCGTTCACCGAGGTGCCGGAGGGCGACTACACCGTCGTCGCGTCCGGGTACGCGCCGGTGCGCAGCTCGCTGACGCTCAGCATCGGCGACCGGCACGAGCACGATGTCGAGCTGAGCCACTCGACCGACTGACCGGTACGACGAGGGCCCGGCGGCAGGTGCGCCGCCGGGCCCTCGTGCTGCCCGGGTGTGCTCTCCGGCCCGGGGCGGGCGTTACTCGCGGATGAGGTCGAGGGCGACCTCGACCGCCGCGTCGGCCACCTCGTCGCCGGAGTGCTTGGTGTCGGACATCCCGACCATGGTGCCGAAGCTGATCGCGAACACCGCGAGCCGGCCGCGCAGCTGGTCGGGCAGCGACTGGCCGTCGTCGGTCAGCACCTCGAACAAGCCCGCCATCCGGTGCTTCATCGTCTCGCCGATGGGCAGGTCGCGCAGCGTCGGCTGGTTCTCGTGCATGAACTGGAGCAGCTTGCGGTTGCCGCGCATCAGCCCGGAGTAGCGCCGGATCACCTCGCGCCGGGTCTCCACCGTCGGCGGCTGGGCGCGCGCCCACTCGATCAGCTCGTCGATCTGCTCGGCCGAGTCGGTGAAGATGCTGACCAGGATGTCTTCCTTGGTCTTGAAGTGGTAGTAGAGCGCGGCCTTGGTGACGCCGAGCTTCTCGGCGATCTCGCGCAGCGCGGTCTTCTCGTACCCGTGTTCGGCGAACAGGTCGAGCGCGACCTGCTGGATGCGGGCCCTGGTGTCGCGGGGGCGCTCCCGAGTCGTCATCGCCGCTCCCCGCTTCCGTGGTTCTCCGACACCCGCTGCGCCCTGCTCATGGGCGTTCCGCTGGTCGGAACACCCATGAGGAGCCACGCCGCGCGATGCCCATGATTCGCTCGCTGACGCTCGCTCATGGCTCCGATGCGCTCCTCGTCACTCGCTACCTACTTGACGGCCGGCTAGTACAGAGCTTACCTTACGACAGGTAAGGAAACTAGCCGGCCGGCAAGTAAATTGCTGGCCTCTGAGAGGAGCGTACCCGTGGCCGCTCGCAGGCACACCCCCAGCCGGTACGTCGGGGCACACACCACAGGAGACGAGCCGGGTCCGGCGACCTCGCCGGCAGAACCGGCAGGACCAGCGGAGCCGGTACCGCAGTCCAAGGCCCGGATGTACGTGGTGCTGGTCGGCGTCATGCTCGCCATGCTGCTCGGCATGCTCGACCAGATGGTCGTCAACACCGCGCTGCCGCGCATCGTCGGCGACCTCGGCGGCCTGGCCCACTACTCCTGGGTCGTCACCGCGTACCTGCTCGCCACCACGGTGACCACGCCGATCTGGGGCAAGCTCGGCGACCTGTACGGGCAGAAGAAGGTCTACCTGGCCGCGATCGTGCTGTTCCTCGGCGGCTCCGCGCTGTCCGGCGCGGCACAGAGCATGACCGAACTGATCGCGTTCCGCGCGTTCCAGGGACTCGGCGCCGGCGGCCTGATGGTCGGGGCGATGTCGATCATGGGCGTGCTGGTGCCGCCGCGCGAACGCGGCCGGTACCAGGGGATCATGGCGGCGATCATGCCGCTGGCGATGATCGGCGGCCCGCTGCTCGGCGGGTACGTGACCGACCACCTGAGCTGGCGCTGGGCGTTCTACGTCAACCTGCCGGTCGGCGCGGTGGCGCTCGCGGTGATCGTGGCGACGCTGAAGCTGCCCAGGGTGCGTACCAGCCACCGGGTCGACTACCTGGGCGCCGGGCTGCTCGCGCTCGCCGCCGGCTCGCTGATCCTCGGCACCACCTGGGGCGGCAGCCAGTACCCGTGGCTGTCCACCCAGATCATCGGCCTGGGCGTGCTCGCGGTGCTGTCGCTGATCGGGTTCGTGTTGGTGGAGCGGCGGGTCGCGGAACCGATCATCCCGCTGGGGCTGTTCCGCAGCCGCAACTTCGCGGTGGTGTCGGTCCTCGGCTTCCTGGTCGGGTTCGCGATGTTCGGCGCCACCCTGGCGCTGCCGCAGTACCAGCAGATCGTGCAGGGCGAGTCGGCGACCGGCTCGGGCCTCGCGTTGCTGCCGCTGATGCTCGGCATGATCGTCGTCAGCCTGATCGCCGGCCAGGTCATCACCCGGACCGGGAAGTACCGGATGTTCCCGATCCTGGGTGGCGCGCTGATGATCGTCGGGATGGTCGCGCTGGCCCAGCTGGACGCGGACACCAGCAGGTTCGTCGCCGGGCTGCTGATGGTACCGCTCGGCCTCGGCATGGGTGCGCTGATGCAGACGCTGATGACGGTGTCGCAGAACAGCGTCGAGCTCCGGCAGATCGGGGTGGCGTCCAGCGTCGTCACGTTCGCCCGGTCGATCGGCGGCGCCTTCGGTACCGCGGTGTTCGGCGCGGTGCTCACCGCCCGGCTGACCGCCTCGCTGGACGACCAGCTCGGTGCCGGTGCCGGTGACAGGCTGCTGTCCGCGGGTGCCCGGATGAGTCCGGACGCGCTGAACCACCTGCCCGCCACCGTGCACCAGGCCTACCTGGCCGCGGTCGGTAATGGCGTCGGGGTGGTGTTCTGGGCCGCGGTACCGATCGCCGCGCTGATGTTCGCACTCGCCTGGCTGATCCGGCACGTACCGCTGCGCGGCTCCGCGCCCGGCTCCGCCGCCGCTGGCCCCGGCTCCGACCCGGGCTCCGGCTCGGGCACGGCGAGCGCGACGCGCGTCGACGGTACCGAGCCTGCCGCGCGAGCCGGCGCCGGTGTCGTGCCCGCCGGGCGGGTGGGCGCCGGTGTCGGGCCCGCGGGCGTGGCGCCGGCCGGCGTCGGTACCGGGGGTGCCGCCGCAGGCTGACCGCGCCGGGCGAATGGTGGGCCGGATCGGGGCGAGGGGCCCGATCCGGCCCACCGTCGATGCCGTGCCTTGCCGTGGCGTGGCGTGCCTTGTCGTGGCGTGGCCTGCCGTGGCGCCGGAATGTCGGGGTTCGGTGCTGGTCGGCGGGTCCACGACGCGGGATGATGGGCGCATGGCTGACGTGGCATTTGTTCCGGTACCGGGCAGTCGGCGCGGCGCCGCGCTGCCGCAGGCGCAGGAGTCCGGCACGCTGGACGACGCCGAGCGGTTGGAGACGACGCTGGTGTTGCGTCGCCGCTCCCCGCTGCCGGCGGAGCTGGTGACGGGGCCGGCGACGGTGAGCCGGGCCGAGTTCGCCGATCGGTACGGGGCCGATCCGGCCGACATCGACACGGTCCGGGCGGCGCTGACCGGCCACGGGCTGGAGATCGTCGCGGTCGACCAGGCCAGTCGGCGGATCGTGGTCGGCGGTCCGCTCGCCACCCAGTCCGCGATGTTCGGTGCACGGCTGTCCCGGATGAGCGCGCCGAACCCGTTCGACGGCGGTACGGTCGCCTACCGGCACCGGGAGGGCGAGTTGCGGCTGCCCGCCGAGCTCGCCGGCGTGGTGACCGCGGTGCTCGGGCTCGACGACCGGCCGCAGGCCCGCGCCGCGTTCCGGGTGGCCGCCGCCGAGGCGACCACCGCGTCGTTCACGCCGCCACAGCTCGGCACGGTCTACGGGTTCCCGACCGACGTCGACGGCACCGGCCAGACGGTGGCGATCATCGAGCTGGGCGGCGGCTTCGGGCAGGCCGACCTGGACGCGTACTTCGGCGAGCTGCAGCTGGCGCCGCCGACGGTGACCGCGGCCAGCGTGGACGGCGGGCAGAACCGGCCGGGTGGTGACCCGAGCGGCGCGGACGGCGAGGTGCTGCTCGACATCGAGGTGGTCGGCGGCCTCGCCCCCGGCGCGCACCAGGTGGTCTACTTCGCCCCCAACACCGACCAGGGCTTCCTCGACGCGGTGAGTACCGCGATCCACGCCGACCCGACGCCGGTCGCGGTGAGCATCAGCTGGGGGGCCAGCGAGGACCAGTGGACCGAGCAGGCCCGGGCCAGTTTCGACCAGGCGCTGGCCGATGCGGCGGCGCTCGGGGTCACGGTGACCGCGGCGGCCGGCGACGGCGGCAGCGCGGACGGTGCCACCGACGGCACCGCGCACACCGACTTCCCGGCGTCCAGCCCGCACGTGCTGGCCTGCGGCGGTACCAGCCTGACCGCGGACGCGTCGACCGGTGCGGTGCGGTCCGAGACGGTGTGGAACTCGGGCTCCGGCGGCGGGGCGACCGGCGGCGGCGTGAGTACCGCGTTCGATCTGCCGTCCTGGCAGCAACAGGTCGGCGTGCCGGCCGGGCCGACCGGCGGCGCCGGCCGCGGCGTGCCGGACGTGGCGGCCGACGCCGACCCGGCCACCGGCTACCGGGTCCGGGTGGACGGCAAGGAGATGGTGATCGGCGGTACCAGCGCGGTGGCGCCGCTGTGGGCGGCGCTGCTGGCCCGGCTGGCGCAGCGGACCGGCTCCGGGTTCGGCCTGGTCCAGCCCACCCTGTACGGGACGACCACCGCCGGTGCGGTCGCGCCCGGCTTCCGCGACGTGACCAGCGGCGGCAACGGTGCGTACGAGGCGGGCCCCGGCTGGGACGCCTGTACCGGCCTCGGCGTCCCCACCGCCGCGCTGGCCGACGTGCTCACCGGCCCGGACATCGCGGCCCCGTCGGGCCCGGCCCCATCCAGCGCGGCCCCGTCGGGCTCGGCTCCGTCGGGCTCGGCCTCGGCGGGCAGGGGTGCTCGATCAGCGGTCGCCGACCAGTGACAGGTTCGCGCCGGCCGGCCGGGCATCGGCAGCGAGCTCGATCAGCCGCGCCGCGGCGCGGGCCAGCGTGGTGAGGCTGTGCAGCTCCGACTGGTGGAAGGACGGTGCGTTGCGGCGGCCGGCGAGCAGCGCGTGCTCGCGCCCCAGTGGTACGACCGCGAGCCGGGTACCGTCCGCCGCGGTCGAGGTGTGCGGCCGGACGCCCCCGAGCGGGCCCGGTGCCAGTCGCGGCGCCCGCCAGCTGGCCCGGACGATGCGCCCGCTCGGTACCACGAGTGCGGCTGCCCAGTGCGCCGCGACCACCCGGGGCGCCGCGTCGACCAGTACCGGCAGCGCTCGGTGCGGTGCCGCGAGTGTCTCGGCCAGCGCCTCCAGGCCGAGGTCGAGTTCCAGCGAGTCGCCGGCCTGCCAGCAGCCGTCGAGGCGTACCCCCGGAATGCCGCTGAGCAGCCGGGCCGCCGCGCTGGGCAGCATGGCGGCGGGCAGCGCGACCAGCACGTCGACCACGGCCCGGCCGGCCGCGCGATCCAGCGCCCGGACCTGCCGGATGTCCACGCCGGCGGCGCCGAGCGCGGCGGCGAGCCGGCCCAGCGCGCCGGGGCGGTCCGGCATCCGTACCCGTAACCTGGTCGGCATCACGACTCCCTTCGACGGCAGTGCCCTCGGTACGCAGCGTGGCGGGCCGATGTTTCGGGTCCGTTGAGCGGCGGTGAAACCCGGTGACGAGCCGGGCCTGATCGCCCGATGGGGCCCGTAGCGGGCGCCCCGTTGCGTACCGTTGATCCACGGCCGTGACGGGCGGTCGAGCCCGGCGGCCACGCACCGCCCGTGCCGTCGCGCCGAACGGAGGGCGAAGGGCACCCGGATGACGCTGCACGAGCTGTACCTGGTGGTGCTCGTCGGCGGATGCGTGGTGGTGGCGAGTATCGCGGCGGCCCGGCTGGTCAGCCGGGTCGGCCTGCCGGTGCTGCTGGCGTTCCTCGCGATCGGGCTGGGCCTGGGCGAGGACGGCCTCGGGGTGCAGTTCTCCAACGACCAGGTGGCGCAGGCGATCGGGATCGGCGCGCTCGCGGTGATCCTGATCGACGGCGGTCTGTCGACCGACTGGCGGCTGATCCGGCCGGTACTGGGCCGGGCGGGTGTGCTCGCCACCCTCGGCGTCGTGGTCAGCGTGCTGGTCACCGCGGCCGGCGCCTGGCTGCTGCTGGGCGTCTCGGTGCAGCTGGCGCTGCTGCTGGGCGCGGTGGTGGCGTCCACCGACGCGGCCGCGGTGTTCTCGGTGTTGCGGGCGTTGCCGCTGCCGCACCGGATCGCCGGGCTGCTGGAGGCGGAGTCGGGGTTCAACGACGCGCCGACGGTGATCCTGGTGCTGGCGTTCACGGTGCCGATCGACGCCGGTACGCCGCTGCGTGCGGTGGTCTCGCTCGCGTACGAGCTGGGGGTCGGGGCGGCGATCGGGCTCGCGGTCGGGTTCCTCGGCGCCCTGGGGCTGCGCCGGCTGTCGCTGCCGTCGTCCGGGCTGTACCCGCTGGCGACGTTCTCGATGGGGTTGATCGCCTTCGCGGCGGCCGGCGCGGCGCACGCCAGCGGGTTCCTCGCCGCGTACCTGACCGCGATCATCCTGGGCAACGCCGGCCGCACGCACCGGCACGCGGTCCGCTCGTTCGCCCAGGGCATGGGGTGGATCGCGCAGATCGGCCTGTTCGTGTCGCTGGGCCTGCTGGTGACGCCGAGCGAGCTGCTGGGGGTGATCGCCCCGGCGCTGGTACTCGGGCTGGTCCTGCTGCTGGTGGCGCGGCCGGTGTCGGTGGTCGTCTCGCTGCTGCCGTTCCGGGTACCGCGTCGCGACCAGGTGCTGCTGTCCTGGGCCGGGCTGCGCGGGGCGGTACCGATCGTGCTCGCCACGTTCCCGGTGGTGGCCCACGTGCCGGGCTCGGAGCGGCTGTTCAACGTGGTGTTCGTGCTGGTCGTGGCGTTCACCCTGGTACAGGCGCCGACGCTGAAACCGGTGGCCCGGCGACTCGGCCTGGTCTCCGCCGACGCCACCCGGGACCTGGAGATCGAGTCGGCTCCGCTGGACGTACTGGACGCGGACCTCATCCACGTGGTGGTGTCGCCCCGGTCCCGGCTGCGCAACGTGGAGATCTGGGAGCTGCGGCTGCCGGATCCGGCGGTGGTGACGATGGTGATCCGGGCCGGCCGGGCGTTCGTCCCGGACCGGCGCACCCCGATCCGGGCCCGGGACGAACTGCTCGTGATGACCACCAACCGGGTCCGCCCGGATGTCGAGCGCCGGCTCACCGCCATCGGGCAGCGCGGCCCGCAGGCCGGCTGGCGTGACCCGGACCGGCGCGGTTGACCGCTGCGAGCATCGCTGCGGCTCGGCGGGCGGGTTGACCTGTGCCGGCGGGCGTCGCCGCGGTCCCGGCCGGCGCGAGCGGGGCCCGCACCGCTGACCGCGGCAAGCGTCGCGGGGTGCGGCCGGTTTCTGTGATCATGGGGTGATGGCCGTCCGGGCGCGGCGGTTCGAGCTGTCCGCACCGGACTGGATCGTCGAGCTGGTGCGGCTGAAGCCGGCTGCCATCTCCTGGCTGGACGTGCTGCGGATGGCGGTGTCGATCCCGACGCCCCTTGCGGTATTCCTCGCACTGGGCGCGCCGAGCCTCGGCACGTTCGCCGGCATGGGTGCGATGGCCACCGCGCTCGCCGACCGGGGCGGCCCGCTCCGGTTCCGGCTGGCCCGCCAGGTGGGCGTCGGTTTCGCCGGCGCGGTCGGCCTCTACGTCGGCCACCTCGCCGTCGGTACCGGCTGGGTGGCGGTGCTGGTGGTCGCCGCGGCGTCGCTCGTCTCGGCGCTGCTGTCGGTGATCAACGCCGCCGCGTCGACCGCCGGCCTGCAACTGCTGGTCTACGTGGCGATCGCGTCCGGGCTGCCGCAACCGTTCGCGCCGTGGGTGATCCCGGCGCTGTACCTCGTCGGCGCGCTGTGGGCGCTGCTGCTGTCGGTGCTGGTGTCGCTGGTCGGCGGGGTCCGCACGCCGGAACGCGAGGCGGTGGCGGCGGTGTACCGGTCGATCGCCGACCTGCTCGCCGACACCGGTACCGACCGCGCCGTCGCGGCCCGGCAGGCGGTCACCGACGCGATGAACGCCGGCTACGACGCCCTGCTGTCGGTCCGGTCCCGCTCGGCCGGCCGCAACCCGACGTTTCGCGAGCTGGCCGCGCTGCTCAACGCCGCCACCCCGGTCACCGAGGCGGCGGTGACGATCGCGCACCTGGGCAAGCCGGTACCGGCGGAGATCCCGGCCGGGATGCGCGCGGTGGCCGAGGCGATCAGCAACGACCGGCCACCACCGCCGATGCCGGAGTCGCTGCGGCACCCCGACACGTACCGGCTGCGGGCGCTGCGCACCGGCATGAACGACGTGCGCGAACTGCTGAAACCCGAGCACGAGGCGGTGTCGACGGCGCCGCTGCTGCCACCGCCGATGCGGGAACGGCTGATCCGCTGGAGCGACACGATCCTGACCGGCCCGGCCACCTGGCTGTACGCGATGCGGCTGGTGCTGTGCATGTCGCTCGCCGAGGCGCTGCGCGGCGTGCTGCAGCTGGAACGGTCCTACTGGATCCTGCTGACCGTGGCGATCGTGCTGAAACCGGACTTCGGCTCGGTGTTCGCCCGCGGTGTGCAGCGCGCCGTCGGCACCCTCGGCGGCGTCCTGATCGGCGCCGCGCTGCTCGCGATCGCGCCGAACGGCGCCTGGCTGCTGCCGTTCATCGCCGTCGCCGCCGGCGTGCTGCCGATCGTGATGGGCCGCAACTACGGCATGTTCGCGATCTTCCTGACCCCGCTGGCGTCACTGCTGATCGACTTCAGCACCCACCAGGGGCCGTCGATCGTGGTGACCCGGCTGATCGACACCGCCACCGGCTGCGCGGTGGCGCTGGTCTTCGGGTACCTGCTGTGGCCGGAGACGTGGCGGGTGCACCTCGGGCCGCAGGTCGCCGACGCGGTGGACGAGCTGGCCGACTACCTACGGGTGGCGTTCGGCACCGACGTGGGTGCCGCCCGGCGGCAGCGCCGGCGTACCTACCGGACCATGTCCGACGTGCGGACCGCGTTCCAGCGCAAGCTCGCCGAGCCGCCGCCGGTCAGTACGAACGCCGCCGCGTGGTGGCCGATGATCGTGGAACTGGAGTACGCGGTGGACGCCACCACGGCGGCGGCGATCAAGTCCCGGGACGCGGTCCGCACCGGGTCCGGCCGGCCGCCGTCCCCGGACGCGGTGAACCTGCTCGTCGCCGACGTCCGGGACCTCGCCGGCGCGCTGCGCGAGCGGCGCTCACCGGACGAGATCCCGTCCCCGGCCGACGAGGCGCTGCAACCGATCGCCTCCCGGGTGCGTACGGCGAGACGGGTCGCCGCCGGCCCCGAGCCCGCCGACCGTTCCCTCGGCCACGTCTGACCGGCGCCGAACACGACGGCGCCGCCCGGGGCATCCCCGGGCGGCGCCGCGCGCGTCGGTGCGGTTACTTCGGCGTGCCGGTCTCCAGGTCGCAGACCTTCCAGCCGGACTCGTCGACGACCTTCCAGGTCACCGGCAGGGTGGTGGAACGACCGTTGTACGAGAGCTTCAGGTCGTTCTTCACCTCGGCGTTGTCACCGCTGCGGCTCGACTCGGTCGGCGTGGTCCAGTCGACCGACACCTGGGTGGAACCGCTGCGGAACTGCTTCTGGACCTCTTCCGGGTCCGCGTCGGTGGTGTGCTGTTCCGCCTTGCAGAGCATCGCCTTGGCGGTGCTGGCGTCCTTGTCCTTGAACACCGCGGTCAGGTACTTCTGCACCGCCGTGGCCGGATCGCTCGCGCCACCGCTGCCGCCCAACGCGACGACCAGCACGATGATGAGGATGATGATCAGCGCCAGCCCACCGCCGCCGGCGCCGAGGATGATCGGCAGCTTCGACTTCTTCGGCTGCTGCGGGACCGGCGGCATGCCGCCGTACCCGGGCTGCCCCGGCTGACCGTAGCCGGGCTGGCCGTACGGCTGGGCCGGCTGGCCGTACGGGTCGGGTGCGCCGGACGGCTGCCCGTACGGCGCGCCGCTGGGCTGCCCGTACGGCTGGCCGCTCGCCGGCGGCTGGCCGTACGCGGGCTGACCGCTGGCCGGCTGGCCGTAGGGCTGGCCGCTCGCCGGCGGCTGGCCGTACGGGTCGGGCTGGCCGTACGGCTGACCGCTGGCCGGCTGGCCGTAGGCGGGCTGACCGCTCGCGGGCGGCTGGCCGTAGGGCTGTTGGGGCTGGCCATAGGGCGGCTGCTGACCGTAGGGGTCGTTGCCGCCGGGCTGGCCGTACTGGCCAGGGGGATAGGTCACGAGGGTCTCCGCGGGTCGCAGTCTTGCCTAGGATTCGATTACTTATCGTGGCCGATGCGGGCAAACGGTCGGCCGTGGGGGTGGTCGATCAGTCCGATTCGACGAGTTCCGGCACCACCGTACGCAGCGTGTCCAGCGACAGCGCGCCGGCCCGCAGCAGCATCGGCGGTTCCTCCGCGCAGTCGACGATCGTCGACGGCACCGCCTCGCCGCCGGGCCCCGCCTCCAGGTACACCGACACCGCCGAACCGAGCTGTTCCTGCGCCTCCTCCGCCGTGGTCGGCGGGGTCTTTCCCGGCAGCGATGCGCCCACCACCACCATCGGGCCGGTCTCGCGCAGCAGTTCCAGCGCCACCGGATGCAGCGGCTGCCGCACCAGGAACGTGCCGTCGGTGTCGCCGATGTCCCACGCCAGGCTCGGCGCGTGCTCGACGATCACGCTCAGCTCACCCGGCCAGTACGCCTCGACGAGTTCCCGGGCCGCCTGCGGCAGCACCAGGACCAGCCCGTCCAGGGTCTGCTGCGAGCCGACCATCACCGGCGACGCGACGTCCCGGCCGTGATCCTTGAGGCGGCGCAGCTCGGCCACCGCATCCTCGTCGAACGCGTCGGCACCCAGCCCGTACATGGTGCCGGTGGGAAACACCACCAGCTGGCCGGACTTGACGGCCTCCACCGCGGCGGCAATGCCCTGGTCGCGCTCGGCCAGGGTGCGGCAGTCGTAGCTCATCACGTCACGGAGTCTCCCACGCCGACGCGCCGCGTGGGAACCTGCTGGTACGGGGTCACACCCGGCACCGGGGCAGCGGTGGGGTGAGACGGCCGGCGCGGCGGCGCACGGTGATCGCGCCCGGCAGGTACACCGGGCCCTGGCCGTGCCAGTCGGTCAGCAGCGCGTCGAGCGCGGCCACGTGCCCCGCGGTCAGGTCGGTACCCGGCGCGCCGAGCCGCCGCGCGTACGCGTGCAGCGCCCGGGTCCGCAGCGCCCGGGGCGCCGCGGCCAGCTCGGCCACCGCCAGCCCGTCATCCTTGTCCACAGTGGACAGGAGCGCGTCGGCCTGCTCGTCCAGCAGCTCGGTGTCCGCCGCCACCAGCTCCGCGGTACGGGCCAGGTTGCTGCGGAAACCCTTGCCCAGCAACGATTCCAGCTCATCCAGTGCGGACCGCAACCGGGATCTCGCGTACGCCGGGTCGGTGTTGTGCGGGTCCCGCCACGGGGTCAGCCCGAGCTGCTCGCACGCCGCGACCGTCGTCGCCCGGGGCAGCCCGAGCAGCGGCCGCCGGTACCGCCCGCGCACCGCCGGCATGCCGGCCACGCCGCGCGGGCCGGCGCCGCGCGCCAGCGCGAGCAGTACCGTTTCGGCCTGGTCGTCCCGGGTGTGGCCGAGCAGCACCGCGGCCTCGTGCCGCGCCGCCGCCTCGTCGAGCGCCGCGTACCGCGCGGTGCGGGCCGCCGCCTCTGGACCGCCGGCCGAGCCCACCGTCACCGTCGCCACCTCGACCGGCGCCAGCCCGGCGGTGCGGGCCCACTCGGCCAGCTCCGCCGCCCGGGCCGCCGAACCCGGCTGCAACCCGTGGTCGACCGTCACCAGCCCGGCCCGCAGGCCCGACCGTGGCGCCACGAACGCGGTCGCCGCCGCCAACGCCAGCGAGTCGGGACCGCCGGAACAGGCGACCAGCACCGTACCGCCGGGGGCCATCCCGGTCAGCGACCGGCGCACCGCGACCCGCACCGCCGCTACAGCGGGCGGCAACCGTGCCATCTACTCAGCCCCGCCGGGTACGCGGCGCGGCCGCCGCACGGCGACGTCCATCCAGCGAAGCCTCAGATCTCGGCGCCGTGCACCCGGCGCAGCCAGGCGTCCGGATCGGTGATCTCGGTCAGCTGCGGCAGCGTCTCCGCCGACTCCCACACCCGGTTGAACCCGTCCATGCCGACCCGGTCCACCAGCGCGGTCACGAACTTGTTGCCCTCCGCGTACTGCCGCATCTTCGCGTCGATGCCGAGCAGCTTGCGGATCACCCGCTCCACCGGGTTCGTCGTCTCCCGGCGCCGGTTGAACTTGCTGCGGATCTCCTCCACCGACGGCACCACCTGCGGTCCGACCGCGTCCATGATGTAGTCGGCGTGCCCCTCCAGCAGCGTCATCAGCGCGGTCAGCCGGTCGACCACCTTGCGCTGCGCCGGCGTCTGCACCAGGTCGAGCACGCTGGCCCGGCTGTCCGGCGACCGCACCGCGTCGGCCAGCGACTCCATCGCGTGCCGCAGCCGGTCGGCCAGCTGCTCGGTGTCCACCCGCGAGGCATCGACGAACTCGCTGACCTGATCCAGGAAGTACTGCCGGAGCCACGGCACCGCGGTGAACTGGGTGCGGTGGGTGACCTCGTGCAGGCACACCCACAGCCGGAAGTCGCGCGGCCGCGCGCCGAGCTTGCGCTCCACCTCCACGATGTTCGGCGCCACCAGCAGCAGGTTGCCCGGCTCGCCGGAGAACACCTCGTACTGCCCGAGCACCTTGCCGGACAGGTAGCCCAGCACCGTCCCCGCCTGCACGCCGGTCAGCCGGGACCCGACCTGCTGGGTGAACGTGCCCGGCTCCTTGCCGGCCAGCGCCCGCTCCATCAGCGGGGTCATCACGTCGCGCAGGCCGCGCAGGTTCGCCGCCGCCCAGTCGGCCCGGTCCACCACCCGCACCGGTGGGTGCGCCGTGGTCGTGCCGCTCAGGCCGGTCGTGGCGATCACGTGGCCGGCCGCCTCGTCGGTCAGTTGACGCAGGTCGCCCACCACCTCGGCCGCCTCGTCGAAGCTGACCCGTGGACCCGCTTTCGAGATGGTCCCGGCCGTGCTGATGGCAAGATCCCAGTCCACAAACTGCGTCATGGTCCAACGGTACGTGCCTGCCGGGCCGGCCGCCCAGCATCGACGCCCCCGGTTCGTTCGTTCCGGCTGCGTCGTGCTGCCCGGGGTGTCCGGAATGTGGTCCGGCGTCGGGCGCTGAAGCGCCACTCCGTTCGCGCTGCGCTCGCGCTGGCAGCGTAAGCCCACCCCCGTCCGCGCCGGCGCGCTCTTGCTGGCGGCGTCAACCCCCTGTTCGCGCCGGCGTGCGCTTCTGCTGGTGGGGTAAAGCCCACCTCTGTTCCTCTTTTCACCCCTCGTGGGGGACCGTGGGGAGCGGGCTTCGCCCCTCCCCACACCCCTCCCCGTCAAGGGGGCAGTCGCCCCCTTGACAATCCCCCACCGGAAAACCAGAGACGAGATCCTGACCCCGCCTGGCCCGTTTCGGAGCTACGGGGTGTCGGTGCGGCCTACCCATCGCCGCCGAGCCCGCCACGCCAACAACCAACCCCATCCGCCTGTGGCCCGCCAGGAGACGAAGCGTCGCGTTGCGTTGCGAGGCGGGCGTTGGCGTGATGGGTAGGCCGGGCCGGTTCCCCGGTCTTCTTCGACGGGCACTGGGCGTCGAGGGGCATCGTCACCGGGATGGGTAAGGGGATGGCCAAGGGGAATCCCCTTGGCGGGGAAGGAGCGCGAGGAGGGGGCGAAGCCCTCTCCTCGCATTCCCCCACGCGGGGTAAAGCGGCGAACAGAGGTGGCCTTTACACCCGCACGCCGAGCGCGCGGCGCCGGGCAGAGCGGGCGTTGGCGCCAGCACGCCGGAAGCGCAGGGTCGGACAGGGGTGGGCTTCACACCGCCAGCACCCAGCGGGAGCGGTGGGGGGCGGTGACCAGGCGGCTCGGTACCGGGAGACGCCAGGTCACCGGCAGCCGCAGCCGACCAGCGTGGTGGCGGCCACGTCCAGGGCGGCTTCGGCACCACCCCAGTCGGTGACGCCCTCGGCCATCATCGCGAACGCGAGCAGCCGCCCGTCGGAGTCGAGTACCAGGCCGGCCAGGGTGCTGGTGCCGTTGAGGCTGCCGGTCTTGGCCCGGATCATGCCGGCACCCCGGGCGTCCCCGGCCGACGACGTGTACCGGTTGAGCAGCGTGCCGCTGTAGCCGGCGACCGGCATCCCGGTCCACACCGGCCACAGCTTCGGGTGCTTGCCGTCGGTGATCGAGGTCAGCAGGCTGGTCAGGAACGACGGCGAGATCCGGTCCTTGCGGGAGAGCCCGCTGCCGTCGTGCAACTGCAGCCCGGCGGTGTTCAGGCCGAGCCGCTTGATCACCTCGGTGGTCGCCGCCGCGCCGCCGGCGAACGTGGCCGGTTTGCCTTCGGCGAGCGCCACCTGGCGGGCCATCGTCTCGGCGATCACGTTGTCGCTGTGCTGCAGCATCATCTCGATCAGGTGCAGCAGCGGCGGCGACTTGACGGCGCCGAGACGCCGGGCACCGGACGGCGCCTTGCCGTGCGTCACCGTGTTCGTCGGGGCGCCGATGAACTGGGCCAGCTTGCGGCCGGCGTCCAGGTCCGGCTCGGTGGTGCGGACCGCGGTGGCACCGTTCGGGTCGACCCGGCCGCCGTTGAGCATGACCGGCCGGATCGGCGCGGCGTCCCCGCCGGACACGATGTCGCCGTCCCAGCCGGGGCCGGTGCCGGGGCCGCCGAACAGCGACGAGTCCACCAGTACCCGGGTCGGCTTGACGCCGTGCAGCGCCTTCTTGACCTGGTCGGCGAGCTTGTCCAGCCGGGCCGCCTCGGGATAGATGCTGTGGCCGTTGGTGGCCAGGGTCGGGTCACCGCCGCCGACCAGGACGACCTCGCCCGGCTTCGAGCCGGCCACCACGCTCGTGGTCAGCCGGTACGTGGGGCCGCGTACGGTCAGCACCGCCGACGCGGTGACCAGTTTCGTCACCGACGCCGGCACCTCCATCGCATCCGGCGTCTTGCCGTACAGGGCGCTGTTGGTCGCCACGTCGACCACCGACACCGCGGTACGGGCGCCGAGCCGCGGGTCGGTCAGTTTCGGGCCGAGCGCCCGCGCCACCCCGGCCGGGGTGGGCGCCGCCGCACCGGACACCGGCGACAGCACCGGCTTCGGCGCCGCGGTCGACGGCGACGGGGACGGCGTCGCGGCCCCGGCGAACAGCTTCTCCACCGGGCCCGGCCGGAAGACCACCAGACCGCCGGCAATCAGTACCAGCACGCCCAGCGCGGCGAGCGCGCCGATCAGGATCCGGTTCGGCCGGCCCGGTCGCCGCGCCGGCGGTGGCACGTCCGCCGGCGGTGGCGGCATCGGCGGACGTGCCGGCAACCGCAACGTCGGCGGCTCTGCCGGTACCTCGGGTGCCGCACCGGTGCCCGCATCGCCGTGCGCCGAAAGCGCCTCGCCGCCGCCCTGCGCCGCCGCCGCGGTCCCCGCCACACCACGAACCTGTGCCGACCCGGACGGGGGGGAAACCTGCGCCGTCCCCGATGCGGCGGGCGCCTGCGCCGGGCTCGCCGTGGAGGGACCCTGCGATGTTCCGGGCGCGGGGGAGACCTGCGCCGTCCCCGATGCGGCCGGCCCCTGCGCGGTCCGGGATGCGGCGGGCCCCTGCGCCGGGCTCGCCGTGGAAGGAACCCGCGCTGTCCCGGATGCGGCTGGACCCTGGGCCGGGCTCGCGGTGGGGGGAGCCTGCGCTGTCCCGGATGCGGCCGGACCCTGGGCCGGGCTTGCCGTGGAGGCGTCCTGCGATGTTGTGGGCGGGGCGGAAAACCATCCGGTTCCGGCTGCCGGCTCGGTAGCGGCCGGCGGAACCTGGGCGGTACCGGTGGCCGAGGTGGTGCCGGCCCGCCAGCCGTCCGGGAGTTGCCGGGCGCCCGGCCCAGCCGCGTCCGGTGCCGCGGTGTCCCGGTCGGGGGCCCACGACTCGGCGGCTGCCGGGATCCGCGTCGTGGATGGTTCGGCCGCGCCCGGCGCCGGCAACGCCTGGGTCGGTGGTTCGGCGCCCTGCGGCGTTCCCGTGGCGGCGGATGCGGGTGGCGCGGGGGCCGGCGCGCGGGGGCCGGTGGTGGACGCCGGTGGGCCGGCGGTCGGCGCAGCCGGCTCGGTGGACGACGCGGCCGGCTCGCCGGGGGCGACCGATGCGGTGCCCCGGGCCGGCGGCGCCGCGGGCGGCCGGACCATCGCCCGGCCGCGCGGCGTCGAGTCGCCGGACACCGGTCCGCGGGACGGTCCCGCTTCGATCGGTTCGACCGGCGGGGGTGCACCGAGCGACGGGGTCGGCTCGATCGGCCAGCCCGGCCGGTTGCCCCGCCCATCCGGCGACCCTTCCGGCGCCACCGCTTCGCTCGGCGCGGGCTCGGATTGCTGCGCCCGGCCCACCGGGCCGGGTTGCCGCCCCTGGCCGGCCGGGGAATCGGTACCGGGCGGCGGCATCCGGGTCGCCGGCGGCTCGTGCGGCCCTGCCCAGCGCAGGCCGGACAGATCCAGGATCTGCGTGCTGTCGGTACTCGTCTGCTCGATCCGGTCGCCACCACCGGGCGGCGCGGACCCGCCCCGCCCATCGGGCTCGGTGCCGGAAGCCTTGCCGGTGCCGGGATCCGCGTCGGCCCCGCCCGTACGGCCGGCGCTCGCCGCGGCCTCGGTCCCGTCGTCCGTGCGGCCGATGTCGGCGGCGACACCGCTCTCGTCCGTGCGGCCGGTGCCGGCGGCGACACCGCTCTCTGCCGCAGGGCTGGTGCTGGCGGCGACCCGGCCCTCGCCTGCAGGGCTGGTGCTGGCGGCGACCCCGCTCTCGCCGACCGGGCCGGTGCTGGCGGCGGCTCCGCTGTCGTCCGTGGGGCGGGTGCTGGCGGCCGTTCTGGCCTCGTCCGGGCGGCTGGGGTCGGCGGCCGCAGTGCCGTCTCCGGCTTCGTTCAGCGTGCCGTCGTGCGCCGCGTGCGCGGGCCGCTCGCCGGCTTCGCCTGCGGTGCGGTCGCCTTCGGCGTTTTCGGCTGCGCTGCTCGGCTCGGGCTCGGCTTGGCCCGCCGGGCCGGGTTCGGCGGCAGCGATCGGTGCCGGTTCCGTGCCCGATTCGGGTGCGGCATTCTCCCCTCGGGCGGCGGCGTCCGAGTCGGGGCCAGGGTCGGATTCCGCGGTCGATTCGGCTGCGCTGCCCGGCTCGGGCCCGGTGCCTGGCGCGGCTGCGGTACGCGATCCGGATGTGGCGCTCGCTCCGGGTCCGGTGCCTCGCTCCGGGCCGGGTCCGGTGTCTTGCTCCGGCGAGATGCTCGGCTCGGGTTCGGTGCCGTGCTCAGGTACGGGGCCGGATTCGGGCGGTGGAGCAGAATCCGGTGGCTCGGCGGTGCCGCGGTCGGGTGCGGTTCCGACCGTGCCGGCCTCGGTCTCGACGCCGGGTTCGGGGGTGGATCGGCCGGCCGGTTCCCGGTCCGGTGCGATCGCACCGGTTGCGGGCGGAGCCTGGTTGGCTTCGGTACCAGCAGCTTCGGTACCAGCAGCTTCGGTACCAGCATCGGCATGACCCGCCTGGTCGCCGGGATCGGCCGTGCCGGTCGGGTCACCGGGATCGCCAGGATCGGCGGTGCCGCTCAGCCCATCGGGATCGCCGGTGCTGGCGGGATCGGTGGCGCCGGCGCGGTCGTCGGTGCTGGTGGCAGCGGTGGCGTCGGCCGGGCTGGTACGAGCGCCATCGTCGCCGGGCTCGCCGGCGGCGTCCGTGTCGGCAGTAGAGGCGGTGTGCGGGGCCGGATCGGGAGTGTCGTCTGGATTGCCTGGCTCGGAGTGATCTTTCGTGTTCTGTTCGACCGGGGCGTTTATATCCGACGGGGGCGAACCGTCCGAAGAATGGTCGTTAGGGTGTGTGCAATCTCCCGTCACAAGCCCCTCCCGCTGCCTCCCCGGCGCACCTGGGCGAGACTACTGGACGAATACCGCGTGACAGCCGGCACCGGGGCCGGCGTCGTGGATCGCCGACTCGGGCAGGCGCACCGCCGCACCGACCGGCCGGGCAAAAGTCATTGTCGCCGGTGGCCCACGCTGCCGGGAGCGAACTGGAGGACCGGGGCGTGGAGTTCGACGTCACCATCGAGATCCCCAAGGGTCAGCGCAACAAGTACGAGGTGGATCACGCCACCGGCCGTATCCGGCTGGACCGCACCCTGTTCACCGCGACCCAGTACCCGGCCGACTACGGGTTCGTCGAGCTGACCCTGGGCCAGGACGGTGACCCGCTGGATGCGTTGGTGCTGTTGCGGGAGCCGACGTTCCCGGGTTGCCTGATCCGGTGCCGGGCGATCGGCATGTTCCGGATGACCGACGAGAGCGGCCCGGACGACAAGCTGCTCTGCGTACCGGCCGGTGACCCGCGCCAGGACCACCTGCGCGACGTGCATCACATGCCGGAGTTCGAGAAGCTGGAGATCCAGCACTTCTTCGAGGTCTACAAGGACCTGGAGCCGGGCAAGAGCGTCGAGGGCGCCGACTGGGTCGGCCGGGTCGAGGCGGAGGCCGAGATCGAGCGCTCCTTCACCCGGTACAAGGAGGCGGTGGCGGCCGGCGAGTACCACGACCCGGGCGTGCACCCGTTCCCCGGCGTCTGAGCCGCACGCCCGCCACGAAGCCCCGCCGCACTGCGCCGGGGCTTCGGCGTCTCCGGTGGTCAGGCCGGCGGTAAGGCACCGCCACGGGTCCGCACGATGCTGGCGAGGGCGCCGAGGATGAGCAGCCCGCCGGCGCCTTCGACCAGCCGCAGCATGCCGGGCAGCCCGTGCCCGATGCCCGCGGCGAGGATCCCGCATCCGGCCAGTACGACCAGCGCCACCGGCGCCGTTCGCCGCACCGCGCCGAGCACCAGCAGCGCGAGCAGCCCGACGTAGAAGACGATCGGGGCGAGCGTGTAGCAGACCAGGTGCACTCCGGGTACGGCGAACAGCGCATCGTACCGGTCGTCCATCGCGGCCTCGGTCGGCGCGAACCCGACGATCAGGTCGAGCACCATCTGTAGTCCGGTCAGTACCGCCCCGACGAGGGCGACCGTCGTGGCGGCGACCAGCACGGCGTGGCCCGGCCCGGTCGCCCGGCCCTGCCCGACGAGCCGGCGGGACCCGACGAGCCGGGCGAGGCCGACGCAGCCGATCGCGAACATGGTGAACGCGACGATCCACAGCGAGTGCGCGGTGGTCCAGGCGGCACCGGGGCCGTGCGTGGTGCGTACCCGCATGACGACCCAGCCGAAGAACCAGGCGGCGGGTGCCGCGACGAGGACGGTGAGGGCGAACTGGCGCGGCTGCGCGTCGCCGTCGCCGGGAGGTGCGGTACCGGAGCCGTCGGGCGAGGGTGTTCCGGTGGCGGGGATCGGTGGGGTGGCGGTCATGCCAGGAAGCGTAGGAACGCCGGGGTCGTCACCGATATCGGTGACGACCCCGAAAAACACGAGTGCCGGAATCCGGTGGATCCCCGAGAGGCGCCGGGGCCAGCGGCCGGGCTCACTCCGGTGCGGACTCCTTGAGATTGCGTACCGCGAGGTCGCCCTCGGCGTACCGGCGGCGGATCACCTTCTTGTCGAACTTGCCAACCGTCGTCTTCGGTACCTCGGTGAGGAACGTCCAGCGTTCCGGCAGCTGCCAGCGCGGGATCCGGTCGGCGAGGAAGTCGCGCAGCTCCTCGGGGGTGGCGGTGGCGCCGTCGCGAAGTACCACCGAGGCGAGCGGGCGCTCCTCCCACCTCGGGTCGGGAACACCGACGACCGCGGCCTCCAGTACCGCCGGGTGCGCCATCAGGTGGTTCTCCAGCTCGACCGAGCTGATCCACTCGCCGCCGGACTTGATCACGTCCTTGGCCCGGTCGGTCAGGGTGATGTAGCCGTCGGCGCTCAGCGTGCCGACGTCGCCGGTGCGCAGCCAGCCGTCGTCGAACCTGTCGGAGTCCCGACTCGCTGCTGGGCTGCCGGGTTGGCGACTCGGGACTCCGCCCGGGGCGGGCTCGTCGGAGTCGAGGTAGCGGCCGGTGATCCACGGTCCGGCGACCTCCAGCTCGCCGACGGTCTCGCCGTCCCGGGGTGCGATGCTGCCGTCCGGTGCGACGATCCGGGCCTGCACGGAGGCGGGGATCTGGCCCTGGCTGAGCCGGTACCGCCACAGCTCGTCGCCGGTGACGCCGGCCGGCGGCCGGGCGATGGAGCCGAGCGGCGAGGTCTCGGTCATGCCCCAGGCGTGCACGATCCGGATGCCGTGCTCGTCGAAGCCGCGCATCAGCGATTCCGGGCAGGCGGAGCCGCCGACGACGACCTCCTTGAGCGTGGACGTGTCGGTGGGATGCGCGTTCAGGTACGCGAGCAGGCCGGTCCAGATCGACGGCACGGCGGCGCCGTGCGTGGGCTTGGCGGCGGCGATCATCGCGGCGAGCGGTTCCGGGGTGAGGAACCGGTCCGGCATCAGCAGCCCGGCGCCGGTCATGAACGCCGCGTGCGGCATGCCCCAGGCCATGACGTGGAACATCGGCACCACGACGAGCGATCGGGTGGTCGGCGCGAAGCCGAACGAGCCGGCGGCCGCGATCTGCATGGAGTGCAGCCAGATCGAGCGGTGCGAGTAGGCGACGCCCTTGGGCAGCCCGACCGTACCGGAGCTGTAGCAGATGGCCGCCGCCTCGGTCTCGTCCCCGTCGTACTGCCAGTCGAACGTGTCCGGCTGCGAGCCGACCAGCTCCTCGAACCGGTGTACCGGCTTGCCGGCGGCGGCGAGCGGCTCGACGTCGCCGTCCCCGACCACCACCACGTGCTCCACTGTGGACAGTTTCGGCAGGATCGGTGCCAGCGCCGGGATCAGCGTGCTGTCGACCAGGACGACCTTGTCGGCTACCTGGTTCGCCGAGTACGCCAGATGGTCGGCGGGGAGCCGGATGTTGAGCGGGTGCAGCACCGCACCCATCGCCGGCACGGCCAGGTAGGCGGCCAGGTGCACGTCGTTGTTCCAGCAGAACGTGGCGACCCGGTCGTCGCCGCGCACCCCGAGCTCGCGCAGCCCGTGCGCGAGTCGCGCGGCCAGCCGGCCGATCTCGGCGTTGGTGGTGGTCCGCGCCGCCGTACCGGTCCAGGTCAGGATCTCGGTGTCGGCATGCACCGTGCTGCCGTAGTCAAGGACGTGGCTCAGCCGAAGCGGCCACTCCTGCATCGTGCTCCGCATGATCACACGTTAGTGGCCGCCGTCACAATTCGGTACCCGTCGATGCGGCAGGGTACCCGCGAAATTGCGTCGCGCGCGGCGGCCGCAGCGGACAGGATTCCGGGCGTGGCCGTGATCGGTTGGCGCCGCTGGGCGCTGGATGTCACCCCGCTGCGTACCTCCCGGGACTTCCGGCTCACGTACCTGGCTGCGGGCGTGTCCTTCCTCGGCTCGATGGTCACCTACATCGCCATCCCGTACCAGGTGGCGACGCTCACCGACTCGCCACTGCTGGTCGGCCTGCTCGGCATCGTGGAGTTCGCGCCGCTGCTGGTGACCGCGCTGCTGGGCGGCGCGCTCGCGGACTACCTGGACCGGCGCAAGCTGGTACTCGGCGCCGAGGTCGGCTTCACCCTGCTCACCGCGATCCTGGTCGCCAACGCGCTGCTGCCCTCGCCGCAGTTGTGGCTGTTGTACGCGATCGCGGCGATCAGCGCCACCCTCGACGGGCTGCAGCGGCCGGCGCTGGACTCGATGATGCCGCGGCTGGTCACCCCGGACGAACTGCCCGCCGCCAGCGCGCTGAACTCGATGCGCAGCACCGTCGGCTCGCTGATCGGACCGCTGCTGGGCGGTGCGCTGATCGCCTGGGTCGGCCTGCCCGCCGCGTACGGGCTGGACCTGTTGACGTTCGCGGTGTCGCTGGGCTGCCTGATCGCGGTGCGCGCGGTACCGCCGCCGCCGGACGCGGACCGCCCCAGCGTGCGCGGGGTGATCACCGGCCTGCGGTACGCGGGGAGCCGCAAGGAGCTGCTGGGCACGTACCTGGTGGACATCAACGCGATGTTCTTCGGCATGCCGCTCGCGCTGTACCCGTTCGTCGCCGACCGGCTGGGCGGACCGACCGTGCTCGGCATGCTGTACACGGCCGAGTCGGTCGGTGGCCTGGTCGCCTCGGTCAGCTCCGGCTGGACCGGCCGGGTGCACCGGCACGGCATGATGATCATCGTTGCGGCGGCGGCCTGGGGGCTGGCGATCGCGGGGTTCGGTCTGGCGCCGACGCTGTGGCTGGCGCTGCTGTGCCTCGCGGTGGCGGGCGCCGCGGACCAGATCAGCGGCATGTTCCGCGGCATCGTCTGGAACCAGACCATCCCCGACCACCTGCGCGGCCGGCTCGCCGGCGTCGAGATGCTCAGCTACACCAGCGGACCGTCGCTGGGCAACCTGCGCGGCGGCGTGGTCGCCCGGTTCACCGGCGTCACCGGGTCGATCGTCTCGGGTGGCGTGCTGTGCGTACTGACCACGATCGCGCTGGCGGTGGCGCTGCCCGCGTTCCGCCGGTACGACGGTCGCGACGGCCTAGCGCACAAGCAGCAGGTGGACGCCGAACGCGCGGCCACCGCCGCAGCCGCGGCGGCCGACTGACGGCTCCGGCGCGGTCCGGCCCGCCGGAGCGCTCGCACCGTCGGGTTCCTGCGCGCCGCCCGGTGCCGCGGTCGGCTGACGCGCCCGTCCGGTGGCCGGCCGCATCGCGGTTCAGGCCGCTGGGTGGTGGCGCGTCCACGGCGGGCGGTGCCGGCGCAGCGGTACGACGGTGTCGGTCGGGTCGGAGCCCGGCCGGCGGCCGTCCCGGTCGGGCCGCGGCACGTGCCGGTCCTCTTCGGCCCGGGGCGGGTGCCAGTCGTGGCCGTCCCGGCTGTCGTGCGGCAGCCCGAGCAGCTGGGCCAGCGCGAGCAGCACCGCGAACGACGCGATGAACACCAGCGCGGTCATCGGGCACCGCCGAGCGGCCGGGACCAGGTCTCGCCGACCAGGTCGTACCCGAAGCTGTGGTGCTTCTCGGCGTCGACCAGCTCGAACCCGGCCCGGGTGTAGATCCGCCGGGCCGAGGTGAGGACGTCGTTGGTCCACAGCACCATCCGGCGGTACCCGACCTCGGTGGCGAAGCGCACGCACTCGTCGACGAGCCGGCCACCGACGCCGAGGCCCCGGGCGGACGGTTCGACCAGCAGCAGCCGCAGCTTCGCGGTGTCCGGCTCGCCGGCGCGGACGCAGAACACGCAGCCGACCGGTACGCCGTCGAGCTCGGCGATCCAGGCGGCCTCCCGCGCCGGATCCCGGTGCTCGGCGTAGTCGGCGACGATCCGCAGCACCAGCGCCTCGTAGTCTTCGTTCCAGCCGTACTCGGCCGCGTACAGCGCGCCGTTGCGCGACACGACCCAGCCGAGGTCACCCGGCGCCGGCGCCCGCAGCCGTACCGCGGCGCCGCGCTGGGCCTCGTCGCCGGGCTGGGGCTCGTCGCCGCCGGCCCGGGGATCGCCGAGCGCCTCGCGGACCGTACCCATCGCGGCCAGCAGCCGCTGCTGGGACGGCTCCGGCAGCCGTCCGAGCAGCTCGCCGATCTGCTCGGACGAGCGCCGGCTGAGCTCGCGGTACGTCTCCCGGCCGGTGCCGGTGAGCCGCACCACCTGGCGCCGCGCGTCGGCCGCGGAGCGCTCCCGCTCGACCAGCCCGGCCTGGCCGAGCTTGGTCACCAGCCGGGTGAGGTAGCCGGCGTCCAGGCCGAGCCGCTGCCGCACCTCGAGCAGGTCGACCTGCTCGACCTGGCCCAGCTCGAACAGCACCCGGGCCTCGGTCAACGTGTACGGCAGGTGCAGGTGATCGGCCTCCAGCAGCCCGAGCAGGGCGGTGTAGAACCGGTTGAACGCGCGTACCTCGGCGACGCGCTGCTGCGACGAGTCGATCATGTCCACTCCCGTGCTTCGGAGTTCTTTGACTCAGTCAAACACTTGTCGCGGGCGGCCGCAACCACTTCGTGCCGCTCGTGCGTCATCGCGTACACTCACCAGCGCTGCCGCCTTAGCTCAGTCGGCCAGAGCGACGCACTCGTAATGCGTAGGTCGTGGGTTCGATTCCCACAGGCGGCTCGCAGCAGAAAGCCCCAGGTCAACGTGATGACCTGGGGCTTTCTCCATCCGGCGACCGATCAGTTCGGGCAGCTGTCGGGCTGCGGGCTGGCCACGTGTGGCAGCCAGCCGACCTTGCACACGATGCTGACGACCTTCGGCAGGTTGTTCTCGGCCAGCAGCCGGGAGTTGAAGCCGAAGAACAAACCGATGTGCCCCCGCGCATCGGCGTGGACCGCGATCCCCTCCGGCTCGCCCTTCAGACCCGCCAGGGTCGTCGCGAGTGCCGCGGTATGGGCCTGCTGCGTGATCGTCGCCTGGGTCGATGATCCCTGCGAACCGACGCTGTCGAGATCCATCTCGATCAGTTGGGTCGAATCGGTGCAGCCGGCGTCACTCGGCAGGCACTTCCCGTTCAGGACGTAGTAGTACTGGCCGTAGAGGACGAAGCCCTGGGCGAAGCTCGTCTGCGGGATCGACACGCGCAGCAGCGCCGGATCGTGCACGTCGTTCCAGTCGTAGACCGCGACCCGGAACGAGGACAGCGAGGCGTTCCAGTAACGGATGGCCAGCCGCCGGTGCACCGGGTCGGAGGACACCGAGATGTGGTAGTTGCCGGCGAAGTGGGCGACCAGTCCGGCCGGCCGGGTCGTGGTCGTGATCGCGTTCGGCCGGTACATGAAGCTGTCGATCTCGGTACCGAAGATCTCCGTGTCGTTCGACGCGGGACAGGTGTGCTGCCCCGCGCACGGCCCGCTGGCCGGGCCGTTCGGATCGCCCTCCAACCAGATCTGGGACCCCGATCCGACCGGTACCACTCCGATCGATCCGTGGCCCGCATCGGGAACGGTCATGCTGTCGATCACCTGGCCCGCGCGGGCGCCCGTCAGCGGGATGCGGTTGATGACCAGGGTGTCGGTGTAGGCCTCGAACGCGCCGTGCGCCGTGTAGGAGCTGTAGATGTTGTGGTTCTGCACGACGAACAGGTAATGGTGCACGTCGTCGAAGGCGAACGCCTGCACCGGGCCACCCCAGTACGGATGCTGCATCTCCTCCTTCACGATCACCGGGTGTCTGGCGACCTGGGCGCTGAGATCGAAGCTGTGCGAGGCCGGCAGGGTGTCCGCCGCGGCCAGGCTGGTCGTACCCAGCAGTGCGCACACCACAAGGCATGCCGTGCTGACCGATCGCCTGACATACCGACGGGGACGCCCCGCGTTCCGGAGCCCGAACATCGTGTTCTCCCTTCTGCGCTGCGTTCTCCTGATTGCGTTCCGGTCAGGCAGGAACACCTTCCGGTTCCCCGCGCCGCCGCCGGCTGCGCAGCAACGCCGCCAACCCGTCGACGGTGACCTCGCCGAGCGCCAGCACGATCGCGCCGGACGGATCGGCGAGCGTCCGCGGATCCTCGGGGACGGCCACCGTCAGGCATCCCGCTCGTACCGCCGAGCGGATCCCGTTCGGCGAATCCTCGATCGCCACGCTGTCTCCGGGCTCGACTCCGAGCGCCTCGGCGGCGGTCAGGTAGGGCTCCGGGTGCGGCTTGTGCCGCTCCACCTCATCGCCGGTGACGGTGAACTCGAACGTTCCGGCCGGGATCTGCGCCAGCGTCACGTCCACCAGGGCGCGGTAGCTCGTGGTCACCAGCGCGGTCGGGATCCCCCGGGACCGGACCGACTCGAGCAGGGCCCGGGCGCCCGGCCGCCACGGCACGCCGGCGGCGAACAGTTCCCGGGTTCGCTCGAGTAACCAGGCGGCCGACCGCTCGTCGTCCGCCTCGGCGCCGAGATCCTCCCGCACGATCCGCACCGTGTGCAGCAGGTTGGTCCCGACGACCCGTTGCCGGGCCGCCGCGGACAGCTCGCCGCCGAGCCGGTGAGCGAGGTCGGCGAGGCTGACGTCCCAGATCCGTTCGCTGTCGAAGAGGGTGCCGTCCATGTCGAACAGCACCGCGGCGATCCCGGTGCCGTTCATGGCCGTTCCTCGACGCTGTCGGGCATCTCTCGCGCGGATCGTTCGCCGCGAACGGATCGCTCGCCGCGAACGGATCGCTCGCCGGGCATGGTTCGCGTCGCCGACCCGAGGCCGCGCGGTGGGCCGCTGCCGGCCGCCGCGCGGTCCCCGACCGCCAGGGCCGGGATCACGTTGGCCGGGTAGTCGGTGGTCACCCCGTCCGCTCCCCAGGCCCTGGCCCGTTCGACCTCGACGCTGGTCGGAGCCGGCCACAGGCAATATTCCAGGCCGCGGTCGTGTGCCCGCGCGATCAGCTCGGGGCTGGTGCCCTTCCAGCCGACTCCGATCCAGGCGACACCGAGCCCGACCGCCCGCTCAACGAGTTGGTCGGATCCCGCATCCGCGAGCAGCGCACACCGCAGATCGTCGAACTCGGCCAGTAGCGGCGTGAGATGCCTGGCATGAAAGCTCATCGGCTGGATCCGCCGGCGCAGGTCGGGCCGCCCGGTCAGGATCCGCCGAAGCGCCGCCACCGCGTCGTCGGCCTTGATCTCCGCCAGAATGGTGACGTCGACGGCATCGATCGCCTCGTCGAGGGTCGGCACGCGTTCACCGTTGCCAGCGTCCAGTCGTCGCAACTCGGCCAGCGTCAGGTCCGCCACGGCGCCATGCCCGTCCGTCGTCCGGTCGACGTCGGCATCGTGCATCAGCACGACCTCGCCGTCCTTGCTGAGCCGGAGGTCGAGCTCGACCTCGTCGACACCATCGGCAACAGCACGACGATAGGAAGCCAGCGTGTTCTCGGGCATGTACCCCATGGCGCCGCGGTGGCCGGTGACCCGAAGGGTTCGAAGTCTGGTCACCCATTGCCACCGATGAGCTTGTCGTACATCGGCCTGATCTTCTTCTCGCCGGCCACGAGCTGCCGGGCGACGTCGTTCAACACGTCCTGCGACGGCCGATTGTCGCCGTAGATCTTCTGCAGCCCGCCGTAGATGATCGGTGAGGCGTTCTGCACGTAGGCATCGACCTCGTCCAGCTGCCCGGCCTGCGCGAGCTGCGCCACGGCCACGCGGCGGTTGGGGTCCTTCTGCATGGCCTTCGCGTAGTCGGGTTGGTGCACTGCCGCCTTCACGACGGGCAGGTATCCGGTGCCCAACGACCAGGTGGCCGCCGATTCGGGCGAGGACAGGAACTTGATGACCTCCCAGGCGGCCTGCTTACGTTCCTTCGGTACGCCCTTGAAGATGGAGAATCCCGCACCGCCGGTCGGGACGCCGCGGGTCACCTGAGTCGGCAGCGGGCTGCATCCGACGTCGAACTTCGCCGCCTCGTAGGTGCCGGCCAGGGCACCGGTCGAGTTCATGTAGGCCCCGACCAGACCGTTGTTGAAGTTCGTCCCGTACTGGCTGGCCAGGATGGCCATCTTGTCGTCGAAGATCAGCTTGCGCATGAATTCCGCGCACTCGACCGCGCCGCCCTTGTTGACCACGACGTCGAGCCCGTGCGAAATCCGCCCGCCGAACTCCCAGACGCTCGCCTCGAATTCCCAGCTGTCCCCGCCGGACAGCTCGGTCACCTTCACCGGCTTGCCGGCGGCCTTCTGCTTGACCAGCGCCGAACCCCAGTCCCGCAGCTCGGTCCAGGTCTTGGGCCCGCGATCGGGCAGTCCGGCCTTCGCGAACAGGTTCTTGTTGTAGTACATGATGGGCGTGCTGCGCGCGAACGAGATCCAGTACGGTCTCTTCTTGATGAGCCCCGCGTCGTAGAGGTTCGCATAGAACGAGGAGGCGAACTTCTCGTCCGCGTAGCTGCTGAGATCTTCCAGCGTCTCGTTCAGGAAGAAGATCTGCCAGGCTGTCTGACCGAACGCCATGATGTCCGGCACGGCCTTGGCCCGCAGCGCGGCGGTGACCTTGGAGGTCGCGTCGAAATAGTTGCCCTGGTACTGGGCCTGTGCATAGATGTCGTTCTGCGAGTCGTTGAACTTGCTGATGAGGCCGTCCAGGACCTTCCCGGCCGACGCGTTCCACGAGCTCCAGAGGACGACCTTCTGCTTGCGGTTGCCGTACTTCTTCGGCACCTTGACGTCGACCTGGGCGAAGCCGCGTCCTCCTGCGCCGTGCGAGCATGCCGCGAGGGTCGGTGCGAGGAGGGCCCCGGCGCCGACGAGTCCGAGCAGTGATCGGCGGCTCACCGCCGCGCCGGATTCCTGTGCGAGTCTCTGTCCTGACATCTGTTTGACAATCCTTTCGTGGTGGCGGCGCCGGGCGCTGACGTCAGCCCTTGACCGCGCCGCCGGAGAAACCCGCGACGATGTATCGCTGGGCCAGGAGGAAAAGGATCAGCATCGGCGCGGCGACCATGACGGTGCCGGCCATGATGGCGCCCCAGTCGTTGTAGCCTTCCTGCGATTTCAGGTAGAGCAGCCCGATCGGGAGCGTGCGCATCTGCGTGGTCGTCGTGATGATGAGCGGCCAGATGAAGTCGTTCCACACCTCGATCACGGAGATCAACGTGACGGTGATCATCATCGGGCGCGACATCGGGATGACCATCCGTACGAGAATCCGCAGATGGCCCGCGCCGTCCATCTGGGCGGCTTCGAACACCTCCCGCGGCAGGGACTTCATCTGTTGGCGCAACAGGAACATGCCGAAGGCCGAACCGGCACCGGGGACGATCAGGCCCGCATACGTGTCGACCCAGCCGAGGTCGGAGGCGGTCAGGTAGTTGGTGAGCAGGGTGATCGTGCCGGGTGTCATCAGCGTGCCGAGGATCAGCGCGAAGAAGACCCGCTTGAACGGAAAGGGCAGGAAGGTGAACGCGTAGGCCGAGCCGGTCGCCAACACCATCTTGATCGCGGTGCCGATGAGGGTGACGACGATCGAGTTGATGAAGAACGATCCGAACGGTGCGTCATGCCAGGCGTTGGTGAAGTTCGACCAGTGCAGGTGACGGGGAATCCACTGCAACGGGAACCGGTAGATCTCCCCGCTCGGTTTGACCGCCGAGCTGAACAGCCAGTACAGGGGCATGATGAACACGGCGGCGATCAGTACCAGCGCCGCGTACAGCAGGATCCTGCGCACCCGGTCTCGGGTGCCGGTGTGGCGTCGCCTCGATGTTTCGACGCTCATTGGTAGGTCACTCTCCGCTCGCCGTATCGGGCTATCAGCATGGTGATCGTCAAGAGAATGACGAGCATGACCATTGCGGCGGCCGCGGCCAGTCCGGCATTGGAGGCCTGGAAAGCCTGCCGGTAGATGAACCAGCTCAAGGTGGTCGAGGACTGCCCCGGCCCGCCGCCCGTCATGACGGCCGTGACGTCGTACGCCTGGAACGCGCCGATCACCGAGGTCACGACGAGGAAGTAGGTGACCGGGGACAGCAACGGGAACGTCACGTGGCGGAACCGCTGCCAGCCGTTCGCGCCGTCCAGCGTGGCGGCCTCGAACAGATCGGCCGGTAGGTTCTGCAGTCCGGCGACGTAGATGATCGCGCTGAAACCGATGCCCTTCCACACGTAGACCAGCACCAGTGCGTAGAGCGAGTAGTGCGAGCTGGTCGTCCACTGCGGCGACGAGATGCCCAGGGGTTCGAGAAGCGCGCGCACCAGCCCGAAGCTCGGATCGAGCATGAACAGCCACAGGGCCGCGATCGCCGCACCGGACACGATGTGCGGCGCGAAGCTGACGGTTCGCGCCAGGCCGCGGCCGACCAGTCGTTGGTTGAGGACCAGGGAGGTGGCCAGTCCGCCGACGATGGCTCCCACCACGATCAGCACGACGAACTTCACCGTGTTCAGCAGGACGTGGCCGAAGTCCGCGCTGGTGAACAGCTCGCGGTACTCGTCGAGGCCAACCCAGGTCGGGGCCGGGGAGATCATGTCCCACGAGGTGAAGCTCAGGTAGCAGTTGTAGATCACCGGCCAGTACGAGAAGACCAGAATCAGCGCCAGGTTCGGACCGACGAGGGCGGCGAACAGCAGGTACTCCTTGCCGTGGCGACGCAGCGTGCGACGCCACCGCCGTTGCGGTGTCCTGGTCTCGGGCGCCGGTTCCGCCGGTAGCTGGGTGCGGCCAGTCAGGGCCCGCGTCACCGGCGGGCCAGCCATGGTCGTCTGGTGTCGGGCCGCTCGAACATCGTTGCTTCGTGACTCATGGAGTGCCCTCGCTATCGCTCATTTGATCGATCGTCTAGCGCCAGACGCACCGATTAACACATACCGAGTGGAGCCACGGCAAGATCGCGGCGGACTGTCGCGTCAACCACGCAGTAGAGTGCTCACATGAGCGAATCGAGGCAAGGCCCGGGCGTACCGCGAGTGGACGGCCGGCGACTGCGCGGTAAGCACAGTCAGGCACTGCTGATGGCGCGGGTCGCGCGGCGGGCCTACCTGGATCAACGCACCAAGGTGGAGATCGCCGAGGAGCTCGGACTCTCCCGGTTCCAGGTCGGGCGGCTGCTCGAGCGGGCCCGCGCAACCGGACTGGTGCGCATCGAGATCGGGCTGCCCGACGACGTCGAGTTCGATCTGTCCGGCCAGCTCCAGGACCGCTTCGGGCTGCGCTACTGCGCGGTCACGGAGGCGCCCGACGAATCACTCCACTCCCTGCGTGCCAGCGTCGGTCAGGCCGCCACCTCGCTGCTCGAAGAGCTCGTCACCGACCGCGACGTGCTGGGCATCTCGTCGACCCGAGCCTTGATGGGTCTGACCGAACCGCCGGCCGGGTTCAGCCGGTGCTCGGTCGTGCAGATCACCGGCGCCGTCTCGCGGACCGACGCCTGGGACGTCATGGAGGCCGTCCGGCGGTTCACCCGGGTCGGCGGCGGCCCGGCCTACCTGTACTACGCACCGATGGTCTGCCCCGACAAGTCGGACTCGCGGATCTACTCCAAGCAGCCGGACTTCGTGCGGTGCCAGCGCCTGTTCGAGCAGCTGACCGTCTGCGCGGTCGGCATCGGCGCCTGGGGTGACGGGCTGTCGACCGTCTACGAGGCAGCTTCGGAGCAGGATCGCACGATCGCTCGCGACTCCGGGGCCGTCGCCGAAGTGGTCGGCGTGCTGCTGGACAAGGACGGCCGCCGAGTCAACACCCCACTCGACGGCAGGATGATCGGCATCTCGGAAGCGCAGCTTCGATCGGTGCCGACCCGGATCGGCATCGCGTTCGACGCCCGCAAGAAGGAAGCGGTACGCGCCACCCTCAAGTCCGGTCTGATCAACGACATCGTGATCGACCGCGGTCTGGCCGAGGCGATCCTCGTCGAGGAGACCTGACCGCCCCACCCGCCTGTCGCGGGACCGCGCCGGATCGGATCCGGCCGGGTCAGCGGATGTGGTGGCGGTGCAGGTGGCGGCCGACCGCGCGGGAACTCAACTTGACGTCCTCGACCCGAAGGACCTTGGTCGGTGACATCCAGCCCTGCGACGGCTTGTGCAGCGCCCAACCGTCGCCGAGCGTCACGGCCGCATGCTGCACCAACCCGTCCGGGCTGCGCCACACCAGGACGGTGCCGAGTTCGTGGTCCCGGCCGCCCCGTGCGGTGCGCTCGGCGAGCCAGGACTCGAACGGCTCCCGCTGCATCCAGAGGCGCTCCGCACCGTCGACCCCGGCCGCGGCCATCACCGCACCGAAGCAGTTCGGCCCGCTGTGCGCGGGGAAGCGGCCGGCCAGCGCACGCGCGTTCGGCAGGGTGCCAGCTGCCGCCCGCCAGGTCGCCTCCGAGACGTTGCGATGCCGGCTCACCCGCCGGCCGAACTCGATGTACCGGACGATCCGGGCGCTGGTCCGGGACTCGTCGCGGGACGGCCAGCGATGCGCGGCCGGCTGCGCGCCGCGCACCGCAGGCGGAAGCTCGCGAGCCTGCCGGCGGGTGAGCCAGACGACGGCGCGGCCGGACAGGTCGTACAGCTCGAACGTGTCTCGCAGTTCAGGGGTGAGGCGGTTCGGCTCGTCGGTCCGCCCGAACCCCGCCGCGGACCCGGCCGGTACGAGGTAGGGCTGGGCGTCGGGCATCAACCAGTCGCGCCACTGGCGGAGCCGGGTGGTATCGACGTCGATGCCCAGGACGCGCATGGTCGCCGATCGTACCGAACGGGTGGTTCGGCCGCTCTCCTGTTTCGTCCGGCGACCGGGAAAGCGCCAGTGGGATTTCGTGAATACCCGGGTGCGGTCAGCGGCGCAGCATTTTGGCAACGAACTGACCGATGGCCAGATAGATCAGCGCGGCGAGCCCGTAGTTGAGCACCAGGCCGATCTTGGCGTCGTCCGGCGTGAACACGTCACCGAATCCGAGTACGAGCACCCGGGCCAGACCGTAGATGAACTGCACGAATCCGTTTCCCTGATTCGCGTCGGCGAATGAGAAAAGGACGTGCAGGCCGAAGATCACCGCAACAACGCAGGTCAGGCCGACCACGACCCGGGCGACGACCGAGGCGCCGTCGCCCGGTCGGCGCCTCGCCGGTGGCTCGTAGCTGTACGGTCCCGGCGGTTGCGGGCCGGCCTGATATCCCTGTGGCGGGTCGTCTCGCCGATAGTCGTGGTAGGACATGGTCGGCGAGTGTAGTTGCCGGTGGATGCGGGCGAAACCCTACGAACGAAACAAATTCGACCAACGGCAGTGCGTTGTATCGGAATGACGTTCGGTGTCGATTAATAGATGAGAATCGATGCGCCCGATGAAATCGGGAAACAAATTGCCCCTCGTCTGCCCTGGCAATTCCGTTACACGTTTCCCGCATCCGGTTCGGCTCCCCGCGCCGGGGCGCCGCCGGCGGTACGGGGGTGGCACGGTCGTCGCCGGGTGAACCGGGCGGCGAGGCGACGGACGCACGGCCGCTGCCGCCCGGCCGACCGGTACGAACGGGGGAACCCGTGCGAGTGGGTGACCCGGCGGCGCGGTGCGAGGTTCCGCACCGGGTGTGTCCGGATGCGGGTGAGGGCAGGCACAAACATTCGCGATCACAGCGACCCACCCCTACGTTCGTTGCTGTGCGTAGCGATCGACAACGACTGATGCGAGGTACGGCAGTCGCGACCGGGGCCCTGGCCGTGGTCGTCGGATTGCTTGGAGCATGTGGGAAGGGCGAGTCGCCGGACACCAAGGCGGCAGCGCACCCGACCGCACAGGCGACCAAGCAGTCCCAGAAGCCGTCACCGAGCGTGTCCCCCAACAGTAAGAAGCCGACCCGAGCGCAGCAGCCGGCGAGTCGCGACAAGAAGCGCGTCACCAACCCCAAGGTGACGATGATCGGCGACTCGATCACGGTGCGTTCGACGCCGTCCCTGCAGGCGGCCCTGCCCGGCATCACCATCGACGGTCAGGTCGGCCGGCAGCTGACCACCGCGCCGGGGCTGGTGCAGCAGCACCTGTCCTCGATGGGCCCGAACGACGTCCTGGTCATCGCCCTCGGAACCAACGGCAACGGGGGCCTGTCCGACTTCGACACCGCGATCAGCGAGGCCGGCAACCGCAAGGTCGTGCTGGTGAACACCGACTGCGCGCGGCCGTGGACGGCGTCGATGAACCGGACGATCCAGCAGGCGGTCCGCAGCCACGCCAACGTGAGCCTGGCCGACTGGCACGCCACCATTGCCGGTAAGGAAGGCGCGCTGCTGGTCGACGGGGTCCACCCGGGCCCCCAGGGACAGCAGCTGTTCGCCCGGACCGTGGCGAACGCGGTGCACAAGGCGGTCAACTGACCCAGGGCCGTTGCGGAGCCCCTCGGACCCGCACCGGCCGGCTCGCGGCGGGCGTCTCGTCCGAGGCGCCACGCGGCTGAGTCGTGCGTACCGGGCAGGCCTGGTCGCGGCGGTCGCCCGCCGGTACGGCCCGGCAGGTATCTTCGGCCCGTCATGACCTTGCGGGTTGGCGCACCAGCGCCCGGCGGACGAGCCGACCACCGACCCGCCTCACCACACGAGCTGGGACGGCCGATGGATCACCTGACGGAGCGGATGCGGTACCGGCTGCTCACCGGGCCGGACGACAACGACTTCTGCGCCCGGGTCAGCGCCGCCCTCGACGAGGGCTACGAGCTGTACGGGTCGCCGTCGATCACCGCCCGCCCGGACGGCCAGGTGGTGGCCGCGCAGGCCGTGGTGCTCCCCGCATACGAGGCGGTTCGGATCCGCAAGAGCCCGGCCAGCGCAGACCCGGTGAGCTGACCCCGCCGGAGTCGGAACCGGGACGCCGGGGCGGTCGCCGGCTCCGGTGGCCGGCCGTCATGACTGCCCGCCGAACCGGGCCGACCCGGCGGCGGTCGCCGGCATCGGGTGAGCCCGCCGGCAGGCCGCCGCGACCCGCCGGTACGACGGACTCGCCGGCGGACGGTCGCGACCGGTGGCGGGACTACTCGTACTGCTGCTCGTAGGCCTGACGGGAGCCGCAGACGCTGGCCCGGCTGCACGAGCAGCGGCTGCCGTCGGCGTCGAGCCGGACGTTGACGGCGTCCCGCGGCACGCTGTGCCCGACGACCCGGCCGGGCCCCTGTTCGGTCTCGACCCTGCTGCCGACCGGGGGCGCCGTCTCCTGGAAACGCTGGTACAGCGGGTGCTCGTACTTCAGGCAGCACATCAGCCGGCCGCAGGCTCCGGAGATGCGCAACGGGTTGAGCGGCAGGTCCTGGTCCTTCGCCATCCGGATGGTGACCGGCTCGAAGTCGCGCAGGAACGTCGCGCAGCACAGGTCGCGGCCGCAGGACCCGATGCCGCCCTGTACCCGGGCCGAGTCGCGGACGGACAGCTGGCGCAGCTCGACCCGGCAGCGCAGGGTGGCGCCCAGGTCGCGGACCAGCGAGCGGAAGTCGACCCGGTGCGGCGCGGTGAAGTAGATGGTGGTGTGCGCGCCGTCCTCGACCGAGTCGGTGCTCGGCTCGGGCCCGGTCAGGTGGTCGACCGCGACCACCTTCATCGGCAGTTCGTGCTCGCGGATCAGCTTCTTCGCGGCGACCTTCGCCTCCGCCTTGCGCCGCCGTACGAGCGCGTCCCGGTCCAGGTCGGCGTCGCCGGCCGGCCCCGCGAGGCGGGGGAACCCGGCCGTGTCCTCGCTGACCCACTGCGGCGCCCACACGCACTCGGCGACCTCGGTACCGTCCTCGGTCGGTACCAGCACCTTGTCGCCGACCTGCGGCGTGAACTCGCCGGGGTCGAGGTAGTAGAGCCGGCCGTACCGGTTGAAACTGACCGCGCAGAGCATGCCCACCCGAGCACCCTACGACGCCGGACACCCGCCGCGGGGAACCGGAACGGGTACTCCGTCCGGGTGAACGCGCGTCACCGCGCCAGCGCCGGAAAGTTACCCGTAACGTCGGCGGAAGGGTGTTTTCGCCGAAAGGGCCGCAGTTCGTACCAGGCGTTCGGAGCAGGCCCACAGGGGGTGCAGGTCGGCCGGGCCGCCCGAGCGGCGCACGATTCGGGTGAGCCCGGCCTTCCGCTTGACCGGCATGTGGTCGGATGCCTCGCCGCGCCGGTCCGGGGTGATCGCGCCGAGCCGCGAGTTGGCGGCCACGAGCGCGCCCGCGCCGCGAGCTGGCCGCCACGACCGCGCCGAGCCGCGAGACGGCCGCCACGACCGCGCCGCCACTCCCCGCGCCGAGCGTCCGGCCGCTACTGCCGGGTGCCGAACGGGTCGGCGCCGAACTCCTGCTCGGCCAGCTTCTGCCGGGCCCAGTCGGCCGCCGTCCGGGCCTGCTGGCAGGCGCCCAGCACGGTACGGGACAGGTCCCGCGCGGTGAGCGTGCGCAGCGCCGCGTCCGCGATCCGGACGTCGTGGAACGCGCCGTCGGCGCCGACCACGATCTCCACCAACCCGTCGCCGGAGCGGATCGTCACGTCGGCGTGCGCGACCCGGTCGGCGAGCTCGGTGCGGCGCCGTTCCAGCTGCCGGTAGTGCGTCACCGCCTCCTCGATCCACGTCTCGTCGATCTCGCGCGGGGCGCCCGTCGCGCGCTCGTGGTCAGTCGTGGCCGGCATGGAACGCTCCCGAGTCGGTACCGGTGTCGTGGTCCGGGGTGCGGGCGGTCGGCAGCGCCGGCCGCGGGTCGGTGGCCGGGCGCAGTTCCCGTCCGGCGGCGAGCACGGGCCGCAGCGCGGCGAAGCAGGCGGTGGCGAGGTCGGCGGCCGCGGTGGCGGCGGCCGGCACATGGTCCAGCTCGTCCGCGGTACCCGGACCGGGGCCCGCGCGCAGCGTGACCGCGGCCGGCGAGTTGCCGTACCGCAGGAAGAAGGAGGTCAGCGCGGCCCGCAGCTTGCTGTACCAGCCGGCCAGCGCGGCGCCGTACTCCGCGGTGCCGAGCAGCTGCGCCGGCAGCTCGGCGGTCAGCGTGGCCGACACCGCCGACCACACCGTCTGGTACGCGCGCTGCCCCGCCCCGGCCCAGCGCAGCTCGTCGCCGTCGGCCAGGACCGGCTCGGCCGCTTCGACCACCGTCGTCCGGTGCCGGGCCAGCTCGACCGAGCGCTGCCACACCGGTTCCGGGTCGGTGTCCACGATGGACTGCGCCAGCGTACCGGGCAGCGCGCGGAACTCGCGCAGGTCGGCCACGACCTGGTGCTCCGGCGGCACGCCGTACCGCTGGATGGCTCGGTCGACCGCGGCCAGCAGGTCGGTGACCACCTCGGCCAGCTCGGCGAGGTGGTCGGCCGGCAGCGGCGCCGGCCGCCAGTCGGGTCGCTGCGTTCCGTATCGGGCCGACCCGGCGATCACCGAGGCTCCCCGGCCCGCCGGATCGCCTGCGCCGCCTGCTGGTCGGCGTCGCGGTAGCGGGCGGCGGCGGTGCCCAGGTCGGTACCGAGGTCGGTCAGCCGGTCGGCGGCACGATCCGTCGCGTCGTGCGCCTGCCAAGCCGCAACGCCCCAGCGTCGGTGCAGGTCGGCGGCCAGATCGCCGAGCGAGCCGGGGGCCGCGCAGCAGGCCGGCGCGGACCCGGTGTCCGGCCCGGTGGCGGCCCGCATCCGGCCGGCGGCCGCGATCAGCCGGCCGCCGAAGGTACCCAGGCCGACCGAGCCCGACTCGCCCACCGTGTACTCCTCACGCCCGCGTCGTCACCGTCCGCGTCCCGCGAATGATCGCTGAGCGTACGGAAGCGGTTGCGCGAGGCGCCACCCCCTGTAGATTCCCGACAGAACACTTGACAAGCCGGCAGCTGGGGCAGTCGGTCAGTCCTGACCGCAGAAGCGGCGGCGGTAGGCGACCGGCGCGGTGCCCAGCCGCCGGGTGAAGTGGTGTCGCAGGGTGGCCGCATTGCCGAAGCCGGCCCGTCGGGCGATCTGCTCCACCCCCAGCCCGGTCTCCTCCAGCAGCGTGCGGGCGAACAGCACCCGCTGCCCGACCAGCCAGTCGTGCGGGGTGGCGCCGGTCTCGGCGCGGAACCGGCGGGCGAACGTGCGGGGCGCCTGGTGCACGCGCGCCGCGAGCGACTCCACCGTGAGCTCCTCGGCCAGGTGCTCCTGCATCCAGGTCAGCAGCGGCTGCAGCGACTCGGCCGTCTCGGCCACCGGTACCGGCGTCTCGATGTACTGCGCCTGCCCGCCGTCCCGGTGTGGCGGGACCACCATCCGCCGGGCGAGTGCGGTGGCGACCGCGGCACCCTGCTCCTGCCGTACCAGGTGCAGGCAGGCGTCGATGCCGGCGGCGGTGCCGGCACTGGTCAGGATCGGCCGGTCCTCGACGTAGAGCACGTCCGGGTCGACCTTCGCGGTCGGGTAGCGGGCGGCGAGGTCCGCCGCGTACATCCAGTGCGTGGTGCAGCGCCGGCCATCCAGCAGCCCCGCCTCGCCGAGCACGAACGCGCCGGAGCAGACGCTCACCACCCAGGCGTCCCGGGCCGCGGCCGCCTGCAACGCCTCGGCCAGCTCGGCCGGAATCGCCAGCGGGCCGTCCGGCGGGTTGCTGGTGTGACCCATCGCGGGCACCGCGACCACGTCGGCGTCCGCCAGCGGGGCGAGGCCGTGGTCCGGCACGATCTGGTACCCGGACTTGCAGCGCACCGGCCGCCCGCCGGGTGAGCACAGCGCGAACTCGTACGACGGGAAGCCCTGCGCGGTGCGGTCGACGCCGAACACCTCGCAGATCACGCCCAGCTCGAAGGCGGCGACACCGTCCAGCGCCACCGCCGCGATCTTCCGCAACATGCCCGCCAGCATACCGGCAGAAAATCGATGGTCAATGGCATTCCTGCCACTGGAGGACCGGGCGAGCGCGACCGAACATAGACATGTCGATGGCCATCGGCAGTGCGGATTCCCCACCGGCGCTCGTGCGGCGCCGGATCGACCCGAAAGAGGATCGTCATGCATGCACTGCTGTTCATCGTCGTGTTCGCGCTCGTGCTCGGTGCCGCCCAGCTGCTCGGCTGGACCCGGGACAGCCGTGACTCGAAGGACTGGCACGCCCCCGAGGAGGGGCAGGATCGGCAACACAGCCACGCCGCGTGATCGAGTCGTGCCGGTGCCCACCCCGGCGGTGCCGTGATCGGTGCCGTCGGGCAGGCTGGGTACATGGCTGCGGGCAGGGGCAACTGGTACGCCGACGACATCTCCAAGGTCATCGTCAGCGAGGAACAGATCAGGGAGAAGACCGCGGAGCTGGCCAAGCAGGTCGCCGCCGACTACGCGGGCGTCGACGGGCTGCTGCTGGTCGGGGTGCTGAAGGGCGCGGTCATGTTCATGGCCGACTTCGCCCGCTCGCTCGACCACCCGGTCGAGCTGGAGTTCATGGCCATCTCGTCGTACGGGACGCGGGCCACCTCGTCCGGGGTGGTGCGCATCCTCAAGGACCTGGACCGCGACATCAGCGGCAAGCACGTGCTGGTGATCGAGGACATCGTCGACTCCGGGCTGACCCTGTCCTGGCTGCTGAAGTACCTGACCAGCCGGGGGCCGGCGTCGCTGGAGGTGGTGGCGCTGCTGCGCAAGCCCGACGCGGTCAAGGTCGACATTCCGGTCAAGTACCTCGGTTTCGACATCCCGAACGAGTTCGTCGTCGGCTACGGCCTCGACTACGCCGAGCGCTACCGGGAGCTGCCGTACGTCGGCCTGCTGCGTCCCGAGGTCTACGAGCGCTGACGGGCCACCGGTCGGGCTAGCCGGCCGGCAGGTCATTCACAGCACACCCTCAGTTGGTGAGATGTGCTCTGACCTGCGGGTTTGCCGGGAGTTGCGCTGGTCACATGCGCGTTATGTACCGCTTCGGGGCCGGCCCGGGCCCTCTGGCTCCGCGTTGCTCGGCTTCACGGTGTACCGTCGAATGACCGGGGACTAACTGGTTCACGCCGGTCGTCGACCGGCGAGTCGCAACGTCGGTGTGAGAGCGGGAGGGGCGGGGCGCGCTCGGCGGGCCCGCAACGGCATGGAGCGAACTCGATTCTTTCGTAGGCCGCTGTTCTGGGTCGTCTTGGTGATCCTCGGCGCGATCCTACTCAGCTCTTTGATCACCGGTGGCGACGACTACAAGAAGGTCGACACCTCGACGGCGATCGCCCAGATCAACTCGGGCAACGTCAAGAGCGTCAATTTCCAGGACAAAGAGCAGGTCCTGCAGCTGAACCTGAAGAAGGAATACAAGGGTTCAGGTGACAACAAGGTCAACTCGACCAAGATCGAAGCATCCTTCCCGGCGCTGTCCGCGGACCGGATCTACAACCAGATCGAGACGCAGGTCAAGGCCGGCAAGGTCGACACCCTGAACGTCAAGGTCACCAAGGACAACATCTGGATGCAGCTGCTGATCAGCCTGCTTCCGGTCGCTGTCGTGGTGGTGTTGCTGATCCTGTTCATGTCGCAGATGCAGGGCGGCGGCAGCCGGGTCCTCAACTTCGGCAAGTCCAAGGCCAAGCAGCTCACCAAGGACATGCCCAAGACCACGTTCGCCGACGTGGCGGGCGCCGACGAGGCCGTGGAAGAGCTGGAAGAGATCAAGGACTTCCTGCAGAACCCGGCGAAGTACCAGGCGCTCGGCGCCAAGATCCCGAAGGGCGTGCTGCTGTTCGGCCAGCCCGGTACCGGTAAGACGCTGCTCGCGCGCGCCGTCGCCGGCGAGGCGGGCGTGCCGTTCTACTCGATCTCCGGTTCCGACTTCGTCGAGATGTTCGTCGGTGTCGGTGCCTCCCGGGTGCGCGACCTGTTCGAGCAGGCCAAGGCGAACGCGCCGGCCATCGTCTTCGTCGACGAGATCGACGCGGTCGGCCGGCACCGTGGCGCCGGCCTCGGCGGCGGCCACGACGAGCGCGAGCAGACGCTGAACCAGCTGCTCGTCGAGATGGACGGGTTCGACACCAAGGGCGGCGTCATCCTGATCGCCGCCACGAACCGGCCCGACATCCTCGACCCGGCGCTGCTGCGGCCCGGCCGGTTCGACCGGCAGATCGCCGTCGACACCCCGGACATGGAGGGCCGCAAGGCGATCCTGCGAGTGCACGCCCGGGGCAAGCCGTTCACCCCGGACGTCGATCTGGAGACGCTGGCCCGACGCACCCCCGGCTTCACCGGTGCCGACCTGGCCAACGTGATCAACGAGGCGGCGCTGCTGACCGCCCGCGCCGGCGAGAAGGCCATCTCCGACGCCAACCTGGAAGAGGCCATCGACCGGGTCATCGCCGGGCCGGAGCGCAAGACCCGGGTGATGAGCGACAAGGAGAAGAAGGTCACCGCGTACCACGAGGGTGGGCACGCACTGGTCGGCTGGGCGATGCCCGAGCTCGCGCCGGTGCACAAGGTGACGATCCTGCCGCGCGGCCGGTCGCTGGGGCACACCCTGGTGCTACCGACCGAGGACAAGTACAACCAGACCCGGTCGGAGATCATCGACACCCTGGCGTACGCGCTGGGTGGCCGGGCGGCCGAGGAACTGGTGTTCCACGAGCCGACCACCGGTGCCGGCGACGACATCGAGAAGGCCACCGGGATGGCCCGGGCGATGGTCACCGAGTACGGCATGAGCGCCAAGCTCGGCGCCGTCAAGTACGGCACGAAGGACTCCGAGCCGTTCGTCGGCCGCGAGATGGGGCACACCCGCGACTACTCCGACGAGATCGCGGCGGAGATCGACTCCGAGGTGCGCTCGCTGATCGAGATGGCGCACGACGAGGCGTGGGAGATCCTCACCGAGTACCGCGACGTGCTGGACAACCTGGTGCTGGAGCTGGTCGAGAAGGAGACCGTCACCAACGCCGACATGGCCCGCATCTGTGCCCGGGTCAAGAAGCGCCCGCAGCTCGCGCCGTACAACGGATTCGGCAAGCGCCGGCCGTCGGACAAGCCGCCGGTGCTGACCCCGGCCGAGGTCGTCGCGCTCAAGCAGCAGGCCGAGGCGGACGGCGCCGCGGCGCTGGCCGGCAGCGGGGCGCAGGACCCGTCGATGAACGCCACCGGCACCCCGCGGGACGCCGAGCCGCAGGACGACGTTCCGGGCGAGGCGAACGGCGGCCAGCCCGCCACGGGTACCGACCCGGAGTGGGGCCGCACCGGCCGCCAGTTCGGCCAGTCCGGCGGGCTCGGCGAGCAACACTGACCACCGCACAGGTTCGAGCCCGGTAGCTGCTACCGGGCTCGAACCCTGTCGAGGGGAGCACGCGGTGAGCGAGCAGCTCGAACCCGGCGCCATCGATCACCTGGCCGCCCGGCTGATCGGCGGCGAACACGGCGGTGGCCCGGTGGCGGACACCGTCGACCTCGGCCGGATCGAACGCGCCGTGCACGAGATCCTGCTCGCCATCGGCGAGGACCCGGAGCGCGACGGGCTGCAGAAGACACCGGCCCGGGTGGCCCGGGCGTACGCGGAGATGTTCGCCGGGCTGCGGATCGACCCGGCGCAGGTGCTCACCACCACGTTCGAAGCCGACCACGACGAGTTCGTGCTGGTCCGCGACATCGAGGTGTACTCGAACTGCGAGCATCACCTGCTGCCGTTCCACGGCGTCGCGCACGTCGGCTACATCCCGGGGGCGCACGGGCGGATCACCGGGCTGTCCAAGCTCGCCCGGCTGGTCGAGGTGTACGCGCGGCGGCCGCAGGTGCAGGAACGGCTCACCTCGCAGATCGCCGACACCCTCACCGAGGTGCTCGACCCGCGCGGCGTGATCGTGGTGGTCGACTGCGAACACCTGTGCATGTCGATGCGCGGCATCCGCAAGCCCGGCTCCCGGACCGTCACCTCCGCCGTGCGTGGCCACTTCGAGCGCTCCGCCGCCGCCCGCAACGAGGCCATGTCCCTAGTCCTCGGCCGCTGACCACCGCCGGCGCGGTGCGCCGGCATGCCGGCCGTGGCCCCGCCGCGGCTCGCGGGCCGGGCCCGGAACCGTTCGTCGCCTCGAAGGGTGCGCCGTCCTTTCGCGGTCGTCACAGTGCGTTTCGCTGAGCCAACCAGATCACCACGATGACGCCGATCGCGAAGGCCAGGAACGCCAGCGAGCGGCGCAGCTTGGCCGGCAGCGGCGCGACCGGCGACGAATCGACACGGGGCTTGGGGTCACTGTCGCCGGTACGTCCCAGGACGAAGGTGAGCGCCGCGTCCGGTCGGTGCAACAGCTCCAGGGCCACCGCCGTACCGGCGGCGACCTGCACCGGGAACGTCATCGTGGTGCGACCGTACGTCGCGGCGACCTCGTGCGGACCGGGCTCGAGGGGATAGAGCCAGCGGCCCCGCCCGCTGCGCACGGCAGCGCCGTCGACCGTCACCGCGGGGGTGGCGACGCAGTCCGACTCCGGCGGGCACAAGCAGTACCCGCGCAGCTCGATGAGGCCCTGGTCGGCCGGCGGTGCCGGAACGGCTGCGGCCCACGGCACCTCGCGCGCGACGAACACCGGCCCCGGGCCCCATTCGAGCTCCGGATCGGGATCCGGCTCCGGTCCCGAATCGAGTTCCGGGTCGAGGTCCGGCTCCCGGCCAGGTTCGAGTTCCGCATCGGGATCTGGCCACGGGCCGGGTTCGAGTTCCGCATCGGGATCCAGATCCCCATCGGTGGCGCCGTTGCCGGTAAACAGGTCGGTCGCGTTCCAGTGCGGCCAGAGCGGGCCGAACGCGTGCCGACCGTGTACCGCGACGACGGCAGCAGGCTCGACGTCGACGTAGACCGGATCGCTGCTCGTCCACTCTCCGGTGATCAGGCGGAACTCGTGGCGGCCGGCGCGGAGCGGCACCAGCCACTGCCCGTACCCGAGCACGCACCGGCAACCGTCGACGGTGACGGCCGCCCGTTGCTGCGTCGATAGGGCCGAATCGGTGCACGCCGTGATGTCGGCGAACCGGAACTGCATGCCGAACCGTCGGGCGGCGGCCTCCTGCGTCTGCCGGGTGCCGCCGACGATCGTGGCACGGCGGACGAGCATCCTGCGACGTGGCCTGTACGGGTCGGGCATCCGGTCCCAGACTGCCCGAAACAGCAGCACGTCGAGGTGCACCGCGCCGCAACCGTCGGCCAGGTCTGGCGGCTCGAACCCCTCGGTGACCGGGACCGCTGCCCACGGACCCACCGCCTCGAACTCCGGATGCCGGGCGTCAGTCACGTGCATCGCTCCATACCCGGGCCGCTGCTCGATTGGCGAGCAGCGGGACCCGTTGCGCCGCGACAGATACGGCAGGTGGAACCGGTGTCGGCCGACGGCCCCCGCCGATCACTCGGCGAGTTCCGCGGAGACCGTCGCCGGCGACTTCCCGCTCCCGCCGGCCCACTGCTGGCCGCCGGAGACGAGGCCGCCGGCGGCCATCGCGCCGGGCGCACCGAACGTCGAGGCGTCGTTCAGGGTGGTCGCCACGGTCGTGAACAGGTCGCGCGCGTCGTCGAGCAGTTTCGCGATCCTGGACACCTCGGCCACCGTCTGCTCCGTCTTCACCGCCGCCTCGACCGCGGCCTCGGTCGCCGCCGCGGCCTCCGAGGCGCCGGCGGTGAACGGCGCGGCGGCCGCCCCGATCATCAGCCGGTTGATCACCAGTTCCAGCAACTCGGTGATGGCGGTGACGACCATCGCCTGGAGCGCCTGCATGATGCCGGCGCTCGCGGTCAGGATCGCCGAGACGTTGCCGACCTCCTTCTGCGTGTCGTCCAAGCCGCCGACGAACGTGCCCAGCTTCGACCGTGCGTTGCTGCCGGCGTCACCGGTCCAGTGCGCGAAATCGACCCGCGTCGCGTGCTTGATGTCGGTACTGAGCTGGCCGATCTCGGTCTGGACCTGCCCCCAGGCGCTGGCATGGTCGGAGATCCGCTCCGCGTTGCCCGTCACGTACGAGAGCAGATCCTCCAGCGGTTGGATCAGGTCGATGACGATGGTCACCAGCGAGCTCAACACCCAGGCCTCGGGGTCGGCCGCGAACGTTCCGACATTGAACACGAGGTCGGCCGCGGCACTGACCAGCGCACCGACGTCGGCATTGGCGAGCGCGCCGGAGCCGGCGACGAAGTCCGCCCAGATCGGCAGGTCCGTGTCGGCGTTCCAGCGGGTCCACCCGTCGGCGCCGATGCCGTCGCGGCCGACTCCACCGGACAGCGGTGCGCCGGCGGCGGTGATCGAGTCCTGGCTGTCCAGGTCGGCGTCGGTGTAGCCGCGCCGGGCATCGACCACGTTGACCGAGCAGTCGGTCAGGAACTTCTCGATCAGCTGCGTGTGCGTCTCGACCGCGGAGGCGACGTTCGCGTAGTACTCGTCGAGCCCCACATCCTTGCCGATCCGGCCCCAGTTCCCGTACGCGTCGGAGAGATCGGCGCCGCGGGCGTGCCGGCGGATGTCCGTCGCCTTGGTGGCGAACGCGGTGAAGTGGTGCACGCCGCGGGACAGTTCGGTGAGGTCGACCCCGAGTGGCGAGATCACGGCCGCTCCTTCCACAGCTGCGTCGGGAGCCCCTGACGCACCTGGCCGGCGAGCTTCGGCCCGAGAAACTCCTCCGCCTTGTCCGTGTAGCTGGCGGATGCCGCGGTGGTGGCCGCCGCTGCCGCGGCGAGGATGGTGGCGGCGAGTTTGTCCAGCGGGTACTGCTTGGCCTTGGGGTTGAGCTTCAGGTCGCGCAGTGCGCCGGCCGGCGTGACCGTGACCTCGACGGCATTGTCGGGCGAGGTCGCGGTGGCGGTGAGGCCGTCGGTGCCGGCCCGGAACCGTTGGTAACGCGCGATCGTGTCCTTCGCGGTGCGTTCGATCCGGCTCAGCGGGTCTTCCTCGGTCACGGCCACCTCCACGACGACTCCTTGCCGACGGTGACGGTATCGACACCGGTCAACCCGCGATCGGCCGTCAGGCTCGGCGGCGCCGGGCGCGGCGGCCGCGGACGACCAGCAGTGCGGTGAGCAGAGCCACGACGACCAGCATCGCGACCACGATGCCGACGTACAGCCCGACCGGCGTGGTCTCGCTCGGCTCGCTGGCACGGCGGGTGGCACGGTGGCTCTTCGCGGCGGGAGTACCCACCGGGTTGCGGTCGACGTGCGGGACCTTGGCGGTCAGGGCGCGCACCGGGTCGACGATGCCGTAGCCGTACCTGCTGTCCCGGCCCTTCGGGCCCTTGTCGTCCGCGGTGGCGGTGAGCCGGTTGATCAGGTTCGCCGCGTCCAGGTCCGGATACTTGGCCCGCACCAGCGCCGCCACCCCGGACACGATCGCCGCCGACGCACTCGTCCCGTACCCGGTGCTGTACCCGGTCTTGAACTTGGTACGCGAGTCGGTCGAGGTGATGCCGTCGGCGGGTGCAGCCAGCGCGGCGGGTTTGCTGTGCGACGACTGATCCCAGAACGAACCGCTACGGGTAGTGCCGGTGACCGCGACCACCCCGGGAACCTTGGCCGGAAGTTGGATGCGGACCGGACTGTTGTGCAGGTTGCCGGCTGCAGCGATCACAACCACGTTGTGATCCAGCGCGTAGCGCACCGCGGCGGTGAGAACGGAGTAGTCCCGCCGGTTGATGCCCATCGAGATGTTGATGACCTGCGCGTGGTGGTCGACCGACCAGCGAATGGCGTTCGCGAGTCGTTCGATGGGCGGATCGCTGCCGACTTGGACAGGGAGGATGTCGGCGCCGGGGGCGATGCCGTAGGCGTGGTCCTCGCCGCCGCCCTGGGCGGCGATGATGCCGGCCATCGCCGTGCCGTGACCGCTGTCGTCCCCCCAGCCGTACTTGTCGCTGTAGCCGGTCAGGTCGACGCCCTTGCGCACGTGCCCCTTCAGGTCGGGGTGGCCGGCATCGATGCCGGAGTCGACCACCGCGACCGTGACGCCCTTGCCGGTGGAGTACCGGTGCGCCTGGCCGATGTGCAGGGTGTCGAGGAACCACTCCTGGCCGTGGATCCCGGCGCTGGCCGGTGCGGCCGGCAGCAGCGCCAGCGCGGTGCCGGTGGCCAGTGCGCCGAGCGCCGCCACCACTCGGCGAGGTCGGTGAACGCGGTGCATGGATCTCCCTGCTCGGTGGGCTCGCGACACGGGCTACTCGATGACCGACGGTGGGCCGAGCGGGACGCCGCGCCAGATGTCCTTGTCGTCCTCGGTCAGCCAGCTGCTGCGTTCATCCCGGCCGGCGCCCTGCCGGCCGCCGCCATGGGGCATCATGCCCATTCCGGTCGGGCCGGTCGACCCCCGGGCCACGGTCCGGGCGTTCGGGCCGAGGATCGCGTCGCGCGGGCTGGTCAGCGGCGGCGCCGGCGACATCGACGGCCCCGAGGTCGCCGAGCCGGGCCGAACCAACCCCGGGACTGCACCGGCATCGGGCAACCCGCCGCCGAACCCGCCGGCGCCGATCCCGCCACCGCCTGCGCCGCCGAGTCCGGCACCGCCGAGGGCCGCGCCGGCCGGACTGCCGCCGTGCCCGGCGAGCCCGGTCAGGTCCGGACGATGGGCTGCGCCGAGGTCGGTCCGGCCGCGGTCACCGACGGTGCCGGTGTCTGGCGCACCGGGCAACTGGAGCCCCTGGGCCAGATGTTCGGGCACGTCCGGGTGGAAGCGCGAGCCGTCCGGCGTGGTGACGTAACCGGACCCGGGACCGTAACTGCCGGCCGCTCCGGTGTACCCGGTGTAGCCGTCTTCCCCGCCGGTGTCCTTCTCACCGCCGGTACCGAGCCGAAACTCGGAGCTCCTGTCGGCGATCTCGCGGTAGCCGCCGCGCTGGTCGGTGTAGTGGGACTTCAGTTCGCGGAACGCCTTGGTGGCGGTGGCGGCGTTCGCGCTGTACCAGGCGGCCACCCGCCGCGCGATCGCCTGCTGCTGGGCCTGTTCCGCGCTTCCCGGCGCGGGCTGGCCGGTGTTGGGGTCGACGTGGTCCGGTGCCTGGCCGCTATAGTCCTTCGCACCGTACTGGGCGACCCGGGCGTTGCTGAGCCGGCTGCCGGCGTTGTCGACGGTGATCCCGCTCAGGAAGTTGTGGTAGCTGCCCCGGTGCTGCTGGTAGTCGCCGACCAGCGTGTCGCGAAACTTCTCCTTGCCGTGCAACGAGCCGTCGAACTCCGTCCCACCCGGGAGCCGGTGGTCGACGTCGCCGTACCAGGCGGTGTCCTTGTCGACCGGCACCGGAATGCCGGCGACCGCGGAGGACAGCGCGTCGCCGGCGTCGTCGATGTAGCCGCCCAGCTGAATGCAGTCATCGGCCAGCTTGCCGATCTCCTTCGCCAGCTGGGCGACGATCTTCTCGTACTCCTTCGCCGCCGGGCCGTGCCATCCGTGCTTCCCGCCGCAGAGCGCGTCGACCGCGTCCTGCAGGGTTCTCGCGTAGTCCGGCATCAGGTGGCCGAGGCCGGCCCAGCGTTGGCTGATCGTGTGCACGACCTTCGGCTGACCGGCGATCACCACGTCGGTGACCGCGGCCTCCCACGAGCCGTCGGACAGGTACCCGAAGTTCATACCGCCGCCCCGCCGTCGCTGCCGCCGGCCGGATCCGCCGTGCCGCTGTCGATCAGCGCGAGCAGCTTCTTCTGGTCCGCCTGGTTGGACAGCTCGGTGGCCCGGTAGTTGTCCGCGATCTGCGCGGTGATCTGCTGGAGGTCGTGCAGCAGCGTCGACACGCTGGTGATCCGCCTGGCCAGCTTGTCCTGCGCGCCTTCGATGTCGTACTTGAGGTTCGTCGCCTCGTCGAACCGGCCGTGCGGGTTCTGGAAGGTCTCGTCCCGCAGCTTCGCCATCGCCGGCTCGATGTGCTTACCGATGTAGCTGCCGACATGGTCGTCCCAGTGGTCGGCGACCGCGCCGAGGTAGTCCGCCGTGCCGGTGAGGTCGTGCAGGCTCACCTGCAACCCACGCAACGCAGCCTGCAAGGATTCGCCCATGGCTCGCCTCCCGTGTACATACCGGAACGGGAGCCACACTATCGGCCACGTCAAACCCGCTGGTCGATCGGTTCCCGTCGGTCGGGCGCGGCGCGGTCAGTTCGCCGGGATGGCGAGACCGCAGACCTTCCAGCCACTCTCGTTCCGCATCGAGAACCTCCAGGTCTGTTCCGGGCTCGTCGACACCGCGTCCTTGATGATCGTGGATGCATACACGTCGGCCTTCACCGTCGTTCGAGCCTCGCTGTCGTCAGTCCGCCTTACCCTGCTCCATCGGTACTTGATCTCTGCATCGGGATGGTCATGCAGCGCTGCTTCGATGCGGCGGATCAACTCCGTCGTTTGCTGGTGGATCCTCTGGTTGGCGCAGGTGTAACTTCCGGCCAGATCAGCGTTGTGGTCGTTGAGCGTTGCGTCGAGATAGGCGCGTACGGCGCTGGTCGGGCTGGTCTGGTGGCCGGCTTTGTAGGCGTCCTGGCCGATGTAGATGACGATGGCGGCGGCGAGGACGGCGACCAGCGAGGCGAAGCCGGCGAGCAGGAAGAGCAGCAGGGTCAGCGGGGTGCGGCGTAGCGGCGGCTTGACCGGGCGGGTGGCGGCAGGTGCGGCGGTGGGGGATGGGGTCATGGTCACTCCGCCCAGACGAGGTAGACGGGTACCTCGGTGCAGTCGGCCGGGCGGCCGGCGAACGCCCAGCGGTACCAGTCGGGTTCGGCGCAGACCGACAGGCAGATCGTGCCGTCGTCGTTCTCGTACGGCTCGGAGGCGGCGCGAACGTCCCGGCGAACGGTCTCGGGGGAGACGACGACGACCCGCCGGCCGGTCAGTGCCGGCATGTCCCGCGCGGGTACCGGGATGCGCAGCGGGGGTGCGTCGAGCGTGACGAGCCGGGCCAGCAGGTTGGCCGGCGGCTCCGCGCTGCCGGCCGCCGCGTCGGGCTGCTCCACCCACACCCGCTCGACCGGTACCAGGGGGGCGAACACGTCCGTGTCGTCCAGCTCGGCGCGGTACCAGTCGTGCTCGGCGAGCACCGGGACGAAGGCGCGGCCGTCCTGCTCGACCGGATCATCGGCGCGCAGGTCGCACCGCCAGCCACGGCCCGGCGTACCGGTGACGACCCGCCGCCCGCGCAGCGATCCGCGCTGCGCCGCGGGCACCGCACGGACCGGCCCCGGCGCGGTCGGGAACCACAGGTCGGAGTCGGCCGGTCCGGTCATCGCGCCGGCACGATCCGGTCGGTACTGGTCACGTCCGCGATCCTAGTGCCGCCGTACCGCTCGACCCAGGGGTGTCGTGTCGGCGGCCCGCGGGTCAGAGGTGACGCATCCAGAGGTTGGGCTCCAGGTAGCTGCCGTGGTCGGCGTCCCGGTCTATGTGCACGGTGGCGAGCGCCTGCGGTACCACGTAGTCGCCGGACTGCGGGAACGCCAGCCCGGTCCAGGACTCCCACTCGGCGACGGTGCCCTCGATGACCATCGAGCGCAGCGCCGGGGCGAGCACGGTCGCGCCGAGCCGCTGGTGGGTACGGATCCACGGATCGAGATGCAACCCGTCGCCGCGTTGCCAGGTGGCGAAGTCGGCCATCGACTGCAGCGGATAGCTGGTCTTCAGCGTCGGCCGCACCGGGCAGATCACCGAGGTGAGGCCGGCGTCGGTGGCGCGCTCGCGCAGCGCGGTGAGGACGCGGCCGGCGAGCCCGCCGCCCTGCCGGCCGCTCGCGACGGCGGCGGCCATGATGCTCAGCGTGTTCGGTGCGACGCCCTGCTCGTGGCCCCCGACGGAGCGCACCAGACCCCCGTCGTACCCGTCCGGCAGGTCCTCGACGGTGCCGTCCCAGCGCAGTGGCACGCCCCAGCCGCCGGCGACGACCTCGCCGTCGTCCAGCAGCCACAGGTCGAACCGCGAGAAGTGCTGCTGCACCCGGTCGATGTAGGTGCGCGAGGTCGGGTCGTGGAAGATGAACTCCGGCCATACCTCGCGCAGCGCCGTGCCGGCCTGCTCGTCGAGTTCCGGTGCCTCGGAGCAGGTGACGACCTCGTAGACCATGACCGCAGGATAGGGAGCCGGGATCGCGCCGGCAACGGTGTATGGGCGGGTCGCCCGTCGTGGATCATGGGCACATGCCCGGTACCCGACTCGTCCGCGCCGACGATGCCGCTGCCCTGACCGACCTGGTCGTGCGCAACCGTGACTTCCTCGCGCCGTGGATGCCGCTGCGTGACGCGGAGTTCTACACCGTCGCCGGCCAGCGGGCGGTGATCGAGGACGAGCTCGACCGGTACGGCCGGGGGATCACCCTGCCGCGGCTGATCGTCGACGACGACGGTGCCGTCATCGGACGGTGCTACCTCAACGGCATCGTCTACGGTGCGTTCCGGTCGTGCAGCGTGGCCTACTGGGTGGACGCCGGGTGCAACGGCCGGGGCGTCGCCACCGCGGCGCTGCGCGAGCTGATCCGGGTGGCGTTCGGCGAGCTGGGCCTGCACCGGATGCAGGCCGAGACGCTGGTCGCGAACGCCGGCTCGCAGCGGGTGCTGACCCGGTGCGGGTTCGTCCGGATCGGTACCGCGCCGGACTACCTGAAGATCGCCGGCCGCTGGCAGGAACACGTGCTGTGGCAGCTCATCGCTCCCACCGGGGAGTGAGAACCCGGTCCGCGGCGCCGGGTCGCGGCGGCCCGGTCAGGACCTGCCCAGCGGGACGCCCTTGTCCCGCATGAACGGCACCGGGTCGATCGCGCCGTTGGACGACAGGTCGTTGCGCAGGTGCACCTCGAAGTGCAGGTGCGGACCGTCCGCGTTGCCGCTCATCCCGACGTGCCCGAGGACGGTACCGGCGGCGACCGTCTGGCCGACGTGCACCACGGGCCGGGACACCATGTGGCAGTACCGGGTGTCCACCCCGTCCGCGTGCCTGATCTCCACGTACCAGCCGCAGCCCGGCGTCGAGGCGCTGCCGTCCCGGTCGCAGTCGCCGGTACTGGGTTCGCACTCGGCGGTGATCACCAGCCCACCGGCGGCGGCCCGGATGTCGGCACCGCGCGGCGCGGCGAGGTCGACGCCGTAGTGGACGAAGCCGCCGCGCGGCCCGAACCCGGAGCTGATCGGCGCCTTGACCGGCTGCACCCAGCCGGACGCGGCGATCTGCCCGTTGGCCGCGCAGGTACCGACGGACCGGGCGCCGGACGCGTTCGCCGCGGTCCGGGCCGCGCCACCGGTCAGCGCGTTCACCAGGTTCGTCGCGTCGCTCTCCCACTTCGCGTACGCGTCCGGGTAGGCGCTGCCCTGCACCGCCTGCGCGGCGATGGTCAGCGGATCCTGCTGCCAGCCGCTGGTCGACAGCAGCTTGCGGTAGAACTTCTCCGCCGAGGTGGTCGGGTCCATCAGCTCCTTGACGGTGCCCCAGCCGCCCGCACCCTCCGGCGGCTTCGGCCGCTGCTGGAACAGCCCGACCGAGTCGTGGTCGTGCCCCACCGCATCGTGCGGCAACGCCATGCTGTGCGCCTTCACCAGCGGGTACGAGGGATTGTCGTTGGCGTAGACCTTCAGCCCCGACTCCTGCAACGCGGTCGCGACGGCGATCACCCACCCGCGCGGCGGCACCTTCAGCTTGATGCCCGCCTTGACGATGTCGTACGCCCGGCTGCGCTGCGCGTCGGTGTAGCCGGACACCGCCGGCAGGTCCCGGTACGCGCGGAGCTTCTGGCCGCAGCCGCTCAGGTTCACCGCGGGCGTGTCCTGCTGGTCGAACAGCCCGGACAGCGCGACCGCGCCGCCCAGGCCGCAGCACAGCAGGACGGCGGTGGCGGCGATCCCCGCCACCACCCAGAGGCCGCGCCTGCGCCGGCTCATGACGCCGGCGCCCAGTCGATGCCGTCGACCAGCCAGCCGTCGCCGTCACCGAGCAGCCGCAAGGTCAGCGTGCCCGAGTCGCAGGGCACCGCGACCTGCGCCCAGTGCGCGCCGTGATCGCCGAGCTTGGCCGCCCCGGTACGCCGCTGGGCGGGCACGGTGGCCGGGTCCATGGTGCCGAGCTCGCTGGCGAGCTTGTCGGTGGCGTACCTGCGCAGCGCCGCCCGCCAGGTCTTCGCCGGGCCGTTCGAGTCCAGGTACGCGGTGCTGAACGAGGTGGCGACGGTCACCGGGCCGGCCTTGCCGGCCGGTACCACCGGGCTCGGCGTCGGCGGGGCACCGGTCGGTCCGTCGTTCGGCGCGCCCGACTCGGTGGTGCCGGCGCCCGCCTGGGTACCGCCGGTCACCGGCACGGCCGCGTCGTCGTGCCCGGATCCGCCGCCGACCACGCCCGCGACCCGGCCGACCACCACGATCACGATGATCAGCAACGCCACCAGCCCGGCGAGGCCGTACCGGCTGGTGACGAACCCGAGTACCCGGCGCATCTGGAACTCCCGTCAGGATCGGTCGGTCACGGGTTTCTGGATCGGTCCGCATCCGCGCGCTCGTACCCGGCAAGTTCCCGGTCGACCGACCCGGCGTTCTGCGAGATCCGCGCGTCGGCCCGGCCCACGCTCGCCGCCAGGTCGTCGTAGCTGTCGCTGCCATCGGCGTACCGGCCGGTCTCGGGCACCCACACCTGGCCGTCCCGGCGCCCCGCACCGCGCGGCGCGCCCGCCGGCTCGGGGGTACGGGACGGCTCCGGCGACCGGGCCGGGTCCGGTGGCGCACCGTCCGGGGCGGGGCTGCTGCTCGGCGCGTCCGGTACCGGACCGGTCGTCGCGGGCTGCTGCCCGTCGCCGCCGGCCTCCGCCGGCTTGCCGCGTTTCCGCTTGCCCTTCTGCTCCTCGTCGTCCTGGGACTCGATGTCGCCCAGCGCCGCGGCACCGGCGGCGCCGATCGCGACGCCCTTGAGATCCGAGAAGAACCGCCGGTGCCAGGAACCGATGTGCGCGATCTCGCCGATCGGCGACTTGCCGCCCAGCTGGGTGATCCGCCGGAACGGCCGCAACAGCAACCATCCGACGACCCCGCACAGCCACACCAGGGTGATCTGCAACCAGCCCGGCAACGTCGCGGTGTTCATGATCAGGTCCACCGCGAACAGGTAGATCGACGCCCCCGCACCGAAGATGACGATGTTGAAGATCGCCGCCACCACGATGTTGATCAACCGTTTGAACCCGGCGCTGGCCGGCCGCAGGATCGCGATCGTGCCGATCACCGGGATCGCGACCACCGCCCACCGGAAGATCAGGAACCCGAGAATGATCAGCAGCGACGCCGCGATGTCGAAGAACGCGAACGCCAGCGCACTGATGATCGCGATCAGTCCGGCGCCGACCCGGGCACTGCCCTCCTTGCCCTGCAGGTAGTTGTACGCGTCCGGATCCTCGGTCTTGATCTGCTGCGCGATCCGCTGAAAGTTCTGCGATTTCTGCTTGAGGATCTCCGAACGGCTACTCGGGTCGTCACGAATTTGCTTGGCTTCTGCCCAGGACAGCGTGGTCGAGTCGTAGAGGGCAAAACCATATCGATCCGCGACCGGGCTGGTCGCCGATCCGAGTGTTCCTCGGAGCCAGTTGTTGTAGAGCACGGCCTGAGTTGCCGTGTCGCTCGCCCGAAGCGCAGGCGGCCGTTGGTCCTTGCACTGTGATGGGTCGTGTTTGTAGTTGGGTGGAGGGTTCTTCCAAGCGTAGGGACACTGCGAAACCGAAAGATCCTTCGCTTGGGGGCCAACCGCATCGTGGACGACGCCCAACGAAGAGATGAGAGTCTTGTCGGCGAGGTGCGCGGACAGCACCGGCCATGCGGCGACGGCTGTGACAACAACCATGACGAGGACCGCCCAACCGGCGGTCGTCAGCGCATCGCTCATGTTGGCCTGCCTGGAACGCCAGAGCAGATAGAGGCCCACGATCGCGATCGTCACGACGCCGAAGACTGTGAAGACCTTCTGGTAGATCGCCTTGGTCGCGCTCTGAACCAGCTTGTCGGCCCAGCCCCACATGCTGTCTGGGTTGTATGCCTTTTCCCGGAAGGCGTTGGCGGCACCGACGATGCCAGTGGCCACCATCATCTCGCCGTTGGCGATGGTCGTTGTCGTCGATGCCGAAGAAGGCAGTGGTGAGGCACCCGAGACGCAGTCCGGATTGTAGAGCGGGTAATCGTAGCCACCGTAGCCATAGGTCGTGTAATAACCAGTGACTCCGGTACGGATCTTCGGGTCACCCGCGAACCAGCCGCCAAAACCGCTGTCGGGCGCTCCAGGAGCGGGAACCCCCATGCAGTCGTTGATGGTGCTCGATGCGGCAGGCAACTTCGTGATGCAGTTCTTGACCTGGGTCGGATCGTGCCACTGCTTGAGAGTGCAGTGGGAGGGGTCGGCGGCGGCGGGTTGGGCGGGCCAGAAGAGTACGGCGGTGGCGGCGACCAGGACCGCCAGTACCAGGGAGACGAGGCGCTCCCGGCGGCTCGCCGGCCGGGTGGGATCGAGGCCCGCGCCGCGGGCCAACCGGGCGATCATGACTCACGCCTCCCGACTGGCGGCTGGTACGGAGGTGCGCTCGACCGGCGCCGCCTGGGTCGGCGTGGTGTCGAGGTAGGTGAGCAGTTCGGGCACGTACGCCAGGTCGACCCGCATCCGCTGCACCCGGGCGTCCACGTCGCGCATCACGAACTCGCGGTACGGCAGCCGCCGGTCCGACGCGGTGTCGCCGGTGGACAGGGTGCCGAGGATCGCCTCGTACCCGACGCCGCGCGGCACCCGGAGCAGCCGCAACGCCTCGGCGGCGATCTCCGGGTCCTCGGCGATCCGGCCGACGAACACGGTGGACACCAGGTTCTGCACGTCCAGGCCGAGGATGTCCTTCGGGTTCTGCGAGGCGACCAGGCCGGCGATGTTCCACTTCCGGGAGTCGCGGGCGAGCCGGACCAGGAACGACCGGCCGGACCGCCAGCCCTCCATGAAGTGCGCCTCGTCCAGCCCGACCAGCTTGCGGGCGTTCATGTCGCCGGAGTAGCAGCGGCGCACGGCGAGCCGGTGCGCGGTGTGCAGCATCGGCAGCGCCAGCTGTTCCTCGGCCGACCAGTACTCGCGTTCGATCTTCAGGTCGGGTAGCCGCAGCCCGGCCATGGTGATGACGGTGAGCACGTCCCGGTGTTCGGGGTCGGTGAGCGATTCCGGTGGGCGGCCGAAGAACAGCCGGGCGAGTGGCATCTCGGCCGCGTCCATCAGCAGGTTGGCGAGCTCCACACCGTCGTCGTCGGTACCGCGCAGCGCCTTGACGACGTCGTCCAGTGTGGACGTTTCCTCCGCCGGTACCTGCCGGGCCGCGTGTCGCAGCAGCGCCGCGGTGGACGCTTCCCGGGTGACCTGCGGCGGGATCAGCATCGAGCAGATGTCCTGGACCAGCATCCGGCGTTCGGCGCGGGCGTTGGACACCCCGATCTCGTACTCGCGGTCGCCGCCGGGGCCGGTGGCGAAGTGCGACCGCATCGGCGTCGGGATCAGCCCGTACGGCGCGAGGGTGCCCTCCTGCGAGCCGGTCAGGTTGAGCACCCGCGAGTACGGCTTGAGTTCCGGCATCTCGCAGATCCGGGCCAGCGGGCCGGACGGGTCGAGCAGCGTGGTCTGCACCCCGCGCCGGGCGGCCAGGTAGCCGAGGCCACCGACCAGTGTGGACTTACCACCGCCGGGCTCGGACACGAAGACCGCGAGACCGGAGCGTTCCCGTACCTCCATCGGGAAGTGCAGGTCGAGGAACACCGGCCGGCGGGAGGTGCCGGCGGTGCGGCCGATCAGGTCGCCGCGCCGGTCGCCGACGTTGGACGCGCCCTGTGGCAGCGCGGCGGCGAACAGCTTCACCGGCATCCGGCGCACGTATCCGGTGTTCGCGATCGGCTCACCCGGGATGAACTCGCGGGCGAGCCAGTCCTGGTTCTTCGGGTGCTGCAACGAGATCCGCATGTCCCGGGAGTACAGCTTGGTCAGCGCGCGGGCGCGCTCCAGGCACTCCTCCCGGGTACTGCCGCCGATCGCGATCCGGTGCCAGCCGTGCACCCGGCTGGCGTCCAGCGGCAGCCCGGTGGTCATGTCGTCGCCGACGACGAGCGCCCGGCGCGCCAACCGTTCCAGCTCCGGCGGTACGTCCATGCCGTGCTCGACGTAGTCGCTCTGCTGGGACCGGATCATCCGCAGCCGGTGCTCCAGGTTGCGGAACGTGTCGCCGGGGCCGAGCACGTCGACGTGCGAGGAGATCTCCATCGCCCACGGCAGCCGCTCGTGGAAGTGCATCCACGGCTCGTGCCGTTCCGGGATCTCCAGCGGCTCCATCCGTCCGACGGTCAGCACGCAGGCGTGCCGTTCCTCGCCGGTGAGCCGGTTCACCAGCTTCACCGTCGACCCGTACGGGGTGCGGTAGCGCTCGATCTGCTCGGTCAGCGCCAGCAGGTCGGACCGCTCCCACTCGGACTGGCGTACCGAGGAGAGCAGTTGCGGCGGGTCCATGCACAGCGCCACGCTGCGGTAGATCAGCCACTCCAGCTCGGTCGGCGTCACCCGCCGGCCGCGCATCCCGAACGCGCCGAGCACCTCGTCGAACTGCCCGACCATCCGCGCCACGCGCTTGCGCTCGGCGTTGCCCGTTCCCTTGCCGCGCAACGCACCCAGCCGCTCGGCGAGGTTGTCCTTGAAGGTACGGCGGGCGAACGTGATGCCCAGGTAGGTCTGGCCCTCGGCGTGGTTGACCTGCAGCAGGTGCCGCTGCGCGTTGACCAGGTGGTCCGACCAGCTCGGCGCGCCGGGCGGCGTCGGCAGCGGGTGCGGCGTGTTGGCGTTGATCGTCTGGGCCCAGGCGTCGGCCGGGAACGGCTTGGTCGTGCGGCGCAGGTGCAACCGGAACCCGGCGAGACCGGCGTACTGCTCGGCGATCGCGACGATCATCGCCTCGCGCTCGGTGTCCGGCCGGAAGGCCCACCGCATCTCGGGCAGCCAGTACCAGGCGGTGACGCTGGTCGGGCTGAACGTCAGGTGCCCGGCGATCTCGGTGATCGCCAGCTCCACCGGCGCCGGCCGGTCCTTGTGTCTCGGGGTGCGGTTGTGGGCGACCGGCCCGGCCGCCTTGGCCCGCTTCTGCGGTGCCGCCGTGCGTTGCTTCACCGGCTTGCCGGGCTTGCTGGGCTTGGCCGGTGCGGCGGGCCGCGTCGCCGGCCGTCCCGGCGCTGCGGGCGGTGCGCCGACCGACGGCGCCGCTGTACCGGCCGGCGAAGGCCCGGCCGGCTGCGGTGTCGCCGGTGCGGCCGGCGGAGCGGCGGGTGAGGTCGGGCGCGCGCTGGGCGGCGTCGGTCGCGCCGCGGGCGGCGGCGTCGCCGGCGCCGGTCGCGGCGGCACGGTCGGGTACTGCCCGCTGGGCGCCGGCACGGTGGCGTACTGCCCGCTGCGCTGCTCGCTGGCGGGCGGCACGGTGGGGTACGGCCCGCTCGGTTGTCCGCCCGGTGCGGGCACCGTCGGGTACTGCCCGCTGCGTTGGTCGGTGGGGGGTGCAACGGTCGGGTACCGGCCGCTGGGCTGATCGGCGCGCGGCGGTGCGGCCGGGTGCTGGCCGTGCCGCGACCCGATCGTCGGGTACTCCCCGCTCGGTTGCCCGGCGGGCGCCGGCACCGTCGGATACTGCCCGCTGGGCTGGCTGTCGCGCGGCGCCACCGTGGGGTACTGCCCGCTGCGCTGCTCGGTGGGCGGCGGCACCGTCGGGTACTGCCCGCTCGGTTGTCCGGTGGGCGCCGGCACCGTCGGGTACTGGCCGCTGGGCTGCGCGGTGGGCGGCGGAACGGTGGGGTACTGGCCGCTGGGGGGTTCGGCGGTTCGGGGGGTGGGGTGGGAGGTTGGTGGGGCCGCTTGGCCACCCGGACCGGTCGGGGCCGGTCGCGTACCCGGCGTCGCCGGGTTGGGGGGTGTCGGAGCGGCGCCGGGAGCGCGGAAGACCGCGAGCGGTGCTGGTCCCGTCGTGGCGCCGCCGGCGGGACCGCCGGTACTGCCGGGCGGTCGCTCCGGGCGTTCCTGGTCCGGGCGTTCCTGGTCCGGGCGTTCCTGGTCCGGTCGGGCCGGCGCGGACTCGTCCGGTGCGGCCGGCTCGGCGGCGGACTGGCGGGCGCGGTCGGCCCGGGACGGGGTGGTGGTCATGTCAACTCCTGGCGGACGCGGACCCGGCTGGCGACGAGCGACGGCTCAGGCCGTTCGGTGTGCGGTTCGCGGGTGCGGCGCCAGTCGGTGAGCGCGGTGCGCAGCACCTGCCGGGCCGGGCGGTCCGGATCCACGTACCGAAAGACCAGGGAGGTGGCGACCATCGACAGCGCGATCTCCCACGCCGGGAACAGGTCGACGGTCAGGGTGAAGGCGTAGTGGATGAGCATGAACACCGGGACGAGCAGGGCGAACAGCCCGTATTGCGCGTACGGCAGCTGGAACGGCAGGGTGTAGCCGGGCGGGCCGAGGTAGAGCAGGCGTGCCCGGTAGATGTCGTCGTCGGTCCGCAGCCGCATCGGAACCTCACTTGAAGATGAGGTCGACGAGGTAGCCGCCGAGGAACAGCAGGGTGACGGCGCCGCCGATGAACACCAGCCCGACGATCGCGATCACGGAGCTGGTGAGGACTCGGGACACCTCGCCCTTGTTCGCCCGGCCGATGAAGATCAGGCCGAGCACGGCGAGCAGGATCGGTGCGATCTTGGTGGCGAGGAACTCGATGATGCCGCTGGTGTCGACGGTCTTGGGGGCGGCGAGGCCGCCGGAGAGGGCGCCGCCGGCAAGGTGGATCACGTGGGCGTCGGGGGCGGACAGCGGTAGGGCGCCGAGCGCGGCACTGAGCGGGAACGTGCCCAGTCCGGCGCTGATGAGGTCGCTAATCATCGACCCGTCCCCCGTCGCTCTCCGTGTTCGTCACGAGTCTCATTGCTTCCAGCTTCCTCGATATCCCCACTTAGTGGTACTAGGTGATCACGGTGTGTCTCGTAGTAACGCGTAAAGTGTCCCTGACTGTACATTGCACTCAACTATGCGACAAGGCTAGTTGCATGTAACATTAATGCGCTCGTGGTGCGGCGGTGAGGTCGAGGGAGGCGCGGCATGGTCCGGACGCTCGCGACCGGTGCGTTGCTCGTCGTCCTCGGTGTCGTGCTGACCGGCCTGGGCGTGCACCAGCTGGGCGTGGTGCGCGCGGCGCGCAAGTGGCCGTCGGCACCCCGGCCGCGGATCGGTCGCGGCCTCGCCGGGGTGGAGCTCGCGGCCGGGCTGGCGGCCATCGCCGGCGGTGCCGTGGTGCTCGCCACGATGCTGCCGCTCACCGGCTTCGCCGCGGTCGCAGCGTGCGTCGGCGCGGCGGTGATCGTGCTGGTCCTGGGCATGATCATCGCCGCCAAGGTGGCCGATCGGGTCGAACTCAACGCACTCATCCGGTCGCCTTCTCCCCTGTACCGCACGACGGCACCTCGACCGGGCGGGCCTCACCAGACTGCCACCATTCCGCCGGCGAAAACCAGTCCCCCCATGCATGAATCGGACAGGCCGGATCCGGCCGTTCCGGCGGACGTGCAACCGGGCTGGGTGTTGACCGATCCCGCCGGCGGCTGGTACCTCTGCGTGATCACCGCCACAGGCCGCCGGCTGGTCCGGCTGCCCGATTTCCGGCTCGAGCTGGCCGGCGCGACCGGCCGTTTGTCGGTCGCCGGCACGGTCGAGCTGTCGGTGTGGCCCCTCGACGCCGCCGACTCCGGGCCACCGGCGACCACGGAGAGTCCGGCGGCGCCGGCGCGGTGACGGCCGTACCGCCGGAGCGCCCGTCGGGTGGCCGGCCGGTGCCCGCCGGTACCCACCGATCCGGACCTGCCCCGCGGAAGATCGCGGCACGGAAGGGAGCAAGCACAGCGTGGAGATCCCCGGTGCAGCACCCGACCCCGACCGGCTACCCGCCGGGCTGGGCATCGACCCCACCGAGCGCACACCCCGCTCGTTCCACCTCTCGCGCCAGGTGCTCGAGCGCGCCCGCGCCGCCGCGTACTGGCTGAGCAGCACCGGCGGCGCCGGTCCCACCACGATCTCCGAACTGGTGGAGCGGGCCGTCCGGCAGGAGGTCGAACGGCTCGAGGCCGAGCACAACGACGGACAACCGTTCCCCGCCGTGGTCGGCCGGATGCGGACCGGCCCCGGCGCCGCCGGCGCGGAACGCATCCGCCGCGCCCAGCGGGCCCGCCGCCGCGCCGCCGGCGGCTCCGCCGGTACCGGCTGAGCCGCGCGGCCCGGTGCCGCGGCATGAGGTTCCCCACCGGCTCACCGGCCGCCCGGACCGGTAGCGTCGGTGCGGTGAGGGAGCACAGTGGGGGGAAGTTCGCGGTGCACCGAACGAGTGCCGCACCGGTCGTGATGGGCGTGCTCAACGTGACGCCGGACTCGTTCTCCGACGGCGGCCGGTACTCCGATCTCGACGCCGCGGTGGCGCACGGGGTGCAGATGTGGCGCGACGGCGCCGATCTGGTCGACGTCGGCGGCGAGTCGACCCGCCCGGGCGCCGACCGGGTCGACGCCGCCACCGAGCAGGCCCGGGTGGTACCGGTCATCCGGCAGCTCGCCGCCGCCGGCGTGCCGATGAGCATCGACACCACCCGGGCCGAGGTGGCCGCGGCGGCGCTGGCCGCGGGCGTGTCGATGGTCAACGACGTGTCCGGCGGGCTGGCCGATCCGGACATGGTCCGGGTGGTTGCCGACGCCGGCTGCCCGTGGATCCTGATGCACTGGCGCGACCACTCGAAGCGGATGTACCGGCTGGCGAGCTATGACGACGTGGTGGTCGACGTGCGGGACGAACTGGCCGAGCGGGTCGACGCCGCGGTCGCTGGCGGGGTCTCCGCCGAGCGGATCGTGGTCGACCCGGGGCTCGGCTTCGCCAAGACGCCGGCGCACAACTGGCAGCTGCTGGCACACCTCGACACGTTGCGCGGCCTGGGCTTCCCGGTACTGGTCGGGGTGAGCCGCAAGTCGTTCCTCGGCTCGCTGCTGGCCGCGCCGGACGGTACCCCGCGGCCGGTCGACGACCGGGAGGCGGCGAGCCTCGCGGCGAACCTGTTCGCCGTCGACGCCGGCGCCTGGGGCATCCGGGTACACGAGGTGCGGTCCACGGTGGACGCGGTCCGGGCCTGGTGCGCGGCCCGCGCGGGGACGGCGCAGTGAGCGAGCGAGCCGGCGGTACGGCGTTCCGTGCCACAGTGGGTCTCCGGCGGCGGAGGAAGGCCGATGGGGTGAGCAGATCAGGGGTATTGCGTTGCGCCGCAGCGGATTCCGGCGAAGGAGGAGCCGGTGAGTGACCGGATCACGTTGACCGGGCTGCGGGTCCGCGGCCGGCACGGGTTGTACGAGTTCGAGCGGGAGAACGGGCAGGACTTCGTCATCGACGCCGAGCTGGAGCTGGACCTGTCCCGCCCGGCCCGTACCGACGAGGTGACCGACACGGTGCACTACGGCGAGCTGGCCGACCGGCTGGCGGCGATCGTGGCCGGCGAACCGGTACGGCTGATCGAGAAGCTCGCCGACCGGCTGGTCGCCGCGTGTCTTGCGGACGAGCGGGTCGATCGGGTCCGGCTGACCGTGCACAAGCCGCAGGCGCCGATCGCGCACGGATTCACCGACGTGTCGGTCACGCTGGTCCGCGACCGCGTACGGAACGGTGTGACCGCAACCGAAGCGGCCGAAGCGGCCGGGGCGGTCGAAGCGACCGAAGCGACCGAAGCAACCGAAGCAACCGAAGCGGCCGGGGCGGCCGAAGCGACCGGTGCGGGCGCCGCGACCGAAGTGGGCGGTGTGACCGGTGCGGCCGATCCGGCGCGGGAGGAACGTTCATGAGCGAGCCGCCGCAGCCGCGGGTGCGGCCGACCAGCGTGCCGACACTGGTGGTGACCGCGCTGGTCGCCGGGGTGGCCGGCTGGTTGCTGTTCGCCCGGTTCTACGGGTCGTTGCCGCCGTTGCCGCTGCTGCCGGCGATCACCCTCGCGGTCCTCGCGATCGTCGAGGGCATCGCGGCGCTGAGCACCGGTCGGCGGATCGCGCGCAAGCCCGGTACCGAGCCGGTCAACGCGCTCTCCGTGGCACGGTACGTGTTGATCGCCAAGGCGTCGTCGGCCGCCGGTGCGCTGTTCGCCGGGCTGTACGGCGGGGGACTGCTGTGGGTGGTGCAGAACCGGGGCCAGCTCGCGTCGGCCGCCGCCGACGTGCTGCCCGCCGCGTCCGGTGCGGTGGCGTCGCTGGCGCTCGCCGCCGCCGCGTTGTGGCTGGAGCACTCGTGCCGGATCCCGCCCGACCCGGACGAGGAGAAGAAGGCCGAACGGTGACGTCCCGTCAGCGTTGACGGCCCGCCATTCCACCCGCTGTCGACGACCTCGCGAACCACGACGGCCATTCGGCTGCGCCGCGGTAGGAAGACACGCTGGATTTCCCGGTACCGAGGGTGCATGCGCCGTGCCGGCGTGCGACCGTGGAACCGGTAGGCGACGATGTGCGTGAGCGTGTCGCCGACCGGTGGGTGCGCTGCCGAGGGGGCCAACATGTCCGAGGACGATTCGACGGTCCGGTTGCCCGGTCGCCGGTCCGAGCCGAGCCGCTATCCCGACGACGTGCCGGACCAGGGGTTCGGCTACGGCGACTACCCGTCCGACGAGCCCACGTTCGACCCGGGGTACGCGGCGCCGGAGAGCGACCGGACGCTGACCCTGCCCGGGCAGACCCCGCCCGGCGCGCTGCTCACCCCGCCGCCCCCGCCGGCGAACGACCGGCTGCTGGTGCACGTCGTGTGGGAGCTGCTGCTGGTGGTGCTGGTCGCGGCGCTCGCGGTGTTCTGCTGGCGGGTCGAGCCGGCCATGTTCCACAGCGCCGGGCTCCGGCTGATCGCGGTGCAGGCGGCGGCGCTCGGGCTGCTCGCGATGGCGGTCTCGGTGTCGCTGCGGGCCGGTGCGCCGAACCTCGCGGTCGGTGCGTTCGCCGCGGTCGCCGGCCTGCTGTTCGCCCGGGCGTACGAGCACAACCTTCCGGTGGCGCTGATCCCCGGCCTCGGCGTGGCGCTGGTTGCCGGGCTGGCGCTCGGGGTGCTGGTGGCGCTGCTGCACGTGCCCGGTTGGGCGGCCTCGCTCGCCGCGCTGTGCGGCGGGCTCGTGGCGACCACGTTGATCGGCCACGGCGCCGCGGTCACGGTGGCGGACGGCGCGCCCGACCCGCGCCGCTGGGCGTACGTGTGGTTCATCGCGGTGGCCGCGACCTCGGTGCTGGCGGGGGTGTTCGGGCTGGTCCGGCCGCTGCGCCGGGCGATCGGTGCGTTCCGGCCGGTGGCCGACCCGGCGGAGCGGCGCGGCCCCGGCGCGGCGCTGATGGTGGTACTCGCGCTGACCGTGTCCGGCGGTCTGGCGGGACTGTCCGGGGTGCTGTCCGCGGTGCAGGTGCGCACCGCCGTCGGCTCCGGTTCGATCCTGCCGCAGCTGTTGCTGGCGCTCGGCGCGGTCCTGGTCGGCGGCGTCTCCGCGTACGGGCGGCGCGGCGGCGTGTTCGGCAGCATGCTCGGCGTGCTGGCGCTGGTGCTCGCGGTCCAGTTCGGCACGATGCGCGGCTGGCCCGGACCGGCCACCACGTTCGGCGTCGCGGGCGGCGCGATCGTGCTCGGGCTGGTCGTGACGCGGCTGGTGGAGTGGGGCGGCCGGCGCCGCGAGAGCGCCCGTATGCTCGGCGTATGACTGAGGGTACGTCGAGCAACGACCTCGACGAGCTGGACGCACTGTCCACCGAGGAGCTGCGCGAGCGGGCCTTCGCGCTGGCGCACCGCCGGCACGACCGGCACTTCTTCGTCGACCTGGTCCGGCACCTGCCGCACGCGCAGGAGAGCAACGTGCTGGACGACTCCAGCGGTTCGATCGGCGAGGCCGTCGACGAGCTGGTCGGGGTGTGGCGCGAGTTCACCGGCCACGAGTCGTACGGGGATGCCGAGCCGCTGATGCGCGCCCGCTTCATCGACTACGTGACCAAGCACTCCTGACCGTCACCCGCGCCGCACCGTTGTCGATCATGGCGCCGGGCCGCCGCGCGACGCCGGCCGGGCAGCCATGATCGACGCGAGCCGGGGTCAGGCCGGGCGGCCGGGCTGGGTGTCGTGCATCGCCTGGTAGATGTCGTCCGGGGTGAGCACGCCGGCGAGCCGGTCGCCGTCGTCCACCCGCACCCAGCCGGTACCGCCCTCCAGCAGCGCCGCGAGCGCCTCCCGCAGCGTGGCCGTCAGCGGTACCCGGGGCGGCGCGGTGGCGGTGGCGAAGCTGGGCACCTCGTCGGGCGAGCGCAGGGCCGCCGGCGGGATCGAGGTGACGCCGAGCCGCTTGATGCCGCGGTCGGCGCCGACGAACTCGGCCACGAACGACGACGCCGGCCGGCCCAGGATCTCCGCCGGCGGCGCGTACTGCTCCAGCTTGCCGCCCGCGGACAGCACCGCGATGCGGTCGCCGAGCCGGACCGCCTCGTCCACGTCGTGGGTGACGAACACCGTCGTCTTGCGCACCTCGGCCTGCAGCCGCAGGAACTCCTCCTGTAGCCGACCGCGGGCGATCGGGTCGACCGCGCTGAACGGCTCGTCCATCAGCAGCACCACCGGGTCGGCGGCGAGCGCGCGGGCCACCCCGACCCGCTGCCGCTGCCCGCCGGAGAGCTCGTCCGGGTACCGCTTGCCGTACTCGGCCGGGTCGAGGCCGACGAGGTCGAGCAGCTCGTCGACCCGGTCCCGGGTGTCCGGCTTGGACCAGCCGAGCAGGCGCGGCACGGTCGCCACGTTCTGCCGCACCGTCTGGTGCGGGAACAGCCCGACGTCCTGGATCGCGTACCCGATGCGGCGGCGCAGTTCGACCGGGTCGGCGGTGGTGATGTCGTCGTCGTCCAGGAAGATCTGCCCGCCGGTCGGCTCGACCAGCCGGTTGATCATCCGCAGGATGGTCGACTTGCCGCAGCCGGACGGCCCGACGAGCGTGACGAGCTCCCCCGCCGGTACGGCCAGGCTCAGCTCGGCCACCGCGACCGTGCCGTTCGGGTACGCCTTCGTCAACCGGTCCAGCCTGATCTCGGCGGCACGATTCTCGCCGGTGCGGGACGAATCGCCGTGGTTGGGGCGCTCGGCGGCGTGCTCCGCCCGGGTAGCGTCCACTTGTGTCCTCTCTTCAGCAGGTCCCGTTGGCGGCGGTCACCGACGCCGCGGGCAACCCGTGGTTTTCCTGGGACTACGTGCAATCCAACGCCTCGGCGCTGCTCGCCGCGCTGATCCAGCACGTCGAGCTGACCGCGGCGTCGGTGCTGATCGCGGCGGTGCTCGCGATCCCCCTCGGTATCCTCGCGTACCGCGTCAGCTGGCTCACCGGTCCGATCCTTGCACTTTCCAGCGTGCTGTACACGATTCCGTCCCTCGGGCTGTTCGCCGTGCTGGCGCCGTTCCTCGGCCTCTACGCCAGTACGGTGGTGATCGGTCTGGTGCTGTACGCGCTGCTGGTCATCGTGCGAAACACGCTGACCGGGCTCAATCAGGTACCGGTGGAGATCCGGGACGCGGCCCGCGGCATGGGCTACGGCAAGCTGGGCCTGCTCACCCGGATCGAGCTGCCGCTGTCGCTGCCCAGCATCATGACCGGCCTGCGCATCGCGACCGTGTCGACCGTCGCGATGGTGACGGTCGGTTCGGTGGTCGGTGGGTACGGCGGGTTCGGGGAGCTGATCCTGGAAGGCTTCCGGAACAACTTCTACAAGGCGCAGATCATGACGGCGACGATCGCCACGGTCCTGCTGGCCCTGGTCTTCGACCTGGTACTGGCCCTGCTCGGCCGGCTGGCCACCCCCTGGTCGAGGAGGCGGGCGTCGTGAACGAGCGTCAGCGAGCGAATCATGGGCATGGTGCGGGCCGGTGCCTCGTGCGCGTTCCGACGAGGGAGGGGCGCTCGTGAGCAGCATCGTGTCGCAGGCGTGGGTGTGGCTGAACGACCCGCTGAACTGGACGAACTCCGACGGGATCCTCGCGCTGACCTGGCAGCACCTGTGGATCTCGGCAGCGTCGGTGGCGATCGGCTGTGCGATCGCCTGGCCGATCGGCATCTGGCTGGGCCACCACGGCCGCGGCGGCGGCCTGGTCGTCGGCGTGTCGAACCTGACCCGCGCGATTCCGACCCTGGCGTTGCTGTCCATCTTCCCGTTGACGATCCTCGGCTTCGGGCCGTGGTCGGCGGTGGCGGCGCTGGCGGTGTTCGCGATCCCGCCGCTGCTGGCGAACGCGGTACTCGGGCTGCGCGAGGTGGACCCGAGCGCGCGGGACGCCGCGTACGGGATGGGGTTGTCCGGGTGGCAGGTGCTGTTCCGGGTGGAGCTGCCGCTGTCCGTGCCGTACCTGGCCAGTGGGTTCCGCACCGCCGCGGTTCAGGTGGTGGCGACCACCACGCTGGCCGCGCTGGTCGGCGGCCCCGGGCTCGGCGCGATCATCAACGAGGGGTTCGGCCTGGGCATCGCGTCCGGGGGCGGCGAGGTGCTCGCCGGCGGGCTGCTCGTGGTGGTGCTGTGCCTGCTCGTTGAGGGGGTGTTGGTGCTGGTCGAGCGGGCCGTCACACCCCGCCCGCTGCGCCACACCCGTCGCCGTACCCGCCGGCGCGCGTCGAAGCCCGCCCTCGCCCGCTGACGCCCGCCACGGTGATCATGGACGCGGTCGCTCGGAAAACGTTCTCCGTCGAGACCGCGTCGTGATCACCGGCGGTGACGGTGCTGCAGGGGCTCCGGTGGGTAACGATGATGACAACTGTTGCCATTCGAGTTGCGGCACCCGCATCGGCGAGGTTGGGTAGTCCCTGCGCGCGGAAGGCACCGTGTTCCCGGCCGGCCAGGTCCGGGTAGGGGCGCGCCGACCGCTCGTCGGACACGCGGCCGGCCAGGGGGGCCGAGCCGGGACACGGAAGGCGGGCAGTAATGGCAACGCGGCTTTCGCGGTCGCGACTCGCTGCGAGGGGAGCGCGCCGTCGCGGCGTGCCTCCGCGCCGGGTGGCGATCGGGATTCTTGCTGGGCTCTCGGTGGCGGCGTTGGCCGCCGGGTGCGGCCAGGCCGGTTCGTCCGGCACCAAGAAGGAGACCAACGTCAAGGGTGCTGGCTGCGCCCCGGTGGCGGGCAGCCAACTCGTCGTGCTGAAGGACGACAAGCACCTGCAGAACTCCGACAACATCGTTCCGGCGGTGAACGCGAAGGTCGCGTCGCCGGCGCTGATCGCCGACCTGAACAAGGTCTCCGCGGCGCTGGACACGCCGAAGTTGATCCAGTTGAACAAGCAGGCCGATGTCGACCGGGTGCCGCCGCAGAAGGTCGCGGCCGGCTTCGCCAAGACCGCCAACCTCACCGACGGGGTACAGAAGGGCTCCGGCTCGGTGACCATCGGCGCGGCGAACTTCTCGGAGAGCAAGACGCTCGCCTACCTGTACTCCACGGTGCTGGACGCCGGTGGCTTCACCACCTCGGTTCGCACCATCGGCAACCGCGAGCTGTACGAGCCGGCGCTGGAGAAGGGCGAGATCCAGGTCGTGCCGGAGTACGCGGCGACCCTGACCGAGTTCCTGAACCAGAAGGCGAACGGCAAGAACGCGAAGCCGATGGCCTCGCCGGACATCGACACCACGATGAAGGCGCTGACCTCGCTGGGCGCCAAGGACGGGCTCAAGTTCGGCGAGCCGTCCGCGGCGGCCGACGAGAACGCGTTCGGGGTGACGAAGGAGTTCGCGGAGAAGAACAAGGTCTCCACGCTGTCCGAGTTCGCCGCCAAGTGCAACGGCAAGGCGACGATCCTGGGCGGCCCGCCGGAGTGCCCGGACCGGGCGTTCTGCGAGCAGGGCCTGGAGAGCAAGTACGGGATGAAGTTCGGCAAGTTCGTCCAGCTCGACGCGGGCGGTTCGCAGTCGAAGAACGGGCTGAAGACCGGCAAGGTGTCGATCAGCCTGCTGCTCAGCTCGGACGCCGCCCTCGCCGGCAGCTGACCGAGCGTCACGGATCGGGCCGGTGGGGTCAGTCGACCCCGCCGGCCCGTTCGCATCGGAGTCCCCGAACCGGGGTAATTCTCGTCGCAGTCGTGACGGTTGGTCCAGGCCGGGTCACCGGTTGCCGATGATCGGGCCGGGTGGCCGGGCAGTTGTCGATCGTTTTACCGATTGCGCGATGGCCCGGCCTTTCTTCGACCGTGTCGCACTCGGTAGCCTCGGCTCCCATGACAGCCCGTACCGCAGCGTCCGACCGGGGACGTCGACCCCACCGCGGTCGGCTGCCCTCCGTGCTGTTCTGGATCGGTGCGATGCTCGCGCCGCTCGCCGGGATCGCGCTCTGGTTCGCCCGGGACGGCGGTGAGCTGCGCGGCACCGCGGTCCTGGCGATCGCCGGTACGGTGCTGATCGGGCTGTCGGTGGTGCTGCGCCGGGACGCCGACGGGGTCCGGATCGAGCTGCAGGAGAACCTGGCCGCCGAGATCGAGGCGGTGCGCGGCGACCTCGGCTCCGCGATGACCACGGCGCTGCAGCGCACCAAGCACGGTACCCATGCCGAACTCGCCGCCATGCAGGAGCAGCTCGACACGCTGGCCGCGCGGCTGGGCGCCGACCCGGCCCGGGAGCCGGTGGGGGCGAGCGCGGCCCAGGCGCCCGCCGGTGCCCGCCGCCCGGGGATGCCGCCCCGCCGCCGCGACCCGGTGGCGGACAGCATGCAGCCCGGCGCGATCGATCCGGTGCGGGACAGTCTGCGGCCGGGTGCGGTCGATCCGGTGCGGGACAGTCTGCGGCCGGGTGCGGTCGATCCGGTGCGGGACAGTCTGCGGCCGGGTGCGATGGAGCCGGTACGGGACGGTGTGCGTCCCGGCGCGACGGCGCCGGGGCGCAACGCCGCGCGCACCGCGGCCGGCCGGGGCACCCTGCCGCCCGCGCCGGATCCGCTGCGGGACAGCGGGGTGCAGCGGTTCGAACCGTTGCGGGTGGAGCGGCGCAAGCCGCAACCCGAGGCCGCGCCCCCGGCGCCGGTCGTGCGCCGCCGGTCGCCGCGCGCCGTCGACCCGCTCCGAGACAGCGTCGCCCGCCTCGATCCGTGGGCCGAGTTGCGTGGCGAGGATCCGCCGCCGCCCCTGCCTCCGGCACCGGTGTCGCCCCGCGCGGCACGCCGGGCCCGGCACCGCGCCGAGGACTGACCTGCGCGCGAGAACTGACCTGCGACGGGGACCGCCCTGAGCCGAGGACGGACCAGCGCCGAGGGCTGACCGCGACGGGGACCGATCCCGGACGTCGCGCGGCCGCGCTACTTGTCGATGTCGCCGACGACGAAGAACATCGAGCCGAGGATCGCGATCAGGTCCGGTACCAGGCAGCCCGGCAGCAACGTGCACAGTGCCTGGATGTTGGCGTACGAGGCGGTGCGCAGCTTGAGGCGCCACGGCGTCTTCTCCCCGCGCGAGACCAGGTAGTAGCCGTTGATGCCGAGCGGGTTCTCGGTCCAGGCGTACGTGTGGCCCTCCGGCGCCTTGACCACCTTGGGTAGCCGCACGTTCACCGGTCCGGTGGTCCTGTCCACTTCGGACAGGCAGGCGTCGGCAAGGTCGAGCGACACGTGCACCTGCTCCAGCAGGCACTCGAACCGGGAGTGGCAGTCGCCGGCGGTGCGGGTGACCACCGGCACGTCGAGCCGGTCGTAGGCGAGGTACGGCTCGTCCCGGCGCAGGTCGAGGTCGAGCCCGGAGGCGCGGGCCACCGGCCCGGACACCCCGTACGCCGCTGCCGCCTCGGCGCTCAGCACGCCGACCCCGACGGTACGGGCCAGGAAGATCTCGTTGCGCATGATGATGTCGTCGAGGTCCGGCAGCCGCCGCCGTACCGAGGCGATGGCGTCCCGGCAGCGCCGGGTCCAGCCCGCCGGCACCTCCTCCTTCAGCCCGCCGACCCGGTTGAACATGAAGTGCATCCGGCCGCCGGCGACCTCCTCCATGACGGCCTGCAGCGTCTCGCGTTCCCGGAACGCGTAGAACATCGGCGTGATCGCCCCGATCTCCAGCGGGTACGAGCCGAGGAACATCAGGTGGTTGAGCACCCGGTTCAGCTCGGCGAGCAGGGTGCGCAGCCACACCGCCCGGTCCGGTACCGCGATGCCCATCAGCCGCTCGACCGCGAGCACCACACCCAGCTCGTTGCTGAACGCGCTCAGCCAGTCGTGCCGGTTCGCCAGCATGATGATCTGCCGGTAGTCGCGCACCTCGAACAGCTTCTCGGCGCCGCGGTGCATGTACCCGATGATCGGTTCGGCGGCCTTCACCCGCTCGCCGTCGAGCGTCAGCCGCAGCCGCAGCACGCCGTGCGTGGACGGGTGCTGCGGGCCGATGTTGAGCACCATGTCGGCGGTGGCGAGGTCCGGATCGGCCAGCTGCTCGGCGCCGGACCCCAGGCCGACGACCAGCTCCCGGGGCGTGTCCATCCCTGCATCCTCCCACCGGTACCGGCCCCGGCCGGGCGCCGCCGTACCGCGGTGTCCGGTTCGGCCGCCACGCGTGGGCGGGCCGTCGCGCAGCCACCGCTGCGGCCGACGATTTGACGGTGGCGCGGGAGCTGTGTGAAAGATCGACGGAATCGGACGAGGCAGCCCTTCGAAACATGTTGACGTTCTGTGATGGGTCTCCCTGTCGAGCGGACCGGCGGCAGGGTTAAAGTCGGGGCCATGCTCCGATCGGTGATCCTCGCCGCCGCCCGCAGTGACCGGGTCGAGCGGCTTGTCGGGACCGCCCCGGTCAGCCGGGACGTGGTCCGTCGTTACGTCGCGGGCGCCGCGCTCGACGACGCCCTCAAGACCTCGCGCGAGCTGGTCTCCTCCGGCCTCGCGGTCAGCCTCGACTACCTGGGCGAGGACACCACCAGCCCGGAGCAGGCGGCGACCACGAAGCAGGCGTACCTCGACCTGCTCGGTGCGCTGTCCGCCGAGGGGCTGTGCCCGCCGGTGGAGGTCAGCATCAAGCTGTCCGCGCTGGGGCAGCTGTTCGACGAGAAGCTCGCCTACCGGTACGCGCGGGAGATCTGCCAGGCGGCGACGAACGCCGGCACCACCGTGACGGTGGACATGGAGGACCACACCACCACCGACTCGACCCTCGAACTGCTGATGCAGCTGCGCAAGGACTTCCCGGACACCGGTGCGGTGCTCCAGGCGTACCTGCGACGCACCGAGGCGGACTGCCGCGAGCTGGCCGGTGCGGGTTCCCGGGTCCGGCTGTGCAAGGGGGCGTACGACGAGCCCGAGTCGGTGGCGTTCCAGGCCAAGCTCGACGTCGATCGGTCGTACGTGCGGTGCCTGAACATCCTGATGGCGGGCGAGGGCCGGCCGATGGTCGCCACCCACGACCCGCGGATGGTGGCGATCGCGGAGGACCGGGCGAAGTGGTTCGACCGCTCGCCCGACTCGTTCGAGTTCCAGATGCTGTACGGCATCCGGCCGGACGAGCAGCGCCGGCTCATCGCCGACGGGTACACGATGCGTGTCTACCTGCCGTACGGCGTGCAGTGGTACGGGTATCTGATGCGACGTCTTGCCGAGCGCCCGGCCAACCTGGCGTTCTTCCTGCGTTCGCTCGGCAGCCGCGGCTGAGCGAGCGAGACGGCCACGGGGCGTCCGGCATCGGCCGGGCGCCCCGTCGTCGTCTCCGCCCCCGTACTGAGCTGGCGCTTTGTTATTGATCAAGCAGACCTGACCGCATCCGCCACCTCCCGCGGTCCGCTTCGTTAGGCCGGTGGAAGGTCGGCGAAACCTCGCATCCGAGAGGTAACAGCGCAACGGTGCCGTTCGCCGGAGATGTCCTCCGCCGGTGTCGACGAATTTCTGTGCTTCCGGTCTGGGCAGGATCGGTGAGTAGGTGCAAGATCGGCGGGGGGTTAGCTGCGCCGGTCTGGGTGGAGCCGGATCCCACTCCCGATCGGCGTGCCGAGGAGGTAAGGCGATGACCCTCAGACGACGCAGCCCGACCGCACGGCGCCGGCGGCTTGCCATGGAGCTGCGCCGGCTGCGGGAGGAGGCCGGGCTGACCATCGACCAGGTCGCCGGCCGGATGGAGTGTTCCGCGTCCAAGATCTCCCGGACCGAGAACGCCCAGGTCTCGCCGACGGCCCGGGACGTCCGCTTCATGCTGCACATCTACGGTCTGGACGAGCAGAAGTGCGAGGAACTCGTCCAGATCGCCCGGGAGGCGCGGCAGAAGGCCTGGTGGCATCCGTACAGCGACGTCGCGCTCGGCCCGTACATCGGGCTGGAGGCCGCCGCGGAGACCATTTTCACCTACGAGGCGCTGTTGATTCCGGGCCTGCTCCAGACCCGGGAGTACGCCCGCGCCGCGACCCGGGCGGCCCGACCGGACCTCACCCCCGAGGAGATCGAGCGCAGGGTGGACCTGCGGCTCGCTCGACAGAAGCTGCTTACGGAGGGTGATCCCCCGGAGCTCTGGCTGGTGCTCGACGAGGCGGTCCTGCACCGCTGGGTCGGTGGCCGCGAGGTGATGCGCGAGCAGCTGCACCACCTGGCCGCCGTGGCCGAGCGCACCAACGTGACGATGCAGGTGGTGCCCTTCGATTCCGGCGAACATGCGGGGATGGACGGTGCCTTTGTCATCCTCGGTTTCCCGGATCCCGAGGATCCGGATGTGGTTTATCTCGACAATGCAACTGGTGGCCTCTATCTGGAAACTGACCAGGAGGTTCGTCGTTATAACCTGATGTTTGACCATCTACGCGCGGCGGCGCTCAAGCCGGACAATGCATTGGAGCGGCTCGTCGCGCTGACGAAGGAGTTGTGATGCACTACCAAGGCACCGCGTACCCTACCGAGCTGGCCTTCGCGGCCTGGCGCAAGAGCACCCGCAGCGGGGGCGGAAACAACTGCGTCGAAGTCGCGTTCGTCCCGTCGGGTGTGGGTGTGCGCGATTCCAAGAATCGACTGGGTACGGCATTCGTATTTGACAGGGCGGCCTGGGGCGAGTTCCTCGAAGGAATTCGCGGTGGCCGTTTCGACCTGAGCTGAAAATCTTCCTCGACAGGTCGAAAAAACCGGGTGGCGATCCGTCCACGGCAGCCGCCACCCGGTTTCAGCCGCGCCACTTACCACGCGCCACCGATGCGGCGCGCCGCGGCGGACCGAGGCCCGGAAGCTACCGCGTACCGCCGCCGGCGAGGTGCGGCGGCACCGGCGCGGCGATCGCTCAGCGTGACGAGCGCCGCTGAGATGGTGTGACGCCCGTCGGTGCACCTCCGCCCGCTGCGCCGACCACCCGCTCACCCGGATAAGGTTTGGTGTTCACTACCTGCGCCAGGCCGCCGCATCGTCGGCCGGCGACAATCGCAAGCAAGGGGATGACGTATGGGCTCCGTCGTCAAGAAGCGGCGCAAGCGGATGGCGAAGAAGAAGCACCGCAAGCTGCTGCGTAAGACCCGCATCCAGCGGCGCCGTCAGGGCAAGTAGGCCCGGGTCGGCCGCTGCCGACCGCATCGCCGGTGCCGTGGGACGGGTCGTGACGACGTCGTCCACCGGCAGGATTCGCGTCAGCCACTGATGGTGCTGGGGGCGCGCATGCACGCAGTCGCACCACGGGTCGTGCTCGTCACGGGCGTCAGCAGGTACTTCGCGGCCCAGGTCGCGGCTCGCCTCGCCGCCGACCCCCGGATCGACCGGGTTGTCGGCGTGGACGAGACCGAGCCGACCGGGGTGGCCGCGAGCCTGCTGACCGCGGTCGACTACCGCCGCGCCGACATCAGCAGTCCGGGCATCGCCCGGCTGGTGACCGACGCCGCGGTGGACACCGTGCTACACCTCGCGGTGGTCGCCGGCCCGACCGGGGCCGGCGGCCGCGACGCGATGAAGGAGCTCAACGTCATCGGTACGTTGCAGCTGCTCGCGGCGTGCCAGCACGCGCCGACGGTGCGCCGGCTGGTCGTCCGCTCGTCCACCGCCGCGTACGGTGCGTCCCCGCGGGACCCGGCGATCTTCACCGAGCAGACCGCGCTGCGCGCCATGCCGCGCGGCGGCTACGCCAAGGACGTCGTCGAGATCGAGGGGTACGTGCGCGGGTTCCGGCGCCGTCGCCCCGACACGGCGGTGACCGTGCTGCGGTTCGCCCCGTTCGTCGGCTCGCGCGCCGACACCACCCTCACCCGGTACTTCTCGCTGCCGGTCGTGCCGACCGTGCTCGGCCACGACCCGCGGATCCAGTTCGTCCACGCCGACGACGCCGTCGAGGTGACCTGCCGGGCCGCGTGCGAGGACCATCCCGGTGACTTCAACGTGGCCGGGCCGGGCGTGCTGCTGCTGTCCCAGGCGGTCCGCCGGGCCGGCCGGGTGCCGTGGCCGATGCCGGACCCGGCGATGACCACGGTGGCGCAGCTGGCGCGCCGGTCCGGGCTGGTGGACTTCTCGCTCGACCAGCTCGACTTCCTGGTGCACGGTCGGGTGGTGGACGTGCGGCGGCTGATCGACGACTTCGACTACTCGCCGCGCAGCACGCCGGAGGCGTTCGACGACTTCATCGCCGGGCACGGGATGGGCGCGCCGGTCCACGCCGGCGGCCTGGACGAGGCCGAGCGGCTGCTCCGCGCCGGCGGCCGCGCAGTACTGTCCGGGCTGCGCTCGATGCTGGAAGCGAAGGGAAACCGGCGGTGACCGCCGACGAGCCGGCCGCGGCTGACGACCGTACCGCCGCTGAGGCTTCGGCCGCGGCCGGTGGCACGTCCCCGGAGGGTGCGGCCGAGGCGGACGTGTGGGAGCGGCGGATCGCGGACGGGCTGGCGTTCCTGCGCCGGCGGGTCACCGGCGACTACCCGGTCGACGACTTCGGCTTCGATCCGGAGCTGACCGAGCAGCTGCTCGCCCGGGTGCTGCGGCCGCTGTACCGCTCGTGGTTCCGGGTGGAGGTGTCCGGCCTCGACCACGTGCCGGCCGACGGCGCGGCGCTGCTGGTCGCCAACCACTCCGGCACCATCGCGATGGACAGCCTGATGCTGCAGCTGGCGCTGCTGGACGAGCATCCGGCGCACCGGCACCTGCGACTGCTCGGCGCCGACTTCATCTTCCGTACCCCGATGCTCGGCGAGTTCGCCCGCAAGTCCGGCGCGACGCTCGCGTGCAACCCGGACGCGGAGCGGCTGCTGTCCGACGGCGAGATCGTCGGGGTGTTCCCGGAGGGCTTCAAGGGCATCGGCAAGCGCTTCACCGACCGGTACAAGCTGCAGCGGTTCGGCCGCGGCGGGTTCGTGGCCGCCGCGCTGCGCGCGAAGGTACCGATCGTGCCGGTGTCGATCGTCGGGGCCGAGGAGATCTACCCGCTGATCGGTGACATCAAGCCACTGGCCCGGCTGCTCGGCATCCCTTACTTCCCGGTCACGCCGTTCTTCCCGTGGCTGGGGCCGCTGGGTGCGGTGCCGCTGCCGAGCAAGTGGCTGATCGAGTGCGGCGAGCCGATCGACACCGCGGCACTGGACGCCGACCCGGACGACCCGGCCGCCGTGTTCGGCCTGGCCGACCAGGTACGGGAGACGATCCAGCAGACGCTGCACCGGCTGCTGCTCCGCCGCGGCAGCACCTTCTGAGCTCGCCCGCCGGCCGGTGACACCCGGCCGGTCGGGCCGCGCCGCCCCGGCCGCCCCGCCGGTCGGGCCGCGTCAGCCCCGGCCCACCCAGCCTGTCGGGCCGGTCCGCTTCGGGGCACCCCGCCCGTCGGTCTGGCGTCAGCCGGGGGTGAGGCCGGCCGCGACGGTACGGATCGCGTCGCGCAGGTCCGGCGCGGACGGCGCATCGGCCGGATCGACCAGCCACAGCCCGACCACCCCGACGAGCAGCGCCTGGTAGAACGCGCCGACCCGCAGCGCGGCGGCCTCGTCGGTGGTCTCGGTGCCGAAGATCGCGGCGAGTTCGAGTCGGGCCCGCCGGGTCGCCTCGGCGTAGCTGTGCCGCAGCTCCGGGGTGCGCTCCAGGTGTGCGATCAGCTCGAACTGCACCGCCCACAGCGGCCGGCTGTCGGCCAGCGAGGCGAGCACCCCGGCCCAGGCCCGCTCGAACCGCCCGCCCGCTCCACCGCCCCTGCCCGCCCCACCGCCCGTGCCCGCCTCACCGTCCGTGCCCGCCCCACCGTCCGTGCCCGCCTCACCGTCCGTGCCCGCCTCACCGTCCGTGCCCGCCCCACCGTCCGTGCCCGCCCCACCGTCCGTGCCGGCTCCAGCGTCCGCGCTGGTGCCGCCGTCCGCGCTGGCGTCGCCGGGCGCGCCGTCAGCGCCCGTGCCGCGGGCTTCGCCGTCCGCGCTGGCGCCGCCGGTCCCTGCGCCCGCGTTGAGGTCGTCGGCCTCACCGGTACCGCGGGTCGCGCCGACGTCGGCGAGCGAGGCCGCGAGCCGGTCGCCCCACTCCTCGATCGCGCGTTGCAGCGCGGCGTCGAGCAGCGCCTCCTTCGAGCCGTAGTGGTACCCGATCGCGGCGAGGCTGACGCCGGCCGCGGTGGCGATGTCGCGGGCGGTCGTCCGCGCGTAGCCCTTCTCGTACAGGCACTGTGTGGCGCCGTCGAGCAGCGCCTCCCGGTTTCCCATGCGCACAGCCTAGCAACTGTGTCAGACAAATGTCTTGCACATGTGTCTGACACGGTTGTATGGTCTCCGCATCGAACACTTCGACGTGCCAAGGAGCCCCCGATGACCGAGCGCAGCGTTCTCGTCTCCGGAGCCGGCGTCGCCGGCCTGACCCTCGCGTACTGGCTGCGTCGCCACGGCTGGGCGACCACCGTGGTGGAGCGGGCCGCGGCGCCCCGGACCGGCGGGTACAAGATCGACATCCGCGGTGCGGCGCTCGACGTCGTCGACCGGATGGGCCTGCTTCCGCAGCTGAAGGAGCTGACCACCGACGTGCGGGCGGGCGCCATCGTCGACGGGTGCGGCCGTCGGGTGGCGAGCATGGGCGGCGACACGTTCGGCGGCCGGCAGGGCCCGGACACCGAGATCCGGCGCGGTGACCTGCTCCGCGTGCTCACCGACGCGCTCGACGTCGACTGCCGGTACGGCGAAGCCATCGCCACGCTGACCCAGGACGACGAGGGTGTCGACGTGACGTTCTCCAGCGGCCGCACCGGGCGCTACGACGTGGTCGTCGGCGCGGACGGCCTGCACTCGGCGACCCGCCGGCTCGCCTTCGGCCCGGAGGAGCGCTACGTGCGGCCGATGGGTTATCAGATCTGCGTCTACCGGGTGCCGGACACCCTCGGGCTCGACCGGGAGGAGCTGACCTACGTCGCGCCGGGCCGCACCGCGCTCGCCTACCGCACCGCGCAGGACTCCGGCGCCACCGCGATGTTCCTGTTCGAGGGCGGCTCGACCGGCCGGCCGTCCGTCGAGGAGCAGCGCCGACTGCTCGCCGAGACGTACGCGGACGACGGGTGGCAGGTGCCGGCGCTGCTCGCCGCCGCGGCGGACGCGCCGGATTTCTACTTCGACACGATGGCGCAGGTGCACGCCGACCGCTGGTCGGCCGGCCGGGTAGCGCTGGTCGGCGACGCCGGCTACGCCGCGTCGCCCGCGTCCGGCCAGGGCACCAGCGTCGCGCTGGTCGGCGGGTACGTGCTCGCACAGGAGCTCGCCGCCGCCGCCGACCACCGTGCCGCCTTCGACCGGTACGAGCGGCGGATGCGGCCGTTCGTCGAGGCCAACCAGAAGCTGGGGCCGGCGAACGTGCGCCGCATGGTGCTGCACTCCGACCGCCAGGTACGGATGTCGATGCGGATGCTCGGCCTGCTCGGCCGGCTACCCGGGCACGACCGGCTGTTCGCCGCGGCGGTCGCGTCGATCCACCGCGCCGCCACCGCCATCACCCTGGACGGCGACGCGACAGCTGCCGCCGGGGCGCGGGTCAGCGGCGGCGACGGTGGTACGCGTAGCCGGCGCTGATGGCGAGCGCCGCGACCATCGGCAGCGCGTACCGGACGGCACGGCGGCCGGTACGGAAGTCGTGCACCTCCCAGCCGCGCTCGCGGGCCAGCCGGCGCAGCGACGAGTCGGGATTGATCGCGACCGCGCCGCCGGCCGCGGTGAGCATCGGCAGGTCGTTGATCGAGTCGCTGTAGGCGACGCAGCGGTCCAGGTCGAGGCCTTCCCGCTCGGCCAGTGCCCGGATGGCCTCGGCCTTCGCGGCGCCGTGCAGGATCTCGCCGACCAGCCGGCCGGTGTACACGCCGTCGCGGGTCTCGGCCACGGTGCCGAGCGCGCCGGAGAGCCCGAGCCGGCGGGCGAGCAGCCGGGCCAGCTCCACCGGTGCCGCGGTGACCAGGTAGACCTTCTGCCCGGCGTCCAGGTGCAGCTGGGCGAACGCCCTGGTACCGGACCAGATTCGCACCGCGAGCAGCTCGTCGTAGATCTGCTCGCCGTGGGTCACGATCTCGTCGACCCGGCGGCCGGCCACGAACGCCAGGGCGCTGTCCCGGGCGCTCGCGATGTCGTCGGTGTCCTCGTTGCTGGTGGCCCGGAACTTGAGCTGCTTCCAGGCGAAGCCGAGCATGTCGCGGGCGGTGAAGTAGTCGTGTGCGGCAAGGCCGCGGGCGAACCAGAAGATCGATGCGCCGCGCAGCAGCGTGTTGTCCACGTCGAAGAACGCCGCCGCGGTCGGATCCGGCGTACCGGCGTGCGACGCCGGTGGCTCGGCGAGCGTCGCCACCGCACCCGGATCGGCCGGCTCGGCCATCGATGCGTGCGCCGCGCTGGCCGCACCGGCGACCCTCGCACGCGCGGACAGCCGTTGCCGACGACGTCCTAGCCGGGCAAACACGTCCACCCGCCGAGCGTATCGGCCGCGACCGCTCCCGGTCAGAGCAGACCGCCGAGGATCTTGCCAATCGTCCCGAGAAGGCCGCCATTGCCCGAATCGCTGGTCGAGGGGCTCGGCGCCGGTGAACCGCTCTCGCTCGAGGACGGCCCGCTCGATCCGGACGGTGTGCCGGAGGTGCGTGGCGTCGCGGAGGCGCTGGTCTTCCCGCTCGGACTCGCGCCGGTCGGCGCCTGGCCGGGGCCTCGGCCGGACCCCTTCCCGGTACCGGACGGGCCGGGCTTCGCGCCGGGCAGCGACGCGCAGCTCTGCGGTACCGGGCCGAGCGCGTCCTGCTTGACCGACTTGCCGGTGGTGCACAGCAGCAGGCGGCGCAGCTCGCCGGACCGCTGCTTGACCTGGTCGATCAGGTCGAGCGACTGCTGCGCCCGGTGGTGCGACGGGCCGGTCAGCCGGCCGGCGAGCCGGGCCACCACGGGACGCTGGGCGGTGGTGAACGAGTCGACCTGGTCGAGCGCGGTCGCGCTGCGATCGTGTACCGCGGTGGAGTCCAGCAGCGAGACGCCCTGCCGGGTCTCCCGGTCCATGTCGCCGAGCACCCGGGACAGCTGCGCCGGGTCGTCGCTGACCGAGCCGGCCTCGCCCGACCGGGTCCGGGCGAACTGCAGGTAGAGCTGGCCCGAGTTGCTGTCCGAGCCGGCCAGCGCGATCTGGGCCCGCTCGGTGGACCGCTTCACGTTGTACAGCGCGTCGCCCGGCACCGCGGACGTGCTCGCCGCGGCGACGCCGGAGACGCCGAGCGCGCCGGCGACCACCCCGCCGATGACGATCAGCCGTACCTTCGGCCGCCGGTTCGGTGGCACGGCGTGCCGGGTGGGCCGGGGGGTGCCGTGCGTGCGCACGCTGATGTCGGTGTCCGGCTCGGCGTCGGCGCGGGCCGCCCCGATGCCGTGGATCGCCGCGTCGGCGAGCAATCGGCGACGGATGTCCGCCTTGGCATCCGGATCCATCCGGTGGCTGCGTTCGAACGTACTGGCCTGCGCGGAAACTTCCCGGCCCACCCGCACCAGAAGTGCGAGTGTGTCGTCCACGTCGCGAGTATGGTGAGCAGCACGGGCCTGGTGGTGTCCGGTCTGTTGTTCGGCGTTGTCGTGGTCGGGCAGGTCGTCCGCCACGAGTCGCGCGAAGCGTTCGGTCCGCCGGCGCAGGAACAGTTTCATCGCCGCGCGCACCTCCTTCCGTCTCGCGGCACGCCGAGCCTCCGGCGACGCCGGTCGGCCAGGCAGCCTTGGGTGCGTTGTCGCACACCGTCGACCCCGTCTGGACCAACGCGTACTGCCGGGACCGGGTTACGCCCGGCCATCCTGACATGCCTCGAGTCAGGTAAGAAGCCCCGTCCCGGTGTCAACAGCCGCAACCGCCACCGTCCCCGGTCATAGCGGACGGTGGCGACATCGCGACACTCGGGCACTGGGTGTTCAGGGTGTGAAGCCTTCCGGGAGGAGCCGGGCCAGCGATCGCACCGCTCGGTACTGCAGGGCCTTGATCGCGCCCTCGTTCTTGCCCATCGTCTGGGCGGTTTCGGCCACCGAGAACCCCTGCAGGAACCGCAGCACGATGCATTCCTGCTGTTCCGGGTTGAGTCGCTTGACCGCTTCCAGCAGTGTCTGGTTGGTGAGCTTGTCGACGACCGCCGCTTCCGGGCTGCCCTCCGGGCCCCGCTCCGGGCTGTCCGCGTCGAGCACCTCGGCGGTGGACACCTCCAGCCGGTACCGGCCGGACTTGAAGTGGTCGGCGACCAGGTTGCGGGCGATGGTGACGAGCCAGGCGCCGAGGTCGCGGCCCTGCCAGGTGAAGCTGCCGATGCGGCGCAGCGCCCGCAGGAACGTCTCGGAGGTGAGGTCCTCGGCGAGTTGCCGGGTGCTCACCCGGAAGTAGATGAACCGGAACACGGTGTCCACGTACCGGTCGTAGATGAGGCCGAACGCTTCGGTGTCGCCGGCCTGGGCGCGCTGGACCAGCCGCCAGACGTCGGTGGCCGACTCGGGCACCTGGTCCGGCCGGGTGGGCTCCGGCGCCGGTGTCGGGGTGGCCGGTTCGACCCGGGTGATGGACTGCGTCGGCGTGTCGTCGCCGCTGTGTTGCCGGGTGTGTGGCCGCGGTTGCGGCTTGGTCCTGGTGGCGGCGCGTAGCGCCTGACCGGCGCGGGCCGCGAGGGAACTGCCCTTGGTCTCGGCCCGGTCCGTGACGAGGGTGCGTAAGGCGTTCAGTCTGCCGACGGGGTCCGCGCCGTCGAACGGCGCGGACACGCTGGCCGCGCTCACCGGTGCCACCCTTCATGGCGACGCGCACCGTATCGATGCGCGCGGCCAGGCGTTATGGGGTAACAGAGCGGTGCTTCGACGGGCACTTGCGGCCTCCTCGGGCGAGGGGTGTCGGTTCCCAAGGCTCAGTGTTGGGCGGCCAAGTGATGATAAGGCCGGACATCACACTGATGTGTGTACTCGACTACTACGAGCAACAGTGTGTCGGGGTCCCTACCGCCAGTGACGGACATCCTGTCCGTCTGTGCGGAGCGAATTTTGTCGTGAGCAAGTTTCACTTCGCACCTTGTCGGCTGAGCGTGCCGAACACTGTCCTGCCGCACCCGGAAACGATACTCGGCATCGTGCGTCGGGGTGTGTCCCACCGCAACGGGTATGCCAGACTCGGTGGCCGTGTCGCAGGACATCCGGAACATCGCCGATCTCGTACCGCGGGCCGCTCAGGCACGGCCCGACCACGTCGCGCTGCGGCTGGGTGACACCGCGCTGACCTGGGCGGCGCTGGCCGACCGGGTCGACGCCGTAGCCAGCGGGCTGCTGGCCCGCGCGCTCACCCCCGGCGACCGCCTCGTCATCGCCCTGCCGAACGGCATCGACTGGGTCGTCGGCTACTTCGCCGCGATGCGTGCCGACCTGGTGCCCGTCCCCGTCAACCCCGGCTACACCGAACCCGAGCTCGCCCGGCTGCTGGGCGACTGCGGCGCCCGGATCCTGCTCGGTACCCCGGCCGTGCACGACGCCACCGCCGGCGTCGAGGTGCCGCACCGGTTCGTCGCCGGCGGCGCGCACCGCCTGGCCCGGCCGTACGAGGAACTGGCCGAGTCCGGCGGCGCGGGCGTCGCGCCGAGCCGCGGCGGCGAGGACCTGGCGGTGCTGCTGTACACCTCGGGGACGTCCGGCCGCCCGCGGGCGGCGATGCTCAGCCACCGCGCGCTGCTCGCGAACGGCGCGCAGATGGGGCGGCTCGACCCGGCTCCGGTCGGCGTGGACGACGTGGTGCTGCTGGCGCTCCCGCTGTTCCACGCGTTCGGACTCGGGCCGGGGCTGCACGAGGTCGCCCGGTACGGCGCGACCGGTGTGCTGGTGCCGCGGTTCGACGCCGAGGCCACGCTGGCCGAGATCCAGCGGTACGGCGTGACGACGGTGCTCGGGGTGCCGGCGATGTTCGCGAGCTGGGTCGCGCACGGCGACCTGGCCGCGCCGCTGCGGTCGGTCCGGCTCGCCGTGTCCGGCGCCGCGCCGCTGCCGCCGGCCCCGCGCACGGCGTTGCAGGACAACGGCATCACCCTGCACGAGGGGTACGGGCTGACCGAGGCGGCGCCGGTGGTCACCAGCAGCCTGGCCGCGCCCGCCGCGAAGCCCGGCTCGGTCGGCCGGCCGCTGCCCGGCATCGAGCTGCGGCTGGTCGGCGCGGACGGCGAGCCGCTGACCGAGGCCGAGTCGGAGGCGGACGAGAACGCCAGCCCCGGTACCGATCCGGGCGAGGTCGTGGTGCGCGGCGACAACCTGTTCTCCGGGTACTGGCCGAACGGCGCCGACGGGCCCGACCCGGACGGCTGGTGGCACACCGGCGACATCGGCTACCTGGACGCCGACGGCGACCTGTTCCTGATCGACCGGGTCGACGAGCTGATCGTGGTGTCCGGCTTCAACGTGTACCCGCGCGAGGTGGAGGCGGTGCTCGCCGCGCACCCGGCGGTACGGGAGGCCGCGGTGATCGGCGTGCCGCACCCGATGACCGGCCACGCGGTGCGCGGGTACGTGGTGCCCGAGCCCGGCGTGGCGGCCACCGAGGAGGAGCTCATCGCGTACTGCCATCGCAGCCTGGCGCACTTCAAGTGTCCGGTCGCGGTGGACATCGTCGCGCGGCTGCCGCACTCGGCCACCGGCAAGGTACGCAAGGCGGACCTGCCGCACGGTGCGACCCCGACGGCGTGATTCCGAGGCGCGCGGCTTCCCGGTTGTGGCCCCGCGCGCGTGACCCCGAGGGTGTGACCCCGAGGGTGTGACCCCGTGGGCGTGACCCCGTGGGCGTGACCCGCGGGCATGGCAGCGAGGGCGTCGCACCGAGGGCGTGGTTCCGGAGGCGTGGCACCGGTGTCCGGTGGGGGGCGGGGCCGGGGCGGTGGCCCGGCAGCGGCGATACTGGCCGGGTGGACGACCGGTTGACGTTGCTGACCAGGCAGGACTGCCATCTGTGCGCGGCGGCGCGGGAGGCGATGGCGCGGGTGGCGGCCACCGCCGGGGTGGGCTGGCGCGAGATCGACGTGGCGACCGACGAGGAGCTCGACCGCGAGTACGGGGACCGGCTGCCCGTGATCCTGTTGGACGGCAGGGAACACGGGTACTGGCGGGTCGAGGAGCAGCGGTTGCTGCGCGACCTGGCCCGGTGAGTCGGCCGCGGCTGTGATGCGGGTCGGTTCCGCGGCTGCGGACTGGTTCGCCCGGCCCCGGCCGATCTAGGGTCGGCGTCATGCATCTGGTGTGGGACTGGAACGGCACGCTGCTCGACGACTTCGCACTGACCGTCGAGGCGACCAACGCGGCGTTCGCGACCTGCGGCGACGGCCCGTTCCCGGCCGAGGAGCTGCGCCGGCGGTACCGGCGGCCGATCGCCGACTACTACGCCGACGTGCTGGGGCGTGCCGTGGACGCGGACGAGTTCGCCCGGCTGGACAGGATCTTCCACGACACGTACCACACCCGGCTGGCCGAGTGCCGGCTCGCTGCGGGGGCCGAGATCGCGATCGCCGGCTGGCCGGGCAGCCAGTCGCTGCTGTCGATGTGGTTCCACGAGCGGCTGGTGCCGTTCGTCGACGCGCTCGGGCTGTCCGACCGGTTCGCCCGGGTCGACGGGCTGCGGGCGACCATCGGCGGCGGCGCCAAGGCCGACCACCTGGTCCGGCATCTCGCGGCGCTGGGCGTCGCCGGTACCGACTGCACCTTGATCGGTGACACGGTGGACGACGCGGCGGCCGCGGCCGCGGTGGGCGCCCGGTGCGTGCTGGTGACCGGCGGCTTCACCGACCCGGACCGGCTCGCCGAGGTCGGCGTACCGGTCGCCACGTCCCTGCCGGCGGCGGTGCACCTCGCCGCGTCCCGGTACGCCGGCTGACCGTCCCCCCAACCATCTGCTTCGGGCGCCGGCGCGCGGCAGGCCACCGGCCGACCTCACCGAGGGGTCCACAGTGGATTGTCGGGCGGAACGGGGTGCGGACAGCAAGACGGGGCGGGAGCCATCCGACGAACTCCCGCCCCGCCTGGGCGCGTGGAGCGCCCGGGTCGAGCCTTGCCGGTGCGGTCGGACCGGCGCGCAACGCCGGCCGGACCGACCCCTTACTTGAAGGAGACCTGAACGGTCAGGTTGCCGTTCTTGGCCTGCTTGGTGACGGTGATCTTGGTGCCGCTGCCGGCGACCTTCACCGAACCCATCGGGTTCAGCGGGTCGAAGTAGCGGTCGACGTTGCTGTCGTCGAACGTCTTCACCGCCTTCTGCGACGGCAACGACATGGTGGCGCCACCCGCGTGGTGCAGGCTCAGCGCCGTCGTCTTGGTCGTCCCGAAGGTGGCGTCGAACGGCTGGATCCGGTTACCGACGGCCTTGCCGTCGGACCAGAACAGCGCGCCCGGGTGGGCGTCGACCGGCAGCACCAGCCCACCACCGGGGTGGACACTGGTGTTGTTGTCCTCGTACGCGTAGTTCACGTACCAGACGAGCAGCCCCTTCTGGTACGGGAAGTGCTCGACCCAGTTGGCCTTGGTGTCGCCGAACCCGAAGTTGTACGGGCCGGTCCGCAGCGTGTCGTCGTAGTCGACGTACTGCCGGTTCTCCGCGATGTAGAACCGCGCCTTCTGCTCCGACGTGCTGCCGGTCATCCGGGTGAAGCCGTCCGCGGCCCAGGCCGGGTCGGCCGACTCGACGTCGTCGGACCACGCGGTGGCCCCGTCCACGGTCAGCGCCAGGTCGTCCAGGAACGCGCCGGCGTAGTGCACGCCGCCATCGGTGGCGTACCGCCAGTGGAACAGCACCTTCTGGCCGGCGTAGGCGGACAGGTCGTAGCTGACGTCGGTCCACTGGTTGTTCGACGAACCGGTGATGCCGTCGCCGTTCAGCGAGGTCCAGTGCGTGCCACCGTCGGTGGACACCTCGGCGAGCAGGAAGTCGTAGCCCTCCTCGATGTCGTACCACGCCTTGGTGCTGATGCTGGCGCTGCTGGCGCCGGTCAGGTCGAGCTCACGCGTCAGCGACGAGGACAGGTTGTCCGCGGCGCCGCCCCACCACTCGTACGAGCCGGAGGCCGGCGTGTTGTAGTCGTTGGTGATGGTCTGCTCCGGCAGCGTGACCACGAGGGCCTGCGGCTGCTTGCCCTGGCGGGCCGCCGGGCCGAGCGTCACCTTGGTCTTCGCACCCTGGTACGGCACGACCGCGTAGTCGAGCCAGCCCAGCTGGTACTTGTCCCAGGCGTTCATGTAGCCGGGGGTGGTGCCGATCGAGTCGAAGCCCTTGCCCAGCCAGGAACCGGCCGACATCAGCGTCCAGAAGCCGGTGCCGTTGTCGCCACCGGCGGTGTCGTACTCGTCCGGCAGGCCGAGGTCGTGACCGAACTCGTGGCAGAACACGCCGAGGCCGCCGTTCTCCGGCTCGGTGGTGTAGTCGCCCACCCAGTACGGCGCGTCGCCGACCTGGGTGCCGCCCAGCAGGTTGCCCTCCGGGCCGGTCTTGCCCTGGTCGGTGGAGTACGCGTACCAGCGGTGCGACCAGACCGCGTCGGCGCCCTGCGGGCCGCCGCCGGCCTCCTCGCCCTCACCGGCGTGCACGATCTCGATGTGGTCGAGGTAGCCGTCCGGCTCGTCGAAGTTGCCGTCGCCGTCGTAGTCGTACCGGTCCCACTTGTCGAACCGGGACAGGTACTCGGCGATCTCCTCGTCGGTCGCGCCCTGGGCCTTCTCCGCCGCGTACCAGGCGTTGACGGAGTCCCGGACCAGGTTCCAGTAGCCGTCGGTCTCGGGGATCTCGTTGTTGCCGTACCGCGCCTCGTTGTACGGCACGGTCACCCAGCCGGAGACGTCACCGCTGACGCTGAACTTGCCGCTGGACTGGTGCTCGTAGAAGTCCTTGAACGAGTCCTTCTTGCCGAAGAACATGTCCTTGTAGTGCTGGGTGTCGAAGTTCGGCACCCAGTACGTCGAGTTGTCGTCGGTCGAGTCGCCGTTCCAGTTCCGGTCCGGCTGCTTGATCTGGCCGTTGGCCGGGCCGGCGGTGCCACCGGTACGCGGATCGGTCTGGTCGCCGAAGCTGACCAGCACGGTGAAGATCTCGTCGGTGCGCGTGCTCGAGGTCTCGACGTACTGGTTCTTGCCGTCGGCGCGCTTGCCCATCTTGACGACGTCGGACTTGCCGACCCGCTTCGGCGTGATCTTGCCCTGGGCCTGCTTCTTCGCCGCCTGCTGCATCAGCTCGCGGCGCTTGTCCGAGAGCGGGCTGGGCAGATCGTCCTCGGCGTGTGCCCGGGCCGGCTCGGCCTTGCTCGTCGTCTTGGTCGCGGGATGGCCGTCGCTCGGCGCGGCACCGGCCGCGGAGCCGATGGTGCCGACGGCGAGCAGCCCCGCTGCGGCGCCGGCGATCACACCGGCGGTTAGTCTCCGCACGCGTTCCTCCTCTGTGTCCTTCCGGCGAACTGGGGATGCCGGATGGCGTGCCCGTGGGATCGGAGGGCACGGTGCCGCCCACCCTGGCACAAGGAAGATCCCCCTTCAGGAATGGAAATCCTGTTATGACCTCCTCTTAAGGGATGCTTAAGCTCGACGGCCAGTCAGCCGTCGTCCGCGTGCGATGACGTTTTTGCGCGGCATGTGCCGACGGTCCGCAATCGACCCGGCACGCTCGTCGGAAGGCGCGCCCCGCCGCGTACGACCCAGCCGTCAGCCCCGGTCAGCGGCGAGCTGCGCGGCGATGCCAGCGCGATCGATCTGGATCCAGTACTCGACGATCGCTCCGTCCCGGACCCGGTACACCGCGCTGGTGAACTGGATCAGCGGCCGCCCGGTCGGTGCGTGGCCGTCGACGGTACCCACGTGCCGGCCGACCTGGTGCCAGCGGGCGTAGACACGGTCGCCCTCGGCCAGGAGTTCGTCGAGCACGAACTCGAACCGCCCGTTGGCGTCGAGCATCTCGTGCACGTGCTCGGTGTACTGCTGGGGCGTGCGGACCACGGTGACGGGGTCCTCCGCCTGGACCTGGTGCGCCCGAACCTCCGGCGCCAGGTAGCGGTCGGTGCGTTCCGGATGCCGGCCCGACCGCACCTCCAGCAGGAACTCGCGGACCAGCTCTTTGGCGTTCGAGGTCATGGTGTCGTCCCGTCGGGGTCAGGAGAAGAGTTCGAAGGGCTCGTCGATGTCCTTGCCGGCCAACACATCCGGCAACAGGCTCGGCAGCCGGCCCGGGTAGAACCGCTCGGCGCTGCCCACGATCTCTTCCACCGGCAGCCAGCGGAAACCGACGTAGTCCTCGATCTCGTGCTGCTCGCGGTCCTGCTCGTCGATGCCCGGGGCCACCGCGTCCAGCGTCGCCACCGCGACCACTTCGTGCTGCACCCGCCGCTTGCCGCGCATCCGGAACGACGAGGTGCGCCGCCAGTTCGCCGGCCCGACCTGCGCCGGGTCGATCCGCAGGCCGGTCTCCTCGCGCAGTTCCCGTACGGCTGCGTCGACGTACGTCTCGCCCGGCTCGATGCCGCCACCGGGCAGCTCCCACCAGTAGCCGAGTTCCGGCATGGTCAGCTCTCGGGCACGGAACAGCAGTACCGCGCCGGTGGCGTCGCGCACGATCAGCCGGACCACCTCGCGTTCCAGCACCGGCAGGTCGTCGGGTAGCTCGATCATCCGGCCATTACACCGCGCCGGGCCGCCGAGCGCGCTGCGGCGTCGGTCACGCCGCGTCGACCGGAGGTCGGGCCGGTCGGGCTGGACTGCGGACGAACAGCGCGGCGACGGTGCTGCGGGCCTGGTACAGGTAGTGCCGGGCCAGCTCGTACCGCAGCCGGCGCTGCGTGAACCCGTGGAAGACGACCACGTGGTCGAGCCGGTGCACGCCGGGCCGGTCCGCGAAGCCGCGCGCCGCGTCCCGGATCGCGACCAGGTCCTCGACGCTCAGTTCCAGTCGGTGCTCGCGCGGCTGCCAGGTCGAACCGAGCGGGTAGTCGCGCCGCGGCCGGTCGGCCATCTCGACGTGCGTCCCGAGCACCGCGGTGACCGGCCGTTCCTCGGTCAGCGCGACCATCCGGTCCAGGCTGCCGAGAAACGCCGGATAGTCCTCCACGTACAGCCGGCCCGGGTAGACGGTGTCGCCGGTCAGCAGCCAGCCGGTGTGGGGGTCGTGCAGGGTGATCGCGGCCCGGTGGTGGCCGGGGGTGTGCACGACGTGCAGCAGCCGGTCGCCGAGGTCGAGGTCTGCCGCCGCGTACGGTTCGTCGGCCAGCCCGAACTGCGCGCGTACCGCGTCGAGGTCGGTGCCGACGACGGTCGTGCCGGGCCGGTCGGCGAACTGCGCGTCGGCCGCGACGTGGTCGCCGTGCGCGTGGCTGTGCGCCACGATCAGCCGGTAGCCGGGTCGGTCCGGCAGCAGCCCGTCGACGGTGGCGCGCAACGGGAAGCTGTCCGCCTCGGCGGTGGCGCCGGTGTCGAGCAGCAGCGCGGCGTCCGTCCCGCAGAGCAGGTAGAGGAACGGCGCCTCGTACGACAGGTCCTTGCTCTGGCGCAGGACGAAGGTGCGCTCGTCGTGCCGGTGCACCTGGATCGGCGGGTCGTTGCGCCGCCGCTTGGCCGGCGCGCCATGAATCCATCGAGGGAACCCGATGTCGGTGGGCATCGGGCCAGCCTAGATGTTCGGGCTGGTCGGCGGGGGTCGAGCCAGAGCAGTTCCACGTCGTACACCAGGGACAGCCGCCGCGCGATCCGTTCCGCGCTGGCCGCCGAATGCACTGCGCCGCGGCCGAACCCGATCGCGGTGTCGGTGGTCTGCAGCCCCCAGTACCGCAGCGACGGCTCGCCGTCGTCGTCGGAGTACGTGCAGATCGCGAACCGGCGCGGCAGCGCGCCACCGGTCAGTGCGGCCAGGTCGATGGTGTCGTGCTCGGCGTCGTACGCCGTCGTCTCGTCGGTCATGCCGTCGACATTGCCGGCTGGAATCGACGCACGGTAGTGCTCTAGCCTCTACACGTGAACGTGTACCGGTTCTGACGGCACGGGTGGGAGCAGCCGTGATGACGAGCGTCGCCACGCAGACCGACGAATGCGGCGACGCCGCGCACCGGCTGTACGCGGCCGAGCTGCGGCGCTGGCGGCAGGAGCGCGGCGTCACGCAGGAACGGCTCGCCGCGCTGACGCACTACTCGGCGGCGCTGGTCGGCATGGTGGAGAAGTTGCAGCGCAACCCCACCCGCGAGTTCACGTCCCGGTGTGACGACGTGTTGCGTACCGGCGGCGCGCTGGCCCGGCTGCTGCCGCTGCTCGCCGCCGAGTCGTACCCGTCGTGGTTCCGCCCGTTCGTCGAGATGGAGGCCGAGGCCACCGCCATCCAGGAGTTCGAGGTGCAGGTGATCGCCGGCCTGTTGCAGACCGAGGACTACGCCCGGGCGGTGCTCAACTCGTGGCCGCCGAAGTCAGCGGAGGAGATCGAGCGTCGGCTCGCCGCTCGCCTCGACCGGCAGCGCATCCTGGATCGGGCCGACCCGCCGCTGCTTTCCTTCGTCCTGGACGAGAGCGTGTTGCGCCGCCCGATGGGCCCCGCGTCGATGATGGCCGCCCAACTCACCCACCTCATCGAGACGGCCGCCCGCCCCAACATCCAACTCCAGATCCTCACCTTCGAGCAGGCGCGCGATGCGCCGACGGACGGGGCATTCGTGGTACTGGAGTTGCCGCAGCGAGAGCGAGTCCTCTACGTGGAAGGTGTCGGCAACGGCCGGTTGGTGCCGGATGAAGAGATCGTCGATCGCTTCGCCCGCGCGTTTTCGGCCGCGCAGTGCCAGGCGCTTTCCATGGCAGACTCAATCGCCTTCATCGAGATGGTCAGGAGAGAGCGGTATGGATGCGAATGACAGTAACCAGCTGCGCTGGTTCAAGAGCAGTCGGTCTGGTGGCCAGGGCGGGAACTGTGTCGAGGTTGCCGGTGGCGGGTCGGCCTGGTACGTGCGGGACAGCAAGAACCCCACAAACGGAATGTTGTCCGTCGGTCCGGCGGCGTGGCGCGCGTTTCTGGCCGAGGTACCGAGGCTGTCGCGCTGAGCGTCAGTGCGGGTCCCCGCCGGCGGGCACCGGGATCCACTTGTGCGACCAGGCGAGAACGGCGTCGATCACCGGCGCCAGGTCGCGGCCCATCTCGGTCAGGTGGTACTCGACCCGCACCGGCGTGCCGGTGTCGACCTGCCGGGTGAGCAGCCCGTCCGCCTCCATCGCGCGCAGCCGCTGGGCGAGCATGGTGTCCGAGACGCCGGGCACCGCCGCCTTGATCTCGTGGTACCGGTGCGCCTCGGTGAACACGGCGCGCAGGATCGCGCCGGTCCAGCGGGCACCGATCAGCTCGATCGCCGCGTGGAACCGGGTGCAGACGGGCCGCGTCACGGCTCAGCCCTGCCCGGTCCGCAGGGTGCGCAGCGCGCCGGTCATCCGGACCAGCTCGTCCAGCATCGCCTTCGCCGCGCCGGTCATGACCTCGTTCGGGGCGAGGGTGCGCTCGGCGGTCAGGAAGTTGGCGACGAACGGGATCTGCACCGCCTCGGGCACCGGGAACATCTTCACGGTCGTCACCACCTGCTTGATCATCTGCGCGGCGCGGGTCCCGGCCGATACGCCACCGTAGCTGACCAGGCCGACCGGCTTGTAGGCCCACTCGTGGTGCAGGTAGTCGATCGCGTTCTTCAGCGCCGCGTTGTAGCCGTAGTTGTACTCGGGCATCACGAAGATGAACGCGTCCGCCTCGTCGATCTTGGCGCTCCAGTCCTTGGTGTGCTGGTGCACGTAGCGCCGCAGCCGCGGGTGCTCTGGCTCGTTCGCCATCGGCAGGTCGACCTCGGCCAGGTCGACCAGCTCGATCTCGTCGAATCCGCCGTGCGACCGGGCTTCCTGCTCGATCCACTGCGCGACCGGCAGCCCCACCCGGCCGGGCCGGACGCTGCCCACGATGATCTCCAGCTTCGCCATCTGTGCATCTCCCTGTACGGCCGGCGGCGCGCCGCCCGACCCGCTCGCGGTCGGCGACGCGCTCCGCGCCGCCCGCCACCAAACTACAGAATCCTGAGCAACTCAGCAAACTAAAGTGATCATCTGCACCGCGTCCGGCAGCCGTCCAGGGCAGCGACGTCCAGCGGCCGGGGGGCGTGCTCAGCAGCTGATCCAGGGGCAGCGCGGCGTTCAGCAGGCGCCCGGGCCGCCGAAGCGGAACGACGTCCCCGTCGTACCGCCGTGGTCGTAGTAGTCAGGGCTCGTGTCGGCCACCGACAGCTGGGCCGAGGTCGAGCCGTTGTCCAGCGCGAAGGCGCCGATCGTGGTCGACCCGGCCGCGTCGCCGAACGTGCCGTTGCCCATGTCGGTACACGGCGCCGTGCCCGACGAGGCCACCTCGCCGAACGCCTGCACCAGCCCGGCGCGGGTGTACCCGTTGCCCCACAAGGCATCCGGGAAATAGCCCACCTCGGTCCCGTTGTACCAGGTCTGCCACTGGCCGGCGGTGTGCACGATCTCGTACCGGCCGGCGGTGCCCGGCGTGACCGGATCGCCGGCGTGCACGGTGGTCGAGGTGGGTACGAAGCCGCAGCCGTTGTAGCAGGACTCCTGACGGTCGACCCAGTGGTAGACGAACAGGTGCGGCCCGGTGTCACCGTTGTTCACCGCGCGGTCGACGGTCCAGCCGATCTCGACGATCTGCTGGCCGTCCGCCGACTGGAGCGCCAGTTCGGCCAGTGAGTGGTAGTCCGCGGTGGCGAGCGCCGGCGCCGCCTGGTCGATCGTCACCGCGGCCCCGTCGGTGGCCACCGACTGTCGGCCGTACACGTAGGTGAACGTGTCGGTCGCGGGCGCGGCGCGATCGCCGGCCCGCCCGAACAGTGCGCTGCCCGGGGCGAGCGAGATGTGCGGCGGTGTCGCGGCGGCGGGGGCTGCCGCGGCGAGCGACGCGGTGCGGAGTGCGCCGGTGGCCGGCGCCGCGGTGCGGACTGCACGGCTGGTGGATGCGGCAAGGTGAGGTGTGGCGGCGGGCGCGGCGGGTACGGCGGCGACGAGCGCCAGCGCGGCGGGCACCAGTGGCAGGGCGGTACGGATGCGCATCGAGTCCTCCGTGGCGACGAGGGGCGAAGACCCAAACTACGCGACTGCCATGAACCTTCTCAAAGACCGTAAACACGGTCGAGCGAGCTCAACGCAGCAGCGCGGTGATCCCCGGGTCGGCGAGCACGCGCACGCACCAGGCGAAGTGGCCGTCCCGGCCGAGCGGGTCGTACAGGTTCGACCCGATCAGCACGTTCGGCAGGCACAGATCGCCGTGCAGCAGCCCGCCCGGCCGGACCGGCAGCGTCCTGAGCCGGCGATACGTGCCGGCGACCAGCCGGTCGAATCCCGGCACCGCGGCGCGCAACTGCCCGCCGAACCGGGAGACCCGCCGGGGCAGTGGGTGGTGGGCGGCCGGGGCTATCGACGGACGGCTGTTCCGTCGTCGCCCCGATCGGGCCCGGCCGCCGCAGGGCCCGGGTCGTTGCGGGCGACCGCCGCGATGTCGAGCACCGGTACGAGGTCGGCGATCAGGTGCCGGTCCGCGCGCGGTCCGCGGGCCAGATCGTCCACCAGGCACCGCAGGTGCGGCGCCAGGAGTGTCCACAGTGGATCCGTTGCCGGCCGGTTCGCGATGCCGCCGCGCCGCTCGGAGGCCAGGACCCGTACCCACACCGCCCGGCTGGCCGGGATGAAGCCGCTCGCGATCTCGTCCCGGATCCAGGTCCGCATGATCGGATGCGGGCGAACTAGCCGCCCGATCGACGGCGGTCCGGCGTCGTGCATCGTCACCGAGCCGTGGTCCGCGAGGTCGCGCAGGGCCGCGTCCAGTCGCTCGGCGGTGATGCCGTCCCGGAGCCCGCCCGGTCCCGTCAGCGGCGCCAGATCGGCCGTGAGCGCGGAGTACGGGATGGGCGCCGGACCGAGCAGCGAGAGCAGGTTCAGCAGCTGGTCGGCGACGAAGTCGTGCCTCCCGGCCGCGCCGAACCGGCCCGCCAGGCCGATGCGCGGGTCGTCGAGCAGGTCCTCGATCTGGTCGGCATAGGCGTGTCGGACGTACGTCGCCAGGTGCTCGTCGCACGTCGTGACGCCCTCGGCGCCGGACGCCAGCTGTGTGCCGACGATGTCGAGGGCCGCCGGGAAGTTCGCGTACCGCTCGGACACCCGTGCGGCCGACTCCACCGAACCGGCCGCCGGCGCGCGATCGAGCAGAACGCGCGCTCCGGATTCGGCGTCCAGCGTGTCGATCGCACGCTCCGTGACCCAGCCGGGCCAGCGATCGGTCTGCGCGGTGACGACGAGCGCACCGTTGTCCGGTGGCTGGCGCAGGAAACCGGTGCCGTCGGTGCCGAGAGCGTCCGGCTCGGTGACACCGTCGAGGACGAGCAGCCAGTGCGTGTCCAGGTCGTGCAGGCGCTGCCAGACGAGGTCGCCGAGATGTCGCGAGCGGACCTCGCCCTCGCCGGCACCCAGCTCGTACGCGAGGCTGACCATCCCGGCCCGCAGGGCGTCGGCATCGGCCGCCCGGACGAACCAGGTACGCGCCTGCACCCGTTGCGCGAGTGCGGTCGCCACCGTGGACGTGCCGACACCCCGGAAACCCCACAGCACCGTGATCCGGCCGTGGATCCCGTCCGCCAGCTCCGCCAGCAGCTCGTCTCGACCACGTACCGGATGTGCCAGCGCGAGGGGAGACAAACGTACCGACCGGGCAGAACTCGGGGGTGCCTGCGGAGAACGTGGCAGCGGCCCGCACCGTGCTCGGTGCGGGCCGCTGGCGTGCGGGTTGGTCACTCCTCGTCGGACTTGCCGGCGGCGAGGCCGGCCGAGATCAGGTCCATCACGGAGGAGTCCTGCAGCGTCGTCACGTCGCCCATCTTGCGGTTCTCCGCGACGTCCCGCAGCAGCCGGCGCATGATCTTGCCCGACCGGGTCTTCGGCAGGTCGGCCACCATCAGGATCTGCCGCGGCTTGGCGATCGGCGAGATCTCCTTGGCCACGTGGTTGCGCAGCTCGGCGGCGAGCTCGGCGCCCTGCGCCTCCTCCGCCGGTACCGAACCGCGCAGGATCACGAACGCCACGACCGCCTGGCCGGTGGTCTCGTCGGTCGCGCCGACGACGGCCGACTCGGCCACCTTCGGATGGCTGACGAGCGCCGACTCGATCTCGGTGGTGGACAGCCGGTGGCCGGCCACGTTCATCACGTCGTCCACCCGGCCGAGCAGCCAGAGGTCGCCGTCCTCGTCCTTCTTCGCGCCGTCACCGGCGAAGTAGAACCCGGGGAACCGCGACCAGTAGGTGTCCTGGTAACGCTGGTCGTCACCCCAGATGGTGCGCAGCATGCCCGGCCACGGCTCGGTGAGCACCAGGTAGCCGCCCTGGCCGTTGGCGACCGGCTTGCCCGCGTCGTCGACCACGTCGGCGCTGACGCCGGGTAGCGCGGTCATCGCCGAGCCCGGCTTGCCGGCGGTCACCCCGGGCAGCGGGCTGATCATCTGCCCGCCGGTCTCGGTCTGCCACCAGGTGTCGACGACCGGGGTCCGGTCGTGCCCGATGTTGTGCCGGTACCAGATGTACGCCTCCGGGTTGATCGGCTCGCCGACGCTGCCGAGCACCCGCAGGGTGGACAGGTCGTACCGGGCCGGGACCTCGGCGCCCCACTTCATGAACATCCGGATCGTGGTCGGCGCGGTGTAGAGGATCGACACCTTGTACTTGTCGATGATCTCCCACCAGCGACCCTGGTGCGGCGTGTCCGGGGTGCCCTCGTACATCACCGAGGTCGCGCCGTTGATCAGCGGTCCGTACACGATGTACGAGTGGCCGGTGACCCAGCCGATGTCGGCCGCGGTCCAGAAGATGTCCTTTTCCGGCTTGAGGTCGAAGACCGCCCAGTGCGTCCAGGCGCAGTGGGTCAGGTAGCCGCCGGTGGTGTGCAGGATGCCCTTCGGCTTGCCGGTCGTACCCGAGGTGTACATGACGTACAGCGGGTGCTCGGCGTCGAACGCCTCCGGCGTGTGCGTGGTGGGCTGGCGGTCGACGACCTCGTGCCACCACAGGTCCTTGTCGGTCCAGGCGACGTCCTGGCCGGTGCGCCGGACCACGAGCACGTTGCGCACGTCCGGGCAGTCCGCGACGGCCTCGTCCACGGCCGGCTTCAGCGCCGCCTGGTTGCCCCGCCGGTACTGCCCGTCGACCGTGATCACGATGCGGGCGTCGCAGTCCTGGATCCGGTCGCGCAGCGCGGTCGCGGAGAACCCGCCGAACACCACCGTGTGCGGCGCGCCGAGCCGGGCACATGCGAGCATCGCGACGACCGTCTCGGGGATCATCGGCATGTAGATGGCGACCCGGTCACCGGTCTGTACACCCAGCTCGACCAGCGCGTTCGCCGCCTGCGACACCATCTTCTGCAGGTCGGCATAGGTGATCGTGCGGGTGTCGCCCGGCTCGCCCTCCCAGTAGTACGCGACCCGGTCGCCGTGGCCGGCCTCGACGTGCCGGTCGACCGCGTTGTACGCGGCGTTCAGCTTGCCGCCGACGAACCACTTGGCGAACGGTGCGTTCGACCAGTCGAGCACCTGGTCCCACTTGCGCTCCCAGGTGAGGCACTGCTCGGCCGCGTCGGCCCAGAAGCCGAGCCGGTCGTCGGCGGCGCGCTGGTACACGTCGGCCTTGACGTTGGCGTTCGCAGCGAGCTCGGCCGGCGGATCGAACCTGCGCGTTTCGTGCAGCAGATTGGACAGGGCGCCGCCTTCCGGCCCGGTGCCCTCGGTAGATGTCTCGGTCATCAGCGCGACTCCCTCTCCGACGTGCCGTTCCAGCGAGGTTTCTCAGCGGTTCCAGCACGACGGCCGTCGGCGCCTGCGGGCATCCGGCGCCGTCGTGTTGGCACCTCGTATTGGTCAACTTAGTGCGACGCGGCACACATGGCGAGGGCCGGGTGTCCGCGAACCGCTGTCAAAGCTTGATCATTATCGTAGGGTTCCGTTCACGAACTTGCACGGCTGATGCACGAGCTGCGCACGGCTGTGCCCGGTGGCAGGCCTCCGGGTCGGTACGCTGGCGAGCCATGACCGTGCTGAACCGCCTGCTCGACCTCCCCGACGTGGCCGCCGCCCTGGACTCGGCCCGCGACGCCGTCGACGCGGTGCTCGGCCAGCGCAGCCTGCGCCGTACCGGCGGCCCGCTCGCCGCCGAGGTCTCGCTGCGCTGCGCACACGCCTCCGCCGCGCTGGAGGGTGCCGAGGCCGACCTCGCCGAGGTACGCGCCGGGACGGTCACCGACCCGGTGGTGCAGGGTGCCCTGCGCGTCGCCGAGGCGCTCCCGGGCCTCGCCGACACGTACGGCAAGGCGCCCGGCCAAGCGCTCGCCCGGCTGCACCTGCTCGCCGCTCGCGGCACCGTCCCGGACGACCAGCTCGGCCGGCCCGACCTCACCGCGAGCGCCACGGCCCGGTTCGGTGGGCTGCTCGGCCTGATCGCCGACCCCAACCCGGGACCCGGCCTGCTGCACGCCGCGGTGGTGCACGCCGAACTGCTCGCGCTGGCGCCGTTCCCGGGGCCGAACGGGGTCGTCGCGCGCGCCGCGGCCCGGCTGACGCTGATCTCCCGCGGTGTCGACCCGCGCGCCCTGATCGCCGTCGACGCCGGGCACCTGGACCGGGCCCCGGAGTACCAGGGGGCCGCCAACGCGTACGCCGCCGGCACCGAGGACGGCGTCCGCTCGTGGCTGCGTCACTACGCCGAGGCGGTACGGCTCGGCGCCGACCGGACCGCCGCACTGGAAGCCGCCCGTACCGCCTGATCGTGGCACCGGCCGGCGCTGCGGCGGGGCGTTCGGCGGGGGCGCGGCTTGCTACCGGGCTGTGCCGGCCTGGGCCCGCAGCTGCGCGACCCGGCGCTTCACGGCCGCAACGTACCGGACGGTGAAGGCCATCGGGAGCACGAAGATCACCACCTGCACCACCAGGACCACGACCGTACCGGCATCGGCCACGCGAGCGGCCGCGAGCATGGCCCCGCCGAGAGTGAAGGCGATCGCCCAGACCAGCGTGATGATCACGTTCGTCCGGATGAAGAGCGGCTGGCGCCATGCCTCGCGCGGGGCATCGAGCTTGGCGATGCCCAACGTGAACGGCCGCCGAATCGCCAGCGAGAACCACGAGATCACCGCGAGCCAGCCGTTCGCCAGCGCGGGCAGGTACGGGTGCAGCGCGGTGTCCGGATCGGCGAACGCCAACGCGGTACCGGCGGCGAAGAACAGCACCGAGCCGAGCTGGATGATCAGCGAGTCGATGGGCCGGCGCCGGGCGAATGACCAGGCCAGCGTCACCGCAGTCAGCGCCAGTGCGGCGAGCGCACCCCACTGCCACTGCGACGAGGGAACCACCGTGTAGACGATCCATGGTGCGAACGCGAGCAGGTACGACATGGCGGGCTCCTCCGGCACTCCAGAACTGACATGTCAAAACTAGAAGGTGCTCTGGAGACATGTCAAGTATGGAATGTAGGGTGTGGGGCATGAGTCTTCGTCATGCGCTGCTGGGTCTGCTGGTCGAACACCCCGCCAGCGGGTACGACCTGCTGAAACTCTTCGAAGGATCGCTCGCCAACGTCTGGCCGGCGTCCCAGAGTCAGATCTACACCGAACTGACCAAGCTGGCCGCGGACGAGTTGATCACCGTCTCGGAGACCGGTCCGCGCGGTCGCAAGGAGTACGCGCTGACCGACGCCGGCCGCGCCGAACTCCAGCACTGGCTCGTCGAGAGCAAGCCGAGCCGACCCACCCGCAACCCGTCACTGCTACGGGTGTTCTTCCTTGGAGTACTCGACCCGGAGCAACGCGAAGCGGTGCTGGACGAGATGCTCGAGCACGCCAAGCGCGACCGGGCGGCGATGGAGCACATCAGCACGGCGATCGACTGGGACGACAGCGACCTGTCCCGCTACGGCCGGATGGCGCTCGAATGGGGACTGCGGTTCAGCGCGATGCGCCGTGACTGGGCCGAGTGGGCGGTGGACCAACTCGACCGACCCTAGGGGCCGCCCACCTGGGGCGTCGATCAGGTGCGCGCCGGGCGGTGCACGGCGTCGAGGGTTCGGATGTGCGCGAGGCGGTGGGTCGGACCGGCGTTGCTGGGTTCGCCGGTCCGACCGCGGGTGTTACCGGTTCTGGCCCGGCCAGAGCGGCTGGTCGGTCTGCGCCGGCGGCGGGGGCGGCGGGCTCTGCGGGTCGCGCTGCACCGGCTGCGGCGCGGCGCCCTGGCCCCACTGCTGCTGGGCGACGGGCTGGCCGTACGCGGTCGGGGCAGCGCCCGGCTGCTGCGCCTGCGGGTAGCCGGCGGGCTGGCCGTACTGGCCGGCGGGCATCTGCCCGGGAGCCGGCTGGCCGGGCGCGGGCTGGCCGGGCATCGGCTGGCCGGGCTGCTGGTTCCAGCCGGGCTGCGCACCGGCCGCGTTGTACGGCGCGGCCTGGGCCGGGCCGCTGGACGAGCCGCCCGCCTTGCCCTTCACCAGCGCGACGATGCCGTAGATGATCGCGATCACCGGCAGGATGAAGATCTTGAACGAGACCCAGACCGTGTCCGGGTCACCGATCAGGATGTACGCGCCGTACACGACGCCGGCGATGCCGACGAGCAGCGACAGCACGCCGCTGCCGGTGCTCTTCTTCCTCAGGTTGAGGACGCCGATGCCGAGGCAGATCAGGCCGGCGATGACGTAGAAGACCGCGATGGCCTTGAACTGGCCGGGGGTCAACGTCATCTCGGCGAGGATTGTCTGGTGACTCATGGAATGTCCCTTGAGGGAGGGGGTGTGGACGGGCGGCGCCCGAGCAGGGTCGCCTGACACTAGTCGTGTCGTGCAACCCGTGGGGCATCGTTTCGGCAGGCCACCACGCGTGTCCCGACCGTGACCTGGCGGGCGTGAACGACCGCCGGCACCGATCGGTACCGGCGGTCGTCGGGTTCCGCTCGCTCGGGCTCCGGGCCGGGCTGCAGGGGCCCTATTGCTGGGGCCAGGTCTGTCCGGTCGGCGGCTGCGGCGCCACCTGCCCGCCGGCCTGACCCGGCTGGCCGGCCGGCGGCCCGGGTTGACCCGGCTGGCCGGCCGGCGGTGCGGGTTGACCCCCGGGCGGTAGCGGCTGGCCCGCGGGTGGCGCGGGCTGCCCGGCCGGCGGTACCGGTTGGCCCGCGGGCGGCGCGGGCTGGGCGGCGGGGGGCTGCGGCGCGGGCTGACCGGGCTGCGGCACGGTGGGGTAAGGCGCGGTCGGCTGGTCGCCACCGGCCGGCGGGTACGCCTGCTGCGCCGGCGGGTATCCGGGCTGCTGCGGGTAGCCGGCGGCGACCGGTGCGGCCGGGCGCGGCGGCTGCGGGTACACGGTGGGGCCGATCTCCAGGTGGCTGAGCACCGCGCCGACGGCCGCGACGAGCGAACCGAACAGCATCAGGTAACCGCCCCAGCCGAGCGACATGTCCAGTCCCTCGGAACTGCCCAGGCTGGTGATGCTCACGCCGAGGTCGTGGCCGAACATGATGCTCTTGGCCGATGTGGCGTAGCCGAACAGCACCAGGAACACGAAGATCGAGACGCCGATCTGCAGGTGGCCGGTGCGGAAGCCGGCGACCTCGCGCTCCCGCGGTACCGCCATCCGGGCCGCGGCCAGGCTGATCGAGATGAGCCCGCCGAGCACCACGAACCAGGTCAGCGGCGCCATGAACGTCTCGGTGGCCCAGGCGCTGAACCAGGTGGGCAGGTTCTCCCGGGCGAGGTCGCGCACGGTCGAGTCGTCGGAGTACCCGACGAACGGGGCGAACGAGAACGCGAACACCAGCAGCCCGCCGAACGCGGTGAGCGCGTCGCCGATCAGGATCCGCCGCTCCGGCGACCATCCCGGCCCGGGCAGTCGTGCGTACGGCGCGCCGGAGGGTTGCGGCAGTCCGGTGTCGAAGCCGCCCGGCCCCGGCATCGGTTGCGCCGGACCGGAATTCGGCGGCGGTACCGGGCCGGGCGGCGGGACCGGCTGGCCCGGTGCGGGCTGGGCGGCCGGCGGCGTGGGTTGCCCAGGCTGCCCGTACGGAGGGGGCTGCGACGGATCGTTCGGCTGCATGCGGGACGGCTCCTTGGATGTCGAGCAGCGGCAGACACTGCATCCCCGACCGGTGGCGCCTCGGATGACCGCACGTGGGTACGGGCCGCACACGGCGTAAGGGACGCCGTACGAAGCGAGGGGCCGACGCGGCCGGCGCGCGGACTTCGCCACAGACCCTAGCCGAACCGGAAAACCAGACTCGTCCCCTGCGGTCGCCCCGCGCGATGACCGGAGCTGCCCTCGCGCCGATCGGCGCACCGGAGCCGGGTGAAGCCGGCCGCGGACAGATCGACGGCGCCCTCGGTGGGGCGCCGTCGCCACGCGTCCGCCCGGGGTACCAGGCGTGCATTCGTGTTCGTCGACTCAGGGCCGCGCGGTCGGTGACCGTCGGTCCCGGCGACTGTGCCCTCCGCGGCTGATCGCACGTGGGTCCCCGGGTGGTCGCGCCACGGACTCGGCCTTGCGGACACTCCCCGTGCCGCTCGACTGACCCAGCTCCGTACGCCCATTTGTACGCCTACCAGCGCAATCACGCCAGGGGTGCGGCTCGAAGTTCCCCAGGAAGGGCAACGCTCCGTGCGGGTCGGGGGGCGGGTCGTTAGCTTAGGAAAGGCTATCCTAAGCTGCACGTCATGATCTTGCCTGACACCGTGCCGGCCGCCGTGCCGCACCCCGCGCCCCCGCCCCAGGGCCCGTCAACGGGCCCCGCCCCGAGCCCCACGACGCCAGCTCCAGCTCCGGACCCGACGACGCCGCCCTCGGCTCCGAGCGGGACGGCGCCGACTCCGGCTCCGGGCCGGACGGCGCCGACTCCGGTGCCGGCTTCGGGCGCCTCGGCGGTTCCGGAGTCGACGCCGGCCGCGGGGTCGACGGTGCCGCTGGCGATCGACGCCGACGACCTCGCCGGTACGCCCGCGGGTCTGGCCCGGCTCGCCCCACTCACCGCGGCGCTCGCCACCGCCGCCGCGGCCGGGCTCCGCGACCGCACCGGGCCGCTGCCCGCCCGCACTCCCGCCGAGTTTGCGGAGCAGGTACGGGCCGAGCTTGCCGCCGGCGGTGGCGTGCTGCCGGACGCCGGGCGGGGCGCCGCCGCGGTCGTCGACCTGATCCGGCGGTACGCCACCGGCGCCGTCGACCTGGCCGACCCGGGCGCGGCGGCGCACCTGCAGCCGCCGACGCTCGGCGTACCGGCGGCGGTGGAGGCGATCGTGGCCGCGCTCAACGCGAGCGTCGACACGTGGGACTCCGGGCCGTACGCGGTGGAGATCGAGCGGCACGTGGTGCGCGCGCTGGCCGACCGGCTCGGGCTGCCCGGGACCGCGGACGGCGTCTTCACCTCCGGCGGTACCGCCTCCAACCTGCACGCCCTGCTGATCGCGCGGGGCGCGGTGGCCGACCGGCTCGCGGCGGGTGCGCGGCCGGTGGTGTTCTGCTCCGCGGTCGCGCACTTCTCGGTGTCCCGCGCGTGTGCGGTGCTGGGACTGGGCGCGGACGCGGTGCACACCGTACCGGTGGACGCGCGGTACCGGCTGCGGGACGACCTGCTTGCCGGCGCGCTCGCCGGGCTGGCCGCCGACGAGGTGCCGGTGGCGATCGTAGCCACCGCCGGTACCACCGACTTCGGCAGCATCGACCCGCTGCCGGCGTGCGCCGAGCTGGCCCGGCGGTACGGGTGCCGGCTGCACGTGGACGCCGCGTACGGCGGTGGTGCGGTGTTCTCGGCCCGGCTGCGCGGACTGCTCGCCGGGATCGCCGCGGCCGACTCGGTGACGCTGGACCTGCACAAGCTCGGCTGGCAGCCGGCGCCGGCGAGCGTGCTGCTGGTGGCCGACGGCGCCGACTTCGCGCCGCACCGGGTCGACTACCTCAACCCCGCCGACGACGGTGCGGCCGGGTACGACGGGCTGCTGGACCGGTCCGCGCTCGCCACCACCCGCCGCGCGGACGCGGTGAAGGTCGCGGCGACGTTCCTGGCGCTCGGTGCCGATGGGCTCGGTGCGCTGCTGGACCGCTGCCACCACCTCGCCCGGTACGCGCAGCGGCGGATCGAGGCCGAGCCCCGGCTGGAGCTCGCCGCGGGCGCGACGCTGACCACGGTGGTGTTCCGGCACCGCGGCCCCGACCCGGACGCGCTGAACGGGCGGCTGCGGCGCCGGCTGCTGCGCACCGGTGCCGCCCTGGTCGGCCGTACCACCATCGCCGGCCGCGGTGTGCACCTGAAGCTGACGCTGCTCAACCCGGCCGCCCGCACCGTGGACGTGGACGACCTCGTGGACGCCGTCCTGGCCGCCGGCGATCAGGAACGGGAGGCGGCATGACGACGCTGGAGACGCCCGCGACCCGGCCGAACGCGGCGCCGAGCGCCGGCGAGCGGGCGGCGATCGAGGCGCTGCTGCGGTGCTACGTGCTGGACAACGCGGTACCGGTACCCGAACGCGGCCCGCTGCGGCTGCGACTGCCCGGCGGCGGCGCCGTCACGGTGGACGTCCGGTACCGCTCGGCCACCGGGCTGCACGGGTTCGGCCCGGTGTCCACAGTAGACGGTGCGGTCGGGTCCGCGGCCGCTCTCGCGGCGCTGCTGACCGGCGACGATCCCGATCTGGTGGCACGGGTCGCGGACAGCGCCGGGCGGATCGACCGGTACCTTCGGGCGCGCGCCGCCGAGGCGGCCACGGACGGCGGTTCGGCGCAACCGCCGATCCCGGAGCCAGGCGCCGTCTCCGCACCGCCTGCCGCCACTCGATGGGCGACCATGCGCGCGGCGGACGGGTTCCTTGCCGCCGAGCAGGATCTGTTGCTCGGGCACCTGCTGCATCCGGCCGCCAAGAGCAGGGACGGCATCGACCCGGACGAGGACGCGCGGTACGCACCCGAGCTGCGCGGCCGGTTCCCGCTGCACTGGTTCGCGGTCGACCCGGACCTGGTACGGACCGGCTCGGTGCCGCATCCCGCGCTGTCGGCGCCACTGCCCGAGCTGCTCGGCGCACCCACCGGCGACGCCCGGCCGATCCTGCCCGCCCATCCGTGGCAGGCCGCCGATCTGTTGCACCGCAGCGGTTTCCGCCAGCTGATCGACGATGGTCGGATCGAACCGCTCGGGCCGGCCGGACCGGACTGGTATCCGACCTCGTCGCTGCGCACCGTGTACCGGCCCGGCCATCCGGTGATGCTGAAGCTCTCGCTCGGGCTGCGGATCACCAACTCGCGGCGGGAGAACACCCCGACCGAGCTGGTCCGCGGGCTGGAGGTGCAGCGGTTGCTGGCGGCCGGGATCGCCGCACCGGTCGCCGCCGCGTACCCGAAGTTCCGGATCCTGGCGGACCCGGCATACGCGAGCGTGCAGCATCCGGACGGCACGCCGACCCAGCTCGACGTGTCGGTACGGGAGGCGCCGCCCGGCCTGACCGCCGCCCGGGTACTGGCGGGGCTCGTCGCGCCGCAGCCCGGGGTGCGGGACACCACCGTCGTACGGCTGGTGCGCGGTCTCGCCGCCGGTCGATCCACCGCCACCGTCGCCACCGAGTGGGTGCGCCGGTACGTGGATCGGGTACTCGCGCCGATGGTGCTGCTGTACGCGACGACCGGGATCGGGTTGGAGGCGCACCAGCAGAACACGCTGGTGCTGCTGGACGGCGACGGCTGGCCGGACACCGGTTGGTACCGGGACAACCAGGGCTACTACCTGGCCACCTCCGCGCTGCCGGCGGTACTGGCCGCCACCGGCGCAACGGAGTCCACCCTGGCGGTGACCGAGGACTCCATAGTGGACGATCGACTCACCTACTACCTGCTGTTCAACCAGGCGTTCGCGCCAGTGTCCGCGCTGGGTGCGGCCGGTGTCGCGGACGAGCGCGACCTGCTCGGCGCGCTGCGGGACGGGTTGCGCGCCATCGTGTCCCGCGGCCACGACACGAGCAGCGGCCTGGTACGCCGGTGGTTGACCGCGGACCGGTTGCCGCGCAAGGCGAACCTCGCCACCCGGCTGGCCGGCATCGACGAGGTGCTCGCACCGGTGGACCGGCAGTCGATCTACCTGACCGTACCGAATCCCGTGCGGGAGGCACGATGAACGCCGTCGACGGCGCCCCTCACGCCGCAACCCCTGTCGGGGCCGGCTGTCGCCGGCTGCCGGACGGGCTCTCGGTGCCGACCGGGCGCGGCATCCTGACCCTGCGACCGGTTCGGGTCGACAACGACCTGGATCTGGTGCACGACTGGATGAACCGCCCGCACGTCGCCCGCTACTGGCAGCAGGACTGGCCGGCAGACCGGGTACGGGACTACCTCACCGGTCTGCTCGCCGGGCGGGTCTCCCGGCCGATGCTCGGGCTCCTCGCCGGCGTACCCGTGGCGTACTGGGAGCTCTACCGGGCGGCGGTCGAACCCGTCGGCGCCGCCTACCCCGCAAGGCCGACCGACATCGGGGTGCACGTGCTGATCGGCGATCCGGCGCTGACCGGGCGCGGGCTGGGTAGCGCCCTGCTTGCCGCGGTCCGCGACGGCCTGTTCGCCGCCGATCCGGCCTGCACCCGGGTGGTCGCCGAGCCGGACGTGCGCAACACCGCCTCGGTACGGGCGTTCCGGCGCGCCGGGTTCGCCCACCGCGGCGAGATCCGGCTCCCGGACAAGACCGCGGCACTGCTGATCGCCGAACGCCGGAGCACGCCACCGGCACCGGCACCGCGCGATGGTGAGGGGAGTGCGGTGTGAGCGAGACGTTGGATGTGGTGGCGGTCGGGATCGGTCCGTTCAACCTGGCGCTGGCGGCGCTGGCCGACGACATGCCCGAGCTGCGGTTCGCCGCGTACGACGCGAAGCCGCGGTTCGACTGGCACCCCGGCGTGCTGTTCGACTGGGCCACGGTGCAGGTGAGCTTCCTCGCCGACCTGGTCAGCCTGGTACGGCCGACCAGCCGGTGGTCGTTCCTGTCCTACCTGGCCGACCGGGACCGGATGTACCAGTTCTACGTGGCGGAACGGTTCCACCTGCCGCGCCGGGAGTACGCCGACTACTGCGGCTGGGCCGCGGAACGGCTGCCGTCCACCCACTTCGGGGTGGAGGTCACCGCGCTGGACTGGAATCCCGAGCATCGACTGTGGACGGTACGGCTGCGCGACTCGGCCCGGGAGCGAACCGTGGAGGCCCGGCACGTGGTGCTCGGCGTCGGCACCCGACCGGTACTGCCGGCGCCGCTGCGGGCGATCCGCGGCGACCGGGTGATCCACTCCGCGTCCTACCTGTCTACAGCGGACGGCTGGGGCGGCGATGTGCGGCACGTCGCCGTGGTCGGCTCCGGCCAGTCCGGCGCGGAGGTGTTCCTCGACCTGTTGCGGCGGCAGCGTGAGCGCGGCTGGGCGGTGAGCTGGCTGACCCGTACCGCCGGGTTCGCGCCGCTGGACTACACCAAGCTGGTGCTGGAGTACACCACGCCGGAGTACATGCACTACTTCCACCGGCTGGAGCCCGCGGTGCGGGACCGGTTGATCGGGACGCAATGGCAGCTGTACAAGGGGATCGACAGCGAGACGATCGACGCGATCCACGGCGAGCTCTACCACCGGCTGATCGACGACACGCTGCCGCCGGTGCGGCTGTATCCCGCGACCACGATAGCGGACGCGACCAGGGACAGCGACGGCATCGAGCTGTCCTGCACGCACGCCGACACCGGCAGCAGCGGGAAGCTCCGGGCCGACGCGGTCGTCGCCGCCACCGGCTACGCGGCCGAGCCGCCCGCGCTGCTGGACCCGGTGCGGTCGTTGATCGACTGGGACGAGCAGGGCCGCTACCGCATCGACGCGCAGCACCGGATCCGTACCGCACCCGTGGTGTCCGGCGGGCTGTACGTGCAGAACGCGGAACTGCACACGCACGGCGCCGCGGCACCCGACCTCGGCATCGGCGCGTACCGGTCGGCGACGATCCTGAACGCCGTCACCGGCCGGGAGGCGTTCCGGCTGCCGAAGCGAACCGCGTTCCAGACCTTCGGCGGTGTCCGGTGAACGACGAACGCTGGCGCGACGTGAACCGTGCCCTCGCCGCCAAGGCGCTGAGCGAATGGTGCTACGAGGGCTTGTTGACGCCGGTCGAGACGAGCGCCGGCGCGTACCGGATCGACCTGGCCGGCGACGTCGGGTACGAGTTCGCCGCCCGCGCCGGTGCCTTCGGCACGCTGCGGGTCCGCCCGGACTCGATCCGGCGGTACGCGCCGGGTCTGCTCGGCAACCGCGGCGGCGCGCCGGCCTGGGACGTGCAGCGGCTCGCCGTCGATGCGGCGCCGACGATGGGCGTCGACGCGGCGACGCTCGCCGGGTACCTCGGTGAGCTGTCCGCGACCCTCGCCGCGGACGCGAGCGCGGACGACCTGCCGGTCGCCAAGCTGCGTACCTTGGACCACGCCGAACTCGAGGGCCACCTCACCGGCCACCCGTGGCTGGTGGCCAACAAGGGCCGGATCGGGTTCGGGGCAACGGATCTGCGCCGGTACGCGCCGGAGGCTCGGCGGTCGCTGCGGCTGCGCTGGGTGGCCGTCCATCGTGGTCTCGCCACCTTCACCGGTACCCCGGGGCTGTCCGAACACGCGGTACGCCGGTCGGAGCTCGGTGCGGCGACCGAGGCGCGGTTCGCCGCCGGGCTGCGCGACGCCGGTCTCGACCCGGACGCGTACGTGTGGCTGCCGGTGCATCCGTGGCAGTGGGACCGGCAGATCTCGGTTGGGTACGCGGGAGAGATCGCGCAGCGTCGCATCGTGCCGCTCGGCGACTCACCGGACCGGTACCTGGCGCAGCAGTCGATCCGGACGATGACGAACCTGAGCGACCGGGGCCGGTACGACGTGAAGCTGCCGGTGTCGATCCTGAACACCTCGGTGTGGCGGGGCATCCCGCCACACTGCACCGCCGGCGCGCCGGTGCTCACCGCGTGGGTACAGGGGTTGGTGGCGGCCGACGAGTTCCTGGCCGGCACGGTACTGCTCGGCGAGGTCGCCTCGGTGACGGTGCGCCACCCGTACCTGTCCGACGTGGACGGTGTGCCGTACCGGCAGCTGGAGACGCTGGGGTGTATCTGGCGCGAGCCGGTCACCCCGGCCCTGGCTGACGGTGAACGCGCCCGGTCACTCGCCGCACTGTTGCATGTGGACGCAGCGGGCCGATCGCTGCTGGCAGAACTGGTGTCGGCCTCCGGCCGGTCGCCGGCCGAGTGGCTGACCGCGCTGGCTCGCACGGTGCTGCGACCGCTCGTGCACCTGCTCTACCGGTACGGGCTGACCGTCAACCCGCACGGCCAGAACGCGCTCGTCACCTTCGACGCGGACGAGCTGCCACGCCGGCTGCTGCTCAAGGACCTCGTCGACGACCTGGAACTGTCCGACACGGTGGTACCGGAACGGCTGCCGGAACCGGCCGGCATCGTGCCGCGCAAGGCGCCGAAGCTGATCGCCCAGCACGTGGTGGACAGCGTACTGATCGGCCACTTCCGTTACCTGGCACCGCTGTGCGCCGACCAGCTCGACGTACCGGAGCCGCAGTTCTGGTCGATCGCCCGCGAGGCGGTCCGGTCGGTGCAGCGTGCCGAGCCGCAGCTTGCGGCCCGCTTCGACGAGTACCCGCTGCTCGGGCCGACGTTCCCGCGCTACCGGCTCAACGCCGACCGGCTGCTCGTCACCGGCTACGCCGACCGTCCGCTGCGGCACGCCATCGGCGCGTCCGGTGAGGTGCCGAACCCGTTGTACGCCAGGGAATCCTGACCGAAGAACGGTCGGCCGGTGCGTCGGTGCGTTGGTGCGTTGGTGCCTTGGCCACCGCCGCGGCCGCGCGGGCGTGCGTTCCGCGCATGGTCGCCCGCCCACGGATACGGCACGAGGGGGAATGCGCCGGCACGGCACGAACGGGAGCGCTCCTGAAACGACCCGACGCGCCGGCAGGGGACGGGTGTCGTTGTACGGGCATGGTTGGTGTGGGGCGGGGAACGGGTGCGGGAGCCGGCAGGGTACGGATGCCGGGGGCCGGCGGCGTGCGGGAACGGCCGTCGGGCCCCGGCCCGCTGGCGTGCCGGTGCGGTGCGACCCTGGCTCAGGCGCCGGGTCGCTGCGGCGCCGGCTCGATCCGTGCGGTGGGGCGGCGACGGCGTGCGTACCAGATGGCGGCGGTGACGGCGGCGCCCGCGGTGACGATGGCGGCCATCGGGACCAGGGACCCGCCGGGCGGTCGGCTCAGCACGTACCGGATGCGGGTCAGCGGGGTCGGAACGGGGTTCCGGAAGGCCAGCAGCGGCCACTGACGCTCCCGGGCGACACGGCGCAGTCCGCGATCCGCGTTGACAACTGTCGGATATCCGACAGTTGACAGGAGCGGTACATCGCTCACGGAATCGGAGTAGGCGTAACAGGTCGCAAGATCGTAGCCGTTTCGGGTCGCCAATTCCCGCACCGCCTCCGCTTTGCTCTCGCCGGCGGCATAGAAGTCGACCTCGCCGGTGAACCGGCCGTCCCGGATCGCCATCCGGGTGGCGATCACATCGTCCGCGCCAACCAATCGCGCAATCGGTCGGACCATCTCCTCGCCCGAGGACGAGACGAGCACAATGTCACGCCCGGCCGCCCGGTGCTGCTCGATCAACACCAGCGCCTCGGCGTACACGTAGGGCGCGATCAGCTCGTCGATCGCGCCGGCGACGATCCGTCTTACCTGGTCAACGGGCCAGCCGCGGCTCATGGTGGCCAACTGGTCGCGGATTCTCGCCATCTGCTCGTCGCCCGCGCCGGCCAACTTGTACACCGCCTGCGTGTACCCACTGGCGACCACGTCGCGGCGGTTCAACAAGCCGTCGCGGTAGAACGGCCGCGCGAATGCCAAAGCGCTCGACGTCGCGATCACTGTCCGGTCGAGATCGAAGAAAGCGGCGCCTGGGCCCACGGGCCGAGTGTATTCATCACCACCGACACTCGCCTCGACCGGGCGGTTCGTGTCCCGGTCGGTGGGCCGCGCTGGGTGGCCGAACGGTTGCACCCTGAAGGTGGAGGTACGTGCGCCGGATTCCTGCTACTACTCGACGTCGCGCCTCGATCTCGGGCATCCTTATGGAGTAGGTGCATGCGGGCCGAGGCAGTCGCTTCCGGCTCGTCACCACACTCTCGGCGGTTGCACCCCCCGTGACCGCTGAGTGGGCCCGGCTCGACCCCCCCGGAGCCGGCCCCCCTGACGGCCCCCGCCACCCCCCGGCGGGGGTCGTCCCTATCCCGGGGTTGTGTGTTCCTGAACGTTCGTGCAGCTTAGGCCGGGAGGGGCACGCCGGCCGCACCGTCGTCGTCCTGGTCGTCCGGCCCAGAAGTCAGCAGAAAGTCAGGAGACTCGCCGTCGATGGACCGCCGAATCCGCTCCTCGAAGCCCGCGGACGGATGCGTGTACAGGTTCAGCGTGGTCGACCCTCGATACCGTCCGCGGCAGGCCACTCAGCGCGCCAGCGACCGTCGGTGGTCTCGGTAACGGCGCCGAGCAGGCCGGCACGTACCAGCGCCGGACGCCACACCCGCTTGCGGAAGTTGGCGCGACGCATCGGACGGCCGACGCGACTCAGCACGGCGAGGTCACGGTCCGACGGGTTGCCGGTCATCTCCCGGTACTCCCGCAGGATGGCCGACAGCCCGGCGCCCATCGGGGCCGTTACGCCGCCCAGCCTCCGTTTTCGGGTACGGACGTAGCTCGACGCTGTGCGACGTCTCCACGGCGACCTGAGCCACATGCAGCACGGCATTGTCCAGATCCACGGCACTCCAAGGAATCCCCGCGCAGTCGCCCCAGCGCGGCCCCGCACCCGCAGCGAGCCAGACGAGCGGTCAGCTGATGAGGCGGTCTTCTTCTTCCACCGCGTCAGCGCCCGAAGGCGCGTCGACCAGGTAGGCGGTCGTGCCGGCGCGTGGGTCGCGTGCATGCAACGCATGGAACATCGGTCCGCCAGACACATCAAGGTCGACCACGGTTGCGCTCGCGCCGAGTACGGCGCGTTCCAGGTGCGGCGGTGCGGTGCGGTCGATGCGCGTGACCACACCTGGCGTCACCCACACCGGTATACCGGTGTGGGTGACGCCGGTCAATTGCAGGTGGAAGTGTTCGCACAGCAGCGCCCGAACGTCCGGACCGCGGACCACGCTGCCGAGCCGGTCGGCATCGGCAAGGTTCACCGAACCCAGCAGCGGCGAATCGATCGGCGCGATAGGCGGATGGTGCGGCACCAACACGGTGCCGACCGCTGCCGGCTCAGCAAGCACGGCGGCCAGCCACGACGCGATGCGGCTCGGGCATGGTGCCGGTGCGCAGTGCGGCCCGCTGCCGGCTCATCCACTCCACGGTGGACTTGGAGGTGTCGACCGGGAACGGTAGCTGGTTCAGGCGGTGAGGAGGCGGAGGCCCAGTTCCGCCGCGTCGAGGTCGAGCAGGTCGCGGTTGCGTTCGGCCCAGCGGCCGGAGGCGAGATCGGCGCGGAGGTTCTCGACCGCCCGCAGTTCGGCCGACGGCCCGACCCGGGTCCAGACCGACACCGCGCGGCGGACCTGCTCGTCCAGGTACGCCTCGGGTCGCCGCCAGTGCGCCTCGAAGAACCCGTCGGTGCAGTCCCACGGCACGGGTACCGGCTCCGCCCGTCCACCGATCGCACGGGTCAGGTCGGCCAGTGCTGGCCGGCCCGACAACAGCTCGGCAAACTCGGGCAGGTAGTCGCGGGTGAGCCAGAACCGGTCCTGCCACCCGGGGCTGCTGGCGTCGTACGTGAACACCACGACCCGGCGGGCCACCCGACGCATCTCGCGCAGCCCGGCGACCGGGTCCGGCCAGTGGTGCACGGTACTGACCGCCATCGCGGCATCGAAGGACCGGTCCTCGAACGGCAGGCTCTCGGCGCTCGCGGCCACGCACGGTGCGGCGCCCGCGGGACGTTGGGCCCGCATCACCGCCGACGGTTCCACGGCGGTGACGTCGCGGTCGGGCGGCTCGTACGAACCGGTCCCCGCGCCGACGTTGAGTACCGTCCGGGCGTCGCCAAGCGCCGCCCAGATCCGTTCCGCGATCCGGGGCTCGGTGCGTCGCGTCGCCGGGTACGCGGACCCGATGACCTCGTACAGCTGCGCGCCGAACACCCTGAGTTGGTCCTCCGGTGTCGTCCTGATCCCCATGGCCCGAGCCTCCAGTTCCTGGTCGATGGCGGTCACCATGGCGGCCGCCCGGTCGCGCTGTTCGAGCAGCAGGCCGCGCAGCCGGCGCAGGTGGCCGATGGCGTCGGCGGCCGGATCGTCGACCAGATCGGCGATCTCGCGCAGCCCGAAGCCCAGCCGCCGGTACGCGAGCACCTCGCGCAGCCGTTCGATGTCGTCGGCGAGGTAGGCCCGGTAGCCGGCCGCGGTCCGTGCGGACGGCCGGACGAGCCCGATCTCGTCGTCATGGTGCAGCGTGCGGACGCTCACCCCGGCCAGCTCGGCCACGCGTCCCACGGTCAGGTGCTCCGCCATTCCTCGACCATGCGGCATGACGCCACGTGAGGGTCAAGTACCACGACCTGCCAGCGCCAGGTGCCGACGACCCGTGCGTGGGGCATACGCTCGATGACATGCGCGTACCGCCGCTGCCGGATCCGGCGAACCAGCTCAGCCGTGAGCGCATCGCGGCCGGCGCCGTGGGCGACCGGTCGGTCGATGTGCCCGCGGCGGCCATCACGATGACGCCGTACGACCCGGCCTGGCCGAGCTTGTTCGCCCGGGAACGGGTTCGGATCCGCGCCGCGCTGGGCGCTCACGCGATCGCCGTCGAGCGTGTCGGGTCGACGGCGGTACCCGGGCTGGCGGCGCAGAACCGGGTCGACATCGACCTGATCGTGCCCGATCCGGCCGACGAGCCCGCCTACCTGCCCGTGCTGGAACCGCTCGGGTACGTGCTGCGAACCAGGGAACCGGCTTGGTACCAGCATCGCTGCTGCTGGAACGACGGCCACACCGTGAACCTGCACGTGTTCGGTCCGGACTGCGACGAGCACCTGCGGCACCTGATCTTCCGTGACTGGCTACGGTCCCATCCCGACGATCAGGCCACCTACCAGGCCGCGAAACGGCGGGCGGCGGCGGACCAGCCGTGGTCGGTGTCCGCGTACAACGCGCGGAAGGTGACCGCGATTCTCGACATCTTGCACAAGGCCGGACTCCGGCCGCCCCGCGGCGACGACCAGGAGGCCAACCTTCGGCCGAGCCCGGGACGGTGACCGGAAGGTACGGGCTCGGGTGGCCGGACGACCGGGACTTCGGCCGGTCTGCAGCGATGAGCGGAAGGCGCAGCAGCAGCGGAGAGCGGACGGCCGGGCTTCGGCTGGCCGCGGTGGCCGGGGATGGCTACAGCGGGTCGGTGTTCGTCAGCGTCGACTCCAGGCGTACCCATCGGGTCACCCCGATGGTGCGCAGGAACGCGACGTCGTGGCTGGCCACGACGAGTGCGCCGGCGTAGGACCCCAGCGCCTGGGCCAGCTGGCGGACGCTCGCCAGGTCCAGGTTGTTGGTCGGCTCGTCCAGCAGCAACAGCTGCGGTGCCGGCTCGGCCAGCAGCAGCGTGGCCAGCGTCGCCCGGAACCGCTCACCGCCGGACAGGCTGCCGGCGCGCCGGTCCGCCCGGTTGCCGCGCAACAGGAACCGCGCCAGCTGGGCGCGGATCGCGTTGTTCGAGGCGGTCGGCGCCGCGCGGGCGACGTTCTCGGCGGCGGACAGCGCGTCGTCCAGCAGGTCGAGGCGCTGCGGCAGCCAGCGCACCGGCACCGGCACGTCGACCGTTCCCGAGCGTGGCGGGATCGCCCCGGCAATTGTCTGCAGCAGCGTGGTCTTGCCGGCGCCGTTCGCCCCGACGAGCGCGATCCGCTCCGGCCCGCGTACCGCGAGCCGCACCGTCGGGCCGTGCCGAAGCTCCACATCGGACAGTGTGAGCACCTCCTTGCCGGACGGCACCGACGTTGCCGGCAGGTCGATCCGGATCTCGTCGTCGGCGCGTACCGCCGTTTCGGTCTCCCGAAGTCGATCCCTGGCCTGCGCCACCCTGTCCAGGTGCAGGTTGCGGTGCTTGCCGGCGGCGATCTGCGCATCCTCCTGCCGCTTGCGCATCCGTACCTTCGGCTCCCGCTTGGTGTCCCACTGCTTCTGGCCGTACCGTGCGCGCCGGTCCAGCTTCGTGCGCGCCTCGGCCAGCTCCCGCCGCTGTCGCTGGAGATCGGACTCGGCGACGCGCACCATCCGCTCGGCCGCCTCCTGCTCGATGGCGACCGCGCGCTCGTGGTCGTCGAGGTTGCCACCGTGGAACGTCACCGATCCGGACCGCAGCTCGCCGATCCGGTCGACGTGTCGCAGGAGCCCGCGATCGTGCGAGACGAGCACCAGCACACCCGACCAGTCGCGGATCGCCTGGTACACCAGGTGTCGGGCGGCCAGATCCAGGTTGTTGGTCGGCTCGTCGAGCAGCAGCACGCCCGGCCGCCGCAGGAACTGCGCGGCGAGACCGAGCAGTACCAGCTCGCCGCCGGAGAGCTCACCGACCCGCTGGTCCAGCGTGACATGCCCGAGCCCGAGCCGATCGAGGGCGGCGCGGGTACGTTCCTCGGCATCCCACCGGTCGCCGACGGCCGCGAAGTGCCGCTCGTCGGCGTCGCCGCGTTCGATCGCGCGGATCGCGGCCCGGATCTCCACCAGGCCGAGCACGTCGTCTACCCGTCGTGCCGAGGCGAGGATCAGGTTCTGTGGTAGGTACCCCAGTTCGCCGGTGACGTTGATGGTGCCGTACGTCGGTTCGAGCTCGCCGGCGATCAGCCGCAGCAGCGTGGACTTCCCGGAGCCGTTGACCCCGATCAGCCCGGTACGGCCGGGGCCGACCGTCAGGTCGAGCCGGTCGAGGACGACGTCACCGTCCGGCCAGGTGAAACCGAGATTCGAGCAGACGATCGATGCGGACATGGCATGGCTCCCCGCTGGAGGTGGGCAGTGGCAGGACGCGAAGCACCTGCACGGGGAACGCACCAGTGGACAGCCGCACCGTGAAACGGTGTTGCGGCGTGTCGGGATGTCAGCTGCCATCCGAGGTCAGGCGCGCGACGCTGGGAGAACCCCGGTGCTCGCGGTGTCTGTACACCTCAGAAGATCAATGTCGACTCCGATGAACGGCGGCAGCTCACCCGAGCGTACTGAGTGGCCCCGTCCCGGTGCAAACGACTTGCGGGGCGCCGCGCGTGCCCACGGATCGCGCGCGATAGCGCGGATCGGCGGCTGCGGCCAGGTTGTCCACAGGGGGTCGGGTTGTCCACAGATCGCGGTGAGCCGGTCGCCGGCACGCTGCGGCGGCAGGACGGTGGGGCGGTCAGCTCACCGACCCGGAGGCACCGATGGCCATGGACACTTCCGATCCGCCCGACGCCGAGCCGCGCCCGCTGGTGGTGACCGGCGATGCCCAGCTGCTGGACGAGTTGCTCGCGCTCGCCGCCGCCGGCTGTGGTGATGTCGACGTCGCACCGGACGCCACCGCCGCCCGCCAGTACTGGCGCACGGCCACGCTGGTGGTGATCGGCGCCGACGCGGTGACCGGATGCGTACGAGCTCGGCTGCCGCGACGTCGCGGCCTGGTGCTGGTGACACGGCTGTCCGAGCAGGGCGACGGAACCTACGAGCCGGTGTCCGACGATGGCGGTTCCTGGCGGGTGGCGAGCCAACTCGACGCCGACCACGTCGTGGTGCTGCCAGCCGCCGCGGGCTGGCTGACCGAACGGTTCGGCAGCGCCGGTGCCCGCTATCGCGAGTCGGCGCCGGTCGTCGCGGTGATCGGGGGCCGCGGCGGCGCCGGCGCGAGCGTACTGGCCGCGGGGCTGGCGCTGACCGCCGCGCGCACCGGGCTGCGGACGATGCTGGTCGACGCGGACCCGTTGGGCGGTGGGGTCGACCTGCTCCTCGGCGCCGAAGGCGCGCAAGGGCTGCGCTGGCCCGAACTCTCCGCGGCCCGAGGCCGGGTCGACGTGGCGGCGCTGCGCGCCGGCCTGCCCCGGCAGGGCGAACTCGCCATGGTCTCCTGGGATCGCGGCGACGAGATCGAGGTTCCGGTCGAGGCGATGGAGGCGACTCTCGACGCCGGCCGGCGCGGCGGTGACCTCGTGGTCATCGACCTTCCCCGCAGCCTGGGCCCGGCCGCGATGTGTGGCGTGCAGGCGGCCAGTGAGGTGCTGATGCCGGTGACCGCCGACATCAGGGCGTGTGCGGCCGCGGTTCGGGTTGCCACCCAGGTCGGGCCGCACTGCCGGTCGTTGCGAGTGGTGGTGCGCGGGCCGGCGCCGGGCGGACTGACCGCTCGTGACGTCGGCGCCGCCCTCGGGCTCCCGGTGGCCGGTGTGCTTCGGCCCGAGCCGGACCTCGCTGCGGCTCTGGAGCGCGGTGATCCGCCGACCGGGTCCGGTCGCGGCCCGTTGGCCGAACTCTGCGGACAACTGGTGGCCGAGCTGACCGCGCACACCGGACGCGAGGTGGCCTGATGTCCGTCGACGAGGAGCTGACCGATCGGGTACGGCAACGACTGGCGCGCAACGGAAGCGCGGCAAGCCCGGCCGCGATCGTTGCGGCCGTGCGGGCCGAGTGCGGTGCGGCGCTGGGCGATCGTGCGTTGCTGGCGATGGCCGACGAGCTGCGGCGCGACCTGATCGGTGCCGGCCCGCTCGATCCGTTGCTGGCCGATCCGCGGGTCACCGACGTACTGGTCAACGGACGTGAGGTCTGGTGTGATCGGGGCGCCGGTCTGGTGCGGGTTCCGGTCCGCTGGCTGGGCACCGACCCGGTCCGCCGGCTCGCCCAACGCCTCGCCGCCGGTTGCGGGCGCGCGCTCGACGATGCCCACCCGTTCGTGGATGCCCGGCTCCCCGACGGCACCCGGTTGCACGCCATGCTGCCCCCGGTGGCGCCCGGCGGGCCCTACCTGTCGCTGCGCACGTTCCGGCACCGTGCCTTCGGCATCGACGAGCTGATCGCGGCGGGCACGATCACCCCCGCGGTCGCCGACGTGTTGATCGCGATCGTCGACGCCCGTCTCGCCTACCTGGTGACCGGCGGCACCGGTTCGGGAAAGACGACGATGCTGTCGACGCTGCTCGGCCAGGTGCCGGTGACCGAGCGCATCGTGGTTGTCGAAGACGCCGCCGAGCTGCGGCCGAGCCACCCGCACGTGGTCGGCCTGACCGCGCGACCGGCGAACGCCGAGGGCGCGGGCGAGGTGACCCTGCGCGACCTGGTGCGTCAGGCACTGCGGATGCGTCCGGACCGCCTGGTCATCGGTGAATGCCGGGGCGCGGAGATCGTGGAGCTGCTTGCCGCACTGAACACCGGGCATGAGGGTGGTGCCGGCACGCTGCACGCCAACGCTCCGCGCGACGTGCCGGCCCGGCTCGAGGCGCTCGGCCTGCTCGGCGGGCTGGAGCGTGCTGCCCTGCACGCCCAACTGCGTTCCGCGCTACGGGTCGTGCTGCACCTTCGCCGCAGCCCGTCGGGGCGTGTGCTCGACGAGATCTGCCTGCTGACCCCGAGTGGCCCGGACGATCGGGTGCTCGCCACGCCGGTGTGGCACCGCGGTGCCGGTGTCCAGCCGGCCGCTGCGGCGCTCGCCCGCCTGCTGAGCGACCGCGACGTGCCCGTGCCGTCGCTGCTGGGTACCGCCGCCTCGGGTGGCGGAGCATGACCGAACTCCTCGCCGGCCTCACCCTCGGCGGGGCCGCCCTGCTGCTCGTGCTGCCGAGCCGGCGGGGCCGGCGCCGGATGGCCGGCATCCGGACGACGCCGTCGAGCACCGCGGTTCGGCTCGTTCGGTGGGCCCGACGCACCGTCACCCGCTCGACCCGTACCGGCGCGGCGCTCGCGGCACTGCTTGGCGGGCTGGTCGGCGCGACGACCGCCGGCCCGGTCGCGGCGCTGGTGTGCGGCGCCTACTCCGGTTTCGGTGCGTACCTGATGTTCCGGCGCCGAGCGGCCCAGCGGGCCGGCCGCCTTCGCGCCGCGGCCCTGGACGCGGTGACAGCGCTCGCCGACGATCTGCAGGCCGGTCTCGCTCCGTCCCAGGCACTCGGCCACGTGTGGCCACGTCTGGCGGGCACCGACGTCGAGCCACTGGCCGCACCGGGCCCGGTCGTACCGGACGACCCCGCCGCGGTGCTGGCCACCGACGCCGAGCCGTCCCGCGCGGACATCACCGCGCGCCTGGCGGTCGCCTGGCGACTTGCCGCCGGCACCGGCGCACCGCTGGCCGATCTGCTCGACCGGCTGCAGACCGAGCTGTCCGAACGCGAACGGCTTCGCCGCACAGCCGCGGCACAGGCCGCCGGCAACCGGGTCACCGCGGCGCTGCTGGCCTTGCTGCCCCTGGCCGGGATCGGCCTTGGCTACGCGATCGGTGCCCATCCGCTGCACCTGTTGTGGCACACGGGAATCGGCGCCGGCTGCGCCGTGGTCGCGTTGGCGCTGCAGTTCGCCGGTGTTGCCTGGACGCTTCGGCTGACCCGGGCCGGCGCGGCGGTGCCGACATGACGGCCGGTGCCGGGGCCCCGGTGGTGGCGGCCGCCAGCCTGGTCGGCCTCGCCGCGATTGTGGCGCTGGTCGGTCGCCGCTCCGGTGGCAGCGCCGGACGGCTGTCGCGCGTCGCGCCGCGGGCCACGCCGCCCGATCGTCGATCCCGTCGCCGGCGTCCGATGGTGCTGGTGGCACCGCTGGCAGGTCTCGGGGTGGCGGTTCTGGTTTCCGGCTGGGTCGGGGTGCTGGCCGGGTTGGTGGTCGCGATCGGCGTCGCGTTCGCGGTTCGCCGGTTCGAATCGCCGGCCGTCGCGCGGATGCGCCGTCGGGCCGCCGCGGACCTGCCGTTCGCCCTCGATCTGCTGGCGTCCGCGTTGGCCGCCGGTGCTCCGACGGCGACCGCGGCCGGCGCGGTCGGCGCGGCGCTGGCCGGGCCGCTCGGGGAGCGCCTCGCTCAGGTCGGTCGCGCGCTCGCACTGGGCAGCACACCGACCACGGCCTGGCTGGTGGTCCGCGACATACCCGGCGGGGAGCGGCTGGCGGACGCTGCCGTCCGCAGCGCCGACAGTGGTGCGGGGCTCGCCCGGGTGTTCGGCCGGGTCGCCGCGGATCTGCGCGCCAACGAGAGGCACGAACAGGAGGCCACCGTGCAACGCGCCAGCGTTCTGCTGGTGCTGCCGCTCGGCCTCTGCTTTCTTCCGGCGTTCGTCGTCGGCGGCCTGGTCCCGGTCGTCGCGTCGACGTTGGGCGCGGTCCTGCCCTGAACGGGACCGCGGTCACCGGGTCGGGACCGTCCCGCCCGGACGACAAGTGACAAGGAGGAATCCATGCTGTTGCAACGGATCCGTCGTCGCCTGCGGGGCGACGCCGGGATGAACACCGCGGAGTACGCCGTCGGCACGATCGCCGCGGTGGCCTTCGCCGGCCTGCTGCTGAAGGTACTGACGTCGTCGACGGTGCAGTCGGCGCTGACCGCCATCATCCAGCGGGCGCTGGGCTGAGTGATGACCGTGACGAACGATCGTCGCGGCCGGGGGCCGGTGCAGCAGCCGGCCCCCGCGGGCCCCGTGGGCGTCAACGAGCCGGCCCCCGGCGGCCCGGTGAGCGAGCCAGCCCCCGCGGGCGCGGTGAGCCTCAACGAGCCGGCGCCTGTGGCGCCACCGGGTTCCAGACGCGAGCGCGGTGCGGCCACGGCCGAGTTCGCGGTGGCCATGCCGGGAGTCGTACTGCTGCTGTTGGTGGGGCTGACCGCGGTGGCCGCGCTGATCGCCAAAGTGGAATGCGTCGACGCCGCGCGGGAGGCTGCCCGCGTGGCGGCCCGCGGTGCCGATGGCGCCGCGGCCGGTGCCCGCGCCGCCCCGGCGCACGCGCAGGTGTCGGTTTCGACCGGCCGGTCGGTGCGCGCCACCGTGACGGCACCGGTGATTCCGTTGGGCTCGGTGCTGTCCTCGTTGACGGTGTCCGGGTCGGCGGTCGCCGAGGCCGAACCCGGGGTCGTGCCGTGACGGGACGGGTACGCTCGCGCCTCGCCACCGATCAGGGTTCCGCGACGATCGTGTTGCTCGGGGTCGGCCTCGCGGTGTTGCTGCTGGCCGGCGGAGTCACCTGGCTCGGTGCGGCGGTGCTGGCGCGCCACCGAGCCCAGGCGGCGGCCGATTTCGCCGCACTCGCGGCGGCCCGGCACGCCATCGAGGGCAGGGCCAGCGCCTGCTCGCATGCCGCCCGGCTGGCGCGGGAGAACTCCGCCCGGCTGACCCGGTGCCGGCTCGACGGCCTGGACGCCACGGTCGGGACTGCGGTGGCACCGGTCGCCGTGCTCGCGCGGTTCGGCGTGGCGACCGCGGTCGCCAGGGCGGGCCCGGTCCGCATCGACGGCGGTGGCATCGTTCCTGCCACTGGTTCGGTTCCTGCCACCGGTTCGGGTCCGCACGCCGGGGCCACGGCGACTCGTCTCGGCCCGTCGGTGTGGCGCCGCGGGTCAGGCAGAGTGACTCAGCGCGTCCGGATTCACCCTGCCCAGCAGCGGCTCGCCGGAGAGCCACCGGTGCACCTCGGACACGACGAACTCGCCGAACCGGCGCAGCTCTCGACCGCGCGTGCCGGCCAGGTGCGGCGTGATCAGGACGTTGGGCAACCCGAGCAACGGATGCCCAACCGGCAGCGGCTCCGGATCGGTGACGTCGAGTACCGCGTCGAGGCGGCCGGTGGCACAGCGCGCGGCGAGCGCCTCGGTGTCCACCAGCGCGCCGCGGGCGGTGTTGACCAGCACCGCCCCGTCACGCAGCAGCCCGAGCCGTCGCTCGTCGATCATCCGGTAGGTCTCGGGCAGCTCCGGTGCGTGCACCGTGACCACGTCGGAGCGACGGCACAGCGTGTCCAGGTCGACCGCCGTCGCACCCAGCTCCGCGGCCTGGCCCGGCGTCAGGAAGGGGTCGTAGACGAGCAGTTCGACGCCGTGGTCGGCGAGCATGGCCAGCACCAACCGGCCGATCTGCGAGGCGCCGACGAGCCCGACCGTCAGGCCGTACAGGCCGGTGTCCTCGCCGACCGGATAGCCGTGTCGCGAGATTCCGGCGCGATAGTCGGCCGCGTACCGGAACACCCGCCGGGTGGCCAGCACGATCGACGCCACGGTGAACTCGGCGACCGGACGGGCGTTGACCGCGACCGCGGACGAGACGGTGACGCCGGCGGCGAACAGTTCCGGGGTGGTGAGTTGCTTGACCGAGCCGGCGGCGTGCACGACGAGACGCACCCCGGGGGCGGCGGTGAGCACTGCGGCGTCGAGTTGCGGGCTTTCCCAACCGGTGATCAGGATCCGCGCCGCGGCCAGGGCCGGTGGTGGGGCGCCCGCGTCGGTGAAGATCGCCGCCGGGTCGCAGTCGACCAGGTCGGTGAGCCGTGCCAGCACCGGGCCGGGGAAGATCTGCCCGACCAGGTCGTCACGCATCGCCAACACCGCGACCGGGCGCTCGCCCATGGCCCACCGTCCCCTCTACCGCCGATACCGGTCGGCGCGCCCACTCACCGGCCCCGGCGGTTCTCAGCGATCCTGGTCGCCCGGCAGCGCGCCGAGCACCAGGTCAAGCACCCGCAGCGCACCCGGCTTGTCGAGCGGATCGTTGCCGTTACCGCACTTCGGTGACTGTACGCAGGACGGACAGCCGGACTCGCAGCCGCACGCCCGGATCGCGTCCCTGGTTGCGGTCAGCCAGCGGGCGGCCGCACCGAAGCCACGCTCGGCGAAGCCGGCACCACCCGGGTGCCCGTCGTAGACGAACACGGTGGGCAGGCCGGTGTCGGGATGCAGCGCGGTGGACAGGCCACCGATGTCCCACCGGTCGCAGGTCGCGGTCAGCGGCAACAGCCCGATCGCGGCGTGTTCGGCGGCGTGCAGCGACCCCGGCAGGTCCGCCTCGGCCAGCCCGGATCTTTCCAGCGCCGCCGGATCGATCGTGTACCAGACGGCAACGGTACGAAGCTGGCGCGGCGGCAGGTCCAGCGGTCGCTCGTCGATGAACTCGCCGTTCGGTGAGCGGCGCCGCTGGTAGGAGACGACCTGGCTGGTCACGTCGACGACACCGAGTTGCAGGGTGACCGGCCCCGCCGGTACCGACCGGACGGTGCCGACGACGGTGAGGTCGGTCTGCTCGCGGGCATGCGTGGTCCAGTCCGGCGCCTCCGGATGCACCAGCGCGACGCCGTCGTCCAGGTCCAGCTCGTCGACCACGAAGGAGACACCCTGATGCAGGTAGACCGCACCGGCGTGTACCTGGCTGTGCGCCGCGTCGGCGTCGACGGTGCCGAGCAGCCGCCCGGTGCCCGCCCGCACCACCGACACCGGTTCGCCGGAACCGCCGCGCAGGTTCAGCTGGGGCCGGCCACGTTGCGTCCAGTACCAGCCGGTCGGGCGCTCGCGCAGCGACCGCGCGGCGGCCAGCGAGGCCACGGTGGAGCGCGCGATCTCGCCGCCGAACAGCTCGAGGTCGGGGACGGTGAGCGGCAGTTCCGCCGCCGCACAGCACAGGTGCGGTCCCAGCACGTAGGGGTTGGCCGGATCCAGCACGGTCTGCTCCACCGGCCGGTCGAAGATCGCCTCCGGGTGGTGCAGCAGGTAGGTGTCGAGCGGGTCGTCTCGGCCGACCAGAACGCACAACGCCTCGTCGGCGCCGCTGCGCCCGGCCCGGCCGGCCTGCTGCCACAGCGACGCCAGGGTGCCCGGATAGCCGGCGAGTACCACCGCGTCGAGGCCGACGAGGTCGACGCCGAGCTCCAGGGCCGTGGTCGCGGCGATGCCGAGCAGCTCACCCGAGCGCACCGCGCGCTCCAGCTCGCGACGCTCCTCGGCGAGATAGCCCGCGCGATAGGCGGCGATCCGGTCGGCAAGCTCCGGTACCGCCTCGGCGAGTGCCCGCCGTCCGATCGCGGCGACCAGCTCGGCGCCGCGCCGCGATCGGACGAACGCCATCGTGCGCACCCCGCTGGCGACCAGGTCGGCCAGCAGCGTCGCGGATTCGGTGAGGGCGGAGACCCGGACCGGTGCGCCGTGCTCGCCGGCGGCCGCGTCCGGCGGCAGCAGCGGCGGCTCCCACAGCGCCACGGTGCGCGCGGCGCGGGGCGAGTGGTCCTCCGTGACCGCGCGCACCGGCCCGCCGGTGAGCCGGCCGGCCGCGGTGGCCGGCTCCGCGACCGTGGCCGAGGCCAGCACGAACACCGGCTCGGCGGCGCCGTAGTGCGCGGCCAGCCGGCGCAACCGGCGCAGCACCTGCGCCACGTGCGAGCCGAACACGCCCCGGTAGGTGTGGCACTCGTCGACCACCACGTACCGCAGCCGGCGCAGGAACGTCGCCCAGCGCCGATGCCCCGGCAGGATGCCCTGGTGCAGCATGTCCGGGTTGGTCAGCACGAGCCGGGCGTGCGCCCGCACCCAGTCCCGCTCGGCCTGGGGGGTGTCGCCGTCGTAGCCGGCCGCGGTCAGGGTGGTGAGATCACCGGTCAGCAGCCCGTCGAGGGACCGCAGCTGATCGGCCGCGAGCGCCTTGGTCGGCGACAGGTAGAGCGCGGTTGCCCGGGGGTCGCCGAGCAGGGCGGTGAGCACCGGCAGCTGGTACGCCAGCGACTTGCCCGACGCGGTCCCGGTGGCGATCACGGTGCTGTGCCCGTCGCGCACCAGCTGTGCCGCCTCGATCTGGTGTCGCCAGGGTGCGGTGATCCCCTGCTCGGCGAGCGACTTGCGCAGCGCCTCAGGCACCCAGTCGGGCCACGGCTCGGTCTGCCCGGCCCGCGCCGGCAGGTGCCGGATATGCGTCACCGGCCCGGCGCCGTCGGAGGTGGTGTGGCGCCCGGCTGTCAACCTTGCCAGCAGGTCCCTTGCGTCCACTGGCAGAAACTCTGCCACGTCCGTGCGACCATCGCGCCCTCGGCCACCGCGCGCCCGGCACGAGGCCCGCACGACAGGGGCGTCCGGCCGCCCGCCCCGTCCGGACCGCTGCGTCCGGATCCTGTTCGGTCCACAGGCTCGACGGGTACGGTGCGGGTCGCTGACGTCGGTAGAGTGCCGGTGAGCGGAGCGGTCGAGCTGAGGGAGGTTCTGCATGGAGCTGTCGTTGCAGACGGGTACCGTGGCCGATCGCACGATTTTGCGGGTTTCGGGAGAAATCGACGTCTACACCGCGCCGAAGTTGCGGCAGCGGCTGGTGCAGCTGGTCGAGGACGGCGCCCGGCATCTGGTGGTCGATCTCAGCGGGGTCGAGTTCCTCGACTCCACCGGACTGGGTGTCCTGGTCGGTGGGTTGAAGCGGATGCGGGCCCTGGCCGGCAGTTTTGCGTTGGTGTGCGACCAGGAGCGGATCCTGAAGATCTTCCGGATCACCGGCCTCGACCGGATCTTCACGATCGTGCCGACCGAACAGGCGGCCCTTGCCGTGGAGCCGGATCCCGGTGGCTCGGAGGATCGGCCGGACGGCGGGCACGCCGTTCCGCCGGCGACCGACAGATAGCGGCGGCCCGCGATGCCCACGGTACGGCTGGAGTTTTCGCCGGCGCCGGCGCATGTCCGCACTGCCCGTCTGGTGGCGGTGGCGGTGGCGCGGCGCGCCGGCGTCGCCGAGGAGGTGCTCGACGAGGTGCGCCTCGCCGTGGGAGAAGCCTGCTCGCGTGCCGTTGCTCTGCACCAGCTGTACCAGTTGAAGGCACTGGTCAAGGTCGAGATGGCCGACGGTGCCCGGTTCACCGTGCGGGTCAGCGACCGCGGCCCGGCGGAGACCAGGCCGGAGACCGGTTCGGTGCCCGACCCGGTGGAACTCGTCGCCGAGTCGGACACCTCGTTCCCGGCGCCGTCGGTCGCGGTCGGGATGGGTCTGGCGCTGCTGACCGGGCTGGTCGACGACCTGCAGGTAGTGCCCCGCCGCGACGGCGCCGGCACCTCCGTGCGGATGTCCTGGCCCACTGCCTGACCCGTTCTCCCGGCACGCCCTGCGCTCCGCGGCGTGCCCGCTTCCTGGCACGTCCCGGCCCACCGCCGGGTCTGTTTCTCGCCCGTCCCCGGCCCATCGCTCGGCCGTTTCCCGGCGCGTCCTGGCTCGTCGTGAGGCCGCTTCCCGGCGCCTCCTGGCGCGCCCCTGGCGCGGCCGACGCGTTTCGCCCGTCCGGCGCCAAGTGGTCGTACCACCATCGAAGATCACGCGTAGGGGCTGGTATTGCGGCCGCCCACGTGGTAAGTCCGTAATGCGGTTCGTATTAACACAGTGGCCCGGGACACAGGATGCTGCGGGTTGGGCTTGTGAGTCTCGGCACGATCGGCCCGATACACTCCGCGAGTTGCACCGGACCGACCGACCGGCCGGGCCGGATCACAGACGGTGGTACAGGAGGACGGATGGACACCAATCTCGCCACTGGCGGCGAGACCCTGTCCCTGAGCAGCGTGTCCCTGACCGGAACCAACCTGGTGTACGTGGTGATCGCGGCGGTGATCGCGCTTGTCGCGTTGGGGTTCGCGGCCGGCCTGGTCAAGTTGGTGTTGGCAACCGACCGGGGCACGACGAAGATGCAGGAGATCGCCGGCGCCGTGCAGGAAGGCGCCTCGGCGTATCTCGGCCGGCAGTTCCGCACGCTGGGGATCTTCGTGATCGTCGCGCTGCTGTTGCTGCTGGCACTGCCGGTCAACGAGGGCGGCTGGGAAGTGCGCATCGGCCGGTCCGCGTTCTTCGTGGTCGGCGCGATCTTCAGCTCGTTCATCGGCTGGGCGGGGATGTCTCTCGCGACTCGGGCGAACGTGCGGGTGGCCTCGGCCGCACGCAGCAGCCGCGAGGGCGCGATGCAGATCGCCTTCCGTACCGGCGGCGTGGTCGGCTTCATGACCGTCGGGCTGGGTCTGCTCGGCGCCGGCGTCGTCGTGCTGATCTTCCGGGACAAGGCCCCGACCGTACTGGAGGGCTTCGGTTTCGGTGCCGCGCTGCTCGCGATGTTCATGCGGGTCGGCGGCGGCATCTTCACCAAGGCCGCAGACGTCGGCGCCGACCTGGTCGGCAAGGTGGAGCAGGGGATCCCGGAGGACGACCCACGCAACGCCGCGACGATCGCCGACAACGTCGGCGACAACGTGGGTGACTGCGCCGGGATGGCCGCCGACCTGTTCGAGTCGTACGCGGTCATGCTGGTCGCGGCGCTGATCCTGGGCCGCACCGCGTTCGGTTCCGAGGGCCTCGTGTTCCCGCTGATCGTGCCGGCGATCGGGGTGGTCACGGCGATCATCGGGGTGTTCATCACCCGGCTGCGGCCGTCGGACCGGTCCGGGATGGCGGCGATCAACCGGGCGTTCTTCATCTCGGCGGGGATCTCCGCGGTGCTCTGCGTGGTCGCGGCGCTGGTCTACCTGCCGAGCAAGTTCTCCGGTCTGCACGGCGTCTCGCTGGCGGCGCTCGGGCATCCCACCCGCAGTCCGCAGGTGATCGCGATCGTCGCGGTACTGATCGGTATCGTGCTGGCGGCCCTGATCCAGCTGCTCACCGGGTACTTCACCGACACCATCCGGCGGCCGGTGAAGGACGTGGCGAAGACGTCGCTGACCGGCCCGGCCACCGTGGTCCTGTCTGGCGTCAGCCTCGGTTTCGAGTCGGCGGTGTACTCGGCGATCCTGATCGCCGCGGCCGTGTACGGCGCGTTCCTGCTCGGCGGCGGCTCGATCGTGCTGTCGCTGTTCGCGGTGGCACTCGCCGGTACCGGTCTGCTGACCACCGTCGGCGTGATCGTGGCGATGGACACGTTCGGCCCGATCTCGGACAACGCGCAGGGCATCGCGGAGATGTCCGGTGAGGTCGAGGGCGAGGGTGCGCAGATCCTCACCGAGCTGGACGCGGTCGGCAACACCACGAAGGCGATCACGAAGGGCATCGCGATCGCGACGGCGGTGCTCGCCGCGACGGCGCTGTTCGGTTCGTTCACCGACACCGTCGGCAGCGCCGCGCTGAAGGCCGGTACCGGCGGGCTCAGTGACCTGGTCAAGCAGCAGTACGACGGGATCCTGAACGTGGCGAACCCGTCGAACCTGGTCGGGTTGATCATCGGCGCGTCGGTGGTGTTCCTGTTCAGCATGTTGGCGATCAACGCGGTGTCCCGGTCCGCCGGCGCCGTGGTGTTCGAGGTGCGGCGGCAGTTCCGGGAGTTCCCCGGAATCATGGACGGCTCGCAGCGCCCCGAGTACGGCAAGGTCGTCGACATCTGCACCCGGGACGCGCAGCGTGAGCTGATCACGCCCGGCATCCTGGCCGTGTTCGCGCCGATCGTGGTCGGGTTCGGGCTCGGCGTCGGCGCGCTCGGCGCGTACCTGGCGGGCGCGATCGCGACCGGCATCCTGATGGCGATCTTCCTGGCGAACTCGGGCGGTGCCTGGGACAACGCGAAGAAGCTCGTCGAGGACGGGGTGTACGGCGGCAAGGGCTCCGAGGCGCACGAGGCGACGATCATCGGTGACACGATCGGTGACCCGTTCAAGGACACCGCCGGCCCGGCGATCAACCCGCTGATCAAGGTGATGAACCTGGTCTCGCTGCTGATCGCGCCGGCCGTGGTGATGTTCTCCATCGGCGCCTCGAAGAACACCGGCGTCCGGATCGCGATCGCGCTGGTGGCGTTGGCGATCATCGTGGCGGCGCTGGTGGTGGCGAAGCGTCGTCCGATCGCCGTTGGCGAGGAGAACGGCGCGGAGAAGGAGGCGGCGCAGGCCTCGGCCTGACGCCGACCCGTGCGCGGCCGTCCGAGTGGCGGTCGCCCGCGGTGACCGCGGGCGGCCCGGCCGACCGCGGCGACAGCAGGGGTTGTGCGGAGCCCCCGTGGACCGGTTACCGTTCCGGGCCATGGGGGCTCTCGCACGTACCGCGGCGCCGGTGCTGGCCGCGCTGGTGCTGCTCGCCGGCTGCGGTTCCGACGGCGTGCCGGCGAAGACCTGGGCGACCCACGTCTGCCAGGCGTTGAAGCCGTGGACCAGCACGGTGAGCAAGCTGACCCGGCAGACCCAGCAGGAGATGCAGCAGGTCACCACGCCGGATGCGGCGAAGGTGACGCTGCTCAACCTGCTCGACTCGGAGGCGAAGGCGACCGACAAGGCCCGTGACCGGTTGCTCGCCGCCGGGGTGCCGGACGTGGACGACGGGAAGAGAATCGCGGCCGAGTTCACCGCGGCGCTGACCTCGGCCCGCGACTCGTACCGCACCGCCCGGGACGCGATCCGCAAGCTGCCGACGACCGACTCGAAGGCCTTCTACGACGGCGTGTCCAGCGCGATCGACAAGCTGAACACGCAGTACGACGCGGGGGCGCTGGACACCTCCAAGGTCCACTCCGAGCCGCTGCAGCAGGCGTTCGACGAGGTACCGGAGTGCCAGTGAGCGCCGCGTCGGACGAACCGCCGGCCATCGAGCCGCTGTTCGCGCTGCCCGCGCCGCAGCAGCCCGCCGAGCGGGCCCCGCAGCCGCGCCGCCGGCGCACCGCACTGGCGCAGGCGTCCCTGTTCTCCGCGGTACTGGCCGAGCCGCGTCCCGCCGACGTGGCCGGCGTGCTGGCCGGCGGCGGCCAGGTGATCCGGATGGGTGGTACGGCGCGGGTCTCGGTGGTGGTGACGCAGGAGTGGCGGGCGGCGGCGTTGCTCGCCGCGTTCGACGGGCGGGGCCTGACCGGCAGCCGGGTACCGACGGTGGACGATCACATCGGCGTGCGTACCGCGTTCTGCGCGGTGCTGGCCCCGGTCGCGGACGCCTGGCTGCACGGTACGGTGACCCGGCCGCCGGCCGGCTTCCGCGCGGACGGGCTGGCGCTGCGGCTGTGGGCGATCGCCGGGGGCCGCCGCGACAGCATCGGGTACCTGCTGCCGTTACCCAGCGCCGAGTCGGCCTGGCAGCCGTTGCGGCTGGCGTTGCGGGTGGCCGGTTTCGACGCCGAGTTGTTGACCAGCGGCCCGAGCCTGCGGGTCGTCGGGCGCGCGCACCTGGCCACGCTCACCGACGTGCTCGGCCCGCCCCCCGCCAACGCCGACGACCACGCCTGGCCCACATGACCGCACCCGGATCGCCGGGCGTGCGGATCGTCCGACCTTCCGGTCGTCCGGCCGTGCGGATCGCCCGGCGGTCTCCGGGCCGACCGGTGTGGGCGTCGCTGCGAACGGTGATCGGCTGCCGAGGTGTGCCGGGACGCTACTCTCGACTGCGTTGTATGGCGCCGAATGTCGGGAGAGGCGTTGGCTGTCCGGCTCGACCATCCGGTCTGGCGCGTGCTGCGCGAGCGGCGGGCGCGCGGTGACCGGGCCGACGGGTACAAGGTGGGGCTGGCCGTGCAGGGCGGCGGGATGCGCGGGGTGCTGTCCGGCGCGATGCTCACGGCGCTGGAGGATCTCGGCTTCCGCGACGTGTTCGACGGCGTCTACGGCGCCTCGTCCGGTGCTCTGAACGCGGCATACTTCCTGGCCGGTGGGTCCTGGCGGAACCTCGCCGCGTACTACGACGATCTGACCTCGCCGGCGTTCCTGTCGGTGCGGCGCTGGCGCGCCGGGATCATGGACCTCGACTACGCGCTCGGCGAGGTGCTGTGCCGGCGCAAGCCGTTGGATTTCGCCGCCGTGCTCGGCTCGCCGACGCCGTTGCACGTCGCGATCACCCGGCTGGACCCGCCCGGCACCGAGCTGCGCAGCGGCTTCGGTGACGCCACGGAGCTGGTGGCGGCGCTGCGGGCGAGCGCGTGGCTGCCGGTGGTGTCGCGCGGGGTCGCCGACTGTGCGGGCCCGGCGATCGACGGCGCGATGCTGACCATTCACCCGTACCGGCTGGCGGCCGGTGACGATTGCACCCACGTGCTGTCGCTGAGCAGCCGCCGTCCCGGCCCGGTTCCGGGTCCGTACGCGCCGGTCGAGCTGGCGGTGACCGCGGCGCTGGCGGCGCTGGACCGCCGGCTGGTCGGGCCCCGCTGCCGGGCGGTCCGGCAGTACCAGCGGGATCGCGCCCGGCTGGCCGGGCCGCCGCTGGCCCCGAACGAGCGGGTCGCCGCGCTGCCCGACCCGCCGGCCGGGCGCACCGCCGGCCGGGCCGGCGCGCCGGAGGTGCTGGACGTGTTGCCGCCGCGGGGGGTGGCGTCGTTCGAGCGCAGCGCCGGTGCGCTGCTGGTCGCGGCCCGGCAGGCGTACGAGGAGGCGTACCGGGTGCTGTCCGGGTACCGCGGCGAGGGGTTCGCGACGGTGCCGAGGTTCGTGCCGGTGGCGGCGGAGCGAGGGGAGGCGGCGGATGCCGAGGCTGGTGAAGGTCGATCTGGCGGTGCTGCTCGGGAGGCTTCCTGACGACCGGCTGTCGCTGCCCGGCTGGGGGAGTGCGTCGGCGTCGGCGTGGCGGGCGTTGCTGCGGTCGGTGCCGACGGACCGCCGGGCGTTCGAGTCGCGGTACGAGAAGGACTGGGGCGAGACGATCGCCCGCCTCGCGGTGCACTGCCGGCAGCCCCATCCGCTCCGGCACGACAAGCTGTACGGCCGGCTGGCGGTGCTGCTGCTGACCATGCTGGCGTTGGATCATTCGCAGCGCTACCGCTCGTACCGGGGTGGTCGGGCGGATGCGCCGGGCGGTGGGGCGACCGGGATCGGGCACGACTGCGCGTCGCTGTGCCGGCCGCTGCTGACGATGCCGCCGGTGCGGGCCGCGCTGCTGGAGCTGTACGAGCCGGCGAACGACCAGGCCGCGGCGCAGGAGTGGGCCGCGATCGATCCGGCGACGCTGGCCTTCCACCGGCACGGGACGACGTCGTTCATCGTCAGTGGCGCCCGGCGCGGGGTGAGTCAGGGTGCCCGGCGCCGGTTCGCGCTCAAGTGCCTGCTCCTGCCGTACCTGGAGATCCCGACGATCGAGCGGGCCACCCGCGGCTACCTGGCCCGCTACCAGCGGGACGAGGACGGGTTGCGGCATCTGGCCCGGCTGTGGGCCTCCAGCGACAGCTGGGTGTTGATGGATTTCGTGCCGGGTCGCACGCTCGCGGAGCGGCTGGCCGACGAGCCGCCGCCGCGGCCGGGCGACCCGCTCCGGATCGACCTGCTGGAGCGGTACGGCGGGGCGCTGTTCGACGCGTTGCGCGAGCTGGACGGGGTGGGGCTGACCCACCAGGATCTGTCGCCGTCGAACATCATCGTGGCGGAGTCGCCGGACGGGGCCGGCCGGGTGACGATGACGCTGCTCGACCTGGGCGCGAACTACCTGTACGCGCAGGCGCTGCCGGGTGACTCCGGCCCGGACCTGCCGTTCGTGGCGCCGGAGGTGCGGCGGGACGGGGCGGGTGCCCGCGCCGACCTGTACTCGCTGGGCCAGCTGCTGGTGCTGCTCGGGACCGGTGCGCCGGCCGACCGGGGCATCGTGCCGGACGACTTCTACGCCGAGACGCCGCTGATGGCGCGGTTCCTGGAGGATCTGCTGGACGCCGATCCGGCCCGCCGGTTGCGGCTGTTCCGCCCGGAGCGGACCAGCCCGCTGTACGAGCAGCTCGGCCGCTGGTTCACCGAGGAGCTGACGGCGTTGCGCGCCGCGTACGCCGAGCGGGTCCGGCCGGCGCGCGCGGACGTGCGGGACAACCTGCTCGGGCTGTTCCATCCGTTCTCCGGCGCGCCGCGGCGGCAGCGCCGGCTGCTGGCGGTCCGGCGGGCGCAGCGCAGCTACGCCGAGCACCGGAAGAACATGCGCCTGCGCTGGCTGCTGGGCTGGTCGTTGCTGTCGGCGACGCTGTCCTACCTGGGCGGCCTGCTCGTCCTCACCTACCTGCTGCGCGAGCTGGGTCTGGACTTCGGTGGCCCGGCGCTGTCGGTGGCCCAGCGCGTGACCGGTACCGGGCCGGACGGCATCCCGTTCCTCGACCGGCTCCGGGCCGCCGACTACCCGGTTCCGGACCCGCGGCACAACCTGCTGATTCTCGCGGTCGGGTTCACCTTCGTACTGGTCTGCGCGAAGTACTACCAGGGGCTGTTCGCGGGGTTGACGCCGCTGGTCACCGGGCGCCGCGCGGGCCGCCTGTCGGTACTGGCGGTGGCGGCCGAGGTGGCGATGCGGGCCACGGTGGTGGCCTCGCCGGTGGCGATCGCGCTGCCGGTGGTGGTGGAGCGGCGCTGGTGGCTGATCTGCGTGGCGTCCGGGATGACCCTGGTGATGTTCTGCAACGCCGTCATCTCGGGGTACGCGCGTGCCGTGTTGCGGCGGGCCCGCGCGGCGGGGTTGTCGACGGTGCCGGCGACCGTGCCGGGGGTGCAGAAGTACACGTCGTGGCTGGCCGGCAACGTGCTCTACGCGTTCGTCCTGTGGCTGCTCGCCCCGCTGCTTTATTACGGGATACTTCAGGACACTCCGGTCTACCTGGTGGCGGTGATCATCGCGAATGTGCCCCTGATGTACCTGATCAAGTGTGGGATGGAGGCGGTCGGGATCCGGGTGGGGCTGGGTCGGGCGTGTCTGGCGGCGGAGCGGCTGGCGACTATTCCCGAGCCGGAGTCGGGCCCGGCGCCGGAGCACCGCCCGGCCGATGATCCGGTTTCACCCGGTATGCCAGTATCAGCTGCGGCGGTCGCTGCCGACTGACGTGATACGCCCGATTGGAGAGGTATGTCGGCGCATGAGTGTCCCGCGCAACCCGGTGGCGAGCGGCGCGTTACGTTTGACAACCTCTGGGCACACCGGCTAGGACCGCTGTGTCATTCTGTCCCACTGGCGGCGCAACGTCGCCGACGCGTCACCTGATGAGTTGACTGGAGTACCGTGCCGCGATCCGAGAGCAGCAACCGGCTGGTCATCGTCGAGTCCCCGGCGAAGGCCAAGACCATCTCGGGCTACCTCGGCCCGGGGTGGGTCGTGGAGGCGAGCCGTGGCCACATCCGCGACCTGCCCAGTGGCGCCAAGGAGGTGCCCGAGAAGTACAAGGGCACCCCGATGGCGCGGCTCGGCGTCGACCCGGAGCACGACTTCGCTCCGCTCTACGTCGTCTCGCCGGACCGCAAGGCCCAGGTGACCCGGCTCAAGGGGCTGCTCGCCGACGCCGACGAACTCTTCCTCGCCACCGATGAGGACCGCGAGGGCGAGGCGATCGCCTGGCACCTGGAGCAGCTGCTCAAGCCGAAGGTGCCGGTGCACCGGATGGTGTTCCACGAGATCACCCGGCCGGCGATCCAGGCGGCGGTGGCCAACCCGCGCACCATCAACCAGAACCTGGTCGACGCGTACGAGGCGCGCCGGGTGCTGGACCGGCTGTACGGGTACGAGGTCAGCCCGGTGCTGTGGAAGAAGATCATGCCGAAGCTGTCGGCCGGCCGGGTGCAGTCGGTGGCGACGCGCATCGTGGTCGAGCGCGAGCGGCAGCGGATGGCGTTCCACTCGGCCGACTACTGGGACATCCAGGCGACCCTCGCGGTGGCGGCGGCCGACGTCAAGGACGGCCCGCGTACCTTCGGCGCGACGCTGATCGCGCTGGACGGCGACCGGGTCGCGACGGGCCGCGACTTCGACCCGGCGACCGGCCGGGTGCGCCCCAACTCCGGTGCGATCCCGCTGGACGAGGAGGGTGCGCGGGGTCTCGCCGCCCGGCTCGACGGCCGCGACTTCACCGTCACCCGGGTCGAGGAGAAGCCGTACCGGCGCCGGCCGTACGCGCCGTTCATGACCTCGACGCTGCAGCAGGAGGCGTCCCGCAAGCTGCGGTTCTCGTCCGAGACCACGATGCGGGTGGCGCAGCGGCTGTACGAGAACGGCTACATCACCTACATGCGAACCGACTCGACGACGCTGTCGGACACCGCCCTGTCGGCGGCCCGGTCGCAGGTCGCCGAGCTGTACGGCAGCCGGTACGTGCCGGCCGAGCCCCGGCAGTACACCCGCAAGGTGAAGAACGCGCAGGAGGCGCACGAGGCGATCCGCCCGGCCGGCGAGCAGTTCCGCACCCCGGGTTCGCTCGCCAACGAGCTGTCCCCGGACGAGTTCCGGCTGTACGAGCTGATCTGGCGGCGCACCATCGCCTCGCAGATGATCGACGCGGTCGGCAACTCGGTGTCGGTGCGCATCAACGCGGTGTCCGCGACCGGCGAGTCGTGCGACTTCGCCGCGTCCGGCAAGACCATCACCGAGCCGGGCTTCCTGCGCGCGTACGTCGAGTCGACCGACGACGAGAACGCCGAGGCCGAGGACGCCGAGCGGCGGCTGCCGAACCTGGTGCGCGACCAGTCGCTGACCGCCGACGCGCTGGAGCCGACCGGGCACACCACCCAGCCGCCGGCCCGCTACACGGAGGCGTCGCTGGTCAAGGCGCTGGAGGAGCTCGGCATCGGCCGGCCCTCCACGTACACCTCGATCATGCAGACGATCCAGCGCCGCGGGTACGTCTTCAAGCGCGGCCAGGCGCTGATCCCGTCGTTCGTGGCGTTCGCGGTGGTGCAGCTGCTGGAGAAGTACTTCCCGCGGCTGGTCGACTACGACTTCACCGCCGGGTTGGAGAACGACCTGGACGAGATCACCGACGGCCGGGTGCAGACGCTCGGGTTCCTGCGTTCCTTCTACTTCGGTGACGACGCGGCGGAGGCCGGCACGGTCGCCCGCTCCGGCGGGTTGAAGCGGCTGGTCACCGAGCAACTGTCGGAGATCGACGCGCGCGGCATCAACTCGATCCCGCTGTTCACCGACGACGAGGGCCGCAACGTGGTCGTCCGGGTCGGGCGGTACGGGCCCTACCTGGAGCGGCGCACCCCGGGTGACGAGGACACGGAGCCGAACCCGGACGGGCCGCGCCGCAACGCGTCGATCCCGGACGACGTGGTGCCCGACGAGCTGACCCCGGCGAAGGTCGAGGAGCTGTTCAAGACCAACTCGGGCGCCCGCGAGCTGGGCACCGACCCGGCCACCGGCGAGCCGGTCACGGCCAAGTCCGGCCGCTTCGGCCCGTACGTGACGTCCGGCGAGAAGTCCTCGTCGCTGTTCTCGTCGCAGTCGATGGACACGCTGACGCTGGAGGACGCGCTGCGGCTGCTGTCGTTGCCGCGCACCGTCGGTACCGGCGCGGACGGCGAGCCGGTGACCGCGCAGAACGGCCGGTACGGTCCGTACATCCGGAAGGGCACCGACTCGCGGTCGCTGGAGTCGGAGGAGCAGATCTTCACGGTCACCCTGGAGGAGGCCGAGAAGCTGTTCGCGGAGCCGAAGCGGCGGGGCCGGCGGGCCGCGCCGAAGGAGCCGCTGCGCACCCTCGGCGACGACCCGGCGACCGGCAAGCCGATCGTGGTGAAGGACGGCCGGTTCGGGCTGTACGTCACCGACGGCGAGACGAACCGCACCCTGCCGCGTACCGAGACGGCCGAGTCGATCACGCTGGACCGTGCCGCGGAACTGCTGGCGGACAAGCGGGCCCAGGGCCCCGCGCCGCGCAAGAAGGCCGCGAAGAAGACGGCGGCGAAGAAGACCGCCGCGAAGAAGACCGCGACCAAGAAGACGGCCGCCAAGAAGACCGCGGCGAAGAAGACCGCGGCCAAGGCCACCGCGAAGAAGGCGCCGGCCAAGAAGGCAGCCCCGAAGAAGTCCACTTCGGACAACTGACCTCGGCCGCGCGCCCGCCGGCTCCGGGCCGCATTGCCGACCCGGTACGACGGCGTAGTCCACTGTGGACGGTGTCGATGGTCGCCGAGCGGCTGCTCGGGGCGCGCCCGTGCCGGCGCCCCCTCAGTCCACTGTGGACGGTGGCGGACCGTCGGCGAGCGGATGCCTGGTGACGGCGAGGTAGGGGCCGGTGGAGTCGAGGCCGACGTAGGTCGCCTCGGCCAGCAGGATGCCGAGCGCGCGGGCCTGGATCGGGTCGAAGGTGCGCACCGGGTGTCCGTCGACCGCGACCATCATCCGGTTGGCGATCCGGTCGGTGACCGCGTGCACGACGACGTGCCCGTCCGGATCGGTGACGCGCCAGTGGACGAGGGTGGCGGATCCTCCGGTCGGCTCCGGCGGTCCCGTTGGTGCGGTCATCGGGCTGGCTCCGGCGCCCTGGTACGCGCGGTCATCGAGTCGTCCGGGTCTATCCACAGTAGACGGAGGTCGCGGGAGAAGCGCAGCGTGCGCAGCAGTTCGGTGGCGCTGGCATACATCCCGAGGTGCCCGCCGTCGGGCAGGAACGCCAGCACGCCGTGCCGCAGTGCGGCGCCCCAGCAGTACAACCGGGGATGGTCGGCGAGCAGCGGGTACTCGTAGAGCAGGAAGCGGCGCGGCAGCGGTGGCACGTGCAGTCCGGGTACCGCGGCGGCGATGTCGTCGGTGGTCGTCATGTCAGCAGCCTGCCGGGGCTGACGTACGGAGGGTAAGAGAATAGGCTCTACCCGTGCCGGTCGGATCACGGTTCGTGGTCGCAGCCGGTACGGCCGACCCCGACAACGCTGTGAGGGCGCGGTGAAGACGAGTCTCAGCGAGCTGGATGCCGGTGCCGTTCGTCGCGCGTACGCGGCGGAGCTGCGCCGGGCGCGGAACGCGGCCGGCCTGACCCAGGAGCAACTTGCCGCCCGCATCTGCTATTCCACCGGTTTGGTGAGCATGATCGAGACCGGCCGCCGGCCGCCGAGCGTCGACTTCACCAGCCGCTGCGACAAGTTGCTGGGCACCGGCGGCACGCTGGCCCGGCTGCTGCCGGCGCAGTCCGACTATCCCGAGTGGTTCCGCGACTTCGTCACCCTGGAAGCCGAAGCGCTCGCCATCCGCGAGGTCGAGGTCCAGGTCATGCCCGGCCTCCTGCAAACCGAGGAGTACGCCCGCGCGGTGCTGCGCAACAGTTGGCCGCCGAAGGATCCGGACGAGATCGAACGGCGGCTGGCCGCCCGGGTCCGTCGACAACAGATCCTCGACCGCGACGACCCGCCGCTGCTCTCCGTCATCCTCAACGAGTCCGTGCTGCACATCCCGGTCGGCGGTCCGGACGTCATGCGGTCGCAGTGCCGGTACCTGCTGGCCATGGCAGAGCGGCCGCACATCGAAATCCAGGTACTCACTTTCGCCGCGACAGCGCGAGCCCCGATGGGTGGCGGCTTCACCGTGCTCGACTTCGCGGCGGGTCCGCCGGTCGCCTATGCCGAGAGCTTGGCAAATAGTCAGGTCGTCAACGACCCGAACATCGTGCAACGATACGGGCGGGCATTCGATGCAATGTGCCGCAGGGCGCTTGCACCGGAGCAACTGGCCGACGAGATCGTGCGGATCAGGGGAGAGCGATGAGTCTGCAGTGGTGGAAGAGCGGTCGTAGTGGCAGTTCTGGCGGCCAGTGCGTCGAGGTCGCCGTCTCCGGCTGGTGGAAGAGCAGCCGCAGCGGGAGCGAGGGCGGCCAGTGCGTTGAGGTTGCTGTCTCGGGGTGGCGGAAGTCGAGTCGTAGCGGCAGTGAGGGCGGCAACTGCGTCGAGGTTGCCGATGGTGGGGAGCGGTGGCACGTGCGGGACTCCAAGGACCCGGACGGCGGCATGCTCTGCGTCGCCGCGCCCAGCTGGCACGCCTTCGTCGCCGCCGTCAAGACCGACACCGTCTGACCACGGGTACCGGTAGCGCCGGTGGCCACCGGGGCCGCGAGCGCGAGGACCGGGCGCACGGCGGTACCGGATCGGCCGGGTCGCGATAGTGTGCGGCATGGCGATTCCGGTGACGGTGGTCGGCTCCGGGCCGACGAAGGTTCTCGCACTGCACGGCTGGTTCGGCTCCGCCCGCGGCTGGGGTTGGCTGCCCGAGCTCATCGACCAGGACTCCTACAGCTACGCGTTCGTCGACTACCGCGGCTACGGTCGGCGGCGGGACGAGCCGGGCGAGTACACGATGGCCGAGATCAGCGCCGACGCGCGCGGGCTGGCCGACGAGCTGGGCTGGGACACGTACGCGCTGCTCGGGCACTCGATGGGCGGCAAGGCGATGCTCCAGGTGTACGCGGACGCGCCGTCGCGGGTGACCGCGATGGTCGGCGTCAGCCCGGTACCGGCGTCCGCGTTGCCGTTCGACGACGAGAGTTGGGCGCTGTTCGACGGCGCCGCCGAGCGGGACGAGAACCGGTACGCGATCATCGATCTGACCACCGGCGGCCGGCACTCGAAGACCTGGCTCGACTCGATGGTGCGGCACTCGGTCGACAACTCGACCCGCGCGGCGTTCGGGGCCTACCTGGAGCCGTGGGCGAAGGGCGACTTCGCCGTGGACGTCCCGGCGCCGACCGTGCCGGTGACGGTGATCGCCGGCGAGCACGACGCCGCGCTCGGCCCGGACGCGATGCGCGGTACCTGGCTGGCCCAGTTCCCGTCCTGCACCCTGGAGACGTTCCCGAACGCCGGCCACTACGCCATGTACGAGACGCCCGTCGCCCTCGCCACGACCTTGGAGAAGGCGCTCCGCTGACGGTTGCCGGCGGGCGCGGGCCGGGCCACCTGCGGCCCGCGCCCGCCGGGTCGGTAGCCTCTCCGCATGGCTGATGACCAGGCAGAACGCACCGTCGAGGCGAGGTTCGAGATCGTCAGCTTCGAGGAGACCGAGTACGACCTGCCCGACGACGGGCCGAAGCTGACCCGGGTGCAGCTCCGCAAGCGCTACCAGGGGACCATCGACGGCACCGGCGTCACCGAGGTGCTGACCGCGCAGGGCCCGGCCGGCGGCGGGTACGTGGCGTCCGAGCGCATCGACGGCGTCCTGGACGGCCGCCGCGGCACGTTCGTGATCCAGCACCACGGCCTCGCCGACGGCGCCGACCAGCGCAGCGACGGCAGCATCGTGCCGCACTCCGGAACCGGGGAACTCGCCACCATCGCCGGCCGCGCGATGGAACGGGAGTTCCAGGTGCTCACCCTCAGCTACACTCTCTGACCGGCCCTGCCGGGCTCCCCGGACGCGCTCGGCTCGGCGGACTCACTGGGCGCGGTCTGCGGCGATGCGTGCGATGTCGGCCGGGGTGCCGGCCATGATCGTGCGGGCGTGCTCGGTGACCAGTTCGACCGGCCAATCCCACCACGCGGCCCGGCGCAGCCGCTCGACGTCGGCGTCGTCGTACCGCTGCCGGATCGGTTTCGCCGGGTTGCCGCCGACGATCGTGTACGGCGCCACGTCGCCGGTGACCAGGGAGCCGGCGGCGATGATCGCGCCGTCACCGATCGTCACGCCGGGCATGATCGTCGCCTGGTAGCCGATCCAGACGTCGTTGCCGATGACGGTGTCGCCGCGGCTGGGCATCGAGGTGACGATGTCCAGCGTCTGCTCGGTCCACCGGCCGCCGAACATGGTGAACGGGTAGGTCGAGACGCCCACGGTCGGATGGGCCGCGCCGGCCATCAGGAACCTGGTCCCGGTGGCGATCGCGCAGTATTTCCCGATGATCAACCGCTCTGGCCCGTACGCGTAGAGCACGTTGCGGGTCTCGAAGTTCGTGGCGTCGTCCGGGTCGTCGTAGTAGGTGTACTCGCCGACGACGAGGTGCGGTGCGGTCACCAGCGGCTTGAGGAACACCACCCGCTCGTGCGCGGCCAGCGGGTGTACGGCGGTCGGATCGGGTCCCAACATCGTGTCCTTCGCGGTCTCTCCGGCCGCACCTTGCGGCGGCCATAAACCCTAGCTGACCTGCGCAAAGCCCGGATCGACCGAGCGTGTCCGGCCGTCCAGAGACCGACGATGTCGCGTGATGGCATTGACGGCGTCTATGTGATGTCAATACGATGTCATCCAAGCGAATCGGACCGAACGCAGCGCGGAGGACGTCATGGGGGACCTGCCGGAGTTCCTGGACCGGTACCAACTGGAGCGGCCGAGATCCGACCGCCCGCTCGGGTTCGCGGCGGCCCTCGCCGACCACCACGTACCGGGCATCTCCATCGCGCTGCTGGAGCACGGCCAGGTGACCCAGACCTGGACCATGGGCCGCCGCAGCGTCACCAGCGACGCACCGGTCGAGCCGGACACGCTGTTCCAGGCCGCGTCCATCAGCAAGTCGATCGCCGCCGCCTGCGTGCTGCGGCTGGTCGACGAGAGCGTGCTCGACCTCGACACCGACGTCAACGACCTGCTCAAGTCGTGGCAGCTGCCGGCCAACGACGGCTGGCAGCCGCACGTCACGCTGCGCCAGCTGCTCGCCCACACCGCCGGTACCACCGTGCACGGCCTGGCCGGCTACCCGCCGGGGATGCCGGTGCCGTCGGTGCCCGACATCCTCGACGGCAGGGGAAACTCGGCGCCGGTGCGGGTCACCGCGGTGCCCGGGGTGCGGCACAGCTACTCCGGCGGCGGGTACACGATCGCGCAGCTGGTGCTGACCGACGTGACCGGCCTCGACGTCGACACCCTCGCCTGGGAGCTGGTGTTCGAGCCGGCCGGCATGGTGCACAGCACGTTCGCCCAGCCCCTCGACCGGGCCCGGGCGGTGCGCGCCGCGTCCGCGCACCGGGCCGGTCCGGCCCCGGTCGCCGGCGGCTGGCACACCTACGCGGACCTGGCCGCGGCCGGCATGTGGAGCACCGCGACCGACGTTGCCCGGTTCTTCGCCGCGATCCGGGACAGCGCCGCCGGCGCCCCGGGCGCACTGCTGTCCGCACGGTCGACCCGCGCGATGCTCACCCGCGGCGCTCCGAACAGGGCGTACGGGCTGGGCGTCGGCATCGCCGAACCCGGCGCCCCGGCGTTCGTCGGCCACAGCGGCAGCAACGAGGGGTACCGCAGCTGGGCCGGCATCCACCTGGACGACGGCAGCGGCGCCGCGATCATGACCAACGGCGACCACGGGTACCAGCTGATCACCGACGTGCTGCTGCCGGCACTGCGGCGCGAGTACGGCTGGCCGGCCGCGGCGGGGGCGCCCACCCCGGCGGTGGCGGCGAGCGACCTCGCCGGGCGGTACGTCAGCAGGGACGACGAGTTCGTGGTCGCCGAGACGGACGCGGGGTTGACGCTCACCGTGCCGGGGCAGCCGCCGGTGCCGCTGACCGCCGGTACCGACGGGGGCTGGCGGGCCCGGGTGCTCAACGTCGACGTCCGCTTCCCGATCCGGGATGGCGACCGCGTCCTCGTCCTGCACCAGGAACTCGTCCCGGACGCCGACGTCGAAGCCACCCGGGTCACCGGCTGACACCGGGCCGCCGGTCAGCCGCCGAAGATGCTGCCGCGCTTGATGGTGCGCACGATCGGTACCGTCTCGATGCTGCTGATCGCGGGGATCGCGGCGAGCCGGTCGGTCAGGTAGTCGTAGAGCGCGTACACGTCGGCGCACATCAGGCTGGCAACCAGGTTCGTGGCGCCGGTCGTCGCCCCGGCGAACGCGACCTGCTCGTGCTCGGCGAGCGCCTCGCCGACCGAACTCAGCGCGGCCGGCGCCACGCTCATCAGCAACAGCGTGTTGGCATGCACGCCCAACAGTCGCTCGTCGATGTCGACGTCGACGAACAGCGCGCCGGCCGAGCGCAGCGCGTCGATCCGGCGCCGTACGGTCGATTCGTGCCAGCCGGTCGCGTGCGCGATCGTGGCGTGCGCGGCCCGGCCGTCGACGCTCAGCGCATCGAGCAGGGCACGGTCGCCGTCGTCGAGCACCACCTCGCTCGGCGCGACCCCCGGGTACGGGTCGAGCCGCGCGGCCTGCCCGGGGTCGAGCGCGGTGGTCAGGGCGGGCCAGGCGGCCGGCCCGCCGCGGAAGACGTGCAGCACGCACTGGGCACTGATCGCGAGGACCGGCCGGGTCTCGGTGAGCTGTTCGAGCAGCTGCGCGTGGTCGTGTTCGCTGCTCGCCTCGGTGCCGCACAGCACCTCGGTACCGCCGGACGCCAGCTGCACGTACGAGGTGTCGGGGCGCTTCGCGAGCGCCCGCGCGACGGCGTTGGCGGAGCCCGGGGCGACCCGCAGCCGCAGCGCCCAGACGACGTGCCCGAGCCGCCGCGCGTCCAGCCGGCCCACCACCCGGATCACGTCGGCGCGGCGCAACCGCCGGTACCGCCGGGCGACGGTCTGGTCGGAGACCCCGAGCACCGCGGCGATCCGGCTGAACGGGGCGCGCCCGTCGATGGTGAGCGCGTGGATCAGGCTCAGATCGATCTCGTCGAGCACGACCGATTCCATGCCTCGGATGCTAGCTCGTGTCGAGATCCGGCAGAAGCGTGTTGATGGCTGGAGCATTCGTCGGCCGGCAATGACGCTCGCGGCATGTCTACCGAAGCTGATCGCACCGCCGGCGCCGCGGCCCCACCCGAACCGAACGCCGGCCCGCTCGCCGGCTGGTGGCCGGTCGTCGCCGTCGCGCTGGCGGTGTTCATGCTGCTGCTGCAGGCCACGGTCGTGTCCGTGGCGCTGCCCGCCATCCACCGCGATCTGGGCGGCGACCAGACCACGCTGCAGTGGGTCGTCGACGGCTACGCACTGACCCTCGCCGCGCTGCAACTGATCGGCGGCTCGGCCGGCGACCGGTTCGGCCACCGCACCGTGTTCGTCACCGGCGTGACGCTGTTTGCCGTCGCCTCGCTGGCCAGCGGCCTCGCCCCGACGACCGGCGCACTCGTCGGCGCCGTCGCCGTGCAGGGCGCCGGCGGCGCGCTGATGTTCGCGACCACGCTGGCGCTGATCGCCCGGTACTATCCGGGCCCGTCGCGGGGCACCGCGTTCGCGATCCGCGGCACGGTCGCCGGCGTCGCCGCGGCGGCCGGCCCGCTGCTCGGCGGCGCGATCACCACCGGGCTGGGCTGGCGGTGGATCTTCTTCCTCAACCTGCCGATCGCGGCGATCACCGTCGTCCTCGCCGCCGTCACCCTGCGCCACGAGGCGCGGCCGGACCGCGGCCAGCGGCTGGATCTCGGCGGTGCCGCCGCGTTGAGCGCCGCGCTGGTACTGCTGGTTCTCGCCCTGCTGCGCGGAAACGACGCCGGCTGGGGCAGCGTCCAGGTGCTGCTGCTGTTCGCCGGCGCGGTCGTCGGACTGGTGGCGTTCGTCCTCGTCGAGCACCGGCATCCGGCGCCGCTGCTCGACCTGGCGCTGTTTCGCCGCCGCAGGTTCACCGGCGCCCAGGTCGCCGCGCTCGCCGCGCAGGGATCGCTGTTCCCGCTGTACGTCTACCTGTCGCTCTGGTTCCAGGGCCCGCTCGGTTACTCGGCGCTGCAGACCGGGCTACGGTTCCTGCTGATCACCGCGCCGATCCTGCTCGTCGGCACGCTGGTCGGCACCCTGATGGACCGGTTCGGCGTGGCTCGGCTCGTCGCCGCCGGGCTGGTCGTACTCGGTGCCGGACTGTTGCTGCTGTGCCGGCTCGGCCCCACCACCGGCTGGACGGCGCTGGTACCCGGCTTCCTGGTCGTCGGGGTCGGCGTCGGGCTCACCCTGCCGCCGCTCGGCGCGCTGGCCGTCTCGGTCGTCGAGCCGTCGCGGGTCGGCATGGCCTCCGGTGTCAACAACACCTTCCAGCAGATCGGCTTCAGTACCGGCATCGCCGGCTACGGCGCGGTCTTCGCGCACCAGCTCGGTGCGGCCCACGGCGGCCCGGACGGGTACGTCACCGGGCTCGACCGGGTGTTCCTGATCGCCGGCACGGTGGCCCTGCTCGGCGCGCTCCTCACCGCTCTGCTGAGCCGCGGCACCCGTCGCTGAGCCGGGGTGTCGGCCGCATCGGTTCGCGACGGTGTGGCCGGCCGGTGTTCCGCCGCGAGGTTCGGGAGGCGGCGCCGGCCGAAATTCCGGTGCCGATCCGGGTGGGTGGGCGCATGCTGCGGGGGTGACGACGACGATGCCGGCCGAGCTGGTCACCCGGCCACTGACCGCGGCGGACGCGGCGGCGGTGACCGCGCTGATGGCCGACTGCGAACGGGTCGACCTCGGTGAGGCGGTCATCGAGGAGGCCGACATCGTCGGCGACTGGCAGCGGCCCAGCTTCGACCTCACCGCCGACACGCTCGCCGTGCTCGACGGCGACCGGCTGGTCGGCTACGCCGAGGTCTACCAGGGCCGGCGGGCCGAGGTGTACGTGCATCCCGACCACCGGGGCCGCGGCATCGGCACCGCGCTGCTCGGCTGGACCCGCCGGCGCGCCCGGGAGGTGGGCAGCGACCTGATCGGCCAGACCGTACCGGAGCGGGCCGTCGACGCGGTGAACCTGTTGCGGCGCAACGGCTACACCCCGCTCTGGACCAGCTGGGTACTGGAGCTGCCGGCCGGTGCGGTGATCCCCGCCGCGCCGCTACCGGCCGGATACGCGATCCGCCCGTACCGGCCGGGCGAGGAACGCGCCGTCTACCGCACCATCGAGGACGCGTTCGCCGAGTGGCCGGACCGCAGCCCCACCGGGTACGAGGACTGGGCGGCCGGAGTGCTCGGCCGGCCCGGGTTCCGGCCGGCGCAGCTGCTCGTGGTCGTGCACGGCGACGAGATCGTCGGCGCCTGCCACCTGCTCGACACCGACGGCGATGCGTGGATCAACCAGCTCGCGGTACGGGCCGACCAGCGCGGCCGTGGCCTGGCCCGCGCCCTGCTCGCCGAGGCGTTCGGCGCGGCGCGAACCCGTGGCGCGCAACGGGCGCAGCTGTCGACCGACTCCCGTACCGGCGCACTCGATCTCTACCGCCACGTCGGCATGCACGTCACCATCACCCTGATCCACCTCGCCGCCCGGCCCTGACGAGGTCCCGGCCGTCGGTGTCGGCGCAGTCAGGCGACGTCGGCACCGGGCGCAAGGCGAACGACGAGCTCGGCACCGAGCGCCCGGGCGAGCCGCTCCAGTACCGGAATCGTGGGGACCGTCCCGCCACTTTCGAATCGGGCAACCGCAGACTGCGTCATACCCGCCTGATCCGCCAGCCGGCGCTGGCTCCAGCCCCGACGCTCCCGCAACTCTCGTACCGAGCGCCCCAACTCGAAGGCGATACGGGTTGCTTCGAACGCTTCGGCGGCACCCGGCTCTGCCATGCGCCGATCACGCAGTTCCGTCCACTCGCTCCGCTCCATCACCGGCCCTCCCCATCCACTGTGTGCTGTGCCGAGATGCACCGTGCCAGCGCCTGCCGGGCCCGATCCACCTGCCGGCCCTCTCGCATCCGCGTCTTGTGGAACGTGGTCAAGAGAATGATTCGCCTCGATGCCGCTATCCAGCACGTGATGCGGACCGACTGCCCGTCGATGTGGAACCGCAGCTCCCGTAGCTTTCCGTCCAACTGCCGACTGTACGGCTCGCCGAGCAACGCGCCTTTGTCAGCCAGCAGCTCTATGTAGAACGCCGCCGTGGCGAAATGCTCGGTGGACAACCCCTCCAGCCACTTCCGGACCTCCGGCTCAAGCTCGACGGTACCCATGTCATAGCGATGATGCTATGGGCTGCTCGCAACAACGTGGCTAGCTGAACCTCGCGTCCACGGTGGCGAACGCGCTCGCGAACCAGGTGGTGGTGAGTCGGCGAGCGTCCGGTACCGGTCAGGTGGGGTCGGTGGCGAGGCGGGCGTGCAGGTGCATGTCGTGGAAGCCGTCGGCGTGCGGGACCGACTGGCGCAGCGTGCCCTCGTACCGGTAGCCGGATTTCTCGGCGACCCGGCAGGAGGCGGTGTTCTCGATGGCGTGCAACAACTCCAGCCGGTGCAGCTGGAGTTCGTCGGTGCACCACCGGGTGAGGCGGCCCAGCGCCCGGCCGGCGAGGCCGTGGCCGCGGGCGGCCGGCAGCGTCCAGTACGCCACCTCGGCGAGGCCTTCGGTGAGATCGACGGTGCGCAGCCCGATCCGGCCGGCCAGCGTGCCGTCGGAGCTGACCGCCCAGTCCGCGCCGGCCTCGGCGGACCAGCGCTCGGCCCGTTGCCGGATCCAGTCGCGCGCCTCGTCCTCGTTCATCGACCGCGCGTGCCAGCGCCGGATCGCCGGATCCTGGTACGCCCGCGCCAGCGCGGGTGCGTCGGCGTCGCGCCAGGGGCGCAGCAGCAGCGCGCCGCGGGCGGTCGAGCTCCCGCCGGGCGGCTCGGTCAGGACGGGCTGGGGGATGCCGGACATCCGTCCGGGCGGGACGACGGGCTCGATCAGCGACGGCACCCGCCCATCCTGCCATCCCTGGCACGCCGGCACGCTTTTCCTTTCGTGCCGCCGGCACTAGTATTTCGTGCGGCACGCAAAGGGGGTGGGATCATGGCGGGCAACGAGGCGCCGGTGCGCTGCCGGCAGTGCGATAAACCGTTGGTACAAAAGAAATCCAAGGGCCGGGTGCGACTCTACTGCGACGCCACCTGCCGCAGTGCGGCGCGCCGAGAGCGGGCTGCCGTGAAGGAGAAATTGACACGGCACGATCGTCAGGAGACGGTTGACACCGGGGAGCACGACCCGCTCACGGAGGTGATCGCGGCGCACGACGCGCTGCGCGCCGCCGACCGCCGGCTGCACCGGGCGGTCCGCGCCGCCCGGTCGGCCGGCGAGACCTGGGAGGTGATCGGTGAGACGTTGGGGATCACCCGGCAGGCGGCGTACCAGCGGTTCGGGCGGGCCGGCGAGCGCTCGGACACCGGCCTGGCGCCGCTGCCGGACGCCGCCGACCGGTCCGTCCGGATCCTGGTCGACCTGACCGAGGGCCGGTGGCCGGCGGTGGTCAGCCGGTTCTCGCCCCGGATGGCGGGCGCCGTCGACGCCACGAGGCTCGCCGCCGTGTGGGCCGAACTGACCGACAGCATCGGCCGGTACGAGGGGATCGGCACGACGTTCGTCCGGCGCATCGGCCGGCACACGGTGGTGGACGTGGCGGTCCGCTGCGAGGCGGGCGACGCCACCCTGCGCGTCGCGTACGACGACGGCGGTGCGATCGCCGGGCTGCTCGTGCTGCCCGTTGCACAGACCTAGGGGCCCGGCTGGAGATCCTGCGGGGCCCGAGACACGAGGGAGGGCCCCATGGGGATCGATCGTCGCGGCATCATGTCGGCGGTCGGGTACGCGCTGCCGCTGGCGGTCGCGGTCGGGGTGGCGGTCGGCACGCCGGCCGGCGCCGAGCCGGACCGCGCCGAGCACGCCGCGGACCGGCAGCTGCGCTGGCTGATCGGCGCCACCCGGCAGGCGCCGGTGCCGGCCGAGGAACTGGCCGCGCACCTCGCCGCCGAGACGCTGGCGGCGATCGGCGGCGCGGACGCGCTGAACGAGGTCTTCGCCCAGATCGGCCCGTTGACCGCCGGCCGGTCCCTGGCCAGCACCGCGACCAGGGCGGAGCGGCTCGCCGTCGGCGCGGGCCGGTGGGTCGTGCGGGTCGATGTCGAGGACACCGGCCTGATCACCGGCCTGAAGTTCGCCGCCTACCACGAGACGCCACGGACCTGGGCCGAGCTGGACCGCCGGGCCCGGGCGCTGGCGCCGAACGTGTCGTTCGCCGCCGCCCGCATCGGCCGCGGCGGTGACACCACGGTGGTGCACGGCATCGCGCCGGACACCCGCCGGCCGCTCGGCTCCGCCTTCAAGCTGTACGTGCTGGGCGCGCTGGCCGACGAGATCGCCGCCGGGCGGGCGAGCTGGCGGGAGCAGCTCGCGATCCGGGACGACTGGAAGAGCCTGCCCGGCGGGGTGCTGCAGGACCGACCGGCCGGCACCGAGCTCAGCCTGGCGGACTTCGCCCGGTACATGATCTCGATCAGCGACAACACCGCCGCCGATCACCTGATCCACCGGGTCGGCCGGACCCGGGTCGAGCACGAGCTGGGCCGCCTCGGTACCGCCGATCCCGCCGCCGACCTGCCGTTCCTGACCACCCGGGAGCTGTTCGTGCTCAAGGGCCACGACTACCCGCGGCTGGCCGCCGGCTACCAGCGGGCCCCCGTCCCGGTCCGGCGGGCGCGGCTCGCGCGGGTCGACCGGGTACCGCTGTCGGCCATCACGCCGTGGACGACACCGCGCCGGGTCAACACGCTGGAGTGGTTCGCCACGCCGGCCGACATCTGCCGGGCGCTCGCCGGCCTGTCCGACCGGTACCGCGTGGGCGGCATGGCGCCGCTCGGCACCGCGATGTCCACCAACGACCAGTACATCGGGTTGGACCGGCGCCGGTTCCCGCTGGTCTGGTACAAGGGCGGCAGCGAACCGGGGGTGCTCACGGTGAACTTCCTCGCCGGTACGAAACGGGGCGAGCAGGTCGCCGCCAGCCTGTTGCTGTCCGACCCCGAGCAGGCGTTCGACGAGACCGCGCTGCTGCCCGAGGTGCTCGCGCTCGCCCGCGGCGGGCTGGAACTCGCCGCCCGCCGCTGATCCCGCCGGCCCGCCGCGGTCGCGACCGGGCCCCCGCCACGGCACCGAGCGTGCGGTCGCCCCCGGGCCCCCGCCGCCGGCACCGGACTGCGGTGGTCCGGGCCCGCGCCGCCGGGGCCGGTGCGGGCTGCCATCATGAAACCGGCACGGCCCGGTACGGCGGATGCGAGGGGGAGCCATGGTGGTGGACCTGGAGCCGATCACGCGCGAGGTCGCGGGTCTCGTCGGTCGGGTGCGCGACGACCAGCTCGACGGTCCGACGCCGTGCGCCGAGATGACCGTACGGCAGCTGCTCGCGCACCTGGCGCAGCTCACCGTCGGGTTCCGGATGCTGGCGCAGAAGCAGGCCGTACCCGGCGGCCCGCGGCCGACCGAGCTGCCGGCCGACTGGCGGGAGCGGCTGCCCCGGGTGCTGGACGAGCTCGCGGACGCCTGGCAGCTGCCGGCGGCGTGGGAGGGCACCGTGCAGTTCTTCGGCCGGGAGATGCCGGGCGCGATGGCCGGCCAGATCGTCACCGACGAGCTGGTCCTGCACGGCTGGGATCTGGCCCGCGCGATCGGCGCGCCGTACCGGGCGGACGAGCCGGCGCTGCGGGCCGCGCACGGCTGGGTCACCGCCACGGTGGAGCGCACCGGCGGCAAGGGACAGGAGGGGCTGTTCGCCCCGCCGGTACCGGTGGCCGATGACGCGCCGCTGCTCGACCGGGTCGTCGCGCTCGCCGGCCGCGCTCCGACCTGGACCCCGTGACGGCGTGCCCGACCACCAGTCCGGTCGATCATGGTGCGGTGCCGGGACGACGTCGCGGTCCGGCCACGGGACTTCCTGATCGACGGGGCCGGGCTCAGTCGCCGAAGACGCGCCGGGTGTAGTCGTTGGCGAACACGCGGTCCGGATCGAGCCGGTCCCGCACCGCGACGAAGTCGTCGAACCGCGGGTAGCTCGCGCGCAGCGAGTCCGCGTCCCGCCAGTGCAGCTTGCCCCAGTGCGGCCGGCCGTCCAGGCCGCGCATCACCGCCTCCACGGCGCGGAAGTACGGCTCGTAAGCCATTCCCACGTACTGGTGCACCGCGAGGTAGGCGGCGTCCCGGCCGTGCGCGGTGGACAGCCAGACGTCGTCGGCCGCCGCGACCCGCACCTCGACCGGGAACGCGATGCGCACGCCGCAGGTCTCGACCGCCCGGCGCAGCCCGGCGAACGCCTCGGTCAGCGCCTCCCGCGGGATGGAGTACTCCATCTCGACGAACCGGACCCGGCGCGGCGTGCAGAACACCCGGTCGGACCGGTCGGCGTAGCTGCGGGCCGACAGCGCCCGCGCGGACAGCCCGTTGACCCGCGGCGCCAGCGCCGGCGCGCGGCGCACCAGCTTGCACAGTACCGAGAAGGCGGTGTTGGACAGTAGCTCGTCGTCGAGCACCTGCCGCCACTTCGGCAGCGGGTGCGGCGCCTCGTCCGGGCCGAGCCGGTTGTTGCGCTTGACCGAGGTCAGCTCGGTGTAGGGGAACCAGTAGAACTCGAAGTGGTCGTTGGCCGCGGCCAGTTCGTCCACTGTGGACAGAACGGTGTCCAGCGGCATCGGCCGCTCGTCTGCCCGCAGTGGAAAGGAGTCCACACAGGACAGTTCGAGCTCGGTGAGCACGCCGACCGCGCCGACGCCCAACCGGGCCGCCTCGAACACGTCCGGGTTCTCGGTCGGCGAGGCGTGCAGCACCTCACCGGTGCCGGTGACCAGCGTCAGCCCGGCGACGAACGTGGCCAACCCGCCCAGCTTCGCGCCGGTGCCGTGGGTACCGGTGGAGATCGCGCCGGCGATCGTCTGCCGGTCGATGTCGCCCAGGTTCGGCAGCGCCAGGTCGACCGCGGCGAGCACCCGGTTCAGCTCGTGCAGCGGCATCCCCGCCGGTACGGTGACCCGCTTCGCCTCCCGGTCGACCGCGTAGCGCCCGCTCGCCGGCGCCAGCCGCACCCCGTCGGTGCGGGCCGCGCCGGTGAACGAGTGCCCGGACCCGATCGCCTTGAGCGTGCCGCCCGATTCGCGTACCCGGCCGACGATCTCGGCGACCCGCTCGGCCGAGCCGGCCTCGGCGACCTCACGCGCGACGGCCCGCTGGTTGCCGGCCCAGTTCGTCCACTGTGGACTGGTCATCGCACCTCCAGCTCGACGGCCACCGGTACATGATCCGACGCGGTCGTGCGCACCGCCACCAGGTCCGAGACGGTGACGGCGTTCGTGGCGTACACGTGGTCGATGTGCTTGATCGGGTGATTCGACGGATAGGACGGCACGGACCGCTGCTCGCTGAGCCCGGCGGACTCCAGCGTCGCGAGCGCCGGCGAACCAGGCTGCGCGTTCAGGTCACCGGCCAGCACCACCCGCGGCCCGAGCGTACGGACCAGCTTCGCCGCGGCCCGCGCCTGCGACTGCGGCGGCGTGTCCCCGGCCGGCTGGAAGTGCGTCGCCACCACGGCGAGGTCGGTGTCGCCCAGCGACACGGTGACGGCGAGGGCGCCGGCGCCGGTCGGCCCCTCGGCCGGCAGCGCGACCCGGCGTACCTGCCGGATCGGCAGCCGGGTGAGCACCGCGTCGCCCCACACCTGGTCCGCCGCCGGCCCGAACTCGTAGGCCATGTGCAGCCGGCGGGCCACCGCGACCAGGTCGTCGTGGCCGCCGTTGAGGAACCAGCCGCGGTCGACCTCGTTGAGCAGCACCACGTCCGGGTGCTGCGCGGCGAGCGCGGCCGCCACGTCGGCCACCGCGAACCGGCCGCGCAGGTCGAACCCCATCCGGATGTTGTAGGTGACCAGCCGCAGCCTGTTGCCGGACGCGTCGGCCGCCGCGGGCGGCGCCGTCACCACGAACGCGCCGGCCAGCCCGGCCAGCACGGCGAGCACCGGGATCGCCACGATCGTGGCCGGCCGCTGCCGCACCGTCGCCCGGATCGGGCGCCACGGGGCCGCGGTGGCGCCGATCCACAGCGCCGCGATCAGCAGCAGGATCCCGTTCGGGATGCCGATCGAGGCGTCGTAGGCGGCGTAGTAGCCGAACAGCAACGCGCCCGCGCCGAACAGCCCGCCGCCGGCCGCGAGGCCGCGCCAGATCGACCCGGCGCCGCTGCCCGGCAGTCCGGCCCAGCCGAGGCAGCCGGCCAGTGCCAGCGCGCCGAGCGCCTGCGCGACCGGCCCGTACCAGGTGGCCTGGCCGCCGTCGGTGGTCGGGAACGTGGCGAGCACCAGCAGCGGCAGCGCCACCGCCGGCACCCAGGCGGTACCCGTCAGCCTGGGGCGGGCCGCGACGAGCACCGCCAGTACGCCGGCGCCGGTGACCAGGGCGACCGCGAGCGGCGCGGGCATCGTGCCGGCACCGGCGCGGGCGGCGGCGCCGGTCAGCACCCCGTACAGCAGGATCGCCGGGCCGACGGCCGACCAGTACCGCCGGGCGGGGGCGCCGGCGGGCACGTGCAGCGCGGCGGTGGCGAGCACGGCGATCGCGAACGCGACCAGCAGCGCGATCCGCAGCAGCATCCAGCCGGCACCGTGCCGCCAGATCAGGTCCTCGGTGCTCAGCAGGGTGTCCAGCACGGTACCGGCGGCGAGCCCGGCGGTGACGCCGACCGCGTGCCAGGCGCCGACGAGCCGCGGCTGGGTGCGGTCGGTCGCGGCGAGCCGGGCGCCGGAGAGCGCATCGCCGGTGATGTACCAGTAGCCGCCGGCGACGGCGACGGCCGCCGCGTACAGCTGGGGCTGGCCGCCGTCGGTGAACAGCAGCGCGAGGTGCCCGGCGAGCAGGGCCGCGGCGCCGGCGGCCCGCACCACCCCGCTGTAGGTGTACCGGCCGACGACGGCGGCGACCAGGCCGGCGGCGAACCACGCCAGCGCGAACCCGCCGAGCAGGGCCGGCGAGGTACTGCCGGCGTCGCCGAAGATCGTGATGAGCGAGGGCAGGAAGACGCGCAGCGCGTCGAGGAGCAACAGGACGCCGAGCGCCGTCGCCAGGATCCGCCGGGTCATGATAGGTGAATACTCCTCATGTCTGGCAACGTCAACGCCGTCAAGATCGCATCGGGCATGATGGACAACGCGACTCGGGCCCGCCCAGGGTCGGCGGCGGCCGCCGCGTACTCCGCGGCGGGGCCGGCACGAAGTGGTGCGATCCTAGGTCTGGTGGGCGGTTCCGCACCACCCGGCGCACTCGCTGGCCGGGTGCGCGCACGGTGAGGGGGCGGTGACGGTGGCGCAGGGCCGGCAGGCGTCCGGGCGGAAGGGCGGCGCCCCGCTGCGGCGCGTTCCGGTCCAGGAGCGCAGCGCCGCGCGGGTGCAGCGGATGCTCGACGCCTGCGCCGAACTCGTCGACGAACTCGGCTACGACGGGCTGAGCACCACGCTGCTGGCCGAACGCGCCGGCGTCGCGATCGGCTCGGTGTACCAGTTCTTCCCGGACAAGCGCGCCGTCGTGCAGGCGGTCACCGTCCGCAACCTGGAGACGTACCTGCAGCACATCTCCCGCCGCTTCACCGACGGCGGCCTGCGGCACTGGTGGGACGGCGTCGACGCGGTCATCGACGAGTACGTCGAGATGCAGCGCAGCACCCCGGGCTTCCGGGGCCTGCACTTCGGCGACATCGTCGACACCCACCTGCTGGACGAGCACCGGGACAACAACGACGTGATCGTCGGCAAGCTGCGCGACGTGCTGGTCGAGCGGTTCGATCTGACCGCCGACGAGCGGCTCGACTTCGCCCTGACCATCGCGGTGGAGACCGGCGACGCGCTGATCAAGCTCGCCTTCCGTCGCACGCCGGACGGCGACCCCGCGGTGATCACCGAGGCCAAGGCGCTGATCCGGCAGTACCTCGCCAACTACGTCACCGTCTGACCGCCGCCGGCAAGCGCCGGCCCGCGCGTGGCCCGGCGCGGCGGCGCCGGTACCTCCTACCCTGGTTGTCGGGACCACGACCGGAGGTGCGCACGATGGCAGCGACGACCGATCGCGGAGTTGCGGGCGAGGGGTTCACTGTGGAGACCGCCGAGGGATTGCTCCCTCCCGGTACCCGTTTCGAACTCCATGGGGGAAACATTCTCGTGATGACACCCGCTGCCCAGTGGCACACGAACGTCCAGATGGGCCTTGTTCAGATGTTTCGTGGTCGCGGTCTGGTTGCCGGTATGGAGGTCGGCATCCGCATCGCGACGAAGCAGACGCGCGTGCTCGATGTCGGCGTGTTCAAGGGCGAGCCTGATCTGCGCGAGGCGTACTTCGCCCCCGATCAGATCGCGCTGGCGGTCGAGGTGGTGTCGCCGAGCACGGCGGAGAACGACTTCCGGGACAAGCCGATCCTGTACGCGAAGCTCGGCATCCCCGAGTTCTGGCGGATCACCGAGAACGAGGACGAGGACGGCGACATCGTCGGCTACAACGTGGAGGTGTTCGTGCTCGGCGAGCGCGGCCGCTACGAGCTGGCCCGCACCGCGTCGCTGGACGAGATCGAGGCCGAGGGCGCGGACGCGAGCTGAGATCAGAGGAAGGCGTGGCCCTCGCCGCGGTAGGTGGGGACGGTGTCGACGATCCGGTCGCCGTCGACCAGGTGCAGCTCGTCGACCCGCTCGCACAGCTCGCCCGCCTTGGCGTGGCGGAACCACACCCGATCGCCGATGGCCAGCTCCCGCACCCCGGGCCCGGTCAGCGGGGTCTGCACCTCGCCGGCCCCCTCGGTGCCGACGTAGCGCAGCCCGGCCGGCAGGGTGGGGCGCGGCAACCGGTCGCCGCGCGGTACGCCGGAGGCCACCCAGCCGCCGCCGAGCACGGTGACCACGCCCGGTGCCGGGCGGCGCACCACCGGCAGGGCGAAGAACGCCGCCGGATGGGGGCGCCAGGCCGCGTAGCCGTCGAACGTGGCCGGGCCGTACAGCCCGGAGCCGGCGGCGATCTCGGTGACCGCCGGCTCGGCCGCGGTGGTGTGCACGCTGCCGGTCCCGCCGCCGTTGACGAACTCCAGCTCGGCGACCTGCCGTACCGCGTCGACCGCGGCGGTGCGCCGGGCGGCCAGCTCGGACCGGGAGACGTGCTGGATGCGGCGCAGCAGCGCACCGTACAGCGGGCGGCCCGGCGGGTGGTCCTGCAGCCCGGCGATGTGCGCCTCGTACGCCATCACGCCGACCAGCCGGAACCCCGGCCGGGCGACCACGGTACGGGCCGCGCGGGCCAGCTGCGCCGGGGTGTGCAGCGGCGAGCGCCGGACCCCGATGTGCGCCGCGCCGAACAGCGGCCGCCAGGACGCGTCCAGCTCCAGGCAGACCCGTACCGGCGGGCGGTTGCTCGGCAGCACCGAGTCGATCAGGTCGAGCTGCTCCGGCGAGTCGATCATCACGGTGATGCGCTCGGCGAGGGTCTCGTCGGACAGCTCGGCGAGCGCCGCGCGGTGCACGCTCGGGTACGCCACGAGCACGTCGGGGTGGCCGGACCGGGCCAGCCACACCGCCTCGGGCAGGGTGAACGCCATGATGCCGGCGAAGCCCGGCTCGGCCAGGGCGGCGGACAGCAGCGCCCGGCAGCGCACCGACTTGCTCGCCACCCGGATCGGCCGGCCGGCCGCGCGGGCCTGCAGCTCGGCCGCGTTGGTACGGAACGCGGTCAGATCGACCGCCGCGAACGGCGGGTCCAGCTCGGCGGTCGCCGCGTCCAGCCGATCTCGCAGCGCGGCGCTCACGAGCGTTGCTCCATGGCGGTAAACGTAACGCCGGAGGCGGTCAAACGCGAGATCTCTTCATGAATCCGCCACCGTGGTGACCCTCACCGCTCCGCGCGGCGGGGCGCGCCGGCGCCGGCCTCCGCGCGGACCTACCCTGAACAACCCACCGATACAGTGGAATGCACGCGCGAGGGCCCGACGGACCCGTCGTCGACCGCGCGGCCGGCGGCCCGGCACCGTGCCACCGGTGCCCCGCCCGCAACGGGGGAGGAGTCAGTCATCGCCACGCATCCCGCGCAGGAGCGATCGGGCACCGGCGGAGCCGAGCCGCCAGGCGGCAGCGAGCTGTCCGGCATCGCCGAGATCAAGGCGATCCTGCGGCTCCGGGCGTTTCGCCGGCTGTGGATAGTGCTCGGCTTCTCCTCCATCGGCGACTGGCTCGGCATCCTCGCCACCAGTACCTTCGCCTCCAGCCTGTTCTCCAACCCGGCGGCGCAGGGCGCCGCGTTCTCCGGCGCGATCGTGGTCCGGCTGATCCCGGCGCTGGTGCTCGGGCCGATCGCCGGCGTGTTCGCGGACCGGTTCGACCGCCGCCGCACCATGGTGATCTGCGACTCGACCCGCTTCGTGCTGTACGCGTCGATCCCGATCGTCGGCATCGTCGCCGGCAACGTGGTCACCGCCGCCTGGCTCGCCGTCGCCACCTTCATGATCGAGACCTGCCAGATGATGTGGGCCCCGGCCAAGGAGGCGTCGGTACCGAACCTGGTGCCGAAGAAGCGGCTCGAGCGGGCGAACCAGCTCGCCATGGCCACCACGTACGGCGTGACCCCGATCCTCGCCGGCCTCGTCCTCGCGTTCCTCAACTGGCTGATCGGCGCGCTGGGCTTCGGCTCCTCGTACTCGGTGGCGCTGATGCTCAACGCGCTGACGTACGCGGCGACCGCGCTGATGGTGTGGTTCGGCATCAAGGAGATCTCCGGCCACCGGGAGTCCCGGCCGGAGAAGCCCGAGGAGGGCATGCTCCGCCAGTTCGTGGACGGCTGGCGCTACATCGCCCGGTTCCGGTTCGCCCGCGGCCTGGTGCTCGGCATCTTCGGCGCGTTCGCCGCGGCGGGTGTCGTGATCGGCGCCGGCCGGACCTACGCCAAGTCGCTCGGCGGCGGCGACGCGTCGTTCTTCCTGCTGTTCGCGCTGCTGTTCGTCGGCCTCGGGATCGGCATCGGCGCCGGCCCCAAGCTGGTCGGGCAGCTGTCCCGGCGGCGCTGGTTCGGGCTGTCGATCATCCTCGCCACCGGCGCGGTCGGGCTGCTCGCGCTCGCCCCGCACCTGTTCGTCGCCGCGTTCCTGACCGTCGTGGTCGGTGCCGGAGCCGGGATGGCCTTCCTGAACGGCATCACCCTGCTCGGCGTCGAGATCGAGGACGCGATGCGCGGCCGGGTGTACTCGTTCATCCAGGTGTCGGTGCAGGGCGTGCTGCTGCTGACGCTGTCCGCGTCCAGCGTGCTGGTCGGCATCGGCTCGTCCCGGGTGCTGTCGCTCGGGCCGGTCGCCGTCAGCATCAGCTCCACCCGGGTGTTGCTGCTGGCCGCCGGCGTGGTCGGGGTGTTCGCCGGGTTCGCCGCGCTGCGGCAGATGGACGACAAGCGCGGCGTGCCGCTGCTTGCCGACCTCATCTCCTCGATCCGGGGACGCCCGCTCGGCCGGCCGGAGCCGCCCGAGGGCAGCGGCCTGTTCGTGGTGTTCGAGGGCGGCGAGGGCGCCGGCAAGTCGACCCAGGTCATCAAGCTGGCCGCCTGGTTGCGGGTGCACGGCAACGAGGCGGTGGTGACCCGCGAGCCGGGCGCGACCGAGGTCGGTGCGCGGATCCGCGGGCTGGTGCTGGACGCCGGCGAGACCACCGTGTCGCCGCGGGCGGAGGCGCTGCTGTACGCGGCGGACCGGGCGCACCACGTCGCCACCGTGGTCCGGCCGGCACTGCAGCGCGGCGCCGTCGTGGTCAGCGACCGGTACGTCGACTCGTCGCTGGCCTACCAGGGCGCGGGACGTACCCTGCCGTCCGAGGAGATCGGCTGGCTGTCCGACTGGGCCACCGGCGGCCTGCGGCCCCACCTCGTCGTGCTGCTCGACATCGACCCGAACGTCGGGCTGGCGCGAGCCGCCGCCCGCAGCGCGGCCGACAAACTGGAGGCCGAGTCGATCCTGTTCCACGAGCGGGTCCGGCAGGCGTTCCTCGACCTGGCCGAGCGCGACCCCTCCCGCTACCTGGTACTGGACGCCACGCTGGATCAGGAGCAGATCGCCGAGCGGGTCCGGGAGCGGGTCTCCCGGCTGCTCAAGCCGACCGACGGGACCGACACCGGCTCCGGCCCGAGCGAAGGCTCGGGGCCGAGTGCCGACTCCGGCCCGCACGCCGACTCCCGCCCGCACGCCGACTCCCGCCCCCGTGCCGGCTCGGGCCCGAGCGCCGGCTCCGGCGCGGCGGCGCCGGACGGGGCCGCCACCCCGACCACGACGGACGCTGTGCCGGACGGCCCCGAACCGACCGGCACGGAGTACGGGCGGATCGCGGCGTCGGGTGACGACCGCGCGGCGTCCGGCCAGTGGCCGGGGCCGCGCCCGGAGGCCACCGCCGTGCTGCCGCCGACACCGTCCGACCCCGGTAGCCGGGAAGCGACGTCACCCGCGACGCCGGCGACCGCCGCCGAATCGCCGCAGCACGCCGAGACGACCGCGTCGCCCACGGCGGCCGTGCCCCGGTCGTCTGGCGCGCCGGCCGACGAGACCACGGTGTTGCCCAGGGTCTCCGATGAGACCACTGTGTTGCCGGCGGCGGGCGACGAGACGAGCGTGCTGCCGAGGGTCTCCGACGAGGCGGGTGCGGCGCCGGAGAAGGCGGGCGAGACGAGCGTGCCGCCCCGGATCGGTGCCGAGGCGGCCCCGGCGACCGGGCCGGACGGTACGACGGTGCTGCCGGTGGTGTCCGAGCCGAGCGACCCCTGGCGGTCGTCGACGGAGACGACGGTGTTCCCGGCGGCCCCGCCCGGCTTCGACCCGTGGGGGCAGCAGGCGGAGCAGCCCGGGTACGACGACGAGACCATGATCATGCCGTCCCGCACCGGCGATCTGCGCCGGCGGCGGCCGCGCCGGAAGCGCTGAGCGACCATGGCGGACGTGTTCGACTCCGTGGTGGGGCAGCCGGAGGCGGTGGCCGTGCTGCGCCGCGCCGCGAGCGTCGGCCGGCCCGGCGGCGCGCCGGCGCACGCGATGACGCACGCCTGGCTGTTCACCGGCCCGCCCGGCTCGGGTCGCTCCGGCGCCGCCCGGGCGTTCGCCGCCGCACTGCAGTGCGAGCAGGGCGGCTGCGGCGAGTGCCGGTCCTGCCACACCGTGCTCGCCGGTACCCACGCGGACGTGCGGTTCGTGGTGCCGGACGGGCTGACGATCGGTGTCGACGCGATGCGCGCGCTGGTGCTGCGGGCGCAGGGTGCGCCGTCGTCCGGCCGGTGGCAGATCCTGGTCATCGCCGACGCCGACCGGCTCACCGAGGCGGCCAGCAACGCGCTGCTCAAGGCGATCGAGGAGCCGCCGGCGCGGACGGTGTTCCTGCTGTGCACCCCGTCCACGCATCCGGACGACATCTCGGTGACGATCCGGTCCCGCTGCCGGGTGGTCGCTCTGCGCACTCCGGCGGTGGCGGCGGTGGCGGCGGTGCTCGCGGCCGACGGCGGTACCGATCCGGCGACGGCGGCGTGGGCCGCGGCGGCGGCGCAGGGGCACATCGGCCGGGCCCGCAAGCTCGCCACCGACGAGATCGCGCGGGCCACCCGCCAGGCGGTACTCGCCATCCCGCGCAAGCTGACCAGCCTCGCCGCCTGCTTCGACGCGGCCGGCGAGCTGGTCACCGCGACCGAGCGGGAGAGCGCCGACGAGTACTCGGAGCTGTCCGCGAAGGAACGCGACGAGCTGGCCACCGCTCTCGGCGCCGGCGGTACCGGGAGGGGTTCGGCCGGCGCCGCCCGGGGTTCGGCCGGGCAGCTCAAGGAGCTGGAGAAGCGGCAGAAGACCCGTGCCACCCGGGCGCAGCGGGATGCGCTCGACCGGGCGCTGACCGATCTGGCCGGCTTCTACCGGGACGTGCTGGTGACCCGGCTGGCCGCGCCGGTGCCGATGGTGCACGCGGACGCGACCGAGCTGACGGCCGCGGCGGCGCAGCGCTGGGCACCGGCCGCCACGTTGCGCCGGCTCACCGCCGTACTGGAGTGCCGGGACGCGATCGCCGCGAACGTCAAGCCGAAGATCGCCGTCGAGTCGATGATGCTCACCCTCTGGCGCGGCTGACTCGGCGAGCCGGGCCGCGCGCCCCGCCAGTCTGTCCACAGTGGACATCTGCGAATCGCGGAGAGACGAAGGGGCGCCCTTCCCGCAGCTGCGGAAAGGGCGCCCCGCCGTGTTACCTGGCGTTACGCGCCCAGGCCGCCGACCAGGCCGGTGAGGCTGGACAGCGGGTCCGAGCCGAGACCCGGGGCGCCACCGGTGGTGGGCTGGTCCGGGTTCGCCGGTGCGACACCCGCCGGTGCGTCACCGCCCTGGGTGGCACCGGTCGGTGCCGCCGCCGGCGCGCCGGTGGACAGCATCCCGTCCTCCTGGCCCGGCAGCGAGCCCAGCTGGCTGGTGACCGGGCCGGTCAGGTCGCCGACCGGCAGGCCGGCGACGTTCGCACCGCCGGCGAGCGAGTCGACCGGGGAACCCTCGGTGCCCGACTCGGTGCCGGGCAGGCCGGACAGGCTCGGGCCGCCGGTGAGCTTGCCCACCGTGCTGCCCAGGCCGCTGCCGGCCTTGGTGACGAGTCCGTCGGTGGGCAGCTGGTTGTTCTGCCCGATGGTGAACCCGTCCTCGGTGCCGAACACCGGCACCGCCCGCAGCGGCGCCGCCTTGAACGGCACCGGCTCCGCCCGCAGCGGTGCCGAGCCGAGCGGCAGCGACGCCGACTCGGTGGTGTTGCTGTCGGTCGGGCCGACCTCACCGGTCGGTGCCTGCGCGGTCGGTGCCTGCGGCGCTGCCGCCGGCGGCTGCTGCGCCGGCGCCTGCTGTCCCTGCGTCGCGCCGGACAGCAGCGGTCCGACGACCGGCAGACCGCTCGGGTCGGCCAGATCGGTCGGTCCGTCGGACTCGGTGCCGGTCAGCCCGGACAGCGGTCCCGCGGCCGGGCCGGCCAGCGACTGCACCGGCTTGACCACCGGTGCGGCCGCGCCGGTCAGCTGCGGGACGTCGACCTTGGTGCCGTTGGTGGGCGGGTTGCCCGTCGAGATGCCCGGCAGGCCTTCCGGCGTGCTGGCGGACTCGTTGAACACCGTGCCCGGCTGCGCGGCACCCGGGTGCACCGTGTCCGGGTGCATGAAGCCACCGGTGATCGGCAGCCCCAGCTGACCCAGCTGGCTCGCCGGGTCGTGCTGCACCATGACCGGGTGCGTGACGCCGCCGGAGTTGACCAGCGCCGCCGGCTTGTCGGCCGCCGCCACCTGAGTACTGGCGTCGGCGGACGCCGCACCGAACAGCAGCATGCCGCCGACGGCGACAGCCGCGGTCATCGCGCGGTAGATCCACTTGCGGTTCATCGTTATGTCCTCAATGCATCGGGTACGTGATTGGTTCGTGCCGGCGGTGCCGGCACGGGTACCCGCGGAGCGAGCGACCGGCACGTGGCGGCGCAACGCCGGCACGTGCCCGTGATGGAGCGGAAGGTGGAGCCGACCGCGTGTCGTGAGTGAGCAGAGCGCGAGGTACCTCCCGGGCGCGGGGCAGCCCGGCGCGGGCTGGCTGCCCGCCCCGGCGCGCCCGGGGTGCGGTACGTCCGAACCTGGGGGTTGCGCGGGCCACTGCCCCGCTGGTTGCGGGTCGGCCCGCCACCCCCATCCACACCCAGCAGGCGGGATTGGTCGTCGATCTGCTCGCTCCGCGGTTTTCTCCTCGGAGTGCTCCGGATCCGCGTCGTGGTGGCTCGGCCCGGCCACGGTCGCCGTGTGGCATGGGCCGCCGTTAGCTGCGCCAGGGCTGGTATGGACGGTGCCGGCATCGCCTGCCCGCGCGCCGACCGCCGTACGCCCCTGGTGCACTGCACCTCCACACGGAGGTACCGGCAGAATCGCGGATGCCATCCCGCCGCCACCTCCTCATCGGATCGAGAGAGCTCCGGGCACGGATTGTGCCTACCCACGTACATAACGTGCAAGTGCTGGGGATGGGTTACGCAGCCCGTTCCCGTCGCGTCGAGATCCCGACCAGCCGGTACGTCCGCGCGCGCCGGCCGACATGGCGGAAAATGCGATCTTGGTTACCATCGCCCTGTGCCGCCCACCCGCCGCGTCCTGCCCATCTCGCTGCCGTTCGGGCAGCGTCCCCGCCGGGGCCGCATCGTGGTGTGCGGTGCCAACCAGCTGGCGTACCGGTTGGTGGAGGAGCTGACGACCCGGCACGGCGAGTCGGTCGTGGCGATCGTGCCGTCGATCGGGCACAACCGGGCCGGCGACATCGCCGAACTCGACGGCGTGGAGATCATCGAGTCGAGCCGGCTGGACGTCAAGGTGTTCGAGAAGGCCGACCTGCGCACCGCGCGGTCGCTGGCGCTGGTCGCCGACGACGACGTCGGCAACCTGCACGCCGCGCTGCGCGCGCAGGAGGTCAGCCCGAAGCTGCGGCTGGTCATCCGGATGTCCAACGCGAACCTGCGGTACCGGATCCACGAGCTGTTCGCCGACTGCACCGCGCTGCACGACGCCAGTACCGCGGCTCCCGCGTTCGTCGCTGCCGCGCTCGACCGGCCGGCCCCGATCCGGCTGCCCACCCGCACCCTGATCACCGCGCGCCGCCGGGACGTACCGGCCGACTCGGTGGTCTGCGCGCTCGCCGGCACCGCCGAACCGACCGGCCCGCTGAGCCTGCTGCCGAACCGCAACCGGCCCGACGACCTGGTCCTCGCCACCGCCGACGGGCAGCGCGAGCGGTCCGGCCCGCGCGCCCGCACCTCGTACCGGATGCGGCAGGCGCTGCGGCGCAGCGTGCGGCGCGGGCTCGCGATCGCGGTCGGGGTGCTGCTCGGGCTGATCGTGCTCGGCATCGTGCTGCGGGTCGGCGTGCTCGGCGATCCGCTCGGCTTCTCGCTGTACGACACGGTGCTCACCATCGCCGGCGCCGGCGACCCGGACCGCGGCTACTCCGGCCTGGAGGAGGCGATCCAGGCGGTCACCATGATCGGCGGCGTCGCGCTGATCCCGGCGATCACCGCGGCGCTGGTCGACTGGGTGGTACGGGCCCGGCTGACCGCCGCGCAGCACTCCGCCCCGGTGTACCGGGAGGGCCACGTCATCGTCACCGGCCTCGGCGACGTGGGCGAGCGCATCGTGCGCCAGCTCGACGACATGGGCGAACGGGTCGTGGCGATCGAGAGCGGCGAGGACGGCCCCGGCCTGGCGCTGTGCCGGGAGCGGGGCATCCCGGTGATCCACGGCGACGCCACCCGGTCCGACGTGCTCAGCCAGGCGAACCTGCACAGCTGCCGCGCGCTCGTCCCGGTGACCAGCGACGACGTGACCAACCTGGAGATCGCGCTGAACGCCACGGCCACTCGCGCCGACCTGCGGGTGGTGCTGCGGCTGTTCGACGCCGACCTCGCCGCCCGGGTGGAGGAGCAGTTCGGCATCACCACCTCGCGCAGCGTCGCCTACCTCGCCGCGCCGGTGTTCGCCGCCGCGCTGGTGGAACGGCAGGTCATCAACACCATCCCGGTCGGCCGCCGGGTACTGGTCATCGCCGACCTGCCGGTGTCCGCCGGCGCGCAGCTCGCCGGCCAGGCGGTACGGATCGGCAACGTGGCCGGGGAGAGCCGGGTCATCGCGCTGCGCGGTACCGACGGGGAGTGGACCTGGGCGCCCGCGCTCGAGCTGCGGATGCGGGCCGGGCAGCGCATCATGGTGCTGGCCACCCGTGCCGGGCTCGGCCGGCTGCTCGCCGCGAGCGACGAGTCCCCGGGCACCCCGGACGACGGCGACTGACCGGGGCCCGGCCGCGCGGATGGCTCGGCACGGGACCGGCTGAGGGACTGCCGGGCAGCCTTCGGTCGGGCGAGCATGAGGTTCCCCGACAGCCGCTGTGGAAGGGACCCAGATGACCGGCTACCCGACGATCCCCGCGCCCCGCTTCGACGTACCGGAAGCCGAGGCGATCGCCCGAGCCCGCCAGTTCGCCGACACGATGGCGCGCCGCCGCACGATCCGCGAGTTCGACGACCGGCCGGTACCGCGGGAGGTGCTGGCCGCCGCGGTTCGCGCCGCCGCCACCGCACCCAGCGGCGCGAACCTGCAGCCGTGGCGGTTCGTCGTGGTCACCGACCCGGACACCAAACGCCGGATCCGGGCGGCGGCCGAGGCGGAGGAGCGCGATTTCTACGCCCGGCGCGCGTCACCGGAGTGGCTCGCCGCGCTGGCCCCGCTCGGTACCGACCCGGACAAGCCGTTCCTGACCGACGCCCCGGCGCTGATCGTGGTGTTCGAGGTGCACAAGGGGCCGGAGACGCCGCGGCCCTACTACGTCAAGGAGTCGGTCGGGATCGCGGTCGGCTTCCTGCTGGCCGCGCTGCACCAGGCGGGGCTCGCCACGCTGACGCACACGCCGAGCCCGATGCGGTTCCTCACCGAGGTCTGCGGGCGGCCGGCGCAGGAACGCGCGTACGTGGTGGTGCCGGTCGGCTATCCGGCCGCCGACGCCCGGGTGCCCGACATCGAACGCAAGCCGCTCGACGACGTCCTCGTGGAGATCTGACCCACCGCTGCCGCCGGTATTGATCATGGTCTGGTGTCGCCCGGAGTTCGCGCTCCGGCGGCATCAGACCATGATCAACCCACCGCGGACCGTCAGCGGTCCAGCACCGCGATACGGCCGCCGACGCCGGACGCCCAGCAGGAGCGGTGCGCGCACTGCACCGCGTCGAAGCTGCCGTCGTCGAACCGGGTCCAGCTGCGCCCGCCGTCGGTCGACACGTCGCTGCCGGTCGGGCCGACCGCGAGCACCGTGCGCCGGTCCACGAACGCCGCGCCGGACCGGTACTGACCGGGGCCGTCGACGCCGGTCCAGCTGCGCCCGCCGTCCGCGGTGACCGCCGCGCCGTTCGGCGCCGCGTCCGGGTTCGCGAAGTCGCCGCCGACCGCGACGCCGTGCCGCGGGTCGTGGAACGCCAGCGAGAAGATCCCGGCCGAGGCCGAACTCGGTACCGACGTGCCGGCGTAACGCCAGTGCCGGCCGAGGTCGTCCGAGCGGTACACGCGGGACACCGCGCCGCCGCCGGACGCGAGGAACGCGGCGCGGCCGATCGTGACCAGGCAGGTACCGCTGGCGGCGAAGCCGGCCTCGCCGGACTGCGCGGGCGGCATGCCGGCGGCCGGCAGTACCCGCCAGTGGTGCCCGCCGTCCGCGGTCGACAGGATCCGGAACCGGCCGTCGACCGGATCGGACATCGCCAGGCCGTGCCACCGGTCGTAGAACGCGGTGCAGTCGTAGAACGCGTTCGGGTCGGTGTTGCGGAACGCGGTCGTCCAGTGCGCGCCGCCGTCGTCGGTGACGAGGATCCGGGACGCCTCGCCGGGGCCGATCGACAACGCGACGGCGTGGTACGCGTCGGTCGCCTCGATGTCGCGGAACTCCAGGTCCGCCGCGTTCGGCGGGGACACGGTCTGCCAGTCGCGCCCGCCGTCGGTGGTGCGCAGGACCACGCCGCCCACTCCGGCCACCCACGCCACCCGCGAGTTCACCGCGGCCAGGCCGCGGAACTGCCCGCCGCCGGTGTGCACCATCCGCCAGGACGGCTGGTGCTGGGCGGGGTGCCGCGACTGGGCTCCGGGGTGCGCGGCCGCCGGTACCGCCGCCGACAGCACGCCCGCGGCGACCGCCGTGGCCGCCAGTACGTTGCGAAGTCTCATGTCGCCGCAACCTACCGGGCCGGGAGGCGGGGTGCAGCCCGCGACGACACCCGGCTCCCGGGGTGCCGTCCCGCGCGACGCCCGGTACGGCACCCCGGCCGCGCGACGCCCGGGTGCGGCACCCGGGCCCCGGTCGCGCGACGCCCGGGTATGGCGGCCGCCCTCCCCCGCTCACACGGTCGGTGACCGTGTGAGCATGTTCTCAATCACGCTTTAAAAAGTTGTCTATTCGATAGAGTTTCACGTGCGCTGACGCCGACCGGTGCAGCGACCTGGTGGAGCGGAGTGAGCATGTCTACTGGACCTTGGTACCTGTCGGCGCTGGTGCTGATCGGCGTCGCGCTGATCGTGTACAGCACGGCGCGGGAGCTGCGCAGATCAGCACGGGACGCCGGCGTCGGTGACCCGGTGGCACGGCGCGTGGTGGCGGTGTTCGCGGCCGGGTACGTCGGATGGATCGTCCTGACCACCCTGGCGGCGGCCGGGCACGTCTACCGGATGGAGAGCTCGACGATCAAGCCGTGGCTGCTGGTCGGCTTCGCCGTGCCGCTGGCGGGCCTGATACTGCTGACCCGGCTGCCGGTGATGGCACGGATCCTGTCCGGCCCGCACGTCGCGTCCCGGCTGGCCCGGCCGCACGAGGTGCGCATCGTCGGCGTGATCTTCCTGATCGCCCTGGTACTGGGACTGCTGCCGCCGGCATTCGCGCTCCCCGCGGCGCTCGGCGACATCGCGGTCGGCCTGGCCGCGCGCGGAGTGTCGCGCCGGCTGCGGGACGGCAGCGGGCGGCGCCGGGCGATCTGGTTCAACGTGCTCGGCATCATGGACTTCGTCACCGCGTTCACGATCGCGTTCGTCGGCGGGCCGGGCCGGAGCCCCATCCTGCACCTGACCCCGACCACGCAGGACGTGTCCACGCTGCCCCTCGCGCTGATCCCGACGGCGGGCGTACCGCTGCTGTTCGTGCTGCACATCGTCTCGCTCGCGCGACTGCGGACCCGGACCTCCGCCGCGACGATGCCGGCGCAGCCCGCCCCGGCGGCATGACGTCCGTGGCCGCGATGCGCGCACCGGGCGGGCCTCGCGGCGCCGGCAACCATCGCACCGGCGGGACCGGCAACCATCGCGCCGGGCCGGGCCCGTGGCGGCAGCCGTGGCCCGTTCCCGGGAGAGACTTAGGATCGGCACGATCAGCAGGAGGTGCCCGGGCCGGTGCGAAGCTACCGACAGAACTGTCCGATCGCGCTCGGACTCGACGTGCTCGGCGACCGCTGGACGTTGCTGATCCTGCGCGAGCTCGTCGGCGGGCCCCGCCGGTACGGTGACATCCGGGCCGAGCTGCCCGGCATCGCCACGAACCTGCTGGCCGAACGGCTGCGGGAGATGACCGACGCCGGCCTGGTCACCCGGACCGAGCTGCCACCGCCGGTGGCCCGGACGGTGCTGGAACTGAGCGCGGCCGGCTGGCGTGACGTGGTACCGATCCTGTCCGCCGTCGCCCGGTTCGGGCTGCGCGACTGGGACACCGCGGCACCCGGCGCGGTGTCACCGTCCAGCGGCTTCCTCGCCGGGGTCCTGCTGGCGTTCGATCCGGAGGCGGCGCGGGATCTGCACCTGAACGTCGCGGTCGACGTGGACGGGCGGCGGTTCGAGTTCGCCGTCACCGCGGCAGGTCTGGCGCCCTCGGACGGCCCGGCCGCGGTCACGGTGACCGGCCGTGCCGCGGATCTGATCGCGGTGCGCACGGCGAGCTCGGCGACGAAGGCCGCTCGCGCGCTGCGGGCCGTCACCTTCACCGGACCGGCCGACGAAGTGGAGCAGGTGAAGCGGGCGTTCCGCCTGTCCCCGGCGACCGCGGTGGCCTGACGAGAGCCGAGCGTCGAGCCAGGCCCGGGTACAGCGGTGAGTTGACGATGGCGCCGGGTCAGGACGCGGCGACCGCGGTGAGTTGACGATGGCGCCGGGTCAGGACGCGGCGACCGCGGTGAGCTGACGGCGGCGCCTGGTCAGGACGCGGCGACCTCCTCGCCGAGAACCGCCTGCTCGTCGGGCTTGTGCGCGAGCACGTTGTCCAGGAACGAGATCAGCGCGATGTGCATGCCGACGTCGAGGCCGGCCTCCTCGGACATGAACCAGCGGTGGTCGAGGAGCTGGTGGTACAGCTCGGTCGGCTCGAGCTTGCCGCGCAGCTCGGCCGGGACCGCGGCGACGACGGGCTCGAACACGTCGGTCAGCCAGCGGGCGGCGGCGATCTGCTCGTCGTGGATGCCGTTGGCCGCGCGGTACGTGTCGAGGTCGTTGAGCAGGATGCGGGCCTGGTTCTCCTCGGCCTCCAGGGTGGTGAGCTGCTGCAGCCGGCGGGCGTGGTGGCCGGCGTCGACGACCTTGGGCCGCACCCGGTAGGCGTCGCCGGCCTCGGTGGTGCTCATGGACATCTCGGCGACGTCGAAGCCGAGATCGTTGAGCCGGCGGATCCGCGACTCCAGCTTGTGCCGTTCGCGCCGGCCGATCACCTGCTCGTAGGTGATCTCGTGCCAGAGCCCCTGGTACCGCTCGACGACCTGCTCGGAGACCCACTCGGGATCGATGGACGGGTGCAGGTAGCCGCCGGCCTCCAGGTCGAGCGCCTCGCCGAAGATGTTGACCCGGGCGAGCTCCAGGTCCTCGTCGCGCTGGCCGGCCGACAGCTGGTTGTGCAGCGCGCCGGTCTCGGCGTCCACCAGGTACGCGGCGAACGCGCCGGCGTCGCGCCGGAACAGCGTGTTGGACAGCGAGCAGTCGCCCCAGAAGAACCCGGCCAGGTGCAGCCGTACCAGCAGGGCGGCGAGCGCGTCGAGCAGCCGGTTCATGGTGTCGGGCCGCAGCGTGTGGGAGAACAGCGCGCGGTAGGGCAGCGAGAACTGCAGGTGCCGGGTGATCAGCGCCGGCGCCAGCGGCTCGCCGTCGTCGGCCTTCCGGTCGTACACGATGGCGACGGCGGCGACGGCCGGCGCGTCGAGCCGTTCCAGGCCGCGGAGCAGCCCGTACTCCTTGTCGGCGACGCGCTGGCCGGTCTCCTTGACCGCGTACACCACCTCGCCGAGCCGGACGAAGCGCACGACGTGCCGGGAGATGCCGCGCGGCAGCGCGACCAGCCAGTCGGCCGGCCACTGCGCGAGCGGCGTCTCCCACGGCAGGTCCAGCAGCGCCGGATCGGTCAACGCGGAGGTGATGTGCACGGTGTTCAGCATGCCGCCGGTACACCGCCGGCGGCAGCCCATCGGCACAGTGAGGATCGTCGCGCTGCCCACTGACCGCCCCGATGACTCCACAGAGTGGCAATGTGGCCACTTACCGCATCTTTCGCCCGGAGCCAGTCGTTAGCCGCCTGGAGGAGACCACCGTCGGGTGGCCACCGCGCCGCTGCGGTCGAAGCCGCCGGCGTCCGTCCAGGAGGGAGCGGTACATGACACGTCGTCGGACCGGGCTGCTCGTCGCCGCGGGGGTGGCCGTCGCCGCGCTCGCGGTCGGCAGCGATGCGGCCGCCGGAGGCCCCGTCGTCGGGCACCTGATGACCGGCTCGACGCCGCACGCCACGGCGGCGGCGCACCGGACGTCGGACGCCCGTACCGGCGCGCACGACGCCGCGAACGCCCCCACCGGGCGGCGCACCGGCCACGGCGACGCCGCGACCACCGGATCGCACGCCGGCGGTACGAGCCGGGGCCGGCACGCCGAGTCGGCCACCGAGCCGGCCGCGGTCGGCGTGGCGGAGGCCGGCAGCCAGGACTCGGTCACCCGGCACGTCGACTACTCCGGCAGCCCGACCACCCGGTTCAGCTACCCCGGCGCCGCCTACGTCAAGGTGCACTTCGCCCGCCTGCTGGTACGCCCCGGCGACTGGGTCACCGTCTCCGACGAGTCCGGCAAGCAGAGCTACACCTACCGGGGGGATCCGCGGCTGCTGAAGCTGCCGAAGGACTCGCCGAGCACGGTGAGCGGCGCCGACGGCTTCTGGGCGATGTCGATCACCGGCGACACCGCAGTCGTCACCCTGCACAAGACGCTGCCCGGTCCGGGCCTCGGCAAGTTCGGCGTGGACGTGGACAGGGTCGCGCACGGGTTCACCGCCTCCCAGCGGGCCGACCGGGAGCACAAGCAGCGGCTCGCCGAGGGCGGCCGGCGGCCGGAGAGCGTCTGCGGCTCGGACGATGCGCAGGACGCGGTCTGCTACAAGACCAGCCATCCGGTCGAGTACCAGCACTCGCTGCCGGTGGCGCGGCTGCTGATCAACGGCACCACGCTGTGCACCGCGTGGCGGGTCACCGCCGACGACCGGATGCTCACCAACCACCACTGCATCGGTGACCAGGCGGACGCGTCCAACACCGAGGTCTGGTTCAACTACCAGTGCTCCAGCTGCGGCGGCAGCGAGATCGCGCCGGTGACGAAGGTACCGGCGGACAAGCTGCTGCGCACCGACGAGACGCTCGACTACACGCTGTTCAGCGTGTCGGACTTCGCCTCCATCAAGCACTTCGGCTACCTGGGGCTGGACATCCGCAAGCCGAAGGCCGGCGAGCAGGTGTACATCCCGCAGCACCCGGAGGGCGACCCGACCAAGCTCGCCATCGCCTCCGACGGGGAGAACGGCGCGACCTGCCGGATCGACGAGGCCACCATCGACGGGTACGCGAGCAACTCCGACACCGGGTACCGCTGCGACACCGCGCCGGGCGCGTCCGGCTCGCCGGTCATCGCCCGCAGCACCAACCGGGTGATCGCGCTGCACCACCTCGGCGGCTGCCCGAACAGCGGCGTGCGCATCGACCTGATCTACCCCCAGATCAAGTCGCTGCTCTGACCCGCCCCGCCACCCCGCCCAGTCCCGCCCCGTTGATCAAGCGCCCGGAAAGTTGATCAAGGGATCGCGACACGACTTCCCGGCGAAACGTGTCCGGATCCCTTGATCGGCGTGCGAAGACCTTGATCGGCGTGCGAAGACCTTGATCGGCGGGAAAGGGGGTCGGGTGGGGTCGGCCGGGGTACCGTCGCGTCGGGTGCGGTGGGCACCCGACGAGGGGGTGCGATGGGCGGCGGGGTGCGTGCGGGGCAGGTCGGTGAGTGACTCGGCCGTGGTCGTGGCGATCCGGCCGGTACCGCGGGCCTGGGGGGTCGACGCGGCGCTGCTCGGCGGCTTCCTTGCGATCACCGCGGCGCTGCTGTGGTGGCCGCCGCTGCTCCGGCTCGACGTGGCGGTCCGGGACCTCAGCGACGGGCACCGGCCGGCGGCGGCGTACTGGACCGCCTGGCTGTTCAACCACCTCGGCCAGGGCACCCCGCTCGCGGTGCTGGCCCTGGTGATCGCGATCGTCCTCGCGGTCCGGGCGCGCACCGTCCGGCCGGTCCTGCCGGTACTCGCGGCCGAGCTGCTCACCTACGGGGTGCTGGGTCCGCTGAAGCTCGGCACCGAGCGGGCCGCCCCGCACTACGGCGCGGTCGAGCTGTTCGCCACCCCGGGCCAGCAGTCCTACCCGTCCGGGCATCTGGTCAACACCATCGTCTGGTACGCGGTGCTCGCCGCCCTGCTGGCCAGCTACCTGCCGGCGAGGGTGCTGACCGCGGTCCGGGTGGTGCCGGTGGTGGCCACCTCGATCACCACCGTCTACCTCGGGTACCACTGGCTGACCGACACGATCGCCGGGCTGCTGCTCGGCGTGCTGCTGTGCCGGATCCTGGCCCGGATCCCGTGGCACCGCATCCCGCTGCCGGCCGCGCTGGACCGACCGCACCGACCCTGACCCGCACCGAGATCCGGCTCCGGCTGCGGCCGGCGGGCTGGTCGGTCGAGGTGGCGCTGGCGCTCGGGGTCGCCGCGCTGACCGTGTCGTTGCGCTGGCTGCGCCCGCTGACCGGGTTCGACCCCTGCCTGTACGAGGAGTGCGACGCGCGCCGCCCACCCGTCGCGTACTGGCTGCCCCGCGCGGTGAACCTGGTCGGCAACGGCGGCTGGATCATGACGGTGGTGCTGCTTCTCGCGGTACGCCGGCGCACGGTGCGGCCGCTGCTGGCGCCGGTGGCCGCGGCGATCCTGTCCACTGGCGCACCGACGATCTGGCCGGTCTCACACTGGGTGTCCTGCTCTACCGGATCGGCTGCCGGCTGCCCTGGTCGGCGCTGTCGCTCCCGCCGCTGCTGGAACGGCGTCCGCCGCCGGTCGCCCGCCCCTGGCCGTGACGAGTGCGCCGGACAGCCAACCTATCCGGTGGGCGCGGCGTGGGAGAGGTGTGAGCGAAGACAGCAAACGAGCAGGCGACGCGGAATATGCCGCCTTCGTCGAACGGTGCTGGGCCCCGCAGCTGCGGGTCGCCACGCTGCTCGTCGGTGACCGGCATCGGGCGGAGGAGTTGCTCCAGGACAGCCTGGTGAAGTTGTACCCGCGCTGGCGGCGGGTCAGCCGGGGCGGCAGCCCGGACGCGTACCTGCGTCGGATGCTCGTCAACGGCCGGATCAGCCGCTGGCGACGCAGGCGGCGAGAACACCTGGTGGCGGAGCCGCCGGACAGCCCGATGCCCGCGGTGAACGTCGAGTCGGCCGACCTGCTGCGGCGTGCGTTGCGTGCGCTGCCGCCGCGACAGCGCGCCATCGTCGTCCTGCGGCACTACGCGGATCTGTCCGAGCGCGACGTCGCCCAGACGTTGGGTTGCTCGGTCGGCACCGTCAAGTCCCAGAACGCCCGGGCGCTGAAGAAGCTACGCGACCTGCTCACCCCCGTAGACGAAGGAGCAAGGACATGAACGATCGCGACGACCTCTCCCAAGCCCTGCACAACCTGGTGGATCATGAACCGGCGGGCGAGGCCCCGGTACCGGAGCTGCTGCGCCGCGGCCGGTCCGCGGCTCGCGCCCGGGTCGCCGGCCGGACCGCGACGGCCCTCGGTGCGGTCGCGGTGATCGGCGTCGGCGCCGCCGTCGCCGGGACCGGTGGCTCCCCACAGCACAGCACCGCGAAGCACCCGACGGGCGGGCAGAGTTCGGTGGACAGCCCCCACGTCGAGCTGGCGTCCGCCGTCGAGAAGACGAAGAACACCAGCTTCCGGGTCCGGAGCTTCAACGACGGCAACCCGCCCGGCGAGAAGTCCTACTGCATCGGCGACTACGACCCGAACCAGAGCGTGGGTTCGAGCAACTCCTACGAGGCCGGCGCGAAGGTCCAGGAGTTCCGCGTGATTCGCGGCACCTACTACGTGTGGAGCTCGTCCGGCGGCGCTTCGCCGGCCGGCTGGCGCAAGGTCGACTTCAAGAAGTACTCGGCCGACCTCAGGAAGGGTGGTTTCAAGGGCGACCCCGCGGACACGTTCTACTGCGGTGGCCGTACCGCCACGTTGCAGGGCGTGCTGAAGGAGATGAAGGAGGAGGGGCCGATCCGTGATCTCGGCCGCAAGACCTGGAAGGGCAAGCAGTACGAGGTGTACTCGGTGACCAGTACCAAGCCGGTCGTCGGGGACGGCAGCTACGACACGACCCAGGCATGGGTCGGCGTCGGCTCCGGCTACGTCGAGAAGCTCGAGTCGTGGCAGGCGCCCAAGGGCGCCAAGGCGGCGCCGACCGGCTTGACCTTCTCGCACTTCGGTGAGCCGGTGCACGTGGTCAAGCCGCCGTTGCAGTAGCCCGCACCGCACGGTGGGAGCGCCAGCCGCCGGGCTGGCGCTCCCACCGTCGGTCTGCCGAGGGCGGCGGGCCGTCAGCGGCCGGCGAGGACGGTGAGGAAGTGGGCGACGGCGTCGGCCATCGCGTCCCGGGCCGGGACCAGGTACTTGCGCGGGTCGACGAGCTTGTCGTCGCCGGCCAGCACGGTACGCACCGCGCCGGTGAACGCGATGTTCAACGCGGTACCGATGTTGATCTTCACCATGCCGGCCCGGACCGCGGCGGCCAGCTCGTCGTCCGGTACCCCGGACGAGCCGTGCAGCACCAGCGGTACCGGTACCGCGGCGGCGATCCGTTCGATCAGCGCGTGGTCGAGGCTCGCGGACCGGGACGTCATGGCGTGCGAGGAACCGACCGCGACGGCGAGCGCGTCCACTCCGGTGGCGGCGACGAACTCGCGCGCCTCGCCCGGATCGGTACGCACCCCGGGCGCGTGCGCGCCGTCCTTGCCGCCGACCTCGCCCAGCTCGCTCTCCAGCCAGAGCCCGTGCTCGTGGCAGTACGCGGCCGCATCCCGGGTCGCGGCGACGTTCTCGGCGTAGGGCAACGTCGACCCGTCGTACATCACCGAGCCGAACCGGTGCGCCGGCGCCTGCCGCAGCAGCGCCAGGTCCTCGACGTGGTCCAGGTGCAGCGCGCAGTCCACGGTGGACAGTTCGGCCACCGCGGCGGTGGCTGCGGCGATCGGGCCGAGCCGCCCGCCGTGGAACTTCACCGCGTTCTGGCTGATCTGCAGGATCACCGGTAGCCCGGCGCGCTCGGCGCCGGCCACGATCGCCTCGGCATGCTCGACGGTGATCACGTTGAACGCGGCGAGGCCGTGGTTCGCGGCGGCGGCGTCGGCCACCAGCCGCCCGGTCGGGGTCAGGGGCATCGCTCTCGGCTCCTCGTCGCAGTTCCGGTCGGATCGGCGCCCGACGGGCGGTCCGTCCGGTGCGGGCCGCCCGGACGACGCCGGGCCGCGGGTGGTTGGGGTGCGGGGCCGGCCATCTCAGTCCGCCAGCGACCCGGGCAGCACCATGCTTTCGGCCTCCACCGTGTGCCGCAGCCGGTCGTACGCGCTGCCGTCGACCGCGCCGGCCACCGGTGCCGCGACCGCCGCGGCGGACAGGGCCACCGCGGCGGTGAGCATCGTGGGCCAGGACTCGCCGTTGGCGAGCCCGCGGGCCAGCGCGGCGACCACCGCGTCGCCGGCGCCGGTCGGGTTGCCGGCGACCGTCTCCGGCGGCACCGCCCGGTACGCGCCGTCCGGCGTGCTCGCGATCAGCCCGTCCGGTCCGCGCGAGCAGACCACCGCGCGGGCCCCCGCGTCGCGCAGCGCGTGCGCGGCGGCCAGCACCTCGGCGGGCGTCTCCGGCGCGGCCCCACCGCGTACCGACGCCAGCTCGGCCGCGTTCGGCTTCACCACGGTGGGTCCAGCAGGCAGCGCTGCCGCCAGCACGGCACCCTCGGCGTCCACGATGGACGGTACGGACGCCTCCGCGGTGATCGCCACCAGCTGCGCGTACGCGTCGTCGGGCAGCCCGGCCGGCAGGCTGCCGGACAGCACCACCGCGCGCGCCACCCGCGCCAGCCCGCGGAACCGGTTGACGAACGCGTCCCACTCCGCCTCGGTCACCGGCGGCCCCGGCTCCCAGAACCCGGTCGCGTCGGTACCGTCGGCGACGACCAGGGTGCGCCGCGAGTCGGCGGCGATCGGGACGAACGCCTCGGGGATCTCCGCGGCGGCCAGCCCGTCCCGGATCTGCTCCCCGGTCGGCCCGCCGACCAGCCCGGTGGCGACCACCGGCTCGTCCAGCGCGGTCAGCAGCGCGGCGACGTTGACGCCCTTGCCGCCCGGCCGGGTCGACACCTCGCGTACCCGGTGGGTGGCGTGCGGCCGCAGCTCGTCGACGCGGTAGGTGACGTCCAGTGCGGCGTTCAGGGTGACGGTGAGGATCACTGGAAAGCTCCGTCCCGCATCACCCGGCGCACCGCGAGGAACTCGTCCAGTACCACCAGGTCGGCGCGCTTGCCGACGGTCAGCTCGCCGCGGTCGGGGAAGCCCAGCGCGGCGGCCGGCGTGGTCGCCGCCATCCGGGCGGCGTCCACGATGGACAGTCCGGCGCCGACCGCCCGGCGCAGCGCGGCGTCCATGGTCAGGGTGGAGCCGGCGATCGAGCCGCCCACCGACAGCCGGGCCACCCCGTCGGTGACGGTCACCGCCTGGCCGCCCAGGTCGTACTCGCCGTCGGACATGCCGGCGGCGGCCATCGCGTCGGTGACCAGCGCGGCGCGGCCGGCGCCGACCGCGTGCGCCGCGAAGGCCAGCGTGCCGTCGTGCAGGTGGTGCCCGTCGGCGATGAACTCGCAGGTGACGCCCGGCGCGTCGAGCAGCGCGAGGATCGGCCCCGGTTCCCGGTGATGGATCGGGCGCATCCCGTTGAACACGTGCGTACCGACCGTGGCGCCGGCCTCGATCGCGGCGCCGACCTGCTCGTAGCTGGCGTCGGTGTGCCCGACGGCGGCGACGACGCCGCGCGCCACCAGCAGCCGGATCGTGTCCAGCGCGCCGTCGCGCTCCGGCGCGATCGTCATCATCCGCACCCCGCCGAGGTCGAGCAGCCCGCTGATCTCGTCGAGGTCGGGATCGCGCAGGTACGCCGGGTTCTGCGCACCGCAGCGCGCCTGCGATAGGTACGGGCCCTCGTAGTGCAGGCCGGCGATGGTGCCGTCCGCGACCAGCGGGCGGTATGCGGTGGTCGCCGCGGCCATCAGCTCCGCAGGCGCGGTGACCAGGCTCGCCAGCAGCGTGGTGGTGCCGTGCCGGCGGTGGAACGCCGCGGCGGTACGCGCCTGGTCGGCGTCACCGGTGGTGAACGTGGCGCCACCGCCGCCGTGCGTGTGGATGTCCACGAACCCGGGCAGTACGGTGTGCCCGCCCAGGTCCACGTCGTCCGCGGTGGACGGCGGTGCGTCGGTACCGAGCTCGGTGATCAGCCCGTCCTCGACCCGCAGCCACGCCCGGTCCAGCACCTCGGTGGGGGTCACCACCCGGGCGTTGTGCAACAGCGGCATCCGCACAGCTCCTCGCCTCAGCGCCGGTCGTCCACCCGGCGGGTTACTCGGTGCCCGCTCGACGAGCCGGCCGGTTTTCTGTGCCCGCTCGTCGAGCCGGCGGTGTATTCGGTGCCCGCTCGTCGCGCCGGCGGTCACTCAGGTTCCGGTCGCCGAGCCGACCGCGAAGCCGGCGTGGAACCGGTCCAGCGCGAGCAGCGCGGCGCCGATGCAGCCGGCCTGGTCGCCGAGCGCGGCGGCCACCAGGCGCGGCATCGTCTGGAACGCCAGCCGTTCCATGATCGCCGCGTGCAGCGGGTCGAGCAACGCCGCGCCGGCTTCGGCCAGCCCGCCGCCGAGCACGATCACCTCGGGGTCCAGTAGCCGTATCGCGGTGATCAGCCCGTCCGCGAGCAGCTCAATCGTCTGCCGCCACACCCGGCCGGCGCGCTCCTCGCCGGCGACCGCGCGGCGGACCACCTCGGCGGCGGCGACCCGGTCCCCGCCCGCCTCGCCGTACCGGCGGGCCACCGCGGACGCGGACGCCACCGCCTCCAGGCAGCCGTACCGGCCGCAGCCGCACCGCGGCCCGTCGGTACACACCACCTGGACGTGGCCCAGCTCGCTCGGTGCGCCGTGCGCACCCGGGTACGGCACGCCGGAGAGCACGTGGCCGGCGGCGATGCCGGTACCGATGGCGACGAACAGCACGTTGTCGCTGCCCGCACCGGCGCCGAGCCGGGCCTCCGCGACCGCCCCGGCCCGTACGTCGTGGCCGAGCGCGGTGGTCAGCCCGGTCCGGGCGTCGATCAGCTCGCCGAACGGCACGTCCCGCCAGCCGATGTTCGCCGAGTACCCGGCGACCCGGCGCACCTCGTCGACGACGCCCGGTACCACCAGCCCCACCGCCCGCGGGGTCAGCCCCCGCGCGCGGGCGGTGTCGGCCAGGCCGGCCGCCACGTCGCCGATGGCCGCGACCACCGCGTCCGGGCCGCGGTCGGCGTCGGTGTCGTGCCGCTCGGTGTGCCGGACCGTGCCGGCCCCGTCGACCACGGCGCACTTCATCGCGGTACCGCCGACGTCGATCGCCACCGCGACCTCGACCGGATCCGCGTCCGTGCCGGCGGCGCCGGCGCTCTGCTGTGTCATTTGTCGAGGATGACCGAACGGGTCAGGTGGCGGGGGTGGTCGGGGTCCTGACCACGGTGGGTGGCCACCGCGATGGCGAACCGCTGCGCCCGGACCAGGTCGGCCATCGGGTCCAGCGCGCTCGTGACGAACGTGCCGCCGGTGTCGGCCACCTGCGCGGCCAACCCCTCCGGCGGAATGCCGAACACCCAGGTCGCGCGGTTCGGGCCGGTGATCGAGATCGGACCGTGCCGGTACTCCATCGCCGGGTACGACTCCGTCCAGAACGTCGCGGCCTCGCGGCACTTGAGCGCCGCCTCGTTCGCGAGGCCGACGGTCCAGCCGCGGCCGAGGAACGTGACCTGCTCGGTGGTGTCGACCGGCAGCGGCAGCGGTTCGGCGATCGCGCTGGCGGCGTCGTCGGCCGCGGCGGTCAGGTCCTCGCCGAGGCTGGCCCGCAGCAGCGCGAGCGCGGTGGTGGCGAACCGGGTCTGTACCACCGACCGCTCGTCGGCGAAGTCCAGCACGATGGTGTCGCCGGCCAGCGGCGCCATCGGCGCGTCGTGGATGCCGGTCAGCAGCACGCTGGGCACGCTCGGCGGCAGCTGGTGCAGCAGTTCCAGCACCTCGGTGGTGGTGCCGGACCGGCTGATCGCGACGAGCCGGTCGTACTGGCGGGTCAGCGGCATCTCGGAGGCGGCGAACGCGTCGGTGACGCCCTTGCCGGCCGTCTCCCGGCGCGCCGCGTACGCCTGGGCCATGAACCAGGAGGTGCCGCAGCCGACGACCGCGACCCGCTCACCGTCGGCGGGCAGCGCGCGGGCCGCGTCGGTCGCGATCGCCGCGGCGCGGCGCCAACAGTCCGGCTGGCTGGCGATCTCGTCCAGCACCGCCGGGGTGCTCCGTGCTGCGTCCGACATGGGCCCTCCAGTAGGTTGGCGCCGCCGGCGCAGTATCGGTTCGCGCCGGTTGCGCGTAAGCTTCGCGCATGTCCTTCGACGATGTGCCCGTGTTTCGCGCATCATTGTGCACGCGTACTCGTGGTGAAGTGTAGGGAGGCCCCGGTGGACCGCTACGCGCGCTGGACCGCGCTGCTCGAGGTGCTGGCCGAGTCCGGCCGGATCAGCGTCGAGGACGCGGCCGATCGCCTGGACGTCTCGCAGGCGACCATCCGGCGCGACTTCGACCAGCTCGCCCAGCAGCAGATGATCACCCGCACCCGCGGTGGCGCGGTGGCGAGCGCGGTCTCCTACGACCTGCCGCTGCGGTACAAGTCGGCGAAGCGGGCACCGGAGAAGCAGCGCATCGGTTCCGCGGCGGCCGCCCTGGTCACGCCGGGGATGGTCGTCGGCATCAACGGCGGTACCACCACCACCGAGGTGGCCCGGGCGCTCGCCACCCGGCCCGACCTCGCCGCCGGTACCACCGGCGACGGCACCGCGCTGACCATCGTCACCAACGCGCTGAACATCGCCAACGAGCTGATCGTCCGGCCGCACGTGAAGCTCGTCGTCACCGGCGGCGTGGTCCGCCCCCAGTCGTACGAGCTGATCGGGCCGCTGGCCACCGGCATCCTGCGCGACCTGATGCTCGACGTCGCGTTCCTCGGCGTGGACGCGGTCGACGTGGCGCTCGGCGCTGCCGCGCACAACGAGGGCGAGGCGGCGATCAATCAGCTGATGGCAGCGCGGGCGCGACGCATCGTGATCGTGGCGGACTCGTCCAAGCTGGGTCAGCACGCCTTCGCGCGGATCTGCCCGATCGACCGCGTGCACACCCTGGTCACCGATTCCACCGCGAACGAGGAGCTCACGCACAAGTTCTCGACCGCGGGTGTGGAGGTCATCCGGGTCTGACGCCGGCCGGCGGTGAGGTGTGAATCACGGTCACCATCTGTGGTCGGCACCGTTGACTCGTGCGCGGTGACCCTGGATAATGAGCAACTGTACGCAAGCCCGTACGGCGGGGCGGCCCCCTCGTCGTGCGGGCTGTTTTCTGCCCGGCCCCGGTTTGGGTGTGCCGCCGCCTGCTCCGCCGGGTTGTCGGCGGCCCGTGGTTGAATGCGACCGATGAACGAGACTGTGTCGGACAGCGAGCAGTTGGGGCCGCGTGAGCGCGGCGTCCTGGAGTTCGAGCGGCAGTGGTGGCGCTACGCGGGGGCCAAGGAGCAGGCCATCCGCGACAAGTTCGGCATCTCCCCGACGCACTACTACCAGGTGCTCAACGCGCTGCTCGACTCGCCGGCGGCGCTCGCCGCCGACCCGGTCACCGTGGGCCGCCTCCGCCGCCTCCGCGAAGCGCACCGCCGCCCCCGCCCCGCCACCGCCTGACCCCTCCCGCCTGCCCCGCCGCCCACCCGGCCCCCGTCGCCCACCCGCCCCGCCGTCGGCCCGCCGTCGGCCCGCCGCCCAGTCGCCCTCATTGCCCACCTGGCCCTCGCCGCCCGGTCGGCCCCCGTCGCCCGGTCGGCCCGCCGCGTCCGCCCCCGACCCCCTGTTGATCAAGGGACCGGTTCGTTGATCAAGGGATGAAGGACGCGGCAAGCGCTTTCTTTTGCGTCAATCCCTTGATCAACTCCGCGGGGCCTTGATCGACGACGGCGGACCTTGATCAACTTGGCGGGTGGGAGTTCGGGCGGGATGCGCTGGCGTGGGCGGATCGTCTTCTACGGTGTGCCGAAACGACGTGCGCGCCGCGCAGCCGCAAAGAAATTTATTTTCTTGTGAGCTTTGATCATGGGCCAAAGCTTACGACGGATGCGAGGATGCTCTGCGTGACCAGCACCGTTGACCGCTGCCTGCTCGTCGGCATGCACGGCTACACGCTGCCGAGTCCACTGCGCGACTGGCTCGCCGACGGACTCGGCGGCGTCGTGCTGTTCGCCGGCAACATCGCCGACCGCGACCAGCTCGGTGAACTCGTGGCCGACATCCGTTCCGCCGGCGAGGACGTCGTCGTCGCGGTGGACGAGGAGGGTGGCGACGTCACCCGGCTGCACGCGGCGACCGGCGCGCCGCATCCGGGCAATCTCGCGCTCGGTGCGGTCGACGACACGGCGCTGACCGCCCGGGTCGGTGCCGCGATCGGCGCCGAGCTCGCCGCGCTGGGCATCAACCTCAACCTCGCGCCGGTCGCCGACGTCAACACCAACCCGGACAACCCGATCATCGGTACCCGCTCGTTCGGCGCCGACCCCGACCGGGTCGCCGCGCACGTCGTCGCGTACCTGACCGGGCTGCAGTCGACCGGCGTCGCCGCCTGCGCCAAGCACTTCCCCGGGCACGGCGACACCGCCGTCGACTCGCACCTGGCGCTGCCGACCGTCACCGGTGACCTCGAACCGCACCTCGTACCGTTCCGCGCGGCGATCGCCGCCGGCGTCCGGGCCGTACTGACCGCGCACGTGGTCTACCCGGGCCTGTGCGACGGGCCGGCGACGCTGAGCCGGGCGGTACTGACCGGGCTGCTGCGCGACGAGCTGGGTTTCGGCGGTGCGGTGGTCACCGACTCGATGACGATGTCGGCGATCGCCGGCGGCGTCGGTGTCGCCGAGGGCGCCGCGCAGGCGCTCGCCGCCGGCGCGGACCTGGTCTGCATGACCGGCGACTTCCGGCTGCAGCGCGAGGTGCGCGACCACCTGGTCGGCCATCCCGCGCTGTCGCCGGAGCGGGTCGCGCAGGCCCTCGCGCGGGTGCGCGCGCTGGCCGGGCCGGTACCGGGTGAGCCGACCGCGGCGGCGACGACGGCCGAGATGGCCGCCGCGGCGCGCGGTGCGCTGGTCGCCGACCCCGGGATCGGCCGGCTGGACGCCGCGCCGTACGTGCTGGAGCTCAGCCCGCCGCGGCAGGGCATCGAACTCACCGCCGGTAGCCTGCTCGCCATGCTGAACGCGCGCGACCCGCGCGTCACCGGTACCCGGCTGGCGCCGGATGCCGCCCCGGCGGGCCGGGCGGGTCACCCCGATGGTGGGCCGAATCACAGGCTCGGCCGAACGGCCGCCCCGGCAGCCGGCGATACCGGCATGCCGGGGGACAACGCGGACCGCGCACTGTCCGACGCGCTGGCCGCCGCGACCGGAAGACCGCTGGTCGTCGTGGTCCGGGACGCGCACCGGGTGCCCACCACCCGGCAGCGGCTGGGTACGGTGCTCGCCACCAGGCCGGATGCGGTGGTGGTCGGCATCGGTACCGGTGCCGATCGGTCGCTCGCGGCCGGGAGATACCTCGGTACCCGGGGTGGCGCCCGGGTCAACCTCTCCGCCGCGGCCGACCTGCTGGTCGGCGCGCGCCGGTAGCCCTACCTGCACCTCACGTGGCTCGTTCCCCCCGTTCCCCCAGGAGAAGAGATGAAGAGAAGGGCCTTCGCGGGTCTCACCGCGGCCGGCGGCTTCGCCGCCGTGCTGGGTACGGCCGGCTGCACCGACTCGAGCGACTCGTCGTCGTCGGCGGGCGTGTTCACCGCGATCCAGACCGAGATCGACGCGAACGCGCCGATCAACCCGTACAACCAGAAGACGAACTCGTTCCCGGGCTACAACGCGATGCAGCTCGGCTGGCCGAAGAACTCGCTGACCGACGCGAACGCCTTCTACCCGGGCCTCGCGGCCAGCTGGACCGAGACGCCGGACCACCTGAAGCTGACCGTCAAGCTGCAGCCGGACGCGAAGTGGTCGGACGGCAAGCCGGTCACCGCGGACGACGTGAAGGCCTCGGCCGCGGTGTCGTTCAGCCAGGGCGGCGGCGCGTTCGCCGTGTCGCCGGGTGCGGCCGGCGGCGTCGGCGCGGTCACCGTGATCGACGCGCACACCATCGAGTTCGACCAGGCGCCGGGTTCGTCGAACAACTCGTTCCTGCGCAACGTGCTGAGCATGTACGTGATCCCGAAGTCGGTGTTCGGCCCGCAGATGCCGGACAACATCTGGGACCTGATCAAGACCGCCACCGACCCGAAGGCGGCGAAGAAGGACCAGACCGCGGCGCAGGGCAAGATCCAGGCGCTGGGCAAGAAGCTGGTGGAGTTCGGCCCGAAGAAGGACGTGTCGGCCGGCCCGTTCGTGCTGCAGCGGGTGAACCCCGGTGAGGCGGTGCTGGTCAAGAACGAGCACTTCTTCGCCGCCGACAAGATCGCCCCGAGCAAGGTCGTGCTGAAGAACTACTCGGGCAACGAGCAGATCTGGAACTACCTGATCGCCGGCGAGCTGGACGCCGCGATCTACACCGCCACGCCGGCCAACGTGCGCAAGAAGATCCTGGCCAAGCAGGGCAACAAGATGATCTCCGGGTTCAGCCCGGTGGCCGCCGCGCTGGCGTTCAACCAGTCGGTCAAGCCGCTGGACAACGTGCACGTCCGGCGCGCCCTGGCGTACCTGATCGACCGGAAGCTGACCACCAAGATCGGTGAGTCGGTCGGCGGTACGCCGTCGCAGACCACCACCGGCCTGATCTCCGACGCCGCGAACGCGTGGATCGGACAGGACGCGGTGGACAAGCTCAACCAGTACCCGCACGACGCCGCGAAGGCCGAGGCGGAGCTGAAGAAGGCCGGCATGTCCAAGAAGGGCGGCCAGTGGATCCAGGCCAACGGCAAGCCCTTCACCCTGCAGCTGCAGGTGCCGAACGGGTTCTCGGACTGGGTCGCCGGCGGCAAGTCGATCTCCAGCCAGCTGACCGACGCCGGCATCAAGACCGAGGTGAAGACCTCCGCGGACTACGCGACGTACCTGTCGGAGATCGCCGAGGGCAAGTACCAGCTGGGCTTCTGGCTGATCGCGCTCGGCCCCTCGACCTACAACGCCTACGCCCGGCTGTACGGCCCGTCGAACGGCTGGAACCAGTTCGGCGCCAACGTGCAGCACTCGGCGCCGGGCAAGAACGGCAACTGGATGGGTGGCGCGGAGAAGGCGACGATCCCCGGCCTCGGCACGATCAACCCGGGTGAGCTGACCAACAAGCTGGCCCAGGCGAACGAGGCGCAGCAGAAGGAGATCATCGCGAAGCTCGCCGCGTACAGCAACGACCAGCTGCCGGCGATCCAGATCTGGGACTACACCAACATCCAGTTCGTGAACGAGTCCCGGTTCACCAGCTTCCCGAAGGACGACTCCGACGTGCTGCGGCTGCACCCGGGTACGTGGATGCAGCTCGGCTACATCAAGAAGAAGTAGGGTCGGCGTGCTTGCGTTCCTCCGGCGTCTCGCGGGCCATGTGGTCCGCGGGATCGTCATGATCTGGGTCGTCACGACGTTCACGTTCGTGCTGGTCCGGCTGATGCCCGGGGACCCGGTGCAGACCCAGTACGAGAAGCTGCTCGCGCAGGGCGTGTCCGCCGAACAGGCGCGCGCCCAGGTGCAGGTGACGTACGGGTTCGTGCCGCACGGTTCCTGGATCTCGCAGTACGGCGACTACCTGTGGAAGTTGCTGCACTTCGACCTCGGCCAGTCGGTGTCCGCGCAGGGTGTCTCGGTGACCACCGAGGTGCTCGGCGCGGCGAAGTGGACGATCGGTCTGGTACTCGCCGGTACCCTGCTGAGCTTCGTGATCGGCGTGGTGCTGGGCGTGATCGCCGCGATGAAGCGCGAGGGTCACGTCGGCAGCATCCTGTCGCTGATCGGGTCGCTGCTGCACGGCATCCCGCAGTACGTGATGGCCCTGGTGCTGGTGACGTTCCTGACGGTGAAGTTCAAGCTGTTCTCGACCGGCCCGGTGAACGGGCTGATCGACCCCGGCTTCAACGGCCCGTACCTCGCCTCGATCATCAGTCATGCGGTGCTTCCGGCGGCGGCGTTCGCGCTGTCCAGCTTCGGCGGCTACCTGCTGACGATGAAGTCGAGCGTGGTGTCGGTGCTCGGGGACGACTTCATCCTGGCGTCGGAGCTACGCGGCATCAAACCCTCGATCATCTTCCGGTACGTGGCGCGCAACGCGCTGCTGCCGCTGTTCACCGTGCTCGCGCTGTCGCTCGGCTTCATGATCGGCGGCGCGGTGTTCATCGAGCACGCGTTCAACTATCCGGGCATGGGCGCGATGCTGATCGACAGCATCGGCGCCCGTGACTACTCGGAGATGTCCGGGGCGTTCCTGCTGATCACCGGCGCGGTGATCCTCGCGAACATCGCCGCCGACCTGCTGTACAGCGCGATCGACCCCCGGGTGCGGCACGGAGGAGCGACATGAGTACGACCGTTGATCTGCCGGTGTCGGGGCCTGCGGTGGTCCCGGCCCGGCGGACCGGGTTCTGGCGCAACCTGTGGAAGGTGCTCAAGCGCAAGCCGAGCCGGATGGTCGGTGCCGCGATCGTGGCGCTGTTCGTCCTGACCGGCATCGTCGGCCCGTGGCTGTACCCGGACAACCTGCCGCGAGACAGCGACCAGATCCTCGCCGGGCCGAGCGCGTCACACCTGCTCGGTACCGACTTCGAGGGCACCGACGTGCTCGCGCTGTTGATCACCGGTACCCGCTACGTGCTGGTCGCCGCGGCGTTCGCGGCGCTGATCACGGTGCTCATCGGTACCGCGTTCGGCCTGTACGCGGGCTACCGGCGCGGCGCGCCCGACTCGGTGTTGATGCGCATCACCGACTTCGTGCTGACCATTCCCGGGTTCCCGCTGCTGCTGGTGCTGTCCACGGTGTGGAAGTTCTCCTCCGCACTGCAGATGGGCCTGGTACTGGGGATCACCGGCTGGGGCGGCCTGGCCCGCTCGGTCCGGTCGGCGACGCTTTCCCTGCGGGAGCGGGGATTCGTCGAGGCGGCGCGCGGGCTGGGCATGCCGACCCGGCACATCGTCACCCGCGAGCTGCTGCCGAACATCGCCCCGTACGTGGCGATGAACCTGCTGATCGGCGTGACCACGTTCATCTACTCCCAGGTCGGTCTGTTCTACCTGGGCGTGCTCCCGTTCACGTCGAACAACTGGGGCGTGATGATCCAGCTCGCGGTCACCAACGGGGTGACGCAGACCGGCGCCGGACTGGGGTACCTGATGGCGCCGCTGGTGTCGATCCTGCTGCTGACGCTGGGCGTCGTGCTGCTGGTCGACGCGCTGGACGAGGTGTTCAACCCCCGGCTGCGGGAGGACTGATGACGGCGGTCACCCAACCGTCCGAAGTGGACGGCAAGAAGGTCGGCCCGGCGGTACGGATCGCGGACCTGACCGTGGCGTACCGGACGCCGGCCGGCGAGCTGCCGGCGGTGTCGAGGATCAACCTGGACCTCGCGCCGGGCTCGATCACCGGCCTGGTCGGGGAATCGGGCTCGGGCAAGTCGACGATGGCGCTGGCCATGCTCAACGCGGTACAGAAGCCGGGCCGGATCACCGGCGGCTCGATCGAGATCGACGGCCTTGGCGACGTAGTGTCGTTGGCCGGCAGGCAACTGCGGGAGGCGCGCGGCGGCGAGATCGGCTACGTCTTCCAGGCCGCGCAGAACTCGCTCAACCCGCTGAAGACGGTCGGTAAGCAGCTGCTGGACCTGGCCCGCTCGCACCACGTCGAGGACAAGCGCGCCCTGGTACGCCAGGCGAAGGACCTGCTGTCCCGGATGGGGCTGTCCGGCGACCGGGTGCTCGACTCGTACCAGCACGAGCTGTCCGGCGGGATGCGGCAGCGGGTGGGCATCATGCTGGCGCTGGTGCTCAACGCGCACCTGCTGGTGCTCGACGAGCCGACGACCGCGCTGGACATGATCTCGCAATCGAACATCCTGTCGATCATCCGGGACGTGCATGCCGAGCGCGGGCTGACCACGCTGGTGGTCACGCACGACATCGGCGTGGTCGCGGAGGTCGCCGACCGGGTGGCCGTGATGTACGGTGGGCGGCTGGTGGAGCAGGGCCCGACCACCGAGGTGCTGAAGAACCCGAAGCACCCGTACACCCGGGGCCTGATCAACGCGATCCCGCGGCTGACGGGCGATCCGGAGGTGGCGCAGCCGCTGCCCGGCCGGCCGCCGACGCTGGGCACGATCCCGAAGCAGGGCTGCGTGTTCCGGGAGCGGTGCGCGCGCTACGCCGCGGATCCGCGGGAGGACTGCGAGACCACCGATCCGTCGGCGAGCGAGATCGCCCCCGGCCGGCTGGTCGCCTGCCACCCGGTGGCGGCCGGGCTGCCGGTCGAGGCCGCGCCCGAGGCGGCGGAGGAGAACCGATGAGCGAGCGTCGGCGAGCGAAGCAGGAGTGTTGCCTGTCCAGCCTCGTCGGGCTTCCGGCGAAGGGGAAGTTCGATGAGTGCTTCCACAGTGGACAGTGGCGGTGGCGGCATCCAGGGTCGCGGCATCGTCAAGACGTTCAAGGCGCGCGGCAACGTGCTGGCCGGTTCGACGGTGCAGGCGCTGCGCGGGGTCGACTTCCAGATCCCGGCGGGCGGCGCGGCCTCGTTCATCGGCGAGTCCGGCTGCGGCAAGACCACGCTCGGCCGCATCCTCGCCGGGCTGGAGGACTACGACGCCGGCACGCTGTCGGTCAACGGCGTCGACCTGACCTCGCTGCCCAAGCGCAAGCGCGACCCGTACTTCCGGCGGATCCAGATGATCCACCAGGACCCGTACTCGGCGCTCAACCCGACCCGGACGGTCGACGCGATCCTGACCGACCCGCTGACCCTGCGCGCCAGGCAGACCGGGCGGCCGAAGTCGTGGATCGCGAAGCGACAGCGCGAGGTGCTGTCGCTGGTCGGGCTGGAACCGGAATACGTGCTGTCCCGATACCCGCACCAGCTTTCCGGCGGGATGCGCCAGCGCGTCGTCATCGCCCGGGCGCTGACCGTCGACCCGGAGGCGCTGGTCGCCGACGAGGCGGTGTCGATGATCGACGTGTCGCTGCGGCTGGGCATCCTGCGGCTGCTGCGCGAGCTGCGGGAGACCGTCGGGGTCAGCGTCCTGTTCATCACGCACGACGTGGCGACCGCCCGCTACATCGGCGCCGACGGCGACCTGTACGTGATCTACCGGGGCGAGATCATCGAGCGCGGCCCGACCGAGACGATCATCGCCAACCCGGTCCACCCGTACACCCAGTGCCTGCTGTCGGCGATCCCGGTGCTGCACGGGCTGGAGGTACCGGGGGCCGACCGGTTGACGCCGACCGAGCCGCTGGCCGACACGCAGTCCGATGCCGGCTGCCTGTTCGCGGCGCGCTGCCCGTTCGCGACCGACCGGTGCCGGACCGAGCGCCCCGAACTCGCGCATCATGGCGACACCGCCCAGCTGCACGCCTGCTTCTACCCCGAGCAGCGCCAGGTCGTCGCGGTGTCCGCGTGACCCCCGGCCCAGCGGAGTCGATCATGGTGTCGGCTGACGCGGCAAGCGCTTGCTGCGCCGCTGACGCCATGATCGACGGGACGCGGTTGGACCAGACTGACAGGGAACTCCCAGCCGGGCGGTCGCGGCTACGTCGGGTCGCTGCCGTATTCTCCCAGCGTGTCCAACGCTGAGTCGAAGCACGCCGAGTCCGAGCGTGCCGGATCCGATCGTGCCAGGTCGAAGCGCTCCGGATCCTGGCTGCGCGAGCTGATCATCCTCGTGGTGGTCGCCGTCGTGGTCGCCTTCGGCGTTCGCACCTTCATCGCCGCGTCGTTCTACATCCCGTCCGGCTCGATGGAGCACACGCTCGACATCCACGACCGGGTCCTGGTGTACAAGCTCGGCTACCGCTTCCACGACCCGAACCGCGGCGACATCGTGGTGTTCAAGGCCCCGCACCAGTGGGCCGAGGAGACCGGCGACGGCGGCGACTGGATCAAGCGGGTCATCGCCGTCGGCGGCGACAAGGTGGCGTACGACGACGCCAAGGGACGCATCACCGTCAACGGCAGGGCCATCAACGAGCCGTACATCTACCACAACGCGCAGGGCGTGCAGGACCCGCCGAGTGAGGCGCCGTTCTCGGTGACCGTGCCGAAGGGCCGGCTGTGGCTGATGGGCGACCACCGCTCCAACTCGTCCGACTCGCGCGAGCACTACCTGCAGAGCCACAACGTGATGCTGTCCACGGTGCCGGAGTCGAGGGTGGTCGGCCGCGCGTTCGCCACCTACTGGCCGCTGAACCGGATGACCTGGCTCTCCGCACCCTCGACGTTCGACTCCGTCCCCGACGCCCGCGCCGCCAACTAGCCCGGCGACCCGGCGACCCGGCGACCCGTGGCTCGCGGTCGGCGGGTGGGCTCCGCCGAGGCGTGGCCGCCTGCCGGCGCCACCAAGCCCCGGCCAGTGCCGAGGCGGCGGGCAAGGGTGCCTCAGTCGGGGGGCCAGCCGTAGCGGAGGAGCGGGGTGCCGGCGGCGACCTCGCGCAGCGCGGCGGCGACGTAGGCGACCGTGTCGGCCGGCGGTGCCGCCGCGTCGGCCCAGCACAGCTCGACGCACTTGGCCGGCTCACCGATCGCCGGGGTGCCGTCCCAGCGCGGGACCTCGAAGAACAGGTCCAGGTACTCGTGGTCGCCGGCGGTCTCCGGCGCGCGGTGCGCGACCAGGGCCAGCCGGCACGCGTCCGGCTCGACCGCGATCGTCAGCTCCTCGCGCAGCTCGCGGGCCAGCGCGCTGGCCACGTCCTCGTTGCCGTCGACGTGGCCGGCCGGCACGCACAGCTCGCCGTCGTGGTAGCCGGACCCGGCCCGCCGCATCAGCAGCACCCGATCGCCGTCGCGCAGCAGCCCGTAGACCGCCACCACCATCCGGAACCGTTGTCCTGGCACCGGCAGACCGTAGCGCTCGGCTACGACACCTGGCCGCGCGTGCTGGCGGCCACGCGGATCACGGAGTCGTGGCGGTCGCACCGACAGTCATGCGATCGAGCTTTCCGCGTGATGTCGTGCGCCGTTGGGTAGTCGTTCGCGGCGCCAGCGCGGCACCGCTGGATCGGCGACGCCGCACCGCCAAGGCGCCTGCGCATGAGCGCCCGCCCGGCAACCCCGATCGGGGTACCCGTTGACCGTCCTTTGCTCTGCTTCCGCATAGGAAGCACGTGCCGGCTGTTTCCGCTGAGTCTGCTTCCCATAAGGAAGCAGAGCGGGTCTGCTTCCCGCGCGACGGACACCGTGCTTCCTCATAGGAAGCAGAGCAAAGGGCCGTGCAGAGGGTTACCGGGTCGGGCCTGACGAGGAGCAGAGCACCCACCGCCGACGAGCCGGCGTCACTCGCGGTAACACGGAAAGGCTCACTGCCACTATCCGTCGCTCAGACCGGTAACGTGTCGCCGGCAACGCACGGGGCCGTCGGCCGGCGCGACGGTACGGTCACACCCGGTCGCTGCGTGCTAGTGGCGTGCGGTGACGTCGCGGACGAACGCGCCGAACGCGGCCGGCGACACCACCAGCACCGGCCCGTCCGGATCCTTCGAGTCCCGTACCGCGGCCCACCCCACCCCGTCCGCCACCTCGACGCGCGCGTTCGCCCCGGTGGAGCTACTGGACTTCCGCCAGGCTGTGCCAGCAGCGACCTCGACACAGTTGTCGGCTCCGCCCGAACTGCGGCTGGACTTCCGCCAAGAGGTACCGGTCAGATCTGGCACGAGCATGGCGAACTCTCCGCTCTAAAGGTTGTCCCGTAATGATCTTGATGGGTTGACGCGGAAGGACTTCACGGCCGCGTCGGGCCGGTCATACGACCATGGTCAGGTTGCGCATCAACGCGATACCGGCGGCGGCGTACCAGACGCCTCGTTGTTTGCGGCGGCAGTCGCGGAGGATCTTCCAGGACTTCATGTGGGCGAAGCAGTGCTCGACGCGGGCGCGGATACGGCGGTGGACGGTGTTGAGGTCCTGTTTCCACTGCGGCAGCGGCGGTTCACCCTCGCGCGGCTTGCGGTAGGGCATGATTACCTCCGGGTTGCCCTGGTAGCCGCCGTCGGCCATTACCGCCGCGCCGGCGCACTGTTGGTCGACGCCGGAGTCGGTGTAGGCGCGGCAGTCGTTGCGGTTGCCGGGCAACGGATCTCCGACCGCGACGGTCAGGCGGGTGTTGGCGTCGATGGCCACTTGCAGGTTGGTGGAGTACCGGTAGTTCTTCGACCGGGCCGACATGTTCCGGTCGTGGGTGGGCGCCAGCGTGCCGTCCACGATCAGGACCGTGTCGGGTCGGTGCCGGCGGCTCTGGGGCTCCAGTACCAGGTGTGGGGCCAGGTGATCGACGATGCGCCCGGCGGCCGACTTCGATACTCCGAACAGCGGCGCGATCTGCCGCAGGGTCAGGTTGGTGCGGTAGTAGGTGGCCACCAACAGCACCCGGTCGGCCAGCGGGAGCCCCCACCGGCGGCCAGCGCCGGTCTGCTGTCCGCCGCGACCAGCCACGATGGCCACCAGCTTGCCGAACTGCCGGGCTGACAGGCCGGTGAACACCGGGATCCACTGCGGCTGATCGGACCTGATCGTCTGCTCCACACCAAGGTCAACGACCGAGCGGACCAACGATTACGGGACAACCTTTAGCTGAGGTCGCGAATGCGTCTCATGAGCATTCGTTGCGTCGTCGGCTTGTCGGCTCCGGACGCCATCAGCTTATTGCAGACGTATCCGTAGACTTCGATGTCCTCGGGCTGGTCGATGTACACCGAGTCCGTCAGCCACTCGACGTAAGCGAATGAGGCCGCGAGGTCGATCATGCGGAACATCGCGAACGAGGTGCCGAGAGCCGCATGCCCACCCGCCTCGTAGGGGATGAGCTGGATGCTGACGTTCTCTTGCTTGTTCAGCGTGTGCAGGTGCAGCAACTGTTCGCGAAGCACGTCGGCACCACCCACCGGCCGATGCAAGACGGCTTCGCCGAGCATGATCCAGATCTTGAACGAGGAGTCGGTCAAGCGCTCCTGGCGACCCAGCCGAGTCGCGACCGCGTCGTCGACTGAGCCTGGCGGAACTGAGGGGTCGGGCAATGGGGCTGCGGTTCGGGTACACGTTGATGCGGGTACGGCCGGCGGACGACGGGACGCACTACGACGACGTCGCGGTCGAGGAGTTCGCCGTGGACAGCGACGACGAACTGCGGGAACGCAAGCTCGCGCTGCACTCCTGGGCGACCGCGCTGCTGGCCGACCTGCGGCCCGAACTGTCGCTGTACTACGCCGTCTACAGCACCCTGGACGAGGACGGCAACACCGGCTGGCCGTTCGGTACCGAGCACATCGTCTGGGACGAGACTCACGAGGTCGTGCCGTCCCGCTGGGAATTTCAGCGCAGGGCGTCCAGCAGCGACCGGAGCGCGTCGGCGACCCGGCCCGGGGCGGTCGCCGCCGCGAGCCGATGAGCGTCCAGCCGCAGTTCGCGGCTCTGGGGCACCGAGGATCGGTCTAGGGTCGGGGAAAGCGACGGAGGGGGCGGTGGCGGTGGCCACGGTGCGGTACCTGGTGGACGATGTCGACGCGGCGATCGCGTTCTACTGCGGGCACCTCGGGTTCCACGAGGTGATGCACCCGGCGCCGCCGTTCGCGATGCTGACCCGCGGCGACCTGCGCTTCCTGCTCGTCGCGCCGATCGCCACGGACCAGGCGGGTGGCGGCTCGCGGCCGATGGCCGACGGTACGGTCCAGGCGCCGGGCGGCTGGAACCGCATCGTGCTTGAGGTCGACGACCTGGACGCCGAGGTCACCAGGCTGCGTACCGCGGGCGTACCGTTCCGGGCCGACCCGGTCACCGGCATCGGCGGCCGGCAGGCACTCGTCCAGGACCCCGCCGGCAACCTGGTCGAACTCTTCCAGCCCATCATCCCCGAAGCCCACGAATCCGCCGCGGGCCAGTGACCGCGAGGGCCGGACGGGCGCGCATCCTGATCCGGTGAGCAAGGAAGCCTGGGACGCGCTGAGCAACGTCGAGTACGCCTTCGTCATCAACGCGATCGAGCACGACATTCTCCCGGGTTTCTTCGGCGATCTCACCGAGGAGGAGCGGGAACTTCCGCTGCCGGAACTCGCCGCGGTGCTGATGTCGCTGATCGACCGTGGTTGGATCGAGGTTCGGCCGTACCGGGAATGGATCGCCGAGGATGGGCAGCCCGGGCTGCGGCCGGGCGAGGCGTTGAGCCGGAGCGAGATCGTGGCGCTCCTGGCGGTACCGGACACGTGGGAGCAGCGGGCCGGTCCGAGCTGGATCGGGGCGCCGAACCTGGTCCTCACGCCGCTCGGCGACCGGGTGATGCACTGATCCGCGTCGAGTCGATCGACCGCACGCCCACGAATCCATGGCTGTCGGCGCGGACCCCGACCAGGCGACGGCCGACAATCGCCGCGGTTCGGCCGGCCGCGCCGCCGGGGTGGCCGGTGCTCGGACACGCCGGCGCGCGATCCGCCCGTGCCGGTCAGGTCAGGGTGTGGCGCAGGGCGGTGACGCGGTCGGCGGCGGTGACGAACGTGTCGTGGTCGAGGGTGCCGTCGTCCAGCGCGGCGCTCAGCGCGTCGGCGGCCGAGTCGCCGGCGCTCTCGCTGGTGCACAGCATCAGGTCCATCCCGGCGCCGGCGGCGAGCACGGCGCGGTTGCCGACACCGCCGTACGAGGAGAGCGCGCCGGCACTCATCGAGTCGGTGACGGTGACGCCGCCGAAGCCGAGCCGGCTACGCAGCTCGCCGCCGACGATCGTCTTCGACAGCCCTGCCGGGCGGGACGCGTCCAGGCTCGGGTAGACCGCCCAGGAACACATCACCAGCTTGACACCGGCACTGATGGACGCCGCGTACGCCGCCTCGTCGACCGACCGCAGCGTGCCGGCCGAGACATGCAGCGTGACCGGCACGTTGTCGGTGTTCTGGCGGGCGGTCGCCGCGCCGAGGCCCGGGAAGTGCTTGGCGGTGGCGGCCACCCCGGTCGCCTGTTGCGCGCCGACGAACGCGCCACCGCAGTCGTTGCAGACGCCGGCGTCCGTGCTGTACGAACGCCCGTACTGGTCGAGGAAGTCGCCGGCCGTCCGGTACACGCCGAGCACCGGCGCCAGGTTCAGGTTCATCCCGACTCCGGCCAGGTTGTTGCCGGCGCCGGTACCCGCGGTCCGCGCCGCGTCGGTCGGATCGCTCGACGCCCCGACCTGCTTCTCCGACTGGTCCGGCGCGCCGGGCAGCCGGCGTACCTGACCGCCCTCCTGATCGGTGAGCAGCAGCAGCGGGGCGTCGACCGGGCTGTCCGCCGCGGCGTCGCGCAGCTGGTCGATCACCGAGGCGATCTGCGACTCGGACGAGATGTTGCCGCCGAAGAACAGCACCCCGGCGGTGCCGCCCGACCGGATCGTGGCCAGCAGCGAGTCGGGCGGGGTGAGGCCGGAGTACGCGTGGATGACGCGCTGGCCGGCGAGCACCTGGGAGGTGGCGGCACGTGCCGGCCGGGACCGGGACAGCAGTACCGGGCCGGCGGCGGCCAGCCCCGCGGCGGCGAGCAGCGAACGGCGGGTGACGGACATGGCGGCCTCCTCGGTACGGGATGCGCATTCCAGTCAAAATCTACCGAGGCTGGCCACAGATGTGAAGCTTTTGACCAAATTCGGAGCTTTCCGGCGCGGTTGCCCGTTCCCACGCTCTGCGAACCGCGCTGCCCGGGGCTGGCGCGCGCCCCGGGACCGCGGTGCGGTCAGGCGGGCGGGTCATCGCCGGGTGGTCAGGCAGGCGGGTACAGGAGGACGCGGACGGCCGGCCTGCCGTCGAGGGCGGAGCGGATCAGCGGTTCGACGTCGGACCAGGGCAGGCCACCGTGACCGCAGCCGAGGGCCGGCACGGCGAGCGAGCGCAGGCCGAGGCGGTCGATCGTGGCGACCAGGTCGGCGAGGCCGGCCTCGACGTCGGCCAGCCGGGACGCCGATCGCCAGTGCCGCTTGGTCGGAAAGTTGAGCACGTACCGCGGGGCAGACCCGGCGCCGGTCGGCCACACGCGCATCCGGCCGACCGCGAGCCGCCCCTCCTGCGCCGCCCGCCGATAGTCGCGGTACATCGCGGGATACGCCTGCCGGAACGCCAGCGCCAGCCCCTTGCCCATGACGCCAACCGTGTTGACCGGATTGACCAGCGCCTCGACCTCGGCTGTCAACAGGTCGCCGCGCGCCACGGTGATCGTCATGCCCGTGTCGTACCAGCCGGGTCCGACATTCCCGACCGCCCCGGCATCCCGCTCCGGACCACCGGTCCGGAAGCGCGGTTGGTCGGGTCAGCTGGGGTTGTGGGCTTTGGCGTAGTTGGCGAGCCAGGCGACCTGGTCGGGGTCGAGCGAGGGGCGGACCCGGTCGCGGGCGGCGGCCACGTTGGCGGCGGTGACCTCGGTGGCGGTCAGCGACTCGCGCATCGCGGCGAGCGCGGCCTCGCGTACCAGGGCGGCGCAGTCGGCGGAGGAGAAGCCGTCCAGGTCCGCAGCGAGCGACGGCAGGTCGACGTCGTCCGCGAGCGGTACCTTCCGCGCGGCGGAACCGAGGATCGCGGTGCGGGCCTCGGTGTCCGGCGGCGGCACGTACACCAGGCGTTCCAGCCGGCCGGGGCGCAGCAGCGCCGGGTCGATCAGATCGGGCCGGTTGGTGGCGCCGACGACCACGACGTTGCGCAGCGACTCCACCCCGTCCAGCTCGGTGAGCAGCGAGGCGACCACCCGGTCGGTGGTACCGCCGTCGGTGGCCTGGCCGCGGACCGGTGCCAGCGCGTCGATCTCGTCCAGGAACACCAGCGACGGGGACGCGTCGCGGGCCCGGCGGAACAGCTCGCGCACCGCGCGCTCGGAGTCGCCGACCCACTTGGACAGCAGCTCGGCGCCCTTGACCGACAGCACGTTCGCCTTTCCCTGGCCGGCGATCGCGCGCACCAGGAACGTCTTGCCGCAGCCGGGCGGGCCGTAGAGCAGCACGCCGCGCGGCGGCTCGATGCCGAGCCGGTCGAACGTGTCCGGGTAGGTCAGCGGCCACAACACGGCCTCGGTGAGGGTCTGCTTGACCTCGGTCATGTCGCCGACGTCGTCCAGCGTCACGCCGGAAACATCCACAGTGGACTCGGTCATCGCGGTGGGCCGCACCACCTCCAGCGCCGCGTCGAAGTCGGCCGCGCTGATGGCCGGCTCGGCCAGCGACTCGGTGTCGGGATCCTCGGCGGCGGTCGCCACGGCGTTGCGGTGCCGGACCGCGGCGCGCACCCCGGCCTCCCGGACCAGCGCGAGCAGGTCGGCCGTGACGAACCCGGGAGTACGGGCGACCACGTCGTCGAGCCGCACGTCCTCGGCGAGCTTGACGTCGCGGGTGAGCACGCCGAGCAGCTCGCGCCGCTCCGCCGCGTCCGGCAGCGGCACCGCGATCTCGTGGCCGAGCAGTTCCGGCCCGCGCAGCTGCGGGTCCACGTCCTCCGGCCGGCTGGTGGTACACACCACGGCGACGCCGGCGTCCAGCGCGGCCCGCACGGTACGGCGGAACACGGTGGCGAGCGGCCCCGGCGCGTCGCGTGGCGCGAGCGCGTCCACGTCGGACACCAGCAGTACGGCGGGGGCGACGTCCCGCGCGCGCACCACCGCGTCGGCGAGCCGGGCCGCGGCCGGATCGTTGGCCAGCGCCGCGACCTCCGGCGCCCAGACGGTGACCACGGTGGCGGACACCTCGTCGGCGACCGCCCGGACCAGGGTGGACTTCCCCGAGCCGGCCTGGCCGGTGACGAGCACGCCGAGGCTCGCGGTGGTGCCGAGCCTGGCCAGGATCTCGCCGTGGTGGAAGCCGAGGTCGAGCAGCTCGGTGAGCTCCTGCGCCTGCGGCCGCAGCCCGGCCAGATCGGCCACCTCGACCGGCTCCTGGTCGATCGTCTCCAGCGTGTCCACTGTGGACTGGTGGGTCGGCGCCGGGGTCGCGCTCGACCGGGTGGCCGGCCCGTCCTGCCAGCGCACCACGGTGTCCATGGTGACCACGCCGGGCCCGGCCGAGTCGGTGTCGGTCACCGTCAGCAGCAGCGACACCCAGCCCATGCCCAGGCTGTTGGACAGGCTGCGCTTGGTCGCCTCCACCGGCGGGGCCGCCGCCCCGGCCGCCACCCACCGCGCGGCGGTCCGGCCGCCCGCGGCCGGCGCCACGTCCTGCGGCAGCAGCGACACGTTGTCACCGGCGGTGACTACCTTGCCCAGCAGCGCCAGCCGCAGCATCTCCGGCGACAGCAGCGCCACCGTCTGCGCCGGCCCGGCCACCTGCACCGTACGGGCCGCGGTCACCGGCGCGGGCGCCACGGTGACCTCGGCGCCGTCCCGTACTCCGAGGTTGCCGAGGGTGAGATCGTCCGCGTACAGCAGGGCACGGCTGGCGTCCGCCTCGGCCGGCAACGCCAGCCCGGCCGAGGCCCGCCGGCCGGTCAGCAGCACCGGCGCGCCGGTCGACAGCCCGAGCGCGGCGATCACCTCCGGATGCAGCCGGACGATGCCGCGCCGGCCGTCCAGCGCGGCGGGCCGCAGGCTGGCGGTCAGGGTCAGGGAGCTGGTCTGGCTGGTCACGCGGCGAGCCTATCCGCACCCCGCGACCGCCGGCCGCACCCCGACGCGGCCCTGCGGCGCGACCGCTCCGACGCACCGCGGCGCGACTGCTCCGACGCACGGCGGCGCGACCGCTCCGACGCACGGCGGCGTGGCCGCTTCGAGGCACCGCGGCGCGACCGTTCCGACCGCGGCGGCGCGACCGCTGAGACGCAGCGCCGCGGCGTGACCGCTTTGTTGGGACGGCGGAGGCTCGATCCGTACCGGGCGGGCGGGTCGGCGCCCGAAGTGTGGGGAATGTGCCGCCGTTGGCTGAGGCGCCGCTGTGGAACGGCGGCGATGCGATCATGCCGCCGCGTACCGTTGGCGCATGCCGCGCCTGCTGCCCCGCCGGACCCGCGACCGGGTCGTCGCAGCGATCGTCGTTCTCGCGGTGGTTGCCGGCCTGACCGTGTTCTTCGTGGTCCGCGCGCTGCCCGGCTACCGGGTGCAGAACCAGTTCGTCGCGGTGCGCACCGGCCCGCACGACGACCAGCGGGTCCGCCTGGACACCGCGCTCTACCTGCCCGACTCCGGCAAGCCCGCCCCCGCGGTACTGCTCGCGCACGGGCTCGGTGGCACCAAGGCCAGCGTTGCCGGCGACGCGAAGGACCTGGCCCGGCTCGGCTACGTGGTGCTGACCTGGACCGCCCAGGGCTTCGGCCGTTCCGGCGGCGAGATCCACCTGGACAGCCCGGACTGGGAGGTCAAGGACGCGCGGCGGCTGATCGACTGGCTCGGGCAGCGCCCCGAGGTGGCAACCGACGGCCCGGACGATCCGCGCGTCGCCGCCGTCGGCGGATCGTACGGCGGGGCGCTGACCCTGCTGCTCGCCGCCGCGGACCGGCGGGTCGACGCGATCGTCCCGCAGATCACCTGGCACGACCTGGGCACCGCGCTGTTCCCCGAGTCGACCGGCCGACCGGCCACCGACGGGGTGCTCAAGCAGGCCTGGCTGGGCAGCCTGTTCACCGCCGGGCTGCGCACCGGGCGGCCGCCGTCGGCGGCCAGCCGCTCGACGGCGCCGGACCCGGCCGCGGTCGGCTGCGGGCGCTGGGCGGCCGACGTGTGCCGGATGTACCGGCAGGTGCTCGCCGACGGGAGGCCGAACGCGGCGGCCGTCGCGTTGCTCCGCCGCTCCTCGCCGGCCCCGGTCCTGGCTCGCATCCACGCGCCGACGCTGCTGGTCCAGGGGCTGTCGGACACGCTGTTCCCGCTGTCCGAGGCGGATGCGAACGCGCGCGGCATCACCCATGCGCCGGTCCGGGTGGCGTGGTTCTCCGGCGGCCACGACGGCGGCGACGGCTCGGCCGCCGACCACGACCGGATCCGCCAGCTCACCGCGGGCTGGCTCGACCGGTACCTGCGCGGTAACGGCGGCGACACGTCGGACTCGTTCACGTTCAGCCGGATCGTGGGGTACGACCGGTCCGCCGACGCGGTCCGCACCACCGCGATGTCCGCACCGCGCTATCCCGGGCTGCACCGGTCCGGCCCGCAGGTCGCGCTGCGCGGCCCGACCCAGCCGGTGGCCGGCCCGCCGAACGGGACGCCGGCCGCCACCTCCACGATTCCCGGCGTCGGCATCGCCGGCGAGACGCCGGCCACCGAGATCCCCGGCCAGGCCGCCGCGTTCTCCTCGACCACGCTGACCGCACCGGTCGACCTCACCGGCGCCGCCCGGGTACCGATCCGCGTCGGCGCCACGAGCCCCGGCGGCGTGCTGTTCGCCAAGCTGTACGACGTGGCGCCGGACGGCGGGCAGCGCCTCGTCGCCGGCCAGGCCGCTCCGATCCGGGTCACCGGCAGCGGCGCCGCCACCGTCACGCTGCCCGGCATGGTGTACCGGTTCGCCACCGGACACCGGATCCGGCTGGTGGTCGACACCGCCGACCGGGCGTACGCGGGCCCGCGCCAGCCCGCGACCTACACCGTCGCGGTGACCGGCGCGCTGCGCCTGCCCACCGTCGCCGCCACCCCGCTCACCGACCCCTCCGGCATCTGGTACTGGCTGCTTGCCGCCGCGGTGGTGCTCGCCGCGCTGGTGGTCGCGGCGGCGCTGGTGATCGCCCGGCTCCGGCGACGCGGCCGGCAGCGGGCGGTGGTCGCCGAGCTGGCCGGCACCCCGCTCGCGGTGCGCGGGCTGCGCAAGACCTACCGGGACGGCTTCGTCGCGGTCCGCGGCACCAGCTTCACCGTGGAGCCGGGTCAGGTCGTCGGCCTGCTCGGCCCGAACGGCGCCGGCAAGACCACCACGCTGCGGATGGTGCTGGGGCTGATCCGGCCGACCGCGGGCGAGGCGCTGCTGTTCGGCCACCGGGCCGGCCCGGGCGCACCGGTGCTGTCCCGGATCGGCGCCCTGGTCGAGGGGCCCGGGTTCCTGCCGCACCTGTCCGGCCTGGACAACCTCACCCTGTACTGGAGGGCCACCGGCCGCCCGCTCGACGACGCGCGGATCGACGAGGTGCTCGACATCGCCGACCTCGGCGACGCGATCCACCGGCGGGTCCGGGCGTACAGCCACGGGATGCGCCAGCGGCTCGCCATCGCCCAGGCCATGCTCGGCCTGCCCGACCTGCTGATCCTGGACGAGCCGACCGACGGGCTGGACCCGCCGCAGATCGCCGAGATGCGCCGGGTGCTGCAGCGCTACGCCACCGACGGCCGCGCGGTGCTGGTCTCCAGCCACCTGCTGGCCGAGGTCGAGCAGACGTGTACGCACGTGGTGGTGATGCGCCGCGGCGAGCTGGTGGCGGCCGGTCCGGTCGCCGAGATCATCGGCGACTCGCCCAGCGTGCTGGTCGGCGTCGCCGACCCGGACGCGGCCGAGCCGCTGCTCTCCGCCGTACCGGGGGTGGCGACGGTGGCGCGGGCCGACGGCGGCCTGCTGGTCGAGCTCGCCGACGGTACGCCCCGGCACCGGCTGGTCGACGCGCTGGTCGACGGCGGCGTCGAGGTCGACCGGCTGGTACCGCGGCGCCGGTTGGAGGACGCCTTCCTCGCCCTGCTCGACCGGGGCGAGTCATGAGCGTCGACGTGCAGGCAGTCGACCGCCGGAAGCGGGGTGCCGGATGACAGTGTCCGCTGTGGATGGTCGGGCGGCCGGCTACCGGCCGGCCCGCACGCTGTCGGTCGGCACCGAGATCCGCCGCCAGCTGACCCGGCGGCGGACCCAGCTGGTGTTCGCGTTCCTGGTCGCGCTGCCGGTGATCCTCTTCCTGGCGTTCCGGTTCGGTACCGACGGAAACGGCGGGTCGGCGCAGAACCAGACCGACGCGTTCGTCACCGTGGCCAAGTCCGGCGCGGCCAACTTCACCGTGTTCACCCTGTTCGTCTCGGCGTCGTTCCTGCTGGTGGTGATCGTCGCGCTGTTCTGCGGCGACACGGTGGCGAGCGAGGCCAGCTCCGGCTCGCTGCGCTACCTGCTCGCCGCGCCGGTGCCGCGGCGCCGGCTGCTCGGCGTCAAGTACGCGGTGGGGCTGCTGTCCTCGGCGGCGGCGCTGGTGGTGCTGACCGGCGTCACGCTCGCCGTCGGTGCCGCCGCGTTCGGCTGGCATCCGCTGGTGACGATGACCGGTGACACCATCGCGCCCGGCCCGGCGCTGGCCCGCATCGCCGGCGTGGTCGGGTACCTGGCCATCGTCCTGCTGGTGCCGGCGGCGCTCGCGTTCCTGCTGTCGGTCTGCACCGACAACGCGCTCGGCGCGGTCGGTGGCGCGGTGCTGCTGGTCATCGTGTCCAGCATCCTCGACCAGGTGACGGCGCTCGGCGGGCTGCGCGCGCTGCTGCCCACGCACTACCAGGAGGCTTTCACCGGGTTGCTGACCGACCCGGTGCGTTGGGACCTGATGACCCGCGGCGCCCTGTCCGCGCTGCTCTACGCCGGTGGCTTCACCGCGCTCGCCTGGTGGCGCTTCCTGCGCAAGGACGTCACGTCCTGACCCTGGCGCCGCGCCCGTCGAGGCGGTGGCCGGTCAGTCGAAGTCGAAGATCGAGTGCTTGTCGTAGAAGTGCAGGATGTAGCGGCAGCGGGTGCAGATCATCAGCACCATCTTGTGCGAGGTCACGCCCCACTTGCTGTCCAGCCGCCCCTCCTCGCGCTGAAAATCCTGGTTCCGGCACAGCGGACAGGCGAGCGCAGCAGGCTGCGAAGGCATCGTCATGCCCCCAGTGTGCCGACCCACCGCCACCCAGGCGCCGGCTTCCCGCCGGCTGCCGGCTGGTCAGGGGGTGGGGGCGGTGGCGAGGACGGCGGAGAGCAGGCCCGGGTAGCGGCGTTCCAGCTCGTCCCGGCGGAGCGAGACGTACCGGCTGGTGCCCTCGATGCGGGTGTGCGTGACGCCCGCCTCACGCAGCACCTTGAGGTGGTGCGACCGGGTGGCCTTGGCCAGGCCGAGGTCGAACGTGCCGCAGCAGCGCTCGCCGTCGCGGTCCAGTTCGCGCACGATCTCCAGCCGGGCCTCGTCGCCCAGCGCGGACAGGATCGTGGTCACCGGCACGGCGGCCACGTCCGGCTCGTAGAGCTCCATGTGTCAAGGGTAACTCATGTTCGACAATCGTCGAACATGCACCTAGTGTGGGCCGGGTCGAAGGTTCGAGATCCATCGAACAAAGGGTGACTCGCTCATGTCCAGGTCCAGCTCGTACGGGCTCCCGCTGTTCTCCGTCGCCATCTGGGGCGGCATGTTCATCGTCATGGCCGGTGCCCTCCGGCACGTCGACGCGTACCACCTCACCGCCGCGCGCTACCTGATCGCCGCCGCGGTGCTCGCCGCGGTGCTCGCCGCCACCGCCGGCCGGCGCGCGTTCCGTACCGAGGGGCGGTTCGCGGAGATCGCGGTACTCGGCGTGGTCGGCATCGCCGGCTTCAACCTGCTCGTCAACATCGCCCTGGGCTACACCGCCCCGCAGAACGGCGCGCTCATGGTCGCGCTGACCCCGCTGCTCACCGTGCTGGTCCGGTGGGTACGCGATCGGGTCCGGCCCACGCTGCCCACCCTCGGCCTGATGCTGCTGGCGCTGGTCGGGGTCGGACTGGTCATCACGCACGGCCACCCGACCGACCTCGGGGCGATCGGCAGCGGCGACGCGATGGCGTTCCTCGGTGTGGTCGGCTGGGCGGTGTACACCCACGGTGCCAGCCGGTTCGCCAGCTGGGGCTCGCTGCGGTTCAGCACGCTGACCCAGATCGTCGGCGCCGCCGCGACCGTACTGGTCGCCCTCGTCGCCGACCTGACCGGCATCGGCCACCTGCCCGGCCCGGGTGCGCTCGGCGCCGACGCCTGGCAGCTCGGGTACATCGCGATCGCCTCCTCGGTCCTCGCGGTACTGGCCTGGAACGTGGCGATCCGCCGGCTCGGCGCGCCCAACGCCGCGCTGTTCATGAACCTGGTACCGGTGATCACGTTCGGCATCCAGATCGTCCGCGGGTACCGCCCGGTACCGGCCGAGATCGCCGGCGCCGCGCTGACCGTCGCCGCCCTGGTCGCCACGAACGTCCTGGCCCGTCGCGCCACCGCCCGGGCCACCACCGGCGTCCGCGCCGCGGCCGGCCCGGTCCCGGCCCAGCGCGAACCGCATGCGACGGCCGGCCCGGTCCCGGTCCAGCCCGTACCGGTTGCCACGGCCGGCCGGGTCCCGGCACAGCCCGTACCGGTCGGCGCCACCGGACGCGTCCTGACCGGGCCGGAGTGGACGTCGGCCGACGGGCTGTCGCCCCGCTGACCTCGCTGGCCGTCAGCCGGTGCCGCCGAGGGAGCGGCACCGGCTGACGGCATGGTCGATCTCACGTCCACGCAGTGGGACCACGGACGGAGACACCGGCGCGCCGATGGGTAAGCTGCGCGTACAACTTCACATGCACCTCATCCAGAGGGGCTGAGGGACCGGCCCGATGACGCCCCGGCAACCACCGCAGCTCGCGCTCGACGCGAGCCGGCAGGTGCCAATTCCGGCCCGCGACCAGACCGGCGCGGGAAAGATGAGCGAAAGGCTTCGCATGAGCGTGATCGCAGGTCCCTCCGACATCGCCGTCAACCCGGCTCGCGCGCTGGTCTGCCGCAACTGCGGGGCCGAATACCCGCTGATCGCGCAGAACGCCTGTTACGAGTGTTTCGCCCCGGTCGAGGTCGGCTACGACCAGGCCGCGCTGCGCGCCGTCACCCGCGCCGACATCGAGGCCGGCCCGCACAACATCTGGCGGTACGCGCCGCTGCTGCCCACCGGCCAGGACCCGGCCAGCCGCGTCACGGTCAACCCCGGCATGACCCCGCTGATCAAGGCGGACGCGCTCGCCGCCGAGCTCGGCCTCAGGACGCTGTGGGTCAAGGACGACTCGGCGAACCCCACCCACTCGTTCAAGGATCGGGTCGTCTCCGTCGCGCTGACCGCCGCGAAGGGGCTCGGCTTCACCCGGTTCGCCTGCGCCTCCACCGGCAACCTGGCCAACTCCGTCGCCGCGCACGGCGCCCGCGCCGGCGTGCCGAGCATCGTGTTCATCCCGTACGACCTGGAGCAGAACAAGGTCGTCACCAGCGCCGTCTACCAGGGCCAGGTCATCGCCATCGAAGGCTCGTACGACGACGTCAACCGGCTGTGCCAGGAACTCACCGAGACCGACGAGTTCGAAGAGACGGCGTTCGTCAACGTCAACGTCCGGCCGTACTACGCCGAAGGCTCCAAGACCCTCGGGTACGAGGTGGCCGAGCAGCTCGGCTGGCGGCTGCCGCAGCAGGTCGTGATCCCGATGGCGTCCGGCGAGCTGCTCACCAAGATCGACAAGGCGTTCAGCGAACTGGTCGAGATCGGCCTGGTGGACGACACGCCGTGGCGGGTGTTCGGCGCCCAGTCCGCCGGCTGCAACCCGATCGCCGCCGCGCTGCAGGCCGGTACCGACCAGATCAGCCCGGTCAAGCCCACCGGCATCGCCAAGTCGCTCAACATCGGCGACCCCGCCGCCGGGCCGTACGCGCTGGAGGCCGTGCGGCGCACCGGCGGCTGGATGGACTACGTCACCGACGACGAGATCCGCGACGGCATCCAGCTGCTCGCCCGTACCACCGGGGTGTTCGCCGAGACCGCCGGCGGGGTCACCGTCGCGGTGCTCAAGAAGCTCGTCGAGGCCGGCAAGCTCGACCGGGACGCCGAGACCGTCGTGTACAACACCGGCGAGGGCCTCAAGACCATCGACGCGGTGTCCACCCAGGTCGGCCCCACCCACACCGTCCGCCCCTCGCTCAAGGCCGCCCGCGAGGCCGGCCTGCTCGGCTGAAGCTGCTCCGGCCGGTCTGCTCGGCTGAAGCTGCTCCGGCCGCCCTGGGCGGCGGCCGGTCGGGTCGGGGCGGATTCCCCGCCGGTTCGGGTGCACCGGCCGGCGGGGAACATGCCGTACTCGCCGGTCATCGTTGCAGTGCGTAACCGCACTTGACGGCAGCGTCGCGAAGGTGGAACATATGCGACGCGGGAGGGCACCACACCTCCTGTCCTGCACGATTCGTCGAGCAGCGACACCCAAATCCTGCGCTTCGGCGCGGTCGACGTGGTGCCCCTCCCGCGCCAATCACGTGGCCACGCAGTGTGCGTGCCGACCGCGCACGCCTTGGCCGTCCGGCCTCCCGGCCGAGCCCCGGACCCCCGCGTTCCGAGTTGTCGGTCGTCCAGCGTGAGCACCCGGCCTGTGACGAAACCCTGGCCCGACATCAGCCACCACGCCGCGCTCGGCCGGATCGGCAACTCCTCGCCACCCGCCCGGCCGCTCCGCACTGTCCGGTTGATCAAGGTCTCGCAGCGTTGATCAAGGGATTGCGCCCCGGCGTCCAGCGGAAACGTGACCGGATCCCTTGATCAACTTCGGCATCCCTTGATCAACGGCGGCCGGTGCGGGTGGCGGCGGGTGTCGGTGGGGCGTGAAGGGTGGGGGCTCGCTGCGGCAAGTAAGGGTGATGGGCAGCGAACGGAAGGGGTGGCCGGTGCGGGAACCGGGGCGAGGCAGTCGAAGGCGGCGGGTACGGGTCCGGTCGGGTGCGGTGGCAATGCTGACCGTGCTGGGGCTGGTGATGACCGGGGGCGCGGCCCACGCCGACGGCGGCGGCAGGAGACCGGGCGGCGGGTCGGGCGGCGTGGCCGGCGGGGTGAGCGGTGCGGCTGCCGGTGCGCAGATCACGCTCGCGACCGGGCAGCGGGTGGGCGTCGGCCCCGGCGGAGTACTGACGGCGCATCCCACCGGGCTGTCCTGGAGTACCGGGAGCGACGGCGACCGGTACGCGATCCCGCCTGCGGCGGCACCGTACCTGGGGCGGCCGTTGGACCGGTCCCTGTTCGACGTGACCGAGCTGGCGAAACTCGGTGCTGGGAAACGGATCCCGGTACGGATGACGTTCGCCGCCGGGGTGACGCCGAGCGCTCCGCCCGGGGTCACCCTGACGACCGTCGACGGCGCCACCGCGGGCGGGTACCTGACCGCCGACTCGACCCGGACGTTCGGGGCCGCGGTGCGGGCGGCGATCGGCGCGGACGTGCGGGCCGGCCGGCCCGCCGGCAGCGGCGAGCTGGTGCCCGGGCTGACCGGGATGCGGCTGGCATCCGGTGCGTCGCGGCAGGTGTCGCCGCACTATGCGCAGGCGATCGTCGAGTTCCGGGCCACCGACCTGGCCGGCGCCGCGACCACGACCGGCGTGCACCTGGTGAACACCGACGACGCGCGGCGCGCCGACGTGTACGTATCGGTGGTCGACGGGATCGGTCGGGTAGCCGTGCCGGTCGGGCACTACAGCTTCACCGCGTCGTTCCGGGACTTCGACGAGCAGGGCGAGCAGACCGGGCTGCACTACGTCATCGGTGCCGACGTGACGGTCGACGCGGGCGACACGACGACGGTGCCGGTGGCCGAGACCGCGGCCACCGCCCGGGTCTCGGTGGCGACTCCGCGACCGAGCCTACCGGCGCAGGCGATCGTGCGGTTCGTCCGACAGGACGCGGTCGGCGGTGGCATCGAGGAGTTTCAGGGGGTCGCCGGCGACGACGTGCTGTACGTGTCGCCGCGGCCGGCGGCGCAGATCGGCCGGCTGCACTACGTGCTGCAGTTCTGCAGGCAGTCGCCGGCCGGTGTCGAGGCGTACCGCTACGACGTGGCGTTCGCGTTCGACCACATCCCCGCCGACGAGTCGTTGCGGGTCGAGCCGGCGCACCTGGCGACCGTGCACCAGCACTTCTTCGGCGATCCGGCGCAGGCCCGCGACACCGGGATGCTCTACAGCGGCGCGTACGACGACGTGCTCGCGCACACGCCGACGATGCTCAACCCGTCTCCGGTGCAGCAGATGCCGGGCGAGGTGACCGACTACGTCGGTACCGCGGACGGTGGTGGGTGGATCCAGGCCATCGTGAACGGCAACGGGCTGCCGTTCTGGGGCCAGCCGCGCCGTTACCTGGCCGGCCACGAGTACGACGTGGACTGGGGTCGCGGGCCGCTGGTGCCCGGGGTCGGCCAGTACCCGGAGCCTGCCGGCTGCGTGGCCTGCCTCGCCGGCGACACGTTCGACGTCGGGCTGCAGGCGGCGGTGGACAGCGACGGGCACGTCACCGGCTTCATGCCGCGAGGTGTCGACACCAGATTCCGCCTGTACCGCAACGGAACGCTGCTGGCCGACCGGCCGATGCCGTACCTGGACGCCCAGTTCACCGCGGATCCGGCCGAGTCGGCCGACTTCCGGATGCGGTACGAGGTGGATCGGACCGGAGTGGCCACGGTCAGCCAGGCGACCAGGTCGGTCACCGTCCTGACGTTCCGGTACGCGCCGTCGACCGCGGTCGCGATGCCGGCGCCGGGCAGCTGCGCCGGGCAGTCCGCGGACACGCCGTGCCGCGTGCTGCCGGTGCTGTCCGCGAGCTACCGGCTGGCGGTGGACGCCCACAACACCAGCGATCTGGCCACCCAGACGATGCAGCTGCGGGTCGGCCACCAGCGGTACGGGAAGTTCGGCAGTACGGCGCCGATCACCTCGGTGCGGGTCGAGGTGTCCACCGACGACGGCTCCAGCTGGCAGCCGGCGCGGGTGGTCGGCACGCACGGCCGGTACCAGGTCTCGTGGGCCAACCCCGCCGCGGCGCGCGGCAGCTCGCCGAGCCTGCGGCTGACCGCGACCGACGCACTCGGCGGCACGCTGACCCAGACCATCACCGCCGCCTACACGATCGCCGGCTGAGCGGGTACGGAGGGAAACGATGAGAGTACGAACGTTCGCGCTGGCCGCGGCCGCGGCATTGGCGGTGGCCGGGCTGTCCGCACCGGCACACGCCGGCACGACCGCAACACCCGGCGCGCCCACGGGCCTGTCGGTACGCGACGTCTGTGGCCGGCCGGCGCCGGGGGACCTGCGCTGCTTCGCCCAGCTGCGTACCGATCTGCCGCACGGAACCGCGAGCCCGGGCGGCACCGCGCCCGGGCGCCGCGGTGCCGCGTCCGATGGCACCGACGCGAAGCCGGCCGGGTTCGGACCGGCCGAGCTTCGGTCGGCGTACGGGCTGCCGGACGCCGGTGGCGCCGACCAGACGGTGGCGATCATCGACGCCGGCAGCACGCCGAATCTCGCCGCGGACCTCGCCGTCTACCGGCAGACGTACGGGCTGCCGCCGTGCACCGTCGACGATGGCTGCCTGCGGGTGGTCAACCAGGCCGGCGAGGCAGCTCCGCTACCCGGCGACCAGGGGTGGGGCCCGGAGATCTCGTTGGACGTGGACATGGTGTCCGCCGCCTGCTCCGCGTGCCGGATCCTCGTGGTGGCGGCGGATTCCGCGGCACCGGACGACCTGGCCGCGGCGGTCGATACGGCCGCGGCGCTCGGCGCGACCGAGATCTCCAACAGCTACGGCGGTGAGGAGTACAGCGGGACCGGCCGGCTGGCGGCACATTACCGGCATCCCGGCGTCGCGATCGTCGCCTCCTCCGGCGACTACGGGTACCAGATCCCGCAGGTACCGGCGGCCTACGACAGCGTGGTCGCGATCGGCGGTACCAGTCTGTCCACAGTGGATGGAAAGTGGACCGAGTCGGCGTGGTCCGGCGCGGGTAGCGGCTGCTCGGCCTGGACCGCGAAGCCCGGCTGGCAGCACGACCCGAACTGCCCCGGCCGGACGGTCGCCGACATTTCCGCGGTAGCCGACCCGGCGACCGGCGTGGCGGTGTACGACTCGGCCGACGGGCTCGACTGGGCGGTCGCCGGCGGTACCAGCGCATCCGCGCCGCTGATCGCCGGGGTCATCGCGCTGGCCGGCCACCCCGAACTGTTCGATGACGCCAGCTACCTGTACGAGCACGCCGGCGCGCTGCGCGACGTGGTCGGCGGTAGCAACGCCAGCGAGGCGCTCGACTGCGGCGGCGACTACCTGTGCACAGGTGTCGCCGGCTACGACGGCCCGACGGGCCTCGGCTCGCCGTCCGGCCTCGATGGGTTCGGTGGCTAGCCGCCGGCACCCCCGCACCCGGACCCGGTCGGTGCGGGGGTTCGGTGGCTAGCCGCCGGCACCCCCGCACCCGGACCCGGTCGGTGCGCCGACCGGGCCGGGCGCGGCCCGGCCCCTGCCGGCCTGCGGGCCGCGCTCTACCGCGCGCTGACGCTGCTGCCCCCAGCAGGTGGCAAACCTGGACGGGTGACGCGGTACCGCGCTCGGGGGCTCTCCTGGCGGTCGGCCCGGTGCGGGCCGGGGAGCGGAATTCGGTCGCGGCGGGCGACCGGCGATCGCATCCTGAACGGATGGAGATTCGTGAGTTCCGGTCCGGGACCGACGTCGATGGCTGGCTCGACGTGCAGCGTCTGGCCACGGTGGTCGACGCTCCCGGGATGCCGGACGGATCCCGGGAGGAACTGCTCGGGCAGCTTCGGATGCCGTGGCCCGGACACCGGACGGTGCGCCGGGTCGCCGAGCGCGACGGGCGGATCGACGGCATCCTCTTCGTCGACCTGCCGTTGCTGGACAACCTGGAGAACGCCGAGGTCGAGCTGATCGTGCGGCCCGACGTGCGGCGACAGGGCGTCGGCACCGCGCTGTACCGCGAGCTGCGCGAGGTGCTGCGGGCCGAGGGCCGGAGCCGGCTGCTGGCGGAGTCGGTCCGCGGGCTGCCGGACGGCCCGCCGCGGCCGGACCCCGGTACGCCGTTCGCCACCGCGATGGGTGCCAGCCGGGCGCAGACCGAGGCCCGGCGCGTCCTCGACGTCACCACGCTGTCGGCGGACGCGCTCGCCGCGCAGGCCGCCGAGTACCGTGCGCTCGCCGGCGCCGGCTACACGGTGCACACCTGGCGCGGGCCGACACCGGACGAGCTGGTCGCCGGCCGGGCCGCACTGAGCAGCAGGTTCATGGGCGAGATTCCGCTGGGCGACGTCGAGTGGGAGCCGGAGAACATCGACGTCGCGCAGGTACGGGACGGCGAGCGGGCGGCCGCCGTGCGGGGGCGTCGCAGCTACCACACGATGGTGCGGCACGAACCGACCGGCGAGGTGGTCGCGTGGAGCGAGCTTCTCGGCCTGGGCGGCCGGCCGGAGACGCTGCTCCAGGAGATCACCCTGGTGCTCCCGGAGCACCGCGGGCACCGGCTCGGCATGCTGACCAAGCTGGCGAACCTGCACCGGGCGGTGTCGGACGAACCGGAACTGACGTCGGTGCACACCTGGAACGCGACCGAGAACGCGCACATGATCGCGATCAACGAGCAGCTCGGGTTCCGCGCCGTCGACCTCTGGGACGCCTGGCAGCAGTCCGTCTGATCTGCCGCCGTCCGCGTCGTTCCTGGCGTGATCCGGCGGGTAAGCGTTTGCCGCGCGACCGCAACCAAGATCGACAGGGGCCGGGTGGCTGTCGGGGCGGCGGATGCGGCGGCATGATGGCGGCATGACGGTTACCACCGAGGCCACCGGCAGCCACCCGCTGTTCGCGGCACACGAGAAGACCCTGACCCAGGCGCTGGACACGATCCGGCGGCGCGGTTTCTGGTCCGCCTACCCCGAGTCGCCCAGCCCCCGCGTGTACGGGGAGACGGCGGCGGGTGAGGGCAAGGTGGCGTTCGAGGCGTACCTCGGGGCCGACTTCCCGCTCGAGGCGCCGGGCGACCGGGTCGCCACCGAGTCGAGCCCGTTCGGCCTGCCGCTCGACGTGCGGTACCCGCACACCGGCGTGGACGCGCTGCTGGCCAACGCCACCGCCGCGCTGCCCGGTTGGCGGGACGCCGGCGTCGAGGCGCGGGTCGGCGCCTGCCTGGAGATCCTCGCCCGGCTGCACCAGCACGTGTTCGAGCTGGCGAACGCGGTCCAGTTCACCACCGGCCAGGCGTTCGTGATGGCGTTCCAGGCGGGCGGCGCGAACGCGCTGGACCGCGGGCTGGAAGCCGTCGCCTACTCGTACGCGGCGATGACCCGGCACCCGGCCGGCGCGCACTGGGAGAAGCCGCAGGGCAAGCGGCCCCCGCTGGCGATGGACAAGACCTACCACGTGATCCCGAGCGGCGTGGCGCTGCTGATCGGCTGCAACACGTTCCCCACCTGGAACGGGTACCCCGGGCTGTTCGCGAGCCTCGCCACCGGCAACCCGGTCGTCGTCAAGCCACACCCCGGCGCGGTGCTGCCGCTCGCGATCACCGTCCGGTACGCCCGGGAGGTGCTGGCGGAGCAGGGGTTCGACGAGAACCTGGTGCAGCTGGCCGCGGAGGCGCCCGGCGAGCGGATCGCCGCCGAGCTCGCCACCCGGCCCGAGGTGCGCATCGTCGACTTCACCGGCTCGACCGAGTTCGGCGACTGGCTGGAGGCGAACGCGCGGCAGGCGCAGGTCTACACCGAGAAGGCCGGCGTCAACACGATCGTCGTCGACTCGACCGACGACTTCGCCGGGATGTGCGCGAACATCGGCTTCTCGCTCACCCTGTACTCGGGGCAGATGTGCACGACGCCGCAGAACATCTACCTGCCGGCCGGCGGCATCGACACCGAATCGGGGCACAAGAGCTTCGACGAGGTCGCCGACGGCATTGCCGCCGCGGTGCGCAAGCTGACCGACGACGACGCCCGCGGCGTGGAGCTGACCGGCGCCATCGTCAACGACGGGGTACGCGACCGGGTGTCGGCCGCCGCGCACGTCGGCGAGGCGGTGCTGGACTCGCGTACCGTCGCACATCCGGCGCACGCCGACGCGGTCGTGCGCACACCGCTGATCCGCCGGCTGTCGGTCGGCGACGACACCGCGTACGGCAGGGAATGGTTCGGCCCGATCAGCTTCCTGATCGCGACCGACGGGACGACCGCGTCGCTGGCCGCATTCGAGCGCACCGTCGCCGAACGCGGCGCGCTGACCGCGTCGGTCTACTCCACCGACGAGGCGGTGCTGGCCGCCGCCGAGCGGGTCGCCGTCACCGTCGGTGTGCACCTGTCGGAGAACCTGACCGGCGGGGTGTACGTCAACCAGTCCGCGGCCTTCAGCGACTTCCACGCCACCGGCGCGAATCCGGCCGCGAACGCCTGCCTCACCGACGATGCGTACGTCGCCGGCCGGTTCCGGATCGTCCAGTCCCGCCGGCATTCCTGAGTTTCCGCGTTCGGACCTCGTCTCGGTGGAACCCGCTGGCCTGGGGTTTTACCAAGAGCTCATACCACACGAAAGCGAAGAGGCTGTGCAGGGTGGTCCTGCTCGTGTAGCGTTTCGCATCGGCCGTCAGTCTCCGGTCGGGGTTGTGTCGCGTGCACGCTTCCCGCAGGATGTGAGGGTCCCGGAGCCGCAACCGCGGTCCGGCGCAGGTTGAGGTAAGGGAAGTGCACCGTGGCACAGGGCACCGTCAAGTGGTTCAACTCGGAGAAGGGCTACGGCTTCATCGCCGTGGATGGTGGGCAGGACGTGTTCGTCCACTTCTCGGCCATCCAGATGGACGGCTACAAGTCTCTGGACGACGGTCAGCGTGTCGAGTTCGACATCGCCCAGGGGCAGAAGGGTCCGCAAGCGGAGAACGTGCGTCTCGCCGCCGGCTGACCCGAGGATTCATCCACTCGTCCCTGGAAGGCGTCGGCAGCCCGCCGGCGCCTTCCGGTCTGTACGACCCGATCGCGTGCCCTACCGCGATCGGCCGCCCGGCACGCCCCGTGCCGAGGTGGGATCGGCCTGACAGCGCCGTTCCAGCCGTTCGGACCGGTCAGCCGAGGCCGGTGACCGCCTGGATGCCGAGGCTCGTCGCCGCCACCAGCACCCACAGGATCCCGCCCAGTAGCAAGGGTTTCGGCCCGGCCCGGCGGAAGTCCGCCACCCCGATCCCGGTACCGACGCCGGCCAGCGCGACCGCCACCAGGAACGTGGCCAGCACCCCCAGCGCGTGGTGCGCACCCGCCGGTACCAGGCCGATCGTGTTGGCCGCGGCCGCGACCAGGAACAACCACAGGAACACCGGCACCAGCCGCACCAGCCTGGCCCGCGCCGGTTTCCGCGCCGCCCCGCCTCGCGGTCCGTCGTGGCTCGGTGCGGGATGGCTCGGTGCCGAACTGTCCGCCGACACGGGGGTTGCGGTCGAGCGGCGGCGCCAGAGCGCGGAAATCCCGATCACCACCGGCACGATCATCAACGACCGCACCAGCTTCACCACCACCGCGTGGTCGCCGGCGGCCTGGCTGAACGTGTACCCGGCGGCCACCACGCTGGACGTGTCGTTGACCGCGGTGCCCGCCCACAACCCGAAACCCTGATCGCTGAGCCCGAGCAGATGGCCCAACGGTGGGAACAGCAGCGCCGCGGCCACGTTGAACACGAAGATCGTGGACACCGCGTACGCGGTCGTCGCCTCGGTCGCCGCGATCACCGGGCTCACCGCGCCGATCGCCGACGCGCCGCAGATCCCCGTACCGGAGCCGATCAGCGCGCGCAGCTCGTTCGGTACCCGCAGCGCGCGACCGAACAACCAGGCGCCGAGCAGGCACACGGTCAGCGTGCCGAGCATGACTGGCAACGATGTCAGTCCCACCTTCGCCACCGCGCCGAGCGACAGTCCCAGTCCGAACACCACCACCGCGGCCTGCAGGATCCGCTTGCCGGCGAACGCGGCCCCGGGGCGCACCCGCGACCACCAGCCGCGGTGGCCGCCGAGCACCCGTACCGCGGCGCCGAGCAGGATCGCCAGCACCGGCGCACCGACCACCGGGACGGCGGTACCGGCGGCGGTGGCGACGACCGCGACGGCGAGGGTGAGCAGCAGCCCGGGGCCGAGCCGGCGTACCGGTCCGGTGCCGGTCGATGCCGGGGCACCGGCGGTCTGGGTGATCACCCGATCAGCTTCGGGCCGATCGGTCCGTCCAGCCAGAGGCAGATCCGAGATGGCCACATAGGGTGTCCCTATGAGTCAGGAGTTGGGCCCCGGTGACCTCGCCAGCCTGCGACTGTTCGCCGACACGGTGCGGTTGGGCAGCCTGTCCGCGGCGGCCCGCGCGCAGCGCATCACGCAGCCGTCCGCGAGCGAGGCGCTGCGCCGGCTGGAACGCCGCCTCGGCATCGAACTGGTCGTCCGCACCCCGCGCGGCTCCCGCCCCACCCCGGACGGTGCCCGCCTCGCCGAACACGCCGAACGGGTCCTCGCCGAGCTGGACGGGTTCCTCGCCGAAGCGCGCTCGCTGCGCGCCGCCGGCCGCCGGCACGTCCGGATCGCCGCCAGCTACACCAACGCCGAGTACCTGCTGCCGCCGGTGATCGCCCGGTACCGCGCGGTGCGGCCGGAGGTGGTCGTCAGCCTCGCCGTCGCCAACTCGGCCGCGGTGATCGGCCGGGTCACCGAACGCACCGCCGACCTCGGCTTCGTCGAGGACCCGGAGCCGCATCCCGACCTCGCCACCCGTACGGTCGCGACCGACGAGCTGGTGGTCGTGGTCGCGCCCGGCCACCCGTGGACCCGCGCCCGCGCGCCGCTGCCGGCCGCCGAGCTGACCGGTACGCCGCTGCTGCTGCGCGAGCCCGACTCCGGTACCCGCGCCACGTACGAGCGCGCCGCGCGCCGCGCCGGCCGTACCGTCGCGACGCCGCTCGGCGTGATGACCTCCACCGAGGCGCTGAAGACCGCGGTACGGGCCGGGTTGGGCGCCACGCTGGTCAGCCGGCTCGCGGTGGCCGCCGAACTCGTCGCGGGCGAGCTGGTCGAGGTACCGGTCGCCGGGCTGGACCTGCGCCGCGAGCTGCGGGCGGTGTGGCGGCCGGCGCACGCACACGACCTCACCGCCGAGTTCCTCGCCACCCTCCGCTCCTGACCGCGGACGGCACCGGACCGCGGCGGCCGGCGCCGGCCGGGAGGTCCCCGCGGTCGCTCGGGCGGTCCAGTGGATGGGCCGGTCGGCGGACCCGGCGGATGGATCGATCCTGTTACCGTCCCGGCGTCCACTTGCGTCGACGAGAGGTGTCCGGTGACCGATTCCGATCCCGACCCGACCGGGCCGGCCGACCCCACCACACCGCCCCCCGTGCGGCCGAGCGCGGCCGACGGGTCGACGACCGGCGACCAGCCGGCGCAGGGTGCCCGGTCGACGACCGGCGACCAGCCCGCGGATGACCGGGCGGCGGGCGACTCGGCGCGGCCGGGGTCCGCGGCGACACCGGTCAGCGCGTACGCGAGCGGGTGGGGGCCGGGGGCCGCCGACGAGATCCCGGCCAACCCACCCCGGCAGACCCCGCCCGGGCCGGATGCCCCGCCGCCGGGTGGACGCGAGCTGCCGCCCGGTGGGTACCGGCCGCCCGGCGGGTACGGCCCGCCGCCCGGCGGCTACCCGCGGGGTGGGTACGGTCCGCCGCCGCGCGGCGGCTACCAGGCCGGATGCTGATCACCGCGATGATCGTCGGGGCGTACAGCAGCATGATCGGCATGCTCCTCGAGATCCCGGTGCTCGTGACCACGCCGGCGCTGTTCGACCCGGACGCGCCGATGAACGGCACGTTCGTGCACCTCGCGCCCGCGCTGGTCGCCGTCCTGTCGGTGGTCATGATGGTCGCGACGGCGCCGGCGGTGGTCGCGCAGTGCGCCGGGGCGCTCGGTACCTACACCGGGTTGCGGGCCAAGGAGGCGGACGCACCGACCAGCGCGGAGCTGCTCGCGGCGGCGGAGTGACAGGGACCTCGTACCGTGCGGTTCGCTTGCACTCGCCCGGGGAGAGTGCTAAACCTTGAGCTGGCACTCGCTGTAGGGGAGTGCCAATGGTCGGGCGGTGAGGCCGGCGGACCGAGGCACACCAGCTGGGTGTCGCGGTTTACCTGGTCGTCCGTCGCGGGCATCGACCGGCCGAGCGTGTACTTACCGCGTGCCAGCCCCACCAGGGCCGGCACATAGGTGTCTGACACACCGGAGGACAACGCCCAAATGGCAAAGATGATCGCGTTCGACGAGGAGGCGCGCCGCGGCCTCGAGCGTGGCATGAACAGCCTCGCCGACGCCGTGAAGGTGACGCTCGGCCCGAAGGGCCGCAACGTCGTTCTGGAGAAGAAGTGGGGCGCCCCCACCATCACCAACGACGGTGTCTCGATCGCCAAGGAGATCGAGCTCGAGGACCCCTGGGAGAAGATCGGGGCCGAGCTCGTCAAGGAGGTCGCGAAGAAGACCGACGACGTTGCCGGTGACGGCACGACGACGGCCACCGTGCTGGCCCAGGCGCTGGTCCGGGAGGGCCTGCGCAATGTGGCCGCGGGCGCGAACCCGATCGCCCTCAAGCGGGGCATCGAGGCCGCCGTGGCCAGCGTGACCGAGCAGCTGGCCCAGCTGTCCAAGGACATCGAGACCAAGGAGCAGATCGCCGCGACCGCGTCGATCTCCGCCGGGGACTCGTCCGTCGGCGAGATCATCGCCGAGGCGATGGACAAGGTCGGCAAGGAAGGCGTCATCACCGTCGAGGAGAGCAACACCTTCGGGCTCGAGCTCGAGCTCACCGAGGGCATGCGCTTCGACAAGGGTTACATCTCGGCCTACTTCGCCACCGACACCGAGCGGATGGAGGCCAGCTTCGACGACCCGTACCTGCTGATCGTCAACTCCAAGATCTCGGCGGTCAAGGACCTGCTGCCGGTGCTGGAGAAGGTCATGCAGTCGGGCAAGCCGCTGGTGATCATCGCCGAGGACCTCGAGGGTGAGGCGCTGGCGACCCTGATCGTCAACAAGGTGCGTGGCACCTTCAAGTCCGCCGCCGTCAAGGCGCCGGGCTTCGGCGACCGCCGCAAGGCGATGCTGGACGACATGGCCATCCTGACCGGCGGCCAGGTCGTCAGCGAGGACATCGGCCTCAAGCTGGAGAACGTCGGCCTGGAGCTGCTGGGCAAGGCCCGCAAGGTCGTCATCACCAAGGACGAGACCACCATCGTCGACGGTGCCGGCGAGGCGGACCGGATCCAGGGCCGGGTCAACCAGATCCGCAACGAGATCGAGGCGTCCGACTCCGACTACGACCGCGAGAAGCTGCAGGAGCGGCTGGCCAAGCTGGCCGGCGGCGTTGCGGTGATCAAGGTCGGCGCGGCCACCGAGGTCGAGCTGAAGGAGCGCAAGCACCGCGTCGAGGACGCCGTGCGCAACGCGAAGGCGGCCGTCGAGGAGGGCATCCTCCCCGGTGGTGGCGTCGCGCTGGTCCAGGCCGGCACCAAGGCCTTCGACAAGCTCGACCTGAACGCCGACGAGTCGACCGGCGCCGCGATCGTGCGGTCCGCGCTGGACGCCCCGCTCAAGCAGATCGCCGTGAACGCCGGCCTCGAGGGCGGCGTCGTGGCGGAGAAGGTCCGCAACCTGGAGGCGGGCCACGGCCTGAACGCGGGCAACGGCGAGTACGTCAACATGCTCGACGCCGGCATCCTGGACCCGACCAAGGTGACGCGTTCCGCGCTGCAGAACGCCGCCTCGATCGCGGCCCTGTTCCTCACCACCGAGGCCGTGGTGGCGGACAAGCCGGAGAAGAACGCGGCCCCGGCCGCGCCGGACGCCGGCGGCATGGACTTCTGAGCCACGCCAGCAGGTAACCGAAAACAGCACCAGACGAGGGGCGGATCCCGGTGGGGTCCGCCCCTTCGTCGTGCCCGCCCCGGCGCCCGAATACGGACCGATCAGGACCGCGTACCGGTTCTTTCCCGGTCGCCGCCGCCCGGCACGAACGGGGCCTGCGCACCGGTTCTCCTGCTTCCCTGAGGACACGCTCGCGGTCATGCGACGCGTGGTGCGCCGACGGGACACCCGTCACCTGTGCACGCCTGCGGGGAGAGGAAAGCCGATGTACACCGACGACAGGACCGGTCCTGAGATGTCGACCCGAGCGCGGTCCGCCGAACGTGAGCGCGGGCAGCGGCCGGGCCGGGACAGTTCGGTCCGGGCGACCCGGAGCACGATCAACGGGCCGCTCGTGACCGGCGACCACAACAAGGTGACCGTCAAGACGGTCAAGCGTCGCAGGGCCGCCCTCACCGTGGCGATGATCCTCGCGGTGGCCGGGGTCGGTACGGGCGGCTGGAAGGTGTACGACGCGGCGGCCGGCTCGTCCGGGTACTCGCTGGTGGGCACGTGGGCCGCGTCGGATGGCAGCGGTACCAAGGCGATGGACGCGAACGGCCGGTGCACCGGGTTCTACTACGCCAACGGGGTGCCGCTGGACATCGGCGGACCGATGTACTGCTCGTTGTCGGAGCACGGCGACTCGTACCTGCTCACGGTGACCCAGCAACCCAACGAGAGCAGCTACCGGGTCGAGTTCACCTCGGCCGACCACGCGGTGGTGTCCGCGGGTGGCCGGCGGCTCTACGAACTCGACCGGGCGTCCTGACCGTCCGGCGGTCAGTGCAGGACGGCGGGGCCGTGGCGCAGCCACCAGCGGGCCGTGCGGCGTACCGAGGGTTCGGTCGCGGGATCGTCTGCCCAGCGCCGGAGCAGCGGGTGGCCGGTCATGCCGGCGGCGTAGATCACGGGGCCGGTCGGGCGAGGGGGCCGGCCGGCCCCGGCCGCGAGGTCGGGGCCGATCGCCTCGGCCGGCACGCCGGCGTGCGGCAGGGCGCCGAGTGCGGCGGCCCGCAGGTCCGTCCGCTCGGACCGCAGCCAGCGGCGCAGCGCCGGTACCTGGGGCGGACCGACGACGTAGCGCAGCAGTCCGGCGGCGCCGCGCCGGGTCGCGGCGTCCGGATCGGTGCCGACCACGCCGGTCGCGACCTCGGCGACGGCCGCCCGGTACGGCGAGGCGAGCAGCAGCAGCGCGGCGTGGTGGCGGCGCTCGGTGTACCGGCTGGCGACCGCTTCGGCGACGAGCCGGCAGAGCATCGGGTCGAACTCCAGGCCGGTACGGGCGTGGGCGACGAGGGCGAACCGGTCGGCGGCCGGCGGTGGCCGTCGCCGCACCGGGGCGGGCGGCGGGCAGCGCGGCGCGGGCATCGGCGCCCGCCCGGCGAGCACCGTGACGGCCGGATCGTGCTCGTCCAGCCGGTGCAGGATCCGGCCCATCGCCGCGGTGTGGCGGGCCGGAAGGGTGCCGACGTTGGCCATGTTGAGCAGGGCGTGCGCGGCGCCGAGCCGCAGCGTGGCGTCGTCGCCGGCGAGCAGCGCGAGCAGCCGGCCGGCCGCGGCGGCGTCGCCGAGCTCGCCCAGCAGGCTGATCGCGTCGACGACTCCCTGCGCGCCCGGCTCGCGGGCCCCCGTGTCGATGGCGCCGACCACGTCGGCGGTGAGCCCGGGCCGGGTGAGGAGCGTCGCGAGTGCGGTGAAGCGCGTGGTGTAGGCGATCCCGACCGAGCGCATCATCTCGTCGATCAGCCGGGCGAGCAGTGCGTCCAGGACGCGGCTGTGCAGCAGCACGACGAGGCCGTCGGTACGCAGGATGTCGGCGAAGGCGAGCCAGGTGCCGCCGGCCACCTCGGCGTCCTCGAGCCGCTCGTGGACCAGGTCGTACCGGCGGCGCAGGGCCACGATGTCCGGCGGCGCCGGCGGTACGACCGGCCGGGGCGCACCGAGCGCCGAGCGCAGGCCCACCGCGATCGATCCGAAGCTGCCGGCCGGCAGGCCGAGGATGGTCTCGTACCGGGCGAAGATCGCGGCCGGTGCGGGCAGCCGCCCGGTCTCCCAGCGGCTGATCTGCGGGGTACCGGCGGGCGAACCGGTGGCCCGCAGCCGCGCGGCGAAGCCGGCCAGGGACCGGTTGTCCGGGTCGTCGGCGGTCAGCCGGCTCACCCGCAGCAGCCAACCGAGCCGCGCCTCGACGTCCACCCGCGGGCCGTCGAACGGGGTGGGGTCCGCTGGCATCTCCGGCGGTCTGCCTTGTCGCATGGGTGCTCCCGAACGCCCCTTTCGGGCGTGTGGGCGCATCCTCCCACGATGCGTGGCGCGTCCGTCACGATCGAACGGTCACGGTCGGTCACCCGAAGGTGCCACACCGCTGGTACTCCCGGTGGGGGTCAGGAGCTCAACGGGGGAGCGGCACGGTGAGTGCGGCGCCGAGCCGGCCCTGACCGGCCTCGATCAGGGCTCGGGCGGTGGCCGCGTCGGTGCCTCGCTCGATCATCACGACGGCGGTCTTCACGTGCCGGCCGGCGGCGTTCAGCGCGGTCTCGGCGGCCTCCGCGGTGCCGCCGGTGATCTCCTGGACCATCCGGATCGCCCGCGCCTGCAGCTTCTCGTTCGTCGCGACCAGGTCGACCATCAGGTTCCCGTGCGTCTTGCCGAGCCGCACCATGCTGATCGTCGAGATCATGTTCAGCACGAGCTTCTGTGCCGTACCGGCCTTGAGCCGGGTGGAACCGGCGATGAACTCCGGGCCGACCGCGACCTCGACCGGGAACTCGACCACGTCGCTGAGCTCGGCGTCGGCGTTGCAGGACAGCCCGACGGTGACGGCGCCGCGGCGGCGCGCCTCGGCGAGCGCGGCCAGCACGTACGGGGTGCGCCCGCTCGCGGTCAGCCCGAGCACCGCGTCACCGGCGCCGACGTTGCGTTCGGCCAGGTCGGCGACGCCGGCCTCGGCGTCGTCCTCGACGCCCTCGACCGCGCGGGTGATCGCGGTGTTGCCGCCGGCGATGATTCCCTGCACGGTCTCCGGGTCGGTACCGAAGGTGGGCGGGCACTCGGCCGCGTCGAGCAGCCCGATCCGCCCCGGGGTACCGGCGCCGACGTAGAGCAGGCGGCCGCCGGCGGCGAGCCGCTCGACGATCGCGTCGATCGCCGGTACCACCGCCGGGATGGCCGCGGCGACCGCGGTCGGCACGCTCGCGTCGGCCTCGTTCATCAGCGCGGCGAGCTGGGCGGTGGGCAGCCGGTCGATCTCGGCGTATCGCGGGTCGGTCTGCTCGGTGCGCAGCTGCGCGAGGTCCGACCGGATGGCGCGGGATGCGGCCTGAGACACCTGCGGCTCCTAGGTTTGCGTGGTGCAGCCTCGGAGGTCCGCACGGCACGGCGTCCGCCCGGGCCCCTCGCTTGCGATGTTACTCGTTGACGGCGAAGGCTCGACGTCGGTAACTTAGCAACGAGACCGTAATCATTGAATATTCTTGTCAGGATACGCGGGAGCCGCTCACGTGGATGCGCACCGCCCGCCGTCGGCAGTGACGGACCGGTTGAGCACATTGTCCATCGCCGAGAAGATCGGTCAGCTGTTCGTGGTGCCGCTGGGCCGGCACTCGCCGAACGCGCTGCGCCTGCCGCCGGACCAGCGCACCGGCGCGGTCAACTCCGACGGCCTCGGCGCCGTCGTCGACCAGCTCCGGCGCTACCACGTCGGTGGCGTCTGCTACTTCCCGACCAAGCCGGAAGGGGACGACGCGGGCGAGGTGGCCGCGCTGCTCGCTGAGCTGGCCGCGGCCACCGGAGGCGCCGGCCTGCCGCCCGTCGTCGCCGTCGACCAGGAGGGCGGTACGGTCGCCCGGCTGCGGCGCGGCGTGACCAGCGTGCCGTCCGCGATGGCGCTCGCCGCCACCGGCGATCCCGAGTCCACCGCGCGGGCCGCGGCGATCATCGGGGCCGAACTGCGCGCCGTCGGCTTCCACCAGGACTACGCGCCGGACGCGGACGTCAACTCCAACCCGGCGAACCCGGCCATCGGCGTCCGCTCGTACTCCTCCGACCCGGACCTGGTCGCCGCGCACGTGGCGGCGGCGGTACGCGGGCTGCAGGGTGCGGGGATCGCGGCGACGGCGAAGCACTTCCCCGGGCACGGTGACACCTCCGGCGACAGCCACCTGATGCTGCCGTCGGTCGACCGGGACGCCGACGCCTGGGCCGCGATCGACCTGCCCCCGTTCGTGGCGGCCATCGGCGCCGACGTGGCCGCGGTGATGTCCGCACACGTGGCCGTACCGGCGGCGGACGGTTCCGGTGACCCGGCGACCGCGTCTGCCGCGATCCTCACCGGCGTGCTGCGCGACCGGCTCGGCTTCACCGGCACCGTGGTCACCGACGCGCTCGACATGGCCGGCGCCCGGGACCGGCTCGGCGACGGTGAGATCGCGGTACGGGCGGTGCTCGCCGGCGCCGACCAGCTGCTGATGCCGGCCGACCTGCCGGTCGCGGTCGCGGCGGTGACCGAGGCGGTGTCGTCCGGCCGGATCTCGGCCGCCCGGCTGGATGCGGCGGTCGGCCGGGTCCTCGCCCTCAAGCACCGGGTCGGCCTGCTCACCGCCGATCCCACCCTGGCCCCGGCGGCCGATGCCGCGGCGAACGCGGCGATCGCCGCGGAACTGGCCGTGGCCGGCCTGACCGTGCTCGGCGATCGCGGCTGGCGGCTGCCGGCCGGCCGGGTCGCGCTGGTCGGCGCGCTCGGCGGTCTGGAGAACGACCTGCTGCCGGCGTTGCGGGCGGCCGGTGCCGAGGTGACCGTGGTGGACAGCGGCAGCGACCCGGCCGCGGTGGACGCCGACCTGGCCGCGGCCGCGGCGGCCGACCAGACGATCGTGGTGAGCCGCAACGCGACCCGCTGGCCGGGGCAGCGGGCGCTGCTCGCCGGGCTCGCCGCGGCCGGGCGCCGGTACGTGCAGCTCGCGCTGGCCGGGCCGTACGACGCGGGGTTGGCGACGGGCGCCACCGCGCGGTTCCTGACCTACGGCGACTGTGCGGTGTCCCGGGCGGCGCTGCTCGCGGTACTGACCGGCGCCGCGGCCGGCGGCGGCCGGCTGCCGGTGGACGTACCCGGGCCGGACGGTGCGATCGCGTTCGCCCGGGGCTGTTGAGGCGTACGGCGATGAGCGACACGAACGGGGAGTGGACGATGACGGCGGTACGGACCGGGGCGCAGCGGCTGTGCGCCGACCCGAGCCTGGCCGGGCCGGGCCGGCCCGGCCTGGTGACCAACTACACCGGCATCCTGCCGAACCTTGACTCCACAGTGGACGGTGCGGTGCGGGCCGGGGTACCGCTGGTGGCGCTGTTCGGGCCGGAGCACGGGGTGCGCGGCACGGTGCAGGCAGGGTTCAGCGAGCACGAGGCGATCGACCCCGGCAGCGGACTGCCGGTGTACGACACCTACCTCAAGTCCGGTGCGGACCTGGACGCGCTGCTCGACGAGTCCACAGTGGACACTTTGCTGTACGACCTGCAGGACATCGGCACCCGGTTCTACACCTACGTGTGGACGATGTTCGACGTGATGGTCTCGGCGGCGCGGACCGGCAAGCGGTTCGTGGTGCTGGACCGGCCGAACCCGGTCGGCGGCGCGGTCACCGAGGGGCCGTGGCTGGTGCCGGCGTTCGCGAGCTTCGTCGGCCGGGTACCGATTCCGATCCGGCACGGGCTGACCGTCGGCGAGCTGGCCCGGTTCCTCAACGCGGACGCGGTGCCGGCCGCCGCCGGCCGGCCGGTCGAGCTGGACGTGATCGCCATGGACGGCTGGCGGCGCGAGCTGTACGCGGCGCAGACCGGGCAGCCGTGGGTGATGCCGTCGGTGAACATGCCGACGCCGGACTCCGCGCTGGCCTACCCCGGCACCGGGCTTTTCGAGGGCACCAACCTGTCCGAGGGCCGGGGTACCACCCGGCCGTTCGAGCTGATCGGGGCGCCGTACGTGGACGACCGGTTCCTGCCCGCGGTGCGTGCGCTGGACCTGCCCGGGGTGGCGTTCCGGGACGTGTGGTTCGCGCCCACGTTCCACAAGTACGCCGGTGAGACGGTGCACGGGGTGCAGGTACACGTGACCGATCCGGACCGGTTCCAGCCGGTACGGACCGCGGTCGGGATGATCGGCGTGCTGCGCCGGGAGTACCCCGACGCGTTCGGCTGGCGGGTCGCCGAGAGCGGTGCGGAGTCGTTGGGACACCGGCACTTCGTCGACCTGTTGTGGGGCAGCGACGAGCTGCGGCACGCGGTCGACGCCGGCGTGGACCCGCTGACCCTGGTACCGGCGGTGTCCGCACCGGCCGACTGGGCCGGCGACCACCTGCTCTACTCCTGACCGGTCGGCGGTGCTTCCGGACCAGAAGTAGTAGTTCACGGACGGTTTCGGGGCCTACGCTGAACGGCTGCTCGAATCGAGGAGGTGGCGGTGACAGGTAGTGGGGAGCCGGCGGGGCGGGCCGCGCGCCCGGCCGGGGTGCTGGCGCATATCCGGACGCTGTTGCCCGGGATGGCGCCGGCCGAACGGCGGGTCGGCGAGGCGGTGTTGGGTCAGCCGTCCGTGGTGGTGGGTCGCACCATCACCGAGCTGGCCGAGTCCTGCCACACCTCCGAGACGACGGTGATCCGGTTCTGCCGCACCGTCGGCTTCCGCGGGTACCCCGAGCTGCGGTTGACGCTCGCCACCGAGCTGGGCCGGGATGCGGCCCGCGGCGACGGGCACAAAGAGCTCGGTGCCGACATCGGCCGGGCCGACTCCCTGCGCGAGGTGGTCGAGAAGATCGGCTACGCGGACGCCCGCGGGGTCGAGGACACCGTGACGCAGCTGGATCTGGACGCGCTGGCGAAGGTGGTCGACGCGGTCGCGACCGCCGACCGGATCAACCTGTTCGGCATCGGGGCGAGCGGGTTCGCGGCGAACGACCTGCAGCGCAAGCTCTACCGGATCGGGCGCAACGCGTTCTTCTTCGCCGACCCGCACGACGCGCTGGTCGCCGCGGCGCTGCTGCGACCGGGTGACGTGGAGATCGGGTTGACCCACACCGGTACCACGGTGGAGACGGTGAACGTGCTGCGCGAGGCGCGGCGGCACGAGGCGGTCGCGGTGGCGATCACCAACAACGGCGCCGCGCCGGCGGCGGCCGAGGCGGACCTGGTGCTGACCACGGCGGCCCGGGAGACCACGTTTCGCTCCGGCGCGATGGCGAGCCGGATCGCCCAGCTGGCGATCGTCGACTGCATCTTCGTCGCGGTGGCCCAGCGCACCTACGACGACACGCTGGAAGCGCTGCGGCTGACGTTCCGCGCCGTCGACGACGTTCGTACCAGGAAGTCCTGACCGCCGGTTCGCCGTCGGGCGGATGCGGCCGGGAACACCGTCGGAAGGTTATTGACCATGGGCCTTGTTGGTAGGTAGTTTTCCAACAGGAGTTCGGTGAACCGGGGAGTGGACGGCGCGATGGCCACGGTGCGGGAGTTTCGAGTCGGCGACGGCGAGCGGCTGGTCGAGGCGTGGCGGCGCAGCCTGCCGTACGACCCGGTGACGCCGCAGCGGTTCCGCAACCTGGTGCTGCTGGACGTCAACTTCGACCCGGCCGGGCTGCGCGTCGCGGTCGACGGCGACGCGATCGTCGGCGCCGCCTACGCGGTGCGCCGGACCACCGCCATGGTCGGCGCCGACCTCGAACCAGGCATGGGCTGGCTGCCGTTCTTCTTCGTCACCCCGGAGGCGCGCGGCGGCGGGGTCGGTGCCGCGCTGCTCGACTCGGCCCTGGACTTCCTGCGCGGGCACGGAGTGTCCACAGTGGAATTCGCCGGTTACACGCCGAACTACATCGCGCCCGGGCTGGATGCGGCGGCGTACCCGGAGGCGCTGAAACTGTTGCAGCGCAAGGGGTTCAACACGCGCTACGAGGCGGTTGCGATGGACCGCAGCCTGGTCGACTACACGCTGCCGGACGAGATCCGCGCGCGCGTCGCCGCGCTGACCGCGGAGGGGTACCGGTTCGGTACCCCGTCCGACGACGACCTGGTGGGCCTGGTGGAACTCGCCGGCGTGCACTTCAACCCCGACTGGGCCCGGGCGATCCGGGAGTGCGTGTCCGCCGGTACCCCGACCGACCGGATCGTGTGCGCGCACGAGCCGGGCGGTGCGCTGGTCGGCTGGGCCCAGCACGAGGCGTACGAGGGGGTGACCGAGCGGTTCGGCCCGTTCGGCGTGCTGGAGGCGCGGCGAGGCACCGGCCTCGGCAAGATCCTGCTGCACCTGACCCTGGAACGGATGCGCGCGCTCGGCGCGCACAGCGCCTGGTTCCTGTGGACCGGTGAGAAGTCCGCCGCCGGCCAGCTCTACCTCAAGACCGGATTCCAGGTCACCCGCCGCTTCCAGGTCATGCGCGCCGAGCTGTCCTGACCACCTCGCGGCCCGCCTCCGGGCCGCCGAACCGTACGACCTGTGAGGAGAACGATGTCTCGGACCGTGCTGGCGATCGGTGGCCACATCGGTGACATGGACCTGACCGCCGGTCCGCTGCTCGCCACCTACGCGCTGAACGGGGACAGCACCGCCATCGTGGCGCTCACCCCGGGCGAGCGCGGGCACCCGCGGATCGGGCCGGACGAGTACAAGAAGCAGAAGATCGCCGAGGGTTCCGCGTTCGCGCAACACATCGGCGCCGAGTTCCACGTCTTCGACGACCAGAGCGACGGCTTCCTCGCGCCGACCGAGGAACTCGCCGGCCGGGTCGCCGACCTGATCCGTCAGATCAAGCCGGACGTGCTGATCGCGCACTGGCCCAAGAGCATCCACACCGACCACACGCACGCGTCGACCCTCGCCGAGCGCGGCCGGTTCCTCGCCGGGCTGCCGATGGAGCATCCGCTGCCCCGGCACGGCGTCTCCCGCTTCCTGTACGCGGAGAACTGGGAGGACGCCGAAGGCTTCACCCCGTCGGTGTACGTGCCGATCCCCGAGGAGGCGTTCACCCGCTGGCGCGAGGCGATCGGCGGCCAGGCGTTCGCCCGCGGCGAGACGTACGGGTTCCGCTACATCGACTACTACACCGCGATGATGACCGCCCGCGGCTGCCTGTGCGGCCACCAGCGCGCGGTCGCCCTGGCCACCGGCTCCGGTGGCCACCAGGTACTCGACCTGCCCTGACGATCGCACCGCAACCCCCCGCACGTCGGGCCGCGCCTCCCCCGGGCGCGGCCCGACGCGTCGTGTCGCCACTGGATCGTCACCTGTGCTGTTGGCGAGGTTCTGCATACGACGAGTGAACCGCGCATGCCGGGCTGAGCGACGGTGACGGGAGTCGCGGTCAGATCTCCTTGCGGTAGAGCCAGAAGACGCGGTCGATGCGGGCGGCGACAGTGCGCGCGTAGAACGGGATCGGTCCCACCCAGCCGATCTGCGCCGACTCCAGCCCGGCGTCGCGCTGGGCGGCGAGGCAGCGACGCAGCAGTACCTTGCCGAGGCCGAGGTTGCGGGCGTCCGGATCGGTGCCCATCGGGCCGAACCAGCTCGGCCGGTTCGCGCCGTGGCCGGCGAAGGCGAGCACCGCGCCGTCCCGCCAGGCGACGTGGCAGCCGGCGCCGGGCGCCAGCACCGACTGCTCGATCTCCCAGGCCCAGGTCGCGTTGAACACCCGCTCGGCCCAGGCGCGCAGCGCCGGCAGCTCGTCCTGTGTCGCCTTCCGGATCGAGACACCTTGCGCGGCAAGGCGTGCCTCATCATCCACTGTGGACAAATCGGCGGTGGTCAGGTCGGCGATCATGTTCTGCGCGGTGCGGAACCGCTCGTACCCGGCCGCCTCGACCAGGCAGATCGCCGGCGTGTAGCGCACGTCGATGCCCGGCCAGGCATAGCACGGCGGATTGCCCATGAACCGCAGCTCGCGCGCGCCGAACCCGGCCGCGGCCTGCTCGGCGGCGCGCAGCAGCGCCGTACCGATGCCGCGCCGGCGCGACCCGGGATCGACCGCCAACAGGTCCACGTGCGCGACGGCGGAATCCTTGTCGTTGCGCGACACCAGCACCACGCCGGCGTCGCCGGCGCGCAGCCACACGCCGTGCCGGCCGGCCGGCGGGGTCGCCAACCGGGTCAGGATCTCGGCCGCCTCGGCGCCGTCGTGGGTCAGGGCCCGGGCCGCGAGCGGGGCGAACCCGGCCGGGTCGGGCTCGACGGCGGTGACCGCCGGTACCGGATCTGCCATGGCTGCTCCATCCACTCCGCGGTGCGGTTGCGCGGCCGGTCCGAGCGGTCGGCCGCGCGCCGATCCTACTGAGGGCAACCGCTGCCGGCGATCGCCGGCCCGGCGCCGTCCCGAAGTCCGCGACGCGCCGTCGCGCTTCGGACCGGCACCGTTCCGGGATCCGCGACGCCACCGGCCCGGCTCCGGTCGGAATCCCCAGCGCATGTCGCGATCGGCCCGGCGCGGTCTCGAAGTCCGCGACATCACCGGCGCGATGTTGCGATCGGCCCGGCGCCGTGCCGAAGCCCGTGACATCACCGGCGCCGGTACGCCGCGTGGTCGAGGCATCGGTCTCCGCGCCGGCGGGATCGCCGTACCTTTCGGTGAATACGTACGCTGTGCACCAACAGCCCCGAGACCGGACCGACGGGAGGATCGTGGCAGACGCACCGTTGCCCGGTCGGTCGATCGCGAACCGGTACCGCCTGATCGAGGAGCTGGGTGGCGGCGGGTTCGGCCGGGTCTGGCGGGCCCGGGACGAGTCCCTCGACGCCGACGTGGCGCTCAAGCAGGTGTGGCTGCCGCCGGCCGCGTCCGCCGCGGAGCGGGCGCAACGGCTGTCCCGGGCGCAGCGCGAACGGTGACGCTCCCCGCCGCACCGGGCGCTGATCGGCCGGCACCGGCGACGTCTGCTGCCGCGGGCGCCGATCGGCCGGCGACCAGGCCGCTGCCGGCCCCGCCGGGCCAGCCGCACCGGGTACCGGTGGGTGGGCGCATCTCGACGCTGCGCGGGGCGGCGTCGCTCGCAGGGAAGATCGTCGCGGTGCTGGTCGTGGCGGGCCTGCTCGGCTGGCACTTCTACCTGACCAACGCGCGCGATGCGAAGGTCGGTGAGTGCGTCTGGGTGGATCGGGGCAGTTCGGCCGACGCGCCTGATCGCTGGTACCGGCAGCCCTGCTCGTTCGGGGTGCCGTGGTCGACGAACTACGTGGTCCTGAAGCGGGTGAACCCGGTGCGGCTGGAGCACTGCCCGGCGATGTACCACGTGCACGACGTGGTGCCGATCACCTGGGCCGGGATCGAGGACGAGGCTGCGGTGACGCTCTGCCTGGGTGAGCGCGACTGAGCGCGGCGGGCGCCGGTGTGGTGCGGTACCGGCGTCGGGGCGGTGCCGGCCGGGTACCAAGATGGTCCGGGTGCGGCCCGCGCTACACGACCCTGGGGAGGCGGCATGTCCGAACCGCTGGTGCTGGGCGCCGACGTCGGCGGTACCAGCGCCAAGGCGGCGCTGATCGACGCCTCCGGCCGGGTGCTCGGCCGGGGCCGGGCCGCCGGCGGCAACGTCAACTCGTCCGACGGTGACCCGGCGGGCAACATCGGGGCCGCGCTGCGCGAGGCGCTCGGCGACCACGACCCGGCGCGGGTGGCCGCCGGGATGATCGGCATGGCCGGCTCGGCCGCGGTACCCCAGAAGGCGCGCCGGGTCGCCGACACCGCGTGGCAGCTGGCCGGCCTGACCGGCAGCCCGCGCATCGGCACCGACCTGGACATCGCGTACGCGGCCGGCGCCACCGGCGGCGACGGGGTGCTGCTGCTCGCCGGTACCGGTGCGGTGTCGGCGGCGTTCACCGGCTACCGGCTGACGAAGCGCTGCGACGGGCTGGGCTGGCTGCTCGGCGACGAGGGTTCCGCGGTGTGGCTGGGCATCGAGGGGTTGCGCGCGGCGGTCGCGGCGCTCGACGGCCGGGGCCCGGAGACCGCGCTGGCCGCGGCGATGGTGGCGCGCCTGGCGCCGGCCTCGCCGACCGGCGACCCGCGACAGGACCTCGTCGCGGCGGCCTTCCGGGTACCGCCGGCCCGGCTCGGCGAGCTGGCACCCACCGTGGTGGCCGCCGCGGTGGAGGGCGATCCGGTGGCGGAGCGGATCGTCACCGCCGGCTGTACCGCGCTGGTGCGCACCGCCTCGGTGGTCGCCGACCGGCCGCGCTGCCTGGTCCTGGCCGGGTCGCTGCTGACCACGCCGGGCCTGGTCGCGCAGCGGGTCCGCACCGACGTGACGGTACGGTTCGGGGTCGAGCCGGTGGTCGCGCCGGACCCGGTGGCCGGCGCGCTGCTCGCCGCCCTCCGCGCCGCCGACTTCCCGATACCGCCGGACCTCCCGGCGCGGCTGCGCGCGGCTCTCGACACCACCGCCGTCCGGCAAAGTTGATCGTGGCGGTTCGGGAAGCGATGTCACGGCACACTGCACCATGATCAACGCAGGATGGGAGCAAGCACGGTGACGGAGACGAGCGACCGGGTGCTCACGGCGGCGCCGGTACTGGACGGGCACAACGACCTGCTGTGGACGCTGCGGGGGCGGTGCGGGTACGACTTCGCGCACACCGATCTCGCGGTCGACCAGAGCGACGCCGGGCTGCACACCGACCTGCCGCGGCTGCGCAAGGGCGGTGTCGGCGGCCAGTTCTGGTCGGTCTGGGTCCCGTGCAGCGAGCCGCATCCGGTGACCACGACGCTGGAGCAGATCGACGCCGCGTACGCGATGGTTCGGCGCTATCCGGCGGATCTCGCCTTCGCCACCACCGCCGACGAGGTCGAGCGGGCGATGGCGGCCGGCCAGGTCGCGTCGCTGCTCGGCGCCGAGGGCGGGCACCAGATCGGCAACTCGCTCGGCACCCTGCGGATGCTCCACCGGCTCGGCGTGCGCTACCTGACGCTGACGCACAACGACAACACCGACTGGGCCGACTCCGCCACCGACGAACCGGTACACGGCGGGCTCACCGACTTCGGCCGCGACGTGGTCCGCGAGATGAACCGGCTCGGCATGCTGGTCGACCTGTCGCACGTGTCGGCGCAGACCATGCACGCCGCGCTCGACGTCTCCACCACACCGGCGTTCTTCTCGCACTCCAGCGCCCGCGCGCTCTGCTCACACCCGCGCAACGTGCCGGACGACGTCCTGGCCCGGGTCGGCGCCACCGACGGCGTGGTGATGGTGACGTTCGTACCGGGGTTCCTGACGGAGGAGTGCCACGCCTGGATGGACGCGATGACCGCGGAGGAGGCCCGGCTCGGCGCCACCGACCCCGGTGTCGGCGCGGCCGACCGGGCGGACATCAAGCCGTGGCTGGACGCGAACCCGCGCCCGCCCTGCACCGTCGCCGACGTCGCCGACCACGTCGAGCACGTCCGCGAGGTCGCCGGGGTACGGGCGGTCGGGCTGGGCGGCGACTTCGACGGCATCGTGGCCACCCCGGACGGGCTGCCGGACGTGTCCGGCTACCCGGCACTGCTCGCCGAGCTCGCCGACCGCGGCTGGTCCGAGTCCGAGCTTGCCGGCCTGACCAGCCGAAACGCCCTCCGCGTGGTCCGCGAGGCGCTCACCGCCGCCGAGCCGCGTTGATCACGGCGGAGCGTGTCGCGGCACGCGCGTAGACCCTCGATCGACCAGGCACCGTGGGCAACGGGAGCGTGGCCGGGGCTGGTATGAGGATCGGCACGCGTGTCCGGGGGCCGCGGAGTGGCCGGCATGAGTGATGCTGCAAGCATGGCGGAACGTCGTGACCCCGGTGTGTTCACCCGGATGCGGGCCGCGTTGCAGGGCGAACGGAACGCGGCCACCCTGGCGGCGCTGCGCGATGCCGGCACCGCGGTGTACGAGGAGCTGACCCACGTCGACGCCGACCCGGACGGCGCGACTGGCTGGCGCGGCACCTCGGGCAGCTGCTCGCACGCGCTCGCCACCTGGAACGCGTACGCGTTGCAGACGCTCGGCGAGACCCTGCTGGACGCCGACGACATCGACTCCGGGTTCGTCCCGCCGGCCACGTTCGACCTCGCGTGGCGCTGGCTCGGCCAGGTCCAGCCCTGGCTGAGCCGCGCCCGCCAGGCCAGGTCGAGCAGCAGCTACGACATCCGGGAGGAGCTGGCGCTGCCGGCCGAGCAGACGTCCTGGCCGGCCGAGCCGGTGACCCCGCCGCACCTGCGCGGCCTGCTGGATGCCGAGGTGCGGCTGCGCGAGCGCGCCGAGTACTCGGTGTTCGCGCTGGACAAGCAGAAGCGCCCGCCGTACGCGGACGCCGACATGGAACGGTTGCACCAGTTCGCCGCGATCGCCGGGGCGGCCGCCGACTACGCCCGCGCGCTGACCGGCGCGGTACGGGAGCCGACCACCGACCGGATCGCGGTGGTCAACCTGCGCCAGGCGCTGTCCGGCTGGTACCAGATCGGGCAGCTCACCGCCTTCCCGAAGCTGCTGCGCGACCTGCGGCTGCCGCGCGAGCACGCCCGGTTCGACCTGTCCCGGCTGCCCGGCGGCGACCGGTTCGACCCCTGGTGCCTGACCGACGAGGCGACGCTGTCGACCTGGCAGGCCGATCCGGCCGCGGTGCACGCGCTCACCGCCATGTGGCAGGCCGACCCGGACCCGGCGGCGACCCTGCAGGTACGGGCGGAGATCGACCAGGCGCTCGCGGACGGCGCGATCGTCCGGGTCTTCCTGCCCGGCAAGGTGACCTGCTTCCACCGCTGCCCGTGGTCGTCGATCTATGAGGTACGCCGCGCGGTCACCATCGCCGGCCGCCGGTTCGGCATGCTGCAGCAGTTCGCGCTGGACGTCTCCGCCGACGAGATGTACTGGGGCCGCCCGTTCGTCCGCCGCCTGGTGCTCGGCCCGTTCCAGATCAACTCCCCGGCCCCGCGCTGAGGCTCCCCGCACGATCGGGCGAGTGCCGGTCGCCGGCGATCGGTCTCGCCGGCCTCGATCGTGCGCGGCGGTCCCGGGGCCGTCGACGGGCGCTGGCTGTCAGCAGGGCCAGGGCTGGGCGTCAGCAGGCGCAGGCGATGCCGGCCGGGGCGGTGAGCGGATCGGCCGGCCGGACCACCTCGCCGGACGCGGTGGCGACCGGGAACCCCTCGCGGGTCCAGTACTCGATGCCACCGAGCATCTCGCGCACCGCGTAGCCGAGCCGGGCGAACTCGGCCGCCGCCCGGGTGGCGCCGTTGCAGCCCGGCCCCCAGCAGTACGTGACGACGCTGCTGCCGGCCGGAACCACCGCGGCGCCGCGCGCCGCGATCTCGCCGGTCGGCAGGTGTACGGCGCCCGGAATGTGGCCCTGCGCCCACGAGTCGTCGCTGCGGCTGTCGATCAGGACGAATCGATCGGTACCGCGCTCCAGCGCGTCCCGTACGTCGCTGACGTCGGTCTGGAACGTCAGCCGGGCGGTGAAGAAGTCGAGTGCGTTCACCCCCGAAACGCTAGGCGCGGCGGGCGGCAGGCGGAACAGGCGATCCACGGGAGATCGCTTGCTTCGCCGGGATCCCCGCGGTATTCATGGCTGATGTCGATGCATTCCCCGGCGCAACCGCCGATCGTGCTGGACGATCCCGACCGGCGCATCCTGGCCGAGCTGCAACGCGACGGCCGCGCCAGCTACGCCGAGCTTGGCCGCGCGGTCGTCATGTCGGCCAGCGCGGTGACCGAACGGGTCCGCCGGCTGGAGGCCGCCGGGGTGATCACCGGCTACACCGCGGTGGTCGATCCGGAACGGCTCGGGCTCACCGTCCGGGCCCTGGTCCGGCTGCGCTACCCGCACGGCAACTACCGGCCGTTCCACGCGCTGCTGGAGAGCACTCCGGAGATCGTCGAGGCGCACCACGTCACCGGCGAGGACTGCTTCGTGCTGACGGTCTCGGCCACCTCGATGCGGCACCTGGAGGAGGTCACCGGCCGCATCGCCGGCCTCGGCCCGGTCACCACCGCCGTCGTCTACTCCACCCCGCTACCCCGCCGCCCCGTCACCCCACCCGACCCCACAGACCGGTAACTACAGGTCGAGATCGTCGGCCGTTCAGCCGTGAGCAGCACGCGACCTCGTCCTTGTCATGGATTTCCACGTCGCCGGTGACCGTCTCCACACGACCCGGGTCGGGTCGTCCGGCTCGGCGAACCGGTACATCGAGAAGGACGAGTGCGGCACGAAGAAGTTCGACACCGGATGGTCCAGGAGCAACGCTCGCACCGACACGTTCGGCATCTCCATCAGCTTCAACAGATGTTCGAGTTGCCTGCGCAGCACCAGAGCCGGAGCTGTCGCCCGACGCAATGCGCCTTCCTCGACGACCGCCTCGTAGCGGGTGGGGCGAACCGCTGGTCCCGGCGCCGAACTGACCTGCGTGCGAGCGCCCTGTCCACCCTCCGCGCGTCGCCTCGCCCGGACCGGCGGGCATCGTGACCCGGATCACCGATCTTCACGGCGTCGCTGCCCGACCTCGTCTCGTGGGTGTCCGCACGAGACGAGGAGAACGCAATGACGCACAGGATCGTGGTTCTCGGCGCCGGGTACGCGGGGCTCGCGGCGACGGTGGTGCTCGCGGCGCGGTCGAGGCGGCGCGCCGACGTGTCGGTCACGCTGGTCAACGCGACCGACCGGTTCACCGAGCGGCTCCGGCTGCACCAGGTCGCCGCCGGCGAGCAACTCGCCGACCTGCGGCTGCCCGAACTGCTGGCCGGCACCGGCGTGGCCCTGGAGTACGGCTGGGTCACCGGGCTGGATCCGGCCGCCCGGACGGTGCGGCTCGACGACGAGCGCGAACTCGGCTACGACACCCTGGTGTACGCGCTGGGCGGGGTCGCCGACACGACCGGCGTGCCCGGCGCCGACGAGCACGCGTACGCACTGGGCGGGCGGCACGAGGCCGAACTGCTCGCGCACCGGCTGGGTCACGGTGGCAGCGTGGCGGTCTGCGGCAGCGGGCTGACCGGGATCGAGGCGGCGGCGGAGCTCGCCGAGCAGCACCCGGGTACGACGGTGACGCTGCTCGGCCGCACCGAACCGGGCGAGGCCCTCGGCGCACGAGCCCGCGGGTACCTGCAGGGCGCGTTGCGGCGGCTCGGCGTCGGGGTGCGTACCGGGGTGGAGATCGTGAAGGTGCTGCCGGACGCGGTCGCGCTCGCGGGCGGGGAGACCGTGCCGGCCGACGTCGTGCTGTGGACCAGCGGGGTACGCGGCGCGCCGCTCGCCGCGGTCGCCGGGCTGGCGGTCGATGCGGCCGGGCGGATCGTCACCGACACGGCGCTGCGCTCGATATCGCACCCGGACGTCTACGCGATCGGTGACGCGGCGGCGATCGAGCAGGGGTACGGGATGCTGCACGGCAGCTGCCAGAGCGGGATGCCGACCGGCGTGCACGCGGCCCGGTCGATCCTCGCCACGCTGACCGGCGCCACACCGCCCCGCTTCCGGTTCGGCTACTACCACACGACGATCAGCCTGGGGCGCGGCGACGCGGTCGTCCAGTTCACCCGGCCGGACGGTGCGCCGCGGCGGTTGAGCCTCACCGGCCGGGCGGCGGTTCGGTACAAAGAGACGGTGAGCGCAGCGCCGTGGCCGACCTACCGGCGGATGATCCGGCTGCCCGGCACCGGATCGATCTGGCCCCGCGGCGGCCGGTACACCCGATGACCGCGGTCGAGGCATCGGGCGGTGCCGACCCGCGGATCGGCACCGCCCGAGCGGCCGGCCGCCGATCGAACGGGGCGCCCGATGAACGGTGACGCGGGGGTGTTCGAGGCGCACCGGCGGCTGCTGTTCTCGGTGGCGTACCGGATCCTCGGCAGCGCCGCCGACGCCGAGGACGCGGTGCAGGACAGCTGGCTGAAGTGGTCCGCCGCGGACCGGTCGGCGGTGGCCGACCCGAAGGCGTACCTGGTGCGCATCGTCACCAACCTCGCGCTGGACCGGCTGCGGTCCGCGCAGCACCGGCGGGAGAGCTACGTCGGACCGTGGCTGCCGGAGCCGGTGCTGACCAGTACCGACGAGGCCGTCGACCCGGAGTCGGTGTCGCTGGCGCTGCTGGTCGTGCTGGAGACGCTCAGCCCGCTGGAGCGCGCGGTGTTCGTGCTGCGCGAGGCGTTCGGCTTCGGCTACGGCGAGATCGCCGACGCGGTACAGCGGTCCGAGGCCACGGTGCGGCAGGCGGCGCTGCGGGCGCGCCGGAACGTACGGGAGCGCCGGCCGCGGTTCCATCCGGACCGGGCCAGCCGGCAGGCGGTCACCGAACGGTTCGTGGCCGCGGCGACCGGCGGCGACCTCGGTACGCTGCTGCAGCTGCTGGCGCCGGACGTGACGGTGTGGACCGACGGCGGCGGCCGGGTGCCGCAGCTGATCCGCCCGCTGACCGGCGCGGACCGGGTGGCGGCGATGTTCGCCGCCCTCGGCGGTCGCACCTACCAGGGCATTGCGGTCGCCGACATGGCGCTGGAGCTGGTGGAGGTGAACGGCGGCCCGGGCATCGTGTTCCGCGGCGGCGGTCGGGTGATCGGCGCGTTCACCCTGGATCTCGACGAGCGGGGCCTGGTCGCCGCGATCCACAACGTCGCCAACCCCGACAAGCTGGCCGCCCTCGCCGCCGGCACCGTCTACCGCCTGGACCCGCCGGCCGGGTGACCCGGTGTTCAGCCGACGTGCCTCGGCGACCCGGTGTTCGGCCGACGTGCCTCGGTGACCCGGTGTCGGCTGGCGTGCCTCGGTGACTCGGTGGTCGGCTGGCGTGCCGCGGTGACCTGGTGTCCGGGTGAGCTGCCGCCGAGTGAGCCGGACCCTGGCCGCGGGCGGGTCTCGCTGCCTGCGGTGTGAGATCGGACCGGTGCCGGTCCTGGTGGCTGGCCTGGATGGATACGGTGGTCCCGTGCGACGTGATCCCGCGGTTTCCCGGTACCAGGCGAGTCGGCTGTCGGTCGACCGACGCACCACCGACCTCGCGCGGATGCGCGACGAGACGTTCGATGTGCTGATCATCGGTGGCGGGGTGACCGGTGCCGGCGCCGCGCTGGACGCGGCGAGCCGCGGGCTGTCGGTCGCGCTGGTCGAGGCCCGCGACTACGCTTCCGGCACGTCCAGCCGGTCCAGCAAGCTGATCCACGGCGGCCTGCGCTACCTGGAACAGCTGGAGTTTCCGCTGGTCCACGAGGCGCTGCGGGAGCGCGGCCTGCTGCTGACCCGGCTCGCGCCGCACCTGGTGCGCCCGGTGCCGTTCCTCGTCCCGCTGACCAAGTGGTACGAGCGGCCCTACTACGGCGCCGGCGTCGCGCTGTACGACGCGATGTCCGCCGCCAGCGGGTACGGGCGGGGCCTGCCCTGGCACCGCCACCTGTCCCGGCGCGGCGCGCACCGGCTGTTCCCCGGCCTCGCCGAGGACACCCTGCGCGGCGCCATCCGGTACTTCGACGGCCAGGTCGACGACGCCCGGTACGTGCTGACCCTGGCCCGCTCGGCGGCGAGCTACGGCGCGGCGATCGCCACCTCGACCCGGGTGGTCGGCATCATCCGCGACGCCCGTGAGGTCACCGGCGTGCGGGTGCGGGACATGGAGTCGCGCGCGGAGTTCGACGTGCGGGCCCGTACCGTCATCGCGGCTACCGGCGTGTGGTCCGACGACATCTCCGAGATGATCCACGGCTCTACCGACCCGATCGCCTCCGGCAATACGCCCGGCCTGAGAGTCCGGGCAAGCAAGGGTATCCACCTGCTGGTGCCGCGCAGCGTGATCTCCGGTGACGTCGGGCTGATCCTGCGGACCGAGAAGTCGGTGCTGTTCGTCATCCCGTGGGGCGGTCACTGGATCATCGGCACCACCGACACCGACTGGAACCTCGACCGGGCCCACCCGGCGGCGTCCTCGGTGGACATCGACTACCTGCTGGAGCACGTCAACCGGGTGCTGGAGCGGCCGATCCACCACTCCGACATCGAGGGCGTGTACGCCGGGCTGCGGCCGCTGCTCGCCGGCGAGTCGGAGATGAGTTCCAAGCTCTCCCGGGAACACGCGGTGGTCGAGCCGATGCTCGGGCTGATGCTGGTCGCCGGCGGCAAGTACACGACGTACCGGGTGATGGCGCGGGACGTGATCGACGTGGCCGCGCGCCGGCTCCCGGGCACCCCGCCGTCGCGCACCGACCAGGCACCGCTGGCCGGCGCGGACGGGTTCCACGCCGCCTGGGCGCACCGCGCCGCGATCGCCGCCCGGCACGGCGTCACCGTCGGTGTGGTCGAGCACCTGCTGGAGCGGTACGGCGCGCTCGCGCTGGAGATCCTCGCGCTGGTCGACGGCGATCCGGAGTTGGGCCGGCCGCTGCCGGGCGCACCGGAGTACCTGGCCGCGGAGATCCACTACGCGGCGCTGGCCGAGGGTGCGCTGCACCTCGACGACGTGCTGACCCGGCGCACCCGGATCTCCATCGAAACCCCGCACCGCGGTACCGAGACGGCGCCGGCGGCGGCCGCGCTGATGGGCGCGGTGCTGGGGTGGGACGACGTGACGCGGGAGCGGGAGATCGAGCACTACCTGACCCGGGTGGCCGCCGAGCGCGAGTCGCAGCGCAAGCCGGACGACCGGACCGCCGACGCGGCCCGCCTCGGCGCCCCCGACGTCCGGGGCTACGGTGCCGACCCGGCAATCACCGCCCCACTCTTCTGACCCCACCCCCGCCGCCCGCCCGCCCGCCCGCTGAAGTCGATCAAGGGATTCGGTCGCATCGTTCTCGCTCGATGCGCCCGGATCCCTTGATCAACGGCGGAGGAAGGGACGGGGATCACGTGCCCCGGTGGGCGACGGCGCCGGGGTTGGCTGCGACGATGTATACGGAGCGTGCCAACCGATCCGGGAAGGACGGTTGGGAACGCATGGTCGATGCAGTGGCCGAAATGCGCCACGTACCGGCACAAAAGGCTCTGATCCCTGTCCAGTATCTGGACACTTGTCCGCCTTGATCTATTTGTGATGTTCTCGTGACATCGGGGCGGCAACTGGGTACGTAGCGTGTTGGCCATGGCGGCAGCATTACCCAATGCCGCGCACTCGGCCGGCGGCAGACGCCCGGGTACGCCGCTCATCGCACTCGCCGCCGGTGGCGTGTTCGGCGTCGCGCAGACCTTCGTCGCGCAGCGCTGCGGCCTGCTGCGCTTCGACGCCACGAACGGCGAGTGGTCCAGCATCGAGCTCGGCACCCTCGTCTGGCTGTCCGCGGCCAGCGTGGTGCTCGGCCTGCTCACCGCGCGCCGGATCACCCACGCCCGCCGCGACTCGGACGCGTTCGTGCTCGGCGCCGCCGTCCTCGGCAGCCTGCTCGCGGTGCCGCTCGCCACCTCGTCCGCCGCCTGGGCCGCCATCTACGGCGGCGACGTCGCCACCGGCCGGGTCGTGCTGCACGTGTTGCTCGGCGCCGGACTCGGGCTGCTCGCCGGCGCCCTCGCCCAGCGGTACCGGGCCACCGCCGTTGGCCTCGCCGCCGGGATCGCGTTGGCCTGGAGCTTCGCCGTACTGGCCGGGTTGTTGCGGCCGGACCGGCCGCCGATCCTGGACCATCCGGACCTCGGCATCGGCGCGGCCGGTAGCGGCCAGCGGCTCGGCGGGCTGGTCGTCGCGCTGCTCTACGGCGCCGCGCTCGGCATCGTCTGGTCGACCCGGTCGATCCGCACCCGGGTCGCCGCCGCCACCGCCGGCCCCGCGCTGGCCGCCGCCGCGTACCTGCTGGTGGTGCCGTTCGACGGGGAGTTCTGGCCCTGGTCGCCGATCCCGACCGCGCTCGCCGCGATCCCGCTCGCGGCGGCCGGCGCGGCGCTCGCCGGTCGCCTCACCGACCGGTTCCAGCGCCGCCACGACTGACCGCTCGCTGCACGGGCGGGCCGCCACGCCCGCCAGGTCGTACCCTGCTACCCCGGACCGGTCTTCGGCGGGGAGGGACATGGACGCGGAGGCGGAACCCGGCGGTACGGTGCCGCGCCGGATCCTGGTGGTCGGCTGCGCCGGCTCGGGCAAGTCGACGCTGGCCCGAGCGCTCGGCGCCCGGTACGAGCTGCCGGTGATCCACCTGGACAGCCACTTCTGGACGCCCGGCTGGGTGGCGCTGGACCGCGAGCCCTGGCGCGCGGTCTGCCGGGAACTGGCCGCCGGCGACGCGTGGGTGATGGACGGCAACTACGGCAGCTCGCTGGACATCCGGCTGCCGCGCGCGGACCTGATCGTGTTCCCCGATCTGCCGCCGGCGCTGTGCCTGGCGAGGGCGCTGCGCCGGCGCTGGCGCTTCCGGGCCACCGGCCGACCGGACCGCGCCCCGGGCTGCCCGGAGCGGATCGAGTGGCAGTTCCTCCGCTACATCGGGGGCTACCGGCGCCGGCACCGCGGCCGGCTGCTCGCCGCGATCGCCCGGTACGCACCGGACACCCCGCTGGTACGGCTGCGCACCCGCCGCCAGGTGCGCGAGTTCGGTCGGCTCGTCAGCCCAGTGGCTTGACGAGTTCCACGAACGTCAGGTCGTCGCGCTTCGGCGTACCGAACCGCTCGTCGCCGTACGGGAAGGGCTGCGTCTCGCCGGTCGTGGCGTAGCCGCGGCGCTGGTAGAACGCGATCAGGTCGGTGCGGGCGGACAGCACCGTCATCCGCATCCGGGTGCAACCGTGCTCGGTCACCCGCCGCTCCGCCTCCGCGAGGACCGCCTTGCCGATGCCGCCGCCCTGCCGGGCCGGCCGCACCGCGAACATCCCGAAGTACCCGCTGTCGTCGTGCCATTCCAGCTGGCAGCAGGCGATCGGCCGGGCCGGGTCGTCCGGATCGGCGTAGTAGAGCACGCCGCCGGACGGGTGCTCGATCATCGAGCGCACCATCTCGTCGGTGGCCCGCAGCCCGTCCAGCAGGTGCGCCTCGGTCGTCCAGCCGCCGGCCGACTCCGGCCCGGCCCGGTACGCGGCATGGACCAGCGACAACAGCGCCGGTATGTCGTTCGCGTCGGCCCACCGCGCGGCAGGGGTCTGCGCCATCTCGTCCTCCCGGTCGTCTCCGCGGGTGCACCGTACCCGGCGGGCGACGTACGGTCGGCGGGGACGCCACGCGGTCCCACGGCCCACTGAACGGGGCCGGGGCCTGCTGGCGACCGTCCACCGCCCCTTCCGTGAGGACCTCCGCGTGACCATCTACACCGATCTGCCCCGCTGGCCGGGTCGTGGGCGGCTCTGGTCGCACCTGGTGAGCGACGCCTCGGCGGCCGAGCTGCACGCCTTCGCCGAGGCGTGCGGGGTGCCGCGGCGGGCGTTCGAGCGTGACCACTACGACCTGAGCGTGCCGGCGCACCGGCTGGCGGTGGCGCTCGGCGCTCAGGTGGTGACGTCCCGCGAGCTGGTCCGGCTGCTGACCGCGGCCGGTCTGCGCCGGCCGAAGCACCGCGGCCCGCTCCGCGTCGCCGCCGCACCGGCGCCGCCGGTCGGACCGGTCTGCCCACCTTCCGAGAAATCCTGAATCGTGGGGAACCGCCCGCGCCGTCCGCCGCGTCCAACGGTCATGAACGCACGGGCAGCGGTACTTGCAGCGGTCGCGGTCGCGGCGCTCGCCGTGGCCGGCTGCGGGCCGACGGACTCCGGCACGGCGGCCGATGGCGGGCGGTCCGGTACCCCGTCGGGTTCGCCGACCACGAGCGCGGCACCGACGCCGGCACGGTCCGGTTCCCCGTCCGTGACGCCGTCGCCGGGCCGGCCCTCGACGAGCCCGGCGACCCCGGCCGGCTCGGTCCGCCTCCAGGTCACCGGTGGGTTCGTGGGCAAGAACGACGTGCTGACGGTCGACGGGGACGGGGCCTGGACCTACGAGGGGCGCTCCGGTACCAAGCACGGCACCCTCACCGAGGACCAGCGCGACCGGCTGACCGCGCTGGTCACCGACCCGAAGCTGGCGAACGAGGCGCGGCTGCGGATGCCGAAGAACATGTGCGCGGACGGTGTCTCGTACCGGCTGACTGTGGGGTCACTCACGCTGACCCGGGTGAACTGCGGTCACTCGACACAGACACCAACCTTCAACGCGATCGTTGAGCTGCTGGGAAAGGCGACACCGATTTGAGGTACCGAGACGGGAGATGTCCGATCGGTACCGGACAGACGTGACACCGGAGGTTTCCGGCTCTGAGGGGCGCCGGAAGCCAGCTGCGTCGCCCCGGTCCTGGCGCTGGGGCAAGGGCCGGGGCGACGCGGCACCACCTCAGTGGTTGGCCTGGAACCAGGGCTCGGTCCAGCCCAGGTACGGCTTGCCCCAGGTGCTCTTGATCTCGGAGATGGTGGTCTCGGTCAGGGTGCCGTTGCCGTGGATGTCGTTGGAGACGAACTTGCCGTCGCCGATGGAGATCATCACGTGCCCGGCGCCGCCGGAGAAGAACGCCAGCCCGCCCGGCGGCACGTTCGTGTCCCCGGTGTGCTTGTACTGCGACGGCACCGCGAGCCAGTGGTCGTACGCGGTGTACGAGCCGCTCGCGCTGAACCCGTACGCCAGGCCGACCACGTGGTCGCACCGGTTGTAGTAGTCGGCCACGTACGACGTCGTCTCGTGCGAGACCGCCCAGGAGACCGCCTGCGCGCAGGTGCGCGGGTCACCGAGGCCGGAGGTCGAGCAGGTGGTGGGGGTACCGGAGCAGAGCGGCGCGACGAGGCCGTCCGAGCCGGTGTAGACGTAGGTGTCGGTGACGTAGCCGCCCTTGGCCGGTACGTGGTCCCAGACGTTGCTCGTGCCGTACTTGCCGGTGACGGTGTCGCCGTAGGTCTGGCAGTCGATGGAGATCGTCTCGCCGTTGGCGACCGAGCCGACCGAGGCGTCCGAGGTGTGCGGGCCGGAGCGCACGTTGACGCTGGCTCCGCTGTCGGTGTGCACGGTGCCGCTGGCCGCGGCCGAGGCCGGCCCGGCGAACGAGACCAGGGCGAGGACGGCGCCGCCGGCCACGGCGACGGCAACCCGGGCCCATCTCCGGGTGATGACGGGAACTACGGACATCTCCGCTCCTCTCGCAGAAGAGAGCTATGTCGGAGATTGTCGTCGTCGTCCCCCTCCCTACGCTAGAGAAACTTTCCACCTTTTGGGTGGTTGGTTGAAAGATCTTGCCAGCACGGGCCGGTCAGGTCGCCGAGCCGAGCACGTCGTCGGCGTCCAGGATCGTGTACGCGTAGCCCTGCTCGGCGAGGAAGCGCTGCCGGTGCGCGGCGTACTCGGCGTCCAGGGTGTCCCGGGTGACCACGGTGTAGAAGTGCGCCTGCCGGCCGTCGGCCTTCGGCCGCAGCACCCGGCCGAGCCGCTGCGCCTCCTCCTGCCGGGAGCCGAACGTGCCGGACACCTGGATCGCCACCGCCGCCTCCGGCAGGTCGATGGAGAAGTTCGCCACCTTCGACACCGCCAGCACCCGCAGCTCGCCGGACCGGAACGCGTCGAACAGCCGCTCCCGCTCCCGCGTGGTCGTCTTGCCCTCGATCACCGGCACTTCGAGGTCGGCAGCCAGCTCGCCCAGCTGATCCAGATAGGCCCCGATGACCAGCACCTGCTCGCCCGGATGCCGGGCCACCAGCGCCTCCACCACCGGCACCTTGGTGTGCACGGTCGCGGCGAACCGGTAGCGCTCGTCCGGCTCGGCCGTCGCGTACGCCATCCGTTCGGCGTCGGTGGGCGTCACCCGCACCTCGACGCACTCGGCCGGCGCGATCCAGCCCTGCGCCTCGATGTCCTTCCACGGCGCGTCGTACCGCTTCGGGCCGATCAGCGAGAACACGTCGGCCTCCCGGCCGTCCTCGCGCACCAGCGTCGCGGTCAGCCCGAGCCGGCGGCGGGCCTGCAGGTCGGCGGTGAACCGGAAGATCGGCGCCGGCAGCAGGTGCACCTCGTCGTAGATGATCAGGCCCCAGTCGCGGGCGCCGAACAGGTCGAGGTGGGTGAACGCGCCCTTCCGTCGCGCGGTCAGCACCTGGTAGGTGGCGATGGTGACCGGCCGGATCTCCTTGCGCTCGCCGGAGTACTCGCCGATCTCGTCCTCGGTCAGCGTGGTCCGGGCGACCAGCTCGCGCTTCCACTGCCGGCCGGCGACCGTGTTCGTCACCAGGATCAGTGTGGTCGCCTGGGCGTGCGCCATCGCGGCCACGCCGACCATCGTCTTGCCGGCGCCGCACGGCAGCACCACCACACCGGAACCGCCGGCCCAGAACGAGTCGGCGGCCTGCACCTGGTACGCCCGCAGCTGCCAGTCGGTGTTGTCCAGCCCGATCTGGTGCTTCTCCCCGTCGACGTAGCCGGCCAGATCCTCGGCCGGCCAGCCCAGCTTCAGCAGCGCCTGCTTGAGCCGGCCGCGCTCGGACGGGTGCACCACCACGGTGTCGTCGGCGACGCTCGCGCCGAGCATGCCGGCCAGCTTCTTCGACTTCGACACCTCGACCAGCACCGCGCGATCGAGCCCGCGCAGCACCAGGCCGTGCGCCGGGTCGTTCAGCAGCTGGAGCCGCCCGTACCGGTCCATCGTCTCGGCGATGTCGACCAGCAGCGCGTGCGGCACGGGGTATCGGGAGAACTTGATCAGCGCGTCGATGACGCCCTCGGCGTCGTGGCCGGCGGCCCGCGCGTTCCACAGCCCGAGCGGCGTGATCCGGTACGTGTGGATGTGCTCCGGCGACCGCTCCAGCTCGGCGAACGGCGCGATCGCCATCCGGCATGCGGTCGCGTCCGGGTGTTCGACCTCGAGCAGCAGGGTCTTGTCGGACTGCACGATCAGCGGACCTTCGGGCACGGGGCGGCCTCCAGCGAAAACGACGCGGACCCTCTAGTGTGCCTCGCCCGGACGGCGCAGTGCCGGGGCGTGCCCAACCCCGGTGGCGGAGCGTGGCGAACCGATCGCCCGGCGGTGGCGCGGATGGGTTCGCACGGCCCGGACCGCGGCAGCGCCGCCGGTTGGAGTCCAGCCATTGGGAGGAAGGAACGGTCGAACCCGACCGGCGGCCACCGACCCCAGGCCGACCTTGTGGCCAGGCCGACCAGGATCATGCAGCCGGCTCGCCGGTGCCACCGCAATCCTCGCGCCCCTGCGGTGGCACCGGCCCTGCGCCCCTGGATCCCCATCAGGGACGCCGCCGTCACCGTGTCGGATCGCTACCCCCAGCGATCCGGCCGGTCGTCGTGCCGGCTGGCTGACAACTGCCACTCTGCCGCCGCTACCTGCGGTGAAGCTGGCCCGAGCCTTGGAGGTTCCTGAAAACGGCAAGAGGACGGTTAGAGGCTGGTCGGCGGCATTCAGCGGGGCCGTGTCGACACCGGTACGGTGCGTGCCACCACCGCCTCGTCGGCGTCGTGTGCCGCCGCCGGGCTCACGTCGGCCGGGCGGGGCCGGTACCCGGGCAGTCCACTCAGGCCGTCGCTCTCGTCCAGGATCCGGGCCCGTACCGAGCCCTTCAGCGTCAGCTGCACCGTGATGCCGTTGGTCGGCGCGGCGTAGAACGTCACCGCGAGCGCCCACCGGCCGTCCGCCGTCGTGCGTACCGGCTTGCCCTGCACCCGCACCGAACGCACCGCGGCACCGTGCGGCAGGTACAGGCCGAGGATCGGGGCGCCGCGCGCCGAACGCAGCCGGAGCCGGAGCGTGGCGTACCCGTCGGCGTCGGGGCGGCCGGCCGACAGCGCGGTGAGCGTGGGTGCGGGCACGTCCGCCGCCGGCGCCTTCCCGGTGCGCATCCGACCGTCGGCGCGGCCGCCCAGGACCGGGAAGCGGTCGCCGACCTGCTCGGTGCCGGTACCGACGAAGTGGCTCAGCCAGCGTTGCGCAGCACCGCGGTCCGCCTCGCCCGGCTGGGAGCTGGCCCAGATCGCCCGGCCGGTGTCGGCGTCCAGCGCGTACGTCAGGTGCGCCGGCTCCGGATGGCGCGCGTCGAAGCCGGAGGTCGCCACCCCGAGCACCCCCGCTACCAGCGTCGACACCAGCAACACGGCCGGCAACAGGACCGGCCGCCGCCACCCCCGCCGAACCGTTACCGGCTCGGCCCGGTCCGCGGTGGGCGCGGGGGAGGCGATCGTGTCGGCGACGGGGCCGGCGGTACGGCCGCGCAGGGTCAGGGCGAGCAGCGGGACCAGGGCGAACCCGGCGAGCACCACCAGCAGCGCGCCGGCCGCGCCGGTGGCGAGCCCGAGCGCCGGGAACAGCAGCGCCACCGTCGGCGCCAGGATCAGTACCGCCGGGGCCGCGCCGAGCGGGAACGCCACCGGCGCCGCGACCGGCCAGCGCAGCGCCACCAGCAGGCCGCCCGCGGCGAACAGCGCGGGCAGCGCCGCCAGGTAGGAGCCGCCCGGGACGAGCGCGGCCAGCACCAGCCCGAGCAGCGCCAGCCAGCTCAACCCGGCCAGCGCCAGCGCGACGCCGCCGATCCGGCGGCGCAGCAGCACATACCACAGCGCCAGCACGCAGGCCGCGAGCAGTACCACGGCGAGCCGGAGCAGGCCCGGGTGGTACGGGTCGCCGGTCAGCATGCCGGCGTACCCGGGCCGGATCCAGCCCAGCAGCGCCCACCCGAGCTGGGCCAGCACCGCCGACACCGCGATCGGCAGTACCGCCAGACCGAACCCGCCGGCCACCCGGGGCAGCGTGACCAGCCGCCGGCGCCGGGCCAGCGCGACCGCCGCCGCCACCGCCAGCGCGGCCAGCGCAGCCAGCGGCCACACCAGCGCGCCCGGGTAGCGCACCAGCAGCCCGAGCACCGGGAAGTACGTGTCGTCGCCGGACGCGGTCTGGCGGCGCAGGTCGACCGAGCCGAACGCGCGGGTCAGCGCCAGCGCGTTCGCGCCGTGCTGCTGCAGGCTGCCGCGGTCCATCGCGGCCGGCGTGTCCTGCGGCGTGTGGTACACCGCGGAGTCGTCGATGTAGGCGGAGTTGAGGCCGGCGAAACCCGCCTCGCGGAACAGGGTGAAGTCGGTGTCGTTCGGCAGCCGCCGGTAGATCTCCACCGCGAACGAGGTGCCCACCGGGTACGGCGCGTGCGCCCCGAACTGCCGCACCAGCGCGGCGTTGTTCCGCGAGGTCTCGAACATCACCACCGGCCCGCCGCCGCCTCGCGCCTCCAGGTTCAGCACCACCGAGTCGCGGGCCTGGTCCCGGTGCGCCGCGACGTACGCGGCGGCACCGCACAGGCAGGCCTCCTCGCCGTCGGTGAACACCAGGACGACGTCGTTGTCCGGCCGGCCGCCGCGCATCAGCGCCCGCGCGGTCTCCAGCAGCGCCGCGGTACCGGCGCCGTCGTCCGAGCCGCCCGGCCCGACCCGGACCGAGTCGGTGTGCGCCACCAGGATCACCTGTCCCGTGGGGTGCCGGCCGGGGATGCGCGCCACCACGTTGGACACCTCGGCGAGCTGGCTGCCGGCGCCCAGCGACGTACTGGCCCCGACGCCGCGTTGCACGGTCGCGTCGATCCCGTCGGTGGCGAGCTGGTCGATGATGTAGCGCCGGTTGGTGTCCTGCGCCACCGAGCCGACCTGGTGCACGTGCGAACCGAGCACCCGCACGTGCCGGTACGCCCGGGTCGCGCTGAACTGGTCGGCCGGTGCGTCCGCCGGCGCCGGTGTCGGCGTCGCCAGCTGCGCCACGGTACCGGCGGTCAGTAGCAGAATCGCGGCCCAGCCGGGCAGCCAACGCAGCACATTCGCCTCCATCGAGGGATCCAGGCTGGACATCCACGCCCCGGTCGGACCCACCCGGCCCGCGTGCCGCCAGCGCGGACGATACTGCCAACGTGTCGGTTCCGGGAGAGGGCGAGGCGGTACCGGCGGCCTACGCGCCGGCCGCGCCGGCCACGACGGCCCAGCGCGACGAAGCCGACGACCTGGTCTGGGCCGCGCCCCGCTGGGTCGTACCGCTCGGCGCGGTGTTCGTGGCGGTCCTGATCGTGATCTGCTTCCTGGTCTTCTGGCGCGGCATGGGTACGTCCGTCCGGCAGTCCGCGGTCGAGGCGTTCGGCGTGGCCTTCGGGCTGCTGGTGGTGCTCTCCGTGATCGGCGCCTGCTGCCTCGCCGCCCGCCAGCCCCGCCCCGACCCCCGCCGCCAGCCCCGTTGAGGCCCTGAACCGCCGTCACCAACCGGCGGGGCGGTGTCAGACCTCGGCGGGGGTGGCGGAGACGATCCGGTGCAGCGAGAACGTGTGCAGCGTTTCGGTGCGGTCGTCGGCCGCGCGCAGGTAACCGGCCCCGATCGACACCGGCCGGACCAGCCGGGACACGTTGCCCCCGTGCGCATCCACGTACCCGACCCAGATCCGCTGCCGGGTGGTGATCGCCTCGCGCAGCACCGTGATCGCGTCGGCGGTGGAGCGGACGTCCGGATTCGGCGCCCGGTTGGCCGCCCGCGCCGCCCGTTCGCCCCGGCGCAGCGCGGCGATCACCTGGTCGAGCTGGTCGCGGCTCAGCTGGGCCGGCAGCTCGCGCGGCGGCACCCGCGGCCGGGTCCGAGCCAGCGCCCGCGGCTGGTCCGGCCGCTGCGCCAGCACCACGCCGCCGGCGTCCTCGGCGACCGGCGCGTACCCGGTGTCGCGCAGCATCTCCAGCAGCCGGTGCACCTGGAACGGGCTGATCAGTACGGTCGGCGCGACCGGCCGCAACGCCAGCAGCCCGAGCCGCCGGTCGGCGACCAGCTGAGCCAGCAGCGCGGTGTCCTCGCTGCGCAGGTACGCCGAGCAGGCGCCGACGCGCAACCCGCCGTGCCGGCGCGCCACGTCGTCCACCAGGTAGGTCAGCGCCTGCGGCACCGGGGTGCTGGACCGGCGGGCGAACAGCGTGTGCAGGTCGGCGGCGGTCAGTCCGGCGTCCAGCGCCCGGCGCACGCTCGCCGTGGTCACCCGGTACACCGCGGCCTGGCCGGCGGACTCGACGTCGGCGACCAGCGCCAGCTCGGCGGCGAGCGCCGGCTCCGGCGGCCCCGGTACGACCACGGTCAGGTCGGCCTGCACCAGCACCGTGTCCACCGGCGCCGGCAGCAGCTCCGCCAGCGGTACCGAGGGGTCCGGCCCGGCCGGCATGGGCTCGATGCCGAGCGGATCGGGCTCCCCGGCCGGCGCCTCGACGAGCACTTCCCGGCCGTACCCGGTGAGCGCGCCGCGGCCGGTCACGCCGAGCGTGGCGGCCTCGGCGAGCGCCCAGCGGGTCGCGTCGGCGGCCCGGCCGGCGCGCCGCGGCGAGCGCCAGGACAGCAGCGCCACCACGTCGTCGACCGCCGGAGCGGCCCCGGCCGGCAGCTCGGTCAGCACCCCCAGCGCGGCCCGGCGCAGCGCCGGCGCGGACAGCCGGGCGGCGCCGCCGGACAGCGGGGTGATCGCCTTGTCCTTGTCGTCGCGGGTACCGATCAGGCCCGGTTGCCGCGCCAGCTCCAGCCAGGCGCACGCCAGCCGCACCCAGCGCTGCGCCGGGGGCAGCGACCGCCAGTCGTCGTAGCCGGCGGTCGGCAGCCAGGCCGGCACCTCACCGTCCGCCTCGGTGATCAGCTCCGCGGCGGCGGCCACCTCCAGCAGCAGCGCGCAGTCGCCCTCGCCGCAGGCCAGCGACTCCGCCAGCCGGCGCAGGTCGCGGACACCCAACCCGCCGGACTTGAGTACCGGCGCCGGCCGGTCGGCGAGGGCATCGCACAGCGCCGCGGTCAGCCGCAGCACCTCCATCACCTGGCCGGCACCGGCCGAGTCGACCGAGGCCGCGGACCGTACCGGCGCGTCCGGCACCGGCGGGTCGGGGTGCAGCTCGCCCAGCGGGCCGACCTCCCGGCGCAGCACCAGACCCAGCTCCCGGGGCAGCTGGACCGTGTCGATCCGGTCCGGCGCGAGCAGGCGGTGATCCAGCAGCCAGCGCACTGGGCCGTCGCTGTCCGGCTCGCGCACCGTGCCGACCGGCGGGCCGGCGGCGAGCCGGTCCAGGACCGCCCGGGCGGCCGGCGGGGCGGCCAACAGCTCGCGACGCAGCGCGCCCGGGTCGGCGGCGAGCGCGGCGACCTCCGGGTCGAGTTCGGCCGCCGGCCGGCCCAGCCCGGCCGGATAGGGCGTGCACAGCTCGTCCACGCTGTGCCCGACGTGCAGCTCGGTGTCCGGGCCGTACACGATCGCAAGCTCGCGCAGGCGGGTCAGCGCGTCCCGGACCCGGCCCTCCGGTACCGATGTGGCCAACGCCACGATGTCACCGACCGTGGCCGCGCCGGTCGGCTCGGCGGCCAGCCGGACCGCGTCCAGGATCTCCAGCGTGAACCGGTCCAGCCCCTCCAGGGCGCGCGCCAGCGACAACCGCGACTGGGCACGCGAGGACAGAGCCGACAGGTCGGCAGGTACCGGCACGGCCAGATCGGGGCGTGCGGCCAGCAGCGCGGCGAGCTGCGCGTCGGACAGCTCGCGCAGCGCATCGACGAGACGTGTGGGCATCGTCTGCCAACGTTAGAGCCTCGGTCGCGGCGCGGTCCCTCCGGCGGGCGGACCAGCCTTGCCGTGTGTCAGACTTGCCGAAGTTGCCTGGCGCCAAGGAGGAGATATGTCGGCGCACACGGGTCCGGAAGCGGTCGAGGGCCGCCCGGTCAAGCCGGGTCACCTGCCGATCAGCGAGATGTTCTCGGACCGGGCCGGCGCGGGATCGCCGTTCGGCGAGGATCTGACCTTCCCGCTGCCGACCGACCAGATCGTCTACCACCTGCCCGCCGAGCACGACGCCCACTGAGTTCAGCTGCATCGCAGCGATGCGTGCCGTCGTGCCGGGCATCAGCTCGCCAACGTCCACCGGGTCGCGTTCCGTCGCCCCCGGTGACCGGGCCTTCCCTCCCCGTCCGAACCGCTCCGCCGGGTTCGTGGCGGGGATTGTCGTGCCCGGGTTCCAGGGTTCTCTCGGCGTCGACCGACCCGTCGGCTCGTCGTCGCTGTCCGTATCCCCCACTGTCTGAGGCTTCGGCACAGAAAGGGCCCTGTACCCGGCGCTGAGTTCGGCAGTCGACGGCGCTCACGCAGGACGCCATGTGTCGCGAGGAGTGACCATGCCAACCGATACCGCGGTGCCTCCTGCCCTACGGGTCGTCAACTACGCACACCGGGGCGCCTCCGGGCTCGCGCCGGAGAACACCCTCGCGGCCTTCGCCGAGGCCGCGACGCACCACGCCGCCGCCGTCGAGCTGGACGTGCGGCGCACCCTGGACGGCCACCTGGTCGTCATGCACGACCCGACTCCGGCCCGTACCACCGATGTCGCCCGGGTGTTCCCGGATCGCGCGGACGCGCCGGTGCACGCGTTCACGCTGGCCGAGCTGCGCCAACTCGACGCCGGCGGCTGGTTCGACGCGCGGTTCGCCGGCGAGCGGGTACCGACCCTGGACGAGGCGATGGACGTCCTCGCCGGGCACCACCTGCGGCTGCTGCTCGAGGCGAAGACGCCCAGCATCTACCCCGGCATGGCCGGCCAGATCGCGCACATCCTGCGCGACCAGCGGGCCCAGTGGCTGGCGGCACCGGGCCAGGTCATCGTGGAGAGCTTCGAGGAGGAGTTCATCCGCGAGCTGCGCGCGGTGCTGCCCCGCGTACCGGTCGGGTTCCTGGGCGCGCCGAGCCCCGAGCAGCTGGTCGGGTTCGCCACCTTCTGCGATCAGATCAACCCGCACGCGGTCGGGCTGACCGCCCAGTACATCGAGCAGGTGCACCAGTTCGGCATGGCGGTGAACGTCTGGACGGTGGACGAACCGGACGACATGCGCGCCGCCGTGGCGGCCGGCGTCGACGGCATCATCTCCAACCGGCCCGACCGGTTCACCGCCATCTTCGGCGCGAACCCGCAGCTGAACTGAGCCGGAGCCGGCCGAACCGTACGGGATCGGCCGGCACGGTGGCATCGGCAACAGCGGTGCAGACCCGCACGTGCGTAGTCTCGGTGGTATGAGCGCCGCCGAACTTCCCCCTCTGGTCGTCGGGTTCGACCTGGACATGACGCTGCTGGACACCCGACCGGTGATCGGCGCCGTGTACCACCTGCTGGCCGCGGAGACCGGTACCCACATCGACGTGGACACGGTCGTCGGGCGGCTCGGCCCGCCGCTGGCCGACGAGCTGGCCAACTGGTTCCCGGCCGACCAGGTGCCGGCCATGGTCGACCGGTACCGGGAGATCTACCACGAGCACATCGGCGCGCAACAGATCCTGCCGGGCGTGGTCGACTCGCTCGCCGCGGTCCGGGCCCAGCACGGCAGCGCGGTGGTGATCACCGCCAAGCACCCGGACGGCGCCCGCCGGCACCTGGACGCGGCCGGCTTCGAGGTGGCCGAGCTGGTCGGTTCGGCCTGGGCGGACGGCAAGAGCGCTGCGCTGGTCGAGCGGTCCGCCACGGTCTACGTCGGCGACCACACCGCCGACATGGCCGCCGGCCGCGCCGCCGGGGTGTACTCGGTCGGCGTCACCACCGGCGGCTGCACCGCCGAGGAGCTCACCGCGGCCGGCGCCGACGTCGTCCTGCCCGACCTGACCGGCTTCCCGGCCGTGCTGGACGACGTCCTGCGGGAACGCCGGCTCGCCGCCCTGCGGGCCCGGCTGGCCGAGCTGGGCAGCCTGGTCGTCGCGTTCTCCGGCGGCGCCGACTCGGCGTTCCTGCTGGCCGAGGCGGTGCGGGTGCTCGGTACCGAGAACGTCGTCGCGGCGACCGCGATCTCGCCGAGCCTGCCGGCGGCCGAGCTGGCCGCGGCGCGCGAGTTCGCCGCCGGCCTGGGCGTGCGCCACCTGACCCCCGGTACGCACGAGATGCGCCGGGAGGGCTACCGCGCCAACGCGGGCGACCGGTGCTACTTCTGCAAGGCGGAGCTGCTCGACACGGTCGGCCCGCTCGCCGCCGAGCTGGGCATCGAGCACGTGGCCACCGGTACCAACGCCGACGACGCGGTGGCCGGGTTCCGGCCCGGCATCCGGGCGGCGTTCGAGCGCGGTGCGGTGACGCCGCTGCGCGACGCCGGCCTGACCAAGTCCCAGATCCGGTACGCCTCGCGCGAGCTCGGGCTGTCCACCTGGGACAAGCCGGCCGCGGCGTGCCTGTCCAGCCGGATCGCGTACGGGATCCAGATCAGCCCGGCGAAGCTGCGCCGGGTGGAGCGCGCCGAGACCACCCTGCGTGCCGCGCTGGTGGGTGCCGGTATCCCGGTACAGAACCTCCGGGTGCGCGACCTGGGCGAGGACGGGGCCCGGGTCGAGGTCGACGCAGACCTGGTCGCCGCGGTCCGGGACCGCTCGGACCTGCTGGCCGAGCTGACCGACTTCGACACGGTGACCGTCGACCCGCGCGGTTTCCGCTCCGGCGCCATGAACGAACTGCTCCCCAACCCCGAGGTGTTTCGGTAGCCAGGGTCGCGGGGCGGGTCCAGTTGTCCGATGGCGGCGTTGTCGTCGGGCCCGAGTGCGTTCGCACACGGACCCTCCTCCGCCTTGCCCTCGAACAACTGGACCTCGCCCCGCTTCTGTCCCCACGGGGCTGGGGTTTACTGCTTCACCGGGATTCTCCAGGTGCGGCGGTGCGGCGGTGCGGCGGTGCGGCGGTGCGGCGGTGCGGCGGTGCGGCGGTGCGGCTCGGGCGGTCGGGGGATGGGCGGGGCGAAAAAGCTCGGTCGCCGGAAGCGGGCAGGGGCGGATAATCTTGGTACGGGCGGCGCGGTACGGCCGCCCGCTCGCGTGTCGCCGCCGACCACCCGTGGCGCGGCGGTGCGCGAGATCACGCGCGGCAGCCGCCGCGGGGACAGCCACGCGCGGCCGGGGTGCTGCGCGGACGAGATACGAGGTGCGCGGTGCCCACCGGGCGAGTCAAGTGGTACGACGCGGAGAAGGGCTTCGGCTTCCTGACCCAGGACGAGGGCGGTGACGTGTTCGTGCACAAGGCCGCGCTGCCGGCTGGCGCGACCACGCTGAAGCCCGGGCAGAAGGTCGAGTTCGGCGTCGTCGAGGGCCGCAAGGGCAACCAGGCCCTGTCGCTTCGGCTGCTGGACGCCCCGCCGTCGCTGTCCGAGCTGCGCCGCCGACCGCCGGAGGAGCTGCACGGCCTGATCGAGGACATGATCAAGGTGCTGGAGGCGAAGGTCCAGCCGGGCCTGCGACACGGCCGCTACCCCGACCGCAAGTCCTCGGCCAAGATCGCCGAACTCGTGCACGCCGTCGCCCGCGAACTGGAGGGCTGAACCGCTGCAGTGATCGCCGCGGCGGACGCGCGGTCGGAATGTGGTGGCGCGGCGATGGCGGGATCGGCAGGATGGCCGCCGTGCTGACGGATGTGTGGCCGCTGTTCGGTCTTGTCGTGCGTACCGGTCGGGTCGAGCTGCGGTTGCCGCGGGACGAGGAGCTCGCGGCGCTGGCCGAGCTGGCCGGTCGCGGCGTGCACCGGCCGGACGAGCAGCCGTTCCTCACTCCGTGGACGGCCGGTGACCCGGCCGACCGCGCCCGCCGGGTGCTGCAGGGCTTCTGGTCCGGCCTGGCCGAGTGGCGGCAGGCGTCGTGGAGCCTCGACCTCGGTGTCTTCCGGGACGGCGAACCGATCGGCTCGGTCTCGCTGAACGGCACCGACTTCCGGGTCGTCCGCGAGGTGACCACGTCGTCCTGGCTCGGCCTGCCCCACCACCGTCAGGGGTACGGGACCGAGGCCAGGATCGGCCTGCTCGCCCTGGCGTTCGACCACCTCGGCGCGAGCGCGGCCCGTACCGAGGTGTTTCCGGACAACGCGGCGTCGCAGGGCGTGTCTCGCAAGCTCGGGTACCGGCCGGACGGCATCAGCGTGGACGCCCGCGGCGACGAGGCGCTGGTCTCGCACCGCCTCCGCCTGCCCCGCGCCGCGTGGCTCGACGGCACGCACCCGCCGGTGACCGTCGAGGGCCTCGCCCCCTGCCTCCCCCTTTTCGGCCTCTGACGGCTCCCCCTTTTCGGCCTCTGACGGCCGGGCCGCGCTCGGCGTGGCCCGCCCGCCTGGCGCTGGCCGGCACCACCGGCCGGCCGGGGCCGGTCAGCGGAGCGGGCGGGGGAGGGGCGGGATGATCCCGGCGGCGGTGGCGCGGCTGAGCAGGGCGTCGATGGCGGCGTAGCCCTCGTCGCCGAGGTCGGCGGTGAACCCGTTGACGTACAGGTCGATGTGCTGCTGGGCCACCGACGGGTCCATCTCCTGGGAGTGCGCCAGCACGAAGTCGCGGCTCGCCTCGGGATGCTCCCAGGCGTACCGCACCGAGGCGCGGATCCACTCGGTCGCCGCGGCGGCGTCGACGGCGTCCCGGCGGGCCAGGATCGCGCCGAGCGGGATCGGCAGCCCGGTCGTACCCTCCCACCATTCGCCCAGGTCGGCGAGCTTGGTCAGACCGTGCTGCCGGTAGGTGAAGCGGGCCTCGTGGATGACCAGGCCGGCGTCCCACTTGCCGGCCGCCACCCCCGGCATGATCGTGTCGAACGGCACCACCTCGACCCGGGCCGGTGCGAGGTCCGCCGCCCACAGCCGGAACAGCAGGTACGCGGTGGACCGGTCGCTCGGCACCGCGACGGTGGCGCCGCGCAGCGCGGCCTGGTCGGCGCCGGCGTCCGCGGTCAACACCAGCGGGCCGCAGCCGCGGCCGAGCGCGCCGCCGCAGGGCAGCAGCTGGTAGGAGTCCAGCAGCCACGGCAGCGCCGCGTAGCTCACCTTGACCAGGTCGTACGCGCCGCGTTCGGCGGCGTTGTTCGTCACGTCGATGTCCGCGTACGTGACGTCGAACTCCGGTGCGTCCGGCACCAGCCCGTGCACCAGCGCGTGGAACACGAACGTGTCGTTCGGGCACGGCGAGAACGCCAGAGACAGGGTGCTCACGAACGTTCCTCCTTCGTCGGATCGTTCGTGGGGCATCGAGACGGACGGTGCCCGTGATTGGCTCGCCCACGCTCGCTCATGCGACCCCCTGGATGGAGAAAGTCCTGGTCAAGGCGGCCAGGGCGAGGTCGAACCGCCAGCTCGCGGTGTCGCGCGGGCCGACCAGGTTGGAGATCGCCCGCACCTCCGCGAACGGCAGCCCCTGCTGCGCCGCGGCCGTCGCGACCCCGAATCCTTCCATGGCCTCCGCGACCGCACCCGGGTACCGGGTGGTGAGTGCGGCGCAGGTCTCGGCGGTGCCGGTGGCGGTACTGACGGACAGGATCTCGCCGCTGATCGCGCCGGCCTGCGGGGGGAACAGCGTCGGGTCGGCGGCGTACCGGTTGACGCCGAAGCCGAGCTCGTCGACCGGGATGAAGCCGCCCGGCGACTCGGCGCCGAGGTCGGCGGCGACGCTCGCGGTGGCCACGACGATGTCGCCGATCTGTGCCCGGCCGGGGTAGGCGCCGGCGATCCCGGCGCAGATCACCGCCTGGTACGGGGCGCTGTCGGCGAGCGCCACGGCGATCTCGCGGGAGGTACCGGCGGCGGCCTGGGTCGGGCCGACGCCGACCTCGACGACGGTGACCTCGGCGGCGTTCGGCGCGAGCGGATCCGGCAGTACGGTGGCGCCGCCGAGGCCGGCCAGCACCGCGTCGCGTTCGGCGGCCACCGCGGTGGCGATCAGCAGGCGAGGCAGCATCCGCCCATTGAAACACCGCCCCTGGATCGTCCCCGCAGCCGGCGCGGCCCGCCCGGCCACGGCACGCCGCCGGCCGGGTCGGGGTGGCTCAGCGGGGGCAGCCAGCCCGGCGGTGGGCTGGGTCGGGTGGCTCAGCGGGGGCAGCCAGCCCGGCGGTGGGCTGGGTCGGGTGGCTCAGCGGGGGCGGGCGAGCAGCCGGCGGGTGCGGTCGGGGATCTCCGCCGGGAGCGTGCCGACGATGTCGGCGAGGCTGACCGCGGCCAGGCTGGCGCGCCAGGCCTCGTGTGCGGTGCGCATCGTGGCGGCCAGCGCGCACGGTTCGGTGCACTCCGCGGCCGGCGCCGCCCCGCGGCCCTGTTGCCGCAGCTCGCGGCACTGGTACGGGTCGGCGCCGCCGTCGACCGCCTCGACCACGTCGAGCACGGTGATGCGGTCGGCCGGCCGGGCGAGCCGGAACCCGCCGCGCGGCCCGGTGGAGGCGGTCAGCACGCCGGCGCGGACCAGGTGCGCCAACTGCTTGGCCAGGTAGGGGGCGGGCACGCCGAAGTGTTCGGCGAGCTGGCCGGTGCTCGCCGTGTCCCCGGCCGACAACTGGGCCAGCGCGGCGGCGCTGTGCAGCACCCATTCGCAGCTTTCCGGCAGCTTCACTCGATCAGCATAACCATGCTCTACTATTATGGATCTACGATATCCATGATTAGGGAGTGGGCAGATGCGGATCGCCGTTGCCGGAGCCTCCGGCCACATCGGCACGCTGGTGCAGGACGAGCTGACCCGGGCCGGCCATCAGGTCGTCCCGATGAGCCGCAGGCACGGCGTCGACGTACGCACCGGGGAAGGGCTGGCCGCCGCGCTGGCCGGTGCCGACGCGGTCCTCGACGTGACGAGCAACGAGTCCACCGAGGAAGCCGAGACCGTCGGATTCTTCACCGAGGCCGGCCGATCGTTGCTCGCCGCGGAGCAGCGGGCCGGGATCGGCCATCACGTCGTGCTGTCCATCGCCGGCGTGCACGACGTGCCCGGCAACGCGCACTACGCGGGCAAGCGCGCCCAGGAGGACGTCGTCGCCGCCGGCCCGGTGCCGTACAGCATCGTGCCGGCGACGCAGTTCCACGACTTCGCGGCGATGGTCGCCGGCTGGCTCGCGGTGGACGGGGTGGCGCCGATCGCGCCGCTGCTGCTGCAGCCGGTCGACCCGGCCGACGTCGCGGCCGTCCTGGCCCGGGTCGCCACCGGCGCGCCGGTCGGCCGCCGCCGCGACCTCGCCGGGCCGACGACCGAGGACATGGTCGACATGGCGCGCCGGACGTTCGCGGCCCGCGGTGAGTCGATCCGGCTCGTACCGACCTGGCAGAACGGGATCTTCGACGCATCGATGGCCGGTGAGGTGCTGCTGCCGGGGCCGGACGCCGAGATCGCGCCGACCTCGTTCGACGACTGGCTCGCCACCCAGCGCCCCTGACCCGCCGCGGACCCGGCCCTGCCACGCGTGCCCGGACCTCCGTGGGGGTCCGGGCCACCCCGGCACGCCGGACGGACCGGGCGATCGGGCCGCCGCGGGCGTCAGCCCCGCGGTGGCGGGTCGCGGCGCGGGCGGTAGAGGTGGTAGCCGGGCGGGACGAGCGGCTCGGTGTCCGACTCGTCGGCCGCCGAGGTGGTGGCCCCCGGCATCCGCCGGGTGGCCCCGGCCGGCGAGCCCGCGTCGGCGTCGACGCGCCGCGCTCCCCGGTCGGCAACCCGGTCGGGACCGGGACCTGGCTGCGCCCGGTCCCGCGGCGGCGCCGCCGGCTCGACCCGTTCGGTCGCGATCTCGTCCTCCGGTGCCCGGTGCGGGACGCCGTGCAGCCGCTCGGCCCGCAGCGACCGGGCCCACCAGCCGACCCGCACCGCGGCGGCCAGCACGCCGGCGGCGAGGATCGCGATCCCGGTGGTACCGCCGAGCGGGATCAGGCCGATCGCGCCGCCGAGCACGAACGCCAGCATCAGCAGCGTCTCCGAGTGCGAGAACGCCGACGCGCGCAGCCGCTCGCCGATGCGCTCCTGGATGATCGCGTCCACCGACAGCTTCGCCACGCCCGAGCAGAACGCGGTGAGCAGGCACAGCGCCGCCGCCGTCCAGGCGGTGTAGAAGAGCGTGGCGGCGATCCCGGCGAGGCCGGTCAGCCCCAGCCCGATCGCCTGCAGCAGCAGCGGCCGGCGGATGGTCAGCCGGGTGCACACCGCGGTGGCGAGGAACGAACCGGCGCCGAGACCGCCGATCACCACGGCCAGCAGCGCGGTCTGCGGCAACTGGTACCCGGCTATGCGCAGGGCGAAGTCGCCCTCCCGGATCCGGAACGCGAGGAACAGAGTGAGGAAGCCGTACCCGGCGCGCAGGGTGGCGCTGCCGGCGAGCGCGGCCCACACCAGCCGGCCGGTCAGCACCTTGATGCCGACCGAGCGGAAGATCTGGAAGATGCGCGGTGGCGTCTCCGGCGGTTCGGAGTCGGCCTTCGGCGGCAGCCGCAGCGTCACCACCATGCCGAAGACGAACACCACCGTCGCGAGCCGCAGCGGCCACTGCGGGCCGAGCCAGGCCAGCGCCACCCCGATCGCGCCGATGACGCCGCCGGCGACCGTACCGAACAGGGAGGCGCGGGCGCCGGCCTCGACCAGGCCGAGCCGGCGCGGCAGCAGCCGGGGCACCGCGGCCGACCGGGCCACCCCGTACGAGCGGGACAGCACCAGCACGCCGAACGCGGCCGGGTACAGTGCGATCGTGTTCATCTGGTCGGAGATCACCCAGGCCAGGAACGCCCGGCCGAGGAACGTCACCGCGAGCGCGTAGCGCCGGCCGTGCCGGAACCGGTCGAGCAGCGGCCCGACCACCGGCGCCAGCAGGGCGAACGGCGCCATCGTGACGAGCAGGTAGAGCGCGACCTTGGTCCGGGCGTCGCTGGTGGCGCCGGCGAAGAAGATCGTGCCGGCCAGGCCGATCGCGACCAGCGCGTCGCCGGCGCAGGACGCGGCGTGCAGGTCGAGCAGCCGGATCATCCCGGTGTCGCCGGCGCCGCCGCGGTCGCGCGCGGACCGCACCCGGCCCGCCGTCTTGCGGGTCAGCCACTCGACCCCGCCGACGACCCCGGTCACACAGCGCACGATCAACCGCAGCACGACGGCAACCGGACGCAGCCAGGACATGCCCCCCATCCTGACGCACGGAGGGCAGCCGGGCCATCTCTGTGGTCGAACGGGGGCGACCGGCCGGCCGCCAGGCCCGGTTGGGGCCAGCGGCCGGTCCGCGAGGGCACGGGGAGGCGTGCCGGCGTCGTGCGGTGGCGGGTCGGCCATCGCCCGAGTGCGAGAGGTCAGTTGGTGTCACCGAGGATGCGCGCCGCCAGCCGCTCCTGCGCGTCGGTGGACAGCGGGTACTGCGACGGGGTCGGCTTCCCGGGCCCCGGCGAGTCGGGGCCGACCCCGGTCCACGGCCCGAACAGGAGCAGGCCGGCCACCCGCGGGTGCGCCTCGGCGATCCGCCGGTACTGGTCGAGTCCGGCGGCCACGGACTGGTCGGTCTGGCCGGCGCAGATCGGGGTCGCCTCGGCGAACAGGAACAGCTCCCGTCCGGCCCGGTCCGGCACCTGCCGTTCGAGGGTGTCGAGGGTCGCGTCGATGCGGGTCGGGGACTGGCAGTACCAGTCGAACGCGACCCAGTCCACCTGGTCGGGTACGCGGAACGTGTCGGTCACGGCGGGTCCGGCCTCGTTGAGCAGCACCGGGATGTCCGGGTAGGTCTTCTTGACCAGGTTCGCCGAGGTGGCGACGTCGTCGTAGCTCGCGTGCCGCCAGTACGGCTCGTCGAGGACGGAGAACGCGGCGATCCGGTCCAGGTACGGGCGGACCTGCTCGGCGAGCGTGGCCCAGCGGTCCGCCGCGTTCGGGTACAGCGGGCAGGCGGTGGACGAGCACTGGAAGAACTCGTTGCCGGTGTAGACCACGCAGGACTTCGGCGCGCAGCGTTGCAGTTCCTCCGGCCGGTACTTGTCGGCATCGCTGATGGTGACGAAGTCGAGGTTCGAGCGCCCGGCGACCTCGTCCAGGTGGTTGCCGCCGTCGCGGGTCTGGCGCGCCGCGAAGTAGCCGGTGTAGCGCAGGTGCGAGCCGGCCGGTCGGCGCAGCGCGGTGCTGTCGACGGCCCCGGCCGCCAGGTCGTCGACCGTGGAGACGTCCGTTTCGTTGCTGCCGTACCGGCCGAGGAACAGCCAGGTCCGGTCCGGCACCGCCGCCGGCAGTGGCACCGTCGTGGTGGCGTCGTCGACGCTGAGGTGGAGCGTCTGCCCGGTCACCGAGAGCCTCACCCGGTAGGTGCCACCGGACGCGAAGTCGGGGAGGTTGCGCACCAGGGTGCCGGCCTGATGCACCTGGACGCTCCCGTCGGACCGCACGAGTACCGACAGGTCCACGTCGGCGTTGCTGACGTAGCCCCAGCTCCTGGCGTCGTGGCTGAGCACGATCGAGGACCAGGCACCCGAGGTGGTGCTGCCCACCACCGGCGTCAGGGTCGCCGCCACCGACGTGGCGTCGTCGGTGGCGACCACCGGAGCGTCCATCCGGACCGCCGAGGTGCCCTGGAAGAACGACAGGGTGTCGGCGTGCTCGGGGTGGTTGACCTGCGAGTACCACGGTCGCGGTGCGGTGCCGGTGTTCCACAGACCGGACACCCGGGTGTACGTCACGCCGCCGGTGCCCTGCCGGCCGGCCAGGCCGTCGTTCAAGCCGTACCCCGGGTCGGCGTCGTGGGCGCCGTCGAACGAGTCGTGGAATGTCCGGGTGTCGCCCGCCGTGACGCCCGCGGTCGCGCCCGCCGGCACGGTCGCCGTCGCGCCAGCCGGCACGGTCGCGGCCAGGGCGGCGGTGATCGCCACCACCGCCGCCATCGCGAGCTGGATCCGGTTGCGCATGAACTCTCCCCGTGGCGTGTCGTGGTCTCGATCGTGGTGGGACACCTGGCGCCGTTGCGCGGCGCTCGACGCGACGGCTCGCGCCGTCGGCCCCGGACGGCCGGTCCTGGACGTTCGGTGCGGGCCGACCCCGTCTGTCCACTGTGGATGGTCAGGAGGCGTGCCGGTTGGCCGGCACCGCGCTCGCCCGCACCGGACGGTAGTCGCGGACCGTCCGCCCGGACCACGATCGAAACCGGCACGTGACCCTCCTGTCAGCGCGAACGACGCTGACAGCGTCCCGGCCCTGCGTCCGGCCGAGCTGCGCAACCGCTCCGTCGCGGCACTGCGCGAAGCCCCGGCCCGATCAGCCGGTGCCCGGGTCGACGTGCCGCAGCTTGTCCGGGTTGAGCACCGCGAACAGTTCGTGGATGCGGCCGTCCCGCACGGATGCCGCGAAAACCTGCTCGCCGCCGTCGATGCTCAGCCGCATCGCGACCGATCCGTTCACCTCGACGATCTCCGCCCGGCCGATCGGGTACCGGGCGACCAGCCCGGCCACGAACGCGAGCACGTTGTCCCGGCCGCGCACCGGCCGCAGCGCCGCCCGTACCTTGCCGCCGCCGTCGTTCCAGGCGGTGACGTCCTCGGCGAGCAGGGCGGTCAGCTGCGCCATGTCGCCGCTGCGGGCGGCGGCGAGGAACCTGGTCAGGATCTCCCGGTGCTCGTCCGCGGACGGCTGGTACCGGTCCGGCCCGCCGGCGAGCCGCCGGGTGGCCCGGTGGTGCATCTGCCGGCAGGCGCCGGCGGTCAGGTCGAGCATCTCCGCGATCCGGTCGTACGGCAGCGCGAACGCCTCGCGCAGCAGGAACACCGCGCGCTCCGGCGGGGACAGCCGCTCCAGCAGGTGCATCGTCGCGTACGAGACGGTGTCACGCAGCTCGGCGGAGTCCAGCGGGTCGAGCGCGCCGGTCGCCACCGGCTCCGGCAGCCACGGGCCCGGGTAGATCTCCCGCTTCGCCCGCGCCGAGCGCAGCTGGTCCAGCGCGAGCCGGGACACCACGGTCATCAGGAACGCGCGCACGTCGCGTACCTGGCTGCGGTCGGTGCGGCGCCACCGCAGGTACGCCTCCTGCACCAGGTCCTCGGCGTCCCACATGCTGCCGGTCATCCGGTAGCCGAGGCCGAGCAGCAGCCGGCGGTGGTCCTCGAACTCGTCGCTCACCACTCCATCATGCGGAGACATCGGCGGTCCTGGTCAACTCGGCGGCGAAGCCGTCCCGCCACGACGCGTACCGCGGCCGCCAGTCCAGCGACAACCGGGCGCGGGCGTTGTCGGCGCCGCGCAGCCGGGTCAGGAACGCCACCCCCCAGGCGCCGGCGGCCAGCCGGGCCAGCCCGGCGGGTACCCGCTTCGGCGCCGGCCCGCCGACGATCCGGGCCAGCGCGGGGAGCCACTCGTGTACCGGCGCGGGGTCGTCGTCGACCACGTTCAGCACCCCGCGTACCGGCCGGTCGAGCGCGGCGACGATCGCGCTGGCGGCGTCCGCGCCGTGCAGGAACGAGTACGTGGCGGTGCCACCGCCGACGATCGGCAGCTTGCCGGCGGCCGCCTGCCGGGTGAACATGCCGTCCGCGGCGAACGTCGAGCCCGGCCCGTACAGGTGGCCCAGCCGCAGCACCAGGCCGCCGGCCGCGGTGGTCTGCCGTTCCAGGTCGCGCAGCGCGTCGAGGACCGGGACGAACTGGCTCGGCGGCTTCGCCCACAGCGGGCTGTCCTCGTTCGCCACCCCGTCCCCCGGCTCGTACGCGTAGGCCAGGCCCTGCGCGATCACCCGCGGCACGCCGGCGCGCCGCGCCGCGGCGAGCAGGTTCCGGGTGCCCTCGGTACGCAGCCGGTTGGTGGCGGCGAAGTCCCGCGCCAGGTGCCGGCTGTCCACCTTCGCCGGAATCGCGGTCAGCATGTTCACGATCGCGTCCGGTGCGGTGATACGGACCGCCTGGGCGACCGCGTCCGCATCCAGGGCGTCGGCGCGGACCGGCCGGCCGCCGAGTTGCCGGACCCGGTCGTCCGCCGCGGCCGAGCGTGCCATCCCGATCGGTTCGTGGCCGACCTCGGCGAGCAGCGGCAGCAGCTGACGGCCGACCACGCCGGTCGCACCGGCGACGAATACCCGCACGGTTCCTCCTTCGATGGGGCGCCGGTGTGCCGGCGCGTTCGTGAGGAAGACGGGCGACCGGCCGCGGATGTCACGGCTGTCGCTGTGAGCGCGGTCGCACCCGGTTGGCCGGAACGCCGGTACCGGGGTGCGGGGTACGGCGGGCGGCGGTTGGGCGACAATGGGGGTGTGACCACTCAGCCCGCGGAATCCGCGCCGACCCCCCGCCGCCGGTCGATCCGGCTCGACGCCGCCTGCGCCGAGGCGGTCGAGCTGGCCCGGGCGGCGCTGGCCGAGACCGATCCGGCCGGCGGCGCCAACGTCGGCGAGCACCTGGGTGCCCGGGCCGAGGGCGAGCGGCTGGTGATGCACCTGTTCGAGTGCCTGCTGCCCGGCTACCGCGGCTGGCGGTACGCGGCGACCGTGACCCGGGTGATCCGCAGCAAGCACGTGACCGTCTGCGAGACGGCGCTGCTGCCCGGCCCGGACGCGATCATGGCGCCGACCTGGGTGCCGTGGCAGGAGCGGCTGCAGCCCGGCGACCTCGGCGTCGGCGACGTGATGACCACGGTGCCGGACGACGACCGGCTCGCCCCCGGCTACCTGGAGTCGGACGACCCGGCGGTCGAGGAGACCGCGTACGAGCTGGGGCTGGGCCGCAGCCGGGTGATGAGCCGGGAGGGGCGGTTGGAGACCGCCGAGCGGTGGTACGAGTCGGACCACGGCCCGCACGCCCCGATCGCCGAGGCCGCGCCGCGCCACGCCCGCTGCGGTACCTGCGGGTTCTACCTGCCGGTCGCCGGCTCGCTGCGGGCGATGTTCGGGGTGTGCGGCAACCTGTTCGCGCCGGACGACGGCCGCGCCGTCAGCGCCGACCATGGCTGCGGGGCGCACTCCGAGGTGGTGCCCGACCAGGTGCCCACCATCGACGCGCTGACCACCGTCTACGACGACGCGTCCGTGGAACGTGTCTGACCCGTCCGCCTCCGCGGACCCGGTCGGTGGCGGCGGGGATCCGTTCGGGACGGCGGCGCGGCGGGATGCGATCCGGGCCGCGTGGGCCGACTCGCCGACCCGGTTCCGCGAGGACGCGAACGCCGAGGAGGACCTCTATCTCGGCGGCTATGCCGACCGGCTGCTGGTGGAGCTGGCCCAGAACGCCGCCGACGCCGCGGCCCGCGCCGGTGTGCCGGGGCGGCTCCGGCTCCGACTGGTACCCACAGTGGACGGTGGTATCGCGCTGTCCGCCGCGAACACCGGCGAGCCGCTGACCGCGGCCGGGATCGACGCGCTGACCTCGCTGCGCGCCTCGGCGAAGCGCGACGGCGCCGGCATCGGCCGGTTCGGCGTCGGCTTCGCCGCGGTACTGGCGATCAGCGACGAGCCGCAGCTGCGCTCGGCGCGCGGCGGGGTTCGCTTCTCCGCTGCGGACACCGCCGCGGCGATCGCCGACGTCCCGCACCTGGCGGCGGAGGCGCGGCACCGCGGCGGCCGGGTTCCGGTGCTGCGGCTGGCCTGGCCGGTCGACGCCGCACCGCCGGACGGGTACGCGACCGAGGTGGTGCTGCCGCTGCGCGACGACGCGGCGCTCGCCGAGGTACGCACCCGGCTCGCCGACCTCGAGCCCGCGCTGCTGCTCGGGCTTCCTCAACTGTCCACGGTGGACATCGACGGCCGGGTGGTGACCCGCGCGACCGACGGCGCCGACGTGCTGCTCACCGACGACGGCCGCGAGCAGCGCTGGCGCACCGCGACCGCGGCCGGCTCCGTACCGGCCGACCTGCTCGCCGACCGCCCGGTCGAGGAGCGCGCCCGCACCGACTGGTCCGTCCTGGTCGCAGTCCCCGTACGCCCCGCCGAAGCCGGCCCCGGTGAGCCGGCGCTCCGGGCCGCCGAGTACTCCGCGCGCAGTGCGGACGCCGGCCCCGGTGACTCGGCGCTCGGGGCCGCCGACCACTCCGCGCGCAGCGCCGAGAGCGGGCCGGACGACACCGGCGACCCGAGCACACGGCCCGCCGACACCGGAGTCGGTGAGCCGGTGGGCCGTCCCACCGGTGCCGCCGAGCCGGGGGCCCGCCCGAACGGGGGCGGGTGGGTGCCGGTGCCGGTGAGCGGCCAGATGGTACACGCGCCGACGCCGACCGACGAGCCGGTCGGCCTGCCGGTGCGGCTGATCGCGTCGTTCCCGCTGACCGCGTCCCGGCGGACGATCCCGGCCGGGCCGCTGACCGACTTCGTGCTCGACCGCTGCGCGGCCGCCTACGCCGACCTGGTCGCCGGTCTCGCCGGCACCCCCGCGGTACGCGGGCTGCTGCCGCCGGCCGGTTTCCCACCCGGGCCGCTCGCCGACGCGCTGCGTACCGCCGGCCTGGCCGCGCTGCGCGAGCGCGACCTGCTGCCGACCGCCGACGGCGGCCGGACCCGCCCGGACCGGGCGATCGCGGTACCGGATCCGTTGGTACCGGCGCTCACCGGGGTGCTGGCCGACCTGCTGCCGGCCGGCTGGTGGCACCGCGACCTGGCCGCCCTCGGTACCCGCCGGCTGGAGACCGCGGAGCTCGTCGCCGCCGTCACCGGGCTGCACCGGCCGCCGAGCTGGTGGCACGAGGTGTACGCCGGGTTCGGCGCGCTCACCCTGGAGACCGCCGACCGGGAGGCGCTCGCCGCCCTGCCGGTACCGCTCGCCGACGGGCGCACGGTGACCGGACCGGCCCGGGTACTGCTGCCCGACGACTCCCCGCTGCCACCCGGTCTCGACCCGCTGGGGCTGCTGGTGGCCGACCCGGACGCGGCGCACCCGCTGCTGGCCCGGCTCGGTGCGCGCCCGGCCACCCCGTCCGACCTGCTGCGCGACGAGCGGGTCCGGGCCGCCGTGGCCGACTCGCTCGACGCCGAGGAGCCGGAACCGGTCGCGACCGCGGTGCTGGCCCTGGTCGAGGCGGCCGGTACGGCGCCCGGCGAGCTGCCCTGGCTGGCCGACCTGGCCCTGCCCGGCCGGCCGCTGGACGACCCGGACGCCGACCCCGACTGGTACCCCGCCGGGGAGCTGCTGTCGCCCGCCGGCCCGCTGCCCGGCCTGTTCGTCGCCGACGCGCCGTTCGGGGTGCTCGACGCCGACCTGGCCGACCGGTACCGGCCCGGCACGCTCGCCGCCGCCGGCGTCCTGACCAGCTTCGAGGTCCTCGACGAGAGCGACGTCGACCTGGCCGACCTGACCGGCGGGGCGGACGACGACGCGATCGACCTGGTCGAGGTGGACCGCTGGGCCGCGGCGGTCGAACGCATCGCCGCCGACGCCGACCCGGTCGGGCTGCGGATCAACCGGCTGCGCGCGATCCGCGACCTGGACCTGGTCCGGCCGGAGCGGTGGCCGGCGGCGCTGGCGCTGCTCACCGCGCCGCCGCTGGCCGCCGTACTGGCCGCCGACGCCACGCTGCGCACCGCGGCCGGCGAGGCCATACCGGTACCCGGCTACCAGCGGTGGTGGCTGGCCCGGCAACCGGTGCTCGACGGGCGGCGCCCGATCGACACCCGGCTGCCCGGCGACAGCGAGCTGGCCGGGCTGTACGACCCGGCGCCCGGGCCGGCGGAGACCGCCGCGCTGCTCGGCGCGTACCGCGGGCTGGCCGAACTGCTCGACGCCGCCGAAACCGACCCGGACCTCGCCGCCGACCTGCTGGAGCGGCTCGGCGACCCGGACCGGACGGTCGCGCCCGAACTGCTGGCGGTGCTGTACCCGCGGCTGGCCGCGGTGCTCGACCCGGAGCAGGTGCCGCCGCCGGCCCGGATCCGCGTCGCGCCGGCGAAGACCGTACCGGCGGCCGACGCGGTCGTGCTGGATCGGCCCTGGTTGCTGGACCGGCTCGCGGGCCGCCAGCCGGTACCCGGTGGTGGCGACCCGGTCGCGGTCGCCGACCTGCTCGACCTCCCGCTGCTGAGCGAACTTCCCGAACCGGACGGCCCGGCACCGTCCCGGACCGACCCGGAGTAACCGGCAGCCCGGACGAGCCGGGCACGGATTTCGGCTCAGGCGGCGGTGGTGTCGTCGGTGCTGCGCGCGGCGACGGCACGGCGCCACCGGCGGTGCCACTCGTATCCGAGCAGCACGATGCCGATGATCAGCCCGGCCACGCAGGTCCACAGCCACCATCCGTGGTGGGCGTGCCCGAGGGCGGCCCGGAGGAAGACCAGAACCAGACCGGCCGCCAGCCACAGGGCCATGCCGATCAGCACCACCGGCACCGCATTGGTGTCGAGCGGCTCGGGGACCGGGCGTGGTGGGTATCGGCGCACGTCGCAAGCCTACGACCCGGACGCCCGTCGGCGGCCCCCTCCGGCCGGTGGAGGAGACAGTGGTTACAGGGGGTGGGGCGGCGCGGGCCCGCCGCCCCACCCAGGTACCGCACAGTGACGGTACCCATCAGCAACGTCGACGAAGGAACCCTAGGGAATCAACGGCAACCAGGACAAGTGGTTCCGCGACAACCCCTCAGCGACCGGTGCGCGACTCTCAGCGGCCGGAGCCGCTGCCCGGCGGTACCGGCGGCTCCTGGACGGTGGGGTCCACGACGGAGGTCAGCCCGTACCACATCGCCGCGGCGCCGATCAGGACCGCGACGAACAGCGCGGCCAGACCGGTCAGCAGCCGGAGACGGGGGCGGCGGGGCATGCCGCCATTCTTCCGGTCCCGGTACCGTGTCGCCATGGCACGGGTGTTGCTGGTCGAGGACGACACCACGATCAGGGCTGCCCTGGTCCGGGCGATGTCGTCGTTCGGCCACCACGTGACCGAGTCCGCCGACGCGCGTGGTGCGCTGACCGCGCTCGGTGAGCACGCGCCCGACGTCGTGGTGCTCGACCTGGGCCTGCCCGACCTGGACGGAACGGCGGCGCTGCGGATGATCCGGGCCCGCTCGACCGTACCGGTGCTGATCGCCACCGCGCGCGACCGGGAGGCCGACATCGTCCGGCTGCTCAACGCCGGGGCGGACGACTACCTGACCAAGCCGTACTCGGCGGCGCACCTCGCGGCGCGCATCTCCGCGGTGCTGCGCCGGGCGGCGCCGACGGTCGCCGGGGCGATCGCGGTCGGCGGGCTGCGGCTCGACGCGGCGGCCCGGGAGGCGGCGCTGGACGGCCGGCCGCTCTCGCTGGCCCGGCGCGAGTTCGACCTGCTCGCCTACCTCGCGGCCCGGCCCGGTGCGGTGGTGTCCCGGCGGGAGCTGCTGGCCGAGGTGTGGGGGCAGCCGGACGGCGGCGACGACGCCACCATCGACGTGCACATCTCGTGGCTGCGCCGCAAGCTCGGCGAGACCGCCGCGGCGCCTCGCTACCTGCACACCGTCCGCGGCGTCGGCATCAAGCTCCTCGCCCCGACCCCGAACTGACCCCCGCGCCGACCGTGGAGGCGGTACGGCGGGCAACCGCCCGGATCAGCCGGGCTGGGCGGTGCCGGGGTGGGACGCGGTGGTGGCGAAGGTCAGGGTGATCCGGGCGCCGCCGAGCGGCGAGACGTCGATGCCGAGCTCGCCGCCGCCGGCCTCGGCGACCCGGCGGGCGATGGACAGCCCGAGCCCGGTGGACGAGTCGGACCGGCCGCGCCGTGGTGGCGCCGGGAGGCCCGGCCCGGCGTCGTCGATCGTCACCGTGGCCCGGCCCGGCTCCGTCGCCACCCGTACCGCGAAGCCGGTGCCCTCCGGGGTGTGCCGGAAGATGTTGCCCAGCAGCGAGTCGAGCGCGTCGCACAGCTCGGCGTCGGGTACCGGCACCATCACCGGCGCCGGGATCGGGCCGAGCGTGAACGACCGGTCCTGGTCCTCGGCCAGCGCGGCCCAGTACGCGACGCGCTCGCCGACCACCGCGCGCAGGTCGCAGTGCCCGGCCGGGCTCGCCGCGAGCGGCTCGCGGGCCCGCGCGATGACCGCGTCGACCTGCTGCTCGACCGCCTCGGCGGCGCCGGAGAGCCGGTCCTTGTCGGCGCCGGCCGGCAGCGCCTCGACGCCGAGCCGCAACGCCGTCAGCGGGGTACGCAGCCGGTGCGACAGGTCGGCGACGAGTTCCCGTTCGGCCGCGAGCAGCGCCGCGACCCGGCCGGCCAGGTCGTTGAACGCGGCGCCGGCGGACGCGATCTCCGGCGGCCCGTCCGGCACCACCCGTACGGTCAGGTCGCCGTCCCCGAGCGCCCCGGCGGCGCGGGCCAGCTGCCGGGTGGCCTGGACCGGACCGGCGGCCAGCCGGTCGGCGAGCACCGCGGCCCCGCCCACCAGCAGCACGCTCACCGAGGCGAGCCCGGCCCACGCCAGGTGGACGCCACGGTGCAGCAGCGCGTCCGGTACCAGGATCTCCACCACGGCGACGCCGCCCGCCGTGGTCGGGGTCGGATGCAGGTGCACCACCCCGTCGCCGACCGGCAGCGTCTCGCCCCGACCGGTACGCAGCACCCGCCGGGTCACCGACTGCGGGGCCCAGCCGGACGGGCCGGCGACCGTACCGTCCGGCAGGTGCACGGTGAGCCGGCTCGCCTGGCCGGCCGACGTGCTGGCCACCGCGTGCAGGATCTCGGTGCGATCGCCGTCGACCGCGAGCACCGTACCGACGGCGACGACCTCGCGCTCGGCGCCGGACATCGCCCGGTCGTACGCGTACTGGTAGGCGAGCCAGGCGAGCGGCACCGCGAAGACGGCCACGACCAGCACCGTGACGACGGCGGACACCAGGACGAACCGGCGTCGCATCCCTCGCCCACCTCCCTGCCGCACCCACGCGCCGGCCGCACCGGGCGGGCGCGTGCGGGGCCGCGGCCGGCGGGCCGAGTCGGTAACGTGCCCGACATCGGTGTCTGGCACGCTACGGCAGGCGGACCAGGTCGGCGCGCCCCGCCGAGCCGGCCCAGATGATCCTCGGAAGGACAGCGATGGCGCAGGACGCGGCCGTGACCGGCACCCCACCCCGGGCGCCCCGGAACCCGATCGACCGGTACTTCAAGATCAGCCAGCGCGGGTCGACCATGCCGCGGGAGATCCGCGGCGGACTCGCCACGTTCTTCACGATGGCCTACATCCTGGTGCTCAACCCGCTGATCCTCGGCGGCGCGACCGACAAGCTCGGCCACCACCTGAACAACGCGCAGCTGGTCACCTCGACCGCGCTGGTCGCCGCGGTGATGACGATCATCATGGGGGTCGGCGGCAACCTGCCGCTCGCGATCGCCGCCGGCCTGGGCCTCAACGGCGTCGTCGCGTTCCAGCTGGCCCCGCAGATGACCTGGCCGCAGGCGATGGGGCTGGTCGTCATCGAGGGCGCGGTGATCTGCGTACTGGTGGTCACCGGGTTGCGGCAGGCCATCATGGCGGCGATCCCGCTGCCGCTGAAGCAGGCGATCAGCGTCGGCATCGGGCTGTTCGTGGCGTTCATCGGGTTCGTCGACGCCGGCTTCGTCACCCGCATCCAGACGCCCGGAGCCTCCACGCCGGTGCAGCTGGGCCTCGACAACGTGCTGCGCGGCTGGCCCGTCATCGTCTTCTGCTTCGGCGTGCTGCTCACCCTGGTCCTGCTGATCCGCAAGGTGCGCGGCGCCATCCTGATCAGCATCGTGGTCTCGACGGTGCTCGCGATGATCCTGAACGCGATCGTCACGGTGCCCAAGCACGGCTGGGGGCTGACCACCCCGACGCTGCCGGACAAGGTCGTGGCGCTGCCGGACTTCGGGCTGGTCGGCAAGGTGGACCTGATCGGTGGGTTCGCCTCGGCCGGCGCGATCACCGCGGTGCTGTTCGTGTTCACCCTGGTGCTGTCGGACTTCTTCGACGCGATGGGCACCATCATCGGCGTCAGCAACGAGGCCGGCCTGGTGGACGAGAAGGGCCACCTGCCCGGCATCGGGCGGGTCCTGTTCATCGACGGGTTGGCCGCAATGGCCGGCGGTGCCGCGTCCGCCTCGTCGAACACCTGCTTCGTCGAGTCCGCCGCGGGCGTCGGCGAGGGCGCCCGGACCGGCTTCTCGAACCTGGTCACCGGGGTGCTGTTCGCGCTGGCCATGTTCTTCTCGCCGCTGGTGGGCATCGTGCCGTCACAGGCCGCGGCGCCGGCCCTGGTGGTGGTCGGGTTCCTGCTGATGACGCAGGTCAAGGACATCCCGTGGACGAAGTTCGAGATCGCCGTCCCGGCGTTTCTGACCATCATCCTGATGCCCTTCACGTACTCGATCACCAACGGCATCGGCGCCGGCTTCCTCGCCTACGTGGTGCTGCAGGTCGCGGTCGGCAAGGCCAGGAAGATCCACTGGCTGCTCTGGGTCGTCGCCGCGTTCTTCGCGGTGTACTTCGCGATCCACCCGATCGAGGCCTGGCTCGGCGTGCACTGAACCGGGTTGTCAGCCGGGGCGAAGCGCGGTCTGCTGTCGGCATGCGCATCGTCGCCATGACGCCGGAGTACGCCGCGGACATCGCCACGTGGCGCTACCCGGCGCCGTACCAGCGGTACGACATGACCGAGGCGGCACCGCTGCTGGATCCGGTGAACGGGTTCGTCGCGCTGGTGGACGGCGGCGAGCTGATCGGGTTCCGGTCGTTCGGTCCGGACGGCCGGGTGCCCGGCTGGCGCTACGACGACGCCGCGCTCGACACCGGCGGGGGGCTGCGCCCGTCGCGTACCGGGCAGGGGCTGGGCCGGCGGGCGCTCGCCGTCGGCCTGGCGTACGGGCGGGAGCGGTTCGCGCCGCCGGCGTTCCGGGTGACGGTCGCGGCGGACAACGAGCGGGCGCTCAAGGTGGTCGGCTCGTCGGGTTTCGTCCGGGTCGACGAGTTCGCGGCGACCACCACCGGGCTGCGGTACGTCGTCCTGGTCCGTACCGAAGGATGATCGTTACCGCGGTCACGGTGCGGGTGACGGCCGGCACGAATCGTGTTCGTTAGCGAAGGTAATGAGCTAGGCTAACGACCGGGGCCGGCGCCGACCGTGGTGCCGGCTTCGTGACGGCCCGACCGTTCACGCCACCCCCGGCGGCCACGTGTCATCCTGGTGCCATGACACGTGGGGGCACCGGCTCCACCAGGAGGGTCAGCTCGGCGCAACTCGCCGCGACCCTGCGGACCGCGATCACCCGGCTCAACCGCCGGCTGCGTCGCGCCCGCCCGGTCAGCGAGCTCACCCAGAGCCAGCTGTCCGCACTGACCAGCCTCGAGCTGGCCGGCGCGCTGTCGCCGAAGGAGCTGGCCGACGCCGAACGGGTGCAGCCGCCGTCCGTGACCCGGACGGTGGCGGCGCTGGAGGGGCGCGGGCTGGTGCAACGCACGCCACACCCGACCGACGGGCGGCAGGTCATCCTCGCCCCCACCGAGCAGGGGCGACAGATCGTCGTGGCGGACCGGAAGGCGCGGGACGCGTGGCTGGCCCAACGGCTGGCCGAGCTGACCGGCGAGGAGCGCGAGACGCTCCGTCGCGCCGCCGAACTGCTGGCCCGCATCGCCCAGGCCGAGTAGCCGGGCACGCGCGCGGGGCGCCGGTCGGACCGTCGGCAACACCGACGTACCGACCGCTTCGAGGAGGCGACCCGCCCGCCACATGAACGCTTCCGTGGCCCACACCTTCCGCTCGCTCAAGGTTCGCAACTACCGCCTGTTCGCCACCGGCCAGGTGGTCTCGCTCATCGGCAACTGGATGCAGTTCACCGCCCAGGACTGGACGGTGCTGCACCTGTCGCACAACTCCGGCGCCGCCCTCGGCTGGGTCACCGCGCTGCAGTTCCTGCCCGTCGTCGCGCTCACCCTCTACGGCGGGAAGCTCGCCGACCGGTACGACAAGCGCACGCTGCTGATGTTCACCAACGTCGGCGCCGGCCTGGTCGCCGTCGCGCTCGGCCTGCTCACCCTCACCGGGGCGATCCAGCTGTGGCACGTGCTGCTGCTCGCCGCCTGCCTCGGCACCGCGAACGCGATCGACAACCCGGCCCGGCAGTCGTTCGTGTCCGAGATGGTCGGCGGCGCGCTGCTGCCCAACGCGATCTCGCTCAACTCCGCGGTGTTCAACGCCGCCCGGATCGTCGGACCGGCGATCGCCGGCGTGGCCATCTCGCTGATCGGCACCGGCCCGGTGTTCCTGCTCAACTCGCTGACCTACGCCGCGACGCTCACCGCGCTCGCCCTGATGCGCCCGGCCGAGCTGTACCGGTCGGCGCGCCGCAGGGTGCCCGACGCCCGCATCGCCGACGGCATCCGGTACGCGGCGCGCCGCCCCGACCTGCTGCTGCCGATGGCGCTGATGCTGGTGATCGGCGCGCTCGGGTTCAACTTCCAGCTGACCCTGGCGCTGCTGTCCAAGACCGTGTTCCATCGCGGCGCCGCCTCGTTCGGACTGCTCACCACGGCGCTCGCGGCCGGCGCGCTGGTCGGCGCGCTGGCATCGAGCCGGCGCAGCTCGCGGCCCTCCTCGTACACGGTGATCGGGGCGGCGTTCGGGTTCGGCGTGTTCGAGACGCTCGCCGGGTTCGCCCCCGGCTACCTGGCCGCGACCGGGATCCTGTTCCTCACCGGGTTCTTCATGATCTACCTGGCCCAGGCGGCGAACCAGCGCATCCAGCTGGGCGTCGGCGAGCAGTTCCGCGGCCGGGTGATGGCCCTGTACGTGCTGGTGTTCCAGGGCGCCACGCCGGTGTTCGCGCCGATCGTCGGCTGGCTCGCCGGCGTACTCGGCGCCCGCTCCACGCTGTGGGTCGGCGGCGTCGCCTCGATCCTCGCCGCGGCCGCCGTCCTCGGGTACCGGTCGCACCGGCGCGGTGCGCGCCTGGCGATGCGGGTACGGCCGGTGCCACACCCCCGGCTGGTCGCCCCGCTGCCGGTGATCCCGGCACCGCGCCGGGCAGCGCCGGACGATCAGCCGGTGGCCGCCGCCGGCTGCCCGGCCGGCCGCGTGCACGCAGCCCGCTGACCGTGCCGGGCCGCCATCCGGCGGACCGGCACGTGGCGGGTTCTCGGGTGCGGCCGTTTCGGGTCGGTGTCGGGCTCGTTTCGGCGGCTGCGCGAGGTGGTGAACCCCCGGGATCGTCGCTTCGATCGGTGCGGGCCGCGCGACCCCCTGGCCAGGGCGCTCCGGGTACCGCCTGCCGACCGGGCCGGCTTATCGCCGGGTCGCCGGGTCGCCGGGCGGCGGTTCGGCGGGCGGCGGTTCGGCGTTGGCGGTGGAAGTGTCGGTGGGTTGTGCCAGGGTGGCGCCATGGACGTTGCCCACTCGAACGACCCCGCGGCCAGCACCGCCCTGACGCCGGCGCGCTACCGCGAGTGTCTGGCCGCCGATGCGGCGCGGCTGCGCGCGGTGGCCGCCGACCGGCTGGCCGCGCCGGTGCCGAGCTGCCCCGACTGGTCGGTCGACGACCTGGTCCGGCACGTCGCCCAGGTCTACCTGCACAAGGTCGCGGCGATGCAGCAGGGCGAGCGGCCGACCAACTGGCCGCCGGACCTCGACGCCGAGCCGACCCTCGCGCTGTTCGACCGGTCGTTCGCCGAGCTGTCGGCCGAGTTCGACCGGCACTCGCCGGCCGACTCGACCTGGACGTTCTATCCCGGCGACCAGACGGTCGCGTTCTGGCTGCGGCGGATGGCGCAGGAGACGGCGATCCACCGCATCGACGCGGAACTCGCCGCGGACGCGGTCACCCCGGTGCCGGCCGACCTGGCGACCGACGGCATCGACGAGGTGCTGCGCATCATGCTCACCTGGGGGACGAACGCGTACCCGGACGACCCGGACACCGCCGCGCTGCTGCGCGCCGGCGACGGCCGGTCGGTCTGCCTGGACGCCGGCGGCACCCGGTTCGCGGTGCGGGCCACCGCGGCGGGCGTCGAGCTGACCCCGGGCGGTACGGGGGAGGTCACGGTCCGGGCCGACCCGCCGACGATGTTGTGCTGGCTGTGGAACCGGGTGCCGGCCGACGCCGCCACGATCGATGGCGACCGGGCACCGGTCGACCACCTGCGTCAGCTGCTCGCCGACGCGACGCTGTGAGCCCACCGGACCGCCGGCATCCGGCGCCCCGCAGGCCGCGGCGACCGGGCCGGCCAGCCGTGGAGGGGCCGAGCGTGCGGCTGTTCGTCGCGGTCCGGCCGCCGGCCGAGGCGCTCGCCGAGCTGGGTGAGCTGGTCGACGGGCTCGCCACGTTCCGGGCCGCCGCCCGGCTCGCCGACCGCGCCCACTGGCACGTGACCGTCGCGTTCCTCGGCGACGTGCCGGAGACCCGGGTGCCCGACGTGTCGGCGGCGTTGACCGCCGCGGCCGCCCCGGCCGCGCCGCTGCGGTTGCGGCTGGCCGGTGGCGGCCGGTTCGGCCGGGGCCGGTTCGCGGTGCTGTGGACGGGCGTCGACGGTGCCGACGACGGTGCGCTGGACGCGTTCGCGGGGCTGGCTCGCGGCGTCCGGCGGCAGCTGCGCCGCGCCCGCCTGCCGTACGACGACAAGCCGTTCCGGCCACACCTGACCCTGGCCCGGCCCGGCGACAAGGTGGGCCCGGCCGAGCTGGCCGCCGACCTCGATCTGCTGCGCGGGTTCGCCGGCGCCCCGTTCCCGGTCGACCGGCTGCTGCTGTTCCGCAGCGAGCTCGGCCCGCACCCGGTCCATCAGCTGCTCAGCGAGCATCTCCTCGGCGCCTGACCGTACTGCGGTCGGCAGCGCGGCCCGTCTCGAGCCGCTCCTTGTCGTCAGTAGGTAGTGCGGCTATCTAGCTGGCCGTGATACGTGCTAGGTTGCCGGGGTGGAACAGGATCGGCGGGCGCAGTGGCTGCGCGGCGTACTCGACCTGTGCGTGCTGGGCACGCTCGCCGGCGGCGAGTCGTACGGGTACCAGCTCGCGCAGGGGCTCGCCGCCGCCGGCCTCGGCCCGATCCAGGGCGGCACGCTCTACCCGGTGCTGCTGCGGCTGCAACGGGCCGGACTGATCGCCGCCCGCTGGCGGGGCGGCGAGTCCGGCCCCGCCCGCAAGTACTACCGGCTCACCGCGGCGGGCGAGACCACGCTGCGGCAGGCGGCGACCGACTGGTCCGGCTTCGCCGGGCGGGTCAGCGCGATCCTGTCGACCGGAGGTGTCGGGGTGAGCACGGATGCCGGCCGCGCCCCGGTGCGCACGGATGCCGGCGGCGCCCAATGAGCCGAATGCTGGTGGGGCGCAAGAGCACGAATGTTGGTGGCACCCGGTGAGCACGAATGCTGGTGGCGCCCAGCGAACACGGATGTTGGTGGCGCCCCATGACGACGGATGCGGGAGCGGCGCGATGAGGACGGATCCCGGCGGCGCGCCCGGTGACCACGGATACCGGAGGGGCCCGATGAGGATGGACGGATGGTTGGCCGCGCTGGCCGCTGAACTGCACCGGCACGGGCTCGGCTCGGACCTGACCGGGCACGTGGTGGCGGAGGCGGCGGCGCACCTGCGCGACAGCGGTGAGTCGCCGCTCGCCGCGTTCGGCCCGCCGGACACGTACGCGGCGGCGGTCGCGGCGAGTGTCGGCGGCCCGACGCCCGCCCCGCCCGGTCGCGTGGTCGGACCGGTGCGGCTCGCGGTGCGCGGCATCACCAAGCGGTACCGGCGGCGCACCGTGCTCGCCGATGTCGACCTGACCGTACGGGCCGGCGAGGTCGCCGCGGTCATCGGCGCGAACGGCTCCGGCAAGAGCACCCTGCTGCGCATCTGCGCCGGGCTGGCCCGGCCGGACCGCGGCACGGTACGGATCGACGGGCGGCTCGGGTACTGCCCGCAGGACGGCGGGGTCAGCGACTTCCTCACCGCCGACGAGCACTTCGTGCTGATCGGGGCCGGCCGCGGCCTGGACCGGTCCGCCGCCCGCCGGGCCGGCCTCGGCCAGGCCACCGCACTGGACTGGGCGCCGAAGCCGGGCGTGCTGGCACGGCACCTGTCCGGCGGTACCCGGCAGAAGCTGAACCTGTCGCTGGCCCGGCTCGGCACCCCGGACGTGCTGCTGCTGGACGAGCCGTACCAGGGTTTCGACCGCGGCTCCTACCTCGACTTCTGGCACCAGGTGTGGCGCTGGCGGGACGGCGGCACGGCCATCGTGGTGGTCACCCACCTGCTCAACCAGCTGGACCGGGTCGACACCGTGCTGGACCTGACGAGGGCGGAGGCGGCGGCATGACCGGGCGCGGTGACGTCAGGTACCGGCCAGGAGACGGCATCGCCTGGCCCGGCAGGTACCGGCCGGGTGGCGGTGGGGCCGGGTGTCGGGCGTGGCGATGCGGAGGGCGGTCATGACGAAGACCCTGGTGGTGGCGGAGATGGCGGTGCGCGAGATGGCGCGGCGCCGGGTGGTGCTGATCATCCTGTTGCTGTTGCCGCTGGCGTTCTACCTCAGCCGCCGCGGCGACCATCTCGGCCAGTCGATCCGGTTCGTGTGCCTGGGACTGGGCTGGGCGTTGTCCACCGCGGCGCTGTTCGCCGGCAGCGCGGCGCGGGCGATCGAGCCGCGGTTACGGCTGTCCGGCTACGCCGCCCGGCACCTGATCGCCGGTCGGCTGGCCGCGCTGTGGGCGGTCGGCGTGCTGCTCAGCGCCCCGTACTTCCTGCTCGTCCGGCTGGACCAGCACGACGTCCGGTACGGTGCGATCGCCGCGATCATGGCGCTGACCGTACTGGTGTCGGCGTCGTTCGGGCTGGCCCTGAGCGTCGTGCTGCCGCGCGAGCTGGAGGGCACGCTGGTGCTGCTCGCGGTGGTCGGGCTGCAGATGATGCTCGACCCGGACGACACCTCGGCGCGAGTGCTGCCGTTCTGGTTCAGTCGGGAGCTCGCCACCTACGCCGTCGACCACACCGGCGGCGGCTACCTGACCCGTGGGCTGCTGCACGGCGTGCTGGCGGTGGCGGTGCTCACCGCCCTGGTCGCGATCGCGTTCCGGGTCCGGCAGGGCCGACGCCCGCACCTCCGGTTCGAACCCATCCACTGACCGGCGACCACGAGAAAGCCCGCCCCGGTCATCCGGGGCGGGCTTTCTCGTGGTCGAGCGGGCGGCGGTCAGCGGCCGCCCTGCTGGGTGTTGCCGTCGCCGAACAGCACGTCGTCCCAGCTGGGCAGCCGGGACCGGGCGCCGGTGGCACCCTGCTCGTTGCGCCGCGGCCGCAGCACCGCGAGCGACGGCACCGCCGGCAGCTCGCGCCCGTCCGCCTCGTCCTCGACGAAACCCGGGCCGCGGGTGTCGCTGGTGGAGCGGCGCGGCTCGCCGAGCCCGGCGGGCCGGACCGGCTCGCTGCGCGCGGCCGGCCGGGCCGACTCGGACTGCCCGGTGGGACGCAGCGGCTCGGCGTTCGGCCGCCGCTCCCCGGCCGGCCGCAGCGGCTCGGCGGCGCGACGCGCCGGTGCCTCGGTCGGGCCGGTGTCGGCGCTGCGCCGCTCCGGCGCCGGGAACAGCGGCTCGGCGGCGGGACGGGCCGGCGCCGACTCGCCCGGCCGGCTCGGCGCCGACAGCGGCCGATCCAGCGTGGTCCGCGCCGTCTCGGGCAGCCGGCGCACCTCGCGCCGGGTGGTCTTGGTCGGCAGGCCGTGCCCGCCGCCGGGCTCCGGGCGGGTCTGCTCGGGGCGCGACCGGCCGGCGTCCGGCCTGGTCAACGAGTGCCCGGACCGAGCCGCCGGCTCCGGCTCGGGCTCCTGGCCGAGCAGCGGTGCCGGCCGCTCGGTGGACAGGAACTGGGCCATGTCGTCGTCCGGCGTGACCACCTGACGCGCCTTGTCCAGCGCCCACACCGCCTGCGCGGTGGCCTTGCCGGACGCCCAACTCGCGGTGACCCGCCAGGTGCCGTCGTCGCGCCGGTAGGCGTCCCAGGACACGCCCTCGGCGTCGACGCCGTGCTGGGTGAGCCGGGTGTCCACGATCTCGGCCAGGGTGGCGCCACGCTCGGAGGAACGCAGCCGGGTGCGCCGGGCGTGCTGCGCCAGCATGGCGCGCTCCTGCAGCACCGGGCCGGCGTAGCGGAGAACCCGGTCGACCGGGACACCGGCGATGCGCGCGACCTCCTCGGCCGACTCGCCGGACCGGATCCGGGACTGGATGTCGCGCGGCGACAGGGCGGCCTCGGCGGTCGCCGGGTCGGTGGCGGCACCGAACTGGGTGCGCGGGGTCGTCTGCTCGTGCCGGACCGCCGCACCCACCCGATCGTCGATCGGCAGGGTCAGCAGGCGTCCGACCTCGTCTGCGAGGACGAGAGCCTGACCGTCCTCGGAGAGGGCGACGAAGCGTACTGGCCGCATCGCTGTCCTCCGTCCCTCGACACGCCGTCACGTCACGGTACGCCGAACCCTAGCGGGTGGATGCCAGGGCACGCCGACACTCACCGAGATAATCGTCGATCCGACAGTCCGGTACGGATCGACGTCGGTGCCGGTCAGCGGCCTGTATCGGGGCCGGGCCGCCCCGTGTCGGACAACCGATCGGGTCAGGCGAGCTGACCGACGACGTGGTCCACACAGCGGGTCAGCGCCGCCACGTCGGCCGGCTCGATCGACGGGAACAGCGCCACCCGCAGCTGGTTGCGGCCGAGCTTGCGGTACGGCTCCGTGTCGCGCACCCCGTTCGCCCGCAGCACCGCGGACACCGTCGTCGCGTCGATCCCGTCGGCCAGGTCGACCGTGCCGACCACGGTCGAGCGCAGCCCCGGGTCGGTCACGAACGGCGTCGTGTAGTCGGTGCGTTCGGCCCAGTCGTACAGGATCGCGGCGGACTCGGCGCAGCGCCGCACCGACCAGTCCAGCCCGCCGTTGGCCAGGATCCAGTCGACCTGCTCGGCGGCCAGCAGGATCGTCGACAGCGACGGCGTGTTGTACGTCTGGTCCTTGCGCGAGTTGTCGATCGCCACCGTCAGGTCGAGGAACGCCGGCACGTACCGGCCGGAGGCGTGGATCTCCGCGGCCCGCTCCAGCGCCGCCGGGGACAGGATCGCGAGCCACAGCCCAGCCTCCGAGCCGAGGCACTTCTGCGGCGCGAAGTAGTAGCAGTCGGTTTCGGCCAGGTCGACCGGCAGGCCGCCGGCACCGCTCGTCGCGTCGTGCAGCATCAACCCGCCGTCGACCCGGCGTACCGGCACCGCGGCGCCGGTGGACGTCTCGTTCTGCGGCGTGCCGTACACGTCGACGCCGTCCTCGCCGGTGAGCGCGACCGCCTCGCCGGGCGGAGCGGTCCGCACGCTCGGGTCGGCCAGGAACGGCGCCGCCGTCATCGCGTCGACCAGCTTCTGCCCGAACTCGCCGAAGCTCGCCAGCTGGGCCCGCTCGCGCACCAGACCGAACGTGGCGACCTCCCAGAACGCGGTGGTGCCGCCGTTGCCGAGCACCACCTCGTACCCGTCCGGGGCGCCGAACAGCGCGGCGATCCCGCGGCGCAGCCGCGCCACCTGGTCGCGGACGGTGCGCTGGCGGTGCGAGGTACCCAGGTAGTCGCCGGCGACCGCGGACAGCGCGGCGACCTGCTCGGGCCGGATCTTGCTCGGGCCGCAGTTGAACCGGCCGTCGGCGGGCAGCAACTCGGCCGGAATCCGAATGTCGGGCAGACCCACGTCACGCTCCCTGGTCGGGCGGGCATCTCACGGCGACGCTGCCGCCCACCATCCTGCCAACCACGCCGCCGCCGCCGGCACCGGGTACCGCCGCGGCCCGGCACCCGGGGGCCGTCAGAGGGTGTGCACGGTGGGGTAGCCGGGGATGTCGGCGGGCCGGCGCGGCCCCGGGCCGACGTAGCGGGCCGACGGGCGGACCAGCCGGCCCAGCTTCTTCTGCTCCAGGATGTGCGCCGACCAGCCGCCGACCCGGGCACAGGTGAACATCGAGGTGAACATCTCCGCCGGTACCTCCGCGAAGTCCAGCACCACCGCGGACCAGAACTCGACGTTGGTGGCGAGCACCCGGTCGGGTTTGCGCGCCGCCAGCTCCGCCAGCGCGGCCCGCTCCAGCGCCTCGGCCACCTCGTACCGGGGTGCGGACAGCTCCCGCGCGACCCGGCGCAGCGCGGCCGCCCGCGGGTCCTCCGCCCGGTACACCCGGTGACCGAAGCCCATCAGCCGCTCGCCGCGGTCGAGCACGCCCCGCACGTACGACTCGGCGTCGCCGGTGTTCTCCACCTGCTCGATCATGTGCAGTACCCGGCTGGGCGCGCCGCCGTGCAGCGGGCCGGACAGGGCGCCGATCGCGCCGGACATCGCCGCCGCCACGTCCGCCCCGGTCGAGGCGATCACCCGGGCGGTGAACGTGGACGCGTTCATCCCGTGCTCGGCGGCGGAGGTGAAGTACGCGTCGACCGCCCGGACGTGCTGCGGGTCCGGCTCGCCGCGCCAGCGGGTCATGAACCGCTCGACGATGGTGCCGGCCCGGTCGATGATCTTCTGCGGTACCGCCGGCAGGCCGACACCGCGCGCCGACTGCGCGATGAACGACAGCGCGGTCACCGACACCCGGGCCAGGTCGCTGCGGGCCCGCGCGTCGTCGATGTCGAGCAGCTGCCCGAGCCCCCAGTGCGGCGCCAGCTGGGCCACCGCGCTCTGCACGTCGACCCGTACGTCGCCGGTGTGCACCGGCACCGGGAACGGCTCGGCCGGCGGCAGCCCGTGCCCGAACTCGCCGTCCACCAGCAGCCCCCACACGTCCCCGTACGAGACGCGGCCGATCAGATCCTCGATGTCGATGCCGCGGTACCGCAGCGAACCGCCGGCCTTGTCCGGCTCGCTGATCTCGGTCTCGAAGGCGACCACGCCCTCCAGTCCCGGTGTGAAGTCCGCCATCCGCTGTCTCCAGATCTCGTCGTCTCGCCGCCGATGTCGGGTATCACTACCGAGTCAACCTGTCAGCCAGCGGCGAACGGCGCCCGCTGTGTCGCATTCGACACCTGGACCGGTCGGGGCCCGGGAGAAGATGTGCTGGTGCCCGACACGCCAGCGCCGATCGACTCCGCCCGACTCGCCACGATGCGTGCGGAGTATGCCAGCATCGGCATCGCACCGGCCGATCTTGCCGCCGACTGGCACGTCCAGCTCGGCCGCTGGCTCACCGACGCCACCGACGCCGGCCTGCCCGAGCCGAACGCGATGGTGGTCGCCACCGCCGACCCCGCCGGCCGTCCGGCCAGCCGCACCGTGCTGCTCAAGGCGTACGACGCGGCCGGGCTGGTGTTCTACACCAACTACACCTCGGCGAAGGGCGAGCAGCTCGCGGCGAACCCGTACGCCTCGGTCACCTTCCCCTGGTACGGGCTGCGCCGGCAGGTGCAGGTCCGCGGCCCGGTGAGCCGGGTCGACCCGGCCGAGTCGGACGCGTACTTCGCGACCCGGCCGCGCGGCTCCCAGCTCGGCGCCTGGTCCAGCCCGCAGTCGCAGGTGATCGACTCCCGGGACGTGCTGGACACCGCGTTCGCCTCGTACGCGGCCCGGTGGCCCGAGGGCACCAGCGTGCCGCGCCCGCCGCACTGGGGCGGCTTCCGGCTCGCACCCGAGACCGTCGAGTTCTGGCAGGGCCGGGAGAACCGGGTGCACGACCGCCTGCGGTACCGCCGGGACGGCGCAACGTGGCTGCTGGAGCGGCTCGCCCCGTGACCCGCACCCCCTCCTCGGACACCGAACCCTCCGATACCGGTACCGCCGCGCGCCGAGGCCCGCTCGGCCGCGTCGCCGTGGACACCCGGCCGCTGCGCTACCCGGCGTACCGGCGGATGTGGATCGGCAACGGCGTCTCGTTCATCGGCTTCCAGGTCACCGCGGTGGCCGTACCGGTGCAGATGGACGCGATCACCCACCAGCCGGCGTGGAACGGCTACCTCGGCCTCGCCGGGCTGGTCCCGCTGGTGGTGTTCGCGATCTGGGGCGGCGCCATCGCCGACGTGCTGGACCGGCGACGGCTGATCCTGGTCGGCTCGCTGTTCACCTGGGGCGTCACCCTCACGCTGCTGGCCCAGGCGCTGCTCGGGCTCAACAGCCCGGTGCTGCTGCTGGTACTGACCGCGCTGCAGGCGGTCGGCTTCGCGGTGGTGTCGCCGACCCGCGGCGCGATCGTGCCCCGGCTGGTACCGACCGGGCTGGTGCCGTCCGCCAACACGCTCAACTTCACCGTGTCCAGCGTGGCCACCGTGATCGGGCCGCTGTTCGCCGGCGCGGTGCTCGGCACCGGCCACTACGCCGCCGCGTACGGGGTCGACGCCGTGCTGTTCACGGTGTCGCTGTGGGCGAGCTTCCGGCTGCCGGCGATGCCGCCGCTCGGCCGGCAGAACCGGCCGGACCTGCGCGCCGTGCTGTCCGGGCTGGCGTTCATCGCCGCCACCCCGCTGCTGTGGCTGTCGTTCGCCGCCGACCTGACCGCGAACGTACTGGCGATGCCGCGGGCGCTGTTTCCCGCCGTGGCCCGGATGCAGTTCGGCGGTGAGGGGGCGGCCGGCTGGCTGTACTCGGCGATCGCCATCGGCGCGGTCGTCGGCGGGCTGTTCTCCGGCTGGATCGGCCGGATCCGGCGGCAGGGCCTGGCGCTGGTCGGGGCGGTCGCCTGCTGGGGGCTCGCGGTCGCCGCGGCCGGGCTCGCGCACTCGCTGTGGCTCGCCGTGCTGTTCCTCGCCGCCGCCGGCTGCGCCGACCTGGTCAGCTCCGTCTACCGGCAGACGATCCTGCAGCTGCACGCGCCGGACGAGCTGCGCGGCCGGCTGCAGGGCGTGTTCACCGCGGTGGTCGCCGGCGGGCCCCGGCTCGGTGACGTGCGCGCCGGGCTGACCGCCCAGGCGTTCGGGCCGACCGCCGCCTGGACCGCGGGCGGCCTCGCCGCGACCGCGGTGATCGTGGTGCTGGCTCTGGTATTCCCGGCGCTGCGCCGCTACGACGGCCGCGGCCCGGCACCGGCGAGCGAGGACCCCTGACCGGCGCTGACCGGCCGTGGTGGATGTTTCGGCGGGGGGGGGGGGGGGGGGGGGGGGGGGGGGGGGGGGGGGGGGGGGGGGGGGGGGAGAGACACCCCCACCCACCCTGGGGGGCACCCCGGCATCCACGCTAGCTGTCGAAACGGCCATCGGCCGCCGGCTGCCGCGGGGCTGTGGACAACCAGCACCCCTGTGGACAACCAGTGTCCTGTGGACAATCAGTGCCCTGTGGCAAGCACCATCCGGTGGACAACCGCCATCGTTGCCGCAATCACCGGTGGACGACCAGCGTCGAAGCGACGCGGGCCCGCGCCTCTCCGGGAACGGATCCGGCACCCGGTCACGACACGGTGAGGACGATCTTGCCGAGAGTACGGCCCTGCTCACCCAGCCGGTGTGCCTCGGCCGCGTCGGCCAGCGGGAACGTCGCCGCCACCCGTACCCCGAGCCGGCCGCCGTCGACCAGCCGGGACAGCTCGGTCAGTGCCGCCCCGTCCGGTTCGACCAGGACGGTGGCCGCACGTACCCCGGCGTCCGCCGCGGCCGCGACCGCGGCGTCGCTTGCCCCGCCCGCGATCGGGATCAGGATCCCGCCGGGGCGCAGCACCCGCAGCAGCGACGGGCCGGCGGCGCCGCCGACGAGGTCGAGCACCACGTCGACGTCTCGTACCGTGTCCGCCACGTCGACGCTGGTGTAGTCGATGGGCTCGTCCACGCCGAGCGAGCGCAGCACCTCGTGCTTGCCGGCGCTGGCGGTACCCAGCACGTACCCGCCGCGGGCCTTGGCGATCTGCACGGCGAGGTGGCCGACGCCGCCGGCCGCGGCGGTCACCAGGACCCGCTGCCCGGGGCGTACGTCGGCAGTGTCGACGAGCGCCTGCCAGGCGGTGAGCCCGGCGAGCGGCAGACCGGCCGCCTCGACGTGCTCGAGCCCGGCCGGCTTGCGGGCGAACTGCCGGGACGGCGCCGTCACGTACTGCGCGTAACCGCCCGCCTGGCGCGGGAACCACGGCATCCCGTACACCTCGTCGCCCACCGCGAACCGGGTCACCCCGATGCCGACCTGCTCGACCACACCGGAGACGTCCCAGCCGAGCACGTACGGGCCGGGCCCGACGGGTGCCGGCGTCTCGCCGTCGGCGCGGGTCTTCCAGTCGACCGGGTTCACCCCGGCCGCGTGCACCCGGACGAGCACCTCGGTACCGAGCGGCTCGGGTCGGGGCAGCTCGGCCGGCTGCAGCACCTCCGGACCGCCGAAGCCGTCGCACACCATCGCCCGCATCACTGCTCTCCCGTCTCCCGGTGGTCTCGTGACGATCATCGAACGGCCGGTGCCGGTTGGCCAGTAGGCACAATCTTGTAGCCTAGGTACCCGATGGAAACCACCGATGACCAGCACGAACATCATTACGATGCCTATCTGGCGCAGTGCCCCTGCCGGCCGTTGCTCGACGTGATCGCGAACAAGTGGACCGCGTTGATCGTCGGTGCGCTGCTGACGCGAGAACACCGGTTCGGCGAGCTGCGCCGGCAGATCGAGGGCGTCAGCCAGAAGGTGCTGACCGCGAACCTGCGGGCGCTGGAGCGCAACGGCTTCGTGACCCGCCGGGTGTACCCGACCTCGCCGCCGTCGGTCGGCTACGCGCTGACCGACCTCGGCCGCAGTCTCGCCCCGCCGCTGGTCGCGGTGCGGGAGTGGACCGAGCGGCACATGGACGACGTCGAGGCCGCCCGCGCCCGGTACGACACCGAAGCCACGCGTTCGGGTCCGGCCGCGGTGGATCGTGCCGCCGAGCCTGCCCCGGCTCGGTAGATTCCTGTCGGGATCCACCGGCACAGGAAGGCTGCGCGGCATGGCGCTCTCGGGCGAACAGTGGGACATCGAGGCCGGCACGCACCGCGCCACCGTGGTCGAGGTCGGCGGCGGCATCCGCGCGTACGGGGTGCGCAACGTCCCGGTCCTCGACGGGTACGGCACCGACGAGATCTGTCCCGGCGGCGCCGGCGCCCAGCTCGCGCCGTGGCCGAACCGCCTCCGGGACGGCCGCTACGAGTTCGGCGGCGGCGAGCACCAGCTGGCGCTGAGCGAGCCGGCCAAGCACAACGCCATCCACGGCCTGGTGCGCTGGATGCCGTGGCGCCGCCTCGCCGGTACGCCCGACTCCGTCACGGTCGGCTGCGCGGTGCCGGCCCAGCCCGGGTACCCGTGGTCGCTGGCGCTGACCACCCGGTGGACGGTGTCCGAGCACGGCCTGCGGGCCGAGCACAGCGTGCGCAACCTGGCCGACGCGCCGGCGCCGTTCGGCCTCGGCTGCCACCCGTACCTGCGGCTGCCCGGCCCGCTCGACGAGTGGCTGCTGCGGGTGCCGGCCCGTACGGTGCTGCGCACCGACGAGCGGGGCCTGCCGGTGCGCACCGATCCGGTCGCCGGCACCGGGTACGACTTCGGTACCTCGCGGCCGATCGGCGACACGGTGCTGGACACCGCGTTCACCAACCTGTCCCGCGGGGACGCGGGGACCGTCGAGGTGACGTTGACCAGCCCGGGCGGGCACACGGTGACGCTGTGGGCGGACGAGTCGTTCGGCTGGGTGCAGCTGTTCACCGCGGACACCGCGAAGCCGCCGCGGACCCGCCGCTCGCTCGCGGTGGAGCCGATGACCTGCCCGCCGGACGCGCTACGTTCCGGCCAGGACCTGATCGTGCTGGCGCCGGGCGATACGTGGCGGGGCGCCTGGGGCATCCGCGCCACCATCGCCGGCTGACCCGCGCATCGTCGCCGCGGATCCGGGCCCGACCGCCGCTGGGCCGCGCGACCCGCGCCTCCGGTGTCGCCGGGCCGGTCGACTCGAGGCTTCCGCGTCGCCCGGCCGGCCCGCGCCTCCCGGCGTCGGCGCGGCTGTCGGGTTGCTGGGCACCCTCGTCCGGGTTCGATCCGGGCGCTCAGCCCAGCGAGAGGCTCGGGTCGGTGGCGAGCGCGACGGCCTGGTCGTCGGACACCACCGGCTTGGCCGCCCGCGGGTTCGGCGCCGGCGCCAGCCGCTGCGCCGATGCGTCGTTGGGATCGATGTTCGACACCTCGACCGAGACGACGGTGGCGGCGTCCAGCCGAGCCGCGACGTGCACGATGCGGGCGCCGTTCGGGTTGCGTTCGGTCCGCACCGACACCGCCAGCCCGTTGTAGTACCGGGTCGTGCACGCGAACGTGCCCTTCTGGTACCGCGGCGGGTTGTCCGGCGTGCCGCAGCCGGCGACCTGCGCGGCGTCGGTGCCGTCCGCGGGCATGATGCCGATGTCGATCGATCCGGTGCCGGCCGCGGTGGTCAGCAAGGCCTTCCCCTCGTACCACCGGTGCTGCCGCTGGATCAGCTGCAGCGGCGGGTACTCGTCGGTCGGCGGGGGGTAGTTGCCCACGCTGTACGAGGCCTCCGGGACGAGATGCCCGAGCGCGTTCTTGACCGCGCCGGTGAGCCGGACCATCCGTTGTTGGTCGGTCTCCGGCCGTGTTCTCGACGGGCTGGGCAGCGGGTGGCTCGGCGTCGCGCGAGCGCTGGCCCGGGGCCCGGCGGGTACCGACCGGTGGGTGTCCGGGCCGGCCTGCATCGCCGCGACACCGACGGCCACCGCGACGGCGGCGACCGCGGCCGCGCCGGTACCGCCGAGCCCGAGGACACGGCGCCGGCGGCGCAGCCGGTGGCCGTCGCGCAGCAGCCGGGCCCGGTCCAGTTCGCCGGGCGGCAACTCGTCCGGTAGGGCCCGCCGCAGTACATCCTTGATGTCGTCTTCGTCCATCTCGCTCAGTGCTCCACGATGTCGGTACGGCGGCGGGTCAGGCGGTGGCGGTCAGCTGCGCCCGCAGGGTGGCGAGGCCCCGGGCGCACTGGCTCTTGACGGTGCCGGTCGAGCAGCCGAGCAGCCGCGCGGTCTGCTCGATGGACTGGTCCTCCCAGTACCGCAGCACGATCGCGGCGCGCTGCCGCGGCGGCAGGGTGGCGAGCGCCTGTTCGGCGGCGAGCCGGTCGGTGGTGCCCGGTGCATGGTCGGCGACGAGGCGGTCCGGGGTGCGTTCGGACGGCCGCTCCCGGCGGGCGAACCCGCGGCGCCGCTCGTCGGCGAGGCAGGTCACCACGATCCGCCGCACGTACGCGTCGGCGTTGCCGCCGCGGATCAGCCGCGGCCAGCGCACGTACAGCTTGGTCAGCGCGGCGGCGACCACGTCCTCGGTGAGGTGCCAGTCGCCGCAGAGCAGGTAGCCGAACCGGCGGAGCGCGTCGTAGCGCGCCTCGACGAACTCCCCGTACTCTTCGTCGTCAGTACGTTGCACGCGGTTCCTCCCCGCCGGGGTCGATGCCCGTCGTGGGTACCTACGTGTCCCGGCGCACAAAAGGTTGCCTGCCCCGAGGCGGTTGGGGAACCTTCGAGTGGCCCGGCGGTCGGTCGCCGGCTCGCCGGGCGGATCAGCCGCCGCGGTGTCGACGCGCAGGGCGCGCCCCGACCCGACCGCTACTCTGTTGAGCGGACGAGGCGGGGAGAAGGGTCGTGAGGTCGTGATCTTCAAGGCGGTGCGGGAAGGCAAGCCGTACCCCGAGCACGGCATGTCCACGAAGCAGTGGGCCGACATCCCGCCCCGGCCGGTCCGCCTCGACCAGCTCGTCACCACCAAGCGCAACCTGGCCCTGGACCGGCTGCTGGCCGAGGACTCCACCTTCTACGGCGACCTGTTCCCGCACGTGGTGGAGTGGTCCGGCGCCCTCTACCTGGAAGACGGCCTGCACCGGGCGCTGCGCGCCGCGCTGCAGCAGCGCACCTCCATCCACGCCCGCGTCCTGGTCCTCTGACCCGAGTCCCGGCCGACCACGGTCCCGGTCCGCGGACCGGACCTGCCCGCGTCAGCGGGCGTGCGCGATGACGAACGCCTGCACGGTCGTCTGATAGAGCTCCGGCTCCTCCAGCTGCGGGTAGTGCGCCGAGCGCGGAAACAGCTCCACCCGCCCGTCCGGTACATCGGCCCGGAACGCCGCCAGCTGGGACGGCCCGGTGACCAGGTCGTAGCGCCCCTTCATGAGCAACGCCGGTACGGCCAGCCCGGGCAGCAGGCCGACCATCGAGGCGAGCACGTCCGGCGCGGCGAGCAGCCGGCGGGCGGCCGCGTCGCCGCGGTCGCGCAGTTCGGCCGGGAACGCGCTTGCCAGCGTCGCCGCGAGCGCCGACCGCGCCTCCGGCCGGTGCACGTACAGCTCCAGGTGCCGCTCGCCCAGGCCGGCCAGCAGGTCCACGACCTCCCAGTGTTCGAACCGGGGCGCCGCGGCGAGGTTGCGGCACCGGGTCGCCGACACCGGATCGCCCAGCTCGGTGAACAGCGGCGCGGCGGCGAGCAGCTTCGCCCGGTCCGCCTCGGCGAGGTCCCAGCCGGGGTTCTCGAACAGCACCGCGGAGATCCGCTCCGGGTGCCGGTGCGCGTACCGCAGCGCCATCCGGCCGCCGAACGAGTGTCCGAGCACCGCCCACCGCTGGATGCCCATCGACTCGCGGAGCGCCTCGCAGTCGGCGATCACGTCGGACTCGTCGAGCGTCTCGCCGTCGGCCAGCGGCGCCGAGCGCAGCGTGCCGCGCTGGTCCAGCCCGATCACGTGCAGGCGCTGGCTGAGCCGGTCACCCTGCCACTCCATGAACTCGTGGCAGCCCATCCCGGGCCCACCGTGCAGGTACAGCAGCGGCGGCGCGCCGGGCTTGCCCCGTACGTCCAGGAACAACCGACCGTCCGAGGTACCTGCGTGCATGCCCCGACCCTAGCCGCGCTGACCGTCCCGCCGACCGCAAACGCCCACCGCCGTCACCCGGTCAGCGTCGGGCGGCGCGGCCATCCCCGGTGTCGCTGTCGATCTCCTCGATCAGCCGGGCGAGCGCCGGCAGCGCGGTGCGGAGCGCGGCCCGCTGATCGGCGTCGAGCCGCGCCTGCGCCCGGCTCAGGATCGCCTCGTTGGTGCGCTCCCAGCGGGCGAGGGTGGCCCGACCGTGTGCGGTGAGCGTGAGGTGGACCGTGCGGCGGTCGGCCGGATCGTCGTCGCGCCGCACCATCCGGGCCCGTACCAGCGCGTTGACCAGGGTCGTCACCGTGTTCGGGGCGATCCGCAGGGCGCGGGCCAGTTCCCCCGGCCGGCTGCCCGGCCGTTCCGCGAGCCGGGCCATCAGCTCCAGCTGCGCCACCGACAGCGGGTTGTCCGGCGCGCTGGCCCGCGCCGCCCGGCGCATCGACCGGCGCAGCCGGGCGACGGTATCGGCGAGCCGCCGACCGACCTGCTCGTCGCCGGGCCGGCCGTCCTGCTGGTCGCCGGGCCGGCTCTCCTGCTCGTCGGCGGGCACCCGGCCGCCCTGGTTGTCGCCGGGCCGGCGGCCCGGTTCGTCGCCGAGCCGGCCCTCCTGCTCGTCGGCGGGACGCCAGCCGTCTCCGCCGTCGGGAAGCCGGTGGTCCTGCTCGTCGGGGTTGGCCTCGGTCACGGACGGTCCTCACTGCGCGGCGGCGGACGCCGGCGGACCGGCCGGTCAGGGCCGCTGCGTACGGGCGGCGGGACGGTCCGCGCTGACCAGCGTGACGATACCGGCGGCCACCGCGACAATTCCCAGCAGCCCGCTGGACAATTGCACCCCGCTACCGCCGCCGGCATGCAGCACCAGCGTGACCAGCGCGACCCCCAACGCGGTACCCAGTGCGCGCGCCGTGTTCACCAGCCCGCCGGCGCTGCCGGCCGCCCGGTGCGGTACCGCCGCCATCACCGCGGCGTTGTTCGCCGGAGTGAAGATGCCCAACCCGAATCCGGTCACGAACAGCGCCGGCACCAACACCGGCGGCGCGGCGCCGAGCAGTGCCGGTACCGCCATGCCGGCCGCCGCGAGGCCGAGCCCGAGCACGCCGCGGGCCCGGTTGCCCAGCCCGGCCGGCAGCAGCCGGCCGCCGAGCACCGCAGCGAGCGCGAATCCCAGCGGCAGCGCCGTCAGGTACGGCCCGGTCGCGGCGCCGGAGACCCCGACGGCGGCGAGCGCGTAGGGCCCGAGTACCAGCGGGCCGAACAGCACCAGGTAGCCGAGCAGCGCCGCGGTCAACCCGCCGCCGAGCACCGGCCGGCGCAGCTGGTCCAGCGCCAGCAGCGGCTCCGCGGCGCGCCGTTCCCGGCCGATGAACGCGACCGCCGCCGCGGCGGCGAGCAGCGCCGCGGCGATCGGCAGCACCGCCGGTACGGACAGCCCGGAGCCGGCGGAGATGGCGAGCAGCGCGGCGGTGGTCGCGGTGCCCAGCAGCAGCACGCCGCCGGTGTCGAACCGGCCGATCGGCCGGGCGTGCCGGGTGCGCGGCAGTAGGTAGCGGCCGGCGATCAGGCCGGCGATCCCGACCGGCAGGTTGATCATGAAAACCCAGCGCCAGCCGACCCCGTGCACCAGCAGCCCACCGACGGTCGGCCCGAGCGCCAGCCCGATCGCCTGCGCCGCGGCCTGGGTACCCAGCGCCGACCGGAGCTTGTTGCCGGGCACGCTGGTGGTGATCAGCGCGACGCTGTTGGCCTGCAGCATCGCCGCACCGACGGCCTGCGCGACCCGCGCCGCGACCAGCACCGGCAGGCTCGGCGCCAGCCCGCAGCCGACGGAGGCGGCGGTGAACACCGCGAACCCGAGCAGGTACATCGCCTTGCGGCCGGCGGCGTCGGAGATCCGCCCGGCCGGTACCAGCAGGGCGGCGAGGGTGACGAGGTAGCCGAGCGAGACCCACTCGATCGCGGCGAGCGAGGTGTGGAACTGGTGCCCGAGTGCCGGGAACGTCAACGTCACGATGCTCGCGTCCAGCTGGCCCATGAACGCGCCGAGGCACACGGTCGCGACCGCGAACCAGGGTGCGTGCGGCGAGCCGCGTACCGCCTCGGGACGCGGCCGTTCCGCCAGGAGCACTCCTGCTTCGTTCTGCATCAGAACTATTCTGCAATGGAAGTACCTGGGTTTGGCAACCCGCCGGAGCGTTGCGTCCACCACCTCGCAACGCCCTGACGTGGAAAGTAGGCTCACAATCGGCCTGCAACGTTGCGGCCACCTTCAGCCGGGGTCTGCGCCCGGCCCGGTCGCGGCAGCGGGGCGTTCGTGGCGACCGTGGGGGAGAGTGCCCGGTGATCAGCGTCTTCGATCTGTTCAAGATCGGCATAGGCCCGTCCAGCTCGCACACCGTCGGCCCGATGCGTGCCGCCGCCCGGTTCGCGCACGGTCTCAAGGCCGACGGCGTGCTCGCCGGCACCACCCGGATCCGCTCCGAGCTGTACGGGTCGCTCGGCGCCACCGGCCACGGCCACGGCAGCGAGGCCGCCGTCCTGCTCGGGCTGGCCGGCGAGGACCCGGAGACCGTCGACACCGACACCGTCGCCGACCGGACCGCGGCGATCCGGACGGCCGGCCGGCTGACCGTCCTCGGTACCCACGAGGTGGCCTTCGACGACCGCGACGACCTGGTCCTGCACCGCCGCCGCTCGCTGCCGTTCCACCCGAACGGAATGATCTTCACCGCGTACGGCGCGACCGGCGAGGTGCTGCGCACGCGCACGTACTACTCGGTCGGTGGCGGGTTCGTGGTCGACGAGACGGCCAGTGGCGCCGACCGGATCAAGCCGGACGACACCCCGGTGCGCTACCCGTTCGCGACCGGGGCGGAACTGCTCGGCCAGACCGCCGCGGCCGGCCTGTCGGTCAGCGAGGTGATGCTCGCGAACGAGCTGTCCTGGCGCACCGAACCCGAGATCCGGGCGGAACTGCTGCACGTCTGGGCGGTCATGCAGGAGTGCGTCCGGCACGGCTGCGAGACCGAGGGCATCCTGCCCGGCAGCCTGAAGGTGCACCGCCGCGCTGCCGAGATGCACCGCAGCCTGACCGGCGAGCACTTCACCACCGACCCGCTGCGGGTGATGGACTGGGTGACGCTGTTCGCTCTCGCCGTCAACGAGGAGAACGCGTCCGGCGGCCGGGTGGTCACCGCGCCGACCAACGGCGCGGCCGGCATCGTCCCCGCGGTCCTGCACTACTATTGGCGGTTCGTCCCCGGTTCCGACGACGCCGGCGTGGTCCGGTTCCTGCTCACCGCCGGGGCGATCGGCGCGCTGTTCAAGCAGAACGCGTCGATCTCCGGCGCCGAGGTCGGCTGCCAGGGCGAGGTCGGGTCGGCGTGCTCGATGGCCGCCGGCGGCCTCGCCGAGGTGCTCGGCGGTACGCCCGAGCAGGTGGAGAACGCCGCCGAGATCGCGATGGAGCACAACCTGGGCCTGACCTGCGACCCGGTCGGCGGGCTGGTGCAGATCCCGTGCATCGAGCGCAACGCGGTCGCCTCGATCAAGGCGATCACGGCGGCCCGGATGGCGTTGCGCGGCGACGGGCGGCACCACGTCTCGCTGGACAAGGTCATCAAGACCATGCGGGAGACCGGCGCGGACATGAAGGTCAAGTACAAGGAGACCGCGCGCGGGGGCCTCGCGGTCAACGTGATCGAGTGCTGACCTGCGGGGGGCGGTGAGGTTCACCTCCTGGTTACGCCATCGTAGGCTACCAATGGGTAGCATCGCTGGATGACCGCCACGTCGCTCGGCGAGCACACCGCCAAGGACCCGTACGCCCGGCCTCGGATGCGCGGCTGGCTGCACGCCTACGCCGTCGGCGTCGCCGCGGTCTGCGGCGTCATCCTCTGCTCGGTGGCCGCAAGCCGTCCCGGCTGGCTCTCGTTCGCCAGCTGCCTGGTCTACTCGGTGACCATCTGCGGGTTGTTCGGCATCAGCGCGCTCTACCACCGGCACGTGTGGGGGCCACGCGGCTACGCCGTGATGAAGCGGCTCGACCATTCGATGATCTTCCTGTTCATCGCGGGCACGTACACCCCGTTCAGCCTGCTGCTGATGCCCCGGCGTACCGGGCTGATCGTGCTGTCGGTGGTCTGGGGCGGTGCGCTGCTCGGGGTGGCGCTCAAGATGGCCTGGCCCCGCGCGCCCCGCTGGCTGTCGGTCCCGCTGTACATCGCGCTCGGTTGGGTCGCCGCGTTCGTGTTCCCGGACATCGTGCACGGCGGCGGCTGGGCGCCGTTCGCGCTGCTGCTCGCCGGCGGCGTGGTCTACAGCCTCGGCGCGCTGTGCTACGCGCTCAAGCGGCCGAACCCGTGGCCCCGCACGTTCGGCCACCACGAGTTCTTCCACGCCGCGACGCTGATCGCCGCCGCCTGCCATCACATCGCCGTCTACTTCGCCGTTCTCGCCTGACAACCGGCCGTCCTGGCCCAGCAGCCGGTGTACGGTCGGCAAACGCCCGGCTACGGCCGTGGGAGGGGCCGGCAGCGGTCTTTCGCGGCTGGACGGCATCGGTTAGCGTCCCGGCGTGCAACCGAACCCGCAGCCGCCGCAGGCCGGCGCCGTCCTCAACATCACGACCAGCAAGCCGTTCCTCGCCTGGATGATGGCGTTCACGCCGCCCCGGGTGAGCCTGAACGGCCAGGAGATCAAGCTCCGGTGGGGTCAGAACCAGGTGCCGGTCCAGCCCGGCCGCTACGACCTCCAGATGTACGTGCCCTACCTCTGGCGCATCGGCCAGGCCGGCATGCCCGTCGACGTGTACCCGGGTGCCCAGGTCCCGGTCTTCTACGCGGCGCCGTGGTGGGCGTACATGGGTGGGGCCATCGGGCACCAGCAGGTGGAGTCTCCCGGCAAGACCGTCGCGATCGCCGTCAACGTCGGCGCCCTGGCGCTGCTTCTGCTGATCATCATCTGCAGCTGCGCCGGCGTACTGACCGGCAACTGAGCGGACCGGGTCGGCGCGCCGCACCGTTTGTGAGCGCCGACACGGGACCCCGGTTTGACGCCCGGATCCGCCATCGCGTAACTTTCTCTCTGCCCGCGGGGCACCGGACGAAACCGGGCCGCCAAGGCGGCCGGGTTGGACGGCTCGCGGGACATCCCAAGGTAAGGACGATCTGATCGGCCTGCGTGGGGTGCGCTGACTGAGTCGGTCGCGGAGGTTCCGCCCGAGGGTTACGACCCCGGTGGCAGCCCCCGGGAGCGGCCAGGTAAGCTTGGACGAGCAGGGCGCCGGACACGGCAGCCGAGCAAAGCCTCCAGGAGAAATTGACCGGGAGATTCTGCGCGGCAAAATGGCCGGCCTGCAAATCCTTCTCTTGGAAATTCAGAGCCACTCGGCGCTGAACGACCAGGGGTGCCCGAAAAGATCCGCCGGGGCCGAATTTGACCACGGAAGATCGGCCGGGTAAGCTAAACGAGCAAGACGGAAACGGCAACAAAACAAAGCCTCTGAGGCGGACGGCGAAAGCCGGATGGTTCGGATGTGCGTTTGTTTCTTGAGAACTCAACAGGGTGTTGAAAAGCCAGTGCATTAGTTTTGCCCCGTTGCCGCAGCTGACTGTTGTGGTTGGTTGTGGTGGGGTTCCTTTGATGCAGTTCGCCTGGTCTCTCGTCAGTGGGGGGCTGGGTGTGTTGCTGGGATTTTCTTCAAGTTTTTGGTGGAGAGTTTGATCCTGGCTCAGGACGAACGCTGGCGGCGTGCTTAACACATGCAAGTCGAGCGGAAAGGCCCTTTCGGGGGTACTCGAGCGGCGAACGGGTGAGTAACACGTGAGTAACCTGCCTTCAGCTTCGGGATAACCCCGGGAAACCGGGGCTAATACCGGGTATTCACATTGTTTCGCATGGGATGGTGTGGAAAGGGTTTACCGGCTGGGGATGGACTCGCGGCCTATCAGCTTGTTGGTGGGGTAGTGGCCTACCAAGGCGACGACGGGTAGCCGGCCTGAGAGGGCGACCGGCCACACTGGGACTGAGACACGGCCCAGACTCCTACGGGAGGCAGCAGTGGGGAATATTGCGCAATGGGCGGAAGCCTGACGCAGCGACGCCGCGTGGGGGATGACGGCCTTCGGGTTGTAAACCTCTTTCAGCAGGGACGAAGCGGAAGTGACGGTACCTGCAGAAGAAGCTCCGGCTAACTACGTGCCAGCAGCCGCGGTAAGACGTAGGGGGCGAGCGTTGTCCGGATTTATTGGGCGTAAAGAGCTCGTAGGTGGCTTGTCACGTCGGTTGTGAAAACCTGCAGCTTAACTGTGGGCGTGCAGCCGATACGGGCGGGCTAGAGGCAGGTAGGGGAGAGTGGAACTCCTGGTGTAGCGGTGAAATGCGCAGATATCAGGAAGAACACCGGTGGCGAAGGCGGCTCTCTGGACCTGTTCTGACGCTGAGGAGCGAAAGCGTGGGGAGCGAACAGGATTAGATACCCTGGTAGTCCACGCCGTAAACGTTGGGCGCTAGGTGTGGGGACCACTCCACGGTTTCCGTGCCGTAGCTAACGCATTAAGCGCCCCGCCTGGGGAGTACGGCCGCAAGGCTAAAACTCAAAGGAATTGACGGGGGCCCGCACAAGCGGCGGAGCATGCGGATTAATTCGATGCGACGCGAAGAACCTTACCTGGGTTTGACATCGCCGGAAATCCTGCAGAGATGTGGGGTCCTTCGGGGCCGGTGACAGGTGGTGCATGGCTGTCGTCAGCTCGTGTCGTGAGATGTTGGGTTAAGTCCCGCAACGAGCGCAACCCTTGTCCGATGTTACCAGCGGGTTATGCCGGGGACTCATCGGAGACTGCCGGGGTCAACTCGGAGGAAGGTGGGGATGACGTCAAGTCATCATGCCCCTTAAGTCCAGGGCTTCACGCATGCTACAATGGCCGGTACAGAGGGCTGCGATACCGCGAGGTGGAGCGAATCCCTTAAAGCCGGTCTCAGTTCGGATTGCAGTCTGCAACTCGACTGCATGAAGTCGGAGTCGCTAGTAATCGCAGATCAGCAACGCTGCGGTGAATACGTTCCCGGGCCTTGTACACACCGCCCGTCACGTCACGAAAGTCGGTAACACCCGAAGCCGGTGGCCTAACCCCTTGTGGGAGGGAGCTGTCGAAGGTGGGACTGGCGATTGGGACGAAGTCGTAACAAGGTAGCCGTACCGGAAGGTGCGGCTGGATCACCTCCTTTCTAAGGAGCGTCTGGCGGCCGAAAGGTTGTCCAGGGCCAGGCAGGAGCGGATGTCTTCTGCTGGTTGCTCGATGGTGGAGTGCTGGCTAGTTCTGTTCTGGCGACGGTTCGCGTGGTTAGTACTGTCATCTGCCTGTGGGCGGGTGGTTCAGGAAGGGGCGTGGATGCGGCTGGGATGGTCGACACCCTGTTGGGTCCTGAAGGAACAAGCGGTTGCTTGTTTTTTCGGGTTGGTTGCAGGTCCTGCATGGCCAATATACCGCTTCGGCATGTGAGTGTCGGGGGTTTGGTGTTGGTGGGGTGTGTGGGGTTCTGCCCGTTGTTTGAGAACTGCACAGTGGACGCGAGCATCTTTGTGGTCAAGTGTTTAAGGGCGCATGGTGGATGCCTTGGCACCAGGAGCCGATGAAGGACGTGGGAGGCTGCGATATGCCTGGGGGAGTTGTCAACCGAGCTGTGATCCCAGGATTTCCGAATGGGGGAACCCAGCACCAGTCATGTGGTGTTACCCGCGCTTGAATATATAGGGCGTGTGGAGGTAACGCGGGGAAGTGAAACATCTCAGTACCCGTAGGAAGAGAAAACAATAGTGATTCCGTGAGTAGTGGCGAGCGAAAGCGGATGAGCCTAAACCGGGCGCATGTGATAGCCAGCGGGCGTTGTGTGTTCGGGGTTGTGGGGCTTGCTGTGATCCTCCCGCTGGGGGGTCGGGCAGTGAGAAAGTCGTGTGCTAGCTGAAGGGTCTGGAAAGGCCTGCCGTAGAGGGTGAGAGTCCTGTAGGCGAAAGTGCGCGGCCTGTCTATGTGAGTTCCCGAGTAGCGGCGGACCCCGGAAATCTGCCGTGAATCTGCCAGGACCACCTGGTAAGGCTAAATACTCCCTGGTGACCGATAGCGGACTAGTACCGTGAGGGAAAGGTGAAAAGTACCCCGGGAGGGGAGTGAAAGAGTACCTGAAACCGTGTGCCTACAATCCGTCAGGGCTGCACCGTTGGGTGTGGTGATGGCGTGCCTTTTGAAGAATGAGCCTGCGAGTTAGTGGTGCGTGGCGAGGTTAACCTGTGTGGGGGAGCCGTAGCGAAAGCGAGTCCGATAAGGGCGTTGAGTCGCGTGTCCTAGACCCGAAGCGGGGTGATCTACCCATGGGCAGGCTGAAGCGCGGGTAAGACCGTGTGGAGGGCCGAACCCACCAGGGTTGAAAACCTGGGGGATGACCTGTGGGTAGGGGTGAAAGGCCAATCAAACTCCGTGATAGCTGGTTCTCCCCGAAATGCATATAGGTGCAGCGTCGCGTGTTTCTTGCCGGAGGTAGAGCACTGGATGGCCTAGGGGGCTTACCAGCTTACTGAAGTCAGCCAAACTCCGAATGCCGGTAAGTGAGAGCGCGGCAGTGAGACGGCGGGGGATAAGCTTCGTCGTCGAGAGGGAAACAGCCCAGATCACCAGCTAAGGCCCCTAAGCGTGTGCTAAGTGGAAAAGGATGTGGGGTTGCCGAGACAACCAGGAGGTTGGCTTAGAAGCAGCCATCCTTGAAAGAGTGCGTAATAGCTCACTGGTCAAGTGATTCCGCGCCGACAATGTAGCGGGGCTCAAGCACACCGCCGAAGCTGTGGCATTCGCACGTGTATCTGGCGAAATCTTTTGGGGTTTTGTCTAGGTGTGTGGATGGGTAGGGGAGCGTCGTGCCACGGGTGAAGCAGCCGGGTGACCGAGTTGTGGACGTGGTGCGAGTGAGAATGCAGGCATGAGTAGCGATAGCAGGGTGAGAAACCCTGCCGCCGGATGTCCAAGGGTTCCAGGGTCAAGCTTTTCTGCCCTGGGTAAGTCGGGGCCTAAGGCGAGGCCGTGAGGCGTAGTCGATGGATAACGGGTTGATATTCCCGTACCCGCGTAGAAGCGTCCCTGATGAAACTTTCTGTGCTAACCCTTGATGTTGCTGGAGGCCTTCGGGTTGATGGTGGCGGATCGGGGACCCTGGTTGGGAGTAGTCAAGCGATGGGGTGACGTAGGAGGGTAGCTGAGCCCGGCCGGTGGTTGTGCCGGGGTAAGCGTGTAGGGCGTGGTGTAGGTAAATCCGCACTGCAGATAGCCTGAGACGTGAAGCCGAGCCGATTTTGGTGAAGTCAGTGATCCCATGCTACCGAGAAAAGCCTCTAGCGAGCTTCGAGCGGCCCGTACCCTAAACCGACACAGGTGGACAGGTAGAGAATACCGAGGCGTTCGGGTGAACTGTGGTTAAGGAACTCGGCAAATTGCCCCCGTAACTTTGGGAGAAGGGGGGCCGGACGCGTGAACACCCTTGCGGTGGGAGCGTGGTATGGCCGCAGAGACCAGGGGAAAGCGACTGTTTACTAAAAACACAGGTCCGTGCGAAGTTGTAAGACGATGTATACGGACTGACGCCTGCCCGGTGCTGGAACGTTAAGGGGACCGGTTAGTTGCGTTTCGGCGTGGCGAAGCTGAGAACTTAAGCGCCAGTAAACGGCGGTGGTAACTATAACCATCCTAAGGTAGCGAAATTCCTTGTCGGGTAAGTTCCGACCTGCACGAATGGCGTAACGACTTTCCCGCTGTCTCAACCACAGGCCCGGCGAAATTGCATTACGAGTAAAGATGCTCGTTACGCGCGGCAGGACGGAAAGACCCCGGGACCTTTACTATAGCTTGGTATTGGTGTTCGGTTCGGCTTGTGTAGGATAGGTGGGAGCCGTTGAATCCTTGACGCTAGTTGAGGGGGAGGCAATCTTGAAATACCACTCTGGTCGTACTGGATGTCTAACCTCGGGCCATGATCTGGTTCAGGGACAGTGCCTGGTGGGTAGTTTAACTGGGGCGGTTGCCTCCTAAAGAGTAACGGAGGCGCCCAAAGGTCCGCTCAGCCTGGTTGGCAATCAGGTGGTGAGTGTAAGTGTAGAAGCGGGCTTGACTGTGAGACTGACGGGTCGAGCAGGGACGAAAGTCGGGACTAGTGATCCGGCACTTGCGTGTGGAAGCGGTGTCGCTCATCGGATAAAAGGTACCCCGGGGATAACAGGCTGATCTTCCCCAAGAGTCCATATCGACGGGATGGTTTGGCACCTCGATGTCGGCTCGTCGCATCCTGGGGCTGGAGTAGGTCCCAAGGGTTGGGCTGTTCGCCCATTAAAGCGGTACGCGAGCTGGGTTTAGAACGTCGTGAGACAGTTCGGTCCCTATCCGCCGCGCGCGTTGCAGATTTGAGAAGGGCTGTCCCTAGTACGAGAGGACCGGGACGGACGAACCTCTGGTGTGCCAGTTGTCCTGCCAGGGGCACGGCTGGTTGGCTACGTTCGGAAGGGATAACCGCTGAAAGCATCTAAGCGGGAAGCCTGCTTCAAGATGAGGTCTGCTGCCCCGGAGACGGGGGTAAGGCCCCCAGGAGATGACTGGGTTGATAGGCCGGAGGTGTAAGCGCGGTAACGTGTTGAGCTGACCGGTACTAATAGGCCGAGGGCTTGACTACAAGGTTGTGTGCGTCCACTGTGTGGTTCTGGAACCACGGTCAGGGCATCCCTGTGTTGGGGTGGTTGTGGCTGGCTGGTTTGTGAGATGTTTCGGTGGTTGTAGCGTGAGGGAAACGCCCGGTCCCATTCCGAACCCGGTAGCTAAGCCTTACAGCGCCGATGGTACTGCACTCGGGAGGGTGTGGGAGAGTAGGTCGCCGCCGAAGCTTACGTAGAGTCGGGCTGGAAGATCCCATGGGTCTTCCAGCCCGACTTTTTTGTGCCCGCGTCATGGTTCTCGAAGAACCCCCGAGCATGACGTGGCTGCCGAACGGGTAATCGGTCGAGCACGGGAAATGCCTGCACAGCGAAGCGGCGGGCCGGCCGGGTGTACCCGGTCCGGCCCGCCGCTGTTGTTCGCAGGGCCCGTTGGTTCTTCGGAAAGCTCGGTGCGCGGCTCAGGCGGCGCGGCGACGGCGGCTCAGCACCAGTGCCGCGGCGCCCGCGCCCAGCAGCGCCAGGGCGGCGATCACCAGGATGGTGAGGCTCGAACCGGTGACGGGGAGCGTAGGCCCGGTGCTCTTGGTGTGGGTGACCGCCGCGACGGTGCTCGGCGACGCGCTCGGCGACTGGGAGCTCGGCGGCGTCGACTCGGACGCGCAGGCTGCTTCGGCGGCATGCGTACCGTAGCCACCGGAGGAGCTGGTGGGGCAGGCGCTCGGAGTCTCACTCGGCGTGGCGCCGGCGCTGGCGGTGCAGTCGCCGCTCGCACCGGCGCCAACGCCGAGTACGCCCACGCCGTTGCCGCAGACGTTCACCGGTGCCTGCACCGGGGCCTGGACCTGGGTGCCGTTACCGACGCCGTTGTTGCCGGCCGAGCCGCTGTCCGCGAAGGCAGCGGTGGGTAAGGCGAGCGCGAGTCCGGCGGCCGCCATGGCGCCGGCGACGGCGAGTCTGGTGGTGACGCGCATGTGTGTCCCTTCGATGTCGAAACCAGGTGTACGCGCGTGCGCACGTACAGGTGACTTCCCTCGTCGGGTCAACGCGCCACCCGAACAGCAGACACGGGATGTTTGGTTACGACCTCGAAGCGTGACGGTATTCACTGGCGTTCAGCTGACGATGCCCGGAGACCCGGCGTTGTCGCAGGTCCGGTGCGTGATCGCGAGCTGTGTACGGGCAGTGAAAGGACGCTACCGGTCAGCGGGCCGGTGCCTCGGTGGGCAGTCCGGCCGCCTTCAACACCTTCTTGCGGATCCGCTTCGGCAGCCGGTCGACATAGACGGTGCCGTCCAGGTGGTCGGTCTCGTGCTGGAAGCAGCGCGCCAGCATCCCGGTGCCGTCGTAGCGGACGGGCTCGCCGGTCATCGTGAACCCGGTGACCGACGCCAGCGCGGGCCGGGCCAGGTCGGCGTGCTGCCCCGGTACGGACAGGCAGCCCTCGCTGTCGTCATCGAGCTCGCGAGGCAGGTCGGGCAGGATCAGCGTCGGATTGACGACGTGGCCGACCTGGTTGACGTCGTCGGCGTCCGGGCAGTCGAACACGAAGACCCGCGCGTCGACGGCGATCTGGTTGGCGGCAAGGCCGACACCGTCCGCCTCGTACATGCTGGCGAACATGTCGTCGATCAGGGCGCGCAGGTCGTCGTCGAACTCGGTGACCGGCCGGCAGGGCCGGTGCAGTACCGGGGTGCCGTAGACGACGATCGGTCGCGCGGTGCCGGTGGTGCTGCCCATCTCACCTCGAAACGCCATACCAACAGGGACCGAGCCGATCCTAGCGGCGCGGTACGAGCGGCCCGCCGGCACCGAGTCCCGGCCGCCGCCGCCGGGACATCCGGCCGCCGGTACCGCTGGCCGAGCGGCGGTACCGATGCGACAGGGCCGCCCCGGTGACCGGGACGGCCCTGTGCCGGTACGGGTGGATCAGTGGTGCCGGTGGTGCCCGCCTCCGTGACCGCCGTGGCCGCCGTGCGAGCCGCCGCCGGCGGCCGCGAGGTAGCTGGTGCCGTTCGGCGAACCGACGCCGGTCACGTTGTCGTAGCCCGGCGCGGTGAACAGCGACGAGTCACGGTCGAACGTGACGAGCGACGACCCGGTCGGCGTGGCCACCGCGACCGGCGTGCGCTGCGGCGCGACGTCACGGAAGGAGCCCGCCTTCAGCTGGTACATCAGCGGGTTGGCGAAGCCGATCGGGGTGCTGCGACCCTGGCTGGCGTCGGCCTGGATGCCGGCGAACAGCGGGCAGGCGAGCGAGGTGCCGCCCCAGGTCTGCAGGGTGTACTCGCCGTCGATGGTGCGGCCGACCGCCATCCCGGTGTACGGGTCGGCGAGCGCGGCGACGTCCGGGACGACCCGGGCCGGCGCACCGCCGTACTGCTGGGACAGGCTCGCCGGGACGACGCCCCTCTGGTACGCGGGCTGGTCGAACAGGGTGCTGGTGCCGCCGCCGGCGCCGCCGTAGAACTCACCGGGCGGGGCCTGCGTGTACGCGGCCGGGTCCTGGGTGTAGTCGACCACCGCGCGGGTGGAGCCCCAGCCGGTTTCGAAGCCGTAGCTGCTGTCGCTGCCGACCGCGAGGCTGGTGCCGCCGACCGCGGTGACGTACGGGTCGGAGGCCGGGTAGTCCGGCTGTGCCGACGGCGTGTTGCCGGCGGTCACCTCGTCGCCGCTGTCGCCGGAGGAGAAGTACATGCCGATGCCCTCGGCCGCGGCCTGCACGAAGATCGTGTGCTCGGCGGCGATGGCACTGGCCGGGATGTCCTCACCCAGGTTGCCCCATGAGTCGGACACGATGTTGGCGGCGTGGTTCTGGATGATCCAGTTGAGCGCCGCGTCCAGGCCGGTGTCGCAGTTCTTGGCCCCGACGTACTTGATGGTCGCGCCCGGCGCCATGGCGTGGGCGGCCTCGACGTCGATGGCCTCCTCGCCGTTCCAGCCGTCCTCGCCGCCGCACTCGTCCTGCATGTCGAACGGCTTGAAGACCTTCTCGGAGTACTGGCCCTTGGCGTAGTGACCCTGGCCGTTGTCCACCGCGTACCGGTCCGCGTCGGCCTGCATGGTCGGCGAGGCGTACGCGTCGACGATGGCGATCGTGGTGCCGGCGCCGTTGGTACCGGTGGCGATCGCCTTCTTGACGCCGTACGCGGTCTGCAGCTGGTCGGTGCCGTACCCGCAGATGTAGGTCGGGAACTCGGTCCGGCCGTACGCCTGCGGCATGGTCTGGTTGTGCTCACCCCAGAAGTTCGAGCACTGCGCCGGGGCCGGTGCCGCCTTCGGGGCCGCGCTGCGGGTCTTCGCGGCGTTGCTGTTGCTGACCACCTTGTGGTGGAACGGCGTGCGCAGCGGGCCGGTCTGGGCCAGGCCGTTGACCGACAGGACCAGGTTGCCGACGTTGGTCGGCAGGGTCGCCTGCCTACCCGGCGCCCGGAGCTTGTGGCCGCGGTAGGAATAGGTGTGCAGATCGGCGCCGAACGCCTTGTTCAGCTCGGCGACGGTGCCGCTGGCTTCGACGTACCGGTTGCCCTGGCCGACGCCGCTCACGGTGAGGCCCTGCTGGCGCAGGAAGTTGCGCACCGCGCGGACGCTGTCGTCGGTCGGCGCGTAGCGCGCGTTGAACTCGTTGGCGGTCAGGTACTTCCCGTACTGCTTCGAGCCCGGGGTGGACACCTGGTTGGCGAACCGCTCGGCGCCCGCGGCGTTCCGCAGCTTCAGGAAGACCTGGACGTCGACGCGCTGGCTGGAGCTGGGGTTGCCGGCGCGGTTGGCTGGGGTGGCCCATGCCGGTGTGCTACCCGACACCGCCTGTCGGGTCGGTGCGGCCTGCGCTGCGCTCGCAGCGAACGGCAGCGCAAGAGCGCTGACGCCCACCGCGATCGCGGCGCGTCGGATGAGGGTGTGCCGCATGTGTCTCCTTTCCTGCACTGGACAGGGACGAACGGAACGGTGCGGATGACGGGCGGCAGTGCTGCCGAAAGACTGCAGAGCTGTCGAGAGACCCACGCACGGTGACTCGTTCGATTCCCCGGAGTATCAGATCGGTGGCCGACATAGGTTGTCAAGGGAAGTTTTACCTATGTCGGGCAACAGCTTCGGCACAACACTCCATTTACGACGGTCGAATCTTCCGATGATTCCGCCTTGTCCACGCACGGTGTTGGTATTACGGCAAACCGCCCGAGCCATCCCGTACCGGCGGGCACTGCTGCGGGTCGGGCGATTCGGCCGCCGTCGCCGGATCGGCCGCCGGGCCGGGTCAGCCGACCGGCGCGGGGCTCGCCCGCCGGGCCCGGTACTCGGCCGCCACCGGCGTCAGCGCGATGGCGAACACCGGGAAGGCCGCCGCGCACAGGAAGCCGATCGAGTAGGTGGACGCGCCGACGACCAGTCCGAGCAGCGGCGGGGTGAGCGAGGAGACCACGTTCTGGCCGGTGTTCTGGATGCCCAGGGCGCGGCCGGACCAGGACAGCCCGGCCAGCTCGGCGGTGGCGGTGAACGCGAGCCCGTTGTCGGCCACGGTGATCACCGAACCGAGCGCGATCGCCAGTACGGCAAGCCAGGGCGCCACCGCGTCGCCGAGCGCGAACGCCAGCATCACGGCGGCGCTCGCCACCGCCAGCTGGCGCATCGGCCGCAGCCGGCTGCCGACCCGGTCGGACCAGTACCCGGTGGCGATCCGGCCGAGCGCGCCGCACACCTGCGCCACGGCGAGGAATGCCCCGGCGGTCAGCGCGGCCCAGTGCCGCTGTCCGACGAGGTACTCCATCGCCAGCGCCGCGATCGCGAACTGCGGCAGGACCAGCAGCGCGCTCGCGCCGTGCAGCCGCCACAGCGTGGCGCTCCGGTACGGGTTGCCGGTGCGGGCGGCGGCGCCGCCGGCGGGGCGGGGCGGATCGGCGGCAAGCAGCAGTACCAGGAGAGCGGCGGCCAGGCACAGTGCGGCCGGCAGCAGCAGCGCGGTGCGGAAGCCGGCGTGCGCGGCGAGGTCGGGCAGGGTGAGTGCCGCGATGCCGACGCCGAGCGGTTGCGCGGTCTGCCGGATGCCCATGGCCACGCCGCGCTCGTCGCGCGCGAACCAGCCCATCACGATCCGGCCGCTGGCCGCGTTGACCGAGGCGGCCGCGGCGCCGGCCAGCCCCAGTACGACGACGAAGCCGGTGAGGCCGGGCACCGCGAGCGCGGCGACCGCGACGAGGACCGCGGCCAGGGTGAGGCCGACCGCCATGACGAGGCGCTCCCCGTACCGGTCGGCGGCGGCGCCCCAGGCGATCAGGGTGGCGAGCAGGCCGACGGTGGGGCCGGCGACGACCAGGCCGGCGCCGGCGAGGCTGAGGTGCTCGTCGGCGCGCAGGGCCGGCACGAGCGAGGGCAGCCCGTAGAGGAATGCGCAGGATGCCGCCTGGGCGTACACCCCGATCGCCAGGACCAACCATCGGCGTCGCGACCGGGCCGCCATGTAGATCTCCCGAAATATGAGAACGAAGTCTTACATTCTGAACAGTACGACTCGGGTACCGGCGCCCGCAAGCGGCCGCCCACAGCGTGGGAGTCCACTGTGGACACAAAGCCGCCCGGCCGCGATGCGAGGCGGCCGGGCGGTGGTGGTGCGGCCGATCGGCCGCGGATCGGGTCAGCCGTTGAGGTTGGTGAGGAACTTGCCGACGAGCGGCGCGGCGACCGCCTGCTCGTGGGTGCCGCCGCCCTCGACGAACGCGGCGAACGCGATGTCGCCCTGCCAGCCGGTGAACCAGGAGTGGCTCGGCGGCTCGGTGCCGGAGCCGTACTCGGCGGTGCCGGTCTTGCCGTACACCGGCCCGCCCGGTACGGACTTGAGCACGGTGGCGGTGCCGTCGGTGACCACCGAGCGCATCATCGACTTGAGCGCGGCCAGATCCTTGGCGGGCAGCTGCGGCCCGGCCTTCACCGGGTGGTAGGCCGGCGAGGTGACGAGCGTCGGCTGCACCCAGTGGCCGCGGGCGACGCCGGCGGCGATGCCCGCCATCGCGATCGGGCTGACCGTGGTCCGGCCCTGCCCGAACGCGGCCGCGGCGCGGTCGACGGCGGTCTTCGCCGGCGGTACCGAGCCGCTGTTGACCTCCGGCCCCAGCTGCCACTGGGCGCCGATGCCGAACTTGGCCGCCTGCTTGGTCAGCGTGTCCGGGCCGAGCTTGCCGGACAGGCCGACGAACGCGGTGTTGCAGGACTGCGCGAAGTCGGTGCGGAACGGCACCTTGCCGAGCTGGTAGTTGTTCTCGTTGTGGAACTTGCGGCCGGACACCGTGGCGTACTCCGGGCAGTCCACTGTGGAGTCCGGGGTGACCCCGGCAGCCAGGTAGGACAGCGCGGTCACCACCTTGAACGTCGACCCGGGCGGTACCGAGCCGGTCAGCGCGAGGTCGTCGGAGCCGCCGTCCGGACCGTTCGCGACCGCGAGCACCCTGCCGGTGGAGATCTGGATCGCGACCAGGGCGGTGCGGTGCTTGGTCTCGGTGGCCAGCGCGTCGTCGGCGGCCTGCTGCACCTTCGGCGACAGCGTCGTCGCCACCGGCTTCCCGGCGACCGGCGTGCCGTGGTACAGGGTCTGCTTGGTGCCGCTGACGGTCACGGTGACGCCGGCGCCCCCGGCGAGCCGCTGCTCGTACTGCGCCTGCAGGCCGGACTGGCCGGCGGTGTCGCCGATCTGGTAGCGGCCCGGGTGCTTGTCCATCTGCTCCTTGGTCACCGGGCCGACGGTGCCCAGCAGTGCGCGGGCGAACGTACGGCTCGGGGCCAGCGGCAGGGTGCCGTCCCGGAACACGGTGCCGTCCAGATCGTGGATCTTCGACTTCACCTTCTCGTAGTCGGTCTTGCGCAGGGTCACGATGTCGAGGAAGGCGGTCGGTTCCGCGGCCTTGATGCGCTTCGGCAGGTCGGACAGGTCGAGGTCGAGCGCGTCGCCGAGCTGCTCGGCGAGTTGCTTGGCGTCGCTGACCCGGTTGGGCTGCACGCCGACGTAGACCACCGGCCGGTTGGTGACCATCGGCTGGCCGGAACCGTCCATGATGGACGCCCGCGGGCCCTGTTCGTTGGCCAGCACCAGATGCCCGTCGCCGGTCAGCTTCGGGTGTACGGTCGCGCCGGTCCAGGCGACCCGCCAGTCGCCGTCGGTCTTGGCCAGATGCACGGTGGTGGTGTAGCGCCAGTCGTGCCCGCCGAGCGGCCAGGACACCCGGACCGGCGCGGTCGCCTTGCCGCCGTCGACCTTGACCGAACCCGCGGACAGCGCCGGATGCACGTCGGCCAGGTCGCCGGCCACCTTCCGGTACGCCGCGGCGACCTGGGCGCTGCTGCCCTTGGCGTACGGCGCCTTCTGCAGGGTGCCGGCGTGCCAGTCTGCGAGGAAGGCGGACAGCGCCTTGCTCGCGTCATCGGAGTCCGAGCTGCAGGCCGCCAGGCCGCAGGCTGTCACCAGGACCGCACCGGACGCAACAAGTCGCCGAGCAACCGCACCGAATCGCATCGCCACCCCCAACGCGTCGACCGCTTGGATGACGGTACCGGGCGGGTGCAGCGGATCACGGTCCGGGCATTCGGTCGAATCCGCTGTTACCCGATGAGATCGGCCCGGTTGTGGCCGTCGCGGCCGGGGTCGGGAAGTGGCTGATGCGTCACGGTACGACGGTGACCGGCCAGCGGCTGGCGCGCACCAGCCGGCCGGCGAGGGAACCGATCAGCTTGTGGCCGGCCTGCATCGACGCGCCGACGACGACCGCGTCCGCCTGTTCCTCGTCGGCGGCGCGGCTGACCTCGGTGTACGGGTCGCCGCGCCGCACCTGGAGGGTCGCCTCGACGCCGCGGGCGTTGACCAGGTCGACCACCTCGTGCTGCAGCTCGTCGGCCACCTGCCCGTACGCCTCGGTGAGCGGGCCGACGAAGCCGGCGGCGAGGCCGGAGACCGCGGAATAGCCGACGACGTAGACGAAGACCAGCCGGGAACCCTGCCGGCGGGCCATCCCGGTCGCGTACGCCGCGGCCCGCAGCGAGGTGGGGGATCCGTCGATGCCGACGACCATCACCCGCGGTCCGTCGGTACCGAGCTCATAGCGCGATTGTTCGTGCACGTCCCGAGTATCGCTGCAGGCGATAGACATTCACCATACCGGCGTATCTATATGTTGCCGAACTATCCGGCAAAAGGGATACTTCCCTCGTCCCTCATCGAATTACATCAATTGGTGCGGGGCGCAGGCGGGTGCGGCGAGACGGCGCCGCATCCACGGATCCCTGGGAGGCATCCATGAGGCCCACGAGGACCTCGTTCCGACTCGCCGCGGTCGCGGCGGCCGCCCTGCTCACCACGGGCGCCGTCGCCACCACCGCGGCGCAGGCCGCACCCAAGACGCCGGACCGGGCTGGGGTCGCCGCGCTGGTCGACGGGCTCGGCACGCACACGGCGGGCAGCTACCTCGACCACGGCACGCAGATCGTCACGGTGACCGACGCCACCAGCGCGGCGAAGGTCCGCACGGCCGGGCTGACGCCGAAGCTGGTCCGCTACTCGACCGCACACCTGCATTCCATCACCGCCGAACTCGGCGAGAAGGCGACGATTCCCGGTACCGCGTGGGCGATCGACCCGCGCAACGACCGGGTCAACGTCACCGCCGACAGCACCGTCAGCAAGGCCGATCTGGCCAAGGTGCGCCAGATCGCCGGCCAGTACGGCGCCGCGGCGCACGTGCGCGTCGTGTCCGGCACGTTCAGTACGAAGATCGCGGGCGGCGACGCGATCTACGGCGGCGGCTACCGGTGCTCGCTGGGGTTCAACGTCACCGACGGCAGCACCGCGTACTTCCTGACCGCCGGCCACTGCGGCAACGTGGCCGACACCTGGTACTCCGACTCCGGCTCCAGCAACGAGATCGGGACCACCCAGGACAGCCAGTTCCCGGGCAACGACTTCGCGATCGTCAAGTACGACAGCGGGGTCTCGCACCCGAGCACGGTCGACCTGTACGGCGGCACCCAGAACATCACCGGTGCGGCCAACGCCCAGGTCGGTGAGTCGGTCAAGCGGTCCGGCTCCACCACGCAGGTACACAGCGGGTCCGTCACCGGTCTCGACGCGACCGTGAACTACCAGGAGGGCACGGTCAGTGGGTTGATCGACACCAACGTCTGCGCCGAGGGCGGCGACAGCGGCGGCCCGCTGTTCGACGGCAGTACCGCGCTGGGGCTCACCTCCGGCGGCAGCGGCGACTGCTCGTCCGGCGGCGAGACGTTCTTCCAGCCGGTGACCGAGCCGCTGAGCACCTACCACGTCCAGATCGGCTGAGCCACCGGAGTTTCCGCGGCGCGTCGGGGCATCCCGGCGCGCCGCGCCGCGTCCAGCGCCCGGCGTTGCCGGCGTCGTGTCCGGTGGTCAGAGGCGGTGGGCGAGGGCGAAGTCGCGGAACCTGGCGGCGGCCGGCGACAGCGGCCGGTCCGCCGGCCAGACCAGGCCGATCGAGCGCACCGCGTGCGGCGTGATCGGCAGCTCCACCAGGCCACGTGGCGGCCGCGGCACCGACGGCGGCAGTACGGCCAGGCCCAGCCCGGCGGCGACCAGCCCGCGGATCGTGTCCACCTCCTCGCCGACGCAACTCAGCCGCGGGGTGAAGCCGGCCGCCGCGCACAGCTCGTCGGTGATCCGGCGCAGCCCGTACCCGGGTTTGAGGCCGACGAACTCCTCGCCGTCGAGCTCGGCCAGCCGCACCCGGCGCCGGTCGGCCAGCCGGTGGTCCGCCGGTACCGCAACGACGAGCCGCTGCCGCAGCAGCAGCGCGGTGGCGAGGCGCCCGTCCGGCTCGGGCAGCGGACCGGTCAGCGCGAGGTCGACCTCGCCGTCGAGCACCCGGCGCACCATCTCGGCATGGCCCGCCTGTTCCAGCGCGAACCGTACCCGCGGATGGTGCCGGCGGAACTCGCGCAGCAGTTCCGGCACCGGCACGCCGCCCATGGTGTGCAGGAACGCGAAGACCACCCGGCCGCTGTCCGGGTCGTGGTCCTCCACGGCGTGGCGGACGCCGGTCTCCAGCGCGGCGAGCGCGGCACCCGCGGCCTCGGCCAGCTCGCGGCCGGACCGGGTCAGCTGCACCCGCCGGCCGGCGCGCGACAGTACCGGGATCTCGAGTGCCTCGGTCAGCTCGGCCAGCCACCGGCTGACCGTCGGCTGCGGTACGCCCAGCGCCTCCGCGACGTGCGTCACGTGCTCGTCGGCGGCCACCGCACGCAACACGGCCAGGCGCGGTGCGAGCTGCCGTACCGCGGCGGCGACCGTCTCGTCCTCGGTCATCTGCATCATCCACTCGTGAATCGATCTGGCGAGATCAGCGTATTGGACGAATCAATACGCCCACCGTAGCGTCGATGCGTGAGCGTTTCGGCCACCCTCCCCGCGACCGCGCACCGGCGCGGCAGCCCCGGATTCCGCCGCATCACCCTGGCGCTGTTCGCCGCGGGGCTGGCCACGTTCACGCAGCTCTACTGCGCGCAGGCGGTGCTGCCGCAACTCGCCCAGTCGTACCGCCTGACGCCGGCCACCGCGAGCCTCGCCGTCTCGGTGGGCACCGGCGGGCTGGCCGTCTCGATCATCCCGCTGTCCGCGCTGTCCAACGTGACCGGCCGGATCCCGATGATGACGGCGGCACTGCTCGCGGCCGGGGTGCTCGGGCTCGCCGCGGCGTTCGCACCCTCGTTCGAGATCCTGCTGGTACTGCGGGCGTTGCAGGGCATCGCGCTCGGCGGTCTGCAGGCGGTCGCGATGACCTACCTGGCCGAGGAGGTTGACCACCGCGCGCTCGGCTTCGCGACCGGGCTCTACGTGGCGGGTAACGGGATCGGTGGGATGGCCGGGCGGCTGCTCGCCAGCCTGCTCGCCGATCTCGGCGGCTGGCGCCTGGCGCTGGGCGTGATCGGCGCCCTCGGCCTCGGCTGTACCGCGCTGTTCCGGCTGTCGATCCCGGCGTCGCGCCGGTTCGTACCCGAACCGTTGGCCCCGCGCCGGCTCGCCGCCGCGGTCGGCCGCGCGTTCACCGACGGTGGGCTGATCCGGCTCCATGCGGTCGGTTTCCTGCTGATGGGCTGCTTCGTCACCGTCTACAACTTCCTCGGCTTCCGGCTGCTCGCCGCGCCGTTTCGGTTGTCCGGCACCCTGGTCGGCCTGATCTTCGTGGTCTACCTGGCCGGTTCGTCCTCGTCGGCGATCGCCGGCCGGCTGGCGGACCGCTTCGGTCGGCCGAAGGTGTTCTGGATCACGGCGGTGGTCGTTCTGGCCGGCCTGGCCGTCACCCTGTCCGGCCACTTGGCCCTGGTGATCGTCGGGCTGGTGCTCGTCACCGCCGGTTTCTTCGCCGGCCACTCGGTCGCCAGCGGCTGGGCCGGCGCGCGGGGCCGCGCCCTCGATGCCCAGGGAGCGGCCGTTTACCTGCTCTGCTACTACCTCGGCAGCAGCGTCGGCGGGTCGCTCGGCGGCGTCGCCTACGGGTACGGGAAGTGGCCCGGCACGGTCGCCTACGGCGCCGCGCTGGTCACGGGCGCGCTGCTGCTCGGGCTCACCCTGCGTCGAGGTGCTCCTGCCCTGCGTCGCCGGATCCTGAGCGTTGCCGGTGAACATCGATGACGGACTTTGCATCCCTCGCGGCAGGGGGCACCATGGTCGGCGTGATGATCGGAATCGTTCCCCAACCGGGCCAGACCGTCCAGCTCTCCGGTGACGCGTCGCCCCAGTTCCGCGAGCAACCCCTCCGCCTCTTGATCACCGAACCCCCACTTCCGTCCACTGTGGACGCTGCCCAGGGCAAGCCGGCCGAACGCGCCAGCTGGCTGCTGCTCACCGGTTGGGAGCTCGGCCCCCGCGGTCAGCGGGTCGTCAAGCGCACCGTGTCGGTCCGCACCGCCGGTGTCGCGCTCGACCAGACCGCCCCGCTCAGCCGTCGCTAGGATCCGTCGCCGGTTACGGGGGAACGGCGACGGGCCTCGACCGTTCTCGGGCCGCGTCCCGCGATGACGCGGCCTCGCTCGCTGCCGCCCTGTCGCGGACCGTTACGCCTCCGACCCGACCGCCCGGCGCCTCGCGCCGCCCGGCCGAGCGCCGCCCGGCCTCACTGACCGCTCGAGCACACCAGTCAACCGCGACAAGGTGCGCGAGCACGACAGATCGCCCGGCCGCGCCGATCGACCCGGGGATCGCTCAGCCGCGCCGATCGGCCGCCGAGCCAGGCAACCGGATCGCCATCGTCGGCGCCTCCGCCATCACCGGTGCGTCGTCCGCGCCGCCACCGCTCGGCCGCCGGTCCGCCCGGCCCAACTGGACGCCCTCGTGCAACTCGACCACGTCCCAGTCGCCGAGCCGGTGCTGCTGGCCGCGGTGCAGCGTGATCGTCTCCGGTACCGCGTCCGGGCCGGAGCGGGTGTGCACGGTCGTCCCGTTCGTGCTGGTGTCGGTGACCACCAGGGCGCCGTCGAGCAGATCCAGCCGGACGTGACTGCGGCTGACCCAGTGCACCGCCTCGTCGTCCAGCAGCTCACCGAGCCGTACGCCGCCGGGCCCCTCCGGCGACCGGCCGACCACCACCGGGGCGCCGGCGGTCACCGGGAACCGGCCGCGGTCCTCGCCGCGGATCCAGATCGTCACCGGGGTCGCCTGCTGGCGCGGGCCGCCGTCGTGCATGGGCGCGCCGTGCCGGGGGCAGACCGCCCGGCCGGACCGCACCCGCGGCGGCGGCTGGCCCGGGCCGGGGGCGCCGAACAGCACGCAGCCCGGCTCGGGGCAGCGCCAGTACCGGCCGAGAACCGCCTGGGTGGCCGGGTCCAGGGTGGGCCGCGGCATCGTCGGCGCCGCGTTGGGGCGGGTCATGAGCGCCGCACCACCGACCCCCGGTACCGGGATCAGGAAGGGTGCGCCGGCCGCCCACGGGTGCCGACCGGCGAACCGGGCGAAGTCGTCCCGGCTGACGACCGGCAGCCCGGTGTAGGCCGACAGCTCCAGCAGCCGGTCGTCCACCTCTGGCAGCGTCTCCACCAGGCCGTCGTCGGCCCAGCGGCGCAGCACCATCTTCTCGTTCGAGGTCAGTTCCAGGTCGGTGATCAGCGCCCGGTCGACCACCAGGTACACCTTGGCGCCGGGCTCGCCGAGGTGCGCCCCGAGCGCGTCGATGACCAGCCCGAGCCGGAGCAGGTGGGCCGGCCGGCCGCCGTCGAGCTCGACCTGGCGCACGATCGGCGCCAGATCGACGATGGCGCGGGCGGCACTCGGGTCGGTGCACAGCCGCCGCTCGATCGAGTCCAAGACGCGTGTCACCTCGAAGCGCACCGGGCTCCCCCTCCTGCTCGTGAGGCTTCATCATCGCCTACCGGGCTTCGGCTGTCGCGCTGGTCGGTACCCGATCGCCCTCACCTTCACCCACCGTGCCGGCACCGCCGCATCCCGTACGCCAGCCGCCCCGGCCCCGGCCCCGGCCCCGGTGAGTTGATCAAGGGATTCGTCCGCGACGTCCTGCGGCAATCTGCGTGAATCCCTTGATCAACGCGGCGGGGGGGCTGGGCGACGCGCTGGGTCCGTGATCGGGGTCAGGGGGTGGGGAGGAGGGCCAGCAGCTCGTCGAGTTCGTCGGCAGTGGGTTCCCAGTCACCGGCGGCGGCGTTCGCCCGTACCTGCTCCGGGGTGGTGGCGCCGGCGATCACCGAGCCGCAGGTGGGCATCGCGGCCAGGCCGCCGACGGCGAGCTCCAGCAGGCTGCGGTCGTGCTTGTCACCCCAGGCGGCCAGCGCTTCCACCACGTTCAGCCGGGACTCGGTGACCAGATGCGCACGTTCCGCGATGCGGCTGCCGGCCGGCAGCTCCCGGCCACGCCGTACCTTGCCGGTGAGCAGGCCGTTCGCCAGCGGGAAGTACGGCAGGACGCCGACGCCGTAGTGCTCGGCCGCCGGTACCAGCTCGCGTTCGATCTCGCGGTCGAGCAGTGACCACTGGTTCTGCGCCGAGACGAACGGCGCGTACCCGCCGGCGGCGGCGACGTGCGCCGCCTCGGCCAGCTGCCAGCCGGTGAGGTTCGAGTGTCCGAGATAGCGGACCTTGCCCTCGGTGACCAGTTCGGTCAGCGCGGCGAGCGTCTCCTCGATCGGCGTCTCCGGGTCCGGCGTGTGCAGCTGGTAGAGGTCGATGTGGTCGGTACGCAGCCGGCGCAGCGACGCCTCCACCGCGCGCCGGATGTAGGCGCGGCCGCCCTTGGCGCCGGCGGCCGGCCCGTACCCCAGGTCGGCGCTCTGGAAGCCGAACTTGGTGGCCAGCACCACCCGGTCGCGGCGGTGCTGCAGCACCTCGCCGAGCAGCCGCTCGGAGGTACCCGCGCCGCCGTAGATGTCGGCCGTGTCCAGCAGCGTGATGCCGGCGTCGAGCGCCGCGTCCACCACCGCCCGGGTACCGGCGAGATCGAGCTTGCGTCCGAAGTTGTTGCAGCCCAGCCCGACGACGGAGACCCGCAGGCCGGAGCTGCCCAGAGAGCGATAGCGCATGTACCGACCCTAGAGCGGGCACCCGCACCCCGGCACCACGGTCCCCCGCCGTCCCACCCCACGCGACGGGTCGCGCTGCGCGCCGAGCACGGCGTCGGGGCGGCGCGCCCGGTCGGCGCGCAGTACCCCCGGACGCCATGATCGGCGGCGGTGTCAGGCGGCGCGCAGCGCGTCGACCAGGCGTACCCGGGCGCCGGTGCGAAGCACGGCGTTGCGGTAGACCCGGCCGGCGAGTGCGACGAGCGCCACCACCAGCGCCACCGACAGCACCAGCGACACCGCGATCTCCCACGGCGCGGCCACCCCGAGCGAGATCCGCATCGGCATGATCATCGGCGAGAACAGCGGGATCAGCGACAGCACCCGGCCGGCCATGCCGTCCGGGTTCGCCGGGATCAGCGACCACCCGATCACCGCCGGTACCACGATCAGCATGATCACCGGGGTGACCACGGCGTTCGCATCCTCCTGCCGGGACACCAGCGCGCCGGCCGCGGCGAGCATCACCGCGTACATCGCGAACCCGATGACGTACCAGACGATCGCCCACAGCGCGGCCCCGGTGATGAGCCCGGCCGGGATGGCGAAGGCGCCGGTGGCGAGGCCGAGACCGACCCCGACCGCGGCGAAGATCACCATCTGTACCAGTCCGACGACCGCGATGCCGAGAACCTTGCCGGCCATCAGCTGCCACGGCCGCACGGTGGCGAGCAGCAGCTCGACCACCCGGCTGGACTTCTCCTCGATCACCCCCGCCGCCACCGCCTGGCCGTTGATCATCAGCGACATGTAGATCAGCACGACCGCGATGACGCCCAGCACGATCCGCTGCACCTGGTACTTGTCGACCGACTGGAGCCGCTGCACCGGCAGCTGCGCGGTCGACATCGCCTGCTGGACCTTGCTCGGGTCGCCGCCGAGTTGGTCGATCTGCTGGCTGAACGCCTGCTGCTGGGCCAGCACGTGGAAGGTGCTGGTCAGCCCGGCGGACAGGGTCTTCTTCACCACGACCTTCGGCGCGTCGGCGGTGCCGACCAGCAGTGCGTCCAGCTTGCCGTCGGCGACCTGCTTGCGGCCCGCCTGCTCGCTGACGGTACGGATGTCGACCTTCTGGCCGGCCGCCTCGGCGGCGCTGGTGACCGGCGTCGCGAGGGCCGAGGTCTGGTGGGTGAGCCCGATCGTCGAGCTGGACGAGCTGTTCTGGATGAAGTTCATCAGGATCAGGTAGCCGCAGATGAACACGACGATGATCGCCGTACTGATCAGGAACGACTTGGCCCGCAACCGGGTGGCGAGCTCGCGCCGCGCGATCAGCCGCACCCCGCCGATGGCGCTCAGTGCGCCCGGTCCGTCGTACTGTGCGTTGCTCACGATGCGGCCTCCTCGGCGGTCGGTGCGGACACCACGTTGCGGAACAGTTCGGTCAGGGACGGCCGCTGCCGGGCGAACTCGTGCACCGGGCCGGTGGCGAGCGCCGCCGCCAGTACGGCCTGGTCGTCCGCGCCGGTCGCGAGCGACAGCGTGGTCCGGCCGTGCTGCTGGTCGAGTACGGTCACGCCGGGCAGGCCGTCGGCCCAGCCGGCCGGCGCGTCCGGGGCGAGCACCGACAGCCGGGCGGTACCGGTGTCGCGCAGCTCGTCGACCGGCCCGCAGGCCACCATCTGTCCACTTCGGACGATGCCGACCCGGTCGCAGAGCCGCTCGACCAGATCCAGCTGGTGGCTGGAGAACACCACCGGGATGCCCTGCTGTGCCTTGCGCCGCAACACCTCGCTCATCACGTCGACCGCGACCGGGTCGAGCCCGGAGAACGGCTCGTCCAGGACCAGGATGCCCGGGTCGTGCACCAGCGCCGCGGCCAGCTGCACCCGCTGCTGGTTACCCAGGCTCAGCTTCTGCACCTCGTCGCCGAACCGGCCGGCGATGCCGAGCTCCTCCGCCCACTGCAGCGCCGCCGTCTGCGCCACCCCGCGCGGCATCCCGTGCAGCTCGGCCAGGTAGGTCAGCTGCTCGCCGACCTTCATCTTCGGGTAGAGCCCGCGTTCCTCCGGCATGTAGCCGATCCGGCGCCGGGTGTCTGCGGTGATCGGTTCGGCGTCCCACCGCACCTGGCCGGAGTCGGCTGCGAGCACCCCGAGCACGATGCGCATCGTGGTGGTCTTGCCGGCGCCGTTGCTGCCGACGAAGCCGAACAGCTCGCCGGCCCGTACGTCGAAGGTCATGTCCTGCAAGGCAACCACGTCGCCGTAGCGCTTGGAGACGGCGTCGATCTCCAGCCGCGCGTCCACCACTGTCGGTTCCTCCTTCTGCCGCCGGCGGCGTTCGGCCGCCGGATGTCTCGCGTGGTCAGTGCCGCGCGGCGCTCTCGCCGGACGGTTCGGTGCCACCGGCGACGATCGCGCGCAGCGCGGCGACGTGACCCTGGTACGCGCTGCGGCCGGCGTCGGTGAGCGACAACCAGACGCGCTGCCGGGTGTTGCGGGTGGCCCGGCGCTGCTGCACGTACCCGGCGTCGACCAGCACCGCGACGTGCTTGCTCAGCACCGATGCGGAGACGTCGAGCTTCTCCTGCACGGTGGCGAACTCGGCCGACTGCACGGCGTCGAGCAGCGCGCAGATGCGCAGCCGGTTCGGCGCGTGGATGGTCGCGTCGAACCGGGGCTCCACGCTCATGCCGCGCCGACGCAGCCGCTCTGCCGGCGGCGCGCGGCCCGTCGCAGCGGCACCGCCCAGGCCAGGATCGCGAGCGAGATCGCGCCGGAGCCGAAGAAGCCGATCCACCACCGGTCGTAGCTCGACGCGAGGCCCATCGCGACGGCCATCGCCAGGCCGGATCCGATGCCGGAGACCGCCAGGCGCCAGGCCTTCTGCCGGCGCAGCCGGACGGTGAAGCCGACCTCGTGCATGTACCCGCGGAGCACGATCACGAACAGGCTCGTCCATCCGGCGAAGCCGGCGATCCCGAGCACGGCGCCGAGCGCGCCGGACGGCACCAGCTGTGCCGCCGGAATGACCGAGACCAGCGCCGCCATGGCGACGAAGTACCACCAGGGTGGGACGGTGCCGTCGAGCGCGCGGCGCGCCTGCTCGACCTCGCGCAGCGCGGTGGCGGCGTCGGCCGGGCTGGGCAGCGGCACCTGCTCTGTTTCCATGTCGGAAAGTCTCGGTGTTCGTTTCCAACCTGTCAAGTCATAACTTTCCGCGCTGGAAACCTGGCCGCCCGACCCCGTACCCAGGCGGGACGTGCGGCGTCCCACCTGGGCGGCACGACGCGGGGCGCCCGGCCCGCCTACCGTCGGCGTGGTGCAGAACCAACGGTGGCGACAGGTGACCGCAGCGGCGTGGCGCGGGCTGCGGCAGCTGCTCTACGGGCCGGACACCCCGATCCGCTGGCCGGTCGGCCGCGGCCGCTGGCTGCGCTGGGCGGCCCGGATCGCCGTGGTGGCCGCCATCGCCGTGCTGTACCCGGTGACGATGGTCACGGTGCTGAACGCGCACCGCGGCGAGCAGAGCGCGATCGTCCTGATCCTTGCCGTGGTGCAACTGCTGCCGCTGGTACTCGCGCTGCGCTACCCGCTGATGGGCTGGCGGATCGGGGTGCTCGCGGCCCTGCTCGCGCCGGCGGTCCGCACGGCGCCCGTGTGGGGTTCCTGGCCGTGGGAGCCGGCCCAGATCCCGATCCTCGCGGTCGCGTTCGTTCTCGCCGGCCTGCGGTACCAGCGGGCGGTGCTGTGGTGGATGTGGGCGGCGATGGCCGGCGTACTGGTGGTGCACGTCGACGCCGGCAACGCGCCCGGCGGCCTCGCCGTACTGACCATCGGCGCGGTCCTGGTCGACCTGATCCGGTCGCGGTTGCGGGCCCAGCGGGCGCTGGTCGCCGAGACCGAGCGCACCGAACTGGAGAAGGCACGCCGGGCCGCGCTGGAGGAGCGCACCCGGATCGCCCGGGAACTGCACGACGTGGTGGCACACCACATGTCGTTGATCGTGGTCCAGGCGCAGACCGCGCCGTACCGGCGGGACGACGTCTCACCCGGCGCCGCCGAGGAACTCGACTCGATCGCCGCGCAGGCCCGCAGCGCGCTGGTCGAGATGCGCCGGCTGCTCGGGGTGCTGCGCAGCGACGAGGACGCGCTGCGGGCACCGCAACCCGGACTGTCCGATGTGGACGGACTGGTGGCCGGTGGTCGCCGCGCCGGGGTACGGATCTCCTACCGCGCCGAGGGACTGGAGCACCGGCCGCCCACCGCGGTACAGGTGTGCGCGTACCGGCTGGTGCAGGAGGCGCTGTCGAATGCGACCCGGCATGCCGCCGGCGCACCGGTCGACGTCACGATCGAGGTCACGGCCGACCGGGTCCGGCTGCGGGTGCACAACGGTCCCGGTACCCGCCGCGGTGCCGGCACCGGTGCCGGGCACGGCCTGGTCGGGATGCGGGAACGGGTCGCGTTGCTCGGCGGTGACCTGCACGCCGGGCCCGACCCCGACGGCGGCTTCACCGTCGTCGCCGACCTGCCGGTCGCCGAACCGTCAGCCTCTCCGTCGGATCCGCCGGCCCGGTCAGCCGCCCGGCCCTCAGAGACGTCGATGCCGGCGGCCGTCGGTCCGGAGTATGACGGGGGATCCGGCTCCCCGGGGTGACGTGCCGGGCCCGTTTCCGGCCCTAACTTTCGCCGCAGTGACGACGGGTGGGGGCGACGACGCCAGGCTGGCGCTCGCTCGCCGACCCGGAGGCGAAGGGACGGGCGATGCGATCTCGACTGGGTCGGTGGGCGCTGGCGGTGCTCAGCGCGGTACTGGTGGCGGCACCGGCCGCGAACGCGGTACTGGACGGGCCGGCGACCGCCGGGCCCGCCGCGGTGCCGATCGGTACCGCGGCGTGGCGGGCGGATCCGCGGCACCTGCCGGACCCGGCGACCGCGACACCGGCGGCGGTGCACGCCGCGCTGGCCGGCGCGCCGCGCTCGCTCGCGACGCGGTACCCGGGGGTGGTCGGTGAGCTGGACGGCGCGCCGATCGCGCTGCGCTACCAGGCGAACCGGGCGGCGATGGCCGCGGCGGGCGCGCCGTACGCGGGCTGGCACGGACGGTACCTGCTGTTCGATCCGCGCGGCGACGGCAGGGTCGCGCAGGTGTTCGGCGACCTGTCCACCGCGGACCGGATCGCGGTGCTGGTCCCGGGGGTCGACGACCGGCTGGCGAACTTTCGCCGCGGCCTGGGCGGCAAGGCCTACCGGTCGCCCGCGGTGCAGGCGGCGAACCTGTACCGGGCGTCGGGCGCCCGCATCGCCGTGATCGCCTGGCTCGGCTACGCCACGCCGCGCGGGGTCGGGATCGACGCGGCCCGGGAACGGCTGGCCGCGACCGGTGCCGTGGCGTTGCGCCGGTTCGTCGCCGGACTGACCGCGGTCCGTCCACATGCGACGATCGCGCTGCTGGGGCACAGCTACGGCTCCACCGTGCTCGGCCTCGCCGCCCGGTACCTGCCAAGGCAGGTCACCGACATCGCCCTGTTCGGCAGCCCGGGCGTGGGCGTGGGTACCGCGTCGGCGCTGCACACCCCGGCCCGGGTCTGGGCCGGACAGTCCACGAAGGACTGGATCCGGTACGTGCCGGGGCTGCGGCTGTTCGGCTTCGGGCACGGCCGCAAGCCGGCCGACCCGGCGTTCGGTGCCCGGATCTTCCCGACCGCAGACGTCGGCGACCACGACCACTACCTGGCCCCCGGTACGGACTCGTTGGCCGCGCTGGCGCGCATCGCGCTCGGCCCCGGTCACTTCGCCCCGGCCCGCACGGCGCTCGCGGCGAGCGGCGGAGGTGCGGCATGAGTACGACCGACGTGCCGGTCGCGGCAACCGTTGGCAGGAAGGGAACGTGGCACCGCTGGGCGGGCCGGGTCGACGCGGCCACGCCGGTGCGGCGGGACCGTACCGTCGACGCGTTGCGGGCGGTGGCGATGCTCGGCGTGGTGATCGGCCACTGGCTGGTGTCCGCGCTCGTCGCCGACCCCGGCCGGCCCGGCGTGCTGACCAACCACAGCCCGCTGTCCGGGTGGCCCGGGGCGGCGCCGGTGAGCTGGTTGCTGCAACTGCTCGGCCCGTTCTTCTTCGCCGGCGGGTACGCGGCGGCGCGCGGCAGCCGCGGTCGGGCGGCGCTGCCGTGGCTGGCCGGCCGGCTGCGCCGGCTGGTGCTGCCGGTGCTGGCGCTCGCCGCGGTGTTCGGCCCGGTGCTGGCGGCGTTGCCGGCGCTCGGGGTGCCGGGGCCGACCCGCCAGGTGGTCTGGTCGCTGGTGTCCCACCCGCTCTGGTTCCTGCTGGTCTACCTGCTACTCACCGCGGCGACGCCGGTGCTGCGCACCCTGACCGCCCGATGTGGACTGTGGTGGTTGGTGCCGCTGGTGGGCGCGATCGGGTTGGTCGACACGATGCGGCCGGCCGGGTTGCCGAGCTGGCTCGTGCTCGCCGCCGTACCGGTGGGCTGGGCGGTCCCGTACGCCCTGGGCATCGGGCTGGCCGAGGGCACGCTGCCGCACCGGGCGGGTGCGGTGCTGCTGCCGGCCGGCGTCGTGGCCGGCGCCGCGCTCGTCGCCGCCGGGTACCCGGCGAGCGCGGTCGGCGTACCCGGTGACGGTTGGTCGAACCTGGATCCGCCGTCGCTGTTCACCCTGGCCCTGGCCGCCGCGCAGCTCGGCGCGTTCCTGCTGGTACGAGGTCGGCTGGCGGCGCTGCTGCGCCGGCCGGCGGCGTGGGCGCCGATCGCGGTGCTCAACCTGGCCGCGATGACCGTCTTCTGCTGGCACCAGAGCGCGCTGCTCGCGGTCAGTCTCGCCGGGCTGCCGTTCGGCCAGGTACCGGGGCTGCTGAGCCCGCCCGCCGGTGACTGGCTGGCGCTGCGGCTGCTCTGGACCCCGGCGTTCGGGGCGGTCCTCGCCGGCTTCTGCCTGCTGTTCCGCCGCGTCGAGACGCACGCCGCCCGCCGGCCGCACGCCGTACCGCCCGCCTGACGGCCTGCCCGGCGGGGTCCGGGAACCAGCGGCGGCCAGTCCGAGGGGTCGGAGGCGATCCGACCGGGCCACGGGTCGAGACGGCCCGGCTGGCCCGACTGGAGTGAATGTCCGGATTCGCACCTGCCCCGACGCTGTGCATAAACGGGTCGATGGCCAAAGTAGTACAGTAACCCGAAAGGGCTGGTGACCTGATACGCCGGCCGGGTGAGGGGAGAGTGCGATGACGAGGACGGCACTGGTGTCGGGGGCGAGCATCGCCGGCCCGGCGCTCGCGTACTGGCTGCACCGGTACGGGTTCGAGGTGACCGTGGTGGAGAAGGCGGCAGCGGTGCGCGGCGGCGGGTACCCGGTCGACGTGCGCGGCACCGCGCTGGACGTGATCCGCCGGATGGGGCGGTACGAGCAGCTGCGGGCCGCGCACCTGCACATGGGGCGGATGACGTTCCTGCGCGACGACGGCCGGCGGGTCGTGTCGCTGCGGCTGGACCGGCTGGGCGGCGCGGACGGCGGCGACACCGAGCTGCCCCGCGGCGCGCTGACCGGGCTGCTGTCCGACGCGATCGGCGACGACGTCGAGTTCCGGTTCGGCGACTCGATCGCGGAGCTGACCGACCACGACAGCGGCGTCGACGTGCGGTTCGCCGGCGGGGACACCGCCCGGTACGACGTGGTGGTGGGCGCGGACGGGCTGCACTCCAACACCCGGCGGCTGGTGTTCGGGCCGGAGGAGCAGTTCCACCACTACCTGGGGCACTGCTTCGCGGGCTTCAGCATGCCGAACCACCTGGGGCTGGACCACGAGGGGGTGGCGAGCACCGCGCCGGGCCGGACCGCGGTGCTCTACGCCGCCGGTGACCCGGACCGGGTGCACGGGTTCCTCAGCTTCGGCCGGGCCGAGGCGCCGTTCGCCGCGTTCCGCGACCCGGCCGCGCAGCGTGAGCTCGTCGCGTCGGTGTTCGCCGACGGCGGGTGGGAGGTGCCCCGGATGATCGACGCGATGCGCACCGCCGACGACCTGTTCTTCGACGTGGTCAGCCAGATCCGGATGCCGAACTGGTCCCGCGGTCGGGTCGCGCTGGTCGGCGATGCGGCCTACGCGCCGTCGTTCCTGTCCGGGCAGGGTTCGAGCATTGCCCTGGTCGGAGCGTACGTGCTGGCCGGCGAGCTGGCCGCGACCACCGACCACCGGGCCGCGTTCGCGGCGTACGAGCAGCGGATGCGGCAGTTCGTCGCGGACAACCAGGCGCTCGCGATCGGCGGCGGCGGGGTGGCCGTCGCGCCCGCGACCCGGCGCGGCGTGTGGGCCCGCAACCAGCTGTTCCGGGTCGCCCCGCTGCTGCTGCGACTCGGCGCGTTCGGCGGCCGGGTGGCCAAGGTCAAGTCGTCGCTGACCCTGCCCGACTACACCGCACCCGCCGAGGTCGGCACCCGCTGAGGGCCCCCGCCGCCGAGGTGGGCCGGCAGCCCCGGCCCGCGGCGGCGGGTGTGCCGGGAGCCCCACCCGGCGAGGTGGGCCGAGAGCGCCGGCCCGCGGGGGCGGGCGGGCTGAGAGCATGGTGAGCGTGGCAGGGCTGCGGGAGAAGAAGAAGTACAAGCTGCGGCAGTCGGTGCAGCGGGAGGCGTTCCGGCTGTTCGCCGAGCAGGGCTACGCCGCGACGACGGTCGAGCAGATCGCCGAGGCGGCCGAGATCTCGACCACGACCTTCTACCGGTACTACTCGTCCATGGTCGACGTGGTGCTCTCCGGCGAGTACGAGCCGCCGGACGGCGCCGACGACCTGTTCGCCGAGCTGGGCGAGGCCACCGACATCACCGCCGCGCTGCGGTCGATGGTGCGCAGGGCGATGGGGAGCATGGCGTTCGACCGGGACGAGATGCTGGCCCGGTACTCGCTGATCTTTTCGGTGCCGGAGCTGTGGGCGGCGTTCCAGCACCGGCAGCAGCAGGGCCGCGGGCAGGCCGAGGAGCTGCTGGCCCGGTGGCTGCACGCCGAACCCGACTCCTACCCGGTGCGGCTCGCGGTCGCCGGCTACGCGGCGGCGGTGACCGAGACCCTTCGGTACTGGACCGACCACCACGGCGAGCCGGATCTCGCCGAGCTGCTGGACCAGATGATCGTCCGGCTCGCCCCGCTGCTGCGCCCGGTCGCCGACGACGATCGCGCGGACGCGCCCGAAACCGGCGACGGCCCTGCGACCGACGACTCCACGGTCGGCGACGGCCCCGCGACCGACGACTCCACGGTCGGCGACCGGGGCTAGGGTCTGTTTCGGAGCCCCCCGCCGGGCAGCGGGGTGCCGGTGGCGGTGCGCGGGAGCATCCGGGGCAGCAGGTCGGTCAGGCAGGAGCCGGGCAGGTCGAAGTCGCCGTTCACGGCGAGGTACCCGGGTGCCTCCCACGGCCGCCCGGTGTCCGGCAGCGGCAGGTACCGCCCGCCGGCCTGCTGCACGATCAGCGCGCCGGCCGCCACGTCCCACGGGTGGATCCCGTACGCGTAGGCGCAGCCGGCGCCGGCCGCCACGTACGCGAGGGCGAGCGCGGTGGAGCCCATCCGCCGGACCGCGCCGAACTCGCGCAGCAGCGTGGTGTATTCCTCGACGCCGCGGCCGGCGGCCAGCGTGCCGGGCCCCGGGTACGAGGTGATCAGCATGTTCTGCGCGTCGGTCGCCGGGCCGGTGGACCGCAGCGGCTCGCCGTCGGCGTACGCGCCGTGCAGGTTCGCCGAGAACGCGGTGTCGCGCATCACGTCGTAGACGACGCCGGCGACCAGCTGGTCGTTCGCCACCGCGCCGATGGACACGGCGAAGAACGGCAGCCCGAGGGCGAAGTTGGCGGTGCCGTCGATCGGGTCGACCAGCCAGTGCACCGCGCCGTCGCCGCTCGCGCCGCCCTCCTCGCCGAGTACCGCGGAGTCGGGCCAGGCGTCGAGCAGCTCGGCCCGCAGCACCTGCTCGGTGCGCTCGTCGTGCTCGGTGACCAGGTCGTGGTGGTCCCGCTTGTGGCTGGGCTGCTGGGCCTGCACGAACGCGGCCCGCAGCGCGTCACCGACGCCGCGCGCCGCCCGGACGGCGATCTGTTCCAGCTGTACGGACATCTCGGTCATGCGGGGATTCCTCACTCAGGGGTGTCGGGGCCGGGCTCCGGCCTACCCGGGGCGTCAGCCGGACGCGGAACGGGCGGTCAGCGCAGCGCGGCCTGCACGCCGGGGATGTCGTTCACGCACAGCGCGTCCACGCCGGCCTTGGCCAGCGCCGGCGCGCGGTCGGCGGACGGGCACCAGGTCAGTACCTCCAGGCCCGCGCGGTGCGCGACCTCGACCGCGTAGGCGTGGTCGTACTGGATGGCCGGGTCCGGTTGCAGCGGGCTCGGGCCGAACGAGTCGGTGTGCAGCCCGACGATGCTCGCGCCGAGGCCGGCCGCCGCGGCGATCGCCGGCCCGAGCGGGTACGCCAGCCAGTGCACCAGGCAGGTCGGCAGCCCCGGTACCGCCTCCTTCAGCTCGACCAGCAGCGCCGGGTCGAACGCGGTGGCGAACAGCCGGCGGCGGGACAGCTCGGCCGCGAGTACCGGGGCGAGCAGCGCCGCGGTGCGCCGGTCCGGCGCGGCGATCGCGTCCTCGATCGGCGTCTTCACGTCGATGTCGAGGCCGACCTCGGTGGGCAGCTCGGCGAGCACGTCGGCGAACCGCAGCACGCCCTTGGCGGCCAGTTCGGCGGCGGTCTGCTCCAGCACGAACACCCCGTCCGGGGTGGCCGGATTGTGGTAGACCATCAGCTCGTCGTCCGCGCAGCGCTGCACGTCCAGTTCCAGCCAGTCGGTGAGCTCGATCGCGGCCCGGTACGAGGCCATGGTGTTCTCGGTCAGTCCGTCGACGATGCCCTTGCCCAGGCCGCGGTGACCGAGCACGGTCGGGGTGGAGTCGAACATGCGCGCATCCTTCTACCGAGTCGGGCCACCCGGGCGCCGGTCCGGCCCGGCGGGCCGGGTCGCGGGGTGGCGAGGCCGACCCCTACCCAACCAGGCGCGGGGCGTGGGCGTACGGCTGGGTAGGCTCGAGTCGTGGCTGCGCACCCCGGCGCCCGCAGCGGCGCCACCCGATCCCGTGCCGCCGGCCCCGGGGCTACCGGAGCCAGCGCCGCCGGGATCGCCGCGCGGGTAGACGCGGTGCTGGACGAGTTCGTCACCGCCGAGATCGCCACCCTTCGATCGCTGTCACCCGAGGTGGCGGCCGCCGCGGCGCCGCTGCGCGAGCTGATCCTCGGCGGCGGCAAGCGCCTTCGGCCGGCGTTCGGCTACTGGGGGTACCGCGGGGTTGCCACCGGCGCCGACGAGGCGGTGCTGCGGGCGGTGAGCGCGCTGGAGCTGCTGCACGCGTTCGCGCTGATCCACGACGACGTGATGGACGCCGCGGCAACCCGGCGGGGGGCGCCGACGCTGCACCGCCAGTTCGGCGAACGGCACGTGGCGGCCGGCTGGCGCGGCGACCCGGCGAGGTTCGGTGACTCGGTGGCGGTGCTGCTCGGCGACCTGTGCACGGTCTGGGCCGATCGGCTGATCGGTACCTCCGGGGTGCCGGCGGCGGTGCTGCTGGGCGCGCGGCGCGAGTACGACGAGATGCGCATCGAGGCGGTCGCCGGGCAGTATCTGGACGTTCTGCACGGCGCGGATGGCGCGCCCGGGGTCGGCACCGCGGTACAGGTGGCCCGGTTCAAGTCCGCGTCGTACACGGTGCAGCGGCCGCTGCAGTTCGGCGCCGCGCTGTCCGGTGCGGTGCCGCCGGACGTGGTCGCCGCGTACGACCGGTTCGGCGGTGCGGTGGGCGAGGCGTTCCAGCTGCGCGACGACCTGCTCGGGGTGTACGGCGAGAGCGCGGTGACCGGCAAGCCGGTCGGCGCCGACCTGCGGCAGGGCAAGCCGACGGTGCTCGCCGAGCTGGCCTTCTCGCTCGCCGCGCCGGCCCAGCACCGGAGGCTGGACCGGGTGTACGGCGACCCGGACGCCTCCGATGCGGCGATCGCCGATGCGGCCGCCGCGATCACCGAATCCGGTGCGCGGGCCGAGGCGGAGACGATGATCTCCGCCCGGGTGTCGGCCGGGCTGGCCGCGCTCGCGGCCGCGCCGATCGACCCGGTGGCCCGGGACCGGCTGAGCGCGCTCGCGCTCGCGTGCGTCCAGCGCCTCGCATGAACGCCACCCGCCGTCCTGCGAGCCGGTCGCCGCGGACGGTGCCGGCCGAGCCCAGCCGTTGTGGTCCCGGTGCCTCCCGCTGCGGTGCCGGGCCGGCAGGCCTCGCACCGCGCCGCCGGGGTGGCCCGTGAAGACCGTACCGGGGCGGGTCGACCGGGTGGTGGTCGTCGGGGCCGGGCTCGGCGGTCTCGCCGCGGCGATCCGGCTGGCCGGCGCGGGCCGCGCGGTGACCCTGCTGGAGCGCGACGAGAGGCCTGGCGGCCGGGCAGGACTGTTGCGCCGCAACGGTTTCCGGTTCGACGCCGGGCCGACGGTGCTGACCGTACCGCAGCTGATCGGCGACACGCTCGCCGCGGTCGGCGAGGAGCTGGCCGACTGGTTGACGCTGACCCGGCTGGATCCGGCCTACCGCGCGCACTTTCCGGACGGCTCCACGTTGGACGTGCGGACCGACACCGCCGCGATGGCCGGCGAGATCGCCGCGCTGTGCGGTCCCCGGGAGGCCGACGGGTACCTGCGCTTCGTCGACTACGCGCGGCACCTGTACCGGATCGAGTGGCACGACTTCATCGACCGCAACTTCGACCGGCCGACCGAGCTGCTGACGCCGAACCTGGTCCGGCTCGCCGCCGCGGGCGGCTTCCGCAGCCTGGACGCGAAGATCGGCCAGTTCTTCCGCGACCCGCGTACCCGCCGGATCTTCTCGTTCCAGTCGCTGTACGCCGGGGTCGCGCCGCACCGGGCGCTCGCGCTCTACGCGGTCATCTCGTACCTGGACACGATCGCCGGGGTGTACTTCCCGCGCGGCGGAATCGCCGCGGTCGCGCAGGCGATGGCCGACGTGGCCGCCAAGCACGGCGTGGACATCCGGTACGGCACCGAGGTGACCGGGATCGAGCGGCGCGGCGACCGGGCCACCGGGGTCACGACGGCGGGCGGGCAGCGGTTCGCCGCCGACGCCGTGGTGCTCAACCCGGACCTGCCGGTGGCGTACCGGGACCTGCTCGGCCGCCGGCCGCGCCGGTTGCGGTACTCGCCGTCCTGCGTGCTGCTGCACCTCGGCGCGAGCGCGTCGTATCGCGGGATCGCGCACCACAACGTCCACTTCGGACGGTCGTGGCGGCCGGTGTTCGACGACGTGATCGACCGCGGGGTGCCGATGCGCGACCCGTCGCTGCTGATCACCAACCCGAGCCGGACCGACCCGTCGCTCGCGCCGCCCGGGCACCACACGTACTACCTCCTCGCGCCCACCCCGAACCTGGCCCACCGGCGACCGATCGACTGGGCGGAGTTCGGCCCGCGGTACGCCGAGGAGCTGCTGTCCACGGCGGAGTCGAGAGGGTACGTCGGGCTGTCCGCCGCGGTGACCGAGCGGGTGCTGGTGACCCCGGCGGACTGGGCCGCGGCGGGGATGGCTGCCGGTACCCCGTTCGCGGCGGCGCACACGTTCGGCCAGACCGGGCCGCTGCGGCCGGGCAACCGGGCGCCCGGACTGTCCAATGTGGTCTTCGTCGGCTCCGGCACCCAGCCCGGCGTCGGGGTGCCGATGGTACTGGTCTCCGGCCGGCTCGCCGCCGAGCGCATCACCGGCCCGGTACCGTCCCGGCCATGACCAGCGGGCACGGCACCGACGTCGACGTCGCGCTGGTCGGCGGCGGCGGAGCGGCGCACTGCCTGCTGCACGCGCTCGCCGCGGCCGGCGTCCGGGTGTCGGTGGCGGTGCTGGATCCGGTGTCGCACACCGGGAACGATCGCACCTGGTGCTTCTGGGACGGCGGTACCAGCCCGGTCGAGCCGGCGGTGCGCCGGCGGTGGTCGAGGCTGCGGGTGGTCGGCCCGGACGGCGGTGCGCGCGAGCTGGCGCCGGTCTCGTACGCGATGGTCCGCTCGGCGGACTTCTACCGGGAGGTGCGGCAGCGGTGTGCGCCGCCCGCGGCGGGCGCTGCCGGAGCGGCCGGCCCGGCCGTGCGCTGGATGCCGGCCTCGGTCCGCGCGATCCGGCCGGCGCGCGCGGATCCGCCGGCCGGGCCGGGCGAGGGCGGGAACCGGCCGGGCGAGACCGTTGCGCCGGCTCCGCCGGGCCAGCTGGCGCCGCCGGGCCAGCCGGGCCAGCCGGCTCCGTCGGGCCAGCCCGTCGGCCTGGTCGGGCAGGACGGGCCGGACACCGGCGGGGTGGTCCTGGACACCGACGCCGGCCAGGTGACCGCGCGCTGGGTGTTCGACTCGCGTCCGCGACCACCGGACCGGCCGGGCACCACGACGCTGCTGCAGCACTTCCGCGGTCGCTGGCTGTCCGGCGCCGGGCTCGACCCGGCCGCGGCCACGCTGATGGACTTCACCGTGCCGCAGCCGGAGTCCGGGCTCGCGTTCGGCTACGTGCTGCCGGTCGACCGGCACGAGGCGCTGGTGGAGTACACGGTGTTCTCCCGGTCCCGGCTCGCGCCCGCGGACTACGATGCGGCGCTGGACCGGCTGTGCGACCGGCTCGGCGTCGCCGGCGCGATCGTGGAGTCCATCGAGGACGGCGTCATCCCGATGACCGACGGCCGGTTCGCCCGCCGGGTCGCACCGCACGTGTACCGGCTGGGTACCGCCGGTGGCGCGACCCGGCCGGCCACCGGCTACACGTTCGCCACCATGCTGCGGCAGGCGCGGGTGGTCGCGGCCCGGCTCGCCGCCGGGGCCGACCCGGTGCCGCCGCGCCCGTACCCGGCGCGGCACCTGCGGTACGACGCGATCCTGCTGCGGGCGATCGACCGCGGCCTGGTGGACGGCCCGCGACTGTTCACCGAGTTGCTGACCCGACACCCACCGGACCGGATCCTCGGCTTCCTGGACGGCACGTCCACCCGGCGGGACGAGGCGAGAATCCTCGCCGGTACGCCGATCCCGGGGATGGTTCGGGCCACCGCGGGCTGGCTCGCCGCGACCGCCCGGCGCTGACCACCCAACCGCAGCGGTGTCGGACCGGTACGGACGGGCGCGCGGCCGGTAGCGTCAGGCGCCATGGACACCGAGCGTGCGCTCCACCGGGTCGGGCGCGCCTGGCACGGCGTACTCGCCGTACTGATCGGCGCCGCGCTCGTCGCGCAGGTCGTCCTCGTCTGCACCGGCGGGGACGGTGACCCCGGCGTGTCGGTCGCGGCCCGGCTGGTCCGCACGTTCAGCTTCTTCACCATCCAGAGCAACATCCTGGTGCTCGCCGACTGCGCCGTCCGGGCGGTACGGCCGGCCGCCGACGGGAGGCTGCGCCGGGTGCTGCGGCTCGACGCGCTGCTCGGCATCACCGTCACCGGCCTGGTGTTCGCGCTGGTCCTGGCCGGTGACAGCCATCCGACCGGGCTGGCCTGGTGGCTCAACCTGATGTTCCACTACGCGGCGCCGCCGATCGCGGTGGTCGGCTGGTTGCTGTTCGGCCCGCGCCGGCGGATCGACCTCGCCTCGCTCGGCTGCGCGCTGGTCTGGCCGCTGCTGTGGATCGGCTACACCCTCGCGCACGGCGCGGCGAGCGGCTGGTACCCGTACCCGTTCCTGAACGTCACGGACCTCGGCTACGCCGCGACGGTGCGCAACCTGGCGTTCGTGGTACTGCTCGGCCTCGTGCTGCTCGGTGCCTTCGCCGGCCTCGACCGGCTGCTCGCCCGCAGCCGGTGGACCGGCGGCGCCGCCGCCGTGCCCCCCGGCCCCGTCGTACCGGAGCCGCGGGCCGCCCGCGACTGACGCCCTCGCCCGTCGTGCCGAGACCGCGGGTCGCGGGTGACCGACGTACCCGCGCGTCTGGGGCCGCCCGCGACCGAATCACTCGCCCGTGGTGCCGTCGATCGTCTCGCGCAGCAGGTCGGCGTGGCCGACGTGGCGCGCGTACTCCTCCACCAGGTGCAGCAGTACGAACCGGACGCTCGCCGGCCCGAACTCGTCGTTGTCGACGAGCCGATCGAGGTCGGCCTCGCCGAGGCGCCGGTGGACCGCGCGTGACTCGGCACAGGCGGCGAGATAGTCCGCGTACACCTCGCTCGCCGGCGTCGGGTCCGCCTCGTCGTACCATTGCTCACCCTGCGCGGTCCGGTACATCCGGTACGGGTGGAACGCCGGCGTCGTGCCGCCGATCCGAACCCCGAACCAGTACCGCTCCGCGCCCTGCAGGTGGCGCAGCAGCCCGAGCAGGCTCAGCTCCGAGCGCAGCGGTCGCCGCCGCAGCTCGGCGTCGGTCAGCCCGCTGCACTTCCACACCAGCGTCGCCCGGTGGAAGTCCAGCATCCCACCGAGCACCGTCAGCCACGACCCGGCCAGTACCGGCTCGGGCCGCGGCGCCGCGCCGATCACCACCTCGTCCACACCGTCTCCCGTCGAAAGGGGTCGGCGCCGCCCCGTGCCGGCACCGACCGTCGCCAGTACCGACGGCGCCGCCGCGCGGGAATCATCGGTCCGCGACGAACCGGATGTGGCCGGGCTGCGCCGGCGCCGATGAGTTCTTTCCGGCGCCGCCGTCGGTACCGGTATGACGACGACACGCGTAGTGCCCACCGATGGCGCCGAGATCACCTACGACGTGCACGGACCGCTGCCGACCGCCGACGGCACGCCGCCGCTGGTGATGATCGGCCAACCGATGGACGCCTCCGGGTTCACCGCGCTGGTGGCGCAGTTCCCGGACCGCACCGTGATCACCTACGACCCGCGCGGCCTCGGCCGCAGCACCCGCTCGGACGGGCGGGTCGACCAGACCCCGCAGACCCAGGCGGCGGACGTGCACGCGCTGATCGGGGCGCTCGACGCCGGCCCGGTCGAGCTGTTCGCCAGCAGCGGCGGCGCGGTGACCGCGCTGGCGCTGGTCGCCGCGTACCCGAACGACGTGGCCACGCTGGTCGCGCACGAACCGCCGATGCTCCCGGTGCTGCCCGACGCCGCCGCGGCGGTCCGCGCGCGGGACGGCTTCCTCGCCGCGTACCAGGCGAAGGGGTGGGGTGCCGGGATGGCCGCGTTCGTCGCGATGACCTCGTGGCGGGGTGAGTTCACCGACGAGTACTTCGCCCAGCCGGCACCGGACCCGGCCGCGTACGGGATGCCCACCGAGGACGACGGCAACCGCGACGACCCGCTGCTGTCCGACCGTGCGCTGGCGATCACCGACTACCGGCCGGACGTCGCGGCGCTGACCGCGGCGCCGACCCGGGTGATCATCGCCGTCGGCGAGGAGTCCGCCGGCACCTTCACCGCCCGTACCGCGACGGCGACCGCCGCGCTGCTCGGCCAGGAGGCGACGGTCTTCCCGAGCCATCACGGCGGATTCGTCGGCGGGGAGCACGGCTACGCCGGCCAGCCCGAGGCCTTCGCCCGCCGACTCCGCGAGGTCCTCGCCACCAAGTGACCGCCTGGACACGTCTCGCCCGGCTCGGGAGTGACGGGCGCCGCGCGGCCGGTCGGGTTCCTGACCCCGCCGGGTGCCGCACCGCTGCGCTGGGCGCACCGGGCGATGTCGTGTTGTGCCCCCGGCAGGATTCGAACCTGCGACACCCGCTTTAGGAGAGCGGTGCTCTATCCCCTGAGCTACGAGGGCAGCGGCCGGCGTTGTGGCTGCTGAACCGGCCATCCGTGGGGTCCTGGGGCGATCCGGGGCTCCCGGCTGTCGCCGCGTGCCCCTGCCATGCCCCGCGGGCCCGCATCGAGCTTACCGGTCCGGTACGGGCGGGTCACAGCGAGATCCTGGCTGGCGGTCCTCGCCGTCGCCGGGCCAGTGGCCACGGCGCGGCACAGACCGCGACGCCGGTGCCGGAGACGGGGGAGGCTCCGGTACCGGCGTCGCGTGGGGGTGGGGGTAAGGCTTGTCTGCTCAGCCGACCCGGCCGTAGCCGTCCGGCGGCATCATGTCGACGCTGGCCTTCTGCACCGGCTCGCCGTAGGTCGGTGCGTGGATCACCTGACCGCCGCCGATGTAGATCGCGACGTGCTCGTTCCCGCTGTAGAACACCAGGTCACCGGCCTGCAGCTGGTCCCGGCTGATCCGGTGCGTCTGGCTGTACTGGGTGTACGAGCTGTGCGCGAGCGAGTACCCGGCGGCGTTCCAGGCCATCATGGTCAGGCCGGAGCAGTCGAACGCGTCGGGCCCCGCGGAACCCATGTTGTACGGCTTGCCGAGCTGCGCCCACGCGTAGTCGACCGCCTTGCCGGCGCTGCCGGGCAGGTTCGGCGCCGGGCCGTAGTCGACGTTGGTGTCGTAGTTCGTGGGCGACCCGTACGCCTGGGTGCGCAGGTCGCGCAGCTTCTGCACGTCCTTGTCGAGCGACTTCTTCTGGTCGGCGAGCTTCTGCTTCGCCTGCGTCTGCTTGCCGATCGCGGTGTCCAGCGCCGCCTTCTGCTTGTCCAGCGCGGCCTTCGCCTTGCTGAACTCGGCGATCTGCTTGCTCTGGTTGCGCGCCAGCTGGTCGAGCAGCGAGAGCGAGTCGAGCAGGGTACTGGCGGAGCCGTCGGAGAGGATGGCGTTGACCGCTCCGGGCTTGCCCCCGCGGTACGCGGCGGCGGCCATCTTGCCGACCGCCTGCTCCGCCGCGTCGACCTTCTTCTGCAGCGGCTTGAGCTTCTTGTTGACCGCCTTTTCCTTCTTCTTGCTGGAGGTCAACTGGTCCTGGACCTTGTCGTACTCCTGGACGGCCTTGTCGAACTGCTTGGACTTGGCGTCGATCTGCTTGGTCAGCTCGGCCTCGGACGGTGTCGCGTGCGCCGGGGTACCGAGCAGCAACAGGGCCATCGCGGTGAGCGCGGCCAGCAGCAGCAGGCCGAAGGCCCGCAGCGGTCGCGCCATGACAGCGGAGGTGGGCACCGGCAGCCGGCTCCTTCTTCCTCGCACCGCCTACCGGGTTAGCTGACGGGTTCGGGCGGGGAAGAAGTGCGCCCTACCACGACCCGGAGGTCGTGGACTCACCCCAGGGAGTGGGTCCCCGGCTCGCCGGCCAGCGCCAGGGGAGGCGGCTCGCGCGGCAACTCGGCGGTGTCGCCCGGTGCCGCCCACGGGCAGGCGGCAGACATCCGGTCAGACGGGGAGTCACATTAGGAGTAACCGTCAGTCGATCGCAAGTCGCCCCCGGCGTGCCACTCACATTGTTTCGGGAATTGATCCGTTCGCATCCAGGTCGCTCCGCTCCGTGGTTGGATACGGTAGGGGGGTATGGTACTGTGAGGCCGAACGGGGGAGGTGGCCACATGGCGGGTTACTGGTACAGCGACGACAAGACGGCACTGTTGGCTCGGTTGCGGCGGATCGAGGGGCAGATCCGTGGCCTGGAGCGGATGGTCGAGCAGGACACGTACTGCATCGACGTCCTCACCCAGATCTCGGCCGCGACCCGCGCTCTGCAGGGTGTCGCGCTCGGCCTGCTCGACGGTCACCTGTCACATTGCGTGGCCGAGGCCACAGCAAAAGGTGGCGAAGAGGCAGAAGAGAAGGTCAAGGAGGCCACCGCGGCAATCGCCCGGTTGGTCCGATCCTGACGCACGTTCACCGTTGTGGAGGCAACCATGGCAACTCAGACATACACCGTCACCGGGATGACCTGCGGCCACTGCGCCAGCGCCGTGAGCACCGAGCTTCGCGGGCTGCCCGGCGTGGAGGCGGTTCGGGTCGACGTGGCGAGCGGCCGGGTCGAGGTCGACGCGAACCAGCCGCTGGCCACCGACGCGGTGGCCGCCGCGGTCGACGAGGCCGGCTACCAGCTGGCCTGAGCGCGGCCGGCGCCACCGCACCGATCGGGGAGGGTAGATGTCTACTGTGGACAGTAACGGTCCCGCAGTCGAGCTGCGGATCGGCGGCATGACCTGCGCGTCCTGCGCGGCCCGGGTCGAGCGCAAGCTGAACAAGCTGCCCGGCGTGGCCGCGACCGTCAACTTCGCCACCGAGACCGCCCGGGTGCACTACCCGGCCGGTACCACGGTGCAGGATCTGATCGGCACCGTCGAAGCGACCGGCTACACCGCGCAGCCGCCGGAACCGCCGGCGCCGGCGGCCGACGAACCGGTCGCCGACGAGCGGGACGCGGCCGAACACTCGCTGCGTACCAGGCTGCTCGGCTCGGCCGTGCTCACGCTGCCGGTGCTGCTGCTCGCGATGGTGCCGCCGCTGCAGTTCAACCACTGGCAGTGGCTCGCGCTGACGCTCACCTCACCGGTCGTGGTGTGGGGCGCCGGGCCGTTCCATCGCGCGGCCCTGACCAACCTGCGGCACGGCGCTGCCACCATGGACACGCTGGTCTCGCTGGGCGCGACCGTGTCGTACCTGTGGAGCCTGTGGGCGCTGTTCCTCGGCGGCGCGGGCGGCGAGAACATGCGGATGAGCCTGCACCTGTTCGCCGGCTCCGACACCGGACCCCAGCTGTACCTGGAGGTCGGCGCCGCGCTGACCACCTTCCTGCTGGCCGGCCGGTACTTCGAGGCGCGGGCCAAGCGGCGGGCCGGGTCCGCGTTGCGGGCGCTGCTCTCCCTGGGTGCCAAGGACGTCACCGTGCTGGCCGCCGACGGCCGGGAACGAACCGTCCCCATCGGACAGTTGTCGGTCGGCGACCGGTTCGTGGTCCGGCCGGGGGAGAAGATCGCCACCGACGGCGTCGTCGAGTCCGGTACCAGTGCGGTGGATGCGTCGATGCTGACCGGCGAGTCGGTACCGGTCGAGGTCGGACCCGGCGACGAGGTCGTCGGTGCGACGGTGAACGCGGGCGGGCGCCTCGTCGTCACCGCCCGCCGGGTCGGCGCCGACACCCAGCTGGCGCAGCTCGGCCGGCTGGTCGCGGACGCGCAGAACGGCAAGGCGCAGGTACAGCGGCTGGCGGACCGGATCTCCGCGGTGTTCGTGCCGGCGGTGCTGGTGATCGCGCTCGGCACGCTGGTGGCGTGGCTCGCCACCGGGCGGCCGGCCGCGGCGGCGGTCACCGCAGCGGTGGCGGTACTGATCGTGGCCTGCCCCTGCGCGCTCGGGCTGGCGACACCGACGGCGCTGCTGGTCGGTACCGGGCGCGGTGCTCAGCTCGGCATCCTGATCAAGGGGCCGGAGGTGCTGGAGTCGACCCGGCGGATCGACACCGTGGTGCTGGACAAGACCGGTACGGTCACCACCGGCCGGATGACGCACACCGACACGATCGCCGCCGCTGGCGAGTCGCCGGCCGAGATCCTGCGGTACGCGGGGGCGGTCGAGCACGCCAGCGAACACCCGATCGCCCGCGCCGTGGCGAGCGCCGCGGCCGCAGCGGGGCCGCTGCCCGAGGTGGCCGACTTCGCCGCCGTGGCCGGGTTCGGTGCGCTGGCCACCGTGGACGGCCGGCGGGTCGTGGTGGGCCGGCCGGAGTTGCTGACCCGGGAGGGCCTGACGGTTCCGGCAGAGCTCACCGCGGCGATCACGACCGCGGGCGCGCACGGTGCCACCGCGGTACTGGCCGGCTGGGACAGCGCCGCCCGCGGCGTGCTGGTCGTCTCCGACACCGTCGCCGACGGTGCCGCCGAGGCGGTCGCCGCGCTGCGCGGGCTGGGGCTGCGGCCGGTGTTGCTGACCGGCGACCACGAGGCCGCCGCCCGCACGGTCGCCGCCGCGGTGGGCATCGACGAGGTGCACGCCGGCGTACTGCCGGCCGGGAAGGCCGACGTGGTCGCCGAACTGCAGCGGTCCGGCCGGGTGGTGGCGATGGTCGGCGACGGCATCAACGACGCCGCCGCGCTCGCCACCGCCGATCTCGGCATCGCGATGGGTACCGGTACCGACGTGGCGATCGAGGCGAGCGACCTGACCCTGGTCGCCGGGGACCTGCGCGCCGCAGCGGACGCGATCCGGCTGTCCCGGCGCACCCTGCGCACCATCCAGGGCAACCTGTTCTGGGCGTTCGGGTACAACGTGGCGGCAATCCCGCTGGCCGCGCTGGGCCTGGTCACCCCGGTACTGGCGGCCGCGGCGATGGCGTTCTCCAGCGTGTTCGTGGTGTCGAACTCGCTGCGCCTGTTCCGGTTCCGCGCCGCCGACCGGCCGGGCCTGGCGGTCAGGACAGCAGATCGGCGAGCTGCCGCCCCAGCGCGGGGCTGACCCGCCAGGTGTCCGACAGGGTCTGATAGCCGGTACGCGCGGCGGCGGTGTCCACGCCGCCGCGCGTGCCGCGCAGCAGCACGTTGCGCGGAGTGTGCGCGGAGTCGACGAACTCCACCACCTCCACCGACCAGCCCAGCGCGCGCAGCAGCTCGGCGCGCATCGCGTCGGTCAGCACGTCGGCGAACCGTTCCCGCAGGATCGCGCTGCGCAGCAACGGATCGGTGCGGTCGCGCAGCTGGCCGGACAGCTCGTGATGGCAGCACGGCGCGGCCAGCACGTACGGCGCCTGCCAGCGCACCGCCCGCGCCAGCGCGTCGTCGGTGGCGGTGTCGCAGGCGTGCAGGGCGAGCACGACATCGGCCCCGTCGACCGGTGCGGCGGCGATCGTGCCGGCGACGAACGACACGCGATCCGCCCAACCGAGCCGATCCGCCAGCGCGGTGTTCCGGTCTCGCTGGTCGGCCCGGATGTCCACTCCGGTCAGTTGCACGTGCGCACCGCGCCGGTCGGTCAGGTAGCGGTACGCGGCGAAGCTCAGGTAGGCGTTGCCGCAGCCCAGATCCACCACCCGGAGCGGCTCGGGCAGCTGCGCCGGCAGGGTCGCGTCCAGCGCCCGCAGGAACGCGTCGACCTGGCGGCGCTTGGCCGCGTTGCCGCCGATCACGCCGTACAGCTCGTCATCCGGCGGCAGCAGGTAGCTCTTCGCGCGGTCGTGCTCGGTGTCGGCCGGCGTGCCGGCCCCGGCCGACCGGTGCACCTGCGCCTCGCCCCGCTTGGTGACCCGCAGCTGCACGGTGGCATCGGTGCCCGTGACGTGCCAGTTCCCGTACGGCCGGGCGAGCAGCTCGGCCACCGCCGCCTCGGCGTCGGCACCCCAGGCCACGTTGCGGGTGCGCGGGCGGGCGGCGTCCTGCTCGACGATCTGCAGCCGGGGGCCGGCCCCGATCCGCACCGGCCGCAGCTCGACCCGCGGCACCTCCGGCGTCACGCCCCGGCGGCGGCCGGCGGCGACCGCCCGTACCAACCGGTCGGAGTCGGTCAGCAGGGTACGAAGGTCGGCGAGCGCGGCGGCAAGTGGTTCAGGCACGCGCCCCAGCCTACGTCGGCACCCGCGGCCGGCTCGCGCACGAGGTGAAGCGGCCGGACAGCGCTTTCGCGTGACTCCACACCCTGATCGACGCGGTCGGGGCCGGGGGTTGGCGGGGTCTGTCAGGATGTCGCCATGGCTGTACGGCTCGTTCCGCCCTCCGAGACCCTGACCGCACCGGGACTGCTGCTGCGGCGGTGGCGTTCCGGCGATGTGCGCGCGATAGTGCGGGCCGTGCAGGCCTCGATGCCGGAGCTGTCCCGCTGGATGCCCTGGGCGGTCGAGGGGTACGGCGCCACCGAGGCGCGGGCCTTCCTCGACCAGGGGCGGCAGCAGTGGGACGAGAGCCAGGCGTTCAACTACGCGATCGTGCGGGGCGGCGACGTGGTCGGCGGCGCCAGCCTGATGGCGCGGGTCGGGCCGGGCGCACTGGAGGTCGGTTACTGGGTCGACTCCCGGCACACCGGCCGCGGGGTGGCCCGCCGCGCCGCCGCCGCGCTCGCCGCCGCCGGCCTCGCCGTCCCGGGCATCGACCTGATCGAGATCCACCACGAGCCGGCGAACGCGGCGAGCGCGGCGGTACCGCGGGCGCTGGGGTTCGAGCGAGTCGACGACATCGTGAACGAGGACGGCCGGCCGACCGGCGTCTGGCAGCTGCACGCCGGCCGTCTGGCCGACAGCCGCATCCCCGATCTGCTCGACCAGCGCCGCTACCGCTGACCGGAGGAGCCGACCGCCGGCGGCCACACGCGCCGTAACGGCGCTGACGGCCCGTGCCCGGACCGTGCCGGTGGAGGCGGGCGCGTCGACGGGTGGTGGCCATGTCGAGCGGCGGTGGCCATGTCGAGCGGCGGTGGCCATGTCGAGCGGCGGTGGCCATGTCGAGCGGCGGTGGCCATGTCGAGCGGCGGTGGCCATGTCGAGCGGCGGTGGCCATGTCGAGCGGCGGTGGCCATGTCGAGCGGCGGTGGCCATGTCGAGCGGCGGTGGCCATGTCGAGCGGCGGTGGCCATGTCGAGCGGCGGTGGCCATGTCGAGCGGCGGTGGCCATGTCGAGCCAGGCGATCGCGTCGGGCGGGGGCCCGGCGCGGGCCCCCGCCCGGGTGGGTCAGCGGTCCGGCACTATCTCGTCCACATAGGACACCCCGGCGACGCGGTTGACGGTGGCGCGGGCGCCGGGCAGCGCCAGCCGGGTCGTCGTCGCCGCCGGCGCCGGCCCGCCCGGGCGGGCCTCGGTCAGTACCCGGCCGTCGAAGTCGGCGTCGATGCCGAGCCCGGCGGCGATCGTCGGCAGCACGTCGATCAGCCCGGCCGGCGCGGTCAGATCGACGTCGGACCGGTAGTCCGGCCCGGTCACCTGTAGCACGCTGTGCACGTCCCGCCGGTACCCGCTGCCGTGGCAGCCGTGCCAGTCGGGCGCGTCGGTGGTCGGACCGGCCTGCGCCGAGTACCAGCCGGGCGCGTAGCCGACGAACAGCTGTGGCGAGCGCGGCCCGACCGCACCGATCAGCGACAGCGGCACGGTGTCCGGCAGCCCGTCCGCGCCGAACAGCACCCCGGTCCACGGTTGCCGGCGCAGCCAGGCCACCAGCCGTTCGGCCACCGGGTCGGCCGGGTCGTCCAGCCAGATCGCGGACGTACCGTCGTCGCAGCAGGAGATGCCGCGACCGAACCCGGCCGCGGCCAGTTCCTCGGCCAGATTGACCCGGCCGGTCATCGGCGAGCTGCCGTGGTCGGAAGCCACCCACAGGTTCGTGTCGTCGGCGTGGCCCAGCGCCTCGAGCGCGTCGACCAGCCGCCCGAGCGCGGCGTCCGCGGTGGCCAGCGCGGCCAGCGACTGCGCCGAACCGGGCCCGTGCCGGTGCTGGCTCGCGTCCGGCTCGGTCAGCCACAGCACCGCGACGTCCGGCTGGTGCGCCTCGATCAGGTACGCCAGCGCGTCCACCGCGTACCGCAGCTGGTCGGCGCGGTCGTCGGCCGGCGCGCCGAACCGGGCGTGCAGCTCGCCTGCCGCCCAGGCCGGTTCAGCGAGCGGGTCGGCGTCCCGGGTGTTGACCCGGATGCCCGGCCCGCCGCCGTGCGCGGTGGGGTCGAGCAGCAGGGAGACCCCGGCGCTGCCGGTGTTGACCACGACCGTTCGGCGGCCGGCCGCGGCGAGCAGCTCGCCCACGGTCGGCGCGAGCAGGATCGACCCGCACGCCTTCCGTACCGCGAGCAGGTCGTGCCGGTCGGAGGTCCACACGGCGCGATCCAGCCCCAGCTCCCGGACCCGGATGCTGTTGCCGACCAGCCCGTGCCGCCCCGGCCGTACGCCGGTGGCGAGGGTCGCCGCGTTGACCCGGGTCACCGACGGCAGCTGCGCGCGTGCGGCGGTGAACCGGCTGCTGCGGTCGCGTACCGAGCACAGCCAGGGACACCGTTCCGGGGTGATCGCCGCGGGCGCGAGCCCGTCGAACACCACGATCACGTCCAGCGCCGCCCGGCGCACCGCATCCAGCACGGCGCCCGATCGTACTGGCCCCGACCGCCGTGCACGGCCCCTTCACGGCCCCGGCCGTGGCCGGCAACCCCTCCGGCAACCGTGCGGCGTCGCCCCGGCGGGCGGGTGGCCGCGGGGTCGGTCAGGCGGGCGCGGTGCGTTGGCGGTAGCTGCGGGTCTTGTTCCGGTTGCCGCAGACCCGCATCGAGCACCAGCGGCGGGACGAGTTGCGGGACGCGTCGTAGTAGACCCACCGGCAGTCGTCCGCCGGGCAGATCTTCATCCGCCGCCAGCTGCCGTCGTGCGCGGCCAGCAGTACCGCGGCGAGCACCTCGCCCAGCACGGCCGGCACCCCGGTACCGGTCGGGCTGGCTACCGCCGCGCCGTCCGGGGTGAACCGCACCGCGAGCGGCAGCCGTACCGCGAGGGCGTCGAGCGCGTCGCGGTCCCGGGACTCGGCCTGCGCCGGTGGACCGTGGTGGGTGGCGGTCTCGGCACGCAGCTCGGTACGCAGCCGGCGGGCCAGGTCGAGGTCTGCCTCATCGGCCGGCGCAGGGCGGTGGTGGTCGCTCAGCCAGCGCCGGAACGTGGGTAGATCGCGCAGGTCGTCCCGGCCGCCCTCCACGTCGACGGAGTTCAGGAACGACTCGACGAACTCCAATGGTGCCGGCACGTCCGCCATCCGGTACCACCTCCGGACACCACTGTACGAGCTTGACCGGTCACTGCCGAGCCGCTAGCCTCGGCGAAAACACCGCCGTTGGCGATTAGCTGGTGTCGGGGGAGCGGTGATGAACCACGTACGGTTCCGGGCGCTGACGCCGGCAACGCTGCCGGACCTGGTCACGCTGTTCGAGCCGGACCGGGAGTGCGCGGGCTGCTGGTGCCAGTTCTTCGTCCTGCCCGGCCGCGACTTCAGCGCCGGCTGGGGCGCGGTGAACCGGGCCCGGCTGGCCGAGCAGGTCGAGGCCGAGACCGAGCCGCTCGGCCTGCTCGCCTACCGGGGTGACCGTCCGGTCGGTTGGTGCGCCACCGGCCCGCGCAGCCGGTACCGGCGCCTTGCCCGGTCACCGGTGCTGCGGGCGGTGCCCGACGTGGGCGCGCTGCTCGTACCGTGCTTCTTCGTCGCCGCCGCCGACCGCGGCACCGGCGTGGTCGACGCACTGCTGGACGAGGTGATCACGCGCGCCGGCGGCCGCCCGGTGGAGGGCATCCCGCGCGCCGGCGGCGACCGGCTGCGGGCCGCGGACGCGTACCTCGGGACCGAACGGCTGTTCGCCCGGCACGGCTTCACCGTCCTCGGCCGGCCGCTGCCGACCCGCGTCGTGGTGCGCCGCGACCCCTGACCGCGCCGTGGCGCGATCGCGAAACAGCACACTCGTCGCGGCCGGGGCGCTCGGGGGCGGGCGGGCCCCGTAGCATCGGCAGGCGTGGCCACACCTGCCCTGCTGGAGCTGTCCGGCGTCAGCCGCACGTACGGCGAGCGCGAGGCACTCGCCCCCATCGACCTGAAGCTGCATGCCCGGCGTTGCGTCGTCCTGCTCGGCGCGAACGGTTCCGGCAAGAGCACGCTGCTGCGCATCGCCTGCGGCCGGGACACCCCGACCAGCGGTACCGTCCGGCTCGGCGGCTCGGCGCTGACCGAGGAGGATGTCCGGGTTCGTACCCAGATCGGGGTGGTTGGCGACCAGGTCGGCTACTACCCGGACCTGACCGTCGCCGAGCACCTGCACCTGGTCGCGGTGGCGCACGGCGCCGGCGACGAGGCGGACGAGCTGGTCGCCGGCGCGCTCGTCGACTGCCGGCTGGACGAGCATGCCGACGCGCTGCCCGGCTCGCTGTCGTCCGGGCAGACCCAGGCGCTGCTACTCGCCTCGGTGCTGGTCCGGCCGCGCCGGCTGCTCGTGCTGGACGAGCCGGAGCAGCGGCTCGACCCGGCCGCCCGGGACTGGCTCGCCGGCGTGCTCGCCGCCGAGAAACAGGCCGGGACGGCACTGCTGATCGCCACCCACCACACCGACCTCGCCGCCGCGGTCGCCGACCGGGTGGTCGTGCTGCGCGAGGGCGAGGTCGTGGCGGACGGCAAACCGGACAGGGTGCTTGCCGGTGACATCGCCTGAGCCCGAGATCCCGGAGCTGGTCACGCCGCGACCGGAGCCGGTCGACGACCTGCCCGCCGGTACCGTCCGGGCCCGCACCCGCGGCACCCTCGCGGCGCTGCGCCACCTGCGCGCCGAACACCGCCGGGAGGCCGCCGGCAACGCCGCCTTCGCCGCGTACGCGGTGGTCATCGGCCTGCTGGTGTACGGCGGGGCGCTGCTGCCGTGGCTGCGCCGCCTCTCCAGCGGCCAGCAGCACGCCACCGACGCCACGCAACTCGCCGCCGCCGCGCCACCGGCCCTGGTCGCCCTGGTACTGCTGGGCATGCTCGCGGTCGCCCGGGACGCGCTGTGGCGCGGCCCGGTGACGCTGAACGTCCCGGCCGCGAGCTGGCTGCTGCCGATGCCGATCGACCGCGGCAAGCTGTTGCGGCCCCGGCTGCGCAACCAGCTGATCCTCGGTGTCGTGCTCGGCGCGGTGTTCGGTGGCGCGATCGCGATCACGCTGGTCACCGGTGGCCTCGCCAGCACCGCGTTCTGGCCGCTGCTGGGCGCCGGCGCCGGCTCGTTCGCCGCGGCCGGGCTGCTGGCGGTCGGCCTCGGCGCGCTGATCGAGCGGTACCGCACCGCCGACCGGATCACCCGGATCCTGTCTCCGATCGCCGTACTGGTCACGATCGCGCTGGCGGTGCAGAGCGCGCTCGGCTGGTACGGCCACACCGCCACCGCGCTGGTGCGGGCCGAGACCTGGTCCGGCCCGTGGGGCTGGGCGGTCCAGCCGCTGCTCGCGGTCACCGCCGGACCGCAGTCCGCCGGTACCGGCGGCGCGACCGGTGCCGCGATCGGCGCGGCGAGCACGCCCGCCCACCCGGGCACCCTGGACGTACCGGGCTGGCCGGTCGCGCTGCTGCTGCTGATCGCGTTGGCGCTGATGGCGACGGTGTACGCGACGCTGATCGCGGCCGGCATGCCGGCCCGGACGATCCGCCGCCGGGCCCGCTCGGTCGCCGGCTTCACCGTCGGCCTGACCACCATGAACCCGCGGGCCGCCGCCCTGGAGGTCCGCGAGGCGCGCGGTCGTCCGGCCCGCATGTTGCGGCTTCCCCGGCCACACCGCGCCGAGCTGATCATCCCCTGGCGGGACGCCACGGCGCTGATCCGAGAGCCGTCCCGGCTGGCCTGGGCGGTCCTGCTGACCGGCGTCGGCTTCCTGCTGATGGCGCTGTCGCTGGGCTCGAGCAACCTGTACCTGTCGCTCGCGCTGCTGGCCGCCGGCCTGGTGGCCGGCTACCTCGCCGCCGCGCAGCTGACCGAGCCGGCCCGGCTCGACGCCGACGACCCGCGCCGCGCCGGTGGCCTGCCGTACTCGTTCGACCACCTGGCCACCCGGCACGCGGTGGTACCGCTGGTCATCGCCGGCGTGCTCGCCGAGATCGGTGCCGTGGTCGCGGTGGTGCTGACCGGCTCGGTAGTCGCCCTGCTGGTACCGGTCGTGTCCGTGCCGGCGCTGGTCGCCGCGGCGCTGGTCTCGGCGTACCGCGGTCCGGTGCCGGCGGCCGCGATGAACGGGCCGGACACCCCGGCCGGCAACATCGGCATGGTCACCGTCGCCGGCTGGTACGCCGCGGGCCCGCTGGTCGCGATCGTGCTGTTGCTGCCGCCGATGCACCTCATCCTCGGCCGCCCGACCGGCTCGTCGGCGATCGAGTACGTGCTGTGGGGCCTGCTGGTGGCCGCGATCCTGCTCTGGTGGTCCGTGCGCCGAGCCAAGGCCCGCGCCGCCGACACCCACCCGTAGCGCCCCGCCCGCCCCCCCACCCCGCCCCGCCCACCGCGCCCCGCCCCGGCCCGGCGAGTTGAGTTGATCAAGGGATCCGGGCACGTCTGCCTGGGTCGATGTGCCGCGATCCCTTGATCAACCGCATGATCCCTTGATCAACCGCGTGATCCCTTGATCAACTCGCGCGGGCGCCGGCGCCCGCGCGAGCGCGCCGGCGCGGGGCGTGGCGGTCGGCTCAGCGGGTCGCGGCGGTGACGATCTCGTCGTACACGGTCGGGTCGTACGAGAGGATCACCGGGAAGCCGGTCTCCGGCTCGGCGCCGGTCCACCGCACCTCGACGCCCGGGTTGTGCCACTCCGAGCCGTCCGGCAGGAACACGTGCGGGCTGCCGTGTACCGCCCGGTCCTTCGCGTTGCGCCACTGCGTCATGGCCTCGGCCCGGCCGGCGCCCAGTGCCATCGCCTTCTTCAACGCCTCCGCGTTGACCCGCTCGCACTCGGCCGCGACCGCGAGGATCTCGGTGAACAGCGCGATGCACCGGCTCTGCCCGAACATCGCGTACCGCAGCGCGGCGTCCAGTTCGTCGCTCGCTGCGAGGCCGCCGACGTCCGGCCGCTTCGCCGCCTGTACCGCCTCCATCGGCAGCAGCGTCGACACCGGCCACTCGTCCGCCCGGCCCTGCCACTGCTGCCAGCCGAGCGTCTCGTCCAGCCCGCCGATCACCGGCACCTCGGCGTCCAGCCGGCGCTTCGGCGTGGGCGTACCGCGCAGCAACTCCAGCGGGTAGGCGCGCAGATCGATCCGTACCCGCTTGAGGCCGAGGCGGTGCCGGGCACGACGCAGCCCGTGCAGTGCCAGCCCGGCCCACGGGCAGCCGATGTCGGAATAGACGGTCAACACCCCTGGCTCGGGGCTGAACTCGGGTTCCTTCGGTCGTGGCACCTGTCCTCCTGGGCACGGGGCAGCACGGGCCGGGCGGCGGGCCCGGTCGTCGCGATACGCCGGCCGGAACCGCACTGGTCACCGCACAGCATGACCCAGCCCCGGGTACCGGATGCACCCCGCCCGGCACGACGGTGACGTCGAGCGGACCGTTGCCGCTGATCGCGCCCCATCCGTGATCGAGGCGGTGTGACCTGGAGCACTATTTGAGGCACAATCGAGGCGGCAGGCGTGCACCGCAACCCGGATCGGAGGTGCCCGATGGAGCGGATCCCACCGTTCATCGTGGTCGGTATCGACGGCGAGGAGTCGTCGATCGCCGCGCTGCGCTGGGCGGTCCCCGAGGCGTGGGCACACCGCGCCCGCGTCCTTGCGGTCCATGCCTACAGCGAGCCGGTCGTCGGCGACGCGACGATGATGCCGCCGGACACGTTCGCGCACGCCGAGGAGGTGCAGCGCTGCGCGCTGGAGTGGCGCGACACCGCACTCGCCGCGCTGCCGGAGTACCCGGAGGCCGAGGTCGAGGTGCAGGTCCGGCTCGGGCCGGCCGGCCCGGTGCTGACCGAGGCCGCCTGCGGCGCGCTGCTGCTGGTCGTCGGTAGCCACGGGCGCCATCCGCTGCATCGCCTGGTGTACGGCTCGGTCAGCCACTACTGCGTCGGCCACGCGCCGTGTCCGGTGGTCGCCGTCCCGTTCCACCGCGCCCGCGTCGACGCCGTCCGCTGAACCCACGCCGAGCGGATCGTCGGGTGGCGCACACTCCCCGTCGCCCGTCGCCCGTCGCCCGTCGCTCACCGCCCGTCGCTCACCGCTCACCGCTCGCTGGTCTCCGCCGGTCGATCCCGGGTCGCCGGTCACCGGACCCCGCGAGGCGCCGCCGATCGACCGGTGGCGTCGGAGTCATGCCGGCCGGCGTTTGTTGGGGGTCATGCCAGCCGGCGGCGCTGGGGTCACGCGGGGGTGAGCCGGCGGGTCTCGCCGATCGCCAGGTCCCACAACCGCTCGCGCGGCAGGCCGGCCGCCGACCAGGCGTCGCGTACCAGCTCCCACGGTTCCAGCACGGGTTCCTTGGTCATCGCGAAAGTGCCCCAGTGCATCGTGGCCATCCGCTCGGCGCCGAGGACACCGAGCGCCCGGACCGCCTCGGCGGGGTCGAGATGCACCGTGCGCAGGAACCAGCGCGGGTGATACGCCCCGATCGGCAGCAACGCCAGGTCGATCCGCGGGTGGCGGCGGGCGATCTCGGCGAAGAAGTCGCCATAGCCGGTGTCGCCGGCGAAGTAGATCCGCGGCCCGTCCGCGGGACCGAGCAGCCAACCGCCCCACAGGCTGCGGCAGCTGTCCGCCGGGCCGCGCCGGCTCCAGTGCTGCGCCGGCACGAAGTCGAACCGTACGTCGTGCAACCGCGCGGACTCCCACCAGTCGAGCTCGGTGACCCGCCGGAAACCGCGGCGGCGGAACCAGTCGCCGAGCCCGGCGGGAACGAACACCGCGGTGTCGCGCGGCAGCCGGCGGATCGTCGGCGCATCCAGGTGGTCGTAGTGGTTGTGGCTGATCACCACCGCATCCACCGGCGTGACGTCGGTCAGTGCCACCCCCGGTGGGACGAACCGGGGCCGGACGCCGGGGATCCGGCGCGACCAGACCGGGTCGGTGAGGACCCGCAACCCGCCGACGTCCAGCACGTACGTGGCGTGCCCGACCCACGTCGCCGCGGTGGTGCCGGCGCGCAGGGGCGGCAGGCCGGTGCGGCGGATCGGGATCCGGTCCACGTCGCCGACCGACGCCAGCGGCCGGCTCGCCCGAACCAGCCGGACGAGTTGCGGCAGCCCGGGCAGCGGGGCGGCGAGCCGGTCGGCGAACGATCTCGGCCAGCGCCGCCGGGGCCCACCGACGGGTACGTCGGTCGACCCCGCGGCGAGGTCCGCGACCCCGGCGCGGTCGTGGCCATCCGATCGGCGGGCGGTGCGTGTCCTGTCGATCACGCTCCCCAGTTTGTCGGTCGATCGGGCCGGCCGGGCCGGATACGCTGGCTGCCGGTGGCTTTCCGCCGGCCCGGGCCGGCGCATTCGGACAGGAGTCGGGCAGTGACGCACAACGGCGACGACCGCGAGGTCGCCCTGGACGAGGAGCTGGACATCCTGCCGGACCAGACCACCGACGACACCGACGCCGGCTGGGGCGAGCGCCCGCAGAGCAACGACGACCGGCTGCTCGCCGAGCGACCGCCGCACTGGGACTGACCCGGCGGCCGGGCCCGGTCGCCGCCGGCCTGGTCGGGCCCGGTCCGCTACCGCATGACCGGGTGGTCCGGGACCGGCGGCACCTCGGCGGTGCAGAACGCGCACCGGCTCGCCGCGGCGGGGATCGTCGACAGGCACTGCGGGCAGTCCCGCTTCGGCGCGTCGACCTTGCTCGGCAGAAACCGCTGCAGCAGCTTGTCGACCGGGATCACGACCAGGAAGTAGACCACCGCGGCGACGATCAGGAACGAGAGCACCGCGTTGACGAAGTTGCCGTAGCGGAACTTGCTGCCGTTCCAGGTGAAGTAGAGCGCGCTGAAGTCCTGCTTGCCGAAGATCGCCGCGATCAACGGTGTGAGCAGGTCAGAGACCAGCGAATTCACCACGGAGGTGAACGCGGCACCGATGATGATGCCGACGGCCAGATCAACCACGTTGCCGCGCAGGACGAAGTCCCGGAAACCCTTGAGCACCGCTCTCGTTCTCCCTCGTGCAGTAGCCGGTGCGGCGCCGGGCCGGGAACCGCGGTCAGCCGGGCCGGAGGGTGAGTCCGATCCGGGCCGACGGCTCCACTCCCGCCACCCGACGCGCCTGTTGTTCTGTCATCGCCAAATAGACCACGGATCCTCCCTCCATGTCCGCCGAATGGCCAGTTGTCCCCCGAAGGACGAGCGCATCGCGGACCAGCACGTCGGCCGGGTCGCCGGGACCGTCGGTCGGGTCGGTGCCGCCCGCGACCGTCAGATCGACCCGGTCGCCCGGATGCACCAGCCCGCCGACCCCGGCGCCGACCACCGGGACCGCAACGCCCACCGACCCGGCCGGGACGCGGCCGCCGGGCCGGGCCGCGCGGCTCGGGCTCGGCGCGGCCCGCGCGGTGCAGCGGTGCTCGTCGGCCGCGGCCCCGCCGCCGGTGGCCAGCACGCCGGCGGCGAGCACCAGCAGCGCGGTGACCGCGGCGGCCCGCAGCAGCCGGGACCGGCGGCGCGCCGACCAGCGGATCGGATCTAGCCGCTCGGCCCTGCGCCGACGCGGCCGGGAACGTGCTGTGCGCACGGCAGCTCCTCGGGTTGGGGACACCGTGGTGTCCGCGACAGGGGGTACGCCGCGAAACGCTAGATCGCGCATCCACCGCGGGCACCGGCCTGTGGACAACCCTGTGGATATCGGTAAGGACCGGCGCCGACCCGTGTTAACCCAGTGGGCCCCGGTCGACGCCCCGACCCGAGCTGCACGCGTCGACCAGCGGCTAGGGGATCGCCGGCACGGCACGGCCGGCAGGTACGGGCGCGCCGACCGAAGGCGGTGGCAGGCAGGAAAGGGCGTCGCGCGCAGGCGCGACGCCCTTGGTGTGCAGTGGTCCGGGCCGATCGCCTGCCGGCGGGGTCGGTCGTCGGAGCCGGTCTCCCGTGCCCTCGTCGGCCGTCTGGGCCGGTCGCCCGTGCCGGGGTCGGCCGTCTGGGCCGGTCGCCCGCGACGTGATCGGACGTCCGGTCCGGTCGCCGCGCCGGCCGCCGAGCGTCAGATGGAAGGCCGCCAGCCGAACTCGCAGCCGGCGCCGCGAGCGACGCCGTGCCGAGCTCAGGCGCTCGCGGCGACCTTGCCGGAGCCGCCGCTGCTCGAACCGCCGGACTTGCTGCTCGACGAACCCGACGAGCCGGACGACGTCGACGAGGTGGTCGACGCGGACGACCCGGAGTCGCCGTTCTTCGCGGAATCGCCGCTCTTGCCCTTGCCGTCCGAGGAGGCCTTGCCGTCCGACGAGCTCGACGACGGGGCCGCGGCCGACGAGGCGGTCGAGGCGGAGCGCGAGTCGGTCCGGTAGAAACCGGAGCCCTTGAACACGACGCCGACGGCCGAGAAGACCTTGCGCAGTCGACCGCCGCAGTTGGGGCACTCGGTGAGCGGGCCGTCGCTGAAGGACTGGACCGCCTCAAGCGTGTGACCGCACTCGGTGCAGACGTACTGGTAGGTGGGCACCCTTTGCCTCCGCTGGCACTCTCTATTTCTGAGTGCTAATCATCCGCCATGACGGGGCCCCTCGTCCACCCGGGGTGGCGGGGTAGACACGCCCGATCCGGTGATCCGGACGAGCCCGTCGCCGGGCGTGACCACCGCGTTGACCGGCCGGTCGTGTGGCTCGGCGGGTAGTTCGTCGACCAGCTCCCCGTCGTACAGCAGGGCGACGACCAGGGCCCGCCGGGGCACCCGGGACAGCGCCCGATCGTACGAGCCGCCGCCCCGGCCGAGCCGGTTGCCGCGCCGGTCGACCGCCAGCGCCGGCACGAACAGCACCGCCGCTCGGGCCGCGGCTCCCGGCCCGAGCTTCGGCCCGGACGGCTCGCACAGCCGCCAGCGGGCCGGTTGCAGGCAGTCCGGCCCGGTGTACTCGGCCCAGTCCAGGTCGAGGTCGGAGCGCAGCACCGGCAGCAGCACCCGGTCGCCCCAGCGGCGCAGCGCCTCCGGCAGTCCGGTGCCGCCCGGCTCCAGATCGGTCGGTACGTAGCCGGTGACGGTGCGGCGGGCGTCCGGCACGGCGGGCCGGCCCACCCGGCGCCCGGTGCGCAGCAACGTCACCACGGCGGCCCGGATCGCGGCGTCGGCCGCGGTACGCCGCCCGGGTGACATGCCCCGGCGCGTCGCGAGCAACCCCTCACGAATGCCCGACTTATCCGAAATTGCGTGCATCTTCGCTGGATCCAACCTTGCCGGGGTAGGGGTACCTGCGCGTGCTGTGACAGCATCGCACTGCGCGTCGTCGGACGGTGCCCGGATCACCGATCGGCGGCCGCCCGCAGGCAGTCCACAATGACGTCGGGTGCCGACCGCTCATGACGAACTGACCTCCCAGAGGTCCGGACCTCAACGGGACCTCTGGGGCCAATCGTGCCGCGCCGGTGCCACCGGGCGGCCGGGGATCGGAGGACGGGGTGACCCTGCGCGCGCGGCTCACCGCGGCGTTCCTCGCCGTCGTACTCGGGCCCGTGCTGATCGGCGCGGTGTTCGTCGGCATCACGGTGTCCGAGGTGAGCAACCGGCGGGCGGTCGAACGGCTGCAGGTCGCCACCACGACCGTCCGGACCACCGTCGACGCCGCCTGCCACGAGCTGCGGTCCGCGGCCCAGATCGCGGCCCGGCTGTACGGCGGGGGCAGCGCCGCCGACCAGGCCAGCGCCGCCCGGGACGGGGTGGCGACCAGGCTCGCGACCGCGGTGCAGATCACCGACGAGCACGGCACCGTCCGGTCCACCGCCGGCCAGCTGATCGGGCCGTCCGCGGACTGCGCCGGGGCGTACCCCGCCGGCACCGAACGGCCGCACTCGCTGGTCGCCCGGGTACGGCTGACCGACCAGACCGGCCGCTCGATCGGCGAGGTGGTGGCCGCGGTACCGGTGGACCGGGCCTTCGTGTCCCGCCTCGGCGCGTCGACCGGGGTGGACGTGACGTTGCTGTCGGCCGGCGATCCGCTGTCCACCGAGACCGCGGTACGGGCCGACGCGATCGCCAGCACCGCCCACGGCCTGCGCGGGGACCAGGTGAAGCCCACCCACGACGGGGTGTTCGTGCGGCTCGCGCCGGTCGGCCCGGAGCAGCCGCTGCGGCTCGCCCTGTCCACCACCCGCTCCGACTCGCAGACCCTGTACGCGGTGCTGATCGGCGTCGTGGTCCTCGCCGGCCTGGTCGCGGTCGGCGCGGCCTGGTGGCTGGCGGACTCCACCACCCGACCGCTGGCCGAGCTCGCCGGCGCCGCCGACCGGGTCGCCGGCGGTGACCTCGCGGCCCGGGTACCGGTGCGCAGCCGGGACGAGGTCGGCCAGCTGGCCAGCACGTTCAACCGGATGACCCGGGAGATGCAGGCGTACGTGCAGGCGCTGACCGCGAGCCGGGACCAGCTGCGCGGCAACCTCGGCATGCTCGGCGACACGCTGTCCAACACGCACGACCTGGACGGCATCCTGTCGGTGATCCTGGAGACGGCGATGGCGGCGACCGGCGCCCAGTCCGGCGTCGTACTGCTGGTCGACGGGCCGGACGGGATGCACCCGAACCAGCTGGTCGCCCGGTGCGCGGACGGCTTCGACGGGCGGCTGCGCTCGCTGTCCTCGATCCACGTCGCCCTCGGCGAGGGGCTGCTCGGCGGTGTTGCGCAGGGCGGCGAACCGCGCCGCGGCCGGGCCGACGGGATCGTGCTGGCGCCGACCGAACCGCGCTGCCGCACCTACATCGCGGTGCCGTTCTCCGGGTCGGCCCGGCCGAGCCCGACCGGTACCGCGGCGGACGGCGACGGCGGGCACGGGCAGTTGCGCGGCGTGCTCGCACTGTACGACCGGCTCGGCCAGGACGACTTCGACGACGCCGACCTGGGCACCCTGCGTACCTTCGCCGGGCAGGCCGCGGTCGCGGTCGACAACGTGCTGCTGCACCGGGAGACCGAGCGGCTGTCGCTGACCGACCCGCTCACCGAGCTGTGGAACTACCGGTACCTGCGGGTCGCGCTGTCCAACGAGGTGGAGCGCGCCACCCGGTTCGACCGTCGGCTGTCCGTACTGGCCATGGACCTGGACCGGTTCAAGGAGGTCAACGACACGTACGGGCACTCGGCCGGAGACGCGGTGCTGGTCGCGTTCGCGCAGCGGATCCGGACGGAGATCCGCGAGATCGACCTGGCCTGCCGGCAGGGCGGCGAGGAGTTCGTCGTGCTGCTGCCGGAAACCGACCGGGGCGGCGCCGCCCACCTGGCCGAACGGATCTGCGCCACGGTGCGTGACCTGCGGGTGCCGATCGCCGCGCCGGACGGCCGCGAGCCGTGGGAGATCCAGGTGAGCGTCTCGATCGGCGTCGCCGTCTACCCCGACCATGGCCGTACCGGGCAGGACGTGCTCGACGCCGCCGACGACGCGCTGTACGCGGCGAAGGCGGCCGGCCGGGACACCTGGCGGCTCGCCGCCGGACCCCGCCGCCGGCCCGGCCGTACCGACGCGGCCGCGCCCGGCGGCACCCCGGCCGCGCCGGACGGCGCGGCGAGCAGCCCCGGCGAGAAGGCCGCGACCGCGGACCCCAGGGCCGGCGAGGTCGCCGCAGGACCCGACCCCGGCACCGACGGGGGCGCCGCAGGCGCCGACGGCAGGGCCAGCAGGGCCGCCGCGGGTACCGACCACGGGGCCGGCGAGGGCGCCGCGGGTACCGACCATCGGGCCGGCGATGCCGCCGCGGGCAGGCCGGGCGGCGCGTCGCATCGGCCGCGAACGCCGAGGCAGACGCGGGGCGGATAGTCTCGGCCCATGCCCGACCATTCGACCACGTCCGACCCGACCGCCGCGCCGGCCGCCGCGGCGAACCCGACGCAGCGCGCCACCAAGGCGGTCATCCCGGCGGCCGGGCTGGCCACCCGCTTCCTGCCGGCCAGCAAGGCGGTGCCCAAGGAACTGTTCCCGGTCGTCGACAAGCCGGCCCTGCAGTACATCGTGGAAGAGGCGGCCGCCGCCGGCATCGGCGACGTCCTGCTGATCACCGGTCGGGGCAAGAGTTCGATGGTCGACCACTTCGATCGGCGGCTCGACCTGGAAGCGGCGCTGGAGGCGAAGGGCGACACCGAGCGGCTGGAGGCGGTCCGCCGGCCCGGCGAGCTGGCCGCGCTGCACTCGTCCCGGCAGCCGGAGCCGCTGGGGCTCGGCCACGCGGTGTCTTGCGCCGAGGACCACGTCGGCGCCGCGCCGTTCGCGGTGCTGCTGGGTGACGACCTGATCGACGAGCGTGACCCGCTGCTGCCGACCATGCTCGACCTGCAGGCGCGTACCGGCGGGGTCGTGCTGGCGCTGCTCGAGGTGCCGTGGTCGGAGGTGCACAAGTACGGGGTCGCCTCGGTCCAGCCGGCCGACGAGAACGTCGACGGCGCCGAGATCGTGCAGGTCACCGGGCTGGTGGAGAAGCCGGCGCGGGCGGACGCGCCGAGCAACCTCATCCTGGTCGGCCGGTACGTGCTGCCCGCGTCGATCTTCGACGCGATCCGACGCACCGAGCCGGACAAGCGCGGTGAGATTCAGCTGACCGACGCGATGGTGCGGCTGCTGAACGAGGGCACCCCGGTACACGGCGTGGTGTTCCGCGGCCGCCGGTACGACACCGGCGACCCCGCCGGCTACCTCAAGGCCGTCGTGCAACTGGCCACCGCCCGCGACGACATCGGCCCCGGCTTCCGCGAGTGGCTCGCCCGGTACGTGGCGGACGGGTTCACCGAGCAGCCGCCGACGAACGGTCAGTGACGGAGGCGCCATGGTGACCGCCACGCTGACCCCGCTCGCGGACTTCCTGCAGCAGGTGCTCGCCGCGATCCGCCCGCTGCCCCCGCTCGACCTGGAACTCACCCAGGCGTACGGGAACGTGTTCGCCGAGGACGTCGTCGCGCCCGGCCCGCTGCCCGCGTTCGACCACGCCGCCATCGACGGGTACGCGGTGCGGCTGGACGACGTGGTCGGCGCCCGCGAGGACCGTCCGGTCCGGCTCAACGTGGTCGGCGACGTGGGCGCCGCCTCCTGGCGTCCGGTACGGGTCAGTTCCGGCTCCTGCCTGTCCGTCGCGGCCGGTGCGCCGATGCCGGCCGCCGCCGACGCGGTGGTACCCACCTCCTGGACCGACGAGGGCATGGCGTCGGTGGAGATCTACGCGAGCCCGAAGCGCGGCCACGGGGTCCGCCGGGCCGGCGAGGAGCTGGCCGCCGGCGCCGTCGTCGCGCAGGCCGGTACCCAGGTCGCCGCGCCGATGGTGGCGCTGCTCGCGGCCGCCGGCGTGGCGCACGTGGTGGTCCGGCCGTGCCCACGGGTGGTGGTCGTGTCGACCGGGGACGAGCTGGTGGAGACCGGCCGGATGTCGGCGCCCGGCCAGGTGGTCGACGTCAACTCGCACGCGCTGACCGCGGCGGCAGTCGAGGCCGGCGCGCTCGCGTACCGGATCGGCATCTGCGACGACGACCCGGAGGGGCTGCGCGCGGTGCTGGAGGACCAGACGCTGCGCAGCGACCTGATCGTGATGACCGGCGGTACCGGGCACGGCCCCGGCGACATGGTCCGGCGGATCTTCGGCCGGGACGGCACCGTCGGTTTCACCGACCTGTCCGTGTACCCGTGTTCCTCGCTCGGATTCGGCACCGTCGGCGTCGAGGAGGTGCCGATCGTCTGCCTGCCGGGCGACCCCGGTACGGCGCTGATCGGGTTCGAGGTGCTGGTCCGGCCGGTGATCCAGCGGCTGGCCGGCGCCGAGCCGGTGTTCCGGCCGTCGATCAAGGCGCACCTGCTGGAGACGCTGTCCTCCCCGGCCGGGCTGCGCGAGTTCCGCCCGGCGCTGGTGTCCGAGCGTCGCGGCGGGGGTTATACGGTGCAGCCGCTGGCGGGCGGGCCGTACACTCTGTCCGGCCTGGCCGACGCGAACGGACTGCTCGTGTTGGGCGAGCGCGTCTCGACCGCGGCGGCCGGCTCCACAGTGGACGTACTGCTGATCGATCGGCGGAGATGAACGCACACCCAGGCTGGCCGGCCGTGCTGCGCGACGGCGATGTGACGCTCCGGCCGTACCAGCGATCCGATGCGGCAGCCTGGGTCGAGGTCAGGCTGGCCAACGAGCAGTGGCTGTCGCCCTGGGAGCCCGACCCGCCGGGCCGCTGGCAGGACGTGCACACCGTCCGCGCGTTCCGGTACGTGCACAAGGATCTGCGATCCTCGGCCGCCGACGGCAGCACCATGCCGTACGCGGTCTGCTACAAGGACCGGTTCGTCGGCCAGCTGACCATCGGCAACATCGTGCGGCGCGCGTTCTGCTCCGGCTACGCCGGCTACTGGGTCGACCACCGGTACGCGGGGCGCAACATCACGCCGATCGCCCTCGCGCTCGCCGTCGACCACGCGTTCGACAAGGGCGGGCTGCACCGGGTCGAGGTCAACATCCGGCCCGAGAACAAGCCGAGCCGCCGGGTGGTGGAGAAGCTCGGCTTCCGCGAGGAGGCCTACCACCACCGGTACCTCTACATCGCCGGCGGCTGGCGCGACCACCTCGGGTACGCGATCACCACCGAGGACGTCGCCACCGACGGTGGCCTGCTCCGCCGCTGGCACCAGCGCAAGAACCCCAGCTGACCCAGCGCCCCGCGCGTCGCCCAGCGCCCCCGCGCGTCGACCCGGGCCCCAGGTGTGTTGATCAAGGGCTGCGTTTGTTGACCATGGGTTCTGTGCGTTGACCTAGGGCTCCCTGCGTTGACCAAGGGCTCCCTGCGTTGACCAAGGGCTCCCTGCGTTGATCAAGGGATGGCGGCACGGCTTCCAGGCACGACGTGTCCGTTTCCCTTGATCAACGCGAGGGGGCGGGCAGGTGCGGCGTTCGGTGTGGCGTCGCGGAAATGTGGCGAGTGAGCCGTAACCTCGGATAACGGCTTGTGATCACGAACCGAGGGGGGTCGTGACGGGGTGCCGACATCGGTGCTCCTCGCCGTGCTGGCGGCGGCAGGCCTGCTCGCTCTCGCACCGGCCTTGGTCCGCCGGTACGACACCACGGAGCGGCAGGTCGCGGAGCGGGAGTGGTCCACGGCGCGGGTGGTGACCCGCCGGCGCCGGCGCTGCACCGTGCCGGGACACCATCCGGTCAACCCGCCGCGCCGTGCCCCCGACACCGCGATCTTCGACGCCACCGTCGCGCACGGTACCGAGGCCCGCACCGCACCGGCCCGGACCGCGGCCAGCGGCCACACGGCGCCCGCCCGGACCGCGTCGGGGGGCCGCACGGCGACCACTCGCACCGGGTCGGGGGCCCGACGGTCCGGCACCGCGCGGCCCGACCGGCGGCAGCACCGAGGCTCCGCCGGCATCCGGCGGCGGCGGCGCGCCTGGCGCCGGCTGCGCCGCAGCCCGTTCGGGCAGCTGCTGCGGGCCCGGCCGATCCTCAGCCGGCCGGCCGCCGAACTCGACCCCGACCAGCGTCGCCGCTGGTGGCGGTACCACCGCCGGCGGATCCTGGTGTTCCTGCTCGCCCTGCTGCTGCTCGAACTGGCCGTCGGCCTGCTGGTACCGGCGTCCTTCGTCGCCGCGGGCGGCACCGTGCTGCTGCTCGGCGCGTACGTGGTGCACCTGCGCAACCGGGCGCTCGGCGAGGCGCGCCACCGGCGCGAGCAGCTGCGCCGGGCGGCCGAGGAGCGGGCCCGCGCGGAACGCGCCGAACGAGCCCGCGCGATCCGCCGCCGCCGCGCCGCCGCGCTCGCCACCGCGCGCCGCGCCGCCGAGACGCAGGAGCGGTTGGCGGCACTCGCCGCGGCCCGCGCCGCCGAGGCCGAACTCGCCGACGGCACGTACGGTGCGCCGTTCCTGCGCGGCCGCCCGTACCAGGCGCGTGCGGCCGGATTCTGACCCGCCGGTATCGGTTGGCGGCCCGGAAAACCCACCTGCTAGGCTGTTGCGCGCTGGGGCTGTGGCGCAGTCTGGTAGCGCACCTCGTTCGCAACGAGGGGGTCAGGGGTTCGAGTCCCCTCAGCTCCACCCCAGGTCAGAGGCGGTTTCCGGATTCCGGAGACCGCCTCTTTCGTGCCGGTACAGCAGCGATGTACAGCAGTGGGAGCCGGCTGGGAGCGAGATCCGGTGGTCAGCACTCCCCGAGGCTCTCGCTCAGCCGCTTGAGCGCATCCCGGGTCTTCTTCGAGGAGACCTGGGTGTAGACCTCCATCGTGATGTCGAAGTCCGCGTGCCGGAGGATCTGCATCGCGACCCGTGGGTGCACGTCGAGATCGGCCAGCAAACTCGCACAGGTTCGCCGAGCGTCGTGCACCTTGATCCGCCGGACCCCCGCAGCCTCGCACCGGGCGTGAAACGACCGATTGAAGTTGCGCGGTTCGATGGGTGTGCCGAGCCGAGTCGTGAAGACGAGACGTGATTCGTGCCACGCATGGCCGGCCGCGCTTTTCGCTCCGTTCTGAGCTTCCTGTCGGAGCTGCAGGGCAGTCGTGCAGATGCTCGGGAAGGGGAGCGTCGCGTCGGAAGCCTCGGTTTTGGTCTCCCGGTGGTACAGACGGCCACGGATCCGCTGAAGCTGGAATGCGACGGACAGCTCCTCGCCGTCCACGTCGACGTCATCCCAGGTGAGCCCAAGCACCTCGCCGCGACGCAGCCCCAGGACGAGCGTCAGCACGTACGCGGCATACAGCGGGTCGCCATCCTGCCGAGCCGATTCGAGAAAGCGACGTGCCTCCTCCGTCGACCACGCCTTCCCCCGCCGCTTGCGGATCGGCGGCAACTTGACCGGCGCCGCCGCATTCTTGCTCAGCAGTTCGTCCGCGTCGCGGGCGTGAGACAGTGCTGACCGGAGGCAGTTGCGCACGTCGCTCAACGTCCGAGCCGAGATGTACTCGCCGCAGCAGCGACCGCGAGCACAGCACCGGCGAAGCTTTGCCGGCCGCCGTTCGTCCTTACCTTGGGCGCAGCACTGGCAGGTCGCGGCAACCTTGTTGATCCACTTCTGCACGTCGCTGACCTTGAGCCGGTCGAGGTGTTTGTCGCCGAGCCCCGGCACGATGTAGAGCCGAGCGAACATCTCGTAGTTCGCGTATGTGGCCGGGGAACGGTTCGGCTCGATCACATCCCGCAGCCAGTACGCCAGATAGCTCGCCACGGTTGGAGTCTTCGTGGCGACCGGGCCTTCCTTGGCCTTCCGCATCAGCTCGATCCACTTGCCGTGGACTTCCTCGCGCTCCCGGCCGTACACGTACTTGCGCTTTCGGAGTCCGTTCGAATCGGTGACCCAGACGTACGCGGCGTACCCACCCTTGTACGGGTAGATCGAACCCTCGCCGTTGGCCCGAGCCTTGCCGCTCACCGGTACGCCTCCTCAGCGCAGCGCTGGACGTACTCGTCAACCCACTCGGGCAAGATCCGGCGGTATTTCCCGTCCTTGATCGACCGAATCCGGCCCGTGGCGATCAGGGTCTTGGTCTTCGACATGCCGTAGTGCAGCAGCGTGGCTACCTCCTTCGGGGTGTGCCAGCGCGGGGTGATGGCGGTGTCCGTCATTCCTGCTCCTTGGACTGAGGGGTGAGGTAGGCGCGAACCTGCCCGGGGGTGCGGGCGCGGCGCGCGGTGAGTTCGTAACGGTCGCCAGTGGCCACGACGACCAGGGCGACGAAGGTCGAGACGTCTTCGGGCGTGCCGATGAGCCGGATGGAGAGCCGCCGTGGTGCGGCCGGCGTCTGGTTGGCCAGGAAGTCAGACAGCGTGGCCTGTGCCTTGGCGGCCGCAGCGTGGACCGCCGGGATGTGCGGGTCGAGGTTGAAGAGCGTGGGTTGAGTGGTGGCCATGATTGGCCTCCTTTCGTGACGGTGCGCGACGTGGCGCAGCTGTGTTTTGTCGACGGTGCGTGACCGTTGCGTCGTGTCCTCTGTGGAGTTGTCAAGATGCGAGTGCAGCGCCTCAGGTTCAGACGGCGGGGGAAGCGGCGACGGCAGCGGGTCGGCGTGACCGAGCGGCGTCGGCGGCGGCCCTGGCGAGTGCCTCGTCGGCGGTGGTCAGCCAGCCGGTACCGACGAAGTGCCAGTCGTTGATGACCAGCGTCGTGTCGGTGTCGTGCTGCTCGGCGTCGAGCTGGGTGGGATCGATCGCGGTCGGGCCGGCGGTCTGTACCCGGTTCTCCGGTCGGCGGGCGGCCCGCAGCGCGCCGAGCGTGGTGGAGTAGCGGCGCGACTTGGTAGAGAAGTGGCCGCCGAAGCCGAGCATGTGCGCCCAGTGCCGCAGCCCGCTGTACGGGTGCGCGAGGTCGGGGCGCAGTGACCGGGCCGGGCGACCGAGCCGCCAGCAGGCAGCGACGAGCCGGCCGACGTGGGTGTCGCGGTCGGCCCAGATGCCCACGGTGGACTCGCGCAGCCGACGGGCATTGATGCCGGCGTCCTCAGCGCCCTTGGTGGCGTACTTGGCGATGTACCCGGCGACGTGTTGCTCGGTGAGCTGGGCGTCGGACAGACCACGCCGAACGACGCGGACGTCTACGTGCCGACCTCGGCCACCGTCACCCCACACGATCGGCCACCCGTCCGGGCGGTCGGGGTGCGATGGCGCCTGCAGGCCGGTCGTGGCGGCGGCGGTGCGCAGCCCGGCGGCCAAGTCGTCGGCGTCGACGAGCCAGCGACCGGACGGGTCGCGTGGCGGGGGCAGGATCGAGTCCGGATCGTCGCTGTCGTAGCCATCGAGCCGGAACAGCGCGTGCAGGTGAACCACGCCGCGACGTTGGTACTCGGCGACCTTGGCGTACCGGACACGCAGGGTGCGGGTGTTGCCGAGTTGGCGGCGCAGCGCGGTCATGGTGCGGTCCCACAGCTTCGGTACCAGGTGGTTCCAGACGACCTGGTGGTCGTGGTCGTAGCAGTCCAGGCAGAACGGGGTCCCGACCATCGGGTCGCCGGGTGCGTGCATGCGGGTGCACCACAGTCGGCGGCCGTGCGAGCAGCGCGGCCGGTCGTGGCGGGGACGGCAGCGGTAGCCGGCGGCGCCGGCGTGGGCGGGGCCGGAGTGCACCGGGCCGAAGCCGGGCGCGGTGAAGGTCGCGAACACCGCCGGGTGTTCGGTGACGGTCTCTGGGACTTCCTTGCCGCCGCGCAGCCCGGCGGCGATCAGGTGGTACGTGTCGTACCGGTAGGTGTGCGCGCAGGCAGGGCAGACAGTGGCGCGACGGTTCTTGCACGCCGCGTATAGCACGCCATCGGGCAGCGTGGTCGACGAAAACACCGACAGCACTTGCCCGGTAGCCCGGTCGATGGTGGTCGACGAGCCGGACAGTCGGACGGGGCGGGTGCATCCCTGAACGTGGGCCGCCTGATCGAGCCACGCACCAAACGACGGGTCCGTGATCCGGTCGGACAGACCACGAGCGTCCCCGTTGGCCAACAGGTCGGGGTCAAGTGACAGGCCGGTGAAGTCGGACAGCAGGCCCGCCACGACCGACGCCGAACGCGCGGTGTCTTCATGGACGGGGAGCGTGGTGACGGTCATGACGGGCCTCCTTTCCGAGTCAGTCCCTGACGGGTTCGGGAGCGGTCAGCGGGCGCGGCGGTTGGTGTTCGTTTCGCGGTCCCAGAACGCCGCGCACTCATCACAAACCCGGTCGCCGTCGCGGGTGGTGGTGGCGTAGTAGGTGGAGCAGGCTTGGCAGCACTCTTTGGAGTCCAGCCAGGCGTCGCGGTCCTTGGCGTCCCAGAACAGACGTTCGCGCTTCATCGGGTACTCCTGTCTCTGTGGTTGGCGGTCTACTGAGGACGGTCAGCGGTGGGCGCGGCGGACCGGGAGTCGGGAGCGGTCGGACTCCGGTACGCCGTCCGCGCAGTCGGCGCACTCGTCGATCCAGCGGCCGGCGTTGTAACCGGACCGGATCCCGATCGAGGACAGGGACCACATGCGCGCGCCGCAGGTGGTGCAGTGCCGGGGCGGCGGGGAGGTCGTGGTAGCCATCGAGGTCTCCTTTCAGACGGCGGCGCGGTGGCCGTTGTGCGGGGCGCCGGTCAGCTCGACGAGGAGTCGGTCGGCTTGCCCGGCCGTGATGCCGAGCGCGGCGCGTAGCCCATCGCGGTCGACCGTGCGGCCCGCCTTGGCGTAGTCGGCGGCAACGGCCTGAGCGCGGCCGAGCAGTCCGACTGGCAGCGGGGGCAGCGGGACCGTTCGAGCGACCGGAACGACCGGCGCGGGAGCAATCGCTTCGGCCGGGACCGGCGCCGACTCGACAGGACCCGACGGCACGTTGTCCTGTTGTGGCGGAACGGTTTCCGTCTCGGATGCGACCCGTGCGGCGGACGCCGGGCGGGAGAGGAGCATCTTGACCAGGACCAGGAAGGCGGCAGCGGGAAGTCCGGCCATCACCCAGCCCCAGAACGAGAACTCCGCACCGGCGACCTGTGCCGACAGCGACAGCAGGGCAGCCGCGCCGATCGCAGCGCCCACGAACCGGCCAGATGCCGTACCGGACCGGCGACGGCGCCGGATCTCCAAGCCGAGCGCAATCGACATCAGCTCGAGCACGATCGCGTCGGCCCAGCCGATCCACTCGGGCTGACCGTGCTTGACGGCCAGGTCGTGAACGTGGGTGAAGGAGGCGGCGCCGGCCGTGCAACCGATCACCAGCAGAATCGCGACCTGCATACGTGACTCGGCGCTGCCCGCAGGCCGTTCGGTGTCGGTCGACGCCATGGCTCAGCCCTCCTGCTCGGTGTCGTCGGTGGCGGGAGTCGGTACCGGGTCGCGGCGTGGCTTGAACCGCACGGTGGTCATGGACAGGTCCGAGATGGTCTCGTCGTCGATCCAGGCCCACTTGACCCGGCGCGGTAGCGCACCCTCAGCCAGCAGCCACGACACACCCCGATTCGCGAGATCGATGTCGGTTGCCGAGTAGCCCTGCCTCGCCCAGCCCTCGCCGAGGATCACGTCGGAGGAGGCGAGGGTGGTGGTGCGGTAGGCGGTACGCATGCTGAACAGGTCCCGCAGCGAGGTCGGTACCACGTCGGAGGTCGGCCGCTGGGTCGCGAACACCGGGATGATCCCGGCCGCCCGGAAGCGGGACACGATGTCGCGGGCCGCCTTGGCGAACGGGCCGTTCGTGGTGCCGATCACCGAGGTGTGGTACGCCAACTCGTCGATGAACAGCACCCACAGCGGGATGCCCTCGCCCTCGGCAATCTCCCGAGTGAGCTTGCGCTGCACACCGGGCAACTTCTCCAACAGAGCGAGCCGCCGGTCGCCTTCGGCCCGAACCATGTTCAGCACCTCGAGCGCGTCGTCGGGGTCCGCGTAGGCGTAGGCAGTAGCGCGGTCGGCCCACGGGGCGAACTGGACCCGGTTGGGGTCGATGAACAGCAGCTCGGCATCCGGGGACTTCGCGGCGTGGCAGGTGATGACCTGCTCGCCCGACGACTTCCCGGAGCCCGGCTCCCCGGCCAGGAAGATCTGGCGCTCGGCCATCGACAGGCGCACCGGGTCGCCGTTCTCGTCCATGCCGATGTGCACCGGGTCCCACATCGACAGCGCGTCGTGACCCAGGCCGTCCCAACGGATCGCGGAAGTGGCGGCCAGCGGGTCACGGCGCACCACGTCGACGGTGACCAGATCCGACCGGTTGGGGTCCCGTACGATGCGCACGTCACGGGACTTGGCGGCGGCCCGCAGTTCCTCGGCGCGGGTATCGAGCAGCTCGGCGGACTGGCCCGGCTTGCACACCAGCGTCATGCGCTCCCCGACTGGGGTGGTGCGCACCTTGCGGATGCGGGGCAGCTTGCCGGCGTTGTTCTCGAACCGGACGCCGGTCAGCCCGTCGCGCATCTGCCGTACGACCCGGGCACGGGCGCGCATCCCCGCCGCCCACAGCAGCACCCGGCCCGCCCGATGACGGCGCAGCACCGTCCGCAGACCCACGAGCAACGCATGCGCGGCAGCGATCCGCAGCAGTGCGCGACCAATCGGGTTACCGGCGAGCCGACCGGCACGCTTCCCGATCGTGGGAGCCGCCTTACCCACGGCCGCGTAGACCAGCCGCAGCACCAGCAACGCGGCGAGGATCGAACCGAGAATCTTGGCGGCGAGCAGCGGGGATCCGAGCCAGTGCCAGAGTTTCAGCCACACCCAGACACCGGCGCCTGTCAGCAGCAACTCGACGCGGAACAGGTACGCCGTGCGGAAGAGCCGGCCGATCCCGCGGCCCAGCGCGGCAACGAACTCGATCGTGGCTGCAGCACGCGGGAACAGCCGCTCAGCCGCAGTGCCCTGCCGCTCCGTGACGGTCTGGTTTCTGCCGCTCATGACGCCCTCCGAGAACCACGCCGGTCCTGGTCAACCACCCAGGCCGGATCCACCGCGAACAGCCCGTCCTGACTTGCGCACGACGGACAGAGCCCGTCCTCTGACAGCGCCGTGGGCGCCTCAGCGACCCCGCACTGACCGCACCGGCGGTTCTTGACCCGAGCCGGCGCCTTGACATGCGATGAGCGCTTCACCGTCGACCACCGCCCGACGAACCGGCCCGCCTGCCACTGTCCGAACTGGACAGAGCGACGAACTCGTCGGCATGCTCGGCGTACCAACGGCGTGCCTGCTCGGCACTGGCCTCCGAGCCCGGGGCGGTACGCAGCAGATCGCGCACAGCCCTGTCGTGCAACCGATCCCGGCGCATCAGCGATCACCGCCCCGAAGGCGCGCAGCCTCGCCACGAGCGCGACGCGCCATCTCGGCAGCCTCGGCCGCATCTGCGCCCAGTTCGTTCGGCTCGGCCGCGATCCGCTCCGAGACTCGCGCCTTGAGGTCGTAGAACGCGGCGCGTTCTTCAGCCGAGGCACCAGGCTTGGGGATCGAAGCGATCAGTTCGTCGATGTCCCGCGAGATAGACCGGCGCCTCCCCATCAGCGATCACCACCGATGCGCGACCGAATGACGCCCTTGGTGGTGGACGACACCGACCAGGCGTCGACCGACCATGCGCACTCGTCGCACAGCCAGGCGCCCGGCGGAAGCGCCGAAAACGACCCGCAGTTGGCGCAGTAGTCCCAGAACGACCGGTCCTCAGCCCGATTCCGGGCACGGGTTACCGTGGGCATGACAGCCCGACCTCCCTCGTGAGGTGTGGGGTGTTGGAAGGCGCGGGACGGGCGATCGTTCTTGGCGGAAGGGACGCCCGTCCCGCGTCGGCTTTACTTGACCGGCGACAGCGGCTTCTCGCCGCTCTTGCTCGCCACCTGCGCAGCGGTCATCGGCGCGACCATCTCCCGCGCCTTCAGCGACCACGCAACCTTGTAGCGGCCCTGCATGACCTCGGTGACATACGCCCGCGCGGTCATCCCGACGAACTCCACGGGCCGGATCGACTCGAACCCCGGCAGCCCCGGCGGAGGAACCGGCTGCACCTCCGACAGGATCTTGACCTTTACCGACTTCGACGGACCCTTCACTGACGGATCCGCGTCCATCACGGTCACCTGCCACACCGGCAGGCCGGTGTCCTTGTCGATCTCTTGCCGGCCCGTCGACTTGCCGCCCTCGAACTGCATCACCTGCTCGACGTCGGTCGTCACCGCCGCGCCATGCGCGAACACCAACGAGAAGTCGATCGGCAGCGCGTCCCTGATCATTCGTCTCACTCCTGTCATCACGCCCGAACCGCCTGAGTCCGGGAACAGGAGCAATACTGCGTCGATCGCTCGCTCGCGTCAAGCAATTGCTAGAAATTTCTAGTACGATGGAGCCTGCCAGGTTCCAATACCGCAGGTCACGCCCCGGTTGCTTCACAGCGCCGGGGCGATTGCGTGCTCGTGCTCGACATGCGACCATCGGTGGGTCAGGAGCAAGTACCTTCGCGAATCGGACAGAGGGTGACCGCAGATGAGGGACCTGGAATTCCTCTGGAAGGACGTTCACTCGGGCGGCGGTGGGTGCCCCGCGCTCTACCGCACCGAAGGCGGCTACGTCGTCCAGGGCGTCAAGCTTGACGACGAGACTCGGCAGCAGCTTCGGCAGCTCGCCGACAACGAGGACGGCGTGTTCGTACCGGCCAACGTCCTCGACAGGCTGCGGGAGCTGGGTTAGTCATGCGCCCGCTCACCGATGAAGACTTCGCCCGGGCGTTGGCGACGTTCAGCCACACCGCGTTTCGGCTCGAGCTTCAGCCCGTCTACTCCGAGCCGAGCGAGCATGACACCGTGGCGAAGTTCGTCAGCGGCGAGCCTGAGGTACCGACCGAGGTCGAGGGGCTCCGGCAGTGGTTCGCTCAGATCTCTGAGCAGACGGCGGCCGGCAAGCACATCGAACGGGTACGCGTTCAGGAAGACCCCCCGACCGACTACCAGCGCTGGGAGCGCTGGATCGGTGCGTGGAATATCAAGGCTGGCGAGACGCTTCGCTACATGACGAGGGCCACCGCGCATGAGGTGGGGCTCTTGCCAGCCGCCGGGGACCGCGATTGGTGGTTGCTCGACTCGGATCGGCTCCTCGTCATGTACTTCGACGAGGCCGGACACCGGATCCGCAACGAGCTGATCACGGACCCCGAGGCTGTCGTACAGGCGTGCGCGTGGCGGGACCTGGCAGTCCACTACAGCGTTCCGGATCAGGTCCGGGACATCGCCGCCTGAGGAGCACAGCACGTGACACCGATCGAAGAACTACTGACACAGCCCGGGGGTCTGAGCGACCGCCTGCGTGCACTTCGTACGCAGGCGGGGCTCAGCGGCAAGGAACTCGCCGAAGCCTGCGGCTGGCAGCCGTCGCGCGTCTCGAAGATCGAGAACGGCAAGCAGATGCCCACGGCAGAAGACATCGATACCTGGGCCGAGATCTGCCACGCCGACGATGAGACGCGTGAACATCTACTGCGCGCGTTGATCGAGGCACAGACCGACCACCGCGACTTCAAGCGGCGGATGCGCCGAGGTCAGGCGGCAGTCCAGAAGAGCTACAACGAGCTCGTTCGTGACTCCAAGGTCATCGGGCACTTCGAGACGGCCTGGATCCCGGGCCTGGTCCAGACCCCTGACTACGCGCGCCGAGCCTTCACCGAGATGACCGAGCTGCACGAGCTCGACGTCAACGACGTCGACCAGGCCGTCGCGATGCGCATGCAGCGGCAGCAGATGATCTACGACAGCTCGAAGCGGTTCGAGTTCCTGCTCGCTGAGCCTGTGCTGCGCTGGGTTCTCGGCCCGGCCAGCGTGCACCGTGGCCAGCTCGATCGGTTGCAGACCATCATCGGCATGCCGAACATCCGGTTCGGCGTAGTCCCGATGGGCGTACCGCTGCCGACCGTGCCGCAGAACTCGTTCCAGATCTACGACGATGTGGTGATCGTCGAGACGTTCCTCGGTGAGACCACCTACCGCGACCAGGACGCGCAGCTCTACATCCGAGTCATGGAGCGGCTGTGGCAGGAAGCAGCGACCGGCGAGGACGCCCGCGCGCTGGTCCTCCGGGCCGTCAACGACCTGCCCCCGATGACGAGGCGCAGCGATGACCTGCGCGCGCTGCGGTGCGACGAACGCGACCAGGTGTGCCGACCCGCTGCTTGAGTCCACGGGGCGAGTTACCGTCGAGGTCGCACTCTGCCCGGCCTGCTACGAGGAGCGCTCCACCGGAGCGAGCCTCAGCCCGCAACGAAGCCGCTCAGAGACCCATCGCTCGCCGTACGGCTGTTGAACGGCGCTGGGCTCCTCGGAAGGCCGTGACTGAAGCCGGTCGTCAGTCCCCGACGAAGACCAACTGCCGGTGATGAGGTCGGCCGCGGGCAGGGCGTAGCAGCTCGGCTAAAGGTTGTCCCGTAATCGTTGGTCCGCTCGGTCGTTGACCTTGGTGTGGAGCAGACGATCAGGTCCGATCAGCCGCAGTGGATCCCGGTGTTCACCGGCCTGTCAGCCCGGCAGTTCGGCAAGCTGGTGGCCATCGTGGCTGGTCGCGGCGGACAGCAGACCGGCGCTGGCCGCCGGTGGGGGCTCCCGCTGGCCGACCGGGTGCTGTTGGTGGCCACCTACTACCGCACCAACCTGACCCTGCGGCAGATCGCGCCGCTGTTCGGAGTATCGAAGTCGGCCGCCGGGCGCATCGTCGATCACCTGGCCCCACACCTGGTACTGGAGCCCCAGAGCCGCCGGCACCGACCCGACACGGTCCTGATCGTGGACGGCACGCTGGCGCCCACCCACGACCGGAACATGTCGGCCCGGTCGAAGAACTACCGGTACTCCACCAACCTGCAAGTGGCCATCGACGCCAACACCCGCCTGACCGTCGCGGTCGGAGATCCGTTGCCCGGCAACCGCAACGACTGCCGCGCCTACACCGACTCCGGCGTCGACCAACAGTGCGCCGGCGCGGCGGTAATGGCCGACGGCGGCTACCAGGGCAACCCGGAGGTAATCATGCCCTACCGCAAGCCGCGCGAGGGTGAACCGCCGCTGCCGCAGTGGAAACAGGACCTCAACACCGTCCACCGCCGTATCCGCGCCCGCGTCGAGCACTGCTTCGCCCACATGAAGTCCTGGAAGATCCTCCGCGACTGCCGCCGCAAACAACGAGGCGTCTGGTACGCCGCCGCCGGTATCGCGTTGATGCGCAACCTGACCATGGTCGTATGACCGGCCCGACGCGGCCGTGAAGTCCTTCCGCGTCAACCCATCAAGATCATTACGGGACAACCTTTAGTTGCCGAACGGCTTCAGCAGCGGCGGCGACCTCGTTGGCGGCTGCTGCGACGCCTTCCAGCTCCCGAATCAGCGTCATCGACTGGCGCGAGTTGAAAAACGTGTTGTCGTACTTGTCGACGCCGGCTAGCAGCGGGTACCGAGCCGGGCTCCTGGCGGCGACCGCGCACAGTTGATTCACGTCCACCGGCGCTTTCAGCTTTGCAACCACCGCACCGCTGTACTCGATAACGCGCACGCCGATGCCCACCGCGGCATCATGCCAGCCAGCGCCGGCCGCGGGCCGCATCAGCCCCACTTGTCTTGACTCAGATGATGCTTGACGGATCTGTGTCTAGTGACGGTTGACGGCGGGCCTAGTCTGATGTGGCTTGGGCGAGGCGGGCGGCCGGGGAGGCAAGGCGGTGCGGTGAGCGAGACTGCCGGTGAGGCTCTTGGATGGGACGCTATCGAGGCGGCCATGACTACCGTCGTCGGGGACCAGGAGCCGTTGCACTGGGCGACGGAGAACCTGCCCGGTCAGGGTGGCGTCTACGGGCTCAGCGCCTACCGCGTCGATGACCACTGGTTGCTGGTGACCTACGGGCTGACCGAGCTGTTCGGTAAGGACAGCGACGATCCGCAGGTGAGCGGCTGGGGATTCGAGCTGACGATGCGGGTGCCCGCGACGGCAGCCCAGCCACCGTCGTGGCCGCTACGCCTTCTGACCCAGCTCGGCCGCTACGTGTTCAGCACTGGGAACGCCTTCACCAGCGGGCACCGCCTGGATCCGGGCGGCCCGATCACCGGTTCACCCGATACCCGCCTGACCGCCGTAGCGATGACCAACGACCCACAACTCGGTCCGATCAACACTCCCTACGGGACAGTGCGGTTCCTGGCCGTCGTTGGCATCACCGCCGATGAGCTGGACCGGATGAAGGCGACCAGCACAGCAACCGTGATCACCGAGCTCGCATCCTGTTCGCCCCTGCTGATCACTGACCCAGACCGCTAACACCGCTGCCGCGTAGACGCCGGTGCCAAGCATCAGGTGACACACGACCGTCAACCATCACCCGAGACAGGACACGCATCAGCCCCACTACCTCGTTGAAACTTTCATCACGAGATCAAGGCGGCCCGCACGCGGGCCGCAGCGCCGGCCGCTCGGCCGGCGCGCGCCCACACCTCCGGCGCGGCGCGCGCAGTCCGGCAGCCGGCGCCCGAACGACAGCGGCCCGCACCCCCCCGATGAAGATCATCTTCAACGGAGCGTGCGGGCCGTCGCACGTACTAGAACCGGGGGAGCGCGAGCAGGTTGTCAGTCCAGACGCCATCAGCGTGGGTCCGAAGGTACTTCGCTCCGATGTTGGGCTCGACGACTCCGACGGAGACCGTCCGATGCCCGTTGGAAACGTACGCAGAGCCGCCGGCCTCGATCCAGTGGACCATGTCAGCCGTGGTCGAGTCGCCAGTCTGATAGGTGCCGGCCACCTGCCAACGAACAGCGGTGATGTGCTCGTGGCGGGTGCCGCCCGCCGACAGGCGGATTGCAGTGATGTTCCTGGACATGCCCATACCCTTCTCGCCGGGCGTGTTTCGCCCACGCGACGAGCCAGACGCACGTCACCACGCTGTGACCCTGGATGGCTGGGCCAACCAGGAGACAGCAATGTAGGGTCCAGGAGCGAGCCTCAATTCGCACTAGGGCCCCGGTGAGCGTGTCAACCTCGGCACCCTCGCCGGGGCCATCGTGCTGTGCTCGTGACTGACTGTAGGCCACTTCCCGGCCTGGCGCAAGCCAAAACCACAACCATGTAACACAAGATCTGGGGCGCTCGGTCCAGTGAGACGCCCAACATGTTGTGGTCACCGTTGTGTCGGACCCCGTGAGTACGATCCGCGGCTCGCCCCTGAAATCGAGCACACTCCGTGATGTTTTGGGTGACTTGTCTCTGACTAGCGGCTCATGGGCGTTTCAAGCGCCTCCGGCGGGGGGCTCCGGCTCCAGGATGGGAGAGGAGCCTGCGCAGGCACCTGATCGCGGGTGGCTGGGGGCTCCCATCCCGCCTACCGACGACCCAGGCGATGCCGTAGCAGGCCGCGGCCAGGGCGCCAAGGTCGTTCGTCCGGTAGGGCGCTCCACCTTGGCGCCCTGGCCGCGGCCCGCTACCCCAAGGGTGGGTCGACGGCAGACGGGATGGGAGCCAGCTAGACGGCCGATGACAGCCCGTTCGATGGCGTTCATTATTGCTTTATGAACAAGAAGAGGTATGCAACCGAATTTGCTCTCAATGTCGTAGCCTACGGCCAGCTATTCGGACGCCAAAAAGATCTGATGGAGTCTACGGATCTCGCGAAGGACTGCAACCTCTATATTGTTTCGCGACGCCCGCGGATTAGCGTTCATCCCGATTCTGTATTTATTGACGAAGAACGTTTCTCTCTGACACTAAGGGAGCAAAGGGAGGATGCTTTCCGCGAGTTGCATATTGCGGGACGTCATGCGCTCGGGAAGGGCCCCTTCAAGTGGGTGTCTTCTTTCCCGTACGAGGATTTCTCGATTGTCGATGCGGAGGGCAACGCGGTCGCGGGCGGCGTCGTGGCCATCGCTGCAGTGGGATGGGGAATGATTGCCCCGTCGGCGCTGCCTCAGGAGGTCATCTATATTGGCCAAGCATTCGGCAAGGCAGGGGAACGAACGGCCTATGACCGGCTAAAGAGTCATAGTACTCTTCAGAGGATCTATTCCGAGAACAGACCGGATCTAGAAATATGGCTAAGCCTGTGTCGACTCAGCGACATGAATTTGGCATCCGAGATCGATCCTACATATGAGGCGATCCGTACGGACGAGGAAGATGACGAGCATGTTGCAAAGGTCTTTTCGCGAGTTAATGAGTCAGGTTTTGCGAGTCGCGAAGCCGTCGCGATTGCCGAAGCGGGAATGATTGCATATTTTCGGCCCATATATAATGAGAAGTTTAAAGATAACTACCCCGATCCTCGCCACGTGCATATTTCGACTTGCTATGATCTTGAATTATCGAATGTTGTGGTGGAACTTCAGGGGCAAGACATCGATGCTTGCTACTACAGCTCTGATGTGCCGCGACCGTCTTCCATTCACTTCATGAAATACCCTTTATATGATACCTATGGAATGATTCTTGGCCCTGGAACGCTTGTTGCTGAAATGAATCTGGCGCGCAGTGAATGTGATTCTCGCCCGGCGTCTCCCGCCGATTCGCCTGGTCCTCACGATGAAGACCAGTAGCTGAAATCATCGCAGCAAGCGAGTAGGAAGACGATGGCAAGGACTGGCTCGATGGCAAGTCGGCTGGCTCGGGGGTACAGCAGCAAAGTACAGCAACCGGCCATGCCTCAGGCGACCGAGCCGACCCGCGACACGCTGGATCAGGGCCTATCGAGCTTGATCGAACAGAGTCGCAAGTAGTTCGCAACGAGGGGGTCAGGGGTTCGAGTCCCCTCAGCTCCACTCCAGCTCAGAGGCCATGTCGGGTGATATCCGACGTGGCCTCTGTCCGTTTTGGGGAGTCTGGTCGGCGGTGGGCCGCGCGCCGGCGGAGGGCACGTGCGTCAGCGGCGGAACAGGTTCAGGTCGAAGGCGTCGGCGATGGCGGCGTGGCCGGCGTCGCTGGGATGGACGCCGTCCGCGGTGACCAGATCGGCGCGCATCCGGCCCGGGTCGGCGGGGTCGTGCAGCACCGTCTCCACGTCGACGACCGCATCGAACTCCCCGCTGCCCCGTATCCACTCGTTGACCTGCCGGTGCAGCTCGACCAGCTCCGGCGTGCAGATCGGCGCGCCGGCGATCGGCGGCAGGGTGCAGCCGACGATGCGCAGGTCGTGCACGTGCGCGCGGGTGAGCAGCATCCGGTAACCGGTGACGACGTCGTCCGCGCCGGCGCGCTCGTGTTCCGGCGTGCCCGGCAGCAGACCGAAGAACAGGTCGTTGATGCCTGCCAGGAGGACGACCCAACGCACCCCCGGCCTGGCCAGTACGTCGCGGTCGAAGCGGGCGAGCGCGCTGGCGCCCATGCCGTGGGACTCGCGCAGTACCCGGTTGCCGGCGATGCCCATGTTCACCACCGCGCGCGGCGCCAGCACGGGGTCCGCGGCCAGCCGGCGGGCCAGCGCCGACGGCCAGGGCGCGTCAGCACCGGGCGTGGTCTCCATGCCGTCCACCAGCGAGTCGCCGAGCGCGACGATGACCGCGGCGGTGTCCGGCGCGAGCACGTCGACGCCGGTGAGCCACAGGTACGAGGAGGACGCGGTGGCGTCGGTCAGCGTCGGTTCGGCCGCCTGGTCGCCCGGTGCGAGCCAGGCGGTACGCAGGCCGGTCTGGTGGGCCGTCGTCGGCACCTTCTCGTCCGCCAGGTACGCGAGACGACCAGATCGGTCTGCGCGGACACCTCGTACTCCACGGGGTCGCTGTGCAGTTGCGCGCCGGTCGGCAGGATCACCGCGGACCGGCCGCCGAAGGCGAGCGGCACCGTGCCGCCCGGACCGGCGAGGTACGCGGCACCGATGCGTACCGGTGGGTGGCCGAAGGAGTTCGCGAGGGCGACACGGACGGCGGTACCACCGACGGTCGGTCGTGCCACCATCCGTACGGTCTGTGCGCCGAGCTCGGCCGGCGCGGTGGGTTCGGCGGCCGGCTCGTCCGGCATCTGCGGCCCGCTGCCGACGTCCAGCGCCGGCGCGAGCTGCTGCGCCGTGCCCCAGGCGGCGACCCAGCGCCGGTCCATCTCAGTGCCGCCCATCAGCCCTGCCTCTCATCGGTCGTGCCGCTCATCGCTCATGCCGCTCATCGTCGTGCCGCTCATCGGTCGTGCCGGTCATCGGTCGTGCCGGTCATCGGTCGTGCCGGTCATCGGCCCTGCTTTGCTTGGCGCGTCGCCGGTCTTCGGCGTGGACGTTGCCCCGCGGGGCAACGTCGGTCGGCGGGTCATCGGTCCGCCGCCGTCGCCTTGTCGGAGCCGGTGGTGAACCAGCGGGCGGCGGCGCGCACGAACGAGTCCGGGTCCGGGGCTCGGTCGGCGGCCCAGGCGACGATGCCGTCCGGCCGGACGAGTACGGCGGCGAGGCCGAGGTCGTCGTGGGCCGGGCCGCCGGCGTACCGGATCCGGTCGGTGTGCTGCCGCGCCACCGCGCGTAGGCGGCCGTCCGTGCTGAAGTCGAGGGCGACGCCGCGGCCGTCGCGCAGCAGCTCGCCGAGCCGGGTGCCGTCGGCGAGCCGGAAGTCCGGCGCATCGTGTCCGACCAGCGGAGACGTGTCGCCGAGGTCGTACCGCAGCGACGTACCCGAGGTGCGCTGGAAGGCGTAGGTGGTGCCGTCCCGGGTCGCCAGCAGATCGCGCAGCAGGGCCAGAGCGGCCCGGGAGTGCGGGTCCGGCCGCATCACCGCCACCTGCGCCCGGGACCACTCCAGTACCTGCGCGCCCACCGGCTGGCGTTCGGCGGTGTAGCTGTCGAGCAGCCCGTCCGGCGCGCAGCCGCGCGCGGTGGCCGCGAGCTTCCAACCGAGGTTCATCGCGTCGCCGAGGCCGAGGTTGAGTCCCTGCCCGCCGAGCGGCGAGTGGACGTGGGCGGCGTCGCCGGCGAGCAGGATCCGGCCGCGCCGGTACGTGCCGGTCTGCCTCGCCCGGTCGGTGAAGCTGGACGCGAGATGCAGCTCGCTGAGCGTGACGTCGGTGCCGGAGACCCGCCGCAGCACCGCCTGCAGGTGCTCCCGGGTCACCGGCCGGGACCGGTCGTACGCGCCGCCGTCGAAGTCCAGCACGCCGAGATGGCCGGGGCCGGTCATGGTGAGGTACATGCCGGCCGGGGTGAGGTGGAAACCCGGTGCCAGCGCGCCGGGGTCGGCGAGCGTCGCCACCGAGGCGTAGCCGGTGAGCTGCGGCTCGGTGCCGACGAAGTCGAAGCCGGCGAGCCGGCGCACGGTACTGCGGCCGCCGTCGCAACCGACCAGCCAGCGGGCGGACCATTCGCGGTCGCCGGCCCGTACCGTCACCATGCCGGTGTCCTGCCGAGCCTCGGTGACCTCGATGCCGCGGCAGATCTCGGCACCGACCGCGGTGGCGTGCTCGGCCAGTACGGTCTCGACCGCGTCGAGGCTGGTCATGATGCCGTCGGCGGCCGGGCTGGGCAGCCGGTACGGCAGCCGGTCGAGCTCGACCCGACCCGGATCGAGAGCGGTACCGGCGAAGTGCCCCACCGACCGCGGCGGTGCCGGCTCGTCCGCCTCGGGCACCCCGGGCGCGCCGGACGCGGCCAGCAGCGAGGGCAGCAGACCGCGCCGGTGGAACGCCTCGACCGAACCGGCCGACAGCCCACGCAGCCCGAGCGGGAGCCGGCGAGCCTCCGGATGCGGCTCCGTCTCGCGTTCGAGCACCAGTACCGAGCAGCCGGCGAGGCCGAGCTCTCCGGCGAGGAACAGGCCGACCGGCCCGCCGCCCACGATCACCACGTCGTGCATGCCACACCCCTTTCTGCAGGTACGGCGAGCCTGCCGGGGACCGCGCACATCCCGCGCACACGGCGGTCACATGTGGGGCCGGGCGGCCGGCCGGATGACAACGACCAGCTGGCAACGCACGGCGCAGACCATGGCAACGCACGGTGAGCATCCGTCCGGATCGAGGCAGGCCGTGGGCACCCGGACACAGTGTGCGATTGCAGCGGCGACTGCGGCGCGACGATCGGGTCGGTCGGTCAGGGGTCGTGACTCCGCCGCGGCGTGCTGGGCTGTTATGGTCTCCGATGTGCGTGTTTGCCCGCCGGGTGGCGACCGCAACAGCACCGGCCTGTCAGGACCGGTGCGGACCGCAATGTCCGGCAGGTCAACAGCGGTGCGCGTCGCCACACGGGCAGGTCGCCACCGAGATTGCAGACAGTGATGAGGCACCCCGTCGATGAGCGTTCGCACCTGGTCGATTCGGTCCCGACTCGTGGCGCTGGTGGCGGTGCCCATCGTGTGCCTGGTTCTGTTCTGGGGCTTCGCCAACTACCTGACCCTCGGTGACGGGTTCCGGCTGTACAACCAGAGCCGGCTGCTGAACGAGCTGTCCGTGCCGGTCGACAACGTGGTGATGGCGGTCCAGGGCGAGCGCCGGGCCGGGATGGTCTACCTGGCCAGCCCGAACTCGACGCACCAGAAGCAGCTCGCCGCCGCGCGACGCACCGCGGACCGCCGGATCGCCGCGTACCGGTCCAGGCTGTCGTCCGACTCGGTCCGCAGCGTCGCCACCGACCGGATGCTCACGCTCGCCCGGGCCGAGCTGTCCGACCTGTCCGGGCTGACCGACCTGCGCAGCAAGGTGGATCACCGGTCGCTCTCGCCGGCCGACCTGATGACCGGTACCGCCCGGCTGCTCGACGGCGTCGACCCGCTGTACACGCAGGTCACCACGTTCCCGGACGACGAGACCGGCGCCGAGGGGCGGGCGGTGGCGATGCTGTCGCGGGCCCGGGAGATGCGCTCCCGTACCGACGCGGTGCTCGCGTTCGCGCTGGCCAAGGGGCACTTCAGCGCCGAGACCTACCGGCTGTACGTGCAGGCGGTCGGGGTCGAGCAGGACCAGTACGAGGTGGCCGCGGCCGCGCTGCCCGCCGCCGATCGGCGCGAGTACCAGGCGCTGATGGCGAAGGTGCCGTTCACCGAGCTGGCCGCGATGGAGAAGTCCGCGGTGAACAAGGGCGGGCCAAACGGCGCGGTGCCGGTCAACGCGGTGCAGTGGCAGCAGGCGAACGCGCGCGGTCTGGCCGCGCAGTACCGGTTCGAGCAGCACCTGTACGACCTGATCGGCCAGCACGCGAAGGCCCCGTCGTACGTGATCTTCCTGCGGCTCGGGTTGGCCGGGCTGCTCGGCCTGATCGCGATCGTCATCTCGGTACTGGTGGCGCGGCGGCTGACCCGGTCGCTGATCCGCCAGCTGCGCACGCTGCGCGACTCGGCCCGCGACCTCGCCTGGGTACGGCTGCCGGCGGTGGTTCAACGGTTGTCCGACGGGCAGAGCGTCGACGTCGCCGCCGAGGTACCGAAGCTGGCCACCGGCTCCGACGAGATCGGCCAGGTCGCGGACGCGTTCAACGAGGTCGGCCGCACCGCGGTGCAGGCGGCGTCCGGCCAGGCCGAGCTGCGCACCGGCGCCGCGACGATGTTCCTCAACATCGCCCGGCGCAGCCAGACCCTGCTGCACCGCCAGCTCAGCCAGCTGGACGTGATGGAACGCAAGGCCGCCGAGCCGGAGGCGCTGGACGACCTGTTCAAGGTCGACCACCTCGCCACCCGGATGCGCCGCAACGCGGAGAACCTCGTCATCCTCGGCGGCGGCGCGCCCGGCCGGGTGTGGTCCGAGCCGAAGCCGCTGCTCGACGTGCTGCGCAGCGCCGCCTCCGAGGTCGAACAGTACGAGCGGGTGCACGTCCTGCCGTTCCCGACCACGCTGCTCGCCGGGTCGGTCATCTCCGACGTCGTGCACCTGGTCGCCGAGCTGATCGACAACGCGACCGCGTTCTCGCCGCCGCACACCCGGGTCAACGTCACCGGCCAGCCGGTACCGAAGGGGTTCGCGGTCGAGATCGAGGACCGCGGCCTGGGCATGTCCACCGCGGACATCGACTCGGTCAACGAGTGGCTGGCCCACCCGCCGTCGTTCGACGTGCTGGCGCTCAACGACGACGCCCGGCTCGGCATGTTCGTCGTGGCCCGGCTCGCCGCCCGGCACGACATCCACGTGCAGCTGCGCCCCTCCCCGTACGGCGGGACCACGGCGATCGTGCTGCTGCCCGGTGAACTGGTGGAGCGCGCCGAGGACGAACCGCCGGCCGAGCCGCGCGAGCGCCCGGCGGGCAAGCGCCCGGCCGCACCGGTACTGGTCGCCGCCGGTACCCGGCGCGGCGCCGACCGGTCCGAATCCGGTACGTCGTCCGGGCTGCCGCGGCTGGCCGCGCTCGGCGCGGCGCGCGGTGCGCACGCCGAGCCCGACCCGTCCGTACCGGTGCCGCGGCCGTCCCCGACCCGCCGCCGCCCGTCGCCGACGGCGGAGCGCCACAGCACGACGGCCGCGCCCGGCCCGGACCTCTCGGCGGCGACGTCCGAGCCGGACCCATCGGCGGCGGTGTCCGAGCCCGGGTCGTCGGCGGCGACGTCGTCGGCCCCGACCGGGCCCTCGGCTGCGGTGGCCGAGTCCGGGTCGTCGGCGATCGCGACCGAGTCCTCGGGGGCACGAGCCGAGTCCGGGTCATTGCCCATCGCGACAGAAGACTGGGCGGCACGGGCCGAGTCCGGGTCGTCGGCGATCGCAACCGAATCCGCGGCGGAGCCGGCCGAGTCCGGGCCATCGGCGGCGGTGGCCGAGAGCGGGCCGGTATTCGACGACTGGCCGACGCTGCCCGAGCCCGGTCCGGCGCCGGCGGCGATACAGTCCGTGCCGGCACCGGTGGTGGAGGAGCCGGTGTCGGACCCGGCCGCACCGTCCTCGACGCCGGTCGAGCCGTTCGACTCGACGTCGGCCGGCCGTCCGGATCAGGCACGGCCGGCCGAGTTCGGTTCGGCAGCGGAGTCGATCCGTGCCGCCGACCCGGAGCCGTCCGGTGCTGCGGTACCCGCCGTCGAGCCGATACCGTCCGATGTGGACGATGAACACACCCACCTGGGGCTGCCGCGCCGGGTCCGGCAGGCCAGCCTGGCCCCGGACTGCGTGCCGAAGCGGCGGTACCGGTCGCGCCCGTGGACGCGGCACCGGCGGCCGGGCGCGCGCCGGAGGAGATCCGGCAGATGATGAGCTCGTACCAGCAGGGCACCCTCCGCGGCCGGCGCGCCGACGCGACCCGGGCGCCGGCGCCGACGGCGCCGGACACCACGCAGGGGGCCGATGGACAGGACACGAACGAGGCTGAGAGCGGTAGGGGGACGGCTGATGACGCAGCACGCGCAGGCATCGAACGCGGATGCCGACTGGCTGCTGGACGACCTGGTACGGCGGGTGGCGGAGATCAGGCACGCGGTGCTGCTGTCCGCCGACGGCCTGCTGATCGGTCGGTCCGGGGCGCTGGACCGGGGCGACGCGGAACACCTCGCCGCGGTCGCGTCCGGGTTCCAGAGCCTGGCCCGCGGTGCCGGCCGGCACTTCGGGGCGGGCGAGATCCGGCAGACGGTGATCGAAATGGACACCGCGTTCCTGTTCGTCACCGCGGCCGGGCACGGCGCCTGCCTGGCGGTGTTCGCCGAGGCGAACAGCGACATCGGGCTCGTCGCGTTCGAGATGAACCTGCTGGTCCAGCGGGTCGGCAACAACCTGGGGACGACGGTGCGGCCGGCACGTACCGACGAGGCCGACGCACCGGTGTCGCGGTAGGTCGGGGGGACACGGTGAGTCAGCACGCGGCGCCGGACGGCGCGGGACCGTTGGTCCGCCCGTACGCGATGACACACGGCCGGACCCGGCCCTCCTCCGACAATTTCGATCTGATTGCGCTGGTCGTCGCGGCGGACGGGCCGGTGTCCACCGAGGGGCTGGAGCCGGAGCATCGCGGCATCCTCAACCTGGCCCGGCAGCCGGTCTCGGTGGCCGAGATCTCCGCCCGGGCCGACCTGCCGGTCGGGGTGGTCCGGATTCTGCTGGACGACCTGCGGGTACGGGGGGCCGTACAGGTGCGGTCGCCGATGTCCGGGGCCAAGGCGCCGACCAAGCGGGTGCTGCGCGCCGCCATCAACGGCCTGCGCGCGCTGTGAACGACGACGGAGTGTCTACTGTGGACGAGATCCCCTACGCGATCAAGATCCTGGTCGCCGGCGGCTTCGGTGCGGGCAAGACGACGATGGTCGGTTCGGTGTCCGAGATCGAGCCGCTGCGGACCGAGGAGGTCATCACCGCCGAGAGCGTCGGCATCGACGACCTCGAGGGCGTCGAGCAGAAGACCACCACCACGGTGGCGATGGACTTCGGTCGCATCACCCTCACCGACGGCCTGGTGCTCTACCTGTTCGGTACGCCGGGGCAGGACCGGTTCTGGTTCATGTGGGACGAGCTGTCGCTCGGCGCGGTCGGCGCCGTGGTGCTGGCCGACACCCGCCGGCTCGCCGACTGCTTCCCGTCGGTCGACTACTTCGAGCAGCGCGGTACGCCGTTCATCGTCGCGGTGAACTGCTTCGACGGCGCCAAGCGGTACCGGCCGGAGGACGTGCGGGTCGCGCTCGACCTCGACCCGCAGGTACCGGTACTGCTGTGCGACGCGCGGCGGCGCGACTCCAGCAAGGGCGTGCTGATCTCGCTGGTCGAGTACGTCCTGCAGCGCTACAGCGAACTGGAGAACAACGGCGTCCTCGCCTGAGCACCCCCGCCCCACCGCCCACCGCCCCGCCGCCCTCCCGGCGCCGTTGATCAAGGGATCCGCGCGTTGATCAAGGGGCCGTCGAATCGGCTCCAGGCACAACGTGACCGAATCCCTTGATCAACACGACCGCGGGCCCTGGGCGGCGAGCGGCGGGGCCTGGGGCGAGGGCGGGTCAGGTGACCTTGATGGCGGCGATCCGGTCGCGGGCCGCGGCGGTCGGTACGGTGCCCTGACCGACCAGGTTCATCGCCACCTGGGTCGGCGCGCCGTCGGCGTCGACGGCGGACAGCGTCGGGATGCCGCTACCCGACAGGTGCACGGTGAGCGTGGCGGTGTGGCCGGCCGGCGCGTCACCGGGGATGCGCACCGCGCCGGCCCCGATCACCCGGTACCCGTCCGGCGCGTACCGCGACTGGGACGGTTGGCCGGCGGCGGTCTGCTCCAGCAGGGTGAAGTCGAGCTGCCCGCTCCCGGCGGCGGTACTGGCGAGCACGTTGCTCACCGTCGCGGGCAGCGCGTCGTGCGCCGCGACCACCTCGACCAGCGGCGCGCCGTCGGCGAGGGCGGACCCGGGCCGTGCCGTCAGCGCGTACCCCCGGGCGGTGACCCGGCGGATCACCTGGGTGGCGACCCGCTCCTCCGCCGCCGCGGACAACCCGGAGCGGCTCGCCATCCGGCCGGCCGCGGTGTCGTCGCCGGACGCGGCGAGCCGGCGGTAGGTCTCCTCGAAGGCGTACCAGGCGGCGCCGCGCGCGACGGCCAGGTCCGGGTCGTGCAGCCGCGGCCGGTGCCCCAGCTCGGTGCTGATCCGCTCGGCCACGGCCGGCATCCGGGACGAGCCGCCGACCAGCAGCACCTCGTCGATCCGGTCCACGCCGCGATCCGCGGCGGCGGCCAACACCTGCCGGGTCACCTCGATGGTGCGGTCCAGCAGATCGGCGGTGAGCTGCTGGAACTTCTCCCGGGTGATCGACACCCGGGTGACCCGGCCGTCGTGCATGATCCGGATGGTGTGCTCGTCCTCGTCCGACAGCCGCCGCTTGCCTTCCTCGACCCGCGCCCGGATGTCCTGCACTGTGGCCGGCGAGTCGAACGGGTGCGACACGTCCGGGTGCTCAGTGCAGAACGCCTCCACCACGTACTCGGCGAGCCGCTCGTCGAAGTCGACGCCGCCGAGCTCGGTGTCGCCGCCGGTGGCGATCTCGGTCAGGCCGGCCGCCGACACCTGTACCACGGTGGTGTCGAACGTGCCGCCGCCCAGGTCGTACAGCAGGATCGCGCTGTCGCCGCCGGACTCGCCGACCCGGTACGACAGGGCGGCGGCGAGCGGCTCGGACAGCACGTCGATGACGGTCAGACCGGCCAGCTCGCCGGCGCGGCGGGTGGCGGCGCGCTCGGCCAGGCCGAAGTACGCGGGGACAGTGATCACCGCCTCGGTGACCGGCTCGCCGGTCGCCTCCGCCGCGTCGGCCACCAGCCGGCGCAGGATCAGCGCGGACACCTCTTCGGCACTGAACGACTCGCCGTGCATGCGCAGCGTCAGGTGCCGACCCAGCTCTCGCTTGATCAGGTCGACCACCAGGTCGGGCTCCAGTACCGCGGTGTCCTTGGCCTTGGTGCCGACCACGACGCTGTCGGCGGTGGAGAAGTACACCGCCGACGGGGTCGAGTCGTCGCCTTCCCGGCTACGGATCACGGTCGGGCGACCCGTCGCGTCGAGGTACGCGACACTCGAGTAGGTCGTGCCCAGGTCAATGCCGAAGACAGCCACGCTGTTCGCTTTCTCTTCCGGTTCGCTCGGCGCCTGATCCCCGCGTCAGCGCCCGGTCAGTTGTGCCACCACCACGTCGGCCCGGCGGGCGATCTGCTCACCGCGCACGAAACCGCTCGACACCGTCTCTACCACGAGGCCGTCCCAGGCGGGATCGTCGACCGGCACCGTGTCCACGGGCCGGTGCAACGCCATGTCGTACCGCTCGCCCTTGGCCACGTCGAACGGCTCCACCCCGGTGCGGCCCAGCACCTCGATGGTCTCCTCGGCGAACGCCGCGAACAGCGCACCCACCTGCCCGGCGAACATCGCGTACAGCGAGGCGTCGGACTGCGGGTCGTGCTGGTCGGGGTTCTCTTTGCCGGCGAGCGCCCAGCGGTCGGACTCGCGCCGGGCGTAGTCGTACAGCCGGTACAGGCCGGCGCGGACGGGCTCGAGCGCCGCCTCGACCTCGCTGCGCCGCAGCTGCTGGTTCTCCGAGTGCAGCCGGTCGATGATCTCCTCGCGGAAGGCGGCCCGCTCCTGCTCCCGGGCCACCGACTTGTGCAGTTCGGCCAGCCGGTCGGGTAGGTGGCTGAGCGCGGCGAGCTGCGCGCGGATGACGACGAGCTCGGCACGCAGCGGTCCGAGCGCGTTCGGCGTCTCGTCGGCGTCCGGCACCGCACACTCCCTTCGACGACCCGGCCCGGCGAAGCACCGGCCGGGGGCCGCCCTGCTTGTCGTTGCCGCCCTGGCGCAGCGTCCAGCGCGGAAGGGCGTCGGTCACGGATCGATCCGCCGGCAGGTGCGACGCACCGACCCGTGAGGGAAATCTAACCGCGCTTGGACCTAGGCGACACCTGCGGTGTCCGTCAGATCCATTTGTTTCCCAGCCACATCCTCGCGTACCACTGCGAGTACGTGATGGTCTCCCCAACGTAGATCGGGTAGAAGTACAGAAAGCACAGTGCCACCAGCGCGACGAACCCGCCGGCGACCAGGGTGCCCCCGAGCCGGCGTTCCGGCCGGGCCCGCGGCCCGCCCATGATCATCCCCAGCGCCATCGTCACCGCGAGCACCAGGAACGGCTCGGACGGCAGCGCGTAGAAGTAGAACATGGTGCGGTGATCGCTGAACTCGTAGTAGACCCACGGCAGGATGCCGGCGGCCGAGGTCAGCAGCACGAACCAGCCGCGCCAGTCGCGCTTGGCGATCGACCACCAGGCCACCGCCACCAGCGTGGGGATGAACGCCCACCACAGCACCGGGGTACCCAGCAGCAGGATCTCCGCCGAGCACTGCGACGCGGCGCACAGCCCGTCGCCGTTGTAGTAGTACGCCACCGGCCGGCCCAGCGTGAGCCACTGCATCGGCCACGACTGGTAGTCGTGCTTGGTGGTCAGCCCGGTGTGGAACGCCAGGATGTCCCGGTGGTACTGGAACAGGTTGTACAGCGAGCCGATCAGCGGCGGCTCCGGGTGGTCGTGGTCTCGCAGCCAGTGCCGGTCCCAGCTGTGGTCGTTGGCGAACCAGCCAGCCCAGCTCGCCACGTAGACGACGGTGAAGATCGCGAGCGACGCGAGCAGCCAACCGAACTCGTCCAGCAGGGCGTCCCGCCACGGATGCCGCATGCCGGCGCTGCGCCGGGTGTGCGCCTCCCACACGTAGATCAGCACCACGAACAGCACGATGTACCACAGGGCGCTCCACTTGACCGCCATGCCGCAGCCGAGCAGCGCCGCGCCGGACAGCCGCCACCACGGGATGCCGTGCCGCGGCCGGCCGTGCTCGGGGTCGCCGCCGCCGTCCAGGAACGCCAGCCAGCGGCGCCGGCTCTGCTCCCGGTCCATGACCGCGCAGGCGAACCCGGCGAGCACGAACAGCATCAGGAAGATGTCCAGCAGGCCGACCCGGCTGGACACGAACGCCATCCCGTCCAGCGTCATCAACAGCCCGGCCACGGCGCCGAGCAGCGTCGAGCGGAACATCCGCCGGCCCAGCCGGATCACCAGCACCACCGCGATCACCCCGGCCACCACCGAGGTGATCCGCCAGCCGATCGCGTTGTAGCCGAAGATCTGCTCGCCCAGGCCGATGATCCACTTGCCCAGCGGCGGGTGCGCGATGAACGAGCCGGAGTTGGTCTTGTCGTCCCACTCCACCCCGTGCAACACCAGGTGGTGCGCATCGGTCGCGTAGTAGATCTCGTCGAAGATCTTCGTCTTCGGGAAGCCGAGGCCGATCAGCCGCAGCGTCGCCGCGATCGCCGCGATCCCGGCCGTGACCAGCCAGGACACCAGCCGGTCGGACGGCATCGGGGGGTGCAGCCGGCGCCGCACATCGGCACCGACGCCGCCGGGGCCGTCGGCCGTCGCCGCCTGATCGGGAGCGGACTCGACTGTCAACTCGGTCACGGGCACCCGACGATCGTAGGCTGACTCGACCAACCACGTCGCGACGCCCACGTGTTCGGTCGTCGGCGGTCCAGCCGCGGCCGCCGGCAAGCGAGGAACCGAGAGGTGAGACGGTGCACACACGCCGGGACGGCACGGGACTGCTGGTGCTGGCCGGGGCGCCGCTGGGCAACGTCGCCGACGCCAGCGAACGGCTCCGGGCCGCGCTGGCCGACGCCGACCTGGTCGCCGCCGAGGACACCCGGCGGGTGCGCCGGCTCGCCGCCGAGCTGGGGATCACGCTGCCGCGGGTCGTGTCGTACTTCGAGGGCAACGAGGCGCGCCGCACCCCGGAACTGCTCGCCGAGCTGACCGGCGGTACGCACCTCACCCTGATCACCGACGCCGGCATGCCGAGCGTGTCCGACCCCGGGTACCGGCTGGTGCGGGCGGCGATCGAGGCGGACGTGCCGGTGACCGCGGTACCTGGGCCGAGCGCGGTCACCACCGCGCTCGCGGTGTCCGGGCTGCCCAGCGACAGGTTCTGTTTCGAGGGGTTTCCGCCGCGCAAGACGACCGAGCGGCGGAGCCGGTTCGCCGAACTCGCCGCCGAGCGGCGGACCCTGGTGTTCTTCGAGTCGCCGCACCGCATCGCGGACACGCTGACCGACCTGGCCGCCGCGTTCGGTCCAGACCGGCCCGGCGCGCTGTGCCGGGAGCTGACCAAGACGTACGAGCAGGTGCGCCGCGGCGGGCTCGGCGAGCTGTCCGCCGGGGCGGCCGACGATCCGCCGCGCGGTGAGATCACCCTGGTGGTGGCGGGCGCTCCCGCGGCGGAGCCGGTGGTACGCGACGCGGCGGAGCTCGCCGCGCTGGTCGCCGAGCGGCAGGCCACCGGGATGTCCCGGCGCGACGCCGTGGACGCGGTCGCGGCCGAGTTCGGCCTGCCCCGCCGCGAGGTCTACGCCGCCGCCCTCGGCGCCCGCTGACCGGATCCAGAGTGCGGCCCGGCCGTACCCGGCCGCGTCCGGCGTACCCGACCGCGTCCGACCGGGCCGCGATGACCGGCCGGATCGCGCTCTGCGGCCCCCGCGGCCGCGGGGGGGCCGGGCGCGCGGTCACCCGGCCGACCGGCGTCAGGCCGACGCGGACTCGAACGGGTTGAGGATCGGGGCTCCGGTGCGCGCCATGTGCCGCACGTTGCGGGTGACCAGGGTCCAACCATTTGCCATCGCGGTGGCGGCGATCAGCCCGTCGACCTCCGCTGTCGGGGTCGCTGCGCTGAGCTGCCCCCACAGTTGCGCGACGGCAAGGTCCACCGGGGCGATGTGGTCGCCGAAGGTCGCCAGCAGTGCGTCGTGCCACTGCTCGTACCGGGCGGCCCGACTCGGGTCGCGGTGTGCGAGTCGGGTGATGCCTTGCCGGATCTCCCCTATCGTCAGCACGCTGAGAAACACCTCGGCGGCGGATACCGAGTCCCACCACGCCAGCACGGCTGCGGCCGGCCGCGGCTTCTGGATCTCGGACACGACGTTCGTGTCGAGCAGATACGCCATCTCAGTCTCCGAAGTCGACGATGCGGGCTGGTTCCGACGAGCGGCGGATGTCGAGTTCGTCGATCGGCGGGCCGGATGCCAGGAACTCCTTGAAATCCGGCCGTGCCTTGTCGTGGTAGTCGTGCCAGGAGTCGATGTCGACGATCACCGCGATCTCCTTCCCGTGCCGGGTGACGAACTGCGGGCCATCGGACTCCGCGGCCCGCAGCACCTCGCTGAACCGCTGCTTCGCCTCCTGCACCTGCCAGTGCCGGGGTTCGGTTGCGTGCGCCATGTCTGGACAGTCTAGACAGATTTCTGGACAGGATCCAGCTCGTCTCGTTGCTCAGCGCCCCTCGGCGAGCAGCGCGCGCAGCAGCGCGGGCTCGGTGCCGGCCAGGCCGACCGAGCAGTACAGCCGGATCGCGGCCGGGTCGGCCGGCAGCGGCTGCTCGCCGGTCAGTACCGCGCCGAGCCCGACCACGCGGTCCCGCGCCGGGGTGCCGGCCAGCACGAACGGCGGGTCGTAGCCGTCCAGCTGCCGTACCGAGTCGGTGGTGACCAGGCCGGCCGAGGCCGCCAGGCTCGCGTCGAACTCGCTGCGACCGACCTGCTTCGGCCCGAGCGTGGTGACCGCGGTACCGGGGGAGAGCCAGGCCGGGTCGAGCACCGGCGTCGGGCTGTTGGTGGCGAGTACGACGAGGTCGTGGTCGCGTACCGCGTCGGCCGGTGCGGCGGCCGCGACCGCCGGCAGCGCGAGCTCGTCCCGCAGCCGCCGGGCGAAGCCGGCGCGCCGGTCCGGGTCCCGGCCGTACACGGTGACCGCGGTCAGCTCGCGCACCGCGCGCAGCGCCCAGGCCTGCGCGTACGCCTGGGCACCGGTACCGACGATGCCGAGCCGGTGCGCGTCCGGGCGGGCGAGCGCGTCCGCCGCGACCGCGCCGAGCGCGCCCACCCGGTACTGGCCGATCCGGTCGCCGACGCCGACCGCGCGCAGCCGACCGCCCTCGATCAGCACCACGACCTGGTCGGCCGGCGCGCCGGCCAGGTAGGTGCGGTACCCGTGCCAGCGGTCGGTAGCGCCGGCGGTGACCATCAGCCGTCCCCCGGCCAGCTCCAGTGCGGCGCGCGGCGGGGCGACGAGCTCGCCGCGGTGGGCGGCGAGGACCGCGTCGCGCATCGCGGCGATCGCGGTGGCCGGGGCCAGCTGTTCGACCTCGCGGTCGGTGACGATCGTGACCATGCGGCCAGCCTGCACCCTGAACCCGGCGTGAAGTCAACGCGACCGGCGGGCCCCGTCCGCGGTCCCGCAACGGATGGTGCGGCCGATCCTTGACCTGGAGTGCGGTCCAGATGGCAGGCTCGATGCCATGCAGACACGCACACTGGGCAGCCTCGACCAGCGCAGTTCGGTGCTCGTCTACGGCGCCGCGGCACTGTCCGACGTCGACCAGGACACCGCCGACGCGTCCATCGCGGAGGCGCTCGACGCCGGGATCAACCACTTCGACGTGGCGGCCTCGTACGGCGACGCCGAGCTGCGGCTCGGCCCGGCGATGCCCGACATCCGGGACCGGATCTTCCTCGCCACCAAGACCGGTGAACGCACCGCCGAGGCGGCGTACCGGCAGATCAACGACTCGCTGGAGCGGCTGCGCACCGACCACGTCGACCTGCTGCAGCTGCACGCCGTCGGCGACCTCGCCGAACTGGACCGGGTCTGCGCTCCGGACGGGGCGCTGGCCGGCGCGGTCCGGGCCCGGGAGGAGGGCCTGGTCGGCGCGGTCGGGATCACCGGGCACGGGCACGCCGCGCCCGCGACGCACCTGGAGGCGCTCCGCCGGTACGACTTCGCGACGGTGCTGACGCCGCTGAACTACACGCTCGGCCGGCGCGCCGACTACTACCGCGACTGGCAGGCGCTCGCCGCCGAGACGCAGCGCCGCGGCGTCGGCCTGCTGACGATCAAGAGTGGCTCCCGCCGCAACTGGCCCGACGGCGCCGACCACCGCTACACCACCTGGTACGAGCCGCTCGACGAGCAGGAGTACATCACCGCGTCGGTGTCCTGGGTGCTGTCGCACCCGGAGATCACCGGCATCCCGACCCCGTCGGACGTACGGCTGCTGCGCTACTTCGTGGCGGCCGAGCGCTCGCTGCAGTCCCGTGCCGAGGCCGAGCAGGTGCTGGCCACCGTCCCGGACTACTCCTCCCCGTTCCTGCGCCAGGTCATCTGACCCGGCGAGGCCGGGCCGCGCGGCCGTCGGCGCCCCCGGGCCGAACGGGAGTCGGCGGCGGTCACCAGGTGGCGGCGAGGATGCCGGCGGCGATCACCAGCGGGGCGAGCAGGCTGATCGACACCGCCGCCACGCGGCCCCGGCCGGGCAGCCGCCAGGCGCCGGTGACCAGCGCGATCAGCAGCCCGCACAGCAGTACCAGCGCCAGCGGTACCGCCCAGCGCAGGGTCAGCCCGGCCCGGTCGCCCAGGTACGCCTTGCCGCCGGTGCGCGACACCATCCGGGCTTCGTGGCTGGTGTGCGCCCGCGCCGGCGCGCCGAACACGGTCACGTGCCGCACGGAGTACCGGTGGCCGGTGGCGACGAAGTCGCCGACGCAGTGCCGGGACCAGCCGGCGCCGGCGCACCAGGTGACGCGTACGGTGCCCGGGTCGCTGTGCCCGGCGGCGAGCCAGGCCGGTTCCGCACCCAGCCACGCGAACAGAGCCGCGAGCAGCGCGAACACCACCAGCAGCGGGATGCCGACGGCCGGCCGGCGGGGTCGCCGGGGCAGCGGTGGGTGGGCCGGCGCGGCCGGCTTGGCCGAGCGGGTACCGGTGGCGTCCGTCGGCCACAGCGGGAAGTTGCTCGCCGGCGCCTCGTCCGCCTCGCCGGCGCCGGAGGGCTCCGCCGCGGCGCCCGTCGCCTCGGCCGCGCTGCCGGGTGCGACGTCACCGCGGAGGACCGCGGCGTCGCCGTCGTCGGCGTAGGCGGTCGCCGCCGTGCCGCGGATGCCGGCCTCGGCGACCGCCGACCGGTTCGGCATCGCCGGGTCCGCCTCGGCGTGCGTCGCCCGGTCCGCCGCGGCCCGGTCCGGCCCGGTCCGGGCTGCGGCGCGATCCGCCGGGGCCCGGTCCGGCCCGATCCGGGCTGCGGCGCGATCCGCCGCGATCCGGTCCAGCTGGGCCCGGGCTGCCGCCAGGTCCGCCATGGCCCGGTCCGGCCAGTCGGCCGCCGGGTCGATCAGGTCCTCGGCGCCGGCCAGGTCCCCGGCGCTCGCCGCTGCTCCCTTCGCCGTCGGTTCGGCGGGGAGCGCCGGCGACGGCTCGGCCGGGGGTTCGGCCGCGGGCTGGTCGGCCGCGGCAGGCTGGGGCGGCTCCGGCGCGGCGGGCGGCGCGGGCTGGCTGTCGGCGTCCTGGGCGGTCACCAGCCCATTCGACACCGCGGAGCCGGCCGGGGCGAGCTGCCACACCGGCCGGGCCCGGACAAATCCCGCACCGGCGCCGGCCGTACGCGGCGGGAAAAGCGCTCGCCGGCCCCGATAGGCTTTCCGGTATGAGCAACGTCTTGACGGCAGTCGCCTGGCCGTATGCGAACGGCCCGCGACACATCGGCCATGTGTCCGGTTTCGGGGTTCCCTCCGATGTCTTCAGCCGGTACATGCGGATGGCCGGTCACGACGTGCTGATGGTCTCGGGAACCGACGAGCACGGCACCCCGATCCTGGTCCAGGCCGAGCAGGAGGGCGTGTCGCCGCGGGAGATCGCCGACCGGTACAACCGGGTCATCGTCGAGGACCTGCAGGCGCTGGGGCTGTCGTACGACCTGTTCACCCGCACCACCACCCGCAACCACGCGGCGGTGGCGCAGGAACTGTTCCGCACGGTGCACAAGAACGGTTACCTGATCGAGAAGAAGACCTCGGGGGCGATCTCGCCGTCGACCGGCCGCACCCTGCCCGACCGGTACATCGAGGGCACCTGCCCGATCTGCGGGTACGACGGGGCGCGCGGCGACCAGTGCGACAACTGCGGCAACCAGCTCGACCCGACCGACCTGATCAACCCGCGGTCCCGGATCAACGGGGAGAAGCCGAAGTTCATCGAGACCGACCACTTCTTCCTCGACCTGCCGGCGCTGGCCGACGCGCTCGGTGACTGGCTGCGCAGCCGGCAGGGCTGGCGGCCGAACGTGCTGAAGTTCTCCCTCAACCTGCTCGACGACCTGCGGCCGCGGGCGATGACCCGGGACATCGACTGGGGCATCCCGGTGCCGATGCCGGGCTGGGAGGACAACCCGAACAAGCGGCTGTACGTCTGGTTCGACGCGGTGATCGGCTACCTGTCGGCGGCGATCGAGTGGGCCCGCCGCAGCGACGACCCGGACGCCTGGCAGAAGTGGTGGAGCGACCCGGCCGCGCTGCAGTACTACTTCATGGGCAAGGACAACATCACCTTCCACTCCCAGATCTGGCCGGCCGAGCTGCTGGCCTACGACGGGAAGGGTGCGAAGGGCGGTGCGCCGGGGAAGTACGGCGAGCTCAACCTGCCGACCGAGGTGGTCTCCAGCGAGTTCCTGACCATGGAGGGGCGCAAGTTCTCCTCGTCCCGGCAGGTCGTCATCTACGTGCGCGACTTCCTCGCCCGCTACCAGCCGGACGCGCTGCGCTACTTCATCGCGGTCGCCGGTCCGGAGACCCACGACACCGACTTCACCTGGTCGGAGTTCCTCCGCCGCACCAACGACGAGCTGGTCGCCGGCTGGGGCAACCTGGTCAACCGGTCGATCTCGATGGCCGCCAAGAACTTCGGCGCGGTACCGACGCCGGGCGAGCTCACCGAGACCGACCGGGCGCTGCTGGCCAAGTCGGCGGCGGCGTTCGAGCCGATCGGTTCGCTGATCGGTACGCACCGGCAGAAGGCGGCGATCACCGAGGCGATGCGGGTCGTCGCGGAGGCGAACAAGTACATCTCCGAATCGGCGCCGTGGAAGCTCGGCGAGGACCGGGAGCGGCAGGGCACCGTGCTGCACACCGCGCTGCAGGTGGTCAGCGACTGCAACACGCTGCTGTCGCCGTTCCTGCCGCACTCGGCCCAGCGGGTACACGAGCTGCTCGGTGGGGCCGGGGTGGTGGCGCCGCAGCCGGAGATCCGTGAGGTGGACGACCTGGACGGCGGCCCTGGGTACCCCGTGCTCACCGGCGACTACGCGGACGCGCCGGCGTGGGAGTCGACGCCGCTGCCGGCCGGCCGGGAGCTGGCGAAGCCGAAGCCGGTGTTCACCAAGCTCGACCCGTCCATCGTCGACGAGGAGCTCGCCCGCCTGGGCGGCTAGCAGTGTCGACTTGACGGTCTCCGGCAACAGCTGTGGGGTGTTTGCCCTGGTATTGGCGGTGACAATGCCAGGGCACGCCTAGTTGATCTTGTTAACCTTGGCCCATGCAGCCCTGCAGTAGTCAGCCGGGTTCGGCCCGGCTCTCCGATCTCCCGGTGTCTGTCGCGCTCGCCCGGCTGCGACGGACCCCCGCCCGCTCATGGTGACCGCGCTCGGCGTCCTGCTGCTCGTGCTGGTCACCGCGGGCACCGGCTACTTCGTCGCGCAGGAGTTCGCCTACCTGAGTGCAGACCGCGGCCGGCTGTCCCGGCTCGCCGCCGAAGGCGACCCGGCCGCCGCCCGGGCGGTCGAGCTGACCGGCCGGCTGTCGTTCGTCCTGTCCGGCGCCCAGCTCGGCATCACCGTCACCGCGCTGCTCGCCGGCTACCTGGCCGAGCCGTTCCTCGGCGGCGGGCTGCGCGCCGGGCTCACCGCGATCGGGCTGCCCACCGCGCTGGCCGGCCCGGCCGCCGCGCTGCTCGCCCTGGTCCTCGCCACCGCCATGCAGATGGTGCTCGGCGAGCTGGCGCCGAAGAACCTCGGCATCGCCCGGCCCGACCGGCTTGCGCTCGCCCTGTCCGGCAGCACCCGGGCGTACCTGCGCGTGGTGTCGCCGCTGGTCCGGCTGCTCGACGGGGCCGCGAACCGGCTGCTGCGCCGGCTCGGTATCGAGCCGGCCGAGGAACTGCCGGTCGGCGTCACCCCCGACGACCTCGGCGGCATCGTCACCGACTCCGCCGCCCAGGGCCGGCTCGCCCCCGACCTGGCGGCGGCGCTCGGCCGCGGGCTGGCGTTCGGCGACCGTACCGCCGGGCAGGTGATGGTCGCCCGGGTCGACGTGCACACGCTGCCCGCGGATGCGCCCGCGAGCGCGGTGCTGGACGCGCTGGACACCGGCAACGCCCGGTTCCCGGTGCTGCGCGACGGCGTGGACGACCTGGTCGGCGTCGTCGGCCTGGCCGAGGTGCTGGCCGTCCCGGCGCAGCGCCGCGACACCGTCACGGTGGCCGCGCTCGCCGCGCCGCCGCTGCTGGTACCGGCCAGCCTCCCGCTGCCCAGGCTGCTCGAGTCGCTGCGGGCCCAGCGCCGCCAGCTCGCCTGCGTGATCGACGAGTACGGCGGGTTCGCCGGCATCGTGACGCTGGAGGACGTGGTCGAGGAGCTGGTCGGCGACATCCGCGACGAGGACGACACCGAACTGCCGCAGCCCCGCCGTACCGGGTCGGGCTGGGTCGTGCCGGCCCGGCTGCGGCCGGACGAGCTGGCCGCGGCGACCGGCGTCGCACTGCCCGCGGACGCCCGGTACGACACCCTCGGCGGCTGCGTGCTCGCCGCCCTCGGCCGGCTGCCCAGGGTCGGCGACCGGGTCCGGGTCCCCACCGTCGACGGCGGTGAGGTCGAGCTGACCGTCACCCGCGTCACCCGCCGGGTGCCGGCCGAGCTGGCCATGGCCCGCCTGACCGACGCGGGCGCCGACGGCGCACCGAGCGCCCCGGCGACCGGCGTTCCGGCCACGAACGCTGCGCCAACGGCCGACCCCACCGCTGCCGGCGCGGCGTCGAACGCCCCGACGGCCGGCGGCGTGGCGTCGAACGATGCTGCGGCGCGGCCGGGGAACGCGACGTCGGGCGGGTCGGCCCGCCGCGAGCAGGTGTCGGCATGACCGCGCTGCTGCTGTCGCTGCTGCTGCTCGCCGGCAACGCGTTCTTCGTGGCGGCCGAGTTCGCGCTGACCGCGAGCCGGGCCCACCGGCTGGCGCAGCAGGCCGAGCGAGGCAGCCGGGCGGCCCGGGCGGCGCTGGCCGGTACCCGGCAGCTGACCCTGATGCTGGCCGGCGCCCAGCTGGGTATCACGCTGTGCTCGCTGGGGTTGGGTGCGCTCGCCGAACCGACCATCGCGCACGCGCTGGAACCGCTGCTGCACGCCCTCGGCCTGCCCGCCGCGGTGTCCTGGGGCGTCGCGTTCGTGCTGGCGCTGGCGGTGGTCACGGTGGTGCACATCGTGGTCGGTGAGATGGCGCCGAAGTCGTGGGCGATCAGCCGGCCGGAGACCGCGGCGCGGGCGCTGGCATTGCCGTTCCTCGGCTTCGTCCGGCTGCTGCGGCCGGTGCTGACCGCGCTCAACGCGGCCGCGAACGGTGCGCTGCGGCTGGTCGGCGTGACGCCGGTGACGCGCCGGGAGACCGCCCGCGGGCCGGCCGAGCTGCGGGTGCTGCTGCGCGACTCCACCGACGCCGGGCTCATCCCGGCCGACCAGCATCGGCTGCTGGACGGGCTGCTCGCGCTGCGCACCGGCACGCTGGCCACCGTCATGGTGCCGGCGGCGGCGATCGACACGGTCCCGGCCGACGCCGACGGGGACGGCGTGGTCGCCGCGCACCGGCGTACCGGTCGGTCCCGGTTCCCGGTCACCGACGGCGGCCGGGTGCTCGGGGTGGTGCACGTACGAGACGCCGCCCGGGCACCGTCGACCGCCGCGACCACGCTCGCCACGCCGGCGTTGCGGCTGCCGGTCGGCATCGACCCGCACACCGCGCTGACCACGATGCAGCGCGACCGCCGCCAGCTTGCGGTGGTCACCGACGGTGCCGCGCTGGTCGGCCTGGTCACCCTGGAAGACCTGGTGGAGCAGGTGATCGGCGAGTTCGCCGACGAGACCGACCGGCAACCGGCCGCCGCCACCGGTGTGTGATGCTGATCCATCATGACTGACCGCCACGGGCGGCGGGGCGACCCGCCACCGGCGCCGGAACCACTGCCGGTGCCGGTCGCCGACGCACACACCCACCTGTACCTGCAGGGCGCCGAGGCGTCCGCCGCGCTGGCCGCGGCCGCCGCCGTCGGCGTGGACCGGATCGTCGAGGTCGGCTGCGACGTCACCTCGTCGCGGGACGCGGCGGCCCTCGCGGCGGCGCACCCGGCGGTGCTGGCCGCGGTCGCGATCCATCCGAACGACGCGGCCGAGCTGGTCGACCTGCCGGCCGCGCTGGCGGTGATCGACGAGCTCGCCGCCCTGCCGCGGGTGCGCGCCGTCGGCGAGACCGGCCTGGACTACTACCGCACCGGCCCGGACGGCCGCCCCGTCCAGCAGGAGTCGTTCCGCGCGCACGTCGACATCGCGAAGCGGCACGGCAAGGCGCTGATGATCCACGACCGGGCCGCCGAACCCGGCAGCGGCGCGCCCAGCTCGCACGAGGACATCTTCGCGATCCTCGCCGAGGGCGCGCCGGAGACGGTGATCTTCCACTGCTTCTCCGGTGACGCCGAGATGGCGCGACGCTGCGCCGAGCACGGCTGGTACGCGAGTTTCGCCGGCAACGTGACCTTCCGCAATGCCGGAGCGCTGCGCGAGGCGGCGGCGGCCATGCCGACCGAGCTGATCCTGGTCGAGACCGACGCACCGTACCTGACCCCGATGCCGTACCGGGGGCGCCCGAACGCGCCCTACCTGGTGCCGCTGACGGTGCTGGCGCTGGCCGAGGTGCAGGGGCTGCCGGTCGAGCAGCTGTGCCAGGCGTTGTCGGACAACGCCAACGCCGCGTTCGGCGGCTGGTGAGTGGCTGATGAGCCACGCCGGCGGCACCCGGGGCAGCGCGCGCGGCGCGGAGTTCGTACAGTGTCGTGTTCGTGAAGCAGGCATACCGCGCTCGCCGTCGCCAGCAGGCCGGCTGGAAGTCGTACGGGGCGCTCGCAGTCCAGCTCGTCGCCGTCGTGGCGGTGCTGGGTACGGGCGGCTTCTTCCTGCTCCGCACGCATGCGGTGACGATCGTGGATGACGGCGCGCGCCGGCTGGTGCGCAGCCACGCGTTCACCGTCGCCGGGGTGTTGCAGCAGGCCGGGGTGACCCTCGGGCCGCACGACACGGTACGGCCGGGCCGCGACTCGCTGGTGCACGGCGACGTGGTGGTCGGCCGCGGCCGGCAGGTGCGGCTCACCGTGGACGGGCGGCGCAGCCGGCGCTGGGTCACCGCCCGCACGGTGCCCGCGCTGCTCACCGACCTCGGGTACCGGCGCGATGCGGTCCGGGTCTCCGGTGTCGACGGCGTCATCGACCGCGACGGCGCCACCGTGACCATCCGAACCCGCAAGCATGTGACGCTCGTCTCGCACGGCAGGAAGACCGAGTACACCACCTACGCCGCGACGGTACGGGAACTCCTCGCCGAGCACGAGGTGAAGCTCGGCCACGACGACGAGACCGACCCGGCGCTGGCGCACACCCTCGCCGGGGTCGAAGACGTCGACCTGTTCACCGTGTCCCGCAAGGTGAAGACCGAGACGGTCACCGTCGACGCGCCCACCAAGACCGAGAAGCGCAACGATTGGATGCTCGACCAGCAGGCCGTGGTCGACGAGGGCCGCGACGGCAAGCGCACCGAGAAGGTGGAGTACGTCTACCGGGACGGCAAGCAGTACCAGCGCAAGGTGCTGTCCAGCAGCTGGGTGACGAAGGCCTCGCCGCGGGTGATCGCCAAGGGCACCACCCCGTACCCGCCGGACCCGACCGGGCTGAACTGGTCCGCGCTGGCGCAGTGCGAGTCCGGCGGCAACCCGCACTCGGTGTCGTCGACCGGCGAGTACATGGGGCTGTACCAGTTCAGCCAGAGCACCTGGGAGCGGATGGGCGGCATCGGCCGGCCCTCGGACGCCACCCCACGCGAGCAGACCTACCGCGCGATCAAGCTGTACCAGGCGTCCGGCAAGGGGCAGTGGCCGGTCTGCGGGGCGAACCTGTGACCCGACGCCGGCCCGCGTCCGGGCCGCCCGAGCGTGCCGCGGACCCGGCGGGTACGGCCGACCGGCCGGCACCGTCCGCCGACCCGACCGGCGACCGGCCGGTCCCGTCCACCGATCCGGCCGACGATCGGCCGGTCCCGTCCGCCGACCCGACCGGCGACCGGCCGGTGCCGTCCGGGCTGCTCGGGCCGGCGCAGATCCGGGCGCTCGCCGCCGAACTCGGCGTCACGCCGACCAAGGCGCTCGGCCAGAACTTCGTCATCGACCCGAACACCGTGCGCCGCATCGCCGCCGCCGCCGACCTGACCCCGACGACGTGGTCGTCGAGGTCGGGCCGGGGCTCGGCTCGCTCACCCTGGCGCTGCTGCCCGCCGCCCGCCGGCTGTACGCGGTGGAGATCGACCCGCGGCTCGCCGCCCGGCTGCCCGCCACCGTCGCCGGGCACGCGCCGCAGCACGCCGACCGGCTGCGGGTGCTCGCCGCGGACGCGCTGCGCATCGGCGCCGACGCGTTCGCCGAGCCGCCGACGGCGCTGGTCGCGAACCTGCCGTACAACGTGGCGGTACCGGTGCTGCTGCACCTGCTTTCGCAGCTGCCCACGCTCGCGCACGGGCTGATCATGGTGCAGCAGGAGGTGGCCGACCGGCTGACCGCCGGGCCCGGCTCCCGCACCTACGGGGTGCCGTCGGCGAAGCTCGCCTGGTACGCGGCGGCCCGGTCCGCCGGCTCGGTCGGCCGCTCGGTGTTCTGGCCGGTACCCAACGTCGACTCCGGCCTGGTCGCCTTCACCCGCCACGACCCGCCCGCCATGCCGGCCGCCCCCGCGCCGCCGGACGAGGCCGCGCCGGGCGCGGGGGCGCCTGGCGCGACGGTGTCGCGGGAGGCGGTGTTCGCGGTGGTGGACGCCGCGTTCGCGCAGCGCCGCAAGACGCTGCGGGCCGCGCTGGGCCGGTGGGCCGGCAGCCCGCCGCGCGCCGAACAGCTGCTGCGGTCCGCCGGCGTGAACCCGTCCGCCCGCGGCGAGTCCCTCACCATCGCCGAGTTCGCCCGCATCGCCGCCGCGGCCCGCTGAGCGGGGTCCGCAACCCGGCTGTCGGTTCGGGCGTGGTTTGTCGGATCCGGGCGCGCCGTCACTGTGCGATCGCCCGATCCGCGCCGGCTCACCGCCCACCGACAGCATGGAGGATCCATGGTCACCACCCGCCGCGCCCGCCCCGGTCGCCTGGTACTGGCCGCTCTCGCGGCCGCCGCTGCGGCGTCCGGACTGCTCGCCGCCGCCGGCCCCGCGTCGGCGACCGGTGACGCATCGTCCGCGGCGGCTGCCGGCCCCGCGAGCGTGGCCCACCCCGCCGTCTCGCGGCAGGGCAAGGACTGCACCGCGGCGCCGGCAAAGCAGATCGCCACCAGGGACATCTACAGCCCGTACGACACCCTCGGCTGGGCGGAGATGCTGCAGGGCACCTCGGGCCCCTGCAAGGACTACAAGTGGATCGCGAACCACGTCACGACCGCGTTCTCGACCACGACCGGCGACACCGTCTACTTCCGCATCGGTACCTGCAGCGACCTGTACGGGGACTGCCCCGGGCCGATGGGTGACGTCTCCTTCACACCCGGACCGGACCTGACGGTCCAGCCGGGCGACTACGTCACCGGCGCCATCCCCGGGAAGGGCACCCTGCGGTACGGGACCGTGCAGGCGCGGGAGACCTACGGATGGGTCTATTACGCGAGCAACGGGGACCAGGCCCAGTTCTGGGGCTGACCCACCGCCTCGCCCCGTCGACGACGATCGGGCCGCGGACCACGCCCTGGTCCGCGGCCCGCGGCGGGCCGGTACCTGGCCGGTGCCGCCTCGGCCGGCGACCGGTGCCGCTCCGGGCCGGGCCCGGTGCCGCGCCGGGCCGGGGTCCGTGCGGGGCCGCGACCCGGGCCCGGGATGCTGGTACCCGGTGCACGCCGTCGCGGAAAGGGGCATGGCATGACGCAGTCCGGGGCGCTCCCGGCGAACCGGCCCGGCGCGGTGCGGGTGCGGGTACCAGCCAAGATCAACCTGCGGTTGTCGGTCGGTGCGCCGCGCCCCGACGGGTTCCACCCGCTGGACACTGTCTACCAGGCCATCTCGCTGTACGACGAGATCTCGATCGAGCACGCCGACCGGCTGCGGCTGACTCTCGACGGGATCGGCGCCAACACCCTGCCCACCGACGGCACCAACCTCGCGGTACGCGCCGCCGCGCTGCTCGCCGACCGCCTCGGCGTTGCCCCGAACGTGGCTGTTCACCTGGACAAACACATCCCGCTGGCCGGCGGGCTGGCCGGCGGCAGCGCCGATGCCGCCGCGGTACTCGTCGGCTGCGACGCGCTGTGGCGCGGCGGGCACAGCCGCGCCGATCTCGCCGCGCTCGCCGCCGACCTCGGCAGCGACGTGCCGTTCCTGGTGATCGGCGGCACCGCGCACGGCACCGGCCGCGGTGAGCTGGTCGAGCCGGTACCCGCCGTCGGGCCCTGGCACTGGGTGGTCGCCGCCGCCGACGGTGGCCTGTCCACTCCCCGGGTGTACGGGCAGCTCGACGCCCTGCGCGCCACCGGCGCCGCACCACCCCCCACCCTCCCCGCGCTTCCGGACGACGACGCCGCTGGCCCGGCGCGCGACCTTGCCATGCCATCGCTCGTACCGGATCGGTTGTTGGCGGCGCTGCGGTCCGACGACCCGGCCGAGCTCGCCGCGACGCTCGCCAACGACCTGCAGCCGGCCTCGATCGCGCTGCGCCCGGCGCTGCGACGTACGCTCGATGCCGGGCTGGCGGCGGGGGCGCTCGCCGCCCTGGTGTCCGGCTCCGGACCGAGCTGCCTCTGCCTCGCCGCCGACGCGGCCGACGCCGCCCGCATCGCCGCCGAACTCACCGAACGTGGGGTGTGCTCGGCGGCGCACGTCGCGGTCGGCCCGGTGGCCGGCGCCACCGTGCTGACCTGATCGCCGTACCGCCCTGACCGCCCGTACGACCGAGTACCGAGGAAGGACCGCCCGCGTGGCCAACATCGTCAACCTGGACCGGGTCGCCAAGCAGTACGCCTCCGGGGTGCTGCTCGACGACGTCTCGCTCGGGCTCGACGACAGCGACCGGGTCGGCGTGGTCGGTCTCAACGGCGCCGGCAAGTCGACCCTGCTGCGGTTGATCACCGGCGCCGAGGAGCCCGACTCCGGCCGGCTCACCCGCCGCCGCGGCCTCGCCGTCGGATCGCTGCCGCAGCAGGTCGACCTGCCGCCCACGGCCACCGTGCGAGACGTGGTCGTCGGCGACGCCTGGCTGCCGGCGCTCGGCGCGGACACCGAACACGGCCCGGCCGAGCACGTGTGGGCCGGCGACGCCGCGGTCCGGGCCGTCCTGCGCGGCCTCGGCATGCCCGGCCTCGGCCTGGACACCGAGACCGGCCCGCTCTCCGGCGGTGAGAAGCGCCGGGTCGCGCTCGCCGCGCTGCTGATCCGCCCCGCCGACCTGCTGATCCTCGACGAGCCGACCAACCACCTGGACATCGCCGGCGTCTCCTGGCTCGCCGCCTGGCTGACCCGCGAACACCGCGGCGCGCTCGCCGTCGTCACGCACGACCGCTGGTTCCTGGACGCGGTGTGCACCACCACCTGGGAGGTCGCCGACGGCACCGTCCGCTCGTACGAGGGCGGGTACGCGGCGTGGACGCTCGCCCGGGCCGAACGCGTCCGCCGGGAGACCGTCACCGAGGCGCGCCGGCAGAACCTGCTGCGCAAGGAACTCGCCTGGCTGCAGCGCGGCGCACCCGCCCGTACCAGCAAGCCCAAGTTCCGGATCGACGCGGCGAACGCGCTGATCGCCGACGTACCGCAGCCACGCGACGGCGTCTCGCTGCACCGCCTGGCCACCGCCCGCCTCGGCAAGCAGGTGTACGACCTGGAGAACGTGACCGTCGCGCACGGCGACCGGGGCATCCTCGCCGACGCCACGTTCCGGGTCGGGCCCGGTGACCGGATCGCGCTGGTCGGCGCGAACGGCACAGGCAAGACGACGCTGCTGCGACTGCTCACCGAGCAGCTGACCCCCGACACCGGTACCGTCCGGGTCGGTCAGACCGTGCGCGCCGGCTACCTGTCCCAGCAGCTGTCCGAGCTGCCCACCGACGCCCGGGTACTGGAGGCCATCGAGCAGGTCGCCCGCCGGGTCCGGCTCGGCGACCGGGAACTGACCGCGGCCCAGCTCGCCGAGCTGTTCGGGTTCGGCGAATCCCGGCTGTGGTCGGTGGTGGCCGACCTGTCCGGCGGCGAACGACGCCGGCTGCAACTGCTCCGGCTGCTCGCCGGCGAACCCAACGTCCTGCTGCTCGACGAGCCCACCAACGACCTCGACACCGACACCCTGGCCGAACTGGAAGACCTGCTCGACTCCTGGCCGGGCACGCTGATCGTCGCCAGCCACGACCGGTACCTGGTGGAACGGGTCTGTGACACCGTCTTCGCGCTGCTCGGCGACGGTGCCGTCACGCACCTGCCGGGCGGCATCGACCAGTACCTGACGCTGCTGCCCGAGCCCGGCGACGGAGACCAGACCCCGGTCACCGCGGCCCCGGCCACCACACCGGAGCGCACCGGCCCCAGCGCCGCCCAGGTACGCGCCGGCAAGAAGGAGCTGGCCCGGCTGGAGCGGCTCGTCGCCCGGCTGGAAACCAAGGAGTCCGACCTGCACACCCAGCTGGCCGAGCACGCCACCGACTACGCCAAGGTCACCGAACTTGACGCGCAACTCGCTCAGCTGCGCTCCGAGCGCGCCGCGGCCGAGGAGGAATGGCTCACCCTCGCCGCCTCCCTCGACTGACCGCCGGCCGACACCCGCTACGGAGGCGCTCGCCGTCCCGGCGAACGCCCCCATCGACCTTGATCAATTACCGGCTTCCCTGGGAAGATCCTGTCAGTCCCGTTACCTGACCCATAGGGGAGTCATGTCGAAAGGCCGCATCGCCCGTCGAGTTCTCGTCCCGCTGTCCCTCGCCGCCCTCGGCATGGGCATGCTGACCGCGCCCGCCGCCGCCAGCGACTACGTCTGCACATCCGGCTGTGCCGGCGAAGCCAAGTTCGAACCGGTGGGCGAGCACTTCTACATCGCAGACCTCAAGGCGGACGGCCACTCCGTCGTCGTGCGCTACGTGCGGCACGACGTCTGCAGCCCGATCAGCGGCAGGTGCCAGGTCAACCTCGCCTGGAACCACAACGGCGCGAACTCGGTGCCGGTCGACCACAACATGGACATCGCCGAGGGCGTCGAGGTCGACTGGAACGTCTGCCTCGGCGAGTACGGCTCCCAGACGATCCTCTACGACACCTGCCACTCCGTGATCGTCAGCCACGCCTAGCCACGCGGACCCCGCGACCGCTCGCCAGCCGGCGCGCGGGTGCGTACCGGTTCGGTATGCGCCCGCGCCACCGGTACGCCGACCGGCCAACCCGGCACCGGCGCCGAACACACCACGAGTTGCCGGGGTATCGGCACCGCCGGAACCCCATGGTGAACAATCCGTGCTGGAACGGGTTTGCCCGGCGAACGAGGTCGTCCGGCGCCAACCCGGAGCACCGGTGACCAGCATTCGAGGGGACCGTCATGGCCAGCCACCTGCCCGTCAACCACCACATGCGCGGCTTCTGGCGGGTGCTCTCCGCGCTGGCCGGGCTCTACATCCTGATCTTCGGCATCGTCGGCGTCATCCAGACCAGCGGCATGGCCACGTTCGCCACCGAGGGCGAGCGGGTCCTCGGACTCACCACCAACCCGGGCTTCTCCGCCATCTCCATCGTGGTCGGCGCGGTGATCTTCCTGGCCTCGGTGATCGGCCGCAACATCGACGTCGTGGTCAACCTGATCTTCGGCTGCCTCTTCGTGCTGGCCGGACTGTTCAGCCTCGCGTTCCTGCGCACGGACCTGAACTACTTCGCCTTCTCCGTCACCAACTGCATCGTCTCGTACGTGTTGGGCGGGATCGTCGGCGTCTCGTCGCTGTACGGCCGGGTCCGCCGCACCGCGCCCACCCGCGCCGGCCAGCACGCCGCCGCCTGAGGCGCACCCCGCCGCTCACCCGGCCCGGGCCACTCACCCGGCCAGGCGTCCGGGTCGTCCGGTCAGCGCCCGGGTCGCCCCCGTCAGGCGTCCGGGTCGGACGCCGGCGCGACGTTCGGGTGCGGCTCGTGCTCCAGGTGCGCCAGACCGTTCCACACCAGGTTCACCAGGTGCGTCGCCACCACCTCGCGCGGCGGCTGCCGCACATCCAGCCACCACCGCCCGGTGAACGCCACCAGCCCGGTCAACGCCTGCGCGTACAGCTCCGCCAACCCCCGGTCGTACCCGCGCGCCGCGAACCCGGCCGCCACATGGTGCTGCACCCGGTGCGCCACCTCGTTGAGCAGCCCGGCGAAGCTGCCGCCGTCGGACATCATCGGCGAGTCGCGCATCAGCACCCGGAACCCGTCGGTGTCCTCCTCGATGTAGCGCAGCAGCGCCAGCGTCGCCTGCTCCAGCAACCGCCGCGGATGCCCCGCCGTCAACGCCGCCGTGATCTGCTCCAGCAGCGCCCGGACCTCCCGGTCCACCACCGCGTGGTACAGCTTCTCCTTGTCGCCGAAGTGCTCGTACACCACCGGCTTCGACACGCCGGCGCGGGCCGCGACCTCCTCCATGCTGGCCCCGTCGTACCCGCGCTCGGCGAACAGCGCCCGCCCCACCCCCAGTACCTGCTCGCGGCGCTGCGCGGCCGTCATCCGTACCCGGCGACGTTCGCCGCCCACCTCAGCCATCCGCCCATCCTCGCAGAGTCCGCAGCTCACCCGCGGTCGTCGTACCCCCGCCGTAGCGTCACCTCGATACCGGACGGCAACCAGGAAGGGACGCGGACGGCATGACAGCAGACACGGGGGACGCCACCGCCCGACAGGCCCGTATCGCCGAGGCCAGAAGGCTCCGCGCCGAGGACGGCCTGTCCAAGAGCCAGATCGCCGAGCGACTCGGCGTCTCCACCGGCCTGCTCTCGAAGTGGCTGCAGGGCGTCGACCCGCCTGCCTGGACCAAGCGCCCCAACGCCAAGGACGACCTCCGCGAACGCGCCCGCGAGCTGCGCCGGCAGCACCGCTCGGTGCCGGAGATCGCGACCGAACTCGGCATCGTGAAGTCCACCGCGTACCAGTGGGTCCGCGACATCCCGCTCGACGCCGATGCCCGCAAGGCGCTGTTCGCCCGGGAACACTCATCCACTACCGGCCACGGCCAGATGATGGCCGAGACCCGCTGGTCCGAATACCGAGCCGAGCGGGACGCCCGCCAAGTCGAGCGTGTGAACAACGCTGCAGAATCGGTGAGCTGTATGACCCGCGATGAACTCATCCGGATCGGCGCGATGATGTACTGGTGTGAAGGCACCAAAGCCAAGCCCTGGAACTCCACCCGGCGCATCACCTTCGTGAACAGCGACGCCGGTTTGATCTCGGTCTTCCTTGCCTTCCTGCGTGCCATCGGGGTGGAACAGGCCAACATCGACTTTCGCGTCCAGATCCACGAGACGGCCGATGCTGAGGCGGCCGTCCAATGGTGGGCGGCGAGCGTCGGTGTCGAGCCGGAGACTTTCCGGCGGACCTCGCTCAAACGCCACAATCCCAAAACGGTTCGCCACAACACCGGAGCGGACTATCACGGCTGTCTGATCGTCTCCGTGCGGCGAAGTCGCGCGATCTACGACATGGTCGAGGGCTTGGTGATCGGGGTGGTGCGTGCAGCAGGCCTCCCTTCCGCTCCATGCGACCCTGACCGCAGTGACGGTAGCGTGATCGTGGGAAGATGACCGTCGATCGCTCGGCCCCGGCCACGGAGAGCGGTTCGTGATGGGGTGTGGGGTAACGGCAACCCGCAGACCTTTGGAGTCTTGAGCTCCCGGTTCGAATCCGGGCACCCCAGCATTGAGAGGATGCATCGGTGGAGCGTGTGGCGTATCCAGCGAGAGGTTCACCCGCGGGGGCTGAGGGGCTGAACGGCGGTTAGCATGGGCTCCGGTCCGATGACTCGGCGCCGAAAGGGAGCCCGCAGCGTGAGCGAGCCAACCAGTCGCCCCGACCCTGCGTACGACGCGGATGGTGGCGGGCGCACCGTCATCGTGCTGGCCGCGGGTCTCGGCACCCGGATGAAGTCGGCGAAGCCCAAGGTTCTGCACACCCTGCTGGGGCGATCCCTGCTCGGGCACGTGCTCGCCGCCGCCGAACCGCTGGCCGCGCAGCGCACCCTGGTGGTCGTCGGCGCCGGCGCCGACCAGGTCTCCGCCCACCTGGCCGAGATCGCGCCGGGCGCCGAGCCGGTGCGCCAGGCCGAGCAGCGCGGGACGGGGCACGCCACCCGGGTCGCCATCGAGCAGGCGCCGGCGGCGGCCGGCACGGTCGTGGTGCTCACCGGCGACGTGCCGCTGCTGCGGGCCGAGACGCTGGCCGAGCTGGTCGCGGCGCACGAGCGGGCCGGCGCGGCGGCGACGGTGCTGACCGCGGCGCCGCCGGACGTGACCGGGCTGGGCCGGATCGTACGGGACGAGCACGGTGCGGTCGTCGGCATCGTCGAGGAGCGGGACGCGACGCCGGAGCAGCGCCGGATCCGGGAGATCAACTCGGGCATCATCGCGTTCCGCGCGGATGCGTTGCGGGCCACGCTGGCGGAACTGCGCAGCGACAACGACCAGGGCGAGGAGTACCTGACCGACACGGTCGGCCTGCTGGTCAAGGCGGGGGAGCCGGTCGGTGCGTACGTGGCGGCCGACGCCACCGAGACGATGGGTGTCAACGACCGGGCGCAGCTGGCCGCGCTGGGTGCGCTGCTGCGGGACCGGATCAACGCGGCCTGGATGCGGGCCGGCGTGACGATGGTCGACCCGGCGAGCGTGTGGCTGGACGTGACGGTGACGCTGGCGCCGGACGTGCTGCTGGAGCCGCAGGTGCAGTTGCGCGGTGCGACGTCGGTGGGGGCCGGCGCGACCGTCGGCCCGGACACCACGCTGGTGGACACCGAGGTGGGCGCCGGGGCGTCGGTGGTCCGCGCGCAGGCGAGCGGTGCGGTGGTCGGGCCGGACTGTTCGGTCGGCCCGTTCGCCTACCTGCGGCCGGGTTCGCGGCTGCACGCCGGTGCGAAGGTCGGCACGTACGTGGAGACGAAGAACGCGGAGATCGGTGCGGGCAGCAAGGTGCCGCACCTGTCGTACGTGGGTGACGCGACGATCGGCGAGCAGACCAACATCGGCGCCGCCACGGTGTTCGTCAACTACGACGGGGTGCACAAGCACCGCAGCCGGATCGGCAGCTTCGCCCGGACCGGTGCGGACAACATGTTCGTGGCGCCGGTGGAGGTCGGCGACGGCGCATACACCGGGGCGGGTGCGGTGATCCGGCGGGACGTGCCGCCGGGCGCGCTGTCGTACTCGGCGGCGCCGCAGCGGGTGGTGCCGGACTGGACGGTGGGGCATCGTCCGGACACACCGGCGGCCGCGGCTGCGATCAAGGCCACCGAGCGGGATGCTGTCGAGGATGCGGCAGCGGCGGCGGGGCAGACTTCGCCCCGGCCGGGGCTCGCCGTTCCCGGCAGCTCCGAATCCGGCGGCGCCGACTCCGGTTCCACCGGCTCTGCCGACGGGGCCGGTTCCTCCGGCTCTGCCGGTGAGTGTTGATTTTCCATCGCTAGGGGGGCGGCCGTCATGGGCAGCATCGTCGCGGAGAACCACAAGTCGTTGATGCTCTTCTCGGGCCGGGCGTACCCCGCCCTGGCGGAGGAGATCGGGCAGGCGTTGGGGGTTTCGCCGACGCCGACCGATGCGTACGACTTCGCCAACGGCGAGATCTACGTGCGTTACAACGAGTCGGTGCGCGGCTCGGATGCCTTCGTGGTGCAGAGCATGACGGAGCCGATCAACCAGTGGGTGATGGAGACCCTGCTGATGATCGACGCGTTGAAGCGGGGTTCGGCGAAGCGGATCACGATCGTGGTGCCGTTCTACCCGTACGCGCGGCAGGACAAGAAGCATCGCGGCCGGGAGCCGATCTCGGCCCGGCTGGTGGCCGACCTGTTCCGGACCGCCGGCGCGGACCGGATCCTGACGGTGGATCTGCACACCGCGCAGATCCAGGGGTTCTTCGACGGCCCGGTGGATCACCTGTTCGCGCTGGATCTGCTGGCCGACTACGTGCGGAACAAGTACGACGGCCGGGACATGACGGTGGTGTCGCCGGATTCGGGTCGGGTGCGGCTGGCGGAGCGTTGGACGGAGCGGCTGGGTGGTTGCCCGCTGGCGTTCATTCACAAGACCCGGGACATCACCCGGCCGAACGAGGTGTCGGCGAACCGGGTGGTCGGTGAGGTCGAGGGCCGGGTGTGTGTGGCGATCGACGACATCATCGATTCGGGCGGCACGATCTGCAAGGCGGCGGACGCGCTGTTCGCCGCGGGCGCGGCGGACGTGATCGTCGCGGCGACGCACGGGGTGTTGTCGGATCCGGCGACCGAGCGGTTGAAGAACTCGCAGATCTCGGAGGTGATCATGACCAACACGCTGCCGATCCCGCCGGAGAAGCGGTTGGACAAGATCACCCAGTTGTCGATCGCGCCGTTGATCGCGCGGGCGATCCGGGAGGTCTTCGCGGACGGCTCGGTCACGACGCTGTTCGGCGGTTTGTCCGGCTAGCGCGCTTCGGCGCCCAGGGTTCGTCGCGGCGGGTGTACGGCGCGGTCACGTCGGCGTGATCGGGGTTGCCGTGACCGACGTTCGGGTGCGTGCCGCGTCTCATCGTCGGACCCGGGGACACGTGCGAGAGGGCCGGGGCTAGACTGGGTGGGTTGCCATGGCGAGGGTGGCCACGGTCCGGTTTCGATCCTGATCGGTCTGGTTCTTCGAGAGCCACTGTTTCGGTCGGCGTGATCGGCCTTGTGGCCGTCGTTATCGACACGGTGTTGAGCCAGCACGGTTGACCCGGGTCGCGCGCGCTCCCGCCCGGCACCGCAGCGCTCGGCGCCCTGCCGAGCCAGTTCGCAATCAGGCCGCAGCATCGTTTACAGGAGTACTCCCGTGTCCGAGGTCCGTATCAGCGCCGAGCCCCGCACAGAGTTCGGCAAGGGTGGTGCCCGCCGTACTCGTCGGGCAGGGAAGATTCCCGCCGTGCTGTACGGCCACGGCGAGAAGCCGAAGCATGTCGCACTGCCGGCGCACGAGTTCACCAACGCGTTGCGTCACGGTGGGGCGAACCAGCTGTTCACGATCGAGTTGGCGGACGGCGCGCGCACCCTGGCGCTGCCGAAGGCGCTGCAGCGCGACCCGATCAAGGACACCATCGACCACGTCGATCTGCTGATCGTGCGGCGCGGCGAGAAGGTCGCGGTCGAGGTGGCGGTGCACATCACCGGCGAGATGGCCAAGGAGTCCGACGGCCTGGTGGTGCAGGATCTGGACACGCTGGCGGTGAACGTCGAGGCGACGCACGTGCCGGAGCAGTTCGAGGTGTCGATCGAGGGTCTGGGTGTCGGTGACCGGGTGCTGGCGGGGCAGGTGCCGCTGCCGGAGGGCGCCGAGCTGACCGGTGACCCGGAGGCGACCGTGGTGTCGATCGTGGCGGCGCCGAGCGCCGCGCAGGTCGAGGCGGAGACCTCGACGGAGGGCGGTGCGGAGGCGTCGGCGGCCGAGGAGGCCGAGAAGGTCGAGGCCTGAGCCGGGGTTCGGCGACAGGCCTGAGCGGACCCGGCAGCAGGGTCTCGTAGTCTCGACGGGGGCGTGCGAATGGCACGCCCCCGTTTCGTGTGCGTGGGAGGGCTGGTGTCCGGACCGTTCGTGGTGGTCGGGTTGGGCAATCCGGGCCCGGAGTACGCGACGCACCGGCACAATGCCGGGTTCCTGGTGGCGGATGTGTTGGCGGGCCGGTTGGGTGCGGCGTTCAAGCGGCATGGCCGGGCGAAGGCGCAGGTCGCGGAGGGCTGGTTGGGTGGCCCGGGCGGTTCCAAGCTGGTGGTGGTGAAGCCGCAGTCGTTCATGAATCTGGCGGGTGGGCCGGTGGCGGCGGTCGCGGCGTTCTACTCGGTCGGGGTGGATCGGCTGGTCGTGGTGCACGACGAGCTGGATCTGCCGTACGGGTCGGTCCGGCTCAAGCGCGGTGGCGGCGAGGGTGGTCACAACGGCCTGCGGTCGATCTCGCGGTCGCTGGGCAGCAAGGAGTACGCGCGGGTCAGGTTCGGGATCGGCCGGCCGCCGGGCCGTCAGGATCCGGCCGACTTCGTGTTGAAGCCGTTCTCCTCGGTGGAGCGCAAGGAGCTCGACGTGCTGGTGGAGCAGGCGGCAGATGCGGCGGAGGCGGTCGTGGAGCATGGGGTGGAGTGGGCCCAGAACTCGTTCCACGCAACGTAATAGCAACGTTACGTGTTGTTGCCGTGACGAAGTGATCCGTCCCGGCGTTGTCTTCGCTGAATGACCGGTGTGTGGCGGCGGAGGCATGGCCGATGGTGGACGTGGCGGCGCCCGCGGCGCGTCCGTTGCCTGCGGTGGATCTGCCGGTGGCCGTCGGGCCGGCGCGGACCCGGGTGCGGCGCCGGCCGTGGGAGTCCCGGTACCTGCTGGCGATGCTGGCCGGTGACCTGGCGGTCGGGCTGCTGGCCGGCGCGATCGGCTTCTCGGCCCGGTTCGGTCCCGATGTGACCGCCTACAACAGGGTGTACCTGCTGGTCGTGGCGCTGTTGCCGGTGGGCTGGGTGGCGGCGCTGGCGGCCAATCACGCGTACGAGAAGCGCCGGTTGTTCGTCGGTACGGCGGAGTACGAGCGGGTGTTGCGGGCCGGCGTGACGCTGGCCGCGGTGGTGACGGTCGGGTCGTACCTGGCGGAGGTGCGGCTGTCCCGCGGGTACGTGGTGATCGTGTTGCCGCTGGCGGTGGTGGCGACGGTACTGGTTCGGTTCGCGTTGCGGCAGTGGCTGCACCGGCGGCGGGCGGCGGGACGGCACCTGCGGCGGGTGGTGGTGCTGGGGCACCGGCGGGCGGTGGCGCAGGTGTGCCGGCAGCTGCACCGCGAGCGCCACCACGGGTTGCAGGTGGTGGGCGCGTGCGTGCCGCGGCGGCGGCCCCGGCCGACCCTGGGCCCGGTGCCCGACCTGGGGGTGCCGGTGCTGGGTACCTTCGCCGACGCGGGTGCGGCGGTGGCGGCGGCGGAGGCGGACACGGTGATGGTGCTGTCCTGCCCGGAACTGGACGGGGTGGCGCTGCGCCGGCTGGCCTGGCGGCTGGAGCGGGTGGACGTGGACCTGATCGTGGCGAGCGCGCTGATCGACGTGGCGGGGCGGACCACGATCCGACCGGTGGACGGGCTGCCGATGCTGCATGTCGATCATGCCCGGCTGCGCGGGTCGGCGCGGGCGGCGAAGGCGCTGGTGGACCGGTGCGGTGCGGCGTTGTTGCTGCTGGTGCTGGCGCCGCTGCTGGCCGCGGTGGCGGTGGCGATCAAGCTGGACTCGCCGGGCCCGGTGCTGTACCGGCAGGGCCGGGTCGGCCGGGACGGCGCGGTGTTTGCGATCTGGAAGTTCCGCAGCATGTACGTCGACGCGGACGCCCGGCTCGCCGAGCTGGCCCGGCTGGACGAGGGCGCCGGGGTGTTGTTCAAGATCCGGGACGATCCGCGGGTCACCCGGATCGGCCGGTACCTGCGCCGGTTTTCCGTGGACGAGCTCCCCCAACTGGTGAACGTCCTGGTCGGGCAGATGTCGCTGGTCGGGCCGCGGCCCCCGCTGCCGGCCGAGGTGGCCCGCTACCCCGCGGACATGCTGCGCAGGCTGGTGGTCAAGCCTGGCCTGACCGGGTTGTGGCAGGTGTCGGGACGATCCGACCTGCCGTGGGAGGAGGCGATCCGCCTCGACCTGCGGTACGTCGAGACCTGGTCCCTGTCGTTGGACCTGGTGATCCTGCTGCGTACCGTTACGGCCGTGGTACGAACGTCCGGAGCCTACTGAGTTCCCGAACGACTGTGGCAGGAGTGGCGTCATGGAGGAGCAGTCGGCGCTCGCCGGCAGCGGCGTGGTGGCGCCGGCCAGCGATGCCGCGTTCGCCCGCTGGCTGGCCGACCGGGCCGGCACCGCGCTGGCCGAGTTGCGTGCCGAGCTGGGGTTCGGCGATCCGGCGGCGTTGCGCGCCGCCGGCGACCGGCGGGCGCACGAGTTGCTGGTCGACGAGCTGGCCCGGTGGCGGCCCGGCGACGCGGTGCTGTCCGAGGAGGGCGAGCGGTACGACCATGCCCGGCTCGCCGCCGAGCGGGTCTGGATCGTCGACCCGCTGGACGGCACCCGCGAGTTCGCCGAGGCGGGCCGATCCGACTGGGCGGTACACGTCGCGCTCTGGCAGCGCGGCGCCGCCGGCGGCGACCGGCCGGCGGACGCGGGCCGGCTGGTCGCCGGTGCGGTGGCGTTGCCGGCGCAGGCCGGTGGGACGGTGCTCGGCACCGACGCCCCACCGACGTACCCGCCGATGCACGCCGGCCCGATCCGGCTCGCCGCGAGCCGCACCCGGCCACCGGGGTTCCTCGCCGACCTGTGCGAACGGGTGGACGGCGAGGTGGTACCGATGGGGTCGGCCGGCGCGAAGATGGCCGCCGTGGTGCAGGGCCGGGTCGACGCCTACGTGCACGCCGGCGGGCAGTACGAGTGGGACTCGGCGGCACCGGTGGCGGTGGCCCTCGCGACCGGGCTGCACGCGTCCCGGGTGGACGGCTCGCCGCTGCAGTACAACCGGCCCGATCCGTGGCTGCCGGACGTGCTGGTCTGCCGGCGCGACCTGGCACCGCGGCTGCTGGAAGTGTTGGCCGAGCTAGGTGTCGGCCTGGAAGATGATGTGATGTGAGTTTCGCCGTGGACGCCTGACCCGGCGATCCGGCAGCATGGGTGGATCGATGACCCGCGCCCGCCTCGCCGCGGTGGCCCCGGAGACGGCCGACGTGCCACGGGTCGTTCGTGCGTCGCCGGGCCGGCTGGCCGCAGACCTCTGATCGACGTCGATACCGGACAGGAGTGGACGATGGGTTCCACCGACTACCGCTTCAGCCAGCTGGACGCGCTGGAGGCGGAGAGCATCTTCGTGTTCCGCGAGGTGGCCGCCGAGTTCGAACGTCCCTGTCTGCTGTTCTCCGGTGGCAAGGACTCGATCGTGATGCTGCACCTGGCGCAGAAGGCGTTCTGGCCGGCGCCGATCCCGTTTCCGGTGATGCACGTCGACACCGGGCAGAACTTCGCCGAGGTGCTCGCGTTCCGGGACCGCCGGGTGGAGGAGCTCGGCGTCCAGTTGATCGTGGCGAGCGTGCCGGAGGCGATCGAGACCGGCCTGGTGGTCGACCCGGCGAACGGGATGCGCAACCGGATCCAGACCCCGGTGCTGCTGGAGGCGGTGGAGAAGTACCGGTTCGACGCGCTGTTCGGCGGCGCCCGGCGGGACGAGGAGAAGGCCCGGGCCAAGGAGCGGATGTTCAGCTTCCGGGACGAGTTCGGCCAGTGGGATCCGAAGAACCAGCGGCCCGAGCTGTGGTCGTTGTACAACGCGCGGGTGCAGCCGGGCGAGTCGATCCGGGTGTTCCCGCTGTCGAACTGGACCGAACTCGACATCTGGCACTACATCGCGGCCGAGCGCATCGGCCTGCCCGACGTGTACTTCGCGGCCGATCGCGACGTGGTCGAGCGCGACGGCATGCTGTACGCGGTGAACGAGTTCATCGTGCTCGCCGACGGCGAGACGGTCCGCACCGAGCGGGTCCGGTACCGCACCGTCGGCGACGCGACCTGCACCGCGGCGGTGCCGTCCGAGGCCGACACGGTGGCGAAGGTGATCGACGAGGTGGCCGCGACGCGGATCACCGAGCGCGGTGCGACCCGCGGCGACGACAAGCTCAGCGAGTCCGCGATGGAGGACCGCAAGCGGGAGGGCTACTTCTAAATGGGCAGCGACCACGTGAGCGACGAGACGGGGCGTCCCGACGCCGAGCACGAGTCGGTCGACCTGCTGCGGTTCGCCACCGCCGGCAGCGTCGACGACGGGAAGTCGACGCTGATCGGCCGGCTGCTGTACGACTCGAAGTCGATCTTCACCGACCAGCTGGCGGCGGTCGAGTCGACGTCGGCGGCGCGCGGCGACGAGTACACCAACCTGGCGCTGCTGACCGACGGGCTGCGGGCCGAGCGGGAGCAGGGCATCACGATCGACGTGGCGTACCGCTACTTCGCCACGCCGCGGCGCAAGTTCATCATCGCCGACACCCCGGGACACATCCAGTACACCCGGAACATGGTCACCGGTGCGTCCACCGCCGACCTGGCGCTGATCCTGGTCGACGCGCGCAAGGGGCTGGTCGAGCAGTCCCGCCGGCACGCGTTCCTGTGCTCGCTGCTGCGGGTGCCACACCTGGTGCTGTGCGTGAACAAGATGGACCTGGTCGACTACTCGCAGCAGGTCTTCGATGACATTCACGCCGAGTTCACCGCGTTCGCCACCAAGCTCGACGCGCCCGACCTGACGGTCATCCCGATCTCGGCGCTGCACGGCGACAACGTGGTGTCCCGGTCGGCGAAGATGCCCTGGTACGAGGGGTCCTCGCTGCTGCACCACCTGGAGAACGTGCACATCGCGTCGGACCGCAACCTGGTCGACGCGCGGTTCCCGGTGCAGTACGTGATCCGGCCGCAGTCGTCCGCCCACCCCGACTACCGGGGGTACGCCGGGCAGATCGCATCCGGTGTGTTCAAGCCGGGCGACGAGGTGATGGTGCTGCCGTCCGGGTTCACCACCCGCATCGCCGGCATCGACACCGCGGACGGCCCGGTGGCCGAGGCGTTCGCGCCGATGTCGGTGACGATCCGGCTCGACGACGAGCTCGACGTCTCCCGCGGCGACCTGATCTGCCGGCCGAACAACGCTCCGGCGCAGGCGCAGGACATCGAGGCGATGATCTGCTGGATGGACGAGCAGCGGCCGCTGCGGCCGCGCGGCAAGTACGCCATCAAGCACACCACGCACTCGGCCCGGGCGATGGTGCGCGACCTGCACTACCGGCTCGACGTCAACACGCTGCACCGGGACGAGTCGGCGGATTCGCTGTCGCTGAACGAGATCGGCCGGATCAAGCTGCGCACCACCCGGCCGCTGCTCGCCGACGAGTACCGGCGCAACCGCACCACCGGCGGGTTCGTGCTCATCGACGAGCAGACCAACCGCACCGTCGCCGCCGGCATGATCGTCGCCACCGACTGATCCGCGGCCGCTTCCGGCTCGGGCCACCGCCGGCCCGGCACCACGCCGACCGGCGGCGGGTCGGGCCGCATGCCCGCCTCCCCGGCCCGCGCGGATGGCCCGCTGGCCGTGCGTGGGCGGCGCACCGCCGCCGTCAGGCGCCGAAGGCCAGCCGGCCGACCGGGGGCAGCGGCGGGTGGCCCGGTGCGGCCCGGAACGCCTCGACGGCGAGTGCGACGAAGCGTCGCGACGCGGCGACCCGGGCGGCGGTCGAGGTGCCCCGGATGCCGCGGTTGGCCATGATCATCAGGATCAGGTCGTCCAGGACGAAGTCGGCACGCAGCTGCCCGGCCCGTTGGGCCCGGGCGGCCAGCGTGTGCATCGCGGTCATCGTGCGGCTGCGTTCCGCGGCGAAGTCCACCGCCCTCGGGTACGTCGCGATGAAGGCCTCGGTGAATCCCCGGTCACCGGCGTGCAGCACGCAGATCCGCTCCAGTACCTGGCAGAAGCCGTGCCACGGATCCGGATCGGCCAGGCCCTCGTCGACGATGCCGCGGCAGGTGTGCAGCTGGTCGGTGAACGCCTCGGTGACGAGCCTTTCCTTGGTCGGGAAGCGCCGGTAGAGGGTCGCCGGACCGACCCCGGCGCGCCGGGCGACCTCGCGCATCGGTACGTCCAGCCCTTCGGTGGCGAACAGCGCGCGGGCTGCATCGAGGATCCGGTCCCGGTTGTCCCGGGCGTCCGAGCGCAGCGCGGTACCCGGTGCGTCGCGGCGCGTCCCGGCCCGCGCGCGGGTGCCCGGCTGAGGCAAACCATCGGTCACGACTCTCACTTTAGCCAAGTGGACGCTGGCGTCCGTTACGTTCGAGGCCGCCGGTCGGGAGCCACCCCGATCCACGAGTACGAGGAGACGCCGGTGCAGGCAGTCACGATCCAGACGTTCGGCGATCCGGCCGGCCTGGCCGTCGTCGATCTCCCGGCGCCGGTGCCGGCGGCCGGTCAGGTACTGATCGCCGTCGAGGCGATCGGGGTCTCCGGCGCCGACGCGATGATCCGCCGCGGCACGCTGGACGGGTACGGCTTCCGTCCGGGCCACGTGCCCGGCAGCGAGGTCGCGGGCGTGGTGACCGCGGTCGGCGATGGCGTCGACGGTTCCTGGCTGGGTCGCCGGGTGTGGGCGTTCACCGGCCTGGGCGGCGGGTACGCCGAGCTGGCGCTCGCCCCGGTCGAGGAGATCCTCCCGCTGCCCGGCGGGCTGTCCGCCGCCACGGCGGTGACGCTGGGCAGCTCCGGCGTCGTCGCCCACTTCGCGCTGGCGCACGCGCACTTCGCCGCCGGCGAGTCGGTACTGGTGCGGGGCGCCGCCGGCAGCATCGGGATCACCGCGGTGCAGGTCGCGGCCTCCGCCGGCGCCGGCGCGGTGGCGGTCACCACCGCCTCGGCCCGCCGCGGCGAGCGGCTGCGCGAGCTCGGCGCCACCCACGTACTCGACCGCGCCGGCCGTGCCGGCAGCGTGGGCCCTGCCGGCGCCGATGCGCCGGACCACTACGACGTGGTACTCGACATCGTGGCGGGCCCGGACCTGCCGGCGTTCCTCACCCGGCTCGCCCGCAACGGTCGGCTGGTCGCGGTGGGCGCGATCGCCGGTCCGCCGCCCGTGGACTTCGGCATGACACTGTTCGCGGCGTTCCAGCGGTCGTGGTCGTTCGCCACGTTCAGCGCCGACACGGTTCCGGTGACCGACCGCCAGGCGGTACGGACCGAGCAGTTCGCCGCCGCCGCCCGCGGCGAGTTGCGCACCGTGGTACACGCGTTGCTTCCGCTGGCGCAGGCGGCGTCGGCGCACCGCAGCATGGACGCCGGCGAGGTCTTCGGCCGCATCGTGCTGACTCCCACCGGCGGCTGACGGGTGCCGTGGCGGCCCTTGAGGTTCCCGACCGCCGGATCGCCCGCCGCGTCGGCCCCGCGGTCGAGCCGGGGCGGGTTCAGGCGGCCGGGTTCTGTTCGGTCAGGTAGTGGTGGGTGAGCAGCCAGGCGACGGTGAGGGCGGTGCCGGCGGCCGGGACGTAGGCCGGGTCGAGCTTGAACTGGCGGCCGTGCCCGGGCTGGCCGAACCAGGCCGCGATCGGCCCGGCGTCCACGGCGAACGGCCGGACCACGCAGTACTCGTGGTAGTTGCTGCCCGGCGTGCCGTCCGGGGTGTCGAGGTTCTGCGGCGGCAGCGCCCGCTGCGCGAACGGCGTACCGGTCGGGGCGAGGTACGCGCCGCCCGGATAGCCGAACCGGTCGATGCGCTCGCCGGGCAGCAGCGTCTCGCGGTGCTCGACCGGCCGGCCGTCGCGGACCACGAACCCGTCGTTCGGCGGGTACACCCACCGGTCGCCGTCGCGATAGCGCGTCTCGAACGTCGCCTCGGTCATCCCGCCGAGCCGCCGGTACCCGTGCAGCAGCGCGCCGACCGGCCGGTGGTGCGGCAGCGGCTGCGGGCCGAGGTACGCCTTGTCCCGGAAGTACCGCCGGGTCGGCTCGGCGTTCGCCGGCGTACCGGCATGGCAGCCGCTCGCCGGGCGCGTCTCGCCGGCGGGACGCGCCGTGCCGGACCCTGGTGAGCGCGCGGAGTTGGTCGCGGGACGGGCGATGGCGGACCCCGCCGGGCTCGTGGATCCGGTCGTGGGACGGGTGATGGCGGAACTGGCCGGCCTCGCGGAGCCGGTCCCGGGACGGGCGGCGGCGGGACCCGCTGGGTGCGCGGCCGCCGGGACGGCGGGGATGGCGACGAGTGCGGCGCTCGCGGCGGCGGCCACGACCAGGTGACGGATCCTCACGACCGAACCTCCGGCGGACGACGACGGTGTCCGCCTCATCTTCCCGATTTGGCCGGCGAATGACGGCCATTCATCCGAAAAGTGGCGAGGTCAGTCGCCGTGGGCGGCCTGCAGGGTCGCCTCCATCCGCCGCATCAGGCGCACCGCGTCGGCGCGCTGGCGCGGGGTCATGTCCCGGGTGGTGATGGTCTCCAGGTCGGCCCAGACCTGTTCTACCGCGGGCCGCAGGTCGCGGCCGGCCCGGGTCAGCGACACCACCCGGGCGCGCCGGTCGCTGGGTGATCCGGCACGGGTGAGCAGGCCCTGCTGTTCGAGGCTGCGGACGGTGCGGGCGACGGTGGACGGGTCGAGTCCGAGCGCGCGGGCCAGCTCGGACTGGGACCGGTGGTCGTGCTCCCACAGCTGCATCAGCAGCAGTTCCTGGCCCGGGTAGAGACCGACCCGCTGTAGCAGCTCGCCGGCGACCAGCCAGTGCGCCCGGGCCAGCCGCGGCACCATCGCGCTGACCGGGCCGGCCGGGGTCGGCTGTGGATTGATGGGCACACCACACGATAACCCGGCTCTGTGACAGGTATGAGAATCCTCTCTGTGGGAATACGTGGTATGCCACCTATTATCAATGGCATGCCAATGAAATCCGATGGAGGTAGTCATGGCTGACGATGTGATCGTGGTCTTCGGCGGTACCGGCCAGCAGGGCGGCGCGGTCGCCCGCGAACTGCTACGGCGCGGCCACCCGGTCCGGGCGATGGTCCGTGACCTGGCGAAGGCGCAGCCGCTCGCCGACGCGGGTGCCGACCTGGTCCGCGGCGACCTGGACGACCCGGCGTCGCTCGACGCCGCGCTCGCCGGCGCGTACGGGGTGTTCAGCGTGCAGTCGTTCACCGGCCCGGACGGCCTGGCCGGCGAGGTACGGCAGGGTCGCGCGGTCGCCGACGCCGCTGCCCGCGCCGGCATCAAGCACCTGGTGTACTCCTCGGTCGCCGGTGTCGAGCGCAACAGCGGCATCCCGCACTTCGAGAGCAAGAACGAGGTGGAACGGCACATCGCCGAGCTCGGGTTGCCCGCGACGATGCTGCGGCCGGTGTTCTTCCTGGACAACTTCGCCGGGATGGGCCCGCAGCCGACCGACAGCGGGCAGGTGCTGACGCTCGCGCTGCCGCCGGACCTTCCGCTGCAGATGATCGCCACGCGCGACATCGGCGTGTTCGCCGCCGATGCGTTCGAGCAGCCGGAGACCTACCTCGGCAGCGCCCTGGAGATCGCCGGTGAGGTGCTGACGCCCACCCAGATCGCCACGGTGTACACCGAGGTCACCGGCGTGCCAACGACGTTCCGGGAACAGCCGATCGAACAGCTGCGGGCGATCTCGACCGAGATGGCGACCATGTTCGCCTGGTTCGCCGCCGCCGGTTTCCGGGCCGACCTGCCCGCACTGCGCCGGACCCACCCGAACCTGACGACCCTCGCCGAGTGGCTCCGCGCCCGTACCAACTGAGCCGCCTCCACGGCGTCGTCCGGCCGCGCCCATGATTCCCGGCCACCGGGCGCCGTGATCGACCCCGGTGGCGGGTCAGATGCCCCGGCCGCGGCGGTGCAGGGTGGACAGGACCGACTCGACCCGCACCAGGCGGGCCGCGGCGGCCAGCGCGATCGCGGCGCGCGGCTCGCGGGGGTTGCGGCGCAGCGACCGGCCCGCGTACCGCACCGCCGCGCGCCGTTCGCCGGCCGCGGCGTGCCAGCAGGCGAGCTGCCCGTAGAGCCGGGCGGCGCCGGGGCGGCAGGCGGACAGCTCGGGATGCCGGTCCAGCATCCAGTGCAGCGAGTCGATCTTCGTCCGGTACTGGTGGGTGAAGAACGAGCCGCCCCAGCGCACCCGGGTCAGCGGCCGGTCGACGTGCACGATCGGACGCCGCCGGGCGGCCCGCAGCAGCAGATCGTAGTCCTCGTTCTGGCTGCCGGGGGCGTCCTCGGCGACCAGCCCGAGCCGGTCGGTGGCGAACGCGTCGGCGCGGATCAGGAACGTCGACGCGTGCAGCATCGACATCCGGGACCTGGTCAGGTCGGCCAGGTCGACCACGTCGGTGCCGGCGAGCCGGGGCCGCACTGCCCCGTCGTACTCGACCTCGATGCCGCAGGTGGCGAACTCGGCGCCGGGATGGGCGGCGAGCGCGGCGACCTGCGCCGCGAGCTTGCCCGGCCGCCACGTGTCGTCGTCGTCGCAGAACGCGACCAGCGGTACGTCCATCGTGGACAGTGCGGCGATGCCGGTGTTGCGGGCCCCGGCCAGCCCGGCGGTACGGTCGTTGCGCAGCACCGTGACCCGGTCGCCGGCGAGATCCGCGTCCGGCTCGGCCCGGTCGAACACCACGACCACCCGCACCGCACCGCGGTAGCGCTGCTCGAGCACCGACGCGATGGCCTCGCGCACCTGCACCGGCCGGTCGTGCGTGGCGATCACCACCCCCACCGCGGGGGGCTCCTGATCCCCGCCCGCTGCCTGCGGCCCGGGAAGCTCAGAGTGCTCCACTATGGACCGTCCGATGTGGTCGGTCATCGCTCCGCTCCGGCGGGAGCAGGACGGCGGTCGGTGCCCAGCGGGTAGCCGTACGCGCCGAGCAGCGGTGCGGTGAGCGCACCGACCAGCCGCCGGCTCGGTGCCGGCAGCTCGGCCCGCCAGGCGTCGTCGCAGCGCAGTTCGATGTCGCCGGTGAGGAACCGCATCGGGTTGCCGGCGGCGCTGTGGCAGCGGCCGAGCCGGGCGCCGCGTTCGGTCAGGAACTCCGGCGGGCGCGGCTGGGGCGGTAGGTCGGCGAACCGGCGGATCTCCTCCACCGCGGCGGCGGGTGCCGCGACGAACTGCTCGTACCGCACCCGGTGCACCGGTGTGCCGAGCCGTTCCAGTACGCCGAACGCCGCGTTGTGCGCGTTCCACAGCAACGCCGAGCGGGCCGGCGGGTAGCGCGTCATCTCGGCGTTGCCGTCCGCCTCCGGCCGCAGCCGGGTCCGGGTCCAGGAGTACGCGACGCCGCGCGGGTCGCGCACCACGTGCACCACGCGCAGATCGACGTCGCGCTGCCAGCGCAGGCAGAACGCGAGCGACGCGTGCTTGGACGAGTCGACCACCACGGACGCGCCCGCGATCGTCGCCGCGGCGCGGTAGATCCGCAGGTACGCCTCGGTGTACTCGGCGACCAGCCGGGCCCGCACGGTGCGCAGCCGGGGCGCGGCGAGTTCCGGCAGGTACCGGGTGCGTTCGATCGCGTCGCGCAGCCCGATCACCCGCAGCGCCAGGTCGGCGTTCCAACCACCGAACGCCTCGGTACCGACCTCGCGCCAGAACGCGCAGCGGGAGAACCGTTCGCCGCAGCCGCACCGCTCGTCGTCGAGCACGTCGCGGCGCCACAGGTGGACGACCTCGCCGAGGCCGCACACGCCGGGCAACTCGCCGAGGATTCGCTCGATCAGCGTGGTGCCGCTGCGGCCGAGCCCGCCCAGGAACAGCACACGTACCACGGATGCCTCGCTTCCCGCGCTCGGTGTACGGCCGTGGGGCACCGGATCGGCAGACCCGGGTACAGCGCCCCCGGGTACAACGACGGTTCGCGAATATGGTCACCATCGGTATGTGCTTGGGAACGATGTGTAGTCTCTCGGCTAGGGTCTCGGCTCATGCCCGTCCCCGTCACCGATCGCGTCGTGCTCGCCGACGTCGCGTTCCACCCGTACACCGAGGCCGAACTGGTCGCCGCCGTCGCCGCCGACTCCGCCGCCGGGCGGGGCGGCACGATCGTCACCCCCAACGTCGACATCCTGCGGCTGACCAGGCGCGACAGCGAGGCGCGCGGGCACGTGACGGCGGCCAGTTACGTGGTCGCGGACGGTACCCCGCTGGTCTGGGCGAGCCGGCTGGCCGGCGCGGCGCTGCCGGAACGGGTGGCCGGCTCGAACCTGATCTGGTCGCTGTCCGCCGCCCTCGCCGCCCGGACCGGCTCGGTGTACCTGCTGGGCGGCCCGCCGGGCGTCGCCGACCGGGCCGGCACGGTGCTCGCGCAGCGGTACCCGGGGCTGGTGGTGGCCGGGGCGGCATCCCCGTCGTACGGGTTCTTCGACGATCCGGCCGAGCTCGACGCGGTGTGCGCCGCGGTCGTCGCCGCCCGGCCGGATCTGGTGTTCGTCGGACTCGGCTTCCCCAAGCAGGAACGGCTGATCGCCCGGCTGGTACCGGACCTGCCGCGCTGCTGGTTCGTCGGCTGCGGCGCCGCGATCGGCTTCGTCGCCGGCGAGCAGCGCCGGGCGCCGGCGTGGATGCAACGTACCGGGCTGGAATGGCTGCACCGGTTGGCATCCGAGCCGACCCGGCTGGCCCGGCGGTACCTGGTGCACGATCTGCCGTTCGCGGCCGGGCTGCTGCTGGCCGCCGCCGCGCACCGGGTGCCGTGGGCCGGCACAACCCTACCGGCGCCTGATGCCACCCCCGCCGACCCCCGAACCTGACCTGCCCGCGGTACTCGCAGCGCTGAATGCCGATCGACGTCGACGGTGATCCGGCCGGCTCGGCGGGCCGGTCGGCAACCGAAGGCGAGCCGGTCGGTGTCCGAAAGCGAGCCGGTCGGGGTTCGCCGGGGTGCGGTCGGGTCGGTCAGTGGCCGAAGGTGAACCAGTTGAGGTTCACGAAGTCGGCCGGCTGGCCGCTGCTGAACGTCAGGAAGACCGTGTGCGTGCCGGTCACCCCGCTGATGTTCGCCGGGATCGTCTGCCAGCTCTGCCAGCCGCCGGTGTTGCCGACCGCGAAGCTGCCGATCGGCGCGGCCGACCGGGAGTCCAGCCGTACCTGCACGAGCCCGCTGATGCCGGCACCGGCACCGGACGCGACCCGGGCCCGGAACTGGGTGGCCGCGCTGGATCCGAAGTCGACCCCGTCGTACTCGGCCCAGTCGCCGTTGGCGATCCACCCGACATCCTGCCCGCCGCCGGTGTCGGTGGTCGTCTCGGTGGTCACGCCGGACGCCGCCGAGTACCCCTCGGCCTGGATCGTCGAGTACGCGTCGGTACCGCCACCGGTGGGCGGCGGGGTCGAGGACGAGGTCGCGTAGGCGGCCACGTAGTCGACGCTCATCCCGGCGCCGGAGCTGGTCGACCCGATCGGCGTGCCGCAACCGCACACCCCGTTCGGGAAGCCGCCGCCCATCGCCACGTTCAGGATGACGAAGAACCCGTGGTCGACCGCCGCCTGCCAGGTGCTCGTGCCCACCTGGCTCTCGTTCACGGTGAAGAAGTTGGTCCCGTCCAGGTACCAGCGGATCTGCTCGGCCGAGGTGTTCCGCCGGTCGATGACCACCGAGTACGTGTGGTAGCCGGTCTGGCAGCCGGAACAGCCGCGCAGCCCGCTGCCCAGCCCGTTCGTCTCGTTGCACGGACCGCCCGGGTTCACGCCGCAGTGCAGCGTTCCGGCCTCCTCGCTGAGCGCGTTGACGTCCTCCATCACGTCGATCTCGCCGATGCTCGGCCAGTTCGTCGCGCCGACCGGCCGCGCCGCGGCACCGAGCATCCAGAACGCCGGCCAGTACCCGAGACCGTTCGCCGGGTTCGGCTGCTTGATCGAGGCGGTCACCTGCAGCTGGCCACCGGCCGGCGCGGCGAGGTCGGTACGTTGCGTCTCGATCCGGCCGGAGGTCCAGCTTCCGTTGCTGTTGACGGGCTTGATCACCAGGTGGCCGGAGCCGTCCTGGTAGACGTTGGTCGTGCTGTCGGTCATCGTCTCGACCTCGCCGGTGCCCCAGTTGCCGGCGCCGCCGGGATAGCCGGTACCGGTGTCGTAGAGCCAGTCGGACCGGTTCACCCCGGTGCCGGCGGCTCCGCCGAAGTCGTCGCTGAACACCGTGCTCCACCCGGTCGGCGGCGCGGGTACCGCGCGGGGGGCGGCGTCCCGCGACGGCGCGGCGTCGGACGGTACGGCAGTGCCGAGCGCGGCGAGGGCGAGTGCCGCCCCCGCGACGAGTGCCAGCCGGATTCGGTGCCTGATCGATCTGCTCACGGTGACCTCCGCGGTGCATCCGAGGCGAGCGCGGGCGGGTCGCCGAGGGGCACCGCCCGCAGGGGAACACGTCCGTACACATCGGGGTGAATGCGGACGGAAGCGCTTACGGAGGAGTACACCGCCGAACCGGGTTATCTGTCAAGTAACTTCACAGTTCCGCCTGCCGCTCCACGGCGACCGAGCGCCGCCGCGGTGGTGTGCAGGGATCAGGGCTGGGCGAGTGGATCGAGGTCGGCCGCGGTCGCGTCGGTGGCGGTGGTGGACTCGCTCAGTGCCTGCCACCGTTCGTCGGCGGCGAGCAGGGCGCGGCCGGCGGCGGTCGCGTACCGGAACGCGTCGGCGCCGGCGAGCAACCGCAGCGGCGGCTCGGGCAGCGCCACGACGTCGAGTACCAGCCGGGCCACCTTCGCCGGATCGCTGGCGGCGGTGGCCCCGCCGGCGCCGTGCATGGCCGCGGCCCGGCCGACGGTCTCCGCGTACTCGGGGCGGATGTCGGCGACCCGCATCGACGAGCCGGCCCAGTCGGTCCGCATGCCGCCGGGTTCGAGCACGGTGACCGCGATGCCGAGCGGGGCGACCTCGGCTGCCAGTACCGACGAGAAGCCGCCGACCGCCCACTTCGCGGTCTGGTACGCGCCGAGGCCGGGGGTGGCGAGCCGGCCACCGACCGACGAGATCTGGATGATGCGGCCGGCGCGTTGCTCGCGCATGACCGGCAGGGCCGCCTGGGTCAGCCGGACCACGCCGAACAGGTTGGTCTCGACCTGCGCGCGGAAGTCGGCCGCCTCGACGTCCTCGATCGATGCGAAGTTGGCGTAGCCGGCGTTGTTGACCAGCACGTCGAGCCGGCCGAACCGGTCGACGGCGGTACGCACCGCGGCGCGTGCGGCGTCGTCGTCGGTGACGTCCAGCGGCACGGCGACAATCCGGTCCGGGTACGCGGTGGTGAGGTCGTCGAGCGTCGACGTGCTGCGGGCACCGGCGACGACGCGGTGGCCGTCGGCCAGCGCGGTACGGACGATCTCGCGGCCCAGGCCGCGCGACGCGCCACTGACCAGGAAAACCAGGGACGACATGGAGCCCACTTCCCCTCGAGGAGATTCTAACTAACCAGTTGATTAGCTGGCTCCAGTGAAGCGCCTGCCGGGCGCGTCGTCAACTAAATGGTCAGTTGATAAGCTGCCGGTGTGACCAGAGACGCAGCGGCGACCCGGCAGCGACTGCTCGCCGCGGCGCGCGACGAGTTCGCCGCCCGGGGCATCGCCGGCAGCCGGGTGGACCGGATCGCCGACGCGGCCCGCAGCAACAAGGCGCAGATCTACCACTACTTCGGCAGCAAGGACGAGCTGTTCGACGCGGTCTTCGACGACATGTGCCGGCAGATCGTCGACGCCGTCCCGATCGACGCGACGGACTTGCCCGAATACGCCGGCCGACTGTTCGACTCCTACCGACGACGCCCCTGGGTGCAGCGCATCGCGAGCTGGTACCGGCTGGAACGGGCCGGCAGCGGCGACCTGGCGCAGGGCGTCCTGGCCAGCAACCGGGCCAAGATCGAGGCGGTGGCCGCGGCGCAGGCCGCCGGTACGGTGCCGACCCGGTTCGCGCCCGACGTGCTGCTCGGCCTCATCCTGCACCTGTCGGGTTTCTGGGACGCCAACGTGCCCGAGTTCGACGCGGTGGTGGAGGTCGACACCGTCGAGGCGCGGCGCAAGGTCGTCGTCGACGCGGTCGCCGCCCTGCTCGACTGATCGCCCCCGCCGAACGCCGGCCCGCCGGCGTCGCGGGTCACCGGCTTGGTTTGCCGGCAGTGTCCGGTCCGCGGGGCCGCGGGTCGCCGCCTTGGTCTGCAGGCAGTGTCCGGTCGGCCGGAGCCGCGCGGATCACACCTCGGTACGCGCGCGGCGGCGCGCGGCCCCGGCGCGCGCAAGCGGCCCGCCAGGGGGTCGGCGGGCCGCTTGCGTTCGTACGCGGTGGGTCAGGCGTTGCTGGTGAAGACCGGCAGGTAGCCGCTGGACTGGCCGGTCGCGGTCGGATGGTACGACTCGGTGATGTCGGCGAAGTTCAGCGCGTGCAGCCACTTGTCACCGCTGCACAGCTGGTGGCCGACGAAGATGTCGCGGACGTCGGCGAAGACGAAGCCGTGCCGCTGCGCCGCCGCCCTGATCGTGTCGTCGAGCAGGTTGATGCCCTCGTCGATCTTGGCGTGCGACTTGGCGCTGAGCCCGACGCAGAACGTACCGAGCTGGTAGAAGACCGGGTAGCTGAGCACCACGACGCGGGCGTTGGGCGCGTGCTGGTGGATGCCGTTGTACGTGGTGTCGAGCTTGCCGGGCAGGGTGCTCTGCACGGCGTCCTCGGCGCTCTGCACCGCGGCCACGCACGCGTCGGTGCCCTGCAGTGCGCAGGTGGTCATGATGTTGGAGAAGCCGATGTCGTTGCCGCCGATGGTGAGGCTGACCAGGGAGGTGCTGCTGTTCAGCGCGGACAGCTGGGACGAGTTGACGTCACTGGTGGTCGCGCCGGAGCAGGCGACCGAGCTGTACGAGCTGGGCGAGTGCGCCGCGGCCCACAGCGCCGAGTAGGCCTTCGTGCTGCGGTCGCACGAGCCGCTGGAGTCGATGTACGACCCGGCGCCGACACCGGACGAGTACGAGTCGCCGAGCGCGACGTAGTTGATGGTGGCGGCCTGCGCCGGGGCGGCGAATGCCAGGGTGGCGCCGGCAGCCGACAGCAGGCCGGCCAGCGCCGCGACGAGGCGGGATCTGCGCATGTTTACCTCCGGGTAGGGGATCCGGGTCGTGTCTCGTATCACAGCATTACCGGCAAGTAATCCGAAAGACCCCGAGACAAGAATTTTCTAAGTACTTGCCTTGATGACGGTAATTTCCGTCGCCACGCACGCCCGATCGGCGCGGGTGATCATGGCGTCGGATCGCGTGGCGATCGCTCACCGCGCGCCGGGCGGCATGATCAAGGAGCGCCGGGGTCAGGCGGTGCGGCGGGCCAGGTAGAGGACGTTGGTGGCGACGGCGGGCAGCCGGTGCGCCAGCCGGTCGTCCAGCAGCCGGGCGGGGCCGCGCAACGCCCGCCGCCGGTACCAGCCGCGGGAGGTCAGCGCGCACCCGCGCCGCCCGACCAGCCGGAACCCGTGCCGGGCCAGCAGGTCGGTGACCTCGGTGTCGGTCAGCTCGGCGAACCACGCCTCGCCGCGCCGGCGGCGGGCGCTCAGGTGCCGAAGCGACGGCGACCGGCCGTGGTTCTCCAGTACCAGCAGGCCGGACTCGGCGGTCGGCAGCGCGGCCGCGGCGAACGCGAGCGCGCGGTCGCGTACCGCCGGGGCGGCGTTGAGCAGCAGCCGGAACATCGTCACCAGCGCCGGGCCCGCGGTGGGAGCCGGCGCCGGTGCCGGGCCCTCGATCGCCACCCGGTGCAGCTCGGCGGTACTGCCGGCGTCCCGCGCGGCGCGCAGCATCGCCGGGGACACGTCGTACCCGTGCGCGGACGAGACCAGGTCGCCGAGCATCAGCAGTGCCCGGCCGGTACCGCAGGCGAAGTCGTGGTGCACCGGCGGCGCGGTGAACTCGCGGACGACCAGCTCGCGCATGAACGCGCGTTGCCGGGCGCTGATCGCCGCGGCGTAGCCGCCCTTCGCGTACACCACGTCGCGGTACCGGTCGACCACGGTGTCGTCGAGGAACAGGTTCGGGTAGTCAGTGCGCACGGGACAACCTTCCCAACAGGGCGGTAGGGGACAGGCGGAGCTGGTGCCGGCAGGCGAGGCAGCCGGCGGCGTAGGCGGGGACGGCGACGGCGAGTGCGGCGCCCAGACCGGCCGGGCCGGCGCCGAACAGCAGCCGGGCCGCGATCGCCGGCACGCCGACGCAACCGGCCGCGAGCAGGGCCGCCCGGATCGTCCCGGGCCCGAACGGGTGCAGCCGGAGGGCGGCGGAGATCTGGCCCAGCGGTACCAGGTTCTTCGCCAGCAGCGCGAGCGCCCAGCCGAGCGCCGCACCGAGGATGCCGAGCCGGGGGATCGCCACCAGATCCACGGCGAGGTTCACGCCGAACGCGAGTGCCACGTTGGCGAGGTTCCAGGTGGTACGGCCGCCCATGGTGAGCACCATGTCGACCATCCCGCAGGCGGCGGCGACGAGCATCGCGGCGCACAGCAGCGCCACCACGAGCGCGGCGGAGCCCTGCCGGTACCCGGCGCCGAACGCCCGCAGGTAGGTCGGCGCGAACACCGCGACGAGCAGGTACAGCGGCCAGGTCAGCGCGACCACCCAGCCGGTCGAGGTCTGGTACAGGCTGCGCACGGCCGCGGTGTCGCCGCGCGCCAGCAGCTCGGCCAGCCGGGGCTGCACCGCGGCGCCGATCGCCTGGTTCGCCAGCTGACCGACGACGATGAACCGGGTCGCCACCGTGTACACCGCGGCGGCCCGGAAGCCGAGCATCGCGGCGACCAGCAGCACATCCAGCCGCTGCAACCCGACCTGCGCGATCGAGGACAGCGCCCGCGGTGCGGTGAACTGCCACACCGCCCGGGTCAGGTTCGCCGGCAACCGGTGGTCGGCGACCTGCTCGCCGCTCGGCCGCGACCTGGCTCGACGATCCACAGTAGACAGGAACCAGGCGGCGACCAGCATGCTCACCGCGTACGGTGCGGCCCAGGTGGCGACGTCCGCGGTGAGGCTGCCGGCCAGCAGCACCACCAGCAGGCCGGCCAGCTGCAGGCTCGGCCGCAGCACCTTCTCGGTCAGCGCGGTCGGCCGCATCGTCCGGTAGCCGCGGGTCGCCGACAGCAGCGCGTCGGACAGCGCGGCGAGCGGCAGGAACAGCGCCAGCAACCGCAGCTGGCGGGCGAACTGCGGGGCGTGGGCGGCGTCCGCGCCGAACCAGCCGGTGGTCGCGAGCCGCGGCGCGGCGAGCATCAGCAGCCCGGCCATCGCCACCGAGGCGACCAGTACCGGCAGCAGCATCGAGCGCAGGCACCGGTGCAGCAGGTCGAACCGGCGCAGCGCGCGCAACCGGGCCAGCCAGTACACCAGGCCGGTGTCGGTGCCGAGCTTGGCGATCATCTGGGCCAGCAGGAACGCCGAGGTCGCCGCGAAGAACACGCCGGCCTGGGTGTGCCCGAGCCCGCGGGCGACGAGCATCGTGACGGCGAGCCCGGCGGTACCGGAGAACCCGGCGGCGACCAGGTTCAGCGCGCCGGACCGGGCGGTACCGCCCAGCACCGCGCCGTGTTCCGGGGTGGCCCGGGTGAGCGCCACCTCAGCGCTCCAGATAGGACGGCCGGTAGCCCAGCCAGTCGGCCAACCGCTCGTCGTAGGGCGCGAAGTGCGCCGCCAGCCGTCGCCGGATCCGGTCCGGCATCGGGCCCCGGGCTCGCGCGTTGTGCCGCTCGAACGGCGGGTGACCGAGGTCCGGCAGGCCGAGGAAGTCCAGTACCGAGTCGTAGACCGGGGCCGGATCGGTGAAGAACAGTTCCGAGTCGACCACGTGGATGCGGTCACGGCCGAACACCTTCTCCAGCCGTACCAGGTGATCGACGTACTGGCCGCGCTCGGTGTAGGCGTGGTGCTGGTGCGCGTGGCTGTGGTAGGCCGGGTCGTCGCGCAGCCGGGCGGCCTCGCCGGCCAGCCGGCCGGGTTCCCGGGCCAGCGCCAGCGCGAAGTCGCGTTCGGTCTCGAAGCCGCGCGCGACCTCGTGCGCGTGCTGCGAGTACGCCCGTTCGACCGGGTCGCGGATCAGCACGATCAGCTTGACGTCCGGGAGCGCGGCGGCGATCCGCTCCGCGGCCAGCGGGTGGTACATGTAGTAGGGGCTGGACTCGAACGTCTGCACCCGGGCGCCGATCCGCCGCTCGCGGCGGCCGGCGGTGCGGCACAGCGGGAAGTGCCCGCGATACCAGTCCGGCCCGCGCTGGTAGCCGACGTCGAAGTAGTGCACGCCCTTGTGCCACACCGCTTTCATCACGGCCGGGTGCGCCGACAGCGCCCGGTACAGCGAGGTGGTGCCGCAGCGCTGGCCACCCGCGATCAGGAACGAGGGCAGCATCCGGTGCGCCGCGGTGAGCCGCCCGAAGTTCACCGATCCGGTGTGCGCCAACCGCTTCACTCCGGTCGGCAGGGTCGATCCCAGCATCTCACCGACACCCTTCCACGTCCGGTACCGCGGCGACGGCGGCGACCAGTTCCGGCAGCAACCAACTACCCAGTACACCGAGTCGCGCGCCGGCTTCCGCCTGCCGGTCGGTGAGGTAGCGGGCGGCGAGGTCGATCAGGTACAGCAGGGTGGTGGTACGGGCCGATCCGCCCGGCACCCCGAAGCCGTACAGCAGCGGGCCGCACATGGTCAGCAGGTCGGCGACCGCGTCGCGCGGATCCCTGCCGTCCCGGACGATGGCCGCCTGCAGCCGGTAGTGCAGCGGGTCGAAGCCCACCGGTACCTCGGTGCCGAACCGTTCCCAGTCCCACACCAGCAGCCCCTCGGTGGTGCTGGTCATGTTCCACGGCGTCCAGTCGCCGTGCCAGCAACCGAAGTCGATGCGCTGCGCGCCGGTCCGGCCGACCAGATCGCGCGCCGCCGCCGCGAGGGTACGACCGTCCTCGACGACGGTGAGCCCGCCGAGCCGGGCCCGCAGCCGGGACCAGTACTCGGATTCGTCCAGCGGTTGCCGCCGGACGCCGGCCACCCCGCACACCTCGCGCATCGCCGCGGCCAGCGTCTCGTGCCGCAGCGGTACCCGCGGGGCGTCGATCGGCAGCGCCGACGCCGCGACCAGCTCGTTGCCGTGCCACTGCCCGGTACCGAGTACGGCCGGAATCCGCAGGTGCCGCAGCCCCGCCTGGGCGAGCGTGAGCATCGCCCGCGCCTCGGCCCGGACCAGGCCGTGGGTCAGCTCGTTCACCCCGATCTTGACGAACGCGATGGAGCGACCGGCGTCGTCGAGCAGCTGCAGTACCGGTTTCCGGTTGGCCCGGGCGGGTCCGATGTGGACGGACGGGGTGAGGCGGACGCCGAGCAGCCCGGCCAGGTACGACTCGATGTGGTCGGCGTCGTCCGGCGCCGACACCCGGATCCGGTCCCGCAACAGGATCGCGCTCGCGCCGGTACGCAGCGCGGCGGTCACCGCGGACCGCTTCATCCGCGAGGCCAGCGACTGCGGCTCGGAGTACCGCCGGACCGCGCCGACGGTTACCCGGGTACTGCCCAGTGGGGCGAGCAGCCGGGCCCGACGCAGGTCCGGCAACACCAGGAAGCTGCGCATCGGCTGCGGTGCCGATCTGGTGTGGGGCAACGCGATCCGGCACGGCTGCGGGTACAGCAGCGGCAGTACCTCGGTCAGGTAGGCGGTCCGTCTCGCCGCCGTGTCGGCGGTCAGTTCGGCCGGCGCGTTCATGCGGGCTCCTCGACTGGGTTCGTGATCCTGCGGCCCGACAGGGGGCGGGCCGCCGTGTTGCGCCACAGCAGCGCGTACGACAGGAAGGTGAAGGCGAGGGGCGTGACGAGAGCGTTGTAGTAGAACATCGAGGCGAGCGACACGACGATCGCGCCGCTGCCGGCCAGCCCGATCGGGCTGGCGTCGCGACGGTGCCGCCACAGGATCGCGCCGAAGAAGCCGAGATACAGCAGCGTGCCGAGCCCGCCGTGCAGGTACAGCACCTGCCACAGCTGGCCGTTGCCGCCGATGGTGTGGCCGCCGCAGCGCTGGCAGTCCGGGGTCCCGCCGACCGCGATCGACTGGTCGCTGCCCTGCGTGTTGCGCGTGGTGCCGAGGCCGATCAGGGGCGAGGCGGTGACTCCCTCGATCGCCTTCTCGGTCACGAACATCCGGACGTTGTTGCTCTTGCCGTTCTCCAACCGGCCCTGCACCACGTCGCCCAGCGGCGTGGCGAGCAGCAGTACGCCGAGCACCGCGGCACCGGCGATCCCGGCGCCGAGCGCGAGCAACCGGCCGCGCAGCGCGAGCCGTACGGTCAGGTAGCCGGCGAGCAGCGCCAGGTCGATCCACAGCCCGCGGTTGAGCGAGGTCACCACCGGCACGACCGCGAGTACCAGCACCGCGACCGCCGCGATCCGCCGCCTGGTCAGGAGACTCCGGGGCCCGGTCGGCACGCCGGCGGGCCGCCCGCGCACGGCGAGCGCCGCGACCACGAACCAGCCGATCAGCAACGCCAGGTTGTTGCCCCAGGTGTTCGTGTAGCCCCAGGGCGCGGCCGGCCGCGGGGCCGGGTAGCCGAGCACGTCCATCAGCTGCGCGGCGGCCGGGTGTACCAGCGAGGCCACGAAGTTGTTGTGCCGCAGGTGCTGTGGCAGCAGCAGCTCGACCGGCGAGGTGAACTGCAGGTGCCCGGCGAACGTCCCGAGCAGCCCGCCGGCAACGGTCAGCACGAACAGCCAGCCGAGCAGCGCCACCAGCCGCCGCTGCGGCAGCTCGCGCCGGCTCCGGCTCAGCGCGTACAGCAGCAGTACGGTCAGCGAGCCGTACTCGACCAACCGGAACGCGACGCCGGGTAGCCGGCCGACCGGATCGCCGGGGATCGTACCGACCGGGTCGATGCCCAGCGCGGCGATCCCGGCCAGGGTCGTGGCGAGGAACCCGAACCACAGCACCAGTTCCGGCGGCAGCCGGCGGGGCGGGCGGCGTACCAGCGCGACCGCCATCACCACCGCGACCAGGGGGAAGATCAGCACGCCGAGGCCGAGCGCCCACCAGATCGGGTACCCGCCGAGCAGCCAGGTGAGCGGCCAGGCCGCGGTGAGCCGGGGCAGCAGCGGGCGCAGTGGGCCGCGCCGCCGTACCGGCTCGTCCGTCCGAAGTAGACGGTGTGCGGTCGGCGTGCCTGCCGTCGACACCGGTGTTACGCCCGGGCCGAGGCGCCGACCGGCGCGCCCTCGGGCTCGTCCGCGGCGCCCTCGACCTCGTTCGCGGCGGGCGCCCGATGCGCGCCGGTCTCGGTGTCGATCCCGGTCGGCGCGGTCAGCACCGCGCCCAGCAGCGTGGTGCCGACCCGGTGCAGCTGCTCGGCGGCGTCGCGGACCGCGGCGTACCGGGCGGTGCGCCGCGGTACGGCGAGGATCGCGGCGTCGGCCAGCGCGGCGAGCGCCTGCGCCTCCGGCCCGTCGGCCGCGTCCGGGGTGGCCAGCAGCACCGTGGTCCGCTGGTCCCGCAGCCGGTCGAGCACCGCACCGACGGCGGGGATCGGCAACGCCCCGGTCGGGCTGCCCGCCGGCAGTACGGCGAGGCCCGGCTCGCCGTCCGCCGGATGCAGCGCGGTCGGCAGCCCGATGGTGCCGGCGAGCACGTCGGTCAGGCCGGGCCGGTCCGGTACGGGCGGGCAGCCGTCGCCGGCCGCGGCGATCAGTACCGTGTCCTGGCCGGCCCGGGCGAACGCCGCGGCGAGCCGGGCGGCCACCGCCGCGCCGGAGCCGCCGGCCCCGACCACGGCCAGTACCGCCGGGCCGCCGTCGCCGGCGCTCAGCTCGTTGCGCAGCCGGCCGAGGCAGCGGGCCGCGGCCGGTCCGGCGGGTACGTCGGACAGCACCGGCACCCCGGTACGGCGGGTCAGGTCGGCGGCGGTGGCCACCCGGCGGCCGAACCGCGCCGCGGCGAGCGCGGCGACGGCGCCGGCGAACAGCCCCACGAGCAGCCCGGCGGCGAGGTTGACCGGCACCGACGGGCTGGTCGGGCGGGTGGGCGCGGCGGCGTCGGTGATGATCCGCCCGGCCGAGGTGGCCCTGGTGGTGGCGTCGTTGATCCGGTTGCCGAGGGTGCCGAGCTGCCCGGTGAGGTTGCGCCGCTGGGCGTCCAGCAGCGCGTGCGTGGACGAGTTGGGTTCGGCGTTGGCGAGCTTGCCGGTGGTGCTGCGCAGTTCGGCGTTGACCCGGTTGGCCTGCTCGCGCAGCGCCCGTACGGTCGCGTTCGTGGCGGCCTGCGCGCTGTCCGCACGGTTGGCCAGGTACGCGGTGGCGAACGCGTGCGAGCCGGCCCGCGCGGCGGCCGGGTCGGTGGCCGAGTAGGCGATCTGCAGCACCGTGCTGTTCGGCGGTACCGACACGTCGACGGCCCCCGCCAGCTGTGCCGGCGGCGTCGTGACGTGCAGCAGGGTACGGGCCCGTGCCGCCACCGCGGTGGAGCGCACCAGCTGTGCCTCGGTGTCGAGGTTGATCGACTCCTTGGTACGCCCGCCGGCGGCGTTGGCGTCCTGCGCGCCGGTGGGCAGCACCAGCACCGCGGTGGTCGCCCGGTACCGGTGCGGGAGCAGGGTGGTGACCACGCCGGCGGCGATCAGCCCGAGCAGCGCCGCGCAGGCGAGGACCAGCCAGCCGCGCCGGAGCGCGGACAGGTGGTCGGCGAGGTCGCCGGGCGCGGGGGTGGTGACGTCCATCGAGCGGTGCCTTTCGCCGGGAGCACTTCGTCTCGCCGTGGCGCCTCTCGCGGTGAGTGGCCGGGTGATGACGATGAGGACACCACGGATAGCCTCACACCATAAGTGATCGGTCGGATACTTATTGTGGCGGGCTGGCTCGGTCTCGATCCCACTCGCAGGGCATCACTCAAAAGTAAGACAAAAGGTAAATGTCCGGTCGGCGGCTTCGCATCGCTGCTACCAGTGGAAACATCCACCGTCGGTGGGGAGGGAGGCCGAGGGATGCGACGCCGAAGGGCCACCGCACTGATCGTGGTGGCGGTCGGCGCGGTCCTCGCGATCGGCCTCGGGGTTACGGACTGCTCAGCCCGGTAGCGGGCAACGCGGTCCGGCCCGTCCCGGTCGCGAGCGAGCCGACACCCACCGACAGCGGCCCGTCGAACTGCACCGTCGGAGCGAAGCTCGTACCGACCTGCAACGTGCTGTGGGGCGCCGCCACCGGCGGCCACACCGGCAGCTCGCTGACCGCCTCGCTGCGCGAGTTCGAGCACCAGACCCGGCGCACCCAGGCCGTCTTCCACGCCTACCACCGGGGGCTCGGGACGCTGTTCCCGACCGCGGAGGAGATCGCCACCGCCAACGAGGCGGGCCACCCGCGGATCCCGTTCATCAACTGGAAGCCGGCCGTCGCGAGCTGGGCGGACATCGCCGCCGGCGATCCGAAGGTGGACGACTTCATCGACCGGCTCGCCACGTACGTCCACAAACGGTTCCCGGGGCCGTTCTTCCTCACCATCCACCACGAGCCGGAGAACGACGTCGATCCGGCTGAGGGCTCCGGCTACACGGCGGCCGACTACGCCGCGATGTACCGGCACGTCGTGCAGCGGCTGCGCGACCACGGCGCGACCAACGTGGTCACCGTGATGACCTACATGGGGTACGCGAAGTGGCCGGCGCAGCCGTGGTTCGACCAGCTGTACCCGGGCGACGACGTGGTCGACTGGATCGCGCTGGACGTCTACGCCTACAGCACGCCCGGCTACGGGTACGGCGACTTCGACGAGATGATCAACCGCGGCGGCGACGGTTCGTCCCCACCGCCGGCCAGCCCGTCACCGTCGGCGCCGCCGGCCAGTCCGTCGCCGCCGTCCGGCTCGCTGTCCCCGCCGTCCGGCTCCCCGTCCGCGTCCCCGTCGCCCACGTCCGGCGCACCGAGCCCGTCCGCGTCGCCGTCACCGGCCTCCCCGTCGCCGTCGAACGCGGCGCCGTCGCCGTCGGGTACCGCATCGTCCGGGCTGCCATCCGCGAGCCCGTTGCTGACCGGTGCGAAGCGGCGCGAGGGCTGGTCCGGGTTCTACAACTGGGCGGCCGCCCGCTTCCCGGACAAACCGCTGATGATCGGCGAGTGGGGTGTGTGGTCCGGTAGCGACGCCAAGCACAAGGCGTGGTTCTTCGACAACGTCGGTACCGAGATCGCCCGGTTCCCGCGGATCAAGGCGCTGATCTACTTCGAGACGCCGGACGACAACGGGCACGACTCGCGGGTGGACCATCCGGCGGATGCGCTGCCCGCCTACCGCAGGCTCGGCGCGTTGCCGATCTTCCAGGTCATCGTGCCGGCGGCGAGCCCGCCGGTGTTGCCCACCGTGCCACCGCGGCTGTCGAGCGACGGCTCGGTACGGCCGCTGAAGCCGCCGCGTTGACGCACCGAAGGAACTGTTCCGACCGAATTAGTGGGTTTATTGGGTACGGCCATCGGCACCGGTCGCCGGCGCGGTACGTGCGGCGAGCCGGGCCGCGAGCACCGGCCGCAGCAGCAGCCAGCCCGGCACGCACACCAGCAGGCCGCCGGCCACCGCGACCAGCAGCGCCAGGTTGCCCACCCCGAGCATCTTCAGCCCGCTCGCGAGCAACACCAGCCCGAGCGCCCGGCGGACCACCGACCCCGGCGCCCGCGACGACAGCTTCGCGCCGACGTACACCCCGGGCAACGCGCCGACCAGCAGGAACGCCGTGAGTGACAGCCGGAAGTCGCCGAACGCGAGGTGCGCCAGGGTGGCCGCAGCGACCAGCGGCACCGCCTGCACCAGGTCGGTACCGACCAAATCACGCGCGGACAGCATCGGGTACAGCACCAGCAGCGCGACGATGATCAGCGAGCCGGAACCGACCGAGGTCATCCCCACGATCAGCCCGCCGACCGCGCCCACCAGCACCGTCGGCACCGGCCGGGCGCGTACCGGCCGGGGCGGCTCGACGGGCGTGCCGCGGCCCCGGTCGCGGACGCCGACGAACGCCTTCGCGGCCAGTCCGGCCACCGCCAGCAGCAGCGCCGCGCCCAGTGCCAGCTGCACCACCTGCTGCATGCGTTCGCCGTCGCCGAACGACCTGGCCACCAGCACGCCGCCGAACGCGCACGGCACGCTGCCCACGCACAGCCACCCCACCAGCCGCTTGTCCACCGTGCCGCGGCGCAGGTGCACCAGCCCGCCGACCGGCTTCATCACCAGGCTCGCCATCAGGTCGCTGGACACCGCCGCGAGCGGCGGCACCCCGAAGAACAGCACCAGCAGCGGCGTCATCAACGCGCCGCCACCCATCCCGGTCAGCCCGACGACGACGCCGACCCCGAGGCCGGCGACGATCAGCAGCAGGTCGGTGGTCACAGCGGGTCCAGCCAGCCGCCGGAGACGAGGAAGTCGAGAACCTCCTCGACCGCTTCCTCGACGCTCAGCTTGCTCGTGTCGAGGGTCAGGTCGGCGTCGGTCGGCTCCTCGTACGGGTCGGTCACGCCGGTGAACGACGGGACCATGCCGGCACGGGCCTTCGCGTACAGCCCCTTGCGGTCGCGTTCCTCGCAGACCGCGAGCGGTGTCGCGACGTGCACCAGCACGAAGTCGGCGCCGACCGCGTGCACCATCTCGCGCACCTCGGCCCGGGTCCGGGCGTACGGGGCGATCGGCGCGCACAGGGCGATCCCGCCGTGCCGGGCCACCTCCGCGGCGACGAAGCCGATCCGGCGGATGTTGCGGTCCCGGTCCTCGGCCGAGAAGCCCAGCCCGGCGGACAGCATCCGGCGCACCACGTCGCCGTCCAGCGTCGTCGCGCGCCGCTCGCCGGACTCGGCCAGCGCGTCACCGACCCCGCGGGCCACGGTCGACTTGCCGGCCCCGGACAGCCCGGTGAACAGCAGCACCAGGCCGCGCTGGTGCCGCGGCGGCCGGGCCTTGCGCAACTCCCGGGCCACCGCCGGCGGGGTGTGCCACTCCGGCAGCGGCGAACCGCGGTCGAGCAGGTCGTTGATGTCGTCGACGGACATCGCGGTACGCCGCTGCCGCGGCGGCACGTCGTCCATCGGGCGCCACTGGCCGTCCCGGTTGTCGTACGCGAAGTCGCGCGGCACCACGACGCGGATGCCGCCGCCGACCGCGACACCGGTGGACAGCAGGTGGGTGGCGCCGTAGTTGCCCGCCACCCGGGCCCGCAGCAGCCCGTCGCGCACCTCGTCGCCGTGCGAGGCGAGCGGTACCGCCACGATCGTGGCCGGCGGGATCCGGTCGCTCGCGGCGAGGATCGAGCGCACCAGCACCTCCGGAGCCAGACCCTCCGGGGTCGGCCCGGCCACCGGTACGAAGATCAGCACGTGCGCGCCGATGGTGCGCGCGGCGTTGCCGATCTGCGCCAGCTGCGGGCGGTGCAGCGGGCGGGTGGCGATCACGCCGAGCACCCGGCCGTCCGGCAGCCCGGCGCGCACCTGGTCGGGGGTGCGGCGCAGCCGGCGGAACGCGCCGTGTTCGGGGGCGCCGACCCGGCGCACCGGCCCGCCGACCCGGAACCACCCGGCCCGGACCTCGGTGAGTTCCATCGCCTCGACGGCGGCGACCGGGGCGCCCTCCGGATCGGTCAGGATCAGCAGCCGGTGCACCGGCTGACCCGGATCGAGCCGCTCGGCCACCTCGACCGGGACGACCAGGGTGACCGGCACCGGCCACGGGGTGCCGTCGGCCAGGGTGCCGCGGCGGGCCACGCTCGCCGCGTCGGCACCGGCCAGGAACCCGGTGAGCGGCGCGTACGCCCCGGAGAGCAGGAGCTCGAGGTCGGCCAGCTCGGCGGGCCGCGGGGTGTGGGACGGCGCGTCGCGCAGCACCCCGTCGGGCAGGACCCAGTCGGTCATCGCACCCCCAATCGGCAGGTCTGCACAGTCTCGCAGCCCATCCTGAGTAACACCGACCGCCCCCGCCCAGCCACCCGTCCGGCACGTCGATCACGGCGCCCGCGGCGCCGATCACGCGCCCGCGGTGTTGATCAAGGGACCGCGGTGTTGATCAAGGGACCGTAGCGTTGATCAAGGGATCGGTACACCTCGTCCTGGGGCGACGGGGCGCATTCCCTTGATCAACTGCCCGGGTGGCAACTGCCCGGGTGGCAACTGCCCGGGTGGCAACTGCCCGGGCGGGGGCGGCCGGGTGGGTCAGCCGGTGTTGCGGAGGCCGGCGGCGATGCCGTTGACGGTGCTCAGCAGCGCCCGCTGGAGCGCCTCGTCGCCGGCGTCCGCCCCACCCGCCGCCGCGTACTTCGAGAGCAGCGAGACCTGCAGGTGGTGCAGCGGCTCCAGGTACGTGTCGCGCACCTCCAGGGTGCGCCGCAGTACCGGCTGGGCGTCGAGCAGGTGCGCCTCGCCGGTGATGGCGAGCACCTCGCGCACGGTCGAGGCGTACTCGGTCTCGATCTGGTCGGCGAAGTGCCGCAGCTCGTCCGGCACCAGCGCGTCGACGTAGCGCCGGGCGATGGACAGATCGGTCTTCGCGAGCATCATCTCCACGTTCGAGATGAACGTGCGGAAGAACTGCCATCGCTGGTACATCGCGCGCAGCGTGTCGGTCAACCCGGCCGCGTTGGCGGCGGCCAGGCCGCTGCCCACCCCGTACCAGCCGGGGACGATCTGGCGGGTCTGGGTCCAGCCGAAGACCCACGGGATCGCGCGCAGCCCGTCCAGGCCGGCGTCGGTGTTGGGTCGCTTCGACGGCCGGGAGCCGATGTTGAGCGAGCCGAGCAGCGCGGTGGGTGTGCAGGCCCAGAAGTAGTCGGGCAGCCGGGGGTGCTCCACCAGGTTGCGGTAGGCGCTCTCGGCGGCGCCGGCGACGGTGTCCATCACCGAGTCCCAGACCGCGAGTTCGGTGGCGGGCTGCCGCGGCTCGGTGTGCAGCAGCGTCGCCTGCAGCACCGCGGACACGGTCAGCTCCAGGTTCTCCCGGGCCAGCGCCGGCAGCGTGTACTTGTCGGAGATGACCTCGCCCTGCTCGGTGACCTTGATCGAGCCGTCCAGGGTGCCGTACGGCTGGGCCAGGATCGCCTCGTGCGTCGGGCCGCCACCGCGCCCGACCGTACCGCCGCGGCCGTGGAACAGCCGCAACGTGACGCCGTGCTTCGCGGCCGCGTCCCGCATCGCCCGCTGGGCCTGGTGGATCGACCACTGGCTGGACGCGATCCCGGCCTCCTTGTTGGAGTCCGAGTAGCCGAGCATGATCTCCTGCACGTCGCCGCGGGCGGCCACGATCTTGCGGTACGCCGGGATGCTGAGCCACGCGTCGAGCAGCTCGCCGGCGGGCTTGAGCTCGTGCACCGTCTCCAGCAGCGGCACGAAATCCAGCCGAGAGTGTCCACTGTGGACATTGACCAGGCCGTTCTCCCGGGCCAGCACCACCGCGGCCAGCAGGTCGTCGACGCCGTGCGTCATCGAGACGATGTAGCTCTCGATCACCTTCGGCCCGAACGTGTCCTGCATCTCGCGGATCGTCGCGAACACGTCGTAGGTGCGCCGCTCCGCCTCGTCCAGCGCCACGTCCGGAGTGGACAGTGGCCGCCTCCCGGCGAGCTCGGCCACCAGCAGCTCGGTACGGGCCGGCCGGTCCAGGCTCGCGTAGTCGACCTCACCGACCGCCCGGTACAGCTGCGCCAGCACGGCGTGGTGCTTCTCCGAATGCTCCCGTACGTCCATCGTCGCCAGCTGCAGGCCGAACGCCTGGGCCGCCCGGATCGCGTCGGCCACCCGGCCGTCGGCGATCAGCGCCCCGTCGTGCTCGGCCAGCGAGGTGCGGATCAGCTCCAGGTCCGCGACGTACTCCGCGGTACCCAGGTAGTCGCGACCCGGCTCGTGCGGCCGCCGGGCGGCCAGCCGGGCCCGGGTGTTCGCCAGCTTCTGCTTGATGCACCGCGCCTTCAGCCGGTACGGCTCCTCCGCGTTGACCCGGCGGAACCGGGCCGGCAGCTCCGGCAGCGCGGCCAGGTCGGCGTCCAGGCTGGCCGCCAGCGGCTCCGACAGGTGCGCGTGCCGCGCGGACAGCGACAGGTCGCTGACCAGCCCGTCCATCGCGTGCTCGGCCGCCCGGATGCCGTACTCGTGCTGCAACCGCAGCACGTTCGCGGTGACCTCGGGCGTCACGTACGGGTTGCCGTCCCGGTCGCCGCCGATCCAGGTACCGAACGTGAACGGCTGCGCCGTCACCGGCACCTCGGCGCCCAGGTCGGCCAGCGTGTCGTGCAGGTCGGCGAGCACCCGCGGCGCGGCGTTCGCGTACAGCTCGGTCAGGTAGTAGATCGCGTTGCGGGCCTCGTCGGTCGGCTCCGGCCGGGTCAGTCGCAGCTCGTCGGTCTGCCACAGCAGGTCGATCAGCTCCGCCAACCGCCGGTCGTACGCGGCCGTGTCCGCGCCGCCGCCGAGCGCCCGCTCGGCCGCCTCCGCGTCCAGCGTGTCGGCCAGCGCGCGCTGCTTGACCAGGATCGACCGGCGGGCCGCCTCGGTCGGGTGCGCGGTGAACACCGGCCGGATCGCGAGCCGCCGGACCGCCGCATCGATGTCGGCGGCCGAGGTGCCGGCCTTGCGGATCAGCTCCGCGGTCTCCCGCAGCCAGCCGCCGGTGACCGCGCGGGCCGCGCGCAGCTCGCGGGCCCGATGCACCTGCTCGGTCACGTTCGCCAGGTGGAAGTAGGTCGAGAACGCGCGACCCAACTTGGTACCGGTCGCCACGTCCAGCGCGGCGAGCCGCTGCGCCGCGGTGGCCGAGTCGGTGCGCACCAGGGCGCGAACCTCCTCGACCTCGGCGAGCAGCTCGCTGCCCTCCTGGCGAACCAGCGCCTCGCCGAGCAGCGTGCCCAGCCGCCGGATGTCCGCCCGCAACGCCGCGTCCGGCGCGTCGGTGTTCGACTGATCGGTCATGGAAGCTCCCTCCCGATGTCCAGGGTGCCTCCGACGACGCTGTCGGGAGATCGTTTGTCGCAGCGATCCTAACGAGCCCCGCCGACCTGCCCGCGACGGTGTGAGATCGTCCACTCACCGACCGGCCGTCCGGCAAGGGGGTACCTCGACCGTGCGGAGCGGTTCGCCCGCCCCGCACGGACGGTGACGGCCCCGTCAGAGGCCGCCCCCTGCGCGGACGGTGACGGGCCCCCGTCAGCGGCGTGCTCGTCGTGGCAGCAGGACGCTCAGTACCGCGATGCCCACCGCGAGTCCGGCCGCGGCGAGGAAGACCCGGTCGTAGCCGCCGGCGAGGGCGGCCGGGGAACCCGGGTGCCGGTCGGCGGCCGACACGGCGCTCGCGGCAGTGGCAAGTACGGCGAGGCCGATCGAGGAACCCACCTGGTTGGCCGTGGTGGCCACGCCGCCGGCCACGCCGGCGTCCCGCTCCGGCGCGTCCGCGGTCGCCACGGCCATCACGGTGGGAAACACCAGGCCGATCCCGACGGCGACGAGCAGGGTCGGCCCGAGCACGCCGGTGAGGTACCCGGTGCCGGCATCGGCCCGGGCGAGCCAGCCGAAGCCGACCAGGAGCAGCCCGGCGCCGGCCAGGATCGACCGCCGCGCGCCGATCCGCGGCAACAACCCGGACGTGGCCCGCGCGACCAGCAGGAACGCCACCGCGGCCGGTGTCTGGCCGAGCCCGGCCCGCAAGGCGCTGTAGCCCAGCACGTTCTGCAGCAACAGCGAGGTGAAGTACCACATCGCCATGACGACACCGCCGAACAACACCAGCATGCCGGTGCCCACCGCGGTCCCTCGTACGGCGAAGATCCGCAGCGGCAGCAGCGGCCGGCGGGCGATGCGCGCCTGGACGACGGTGAACACCACGAGCAGCACCAGTCCGGCGCCGCCCGGTCCGAGCACCCATGCCGACCGCCAGCCGTGGTCGGCGGCCCCCATCACCCCGTAGACCAGGGCGGCGAGCCCGGCGGTACCGGTGATCGCGCCGACGAGATCGAGCGAGGGCCGGCCGTGCGGGCGCACCGCGGGCAACGCCGTCGCCGCGACGGCGATCAGCAGTGCGCCGATCGGCACGTTGATCAGGAAGATCCATCGCCAGGACAGCCCGGTGGTGATCACCCCGCCGGCCAGGGCACCGGCCGTGCCGCCGATGCCACCGGCGGCCGACCAGGCGCCGAACGCCCTGGCCCGGCTGCCCGCCTCGGTGAAACCCGTGTTGATCACGGCGAGCGTGGCGGGCGCCAGCAGCGCAGCTCCCACGCCCTGCGCCCCGCGCGCCGCCACCAGTACGCCGGGGACCGGTGCCAGCCCGCCCACGAGGCTGGCCACGGAGAACAGCGCCAGCCCGGCGAGGAGGACCCGGCGCGGTCCGAAGACGTCGGCGGCGCGACCGCCGATCAGCATCAGACCGGCGAACGTGAGCAGGTACCCGTTCACCACCCAGGTGAGACCGGTCGGGGTGAAGCGCAGCTCCGTCCCGACCGAGGGCAGCGCGACGTTCACGATCGCCGAGTCGAGGATCACCATGAACTGGCAGGCACAGATCAGCGCGAGGACGAGCCGGGCGCCACCGGTGGTGCGGTCGGTCCTGGCCGGCCCGGTTCGGGTGCTTGTCATGATTTCCCTCCCGCGTCGGGCGCTCAGACGGTTTCGAGGGCCGGGTCGGCGGCGCGTCGCCCGGCCAGCAGTACGGCGGTGGTCCGGGCCAGCCGCCGACCCTGGTACCGGGCCGCGTCGAGCGTCGCGGGGTCCGGTGCGCCGCCGCCCCCGGCACTCGCCGCGAACGAGGTGCCGTACGGGTTTCCGCCCGCGGCGTACACGGCCGGGTCGGTGTAGCCGGGCGGGACGATCAGCCCGCCCCAGTGGTAGAAGACGTTGGCCAGCGAGAGGATGGTCGCCTCCGTGCCGCCGTGCGTGTTCCACGCCGAGGTGAAGGCGGTCATCGGTTTGTCGGCGAGCAGACCGTCCCGCCACAGCTCGGTGGTCTGGTCGATGAACTGCTTGAGTGGCGCGGCCGGGGTGCCGAACCGGGTCGGCGTGCCGAACGCCAGCGCGTCGGCCCACACCAGGTCGGCCGGCGACGCCTCGGGCGTCGCCGCGGTGGCGTCGACGTGCTCCCGCCACCGGGGGTCCCGGTCGATCTCGTGGTCCCGCGCCAGTTCGGCGACCGGCCGCAACCGGATCTCGGCGCCGGCCGCGGCCGCGCCGCCCGCGACCGCCTCGGCGAGTGCGTGGACCGCGCCCGTGGCGCTGTAGTAGATGACGGCGATCTTGACAGTCATGCCCGTCCCCAGGGTCGTGTAGAGTTAGTTATGCGGATAACATTATCCGCATAACTAACTGGCGCCAAGGGGTTTCCATGGACTTCGACCAGGCCGACGCGATCAACCAGGCCATCCGCCGGCTGAGCCTGCGCCACCGGGCCCGGGTGGGCGAGTTGCTGGCACCGCTCGGTCTGTACCCGGGCCAGGAGGCGCTGCTGCTGGAGCTGGCGCGGAGCGGGCCGATGATCCAGGCGGCGCTCGGCGCCGCGCTCGGCTGCGAGCCACCCAGCGTGACGCAGATGAGTCGCAAGCTGGAGGCGTCCGGCTACGTTCGCCGTCGACCCGCCCGGGGCGACAAGCGCGCCAGCGTCGTCGAACTCACCGACAGCGGTGCCGCCCTGGTCGAGCAGATCCGGCGGCTCTGGCGCGATCTCGCCGAGGAGACGGTGGCCGGCGTCGCCGAGACCAGCGTGACGCAGCTGCCCGCGTTGCTGAACACCCTGGCCGGCAACGTCCAACGCGCCGACCGACCAGCCGCACAGTGACCCCGCCGGCGCCGTGACAGCTGACCGGCGCCGCGGGGGCCCGGGTGCCGGGCGGTGTCCGGTGCCGTGCCAGCTGCCCGGCGTCGTGCGGGTGTCCGGTGCCGTGACAGATGGCCGGCGCCGGTGGGTGCTCGGCGCCGGGCGGGTGTTCGGTGCCGCGCGGGTCGGGGCGTTGCCGCCGACCCGCGCCGTACCGGGGCTCAGCGTTCGGTGTCGGCGAGCAGTGCGGTGATGTCGGCCCGGTGCTCCTCGGCCGCCGGCGGCAGCTCGTCCAGCAGCGCGGTCAGCGTGCTGCGGGCGTCGGCCCGCCGGTCCAGCCCGATCAGCAGCCGGGCGTGCAGCGTGCGTACCGCGATCTCCACCGGGGTCGGCGCCGGATCGAGGTCACCGCCCGCCCGCAACCCGGCGAACAGCGTCGTGGCCCTGCCGGTTCGCGCCAGCGCCTCGTCGAGCCGCTCCGCGTTGGCGAGGATGCGGCCCGCGTCGTACCCGAGCACGGCCACCTCCCAGCAGGCCCGCGGCGTTTCGGTACCCGCGACCTGCGCCGCCGCGTCCGCGGCCGGCAGCGCGGCGAGCGCCCGCTCCGGTTGGTCGGCCCACTGCCAGGACAGCGCCGCGTTGCGTGCCGCCCGCAGCTCGTCCACCGCCAACCGCGCCACCCGCTCCGCCGCGTCGGGCCCGCCCCCGGCGCCGTCGCCGGCCGCGCCGGCTGCGCCGGTCCTGCCCCCGTCGTCGGCCGCGCCAGCCGCGTCCGCCGAGTCGGGCCCACCCCCGTCGTTGGCCGCGCCGGCACCGCTGAGTTCGGTGGCGTCACCGGTCTCGCTGGGCTCGGCGGCGTCACCGGACGCGGCGAGCCGGGCGGTGCGGAAGGCGGCGGCGCCGTCCGCCCAGCGCTGGGCCGCCTCGGCGTCCCGGTCGACACCGTCCAGGATCTCGGCGATGCGCGCGTTCGCCTCACCGACGCCGGCGGCGTTGTCGGCCGCGCCGCAGTGCCGCGCGACCTCGTCGAGCGCTTCGATGGCCGCCTCGGTGGCGTGCAGTTCCCGGTACGCGACGCCCAGCAGCAACAGCGTGTCGATCCGGACCGGCAGGTCGTCCGGGTCGGTCAACCCGTCGAGCGCGTCCTCCCCGACACTCGCCGCCTCGTCGTACCGGCCGGTCCGGCCCAGCGCGTCGGCCAGCGCCGCGCGCAGGTGCGCGACCGGCCGCAGTTGGCCGAGGCCGGACCACAGGCCGATGGCCTCGGTGAGCGGCTCGATCGCCTCGTCCGGCCGGTCGGCGTCGAGCGTGGCGTGCCCGTACAGCCGGAGAGCCTCGGCCCGGGTGTTCGCCTCGGCGCCGACCGCGGCGGCCCGGAACTCGCCGATCGCGGCGGCGAAGTCGCCGGCCTGCGCATGCAGTCGGCCGGTGAGCAGCCGTACCTGCGTCACCATCTCGGCCGGGCGGCCGGCCAGCAGCCGGATCGCCTCGGCGGCGTGGGACAGCGCGCTCGCCGCTTCGCCCGAGTTGGCGTGCATGAACGCCAGCAGCGCGTGGGTGCGGCCGGTGTGCCGGTCGTCGGCCGGACGATCGAGGGCCTGCCGTGCGGCCGCGACCGCCGCCGGCTGCCGGCCGGCCGCGTCCAGCCCCATCGCCAGCCGTTCCTGCGCCGTCCGGGCCGCGGCCACCGGATCCTCCCCGACCGGATCCTCCCCGACCGGAGCGTCTCCAACCGGCGCCGCCTCGACCGGCGCGTCCTCGACCGGCGCCTTCCCGGCGGGCGCCTCTTGGGCGGACGCCTCCTCGGCCGGTGCCGCGGCGGCCAACTCGGCCAGCGCGTCGCGCGCGGCGGTCAGCTCGGCCAGCCCGGTTTCCGGGTCGTCCTGCCGGCAGCGCGCCAGCCCGGCCAGGCTCAGCGCGGTGTGCCGGCGCACCGGCGAGTCCGGAAACAGGTCGGCCGCGGCGCGCCAGTGCCCCTCGGCGGACGCGACGTCGGTGTCCGACTCGGCCAGCCCGCGGGACATCAGCCGCCGGCCGGCAAGCGCACCGACCGGGCTCGGGCACACCTCGTCGAACCGGGCCCAGGCCGCCCGCTCCGCCGCCTCGTCGAACTGGGACCCGTACCGCTCGGCCGCGTCGGCCAGCGCCGCGGGCTCGGTCGGCAGCGGTGGCATCGCGACCGGCTCGACCGGTACCGCCGGGGCCGGCGCCGCGCTGCCCCAGCCGGCCCGCGCCAGCGGCAGCCGGTCGACCAGCGGCTCGGCGGTCAGCAGCGCGGCGATCTCGGCGCCCTGCTGGCCGGTGCCGTTGCGCTCGTCGAACCGGGCCGCGATCGCCGTCGCCCGCGCCGCCAGCTCGGCACCCAGCGCCGCCACCGTCGTGGTCCGGGCGGCACCGTCCGCGGTGGTCTCGTCGGCGGTCAGCGGCGGCCGGTCGAGCTCGGTGTCGCCGTGCCCGGACGCGGCCAGCCGGCGCAGCAGCAGCGCGGTGGCGCCGGCGAACCGCATCTCCGCGTACGGGTCGGGCGGCGCGGCGAGCCAGCCCAGGTGCCGCTGCACCAGCTCCAACCCGCGCGGCTCGTTGCCGGTACGGGCGCAGAACTCGACGTGTTGCGCGATCGACGCGAGGTCGGAGTGGGACGAACGCAGTGACCGGTAGGCGCGGCGGTGCGCGTCGGCGGCCTGCTCGTACCGGCCGGTGCGCAGGTACGGCAGCAGCAGCGCGGTGAGGATCATCTGCGGCTGCTCGATGCAGGTCAGGTTGCCGGCGAGCACCGGCACCGACAGCTCGATCGCCTCCTCGTCGGCGCCGATGTCCGCAAGGTGCTCGATCCGCGCGGTCGGCTCGCAGCCGGCGCAGTCGGACAGGTCGTCGCGCGGCGCGGCACACCACAGCCGGTACTGTTCGGCCGCGGCCGCCGTGTCGCCCAGGTGGCGGGCGACGAGCCACCGGTACTGGTGCACGGCGTGCATGCTGTGCCCGCCGGCACGGTAGCGGCGCTCCATGTCGTCGAGCACGGCCTCGGTGCGCGCCAGCGGCACCTCCGGGAACAGCGGCAGGTGCGCCACGATGTGCTTGAACGACCACATCACCTGGTGCACGAACCGGTCGTCGGCCGCGCCCCGGTCGAGCGCGGCGAGGCACCAGGCGAACGGCACGAACATCTTGCTGGTCTCGCCGGCGTACTGGTAGGCCGAGACCGCGAGCGCGCGGGCCGCGAACTGCAGGTCGTTCCACTCGGCTGCGTCCGCTTCGGCCACCACCGCCTCGATCGCGGCGACCTGCGGCGGGCCGTACGGCAGGTCCCACGCCGTGGACAGTGCGGCCCACGCCTCGTCTTCGCCGTGTGCCATCGTCATGCCCTCTCGTCGCGCTCGGGTGGCACGGCCGCGTCCAGCAGGCCGAGGAAGGACCGGTTGATCAGCACCACGTCCGCGGGCCGCACCGGGTGGTGGCCGAGCAGCAGCGCCTGCCCGTACAGCGCCTGGGTCGCGGTGTGCGCCAGCCGCTCGTCGCGCAGCCCGCACACCCGCCGGACCAGGTCGTTGCGGTGGTTGAGGACCAGCTGCGGGCGCTGCTGGGCCGGCTTCACGAACGCGTCCAGCACGCCCGCCCACACCTCGTCGGCCTGCGCCCTGGTCGCTTGCAGCTCGGCGGCGTGCGCGGCGGAGCGATCCACCAGGTACAGCGCGGGGACGGTGGCCGGCTCGAAGCTGCGCAGCACCACCTCGCAGCCCAGCTCGTCCACCGCGCGCTGGGCGGTCCGGCGGAACTCCTGCAGCGGCAGCTCCACCTCGGCCGGCAGCGGGTCGAACCGGGTGGCGAGCTCGCTCGGGTCCAGCCGGCGCACCGCCGGCCCGCCGGGCAGCGCACCGAACCGGGCCACGATCTCCGCGTCGTAGGTGTACCCGCCGTTGAGCACCGGCACGTCCTGCGCGGCAGCCACCGCCGCGAGCGCCCGGAACTCGTCCGCGGTCTGGGTGTACCGCACCTGCCCGTACCGCGCCGCGAACTCGGCGAGGGTGATCCGGCCGACGTTGGTCTCCATCGGCCACCACTGCGCGACCAGTCGCAACATCTCGTCGTCGTGCACCGCGAGCGCCTTGACGCCGAGGTGGTGCACGGCGAGGAAGCGGGCCAACCGGTCGGGGTCGGTGTCGGCCAGCCGCACCAGCCAGCCGCGCAGCTGCGCGCCGATCGCCTCCTGGGTGGCGGCGAGCGCGTCGTCGGCGTACAGCGCCTCGCGGCTCGCGGTGGGTCGCAGCTCGGTCGCGTCGACCACGCAGCGCACGAAGAACGCCCACTCCGGCAGCAGCCCGTCGACCGACTCGGCCAAAAGCATCCGCTTCAGGTAGACCCGGTGGCGGGTGCGCTCGGCCGGGTTCGCGGAGAACGGCAGCACGTAGGCCACGCCGGTCAGCCCGGCCGCCGGCACGGACAGCTCGATCACGTCGAACGGGGTGAACCCGAGCACGTCCTGCGCGTACCCGACGAGGTCGGCGCGGCGGGTGCCGGCCGGCCGGTCGTCGTCGCGCCAGGGCGGGCCGGCGTCGGTGACCGGCGTGCCGTCGACGGTCACCGGGACCGGCAGCATCGACCCGTACAGCCGGGCCAGCTCGGTCACGGTCGTCGGGGCGAACCACTGCCCGCAGCCGTGCCGCGCGGTGAGCGTGACGGTGCTGCCGGGCTCGTCCCGGTCGGCCGGCTCGACCCGGTAGGTGCCGTCGGCGCGGCCGACCCAGCCCAGCGCCGGGCCGCCGGCGGCCGAGCGGGTCACCACCCGCACCTCGTCGGCGACCAGGAACGCCGACAGCAGGCCGATGCCGAACTGGCCGAGGAACTCCTGCCGGGCGAAGCCCAGCTCGTCCCGCTTGCCGCTGCGGCCGATCGTGGCGAGCAGCTCGTGCACCTGCGCCTCGGTCAGCCCGATCCCGTTGTCGGACACCGACAGGGTGCCGGCACCGGTGCGCACCGACACCGCCGGCGGCGGCCCGCCGGTCCGGGCGGTCAGCGCGTCGACGGCATTCTGCAGCAACTCCCGCAGATACACCCGAGGGCTGGCATAAAGGTGATTGCTGAGCAGATCGACCACGCCACGCAGGTCGACCTGGAAAGTCCGGTCCACGTTCCTCCCCTGTCTCGCCGAAGCAGGGTAGCCACCGGGAGCGACAACGCGGGGCCCTCGGGGTTCCCCTTATGTCGAAAGTCAGGGTCGATGTACGACGCTCGCCGGACGACACCCGCCCGCCGGACACGTACGGTTCGATACGTGGCCATCATCACGACCCAGGCGCTCACGAAGAGATACGGCACGGCGGTCACCGCCCTCGCCGATCTCACCGTGCAGATCGAGCCGGGCATCACTGGACTGGTCGGCGCGAACGGCGCGGGCAAGTCGACGCTGATCAAGACGATGTTGGGGCTGCTCGCGCCCACCGGCGGGCAGCTACGGGTGCTGGGCCTGGACCCGACCCGTCAGGGCGAGCAGGTGCGCGCCCGGGTCGGGTACATGCCGGAGAACGACAGCCTGCCGCCGGACGTGTCGGCAGCCGAGTTCGTCACCCACATGGGGCGCATGTCCGGGCTGCCGCGCGCGGCCGCCCGGGAGCGCGCGTCCGAGGTGCTGCGGCACGTCGGGCTCTACGAGGAGCGGTACCGCCAGATCGGCGGCTACTCCACCGGGATGAAGCAGCGGGTCAAGCTGGCCCAGTCGCTGGTGCACGACCCCGAGCTGCTGCTGCTCGACGAGCCGACCAACGGCCTTGACCCGGCCGGCCGGGACGCCATGCTCGACCTGGTGCACCGGATCGGCACCGAGTTCGGCATCTCCGTGGTGGTGTGCTCGCACCTGCTCGGCGAGGTCGAGCAGATCGCCGACGGGCTGGTCGCGATCGAGGCCGGCCGGCTGCTGCGGGCCGACCGGGTGTCCAGCATGACCGCGCGCACCGCGGTGCTCGCCGTCGAGGTCGACGAGGGCACCGACGAGCTGGCCGCGGCCCTGTCCGCTCGAGGGGTGCGGATCGGTCACGACGGCGCGGCGCTGATGACGCCGGTCGAGTCGCCGGCGACGTACGACCTGGTGCGCGACGTGATCGTCGATCTCGGCCTTCCGCTGCACCGGCTGGAGGAGCGGCGGCACCGGGTCGCCGAGCTGTTCGGCTCACCGGCCGCACACGCCGCGGCGCCCGCATCTGCCGGTACGGACGAGGGGAGGAGCGGCGATGAGTGAGTCGGCGACCGGCACCATCCACGACATCGGCTACCAGCGGTACACCGGTCCGCGGCTGGGTCGCAGCTACTCGGTGCGCTCGCTCTACGCGTACAGCCTGCGCACGGTGTTCGGGCTGGGGCGTGGGCCGAAGTCGAAGATCTTCCCGTTCTCGCTGGCCGGCATCCTGCTGGTGATCGTGGTGGTGGTGGCGGCGGTCAAGGCGCGGTTCAACGTGGCGATCCCGCCGCTGGACTACGCGAACTTCCCCGGCACGCTGAGCTTCCTGCTGATGCTGTTCGTCGCGACCGCCGCACCCGAGCTGGCCTCCCGCGACCTGCGCAACAAGGTGCTCCCGCTGTACTTCTCCCGCCCGATCGGCCGGGACGACTACGTGCTGGCGAAGCTCGCCGCGCTCGTCACCGGCGTGTTCCTGACCCTCGCGGTGCCGGAGCTGGTGATGTTCCTCGGCGGCGCGTTCTCCGCCGGCTCGGCGAGCGGCGTCTGGAGCCAGTTCACCGCTCTGGTACCGGGCCTGGTCGTCTCGGCGATCTTCGCGCTGGTGCTGTCGGCGGTCGCGTTGCTGGTGGCGTCGCTGTCCTCGCGGCGGGCGATCGCGGCCGGCGCGGTGGTGGCGCTGTTCCTTGTCACCTCGCCGATCAACGGGGTGCTGAGCGTCGTCGGTACCGGCGCGACCCGCGAGCTGGCCGGTCTGACCAGCATCACCGGCATCCTGGCCGGCCTGCGCGCCTGGCTGTTCTCGGGCTCCGAGCTCGACATCGGTCCGTACGGCCCGATCTACGCGGCCGCCGCCGTCGTCCTCGTCGGCCTGTGCACCGCACTGCTGATCACCCGGTACCGGAAGGTGGCGTCCTGATGAGCGAGCGTCAGCGAGTGAACCATGAGGACCGCCCATCGTGCCTCATCGGGCTTCCGACGAAGGAGGAAGGTCGATGAGTATCGGCACTGAACCGGCGACGAAGCCGGTCGCCCCGACCGATGCCGCCACCCTGGAACTGTCCACCGTCTCCAAGTGGTACGGCAACGTCGTCGCGATCAACGACGTCTCTATGCGGCTCGGCCCCGGGGTGACCGGCCTGCTCGGCCCCAACGGCGCCGGCAAGACCACGCTGCTGCACATGATGGCCGGCATGCTCGCGCCGTCCCGCGGCACCGTCCACATCGCGGGGCAGCCGGCCTGGCGCAACCCCGACGTGTACCGCTTCCTCGGCCTGGTCACCGAGCGGGAGAACGTGCACGGGTTCCTGACCGCGCGCGAGTTCATCCACGCCTCGGCGAAGCTGCAGCGGCTGCCCGACGTGTCCGCCGCGACCCAGCGGGCGCTGGAGATGGTCGACCTGGTCGACGCGGCGGACCGCCGGATCGAGACGTACTCCAAGGGCATGCGGCAGCGTGCCCGCGTCGCCGCCGCGCTGGTGCACGACCCGCAGGTGCTGCTGCTGGACGAGCCGTTCAACGGAATGGATCCGCGGCAGCGGATGCACATGATGGACCTGCTGCACCGGATGGCCTCCGCCGGCCGCACCGTGCTGTTCTCCTCGCACATCCTGGAGGAGGTCGAGCAGCTGTCCGGCACCGTCCAGGTGATCGTGGCCGGCCGGCTCGCCGCGTCCGGTGACTACCGGAAGATCCGGCGGCTGATGACGAGCCGGCCGCACGAGTTCGTGCTGGCCAGTTCCGACGACCGGGCCCTCGCGGTCGCGCTGATGGCCGAGGACTCGGTCGCCGGTGTCGAGCTGACCGGCGGCTACGCCGCCCGCGGCGTGCCCGAGGGCGGCATCAAGGTCCGGGCCAGCGACTACGGCCGGTTCACCCGCGCACTGCCGCGAATCGCCAAGGAACGCGGCATCCGGTTGTCCGCGGTGGTTCCGGCCGACGAGTCTCTGGAAAGCGTCTTCTCCTACCTGGTAGGTGCCAAGTGAGCGCACGCACGACGGTGGCGCCGGCCAGCGGGCCGCGCCTGTTCAACCCGACGATCGCCGGCATCACGCTGCGCGGCCTGCTCGGTCGGCGCCGGTCGCTGCTGCTGATCCCGCTGCCGCTGGTGCTGATCGCGCTGTCGCTGCTGGTCCGCACCGGCGACGTGACCACCAGGGACGCGTTGCAGGTGGTGGTGACCGGCCTCGGTGTCGCGGTGATCCTGCCGCTGACCGCGCTGATCATCGGGACCAGCGTGCTCGGCTCGGAGATCGACGACGGCACGATCGTGCACATCCTCGCCAAGCCGGTCGCCCGGCGCGAGATCGTGCTGACGAAGTACCTGGTCGCGGCGGTGGTCTCCGGCCTGGTGGCCGGCGTGTCGCTGCTGATCGCCGGCACCATCGTCGCGTCGGTGTCGGTCGGCATCGGGTTCGGCATCGCCGGCCTGATCGGCGCCTTCGTCTACTCGGCGCTGTTCGTGTTGACGAGCCTGGTGATCCGGCGCGCGGTGCTGGTCGGCCTCGCGTACATCCTGTTGTGGGAGGGGCTGCTCGGCAACGTGCTGGACGGCACCAAGGTCCTCTCGGTGCAGAAGTACGTCTCCGAGTTCGCCGCCACGTTCTCCGGCAGTTCGCTGGTGCACGGCCCGATGTCGCTGATCCTGGCGATCGTGATGTCCGCCGTCCTCACGGTCGGGGCCCTGGCCCTCGCCGTCGACCGGCTCCGCTCCTTCTCCATGGCCGGCGAAACCAGCTGACCAACCGACGCGAAGAGGGGCGCCACCGCAATGGTGGCGCCCCTCTTCGCGTGTCGGTACCTGCTTGCGCCGTCGGGCGGGGCTCGTGCGGACCGCCGGCGCGGTCACTTCTTGACGTAGACGCCCTTGTTCCGCACGACGGTGACGACACCCTCGTCGACCAGGACCGCGATCGCGCGGCGGAGCGTCTGCCGGGCCACGCCGAGCTCCTGTGCCAGCGCCAGCTCGCCGGGCAGCCGTACCGGGTAGGTCCCGTCGGCGATGCGCTCCCGCAGGATCCGCAACACCTGCTCCCACACCAACTCGGTGCTGTCCGGATCGACCGTCATCGGTCCATCTTCGACGGCGACCGCAACACCCGGCGCGATCACCTGTTGACGTACATGCCCTTGCCGCGGACGACGACGAGCACACCTTCGTCCACCAGGATGGCGACGCCGCGGCGCAGACTCGGGCGACTGACGCCAAGCTCGTTGGCGAGGTCGAGCTCGCCGGGCAGCCGGTTCGTGTACGTCCCGTCCTGCACGCGGTCCCGAAGGATGCGCGCGACCTGCGCGTAGATCAGCTCTGGCGATTCCGGGTCGACAGCCACACCTGCACGGTAGAAGTTGCCAGGCATCGTTTGGCCTCCCGCAACATCATTTCAACTCACATGACAACAGTAGACATCAGTTGACATGTGCCGTACCGTGAAGGCGTCGATACGGAGCGACCCCCGGCTGCTGGCTAGAGCAAACCGGGGGTCTGACCGGTATTGGAGGTACCGGCTGTGGGGAAGCGTAAACCAACTGCGACATACGTGTTGTCCGCGGACGATATCCGGGCGGGTGATCAGGTGTTCATCTCGCCGGCGGCCGGGGTGCACGGGCACGGCTGTTGGTGGGGGATGGTGGTGTCGCGGATGCCGGCGCTGGTGAACGGGGCGGTCTACCTGCGGGTGGTGCCAGTCGACAAAATCGGGGACGACCCGCAGGTGACGACGTTCTACGCGCGGCTGTCGGGGCTGCTGGTGCGGCGGATGCCGTGAGCGTGCCGATCGCGCTGGGTTGGCTGTTCAGTCTGGTACTGGCGTTCGTGCTCGGCGCCGCCCACGCCCACCGCGACCGGTAGGCAGGGCCCGGTCAGGTGGCGGCGTTGGCGGTAGCGGAGGGTGGCGACGGCGAGGGCCACCGACCACAGCGGCCAGAGCAGCGAGGGCAGCATCACCAGTGGCCACTCCCGCAGGTTCGCCAGCGCGTCCGGGTTGGTCGCCAGGCTCAGTACCACCGACTTCGACGTGGTGGCGACGAGGCCGGCCACGAGCAGGCCGGGCAGCACCGCGAGCAGCACCGGTACCCGGCGGCCCCGCAGGCCGGGCATCCAGCGGGGAAACACCTCGCCCCAGGGGCGGATCAGTCCCCAGGTGAGCAGCGCGCCGAGCGAGGCGGAGACCGCGAGTCCGAGCCCGGCCCACAGGATCGGCGAGCCGAACGGTGCCAGGTCGAAGCCCGGTACCCGGAAGAACATCAGGACCCGGGTCAGGGCGTAGACCAGCGGCGCCTCCATCGCCAGGTGCGTCCACCGCCGGCAACTCGCCCGCACCCGGGCCGGAGCGCCACCGCGGCCCCGGATCCGCGCGGCGAGGCCGATCGCAAGACCGACCCCGGCCCCGGCCAGCGCCACCTGGAGCAGCAGCGGTACCGAGGCGAGCAGCGTCACGTTGAGCTCGGACCGCAGCATGGTACCGATCAACGTGGCGGGCAGGTAGCCGAGCACGGTGAGGATCGAGGTGTCCAGCACCGTGAGTACGGCCGCGATCCCCACCGCGGCAACGGCCACGGTGACCGGCCGGCGTTGGCCTCGGAGCGCCGGGGGGCTGGCCGCGAGCCAGACGGCGGCGGCGCACACCGCGAGGCAACTGCCGAGAAACACCGCGTTGGCGGCCCCGGGCGGGAAGTCGGTCAGCGCGGTGCCGAACCGTTCGGTCGGCTGGTCCAGCGGGTTCCGGTCGCCGCGGACCAGCCAACCGGTCCCGAGCACGGCCAGTACCAGCGCGATCGCGGCGGCCCCGGCCGGCGCCAGCCGGGTGGCGACGACCCGGGACGCGCGCCCACCGGGGCGGGGTTCGGTGTCGGTCGGCGCTGCGCGACCGGGTGGCGCCGCGGTACCGGGAGTCCCTGCGCGGCGGCCCACGTCGGGGTGCCGGTGTGCGTCGTGCTGCGGTGTCGATGCCATGCCCGTACTGTTCCGGCGATGCGCCGTCCGGCGACTCCCCACCGAGACCGGCCCGGCTCCCCCGGCCGAGGGAACGGTGCGGCTCGGCGCGACCGGGGAGCGGTGCGGCTCAGCTTGACCGGGGAGCGGTGCCGCTCCGCTCGACTGGGGAGTGGTGCGGTCCAGTGCGTCCGCGGAGCGGTGCGGCTCAGTGCGACCGGGCGCGCAGGGCGTTCTTGTCGGGCTTGCCGAGCGGGGTGAGCGGCAGCGCGTCGAGGTACTCGACCCGGCTCGGTACGTTGATCTCCGGCAGCCGCGCGGTCACCACCGCGCGCAGCTCGTCCGCCGGTACCGGTGCGTCCGCGATCAGGTAGGCGACGACCGCCTCGCCGGTCGTCCCGTCCGGTGCACCGACCACGGATGCGGCTCGTACCAACGGATGCTCGGTCAACGCCGCCTCGATCGGTGCGGCGTAACAGTTCCAGCCGCCGACGATGATCATCTCGCGGGCCCGGCCGACCAGGTACAGGTACCCGTCGTCGTCGAACCGGCCCAGATCGCCGGTGTGCAGCCAGCCGTCCCGCAGCACCGCGGCGGTCTCGGCCGGGCGGCGCCAGTAGCCCGGCATGACCGAGTCGGAGCGCACGCAGACCTCGGCGATCTCGCCGGCGGGCAGCACGGCGCCGGCGGCGTCCCGGATCGTCACCTCGACGCCGGGCAGCACCCGGCCGGCCGAAGCGAGCAGCTCGGGCCGGTCGTTCAGGCCGCGGACGTGGTCGGCGACGGTGAGGGCGGTGATCGCCGGCGCCTCGGTCGACGCGTACCCCTGCTGGAAGACCGGGCCGAACGCGTCGATGGCGGCCCGCAGCCGGGCCGGCGCGATCGGCGCGCTGCCGTACACCACGAACGACAGCGCACTGGTGTCGGTGCGCCGGCGGTCCGGATGGTCCAGGAGTTGGCCCAGCAGAGCCGGATAAAGGTACGTGAGGACCGCGCCACCGCGCAGCGCGGCGAGCGAGGCGAGCATCGCGCCGGGCTCGAAGTCGTACGTCTCCACGGTGATACCGAGCATCAGCATCATCAGCGCCATGTCCCCGGCGACGTGGGCGATCGGCGTCACGGCCAGGAACCGCGCACTGCCGGTACGGGCCGCGAGTTCGTCCCGGGCGGCGGCGGCACCGGCCAGCGCGGACCGCGCCGCGGCGTGCAGCGCGGCGTACGTGGTCGGCACGCCCTTCGGCAGCCCGGTGGTACCGCCGGTGTACGTGATCCGCGCGATGTCGTCCTCGGCCGCGGCGACCGGCAGCGGCTCGTCCGACTCCCCGGCCGCCAACCCCGCCAACCGCTCGACCGTCACCGCCCGCACCCCGAACGCCCCCGCGCCCACCGGCACGTCGCCGCCCCGCGCCACGCCGCCGATCCGCGCGCCGCTGATCACCGGGCCGTCGGTCAGCAGGCTGTCGATCCCTGCGCCGTCGGTCACCGGGCCCTCGATTCCCGCGCCGTCGGTCACCGACTCTGCGCCGTCGGTCACCTGGTCCTCGATCCCTGCGCCGTCGGTCAGCGGGCCCTCGATTCCCGCGCCGTCGGTCACCGACTCTGCGCCGTCGGTCACCTGGTCCTCGATCCCTGCGCCGTCGGTCAGCGGGCCCTCGATTCCCGCGCCGTCGGTCACCGTCTCTGCGCCGTCGGTCACCTGGTCCTCGATCCCTGCACCGTCGGTCAGCGGGCTGTCGATTCCTGCGGCGTCGGTCGCCGGGTTGTCGGGCACGGGCTGGCCGGTCGCCGGGCCGCTGACAGCCGGGCCGCTGCCGTCGAGCAGCGCGAGGCCGGCGGCTGCGGTGACGACGAGCGTCGGGTCGGCGTCCGCGACGATGTGCGGCACCGACTGGGTGGTCGGCCCCAGGTGCACGTGGGTGAATCGCGACCCCAGCAGGTACGCCGCGAGCCGAACGAGCAGCGCGTCCGGGGTGTTGGCCGCGAGCAGCACCAGCCCGTCGCCGCGCCCGACGCCGAGGCCACGCAGCGCCCGTGCGGTCCGGTACGTGTCGGCGCGCAGTTCGGCGAAGCTCCAGCTGCGGCCGGCCGCGACGAGCGCGGTGGCCGCACCGTGCGCGTGCAGCGCGTCGAACAGGTCGGTCACGTACCGGGCGGGCATCGTTCCTCCAAAAACTAACGCTGTTCATTTAATCTCGACCAGCATAGCCCGGTACCGTGCGGGCCATGCCAACCGACCGGACGCCGCCCCACGGGACACCGGCCCACGGAAGGCCCGCCGACGCGGCAGCGGCGCACGGCACGTCGAGTGACGGGGCCCGCTCCGACGGGACGCCCGCCCACGGGCCCGGGACGCCCGCCGACGCGACGCCGGCCGAGGGGGTGCCCGGCGGCGGGGCCGGAGCGAGGCGGCGCGGTCGGCCGCGCAAGGACGAGCCGGCGCTGACCGAGCGGGTCGTCCTCGACGCCGGGGTGCGGCTGATGGTCCGCGACGGACTCGACGCGGTGACCATGCGCGGCCTCGCGGCCGAGCTCGGGGTGCGTGCCGCGTCGCTCTACCGGTACGTGCGGAACAAGGACGAACTGCTCGACGCGCTCGCCGACGAACTGTTCGCCGGAATCGACCTGACCCGGTACGCGCAGGACGACTGGCGCGCCGCGCTGACCGCGATGGCCGCCGCGCTGCGCCGGCACCTGCTCGCCCGGCGCGACTCCGCCCGGCTGATCGCCGGCCGGTTCACCACCGGGCCGAACGCGCTGCGCAACATCGAGGCGCTGCTGGCGGTGCTGCGCGGCGCCGGGTTGTCCGACCACGACGCCGCGTTCGCCACGTACACGTACGTGACCTGGCTGTTCGGCTTCGTCGCCGCGGAGCAGAACCGGCTGTCCGCCGAGGTCGCCGCCGGGATGGCGCCCCGCGAGTACCTGGACCGGCTCGCCGGCCGGCTGCGCGCGATGCCGCCCGACCGGTACCCGCATGTCGTCGCGCTGGCCGGCGAGCTGACCGCGCCGGACCTCGCGGCCCGGTTCGACTTCGCGCTGGCGCGGCTGCTCGCCGGCATCGACGTCCTCCGCACCACTGCCGATCCCCGTTGACCGTGGTGGTATCCGACTGAGATAGCGCTTTCCGCCGGTATGGCACCGCGTCCGGCCGGCGAGGAGCGGCGGCGGCCGGCGAGCGGAGCGGGTTGTCGGTGGGCCGGCGTAGGCTTGCCGCACAACCCCTGGGCCTGCGATCCCGGGGGCCATTCTGCGTGCCTGGAGTTGACTCGTACATGAAGCTCGCCGGCCTGCTGACCGCTGCCCTCGCCGACCCGGCGCTCGCTCGCGCCCGCGACACCGCCCGCGAAGGCGGCGCGGCCGCGCAGCGGTTGGACCTGACCGCACCGCCGGCGCTGCGGCCGTTCGTGGTCGCCGCGATCGCCGCCGACGCGGCGGCCGGCGCCGGCCGCCCGGTGCTCGCGGTCACCGCCACCGAGCGGGAGGCCGACGACCTGGCCGAGGCGCTGCGCTCGCTGTTGCCGCCGGACGAGGTCGTGTCCTACCCGGCCTGGGAGACGCTGCCGCACGAGCGGCTCTCGCCGCGCTCGGACACGGTGGCCCGGCGGCTGTCCATCCTGCGCCGGCTGGCGCACCCGGTCGCCGGCGAGCCGGCGCAGGGTCCGGTCCGGGTGGTCTGCTCGGCGGTGCGCAGCGTGCTGCAGCCGCAGTTGCGCGGGCTCGGCGACCTGGAACCGGTGCGGCTCGCCTCCGGCGACACCGCGGACCTGGAGCAGGTCGCGCGGCGGCTGACCGACCTGGCGTACAGCCGGGTCGACATGGTCGGCGGGCGCGGCGAGTTCGCGGTGCGCGGCGGGATTCTCGACGTGTTCCCGCCGACCGAGGAGCACCCGCTGCGGGTCGAGTTCTGGGGCGACGAGGTGGACGAGATCCGCCCGTTCGCGGTGGCCGACCAGCGCTCGTTCGAGCCGACCGGGGAGAAGCCGGTCGTGCTCGCGCCGCCGTGCCGCGAGCTGCTGCTCACCCCGGAGGTACGGGCACGAGCGGCGGCGCTGGCCGCCGACCACCCGGGCCTGGCGGAGATGTGCGAGAAGCTCGCCGAGGGCATCCCGGTGGAGGGCATGGAGTCGCTGACCCCGGCGCTGGTCGGCGGCGACAACCTGGAGCTGCTGGTCGACGGCATGCCGACCGGTACGGTCGTGCTCGCCTGCGATCCGGAGCGGATCCGCTCGCGGGCACACGATCTGGTGTCCACCTCGGCGGAGTTCCTCGCCGCCAGCTGGGCCGCCGCGGCGGCCGGTGGCGCCGAGCCGATCGACCTCGGCGCGGCCGCCTTCCACTCCCTTGCCGACGTGCGCGGGCGTGCCGACGAGCTGGGCATGCCGTGGTGGAGCCTCAGCCCGTTCGGCACCGTGGAGGCGGAGTCGGCGCCCTCCTCGATCGAGGCCGAACTCGCCGAGATCGACCCCGAACTGGCGTCCGCCGTGGACGACGTGGTGCCGGACGACGCGGTCGCGCTCGGCGCGCAGCCCGCCCCGCTGTACCACGGGGACGGTGCCGCGTTGCTCGGCGACGTGCGCCGCTGGGCCGCCGACGGGTACGCGGTCGCGCTGGTGTTCGAGGGCCACGGGCCGGCGCAGCGCACGGTCGAGCTGCTGCACGAGGCCGACCAGGGCGCCATGCTGGTCGAGGCGATCGCCGAGCCGCCGGAACCGCAGTCGATCCTGGTCGGCTGCGGCGGGCTGGACCGCGGCTTCGTCGACGAGACCGGCAAGATCGTGGTGATCACCGGTAACGACATCACCGGCGGCAAGGGCGCGTCCACCAAGGACATGCGCCGGATGCCGAGCCGCCGGCGGAAGAACGCGATCGATCCGCTGGAGCTCAAGCCCGGCGACTACGTGGTGCACGAGCAGCACGGCATCGCGAAGTACCTGGACATGGTGCGCCGCACGATCAACGGCGCCGAGCGCGAATACCTGGTGCTGGAGTACGCGCCGAGCAAGCGCAACCAGCCCGGTGACCAGCTGTTCGTGCCGACCGACCAGCTCGACCAGCTCACCCGCTACGTCGGCGGCGAGCACCCGACGCTGTCCAAGATGGGCGGCGCCGACTGGCAGAAGACCAAGTCCCGGGCCCGCAAGGCGGTCAAGGAGATCGCCGCCGAGCTGATCCGGTTGTACGCGGCGCGGCAGAACTCGCCCGGCCACGCGTTCGGCCCGGACACCCCGTGGCAGCGCGAGCTGGAGGACGCGTTCCCGTTCCGGGAGACGCCGGACCAGCTGGAGGCCATCGACGAGGTCAAGGCCGACATGCGCAAGCAGTACCCGATGGACCGGCTGATCTGCGGCGACGTCGGGTACGGCAAGACCGAGATCGCCGTGCGGGCGGCGTTCAAGGCGGTGCAGGACGGCAAGCAGGTTGCGGTGCTGGTGCCGACGACGCTGCTGGCCCAGCAGCACTACAACACGTTCACCGAGCGGATGGCGCAGTTCCCGGTGAACATCCGCACCCTGTCCCGGTTCAACACGGCGATCGAGACCGAGCAGACCCTGACCGGCATCGCCGACGGCAGCGCCGACATCGTCCTGGGCACCCACCGGCTGCTGTCCTCGCAGACCCGGTTCAAGCAGCTGGGCCTGGTCATCGTCGACGAGGAGCAGCGGTTCGGCGTCGAGCACAAGGAATACCTCAAGCAGCTGCGTACCCACGTCGACGTGCTGACGATGTCGGCCACGCCGATCCCGCGGACCCTGGAGATGGCGGTGACCGGCATCCGGGAGATGTCGGTGATCGCCACCCCGCCGGAGGAGCGGCACCCGGTGCTCACCTTCGTCGGGGCGTACGCCGACAAGCAGGTCGCCGCCGCGGTCCGGCGCGAGCTGCTGCGCGACGGCCAGGTGTTCTACCTGCACAACCGGGTCGAGTCGATCGAGAAGGCGGCCCGCCGGATCCGCGAACTGGTACCAGAAGCGCGGGTCGCGGTGGCGCACGGCCAGATGGGCGAGGAGCGCCTGGAAAAGATCATGCTCGACTTCTGGAACCGCGAGATCGACGTGCTGGTCTGCACCACGATCGTCGAGTCGGGCATCGACATCCCGAACGCGAACACGCTGATCGTGGAGCGCGCCGACATCCTCGGCCTGTCCCAGCTGCACCAGATCCGCGGCCGGGTGGGCCGCGGCCGGGAACGCGCCTACGCCTACTTCCTCTACCCGGGCGAGAAGCCGCTGACCGAGCAGGCGCACGAGCGGCTCGCCACCATCGCGCAGCACACCGAGCTCGGCGCCGGCATGTTCGTGGCGATGAAGGACCTGGAGATCCGCGGCGCCGGCAACCTGCTGGGCGGCCAGCAGTCCGGGCACATCGAGGGCGTCGGCTTCGACCTGTACGTGCGGATGGTCGGCGAGGCGGTGCAGGCGTTCAAGGGCGAGGCGCCGGAGGAGATCGCGGAGGTGAAGGTCGACCTGCCGGTCGACGCGCACCTGCCGCACGACTACATCTCGGTCGAGCGGCTACGCCTGGAGATGTACCGCAAGCTCGCCGAGGTACGCGACGAGGCGGCGCTGGACGAGGTCCGCGCCGAGCTTTCCGACCGGTACGGGGAGATCCCGACCCCGGTGGAGAACCTGCTCCAGGTGGCCAACTTCCGGCTGCTCGCCCGGCGGTACGGGTTGACCGACGTGTCGCTGCAGGGCCGGCACGTCCGGTTCAGCCCGATGCCGCTGCCCGACTCGAAGCAGTTGCGGCTCAAGCGGTTCTACCCGGACGCGACCTTCAAGTCCACTGTGGACATGGTCAGCGTGAACCGGCCGACGACCCGCCGGGTCGGCGGCGAGCCGATGCGTGACCTGCCGCTGCTCAACTGGTGCGCCGAGCTGATCACCACCATCCTGGACGCCCCCGCCCCGGCGAAGACGGGCTGACCGGCGTAGCACCGGGTCTGCCCGGTGCTAAGCCGATCGCGGTACGGCGGTGCCATCCCCGGGCGGATGCCCGAGCGGCGACCGTGGTGCTGTGCTGTGCGGGTCAGATCCGGAGATCCGGCAGTACGGATCGCCGGCACCTCGTCGAGGGTCCGACAGCACGGCGCCGACGGTGCGTCCTGCGGGGGCCTGACACCGCACAGGGGAGTCCGAGATGAGCTCGACGCGACAGGTCGGGGTGCTGATGGTGATCGAGGCGGTCACCTTCGGCGTCGCCGGGTACCTGCACCTGAACGGCCGGATCCCGCTCGGCGTCACGACCGTGCACGGCGAGTGGTTGCCGCCGGCGACGGTCGCCGAGTGGCTGATCGGCACGTTGCTGCTGGCCGCGGCGGTGCTGACGGCGCTGCGGGTGCCCGGCGCCGGCCCGTTCACGCTCGGCGCGCTGGGCTTCGGCATCGTCGGTGTGATCGTCGGGCTGAGCATCACCGCGAGCGGCGGCCGCACCGCCGACATCGTGTACCACGTGACGATCCTGGCGGCGCTGATCGCCACCCTGGGCCTGCGACTGCGCGCCGCCCGCCAGCCGCGCCCCGCCGGTATCGGCGGCTGAGCGCCACGGCCGACCCCGCCCGGCCGGTACCAGGGCCGGACCGGGCGAGGTGGGCTCGGGTCAGCGCGGCAGCGTGTCGGTCCACTCGCCGGTGACGGTCGCCGCACGGCTCGCCGACAGCCACACCTCGGTGCCGTCGGCGGTGACGACGAAGTTCGTCCCCCGTACCCGGGCGGTCTTCGGGTCGATCACCAGCCGTGCGGTGTGGTCCCCGGCCGGGAACGAGATCGCCCGGCCGCCGTCGACGCGACCGAGGTCGCGCACCCCGGGGCGGGTCGCCAGGACCCGGAAGGCGGCCGCCCGGACCCGTTCCGGCGCGGGCAACTGCGACACCAGGCTCGTCAGCGAGTCGACGACCAGCTCGCTGCGCTGCGCGGCGCTGAGCTTCCCGCCGCTGGTGCGCACCGAGCCGTCCGCGGCGTTGTGCTCGACCGCCTTGGTGATCCAGGCCCGGAGCGCGGTCGCGTTCTGTGGCAGCGACCGGAGTTCCGGCACGCTGATCGCGGTGCCGGCCAGCCGCATCGGGGTCTTCATGGGCAGCGCGACGACCGTGCCGTGGGTCTTGTCGCCGCGCACCCAGAGGCGGCCGTCCCGGCTGCGCCACGTCTCGTCGGCCGAGCCGGAGCCGTACGTCAACTTCACGTGCCAGTACGTGCCGGTGGCGTCGGGCGTGTCGGCGGCGGTCGTGGCGGCGGCGAGCAGCACGTTCTGCCCGCCCGACACGGTGCTGGTCGCCGGCGTACGCGGCCCACCGGTCGTGCTGCCTCCGGTCGGCGCGGACGGCCCGCTCGTGACCGCGACGGCCACGACGGCGCCGGCGGCGACGACCGCGGTGGCACCCACCCCCATCGCCCAGCGACCGGGGCGCGGCCGGCGCAGCGTGGCCCGCTGCAGTCGCCGGCGCCCGTCGTCGATGACCTCGGTGGTCGGTTCCGCCGTGTCCAGCAGGGTGGCGACTGCCTGCAGATCCTCATCCATGGTTGGTCTCCTGGTCGAATGCGGTACGAAGCTTGGCGCGGGCCCTGCTGAGCCGGGATCCGGCCGTGCCCGCGGGGATGCCGAGCGATTGGCCGACCTCGTCGTAGGTGAGCCCGCCGAGAGTCACGAGCAGCAGCACGTCACGCTCGCGAGTCGGAAGCGATCGCAAGGCGCGGGCCAGCCGGGGCCGTAGCCGCCCGGCCGCGGCGATGTCGACGGCGCGGTCCTCCGGCCCCTCGGCGGCAACCTCGACAGGCACTCGGGCCAGTGCCTGATAGCGGCGGGCCTCCACCCGCCGGTGATGCCGCACGATGTTCGTGGCGATGCCGAACAGCCACGGCCGCAGCGCGCCGCGCGCCGGGTCGAACCGATCCCGCTTGGCGTACGCCACGAGGAACGTCTCGGCGGCGAGGTCGTCGGCGTGCTGCGGCCCCAGCCGGCCGGCGATGTAGCGGTAGATGACCCGGAAGTACCTGTCGTACACGGCGGCGAACCGCGCCGGGTCGTCCCGCAGCTCCGCGACGAGTTCCGCCTCGTCGGCCGCGTCCGCCGGCCCCGCGGCCGTGTCCACCGGACCGGCGGTCACGTCACTGCCTCAGTCATCCGGAGTCCTTCCTCGTAGTCGGTGCTGACACCAGGACTCCGTCGCAACCGCGAATCGCCTTCCCGGCCCGCGCCGGCCCGCTCCGCAGGCCGCCGATCCGGCCGCCGCGGTCAGTGGGCATGCCGGCGAGGCTGCCGCCCGGCGCCGCCGGTCGGGACGCCCGGTCGGGCACCGGACCGGGCGTACGCCCAGGTCAGGACACCGGGACCGGGCGTTCCGGCCGGGTCAGGGCACCGGGACCGGCTCGCGCTCGGCGGCGGGCGCCGGGGCGGCCTCCGACTCGGCCAGGCCGATGCGTTCGTGCAGCCAGCGCAACGGTTGCGGAGCCCACCAGTTGGCCGAGCCGAGCAACCGCATGAACGCCGGTACCAGCACGCCGCGCACCAGCGTGGCATCCACCAGTACGGCGAGCGCGAGTCCGATGCCGAGCATCTTCAGCATCGCCACCTGCGAGGTACCGAACGCGACCAGGACCAGCGCGATCAGCAGCGCGGCCGCGGTGATCAGCCGGCCGGTGCGTTGCAGCCCGGTACCGACGGCGGCGGTGTTGTCGCCGGTGCGCAGGTACTGCTCGCGGATCCGGGACAGCAGGAACACCTCGTAGTCCATGGACAGCCCGAACGCGATGCAGAACATCAGCACCGGGACCGTCATGTCCAGGTAGCCGGTCGCGATCGGATGCCCGACCAGCGCGCCGAGATGCCCGTCCTGGAACACGAACACCATCGCGCCGAACGTCGCGGTCAGGCTCAGGATGTTCAGCACGATCGCCTTGATCGGCAACACGACGCTGCCGGTGAACAGGAACAGCAGTACCAGCGTGGCGATCGCGATGATGGCGCCGGCCGCGGGCAGCCGGGACATCAGCGCGTGCGTGCTGTCGTACTGGTAGGCGGCCTTCCCACCGACGAGTGTGTCGTGCCCGGGGGAGTGCGCGGCGCGCACGTCTGCGACCAACTGCTGGGCTGCGTCGCTCTGCGCGCCGCCGGTACCGACGACGGTCAGCCACGCGTCGTCGCCGCTGCGGTACCGCGCGTTCGCCGCGGTCGGCGGCGCGACCCGGTGCCCATGCACGTACCGGCCGGTGGCGGTGTCCACCCGGGCCACGTTGTCCAAAGTGGACAGCCGGGCGGCGTAGCCGGGCAGCGCGGCGGTCGCCACGTCCCGCGTCACCACCTGCACCGATCGGTCGGCGGAACTGTCGAAGTCGTCCCGCAGGTGCTGCGACGCCTGCTGCACCGCGGCGCTGGCCGGCAGCTGCCGGTCGTCCACCAGCCCGAACGAGATGTGCCAGAACGGGCTGCCCAGCACCGCGAGGATCACGATCACGCCGAGCCCGAACGGCACCGGCCGGCGCATCACCCGTACCGCCAGCGCGTGCCAGAACCCGGGGTCCCCCGCCGCCCGGCCGCGGTCGCGCGAGCGGCGCCAGCGGGCGAGCACGTCCAGCCGGTTCACCCGGGTACCGAGCAGCGCGAGCAGCGCCGGCAGCACCAGCAGCGCGCCGGCCGCGGCGAGCACCACCACCGAGACCCCGCCGTACGCGAACGAGCGCAGGAAGTCCAGCGGGAACACCGCGAGCGCCGCCATCGCCAGCGCCACGGTGACCGCGGAGAACAGTACGGTGCGGCCGGCGGTGTGCATCGTCGCCGAGATCGCTGCCCGCACGGTGGCCCGGTCGCCCTTCCCGCCGCGTTCCGCCAGCTCCTCGCGGAACCGGGTGAGGATGAACAGGCTGTAGTCGATCGCCAGGCCCAGCCCGAGCGCCGTGGTCAGGTTCAGCGCGTACGTCGACACCGACGTGACGTTCGTCAGCAGGTCCAGCACCAGCATCGTCGTCACGATCGACAGCCCGCCGATCAGCAGCGGCAGCACCGCCGCCACCACGCTGCCGAACACCAGGATCAGCAGTGCCGCGGTGACCGGCGTGGCGATGGCCTCGGAGATCTTCAGGTCGTGTTGCGTCTGCTTGTTCAGCTCCGAGTAGACCTGTGCCGTACCGGCGAACTGCAGGTGCAGGCCGCCCGCGTGCTCGGTCAGCTGCGGCGTCAACCGCTGCGCCGCCTTCATGTACGTGTCCTCGTCGCCGGCCAGCCGCAACGTGATCAGCGCCTGGGTACCGTCGGACGACCGCAGGCTCGCCGGATGCCCGGACGTCCAGTACGACTGCATCGCGTCGACACCGTCGGCGTGCCGTGCCCAGCGGGCCAGCCGGGTCGCCGGCTCCGCCACCGCCGGCGCCTCCGGCCGGCCGTCGCCGCGGACCAGCACGATCAAGTTCGCCTCGCCGGCGTGGAAGTCGTCCGCGAGCGCGGCCGACACCCGGGCCGACTCCGACTGCGCGTCGGTGAAACCGCCGCCGGACAGCTTGTCGGCCACGCCGCCGCCGAACGCGCCGGCCAGCGCCGCCGCCAGTACCGCCACCACCAGCACCGTCACCCGGTGCCGGGCAAGTACCTCACCCAACCTGGAAAGCACCATGTCCCCACGGTCGGCCCGCAAGGCCGGGAACGTCTTGTACGTTTCCGCTGCGTGTACCGGTGGTCTCGGTCACCCCGCCGGGTTCAGACCCAGGTGAGGTTGCTGACCAGCTGGGACGGGTTGACGCCGAACACGCTGCGGCAGACCCGGTTCATGTGCGCCGAGTCGGTGAAGCCGGCGGCGTGCGCGGCGGCGGTGAGCGTCGCGCCCTCGCGCAGCACCTGCACCACCTGCTGCAGCCGGGACCACCGCACGTACGCCCGGTACGGCAGGCCCAGCTCGACCGCGAACAGGTGCCCGAGCCGGCTCGCCGACAACCCCACCTCCGCGGCCAGGTCCTGCAGTTCCACCCCGGTGGCCAGCCGGGCCGGGATCAGCTCCGCGGCCCGCCGTACCGCCGGGTGCACGCTCGGCGCCGGCCCCGTCTCGGACGCCGCCAGCTCCCGGACCACCTCGGCGACCAGTGCCGCGCCGGCCGGGTCGTCCGGGGCCGGCGTCCGGACCAGCTTCGTCGCCGGCGCCGCCGCTTCCACCCAGGCCTGCGGCCGGTGCCGGCCGGTACCGACCCGGGCCATCAGCCGCTGGCCCTCCGGCCGCTCCGGATCGAGCACGGCGAGGACCGCCGTGGTGTCGTCGGGGGAGCCCTCCGGTCGCATCGGCTTGGCGTGCGACTCGCCGGGCGGCAGCACCGCCGCGTTCGGCCCGCCGGGCCGCAGCTCGACGGTGTGACCGGCCTCGTCGGTAAGTTCGGCCACACCCTCGGTGACGAGGATCAGGCCGATCGCGATCGACGAGTGCAGCGGAATATCCCTCACCGTGCCGTAATAGGTGAGTTGTCCGGGATCCAGGTGGACGGCGCCGGCCCATGCCATGCACCGATTCCACCATCCGCGCGCTCCGCCCCGTACCCCGGTGCTCCGCCGGGCCGGTCGACGCGACAGACTGGCTACCGTGACCGAGCATTCTCGTACCCTTCGGGCCGGTCGATCCCGCCGCTCCGGCCGGCGCGGCCTGACTCGGCGTGGCGTCGTCCGGCTGGCCGCCGTCTTCGCCGCCTCCGCCGCCGTCGTCGCCGGCGCCACCGCCTGCAACGTGCAGCCGGGCGCCGCGGCGTTCATCGGTGGGGACCGCATCACCCAGGCCCAGGTCGACGACGTGTTCCAGTCGATCATCGACGCCCCGAACTACCGCGGCATCCAGCAGGAGCAGGACGCGAGCAGGCAGCAGGCGGCCTACGCCAACCTGCGGACCAGCGCCGCCGGCGAGCTGATCATGCACGAGCTGACCCAGCGGGTCGCCGCCGATCAGCACATCGAGATCCCGCCGGCCGACTACGCCGGCCTGGCCCGGCAGACCGGCCTGCCGGAGGACAACAAGTACGTCCGGCTGGAGGCCGAGAACCAGGCGGCGATCAACACGCTGCGCAACGCCGCGTGGAACACCGCGCCGGACGACAAGTCGGTCCGGGCCGTCTACGACTCGCTGGCCCAGGACGCCGCCGGCAACGGGCTCGGGCTCAAGCCGTACGAGCAGATCGCGCCGGAGATCAAGAAGACGCCGAAGGTCGGCCAGACCGCGGCGCTGCGCGGCACCTTCGAGGCCGCGATCAAGAAGTACCACCTCGACGTCAGCCCCCGGTACGGCCAGCTGGAGTACCCGATCACCGCACTGACCCTGCCGACGCCGGACGGCAAGTCGTTGACCGGCTCGATCCCGCTGCAGCTCGGCGAGGGATCGCCGAACGTCGTGCACGTGGTCAGCACCAAGACCACCGCGGGTTGATCCGATGGGGCGGCCGGCGCGCATCGTGCTGCTGCACACCTCGCCGCGGCTGCCGGCCGGGCTGCTGACCGCCCGCGCCTGGCGGCTGCTCGCCGACGCCACCGTCTATGCCGGCGCCGAGACGCCGCAGGCCGCGGCGATCCGCGCCGCCGGTACCGACGTGACGGTGCTGGCGGGTCCGGCGTCGGCGCAGGCCGACGCGCTGCTCGCGGCGGACGCCGACACCGTGGTCTGGCTCGCCGGTGCGGACGGCGACGGCCCGCTCGGCCAGGCGCTCGCCGAACGGCTGGTCGCACGCTCGGACGAGGGGCCGGTGCTGGAGGCCGAGTACGGCTCGTTCGACCCGCCCGGCGCGCGGCTGCTCGACGTGGTCGCGGTGATGGACCGGCTGCGTACCAGCTGCCCGTGGGACCGCGAGCAGACGCACGCGTCGCTCGCGCCGTACCTGCTCGAAGAGGCGTACGAGACGATCGACGCGATCGACTCCGGCGAGCGGGCGCACCTGCGCGAGGAGCTCGGCGACGTGCTGTTCCAGGTCGCCTTCCACAGCCGGGTCGCGGCCGAGTCGACCGCCGCGGACCGGTTCGACGTCGACGACGTGGCTGGTGAACTGGTCGAGAAGCTGGTCCGCCGGCACCCGCACGTGTTCGGCGACGTATCGGTCAGCGGTGCCGACGAGGTCGTGGCGAACTGGGACGAGATCAAGCGCGCCGAGAAGGCCCGTGACTCGTCCGTCGACGGGGTACCGCTCGCCCAGCCGGCGTTGCAGCTCGCCGCGAAGCTGCAGTCCCGGGCCGAGCGCGCCGGCGTCGAGGCGGTGTTGCCACCGGCCGCCGACCCCGACGGTGAGCTGGGCACCCAGCTGTTCGAGCTGGTCCGCCGCTCCCGCGCGGCCGGCCTGGACGCCGAGGCCGCCCTGCGCCGCGCCGCCCTCCGCTACGCCGCCGCGGTCCGCGCCGCCGAGGCCGAGCCCGCGACCGCCGCGCCCCCCGTCGACACCGAACCCGCCGCCGCAGCACCCGCCGTCGAGGCCGAGTCCGCCGCCGACACCGAGTCCGCCGCCGACACCGAGTCCGCCGCCGACACCGAGTCCGCCGCCGACACCGAGTCCGCCGCTGACACCGAGCCCGCCGCCGACACCGCCGGTACCACCGAAGCGGGAGCCGCGGACGCACGACACGCACCCTGATTCGGTGTGCCGACCCGGCCACGGGATAACTTGTGATCTCCTGGGTAGGTACACCGGGTACCAACCGCACCGCAACCGGACCGCGCGGGCCGGCGGCGGAGCGGTACGGCAACCAGACGGGGGCGGCGATGCGACACCGGCGGGCGATGCGCGCCACGGTGACCCGCCCGGCCCGTCACGCACCGCGGAGGCGGCATGACTGACCAACCGGTAGACCCGCCGGTCGACGAGCGCGAACTCGCCGACCGGCTGCACGGGACCGCCGTGGCGCATCCGGACGAACCGTCCGACGAACCCTGGTACGAGCCGTCCGAGGATTCCGCCGGGCCGCTCGGCCGCGTCGGCGAGCTGATCCGGCAGCGCCCGATGGTCCTGGTGGCCGCGGTCGCGGCCGGGTTCGTGCTCGGCCGGCTGGTGAAGCGCATCGCCCGGTCCCGCGGTTAGCCCATCCACGAAGCATCCGGGAGCATCCATGACGGTGACGCAGCCCCAGGCCGAACCGGTCCACCGGGCCGAGGACCCCGACGAGGATCGACCCATCGGCGCCATCCTCTCCGACATCAAGGGCGATGTCGGCCGGCTGGTGGGCGAGCAACTTGCCATCGCCAAGGCCGAGATGAAGCAGGAGGGCGTCAAGGCCGGCATCGGCGGTGGCCTGATCGCGGCCGCGCTGCTCGGCGGCTTCATGATGCTGCTGTTCGCCAGCCTCGGCGCCGTGTACGGGCTGGGTCACCTGCTCGGCAACGGTTGGGCGGCGCTCATCGTCGCCGGCGCCTGGCTGCTGTTCGCGCTGCTCACCGGGCTGATCGCGAAGTCGGTACTGGGTCGGCTGAACGGACCGCAGCTCACCATCGCCTCTCTCAAGGAGAACCTGGAATGGGCGCGCAGCCTGAAAAAGTGACGCCGGAGCAGATCCGGGAACGGATGGCCGACACCCGCGCCTCGCTGTCCGCGAACGTGCACGCGTTCCGGGACCGAGCCACCCCGCGTGCCCTCGCCCAGGACCTGCTGCACCGGCGCCGGAGTGGTCGTACCCCTTTACCGGCGGGCTCCACCGGCACGGCCGGCGAGATCGAGTCGGCCGACTCCGCCGGTACCGAGGAGGCACCGAACCCGGTCCGGATCGTGGCCGGCCTCGTCGGCCGCCAGCTCGCCGAGCGGCCCCTGCTGTGCGGGGCGGCGGCGCTGGTGCTCGGCGTGGCGGTGGCGGTGCTGGTACCGGGGCCGCGGCGGAAGTGAACGGCGGCCCCGTCGCCGCCGGCCGAGACCTCGTCGGCCGGCTCGACCGGTACCAGCAGAGCCGCCCGGCGCTGGCGCTGCCGCTCGCGGTGCTCAAGAAGTTCGGCCAGGACGCCGCGGGCAACCTCGCCGCGCTCATCGCGTACTACGCGTTCTTCTCGTTCTTCCCGCTGCTGCTGGTGTTCGTCACGGTGCTCGGGTTCGCCCTGACCGGCAACGCGTCACTCCAGCATCGGGTCGAGCACACCATCGCCGACCAGTTCCCCGGGCTCGGCCAGCAGATCATGCCCGCCGGTACCGCCATTCACGGCAGCGGTCTCGGCCTCGCGATCGGCCTGATCCTGGCGCTGTGGGCCGGCCTCGCGGTGGCCAACGCCGCCCAGAACGCCTTCAACACCGTCTGGCAGGTACCGCTGGACGACCGGCCCGGCCTGCCCCGCCGCACCGCACGCAGCGTCGGGCTGCTCGTGGTGCTGGGCGGCGACGTGCTGCTCACCACGGCGATCAGCGGTCTCTCGTCGGGCGCGGGCTCGCTCGGCGCGGGCGTCGGCCGCGGCGCCCAAGTCCTGCTGCTCCTCGCCTCGCTGCTGGTGAACGTCGTGCTGTTCACGATCGCTTTCCGAGTCCTGACGGTACGCGACGTCTCCACCCGTGCGGTGCTGCCCGGCGCCGTGCTGGCCGCGGTCGGCTGGCAGATCCTGCAGTGGATCGGCGGGTACTTCATTGCCACCAGGCTGCAGTCGGCCAGCAGCACCTACGGCACGTTCGCCATCGTGATCGGCCTGCTGACCTGGTTCTTCATCCTCGGCCAGCTGATCCTGCTGGCCGCCGAACTCAACGTGGTCCGCGCCCGCCGGCTCTGGCCGCGCAGCCTCGCCGGCCCACCGGCCACCGACGCCGACCGCCGCGCGTACCGGGGGTACGCCGCGATGCAGCGCCTCGCCCCCGGTGTCCGGATCGAGGTCCACTTCGACCCGCCGGACGACTGAGCGACCCGGCCCCGACGGGCCGCCGGCAGCTGACGTCATTCGCGATTTGGCCGCCGCGCCATTTCGCGGAGCGTCGACGACGCCGGTACGGTCAAGGTATGTCGATCGACTTCCCGACGTTGGCCGAGCGGATCGTCACGGCGATGTTGGATCCGCTGACGGCGCACTATGCCGGCGCGCACGTGGCGGACGACGAGCTGATGGACTTCTCCGCGAGTACGGTGGCCGACCAGGTGGCGACGCTCCGCGACGCCTCCCATGCGCTGTCCGAAGTGGACGGTGAGGAGTTGGAGGCGGAGGAGCAGGTCGACCACGCGATGCTCAGCGCGATCGTGGACGCCCGGCTGTTCGCGCTGACCGAGATCGCCGAACACGAGTGGAACCCGCTGCTGCACAACCCCGGGCCGCTGCTCGACGTGCTGATCTCCCGCGACTTCGCGCCGCCGGAGGAGCGGCTGGTGCACCTGGTGAACCGGCTCGCCGCGCTGCCGGACGCGCTCGCCACCGCCCGCGCGGTGCTCATCGACTGCCCGCAGCTGCACGTGCGTACCGCGATCGACCAGTTCGCCGGCGTCGCCGACCTGATCCGCGGCCGGGTCGACGAGCTCGCCGCCGCGGTTCCGTCGGCCCGCGACCGGGTCGAGGCGACCCGGTCCGGGGCGCTCGCCGCGCTCACCGAGTTCGACACCTGGCTGCGCGCCCGCGCCGAGATCCCCGGCCGCAGCCCGCGGCTCGGCCGACGGCACTGGGAGGCCAAGCTCTGGCACACCCTGGACACCCCGCTCACCGCGGCCGAACTCGACCGCCGGGCCTGGTCCAACCTGTCCCAGAGTGCCGACCAGCTGCGCGAGGTGGCGGCCCGCATCGTCGGCGGCAAGCCCAGCGACGACGCGGTACGGCAGGCGCTCGCCGCGGCCGCCGACCGTCGCCCCGACCCGGCCGACGTCGTCGCGGCGGCCCGCGCCGACTTCGTCGAGGCCACCTCGTTCGTCGAACAGTTCGAGCTGGTGACCACGCTGCCCGACGAGCCGTGCCGGATCGCCGAGATGCCGGAGTACGAGCGCGGTGTCGCCGCCGCGTACTGCGACGCGCCCGGGCCGATGGAGCGCCCCGGCCTGCCCACCCTGCTCGCGATCTCCCCACCACCGGCGCACTGGTCCGCCGAGCGCATCGCCTCCTTCTATCGCGAGTACAACAACGACATGCTGCGGAATCTGATCGTGCACGAGGGCATGCCCGGCCACTACCTGCAGCTCGCGCACGCCCGCCGGTTCGGCGGCGCCACCCCGGTCCGCGCGGTCTTCACCTCCGGCACCTTCGTCGAGGGCTGGGCGGTCTACGCGGAGCGGCTGCTCGCCGAGCACGGCTTCGGTGGCCCGCAGGTGCGGCTGCAGCAGCTGAAGATGCAGCTACGCAGCACCCTGAACACGATCCTGGACCAGGCGGTGCACTGCGACGGGCTGGCCGAGTCCGAGGCGATCGCGCTGCTGACCACGCACGGCTTCCAGGAGGAGGGCGAGGCCGTCGGCAAGTGGCAGCGCGCGCTGCTCACATCGACCCAGCTCTCCACGTACTTCGTGGGCTACACCGAGATGTCCGACATCGCCGCGGCCCGGCCCGCCGACACCGACCTGCGCGGCTGGCACGACGAGATGCTCGCGCACGGCTCCCCGTCCCCCCGCCACCTCCGCGACCTCCTCACCCGCGGCGTCCCGGGCTGAGCGAGAGGCGTCGCTCGCGCCACGGCACGAGCGACGCCTCTCGCGCAACGAAGCAGGTGAATCCGACGGTCAGCCGGCCTGAACCTGGTACTTGAGAAACTCGCGCCACGCGCGCGCATCGACGACCAGGACGTCTTCCGGATTCTTGGAATCCCGAACCGCAATGTGGTTTCCGAGATCGAGAGTCTCGACACAGTTGGTGCCGCCGCTGTGCGAACTCTTCCGCCAAGTCTGGCGAGGGGTGTGGCCCAAGCCCATGCCGGCCTCCTTAATCGGGAGAGCCGGCGTTTGCCAGAACGCAGCATGAAACCGCCGGCCTCCGTTGGGGACGTTCAGGATACCGGCTGGCACTGATCAGAGAAACACTCTTACTCTCTGCTACGACTCACCGCCCAGCATGCCCTCGGCAATGTTGTTGATCAATTCGATCGACTCTGCTTCCGGCAGGGAACTCTCCAGGAGCTGCCGATAACAGCGCCGATAGAAGTCGAGAGCCTCGCCGTTCTCACGAAGAGTCACGTCGCGAGGTGCAGCGTCGAATTGCAGCACCGGGGTGTCCATCGGATCGGCGAAGTCGAGGATCTCGAAGGCGCCGCTGAGTCCGGGGTGTGCGCCGTGCGAGAAGGGGATCACCCGTACTGTCACGTTGTCCAGTGCTGCGACCTCGGCCACGCTGGTGAGCTGGTCGTTCATGACCTCGTCGCCGCCGACGACGTGCCGCAACGCGGATTCGTCGATCACCGCGGTCAGGCTCGGTGGGTTGTCTCGATCGAGTACGTGGCGCTTGCGGGACATGCGCAGCTGGACAGCACGCTCGGTGAGCTCCTCGTTCGCGTTGAGACTGAGCGCGGTGAGGATCTCCCGTGCGTATTCCTCGGTCTGCAGCAGGCCGGGAACGATGAGTGGCGAATAGTAGTAGAGGTCGGAAGCGTCGTTCTCGTAGCCGAGAAAGTCCAGGTAGTCCGACGAAGCCGCGACGTCGCGGTAGGCCGCCCACCATGCACCGGACTGCCTGGCCGCCCTGGCCAGTTCGATCAGGAACGTCCGCCGTTCACTCTCGTTGACCTGGTACATGTCGAGCAACGCGCGAAGGTCGTTGGTGGAGATGCCGACCTGGCCGGCCTCCAAGCGGATGATCTTCGACAAGGACCAGTCCATCCGCTTGGCCACGTCCGACTGGCTCTTGCCGGCGCGCTCGCGTTCCTGGCGCAGCTCCAAACGCAGACGGCGCCTGACGAGTGGGCGCTGGCCAGCGGGCATCTCTACTCCCCGATGAGTAGACAGCGGTAGGGCGAGATGCCAGGTGGCATCTGGCCTTACCGCGAGGCGGTCAATGCTGAGTGCATGCTATCTCTCCGACATGTCGCCGATGGCCGGGGTCCGCTATCTCACCTGGTGAGAGGGTCGGATTGGGCCGCCCGGACCATGGCGAACCGGATGCCGTTGAAGATGCGCTCGTCACGGGTCCAGAACAGCTGCACGGTGTGTCCCTGGTGTTCGGCCCACATCTCGAACGGTCGAGGGCGCAGTCGCCGGATGATCAGTGCTGCGGCGCCGAGGGCGAGCACACCGATCGCGGTCAGGCCGAGCCCGATGGTCCAGGCCGAGGTCTGCAGGCTGCAGCTACCGGGCAGCACGAACAGCACGGCGAGGATCGCGCAGATCGTGCCGGCCGGGCTGGCCGAGCCGCGGGCGATGCGCAACCGCTGCAGCTGGTTCAGCTGGTAGCGCTGGCCCTGAACGACCAGCTCGTGGCTGGTCACCTGTACCCCGGCGTGGTTGTAGTAGATGGTCATCGCGACCACCTCCGCACCGGATCTGCTGCCACGTTGGTCCTTGTGGGACTACGAAACAGCAGGGTGATGGGAGTAACATCCATGGCAGCTCTCCGTTCCGGTCAGGCGACGGTGGTGAGCTTCGAGGGCGGTCTCGGCGGCATCCGATGGCCGCCCTCTCACGCGTCTGGCTGTCGTCTCTGTGAACTTGTGCGGCCCGCTTCCGGCCGAGCTTCGCGGCTGCGGCCGGCCTGCTGGATTTGTCGCCGAACCCCGACTCCGTCGTCGACGCCCGCCGTGACTGAGAGATCTCCCTGTGTCCGAGTATCCGCCGCCTGCGCGCAAAAAGGAAGACCCCAACCTGCCACATGGCAGATTGGATTCCGCAGCGGGCCGCCCGGCATAGTGCGCGAGCACCGCTCGCCGCCCACCGCATTGCCGTACGCAGGGCGGATGTCGGCAGAACGACGGGCAGCGAAGGGAACCCTTGCTTTCCGCCGCGATCGGCCGGGCCGGCCCGCTCCGTCGGATCTCGGACAGTTGGCCCGAGCGACACGCAGCGTGGTCAGTTCGGGGCAGGCGAGGCCCGGTGGTCGACGACGGGCAGGTCCTGCCGTGGGCCGAACGGGTGGCCGACCACACCGGCCTGGTAGCTGGTCAGGGCCAGGTCGATGGGCCGGCCGTCGACGGTGCCGCGGAACAGTGCAGGTGCGCCGGAATGGGTCAGGCAGGCCGTGAACGGCGCCTTGATACCGGTGACCCGAAGGCACCGGACCGGCTGGCCGCCGACGGTGCGGCGGTCCACCTCGATGGTGCTGGCGCGCTGCTCGGCGGCGGTCCGGACCAGGCCGAGGATCTGTTCCGTGGTGACGAAACGGTCACCGCTCGCGGCAGCCAGGGCACCGGCGTCCGGCGGCCGGATCCGGTCGGTCGGTGCCCGGTCGGCCACCGTGCAGCTCGTCGCCGTGCAGCGGACCGTGCGGGTCACCAGCCGCACGTACCGGCCGGAGAAGTCCGATCCGGTGAAGAACGTGTAGGACAGCCGGTGCGGGCTGCCCTGCTGGACGAGCACCGCACGACCCGCGTCGGCCAGGCGGTAGTGCGCCGTGTACGACCGGGCCTGGCCGTGGTCGAGCTGGGCGGCGAGGTCGTTGACCACCACGGAGCGACCGCGGAAGTGGTACGCCCCGGTGGCCGAGCAGCCGGTCAGCAGCAGCGCCGCCGCCATCGACGCCGCGATCGCGACGCGGCGGGCCGCGGTGCGCCGCGCCGGCGCCGGCCGGGCGCCGGTCGGCTGCGAGGCTCCCCGGGACGGGGCGGACGGGCACCACTGAGCGGCGTTCGCGGGCATGGCACCAAGATTCCCGCGCGGGGCACGCCCGGCGCAAATCCGACCGGCCGGTCGGCGCGATTCGTCCCTTGCGGTACACGCCGTGGACCGTCGGCGAGCCGGTTCCGGCCGGCTCGGCGGCGCTGGCTACGCTCGCGGGGAGAACCGCCGGTGGTACGGGGCGGTGACGCGGACCGACCGCAGCGTGGCGGCTGGCGTTCAGGCCCGGTCGACGTGCAGCGCGGCCCGGGCTGGTGACACAAGGAGAGCGAGGCTACGTGGCAACCATCGAGGGCATCGTCGCGCGCGAGATCCTCGACTCGCGGGGCAACCCGACGGTCGAGGTCGAGGTCGGTCTGGACGACGGGGTGGTGGCCCGCGCGGCGGTGCCGTCCGGCGCGTCGACCGGCCAGTTCGAGGCGGTGGAACTGCGGGACGGGGACAAGTCCCGGTTCGGCGGCAAGGGCGTCGAGCACGCGGTGTCGAACGTGACCGAGGTGATCGCGCGCGAGTTGCTCGGCAACGAGGTGTCCGAGCAGCGGCTGATCGACCAGGTGATGCTCGACCTGGACGGCACCCCGAACAAGAGCAAGCTGGGCGCGAACGCGATCCTCGGCGTGTCGCTCGCGGTGGCCCGGGCCGCCGCCGACTCGGTCGGGCTGCCGCTGTTCCGCTACCTGGGCGGGCCGAACGCGCACCTGCTGCCGGTGCCGATGATGAACATCCTCAACGGCGGCGCGCACGCCGACTCGAACGTGGACATCCAGGAGTTCATGATCGCGCCGATCGGTGCGGCGAGCTTCCGCGAGGCGGTGCGCTGGGGTTCGGAGACGTACCAGGCGCTCAAGAGCGTGCTGAAGTCCCGGTCGCTGTCCACCGGGCTGGGCGACGAGGGCGGCTTCGCGCCGGACCTGCCGTCGAACCGGGATGCACTCGACCTGATCACCGAGGCGATCGAGAAGGCCGGCTTCACCCCGGGCCGGGACATCGCCTTCGCGATCGACGCGGCGGCGACCGAGTTCTACCGGGACGGCGCCTACCAGTTCGAGGGCGAGGCGAAGACCGCCGAGCAGATGTCGGAGTACTACGGCGAGCTGCTCGACGGGTACCCGATCGTGTCGCTGGAGGACCCGCTGGCCGAGGACGACTGGGCCGGCTGGGAGCACCTGACCTCGACGGTCGGCGCTCGGGTGCAGCTCGTCGGGGACGACCTGTTCGTGACCAACCCGGAGCGGATCGCGCGCGGCATCAACGCGGGCGCCGCCAACGCGGTACTGATCAAGGTGAACCAGATCGGGTCGCTGTCGGAGACGTTCGACGCGGTGACGCTGGCGCACAACAACGGCTACCGGACGATGATGAGCCACCGGTCCGGCGAGACCGAGGACACCACGATCGCCGACCTGGTGGTCGCGATGGGCTGCGGCCAGATCAAGTCCGGTGCGCCGGCACGGTCCGAGCGGGTCGCCAAGTACAACCAGCTGATGCGGATCGAGGAGGAGCTGGACGACGCGGCGCGCTACGCCGGCGCCGACGCGTTCCCGCGCTTCGCCCGCTGAAGACGCGATCGGGCACCAAGCCGTAACGGGAGGCAGTGATGGCGCAGCGCGGCCGGTCCGGTACCGGCAACGGCCCAGGTCGGCGGCCGGGCCGATCCTCAGCCGGTCGCGCCGCGGCACCACGGCGTGGCCGTGACTCGGCCGCCCGGCCGGCCGGCCGCCGTGCCGGCGCCACCCGGACCCGGGCGCCCCGGCCGGGTGGCCGGTTCACCGGGCGGGCGGTGGTGCTGGCGCTGGTGTTCGTGGCGCTGATCCTGGCCTACGCCTACCCGGTGCGGACCTACCTGGGCCAGCGGGCGCAGATCGCCGAGCTGACCGACGCGCAGGCGCAGCAGAAGGAACGCATCGCGAAGCTGCGCAGTCAGCGCGACAAGTGGGACGACCCGCAGTACGTGGAGGCGCAGGCGCGGCGCCGGCTGAGGATGGTGCGCCCCGGCGACAAGGTGTACGCCGTGTATGGCGACCCGAAGAAGCCCGGCGGCAGCGGCTCGAGCGATCGCCGGGTCCGCTCCGACGGCCCCTGGTACGGCAAGGTGTGGTCCAGCGTGCAGGGGGCGGACCGGTGAGCGCCGCCGAGTCGGCCGGCCCGCCGGTGCGCGAGCCGGTCACGCCGGCCGCGACGGCGGCGATGTCCGCGCAGCTCGGCCGGCCGCTGCGGGGCGCCGAGGCGGTCGCGCACCGGTGCCCGTGCGGGCACCCGGACGTGGTCGAGACCAGCCCGCGGCTGCCGGACGGCACCCCGTTCCCGACGCTGTTCTACCTCACCTGTCCGCGGGCCGCGGCCGAGGTGAGCCGGCTGGAGTCGGCCGGCACGATGCGGGAGATGACCGAGCAGCTGGCCGACGACCCGGATCTGGCGGCCCGGTACCGGGCCGCGCACCAGGACTACCTGCGGCGCCGGGCCGAGCTGGCCGAGGTGCCGGAGATCGCCGGGGTGTCCGCCGGCGGCATGCCGACCCGGGTCAAGTGCCTGCACGTACACGTCGCGCACGCGCTCGCCGCCGGGCCCGGCGTCAACCCGTTCGGCGACGAGGCGTTGGCGACGATGGCGCCCTGGTGGAGCGACGGCCCGTGCGTGACCGTCGACGAGACGGAGCACGGGGGCGACGATGAGTGAGCGGGTCGCGGCGATCGACTGCGGTACCAACTCGATCCGGCTGCTGGTCGCAGACCGGGACGGCGACCGGCTCACCGATCTGGTCCGGACGATGGAGATCGTCCGGCTCGGCGAGGGCGTCGACCGGACCGGAATGCTTGCGCCGCAAGCGATCGAACGGACCCGCAAGGCGCTGACCGGGTACGCGCAGCGGATCCGCGCGCTCGGCGCGGGCCGGGTGCGGATGGTGGCGACCTCCGCCAGCCGGGATGCCGGTAACGCCGCGGAGTTCCGCGACATGGTGCTCGACGTGCTCGGCGCGCCGCCCGAGGTGATCACCGGGGACGAGGAGGCGGCGCTGTCGTTCGCCGGCGCCGTCGGCGGGCTGCCGGCGGACCTGGCCGCCCCGTACCTGGTGGTGGACATCGGCGGCGGCTCGACCGAGTTCGTCGTCGGCGCCGGCAGCGCCGAGGCGGCGGTCAGCGTCGACATCGGCTGCGTCCGGATGACCGAGCGCTACCTGCACTCCGACCCGCCGGCCGAGGCCGAGATCGCGGCCGCCCGGGAGCACGTCACCGAGGTCGTGGACGGCGCGCTCGCCGCGGTGTCCGCGCACCGGGCCCGCACCCTGATCGGCCTCGCCGGTACGGTCACCACGATCGCCGGGATCGCGCTGGGCCTGCCGGAGTACGACTCGACCCGGATCCACCACTCCCGGATGGATCGCGCGCAGGTGGCCCGGATCGGTACCGAGCTGCTGGCGCAGACCCGCGCGCAGCGGCGCGCGATCCCGGTGATGCACCCGGGCCGCGCCGATGTGATCGGTGCCGGCGCGTTGATCCTGGGTACCGTCCTGGAGCGGGCCGGGTTCGACGGCCTGGTGGCGTCCGAACACGACATCCTCGACGGCATCGCGCTGTCGGTCTGAGCTCTCGCCGGCCGCGGTCCGGCGCCGGCGTGCCGGGGTACATCGGTCGCCGGGTCCGGCGCATCGGGCGCCGCGGCCGGAGGGTGCCGGCGGAACCGGCCGGACTTGTCACGATGAAGCCCCCCGACGCCTGACGGCCGGCTGCCACCCGCTGGCGATGCGGAGGCCGCTCGGGCGACGCGACCGCGGGGCGGGGAGGATGAGCCCATGGTTGCGGTGCGGCGGACGGAGTTCGGGTGCCACGTGCTGCCGGGATCGGGGTTCCCCGGTGACGTGGCGGACGCGGGTACCCCGGTGGCGGCGGATCGGGCCGCGGTGGCGGAGCTGGCCGAGGGTTCGGCGGATCTGACCGCGCTGGCCGCGCGTAGTTCGGTGTGCCGGGCGTGCAGCCGGCTGGTCGCCTGGCGCGAGGAGGTGGCGGAGCGCAAGCGCGCATCGTTCGCCGACCAGACGTACTGGGGCCGCCCGGTGCCGAGCTTCGGCGCCACCGACGCCCGGATCGTGCTGATCGGCCTGGCACCGGCGGCGAACGGAGCGAACCGTACCGGCCGGATGTTCACCGGCGACCGGTCCGGCGACGTGCTGTACGCGGCGCTGCACCGGGCCGGGCTGGCCAGCGCGCCGCGCAGCGTGTCCGCCGACGACGGGCTGGTACTGCACCACACCCGGATCTGCGCGCCGGTGCGCTGCGCCCCGCCGGAGAACAAGCCGACCACCGCCGAGCGCGACACCTGCCGCGCGTGGCTGAACCGCGAGCTGGAGTTGCTGCGGGGCACGGTTCGGGTGGTGGTGGCGCTGGGGCAGTTCGCCTGGAATGCGTACTGGGCCTCGGCAGCGTCGCTGGGTGAGCCGGTGCCGCGGCCGCGCCCGCGGTTCGGTCACGGCGCCGAGTATGTCGGCACCGAAATAATGTTGCTGGGCTGTTACCACGTCAGCCAGCAGAACACCTTCACGGGACGGCTGACGACGGGCATGCTGGACGACGTGTTGGGCCGCGCCCGCACGCTGGCCGGCATCTGACGCCGGATCGGGCCCGCTGGGCCGATCCCGGCCCGGGTCGCGGCCTGCGGCACGAGCCGGCCGAACGGCGACGGGGGTGCCAGGTTGCGTCGAGGACTGCGATACCTGCCGGTGCTGCTGATCCTGCTGCTGGTGGTGGTCGCCGCGCTGGGCGCGAACGCGCGCGGACCGCGGGTCACCCACGTGCCGCCGCTCGCCATCAGCCCGACCGTGGCGGTCAGCGGCACCCCACCGGCGCAGCCGACCCGGACCGTCGTCCCGCCGCCGCAGCCGCACGGTTCGAGTACCGGTACCACCGTGCTGGTCGTGGTGATCGCCGCGCTGTGCGCCCTCGCGTACGGCGCGATCATGCTGTACCTGATGCTCGCGCTGCGAGACGGCCTGGTGCTGCGGCGCCGCCGGCATCCGGAGCCGGAACCGGAGCCGGACGAGCCGGCCGCGCCGACCGCGGACGAGGTGCGGGCGGCGATGGCGGCCAGCCGGGCGGCGCTGATCGAGGGCGACGATCCGCGAGCCGCGGTGATCGCCTGCTGGCTGACGTTGGAGGAGCTGGCGTCGCGCGGCGGCGTGCCGCGCTCGGTCTCCGACGCCCCGGGTGATCTGGTCGGCCGGATGCTCGGCGTGGCCCGGGATCCGTCCGGCGAGCAACCGTTCCAGGCGCTGACCGGGCCGGCCGAGCGGGCGCTGACCGCGCTCGCCGAGCGGTACCGGGCCGCCCGGTACGCGCCGGCCCCGGTCACCGAGGCGGACCGGGCGGCCGCCCGCGGTGCCCTCGAGCGCCTCGCCGCCGAGCTGTCGGTCCGCGACGCCACCCCCGCCGGGGGCACCCGGTGAGCGGGCGGGGGCGGGCGGATCGCGGGTGTGACGCCGGCGTCTCGACGAGGGAGGGACGGCGGTGAGCTTCTCGTACGGGCACGTCATGGCACCGGGCAAGCGGGATCCGATGCGCAAGCCGTACCAGCCGTTGAAGATCACGCCCGGCTGGGTGATCGGCATGGTGCTGGTCGCGCTGGCCGCCGGCGACGTGCTGTGGCGGATGCTGCAGGTGGTGCAGATCCGGCTGCCGTACGGGATGACCGACGCGCTGGTGCTCGCCGTGGCGTTCGGCTACCGGGTCGCGGTGGCGGTGCACGGGCCGCCGGAGCCGTTCCCGCCGGCGCCGTCGGCGCCGACCACGGAGATGTCCGACCGGCCGTTCACCGCGATCCGCCGCTGGGAGGACCGGCTCGCCTGGACTCACGACGACGCCGTCAGCTTCGACCGTACGGTGCGCGAACGGCTCGCCGCACTGGTCGACGAGCGGCTCCGGATCGACCACGGTACCGACCTGGCCGGCACCGGACCCGGTGGTGCCGGGCGGGTCCGCGCGCTGCTGGGTGATCCACTGTGGACACTGCTGACCGAGCCGACCGAGCGGGCGCCGAGCCGGGCGCAGCTGACCGAATCGGTACGAACGATGGAGCGACTGTTCGCCCAGGACGGAGGCAACCGGTGAGCGGACCGGTCAACACCCAACCCGAGGCCGAGCCGGCGCCGCTGCCGGTGCCCGAGGCCGGTGCGCTGGCCCGGCAGGTACTCGACGCGGTCGGTACGGTCGTGGTCGGCAAGGCCGAACCGCTGGCGCTGGTGCTGGCCGGCATCCTCGCCGGCGGCCACGTGCTGCTGGAGGACTTCCCGGGGCTGGGGAAGACGCTCGCGGCCCGGTCGTTCGGCCAGGCGCTCGGCCTGTCGTTCCGCCGGTTGCAGTTCACCCCCGACCTGCTGCCGGCCGACGTCACCGGCTCGTTCCTGTACGACCAGTCGACCGGCGACTTCGAGTTCCGGCCCGGGCCGATCTTCACCAACCTGCTGCTGGCCGACGAGATCAACCGGACGCCGCCGAAGACGCAGGCGGCGCTGCTGGAGGCCATGCAGGAGAAGCAGGTCAGCGTCGAGGGCACCACCTACCCGCTGCACCCGCCGTTCCACGTGCTCGCGACCGCGAACCCGATCGAGTACGAGGGCACCTACCCGCTGCCGGAGGCGCAGCTGGACCGGTTCCTGCTGCGGGTCTCGTTCGGCTATCCCAGCGCTGACGACGAGTGGGGCGTGCTGCGCAACCGGATGTCGCGCCGCCGGGAGGAGACCGAACTGGCGCCGGTGGTCGACGCGACCACGCTGCGGGCCATCCAGGCCACCGTCGAGACGATCGCGGTGGAGGACTCGATCGGCCGCTACATCGTCGATCTGGTCACCGCGACCCGGTCGCACCCGCAGGTGATGGTCGGCGCCTCGCCGCGCGGCTCGCTCGCGCTGCTGCTGTGCGCGCGGGCCCGGGCGCTGCTCGCCGACCGCTCGTACGTGATCCCGGAGGACGTCAAGGCGTTCGCGGCTCCCGCGCTGGCGCACCGGATCTCGCTCAAGCCAGAGGTCTGGCTGCGCCGGGTCGAGCCGTCGCACGTGGTGGCCGAGGTGGTCGCGGCGACCGCCGCGCCGGCCAGCGGCGCCCGGCCCAGCTACCAGGCGCCGGTCATGGACGATGCCGCGGCGCGGCCGCCGGAGCCGGCCGGCTCGGCGGCCGGAACCGACCCGGTCTACCGCTACACCGAGCCACCGAGGGGGCAGCGCTGAGCGAGGTCGGCCTCTGGGTGCGCACCCAGGACAATCCGCAGCCGCCGCAGCCCGGCGAGCAGCCGGTACTGCGCGGCCCCAGCGAGGACTCGGCGGTGTACGACTGGGTGCCGACCCGGGCGTTGCGCCGAGCCGTCGGGATGGCGCTGGTGTTGCTGATCATCGGCGTCACCATCGGCCGGCTCGACCTGGTGGTGCTCGGCCTGCCGTTCGTGCTCGGCGCCGGTTGGGGGCTGGCCCGCCGGCCACGCCGGGTACCGACCGCCGAGCTGACGGTGGACACCACGATCAGCGCCGAGGGCGGTACGGTGCTCGGCCGGGTCTCGATCGACAACCCGGATCCGGCCCCGCTGAGCGGGGTCGCGGTGCGTACCCCGGCCAGCCCGTGGTTGCGGATGCACACCGGCGCCGGCGAGTACATGGCCTCGGTGCCCGGCCGGTCCGGTACCGACGTGCTGATCGAGGGGCGCGCGATGCGCTGGGGCCGGCACCGGATCGGCCCGGTCGAGGTGCGCGGGTACGCCGCCGACGGGTTGCTGCGCAGCCGGGCGATCCGGCTGCCGGCGACCACGGTGAAGGTGCACCCGGTGGCGCAGCCGTTCGAGGCGGCCGACGCGATGCCGAAGGCGGCCGGGATCGCCGGCACGCACCGGTCCCGCCGCCCCGGCGAGAGCGGCGAGCTCGCCGGGGTCCGGCCGTACCAGCCGGGGGACCGGCTGCGCCGGGTCGACTGGCGGGTCTCGCTGCGCAACCGCGAGCTGTACGTGAACGCGACGCTGTCCGAGCGGGACGCCGAGGTGGTGCTGGTACTCGACGTGCTGCACGAGGCCGGTCGCTCCGCCGGCCCCGCGTCCGCGTCGGTACTGGACACCACGGTGCGCGCCGCCGCCGGCATCGGCGAGCACTACCTGCACCGCGGCGACCGCGTCTCGGTGCTGGAGTTCGGCCCGTCCGCCCGTTACCTGCGGGCCAGCTCCGGCCACCGGCAGTTCCTGACCATGCTGGAGTGGCTGCTGGACGTGCGGGTATGGCCGTCCGGCGTGGCGCCCACCTCGCGGCTGCTGTCGCCGCGGCTGCTGCCGCCCAACGCGCTGATCCTGTTCCTCACCCCGCTGCTGGACGAGCGCAGCTCCACCATGCTCGCCCAGCTGGCCCGGACCGGCCGGTTCGTGCTGGCGGTCGACACCCTGCCGGACAACGCCCGCCCGGTGCAGACCAGCGAGTGGACCGACCTCGCGTACCGGCTGTGGCGGCTGGACCGGGACAACACGATCGGCCGGCTGCGCGAGGTCGGGGTACCGGTCGTCGCCTGGGCCGGCGCGGGCAGCCTGGACGAGGTGCTGCGCGACGTGACCCGGATGGCCGGGGCACCCCGGGCGGTGCTGCGATGACGGCCGGACGGCGATCTGGTGGCGGTACGGGACGGTTCGCCGCGCTGCGGCTGTCCCCGACGGTGACCCGGGCCGAGCAGGCGGTGCAGCGCGGCGCCGGCCGGGTGCGCTCGCTCGCCCCCGGCCCCGCCCTGGTGCGCGGCTCGGTACTGCTGTTCGGCGTGCTCGCGCTGATCCTCGCGATGACCGGACCGATGCGTGCCAACGGCTGGTCCTACCTGGTCGCGGTGGCGCTCGCGCTGGTCGCCGCCGTACGGCCGGACGGGCCGTGGGTGACCGCCACCGAGCTGATCGTCGTCGGGGTGTGGGTGCTGGGTGGGCTGGTCTACCACGAGCAGCGCGGCCTGCTCGGTACCCTGCTGCTCGCCGCGCTGCTCTACCTGCATCACGGCACCGCGGCGCTGGCCGCGACGCTGCCGGTGCGCGGCCAGCTCGCCCCGTCGGTACTGCTGGGCTGGCTGGCCCGCACCGGCGGGGTGCTGCTCGTGACGGTGGCGTTCGCGCTGGCCGCCGCGGTGCTGCTGCCGCCGTCGGGTACCGGCCACAACTCGATCCTGCTGCCGGTGATCGGGCTGCTCGCCGCGCTCGGTGCCGCCGTCGGTGTGGCCTACCTCCTGCACCGCCGCCGCCCCTGACCCGCCGACCGCGGCGCCCGGTCCCCTTGATCATGGCGGCAAGCGCTTGCCCGCGAGACCATCCCGGGATCGACCCGGCCGGCGGGCTGGGGTATTCCGGGGCGAGGTGATCGAGCGGGGCATACGCTTGGTGGGGCCCGCCGCCGGCCGCGGTCGGCGAGGGGCCGGACCGGCGCGCGGCCCGGCGGTCGTGGCGCGCAGCGGTACGACGCTCGGAGGTCGCGGCGTGGCGCAACGCATCGTGGTGGTCGGCGGTGGGCAGCTCGGCCTGGAGTTCGCCCACCGGATCACGAGGAAACTCCATCCGGGGGAAGCGCAGGTCACCGTCGTCGACCCGCGCTCCAACATGACCTACCAGTCGTTCCTGGCGGAGGCGGCGGCCGGCAGCATCGAACCGCGGCACGCGGTCATCTCGCTGCGCCGCGTGCTGCGCCGCTGCCGCATCGTCGGCGGTACGGTCACCGGCATCAGCCACGCCGACCGGATGGTGCACGTCCAGCCGCTGATCGGCCCGCCGCGCGACCTGCCGTACGACCAGCTCGTGGTGTGCCCGGGCGGCGTCACCCGGGCGCTGCCGATCCCGGGGCTGGCCGAGCAGGCGGTCGGGTTCCAGAGCATCGGCGAGGCGATCTGGCTGCGCAACCGGGTACTGGAGCGGCTCGACGTGGCGGCCGCGACCACCGACCACGCGGTCCGGGACCGGGCGCTGACGTTCGTGTTCGTCGGCGGCGGGTACGCCGGGGTCGAGGCGATCGCCGAGCTGGAGGACATGGCCCGGGACGCGACCCGGTACTACCCGGAGCTGACCCTGGCGCAGATGCGCTGGGTGCTGGTCGAGGCGGCGGACCGGATCATGCCCGAGGTCGATCTCGACCTCGCCGACTACACGGCGCGCGAGCTCGGCATGCGCGGCCTCGACGTCCGGCTGTCCTGCCAGCTGCAGTCCTGCGTGGACGGCCACGTGGTGCTGTCCGACGGGGCGGAGTTCGACGCCGACACGATCGTCTGGACCGCCGGGGTGCGGCCGAGCCCGATGCTGCGCGAGACCGACCTGCCGCTGGACGAGCGGGGCCGGGTGGTGTGCAACGCCCGGCTGCAGGCGGTCTCGGACGGGCTGCCGCTGCCCGGGGTGTGGAGCGCCGGCGACGCCGCCGCGGTGCCCGACCTGACCAGCCCGGATCCGACCGCGCTGTGCGGGCCGACCGCCCAGCACGCGGTCCGGCAGGCGCACACGCTGGCCCGCAACGTGCTCGCCACGCTGCGCGGCGGCGTCCCGCAGGAGTACCGGCACGCGTACGTCGGCAGCGTCGCGAGCCTCGGCCTGCACAAGGGCGTGGCCCAGGTGTACGGCGTACGGGTGCGCGGCTGGCCGGCCTGGTTCATGCACCGCAGCTACCACATGACCCGGATCCCCACGGTGAACCGCAAGGTACGGGTGATCGCGGACTGGACGCTGTCGCTGGTGCTGAAACGCGAGACGGTGGCGCTCGGCGAACTGCACGAGCCGCGGCAGCGCTTCGCCCGCGCCGCCGCCGGCAAGTCCACCGCCGCCGCCGACTCCTGACCCGCGCGGCCGACCGGCGCCGCGGCGCCGGAGCGGTCAGCGGCCGGTGCCGTCGGCGATCGCGGACAGCCGCGGCAGCAGCCACGGTGCGACGATCTGCTGGTCGCCCTGCGGGGTGAGGTGCAGCCCGTCGCTGCGCACCTGGACACCGCGGATCGACCAGGTGAACTTCCCGTCCGGGCAGAGCACGTGGTTGAGGTCGAGCACGGTGGCGTGCCGCGCCGCGGCGACGGTGCGCAGCAGCGCGTTCCAGGCGTTCACCCGGGCCGGCTGGTCCTCGCCGTACAGGCTGCCGTCCGGGCTCTCGGCGCGGTGCGTGTACGGCGCGGTCAGCAGCACCACCGCGGCGCCGCGCGCGCCGACCACCCGTACCGCCGTGGTCAGCTGACTCGTCAGGTACGCGTCGTACTCCGGCTGGCCGACGTGCTGGTAGCGGCCGTTCAGCCTGCGGTCCATCAGCTCCCACCGGTCCAGCAGGATCACCGACACGTCCGGGTCGTCGGCGGTCACGCCGGACCGCCAGCGGCTCGCCCACCGGGTACAGCCGGGATAGTTCGTGTGCGGGCTGTCGAGTTCCCGGATGTCCGGCAGCGTCGCGATGCCGCACCCCTCCAGCGCCCGGACGTGCACGGCCAGTCCCGGATGCGGCGGCAGGTAGGTGCCCAGCGTCCACGACACCGAGTCGCCGAAGAAGTCGATCCGCGGTTCGCCCCCCGGCGTACGGCCGGGCCGGCGCACCGGGGCGACCGGTGCCGGTGACCTGCTGGGTACCAGCACCGGTTCGCCGCCGCCACCGGTGGCCCGGGCCGGCCCGCCACCGGGCAGGCTCGCGGTCGCGCCGAGCACGACGACCGCCACCAGCGCCATCCCGGCCAGCACCCCGGCGGGGGCCAGCCGGCTGCCCCGGGGCACCAGCCGGCCCCGCCGGATCGGCTGCTCCACCAGGACGTACGACGCGATCGACACGGCCAGCGTGATCGCGCAGCGCACCGCGAACAGCCCGATCCCGGCGAAGCCCAGCCGGCCGGCCGAGCAGAACACGAACACCGGCCAGTGCCACAGGTACACCCCGTACGAGATGCGGCCGAGCGCGACCATCGGCGGCCGGGACAGCACCCACGCGGTCGGTGAGCCGGGCGACAGTACGGCGTGCGCGATGATCACCGCGACGGCAACCGCGATCGCCGCGAACCCCGCGTGGTACTGCCAGTCGGTCGACCCGGTCGCGTGCGAGGCCGCCCAGCAGAGCCCGAGCACCGCCAGCACGGCCGCGGTGCCGAGCAGCGGATGCTCGATCCGCCGGCCGCCGCCGCGCCGGTGCCGGCCGGCGGTCACCGCCGGCATCCGGTGTGCCAGCAGGACGGCCAGGGCGCAGCCGGTCAGCAGCGCCACCGCACGAGTGTCGGTGCCGTAGTAGGCGCGGCTGGAATCCGTTGGTGCGTACAGCAACCAGCACAACACCGTGGAGGCCGCGCCGCCGGCGACGCAACCCGCGAACAGCACCCACCGGCGCCGCTCGGACGGCTGCCCGTCCGGGGCGCCGCCGCGCTGCCGCCGCCCGCCGCTGCGCCGGAACCCGGCCACGCCGACCAGCACCGCCAGCACCACCAGCGGCCAGACCAGGTAGAACTGCTCCTCGATGCCCAGCGACCAGGTGTGCTGCAGCGGCGTCGGCGTGGCGGTCTGCGCGAAGTAGTCCGAACCGCGGAAGATCATCCGCCAGTTCGCCACGTACAGCAGGGCGGCGAGCGCGTCGCCGCGCACCGGCGGCAGGTCACCCGGCGCGAGCAGGAAGCGAGACGCCGGCACCACCACCGCGAGCATCAGCAGCAGCGCCGGCAGCAGCCGCCGGGCCCGCCGACCCCAGAACGCCGCCAGCCGGACCCGGCCGGTACCGGCGATCTCGGCGAGCAGCAGCGACGTGATCAGGAACCCGGACAGTACGAAGAACGCGTCGACACCGATGAAGCCGCCCGGTACGGCGGCGACGCCACCGTGGTAGACCAGCACCGCGGCCACCGCGAACGCGCGCACGCCGTCCAGCGCCGGCCGGTGCGCGAACCGAGTCGTGTTCTGCACCATGACCTGCCCCCGTGCGGGATTCCCCCAGGCCCCCCGCCCCACCCTGCCCAACGACCGGCCGGCCCGTGGCCGTTCGCCCGAATGCATCCCCCACTCCGCGCCGCTCCGGGCGGCCGCACCCGCGCCGCGGACGCCCGCCCAGCGCCGGGCCGCGCTGCAGACGCGCGGCTGTCGAGCGGGATCCCCCGGTCGTGACGTGACGAACAACGCGGTTCGGCGTGCCGGTGAAATCGATGCAGCGCGCCGCCGGAACTGCCAGTCTTGGATCATGACGGATGCCGAACGGGTGGATGTGGTGGTGCTCGGCCTGGGGGTCGGCGGCGAGGAGGCGGCCGGTCGCCTCGCGCAGGCCGGCCTGTCGGTCGTGGGCATCGAGCGGCGGTTGGTGGGCGGCGAGTGCCCGTACTTCGCCTGCATACCGACGAAGATGATGGTCCGGGCCGCGGACCTGCTCATCGACGCCCGCCGGGCGACCGAGATGGCCGGCCACACCGACGTGCGGCCTGACTGGGGCCGGGTCGCCCGGCGGATCCGGGACGAGGCCACCGACGACTGGAACGACCAGGTCGCGGTCGACCGGCTGGTCGGCAAGGGCGTCCGGTTCGTCCGCGGCGAGGGCCGGCTCACCGGGCCGGACACCGTGTCGGTACGGCCGGCCGACGGCTCCGGCGAGCGGGTCTTCCGGGCCGACCGCGCGGTGATCGTCGGCGCGGGAACCGAGCCGGCCGCGCCGCAGGTCCCCGGCCTCGGCGACACCCCGTACTGGACGAACCGGGACGCGGTGCGGGCCGAGGAACTGCCGGCGTCGCTGCTGATCCTCGGCGGCGGCCCGATCGGCTGCGAGTTCGCCCAGGTGTTCGCGCGGTTCGGGGTCGCGGTGACGGTGCTGGAGGCGGCCGACCGGCTGCTGCCCGGCGAGGAACCCGAGTCGTCCGAACTGGTCCGGTCCGCCTTCTCGGCCGACGGCGTCACGGTCCGCACCGGTACCGCGGTCGAGCACGTCGGGCACGACTGGCGCGGCTTCACCGCCCGGGTCGGCGGCGAGGAGCACATCGCCGGCCGGCTGCTCGTCGCGACCGGCCGCCGCACCGAACTGGCGGAGCTGGGCGTGGTCGAGGCGGGGCTGCCGAACGACCGGTTCATCGCGACCGACGACCGGATGCGGGCCGCCGACAACCTGTACGCCGTCGGCGACGTCACCGAGCACGGCGGGTTCACCCACATGGCGATGTACCAGGCGGACATCGCGGTGCGCGACATCCTCGGCCAGGGCGGCTTCTCCGCCGACTACCGCGCCGTGCCGCGGGTGACGTTCACCGACCCGGAGGTCGGCGCGGTCGGGCTCACCGCGGCGCAGGCCGGCAAGGCCGGCATCGACACCCTGATCGGCACCGCCGACGTGGCCGCCGAGACCCGCGGCTGGATCCACCAGGCGGGCAACGCCGGCGTGGTCAAGCTGGTCGCCGACCGGGACCGCAACGTGCTGGTCGGCGCCACCTCCGTCGGGCCGTGCGGCGGCGAGGTGCTCGCCGCGCTGACCCTGGCGGTACACGCCGAGGTGCCGATCGACCGGCTCCGCTCGATGATCGACGCGTACCCCACCTTCCACCGCGCCATCGGCACCGCCGTCGCTTCTTTAGCCTGATCAACATCACAGGTCTCGCATGTCCGGTGGCGCTGCGCTGACGGATACGGTGATTCCGACGCGCCCGGGTGGTGGAAGAGGCAGACACGGCCGCCTTAAAAGCGGCTGCCGAAAGGCGTGCGGGTTCGAGCCCCGCTCCGGGCACCCAGGGCCTGAGGCGCCCGGCCGGCTCAGCCGGTCGCGGCCAGGTGGGTGAGCAGGTCGTCGAGTGGCGCCGGGATCGTGGCCGGGTCGAGGGCGCCGGCGAGCAGGGTGGCGTAGCGCAGCTTGCGGTGCGATCGGCTTCCGATGAAGCGGCGCAGGATCGCGATGTCGGTCCAGCCCCGCTGGGCCGGCTGGCGGCGGAGGGTCTGCAGCGAGCGCAGCTCGCCCGCCGCCGCGATGATCTGCTCGACCGCCGGGATGCCGAGGGTGCGGATCAGCTCGGCTTCGAGGTCTTCGACGCAGGCGAAGAAGCCGAGCCGGGCGAGCTCGACGCGGGTCTGCGCGGCGCCGAGGCCGGCGCGTGCCAGCGCCCGGCGGACCACGTGCTCCTCGCCGGAGTCGTACAGGCCGGCCAGGGCGACGCCGAGCCCGCCGGGGCCGAGCAGCCGGACGAAGTGGCCGATGTTGGTCACCCCGCCCATCGGTACCACCGCGATGCCCTCGGCGGCGAGGTCGCGCCGGCGCCGGGCCGCCACGATGGTCACCGCGGCCTCGTCGCTGTCGCCTTCGACGAGTACCGCGGTGCGCACCCCGGCGGGGATCCGGGCCGTCGTGGTTGTGACGACCGCGGGTTCCGGCCTGCTGTCCATCCGCCCATCCTGCCCGTACCGGCAGCCCGCCCACCACGGGCTTTCCGCCCGGACCGCCTCGAGCGCCCGGGTACCTCATAGGGTGTGTGCGTGATCGACGATGCGAGCGGTGCGGTGGTGGAGATCTTCACCGACGGGGCCTGCGTACCGAACCCGGGGCCGGGCGGCTGGGGTGCGCTGCTGCGCTACGGCGAGCACGAGAAGCAGCTGTGCGGCGGCCAGGTCGAGTCGACCACGAACAACCGGATGGAGCTGACCGCGCCGACCGAGGCGCTCAACGCGCTGACCCGGCCGGCCCGGGTCCACCTGTACACCGACTCCACGTACGTGCGGAACGGGGTCACCGCCTGGCTGGCCAAGTGGAAGCGGAACGGCTGGCAGACCGGCGCCCGGCAGCCGGTGAAGAACGAGGACCTGTGGCGGGCGCTGGACGCGGCGACGAGCCGGCACCAGGTAGAGTGGCACTGGGTCAAGGGCCACGCCGGTCATCCCGGCAACGAGGCCGCCGACCGGCTCGCCGCGCAGGGCCTCGGGGACGCCCTGCGCGCCGCGGGTCTCGCCCTGCCGGCGGCCGCCACCCGCTCCGTCGCCCGGCCCCGGCGGCCCGGCGCGCCCCGCCGCCGGCTCCGCAACGGGTGACGTGGCCCTGCCGTAGCGGCAACGTTTCTCCTGGTGCCGTGCGGATCGGAGAGCCGGTGCGGTCGATCCGGCCGTACGCCGACGATCCGGCCGCCGCGCTGGCGCCGGCGGCCTGACCCGGCACCCGGCGATGCCGTTCGTCAGGCGGTTTCCCGCCGCAGCCGGCGGCTCAGCTCGTACCCGACGCCGAACGCGGTCATGGCGAAGGTGCCGACGGTGACCCAGCCGAGCCGGCAGTCCGCGGTGCGCTGGTCGATGCCGCGCCAGCCGGTCGCCAGCAGCGTGACCCCGCCGGCGAGGTTGAGCGCGGACCAGGCGAGGTTCGCGGCCGGGCCGGACTCGGGGCCGCGCAGCGGGGTCATGCACCGCTTGCCGGCGATGCCCATGATCGCGTGCGGTACCGCGTTGACCAGCAGCGCTCCGGCCAGCGCGTCGCGTGCCGTCATCGTGTTCCTCCCCCTCGTCGGGACCAGCTCCACAGCCCGGCGGCGGCGGGCAGCAGCCCGACCAGCACGGCGGGCACGCTGCCGTGCCGGAACAGCGCCACGTCGCCGACGACCGCCGCGAGCACGGCCAGCACGTACGGCGCGGTGAGCCAGCGGTCCAGGTTCCGGCGCGCGACGGCCGTCACCGCGCCGAGGATCACGGCGGTCACCAGCAGCGAGCCCAGGCCGCCGGCGACGCCGGTCCAGCTCCGCGGCAGCCCGCCCACGGCGGCGAAGAACGCCACGGTGGCGATCGCCCAGACGGCCATGCCGCGCCGCGGCAACGGTGTCGTGGGGCGCACCGGCGCGCACCGGCCGGTTACCGAGAACGGCATGGCTCCTCCGATCGTTTATGGACGGCGTACATTTACTCCTCGGGAGGGAGGCTATATGGACGGCAGTCATATAGCAAGGCGGCGCGGTGCGCCGCCGGCCGGGCAGCGGCTGAGCCGGGACGCCGTGCTGGCCCGCGCCGAGCAGCTGATCGACGCCGACGGGTACGACCGGTTCAGCCTCCGCGCGCTCGCATCGGCGCTCGGCGTGCGCCCCAACGCGCTGTACAACCACGTCGGCGGGCGGGAGGAGCTGCTCGATGCGGTGGCCGAACGGTTCCTGGCCGAGCTCGTGCTGCCGGACACCGACGAGCCGTGGCCGGAGTGGGTTCGTACGGTCGCCGGCGGGCTGCGCGCGCAGTTGCTCGACCATCCGGAACGCGCCGCGTTGCTGCTGTCCCGCGCCGGCGGTACCGCCCTCGGCCCGGTCGTGCTGCGCCGGTTCGTCGACCGGCTCGTGGCCGCCGGCGTCGACCGGGCGATCGCGCATCTCGGCTGGCACCTGATGCTGACCACCGTGGTCGGCACGGTGCAGCAGGAGCGTCGGCGGGGGAAGGATCCGGCCGGCACGTTCGAGGCGGTGCTCGACGTCGCGCTGCGCGGCCTGGTGGTGGCCGCGGCGGCGGCACCGGACGAACGGGCGACCGCCCTGCTCGCCGCGCACCGGCTCGCGCACGCGCTGCCGTGACGGCAGCGGGCGGCCGCACCGCCACGACGCGGCGCCTGGCCGGAACGACCGCACCGCACGGGAAGTAGCTCCCAGCATCGGGGCGCCCGGCGCCGGGACGGGAGTGCGGGGCGACCGCCGCCGCAGTGGAGCGGCGGCGGTCGACCCGTCAGCCCTGGCGGATCCGGTCGAAGACGATCTGGGACTGGGCGTTGGCGCCGGATACGTTGGGGTGCAACGGAACCGACAGGCTGCCGACCGGGTTGAGGGACAGGATGGTCAGCGGCTCGACGTACCGGGTGGTCGGCGCCTTGCAGGCGTCGTGGCCGATCGTCGGGGTGTACGTGTCGGCGAGGTCGGCGCCGGCGCCCGCCGCCGAGGTCGCCAGCATCGCGTTCATCTCCTTGAACTTGGCGGTGAACCACGCCATGTCGGTGTTGCTGAGGATCGGTACCCGGGGGAAGCAGGCCTTGCCGTTGTCCGGCACCGCGTCCAGGTAGTTGACCAGCACGATGCGGGCCTGCGGGGAGCGCGCGCGTACCCCGTCGATCGCGGCTTCCAGCTTCGGTTCGGCGGCGGCGATCTTCGCGGAGATCTGGTCGGTGCCGCCGGAGGTGTAGTGCTTCTTGCAGGACTTGCCGGTGAGGCTGTCCTCGATACAGGTGGTGGCGAGGCCGACCAGCCCGATGTCGTTGCCGCCGATGCCGATCGTGACCAGATCGGTCGTCGCGGTCAGCCGGTCGAACTGGGGTGCGTTGCTGCCGCCGAGCACGCTCTGCGTGCCGGTGAAGTCGTCGGTGGTGGCGCCGCCGCAGGACGCGTCGGTGAACTTGTCGACGTCGAGCAGCGCCGCCACCTGGTGCGGGTAGTCGTTCACCGACTGGGCGCAGCCGAGCGGAACGTAGCTGGTGTCGGGCAGGTTGGCGAAGCCCGACGAGGAGGTGTACGAGTCGCCGAGCGCCACGTACTCGTGGTACGCCGGGGCGTCGTTGCCGTCCGCGTGCGCGATGGCCGGGCCGGCCAACACGGTGGCCGCGGCGGCGCCGAGGCTGGCGAGCGCGGCGAGCGCGCGCCGGCCCCGAAGGCGGGGGAGGGGCATGGGGGGCTCCTTGGGGGTCCGGTGTGGGGGTATTCACGAGGTACATCGCGAAATTTCCTCATGAACATAGAACCGCCGCCAACGGCCGGGCAAGGCCGCCCGGCGAACCTGTTACCCATCGGTACGGCCCGCGGCGCCGGCCGGGATCGCGGCGAGCGGCGCATGTCGTACCCGTCGCGTCGTTAGGCTGCGGGGCACCGGCGTGGCCGCCGGATCGCCGTGGGGGAGGCAGTGATGTGCGCAGCGCAGGAGACCGGTGACGGGGCCGTGGGTGAGGACCTGTTCGCCAGCTCGGTGATGGTCCGGCCGGCGCCGAAGGAGAGGTTCCCGTCGGCCGAACGCGGCGCCCGCCAGGTGTACCAGCTGATCCGGGACGAGTTGCTGCTCGACGGCGCGTCCCGGATGAACCTGGCGACGTTCTGCACCACCTGGCTGGAGGACGAGGCCCGCCGGCTGATGACCGAGTCGATGGACAAGAACATCGTCGACAAGGACGAGTACCCGCAGACCGCGGAGCTGGAGCGCCGCTGCGTACACATGCTGGCCGACCTGTTCAACGCGCCGGATCCGGCGCACACCGTCGGCACCTCCACGGTCGGGTCGTCGGAGGCCGCGATGCTGTGCGGCCTCGCGGCGAAGTGGCGCTGGCGTAGCCGTCGGCAGGCGGCCGGCAAGGACCACTCCCGGCCGAACTTCGTCTGCGGCCCGGTGCAGGTGTGCTGGGAGAAGTTCGCCCGCTACTTCGACATCGAGATCCGCCAGGTACCGATGCCGGCCGGGCACCTGCTCACCCCGGAGGCGGCGGTGGCGCGCTGCGACGAGAACACGATCGCGGTGGTACCGACGTTCGGGCAGACGTTCACCGGCCTGTTCGAGGATGTCGCCGGCATCTCGGCGGCGCTGGACGAACTGCAGGAACGTACCGGGCTGGACGTCCCGATCCACGTCGACGCGGCGAGCGGCGCGTTCGTCGCCGCGTTCTGCGCGCCGGACCTGCGCTGGGACTTCCGGTTGCCACGGGTGAAGTCGATCAACGCATCCGGGCACAAGACCGGGCTGGCGCCGGTGGGCAGCGGCTGGGCCCTCTGGCGCGAGACCGACGACCTGCCGAAGGAGCTGGTGTTCAACGTGAACTACCTGGGCGGCGAGATGCCGACCGTCGGTCTCAACTTCTCCCGCCCCGGCGGCCAGGTGATCACCTCGTACTACAACTTCGTCCGGTTGGGCCGGACCGGCTACACCAAGGTGCAGGCGGCCGCGTACGAGGTGGCCCAGCACATCGCCGCCGGCGTCGCCGAACTCGGTCACTTCGACCTGGTGTACGACGCGGACCCGCGCCGGGGCATCCCGGCGGTGACCTGGCAGCTGGCCGCCGGTGAGCACCGGTACGACCTGTTCGAGCTGGCCGAGGAGCTGCGTACCCGGGGCTGGCTGGTGCCCGCCTACACGCTGCCGCCGGACCAGCAGGAGACGGCGGTGCAGCGGATCGTGGTCCGGCACGGGCTGTCCGTCGACATGGCCGACCTGCTGCTCGCCGACCTGCGCCGGGCGGTGGCGAAGCTGGACCACCCGGAGCGGCGGGTGCCGCGCGAGCCGGCCGCCGCGAGCGGCTTCAACCACGACGCGACCCCGGCGGTACCGACCGCGGAGCTGGACCGCTGACCGCGCCCGCTGCGTACAAGGCTTGAAATATTGACAAGCCGGACTCAAGGTTCGAAGCTCGACAATCGAATACTTCACCTTATTTCCGATTAGCGGCTCCCTACGCCGCCGGAAGGAGTATCCGATGCGCATCCCCCGACGCCCGGTGGCCCTCGCCGCCGCCCTGCTGGGTACCGTGCTCGCCACCGCGAGCGCCCCCACCGCCGGCGCGGCACCCGTACGGCCGCACGCCACCACCACGTTCACCGACGACTTCGACGGTGCCGCCGGCAGTGCGCCGGACGGCGGCAGGTGGATCCACGAGATCGGCGACAACAGCGGCAACAACCACGAGCTGGAGTACTACACCGACTCGACGTCCAACGCCGCCCTCGACGGCAACGGGCACCTCGTCATCACGGCGCGCAAGGAGAACCCGGCCAACTACCGCTGCTGGTACGGCACCTGCCAGTACACCTCCGCCCGGCTCAACACGGCGCGGTCGTTCAGCCAGGCGTACGGCCACTTCGAGGCCCGGATCAAGATCCCCGCCGGGCAGGGCATCTGGCCGGCGTTCTGGGCGCTCGGCGACGACATCGGCAGCACCGGCTGGCCCGGCTGCGGCGAGCTGGACATCATGGAGAACGTCGGGTTCGAACCCGGCACCGTGCACGGCACCATGCACGGCCCCGGGTACTCCGGTGCCGCCGGCCCCGGCGCCACCTACTCGCTGCCCGCCGGGCAGGCGTTCGCCGACGACTTCCACACCTTCGCCCTCGACTGGTCGCCGAACCGGGTCGTCTGGTCGGTCGACGGCCATGCCTACGAGACCCGAACGCCGGCCGACACCAACGGCAACCCGTGGGTGTTCGACCACCCGTTCTTCCCGATCCTCAACCTCGCGGTCGGCGGCGACTGGCCGGGTAGCCCGGACGGCACCACCCCGTTCCCGGCCCGGATGGTCGTCGACTACGTGCACGTCAGCTCCGCCGACGGTGTTGACGTCCTCGGCTCCGCCGACGGTGCCGACGTCCTCGGCTCCGCACAGGGCCGCTGACGCACTCGGCTCGGTCAAGACCGCCGACGTCCTCCGCTCCGCCAAGGCCGCGGGCCAACTCGGCGCTGCGGGCGTTGGGCACTGATCGGAGTCGAAACACTCCGGTACGTGCCGTTCGTCGTCGCGGGTGGGCAATCGCGCGCTGCCGGCCGGTACGCTGGATCGGTGCCGGTCGGCACGCACAGCCGCCGACCTGGGTGGACGCGACGAGGAGGCGGCGTTGAGGAGTTCCAACCCGATGCTCAACCGCATGCTGCGCAACGCGGTGCGGGACAGGGTGCCGGCCGGCGGCGCCCCGCAGTACGGCCAGCAGTACGGCCAGACCGGTTACGGCCAGCCGGGCTACGGCCCCCAGTACGGCCAGCCCGGCTACGGCCAGCCGGGTTACGGCCAGCCCGGCTACGGGCAGTACGGCACCCAGACGCCGTACCCGACGACGCCCGGCATGGTGGCGCCGCAGGTGCGCCCGATGACCATCGACGACGTCGTGATCCGCACCCTCGGCCTGATCGGGCTGACCGGTGTGGTCGGCGCGCTCAGCTGGGTGCTGCTGCCCTCCGCCGGCCCACTCGCCGGGGTGCTGCTCGCGGTCGCCGCGATCGCGACCGTCGGCATCGCGCTGTTCTCCTGGTTCCGGCCGATCACCAACCCGGCCGTCATCTCGGTGTACGCGGTGGCCCAGGGGTTGCTGCTGGGCACGGTCAGCCGGGTGTTCGAGAGCTTCTACCCGGGCATCGTGCTGCAGGCCGTGGTCGGCACGTTCGCGATCTTCGCCGGCATGACCGTGCTGTACAAGTTCCGGGTGCTGCGGGCGACGCCGAAGTTCACCAAGTTCGTCATCGGCGCGTTGATCGGCGTCGTGGTGCTCAGCGTGTTCAACCTGGTGCTGAGCGCCTTCGGGCACAACCCCGGCCTGATCCAGTACAGCGTGACCGGCCGGGTCAGCTGGCTGCCGATCGTGTTCAGCCTGGTCTGCATCGTGGTGGGCGCGCTGACGTTCGTGCTCGACTTCGCCGCGGTCGAGGAGGGCATCCGGGCCGGCGCACCGCAGAAGTACGCGTGGTACTGCGCGTTCGCCCTGCTCGTCGGCCTCATCTTCCTGTACTGGCAGATCCTGCGGATGCTCGGCTACCTGCGCCGGTGACCGAGCTCGCGCAGCTGGCCCGCCGGCTGGTCGGTGGCACCGCACACTGGTCGCCGGGGGCCTGGGCCGCCCGCATCACGCCGACGCCCGACTCCGCCGGCGAGCCGGGCGCCACGCGTCATCGCGCGGACGTGCTGTACGACCTGGTGCAGCAGCTCGCCGATCTCGGCGCCGAGGCGGAGTCGCGCCCGGCCCGGCCGGTGCCCCGGCTGGACAACGATCTGGCCCTGCCTGACCAGTTGTGGGTGGTGGCCACCGACCTGGCCGACGCCCCCAGGCCGGTCCTGACCCGGGCCGAGGCGGCCCTGCGCGCCACGCACCGCACCCTCTTTCCCGAGCCGCATCACTGACGGCACGAGGCGGCCGAGGCGTCGGCCCGCCGCGCTCGCCGGGCTGACCGCGAGCCGACGATGCCGTCCCGTGGGCCTGCCCCGCACGAGGTGGCTATGCGGCGCCGCGCCCGGCCGGTTCGGGGCGACTCGGGCGCGAGGCGGGCCGGAGGCCGTCCATCAGGAGGTCCAGCAGGCGGCTCGCTCCGGCGTCGTGCCCGGGCCGCGGGTACACGGTGAAGATGCCGATGAGCGCGGCGGCGAGGTCTTCGGCGGTGACGTCGGAGCGGAGATCGCCGGCCACGCGGCCCGCGTCGCAGATCGTGGTGATGGCCGTCAGCAGCTCGGCGCGCGTCTGCGCATGGGCGACCTCGCCCGCGTCGATCATCGCGAGCAGCGTGTCCAGCATGCCGTTCTTGGTGGCGATCCAGTCTCCGAACTGGTCCATCCAGCGCCGCAGCGCCGCCGCCGGGGGCAGCTCGTCGAGCAGGTCCCGGGCGCCGGTCGTCAGCCGTGTCCGGCGTGCGGCCGAACTCCAGGCCGGTCGGCACGTCCCCGGCAAGGTCGTCATCGACCTCTAGGGTCTGCTTCGGGGCCGCCGCAGCCCGTACGCGGGACTCCGAAACCGGCCCCGGGAGCGCCGGCCGAACGCGCGGCGATGCGCCCGGGCCCGGCCGGCGCCGTGGTCGTTGCTCCGATCAGACGAGCCGCTCGATGATCATGGCCATGCCCTGCCCGCCGCCGACGCACATGGTCTCCAGCCCGAACCGCTTGTCGTGCCAGTCCAGGTTGTTCAGCAGCGTCCCGGTGATGCGCGCCCCGGTCATCCCGAACGGATGCCCCACGGCGATCGCGCCGCCGGACACGTTCAGCTTCTCCAGCGGGATGCCGAGCTGCTGGTACGACGGGATGACCTGGGCGGCGAACGCCTCGTTGATCTCGACCAGGTCGATGTCGTCGATGGTCATGCCGGCGCGGGCGAGCGCCTGCCGGGACGCCTCGACCGGGCCCAGCCCCATGATCTCCGGCGACAGCGCGGACACCCCGGTGGACACGATCCGGGCCAGCGGCCGCAGCCCCAGCTCGGCGGCCTTCGTGTCGCTCATGACCACGACCGCGGCGGCGCCGTCGTTGAGCGGGCAGCAGTTGCCGGCGGTGACCCGGCCGTCCGGCCGGAACACCGGCTTGAGCCCGGCGACGCCCTCCAGCGTCGTCCCGGCGCGCGGGCCGTCGTCGGTGGACACGACCGTACCGTCGGGCAGCGTCACCGGGGTGATCTCGCGGGCCCAGAAGCCGCTCGCGATCGCCTTCTCGGCGAGGTTCTGGCTGCGCACGCCGAACTCGTCCATCGCGGCGCGGCTCACGTCGTACACCTGGGCGAGGTTCTCCGCGGTCTGGCCCATCGCCAGGTAGATGTCGGGGAGCTCGCCGTCGTCGCGCGGATCGGTCCAGTCCGGCTGGCCGCCGCCGGCGCGCGTCACCGAGCGTTCCCGGGCGGCGGCGAACGTCGGGTTCTGCCAGCCGCCGCCCACGAGCGCCTGCGCCTCCTCGGGCAGCGCGTCGGAGTTGCCCCGGGCGTACCGGGAGACGCACTCGACGCCCGCGGACAGGAACACGTCGCCCTCGCCGGCCTTGATCGCGTGGAACGCCATCCGGGTGGTCTGCAGCGAGGATGCGCAGTACCGGGTGATCGTCGCGCCGGGCAGCGTGTCGTACCCGAGCAGCGTGGCAACCACCCGGGCCATGTTGAAGCCCTGCTCCCCGCCCGGCAGGCCGCAGCCGAGGTAGAGGTCGTCGATGGTGGTCGGGTCGAGCTCGGGCACCTTGTCGAGCGCGGCGCGGATGATGGACGCCGCCAGGTCGTCGGGCCGCATCTCGCGCAGCGAGCCCTTGACCGCCCGACCGATCGGCGACCGCGCCGTCGCCACAATCACTGCTTCAGCCATGGCCGAATGTTACCGCTGGGTAGTACCCGCGGCCAGCGCCGGACGACCCGCCGGCTAGTACGTCGACCCGTGCAGGGCGGCGACCGCCGGGTACAGCGCGTGCGCCCAGATCCGGTAGCCGTCCGCGGACGGGTGGAACCCGTCGGAGCTCACCATGCCCCGATCGGCGCGAAACAGCGGGCCCACCGCGGCCGCCAGATCGACCGGTACGCCGTCGGCGGCGCGGGTCGCGGACACCTGGGCCCGGGCCAGCCGCTGCGCGACCAGCCCGACCAGCTCCCGCAGCGGCTGCCCGATGCCCCGGCAGGCGCCCAGATCCGGGCAGGTACCGACGACGACGGCGATGCCCGCCGCCCGCAGCCGGGTGACCGCGGCGGCGAGCTCGGCGGCAGCCCGGCTCGGCGCGGTCAGGTGCACCACGTCCGCGCCGCCGACCAGGATCACCGCGAGGTCCGGCGGGTCGACCAGCAGGGTGCGCGACACCTGCGGATCGAGGTCGGCGGTGCGCGAACCGGAGACCGCGGCGCTGGTCAGCGCGACCCGTACGCCGGTCTCGGCGAGCCGGGTCGCGAGCTGACCGCCGACCGTCTCGTCCACCCGGTGCACGCCGACGCCGGCGGCGGTGGAATCGCCCAGCATGGCCAGTTTCAGCACGGGTGCGTGCGCCGGCCCGAACGTGGCGCGCATGCCCGGGCCGATCGCCGGCTGCCCGTACCGCCGGCCGAGCGCGAGTCCGGCCTCGACGGCGAGCAGCCCGACCGACATCAGCACGAACCCCGCGGTGGACACGAGCACGCCGCGACCGGCGAAACGGACGATCTGGCCAGCCCTCATCGCGCGCTCCCGTCTCTCGCCGGTCCGGCGACGGCTCAGCCTTCCGTCGCTGGCTCCGTCACCATTGTCCCGGGTGGATGCGGGTCGGTGGGGCGGGCGGCGAGCAAACGCACCCGACGGCGTAGCTGCGCCCACCGGCCACCGGCCGGCGTCGGCCCGGCCGCGCTGACCTCGGTACCGGCCCGGTCGGCCGCGGCCGCGGCGGCGTGCGGCAGCGACCGCAGCATGGCGGCGGTCAGCTTCTCCTCCGCCGGCTCGCCCAGCCCGCCGAGCACCGACGCCACCGTCGGCAGCAGCGCGGCGGTCGCCTTCGCGTACCCGGCGGGGGAGGGGTGGAAGTGGTCGGCGCTGAACAGCTCCTCCGGGGCGGCCAGGAACTCCGGCCCGAGCAGGTCGCCGAGCGACACGGTGCGCCCGCCGGCCTCGACCGTGGCGATCGTCTGCGCCGCGGCGAGCTCGCGGCTCCACCGGCGGCACACCCACCGCAGCGGCTGCCGGATCGGCCGGATCGTACCCAGATCCGGGCAGGTACCGACGACGACCCGGCTGCCGGCCGCGGCGAGCTGGCCGACCACCCGGGACAGGTGCCGCACCGACACCGGCGGCCGCACCACGTGCGTCACGTCGTTCGCGCCGACGAGCACCACCGCGACGTCGGGCTGCAGCTCCAGCGCCTGGTTGAGCTGCGGGTACAGGTCGGCGGTGAGGGCGCCGACCACCGCGAAGCAGTGCAGCCGGACCGGTCGGCGGAGGATGTCGGCGAGGCCGTTGGCGAGCAGCGCGCCGGGCGTCTGGCGGGGCAGCTCGGCGCCCATCCCGGCGGCGGTGGAGTCGCCGAGCACGGCGACGGTCAGTGGTTCGACCCCGTCAGCGGCGAACTGGGTGCCGTAGTCGCCGTCGCAGTTCGGCACCGGCCCGTCCGGCACCTTGATCGTCCACTTCGCCAGCTGCGCCTCGCCGAACAGCAGCCCGGTGGCCGCCGCCCCGAGCAGCCCGAGGCCGCCGCCCCCGTACGCGGCGGCGAGGGCAATGCGATGGGCCCGAGACGCACGGCTCATGTCATCTCTCCCTCGTTGTTGATCTCTCCCTTCAAGCTAGCCGGACCGCGCTAGTTCGACCTGTCTGTTGCCTCTCATCCGCCCGGCCGGGCGGATGGCGGCCCGGACCGGTCCGTATCGGTCAGCCCTGCCGGTCGGGGCCGGCGGACAGCGGCGTGATCCGGACCAGGACGCGGCGCTGCTGCACCATCGCCGCCCGGTACTCGTCCCAGTCGGGATGCTCGCCCGCGGTGCGGCGGTAGTAGTCGACCAGCGGCTCCATCGCGTCCGGCAGCTCCACGATCTGGGCGGTACCGGTGATCTGGATCCACCGGCCGAAGAACCCGTCCGGCAGCACGCACAGGTACGTGCGCGGATCGCGCCGCAGGTTCCGCGTCTTGTACGCGGTCTGCCGGGTGCTGACGACGATCAGCCCGTCGCCGTCGACACCGACGGTCACCGGGCTCAGCTGCGGGGTGCCGTCCTTCTTCATGGTTGCCAGTACCGCGTGGTGCTGGTCGCGCACCACGGCGCGTGCCTCGTCGAGATCCATACCGCCCAGCCTGCCCCGAGACCCGCCGGGACCGCGAGCCTTCCACTGATGGCGACGTACAGGCACCATGGGGACAACATGACCCCGGGAGGCGTCGATGGCCGGTAGTGGTGCACAGCGCAGGTACAACGGGTTCCGGGCGTTGGGCCGGGCCCTGCTGGCCCGCGGCGGGGCCAGCCTGCCGCGGCGGATCGGCGCGCTGCCGCGGCTGTTCCGGGCCCGGATGCACGGCGAGTACGACGGCCTCACCTGGGGCCGGCTGGCCGCGATGCTCGTCGCCCTGGTCTACGTCGTCTCGCCGATCGACCTGGTACCGGAGGCGTTCCTGCTGATGTTCGGGTTGGCCGACGACGGCGTCGCGGTGCTGTGGCTGGCCGGTGCGCTGCTCGACGAGGGCGAGCGGTTCCTGTCCTGGGAGCGCTCCCGTGCCGGCGCCCCCGCCGGGCCGCCCCCCGGCGCGCCCGGACCGCAGTACGGCGCCGGCCACCCCGGCGGCCAGCATCCGGGTGCGGCTCGGTACCCCGGTGCTCCGGCCGGCGCGGCCGGCGCCGGGGCGCAGCAGCCCCCGGCGGGCGACCGGCCCGAGCCGGACGACGCCCCGGCCGGTGGCCGGCGCCCCGCGGAAGCCCGGTTCGGCCCGGTGGGCGACGCCTCCCGCTAGAAGCGACACGCCTCGCCAGAATCGACCCGCCGGCGTCAACGCCGGGATCCGGTGAGTTCGGCGGGTGCCGGCTCGTCCGGCGCCGGCTGCACGGGGACGAAGAACCCCTTCACCGGGGGGTCGAGCACGCCGATCCGGTTCGGCTTCTTCGGCACCGCCCATCCCCGGTACGGCACGGGTTCGTCGCCGTCCGCCAGCGGCTGGTGCACCTCGACGAACGCGCCGTTGGGCAGCCGGGTGATGATGCCGGTCTCGACGCCGTGGGCAAGAACCTCCCGGTCGTGCTGCTGCAGCCCGAGACAGATCCGGTACGCCAGCCAGTAGGCCAGCGGTGGTGCGACGAGCAGCGCGATCCGGCCGGCCCAGGTCATCGCGTTGAGGCTGACGTGGAACTTGTCGGCGATCACGTCGTTGCCCGCGGACAGCGTCAGGACCAGCCAGAACGTCACCGCCATCGCGCCCAGCCCGGTACGCGCCGGTACGTCGCGGGGTCGTTGCAGCAGGTTGTGGTGGGCCCGGTCGCGGGTGAGCCGCCGGTCGGTGAACGGGTACAGCAGCCCGCCGAGCAGCATTCCGACCAGCGGCGGCACCCCGGCGAAGAACACCGCGGGCACGGTGTACCGGTGGCCGAGCAGCGAGAACCGCAGCTCCCAGGCCGGGAACAGGCGCACCGACCCGTCCAGGAACATCACGTACCAGTCGGGCTGCGAGGCGGACGACACGACGGCCGCCTGGTACGGCCCGAACAGCCACACCGGGTTGATCTGGATCAGGCCGCCCAGCAATGCCAGCACGCCGAACACGATCATGAAGAAGCCGCCGCCCTTGGCCGCGAAGCCCGGGAACATGCGGTGCCCGACCACGTTGTGCTCGGTGCGGCCCGGGCCGGGCCACTGGGTGTGCTTCTGCTTGACCAGCAGCGCCAGGTGCAGCGCGATCAGCCCGAGAATGATGCCGGGGACCACGAAGACGTGCAGGATGTAGAACCGTTCCAGGATCACCGTGCCGGGGAACTCGCCGCCGAACAGGGAGAACGAGATCCAGCTGCCGACGACCGGGATCGACATGATGATCGCGTCGACGATGCGCAGCCCGGTGCCGGACAGCGCGTCGTCGGGCAGCGAGTAGCCGAGCAGCCCTTCGGTGAATCCGAGCCAGAACAGCAGGAACCCGACCATCCAGTTCAGCTCGCGCGGCCGGCGGAACGCGCCGGTGAAGAACGTGCGCAGCATGTGCACCACGATCGCGGCCATGAACAGCAGCGCGGACCAGTGGTGGATCTGCCGCAGGATCAGCCCGCCACGCACGTCGAACGACAGGTCGAGCGACGACGCGTACGCGGCGGACATCCGCACGCCGCGCAACGGCAGGTACGAGCCGTGGTAGACGACCTCCGCGGACGACGGGGTGAAGAAGAGCGCGAGGAAGGTGCCGGTGAGCAGCAGGACGACGAACGAGTAGAGCGCGATCTCGCCGAGCATGAACGACCAGTGGTCCGGGAAGACCTTGTTGAACAGCGTGCGTAGCGGGCGGGCGCCGGCCAGCCGCCGGTCTGCCCAGTCGGCGGCCACGGGGATCGCCGCACGATGCCGAACTTCTACCATAAGTAGAAGCTACTACGAAATGTAGAAGATGAGAACACCCGCCGCCATCCGTGGGAATCGAGTCATCGTTAAGCTCGACAGCACATCACCGGCGGTGGCCGGGCCTCCCGGCGCGAACGAAGGAGCACAACGGCGTGCGTTACCACGACTCTGTCGTCGACCTGATCGGCGACACTCCGCTGGTCCGGCTGCGCAACGTGATCGGCGAGCGCACCCGGGCCACCGTGCTCGCCAAGGTCGAGTACTTCAACCCCGGCGGCAGCGTCAAGGACCGCATCGCGGTCCGCATGATCGACGCCGCCGAGGCGTCCGGCGAGCTCAAGCCCGGCGGCACCATCGTCGAGCCGACCAGCGGAAACACCGGTGTCGGGCTGGCCATCGTGGCGCAGCAGCGGGGGTACGACTGCGTGTTCGTCTGCCCCGACAAGGTCGGCGAGGACAAGATCAACGTGCTCCGGGCGTACGGGGCGCGGGTGGAGGTCTGCCCGACCGCGGTGGCGCCCGAGGACCCGCGGTCCTACTACAACGTCTCCGACCGGCTGGTGCGCGAGATCCCCAACGCCTGGAAGCCCGACCAGTACTCCAACCCGAACAACCCGCGGTCGCACTACGAGACCACCGGGCCGGAGCTGTGGGACCAGACCGAGGGCCGGATCACCCACTTCGTCGCGGGCATCGGCACCGGCGGCACCATCTCCGGCACCGGCCGGTACCTCAAGGAGATCTCGAACGGTGCGGTGCGCATCGTCGGCGCCGACCCGGAGGGCTCGGTCTACTCCGGCGGCACCGGACGGCCGTACCTGGTCGAGGGGGTCGGCGAGGACTTCTGGCCGGATGCGTACGACCGGAGCGTGTGCGACGAGATCGTCCCGGTCTCCGACTCCGACTCGTTCGAGATGACCCGCCGGCTGGCGCGCGAGGAGGGGCTGCTCGTCGGCGGCTCCTGCGGCATGGCCGCCGCCGCGGCGGTACGGGTGGCCGAGACCGCCGGGCCGGACGACATCGTCGTGGTGCTGCTGCCGGACGGCGGCCGCGGCTACCTGTCGAAGATCTTCAACGACGGCTGGATGGCCCGCTACGGCTTCCTCGCCACCGGCGGCGAGACCGCCACCGTCGGCGACGCGCTCGCCGGCAAGCGCGGCACCCTGCCCGAACTGGTCCACGTGCACCCCACCGAGACGCTGCGCGACGCCATCGACATCCTCCGCGAGTACGGCGTGAGCCAGATGCCGGTGGTCAAGGCGGAACCGCCCGTCGTCACCGCCGAGGTCGTCGGTTCGGTGAAGGAGCGCGACCTGCTCGACGCGGTGTTCACCGGCAAGGCGCACCTGCACGACCCGATCGAGGGCCACATGTCCGCGGCGCTGCCGATGATCGGCGCCGGCCAGCCGGTCGGCGAGGCGATCGCGCTGCTGGAGCACGAGGACGCCGCCCTGGTGCTGGTCGACGGCAAGCCCAAGGGCGTACTGACCCGGCAGGACCTGCTCGCCTACCTGTCCACCGCCTGATGCCTGCCGGCGCCGGCACGGTCCTCGACCGGTTCGGGTTCACCGCCGCCGAGCTGGCCGCCGTGGGCGACCGGCTCGGCGCGCCGATCGTCGCGGTGCGCCCGCTGACCGGCGGGTACCGCAACCGCAACGTGCTGGCGCGCACCGCATCCGGCCACCGGTACGTGCTGCGCCGGTACCTCGATCCGGCCGCCTGCGCGGTGGAGTCCGCGCTCGCCGCGCGGCTCGCCGACACCGCGGTACCGGTGCCCGAGCCGCTGCTCGCCGACCCGGCCGGCGCGCTGCTCGGCGACCCGCTGCTGGTCTCCGCGTTCTCCGCGGGCACCCCCGGCGACCGCGTCATCGGGTACGGCACGGCGCGGGATGCGGCCGGCATCGGCGCGGCGATGGGCGAGACGCTCGCCGCGATCGGATCGGTCCGCTTCGCCGGGCCCGGCTTCTTCGGCCCCGACCTGACCGTCAGCGGCGGGCCGGTGGCGACCGGGCTGGCCGAGTTCGTCGCCGGTCAGCTGCCGGGAAGCAACGCCGCGGCCGCGTTCAGCCCGGCCGAACTCGACGCGCTGCAGGCGCTGGCCGAGAGGTCCGCGCCGCTGGTCGAGACCGTCCGCGACGAGGCGCGGCTGGTGCACTGCGACTACAACCCGAAGAACGTCCTCGCCGTGCGCGACCCCGGCGGCTGGCGGATCAGCGCGGTACTGGACTGGGAGTTCGCGCTGGCCGGATCGCCGATGTTCGACCTCGGCAACGCGCTGCGGTTCGCCGCCGACCGACCCGCCGGGTACGCCGAGCGGTTCGTCGCGGCGTTCCGGGCCGCCGGCGGGCCGCTGCCGGCCGACTGGCGCGCGGTGTCCGAGGCGATCGACGTGTTCGCGCTGGTGCAGTTCCTCAGCCGGCCGACCGATCACCGGTACTTCGCGAAGGCGGTGGCGCTGCTGCGTCGGCGGTTGTGACCGCGTCCTCGGCCAGCTCCAACCGGTAACCGATCTCGGTCGGGTACGGCGGGAAGCCGGCGGTGCCGGTGCGGCCGTCGACCCGCCACCCGTGCCGCTCGTACAGCGAGCGCGCGTTGCGGTTGTCCGCCAGCACCCACAGCCGGGCGCTGCGGTGCCCGTCCGCCCGGGCGCCGTCCACGGCGGCGGCGAGCAGGCGCGCACCGTACCCGCGACGCCAGTACGCGGGATCGACGTACAGCCGGGAGATCAGGTCGGCCTGCCGGGTGACAAACCCGACCGCGGTCGAGTCGTCACCGACGCCGACCAGCACCTGGCAGGTCGGGTCGGTCAGCATCGCCCAGGACTCGGCCAGCACCTGCTGGTCGGGGAACGGGTACTGCTCGGCCGGGAAGATGTGGCCGTAGGCGGCGAGCGACGCCGCCCGCTGGATCGCCAGCAGCCGCCGAGTGTCCTCCGGTACCCCCGCGCGCAACCACATGCCGCGAGGGTACTGCCCGGACCCGGCCCGACCGCCGGGTGGACCGCGGCAAAAACGACGGCGGGCCGACCCCGAAACCGGGGCGGCCCGCCGTGGTCGAGCGGTGCTCAGGTGTTCATGTACGGGTTGTTCGGGTCCGAGTAGTCGGCCTCGTGGTACTGCCCGTCGGAACCCAGCGCGACCGCCTGGTCGTAGCTGCCGTCGCCATCGGTGTCCGCGGCGGCGTAGGTCAGGTTGCCGTTGCTGTCGTAGGTGCCGGTCACGTCGGCGGTGCCGTCGCCGTTGGTGTCCGCCTCGACGGCGTCGAGGGTGCCGTCGCTGCCCTCGTCGACGCCCTGGTAGTCGGCGGTGCCGTCACCGTTGGTGTCGATCAGGTACTCGGTGTCGTTGCCGTCGTGCTGCACGTCGATGGTGTCGTCGACACCGTCGCCGTTGACGTCGGCCTCGTAGGTCTCGTCGCTCATCGAGCTGCTCCCTCGTGTTCTACCAGCGTGTCCGGCGCGCTTCCCGCTTTCCGGTGCGTCGAACACGAAGGTACAGGTGGCTCGCGAATCGGCTCATCCCGTCTTCGTGCCACGCCGGCAACGTCCGCGACTGGTCACGAAGGGTTGCCTTGGCAGACACCGACGGGAGCCGCGTCGAGCGACTCCCGTCGTACCGTCTGGTGGCGATCGTCGGTCAGGAACCGGTGCGGGCCACGCCGATCGGGCAGCTCAGCCCGTTCGGGCCGTGATTGCAGTAGCCGTACGGGTTCTTCGCGTCGGACAGGTACTGCTGGTGGTAGTCCTCGGCGTAGTAGAACTCGGCCAGCGGCGCGATCTCGGTGGTGATCGCGCCGAGCCCGGCCGCGGTCACCTCCGGCTGGAACGCCTGCTTGGTGCGCTCCGCGGCGGCCGCCTGCTCGGCGTCGGTGGTCAACACGATCGACCGGTACTGGGTGCCGCGGTCGTTGCCCTGCCGCATGCCCTGCGTCGGGTCGTGGTTCTCCCAGAACGTCTTCAGCAGCTGCTCGTACGAGACCTTCGCCGGGTCGTACACCACCTGCACTACCTCGGCGTGCCCGGTGCCACCCGAGCAGACCTCCTCGTACGTCGGGTTCGGAGTGCTGCCGCCGGCGTAGCCGGCCGCGGTCGAGTAGACCCCTGGCAGCTGCCAGAAGATCCGCTCGGCGCCCCAGAAACAGCCCATCCCGAACACGGCGACCCGGTAGCCCTCGGGCCAGGGGCCGCGCAGCGGCGCGTCCAGCACGGTGTGCCGGTCGGCGACCGGCATCGCCTCCGGTCGGCCCGGCAGCAGCTGGTCGGCGGTGGGCATCCTGGTCGAGTGGCCGAACAGGTTCACGTCGTCCCTCCTCGCTGGTGATTCACCGGCGAAACTCGCTGGTGACTCACCAGTAGCAACGGCATCGGCCCGCCCGCTGTTCCCGGCGGCAGCGGCTACAGCGCCGCGCGGATCCGGGCGGCGAAGTCGGCCGCTTCGGCCTCGTCCGCGTACTTCGTCCGGGGCCAGAAGAAGCCGCGCAGCCCGTCCTTGCGGTTGCGCGGGACCACGTGCACGTGCAGGTGCGGCACGCTCTGGCTGACCGTGTTGTTGAGCGCCACGAAGCTGCCCGCCGCGCCCAGTCCGGTCTGCACGGCACCGGTGATCCGCTGCACCACGCCGAAGAAGGCACCGAGGTCGTCTGCCGGCATATCGGTCAACGTCGTCCGGTGCACCCGCGGTACCACCAGGGTGTGGCCCTTGAAGACCGGCCGCGCGTCCAGGAACGCCACCGCGACCGGCTCGTCGAGTACCACCTGCGCCGGCACCGCGCCGGCCACGATCGCACAGAACAGACAGTCCGCCACGGCAACACCCTACGGGCCGGCCCGGGTCGGCGCCCGAGGGCCGACCGACCCGTTAGGCTCGCCCAATGAACCAGAGTTTCGAGACTCTTGCCATCCATGCCGGGCAGGAGCCGGATCCCCGCACCGGCGCGGTGATCCCACCCATCTACGCCACGTCCACCTACGCGCAGGACGGGGTCGGCGGCACCCGGGAAGGCTACGAGTACTCCCGGACGAAGAACCCGACCCGGGCCGCCCTGGAGGACTGCCTCGCCGCGCTGGAAGGCGGCCGGCGTGGCTTCGCGTTCGCATCCGGGATGGCCGCCGAGGACACCCTGCTGCGCACCCTGTGCCAGCCCGGTGATCACGTGGTGATCCCGGACGACGCCTACGGCGGGACGTTCCGGCTGTTCAGCAAGGTCGCCGCGCGGTGGGGGCTGTCCTGGACCGCGGCCAAGCTGTCCGATGTGGACAGCGTGCGGGCGGCGCTGACCGATTCCACCAAGCTCGTCTGGTGCGAGACGCCGACCAACCCGCTGCTGTCGATCGCCGACATCACCGCGCTCGCCGGCCTGACCCACGAGCACGGCGCCAAGCTGGTGGTGGACAACACGTTCGCCTCGCCGTACCTGCAGCGGCCGCTGCAGCTCGGTGCCGACGTCGTGGTGCACTCCACCACCAAGTACCTGGGCGGGCACTCCGACGTGGTCGGCGGTGCGCTGGTGGTCGACGACGACGAGACCGCCGAGGCGATCGCGTTCCACTCCAACTCGATGGGCGCGGTGGCCGGCCCGTTCGACGCCTGGCTGACCCTGCGCGGCGCCAAGACCCTCGCGGTACGGATGGACCGGCACTGCGACAACGCCGAACGCGTCGCCGCGTTCCTGGCCAACCACGACGCCGTCGCCTCGGTGCTGTACCCGGGCCTGGAGACCCACCCCGGGCACGAGACCGCGGCGAAGCAGATGCGCCGGTACGGCGGGATGGTCAGCTTCCGGCTCGCCGCCGGCACCGACGCCGCGGTCCGGGTCTGCGACCGGGCGAAGCTGTTCACCCTGGCCGAGTCGCTCGGCGGGGTCGAGTCGCTGATCGAGCACCCCGGCCGGATGACCCACGCCAGCGCTGCCGGCTCGCCGCTGGAGGTGCCGAACGACCTCGTCCGGCTGTCGGTCGGGATCGAGAACGTCGACGACCTGCTCGCCGATCTCGACCAGGCGCTCGCCTGACGGTCCCGTCGCGGCGCGGCCGGTCCGCCACGGCGGCCGGGTCGCGCCGTCACCCGCGTGCGGGTTCGCTTGTGCGCCAAGCGAACCCGCGGCTCGCCCAGCATCTGGAAATGGTGCCCGGGCCGCGTCACCGGCGCCGGTAGGGTGCCGGTGTGGACATCGACGACGCGCTGCGGTTCGCCGTGAGCTGGGCAGCCAACTGGAACTCGCACGACCTCGACCGGGTCCTCGCCGGCTACGCCGAGGACGTGGTGTTCCGGTCCCCGTTCGCGGCGACCGTCGTCGGCACCGACACGATCGTCGGCAAGCCGGCCCTCCGGGAGTACTGGACCGCCGGGCTGGCGCGGCTGCCCAACCTGCACTTCACCGTCACCGGCGTACAGGTCTGCCTGGACACCGTGGTGATCAACTACCGCAACGAGGCGGGCCGCTCGGTCAGCGAGGTGCTCCGCCTGCGCGACGGCCTCGTCGTCGAGGGCCTCGGCGCCTACGGCCCCATCCCGCAGTAGTGGCCCGAACCCGCGCCGGGTGACCGTACGTGATCTCGTGTCACATGCTGTACCTGGATGTCTGCATCGGGGCCGGGACTGGCACCATGGACGCGCTGCTGCCGAAAAGGGGGCGGGGTCATGGCTTGGGTCGGTGCCACGGCGGGCGAGATCGCGCGGGCGGTACGGCGCGGCGACGCCACCGCCGGTGAGGTGGTCGACGAGCACCTGCGCGCGCTGCCCGCTGCCGACGCGCAACTGCACGCCTTCCGCGAGGTCCGCACGGTGCCCGCGCTCGGCGAGGCGAACGTCATCGACGACCTGCCCGACCTCGGCGGGCTCGCCCTCGCCGGGGTCCCGGTCGCCGTCAAGGAGAACGTGCCGATCGCCGGCGAGACCCTCTGGTACGGGTCGGCCGCCGCGAGCCTGCCGCCCGCCGAGGCCGACCACGAGGTGGTCCACCGGCTGCGCGGCGCCGGCGCCGTCGTCGTCGGTACCACCCGGATGCCGGAGCTGGCGCTGTTCCCGGTCACCGACGACGAGACCGCGATCACCCGCAACCCGTGGCAGCTCGACCACACGCCGGGCGGCTCGTCCGGCGGGTCGGCCGCGGCGGTGGCCGCCGGCATGGTGCCGATCGCGCACGGCAACGACGGTCTCGGTTCGCTGCGCATCCCGGCCGCCTGCTGCGGCCTGGTGGCGCTCAAGCCCGGCCGCGGCGTGGTGCCGGCGGACATCGGCGAGACCGACTGGTTCGGCATGGCGGAGAACGGCATCCTCGCCGGGACGGTCGCGGACGCCGCGCTCGGCCACGCCGTACTGGCCGACAGCGGTGGCCGGCTGGTCGGCCGCCGGCCCGCCGAACCGCCCCGGCTGAACGTCGCCGTCTCGCTGCGCAGCCCCGTGGTCGGCGTGCTGCCCGACACCCCGGTACGCGACGCCGTCGGCCGGATCGCCCGGGTCCTGGTCGGGCTCGGGCACAGCGCCCGGCGGGCCGACCCGCACTACCCGCCCCGGCTGGTCAAGGCCACCATGGCCCGCTGGTTCGCCGCCGCGTACGCCGACGCCGAGCGGTTCGGCCCGGAGACGCTGCAGCCGCGTACCCGCCGGCACGCCCGGATCGGCGCGTTCGCCTTCGGCCACGGGCTGGTCCGCCAGGCGGACGCGGAGCGGTGGCGCGACGACAGCCTGGCCTTCTTCGAACGGCACGACCTGCTGCTCACACCGGTACTGGCGGGGCCGCCGCCGGCCGCCCGCCGCTGGTCGTCCCGCGGCTGGCTGCCCAACGTGCTGACCGCGGTGCGCTACGCTCCGTACGCGGCGCCCTGGAACGTGGCGGCGCTGCCGGCGCTGACCGTACCGGCGGGGACCCGGCCGGACGGCCTGCCCGTCGGCGTGCAACTGGTCGGCCCGCCCGGCAGCGAGTGGCTGCTGCTCGGCGTCGCTGCCCAGTTGGAGGCGGCCGCCCCCTGGCCGCGGCACGCTCCGGGTTACCCGCAGCCCGAGTCCTGAGCGCCGCCGCGCTCGTCCTCTCGGCGTCGGCCGGGTCAGCCGTGCCGACCGAACCCTCCGGTCGGCACGACCTCGCGGGGGCAGCCCGGCGCGGCCACCGACCGACGCGGCCACCGCCCGGCGCGGCCGGATCAGAACGGCCGGGCGACCATCAGCACGACGATGAACAGGAACAGCAGGCTGGCCAGCCCGGCGATCGCGCTGATCCGGCCGCGCAGCGCAGCCAGCTTGGCGTCGTCGACCGGGTCGGCCTCCAGCGCGCGGGACGCCCGCCGCAGGTCGGGCACCACCAGGGCGAGCGTCAGCACGATCGCCACGACGTACGCGATGACCGAGAGCAGCAGCCACAGGTCGGAGAAGCTGAACCAGTCCGGCTTGCTGCCCATCACGCCGAAGCCGAACAGGAACACCAGGATCGAGCCGAACCCGAACACCGCGGTCTGCCGCGCACCGCTGCGTACTCCGGCGGCGTCACGCTGCCGGATCGCGCGCAGCGCGGTCATCGGGAGCACCGCCACCGGGCCGACCAGGAAGACCGCCAGTACCACGTGAATCGTCAACAACACCGTGAACATGACGTGAGCCTACGACGCCGCGTTCCGGCCCGGTGTCCGGTGGCCGCCGACATGCTCGCCGCCGCATCACCGCCCGGCCACCCGACCCCCCGCCGGGCCGCCGGCCCGCGGCGCGCAACCCGGCCGCGGTGAGCAGCCCGCGCCGGCGGACGGTCGGCCCGCGCCTGGGCGCCGCCACATCCACAGTAGACGGTCTGCCGGGGACGGCGGCGTCAGCGGGAGTACGACCAGGAGGTCATCTCGCCGTGCTCGAAGGGCATGCAGCCGTGGAACGGCGTCGGGTCGTCGTCGAACACCATCGGCAGGAACAGCCGGTCGCTCGGCCACATCGGCAGCTCGAACAGCCGTTCCAGCGGCACCCACTCCAGGGTGCCCTCGTGGTTGCCGGCGTGCGCGGTACCCCGCCATTCGGTGATCCGGAACAGGAAGCCGAACCAGTCGGCACCGTGGTGGCCGAAGCCGGGCCAGGAGATGGTGCCGCGCAGGGTCATCCGTTCGACCGTGAGGCCGGACTCCTCGGCGATCTCGCGGCGCATGCCGGCGGCGACGTCCTCGTCCGGCTCGAGCTTGCCGCCCAGCCCGTTGTAGTGCCCGTAGTGCAGGTCGTCGGGCCGCTTGTCGCGGTGCATCAGCAGCACGTTGCGGCCGTCGGTGACGTAGCCGAGGGTGGCGAGGATCGGGGTCAACACGCGCCGATTCTGCCACGCCGCGGCCGACTATCCACAGTGGACTGCTCGGCCGTACCGGCGTCGCGCAGCCCGGCGGTACGCATCGCCGGCCCGGGCGAAGCGCACCACCGCCACCGGCTTCCACCGACAGCTCCTCGACCGGACCACCGAGAAGAGAACCCGCCAGGCCGGGTGATCCGCGCCGGCGACACCGTCGTACGCGATCGTCACCGACCCGGAGGGCGCCACCGTCGCCGCGTTCCGCCCGGCCGCCTGATCCGCTCCGCGGCAACCGACGAGGGGCCGGGACGCTCGCCGCCGGTACCGCGTCAGTCCGGTGTGGACGGTGCGGTGCCGACGTAGACGGCGCGCGGGCGGAACCGGAAGCGGTGCCGGTACTCCTCGATCGTGTGGCCGAGCAGCCCCGCGCACCGGCCGAGCACGAACACGGCCTCGGCGCTGCCCGGTGCGAGACCGAACGTCACGGCGAGCGCGCCGAGCGCCAGGTCGAAGTTGGGCCGCGGGCCACCGTGCCGGCCCACCGCCGCGACCAACTCGCCGAGCCTTCCGGCCAGCGGGCCGTCCGGGTCGAGCATCCGCAGCACCGCCTCGGCGCGCGGATCGGTACCGGTGTAGACGGCGTGGCCGAAGCCCGGCACCGGGTCGCCCGCCCCGAACCGGTCCGCCACCAGGTCGGCGACGGTACGGCCCGCCGCCAGCTCGGCGAGCATCGCCTCGGCGGCGCCGACCGAACCGCCGTGCAACCCGCCACCGAGCGCCGCCAACCCGGCCAGCACCGCCAGGTACGGGTCGGCCCGGGCCGACGCGGCCACCCGCGCGGCGAGCGCGCTGACCGCGAGTTCGTGGTCGGCGCTGAGCACCAGCGCGGCGTCGAACGCGCGCAGCTCGGGCGGACTCGGCGGCCGGTCGGCGCAGCCGGCCCACAGCCGGGCGGCGATGCCGTCGTCGACCGGTGTGCTGCGGCGCGGCAGGGCGTCGATCGCGGCGGCGATCAGCCCCCGGCCGGTCGCGGCCACCGCCGCCGGCCTTTGGTCGTACCGGAAGGGGTCGGTCGCCGGCAGCGCGGCCACGGTGACCCGGAACCGGTCGGCCGGCGGGGTGCCCGCCGGCAGCGCCGCCTGCACCGCGCGCACCACGGCGAGCATCCGCTCGTCCGCGGCCCAACCGGCGGCCTCCGGCTGCCCCTGCGCGGCCGGTCCGGCCTGCCCCGTCGCACCCCCGGGCGCGGGTCGGCCGATCGGATCGGCGATCGCATCGGCGGTCGGATCGCTGGTTGCATCGGCGGCCGTATTGGCGGTCGAGTCGGCGATCGCATTGGCGGTCGGGTCGGCCCAGAGCAGCTCGGCGACCTGCTCGAACGGCCGGGTGGCCAGCGTGGTGGCGTCGCGGCCGCGGAAGTAGAGCCGGCCGGCCGGGTCGAGCAGCGTCAGCTCGGTGTCCAGCACCACGTCGAGCGCGCCGGCGCGACCGCCCCGGCGCGCCCGGGCGGCGACCCGTTCCACCTCGGCCCGGTCGAACCGGGAGCTGCGCCGGTCGGGCCCGCGGTGCCGGGTGAGCTGGCCGCGGCTGACGTACGCGTACACGGTGGCGGCCTTGACGCCGAGGAGCTGCGCTGCCTGCTCGGTCGTCAGCCATCGGGGGTCGGACATCCGACCACGATATGTTGATGCGATCAATATTGACAATATATGGCCCGAGGCAGAGCCTGGCAGCCATGACCGTCGACGACGTGCGCCGCCCCACCCGCCACGACCTCGCCCAGCGCTTCTCGCACGGCGAGCGGGAGTTCCCCACCTCGCCGCTCTACCAGCGGCTGGCCGGCATCGTCGCGGCCGACGACGGGCTGCTCGCCATCGCCGAGCACTGCCGCGCCGGCCAGCAACCCACCAACCTGCTGTTCGCCGCGGTGCACTACCTGCTGCTGTCCGAACCGGGCACCCCGGTGCCGCTCGCCGGTTGGTACCGGTCGCTCGGCGGCACCCGCGACCCCGGCGATCCGGCGCTGACCACGGCGTTCACCGACTTCTGCCGGGCCAACGAGGCCGACCTGACCGCCCTCGTCAGCCGCCGCCTGGTGCAGACGAACGTGGTCAAACGCTCCGCCGCGCTGCGGCTCGGGCTGGCCGCGATCGACGAGCCGGGCCCGGTCACCCTGCTGGAGGTCGGTGCCAGCGGCGGCATCCACCTCGCCTTCGACGCGTACCGCTGCCGCATCGGCGACACCGAGGTCGGCCCGGCCGGTTCCCCCGTACGCATCGAGACCACGTGGCGCTCGCCACGGCCGGTGTCCACCCGCATCCCCGCGATCGGCGCGCGACTCGGCCTCGACCTGCACCCGGTCGACCTGGCCGATCCGGCCGAGCGCCGCTGGCTGCGCGCCCTGGTCTGGCCGGAGAACCTCGCCCAGTACGAGCTGCTGCGGGCCGCGGCCGAACTGGTCGCCGCCCGCCGGCCGCGGATCCTCACCGGCGATGCGATCACCGCGCTGCCGCGGCTGGATGCGGAGCTGCCGGCCGACCGCCCGCTCGTGGTCTGGCACGCCGCCACCCGGGTGCACGTACCGGAGGAGCGCCGGCCCGCGTTCGACGCCGCGATCGGCGCGCTCGGTCGGCGCCGCCGGCTGTACACGGTGTCGTTGGAGACGCCGGACGACGCCGCGGAGTGGTACCGCCGGTACGGGATCAGCTACGCGCTTCAGGTGCGCGCCGGCGCGCGGCCGGCGCGCCGGATCGCCGCCGCCGACGGCCACCTCACCTGGATCGAGCCGCTGTCGGCCTGATGAGCGGCCGCAGCGCCCGTTCGACGGCCGCTGAACGCTCAGGCGACGTGGTAGCTGGCCCGGTCCTCGTTGGGCATCAGCAGCCAGAGGATCACGTACACCAACACCTGGCTGCCGGGCAGGATCACGGACAGCACGAACAGCAGCCGGACCAGGCCCACCGACAGCCCGAACCGGTGCGCCAGCCCGGCGCACACCCCGGCGACCATGCGGCCCTCGCGCGGACGATACAACGCCATGGCTCCCTCACCCCTTCGTCTGACCGGACCTCGTCCGGACAAGATCAACGGTAGGTGCGGTACCGGCCCGGGGCATCGGCTCCGGGGCGGATCTGTCCGGCCCCGGCCCCTACGGGCGGTACCGGGCGGCCGGCCGGGGCACACCCGGACCCGCCACCCGAGGGGGACCGCCGCCGACACGGCGGAGGCGCCCGCCGCGGACCGCGACGGGCGCCTCCGGCGAGGTCGAGCGTCAGCCCTGGTAGGGCTCGAAATCGACGATCGTGACCGAGATGTCGGCGCCGCTCGGCGCGGTGTAGCTCACCGTGTCGCCCGAGTTGTGGCCGAGGATCGCCTGCCCCAGCGCGGACTCCGGGCTGTACACGGTCAGGTCGGTGGTCGCGGCGATCTCGCGCGAACCGAGCAGGAACTTCTCGGTGTCGTTCGGGTCGCCGTCGAACTGGATCGTCACCACCGTGCCGGGTGCGATCGAGTCGCTCTTCGGCGCCTCGCCGACCCGCGCGCCGCGCAGCAGTTCCTGCAGGTAGCGGATCCGGCCCTCCATCTTGCTCTGTTCCTCGCGAGCGGCGTGGTATCCGCCGTTCTCGCGCAGGTCGCCCTCTTCACGCCGCTCGTTGATCTCAGCGGCGATCTCCGGCCGCTTGGCGATGAGCTCGTCAAGCTCGCTCTTGAGCCGGTCATGGGCGTCCTGGGACAGCCAGGTCACAGGTGCCTCGCGGTCGGTCGTCGACACTTGGTACTCCTTCACGTGCGATCCTCGCCGGCATGCCGGCGCTGACTGCGAATTTCCAAAGCTAGCAGCGGAGCACACCGATGGGTGTACCCCGACTTACGGAATGCTGTCGATCGGCTGCGGTGTGTCGGCTAGTGCGCCGGGCCGCAGCCCACGACTTCGGCTGTGTACGCCATGCGCGACGTGTGCAGTGAACAGCCGACGGTGTCGTCGGCCGCACCCGCCGGGAGCGTCACGGTGGCCCGTCCCACCTCGGCGCCGTCGTAGGCGCGGGACCGGACCGTACAGCTGGTGGCCTCGTCGTCGGGGCGCGTGATCCGCAGGGTCATCGCCACCGTGGACGAACTCACCACTCGCGAACGCACCACCTGGGCCTGGTATTCCGACTCTCCGTACTGCTGGTAGTACCCGACGGAGACGGCCAGGCCCGCCACGACAACCCCGGTGATCAGCACCGGAAGCACCCATCGCGGCGTGGCACGACGCTCCCGCCGGCGGCCGTAGCGGCCCGGCGGGAATGTCGGCGTCGTCACGCCGCTCCGGATGCTGGTCACGATCGATGTCCTCGCAGTGTTGTCAGATGCGTCGGCAAGAATGCTGTACCGACGCCCCAGGGACAGCGGCTCCATCATGCCAGCGAGACCTGGTAAAGCGAGCCGGCCGTGCGTTGGCCAGCTCGATATGGGCTAAGTCACACGATGAGTTTCGAGGAGCATACGTGTCCGGTGATCTCCGCTTGATGGCGGTGCACGCACACCCCGACGACGAGTCCAGCAAGGGTGCCGCCACCATGGCGCGGTACGCGCGGGAGGGCGTCGAGGTCATGGTCGCCACCTGCACCGGCGGCGAGCGCGGTGACGTGCTCAACCCGAAGATGGACCGACCCGAGGTGTGGCGCGACCTGGCCGAGATCCGGTCCAAGGAGATGGCGGCGGCGCGCGAGATCCTCGGCGTGCGGCAGTCCTGGCTCGGCTTCGTCGACTCCGGCTACCTGGAGGGCTACACCCCGGCGCGGGTCGACGAGCTGCCCGAGGACTCGTTCGCCCGGGTGCCGGTCGAGGTGGCCGCCGCGCCGCTGGTGCGGCTGATCCGCGAGTTCCGGCCGCAGGTCGTCACCACCTACGACGAGCAGGGCGGCTACCCGCACGCCGACCACATCATGTGCCACACGGTGACGATGGAGGCGTTCGAGGCGGCCGGCGACCCGGAGCGCTACCAGGAGTTCGGCGAGCCGTGGCAGCCGAGCAAGCTCTACTACGACATGGGCTTCAGCAAGGAGCGCATCCTGGCCCAGCACGAGGCGATGCTCGCCGCGGGGCTGGAGTCGCCGTGGGCCGAGGCGATCGAGAAGTGGGACTGGAGCCGGGACAAGGGCGGCCGGGTCACCACCCGGGTGCCGTGCGGCGAGTACTTCTCGATCCGGGACGACGCGCTGCGGGCGCACGCGACCCAGGTCGACCCGGACGGGCAGTGGTTCCGGGTGCCGCTCGACATCCAGCAGAAGGTGTGGCCGACGGAGGACTTCGAGCTGGCGAAGTCGCTGGTCGAGACGTCCATGCCGGAGGACGACCTGTTCGCCGGGCTGCGCTGAGCCGAACCCCGCCCCAGGCGTACCGTTGACGCACCGGCCGGCGCAGTGGCGACGGCGCCGGCCGATGCGTGGAATGCGCCGAGGGTGTGGAGGTGCCGTCGATGTCCGTGCTCGCTGCCGGGTCGGCCGTGGCCGGCGCGGTCTCGTCGGTGCACGCGGCGTCGCCGGTGCAGGCACTGCCGCTGGCGAAGAACAACTTCGGCGACACCGAGGCGGGCGGCATGGCCGGGCCGCTCGGGCTCGTCGTGATCATCCTGCTGGCGATCGCCACCGTGCTGCTCATCCGCAACATGAACCGACGGTTGCGACGCCTGCCCGCCCGGTTCGACGATGGTTCGACATCCGAGCAGCCCCTCCCGCTGGACGAGGTTTCGGGGCAGGATCACACGGGCGAGGGCCATTCCGGTGGCGACCATCCCGAGCAGAGCGAGGCAGCCGGTGATGCGGAGGCGAGCAGCCAGTCGGGTTCGACCGACCAGCGCTGATCGCCTGCCGCCCGGACGCCACTCGAAGTCGTCCTTGTTTCACTCTCTGAGTACTTTTGCGCCGACCGTTTTGTCGGACTGCGCCCCTTCGGCCGCTTCGGTACCATCGATCGGGTCACATCGGCCGGTTTTCCAATTCCGATTGATACCGGACATCCCTACTCTCGTGGCGGGGAGGTGCCGGACCCTTTCTGCCGTACCGAGAAGGGGGGTGCACCGCTCATGCGTGAGGTCAGCTGGGGATGATGGCGCTGCCGACGCGGCGCGGGTGTGGGAGGAGGCAGGCGGATGAAGTCCGTCCGGCCCTTCTCCGGCGCGGTGCCAGGCCGGTTGCGTGTCCTGGTGACCGTGTCCTGCCTGGTGGCGCTGGCGATCGCCGGTGGTGCGATCGCCGGTGCCGAGCACCCACCCGGGCCGTACCGTTTCCTTGCCACGATCGGTCTGTTCGCGCTCGCCCGCAGTGTCGCGCTCTGGATCCGCGCAGGTAGCCAGCGGCTCGGGGTGCACTGGGGTGAGGCGGCGCTGCTCGTGGGCATGTGCCTGCTGCCGCCGCACTGGCTGGTCGCGGTCGTCCCGGTCGGAGTGCTGGCCGGCGGCCTGATCAGCGGCGCGGCGCCGATCAAGGCGCTGTACAACACGGCCGCGGCCACCATCGGGGTGGCCGCGGCCTGTTCGGTTGCCGCCGCACTCGGCGGCGTCGGCGACGTGCCACCGCTCACCGTCCGCACCGGGCTGGCGCTCGCCGCCGGCGGCGTGACGTACTGGCTGGTCAGCTTCCCGTTCGCGGCGGCGGCGATCTGGCTGACGGCCGGTCGGGCGCGGGCCCGCAACGCGGTGTTCAGCAACCTGAGCGCGAAGCTCGTCATGCTCGCCGGCAACATCACGCTCGGCCTGGTCGCGGTCGGTCTCGGCCTCGCCGACTTCCGCTACCTGGCCGCCGCGCCGCCGCTGATCTGGCTGCTGCACGAGGTGTACACGGCGCGGATGCGGGCCGGCGACGAGCGCCGGGCCTGGCAGGAACTTGCCGGTGCGGTGCACGCGATGAGCCGGCTGGACGTGTCCGGGGTGGTGTCCGCGGCCGCCGCCGGCGCGCACCGGCTGTTCTCGCCGGAGTCGGTCGAGGTCGCGGTGTGCCGCCCCGCCGCGCCGACCCAGCGGTACCGCAGCGACACCGCCGGCGAGGTCCACCCGGTCACCGAGCCGCCGGTGGACGGGGCCGGGGTGCTCGTGCACGAGCTGTCCGTCGGCGTCGAGACCGTCGGTGAGCTGCGGGTCCGGTTCCACGACCCGAGCACCGTCGGGGCCCGGGAACGGCTCGCGCTGTCCGCGTTCGCCGATGCGCTCGGCGCCGCGCTGCACAACGCGTCCTCGCACGCCCGGCTGCAGGACATGGCCGACCGCAAGGCGTACGAGGCGGAGCACGACCTGCTCACCGGCCTGGTGAACCGGATCAAACTGCTGGAGTACGGCGACGAGCAGCTGCGGGTGGAGCCGAACGCGGAGCCGCGCGAGGTGGCGCTGCTGCTGCTCGACCTGGACCACTTCAAGGACGTCAACGACACCCTCGGACACGCCGCCGGGGACCAGCTGCTGCGCGCCATCGCCACCACGCTGTCGGCCCGGATCGAGCCGGACGAGGTGCTGGCCCGGCTCGGCGGGGACGAGTTCGCACTGCTCATCGGGTCCCCGCCGGTGTGGCGGCAGGGTTCCGAGTACGCCGCGGAACGGGCCCGGCAGCTCGCCGCCGCGCTCGCCGCGCCGGTGGAGATCGCCGGCGTGGCGCTGTCGGTGGAGGCGGCGATCGGGGTGGCCGCGGTGCCGGCCGGCGGCTGCGTCATGGCCGAGCTGCTGCGCCGCGCCGACGTGGCCATGTACCAGGCGAAACGCACCGGCCGCGCGATCTGCCGGTACGACCCGGCGCGGGACGCGGCGAGCACCGACCGGCTGGCACTGCTGGCCGAGCTGCGCGCCGCGCTGGCGGTGGACGACCAGCTGATCCTGCACGTGCAGCCGGCGATCGATCTGGCGTCGGGGGAGCCGACCGGGGCCGAGGCGCTGATCCGGTGGCAGCACCCGCGGCGCGGCCTGATCGGCCCGGGCGAGTTCGTCGGCGTGGTCGAGCAGAGCGAACTGGTCGGTCCGTTCACCCGGTACGTGCTGGACGTCGCGCTCGGGGTGATGTCCCGCTGGGGCGCGGAGGGGCTCGACATCCCGGTCGCGGTGAACATGTCCGCCCGCAGCCTGCTGGACCGTAACCTGCCGGCCGACGTGGCCGAGCTGCTCGGCCGGCACCACGTGCCGCCGGAGCGCCTGGTCCTGGAGATCACCGAGACGGTGATGATGACCGAGCTGGACATCATCGACGACGTGCTGGCCGGGCTGCGGGCGCTCGGCGTCCGGCTGTCGGTGGACGACTTCGGCACCGGGTACTCGTCGCTGACGTTCCTGGCCCGGTTCGAGGTCGACGAGGTCAAGGTCGACCAGGAGTTCGTGGCGCGGATGGGCGAGGCGCCCGAGGCCGAGGCGATCGTGCGGTCCACCGTGGAGCTCGGCCGCGCGCTGGGGCTGCGGGTGGTCGCCGAGGGCGTCGAGACCGCCGAGCAGAAGGCGGCGCTGTCCGCGATGGGCTGCGAGGCCGGCCAGGGCTACCACTTCTTCCCGCCGATGCCGGCGGACAAGACCGCGAAGGTGCTGTGGACGCTGCGCGAGGCCGCCAGCTCGCGCGGCGCGCAGGTGATTCCGCTGTCCGCCCGTACCGCCCAGCCCGGCCAGGAGTGACCGCCGGCGATGCGGGCGTACTGGCTGTGGTAGCGGCGGGCTGCGACCGCTCCGGCGATTGACTGCCTGGTACGGCCTGGCTAGGTTGATCCATCTGTGGTCGGGCGCGCCCGGCGGACGCCACAGGTGGAGGCGGACATGCGCAGGCTGCGGATCGCTGGTACCGCGGTGTTGCTGTTGGCATTGCTCGCTGGGACGCCGATGACGGCGATGGCACACGGCCGGGCCGCGCCACCGCACCGGACCAACGCCACCTACTTCAACGCCGCGAGCGTCAACGCCGCGGACCCGTTCGTGCTGTACGACAAGGCGAGCGGCACCTACTACGCCTACTCCACCGACGGGGCGGACCGCGGCTGGCACTTCGCGATCTACCGCTCGGCGGACCTCGCCACGTGGCAGAAGGTACCGGGTGGCGCGCTGCCGGCGAAGGACGCGAACCAGTGGGGCAACACCTGGTTCTGGGCGCCGGAGGTCTACCACAACCCGAAGACCGGCCTGTACTTCCTGTTCTACGCGGCGCGCTCGGACGCGAACGCCGCGAAGTGGTTCGGCTACGCCGATTTCGAGGAGCCGTGCAAGGTCGGTGTGGCCGTGTCGAGCTCGCCGGCGGGCCCGTTCCACAACATCACCGACCAGCCGATCGACTACTGGCCGTACGACCCGGACTACCACGACGTCAACCTGATCATGGGGCCGGACCAGAAGCAGCCGCCGGCCACCGAGCAGGAGGGCGAGACCGCGCCGCTCGGCACGTACCTGCCGTTCATCGACCCGAACGTGTTCTTCGACCGCGACGGGCGGGTCTACCTGTACTTCTCGCGCAACGCGTACCGGAACTGGGTGTGGGACGACGACCTCGGCAAGTACATCGAGGAGTCGAACATCTACGCGGTCGAGCTGACCGGCGACTGGTGGCGCGACCCGACCGGGCAGACCATGCCGACGATCGCGCCGAGCTACCGCGACGCGAACCGGCCCGCCGGTGACACCGGCGCGCGCAAGGACGGGTTCGTGCGCATCCTCGACTACGACCACGACAAGCAGTCGTGGGAGAACGCCGACGTGAACGACTACGCGAAGACCAACGGCCAGAACAAGGACCGCCGCTGGGAGGAGGGCTCGACGACCTGGGCCCGCACCGTGCACGGCCGGACCGTCTACTACCTCACCTACTCGGCGAACAACTGGCAGACCCCGAGTACGGGGTGGGCTACGCGACCGCGGACAGCCCGCTCGGCCCGTGGCACAAGCACCCCGGCAACCCGGTACTGAGCCAGAACGCGACGCTGGGCATGTACTCCACCGGGCACGGCAGCATCGTCGCCTCGCCGGACGGCAGCCAGCTGTACTACGTGCACCACGGCCGGCCGACCGCGACGACGCCGGACCGCCGGCTCTACACCGAGCGCCTCGTGTTCGACGCGAAGCACCCGGACGCGGACGGCAATCCGGCGCTGCGGATCGAGCAGTCGACCGCCGACGAACCGATCCCGTCCGGCGTGGCGCCGTACGCCATCGACGCCTCGGCATCGGCGGTCTCGCTGTCGGTGGGTGGTACGCAGCAGGTCGGCGCGGACGTGCGCAACGCCGACGGTGGCTCGCTGGCGCTGGCCAACCCGCTGAACCGGGTCACCGCCACGATCGCCGACCCGTCGGTCGCGAGCCTGTCCGACGCGACCGGGGCCGGCGTCACGGTGCACGCGCTGCGCGCCGGCCACACCTGGCTGCGCCTGACCTACCAGCGCGAACGCGCCGACGGCAGCTACGCCACGGTGCGCAACCAGGGTCCGGTGCGCCCCGGCCCGGTCACCGTCACCGTCCCCATCACCGTGCTCGCCGGACCGTGATCTTGCCCGCCGGGCCGACCTGGTGAGGCGGTCCGGCCGGCCCGTCCGGTGGTGTCCGAGCGGGGCGGCGGTGGTTGCGCGAGGATGGGATGCATGCCCAACCGACTTGCGCAGGCCACCTCGCCGTACCTGCTGCAGCACGCCGACAACCCGGTCGACTGGTGGGAGTGGGGGGAGGCGGCGTTCGCCGAGGCGCGGCGGCGCGACGTGCCGCTGCTGATCTCGGTCGGGTACGCGGCCTGCCACTGGTGCCACGTGATGGCGCACGAGTCGTTCGAGGACCCCGCGGTCGCCGCGGTGGTCAACGAGCACACCGTGCCGGTGAAGGTCGACCGGGAGGAGCGGCCGGACGTCGACGCGGTGTACATGACCGCCACCCAGGCGATGACCGGGCAGGGCGGCTGGCCGATGACCGTGTTCGCCACCCCGGACGGCGCGCCGTTCTGGTGCGGCACGTACCTGCCGAAGGCGCCGTTCGTGCAGCTGGTCCAGGCCGTCGCCGGGGTCTGGCGGGACCAGCGGGACGAGGCGGTGGGGCAGGGCGAGGCGGTGACCGCGGCGCTGCGTCGCGCCGCCGCACCGGTACGCCCCGGGGCGCCGCTGACCGCCGACCACCTCGCCGCGGCCGCCCGGACGCTGGCCGGCCAGTACGACGAGGCGAACGGCGGATTCGGTGGGGCACCGAAGTTCCCGCCGTCGATGGTGCTGGAGTTCCTGATCCGGCAGTACGAGCGCACCGGTGACGCGGACGCGCTCGCGCTGGCGCGGCACACCTGCGCGGCGATGGCCGGCGGCGGCATGTACGACCAGCTCGCCGGCGGTTTCGCCCGCTACGCGGTGGACGCCACCTGGACGGTGCCGCACTTCGAGAAGATGTTGTACGACAACGCCTTGCTGCTGCGCGCCTACACCCACCTGTGGCGGTTGACCGGCGACGAGCCGGTCCGCCGGGTCGCCGCGCAGACCGTCGAGTTCCTGCTGCGCGACCTGCGGGCCGGCCCGGCGTTCGCGGCGTCACTGGACGCCGACGCCGCGGGCGCGGAGGGCAGCACCTACGTGTGGACGCCGGCGCAGCTGCGCGCGGTGCTCGGTGACGCGGATGGATCGTTTGCGGCACAGGCGTTCGCGGTGACCGATGCCGGCACGTTCGAGGCCGGTACCAGCGTGCTGCAGCTGCCCACCGACCCCACCGAAGCCGTGCCGGCCACCGGATCCGGCGGAGCCGGGGCGCTCGGGCCGGACGACGTGGCCCGGCTCGACTCGGTCCGGGAGCGGCTGCTCGCGGCGCGCGCCGAGCGCCCACAGCCGGCCCGGGACGACAAGGTCGTCGCCGCCTGGAACGGCCTCGCGATCACCGCCCTGGTCGAGTACGCCAACCTCACCGGCGACGCCGCCGCGGGCGACGCGGCCGTCGAAGCGGGGGAGTTCCTCGCCGACGTGCACGTCGTCGACGGCCGGTTGCGGCGCGTGTCCCGCGCCGGCAGGGTCGGCACCCCCGCCGGCGTGCTCGACGACCACGGTGCGGTGGCGCAGGCGTTCTGCGCGCTGCACCAGCACACCGCCGACCCCGTCTGGCTGACCCGCGCCGAGGCGCTGCTGTCCGTTGCGCGGCAACACTTCCGCTCCGACGAGGGGTGGTACGACACGGCCGACGACGCGGAACGGCTGGTGAGCCGGCCGGCGGACCCGACCGACAACGCGACGCCGAGCGGGCTGTCCGCGATCGCCGAGGCGCTGCTGACCTACTCGGCGCTGACCGGCTCCACCGAGCATCGCGACGATGCCGAGGGAGCGCTGTCGGTACTGGCGCCGATCGTCGCCGAACACCCGCGGTTCGCCGGGCACGCGCTGGCGGTCGCGGCGGCGGCGCTGACCGGTCCGTACCAGATCGCGGTGGTGGGCGGCGATGCGCTGCGCGCGGCGGCGTGGCGGGCCGCGCCGGCCGGTTCCGTGCTGGTCGCCGGGGAGCCGGACGCGCCGGGGGTGCCGCTACTCGCCGATCGGGGCCTCGTCGACGGCAGCCCGGCCGCGTACGTGTGCCGCGGGTTCGTCTGCGACCGCCCGGCCCGTACCGTCGACGAGCTCCGCGCCCAGCTGTCCCGCTGACGCCGCGGCCGCTCGCTGTTCGGTGCCGTGCCCGCCCGCAGCCGGAACCCCGCCGGCCGATCACCGCCCCACGGCAGCGCCGGGCAGGCCGGTCGTTGTCCGGCGGCAGCGCCGGCTCGGTTGGTCGCTGCCCACGGCAGCGCCGGGCCGCTGCGGCGCGGGTCAGGCCTGGCCGGTCTCGAAGCGGCTGATCCGGCCGTCCGCGACGACGAAGTGCCACCGGGTGTTCATCACGCCCCAGGTGGAGTTGGTGTAGCGGACGAGGAGGTCGAGGCCGTCGTCGGACTCCGACTCGACCGCCATCGTCCCGTTGCTGGTGAAGATCTCCCGCTCGGTCCACTCGCGCAGGTCCCGGTCGGTGCCGTCGTCGGACATCGTCGCGTCGGCGGTGAGGGTCGCGCTGAGCGCCGCCCGGTCTCCGGCGTTGACCGCCGCGACGAACTGCCGCACCTCCGGCCGCGATGGCTCGATCATGGGCCCCTCCTCGCACGAAGTACCAGATCTCGACGGTAGACGGGCCGATCGGGTCACCGCCCGGATTCGCCGCATGATCCGAAGGTGACGCCGGAGAAGTCCGTCCGTGAGCACGTATGTACGATCAGTCATCGCCCGATCGATGGAGATGACGCCAGATGGCAGGACTTGCCGCGTATTTCGGTATAGGCGGCCACGCACTCGACGAGCTGGTCCGCGGGTTGGCGCCGCGCGGTGACGAGGTCGCCGACTGGCACGACGACGCCGGCCACCTGGCGATGGCGGTACGGGCCGGGATCCCGCAGGTGCACCGCGACCACCGCGGGGCGGCCGTCGTCGTGGACGGCGTCGCCGAGCCCTCCACCCTGCTCGCCCGGTACGCCGAGGGCGGCGCCGGCGCGGTCAGCGGCCGGGCGGCCACCGACCCGTACGCCGCGGTGCTCGCCGACCCGGCGCGCGGGGTGCTGGTGCTGTGCCGGCACGGCGACGGTCCGCCGCTCTACTACGCCCGGCACGACGGGGCGGTGCTCGTCGCGTCCGAACCGGCCGCGCTGCTCGCCGCCGGCGTACCGGCGCGGCCGGATCCGGACACCATGGCGCGCTTCCGCGTCGACGGCGACTGCGACGTCGACACCCGTACCTTCCTCGCCGGGGTGCGCCGGCTGCTGCCCGGCCAGGTACTCGAGGTCGGAGCGCACGGCGTCCGCCCGGTGGCGCACGGCGCCGGTACGCCGGCCACGCCGCCGCCGGTGGGCGCCGGACTGCGCCTCGGCGTACGGCTGGACGGCGCGATGACCGGCGTCGCGCTGCTCGGCCTGGCGCGCACCGAGCCGGTCCCGCCCGCCGACGCGCTCCCGACCGCCGACCCGGCGGCGGGCGACGACGCGGACGCACTGCCGGTCTACCGCGCCCTGCTCCCCGAGGCGACCACCCCGGACGCGGTCACCGCGCCCGGGCTGCGGGACGCGCCGGTACCGGTGACCGTCGCCGACGTGGACGACCTGCTCGCCGGGCTGGGCGAACCGGTACCGGATCCGGACGTGCTGGCCGCCTGGGTGGTGGCGCGGCGCGCGGCCGGCGAGGTGGACGCGATCCTGGACCCGCTCGGCGGTACCGCGCTGCTCGCCGACACCGTGGCGCCCGGCTACCTGACCCGGGTGGCGGACCGGGTCACCACCCGCTTCGGCGTGGCGCTGCAGATGCCGTACCGGCACGTCGCCGGTACCGGCGCGGCCCGCGAACTGCTGGCCCGGTGCCGGCGCGGGCTGCCCGCCGAGGCGGTGCCGGCAGCGGACCCGGCGCCGGCCGACCCCACGCTGGCGGTACTGCGCGCGCTGCGGGCCGACGTGTACGCCACGTTCCTGTCCACGTCGTTCGCCCGCCGGCCCGGGCCCGACCCGCGGGAGGTCGTCGCCGGCTTCGGCGATCTGCTGGCCGGCCGCCGTGGCGACGCCGGTCGGTTCTGGCGGGCGTTCCTGCTGGAGCGCTGGCTGCGGCTGATCGAGTCCGGCACGCCGGTCCGGCCGGTCGAGGCCGCCCCGGAGCGGCCGTCCAGTACCACGGTGGACGGCGCGCGCTGGCTGCGGCTGCCGGTGGTGACCCGGACGCTGCGCGCCGGTGACGCCTACGCCGACTCGATCGCCTGGTACGTCACCGAACGGGTGCGTGCCGCCTGCGCCGACGACCGGTACCGGCGCCGGTTCGGTCGCTGCTGGTACCTGGTCGTCGCGGCCCGGCCGCTGGCGGTCGCGCAGGGTCGGGTACGGCCGCTGTGGGAGCTGCGGCCCGGCTGGTGGGCGCGGCGGATGTCCGGGTTCGTCCGGGATCGCTCCTGGCAGGGCCTCGGCAACCCGTGGACGATGCAGACCGCGATCGACGAGGCGGGGCTGCGCCGGATGCTGTTCGCCGCCGCGGCCGGCGCCGGCGGGCGGCTGGTGCACCGGCAGGGCATGTTCGACCGGGTCGCCGGCGAGCCGGTACGGCAGGTGCGCGGCCCGGTGGAGCGCGCCACCTTCCCGGCGAACGTCGCGGTGGCCGCCGCACCGACCGACCCCGGGGCGGCCGCCGCCGAACTGCTCGCCGCAGTACGGGCGGGGCTGCGCGACGACGTGGCCACCGGCATCGCCGGCTGCGCGGTGGTCGGCACCGACCGGGTCGGCGGCGGCTGCCAGGTGCTCGCCTGCGTCGGTGACCGGCCGGCCGACTTCTACGCCGCCGCCTGCGCGGACGATCCGCTCGGCCGCCTCGCCGGTACGCCAGCTGCGGTGCTGCTGCTCGCTCCACCGGAGACCGCGACCAGCGCGCCGCGGCCCCGCCGGAACGGCTCCCGCGCCGCGCGCCGGGCCGCCGCCCGCTGACGTCGCTCCACTCCATTGGCAATGCTGATTGCGCGTGTAATGCTGTAATCATCATTTCATTCAATGGGGAGGAACGATGCGAGGAGAGGGAGCCTGGCCGCCGCACCGGGGCTGGGGAAGGGGTCGCGGCGGGGCGCAGCCCGAGCCGCCGTCCGCCGCCGACGCGGCGGGTTGGATCCACGGCCGGCTGCCCGACGAGTGGTTCGTCGAGCCGCCGACCATCACCGTCGACCGGGAGGAGATCCTGATCGTCGGCGCCATCCCGCCGCCCGAGCAGTCCGGCGACGAGCCGGTGACCGAGGCGGAGCGCGCCGGCGCCGAACAGGGCCGGATCGCCCGGTTCCGGGAGCAGACCCGGGACGAACGGATCGGCATCGCCCAGCAGATCGAGCACCGCTACCGCCGGCACGCCAGCTGGGGCGTCACCTGCGGCGAGACCCGCGAACTGTTCACCACCCAGTCGGTACCGGTGATGACCCGGCTGCGGCAGCCGCAGCGCGTCGTGCTGGACACGCTGGTCGATGCCGGTGTCGCCAGGTCCCGGTCGGAGGCCCTGGCCTGGTGCGTCCGGCTCGTCGGCGAGCATGCCGACGCGTGGCTCGGCGAGCTGCGCGGCGCCATGTCCACCGTCGAGGACCTCCGCCGCAAGGGCCCGGACCTCGGCTGACCACGGTGCGGTCCCCCGCGTCGGCGGCGACGTACGGATGTCGCCGCCGACGCGGCCGGTCGGTGGGCGCCGGTACTTCGGTGGGCCTGGTCCGGTCCCGTTCCACCCGGCCGGGTCGTCACCGGTGGCCGCACCCGGTGCGGTCGGGGGTGTTCGTCGCCACCGACGCGGGCCCTTGGCCGCTTGCGGTCGGTGGCGGTCGGCGTACGCTGCCTAGCCGTGAGCCTGCGCACCCTCGTTTACGGCCTGTACGAGCGACGGCTTCGCGCGGGACTGTCCGGCAAGCCGCTGCCGCACCACGTCGCGGTCATCATCGACGGCAACCGCCGCTGGGCCAAGGAGAACGGCTTCGACGACCCGGCGCTCGGGCACCAGGCCGGCGGTCGCAAGATCGAGGAACTGCTGCACTGGTGCGACGACCTCGGCATCGGGCACGTCACGATCTACATGCTGTCCACCGACAACCTGAACCGGCCGGTGGCGCAGCTGGAGCCGCTGCTGCGGATCATCGAGGACGTGGTGACCGGGCTGTCCGCCCACGACCGGCCCTGGCGGGTGCACGTGGCCGGCGCGCTGGACGTCCTGCCGGCCCGTACCGCCGAGGTGCTCAAGGCGGCCGAGGAACGCACCGCGGACCGTACCGGCGGGGCCCGCGTCAACGTCGCCGTCGGGTACGGCGGGCGGCGGGAGATCGCCGACGCGGTGCGGTCGCTGCTGCAGCAACACGCCGCCGCCGGTACCACCATCGAGGAACTCGCCGAGGTGCTCGACGTCGACCACATCGCCGAGCACCTCTACACCCGCGGCCAGCCCGACCCGGACCTGATCATCCGGACCAGCGGCGAGCAGCGGCTGTCCGGCTTCCTCACCTGGCAGTCGGCCCACAGCGAGTTCTACTTCTGCGAGGCGCACTGGCCGGACTTCCGGCGCACCGACTTCCTGCGCGCACTCCGGTCCTACGCGAACCGCCAACGCCGCTACGGGCACTGACCGTCAGCCGAGGGCGAGCCGGATCGCGAGCACGACCACCACGACGGCGGCGCCGAGCGTGGTCACCAGCCGGCCGCGCGGCCCGGTGAGCAGCCGCCCGAGCAGCAGCCCGCCGGCGGCGAGCAGCAGTTGCCAGCTGGCCGACGCGAGGAACGCGGCGACGACGAACACCACGCCGGTGGCCGGCCCGCCCAGACCGCCCGCCTGACCGCCGACCACGACTGCGCCGAAGTACACCAGCGTCGTCGGGTTCAGCAGCGTCATGCCGAGCAGCACCGCGTACGCCCGTACCGGGGTCAGCGCGGTGTCGCGGCCGGCGGTGGCGGTGGTGTGCCGGCGGTACCGGCGGATCGCGCCGGCGACCAGCCATCCCGCCACGACCAGCACGACGAGCGCGGCGAGCCGGTGGGCGACCCCGGCGTACGGGGCGATCCGGCTGGACAGCGCGGTGCCGCCGAGCACCGCCACCGCGGCGTACAGGCCGTCGACGGTGGCGACCCCCAGGGCGGCCGCGGCGCCGACCCGCGGGCCGGACGTGGCGCTCAGGGTGACCAGGTAGGCGCCGACCGCGCCGATCGGAATCGCGATGCCGTACCCGGCGAGCAGCCCCGCGACGAGCGCCCCGGTCACGGTCGGACGCCGGTACGCCTCCCGACCCGGACGTGCTGCTGCTGGCGCGCCGCGGTGGAACGCGGAGCGCGGGCAGTCGGCAGGTGGGTGAGAGTCGTACGCATGCCCCGACGGTGTCAGGTCGGCCGCGGCGCCGGCAACGCGTTTTCGGCCCCGGCCGCCGCCGGGACGACGAGGATCGACACATGACCGACGGGTGACACGCGCAGTGAGTAAGGGCGGGCTACTGGCCGTATCCGGATTTGCTGGCTAACGTCTGGATCGTGGTACGGGGACGTCCCGGGCCACCCGGGAGGCCCGGATGCGGCGTACGTCGTCACGGTGGGCCGGCACCCGGCCCGCGTGCGGGCGAGTCCGGCCGAGCAGTCACCGGCGTGGGGATCACCGCGCCGGCCGGAGAGGGCCTGACGGCCGTGCCGTCGCCGGTCCGTGGTTCGGTGGCCCGCGCCGCGGGCCCGAAACACGCCCCGGGACGCCGCGGCGGCGGGACCTCCCACCGACCCGGCGTGGAGGTGCGCGCCTCGCGGAGTGGCCCTGTGAGCACACGTCGTAGCACCAAGGCCCCTGACTCACCCCGCCGCACCTACGTGCTGGACACCTCGGTGCTGCTGTCCGATCCGTCCGCGTTCCGGCGTTTCGCCGAGCACGCAGTCGTCCTGCCGCTCGTCGTCATCGGCGAGTTGGAAGGCAAGCGGCACCACCCCGAGCTCGGCTGGTTCGCCCGCGAGGCGCTCCGGCTGCTCGACGACCTGCGGTACCGGCACGGGCGGCTCGACGAGCCGCTGCCCGTCAACGACGACGGCGGCACCGTGCAGGTCGAGCTGAACCACTCCGATCCGGCGGTGTTGCCGGACGGGTTCCGCAACGGCAGCAACGACGCCCGGATCCTCGCCGTCGCGCTGGCCCTGGCCGCCGAGGGCCAGGATGTCACGCTGGTCACCAAGGACATGCCGCTGCGGGTCAAGGCCGCGTCGGTCGGCCTGCCCGCCGACGAGTACCGGCACGGCCAGGCCTCCGATCCCAGCTGGTCCGGGATGGCCGAGACGGAACTGACCGCCGACGAGATGTCGACGCTCTACGGCGGCGAACCGCTCGACCTGACTGACGCGCGCGACCTGCCCTGCCACACCGGCCTCGTCCTGTCCTCGCCGCGCGGCTCGGCGCTCGGCCGGGTCCGGCCGGACAAGCACGTCCAGCTGGTTCGGGGAGACCGCGAGGCGTTCGGCCTGCACGGCCGGTCCGCCGAGCAGCGGGTTGCGCTGGATCTGTTGCTGGACAACGAGATCGGCATCGTGTCGCTCGGCGGCCGGGCCGGTACCGGCAAGTCCGCGCTGGCGATCTGCGCCGGCCTGGAGCTGGTGATGGAACGCCGCGCGCACAAGAAGGTCGTGGTGTTCCGCCCGGTGTACCCGGTGGGCGGGCAGGAGCTGGGCTACCTGCCCGGCAGCGAGGCCGAGAAGATGTCGCCGTGGGGTCAGGCGGTGTTCGACACCCTCGGCGCGCTCGCCTCCGAAACCGTCGTCGAGGAGGTCGTCTCCCGCGGGTTGCTGGAGGTGCTGCCGCTGACCCACATCCGGGGCCGGTCGTTGCACGACGCGTTCGTGATCGTCGACGAGGCGCAGTCGCTGGAACGCGGCGTGTTGCTCACCGTGCTGTCCCGGATCGGTACCGGGTCACGCGTCGTGCTCACCCACGACGTCGCGCAGCGCGACAACCTGCGGGTCGGCCGGTTCGACGGGGTGACGGCGGTGATCGAGACGCTGAAGGGCCATCCGCTGTTCGCGCACGTCACACTCACCCGGTCGGAACGATCTCGGATCGCTGAAGTGGTAACGGATCTGTTGGAGGATTTGACCCCATAGATCACCACCTCCGGGTGACCCGACGAGTCACCTGAAGCCTCGATCGCCCGTTGGCCCCGGCATGGACCAACGGGCGATCGTCTGCACTGAGTTGACTCAGCGTGATGTGGCGAGTCCGTACGGCTCACGGTGTTTGCGACTGACGGTGACGGATGCCACTCTCCGCGGGCTCCGGCCTGGCGTGTCGCCTTCGGGTGCGTCAGTGTGGTACGCCGAACGGTCGCCGGCACGCACGGTAGCCGTTCCACCCCCTGTCCCCGTCGAAGGGAACGACGCGTGAGCCGGATCGGCACGAAGTTGTCCGTTCGGATGTTCGCAGTCTTCGTCCTCGTCGGCGGCCTCGCCGGCGGCGCGTACCTGACGGTGCACCGTCCCGGTCAGCAACCGACCGAGGTGGCCCAGCAGCAGGTCGTCGGGCAGCCGATCGACCCGATCGAGGAGCAGCAGGCGCAGCGCCAGGCGACCGACGGGTACCGGCAGCAGAAGATGCGCGAGGAGGCGAGCCGCAGTGCCGCCCGGGACGCCAAGCAGCACGCGGCGGCCGGTGGCGAGCATGCCGCGGCGGTCGCCGGCGACGCTGACGCCGCGAAGAAGGCGGCCGAACAGAAGAAAACCGACTCGAGCGGCACCAGCGGCGGCTCGGCCGGGCCCGTCCCGAGCTCCTGCAAGGAGTACAGCGGGAACCGCGCCACCGGCTGCACGCTGTTGCTGCAGGCCGGGTTCGGCCTCGACCAGATGGCCTGCCTGGACAAGCTGTGGACCCGGGAGAGTGGCTGGAACGTGCACGCCGCGAACCCGTCCGGCGCGTACGGCATCCCGCAGGCGCTGCCGGGTGACTCCATGGCCTCGTACGGCGACGACTGGCAGGACAACCCGGTCACCCAGATCAAGTGGGGCCTCAACTACATCAAGAACCGCTACTCCACGCCGTGTGGTGCCTGGGACCACTCCGAGTCCACCGGCTGGTACTGAGATCACGGCCGCGCCGATCGTCGGCGCGGGGCAGCGCGAACCGCGGCGACACCCGAACGGTACGACCGGGTATCGCCGCATTCGTGTGCTCGATCCGGCGGAACCGGGGAAAACCCCGATGGGCGAGCTGGCGTGACGCTGGTACCAAGGAAGCATGGCTACCGGCGGGCTGCGCACCGACACGGCGACAGGTGACGAACGGCTGCGGTTCGGCACCGAGCCCTTCTACGCCTCGATCGGGCGCGCGTTCCTCGCAATGTGCGCGTTCATCCCGGTGCTGTGGGGCATCGAAGGGCTGGACACCCTGTTCGGCGGCGCGCTCGACCGCGCCGGCGGCATCGCACCGCGCAACCTGACCGGCCTCGACGGCATCGTCTTCGCGCCGCTCCTGCACGCGAGCTTCACCCACGTGCTGGCCAACAGCGTGCCGCTGCTGCTGCTCGGCACGTTCGTGCTGGCCGGGCAGACCAAACGGTTCTTCCTGATCACCGCGTTCATCGCGGTCGTGTCCGGGCTGACCGTGTGGGTGTTCGGCCCGAGCAACTCGATCACCGTCGGGGCCAGCGGCGTCATCTTCGGCTACCTCGGCTACCTGCTGCTGCGCGGCCTGGTGGAGCGGCGCTGGTGGAGCCTCGGTATCAGCCTGCTGATGGGGCTGCTGTTCGGCTGGCAGCTGAGCGGCATCCTGCCCGGCGAGGAGCACGTTTCCTGGCAGGGACACCTGGGCGGCTTCCTCGCCGGCCTGGTCGCGGCGATCCTGTTCCGCCAGCCACGGGCGCGCCGACCGAAGCCGACCGGCACCGGCTCGACGACCGGTCTGGGCGGATCGTCACCGACGCTGACGCTGCCCGGTGTCGACGGCCTCGGCCTGGGCAAGACCGGCTCCGACCGCACCGTCGAGATGCCCGGCGGCACCTCCCCCTGACGCCCCGGCCGGGCGTCAGGGGCGTCGAACGGGCGGGGTCAGTCCGCCTCGACCGGGTCGCCGCCGAAGTCGACCATGGAGTACTGGCGGAGCTTCTCCAGCCGGTGCACCCCGTCGATCATGCGGATCGTGCCGCTCTTGGAGCGCATCACGATCGACTGCGTGGTCACCCCGCCGGACCGGTACCGGACGCCGCGCAGCAGGCTGCCGTCGGTCACGCCGGTGGCCGCGAAGAACGCGTTGTCGCCGGCGACCAGGTCGTCGGTGCGCAGTACCCGGGACAGGTCGTGGCCGGCGTCGATCGCCTTCTGCCGTTCCGCGTCGTCCTTCGGCCACAGCTTCGCCTGCAGCGCGCCACCGAGACACTTCATCGCGCAGGCGGCGATGATGCCCTCCGGGGTACCGCCGATGCCCATCAGCACGTCGACCCCGGACTGCTCGCGCGCGGCGCTGATCGCGCCGGCCACGTCCCCGTCCCGGATGAACTGGATGCGCGCGCCGGTCTCCCGGATCTCCGCCACCAGCCGGTCGTGTCGCGGCCGGTCCAGCACGCACACCGTGACGTCGGAGATGCTGGTGCGTTTCGCCTTCGCGACCCGCCGCAGGTTCTCCCGGACCGGCGCCTCGATGTCGACGACGTCGGCGCAGTCCGGGCCGACGGCCAGCTTGTCCATGTAGAAGACCGCCGACGGGTCGAACATCGCGCCGCGCTCGGCCACCGCGAGTACCGCCAGCGCGTTCGGCATCCCGGCCGCCATCAGCGTGGTCCCGTCGACCGGGTCGACCGCCACGTCGACCTCCGGCCCGGTACCGTCGCCGACCCGCTCGCCGTTGTAGAGCATCGGCGCGTTGTCCTTCTCGCCCTCGCCGATGATCACCACGCCGCGCATCTGGATCGAGTTGATCAGCTGGCGCATGGCGTCGACCGCGGCGCCGTCGCCGCCCTCCTTGTCGCCCCGGCCGACCCACCGGCCCGCGGCCATCGCCGCCGCCTCGGTGACCCGTACCAGCTCCAACGCCAGGTTTCGGTCCAGCACCTCGGTGTGTCGCGAAGCGTCTGCCATGGTCTTCCCCTCCGCCAGCTGAGCACTCCCTCGAATCCTGGCAGATCGGTACGCAGCGCGCGGGCGCGCCGTGACCCAGGGCCCGTGGCCACCCCGGCGTGGTCGCGGCCGCGTCGATCGGCGACGATGGGTACGTGGCGCGCCGAGTACCGCTGTACACAGACGAGGGCACGCCCCCGGCTCCGACCGAGGGTGAGCCGACGCGGCGCCGTCGCCGCGGCGGCACCAGCCGGGACATGGTCATCTCGATGGCGGTGCTGCTGGTGCCGATCCTGATCGCGGTCGGCGTGTGGCGCTACCTGTCCTCGGACCGGCAGGTCACCGTGGTCGACGCGAAGCCGGCCATCACCCAGGCCCAGCAGGCCGACCGGTTCCCGGTCGTGACGCCGCGGCGGCTCGGGCCCGACTGGAAGGTCACCAGCGCGGAGACCACCGACAAGCACGGCACGGTGACGTTGCGGCTCGGCTACGTGACCCCGTCCGGCGGGTTCGCGCAGATCGTGGAGAGCAACGGCGACGCGGCGAAGCTGCTGGCCGATGCGGTGCCCAAGCAGGCCCGGCCGGCCGGCAGCCAGCACATCGGCGGCGCCGACTGGGCCCGCTACACCGGCGACAAGAACAACCAGGTGCTCGCGCTGATGCAGCCCGACCGCACCATCCTCGTGGTCGGCCAGACCAACGACGACGAGATGCGCACCCTCGCCGGCTCGCTGCACTGACCGCTCGCGGGTTCGCACAGCACACCGCCCACCGACGACGTCGATGGGCGATGTCTGCGGGTCCGACGATGCGTGTACCCCCGGAAACACGCTTCGGCCGATCGCTGCCCTCAGGCATAGCCCTCCGGCGGTGCGTTCCGACAGGGGAGGTGCGGCAAATTAACCCGACGTTGGGACACCAGGTCCTGACCGAACGGATGGTCGGCGTGCCACGGGCCCAGTGGAACCGTCAGGACCCGGTGTCGTCGCGGGCCGCGCGGGCCGCGTCGAGGCGCTCCTTCGCGCCGTCCAGCCAGCGCTGACAGACGTCCGCGAGTCGCTCGCCGCGCTCCCACAGCGCCAGCGACTCCTCCAGCGAGGTACCCCCCGCCTCCAGCTTCTCCACCACCGCGGCGAGCTCCGCGCGCGCCTTCTCGTAGCTGACCGTCGTGTCCTCGTCCGTCACAACAGTCACCTTACGGCCCGGGCCGCACGGTGGCGGCCAGCTCGCCGCCGGCCAGCCGTACCCGCAGCGCCGCGCCCGGTGCCGCGTCGGCCGGGTCCCGCAGTACCGCGTCGTCGGCGGCGCGCTGCACGACCGCGTACCCGCGCTGCATCGTGGTCAGCGGCGACAGCGAGCGCAGCCGGGCCACCGTGTGGTGCAGGTCGCTGCCGGCCGCGTCGACCCGGTGCGCCAGGACGCGCCGGGCCCGGTCCCGTAGCCCGTCGACCTCGTCGCGCCGGCCCGACAGCAGCAGCTCGGGGCGCGCCAGTACCGGCCGGGACCGGACCGCCGAAAGCCACCGGCGCTCGCCGTCGAGCAGGTGGGTCACCGCCCGGTCCAGCTGGTACCGGTGCTGCTCGATCACCCGCCGCTCCTCGGCCAGGTCCGGCACCACCCGCTTGCCCGCGTCGGTCGGCGTCGAGCAGCGCACGTCGGCGACGAAGTCGACCAGCGGGGTGTCGGTCTCGTGCCCGATCGCGGACAGTACCGGGGTACGGCAGCCGAACACGGCCCGGCACAGCGCCTCGTCGGAGAAGGGCAGCAGATCCTCGACGCTGCCCCCACCGCGGGCCAGCACGATCACGTCCACCTCGGGATCGGCGTCCAGCTCGGCCAGCGCGTCGAGGATCTGCGGCACCGCGGTCGGACCCTGCACCGGCACGTTACGCACCGCGAAGCGCACCGCCGGCCAGCGCGCCGCCGCGTTCTTCTGCACGTCGCGCTCCGCCGCGCTGGCCCGCCCGGTGACCAGCCCGACGGTACGGGGCAGGAACGGCGGCCGCCGCTTCCGCTCCGGCGCGAACAGCCCCTCCGCGGCGAGTACCTTCTTCAGCCGCTCCAGCCGGGCCAGCAGCTCACCGAGCCCGACATGACGCAGCTCGTCGGCGCGCAGCGACAGGCTGCCGCGGCCGGCGTAGAACTCCGGCTTCGCGTGCACCACCACCCGGGAACCCTCCCGCAGCGGCGGGTCGCACGACTCGAACGTGTCCCGGTAGCAGGTCACCGACAGGCTCATCTCGGCCGACGGATCGCGCAGCGTCAGGAACACCAGCCCGGCGCCCGGACGGCGGCTGACCTGCGCGATCTGCCCGTCCACCCAGACCCAGCCGAGCCGGGCGATCCAGGCGGAGATCTTCTGGCTGACCACCCGTACCGGCCAGGGCTCGTCCGGGCTGGTACGGGGCGCCTCGGCGGCAGATTCGGCCATCCGACGAGCTTAGGTCCTGTACCGGGTGCGCATGGCGGGCGCGCCCGCGCGGTTTGTGGAGGACCTCACCTCGGCCTGCGGTACCAGGGCGGCGGCCTACCATGGGGATCATGACGAAGCGGGTGCTGCTGGCCAGGCCGCGCGGATACTGCGCCGGCGTCGACCGAGCCGTGGAGACCGTCGAGCGCGCGCTCGAACTCTACGGCGCACCCATCTACGTGCGGAAACAGATCGTGCACAACAAGCACGTGGTGCAGACGCTGGAGCGCAAGGGCGCGATCTTCGTCGAGGAGAACGACGAGGTACCGGAGGGTGCCACGGTGATCTTCTCGGCCCACGGCGTCGCCCCCGAGGTGCACGAGCAGGCCCGGCAGCGCAACCTGCACGCCATCGACGCGACCTGCCCGCTGGTCACCAAGGTGCACCAGGAGGCCCGGCGGTACGCGAGGGACGAGTACGACATCCTGCTCATCGGGCACGAGGGGCACGAGGAGGTCGTCGGCACCAGCGGCGAGGCGCCCGAGCACGTCACCCTGGTCGACGGGCCCGACTCGGTCGACCAGGTCGAGGTCCGCGACCCGAGCAAGGTGGTGTGGCTGTCCCAGACCACGCTGTCGGTCGACGAGACGCTGGAGACCGTCGACCGGCTGAAGGCCAAGTTCCCCGGGCTGCAGTCGCCGCCGTCCGACGACATCTGCTACGCGACGCAGAACCGGCAGCAGGTCGTCAAGCAGATCGCACCCGACTGCGACGTGCTGCTGGTGATCGGGTCCCGCAACTCGTCCAACTCGGTACGCCTGCGCGAGGTGGCCCTGGAGGCCGGCGCCCGCGCGTCGTACCTGATCGACTTCGCGTCGGAGATCGACGACGGCTGGCTCACCGGCGCCTCGACGGTCGGCCTCACCTCCGGCGCCTCGGTACCGGAGGACCTGATCGAGCAGGCTCTCGGCCACCTCGCCGCACGCGGGTACGCCGACGTCGAGGAGATCACCACCGTGCAGGAGCGGCAGACCTTCGCCCTGCCCCGCGAGATCAAGCGCGACCTCGCCGCCCGCAACACCTGACCCCACCGGTCCGGCCACCGGCGCGTGTGGTCATCCGGCGCCGGGGCGGATTCCGAAGACACGCCCCGGTAGGGCCGGCGCCGATGGCTGACCCGGGATTCACCACCGGTCGGTTCGGAACTCCGCCATGGCTCCGCGAAGCAGGGACCGTTCACCCGTACCGTCGTCGCGGCGCCGTAGTGCGCCCGCGGTGAGTGCTCCGCCGACGGCGTTCAGGGCGCCGACGACGATGAGCGGAATGCGAAGCCCGACACGGGTCTGCTCGTCGTACGTACGCTTCGAGACCACCGTGAACCTGCCGTGATCGTCGAGCGCGTAGTGGCCGTGATGGATCGTCGGTGCGCCCCGGAGATCCATCAACGACACGGTGATGATCGCGGCCGCGACGAAGCATGCGATCAAGGCGCCGGCGAGGATCAACCGCCATCGGGGCGCGGCCGCGAGCAGCAGGCGGATGTCGCGGGCGGAGCGGTTGCCGCGCCGGACCAGGCTGACGACGGCGATGGCGTACAGGCAGGCGGCAACGGCGCTCGTGCCGGCGACGAAGGGTGCACCCAGCGGCGGGGCGCCCGGCGCGAGCGACCACAGGACCGCCCCCGCCGCGAACACCGCGACGATCGTCGTCGCTCGGGAGACCACGGTCAGCAGCACGCGATGATCATGGCGGCAGCACGTGCGGGCCGCCATCGGCCGTACGGTGCGGATCGCCCGCACCTGGCCGGGCCGGTGACGGTGAGGGGAGACCGTCGTCGGTTATCGGCCCGGCGCGGGCGATCCGCGGGCGGGAAATCCCGCCCGACAGTGCGGTCCGGGCGTGCCGCCGGGGGGCGAGGACCCGGCGGCACGACGAGTTCAGGAGACGTCGAGGGCGGTGTCGTCGATGACGAACGACGTCTGCAGCTTGGAGCCCTCGGTGCCGGTGAAGCGGAGGGTGACGGTCTGCCCCGCGTACCCGGAGACGTCGACGGACTTCTGCACGTAGCCGGAGGTCGCGTTGGTGTTGGAGTAGCTGGCCAGCGTGGTCGTCCCGGCCGAGGTGACCGCGTCGAGCGTCAGCTTGTCGTACGCGGTGCTGCTGGTCTCGGCGGTGTCGATGTGCAGCCAGTACGAGAACGTCGCGGTGCCGCAGTCGGCCGGGACGGCCACCGACCGGGACAGCGTGTCGGTGTGCGCGGTGCCGTAGCCGTCCAGCCACGCCTTGTACGAGCCGGTGTGCGCCGGCTCCTGCGAGCTGCTGGTGATCACGCCGGAGCTCGCGGACCAGCCGATGCTGCCGCTCTCGAAGCCCGCGTTGCTGATCAGCTGGCCGGCGGTGCAGGTACCGCCGCCGGTGCCACCGCCGCCGCTGGTCGAGCCGCCGCCGAGCCAGGCGGTCGCGTTCAGCGCCAGCGCCGCGTTGCTGTTGGTGTTCCACCCGTCGTACAGCTTGTTGTCAGACTGGCCGGTGCCGTCGTCGATGGTGGAGCTGTCACCCCAGACCGCGACCCGCCCGCTGCCGAACGTACTGGTGGCGAAGAACGATCCGGTGGTGCCGCCCGCGGTCGCCGACGACTGGTACACGAGGCCCTTGACGTCGGCGTTGTCGGCCGGCTTGAGGGTCTGGGTGGTGCCGTCGTTGATGCTGGACGAGGTCACGTCGCCGAAGCCGCCGTGCAGTACGGGGTTGCTGCTGTCGGAGATCGCCTTCGGGGTGTCGGCGTTGATGTCCTTGACGTCGATCGAGAAGCCGAACGGGTCGGACGAGTCGACGCTGTTGTTCGTCATCAGGTCGTTGAGCACGCCGACCGAGTCGATGCCGTCGTTGTTGCGGTCGCTGTTGTCGTGATCGCTGATCATGAACAGCCCGCCGCCGGCCTGCACGAACTTCATCACCGCGGTCTTCTCCGCCGCGCTGAGCGCCACGTTCGGCTCGGGCAGGACGAACACGTCGACGTTGGCGAGATCCTGCGCGCCGCCACCGCCGTACGTGATGGAGTCGCCGGACGGCAGCGTCTGCAGGCTGTACCCGCCGGTCTTCTGCAGCGTCACGCCCCAGGCCGACAACGCGCCGGTCCAGTCGGTCTCGGACTGCGGGTTCGCGTTCTGCCCCAACGGATCTGGTTGCGAGGTACTGATGATCCAGTCGGCGTTGCCGGCGGTCTCGGCCTTGGTGTTGTCGAACAGCACCCGGATCGGGGTGCCCGCGTTCGAGGTGACGGCGCGGTGGGCCGGCGTGCCCGACGCACCGGTGGCGCCGGCGAGCAGGGCGCCGGCAAGGGCGGCCCCACCGAGCAGTGCGATGGTGCGCGGTCGTGTCGTCAGGCGCATGGGACCTCCCTGGCCGTGAGCAGAACAGGTCAGGATAGGTGACCGAAGACGCCAGTAACAGTGGCAAAAACACCCATTCACTACAGTGCTGGCATCTGCTCACGCATCGTGGCGGAACGGGCGATGCTGTCAGCCCTCGCCGCTGCGCCGACCGGGCTCCGCCGGAGCCGGGTCGCGCGGCTGGCGGGGCAGGTCGTCGAACGCCACCAGCGCGGACTGCTCGCTCGCCACCAGCTCCGGCGCCTGCAACTGCCGGGCCGCCGACTCGACCTGCGGCGGCGCGCCGAGCAGCTCGGCAGCCTCGGCCTCGCCCGCAACCCCCAGATCGGCGAACTTGCGCGCGGTCACCAGCACCCGGCTCTCCAGCGACCCGACCGTCTTGTTGTACGCGGTGACCGCACCGGACAGCGCGCCGCCGAGCTTGGCGACGTGCCCGCCCATGGTCGCCAGCCGCCCGTACAGCTCCTTGCCGAGCCGGTGCACGTCGGCGGCGTTGGCGGCGAGCGCGTCCTGCCGCCACGCGTACGCCACCGTGCGCAGCAGGGCGATCAGTGTTGCCGGAGTGGCGATCACGACGTTGCGCTCGAACCCGTGCTCCAGCAGCGTCGGATCGCGCTGCAGCGCCGCGTCGAGGAACGTGTCCGCCGGCACGAACAGCACCACGAACTCCGGCGCCGTCTCGAACGCCGACCAGTACGCCTTGGCGGCGAGCTGGTCGACGTGGCCGCGCAGGTGCCGGGCGTGCGCGTCGAGCCGGGCGTTGCGGGTCTGCTCGTCCCGCGCCTCCATGGCGTCCAGGTAGCCGCTGAACGGGGCCTTCGCGTCGACCACCACCTGCTTGCCGCCGGACAGGTGCACCACCAGGTCGGGCCGCACCACCGCGTCGTCGGTGGTCACCGTCACCTGCTCGTCGAAGTCGCAGTGCGACACCAGCCCGGCCGCCTCGACGATGCGCCGCAGCTGGTGCTCGCCCCACCGGCCGCGCACCTGCGGCGCCCGCAAGGCCGACACCAGCTGGCCGGTCTGGGTGCGCAACTGCTCGGAGGTACCGGCGACCTCCCGCAACTGCTCGCGCAGCTCGGCGTAGGCGCCGACCCGGGACCGCTCCAGCTCGGCCAGCTGCTGCTCGTACCGGGAGAGGCTGTCGCGCAGCGGAGCGACCAGGGTGCCGAGGCTCGCCGACTGTTCCCGGGCCGCGTCATGGGTGAGCGTCCGCAGCGACTGCTCCAGCCGCTGCTCACCGTCGCGCGCCGCAGCCAGCCGCTCCTCCAACCGGGCGGTGTCGGCGGCGGCCCGCGAGCGTGCGAACAGCACCCCGATCGCCACACCGGCGACAAGGCAGAGCACGGCGACGACGAGTACGACAGCGGCGTCCATGAGCGCCAGCATGCCCCGCGGGTACGACGATTTCACGCACCGCCACCCGGTAAAGATCGATGCGGACTTACCGGACTCCGGTGCCTCGGCTCTCAGGTAAGCGCTGGGCAAATGCGGGTACCGTCGATTCATGACGACGCTCGTCCTGGTCCTCGTTCTCGTGGTGCTGGTGATCGCCGGCGCCGTGTGGTGGTCTCGCGCCAGCAAGCAGCGCAAGCAGCGCGCGCTGGCCGACGCGCGCGCCGACGCCCAGCGGTGGTACGAACGGCTCGGTGGCCAGGTGATGAACCTGGTCGCGAACGACGATGCCGCGGTCAAGCAGGCACTGGTCGACGCCGGTGAGCGGTACAACGCGGCCGGCAGCCAGCTCGACCAGGCAACCAGTACCAAGCAGTTCGAGCTCGCCGGGCACACCGCGCTGGAGGGGCTCTACTACGTGCGCGCCGCCCGGACCGCGATGGATCTCGACCCCGGCCCCGAGCTGCCGCCGATGCCCGGTCAGCGCACTGCGGGCGCCCTCACCGCCGAGCGCGAGGTCACCCTGGAGGGCAAGGAGTACCGGGCCGGTCCGCAGGCCAGCTCGGACACGCCGTACTACTACCCGGGCGGCATGGTGCGCGGGCGCCCCGTCCCCGCCGGGTGGTACTCGGAGCCGTGGTGGAAGACCGCACTGGTCGCCGGCGCCGCCGGGGTCGGCACGATGCTGCTGTTCGACGCGTTCTTCTCGCCCGGCATGGGCATCGGAGGCTTCGACGGCGGGTACGACAACGGGTTCGCCGACGGGTTCGCCCAGGGCCAGGACGGCGGCGACAGCGGTGACTTCGGCGGGGGCGGCGACGGCGGCGGCATGTTCGACGGCGGCTTCGACTTCGGCGACTTCGGCGGCGACTGAGACCCGTCGATCCGTGCGGCATCGGCCGGCCCTGCAGGCCGGCCGAACCGCCGCGGTCAATCGTCGGCGGGGCGGCGACGCTTGCGTTTGACGTCGACGCCACCCCAGAACGCGAAACCGGTCACCCGCACGCGCGGGCCGGTGCCGTCGCCGCCGCCGGCCGCGGTGTCGTCGAAACCGCCCATCAGTCCGAATCCGTCGACCCGGACGTCGAGATCGTCCGGCACGATGATCTCGACGCCGCCCATCATCGCGTACGCCTGGATCGTCACCTCGTCGGTGCCGAACCGGGCCTCCCGCAGATCGAGCGTCACACCGCCCATCACCGCCACCGCGATCTGCGTCCGCGGCACCAGCCAACTGCCCCGCCGGGACGGGCCGGACAGGAAGCCGACGACGACGCGGGTGTCCTCCGGCTCCTCGCTCACCCGGCGCGGCGAAGCGACCAGCGGGGTACCGGTGTCGGGCAGGTCGGCGAGCACCGGCTCGAGCTCACCGTAGGTGCGCGCGGCGTACACGGTGTCGAGTCGCTCCTGCAGCTCGTCGAGGGTCAGCCGGCCCTCGCTCGCTGCTGCATGAAGCACCCGCGCGACACGCTCCCGATCGTCGTCGGAGGCGCGCATGGCGGTCCGCTCGACCGCCGCCTGGGGTCGTACCGCCGGCCTGCGCTCCGGTTCGTCCGCCACAGCCGAAAGCCTAGCCGCGCCCCCGTGCCGGGGCAGCCGCATGGCGCGGTCCGACCGTCGTCCGGCGGGGGAGTGCACCCCCACCGGACGAATCACAACGTGCAGGCCACCACGCGTCAGAACGTGCAGGCCACCACGAGCTCGGGCGCCGCCTCCGGATGGAACTCCAGCTTGTCGATGTGGCCGGCGGCGCGCAGATCGTCGGTCGCGAGCCGGATCTCCTCGATCACCGCCGCCGGCGCGCTCACCTCCGCCAGCGACACCTCGGTACGCATCGAGACCTTCCGCTGCGACTTCACCTTCCGGATCTGCCGCAGCGCCTCGCCGACCGTAGCCAGCCGCAGCCCTGGCTCGTCGCCCACCAGTGGAGTCAGCTCGTGCGCGGTCGGCCACGTGGCGCGGTGGATCGACCCGTACCGCCACCACGACCAGACCTCGTCGGTCACGAACGGCACCACCGGCGCCAGCAGCCGCAGCTGGGCCGACAGCGCCCAGCCGAGCGCCGACCTGGCCGAGGCGGCGGCCGCGTCGCCGCGCTCCCCGTACGCGCGGGACTTGACCAGTTCGAGGTAGTCGTCGCAGAAGGCCCAGAAGAAGCGCTCGGCGGCCTCCAACGCGGCCGTGTGGTCGAACGCCTGGAACGCCGTCGTCGCCGCCGCGATCACGCCGCGCAGCTCTGACAGCATCGCCCGGTCGAGCGGTTCGGTGACCGGGGCCCGCAACGCGTCGGCCGAACCCAGACCCAACACGAACCGACTGGCGTTGAGTACCTTCGTGGCGAGCCGGCGGCCGACCCGCATCAGGTTCTCGTCCAGAGTGAAGTCGGCCCCGGGGCGGCCGCACGCTGCCCAGTACCGCACCGCGTCCGGGCCGTGCCGGTCCAGCAACTCGTCCGGCCCGACCGCCCGGCCCTTCGACTTGGACATCTTCTTCCGGTCCGGGTCCAGGATCCAGCCGGAGATGACCGCGGTACGCCACGGCAGCGCGTCGTGTTCCAGCTGGCTACGCACCGCCGTGGAGAACAGCCAGGTACGGATGATCTCGTGCGCCTGCGGCCGCAGATCCATCGGGAACACCCGGTCGAACAGGTCGTCGTCGCGCTCCCAGCCGCCCGCGATCTGCGGCGTCAACGAACTGGTCGCCCACGTGTCGAACACGTCCGGATCGGCGGCGAACCCGCCCGGCCGGCCACGCTGCTGTTCGGAGTATCCGGACGGCGGCTGGCTCTGCGGATCCACCGGCAGCTCGGCCTCGGCTGGGAGGATCAGCGCGTCATGGTCGGGCGTGCCGTCGTCTCGAACCTGGTACCAGACCGGGATCGGCACGCCGAAGAACCGTTGCCGGCTCACCAGCCAGTCACCGGTCAGCCCGTTCACCCAGTGCTCGTACCGATGTCGCATGAACTCCGGCACCCAGCGCAGCTCGCGTCCCCGCTCCAGCAGCCGCTGCCGCAGCGGCAGCTCCCGCCCGCCGTTACGCAGGTACCACTGGCGCGCCGTGACGATCTCCAGCGGCTGGTCACCGTACTCGTAGAACTTGACCGGATGGGTGATGGCCTGGGGCTCCCCGATCAAGTCCCCGGACTCCCGGAGCAGCTTGACGATTCGCCGCCGTGCCGCGGCCACCGTCAGCCCCGCCAGCTGCGCGTACCGGAAACCCGCCTCGGCGGACTCCAGCCCGGCCGGTACGTCGTGCCGGATCCGGCCGTTGCGTCCGATCACCGAGCGGATCGGCAGGTTCAGCTCGCGCCACCAGATCACGTCGGTCAGATCGCCGAACGTACAGATCATGGCGAGGCCGGTGCCCTTCTCCGGGTCGGCGAGCCGATGCGGGTGGATCGGCACCTCGACGCCGAATAGCGGCGTCACCGCCGTCGTACCGGCGAGTCGCCGATACCGGTCGTCGTCCGGGTGGAACACCAGCGCCACGCAGGCCGGCAGTAGCTCCGGTCGCGTCGTGTCCACGTACAAGGACTCGCCGGTGCCCCCGTCTTCCTCCGGGTCGGCCGCGGCCGTCGCGGCCCGGAACAGCAGCCGGTGGTAGGCACCGGGACGGTCCCGATCCTCCAGCTCCGCCTGCGCCACCGCGGTACCGAACGAGATGTCCCACAGCGACGGAGCCTCTGCCTGGTACGCCTCGCCTCTGCGCAGGTTCCGGAGGAAGGCTCGCTGGCTGGCCACCTGAGCCGAGGCGCCGATCGTGGTGTAGCGCGCGGACCAGTCCACCGAGAGCCCCAGGCGCCGCCAGGTTTCCTCGTACACCAGCTCGTCGTCGGCGGTGAGCCTCTCGCAGAGTTCGATGAAGTTGCGCCGGGAGACTGCTTGCTGTTCTTCTACCGGCTGCTGGGGCGGCCGGTAGCCGGCGACATAGGGCAGGGTGGGGTCGCAGCGCACCCCGAAGTAGTTCTGCACCCGGCGTTCGGTGGGCAAGCCGTTGTCATCCCATCCCACCGGGTAGAAGACCTCTTTACCCTGCATCCGTTGGAACCGGGCCACGATGTCGGTGTGCGTGTAGGAGAACGCGTGTCCAATGTGGACAGAACCGGATACGGTGAGTGGCGGGGTGTCGATCGCGAATACCTCGGACCGGTTCTTTCGCCGGTCGAAGGTGTAGGTCCCCAGCTCGGCCCAACGCCGCGTCCACTTCTCGGCCAGCCCGTCGAGGGATGGCCGGTCGGGGACGCGCACGCCGGCGCGCTCCGTATCGGTCATGTGCCGATGCTACGGAGTGCGGCCATCGCCGGCGACGAGTTTCCTGACCTAGGGGTCGCTTTCGGGGCGGGTTGGGTGTCCGGCGCTCGGTCGCCCGCGCGGCGGTGCTGATCCCGTTGTGTACCGCCGGCCGGTCGGACTGGTCCATCGGAAATGGCCGGGCGCGGATTGCTCCAGTTGCCATGCCTGCTCATGCTTCAACCGGTGGTGGTGTCGACACAGCGCACCCAGGTTTGCCGCGCTGGTGCTTCCACCGTCCTGCCAGGAGACCGTATGGTCCAGGTCGCAGGACTCGGCGGGGTAGGTACACCCGGGAAAGACGCACCGCTGGTCTCGAGCGGCGACGAAGTCGGCGAGCGCGGCCGGTGGCCGGTACGTGGTGCGTCCGACGTCGACGACCGTACCTGTCGCCTCATCGGTGAGGATGCGGCGCCAGGTCGCGTCGGCTGCGAGTCGCCGCGCCGTGTCGGCGTCGATCGGCCCGTACCCGGCCAGTTCGGCCGGGCTGTTCCCGCCCAGCGCCGTGTCGATCGGGACCGTGAGGTTCACCCGCACCTCCCGCTGCGCCGGTGTGCCGAGCAGCAGGTCGACGAACGCGTCGGCGCGACGCTGGTCGACGGTACGGGCGTCGTCGCCGGCGTCGCGCGCGAGTGCGGTGAGGCGGTCGCGAATCGCCACCGCGTCCTCAGCCGGCAGCAACGCCCAGAGCCCGGCCATCCCGTCGTCCTGCGGCACCAGGGTGACCCGCCGCTGCATGGTGGCGCGGGCATGGCGGTCGGCGTGGTGCGGGTCGAGTTCGGCGACCGCGCGCCGGGCTCGTGCTCGAACCTGTCCGCTGGTCAGCGTCTCGGGGTTCGGCCCGAGCGCTCGTTGCTCCACGGCGTGGACGACGGCAGGATCGGCCACCTGTGCGGTCGTCCGGCAGAGACCTTCCGCCGTCGGCTGATCGATCGCGCCGACGTCGAGCGCCGCCATCGTCACCGGGAGCCGGCTGGTCAGCGCTTCGGCATCGGCGAGGCGCCGGGTCGCCTGCCAGCGCGGCCAGCTCAGCGCGGCGGCGAGCTCGTCGGCAGCGAACTCGGAGGTTGGGCGTAGTGGGTGCTCGCGGCGGAGCTCGGCGAATCGGGCGATGACCCGGGACTGCCGTGCGTAGAGCATCGCGATCTGCTGTTCGGCCGCGGCGAGGGCGGAGAGGCAGTCGTCTGTGTCCAGCCAGTCCGCCGGCAGCACCGGCAGTTCGAAGGCGGACTGGTCCACGGGTGGTTCGAGGCCAGCGGGGTCGATCGGGGGTTCACCGAGGGGGTCGTCCACGATGTCGGGCACGGTGGGATCGCCGACGCACACCGCCCCCGTTTCGAACATGTGTCCAGAATAGCCACGCCTGCGTCGTAGCTGCCAGCTCCGCGTCTGTTCGCATCGCCCGTTCCGATCGGGCACCGGCCTCGGTGAGTACGCACGCGCGGCAACCGGTCCGACCGTCCGGCCTCGAATGGGACATCAGGACACGAAGTGGACGAAGAGCGCTCGAACGTCTCCCGGTGGCGGTCGGTGATGCCACCGGGAGACGCTCGTACATCACTGCGCGGCGACGGTGAATGCGTAGAAGGTTGTGGACAGTTGAGTGCCGTCGGAGGTGATCGGGGAGACGTAGACGTAGTGCGACCCGCTGGCTGTCGGCGTCCACGATACGGTCGCCGAGCCTCCGTCGGCGGCATCGACGACCGTGCCCGCGGCGCCGTCGAACGAGTACCGGAAGGACACCACGGTCGATACGCCCGAGGAGAAGGTGAAGTCGCCCGGGACGCCTGGCCCGCCGCCGGTGGTGTTTTCCGGATAGGTGTCGGAGGTGACGGTGGGCGCCGTGTCCAACCGGATCCACCATCGGTACCAGGAGGAGACCCAACCGTTCGGGCTGTGGCTGCGCACGTAGACCCAGTTGCTGGTCGGGTCGGTGAGCGTGATGGTGATCGTTGCGGTGCCGTCCGGTTGCGCGGGAACCGTCACCGACTCGCCGTAGTCGACCTGGTACTCGTAGCTGCTGACGCTGTCCACGTGGGGCCCGGGCGCGAGGTGCACGGTGAGCGGGGTCTCGTACTGAGGGTCCTGGTCGGTCGTGACCCGGGGAGACGTGTCGCCCACGACGAAGCGAATCGTGGTGATCGTCGACCGCTGGTAGGCGCGGTCGTAACTCGCCACCTTCAGCGTCACCGGTCCGCTCTCCGGCGGTACCAGCTGGAGGGTGGCCGAGCCGCCGAGGTGGTCGGCGCGGACGAACTGGTCGCCGTCGAACGGGTCGGTCCAGTTCTGCCCGACCGGCGTGACCGGGATGCTGAGCGTGTCCCACGAGTACTGGAAGGCCGCCACGTCGGTCTCGCCGTTGGCGTCGAACGTGAGGTCGATCGGGGTGCCGCCGGTGTTCGGACCGGTCGTGCTGTAGTTGTCCGACGAGACCGCCGGTGGGTTCGCCGGGCCGGCCGCGTCCGCGACGAAGTAGCACGTCGTGGACCACGACGACTCGTCCAGGTCGTCCCTGGTACGGGCGTGCCAGGCGTAGGTGGCGCCGTCGTTCAACGTCCCGGTGACCGTGAAGCCGTGGATCGATCCGTTGGAGACCGAGGTCGCGGTCAGCACCGTGCGCTGATCCGGGTGGTCCACCGGCCAGTACTCGACCTCGCCGGTGGGGCGGTCACTGGAGTCGGGATCGGAGAAGCGCGCCGCCAGCCTCAGGTCGGTGGCGGGAAGGTAGGGGTACGCGGTGTCGCTCGCACACGGCCGGCTGTCGTTGGACAGCTCGGTGGGAGTACTGGGCGTCCCGTTGGAGCTGACGTCGAGTTTCAGGCCGTAGCCGGCGTCCAGTTGCCGCCCGTGGGCGAGCTGTCCCTCCACGTCGGCGGGCTCGCGGAGTTCGAGGGACAGGGTGGTGTGCCCGTCGGCCAGCGCCGAGGTGACGGCGTGGGTCAGGTCGACGGCGAGCGGAGACGGGCAGCGGCTGGTGGCGCCGATGGTGCCTACCTGGCGGAGCGGGTGTCGCGGGTGCTGCCAGGTCGGGTGGGGTGGCCCGTCCGCGGTGCGCCACACCTCGATCTGCCGGTCGGCGCAGTCGGTCGCGGTCGACTCCTTGGCGTAGAGCCGTGCGCCGAGCGCGTGCCGGCCGACCAGCGAGCTGAGATCGAAGCTCGCGTACACCCGGGAGACGTGCGTCGCGCCGGACTCGTCCTGCCAGGCTCCGAGCGGGACCGGGTCGGCCGGATCGGCATGCGATGCAGCCGGCGCGCGCGAGTCGGTGTAGGACCAGCTGACCTGGCTCAGATCCCGGTAGTAGGTGCCAGCGGTCGCCGGGGCGGCCGACATGCCGGTACCCGCGATCGTGGCAACGGCAAGGCATCCGATGAGTCGGCGCATCGACAGTCTTCGCACACGAGTTCCCCTCTGCGTGGTGAAAGGAGGTGATGAAGCTGTCGGATCGTATCGGCGCAGGTCGATTGCTCGGGGCCGCGGCGGACATATCGGCACCCGTCAGACCAGGGAGTCCTCCCACTGACGGTGCAGGTCGGCGTAGCGGCCGTCGCCGTCGATGAGCTGCGCCGGGGTGCCGTCCTCCACCACGATGCCGGCGTCCAGAACCAGTACCCGGTCGGCGATCTCCACTGTGGACAGTCGGTGCGCGATCACGATCGCGGTACGGTCGGCGAGGATCGTGCGCAGCGCCCGCTGCACCAGGCGCTCGGACGGGATGTCCAGCGAGCTGGTCGCCTCGTCGAGGATGAGTACCGCCGGGTCGGCCAGGAACGCCCGGGCGAACGCGACGAGCTGCCGCTGCCCGGCGGACAGCCGCCCGCCGCCCTTCGCCACGTCGGTGCCGTACCCGTCGGGCAGCGCGGCGATGAACTCGTGCGCGCCGATGGCCCGGGCGGCGCGTTCGATCTCCTCGTCGGTGGCGTCCGGCTTGCCGAACGCGATGTTCTCCCGCACCGTGCCGGAGAACAGGAAGTTCTCCTGGGTGACCATGACGACCGCGCGCCGCAGATCGACCTCGGACACCTCGCGCAGGTCGACGCCGTCGAGGGCGACCCGGCCGGCGGTCGGGTCGTAGAACCGGGACACCAGCTTGGCGATGGTGGTCTTGCCGGCGCCGGTGGCGCCGACGACCGCGACGGTCTGACCGGCGGGCAGCGTCAGGTTCAGCTCGGGCAGCACGAGCCGGTCGGCCCGGTAGCCGAACTGCACGGCCTCGAACCGCAGCTCGCCGCGGGCGGCGGTCAGCTCGTGCGGGGTGGCCGGTTCGGCGACGTCGGGCTTCTCGTCCAGGACGCCGGCGAGCTTCTCCAGTGCGGCGGTGGCCGACTGCAGCGAGTTGTAGAACATCGACAGGTCCTGCATCGGCTCGAAGAACTTCCGCAGGTACAGCACGAACGCGGCGAGCACGCCGATCTCGGCCTGGCCGTGCAGCACCCGGTAGCCGCCGTAGGTGAGGACGACGGCGATGGTGACGTTGCCGATCAGCTTGATCCCGGGGGAGAAGATCGCGATCAGCCGGAACGCACGCTGGTTGGCCCGCTTGTACTCGTGGTTGACGGCCTCGAAGATCTCCTGGTTGCGCGGCTCGCGCCGGTACGCGTGGACCGCGCGGATGCCGCCGAGCGACTCGACGAAGTGCACGATGACCAGCGACACCGTCTCGCGCGTCTTCCGGTACGCCCGGGCCGACTGGTTGCGGAACCACGCCGACAGCCACAGCAGGAACGGGAACGAGCACAGCGTCACGAGCGCCAGCGGCCAGTCCAGGAACAGCAGGATGACCGCCACGCTGAGCACGTTCAGCCCGGCGAGCACCAGATCGTCGATGCCGTTGTCGACCATCTCCGAGATGGAGTCCATGTCGGAGGTCAGCCGGGCGATCATGCGCCCCGACGTGTACCGCTCGTGGAACGACAGGGACAGCTTCTGGAAGTGCTTGTACACCCGGCGGCGCAGGTCGAACAGGATCGACTGGCCGATGCGGCCGGACAGCATCAGGAACGCGCGCTTGGTCAGGTAGCCGAGTCCGGACGCGACGAGGAACGCGACTCCGACGGAGACCAGCACCGCGTAGCTGTGGTGATCGCGCAGCGGCGGGATACCGCGGTCGATGCCGACCTGGACCAGGAACGGGCCGGCCATCGTGGCCACGTCCTGCACCAGCAGCAGTACCACGGCGAGCGCGAGGATGCGGCGGTGCGGCCGGACCAGCGAGCCGAGCAGCTGCATGCTGCGGGAGCGCAGCCGGGCCACCGATCGCCGGTCGGTCGCCTCCGCGGCGGTACGTTCGGAGTTCTCCTCGCTGGCGATCCCGCGCCACGCCTCGATGTCGAGCGGCTCGTCGGGGCCGCTCGGTGTGTTGGCGCGCCGGTCCGGGGTGCGCTGACGTGTGCTCATCGGGCCGCGACCCCCTTCCCCTCGGGCAGCAGATCCGGTCGGTCGTCCGCCTCGGCGGACAGCACGGCGCGGTAGCTCGGCACGGTGGCGAGCAGTTCGGAGTGGGTACCGACGGCGGTGATCCGGCCGTCCTCCAGCAGCGCGACCCGGTCGGCGAGCGCGACGGTGCTGGGCCGGTGCACCACCAACAGCGCGGTGGTACCGGCGAGTACCCGTTCCAGTGCCTCCTCGACCAGGGCCTCGGTGTTGACGTCCAGGGCGGAGAGCGGGTCGTCGAGCACCAGCACCTTGGGCCGGGACACGACGGCGCGGGCGAGCGCGAGCCGCTGCCGCTGCCCGCCGGACAGCGACAGTCCCTGCTCGCCGACCCGGGTGTCCAACCCCCAGGGCAGCTCGTACACGAAGTCGGCCTGGGCGACGCGCAGCGCCTCGGCGAGGTCGTCGTCGGTGGCGTCGGGGCGGCCGAGCGCCAGGTTCTCCCGGACGCTCATGGAGAACAGGATCGGCTCCTCGAACGCGGTGGCGACGTTGCGGCGCAGCGAGTCGAGCGTGCAGTCGCGAACGTCGTGGCCGTCGATGGTGATCCGGCCGCCGGTCACGTCGTACAGCCGGGGGACGAGCGAGACGGCGGTGGTCTTGCCGGAGCCGGTGACGCCGACCAGCGCCATCGTCTCGCCGGGGGCGATGTCCAGGTCGATGCCGGAGAGCACCGGGGTGTCGCTGCCCGGGTAGCTGAACCGGACGTCGGAGAACCGCACCGCGCCGCGCAGCTGGTCGCGCCGCAGGTCGATGGCGCCGGGCCGGTCGACGACGGTGGGCTCGGTGTCGAACACGTCGTAGATGCGGTCGGCGGCGGTCATCGCCTCCTGCCCGCTGGCGAGGATCCAGCCGAGCGACTCGACCGGCCAGACCAGCCCCATCTGCAGCGTGGCGAACGCGACGAGCTGGCCGAGCGTCATGTGGTGCTGGACCACCGCGACGGCGCCGACAACGATGATGACCGCGAGCGACAGGTTCGGGATCAGCTCGTACAGCGGGGCGAAGCGGGAGTCGAGCCGGGCCCGCTGCACCGCGAGCTGGTAGACCTTGTCGGCGTTGGCGGTGAACCGGGTGAACATGTGGTGGCGCCGGCCGAACGCCTTGACCGCCCGGATCCCGTGCGCCGACTCCTCGACGTAGGTGGCGAGGTCGCCCTGGGCGTCCTGCACCTGCCGGGACACCCGCAGGAACCGCTTCGCGAACTGCCGGCTGATCAGGAACAGCGGCACCGCGGACAGCGCGACCAGGGCGCCGAGCGGCGGGTACAGCCGGATCAGCAGGACGACGACCACGATGTACTGGCAGACGTTGACGATCAGGTAGATCACGCCGAAGGACAGGAACCGGCGCAGCGAGCCGATGTCGGTGATCGCCCGGGACAGCAGCTGCCCGGACTGCCAGCGGTCGTGGAACGTCAGCGGCAGCTTCTGCATGTGCGCGTACAGGTCGTCGCGGACGTCGGCCTCCATCGACAGCGACGCGTACGACTGGGTCCAGCGGCGGAGGAAGACCATGAACGCTTCCAGCGCGCCGAGGGCGAGCGCTGCCAGCCCGAACCAGATCAGGCCGTTCTGGTCGTGGTGTCGGACCGGCCCGTCGACGACGCGTTGCATGACCAGCGGGACCACGATGCTGGCGCCGACGGCGAGGCCGGCGGACACCAGCATGACGATCATGTGGCCCAGATAGGGACGCAGATAGTGCCGGATTCGCCACAGATTGTGTAGGGGGTTGTGCGCACTGCGGCTGGGTTCGGGAGGTTCCTGGGGCACACCACGACGTTATCGGTAAGGACCGACAGCCTTCGCGTCAATTTCGTCCGCTGTACTGCACGGACAGGCTCGGTGCCCGCGGCGGTGTGGCGGAGTTCACCGCCCTGCTCTTGCTTCTTCTGGCTACTAGCATTAGCTTTTTGGCTATGACAGTTAACAGTGCTCGGGTCGGACGGCGCCCGGCGTTCACCGCCGGTCGGGTGCTCGCCGGCATCGCCGCCGCCGCGGCCCTCGTCTCGGCGGTGACCGCGATCGCCGACGTTGTCGGTGCCGGCGCCGACACCCGCATCGTGGAAACCTGGCGGATGGTCGGCCTCGCGGTCTTCGCCGGCCTGTTCGCCCTGCTCGCGTTGCGCCCGCACGCCCTGCCGTACCTGTGGGAGCTGGTACTGGCGAGCAAGCTCGCGCTGACCCTCGCCGCGCTCGGCTACCAGCTGGCCGGCAGCGCCACCGGTACCGCCACGATCCTCGCCGCGGACGGTGGCCTGTTCGTCCTGCTGCTCATCGCGTACCTGTGCGTGCGCGGATGGCGTGCGATCAGTGCGCCTCGTGGTCGAGCAGCCAGCGCTTGACCGGCAGCCCCCACCGGAACCCGCCCAGCGAACCGTCGGTGCGCAGCACCCGATGGCACGGTACGAACAGCGCCGCGGCATTGCGCGCGCAGGCGTTGGCGGCCGCCCGGACCGCGGTCGGTCGACCGGCCAGCTCCGCGTACCGGGTGTAGGTCACCGGGTCGCCGGCCGGCACCGTGCGCAGCACGTCCCAGGAGTGCGCCAGGAACGGACCGCTGGCCTGCCGGACCTGGACCCGGTCGGTCGCGGTCAGGTCACCGGCCAGGTACGCCTCGACCGCCGCGGCGATGTCGCCGCCGTCGCCGGCGACCACGCGATCCGGCCGCAGCGACGGGTGGATCAACACCCGCAGCGTCTCCGGGTCGTCGGTCCAGCCGCTGGCCAGTACCGCGTGGTCGGTCGCGGCCAGCACCGTGAACGGCCCGACCGGCGTGCTCGTCGTGAACGTGTAGGCAGTCATCTCTTCCTCCATCGTGCAGTCTTCGTGCCGGTACCGGGCATGTCCCGGCACCGGCGTGCTCGACCCCGCCGGCCGAGCGGCTGCGGCTCGGGCGGCTCGGCGGGCTCGGTGCTGCTCGGGCGGCCGGCGGAGCCGGTGTGCCTCCTGCGGCTCGGCCCGCCGGAGCCGGTGCGCCGGCCCCGGGCGCGATGCGGCCACGCTCGGTGCGGTGCGCCGGTGTGGTGGGCAGGCGCCGCAAGCGGGCGGGTCAGCCACCCGCTGGCGAGCCGGCGCGGGCGGATCAGCCGCCGCTGGCGCGGCCGGCTGCGGTGGCCGCCTGCCGCCAGAGCCGGATCACCGCGTACGAGCGCCACGGCCGCACCGTGGCCGCCCAGGCGGCGAGCGGCTTCGGCGCGTCCGGCAGGCCCAGTGCCGCGGCGCCGTGCCGTACGCCCAGGTCGCCCTCCAGGAACGTGTCCGGCTCGCCGAGCCCGCGCAGCTTCACGTAGCTCACCGTCCACGGACCGATCCCCGGTACCGCGAGCAGCGTCTCGGCGACCGTGTCCGGGTCGCCGCCGTCCAGGTCCACCGCGCCGTCGGCGACCAGTCCGGCCGCGGTGCGCAGCGCCCGGCGCCGGGCGTTCGGCATCGGCAGCAGCTCGTCGGGCGCGTCGGCGATCGCGGCGGCGGTCGGGAACGTGTGGCTCAGCTCGCCCGCGGTGACCGGATCGCCGAGCGCCGCGGCGAGGTTGCCGAGGATGCTGCGGGCCGCCGCGACCGACACCTGCTGGCCGACGATCGCGCGGCACAGCATCTCGAACCCGTCCACCGACCGCGGCAGCCGTACCCCGGGGGTGGCCGCGACGTCCGCGGCCAGTGCCGGTTCGGCGCCGAGTATCGCGTCGACCGCGACCGGGTCGGCGGACAGGTCGAACAGCCGCCGGCAGCGGGACACGGCCGGGGCCAGGTCGCGCACGTCGGCCAGGTGCAGCACCGCCGACACGTACCCGTCGGCCGGGCTCAGCTCGGCCCACCCGACGCCGTGCGGCAGCCGCATCGTCCGCCGGTACGTACCGTCCACGACCGACTCGACGCCGGGCAGCGCGCGCGCCGCCAGGAACGCGACCACCTCGGCGGCGGCGAACGGCTCCCGGTACGCCAGGCGTACCGGCACCGTGGTCCAGTCCGTCCCCGTCCCCGGCGCACCGGCCTCGACCGGCCGCGCCGGCGGGATCGCCGCGGATCCGGGCCGGCCGGCGGTCGCGGTCCGGCCCGCAGTACGGCCGCCGCGCCGCTTCGCGGCCCGCAGCGCCGACGGGGTGCTGCCGTACACCTCGCGCAGCGTGTCATTGAACTGCCGGACGCTGCCGAAGCCGGCCGCGAACGCGATCTCGGCGAGCCCCATCGGGGTCGTCTCGATCAGCAGCCGGGCGGTCTGCGCCCGCTGCGCCCGGGCCAGCGCCAGCGGCCCGGCGCCGACCTCGGCGGACAGCAGCCGGTTGAGGTGACGTTCGGTGTAGCCGAGCCGGCTGGCCAGTCCCGCGACACCGTCCCGGTCGACCAGCCCGTCCGCGATCAGCCGCATCGCGCGGGCGGCGACGTCGGCCCGGCTGTCCCATTCGGGGGAACCGGGCGTGGCGTCCGGCCGGCAGCGCATGCAGGCGCGGAAACCGGCGCCCTGGGCGGCGGCCGCGGACCGGTAGAACCGGACGTTCGCGCGCCGCGGGGTCTGTGCCGGGCAACTCGGTCGGCAGTAGATCTTCGTCGAGGTGACGGCCGTGTAGAAGCAGCCGTCGAACCGCTGGTCGCGGCTGGCCACCGCGCGGTAGCAGTGCTCGAAGTCCGGAAGCGTGTTCACGCGTTCGATCCTGGCACCGTCGCGGGCGAATGGCTCGCGGCTTTCGGACACGACGGTGGCCACACTCGCCAGCGGTTTTCGGACGCGACCGTGGCCACGCACGCCGGCGGTTTCGGAGGCGACCGTGGCGGCGCCCGCCGGCGGTTTTCGGACCGGCCATGGCCACCCGCGCCAGGGGCTGTCGGGCCCAGGCATGGCCAGCCCGGCCAACGCTGCCGGACTCGACCATGCGACCCACCCGGGCGGTTTCGGACCCGATCGCGGCCACTCCATCGGCCGTTTCGGAGCATGGCATGGCGCGCGGTCGGCCGGCTCGCCCGCGTCTTCTACCGTGCGGTGGCTCGGCAGCGATCATGCAAGGGAGCCCGCGATGTCCGATCTCTCGACCCTGGTACGGCGAATGGTGCGTCAGTCGGTCGAGGGCGCCGACGCGCCGTCGGCGCAGGTGCGGGTCCAGCTGGCGGACAACGGTTGGCAGCGGTCGGAGGCAGCGGCGGCGCCCGATCGGTTACCCGACCGGGCGCCGCCACCGTCGATGCGGGTCAGCTTCGAACAGAGCGGCGGGGCCCGCTGGCGGCGACCGGGCCGGCAGCTGCTCGACGAGGTGGCGTGCGCGGTCCGCGCCGAGCTGGCTGCACCCGACGACGCCGACGTCGAGATGGAGCTGCACGTCGGCGCCGGTCGGTACGCGTTCCGGTACCACCTGGCAGCTGCCGACGGTCCGGCCCGGCCGGTCACCCGTGTGGTCCTCGACCCCGAGTACCGGTATCCGGGGCATCCCGCGCCGGTCATCCGGCCGGGCCCGGCGCCCGAACCGGGACCGACCGACCCGCAGGCAATGGCCACCGTGCGCGAGCTGGTGAACCGGTTCGCCGCGGCGTACGAGCGGAGCACGGGGCACCCGCCGGCGTTCGGCGTCGGGTACTCGGAGGAGCAGCTCGCCGCGGCCGAGGCGGCGATGGGGCTGCGACTGCCGGCGGACCTGCGGGCGCTGTACCGGATCGTGCACGACGATCTGGATGAGCACGGACTGCTCGCCGATCAGCTGCTGTTTCCGCTGGAGGACGTCGTCGCCGGCTACCTCGGCAACCCGGACGGGTCGTTGCTCGAGTGGCCGGAGTACCGGGCGGGACTGGGCACCGCGGTCTGCGGGGGACGACCTGTTCGCCGCCGATCGGGTGGTCCTCGGCGGGCTCCCGCACGACGCGGTACGCCGGGTCTCGCACGACGCGCGCTGGCTGACGTTGGGCCGAAACGGCGGTGGCCGGCGCTTCATCGCGGTCGACCTCGACCCCGGCCCGGCCGGTACCGCCGGGCAGCTGTTCTGCTACGAGATAGGGCCGAGCGGATGGCCGGTCGAGCTCGTCGCCGGGTCCGTCACCGCGCTGCTGCGTCGGTTCGTCGACGCGGCCGGCGGCCGGGACTCCACGACGCCGGCATGGGTGCACGGAGCCGAAGAAGCCACGTACACCGGGCGACCGGATGGTCCGTGGCCGGTCGACTCGGTCACCCGTCTGGCCGCGGCGGACGACGTGCAGCATTGTGTCCTCGGCGGTTGCCCGCACATCGACCTCGCCGGGTGCGCTCCGCTGAGCCGGCTGCGGGTCCTGCAGGTGCGTGATGTGCAGACCGTCGAGCTGGCGCTGCCGCACCGGGTCCCCGTCGAGTCGCTGATGGTCAGCGCGCCGGCGGTGGACCTGACCGGTCTCTCGGGGCATCCGAGCATCTGGGACCTGACCGTGTCCGGTACCGGCGCGCCGGTGTCGATCGCTCCGCTGGCCACTCTGCCCGAGTTGGCGCGGCTCGACCTGTCCGGCGTCGACGTACCGGATCTGGAGTTGGTCGTCGGGCTGCCCCGGTTGCGGGTCCTGGTGCTCGACGCGGGGCAGTGGGCACGGCTGCGCGACCTCGACGCGATCCCGGTCGGCCTTGCCGCCGCCGAGCTGGCCGGGAACAACACCTTCGAGGTCGAGATCGAGTGGTCGGCCGCGTTCGGTGTGTCCGCCGGCCCGAGGCGGCTGCTGCGCGGTTCGCTCTGACGGCCGCCGGATCCGTCCCGGCCCGCAGACGGGCACCGCGATCCGGCCAGCGTCGACCGGCCGGACCGCGGTGGTGGTCAGGCGCGGACCGGATCGTCCGCCCGCTCGGCCTCGGCACGCCGGCTCAGCAGCCGGGCCAGCGGCCGGGGCAGCCACCAGTTCGCGGCGCCCAACAGCTCCATCAGCGCCGGCACCAGCACCATCCGGACCAGCGTCGCGTCCAGCAGCACCGCGACCGCGAGGCCGAGGCCGAACTGCTTGACCGCCGGGTCGTCGCCCAGCAGTACGGTCAGGAACACCAGGACCATGATCGCCGCGGCCGCGGTGATGATCCGGGCGGTCGACGCCAGCCCGCGCCGTACCGCCTCGCGGGTGTCCGCGCCCGCGTCGTACTCCTCCCGGATCCGGGACACCAGGAACACCTCGTAGTCGGTGGACAGCCCGAACAGGATCGGGAACACGAACAGCGGTACCCAGGTGGTGACCGGTTGGTCGGTCGCGAACCCGAGCGCGTGGCCGAACCAGCCCCACTGCACGACGGCGGTCAGCACCCCATACGCGGCGAGCGTGGACAGCAGCGTCATCACCGCCGCCTTGACCGCGATCACCACCGAGCGCACCAGTACCAGCAGGACGAGCAGGGAGAGCGCCACGACGACCGCGATCAGCCACGGCAGGCGGGTGGTGACCGAGTCGGCGAAGTCGATCGTCGCCGCGTTCGGCCCCCCGACGTACACCCGCTGTCCCGGCGCCGCGTGCGGGATCACGGTGTCCCGCAACCGATGTACCAGCTTCGGGGTGGCGGCGTCCTGGGTGCCGGTGGTCGGGATCGCGACGAACTCGCTGGCCCCGCCGTCCGCGCTGGTACGCACCGGCGTCACGGCGGCGACGCCCGGGGTGTCGCGGACCGCGTCGGCTACCGGCCGCAGCGCGGCGCCGGAGCCGTCCGTGACGATCACCAGCGGCGCGTCCCGGCCCGGACCGAACGCGTCGGCGAGGGTCCGGTGCGTGGCGTACGCGGACGTGTCGCGCGGCGCGGTCGACGCGTCGGCGAAGCTGAGCCGCATCGACAGCGCCGGTACCGCGAGCGTCAGCAGCACCGCGGCGCCGACGACCAGGCCGACGACCGGATGCCGCTGGATCGTCCCGGCCCAGCGGGACGCGAGCGGGCTGGTCGTCGACGTCCGGCCGAAGTACGGCAGTCGGAGCCGGTCGATGTTGCGCCCGACGAAGCCGAGCAGCGCCGGCAGCAGCGTGACCGCCGCGACCATGGTGGCGAGCACCGTCACCGACGCGGCGACGGCGGTCGCGTTGAGCAGCGGCTGCTGCATCACGAACAGCCCGGCCAGCGCGATCACGACGGTACTGCCGGCGAACAGGACGGCCCGGCCGGCGGTGGTGATCGCGATGACGGTGGCCTGCTCCGGTGTCGCTCCCTGCCAGGCGCCCTGCCCGGCTCCGCCGTGCTGTGCGCCGTGCCCGGCTCCGCCGTGCTGTGCGCCGTGCCCGGCTCCGCCGTGCTGTGCGCCGTGCCCGGCTCCGCCGTGCTGTGCGCCGTGCCCGGCTCCGCCGTGCTGTGCGCCCTGCCCGGCTCCGCCGTGCTGTGCGCCCTGCCCGGCTCCGCCGTGCAATGCCTCGCGGTAGCGGGTGACGATGAACAGCGCGTAGTCGATCCCGACGCCGAGCCCGATCAGCGTCGACACGATCGGGGTGAACGACGGTGCCGGTAGCAGGTGGCCGAGCAGTTCGATGCCGGCCAGGCCGGTACCGATGCCGAACAGTGCGGTCATCAGCGGCAGCCCCATCGCGAGCAGCGAACCGAAGCTGATCAGGATCACGATCACCGCCGCGAGCACGCCGACGCCCTCGCTCGGCCCGCCGGGCGGCTGCTCGACCGACAGCACCGCGTCGCCGCCCAGGGTGAAGGTGACGCCGTCGCCGGACGCGTGCTTCACCTTGTCCAGCAGCGGAGTCACCGTGTCGGCGGAGATCTGGTCCTCGCTGGACCGGATCGTGGCGTACGCGGTGTGCCGGTCGGCGGAGATCTGCCCCGGCGTCCGGTACGGGTCCGCCGTCTCGACGATGTGCGGAGCGCCGCGCAGGGTGTGCAACAGCGACTCGACCCGGGTGCGTACCGCCGGGTCGGTGACGGGCTGCTGCGCGGTCACCGCGAGCGTGAGGGTGTCGCCGTTCTGCTTCGGGAAGTGTTGCCGGATCAGCTCCTGCGCGTGCGCGGACTCGCTGGTACCGCCGGAGAAGTCGTTGTCGGCAGGCGCCGCGTAGCGGAAGCCGGCGACGAGCAGCGCGGCGGTACCGACGAGCCAGCAGGCCAGCACCAGCCAGCGGTGCCGGTAGCAGCCGCGGGCCAGCCCGGCCAGCGGCCCGGTCGGTCTCGGCGTGGACCCGGACCGGTTCTCGGACCGGGATCGACTGGTGTGCCTGGGATGCATGACGCACTCCTGAAGGGGCTCGAATGGACCCCCTGAGCCTCGCGCCACGGCCGTTTCCGGTCGTCCACCCCGAGTTGCCGACCGGTACCCCCGTCGGAGGCATCCCGACGGAGTACGCACCCCGACCCCGTTCGGGGCCGGGGTGCTCAGCCGCCCGGCGTGACCAGGCCGCTCTCGTACGCCAGCACGACGAGCTGGGCGCGGTCGCGCGCGGCGAGCTTGGTCATGATCCGGCTGACGTGCGTCTTGACCGTCAGCGGGCTCAGGAACAGCCGGCCGGCCATCTCGTCGTTGCTCAACCCGCCGGCGACCAGCACCAGTACCTCGCGTTCCCGGTCGGTGAGCCGGGACAGCACCGACGTGTCGGCGACGCGCTTGGCCGGCCGGGCGACGAGGTCGGCGATCAGCCGGCGGGTGATGGACGGCGCGAGCAGCGCATCGCCGCGGGCCACCACCCGGATCGCGTGCAGCAGCTCGTCCGGCTCGATGTCCTTGACCAGGAAGCCGGACGCGCCGTCCTTGAGCGCCTGGTACACGTACTCGTCGGTCTCGTACGTGGTGAGGATCAGCACCCGGACGCCGGCCAGGTCGTCGTCGGAGGCGATCTCGCGGGTCGCGGTCAGCCCGTCGGTGCCGGGCATCCGGATGTCCATCAGGACCACGTCGGCCGCGGTGTCCCGCGCCGCCCGGACCGCCTCGTCGCCGTCCGCGGCCTCCGCCACCACCTGGATGTCACCGGCGTCGGCGAGCAGGGTACGAAACCCGGCCCGGATCAGCGCCTGGTCGTCGGCGAGCACCACCTTGATCACCACGGCATCAACCTCACGGTTCGGAGTACCACTTTCGACCGGGACGCGCCGGCCGGGACAGGTCGGGGTAGCCGTGGCCGGCGGGCGATCGGGCGCCGCGCCGGCCCGGGCCGGGCAGGTGTCGCCGGGCCACTATCGGGCACCGCCCGGCAACGGGAGCCGGGCGTGCACCCGGAAGCCGCCGGCCGGATCCGGGCCGGCCTCGACGCTACCCCGGACCGAGGCCGCGCGCTCGCGCATACCGAGCAGCCCGTGGCCGTCGGTTTCCGGTGCGGTACAGCCGATCCCGTCGTCGAGTACGGTCAGCTCCAGGTGGCCGTCCCGGGTGTCGACGGTGACCGTCGCGCGGGCGCGACCGGCGTGCTTGACGGTGTTGGTCAGCGACTCCTGCACGATCCGGTACGCGACGAGTTCGGTCGCGGCGGGCAGCTCCGGCAGCGGCGTCGGCAGCCGCAGCGTGACCGGAACCCCGGCCTGCCGGGTGCGCTCGGCGAGCGTGGCGAGCTGGGCCAGCCCGGGCGTCGGGTGCCGCGGATCGGCCTCGCCCTCGGTACGCAGCAGCCGCAGGATCGCCCGCAGCTCGACCAGGCCGTCCTTGCTCGCGGCGCGGATCGCGGCCAGCGCGGTCGCCGCCTCCGGCGGCGGATCCTTCAGCACGTGCGCGGCCGCCGCGGCCTGCACGCTGATGGTTGCCATCGTGTGCGCCACGACGTCGTGCAGTTCCCGGGCGATCCGCAGCCGCTCCGCGTCGACCCGTCGGCGCGCCTCCTGCTCGCGGGTCCGTTCGGCCCGTTCCGCCCGGTCGGCGATCTCCGCCACGTACGCGCGGCGGCTGGCCACGGCGAGCCCGGCCGCCAGCGCCACCGCCACCTCGAACGGGATCACCGTGACCGGCCCACCGAAGCCGAACGGGCTGAACAGCATCGTGCTGCCCATCAGCACCACGACGGTGATCCCGGCGAGCAGCAGCGCCCGCCGCACCCGGCCGAGCGTGGTCACCGTGTACACCGCCAGTACCGGGGCGATGAGCGCGGAACCGTTGACGTAGCCGGGGATCGTGTACAGCACGACCAGCGCCAGCGAGACCGCCCAGACCGCGACCGGCCAGCGCCGCCGCCACCCCAGTACCGCCGCGGCCGCGGCGGCGACCAGGTACGCCGGCCACGGTGGGGCCACCAGCCCGGCCACCACGTCGTCCGGGTTGCTCGGGTACGACTCGCCCACCGAGCCGAGCACCACCAGCGCGGTGACCACGACCGCGAGCGCCGCGTCCACCAGCCGCGGGCGCGGTCGCCACCGCACCACCCCCTGGTACCGCGTCGTCGTCACGTCACCGAGCCTAGGCGTGCCGGCACACCCGGCGTGTCCTCCGCGGGAAGGCACCCCGTACTCCCGCCGATGTACGCCGGGCGCCACACCGGGCCGGCCCGCTATCCCGTCACCGCCAGGGCCGTGATCGTGCGGGCCGGCGAGCGGGTCACGGCGACGCCGCCCACCCCGGCGTCTACCGGTCGGCATCCCAGGTCCGGCCGCCCGGTCTGCGGTATCGCCGACGACGGCGCGCAGGCGCTCGACCGCCTCGCCGTGACCGCCGCCGACGTCGTCCTGATGGACGTCCGGTGCCGCGGCGGGACGGCGCCAAGGCCACTCGCCGCCTCGTCGCCCGCGGCCCGGCCCCGAAGGTTCTGGTGCTCGGCGATGCGGTGATCGCGCCGTCCCCCATCCGCCGGCTGCTCGACCACGTCGCCGCCGGTCTGCCCGCTGCCGGTACCGCCGATCCGCTCGCCCCGCTCACCGCCCGGGAACGGGAGGTACTGCTGGAGCTCGCCCGCGGTGGCACCAACGCCGAGATCGGTCTGCGGCTGCACCTTTCCGCCGGTACCGTCAAGATCCACGTCGGCCGCCTCCTGGCCAAGCTCGGCCTGCGGGACCGCGTGCACGCCGTGATCTGGGCGTACGAGTATCGCCTGGTCCGGCCGCAGCACTGACACCGCCGCGGCTGCCGGGTCGGTGGAGCGCACGTAGACTGGCCCGCTGTGAGTCTCACGATCGGCATCGTCGGCCTGCCCAACGTCGGCAAGAGCACCCTGTTCAACGCGCTGACCCGCAACGAGGTCCTGGCCGCGAACTACCCGTTCGCGACGATCGAGCCCAACACCGGCGTGGTGGGCGTCCCGGACCCACGGCTCGGCGTGCTGTCGGACATGTACCACTCGCAGCGGGTGGTGCCGGCGACCGTGACGTTCGTGGACATCGCCGGCCTGGTGCGGGGCGCGAGCGAGGGCCAGGGGCTGGGCAACAAGTTCCTCGCGAACATCCGCGAGTCGGACGCGATCTGCCAGGTCATCCGGGCGTTCCACGACGACGACGTGGCGCACGTCGACGGCCGGGTGTCGCCGCACGACGACATCGAGACGATCAACACCGAGCTGATCCTGGCCGACCTGCAGACCATCGAGAAGGTCCTGCCGCGGCTGACCAAGGAGGCCCGGCTGATCAAGGACAAGCAGCCGGTGCTCGCCGCCGTCGAGGAGGCCAAGCAGGTCCTCGACTCCGGCCGTACCGTGTTCGCCGCCGGCCTCGACCCCGAGCCGCTGTACGACCTGCACCTGCTCACCGCGAAGCCGTTCCTGTACGCGTTCAACGTGGACGAGGACCAGCTCACCGACGAGGGCGCCAAGCAGGAGCTGCGCAAGCTGGTTGCCCCGGCCGAGGCGATCTTCCTGGACGCGAAGATCGAGTCGGAACTGGTCGAGCTGCCCGACGACGAGGCGCTGGAGCTGCTGCAGTCGATGGGACAGGAGGAGTCCGGCCTGTCGCAGCTGGCCCGGGTCGGCTTCGCCACCCTCGGCCTGCAGACGTTCCTGACCGCGGGGGAGAAGGAGTCCCGCGCCTGGACGATCCGCCGTGGTGCGACCGCACCGGAGGCGGCCGGCGTGATCCACACCGACTTCCAGCGCGGCTTCATCAAGGCCGAGATCGTCTCGTATGACGACCTGATCGCCGCCGGCTCGATGGCCGAGGCGAAGGCTCAGGGCAAGGTCCGCATGGAGGGCAAGGACTACATCATGCGCGACGGCGACATCGTCGACTTCCGCTTCAACGTGTAGGACCGCCGTTCCCGTCGAGAACCGCGATCGTGCCGGGAAGCGCACCAGCTAGAGTGAGGCGCATGGTGAGGGTCGTCTTCATGTGCGGACCCGCCGGCTCGGGCAAGTCGACCGTCGCTCGCCGCTGGGAAGCCAACGGCTTCGTTCGCCTGTCGTACGACCAAGAAGCCTGGGACCGGGGCATCCGGCACATGCCGCTGTCCGAGGACGTGCATGCCGACATCGGGACGCACCTGCAGCGACGGCTTGCCGCGCTCGTCGGTGCGGGGCGTGACGTCGTGCTCGACTTCTCGTTCTGGTCGCGCGCCATGCGCGAAGAGTGGCGTCGGGTGCTGGGGCCGCTCGGCGTGGTTCCCGAGACGATCTACCTGGCGACCGAACGGTCCACGTGCCTGGAGCGCGTTGCCGCACGTGGACTCGCCCATGGTGACGACTTCGCCGTGGACACCGAGACGGCGGCGGCCTACTTCGATCATTTCGAGCCGCCGACCCCGGACGAAGGCCCCTTGACGGTGGTGGCAAGGACCACGTGATGCGCGACGGCGACATCGTCGACTTCCGCTCAACGTCCAGCCAGTTCATGGAGTTGATGACGCGGGAGCGGTTCGTGGCGTTCGTCCGTGGCACCCGGCTGGGTGTGGTGGCCACCGTCGACCCGGCCGGGAACCCGGAGGCGGCGCTGGTCGGGCTGGCCGTCACCGACGCCGGGGAACTGGTCTTCGATGCGCCGAGCGACGCCCGCAAGATGCGCAACCTCCGGAACGATCCGCGGGTCGCCGTAGTGATCGGCACGGACGACGCCGTGTCGGTACAGGTGGAGGGGAGCGCCGAGATCCTGGCGGGCGCCGACCGGGCCGCCTGCGGCGAGACGTACCTGTCGCAGTTTCCCGGGTCGCGGGCGCTCGACGACGGGTTCTCGCTCGTGCGGATCCGCCCCCGCTGGCTGCGCTGCTACGACGCCCGCACCGAGCCGGCGCGGGTGGCGGAGGGCGCCGGGTGGTGAGCCCGGTTCGGGCCGGCGGCCGGCAGGGAGGCGACGGTGGGGCTCGCGGACGATCCGTTCTCGTACCAGGTGACCAAGTCCGGTGAGGTGCGGATCAGCCGCGGTGGCCGCGTCGTCGTGACGCTGCGCGGGGCGCAGGCGGACCGGGTGGTCGCCCGCCTCGGTGCGGGCGACGAGGCCGACCAGCAGCTGCTCGCCCGCGTCACCGGCAACTACCGGCGCGGCACCGAACGCCGCCGCTGAGCGCGGCGGGGCGCCGGGACCGCGCCATCGTGTGCCGTGCCTCAAAGGCTTGCGCGCCGAGCACGTCTCGGTATTATCAATGCATGCACATGCAGGTACGTGGTTCGAGTGGGGCCGCCGCCCCGGTCAGTTCGGCCTGGGCCGCGGTCGCCGCGTTCGCGTCGGCGGTCGATGCCGAACTCGATCGGTGGCTCGCGGACCGGTACCGGATCGGGCTGACCGACTGCCGCGCGCTCGCGGCGCTGAGCCGCTCGGCGGACAAGGAGTTGCGGGTCAGCGAGCTTGCCCAGCAGGTGGGGCTGACCCAGAGCTCGGCGACCCGCCTGGTGAGCCGGTTGGAAGCCAAGAAGCTGGTGCGTCGAGACGTCTGCACCGACGACGGCCGCGGGGTGTACGCGGTCCTCACCGCGCAGGGCGAGGCGCTGCTCGGCGACCTGCGCACGCCGTACGAGGAGCGGGTCCGGGACCTGCTGTCCGCGGCGGGCGCGCGGTTCCCCGAACTGGATCTGCCGCGCCTCGCGGGCGCTCTCGGCACGGTGGGCGCGCTGCTGGCCGACTGACCCGGCGCGCCCGGTGCACGCGGAGGCGGGCAGTGGGTGCCTCGGCAGGGGCAAATACATGCATGTACAGGCATTGAAATGCTCGCGGTACACACGACAACATCCGATCGAAGGGCACCCGTCATGAGTTGGCTCTACCTCGGCCTCGCCGTCGTCTTCGAGGTGGCCGTCGGCCTCCTCGCCAGCAAGGCGCAGGGGTTCACCCGGCTGTGGTGGACACTCGGCACGCTCGCCAGCGGTGCCGCCGGCACCGTCCTGCTCAGCCGCGCCCTGCTCACGTTCGACGTCGGCGTCGGCTACGCGATCTGGACGAGCATCTCCGGCATCGGGATCGTCCTGATCGGCGCGCTGTTCCTCGGCCAGCGGCTGCACTGGCGCAGGGCTCTCGGCATCGCGATCATCATCGGCGGCGTCGCCGGCCTGCAGCTCAGCGGCGCGGCGTGAGCCGGCCGGACCCGGCACCCACCAGCAGCGAAGGGATCCACCTCATGCGCACCACGAAGCAGGCCGGCCCCTGGGCGATGCTCCTGCTCGCCGGGGGCTTCGAGATCGGTTACGCGCTCAGCGTCGGTGGCAGCAACGGCTTCACCGTCCTCGGTTGGTCGGTCTCGGCGGCAGTGTTCTTCCTGCTGACCCTGTTCGCGCTGAGCGTCGCGCTGCGGCGCATCGACGTCGGGATCGGGTACGCGGTCTGGGCCGGCATCGGTGCGGTCGGGGCGGCGCTGCTCGGCCCTGTCCTGTTCGACGAGCACCTCACCCCGCTGCGCGCGTTCTGGCTCGCCGTCGTGATCGCCGGTGTCGTCTGGCTCAAGCTCGCCGACGGCGTGCCGGGCCGGCGTGCCCGCGCCGCCAGGGCGAACGACGCGGGCCCGGCCGCCGGCCACGAGCGTCGCCGCTGACGGCATCGAGGGCGTCTCGACGGCTCGGGACCGCCGTCGGCGGGTCAGGCCGGTCGGCCGGTACCCCAGTAGAAGGGTCCGCCGGGCGCCTGGGTGACGGTGACCGACCAGCCGCAGGCGGCCAGGCGTCGTGCCAGGTCGGCGGGCTGGTGCGGGACCTTGACGATCCGATGGGTACTGCCGTCGGTGAGGCGGCGTTGGATGGTCGTGGAGTCCTCGCCCTCGATCAGTTCGTCGGCGGTGCGGTACCCGTCATCCACGAAGAACACCCGCCCGTCCGGGGCGAGGCAGTCCGCGACGATCGCCCAGAACGACGCGAACCGCTCCAGCGGGACGTGGGAGAGGAAGAAGCCGAAGAACACCGCGTCGTAGCGGCGGTCCGGCCGCCAGTCGAAGATGTTCGCCCGGACGAACCGGACCCGGTCGCCGTCCACATCGCGCGCGGCGAGCGCCAGCATCTCCGGTGACGCGTCCACCGCGGTGACGTGGTCCGCGTGGCGTACCAATTGCCGGGTCCACAGGCCCGGGCCGCAGGCCAGTTCCAGCACCTCGCCGGTGGGGTGGAACGCGTCGAGGGCAGCGGACAGCTCGTCCCCGCCACCGTACGGGAGCGCGTGGTCCTGGTACTCCGGGGCAGCCACCCGGTAGTAGGCGATCTGCTCGTCGAGCAGCTGGTCGAGATCGGTCGCTTCTTCTGCCGTCACCCCCGGATCGTCGCCCGCACCGAGCCGCCCCGCAACCGCGGAATTCGGCTTGCCGGCTCGCGGCCGGGCCGCGAGGATGCTCCCGATGATGGATCAGGCCGCGCTGCTTCGCGCGTACGACGACCAGCTGCGTACCGACGCCGAGGCGCACGGCGCGGTCTCGGTGACCCGCCTCGGGCCGTTGTGGCTGATGACGTTCGCCGGCGGGCAGGGCTTCGTGAGCTACCGCGACCTGGATGGCGCGAACGTCGAGCGACTGGTACCCGAGGCGCTCGAGCGTTACCGCGCCGATCCGGCGATCGGGCAGGTGGAGTGGAAGACCCGCGGCCACGACCGGGCCCCGGGGCTGCACGCGACGCTGGTGGCCAACGGGTTCGTCCCGGAGGAGCGCGAGTCGATCATGCTCGGCGACGCGGCCGCGCTCGCCGTCGAGGTACCGCTGCCGGCGGGCGTGACGCTGCGCCGCGTCACCGCGGAGCCCGACGTCCGCGCCCTGTGCGCGATGCAGGACGAGGCGTTCGGTACGCCGTCCGCTTTCCACGGTGCGGCGGCGCTGCTGCGACAGCTGGCGGACGGCGACGGGCTGGAGCTGTGGGCCGCCGAGGCCGCGGGCCGGATCGTCAGCGCCGGCCGGCTCGAGCCGGTGCCGGGCACCGACTTCGCCGGGATCTGGGGTGGCGCAACGCTTCCCGAGTGGCGTCACCGCGGCATCTACCGCGCGCTGACCGCCGTCCGGGCGCGGTCCGCGCTCGCCGCCGGCAAGACGCTGTTGCACAGCGACTCGACCGAGTACTCCCGCCCGATCCTGGAACGCGCCGGCCTCGTCAAGGTCTCGACCACCACGCCCTACGTCTGGAAGCGTTGAGCCGAGTCGGTGCGCGGCGACGGTGTCGGGCGGGTGCTCATGCGCGGTGCCGAGTCCTGGGCCGCCGATCACGACGCCGCCTACGTCGCGCTCGCGACCAGCCGCGCCGACGACTTCTACGCCGCCCTCGGCTACACGCCCTCTGCCACCTTCTTTCGTCAGGACTGCCGAACAGCCACCGCCCGTCCCGGGGCCAGGTTCGCTGAACGCCGCCGCCCCGGCCGAGCTGCCAGGGCGGTCGTCAGAGGTCATGGAGGTAGAGGTCGTAGCTGATGGGATTGCCGGCGGGGTCCCGGGCGGGGTAGCGGCGGCAGCGCCGGAAGCCGCACCTCTCCGCGACGCGTACCGAGGCGGTGTTGGCCGGCTCGACCCGGATCGCCGCCGTCTCACCGATGGCGTTGTCGGTGATGTACGAGCAGATCAGGCCGACGGCAGCGACGGCGACGCCGTGCCCGCGCGCCCACGGGTGCACGCAGTAGGACAGGTTGACCGGAGCCTCGCCCGGTTGCAGGCCGTCCCGGTTGTCCGGGTCGCAGTCGACGTAGCCGGCCAGCCGGTCGTCCCACCAGACCCCGAAGCCGCGCTTGCCGCGCCCGGCCTCGGCGTTCGCGGCGAGCCGATCGAAGTGCGCCCGGGTACCGGCGAGCGTGCCGTAACCGCCGGTCAGCCAGCGCACCGTCTGCTCGTCCTCGCCGGCACACTGGGCGGCGGCGTCCTCGTGTCGCAGTGGCCGCAGTTCGATCGCCATACCGCTGTCTAGCACCGCGCCGCTGCCCCGTCGATCCGTTTCGTGCCGGCACCGTCCACCCGGTGCCGCCCGCACGCCGATCCGTTGCCGTGTCGGGGATCCGCGGCGATCGGACACCGCGGTTGTCGGGCTCGTTCAGGCGGCCAGGGCGAGGAGTTGGGCGGTGTGCCGGGGGAGGTGGTCGGTGGCGAGGCCGGTGACGATGTCCCGCATCGGTACCGGCTGGTCGACCAGCACCGTGTCGCCGGAGACGAGCAGCGTCGGTACCGGAGTGTCCAGCTCGACCGGCCGCAGCACGTGCCCGGCGAGCGTGCAGAGCGCGTCGCCCTGGCGCCGGATCCGGTCCCGCAGGCCGGCGTTGCCGCCGGCCCGGTCGATGGTGCGCCGCAGCGTCGAGCAGTCCTGCGAGACGCGGTTGTCGTAGCTGGCGAGACTGCCCGCCGCGATCGCGTACCCGAGGGCGAGCGTGGCGGCGTCGACGAGCGCGAGGTGCGCGAGGATCTCGTCGGCGTCCCACTCGCCGGGCGGCGGCGCGGTCGGTTGCCCGGCCATGGTGGCCGCGGCGTCGAGCAGCGCCTCGTATGCCTGGCGCAGGGCGTCGGTGTCCATCAGTGCGTCCGGTCCTCGGCGGCGGCCATCTCCCACGGCGCCTGCGGCAGCACGTCGCCGGTCTCCAGCAGGGACTTGAGGTTGGCCAGTACCGCGGGCCAGCCCTGCGAGATGCCGCGCAGCTGGCCGGGGCCGGCGAGGTTCTCGTGGGTGACCGTCAGGCGGACGATGTCCTGGTGCGGCTCGATGTGGAAGGTGACGACCGACGGGCCGCCGGGCGTGTCGGCGCCGGGCTCGTCGAACGTGATGGCCAGCCGGGTCGGCGGCTCGGCCTCGAGGACCGTACCGGCGACGTCGACGACGTCCGAGCCGTCCACCCGGCGGTGCTCCCAGGCCGACCCGGGCTGCCAGTCGGAGACGTTGGCGTGGCCCCAGAACCGTGCGGTGGCCTCGGCGTCGGTGAGGGCCCGCCACACCTGGTCGGGGTTGGCCCGGATGTAGGTGACGTACACGTAGGTCGGGATCGGCTGCTCGCTCATGGCGTACTCCTCGGCAGTGGTCTTGATGGCCTGCAGCGCGTCGAGGCGCGGCTGGTCGAACTCGGCGATCCAGCGCTGCTGGATCTCGTGGAGCGGCACCGGGTTGAGGTAGTGCAACCGTTCCCGGCCGCGGCGTACGACGGTGACCAGGTTGGCCCGGCGCAGGATGTCCAGGTGTTGGGTGGCCGACTGGCGGGCCATGCCGAGTGGGGTGCACAGCTCGCCGAGGGTCTGCCCGTTGCGCTCGCGAAGCCGGTCGAGCAGCAGCCGCCGGGTGCGGTCGGCCAGCGCCTTGAACACGAGGTCCAGTTCGATCGGTGTCTCGCTCACCCCGAAATCATGCAGGTAAATACCTGCCTATGTCAACGCGGCAACGGCCACGTCGTTCGTCCGAGCGACCCGACGGCTCGCGCGGCGGCGGTGGACTCGCCACCCGCCCCGGTCAGAACGCGGTGATGGTGTCCGGGCGGCGCTCTGCCCGGGTCAGCGCGCTGACCAGGGTGGACTGTCCGTGCCGGGCGGCCGCCAGGTCGGCCAGCAGGTGCAGTACCGGGGCGAACGCGGCCGGCTCGAACGCCGGCATCGGGAGATCGACGGAGCGGGCCAGATCGTCGCTGTGTACGACGATCTCCACCAGCCGGGTGAGCAGGAAGTCGGCACGCCGCAGGCTCCAGCCCTGCCAGGGGATCGTGACGACCGCCGCCGCCTCACCGGTGACCAGCAGCGCCTCCGCCGCGGCCAGCGCCGCGGCGCACCGGGCGATCATCGCCGGGTACCCGGCGGCCGCCTGCCGCTCGTCGGTCGTCCGGTCCATCGACTCGTCGTCCAGCGAAGTCGCGGTCACCCAGGCGGCGCGCCGGTAGTGCTCGGCGGCGTCGTCGATCGGCTCGCCGGTACCGGTGAGCGGCAGGATCTCCCGGGTGCGTTCCAGCTGCCGGCCGAGGTGGCAGGCGAGCATCCCGACGCTCATCCGGGCCAGCGCGCTCGGCTCGTCCCACCGGTCCCGTACCTCGTCGCGCCCGATCAGCGCCAGCGCCGTACGCCCCGCACCGAGAAACGCCGCATCCAAAGACTCCATGCAGACAACCTATCGACGACCCACCGACGCCGGTACGCGACGGCGTCGGTCCAGCGGTGTGGCCGGGCCGGGCCCAAGCGGTGCGGCCCGGCAGCCGGTGCGGCCGGGCCAAGGCGGTGATGCTCGACCGGGTCAGGTGCGTGCGCTGCCCGGCGCCGTCAGACCCAGGTGGCCGGGTCGGTACCGAGCAGGTGCGGCGGCTGCGCCCAGGTGACGGGACCGCCGGCGAACCGGACAGGGGGCAGCGCGTACCGCAGCCGGGCGATCGGCGCGTCGGCCTCGGCGAGCCACGGTGCCGGGTCGGGGGCCGCCCCGGCGGCGTGCGCGCCACCGGCGCCGTCCGCGCCACCGGCGGCGTGCGCGCCACCGGCGGCGTGCGCGAGCAACCAGTCGGCGGTCTGGGCCAGCGACAGCTCGGCGTGCCAGGTACCGCCGTGCGCGTGCCGGGCCGCCACCGCACGCAGCACCGCCGCGGCGAGCAGGTAGCCGGTGCCGTGGTCGAGCGCCTGCGCCGGCAGCGCACCGGGCCTGTCGCCGGCCGGATCGGCCTCGGCGGCGGCGATTCCGCTGGCGACCTGGACGAGGCTGTCGAAGCCGCGCCGCTGCGCCCATGGCCCCGTCGTGCTCCAGGCGCTGAGCGTCGCGACGACCAGCCCCGGGTACCGCTCGGCGAGGTCGCCGGGCGCCAGGCCGTACCGGGCCAGCGCCCCCGGTCGGTACCCGGTGACGAGCACGTCGGCGTCGGCCAGCAGTGCGTCGAACCGGGCCCGGTCGGCCGGCTGGCCGAGATCGAGCAGCGTGGAGCGCTTGCCGAACCCGGTGTCGAGTTGCTGAGCCGGGATCTCGGTCAGCTGCGGGCTGTCGACCCGCAGCACGTCGGCGCCGAGCAGCGCGAGGGTACGGGTGCCGACCGGGCCGGCGATGACCCGGGTCAGGTCCAGCACGCGCAGCCCGGCGGCCGGGCGCAGCGGATCGCCGGGCGGTGTCTGCAGCTGGCGGGCCGGCGCGTCGGCGAGCCGGCGCAGCGCGAGCAGCGGCAGTTCGGCGACCGCGGCGCCCTGCGGGTGGCGGGCCCACTGCGCCGCGGTACGGGCCGAAACGGCGAGCCCGTCCGCCGCGGTGACCGTCGCGGCGACCTCGTCGGCGTCCCGCTCGGCGAGCGCCGCCCGCAGCAGCGGCGCCGCGGTCTCGTCGTCGAGTTCCGGCGCGATGTCCAGCGCGGTCAGCAGCCGGCGGCGGTGGTGCGGATAGTTCGCGTGGGTGCGCAGCCAGCCGTCCCGGGTGCGCCAGAACCCGGACAGCGGGGCGAAGCCCGACCCGGGCGACTCGCCGTCCAACCGCAGGTGCCGTTCGCTGGTGAACGCGGTGGCGACCGCGGCCCGGTGCACGGTCACCGCCGGCGGCGCCGCCCCGGTGCGGGTGGCCGCCAGTTCGGCGGCGGCGGTGGCCGCGGCAGCCACGGTACCGGCGGCGAGCGCGGTCACCGGCAGCCGTGCCGGCAGCGTCTCCGCCGGTCCCGCCCAGGTCACCGGGGCGGGCGTGGCGGGGTCGCCGCCGGTACCGGAGCGGAAGTCCGCCAGCAGGGTCTCGGCAAGATCGGGTTCTTCGTCGGCCACGGGCTGACCATAGGGGATCGGGCCGGGGGCTCGCGTGGTGCGGCCGCCCGCTGTGAACGGCCGGCCCGGGTCGGAGCGCTACCGATGAGTGCGCCGCCCGCGGCTCGTCGGTACCGGTGAGTGCCAGCGGCCGCGGTCGGCCTTGCTGAGCGGACATCGAGGATCGAAGGGTGAGGATCATGGCTATTCGTCCGATCCAGCCGTGCCTGTGGTTCGACGGGCAGGCCGAGCAGGCGGCGCGGCTGTACACGTCGGTGTTCCCGGACTCGCGGGTCCTGGGTGTCACCCGGGTGCCGGAAGCCGCTCCGGGGGAGACCGGTTCGGTCATGACGGTGGAGTTCGAGCTCAACGGCCAGCGCTTCGTGGCGCTCAACGGCGGCCCGGAGTGCCCGTTCACCGAGGCGGTGTCGTTCCAGGTGCTGTGCGAGACGCAGGACGAGATCGACCGGTACTGGGCGGCGTTGACCGACGGCGGCAAGGAGGGGCCGTGCGGCTGGGCGTACGACCGGTTCGGGCTGGCGTGGCAGATCGTGCCGCAGGTGCTGCCGAAGCTGCTGGAGCACCCCGATCAGACGGTGGCGAACCGGGTGACGGCGGCGTTCATGGGGATGAACAAGCTGGACATCGCCGCGCTGGAGCGCGCCGCCTCGAACGAGGTGTGACGGCCGGCGCGCCTCGCGGGCTTCCGAACGAGGTGTGACGGCCGGGCGCGCCTCGCGGGCTTCCGGCCGGGCACGACGGCGCGGCCCCGCCGGAGGGGCGGGGCCGCGCAACGTCGGTCAGTTGGGGTCGGCGACCGAGCCGCCGGCGTGGCGTCGCCACCGCTGCCAGATTCGGGGCAGCCGCAGCTGCGCGAGCCGCTCCGGCCCGGCCGGCGACGTCGGCCCGGCGATGCTGCGGTACGCGGCCTCGATGCGTGCCGCGAGCGCGATCTGGGCGGTGCTGAGCAGGTGGCCGTCGACCGGATCGAGGTCGATCTCGGTGTGGTCGCCGGCGCGGTGCAGGTCGGGTCGCAGGCGCATGGCGTCCGCCACGACCTTGATGCGTTCGGTCAGTTCCGCGTGTTCGGAATCCGTGATCTCCAGGGTGCGGTGGATACCGCGTCGGTCTCCCTGCCATCCGTCCAGTTGTGCGAGTGCTTCGCGCACGATCTCGTCATTGAGTGTGGACATACGGCCCCTTCGAGGCGTTTCGCCGCCGGCTTGTGACCAGCCGATCGTTCGCCTGCACCGGTTGGTGGCTCGAGTCTGCCGTTATCTTCCCGTGATGTCCACGCCCACTTTTCGGTCAGAACGCTCGAATGAGTGCAGAGTTCCTCGTCGCACCCGAGGAAATCTGGCACTCTTCTGGAACGTGACCAGCACACCGCGGCCGGACCCGGCCGTCCCACTCCCCGCCGTCGACGGTCCACAGATCGTCGTCGGCGCGGCGATCATCCGGCACGGTCGGGTCCTGGCCGCGCAGCGCGCGACGCCGCCCGCGGCGGCCGGCCGGTGGGAGTTTCCCGGCGGCAAGGTCGACCCGGGCGAGACCGAACCGGACGCGCTGGTCCGCGAGTGCGTCGAGGAACTCGGTGTCCGGATCGTCGTCGGCGACCGGCTCGGCGCCGACGTCACGATGGTCAACGGTGCGGTGCTCCGGCTCTACCTGGCCGAACTGCTCGCCGGCGAGCCGCGCGCGCTGGAGCACCTGGAGGTGCGCTGGCTCGCCGCCGACGAGCTCGACTCGGTGCCGTGGCTGCCGGCCGACGCGCCGCTCGCGGCGGCCCTGGCGCCACACCTGACCGGATGAGCGCCGACCCGGCGCCGCTGACGTACCCGGAGGTCGGTGCCACCGCCGGCGGCGCGCTCCCGAGCGGGTACCGGCACGTCCGGCGCACCGAGCGGCTCGGCGCCGGGCCCGAGGTGTACCACGCGGTCGCGGCCGCGATGGCGGACTGGCGGATCCACCGCGACGCGGGCCTGACGGTGCGTACCGAGGCGGACCGGCCGGCGCTGGGCGTCCAGTTCGTCACCGGCATCCGGCTGGGGCCGCTGCGGATCGCGGCGCCCTGCCGGATCGTCTGGTACGTCGAGGAACCCGACCGGTACGGGTTCGGGTTCGGCACCCTTCCCGGCCATCCGGAGCGGGGCGAGGAGTCGTTCCTGGTCGAGTGGACCGGTACCGACGACGTGGTGTTCACCATCGCCGCGTTCAGCCGCCCGGCCGCCTGGTACGCGCGGCTCGGCGCCGCGCCGGCCCGCTGGCTGCAGGACCGGGTCACCGACCGGTACGTCGCCGCCGCCCGTGCCCTCGCCGCCGGCTGATCCCCACCCGCCCGGGGCCGGCCACGAACTGCCGCGGCGCCGGCTCGCACCCCGAGTCGCCGATCGTGGTCCGGTTCGCGGTTCGCGGTTCGAGGCGTGGAGCGGGCGCGGCGGCAGGAGAGCGGCGGGTTCCGTCGCGGGGCGGCTCAGTGGGCGAGCGCGGCGGCCAGCCGGTCGTAGGTCGGGGCCAGGCGGCGCAGCAGGGCGGCGACCGCCGCGTCGTCGCGGGCCACCACCGGGTACTGCAGCGCGCCGACCAGCCGGGCCTGCTCGGTCGCGAGGTCCGCGGCCGCGTCGAGAGCGAGCCCGCGCAGGCAGCGGGCCGCGTCCGCGAGCCGGCGGGCACCGACCCGGATCGCGAAGTACGCCAGGTGGCCGCGCACCGCGTCGGGTAGGCCGGCGGCGGCCCGCTCGGCGAGCGCCTCCAGCCCCGCCGCGTTGGCCAGCGTGCCCGGCGGTACCGGGCGGTCGTCGCGACCGCGCAGCCAGGCGGTGGCGGCCGGCAGCGTGGCGCGCACCGCGTCATCGACGGTGCACGGCCGTGCGGCGGTGAACCCGGACCGCAGCACGTAGGACGTGTCCAGGTAGGGCACCCGGTCCCCGCGCCACGCGGTGAGGAACGCCGCGCGGTCCAGCGTCGCGTACGGGTGGCCGTGCGGGTCGTGCAGCAGCACCCGGTCGTCGTCCGCCTCGAGTACCACGACGTAGTGGTCGATGCCGTCCTCGGTCGGTGTGCCCGGTTGGAAGGACAGCAGGCCCATGTCGAGCGCGCCGGCGATCGCCGGACCGCGCACCAGCGCCCTCCGCAGCCGTTGCCACGCCTGTTCCGCGCTGGCCGTCTCGGGGTCGCCCCCGTTGCTGTACTCGCAGCGCCAGCCGAGCGCGGCGATCGCCGCGTCCAGACCGGTCTCGGGCTCCCAGCCGTACGGGTCGAACAGCGGCATCGTGCCGCCGAGCAGCTCGAAGCCGAACGGGGAGCCGGTGAGTACCTCGATCGTGCCGGTCGGTGGCGCCGCGTCGCCGAGCACCATCGCGAGCGAGTTGGCGTAGCAGTACGGCCCGGAGCCGGTGTAGTTGGTCATGCCCCGAGCACACCAGCTGACACGGTGTCAGGGTCAAGCAGAGTCTCGCCGCAGCAACGAATTCCGGCCGGCGTACCCGTGGCGGGTACGCCGGCCGGAGTCGGTGCGCGGCGGCGTCAGCCGCGGCGGCCCTTGGCCGGATCCTCGGCCATGCCGGGGCGGCGGAAGATCTTGCGGCCGAGCCAGAAGATCGGGTCGTACCGCCGGTCGACGACGCGCTCCTTCATCGGGATGATCGCGTTGTCGGTGATGTGGATGCCCTCCGGGCAGACCTCGGTGCAGCACTTGGTGATGTTGCAGTACCCGATGCCCTGCTCGGCGTGTGCGATCTCCTTGCGGTCCTCGCGCGCGTCCAGCGGGTGCATGTCCAACTCGGCCGCCCGGATGAACAGCCGCGGGCCGGAGAACGCCTGCTTGTTCTCCTCGTGGTCGCGGACCACGTGGCAGGTGTTCTGGCACAGGAAGCACTCGATGCACTTCCGGAACTCCTGCGAGCGCTCCACGTCGACCTGCTGCATCCGGTACTCGCCCGGTGCGACGCCCTCCGGCGGGTCGAACGCCGGCATCTGCTGCGCCTTGCGGTAGTTGAACGACACGTCGGTGACGAGGTCGCGGATCACCGGGAAGGTGCGCAGCGGCGTGACGGTGACCGTCTCGTCGTCGGCGAACGTGTTCATCCGCGTCATGCACATCAGCTTCGGCATGCCGTTGATCTCGGCCGAGCAGGAACCGCACTTGCCGGCCTTGCAGTTCCACCGGACCGCGAGGTCCGGTGCCTGGGTGGCCTGCAGCCGGTGGATGATGTCGAGGACGACCTCGCCCTCGTTCACCTCGACGTCGAAGTCGACCAGGTCGCCGTTCTCGTCGTCGCCCCGCCAGACCCGGAAGTGGCGCTCGGTACCCATTTACTTCTCGCCTCCCTCGGAGTCCGTGTCGTCGGTCCCGGTCGTGTCCGCCCCGGCCGCGTCCTTCGCGCCGGCGGCCGACTTCGCCTCGGCCTTGCCCTTCGCCCCGGCGGCGGGCTTCGCCTCGGCCTTGCCCTTCGTACCAGCGGCGCTCGACTTCGCCTCGGCCTTGCCCTTCGCCCCGGCGGCGCGCTTCGCCTCCGCCTTGCCGTTCGCTCCGGCGGCGGGCTTGGCCTCGGTCGCCGCGTCGGCACCGTCCGAAGTGGACGTTGCCTGGTCGAACGTGGCGAGTTCCGCCTCGGTCAGGTACTTCGCCAGCTCGCCCCGCTCGAACAGTTCCTGCAGCCGCCGCGGCATCTCGGGCAGCGGCTGGCGAGCGACGGTGACCTCGTCCGCGTCGTTCGCGGTGCAGACCAGGTTGACCTGCCGCCACTCCGCCGACATCGTCGGGTAGTCGTCCCGGGTGTGCCCGCCGCGGCTCTCCTGCCGCTCGAGCGCGGCCCGCGCCACGCACTCGCCGACCATCAGCATGTTGCGCAGGTCCAGGCACAGGTGCCAGCCCGGGTTGTACCGGCGGCCGGGCGGTGCGGCGACCGTGTCGATGCGCTTGCGCAGCTCGGCGATGCGCTCCACCGCCTGCTCGAGTTCCGGAGCCTTGCGGATGATGCCGACCAGATCGTTGAGCGTCTGCTGCAGCTCCGCGTGCACCTCGTACGGGCTGGGCCCGCCGGCGCGCTCGAACGGGGCGAGCGCGGTCTGCACCGCGGCGGTGACGTCGTCGTCGGCCACCACCGGCCGGCCGGTCAGCGCATCCACGTAGGACGCCGCGCCGTCGCCGGCCCGCTTGCCGAACACCAGCAGGTCGGACAGCGAGTTGCCGCCCAGCCGGTTGGATCCGTGCATGCCGCCGGAGACCTCGCCGGCCGCGAACAGCCCCGGTACGCTCGCCGCGCCGGTGTCCGGGTCGACCTCGATGCCGCCCATCACGTAGTGGCAGGTCGGCCCGACCTCCATCGGCTCCTTCGTGATGTCGACGTCGGCCAGCTCCTTGAACTGGTGGTACATCGAGGGCAGCCGCTTGTGGATGAACTCGGCCGAGCGGCGCGACGCGATGTCCAGGAACACGCCGCCGCGGGGCGATCCGCGGCCCGCCTTCACCTCGGAGTTGATCGCGCGGGCCACCTCGTCACGGGGCAGCAGCTCGGGCGGGCGCCGGTTGTTGTCCGGATCGGTGTACCACCGGTCGCCCTCCTCCTCGGTCTGCGCGTACTGCTCGCGGAACACGTCCGGCACGTAGTCGAACATGAACCGCTTGCCGTCGGCGTTGCGCAGCACGCCGCCGTCACCGCGGACCGACTCGGTGACGAGGATGCCCTTCACCGACGGCGGCCAGACCATCCCGGTCGGGTGGAACTGCACGAACTCCATGTTCAGCAGCTTGGCGCCGGAGCGCAGGGCGAGCGCGTGCCCGTCCCCGGTGTACTCCCAGGAGTTGCTGGTGACCTTGAACGACTTGCCGATGCCGCCGGTGGCCAGCACGATGGCCGGCGCCTCGAACAGCAGGAAGTCGCCCGACTCGCGGTAGTAGCCGAAGCAGCCGGAGACCTTCCCGTCGGTACCGAAGATCTCGGTGACGGTGGTCTCGGCGAACACCTTGATGTTCGCCTCGTAGTCGCCGCTCGCCGCGTAGTCCTCCTGCTGCAGCGACACGATCTTCTGCTGCAGGGTACGGATCAGCTCCAGGCCGGTGCGGTCACCGACGTGGGCGAGCCGCGGGTACTCGTGGCCGCCGAAGTTGCGCTGCGAGATCTTGCCCTCGGGCGTGCGGTCGAACAGCGCGCCGTAGGTCTCCAGCTCCCAGATGCGGTCCGGGGCCTCCTTGGCGTGCAGTTCGGCCATCCGCCAGTGGTTCATGAACTTGCCGCCGCGCATGGTGTCGCGGAAGTGCACCTGCCAGTTGTCGTTCGGGTTGACGTTGCCCATCGCGGCGGCGGCGCCGCCCTCGGCCATGACGGTGTGCGCCTTGCCGAACAGCGACTTGCAGATGATCGCCGTCCGCTTGCCGGCGAGCCGCGCCTCGATCGCGGCGCGCAGTCCCGCCCCACCGGCCCCGATGACGACGACGTCGTAGGAGTGGCGTTCGATGTCGGTCATGATGTTTCTCAGCCGCCTTGAGTGACTAGTGAACGAAGCGCAGGTCGGTCAGGGTGCCGGAGGCGACCAGCCCGATGTAGGCGTCGGTCAGCATGAGCGTTCCGAGCGTGATCCAGGCCCACATCATGTGCCGCGCGTTGAGCACCGAGATCCACATCCACAGCTTGTGCCGGATCGGGTGCCGGGAGAAGTGGTTGAGCCGACCCGCGGTGATGTTCCGGCAGGAGTGGCAGGACAGCGTGTAGATCCACAGACAGACCACGTTGCCGACCAGGATGATGTTGCCCAGCCCGAAGCCGAATCCGCCGCCCTTGCCGTGGAAGGCGAGCACCGCGTCGTACGAGTTGATCAGCGAGATCAGGATCGCGATGTAGAAGAAGTAGCGGTGGAAGTTCTGCACGATCAGCGGGAACTTCGTCTCCCCCGAGTACTTCTTGTGCGGCTCGGACACCGCGCACGCCGGCGGTGACTGCCAGAACGACCGGTAGTACGCCTTGCGGTAGTAGTAGCAGGTGAGCCGGAAGCAGAGCAGGAACGCCAGGGTGATGATCGCGAACGGGATCACCGGCGGGAACTCCGGCAGCGGGCGACCGAAGTGCGCCGCCTCCGGAATGCACGACTTGCTCAGACACGGTGACGCGAACGGCGTCAGGTAGTGGTAGGCCGGTACCCAGTAGTCCTTCTGGGTCGCCGCGCGGATCACCGCGTAGGTCACCCAGACCACCAACCCGATCACGGTGATCAGCGGTTGGAACCACCACCGGTCGGTCCGCAGCGTGCGGGCCGCGATGTTCGCGCGCCGACCCGGCCCGGACGGTCGAGTCGGCGGGGTTGCGGTCGTCGTCATTGACTCGCTCTCCTGCTCAGCGATGTTGGGCCACCGTTGCGGCGGCCGACTTCGAGGTTCGGACGGAAGGGACTGTCCGTACCTCGTACGCATCCGACAAATGCCCGTCAATGCGTGCATACGCGGCCATACGTTACGCCGCGCGATCATCGGTGTGTGCGCAGGAGTCTCCCGCGTTGACAACTGAATCGGAAGACCCGAGGTAACGATCATGGGATCGGGACGGCCCCGGCGGTTCAGTTGATCATGGGCGGAATCGGCGAGGGACCACGCACAGTGACCGACGCCGGGTACCCGGTCGAGCCCCCGGCGGTACCCCTGGGTACCGTCAGGCCGATGTGCCGAGGAGTTCGTCGATGGTCGCAGCAAGCCGCAGGTCAGCTTCGGTCACTCCGCCCGATGCGTGCGTGACCAGGGTGAACGTGATGGTCGTCCAGCGGATGTCGATGTCCGGATGGTGCCCGGCCGCCTCGGCCGCATCGGCCACCGCGTCGACGGCGCGGATGCCGGAGAGGAAATCCGGTGCGGTGTAGCTACGCGTAATCTCGGTGGTGTCGCCGTGCCAGGCCGGTAGGGCCCGGAGCCCATCGGCGACCTGCTGAGCGGATAGTAGGGTCCCCATGTACGCAACGGTGCGACTCGTGGCGGTCGGAGGCAAGTGGATCGCTGATATCAGAGTCTGGGAATCGGCTGGACAGCCGACCCCGGTGTCGTACCGACGGCCGGTCCCGGCCGGGTGGAACGGGCGAAACTTCGCGTCTGTCCTGCGTCACGGTGTCCCACGGTTACGCGTTCCGGTCACTTGTTACCAACCTGATGCCGCCGGGAATTCAAAACGGGCGCCAACCATAGATAGTTTCGCGTCGAAGTCGGGGCGCAGCAGCATGCTCGGACGGGATCCCCAGCCGCCGGAAGGAAGGCGGTTCGGCGAGTCTGGATCCGGTCCAGCCCGGAGGGAGCAGATTCGATGACGCAGACCCCGTTGGGTCCTCACGACCAGGCGGAGCCGCCGGGCGGCGGCATCGCGGTCGGTGAGGTTCCCGTCGCCGAGGGCGGCGACACCACCGCGGGTACGTCGGGTGCCGCCATCGTCGGCCGGTCTCCGGGCCAACTCGCCTGGATCCGGTTGAAGCGTGACCGGGTGGCACTCGTCAGTGGCATCGTCCTGGTCATCATGTTCGTGCTGGCCATCGCCGCGCCACTGATTTCCAAGCTCTACGGGGCGAACGCCACCGACCAGCACTCCGACCTGCTGGACACCTCTGGGTACCCGCTCGGGTACCTGGGCGGCATCAGCAGCTCGCACTGGCTCGGTCTGGAGCCGCAGCTCGGCCGGGACGTGCTGATGCAGCTGATCTACGGAATGCGCACCTCGCTGGTGATCGCGTTCCTGGCCGCGATCATCACGATCTCGATCGGGATCGTCATCGGCATCGTGGCCGGCTACGCCGGCGGCATCGTCGACTCGATCATCAACTGGTTCATCGACCTGGTGCTCGCCTTCCCGTTCTTCATCTTCTGCCTGGCGGCGATCCCGGTCATCACGAACAAGGTGTACGGCGAGCGTGGTGACGTCTCGGCGCTGTTCCGGGTCGGGTTGATCATCGGCGTGTTCGCCTGCTTCAGCTGGACCTATCCGGCCCGGCTGGTTCGCGGCCAGGTGCTGTCGCTGCGCGAGCGCGAGTTCGTCGAGGCGGCCCGGGCGGCCGGCGCCGGCATGGGACACATCCTGTTCCGCCAGCTGCTGCCGAACATCTGGGCGCCGATCCTGGTGGTCTTCTCGCTCAACGTGCCGCAGTTCATCACCGGTGAAGCGGCCCTGTCGTTCCTGAACATCGGCGTGGTCGAACCAACACCGGACCTGGGCCGCATGATCAACAACGGGACGACGTTCCTGCAGACCGACCCCTTCTACACGATGGTCTCCGGTGCCACGATCCTGATCCTGGTGCTGGCCTTCAACCTGTTCGGCGACTCCGTGCGAGACGCCCTCGACCCGAAGTCGTCCCGATGAGAGCGCCGGGAAGCCTGCTCGCCGCCGCGGCGATCGGCACGGATGGCCCGGCGCCGCACGGCGCGAAGAACAACCCTCGGCAAGGTGTGTGATGGCTCGGTATTTGATCAGGCGGATCCTGCTCGCCGTGCTGACGATGTTCGCCGTCAGCGTGGTGACGTTCCTGCTGTTCTTCGCGGTGCCGACGTCCCCGGCGTACGTCATGTGCGGCAAGCAGTGCGACGCGCACGCCATCGCGCAGACCGAGCACCGGCTGGGGCTCGATCAGCCGACCTACGTGCAGTACGGCCAGTTCATGAAGGGCATGGTCGCCGGCCGGACGTACGGCACGGGCGACCTCGCGGTGAAGTGCCCGGCCCCGTGCCTGGGCTTCTCGTTCCGCACCAACGAGCCGGTCACCGACATCATCAAGCGCACCGTCCCGGTGACGGTGTCGATCGTGGTCGGCGCCCTGGTCATCCAGACGGTGCTGGGCGTCGGGCTGGGCATGATATCGGCGCTGAAGAGAGGCAGTGTCTTCGACAAGACGGCGGTGGGCGTCAGCCTCGTCGGTGCGTCGATGCAGATCTACTTCTTCGGCCCGATCCTCTTGTTGATCTTCGTCTACTCGCTGCACGTCTTACCCAACCCGGGTTACACGTCACCGTTCGATGATCCCGCGCAATGGTTCACGCAGCTACTTCTGCCCTGGGCCACCCTGGGCTTCCTGAACTCGGCGATCTATGCCCGGTTGTCCCGCGCGCAGATGCTGGAGACGTTGTCGGAGGACTTCGTCCGGACCGCCCGGGCCAAGGGTCTGCCGAAACGGAAGGTCTACGCCCGACACGCGTTGCGGGCCGCGATCACCCCGATCGTCACCATCGCAGGCCTCGATCTGGGCGGCGCGCTGGGTGGGGCGGTGATCACCGAGACGGTGTTCGGCGTCAACGGCCTGGGCCGCACCGCTGTGCAGGCGGTGAACGACCTGAACCTCCCGGTCGTGATGGGCACCGTGTTGCTCGCGGCGTTCTTCATCATCGTCATGAACATCATCGTCGACGTGCTGTACTCCGTGATCGACCCGCGGGTGCGGCTGGGCTGACCGGTCCGTGCCCGCCGGCACCCGGCGGGCACGACTGGTACCGCAACGGTCGCCGGAGAGAGAGTAGGAAGAGTGACAGCCACAGCATCGTCGGCCGCGACGTCTGAGGTTCAGGACGACCGGCCGTACCTGGAGGTCGACGACCTGCGGGTGCAGTTCAAGACCGAGGACGGCATCGTTCGTGCGGTCGACGGGATCTCCTTCAAGCTGGAGCGCGGGCGCACCCTGGGCATCGTGGGTGAGTCCGGCTCGGGCAAGAGCGTGACCAGCCTGACGGTCCTGGGCCTGCACAACATGGCCCGCACCCGGGTCACCGGCTCGGTCCGCGTCAACGGGCGGGAGATCGTCGGCCTGGACGAGGAGAAGGTCCGCCGGATGCGCGGCCGCGACATGGCCATGATCTTCCAGGACCCGCTGTCCGCCCTGCACCCGTACTACACGATCGGCCGGCAGATCGCCGAGGCCTACCTGGTGCACCACCCCGGCCAGAAGGCGAAGGCGAAGCGGCGGGCGATCGAGATGCTCGACCGGGTGGGGATCCCGCAGCCGCAGCGGCGGTACGACTCCTACCCGCACGAGTTCTCGGGCGGTATGCGGCAGCGCGCCATGATCGCGATGGCGCTGGTGAACGACCCGTCGCTGCTGATCGCCGACGAGCCGACCACCGCGCTGGACGTGACGGTGCAGGCGCAGATCCTGGACCTGCTGGACGACCTGCAGCGCGAGTTCAACTCGGCGATCATCATGATCACCCACGACCTGGGTGTGGTGAGCCGGGTCGCGAACGACGTGATGGTGATGTACGGCGGGCACGCGATCGAGTTCGGCTCGGTCGACCAGGTGCTGACCGAACCGCAGCACCCGTACACCTGGGGTCTGCTGCAGTCGGTGCCGTCGCTGCGGGGCAACGCCGAGGACGACCTGGACCCGATTCCGGGCAGCCCGCCGAGCCTGATCAACCTGCCGTCCGGCTGCGCGTTCCACCCGCGCTGCGCGTACCGGATGATCGGTGGCGGCCCGTGTGACCTCGAGGTGCCGGAGCTGCTCCCGACCGCGCAGGAGGGCCACGTGGTGGCCTGCCACCTGCCGGAGAACGAGCGCCGGCGCATCTACGCCGAAGAGATCAAGCTGGGAGCCGAGTAGTGAGCGAGCAGACCTTCGAGCCTGGCAGCCAGGCCGCGCCGGCGGCGGTGGCGCCGCGTAGCTCGTCCCCCCTGCTCACGGTGGAGGGGCTGGCCAAGCACTTCCCGGTCAAGCAGGGCGCCTTCGGCACCAAGGCGCTGGTGCGCGCCGTCGACGGGGTCGACTTCAGCGTCGACCGCGGCGAGACGCTCGGCCTGGTCGGCGAGTCCGGCTGCGGCAAGACGACCACCGGCCGGATGGTGGTCAAGCTGCTGGAGTCGACCGCCGGCAAGATCGTGTTCGAGGACCGCGACATCACCCGGTACAACCGGTCGCAGATGCGGTCGCTGCGGCACGACCTGCAGATCATCTTCCAGGACCCGTACTCGTCGTTGAACCCGCGGCACACGGTCGGCAAGATCGTGGCGATGCCGTTGCAGGTCAACGGGATCAACCCACCCGGCGGGGTGAAGAAGCGGGTGCAGGAGCTGCTGGAGACGGTCGGCCTGAACCCGGAGCACTACAACCGCTACCCGCACGAGTTCTCCGGCGGTCAGCGGCAGCGCATCGGGATCGCCCGGGCGCTCGCGTTGCGGCCCAAGCTGATCGTGGCCGACGAGCCGGTGTCCGCGCTGGACGTGTCGATCCAGGCGCAGGTGATCAACCTGCTGCGCGATCTGCAGCGCGAGTTCGACCTGGCGTTCGTGTTCATCGCGCACGACCTGGCCGTGGTCCGGCACTTCTGCCAGCGCATCGGCGTGATGTACCTGGGCAAGATGGTGGAGATCGGCGACCGGCACCAGATCTACGAGGAGCCCGCCCACCCGTACACCCGGGCGCTGCTGTCGGCGGTGCCGGACGTGACGAAGATCGGGGAGAAGGGCCGGGAGCGCATCCGGCTGGAGGGCGACGTGCCCACCCCGCTGAACCCGCCGTCCGGCTGCCGGTTCCGCACCCGGTGCTGGAAGGCGCAGCCCAAGTGCGCCGAGGTGGAGCCGCCGTTGCTGCAGATCGGTACCGGTCAGCAGGTGGCCTGCCACTTCCCGGAGACCGGCCCGCTCGCCTGACCCACGCACCCGACGACGGCGCCCGTACCCCACAGGTACGGGCGCCGTCGCATGTGGTACGCCTTCGTGTCTTTGTCGTGACCCATGCCTTCTGGGTTATGTCTAGCCTTGGTGCGTCCTGGCAACCTGCCATACGGGGTGTCGGCAATGATTCGGTACCTGGTCAAGCGTGTTCTGTTGGCGATACTGTCGCTGTTCGCGGTCAGTGTCATCACGTTCATCCTGTTCTTCGCGGTGCCCACCTCGCCCGCGTACGTCATGTGCGGCAAGCAGTGCGACGCGCACGCGATCGCGCAGACCGAGCAGCGGCTCGGCCTCGACAAGCCCACCTACGTGCAGTACGGCGAGTTCATGAAGGGCATGGTCGCCGGCCGGACGTACGGCACGGGCGAGCTCGCGCTGAAGTGCCCGGCGCCGTGCCTGGGCTTCTCGTTCCGCACCAACGAGCCGGTCACCGACATCATCGGACGCACCCTGCCGGTGACGGTGTCGATCGTGGTCGGCGCGACGGTGCTGCAGCTGGTGCTCGGGGTCGGCCTGGGGATGATCTCGGCATTGCGCCGGGGCACCGCGTTCGACAAGGCGGCGGTGGGCGTGAGCCTGGTCGGTGCGTCGATGCAGATCTACTTCTTCGGCCCGATCCTCTTGTTGATCTTCGTCTACACGATGCACCTGCTACCCAACCCGGGGTACACGTCGCCGTTCGACGATCCCGGCCAGTGGCTCGTGCAGATGCTGCTGCCCTGGCTGACGCTGGGCTTCCTGAACTCGGCGATCTTCGCCCGGCTGTCTCGGGCGCAGATGCTGGAGACGCTGTCGGAGGACTTCGTCCGGACCGCCCGGGCCAAGGGCCTGACCAAGTGGAAGGTGTACGGCCGGCACGCGTTGCGGGCCGCGATCACACCGATCGTCACCACCGCCGGGCTCTACTTCGGCGCGTCGCTGGGCGGGGCGGTGATCACCGAAACGGTGTTCGGCGTCAACGGCCTGGGCCGCACCGCGGTGCAGGCGGTGAACGACCTGAACCTCCCGGTGGTGATGGCAACGGTGCTGTTGGCGGCGTTCTTCATCATCGTGCTCAACATCGTGGTCGACATGCTGTATTCGGTGATCGATCCGCGTGTGCGGTTGAGCTGACGTGGCTGCCCGGTGTGGGCGAGGCTGTGGACCTCTCGCTCCCGTTCCGGGCAGCCGTTAGGCCGCGCTGAGACCGTGTCGTTGCATGCTCGTGACCGGCTGGCCTGGCAATGTGACTAAGTTCCCTGTGAAACAGCCTTGTCGGCGGTTCCTCTCCCGTGCCATCGGGGGAGTACGCCGGGGAGGCACAGCGCCGCCGGTGCGAGCGTGCTTCAGCCGAGCGGCCGACGAGGTTGCGGAGGTTATGTGATGCGACCAAGGATGGCTGTGGCTGCCGTAGGCGCCATGGTCGTGGTCGCTGCCCTTGGCGCCTGCTCGAAGAACACGGGCGGTAGCGGCAACGGCGGCAACGAAAACGACGTCACGAAGAACACGGGCGGTATTTCGAACAACCCGAAGGACTCGCAGGGCCCCGCGCCGGCCGTCGCCGGTGCGAAGAAGGGCGGCGACCTGCAGATCCTGCAGACCAGCGACTTCGAGCACCTGGACGGCCAGCGCACCTACGTGGTGCAGGCGATGTCCGCGGAGCAGCTGTTCTCGCGCACCCTGACGATGTTCAAGCAGGGCAAGAACGGCAAGCTGACGCTGGTCGGCGACCTGGCGACCGGGCCGGGCAAGGACCTCGACGGCAGCAAGTGCATGAACTGGGAGTACACCCTCAAGGACGGCCTCAAGTACGAGGACGGCTCCGCGATCACCGCCAAGGACGTGGCGTACGGGATCTCGCGGTCCTTCTCCTCGCAGATCGCCGAGGGTCCGCACTACCTGGCGCAGTGGCTGGCGAACGACGTCAACTACAACAAGACCTACAAGGGCCCCTACAACGGCGGCGCCGACATCGGTCCGGGCCTGGAGGTCAAGAACGACAAGACCCTGATCTTCCACTTCAAGGCGCCGCACTGCGACCTGCCGTTCGCGCTGCAGCTGCCGACCTCGACCCCGGTGCCGAAGGCGCAGGACAAGGGCGCGAAGTACGACCTGCACCCGTTCTCGTCCGGTCCGTACAAGATCAAGACGTACAACCGGGGCAGCAAGCTGGTTCTGGAGCGCAACAAGTTCTGGGACCCGAAGACCGACCCGATCCGGCACGCGTACCCGAACACGATCACCTACAACTTCGGTCCGACGGACACCACCGAGACCAACCGGATGATCGCGGACGCCGGCCCGGACCAGTACGCGGTGGCGCAGGAGAACGTGCCGCAGTCGCTGGTGCCGAAGGTGACCGGTAACGCGAGCCTGAAGGACCGGACGATCAGCGGTCAGGGCCCGTTCGTCTACTACGTCGCGGTCAACACGCAGCACGTCAAGGACCTGAAGGTCCGTCAGGCGATGGCGTACGCGCTGGACCGCAAGGCGATCATCCAGACCCTCGGCGGTGACGCGCTGGCCGCGCCGGCGACCACCCTGCTGTCTCCGACGGTGATCGGCTGGAAGAACTACAAGACGTTCGACGGCGGGGAGAGCGGCAACCCGGCGAAGGCCAAGGAGCTGCTCGCGGGCAAGAAGCCGAAGCTGATCTTCGGCTACCGCAACAACCCGTGGGGCCAGCGGATCGCGCCGGCGATCCAGCAGTCGTTCGAGAAGGCGGGCTTCAAGATCGTGTTGAAGCCGGTCGACCCGGAGAACTACTTCACCGAGCTGGGCCGGAAGGACAACCCGTTCGACTTCTACATCACCGACTGGGCGGCCGACTGGCCGACCGGCGCGGCGGTGCTGCCGGTGCTGACCGACGGAACCAGCATCCAGCCGAACGGTAACAACGACGTGTCGTACTACAGCGACGACGCCTACAACAAGAAGCTGGACGCGGCGAGCAAGCTGCCGTCCGACCAGTCCGCGGACGACTGGGCGAAGCTGGACCAGGAGTGGTCCAAGTTCGCCGCGACCATCCCGGTCTACTACAACAAGAGCCTGTCGCTGACCGGCTCGAAGGTCGGCGGTGTCGAGCTGTCGACCGACCTGGGTACCAACGTCTACACGAGCGTCTACCTCAAGTAGCCGTACCCGTCTCCCGGCGGCGGCCGGTGTCCTTCGTGGACACCGGCCGCCGCTGTTTCGTACCGGTGGGGTTTGCGGCGTGCGCGGCCGTGCGCCGCTGCTTTTCGCGAGCTAATTGGATTCTGAAGGATTCCTTCTATCAAGTTGAGACGCGCTCGTTGCGCGGCCGTGACGTCCGGCGCCGGATTCGCCGCTAATTTCACTGGTCATGCGGGCAGTGTGGCCTGCGCCATAGGGACCGGTACGCCCCCGTGCCGGTCCCGGGTCCGGGGCGAGGCGCTCGTGCCCGCACCGGCTCGTACGAATGCTCGGCGAGCGGGAGGAACGAATGCGACAACGGATGGCGGTGGCCGTGCTCGGCGCGGTCGCGCTGACAGCGAGCCTCGCGGCGTGCAGCAAGAACACCGGCACGGACACCTCGACCCAGACCAAGCACAAGCCGCAGACCAGCTCCATCGCGATGGACCCGAAGGACTCGATGGGCCCGGCGAAGGCGGTGCCGGGTGCGGTGCGCGGCGGCACCTTCCACTACCTGGAGGAGTCCGACTTCGAGCACCTCGACCCGCAGCGCAACTACGTGGTCGACGCCATGTCGATGGACCAGCTGTACATCCGCACGCTGACCATGTTCAAGGAGACCGGCGACGGCACGCTGACCCTGGTCGGCGATCTCGCCACCACCCCGGGCAAGGACGTCAAGGGCGACTGCACCCAGTGGCGCTTCACCCTCAAGGACGGCCTCAAGTACGAGGACGGCAGCCCGATCACCGCCGCCGACGTGGCGTACGGCGTGGCCCGGTCGTTCTCCCCGACCCTGGGCGAGGGCCCCACCTACATCCAGCGCTGGCTGGCCGACAGCGACGAGTACAACGCGAAGTACAAGGGCCCGTACGACGGGGGCGCGAAGACGCCGCCCGGCGTGACGGTCGACGGCGCCAAGACGATCACGTTCACCTTCGCCAAGCCGCAGTGCGACCTGCCGTTCGCCGCGTCGCTGGGCACCACCGCGCCGGTGCCGCCGAGCAAGGACACCGGGACCAAGTACGACCGGCGTCCGTTCGCATCCGGCCCGTACAAGATCGACAAGTACATCCGCGGCACCTCGCTGACGCTGGTGCGCAACAAGTACTGGGATCCGAAGACCGACGCGGTCCGGCACGACTACTTCGACAAGCTGGTCGCCGAGTTCGGGCCGAGCAACGTGCAGCAGACCAACCGGGTGATCGCGAGCAACGGCGACGACGCCTACGCCACCCAGTACGAGAACGTGCCGGCGTCGCTGCTGCCGAAGGTGACCGGCGACCCGGCGGTGAAGAAGCGGATGGTGCAGGGGCTGTCCCCGTTCGTCAGCTACCTCGCCATCAACACCCAGCGGGTCACCGACCTCAACGTGCGCAAGGCGCTCAACTACGCCCTGGACCGCGGCGCGTACCTGCAGGCCCGCGGCGGCAACCTGACCGGACAGCCGGCCACCGCGCTCGAGTCGCCGCTGACCATCGGCTACCAGAAGTACGACGCCTACCCGGCCGGGACGCACGGTGACCCGGCGAAGGCGAAGCAGCTGCTCGGCGGCAAGCACCCGAAGCTGGTGTACGCCTACTCCAACGTGTCGGCCAACCAGGCGACCGCCGTGGTCATCAAGAACTCGCTGGAGAAGGCCGGCTTCCAGATCGTGCTGAAGCCGGTCGACAGCTCGAACTACTACGACAACATCGGCACCAAGACCAACCCGTACGACCTGTACATCAACACCTGGGCGGCGGACTGGCCGAGCGGCTCGTCGATCGTCGCCCCGCTGTTCAACGGCAACACGATCCGCGCCAAGGGCAACAAGGACTACTCGTACCTGAACGCGCCGGACGTCAACGCGCAGATCGAGAAGCTCGTCGCGGAGCACGCCGAGCAGGCGGCACCGGAGTGGGCCAAGCTGGACAAGATGATCATGACGAAGTACGCCCCGGTGGTACCGATCATCAACACGTCGAACGTGACGCTGTCCGGCACCAAGTGCAAGAACGTGGTGCTCAGCCAGACGCTCGGCACACCGATCTTCTACAACGTCTACCTGACCACCTGACCCGGTCCGTGTCGGGAGGCCAGCAGTGGCCTCCCGACACGGCGGTCACGTCGGTACCCGGTCTCCCGCACGGCGGTCAGGTCGGCATCCGGCCTTCCGGCACGGAGGTCAGGTCAGCAACGGGGCGACGTGGTCGATGAACTCGGCCACCTCGAAGCCGAGCTGCTCCCGGTCGCAGTCGGAGACCGCGAGCACGGTCAGGCTCAGCTCGGCGCTGACCGGCGTCGCCATCAGCACGCCGGCGGCCATCTCCACGACCGCCTGCCGCGGCGCCCCGGCGTCCATGCAGCGACCCGCACCGTCCGCAATGGACAGCAGCCCGGCGCCCACGCTGGCCAGCTGCTCGGCGCGCGGCTTGGGCAGGCCGTTCGAGACGGCGATCGGTACCCCCTCGACGGATGCCAGGACCGCATGGCTCGCACCGGCGACCCGGTTGACCAGGTCGACGAGGACCGGGCCCAGGGCGCTGGCGGACAGATCCAGCTCCGTCACGAGCGCGCCGAGGAGAACGAACCCGACGACACGGCCTGCTCCGGCTGCTCGTGGCCGGTGCTGCGCCGACCCCGCTGCCAACCGCGGAAGTACCCGGCGGTCTGCGCCGCGAGTTGCGAGGCGTCCCGCGCGATCGGTGCCGGCGCCGCCTCGTCCAGCGGCGACCCGGGTACCAGGTTCGCCTGCGGGACCCGGCGCGGCAGACCGCTCTCGGTGTTCTGCCCGACCGCCGGCCGGCTCGCCGCCTCCGCGGCCCGCCAGCCCTCGTCGGACAGGTTCTCCCAGGTCATCTCGGCCTGCTCGCCGGCGAACCAGGCCGACCGGGCGGCGGCGAAGATCAGCAGCTCGGAGTCGCCGTCGCTCTCCTCGACCGGCGGCGGGCCCGCGGACACGGTCCGGGCGCTCGGTTCGGAGCTGCGGGACCGGCGCCGGCTGCGCGAGGCGGTCTCGGCGCGCCGGGAGCGGCCGTGGCTTCGGTCCGACAGCGCGGTCACGGATGCGCCGCCGGCCGGCGCCAGCGGGTCGTCCGCGGTCAGCGGGTCGTCGGCCGGCGCCAGACCGTCGGGCGCGGAGCCGTTCTGCTGCACCGGATGCAGCGTCGGCGGAGTGGGCTCGCCGTCGTCGAGCAGCACCGTCGGCTGGAAGTCGGTGGAGAAGTCGAGCCGCGGCGGCTCGGGCTCGCCCGGCAGGGTGGGCCGCTCGGCGGTCTGCTCGTTCGCGGTCGCCGCATCCGGCTCCGGCACGGGCTCGGCCGGTACCAGCTCGTCCCGCTCTGCTGCGCGCCGCTTGCCGCGCAGCTGCAGGGTGGTGTCCTCGCCGGCCGGCGCCATCACCGGCCGGATCGGCCGGGACGGCAGCTTCGGCCCGCGGCCGCGGGAGGTCAGCGGCGCGCCGCTGACCGGACGCGGCGGCGCCGGCGGTGTCCAGGACGGCTCCGGTACGCCCGGCCGGAACGGGTCGATCGGCATGGTCGTCGCGGTGGACCACTCCGCGGTCAGCTCGGCGTCCGGCTGCGGCCGGGCGTGCACCGGCGGGGTGGAGACCGGCTCGGTGACCTCCGCCGACAGCCGCTCGGCCACCTCCCGGATCAGCGCGTCGGCCGCGGTGGAACAGGCCAGCACGGCGGCGACGGCCTGGCGGACGGTGGCGCCGACGGCGGCGACCGGCGGCTGCGGTACCGGCGTGTCGGTCACCGCCTGCCGCAGCGCGGCGAGCGCCTCCGCGGCGTCCGCGTATCCGGCGGTGGCCAGCCGGGCGACGACGCTCTCGTCCTGGTCGCGCCCCACCTGGCTCGGGTCGGGGAGCGCGTCCAGCAGCGCCAGCGGAGTGTCCGAACCGGGGTCGGGGAACGCGCGCAGCGCGGCCGGGTAGAGCTCGCGCAGCACCTGGCGCAGTGCGGCGACCGCGGAGCTGCGGGCGGCGGTGAGCGCGCCGTGCGCGGACAGCGCCGGCCGCAGCGGGGCGAACTCCGCCGCGGGCGGCTGGCCGGTGGCATGGAGGGCGCCCGCGTACAGCCCGCGGGCCATGGCGACGGCGCGGCGCGCGTCGTCGGCGGCGTCCGGCGGCTCGGCCGCGGCCAGACTCTCCACAGTGGACGAATCGACGTAACACGCGGTGCGACCGGCGGCGACCATGAGTCGCGGTACGACCCGATCGGGGGCGTCGCAGGCGATCGGGACGCAGCGCGGATCGGCGGTGTCGGCCCGCTCGGCCAGCAGCGTCAACGCCTCCGCATAGCCCGCCGCGGTGTCCGGGACCTGCTGCAGGGCGGCCACCCGGCCACCGTCGTCGACCACCGCAGCGGTGAGTCGATCCCCAGCCGATGCCAGGCCGCAGTACACACGCACGTCAACACCTCCGACGCCGGACGGATGCCGGAGCCACCAGTCGGCGGATCGGGCATCCGATTACCGTCTCCGATGCTCCCTGGTCAGGGGTCAATCGCGCCAGTCCACAGCGGCACTGATCTTTCCGATGATCGTCCGCCACGCGAGCGCTGCCTGTTGTGCCCCGATTTTTCTCATCCGCCGGCGAGCCCGGAACGCGCCGATGCCGCCGTTCAGCCGGCCCCGCATCGCGTCGTCCAGGTCGTCGAGCGGCGAGCCCGGCGCCAGCGAGGTCTGCACGGACTGCAGATCGAGCGCGTACGCAAGGTCACGAGCGAGTTCGCCGGCCGAGACGACCAGCGCCGGCTCCCAGGTGTCGTGCCCGCCGCGCAGGTTCTTCACCAGGAGGTCAAGCTCGTAGTGATCGTCGTCGTCCGGCGCGATGTGCGAGCTGTCGAGCCGCTCTGCGAGCAGCTCGGCCTGCTCGACGCCGCGCAGCGAGTGCGGCTCGTCCGAGCGGACGAACTCGACCAGCGCCTCCGGCGTGCGGAACAGCAGCAGCTTGCCGCGCTGGCTGAGGAACACCGGTACCTCGTCCGGCCCGGCCGGCTCCTCGTCCTCTTCGTCTTCTTCGTCTTCTTCGTCGGACTCGTCCTCGCCGGGCTCGGATTCGTCGGCGCTCTCGTCGTCGGACTCGGGCTCGTTGTCGGACGCCTCGTCCTCGTCGGACGCTGCCTCGTCCGCGGCGCCGGCCTTCTCCGCGCCGGCCTCGTCCTCGCCGGCCTCGTCCTCGCCGGCCTCGTCGGCGCCGGCCGTGGCCTCGGTGGCCTCGGTGTCCTCGGCGGCCTCGGCGGCCTCGGCGGCACGCTTGCGCGCCTTGCGGCCCTTGCGCCGGCCGCCCTTGCCGGCGGACTCGTCGGCGGGCGCCGGCGTGGCCTTCGCGGTGACAGCCGTGCTGGTACCGGACTTCTCTTCGGCGGCGACCGTGGTCGCGGTGCCGGCCGCTTCCGCGTCCTCGGCCGGCTCCGGCTCCAGCGCTGCGCCCGGTACCGCCGTGACCTCGTCCGGGCTGCGGTACGCGCGCAGCGTGTAGCCGACGCCGGACGGCAGCGCGATCTCGATCGGGTCGACGGCGAGTTCGGCCCAGAACTCCGCCACCGCCTCGGTCCGCTCCGGCTCGTCGGCCTGGTGGTCGTCCTCGGTGTCCGATGTGTCGTCGGCGTCCGACCCGGTCGTCGGCTCGTCCGACTCGGCGGTCGGCTGGTCCGACTCGGTCGTCGGCTGGTCCGACTCGGTCGTCGGCTCGTCCGACTTGGCGGTCGGCTGGTCCGACTCGTGTTCGGCGCGGTGGCGAGCCACGGCGTCCTCCGTTTCATGCCGGGAACCGGTCCCGGACTCCAGCATCTAGGTCATTGTGTCCCGGCGCCGCCGCCGCGCGGTCAGGTCCCGCCCGCAGCCCGGTGAAACTGCCGTGCCTCGCCCAGCGGCTCGAACCCCAGCCGCCGGTACAGCCCGACCGGCCCGTCGTCAGCCTCGACCCGCAGGAACGTCAGGTCGCAGCCGGCGGTACGGGCCTGTGCCACGCCCGCCGCCACCAGTGCCGAGCCGTAACCGTGCCCGCGGTACGCCGGCAGGGTCAGCAGATCCTCGATCTGCGCGACCCGGTCGTCGGGCGACAGGTACAGCTCGCACCAGGCGCGCGGTGTGCCGTCGGCACCGAGCACCGCGAGGCGGCGGGTCAGCTCCGCCGGCCGGCGCAACCGTTGCCGCGCGAGCTGCCGGTACGTCCCGTCGGCCAGCCCCGGCGCCTCCGCCCGCCAGGCCCGTTCGGCCGGGTCGAGCAACGTGGCCGGCTCGACCACCGACACCGGCACGCCCTCGGGCAGCTCCCCGCCGTGGTACGCCATCAACAGCTCGCGGTCCGCCCGGTAGCCGGCGTCCGTCAGCCCGGCGACCAGCTCGGTGCCGGTCGGACCGTCCATGGTGAGCTGCCGGTACGCCAGCCCGGCGGTGCCGAACACGGTGTCGGCCGCCGCGATCAGCTCACCGGCGGTGACCGGGCCGGTACCGATGAGCCGGTTCAGGTCGTGCACCTGATCGAACTCGTCGTCGAGCACGGCGAAGCCACCCGGCACGTCGACCGTTCGTACCGCCTGGCGGCGGGCGAAGGCGTGCCCGAACGCGACGGCGCGGGCGTACTCGGTGGCGCTCACGGCTGCCGAGCTTAGTCTGCGACGCACGTCGCCGGTCGCCTGCGGTACCGACCGACCCGTGGCCAGCCGCGCCGCGCCGTCCCGACCTCCGACTGCGACCGGTGGCCGGTACCGGCACCGTCAGGGGCGGTAGCCGGGGCCGGGGTCGAGGTCGATCACCATCCGGTGCGGCGGCACCATCGCCGGCTGCCGGCTCGGGACGAACTGCTGGTCGGTGCTCAGCCCCGGCACCGGGCTGCCCGGCCGCAGCACGTCGCCGTGCTTGCAGAGGTACTCGGCCAGCTCGAACAGCAGGTCGGACAGCCGGTTGGGATCCAGGTTCCGGGACTGGCACTGCACATCGGGCAGGCCCAGGGTGTACAGGCCGAGGGTGTCGGTGAGGGTGACCTCCGGATCGGACATGGACCGGAACAGCCGGATGTTGACCACACCGGTCAGCGGGTGCGTCACCAGCGCGCCGGGCGGCAACGCCTGCTGGCTGGCCGGCCACCAGGTGGCGAGCGGCCGGGCCAGCGCGATCGCGGTGTCCACCGTTGCCCGCAGCGCCTGCACCCGCTCGGCGCTGTCGCGGCTGCGGCCCAACGGTTGGCTGATCGTGATCTGGTACCGGCAGCGCACCAGCGTGGCGCTCGCGTCCGGCCAGGCCCAGCACTGGCTCAGGTCGCGCTCGGCCGGCGGCTCGGTACCGAACGCGACCGTGTGCAGCAGGTGGTCGTCCCGGTACCGGTCGGCCTCGGTGAACGGGTGATGCTCGGGCGGCAGGCCCAGGATGTCGGCCGGATCCGGCCGGTACGGGTTGGCCGGATCGGCCCGCTCATGTCGCAACAGCAGGTTCGTCGGCCCGGCCCACACGAGCATCGTGCCGGGCAACGCGGATCTGATCCGGACGGTCAGCGCGCGCGGGTCGATGTCGGGCAGGTCGGGGTAGCACAGGTCGACTGCCATGCATGGTGCAGGCTCCGGGGGGTGGGCCACCTGCGCCATATTGGCACGAGATCTCGTGTGTGCGTACCCGTCGACCACTGATCAACGTGAATGTTTCTCGGGCGACCCTCACCGAGGGTCGCCCGGAGCACGTCAGGCGCCCTTGGGGTGCCAGACCGTCTTGGTCTCCAGGAACGTGGTGAGCCGCTCGGTTCCCGGCTCGGCCTTCCAGTCGACGTCGGCGAGCGGGGGGCGGAGCACCCGCTTGAGCGTGTCGGCGGCGCTGCGTTCCAGCTCGACGGCCAGCTCCGAGTCGTCGACGCCGGTCAGATCCAGCGCGTTGACGTCGGCGTGCCCGGCGAGCCACGGCGCCGTCTCGGCGACCCGGCCGGTGAGCAGGTTGACCACGCCACCGGGCAGGTCGGAGGTGGCCAGCACCTCGGCCAGGGTGATCGCTGGTAACGGCCGGGTCTCGCTCGCCAGCAGCACCACGGTGTTGCCGGTGACGATGGCCGGCGCGAGCACCGAGACCAGGCCGAGCAGCGGTTCGGCCGGCGCGACGACACCCACCACGCCGGTCGGCTCCGGTGCGGACAGGTTGAAGTACGGCCCGGCGACCGGGTTGGCGTTGCCGCGCACCTGGGCGATCTTGTCCGACCAGCCCGCGTACCACACCCAGCGGTCGATCGCGGCGTCCACGTCGGCGCGGGCGGCGGACCGGGTGCCGCCCCGGGCGGTGCGCACCTCGTCGGCGAACTGGTCGCGCCGGCCCTCCAGCATCTCGGCGATGCGGTAGAGGATCTGCCCCCGGTTGTACGCGGTGGCACCGGACCAGCCGCCGAACGCCTTGCGGGCGGCGACGACCGCGTCCCGGACGTCCTTGCGGGAGGCGAGCGCCGCGTTCGCCACGAACTCGCCGTCGGCGCCCTGCACCGGGTACGACCTCCCCGACTCGCTGCGCGGGAACTTCCCGCCCACGAACAGCTTGTACGTCTTGCGCACCGCCAGCCGTGCCGGCGCTGTCTTCTGCTCAGTGGGCAAGGTAGGCCTCCAAGCCGTGCCGGCCGCCCTCACGGCCGTAACCGGACTCCTGGTACCCGCCGAACGGGCTGGTCGGGTCGAACTTGTTGAACGTGTTGGCCCAGACGACGCCGGCGCGCAGCCGGTCGGCGAGCCAGAGGATGCGGGAGCCCTTCTCGGTCCAGATCCCGGCGGACAGCCCGTAGGGCGTGTTGTTGGCCTTGACCACGGCCTCGTCCGGGGTGCGGAACGTCAGTACCGACAGCACCGGCCCGAAGATCTCCTCCCGGGCGATCCGGTGCGCCTGGGTGACCTCGGTGAACACGGTGGGGGAGAACCAGAAGCCGCGATCCGGCAGCGGGCACGGCGCGCTCCAGCGCTGCCCGCCCTCCTGCTCGCCGATCTCGGTCAGGGCGCGGATCTTCGCCAGCTGCTCGGCCGAGTTGATCGCGCCGACGTCGGTGTTCTTGTCCAGCGGGTCGCCGACCCGCAGCGTGGTCATCCGCCGCTTCAGCCGGGCCAGCAACTCCTCCGACACCGACTCCTCGACCAGCAGCCGCGAGCCGGCGCAGCAGACGTGGCCCTGGTTGAAGAAGATGCCGTTGACGATGCCCTCGACCGCCTGATCGAGCGCCGCGTCGGCGAACACGATGTTCGCCGCCTTGCCGCCGAGCTCCAGGGTGACCCGCTTGCGGGTGCCGGCCACCGAGCGGGCGATCTGCCGCCCCACCTCGGTGGATCCGGTGAACGCGACCTTGTCCACGTCGCCGTGCTCGACCAGCGCGCGGCCGGTGTCACCGGCGCCGGTCAGGATGTTGACCACGCCGGCCGGCAGGTCGGCCTGCTGGCAGATCTCGGCGAACAGCAGCGCGGTCAGCGGCGTGGTCTCGGCCGGCTTGAGCACGACCGTGTTGCCGGCGGCGAGCGCCGGGGCGATCTTCCACGCCAGCATCAGCAGCGGGAAGTTCCACGGGATGACCTGGCCGGCCACCCCGAGCGGCTGCGGGTTCGCGCCGAACCCGGCGTAGCCGAGCTTGTCCGCCCAGCCGGCGTAGTAGAAGAAGTGCGCGGCGACCAGCGGGATGTCGACGTCGCGGGACTCGCGGATCGGCTTGCCGTTGTCGATCGACTCCAGCACCGCCAGCTCGCGGGCCCGCTCCTGGATGATCCGGGCGATCCGGTAGAGGTACTTGGCCCGCTCGGCGCCGGGCATCGGCCCCCAGACCCGCTGGTACGCGGTGCGGGCGGCGGCCACGGCGCGATCCACGTCGGCGGGGCCGGCGACGCCCACCTCGGCGAGCACCTCCTCGGTGGCCGGGTCGACCGTCTTCATCGACTCACCGTCGGCCGGTGCGACGAACTCGCCGTTCACGAACAGCCCGTACGCCGGGCGAATGTCCACAATGGACCGGGATTCGGGTGCCGGTGCGTATTCGAAGGCCATCGCGATCAGTCCAGGGTGAAGTAGTCGGGGCCGGCGTACCGGCCGGTGGCGAGCTTGCTGCGCTGCATCAGCAGGTCGTTGAGCAGCGACGAGGCGCCGAACCGGAACCAGGCCGGGTCGAGCCAGTCGTCCCCGGCGGTCTCGTTGACCAGGACCAGGTAGCGGATCGCGTCCTTGGCCGAGCGGATCCCGCCGGCCGGCTTGACGCCGATCTGCCGGCCGGTCAGCTCGCGGAAGTCGCGCACGGCCTCCAGCATGATCAGCGTGACCGGCAGCGTCGCCGCCGGCGACACCTTGCCGGTGGAGGTCTTGATGAAGTCGCCGCCGGCCAGCATCGCGAGCCACGATGCGCGCCGCACGTTGTCGTAGCTGCCCAGCTCGCCGGTTTCGAGGATGACCTTGAGGTGGGCCGCGCCGCACGCCTCCTTGACCGCGACGATCTGGCGGAAGACCTCGTCGTACCGGCCGGAGAGGAACGCGCCGCGGTCGATCACCATGTCGACCTCGTCGGCGCCGGCCGCCACCGCGGCCCGCACGTCCTCGAGCTTCACCGGCAGCGGCACCTGCCCGGACGGGAAGGCGGTCGCGACGCTGGCGACCCGGACCGAGGAGCCACGGACGGTCTCGACCGCGGTGGGCACCAGCGCCGGGTAGACGCAGACCGCGGCGGCCGGCGGGCAACTGCGGTCGGCCGGGTCGGGGCGCATCGCCTTCGCGCACAGCGCCCGGACCTTGCCCGGGGTGTCCGCGCCCTCCAGGGTGGTCAGGTCGACCATCCGGATGGCGAGGTCGAGCGCCCACTGCTTGGCGGTGGTCTTGATCGACCGGGTGGCGAGCGTTGCCGCCCGCTGGTCGGCACCGACCTTGTCCACCCCCGGCAGGCCGTGCAGGAAAGTACGCAGCGACGCCGCGGTCGCGGTCACCTCGGCCGCGAACTCCGCGGCACCGGCACCGGCCGGAAGCGTCGTCATCGACGCCGAACTGGTCATGCGGCCGAGTCTAACGACGCCGGTACCGGCGCGCGCCGCGGCGGAATCGAGCGGGGCCGATGAGGCCGGGGGCCCGGCGAAGCGCGCGTCCCGCCTGCCGGCCGGCGGGTCAGCTGTGCTTTCCGCCGGCGGTCACGACGTCGCCGGCCGGGTTCAGCACGTACCAGGCGCCGCCGTCGGTGACCTCGCCCTGGCCGGTCGCTTTGTACGGTTTGTCGTCTCCGATGAACACGTAGAGCGGCCATCCGTGGTACGTCGCGACGTGCTTGCCGTTCGGCGCGGTCCGGGTGCCGAGCAGGTCGGCGCGCACCCCCGACCCGGCCTTGAGCCGGGCGCTGGCCGGCACCACGATCGGTGGCCAGTTCTCCGCACAGTTGCCGGTGCAGGTCACCTCGGACTGGTGGTCCGGCGGGAACATGTAGAGCGGGTATCCCTTGTCGGTGACGAGGATGTCGCCGAGCTTCGGCACCACGTGGTGCTCGATGGTCACCGCGCCGTCGGCGACGGTGAACCGCTCCCGGTCGACGAAGTGCTGGTAGGCCCAGACGAAGAGACCGGCGACGCCGACGAGCACGACGACGACCGCGATCGCGACGGTGAGCAGGACCCGGGACCGGCGTATGGCCATGGCGTGGCCTCCCCGTCTTCGCGCACGTTTGTATTAGCACCGCGATATTAACATAGACGTATTAATACGAGCGTGCTAGATTGGCCGGGTGCCCAAGGAAGTCGATCACGAGGAGCGTCGGCGAGAGCTGGCCGACGCGGTGTGCCGGGTCATCGCGCGAGACGGGCTGGCCGGCGTCTCGCTTCGCGTCGTCGCCGACGAGGCCGGTTGGTCGATCGGGTCGATGCGCTACTACTTCACGACCAAGGACGAGCTGCTCGAGTTCGCGCTGCGCCGGGTCGACGACCGCATCGAGCAGCGGCTCGACGCCTCGTGCGTTCAACCGACCCTGCTCGGCCGGGCGCACGCGGTGATCGACGAGCTGCTCCCGCTGGACGTGCAGCGCCGCGAGGAGGCGCTGGTCTGGTTGGCGTTCGTATCCCGGGCGACGACCGACGCCAAGCTGGCGCCCATGGCCGCCGAGGTGTGGAGCCGGCTCAACGAGGTGTTCGTCGGCCTGCTGCGGGCGGCGGTCGAGGCCGGCGAGCTGCCCGCCGACCTGGACCTGGTGCGGGAGGGCGGCCGGCTGCAGGCGTTGATCGACGGGCTCGTGGTGCACCTGGTCTCCGCGCCGACGCGGATCGGGGCCGAGCAGGCGCGCGAGCTCGCGCACGGCCATCTCGACCAGCTGAGGGCGGTGTCCCCCGAGCCGGACCCGGCCTGACCGGCCGGCGCCCCGGAACCACACCCGGCGACGAAACGGAGAGCTTTGGCATGGCGCGCAACGCATACCGACCGATCGGTGCTCGACTCACCACCCCGGCGCCGGGCCTTCGCCGGGCGGCCGCGGTCGCGGTCGCCGGCCTCGCCCTGCTGGGCGGCGTCGCCGGCTGCAACGCCAGGACGCCCGGCTCGACGGCCCCGCAGGGTTCGGCCGGACACCACGGTGCGTCCACCAGCGCGGACCCGACGCCGTCGGCGACCCACTCGTCGGCCCGCGCGGACGGCGGCGGCGCCGGTGGACAGGCCCAGCTCGTCCAGCTGAACGCGACCCAGCAGATGCGGTTCCAGCCGTCGAAGGTCGAGGTGCATCCGGGCCGGGTCACGGTGCGGCTGCACAACACCGGATCGATGCCGCACCAGTGGCAGGTCAAGGGCATCGACGGGGCCGAGATCGCCATCGTGGCCGGCGGCGAGACGCAGTCGGTGACGTTCTCGGTCCCGCGCACCGGCAGCTTCCGGATGGAGTGCTCCTGGCACGCCCAGCACGGGATGTACGGCACGTTCCTCGTGCGGGGCGGGCACAGCTAGTGTCCGGGCCCGAGGCGCCCGAGCCGGCCGGCGACGCGGACCGGCCGACTGGTCCGGTCCGGCGGGCCGTGCTGGTGGGCGGCCTCGGTGCGGTGGGTGCCGCGTTGACCGGCACCTGGTGGTGCCTGACCGGCCGGCAGCAGTTCGCGGCGGACGCGCCGGAACCCGCCGGTACGGTCGGCCCGCACGACGCCGTGGTGGAGCGCACCGAGCGGCACCGGCACTGGTCCGGGCGGACCAGTGCGATCACCCTGACCGCGCAGCCGGGCACCCTCGATCTCGCCGGGCGGCAGGCCCGCACCTGGCTCTACGGCGATGGTCCGATGTCCGCCGCGGTACGGATCGGGGCCGGCGACCGGTTGCGCGCCCGGCTGGTGAACCGGCTCGATGTGGCCACCACCGTGCACTGGCACGGGTTGCGCATCCGCAACGACATGGACGGCGTGCCTGGGCTCACGATGCCCGCGGTGCCGGCGGGCGGCACGTTCGACTACCGGTTCGTGGTGCCCGATCCGGGCACCTACTGGCTGCACTCGCACGTCGGGGTGCAACGCGACCGCGGGCTGTACGCACCGCTGATCGTCACCGACCCGCACGAGCCCGGCGACCACGACCACGACGAGACGGTCGTTCTGGACGACTGGACCGACGGCGTCGGCCCCACCCCGGACGCGATCCTCACCGAGCTGCGCTCCGGCCGCACCGGCGGCCCGGTGCGGCCGGTCATGGCGCCGTCGTCGCCGTGGGGGCCGATGCTGTCCGAGCTGACCTACCCGCTGCACCTGGCGAACGCCCGGCCGCCGGAGGACCCGTACGTGATCCGGGCGAAGCCGGGGCAGCGGTTGCGACTGCGGCTGATCAACGCCTCGGCGGCGACCCCGTACCGGGTCGCGTTCGCCGGACACCGGATGACCGTGACGCACGCCGACGGCTGGCCGGTACGACCGACCACAGTGGACACGTTGTTGATCGGCATGGCGGAGCGCTACGACGTGGTGGTCACCGTCGGCGACGGCGCGTTCGGCCTGGTGGCCGCGGCCGAGGGCGGCACGGGCGCCGCGCGGGTGGTGGTCCGGACCGGTTCCGGTGCGACACCGCCGCCGGGCGAGCGGCCGGCCGAGCTGACGCGCCGGCTGCTGCGCTACGCCGACCTGCATCCCGCGGCCGGCAGCACGCTGCCGACACGACCGGTGGACCGCACAATCCGGTTGCTGTTGAGCCAGGGCACGTCCCGCCGGCTGACCTGGCTGATCAACGACCAGGCGGGACCGCACGGCAAACCGGTGACCGTACGGCAGGGCGAGCGGGTGCGCATCGACCTGGTCAACGCGAGCGCGATGGCCCACCCGATCCACCTGCACGGCCACACGTTCGCGCTGGCCGACACCGGGCTGCGCAAGGACACCGTGGTCGTGCTGCCGGGCAAGACGACGTCGATCCGGCTGCAGGCCGACAATCCCGGCCGGTGGATGCTGCACTGCCACAACGCGTACCACATGGAGCTCGGGATGATGACCGAGCTCGACTACCTCACCTGACCGCCGCGGATCGCGTGCCGCGGCACCCAGGCGGCCCGCCGGTGCGTTCCCCGGTACTGCACGGGCGTCGCGGCGCGGGCCAGCACCCGGCGAAACGGTAGCGACATCAGTACGGCCAGCACGGCGGCGGCGCCCGCGATCAGGAACGAGGTGTGGGCGCCGTACCGGTCGGTGACCGTACCGGCGGCGCTGACGCCGATGCCGAGGCCGAGGCCGACGGTGGTCTGCACCCAGGAGTACCCCTCGGTGATCTTCTCCGCCGGTACCAGTTCCTGGATCAGCTCGTGCGCGCCGATCAGCGCCGGCGCCAACGCGATGCCGGCCACGACGACGCCCGCGGTCAGCAGGCCCATGTTCGGTGCGAGCATCACCGGGACCATGCCGACCAGCACGCAGGCGATCGCCAGCACGAAGCGGTTCGCCGCGTTGCCCCGCCAGGTACGCGAGCCGTACCCCAGGCCGGCGATCAGGCTGCCGACCGAGAACGCGGCGACGATCGGTCCGGACAGGCCGGTGTGGCCGTGTTCCTTGGTGTAGGCGACGATCGTGGCCTCGACCGCACCGAGGATGGTGCCGAGCGCCACGCACACCGCGGCGACGACCCGGATGCCGCCGATGCGCAGGACCGAACCGGAGTCGGCCGCCGGCCGCGGGTGCGGATCGCCGCCACCCTTGCGGGTGGCGAACAGGACGCCGCCGACCAGCGTGCAGGCCATCGCCCCGACGAAGCCGGCGGCGCCGGTGATCGAGGTGGCCAGCAGCGTGGCGAGCAGCGGGCCGAGGATGTAGACGAGCTCGTCGATCGCGGACTCCAGCGACAGCGCCACGCTCAGCGCGGGTGCGCCGGGCGGCGCCTGCGGGCCGCTGAGGATGTCGGTCCAGCGCGACCGCACCAGCGCGCCGATCGACGGGAAGGTGGTGCCGGCAACGAACCCGAAAGCCAGCAGCAACAGCTCGGGCCCGTGCAACAGGCAGCACAGCAGGATGGCGGTCAGCGCACCAGTGTGCGCGAGCACGATCGGCAGCAGTACCCGCCGCTGCCCCCACCGGTCGACCAGCCGACCGCGCTGCGCCGCGGTCAGCGACTGCGCGAGCAGCAGCGAACCGCTGAGCATGCCGGCCAGGGTGTACGAGCCGACGGTCGAGGTGACGAGCAGGATGCCGCTGATGCCCAGCATCGACATCGGCAGCCGGCCGACGAGGCCGGTGACAACGAACCCCTTGGTGTACGGGATCGACAGCAGCTTGCCGTAGTCGTTGCTCAACGCGTTCTCCCGACCGTCGCCCGCCGATCGCGGTGTGCCGTACCGGTTCCGAACGTCGCCCGCGGCCGGTGCTGCCCGGCCGGGTGATGGCCTGCGGGTGGAGGTTCGCCTGTGGTGAGCGCGATGCGGCGATGCGGTGGGTACGAACGGGTGCGTCGCCTCCGATGCGGACCCTACTGCCGATTTCCGTACCGAGATCGATTGCGGACAAACACTTCGGTGATGTTCTCGGTCGGCGGTTGCGGGATTGCTGGCACGCTGTGGGCACGCGGACGCCGCCGGACACGATGCGACGGCGGTGTCCGGCCGACATCCGCTCGCTGACAGCCGACGTCCGAGTACGGCACATCCGGCGGGCCGTTCCCCGCCACGAGGTGGGCGAGACATGAATCGGGGCCACGAATGAGCCGTGAGATCGGTACCCACTACGACGTCGTCATCATGGGTGGCGGGCCGGGCGGATCCACCCTGGCCACGCAGCTGGCCAGGACGACGGACCTGAGCGTCGCGATCTTCGACAAGGTCAAGTTCCCGCGGGAGCACATCGGCGAGTCGCTCGCGCACCCGTCGACCTCGGCGATGCAGCAGATCGGCGTGCTGGACAAGGTGATGAACGCCGACTTCACCGTCAAGAAGTACGGCGGCATCTTCTACTGGGACGGCACCGAGCCGACGGCCGGGTTCTTCGACCACGCGCACTGGGCCGAGGACGGGCAGTCCCGCTTCGCCTTCCATGTCAACCGGGAGGACCTCGACAACCTGCTCCTGCGGCACGCCGAGGAGCAGGGCGTGCACGTCTTCGAGGAGACCTCGGTGCAGGGCTACACGCGGCTGCCCGGCGGGTGCGAGGTGCGGCTCGCCGGCGGACGCACCGTGCACGGCACGTTCTTCGTCGACGCGTCCGGCCGCCGCAACAGCATCACCTCGCCGCAGCGGCGCCAGCACCTGTCGGCGTACCGCAACATCGCGGTGTGGCAGCACTACACGGGCTGCCGGCACGGTTACTCGATCGACCGCGACTGGAACATCTTCCACGACGGGTCCAAGTCGCCGATCGTGTGCTCGGCGTTCGAGGACGGCTGGGGCTGGTTCATCCCGGTACCGAAGAAGATCGACGGCCGCTGGGTGGTGACGCACTCGATCGGCATCGTGACGGTGCCCGAGGTGCTGCGCGAGGACGGGAAGGACTTCACCGATCCGGACGTGTTCCGCAAGACGATCGACCGGATCCCGCTGATCCGCGACCTCGCGACCGACGGTACGCCGATCCGGCGGAAGATGAGCACCGCGACGAACTACTCGATGATCAACGACGAGTTCGTCAACTTCGACGACAAGTGGCTGCTGGTCGGCGACGCCGCGTACTTCGTCGACCCGCTGTTCTCCTCCGGTGTCGCGTTCGCGATGCACCACGCGCTGTCCGCCGCCACCCTGATCCGCACCGCGGTCGACCCGAACATCCCGGAGCAGTACAAGCGGGACGTGTGGACCGACTACGACCGCGAGTGGCACGCCATCGCCGAGACGTACTCGCTGTCGATCGACCAGTGGTACCACGCGATCGGCGAGAACCACCCGCAGAGCGTGTACTGGAAGTCCCGCGGCAACACCGTCGATCTCGGCGTGCGCGAGGAGACGTTCGAGATCCTGCTGAGCACCGCGATGGACGCGGAACTGTTGCGCACCATGACCAAGCACAGCTACGCGGCCGAGGACCTCGACCCGGACGGCCCGTACGTGCGGGCGCTCGGCCTGGCCGACCCGGGGGAGCCGGGCGACGACGACGTGGTACGGATCGCCGAGGGCGCGACGATGCGGGAGAGTCTGGGGCTGGACCTGCCCGGCTTCAAGGGAAACCTGCCGCCGGTGTCGTTCGGCGTACCGGCGGAGTACCGGGACGCGGTCGCGCGGTACTGGAGCGACCCGATCGCGCACGGCGACGCGCTGCCGTCGCCGATGGCCAGTCCCGAGGTGTGCCACCGCTTCTCGGTACCCGGGGCGGACCGCGAGGTGCGCAGCTTCCCGGACCAGGACGGCGGTGTCGTGGTGTGGAAGGCGCTCTCGTCCGGCCCGCGTACCTACCGCGAGCTGCGCGGCGAGCTCAACGAGATCCAGCTCAACTTCATCAAGCTGCTGATGCGCGCCGGGGTCGTCGAGGTGGCGACGGCCGGGACCGCGCCGGCCGGGCCGGTACCGGTGCCGAGCGCCGACTGAGCGACGAACGGGAGGAGGGACAGCGATGGGCATCCTGGATGGGAAGAAGATCCTGGTCACCGGGGTACTGACGACGGCGTCGATCGCGTTCGAGGTGGCTCGGCTCGCGCAGCAGCAGGGCGCGACGGTGGTACTGACCGGGTACGGGCGGCTGAGCCTGGTGAAACGGATCGCGACGCGGCTGCCGGAACCCGCACCGGTGATCGAGCTCGACGTGACCGACGAGGAGCACCTCGACAGCCTGGCGGACCGGGTGCGCGAGCACGTGGACGAGCTCGACGGGGTACTGCACTCGATCGCGTTCGCGCCGGAGACGGCGCTGGGCGGCGAGTTCCTGCAGACCCGGTGGAGCGACGTGGCGACCGCGATGCACGTGTCCGCCTACTCGTTGAAGGCGTTGGCGATGGCGACCGCGCCGCTGATGCGTACCGGTGGATCGCTGGTCGGCATGGACTTCGACGCGCGGTTCGCCTGGTCGTCGTACGACTGGATGGGTGTGGCGAAGGCGGGCCTGGAGTCCTGCAACCGCTATCTCGCCCGGTATCTGGGGCCGAAGGGCGTGCGGTGCAACCTGGTCGCCGCCGGGCCGCTGCGCACCATGGCGGCGTCGAACGTCCCCGGCTTCGGCGAGTTCGAGGGTGCCTGGGCGGCGCGGGCGCCGATGGGCTGGAAGTCCGACGCGATCGAACCGGTGGCGCGGACCTGCATCGCGCTGCTGTCCGACTGGATGCCGGTGACCAACGGCGAGATCGTGCACGCCGACGGCGGCTACCACGCGGTGGGTGACTGAGATGACCGTGCTGGAGAACGTGCCCGCGACCGGCCGCCAGGCCGAGCCGGTACGCCGCTCGGTGTACCGGCTGGGCGCGGCGGCGACGCTGCTCGGTGTCGTCGCCGGCCTGGTGGTGACGGTCGTGCTGGAGCTCGGCGTACAGGACCCGTTCGGCGACGTGCCGACGCTGACGTACCTGAAGGGGATCCTCGCCGCCCGCAACGTCTGGCTCGTGGTGCACCTGGTGTTCGCGTTCGTGGTGCTGCTGAAGCTGGTGGGCCTGCTGAGCCTCGGCGACATCCTGGAGCAGGGGCCGGCCCGGCCCCTGGCCCGGGCGGCCGGCGGGCTCGCCATCTGTGGCGCCGCGATGTTCCTGATCACCATGGTGCACGACGGCTACCTGCACGAGTACCTGGCGACCAGCTGGGAGCAGGCGAACGCCGCGACCCGGCCGGAGTGGGTGCCGATCTTCGCCGAAGGCGTGCGGGACACGCTGGGTACCGAGCTCGGTTCGCTGGCCGCGATGACCGGCCTCGCCCCGATCGGGTACGGCCTGGCGATCCTGCTCGGGTCGCGGCTGCCGCGATGGGTCGGCTGGCTCGGCGTCGTCGGCGGCATCGGTGCCGTGTTCACCACCGGGTACTTGTGGATGACCGGCAACACCGACCTCGGCTACGCCGTGCTGTATCCGGTGTTCGCCACCCTGCTCCCGCTGATCTGGTACGTGGCGATCGCCGTGCTGTTGTGGCGGCGCGGCGGTGCGGCCGGCGCCTCGCCGGTGAACCCGCCGAGACACGCGCCGGCCGCCGGCCGGGCCGGCTACTGACCACCGTCGAGAGGGAGCGGTACCCGATGCGCCAGTTGACGGTCGTCCTCGGCACCGGTCGATGCGGTTCGACCCTGCTGTCGACGGTGCTGAACCGGCACCCGCGGGTGCTCAGCCTCAGCGAGTTCTTCACCTCGCTGGACCCGGACGCGTTCCCGGTCGAGGAGATCGACGGCGGACGCTTCTGGGCGATCCTGAGCACCCCGCGGTCGAAGGCGATGACCCAGCTGCGGCACGGCGTGGCGCCGGCCGAGTACCTGTACCCGTTCGGTTCCGGCCGGTTCACCGCGGAGACCGGGGTTCCACCGGTCAGCCTGGTGACGCTGCCGCACCTGTCCGACCGGCCGGACGAGGTACTGGACGAGATCGAGGCGGCGGTGACCGGCTGGGAGCGCGCGAGCGTGGCGGTCCAGTACGCGCGGTTGTTCGACTGGCTGTGCGACCGGTTTGACCGGGACGTGGTCGTGGAGCGTTCCGGGGCGTCGTTGCGGTTCGTCCCGGGGCTGCGTGCCTGCTTCCCGGACGCCCGCTACCTGTACCTGGACCGGGACGGCTCGGCCGCCTCGGCGTCGATGAGCCGGCACCCGTCGTTCCGGCTGGAGGTACGGGTGTTGGAGATGATGGACCTGCTCGGCGTCGATCCGTACCTGTCGCCGTCCGCCGGCCACGCCGACCGGTTGCCGCCGGAGCTGCGCTGCCTGCTGCCGGACCGCTTCGACGGCACGGCGCTGATGTCGCAGCCGATCCCGCTGCCGGTGTTCGGGATGATCTGGTCGCACCTGGTCGCCGACGGCGTCCGCGAGCTGGACGCGGTACCGACCGACCGGATCCGGTACCTGCGCTACGAGGACGTGCTGGCCGATCCGGTGCACCGCTTCCGCGAGCTGGCCGCGATGCTCGGCGTCGACGCGCCGGACGGATGGTTGGCCGAGGCGGTGACCCTGGTCCGACCGGGTTCGGGTACCGGTCGGTCGTCGGAGCCGCCGGAGGCGCAGCGCCGGGCCCTGCGGGAGGCCTGCGAGCCCGGCACCCGGGCGGTGCGGGCGCTGCGCGAGCGGCTGGCCCGCACTCCGTCCGGCTCGTCCTAGAGAGCCGGAGGAGCACGGTGAGCAGCCACGACGTTCAGGCCCTGTTGCTGGATCTGGCGATCATCCTGGCCGTTGCTCGGCTGTTCGGTGCGGTGGCACGCGCGCTGCGGCAGCCGGCGGTGGTCGGCGAGATCGTCGCCGGCGTGGCCCTCGGCCCGACGCTGCTCGGCCACACCCTGGACACGCGGCTCTTTCCCGCCTCGGTCGACGGTGCGCTGGTCTCGCTCGCCGACCTGGGCCTGATTCCGTTCATGTTCCTGCTCGGCTACGAGCTGGACCGTCAGCTGATCCGCGGCCGCGAGCGCGTCGCGGTGTCCGTGTCGATCGGGTCGATCGTGCTGCCGGCGGTGCTCGGGGTGGCGCTCGGCTGCTGGCTGGCGCACCGGCACCACAGCACGCAGCCGGTCGTCCTCGCGCTGTTCGTCGGTGCGGCGATGGCGGTGACCGCTTTCCCGGTACTCGCCCGGATCCTGACCGACAGCGGCCTGGAGCGCACCCGGCTGGGCGGTCTTGCACTGGCGAGCGCGGCGCTGGACGACGTGGTCGCCTGGGGCCTGCTGGCCGCGGTGGTGGCGATGGCGGGTGCGGCCGCCGGCACCGGCGGCCGGCTGATCTTCGCACCCGGGTACGTGGCGGTCCTCGTGTTCGTGCTGCGGCCGCTGCTGCGGCTGGTGGTGCGCAAGTCGGGGCCCACCCGCCTCGTCGTGATCGTGGTCGGGCTCGTGCTGTCCTCGCTCGCCACCGAGTGGCTGGGCATGCACCTGATCTTCGGCGCGTTCGCGTTCGGCGTCGCCCTGCCGCGCGGCGGCGACCTGGCCGCCGACCTGGTGCGCTACCTGCAGCCGGTCAGCGTGCTGCTGCTGCCGGTCTACTTCGTGCTGGCCGGCCGGACCGTCGACCTCACCGGCCTGGGTGCCGGCGGGCTGCTGGAGCTCGCCCTGGTCCTCGCGGTGGCCATCGGCGGCAAGTTCCTCGGTACCTGGGTCGGCGCGGTCGCCGCCGGTGCCGAGCGCCGGGAGGCGAGCGCGCTCGCCGCGTTGATGAACTCCCGTGGCCTGACCGAGCTGGTGATCCTGACCGTGGGGCTGCAGCTTCGGGTACTGGACGGCGCCCTCTACTCGCTGATGGTGGTCATGGCGTTGCTGACCACGGTGATGACCGGCCCGCTGCTGAGACTGGCCCGCCCGCACACCGAGGTCCCGGCCGTCACCGCCGAGCCGGTACCGGAGGCCGCCGCGCCGCGTTGAGTACCCGGCGGCCCCGGCTCGCGCCGATTCTGGGTCGTCGTTTCGGCATCGGCGTCGGTGGCGTTTCTGGCGGTGTGCCGAACCGGCGTGGTCGATCCTTCGTTTGCTCATTCAACTGTCGTGGCGGCAAGCACTCCCGGAATAAGTTTTCTTCTAAGTCCATCCGGTTACTGTGAGCGGCTGCTGGTACCGCCAATGTGGCTGCGAGCCGATCGTGGCGCGGGGTCTGTGTGCACCGGGGGTTGAGCGTGCCTGAATTCGGCGCTGCACGGAGTCGTTTCATCGGTCGGGATCGAGAATTGGCGGAGTTGGCGGATCTCGCGGGCCCGGACGGGCCGCGCGTGATCTCGTTGGTCGGCCCGGCCGGCGTCGGCACCTCGCGGTTGGCGCGCGAGTTTCTGCAGCGCTGGCGGCCGAACGGCGGCGGCGCAGCCGACCGGGCCACGGACGGACCGTGCGCGGACTCGCGGGCCACCGATCTTCGCTGGTTGTTGCGTACCGTCAGCGGTACCGAACTCTCCGACCAGCACGTGCTGGTCCGGCGCGGGGTGGTGCTGCTCGACGACGCCGATCGGCATCGCGACGCGGTCGCCACGCTGGTCCGCTCGCTGCTCCCGGTCTGCCCGCAGCTGCGTTTCGTGATCGCCGGCCGCGAGCCACTGCACCTGTACGGCGAGCAGGTCTATCCGGTCGGCCCGCTTCCGGTCGGTACCGCCGGGCAGGCCGACCCGGACGCGCTGGCCGCTGTGCCGGCCATCGAGCTGTTCGTCGACCGGGCCCGGAGCGTGCGGCCGGACTACCGGCCGACGCCCGACGACTACCGGTCACTGGCGGCGATCTGCCGGCTGCTCGACGGCCTGCCGCTCGCGATCGAGCTGGCCGCGGCCCGGATGACGCTGTTCCGGCCGAAGGCGTTGCTGCGCCGGCTCGGCGACGGCCTGGACGTGCTGGAGCCGCAGCCCACCGAAGTGCCGGTACCGCAGCGGTCCCTTCGGTCCGCCATCGGTGCGAGCCTCGACCGGCTCGGCCCGGCGGAGGGTGACCTGCTGGACGCGGTGTCGGTGTGCTCCGGCGGGTTCGACCTGGCCGCGGTCGAGGCGCTGACCGGCATCGACCCGGCGTCGGCGGAACGCACGATGGAGACGCTCACTGCGCGGTCACTGGTGCAGGTCGCGGCGCACCGGCCGGACGGCGAGCCGCGCTTTCGCATGCTGCACACCACCCGGCGCTACGCCGTCGAGCGGCTGCGCCGGTCGCATCAGGCGGACCGGGTCACCGACCGGCACGCGGCGTACTACCTCGACCTGGCTCGGACGCTGGCGCCGGACCTGTCCGGCCCGCGGCAGGGCGCCGCGCTGGCGGCGCTGGCCGACGAGCACGAGAACCTCCGGCACGCCTGCCACCATCTCGCCGGGACCGGCCGGGCGCCGGCGGTCCTCTCGCTGATCCTCGACGTCAGCCGATACGTGGTGGCCAGCGGCCGGGTCGCGGCCACCCACGGATGGTTGGGCCGTCAGCTCGCCGGCGCGGACCCGTCCGGCGCGGACGTGTCCGGCTGGCTGATGTACGCGGGGCTGTGCGCCTGCCTGCGGCAGGACCGGCGGGCCCGGACGCTGCTCACCGAGGTGGCGGCGCGGTGCCGGCGTACCGGTGACGAGCGCCGCGAGGCGCTGGCGCTCGGCCTGCTCGGACAGATCGCGCTGATGCGCCGGCAGTACGACGAGGCCGCCCGGCGGTGGGCGCAGAGCCGGGCGTGCGGCCGGGCCCGCGGCATGACCGGCATGCTGGTGGCGGACGGCATGGCGACGCTGGCGCTGCTGCGCGGTGACCTGACCGCGGCGGCGCGGCTGTGTGACCGGCATGCGTCGGCGTCGGCCGGCGACACGCTGGTCGGCGCGGTACTGGCGGTGCGGGCCGGCACCGTGGCCGGTGCGGCCGGCGACCCGACCGGCGCGCAGGCCCGCACCCGGGACGGCTTGCGACAGTTCCACCAGCTGCAACACCGGCCCGGGGTGGCGTTCGCCCTGGAGTCGCTGGCCGTCCTCGCCGCGCGCGGCCGGGATCCGCGGCAGTGCACGCTCGCCGCTCGGCTGGTCGGTGCGGCCGAGACGATCCGGGCGACGGCCGGCTCGGTGTACCCGAGTTGCCCGCCGGGGGCGCTCGACCAGGCGCTGGTGCGGTTGCGGGACGCGGTGGGCGAGCCGGTGTTCCGGCGGGAGCGGCTGGCGGGGCGTCGTGCCACGCTGGCCGACGCGGTCGGGCTGGCGCTCGGCGAGGCCGAGGTGCCGGCCCCGGCGACGCGCCACCCGGCCCCGCCGGAGACGCCGTTGACCGCGCGGGAGCTGCAGGTGGCGCGGCTGGTGGCGGCGGGGCACACCAACCGGCAGGTGGCCGTGGATCTGGACATTTCCGAGTGGACCGCGATCAATCATCTGCGGCACGTCATGCGGAAGCTCGACTGTCGTTCTCGGGTCGGCGTCGCCCAGTGGATTCTGCACGCCGAACTTCCTTTATCACGGGAGTACTGAACGAGTCCACCGCGGTCGTTGCCGCGCTTTCGGCCTTTGCTCGCGCCACCGTGGAATCATGCTGCGCGTTCGCCGTTTTGGTAACGGCGGGATAACGGGAACGGCGACTCTCGGTGTTGTCACGACCGCGCTGCCGCGGCGTACCGGTTCGGTGCCCGCCGACCCCTCCGAAGTGCGAGAACGCGCAGTACCGCAGTGTCGGTGAAGGCAAATACTTCGGCTATTCCATCGGTTTACCGGTACCGCCCCGATGGCATCCTGAGCGACATCGACGGCGATGAATTGCGAGGCTGCGAAGTTTCGAATTCCGGCGTCGCGCCGGGCGGCGTCAAATGGTCGACCGGTACCTGTCAGGCGAGTGAAGGCGATGTGAAGTCGGGAGCGTTCATGCGGGACATCGCGATAATCGGCATGAGTTGCCGGTTCCCGGGTGCACGGGATCTGACCGACTTCTGGCGGCTGGCCAGTTCGACCGAACGGCAGTTTCGCCCGGTCCCGGCAGCGCGCTGGGACCACTCGCGCTATTTCGACCCGGACGACCGGCGGTCGGACAGCAAGAGCTACACCGACCGGGTCGCCTACCTCGACCGGGTCGACGAGTTCGACGCGGTGCACTACCGGATGTCGCCCCGGCGGGTCCGCAACACCGACCCGCAGCACCGGCTGCTGCTCGACGTGGCGCGCGAGGCGGTGCAGGACGCCGGATGGGAACGCCGCCCGTACGACGCGGTCAACACCGGCGTGTACTTCGCCCTCAGCTCGGCCGAGTTCAACCAGCTGACGCCCGGCGCGGCCGGCATCGACCCGTACGCCGTGCCCGGCTCGCTGCTGAACATGGCCGCGGCGACGGTCAGCCAGCACTTCGATCTCGGCGGGCCGAGCTTCACCGTCGACTCCGCCTGCTCGTCCGGACTGACCGCGCTGCACGAAGCGGTCACCGCGCTGCGAGCCGAGGTGTGCACCGAGGCGCTCGTCGGCGGGGCCTACCTGAGCCTCGCACCGGTCGGGCTGGTCGGCTTCTCCCGGGTCGGCGCGCTGTCGACGGCCGGTGTGTGCCGGCCGTTCGACCGGCGCGCGGACGGGTTCGTGCTCGGCGAGGGCGTCGGCGTCGTGGTACTGCGGCCGCTCGCCGCGGCGCTCGCCGCCGGCGACCGGGTGTACGCGGTGATTCGCGGCATCGGCTGCTCCAACGACGGCACCGCGGACGGGCCGATGACGCCGCGCGAGGACGGGCAGGTCCGGGCGATGACCCGGGCGTACTCCGACGCCGGGGTGGCACCGGGGTCGGTCGGGCTGATCGAGGCGCACGGTACGGCGACGGTGGTCGGCGACCGGGTCGAGCTGTCGTCGCTGACCCGGGTACGGGCCGGGGACGATGCCGCCCGCCCGGTCCCGCCGGCGTACCTGACCTCGATCAAGGCGCTCGTCGGCCACGCGCTGACCGCCTCCGGGCTGGCCAGCCTGATCAAGACGACACTCGCCCTGCACCACGGCACGATCCCGCCGCAGCCGGCGACCGACGTGGAGGACGCGGCCCGGCTCGAGCGGGCCGGACTGCGGCTGCCGGCGACGGCGGTACCGTGGCCGGCCGATCCGGCGACGCCGCGCCGGGCCGGGATCAACTCGTTCGGCTTCGGCGGGACCAACGTGCACGTCGTCCTGGAGGAGGCGCCCGAGCCGCCGGCCCCGGAACCGGCCGAACCGCGACCCGAACTGTTCGTCTTCACCGCCGGCACGATCGAGCGGCTGGACGGCTACCTGCGCCGGTTCCTCGACTGGGCCGACCGGGAGGGCCTCGGTACCGCCGACGACCTCACCCGGCTCGCCGCGACGCTCGGCACCCGGCGCCCGCTGCGCGCCCGGCTCGCCATCGTCGCGGCGTCCTGGGCCGAGCTGCGGGCCAGGATCGAGGCGGCGCTGCCGCGGCTTGCCGGTACCGACACGGGGCGGCTCGACGACGGCGTGTACCTGGCGCGCAGCACCGTGCGGGACGCGGCCCGGGTCGTCGCGTTCGTCTACCCGGGGCAGGGCAGTCAACGGCCGGACATGCTGCGCGACCTGTACGACCGGTTCCCGGTGTTCGCCGCCGCGGCGAACCGGCTGGACGACCGGGTCCGCACCGGCTCCGGCTTCTCGGCGCTGGACGCCGTGTACGGCGCGGACGCCGACACCGAGGCGGGCCGGCACCGGCTGACCGGTACCGACGTGTGCCAGCCGGCCCTGGGCATTCTCGGGGTGGCGGCGACCCGGCTGCTCGCTCGTTGCGGTGTGACGCCGGACGTGGCGCTGGGGCACAGCGTCGGCGAGTTCCCCGCGGCGGTCGCGGCGGGCGCTCTGCCGGACGACGCCGCGGTGACGATGATGGCGCGCCGCGGCGCCGCGATGCGGGCGGCGGAGGCCACCGAGCGGGGCGGCATGCTCGCCGTCCAGGCCGGCCCGGACCGGGTCGCCGAGCTGCTCGACGGCATCGCCGGGCTGTGGCCGGCCTGCTACAACCATCCGCGGCAGACCGTGGTGGCCGGTACCGTCGCGGCGCTGGCGGAGTTCGAGCAGCGGCTGGCCGCGGAACGGATCGGCAGCCAGCCGCTGACGGTCTCCAACGCGTTCCACACCCCGCTGCTGGACTCGGCCCGGGACGAGATCCGGGCCGCGGTGCCGGCCGCCGCGATCCTGCCGCCGACCCGGACGTTCGTCTCCTCGGTCTCCGGTACCGGTGGTGCACAACCGGCCGAGCTGGCCGAGCTGTGGCGCCGGCATGCGGGTGCGCCGGTACGGTTCGCCGACGCCGCTCGCACCGCGTACCAGGCGGGTGCCCGGATCTTCGTGCAGGTGCTGGGCGGGTCCGCGCTGCTGCGGACGGTGCGGCAGAACCTGCGGGACCGCACCGACTGCCACTACGTGTCGGTGACCGGCGAGGGGCCGGACGACGCCCGCAGCTTCCTCACCGGGCTGGCCCAGCTCGTCACGCTCGGCGTGGACGTGGACGGCTCCGGCATCACCGCCGCGCCGGGCCGGCTGCTCAGCCCGCCGGTGACGCCGCTGGCCAACCGCAGCTACCCGACCCCGCCGTGGCCGGACGTCGACGCGTTCCTGCACCCCGAGACCGACCCGGCCGGGCAGCTCGCCGGTCGTACCGGCGCCGGCGACCCGGCCGGCTTCCGGTCGAACGGCGCGACCGTGCCGGTACGGCCCGGTCCGCCGGCAGCGGACGCGACCGCCGGTGCGCCGAACGCGGCCGGTCGTCCGAAACCACCGCAGGCACCCGCCGGTTCGCGCCCACCGGACGCGTCGTCGGCGCGCGCCGGATCGCGGCCGACCCAGGTACCCGTTGCAGCGAGCCAGGAGGACCAGCCGGTGAGCGAACTCGTCAACCTGTTCCGGGAGCAGATCGCGCTGCTGCGGTCGCTGGATCCGGGCGCCACCAACGCTTCGCGGGCCGCCGCGGAACCGGACCGGCCGCAGCCGGACGCCGCAACCGCCGACCGGCGGCTGGTCGGAGCCGCCGACCCGCGGCTGGTCGCCGCAGCGGCCGACCCGCGGCCGGTCGCGACCCCGGCGCCGGGCTCGGCGGTGATGTCCGGGCGTGACGAGGTCGCGACCGTCGTCTACCGCGAGGTGGCCCGGATCAGCGCGTTCCCGGTCGACCACTTCACCGGTACCGAACTGCTCGTGCAGGAGCTCGGGTTCGACTCGCTGATGGTCACCGAGCTGCTGTCCGCGCTGACCCGGGTCTGGCCGGCACTGGCCGGAGCCGGTACCGACCTGCCGGCTCGTCCGACGCTGCGCGAGATGGTCGACGCCATCGCCGAGATCGTGCGTCCGGGCGACACCGTGCCGGCAGCGGCCGCCGCCCTCGGCGGCCACCCACCCGCGGCTCCGACACCGGACCCGACTCCCCCTGCGGTGTCGGAGCCGCGGCCCACCGAACCCGGCCCGGGCGCGGTGACACCCGAACGCGGCCTCGCCGACATGCCGGAACTGGCCGGGCACGACGAGGAGCTGGCCCGGCTCGGGCGCAACCCGTACTTCCTGACGCACGAGGGCAACGCCCGGCAGACGACCCGGATCGACGGGCAGGAGCTGGTCAGTTTCTCCAGCTACAACTACCTCGGACTGTCCGGGCATCCGCAGGTCAACGAGGCGGTCTTCGAGGCGGTCCGGCGGTACGGCACCTCGGTGTCGGCGAGCCGCTTCCTGTCCGGGAACCGGCCGCTGCACGACGAGCTGGAGGTCGAACTGGCCGCCCTGCTGGGCGCCGAGGCGTGCCTGGCGATGGTCAGCGGGCACGCGACGAACGTGTCGGTCATCGGCCACCTCGTCGGCCCCGGCGACCTGATCGTGCACGACGAGCTGGCGCACGACAGCATCCTGCAGGGTTGCGCGCTGTCGGGCGCGACGCGCCGACCGTTCGCGCACAACGATCCGGCCGCACTGGACGCGGTACTCGGCCGGCACCGGCCGCGGCACCGCCGCTGCCTGGTCGTCGTCGAGGGCGTGTACAGCATGGACGGCGACATCGCGCAGCTGCCGGAGCTGATCGCGGTGAAGCAGCGGCGCGGTGCGCTGCTGATGGTCGACGAGGCGCACAGCATCGGTACCGTGGGCGCGCACGGCGGCGGGATCGGCGAGCACTTCGACGTCGACCGGTCCACTGTGGACATCTGGTCCGGCACGCTGTCGAAGTCGCTCGCATCCTGCGGCGGCTACGTCGCCGGCGCCCGCACGCTGATCGAGTACCTGCGGTACACGGTGCCCGGGTTCGTCTACAGCGTCGGGATGACGCCGGCGAACACGGCGGCGGCGCTCGGTGCGCTGCGCGCCATGCGCGCCGAGCCGGCCCGGCTGGCCCGGCTGACCGCGAACTCCCGGCTGTTCCTGGATCTCGCCCGCAAGGCCGGTATCGACACCGGCACCAGCCGGGACTCCCCGGTGGTGCCGTGCATCGTGGGCGACTCGGCCCGCTCCCTCGCGCTGTGCCACGCGCTCTTCGATCGCGGCATCAGCGTCAACCCGATCATGTACCCGGGGGTGCCCGAGGAACTGGCCCGGCTGCGGTTCTTCGTCACCTCCGAGCACACCACCGAGCAGCTCGAACGGACCGTGCAGGTCGTCGCCGAGGAACTCGGCCGGCTTCGCACACCGCTGGCGCCCACCCCCGCGTGAGGCGCACCCGACGGCTCCGGTGACCGACCGACGCGTCGATCCCCGGGCCCGATCCCCCTTCGTACGCGATGAATGGACTCACTGTGGAATGGTTGACGGGCAGGATCTTCACCTGCCAGGCCGTGAACACGTCGGTCGACATCGAGGAACGCGCGCTGCGGATGGCTGCGGTGCTCGGCGGCCGGGGCGTGTGTGCGGGCGACCGGGTCATGCTGGCGGCCAGCAACTCGGCCGACTACGTCGTGGCGCTGCTCGCCCTGATGCATCTGGACGTGTCGATCGTGCTGGCCGACGACCGGGAGACCGAGGCGGAGCGGGTGCGGATGGCCCGCCGGGCCCGGGCCCGCTGGGTGGTCCGGGGCGACCTCGACGAAAGCACCGGCGGGGCCGACGTGGTGTCGCTGGCGAGCCTGGTCAAGGAGGAGGCGGACGCGACCTCCGACGTCGACGTGCTGTCGTTCGCGGCCTGGAACCGGCGCACCGACGCGCTCATCACCTGGTCGTCCGGGTCCACCGGCATCCCGAAGGGCATCGTGCGCTCCGGCCGCGGGTTCCTGCACGACCTGGAGCGCACCCGGGAACGCATGGCGTACCGCAACACCGACGTGCTGCTGCCGCTGGTGCCGTTCTCCCACTTCTACGGGCTGACGCTGCTGGTCATGTCGTGGACGCTCGGCTGCTCGCTCGCGATCGCGCCGCTCGGCCGGCTCGACCAGGCGGTCAAGCTGGCCGCGGACAGCGGCGCGACGGTGCTGGACGCCGCGCCGTCGACCTACCACAGCCTGCTCAAGCTGATGGACCGCCGGCCGGAGATCGCCCGTGACCTCGCCTCGGTACGGATGTTCTGCGTCGGCGGTTCCCCGATGCCCCGGTCGCTCGCCGACCGGTTCCAGGAGCGGCTCGGGCTGCCGCTGCTCGACGGGTACGGCAGCAACGAGGCCGGCAACGTCGCGCTGGCAGCTCCCGGCAACGCGGTCGGCTGCGGGCGCCCGCTGCCCGGGGTCGAGGTCACCATCGTGGACGGTGACGGGCATCCGGTGCAGGCCGGGGAGAGCGGCGAGATCTGGGTGCAGTCCCCGAGCCTGATGCAGGGCTACCTGAGCGGTGACGGGTCGATCGAGCCGCGCGGTGACGGGCCGTACCGGACCAACGACCTCGGCTACGCCGACGCGGACGGGAACATCGTCGTGCTCGGCCGCAAGTACGCGGTGCACCGGCTCGGGCACACGCTCTACCCGGAGGCGATCGAGCGGAAGGCCGAGATGTGCGGCCGGCCGGTCAAGATCGTCGCGGTCTCCGACGAGGGGCGCGGTACCCAGCTGGTGCTTTTCGTGGCCGACGGCAGCGGACAGCCGGCCGCCGAGCTGCGGCGCGAGATCGCTGCCCTGCTGCCGGACTACGAGCGTCCGAACAAGGTGGCGGTCCTGCCGTCGTTCCCGCTCAACCGCAACGGAAAGCCGGATCTCGCCCGGTTGCGCGACATGGCGCAAGAACTGGTCGGGCCGGCCCGGCGGCCGGCCGCGAACGGCGACGACGCGATGGTGCTGCTGCCCGGCGTGGCGACGACCGGCGGCGAGGGCGACGTGCCGTTCCCGGCTCGGGTGGCCGGGCTGCGGGCGGTGCTGGAACTGCTGCGGGACCGGCCGGAGGAGGTACGCCGGATCCTGACCCGGATCTCGCTGCACCGCGCGGTTGACATGGAGATCGACGGGTCGATCCACACGCTGGCCGGCGCCGTCGACGAGGTGCTGCGCAACGGACCGCAGGCGGTACGCCGGATGGCCGTGTTCATGCCGTCCAACGTGCTGCTCTACTCGTACGTGCTGTACCTGCTGGTGCCGGCGCTGTTCGTGGAGGACATCGCGTTCCGGCCGTCCAGCCAGGTCGCCGAGGTCACCCGGGAGCTGCACGAGCTGCTGGCGCCGGTACACCAGATTCCGATCGAACTCGCCTCGCTGAGCCAGCGCAAGTTCGTCGGCGGACCGGTCGCCGACGCCGACGTCGTGGTGTTCACCGGCACGTACCACAACGCCGAGGCGGTGCGCGCCCAGCTGCGCACCGACCAGCTGTTCATGCTGTTCGGCCAGGGTGCCAACCCGTTCGTGGTGGCGCCGGACGCCGACCTGGACCTGTCCATCGACGACGCGGTACGGATCCGGATGCTCAACTCCGGCCAGGACTGCTTCGGCCCGGACGTGTTCTTCGTCCCCGAGCAGGACGCGGCCCGTTTCGTCGAGGGGATCGGGAAACGACTGTCCGCCATGACGTTCGGCGACTGCGCCGACCCGGCCGCGGACTACGGACCGATCTGCTACGACAGCGCGTTGACCGCGGTGACCGAGTACCTGCCGCGCAACGCCGGTTACATCGTGCAGGGCGGCGCGGTCGACTTCCGTACCCGGCAGGTGCATCCGACGATCCTGCTGCGCGACTTCGATGCGCCGATGTCGCTGACCGAACTGTTCTGCCCGGTGTTCAACGTCGTCAGCTACACCGACCGGGAACAGCTGCGCACCCGGCTGACCGAGCCGTCGTTCCAGGACCGGGCGATGGGCGCGATGGTGTACGGGCACGCGCCGGATCTGGTGGAGCAGCTGGGGAAGCGGCACGTGGTGGCGGTGGACCGGACCCTGCTGGACGTCGACGACGGGAACCGCCCGTTCGGCGGCCGCGGCATCATGGCCAACTACGTCAGTCATCGCAAGCGGCGCTGGGCCCAGCCGCTGCTGATCTCGAAGGTGGTGGCGGACGAATGCCCGGTACGCGGATGACCTCGTATCCCGGCGCGTGGCAGGCGGTGGTCGACTTCCTGACCACCCGCGGCGTGGACACCGTGTTCGGCCTGCCGGCCGACGACCTGACCGTACTGGATGCGTTGCGGGACGGCGAGATCCGGTTCGTGCTCAACCGCGACCAGCGCAACGCCGGCTTCATGGCGACCGGGTACGCGCTGCAGAGCGGCAACCCGGCGGTGTGCCTGATCGGCAAGGGGCCGGCAAGCACCAACGTGCTGACCGGGGTACTGGAGGCCGCGGCGTCGGCCGCGCCGCTGGTGGTGCTCGCCGCCGGTACCGCGGTCGCCCGGCGCGGTGCGCGGGCCTTCCAGGAGCTGGACCAGGTGGCGCTGCTGCGGCCGCTGACCAAGTGGGCGTACCGGGTCGACCATCCGGACCGGCTCGTCCCGGCGCTGGAACGGGCGTTCACGACGGCGGCGGCCGGCGCGCCTGGGCCGGTGTACCTGGAGATCGCCGACGACCTGTCCGATGCCGTCGTACCCCGGACGCGGCCGTGGCGGGACGTCGCCCCGCAGTACCCGGGGCCGGACGCGGCCGCCGCGGCGACCGCGTGGTCGGCGGTGTGGGCGAGCCGGCGCCCGATCCTGGTGGTCGGCGGTGGGATGCGGCACCGCAACGGTTCCGCCGTGGTGGAGCAGCTGGCGACCGGTCTCGGCGCGGCGGTGTTCAGTACCGCGTCCGGCCGGGGTGCCGTGGACGAGGCGCACGAGCTGTGCTGCGGAGTCTGCGGCCTGTACTCGCCGACCGAGGCGGTCGAGCTGTGGCGCGACACCGACCTGGTGATCACGCTGGGCAGCCGGCTGGAGGAGACCGCGACGTTCGGCACCGGCTTCGCACCGGCCGGCGTACCGGTGGTGCAGGTCAACATCGACGCGACCGAACTGAGTACCGAGTTCGCCGGGCCGTCGGTGGTCGCGGACGCCGGGCGCGTGGTCGAGGACTGGTGTGCCCGGCTCGCCGTCGGCCGCCGTGAGCCCGACCCGGTCTGGGTCGACCGTGCGGGTGCCGTGTCGGTACGGGCGCGGCAGCGGGTCGAAGCGGACACGGCCGCGGCGCGGGCATCGAGCGCGCCGCGCATCGCCGCCCTGCTCGCCTCGTTGGCCGAGCGGTTGCCGGCGGAGCACGTGCTGGTGCAGGAGAACGGGCTGCAGGACATGTGGTCCTACTTCTTCCCGTTCTGGCGCTGCGCCGGGCCGGCGAACTCGATCGTCCCGTCGGAGCAGACGAGCCTCGGCTTCGGCGCCGCCGCGGCCGGCGGGGTCAAGCTCGCCGCGCCGGACCGTACCGTCGTGGCACTCGTCGGCGACGGCGCGTTCGGAATGCTCGGCGCCGACCTCGCGGTACTGGCCGAGCAGCGGATCGGCGTGCTGTTCGTGGTGCTGGACAACGGCGGGTACGGCTGGCTGCAGTCGCAGTGGGACAAGCGATCCGAGGGTGGCGACCGGTTCCGTTTCGTCGCCTCGCCCGGACTGCGCGAGCTGCCCGCCGCGGTACATCGGGCGGTCGTATCGACCGCCGACGCGATCGACGCCGAGCTGGACCGCGCGCTCAAGGAGTGCGCGGCCGGCCGGGTGGCGGTGGTCGAGGTACCGGTGGCGTTGTCCGACGTCCCGGCCGACCTCGACGAGCTGGACGGTGACTTCCCGGCGGTCGAGGACCGCTGACGGCCCCACTGCACCGCGCCGCGGTGCACGCGACAGCATCGGAGCAGAAGGTCATGAACCCACAACCAGCACGGCGCCGGGTGGTCATCACCGGCCGCGGGGCGATCACCCCGATCGGGCTCAACGTCGCCGAGTTCTGGGCGTCGCTGATGGCCGGCCGCAGCGGCATCGGCCCGATCACCTCGTTCGACGCGAGCGGCCTGCCGGTGCGGATCGCCGGCGAGATCAAGGGATTCGAGCCGACCGACTGGATGGAGCGCAAGGTCTCCCGGCGGATCGACCGGTTCGCGCACTACGCGATCGCCTCGACGCTGCAGGCGCTGGAGGAGTCGAAGCTGACGATCGACGACGACATCGCGCCGCGGGTCGGCGTGCTCGTCGGTTCCGGGTTCGGCGCCACGCTGATCCTGCACCACAGCGCGATCAACATGGTGGAGAAGGGATTCCGTGGCCTGACCCCGTGGATCACCGCGGGCGCGGCGATCGACAGCGCGGCCGGTGAGGTGGCGCTGCGCGTCAACGCGCAGGGGCCGAGCGGAGCCATCAGTACCGCGTGCGCGTCCGGCACCGACGCGGTCGGCATGGGCATGCGCATGATCATGTACGGCAACGCCGACGTGGTGCTCGCCGGCGGCTCGGACAACTCGGTGACCTCCGTCGACGTCGGCTCCGCGGCGATGTCGCGGGCGCTGTCGAAGCGCAACGACGACCCGGAACGGGCCAGCCGCCCGTTCGATGTCGACCGGGACGGATTCGTCGTGTCCGCCGGCGCCGGCATGGTGGTACTGGAGGAGCTGGAGCACGCGCTCTCCCGCGGCGCACTGATCCTCGCCGAGGTGATCGGGTACGGCGCGAGCACCGATGCGTACCACCCGACCGCGCCGCACCCGACCGGCCGCGGTGCCCGGCAGGCGATGCAGGCCGCGTTGACCGACGCCGGCGTGCGGCCGGAGGACATCGACTACATCAACGCGCACGGCACCAGTACGGTGCTCAACGACCGGACCGAGTCGCAGGCGATCCGCACCCTGTTCGGCGAGCACGCGCTGCGCATCCCGATCTCGTCGACGAAGTCGATGACCGGGCACATGATCGGCGCGGCCGGCGTGGTGGAGCTGATGGCCACGGTCAACGCGATGCTCGACGGCCGGGTGCCGCCGACGATCAACTGCGACAACCCCGAGGACCCCGAGCTGAACTACGTGCCGCACAAGCCACAGGAGCATCGGGTCGACGTGGCGATGAGCAACTCGTTCGGCTTCGCCGGGCACAACGCGGTGGCCGTGGTCCGCCGGTGGCAGGGCTGATCCCGTCGCCGAACCGACTTTCCGAACTCTCAGAGTGGCGGCCGGAGGCCGCCCGCGTTCAAGGAGGAGCAATGTCCGACTCAGAGATCCTGGCCCACCTCGCCGCCGTCATCGAGGATCTCGGCGGTGCCGCGGCCGGTGAGATCACCCGGGAGAAGTCGCTGCGCGACGACCTGGACATCGACTCGCTGTCGATGGTGGAAGTGGTGGTGTCCATCGAGGACAAGTACGGCGTGGAGCTGCCGGACGACGCGATGACGGGCCTGCACACGGTCGGCGACCTGGTGGACTTCATCGAGCACGCGGTGGCGCCGACCCCGGCCTGACCGCCGGTGCGTGGCCCGGGCCGTCCGGACAGCCGGCAGGACGGCCCGGGGCCGCGGGCCGCACCCGAACACACCGTTGCAGAGGGGCGACGTGATGCAGGATCGCGCAGCGAACCCGTACCTCGGCGGGGACGTACGACGCTCGTACCACGGGATGCGCGGCAAGCGGCTGATGCGGCTGCAGCCGGCGGAGGGCCCGGCGGACGCCGCCGCGACGATGGTGCACGAGACGTTCCGGTCGATGGCGCTGTCGGAGACCTATCCGTGCGTCGTCGCGCGCTCGGCGATGCGCCGCGGCGACTACCGGTTCGGCTGCTACCCGCGACTCGGTACCGAGGACGCCGCCGCGGCGGTCGCCTGCGATCTGTGGGAGTTCGTGGCCGAGTTCCCGATCCGGCCGGACCGCTACGCCTCGTTCGTGGCCGCGTTCGACGGCCCGTGCACCGCCACCGAGCAGGGGTTCGAGGACCTGCTGTGGCGCCAGCTCCAGCTGCTGCACGAGCTGGACGTGCGGCACAGCCGCTGGGATGCCGAGGTCGGTACCGACCCGACCGAGTACGGCTTCTCCTTCAGCTTCGCCGAACGCGCGTTCTTCATCGTCGGCATGCATCCCGGCGCGTCCCGGTGGGCCCGTCGGACCGCGTGGCCGACGCTCATCTTCAACTCGCACGCCCAGTTCGACCTGTTGCGCGACGCCGGGGTGATGCCGCGGATGCAGCAGACGGTACGGATGCGGGACCGGCGGGTGCAGGGCAGCGAGAACCCGAGTCTCCGGCAGTTCGACGCGAAGCGCCCGGAGACCGTCATGTACTCCGGTCGGCTGGTCGAGGACGACTGGACCTGCCCGTTCCGGCCGACCGATCAGGCAACCGAGAGCAGCACGCAGCAAGCCGAGGAGGGCTTGGTATGACCCGGATCCTCGACCCCACCGTCGAACGCGGCCTTCTGGGCGAACTCGAACCGGTGGTGGCGGCCAACATCGACCGGCACCTGTCGGTCGCGCGGGACTGGAACCCGCACGACTACGTGCCGTGGAGCGAGGGCCGCAACTTCGCGTTCCTCGGCGGCGAGGACTGGGCACCCGAGCAGTCCCGGCTCACGCCCGTCGCCAAGGCGGCGATGATCGTGAACCTGCTGACGGAGGACAACCTCCCCTCGTACCACCGGGTGATCGCGACCGCGTTCGGCCGGGACGCCGCGTGGCGGACCTGGCTGGACCGGTGGACCGCGGAGGAGAACCGGCACGCGGTCGCGATGCGCGACTACCTGACCGTCACCCGCGGCGTCGACCCGGTCGACCTGGAACGGCGCCGGATGCGGCTGATGAGCGCCGGCATCGAGGACGGGCCACAGGGCCTGCTGGAGAACCTCGCGTACGTGTCGTTCCAGGAGCTCGCCACCCGCGTGTCGCACCGCAACGCGGGCCGGGAGACCGGCTGCCCGATCGGCGACCAGCTGATGGCGCGGATCGCCGCCGACGAGAACCTGCACATGGTCTTCTACCGCAACCTGGTCGAGGCGGCGCTGGAGCTCGCCCCGGAGGCGATGATGTGCGCGATCCGTGACGTGGTGCTCTCCTTCGAGATGCCCGGCGCCGGGCAGCCGGACTTTCTGCGGTACTCCGCCATCATCGCCAACGCCGGCATCTACGACCTGCGGCTGCACCACGACGCGGTCATCATGCCGGTGCTGCGGTACTGGAAGGTGTTCGACCGCACCGACCTGCCGCCGGCCGCGGAGCAGGCGCGCGAGCAGCTCGCCGAGTTCCTGCGCGAGGTCGACGTCGCCGCGGAGCGGTTCGTCACCCGCCGGGCGGAACGCAACGCGCGACGCGAGCGGAGCCGCTCGTGACCCGGTCGGTACTGGTCACCGGCGGCAACCGGGGGATCGGCCTCGCCATCGCGCGGACCCTCGCGGCGGACGGCGACCGGGTGGCGATCACCTACCGCTCCGGCGAACCGCCGACGTGCCTGCTCGGAGTACGGTGCGACGTCACCGATCCGGCTTCGCTGGACGCGGCGCTCGCCACGGTGACCGACCGGCACGGGCCGGTCCAGGTCCTCGTCGCGAACGCCGGCATCACCCGCGACACGCTGCTCGCCACGATGTCCGAGGACGACTTCACCGCGGTACTCGACGCGAACCTGACCGGCACGTTCCGGGTGACCCGCCGGGTGGTGCGGGGCATGGTGAAGGCCCGCTACGGCCGGGTCCTCGCGGTGTCGTCGGTCGTCGGGTTGCAGGGTGCCGCCGGGCAGACGAACTACGCCGCGGCGAAGGCCGGGATGGTCGGCTTCGTGCGGTCGCTGGCCCGGGAGCTCGGCAGCCGCGGCATCACCGCCAACGCGCTGGCACCCGGGTTCGTCGACACCGACATGACCGCGGTGCTGTCGGACCGGCAACGGACCGCGGCGCTCGCCGGCATCCCGCTCGGCCGGGCCGCCTCGCCCACCGAGATCGCCCGGGTGGCGCGGTTTCTCGTCAGCGAGGACGCCGGGTACATCACCGGTGCGGTGGTACCGGTGGACGGCGGCATGGGCATGGGGCACTGACTCGCCCACCCTCCGTGGGGGCCCCGGTAGGGCAACACACTCGTCGAATGGAGCCAGCAGGTGAATGTGATCTCGTCCGGTCAGCTCGACACCGGTACCGCGGACCCCCCGGTGGGCGGTCCGGTGCGGCGGCGCCTGGCGCTGGCGCTGCGCCGGCCGCGGCTGATCCTCGTACTGGCGTTCCTGGTGATGGTGGCGGGGGTGGTGCTCGCCGGGAGCGCCACCGCGCTGCTCAAGAACGGCGGCTTCGACGACCCGGCCTCCGACTCGGTGGCCGCCACCAACGTCCTGTCCCGGCACTTCCCGGCCACCCAACCGAACCTGTCGGTGCTGGTCCGAGCGGACGACGGGAAGATCGCCGGCACCGACGCGCAGCGCGCCGGCCGGCAGATCGTCGCCACGCTGCGCGCGCACGCGGGGGTCACCGTCGTCGGCTCGTACGTCGGCGGCACCGACCCGACGATGGTCGGCAAGGACGGCTCGTACGGGCTGGTCCTGGCCCGGGTCGCCGGGGACGACGACGCCTCAGGCAAGGCGGCGAAGCAGCTGCACGACAAGCTCGCCGGGCACCGGGACGGGGTGCACGTCACGTTCGGCGGCATCCTGCAGATCAACAACGACATGAGCGATCAGCTCAACGCCGATCTCGGGATGTCCGAGCTGGTGGCGTTGCCGCTGACGCTGATCCTGCTGTTCTTCGTGTTCCGCGGGGTGATCGCCGCGCTGCTGCCGCTGTTCATCGGCGTGTTCGCGATCCTCGGTTCGTTCGCGGTGCTCGACGGGCTCGGCCGGCTGACCTCGATCTCGGTGTTCGCGCTGAACCTGATCACCGCACTGGGACTGGGCCTGGCGATCGACTACAGCTTGTTGATCGTGTCCCGGTTCCGGGAGGAACGGGCGAGAGGGCTGGACAAGGCCGCCGCGCTGTCGACGACCATGCGCACCGCCGGGCGTACCGTCCTGTTCAGCGCCAGCATCGTTGCCGCGGTGCTGCTCACCATGCTGGTGTTCAAGCAGGACTTCCTGCGGTCGTTCGCGTTCGCCGGGGTGACCGTCGTGGCGGTGGCCGCGATCGGTGCGCTGCTGCCGCTGCCGGCGGCGCTGATGCTGCTCGGCGACCGGGTCGACAAGTGGTCGATCCGGCGCCGCAGGCCGGCCCGGGAACCGCAGCGCCGGCTGTGGGGCCGGATCGCCGGGATCAGCATGCGCCGACCGCTGATCCTCGGCCTGGTCGCGCTGGCGATGTTCGTCGTCGCCGCCTCCCCGCTGCGGTCCATCCAGCTCAACGTGCCGGACGAGCGGGTGCTGCCGACGTCGTCGGAGGGCCGGCAGGCCAGCCAGACCATCCGTACCCAGTTCCCCGGTGCCGCCGAGCAGCAGGGCGCGGTTGCGGTCACCACCGACCGGTGGCTGGGCGACGCCAACGGCACCGCGCTCGACGGGTACGCGACCGCGCTGTCCCGGCTGCCGCACGTGGTGGCGGTCAACGCGCCCACCGGGCGGTACGCCGACGGCGCGCGGGTGGCGCGGCCGGCGCCCGGCCAGGCGGCCGCGATGCACACCGGTGACGCGGTCTACCTGCAGGTGCTCAACGACGTGACGCCCTACTCCGACAACGGGAAGAAGCTCGCCGAGGCGGTCCGGGCGACGCCGGTACCGGGCGACCGGACGGTGCGGGTCGGCGGCATGTCCGCGCAGCTGCTGGACATCGACTCGGCGCTGACCGATCGGCTGCCGCTCGCGATCGCGCTCGCCATCCTCGTCACGATGGTGCTGCTGTTCCTCGCCACCGGCAGCCTGCTGGTTCCGATCAAGGCGGTACTGCTCAACGCGCTCGGGTTGACGGCGATCCTCGGCATCCTGGTGTGGGTGTTCCAGCAGGGGCACCTGTCCGGGCCGCTGAACTTCACCCCGTCACCGATCGCGGTGTCGATGCCGGTGCTGGTGCTCTGCGTCGCGTACGGGCTGTCGATGGACTACGAGGTGTTCGTGCTGTCCCGGATCAAGGAGACGTACGAGTCGACCGGTGATCCGCGCGGTGCGGTCCGGGTCGGGCTCGGGATGAGCGGCTCCATCGTCAGCGCGGCGGCGGTGATCCTGGCGATCACCTTCTTCTCCACCGCGATGTCCGGGGTGTCGGTGGCGAAGCTGTTCGGCATCGGTGCGGGCCTCGCCATCGTCGTGGACGCCACCCTGATCCGCGGCGTACTGGTACCGATCTTCCTGCGGCTGACCGGCCGCGCGGCCTGGTGGTCGCCGGCCGGGATGCGGCGGCTCAGCGACCGGATCGGCCTCGGTCACCACTGAACACGGGTCCCGGCATCGCCCCGGCGAGGCGATGCCGGGACCGCTGTGCCGGGGCTGCGGGCCTCGATCGCGGTTCCCGGCAGCCGTTCAGGCGGCCGGGCCGTCGGAGCGGTGCACCTCTCGCGGCGACGGCACCGGGTACGGGCCGGGCAGCGGTGTCGGCTCGACCGCCTCCTCGGCGAGCAGCGCGATCAGCCCGGCCCGCCCGGCCACCCGCAGCTTGCGGTACGTGTTGGTCAGGTGCAGTTCGATCGTGCGCTGCGTGACGAACAGCTGCTGCGCGATCTCCCGGTTCGTCTGGCCCCGCGCGGCGAGCAGCGCGGTACGCCGTTCGGCCGAGGTCAGCGAGCCCAGCCCGGACTCGGTCCGGCGGCGCGGCCGGGCGCCGCTGCGGACCAGTTCCCGCCGGGCCCGGTCGGTCAGCCCCACCGCGCCGCAGCGCTGGGCGAGATCGAGCGCCTCGCGCAGCAGGTCCCGCGCCGGCGCGGCGGTACCGCAGTCGATCTGTGCGGCGCCGAGATCGATCAGCGTCCGGGCCAGTTCCAGCATCCCGGGGGAGTCACGCAACCGGTCGACGGCGTCGCTGAGGTAGCGGGCCCGGTCCGCGGTCTCGTCGGCCACCAGGCCACGAACGTGCAGCGCCAGGCCGATCGCCCGCGGCGTACCCCAACGGCGCGCGTCGCGCAGCTGCTCGTCGGCGAGCTGGCGGGCGCGGCCCGGCTCACCGGCCCGGGCCAGCGCGAGGGCGGTCGTCGACCGCCAGCGGTTGACCGCCGGGTTGGTCACGCCGAACTCGGTCAGCCGGCGCCCGCACTCGCGCAGGTCGGTCAGCCCGGCGTGCAGTTCGCCGCTGGCCACCCGGATCCGGCCACGGCTGGCGAGCAGCTGCGTGTACCGCCAGTGCGGCGGCAGCTCGTCGGCCGGCGCGGTCAGGTCGATGATCCGGTTGACCTCGTCCGCCTCACCCAGCTCGGTGAGCGTGACGATCAGCGCCGACCGGTGGTCGGTGTACAGCGGGATGCCCTTGCCGTCGTCGACCGCCGCGGCGGCCCGCCGGGCCTGGTCCGCGGCCGCCGGTACGTGCCCGCGGGCCAGCGCCACCCAGGACCGCAGCGCGGCGATCTCGGCCACCGCGCCGGTCACCTCGTCGTCGAGCCGACCGAGCACCCGGTCGGCCAGGTCCAGCCGGTCGGCGTACAGCAGCGGCAGCACCACCGCCATGCACTCGATCGGCTGCAGGCTGGTCAGCGCGTTGGAGTCGACCACGCCGGCGAGCGCACGGACCCAGTACTCCCGGTCGTTGCCGGCCCAGGCCGCCCCGAGCGCCGCGGTGGCGGTGGCGAGCACGGTGCGCGCCGCGTCGCCGCGGGGCCGGTCGGTGGGCAGCCGGGAACGGGCCTCCCGGGCGGTGTCGGCGTGCAGCAGGGACAGCAGGGTGGCCGAATCCCGGGCCCTGGTCGCGAGTTCCGGCCGGACCCCGGCGAGCTGGGTCGCGCACTCGTCGAGTACCTCGATGGCCTCCAGCACCTGGCCGTCGCCGGCGAGCGCCTCGCTGAGTGCCCGGTGCGCGGCGTTGACCTGATCCGGCTGGCGTACCACCATGCTCGCGTGCCGCAGGTGCGCGATCGCGCTCGCCGGATGGTGCACGGCCAGCGCCGAACCGAGCTTCAGCGCGAGCCGGCCGCGGTGCGTCGGTGACATGGATCCGTGGATCGCCCGCTGCAGGCACTCGGTACCGAGGGCGTGCTCGCCCCGCGCGATCAGGTCGACGGCGACCCGGCAGAGGGTGTCGATCATGTCCGGGTCGATCGCCGGGTTGCCGGCGAGCAGGTGCCGCGCCACCTGGGCCGGGTCGCCGTGCTGCTCGGTGAGCAGCGCCGCGGCGTTGCGGTGGTACTGCTGGCGCTCCGAGGAGCGCAGGCTGGCATAGAGCGCGTTGCGCACGACCGGGTGCACGAACGTGGCGGGTTCGGAGGCCCGCAGGATGCCGAGCTGGGCCAGCTCGGCGATGACGTCAGCGACCGAATCGCGCTCCATGCCGCACATCGCCGCGATCATCGACGCGCAGGTACCGCCGCCCACGACGGCAATCGCGCGGGCCACGGCCGCCGTGGTGGGGTCGTTGCGCCGCAACCGGCCCAGCACGTACCGGGTCACGCCCGGCGGTGCCAGCTGCCGTACCGCGGCCAGGTCCACGGCGCCGGGTTCGAGGTTCTCGGCGACGAAGGTCTGGCAGACCTCGGTGACGAACCGCGGGTTGCCCGACGTCATCCGGTGCACGGTGGCGGCGAGATCGTCGTCGATCGGTGCGCCGAGCCGCGACCGCAGCACCGCCGCTACGCCCGCCCGGCTGAGCGCGGCCGGCCGGATCGTCGTCGCGTTCAGGCTGTACCGCAGGTCGGTCTGCGCGTCCGACGACATGGCCGCGATCTCGTCGGTACGGCCGGTGATGGCGAGGATCGCCGGCAGCTCACCGAGTCGCCGGCTGAGGAAACCGAGCCACCGCAACGACAGTTCGTCGAGCAGATGGACGTCGTCCACGGCGATGACCACGGGTCCGGTACCCGCCAGCCGGACCAGCCTGCCGTGCAGCGCGTCGAACGCCGCGGCGAGCCGTTCCGGCTGCATGTCGGCCGGTTCGGTGCGGCCGTCCTGACCGAACAGCTGGCTGCGCAGGCCGAGCGGCATGTCGGGTTCGCTCGGCCCGCCCGAACCGGTGAGCACCTGGGCGCCGGACCGCCGGGCGAGCGTCACCAGGGCGGCCAGCAGGCAGGTCTTGCCCACGCCGGCACTGCCCTCGATCACGAGCAGGCCGGACGACCCCGCGAGCAGCCGTTCGACGCACACCTTGAGCGTGTCGAGCTCCTCGACCCGTTCCACCAGCGGTTCGCGCGCTCCGGCTGGGCTGACCGGCGACATGGTTTCGTACCTCCGATTCTCGATGGGTCCGAGAGGCGGGGCGATCGCGGCGGCCGGCCCCGCACACACCGCGGCGTCGCGGCGGTGGGCCGCCAGGACGGGCAGGCGCGGTACGAGGTTCGTGCCCGGTCCGGCGTGCGACGAGGCCACGGCGGCGTCGGCGGCCCGGGGCATGGGCCGTCGAACCGTTGGCGCGCCGCGCGAACCGGCGCCGGTTCTCCCCAGGATTTCGTGTGACGAGTCGTGGTCTGCGACCTCCCGGCGTGGACTCTGGGACGTCGTCGAGTCTCGTCCACCACGGGTCGTTTCTCGGCCCCGGTCGCCGTCGCCGGCAAGAACTTGTCATCCGGGCCCGGTTGCGCATCGCGCGCGAGCCGGTTCCGCCGAGCCCTGCGCCGATCGCGCCAGGGCCGAGAGTCCCGGGAACGGCGACCCGGGGTCCGGGTCGCGCCCGCGGCGGTCAGCTCAGCGGCACACCGACGGGCCGTTCGACCATCGTGCAGTACATGGTGGCGACGTGTTCGGTGCTGTCCCGGAACACCCGGCAGCTGACCGTGACCAGGCCGATCCCGCCGGTGATGCGGACGTCGTCGATGTGTGCCTCGAGGTTGAGCACGTCGCCCGGGTGCACCGGCCGCAGGTGCACGAATCGCTGGAAGCCGTGCACGGTCTGGCTGTAGTCCAGCCCGAGCTCGGTGTCGGCCGCGACCTGCGCGCGCTCGGCCCGCTCGGACAGCACGGTCAGGAACGTCGGCGAGGCGAGCACGTCCCGGTAGCCGGCGGCGCGCGCGGCGGCCGGGTCGAGGTAGAGCGGGTTGGTGTCGTGCAGCGATTCGGCGAAGATCCGGATGTGCTCCCGGCTGACCTCGTACGGCTCGGTCGGCGGGTAGCTGCGACCGGCCAGGCTCACGTTGAGCTGCATCTCGTTCCTCTTCTTCGCATACCGGTCGGCTGCCTCGCGCGCCGGGCAGCTCGGTTCATCGCGGACCGGTCGGCTGCTTCGCGCGTCGGGCGCCCCGGCGTGGGGCCGGCCGGACACCGGCCGCCGCATCGTCCGCCGCGATGCGTGGCACATGGTAATCGTGGCCGATCGCGGTCGCACTCCCGCCGACGCCGATCCCGCCCGACGTGACCGGATCGTGCCAGATCCCCGCCCCCGCACGACATCGGCCGAACCGATGAGTTCGTCGCCGCCGCGTCGTCCACCCGTCGATACCACCACGACGATGCGGTACCACCACGACGATGCGAAGGAGCGTGCGATGGCGGAGTGGGCGAAGCGGATCGGAGCGTTGAACCTGATGGTCGACGACCTGGCGGCGATGAAGCGGTTCTACCGCGACACGTTCGACCTGGCACCGCTGGACGAGGACGCCGACACGCTGATCTACCAGCTCGGTGACCTCTACCTCGCGTTGCGGTCCGACCCGGCGCACCAGCCGTCGCCCACCGACCAGGCCGCCCTGGCGAGGATCGGCGTCGGCCAGCTCGCGCTGCCGGTGGAGGACGTGGACGAGACGGCCGCCGAGTTGCAGAGGCGCGGCGTGACGCTGCTCAGCGCGCCGGCGGACCTGGCCTGGGGCATCCGTACCGCGACCTTCGCCGACCCGGCCGGCTATGTCTGGGAGATCTCCCAGGACTCCGACTGACCGGAGGCGGTACCGTCGGGCCGGCGCCGGGCCGCTAGGTTGTCCGCGTGGACGTCACCGTGGTTGATCACCCCCTGGCCGCCGCCCGACTCACCGCGATGCGGGACGTGCTGACCGAACCGGGCACGTTCCGGGCCGCGCTGCGCGAGCTGACCACGATGCTGGTCTACGAGGCGACCCGGGAGCTGCCGGTCGAGCGCTTCGACATCAACACCCCCGTCTCGCCCACCCAGGGCGTACGGGTGGCCGCCCCGCCGCTGCTCGTCCCGGTGCTGCGAGCCGGACTCGGGATGGCCGACTCGGCGCTCGGGCTGCTGCCCGAGTCGTCGATGGGGTTCGTCGGCCTGGCCCGGGACGAGAAGACCTTCGAGCCCCGCGCGTACCTGGAGTCGCTGCCGACCGACCTGACCGGCCGGTCGGTGATCGTGCTGGACCCGATGGTGGCCACCGGCGGCTCGCTGACGCACTGCTGCCAGCTGATCGCCGACCGCGGGTGCACCGACATGACCGTGGTGTGCGTGCTCGCCGCGCCGGAGGGGCTGGCCCGCCTGGAGGCCAGCGGCCTGCCGCTGCGGCTGGTCACCGCCTCGATCGACGAGCGGCTCAACGACCGCGCGTTCATCGTCCCGGGCCTCGGCGACGCCGGCGACCGCCAGTTCGGCGGCATGCCGCGCTTCGCCGCCGGTACCGAGTCCTGACGGATCCGGCGGTACGTCGACCGACGAGTCGCCCGCCGGACCGGTGGGCTGCGCCGGCACCCGCGGCAGCGCCGGTGGGCGGTCGTCGATCAAGGGATTCGTACACGAAGGCCCAGCACCGAGTGTCCCGACCCCTTGATCAACTTCGCCGGCCCGCGTCGACCGCGTCGAGGGGACCGGAGCGAAGCTGATCAGCCCGTGGGACCACCCGGGCTGATCAGGCCGAGGGCGGTGGAGATCTCCGCGCGCAGCCGGGTGAGTTCCGGTGCCGGGTCGGCGTCGGCGGCGACCACGACCTCCAGGTACGCCTTGAGCTTCGGCTCGGTGCCGGACGGGCGGACGACGACGCGCAGGCCGTCCGCGGACAGCCGCAGCACGTCGGCGTCGGGCAGCAGGTCGTCCACGGTGATCTTGTGGTCCAGCAGGGTGTCCGGCGGCGCCGCGCGCAGCCGGGACATCATCGCGCCGATGTCGGCGAGGTCGGTGACCCGCACCGACAGCTGGTCCGTCGCGTACCGGCCGAACTCGGCGGCCAGCTCGTCCAGCCGGTCGACCAGGGTACGGCCCTGCGCGCGCAACGTCGCCGCGAGCTCGGCGACCAGCAGCGCGGCGGTGATCCCGTCCTTGTCACGCACCAGCCTGGGCGCCACCGCGTAGCCGAGCGCCTCCTCGTACCCGAAGGCGAGGTCGGTGTCGGTGTCGGTGACGGGTCCGGGAGCCTCGCGGCGAGCGTCGGCGAGCGGGGAGCGTGGCCGTTCCAGACTCGGCTCGGGCACGCTGCCGGCGCGGACGATCCACTTGAACCCGGTGAGCGTCTCGGCGTAGCGCACGCCGCGGGCCTCGGCGAGCGCCCGTAGCAGCGAGGACGACACGATCGTCGTCGCGTACACCCCGGGGGTGGCTCGGCGCATCAGGTGGTCGGCGAGCAGCACGCCGACCTCGTCGCCGCGCAGCATCCGCCAGCCGGCCGGATCGTCCGGGCCGGCACCCCGGGCCGGGTCGGGTACGGCGACGGCACACCGGTCGGCGTCCGGGTCGTTCGCGATCACCAGATCGGCCCCGGTCGACGCGCCCAGCGCCACCGCGAGGTCGATCGCCCCCGGCTCCTCCGGGTTCGGGAACGCCACGGTCGGGAAGTCGGGATCCGGTTCGGCCTGCTCGGCGACGACCGCGGGCGCGTCGAACCCGGCCCGGCGGAACGCCTCCGCCGCCACCGCGCCGCCGACCCCGTGCAGCGGCGTGTACGCCACGGTCAGCGCGCGCGGCGCGTCCGGGTCGACCACCGCCACCGCGGCGTCCAGGTAGCGCTGCAGGAGGTCGTCGCCGAGTACCTCGCCGGGCTCGCCCAGCGGCACCTCGGTCAGCGGCCCGACCTCGCGGATCGTCGCCTCGATCGCCGCGTCCGCCGGCGACACCAGCTGGGCGCCGGCGCCGCCCGGGCCACCGAGCGCGGCGCCGAGGTACACCTTGTAGCCGTTGTCCTGCGGTGGGTTGTGGCTCGCGGTCACCATCACACCGGCGGCCGCGTCGAGCTCGCGCACCGCGTACGCCAGGACCGGGGTGGGCAGCGGGCCGGGCAGCAGCAGGGCGCGGCGGCCGGCGCCGGTGGCGACCCGGGCGGTCTCGACCGCGAACTCGTGCGAGCGGTGCCGGGCGTCGTAGCCGATGACGATCGGTCCGGCGGCGTCCCGGGCGGCGAGCCAGCGGACCAGCCCGGCCGCGGCGCCGCGGACCACGGCCCGGTTCATCCCGTTGGGCCCGGCCCGCAGCGGGCCGCGCAGCCCGGCGGTACCGAAACTCAGCGGCCCGGCGAACCGGTCCGCGAGTTCCACCGTGCCGGCCGGGCCGGTGTCCAGGAGCGCCGCGAGCTCCTGCCGGTCGGCGGGGTCGGGGTCGTCGTCGAGCCACGCCGTCGCGCGCGCACGCAGCTGCTCGGTCATCTCCGCGGTCACCGCACCATCCTGCCGCATCCGGCCAACCGTCCGGCCGCGGTCCCGTCGCCCGGTCTCGCCGGCCCGCCTCCCGGCCGGACCAGGTTCCGGCCGGACCAGGTTCCGGCCGGACCAGGTGGAGGCGCCGGGGCAGCGGTCAGTTGAACCGGTAGTTCTTCACCGCCTGCTGGTAGACCTGCTTGTCCTTGGCGAACGAGGACTGCGGCACCGACAGGTACACCTCGTACAGGTGACCGTCGACCGCCGCGACCCGCCACAGGCCGTGCCGCTCCTGGCCGTTGGCGGTAAGCGTGTACTCCAGCTCGGTGGCCGCGCGCCCGCCCAGCCGCAACCCGCCGTGCAGCGAGATCTGGTGGTAGTTCTTCCACTTCTTGCCGACCTTGAGGCCGTGCGCGGCGCCGCGCAGGAACGCCGTCGGGTTCCCCCCGTCCCGGCTGGCCTGGAACATGATCCATTCGTTCCGGTCGCCGGGCGCCGAGTACTTGCGCGGCTCGGCCTGGATCTGCTGCCAACCCTTCGGCACCGCGGTGTGGAACCCGGCCGGATCCTGGACCGCCTTGGTCGGCCCGCCGGCTTCCGCGGCCGGTGTGGTCGGGTTCGCGTCCGGCTCGTCCGGGCTGAACGCGCCGCCGGCGCCGAGCGCCACCACGACCAGGATGATCACCACGATCGCGGCACCGGCACCGACCAGCCACGGACCGAGGTGCCGCAGCTGGCGGGACGGTGCGTGCGGCTGCCCGTACCCGTCGCCGTAACCGGGCTCCGGGTACCGCTGGGGCACGGCCGCGGTGGCGCGCATCGGGTTCGCCGGGCCGCCGGACGCCGGCGGCCCGGACATCGGACCCGGCACCCCGGGCGCGGGCGCGCCGCTCATCGGGCCGGCCATGCCGGGCGCGGGCGCGCCGGACATCGGGCCGGCCATGCCGGGCGCGGGCGCGCCGGACATCGGGCCGGGCACTCCGGGCGCCGGTGCGCCGGACATCGGGCCGGGCGGCATCGGACCACCCGCCGGGGCCGGCGGCATCGGAGCGCCCGCCGCGGGTGCCGGTGCGACCGGGCCGGGGGACATCGGGGCCGGGCCGGGTGGGCCGGACATCGGGGTGCCGGCCGCGTACCCCCCGGGGGCAGGCCGGGCACCCGGGGCGAGCGGGCCGGCGAGGGCGGCCCGCAGCTCGGAGCGGGTGCGGTCCACGTCCCAGCGCTGGGCCGGGTCCTTGACCAGCAGCCCGAGCAACACCGGGGCGAGCGGGCCGGCGTTGCGCGGCGGCTCCGGGTCCTCGTAGACGACCGCGTGCATGGTCGACAGCGGGTCGCCGCGGTCGAACGGCGGGGTGCCCTGCGCCGCGGTGTAGAGCGTGACGCCGAGCGAGAACAGGTCGGAGGGCGGGCCGAAGTCGGCCCCCATCGCCCGCTCCGGCGAGATGTACTGCGGCGAACCGAGCACCATGCCCGGGGTGGTGAGCGCCGCGTTCTGGTCGGTCATGATCCGGGCGACGCCGAAGTCGGTCAGCACGCACCGACCGTCCGAGCAGATCAACACGTTCGCCGGCTTCACGTCGCGATGCAGCACCCCGGCCGAGTGCGCGGCCTCCAGGGCGCCCAGCACGGACAGGCCGATCTTCGCCACCGCGCGAGGCGGCAGCGGGCCGTTGCGGGTGATCATGTCGGCGATGCTGCGGGCCTGCAGCAGCTCCATCACCAGCCACGGGCGGTCGGCGTCCTGGACCACGTCGTACATCCGGACCACCGACGGGTGCGACAGGCTGGCCGCGGCCCGTGCCTCCCGCAGGGTGCGCTCGTAGAGTGCGGCGCGCTCGTCGGCGGGGATGCCGGGCGGCAGCAGCACCTCCTTGATCGCGACGTCACGGCGCAGCAGGTCGTCCCAGGCGTGCCAGACCGCGCCCATGCCGCCCGAGCCGATCAGCTCGTGCAGCGTGTATCGGCCGCCGATGACCGCGCCGGTACTGCCATGACTGTCGCTCGGCGCCTGGGGCGGCTGGTCGGGGGTGCCGCCGAGGGATGCTGGGGTGGTCACGAGGTGGGTCCTCCGGTAGTCGACCGCTCCCCGGTGCGGGGCGGCCTCCGAAGCGGGCATCGGTGCGGAACGGCCAGCAGGACGTGTTTCGGGGTGCAGCGCGCCGGGGGTTCCGAACCGCGTCCCAGGGTGTGTTTCGGGACCATCGGGGGTTGAGAAACACGCCCTAGTGTGGGCGGTCGGCGTGCGGCGCGCAGCGTGGGGGTCACCCCGTCCATCGCGCCATCACCTTCCGTCAATCGGGCCGTGACACCGGGTCGGATCGGGCCCGGAGTCGGGGTGACCGGCGCGCGGCGGACCTGGTGATCCGGCAGCCGTCGGGCACGCGGCCCAGCGGCGACGCCGGCACCGGTCGTGTGCCGGTGCGCCGGCCCGGCGCGGCGCCTACGATCGGCGCATGACCGCAGCCATGCCAGGTTTCGCCGTGCCGTCCCGCGCGTCGGTCGGCCCACACGGTACGTCGGGGTGGCGACAGCCCGACAGGTGGCGGCGCGAGGCGGCCCGATGACCGGGGCGTACCGGTCGGAGTCGGGCATCGAGCTGCCCACGGTGGCCGGCCCGGACGACGTACGGGCCGGGCTGGAGGCGCGGCTGGGTGCACCGGGTGAATATCCGTTCACTCGGGGCGTATACCCCACGATGTACACCTCCCGGCCGTGGACCATGCGCCAGTATGCCGGGTTCGGTACGGCGCGCGAATCCAACGCCCGCTATCACCAGTTGCTGGCCGCCGGCGGCCACGGGCTGTCCGTCGCGTTCGATCTGCCCACCCAGATGGGGTACGACTCGGACGAGCCGATCGCGCACGGCGAGGTCGGCAAGGTCGGTGTCGCGATCGACTCGATCGACGACATGCGCACCCTGTTCGACCGGATCCCGCTCGGCGAGGTGTCCACCTCGATGACGATCAACGCGCCGGCCGCGGTGCTGCTGCTGCTCTACCAGCTGGTCGCCGAGGAGCAGGGGGTGCCGGGGGCGAAGCTGACCGGCACGATCCAGAACGACGTGCTCAAGGAGTACATCGCCCGCGGGACGTACATCTTCCCGCCGCGGCCGTCGCTGCGGCTGGTGGCCGACACGTTCGGCTACTGCGCGAGCGAGCTGCCGCGCTGGAACACCATCTCGATCTCCGGTTACCACATGGCCGAGGCCGGCGCGACGCCCGTTCAGGAGATCGCGTTCACCCTGGCCAACGGCATCGAGTACGTGCAGACCGCGATCGAGGCGGGCCTCGCGGTGGACGACTTCGCGCCGCGGCTGAGCTTCTTCTTCGTGGCGCGCACCACGCTGCTGGAGGAGGTGGCGAAGTTCCGCGCGGCGCGGCGGATCTGGGCCCGGATCATGCGCGAGCGGTTCGGCGCGACCAACCCGAAGGCGCAGATGCTGCGGTTCCACACCCAGACCGCCGGGGTGCAGCTGACCGCGCAGCAGCCGGAGGTCAACCTGGTCCGGGTCGCGGTGCAGGGCCTCGGCGCGGTGCTCGGCGGCACCCAGTCGCTGCACACCAACTCGTACGACGAGGCCATCGCGCTGCCGACCGAGAAGGCCGCCCGGCTCGCGCTGCGCACCCAGCAGGTGCTGGCGTACGAGACGGATCTGACCGGCACCGTCGACCCGTTCGCCGGGTCGTACCTGGTGGAGGGGCTGACCGACGAGGTCGAGGACGCGGCGGTCGCGCTGATCGACAAGGTGTTCGAGCACGGTTCGGCGGTGGCGGCGATCGAGGCCGGCTTCCAGAAGCAGCAGATCGAGCTGTCCGCGTACGAGGTGGCGCAGCAGATCGAGTCCGGCGAGCGCACCGTGGTCGGCGTCAACCGGTTCACCACCGACGACGACGAGCCGTACGAGCCGTTGCGGGTCGATCCGGCGATCGGCGCCGAGCAGGAGAAACGGCTGGCCGCGCTGCGCGCCGATCGCGACGCCCCGGCGGTACGGGCGGCGCTCGGCGCGGTGCGCGCCGCCGCGGCCGGTACCGACAACGTGCTGCCACCGATGAGGGCGGCCCTCGCCGCCCGTGCCACGGTCGGTGAGGTCTGCCACGCGTTGCGTGACGTCTGGGGTACCTACCGCCCGACCGAACAGTTCTGACGAGCCGGCGTCGTCCTCCGGCGGCACGGTCGGGCGACCCCGCAGCGTCACCAGCCGTACCGGTACGGCGTTGTAGCCGGTGGTGGCCGGGCGGCGCGCGGAATCCCGACGCCGGCCGGCACGGCCGGTCCGGCGCGACCGGCCGGGCTCGTGACCCGGGCCGGCCGGTGCGGCCGGCGTTCGGTCCGGATTCGGGGATTTTCCCTGCAACCAGGCCCGGACAGGGAGTGGACGGTCGGTGTTCCGGTCACCGTGGTGCGATCGGGCAGGTCTAGGATTCTCGCGTTCGCCAGGATCTTGACGCCGATCCGGCCGGTACCGCCGGATCGCTGTCCGCACACCCGGTGAGAGTGCGTTCCGTAACTGTCCGTCGACCCGAGATCGAGACGATCCGACCGTGACTGCATCCACGCTCAGCGCCGACCTGCCCACCCCGTGCGAGCCGGGTACCGACCCGCTGCCCGCCCTGCTGGACGACTGGCTCGGCCGGCACCAGGCCGACCTCGTCGCGCTGCGCCGGCACCTGCACGCCCATCCGGAGCTGTCCGGGCACGAGCAGAACACGGCCGCGCACCTGGCCGGGGTGCTGACCGCGGCCGGGCTGACGCCGCGGCTGCTGCCGACCGGCAACGGGGTGCTCTGCGAGATCGGGCCGGACGAGCCGGGCACGCCGCTGATCGCGCTGCGCGGCGACATCGACGCGCTGCCGATGGACGACGTCAAGGACGTGCCGTACCGGTCGACGGTGGCCGGCGCCTGCCACGCGTGCGGCCACGACGTGCACGCCACGGTCGTCACCGGCGCCGGGCTGGCGCTCGCCGAGCTGGCCGCGCGCGGCCAGCTGCCCGGCCGGGTCCGGCTGCTGCTGCAGCCGACCGAGGAGAAGTTCCCCTCCGGCGCGCCGCAGATGGTCGCCGCCGGTGGGCTGGCCGACGCGCGCGCGGTGTTCGCGTTCCACTGCGACCCGAAGCTGCCGACCGGGATGGTCGGCGTCCGGTCCGGTCCGCTGACCGCGGCGGCCGACATGATGCGGGTCCGGCTGTCCGGCGCCGGCGGGCACACCGCCCGGCCGCACCTGACCGCCGACCTGGTGCACGCGCTGGCCAAGATCGTCGTCGAGGTGCCGGCGCTCGTCTCGCGCCGGGCCGACCCGCGCTCGGGCATCTCGGTGGTGTTCGGCGCGGTCCACGCCGGGCAGGCGGCGAACGCGATCCCGCGCGAGGGTACGGCGGAGGCCACGGTGCGGGTGCTCGACCGCGCGGCGTGGGGCGAGGCTCCGGCGCTGGTGGAGGAGCTGGTGCACGCGGCCGCGGCCGGGACCGGCACCCGGGTCGAGGTGGACTACAGCCGCGGCGTGCCGCCGGTGGTCAACGACCGTACGGCGGCCGCGGTGTTCGGTGCCGCGGCGGCCGCCGCGCTCGGCCGCGAGCACGTGGTGGAGGCGCCGATCAGCATGGGCGGCGAGGACTTCGCCTGGTACCTGGAGCACGTGCCGGGCGCGATGGCCCGGCTCGGTGTCGGCCGGCCCGGTGAGCAGCTCGACCTGCACCAGCCGAACTTCGACGTGGACGAGGCGGCGATCGGGCACGGCGTGCGGGTGCTGGTGCACACCGCCCTGGCCGCCCTGTCCGACCCGTCGCTGTGACCGCCCGCCGGGCCGAGCCGGGCCCGGGCGGGCCGGGGGCGGAGGGGATCAGCTGATCGGGCGGCCGGCGGCACGCCAGGCCCGGTAGCCGCCGATGTACAGCCGCCGGTACCAGCGTTGCTACGGGTCGTAGCCGGGTGCGTGGTCGCCGGCCGCGTACCGGCGGGGGTTGGTGGACGGCGGCGGTGGCGATCGCGCCGGCCGGTCGGTGCGGTGAGTCAGAGGGAGGGGCGGGCGCGGATCGCCTTGACATAGTCGTCCGGGGCGCCGGCCTTGACCGCGGCGTCCGCGACGAGCTGCACGTGCAGCGCCGAGGGCAGCCCGCCCTCGTACCCGTGCAGCACGTGCACCCGGGCCAGCTGGTCGCCCTCCAGCGTCGCGACCCGCAGCCGCAGTTTGTGGTAGAGGCCGCTCTCGACGCCCTCCCACCGGTTCAGCGCCGGCTCGTCGAACTTGTGCAGGTCGTACAGCGCGACGAAGACCCGTTCGGTCGGATCCTCGACGATCGTGGCGAGCGGGCCGTCGGTCCAGCCGAGCTCGGCACCGCCGAAGGTCAGCCGCCAGCCCTCCAACCAGCCGGTACCGACCAGCGGGGAGTGCGGGCAGCGCTCCCGCATCAGGGCGGGATCGAGGTTCGAGCCGTACGCGGCATACAGCGACACGGAAGGCAACACTAGTCGGGCCAACGCCCATCCCGGGGCAACTGGCCGCACGATGATGCGTACGTCCCACTTTTCGGTACCCGGCCTTACCCCGGCTGCGGCGCGCCGGCCGGACGGGGAGGAGAATCCGCAGGCAGGAGCTTCTCGTACGCGACGTCGCAGATCGGAGTCAGTGGTGGCACGCATCGTCATCGTCGGGGGCGGCCCGGCCGGCTACGAGGCGGCGCTGGTGGCCGCGCAGCTCGGCGCCGAGGTCACCCTGGTCGAACGGGACGGCTCGGGCGGCGCCTGCGTGCTGTACGACTGCGTGCCGAGCAAGACGTTCATCGCCTCCTCCGACGTGGTCACCACGTTCCGCGGCGCCGACGCCCTCGGGGTACGCGCCGGGCGGGCCACGGTGGACGCGGCGGCGGTGCACGGCCGGGTGAAGCGGCTCGCCGCGAAGCAGTCCGAGGACATCCACGACAAGGTGGCGAAGTCCGGCGTCGAGATCGTCACCGGCACCGCCCGGCTCGCCGAGGACACCCTCGGGCACACCCACCGGGTCCGGATCACCCCGGCCGAGGGCGCCGAGTACCAGGTGGACGCCGACGTGGTGCTGCTCGCCACCGGCGCGACGCCGCGGGTGCTGCCGGACGCCCGGCCGGACGGCGAGCGGATCCTGACCTGGCGCCAGGTGTACGACCTGCCCGAGCTGCCGGAGAAGCTGATCGTCGTCGGCTCCGGGGTGACCGGCGCCGAGTTCGCCTCCGCGTACCTCGCGATGGGCGTCGACGTGACGCTGGTGTCCAGCCGCGACCGGGTCCTGCCGAGCGAGGACACCGACGCGGCCGCGGCGCTGGAGCAGGTGTTCGGCGACCGGGGCATGACCGTACTGCACCGGTCCCGCGCGGCGAGCGTGCGGCGCGACGGCGACGGGGTCCGGGTCGAGCTGACCGACGGCCGGGTGATCACCGGTTCGCACGCGCTGATGACCGTCGGCTCGGTGCCGAACACCGCCGGGCTGGGCCTGGCGGAGTACGGCGTGGCGCTGGGCCGCGGCGGCTTCGTCACCGTGGACCGGGTGTCGCGCACCACCGTGCCCGGCATCTACGCGGCCGGCGACTGCACCGGGCTGCTGATGCTCGCCTCGGTCGCCGGCATGCAGGGCCGGATCGCGATGTGGCACGCGCTGGGCGAGGCGGTGCAGCCGCTGCGGCTGTCCACCGTGTCGGCGAACGTGTTCACCGATCCGGAGATCGCCACCGTCGGCGCCTCGCAGGCCGCGGTCGACTCGGGCAAGGTACCGGCGCGCACGGTGATGCTGCCGCTGCGGACCAACCCGCGGGCGAAGATGCAGGGCATCCGGGACGGCTTCGTCAAGCTGTTCTGCCGGCCGGCGTCCGGGCTGGTGGTCGGCGGCGTCGTGGTGGCCCCGAAGGCGTCCGAGCTGATCCTGCCGATCGCGATGGCGATCGAACATCACCTGTCGGTGCAGCAGCTGGCCCAGACGATCACGATCTACCCGTCGCTGTCCGGCTCGCTGGCCGAGGCGGCCCGGCAGCTGATGCAGCACGAGTTCGACTGAGCCGACCGGCGTCTGTCGCCTTTCGAAGTGGTGGGTGCGGGACGCGCCCGGACCGGTTACCGTCCGGGCAGGCCCGCCGGACGGCGGGGTGCGCGCACCTTGATCGTCCCGGGTATGAATAGAGAGGCTGTTGGGGACCTCATGATCGGCTGCGCCGGGCCCACCAGCCGCTGAGCGGCCGCCGATGCGGCGTTTGTCGATGTGTGGGCGACGGTACGGGTCGTCGACGGGATGGTTCTGGTCGAACGGGAGCGCTGATCATGTCCACACCGCCGGAACCCAGGTCGGACGAGCCGACCGTGCTGCACGGGCCGACCCTCGGGAAGGAGTGGGACACCCTCGACCCGATCAACGGCTACAACGTCGTGCGGGTGACCGCCCACAACGCCGAGAAGCTCGGCTACCCGCCCTCGACGGTGCCCGGGTTGAAGGTGCGCTACCTGCGACAGCACCTGGCCGACGTGCACAGCCTGCGGGAGGCCACCGAGGTGATCGCCGAACGGCTGGCCCGCCACCTGGTACTGGTCGAGGAGCCCCAGCCGTATGCGGACATGTGGGAGACGGCGCTGCTCGAACCGCTGGCCGCGGTCCGGCACTGAGCCGCCGGCAGCGCCGAGCCGCCGGCAGCACCGAGCCGCCGGCAGCACCGAGCCGCCGGGCGGTCGTGACACTGCGCTAGCGGCTCGCGGCGGGCTGGGCGAGCACCTCGGACAGCTCGGCCCGAGCCCGGTCCAGCAGCGCCCGGTCGCGGTTGTCCTGCTCGATCGTCTGCCGCAGCGTCTCCACCTGGCTGTCGATCGAACGCTCCAGCGCGTCCCGGTCCATCGCGGCGAACCGCTGCGCCTCGGCGTTGCTGCGGTAGCCGGCGATCGCGACGCCGAGGCCCACCACGAGCGCCAGCGCACCGAGCACGACCACCAGCGCGGTGCCCGCGACGGCGCCGATCACCCCGACGACCAGGCCGACCGCACCCACCGCCAGGCCGGCGATCAACCGGGCCGACGAGATCTGGTGCGACGCCTCGGCCTCGGTCCGCAACTGGTCGAGCACGGTGGCGTCCGGGCCGGACGCGGTGACGGTGACCTCCCGGCCGCGGATCCGGGCGGTACGGGCCCGCGGCGGCGCGGAAACGCCGGCGACCATGGCGTCGGCGGCGTGGGTCAGCCAGGGCAGCGCGGCGCGCACCGCGGGCGCCCGCAGCGGGCCGGTGTCGGAGCCGAAGATGTCGTGCCGGACCAGCTCGTCGACCGCGCCGACCGGCTCGTCCCACGGCTCGAACTCGGGCCGCGCCAGCCCGGACTCCACCAGCGACCGCAGCTTCTCGGCCCGGCGCAGCAGCGGCCGCTCCGGCTCGTGCCCCTCGTCGATGAGCGGGCCGAGGATCTCGCGTAGCGGCTCGGTCGGGTCCGCCTCGGCGGGTTCGTCCGCCGGCGGCGTGCACCGCTTGGCCAGCGCGGCCAGCGCGCTGGCCACCGACCCGGCCGAGTTGCCCGAGCCGCCGATCGCGGTGAGCCAGGCGGGCAGCCGGTCGGACCGCTCCGCCGCATCGCCCTCGTCGTCGCCGGTGCGCGGCTCCGGTACCACCGGCGCGGGGTCGGCGTCCGGCCGGCCGAGCGCGCTGACCAGCGCGCTGACCAGTAGAGCGGTCCCGGGTGCGCCGAACGCGCCGGCCGCGGTCGCGCGCCACATGGCCCGTGCCGACCGGGTCACCGGGCCGCCCGGCGCCGGCAGCAGCGCGGCGAGCTGCACCGCGCTGAGGTCGACCGGGCCGGCCAGCCGCAGCGCCGCGGTCAGGAAGTAGCGGGTACGCGGGCCGTCCAGCTCGGTGGCCTGCTCGATGTGCCGGGCGGCGGTCGCGTCGTCGTCGTTCAGCTGCGCGTACAGCGCGTGGGTCGCCGGCACCAGCCAGTAGCCGGGTACCTCGGGCAGGTCCGGCGGCACCACGGTGCTGCCGGCCGACAGCTGACCGATCAGCTCGCGCACCGCGTGCCGCACCACCGCCGGCTTGCTGTACACCATCAGCTCGGCGCGGATGTCGGACAGCTCCACGAACGCGTCGAACGCGGCGGCGATCCGGTCGACCTTGGCGGACAGGTTGCCCTCGATCGCCGACAGCCGGCTGCGCAGCCGGGACGACTGCGCGTAGGCGCCGGAGATGGCGGTGTCCAGCTCCTCGATCTGCCGCCGCTGACGCCGGTCGTACCAGTCGCCGTCACCGAGCCACCAGGCCACGTCCTCGTTCATGCTCACCCTTCCTGCGCACGGTGACCAGGTGATGTGTCGGTCAGCCGATCGGTCGGTACAACCCGCGGGAATGGTCGGCGACCGCCGCGGAACGCAACGACGCGGTGATCGGCAACGCATCGAGGCACAGCCCGACCGCCCGCGCCAGGTCGGCCCACGGTACCTGCTGGGACACAGTGCAGTGGGGGACCCACGCACCCGGCCGGTACACCGCGTCGACCTCGATGCCCGCCTCGGCCAGCCGCCGGTGTACCGCATCGTGCCTGGCCAGCAGGTCGGCATGGGGCACCGGGCCCAGCCACAGCACCCGGCCGGGGAACTGGCCCACCGAGCTGAACTCGACCTCGACACCCTCCGGCGGGAGCAGCCCGGACACCGCGTCGGCCACCTGCTGCGGGTCGAACCGGCGGGCCACCGCGAACGACAGGTGCGGCCGGTGCAGCCGGTGGGTGTGCTCCCGCAGGCTCGGTATCCCGGCCTGCTCGAACGCGTCCCACAGCCGGCGAAGCCGGGCCTGGGCAGCGCCGTCGAAGTACACCTCGATTGCGGCGACCATCGTGGTCAGTCGGTGATGTCGCAGATCGCGGCGCCGGCCGTGAGGGTGGCGCCGACCGCGGCGGACAGCCCGGTGACGGTGCCGGCACGGTGTGCGGTGATCGGCTGCTCCATCTTCATCGCCTCCAGCACCAGCACCAGGTCGCCCTCGGCGACCAGATCGCCGTCGGCCACCGCGACCTTGACCACGGTGCCCTGCATCGGGCTGGCCAGGGTCGCGCTGGCGGGCGCGGCGTGCGGTGCGGCGCGGCGCTTCGGCGCGGACCGGCGGGCGCCGGTGGTGGCCGGCGCGGTACCGAGGCCGTCCGGCAGCGTCACCTCCAGCCGCTTACCCGCGACCTCGACCACGACCGTCTGCCGCGGCTGCGCCTCGGCCGGTGCGGCCGGCTGCGCGTACGGCGGGATGGTGTTGTCGAACTCGGTCTCGATCCAGCGGGTGTGCACGCTGAACGGCTCGCTGGTGAACGCCGGGTCGCGGACCACGGCGCGGTGGAACGGCAGCGCCGTCGCCATCCCGTCCACCTGCATCTCGTCCAGCGCCCGGGCGGCCCGCTGCAGCGCCTGCCGGCGGGTCTCGCCGACCACGATCAGCTTGGCCAGCAACGAATCGAAGTTTCCGCCCACCACCGAACCGGTCTCCACCCCGGAGTCCAGCCGCACCCCGGGGCCGGCCGGCGCCACGAACCGGGTGACCGTACCGGGGGCCGGCAGGAAGTTGCGGCCGGGATCCTCACCGTTGATCCGGAACTCGAACGCGTGCCCGCGCGGCGCCGGGTCCTCGGTCAGCCGCAGCCGCTCGCCGTCGGCGATCCGGAACTGCTCGCGTACCAGGTCGATGCCGGCGGTCTCCTCGGTGACGGGGTGCTCCACCTGCAGTCGGGTGTTGACCTCCAGGAACGAGATCATCCCGTCCGCACCCACCAGGAACTCGACGGTGCCGGCGCCGTGGTAGCCCGCCTCCGCGCAGATCGCCTTGGCGGCGGCGTGGATGGTGGCGCGCTGCTCGTCGGACAGGAACGGCGCCGGCGCCTCCTCCACCAGCTTCTGGTACCGGCGCTGCAGCGAGCAGTCGCGGGTGCCGACCACGATCACCGTGCCGTACGTGTCGGCCAGTACCTGCGCCTCCACGTGCCGTGGCCGGTCGAGGTAGCGCTCCACGAAGCACTCGCCGCGGCCGAACGCCGCCTGCGCCTCGCGCACCGCACTCGCGTACAGCTCGGGGATGTCGTCGAGGTCACGGGCCACCTTGAGGCCGCGGCCACCGCCACCGAACGCGGCCTTGATCGCCACCGGTAGCCCGTACCGCTCGGCGAACGCGACGACCTCGTCCGGCCCGGACACCGGATCCGGGGTACCGGGGGTCATCGGGGCGCCGGCGCGGGCCGCGATGTGCCGGGCGGTGACCTTGTCGCCGAGGTCGCGGATCGCCTGCGGGCTGGGCCCGATCCAGGTCAGCCCCGCGTCCAGCACCGCCTGCGCGAAGTCGCCGTTCTCGGACAGGAAGCCGTACCCGGGGTGCACCGCGTCGGCGCCGGAGCGCGCGGCGACCTCGATCAGCGCGCCGATGTTCAGGTACGTCTCGGCGGCCGTGACGCCACCCAGCGCGTACGCCTCGTCGGCCAGCCGCGCGTGCGGGGCGTCACGGTCCTCGTCCGCGTACACCGCGACGCTGGTCAGGCCGGCGTCCCGGCAGGCCCGTACCACCCGCACCGCGATCTCGCCCCGATTGGCGATCAGCACCTTCCGCACCCGGGCTCCTCCCACGTCCTCGCCTGTCACCGGGAGTCTATGACCCGCTCCCGACCGTCCCGGCCGGGCCGAACGTCGCGCGGCCCCGGGGGTATTCCCCACCGCGGATGCGGTGGTTGTCCGCGCCGGATGCTACCGGTCGCCGGATGGGGGGAAAGCCGCCCGGACGGAAGCCTGGAGGGAGCTGACACCCCCGACTTCCAAAGAGGCTGACGATGGCACTGCTGACGCCGCCAGGGCACGCTCCAGCAGCGAGAACGCCGGATCATGGCGCCGGGGTCCCGGCCGCCGGGCGGGACCGGTTCGTCGATGCGGTCCGCGCGTTCGGCACCCTGGTGGTGATGCTGCTGCACTGGCTGATCCCGGTGGTCGGCTGGGACGGTCAGCGGCTCGCGGTCGGCAACGCGCTGTCGGCCGGGCAGGGCTGGCTCGTCACCTGGCCGTTGCAGGTGATCCCGCTGATGTTCTTCGCCGCGGGCGCCGCCGCCTGGTGGTCGCGGTCGCAGGCCGAGCGGCCGGTACCGTTCCTGCGCCGGCGGCTGGGCCGGCTGCTGCCCCCGGTCGCCGCGTTCGTCCTGGCCTGGGCGGTGGTGCTCGCGCCCGCCGCGCTGGCGCTGGGGGTACCGGCGGCGGCGGTGGCGCGCGGTGCGTCGATCGCGCCGCAACTGCTCTGGTTCGTCGCGGTCTACCTGCTTCTGTCGCTTGCCACCCCGTGGCTGCTGCGCGCCTTCCACCGGTACGGGCTCGGGCTGATCCTGCCGTTCGCCGGCGCCGCGGTGGCGGTCGACGGCGCGCGGTTCCTGCTCGGCGGCCCGCCCTGGCTCGGCTACCTCAACGTGCTGTTCGTCTGGGCGGTGCCCTACCTGCTCGGGTTCGGCTACGCCGACGGCCGGTTCCGCGGGGTGTCGCGCCGGGTCCTGGTGGCCGTCGCCGCCGCCTCGGTGCTGGTCCTCGCGCTGCTCGTGGCCGCCGGCCCGTACCCGGCGAGCATGGTCGGGCTGCCCGGCGACGCCATGTCGAACATGAATCCGCCGACGATCTGCCTGCTGCTCGTTACCGGGTTCCAGGTGCCGCTGGCGCTGCTGGTGCGCCGGCCCGTGCTGCGGGCACTGGCGTACCGGCCGGTGGGCCGCGCGGTGGCGTTCGTCCAGGCCCGCAGCATGACCCTGTACCTGTGGCACCTGACCGCGATGTTCGTGCTGATCGGCGGCGTGCTGTTCGGTCTGCACCGGCAGCTGCCGGCGGCCTGGTCCGCCGACTGGTGGGCCACTCGCCCGCTCTGGTACGGGGTGCTGATCGCGCTCACCGCCGTGCTGGTCCGGGTGTTCGGCCGGGTCGAGCTGCGCGCGCCGCGGGCGCCGCGGTCCGGTCGGACGATCGCCGGGTACGCCGGGATCGGCTGCCTGCTCGCCGGGCTGCTGCTGGTCATCACGACCGGCACGATGGTCACCGGCCCGTTCGGCCCGCAGACCGTCGCGCTGCTGCTCGGCGCCCTCGGCGGCACGCTACTGGTGCTGTCCCGCCGGCCGGTCGACGGCTCGTCCGCCGGTCGGCTGCCCGGTCGCGGTCTCCGGCCCTGACCGCGGCAGCACCGGGCGCCGCCGGAACCGGGCTGCGGCCGAGAGATTGCGGGAACGTCGTGGTCCGCGCGACGCGGTGCCGGGTCGGGATCGCCGATCCGGCACCGCGTGCTGGCCGGCGGGACTAGCCCAGGAGGAACGAGATGCCGGTGAGGATGAGCGCGCCGCCGTTGATCACGGCGCCGATGACGATGCCGGTGATCGCGAGCGGGCGACCGCGCCCGCCGTCCTGCTTGATCTGCCGCAGCGCGGGCACTCCCGCGACGATGCCGAACAGCGACAGGCAGCCGGTCAGCGCGAACACCAGGCTGACGATCGCCATCGGGTTCATCTTGTCGTTCGCCGGCTGGGCCGGCGCCCCGTAGGTCTGCTCGCCCTGGCCCGGGTCACCGGTACCGGACGAGACGGGCTGTGGGGGATAGGTCATGGAAGGGCACACCTCAGGTTGTCGTGACGGGGAAACTCGCGCAGGGTAGAACGCGCGAACCAGCACGAATCACGACCAATCGGCGCCGTTGTGTCGATCTTGGTAACTGCCCGTCGCCGTACCGTGCGACCGGGTCGCCGCCGATCACCGTCCGGCGGCGACCCGGCTCGCTTCCTTACCGGACGGTAAGCAGGTAGCGTCCTGCTGACCCTGCGGCGACTGCGGGAGGACCGACGATGGCGGCAGAGGCGCAGCGCGACCACCCTGTCCCCGCACCATCGTTGTTCCGCCCGCGGTTCGTGGGCCGCCGACACGAACTCGACGCGCTCCGCGCGGCGCTCGCGCAGCCGCCCGCGGTGGTGCTGGTCGAGGGCGAGGCGGGGATCGGGAAGAGCCGGTTGGTGCGGGAGTTCCTTGCCGCGCAACCGGACCAGCGGTCGGTACTGGTGGGCGGCTGCCCGCCGTTTCGGGCGCCGTACACGCTGGGTCCGGTGGTGGACGCGATTCGCCCGGCGATCACCGATGTGGCGCGGCTGAGGCTGAGCAGCCTGAGCGGTGCGCTGCGGCAGCTGTTCCCGGAGTGGGCGAACGCGCTACCGCCGGCACCGGAGCCGGCCGAGGATGCCGGCGCGGCCCGGCACCGGCTGTTCCGGGCGCTGGTGGAGCTGATGACCGCCGCCGGAGCAACCACGCTGGTGGTCGAGGACGTGCACTGGGCGGACGAGGCGACGCTGGAGTTCCTGCTGTTCCTGGTGTCACGGTCGGGCATGAGCCTGGTGGTGAGTTACCGGCCGGACGACGTCCCGGCCGACTCGCTGCTGCTGCGGCTGTCCTCCTGGCTACCGGTCGGTACGGCGCGGGTACGGGTGTCGGTGGCGCCGCTGACGGTGGCCGAGACCGGTGCGTTGATGTCGTCGATGCTGTCCGACGAGCCGATGTCGGCCAGCTTCGCGGAGTTCGTCCGCGCGCACACCGACGGGGTGCCGCTGGCGATCGAGGAGTCGGTGCGGCTGATGTACGAGCGGGCCGATCTGGCCCGCCGCAACGGCCGGTGGGTGCGGCGGCATCTCGCCGACATCGCCGTACCACCGACGGTTCGCGACGCGGTCCTCGAACGCATCGCCCGGCTGGACGCGGACACGGTGCAGGCGTTGCGCGGCGCGGCGGTACTGGCCGATCCGGTGGACGAGGCGACCCTGGCGACGGTGCTCGACCTGCCGGTCGGCCGGGTCCGCTCCGGGCTGGTGGTGGCCATCTCGGCCGGCCTGTTGCAGGCCGACCAGCGCGGGCTGGTGTCCTTCCGGCACGTGCTGGCGAGCCGCACGGTGTACGAGGCGACGCCGCCACCGGAGCGCCGGGCGATGCACCTGCGGGCAGCCCGGGAGTACGAGGGGCGCGGGCAGCAGTCGCTGGCCTGGCTGGCCCGGCTGGCGCGGCACTTCGGCGCGGCGGGCGAGACCGCGACCTGGTTCCACCATGCCGAACGTGCGATCGACGCGGCGCTCCTGGCCGGCGACGAGACCACCGCGGACACCTTTCTGGACGACCTCATCGCGTACGCGGCGAGCGCGGCGCCGGACCAGGTCGCCCGGCTGACCTCGAAGACCGCGTTCGCCTCGTTCACCGGCGACGACCGGTACCGGCGCCTCGTCGACACGCTGTGCGGAGTCGTCGACGACCCCGGCCTGGACACGGTGGCACGGGCCGAGGTCCGCGTCGAACTCGGCCGGGTGCTGCTGCACCGGGAGGACTTCGAGCGTGGCTACGCGGAGCTGGAACGCGCGGTGGCCGACCTGCCACCGACGTCCCCGGCGGCGACCAGCGCGATGAGCCTGCTCTGCCTGCCGCGCGGCACCGATCGGCCGGCCGACAAGGAACGGTACTGGCTGGACCGGCTCGCCGCGCAGCTCGACGACCTGCCTCCGGTGGCGCGGTTCAGCGTCACGGCGGACGTGGCGCTCGGTCTGTTGATGCTCGGCGACCGGGAGGGATGGGCGGTGGCGTCCCGGATCCCGGACGCCCCGCCGACCTCGCAGCTCTGGCCGCAGATCGCCCGGGTCGGCATCAACATGGGCGCGCTGGCGCTCGTCTGGGGACACAACGAGGAAGCCCGGCGGCGGATGACGGCCACCCTGGCGCTGACCGAGCAGCGGCAGTATCACCGGTACGGCGGATTGGCGCGGGTGAACCTCGCGCACATCGACTGGGCGACCGGTCGCTGGGACGGCCTGGCCGAGCGGACCGCCGCGATCACCGTCGACCCCGAAGTCTCGCGGATGAGCCGGATCGAGGCCGAGCTCGTCGCCGGGCAGCTGGAACTGGTCACCGGGGGCCCGGCGCGGGCGGAACCGCGGCTGCGCGGCGTCGTCGAGCAGACCGCAGCGGCATCGATCTACGAGGCGGTCGAACCGGCCGCGGCGCTCGCGACGCTGTGGCTCGCCGTCGACCGGATCGACGACGCGCTGGCGCTCAGCGGCGAGACGATGGCCTGGGTCGCCCGCTGCGACAACTGGATCTTCGCCAGCGAGATCGCCCCGGTCCGGCTCGACGCGTTGTTGCGGGCGGACCGGCACCGGGAGGCGACCGAACTCGTCGCCGACTTCGCGGCCGGGATGGTCGGATGCCCGGCGCCGGCGTCCCGGGCGGCACTGACCCGGTGCCGGGCCCGGCTCGCCGAACACCGGGGGGAACTGTCGCGAGCCGCTGCGCTGTACGCCCGTGCCGCGGCCGGGTTCGCCGCCCTGCCCCGCCCCTACGATGCGTTGCTCGCCAGCGAGTCCCGGGCTCGCTGCCAGTTCGCGGCCGGGGCGACGCAGGCCGGCGCGGACCTGCTCGCGGAGGTGCACGAAGGGTTCTCCGCCCTCGGCGCACTGGTACCAGCAGCGCGGGTCGGCGCCGAACTGGCGCGGCGTGGTGCGGTGCCGCGGCGCCGCGGTCCCGGCGGTCGGCCCAGCTACGGCGACCGGTTGTCGCCACGCGAGTTGCAGGTCGTCCGGCTCGTCGTCGCCGGACGAACAAACCGCCAGATCGCCGACGCGTTGGTGCTCTCCCGCCAGACGGTGGGCAGCCACGTCCGCTCTGTCCTGCGCAAACTCCGGGTGGCCAGCCGCACCGCGATCGCCGTACGGGCGGTGGAACTCGGTCTGCTGGAAGGCGACGAGTAAACCCCGTCCGGCAGTAAAACCACGACACTGACCAGTCGTGCGTGCCCCCGACGAGGGCGAAGACTCCGTTTCGACCGTGGCCCCCTCCCGGAACGGAGCGCACCGACATGACCGCACCCGGCCGTACGGGCGACGGTGCCGATCCCCCTGCCCCCACCGAGCGCGAACCGGTCGACGCCGGGCCCGAGCCGGTCGACGCCGAATCCGGGCGCGCCGGCATCGAGGCCGAGCGGGCCGGCGCCGATGCCGAGCCGGATGGCGACGACGGCTACGAGCCGCTCTGACCGCGATCCACGGCACCTCTCAGGAAGGATCCGTCATGCAGATCCCGCGCAGAACGTTGGCGACGCTCGTCGGGCTGGCGCTGGCCGCCGGTACCGTCGGTGTCGTCGGCATCGTCACCGCGGCGCCCAGCCACTCGACCGACCCGCCGCTACGCGCCGACGCGCCCACCGCCGCGCCGGCCGCCCCGGTCGCCCGTACCGCCGCCTCGGAGGCGACCGTCACCCTGGTCACCGGCGACCGGCTCCGGGTCTCGACCCGTCCGGACGGTACGACCTCGGTGACGCCGCTCGTCGCCCCCAGCGCCGGTGCGTACACGTCGTTCGTCTACCGCGGTGACCGCTACGTGGTGCCGGCCGCCGCCGCCCCGTACCTCGGTTCGGCGTTGGACGTGCGGCTGTTCGACGTCAGCTACCTGGTGCGCGCCAAGCTCGACGACGCACACGCCCGCACCGTCCCGGTCGCGGTGGCCGGATCCGACGACACGGCACTGCCGGCCACCACGACCGACGGCGGCACCACGGCGGTGACGAAAAAATCCGCCGGGAAGCTGGGCCGGATGCTCGCGACCCGGTGGCGGCGCGGGCATCCCGGCACGCTGCCGGGCGGCGGCCGGCTGACGCTGGCGCACCGCACCGGCGCGCCCGCACTGCCGGCCGCGCCGGTCCTCGCCGGCACGCCGAAGGCGCGACAGACGCTGTCGCCGAACAGCGCCGGGCTGCCGTTCGAGACCGTCACCATCGACGCGATCGACCGGTCGGGAAACGAGGGGACGGTGGTCGGCTATCTGCAGAACGTCGACGACGCCCGGCTCGGGGTACTCGCCGTCGCCTACCCCGGCCAACCGGCGCCGCTGGCGCTGAGCGTACCCAGGGGCACCTACAGCTTCGAGTTCTCGGTGATGGACGGGCCGGCCGATGACCTCTCCGTGCAGTCGACCCTGGTCGTGAAGCCGGAGGTGCCGATCGACGGCGACACGTCGATCACCCTCGACGCGCGGCAGGGGGTCCCGTACGACGCGTCGGTCGCCGACCAACCGGCCGACGACATCCAGGTCGACATGATGACCTACGCGCGAAGCAGCGCGACCGGTGGCGGCGTCAACATCCAGGCATACGGGTACGACGGCGCGCTGCTCCTGGTCGCGCTGCATCTGGCGCGCCAGCCCGGCGCCATGCCCGCGCAGCTGTTCGCGACGCCGACGCCGCCGGTGCGGCACGGCACCATGAACTTCGCCGCGATCAGCGAGGTGGTCGGGTCCATCTACGGCTCGAATCCCGATCCCCGCTACTTCCTGATGTTCCCGCACCAGGGGTCCATCCCGTCGTCGCTGACCTACCGGGTACCGGCCGCGGACCTGACCGCGGTGCACACCTCGATGCACGCCAGCCCGTGCGCGACCTGTACCGACGATCCCGAGCTGCTGCAGCTGGTGTTCCTGCCCTGGAGCCAGGACGAACTCGGCCTCGGCGCGCTGGTGCCGCTGGCCGACCGGGTCGACTACCGGTACAGCTCGGAGCCGTCGCTGACGGTCTGGCAGAGCGCCTTCAACGCCAGCGACGGAACCCGTCGGTGGGGGCCGCGCGAGACGTTGAAACCCGGCCGGCTGGACGAGGAGTTCAACCGGGGGCCGGCGGTCCCGTCGCCGGCGGCGCCGTACCTGCAGACTCCGTCGACCGGCCTCGGTGGCGCGGGCGGGACGGTGCGAGCGTCGACGCTGACCGGCTGCGGGGCGTGCCGGCAAGACGACGATGCGGTGCTGTGGTTGCAGCCGCTCGGGGATTCCGACCCCAGCCACTACGGCGCCGGCAATCCGGTGGACGAGAACTCGTCGGTGCGGTTCTGGCGCAACGGAAAGCTGGCGTTGACCTCGGACACCCGAGTGACCCGCAGGCTGAGCCCGAACGGGGTGGTACTGCCGATGCTGGCCACCGCCGCCGATTACCGGCTCGACTGGGCGAGCATCGGAAAGCACGACACCGAGCATCGGGTGACCACCTCGTGGCGGTTCCGGTCCGGGCCGAGCGACGCGGCCGCGCCGTTGCCGCCGGAAGAGACCTGCTCGCCGGACCAGAGCCGGTCGTGCTCGTTCCTGCCGTTGCTGTACGTCACCTACGATCTGCCGCTGGATCTGCACGACCGGACCACCGCCGGAGCGCCGTACACGTTCGGGTTCACCGTGGCCGGGCAGCAGCACTCCACGCAGCGCGCGACGGCGGCCACCGTGTCGGTGTCCTACGACGACGGCACGACCTGGAGCGATCCGGTCGGCGCGACCGCGACCGGCCACGGCCGCTTCACCGCGACGGTGGATCAGCCGGCGCTGGCTGACACCACCGGGTTCGCATCGCTGCGGATCTCCGCGCAGGACGCGGACGGGAACGCGGTCACCCAGACCGTCATCCACGCCTACGGGATGAGCTGAGGAGCTGCGATGAGCCATCCGGGATTCCGTCGCCGACTCGGCGGCACCGTCGCCGCGGCGGGGCTGCTGGCCGCCGTGCTGGCGGGCGTCGGGAGCGCCGCGCCCGCCGGGCCGGTCGTGCCACACCGGGCGTGTTCGACGCCCACCGCGCACCACGCCGCCTGCCTGGCCCTGGTCGACGCCGACGCCAGGGGCAAGGCCTTGTCGCCGTCCGGGCTCGCGGCGGCCGACCTGCATCCGTACCAGGCGGCCGATCTGCAGTCCGCCTACGACCTGCCGTCGGATCTGCTCGGCGCGCGGCAGACGATCGCGATCGTCGACGCCTTCGACGACCCGAACGCCGAGGCCGACCTCGCCGAGTATCGCCGGACCAACGGGCTGCCCGCCTGCGACGCGGACTTTCCGTGCTTCCGCAAGGTGAACCAGCGCGGTGAGCGCACCCCACCGCCGGCCGATGCCGGTTGGGCGGTGGAGATCTCGCTGGATCTGGACATGGCCTCGGCCGCCTGCCCGAACTGCCAGCTGCTGCTGGTCGAGGCCGACGACACCAGTACCACCAGCCTCGCCGCCGCGGTCGACACGGCCGTGGCGTTGGGCGCCGATGTGGTGTCCAACAGCTACGGGGCGAACGAGTACTCGACCGAGCTGGCCGAGCTCGCCGCGCACTTCGACCATCCCGGTACCGCTATCGTCGCGTCCTCCGGTGACTCGGGGTTCGGCGTGAGCGTGCCGGCGGCACTGTCCACAGTGGTCGCAGTCGGCGGCACCACGCTGTACCAGGACTCCTCGTCTCGCGGTTGGGGCGAGCAGGCCTGGGCCGGTTCGGGTTCCGGCTGTTCGGCGTACGTGACGAAGCCGTCGTGGCAGAAGGACCGCTTGTGCCGCAAGCGAACCGTCGCCGATGTCGCCGCGGTCGCCAACCCCTCCACCCCGGTCGCCGTGTACGACACGTACGGCTCCACCGGATGGATCGCGGTCGGCGGCACGAGTGCCGCTGCGCCGCTGGTCGCCGGCGTGATCGCGCTGGCCGGCAATCTGGACACCGCCGCGCTGCCCGCCTACCCGTACGCACACGCTGCGGGGCTGCGCGACGTGACCACCGGTGCGAACGGTACCTGCGGCGGTAGCTACCTGTGCACCGCGACCAAGGGGTACGACGGGCCGACCGGCCTGGGCACCCCCCACGGCATCGGCGCTTTCTAGGAGACCCCCATGAGAACGAGCACGGTGAGGACCGCGGTGGCACTCGGCGCGCTGCTCGCGGCGGTCGGCGTGAGCACGCCTGCCGCAGCGAGCCCGGCGGTGGAGCAGACCTCCTGTTCCTGGGCACTGGTCGACACGCCGCCTTCACCCAGCGGGAGCGTCCCGCTGTCCGACGTCGACGTCGTGGGCCGCCACGACGTCCGGATCGACGGGAGGGCGGAGGCACCCGCCGAGGCGTCGTGGGAGCTGCGCTGGAACGGGCGGGAACTGGTCGATGACCAGCCGATGCCGATCACCCCGCTGGTCACCACGCTGACGCCGTACGACATCGCCTACTCCTCCGGGAGCGACGGTTGGGCTGTCACCGGCACCGGGAGCGGCGAGGCGATGGAACGCTGGAGCGGCGGTCGGTGGACGCTGATGCCGCTGGCGGTGACGCCGGACGCGGCCACCGAGGACTACTGGATCGAGGACGTCGCCGCGGTGTCGCCCACGAACGCCTGGTCGGTCGGCGCCGCCTACGAGGCGGGTACCACCATCCTGCCGCGTTCGCACGCGCTCGGCACGCTGATCGAGCACTGGGACGGCACCGCCTGGCAGGTGACGCCGAACCCCGCCGCCGACCAGGACGGTGCCAAGCTGCTGGCGATCGCGGCCAGTTCCGCGAACGACGTGTGGGCCGTCGGCTACCAGCAGGACGCGGACGGGGCGATCACGCCGTTCACCGAGCACTACGACGGCACGTCCTGGACCGTCGTACCGGCGCCGTCCGGACACGGAACCTCGGAGCTGCGGAGCGTGTCGATCGGTCCGGACGGCACCGTCTGGGCGGCCGGGAACCAGGAACTGCCCAGCGGCAACAACGCCGCCGCGGTGCTGGCCGAACGCTGGGACGGCAGCGCGTGGCAGGTTGACCCGCTGCCGGACCTGGGCAACGCCCGGATCGACGCGCTGTACGTGGCCGCCGCCAACTCGGTGTGGGCGCTCGTCGAGGAACAGAGCGGCGCCAACAGGTACCTGCACTGGGACGGCACCGCGTGGTCGGTGGGCACGATGCCCGGACCCCAGGAGTACGGGCTGACCTACGCCTACGCCGCGATCGACGGGTCCGGCCCGGACGATGTCTGGGCGGTCGGCAACGTCACCGACTACTCGACTCTCGACACCGAGCCACAGGTTGCGCACCTGCACTGCGGGAGGGGCGGGCGATGAACAGACTGCGCGGCATCATAGCGGTGGCGGCACTCGCGGTGGGCACCGTGCTGGCGACGGCGCCGGCCACGGCGTCGATCCCGGCGAGCACCGACAGCACCCCGACCGTCGAACCCTCCTGTGCCCGCCCGTCCGCACCCGACCGGGTCCGCTGCCTCGCGCTGAGACGAACCGATGTCAAGCGCACCCGGGGAGTCATGCCCGATGCGACGACGCCCTCCGGGTTCGGCCCGGCAGACCTGATCGACGCGTACTCGTTGCCGGGCGGATCAGCCGGCGACGGAGCGACGGTGGCGATAGTCGACGCGTACGACGATCCGACGGCGGAGTCGGACCTGGCCATCTACCGTCAGCAGTACGGCCTGCCGCCCTGCACCACCGCCAACGGCTGCTTCCGTAAGGTGGACCAGCGCGGTGGCACCGACTATCCGGCGGCGAACGGCGACTGGTCGGGCGAGATCTCGCTCGACGTCGACATGGTGTCGGCGGTCTGCCCGAACTGCCACATCCTGCTGGTGGAGGGTGACGCCCCCAACCTCGACTCGCTGTCCGCGGCGGTGGACCAGGCGGTCGCGATGGGCGCCCGGTACGTGTCGAACAGCTACGGCAGCGACGGCGAGGGCGTCGACGACCCCGCCTACAACGCGCACTACGACCATCCCGGCGTGGTGATCACCGCGAGCACCGGTGACACCGGGTACGGGGTCGAGTATCCCGCCGCGTCCCCGGGCGTCGTCGCGGTCGGCGGCACCTCGCTGCTGCGGGACACCTCGACCACCCGCGGGTGGGCGGAACAGGCGTGGAGCGGTGCCGGTAGCGGCTGCTCGGCGTACCAGGACAAGCCGGCGTGGCAGACCGACACCGGCTGCGACAAGCGATCCGATGCAGATGTGTCCGCGGTCGCCGACCCGAAGACCGGTGTCGCGGTCTACTACGGCGGCTGGTCGGTGTACGGCGGGACGAGCGCGTCGGCCCCGATCATCGCCGCGACCTACGCGCTCGCCGGCACGCCGGCGGCGGGCACCGAGGCGGCCTCGTACCCCTACGATGCGGTGGCGGTGGATCCGAATGCGGTGAACGACGTCACGTCCGGCAGCAACGGCACGTGCGGCGCGGCGTACCTCTGCAACGGCACCGCCGGGTACGACGGCCCGACCGGCCTCGGCACGCCGAACGGTGTCGGGGCGTTCCGCTACCAGTCGCCCGGGGAGGTCACCGGAACCATCACCGACTCGGACACCGGGAAGCCGCTGTCGAACGCGGACGTCACGGCCATCGGTCGGCACACCAGAACCGGCACGGACGGCAGGTACCACCTGGGGCTGCCGGACGGCAGCTGGGAGGTGACCGCGTCGATCCACGGCTACCAGGCGAAGACCGTCACGGTCACCGTTGCCGGCGGCCAAGCGTCCACACAGGACATCGCGCTCGACCCGATCCCCACGGTCGCGGTGACCGGCACGGTGACCGACGGCTCCGGTCATGGTTGGGGCCTGTACGCAACCGTGACGGCCTCGGACGGCACCACCACCCACACCGATCCGGCGACCGGCCGGTACGAGCTGGATCTGTTGCAGAACCAGAAGTACACCCTGCACGTGGCCGCGATCGACGCCGGGTACACGGCCACCGACGTCGCCGTGCCGGTGGGCACCGACGCCGTCAGCAAGGATGTTGCGCTCACGGTCGAGTCCACGTGCACGGCGGCCGGCTACCGGGCCACCGAGGACGGCACCGTGCAGTCCTTCGACCGGACGCGGGCGCCGAAGGGTTGGGTGGTCCAGGAGCGGAACCACAACGAGCCCGGCTACGCCGACGGGCCGGGCTGGCAGTTCACCAACCCCGGCGATCGGGACAACGCCACCGGCGGCTCGGGCAACTTCGCGGTGGTCGACTCCGACCACAGTGGACAGCACGCCATCCAGGACACGACGCTGACCTCCCCGACGTTCGACCTGTCGGCGGCTGCGACGCCAGCGCTCTCGTTCGGTACCGAGCTGCGCGGTGCGGTGAACTCCACCGCCACCGTGGAGACCAGTACCGACGGCGGGGCGACCTGGAAGTCGGTGTGGCGCAAGGCAGGCACGACGAACGCCCGTGGGCCGGTGGTCGTCGAGCTGCCGGCCGCGGCCGGCCACCAGGTGCAGGTGCGGTTCCACTACGTCGGCAGCTGGTCGAGGTGGTGGGAGATCGACGACGTGTTCGTCGGCGACCGCACCTGTGACCCGGTGGCGGGCGGCCTGCTCGTCGGCCGCGTCACCGACACCGCCGGAGCGGGCCTGACCGGTACGGTCGCCGCGGCCGGAGCCACCGTCGACACCGACGCCGACGGCCGGTACCGGCTGTTCGCCCCGGCCGGCGACCAGTCGGTCACCGCCACCGCCCCGAACCACACCCCCGCTACCAGGACCGCGACCGTCACCCTCGACCACACCACCGCCCTCGACTTCACCCTCTCCTGACCCACCGCAACAACGGGGCACGCACCACCCAGGCGCGTGCCCCGTTCGCCTCTGGTCTCTTGGGCGGCGGTGGGGGAAACGTGGCTATCTGGGGTTTATCCGTTGAGCTGCCTGGCCGGGAATACCCTTCGGACGATGCCCATGACCGCGAACAACAACTACTTCGACACCACCCCGCCAACGGCGGCTCCATGACCTGCTGGCTCCGGGCGCGTCGGCGGTGTCGGACCGATCCGGTACCGCCAGCTGGGAGGCTGCCGCGTCAGTCGGCGAGGGCGGTGCGGAGGGTGGTGAGGGTGCGGGTGAGCAGGCGGGAGACCTGGACCTGGGAGATGCCGAGTTCGGCGGCGATCTCGGACTGGGTGCGGTGGGCGAAGAAGCGCAGCACGATGATGCGCTTGTCGCGCGGCGGCAGCCGGTCGAGCAGCGGTCGCAGCGCCGCCCGGTTCTCCACGCCGGCGAGCGCGTCGGCGCTGTCCAGCGCGGCGGTGTCGGCGCTGGAGTCGCTGCCGTCCAACGGGATCGTGGTACTGGCCTGCGCGACCTCCAGCGCCTCCAGCACCTCCTCGTCGGTCAGGTCGGTGACCTCGGCGAGTTCGTGCACCGTGGGGGAGCGGCCGAGCCGCTGGTAGAGCCGGACGGAGGCGGCGGACACCGCGGCGTGCCGCTCCTGCAGCCGGCGCGGCACCCGGACCGTGCCGGCCCGGTCGCGCAGGTGGTGTTTGAGTTCGCCGACGATCGTCGGCGTCGCGTAGGTGGTGAACTCGGCGCCGCACTGCGGGTCGAAGCGGTCGATCGCGTGCAGCAGCCCGACCGTGCCGACCTGGACCAGATCGTCCAGATCCTCGCCGCGGTCGCGGAACCGCCAGGCGAGCGCGCGGACCAGGGACCGGTGCCGGCGGCACAGTTCGGCCCGCAGCGTCGACCACTCCGGTTCGCCGGGGCGGCTGCGGGCCAGCCGCGCCAGCAGCTCGGCGGTGGGTGCCTGCTCCGCGTACGCCGGGGACGGCCGCGGGATCACCCGTGCCGGGGCGCGGCTCGGTGCGGTGCGGGTGGACGGGCGGCGGGACGCGGCGGTCACCGCGACCCGTCCCGCTTCATGGTCAGCCAGATCGTGGCGCGCCCACCGGACACGTCGGAGCGGACGCTGCCGGCGAGCGCGGCGAGCACCATCCAGGCGAACGTCTCGGTGCCGGGCAGCCGCTGCCCGTTGCTCGGCACGCTGACCGCGACGGTGAGCGTCTGCTCGGCCACCTCGAACCGGCAGGTCAGCTCCGCGTCGGCGGGCGCCGTGGCGAGCAGCATGGCGCACGCCTCGTCCACGGCGATCCGCAGGTCCTCGATCTCGTCGAGGGTGAAGTGCAGCCGCGCGGCCAGCCCGGCGGTGGCGGTACGCAGCACCGACAGGTACGCGCCGTCCGCCGGGACGGTGAGGACGACCAGATCCTCGTCGTCCACGTCGGGTTCGGGCAGCGCCTGCGTCACGTGTGCACTCTAAAGGCTCACCGGTACCTTCGCCCATGCCTCGTACCCGACCGACGGACGATCGCTACCGTCCGGTAACCGCGTCGTGACGATGACGGTCATCGATATTCGGCGAGTCCGGTCAAAGCGGTACCGGTCAGCCGGTACGGGACCCATTCCTCCTGCGCGGACGCCCCGATCGCGGCATAGAACTCGCGGGCCGGGTTCCAGTCGAGCACCGACCAGTCGAGCCGGGCGTACCCGCGGTCGGCGCAGATGCCGGCGAGCGTGGCGAGCAGCCGCCGGCCGATCCCGCCGGCCCGCGCGGCCGGCTTGACGTACAGGTCCTCCAGGTAGATGCCGTGCGTCCCCTCCCAGGTGGAGAAGTTGAGGAACCACAGCATGAAGCCCACGGGGGCGCCGGTGGCGTCGAGCGCGACGTGCCCGTACAGCGCCGGGTGGTCGCCGAACAGGCAGGAGTGCAGCTGCGCCTCGGTCAGCCGGCACGACTCGGGCGCCTTCTCGTACGCGGCCAGCTCGTACACCATCGCCACCACGGCGGGCACGTCCGCCGGTTCCACCGGCCGGATCTGCGTCTCACTCATCCCCGCAGCATGCCCGCCGCGCGCTCGGTCGGGTACCGCAGGGGGCGGACACGACGGTGCCCCGGCGGCACGCGGACGGCCGGGGCACCGAGGCAGGTCAGGACTTCTTGGTTTCCCAGAAGATCTTGGCGATCTCGTCGATCTTGTCCAGCAGCTGCTGGGCGACCGCCGGGTCGACGGAGCCCTTGGTGCCGGTGGCGCCGGCGAGCTTGGTCGCCTCGTTCACCAGCTGGTGCAGCTGCGGGTACTTCTCGAAGTGCGGCGGCTTGAAGTAGTCGGTCCACAGCACCCACAGGTGGTGCTTGACCAGCTCGGAGCGCTGCTCCTTGATGATCACGCATCGGGTGCGGAACTCGGGGTCCTCGTTCGCCTGGTACTTCTCCGCAATGGCCTTGATCGACTCGGCCTCGATCCTCGCCTGCGCAGGGTCGTACACACCGCACGGAAGGTCGCAGTGTGCGTGCGCGACGAGACGAGGAGCGAGGAAACGCGGCAGTCGCATTCGGTCCTCCGTCAACAACATGGCTATGGCTACGCGGGTGGTCAATCCGCGCACGGAGGGAGACACCGTGCCATCGGCCTGGATCTCCCCACAGCAGGACCCTACCCCCGGGGTCCGGCCGGAAACCGGGGAAGTACCGGAGCGACCTTGATCACGGTCCGCCGGGCGAGGCAGTCCACCGAGTGTCTGAACCGAGCTTCAAGTCTTGCGCCCGCGGAGGCGTTGGCGGCCGGCTCGGCGAGTACCTCTAGGGTCGGGCGGGTGAGACGGACGCGCCGGGTGGTCGGGGTCGGACTGGTCGTCGCCGCGGCGGGTGCCGCGGTCGGCTGGCTGGCCGGGCGTACCCGGGCGGTGGCGGTGTCCGGGCCGTCGATGGTGCCGACCCTGCGGCACGGCGACGCGGTACTGGCGACCCCGGTGCGGCGGGTCCGCCCCGGCGACGTGGTGATCGCCCGGTTCCGGGTGCGGCCCGACCTGCTGGTCGTCAAGCGGGCGGTCCGGCCGTACCGCGACGGCTGGTGGCTGCAGGGCGACAACCCCGCGGTCACCGACGACTCCCGCCGGTACGGCGTGGCCGACGTGCTCGGCCGGGTCCGCCTCAGGTACTTCCGCGCCACACGCTGATCGAAGCCGCCGGATCGCCCCCGCCGACGGTGACGCGAGCCGGGCGCCGGCCGGCGCGGGCGGGCACCCGGCACTTCCGCGCAGCGCGTTGAGCGATCGGTTTCGCCACGTGGAACGGCGGAAACGGGACAACGTTTGGCGGCCACCAGGCAGCGGATTGCGCATGACGAATGCGCGGTCGCTGGCTAGACTCCAGCGTCATCGGGTGCACCCACCGCCCGATATGTTCCGCGTCCGGCCGACCGCCGTGGCGAGCCTCGGTGGTCTCGTGCCGAGTCGACCGTGCCAGGCCGGCCCAGAACCGAACGGCCCAGAACCGAACGGCCTCGAACCGATCGGCCCGAGGCCGAGCGGACCCGGGCCGAGTGGTTTCGAGCCGCGCCGCTCGGCACGTGCCGACCCGCCCGGCCGTGCCGCGACACGACGCGGCCGGCGCCGCCGACGGCACCCAAGCATGCTGAGCTGACCGGCAAGGAGACGCCCGTGACCGCGCTGTCGATTCGTACCGATGATCCGATCTTCGCCCTGCACGAGGGTGGCAAGCTCGCCGTGGCGGCCACGTCGCCGATCGAGACGCCCGAGGACCTGTCCAAGGCGTACACGCCGGGCGTGGCCGAGGTGTCCCGGGCGATCGCGGCGGACCCGACGCTCGCCCGGCGGTACACCTGGGTGTCGCACACGGTCGCGGTGGTCACCGACGGCACCGCGGTGCTCGGCCTCGGCGACATCGGCCCGGCCGCGGCGATGCCGGTGATGGAGGGCAAGGCGGTGCTGTTCAAGCAGTTCGGCGGGGTCGACGCGGTGCCGATCTGCCTGGACACCACCGATCCGGACGAGATCGTCGCGACGGTGGCCCGGCTGGCCCCGTCGTTCGGTGGCATCAACCTGGAGGACATCAGCGCACCCCGCTGCTTCGACATCGAGCGCCGGCTCGACGAGCGGCTCGACATCCCGGTCTTCCACGACGACCAGCACGGTACGGCCGTCGTCGTGCTGGCCGCGCTGCGCAACGCGGTCCGGCTGCTGGGCCGCGATCTGGCGAGCCAGCGGATCGTCATCAGTGGCGCCGGGGCGGCCGGCGTCGCGGTCAGCCGGATGCTCGCCGCGGCCGGCGCCACCGACCAGGTCGTCTGCGACTCGCGCGGCGTGCTGCACGCCTCCCGCGGCGGCCTGACCCCGGTCAAGGCGGACCTGGCGCAGCACACCAACCCGCGCGGCGTCACCGGGACGATCGCCGACGCGCTGCGCGGCGCCGACGTGCTGATCGGGGTCTCCGGCGGGCACATCGACGAGGCCGCGGTGGCCGGCATGGCGGCCGACCCCATCGTGTTCGCGCTGGCCAATCCGACACCCGAGGTGCACCCGGACGTCGCCCACCGGTACGCGGCGATCGTCGCCACCGGCCGCAGCGACTTCCCGAACCAGATCAACAACGTGCTGGCGTTCCCGGGCATCTTCCGCGGCGCGCTGGACGCGTCCGCCTCGCGGATCACCGAGCCGATGAAGCTCGCCGCGGCGGAGGCGATCGCCGCGGTCGCCGCCGACGACCTGCGCGCCGACCGGATCGTGCCGAGCGCCCTCGACCCGCGGGTCGCCCCGGCTGTCGCCACCGCGGTCGCCGCCGCCCACTGACCCCGTACCGCCGGCGCGCCGGCTCGGCGCGTACGGACGGCGTGTCCACCGCGCTTTGCTCTGCTCCCTCATGGGAAGCATCGAGCGAAGGCACTGTTCACCGCGGGGTTCGGTCGGTGAGGGTGTCGGTCCAGCGGGTGAGTCGGTCGCGCAGGGCCGGGCCGTCCAGGTCGGGGCGGCCCAACCCGGCGTAGTTCGGCGCCCAGGTCTCGATCTGGCCGTACGCGTGCATCGCCGCGCTGCGGTCCCACAGCTCGACGTCGTCGAGTGACCCCGCCGCGGACCGGTAGGCGTCGGTGAACACGTCGGCGATCCGGCTGTCGTACAACAGGATCAGGTCCAGGCGGCACCAGGCGACGTCGAAGCCGCGGGGTGCGTACGCCGCGCCGGACCAGTCGACGACGCCGGTGAGCCGGTCGCCCACCCACAGCGTGTTGCCGGACCAGTAGTCGAGGTGGGTGAGCACCCGCGGCTGCGCGACGAGGCGGTGCCAGTGCTCCCGTACCGTCGGTCCGGTCGGACCCGCGCCGGTCGGCCCCGCCGCGAGCGGGTCACGCAGCTCGATGCCCACCGGTACGGCGTGGATCCGGGCCAGGGTGCGGCCGAGCTGACGGGCCCAGGACCGCGGGTCGGCCGGTGCCAGGCAGCCGTCCCCGGGCAGCCGGCTGACCAGCAGGGTCGGCCGGCCGGTGGCGGCACCGTCCGGGTCGGCCGCGAGCAGCCGCGGGGCGAGCCCGGCCAGCCCGTCGAGCAGCGGCAACACCCGGGTCTCCCGCTGCACCGCGGGATCGCCGGCCGGGAAGACACGCAGTACCACCTCGCGGCCGTCGCCGGTGGCGAGCAGCTCGGTCCGGGCGTGGGTACCGCCGGTCAGCGGGCGGAGGCGGCGCACCGGGCAGCCGAGCTGCTCGGCGGCCCAGGAGAGTACGTCGGTCACGGTCGACCAGTGTGCGCCCGCCGCCGGCCGGCGGCAAAGCGGTTCCGTCGGTCGACCGGATCCCGCTATCCTGCGCGCGTGCTTGACCCCGTGGACCGCCCGTTGCTGTTCCTGGACGTCGACGGCACGCTGCTGCCGGTCGGTGGTGACGTGCCGAGCGTGGCCTGGGACGAGAGCTGGCAGACCGACGCGAACCCGCTGCTCGCGCGGCTGTCGCCGGCGCACGGTCCTCGGCTGCTGGCGCTGTCGTGCGAGCTGGTCTGGGCCACCGCCTGGATGGCCGACGCGAACGAGCTCGTCGCACCGCGGCTGGGACTGCCCCAGCTGCCGGTGGCGGAGCTGGGCGAGGTGCCGGCCGCCGAGGATCCGAGCTGGTCGCTGAGCGCCGCCGGTGCCGCGTTGAGCTGGAAGACCAGGGCGCTGGTCGACCAGGCCGCAGGCCGGCCGTTCGCCTGGCTGGACGACGAGATCAACGACGCGGACCGGGCCTGGGTCGACGCGCATCACTCCGGGCCGGCGCTGCTGCACCGGGTGGACGCCCGGCACGGGCTGACCGAGCGCGACTTCACCGTCGTACGCGAGTGGCTCCGCGGCCTGTCGTCGCAGCCGTGACCGCCGGCCGGATGGGCCGCGCACCTGCGTGATCTCGTCTCCCGCGCCGTCGGGCGGTGCCCGGGTGCGCGGTCGGCGGGCTGCGCCGGCTCGGGTTCGTGGCTCGGGTCAGCGCAGGCCGAGCAGCAACGTGGTGGCGGAGCCGAGCATGATCAGCGCGATGCCGGCGTCGAGCACCCGCCAGGTGGTACCGCGGTGGGCCAGTGGTGAGAGCAGCCGCGCGCCGAAACCCAGTGCGCTGAACCAGATCGCGCTGCCGATCGCCGCACCGAGCCCGAACCACCAGCGCAGCGACCCGTGCGCGCTGGCCACCGAGCCGACCAGTACCACCGTGTCCAGGTAGACGTGCGGGTTGAGCCAGGTCAGGGCGAGGCAGCTGGCCAGTACGGCGGGTGCCGCGGCGGCGGCGCCGCCGACCGTCGCGGTCAGGGCGCCGGGACGCAGCGCGCGCCGGGCGGCGAGCACCGCGTACCCGAGCAGGAACGCGGCGCCGGCCAGCCGGGCCACGGTGAGGATCACCGGCGCCGCCTCGACCAGGGCGCCGAGGCCACCGACACCGGCGGAGATCAGTACTGCGTCGGAGGCGGTGCAGACCAGTACGATGGCCGCGACGTACTCGCGGCGCAGCCCCTGGCGCAGCACGAACGCGTTCTGCGCGCCGATGGCGACGATCAACGAGAGCCCGAATCCCAGGCCGGACACGACGGCGACGATCACGGTTCCAGCCTGGCGGGCCGAGTCGCAACAGTGAAGCTCATCGTTCTGTAGCTGGATTAGCATTGCTGATGTGGAGGTGGACCTGCCGCAGTTGCGGGCGCTGGTCGCGGCGATCGACGAGGGGTCGTTCGAGGCGGCGGCTCGGGTGCTGCACGTGACGCCGTCCGCGGTCAGCCAGCGGATCAAGGCGCTGGAGACCGCCGCCGGTCAGGTGCTGCTGTTGCGCAGCAAACCGATCACGGTGACCGGCCCGGGCCAGGCCTACCTGCGGCTGGCCCGGCAGATCCAGGCGCTCACCGCGGAGGCGGTCGCCGCTGACGGCCATGCCGGCGAACCGCCGGTGGTGGCGCTCGCGGTCAACGGCGACTCGCTCGGCACCTGGGTGCTGCCGGCGCTGGCGCCGCTGGCCGATGCGGTGCGCTTCGACATCCGGCGGGAGGACCAGGACCATTCCGCCGCACTGTTGCGCCAGGGAGTGGTGATGGCGGCCATCACCACCGCCGCGCAACCGGTGCAGGGCTGCACGGTCACCCGGCTCGGCACCATGCGGTACCGGCCGATGGCCTCGCCGGCGTTCGCCCGTCGCTGGTTTCCCGACGGCGCCACGCCCGACGCGCTGGCGGCCGCGCCGGTGCTGACCTTCGACCGCCGGGACGACCTGCAGGACGCCTACCTGCGGCGGCGTACCCGGCGCCGGCTCGATCCGCCGCGGCACTACATTCCGGCCACCGCCGACTTCGGTAGCGCTGTCCGGCTCGGGATGGGCTGGGGCATGCTGCCCGACCAGCAGCTGCGGCCGGAACGCCGGCGGCGCCAGCTGGTCGAGTTCGATCCTGGTGCGCACCTGGACGTGGTGCTCAACTGGCAGCAGTGGACGCTGCGCACCGACGCGCTCGACCGCACGGCCGCGGCGATCCGGGCCGCGGCGGCCGAGCAGCTCGACCAGCCGGGCCGGGCACGCTGACCGCGATCCCTCGATACGGCGGGGTTTCGGGCCGGGCCGGCTCAGGCCGGGATCGGGGCGCGGCGGCGGGCGGGTCAGGCGGGGGTCGGTGCGCGGCGGCGGGGGGCGATCCGTGGGTACAGGGCGGTGCCGAGGGCGAGGGCCGCGGCACCGGCGGCGGCGGTCAGCCACAGCGTCGCGGTGCCGTGCGCCAGCAGCGGCGCACCGAGCAGCGGTGCCAGGACGGTGCCGACCCCCCAGGACAGGCCGTACCCGGTGAGCACGGTGGCGGCGTGCTGCGGCGGGGCGAGCCGGGACGCGATCGCCTGCTGGGTGCCGAGCAGCAGGCTGCCGCTCGCGCCCTCGAACACCGCGCCGGCCACGAGTTCGGGGACCGTCCCGCCGGCCCACAGCAGCAGCGCCGCCGCGAGCGCGAGGTACCCGATGGTCAGCGTCGTCGCCGGTGCCAGCCGCCGCTCGGTGGCGGCGACGATCCGCTGCGCGGCGATCGCGGCCGCGGCGGCGATCGCGAGCAGCCAGCCGGTCAGGGTGGCGGGATGGCCGCCGGCCTGCACCGCGAGCGGCAGCAGGAACACGACGATCATCGCGAGCGTCGCGTACCCGCTGCCGACGGCGGTCCAGGCGGCGAGCCGCAGCGAGAGCACCGCGCGCCAGGCGGCACGTACCTCGGTGCCGCGCAGCGTGCGACCGGCGGGCAGCCGATGCCACACGACGGCCGCGGCGGCGAGGCTCGTCGCGGCGTCGGCGAGGAACAGCGCGCCGACGCTCCACCGGGTCAGTACCGCGGCGAACACGCCGGCGACGACGCCGGCGACCGCGAGCGACGCCCACAGCAGCGAGTAGCTCGACGCGCGCCGGTCGGCCGGTACCGACTGGGCGATCAGCGCCTGGGTGGCCGGTTCGACCAGCTCGTACGCGAGGCCGAGCAGCAGCGCGCCGCCGACGACGACCGGGATCGAGGTGCCGAGGGCGATCGTGGCCTGTGCCGCGGCGCAGGCGAGCAGCCCGGCGAGCATCGCGGTACGGGCGCCGAACCGGGTGGCGAGCACCCCGCCGAGCAGCCGGGAGGGGATTGTGCCGGCGCCGAAGGCGGCGAGTACCAGGCCGGCCAGCGCCAGGCTGGCGCCGAGGTCGTGGGTCAGTCGCAGGCTCAGGAACCCCATGGCGAAGGCGCCGAGCCGGTTCACCACGCGGATCAGGACGAGCCATCGCGTGACTGTTGTACCCTCAGACGTCAGTGACATGAGAGGAGGCTACGTGACCAGCGAGATGCGTTTCAACAGTCACATCGAGCGGCTGCTGACCACCACCGTCCGGCTGGTGAACGCGTTGACGCCGGGCCTCGACGGCGGCCGGCCGGTGACGCCGCCGACCGGGCCGGCGCTGCGCGAGGTGGTCGCCGAGACGGTGCTCGGCGTCGGCCGCGATTTCTCGCCCAGCGCCGCCGACGCCCAGGCGCTGCGCGGGAGCGCCGCCGAGGCGCGCGAGGTCTTCGCCGCACTGGAGGACGGCGCCGCCGACCGGGCCGCCGCGTTGGTCAACGCGATGCTGCAACACAGCGACGCCCGGCCGCAGCTGGACGCCAACGGCCGCGGCGGGCACACCCTGCACTTCCACGGGCCGGACGACACGTTCGCCCGCGGCTGGGCGGCCGGCATCGCGGCCGGGCTGGCGATGGCGATCGGCGGCGACGCCGGTAGCCGGCTCGGGCTGTGCTCGGCGCCGAACTGCGACCGGGCGTACGTCGATCTGTCCCGCAACTCGCATCGCCGGTTCTGCTCGACCCGCTGCCAGAACCGGGTCAAGACCGCCGCATACCGCGCCCGCGCCACCGTCGGGTAGCGCGGGCACGCCCGGCGTCACGCCGACCGGCCCCGCACGTACCCGTGCGGTCAGTCGCAGGTGCCGTAGCGGCCGCGGTGGAACACCAGCGGCGGGCGGCTGGAGTCCGCGGCGATGGCGCGTACCCGGGCCAGCGCGAAGTCGTGGTCGCCGGCCGGCGTGATCGACTCGATGGTGCAGTCCAGCCACGCCACCGCGCCCAGCAGTACCGGTGCGCCGGTGCTCGGCGCGGGCCGCATCCCGACGTCCCGGAACCGGTCGGTACCGGGTGAGGCGAACGTGCGGGCCAGCGACTCCTGGTGGTGGCCGAGGATGTTGACGCAGAACCCGCCGGCCTGCCGGATCACCGGCCAGGACCCGGACGTGTGCGCCGGGAAGAACCCGACCAGCGGCGGGCGCAGCGACACCGACGTGAACGAGTTCACCGCGAGCCCCACCGGACCGTCCGGGCCGAGTGCCGTCACGATCGTCACCCCGGTCGGGAAGTGACCGAGCACCCGGCGGTACTCGTCGGGTTCCGGCCCGGTGGGCGCGGGGTATTCGTCCGGTTCGATGTCTGACGGCACGACTGCCATTAGAACGCATCCCACCCGGCCGGGCACGTGATCATCCGCACCGTTCCCGGCGCCGGCGGGCTGCTAGCCTCCGGGACATGCTGGCCGCGTACGCAGAACGTATCGATCCGGACGATCCGCTGTCGGCCCTCGCGGTCGGCGAGCAACCCGAACCGGAGGTACCGGACGGGTGGGCGGTCGTCGACGTCGCGGCCGCCTCGGTCAACCACCACGACCTGTGGTCGCTGCGCGGGGTGGGGCTGTCGGCCGACGCGCTACCGATGATCCTCGGTTGCGACGCCGCCGGTACCGACGCGGACGGGCGGCGGGTCGTGGTGCACGCGGTGCTCGGCGACCCCGCCGTCGGCGACGGCGACGAAACCCTGGACCCGCGCCGCAGCCTGCTCTCCGAGCGGTACCCGGGCACCCTGGCGCAGCGGGTCGCGGTGCCGGCGCGCAACCTGGTACCGCTGCCGGACGGAATCGACTTCGACGCCGCGGCGTGCCTGCCCACCGCCTGGCTCACCGCGTACCGGATGCTGACCAGCCGCGGCCGGCTACCCGATGGCGGTGCGGTGCTCGTGCAGGGCGCGGGCGGTGGGGTGGCGAGCGCCGCGGTGGTGCTGGCCCAGGCGCTCGGCGCCCGGGTGTACGCGACGAGCCGGGACGCCGCCAAGCGCGACCGGGTCGCCGAGCTCGGTGCGACCGCGGTCGAGCCCGGGGCGAAGCTGCCGGAGCGGGTCGACGTGGTGATCGAGACGGTCGGTGAGGCCACCTTCGAGCACTCGCTCAAGTGCGCCAAGCCGGGCGGCCGGATCGTCGTCGCCGGTGCCACCAGCGGCCACCTGCCCGCCGTCGACCTGCGCCGGGTCTTCTTCCTGCAGCTGGAGATCGTCGGCGCCACCATGGGCACCCGCGACGAGCTGGCCGCCCTGGTCGACCTGTGCGTCGCGAAGAACCTGCGGCCGGTCGTCGACTCCACCTATCCGCTTGCCGACGCCGCCACCGCGTTCGCCCGCCTCGCCGAGGGCACCACCTTCGGCAAGCTCGTCCTGCACCCCTGACCGCTACTTCTGCTTGTGCGCAGTGCAGAGCCCCAGCACGAACGCGAGCAGCATCGTGCAAAGCAAGCCGAGAGCGATCGAGGTCGTCACGCCGACCGCCGGACGAGAAGCCGCGCAGCTTCGCGTAGAACGTCCTAACGTGGGCGCCCTTGTCGATCTCGTCCACCTTCGCGATCGGTCAGGGACCGGGTTGGCGTGGCCGCGCCGCCCGGTCCTGCTGCTGTCTCACGGTGATGCCTCCAGTAGATCCGCCGGCCCGAGTTGACGGACGCCGTGGGCGGTGCAGCCGCTGCGCGACGGCGAGCACGGGGTCTCGTCGTCGACACCGGGCAACTGGGCACGGTGGGCGACGAGCCGGGCGAGATCACGCTGATCGAAGGGCTGGTCCTCCAGCCACTTGATCGACCCCACGAGGGTGATCTTCTTGGCGATCGGGGCACGATCCGCGCCGCCGATGTCGATCTCGGGAGCGGGTCGAATTCGTGGAGGGTGGCTCGTCAGGCACGTGCGGTGGGCTGGCCGTACCGGGGGAGCACCGTGGTGTCGATCGGGGAAGGGAGCGGGGCGGGGAGTTCGATCGGCTCGCCGTAGACGCCGTCGAGACGGCCGCGGTACTCGCCGTCGGCCGGGTGGGTGTGCAAGCTCCAGCGACCGACCCGCGGATCGAGTACCAGCAGGACGGCGACGCCCGCTTCGGCGTACCAGCCGTTCTTGTCGGTGACGTCCTTCGCCTTCTCGGACTGGGAGATCACCTCGACCGCCAGCACGACGTCCGCTGGATCGGCGAGCCAGGAGTCGTCCTCGTCCCACTCCACCGGGAGCACGGCCAGATCGGGCGTCACGTAGTCGTCCGGGTCGCCGGGCAGTGCAACGGAAGACATCTCGTACGGTGCGAGGCTCTCGGGCAGGTGCGGTTCGAGCTGAATTCGTAGGCGACGGATGGTGCCCGCGTGCTTACCTCGCGGCGTAGGTGACATCACGAGGCTGCCTCCGACGATCTCGACCCGTAGCCCCGTCGACGCCTCGATGCGCTCCGCGGTCTCACGCAGATGCCCAGGGCGTGGCCGCAGCGCAGGAAGGTCCACTGGAACGCACCTCCTTCTCGACGGTCGGTTACCACGCTACCGGTCCGACGCGACGCGGACCCACCTGCCGCGCCAACCGCCAAGCTGCATCGGGGCTTGCCAGCGGTCAGGTTGCCGACTTGGCGGGTTCGGGTGTCGGGGCAGGGGTGAGGCCGTCCTGGGTGGGGGTGAGGCGGCGGCGGAGGGTGAGGAAGGCCAGGCCGCCGAGCAGGCTGCCGCCGATGCACAGTGCCGCCCAGTACCGGCCGTCGGCGCGGGCAATGAGCAGGCCGGCCAGCGCCGGGCCGGCGATGCCGGAGATGGTCCAGGTCATCCCGGCGAGCGCGTTGTACCGGCCGCGGACCCGCTCGTCGGCGAGCCCGTTGACCAGCGCCGGCATCACCGGCGCCCAGATCGTCTCGCCGGCACCGAACACGGCCAGCCCGAGCACCACCGCCACGATCGCGAGCGGGCGGCCGACGAAGGCGCCGGAGATCGCGACGACCACCCAGGCGGCCGACCAGATCAGCCCGGCGATGCCCAGCGCGGTACTGCGACGGCGGCCGGCGACCAGCCGCAACGTGACCAGCTGCCCGGCGACGATCACCACGGTGTTCGCCGCGAACGCCCAGCCCAGGGTGCGTGCCGGCACCTGCGCCTGGTTCACCGCGTACGCCGTGAAGCCGGTGTCCATCTGCGCGTACGCGCAGGTCAACAGCAGGGTGCCGACCACGATGACGAGCAGCAGGGTGCGGTCGCGCAGCACCTCGCGCCAGCCGGGCTGCGGCGTCGCGGCGTCGCTGGCGGCAACCGGATCAAGCTTGCCGGTGCCGCGCGGCAGGGTCAGCAGCACCACGATGTAGCCGACGTAGCTGGCCGCGTCGATCCAGTACAACCACTGGAAGGTGCGCGGATCGGCCAGATCGACCAGTGCCGAGGCGACCAGCCCGCCGACCCCGAAGCCGGCGTTCATCAGCATGAACTGCACGCCGTACGCGCGTTCCCGCTTCGCGACCGGCACCAACCGGGTCAGCAGCGCGGACGAGCCGGGGAAGGTGGCGCAGTTGAAGACCGCCATCCAGCTCGCCACCACGACGGCGTTCACGGTGGAGTCGATGAAGCCCACCGCCGCCATCCCGGCGGCCTCGCCGAGCAGCCCGAGCAGCAGCACCACCCGCGGCCCGAACCGGTCGATCAACGTGCCGGCGAGCGGGGAGACGACCAGCGCCACCACGCCCATCCAGGACAGGATCAGCCCGACCTGGGTGGTCGGCAGGTGCCGCACCTGGGTCAGGTAGACGAACAGGTACGGCATGGACATGCCGCTGCCGAGCGCGGAGAACGCGATGCCCGCGAACAGCCGGCGCAGCAGCGGCGGCATGCCGGGGGCCTCGGTGGGCGTGGGGGCGGTGGTGAAGGAAGTTGCCATCTCACCGCGAATCGTGCCACCGACCTGAGACAACCCGGCAGCCATTTACGGCCGCCGCGGCGCCCACCGTGGTGGACCTAACACCGGTCAGAGATCGAGCTGGTACTCGTGGCTGACCCGGCTGTGGCGGTAGCCGAGGTCGGCGTTGATCCGGCGCATCGGCCCGTTGCTCGACGCGGTGTCCGCCAGCAGCCCGGACAGCCGCGGGTACCGGTGCGCGGCGCGGTCGATCGCCGCCGCCTTCATCCACCGGGCGAGCCCGTGGCCGCGGTGCTCCGGCAGTACGCCGGTGCCGTAGTGCTGGCCGTCGCCGGTGCCGTCGGCGCCGACGACCAGCTCGGTGAACCCGACGATCTCGCCGGTGTCCTCGGTGGCCACGGCGACGGTGTCCAGGTGCTCGCCCCGGTCGGCGATCGCGCGGGCGGCGTCGCGTACCGCCTCGACATCCCAGTGCACGGTGCCGTAGTCGGTGTCGTCCAACGGCATGTCGTCCATCGCCCGGCGAGACGCGGCGAAGCTCGCCGCGAGCTCGTCGGGCACCGTGCCGCGCCAGCTGACCAGCCGGTACCCGGGGTGCCGGGTGGCGACCTCGGCGGTCAGCGCGGCCCGATCCACGTCGGCCAGCGACAGCCGGGTGTAGATCAGCTGCAGTACCCGGCGGAAGCCGCGGGCGGCGAGGAAGGCGTCGCCGGGTGTGTCCGCGTGCGCCTCGGCGAGCAGGCTGCGCCGGCCGTCCGCGCGGGCCGCCGCCACCAGCGCCGCGAGCAGTGCGGTACCGGTGCCCTGCCGGCGTTGGGCGGGGTGCACGGCGACCGACAGCTCGCCGAGGTGGCGCCGCCCGTCCGAGTCGAACAGCCGCAGGTAGGCGGAGCCGACCGGACAGCCGTCCGGGTCGGCGGCGAGCCAGACCAGCCGCGGGTGCGATCCGGTCTCGGTCAGGGCGGTCAGGGTGATGCGATCCGACACGTGCGCTCCGATCGTGGCCCGGTGGTGCACCGGAACGGGGACGACGCGGGCAAACTATCCGCAGATGGCGCGCGGCGCGACCGATATCGGCAGTCGGCCCGGTCGGCTGTCACCGGCAATATCGGTGGTCAGCCCGGGTGCGGCGGCCACTACCATCGGCGTTCGATGACTGCCACCATGATCGCCAAGGACCTGTCCGCCGGGCACGGTGACCGCGTGCTGTTCGCCGGGCTCGACCTGATCGTCGCGCCCGGCGACGTGGTCGGCCTGGTCGGCGCGAACGGCGCCGGCAAGTCGACGCTGCTGCGCCTGCTGGCCGGTCTGGGTACGGCCGAGTCCGGCGCGGTGTCGCTGAGCCCACCGACCGCGACGGTCGGGTACCTGCCGCAGGAGCTGCAGGCGCGGCGGGGGGAGACGGTCGAGGAGTTCTTCGGCCGGCGCACCGGCGTCGCCGAGGCGCAGCGCCGGCTGGACGAGACGACGCAGGCGCTGACCGAGGGGAGCCCGGGCGCCGACGAGGCGTACGCGACGGCGCTGGAGCGCTGGCTCGCGCTCGGAGGCGCGGATCTCGCCGAGCGTACCGGTGAGGTCACCGCCGACCTCGGCCTCGCCGTGGACCTGACCGTACCGATGGCGACGCTGTCCGGTGGTCAGGCGGCGCGGGCCGGGCTCGCCTCGCTGCTGCTGTCCCGGTACGACGTGTTCCTGCTGGACGAGCCGACCAACAACCTGGACCTGGCCGGGTTGGCGCGGCTGGAGCGGTTCGTCACCGAGCTGCGGGCCGGCACCGTGCTGGTCAGCCACGACCGCGAGTTCCTCACCCGTACCGTGGACCGGGTGGTCGAGCTCGACCTTGCGCAGCAACAGATCCGCACCTATGGCGGCGGCTACGAGTCCTATGTGGAGGAACGGGAGCGGGCGAAACGCCGGGCCCGGCAGGAGTACGAGGAGTACGCGGGCAGGAAGGAGGAGCTGCTGGCGCGGGCGCGCAAGCAGCGCGCGTGGTCGGACAAGGGCGTAGCGAACTCGACGAAGAAGCAGACCGACCCGGACAAGAACATCAAGGCGTACCGGATCGAGGGCAGCGAGAAGCTCGCCGCGAAGGCGAAGCAGACCGAGCGCGCGATCGAGCGGCTGGACGTGGTGGAGGAACCGCGCAAGGAGTGGGAGCTGCGGATGCACATCGCCGCCGCGCCCCGGTCCGGCGCGGTGGTGGCCACGCTGCGCGGCGTGACCGTCCACCGTGGACGGTTCGCGCTCGGCCCGGTGGACCTGCAGATCGACTGGGCCGACCGGGTCGCGATCACCGGTGCGAACGGCGCCGGCAAGTCGACGCTGCTCGCGGTGCTGCTGGGCCGGCTCGCGCCCGACGACGGTACGGCGACGCTCGGCCCCGGCGTGGTGGTCGGTGAGGTCGATCAGGCGCGCGAGACGTTCGAGACCGAGCAACCGCTGGTCGACGCGTTCGCCGCGGCGTCCGGGCTGCTGCCGGCCGAGGCCCGTACCCTGCTGGCGAAGTTCGGCCTGCGCGCCGATCACGTGTTGCGCGCCGCGGACACCCTGTCGCCGGGCGAGCGCACCCGCGCCGGGCTCGCGTTGCTGCAGGCCCGCGGGGTGAACCTGCTCGTCCTGGATGAGCCGACCAACCATCTCGACCTGCCGGCGATCGAGCAGCTCGAATCGGCGCTGGCCGACTATCCGGGCACGTTGCTGCTGGTCAGCCACGACCGCCGGCTGCTCGAAGCGGTCCACGTCACCCGCCGCCTCACCGTCGCGGAGGGCCGGGTCACCGAGCAGGCCTGACCTTCGGTCCCGGCAGGTGAGCCGGGAGCAGGAGGTCGTGTCTCAGCGCCGGTGCGGAGCGTGATCTAGAGAGCGGACTCGAGCAGGAGCTCGAAGCCGTCGGCGGTGCAGCGCAGCAACGTCGGCCGTAGCTCCCGGTCCTCGACCGCCGACTCGGCGACCATCGTGCGCAGCGTGTCGGCGGCCGAGGTACCGGGTCGGGCCAGGTACATGTGGTCCGGGCAGGTGATGGCGATGACGAGCTCGGGCCAGCCGGTGATCGCGCAGATCCGCTCGTGGAAGTCGGGCAGGCAGATCGCGCCCGCCGCGAGGAGGCCGTCCCGGCGGGTCACCCGGCACGTCGTGTCGCCACCGGGCTCGTCCGCGGCCCCGAGCTCGTCCGTGGCCTCCAGGACGAGGCCGTCCAGTACCGCCGCGACCGCGTCCGCGGCCTGCCGCTGGAAGTCCTCGTCGTCGGTCACCTGGCTGTGCAGGATGTGGCCCATGCCGACGGTGCCGCGCGGCGTCAGCGCCACCCGCGCCAGCGTCGCGTAGATCGCGTCTCCCACCACTGGCCAGGACGGCCGAGTCTCCTTGATCCAGTCGCTGCTCGGCAGCGAGGTGCTGCGCAGCACCGGCAGCACCGCCGCATCCCGGGTGCTCTCGAGGATGCCCTGCGAGGCATTCGCCAGCTCCTCCTCGATGCGCTGCCTCTGCACCTCCTCGTTGAGGCGCCGGGCGGTCTCGTACGCCTCGTCCCAGCCGTTCTCGTCCGGCCGCCCCATGATGAAGAAGTGCTGGACGTCGCCGAACGTCTCGGCGATGAACTCTTTGTCCGCAACGGATGGTTCCCAGTGTGCGGCCACCGCCGTGACCTGGCCGGCCCGTACCCCGTCGCGCTCGACGACCTGCGCCCACGCCCGCCGTACGGCGTGGTCGTCGCGCGCGGTCATCAGCGCGCTGTGCACGTCGTCGGTGCCGCGGTGGAAGTTCACGACGTTGACGGCGGGGTCGGTGGCCGGGTCCTCGGTCGGTTCGGGCTCCGCTCCGCCCTCCAGCAGGATCTCCCGGCCGGTCGCGGTGAGCCGGATCAGCGTCGGCCGGAAGGTCGCCGACCGCGCCTCCGCGTTACGTACCAGTGCACGCAACTGGTCCATCGCGGGGGAGTCGGCCGGCACGATCATCAGCTCGTTCGGGTACGGGATGGCGACGATCTGTGCATCCCAGCCGTACCGTTCGAGGATCGTGCCGTGCAGGTTGGCGAGGACGATTGCCGAGCCGGCGACCTGCTCGTCGTGCCGGATCCGAACCAGCGCGATCTCGCCGTCGCTGGTGACCGTCTCCATGTCCAGGCCGGCCATCAGCCGCAGCGCTGCGTCCTTCGCCATCGACAGGAACTCCTCCTGGCCGCTGATCTCGTCCCAGCCCACCGATTCGGCGGCGAGCATTCCGTCCGGCGTGGTCGTGATTCGGGCGAGCGTGGCGAACAGCGCAGTGTCGACCACTGCGAACGCGGGCACCGTGTCCCACAGTTCGCGTCCGGCTGGCAGCGACATGCTGTGTACGACCGGAAGCAGCTCGCCGGGGCGGTCCCCGCTGGTCGCGGCCTCGGCTGCCGGGCGCGGCGCGGTGGGATGCTGGAGTGCCTGGTGCGGGGCGTCCTCGAGTGCGCGGGTCGCGTCGGCCAGCGCCGCGTCCCAACCGTCCACCGCCGGCCGGGCGAACGCGTACGTCACGTCGACGTCGTCGAACGTCAGCTCCAGGTACCGGGTGTCCATGACGGAGGGCTGCCAGCGGCAGTCGATCGCGGTGACCGTCTCGGGGCGCGCGTCGTGCTCGTCGGCGACGGTACGCCAGGCCCGGCGTATCCCGTCGGCGGCACGGGCCGGGACCTCGGCGGTGAGGGTGCGGTCCGAGCCGAGACGGAACGTGACGGTGTTTCGGCTGGCGTCGATCGTCATGCGCAGGTCTCCCAGTGTCCGGTTGGTCGGCTCAGCTTAGGTGCCGGCCGCACGCCGGTCTGACCAGTCTGAGGAGGAACGGAGCTGGGGCGCCGCGCCGCGTTCTTGACTTGAAGTCAGCTTCATGTTTCAGGATGGTGGTCGACGTCCGGCGAGACGAGGAGGCGACGATGCTGGTGGTGCAGGCGACCCGGTTCGGCGGGCCGGATGTGCTGGTGGCGCACCAGGTACCGGGGCCGGTGGCCGGTTCGGGCGAGGTGCTCATCGAGGTCGCCGCGATCGACACGCTGGTGATCGAGACCCGGATCCGGGCCGGGAAGGCGCGGGACTGGTTCCCGGTGACGCCGCCGTACGTGCCGGGCGGCGCGGTCACCGGCACGGTCGTGGTGGTCGGCGACGGCGTCGATCCGGGGCTGCGCGGTCGCCGGGTCGCCGCGTACGTCGACGGCTCGTACGCCGAGCAGGTGGTGGCGCCGGCCGCCGAGCTGGTCGACGTGCCGGACGCGCTGGACCTGCGGGAGTCGGCGGCGCTGTCGCACGACGGGCCGACCGCGCTGGCACTGGCGGAGCTGGCCGGCCTCAAGCCGGACCAGCGGGTCGTGGTGGTCGGTGGTACCGGCGGGGCGGCGATCCTGCTCGTCCAGCTGGCGCACGCGGCCGGCGCGCGCGTGCTGGCGAGCGCGCGCGGCCAGGCCAAGCTCGATCTGGTCCGGCGGCTGGGTGCCGACGAGGCGGTCGACACCGGCGCGGCCGACTGGCCGTCGCTGCGCGCCGACGTGGTCTTCGACGGGGTGGGCGGCGCGATCGGGACGGCCGCCGTCGCGGCGGTCGCCGCCGGGGGCACCTTCCTCGGCTTCGGGGCGGCCACCGATGGCGGTTTCGCCACCGTGCCCGGCTCGGGCGAGCTGACCAGCTACGGCATCGCCGACGTCCGGTTCGGCCCGGCCCGGCAGCGGGAGCTGCTGGCCCGCGCGTTCGCCGCCGCGGTCGAGGGCTCGATCGTGCCGGTGGTCGGCCAGTCGTTCCCGCTGGCCCACGCCGCCCGCGCGCACACCGCGATCGAGCGCCGCGCCGTCGTCGGCAAGACGCTGCTGTTGCCGTGACGGGTGCATCCGCGCACGGGCGGGCCACACTCCACCACGACGGCGCGGAGCTGGTCCCGCTCGATCGTCGACGGCGGCGCCGGGATCGGCCCGCGCTGCGCGTGCGGGTCGACCACCGGTAGCCGGTGGCGGGTGCGGTCAGTAGCCGAGGCGGTGGACCCCGGTGACGTTGACGACGGCGGTACCGGCCTCGTCGGACGCGGCCAGGTCGACCTCGGCGTCGATGGACCAGTCGTGGTCGCCGGCCGGATCGTCGAGCACCTGGCGCACCAGCCAGCGGTCCGGCTGCTGCTCGATCTGCAGCAGCTTCGGGCCGCGCGCGTCCGGGCCGGTACCGATCTCGTCGTGCTCGGCGTAGTACGCGGCCAGCTCGTCGGCCCACTCGTCGGCGTCCAGACCGGCGTCGTCCAGCTCGGCGAGCCGGTCGTACCGGCGCAGCGCGGCCAGCTCGACCCGCCGGAACAGCGCGTTGCGCACCAGCACCCGGAACGCGCGCACGTTCGCGGTCACCGCCGGCGGCTTGTCGTCCACAGTGGACTCATCCGGTACCGCGTCCGGGTGGCTCAGCTTCTCCCACTCGTCCAGCAGGCTCGAGTCGACCTGCCGGACCAGCTCGCCGAGCCACTCGACCAGATCGGTCAGCTCCTCGGTACGGGCCGAGTCCGGCACCGTCTGCTTCAACGCCTTGTACGCGTCGGCCAGGTAGCGCAGCAGCACCCCCTCCGAGCGGGCCAGCTTGTACGCGCCGATGTACTCGGTGAAGGTCATCGCCTGGGAGTACATGTCGCGCACCACCGACTTCGGCGACAGCTCGTGGTCGCGGACCCAGGGGTGGCCCTTCGCGTACGCCTCGTACGTGACGTCGAGTAGGTCGGCGAGCGGCTTGGGCCAGGTGACCTGCTCCAGCCGCTCCATCCGCTCGTCGTACTCGACGCCGTCGGCCTTCATCGCCTCGACCGCCTCGCCGCGGGCGGCGAACTGCTGCGCGGACAGGACCTGCCGGGGATCGTCCAGAGTGGACTCGATCACCGACACCACGTCCAGCGCGTAGGAGGGCGACTCGCGGTCGAGCACCTCCAGGGCGGCCAGCGCGAACGGCGACAGCGGCTGGTTCAGCGCGAAGTCCGCCTGCAGGTCGATGGTGACCCGGATGGTGTCGCCGTACTCGTCCGGCTCGTCCAGCTCCTCCACCACCCCGCCGGCCCGCAGCGCCCGGTAGATCGCGATCGTCCGGCGGATGTGCCGCAGCTGCGCGGCGCGGGTCTCGTGGTTGTCCTCCAGCAGGTGCCGCATCGACAGGAACGGCTCGCCGCCGCGGTCGATGACGTTCAGCAGCATGGCGTGGCTGACCTTGAACTGCGAGCTGAGCGGCTCCGGCTCGGCCGCCACCAGCCGCTCGAAGGTCGCCTTCGTCCAGGACACGGTGCCCGGCGCCGGCTTCTTGCGCACCACCTTGCGCCGCTTCTTCTCGTCGTTGCCCGCCTTGCGCAGCGCCTTCTCGTTCTCGATCACGTGGTCCGGCGCCTCGACCACGACCGTACCGGCGGTGTCGTAACCGGCCCGGCCGGCCCGGCCGGCGATCTGGTGGAACTCGCGCGCGTTGAGCTGGCGCATCCGTACCCCGTCGAACTTGGTCAGCCCGGAGAAGATCACCGTCCGGATCGGCACGTTGATGCCGACGCCGAGGGTGTCGGTACCGCAGATCACCTTCAACAGCCCGGCCTGCGCCAGCAGCTCCACCAGCCGGCGGTACTTGGGCAGCATGCCGGCGTGGTGCACGCCGATCCCGTGCCGGACCAACCTCGACAGCGTCTTGCCGAACCCGGCGGCGAACCGGAAGTCACCGATCAGCGCGCTGATCGCCTCCTTCTCCGCCTTGCTGCTCACGTTCGTGCTCATCAGCGCCTGGGCGCGCTCCAGCGCCGCCGCCTGGGTGAAGTGCACGACGTAGATCGGCGCCTGGTGGTCCTCCAGCAGCAACTCCAGCGTCTCGTGCAGCGGCGTCGTGACGTACTCGAAGGACAGCGGCACCGGTCGCTGCGCCGAGCTGACCACGGTGGTGGTGCGGCCGGTGCGCCGGGTCAGGTCCGCCTCGAACTTCGACACGTCGCCGAGGGTCGCCGACATCAGCAGGAACTGTGCCTTGCGCAGCTCGATCAGCGGCACCTGCCAGGCCCAGCCGCGGTCCGGGTCGGCGTAGAAGTGGAACTCGTCCATCACGACCTGATCGACGTCGGCGTCGGAGCCCTCCCGCAGCGCCAGGTTCGCCAGGATCTCCGCGGTGCAGCAGATGATCGGTGCGGTCGGGTTGACGCTCGCGTCGCCGGTGAGCATGCCGACGTTCGCCGGGCCGAACGTGTCGCACAGTGCGAAGAACTTCTCGCTCACCAGCGCCTTGATCGGCGCGGTGTAGAAGGTCCGGCCGCGGCGCTGCTCGCCCGGGCGGCCACTGGTGGCGACCCCGGCCAGCGCGGCGAAGTGCGCGCCGACCGCGACCAGGCTCTTGCCCGACCCGGTGGGCGTCGACAGGATCACGTTCGAGCCGGACACCAGCTCGATCAGCGCCTCCTGCTGCGCCGGGTACAGCTCGAGGCCCTGCTCGCCGACCCAGCCCTCGAACGCCTCGTAGACCGCGTCCGGCTCCGCGCTGCCGGGTACCAGGTCGGTCAGTGTCACGCTCGCTCCATCTCGTGGGTCTGGGTGGCTGCCGGGCTGCCCCGACGGTACGCGTCGCGCCGGTCGGACCGCGCCGACGCCGTGCTGTACAACGCCGGCCGCGGCGCGGCATTCCCTGCCTTGACGACAAATGGTGCACAACGGTAGTCGCGTGACCACTCCGTGTCCCCAAACGTCCGCCGGTGGTGCTATCGTTCCTCGACTTTTCCCCTGGGAGCT